>NZ_PVTD01000001.1 GCF_003003255.1 Aliiruegeria haliotis
GAACTCCAAGCTGCACATGGTGTCAGACGGTCGGGATCGCCCACTGTCGTTTTTCCTGTCACCAGGCCAGATGAGCGATGCGCGGGGTGCAGTCGGCCTGCTGGGTGATCTGCCGAAGGCGAAACGCCTGCTCGGCGACAAAGGTTACGATGCAGACTGGTTCCGCGACAAACTGAAACGCAAGGGTGTGCGGACCTGCATCCCGCCCAGGGCGAAACGAAAGAAGCCCGCATCCTACAACAGGCGCCTCTACAGGAAGCGCCACCGCATCGAGAATGCCTTTGCTCGCTTGAAGACTTGGCGCCGCATCGCCACCCGCTACGAAAGATGCGGAGACCTGTTCCTGTCTGCCATCTGCATCGCAGCCATCGTCTTCTTTTGGCTGCCAAAATGAGTCCTGACCCTAGGCGCATGCCAATGGATGGTGGTGGTCACAATTCAGGTGCACTTGCAGTCGGCGCGTTCGGGCACGGCTTGGTGGCCCCGGTGCGAACCTCGGGGCGCCAAGACAACGCCAAGTGAGGTCCGGTCCCGACATGGCAGGTCGATCCCCCCGATGCAGCGATGAACCGCGATCGTGGCCGCCCCGTGGGCGAGGGCTTCACCCCAACCATATGTGGCCATCGCCCTTTGTGAAGGGCAATGGTCGCGGCTTGCAAGGCGGCATCTCGCCGAAAGAAGGGCCCTAGCCCACTGCCTCCGCGAAGGCTCCACGGAAGATCGCGGAGAGTTCGGAAAGCGGGGCTTCGCTTCCTCCCATGCGGACCGTGTCGCCGGAGAAGCGCCCGACGGTCTGAAGCGTCACACCTGCCTGGCCTGCCGCAACCATCAACGCCTCTGCCTTGTCGTAGGAGCAGGTGATCAGGTAGCGCCCTTGATCCTCCCCAAAGAGCGTTTGTGTGTCCGCCGGGTCCAGGATCACGCCGACGTCGGCGCTCTCGGCCATTTCGAATGCGGCGAGGGCCAGCCCCCCGTCGGAGAGGTCGGTGCACCCGTCGATCCAGTCGCGGTTGGCACGGATGAACTCGCCATGTGCCCATTCCTTGTCGAGGTCGACATGGGGCGCATCCCCGTCCTCACGGCGGAAGACTTCGTGAAGCAGAGCCGACTGGCCAAGGTGGCCCTCGGTCTCGCCCAGCAGAAGGAGGACATGGCCTTCGCGGGCCTCACGGCCAATCAGGTGATCCAGATCGTCGAGCAAACCCACTGCGCCGATTGTCGGCGTGGGCAGGATCGGTTCGCCGTCGGTCTCGTTGTAGAGCGAGACGTTGCCGGAGACGATCGGCACATCCAGCGCGGCGCAGGCCGCGCCGATACCCTTGATGGCGCCGACAAACTGGCCCATGATTTCGGGCTTCTCGGGATTTCCGAAGTTGAGATTGTCCGTTGTTGCCAGTGGCTTTGCGCCAACCGCACAGAGATTACGATAAGCTTCGGCCACCGCCTGCTTGCCGCCTTCTTCGGGATTGGCACGGACGTAGCGTGGGGTTACGTCGGACGTGAAAGCGAGCGCTTTCCTGGTGCCGTGGACCCGGACGATCCCGGCGCCTTGGCCGGGGACACGGACGGTATCGGCCATCACCATGTGGTCATACTGTTCGAAGACCCAGCCCTTGTGGGCGTAGTTCGGCGAGGAGATCAGCGCCCGGAGCGCATCGATTGCGTCGATTTCCGGCACCGGGTCCATCTCCGGCGCGGGTGGCGTTTCGACCCACGGGCGGTCGTACTCGGGCGACGATCCCGCGAGCGTGGCCAGCGGAAGGTCGGCGACGGTTTCGCCCCTGTGCTGGATCAGGAAACGATCCTCGGCAATGGTTTCGCCGACGATTGCGAAGTCGAGATCCCATTTCTCGAACACGGCGCGGGCCTCGGCCTCCTTCTCCGGGCGCAGGACCATGAGCATTCGCTCCTGACTTTCGGAGAGCATCATCTCGTAGGGCGTCATGTTTTCTTCGCGCTGCGGCACGGCATCAAGGTTCAGGCGAATACCCAGCTTTCCCTTGTCGCCCATCTCCACGGCGGAACAGGTAAGCCCGGCTGCGCCCATGTCCTGGATCGAGATCACGGCGCCGGTCTGCATGAGCTCGAGGCAGGCTTCCATCAGCCGCTTTTCAGTGAAAGGGTCGCCGACCTGAACCGTGGGGCGCTTTTCCTCGATTGTATCGTCGAACTCTGCGGACGCCATGGTTGCACCGCCGACGCCATCGCGGCCGGTCTTCGCGCCGAGGTAGACCACCGGCATGCCGACACCGGAGGCGGCGGAATAGAAGATTCCGTCGGTCTCCGCGAGGCCGGCTGCGAATGCGTTCACCAGGCAATTGCCGTTGTAGGCGGAATGGAAACGGACTTCTCCGCCGATGGTCGGCACACCGAAGCAGTTGCCGTATCCGCCGATTCCGGCGACGACACCGGAAACCAGAGTGCGCGTCCGGGGGTGATCCGGCTCCCCGAAGGAAAGCGCGTTCATCGCCGCGATGGGCCGAGCCCCCATGGTGAAGACGTCCCGAAGAATGCCGCCAACGCCGGTCGCAGCGCCCTGGTAGGGTTCGATATACGAGGGGTGGTTGTGGCTCTCCATCTTGAAGACCACGGCTTGGCCGTCGCCGATGTCGACGATTCCGGCGTTTTCACCCGGACCGCAGATGACCTGCGGGCCTTCAGTGGGGAGCGTGCGCAGCCATTTTTTTGAGGATTTGTAAGAGCAATGCTCGTTCCACATCGCCGAGAAGATGCCGAGCTCGGTGAAGTTTGGATCGCGATTCAGGATCCGCAGGATCTCGGCGTATTCTTCTGGCTTGAGGCCGTGTGCCTCGATGATTTCCGGCGTGATGGCTGGATCGTGCATGAACATTCCCCTTTGTCGGCTGCGCTTTTAGGCCGTGCGGGGCGAAAGGGAAAGAGGGCGGAGCGGCGCCACTTGGCCCCGGTGTCAGTTTTGCGAGGCATCGGCCGGGTTTCCGGGCAAGCGACAGCAGACCGCTGCGCATCACGCGGTGGAGAACCATGTAGACCCCGGTCGCATGTTCGGGGTGGAGTGTGATCGATTTCGGGCATATCCGGTGATCCGGACTGGCGTGCCCAATCGCGCGCAGCAGAGGAACGGCCCGGTTCCGCACCGAGGAGACCACCATGTCCGACAACATGTTCACGCAGATCGACTTCCGACGGCTGGGCACGCGTGAGGCGTCTGCTCGTCTGGAGAAGCCGGGTGCAGCGTTCGAAGAGTGCAGCTTCGAGGGGCTTGATCTGGCGGATTTGGCAATGGAGGCGGTGTCATTCCGGAAGTGTCGTTTTGCCGAAGTCAGCCTTCGTTCGTCCGAGATGGTCGCATGCAGCTTCGAGGGCTGCGATATGGCGCAGGCCGACTTCCGGTTTTCGAGGCTCAGCGAAGTGGTTTTCGACCGATGCAGTGCCACTGTGGCCGATTTCGGCGCGGCCACGGCGAGCGAGGTCCGCTTCACGGGATGCCGAATGCCCGGCGCCGTCCTGAAAGGTCTCGCCACACTCGACTTGCAATTGGAACGCTCGAATTTCGCCAATGCGGATCTGAGCGGTGTCTACCTGCGTGGGCAGGACGTGTCAGGGTGCAACTTCGATGGGGCCGATCTGAGTGGGTGTGACCTGCGTCAGTGCCAAATGGACGAGGTCAGCCTGGTGGGCGCGATCCTGTCCGGCACCCGGTTCGAGGATGCCGACCTGCGCGGCGCGCGGCTTGGCAAGATCGCGTTGAGCGACCTTGCCCGGGATTTGCGCGGTGCGGTGATTTCGCGAGATCAGGCTGCCGACCTGCTGAAAGGGATCGGGCTGGTCGTTGTCTGACGAAGGGCTGTCAACCGTCGATCTGGGCCCCCATGACCGCCAGCGATTTCTGGTAGACCGAGGCCGCGTTCCATTGCTTGAGCACGTTGAAATTGTGCGTGCCCGGCTGATAGCTCTGCCCCGGCTTCCAGCCCTTCTGACGCAGGTAGTTGGCCGTGGATGAGAGCGCGTCGGACTGGTTGTTGAAATCCACGCGCCCGTCGCCATTGCCATCGCGACCATAGCGTAGCGCATTGCCCGGCAGAAACTGGGTGTGGCCAAGCTCGCCATGCTTGGCGCCGATCGCGTTGGGGGACATCATGCCCCGGTCGATCATGGTCAGCGCCCCTAGAAGGTGCGGCGTGAAAAAGTGCGGGCGGCGGCAGTCGTAGGCCAGCGTCGCCGTTGCGTTCAGCACGTTAGAATCGCCCATGAAGCGCCCGAATCCGGTTTCCATCCCGTGGATCGCGATGATGACGCCCGACGGCACGCCATAGGCGTTTTCCAGCGATTGGTAGAACCCGGCGTTTTGCGCCTTTCGTTTCTTGCCCTGTGCCACGATCACGTTGCAGCCACGGATCTGGCAGAACTTTTCGTAGCTGTACTTGAAGCTCTTCTGGCCGCGGTCCGCCTTGATTGTCGCGCTGGCATATTGCGTGTTTGCAAGTGCCGCGAGTCCACGCTGCTTGATCCCGGAGGCCTTCGCCTCCTGCGCGAACTGCTGCTTCCAGGCGTTGAAGCCAGATGCATTGTTACCACATTTCGCAGCAAAGGATGGTGCCGACAGCCCAAAGGTGGCGGCGAAAAAACAGGTAAGGACTCGGGTGAGCATGGAACGTCTCCGGAGATGAAATCGACGCCAGCATACAGCAGCGACACTGTTCATCCAACGCCTTGATTATCACCATCCTGTTCTGTCGGCGCGCAAAAAAAAGGCCGAGATCAAGTCTCGGCCCAAGTCCAACAGGGAGGTAAAGACGAACGCATCAGCGCCCGTCGATACACAGGATTTAGAAATCTGAACGCTTCGGTTCAAGACCAAAGTTGCCGCAGGTGCGAAAAGCAGCCATGTCTGTGATGCATGGGCAACGATTTTTTGCCCATGGCGGCGATTGGCTGCGGCGTCAGGGCGCTTCTTCGACGAGCCTCTTGCGTGCGGCCTGGATCTCCTCGACGACAAAATCGCGGAAGGCGGAGATACGCTTGGACTGGCGCAGTTCCTCCGGGTAGGCGAGGAAAACCGGCACTTCGGCGCTTTCGACCTCCGGTAGAACGCGGATGAGATCGGGCTCGCTTTCCACGATGTAGTTGGGCAGCACACCGATGCCGAGGTGATTGATCACGCCTTGCAGCACGCCGAAATAGTTGTTCACGTTCAGCCGCGACGTGATGTCATGCCCAACCAGCCACTGAACCATGGAGGCGCCTGCGGCGACCTGGGTCGAAGAGGTTCCCTGGCAGATCAGCCGGTGATTGCGCATCTCGTCGGCCGTTTCGGGAATACCGAACTGTTCAGCGTATTTTCGGGACGCATAGAGGCGCATACGCACGGTCATCAGGCGCTTGCGGATCAGGTCGGCCTGCGAGGGTTCCTTCATGCGGATGGCCACGTCGGCTTCCCGCATCGGCAGGTCGAGCACACGCTCTTCCAGCATCAGGTCAATGTTGAGGTCGGGGTATTTGGCGTAGAGTTTGGCCAGGCGCGGTGCGAGCCAGAGCGATCCGAACCCATGCGCGGTGGTCACCCGAAGCTCACCGAAAACCTCTTCTTCGCTGTCGCGGATGCGGGCAGAGGCCGCCTCCAGACGCTTGCTCATTGAGCGCGTCGCCTCGTAGAGCAGTTCACCCTGCTCGGTAAGGATCAGGCCGCGGGCATGGCGATGGAACAAGGTGGTGTTCAGGCTTTCTTCAAGCGCCCGGATCTGGCGGGACACTGCCGACTGGCTCAGGTGCAGGGAATCCCCGGCATGCGTGAGGCTGCCAGCGGATGCCACCGCGTGAAAGATTCTGAGCTTGTCCCAATCCATTTCGGTATATCCGCTATGCTCTCTGTTGCGCTGTTGACGCTCCTTATGCACTCCGAGCCTGCGCAACCACAATCCCCTGAGACGATTTGATCGGGCGATTGTGGTTTTGGACGCCGCCCGGGAAACGGGAATTGGTCGCGGCAAAGGGCGCTGCCACACAGTGCCGCGAAATCGGTCACATTGAAGATTGCCCCGCGATGACCGCCCGGAAGTCAGCCTGCGACGCCGGAGCGGCGCCATTCGAGCGACCCGCACGACGGAATGGAGCGGACTGGCGCATTCACCCGCCTATCGATTGTGCAGGACGGTGCTGGGGGAGTTTGGGCGGTGACCTGCGCCGGGGCCACTGCGGCACTCGCCCCTCCCATTCGTCGCATTCCGCGCATATATGCTGGCCTGAAACGCAGGATCCGGCTAACCCGTCCACGAACGAAAGGCGAGAGTGTTCCATGTCCGACCGGCATGTGGCCCGTGACATCAGCTACGCGAATTCCGTCCGCTCTCGTGGCGGGCGCGCTGTCGTGCGGATGCTGGAAAATGCGACGGGCCGGATCGGATTGATCAAGCGCGCGGAGGGATACGAATCCGAGGTGGCGCAGGGCAAGGACTTCTGGGGGGTCATGGTTGCGCGCTACGGTCTCAGCCTCGATGTGGTCGGTGGCAGCCTCGACAACCTGCCCGCCGAGGGGCCGCTGATTGTTATCGCCAATCATCCCTATGGAATTCTCGACGGACTGATGATGGGGCACATGCTGTCCATCGTCCGGGGTGATTTTCGCATACTGGCCAACAGCGTGTTCCGCAAAGCGGTAGACCTGAACAAGGTGATCCTTCCGGTCTCCTTCGAAGAGACCAAGGAGGCTATGCGGGAGAACCTCGAGACCCGGAAAGCGGCGCTGAGCTATCTTGCCAATGGCGGTGCGATCGGGGTCTTCCCGGGCGGTACTGTGTCGACGGCTGCAAGGCCCTTTACCCGACCAATGGATCCCGGCTGGCGGAGCTTCACGGCCAAGATGGTCGCTAAGTCGAATGCAACAGTCGTGCCGATCTTCTTCGAAGGGCACAACAGCCGGTTGTTTCAGTTCGCCAGCCACCTTCATTCGACCTTGCGGCTGGCCTTGTTGATCAAGGAGTTCCGCAAGCGGGTCGATGAGCCGGTCCGGGTGGTGATCGGCGAACCCATCGCGCATGAAACGTTGGCGCAGCATGCCAGTGATGCCAAGGGGATGATGGACTTCCTGCGGAACGAGACCTACAAACTGTCACCGAAGCCGCTGAGGTCTCTCGACTACGGTTTCGAGTTTGAGGACCGGTATCGGGAGGACAAGGGCGAGAAGGGACCCCGTGTGTACTGATGGCAGTCGGGATATTTGATAGCGGGCTGGGTGGTTTGACGGTTCTGGACGCCGTGAGAAAGCGTCTGCCGGACGTGCCCCTCGTCTATTTCGGAGACAATGCGCATACGCCCTACGGGGTGCGGGATGCTGACGATGTCTATGGCCTTACGACGCAATCGGTGGAGCGGATGTGGGCGGCCGGCTGCGATCTTGTGATCCTTGCGTGCAACACGGCGAGCGCTGCGGCGCTCCGGCGGATGCAGGAAAACTGGGTTCCCGAGGACAAGCGGGTTCTGGGTGTCTTCGTCCCCCTGATCGAAGCGCTGACAGAGCGACAGTGGGGCGACAACTCGCCGCCGCGCGAGGTCGAAGTGCAGCACGTGGCGTTGTTCGCGACACCGGCGACCGTTTCGAGCCGTGCGTTTCAGCGGGAACTGGCCTTCCGCGCGATCGGCGTCGATGTCGAGGCGCAGGCCTGCGGTGGTGTGGTCGATGCCATTGAAGAGGGTGACCTGATCCTCGCGGAGGCGTTGGTGCGCAGCCATGTGGATGCGCTCAAGCGGAAGATGCCGCGACCGGAGGCGGCGATCCTCGGTTGCACGCACTATCCGCTGATGCAGGAGGTCTTTCAGGAGGCCCTAGGACCGGAGGTGAAGGTCTATTCGCAGGCGAGCCTGGTTGCGGACAGCCTGGCGGATTACCTTGAGCGTCATCCGAAAATGATCGGAGACGGACAGGACAGCCAGTTCCTGACCACCGGCGACCCGCGCACGGTCTCGAACCGCGCGACGCAGTTCCTGCGACGAAAGATCGAATTCTCCGCCGCGTGATTGCGGTTTCTTTCCGTTTTTTCTACATCCAGATAACTTCTGAAGAGGGTGTCTCATGACCCATTCCGTCGCCATTCTTGGCGCGTCCGGCTACACGGGCGCTGAACTTGTCCGGCTTATTGCCACCCATCCCGGTCTCGATGTGCGGGCGCTGTCCGCCGACCGCAAGGCTGGCATGGAGATGTCGGAGGTCTTTCCCCACCTGCGCCATCTGGCGCTTCCGACCTTGCGCAAGATCGAGGACCTGTCGTTCGACGAGATCGACATCTGCTTTTGTGCGTTGCCCCACGCCACCAGCCAGGCGGTCATTTCCCAGTTGCCGCGCAATGTGAAGGTGGTCGATCTGAGCGCCGATTTCCGGCTGCGGGACCCGGCCGCCTATGAGACCTGGTACGGAAAGCCACATTCCGCGCCGGAGCTCCAGAAGGAGGCCGTCTACGGCCTGACCGAGTTCTACCGCGACGAGATTCGCGACGCGCGGCTGGTGGCCGGCACGGGCTGCAATGCGGCGACGGGTCTGTTTTCGCTGATCCCGCTGGTGTCGACCGGGGCGATTGATCTCGACGATATCATCATCGACATGAAGTGTGGTGTCTCGGGTGCGGGACGGTCACTGAAGGAAAACCTGCTGCATGCAGAGCTTTCGGAGGGCTGGTACGCCTACGGTGTCGGCGGCAAGCACCGGCACCTGGGCGAGTTCGACCAGGAGTTCAGCAAGGCCGCAGGTCGGACCGTGGAAGTGCAGTTCACGCCGCACCTGGTTCCCGGAAATCGCGGCATCCTGGCCACCACATACGTGCGGGGCGAGGCGCGGAGCGTCCACGAGGCCCTCAAGGCCGCCTATGCTGACGAGCCTTTCCTGGAGGTGCTGCCCTTTGGCGCAGTTCCGCAGACGAAGCATGTGCGCGGCTCGAATTTCGTGCATATCGGTGTCGTGGAAGAACGGGCCGCCGGTCGCGCGACGATCTATACCGTGCTGGACAACCTGACGAAGGGCTCTTCGGGGCAGGCCATCCAGAACGCCAACCTGATGCTCGGGCAAAATGAAACGACCGGGCTCATGCTGGCGCCGCTCTATCCATAGGACCGACAGCCAACCCCTGAAGGGAGTGCAAAATGAACGGAATGAAAGGCCTCAAGAAGAAGCGCCGTATTCAGGTGATTCTGGTTGCCTTCGTGGCATTGGCCACGAGCACTGCGTTGATCGGCTACGCGATGCGCGACGGGATAAACTACTTCCGTGCCCCGTCTGCCGTCGTGGCCGAACCGCCCGCATCTCGGGAGACTTTCCGCATTGGCGGGCTTGTCGAGGAAGGCACGCTGGTGCGCGGGCAAGGCGAGACCATCACGTTCTCCGTGACCGACGGCGGGGCATCCGTGCCGGTGTCCTACACAGGGGTCTTGCCTGACCTCTTCGGCGAAGGTCAGGGCATGGTCGGCACGGGGAACCTGGTGGACGGCGTCTTTGTGGCGACGGAGATCCTGGCGCGCCACGATGAAACCTACATGCCCAAGGAAGTGGTCGATGCGCTGAAGGATCAGGGTGTCTACCGTCATGCGGAGGGCGAAGAGGGCGGTTCCTGAGGGGCGCTGCCGTCCTGGAGCCGCCAACCCTCTCATGATGTCACCGTGGCTGCCGCAAGCGCGCGCCCCGGTTTATCTTTCTTAAACCAAATCCCGGAGCTTTGAAGGCATCAATTTAGTGCCGGAGAACAGGCTCCATGAAAGACATTGAGGCAATCGCAACCGAGATCGTCGCCCGCGAGGGTGGCTACGTCAATGATCCGGATGATCCGGGGGGCGCCACGAAATACGGCGTGACCATCGGCACCATGAAACGGCTTGGTCTGGACCTGGACGGCGACGGAAGGATCACCTCACGCGACGTGCGACGCCTGGACCGAAAGCAGGCGACCGGGATATTTATCGAGCACTACTTCCGCCGTCCACGGATCGACGATCTGCCCATCGTGCTGCAATCGAGTGTCTTCGACATGTATGTCAACTCGGGCCGCAACGCCGTGCGCATCCTCCAGCGTCTGCTGAACGAGATGGGGCAGAATGTCTCCGTGGACGGTGTGATCGGGCCTCAGACCGTCGGTGCGGCGGCGCGGGCCGCGCGCGAAGCGCCCGATTTGATCGCTGACGCCTACGGGATTGCACGTCGCAACTACTACTATGCCCTCGCCGACAGCCGGCCGGCGAGCCGGAAATACGCGCGGCGCCGCGATGGCGGCAAGGGCGGGTGGATCACCCGGGCCGAAGAATTCGTCGCCCCGCGGTTTCATCTGACGGAGGCTGAGCACCGCGCTCGGGTTGCGGCATGGAGATGATCCGGGGGGCCGCAGGACTGCTCTTTGGCTCCGGCAGGAACGCGGTGGCCGAAACCGTGGAGCTGTTCCGGGAAAACGCGGAAAAGGGAGCAATGCGCGACGCGGCACGGTCACAGGCAGCCCTTGCCCAGTTCGCAGCCGAGTTCGCGCGGCCACGCCGCTCTGCGTTTGACCAGGTGATTGACGGGATGAACCGCATTCCCCGCCCGGCCATGGCGCTCGGCACGATCGGGCTTTTCGTCACGGCAATGGTCGATCCGATCTGGTTCGCCTCGCGAATGCAGGGCATCGCGCTGGTCCCCGAGCCGCTGTGGTGGCTGCTGGGCGCAATTGTCGGCTTCTACTTCGGGGCCCGCCATCAGGCGAAAGGGCAGGACTTCCAACGCTCGATCGCGACCACACTCGCCGGAGCAGGCCACCTGACCGAGGGCATCGCGGCTCTCCAATCCTTGCAGGCCGGGTCGGAGGGGGAACTTCGCAGGATCGCGGCCCCCGGAGGTTCAGAGGGGGAGCCGTCGTCCAACGCCGCCCTGTCAGAATGGAGAAACAGTCGTGGCTGAGGGTTTCTGGATCACCCTCGTGACCGAACACGGTCCCTGGGTGCTCCTGGTGTTCTACCTGCTGTTCCGTGACCATCAGAAAGACGATGCGACCCGGACCATCCTGAACCGCAACACCGAGATCATAGTCGAGATCACCACGCTCATCCGGGAACGACTCCCACGGGATCGGGTAGGGTAGTGCGTCGTGGAGGATAGAGAATTGAAACAGGCACTTTCCATATACATCGTGGTTCTTGCGGCTATGCACACGTCGTTCCTGCTGCAAGGGTTCCTTGGGACCGCCTCCATCGCCTACGGCGCGTTGACGATCATGGCGGTGATGATTTCCGCGACGTTTCTCTGGCTTTGGGCGATGCGCCTGTCGCCATTGTCCCTTGGTATGGCCTTCGCATGGGCGGGCGCGGCCATGGTGATGGGTTGGTGGTGGCTCTATGCGTTGCTCGATGCGCCGGTGTGGATGCTGAGCAGCGAGATCCTGCTGGTGGTGCTTGCGCTCTACCTGACCGGAGCAGTGCTTCACTTCGAGGTGCTGGAGACGTCCTTCGGCTATCGTCGCGGCGCATTCTTGGTGCCGGTTGCCGGGGCACTGGTACTCTCGGCGCTCCTGATGACCTGGGCGGGGTGAGCGGCTCATGTCATGGTTCAATGGGCCCCCAACGCATTTGTCCCGGATCTGGCCGCGTCTGAAGGATGGGATGCTCCGGTTGCTGATGGGGCGACGCTTCATGTCCAGCCTCGACAGTAACCGGGCTGCGGCCGACCACCTTGACCGGGCGCTCAAGGAGCTCCTGGAGCGCCCCTGACGCCGTCGCCGGGGGCGACACTCTCATGATCGTGAGGGCATGGTGCCGCAGGGCCGTTGCCGGGGCGCGGGGCCTCAGCTAGTTTCGCGCCATGATCGTAGAACTCGGCCACTTTGCCCTCGTCCTCGCCGCGCTTGTCGCGATTGTCCAGATGACTGTCCCCATGGTGGGCGCCGCGCGGCGCTGGCCCGGTTGGATGGCGGTTGCCGAACCCCTGGCAACCCTTCAGTTCCTACTGGTTGCGGCCTCGTTTGCAGCGTTGACCTACGCCTTTGTCACTTCGGATTTCTCGCTGCGGCTGGTGGTGTTGAACTCACACACGCTGAAGCCGATGCTCTACAAGGTGTCCGGCGTCTGGGGCAACCACGAGGGCTCGATGCTGCTCTGGGTCCTGATTCTCGCGCTCTTTGGCGCCTGCGCAGCATGGTTCGGTGGCAACCTGACACCGACGCTCCGCGCGCGGGTGCTCGCGGTGCAGGCCTCCATTTCGGTGGCTTTCTACGGTTTCATCCTGTTCACGTCGAACCCGTTCCTTCGTGTTGCGGAGCCCTTTCCGATGAACGGCGAGGATCTCAATCCGCTGCTTCAGGACCCGGGCCTCGCTTTCCACCCGCCGTTCCTCTACCTGGGCTATGTCGGGCTCTCCATGGCCTTTTCATTCGCCGTCGCGGCGCTGATCGAGGGCAAGGTGGATGCCGCGTGGGGGCGGTGGGTGCGGCCATGGACGCTGGCGGCCTGGCTGTTCCTGACAATCGGCATCGGGCTTGGCTCGTGGTGGGCATACTACGAACTTGGCTGGGGCGGGTTCTGGTTCTGGGATCCGGTGGAGAATGCTTCCTTCATGCCTTGGCTGCTGGCCGCCGCTTTGCTGCACTCCGCAATCGTGGTCGAAAAGCGCGAGGCGCTCAAAAGCTGGACCATCCTGCTGGCAATCCTTGCATTCGGGTTTTCCCTGATCGGCACGTTCCTTGTCCGCTCTGGCGTAATCACCTCGGTGCATGCCTTCGCCAATGACCCGGAGCGCGGTGTCTATATCCTCGCCATCCTCGCGGTCTTCATGGGAGGGGCGTTGTCGCTGTATGCTGCGCGGGCCTCCGCGATGGAGGCCAAAGGCGTCTTCGGCCTCGTCAGCCGCGAGAGTGCCCTTGTTTTCAACAACGTTCTGCTTGCGGTTGCCGCCTTCGTGGTGTTCGTGGGCACGATCTGGCCACTGGTGGCGGAGATGGCGTTCGGACGCAAGCTGAGCGTTGGGGCGCCGTTCTTCGACGCCGCATTCACACCCTTCATGGTTCTGCTGACGCTGGCTTTGCCGATCGGGGCCATGCTGCCCTGGAAGCGCGGTAACCTGAAACGCACGCTGCAGCCGCTGTGGGGTGTGCTGGTGCTGGCCCTTGCCGGCGCGGCGCTGATCTGGACCTTGCAGACAGGGCGCTCGATGCTGGCACCGATTGGGTTCGCATTGGCCTTCTGGGTCACCGGCGGCGCCCTCGTGGACCTTTGGAAACGCACCGGTCGGGGCGATATGAGCAGCCGTTTCCGTAGGTTGCGGAACCTGCCGGGGGCCGATTGGGGCAAGGCGATCTCGCACAGCGGACTTGCGGTCACGCTCTTCGGAATCGCCGGGCTGACAGCATGGGAATCGGAAGATATCCGCGTGGCCCAGATCGGTGACCGCTTTGAGCATGCCGGGTACGAGATCGAACTGCAGGACGTCAGCCGCGTGCCGGGTCCGAACTACGTGTCGACCATGGCCACCATGGCGGTGTACCAGAACGGGCGCGAGGTGGCGGTTCTGACACCCGAGAAGCGTGACTATCCGGTGGCGCAGATGCCGACCTCCGAGGCCGGGATCGACAACGGCTTCCTGCGCGATGTCTACCTCGTTATCGGCGATCCGCAGGCGGATGGCGGTTGGGCGATCCGGACTTATATCAAGCCATTCGCCAACTGGATCTGGGCCGGATGCATCATCATGGGGCTTGGCGGGGTCTTCTCGCTATCCGACCGTCGCTACCGCGTGGCGGCGGGCGCCCGCAAGCGCAGGTCCGCCGCCACGGGAGTACCGGCAGAATGAAACGCCTGATCCTGGCCGCTGCCATGGCGCTCGCGCTGCCGGCCTTTGCCGTGACCCCGGATGAAGTTCTCAACGATCCTGCTTTGGAGGCGCGTGCGCGCGAGCTGTCGAAGGAGCTTCGGTGCCTCGTCTGTCGCAACGAGAATATCGACGAGTCGAATGCCGAACTGGCGGCCGATCTGCGCGTTCTGGTGCGGGAGAGGCTGGTCGAAGGCGACAGCAACGACGAAGTTATCGACTATGTCGTCAATCGTTATGGTGAATACGTCCTGCTGAAGCCCACGACCAGTGGCGCGAACCTGCTGCTGTGGATCGCCGGGCCAGCGATGCTCCTGCTCGCCGGGGGCGTCGGAGTCGCCTACGTGCAGCGCCGCCGGAAGGCCGCGCCGCTCGCCGAGGAGCGGCTGTCGGCGGAAGAAGAGGCGCGGTTGAAGGATATCCTGGCGGAATGACGTGCCGTCCTGTCGCGCAGGGTCTTTCCCCGGCCCCGTGGTTGCCTATGCTGCGCGCGTTCATCTCGAAGGAGACATCCCGTGCATTATGAAACCCTGGGCTACGTCGTTCGCGACGATATCGCCATCGTCACACTCAACCGGCCCGACGTGATGAATGCGCTCAACCCGCAGATGCGCGCCGAAATCGCGGATGCCATGGGGCAGGCGGCGCGGGATGCGCGGGTGGTGGTTCTGACGGGCAAGGGGCGGGCATTCTGCTCAGGTCAGGACCTGGGCGACAAGGCGAATGTGGGCAATATCGACCTGGAGCGGACACTGCGCGATGAATACGTGCCGCTGCTCGAAGCGATCTACGCCTGTCCAATCCCGACGATTTCGGCGGTGAACGGGGCCGCCGCAGGGGCAGGGGCAAACCTGGCGTTGGCGGCGGATGTTGTGATCGCAGCCGAAAGCGCCGTTTTCCTTCAGGCCTTTACACGGATCGGGCTGATTCCGGATGCGGGCGGAACCTATTGGCTGCCCCGCCAGATGGGATTTGCCAAGGCGATGGGCGCGTCGCTTTTTGCCGAGCCGATCACGGCGCAACAGGCGGATGCCTGGGGCATGATCTGGGAGGCTGTGCCTGATGATGCCTTTGCCGCCCACTGGTGGAACCGCGCGCTGCATCTCGCGAAGGGGCCGACAGAGGCCTATTCCCGCGTGAAGACCGCACTCCGGGACAGCTATGGCAACGACCTCGATGCGCAATTGGAGCTGGAGGCAAAACTGCAGGGCGAATGTGGCCGCACGCGCGACTTCAAGGAAGGCGTGGTGGCCTTTCTGGAGAAACGGCCGGCACATTTCGAGGGCCGTTGACGGCCTGATCCTGCAAGGCAGGCGTCCTGCTGGCCGGGTTGTCCGGGCGCGCTCACGCACGCCCGGTCCGGGTCCATTCCCCGGCTCACGTCGCCGCGGGTCAGTGCCCCAGGTCGAGGCGAAGTTGCGGCTGTCCATCGGAAGTGTGCTGCGGCGAGATCCCCCGCGCATCGATGGTCGCGTTCACCCGGTGTCGCAAGGCGGAGAAGCTGTCGAACTTCACGACATCCACGGGCGCATCGAACTGGAGTGTCACGCGATAGTGGGCACCGTCCTGCAACTGGCGCAGGGCAACGACCTCGCCGGTGAACGCCTGTCCGAGGTATTGGCCGGAGACAGTATCGCCCGGCATCACAGGAGCTTTGGGCCGGTTGCGCATTGGCCTGTCGGCTGCGGCGCGCAGGGTGTTCCAGTCGCGGTAGCCATATTGCTGCGCCACCGCTTCCAGCGCGGCGGAATGGCCGAGCCTGTTGCCGAAGCGCTCCAATGCTTCGCGCAGGCGGCGGGATTGTGATTTCAGCTCGGTGAGCGTGGGAAGGGTGGTCTGGGTCGGTACTGTTCGGGTCATCCTTGGGCCTCGTCTGTCGACTGTGGCGGAGTGATGGGGCTCGCATTGCCATCCTGCCGGTGTCGAACGGGCATGGATGTACGTATCCGGGAGGACTTCACCAGAGCATGTGCTTGCGAGCGGCAGGCGTCCTTGACCTTGCGCCTATCTGGGCAAGCTTCATCGGCATTTCAAGAGGGATGCCTGGCCGCGGTGGCTGGTGGGTCCTTAAAGACGCAGTTTGCGTATCTCCCAAAGCCGTGTTGATGGCGTGTTCCTGTGGCTGGCCCAACTATGGTTGATCTGTGGTTGCGGGCCCGTTCCCCCTCCTGGTCAGTTCCGAAGCACAAGGCAATTTACCCCGGCCTTGCGGAGCGTCCCACAAATGCCGTTCGCCTCTTTCCGGGTCGCGGCCCCGATCTGCGCGGTGTACTGGCGTCCGTGGCGGGAGGGCAGCCTCATGTGGACAAAGCTGACGTCGAAGCCGCGCAGGGTCGCGCTGCGTTTCGCAAACTGCCGATAGCGGTATTCGGTGATATCGCGGCTTCGGTGTGAGGCGACAATGACGCCCCACGGGCTGCGGCTCGCCGGCACCCGGAACTCTCGCAGTCTTCGATTGCTGGCGAGCGTGACGCAGGCCTGCTGAAACGGCATCTCCTTGTCGAGCCGAAGGTCGAGATCCTCCGGTGGCGTGTCCTTCCATTCGTCGCCGGTGTAGCCGGTGATGGCGCGCACGTAGCGGCGTGTTTCCGGCGGCAGGCGGCGGCCGCGTGCGAGGAAATCGTCCACGCGGGCTTCACCAGCATTGTAGGCGGCGGCGGCGAGACCGAGGTTGCCATACATATCACGCAGTTCCGCGAGGTAGATGGCCGAGGCTTCCATCGCACGGGCGGGATTGAACGCGTCCTGCAACCCGCGCAGCCTGGCCGTGCCCGGCATGAACTGTGCAATTCCCTCGGCACCGGCCGGGCTGACGGCGGAGGCATTGTACAGGCTCTCCTTCCAGAGTAGCCGGGCGAAGAACCCGGTATCCAGTCCGGCCTCTGCCGCGGTCGCCTCGATCACGCGGCAAACGTCGGGAATGTAGCTTTCCAGCGCGATGCAATGGCGCCCGTCGACGGTACAGCGCATATCGGGGCGTCCCGGGTCATAGGGGCGGGCCATTGGGCGAGTCGGTGGCGTCATCGTCGGGGCGGTAGGTGGTCCGGGAGGATCCGCGGCCAACGGACCAGGCAGTGTGAGGACGACCGCGACAGCGGTGGCGAGGGCAGACATGCCCCGGGCGTTCCACATCTTCTGCCAAGCGGGCATGCCAACCCCTCCGACCCGCGCGGAAACGACCGCGCCCCTGCCAGAAAGGATTACACCCGGTGGTATCCTTGCCAAAGGGATTCGCAGAGCAGGCGCGGCGCGGGTGCGCGCCATCCGTCTTGTCTGCGCATTGGCAAGCGTGGCCGCTGTCCGACAGTCACTGCCCCCGGTCGCTGCATCCCTGCGCCGGACACGCGCTGTTGGCCATTTGGGGAAAACTGCTCTGATCGGTGCCGGTTCGTGAGCTAGCCCTATCCCGGGTCGCTTGGCGTCATTGAGACCGTAGCGCGACTGGCGAGATGGTTAGGGAACGGCTCGGCCCTTGTCACAGCGATTTCTTTCATACTGGAAAGGGGACGGACCACACGTGGAATAGACGCTCCGGTCGAGCTTTGGCGAAGCCGACGACACCCAGTTCACGGTGATCAGGCGATGCGGAGCGCAACCGGGGGCCGAAACGCAAGACGCGGCCGGTGGCAGCCGGCCGCGATTCCCGAGGCGACCCGGGGGTCACCTGGCAAGTCGGGAAATCCTTGCAGTGTTTGTCGTGCCTAGCCGTTCCAGGCGCGGACAGCGCCGCAATCCATGTGAACGAAGTTGGAGCCGCGATAGGTACCCACCCCGCCGGCCTGACAGGATTTTGCAGCCTTGGCCATCTGGTGGATGGAGCGCGAGCCGAGCCGCAGATCCGCTGCCTGACCTTTCAGGTGCAACGAGTTCTTGGCAACACCGCCCGAGCGCGACCGCAGCATGGCGTTGGTCTTCGGCGAGCGATATCCAGACAGGAGCGTATAAGGCTCGTTTGTATTCATGAGGTTGTGCGACGCGGCCATGATATCGATCGTGCGGGTGTCGATCGTCTTGACCTCGTTGCGGCGCCAGTCACGCATGAAGGAATTGATCTCCTTCAGCGCATCCTTGATGTACGAACCTTCGATCCAGTAGATCGTGTCCATGTGCTCGCCTGTGCGGCCGTTGTACATCTTGAGGCGGCGGATATCTCCCGCACCTCTGAGGAAGCCGGCGGCGTTGGAGAAGGTCGGAGCGGCGACGAGCGTCGTCGCGGCAAAGGCGGAGAGAAGCCCACGCCTTGAAAAGCCCCTAGGGGCGTCGTTTTCTTGGGTCATCGGTTCTTGCCTGTCCCGTATGCTTTTTTACCGTCCGCATATGTTTGCGGTCTTTCTACACCTCATCCCCAGGTGTGCCAGTTTGATGCCACAAACCGATTCTCCATCCAAGGGCACTTTTTGACCACGCGGGCCGTCGCAGGAAAAATAGGCAGAAACCTGCTTAAAAATGCCTAACAAACATAGCTTTTATTTGCCGCCTGGACATTTGCTCAGTCGGTTCCAGGCACACCATAGGCGGTGTTCGGAGGCCACACCGGGCCACGCGGCCACAACATGTCGCGATTGTGCGTGGACAAGCGTGGGAGGGGCGTGGAAATCTGGCAACACAGTTCGACGAGATTTTTTGCAAGGATTAGCCATGTGGTATCCAGTGCCCCGCCGATTGATTCCGGCTCTTCTGGTGGCAATTGCCCTGTCATTCCCCTTTTGGACCGCCGTGCCGCTTCAGGCACAGGTAACCGCGTTCAAGCAGGCCGTCGCAGAGGCGTCACATGGAAACGAAGCGATCGCCGCATTCTATCGCACGCGCGACTACCAGCCGATTTTCACCGGGCCGGATGACACGTCCCGCCGCGCGGCCCTGTTCCGCGCGCTTTCAAAGGCCGGTGTGCATGGCTTGCCAGTGAAGCGCTATGACCCGAGGGACCTTGAGGCGGCTTTCCGGACTGCGAAGACGCCGCGTGACTTTGGCAAGGCCGAGGTGCTGGCCGCCCGAATGCTCGTCCGGTTCGCGCAGGATCTCCAGTCCGGGGCCATGGTTCCGCGTCGCATCGACAGCAGCATCGTTCGCCAGTTGCCCCGCCGCGATCAGGTTGAGCAGCTCGAGTCCTTCGCAGCCACTTCGCCGGAGGTGTTCTTCCGGGGGCTGGCTCCCAAAACACCGCAGTACACCGCCCTTCTGGCCGAGAAGTTGCGGCTGGAGAGGGTGTTGGCGCATGGCGGATGGGGCGCGACAGTTGACGCGGAGGCCTTGAAGCCGGGGCAATCGGGCGCCCAGGTTGTTGCCCTGCGGAACCGGTTGATCGCCATGGGCTACATGAAGCGCTCAGTATCGCGGAACTATGACGGGGCGCTCCAGAAGGCCGTGCAGCAGTTTCAGATCGACCACGGCCTGACGCCCGACGGCGTTGCCGGGGCCGACACGATGGCGGAGCTCAACGTCGAGGTGGAGAACCGCCTGAGCCAGGTGATGGTCGCCATGGAGCGCGAGCGCTGGACCAATGTGCCCAAAGGCGACCGCCATATCCTGGTGAACATCCCGGAATTCACCGCCCGCATCATAGATGACGGCAAGGAGACCTTTTCCACGCGCGTGGTGGTGGGAAAAACCAAATCCGACCAACAGACGCCGGAGTTCTCCGATACGATGGAGTTCATGGTCATCAACCCGTCCTGGAACGTTCCCCGTTCCATCGCGACAAAGGAATACCTGCCGCTGCTGAAAAAGAACCGCAACGCGGTGGGGCATCTGAAACTGGTCGATTCCCGTGGTCGGACCGTGAGCCGTGGCAACGTGAACTTCGCCAAATACTCCGCCTCGACCTTCCCGTTCCGGTTGCGGCAGCCGCCGTCGCAGCGAAACGCGCTCGGGCAGGTGAAGTTCATGTTTCCAAACAAGTACAACATCTACCTGCACGACACGCCCTCCAAGAGCCTGTTCAAGCGGGACAGACGCGCGTTCAGCCACGGGTGTGTGCGGGTCGGGCAGCCGTTCGACCTGGCCTATGCCCTGTTGGCGGAGCAATCCGACAACCCCGAGGGGCTGTTTCGGGCGCGGCTGAACTCGGGAGCAGAGAGCCGGGTCAACCTGGAGGTGCCGGTGCCGGTGCATCTGCAATATCGAACGGCCTTCGCACAGCCCAAGGGCCGTATGAACTACCGTCACGATATCTACGGACGCGACGCGAAGATCTGGGCGGCGATGGAGGCCGCCGGAGTTCAGATCCGCAAGCCGGAAAGCTGACCCGCCATGGGTCCCGACCGACGCGCCGCGCCCAGGTGAATCGACCAGCCCGACGCCCGCTTGCACGCGGGCGTTTGCGTTAGAACCGGCAGCAGGCCGTTCAGCACCAGTTCGCCAGCGCGATCGCGCGTCCGAGTGAGGCTACACCAACCGGTCCTCTTAAGTGCGTTCGTCCCGGGTACGATTGGCTGTCAGTCTTCGTCGGAGCTATTCTTGTCGTGCTGGGTCTTGGTCGCAAACGGGGGGAGCCATGGCTCGCGCCGGATGCTCCAGCATTCGTAGGTCGGCACCAGCTGGCCGGGTTGGTCGAGCGCGCCGATGTGCAGTTCCACCTCCGCGCCTGTCGTGGCAAAGACGGAGCTGCCGCAATGCGGACAGAAGTGGCGCCCCTCGTAGTGGCGGGTCTCGCCCTCGACTTGGACCGCAGCATCAGGGAAAATCGCGGCAGCGTAGAACAGGGCGCCGTGATGCTTGCGGCAGTCGAGGCAATGGCAGAGACCGACCCGGTCGGGCGCTCCGAACGCCGTGAAGCGGACGCGGCCACACAGGCAGCCACCGATCAAGTTTTCCATACCGTGTCGCCCCCCCCGACGGTTCCGTCAAGCAGGATAGCAGTGCAGGAGCGCCGAGGTCCACGCTGCGGCCTTCAACGGGCGCACAGCGCATGCCACGGGTTGCAGCCCTTCCGCCCGATGCACTACACCTCGGCCCTGACAGTTACATGCAAGGACCGGCCCGATGCAGCACACCATCCAGGAGATCGCGGAGGCGCTCGGGGCGACCGCTGTCGGGGATACCACGCTTTCCATCACACATGCTGCCGAACCGGCCTCTGCCGGGGGCGACGCGCTGGCGATTGCAATGGCGCCCGCCTATGCCGAGGGGCTCAAGGACGGGCAGGCCCGTGCGGCGGTGCTCTGGGGCGATGCCGACTGGCAGGCGCTGGGGTTGCAGGCTGCCGTGCTGATCGAGCGGCCACGCTACGCGCTCTCGGGGCTGACCCGCCTGCTTGACCGGGGGCTGGGCGTGCCGGATGGCATCCATCCGAGCGCGGTGATCGACCCGACGGCGGAGATCGGGGCAGGCGCGTCCATCGCGCCTTTCGTCGTCATTGCCGCCGACGTGAAGATTGGTGAAAACGCTTGTATAGCCAGCCATGTCAGCGTCGCGGCTGACAGTTCCATCGGTGCCGACGCGGTGATCGACGCGGGCGTCCGCATTGGCCGCAATGTCCACATCGGGGCGCGTTTCTGCGCCCAGCCCGGTGCGGTCATCGGCGGGGATGGCTTTTCCTTCGTCACGCCGCAGGCTTCCGGTATGGAACAGGCCCGCTCCGCCATGAGCGACGAGGTCGAGAACACGGACCACCAATGGGTCAAGATCCATTCGCTTGGCGGCGTGGAGATCGGCGATGACGTCGAGGTCGGCGCAAACACCACGATCGATGCCGGGACCATTCGCGCAACCCGGATCGGCAGCGGCACCAAGATCGACAACATGGTGATGATCGGCCACAACGTGGTCGCGGGCGAGAACTGCCTGTTTTGCGGCCAGTCCGGCGTCGCCGGATCGACGGTCATTGGCGATCGCGTTGTTATGGCGGGTCAGTCCGGGCTTGCCGACAATATCAGGATCGGCTCGGATGTTGTGATCACTGCCGGCACCGGCGTGCTCTCCAACGTGCCCTCGGGGCGGGTGATGATGGGCTACCCCGCGACGAAGATGTCGTCGCAGGTGGAGACCTACAAGGCGCTGCGCCGACTGCCGCGCCTGTTTCGCGACGTCGCGGCCTTGCGAAAGGACCTTCCAAAGACGGGCGGAGAGGACTAAATAGCCCCTCACATGGGCAGGGAGCTGCAAAGAATGTCGGAAAGCGTGCAGGACAAGGTGATTGCGATCATCGCGGAACAGGCGGTTCTGGAACCGTCCGATGTGACTTTGGAGTCCACGCTCGAAGATCTCGGCATCGACAGCCTCGGGCTGGTCGAGAGCATCTTCGCCATCGAGGAAGCCTTCGACATCCAGGTGCCCTTCAATGCCAACGAGCCAGAGAAAAGTGATTTCGACATCTCCTCCGTTGCGGCGATCATCGCTGCGGTCGATGGCTTGATCAAGGAACAGGCGGCCTCGTGAAGCGGGTTGTCATTACCGGACAGGGCACGATCAATCCGATTGGCCAGAGCGTTGCCGAAACCCAGGAAGCGATGCGGGAAGGCCAGTGCGGCATCGGTCCGCTGGAGATCCGCGACGTCGACAGGCTGGCGATCCAGATCGGCGGACAGGTCAGGGATTACGACCCGAACGAGGTGTTCAACCGCCAGCAGATCGTCCTTTACGACCGGTTCACGCAGTTCACACTGCTGTCGGCCCGCCAGGCGATCGCCCAGGCCGGGCTGACCTTTGCCGGCGACCTCGCGGCGCGGTCCGGTGTGGTTCTCGGCAATTCCGGCGGTGGAATGAACACGCTGGATGACAATTATCGAACCGTCTACGAGGACGGCAAGAACCGCGTGCATCCGTTCGTCGTCCCGAAGTTGATGAACAACGCGGCGGCCTCCCATGTCTCGATGGAGTTCAACCTGAAGGGGCCTACCTTCACCGTGGCCACGGCCTGCGCGTCGTCCAACCACGCGATGGGGCAGGCGTTCCAGTTCATCCGCTCCGGCATGTCGGATGTGATGATCACCGGCGGATCGGAATCGATGCTGTGCTTTGGCGGTGTGAAGGCGTGGGAAGGCCTGCGCGTCATGTCCAAGGATGCCTGTCGACCGTTCTCGGCCAATCGCAACGGGATGGTGCAGGGCGAGGGTGCGGCAGTCTTCGTGTTCGAGGAATACGAACATGCGAAGAAACGCGGTGCGGAGATCATCGCGGAGGTGATCGGTTTCGCCATGACTTCCGATGCGGCAGATATCGTGATGCCATCGAAGCAGAATGCGGCGCGCACGATTCAACTGGCGATGAAGGATGCCCGGCTCAACCCCGAGGAAGTGGGCTATATCAACGCCCACGGCACCGGTACTGCTGCCAACGACAAGACCGAATGTGCAGCCGTGGCCGATGCGATGGGGCACCACGCCAACGATCTCATGATTTCCTCTACGAAGTCGATGCATGGTCACCTGATCGGTGGCACCGGTGCCGTCGAGTTGCTCGCCTGCACGATGGCGCTCAAGGACGGTGTGATCGCGCCGACCATCGGCTATGAGGAGCCGGACCCGGAATGTGCGCTGGATGTGGTGCCGAACGAGGCCCGGGATGCCGACGTCGACGTGGTATTGACCAACGCGTTCGCCTTTGGCGGTCTGAACGCCGTGCTCGCGTTGCGAAAAGTCTGAACCCCCTGTCCAGAACGGTTGTGTGGTCGGCCTGTGTGCAGGTCGCGACAGCCGTCGGCAAGGGGCTGTGCCCCTGTCCTGCCTAGAGGTTTGGGTCGTTCGGCGCCCGTCCGGTTGCCGCGACACAATCGTGCCAGAAGGTGTAGCGCGTCGTCCCTGACAGGATCGGTTTCGCCCCCACGATTGCGGCCACCAGTGAGAAGCTCGATGCCCGGTTGTTCTGCACGATGGCGTCGCATTTCGACAGGCACAGGATTTCCAGCGCCGCGTCGCTGAGGCCGGTTTCCCGGCGTTTGCCGACACGTGGCCGGCTCCGTGCCGCGGCATTCGCGGGCGGATCGGCGAAGTCGCTTGGCCTGAAACCGAACCGCCGACCCGCGGCGATGAAGGCATCCCTCTGGACTGTGTCATCGGCGAACACCGCGACTTTCAGCCCTTTGCGAAAGATCCGCCTCAGTGCGATCATGGCCCAGATCGCGGTGTTCTCCACACGGGCCACCGTTTCGGGCGTGGCCCGTGTATAGAGCGCGGTCTGAAGCGGTGGAAGTTCGTTGTCTTTTGAATGCCAGGATCGTTCGAACCGAACCAGCCCAAGCTTGACGTGGTTGATCCGATCGGTCCGGCGAATGTGAACACCGACCAGGTAGGGGCTCGCCTGCGCGACCCGCCAGCCGGTCGCTGCCGCAATCAGGTGATCGTGAAAGGGCAGGCTTCGCACCGCATGAACAAAGCCTGTCCAGAACGCGTCGGGAGGTAAAGTTGTTGTCCGTGCCTGGCAAAAGGCGGGATAGATCAGCGACGGATCCCACGGCGATGTGTCGACCGCTGGCCAATCCTCCTGCCGTGAGTCCGTGCATACCAATCTGGCATGCGGAGCCAGGACGTCCTGATACCGGCCGGGGCAGGGCGGGTTGATGAGCCAGGGGAAATGGATGATTTCATCCCGGGTGCAGGCCAGTGCCGACGCCACCGCCAGCAGTCGGTTGCCAAGGCCATAGGCTGGGCCGGACCACCAGATATCCTGCGGTGTGTGCCAGCTTGGATCGCGTGTGGCCTGGTCTTGCAATGCAATTTCACTCAAGTCGAACCATCCGGGGTGCCCAGGGCGGAAAAGGGTCCATAAAATCCCTGTCGCCAACGGCCGGATGAAAGGGTGCGGGAAGGGTTTTGTCAAACGCTGGCCGTCGCGGATGCCCCGGATAGCGGGAGTTGGAACTGGCATCCGGAAATCGGGGGCCGGGGCATCGTGCCGGATCCGGTTCAGTATTCTTCTGTTCCAGTCGCAAAATGCGGCCTGTCGAAGTGGGTGTTTGGGTGTGACGTTCTCGGACTAGGCCGAGATGCGCCATCACGGTTGTTGTCAAATCAGAAACGGCCACGGAATCTCCGTGGCCGTTTCGAAGTCCGTCGAAGGCAGTATCAGTTGTCGCTGTCAGCCGCGGCCCGGGCTGCCTCAAGCGCCTCGGCGTTGCGGGCGTTGAGTTCCTGCAGGCGGTCAAAACCCGCGGTGAAGCCCGACAGCGAGATGTTCAGGGCAACCTGCTGATCCGGTGCGGTGGCCGGAACGATGCTGAGCGTGCCCTTGCTGCCGCGTTTGAAATTGCTGACGGCGTCATTGGTGAAGCCGACCCGCGCGATACACCCCTGTTGCGTGCAGAATGTGAACGGGTAGCGGCGGCCCTGACCGCCGTCGACGGAGAGGGTGATCTGCTCCGTCAGCAAGGTCTCCAGCGGGGTGACGATGGTGGCACCGGCAACAGCCTGTTGACCGGCTGGCAGGTTCACCAGCTCGATCGTGGCGACAGGGTTGTTTGACTCGTCGCGCAGCAACTGATGCAGGGCACAGGGGTCGGCGGATTCGTCGCCAAGCTTGAGCGGCGTGCGGACGCAACGCACCTCCCAATCGCCGGAAACCTCCAGCACATACGTGGTCCCTAGGGCGTTTTCGTTCGCGGCGTCGCCCGCCTGATCGATCGGCGTGCCCATGTCGAGGTTCAGGTCGTTGCTGCCTTCGGCGGGGGCGTCGGTTGCCGCTTCTGCGGGCTGCTCTTCAGCCGGCTGTTCAGTCGTGGCCTCTTGGGCGAAGGACGGGGTCGCCGCCAGCAATGCGGCGAGGGCCAGGGCGGTGAGTTTGCTCTGCGCGTCAAGGATCATGATTGTTTTTCACTATGTGGCTCGTACAGGGTTCGTTCCGGCATGTAGCACGCACATACGGGGCTGTCAGGTCCCAATCCGGCGGCAAGCCATTCACCGCCGTGGGCGACCATTGTCTCCGGTTTGCTGCTGCGGCAGCGCGAAAGCGACAGTTGATCGCAACCACCGGAGCTCGGGCGATCGAGTGTGATGAAACCCGGCAAAGGCACACTGAACGGAGATGTTGGATCGGGAGAGCGTTCAACGATCAAAAAGGGCCCGAATGGACCCTTTTTGCGGGGGTTTTCCCCAGGTGCTTACTGCACCGATTTTGTTCTCCCTGTCGGACGGGCCGACTTGACGGGGCAGACGCTATGACCATCGCGAATGTCCGTCAACAGCGAATGTGATGAATGCCACGATTTTGATCATTTGGAAAAAGTCGGCGTTTTCAGGTTGCGGCACGTGGCGATCGTTGTGCGGGGTCTCTGCACTGTTGCGAAGGTCGACCGCACTGGCGCAACGGGCCTAAGCGTGCAATTTTCCATATGGAATTCTGAGCAGGAGGCAGAGATGGACCGGATCTTCGTGGGCGGCGGTGGCGAGGGCTACGGGACACCGCAGGACTTGCTTCTGAAATACGCGAACCGGCACGGGCTGATTGCGGGCGCGACCGGTACCGGCAAGACGGTCACCCTGCAGATCCTGGCGGAGGGGTTCTCCGCCGCGGGCGTTCCGGTCTTCCTGTCGGACGTCAAGGGAGACCTCTCGGGGATCGCGGCCGCTGGCTCTGCGGCGGCGGACTTGCATGGGCCGTTCATGGAGCGCGCGAACACGATCGGTCTCGATCTGCAATACGCCGCCTGCCCGGTGACCTTCTGGGATCTCTACGGAGAGCAGGGTCATCCCGTGCGCACAACGGTGGCGGAGATGGGACCGCTGATGCTGTCGCGCTTGCTGGAGTTGTCCGAGGTACAGGAAGGCATCCTGAACATAGCCTTCCGCGTCGCCGACGAGCAGGGTCTGCCGCTGCTGGATCTGAAGGACCTGCAGGCGTTGCTGGTCTGGGTCGGAGAGAACCGGGAGACATTGTCGCTGCGCTACGGCAATGTTTCGGTCGCCTCGGTCGGCGCCATCCAGCGACGGCTGCTTGTGCTGGAGAACGAAGGCGGTGCGCGGCTCTTTGGCGAGCCGGCGCTGGAACTCGACGACCTGTTCCTGTGCGATGCGGCGGGTCGGGGCCGTGTGAACATTCTGGCTTCGGACAAGCTGATGTCGGCTCCGCGGCTGTATGCGACCTTTCTGCTCTGGCTGCTGTCGGAACTGTTCGAGACATTGCCGGAAGTGGGCGACCCGGACAAACCCAAGCTCGTGTTCTTCTTCGACGAGGCGCATCTGCTTTTTGACGACGCGCCAAAAGCGCTGGTCGACAAGGTGGAGCAGGTCGCCCGGCTGATCCGGTCCAAGGGCGTCGGTGTCTTCTTCGTGACGCAGAACCCGGCCGATGTGCCGGAGGATATCCTCGGCCAACTCGGCAACCGGGTGCAACATGCGCTGCGCGCTTTCACGGCAAAGGACCGACGGGCGCTGAAACAGGCCGCCGAGACCTATCGGGACAACCCCGCGTTTTCAATCGAGCAAGTGATCCGGGAGGTTGGGACCGGCGAGGCGGTGACCTCGATGCTGGTGCGAAAGGGCATGCCCGGGATGGCGGAACGCACACTGATCCGGCCGCCGTCGTCCCAGCTTGGGCCATTGGACACGGCCCTGCGCAAAGCGGCCATTGCAGACTCGCCCGTGGCAGGGAAATACGAGGACACGCGCGACAGGCGCAGCGCCCATGAGATCCTGTCGGAGCGGGCGGCTAAGGCCGCAGCGGAGGCCGCGGAGGTCGAGGCCGATGAGGAGGAGGCGCCTATGGCGGAGCGCGAATACCGCTCTGCACGACGCTATTCCGGCAGCCGGGTAGGACGGTCGACATCGAAACCCGCGCGGCGATCATCACGGTCGGACTCCGTGGGCGAGGCCTTCGCCAAGAGCTTTGCCCGCCAGCTGGGCACCAAGTCCGGTCAGGCCGTGGTGCGTGGTATCCTCGGCGGTATCTTCAAGGGGCGATAGATCCCGACACGGCCGGGGCTCCTCGCAGCAACTTCATCGGTGCAACGGGCATCACCGGCTCCGTGCTGGAGCCGGTCCATTGCGCGATCAGAACAGGAAGTCGGACGGATCGAGCTGGCCGAGGTTCACGCCCTCTACCATGATGGTATTCCCATTGCCGGCATCGATCTTGACGTGCTTTCCGACCTTGGTCATGTGATCCTCCTTCAGATCCCTGAAGGACTTGATGCTCCGCACGTCGGACAGGTCGATGTCTTCCTTGCCGCTCCGGGCATTGAAATCAACAATCCGGTCCTTTCCGAATTTGCCCGCAAAGATGAAATCGTCGAAGCCCGGCCCGCCCCGCAGGATATCCCGGCCGGGGCCACCTGTCAGTTTGTCGTGCCCGCCGTCCCCCATCAGCCGGTCATTGCCCTGGTCCCCGAACAGCCGGTCGTTCTTGAGACCGCCGGACAGCTTGTCGTTGCCCGTGCCACCCCGCAGCAAGTCCTTGCCGACCCCGCCGGAGAGCTTGTCGTTCCCCCGCCCGCCGGACAGCTTGTCGGCGTTGCCGTAGCCGGTCAGCACGTCGTTTCCACCCTTGCCGTCGAAGACATCGGGATTGCCGGTGCCTTTCATCACGTCGCGCTTGGCGCCGCCCACCTCCTTGTTCGGTGTGTTGACCTTGTCGTCGTCGAGGATCGTCACCATACCGCCCTCGACCTTGCGGATCGTATTGGGAAGGTTGAACCGGAGTCCGAAGGATTCTTCCCGTTCCTTTATGATGTCGCCAAAGATATCGAGGCCGATGGTCGCGCTGGTCTGCCCCGCCATGATCCAGACAGCGCCGGACTTGTAGGCAAAGTCGCTACCGGCTTTTGCGCTGCCATTCACCGTGTTGAAGCCGATCTTCAGATGCTGATCGGCCGGGCGGGACATCTCCAAACGGACGCTCGCGGTCGAACTTCCCTTTGCCCCCTCCTTGACGAACACGTCGGAGACCTGAAGGGCGCGTGAGTTGGACAGGCCATCGTCATCGAGAACCCAACCAATGGCCTGCTGAGTGGTGGTGCCCCCGGGCAGCTGTGCGCCATCGGGGCTGAGGATCTCGACGACAAATGACTCATCAAGCTCCCCGTCATAGTCTCCGGATGGAAACACCTCGATTGTCTTCTGGATGTCGCCGGGGTTGAAACTGACGGTCCCCGAGGCGTAGCTTCCCGAGAAGTAGTCAGTGTCTTCGCCCAATGTCGCCGTCCCATCGCCCAGACGCCAAGGAACGTACACGGTTTGGGAACTCGGTTTGCTCAGCATCACGGAGTAGGTGAGAGTGCCGTAGCTTGAATCGCCCTCGGCGACACGGGCGTCCGCAATCGTGACAAATGGGCTCGAGTTGTTGCTGTCATTGTCGATGATGGTGGCCTGTCCACCCGACGCTTGGTGAATTCCGTCTGGCGTCTTGATTTTCATATCGAGGTATTCAAGCCCCTCTGGCGCCCGATCCCCCTTGATCCGTACTGCCACGGTGGCTTCGCTCTGCCCCTTGAAGAAAGTCACCTTTCCTGCGGAGGCGCCGTGGTCACCTGCCATGGCCGAGCCAGCGAAGTTGTAGTCGACGGTGTAGGCCTTGTCTGCGGGGCGTGACAGGCTCAACTGGTACTCGACCCGCTTGAATCCGGCATCGCCCTCAAGGACGATTGGTTCGGAGACATGCATCGACATAGGCTTTGAAGTGCCGTCATCGTCGAGCGACCACGCCGTCGATTGAGATGTCAGTCCGCCACCTTTTACGCCTGTGAATTGCGAGGGCAGCAGTTCGAGCACGAAACTCTCGTCGCGTTCCGGGAAGATATCTCCGCTTGGGAAGACCTTCACCTCCGCCACGCTCTCGCCCGCGCGGACATATGCGGAGCCGCTGAAATAGCTGTTTGCGGAGTATGACGTATCGCTCCCAAGAACAGCACTTCCCATTGCCAGTCGCCAGGGGACATAGATTCCTTCGCGGGCAACCTCGTTGAGTTCGATAGCGAATGTGATCGTGTCGTAGTATGAGTCGCCTTCCACGACGGAAAGACCGGACGCGCTTGCAAGTATCACTTGTTTCCTCCCACCAATTTAATTGCTCAATCGTCTTCTTGCCGTCAGAAAATGCAGCCAGTACGAACGCTGAAATGAGCGCTCGTTTCGTTGAAGGATCGCCGATCCGTTGATTCGGAAAAAGGGTTATTCAGGGGGGGGCGACAGCGCCACACGCGTCCGGAAGCCCATGAAACAAGGGGCGGAGACCGCTTTCGCCAATTCGGCCGGGCTCGATCCCGCCCCATCGCGCAAGGTGGTGACAGCCAAAGGGAAATCCGCGGTTTGGGACAGGTGTTCGCTCTTTGACGCCAGTTCGCAGTACGGGCTTGGCCAGCACCCGACCAATTGCAACGGGGGCGATGAGAGACCATCGCCCATTCGGATTACAATGGGACGCGGATGCATGGATCGGAAGCCGGGGACCAAGGTGCGCATTCCGGTGTTTGGGTCTGCGTCTGTGCCCGAGTGCGTACCACTGCCGCTGCGCTTCGCGGGTGACTGGCGAACGTTAGTGCCCGGTCTGGGCGGCGTATTCGCATCGCGGGATTGCGGCGCCGCATTCAGAGAGAGGCACTGGCAGTTGGAAAGCCCCGTCCTTCAGTCTGCAACGACCCGTCGCCCGCGGCCGGAACGGTCGGGGTTGCGGGCTCAGAGCGGGCGCACCTTCAGCCGCGTCAGCCGGTTGTGCTCCCGCGCCACGACCTCGAACCGAAAGCCGTGGAAGGAGAAGACCTGGCCCGGGGTGGGGATCGTCTGCGCCTCGTGGATCACCAGCCCGGCGACGGTGTTGGCCTCGTCATCGGGCAGGTTCCAGTCCTTGGCGCGGTTCAGGTCGCGTATGGTCATCGCACCGTCCACCAGAAAATCCCCGCTCACGGTGCGCTGCACGGGATGCTCCGCATCCACGTCGAACTCGTCTGTGATCTCGCCGACGATCTCTTCGAGGATGTCTTCCAGCGTGATCAGCCCCTCCAGCGCGCCGTACTCGTCCACAACCAATGCAAAATGCGTGTGGCGGCGCAGGAACTCGCGCATCTGGTCGTCGAGCGGTGTTGTCTCGGGGACGAAATATGGCTCCTTGGCTATGCTAAGGACCTCAAACTTCGACAAGCCTTCCTCCAGCGAGGCAGCATGCCGCATCAGCCGGTCGAGATCGCGCAGCAGATCCTTGGCATGCACCACGCCCACAATGTTTTCCGGCTCTCCCTTGAAGACGGGCAGACGGGTATAGGCGGAGGCCATCACCTGGCTGACGATCGCCTCGGGGCGGGCGTCGGCATCGATCATCTCAATCTGCGAGCGATGGAGCATGATCTCCTCCACCGCGCGTTCGCCCAGATCGAGCGCACCCAGAAGGCGGTCGCGGTCCTCCTTCTGGACCACCCCTTCGGAATGGCCGATCTGCAGGGCCCCCACGATTTCCTCGCGCACTGAGAGCATGGAATCGGGGTCGATCTCCATGCCAAACAGGCGCAACACCCCGCGCACCAGAAACCGTACCACCGCAACCGCCGGGGACAGGATCGTGATGACCGGTCCGATGACTGGGGCCGTGCGGGAGGCGGCTGTTTCCGGCTCGGATATGGAATAGGTCTTGGGCAGGACCTCGGCAAAGATCAGCACCAGCAAGGTCATGACCAGCGTCGCCATGGCCACGCCGCTGTCCCCGAACATCCGCGTGAAAAGGGCGGTCGCGAGCGACGTCGCCAGGATGTTCACGAGGTTGTTGCCGAGCAGGATGCCACCGATCAGCCGCTCGTTATCCTCCCTGAGAGCCAGCGCGGCCAGGGCACCGCGGTTGCCCTTGTCGCCCATGGTCTTCAGCTTCCCACGGGAGGCGGCGGTCAGGGCGGTTTCGGACCCGGAGAAGAACCCCGAGAGCATCAACAGGACGAAGATCGCCCCGGCTGTCATCCAGAAGGTACTGTCCAGAAAAGTGGCGGTTTCCATGTCGAAGCTCGCAGGTCGGGGGCGTTTCCTGTCCTTATGGGCAGAGCCGGCGCCGCCCGCAAGCCGGCAGGCTCACAGAGCGGTGCGTTGCGGTCCGGTCGCGACCTCGACTTCGAGACCACCGGCATAGAGGATCAGCGCGTCATCGAACTCGAGCTGGATCATCCGGACGGGACGCTTCGGTTCATGCCATTTCACGGTATCGCCGTCGACAAGGTCGCGCGCGGCATAGAGCCCATCCACCGGGGCACCCGTGGCTTTGCGCAGGAACAGTCTCTGGTCAGGAGCGAGGAGCGTGAACCCCTCGGGGCGAGCCCGGCCCAGCGTGTCGGGCGCCATGCGAACCAGGAGTCCGGTCACCTCGCGCACGACCACATCGCGCACGATGGCGGTGCCGCTCGTTCGGCTGATCACCCGGTCGCCAGGCACAATGCTCGCCGCCGGAAGCGCACCGTCAAAGGTGTAGAGCGGGGTTGTGGATATAATGCCCGTGCAAAGGGTTTCGGCCACCGCTGGCGGCTCGCGCCGCGCGGCCGACCCGAAAAGGGAAAAGCCCATGAAAACACTCACTTTGTACTGCTCGTTTCCCCCGATAATAGGCCAGAGCCGGGCATCGGGCGACTTTTCCACAGGATGTGGATGAAAGCTGTTGCAAAGTTGCACAGGTTTTGGGCATGGGCGCTGCCGGGGCAGAGGGAATCCTGTTGCTGCGCACGGTTCAGGTGGCGTTATCCCTCTACCAGCGTGTAGTGGCTGATCTGCCGCGACTCGACCAGTTCGGCCTCATCCGGGGCAATATGTGGGCTCTGATAATCCTCCCCGACAAAGGCCTTGAGCGAGGCAAGGTCCTTCCAGATCATCACGAAGCTGAAGTTCCTCGGGCTGTCGTCCCGTGGTGCGCCCGGAAGCACCTGAACGATTCCGTCGGTGGCTTTCATCATCGGAATTGCCGTCTCGTGGAAGAACCTGCTGAACTCCGCCTCCTTTCCGGGACGGGTCACGACCTGGAAGATGCGCATGATCATTGGTGTGTCTCCTTTTCGGGAACGCCTGCGGAAACCGGGCCTCAATCTCGCGAGTATACCACAAGTTGGTGAACGGACTCGCGAGGGAGGTCGGGCGCGGTCCCGGCGGTGGTCTTTGACCCGGCCAGTCGCCGACTCTCCTTGCCGCTTCGGCCCTTGGTCAACCCGGGCAGCGACCGACTTCCCGCGCCCCCAACAAGCCGGCGTGGACATGGACATCTCTGCCGCCATACCGCCAAATGCTGGACGCCTGCGCGGATTGAGACCTGCGGGCCATATTTCCTCTCGCATCCGCCGGTCAACGTTGCTAGAAGGGCGCGAATTTGGACCGGGCGGCTGCGGCGCTGTGAAAGGCTCGCAGTCGCTTCCGGTTCTGAATGCGGATGTGGCGGAACTGGTAGACGCACCAGATTTAGGTTCTGGCGCCGCGAGGCGTGGGGGTTCGAGTCCCTTCATCCGCACCAACGGTGTTTCGAAGGAAACGCCCACGACGTCTGGGCAGCAGGGCCGGGCGGCAGGCGATCGAGTGGATCGCCGGGCGCCTCCCGGGACCATGCTTCCGTTGCGCGGTGGGCGAATGTGAAGAAGGAAGAGAAGAGCCATGCAGGTCACCGAGACCCTGAACGAAGGCCTGAAGCGCAGCTATACGATCACGATCACGGCCGATGAACTCGACGCCAAGGTCAACGAGAAGCTGACCGAAGCCCAGCCCGAGATCGAGATGAAGGGTTTCCGGAAGGGCAAGGTCCCGATGGCGCTGCTCAAGAAGCAGTTCGGCACCCGTCTGCTGGGCGAAGCGATGCAGGAAGCCGTCGACGGCGCCATGTCCGAGCATCTGGAAGCCTCCGGCGACCGTCCGGCGATGCAGCCCGAAGTGAAGATGGAAGGCGAGAACTGGAAGGAAGGCGACGATGTTGTCGTTGCCATGTCCTACGAGGCGCTGCCGGAGATCGCACAGCCGGAGCTGAAGGATCTGTCTCTCGACAAGATGGTTGTCTCCGCGGATGACGAGGCCGTCGAGGAGGCGCTGTCCGGGCTGGCCGACCAGGCAAAGAGCTTTGCCGACCGTGACGAAGGTGCCGCCGCCGAGAACGGCGACCAGGTGACCATGGATTTCGTCGGCAAGGTCGACGGCGAGGCCTTCGAAGGCGGATCTGCCGAGGACTTCCCGCTGGAGCTGGGCTCCGGCCAGTTCATCCCGGGCTTCGAGGAACAACTTGTCGGTGTGAAGGTTGGCGAGGAGAAGGTCGTCAACGTCAAGTTCCCCGACGAGTATGGCGCCGAGAACCTGGCCGGCAAGGACGCCGAGTTCACCTGCACGATCAAGGCCGTCAAGGCACCGGCCGCGGCCGAGCTGAACGACGAGCTGGCCAAGCAGTTCGGTTCCGAGAGCCTCGACGCGCTCAAGGAGCAGATCAAGGAGCGTCTTGAGGCTGAGTATGCCGGTGCGGCCCGTGCGGTGATGAAGCGCGCCCTGCTCGACAAGCTGGACGAGGTTGTTTCCTTCGAGCTGCCCCCGAGCCTGGTCGAGGCCGAAGCCGGCCAGATCGCCCACCAGCTGTGGCACGAAGAAAACCCCGAGGTCGAAGGCCATGACCACGAGAAGGTCGAGCCGACCGAGGAGCACACCAAGCTGGCGCAGCGCCGCGTGAAGCTGGGGCTTCTGCTGGCCGAGATGGGCCAGAAGAACGAGATCCAGGTGTCCGACGCCGAGATGACGCAGGCGATCATGAACCAGGCGCGCCAGTACCCGGGCAAGGAGCGTGAATTCTTCGAATTCGTGCAGCAGAACCAGCAGGTTCAGCAGCAGATCCGCGCGCCCCTGTTCGAGGACAAGGTTGTCGATTACATCTTCGAGCTGGCCAATGTGAACGAGGTCGCCGCCGACAAGGACGCCCTGAAGGACGCCGTCGAGAAGCTCGACGAAGAGTAATTCCTTCGCATCAGATCATGGGGCCGTGGCGGGAGACCGCCACGGCCTTTTTCTTTGCGCGATGATGGACTTTGCTGTCAGGTGAAGTCACGGGCGGGCGCAGTGGGCGCGGTCGCCGGTCCTGCGTGTGATCCGCGGGGTGGCGGGTTCTTCAGTGGCGTCGCCGGCGGCGCAACGCCGGCAATGCCGCCAGAGCAATCAGCAACGCGGAGAGCGTCGCCGGAAGCGGCACGGGGGCGGCATTGGCGGCGCGCAATTGCACCGACCGCGGGGCCAGCACGTAATCGTCGCTTGTCAGGGCAAGGGAGCTGATGGAGCCGAAGCTGTAGGTATACCGGTTCGGGCTGCGATAGAGCGCCGCCAGCGGGGCGCCGCGACGGGTGTCGAGTGACATTCCAAGGTACGTGTCGAGCGCCGTCATGGTGCCATAGGGGCCTTTGAACAGCGTGGAGACGAAGACCCCGGCGCCGGAGATTTCAACGGCCTGTTTCCCGTTCCCAAGCGATCCGAGATAGCCGAGCGACAACACGGGGGCCTCGGAAACGGTCTCGGTGTGGTCGGCGCCCGCGATCACCGTCGAGAACCCCTGGTTGCCCGGTCCGAAGGGCATTCCGGACACCGCTGCATGGCCGGCCGATATGTCCTGTCGGTAGACATCCCCGTCGCCATCGCGGTCCGAGAAGGTCAGGAAACCATCGATCCGGGCGTCTGGTGTTTCCGAACAGCCGGGACCGCAATAGCCCTCGGCCCCGGTCAGCGAGAAGTCCAGCCGCAGCGTCGCCCCCTGCGTGGCCGCTGGGACGAGCGCCATCGCCGCCAGGCAAAGACCGAACAAACCGATACGCATGACACACTCCAGACCACGTCCCCGGCCCGACATTGCTAACAAATCGTTAAGCAATTCAAGAAAATACCCGATCTTTCGTTAACGCGTCCCATGGCCGGAGGCGGTGCGGCGAACTTGTGCCCTGCGCCCCGCCACTCGCCGGATTTTCGGCGCACAGGGGATGACCCGACCAGCAGAATGCCATGGATTTTTTGGACACCAACCACCCTCTCGGAGTTCACAAGTCACCGCCCTCCGGCCGGGGAGGCCAAACCGATCGGATTGATGCCGTTGCCTTGCGAATGTCGACGGGGGCCGAACAAGAAAAGGCCCGCCAGAGGCGGGCCTTTCGATGTCCCTGGTGCGGATCCTATTGGATACGTGTCAGCAGGTCGTCGAGGCTCTTCTTCGCATCGCCGAAGAACATCCGTGTGTTCTCCTTGTAGAACAGCGGGTTCTCGATGCCCGAATAGCCGGTACCCTGTCCCCGCTTGGAGACGAAGACCTGCTTCGATTTCCAGACTTCCAGCACCGGCATGCCGGCGATGGGCGAGTTCGGATCTTCCTGCGCGGCCGGGTTCACGATGTCGTTGGAGCCGATGATGATCACGACGTCCGTCTCCGGGAAGTCGTCGTTGATCTCGTCCATCTCCAGAACGATGTCGTAGGGGACCTTGGCCTCCGCCAGCAGAACGTTCATGTGCCCGGGCAGGCGGCCCGCGACGGGGTGGATCCCGAAGCGCACTTCCTTGCCCTTGGCCCGCAGGCGGCGGGTCAGTTCGGCCACGTTCTGCTGGGCCTGCGCCACGGCCATGCCGTAGCCCGGCACGATGATGACGGAATCCGCATCCTCGAGGGCTGCTGCAACGCCGTCGGCATCGATCGCGATCTGCTCGCCCTCGACCGCCATCTGCTCACCCGACGGTCCGCCGAAGCCTCCGAGGATGACCGAGATGAAGGAGCGGTTCATCGCCACGCACATGATGTACGACAGGATGGCACCCGACGAGCCCACCAGCGCGCCGACCACGATCAGCAGGTCGTTGCCGAGCGAGAAGCCGATGGCCGCCGCGGCCCAGCCGGAGTAGCTGTTGAGCATCGAGACGACAACGGGCATGTCCGCGCCACCGATCCCCATGACGAGGTGATAGCCGATGAACAGCGCGGCCAGCGTCATGACGAATAGCGGGAAGAAGCCGCCGGTGTTGAAGTACCAGATCAGGCACAGCACCGAGAGCGCCAGCGCACCGGCATTCAGCATATGACCGCCAGGCAGCTTCTGCGCCGCCGAAGTCACCTTGCCCGCAAGCTTGCCATAGGCAATGACGGACCCGGTGAATGTCACGGCACCGATGAAGATCCCGAGGAACAGCTCGACGCGCAGGATATTCTGCTCGACACCGTCCTTGTGCGCCAGAACGGCTGCGAAGCCTTCAAGCGCTTCCCGCGCCGTGGCGTCCATCGCCAGCACGCGGCCGAGTTCGAAATGGGCGTTGAAGCCCACGAACACCGCGGCGAGGCCGACAAGGCTGTGCATGGCCGCCACAAGCTGCGGCATCTCTGTCATCTGGACCCGCTGGGCCACGACCGTGCCGATGGCGCCACCGGCCACGATCAGCACGAGGCTGAGCACCCAGAGACCGGATCCCGGCCCGACCAGCGTGGCGAAGACTGCCAGCGCCATGCCGACGATACCGTAGTACACCGCGCGCTTGGCGCTCTCCTGATTGGAGAGGCCGCCGAGCGACAGGATGAAGAGGACAGCCGCGACCACATAGGCCGCCGTTGTGAAACCGTATTCCATAGTCCCCGTCCTTTAAGATTTCTGGAACATGGCGAGCATGCGCCGTGTCACGAGGAAGCCGCCGAAGATGTTGATCCCGGCCATGAAAATCGAAAGTGCCGCCAGCAGGATCACGAGGAAACTGCCTGAGCCGATCTGCATGAGCGCGCCAACGATGATGATCGACGAGATCGCGTTGGTGATCGCCATGAGTGGCGTGTGCAGGGCGTGGCTGACATTCCAGATCACCTGGAAACCGACGAAGATCGACAGCACGAAAACGATGAAGTGCTGCATGAAGCTCGCCGGTGCCACGAGGCCGACCCCCAGCAGCAACGCGCCGCCGATGGTCAGCAGGGTGACCTGCCGCTTCGTCTGCGCCTTGAACTCTTCAAGCTCCTTGGCGCGCTTCTCTTCCGGCGTCAGCTCCACCACCGTGGGCTTCGGCTTGGCCGCGATCGCCTGGATCTTGGGCGGCGGCGGTGGGAAGGTGATCTCGCCCGCATGGGTGATCGTGGCGCCACGGATGACGTCGTCTTCCATGTTGTGATTGACCGCGCCGTCCTTTTCGGGCGTCAGGTCGGTCATCATGTGGCGGACGTTGGTCGCGTAGAGTGTCGAGGATTGCGCCGCCATCCGGGAGGGGAAGTCGGTGTAGCCGATGATGGTTACACCATTGTCGGTGACAATCTTCTCGTCCTTGACGGTCAGTTCGCAATTGCCGCCACGCTCGGCGGCGAGGTCGACGATGACGGAGCCGGGCTTCATCATCTCGACCATGTCCTTCGTCCACAGCACCGGAGCGTCCCGGTTCGGGATCAGCGCGGTCGTGATGACGATGTCCATCTCTGGCGCCATTTCGCGGAACTTGGCGAGCTGTGCTTCCCGGAACTCGGGGCTTGACGGGGCTGCATACCCGCCAGTCGCTGCGCCATCGGTCTGCTCCTCGTCGAACTCGAGGTAGACGAATTCCGCACCCATGGACTCGATTTGCTCGGCCACTTCGGGCCGCACGTCAAAGGCGTAGGTGATGGCGCCAAGCGACGTCGACGTACCGATCGCGGCAAGCCCGGCCACACCGGCACCGACGATCAGCACCTTGGCAGGGGGCACCTTGCCGGCGGCCGTCACCTGCCCGGTGAAGAATCGGCCGAAGTTGTTGCCAGCCTCGATCACCGCGCGATAGCCGGCGATGTTGGCCATCGACGAGAGCGCATCCATCTTCTGGGCGCGGGAGATCCGCGGCACCATATCCATGGCGATAACGCTGGCGCCCTTTTCCTTCGCAGCTTCCATCAATGCCTCGTTCGAGGCTGGATAGAAGAAGGAAATCAATGTCTTGTCTGGCGTCAGCAGGCTGATCTCGGCCTCTTCCGGGGGCCGAACCTTCGCGATGACATCCGACGCGGCGTAGAGTTCTTCCGCGCTGCCCAGCACTTCAACTCCCGCGTCCGCATACACGGCATCCGAGAATCCGGCGGCAAGTCCCGCCCCGCTCTCGATTGCGCATTCGTACCCAAGCTTTTGGAGTTGCTTGGCAGAGTCAGGTGTCATCGCGACACGAGACTCTCCCGGGAAGACCTCCCTGGGGGAACCTATCTTCACGTCTCCGTCCCTTTCTTAAGGTTGGGGGCGCGTGCAGACGCACCCCCCTCGTGGTGTTCTCCGGCGCTTTCATGGCACCAGACCCGACCATTTTCCAGCGAATTACGTCAAACGCGTCGTTATGCTCAGATCCAGCGCCGCGTCTTGTCCGACCATGCGTCCCACTGGGGGCCGAACTTCTCGCGCAGCATGCTCTCCTCGGCGAGGATGAACCGGTCCGTGATGACCCACATGAACAGTGGAACCAGCACCAGGCTGGGCCAGGCGCTCCAGTGGAGGATGAGGCCCGTCAGGACAAGGGTGTCACCGAGGTAGACGGGATTGCGGCTGCGGGAAAAGACGCCGTTGCTGACCATGTGCTGTGCGGGCTGATGTGGGATGATGGTCGTGCGGTTCTGGCGGAGCTGAACCAGAGCAACCAGAATCAGCAACAGCCCGCCGCCCAGAAGGAGTCCGGCGAGCAGATCGACGAGTGGGTGGTCGATCACGCCGACCGGCAACCGGGTTGCCTGAATCCGGGCAAGGACAGCAAACAGCAGCAACCAAAGTGGCGGAATGTCCAGCCACTTCAAAACAGGCATGTCAGGCACGTTGCGCATAGGGCCCCCGGTGCCGCCATCGCGGCATCTGCGATTTCGTCGTCTCCTGCGCCGGACTCATATCCTCGCGGCAACCTGTTTCATCAGGTCCGCATATCCCGCCCGTTCCACCAGATCTGAATTCGTCGTCTCGACGATGATCCGCAATGCTTCGGAAGAAAACTCAGCGACGTAGCGATCGAAATCGGCCGAGCTTCGGTTGAACGCCTTGTCCGACTGGAATCGCTCGACCTTGTGCACATTGGTGCCGAGGTTCTTCATCTTCTTCTCCGGTACCCGGAAGTCATCGGTCTTTCGCACCAGTCCGAGCGCCTCGGCCACCGGCACGGCAGTGGCCTCCGGCGCGCTCACGAGGTCCTCGTAGCGGATGTGGTGGGAGGTCGGCTTCTTGCCGACCGTTGACAGGTAGTTCCAGTTCAACGCGTTCCACATCTCCACCGGGGAGGAGAAATAGAGCTCGGCCGAGGCCGGATTGTCGCCGTCGAAGATCACGATCGGGTGCGTCAGGAAAGCCAGCATACCGGCGTCCGCCGCCGAGCGGATGTTGCGCTTGTTTCGGGCCGCGTAGGAAAAGAGCGAGGACAGGGTGAACACCGGGTTCTTGGTCACGAAGACGCTCGGGATCGACGGGAAGCTGATCCGGCTTCCGCTGCTCAGCAAGGGGTAGGGGGCATGCTTCCAGCCAAAGCTGTCGTATTCGGCGATGCAGTCGTAGTTCATCTCGAAAATCGCACGGGTAAAGTTCGTCCCCGTCCGGAAAATCCCGTGGATGCAAAAGCGGTTCATCTTGCTCTCCTGCTCAGCGCGCATTCTGCCCGCCCGATCCGGTCTTCAGACCCCTGTTCTTCATACCTTTCAGCACCCCCTTCACCCCAGGACCCAAGGTTTCCGAGAACTGGCGCAGTTCCGAGATTTCCAGGTAGGCCGGCCGTCGTCGGAAGAGCTCCCTGCAGGCGCCCTCCAGCTTCCATCTCTTTGCGAAGTCGATCAGGACCTCCGCCTTGTCGGCATCGATTTTCTTCGGAAATGCTGGATAGCTTGGCTTCGTTCCGTCGAATATTCCGAATGCCTGCAAGAGGATCCAGGAAGAGCTTGTTTCATGGCTCGTGGGGCGGAACGTGGCGAACCCGCCCCGGAAGTGCTTGAGGAAAGAGTGCAAGTCGTCCTCAGCCACCCCGTTGCGTTCCGCAACCGCGGTGATCAGCCCCGGGCCGGAAAGGCGAAAGACGGAATGAAGATTCACCTCTTCGCGGATATAGCCTCGCAGCACTTTCAACGCATCCAGCGCCAGCGAATGGCCCTTTGGCAGGTACATCGCCATGTTGGTGACACGACCGAAACCGTCCGCATCGGCGTCGTCGCGCCAGAACAGCACCGGTTTACCAACGCCAAAGATATCCAATGCCTTGCGCGGCTCGATATCGGCGTCCAGATACCATCCGCCGTGGCGATAGAGCAGGACCAGCCGGGCGATGTCCGACCGGCAGGCCGGAATGCGGATCCGGCGGTACTGGGCGAGAAGCTCCGGATCGAAGGCTGCAATCTCCGTCTCGACGACATCGTCGCCAAGAAGGTGTACGTCCCAATCGTAGTTCATCGCCCGGGCAATCCGGATATTCGCCATGAAGCGCGGGGGCACCTGGGACGGGTCGTCCCAGTAGTAGAAGATGTTGCGCCCCTCGGGTTGTCCAACGAGGGCCGAAGCGCTGCCTGCCATGATCCGTCTCCCCGCGGTTCTGTCTGGTTTACCCCAAGTGCCAGAACTTCTCCGTCAATGCCAGCGTTGCCCTGCTGCGTCACGGAATCGCGGAGATGCAACCGGCGCATTCGCCGTTCGGCCTCGATTTCCACCTTGATCTCCACGCCATTTCCCCGTCCTGTCCGGCAAGGCAAACTACCGGAGATCCCATGGCGACCGACTTCGACTGGACCCGCTCGCAATTCCACCTGCCCGAGGGCATGATCTATCTCGACGGCAATTCGCTGGGACCGATGCCCCTGGCCACGCCCGAGCGTGTGGCCCGCACGATGCAGCCCGAATGGCGCGACCTGCTGATCACGGGTTGGAACAAGGCCGGCTGGCATATGAAGCCAGAGACGATTGGCGACCGTATCGCCGGTATGATCGGTGCGGAGCCCGGGCACGTGGTTGTGGGCGACACCTTGTCGATCAAGATCTACCAGGCCCTTGCGGCTGCACTCGCACTGCGGCCGGGGCGCGGTGTGATCCTGTCGGACACCGGCAACTTTCCGTCCGACCTCTACATGGCGCAAGGTCTGGCGAAGACGCTGGGAGACCAGACCCGCCTGGTGACTGTCGCGCCGGAAGAGGTCGCCGATCACCTGACGGAGGAGGTCGCGGTCCTGATGCTGACGGAGGTCGACTATCGTACAGGTCGGCGTCACGACATGAAGGCGCTGACTGAAAAGGCCCATGCAGTGGGCGCGCTGACCGTCTGGGACCTCGCGCACAGCTACGGCGCGCTTCCCGTCGATCTGGCAGGTTGTGGCGCCGATTTCGCGGCCGGCTGCACCTACAAGTATATCAACGCAGGTCCCGGTGCGCCGGCCTTCGTCTACGTCGCGCCGGCCCATGCGGATGTTGCAGAGACCGCCCTGCAGGGCTGGCAAGGGCATGAGGCGCCCTTTGCTTTCGAGCATGACTACCGCCCGGCCTCCAGGGTCGCGAAACTGCGGGTGGGCACGCCGCCAGTGCTGCAACTCGCCGCTCTCGAAGCTGCCCTCGATATCTGGGACAAGGTCGATATCGAAGATGTCCGCGCCCGCTCCATCGCGCTTTCCGAGCGGTTCATTGCCGGGGTCGAGACCCGGTGCCCACAGCTCCGCCTTGCATCGCCCCGCGATCCGGAGCGGCGCGGCTCGCAGGTCTCCTTCCACTTCGAAGAAGGCTATGCCGCCATGCAGGCGATCATCGCGCGTGGCGTCATCGGCGACTTCAGGGCGCCGGATATCATGCGCTTCGGCATCACGCCGCTCTATATTGGTGAGGCGGATATCGACGCCGCCGTGGAGATCCTCGCCGATGTGATGTCCAATGCGCTCTGGGACCGCCCGGAATACAAGGTGAAGGCACTGGTGACGTGACCTGGACCGTCCGGCGGGGCGGGGCTGCGGATGTAGAGGCCTGCCACGATGTCTACTACGACGCCGTGCGCAACGGCACCTCGCCGCACTACTCTGCGGAGCAGGCGGCCGCCTGGGCGCCATCGAGAAAACCGGAGGATTGGCTGGAACCCCGGTTGGCAGTCGGCACCACCTGGATTGCCGAAAGCGTGGACCGGGCCGAGGGGTTCCTGACCGTCACCGACGCGGGGCATCTCGATTTCTTCTTCGTCCGCCCGCAATGGCGGCGATCCGGCCTGTCGTCCGCGCTGTATGATCAAATGCAGGCGTGGACGGATGCGCGCGGCCTGACGCACCTCACAACCTACGCAAGCCATCTGTGCCGCCGGTTCCTGGAAAGGCGGGGTTGGGTTGTGCTCCATGGCGAGACAGCTTTGCGCAACGGGGTGGAGCTGACACGCTGGGAGATGGCAAAAGGCCGGCCCGAACCCTGAAGCTACGCATCCTGATGCATGCGCCTCTCGCCGCGTCGCGGTTGCCGGGGCGAGCGCGGTCCTTGAAGGACCACCCTCCCGTCGCCGGACATGGAAAACGCCGCCTGTTCCCTCCCTTGCACTCGGCATCCCCGCCGGGGTTGTGCAATCGCGCCACGGCAGGGATTTGGGCAGGGCGTCGCGATCAGCGCCCCCGGATTCGTGGGTCGAGCGCGTCGCGCAGGCCGTCACCGATGTAGTTCACCGACAGCACGGTGAAGCTGATGCAGATGCCCGGCCAGACCACGCGCTCCGGGAACTGGGTCATCCGGTCGACGGAGTCGAAGAGCAGCTTGCCCCAGGTCGGGAAGTCCGACGGAAAGCCAAGCCCAAGGAAGGACAGCGCGGATTCAGTGATGATCGCGTTGGCGAGCCCCAGCGTTGCGGACACCATGATGGGCGAGAGCACGTTCGGCAGCAGGTGCCGTGTGATCATCATCGTCGACGATGTCCCGATGGAGCGTGCCGCAAGCACGAACTCCCGCTCCTTCAACGCCAGCACGTCACCGCGCACGATCCGGGCAGTTGGCATCCACGAGGTTACGCCAATTACCACGACGATCAGGATGAAGATGCCCATCTCCGGCCCGAAGGCCTTTCGAAGCGGATCGCGGAACAGCAGCATCATGACCAGCAGGAGCGGCAGGAGCGGCAGGGCCAGGAACAGGTCCGTCATCCGCATGAGGATGCCGTCGAGTTTCTTGAAATACCCCGCGGCGACGCCGATCAACGTGCCCAGAATGAGCGCCAGGAACATGGCCGTCCAGCCCACCGCGAGGCTGACACGTCCACCGGCCATCAGCTTGGCCATGGTGTCCCGGCCTAGGTTGTCGGTCCCGAAAGGATGCCCCCAGGAGACCTTCGCGCCGCTGTCCCAGATCGCGGTGTAGATCGGGCGGATATCCTTCGCGCGAATGTCGAGCTTGGTCGGGTCGATGTCCCAGAAAATCGGCCCGAACAGCACCGCGGCGGTGATGAACAACAGAAAGGTCAGGCCCAGCATGGCGCCGGTGTGGTGCCGGAACTGTCGCCACACGTCCCACCACTGGGAGCGCGAGTAGGCTTCGCCGATGGTGTCGGCGACGGTCTCGATCGGGTCATGCGACGACGGGTTTACCGGATCGCTTCCGTGTGCGGCGGGCCTAGTCATAGCGGATCCTCGGGTCGAGAAGGCCGTAGAGGACGTCGGCCACAAGATTGAAGAGCACGATCAGCACCGCGAAGATGAAGGTGAGTGTCTGCACCATTGGCAGATCGTTGGCATGGATCGCGGTGATCAGCAGCTGGCCAAGGCCGTTCACCTTGAACACCTGCTCGGTGATAATCGCACCGCCGAAGACCTGCGGCACGCCGAGCGCGATGACGGTGACCACCGGGATCATGGAGTTGCGGACCACATGCACCAGCACCACGGCCCGTTCCGACAGGCCCTTTGCGCGGGCGGTGCGGACGTAGTCCTGGTTGAGGTTGTCGAGCATCGAGGCCCGCATGAAGCGGCTGATCTGGGCGGCGTTGTAGAGTGCCAGCACGGAAACCGGCATGATCATCTGCCGGACCTGGAACAGGAAGCTGTCCCAGTCATTCACCACGTGTGTCGTGTCGTAGATCGACGGGAACCAGCCGAGGTTCACCGAGAAGATCACGATCAGCAGGACACCGGTGAAGAACGTCGGCACCGAGAATCCGACCATCGAGACGAAGGTCCCGATCTGGTCGAACCAGGAATACTGGCGGTAGGCGGAGATGATGCCGATGGGCAGCGCAATCAGCACGCCGATGACATAGGACATGCCCACCACCCAGAGGGTCTGCGGCATCCGCTGGGCCACGAGGTCCATGACCGGGCCGCGGGTCTGCCAGGAGATCACGCGTTGCTGGCCCTCGGCCCAGGTGGTGCCGAGGATGCCGTCGATCCAGTACATCGGCTCGACGATGAAGAACTGGTACATCCACTTCACGAAGCGGATGGGCCATGGCTGTCCAAGGCCGAGCGCCTCGCGCATGGCCTGTTTGACTTCGGGCGGGACGGTCAGCGGAACCTGTGCCATCGGGTCGCCGGGGGCGAACTCCAGCAGGGCGAAGATCACCAGGCTGATGAACAGAAGCGTCGGGATCGCGAGGATCAACCGGCGGATCGTGAATGTGAGCATGGGCGTCTCTGGAAAGAGAGGGCCGGCCAGAGGCCGGCGAAGCCGCCGCCCCCGGAAGGGCAGCGGCGGGGTTCAGGTCACTTGATGCGGTACCAGTCAGCAGCGTTGTAGGTCTCGCTGTCCCACGGATGCATGTTCACACCGCCGAGGGTGTTCGAATGCGCGGAGACGCGACCACGGTAGACCAGCGGGATGATGACATATTCCTGCATGAGCATGTCGTTCATCTTCTTGGCCAGTTCCGCACGCTTGTTGATGTCGCCGGTCTTCGCCATCTCAGCGACCATGGCGTCATACTCTTCCGAGCAGAAACGCGGCATGTTGTTGCCCTGCCACTGCGTTTCGGGGCGCGGGGCCTCGTCGCAGGCCCAGTTGGCCATGTAGGCTTCCGGGTCGGTGCCGTCGAAGTTGTTGGCGTACATTTCCACGTCCGCGAACAGCTTCTGGTAGGTGTCCGGGGAGCCCGGGTCACCGCCGAAGAAGACGGAGGCGTCGATGTTGCGCAGCTCGGTCTCCACGCCGATCATCTTCCACCACTCCTTGATCAGGGCCTGGAAGTCCTGACGCACCGCGTTGGTGGAGGTCTGGAAGAGAAGCGACAGTTGAACGCCATCCTTGTCGCGGATGCCATCGCCATCGCTGTCGACCCAGCCGGCCTCGTCCAGCAGCTTGTTGGCGCCCTCGATGTCCTGAACAAGGCAGGAATCGTTGGCGGAGGAGGCATAGACCTCAGGCGCGGGCAGCACGTTGCAGGTCGTGGTGCCGGCTTTGCCGTAGCCGATCTCGACCAGCAGCGGACGGTCGATCGCCATGGACAGCGCCTGACGGACGGCCTTGTCGGTCAGGAACGGATGCGGGTGCTTGGCCGTGGCGCGCTCCTCGCCCAGTTCCGGGTTCGGATCGGTCAGGTTGACCATGATCCGCTCCACGAGCGTCCCGAAGGCGGCGACGACCTGGCCCTTGCCGGCGGCTTCCATCTCCGCGATCACGTCGGGCGCAAGCTGCGGGTTCCAGGCGTAGTCGAACTCGCCGGTTTCCAGAACCGAGCGTGCTGCGGCCATCGCATCGCCACCACCCTTGAAGGTCACGGTCGCGAAGGCGGGCTTGGCCGGGTCACGATAGTTGTCGTTCGCCTTCAGCGAGATCACGTCGTTGGGGCGGAAGTCGGTGACCACGAAGGGGCCGGTGCCGACCGGGTTGAAGTTGGCCTCCGTGCATTCGGGCGCCTTCGGGCCCATGCAGTCCTGGAACTGCGCCTTCTGGATCACCGGAGCTTCGCCGCCGACGAAGGGGCGGTAAGGGAAGGGTTTCGGGGTCGAGAACTTGACGATCGCCGTTAACTCGTCCGGGGTCTCCACATCGACCACGTCCTTGTACTTCTCGGTCTGGGCACAGCCGCCGCCTTCGGCGGTGCAGTATTCCCAGGTGAAGCGGACGTCAGCGGAGGTGAAGGGCGTGCCGTCGGACCACTTGATGCCGTCCTTCAGTTTCCAGGTGATCGAGGTGAGGTCCTCGGAAACCCCACCGTTCTCGACCGTCGGAATGTCCTCGACAAGCCAGGGCGTCAGGTTGCCGGCCGCGTCGTAACGCGCGAGCGGTTCGATAACCAGCGCCGCGGCCTCGATATCCTTGGTGCCACCCGAAAGATACGGGTTCATGATCGAGGGGGCTTGCCAGTAGATGATCTTAAGCTCGCCGTCGCTGCCGCGTTCGGCGAAGGCGGCGGGTGCCAGTGCCAATGCGGCAGCCGCACCCATCAGGGCCGTTGTGAGTTTCATGAATGTCTCCTTGTTGGACTTTGTGTTGCCGGTCTCTTTTCGTACCGGGCAACGGACCGAAGGTCCGGCAAAGCAGGAGCGCAGCCCAGAATAGGGTGTCGCAGTCGCGGCACCGGGATGCGATGTGTCTGACATGGCCGGTCGGCGCATGCAGGGCTCCTGTTGGTCGGTTCTTCTTTTCTTGCGGAGGCTGGGTCTGGCCGGCGTCCGAGGCCGGCGATCCTCCGATGACCGAGACGTTAGCATGGGAAACGTTCAGAGCAACGGATTTTGCGCGAAGTCCTGCCTTCCTTCAGGGCAATCGCCTTCAATGCGGGCAGATCGGCTTGACCTCCGCGTTGGCGCGCAGCACCGTGCCGTCGGTGCCGCCCAAGAAGCCGGCAGCCGTGAATCTCTTGATGAGGCCCCCCGTGACAGACCTGCCCGCAACCGCTTCCCCGCGCGACATCCTCGCGCGTCTGGTCGCATTCGATACCGTGTCCACCAACGCGAACCTTCCCTTGCTCCAGTGGTCGGCGGACTGGCTTGCGCAGAGCGGCGTTGACGCGGTGGTCGTGGAGGGGGGCGACCCCGGCAAGGGCGGGCTCTATGCGCACGTTGGGCCGCGGGTGGATGGTGGGGTGCTGCTCTCCGGGCACACAGATGTCGTGCCGGTCGAGGGGCAGTCATGGGACAGCGATCCCTTTGTCCTGACGGAGAAGGCTGGCCGGCTCTATGGGCGCGGCACCTGCGACATGAAGGGGTTCGATGCGCTTGCTCTCTGGGCGATTGCCGCGGCCGCGCGGCAAGGGGTGAGGCGTCCGTTGCAGATCGCCCTGACCCGGGACGAGGAGATCGGCTGCCTCGGCGCGCCTGAGCTGATCGAGGCAATGCGGGATGCTGGTTTGCCAAAAGCGTCCGCCGCGATCATCGGCGAACCTTCGGAGATGCGGGTTGTCACCGGGCACAAGGGCAACCTTGGCTACCTGGTGAAAGCGCGCGGCTTCGAGGTGCATTCGTCGCTGATGCATACCGGGGTGTCGGCCGTCATGGAAAGCGCCCGCCTGATCGCCTGGGCCCATGCCTGCAACGCGGAGAACGCCGTCGCACCGCGCAGCGAGGTTGCGGCGCTCTTCGATCCGCCCTGGACGACCTTGCATGCAGGCACATTCCAAGGCGGGACCGCTGGCAATATCACGGCGCTCGATGCCGAGTTCCTCTTCGATTTCCGGTTCGTACCCGGCGACGACATCCCGACCTGGATAGATCGGTTCATGTCGCGTATCGCGCAGATCGAGGCAGAGATGCAGGCAATCCGGCCCGGCACCGGTTTCACCTGCGAAGAGCAGTTCAATGTGCCGCCGCTGAAGCCCGAGGTCGATGGCGAGGCCGAGGCCCTGGCCCGGCGTCTGACCGGGGACAACGGTACACATGTCGTGGCCTATGCGACCGAAGGCGGGCAATACCAGGACGGGGGGTACTCCGCCGTTATCTGTGGCCCCGGCAACATCGCACAAGCCCACCAGCCGAACGAATACCTCGAGATCAGCGAACTCGAACGCGGCGAAGTGTTCATGCGCGATCTGCTGAAAACACTGGGCTGAGGCGCCCGGCGGAACGAAAAGGGGCGCCCGAAGGCGCCCCGAACTCTGTGTGGCTCTGCGCCGATCAGGCGATGCCGTAGTGATCGTCGATTGCATCCTCTGCGGCGGAGCCGGTGAAGATGATCGTATCGGTCGCGCCAGCACCGGAGAACGTCGCGGTGAGGAAATCGTCGCCGGCTTCTCCGCCCGCGATGATGTTCACGCCGGCTTCTCCGTCGTACTGGAGGATCAGCCCGATCATGTCGTCCACTTCGTCCAACTTGACGTAGTTGCCGAACTGGGCCTGCGTCTCGGTCCCCGCAGCATCGTACCAGATCTTTCCCTGGGTGCTGCCGCCGCCGCCAACGTAGAGCTGCGTTTCGGTGTCGGTGTCGAAGACGATTGTCGCGGACCGGCCGTCCTTCGGATCCCATCCGGACTTGGTCTCCGGGTTGAAACCGGCGATGGTATCGGCAATCTCGGAGCCGCGCAGGATGATCGTATCGACCGGCCCCTTGTCGGTCTGCAGGTCGATCGCGATGCAATCGGCGGTGCCACCAAGGAACTCCAGCCCGTCATAGTCGGCGAGCCCGAACTTCTCTTCCAGGGCCGCAACGGTCAGCGCCACGGCGTCTTCGTCGTGGAACTGGTTGTTCACCTTGTCGAACAGGGCCACCACGTCGTCGCTCAGGTTCTTGTCGTGGCTCCAGTACTTCTTTTCGTCCTTGCCAAGCTCGAAGGTGTAAACGCCCAGCTGAACCCGGCCATCGCCATTGTCGATGTGCCGGTCGCCGAGCGCATCGGCGATATCACATGGGTTGTCGCTCGCGAGTTCCGCCAGCGCCTGGGTCACGAAGCCGCCCTGGAACTTGAGCAGATCGGTGCTGCGGCTGCCCTCGACTTCGATCGATACGAAGTCCTTGCCTTTGGACCGGCCGGTGTCGACCAGCGTCAGGCCCTCGTCACCTTCCAGCGCTTCTTTCACCAGCGCCACGAAATCGTCGGAGACATTCTTGTCCTCGTCGAAAAGCTCAATGCGCTTGCTGCTTTCGCCGTCACCGTTGTTGGCTTCGCCCCAGTTCGTATTTCCGTCATTGGTTTTGGCAATGCGTTGAAGAACCGACTTGACGGCACTGGTGCCGATGAAACCGAGGGTTCCGGGCCCCTTGTCACTGAAAATGTAGGTTTTTGCACGGTCGCCTGTGTCGATAAATCCGACCTGCGACTGGTTTAGGTAGTCGTAGCTCTTGATCTTGGCGGTATAGTCACCCCAACTCATAATCTTCCCCCAGGTATTTTTGCCGGAATGCTCGCAACACGCCGGACGATTTGATTAACCATCGGCAGGGAACAGGCGGTCTCAGGTCAAGCGGCTGGCCAACGGCTGCGGCTTGATGAAGAAAGCAGGGCTCCTGCCGAGGTTTTTCTTAACAGGGGGTTAATGGGCTTCAAGACTTTGGGCGAGAATGTGGCGTATGACGTCGGGTAATGTATGCATTGTTTGATGGACTGTTGCTTGATTGTCTCGCGTGGCGGAACAACGGTGCCGTGATCTCCGTTGTGAAGGCTAAGGTCTGCCGCTGCCGGCCGGTATCGCGCATTTCAAACAGTCGCTTCAGGGTCGGTTTCCGGTGACGTAGGGACGTGCGGAAATGGTCTTGCATCTGCCCGGTGGTGGCGGAATGATCTCGTGTCGTCCGCCCAACCCCGAAGGAACACCGAAATGCCCGTGAAGAACCGCTTTGCCGAACTGTTGGACGAGATCACCGCCTGGCGTCGCGATATCCATGAACACCCAGAGGTACTTTACGAGACCCACCGCACCAGCGCGCTGGTGGCGGAGAAACTCCGGGAGTTCGGGTGCGATGAGGTGGTGGAAGGGATCGGTCGCACCGGCGTCGTCGGTGTGATCCGGGGGAAGAGCGATTCCTCGGGCAAGGTGATAGGCCTGCGCGCCGACATGGATGCGTTGCCGATCCAGGAGGCAACCGGGCTGGACTATGCATCCAGAACGCCGGGTGCAATGCATGCGTGCGGCCATGACGGACATACCGCGATGCTGCTCGGTGCGGCCAAGTACCTTTCCGAAACGCGCAATTTCGACGGAACGGCGGTGGTGATCTTCCAGCCGGCGGAAGAGGGTGGTGCCGGCGGCAAGGCCATGTGCGACGACGGCCTGATGGAGCGCTGGAACATCCAGGAAGTCTACGGCATGCACAACTGGCCGGGCACGCCGCTGGGGTCCTTCCATATCCGCACCGGCCCGTTCTTCGCCTCGGCCGATCACTTCAAGATCGAGCTTGAGGGCAAGGGGGGGCATGCCGCGAAACCCCACGAGACTGTCGATACCACCTTGCTCGCGTCACATGTGGTGGTTGCGCTGCAATCCATCGTCTCGCGCAATGCCAACCCGGTGGAGCAACTGGTGGTCTCCGTTACCTCGTTTGAAACCGACACCAAGACCCACAACGTGATCCCGCAGAAAGTGACGCTCATGGGGACGGTGAGGGCCCTAACACCGGAGCTTCGCGACCTTGCCGAGACCCGCCTGAAAGAGATCGCGGAAGGCACGGCTGCCACCTATGGTGGAGTCGCGCGGGTGGAATACATCCGCAACTACCCAGTGATGGTGAACAGCCCCGAACAGACCGCGTTTGCTGCCGAGGTTGCCAAGTCGGTGTCCGGCGCCTGCGCGGAAGCCCCGCTGGTCATGGGAGGCGAGGACTTTGCCTTCATGGCGGAGGAGCGTCCGGGCGCCTATATTCTCGTCGGAAACGGCGATACTGCCGCGGTTCACCACCCGGAGTACAACTTCTCCGACGAGGCTATCCCGGCTGGCTGTTCCTGGTGGGCGGAGATCGTCGAGCAGCGAATGCCGGCGGCCTGAGCGCCCCGTTGGGGCTCAAGGTCGGCCCATCGACACCCTGCGTTCACGCGACGGGGCAGGGGCCGAGGCAACAGCGCATCGGGCACCGGGCCAGTGGCGAGGCGCTCCCGCCCCTTGCCGACGCCCTGCCGGGCGCCAGGCCAAGCGTTGGGCCGGGCGCGCTTCGCGCGCAGGCAGGGTGGCGCCGCCCCGCGCCACGCGCTAGACGGGCTCAAAGGAGACCCGCATGGCCGTAGCCAATGTCATCTGCATCAAATGGGGCACGATCTTCGGGCCGGAATATGTCAACCGGCTCTATTCCGGCGCGCGGCGCAACCTGTCGCAACCGACCCGCTTCTTCTGCATGACCGAGCACCGCGACGGCCTTCATCCGGATATCGAGGTCCTGGACCTGCCGGTTGAACCTTACCTCGCCGACATGGACGCCGCCCTCGCGGTGGCCAATCGGCAGGGGGCAATGCGCAAGGTCAGCCTGTTTCGCCCGGGCCTGATCCCGGACCTCGAAGGGCCGTTGCTGGGCTTCGACCTTGATGTGGTCGTCACCGGAAACCTTGATGGGTTGCTGGCCCACGCTCCGGGCAAAGTCGCAATGCGGGCCGACTGGGTCGAGGCACGGCGCGGACGCAAGACCGGGCATGGCTCGGTATTTCGCTTTGATCCGGCGGAGCATGGCTGGCTATACGACACGCTCGCGGCCGATCCGACCGGGCAGGTGGAGAAGGCCCGCGGCTCGGAGCAGCGCTATACCTCGACGCTGGCGCAGGAAAAGGGGGCGTTCGCCTACCTGCCGCCCGACCAGGTTGTCAGCTTCAAGCACGGCTGCCTCCGCTTGCCGCCGCTGAACTACCTCGCCGAACCCCGGCTGCCGGACAACGCCCGGGTCGTGTGCTTTCACGGCCGCCCGAAGATGAGCGAAGCGGTGGAGGGCTATCACGGCTCGATCATTCGCCACACGCGGCCGTGTTCGTGGTTGAAAGAACACTGGATCGACCGCGCGCGGGAGGATCTCGGCGGAGAATGGGGGTAAGGCCTGACGCTAGATCGCTCGCGCATTTCCGGGAAAAGGCCCCGGGTCAGCCAAGCCCACCGTTTTCAATATAGAGGTCCAGATACTCCGAATACATTTCGCCAGCGGTCTTCCTGATGTCGCTCGCGTAGTATTCGTTCAGGTATGAGAACTCGAAATCGCTCTTGTTCAGCTTGGCATCCTTGATCTTGATGCGAGTCGTGTAGATTTCGGCGATCGTGTTTCCATTGCTGTGCTTGATATGAAACCCCGGTGGGTTGACCGTGTTCGTGACTCCCGCGATGTGGATGATATCAACGCCGTCCTCGAAATCCTCGATGACATCGCGACCGTCATGCTCGCCATGTTGAAACACAAAGGTGTCAGCTCCCGGACCGCCGATCAGCCTGTCGTTCCCCGAACCGCCGACAAGGACATCCTTTCCCCGGCCTCCTCTGAGAATGTCCGCCCGATCCGGTCCGCCACCGTCGCCACCGTGGAGATAGTCGTTTCCTCGCCCACCTTTCAGAATATCATTTCCTTGATAGCCGAACAGGGTGTCCTTTCCTCCACCGCCGACCAACCTGTCGTTGCCGAAATCGCCATAGAGGCCGTCGTTTCCTCTGCCACCGAACAGGACATCGTCGCCGGAGCCGCCGTCGATATAGTCTTTGCCTCTGCCGCCGAATGCGACATCGTCATGTTTGGTCAGGTCTTTTGCAAAGTCGTCGCCACCCTTGAAATTGAAATGCCCGCCGTAATCGACAGGAGGCGGGCTGGTGTCGATCTTGTTGCTGAACGCGTAGGGGGTGCGAAGCTCGGTGATGTGGAGAACCTTGCCCTTTCCATTGAACGTCACCTCGTATGCGGCATTGACGTCTTTCTCCGCAACTCCGAGACGTTCGTGCATGTCCTTTCGAAAGGCTTCTCCATCCCCGACAGCCATCAGGTTGGATGGTCCGTAGGGCTCATATCCGTGGGTGGGAGGAGATATGTGAATAATGCCAAGCAAGTCGAAGTACTTTGGAGCATATGTGTCTATATCGAAGCTCTTCATGAGTTTCTGGACATCCCGGCCAAAGGAATACGCGACAGCCTGGTTCAAAATATCCTTTGCGTCCTCCAGGGTCTTCGTCCAGATTGCAGCTCCGACGAGCTTCACCTTTGTTCGTGGCATTGAAATATCCCTCCACATCAATAAATCGACCGAGCATTCCGGCGAATAGCGCCAGACCATCGGGAATGCGTAGATTGAATTCCAGAATTGCCAACCATCATAAAAAAGTGGGGGGTTCCCGTCCATGGCTTGGCGCAAAGCGACCCACCGCCTTTGCGCGGGAGGCGGTGTTGGGAATGGCGGCTACGGCTCAATCAATGCGCCAATCGCTCCCGAGCTTGCGGGCAATGGCATCCCGACCGGAGAAATGGGCACGACTGGTGCGGCGACAGCGTCAACCGCCGGTGTGGCTCATGTGGCGGGGCATCTGGCCATCGACCGTCTGGCGCGAATAGTCGAAATCGTGGCCCTTGGGCTTGAGCCGGATGGCGGCGCGGATGGCGGCCTCCAGAGCGTCCTCGTCTCCCGGGGCGGAGCGCATCGGCGCGCGCAGGTCGGCGCGGTCTTCCTGTCCCAGGCACATGTAGAGCTCACCTGTACAGGTCAGTCGCACGCGGTTGCAGCTCTCGCAGAAGTTATGCGTGAGCGGGGTGATAAACCCGATCTTCTGGCGGGTTTCTTCAAGGCGCACGTAGCGGGCGGGGCCGCCGCTGCGTTCCGCCAGGTCGGTGAGGGTGTAGCGATCGGCAAGGCGCCCGCGAAGATCCTTCAGCGACCAGTATTGATCCAGCCGATCCTCGTTGCCGAGATCGCCCATCGGCATGACCTCGATGAAGGTCAAATCAATGTCGCGCTCGGCGCACCATTCGACCATGGGGAAGAGCTCTTGCTCGTTGAAACCCTTAAGTGCCACGGCGTTGATCTTGACCCGCAGGCCGGCCTCCTGCGCCGCATCGATCCCGCGAAGCACCTGCGGCAGACGACCCCAGCGCGTGATCGCGGCGAATTTCTCTTCGTCCAGCGTGTCGAGCGAGATGTTGACGCGCCGCACGCCGATATCCGCCAGTGGCTGCGCGAACCGGTGCAACTGGCTGCCATTGGTCGTCAGTGTCAGTTCCTCCAGGGCGCCGGTTGCGAGGTGGCGCGACATGGACTCGAAATAGGTCATGATGCCCCGCCGCACGAGGGGCTCGCCGCCGGTGATCCGCAACTTGCGCACGCCTAGGCGGACGAAGGCGCTGGAGAGCGTGTCCAACTCCTCAAGCGTCAGAAGCTCCTTCTTGGGAAGGAAGGTCATGTTTTCCGACATGCAATAGGTGCACCGGAAATCGCATCGGTCGGTGACCGAAACGCGCAGATAGGTGACCGCGCGCTGAAACGGGTCGATGAGCGGAGCATCCGTGGCGGAGAAGCGAGGCGTTTCCATGGTGTGCAAGCTACGCATTGCCTCAAATTGAGGCAAGGGTTGCCTTGACCGTTGCCGCATACTCGGGCGCACAGCTACCGTGCATGCATGTCCCGGCAGCAGGAGGCGGCAATGACTTTCAGGCTGATCGCATACGGCATTCTGGTGATTGCCATTGCGGGGTGCGCGCAGGTGCCGCGCGGCGCGAAAGGCCCTGCCAGCACGGGGGCGCCACTGTCCGGCACATCACAGAGCATCGGACCGACAGAGGTTGCGGTGGATGCACCTGGTACTGATTCGCCTCCGCCGCCACCATCCGCCCGCACGGTGGAGCAGTTTGATACCACGACCGGCGCGGAACGGCAGGCCGCAGCGGCGGCACCTGCAACGGGCGCGGCGCGCCTTGGCACGACCGTCGCGTCGCTGGGCGATCCGACGGATCCCGGTTTCTGGGCCGAGACGGGGCTGGTGTCGGAACCCCGGCAGGGGCGGTTGGAATACCCGGCGAGTGGCCAGTCGGTTCAGGTGGAACTCCGCCCGTCCGGCGGCGCGCCGGGGTCGGGGACGCGTGTTAGCCTGCCGGCCCTGCGCGTGCTTGAGGCTCCGCTGACCGGCTTGCCGGAACTGGTGGTGTTCGGCGACTGAGACCGAGTGGTGCAATGGGTACTCCCGGCGTGGCGACGTCACATGGGCCGGCGAGCGTGGGCGGCGGCGTGCCTGTGGTGAAACTGTGCGCCTTGGCGGACTCAAGGCAACCCACTTTCGTGTCGTCCAAATCGGCATGCAGCTTGCAGCGACACGACCGAGGTTGGGTTGGCCGCGCCCTAGGCCGGTTCGGACAGGTGGCGCGCTGCCTCCTTGCGGGCAAAGGTCTTCATCCCTTCTCCATGCTCCGACAGGAACTGGCGGACCCGCTCGGGCTCGTGACGTGAGAGGTCCCGCAGCCACCATGCGATGGCTTTCTGGATGAACCATTCCTGGTCCGGCACATAGGCCGCCGCCCAACCCAGGACGCGCTCCCGGATCGCAACATCGGCGGCTTTCGGGTTGCGCATCCGGGTCCAGGGCAGTGTCATCACCAGTGCAGCACGCCGGGTCCAGAGATGTTCGGATGTGGTCCAGTCCTCCACCCTGTCGATGCGCGCAGGCTCCCAGATCAGGCGTTTCTGCCCGGCGATGGCGGCGTGATCGGCCACGGCCCAGGCATCGAACTCGGGCACCCATGTACAGATCAGATCCCATGCGCCGGAATCGTCGGGACGAATGCGGGCCTGGGTCAGCAACTTGGCCGCGGCCAGCCGCCCTTCGTGGATATCGCTGTCCCAGAGACCTGCGGCAAGCGCCAGCCGGTCTTCCAGCGACAGGTCCTGCCGCCACTGGCGGGCCAACGCGTCGATCTCCGGGTTGGCGACCCCGAGGTAGCGGCGCTCCACCTTGTGATAGGCGGCCATGTCCTCGGCCTTGCCAGGGATGGCCTTGGCGGCGATCTGGTCGAGCGCCAAGGCCGAATCGAGGGTTTGTGACGACATGGGAGCCTCCGCAGGTTGCCTGACCGCGGTATCGCGCCTGCACGCGTCCACGGCAAGAGGCGAGCCATTCGGCCCCGCACAAGATGTATCTTCGCCTGGGGGCAAGGTGTCCGGGTCGCCGCTTTCCCGATATCGCGGCGGAGCGGGGGCGATTGGGGCGTGGCGTGGTGTCCCGGCTGCGCACTGACGGCTGTTCCGAGATCTACAGACGCGCGGAGACTTTCCCTTTCAGTGGAGCCCGGCCTTCGCGCAGATGGCGGCGCTGCACTCCGGATCGAACGCAGGAGCCGAAGCGCTCGACAGCCCATCGCACCGGGGTGCGCCGCCCGCGGGGCGGGGCACCTCTGGTGACGTAGTGTGAGTGCTGGCGCGTTCCGATGCCCGGACAAGTCCGACGGTGACTATTCGACCGTGACGGATTTCGCGAGATTGCGCGGCTGGTCCACGTCCGTGCCCTTGGCGACGGCAGCGTGGTAGGCCAAAAGCTGCGCGGGCAAGGCATAGAGGATCGGGGCCAGTGCTCCGGGCACTTCCGGCATGATCAGCGTCTTCCAGCATCCCTCACCGGCTGCGCGGGCGCCCTCCGGGTCGGTGATGAGCAACACCTTGCCGCCGCGGGCCATGACCTCCTGCATGTTCGACACGGTCTTGTCGAAAAGCCCGTCCGTGGGCGCCATCACGATCACGGGCACGGTCTTGTCGACCAGGGCGATCGGTCCGTGCTTCAATTCGCCAGACGCGTAGCCCTCGGCGTGTATGTAGCTGATTTCCTTCAACTTCAGGGCACCTTCCAGCGCCAGCGGGAACATCGACCCACGCCCCAGGAAAAGCACGTCGCGTGCCTCCGAGACCGCCTTGGCGACGGCCGCCACCTCCGTCGATTGCGCCAGCGCGAAGTTCATCAATCCCGGCAGGCGCCGCATTGCCTCCAGGTGCTCCTCCAACTCGCCCTCTTCCAGTCGCGACCGATCCGCCGCCGCCTTCAGCGCGAGCAGGAACAGCACCGTCAACTGACAGGTGAATGCCTTGGTCGAGGCCACCCCGATCTCCGCGCCGGCGCGGATCGGCAGCACCAGGTCGCTTTCGCGCGCGATGGAACTTTCGGTGACGTTGATCACAGACGCGATCCGGGAGGCCTTGCCTTCGCAATAGCGCAGCGCGGCGAGCGTATCGGCGGTCTCTCCCGACTGGCTGACGAAGAGCGCCAGCGTGCGGGGCGGGATCGGCGGTTCGCGGTAGCGGAACTCGGAGGCGATATCGACCTCCACCGTCAGGCCGGCGATCTGCTCGAACCAGTATTTGGCCACAACGCAGGCGTAGTTCGCGGTGCCACATGCGACCATCACCACGCGGTCGAAGTCGGCGAAATCGAGCCCCGGGGCCGGCAATTCTATCCCATCTCCACGCAGGTAGTGGGCAAGCGCGTCACCGAGCACGGTCGGCTGTTCGGCGATCTCCTTGGCCATGAAATGGCGGTGGCCGCCTTTCTCCACCTGGCTCATGTCGATCTTCACGGTCTTGACCGGACGGTTGACCAGTTCGCCAGCCTGGTTGCGGATCTCGATGGAGCCACGTGTGAGATAGGCCCAGTCGCCTTCCTCCAGGTAGGTGATGCGGTTGGTCATCGGGGCCAGCGCAATCGCGTCGGAGCCCACGAAGACCTCTCCCTCACCATGTCCGAGCGCCAGCGGTGAGCCCTTGCGGGCCACGATCATGAGATCGTCCTGTCCGTCGAACAGCAGGGCCAGCGCGAACGCCCCTTCAAGCCGCGCGATGGCCTTCCCGGCGGCATCGCGGTGGGACAATCCCTGGTCGAGATAATGCTGCACCAGCATCGCGATGGTTTCGGTGTCGGTATCCGTCTGAAAGTGCAGCCCGGCGGCGGCCAGCTCTTCCCGCAACTCGCGGAAGTTCTCGATGATCCCGTTGTGCACCACGGCAACGGGGCCGGCACGGTGGGGGTGAGCGTTCTCGACATTGGGCGCGCCATGGGTGGCCCAGCGGGTGTGGCCGATCCCGGCCTTTCCGGTGAGCGGCTGGTGCACCAGCAGATCCGAGAGGCTCGCCAGCTTCCCGACCGCGCGCCGCCGCTCCAGCGTGCCGTTGTTCACGGTGGCAATGCCGGCGCTGTCGTAGCCGCGATACTCAAGCCGCTTCAGCGCCTCGACCAGCAGCGGGGCCGCTTCGTGATCGCCTAGAACACCAACAATGCCGCACATTACCCGGTTCCTCCTGTCAAATTCCGTTTGGCCGCGCGGAGTTTCTCCATGAAACGACGCGCGAATTCAGGCTTGTTGACCTGCTTCGTGCGCGCCAGCGCCAACGCGCCGGCCGGGACATCCTCCGTGACAACCGACCCGGTTGCGGTCATCGCCTCGTCTCCAACCTTGACCGGGGCCACCAGCATTGTGTCGGAGCCGATAAAGGCATTGGCGCCAATCTCCGTGCGGTGCTTGAAGACACCGTCATAATTGCAGGTGATCGTGCCCGCGCCAATGTTCGTCTTGCTGCCGATGTCGGCGTCGCCGATGTAGGTGAGGTGGTTCACCTTGGCGCCCTCGTCGATGATCGCGTTCTTGACCTCCACGAAATTGCCGATGCGAACATCCTCCGAAAGCTCGGTGCCCGGTCGCAGACGAGCGTAAGGGCCGACAATGGCGCCACGGCTGACGTGGCAGCCCTCCAGGTGGCTGAACGCCCGGATGTGGGCGCCTGTTTCCACGCTCACGCCGGGTCCGAAGACCACGTTGGGTTCGATCAGCGTGTCGCGGCCAATGATGGTGTCGAAGGAGAAATATACGGTTTCCGGGGCTTGCATGGTGATCCCGTCTTCCAGCGCGTCGCGGCGGGTCCGTGCCTGGAAGGCGGCCTCCGCGGCGGCAAGATCGGACCGGGAGTTCACGCCAAGGGTCTCCGCTTCCCGGCAGGCAACGGCGGTCACCGACAACTCGCGGGCACGGGCCAGCCCGACGATATCCGTCAGGTAGTATTCCTCAGAGGCGTTCTGCTTGCCGACGGCGGTGATCAGGTCGAACATCTCGCGGGCGTCAGCGCAGATCACGCCGGAATTGCAAAAGGTTATCGTGCGTTCCGCATCCGTTGCGTCCTTGAACTCGACAATCCGTTCAAGGCTCGTTCCCTGCATGACGAGCCGACCGTAGCGCCCAGGATCCTTGGCCTCGAAGCCCAGCACGACCACCGAATGCTCCTGGCGTGCGGTGACCATGGCGTCCAGCGTGTCGGGGCGGATGAACGGGGTATCGCCATAGAGGACAATCACGTCGCCCTCCACGTCCGCCAGTGCGTCGCGCGCCTGATCGACGGCGTGGGCGGTGCCGAGCTGCTCCTCCTGGCGGACGACGATGACGTCGGGATCGTAGTCGCGGGCCGAGGCCTCAACCGCCTCCGCGCCATGGCCTGCCACCACGACAGTCCGTTCCGGCTCCAGCGATGCGCCGGCCTTCATGGCATGGTGCAGGAGGGGGGCGCCGGCCACCTGGTGAAGGACCTTGGGCTGGTCCGATTTCATCCGGGTGCCCTGGCCGGCGGCCAGGATGACGAGGCTTGTAGGCATGGCGCTGCTCTTTCCTTTGGTTGCCTTCCGTAATACCCCTGCGCAAGCGTACCGCAAGGGCGCAGCCATCAAATGCGACGACAACGTGTTACAGGACGGGCGGAAGCCCGCCGAAGGGACCCATGCGCACCGTGATCTTCGACCTCGACGGCACGCTTGCAGATACAAGCGCCGATCTGATCGCCGCGGCGAACGCCTGTTTCAACGGGCTGGGCCACGGCGACCTGCTGAACCCCGTGGCAGATGCGGCGACCGCCTTCAGGGGCGGGCGGGCCATGTTGAAACTGGGCTTCGAACGGCTCGGGCATGGGGGGCAGGCGGAGATCGATCGGGAGTATCCACGTCTGCTCTCGCATTACAGGGACGGTATCGACCGGGAAACGCGGCTCTATCCCGGCGCGATGGACGCCGTGGAGAGATTGCGGTCGGAGGGCATGGCGGTCGGCATCTGTACCAACAAGCCCGAAGGGTTGGCCGATCTGCTGCTGCATCGCCTGGGGATCCGCGACGTGTTCGGCTCGCTGATCGGGGCGGATACGCTGCCTGTGCGCAAGCCCGATCCCGCCCCCTATCTTGCCGCTGTCGAGACGGCCGGAGGCGATGCGGCGCGCTCGATCCTAATCGGCGACACGGTCACCGATCGGGAGACGGCCCGGGCCGCAGGAGTGCCATGTGTTCTGGTGACCTTCGGACCCGACGGCAGGGGTGTCGCGGATTTGGGGCCGGAAGCGCTACTGGATCATTTCGACGACCTGCCGGAAATCGCGCGCGGTTTCCTCGGCGCGGCCTAGCAGGCGAAGCCCGCGACACAGCGGTCGCGCCTCTGCCCGGGGGGAATCCGGCCAGCGCATGCCAGCGGCGTCCGGGGTGCTGCGTCGACTGCCGAACCTGGCGGGCCATGCCAGAGCGTGCGCGTCTCCCTTCGGCTCGCGGCACCATAGCAAAGCCATCGGCCCGGTTCTCCACCAAGGCGGTCGGATCGGCTCCCGCTTCGTGTTTGGCGTGCCAGGTGGGGCCGGAACTCACTTGAAGTTGCGGCTGTCCTTGATCTGGTCCCAGGCCCAGACGACCTCCTGCAGCCGCTCCTCGTCTGACCGGTCGCCCCCGTTCATGTCGGGGTGCAGCACCTTGATCAGCGCCTTGTAAGCTTTCCGGACCTCGGCCTTGGTCCAATGATCCTTGGCGTCGAGGATCTCCATCGCCTTGCGTTCCGTCGGCGGCAGTCGCCGGCCACCACCTGCACCTTTGCCGGGATTGCGTGTGGCGTTTTCGCCCAGAACCTGGTGGGCGTCGTCGATTCCGAGCCTTGCCCAGGCGCGCTCCTCCGCGCTTTTGCGGAAAGGCTTGGTCTCGCGCTCCCACACCTTGTCCTTGTCGATCTGCGCCTGAAGTTCCTCTTCCGACGTGCCGTCGAAGAAGTTCCACTTAAGGTTGTACTCGCGAACATGGTCCTTGCAGAACCAGTAGAAATCATCGAGCGAATCCGGCGACTTCGGTGCCCGGTACTGACCGGCTTCACGGCATCCCGGGTGCTCGCACTCCCGCTGAGACGTCTCGATTGCGCCCGACATGCCCCGCTTTCCACGCGACCGCTTTTTCTTGTCGCTCTTGACGCGGATGTCGAAGCCGAAGGGATCGGATTTCGGCATGGATCGGGTCCTTTCTCGAAACTGCTGCTCTCAGCGGTCGGGTTCTTTCCGACTCGGACGCAGGAGTTTAATCTGTCATGCACCCGATGGAACAGAGGGAATCTTTAAAAATGGCTGTGGCAGATCAAATCAGGCAAAAGCTCACCGACGCCTTCGCGCCGCGTGAACTGGATGTTGTCGACGAAAGCGAGGCGCACCGCGGGCACGCGGGCTTTCGGGAGGGCGGGGAAAGCCATTTCCACGTCACCATCCGCGCGGATGTCTTCGGGCCGATGAGCCGGATCGCGCGCCACCGGGCGGTTCATTCGGCGCTGGGCAAGGACCTCGTCACATCCATTCACGCGCTTGCGCTCGATATTTCGGACTGAACGCGGTAGGGCAGGCGGGTTCGCCTCCGGCCTTTGCATATCGGCCGGTAACACAAGGCTGCCCGCCGGGATCGGTGGGCGCGGCAGGAAGGATCGCAGCCATGAAGAAGCCGACCTGGGTGGTTGAAAAGGAACGCGCGCGTCGGGCGGCCGCGGCCGAGACGCTGTGGCTGTTCGGCCTGCATGCGGTTCGGGACGCCCTGATGAACCCTGCGCGCCAGCGGATACGGCTGGTGGTGACGAAGAACGCCGCCGACAAACTCGGCGACGCGATTTCGGCCAGCGGCATGGAGCCGGAAATGGCCGATCCACGAAAGTTCCCGGTGCCACTCGATCCCGGCTCTGTCCACCAGGGCGCCGCGCTCGAGGTGAAGCCGCTGGACTGGGGAGCCGTGGACACGTTGTGCGCCCCGGGACTGGACAGCCCGCGTGTCGTCTTGTTGGACCGCGTGACTGATCCGCACAATGTCGGTGCGATCCTGCGATCGGCAGAGGTGTTCGGGGCGCGGGCGGTCATCGGCACACTGCGCCATTCCGCGCCCGAAACCGGGGCCCTCGCCAAGACGGCATCCGGCGCGCTGGAACGCCAACCCTATTTGCGCGTGCGCAACCTCGCGGACACGATGGGCCAGCTGCGCGAGATGGGCTACCTGCTCTACGGTCTCGACGGGGAGGCCGACGCAGATCTTGGCGCTGTGGCGGGCGACGTGGCCAACCTGCCGCTCGGGCTGGTGCTCGGTGCAGAAGGCCCGGGGTTGAGGGAGCGTACCCGCACCACATGCGACCGGCTGGTGAAAATCGATGCCGCCGGCCAGTTCGGCTCGCTCAACGTCTCGAATGCCGCCGCGGTTGCCCTATATGCAACGCGTGCCACAGGTTAGGAGAGGCGGATGCACAAGACGACCAAGGTTGCCACCTGCTGCTATTGCGGGGTGCGCGCGGCGCTGGTTCTGGGCGGCGATCGCCACAACCTTGTCTGCGGTGCCTGCGGGGCGCCCCTCACACAGCTGAAGTCCCTGCCGTCGGAGCCCCGCGCCAAGCCGGCCAGCCAGTTCGGGGCGGCCTTGCCCGGGGGTGACCGCAAGAAACCTTCGAAAAAGAAGAAAAAGAAGAAGAAACGCTCGCCGATGCAGCGGCTCTTCGGAGAGATCGTCGACGAGATCGAGGATCTGTTCGACTAGGGGCGATTCGGGGCCTCACGCAAAAGTCAACGCTTCAAATTGAATAAACGCCGGAATCGCGCATTTTTGCCACGATTCCCCTTGGAACGCCGAAATGACCCTCCTATATGTTTGTTATGAGTTGCAGTTTTGGAACAACGCAACTCGCTGCACTGTCCCTCGTTCCGTACCTGGCGCCCGGTCATTAGTCCGGGCGCCTTTTCTTTGCGAGTTGCCCCCATGAGCGACATCGACACAACCCTCCGCGAAATCTTCACCGGGACCCGCACCATCGCCTGTGTCGGCGCATCGCCGAAGCCGGCGCGGCCCAGCCACTATGTCTCTGTCTATCTCAAGGCGCAGGGTTATCGCGTGTTGCCGGTCAACCCGGGGCAGGCAGGCAAGCGGCTCTTCGGAGAGGTGGTCGCGGGGCGTTTGGCGGACCTGGAGGCGCCGGTGGAGATGGTGGATATCTTCAGACGCCCGGAACACGTGCTGTCGGTGGTGCAGGAGGCCATCGAGCACCTTCCTTCGCTGCGCGTGATCTGGATGCAGATGGGCATTCGCAACGAGGAGGCGGCCCGGTTGGCAAGGGCGCATGGGCTGACGGTCATTCAGGACCGCTGCCCGATGGTAGAGATCCCGCGCCTGTTCGGAACCGCGCGCCCGCTGGCCTGAGGATCAGCGCGCCGCCTTTTCCTCGATCCCCGACGTGCCCTCGCGGCGCGCCAGTTCGGCCTCGATATCGTGCAGCGACACATCCCGCGCCGCCGCCATGACCAGCAAGTGATACAGCGCGTCGGCGCATTCCGACACCAATCGGTCCCGGTCCCCTTTCACCGCCTCGATGATGGCCTCGACGGCTTCTTCACCGAACTTCTCGGCACATTTCTCTGGCCCGTTGTCGAGGAGTTTCGCGGTCCAGGAGGAGGTGGGATCGGCGCCCTTGCGGGACTGGATGATCTCGTCGAGCCGGTGCAGGCTGCTCATGATGTGTCTTCTTCTGTCTGGAGTTGTCCCACCGGGCAGGCCCGCTGGCGCCCCTTTGCTCAGTTCAGCCGAACCGGGATTCCGGCCTCCGCCATGTGCTCCTTTGCTTCGCGGATGGTGAAATCCCCGAAGTGGAAGATCGAGGCCGCCAGTACCGCGGAAGCGCCACCCTCGGTCACACCCTCCACCAGGTGATCCAGCGTGCCGACACCGCCAGAGGCGATGACCGGAACATGCACGGCATCCGAAATGGCCCGGGTCAGCGGCAGGTTGAAACCGGCCCGCGTACCGTCGCGGTCCATGGAGGTCAGCAGGATCTCGCCCGCGCCCTTGGCCACCACTGTCCTTGCGAAGTCCACCGCGTCGATGCCGGTCGGCTTGCGGCCGCCGTGGGTAAAGATCTCCCACTTTCCGGGGCTGACGGTCTTGGCGTCGATGGCGACCACGATGCACTGGCTGCCGAACCGCTCTGCCGATTTGGCCACCACGTCCGGGTCCGCCACCGCCGCCGAGTTGAAACTCACCTTGTCGGCCCCAGCCAGCAGCAGGTTGCGGACATCTTCCGGCGTCCGCACGCCGCCGCCGATGGTCAGCGGCATGAAGCACTGCTCCGCCGTGCGCGTCGCCAGGTCGTACATGGTGCCACGGTTCTCGTGCGTGGCATTGATGTCCAGAAAGCAGAGTTCGTCGGCACCGGCGGCGTCATAGGCCTTCGCGGCCTCCACGGGGTCGCCGGCATCGATCAGGTCGACGAAGTTCACGCCCTTGACGACGCGGCCTTCCTTGACGTCCAGGCACGGGATGATGCGGGTCTTGAGCATGGGATCTGTGGTCCTCGCGTTATCACGCGATCTTTTATGGCCATTCGCGGGCGGAGGCCAGAGTAATGGCCCAAGGGGTTTGCACCCCCATTCAAACGAGAGGAGACCTGCCGTGAAACAGCTTGTAGCAATTGCCCTCGCCCTCTTTTTGGCGAATGCCGCCTTCGCCGATGACGACCATATCGTGAAAGTGCCCTCTGCCTCGGATGTCGGCGCAACGATGGATGCGCTCGAAGCCGCGGTGGAAAAGGCCGGCGCCACGGTGTTTGCCCGTGTCGATCACGCCGCGGGCGCGGCATCGGTCGACATGGATCTGGCGGGCGCCCAGCTTCTCGTCTTTGGCAATCCCAAACTCGGCACACCGGCGATGCAGGATGATCCCCTGGCCGGATTGCTGCTGCCGCTTCGGGTGCTGGTCTACGAGGACGGCGACGGCAAGGTGTGGCTGGCCTATGAGGAACCGGGCGAGATGTTCGACGACCTGAAGATCGCCGACGACGCGCCGTACCTCAGCAAGATGGCCGGCGCGCTGTCCAAACTCACTGCGGCGGCAAGCGGAAGCTAGAGCGCGGCCAACGCCTCGCGCAGGTCGAGCGCCCCGTCATAGAGTGCCCTCCCGGAGATCACGCCGGAAATGCCGACCGCGTTGCGCAGCGCCACGATATCCTTGAGCGAGGACACGCCACCGGAGGCGATCACCGGGATGGTCGTGGCCTGCGCCAATGCCTCTGTTGCGGCCACGTTGGGGCCCTGCATGGCGCCATCGCGGTCGATATCGGTATAGATGATCGCGGCGATCCCGGCGTCTGCCATCTGGTCGGCAAGAGCGATGACCGTCATGTCGGTTTCCTCGGCCCAGCCGCGGGTCGCGACCTTGCCGTTGCGTGCATCGAGCCCGACGGCGACCTTGCCGGGGAAGAGCGCAGCCGCTTCCCGCACAAGCTCGGGGTTCTCCACGGCAACGGTGCCGAGGATGACCCGCGCGACGCCCTTGTCGAGCCACATCTCGATCGTGTCGAGGTCCCGGATGCCACCGCCAAGCTGCACCGGCACGTCGACCGCCTTCAGGATCGCCTCGACGGCGTCGCCGTTGACCGGCCTGCCGGCGAAGGCACCGTTCAGGTCGACCAGGTGCAGCCATTCGCAGCCGGCATCGACAAAGCGCTTTGCCTGGGCGGCGGGATCGTCGCCGAAGACGGTGGCCTTGTCCATGTCGCCCTTGAGCAGGCGTACGCAATGTCCGTCTTTCAGGTCGATGGCGGGGTAGAGGATCATGGTCTGCGGCCCTTCTGGTTCCGTTCGCGGGGCTTCTGCCATGTGACGCGCCCGAATGCAAAGCGACGGGACGTCATTGTTGATTGCCCGCGCGGGGGTGCGACAGACTGCCCGCGATGTATCAGGGAGAACACCACATGAAACCCATCGCACGGTATGCGGTACTGGCGGCTGCACTGGCCGTCGCAGGCACAGCCTCCGCGGCCGATCCGGTCGTCGGCACCTGGAAAACCCAGCCCGGCGACGCAGGCAATTATGCACATGTCGCGATTGCCCCCTGTGGCGCAAAGATCTGTGGAACGCTTGGAAAGGCCTATGACGGGTCCGGTTCGCAGATCCAGTCCGACAAGGTTGGCAAGCGGATGATCTGGGACATGGTTTCGGCCGGTGACGGAAAGTACTCTGGCGGCAAGATCTGGGCGCCGGACAAGGACAAGACCTACAAGTCCAAGATGGCGATTTCCGGTGACACCCTGAAGGTCTCCGGCTGTATCGGCCCGATCTGCCGCAGCCAGACCTGGACCCGCGTGAAATAGCGGCTTTTGCGGACGACACGGGGCGCGTTCCGTGTCGCCCTTTCCCGGTCAGTTTCGGCGCCCCGCCCGCAGCCACCAACATCAAACGCCCCGCGAGAAGCGGGGCGTTTGATGTTGGTTACGCGTATCGTAAAGGGTCAGCCGCTGGCAAATACGCCGCCGGAAGCCGTTCCTGACATCGACATCGGCAATTCTTTGGCCGCCTTCGCCCGGATCTCTGCGATCTTGGCCTGCGCGGCGTCTGCGGTGGCCTCATCGGAGTATTCGGTGACCACGGTGAAGGTCAGATCGCCGGTTCGGATCATCTGAACCCGGGTGGCACCCACGGACATGATCAGCGGCACGAAGGTGTCGCGGGCAACCCCTTCAAGCTCATCGTTCCACTCGGTTGCTGTCCAGTGAGACACTGTTGAATAGGCCATCGAACTCTCCCTTTGGTTTGCAATCCTTAGAGCGTTGCACGTCGCGCGCGTTCTTCAAAGAAGTTTCCGTAGGGGAAGTCTTTGCCGGATGTGGAGGAATTTGGCGTGGACGATTGCCGGGCCAGCGGTCCCATTCACGCCAATCTATCCGACGCCAGCGCCGCATGACAGAAGGCTGGTGCGAAGGGGCGAATGTCCGCACAGAGTGGGTGACCTGAAGTCGCCGCTAGTGTTTTTTTCTCCAAGCCAAAAGGGTTGGCGCTGTGGCTTTGCGCCCGGCGCGGCAGTTGGTTGGCTGGACCCGACTGACCGAAGCCTTGGTCCGTGTCCCGGCGGCATGCCGGCGTGTCGGGCGCGTGTCGGTGCCCGGTGCCTCATGGCGCCCAGGTCAGGAAGTTCGAGATCATCCTGAGCCCGGCATGCTGGCTTTTCTCGGGGTGAAACTGGGTGCCGATCATGTTGTCCCGCCCGATGATTGCGGTGACGTCGCCACCATATTCCGCATGGGCGAGCCGTTGTATCGGGTCCGCGACAACCACCTGATAGGAGTGCACGAAATAAGCGTGATCGCCTGTCCCGACCCCGTCCAGAACCGGGTGCTGGCCGGTCACCACAAGGTCGTTCCAACCCATGTGCGGCACCTTCAGCGTCGGGTCGTCGGGCGTGATCTCCACGACCTCGCCCCCAATCCAGCCGAAGCCCGGGGTGTCGACGTATTCGCGTCCGACGGTCGCCATCATCTGCATGCCGATGCAGATGCCCATGAATGGGCGGCCCCGGCCGATGACCGATTCCTCGATGGCCTCGTGCAGGCCGGAATGGCCCTCCAGCGCCGCCTTGCAGGCCGGATAGGCGCCATCGCCGGGCAGAACGATGCGGTCGGCGCGCGCCACGTCCTCCGGCTGGCCGGAGATGATGACCTCCCCGGCGCCGGTTTCGGCGGCCATGCGCTGAAAGGCCTTCTCGGCGGAATGCAGGTTCCCGCTGTCGTAGTCGACCACAACTGTCAGCGCCATGTCAGAGCGTTCCCTTGGTGGAGGGAATGGCATCTGCCTTGCGCGGGTCAGGCTCGACGGCCTCTCGCAGGGCGCGGGCGACGGATTTGAACCCGGCCTCGACGATGTGATGGCTGTTCAGCCCGTGCAGCGTATCCACGTGCAGGGTGACCCCGCCATGCGTCGAGAATGCCTGGAAAAACTCGCGTACCAGTTCGGTGTCGAAGGTGCCTATCTTCTGGGTCGGGAACTCCATGTTCCAGACCAGATAGGGGCGCCCCGACAAATCCAGCGCCGACTGTACCAGGGCGTCGTCCATCGGCAGCAGGCAGGCGCCATAGCGGCGAATGCCACGCTTGTCACCGAGCGCCTGTGTCAGTGCCTGACCGATGGCGATGCCGGTGTCCTCGACGGTGTGGTGATCGTCGATGTGCAGGTCGCCTTCGGCGCGGATCGTCATATCGATGAGCGAATGGCGGGAAAGCTGCTCCAGCATGTGGTCGAAGAACCCGACGCCGGTCTTGCAGTCGTATTGCCCCGTGCCGTCGAGGTCGATCTCGACAGAGATCTTCGTCTCCGTCGTGGCCCGTTCGATTTTCGCCTTGCGCATGGTCGTCTCCGCTCGCTTGCCGCGCCTGCATACAGGGGAGGGGTGGGCGATCCAAGGGCCTGCGGTCAGACCACGCGCGCCGTGTGTCTCCCCGGTCCCGCTGCCGCGCCGGAGGGGCGCAGATTCTTGCCGGTTCGGGATCGCTCCGGCATGCCAAGCCGGGCGCCACGCTCGCCCTTGCCCTTGCATCACACCTGATCCAGACTTGAGCGCGGAGGGGGGATGGCCGTTTCACCGCCGTCGCTGTCGGCGAGCGACCAATGCGCGGCCATGCCTTGGGAGGAGTGCGTCATGACATCCGAGAGCACGGGATCCACACCACCGGACGACCCGGCGCCGCAGCCACCGGGCTTGCCCGAGGTCAATACGGTGACGGTGGACGACATCACTGCATCGCTGAGGGCAGGGGTGTCCGACTTTCTGGCGCGCCCCGTCATGAGCGGCTTTTTCGGCCTGTTCTATGCGGTGTTCGGCATTCTGTTTGTCTGGTGCCTGGTCTGGCTCGGCAAGGTGTGGATGGTCATTCCCGCGGCAATTGGATTTCCGCTGGTTGCGCCTTTCGCCGCCGCAGGGCTCTATGAAATGTCCCGCCGGTTGCAGAAGGGCGAAAGCTTCGGCTGGTCCGCAATCCTCAGCGTCATTGCAAGTCAACGCAAGCGGGAGATGGGCTGGATGGCCTTTGTCACCCTGTTCATCCTGTGGGTCTGGTTCTACCAGTTTCGGACCGTGCTGGTGATCGTCCTGAAGGATTCGTCCTTCTCGGACCTGGACGGGTTCCTGAACACGGTTTTCTACACGCCGCAGGGCTGGACATTCCTGGCGATCGGCTTCTGCGTGGGCGCCTTTCTGTCAGCGGTCCTGTTTTCGGTGACCGTCGTTGCCATGCCCATGTTGCTCGACCGGGAAATGGATTTCGTTTCGGCCATGCTCACGTCCGTCAACGTCGTCAGGGAAAACCCGGTGGTCATGCTGGGCTGGGCGGCAATCATCTCGGTGACCATGGTGGTGTCGATGGTGCCTGCGTTCCTTGGCCTGATCGTCACCCTGCCAATCCTCGGCCACACCACATGGCACCTCTATCAGAGGGCCGTGGCACCGTCGGACGCAGGATCCGCCCCGGCGTCCCCTTGAGCGACAGGGAGACTTTGTGTCCGCAGAATAGTGAAGCGCGTTTGCTGAGGGCGCCGCCACGTCGACCGATGGGAGGCGAATGGACGCCATGTCGGAGATCCCGGTCGTTCGATCCCAGCGGTGTCAGGCGCACCGGTCCCATCAATGTATGCGGCACGGTTGCGGTTGCGAGGCAGTTTTGGCGCATTCGTCGCGCAGGAGCGCTGCAAGCGTCGCGGGTAAGGATGTATTTTCAGGTTCTTTTTCCAGTGGAGCGGGCGATGAGATTCGAACTCACGACCCTAACCTTGGCAAGGTTATGCTCTACCCCTGAGCTACGCCCGCGCTTCACTGGCTTTGCGACCGGCGGTCCGGTCTCTCTCTTGGAGCGGGCGATGAGATTCGAACTCACGACCCTAACCTTGGCAAGGTTATGCTCTACCCCTGAGCTACGCCCGCATCCGAGAGTGAGCGGGGATGTAACGGGCGATGGCGCGGGCTTCAAGGGGAAAATCGGAAATGGGGGGCGTTTTTTGCTGAACCGGCGGATATGTTGCCCGGCGTGCCGGCGGACAGTGAATGCGTCCTGCGCCCCGGCTGAAAGCGGGAGTGCCGAAAATCTCCGGGCCGTGGGAAATGTGCGGAGGCTCGTACCCGAAGCTCGCTCGCTGTGGGGCCGCTCGCCCTCCTTGAGGGCAAGGGCATGTACGGTGCGACCGGGATTTCAGGCCCGGTGCCGGCAACCGGACTGGAGACGCAGAGCGCGAGGGCGCGCCGGCTGACCGGCTACTGAATTGACAGGTCGACGTTGTAGCCGACCGTCTTGTCGGTGTCGCGGTCGTTGCCCATCAGGTAGACGCGGACGGTATAAGTGCCGTCCTCCGGAAGTTCGATGGTGGTGCTGGTGCCGTCCATCGAGCCATTGTAGATCGCCTCTCCTTCGCTGCCGGGGGGAAGGATGTTGAAATAGGCAGTGCCGTTTCCGTTGGTCGCATCGACGTTCAATTCCACGAACATCTTCTGACCGGCTTGAGCGCCGAGCGTGTAGTCGAAGTACTCGTTTCCTTTGATCGTCCCGTTTACCGTGGTGCCGTAATTGCCTTTCTGGAACTGCACTTCGGCAACCATCTGGGCCGACACGGGGGCGGCAAGAAACATGCAGGTCAGGGCGAGGGCGAGACGGTGGGGCATCGGTCTGTCCTTGAGATCAAGTTACGGGATCGCAGATCGGAACGGTAAGTCCGCGGCTGTGAAAGTCAAAGCAAAACGCCCCGCGAAGGGTGGCGTCGCGGGGCGTTTCAGGGAATGGTCGGGTTTGCTCGGCAGCCGGACCTATTCCAGCTCGATCAACAGATCCTTGGCGTCGATCTGCTCGCCGGGATGAACGTGCACAGCCTTGACCACGGCGTCACGCTCGGCATGAAGGCCGGTCTCCATCTTCATCGCCTCGATGGTGACCAGCAGGTCGCCGGTGGAGACCTTCTGCCCGGCAGTGACCCCGACGGAGGCAATGGAGCCCGGCATCGGGGCGCCGATATGGCCGGCATCCGTGGGGTCGGCCTTCTGCTTTACGGCCACGGCGCTCTTCATCTTGCGGTCCGGAACACGGATGGTGCGCGGCTCGCCATTGAGTTCGAAGAAGACCTTGACGATGCCTTCCTCGTTCGTGTCCGAGACCGCTTGCATGCGGATTTCCAGCGTCTTGCCCGGCTCGATCGACGGGGTGATCTGCTCCGACGGCTGCATGCCATAGAAATAGGCATGTGTGGGCAGGGTGCGGACCGGGCCGTACTCCTCGTGCCGGGTGTGGTAGTCCGCGAACACCTTGGGGTACATGAGGTATCCGTTCATGTCCTCGTCGTCCGGCGCATAGTCGAACTTCGTCTTCATCTCCGCCCGAACCGCGTTGAAATCGACCGGGGGCAGGTGCTTTCCGGGGCGTTCGACAGACGGGGTTTCCCCCTTCAGGATCTTCTCCTGCAATGCAGCCGGCCAGCCACCCGGCGGCTGACCAAGGCTGCCGCGCATCATCTCGATAACCGAATCCGGGAAAGACACGTCGCGGTCGGGGTCCTCGACATCGGCGCGGGTCAGCCCCTGTGAGACCATCATCAGCGCCATGTCGCCCACGACCTTCGACGAGGGCGTCACCTTCACGATGTCGCCGAACATCTTGTTCACCTCGGCATACATGTGGGCGACTTCGTGCCAGCGTTCTTCCAGCCCCATGGAGCGGGCCTGGGCCTTGAGGTTGGTGAACTGCCCGCCGGGCATTTCGTGCAGGTAGACCTCGGAGGCCGGCGCCTGCATGCCGCTTTCGAAGGCGATGTAGTGGCCGCGCACGGCCTCGAAGTAATTGGAAATCCGGCGGATTTCTTCGATGTCCAGACCGGTGTCGCGCTCGGTGTGGGCCAGTGCCTCGACCACGGTGCCAAGGGTCGCTTGCGACGTGTTCCCGGAGAAGGAATCCATTGCGCAATCGACCGCGTCCACCCCGCTCTCGGAGGCGGCGAGGATCGTCGCGCAGGCGATGCCGGCCGTGTCGTGGGTGTGGAAGTGGATCGGCAGGCCGACCTCCTCCTTCAGGGCCTTGATCAACACACGGGCGGCGGCGGGCTTGAGCAGCCCGGCCATGTCCTTCAGTCCAAGGATATGGGCGCCGGCGGCTTTCAACTCCCGGGCGGTGGCGACATAGTACTTCAGGTCATATTTCGCGCGCTCGGGGTTCAGGATGTCGCCGGTGTAGCAGACGGTGCCTTCGCAGACCTTGTCGTTTTCGACCACGGCGTCCATGGCGACGCGCATGTTTTCCACCCAGTTGAGGCTGTCGAAGACGCGGAACACGTCGATGCCTGTCTCGGATGCCTGCTTGACGAAGGCCTTGACCACATTGTCGGGGTAGTTGGTGTAGCCGACCCCGTTCGCGCCGCGCAGGAGCATCTGGGTCATCAGGTTCGGCATCGCGGCGCGCAACTGGCGGAGGCGTTGCCAAGGGCATTCCTGCAGGAAGCGATAGGCCACGTCAAAGGTCGCGCCGCCCCAGCATTCCACCGAGAACAACTGCGGAAGGTTCGCGGCATAGGCGGGCGCGACATTGATCATGTCGATCGACCGCATTCGGGTGGCCAGCAGCGACTGGTGACCGTCCCGCATGGTGGTGTCTGTGATCAGCAAGTGCTTCTGCTCCGCCATCCAGTCGGCGACTGCCTGCGGCCCGAACTCTTCGAGGATATTGCGGGTGCCGGGGGTGGGCGCGTCGGTCAGGAGCCGCGGGATTTTCGGCTCGCGGATGTCCGCAGGCGGTTTCGGGCGCCCGGCGACATCCGGGTGGCCGTTCACCGTGACGTCCGCGATGTAGTGCAACAGCTTTGTCGCCCGGTCCTTGCGGCGTGGGAAGTGGAACAGTTCCGGTGTCTCGTCGATGAACTTGGTGTGGTACTCGTTGTTGAGGAACATCGGATGCTTGAGCAGGTTGTCGACGAACTGGATGTTCGTCGCAACGCCGCGCACGCGGAACTCCCGCAGGGCGCGGGACATGCGTTCGATCGTGTCCTCGGGGGTCGGAGCCCAGACCGTCAGCTTCTCCAACAGCGAATCGTAGTAGCGGGTGATGACCGCACCGGAATAGGCCGTGCCGCCGTCAAGGCGGACCCCCATGCCCGTCGCCCCCCGGTATCCGGTGATGCGGCCATAGTCGGGAATGAAGTTGTTGCGCGGATCCTCGGTGGTGATCCGGCATTGCATCGCGTGGCCGTCAAGCTTCACGTCGTACTGGGAGGCGGTGCCGGTGGCCTCCATCAGGCTTTTGCCCTCGGTGATGAGGATCTGCGCGCGGACGATGTCGATGCCGGTGACCTCCTCGGTCACAGTGTGCTCGACCTGCACGCGGGGGTTCACCTCGATGAAGTAGAATTCGCCGGACTCCATGTCCATCAGGAACTCCACGGTGCCGGCGCACTGGTAGTTCACGTGCTCGCAGATGCGCTTGCCGAGGTTGCAGAGCTTTTCACGTTGGGCGGAGGAGAGGTAAGGCGCGGGCGCGCGCTCCACGACTTTCTGGTTGCGCCGCTGGACGGAGCAGTCACGCTCCCACAGGTGGTAGATCTTGCCATGGTGATCCCCGAGGATCTGCACTTCGACATGGCGCGCTCGGGTGATCATCCTTTCAAGGAACCCTTCGCCATTGCCAAAGGCAGCCTCGGCTTCCCGGCGCCCTTCAAGGACTTTCTCCACCAGCTCGTCCTCGGACTGGATCGGCCGCATGCCGCGCCCGCCGCCGCCCCAGGAGGCCTTGAGCATGAGTGGGTAGCCGATCTCTGCCGCTTGCGCCTTCACCTCGTCCATGTCGTCGCCCAGAACGCCAGTGGCGGGGATGACCGGGACGCCGGCCTCGATCGCGACCTGCCGGGCGCTGGCCTTGTCGCCCAGAAGGCGCATGGTCGCCGCCTTGGGGCCGATGAAGGCGATTCCGTTGGCGGCGCAGGCATCCACGAACTCCGGGTTCTCGGAAAGCAGGCCGTAGCCGGGGTGAATGGCATCGGCACCACACTCCTTGGCCACGCGAATGATCTCGTCGATCGAGAGATAGGCTGCGACGGGCCCCATGCCTTCGCCAATCCGATAGGCCTCGTCAGCCTTGAACCGGTGCAGCGAGAGTTTATCCTCTTCGGCGTAGACGGCGACGGTCTGCTTTCGCATCTCGGCGGCTGCGCGCATCACGCGGATGGCAATCTCACCTCTGTTTGCGACGAGGATCTTCTTGAAACTGGGCATAGGGGCTCCTTTCGCACTCGCAGCATTGGTGTAAGGCGGTTCGGGATCCTATGGCAACATCGTAGAATCCGGTACGCCGCGGCAAATTTGTCGATATTACGTATTCGGAGGGAAGAAAGTGGGTTTGTTGGCGATGATCGGATGCAAGGTCGAGGCGTGGGATTGCATGGAACACATGGCGAACAGAGTATTTTCCTTCTGGCGGGGGCAAGGTAGAGTGCGCTCATGAGCAGTTTCGATGACAGCGAGGCCTTCGAGGCCGCCGTGCCCCTGTCGCAGCGCGCCATGTCGGCGCGTTCGGCCCCGTATCTTGATGAGTTGAACCCAGCGCAGCGGGAGGCGGTCGAGGCCCTGGACGGGCCGGTCCTGATGCTGGCGGGCGCCGGCACGGGAAAGACCAAGGCGCTGACCACGCGGATCGCGCACCTGCTGCACTCCGGCAAGGCGCGCCCGAACGAGATCCTCGCAGTGACCTTCACCAACAAGGCCGCGAAGGAGATGAAGGAGCGGGTCGCCCGGCTGCTTGGTCAGCCGGTCGAAGGCATGCCCTGGCTCGGCACCTTTCATGCCATCTGCGTGAAACTGCTGCGTAGGCATGCGGAACTGGTGGGGTTGAAGTCGAACTTCACCATCCTCGATACCGACGACCAGCTCCGCCTGCTCAAGCAGTTGATCGTCGCCGCCGGGATTGACGAGAAACGTTGGCCGCCGCGCGCGTTGTCTTCGATCATCGACAACTGGAAGAACCGCGCCTGGACACCCGAAACCCTACCGGCGGCCGAAACCGGTGCTTTCGACCATCACGCACCGGCGCTCTACGCAGCTTACCAACAGCGTCTGCGGACGCTCAACGCCGTCGATTTCGGTGATCTTTTGCTGCATGTCGTGACGATCTTCCAGAAGCATGACGATGTACTGGAGCAGTACCAGCGCTGGTTCCGCTATATCCTCGTCGACGAATATCAAGACACCAACGTGGCGCAGTACCTGTGGCTGCGGCTGTTGGCGGGCGGGCACAAGAACATCTGCTGCGTGGGCGACGACGACCAGTCCATCTATGGCTGGCGCGGGGCCGAGGTCGGCAATATCCTGCGGTTCGAAAAGGATTTTCCCGGCGCGACCGTCGTGCGGCTGGAGCAGAACTACCGCTCCACCGCACATATCCTTGCCGCCGCTTCCGGCGTGATCGAGGCCAACCAGGGGCGGCTGGGCAAGACGCTCTGGACCGCAGCCGATGGCGGCGAAAAGGTCCGTCTCATCGGGCATTGGGACGGCGAGGAAGAAGCCCGCTGGATTGGTGACGAGCTGGAAGCGATGGGGCAGGGAACCCGTGGCCAACGGCCCATCGGGCTCGACGAATGCGCAATCCTTGTCCGCGCCAGCCACCAGATGCGGGCCTTCGAAGATCGGTTCCTGACAATCGGTCTGCCCTACAAGGTGATCGGCGGCCCGCGCTTCTACGAGCGCATGGAAATCCGCGATGCCATGGCCTATTTCCGGCTGGCGGTGAGCACCGACGATGATCTCGCGTTCGAGCGGATCGTCAACACGCCGAAGCGTGGGCTGGGTGACAAGGCACAACAGAAGATTCAGGTGGCCGCCCGTGCCAATGGCGTGTCCCTTGTCGAGGGCGCGCGTATCCTGCTGGCGGCGAAGGAGATTTCGGGGAAGGGCGCAAAGTCCCTTGCGGAGCTTCTGGACGGGATCGAGCGATGGCACACCGCCGTTCTTGGTGCCGCACAGCCGGTGACCGACGATGACGCCGTGATCGAGGAGGGCCTGTTCATCGCGCCCCGGATGCCGGGCGGCAAGCCGATTTCCCATATCGAACTGGCCGAGATCATCCTGGAGGAATCCGGCTACACGGCGCATTGGCAGAACGACAAGACGCCTGAGGCCCCGGGACGGTTGGAGAACCTGAAGGAACTGGTCAAAGCACTGGAAAGCTTCGAAAACCTGCAAGGTTTCCTGGAGCATGTCGCGCTGATCATGGACAATGAATCCGACGATGCCGAGGCGCGGGTCACCCTGATGACGCTGCATGCGGCCAAGGGGCTGGAATTTCCCGCCGTGTTCCTGCCCGGGTGGGAGGATGGTCTTTTCCCCAGTCAGCGCGCGATGGACGAAAGCGGGCTGAAGGGCCTCGAGGAGGAGCGGCGCCTGGCCTATGTGGGCATTACCCGCGCCGAGGAAGTCTGCACGATCTCCTTCGCGGCGAATCGTCGGATCTATGGCCAGTGGCAATCCGCGCTGCCCTCGCGTTTCATCGACGAACTGCCGGAAGCCCACGTTGATGTTTTGACCCCGCCGGGGCTCTACGGCGGTGGTTTCGGGGCGGCGGCGCAGCCCGTGCGCTCCGATCTTCAGGAGAAGGCCTCGCGCGCCGATGTCTACAACTCGCCCGGCTGGAAGCGAATGCAGGCGCGCGGACAGGCTCGGGGCATGTCACAACCGCGCGAGACCCGGAATGTCGTGATCGACCTCGATGCGGTGTCGTCCTTCGGGCTGGGCGACCGGGTTTTTCACAAGAAATTCGGCTACGGCGCCGTCACGGCGATCGAGGGGGACAAGCTCGAAATCGCCTTTGAACGCGCCGGAGTGAAGAAAGTTGTCGCGAAGTTCATCGTGCCGGCGGCCAATGCGGACGATGTCCCCTTTTGACCTGCGACAATTTGTGTGTAACTAGGAGTTCCAATTGACGAACCTATGTCGCCCGAGTCGCGGAGAAGGTGAATGAAAGTACTGGTGGTCGAGGATGACCCGAACCTTGGCTCCCTATGGGAGCGGGTCCTGCTGGAAGCCGGGCACGAGGTTCTTCAGACCGCGTCGGAAACCGGCGCCGCCAGGCTTCTGGAAACCAGACCCTTCGATCTCGTCGTGCTGGACATGTGCATAAACGGCCGGGATGCGCGCGGTATTTCGCTGCTCGCGACCTATCGCAACCCGACCTGCAAGGTGGTCATTGTGAGCGGTTCGTCGAATTTCTCCCGCAAGGCGCTGTTTGCGATGTCGCCGGCGGTTTCCGCAGCGCTCCGAAAACCTGTCGATATCGAGGATCTGCTCGAGGTTTGCCACCTGGTGTCCGGCACCGACAGGCGCCTTCCGATCCAGACGGTGGATGGTGGCGGCATCGAGTTCCGCACCTGAGCGACCGGCGGGCGGACGACCTGAAGGGCAAATCTGCGTTATCAATACCCGAAAATGGAAACGGCGGCCCCAGGGAGGAGGGGACCGCCGTTTGATCGGTCAGCCGAACCCGGGAGGGGAGGTCCGGCCGCCGTATTCCGTTGGATTGCCGTCAGGCGAGACCGGCGGCCTGCTTGGCCACGTCCTTGATGACCAGACGGCTCAGGCCGATATCGGCCAGCTCGGCCTCGGTCATGCAGCGCAGTTCCTCAAGGGTTTTGCGATAGGCGCGGTATTGCGCAACGCGGGCGCTGTAGCCTTTGACCATGTCCGTAAACCAGCCAGTACGCAGGCCGGCTTCGGCGCGGGGGGCTTCGGAAACATATGTCATCGTGCGATGTCCTTGGTTGAGTACCCGGACCACCGTCCGGGCTTCGGGTCGAGGCGCTGACCGGGAGGGGTGTTAGCGCTCTCTTCGGTAAGGAATGTATGCCAATTCCCCGCGATGAGTACCGCCAAAGGTTTCATTTCCGGTATGCAGTTTCTGCACGGAGTTATGCTGTTATCGCTATTTTCGGTCCTGCGCGGAGGTCAAAAAAAACGACGGCACCCGGGAGGAAGGTGCCGTCGCTTGTTCAGAAAACCCAGGGAGGAGGGGCTTTCTGGTTCTGTCGAAGTCTTTAGGCGCCGTAGGCGGCGTCGCGCGCCAGGCTGCGGATCATGGAGCGGCTCACGCCGAGGTCGGCGAGGGCGCGGTCCGAAAGCTGGCTCAGTTCGGTGACCGTCGTCCGGTACACCTTGTACTGTTCATACTTCAGTTTCAGCGTTTCGAGCGGGGCTTTCGTCCAGTTGATCGAGCCGGCGGCGGTGTTCAGTGTGGTATCCATGGTTTGCATCCTTGAGTCTGTTCGGCTTTCGCCGGAATGTCCGAGGCGCTTCGGTTAGCGCTATCTTTGAACTTAAGATAAGATCCCAACGGTCTATGACTACTGTTGAAATCGGCAATGCTGCTATGCAGCATTTGCAGTGTGCGTCGTGCCGATGATCGGCGGGTGTGCGATGCCACTGCGCGTTGGCGAAAGAAAAGGCGGCGACACCGGGAGGAGGTGTCGCCGCCTTGTGTCAGAGAGGCAGGGAGGGGACGCCCTCTGAATTCGAGTGACCTCAGGCGTTGCGCGCGGCCTCGCGGGCGATCTCGTGGAACATCGCACGGCTCAGGCCCAGGTCGTTCAGGTCGCGCTCGCTGAGGGCATCCAGCTCTCGCAGAGTTGCGCTGTAGGCTCGGCGCTGCCGGACATGAGCCCGCAGTGTCTCGGTCAGGTTGCTGAACCAGCCACCGTATGCGGCAGCGTCAGTGCGGGGGGCTTGTGTTGCGATTTCCATTTCTATCATCCTTCGTCTGCCCGGGCGGTCCCGGGGCGTATTCTGCGCCAGGCTGGTCCTGTTAGCGCTCCCGTTGACCCCTACATATGCAGCTTCCCTCCGCTCTCAACGCGCGACTTGGCAAGGCCGCTATGCAATTCCCGCACGGTGCCTTGCGTGGGCTTCTGGGGTTGGCGGGCTGGACTGTGGGCATAAAAAAGGCGGTGACACCGGGAGGAGGGTGGTGTCACCGCCGAAAGACAGAAAACCCAGGGAGGAGGTCGGGCTCTCTGAACTGTGGTCCGTCGCGAGACGGTGGCCGGATTGCCGGCCGAAAGAGGATGGCGACGACACCAGGGAGGAGGAAGGTGTCGCCGCCGAAACCGAAAAACCCAGGGAGGAGGACGGGTTTCCGGAACTGTATTGCCCGTTTCGGGCGCCACCGCCCGCAGGCGGCTTCTGTAGTCGCGGAGACACCGGGGGAGGAGGAGTGGTGTCGCCGCCGAGATTGACCCAGGGAGGAGGAGAGGGCCGATCTCGTATGTCTTGCGCCGTTCCGGCGCTGCCCGGCCCTCGCGGGATGGGCGGTGTCTGGTGCGGCGACACCAGGGAGGAGGAGAGGTGTCGCCGCGGAACCGAAAAACCCAGGGAGGAGGACGGGTTTCCGGAACTCTGTGTTCTAGGTCGCCAGCGCTGTTTCGCGTGCCACCGAGCGGATCATCGGGCGGCTCAGGCCCAACTCGCTCAGGTCGCTGTCGCAAAGTGCCGACAGTGTCTTCACAGTCTGACGATACGCCAGAAACTGCTGATATTTCGTTGCGACCGGTGCGATCAGCAGCGATCCGAGCGACATGCGGGCGCGATCCTGCCGATCTTCGGTATGGTACGCGGTTGCCACGGTCTCTCGTCCTTTTTTGTGTGTCGCCGGTCTGGCGTCTGTCTGTTTCGGTTCGGGCTCTGTTAGCGCTTTCATTGTCGCCGTTAGCGCCCTCGTTGATATTCAAAATAGGGGTCCCGGCGGATCGCGCAATTCCCCTCGGGCTCAATGCCGCTATGCAGAAAGTGCATATGTGGTACTGACCTAATTTCTGCAATTTCGCTTATTTTCGGGGCGTTCTGCGAACGCGGGTTGCGTCTGGCGCAGGGCGCAATAGGTCTTGGGCGTTCGTGACGCTACGTAGGAGCCCTCAAATGGCCATTTCCCGTGAAGATATTGTCAAGTCTCTGCGCCAGGTAAGTCTTCCGGATGGTGGCGATATTGTCTCACGCGATCTCGTCCGCGCCCTGTCCGTCGATTCGCCTGGCGCGGTTCGCTTTGTCCTTGAGGCGCCATCTGCGGAGGCGGCGAAGGCGATGGAGCCGGTTCGGCAGGCTGCCGAGAGGGTCGTGGCCGGGCTGGACGGAGTCACGTCGGTCTCGGTCGTGCTCACGGCCCATACACCGGCCGCGCAACAGAAGGCGCCGCCAGACCTGAAAATCGGCCGTCACCCGACGCCGCAGCAGGGCGGACCGGCCACGGTTCCGGGGATTGACCGCCTTCTGCTTGTCGGGTCCGGGAAGGGGGGCGTTGGCAAGTCGACGGTGTCGGCCAACCTTGCGGTCTCGCTGGCGCGGCAGGGGCGGCGCGTCGGATTGCTGGATGCCGACATTTATGGTCCGTCCCAGCCGCGGATGATGGGAGTGACCGGGCGCCCGGCCTCGCCGGATGGAAAGACCATCGAACCGCTGCATGCCCACGGTGTCACCGTTATGTCCCTGGGGCTGTTGCTGAAGGAGCGCGAGGCGGTGGTGTGGCGCGGACCCATGTTGATGGGGGCGCTGCAACAGATGCTCGGGCAGGTGGCCTGGGGCGAACTGGATGTACTGCTCATCGACCTTCCACCGGGAACCGGCGACGTGCAACTGACGCTCGGGCAAAAGTACAAGGTGGACGGCGCGATCATCGTTTCCACCCCGCAGGACGTTGCGCTGCTCGATGCGCGGCGGGCGATCGACATGTTCGAACGGCTCAAGGTTCCGGTCGTCGGGCTGATCGAGAACATGTCTACTTATATATGCCCCAGCTGTGGACATGAGGCGCACCTGTTCGGACACGGCGGCGTGGCGTCCGAAGCCAAGGATGCCGGGATGCCGTTCCTCGGTGCGCTGCCACTCGAACTGGAAACCCGGCTTGCGGGGGATGCCGGTGCGCCGGTTGTGCTGGAGGATGGCGCGGCGTCCGAGGCTTACGCCGCCATTGCGCGGCGCCTCGTGGTTGGTGGGATGGCCTGACACCTGCCGAATGCCGGTGGCCCGTGCCTGGACTTGCGGACGCGGGCCTCGGGATTGCATGGGCGCACATGGGAGTGGTGGGATTGCATGGGAACGTGCTGCCCAATCACCGCCTTCCCGAATCATCCTGACAGCCATAGCTCAATGATTCCGTCTGTTTTAGACGTTTCCCGGGCGTTTTGACCTTCGGTATGGTGGGAATCCGCGCCTTCACAGCACTTTTTTTGGGATTTCGTGGGAATTCCTGAGATGCACCCTTGGGCGCTATATGTGGTGGTGCTGCCTTCAGTTGGCGCAACTTGTTCCCATTTGTCCTTCCAATTCACCTGCTGTACAAGGGGTCTGTGCCTCTGTCGGACATCATTTCCCATAAAGTGGTGTTGATTTCCATGAATTCCCAAGGCATAAAGATCCCACAAGATGAGGACGGGCAGACAAGAGAGGGCAAAAGCCCCGGAACTTCCCCAAGTCAGGTTTCATACAGGCACCCGCTTTCATCGAACCAAGAGATCCGACGCGTGAGCGAGCAGACATCCCCCCAGGTGGCACGCGCGATCGGACGCACCCAGTAATGGGACGAGTCGGCGGATCAGGCAGTGGCAGCAGTCTGATCCGCCGTTCGCGTTTCAGGGCCGGGAAATGGGACAACAGCAACGAGGAGCGCTGCACGTGACGCAGTGGTTCAGCGGAGAAGAGGTCTACAAGATAGACACGAAAGGCCGGGTTTCGATTCCGGCCGACTTCCGCGCCGTGCTCGTTGACGGTGACCTTGATGGCGCCGATCCCCGCACCCCCAGTCTCATGATACACTACGGCCCCGCCGCCAAGGACCGGCGGCTGGAGTGCTACACCATGCAGGCGTTCAAGGAAGTCACCGACAAGTTGAAGAAGATGCCGCGCGGCTCGCCGCGCCGTCGGGCGCTCGAAGGGTACTTCCATGGCCAGTCACAGCGGATGACCGTCGACGAGACCGGTCGTCTCGTCCTGCCGCAGAAGCTGCGGGAGATGATCGGCCTGGAGCGGGAGGTTTGTTTCGTGGCCGCCGCCGACACGTTCAATATCTGGAAGCCGGAAGATTACGAGCAGGAGAAGGCCACCCGTCAGGCCGAGATCGAGGATCTCGTTGGCGAGGGTGTCGATCCCCTGTCGTTGCTGGAAGAGGAGGGGATCTGAGGCATGGCTGCGGATCGTTTCCCAGACCAGATCGCCCCGCATGTTCCTGTCCTCATCGACCCGCTGATCGAGGCCGTGTCCCCAGTGCACGGCCTTTGGCTTGATGGAACCTTCGGTGCCGGCGGCTACACGCGGCGCTTGCTGGATGCGGGCGCTGACGTGGTGATCGGCGTGGATCGCGATCCCACGGCGCTCGATCTCGCCGCGCCGCTGTCGGAAGAGTATGGAGACCGCCTTCGGCTGATGGAGGGAACGTTCTCGGATCTGGACACCCACGCGGGCGAACCGCTGGATGGCGTCGTGCTTGATCTCGGCGTGTCCTCCATGCAGCTCGATCAGGCGGAGCGCGGTTTCTCCTTCATGAAGGACGGCCCGCTGGATATGCGGATGAGCAGCGAGGGCCCCTCGGCGGCCGACCTCGTGAATAACCTCTCCGAACAGGAACTGGCCGATTACCTCTATCACTTCGGCGAAGAGCGAGCCTCGCGCCGGATCGCGCGTGCGATCGTTGCGGCGCGTCCGTTCGAGACCACGTTGCAACTGGCGGAGGTAATCTCCGGCTGCCTGCCGCGCCCCAAGCCGGGGCAGGCCCACCCCGCGACGCGCAGCTTCCAGGCAATCCGCATCGCGGTGAACGGCGAGTTCGCGGAGCTGATCCGCGGGCTGGAGGCGGCCGAGCGAGCGCTCAAACCCGGTGGGCGGTTGGCTGTCGTGACCTTCCATTCGCTGGAAGATCGTGTCGTGAAACGCTTTTTCCAGATCCGTTCGGGGAGTGCCGCTCGGGCCAATCGCTATGCGCCGGAGTCCGAGGCCGAGGTTGCGCAGTTCAGGTTGCTGACGCGGAAGGCTGTCGGGCCGACCCCGGACGAGGTGGAGCGCAATCCCCGTGCCCGGTCCGCCAAGCTGCGCGTCGCAGAGCGCACGGAGGCAGCGCCCACGCCCGTCGACCGGACGGCCATGGGCCTGCCCGGGCCGGCCCATTGGTGGAAGGAAAAGACATGAAGACGTTTTTCTATCTAACCTCCGCCCTGGTTGTCATGGGGCTGGCGTTCTGGGCCTACCAGGAAAACTACGAGACCCAGTCGGCGCAAAAACACAGCGCCGCGCTGAAGCGCGAGATCGGCGCCCTGCGGGAGCGGCTGGCGGTGTTGGAGGCCGAATGGGCCTATCTGAACCGTCCGGACCGGCTGGCCGAACTCGCGGAGATCAATTTCGACCGGCTTGGCCTGTTGCCACTGGCTCCGGAGCAGTTCGACACCGTGGAACGCGTGGCCTATCCGCTGCCGCAGTTCCTCGATGTGGCGAACTCCATTGCGATCTCCGGTCAGCTTGCGATTGACGGAGAGTTTCCATGATCCGCACGCCCCTGCGCCCGCTGGCGCGCATCCTGCATGCCCGCGAAACCGGCGCCAATCCCGATTCCATCGAGAAGGAAAACCGCCGCCTCCGCCACGAAGTGATGCGGGACAAGATGCGCCATCGGGCGGAGGGGCGGCTGTTCCTGCTCGCTTTGTGTTTCCTCTGTGCCTACTCGGTGATCGGCGTGCGCATGGGGCACCTTGCGGCCTCCGAGCCGGTCGAGCCGCGTGCCGCCGCGCTGGGGTCCGATATCGTCGCGCAGCGCGCCAATATCGTGGACCGCAACGGGCGCATCCTGGCCACCAACCTGTCGACGCATTCGCTCTATGCCCAGCCGCACCAGATGGTGGAACCGGCCCGCGCGGCGCAGGAGTTGGCGTTGATCTTTCCCGACCTCGATGCGGACAAGCTGCGCAAGCAGTTCACCGGCGATCGCAAGTTCCTCTGGGTGAAGAAGAAGATCAGCCCCGAGCAGATGCAGGCCGTGCATGACATCGGCGAACCGGGCCTCCTCTTTGGCCCTCGCGAGATGCGTCTCTACCCCAATGGCCGCCTCGCCGCCCATGTCCTCGGTGGTGCGAGTTTCGGTCGCGAAGGGGTGCATTCCGCAGAGGTGATCGGCACCGCGGGCGTCGAGAAGGCCTTCGATCCCTGGCTGCGCGATCCGGCCAACAACGGCGCGCCATTGCAGCTCTCCCTCGATCTCACCATCCAGGCGGCGGCACAGGAAGTGCTCGATGGTGGCATGAAGCTGATGAATGCCAAGGGCGCCAGTTCCGTGCTGATGGATGTCCACACGGGAGAGATCATTTCCCTTGTCTCGCTGCCCGATTTCGACCCCAACGACCGGCCGCGCCCGCTTGCCACCGGCGACGCCGGCGACAGCCCGCTGTTCAACCGTGCGGTGCAGGGCGTCTATGAACTGGGGTCGGTCTTCAAGATCTTCACCGCAGCCCAGGCCATCGACCTTGGCCTCGTGAACCAGAATACGGTGATCGAAGCCCATGCGCCCATGCGCTGGGGCAAGTTCAAGATCAAGGAATTCCGCAACAAGAGCTATGGCGCGGTATCCGTCACCGACGTCATCGTGAAATCCTCGAATGTCGGCACCGCGAAAATGGCGCTGATGATCGGGGGCGAGCGGCAGCGGGAGTTCCTTGGAGAGCTGGGTTTCCTTGAGGCAACCCCATTGGAGATGGTCGAGGCGCCCACCGGCAAGCCGCTGTTGCCACCGCGCTGGACCGATATCAGCACGATCACGATTTCCTATGGTCACGGTATCAGCTCCTCGCCGGTGCACCTCGCGGCTGGCTATTCGTCGCTTCTCAATGGGGGCACGCGCATTCAACCGACCCTGCTCAAGCAGACCGGCCCGCAGAACGGGGAGCGCGTCGTCAGCCGCAATGCCTCGCTGGCGGCGCGTCACATGTTGCGGCAGGTCGTGGCGCGCGGTACGGCGTCCTTCGGGGATGTGAAGGGCTACGAGGTGGGCGGCAAGACCGGCACCGCCGACAAGCCCAAGCCCCGCGGCGGCTATTATGACGACAAGGTCATCGCCACCTTTGCCAGTGTCTTTCCGGCCTCCGATCCGCAATACGTGCTGATCGTGACCCTGGACGAGCCGGTGGAAACCTCTGGCTCGCGTCCCCGGCGGACAGCCGGTTGGACGGCCGTGCCGATCGCTGCAGAGATGATCCGCCGCGTGGCCCCGCTCCTCGGGTTGCACCCGAAGGAAGAGCCGGTGGTCGGTGCCGCAGAGGTGCCGAAGGTCGTGCCGGCGGTTGCCCGTACCTCGAATTGAACGGTGGACCCGGCGCTGAAAAGGCCACAAAAGGGGGGAAATCCCCCGGGCCCGGTGGGCGGGCACCACGGGGTGGCAGAATGGGGCGCAGGGCATGACTGACATTCCGACGAAATCGCTGGCCGACCTGGGGCTGACGGCGCAGGGAGGCGCGGAGGCGCGTGTGACCGGGCTGGCGGTGGACAGCCGGCTTGTGAAGGCGGGGACGTTGTTTGCAGCCCTGCCCGGGTCGAAGGTCCATGGTGGCGAGTTCATTCAATATGCGCTGCGAATGGGGGCCTCCGCGATCCTGACGGATGCGGAGGGCGCTCGCATCGCGGCGGAGGAATTGGCCGCCAGTCCGGTGGCCGTGGTTGTTGTCGAGGATCCGCGCGCCGCGCTGGCCTATGCCGCCGCGCTGTGGTTCGGCGCCCAGCCGGAGGTCATGGTGGCCGTGACCGGCACCAACGGGAAGACCTCGGTCGCGAGCTTCACCCGCCAGATCTGGGAGGCGCTCGGCCTGCAGGCGGTCAACATCGGCACCACCGGCGTGGAGGGGGCGTGGGAGGCCCCGCTTGCCCACACCACGCCCGAGCCGATCACCCTGCATCGCGTGTTGGCCGAGGCGGCGGCCCAGGGTGTGACCCATGCGGCGATGGAGGCCTCTTCGCACGGGCTGGCACAGAAACGGCTCGACGGGGTTCGCCTGGCTGCTGGTGGCTTTACCAATCTCACCCAGGATCACCTCGACTACCACGCTGATTTTGATGAATATTTTTCCGCGAAGGCGGGGCTTTTCGACCGCGTTCTGGGGGAGGACGGCGTCGCCGTAATCCAGATGGATACCAACCGCGGCACAGAGATGTGCAATGCCGCGGAGTCTGCTGGCCTTGAAGTGATCCGTGTTGGCAGGGGGCAGGAATGCCACCTGCGGTTGCTCGGTCTTCGGTTCGACAGCACGGGTCAGGATCTGCGCTTTGCCTGGAATGGCGCGGTGCAGCAGGTGCGGTTGGAGCTGATCGGCGGGTTCCAGTCGGAAAACGTGCTCGTCGCCGTCGGCCTTGCGATTGCGGCCGGCAGCGATCCGGCAGAGGTCTTTGCGACCTTGCCAAGGTTGCAGGGCGTTCGCGGCCGGATGCAGCTTGCAGCAACGCGCGAAAACGGTGCGGCGGTCTTTGTGGACTACGCCCACACGCCAGATGCGCTTGCAACCGCTTTGCAGGCTCTGCGCCCGCACGTAATGGGCCGGCTCATCTGCGTTTTCGGCGCAGGTGGCGATCGGGACCAGGGCAAACGCAAGCTGATGGGCGAGGCCGTCGCCGCGCATGCGGACGTCGGCATCGTGACCGATGACAACCCGCGCACGGAGGATCCTTCCGACATTCGTGCCATGGTTCTTCAGGGGTGTCCCGAAGCGACCGAGGTTGGCGACCGGGCCGAGGCAATCCTGCGTGGTGTGGATGCGCTGCAACCCGGTGATGCGCTTCTGATCGCCGGCAAGGGACACGAAACCGGGCAGACCGTCGGCGAGGTGGTTTATCCTTTTGACGACGTGGAGCAGGCCAGCGTGGCCGTGGCCGCACTGGATGGGCATCTGACATGAGTACTCTTTGGACAAGCGAGGCCGCCGCCACGGCCACAGGCGGCCGGGCCACCGTGCCGTTCGAGGTATCTTCGGTTTCCATCGACAGTCGGTCCATCGCGCCCGGGGCGCTCTTCGTGGCGCTCAAGGATGTGCGGGACGGGCATGATTATGTCGCCGACGCCCTTGCCAAGGGGGCGGGGGCTGCGCTGGTCAGCCGTGTGCCGGAAGGTGTCGATGAAACCGCGCCCTTGTTGATCGTCGACGATGTGCTGGTGGGGCTGGAGGCGCTTGGCCGGGCGGCGCGGGCGCGGACACGGGCAAAGGTGATCGGCGTCACCGGCTCGGTTGGCAAGACCTCCACCAAGGAAATGCTGCGCGCCATCCTCGGGGCGCAAGGAAAGGTCCATGCCGCCGAAAAAAGCTACAACAACCACTGGGGGGTTCCGCTGACACTGGCCCGGATGCCCCGGGACAGCGACTACGCCGTGATCGAGATCGGCATGAACCATCCCGGGGAGATCGCGCCGCTGGCGCGGATGGCTGATCTCGACGCGGCGGTTGTTACCATCGTGGCGCCCGCCCATCTGGAAGCGTTCGAAAGCGTCGAGGGGATCGCGCGGGAGAAGGCGGCAATCCTCGATGGACTGCGGGAAGGCGGGACAGCGGTACTCAACGCCGATGTCGACACCGCGCCGATCCTGTTCGATGCGGCCCGGGACCATGGTGCACGGATCATCGGCTTTGGCAGTGCGGGCGAGGAGGCGACGTTGATTGCCGCCGACCTGGTGGAGGGCCTCACCGTCGTGCAGGCCCGCGTTCCCGGTGCGGATGGCGTGTCCCATCCGCTGGTGTTCAAGCTGCAATCGCCGGGGCGGCATTTCGCGATGAACGGGCTCGCCGCGCTCGCGGTTGCGGCGGCGGTTGGCGCCGATCTTGCCGTGGCCGCCTCCGATCTCGGCCGCTGGCTGCCCTACGAGGGGCGCGGCGCGCGGGAGCAGATCGCGCTCGATTTCGTGGACGAAACCGCAACCTTCGACCTGATCGACGATTCCTACAACGCCAACCCCGCCTCCGTCGGCGCCGCGCTGGACATGCTGGCACTGAGCCACCCGCGCGGGCAGGGACGACGGATCGCGATCCTCGGTGACATGCTGGAACTGGGGGCGGGCGAGACGGCGTTGCACGCCGCCTTGGCAGACCATCCCGCCATGGCCGGGATCGATATCGTCCATTGCGTCGGCCCGCGGTCGCAGACGTTGTGGCAGGCACTCCCCGCATCGCGTCGCGGGACATGGACCGAAGGCAGCGCAGAGATGGCGGGCCGGGTGCACGACCTTCTGTGCAGCGGCGACATCGTGCTCGTCAAAGGGTCGTTGGGCATTCGCCTGGCAAGGGTCGTTGACGCCATCCGGAAACTGGGCCAAGCGGTGCCAAACAAGAACTAGGGGGCCGGGCAGATGCTCTATTGGCTGACAAACCTTTCCGACGGCGGCGACGTCTACAATCTCTTTCGCTACATCACTTTTCGCACCGGTGGCGCTTTCTTCACGGCGCTGATCTTCGGGTTCATCTTCGGTCGGCCGCTGATCAACCTGTTGCGCAGCCGGCAGGGAAAGGGTCAGCCGATCCGCGAGGATGGTCCTGAGGGCCATTTCGAAAAAGTGGGAACGCCCACGATGGGTGGGGTGCTGATCCTCGGAGCGTTGCTCGTGTCGACCCTGCTCTGGGCCCGCTGGGACAACCCGTATGTGTGGATCGTGCTCTTCGTGACGCTCGGGTTCGGCGCCATCGGATTTGCCGATGACTACGCCAAGGTCTCCAAGAACACGACCGCCGGAGTGTCCGGCAGGGTGCGGCTCGGTCTCGGTTTCCTGATCGCGGCATTCTCGGCGGCGCTTGCATCCTGGGTGCATCCGGAGGCGCTGACGTTCCAACTCGCCATGCCGGTCTTCAAGGACACCCTCTTCAACCTCGGCCTTGTCTTCATCCCCTTCGCAATGATCGTCATCGTGGGTTCGGCCAACGCCGTGAACCTGACCGACGGGCTCGACGGGTTGGCCGTCATGCCGGTGATGATTGCCGCCGGCACGCTTGGGATCATCGCCTATGCCGTGGGCCGGGTCGACTTCGCGCAATACCTGGAGGTGCACTATGTGCCGGGCACGGGTGAACTGCTGGTCTTTGTGGCTGGCCTGATCGGCGGCGGCCTGGGCTTCCTGTGGTACAACGCTCCGCCTGCAGCAGTGTTCATGGGTGATACCGGTTCGCTGGCCCTCGGCGGCGCGCTTGGCGCCATCGCGGTGGCCACCAAGCACGAGATCGTCCTTGCCATCGTCGGCGGACTTTTCGTGGTGGAGGCGCTCTCTGTCATCATCCAGGTCGCTTATTTCAAGCGGACCGGGAAGCGAGTTTTCCTGATGGCTCCGATCCACCACCATTTCGAGAAACGCGGTTGGGCCGAGCCCCAGATCGTGATCCGGTTCTGGATCATCTCCCTGATCCTTGCGCTGATCGGACTGGCGACACTGAAGATCCGCTGACGCGGAGGAGGAAGGCGATGGCGAGAACGGCCCTGGTCACCGGCGGAAACCGTGGTATCGGCCGTGCCATTGCATCGGGGCTCGTCGCGCGAGGGGCAGAGGTCACGATCACCGCGCGCGATGCCGCCGAAGGTGAAGAGGCCGCTCGGGCGCTCGGGTGTCGCTGGGTGCGGGCCGACCTGTCCGATCCGGCGTCGCTGGAACAGTTCCGTGGCCAATCCTGCGATGTGCTCGTCAACAATGCGGGCATCCTCCCGCAGGGGTCACTGCTGGACAATCCGCAGGGGTTCTTCGATGCCATGGCGGTCATGGTCGACGGGCCGTTCCGGCTGATCCACACCCTCGCACCTGGCATGATCGCCCGCGACTACGGCCGCATCGTCAACCTCTCTTCGGGGTGGGGCGCCTTTGCCGAGGGGCTCGAAGGTCCCAATGCCTATGGCATTGCCAAGGCAGCGCTCAATGCGATGACACTGGCCTTCACCCGGGACCTTCCCGACAGCGTGAAGATCAACGCCATGTGCCCGGGCTGGGTCCGCACGCGTATGGGCGGCCCTGCGGCCAGGATCTCCGCAGAGGAAGGCGCGGACACCGCTCTCTGGCTTGCGACCCTTGCCGACGACGGTCCGACGGGCGGCTTCTTCCGCCGCCGCGAACCCATCCCCTGGTAGCCCCGGTCGCGCCGCTCGAACCGTCCCCGCAGGCGCGGCCCGCGCTTGCGTGCATCCACAGGGCAGGGCAAACACGAGCCGACAGACAAGGAGTTGCGCATGATCCCCGTCCGAGGATTGGAGAATCACAAGGTTGCGGTGCTCGGTCTCGGCCGCTCCGGCCTGACCGCCGCGCGGGCACTTGCCGCAGGGGGCGCCCATCCGCTGTGCTGGGATGACGGGGCCGCGGGACGCGAGCGCGCGGAGAGGGAAGGGTTCGAGCTTCGGGACCTGACCCGGCCCGGCGCTTTCGACGATATCGACCTGCTGGTGACGTCACCCGGCATTCCGCATCTTTACCCTGTGCCGCACAAGGCGATCGCCGCCGCGCTTGAAGCTGGTGTGGCGGTGGACAACGACATCGGGCTCTTTTTCCGGTCACTCGCCAGTGGCGACTGGGACCGGTTCGACACGCCTCCGAAGGTTGTGACGGTGACCGGCTCCAACGGGAAATCCACGACCTCGGCACTGATCGCGCACCTTCTGGAAGACGCTGGCAGGCCGGTGCAGCTGGCCGGGAACATCGGCCGGGGCGTGCTTGATATCGACCCGCCGGAGGACGGTGCCGTGATCGTGCTGGAGCTCAGTTCCTACCAGACCGAACTTGCCCGCGCCCTAACACCGGATATTGCGGTCTTCACCAACCTGTCGCCCGACCACCTCGACCGGCATTCCGGCTATGGCGGCTATTTCGCAGCCAAGCGCCGGCTTTTTGCCGAAGGCGGCCCGGATCGGGCGGTGGTCGGCGTGGACGAGGTCGAAGGGGCGTTCCTTGCCAACCAGCTTTCGGTCGGGCCAAGCGATGATCGGGTGATCCGCGTGTCATCGGAGCGCAAGCTGTCCGGCCCCGGCTGGTCGGTCTTTGCCCGAAAGGGGTTTCTGTCGGAATATCGCAAGGGGCGGCAGGTGGCGTCCATCGACCTGCGGCAGGTCCGCGGCCTGCCCGGGGCGCACAATCACCAGAACGCCTGCGCTGCCTATGCCGTCGCACGGTGCCTCGGCATCGCCCCACGGGTGGTTGAGCAGGGGTTGCACGGGTTTGCTGGCCTGCCACATCGCAGCCAGATCGTCGCGGAACGGAACGACGTACGTTTCGTCAACGACAGCAAGGCCACCAATATCGACAGCGCCGCGCGGGCGCTTCAGGCCTTCGATCGCATCCGCTGGATCTGCGGCGGGCTGGAGAAGGAGGGCGGTCTTGAGGGATTGCATCCTCATCTTGGGTCTGTTGCCAAGGCTTATGTGATCGGTCGCGAGGCGGAGCATTTCGCCCTTGGTCTCGGATCTGGCGTGGACAGCGAGGTCTGCGGAACGATGGAACAGGCGGTCGCGCAGGCCGTTGCGGAGGCACAGCCGGGCGACACGATCCTGCTGGCCCCGGCCGCAGCGAGCTTCGATCAATACGACAGCTTCGAGCGGCGCGGCGAGGATTTCGTTGCGCGGGTCAACGCGGCGCTGGGGATCTGACGTTCAGCTCTGCTGGCGCAGCCGGTCGAGGTGACCGTCGCGGATGGCATCAGGATGGATCACCCCGAGTTGGGCGGGGATGCGCTCCAGTTCGAGGATGCTGGCAATGGTCAACCGATGCACGCCACCACCGGCCTTGAGCGGAGTGCCATAGCGGGTGACGTGGATGAACACGCCGCCATGCTCGCGACGGAAGTAGGAGTCGAGTTCGGATCGGTTCTTGAAATGCCGCGTGCGCTGAAGCTCCTCGTACAGCCGGTCGATCTTTCTGTATCGCTCCTCGATCTCCTCGAGCGAGCGACACCCGTCAGCCGATCCCTTCCGGCGCACGTCTTCCATCAGGTAGTCGATCACGCCGGTTTCACGCCAGCTCTCGCCGTTCTGGAAATGGCGCAGGATCGCCGTCTGCTTGAACCCCCATTCCCACGGTTGCACGGAGGTATCCCAGTCGGTTCCCAGCACAAGGCCGGAGTGGAACCGCCGGAACCGGGGCGCGTCGGGGCGTCGCCCGCTGGCATAGACCAGCCGGACACGACGCGGGTCCACGTAGATGCACTCGTCCGACTTCGGGGCACGACGCCCATAGAGCAACCGGTTCTTCACATCACGCGCAGCCTTCAGCGGCACCTTGGCTTCAAGGGTGCGGGGCAAATTGCGTGGGGAGAGCGTTGGAGGCAGGCGCATCGATCTTCTGACAGGGTGAGTGACGTCAGAAGAAGATCGGAAGTCGGGCGGTGCAGTTCAAGGCATTTGTGCCGCCCGGGCGACACTTTTGCGAAAGATAGTCCGAACTTGTCTAGCCCGTCGCTGTGGATGCAATGTGATGGCCCGCCGCCCAGCCGGAGGACCACGCCCACTGGAAGTTGAACCCGCCCAGCCAGCCTGTCACGTCCACGCATTCTCCTATGAAATAGAGCCCGGGCACCGCCGTCGCCTCCATGCTGCGGGAGGAAAGCGCATCGGTAGAAATTCCGCCCAGCGTCACCTCTGCCGTCCGGTAGCCTTCGCTGCCGGAGGGGGTCAACTCCCATCCCCCCAGAAGACCGGCCAGATGGCCGAGCGCGGTGTCGCTCTGGTCGGCGAGGTTGCCCGAAAGACCCGATTCCGTCGCCAGAAGGCCCGCCAGCCGCGCGGGAAGATGATCGGACAGCACGGTGGAGAGCGCTTTCCGGCCCTGCCGTGATCGCTGCGCCTTCAGTGAATCGAGCGCCTTGGCAGGCGGAATGAACTCCAGCCGGATCGACTGCCCCTCCCGCCAGTAGGAGGATATTTGCAGGATCGAGGGGCCGGAGAGGCCGCGATGCGTGAACAGCAGGCCCTCGCGGAAGGATGCTCCATCGGCGTGTACAACCGCCTCTGCGGACAGCCCGGCGAGCGGTTTCAGCTTGTCGAGCGTTGTGCCGCTGAAGGTCAGGGGCACCAGCCCGGCGCGGGTCTCTGTCACCGGGAGGCCGAATTGCGCGGCGATGCGGTAGGCAAATCCCGTGGCGCCCATCTTCGGGATCGACTTGCCGCCCGTGGCTACCACCAACCTCCTGGCGCGTACGTCCGTCCGCGAGCCGTCGCGGTCAAGTGCGACGACGAAACCGGTGCCATCGTGGCGAACGTCGGCGATCCCGGTGCGCAGCCAGATCCGCGCGCCTGCGGCCTCGGCCTCCGCCACCATCATTGCCACGATATCCTTTGAACTCCGGTCGCAGAAAAGCTGGCCGAGTGTCTTCTCATGCCAGGGAATGCCGTGTTTTCCGACCAGGTCGAGGAAATCCCACTGCGTATAGCGGCTGAGTGCGGATTTGCAGAAATGCGGGTTGGCACCGAGGAAATTCTCCGAACCCGTGTGCATGTTGGTGAAATTGCACCGCCCGCCGCCGGAAATCCGGATTTTCTCGCCCGGCGTCTTCGCATGATCCACCACCAGGGCGCCCGGCCCGGCATGGGCCGCACACATGAGGCCGGCCGCACCGGCGCCGAGAATGAGCGTATTCACCTGCATGGGCCGCCCTGACCATGCGGCGGCGCCGGGGTCAACCCTGCAAAAGTCCCCGTCAGGCAGGTTCTCTGCCTCGCGCGACGCCTTTTTTTCTAGCCGGAATGGACAATTGCCGCTATCGTGCCGAACAGACCCGGACAACCGGGCGAGCAGAGGCAGTGTGGCGGTATTCCCATGACGGAAATGGTGCATGGAACCGTGCCCGCGCAAGCGGGTGATCCGGTCCTACCCAAATGGTGGCGGACGGTCGACAAGTGGACCTTGTCGGCCATCCTGATGTTGTTCGGCATCGGGTTGCTGCTGGGGCTTGCAGCGTCGCCGCCGCTGGCGGCCCGCAACGGGTTGGCGTCGTTCCACTACGTGGAGCGGCAGATCTTCTTTGGCGGGCTGGCGATCCTGACGATGCTGGTCGTGTCCATGCTGTCGCCAAACCTCGTGCGGCGCCTCGCCGTGCTCGGCTTTATCGCGGCCTTTATCTCCCTGATCCTGCTGCCGTTTTTCGGCACCGATTTCGGCAAGGGCGCGGTGCGGTGGTATTCCTTCGGCTTTGCATCCGTACAGCCCTCGGAATTCCTGAAACCCGCCTTCGTGGTGTTGGCGGCATGGCTGATGGCCGCGAGCCAGGAGGTCGGCGGCCCACCGGGAAAGATGGCGTCCTTCGTGCTGGTCTGCATCATCGTCGGCCTGTTGGCCATCCAACCCGACTTCGGACAGGCGGCGCTGACGATGTTTGCCTGGGGCGTGATGTATTTCGTCGCCGGTGCGCCGATCCTGCTGCTGGTGGTGATCGCCGCCGGAGTCGTGAGTTTCGGCCTGCTGGCCTACAATTCCTCCGAACACTTCGCCCGCCGGATCGATGGTTTCCTGAACCCGGAGGTCGATCCGCGCACGCAGCTTGGCTATGCGACCAACGCGATCCAGGAAGGTGGCTTCTTCGGTGTGGGTGTCGGCGAGGGGCAGGTGAAGTGGTCCCTGCCGGATGCGCATACAGATTTCATCATCGCTGTCGCCGCAGAGGAATACGGGCTGATCCTCGTCCTCCTCGTGTTGGCGCTCTACGGCACGGTTGTCATGCGGTCCCTCTTCCGGCTGATGCGGGAGCGGGATCCGTTCATCCGCCTTGCCGGGACAGGTCTTGCCTGCATGTTTGGCGTGCAGGCGATGATCAACATGGGGGTCGCGGTCCGGCTGCTGCCGGCGAAGGGCATGACGCTGCCCTTCGTGAGTTATGGCGGCTCCTCCCTGATCGCGGGCGGCATTGCCGTCGGCATGCTGCTGGCCTTCACCCGCAAGCGCCCGCAGGGTGAAATGGCGGATATCTTCCAGCGTCGGGGGCATTGATGGCGCAGCCCATGATGATCATCGCGGCAGGCGGCACCGGCGGGCACATGTTCCCCGCGCAGGCGCTTGCCGAGGCCATGCTGCGCAAGGGTTGGCGGGTGAAGCTCTCCACCGATGCGCGTGGCGCGCGCTATACCGGCGGCTTCCCGCATGTGGTCGAGATCGAGCAGGTTGCCTCGGCGACCTTCTCGCGGGGCGGGGTGCTTTCGAAGGTGCTGGCGCCGATCCGGATTGCCGGCGGGGCAATCGCCGCGATCTTCCGGATGCTGCGCGACCGGCCTGCCATCGTCGTAGGCTTTGGCGGCTATCCCGCGATCCCGGCCATGACCGCCGCCTGGGTGTTGCGACTGCCGCGCATGATCCATGAACAGAACGGTGTGCTCGGCCGGGTCAACCGGGTCTTTGCGAAGCGGGTCGATGCGGTCGCCTGCGGCACCTGGCCCACCGACCTGCCTGATGGCGTCGAAGGCGTCCACACCGGCAACCCGGTGCGTGTCAAGGTGATGGACCGCGCCGGCGCGGCCTACATCCCGCCCGGCGATTACCCCATGTCGATTCTCGTGATCGGCGGCAGCCAGGGGGCGCGGATCCTGTCGGACATCGTGCCGCCCGCGATCGCCGCCCTTCCGCTTGAGATCCTGCAGACCCTTCGCGTTGCCCACCAGGCCCGTGACGAGGATGGGGCGCGTGTGGCTGCCTATTACGAGGAGCATGCGATCAGCGCCGAGGTCGAGCCCTTCTTCCAGGATGTCCCGCGCCGGATGAGCGAGGCCCAGCTGGTGATTTCCCGCTCCGGCGCCTCCTCCGTCGCCGATATAAGCGTGATTGGTCGCCCGTCGATCCTGGTGCCCTACGCGGTGGCGACCGGTGATCACCAGACGGCAAATGCGCGTGGCCTCGCCGAGTCGGGGGGCGCGATCGTGATTCCGGAATCGCGGCTTGAAGTCGACGTGCTTTCCGAGCAGATAGCGGCGGTTCTCTCGCAGCCCGAGGGGGCGATGCAGATGGCGCATGCGGCGCTGTCGCAGGGGATGCCGGACGCAACCGAAAGACTTGTCGAGATGGTCCTAGAACTGTCCGGCGTGAGGATGAACGAGGACGAGCAGAGATGATGGACGGAACGACGATCATGAGTGCAGTGACCAAGCTGCCCACCGATGTGGGCCCCATTCACTTCGTCGGGATCGGGGGCATCGGGATGTCCGGTATCGCGGAGGTGCTGCTGACCCATGGCTATACCGTGCAGGGGTCGGACCTGAAGGCGTCGAAGATCACCGACCGGCTTCAGAGCCTTGGGGCACGGGTCTTCATCGGTCAGACAGAGGACAACCTGGAAGGCGCCGAGGTGGTCGTGATCTCCTCCGCGATCAAACCCGGCAACCCGGAGCTGGACTCCGCCCGCGCCCGTGGCCTGCCGGTGGTGCGCCGGGCCGAGATGCTGGCCGAACTCATGCGGCTGAAGTCCAACGTCGCCGTCGCGGGCACGCACGGAAAGACAACGACCACAACCATGGTCGCCACGCTTCTGGATGCCGGTGGCATCGACCCGACCGTCATCAACGGCGGGATCATTCATGCCTACGGGTCCAATGCCCGGGCCGGGCAGGGCGAGTGGATGGTCGTGGAGGCCGACGAAAGTGACGGCACGTTCAACCGCTTGCCGGCGACCGTGGCGATCATCACCAATATCGACCCCGAGCACATGGAGCACTGGGGCACGATCGAGAACCTCCGCGCGGGCTTCAAGACCTTCGTGGAGAATATCCCGTTCTATGGCGTTGCCGTGTGCTGCACCGACCATGCCGAGGTGCAGGCGCTCGTGGGTCGGATCTCCGACCGCCGCATCATCACCTACGGCTTCAATGCCCAGGCCGACGTGCGGGCAACGAACCTGCGCTATGAGGCCGGGTTTGCACATTTCGACGTGGTGCTGCGGAGCGACGACATCACTATCGAGGGGTGCACGCTGCCAATGCCGGGCGATCACAACGTGTCCAACGCGCTGGCGGCGGTGGCGGTCGCGCGACACCTTGGCATGAAATCCGGAGAGATCCGCGAGGCGCTGGCGAACTTCGGGGGCGTGAACCGGCGGTTCACTCGGGTCGGCGAAGTGGGCGGTGTGACGATCATCGACGATTACGGCCACCATCCGGTGGAGATCGCCGCCGTCCTGAAGGCCGCCCGCCAGGCCACCGAGGGCCGTGTTATCGCCGTGCACCAGCCGCACCGCTACAGCCGGCTGTCGAGCCTGTTCGAGGATTTCTGCGCCTGTTTCAACGAGGCTGACGTCGTGGGCATCGCCGATGTCTTTGCCGCCGGCGAGCAGCCCATCGAGGGCGCGGGCCGCGACGACCTTGTCGCCGGGCTGATCCGCCATGGCCACCGCCATGCCCGGGCCGTTCGCAACGAAGAAGACCTTGAGCGCCTCGTGCGCGAACAGGCCGGGCCGGGTGACATGGTCGTCTGCCTTGGGGCGGGCACGATCTCTGCCTGGGCCAACAACCTGCCGGATCGTCTGGCCGACTGACAAGAACCCGGCCGCGCGCCGGGAGAGAGGGAACGGATGAGCGTTCTTGTTCTCGGGTGTCTTTGGGTGGTTGCCGCGACAATCGTGGCGCTGCTGCCCATGCGGTATCAGTTCATTCCGGGCTTTGCCCTGCTTCTGGCCGCCCCGGTCCTGCTTTGGATGGTTGGGCGGGAGTGGGGCTGGCTGCCGCTTCTTTTGGCGCTGGCGGCCTTCATTTCGATGTTCCGAAAACCATTGCGATACCTGACGCTCCGGGCGTTGGGACGCAGCCGTGACCAGGCCATGGGCCGCACGCCGGAGGGCACACCATGAGCTATTCCATCGTCCTTGCCTGTCTCTGGGCGCTTGCAGCGACGGTCATTGCCATGATCCCGTCGCGGCGGCGTCACTGGCCCCAGGCCTACGTCCTGATTGCCATCGGCATCCCGTTGCTGGGCTACGTCACCTACGAGAACGGGCCGTTGGCAGGCCTCGTCGTCTTCGTCGCCGGTGCCTCGATCCTGCGCTGGCCGTTGATTTATCTCTGGCGATGGGTGAAACGGCAGTTCGGAACCAGTGCATCCAAGCCCTGACGGAGGCCCCATGGCGCAGCCCCCCGAGATCGAGGTCCGTGGAAAACTGACCCCGAACCGCCCGCTCGACGGGCTGACCTGGCTGCGTGTGGGTGGTCCGGCGGACTGGCTGTTCCAGCCGGCGGACGAGGCCGATCTTTGCCATTTCCTTTCCGAGCTCGCCCCCGACGTTCCGGTGTTTCCGATGGGGGTGGGGTCCAATCTGATCGTGCGAGATGGTGGCATTCGCGGCGTGGTGATCCGCCTTGGGCGGAGGTTCAACGCCATCTCCTGCGCCGATGGCATGGTCGTTGCGGGCGCGGCGGCACTTGACTCTATGGTCGCGCGCAAGGCCGCCGACGCCGGGCTCAACCTGACCTTTCTGCGCACGATCCCGGGAGCGATCGGTGGGGCGGTGCGGATGAATGCGGGCTGCTACGGCAGCTATGTGGCCGATCACCTTGTCGATGCCGTCGCGGTGAGCCGCACGGGCGAGGTGGTGACCCTCGACGCCGGGGCGCTCGCCTTCGCCTACAGGTCGACCCAGCTGCCGCCGGGCTGGGTGCTGACACGGGCGCGGTTTCACGCAGAACCCGGAGTGCCGGAAGAGCTTCACGCGACCATGGAGGCCCAGCTTTCAAGGCGCGACGCGACCCAGCCGACGAAGGACCGCTCCGCGGGTTCCACCTTCCGCAATCCTGCCGGGTTCAGCTCCACGGGACGTGACGATGATACGCACGAATTGAAGGCCTGGAAGGTCATTGACGAAGCGGGCATGCGGGGGGCGCGGCTCGGCGGCGCGCAGATGTCGGAGAGGCACTCGAACTTCCTTCTGAACGCCGATCACGCAACCGCCCGGGACCTTGAAGGATTGGGGGAACTGGTCAGGAAAAAGGTTTACCAGAACAGCGGAATACAGCTAGAGTGGGAAATCATGAGGGTCGGTGAACCGGCCCCGGAATGAAACCGGCCGGAAAAGGTCGGAGCAGCGGGCAGTGAAATCATACAAATAACAGATTTCACTCGATAAAAGGGCCAAAAGGCCCAGTGAATGAGGCGGGCATGTCGAGCAGGACAGCCCCGAAAGTGGCGGTCCTCCTGGGAGGGCCATCGGCGGAACGCGAGGTGTCGCTGTCCACCGGTCGTGAATGCGCGGCCGCGTTGCGGGGCGAAGGTTTTGAAGTGGTGGAGCTGGACGCGGGTCCGGATCTTGCGGCGCGCCTCGTCGAGGTCGCGCCCGACGTCGTTTTCAATGCGCTTCACGGTCGTTGGGGCGAGGATGGCTGCGTCCAGGGCATGCTGGAGTGGCTGCGCATCCCCTACACCCATTCCGGGGTCCTGGCCTCGGCGCTGGCGCTGGACAAGCAGCGCTCCAAGGAGGCGTTCAAGGCCGCCGGTCTGCCAGTGGTGGAAAGCCTGCTGGCCGGGGCCGACGAGGTGCGCGCGCGGCATGTGATGGCGCCGCCCTACGTGGTGAAGCCGAACAACGAGGGGTCCTCTGTCGGCGTCTACCTTGTCCATGAGGCCGCCAATGGTCCGCCGCAGCTTGATGCGACCATGCCCGACGTGGTGATGGTCGAGGCTTTCGCGCCGGGCCGGGAGATGACGACGACCGTGATGGGCGACCGCGCCCTGACCGTGACCGACATCATCACGGATGGCTGGTACGACTACGATGCCAAGTACAAGCCCGGAGGCTCCCGCCACGAGGTTCCCGCCAACGTCCCGCAGCAGATCTTCGATGCCTGCATGGAATATGCGCTGCGGGCCCATGTGGCGCTCGGGTGCCGTGGGATCTCCCGCACCGATTTCCGCTGGGACGAGGCGCGCGGGCTCGACGGGTTGATCCTGCTGGAAACCAACACCCAGCCCGGGATGACGCCCACATCGCTCAGTCCCGAGCAGGCAGCGCATTGTGGAATCGACTTCGGGGCGTTCTGCCGCTGGATCGTGGAGGATGCCTCGTGCGACAGGTAGCCCACGATATGGCGGCGACCGTGCCGGTGAAGGTGCACGATCCTGCGCCCTCGCGCTGGTCCTATCGGTTGCACAGGCTTTGGTTGACGCCGGTTTATCGCCGCGCCCTGCGGATCGGCGTACCGCTGGCGATCACGGCGGCCTCGGTGTTCTGGTACATCTCTGATGCGGATCGCATGGCGCAGATCACCGACACTTTTGCCGAAGCGCAGCGCGCCATCGAGGAACGCCCCGAGTTCATGGTCAGGATGATGTCCATCGAGGGGGCTTCGGAAGAGCTCTCCGAAGCGGTGCGGGACGAACTGTCGGTGCGCTTTCCGATCTCCTCATTCGATATGGATCTCGACGCGATGCGGCTGAAGGTCGAAGCCTTCAATGCCGTCGCCGATGCCCGCCTGCGCGTGCGCCCCGGCGGTGTGCTGGCGGTCGAGATCGAAGAGCGCGTCCCGGCCGTGATCTGGCGGCACGGGCAGGGATTGGGCTTGCTGGACGCGACCGGGCACATGGTTGCCGGCACGACCGAGCGTGGCGACTGGCCCGACCTGCCGCTGGTGGCGGGCGAGGACGCGGAGGAAGCCATACCAGAGGCCCTGGCCCTGCTGGAAGCCGCCGGTCCGATCGAGGAGCGTGTCCGGGGGCTCGTCCGTATGGGGGGGCGCCGTTGGGACGTCGTTCTGGACCGCAACCAGCGACTGCTTCTGCCGGAAGAGAATTCAGTGGCCGCGCTGGAGCGGCTCATCGCGCTCGACAAGGCCCGCAAGATGCTGGAGCGCGACATCACCATCGTCGATTTCCGCAATCCGCGCCGGCTGACGGTGCGGCTCAACACAAACGCAGTCCGTGAACTGCGACGCATAAGAGACATCGAGTCCGGAGGCAGCCCCTGATGACAGACCTGTATCAGTCCCAACGCACCATGCGACGGATGCGCAAACAGGCCATGGACCGTGGCGTAATCGCGATCCTGGATGTGGGGACATCGAAGATTGCCTGCCTGGTGCTGAGGTTCGACGGGTCGGACCGGTTCCGGGGAACCGAAGGGGTTGGCTCGCTGGCCGGTCAGTCGAGTTTCCGTGTCATAGGTGCGGCGACGACCCGGTCGCGCGGCGTGACTTTCGGTGAGATCGACGCCATGCAGGAGACCGAGCGGGCCATCCGGACCGCGGTTCAGGCGGCACAGAAAATGGCCGGGGTCCGGGTCGATCACGTGATCGCCTGCTTCTCGGGCGCACGGCCAAAGAGCTACGGGCTCGACGGGCGGGTCGATCTTGCCGACAGCATCGTGAGCGAGGACGACGTGGCGCGCGTGATGGCCGCCTGCGATGTGCCCGACTATGGCGCCGACCGCGAGGTGCTCCATGCCCAGCCGGTGAACTTCGCCATCGATCACCGCTCCGGTCTCGGCGATCCACGGGGCCAGATGGGCAACAGCCTGGCTGTGGACATGCATCTGCTGACCGTGGACACGGGGGCGATCCAGAACCTTCTCTACTGCATCAAGCGGTGCGATCTGGAGATCGCTGGACTTGCCAGTTCGGCCTACGTTTCCGGAGTTTCCGCGCTTGTCGAGGACGAGCAGGAACTGGGTGCGGCCTGCGTCGATCTGGGCGGCGGGGCCACGGGCCTTTCGGTTTTCATCAAGAAACACATGATTTTCGCCGAGAGCGTGCGCATCGGTGGCGATCACATCACGCAGGACATCGCCAAGGGGCTGAAGGTGCCGCTGAACGTGGCGGAGCGGATCAAGACCTTCTACGGCGGCGCCGTGGCAACCGGTATGGACGACCGCGAGATGATCGAGATCGGCGGCGACAGCGGTGACTGGGAGCGCGACCGGCGCACCGTCAGCCGGGCCGAGTTGATCGGGATCATGCGGCCAAGGATCGAGGAGATCCTCGAGGAGGTGCGGGTGCAGCTTGATGCCGCCGGCTTCGATCACCTGCCCGCACAGCAGATCGTGCTGACGGGTGGCGGCAGCCAGATCCCCGGGCTTGACGGGCTTGCCAGCAAGATGCTCGGCCAGCAGGTGCGGCTTGGGCGGCCCCTGCGGGTGCAGGGCCTGCCGCAAGCGGCGACCGGGCCGGCGTTCTCGTCCTCGGTCGGTCTGTGTCTCTTTGCGGCGCATCCACAGGATGAATGGTGGGATTTCGAGATCCCCGCGGACAGCTATCCGGCGCGGTCACTGAAGCGGGCGGTGAAGTGGTTCCGCGACAACTGGTGAAGAATTGCCGCCAATTTGTCGAAATTCTGCTCGGATTGCAGGTTTGGATGCCAGAATTCCGGTCGCGGGGCGGCGAGCGAGTTCGCCAAGTGGGTAATTTGGGGTGTGTCGTATGAAGAAACTGTTCTGGATTGCCCTGGCGATTGGCATGCCCTTCGCCGCGAATGCGGCCACCGTGGCGCAAGGGGTGACACTTGCGGGCGATGCTGGTGGCATAGATGCCGCTGGCTCCGATGTTTCCATCGCGGTGGGTCACCCGGCCTACACGATGGCCGCCATGTCGTTGCCCACGGAATGGGTTTGGATCGGCAACGCCGAGACCGTCAACTCCGCCAGTTTCGAGTTCACCTTCGACCTGGCCGGATACGCCGCGTCATCGGCGATACTGAGCGGCGAATGGGCTGTCGACAACCTCGGCGAGATCTTCCTGAACGGCAATCTGGTTGATGGGATGATGACGGAGTCTCTCAGGAATTTCCAGGAACTCCACAGTTACGGAACCTCGGAAGCCAGCTACTTCAATGCCGGCGTGAACACGTTGACTTTCAACCTCTACGATGCAGGGGGACCGGCGGCGTTCCGTGCGACTGCGATCGTGACGGCCGACGTCCAGTCCGGTCCCGCCCCGGTGCCGCTTCCGGCGGGTGCAGTGCTGATGCTGGGCGGGTTGGGCCTGCTCGGCGCGGCGAGGGCACGGCGCGCGCGGGGCTGACGCGGACGGTTTCGGGTCCTGTTGCTGGCCTTCCGGCTGCCTTTCGAAGGCGGGCGGGTGCTGCGGCGTGTGGTCTCCTGTCATGCCCATGAAAAGGCGCTGGATTTCATCTGCAATGGCCGTTAGGCTCCACACACGATGCAACCGAAGTCAATTCGGTGCTGGCAGGCCGAGCAGCCGCCCATACAGATCTGGTCCGATGCCGATGAGCCGGCATTTGTCTTGCGTGGACAAGTCTTTGGCTGCGCGCTGGTATGTGCGCGCCCGCACTCCACAATATGCAGTGAGCTTCGGCAGATAAGCTCCGTTTCTTTCACGAAATTTCCATATTTTGTGGCTTTTTGGCACTTTTTTCGTGACGCCGCTGCAGCACCCGCGTATGTTTGGGAAAAAGTCGCTCAATAGCCGGGGTCGAACGACCCCAGAATTGTCGGACAGGCAGCAAACCGCCCGGGGACGGGGCGGCATATAACAGGCGGAGAAACCATGGCATTGAATCTGAGCATGCCCTCGGAACAGGAAGAGCTGAAGCCGCGGATTACGGTATTCGGTGTTGGCGGGGCTGGTGGCAACGCGGTCAACAACATGATCGAGAAACAGCTCGAGGGGGTGGAGTTCGTCACCGCGAACACCGATGCCCAGGCATTGCAGCAAAGCAACGCCATGAGCCGCATCCAGATGGGTGTGAAGGCCACCGAGGGTCTGGGCGCAGGGGCCCGTCCGCAGGTTGGCGCCGCCGCCGCCGAGGAAACGATCGAGGAGATCGTCGACCATCTGGCTGGCGCACACATGTGTTTCATCACCGCCGGCATGGGCGGCGGCACCGGTACGGGGGCGGCTCCAATCATTGCGCAGGCCGCGCGTGAGCTGGGCGTTCTGACCGTCGGCGTTGTGACCAAGCCGTTCCAGTTCGAAGGTGCCAAGCGCATGCGGCAGGCCGAGGAGGGCGTCGAGTCGCTCCAGAAGGTCGTCGACACGCTGATCATCATCCCGAACCAGAACCTGTTCCGGCTCGCCAACGAGAAGACAACCTTCACCGAAGCCTTCTCGCTGGCCGATGACGTGCTGTACCAAGGCGTGAAGGGTGTGACCGACCTGATGGTACGGCCAGGCCTGATCAACCTCGACTTCGCCGATGTGCGGTCCGTGATGGACGAAATGGGCAAGGCGATGATGGGCACCGGAGAGGCCGACGGAGAAGATCGCGCCATCCAGGCCGCCGAGAAAGCCATCGCCAACCCGCTGCTGGACGAGATCAGCCTGCGCGGTGCCAAGGGTGTGCTGATCAATATCACCGGTGGCTACGACCTGACCCTCTTCGAACTCGACGAAGCCGCCAACCGCATCCGCGAGGAAGTGGACCCCGAGGCAAATATCATCGTCGGGTCCACTCTCGACACCGAAATGGAAGGCAAAATGCGCGTTTCGGTCGTCGCGACCGGTATCGATGCCTCCGAGGTCGTGCAGGACATCCCGCGTCCGCAGCGCAGCCTGCGCGAGCCGGTCATGCCTGCTGCGGCCGAAGAGCCGGCCCGGGTGGCTGAGGCCGAGCCGGTTGCAGCCCCTGTTGCCGCCGAACGCGTGACCGAGGAAGCCGCCGCCGAAGAGCCGGGACTGTTCCCGGGCTTCCCACGGCAGGCTGAGGCCGATCCCGTCGTCGAAGATACGGCGGAAGACGATCTGCCCGCACCGGCCTACAACCAACCTGCGCCCGAGCCGCTCCGCATGATGGACGCGATGGAGGAAGAGCCGGGCGAAGCCTATGTCGCTCCGCAGCCGCGCCCGCGTGGGACGCCCAGCCCGGAGGCGCTGCAGCGCCTTCAGGCCGCCGTGAGCAAGGCGGCGCCGAACAGCGCAGCCGCCCAGCAGCCCTCGCCTGAGGAAATCCCTGCGCAGGAGAAGCGCGGTTTCGGCATCGGCAACCTCATCCACCGCATGTCGGGCCAGGGCGAGACCCCGGTCCAGCATCCTTCGCGCCAGCAGCCGCCGCAGTTGCGCCAACAGGCCAGCCGCCCGTCGCAGGCGTTCGAGGACGACCCGGAGATGGATCCGGAACAGGAACGTATCGAGATCCCGGCGTTCCTAAGGCGTCAAGCCAACTGAACCTTTTTCGACCAACCTCCATTGGGGCCAGTCTGACTGGCCCCTTTTTTTGTTTTGGGAACAGTGTGTTGTGACGACGTCAAACAGGGGTGGCGACAATCTGCCGATCCCTGAAATGCCATGTTTCACGCGGTTACAATGTTTGAATTGAGGTGCAGGCGGTGCGCACGTATCTGCAAGGTGCCGGGACAGCTTCGTCCGGCCAATAGAAAGAGAACACCGTGCAAACGACGCTGAAAACCCCGGTCACTCTTACTGGTGCAGGCCTCCACTCAGGGCGACCGGCGCGCATCACGCTTGCGCCGGCGGCTGCAAATCACGGCATTGTCTTCCGGCGCACCGACGCCGTCGAGGGCAATCCCGACGTGCCCGCACGGTGGGATGCCACGCAGCATGTTCCGCTGTGCACCCGACTGGTTAACGACGAAGGGGTGAGCATCTCGACGGTGGAGCATGTGATGGCGGCGCTGGCCGGTCTGGGTGTGCACAACGCCCTGATCGAGGTTGGCGGACCGGAAGTGCCGATCCTGGACGGCAGTGCAGCACCCTTCGTGAAGGCGATCCTGAAGGTCGGGTTGCAGCATGACGAGGCCCCCCTGAGAGCGTATCGCGTCCTGAAGCCGGTGGAAGTGGAACACGAGGGCGCGGTGGCGCGGCTGGAGCCGGCGGACGGTCTTCACATCGATTTCGAAATCGACTTCTCCGATGCCGCGATCGGGCGTCAGGCACGTTCGCTGGATATGGCCAACGGGGCTTTCGTGCACCAGCTTTGCGACAGCCGCACCTTCTGCCGCCGTTCGGATGTAGAGGCTATGCGGGCCAACGGTCTGGCCCTCGGCGGAACGATGGAAAACGCAGTTGTTGTAGATGGCGACGACGTCCTGACCCTCGGCGGCCTGCGGCACCGCGACGAGCCCGTGCGCCACAAGATGCTGGACGCGCTCGGCGACCTCGCGCTTGCCGGGGCACCGATTCTCGGCCGCTACACCGGGGTACGTGCCGGACACACGCTGACCAACAAGCTGTTGCGCGCGCTTTTTGCCACGCCGGGGGCGGTGGAAGTGGTGACATGCGGCGCCGAGGAGCAAAAGCGCCTTCCCGGTGTGGGTGTAAGCCTTGCCGACTTGGACGCAGTGGCCTGACAACATCCTCTTGCGAAGTGGATCAAATCCGGTGCAGACCCGTTTTGCGCCGGATTTTTCTGTGATAGAGGGTGTCAGACCGCATCCCCCAAACGGCGCGGCGGGCAGGAATTGAGCAAGGGTATCTTAGGAATGGCGGTGCGTGGTGTGACACTCCGGTTGGTCAGCGCTCTGGCAATCGCGGCAGCCCTTGCTGCCTGTGGAGACCGTTCTGGTGTGGGCGCCAGCCGTGGCGTTCCGTTGGAGCAGTTCACGGCTGAGGAAATCTACAAGCGCGCCGAGTATGACCTGAACAATGGTGATCCGGACGACGCGGCAGAACTGTTCGGGGAGATCGAACGGCTCTATCCCTATTCGGAATGGGCCAAACGTGCGTTGATAATGCAAGCGTTCGCCTATCACACGGATCGCGACTACGAGAATTCGCGCGGATCGGCGCAACGCTACATCGATTTCTATCCGGCGGATGAGGATGCGGCCTATGCGCAGTATCTTCTCGCGCTCAGCTATTACGACCAGATCGACGAGGTCGGCCGCGACCAGGGTCTGACCTTCCAGGCATTGCAGGCGCTTCGGGAAGTGATCGAGATCTATCCCGACAGCGAGTATGCCCGCTCGGCGATTCTGAAGTTCGACCTCGCCTTCGACCACCTTGCGGCGAAGGAAATGGAGATTGGCCGGTACTACCTGAAGCGCGATCACAACACGGCGGCCATCAACCGCTTCCGTGTCGTGGTGGAGGAGTTCCAGACCACCTCGCACACGGCCGAGGCGCTGCACCGGCTGGTGGAAGCCTACCTGGCCCTTGGCCTCGAAGCCGAGGCGCAGACCGCCGGCGCGATCCTTGCCTATAATTTCCGCGCCACGGACTGGTATCGCGACAGCTACCAGTTGTTGGTGCAGCGCGGGTTGACCGCGCAGGCGAAGGGCGACAGCTGGCTGCGGCAGGTACATCGCCAGATGATCAAGGGTCAGTGGATCTGATCGGGCAGGGGCGCCTCGCTGCACCTGCCGCCTGCGGGGGGTATTTCCGGACAGAAGAAGACCCCGGGGGCACTGTCTCTGGTGTTTGGCTTGGGCCCCGTGCAATAGAGGGCTGAGCGGCGCGGGGTGCGCCTGAGAGGGAGTGGTGGATGCTGCGCGGGCTCGATATCCGTGACATGCTGATCATCGATCGGTTGGAGCTGGCGTTCCAGCCGGGGTTGAACGTGTTGACCGGAGAGACCGGCGCCGGGAAGTCCATCCTTCTGGATTCACTTGGATTTGTTCTCGGCTGGCGCGGCCGGGCGGAGTTGGTGCGCGCAGGTGCCTCGCAGGGGGAAGTGACCGCATGGTTCGACCTGCCGGAGGACCATGCCGCCCGCGAGGTCTTGCGCGAGGCCGGTCTGCCGGAGGGCGACGAATTGATCCTGCGGCGGGTGAACTCCGCTGACGGGCGCAAGACCGCGTGGGTCAATGATCGCCGCAGCTCCGGCGAGGTTCTTCGGCGGATCTCCGAAACGCTGGTGGAGTTGCATGGTCAGCATGACGATCGCGGCCTGCTGAATGCCCGCGGCCACCGGGCGCTGCTGGATGCTTTTGCGGGGGCGTCGGAGCGGGTTGCCGACGTGCGCGCTGCGTGGGCGTCATGGCGGGAAGTAAACGAGAAGCTGGCCGAGGCGCGGCAACGGATCGAGGCGCTTCGGAACGAAGAGGATTTCCTGCGCCACGCGGTGGCTGAACTGGATGCGCTGGGACTTGAACCGGGCGAGGAGGAAGAGCTCGACGCGCGCCGCCGTCTGATGCAGGGCGCCGAGAAGGTTCGCGAAGACATATCCCGCGCCCATGCGGCAATTTCCGGCGAGGGTGCCGAGGGGCTGGTTGCGGATGCCTTGCGTTGGCTCGACGGCGCGGCCGAGGGCGCGGGATCGCGCCTCGATGCGCCACTGGAAGCCCTGTCCCGGGCCATGGATGCGCTCGGCGATGCGGAGCAGGGCGTCGCGGCCTGCCTTGAGGATCTGGCCTTCGACCCGCGGGAGATGGACCGGATCACGGAGCGGCTTTTTGCAATCCGTGACCTTGCACGAAAGCACAAGGTGCAGCCTGATGACCTGGTTGCGCTGGCCGAGACCTTGCGGACGCGTCTGGCCGCCCTTGAAGGGGGAGAGGGGGATCTGGCCGCGTTGGAGGCCGAGGCCACCGCCTGCGGTCAGGCCCATCACGCGGCCTGCGAGGCCTTGCATGAGCTGCGGGCCGAGGCCGCCGCGCGGCTTGACGCAGCGATGGCCGCGGAACTTGCGCCGCTCAAGATGGACCGGGCGGTGTTCTCGACCGTGCTGTCGGCTGCGGAACCCGGCCCCGAAGGCGCGGACGAGGTGACATTCACCGTGGCGACGAACCCCGGCGCGCCTGCGGGGCCGCTCAACCGGATTGCATCGGGCGGAGAACTGTCACGGTTCCTGCTGGCCCTGAAAGTGTGCCTGATGGGAAAGGCGACCGGCATCACCATGATCTTCGACGAGATCGACCGAGGCGTCGGCGGCGCGACAGCCGATGCCGTTGGCCGCCGTCTGAAGGGGCTTGCCGAAGGCGCCCAGGTCCTCGTGGTGACCCACTCCCCGCAAGTGGCCGCACTTGGTGGCCATCACTGGCGTGTCGAGAAGCGTGTCGAGGGAGAGACAACGCTGTCCACCGTCGTCCCGCTGGAAGCCGACGCGCGGGTGGATGAGCTGGCCCGTATGCTCTCCGGTGATCGGGTGACTTCGGAGGCACGCGCAGCCGCACGCTCGCTTTTGGGGACCTGAACCCGGATTTGAAGGCACGTGACGCTCGAACCGACTGAGGCAACAAATCCGTGGTATGGGACCGAACGCGCGATCCGGAGCGGTTGGGAAGCATTATTGTCGCTCGTGCATCGGAAGATCCTGAAGCCGCCGTATGCTCCAAGTGTCGGTGCGCTCAGGGAAGTCCAACATCTGAAGCCGGCACAGCATTCTTGAACGACATGCGGTTTCTTCGCAGTTTTTTCCCGAATGCTCGGTCCGCCGGCAATTCCGGGGATCTCCACGCAGGGTCGAAATCCGGTTCGTGGCTGCGGCGGGCGGCGGCCCGAGTCCGCAGAACTTGGGTCGTGCAGGGAGCATGTGGGATGCACTCATTGCCCAACATCCTGAGCAATGTCTGGAGGTGCGCCACGATGATTAAATCGTTCGGCTCGAGTTGCTTGACGAGTTGTTCAATGGTCTTGGCGAGCCGCGGTACCCACCGATGTCAAGACGAGCACTAGGGACGCGATTTACGCATCTGGGACGGGGATAGGGCGCGCGCGCCACCATCAGTTGGTCCGCACGACCTTTCCCGGATTGAGGATGTTCTGCGGGTCGAGCGCGCGTTTGATTTCGCCCATCACCTGCCACCCTTGGCCGTGTTCGGCCTCCATGTAGTCGAGTTTGCCCATCCCGACCCCGTGTTCACCGGTGACGGTTCCTCCCATTCGCAACGCGCGATCCACCATGCGGGCCGAGAGCGCCCGGGCGGTCTCCAACTCCTGCGGTTCGTCGTCCCGGATCATCAGGATGGCATGGAAGTTGCCGTCGCCGACATGGCCCAGAATGGGGCCGGGGATCGGACTGTCGGCGATGTCGGCGCGGGTCTCTTCCACCGCTTCGGCAAGGCGTGAGATCGGCACGCAGAGGTCGGTCACCACCGCCCGCGCCCCCTTGCGGCTGGCGAGGATCGCGAAATAGGCATTGTGGCGCATGGTCCAGAGCGCGTTGCGGTCCTCTGCTTGCGTGGACCAGCGGAAGCCTTCGCCGCCGAATTCCTCTACCAGCTCACCCAGTCTTCGGGCATCTTCCGCGACTGACAGATCCGAGCCATGGAACTCCACCAGGAGATGCGGTTTCAGCGGCAAGCTCATGTTTGAATAGGCATTTACGGCGTTGACGGTTTCGGTGTCGATGAACTCGATCCGCGCCATCGGGATCCCCATCTGGATCGTGGCCATGACTGTATCGACCGCGCCGCCGATGTCGGAGAAGGCGCAGACGGCAGCGGAGATGGCCTCCGGCTGGCCGTGCAGGCGCAGCGTCAACTCCGTGATCAGCCCGAGCGTGCCCTCCGAGCCGATGAACAGGTGTGTAAGATCGTAGCCCGCAGCGGATTTGCGGGCACGGGTGCCGGTGCGGATGATGCGTCCGTCGGCAAGCACGACCTGCAGCCCGAGCACATTGTCCCGCATCGAACCGTAGCGGACCGTGGTCGTGCCGCTCGCGCGGGTGGCCGCCATGCCGCCGATGGAGGCGTTGGCGCCCGGATCCACCGGGAAGAAAAGGCCGGTCGCACGCAGGTCCTCGTTCAGCGCCTGCCGGGTGATCCCGGGCTGCACCACCGCGTCCATGTCCTCCGGATGGACCTCCAACACCCGGTTCATCCGGGCAAAATCCACGGTGAGACCGCCGCGGATCGGCGTGGTGTGCCCCTCCAGCGAAGTGCCGGCGCCAAAGGGGATGACCGGGCAGCCATGGGCGGCACAGGTCGTGACGATGCGGGCCACCTCCTCGGCGGTTTCGGGATAGGCCACGGCGTCCGGGGGGGTCTGGGCGAAATAGCTCTCCGACTGGCCATGCAAGGCCCGGTCCGAGGCGGAGCGTGTCAGACGCTCGCCAAGAACCGACGACAGATCTGCCAGTGCCTGTTCGATGGTCATCCGTGCCTCCTGCCGTTGCGTCGGGGCAATCTAGGGCAGGCCGCAGGGCGGGGAAACCCCTGTCCCATCTGTCGTTTTCGCTTGGTCGACAGGCGCATGGCACGGACATAGGACTTGGACCGCTGACGTCGATCCCCTAGGAAAAGGAGAACAGGGGGCACGGATGTGCCCCGGATTTCCCGAGCGACCGGGGGCAGGCGGGCCCCGGCGATCTCGCCCCGCCCGCCAGTGGATGGCCCGTGCCCGAACGTACCCGAGATCTGATTCGGCGCCAGTACCAGGAAAGCAAGGAGAGCCTCACACGGGGTTGGCAACTGCTGCTGCGCAAGGGACCGGGCCAGATCCAGTTCTGGTTCATCGCCCTAGCGGTCGGCACCGTCGCCGGGATGGCCGCCGTGGGCTTCAGAGGTGCAATCACCTGGCTTCAGGCCACGCTTTACCTCGCGGACGATGTCGCCGTGATACACAGCCACGCCAAGACGCTGCCGTGGTGGATGTTGCTGGCGTTGCCGATCTGTGGCGGGCTGCTGGTGGGCGTGATCCTCGGACGGTTCACGCCCGACGGGCGCGTGCGCTCGGTCGCGGATGTGATCGAGGGCGCGGCGCTGCACAAGGGGCGGGTGGAGCGGAAGGCGGGCATCGCCTCCGCCGTCGCCTCCATGATCACGCTCAGTTCGGGCGGCTCCTCGGGCCGCGAGGGGCCAGTTGTCCACATAGCCGGCATGATCGCGACCTGGGTCTCAGACCGGATCCAAGCCAACGGGATCACCGGGCGCGACCTCCTGGGCTGCGCGGTCGCCGCGGCGGTGTCCGCCAGTTTCAACGCGCCCATCGCGGGCGCGCTCTTTGCGTTGGAGGTGGTGTTGCGGCATTTCGCCGTGCACGCCTTTGCGCCGATCGTCATCGCATCGGTCGCGGGCACGGTCATCAGCCGCCTGGAGTTCGGCAACGTGACCGAATTCACGCTGTCCCCGCAAAGCACGATCAGCTTCTACGTGGAACTGCCAGCCTTCCTCCTTCTGGGGTTGCTGAGCGGCGTGGTTGCGGTTTTGCTGATGCGCGCGATCTTCTTTGCCGATGATTTCGCGAGCCATCTGCAGGGCAAGTTCCGCATCCCCCATTTCCTGCGCCCGGCCATTGCGGGGGCGCTGCTGGGCCTGCTGGCCATCGGGTTTCCGCACATCATCGGCGTCGGCTACGAGACCACCTCGGCCGCGCTTCGTGCCGATCTGGTTTTTCACGAGGCCGTCGTCTTTGCCGTGCTGAAGGTCGTTGCGGTTGCGATCACCATGGCGGGGCGCATGGGCGGCGGCGTGTTTTCCCCCGCGCTCATGGTCGGCGCACTGACGGGTCTGGCCTTCGGATATGTCGCCACGCACATCGTCCCGCAATACTCGGGCACCGGCGAGCTCTATGCGCTGGCGGGGATGGGGGCAGTTGCGGCCGCCGTGCTCGGGGCACCGATCTCCACCACGCTGATCGTCTTCGAACTGACGGGGGACTGGCAGACAGGGCTGGCGGTGATGGTCTCCGTCTCGCTGTCCACGGCTCTGGCCAGCCGGTTGGTGGACCGGTCGTTCTTCCTCACCCAACTGGAGCACAAGGGCGTGCACCTCGCCGCAGGACCGCAGGCATATGTGCTGTCGCTCTACTCGGCGGCGGTGATCATGCGATCCAAGGATAGCCCCCGCGGCGCCCCGGAAGCGCTCTGCCGGACATTGATCGGGGAGGGGACCTACGTGGCGCCCGATACGACGCTGGAGGTGTGCATGCCGATGTTCGAGGCGTCGGGCCATGCCTTCCTTCCCGTCGCCGCGCCTTCGGCCGATGGCGGCCCGCCGGAACTGCTCGGCGCGCTCTATCATGTCGATGCGCTGAAGGCCTACAACCGCGCGCTGGCGGAGACCGCGGCGGAGGAGCATTCCTGACCGGCAGGCCGCCGCATCAGACGAAATCGATGTCGTCGGCCAGTGTCAGCTGTTTCAGCGTGGTGTCACGAAAGACGATCACGTTGGCGCCGTCATCGTGGCGGTCATAGACGAGATCCCGGCCCTCCTGGCTCAGCGCGTTGCGGAAGGCGTTCACGGTGCCGGCCTCGCCCGGCCCACCCAGCAGAACCTTGTCGCCGGGGCCGAAATCGCGGATCGTATCGGTGCCGAAGCGGCCCTTGAACACGAAGGTATCCGCGCCGCCGCCGCCCTTCAGCGCGTCATTCCCGCCGCCCCCGATGAGCCGGTCCTTGCCCCGCCCGCCAATCAACGTGTCCTGGCCATTGCCGCCGAACAGCTTGTCGGACCACTTGCCGCCGTTGAGCTTGTCCGCGCCACCGAGGCCAAGGAGCTTGTCGTTGCCCTTCCCACCATCGAGCCTGTTGTCGCCGGAATTGCCCCGGAGCATGTTGCCCTTTGCATTCCCGGCGAGCGTCAGGTCCTCGACGCCCAGAAGCTCGGCCTTTGTCACGCCTGAGACCAACCGGGTGTTGCCGGAGCTTTTCAGAAGCGTGCCGTTGACCAGATCGAGCTTCACATTGCCGTCTGACAGGTCGAGTCTTGCAGTGGCGGTCACGGTGCCGTCGCCCAGCGTGGCGGTGACCATCCCGTCCGGCGACGCCAGTTCCAGAACGTATCCGCCATGATCGTGGGCACCACCCCTGTCGGTATCCGACCGCGATGCGCCGGCGCTGTCTTTGTAGCGTGTCGACGCCGTGATGCCGCCGGTGCCCTCGCCGATGGAGTAGAAACCGTCGCCGTCGCGGTCGCGGTAGACCACCCCGGTCACAAAGACTTCGGACCCTCCAAGGGCAAAGCCCTCGGTCAGCATCGATGCGTTGTAGGTTCCGCCGCTGGAGGTCGTGAAGCTGCCCATCTCATGGCCGACGCCGATCTCGCGGAAACTGTCGCCGAGCAGGTTCTTGCGGTGGCCTGCGCTCAGAAACAGCTGCTGATGGTTGAGTGCGATGGCATCGTTGCCGTCGATGCTGCCGGTGGACCCACGCCAGGCGATGTTTTCACCGGTGCGCCACCAGCTGCCATAGCCGGCGTCCTCGAACCGTTGCGAATGGCTGCTGCCGCCGGACCCGGTATGGCTGAAGGTGTCACTGCGCAGCATCCAGGCAGAATGCGCGGCCGAGGCCGCGTTCAACGCCGCGTTCGGCGCCAGAACCTGCCGGCTCCCGGACTCCAGGGTCAGGGGGGACAGGCCCTCGTTGAGATCAATCCCGTAGCGGGCGGCTTCCGCATCGGGTGCAAGCCGGGCGCGGTTGATGAGTTCGATCAGGAATTGCTCGGCGGCAGTCAGACTTGCGGGCATGGTCGGGACAGGGTTCCGTCGGAAAAAAATGGCCCCTCCTCGGGACCCGATATTCCGTTCGCCACAATGTCGGCAATGGGGCGTTTTCGAGGCCGGGCACCCAAGGGGCCTGTGCCGGGACATGCAAACGGCCGCGCCATTTGCGCGGCCGGTCGGCGGTGCCCGAGGCGGTCAGGTGTTCAGAGGCGCTCGACCGCGACTTCGGAGGCCGTTGTGTAGAACGCGATATGGTCCTTGAGGCGGCTCATGCCCTCGATCGGGCACTCGTAGGACCAGGCGGCGTTTTTCAGCGTCTTGCTCTTGGTGTCGATCGAGAAATAACGGGCGTCGCCAATATGGGGGCTGTGGCTGGATGTCTCGGTGGCATCGAGGAACGCCATGGCGATGTCGTCACGGGGAAAGTAGATGACCGGGGGCATGTCACCCTCGGTGAGTTCCAGTGCGTTTGTGCTTTCGGCGAGAACGGCGCCGCCGGCACGGACAACCCATTTGCCCTCGGCCTTGCGGATCTTGATGTGGTCTACCATGAGTGGCTCCCGTAATGCAGATACGCCCGGACGGGCGCTAAATCTGACAGCTGTTCATTGGATGAGTGTTAGCGCTCAACCTATACTGGTGCGGTTGCGGCGTCCAGCCAGGCCGCGACGTCACGATCCAGCAGGGGGGCAAGGCGCGATCTTACCTCTGCGTGATAGCCATTCAGCCAATCCAGTTCAGCGCGGCTCATCAGCGCGGTGTCGAGCAGCCTGCGGTCGATCGGTGCCCAGGTGAGATTGGCGAAGGCCAGCATCTCGCGGTCGTCGGCGCCGTCGAGAGCGGGGGCCGCGACGACATGGATCAGGTTCTCGATGCGGATGCCAAAGGCGCCCTCGCGATAGTATCCCGGCTCGTTGGAGAGGATCATGCCCTCTTCCAGCGGCACGTCGGAGACGCGGGAGATCCGCTGGGGCCCTTCGTGCACGCTGAGGTAGGCGCCGACACCATGCCCGGTGCCATGGTCGTAGTCCTGGCCCGCCATCCACAGCGGCGCACGCGCCAGCGGGTCGAGATCCCGGCCAGCCAGCCCGCGCGGCCAGCGCGCACGCGAAATGGCGATCACGCCCTGAAGGACCCGTGTGAAGCAGGCCTTTTGCGCGTCGGTCACCGGCCCCGTTGCGATCGTTCGAGTGATGTCGGTTGTGCCGTCAGCGTACTGCCCGCCGGAATCCACCAGGAGGATCTCGCCGGGCGTGACGCGGCGGTTGCTTTCGGTGCTGACACGATAGTGGACGATGGCGCCGTTGGGACCGGAGCCGCAGATCGTTTCGAAGCTGATGTCGCGCAGCAGCGGGTCCTCGGCGCGGAACGCCTCCAGCCGTTTCACCACGTCGATCTCGGTCAGCTTGCCCTTGGGCGCCTCGGCGTCGAGCCAGCACAGGAACCGGCACATGGCTGCGCCGTCGCGCAGATGTGCCTGTTCCGATCCGGAAATCTCGGCGGCATTCTTGCGCGCCTTGGGCATCACGCAGGGGTCGCGGTCGAAGTGGATCTCCGCGCCCGTGATCTGTTCGGCAACCCAGTAGGGGGCGGATCCCTTGTCGAGCAGAACCTCGCCGTCCAACGCTTCCAGTGCGGCGCCGAAGGTTTCCGGCAGGTGACAGGTCACCTGATTGCCGAGATGCGTCATCGCGGCGTCGGTGAGTTTCTCCGGCGCGCAGAAAAGATCGACCGAGGCATCCGCGTTCAGGATCGCAAAAGCGTGCGGCACCGGGTTGCGGACAATGTCACTGCCGCGGATGTTCAACAGCCAGGCTATGGAATCCGGCAGGGTGAGCACGGCGGCGGACAGGCCCTTCGCGGTCAGGTCGGCGGCGAGGGCGGTGCGCTTCTCGCCATGCTCCTGCCCGGAATACTCTAACGGATGCACGAGGATGTCACCCAGCGGTGGCTCCGGCTGGTCCTGCCAGATGGCATCGACGTAGTTGGGGGACGGATGGTAGGTCAGGCCGTGCGCCTTGCCCTCCTCGCGCAGTTTGCGGATCTCCTCGGCGGTATGGAGCCTCGGGTCGAACGCGATCTTCCCCCCGTCCGGCATCTGGTCGGTCAGCCAACCGGCAAGCTGGGTCTTTGGCCACGCGACCGGTGTGAAGGCCGACAGGTCCACCTGCGCGCGCACCTGAAGCGTGTAGCGGCCATCGACGAAAATCCCCGCCACCTCGGGCAACACCGCGCAGAAGCCCGCCGACCCGGTGAACCCCGTAAGCCACGCAAGGCGCGCGTCGTGCGGGGCGACATACTCGCCCTGATGCATGTCGGCGCGGGGGACCAGGAAGCCATCGTATCCGTCCCGGGCAAGCTGCTGGCGAAGCGCGGCAAGGCGCGGCGGGCCGTCGCCGGGGCGGGTGGAGACGTCGAAAGACTGGTACATGGCGAGGCTCCCTGCTGCTGCGAAATCGTCCTATCGCTTGCAGGGCGGGATGGCCAGCCGGGCAGGCCCCGCTAGATGCCGCATTGTTCCAGGAAGGCGAGGCGGGCAGCGCCGGTTCCCTTCATGTCGCCTTCCATGAAAACCGTTCCAGTCTGCGGCGCATCGAGGCGGAAACCCTTGCCATGCCGAAAGAAGTCGAGATTGAAGTCCGAAACCACGACCCTGCCGCTCAGAGTGGCCCCACTGGCGCCGACGTCAACGGGCCAGCGGTCTGTGCGGCCGTCTGGCATGGTGAACCAGAGCATCAGGCCGCGCACATCGCGGAAAGTGTCGCCCCTTCCGGTGCCGTCGGTCAGCGTCAGCTCCAGCCCGCGCCCCTTCCGGCAGGACAGTTGCAGATCATAGCGCCCGCCGTCGAAACGCGTCGTTGCTGCGCCACTCCCCTGTTGAAGGTCCCAGGCGGCGCTTGCCGGGCCGGTTGAAAGGACGAAAGCCAGAATCCCAACAGCAGTACGAAACATGTAAAACCTCCCAGATGAAAATGCATCGGGAGTATCCTGCCGGCCTTGGAGTGCAGGTCAAGTTTACCATCTGCGAAACGCGCGAGCCCCCGGACAGACGCTGAACCGTTCGGTTGCTGCAGGCATCAGCTTGCCTTTCGCACTCCGGCGAACCGGGCGCGCGCCCGTGGATCGGCGTCGAAGAGTGCGGCCAGCTGCTCCGTCATCGCTCCGGCCAGCTGCTCGACATCCGTGATCGTCACGGCCCGGTCGTAATATCGCGTCACGTCGTGTCCGATACCGATCGCCATCAACTCCACCTGCTTGCGCCGTTCGATCATGGCGATCACGTCGCGGAGGTGCTTTTCGAGGTAGTTGGCAGGGTTGACCGAGAGAGTGGAATCATCCACGGGCGCTCCGTCGGAGATCACCATTAGGATCTTGCGCGCCTCGGGCCGGACGACCATCCGTTTGTGCGCCCATTCCAGGGCCTCGCCGTCGATATTTTCCTTGAGCAACCCTTCCTTCATCATCAGGCCGAGGTTGTCTCGGGATCTCCGCCACGGCGCGTCGGCGGACTTGTAGATGATGTGGCGCAGGTCGTTCAGGCGCCCGGGGATCTGCGTCCGGCCAGCCTTCAGCCATTCCTCGCGGGCCTGCCCGCCTTTCCACGCGCGGGTGGTGAAGCCGAGGATCTCGACCTTCACCGAACAACGCTCCAATGTGCGCGCCAGCACGTCCGCGCAGATCGCGGCGATGGAGATTGGCCGCCCGCGCATGGAGCCGGAGTTGTCGAGCAGCAGCGTTACCACGGTATCTCGGAACTCCGTGTCCTTCTCGATCTTGAAGGAGAGCGGCGTCGTGGGGTTGGCCACCACGCGTGCCAGACGCCCGGCGTCGAGAATGCCTTCCTCGAGATCGAACTCCCAGCTTCGGTTCTGCTGGGCCTGCAGCCGGCGCTGCAACTTGTTGGCCAACCGCGACACCGCGCCCTTCAGCGGTTCGAGTTGCTGATCGAGGTAGGCGCGAAGACGCTCCAGTTCCACCGGTTCCGCCAGTTCGGTCGCTTCGATGATCTCGTCATGCTCGGTCGTGTAGACCTCGTAATTCGGATCGGCTTCGGAGATCGACGGCGGGGCAGGGGGCTCCAGCGGGGCTTCGCCCTCCGGTAGCTCGGTCTCCTCGCCCATCTCGGAATCGACGGAATCGTCCATCGTGACCTGCGCCTCCGACGGATCGTCGGTCGCGTCCTGCTCCTGATCGGGTTGGGCGTCCTGATCCTGATCGCCTTCCTCGTCGTCCTCGCCGCTGCTCTCCGGCTCGTCCTGGTCCTGCTCGGCCTCTTCCTGCTGTTCCTCTTCATCGACCTCGTCGGGGTCGTCGCCAAGCTGGTCACCATAGCCGAGATCCTCGATGAACCGGCGGGTGAACTTCGCGAATGCCGTCTGATTGGTGAGGCAGGTTTCGAGATCCGGAAGGGTGTCCGCAGCCGACCCTTCAAGGTGATCGCGCCACAGGTCGAGCACATTCTGCGCCCCGTCGGGCAACTCGCGGTCGGTGGCGAGGTTGCGGATCATGTAACCCGCGGCCACTGCCAGCGGGGCCTCGCTGGCCTTGGTGATCTGGTTGTAGCCCCGGCGGGCGGCCTCGTTGGCGATCTTGGCGTCGATGTTCCCGGCAGTGCCGGGCATGGCGCGGGCGCCGACGGCCTCGCAACGGGCGGTCTCCATCGCCTCGTAAATATCGAGCGCCATCTGCCCGGACGGCAGGTAGCGACGATGCACACCCGCGTCGTGATACTTGCGGCGCAGCGCGAAGGCATCCGCCGTCCCGCGCGCCAAAAGCACCTCTTCCTTTGTCATCCGGCGCGAGACCTGCGGCAGGCGCATCTGGTCGTTGGTCAGGCCCGGCGGGTCCACGGTAAAGACCACGCCCAGATCCGGATCGTCGGCAATGACGCGGGTCGCCTCGGTCAGCGCCTTCTTGAACGGGTCGGCTGGGTTGTCGGACTGGGTCATCGGGTCACCGGCATCTTTGAACTCTGCCCCGGCAATCTAGTGGGTTTCCCAGGCAGGCGCCATTGCCATTCGTCCGGGCTGGTTCCCGATCCCGTGGTTGAATGCGCGCGACCATGTGCATCGGAAATGCCGGCATCTGCTTGCGGAGAGCCAGTGGACGATGGCCCCTCGCCAGAGGTTTGGACAGCCTGAAAAACAGCAAAAGGAAGGGGATATCGTCAATCTGCCACAGTGCCGGGGCTTTGCGGGATTTTCTGGCACGAGGGGCTTGAGCGGAACAAGTTGCTGCCACTATCAAGCATTAAGAATCGTTAACAGTAGACCTGCCGACAGCTCTACCGGATTGGAGTGATTGATGTTTTTGCGTACCCTCTCGGCTTGTCTTTGGATGACCGGAAGCTTTCTGTGCGCGACCGGCGCGCATGCGCTGACGGTCAACCCGATTGGCATGTCCGTCTCCCAACCGACGGGCGGCAACAACGGCTCAGGCGCCTATACCGACGATGTCTACGTGGACACGATCACGCTCAACTCGACCTCGTTTTCCTCCGCGGCGTCCTTCGCCGCGCTCAGCCGGTTCGAGGTGCTGACCGGGCGTTCCCGCCTCAACGCGGAATGGGGCGACGATGACACCGGCAGCGACGGTGACGACAACCCGTTCGCCAAGGCCGGCTTCGACCCGGCGGACCAGGAAACCACCGACCCGACGATACAGGATGCGACGCTGCTGAACGCGTTCAACTCCCTCAGCCTGACAGAGATGATCGATGGCGAGGGATCGGGTGATTTCTCCTATCGCATGCTGTTTTCCGCCAGCCTGCAGGACGATGACACGGGCGTGGATGACGTGCCGGAGATCATGCTTTTCGAACGTGGCATGAACGATTCGTTCAGCGTCAAGCTCATCATCGGAGGCACGTTCGACAGCCCGATCTTCTCCGACACCGTGTCGGTCAACAGTCGGCAGTTCTGGGGCACCGGCATCTCTGTCAACACCACGGAAATCGGCGGCGCTCAGGAAATCGGCCTGGGCGGATTTGACCTGAACGAGTTTGGCCTGGCATCGGGCGAAACCGTCTATGGGATGGAAGTATTCGGAACCAGCGGCCCCGACATGAATGCCTTTCTTCTGTCCGCCGTCGACCCCGACCGTTTCGGCGCTCCGCTCGTCACGACGGTGCCGGTGCCGGCGAGCCTTCCGCTGATGGGAACAGTACTGTTCGGAGGCGTCTGGGCGGCGCGACGCCGGAGGTCCGCCTGAAGGGACCCGGCGCGAACGGCGTCAGGGGCGGGTTGGCGCCCGATCAGCTCCTGAACTGATAGATCAGCAGGATCAGCGACAGCGCAAAACACAGGTAGATCAACCACATGGTGGAGATCGCACCAGCAGCCGTCGCGCCGATGTCCATGGACGCCAGTGTGCCCCAGACGGCAAATGCGCCGACCACCAGCGTGAACAGCAGGGTTCCGAAAATCGCCAGGAAACGGGAAAGGCCGGATCTTTTCTTCGTGGTCATCGAACTCCCCGATTTGCCTGTGAAACGCCCACACCGATGTTTCTGCTAGGTGGCAAAGATGGGCACGGTTTGGTGCCCGCGCGTTAACTTTGTGTCATTTCCAGAACGGGCCGGTTTTTCGCACCCCTTCCCAGAGCGCCCTGGCACGATGCCAATCCGCCTCCGCGCGCGATCCCCGGGAGCCCAGAACCCGCCCGACGGCGCGCTGTGCCGATGGATTGCGCGCGCCGGGACTGTCGGGTTGGCAGAGCAGATCCTCGGCCATCGCCAGATCATTCAGATCGCCAAAGACGTTCTGGAGCTTCTTCATTTTCCTGACGAAGAAGGCCACCTTCCTAGCCGGGTAGAGGGGCCCCATGAACTCGATCGTATAGCGCAGTTTCTTCAGTTCCTTGCGAAGCTCGTGGCGCTCGTCGATGCTCAGATTGTCGATCCCCCGCGCATGCCGGACAACGGATTTCCATCGTTTGTTCAAGGCTTTGCCGGACAGGTCCCGGATCGGCCGCGCAAGCCGCGCGGTCTGGCCGAAATCGCCGGGTGTCAGCCAGCGGCGGGTTTCTATGAAGCGCCCAAGGTTGATGATGAAGGCATGGGTCTCGGCGCTTTTCAACTCCTCGCGCAGGGCTGTCCGGACCTTTTCGCGGCGGGTTTCGATCGCTGTGCGCAGGGCGGGGAAGCCCGGCTCGTCCGGGTGTTCGGCGCTTTCGGGGTCGATAATGTCGGTGATCGCGACGTCGAGGTCGCGCAACGCGCCGACCTGCGTTCCCATCCTTTTGGCTTGCTCGTTGAGCGTCACAAGTTCCGGATGCCCGATGATCGGCTTGAAGATGCCGGAGGCCGCCCGCAGGCGGCGTAGGCCGATCCGTAACTGGTGGGGCCCCTCTGGCGCGTCCGTGCCAAGCACCACGTCCAGATTGGCGGTGATCTGCGCGAAACACTCGCGCAGCACGTCCCGCGCGGCGATTTCCGAAGTCATCTCCGAGGACAGTGGCACATTCCGGGCATTGCGCGGTTTCGGTTCCGACGCGGGCTGGCCCGTGCTGGCCAAAAGAAAGCCGCGCTCGGATTTTGCCTTGTCGGAGAGGCGCAACCCGCCGTCCGGAAACAGTGTTCGCGTGACGTCGAAGAGCGCGTTCACATCGCCGTCGATCAACTCGATCTCTGCCTCGCGCAAGGGTTCGGACAGCTCGCCGGCGACGACCTCGCCCTCGTCGATGGCAAGTTCCACCTTCGCGCCATCCGCCAGGTCGATCTGTGTCGCCGCCCGTTTCATCAGCGTCTCGCAGATCGGGGCGAGGTCCGCCTCACCGATCAGCGCATGCAAGCGGTCGCGCAAGGCGTCGTCGGTGACAAGCGCGAGGTCAAGTCGTCCGCCGGGTGCCGGGACCTCGACCTCCTGCGTGTGCAGCAACCCGCCGTTGATCGTTGTGCCCGCCTTCACTGTCTGCAACCAGCGCCGCCCGTCCTTGCGCAGGCGCAGCGCGATACCGGCCTTGCGCAGATCGTGGTCTGGCGTGTCGTGGTAGACGGAGCGCAGCGTGCGTGCGCGGACGGCGGTCTGGTTCAGGTCCAGCGACTTGAGCCTTGCTTTCAGCCGCTTGATCGCATCCTCGTCCAGAAGAAATTTCAATTCGATCTCGGTCATGCCGTATGGTTATGGACTTGATACCCGGGGTACAAGATCAAACCCCGACAGCCGCACCGCGCGGGTCACTTCGCGGATTGCAGGTAGTGACCGGAGACATAGCCCTTCAGCGCGCGCGCCTCCTTGAGGGAAACCTTGCACCATGGGGTGCCCCCGACGCGGTCGCAGCCGAGGTTGCGCACCTGCGTGCCGTTCGGCAGGCCGACGATCACCCGGTATCCCATGCCCGGACCAGCGCGAAGTTTGAGCATGTCGCCCTCGTCGACGCCCGATACCACGGAGATAGACGCGGCCAGCGCCGTGGATGCCGTGAAAAGGATTGAAAGCGCGGCCGCCGCCGCGATGTGTCCGGTCTGCATTGCCTGTACTCCGGTTGACCCGTTTGCCTCCAACCTCGCCAATGCGCGGTGCAATTGCAACTGCGCAGGGCAGTCAGGACGGTATCTGTCGCGGGACGTCACCGCGACGTCGCACGCCGCATTGCAATTCCGCCGCGCTGTTGCTTTGCTGGCGGCAACAGACGGAGGGCGGGATGCGCTACAGCGCCTTGCAGATCCTGAAACAGGGGCTGAGCGGCAATCGCGGATGGGGCCGGGCCTGGCGCAAGCCGGAGCCGAAGCCGGACTACGACGTGATTGTCATCGGCGGCGGCGGGCACGGGCTCGCGACGGCATATTACCTTGCCGCCGAACACGGTATCACCAACGTTGCGGTGCTGGAGAAAGGGTATCTGGGTGGCGGCAATGTCGGGCGGAACACGACCATCGTGCGCGCCAATTACGGGCTGCCCGGAAACTCGGAGTTCTATTCCCACTCGCTGAAGCTGTGGGAGGGAATGGAGCAGGCGCTGAACTACAACGTGATGCATTCGCAGCGCGGGATCATCAACCTGTTCCATTCCGACGGTCAACGGGATGCCGCGGCCCGGCGGGGCAATGCGATGCGAAATCAGGGTGACGATGCAATCCTGCTGGACCGGGACGCCTGTCGGGAGATGCTGCCGTATCTCGACTACGAGCAATCCCGTTTCCCCATCCACGGTGGGCTCTATCACCCGCGTGGCGGCACGGCGCGTCATGATGCGGTGGCCTGGGGGCTTGCTCGCGGGGCCGACCGGCTGGGCGTGGACCTGCTTGAGAATTGCGAAGTCACCGGTATCGATATCGAGGGTGGCGCGGTGACGGGTGTGCAGACTACGCGTGGTGCGATCCGGGCCCGGAAGGTGGCAATCGTCGTGGCCGGCCGGTCGAGCCAGGTGGCGGCGATGGCTGGCATGCGTCTGCCCATCGAAAGCCATGTGCTTCAGGCCTTCGTCACAGAGGGATTGAAACCCGTGATCGACCATGTCGTCACCTACGGCATGGGCCATTTCTATATCAGCCAGTCGGACAAGGGCGGTCTGGTCTTTGGCGGCGATCTCGATTTCTACCCGTCCTACGCGGCGCGCGGGAACCTGCCCATGGTCGAGCATGTTATGGAGGCCGGCATGACGCTGATGCCGATGATCGGGCGGGCACGGTTGCTGCGGTCTTGGGGCGGGATCATGGACATGTCGCCCGACGGCTCACCGATCATCGATACCACCCATATTGACGGGCTCTTTCTGAACTGCGGCTGGTGCTATGGCGGGTTCAAGGCTGTGCCGGGATCGGGCCATTGCATGGCGCACCTGATCGCAACCGGCCGCCCGCATGTGGCGGCGGCGAAGTTCCGGCTCGATCGGTTCGAGACGGGCGTCGGCCTCATGGACGAGGAGGGGACCGGTGCCCAGCACAACCTGCACTGACAGAGCAACGGGACGGCCCGCGGGCGGGGGGCGGGCAGAGGCTGGCGGGCGCCCGGACCTCGCGTACCAGGCAGGCCTGTCCGCCGGGGCACGGGGGGCGTCTGCCGGGTCGCGCCGTGTAGGGCGTGCCAGCGCGATTGCCGTTGCCGTTTCTGCCAGCGCAGCCGAGGCCGACACCTTTCCGGAAGGCTGCTACGCTCGTGTCTATTCCGACGCGCACCTTGCCGAGGCCCCGCGACAATCGGTTGTCGCAGTGACGGCGCTTTCCGAGCCGCGACAGGCAGGGGAGGAGCGCGACAGGCTCTTCCTTCGTGTGCTGTTTCGCTATGAAGGCACTGGCGGAGAGAACGTGGAGGCCGGCGTCTGGTACAGGCAGGAGGTCTTCTGCAAGGAGGATTGGGAGCATCCGCGATCCGCCTGGATGCAGCCCGGTGGCACGCTCTGTTCGGCCGAATGCGACGGCGGCAGGGTCCAACTGACCCGGCGTGCGGATGGGCGGATCGACCTTCGCACCGCCGGTTTGCATGTCGTCCGGCCCGGTGCCGAATGCGAGGGCAACTCCCGGCTCGCGTCGGAGGGGCGGGACAGTGCCACGTTCAGGCTCGCGCCGGCCGGCTTCGATGTCTGTCTGCAGGAGTGATCGGGGCATGGGTATGATCCGACATATCGCTGTCTTGGCCGCTCTCGCCTGTACCGGCCTGATGGCGGGTGGCGCGGCGGCGCAGGTCCAGAAACTCGACTGCTACGAACGCCTCTATTCGGCGGAGCATCTGGCGAAGCACGCAGCGCAATCGGTGCGCCGGCTCACCGTCGCGCTGGTGGAGGAGGCCGGCGACCACGACTGGAGCCGCTGGATGGGGCTGACGGTGGATTTTGCCGCGCAGGGGCAGGGGGGAAGGAACGTCCGGCCCGGCGTGGAATATGAGCAGACCCTGCGCTGCTTCACAGTTGAGGATCCCCATGGCTGGCCGGGCTGGGTGAAGCCGGGGACGGTCGTCTGCGCCGTCGACGGCGATGGGGGCGCGATCGGCATCATTTCCCGTGACAAGGACTCTCTGCTGCTCTGGACCCGCGGGGTTGTCCTTGGCGAGCCGGACCCGACCTCGGGCGCCCCGGTGCCGATCCTGACCGATGAGGGCGCGGGCAGCGTCCGCTTCAAGCTCGGCCGGGTCCCGGCCGGGGCCTGCACGAGAACATGGTGAAGAGATGCTGATCCCCTGTCCCCTCTGCGGTCCGCGCGATCTTCGGGAGTTCACTCCTAAGGGTGCCGCGGTGACCGTCGACCGCCCTGCCGCCGATGCGGCCCCGGAGGTATGGCACGACTACCTGCACCTGCGCGACAACCCTGCCGGCCCGTCGCGGGAACTCTGGTGGCACGGCGTCGGTTGCGGCGCCTGGCTGGTCGTGGACCGCGATACCGTCACGCACGAGGTCACCTCCGTGGTTCTGGCCGGGGAGGTTGCCGCAGAATGACAACCCTTTCCACATGCCCCCGCCGGCCGCAGGCCGGCGCCCGGCCCAACGGGATGATCCCGCCGCGCCTGCGGCGGGTGAAGACGGGCGGGAGTGCCCCGCCGCACCTGCCAACACCGACCTTTCCGAGGTGTCCATGAGATTGTCCCGTGGCGGGCGGATTGACCGCTCCGTATCGCTTCCCTTCTCCTTCGACGGCATGCTGCTCACCGGTCATCCCGGTGACACGCTGGCCTCGGCCCTGCTGGCCAATGGCATCCGGCTCGTAGGGCGTTCCTTCAAGTACCATCGTCCGCGCGGCGTGATGACTGCCGGTCCGGAGGAACCGAACGCGCTGGTGGAGATCGGCCGAGGCGCGTCGCGCGTGCCCAATGTCCGCGCGACGCAGCAGGAGCTTTTCGAGGGTCTGGAGGCCCACAGCCAGAACCGCTGGCCCTCGCTTCGCGCCGATGTGCTGGCGGCCAACGACCTGTTCGCGCCGTTCCTTGGCGCAGGCTTTTACTACAAGACCTTCATGTGGCCGAAGAGCTTCTGGGAAAACCTGTACGAGCCGGTGATACGGCGCGCGGCCGGCCTTGGCCGCCTCGGGCGCGACCCGGACGATGCGCGGCACGAGAAAGCCTTCGCCCATTGCGACCTGCTGGTGATCGGGGCCGGGCCCGCCGGGCTGATGGCCGCCCGCGCGGCGGCGGAGGCCGGGGCCGACGTGTTCCTTGCCGACGAGTCCAGCGAACCGGGTGGGCGCTTGCTGTCCGAGGTCGAGCGGATTGATGGCCTGCCTGCTGCCGAATGGGTGGCCCGGAGCGTTGAACGCTTGCAGGCGATGCCGAACGTCCGCCTGATGCCGCGCACCTGTGTCGTCGGCGCCTATGACGGCGGTGTATATGGCGCGCATGAACGCGTTGGCGAACACCTTGCCCACCCCGGTGCGGATCTGCCGAAGGACTGTTTCTGGCGGATCACCTCCCGCGCCGCGATCCTTGCCGCCGGCGCAATCGAGCGCCCCATCGCATTCGCGGACAATGACCGTCCCGGCGTGATGATGGCAAGCGCCCTGCGCAGCTACGTCACGCGGTACGGCGTTGCGCCCGGCAGGCGTGTGGCGGTGTTCGCGACCAACGACGACGCGCACCGCACGGCGCGGGACCTCGCCGCCGCCGGGGTGGAGGTCGCTGCGGTGATCGACCCGCGCGACGGTGTCTCCGTGGCGGGCGATTTCCCCGTGGTGTCGGGCGGCAAAGTGGTCGGGACACGGGGGCGGACCTCGCTTCGGCAGGTCCGCGTCGAGGCGAATGGTACCCTGCGCAGGGTCGATGCCGATGTCCTCGCCGTCTCCGGAGGCTGGAACCCGTCGCTTCACCTGACCTGTCACATGGGCGGGCGCCCGAAATGGGATGCGAACCTCTCCGCCTTCGTCCCGAGGGACGACGCCGTGCCCGGGCTGATCGCGGCCGGAGCCGCCAGAGGGGTGTTCGACACCAGCGGCTGCCTGGCCGATGGGCTGCGGGCGGCGGCGGTGGCGTTGGAGCGGCTGGGCCATGTCGCCCCGTCGCTGGACATGCCGGAGGCGGACACGGAGGCCGGTACAGCCGTGGCCCTCTGGCAGGTTCCGGGCAAACGTCGCGCCTGGGTCGATTTTCAGAACGACGTGACCACGAAGGATGTCAGGCTTGCCGGTCAGGAAGGGTTCGACAGCGTCGAATACATGAAGCGCTACACGACGCAGGGCATGGCACCGGATCAGGGAAAGAACTCCAACGTGACCGCATTGGCGGTTCTGGCCGACGCCACGGGCCGGACCATTGCGGAGACCGGCACCACGGTCTACCGCCCGCCCTTCAGTCCGGTGCCCATCGGTGCGCTGGGTGCAGGGGCCCGGGGCAAGGGCTTCGCCCCGGAACGCTTCACGACCTCCCACGATGCGTCGCTGAGGCGGGGCACCCCCATGATCGAGGCCGGTCTCTGGTATCGCCCGAGCTATTTCCCGGCGCCGGGAGAAACCCACTGGCGCCAGAGCTGTGACCGGGAGGTTGCGATGGTGCGGGGCACCGTCGGGGTCTGCGATGTCTCGACGCTGGGAAAGATCGAGTTCCAGGGGCCGGATGCGGGCCGCCTGCTCGATCTGGTCTATACCAACATGCTTTCGACGCTGAAGCCGGGCAAGGTGCGCTACGGGCTGATGCTGCGGGAGGATGGCCATGTCATGGATGACGGCACCACGGCGCGGCTGTCACAGGACCACTGGGTGATGACCACCACCACCGCCGCCGCGGGGCAGGTGATGGCCCACCTGGAGATGGTGCAACAGTGTTTCCTGCCGCGTGCGCGGGTGCGCTTCACCTCCACCACCGACGCCTGGGCACAGTTCGCCATCGCCGGTCCGCGTGCGCGGGAGTTGGTGAACATGGTGCTGGACGCGCCGATTGATGCGGAGAGCTTCTCCTTCATGGGCTGCGGTGCTGTGTCGGTGGACGGCATCGCCGCGCGGCTGTTCCGGATCTCCTTCTCCGGGGAGCATGCCTACGAACTGGCGGTGCCGGCGCGTCATGCCGCAAGCCTGTTTCGCCTGCTGCTGGCACAGGCGGAGGGGCTGGAAGGCGGCGCCTACGGGATGGAGGCCCTGAACGTGCTGCGGATCGAAAAGGGGTTCCTGACCCATGCGGAACTGCACGGGCGCACGACCGCTTTCGATCTCGGGCTACAGGGGATGATGTCGAAGAAGAAGGACTTCATCGGCAAGGCGGCCTCCTGTCGGCCGGGGCTCATGGACAGCACGCGGGAGCAACTCGTGGGGTTGAAACCATTGGATCCGGAGGTGGCGCTGCCTGCCGGCGCGCATCTCTTCGACCGCGATGCCGATCCCGTTCGGGTCAACGATCGGGGTTACGTGACGTCCTCTGGCTTCTCGCCGACCTTGCAGACCCATATCGCACTGGGGTTCCTGCAGCAGGGGCGGGCGCGGCACGGGGAGGTGGTCAGGCTCGTGGATCATCTGCGCAATGTCGACACGGTCTGCAAGGTCTGTGATCCGGTGTTCTTCGATCCCGAGGGAGGGCGGTCGCGTGACTAGGCTGATGATGGAAAGCCCGCTCTCCGGGCTGGACCTGCGGATCGGAGAGATGCGGCTGGAGGAGGTGGACCTGGGCGCAGTGCACTGGCTGGCCCCCTGGCCGGGGGAGTCGCTGGCGATGGGCCACGCCTTGCAGGCCGCCCTTGCCGTGCATTTTCCGCAACCGGGGGAGCACATCGAACAAGGCCATGTGCGAGTGTTGTGGGCGGGGCGGGAACAGGCCTTCCTGATCGGCACGGCACCACCGCAGGAGCTGTCGCAACATGGCGCGGTCGTGGATGTGACCGAGGGCTGGGCGGCGATGCGGCTGCGAGGCGAGGCGGTCGCAGGGGCGCTGGCGCGGTTGACCCCGCTGGATCTGCGCCCGGACGTATTTGGCGTCGGGCAGACGGCGCGCAGCTTGCTCGGGCACATCACGGCTCAGGTCACGCCCATCGACGGCGGGTTCGAAATCATGGTGATGCGGTCCTTTGCCCGCTCCGCCGCGCATGAGATCGAGGTTGCCATGCGTTCGGTCGCTGCACGCGCCGAGGTTGCAGAGGGCCGGGGGCTCTGAACGCTCCCGCCGGTCACGCGCGGCACTGGGCTGCCTGACCGTGCCGGTCGGTTTGGCAGGGTCCGGACGCGACCAGCCAGCACGCCTGCCGCCACCTCTCATTCACCCTGTTCGCAGAAAAGGCTGGCAGAGCGCCTTGCGTCGGGCGCACGGGGGGGCGATATTCATCCAATGTCCCTGCCTCCCGGATTCCTTGACGAGCTACGCTCCCGCACCTCGCTTGCGCAGGTCGTGGGGCGCAAGGTCGTGTGGGATGCACGCAAGTCCAACCAGGCGAAGGGCGACCTCTGGGCGCCGTGCCCATTCCATCAGGAAAAAACCGCTTCTTTTCATGTGGATGACCGGAAAGGGTTCTACTATTGCTTCGGCTGCCACGAGAAGGGCGACGCGATCAGGTTCGTCCAGGAAACCGAAAACGTCGGCTTCATGGAAGCGATCGAGATCCTGACGCAGGAGGCGGGCATGCAGATGCCCGCCCGCGATCCCAAGGCCAGGGAAAAGGCGGATCGGCGCAGCCAGCTTGCGGAGGTCATGGAGCAGGCGGTTCAGTTCTTTCGCCTGCAATTGCAAACCGGGGCGGCGGGGAATGCGCGGCGATACCTGACCGAAGCCCGTGGGTTGTCACCGTCAGCGCTAGAGCGGTGGGAGATCGGCTTTGCGCCCGATGGCTGGCAGGGGCTCTGGGACCACCTGACCGGCAAGGGGGTGGCGCCGGACCTGATCCTGGGCTGCGGACTGGCGAAGCCCTCCGACAAGGGCCGGCAACCCTATGACACCTTCCGCAACCGGATCATGTTCCCGATCCGGGATGCGCGCGGGCGCGCGATCGCCTTCGGCGGACGTGCCATGGATCCCAACGACAACGCGAAATACCTGAACTCGCCGGAGACGGAGCTCTTCGACAAGGGGCGCAGCCTGTACAACCACGGTCCGGCGCGGGAGGCGGCGGGCAAGGGCCAGCCGCTCCTTGTGGCCGAGGGATACATGGACGTGATTGCCCTCAGCGAGGCGGGGTTCGGGGCCACGGTGGCGGGGCTTGGCACCGCGATCACCGAGGACCAGTTGCGGCTGATGTGGCGAATTCATCCCGAACCCGTCATCGCGCTGGATGGCGACACGGCCGGCCTGCGCGCGGCCATGCGCCTGATCGACGTGGCGCTGCCGTTGCTCGAAGCCGGGCAATCGCTGCGCTTCTGCATATTGCCGGACGGGCAGGACCCCGACGACCTTCTGAAGGCCAAGGGGCCTGAGGCGATGCGGGAGTTGCTCGAAGGCGCGCAACCGATGGTGTCCCTGCTCTGGCGCCGTGAGACGGAGGGCAAGGTGCTCGACAGCCCGGAGCGACGGGCGGCGCTGGACAAGGCGCTGCGCGCGGTTATCCGCAAGATCAAGGACCCGGGCATCCGCAACCACTATGCCGAGGAAATGCGCCAGCTTCGCTCGCGGCTGTTCGGTTTCGGGCACGGGCCCGGGCAGGGAGACGCACAGGAGCAACGGGGCGGTTTCGGCACCCAGGGCGGCCAGCGAAAGGGATCGTGGCAGGACCGGCGGCGCGGTATCAAGCCGGCGGCAAGCCCTGTGCAGAGCACACGCGCCTCGATGTTTGTAGGCGCCGACGAGGCGGCGACGGCGGCCCTGCGGGAAGCCGTGATCCTCGTGACGTTGATCCATACACCCATTCTCCTGTCCGAATTCACCCATGTGCTGGAGGAGATGGAGTTCCACGGTGAGGGCCACGCGGCCATCGCCGGCGCCTTGCTGACCTGTGACCCGGATGCAACGCAAGAGGATATCGAGGCCGCCATTGGGGAACGGCTTGGGCTTGCGCCCCTTGAAAGGCTGCTGTCCTCTAGCCATGTTTCACTGGCCCCGTCGGTGCGAAAGCCCGGCGACGTCACGATTGCGCGCCTGTGCCTGTCCGAGCAAATCGCCAAACTGTCCGACCTGCGCGGATCACGGAGCGAGATCGAGGAGGCGATGGCGGGCTTTGCCGAGGCGCCCGAGGAATGGATCGACCACCGGTTGAGCCTCTCGGCGCAGGCCAGGCAGGTGTCGTCGTTGAGCAATGATGGCGACAGGGCAGAGTTCGATATTGCCGAGAACGGGGCCCGGCTGGATCGGGACGAACGCTCGGGACTGGACGCACTGCTTGACTCGATCGGTTTCCCGACGCGGGGCAAATCGGACGGTCAGACGGAATGATACAACTTCCGGGGATCTTTCCATTCCCGGCGCTGATGGGTAAGTCGGGTGGAATTGCGCTGATCCTGCGCTAATGATTCGTATTGATTCGCCGCGAAACGAATCATTCTCCCGCGAGACAGGAGTTCTAAATGGCTGCCAAGGACACCGAAGACCGCAAATCCGACGACTCCGAGCAGGAAATCACGCTCGACATGTCGCAGGCTGCGGTCAAGAAGATGATCGCCGAAGCCCGCGAAAAGGGCTACATCACCTACGATCAGCTCAACACGGTCCTGCCGCCCGAACAGGTGTCCTCCGAACAGATCGAGGACGTGATGTCGATGCTCTCCGAGATGGGCATCAACGTGATCGAGGCCGAGGAAACCGAAGAGGACGAGAGCGACAAGAAGTCGGGCTCCACCGAGGTCGTGGAAACCTCGACCTCCCGCGAAGTCACCGTTGCCACCACGGAGACCGAGAAACTCGACCGCACCGACGACCCGGTGCGGATGTACCTGCGCGAGATGGGCTCGGTGGAGCTGCTCTCCCGCGAGGGCGAGATCGCGATCGCCAAGCGCATCGAGGCTGGACGCAACACGATGATCGCCGGGCTCTGCGAGAGCCCGCTGACCTTCCAGGCCATCACCATCTGGCGCGACGAACTCCTTTCCGAGGAGATCCTTCTCCGCGACGTGATCGACCTCGAAACCACTTTCGGCAGCGGGCTGGAAGGGGACGATGACGATGCCGCGGACGAGCCGGTTGTCGAGAACCTGAACGTCGAGGCCAAGCCGGCCCAGAAGTCGAACGAGCCCGAGTACGACGCCGACGGCAATGTCATCAAGGCCGACGATGACGACGAGGAAGAGGAAGAACAGGCGAACATGTCGCTTGCGGCCATGGAAGCCGCGCTGAAGCCGAAGGTTCTGGAAATCCTCGACCGCATTGCCCGCGATTTCTCCGACCTGGAGGAAATGCAGGACGCGCGGATGTCGGCCACCCTGAACGAGGACGGCACTTTCTCCGCGCAGGAGGAAGCGACCTACCAGAAACTCAGGGCCGAAATCGTCGAGTTGGTGAACGAGCTTCACTTGCACAACAACCGGATCGAGGCGTTGATCGACCAGCTATACGGCATCAACCGCCGGATCATGTCGATCGACAGCAACATGGTGAAGCTGGCCGATCAGGCCCGCATCAACCGCCGGGAGTTCATCGAGGCCTACAAGGGCTACGAGCTGGACCCGACGTGGATGGAGCGGATGACCGAGAAGCCCGGCCGGGGCTGGGCCGCGTTCTTCGAGCGCTCTTCCGACAAGGTGGGCGAACTGCGGAACGAAATGGCACAGGTCGGTACCTATATCGGCGTCGACATCCCCGAGTTCCGCCGCATCGTGCAGCAGGTTCAGAAGGGTGAGAAAGAGGCGCGTCAGGCCAAGAAGGAAATGGTCGAGGCCAACCTGCGCCTGGTGATCTCGATTGCCAAGAAATACACCAACCGCGGGCTGCAATTCCTTGATCTCATTCAGGAAGGCAACATCGGCCTGATGAAGGCCGTCGACAAGTTCGAGTACCGCCGCGGCTACAAGTTCTCCACCTACGCGACGTGGTGGATCCGTCAGGCCATCACCCGTTCCATCGCGGATCAGGCCCGCACGATCCGGATCCCGGTCCACATGATCGAAACGATCAACAAGTTGGTCCGTACCGGTCGCCAGATGCTGCACGAGATTGGCCGCGAGCCGACGCCGGAGGAATTGGCAGAAAAGCTGCAGATGCCGCTGGAGAAGGTTCGCAAGGTGATGAAGATCGCCAAGGAACCGATCAGCCTCGAAACGCCGATCGGCGACGAGGAGGACAGCCAGCTTGGCGATTTCATCGAGGACAAGAATGCCGTCCTGCCGCTCGACTCCGCCATTCAGGAAAACCTGAAGGAGACGACGACACGGGTTCTCGCCTCGCTCACCCCGCGCGAGGAGCGGGTTCTGCGGATGCGTTTCGGTATCGGCATGAACACAGACCACACGCTTGAAGAGGTCGGCCAGCAGTTCAGCGTGACCCGTGAGCGGATCCGGCAGATCGAGGCGAAGGCGCTTCGGAAGCTCAAGCATCCGAGCCGCTCGCGCAAGCTGCGCAGCTTCCTCGACCAATAAAGAAGGGAAGGCGGACAGATGTCGCTCTTCAAGAAGCTCTTTGGCGGAAGCCCGAAGCCGGAGGCCGAGCCAGAGAGCTACAAGGGGTTCCTGATCTACGTCGAGCCGATCAAGGAGGCCGCCGGCTTCCGTGTCGCCGCCAGGATCGAAAAGGTGGACGAGGGAGAAACCCGGAGCCATCAGCTCATTCGCGCCGATGTCTGCAATTCTGAAGAGGATGCGCGGAACATCACGACGCAGAAGGCGAAATCCCTGATCGACGAACAGGGGGATCGTCTTTTTGGCTAGATTTGTTTGAGGGGCGATCGCCCCTCGCTCTGCCAAGTTGATATCTTCGAAACCACGTCAATGGCGCGCCGATCTCGGCGCGCCTTTTCCTATTCGTGGGTGGTGCGACTTCGCTGGCGGGAGAGACACTTCCGGCGCACCCGGTTTCCCACGCGCGCGCATTGGCCGTGGAATCTTCGCTGCTGGGATCCACGCCGACGCTATGCGATTGTGCCGATGGATATGCCTCGAGAAGACATCATCGCGCGAAAGGTTGCCTTTCAAATTCAGAGGATTACGTCGCCAAGTTGAACCGGGTGCCGGTGCCTGCAACGTCGCCCAATGCGCCACAAGCATCGCTCGACCTGCCTCAGGTTGCCACCGGCGCGCGGTTTCCGATTGTGGTGCCGGGGCTGCCTTGGCATCCTTGTGCGCAAGAAGGGCGGCCAACTGCCGACCTCGGATCCCGGGAGGAAACGGAATGAGACGCTTCGTATTCGTGGCCTCGGCCGTCGCCGCAATCGGCCTTGTGGGACTGACCGGTCCGGCCGCAGAGGCGCAGGCCGTGCAGCGCTATTCCGACGGCAACAATATCGCCGTCACGGGCACCGCGCAGGGGTTCGAGGTCTTCGGACGGGCGGGGTCGACGGGGGCCGACTACATGTGCGCGGCCGGTGAGTTTTCGCATGTCCGACTGAATGCCCGCAACAACGACAGGATGGTGATGACCCGTCCGCTCGGTCCCAGCCCGACGACGCCCGGCCGCCAGTCGATGGAGTTTGTCCTGCTCGGCCCCGATGCGCGAACGCCATGGGGCGGAAGCATCTTGCAATACCCCCGCCGCGCAGGGCTCAACCGGAGCGTCGGTCACGCCCGGGGACTGTGCAGCCGGTCGGACTGATCTGCGTCTGAAGCCCCAGAGAGGAAGCATCGCATGAAACAGTGTTTTCGGCTCGCACTCGTCGCATTGCTCTGCCTTGGTGCAACCTCTGCGGTGGCAAGGATGTACTGGGCGGAAAACCGCATGCAGGCAGAGGCAAACCCGGCGCGGGACGGCGTATTCGAGGTCTTTCAGAAAGCCACGGCGGGACCTTCGGACTATTGGTGTGCAGCCGGCGACTTCGTGCGATGGAAGAAGGGGCAGGCGGGCGCGACCCGGGTCTACGTGATGCGTGGAATGGGGCCTAGCGAGGTTCGCCCCGGGCGGACATCCGTAATCTTCACCTATGTCAAATACCCGGAGGTGGCGGAGCTGTCTGCCGCGGAGCAGGGGTACTCGGTCTCGATCAGCAAGGTCGGATACAACTTGCGCGCCTCCCATGGCTACGCCATGTGCCGTGACAGTATCCAGCGGTTCCGTGGCCGGGGATTGTTCTGAGCAGGGAACAGGTTGAAATGCAGACATTGCTCGAAATCGAGACCTGGGGGCCGGGGCTGTACGAGTTCACACGCGACGTCCAGGGGTGGCTCGAAGGGCAGGGAGCTGCCGCTGGTCTTCTGACTTTGCTGGTGCGCCACACTTCCGCATCCCTTGCCATTCAGGAAAACGCCGACCCCGAGGTGCGCACGGACCTGACGGCCTTCTTTTCGCGGCTTGTGCCACCGTCCAGCGACCCCTCCATGCGCTATCTTCGTCACACCTATGAAGGTCCCGACGACATGCCCGCGCATATCAAATCGGCCCTGCTTCCGGTCACGCTTTCGATCCCGGTTTTCGAGGGCCGGATGCGGCTGGGCACCTGGCAGGGGATCTACCTTTTCGAGCATCGCGACCGTCCGCATCGCCGTCAGGTTGCCGTCCATTTCGCGTGAGAGTCGGAAGGGCAACACCAAGATAGTGTATGTGGATAAATCCTCTACCCAAGCCATGGGCGGCCCCCTATAGTCGTAGCAACAAGAGGGGAAGTATCCCCCAGGAGCAGAGACGAGAGGGGACAGGATGCGCTGCCCGTTTTGCGGTAACGTCGATACGCAGGTGAAGGATTCCCGGCCTGCAGAGGACCACGTGGCGATCCGCCGACGGCGGTTCTGTCCGGCCTGTGGCGGCCGCTTCACCACCTACGAGCGCGTGCAATTGCGCGACCTCGTGGTCATCAAGTCCAACGGCCGCCGCGAGGATTTCGACCGCGACAAGCTGGAGCGCTCGATCCGCATCGCGTTGCAGAAACGCCCGGTCGAGCCCGAGCGCATGGACCAGATGATCTCTGGCATCGTGCGTCGGCTGGAGAGCATGGGGGAGACCGATATCCCCTCCAAGACCATCGGCGAGATTGTGATGGAGGCGCTGGCCCGGATCGACACCGTGGCCTATGTCCGTTTCGCAAGCGTTTACAAGAACTTCCAGGCCGCGGACGATTTCGACAAGTTCGTCAGCGAGCTGCGCCCCCCCGAAGGTCCGCAGGAGTAATCCGATGACATCCGATCGCCGGTTCATGGCGATGGCGCTGGCCCTCGGGCGGCGGGGATTGGGCAAAGTCTGGCCCAACCCGGCGGTGGGCTGCGTGATCGTCAGGGATGGCATCGTTGTCGGGCGCGGCTGGACCCAGCCCGGAGGCCGACCGCATGCCGAGCCGGTGGCGCTTGCGCAGGCCGGAGGTGCGGCGCGCGGGGCAACGGTCTACGTCACGTTGGAGCCCTGTGCGCATCACGGCAAGACACCGCCCTGCGCGGAGGCGTTGGTGGCTGCCGGCGTGGCCCGTGTGGTCGCTGCGCTCAGGGATCCTGATCCGCGCGTCGACGGGGGCGGTCTTGCCCGCCTGCGTGCCGCCGGGATCGCGGTGGAAACCGGCCTGATGGAGGCCGAGGCGCGCCGCGCCAATGCAGGCTTCCTGAGTCGTATCCAGTGCGGGCGTCCGCAGCTGACCCTCAAGCTCGCCAGTTCCTTCGACGGTCGCATCGCCACCGCGACGGGCGAAAGCCAGTGGATCACGGGGCCGGAGGCCCGGCGCATGGTTCATGCCCAGCGGGCGCGCCATGACGCCGTGTTGGTCGGTGGCGGGACGGCGCGCGTCGATGACCCGTCGCTCACTGTGCGCGGTCTTGGTCTTGCCCGGCAGCCCACGCGGGTCATCGCCTCGGCACCGCTCGACTTGCCGGTCGACAGCAAGCTGTTCCGCGAACTGGACGTGGCGCCGGTCTGGATCTGTCACGGACCCGACGCGCCGCCGGATCGACGCGAGAGGTGGCGCAACCGTGGCGCGCGGCTGTTCGAGGTGCCCACCGGGCCAGACAATGCGCTTGATCCGGTGGCCATGTTTCAGGCGCTGGGAGGCGCGGGCCTGACCCGTGTCTATTGCGAAGGCGGTGGTCGCCTCGCTGGAAGTGTGCTGGCCGCGGGCCTCGTGGATGATTTGGTTGCCTTTTCCGCCGGGCTTGGGCTGGGCGCCGATGGTCTGCCCGGTCTTGGTGCCCTCGGCCTGACGTCGCTGGACAGGGCTCCTCGCTTCGTGCTGGATCGGGTCCAGCAGGTCGGACCGGATGTGATGGCGCTGTGGCGTGCCGCAGGGGCTGCGTGACCTTCACGCCATGGTTCTCGGCGCGTCCGTTGCACTGTCGCATGCCCGGCGCGGAAGGGCTCTGACAGCCCAGAGTGTCACCGCCAGAGCGGGGCAAGGCTGGCGAAAACACCCTGAAGCTTCGAAAGGGCGCGGTTTGCCGGGCCACCGCCCGCGACCTGCCCGTGTTCCAGCCTGTCGACGATCACCTCGACCGGGCAGGGGGTGTTGGTGACCGGGTCGTGATAGCGGGGATAGGCGATGAGCGCCGCGTGAACCAATCCCGCAAGTGTTGGCCGGGCCATTCGCCGATCCGGCGCGGCGCCATGATCCCGTGTCAGGCCCCAGCCGGCATAAAACGGCATGCCCAGGCAGGTCACCTGACGACCGCGCAACAATGCCTCGAACCCCAGCAGTGACGTCAGGGTCCAGACCTCGTCCACGGCCTCGATGAGCGGGATCGGGTTGCATCCCCGGACAACGACGTCAGCCAGCTCCGCGAGCTGTTCGGCAGGTACAGCGCCGTTCCGAAGGCCTGCCTCGACATCCGGGTGGGGCTTGTAGATGACAACGGAGGTCGGGTTGGCAGCCCGCGTGGCGTCCAGAAGGGCAAGGTTGGTGCGGACCTCGCCACAGCCCAGACGGATGGAGGCATCGTCTTCGACCTGTCCCGGCACCAGGATCCGGTGCCCGGTCGGCAGATCAGGTATTTGGGCGCTGCCGATATTGTACTTGCTCAGGCGCGCCGTTGTCAGGCGGGTGATCAGGCGTTCAGCCCGCGCGATGTCCCAGTCCGGAAGCCCTGCCGACGATCCGACAAGCTGTTCCAGGCGGCTTTCGTGGCCGGGGTCGTAGTAGATCCCGAGGTCGTCGGCCACCAGCGACATCGGCGGTACAAGCTCGGCGCCCAGCCCTTTGGATCGGAGGAAACCATCCTCGGCCCGAAACAGGGGAACATGCGCGCGGGTGGATTCTTCTGGCAGCCCCTCGGGGATGCGGCTCGCCCACGCCAGCACCGGGCGCCCGCTCTGCGCCACGTTAGAGGAGGCAAAGCGCACCCCCCCGCCCTGTCCGTAGAACCGACGCAGCGGCGCGCGTTTCCACAGCCGCATGCCAGTCGCGGTATAACCCCGCCGGTCCTCCCTGAAGGCGCGGACGCGTGCCTCCATCCCGTCGATCACATCTTCCAGCGCGCACAGGCGGTCGCGCCAGGGATCGTACCAGGTCGGGTGCAGGATCATGGCGGCGGCAAAAAGCTGCGCGCGGGTCAGGTGCCGGTGGCGCCGGTCGACCGGGCGGTCGTCCTCTGTCAGGCCCCAACCGGCATAGAACGGTTGGCCAAAGACATGCGGACGGTGGCCCGCCAGGATCGCCTCGAACCCCATCTGGGAACTGACAGTGTACACCGCCGTGGCGCCGTCCAGCAGTGCATGTGGCGACACCGGGGCCTCCAGCAGCGAAACCTGTTCGGGCAGGGGCTCGCGGCCAAAGTGGCCCTTTCTATGACCTGCGGCGGTTTCCGGATGGGTTCGCAAGATGATCCGCGCGCCGGGATGGTCGATCTGCGCAGCCGTCAGCATTTCCCGGAAGCTGGTGGCGGAGGCGCCGCCGTGACGGATCGAGGCATCGCCCTCGGTCTGGTCCACGACCAGTACATAGCCCGGCGCCGGCGGCGCCAGATCGGGGTCGAAGGCGTTGTACTTGCTGAGCCCGATGGCCCTGATCCGCGCCATTGCCGTGCGCGCACGATCCAGCAGTGGTGTGTCGTCCAGCGGGTGGCTGGCCAGCAGCGTTTCGAGGTCCGACGGGGTGGCGCTGTCGAAATGGACGCCTGTGCGGTCAAGTTGCAACCCGATGGGAGCCTCGCCATCGCGGCCGGTGCGGATGGACCGCAGGAAGGCATCCTCGATCCGCAGGATGCGGGCCCCGCATTTCTGCGCCACCTGCTCCCCCCGTCCCGAGGTCGGGCTGCGCCCCCAGACGCCAACCCAATCGTCCGGCCCGGGCCGCCCGTTTGTCACCTGCCAGCCCGACAGCATCAGGATGCGCCGGATGCGGCGGTTCAGGAAACCACCGTTGAAAACGAAAAGCCGCCGTGGCTGGGAGTCCACGGCGGCCGTGTCGATGCTGCGGTCGTTCACGCGACCCCTATCTGGCCAGTGTCGAGTAGTTGGCCAATGGGTTAAGGGTGCCGGTGATCGCCGAAAGCGTCTTCTGCCATTGCACGAAGGGCGCTTCGGTGACGTAGAGCGTGTCATCGTCGCGGATGGCGAAGTCGCGGGCTTCGAACATGCCCGTCGGTTCGGTGAGGTCCAGCACGTAGACCAACCGCTGGTCGCCAACCAGGTCATTGCGGCCAAGCACGGCCCTGGCAATGGCTTCCGGCTCGTTGCGGAAGATGAAGACGCCGGTTGGATCGGCGAGGTTGGAATTCAGCCCGCCCACTTGTGCGATCGCTTCGATGGCGCTGAGCGTCTGTGTCTCGAACCGCACCCGGTTCTGGGTGCCGGTGGCGCCCAGAACGGAGAAAGCGCGGGTGTCTTCCTGGATGAGGATTTTGTCGCCGCCGCGAAGGGCGATATCGAGTCGCGGATCGGCATAGAGGTCGTCGAACCAGACCTTGGACTTCGCGCCGCCACGGACGACGTTGATCTGCGCGATCTCGTTGGGGATCGTAAGCCCGCCTGCGCGAGCGATCATGGCGCTGAGGGTTCGGGTCGGGCGTTCGATGGCGAACACCCCCTGTTCGGCGACCCCGCCGACAACGGAGACCGATGCGCCGTCCCCGGCGAGCCGGGTGACAAGCACCTGCGGGTCGGGTGTCTGGGCGTCGAGTTTCTCGGTGATGATCTGGCGCAGGCGCTCCGGGGTGTTGCCGGATGCCTTGATGCGGCCTGCGTAGGGCACGAAGATGAAGCCGCTGCCGTCCACCTGCACCTCTTCGAGGCGCGTGGCGACCTGGCCCTGATCGGCCAGCAGCCCGTCATCCACGTTCTCCCAGACCGTCAGGCCAAGGGTGTCGCCAGGCCGGATCGTGTCGGACCCGACCAGTCCGGCCTTCAAAAAATCGCTGGAAAACCCGAGTATCGGGGTCACGGAGGTAGCGCGGGTCACGCGATCATTGACAGAGACGACAAACGCATCACCGTCTTCGAGTACGGATCCGGAAAAGATCTCTTTCTTGCCCGGACCGGACCGCGGCAAGGCGCATCCACTTACAATGGACGCAGCAAGGCACAGAGCCAGCAATTTGGCCCAGCGGGATGTCTTGGTATTCACTGCTCGGGCTCCTTGACGGATTTCTGCCTCAAGTTTTGCGTTCAACCCTACAGGGCGACGGCAAAAAAGGAAGTGTGGGCTTGCACCCGATTCGGAGTGTTGCCCGCAGGACGCGGTGGCTCCGGGTGGTCTCGCAGCCGATTCCTGGCCCAGCGAGGCAGGCTGGAGGCGGGTGCCGAGGTTGACGTTCGGGACCCGACACGGACGTCCGGTCACAGCTTTCGGCAGGCGTGTTGGGGCGGTGGTTGGCGCCGTTGCCGGGCGGGCTTTGCAGGAGCAACAACTTGGGCGTTGCTGGCGGAAGCGCCTCCATCACCCAATCCACGGATCGCGCGGCAATGTGCGGGTATGCCGTGCCTTGCCCCTTGCACCTGCCTGGCCGGGCCGTGCTTTGCGGAACGGATTTCCGCCACAACGCCTGCTACTTGACCACCCGAAGCTGGTGCCTCGGCGCGGCATTTCCGGTTGCCAGCGCCTCGTAGGGGTCCTGGGGCGCGAGGATCATGTCGACAACCTGCCGCATCAGCCGCCGCCGCCCGCCGCCGGAGTAGAACCCGCCCGTCACCTGCGACGTCTCCAGCAGGTAGGAGCGATAGTCGCGATAGGCGCGGCTGTCGGGGCGTTTGGGGTGGGCGAAGAATTCCGCCAGCGGCTGGGTCGAGACAAACTCGGGCTTGGCATAGACCGACGTCCCGAACACCCTGATCGGCAGGCCACGCCAGAGCACCTGCTGCCCGGCCGTCGAGTTGACGGTGACCGCGCTGCGGGCATGGTCGAGGAGCGCCGCGAGCTTGCCGCCGCGGACGTGGTGAACCCGGTCCGACACCCCGTGTTGCGCCGCGAGGCGGCGGATGTTCTGGCGGAGCGGTGTGCGTCCGTCTTCCAGAGGATGGGCCTTAAAAACAAGGTGGTGGTGGCGGGGCGCACCCTTCGCGAACCCTGCGATGCAGACTTCGAGGAAGTCACCCATGGTCTCGAATGGACTGTGGTGCTGAAAGGAGCTGTCATGCTCCAGTTGCAGGAGAGCGAGGTGGTAGGGATAACCAGCCCGGACGATCCGCCGGGTCGCGATCTGCCGGTCGAGATAGTGAAACGGCATGCTCAATAGCCGGTTCAGGTGGAGCACGAACTCCCGCGTGACCGGCAGCGCACGATGTGGGCGGAAGTGGGTGTAGCGCCGGTTTCGGAACATGACATGCCAATGGTAGAGCGCGCCGAACCAGACATGCTGCCGGGTGTCGCCCCAATGGGTCGGCGTGTCCGGCAGGTCGAGATCCGATTCCGCAAGTGTTTCCCGCATCGTCTCGACGGAAAGGTCCATCAGCCGCGAGTTTCCGTTCGATCCGCCACGCTCGTAGGTGACCCAGTACGGCCGCAAGTACCCTTCCTCGAACACATGGACGGTCAGCCCGGCTGCCTTCGCAATCGTGACCGCCACGGCGTGGATTGGCCGGGTGTCGCCATAGAGCACGATATCGGTGATCGCCTTGTCCCGCAGCAGCGCGGCACAGGTCTCCGGCCAGGTGCTCTGGGGCGCGTCAAAGGCGATGTAGCTGGACGTGTCGGGCCAGTAGGCCGCGTCTCCGGCATTGAACCCGACGCGCCAGACCTCCGCGCCCGCGGCACGAAGCATGTCGCCGAGGGTTGCCAGGAAGGGACCGTGAGGCCCCTGAAGGAACAGGAACCGCCGGCTCTGCGCGAGCCGGGCGCCGGACGTGGGATCCGCGTGTGGGGGATTGTGCGGTGCCGTCAATTCGATTCCATTCTGGCGCTCCGGCGCAGTTTCGCCGATCCGCACCAGAATGCCAGCCTTTCATGCCGGGAATGGGGCGGAAGCTGGGCGTGGTATCCCGCCGCACGCTTTCCCCTTGCCCGATTTGCGCACCGGGGATACCTGCGTTGAGAGAAAGCAATGGAGATCCGCAGATGTTCACCGGAATCGTCACCGACCTGGGCGAAATCAGGCAACTGGAGCGGCGCGGCGACCTGCGCGCACGGATCGGAACCGCATACGACATGGCTGGCGTGGACCTGGGCGCATCGATCGCCTGCAGTGGAGTCTGCCTGACGGTGGTGGACAAGGGCGACGACTGGTTCGCGGTTGATATCTCGGCAGAGTCCATTTCGAAGACCAATATCGGCGATTGGGCCGAGGGCGGCCGGATCAACCTTGAGCGCGCGCTCAAGGTGGGTGACGAGCTGGGGGGGCATATCGTCTCCGGACATGTGGATGGCGTCGCCGAGGTAGTTGCCATGACCGACGAGGGCGACAGCACCCGCGTGACATTCCGTGCCCCGGAAGCGCTGGCGAAGTTCATCGCCCCCAAGGGATCGGTGGCGCTCGACGGTACGTCCCTGACGGTGAACGAGGTCGATGGCTGCGATTTCGGTATCAATTTCATCCCGCACACCAAGGAAGTCACCACCTGGGGCCGTGTCGCGATTGGCGACCGCATCAACCTCGAAATCGACACGCTTGCCCGCTACGTCGCGCGGCTCGCGGAGTTCGACTGACAGGCGCCCCGACCCCGCGCACCCTGCGTGCTTCCCCGGCTGGAGACTCTTCACGGCCACCACGCCTGCGGAGCCGCAGGTCAAATCTGCGCCGCAATCCCACGCAACGCGAAACCACCGCTTGAAGCCCCCGCCGAGACTCCCTTTATTGGGCCAAGCACAAAAGAGGTTCCAACATGACAGAGTATCAGCCCCGTCCCGTGTTCGACACCGATATCGCCGGTCAGGCCGGGTTCGGCGACCTGCCGGAATGGGATCTTGGCGATCTCTACGCCAGCCCGGACGCGCCGGAGTTGAAGCGCGATCTCGACTGGCTGGAGCAGGCCTGCCTGAGCTTTGCCGAGGATTTCGAGGGCAAGCTGTCCTCGCTCGGACATGCGGAACTGCTCGAATGCGTCCTGCGCTACGAGAAGATCGACGTGATCGCCGGCCGCATCATGTCCTTTGCCGGGTTGCGGTACTACCAGAACACCACCGACGGTGAGCGGGCGCAGTTCCTCGGAAACTGCCAGGAAACGATCACCAATTTCACCACGCCGCTGGTGTTCTTCACGTTGGAACTGAACCGGATCGAAGATGACCGGCTCGACCTGCTGATGAACGAAAACGCGGATCTGTATCGCTACAAGCCGATCTTCGACAAGTTGCGCGCGATGAAGCCCTACCAACTGTCCGACGAGTTGGAGAAGTTCCTTCACGACCAGTCGACGGTCGGGGCCTCCGCCTGGAACCGCCTGTTCGACGAGACCATGGCCGGGCTGGAATTCGAGGTGAAGGGCGAGACCTGCAACCTTGAAACCACCCTGAATTTCCTCACCGAGCAGGACCGGTCTATTCGCGAAGCCGCCTCTCGGGAGTTGGCGCGTGTTTTCGGCGCCAACATCAAGCTCTTCGCCCGCGTTCACAATACCCTCGCCAAGGAGAAGGAGATCGAGGACCGTTGGCGCGGCATGCCGAGCCCGCAGACGGGCCGCCACCTGTCCAACCAGGTCGAGCCGGAGGTGGTTGAGGCGCTGCGTGATGCGGTTGTCGCGGCCTATCCCAAGCTGTCGCACCGATACTACGACCTGAAACGCAAGTGGCTCGGGCTCTCCACGCTCGAGGTCTGGGACCGCAACGCGCCGCTGCCCATGGAAGACACCCGCATTGTCGACTGGCAACAGGCGCGGGACACCGTCATGTCGGCCTATTCCGGGTTCAGCCCGAAAATGGCCGAGATCGCGGAGCCGTTCTTCACCCGGGGCTGGATCGATGCCGGCGTGAAACCGGGCAAGGCACCGGGCGCCTTTGCGCATCCCACTGTGGCCGAGGTCCACCCCTACGTGATGCTCAACTACCTCGGCAAGCCGCGGGACGTGATGACGCTGGCCCACGAGCTTGGCCATGGCGTGCACCAGGTGCTGGCTGCGGGGCAGGGCGAACTGCTGTCGGCGACGCCGCTGACACTGGCCGAGACCGCCAGCGTCTTTGGCGAGATGCTGACGTTCCGCAAGCTGCTTGATGACGCAACCGACCAGGCGCAGCGCAAGGTGTTGCTGGCCGGCAAGGTGGAGGACATGATCAACACCGTTGTCCGCCAGATCGCGTTCTACGACTTCGAGTGCAAGTTGCACGACGCCCGCCGCAAGGGCGAGCTGACACCGGAGGACATCAACGCGCTCTGGATGTCCGTTCAGGGCGAGAGCCTCGGCCCGGCATTCTCTTTCATGGAAGGCTACGAGACCTTCTGGTCCTACATCCCGCATTTCGTGCATTCGCCGTTCTACGTCTATGCCTATGCCTTCGGGGATGGTCTGGTGAACGCGCTCTATGCCGTCTACGAAGAGGGCGACGCGGGCTTTCAGGAAAAGTACTTCGACATGCTCCGCGCCGGCGGCTCCAAGCATCACAAGGAGCTTCTGGCCCCCTTCGGGCTCGATGCGAGCGATCCGAAGTTCTGGGACAAGGGGCTCAGCATGATTTCCGGGTTCATCGATCAGCTTGAAGCGATGGAGGGCTGACGCCGCGCCACCAGCCCGGCTCGCTTCCCCTGCGAACTGCGGCGCGGGTATAGCCTCCGTGCGTCATGGTCATCTTCATGGGCACGGCAACCATCCGGCGTCATGGGATGGCGTGAGGTGTCCGCGTCTGTCCAAGACGAACAAGATACGAACGAGCATCGGCATCGGGGCAGTTCCCTCGACTGTGAATTGCCCGTTGGTAGGGGGTGTTGCTCTCGGACAAGCCGGCGGGCTGGTGCTGGCCATGAACTGCGCCTGCCCGGCGGTGTGACGGATGTATGAACGGTCCGGTTTCGCCGCCGAGGATGAACTCTGCCTCGGCGGCCGCTCCGGCCCACAGGCGATCCTGCGTCGTCTGCTTCCCTGTTCGTCAGGCCCCGCCGGGCTTGCAGAGACATGCCGATAAGGCCTTGAAACGGAACCTGTCTGCCGTGGCCAAGTCAAACCAACCTGCGCGCTGGCAACCATGCAGAACAGGGGTGTGAAGGTGTTTCCGAATGCCGGCAATTGGCACCTGGCCGTGTGCCACGAGTACTTGGGGCGGCGGCGGGAAACGGGGGCTTCAAAAAAACAAACTTTGGGCGTGCGGGCCAAAATGTGGTATCGTTTCACCATTCAGAGAAGGAGTTCTTGCCATGTCAAGATCGTGCCTCTTCTCGGTAGTATTTGGAGCCTGTCTCGCAATTCCTGTTCCCGCCAGTTCGATTCAGGCGGCTCAAATCATTCCCGAGCGACCCCACACCGATGAGGTCGAAACGATGACAACCTATCGCGAGGAGCTTTTTGCCCTCTATTCCGTCTGTTCGGATGCCGCATTGGAACGCATCCTGTCGCGGCACGAGGTCGATCACTGCTACGATGTCTACATCCGGCTGAAGCTGTCGTTTGTGAAAGGTGTGACGCTGGAGCAGTTCAAGGCGATGCCGGCGGCGAGTCGCACGGTTGCGAACACGAAAGGCTACACGGCCTATCGTGCCTGGCTGCACTCGCGGATAACGCATGGCCGCTAGGATGCGACGCGCCGTCGTGCTGGCTCAATCCAGGTCCGTCCAAGGCCAGGGTTTCACTTCGCTGGCGGCGGTCTGGTAGCGCGCGGCCTTGGCGATCCAGATGCCAAGATCCGTGCCGAAATCGGCCAGCCGCTCGTTCGGTTCCCGGTTGTTGATCAGCATGATCACCAACTGGACGATGGTGGCGACCATCAGCACCGTGCTGGCAATGCCCAACATGAAGTAGATGATGAGCATGTAGACGATCCGCAGCAGTATCGGGTCTTCGCTTCCCGGGTCGGGCTGCGGGCCGTGCAGACGGCCGTCAATTTTCTCGTTTTGCATTGCGTGCGCTCCGCTGTCTCGTGCCCAATGTACCCGGCTGTCTCGGGCAATCAACGGCCCCAAAGGTCGCTGCCAGCGCGGGCATTCCCGATCGCAACAATGGACAGAGCCGCCGTTCAGCTGGTCGCATTGTGCAAACACACGCGGCAGGAGCGGCGGCTGGGGTTTCGGTCGCGCGGAGCCTGTATCTGCTGCCATCCGCATTGACCTAGCACCTCTTGGGTGCGGCCCGGTGTCCGCCTTGCAGTGGTATACCCGCCTACGGCCGCCACCGGCCTGACAAACGATCAACCCGGATCGGCGGCGAACATGCGATCGATCATGACCTGTGTGCCAACGCTGAACTCCAGTGGGCAAGGGTAGGGAACGCCGTCGCGCAGGCTCTCTCCGAAGGCTTCCACCTGCACCACGTATTGGTTCAGCCCCGGCCAGCGTTCTGTCAGGATGGAGCCATCCGGGCGGATAAGGTCGAGCCGCGCCTCCCCGTGAACATTGGCGTTGAACGGATAGGCCAGCCGCAACAGGCCGCTTTCGCCGTGGAAGGTCATCTCCTGGTACGGGGCAAGCCGGGTCGACAGCAGCATCGAGAAGTGGAAGGACGGGAAACGCGCTTGGGTGCGCGACAACACGTCGACCCCGTTTTCATAGGTGATCTGCGCGCTGATCTCTTCCGGTTCCTCTCCGGTGGCGAACCGCGTCGTCCCGATGGGATAGACGCCGATATCCCGGATCGCACCGCCGCCCATCTCCGCCAGGTTGCGGATGTTCTTCACATCCGCACGGTTGTTGTAGGAGAAAGCGCCGTGAACCTGGTGCAGGGGACCGATTGCGCCATCGGCAATCAGTTCTCGCGTCCGGAGCCACTGCGGATGTTGCACAACCATGTAGGCCTCCGCCGCCAGGACGCCGGCTGCATCCCGCGCCGCGATCAGGCTGTCGAACTCCGTGGCCTCCATTGTCATCGGCTTTTCGCACAGGACCGCCTTGCCGGCCTTCATCGCCTTCAGGCTCCACTCGACATGCAGGGTATTGGGCAGCGGGATATAGATCGCGTCGATTTGCGGATCGGCCAGCATCGCATCATAGCTCGGATGCACCCGAATGCCCGGAAAAAGCGCTTCGAAAGCGGCGGCCTTGTCCGGCGAGGAGGTCGCAAGCGCCTCTACCCTGGCGCCGCGGGCGGCGTGGATGGCTGGCCCCATATGCTCCCGTGCGAACTTTGAAGCTCCCAGAATACCCCAGCGGATCACGCGCATGTTATTATCCTTCTCTTGGCAATTTTCCCGGTCGAAGGCACGTCGACCCGGGCGGTCGCGGCCAGCATCCTCCACCTTCGGGCCAGTGTCAAAGACGGCGCTGCAGCATTGGACCCGCCGCCATGCAGCAAAATCGTCAAATGGGACTTTTAACGCTTTGGGAAGTGGTTTCGGCTACACGAAAACGGTTTTATTGTTGCGCTAACGGTGCGCGTAGGTCGCAGTTACACCGTTGGATCGCGGGAGGATAACCGTGTTGCTGCATCGCGGCGTGCGCGAGTCGCGCCTTTCGTGCAGTGAACAAGAAACGAGGTAGCCATGACGACGAGCAGATCCGCAGCCAAACGCCCGGCGGAGGGCGAAGTGACCTCCACGGCCGGCCGGACGCCGGCAAACACGACCGCCAGGCCAACCCGTGCGGACAAAGCGCCGAAGACCGACGCGCCGAACACTGCAAACCGGCGATATGAAAACCTCGACCGTTCCATCCGAGCCAAGTCGGCGCAGATGACCAACGGCCTCTCACCCAACGCGTCGCAGGCCGCCTGGACCGACTGGGCCAAACATCTCGCGCGTGCGCCCGGGCGGCAGCAGGAACTGGTCGAGCGGGCGCTGGACAACACCCAGACATTCTGGCTCGGCATGATGGGGTTGGGCGATGGTTTCGAACCCCGGCCGGGTGACAACCGGTTCCGGCACGAGGGATGGGACAGTCCTCCGTTCTCTGTCTGGAAGCAAAGCTATCTGGCAGTGGAGGACTGGTGGCGCGCTGCGACCACCGAAGTGCGCGGTATGCGCCACAAGTCGACCGACCGGGTGGCTTTTCAGGCGCAGCAGGTCCTTGACGCGCTGGCGCCTTCGAACTTCCCGCTGACCAACCCCGAGGTCATTGGTAAGACGCTGGAAACACAGGGTCAGAACTTCGTGGACGGCGCCCGGAACCTGTCCGACGACCTGGCGCGGGAACTGACCGGCGAGCCGGAGCGAATGGAGGGGTTCACCGTGGGCGAAAACATCGCCTGCACCCCGGGCGAGGTCGTGTATCGCAACGAGTTGATGGAGTTGATCCAGTACACGCCGACGACCGGCGCGGTGCACCCGGAACCGATCCTGATCGTCCCGGCCTGGATCATGAAATACTACATCCTCGACCTCAGCCAGAAGAACTCGCTGATCAGGTACCTCGTGGAGCAGGGCTTCACGGTCTTCGCGATCTCCTGGGTGAATCCCGATGCCAGCTTTGCCGAATACGGGCTGGATGCGTACCGCAGGCTGGGTGTCATGGCGGCACTCGATACGGTGGGCGCCATCGTGCCGGATGAGAAGGTGCATGCCTGTGGCTACTGCCTCGGCGGCACGATCCTGTCGATTGCGGCGGCAACCATGGGGCGCGAGAACGACGAACGACTGGCATCGGTCACGCTGCTCGCGGCCCAGACCGACTTCACCGAGGCAGGCGAGGTGATGATGTTCCTCGACGAGAGCCAGATTGCCTACCTCGAGGACATGATGTGGGATCAGGGCTACCTTGATCAGAAGCAGATGGCCGGTGCGTTTCAGGCGCTGCGCGCGGAGGATCTCATTTGGGCCAAGGCGATACGCCGCTACTTGCTGGGAGAGCAGGAGCGGCCGTTCGACATCTCCGCATGGAATGTCGACGCGACCCGGATGCCCTCCAGGATGCACTCGGAATACCTGCGCGGCCTGTTCCTCGAAAACCGTCTGTCGGGCGGGCGTTTCATGGTCGACGGACGGGCCATCGCCCTGCGCGACATCGAGGCGCCGTTCTTTGTTCTGGGCACGGAGAAGGACCACATCGCGCCGTGGAAATCGGTCTACAAGATCGGGCTCTTCAACGAGAACGAGCAGACGTTCGTGCTGACGTCCGGCGGCCACAACTCTGGCATCCTTTCGGAGCCGGGCCACGCGCGCCGATCCTTCCGCATGGGGTACCGGGCTGCCGACGAGCATTTCGAGGACCCCGCGACCTTCGTGGAGAACCACGAGAAGGTGGAGGGATCCTGGTGGCCGGTCTGGGTGGATTTCCTGACCGCGAAGGGCCGCGACGGCATGGTGCCAGCCCGGGCCATCGGCGCGCCCGAAGCCGGGATCACCCCGATCTGTCCGGCTCCGGGTACCTACGTGCTTCAGGAGTGATCACGGGAAGGCCTTGATATCGCTCCGCGAATGACAGGGGCGTCGCGAGGACGCGGCGCTCTGCCAATTGGGCGGCACATCGGTCGGGCTGGCCCATGTTGCGGTGCGTCGCACCTGAAGGCTTTTGCGGGTTTCAGGCTGGCTCGTCGGTCGTCCCGCGCAAGCCGGTCGCGCCATCCCTAGGCGCGATGCGATTTGGCATGTGCGTGTTCGGGGTCTGCCGGACGCTCGATCCAGCGCCTGGCCAGTGGCGGCGTTTCGCCCGTGTGCAACGCCAACAAGCGGTCGTAGTTTTCCGCATCGGTGGTCGTCCGCCGCGCCATGTGGCGCAGGTAGGCCGCCCACGTCGGCACGCGGTAGGTCTCGTGCCACAGGTCGGGCTGCGCGAGGTCACGGTAGAGCGACCAGCTATGCGCACCGTCGCGGAGCCGGATCACGCGGCGGTGCGCCATCAATTCAAGAAAGGTATCGGTCTTTGCCACCGGGATCACGAATTCGACCGACACCTTGATCGGGCCGCTCTCCATGTCGATGTCGAGCTCCACGTCGGGGACCCGGAACCGCCCGTGCGGATCGAGGTTGCCCTGTCTCTCGGCGGGCAGCCGCATGACAAGGCCGATCGCGGCGCCTGCCAGACAGGCAATTGCGGCGCATTGGAGCGCGACCCCGACGCCGCCGGCCTCGGCAACCCGCCCCCAGACATAGCTGCCAAGTGTCATGCCGCCGAAGGTGAAGACCTGGAACATCGACATGACCCGGCCTAGCACCCATCGCGGTGTCGACAGCTGCGTGGCGACGTTCAGCAGCGACATCGCGGATTGCCAGGCGATCCCGGTCAGGAAGGCCGCCGCGCCGGTCGCCACGACATTGGTGGATTGCGACACGCCGAAGAGCCCCAGCGCCAGGCCGAGGAAGGCAGTGCGCACGATGGTCTCGTTCTGGAACCGGGCGCGGACCCGCCGCAGGGTCAGGGCGACCAGCACGGCGCCCATGCCGAAACAGGTGAGCATCATCCCGAAGGTCAGCGCCGTGCCTTGCAGCAGATCCCGCGCGACGATGGGCATGAGCGCGAGGATCGAGACCGCGGCGAAGCCGAATGCGGAGCCACGGATGAGGATCTTCAGGTGATCCGCCGACAGCGAGGCATACCGCAGGCCCGCGCGCAAGGCACTGCCAAGCGGTTCGCGGGGCAGCGGGTCGGGTTCGCGCGTCGGTTTCCAGCCGGCAAGGGCGAAGATGACGGGCACATAGGTGATCGCGTTGATGGCAAAGGCCGCTGCCGCACCCAGCGCCGCCACGACAAGGCCACCGACGGCCGGACCGGCGCTGCGCATCAGGTTGAAGCCCATGCCGTTCAGCATAACCGCCTGCGGAAGGTGCTCCCGAGGAACCAGGTCGCCGACCGACGCCTGCCAGGAGGGCAGGTGCATCGCAGCCCCGCACCCGATGGCGAAGGTAAAGGCCAGCAGCCCCCATGGGCCGATCATCCCGGCCCAGGCCAGTCCGGCAAGCGCGGCGGATGTGAGCAGCATGAAGGTCTGTGCCGCGAGCATCACCGTTCGCCGTTCGTAATTGTCGGCAAAAACTCCACCCAGAAGCGACAGCAGCGCAAGCGGCAGGGTGATTGACCCCTGCACCAGCGACACCATGGCAGGATTCGGTGTCAGGGATGCCATGAGCCACCCCGCGCCCACGCCCTGGATCATCCCGCCAAGGTTGGTCACAAGCGAGGCTATCCACAGCATCCGGTAGGTCCGGTACTGGAAGGGGGCAAACGTGGCGCTGGCCATGGGGCAGGTCCCTCGACAATTCAGGGCTTTGAGTCAGCAATAGGGGATCTGTCGGGTGGGCGCCATGCCGCCGTGTGCCAAGTCGCGCGCACAACACTTGGGGAGCCGCCTCGATCCGGTTTGCGTGCTTCGGCGCCAAGACATCGGTGCCCTGCGGTCAAGGGGATGGCGGTGGATCCGAGCCCATTGGATCGCTGGCGATCTGACGGGACAGGTCTGATTGCCCATCGGGAGTGCCCTAAGAAGGCGGCGCTGCGGACAGCGGGATTGGCGGGGATCCTGCAAAAACGGCCGCCCGGGGGGGCGGCCGGTTGCTGTCGTGTTGACAGGGCGTGATCAGGCGACCTGAAGCACACCCTTTTCACGGGCCAGTTCCTTCATCCGCTTCTGGAGCTTTTCGAAGGCGCGAACCTCGATCTGGCGAATGCGCTCTCGGCTCACGTCGTACTGGCCGGACAACTCTTCCAGCGTGACCGTCGGCTCCGCCAGCCTGCGCTGGGTCAGGATGTCCTTCTCACGGTCATTGAGGGCGTCCATGGCTTCGAGAAGCAGCTCCCGGCGCACGGACATTTCGTTGCTTTCGGCATAGGCCTCCGCCTGGTTGGCATCCTCGTCCTCCAGCCAGTCCTGCCATTGCGTCGTGGTGTCGCCGTCGCTACCCACGGTCGCGTTGAGCGAGGCGTCGCCGCCGGACAGGCGCCGGTTCATGGAAATGACCTCGTTCTCGGTCACGCCGAGGTCCGTCGCGATCCTGGCCACGTTCTCGGGACGCATGTCGCCTTCTTCCAGCGCGCCGATGCGAGACTTGGCCTTTCGCAGGTTGAAGAAAAGCTTCTTCTGTGCCGAAGTGGTTCCAAGCTTCACCAGCGACCAGGAGCGCAGGATGTATTCCTGGATCGAGGCGCGGATCCACCACATCGCATAGGTCGCAAGACGGAAGCCCTTTTCCGGGTCGAACCGCTTGACCGCCTGCATCAGGCCGACATTCGCCTCCGAGATCACCTCGGCCTGCGGCAGCCCGTAGCCACGATAGCCCATGGCGATTTTCGCCGCGAGACGCAGGTGGCTGGTGACCATCTTGTGGGCGGCTTCCTTGTCCTGGTGATCGACCCAGCGCTTGGCCAGCATGTATTCTTCCTCAGGCTCCAGCATCGGGAACTTGCGGATTTCCTGCAGATATCGGTTCAGCCCCTGCTCCGGAGAGGGGGCGGGAAGATTCGCGTAATTGCTCATCGGGTCCCTCCTTGCCTGTCGGATACGGTGCCGCCCTGTCCTGGCAGACACCGCCGTTACCTAGTACCTAGTTACTGAACCGTTCGGTTCAAGTGCACATGTTTGCGATAACGCGTGTGAAGACACTCGGTTATAGACATCATCCAACGCCAGTGTAAGCGATTGCTTAAGCCCCTCACAGGCAATTCAGCAATTGTTTCAATCCCCGGTACAGGGAGCGGTGGACGAGAAATATCGGGCTGTCCCGCCAAACTCGTCGCGGATGCCGGCCGCGGGGGACGGTGACAGGCCGGAATGACATGTTCGAACGCACGCTGCTGCGGGAGGCACCCGACCCTCAGGTCGGCGCCTTTGCGCGAAGTGGCCCGCACTGGGCCCGTTTAGGTCTGCCCAGCAGCAATCCGAATACCTTGTACCGGGCCCGCGCCGGGTCGTGCTGCGGGCCGGCTTTCAACCGAAAAGCAGTCAGGCGAATGAGATGCTGTCCAATAGGGCTTCGACATCCTGTCCGCGGGAAACATTCACAAACATGAGCGAGCCACCCTTTCCAAAACTGATCTTGAGCCCGTAGATGTGCCCTTCGTCAATTTCCTCAACCTCATACGTCCGCTCCAGTTGCCTGCGCGACGATACATCCGCGCCGATCAGCACAATCCGGTCACCTTCCGTGGGATCGTATCCCGAGATCTCCTTGTGACCGTAGTTCCGACCGTCGGGGTTTTTGAACACAAAGGTGTCTTTCCCCGACCCGCCAATGATCGTGTCATCGCCCTTTCCCGGGTTTATCCGGTCATTGCCACGATCGTCGTTTATGTGGTCATCGCCCTTTCCACCGAAGATCCGGTCTCGTCCGTTGCCGCCATGAATTCGGTCGTCGCCACCACCGCCCCGGATGAGGTCGTTGCCCCTGTGCCATTTGGCGGCGTCGTCGCCAAAAATATTGTCATTGCCGGGCCCGCCGAGGATGATGTCGTTTCCCGGGCCACCATAGAGTTGGTCGATGTCGCGGCCGCCCTTCAGCCGATCGTGGCCTTCCTCGCCCTTGATAAAGTCGCCGCCGCCTCCTCCATTCAGGCGATCCTTGCCCGTTCCACCATAGAGGTCGTCGCGGTCACTGCCGCCGAAAGCGAGGTCGGGTCCATCGCCGCCATAAAACGTGTCGTAGTTGGCGTATCCGAAAAATCTGTCCGCGCCGCCGTGCCCCCAAAACCTGTCGAAATAGTCGCCGCCATGGAACGTGTCCGCCTTTTGCGTTCCGTAGGCACGCAAAGAACCGGAGACGGGAGGACCGAAATCTGCCATGTGTCACCCCCTTTGTGAAAGACGGGATTGGCCGGCAAAAAGATACCGTTTTTGCCGATTCGGAGCAAATTCCTACGGGTCGGAGCGCAGTGGTCGACCCTTCGAAACGCATTGAGCTGGCCGTACAAAATGCGCAAATCTCGCCACCTGAAATCCAGTCCGCCAGCTTCGATCTCGGGACGGGGCGGGGTCGCGTGTTCAGCCGCACATCGGGTTGGAGGCCGAATTCGCTGTTTCGCCGAACCGCTCTTGAATGCGGAACGCGCGGTCGCCACGAGGATGACAAGATCTGCCTGTCTTGTAACTCTCATGCCCGTGCAGCCCAGCATGAGGGTGACGCAGAAGAAGGTGTCTGGCCATGCGGATGCAGATTGTTTCGAGAGTCCTCTACCTGCTCACGATGCTTGTCGTGTTCATCCTGTTCGTCGGGATCGCATCCCAGTTGGCGGGGCCGCCGGCGTCGCCGGGGGAAGACATTCCAGCCGGTCAACGCTCGGACCGGTTGCGGGATGCGATCACCGGAATGCTGTCCCGGACGGAGATACTCATGGGATATCGCAGCTTCGATGCCGACCTGCGGGGTGATCGGCTGACCTTTGTCGGCGGGGCATTCACCTTTCTGGATCGGGATGATCCGCAGACGTTCGAGGCCTACCTGTTCCAGTACGACGGAACGTCCTTCCTGCCGACCCGGCTCGCACAATCGCAGGCGGCAGCAAAGCTGTTTTCCCGCTATGGGGCTGCCGTCCCTGGGGAACCGGTTCCGGCTGCGTCCGGGTGTATCGACCCGCGCCCCGGGCAGCCGGCCACCGCTGCAGGGATCCCCCTGCGTGCACCCGTCCTGTGTCACCTTTCGTCGGCCACGCCGGGTGGCTTGCCAGCGATCATTGGCGTTCTGAACCCGGCACCCGACACGCTGCCGCTCGACAGTGGCGATGAGACCTGCCGGGCGGAGATTGCTCACTGGCTGACCCTGCCGGGTTTCGAAGATGCGGAGGTCGTGCTCTGCGCCGTGGTCGACCAACCGTTCCTCAAGGATGCCTATTCCGCGAGCTACTGGATGGACATCATCTTCTACCAGCAACGTGGCACGCGGCTGCTGAACATGCGGGCCGACAGGCGGAACTTCCAGAAGATCTGAAGGGGTTAGCTGCTGCCGGTTCCGGACAGCGCTGCATGCAGACGGGCCATGTCGTCCGGCAATGGGCTGTCGAACGCCAGCCATTCACCGGTCACCGGATGCTCGAATCCCAGGCTGGCGGCGTGGAGCGCCTGACGGGGGAACGCCATCGCCGCAGCACTGCCCTCCGGCCCCACCGCGCGGGCCGAAAGCTTGCGCCGCCCGCCATAGACCGGGTCGCCGATCAGCCCGTGCCCGATATGGGCCATGTGAACGCGGATCTGGTGCGTGCGGCCGGTTTCCAGCCGGCATTCGATCAGCCCCGCGGCCGGCGGGGTCCCCAGCGGCTCCAACACCCGCATCCGCGTGACGGCGTGTCGCCCGCCGTCCCAGAGGACGGCCTGCCGTTGTCGATCATGCCGATGGCGGGCGAGCTGGGTGGTGATACGCAGCACCTCGCCGCTCTCCCAATGCGTGCCGCGGATACCGCGCAGCCGCGGGTCGGCGCGAGCGGGACAGCCATTGCACAGCGCAAGATACCGCCGCTCCGCGCTGTGGGCCTCGAACTGGGCAGCGAGTCCGTGGTGGGCGGCATCGGACTTGGCAACGACCAGCAGGCCGGAAGTGTCCTTGTCGATCCGGTGCACGATACCGGGACGTTTCTCGCCACCCACGCCGGAGAGCGACTCGCCGCAATGGTGCAGCAGTGCATTGACCAGCGTGCCGGTGGGTGAGCCGGGGGCGGGGTGGACCACCATGCCTGCCGGCTTGTCGATCACGATCAGGTCGTCGTCCTCGTAGGCAATCGCAAGCGGGATGTCCTCGGCCACGGTTTCAACCGCCGCCGCCGCAGGGACGGTGATCTCGATCACGTCACCCTCGACCACCTTGGCCTTGGCATCGGTCACCACCTCGCCGGCGCGGCGAATCTGGCCCTGTTCAAGGAGTTTGGCGATCCGCGAGCGGCTCAGCGCCTCGCCCTCTGGCACGTCGCGCGCCAGTGCCTTATCAAGGCGGCCGGGGGGATCGGCGGTGATCTCGACCCGGATCAGGCGGAACGGATCAGACATGGAAGAGCCTTCCCTCAGTGAAGCAGACGAGCGGACCCTGCGGTTCCTGCGCATCCTCGTGCTGGTGCTGACCTCGACGATGATTGTCGGGATCGCCGTGCTTGTGGTGTTGTTCGCCACGCGCTTTCCCGGAAAGACCCCGGCGCCCGCAACGGAATTCAGCCTGCCCGATACGCTGGAACTGCCTGCCGATGCAACCGTTCAGGCCATCACCCGGGGGCAGGACTGGTGGGCGGTGGTCGTTACGGACGCCTCCGGGGCGCAGGAAATCCTGATCCTCGATGCCGACGGTGGACTTCGCCAGACGGTCGCGCTGGACGATTGATCGCCGCGCCCGTCCCGGGGTGGGGCTTCCGCCGGTCCGACAGGCGCGCGGTTCGCGACTGGCAATGCACTTGAAAACGCAATGCTCTGGGCCCGGCGGTGTCGTTCGCCGGCAAATGATGATTGCGCGTAATCAGGGGAGGCGTCGCTATAGCTGTCCTTCAACAGGGAGCAGCGCGGTCACACCCGCGAGGAACTTCCGCCAGCCGCTGGCATCGGGTTCCGTGCGGCGCAGCTCATTGCCTCCGGCACCGAGGTAGGCCCATTGCAGGCTGCCGTCCTCGGCCAGCGACACCTTGTAGGTATAGTCATCCAACGCCTCGCGAAGGCTGTCCGTCAGCCGCCCGGCGACCTGCCGGTCGGTCAGGAACACGCCGAACTCCGAGTTGAGCTTGATCGACCGCGGATCGAAATTCATCGAGCCAACGAAAACGTCCTCGCGATCGATCACCGCGATCTTGGTGTGCATGGTCAGGCTGATGTCGGCACCTTCCGGTACTTCGCCCAGAACCGACATCGCATCGGCACGAACCTCGTAGAGTTCCACGCCGCTGGCCAGCAGCGCAGGGCGGTGCCGCTTGTAGCCAGCGTGCACATAGGGGTGGTTGGTGGACGCCAGCGAGTTGGTCACGATCCGTACCCGGACGCCTCGTTCCGCCAGCTGGCGGAAGAACCGCGCGCCCCAATCCTCCGGCACGAAATAGGGGGTGAGCAGGATTACCTCGCTTTCGGCCGCTGCCATGCGGCGCAGCAACGCCTCCGCAAGGCGCCTTTCGCCCTCCGGCACCGGGACGCGGAGCTTCTCGGGCGGGTCGACCTCGACCGTCACCGGCACGGTCCTTGCGACAAGGCGGCCGACGCTGACATCGTCGAGGTAGTCCGATCCGACCGCGCGGGCGTAGATCCCGGCGGTGGCTTGCTCCGCCTCTGCCCGGATCTCCGCCTCCGTTTCCTGGAGGTCGTCGTATCTGACACCCGGATGCAGGTTCGCCAGCGGCACCGCCATCGGATCATTCCAGTAAAGGTCGAAGGCTTCGCCGATCTGCGCCACCTGCGGCCCTGCAAGGTACAGATCGAAATCGGCGAACTCGGACGAGGTGTTGATCTGGAAATACTCGTTGGCAACGTTGCGCCCGCCGACAATGGCCTGCGCCCCGTCGACCGTCAGCGACTTGTTGTGCATCCGACGGTTTACCCGGCCGAAGTCGAGCAGGTAGTTCACCGCGGTCGGGCTGTAGCGGGACAGCGGGTTGAAAACCCGCAGTTCGATGTTCGGATGCTGGTCCAGGAGAGCCAGTTCGCGGTCCTTCGCCGTCGTCAGCGCGTCGTCGAACAGGAAGCGAACCCGCACACCCCGATCGGCGGCGCGCAGAAGCCGGGTGGTCAGGAGCGCCCCGGCTTCGTCCGGCTTGATCAGGAAATACTGCAGGTCGATCGCCCGCTTTGCATCGTCAATCAGTTGCAGCCGCGCGCCGAAGGCATCGTTGCCATCGGGCAATGGAACCACCGCCGCCCGGCCGGGATTGCTTGCCACCGCCTTTGCCACCGGGCTCTGCGCGTGTTCGGCAGGGTCGGCGCTGACGGCCCGGCTTACCGTTTTTGGAGCGTCGAAGGGCACATGGGTACAGGCGCCGAAGGCAACGAACGCAGTAAGGGCCAGGGGACCGGTTATTTTGAGCAGCATGGGGATGTCTTTGCGTTGGATACCGGAGTTTTGCGCGGTGCCCGCCAAGGGTGCAAGCCCATGGCGGCGCAATGCGTGCAGGGTGCGGCGGAACACGTGATTGCCCGGGCCCCGATCAGGTGCTTCAAGTGAGGGATTGCGACGTCGGCGGGCGCGATCCCCACTCGTGCCGACAGCCACCAACAGACGGAATGACCGAATGACAGATCCCTCGAACACTTCGCCCATGGACGACATGCACAAGGACTGGCTCGAAGCCGAGTTGGAGGAGACGCTGGACGAGACCTTCGAGATGGAGTTCAGCGAACCGATGCTGAGCCGCGAGATCCGCAAGATCTATCGCGACGCACATCCCGATCTGCTCGAACGCAAGGTCTATTTCCGAAACCTGCTGCGCCTTCAGGCGGAACTGATCAAGGTTCAGCATTGGGTCGAGGCCACCGGCGCCAAGGTCTGCATTCTGTTCGAAGGCCGGGATTCCGCCGGCAAGGGCGGTGTGATCAAGCGGATCACCCAACGCCTCAACCCGCGCATCTGTCGTGTCGTCGCATTGCCCGCCCCGAACCGCCGCCAGCAAAGCCAGTGGTATTTCCAGCGCTACGTGGAACACCTGCCCGCAGGCGGGGAGATCGTGCTCTTCGACCGCTCTTGGTACAACCGCGCCGGGGTGGAGCGCGTCATGGGCTTCGCCACCGAGGACCAGGTAGAGATGTTCTTCCGCGATGTGCCGGAATTCGAACGGATGCTGGTGCGCAACGGCATCATCTTGCTGAAATACTGGTTCTCGATCACCGATGCCGAACAGCAGCTTCGGTTCCAGGTGCGCATTCATGACCCGATGAAACAGTGGAAACTCTCGCCCATGGACCTGCAGTCTCGGGTCCGCTGGGAGCAGTACACCAAGGCCAAGGAGGACATGTTCGAGCGCACGAACATTCCCGAGGCCCCCTGGTACATTGTCGAGGGCAACGACAAGAAGCGCGAGCGGTTGAACTGCATCGAGCACATCCTGACCAAGATCCCATACGCACCGGTCGAGAGCGAGAAAGTCGATTTGCCGGAGCGGGAGTATAATCCCGACTACGAGCGGCACACGTTGCCCGAAGAGCTCTACGTGCCGAAGATCTACTGACCCGGCGTGGCGCGCGGAGGTGCCGCGCACCAGGGCGGCAGCCCGGCCCGCCCCGGGGGCTCTGCCATCGGTTCAGTCCGTGAGCGCCTTGGCGAGATAGGGCAGGCAGGTGTCCATACGGTAGTCGATGGAGGAATGCGTGTCGTCGAATTCCTCGTAGACATGTTTCACGCCACGGGCGTCCAGCAGCCGCGTCAGGCGGCGCGCACCATAGAGCAGGTTGTACTGATCCGCCGTGCCGCACTCGATCCAGAGCGCCTTGACCGATTTCAGGGCCTCGACATGGTTGTCTGCCATGCGCACCGGATCCCAGGCCAGCCATTGCGCCCAACGATCTTCGTCCAGCTCGCAGGTTTCCATGTCCACCGGCAGGCGAATGCCGCAGAACGCGTCCGGATCGGGGTCGTAGGTGGCCGCCATGGCAAGCGCCATGAGCGTGTGCAACTGCCCGCCCGGAAACTTGGGGCCGGCCTCGAAGCCGGTCACGAAAGCCTCGATCGAACCGGCCTTGGCAATTGCCCGCAGCGCACCCGGGAAATCCGGCAGGTAGCAAAGTTCGAAGGCCATGTCGCCAGACAGGCAGGCCGCAGCCGACCAGGTGTCGGCATGCAACATGGCATGCACGATGGCGCCGTAGCCGCCAGACGACTTGCCGAACACGCCCCGCCGTCCGACCCCGCCACATCCGAACCGGCGTTCCACGGCTTCGAGCATCTCGGTCGTCAGGAACGTGGCCCAGGGGCCCATGGCCGTGCTGTCTATATACTGGTTTCCGCCGAGCCGCGTGAAGCAATCCGGAAAGGCCACCGCCACGGGGGGCATGGCGCCTTCGTGGATCAACCGGTCGAGCCTTTCGGGCACATTCTCCCCGAAATTCTTCCAGTTCACATGAGCGGGTCCGCCGGCGGTGTAGCCCACGAGGTCCACCAGCAACGGCAGGCCCGCGCCGTCATGGCCATGCGGTGTATAAACCACGATTTCGCGTGTGCCCGGATCGCCGAGGAGGTTCCGGTGCAGGATGCTTGAGGAAACCGTGATCCTGTGAAGCGAACCGGCGGGGATATCGTGTGACTTGCGCATGGATCGGGCGATCCTCCTATGGGAGCATTCTCGTCGTTGCCGGTTCTGCGGCGTCAGCGTTTGCCAGTTGGCTGATGCCGGGCGGCTGATGGCCTGCGGAATACGCAAGAGCGACATCGCAGGCGTGCTGGTAGGGGTGCGCGGGACTGCTCCCCTCGCACCCCTGCCTTGGTCGGTTCAGGTTCGCACGTCGGGAGTGTCCCGGCCGGTACGCTCGGTGATCCCGGCAATGGCATCGGCCGCGGCGATGATCTCTGCCAGCGCCTCCTGGGGATCGCGGTGCATCGCGGCCGGATCCTCGCAGACGTCTTCCAGATAGACGCGCAGCGTGGCCCCCACGGTGCCTGTTCCCGAGAGCCGGAAGACAACGCGCCCACCGCCCTCGAAACCGATCCGGATGCCTTGCCGGGCAGAATGCGAGCCGTCGACCGGGTCGTCATAGGCGAACTCGTCGGCGCTTGAGACGGTCTTGCCCGCGAAGCTCCGCCCCACGAGGGTGGGCAGTTCCAGCAGCAGGCTCTCCATCAGCGCGCCCGCGATCTCCGCGTCAACGCCTTCGTAATCGTGGCGCGAATAGTAGTTGCGCCCGAACTCCGCCCAATGGTCGTCGAGCATCTGCTGCACGGATTTCCCGTTCACAGCCAATATGTTGAGCCACAAGAGAACTGCCCAGAGGCCGTCTTTCTCCCGCACGTGATCGGAGCCGGTTCCGGCGCTTTCCTCGCCGCACAGCGTCGCGCGCCCGGCGTCGAGCAGGTTGCCGAAGAACTTCCATCCCGTGGGTGTTTCATAGCAATCGAGCCCCCGGCGCGCGGCAACACGATCCACGGCGCGCGAGGTCGGCATGGAGCGGGCCACCCCGGAAAGCCCCTTGGCATAACCGGGGGCGAGATGCGCGTTGGCCGCGAGCACGGCCAGCGAATCCGAGGGCGTCACATAGGCCCCCCGGCCGACGATCATGTTGCGGTCGCCGTCCCCGTCTGAGGCGGCACCAAAATCGGGCGCGTCGGGGCCGAACATCGTCTCCATCAGCTCGCTGGCCCAGATCGGGTTCGGGTCCGGGTGGCCGCCGCCGAAGTCGGGCGAGGGGACCGCGTTGACCACGGAGCCCGGCGCCGCGCCAAGCCTGTCTTCGAGGATCGCCTTGGCATAGGGGCCGGTGATCGCATGCATGGCATCGAAGCGAACCGTGAAGCCGCCGGCAAAGAGCTTTGCGATGGCGTCGAAATCGAAAAGCTCCTCCATCAGGGCGGCGTAGTCGGCGACCGGGTCGACCACCTCGATCTGCATGTCGCCAAGGCTAGACTGCCCGGGTTTGGACAGATCGACGTCACTGGCGACGACGATGTCGTAGGAGCCAATCTCCTTCGTGGCGGCGTAGATCCTGTCGGTGACCTCCTCGGGGGCAGGCCCGCCGTTGGGGGTGTTGAACTTGACGCCGAAATCCTCTTTCGGCCCGCCCGGGTTATGGGACGCCGACATGATGATGCCGCCGTCGGTTTTGCGGAGACGGATCATGTTGGAGGCGGCAGGCGTGGACAAAAGCGCATCCTTCCCAACGATCATCCTTGCAGCGCCCTGCGCGGCGGCCATGCGCAGGATCACCTGCGCCGCACGGTCATTGAAGTAGCGGCCATCGCCGCCAAGCACCAAGGTCTTGCCCGCCACGCCACCGATGCCGTTGAAGATCGACTGTATGAAGTTCTCCAGGTAGTGCGGCTCCATGTAGACGTTGGTCTTCTTGCGAAGGCCGGATGTACCGGGCTTCTGTCCGTCGATCGGCTGGGTCTGAACGGTAATGCGTTCCATGGGCTACTCCTGTCGGCCGGTCTCTTTCATGATCTGTGCAACATGCGGGAGGGCCGGGTGATCGGCCAGCTCCGTGACCGCCACCGGCAGGCGGCGGCGCCAGTTTGGGTGAACCTCCACGGTGCCGGGCAGGTTGGCTTGCTCCACCAGGCCCAGAAGGTCTTCGAGTTGGATGGCCACCAGGCGGCTTTTGACGTTGCCCAGGAAGCGGTGCATCGCATCCGGGTCGTCATCCGCATTTTCGGCGATCCGGTCGAAACCCTCAACCTCACCCTTGCGCCAGTCCAGCCCATTGAGGTGGTCGGTGTCGTTGAGGATGCCAAGTTCGTGCCGGATTGTCACGTCCCGTGCCGAGCGCCAACCGCGCCAGGTGGGCAGGTCGTGGGTGCCGAAGGAGGCGAGCGCGGCCTCGGTATAGTCCTCCGGCGGGCGGAACGTGCCGTGGTGCTGCTGCTCGAACATCGCAACCCGGCAGCCGAGGATGCCGGATTCGGCAAGGGCGGCTTGCAGGCCGTCGGGGATATTGCCCAGATCCTCTCCGACAACGGCAGCGCCAACGCGGGAGGCCTCGATACGGACGATGGCCAGCAAGGCGTCGCGCGGCATGGCGACATAGGCGCCCGGGATCGTGCGGTCGTCCGGCGCCCAGAAGGCGCGTTCGAATCCCAGCACGTGGTCGATGCGCAGCAGGCCTGCGAAGCGGAACTGCTTGCGGATGGTCTCCGCGAAGGGGCGAAAGCCCATCTCGGCCAGCGCATGCGGGTTGAACGGTGCCAGTGCCCAGACCTGTCCGTCCGGCGAGAACGCGTCCGGCGGCGCGCCCAGCGACACGCCGGATGCGAAGGAGGGGCCCTCCGACCAGGTCTCCGCCCCGTGGGGATGCGTGCCGACGGCCAGATCGAGATAGAGCCCGTAGCGCATACCGGCAGCCTTCGCGATCGCCGCGACCTCGGCAAGCTGGGTCTCGGCCATCCATTGCAACCAGGCATGGAACCGCACGGCATCGGCATTGGCATCGCGGAAGGCCGCGACCTCCGGGGAGGCAAAATCCCGCAACGTCTCCGGCCAGCCACCCCAGTAGGGGCCATGCACGTCGGCCAGCGCCTGATAGGTGGCGAAGCGCCTGAGCGAGGCACCTTCGCGGGCGACGTAGTCATCGAAGGCGGGATTGCCGCCCCCGGCGTCGAACTTGGCGAAGGCAGCTTCCATGGCCTCGCGATGCGCCGCGACCGTTCCGGGATAGTCGATCAATGTGCCGGAGGAGTTCAGCCGTTGCCCCGGCACCGCGATATGGATCGTCGCAAGGCGCCTGCGGTGCGAGGGCGAATATGGGCTGAAGGCATTGGGATCGTTCGGGAACCCGGCATGGACCGGGTTGAGCCCAACGAAACTGGCCCCGTGTTTGCCGATCGCGCGGACGGAATTGGCGAGGTCGGCATAGTCGCCCAGCCCGCCCTCCTTCGGCGTCCGCAGCCCGTAGAGCGGCAGGGTCACGCCCCAGTTGCGTTCTGGCAGAGGCAACGACCGCGGCGCGACCAGCAGTGTTGTGCCATGCCCGTCGAGATCGAGGTGGTGAATGCCCAGAGGCAGTTCGGGCAGCGTCAGCGTCTCGCCGGGATGCAACCGCATCTCGATCCCGTCTTCGAGCCGAAGGCGCGCGGCCAGGACCTCGTGCGAAAGCGGATGGCGGCTGATCTCGCCGGGCTCCAGGATCAGCCAGCGGGGCAGGGGACGTGCGGCCTCCGCCGCCTTGAACCGCGCCAGGGTGGTTTCGGCCTCCGCGTCCGTCGCGGCCGGCAGGTTCATCGCCGCCAGCAACGCGCGGGCGGTGGCCTCGGAGGTTTCCACCCTGGTGCCGGTCTGGTCCCAGTAGTCGTGGTGAATGCCGGCGAGGTGGGCCAGTTCTTTCAGCGCAGAGGTCATTCGGTCGGCTCCAGCACGAAGACGGACACCGATTGCCCTGCAACCTCGGAGGTCCGTTTGCGAAGCGGTTGCTCGGCCATGTCCGGCGTTTCTGTATCGATGGCCCAGACCCAGGTCTGACCCTTGGGGGGCACCGGAAGGGTGATCGTGGCCGGGCCACCCGCGTTGAACGCGACGAAGATCGCCGATTCCGTGGCGGCGAAAACCGGCGTGCCAGAGGCCGTCCGCATCTCGACGCAGACCATGCGCAGACCGGGGTCGACCCAGTCCGGCGTTTCCATCGGCTTGCCGTCGGCCCGCCACCAGAACAGATCCTCCCGCCCGTCGATGCGGCGCTCGCGGGAATGCAGGAACACCTTCTGGCGCAGGATCGGGTGGTCCTTGCGGAACCGGATCATTTTCCGGGTGAACTCCAGGAAGTCGAGATCGGCATTCTCCCAATCGATCCAGCTTGTCTCGTTGTCCTGCGCATAGGCGTTGTTGTTTCCGCCCTGCGAATTGCCCAGCTCGTCGCCGGCAAGCAGCATCGGCGTGCCCTGGCTGAGCATGAGCGTCGCGATCATCGCTCGTTTGCGTCGTTTGCGGGCCTCGATGATCGTGGTGTCGGTGGTGGGACCTTCCCAGCCGAAATTGTCGGAATAGTTTTCCGAATGGCCGTCGCGATTGTTCTCCCCATTCGCCTCATTGTGCTTGGTGTTGTAGGAGACGACGTCGTGCAGGGTGAAGCCATCGTGGGCCGTTATCAGGTTGACGGAGGCCGTGGCAGGACGCCCGGAATGGTCGAATTCCGCCGCCGAACCGGTCAGCCGTCCGGCAAGGTCCGGCGCGCGCCCCGGATCGCCGCGCCAGAACCGGCGCACGCCGTCGCGAAACCGGTCGTTCCATTCGTGGAACGGCGGAGGGAAGCCGCCGAGGCGGTATCCGCCGGGGCCGATGTCCCAGGGTTCTGCGATCAGCTTCACCTGGGTCAGCACCGGATCCTGGCGGATCGCGTCAAAGAAGCTCGCGCCGGCGTCGAAACCGTGATCGGTGCGACCGAGTGTGGAGCACAGGTCGAAGCGGAAGCCGTCCACATGCATGACCTCGACCCAGTAGCGCAGCGAATCCATCACCATGCGCAGTACCATCGGGTGATCGAGGTTCAGCGTGTTCCCGGTGCCGGTGTCGTTGATGTAGTAGCGCTTGTCCTTGATCAGGCGGTAGTAGGAGAGGTTGTCGAGGCCACGGAACGACAGTGTCGGTCCCAGTTCGTTGCCCTCGCAGGTGTGGTTGTAGACCACGTCCAGAATGACCTCGATCCCGGCGTGGTGCAGGCGCGCAACCATCTGCTGGAACTCGGAAATTTTGCCCTCGGAGAGGTAGCGCGGATCGGGGGAGAAGAAGCCGAGCGTCTGGTAGCCCCAGTAGTTCGTCAGCGACTTGTCGTGCAGGAACCGGTCGGTGAGGAAGCTCTGCACCGGCAGCAACTCGACCGCGGTGATGCCGAGTTTCGTCAGGTAGTCGAGCATCGGGTCGGAGGCGAGCCCGAGGAACGTGCCCTCCGGCGCTACCTTCGGGTGCATTTGGGTCAGGCCCTTCACATGGGCCTCGTAGATGACGGATTCGGCGATGGGTGTGCGCGGATGGTGATCTTCGCCCCATGAGAAACTCGGATCCTTCACCACGCAACGCGGCATGTAAGGGGCGCTGTCGCGGGTGTCGAAGCTCAGGTCCCGCGCATTCGAGCCGATCTGGTAGCCCATCAGCGCGTCGTGCCAGATCGGCAGGCCGGTCAGCTGCTTTGCATAGGGGTCCAGCAGCAACTTGTTGGGGTTGAACCGATGGCCGATATCCGGCCGGTAGGGGCCATGGGCCCGCAGCCCGTAGAATTGTCCCGGGCGCAGGCCGGAGACATAGCCATACCAGACATCGCCATCCCGCTCCGGCAGGCGCAACCGCTGCAGTTCGGTCCTGCCGTCGTCCGAAAACAGGCACACCTCCATCGCGGTCGCATGCTGAGAGAAGACGGCGAAATTCACGCCGTCCCCGTCAAAGGTTGCGCCGAGCGGTGCTGACCGACCGGCCGTGATGGAAAATTCTGGGTGCCTCACGTGTGCCTCACGGGTTCCTTGCGACCTGGGCGTAGAGTTCGGCATATGCTGCGGCGGAGACATCCCAGCCAACAGGGTGCTTCATCGCGTTGCGCTGCATCTGCGCCCAGAGGTCCGGGTTGGCATAGAGGTCGCAGAGGTGATTGAAAGCGTCCTTGAGGGCTTCGGCATTTCCGGGGGCAAACTGTATCCCCGTGGCAACGCCGGCCATGCGGGTCGCCACGCCGTCGGGAATGACCGTGTCCGCCAGGCCCCCCGTCGAGGCCACGACCGGCAGGGTGCCGTAGCGCAGACCATAAAGCTGGGTCAGGCCGCAAGGCTCGAAACGGGAGGGCACAAGGATCGCATCGCCCCCGGCGATGAGCCGGTGCGACATCGGTTCGTTGTAGCCGATATGGACCGCGACCTGGGAATTGCGGGAGGCCAGCTCGCTGAAGGCATGCTCCAGTCCCGGATCGCCCGAGCCCAGCACGACCAGTTGCCCGCCACGTTCCAGCAGAGTTGGCACTGCATGCAGCAGAAGGTCGAACCCTTTCTGCTCTGTCAGGCGCGAAACCACGACGCAAAGAGGGCCGTTGTCATAGGGCAGGCCGAACTCCTCGATCAGCGCGGTGCGTGCCTTTGACTTGCCGCGCGGGGTCGAGAACCCGGCGACGTGCGGATCCTTGGCCGGATTCCAGTAGTCGGTGTCGATGCCGTTCAGGATCCCGCAGAAATCACTGCCCTTGTGCGCCAGCGCGCCGTCGAAACCCATCCCGAACTCCGGCGTCTTCAGCTCCTCGGCATAAGTCGGAGATACCGTGTTCACCTTGTCCGAATAGGCGATCCCGGCCTTCAGCGCGCTGATGCGGCCGTGAAACTCGAACCCGCCGGGGTTGTAGCCCTCCATCGGCAGGCGCAGACGTGCCATCATGTCGGCGCCGGCAGATCCCGTGAAGGCGATGTTGTGGATCGTGAAGACGGATCCCACGGTGTGGGCCCCGCCCAGCCGCTGAAGGTAGACAGGTGCCAACCCGCCTTGCCAGTCATGGGCATGCAGCACGTCGGGTTTCCAGCCGCCGATGCCATCGGTGGCAATCGTCGCGGCCATCCAGCTCAGCGCGGCGAAACGTTCGGCATTGTCCCACCAGTCGAAGCCGTCCGGCGCCGCATAGGGGCCGCCGTCGCGATAGAACAGATGCGCGGCATCCAGCACGTAAAGATCCAGCCCATGGGCGGTGCCATGCAGGATCTGTGCCGGCCCGCCAAAGAGGTTGCCGTCCGACAGCACCGGTTTGGAGCCGTCCAGTGCGGCGTGCACGGCCGGGTAGCCGGGCACCAGGGTCCGCATCTCCACGCCCTTTTCGGCAAGCGCCGCCGGCAGGGCACCGGCGACATCCGCCAGCCCCCCGGTCTTGATCAGCGGGGCCACTTCGGAGGCAACGGAGAGCACCTTCATGAGAGGGCAGCCGTCCGGCGATCAAGCATCTCCTGCGTGATGAGCGTGATGCCCTTGTCGGTGACACGGAACCACTTGGAATCCTCTTCCGTGTCGAAGCCAACCTCGAGCTTCTCCGGGATCACCACGCCACGGTCTATGACCACGTTCCGGAGGTTTGCATGCCGGTTCACGGTCACGTAGGGCATGACCACCGCGTGATCGAGCGAGGCATAGGAGTTTGTGTGCACCTGTGTGAACAGCAGCGAGTTGCGGATCTCCGTACCGGAGATGATGCAGCCGCCGGAGATCATCGAGGACACGGCCGTGCCGCGACGGTTCTCCTCGTCGTGAATGAACTTCGCGGGCGGCACGCTCTCAGAATAGGTCCAGATCGGCCAGTCGTGGTCCCAGAGATCCAGTTCCGGGGTGAAATCCGTCAGGTCGATATTGGCCTTCCAGAAAGCGTCGATCGTCCCCACATCCCGCCAGTAGGCCGGCGCCGAGGGTTCGGATTTCACGCAGCTGTCGGAGAAGCGATGGGCCACGGCCTTCCCGTTCTTCACGATGTCGGGAATGATGTCATTGCCGAAGTCGTGGCTGGAATTGGGATCGGCTGCGTCCTTAAGCAGGATCTCGCGCAGGAATTTCCAGGAGAAGACATAGATCCCCATGGAGGCCAGGGTGACGTTCGGATCGTCCGGCGTGCCCGGCGGATCGGCGGGCTTTTCCATGAAGTCTACGATCCGGGCTGAGGTGTCGACGTCCATGACGCCAAAGGCGGAGGCCTCCTCGCGCGGGACTGTCAGGCAGCCGATGGTCACGTCGGCGCCGGTGTCCACGTGCTGCTGCAACATCATCTCGTAGTCCATCTTGTAGATGTGATCGCCCGCAAGCACGAGGATGTACTCGATGTCGTAGCTGTCGATGATGTCGATGTTCTGGTGCACCGCATCGGCGGTGCCCACGTACCAGTTCTCGCCCCCCATGCGTTGCGAGGCCGGCAGGACATCGAGGAACTCGTTTCGCTCCGCCCGGAAGAATCCCCAGCCGCGCTGGCAGTGGCGGATGAGAGAGTGCGCCTTGTACTGGGTGGCAATCGCCATCTTCCGGATGCCGGAGTTCAGCGCGTTGGACAGGGCGAAATCAACGATGCGGACCTTGCCGCCGAAGTAGACGGCGGGTTTTGCCCGGGTGTCGGTGAGTTCCTTCAATCGGCTGCCCCGGCCGCCGGCAAGCACGAAGGCCATCGCCCTTGAGGACAGTCTCGTGTGGGAATTTGGCATGGGGATGTCCTTCCTCCTAAAGGTGTCGCCGTCACGCGTCGTCGCGAACGAAAATGATCGTCGAAAGTGGCGGGATGGTCAGCGCGGCAGAATGATCCTGCCCGTGCCAGTCCTTCTCTTCCGTCTGGATGGAGCCGAGATTGCCCCGACCTTCGCCGCCATAGATCCCGGCGTCGGTGTTGAGCGCTTCGCGCCAGGTGCCCGGCGTGGGAAAGCCCACACGGTAGGCGGAGCGCTCCATTGGCGTGAAATTGCAGATCACGACGACCTCGGGGTCCTCCGGCCCGCCGCGGCGGATCCAGGCATAGACCGAATGGTCCATGTCATTGGCTTCGAGCCACTCGAAGCCGCCCGGTTCGCAATCCTTGGCATAAAGCGCGGGTGTCTCGCGGTAGAGGTGGTTGAGGTCCTTCACCAGCCGCTGCACCCCGGCATGGGTGTGGTATTCCGTTGCCTTCCAGTCCACCTGGTCATTGTTGTTCCACTCCGACCATTGCGCGATCTCGTTGCCCATGAACAGGAGCTTCTTGCCCGGATGGCCCCACATGAACCCGTAGTAGGCGCGCAGGTTGGCGAATTTCTCTCCCTCCAGCCCGGGCATCTTGGCGATCATCGAGCCCTTTCCGTGCACGACCTCGTCGTGGCTGATCGGCAGGATGAAGTTTTCGCTGAAGGCGTAGTGGATGCCGAAGGTCATCTGGTGGTGGTGATGCTTGCGATGCACCGGCTCGCGGGAGATGTAGTCCAGCGTGTCGTTCATCCAGCCCATGTTCCACTTGAACCCGAAGCCCAACCCGCCGGAATCGACCGGCTTGGAAACGCCGGGGAAGGACGTGCTCTCCTCCGCTGCCGTCATGATGCCGGGCACTTCGGCATAGCAGATGGAATTCGTCCGTTGCAGCATGGCGATGGCTTCGTAATTCTCGCGCCCGCCGTCCTTGTTGGGGATCCACTGACCTTCCTCGCGGGAATAGTCGCGGTAGAGCATGGAGGCCACCGCATCCACGCGGAGTCCGTCGATGTGGTATTCTTCCAGCCAGTAAAGCGCGTTGGAAATCAGGAAGTTGGCCACCTCGATGCGGCCGTAGTTGTAGATCAGCGTGTTCCAGTCCTGGTGGAACCCCTCACGTGGATCAGCATGTTCGTAAAGCGCAGTGCCGTCGAACTGCGCCAGGCCGTGCACATCAGTGGGGAAGTGGCCCGGCACCCAGTCGAGAATCACCCCGATCCCGGCCTGGTGCGCGGCGTCGATCAGGTCGCGGAACTCGTGCGGCGGCCCGTGGCGCACCGTGGGCGCAAAAAGGCCGATGGGCTGGTAGCCCCAGGACCCATCGAAGGGAAACTCGGAGACCGGCAGGAACTCGATATGGGTGAACCCCATTTCCTTCGCATAATCGACCAGTTCGACCGCGGCTTCCTTGTAGGAGAGCGGCCGATTGCCGTCGTCGGTCACACGCTTCCAGCTTCCGAGGTGGACCTCGTAGACGGAGATCGGCGCGTCATGTGCATTCGCGGCCTCGCGGGAGGTCATCCACTTCCCGTCGTCCCACCCATAGCCGCTGATGTCGCGCACCATGGAGGCCGTCTCGGGCGGGTGTTGGGCGCCGAATCCTACCGGGTCGGCCTTCTGGGCCATCAACTGGCCCTGCGCGCCGATGATCTCGTACTTGTAGACGGCACCTTCGCCGACACCGGGCAGGAAGATCTCCCAAACCCCTGTCTGGCCACGCAGCCGCATCGGGTTGCGCCGCCCGTCCCAGGCATTGAAGTCGCAGACCACGGAGACCCGTTTCGCATTCGGCGCCCAGACCGCGAAATGGGTGCCCTCCACCCCTTCGTGTTCCATCACATGGGCGCCGAGAACCTGCCAGATGCGTTGATGGGTGCCCTCCGCCAACAGGTACTCGTCCATCTCTCCGATCACCGGTCCGAAGCGATAGGGATCCTCGTTCTCCCAGGTCTCCCCGGCGGCATTTCGACCGCGCAGCAGGTAGGGAGACTTGTGCGGGACCTTTCCGCAGAAGACCCCGGCCACACCCTCGAAGGCATCGAGCGGGTGCTCGTCGCCGTTCATCAGGGCGGACATGGCCACCGCGCCGGGATCGTATGTTGTCACCCAGATGTCGCCGCCGGACTCATGCGGGCCGAGTACGGCAAAGGGATCTCCCAATGCGCCGGCGGCGATCTGTTCGGCTGTCTCGTAGGACAGCGGCATTTGCGGGTACTTGGCGGGAGCGTTGGTCATGCAAGAAGGCTACTCCTTCCTGTGCGCACCGCAAGCTTATTGGTTCATTCTGCGGCGTCAGCGACCTGCGGCGCAGCGTCCGTGTGCCAGATATCCTTCATGTATCCCCGAATCGTGCGGTCGGAGCTGAACCATCCGGCCCGCGCGGTGTTGAGCGCCGCTTTTCGTGCCCAGTCCTTCGGATCGGTGAAGGCGGTATCCACCTCTCGTTGGGCACGCCAGTAGTCGGTGAAGTCGGAACAGACCATGAAGTAGTCGTGGTGGGACAGGTTCTCGGTGATCGAGTGGTACCGGCCGGGCTCGTCGGGGCTGAAAATACCGGAGCGGATGGCCTCCAGTGCGCGGGCGAGGCGGTGATCTTCCGCAATGGCCCGGGCGGCGTGGCCGGCTTCGGCGCGACGTGCCATCACCTCTTCCGCGGTCATGCCGAAGAGGAAGAAGTTCTCGGCGCCGACCAGTTCGCGAATCTCCACGTTGGCACCGTCCAGCGTACCGATGGTCAGCGCGCCGTTGAGGGTGAGTTTCATGTTGCCCGTGCCGGAGGCTTCCTTGCCCGCGGTCGAGATCTGCTCGGAGAGGTCGGCCGCCGGGATCAGGCGCTCGGCGAGGCTCACGTTGTAGTTCGGCGGGAAGACGACCTTGAGGTAGCGCGAGGTCAGCGGGTCGCTGTTCATCACCCTCGCCATGTCATTGGCCAGCCGCACCATGTCCTTGGCGTAGATGTAGTTCGGGAAGGCCTTGCCGCCGAAGATCTTCACCCGCGGCACCCAGCCCGCGTTCGGATTGTCGCGGATCTCCTGCCAGTGGGCGATGGTTTCCAGCAGGTTGAGGTGCTGGCGTTTGTACTCGTGGATCCGCTTCACCTGGATGTCGAAGATCGCGTCCGGGTCGACGCCGATTTCCATGGTCTCCGCGATCCAGTTCGACAGGTCCACCTTGTTGGCCTTCTTGGCGGCGGCGTAGCGGTCGAGCCATGCGGGATCGGCTACCAAGGGCTCGATCTTCTCAAGGTCCTCGGCGTGATCGACCCAGCCATCCCCGATGCCTTCCGTGATCAGGCTGGCCAGTCGCGGGTTGCACGACAGCAGCCAGCGGCGCGGGGTCACGCCGTTGGTCTGGTTCACGATCCGGTCCGGGTGAAGCTCGTGCAGATCCTTGAAGACGGTCGTTTTCTGCAGTTCCGTGTGCAGGGCCGCCACGCCATTGACCTTGTGGGCCATGATGAAGCCGAGCGTGCCCATGTGGACCTTGCCGTCCTGGTGAGCGTTGACGTGGCCGGTGCCGGTCTCGCGGCGATGCAGGTCGTCGATCCGGTCGATCAGCTGCATGTGGCGCGGCAGCAGCCGGCCCATGCGGGCCTCGCCCCACGTTTCCAGCGCCTCGGGCAGCAGCGTGTGGTTGGTGTAGGAGATCGTGTTGCGGGCGATGCCGACGGCCTCCTCGAAATCCATGCCGCGCTCGTCATGCAGGATGCGCACCAGTTCCGGCCCTGCAATCGCGGGGTGGGTGTCGTTGATCTGGATCGCGGCTTTCTTCGGCAGCAGCTTCAGGTCGTCGTATTCGCTCTCGAAGCGGCGAATGATGTCGCGGATGGAGGCTGCCGTGTGGAAGAACTCCTGCTTCAGCCGCAACTCCTTGCCCTGCTCGGTATGGTCATCGGGGTAGAGTACGCGCGACAGGGTCCGGGCCAGTGCCTCCGGCTCGGCGGCGGCGGCGTAGTCGCCACGGTTGAAGCGCGCGAGGTCGAAGCCGTGCATCGGGCGGCTTTCCCACAGGCGCAGAGTGTTGCCCCAGCGGCCCTTCCAGCCGATGACCGGCGTGTCATGCGCCATCGCGATCAGCATTTCCGACGGGTACCAGTTGGCGCGGCTGCCAATCTCCTGAACGTGACCGCCGAAGCCGATGTCGATCGCGACCTCGGGCCGGACGAATTCCCATGCGTGGGTCTGGCTGAGCCAGTCCTCCGGCTCTTCGACCTGGCGGCCATCCTCGAAGCTCTGACGGAACAGGCCGTGTTCGTAGCGGATGCCATAGCCCATCGCCGGCAGGCCAAGCGTCGCCTGGCTTTCCATGAAGCAGGCCGCCAGACGGCCAAGGCCGCCGTTGCCGAGCGCCGCGTCAGGCTCGTCTTCCAGCAGCTCGTGCCAGTCGATCTTCAACGCGTCCAACGCATCCTGCACGGCCTCCTCCAGGCGCATGTTGATGACGGCATCCTTGAGCAACCGGCCGATCAGGAATTCGAGCGACAGGTAATAGACCCGCTTGCGATGCTCCGCGTAGGTGCGGCGAGTGGCCTCGAACCAGCGATCCACGATCTGGTCGCGCACGGCGAAGGACAGCGCCATGCGCCAGTCATAGGTCTTGGCGTGGGCCGCATCCTTGCCCAGCGTGTAGACCAGGTGGTGCAGAATAGCGTTTTTCATTTCGGAGGCAGTCATGTGCTGTCCTTCTGTTTCGCCGCGCGGAGGGGAGGACGCGGTATTTTTTCAGCCCGCGTTATCATCCAGCCAATCACGCCGTGCAAGTCTCACATCAACATTCATGCTGCTACCCTTGGGCGCTGCTTCATCTATGCGGATTCCGCACAAGGCAAGGGGTTTGCCCGGTTTTTCCGCGGCGCAGCACTGTTGCGGGCGCAGAAACAGGCAGGTTGGGATGCTGCGTTGCAGAAATTTCATGGATGATGTCGGTGGATTCAAGGCGTCTGGTGCGTCCCGACAGGGCGCGCAACCCGCGGATCGCGCCACGGAAATCGGGGTTCCGATCAGAACGGCCCGCTGGCCATGCGACCGTAGGCACCAAGCGCGAACAGCAGCGGTGCACCGGGCACGTGGGTGACACGATCCACTTGGCCGATCACGATTGTATGATCCCCCGCGCCGTGGGCGGCGAAATGCCGGCAGTCGAGGCGCGTCAGGCAGCCGTCGATCCATGGCACGCCCTTCTCGCCGTCCGTCCAGTCGATTCCGTCGAAATTCGCGGCCTCGGCGGCGAACTGCTCGGAAATCGCGAGCTGATGCGCCTCCAGCACGTGGATCGAGAAGTCATGCGCCGCGACGAAGGCGTCGTGCCGGGGGGAGGCGACCGCCGGACACCACAGGACCAGTGGCGGGTCGATCGACACGCTGGAAAAGCTGTTGGCCGTGAACCCGAGCGGGCCATCGGGCGTGCGGCAGGTCACAACCGTGACACCGGTGGCAAAGGCGCCAAGTGCTGTCCGAAGGGCCCGCTCGCGGCCCGGACCGGGGGTGAAGGTCTCGGTGTTCATCATTGTCCTCTGGGCCACCTCTGCTCAGGGCACATCATGACCGAGCGCAGCCGTGTAGAGCGCGTACCACGTCTGCCGGTCCATGTTGACCTTGAAAGCATCCGGGATCGTGGCGATCCGTTGCAGCGTGTTGGTGCCGATGACCGGCATGATGCAGGCGGGGTGCGCTAGCAGCCAGGCCACCGCCACCAGCATGGAGTCCACGCCGTCGCGACGGCCGATCTCCTTGAGCTTGGCGTTCAACTGGCTGTGCCCGGAGGACAGCAATGCGCCCCCTGCCAGCGGTGACCAGGCCATCGGCGCCACGCCGCGTTCCTGAAGGAAGGCCAGTTCCCCGTTTGTCAGCGGCTCGTGGGCAAGTAGCGAGATCTCGATCTGGTTGGTGACCAGTCGCGTGTCCATGGCGCTTTGCAGCAGATCCCAGTCATGGGGCAGGAAGTTCGACACGCCAACGGCGCGGACCTTGCCCGACGCGACCGCCTCGTCGAGCACGCGGCCGGTTTCGAAGTGATCCATCAACGGGTCGGGTCTGTGGATGAGCAGCAGGTCGATCTGCTCCACGTTCATCTTGCGCAGGGAGCGTTCGATGGAGGCCGTGATATGCGCCGCGCCGGTATCGTAGTATTTCACCGGCACGTCGGCGTATTTGCCGATGGGCGCAATAATCCCGCACTTGGTCACGATCTCCAGCTTGTCGCGCAGGTGTGGCGCCTGTGCCAGCGCCGCGCCAAGGAGGTGCTCGCCGGCGTAGGCGCCGTAGATATCGGCCTGATCGATGCTGGTGATGCCCTGTTCGAGGCAGGCTTCGATTTTCGCCTGCACACGGGCAGGCGACGTGTCCTTGTCATCGGCAAGCCGCCACATACCGTACACGATGCGGCTCAGTTCCAGCCCGACCGCAAGTTCAACCCGTTCCATGCCGATCCTCCGACGCCCGGTCTTTCGCGCAAACCATCACAAATGGGCGCGAGTGAACAGACCCTCCGTGCGACTGCCTGTCTGGCGGGGAAACAGGGTTCGACCTTTTGGGCCAGAGCCACGGTCGTGGTTGACGCCGGGCGAGGGGCACAACGGCCTCGTGTCCGTGGCAGTGGCGGGGTGCGCATCCCGTTCAGTGACATATGGCGGCGGGCAGAAACTGCATTGGGCGGTGCCGTGGTGCCGGTGGCGTCCGCTGGTCGCAGCACAAGCCGCATTTTCGCAGTGCGCCGCATGGCGCGCTGTGCTTGAGTGCGCGGCGAGACCGGCAACCGGCAGCGGAGGCGAGAGCATGAACGGCGCGGAAACCCTTGTGAAAACCCTGCTGGCAAGTGGCGTGGATGTCTGCTTTGCCAATCCCGGCACATCGGAGATGCACTTTGTTGCCGCGCTCGACACCCATCCGCAGATGCGTTGCATCCTGAGCCTCTTCGAAGGCGGCGTGACGGGGGCCGCCGACGGGTATTTCCGTATGACCGGCATGCCGGCGGCCACATTGCTGCATCTCGCGCCGGGGTTCGGCAACGGCTATGCCAGCGTACACAATGCCCGCAAGGGGCATGGAGGGATGATCAACGTGGTCGGCGAACATGCCGACTACCACCTTAAATACGACGCGCCCCTGAAGGGCGATATCGAGGGTGTGACGCGCTCTGTCTCCGACTGGGTTCGCGTGAGCGAGGATGCCGGGTCGGTCGCCCGCGACGGTGCGGAGGCGGTCCGGATCGCGCGGTCGGGCAATGGCCGGATCGCAACGCTTGTGCTGCCGGCGAACACGGCGTGGGAAGGGGCGGACGGTCCGGCCGAGCCGCTGCCGCCGGTGCGTCTCCACCGGCCGCGCCCCGATCAGATCGCCGCGGCGGCCGCGGCCCTGCGGGAACCGGGGGCAGCGCTCTTTGTCAATGGCCCGGCACTGCACGGGCGGCTGGCGGAACTGGCCGGGAAGATCGCGGCGACGACCGGGTGCCGGCTGATGACCGACCTTTTCGTGCCGCGTCTGGCGCGCGGGGCAGGGGCGGTCGACATCGAATGCCTGCACTACCCGGTGCTGGACAACGTGGAGATCCTGCGGGACGTCCGCCACATGGTTCTGGTCGGGGCAGGCCAGCCGGTGGCCTTTTTTGCCTATCCCGACAAACCCTCGACGCCGGAACGGGCGGACTGCCGGATGCTGGACCTCTGCTCGCCGGGCATGGATATCGCCTGGACGCTTGAGGCGCTGGTCACGGAGACCGGCGCAGCGGAGGCCGAGGCCGCGAGGATCCCGCTCGACCTGCCCGAGCTTCCCGATGGGCCGCTGTGCCCGGAGACCGTCGGCCAATCCATGGCGGCCCTGATGCCGGAGGGGGCAATCGTCTGCAACGAAGCCATCACTGCGGGTCACCCAATTGCACAGGCGACGCGCGGAGCGCGGGCGCACGACTGGCTGAACAACCCCGGCGGGGCCATCGGCGCGGCCCTGCCGCTCGCCGTCGGCGCGGCCGTGGCCTGCCCGGATCGCAAGGTGATCGCGCCGACAGGGGACGGCTCGGCCATGTATAACCTACAATCGCTCTGGACCATGGCACGGGAACGGCTCGATGTGACCGTGATCGTCTTTGCCAACCGGGGCTACCAGATCCTGCGCGGCGAGTTGGCCAATGTCGGGGTTCGCGAGGTTGGGCGCAACGCGGAGCGCATGTTCAATGTCGAGGACCCGGAACTGGACTGGGTCGCCCTTGCCGCCGGCCACGGTGTCGATGCCGTCCGGGTCACCGAAACCGGGGATTTCATCGCCAGGTTCGCCGACGCCATGTCCACAACTGGCCCACGCCTGATTGAGGTCGCCTTCGACCCCGCGCTCCCCACCGACTGACGATGTTAACCTTTCGTTAACGAAATGGCGCAAAGTATCCCGCCGTAATTTCATGCATTTTTAGATGAGGTTGACATGTCGGCCGAACGTGGGGTGGTTTCCGGCATAGCGAGTGACACGGCGTATTCTCTGGGAGATCTCGGGCTAGACGAGACACGTTCCACGGAGACATTTCAGGGGATTACACGGCTTGCGACCCGGTTGCTGGGTGCGCCGGTGGCGTTGATCTCCATCATTCTGGAGGAGGAAGGGCGCCAGGTCTTTGTCGGTGAACAGGGACTCGACGAGCCGTTGCGGAGCCTCCGACAGGTTCCGCTTTCGCATTCTTTCAGCCGCTATGTGAAGCGTGACCGGGAACCCCTGGCAATCCGATGTGCGCGGGAACATCCGATGGTGAAGGGCAACCCCGGCATCGAGTTGCTGGGAACCGTGGCCTATCTCGGCGTGCCCGTCCACGGGCCGGATGGCGCGGTGCTTGGCGCCCTGTGCGTGATCGATCACATCCCCCGTGACTGGACAGGACAGGAAGTCAGCACACTGGTCGACCTTGCCCGCTGTGTCAGCGACGAGATCCTGCTGCGCGCGGCGTTGCTGACCAGCCAGGCCCTCGTTCACGACCTCGAAGATGCCCACGCCCGCCTGCGCCGGTACAACGCGCTGCGCGATGCCGCCACCGCCGCATTCACCGAGCCGCACCTGAGCACGGAGGAGCGGTTCACCGGTCTGTTGCAGGCTGGGTGCCAGACCCTCGGTATGGATTGCGGCGCGATCCTGCGCTCCGAGGGGTCGCAGGCGGTGGTTGTCGCCCGCTATTGCTCCGACGGCTGCTCGACCATCGGCCCGGGCGCACGGTACGATCTGTCGGGGACCTTCACCCAGAAGCTCCTGTCAGGTCCAAGGCTGCGCCACCATGACGGGCTTTCGGCCGGAATGACATGCTTCACCGGGCGCGAGCCGGGCAGCTTCGTCGGCGTGCCGCTGGCGCTTGGAGAGATAGCCTTTGGGTCGCTTGAATTCGTGCGATCGCGCCCACGTGGCCAGCCGTGGTCCGACGAGGAGGCGGCCTCTGTCGGCGTGATCGGCATGTTCGTGGCCACCCAGCTTGAGGTTCTTGACCAGATGGATGCCCTGCGTCGCTCCGAATCTGCGCTGCTGGAGTATGTGCTCGACCTGCGCATGGGGCAGTCTGCGGCACTGCCGAACTGACGCGGGTCGCGTGTTGGCAATCAAGCGACAGCGCCGGAGCGTTGGTGTCCCGCCGTGGTCGCGCCCGTGGTGCGATCACAGGTCACCGGACGGGGGCAGGGAAGGGGGCGCCTGAAGTTCGCTGGTGGCGAAGTATCCCGGTGCGGGTCAAGACCCTTCGGGATGTATGTCAGCGGACACTCGTCGGCTCGCCGGGCTTGTGCTGCGGTTGCAGTCCGTGAAGACGGAGAAGAGCAGCAGGCCCCTTCGCACAGGCTGCGCACCATTGGGCGGGCAGGACCCGCCAACCGGCAGTGTTCAGTCCTCGGCGCCGGTATCGATCAGCCAGCCGCCGGGGCCGGCAACGGCATCGGGCAGGAGAGCCACGAGGCTTTCGTGGATCAGGCAGCAGGTGAGGACGCTCAGGATCACGTCACCTACGGTGATCTGGGACAGCCATTCCATGTGGGTCTCCTTTGTCTTTGTCAGGCAAAGCAATCCTCCCCAATTGGGGCAGAGACATGACGATGGACGGGCAATCCCTGTACAATTGCGACCATCCGATCGGTGGCCGATGCACTGGGACTGGCGGGTTCAGCTTGATGGGTGGCGTCGTGGAGGCGTTGGGGCCCTCGCAGGTCTCGGTGGGGCGATGCCCCCCGAGCCATTCGGCCCACGCGAATGATACTGTCGGAGGCTGCGTAGATCGCCGCTGAAAGGCTGGGCTCGACGTCGCGGCTCCAGTCCGCAGGCGGCCTGTCGGGAAGCGGATCAGCCGGTGAGCGCGTAACGGTGAAGGAGGTGAAACCGGCCGTCCTGACCCTCGCCAAAGAGGCAAATGTCACGGATCCGGAATGGGCGGGGCAGGAGTGGCGCGATCTCCGGCCGAAGCCGCTCCGCCACGGCCTCGGCCTCTGCGTCGGAAAGCCCGCCAGTCAGCGTCAGGTGAAATCGGAATTCCTCCATCACGTAGGGATAACCCCATTGCTGCAACAGGACTTCCTGCCGGTCACTGAGGCCGGGCGCGCGCCGGCGGGCAAGCTCGTTTTCCTCGGGGGGCTGGCGGAAGGCGTCGAGCGCCTCGACCACACGGGCAGCGAGGAGCGCCAGCGGTGTCGTCTCGCCCTCTGGCACAAGCGCCAGGAATCCGTCGATGCGTGCCAGTGTCAGCTCATCCAGAAGGACCGGAGCCAGCGAGGCCGCAAGCGCCTCCGTTGCGGCGTGAAGCTCCGAAACGTCGAAGCCCTGCGCCAGTTGGAACGGTGGCTTCAGCGTGCCGTGAAACCCGTATTTTCGGGGCGTCCCCGTGATCGCCGCAACGGGACGCGGCAGACCGGGGAGTGCCGGGTGGGCGAGCCTGCGCCCGGTGCGCGGATCCCAGCCCAGCCAGCGTGCACCGAAATCGGCAAGCGGCCCGTCCGGGGGGTAGTAGAAGATCGCGTAGCGCGTGAAACCATCCATGACGGGCCTCCTGAATGCCGCGTAGCACAGTGCGGCACTCGAGACGAGATTTGAAGATGCCTGATACCATGGCGGCGGTGATGCCATTCCTGTCCGCGCCTGTCTGGCCCCGCCGAGGGGAGGGCACGCCGCGACAGGTATTTTAGCGGTGCGCCCGCCGCGCTAGGGCAGGGTGGTAGAACGACACGGCCCCCGCCGGTGGAAAACAGGCGGGGGCCGGGGATTCGGGCGTCGGGGGTGAGTGAAACCCCTTTGCCTTCAGGTCGGGATCAGAGGATCGACGTCGTGACGCTGTTGCGCTTCATCGAGGCGAGGTGTCGCCGGTAGGTGTTGTCGCCGGAGAGCCGATTGCCGGTTGCCCGCGCGAAGAGCGCCAGCGGAGCCTTGATCACCCGACCCAGTGCGGAGCCTGCGGAAGAGACCATGCCACGAAGGGCTTCGGCCTGCGCCCGTTGTGCCTCACGCTCGATCCGGCGGAAGTCGGCGGCGGTGTTTCTGAACTCACTGTTCTGCTCGGTCATGACAAAATCCTTTTTTTGCGTTCCTGCTTAAAGGATAGTTGTTAGCGGTAGCAGCGCCAGTGCCGCATGTGCAATGCCGCAATGCAGCGAATGCAACGACAGAGGTCGCCGGAGAGAGTGCATCACATAGCGGGCAGCGGCATGGGCGGGGATGCAATGCCTGCATGCAAGCCGCCCCACCTCCCCGGCGGTCGATGCATCGGTTGCACACAATCCGCACGGATCGGAGGCATGGGCTCGCCTTGCAGGAACAACGCCCCGTGCGCGCCAGTGACCACAGGGGGGCGTCAGCCGGAAAACTGCTCCGTTAGGCTCACAGCCCGAAGTCGATATCGGTGCGCGAACTCGCCTCCAGCACGTCGAGGCAATCCGGTGCGGTGCCCTCGGTGGCGCTGCATTCGGCGACGCTGTTGACCAGTAGGCGGGAGATATCCTCGCAGCCCTGCTCCGCAAGGTCGAACTGAACCACCTTGGTCCGGCCATCCTTCAACGCACCGAACTCCAGGATGAGCAGGCGATTTACCTTTCCGTCCTGGTCGAACACCGCAACCTCGAAGGAGGTGGCAGAAAGGTCTGTCCCGGTGGCGTTCATCGCCACATAGGTCAGACGACAGCCGGTTTCCGCCGCACGGGCGTTGTTCAGCTCAAGGGTATATCGGGCATCCTGGGAAAGCGCCGGAGCAGCTGCGGCCATCAGGGTGAATGCGGCGAAAGCTATGGATTTCACGGGTTTGCCCTTCCTCTTGTCGAAATCGTCCCTGCCACCGTGCTAGCACGCGCGCCAGAGGTCGCAAAGCGCCTTCGGCATCGCGCGGGCATGGCCGGACAGGGGGCGTGCCGCGGGCTGCCGCGCTGCGGCATATTGGCCGGATCTCAGTGGCACTTGCGTCACCCGGGCGTTTTTGAGCCGCTGGGCGGTGGAAGTTCAGGGTTTAGTCATACTACATGCCTAGGCGAAATGCGCTCCGGCAGACCGGGCCACACGTCCCGGTCTGACAGGTCCGGTGATGCGGGCCCACAGCAAGGATGGCGAAATGACCACACTGACCAACGTACCCTGGGACCAGCTCGAGGTCGGCATGGAGGCGGAGGTTCGCCGGATCTGCCGGGCGGACGATTTCTTTGTCTTTGCGAACATCACAGGCAACATGAACCCCAAGCACTTCCCACGCATGAAGGAGCTGGAGGGCGATGCCGGGCTGCATGAACCGGTGGCGCCTGCCATGTGGGTGACGACGCTGGTGTCCTCCGCGCTGGGCAACAAGCTGCCGGGACCGGGAACGCTCTACAAGTCCCACAGGATGGAGTTCTTCGAGCGGGCTCATGCCGGGGATGAACTGATCATCCGGGTGGTGTTGCTGGAAAAGCTTGCCGAAAATGTCGCCCGGTTCTCCTGCCGTGTCGATACGACCGGGGGCAAGAAGCTCGCGACGGGGGAGGTGCAGGTCTATGCGCCGACCGAGCCGATGGACTACAATGTCGGCGATATCCCCGGCCTCATCGTCGAAAAACACGCTCATTTCGACAAGTTGCTGGAAGAGGCAAGGCCGTTGCCCCCGATAAAGACCGCCGTTGTCGCGCCGGAAGAAGGGGACGCCCTGCTCGGGCCGCTGATGGCCGCCGAGCAGACGATTATCGACCCGATCCTGATTGGGGACGAGGAGTTGATCCGCGCCGCGGCGCTGGACCTCGGCCGGGATATCTCTCAGTTCGAGCTGATCCACGAGCCGAGCCACCGGCTTGCCGCGGCGATCGGCGTGCGGCTTGTCAACGAAGGACGTGCCCAAGCCGTCATGAAGGGCCAGTTGCACACCGACGAGTTGCTCGGACAGGTTGTTAAGCGCGACGGCGGATTGCGTGCCGGGCGTCGGCTGAGCCATGTCTTTGTCATGGATGTGCCGGGCTTGACGCATCTGTTGCTGATCTCGGACGCCGCGATCAACATTGCACCGGACCTGGAAACCAAGGTCGACATCACCCAGAATGCCATCGACCTTGCGCATACGCTGGGCATGCCGGAGCCAAAGGTGGGGATTCTGTCGGCCGTTGAGACCGTGACACCGAAGATCCCCTCCACCCTCGATGCCGCTGCAATCGCCAAGATGGCGGAACGTGGCCAGATCAAGGGCGCGCTGGTCGATGGTCCGCTGGCGATGGACAATGCAATCGACATCGAGGCTGCGCGGACGAAGGGGATTCAGTCCATGGTCGCCGGACAGGCGGAAATCCTGATCGCGCCCAACCTCGAGTCGGCGAATATGCTGGCCAAGGAGCTGACCTTCATCGCCCATGCTGAGGCAGGCGGGATCGTGATCGGGGCCAAGTGCCCGGTGATCCTGACCAGCCGCGCGGATGACGAGAAGTCGCGCCTGGTCTCCTGCGCGGTGGCTGCGCTCTATGCGCACCACAACTAGCGGACCCGCTGGTCGGCAAGCTCGTCTGCGCGGAGTGCGGCTCTCTGCGGCTGCGCTCGTCGCAGGCAAGCTGACCGGGCTTGGAGCATCTCGCCTTTGGGGCGTTCGCTGACGGATCCGGTGGTCGGCTGCGGAAACGGCGGGGACCCAGAGCGGACCACTGCCAATCGAGGGGCGGCACGCCGACCTGCGGGCGAGCAAGGTCAAATGCCCTGTTCTCGGGTGGAATCCACTGCGGTCCCGATGGTCCCGGATGCGGCAATTGCGAGCGTCAATCGCGGCTGACCCTGCCACTTTCGGTGGCGCCGGTATTTGCAGTGCCAAATCAGTGGTATACCGGATGCGCATTGCACGGTATTGTTTCCTTGCCGGAAGTTGATGCGGGCCATGGAAGGAAAGCACTGTGTTGGACGTCGAGGATACAACGAGCCAAGGTCGGGGTCCGGGGGCGAACCTCGGAGCGCGCGCGATGCGCCTCGGAGCTGCATTGGTGCTGGGCAGCGGTCTTGTGGCCTGCCAGCAACCCGTCGAGATCACCAACGACATCCCAGTGACCCAGGAGGTCGTTGTCCTGCCTGCCTCGACGCAGCGGATCAACGCGCGTGTCGAACGAGAGCGTCAGCTTGTCACCGGCACCTATCGCGACGATATCGCAGAGTTAACCGGCGCACCGAGCGCCCATGGCAAGCACCCCGCCTACGCGCCTTTGGCCGGGAAGACGGCCTATCGCTACCGCAAGGATGCCATCACCGCCGCGGACTAGTCGCGCGCGCCCCAGTGACGATCCACCGCGCCCCGGACAGGGGTGTTCCGGCGCGGAAGCATTTGACCTCTCCGTTCGGGCGCAGGACAAGGACTCCGGTTTCGAGGGCGTCGGACTTGTCGGTGGGCGCCCGGTATCGGAGGGATGTTCCATGAAAACCAGACAATTAGGCGCAAATGGCTTCGAGGTGAGCGAAGTCGGGTTGGGGTGCTGGCAACTCGGGTCCGACTGGGGGTCCGGGCTGCGCCGGGATATCGCGCTGGAGATCCTGGAAACGGCTGCACAGCAGGGTGTGAGCTTCTTCGATACGGCCGATGTCTATGGTCAGGGGCGCAGCGAGGACCTGATCGGCCAGTTCCTGCGGCACCACGACGGGGCACCGATCCGGGTCGCCACGAAGTTCGGTCGCGGCGCCGGGGTCTACCCGGACGGCTACACCGAGGACGCCCTGAGACGCGGAGTCGATGCCTCGCGCGAGCGGCTCGGGGTTGAGGCGCTGGACCTGCTTCAGCTGCATTGCATCCCGACGGATGTCCTGCGCGACGGCGTGATCTTCGACTGGCTCCGCAAGTTACAGGACGACGGGGCGATCCGCCACTTCGGCGCCAGCGTCGAGACGGTGGAGGAGGGGCTGCTCTGCCTCGAGCAGAATGGGCTGCAATCGCTTCAGGTGATCTTCAACCTGTTCCGGCAGAAGCTGTCCTCCGAGTTGCTGCCGCAGGCGGCGGCGCGGGGTGTCGGTATCATCGTGCGGTTGCCGCTGGCCAGCGGTGTCCTGAGCGGGAAATTCCGCGTCGACAGCCAGTTCGCCGAAGGCGATCACCGGAGCTTCAACCGCGACGGTGCGGCGTTCAATGTCGGAGAGACTTTTGCCGGAATTCCCTTCGAAACAGCCGTGGCGCTGGCCGATCGCCTGAAACCCATGCTGCCTGAAGGAGTGACGCTGGCCGGTCTGGCACAGCGCTGGATTCTTGATCATCCGGCTGTTTCGACGATCATTCCCGGGGCCAGTGCGCCCGACCAGGTGATGCGCAATGTCTCAGTTTCGGATCTTGCCCCGCTGCCAGAACCGATGCGGGTCGACCTGGCGGCATTCTACGAGGCAGAGGTCAAGGAACACATCCGCGGCCCCTACTGACAGGGAACGCCGGGCACGGCGATTCGCTGTCGGTGCGCCCGAATGCGGCGCGGCGATTTCGGCAAAGCGAGGAGGCGGGCCGGTGGCCCGCTTCACGGGGGGCGTCTAGGCCCTGTCCTCGGCGCAGAACAACTCGTAGACCACTTCAAGGATCTTGCGCGGGCGGTCGTCGACCAACGAATAGTAGATCGTCTTGCCGTCCCGGCGCGGCTGGACAAGGCCTTCCAGCCGCAGGCGGGAAAGCTGCTGCGACACGGCGGCCTGGCGGGCGGAGAGCAAATGCTCCAGCTCCGTGACCGATTTCTCGCCCGAAACCAGATGGCACAGGATCATCAGTCGACCTTCATGACTGATGGCCTTGAGAAAGTTGGCCGCCTGTGTCGCCTTTGTGGCGATCTGGTCCAGTTCTTCCTCCGTCGTGCGCTCGTCGACCACGGGCAGCACGGAGGTGTCTTCTTGAATTGAGAGGTCTTCCATAGCGTTTCCATCCAGTTCGCAACGGCAAAGGTCGCATCCGGAGGGGGCGAGTTCAACCCGATCCCCAAGTGAATAGTCCTCGGTCGAGACATTTGATGCGTCGTGGGCGCACTTGGTGCCCGCTACAGGAACATCGCCTCTGGTGCCCTGCCCGGCGATGCGTCGGGGGGCTGGTGGCGCACGGAACGGTTCCAGGTCCAAATGCACGGCGCCACTTTACGGACCCGATGTCGGTCCCGCATCCAAGTCATAATGTAATGTGAATGTGTTGATGGATCAAGGGGCGGGTGCATGACCTTCGCCACCCCGGGGCGAGAAAAACACCGGCGGCATGTCTGCAGGAACCGTGGACCCGTCCCAGGGAACGCCGAATCGCTTTTCAAGAGATGATTCGGTGATGCCGTGCAGTGCTTTCATGTGCCGCAGCCCGATCCGATACTCTTGTTGCCGATAGTGTTGTAGAATTGGCGGGACGACCGTCGATACTCGTTGGCACGTCGAATTGGGAGGAAGGACTTCGGGATGAACAGATTTCTATGCACTGCCGTTGCGGCCGCATTGTCGACCATGGCTCCGATGGCCTCGGCACAAGGCACTTCGCCCTATGCAGGCACCAACGACTGGGTCTACGAGCTCAAGCTCTATCTCTGGGGAACCGAGATCAAGGAGACCGCCGGTGGCAAGGAGCTTGCAATCGGGTTCGACAAGATCGTGGAGAACCTCAACTTCGCACTGATGGGGGCGCTTGTTGCATTCCGGGATCCGTGGCTCGTCTTTGGCGAGTTTTCCTACGCGCACCTGACCAAGGACGGAGACAGGAGCTTTGCGCTCGCTCCCGGCGAACCCGCTGGCGGTATCGACGCATTCGGTGACGTCGACATCAAGGAGCGGATCTTTTCCTTCGGCGGCGGGTACAAGCTGGCGCAGACCGACAGCTACCAACTCTACGGAACCTTCGGCGCGCGCTATCTGAACCTCGACACGGATTTCCAGGTGGATGCAAATGCCCAGTCTTTCAAGTTCAGCGACAGTGCCTCCTACTGGGATGCAGTCGTCGGACTGAACGGCCGGGCGATGATCAACGAAAACTGGTTCGTGCCGTTCAACTTCGACATCGGCACCGGTCAGTCCGACATGACGTGGCAGGCCTTGGTCGGCATCGGGTATGAATATGGCCGTGGCGATGTTGTGTTCGGATACCGGGAGATGGACTGGGATCTGCCCGAGGACGAGTTTGTCACCAGCTACAACAAGGCCGGTCCGTTCCTGCTCTGGAATATCCGCTTCTGAGGTCGTTTCAATCCCGGCAAACGAAGGCGCGGGCGCACGCAACACGGCGGCCGCAGCCTGCGGCATTGCGCATGAGGTCGAGCCTGCCGTGACCCGATGGATGCCTTCCGCGCGGTGTCGATTGAAGCACCTGACGGTTCTGCTAGGGTTCGTGACAGACGGATTGGGGAAGTACGCGGAGGATCCTTGTGGTGACTTATGTCGAGCGCAGCGGGCTGCAGGTTGAAGAGCATCTGGCGCGGTTCATCGAAGAGGAAGCCGTGCCGGGCACGGGTGTTCCGTCCGAGGCGGTTTGGGAAGGGCTGGCTGCGATCGTGTCGGAATTCGGTCCCCGCAACAAGGCGGCGCTGGAAACCCGGGCGCGGATTCATCAGCAGATCGATTCGTGGCATCTGAACAACCGCGACGGTGGGCACAACCCCTTGGCCTACCGTGCGTTTTTGGAGGAGATCGGGTACCTCGTGCCGGAGCCCGAGCCGTTTTCCATCGATGTGGACAATGTCGATCCGGAGTTCACCTCCATCGCCGGACCGCAGCTCGTGGTCCCGATCACCAACGCGCGCTACGCCTTGAATGCGGCCAATGCGCGGTGGGGCAGCCTGTATGACGCGCTCTACGGCACTGACGCGCTGGGAAGCCTGCCGGAAGGGGCAGGCTACGATGCCGCGCGGGGCGCGCAGGTGATCGACTGGGCCAAGGCGCATCTCGACAAGGTCGTCCCCCTTGGGGCGGGCACCTGGTCAGAGTTGACGGGGGTGACGTTCGACGGGCCGAACCTTGGTCTGTTGCTGGGCGAGGCGGTGACCGCGCTCGCCGATCCGGGCGGCTTCGCGGGAACGGTCATCAATCCCGACACCGGGGCCCTGGCAGAGGTGTTGCTGCGGGTGAACGGGTTGCATATTCGCATCGTCTTCGACCCCACGACGGAAGTGGGGGCCGCCGATCCGGCGGGCATCTCCGACATCATCGTCGAGGCCGCGGTGTCCACGATCATGGACATGGAAGACAGCGTGGCCTGCGTCGACGGGCCGGACAAGGCGCTGGCCTATCGCAACTGGCTCGGCCTGATGAAAGGCGACCTGACCGAGGAGGTCAGAAAGGGCGGCAAGACCTTCACCCGGGCACTGAACCCCGACATCCCTTATACCGCGACGGATGGCAGCCCGAGGGTCCTCAAGGGGCGGTCGCTGATGTTGGTACGCAATGTGGGGCACCTGATGACCACGCCAGCGGTTCTGGATCCGGAGGGTAAGGAGATCGGCGAAGGGCTGATGGATGCGCTCCTTTCCACCCTGATCGCGATGCATGATCTGTCGCGCGAAGGCGGGCCGGTCAACGGCACTGAGGGGTCGGTCTATGTCGTGAAGCCGAAGATGCACGGGCCCGACGAGGTGGCGCTGACGGATGACCTGTTTTCACGCGTGGAGGAGCTCCTGGGCCTGCCGCGTTATACCGTCAAGATCGGTATCATGGACGAAGAACGGCGGACCTCCGCGAACCTTGCCGCCTGCATCCACGCCGCGCGTCATCGTGTCTGCTTCATCAACACCGGGTTCCTGGATCGGACCGGTGACGAGACCTCCACCTCCATGGAAGCCGGACCGATGGTGCCGAAGGCGGAGATGAAGAGCGCGCTGTGGCTGAAGACCTACGAGGATCGCAACGTCGACATCGGGCTCGCCTGTGGTCTGAAAGGGCGGGCGCAGATCGGCAAGGGCATGTGGGCGATGCCCGACCTGATGGCCGATATGCTGGCACAGAAGATCGCCCATCCGCTCGCCGGTGCGAATTGCGCCTGGGTGCCGAGCCCCACGGCCGCTGTACTGCACGCCACCCACTACCACATCGTGAATGTCGCCGACCGGCAGGACGAGATCGCCCAGGAGAGCGGTGGCGCGCCACGCGGTTCGCTCGACGATCTGCTGACAATCCCGTTGCTGGAGCGCGACCTCTCGGCGGAAGAGATTGCCGCCGAAGTCGACAATTGCTGTCAGGGCATCCTGGGGTATGTCGTGCGGTGGGTGAACCACGGTGTGGGGTGCTCCAAGGTGCCCGATATCAACGACGTTGGCCTGATGGAGGATCGCGCGACCTGTCGGATCTCAAGCCAGGCGCTGGTCAACTGGCTGCACCACCGCATCGTTGACGAAGCCCAGGTCATGAAGGCGATGCGGCGGATGGCAGAGAAGGTGGATGCGCAGAACGCCGGCGACCCGGAATATCGGCCGATGGCGCCCGAGTTTGGCAGCCATGCCTTTCAGGCGGCCTGTGATCTGGTGTTCAACGATGGCAACTGGCCGTCCGGCTACACGGAGCCTACGCTGCACTACCGCCGCTTGCAGGTGAAGGCGAAGGAGGCGCGCCGTGCCGCCGAGGCCGCCGTCAGGAAGGGCTAGCTTCCGGGGCATCGGTGTTCTGCCACACATCGGCCTGCACAAGGGGAACGGCAGGTCGGATGGCTCCCGCCCGTCGTCGCCGCATCGAAGATGCATCTCCTCCCGTTGGGCGTGGCGCCCTTCGGGCGCGGCGCGCTGCAGAAGCCAAGCTCACCCGCCGCACCGCAGGTGCACGCCGCGAAGCGGCGCTGTCGCCGCTCGGGCTCTGCCCGGCGGCTGTCACCCCCCCCTCGCGGGCACCACAGCGCCATTTGACCGCCCGAACCGTTTGTGCGCGGATCGGGCGGCGCAAAGTCAGGCCGAAGCTTCAGTGGCCCCCGGTCAGGACAAGGCCGTTGACCGGCAGCATAAGGGCCTGAATGCGCAGGATCAGTGCGTGAACCAGTCCGACCGTATCCACCATGTGCAGGTAGAGGCCATGCCAGAACCCGAACTCTTCGGTCGCAAGGCGCTCGTGGTTGTCGGTGTAGAGGTTCAGGATGCACTTCGAGCCCGGGGCAATCCGATCGGTCGACCCCTCGAAAACCTCTTCGACCTGGACCAGCAATGTCCCCGGACGCGCGCGATCCTGGACGTCGAGCAGCTGGTCCGACGGACGAAATTGACCGGTCGCAACAACAGGAGGCAGGGCCGACACCCGGACCGGCACGATGAAGAAGGGCTGTGACAGACAGGTCATCTCACCGATCATGCCCAGCTTGATCACCTGGGCATTCAGTTGGTTGAAGCCGGCCTGGAAGATGCCGTCCCCGACCGCCGGTGGTACCAGAAGTCCGGCCGGGCGCATGAACGGATTGACGATGTCGCCAACCTGCAGCCCGAATTGCTGCACTACTCCGTTGACCCCGGCGTAGACTTCCATCTTCGACAGCGCGGTATTGGCCTCCTCCAACTGGGCCTTGGCCGTTTCCAGCTTGGCAGGCAGGGACCTGGTCAGCTTCGTTTCCACGGCCTTGTACTGCGCCTGTGCCGTCTCATAGGCACCGAGACGGGAATCGACCGTATTCTCGAGCCGCTCCACCTCGCGCGGGCTGGTCGCGGGTGAGCCCTCCGCGAGCAACTGGGCCCGTATTTCGAGTTCTTCCTCGGCCTGCGTGAGCGCGCCTTGCGCCTGATCCACGGCACCCTGCGCCGCGGCGAGTTCGGCTTCTGCCGTGTCGAACTCCGCCTCGACCTCGGCCACGCGTTTCTCGGCACTGTCAACCGCGGCTCGTTGCGTCCTGTCGTCCAGGGTGAAAAGCAGATCCCCCTGCTTTACCTCGTCGTTGGTCGCGATGAAGATTTCCTTCACGCGGCCACTGCCCTCCGGCAGGATGGAGACGGTACGAAAGAAGGACGTCACGTTGGTGCTGGACGGGTGGTAGTAGAACACCACGGTGATCAGCGCGATCGTCAGCATGAGGCAGGTCGTCAGGCCGATCCGAAGCTCGTACCAGACAGAGAAGAGCGTGATCTCGTGCCCGATCCGCTTCCCTTGCCGAAAGCGCCGATAGAGGTAGTCCGGCAGGAGTGTGAAGGTCGCGCAGAACAGGAGTTCAAGCATTCTTTTCTCCCTCCGCTGCGTCGCGGTCTTCCCAGGCGTCGCGATCGACGAAATCGCTCTGCGCGGCCCGTGTATAGCGAGTCACATCGGCACTCGGTTCAGGCTCAGGCGCCTCGGAGCCTGACATCTTCTGGAGAGACATGGCAATCGAGCGCAAGGGCGTCAGGAAATCGGGCAACGAGATCGCCGCGAGCAGCAGGGCACCGATCCAGAACGCATTGTTGTGGGTCAGAAGCCCGATCAGCGCGAGGATCGCGACAAGCTGATACTGCGCGGGGCTCTTGGAATGGGCCATCTGTTCGGGAAGCGCATGCAGCTTGAAGTAGAAGATCCCGAGCCCGAGGATGAGCAGGATCACAAAGGTGGCCACGACCACGAAGAGCACGTCCGTCTGTCCCGGCACACTCACATAGCTCGGAAGGTGCGGCAATTCCGTGCCGCCGGTTCCATCGGCCATAGCGACCTCCTCCAGAAATTTCTTGCGGGCCGCACCTTTGGCGGTCGCTCGGGAACTTTCCTCGCATATTTGCAGGGTTGGACCAAGTGGCCAAATGGACCTGAGCGTCGGCGCCGGCCGTGTCCCTGTAGCCCGACGTCGCGCGCTGCGATATGGCAGGGAAGAAGAGAGGACGGACGCAATGCTCGACCTGCGGGATCTTGAGTTTCTGAGCGCGCTCGCGCTGCACAAGCACTTTGCCAGGGCGGCGGAGGCCTGCGGGGTGTCACAGCCTGCCTTCTCCATGCGAATCCGCAAGATCGAAGAGCGGTTGGATACGCAGATCGTCCGGCGCGGCAACCGGTTTCAGGGGCTGACCACCGAGGGCGAGACCGTCGTGCGGCATGCCCGCCGGGTACTAGACGAGGTCAAGGCTCTTGAGCAGGAGATCCGCGCCGTCCGTGGCGAGATCTCGGGCGAGCTTGCGCTCGGGGTAATCCCCACGGCGATGGCCTATGCCGGACGACTGGTGCAGCGGCTCAGGCAGGCGCATCCCGGCATCACGGTGCGATTGCAGGCGGCCTCCTCGCTGGCGGTGCAGCAGGGGATCGAGCACGGGGTGTTCGATGCGGGCATCACCTATACCGAAGGCGCGTCCCCGGACCTCATGCGGATCGAGCCTATCTACGAGGAAAGCTATGTCCTGCTGGCGCCGCGCGCATTGGCGCCGCGATTGACGGGTCAGGTCGGGTGGGCGGAGTTGGCCGAGGTGCCGCTGAGCCTTCTGGAACCCGGGATGCAAAACCGCCGCATACTCGACCAGGTTTTCGAGGACGTCGGCGTCCACCCCCATGTGGTGGCGGAAACCAGTGGTTTCACCGCATCGCTGGTGATGACGGTCGAAGGTCTTGCCGCGACAGTGGTGCCTCGCGTCCTTCTGGAAAGCCTCGGCGGGTTCGAAGCGACGGTCGCGCTGCCCCTTGTCGATCCGGTGGTGGAGAAGTCGGTCAGCCTTGTCACGCCGGTCCGTGGAGCCGGGCTGCCGACGGTCGCGGCGCTGCGGCGGGTTCTTGACGTCTAGTCGATAACACGCGCTTATTGCTTCTTCAAAATCGGTGATTTGACGATCCATTCCGCTGATGCAACGCTCCTTTGATGAGGGAGGGCACCTGATGGCACCATTGGATGATCAGAAAGGCATCTGGAAGCGGAAGGGCACCGGCAAGAGCCGCAAGACCCCGAAGGGTCGGCAGGCGGAGGACGGTGCGCTGCGGGAGGTGCGCGCGCTGCTGGGGGATCGACCCCGCCGGCACGATCTTCTGATCGAGTTCCTCCACCTGATTCAGGATCGGCATGGACATCTCTCGGCCGCCCATATCTGCGCACTCGCCGAGGAGTTGCGGCTGGCGCAGGCCGAGGTGTACGAGGTCGCCACCTTCTATGCCCATTTCGACGTCGTCCGAGAGGGAGAGACACCGCCCCCCGCGCTGACGATCCGGGTGTGCGATTCCCTTTCCTGCGAGATGGCAGGGGCCCAGGCGCTGAAGGCGGCCCTGGAGGCGGGAACCGATCCGGCGGAGGTGCGTGTGCTCCGTGCCCCCTGCATGGGCCGTTGCGATACCGCACCCGCCGTGGAGTTGGGCCACAACCACGTCGACCATGCCACGGCGGAGAAGGTGATCGCGGCCATGCACGCCGGGGAGGTCGAGCCACGCATTCCTGACTACAAACGCTACGCGGAATACCTTGCCGACGGTGGCTATCGCACCCTCGTCGCGCTTCGGGAGAACGGCGACTGGGAAGATTTGCAAGAGAAGATCTCGGAAGCGGGATTGCGCGGCATGGGCGGCGCAGGCTTCCCGTCCGGCAAGAAATGGGGGTTTGTTCGGGCCAATCCGGGGCCACGCTACCTTGCGGTGAACGGCGACGAAGGCGAGCCCGGCACGTTTAAGGACCGCCACCACATCGAGCGCGACCCCCACATGTTCCTTGAAGGCATGCTGATCGCCGCCTGGGCGGTGGAGGCAGAGAAATGCTACCTCTACATGCGCGACGAATACCCGGCGGTGCTGTGGATCCTGCGACGTGCCATTTCACGGCTGGAGGCTGCGGGGATCGTCGCGCCTGGCTATATCGAACTTCGGCGCGGGGCAGGGGCCTACATCTGCGGCGAAGAAAGCGCGATGATCGAGTCGATCGAGGGCAAGCGCGGCATCCCGCGCCACCGCCCCCCTTTCGTGGCGCAGGTCGGCCTCTTCGGTCAGCCGACGCTCGTGCACAATGTCGAGTCGCTGTACTGGGTCGCCCGCGTGGCGCGCTTCGGCCCGGAGGTGATGAACAGCGTGGAGCGGAACGGGCGCACCGGGCTGCGGAACTACTCGGTGTCGGGTCGGGTGAAGGAGCCCGGCGTCTACCTGCTCCCCGCCGGGTCCACGATCCTCGATGTGATCGCGGCCGCTGGCGGCATGCTGGACGGCCACAGGTTCAAGGCGTTCCAGCCCGGCGGGCCGTCGTCGGGGCTGTTGCCTGCCTCTGTCGACGATGTGCCGCTCGACTTCGATACGCTCCAGCCTTTCGGCACCTTCATCGGCTCGGCGGCGGTGGTGATCCTGTCGGACTGGGACGACTGCCGCGCCGCGGCGCTCAACATGATGCGCTTCTTCGAGGACGAAAGCTGCGGACAATGCACGCCCTGCCGGGTCGGCTGCGAGAAGGCGGTGAAGCTGATGCAGGCCGAGCGATGGGACGGCGCGTTGCTGGAGGACCTGTGCCAGGTGATGACGGATGCCTCCATCTGCGGCCTCGGGCAGGCGGCGCCCAACGCGATCCGCTCGACCTTGAAGTTTTTCCCGGAGGAGGTGTGATGCGAACGGCCCCCGGATCACGCTTCGGAACGGTTTCGACACAGGCGCATCGCACGGTCTGCCAGCACAAGAGGGAGCAGGGACATGGCTGACGGATCGCCCACCGCAATGGTCACGTTCAACCTCGATGGGGCCGAGGTCACGGTCCCCGAAGGCACCTCCATCTGGGAGGCAGCGCAGGGCAGGGGCCTTGTCATCCCGCATCTCTGCCACATGCCTGCGCCGGGATACCGCCCGGACGGAAACTGTCGTGCCTGCATGGTCGAGGTCGAGGGAGAGCGCACACTCGTTGCCTCCTGCATCCGCCCCGCGGCGGAGGGCATGGTCGTGAAGACCGATACCGACCGGGCAAGGCGCTCACGGGAGTTGGTGATCGAGCTGCTGGCCGCCGACCAGCCGGAGGTCGCGCACGATGCCTCCTCCCATTTCGCCGCGATGGCGGCAGCGACCGGCGTGACCGGAAGCCGCTTTCCGGCGTTGGAGCAGGCGCGTGTTCCCTTGCTCGACGCGAGCCACGTGGCAATGCGCGTCAACCTCGATGCCTGCATCCACTGCAACCTGTGCGTTCGGGCCTGCCGCGAGGTGCAGGTGAACGACGTGATCGGCATGGCGGCGCGTGGCCATGATGCCCGGATCATCTTCGATCAGGGCGATGCCATGGGCGCGTCGTCCTGCGTGGCCTGCGGCGAGTGTGTGCAGGCCTGCCCCACCGGCGCGCTGATGCCGGCGGCCCTGCTCGACGCGGCGCAGGCCGGCGACAGCGGCGATTTCGACAGCGAGGTCGAGACGGTCTGCCCCTATTGCGGTGTCGGCTGCCAGCTGTCGTTGAAAGTAAAGGACGGCAGTATCCGGTCAGTTGAGGGGATCAACGGACCGGCCAACGAGAACCGCCTTTGCGTAAAGGGCCGGTTCGGCTTCGACTACATCGATCACCCCCACCGGCTGACACGGCCGCTCATCCGTCGCGACGACGCGCCGCCCAAGGGGCTGAACGTCGATCCGGGCAATCCGCTCACGCATTTCCGGGAAGCAAGCTGGGACGAGGCGCTGGACGCCGCGGCCAACGGTCTGGCGAAGCTGCGCGAGGAGGCGGGCACGCGTGTTGCGGGCTTTGGCTCGGCCAAGTGCTCCAACGAGGAGGCCTACCTTTTCCAGAAGCTGATCCGACAGGGGTTCGGCCATAACAACGTCGATCACTGCACGCGGCTTTGCCATGCGTCCTCGGTTGCTGCCCTGCTGGAGAATGTCGGGTCCGGTGCCGTGACTGCGACCTTCAACGAGATCGAGAACGCCGACGTTGCCATCGTCATCGGCTGCAACCCGATGGAGAACCATCCTGTCGCGGCGACCTACTTCAAACAGTTCGTCAAGCGCGGCGGCAAGCTCATCGTGATGGACCCGCGCGGTCACGGGATGAAACGCTTCGCCTCCCACATGCTGCAGTTCAGGCCCGGGGCGGATGTGTCGCTGCTCAACGCGATCATGCATGTGATCGTGGAGGAGGAGCTCTATGACCGGCAGTACATCGCTGCGATGACGGAGAACTGGGAGGCGATGAAAGATCACCTCGCCGGGTTCCCGCCCGAGGCGATGGCGGAGGCTTGCGGGATTGCACCTGACGTGCTGCGCGACGTGGCGCGGACCTTTGCCGGCGCGCAGGCGGCAATGATCTTCTGGGGCATGGGCGTCAGCCAGCATGTCCATGGCACCGACAACGCCCGGTGCCTGATCTCGCTGGCGCTCATGACGGGGCAGGTGGGTCGACCGGGCACCGGGCTGCACCCGCTTCGCGGACAGAACAACGTGCAAGGAGCCTCGGACGCCGGGCTGATCCCGATGTTCCTGCCGGACTACCAGAGCGTGACAGACGACGGTGTGCGGTCCGCCTTCACGGAGGTCTGGGGGTCGGAGGATTTCAGTGCCCGGAAGGGTCTGACTGTCGTGGAGATCATGGACGCGGTCCATGAGGGCAGCATTCGCGGCATGTATATCCTGGGCGAGAACCCGGCGATGTCGGATCCTGATGTCGAGCATGCCCGCGCGGCGCTGGCGTCGCTGGAGCATCTGGTGGTGCAGGACATCTTCCTGACGGAGACGGCCTGCTACGCGGATGTGATCCTGCCCTCCTCCGCCTGGTACGAAAAGACAGGGACCGTGACCAACACCAACCGGCAGGTGCAGATGGGCCGGCCCGCAGTGTCGCCACCGGGCGAGGCGAAAGAGGACTGGTGGATCGAGGTGGAACTCGCAAGGCGGCTTGGGCTCGGCTGGAGCTATGGGCACCCGCGCGAGATTTTTGCCGAGATGAAGCTGAACATGCCGTCGCTTGCCAACATCACATGGGAGCGGCTGGAGAAGAGCGCGGTGACCTACCCCTCGCTTTCTCCGGACGATCCGGGGCAGGCGATCGTGTTCGGGGATGGCTTCCCGCGCGAAGATGGCCGTGCCCGGTTCACCCCCGCCAACGTGATCCCGCCCGATGAAGTGCCCGACGCGGAGTATCCCTTCGTCCTGATCACCGGGCGGCAACTGGAGCACTGGCACACCGGGTCCATGACCCGTCGCGCCACCGTGCTCGACGCGGTGGAGCCGGAAGCGAACTGTTCGCTGCACCCGCGCACGCTCCGCGACCTTGGGGTGGAGGCGGGAGAGTACATCCGCCTGACAACGCGCCGTGGCAGTGTCACAGTGATGGCCCGGTCGGACCGCGCGGTGGCAGAGGGCAACGTGTTTCTCCCCTTCGCCTACGTAGAGGCCGCCGCGAATATCCTGACGAATGCGGCGCTGGACCCCTATGGCAAAATTCCGGAGTTCAAGTTCGCGGCTGTTCGGGCCGAAAAGGTGGCGCCGGTGGCTGCGGAGTAGGGGCTGTTGGCAGAACGTTGGCGGTTGGGGACGCGCACCACGGCCCGGAGTGGTGTCGTTGAGTGTCTCCGCCCAGAAGCAAACTCTCCGGCTTCCAGTTGGATCGACTTCAGCGCGAAGAAGCGTGATATGTTCTTTCGCTTGCGAGAACAGGCGGTAGGCTAGTCGAAGGCTCATTCACCGGAGTGCATTAGCATTTGCAACGGCTCCGGCAAGCATTGCGTCTTTTGTCACCGCTATCCGTTGCCCGGCAGTGCAATGCGATGCACGAAAGAAGCATCGTCTGGTCGAGAAGAGCCGCCACAAGGTTCTGACCAGCTCGCTGCGCCTGCGGATGCGCTACAAGTGCCACCACGGGGGGCCGCGAGAGCGAGGTCGACATCGTGCGCGGGGCGTTGTCGAGCGATCACGTCCGCATGTTCGTGTCGGTGCCGCCAAAGCTCGCCATCTCGGATCTCGTGCGCAAGATGAAGGGGGGGTCGTCTTTTAAGGTCCAGCGCGAGTTCCCTGCGATCAGTAAGTGCTACTGGGGATGCCGGTTCTGGGGCAGGGGCTACGTCTCAACCACCAACGGTGCCATCCATTGCCCGACAGGGCATAGCGCAGCAATGTCTCGAAGGGGCCGAAGGCATCGCGCTTCACGACTTCGAACAGCACATTGCCCATCCTTCTTGCGTGTGCCGCCAGTCGTTCAGTGGTGAGCAGGGATGTAAGGACTCATCCTGACACCTTGCGGGAATGAACAGGACCGAGCGCACGCCACGGGACTGAGCCTGCCATCGGGTGCGGGCGGCGCACGCCTGTCACCAAGCTCCTGAACCCGGATCCTTGCAAGAGCAATGCGGCGACAGCTGTGCTTGGCTGTGGGCGGGACACTTCGTCGTCGAAGTAACAGCGATCCGGAGAGACAACGGCCAATCGGATCTCGGCAGACCTGTGTCCCGTGTGAGGGATTTCGCCTGCGCCGCCCCGCGTCGCGCTCCCCGTCAGGGGAGCGCAAACACTGTTTGCATACTGCGATGGCCCCTCGTCACGGAGAACGGCCTGACGGCATTGGCCAACCCACTCAGCGGCTGTTCCCGCCTTGGCGTCGGTATTTTCGAGCTCCGGCCGATCAGCCGTAGTGATCCACCGGAGTCCCGGCGATGGCAGACATGTTGAGCAGCCCCCGAGAGGTGATCGAGGGGGTCACCACGTGTGCCCGATTGCCCATTCCCATCAGGATCGGCCCGACCTCCAGCCCGTCGGATTTCATCTTGAGGATGTTGCGCACCGCGCTGGCCGCGTCTGCATTGGCGAATACCAGCGCATTTGCTGCCCCCTCCAGGCGGGATTGCGGCAGCAGCCGGTTGCGGATCTCCTCGTCGAGCGCCGCGTCGAGGTGCATCTCGCCCTCGTACATGAAATCCGGCGCCCGGCTGCCGAGCAACTCCATCGCACCGCGCATCCTGCGGCCGGAATCCGTGTCCAGGTTGCCGAATTGCGAGTAGGAGCACAGTGCGATCTTTGGAGTGATGCCGAACCGCCTGATATGACGGGCACATCCTTCGACCGTATTCGCGATCTGCTCCGGTGTCGGCTGCTGGTTCACCTGGGTGTCGGCGATGAAAAGCGGTCCATCCTGCAGGATCATCATCGACAGCGCGGCAACCGGCGCCATCGTGCCCTCCTGAAGCAGTTGGGTGACGTAGTTCAGGTGCCAGCTGAACTGCCCGAATGTGCCGCAGATCATGCTGTCGGCCTCTCCGCGATAGACCATGATCGCGGCAATCGCCGTCGTGTTGGTGCGCATTATCGTCCGCGCAAGATCCGGGGTCACGCCGCGGCGGGCCATCACACGGTGATAGGTTTCCCAGTACTCGCGGTAGCGCGCGTCATGCTCCGGATTGACCAGTTCGAAATCCACGCCCGGGCGGATCGAGAGCCCCGCGGCCTCCAGCCGTGCGTTCACCGCATCCGGGCGGCCGATCAGGATCGGCACAGTGGTCGTATCCTCCAGCATGGCGGAGGCGGTGCGCAGGACCCGCTCGTCCTCGCCTTCGGCAAAGACCACGCGCCGACGGGCCTTGGCGGCGGCTTCGAAGACCGGACGCATCAGCAGGGCGGAGCGGAAGACCGCGCTGTCGAGCTTTGCCTTGTAGGCTTTCAGGTCCTCCAGCGGACGCGCCGCCACGCCCGAGGCCATGGCTGCCCGGGCCACGGCACTGGCCACAACGCCGGTCAGTCGCGGGTCGAAGGGTTTCGGGATCAGGTAGTCCGCCCCGAACGACAGCTGCTCTCCCTTGTAGACGGAGGCGGTCTCCGCCACCGTCGTGGCCCGTGCGAGCGAGGCGATGGCATCGATGCAGGCCAGCTTCATCTCGTCATTGATTTCCGTGGCCCCGACATCCAGCGCGCCGCGAAAAATGAACGGGAAGCAGAGCACGTTATTGACCTGGTTGGGATAATCTGAGCGCCCGGTGGCCAGGATCGCGTCGGGCGCGACCTCGCGCGCGGCCTCGGGCATGATCTCCGGCGTCGGGTTGGCGAGCGCGAAGATGATGGGGCGATCGGCCATCCGGGCGACCATGTCCGGCGTCAGCACGTTGGGACCGGACAAGCCAAGGAAAAGATCCGCGCCCGCGATCACTTCGTCCAGTGTCCGCAGATCGGAAGCCTGGGCGAAGCTGTCCTTCTTCGGGTTCATGTCCTCCTCGCGCCCCTCGTAGACGAGCCCGTTGAGGTCGCAAAGCCAGACATTCTCCAGTTTCACGCCGAGTTTCACCAGCATATCGAGGCACGCAATGCCCGCCGCGCCGCCTCCGGTGGAGACGACCTTGATGTCCTCGAAGGCCTTTCCGGCAACCAGAAGCGCGTTGGTCGCAGCGGCACCGACAACGATGGCCGTGCCGTGCTGGTCGTCGTGGAACACGGGGATGTTCATCCGGTCGCGACAGATCTTCTCCACCACGAAACAGTCGGGCGCCTTGATGTCTTCCAGGTTCACTGCACCGAAGGTCGGCTCCAGCGCGCAGACGATCTCGGCGAGTTTCTCGGGGTCGGCCTCGTCCACCTCGATATCGAAACAGTCGATGTTGGCGAATTTCTTGAAGAGCACCGCCTTGCCCTCCATCACCGGCTTGGAGGCCTGCGCGCCGATGTTTCCGAGCCCCAGCACCGCCGAGCCATTGGAGATAACGGCGACAAGGTTGCCCTTGGAGGTGAAACGCGTTGCGTTGGCGCTGTCGGCGGCGATCTCCATGCAGGCCTCCGCCACGCCGGGGGAATAGGCCCGGCTCAGGTCGCGGCTGTTGGCAAGCGGTTTCGTTGCGCGGACTTCCAGTTTTCCGGGCCGGGGAAACTCGTGGTAGTCCAGCGGTGCGCTCTGGGGTTTTTGTTCTGGTGTGTCCGACATGTCCCGCCTCCCGTTGGTCCCGGCGAGCGATATCCCATCCTTTCCCCTTGGGAAACCGCAATCCGTGAAGCCGCAAGGTGTCCGCAGACGATCGGTGGACCATCAGGCGAAGTAGAACGCCCGCGCCGTGTCGCCAAAGACCGCTGCGTGGGCCTCCTCAGGGACGAGGGACCGCATCGCTTGCGTGAGGGTGCTGTAGTTGGAATAGAGGCTGTCCACGGGGAAGTTGGAGCCAAACATCAACCGTTCCGGCGAGAACTGGGCGATGCAGGTTTCCACGATTGGGGCGATGCTCTGCGGTGTCCAGTCGTGGTCGAACATGCCAAGGCCGGAGAGCTTGCACCAGAGGTTGGGCAGGGCGGACAGAGCTTCCAGCCGATGGGCGTAGTCCGCCAGCCCCGATGGGCTTCGGTCGTGCGGCGATCCCGCGTGACACAGGGCAAAGCGCGTGCGCGGCGTGTCGGCGATCAGCCGTGCCATGGGCTCCATGAGTTCCGGCGTCAGTTGCAGGTCGAAGGAAAGGTTCATGTCTCCAAGGAGCGCGAGCCGCTCCGCGAAGGCCGGATTGGCCAGAAGGCTGTTGGTGCCGGTCTGGCTGTCCTCGCCCGGCGCCCGTCCGACAATCTGGCGGACGCCCCGCACCGAGGGCAGTGCCGACAGACGCGACAGCATGTCCGGAGCATCGGGCGCGGTCAGGTCGCAGAAGGCCACCTGTGCAAGGGGCCAGTCGGGATTGGCGTCGGCGACGGTCTGGATCCACCGGGCCTCTGCCAGCCCATCGGCCGCACCGACCTGTATGTGGACAGACGCGCCGAACCCCATGGCCCGCGCATTGGCCCGGAACTCCTCTATGAGATAGTCCCGCTGAATGGGCGTCGGGTCGCCGAAGAAGCGCACCGCGCCACGTTCCATGAGCCAGGGATACCGGACCGCGGTCAGATCCCAGAGGTGATGATGGGCGTCAATTTGCATGGTTCAGGTCCTCGGCACATCGGCCATTCGGGCCAGCACATCCAGACCTTGCTGCTTCCAGAAATGCAGCAGGTCTATGAAGATCCAGTTCTCCGCCAGTTTGTCGCCCGCCCGGCGGTAGATGTCGATGACGCGGAACTCGCCGGGCTTGCCAGTTGCGGGCATGCCCATGAAGCCACCGGTGGGGGTGGCCACGAAGTTCGGCCACCCGAAGAAGCCGCCATATCGACCTTCCGCCATCCGGCAGAGGTGGCCCGTGCCGGATCGCTCGGTGAAGCCGTCACGGAACGGGGCGGAATGCTGTTTGGCGTAGCGTTCGATCGTGTAGGTGGATCCGATCCCGGCCGGTCCCCACCAGATCATGTCATCCGCCCAGGTGCGTGCGAGTTCTTCCTCCAGCGGCAGGCCAAGCTGCCACTGACCGAGGTCGGAGATCATTGCGTTGATCAGTGTCAACGTCGCCTGGCTCTCTGCCGGATCCTGCGGATCGTGCAACAGCCCGTCATGGGTCATGGGCCCTGGCTGGACGAGATGGGCGGCGGTCTGCGGTGGGAAGGGCTGCAATCCCGCCTGCATCATCAGGTGGGGGATGTCGAAATACATCGCCGTCTCCGCGATCTTTCCATCCTGCACACGATTGAACTCGCAATACCGCAGAAAGGCCATCTTGCCCGTCGGCGGGATCCCGAGCCAGGGCGCATCGAAAAGCCCCATCAGGTGGCCCATCGATGCGACCCAGATCGATTCGAATCCGTCGATCTCGTTGCGTCCGGCAAAGAATACGTCCTGCCGCCTTTGCAACCGCGTCAGGGAGTGACGCAGGGGCAGCCAGAAGCACTCCGCAACCGATTCGGCGCCGGTGATTTCGTTGAACGGATGGAAGCCCCGCCACCTGTATCCGGGGGTCGCAGCCGCCAGAAGGCAGCGTGAAATCTCTTCCTTCGGCGCGCCATCCAGCGTCCGGTAGAGGCTCGTGATCACGCTCTTCGCGTTTTGCAGATCGTTCATTTTGTCTTTTGTTCAGTCTCTTGCGGTGCAGTCTTGATTTGATGCCCGAGCATCGGCGCCGGTTTTGAATGCGTATGCAAAAAAGCTTGCCTGAAAACCGGATTCCTGTCTAACCTTTTTGCAAGCGTATGCATCGAGCAAATGCGGTGTCACAACCAACAGGGGTCCCGATGGCTGAAATCCAACTCCGCAATGTTCACAAGCGCTGGGGCAGCTTCGTTGGAGTCGAGGACTTCAACCTCACCATCGCCGATCGCGAATTCCTTGTCCTGCTGGGGCCGTCCGGATGCGGCAAGACAACCACGATGCGAATGATCGCGGGGCTGGAGGATGTGACCGAAGGTGAGATCGCGATTGGCGGAAAGGTCGTCAATAACCTGGAGCCCAAGGATCGCGATGTCTCCATGGTGTTCCAGTCCTACGCCCTCTACCCGAACATGAACGTCTACGAGAATATCCGCTTTCCGCTGAAAGTCCGCGGAGTGGATCCCACCACTCACGACGAGAAGGTCATGCGCGCCGCGGACATGGTGGAATTGCGCGACTTCCTTCACCGCAAGCCGGCCGAGTTGTCCGGCGGCCAGCGCCAGCGCGTGGCGCTGGCCCGTGCAATTGTGCGCGAGCCGAACGTCTTCCTGATGGACGAGCCGCTGTCGAACCTCGATGCCAAGCTGCGTGTATCTACCCGTGCGCAGATCAAGAACCTCTCTCACGAACTGGCTGTGACCACGATCTACGTGACCCACGACCAGATCGAGGCGATGACGCTCGCCGACCGCGTGGTGGTGATGAAGGCAGGCATCGTCCAGCAGGTCGGCAGCCCGACAGATATCTACGACACCCCGGCCAACACCTTCGTCGCCAGTTTCATCGGCTCACCGGCGATGAACCTGATCGAGGGCGAGGTGAACGGTGGCATGTTCCATTCCGAACACACGTTGATCGACGGGGTGAACCTGCCCGACGGCAAGCTGGTGCTGGGGTTCCGGGCAGAGGACGCCTGGATCGCGCAGGACGGCGAGGCGGGCCAGATCAATGCTCCGATCTATACGCAGGAACTGCTGGGGGACGCGGTAATGATCTCCGTCCGGATCGGCGGTGCCCTTGTGTCGGTCAAGGCCGACAAGACCTATCGCGCGGAGATCGGCGAGACCGTCTCCATCTGTGTCCCCGACACGATCTGCCATCATTTCGCCGCCGACACAGGCGCGCGGATCGGGGAGTGATCCCCCCAAATCAACGATCCGGATGTCGACAATGGATCGCACTCACAGGGAGTAAAACGAGATGAAGCTCAAAACCCTAGCCCTTGCTGGCGCCATGTCGCTGATGTCCTCGGTGGCATTTGCGGAATGCGCTTTCGAGAATACCGTGCCGCTGAAGTCGCTCTCCGCAGGCTTCGAAGCGTGGAAGGCCGTGACCGATGCGATGGCCGAATGCGGCAATTTCGAAGCCTCGCTGGACCAGGAGTTCCGGGAGAAGCAGCCCGAAGCCTTTGCGGCCAACCCGTCGCTCTACCATATCGGTGGTGTTGCCAACTCGACGATCATTCCACTTCTGAACGCGGGCTCCATCCGTCCGCTCGATGATCTGGTTGAGAAGTATGGTGCCAACCTGACACCGAACCAATTGATCAAGATCGACGGCAAGATCATGGCCATCGCCATGATGGTGAACACCCAGCACCTGATGTACCGCGAGGACATCCTGAACGATCTGGGCATCGCCGTGCCCACGACCTATGCCGAAGTCCTCGATGCTGCTGCCAAGATCAAGGAAGCGGGCGTCGTGGAATATCCGATTGGCGGCACATTCAAGACCGGCTGGAACCTGGGCGAGGAGTTCATCAACAACTTCCTCGGTGAGGGCGGCGAGTTCTTCACCGACGGCAACATGCCCAATATCAACAACGAGAAGGGCGTTGCTTCTCTGGAAGTCATGAAGGCGCTGACCGAGTACATGGACCCGGAGTACCTCGTGTCCGACTCGACATACGTCCAGCAGCAGTTCCAGCAGGGCAAGATCGCCATGTCCAACCTCTGGGCCAGCCGGGCGGCGGCCATGGATGACGAGGCAGAGAGCCAGGTCGTCGGCAAGGTGGTGATGGCGGCAGCCCCGATGGGATCCGCCGCGCCCGCCACGTCGCTCTGGTGGGATGGCCTCGTCTTCGCCACCAACATGACCGACGAAGAAGCCGACGCCGCGTTCCGTGTCGCCATGGAGGGGATCGACGAGGAAATGGTCAAGGCCAACAACGATGCTGCCGTCTGGCTCGTGCCCGGCTATGCCCCGGGTCGGCTGGCCGTTGGCGCCGCCGCGACCGCCGCAGCCGGCGCGCGCCCTTATCCCGGGTCCGGCCCGATGGGGATCATGCACACCGTGCTGGGCAACGGCATCTCAGACTACCTGACGGGCGCCAAGGATGCAGCCACGACCCTGGCTGATATCGAGGCCGCCTATGTGACCGCGGCAAAGGAAGCCGGACTGGTCAAGTAACGCCCGTTTGTCCCCCCGGGGAGGGCCTTTCGGGACCCTCCCCGTACTCCCCGGAGGAAAGGCAGAGAAATGAAGTTCAAGACATTCGCAGTCTTCGTCGGACCGTCCGTCCTGATGATGCTTCTTTTCATTGCCTTTCCTTTGGTGAGCGTTTTCCTGCAGAGCTTCCAGGTGACGCAGCCGGTCTATGAGACCGTGGAGGTCGAGACCTGTACCCCCGGCTTCCTGGAGCAGACCTGTGTGACGGAGATGAGTTCGGTCCCGAAGCTCGACGAGCACGGAGAAATCATCACCACCACGACCTTCGTGGGGTTGCAGAGCTACCGCAATGTGCTCGAGCCGGACCGGGCCTGGGCGGCGATCAAGGCGTTCGACTGGCGGGGATTGCAGACCATCGATTTCTGGAAGGCGCTGCGCTTCACGCTGACCTTCACCTTCATCACCCTGCCGCTGGTGATCGGAACGGGGCTCGCCATCGCGCTGGCCATCAACAACGCTGCCCGTTCGGTCAAGGGGCCGGTGATCTTCGTGTCGCTCCTGCCATTCATCATCACGCCGGTGATCGGGGCGCTGTCCATCAACTGGCTGTTCCGCGGCGACGGTATCCTGACCGCCTGGCTCGAACGCATGCTCGACCGCGACATCGCCCTGTTCGCGCAGGCCTGGACCATTGAGGTCCTGATGATGATCTATCGTGTCTGGCACGTGGCGCCCTTTGCCGCCATTGTCTTCTACGCGGCGCTTCAGACGGTGAACCACGACAGCCTCGAATCCGCCCTGATCGACGGCGCGACCCGCTGGCAGCGCCTGAAGTACATCGTCATCCCGCACCTGATGCCGCTCATCGTCTTCGTTTCGATGATCCACCTGATGGACACCTACCGGGCGTTCGAAGAGATCGTCGGGTTCTCCTCACAGGGCTATGTCATTTCGCTGCAATGGCTGACCTATGACTTCCTGGTGCCGGACCAGGCCGGGAACCGCTCTGTCAGCCGCGCGTCCGCCAGCGCCATGCTGACGATGATCGGGATCGCCATCATCCTGGTCCCACTGCTCAAGCGCACATGGCGCGATCACCGCAGGAGCCACTGACATGCAAGCTGTCCATCGCCAGCCGCTGAGCCTGAAGTTGCTCTCCTCCGGCTTCCTGTTCTTCTGGTGCATCGTTGCCGCCTTCCCGATCGTCTGGATCACCGTGATGAGCTTCAAGTCCCCCGTGGACGCGTTTGACGCCAGCGCGCTGAACGTCATTTTCGGTCCGCAGACACTGGCCGATGGCAAGGGGATCTCGCTCCTCGACATCCTTGCCTACCTCGGCGTGGCCATCTGGATGGGCAGGAGCATCAAGCGCACCCTGCCGGGCATGGTCATGACCTTCGCGGACAAGTCAGGGCCGGTGTGGCTTGGCTGGATCATCGGTGCGAGTATCACCGGGCTCGTGGTCCTGGTGGTGTTCTTCGCGCTGCTGCCGACGGTTCTCGGCTTTCTCAACCCATTGGTCGGGCCGCTTGGCCGGGACATCTGGGGCTTCACCACCGAGCACTATACGACCGTCTGGATCGACCGCGCCTTTTACCGTAATTTCCAGAACTCGATGATCGTCACCGCGGGGGTTGTCACGGTCTCGCTGACGGTCGGTACGCTGGCAGGCTACGGGCTGGCGCGTTCGGGATCGGTGCTGGCGTTCGGGATCCTGATCATCGCACTGGTGTTTCGCGCCCTGCCGCCTTCGGTGCTGGTTGCGGGCTACCTGCCGGTTTTCATCAACTCCGCCGAGCTTCTGCGCCCATTCCTGGGGGATGCCGCGCCAACGCTCTATGGCAAACCCTATGCGGTGATCGCGGTGCTCGTCGCAATGAACCAGCCGTTCACGATCTGGATGCTGCGAAGCTTCTTCCAGAATATCCCCGCCGAGCTCGACGAGGCTGCGCGTGTGGATGGGTGCAATCATTTCCAGGCCTTCCGGCGCGTGATCATGCCGGTAATGTGGCCGGGGGTGATCACCACGGGGCTGTTCAGCTTCCTGCTGGCTTACAACGACTTCCTTGTAACCTCGCTGCTGCTGGATGCACAGAACCAGACCATGGTTCCGGCCATCGCGGGCATGTTCAACCGTGAGACCACCACGACCGACCAGGTCGTCGCCGTGGCCGCAGCCGTGTCCATTACCGCACCGCTCATCATCCTTGTCATGGTGTTCCAGCGGCAGATTGTCAGTGGCCTGACGGCAGGGGCCGTGAAGGGATGAAATCGCTTGCCAGGGCCGAAATGGGGGGGCTCCCGCCCGTCAGGGACGCATCGAAGATGCCCCCCTTCCCATTGGGCGTGGCGCGCCTTCGGCGCGATCCCGTCCGGTCGTGCCGTTGCCAGACTCTGCAGGCCACGGGCCATCGCTTCAGCTCGCGGGGAGCGCGCTGCGCATGAGAGGATCCCGCCCCGAACAGGCCGTGCTCTCCCGCGACACGGACATGCGCAAGACCGAAGCGACCCGGGCCGTGATCGAAGGCATGGTCGACGGTCTGAATGACCATCGCATCGGCGATATCGGCGAATTCTTCGCCGAGAACTTCCGCTGGATGGGCAATGCCGGCTGCGGCACCAAGTCCGGCCTGCGGGAGTTTCAGGACAATTGGCAACGCCCGTTTCAGGCGGCGTTTTCCGACAAGGTCTGTATAGACGAGGCACGCCTTTACATGGGCGAGTGGGCCGCGGCGTTCGGCCGGCAGGAGGCCACCCATTCCGGCCCCTTCATGGGCGTGGCCCCGACCGGCAAACGGGTGGAAATCCGCTACATGGATTTCTGGAAAGTGGTGGACGGGAAGATCGTGGACAACTGGGTCATGGTCGATTTTCCCCACGTTCTGGCCCAGCTCGGGACCGATGTCTTTGGCGGCGAGGGCTGGGAAACCTACGACCGGGGCGAGCGCAAGGCGCCGGGCCCGGAGTGAATGCAGGGTATCTGGCTACGGTACCGGTTATTGGGGAAGACGGATGACAATTGAGTATCTCAAACGTGGCAAGCCCGAGGCGGAACGCGCCGAGAATGACGCCAAGACCCGGGCGATCGTCGAGACCACGCTGAAGGCGATCGAGGAGGGGGGGGACACGGCCGTGCGCGCCCTGTCCGAGAAGTTCGACAACTACTCGCCGACGGCCTTCCGGCTGAGCCAGCAGGACATCGACGCGCTGATCGCCCAGTTGAGCGACCGCGAGCTGGCCGATATCGACTTCGCCCTGACGCAGGTGAAGCGCTTTGCGCAGGCGCAGCGCGACTCGATGCTGGATATCGAGGTGGAGACGCTGCCCGGTGTCATCCTCGGCCACAAGAACATCCCCGTTCAGTCCGTGGGCTGCTACGTCCCCGGGGGCAAGTTCCCGATGGTAGCCTCGGCCTACATGTCGGTCGCCACGGCGAGTGTTGCCGGTGTCCCGCGCATCGTCGCATGCACGCCCCCCTTCGGCGGCGCGCCCAACGCGGGCGCGATCGCTGCCATGCACCTCAGCGGGGCGCATGAAATCTATGTGCTTGGGGGAATCCAGGCGATTGGCGCAATGGCAATCGGGACGGAGACGATCGACCCGGTCCACATGCTGGTCGGGCCGGGAAACGCCTTCGTCGCCGAGGCGAAGCGGCAGCTGTTCGGTCGCGTCGGGATCGACCTCTTCGCCGGGCCGACGGAGACGATGGTGATCGCCGACGAAACCGTGGATGCGGAGCTTTGCGCCACCGACCTGCTGGGGCAGGCCGAGCATGGCTACAACTCGCCGGCGGTCCTGGTGACCAATTCGCGCAAGCTGGCCGAAGAGACCATGTCGGAGATCGACCGTATCCTGGAGATCCTGCCGACGGCCGAAACCGCGCGGGCAAGCTGGACCGAATATGGCGAGGTGATCGTCTGCGACAGCTATGACGAAATGCTGGAAGTGGCCAACGATATCGCCTCCGAACATGTGCAGGTGATGACGGACCGCGACGACTGGTTCCTCGACAACATGACCTGTTACGGCGCGCTTTTCCTGGGGCCACGGACGAACGTGGCCTATGGCGACAAGGTGATCGGCACGAACCACACGCTGCCCACGAAGAAGGCCGGGCGGTACACAGGCGGCCTCTGGGTCGGCAAATACCTGAAAACACATAGCTATCAGAAGGTTCTGACGGATGAGGCGTCGGTGTTGGTCGGCGAATACGGCTCTCGCCTCAGCCTGTTGGAGGGCTTCGTTGGCCATGCCGAGCAATGCAATGTCCGGGTGCGCCGCTACGGGGGCATCAATGTGCCCTATGGCGAAGCGGCGCCAACCCGGGACGCGGCGGAGTAGAGGCACGGTCCGGGCGGCGTTTGTTCGCACCGCCGCCGGGAATGTGTGGACGAGAGACGATGCAGGACATTTTGAAACGAAATCAGGTGGTACGGCAGCGGGTGTTGAACGGGCGGGCGACACCAGCCTCCGTCAGGGGGGAGGAACGTGCTCAGCGGGCGTCCCACGGACAGTCCCACAGACTTGCAGAGAATGGGCTGTTCTCAAGCGACATCCCTGTCGGACGGAAGCGGCTGCCTTTCCCCGCGATTGCGCGGTCACAGCGGGCGGTGGGCAGACCAATTCGGCAGGCAATCCAACGTCTGCGGCGCCGGGGCGCGGGCGGCATGCGGAGGTCCATGGCGCCGCGAAACACACCGACGCCCGGCATGGCCGCCTTTCTGTCCAGGGCTGGCGGCAATTCCGCAAAATGTCGGGTTGCAGCGGGTAAGACTGATCTGTTCCAACACATGGGCGTCGCCCCCCTGGCCCAATGGGCCGCGTGGCGGATTGTGAAAGGGTTGAGCGCATGAGCGACGTGCACACGTCCAACAAGGCGGCTATCGCCCCCCTGCGGGCAGCGATGTACGACTTCGATGCAGCCACCGTGCGCGCCGCGCTCGAAGCCATCTTGGCAGCGGATGCCGTGGTTCACATGTGCCATCCATTCGGAGATCTCACCGGACCCGGTGAACTCTACGAGCGGTGCTATGCGCCCTTGCTCGCCTCGCTGCCGGATCTCGAACGGCGGGACTACATCGTGATGGCGGGTGTGGACGATTTCGGCAACGACTGGGTCGGCTGTGGCGGCTACTACACCGGGGTTTTCGTGGCGCCATGGCTCGACATTCCGCCCACCGGGCACCAGCTCCACATGCGGTTCCACGAATTCTACAAGTTCGAGGCCGGCAGGATAACGGAGATCCAGACGCTCTGGGATATTCCGGAGGTGATGATTCAGGCGAATGCCTGGCCGATGGCGCCGAGCCTCGGGCGTGAGTGGCACGTCCCTGGTCCCGCGACGCTTGATGGAGTCGTGCCGGGGCCATGGGACCGGGAAACCTCCACCGCGTCCTGTCAGCATATCGTGACCATGCTGGAATACCTCAAGAAGCACCCTTCGCAGGGCGGGCCGGAAGTGATGGAGATGGAGCGGTTCTGGCACGAGCGCATGAACTGGTACGGGCCCTCGGGGATCGGCACCGGGCGTGGCATCGCCGGGTTCCGCAACTGGCACCAGATCCCGTTCCTGTCAGGAATGCCCGACCGTGGCCAGTTCGTTGACGAGATCGACTATCATTTTTTCGGCGACGGCAACTATGCGGCTGTGACCGGCTGGCCGAACATGATCCAGACCGTGACCGACGATGGCTGGCTGGGCATTGCCCCCTCCGGCAAGCGGATCACCATGCGCAGTCTCGACTTCTGGCGGTTGGAAAACGGCCGGATCCGGGAAAACTGGGTCATGGTCGACATCCTCGATGCCTACCGGCAACTGGGTGTCGACGTGTTCCGACGCCTGCGCGAGTTCAACAAGGCAAGGGTGCAGGGGACGATCCCCTTCCCGGTGGGAGAACGCTGATGGGCATGGTCGTGCATGGCCGCGCCAGTTCCTCCAACGTGCAGGCGGTGATGTGGGGGCTGGCCGAGCTCGGCCTTTCCGCAGATCGCCGGGACGTTGGCGGGCGCTTTGGCGGCAATGACACGGCGGAGTACCTGGCCATGCACCCGATGGGGCTTGTGCCGGTGTTGCAGCACGGTGACGTCACGATGTTCGAAAGCGCCGCGATCCTGCGATACCTCGTGGAGCACCACGACCCGGAAGGCCGGCTGGCCACGACGCCGCGCGGGCAATCCTGGGCGGAATGGGCAAAGGCAACGCTCTGTGGAGCCTTCACGCTCCCGATCTTCTGGGCATTCTACCGCACACCGGAAGATCAGCGGGACATGTCGGCGGTGCACGACGCCCTGCGCCGGTTCGAGGATCTTGCCGGTATCGCCATGGCGGAGCGCGGCGGCGGCCCGTTCATGGCTGGTGCGCGGCTGAGCCTCCCCGATATCTGGGTCGGTCACGTGCTTTACCGCTACTTCACGCTGGATCTGCCCCGACAGCCGCCGGGCAGCTTGGAACGCTACTATGCCGCGCTCGTCGAACTGCCAGGCTACCGCGAGCACGTGATGGTCGATTACTCCGAACTCAAGGGGAGGCACGCGTTTTGACCTTGCCCCGCACGCCTTCCTTCCGGCTCGACGGGCGCCGCGCACTGGTGACCGGGGCCTCTTCCGGGATCGGGCTCGGCTGTGCCGTGGCGCTGGCCGAAGCGGGCGCGCATGTGGTCTGTGCCGCGCGCGGGGAGGGCCGGTTGCAGGACGCCGTCGACGAGATGACCACGGCGGGCCTTGCGGTCGAACCGCTGGTGCTCGATATGGCCGACCTGGACGCCCTGACCGCCGCGCTCACTGCGCAAGGCGCCTTCGACGTGGTCGTGAACTCGGCCGGGCTGGCGCGCCATTCGGCGGCGCTGGAGACCACGCCCGAGGATTACGACGCGGTCATGGGCATCAACCAGCGGGCGGCGCATTTCCTGTCCGTCGGCGCGGCCCAGGGCATGAAGTCGGCGCGCAAGCGCGGTTCCATCATCCACATCTCCAGCCAGATGGGGCATGTCGGCGGGATCGACAGGTCGGTCTATGCCGCGTCGAAGCACGGGCTGGAGGGCATGGTGAAGGCGATGGCGATCGAGTGGGGTCCGCTTGGCATCCGTGTCAACACGATCTGTCCGACGTTCATTCGCACCCCGCTCGGAGAACAGACCCTGTCGAACCCCGAGCGCCGCGCCTGGATCGAGGAGAAGATCAAACTCGGCCGCGTGGGCGAGATCGAGGACGTGATGGGCGCGGTGGTCTACCTCGCTTCCGACGCGTCGCTCATGGTCACCGGTTCGGCGCTGATGATCGACGGAGGCTGGACGGCGGATTGATGGCGGCACGGGTAACGGCACAGATGGTTGCGGAACGGGCGGGCGTGAGCCAGTCGGCGGTGAGCCGTGTGTTCACGCCGGGCGCCTCGGCTTCGTCCAGAACTGTGGAGAAGGTCCGCAAGGCGGCCGAAGAACTTGGCTACCGGCCCAATGTGCTCGCGCGGGCGATGGTCTCGGGACGCAGCCGGATGATCGGGCTGGTGGTTGCCTATCTCGACAACCACTTCTTTCCCGATGTTCTGGAACGGCTGTCCAACGCGTTGCAGGAACAGGGCTACCACGTGCTCGTGTTCATGGCCTCCCCGACAGGCAATGTCGACAACGTGCTGGAAGAGATCATGGGCTACCAGGTCGACGGGATCATCATGGCCTCCGTCGCCATGTCGTCCGACATCGCGCTGCGCTGCCAGGCGCGCGGGGTGCCGGTCGTGCTCTTCAACCGCTCACAGGACATCGATGGGCTGACCTGGGTGACTTCGGACAACGTGAACGGCGCCCGGCAGGCTGGCGAGTTCCTCGTGGCAGGCGGACATGAACGGCTCGGCTATATTGCCGGCTGGGACGGGGCCTCGACCCAACGCGATCGTGAGGCGGGATTCCGCAATGCGCTCGCCGATGCGGGGCGTCGGATCTTTGCCCGCGAGGTCGGCGATTTCCACAGCGAGCGGACGCAGGACGCCGCCCTGCGCATGTTCGACGTTCCCGCCGACAAACGGCCCGATGGCGTGTTCGTCGCCAACGACCACATGGCCACCATCGTGATGGACGTTCTTCGGTTCGACCTCGGGCTGCGGGTGCCGGAGGATGTGTCGGTCGTGGGCTACGACGATGCGCCGCCTGCCGCATGGCCGGCCTACAACCTGACGACGGTACGCCAGCGCGTGAACCTCATGGTCGAGGAGACCGTGGGTGCGTTGCTGGAGGCCATCGAAACCCCAAAAGACGCAAAACCAAGACACGTTGCCATGGATGCGCCGCTGATCGTGCGCGGCTCGGCCCGTGTTCCGGAAGGATGGACGACATGAAAGGCTTCGACCCGAAGTTCCGCGATTTTCCAGACTACATTGTCGGGATCACCAAGGAGATCTGGGAGGATCGCGGCATCGCGACCCTGCATGAATACTACGCGCCCGAGATCGTCGTGCGCTCGCCTGCCTCTGTCGTGCTTGGCAACCAGAATGTCATCGGCGCAACCATGGCGACGCTTGCGGAATTTCCAGACCGCGAACTTCTGGGAGAGGACGTGATCTGGTCCGGGTCGCCGGAGGAAGGGATGCTGTCCTCACACCGGATCATCTCCACGGCCACGCACCTTGCCGACGGTGTCTATGGAACGGCGACAGGGAAGAAACTCCAGTACCGCATCCTTGCCGATTGCCATGCCATCAACAACGCCATCGACGACGAATGGCTGATCCGGGACCAGGGCGCGATCGTGCGTCAGATGGGCTGGGAGCCAAGGGATTACGCGGCGGACCTGATCGACAGGGAGGGCGGGGCGGAGGCCTGCGTGAAACCGCTCACGCCCGCCAACGATGTCACGGGACCCTACAAGGGGCGCGGAAATGACAACGCGTGGGGCGGACGTTACGCGGAGATCCTGACCCGGATCATGGGGGCCGACATGGCGGTGATCGAGGCCGAATACGATCGTGCCGTCGAGGGCAATTACCCCGGCGGAGTGACGGGGTATTCCTTCGGCGCCGTGGACCGGTTCTGGATGGGGCTGAGGGCGTCCTTTCCGAACGCGCGTTTCGAGATCCATCACCAGATCGGCCGCGACGATGCCAATATGCCGCCACGCGCGGCCATCCGCTGGTCGCTGCACGGCCGCCATGACGGCTGGGGCGTTTTTGGCGCACCGACCGGGGCGGAGGTCTACGTGCTCGGCATATCGCATGCCGAGTTCGGGCAGGTGGCCACCGCCGAGCCCAAGGTGCGGCGTGAATGGACGCTCTTCGACGAGACCGCTGTCTGGAAGCAGATCCTGTTGCAGAGCGGGGAGGCCTGAGTGCGCCCCCAAAGCCGATATCCGATCGGGACCAGTGAGGGGATGAGGCGCTTCCACGCCCACCGCGCCAGCCTGCGCGCGAGGCGGCTGAACCTGCGACCGCCGGGAGCGGCGCGACCTCTGCCGACCCACCGCGCTTCCGACGACCTCAAGGGATTATCCACATGACTTCCATGGACCACCGCATCGTTCGCTACGGCGACCTGAAACCCTGCAAGACCGCCTTCATCGACGCCCACACGCCGGGCTCCGACCAGAAGGAGAATTTCACCATCATCGGCGGCGGCGTCTCCGAAAGCGCCGACCAGCACGTCCACATCACCGAAACCCCGGGGTTCAACATCGGGGCCGCGGGGCAGCCGCCGAAGTGCCGGAACTCGCTGCATTCCCATACAACTGCGGAGGTTTTCTTTGTCCTGAAGGGCCGCTGGCGATTTTTCTGGGGACGCTACGGAACCGCAGGGGAGTTCATTGCGGAGGAGGGGGATATCTTCAACATCCCTACCGGCATCTTCCGCGGCTTCGAGAACGTGGGGACCGACTACGGGATGATCATGGCCGTGCTGGGGGGCGACGACGCCGGTGGTGGCGTGACCTGGGCGCCGCAGGTGATAGAGGATGCTGCCGAACACGGCCTGGTGCTGGCCGAAAGCGGGCGGCTCTACGACACCAAGAAGGGCGAGGTGCTGCCCGATGGTGTGAAGCCGATGCCGCTGCTGACGGAGGAAGAGTTGAAGGGTTTTCCAGAGGTTCCCGTCGAAGGGGTGATCCGGGACTACGTGGCGCGGTACTGGGATCTCATGGCGCTTGCGGCAAAGCAACCCGCGAGGGTGATCGGCGAAAACGCCCTGCTCAAGGACAGGCCGGGCTTCGAGGTTGATTTCCTGACGCGCGGGTCCATCCCGGACGAGATGCAGACCCACGCGCGGCACACGGTCCTGATGCCGGTGCGGGGGCACTGGAAGCTGCGTTGGGAGGATGGGGAAACCGTCCTGAACCCCGGCGACACGGCGCTGATGGATCCGGGGCAGGCCCATGCGCTGGCACCGTCCATGACGGGGGAGGCCTCGCTCTATCGGATCACCGCGACGGAGGACCCGGCCGGGGCGACCTGGACCGGAAGCTGAGCATCAACGAGAGGCGTGCGGCCGGACCGGGCATCGAACCCGGCCCGGCCGTGCCGGACAGAGGTCCGGCGCGCCAGCCCTTGAGGGAGGAGACCGGGATATGACGAAGATCGCGACCACACATGTGGGAAGCCTGCCGCGCAGCCAGCAGGTGGTGGATTTCATCTTTGCGCGGGAACGGGAGGAGCCGTACGCAGAGGCCGATTTCGATGCCTGCATGGCCGCCGCCGTCTCCGAGACGGTGCGACTGCAGGTGGAGGCGGGGATCGATATCGTCAGCGATGGCGAGACCTCCAAGATCTCCTACGCGACCTATGTGAAGGATCGCTACACCGGGTTTTCCGGTGACAGCCCGCGGAACGCGCCGGCCGACCTGAAGATGTTTCCGGGATTCCTGCAGCGGTTGGCCGACGATGGCGGCACCCCGAAATACGCCCGGCCCATGTGCACGGGCGAGGTCCGCTCGAAGGGGCAGGGCGAGCTGGAGAAGGATATCGCCAACCTGAAGGCGGCAATGGCGGAGCACGGTGCGGCGCGGGGCTTCATGAACGCGGCATCGCCGGGGGTGATCTCGCTCTTCCTGCAAAATGAACACTACCCGACGCGGGAGGCCTACCTGGCCGCGCTGGCCGACGCGATGAAGGCCGAATACGAAACCATCGTGGCCGCGGGGCTGGACCTGCAACTGGACTGTCCCGACCTGGCGCTGTCGCGTCACATGCTGTTCACGGATCTGAGCGATAAGGAGTTCCTCGACGTGGCGGCCGCGCATGTCGAGGCGCTGAACCACGCCCTGGCCGATGTGCCGGAGGAGAAGGTTCGCATCCACATCTGCTGGGGCAATTACGAGGGGCCGCATTGCTGCGACATCCCCATGGACACGGTCTTTTCGACGCTCATGTCGGCGAAGGCCCGCTACCTGCTCTTCGAGACGTCGAACCCGCGCCACGCCCATGAATGGACCGTGTTCCGGGACCGCAAGGCGGAGATCCCGGAAGGCAAGATCCTTGTCCCGGGCGTCGTGGACACCACCACCAACTTCGTCGAACACCCCGAACTGGTGGCGCAAAGGATCGAGCGATTTGCCGGGATCGTCGGCGCCGATCGCGTCGTCGCGGGGTCGGATTGCGGGTTTGGCACGTTCGCGGGGTTCGGGGCGGTGGACCCCGACATCGCCTATGCCAAGCTTGGGGCGCTCTGCGAAGGGGCCGTGCTTGCGTCCGGCGGGACCCGGGACGCGGGTTGAACAACACCGGACAGCCGGTGAGAGAGAGGAAAGATGGACAGAACACTTGTGCAGCGGCTGCGCGCTGTCGATACCCCCACGATCTGCAACGCCATCGAAGTGGCCCAGGGCCAGCGCGGGTTTGCGGCGTTCACACGCGGGACAATGCTCTGCTCCGCCCCGGATGAACCGGCGATCGTCGGCTATGCCCGGACCGCCCGGATCGCCGCGCAGGAGCCGCCCACCGAGGCGCCGGAGGTCATTCGTGCCCGTCGCATGGCCTACTACCGCTACATGGCCGAGGCGCCGATGCCAGCGGTCTGCGTGATCGAGGATGTCGATTTTCCGGCCTGTGTCGGGGCCTTCTGGGGGGAGCTGAACACCAATGTTCACAAGGGGTTCGGCCTGTCAGGCACGCTGACCAACGGCGTGTTGCGCGATCTCGGAGACTTGCCGGAGGGCTATCCGGTCGTCGCCGGCTCGCTTGGTCCGAGCCACGCCTTCGTGCATGTGCGCGACTTCGATTGCGAGGTGGAGGTCTTTGGCTTGACGGTTCAGCCCGGCGACCTGATCCACGCCGACCGCCATGGTGCGGTGGTCGTACCGCCGGACGTCTTGACCGCACTCACCGCTGCCATCGAGAAAACGCAGGCCAATGAACGGATCGTTCTGGATGCCGCGGCGCAGGACGGCTTCGACTTCGCCGCATTCGAGGCGGCATGGGCGGAATTCGAGCGGCGCAGGACATGAGCAAGTCGTTGCGCCAAGGGGAGGCGCGATCACACCAGCAGCACGAGCACGGCGAGGTAGAACGGCAGCCCACAGCAGCCGTTCCCTTGCCAGCTTTGCGTTCTGGGGCGAATGCGACAAGTCGCGGGTGGCCATATCGGCGATGTCTTCCGTCTGCCTCTGGGCGCGCGATCGGAAGGCGAGGATCTTGCATTGTGGAAGTGGGCCGGACACACAGAGGATGGCGTTCCACTTCTCCACTCGCCCTCGATAGCCGGTTGTTTGAACAGCCGCGAACGCACCGTCGTGCAGACGACCTGACGGGACAGGCATGGACAAGGCCATCCACGCTGAGTTCTTGTCCGGGGGATGAATGCCGCGGGTCTTGGCGCCCTTGATGGCATTGAGCTTTCTCCGGTCGAGGCTTTCCAGTGGCTGGCTGAGTTGGCCGCCGTTGACGACCCTGATCGCGAAATCGCTGTCGGGTTCCTCTGCGGATTGCAGGGCAAGCGCTTCCACGATGACGACAAGCGCACGGGTTCTCCGAGGCTTGGATCTTCCGGAAGATCCCGGGTTCCTCGGGATTGGTGACAAGCGCGCGGCTGGCGGGCAGAAGCCTGCTCGGTACGACACGATTGGCTATCAATGAATGCAGCTTCACGATATCCGCGCGGACCATTCCCGGTGCGTCGGTCTGCACGGCTCGGCCAGCGCTCGCGTAATTGTCGACTTTTGTTTCCAACCGTATATTTTGTCGAAAAAAGACCTAGAAGGTTGGGGTGCTCCCCTCAATTTGGCCGGATAGACAACAGACGATATCGAAAAGGTCTATTATAAACAATATTCTAATCTTGTGACGCTAGTGCTGCAGGGGATATTGAAACCCGGAAAAAACTCGATATTATCTTGTTCATGGATAGCAGCGCATTGAGACCCCCGTCGGAAACTTCGGGGCAGGAATCTTCCGCAACCCACAAGGCCTACATGGCGCTGCGGCGCATGATTGTCGTGGGAGAGTTGCAACCGGGCGAAAAGCTCAAGATCGATCGGCTTCGTTCGGTTCTCGATACCGGTGCATCGCCGGTGCGCGAGGCCCTGAGCCTGCTGACCTCGGACCTGCTCGTGGAGCGCCTCGACCAGCGTGGGTTCCGGGCCGCAGAGACCAGCCGCGAGAACTTCATGGAGATCCTGACCTTGCGTTGCGAGCTGGAGGAGATGGCCCTGCGGCAGAGCATCGCCAATGCCGACGAGGCGTGGGAGGATGCGCTGGTACTGGCCCATCACAAGATGATGCGGGAGGGACGGGAGAACCTCGAAGCCTTCGAGGAGCGCCACAAGGCATTCCACATGGCCCTTCTGGCCAATTGCCGGTCGCCCATCCTGATGAAATTCTGCAGCCAGCTTTATGATCTGAACATCCGCTACAGGTATCTCGCCGGAAAGGCGCTGGACTACCAGAAGCGGGACGTCAGCGCGGAGCACAGCTCCATCCTCGAAGCGGCGGTGGATCGGGACTCTGACCTTGCCTCGGAACGGCTGCTCAGCCACTACCAACAGACCGGCGCGTTCCTGAACGGCTTGTTCAGCAACGCGGCAGGGCTGTCCTGATCGCGTAGCGGCCTGTCGGCAGGTGGAGGCACCAGCTTCCGAACGTGTCGAACTGGTCCATTGTCCAACACGCTCGAACACCTTCTCTGCGCACCTATGGGCGGTGTTCACGGCCATGTCGCGGGGCAGAACGACGCCGAATGTCAGGGAATCTGGATGGCGGCGGCATGGTGCGGGTGTGCATCCTCCTGCGGCGAAGGCCAGCCACGTGCAGAGTGGTGGCCAAAGGGAGGGAGGCGCTACTCCGCCGCCAGAACCAGGTCGAAATCGACGCGGCTGTAGGCGCCTTCGACCTTTCCGGAAAGCTCGAAACCATCCGGGAAGGAGCCAGCCGGTTGCGGCACATAGGTCATCACCAGATCATCGCGCACACCGAATACCGTGTCCTCGTCGAGGTAGGGATCGTCGTCGGGAAAAACCTCGGTGACAAGGGTGCGGTGCCCGGGCGCGGAGACGATGTAGTGCAGGTGGGAGGGGCGCCACGGGTGACGACCGGCGGCCCGCAGGATTTCGCCCACCGGGCCATCCTCCGGCACAGTGTAGCTCACCGGGCGAACGGTGGTGAAGGCATAGCGGCCGTTCCCGTCGCAGGTCATCAGCCCGTGGAAGGAATGGATGTGCTGGTCGGGGTCCTGGCTGGAGTACATTCCGTTGGGCGCTGTCTGCCAGATGTCGATCGTGGCGCCGGGCAGGGGATTGCCGGAGGTGTCGCGCACGGTGCCCTCGACCAGCAGCACCTCGCCTTCGAAATCGCGCTTCATGTCGCCACCGATTTCCAGCGGCGGCGGGTTGGAGACATGGAAGGGCCCCAGCACGGACGAGGAGGTCGCATCCGGTCGCGAATGGAGCATGTCCACCAGCGAGCTGAGGCCCAACACGTCCGACAGGAGCACGAATTCGTTCCGCTCCGGATCGGTGATGCGCCCGGCCCATTCGAGGAACTCGATGCCCTTGCGCCATTCGTCATGGGTCAGGTTGGTTTCGCGGGCGAAATCGTGGATGTGCTTCGCCAGCGCAAGCAACAGCTCGCGGGTTCGGTGATCGGTGTCCTCGGCGAAATAGCCAGAGAAAACCTCGGTGATGTTGTCTTTGGTAACGTTGCGCATGGGCGTGCCCTCAGTTCAGGATTGCGAGGCTGAGCGACGGGAACCGGATCAGCAGGATCAGCACGATCAGCATGACCAGTGCGAAGGGGAAGGCGCCGATGAAAACATCCTTTAGCGTGATCCGGTCATCGTCCAGCGTCGCCTTGATGACGAAGCAGGAGATGCCGAGCGGCGGCGTGAGCAACCCGATCTCCGCACCGACAACGGTGACGATGCCGAACCAGACGAGGCTGAGGCCCATCGGTTCGATCAGCGGCAGGAAGAGCGGCACGACGATCAGGATGATCGACGCCGTGTCCAGCAGCGTGCCGAGGAAGATCATCAGCACCACGTAGAAGAACATGATCCAGAAAAAGCTGAACTGCGCGGTTTCCAGAAAATCGCCAAGCGCGTTCGGGACCCCCGCCATGCCGAGCATTCGGCTGTAGATCGACGCCGCGGTGATCAGGAACAGGATCGCGGCGGTGATGTGGCCGGTCTCCAGCAGCGCATGCCAGAATCCGTGCAGGTTGATCTTGCGGCGGACCACCGCAATCACGAGTCCCAGCAGCGAACCGGTGGCCCCTGCTTCCACGGGCGTCAGCCAGCCGGTGTAGATGCCGCCGAGGACGACGACGATCAGCGAAGTGATCGGCAGGGTCTTTTCGGCGATCTCGCTCCAGGTCATCCATTCGGTGTCCTCGAAGGAGCGTCCGCCGATGTATTTCGGGGCGAACCTGCCCATGGTCCAGATCCAGGCGACATAGGCTGCGGCCAGCATCAGGCCCGGAACGATCCCGGCCTGGAACATCTCTCCCACCGATTGCTCGGCGACGAAGGAATAGATGATAAGCATCGCGGAGGGCGGGATGATCATGCCCAGTACCGAGGATCCGGCAACGACGCCCACCGCGAAGCGCGGGTTGTAGTCGTAGGACAGCATCTGCGGCACGGAAACCTTGGAGAAGACGGAGGCGGACGCGATCGATGAGCCGGTGACAGCAGCGAACACGGCGTTGGCACCGACGGTGGCCATGCCGATCCCCCCCTTCACCTTCCGAAAGCCGGAGTTCATGACCTCGTAGATATCCGCGCCGAGCCCGGCCTTGGAGACGATCAACCCCATGAACGTGAAGAGCGGCACCGTCGCGAAGGTGTACTCCATGACGCTGTCGCCGACGGCGATCTTGAGCAGGTTCATCGCCAGATCGAAATTGTCGCGCATCATCCAGATGGAGATGAAGGACACGACCCCGAGGGCAATCGGGATGTAGACCCCGATGTAGACAAGAACGACAATGGCGACGACCGAGGCGAGGCCAATTTCGATGGGGCTCACGACGGGTCCTCTTCTTCGTGTTCGGGAACGCGCACCAACTCGAAATTGTCCGCTTTCAGGACGACTTTCAGGATGAAGATGATCGCGCAGAGCGCGGCGCTCAGAAAAATGGTCAGCTTGATCGGCCACCAGGGCGCGGTGAAGACGCCGGGGATCCCGTAGTAATCCCTGGTCTCGAGCATTTCGACGAACTCGGGCCAGATGGCGATCGCGATCAGCGTCATGAAGATGGCCGACACGGTATTGATCACGCGACGGATGAAATTGTGGGTGCGTGGATACCTGTCGCCCAGTACCGTCAGGAAGCCGTCGGAGCGGGTGAGGCGATCGACGCGCACCACGTCCGGCAACTGAAGAAAAACGATGAGCACCATCGAGAATTGCACGACCTCGACAGCCCCAAGGAAGGGTTTGTTGAAGATGCCCCGGGCAACCACGTCGTAGTTTACAACGAGCACCAGCAACAGCACGACGATGGTGCCAACGGCATTCGCAGAGATCGCGATGCCGTTGGCCAGTTTCGACAGGCCGGTGATAACGGTCTTGGATGTGCCGTTCTTCATGTGAGTGGGTCCGACCTTGCCTGGTGTCACCTAGTTGGTCAGCTCTGCCGACCAGTCACGGACCGGTACGAATCCACCGTCCTTGAGCTTGGCCATGTAGGCATTCAGCATCTCTGTGCCCGGCTCGCCGGCATCGTCGAGCGTCTTCGCCCACTCCGCCGCCAGGTTCGGCATCGCCTCGGCCCAGGCCTTGCGGTCCTCGTCGCTCATTTCGACGATGGTGCCGCCGGCAGCGACATAGGCATCGCGACTCTCGCCAGCGCGGTCCATTGCAATACCGGCCACGTGATCACGGTAGAGCACGGCGACCTCCTGCAGGACGTCCTTCACCTCGTCGGGCAGGCCGTCCCAGTAGTCCTTGTTGACCGTGACGGTCTTCGAGTTCACGGCGCCAAGATCGGCCTTCAGCATGTAGGGCGCGACCTCCGCGATCTTGAAGGTCTTGGCGGCTTCCGGCCAGAGCATGGCATGGTCCGTCAACCCGGTCTGCACCATGTTGTAGAAATCCGTCAGACCACCGCGCACGCCGGCGGCGTCCTTGATGCCTTCGAGGTAGCGCAGGTTCATTCCGGCGCCGGCAACCTTGCCACCCTCGATGTCAGCCGTGCCGGAGATCTCGTTCCGGGAGAAGATCTGGTAGGTGTCCAGCACCACGCCCGTGGCGAGATAGACCTGGTTCTGCTCCTCGAACTCCTTCTGCATGGTCGGGAATTCCTTGGCGATCTCGTCAACCGCCTTGGCGACCGCGCGGCTGTCGGCTGCCACGAAGGGCGTGACCGCAGAGATCGCCTGGCTCGGCAGCTTGGAGTTGTGGAAGATGGTGGTGACAATGCCGATGTCACCCAGCCCCAGCTTCACGCCTTCCAGTACACCCTTCGGCTTCACGATCGAGCCGCCGTAGCTTTCCTGCCAGTCCATCTCGTAATTGCCGGCCTCGGCGAGGCGCTTGTCGACCTCTGGGATGAAGAAGTTGCTGAACTCCTGCACCCAGAGCGCCTTCGCGGGGTAGCCGTCGATGACGACGGCGGAGATTTTCTCCGCGGCAAATGCGGGCGCGGTGAGTGCTGTCGCCGCCAGCAGGCCAATGGCCGTGGTCCGTGTCCAGTTCTTGATCATGTTGTCCTCCCTTACAGACTGATCATGCCTCAGTGCGTGTGCCAGCTTATGTCCAGGTTGGTCCCGGCTTGTTCGTATAGCTTTGATATCGCGCAGTATTTCGCGGTCTCTCCGGCAACCCGATCCAGATCCTGCTGGCTGGCAGGGCCGTCCGAGGTCACGCGGAGGCGGATGGCCGTGAAGGGAACATCCACCTCTTCCATCAGCAAAACGCCGCGCCGGTCGAAGTCGACCTCCATCTCGAAGGACAGGTGGCCGATATCGATGCCGAGCTTGTCGGCGCATTTGTTGCCGATCGTATTGGTGCAGCCGATGAGCGCGGCATAGGCGGTCTCCGTGGGCGAGAACCCCAGATTGGTGCCGCCGCGTTCGACAGGCTCATCGATCCTGGAGGTGAGATCGCGCACCGAGACGTCCACGAGGCTGTGGCTCGCGCCGGTGCCCGACATCTTGATGGTGACGATGGTCTTCTGACGAATTGCCATTGTTCCTCCCTGGCGTCCTCAGACGAACTTGCAGGCCTTGTCGAACGGGAAGCGGGGCAGTTTCTGAAACAGCGCCGTTTCGTCCGCGTAGCCGATGTTGAGCAGAAAGTTCGAACGCAGAGAAGTGCCGTCAAAGAACGCCTCATCCACGATCTTGTTGGAGAACCCGGACATCGCGCCGGTATCCAGCCCCACGGCCCGTGCGGCGATCATGAAGTAGGCCGCCTGCAAGGTGCCATTTCGGAACGCGGTGGTCTCCGAATGCTCCGGCTTGCCCTCAAAATGCGGGCGGCGATCCTCGTGCGGGAACAGGAAGGGCAGTTCCTTCCAGAAGTCGAGATCATGGGCGATGATCACCGTCACCGGGGCTGACATCATCTTGTCGATGTTCTTTGCCTTCAGTGACCTGGCCAGCTTCTCCTTTGCCTCGGCGCTCTCGACGAAGATGAAGCGGGCCGGGCAGCAGTTCATGCTGGTGGGGCCATTGGCGGTGATGTCGTAGATCTCTTCCAGCAGCGCGCGGGGCACCGGCTTGTCCTGCCAGGCATAGTGCGAGCGCGAGTCCCGCAAGATCAGGTCGATCGCGGCATCGTCGAGCCGGGGGCAGGCGGCGCGGACACGGCGCACGGCCTGCTGAGCCTCGGCCCGGGCCTGCGCGAGGGCGTCTCCGGTCAGCGCGCTCACTCGGCTGCCTCCGTTGTGGCAAGGTCCTCTTCCGCGACAATGGGGTTGGCGCAGATACCGATACCCTCGATCTCGGCCTCCACGACCTCTCCCGGACGTAGCCAGCGCGGCGGCGTCCTGGCGTGGCCCACACCCGGGGGCGTGCCCATGGCAATCATGTCGCCGGCGTCCAGCGTGGAATACTCCGAGATCGTCGCGATCGTCCGGGCAACCGACCAGAGCATGTCGGAGGTGTTGGCCGATTGCAGGATCTCGTCGCCCACGCGGCTTTCGATCTTCAGCCCGACGCAGCCTTCAGGAAGTTCGTCCGGGGTCACGACATCGGGCCCGATGGCGCCGGTGTCGTCGAAATTCTTGCCCGGGGTCCATTGGTGGGTCTTGCGCTGGTAGTCGCGTACCGACCCGTCATTGAAGACAGTGTAGCCGAAAACGTGGTCCAGCGCGTCCTCCTCTGAAATGTGGCGGCCACCTTTTCCAATGATCACCATCAGCTCGACCTCGTAGTCGAGGCGCTCTGAACAGGTCGGGCGCACCATCGGCGCATCGGCTGCCATCAACGAGTTCCGGCCGCGCATGAACAGCGCCGGGTACTCCGGAATCTCGTATCCACCTTCCTTGATATGATCGACGTAGTTCAGGCCGAGGCAGATGACCTTGCCGGGATCGGCAACGGGCAGGGCCGGGACGATGCTGGCGGGGGAAACCTTCGCGGCGCCGGCGATGGCGTTCGACAGTTCGGCGATGCCCACATCGCCACGGATCAGGCCCATCAGGTCCGAACCGACGGCCGGATCGAGGGCGGAAATGTTCACTGCGGACGTACCATCCACCAGGTGGACGCCAAACCCGGCACTGCTTTTGCCGACTCTGAACCTCATGGCCGCTCCTTTTCGTTTCTGGTCTGTCTGTTTTGGGGATTATATTTATTGTTGTCAAATAAAATCGATATTTTATGATTGAGGTAGATTTTCGGGAGAAAAACATGCCTGCATGGTCTGACTACAAAGCGGAAGCGAAGGCGCGCGGGGCGCTTGCGCTGGAACTCTACATGGTGCGCAGCATGCCGGTGAAAGGCCCGGAGGCACTGGCGGAAATGCTTCCCGAACACCTTGCCTACCAGTCGGAACAGGAGGCCGCCGGCAGGCTTGCCTTTGCCGGGCCGCTCTCCGATCCATCGGGCGAGCAGATCCGGGGCGAGGGCCTGATCATCTATCGCGCGGCCTCTCTGGACGCGGCGCGGGCTTTGGCTGATGCCGACCCGATGCACAGCTCCGGCACCAGGACCTACGAGATCCGCCGGTGGCTGGTGAACGAAGGCAGCCTGCAACTCGAGCTTGGTCTGTCCGGCCAGCGCGTTGCGCTGAAGTAGACTCCGGCTGGACCAGGGTTGCTACGAAGGACCAAGAAAACAGATAGGCGGGATCTTCGACCGAAAAATGTGCCGAAGCCCGTGTCCGGCCGGCGCTCTATCCCGACGGTTCAGGCCGTGTCCTGCGCGTCTCCAATTGCCCGAAGGGGCCGAGTTGCCTGTCCTTCGGCAAATCGGTGTTCAAGCATGTCGCGTCCGGCCTGTCCGTCGATCTGCCGAACCCGCCCGCTTGCATGCCGTCGCCCGGCCTTGAACTGCGGATCACCGAACCCACTACGATCCGAGTGCTTGCCGCGGGAGAGACCGGAGTGCCTTGCGGCGGACGGAAGGAGGGCGCCTGGGCTTTCTGCCGGCAGGCCGACAGGTCGGGCACGCGGAGCGGTTCGCGCCGGGCAACCAATGGACTGGTAGACGATCCGCAGCAGGCGTGGTGATGCCGCGCAGGGAGATCGTCTCGCTGCCCGTCGATGGTGCCACAGACGAGGGTGCCGATTCTCTCGAAATGTGGTTTTGCACGCCCGAAAGCCGGATTCACACAAGCGAAGGGCCGTTTTGTCCATTCCGATGCCGGTTTCGGAGCGACTCGCAACATCGCCACGGCGGAATTCCATGCGTTGGGCGGCGAAAACGTTTCAACTCGCTCTCGATGCGCCCCGGTTGCGCCGGATGCAAGACGGGTATTTCATTTTAAAATCAGTTTCTTGAGGCGATCCCGGTGGGTTGGGGAGGAAATGCCCGCAGGATGCTGATTGGTCGCGTTGAACGAGGTTCCGGTTTGGGACTATCAGAACGCCATAACACCCGGCTCCAGCCGACCCGAAACGAAGCGCGCCGTCCCTTGCCGGGCGCTGCGAAGGGGCGATGGATCAAGGAGGCCTCCCGTCACGTCGGGACGCCTGTGCTGGAGGGGGTTCAGAAAGAGGAGAGACCTGCAGTGGTCACGTCTGATCGTATCAAGAACGCTCAACTCCAGTCCAAGGTCATGAGTGCCGATGATGCCGCCTCGCTGATCAAGTCCGGCGACACGGTCGGCATGAGCGGGTTCACCGGGTCCGGCTACCCCAAGGCCCTGCCGCAGGCGCTGGCCAAGCAGATCGACGCCGCCCATGCCGCCGGCGATCCGTTCAAGATCGGCCTGTGGACCGGCGCCTCGACTGGCCCGGAACTCGACGGCGCGCTCGCCAAGGCCGACGCGATCAAGTACCGGCTGCCCTACAACTCCGATCCGATCGAGCGGGAGAAGATCAACCGTGGAGAGATGGATTACTTCGACCTCCACCTGTCCCACGTCGCGCCCATGGTCTGGGAGGGGTTCTTCGGAAATCTCGACGTTGCCGTGATCGAGGTCACCGGCGTCAAGGAAGACGGCTCCCTGATCCCCGCCACCTCCATCGGCAACAACAAGACCTGGATCGACCGCGCCGACAAGGTGATCCTGGAGGTCAACACCTGGCACGACGAGCGCATGGAGGGGATGCACGACATCTACTACGGCACCGCTCTGCCGCCGAACCGGGTGCCGATCCCGATGATCCACGCCAGTGACCGCATCGGCCAGACGACGCTGCGCTGTGACCCGCACAAGGTCGTCGGCATAATCGAAACCAACCTGCCGGACAAGAACGCTCCGTTCCCGCCGCTCGACGATGTGTCTAAGACGATCGCCGGCCACCTGATGGAGTTCCTCAAGTGGGAGGTGAAGAAGGGCCGGCTGACCAACACGCTGCTGCCACTGCAATCGGGTGTCGGCAACGTCGCCAACGCCGTGCTTGCCGGTCTGCGGGACTCGCCCTTCCACGATCTGCTGGCCTATACCGAGGTCATCCAGGACGGCATGATGGACCTGATCGATGACGGCAAGATGCTGTGCGCGTCCTCGACCGCCTTTGGCATGTCCGACCAGGCGGCCATCCGGTTCCGTGAAAACCTCGACTTCTACCGTGACAAGATCATCCTGCGCCCGCAGGAGATCTCAAACCACCCGGAGGTGATCCGCCGCCTCGGCACGATCTCCATGAACGGCATGATCGAAGCCGATATCTTCGGCAACATCAACTCGACTCACGTCATGGGCTCGCGGATCATGAACGGCATTGGCGGTTCGGGCGACTTCACGCGAAACGCCTACCTCTCCTGCTTCGTCTCGCCGTCGTTTGCCAAGAAGGGCGATATCTCGACCATCGTTCCCCATGTCAGCCACGCCGATCACATCACCCAGGACGTCCAGGTGATCGTGACGGAACAGGGTCTGGCCGACCTTCGCGGCCTGCCGCCCAAAATGCGCGCGGAGACCATCATCGAGAATTGCGCGCATCCCGATTATCGCCCGCTGCTTGTGGATTACTTCGAACGGGCCAAGAAAAACGCGCTCGGACTGCATACCCCGATGCTGCCCAGCGAGGCACTCTCCTGGCACCAGCGGTTCCTGGAGACGAAGACCATGCGCCGATAGCCCTGCTGCTGGCGGTCCCGCGACGGGGCGCCAAACGCGCAGCTGTGGTATCCAGCAGCGAAACATATCGGAGGGGCCGCGGCATCAACGCCGCGGCCCCTTTGGCTGGGGCGCCGCCTTGCATTGGCCGGTCGCGGAGCGGCGAGACGCGCGGATGCCTGCGGCGCCCGCGAAGGTTGCGCCGAAACGGCTTTCCTGACGAACCAGGTGCTAGAGCGCCGCCGTCGCAGAGCCTCTGACTGCGCGCGCCACACCGATCATTTCGGGGGGTGGGCACACTGGTCGACATCCGCGAGGCGGCAGAGATGCTCGCGCCGCACGGGATCAGGGTCGAACACGAATGCTACGATGACGGCCTCCGCTACAGGCTGAAATTCTGCATGGGTTTCGTGCTGTTCACGGTACCGGTCTCTCCACAGTGCGTGTTCGGCATCCTTGGTGGGATCGGCCCGGAGGTGAACACCTTGCTTTTCATGAAGCGCACCGCGGATCGGCTTTTTTTGGCGACGATTACCTTTGGTCGGTTCTCGGCGCAGGTGCCGCGCAGATGCCGCTGGCCACAACCGCCAGCCAGATGGGCGGCAACGTGCGGGTCGGGTTGGAAGACAGCCTGTTCATTGCCCGCGGGCAGCTCGCCGCGAGCAACGCCCAGCAGGTCACCAGGATCCGCCGGATCGTGGAGGATCTGGGATGCGAGATTGCGACGCCGGACGAGGCCCGGGAGATCCTGCATCCCAAAGGGGGGCGACAAGGTCGGTTTCTGAGTTGAAAGGCCCGTTCGGGGCGCTTCGGGAAGGGCTTTTCGGTAGCAGTCACCGGGGGATGATTGTCAGAGATGCAATGGCGCTGGGGGAGGCGGTCTTGATCCGACCTTGCCCCCCTTTACGGAGCGTCGGAGGCCAACCGTCGCTGCCGGTTGCCTGTAAGCGCCCCGCGCGCGCCGTGCGCGAACGACCTTCGGCCCGGGCTTGTGTCCGAACGTCCGCCGCCTTTCCGCCCGATATCGCACAATCTGCCGGCGGGCGCGGGACCGAGGGTCACCCGCAAGCGTGCCATAGACCCGCACCCGGTCGCACGTGTACCAGAAGGATACCCCGTGGCCGCACCCGTGCGGTCCGGGCATCTGGCCAAATCGCCCTTGGCGGAGCGCAAGCTGCCCGGGCCACATGTCCCATTCACAGCTTGATCCGCGCGCTCTACGCTCGGGGCGAGCGGTCGCAATAACGGCCGCTGTCCGACAGGAGAATTCCATGACGCCGGCCGAGTTTACCTTTGCAACAGCAACCGAAATCCGTTTCGGCCGAGGCGCTGGCGTCCAGTCCATCCCGGACATCCTGGCTCTTGGTAGCAGAATCCTGGTGGTCACGGGGGCCAATGCGGGGCGCGCCGCCTGGCTGGTCGAGGCACTGGTTGGCGATGACCGGGAGATCGGCTGTTTCCCGGTGGCCCGCGAACCCGACGTAACACTGGTGGAGGCGGGCGTCTCCGCGGCGCGGGCGGCGGATGCGGAGTTGATCGTTTCCATCGGTGGTGGGGCCGCGATCGATACCGGCAAGGCAATCTCCGCGCTCACACCTGCGAGGCGGCCTACCATGGATCACCTGGAGGTTGTGGGGAAGGGGCTGCCGCTGGAGCGGACACCGCTGGCCTTCGTTGCCATTCCGACAACTGCGGGAACGGGTGCAGAAGTGACCCGGAACGCGGTGATCGGCGTGCCGGGCGCCCGGCGCAAGGTCAGCTTGCGCGACAGGTCCATGTTGCCGCGGCTGGCGATTGTCGACCCGGCGCTGACCGATAGCTGCCCGCGCGCCGTCACGCTGGCCTCTGGGCTGGACGCGGTCACGCAGGTGATCGAACCCTACGTGTGCGCGCGGTCCAACCCGTTTACAGATGCGCTCTGCCGCAGCGCGATCCCCGCAGGATTGGTCGCTCTTCGGCGGCTGATGCGGGGAGAGAATGCGCAGGCGCGGGAGACGATGGCATGGGTGTCGCTCTGTGGCGGGCTGGCCCTGTCCAACGCGGGGCTCGGCGTGATCCACGGACTTGCCGGGCCGTTGGGCGGGCTGACCGGGGCGCCACATGGCGCGATCTGCGGGGCGCTGCTGCCACATGGACTTGCGGCCAATGCCGCCCGTGTCGGTGATCAGCCGGTTGCGGCACGGTTCTGGGACGTCCGGCGCTGGATCGCGGAGGCGCTCGGAGGCGGAACAGAGGAGGCGTTCGATCGGCTTGCCGATTGGTCCGGGCAGAATGGATTGCCGGATCTCGGCGCATTGGGCATTTCCGCCGATGACCGCCTGAAGGCGGCAGAGGCGGCTGCGGCCTCGTCCTCCATGAAGGCAAACCCGGTGGAGCTCACCGTGGCGGAACTTGTTGAACTGATGGAAGCGGCCAGCTAGCGCCCGGTCTGGCCGTCGGTGGCCTGCAGCCGGGCGGAAATGAAAACGCGCCCCCGACATGGTCAGGGGCGCGTCCTTTTTTTTTTTGAGTGCCGAACGGATCAGCCGTAGGCGGCGATGAAGTAGCCAGCGACAACCGCCGTACCGATCACGCCCGCCACGTTCGGTCCCATGGCATGCATCAGCAGGAAGTTGCCCGGGTCCGCACGCTGGCCTTCGACCTGGCTAACACGCGCGGCCATTGGCACCGCCGAGACGCCGGCAGATCCGATCAACGGGTTGATCTTGTTCTTGCTGACGAGGTTCATCGCCTTGGCCATGAGCACACCGCTGGCAGTGGCGATGCCGAAGGCGACGACGCCAAGCCCGAGGATCTTGAGCGTCGAGGTGTTGAGGAACGCCTCGCCCGTCATCGTGATCCCCACCGACGTGCCGAGGAAGATCGTCACGACGTTGACCAGCTCGTTCTGTGCTGCCTTGACCAGACGTTCGGCCACAAGGCTCTCGCGCAGGAAGTTGCCCAGCATCAGCATGCCGATCAGGGCCGCGGCGGCCGGAACCAGCAGGATGACGACGATGGTGACCATGCCCGCGAAGATGAGCTTCTCGAGCCGCGACACCTGCCGCAGGGACTTCATGCGGATCTTGCGCTCTTCCTCGGTGGTCAGGGCACGCATGATCGGCGGTTGCAACATCGGCACAAGGGCCATGTAGCTGTAGGCTGCAACGGCGATCGGCGCGAGCAGGTGTGGTGCCAGCTTGTTGGCGAGGAAGATCGAGGTCGGGCCGTCGGCACCACCGATGATGGCAACCGCGCCGGCTTCGTAGACCGTGAAGCCGATGGCCGTCGCACCAAGGAAGGTTGCGAACACCCCGAACTGGGCCGCCGCACCGAGAAGCAGCGTGCGCGGATTGGCGATCAGCGGTCCGAAGTCGGTCAGAGCCCCCACGCCAAGGAAGATCAGGGGCGGGAAGATCTCGTAGTCGACGCCGAGCTTGATGTAGTAGTAGAGGCCGCCCGGGTGATCGCCGTGCGGAAGGTTGACCAGCCCCTGCGTCGGCAGGTTCGCCAGCAACGCGCCGAAGGCGATCGGTATCAGCAGCAGCGGCTCGTATTGCTTCCAGACAGCGAGGTAGAACAGCACGGCGATGACCACCCACATCACCACCATCTGAATGGTGAGATCCGGGAACGCGGTCAGCGACCAGAGCTCTTGCAGCCTGGACATTTCTTGTGTGGTGGCATCCATCGGAGGAGCCCCTCCCTAGGACAGGGTGACGAGGACCTGACCCTCGGTCACGGTTGCGCCGGCGGCCACGTTCACAGCGGTCACGGTGCCGTCGGACGGGGCACCGATGTTGGTGTTCATCTTCATGGCCTCGAGAACCAGAAGCGTGTCACCCTGTGCAACCTTCTGGCCGACCGAAACGTCGACACTGACCACGGTGCCAGCCAGCGGGCTGGGAACGGCGCCGTCGCCGGCGGGGGCAGCGGCCGCGGGCGCGGGGGCTGCGGCGACAGGAGCGGCCGCCGGTGCCGGCGCGGCTGCGGGAGCGGGGGCAGGCGCGGCGGATGGCGCCGGTGCGGCAGCTGCCGGAGTGTCGATGTCGAGGTCCTCGACGGTCACTTCGTAGGCGATGCCCTGAACGGTAATCCGAAGGCGTTTCATTTGTTCTGTCCTCTCAGGATATTGGGGGTTTCACCACCGAGGGTGAGACGGGTGGGACCCCAGGCTGTGCGAATGCGACGGCCCTGGAAGGTGTCCTTGCGACCTTCGATGGGCCAGTCGGTGACCACGTGGGAGGGTGCGGCAACGCGGGTAACCACGTAGCCGGGCCCGAAAACATCCGCCACCGCCGCGGTGATCGCGGCAAGGTGGTGGGGCGGCACGCCGGCGCGGGACGCAACGGCGGCGCGCGGTGGCGCCGGCGAAGCTTCTGTCGGCTTGGATTCCTTCTTCTCGCGGTTGAAGAAGGTACCGACCCCCGCGCAGGCTGCCCAGATCGCGACCAGCACCGACATGACGACCGCAAAGCCGGTGCCGATGACTGCCAGGTTCTCAATCATGCGAAAAACCTCTCCTTACAGCGGGATGTTGCCGTGTTTCTTCGGCGGACGGGTCTCACGCTTGGACATCAGCCCGCGAAGCGCCAGCGCCACGGCGCTGCGGGTTTCGCGTGGTTGGATGACGTCATGCGCCATGAGTTCCCCGGCGGCCAGGTACGGCGTCGCGAATTCCTGGCGGTACTCCTCGATGAGTTCCTTGGACCTCGATGCCGGATCTTCGGCTTCCTTGATCTCCTTGCGATAGAGGATGTTGGCAGCCCCTTCCGCACCCATCACGGCGATTTCCGCCGTCGGCCAGGCGATCACTCGGTCCGCGCCCATGTCTTCCGAACACATGGCCAGATACGCGCCGCCATAGGCCTTGCGCATGATGACCGTGATTTTTGGCACCGTGGCGGAGGCATAGGCAAACAGCATCTTCGCGCCATGGCGGATGATGCCCTGTTGCTCCTGCTTGACGCCGGGCAGGAAGCCGGGGACGTCGACCAGGGTCACGATCGGAATGTTGTAGACGTTGCAGAACCGCACGAAGCGGGCCGCCTTGTCGGAGGCGTCGATGTCCAGCGTGCCGGCCTTGACCGTCGGCTGGTTTCCGACGAAGCCGACGACGATCCCGCCGATGCGGCCGAAGCCGATGACGATGTTCTGGGCGAAGAGCTCCTGCACTTCGAGGAAGTCGGCATCGTCGGCAAGGTGCTGGATGACCGTGCGCACGTCGAAGGGCGACTTGGGATCCTCGGGGACCAGTTCATCCAACGCCGGATCGTCCACGACCGACAGGTCCGGTTCTACCTGGTGCGGCGGGTCCTGCATGTTGTTTGACGGCAGGAACGACAGCAGCCGGTGGGCAAGCGCAACGGCATGGGCGTCGTTGTCGGCGATGAAGTGGATATTGCCAGATATCGAGGCATGGGCATTGGCCGAGCCGATCTGGTCCATCGTGGTGACTTCGCCCGTGACCGACCGGATGACCTCGGGACCGCAGATGAACATCTGCGCGTTCTCGCGGGTCATGATGATGAAGTCGGTCAGCGCCGGGGAATAGGCCGCGCCGCCAGCGCAGGGGCCTGCGATGATGGAGATCTGAGGCACAACGCCGGAAAGCTGCACGTTGCGGTAGAACACCTGGCCGTAGCCTGCCAGCGCGCCGACGCCTTCCTGGATCCGGGCGCCGCCCGAATCATTGAAGCCGATGACCGGGATACCGGCCTTCACGGCATGATCGAGTGCGTGGCAGATCTTCTTGGAGTGGATCTCGCCCAGCGAACCGCCGACAACGCCGAAGTCCTGGGAGAAGGCGGCGACGGGGCGGCCGTCGACAAACCCGGTCCCGACGATCACGCCATCGGTGGGAATGTCCTTCTTCTCCATCCCGAAGTGCCGGGTGCGGTGCTTGGCATGCAGCCCGAATTCCTGGAACGTTCCCTTCGAAAAGAGGGCATCCAGACGCTCCCGCGCTGTCATCCGTCCTTTGGCGTGTCGGTCTTCGGCCTTCTTGGCGCCGCCGCCGTCAAGGGCCGCGGCGCGCCGTTTCTCCAACTCGTCCGCGAGGGTTTTGGATATCGCCATGATTCAACCGTCTTGCTAGGGCCGCGCCGGAAGGGCGCGGCGATTCCCCGGAAACACGAGGGGTGGCCCCTCGCCAAGAAAGCCGTTTGCGCCGCACTCCATTGCCACCGGTTTGACGCCGGAATCCGTGAAACGCGCAGGTTCGCTTCTTTTGCACGGCCACTTCTGCTCTTTTCCGACCCGAATAGAAAGGCGCATGGGAGTGGTAAAAACGCGCACCAAGCGCCAAACGCATTCCCGGTATCGCGATTCAGCAAGTTGCGGCGCCAAAGGCTTCATTCGCGCAGTATGGGGGCGTTTTCGGAGGAGATCGAGCGTTTGAACGGGCCGGGCGGTGATTTCGCACTTTGACGATAAGGTGTGTTTCTGCCGCTCGGAAGGTGGTCGCCGGCGGGTTGGCGGCGCGTGTCAGGCGGCCCGGGGGCGAAGCCGCTGGACTGTGTGCCGGGCTTGGGTCAGAACCCGGGGGAACCGGCGCCCGGGCGCTCAAAGAATGACAGGGAGACAAGGATGAGCAAGCCAACCATCGGATTTATCGGTCTCGGCCTGATGGGTGCGGCCATGGTCGAATGCCTTCAGAAAGCCGGCTACCCGCTTGTCGTGATCGCCAACCGATCGCGCGATGCGGTGGACGCAGCCGTCGAACGCGGCGCGCGAGAGGTGACGTCGACGGCCGATCTGGCCGCCGCGTCCGACATCGTAATGTTCTGCATGGCCACCTCCGACAACGTGGAAAGCCGTGTCTATACCGAGGACGGGCTTCTTGCCGGTCTGCGCCCGGGCACGGTGGTGATCGATTTCGGCACCTCCATCCCGGCATCGACGCTTAAGGTCGGTGCGGATATCGCGGCGAAGGGTGCCTCCTACCTCGACGCACCGCTGGGCCGCACACCGGCCCACGCAATCGACGGCTTGCTGAACATCATGTGTTCCGGGGACAAGGCGGCCTTCGACACGGTGAAGCCGGTTCTGGACGACTTGGGCGAGAACGTCTTTCACCTCGGCGCGCTCGGCACCGGACATACGATCAAGCTGATCAACAACTTCTTTGCCATGACAACGGCCTGCGCCATGTCCGAGGCCTTTGCCACCGCCGACAAGGCGGGAATCCCGCGCCAGGTGCTCTATGACGTGATGTCCGCCGGTCCGCTGCGCTCCGGCATGATGGATTTCATCAAGGCCTACGCGACCGATGGCGAGATCGAACTCGCCTTCACCATCGACAACGCGAAGAAGGACCTGGGGTATTTCCTGCGGATGACGGAGGATCTGAAGGCGGGTTCAACGCTCGCCCCTGTTACGTCGGGCCTGCTCGGGGATGCATCCGAGGCCGGGAAGGGCGATGCGATGGTGCCGGAAGTTCTGGATTTCATCACCGCCAGCCAACAAGACTGACGGCGCCGCAATGGCCTCGCTGTTGGCCGTTGTCCGGCCGTCGGCGGGGCTTTCGGCGCGACAGGAACGGCGGGGGCAGGCCGCCCGGCAGGACATTTTGCGGTGTCGGCTTACCGGTCTGGTTTAGCCCGGCGTCGGCCCAGCAGGGGCTCCGGCGAACCCGTCCGATAACACTGCAATAGGGGCGGGGCCTGTCCCGACTTGCGCGATGGCGGCGGCACGGATTGCGTGCAGGTGGAGCCCGCCGCATGGGCCCGGACGCCCGTCATAGCGACATCGATACTCCAAAACCTGCCCGCTCCCTGTCTGGCGCAGCCGCACTTTCGCGAGCCTGCGAGTTGCCGTTGGGTAACAAAAAGTTTGTGTCACACAGCGACTTGCGACTAACCTTTCGCCCGGTGTGCCCGGGGGGCGGCGGGATGCCGCTGCGCGCCTCATTTTGTTGATCGGTGTTTAACCAGGAATTTCAGGAGAGTTGCTCGTGACGGAGAGCAGGAAGAAGGTCGCCGTTCTCGGTGGCGGTGTTGGAGCGGTTACGGCAGCCTTTGCCCTGACCGCCACCGAAGAGGATCGTGCCCGCCACGACGTCACCATCTACCAGATGGGTTGGCGGTTGGGCGGCAAGGGCGCCAGCGGGCGGAGTCCGGACGACGGCCAGCGGATCGAGGAACATGGGCTGCACGTTTGGTCGGGCTTCTACGACAATGCCATCGAGCAGATGAAGGCCTGCCTCGGCGAACTCAAGGCCGCGGGCGAGACGCGCACCTATACAGACTGGAAAACTGCATTCACTCCGCACAACAATATCGCGCTTGGCGATGAACGGGATCGCGCCTGGGACTTCTGGCCGATGGAGGTTGCCGAAAACGACGCGAAGCCGGGATCGAAGGGCGTCTACCTTGCACCCGCCTACTATATCGAGGAACTGGTGAGCTACCTCGCGGAGCTGTTGTCGCGCCACGGCGCCACGGTGGCGCCTGCGTCGGACAACATGCCCCAGCATATCACCGCGCATGTCGGCACCCGTGTCGGCGATCAGGAGGCCCCGCTGGGCGAGACGGCCCTGCATTGGCTGAAGGGGTTGCTGAAGGGGCTGCCGGGCGATCCGGCGCGCTTCGTCGAGCGGGACTTCGATGCCCTGCGGGCCCTTGGCCAGCAGGTCCAGTCCGATCTGCGCGCCATCCGGGCGGCAGGGGCGGAGGCCTTTGGCGCGGAAACGCTGGACGACGACCTGCACAAGGCCCGCGTGGTTCTGGATCTCGGCGGGACGGTGGTCCGCGGCATGATTGCCGACGAAGTGATGCTCAACGGGTTCGATTCAATTGACGGGGAGGAGATCTCCCAGTGGCTGGCCCGTCATGGTGCCCGGCCGGAGACCGTCGACAGCCCGCTGGTGCGTGCGGTCTACGACTATGCCTTCGGGTTCCGTCAGGGGATGACCGACCGGTCCCACCGGGCCATCGCGGCGGGCACGTTCCTGCACGGGTCCTTCCGGCTCTTCTTCACCTACAAGAAGTCGATCTTCTTCAAGATGAACGCCGGCATGGGCGACACCATCTTCACACCCTACTACTACGCGCTGAAGCGGCGGGGGGTGAAGTTCCGCTTTTTCCACAAGGTGACGGAGCTGAAGCTCGATGCCGCCGGGCGGGCGATCGAGACGATCGCGATCGATCGCCAGGCGACGGTAAAGGCGGGCGACTACGAGCCGTTCGTTTCGGTCAAGGGTCTGGATTGCTGGCCGTCTGAGCCCCTGTACGATCAACTCGAAGAGGGTGCGGAACTGAAGGCCCGGAAGATCAACCTTGAATCCTCATGGACCGACTGGGCGCCGGTCGAGCAACACACTCTCCGGCGCGGGGTCGATTTCGACGAGGTGGTGCTGGGGATCTCCATCGGGGCGTTGCCGGCACTGACGCCGGAACTGGCGGCGGCAAGCCCGTCGTGGCGGCGTATGCTGGAGAAGGTGGAGACAGCCGCGACCCAGGCCATGCAGCTCTGGATGAAGCCGACCGTCGGAACGCTGGCCTGGCCGAACGGGAACTCGATCCTGACTGCCTATGCCGACGACATGAACACATGGGCCGACATGACCCATCTCGATCCGGCGGAGGACTGGCCCGAGGCGATGAAACCCGGCTCCATTGCCTATTTCTGCGGGCCGCTGGCCGATCCGGAGGTGATCCCGCCGTTTTCCGACACCGGTTTCCCGGAACGGGCGCGGGCGCAGGTCCGTGAAGCGTCGCGCCAGTGGATGGCGCGACATGGGGCCGATATCTGGCCCGACGCGTTCGACACGGACGGCAAATTCGACGAGTCGATGCTGATCTCCGAACAGGCGCCCGGCCCGGGCGGCATGTGGGAGACACAGTATTTCCGCGCCAACTACGAGCCCACGGAACGCTACGTGCTCTCCGTGCCGGGATCCACGTCGGCCCGGCTTCGGGCGGACCGCTCCGGTTTTGCCAATCTGTGGCTTGCCGGGGACTGGACCTTCACGGCGATCAATGCCGGCTGCGTGGAGGCGGCGACGATGTCAGGTTTGCGCGCCGCCGCAGGGCTGGCCGGCAAGCCGGTGGAGATCATCGGCGAACTGCCCGACCCGGTGCCCTACGACCCGGCCAATGGCCCCAAGCCGATGCGTCCGACGCTTCGCTCCGTCCGGCCGCAGAACTCCGGCTGGCCGTGGAGCGCGGTCTACGGCATGGCGCAGACCACTGGACCCATCGTCACCTTGCCCTTCCCGCGCGCCACCGTCGCGGCAATGCTGCCCGAGGGGCTGGAACTGGACGCGCAGGATGTCACCGGCCCCGAGGAGCATCCGGTGATCCTGCTGTTCGGTCGGCAACGCAACGTGCGGCCCAACCTGATGCCCTTCGGCTGGAACTATTGCGAATTCATCTGCGCCGTCCCCTGGGTCCGGCACACGGATCCATCATTGCAGGACTTGCCGCCGCTGCTGACCCCGATCCAGCTCTACCTCGACGCATTGCCGCCGATCTTGCTCGGCCGCTATGGCTACGGCTATCCCAAAACGCGTGCGGCGATCCATGCCGACCTGACGAGCTACATCATCCGCGACGAGCGCAGCGGCGAGGAGCTGATCTCCTGCCAGTTCGTCGAAACCGGTGCCAAGGTTCCCTATCATTCGGTCGCCAACCTTGCCGCGGTTCGGCCCGGATACGAGATGGCTATGGTCACGCGCAACCGCGTCGGGCAATGGCAGTATTCGATTTACGATCTGTCGCTCGGGCAGGCGATGGCCCAGCCGCTGAAGATGGAAATCCGGGTGTCCTCGCCCGCGCTTGGCCTGCCGGTGGGCGATATCGTCCCACCTGACATCACTGGCTCGCCTTTTGGTGGCGTTTTCCTTACGGCTGACGCGACCATTAACAACCCGTTGCAATCCTGGGCCCTTCGTCGGCTTCTGGAAAAGGAGTCCGGATGAACGTTGCCGTCTGCCCTTCGTGTAGTGCCTCGCTCCTTCCCGGGGCCCGTTTCTGCTCTTCCTGCGGCGCCCGCGTTGCCCTGAGCAGCGTGGCGCGCTCGCGTTTCATGACGGTGCTCTTCTGCGATCTTGGCGGCTCGACGCGGCTCACGGACACGCTCGGCAACGAGGCGATGTACGAGGTCATCACCCGCTACCACGCGATCTGCAATGCGGTCACGGCGGAGTATGGGGGGTTTGTCGCCAAGTACATGGGCGACGGGATGCTGGCCTATTTCGGCTATCCGCAGGCGATGAAGAACTCCGCCGCCCCGGCAGTGGGCGCGGCACTGGAGATCATTGGCCGGGCCGGCGACATCGCGCTGCCGGGGGGCGGGGCAGTCTCCGCCAGCGCCGGGGTGGCGACGGGCTGGATGGTGGTGGGCGATGCTCATGCCGGCATGGCCGCGGCGGAGGCACTGGCCGTCGGCGGCACGGTAAACCTCGCGGCGCGGCTCCAGCAAACGGCGGAGGCAGGGCAGGTGGCCGTCTCCGGAGAGACGGGGCGCCGGCTGGAGGCATCGCAGTTCGCGCTCTCCCCACTCGGTGCCCGAAACCTGCGCGGCTTTGGCAAACAGGTCGAGGTCTGGCTGGCCTCCCGGAGCGAAGGGTCGGACCTCCAGCGCAGCTTTGTCGGTCGACGCCAGAAACGCGCCCAGTTGCGGTCGCTCTGGCGTGCGGCCCGGGAAGGGCATGCCGCCGCAGTCGAGATCTCGGCGCCCGGTGGATATGGAAAGACCGCGCTGGCGCAGGTTTTCCTCAATGAAAGCGTTGACGAAGGCGATGTGCTGATGCTGCGCTGCGAGGCGCATCGGGGCGAGCAATCCTTCGCCCCCTTCCGCACCCTCGTGCGGTCGTTGGCGGGGCTGGACATGGCCGAGACGCCGGCTGCGCAGCGTGTCCTGCTGGACGAGCGGGCGCCAGACGGGGGAGAGACGGGCCTTGCGCTGCTCTGCGATCTGGAAGAAGCCCAGCCAGCGCCGGTCGTGCGCACCGAGCTGATCTTCCGCGCGCTGTTGGCGTTGCTGGACACGGTGCTCCGCGAAGGGCCAAAAGTCCTTTTCGTGGAGGATGCGCACTGGATCGACCGTGACAGTGCCCGACTGATCGCGGCGCTGTGCGTGCAATGCTCCGATCTGCCCTTGCTGGCGCTCATCACCCGGCGACCGGAGGGCACCGAACTGGACTTCGAAGGGCTGATCCCGATGCCGCTCGACCGTATCCGGCTGGAGAGCGCAGCGGAGTTGCTCAACGAACTGGACCCCGACGGAGCCATCGACCCGCAGGCGCGCGACGAAATCGTGGAGCGCGCGCAGGGCGTGCCGCTGTTTCTCGAACATATCGCCAAGGCGATCCTTGAACGCGACAGTTCCGGGACCGGCAGGCCCGACACGATTCCCCCGACACTGATCGAGGCGCTGGTAGAGCGGTTCGATCATGTCGGCGATGCCCGCGAACTGGTGGAGGCCGCCGCCGTGCTCGGAGCGGAGGTCCGTGTGGATGTGCTTGCGGCGATGATCGGCCGGGACCAGTCGGAGGTCTCCGAACGTATCACCCGGCTTGTCCGGCGGGGCTTGTTCGTGCCCGGCGGCGAGGGGGCCGTGTCATTCGACCACGCGCTGATCCGTGACGCCGTGATGCAGACACTCTTACGCAACCGGCTGACAAAGCTGCATGAAACCGCACTTGCGGCCTATCAGGCCGTGGCGCCGGAGCGGCTGGAAAACAGCCCCGTGACGGCCGCAACTCACCTGCTCGGCGCGGGCCAAGTCGTTGCCGGCATCCCGCGGCTTCTTCAGGCCGCGCAGCGGTCCGTGACGCTGGGCGAACTGGCAGAGGCGCAGCGCCTGTTGGAATGGGCCGACCGCAGCCTCGCCGATGTGCCCGAGGGTCCCGAACGGGACGGGCTGGAGATGATGGTGAAGTTCACCCTCGGCCTGGCCATGGTCCAGCAGCGTGGTTTTTCCGATGCGAGCGTCGGGGAGGCCTACAATCGCGCGCTGGAGCTTTGCCTTGAGCGGGGCGAGCGCGGAGAGGCGGAATTCCAGATCGCCTGGGGCATCTGGGCGCACTACCAGGTCTGCAACGACGTGAAACGAGTGGAGGAGCTGACCCGGAGGATGGTGGAGATCGCCCGGGATGACCCGTCGCTTGAAGTCCTCGCGGCCTCCGCACAATCCTTGATCATGTGCACGCAAGGGCGTCTGGAGGAACAGCATGCGCTGGCGAAGAAGGTGCGGACGCTCTACATTCCGCACCTCCACCGCGATCAAGCGGCATTCTACTCCCAGGACAGCCTCGAATTGTCACTGCTGTTCCAGGTGCATGGCCGCTTCATTGCCGGGGACTACCAAGGGTGGCAGGATGCCCTGCGGGAGGCGCTGGATCACGAAGCCTTCCTCGAAAAACCCTTCCTGGAGCCCTACATCCGCATCTACAGTCACGCGCCGTTTACCTATGCCCTCTCCGAGGAGCCGTCGCGGCCCCAACTGGAGGCGGCAACGGCACTTGCGGGGGAGTTGGGACAGCCATTCTGGGTCATCGCCGGGAATCTCTGGCTCGCGCAGGACAAGCTCCGCAACAGCGGACCACAGGCCGCGCTGGCGGATTTCGAGGCCGCCATTGCCGGAATGGACGGGATCGGACTGCGGCTCGGGCGTGCGTATCACCTCGCATCGCTGGCCTATTGCCGCGCAAGGAACGGCAAACCGGCCGGTGCGGAGGAGGCGATATCCGATTCCCTGTCCATGCTGGATCAAGGGGCCGACCTGATCTACAGCGCCGAGGTTCATCGCCTCAGTGCAGAGATTTCGCTGTTGGCCGACCCGGGCAATCTCGACGGCGCGACGGAGTGCCTCGACCGCGCCGATGCGATCGCCCGGGAGCAGGGCGCGCTTGGCTGGTCGGCACTCATTGCCGGTACGCGGGCCCGGATGATGGCCACACGGACCGGACGGGAGACGGCGGAGACCTGGTTGCAGGAACACCTTGCGGCCATTTCCCCGAGGGGAGCCAGCCGCCACCCGGCCTTCCTGACGGCCGCCCGCGCCTTCACCGACCCGATCTGATCCGATGGAGCACGCCTGCCGATGACCGCGCCGACCGTGTCCCGCGAGGTCGAAGCCTCGGGTCCGACCCTGACGGACCCGGTGGCGGGGCGTCGCGGTGCACCCGGGATGGCGGTCTCCGCGGGGGTGATCACCGGTCTTGACCTGCTCAGCCGGGCTTTTGCCTTCGCGTTGCTGGCCTTTTCCGGACCCCTGGCTGCCGGGCTCGACGCGGCCACGGTGCTCTTCGTGGGGAGTTGCGTGCTGGCCACTGCGCTCGGCCTGGGGTTCAGCGACGGGGACTCGGTTTTCGGAGCGGTGCAGTCGGCGCCTCTCGTGGTGCTTCTGCCCGCCCTCGCGGTGGCGCCCGATGTCTCCACGGCCTTCGCCATCCTTGGAGGAAGTGCCATTGCGACCGGCGCGGCAATGGCGCTGATGGCGCGGTTCGACGCCGGTCGCCTCGTGCGGCTTCTGCCCTATCCGGTGATTGCGGGCTTCCTTGCCGCTGCCGGTGCGCTGATGATCCTGGCCGCCGTGAAGATGATCGTACCCAACCCGGTGGAGGCGATCACCGCACCGGGTGCCGCGCTCACCGGCGATCGGGCCATCACCCTCGGCCTTGCGCTGGCCTTCGCCGGCGCGTTGCGGACTGGCGCGGCACTCCGGCCCGATTTCGGCAGTGTGGTGGCGCTGGTGCTCGGGATCGGAGCGTTTTTCCTCGTCCTCGACCTCTCTGGCATCGGTGTTTCGGGCGCGCGTGAGGCTGGGCTCCTCTCGCCTCCCCCGAGCGCCGCCGGGGCGGGCACCGGTCCCGGGCTTGCCTTCTGGGCGGAGGTGGACCTTGGTGTTCTGCGCGAGGCGCTGCCGCTGATGGCGGCCGCCGTCTTCATCGGGCTGCTCGGCCACCTGCTCAACGTCAGCGGCATCGAACTGGGGCTGAAGCGGGAGGTTCGGGCGTCGCGGGCGCTTGCCGGGACCGGCGCGGTGAACCTGCTGACTGGGGTCCTGGGGTGCGCGCCGAGTTTCGTCTCCTCCACCTCGACCCTGATTGCACGGCATCTTGGCGGGCGCAGCCGGGTCAGTGGCATCGTTGCCTGTGCGGTCCTCGTGGGCGGCATCGCGATCCGCCACGACGTGATCGCACTGGCGCCCCGTTTCGTCCCCGCAGGGCTGCTCCTTTTTGTCGGGTACGAGATCCTGGATCGCTGGTTTCTGGGCGAGGCCCGCCAGCAGAGCCGACAGGACCTTGCGATCATTGGCGGGCTCGTGCTCGCGACACTCATACTTGGCGTACTGCCCGCGATCCTCGTCGGTATCCTGTTGAGCTGCCTGTTTTTCGCCGTGAACTACGCCCGGCTGGAAACCGTGCGCGGTTTGGCCGACCTGTCGGTGCGCCGCTCCGCGGTGGATCGCGGCCCGGCAGAGACCGCGGCGCTCGACCGGGCAAGCGGGCGGGTCGCCACCGTGACCTTGCAGGGCTACCTGTTCTTCGGTTCCGTCGACAAGCTGGTGGCGCCGGTCCGCACATTGCTGGAGGGTCAGCCCCCGGTGCGGCAGGTGGTGCTGGATTGTGCCTCCGTGAGCGGCATCGATTCCGCTGCCGTCGCCACGTTTCAGAAGCTTGAATACCTCGCCAGCGCACATGGGGCGGAGATCACAATTGCCGGGCTTTCGTCGCGACTGGCGAATGCCGTTTCACGGCAGGGCGTTGGCGCCGCCGGCACCGCCCTTCGGCTGGCGGCCAGTGCGGACGCCGCATTGCAGGCCGCAGAGGCGCAGCTGATCCGGGAGGCCGGCATCACGGAAGACAGTGACGATGCCCGTTCCGCGCTGGTTGCAGCCTGCGGCGACGCGCAGATGGCGGCCTTTCTGCTGGACCGGATGGAGCGGCTGGAGATCGCCGAGGGCGCCACCCTTGTCGAAATGGGTTCCGGCTCAAGCGACGTATTCGTTGTGGACAAGGGGCGGATTGCCGTCATCGGGCGCCGCAGCGATGGCACCCCGTTCCGGATCCGGTCGTTCCGCCCCGGTGCTGTTCTGGGAGAGATCGCCTTCTATCTCCAGACCCCGCGCACCGCCGACCTGATCGCGGAGGCTCCCTCGGTGGCTTATCGTCTTGGGCCGGACGTGTTGGCGGACCTGGCGCGCAGCAACCCCGCCGCGCTGACCGTCTGGCACCGGATCGCCGCGCAGACGCTGGCCGACAAGCTCAGCCGTACCAACGAGTTGCTCCGGGAGGCATCGTCATGATCGACCCGACCCTTGCCGTGTTGTTGTTCCTGCTGCCGATCAAGCACTACCTTGCCGATTACCATTGGCAGACCTTGTGGATGATCGAGGGAAAGCGCCGCTATGGCGCGCCGGGAGGGCTGGCCCATGCCGGCGTGCATGGGGCGCTGACGGTGCCGGTGCTGTTGCTGGCTGGGATCGGCGTGGGCTGGGCGCTGGCGCTGGCCGCCACAGAGGCCGTGCTCCACTACCACATCGACTGGCTGAAGAAACGCGGCGATCTTGCGGGCACCCCCGGACCGGAAAGCAAGGCCTACTGGCGTGCCTTCGGCCTCGACCAAACGGCGCACTACCTGACCTATGCCGCGATGACCCTGCTGTGCATGGCGGTGCTGGCGCCGGTTGCGAGTTGATCCGGCGCCATTCGGCGTGAGGCTTGCGCTTCGGTGTCGCCGACGCCGCGACGCGTGCCGTCAGGGCCGGTTCCTGCCGAAATGCGTTTCGCGGGGCCTCAAGCGTCGCTACATCACGATGTTTTCGTAGCCTTCCAGCGAGAACACCTTGCGTGGCATCAGGCTTTCGTCGTCGGTCTCCGCGATCCGGCGCGCCAGCGGATCGGCATCGCGCAACGGGCCGAAATCGTAGCCGCTCATCGCCTCCAGGTCGGAGACGCGTACCTGGAAGGTCCTGAATTCGCCAAGGGCAAATCCTTCTGCCGATTCCGGCAGGCCCTGTTCGTTCAGCATCTGCTGTATCGCCGCCACTTGGCTCAACACATAGGCGGTTGTGTGCAGGCGGAGGATGCCGCCCGAGCCCTCTTCCTCGGCCAGCATGGTGACGACCTTGAAATACCTGAGCGGGATCGGTGCGCCGGTGTCCTTCAACTCCGGCTCGTCCTCGTCCGGCGACAGGATCGGCCCGGTGAAGACGCAGGCCTTGAAGCCATGGGTGCGGGCATTGCCGAGGATGTAGTTTTCCAGACCCAGCCAGAGCGCCGTGGAGCGGTTGAAGGCCGCATGCTGCGGGGCGGCCACCGTGTAGTGGAAGCTGTCGTCGTTGGAGCGTTTCGCCTGTTCGTCGCTGTCACCCCAGTTGGTGGCCGCGCGGCGGATCAGGTGGCCCCTGTCAATTTCGGGATGGTCGTAGTCGGCCTTGCCAAGCTGAACCGCCTCCGGCAGTCGACCGTCGCTGTACCACTTGTCATTGCCACGTTTCTGGGGGCGGCTCCGGGCGCCATCGAGGTTCAGGGCCGCCAGCAGTGCGGTTTTCCTTGTGCCGCAGTATAGGATGCCGAAGTTCTGGTAGCGCAGCTCGAAAGGCCGCTCGGCGGTGGCATCCGATGGGGCGGTGAGCGGGAAGGCCAACGGGGTCACTGGCAGCGGCACCGGTGCGACCTGAAGGAACTCGGGGTCATATCCTTCCCGTCCCGCGAAATGTGCCGCGTCATGGTCGCCGTCCGGTCGTTCGGGCATGGCCAGTTCCGTTCCGGGCACCGCCGTGGGCCGCGCCCCGTCCAGAACCGCTTGCAGCGTGGCCGCACGCACGGCCGAGTTGCCCTGTTGGTAGCGGCCGGCATAGTGCAGCCCGACCACCTTGCCACTGTCGAGCGAGATCACCGGCGAGCCGGAATTTCCGCCGAGCGTCGTGCAATCATGGCCGAGGATCGTTGCGCCGCCAGCCTCTCGCAGGAAGCCGGGCGAGAACCGTTTCACGTCATAAAGCCCTTTGAAATAAGCCTCCATGTGAGTGGGGTCGTTGCGCAGGGAATCCCGCGCCGGATAGCCGACGACGGCCACCAGTTCCTTGTCACTGCCGTCGTCAAGTTCCAGCACACGCAGCGCATGCGCGTCCGAACCCGGCTTGGCGATCCGCCCGATGGCGATATCGGCGGCGGCATCGTCGGCGAGATAGGTGAACTTCTCGATCTTGAAGAGCGCCGAGGAGTCCGGCCCCGCATCGACCTCCTCGACGAAGTCGATATTGGCCCCGTAGCGCGCGGCACCGGGGGCGAACATGAAGACACCCGCCCCGGAGGACGTGCGCCGCGCGACGATGCCGGCGACATGGCGGTTGGTGGCGATCAGCAGGTGCGCGGTTTCCTCGCCGACGACCCAGCCAGTGCCGCCCCATTCCATGTCGTGATTGACGAACTCGATTCGCCCGATGGAGGGCAGCAGCGGCTCGACGGCCGTGATCCGCATGTCGACATCCGCAGGGAAATCGGTGCCCAGTGTCGTCTTGCCCTCGACCACGCCGCCGCGCACGACAAGCGGCGGGCGTCCGACAATCTCCACGATGGCCTCCAGAACCGTGGGCCGGACGCCCGCGGCTTCCAGTTGGTTCAGCGGCGTGTTCAGCATGTCCCGCGCTTCGTCGGCACTGATCCCGAGCTCATCCAGAACCGGAGGCGCGTTGTCCAGCGTCGCGCGAACACGATCCAGCCCGCCTACGTTTGCGATCCGCTCCAGGCGCCGGACACTCTCTGCGTCCCGAGCCGCGGTGTTGGCAATGTCATTCGGGCCTTGAGGGCCACCCGCATCGGTCATGTTCATCCTCCAATCAATTCAAGAAAACCGAAAAAATCCCCCGATCTGCTCGGTCGCCACTGGCCCCGCGCTGCAGTCCCATGGCCAAGGTTGCGTAGCGGCGGTGTCGTCCGGCGACCGCGCGCGCCATAGGGTGCAAGACTTGCATCGGCAGCCGGAAGCGATTTCCCACAAACGGTCGCAGGTCGATCCGGTCCAGCAACCCGGTCGCTCCAATGTGGTTCACGGTGTCCGGCATCATCCTTTCCTTCACATGGACCGCTGGGCTTCGGCGCATCCGGGCACGTGCGGTGCTGTACGATCTCAGCCACGTCCAAAAACCTCTGCCGCCGGAACGCCCAGTTCCGACAAGGCCGCCACGGGACCTTGCAAAACGCTTGCAACACCGATGTCTTGCAGACGCTCCAACCGTTCGTGAAGGCTCGTGGCCCCGGCAATCTCCCCGTAGGGTCCGGCAAGACGTTTGCCGAGCATGGCGGGGGCAGGGGCGGTCGGTTCGTCCTCCGGCCCGGCCCAGATCCGCAGCGCCCGCAAGGCTGTGCGTTCAGGCTCGGGACCGTTCAGCAGCCGCCAGGCCCGTGTCTCCGCCTGGGCATCGAACGCGCGTTCCGGGATCCAATCTGCGGGCTGCCGGTCTCCGTAGCGCCAGAGCCCCGCGGCCGTCTGCTGCCAGCGCTCGGCGGCAACGGCCAGTGTCGGCAGTTCCGGGATCGGGTGGTAGAACGTGTATCCCCGTGCCCATTCGGAAAGGAGACCGAGGGCAATCAGGACTTCGAGGATATCCGTCGGCCGGTCGTTGACCTTCTCCAGCGCCTCGCCGATGCCGCCGACTTCGGGGGCGAGGTGTTCGGCCAGCTCTCCGATCACCGGCCGCAGATCGGCGAGGTCCTGAAGGACCTTGGCCTTGCCGCTGGCCTCCAACTCCGAGATCAGGGCGCGGATTGGCTCTGCGTAGGGATTGACCGGGGCAATGGCGAGCGCGGCATCGGCCTGCGCGAGGCCCTTGGATCCGGACTGGCCAAGGGCGAAAAACAGTCCGAATTCATTGCGTTGTGCCTCGGCCCGGTTCTGCATGTCGACCGTCGTCGACTGCGGGGCGTTGGGCATGAAGGGCGCGGCGACGCCAAGCGCATCGGGAACCGAGAGCGCCTCCGGGCCCGCCACCGCCATCAGCACGAAGTCGAGCGCGCCGCCCTGCAAGCCGACACGCCCGGTCGCGGCATGTGCCTCTTGCGCCGTGGCCAGAAATACTTCGTCTTCGGCCAATCGCTCGGCGAGCGCATCGGTACGGAACTCGGCCCAGGCCTCCAGCAGCATCCGGCCGGTCAGGTGGGAATCCAGGGCCAGCGCGGCGCGCAGCGTGTGCTCGCTCAGCAGCTCAAGCAGGATGCCCGCCATGGACCATTGCCCGCTGCGCCATTGGTGGGCAAATGCCAGCAGCCCGGCCTCCCCCTCGGCTGCGAAGGGCCGGGTGAACCGGCTGCGAAGAAGAGCGGAGGCCTCCCGTCTGTCGCCGCTCTCCAGCAACACCCGCAAATCCTCGATGTCGCGGTCAGACGGCGCATCGGTGCCCGGCGCGGGCTCGACCAGAAGCAGCTCTCCCACCGCACTTTCCGGGTTGGCCGCAATCCAGTAGGCCGTCTTCCTGCGCCGTTTGCGCCGGGCGGTGGACGTGTGGGCAGGTGCGGTGTCCTCTTCCGTGTCCACCGTGGAGCGTGCCCCGCGCGAGCGTTCACCGCGGGCTTGCAGGACCGCGTCGAGCGCCGGTTCTGGCAGTTCCTCGATGAGGTCTTCGGCCATCCGCTGGGCAACGGCGGGATCGATCGGCGGCATCTCGCGGCCGTCGCGGGTCAGTTGCAGCCGATGATAGAGCGCGCGGGCGGGATCGCTTTCGGCATAATGGTCGGCCGCGCGGGCGTTGATCGCCGCGCAACTCTCGGCCCGCTCGCGATAGGTCAGCTCCAGGATCTCCTCCCGGGCGGTCTCCCGATGGGAAAGCCCGTCCGCCACCGATCCGTGGACCAGCCAATCCTGCCCCCGCAGCACCTCCAGCAGATCGCGGGCACGCTCCGCGTCGATGTCGACGCCAAGCGCGGGGCCGACGATCCGTACCAGCGCCTCGACGTCGAGCCGAGGCAGGATAAGTCCTTCGGCGGCGATCTCCCGGATGTCGGCCGGCACGCGGGACAGGATGGCGCGGTAGAGGAAGGCATTGTCGACATCTCGTATCTCGTCGTCGCCAAGCCCCTCGGCTTCCTGCACGGCCCGGGCCACGAGAATCACGCGTAAGGGATTGCCGTTGGAAAGCTGGATGATCCGGGGCCAGAGGTCCTCCGGCAGGCCCTTCTTGCGCAGGATCGCCTGCGTGATCTCCGCATCCAATGCGCGCAGCCCGATGAGGTCGCGCAGCCGCTTGTGACCGTCGCGGAAGATCGGCCCGCGCCCGGCCGAGATGACACTGACCCCGACGCGCCCGGCTTCGGCGAAACGGTCGAGATCCTCCATCAGCCGATCCACGAAGGTCGCGCCATGGCCCTGTAGCACCTCCATCGTGTCGAGTTGGAAAAGCAGCCGGTGCCCACCGGATTCCAGCATCGCGACCATGGCGCTCAGCATCTCGTAGGGCACCCGCATCTCACTGCCGGCGGCGCCGATCTCTGTCTGCCGGGTGGCGAAATCATAGCGCATCCTGCGCAGTTCGGCGGCATGTTCGGGCAAGGCATCGCCGATCTGGCGGGAGGTCTCGTCGAAGATCGCCTCGGTCGCGCCGGTGCGCAGCGAGGAGCGGTCGAAATCCAGCCGCACGGTGACGATGTCGTCCCGCTCCCGGCACATGCGGACGATTTCCTCCAGCAGGTAGGTCTTGCCGATGCCGGGCATGCCCTCGATGTGGAGCGTCGCCAGCGGGGCGTCGGTCTGTGGATCGTCGAGCACGGCCTTCACCTTGGCGATCTCCGCGTCGCGGCCGACGAAGCCTGGGCCGAGGATCTCGTCGGTGAGGGCGCGTTTGCGCAGCCGGTTGAGCGTGGCGCCAAGCGCCATCAGCTTGCCATGACCCGGTGCAGTGGGGCCGGCGCGTTCAAGCGTGCGCACAGTATGCTCAAGCGTCTCGATGTCCGGCGGGTCCATGACGATCGCCTCAAGCGCCGTATCGGCAAAGTCGCCTTCGCCGCTCAGCGCCTCCAGGATCTCGCCCTGCGGCGCATCCGCTCCGGGGGTGAAACCCGCGAGCGCCTTACGACGCGGCACCGGCCGCATGAGCCAACCCTCACCCTCGGGCAGGCCGCCCGCCTTTCCCGTCCGCGCCAGGTCCACGCAGGCTTCCCTCAGGGCCGACATCAGGTGCCCGCGCAACAGGACGTTGTCGGCCGCGCCGCCGGGCAGCACCTCGGCCAGGACTTCGCGCGGATCGAATGCCCCACGCAGGGCGGCGTTGCGGAACAGGCGGTCGCGCAGGTCGCGGAACTCGTCGGACATCTTCATGCGCCGTCTCCCATCCGCAGCTTCACCCGTTCGCGCACCCGGTCGACCGCCGTCGCAAGGGCGTCGCGGCGATAGGCGCCGGGGCGAGCTTCCTGCAGGCCATGGACCACCTGGTCGGTGAGGTCCTCCAGGATCGGTTGGTCGATATCGGCGGTCGGGGTCAGGTCGGCCAGCGCGCCCTTGAGCGTGACAAGAACGTCTTCGCGGGTGAACGTGCCCACCGGATCCGACAACAGCCCGGGGCGTCGCGCGGGGGCCGCATCCTCGATCCGCTGGAACAGCAGCGGTGCGAACTTGTACTCCTCGAACCCCGCCAGCACGATGCGCAGGTTCTTCTGCAAGGTGATCCAGTCCACGAGGTGTTCGATCTGGATCAGCGCGGTTTCGGCCAGTTGGCCCTCGTCCGGGGGCGGTTCAAAAAAGAACCAGTGGATCTGCCCGGCCTCAGCCGCCGCCGTGTCGAGCGCCCGGACAAGCCGTTCCGCGCGGTCGCGTTCCTCGGCCACCTTGCTGGTCTCCCCGGCACGCACGCCGGGGCGGGCCGCGTCCGCGGCATCCTCGCCCAGCAGCGCCCGTGCGATCGGATCGATCATTTCGGTCTGGCCCATCGCCGTCGGGATCTGGTGACAGACATGGCGTGGTGTCGGGCGGGCAGGGTCCTCTTGCAGCGCCAGGAAGGCGCGCAGGATGTCGAAACTGAAACTCAGCCCGGTCGTCCGCTCCCCCGGCAATCGCCGGACCCACAGCCCGCGCAGCTTTCCCTCGGGATGTTCGAGGATTTCGCCCAGCCCGAGGAAGAAATTCGCCCGTCCGATCACGAGCTGGCCGTCGATGTCCCCGTCAAGCGACCAGAGGTATTTCGGTGCCAGATCGCCGCCGAGGACACTGCGGAAGGCGGTGTCGCCGGCATAGAGTTCGAACGGCACCAACTGGCGCAGCTGGTCCACGCGACCCTGGTGCAGCCCGAGGAAACCGAAGTCGCGGTCGAACCCCGCGCCGCCCGAGGAGCCGCCCTCGGTGTCCACGTTGTGCAAGAGCCGCAACTCGCCGCCACCTCTGCGCCGCACCACCCCAGGGCAGAAGCCGCGCGCGGCGCCGTCGGGATAGTGCACCAGCGCAAAACGCCGGGTGCCGGTCCAGGCGATGGGCGGGTCGGGCAAGGGGATGCAGCCATGGATCCGGCCCACCGGTTTCACCACCTTGAGCAGCGCCACGTCGCAATGGGTCTGCCCCGCATCGGCGGGAGGGGGGCGCCCGGCATGTTCCTCGGGGTGCACAGGCAGCCACCAGGCGACATTTGCAAGGTGTTCCTGCCCGTTTGAATCCAGGATCGTGACCCGGGGCAGGTCAGCGGGATCGACGGCCTCGCCCCGTGTGTCGTGATCCTTCACGACATCGGTGAAAGGGGCAATCACGTGTTCGGCTGTCAGCACCATGCGCGGGCTGACAAAGGCGCCCGATCCCGCGACGTGGCCGGCGACCTTGATCCGGCAGCGGAAAGCCTTGGCGCGGGCGGCGAAACGGGCCAGCGCGTCGAAGTCGAAGTCCGCATCTTCCGGCGCACCGAGCGTTTGGGTGGCGACATGGGCGACGATGGCGTCCCAGATCTCTGCAAGGCTTGCAGGGGGCTTCAGATCGACGCCACGGGCCCGCAGGAAGGAAACGAAGTCGTTCTTCACCCCGGCCTCGTTCAGGATCGCCAGCAGGAGATCCGTCACATCGTCGTCCGGGCCGGCGAGCTCGGTCAGGCCGTCGAGGTTCATCGGCAGGTCGGGATTGGTGAACAGCGCCGCAAGCGCCCGGTCGACGAGGGCGGCGTGGCCCTCGACGGCGGGTCTCAATCTGGCGACGGTCAACAGCATACCGTGGCTCCCGACCTCAGAGCCCGAGCGCCGCGCGCAGCGCCGGCTTGCCGGAGAGGCGACCGGCGAGGCCATCGCTCGGGGCGTCGCCCGGCAGAATGGCTTCCTCCGCGAGGCCCTCCAATGCGCGGGCGCGGGCGCCGCTGCGATAGCTCATCCACAGCATCTCCTGCGCGTAGTCGGCCATGCCGGGGTCCAGTTCGTTCACCGCGGCCTCGTCGACACCGGCAAGATGCGCTTGCAGGATATTGAGCGTCGGCTCGGTACTGTCGGCGGGGTCGCCAACCCCTTCCGTCGCCGGTGGCAAGGACGCGTCCAGCGCGGCTTCGGCGTCGAGCACACCGGCGCCCAGGGAGGTCGACCCACCCCAGGCGGATGGCGGGGTCATGGCGGCGGTGGCGCAATGCACCCACATCGCCTGCACGGTCGTGTTGCGGGCCCGCGCCTCGGCCAGCAAGGCCCCGCGGCCGCCGTGGCGCGCGACCCAGAGCGCGGCAACACCCGCGGTCATGGACGTCGCCAGCGTCGTGCCCTGACTGGCGCGGATGCCGTTGCCCGGGTCGGAGGCCCGGTTCTTCGCCGCGCCCCAAACCTGTTCGCCATAGGCCGAAAAGGTCACTTCCGGGCCGCGCCCGGTCTTTGCCCAAGGGCGCAGGTCGGGCCGAAGCGCCGCGACGGCGGTGCAGATGCCGAATTGCGCGTAGGCCGCTGGAAAGACCACCCTTGGCCAGCAGTTTCCAGCCGCGCAGGTGATGACGCAGCCCGCGCGCACGGCGGCGCGCAGGGCGGCTTCGGTGCTGGCGACGCGGGTCGGTCCGCCAAGCGCCATGGAGATCACGTCGGCACCGTTGTTGGCGGCATGGACGATGGCGGTGTGGATGCGCCGCTGCGTTGCGTCGACCACCGATTTGATGGCGCGGATCGGCATCACCTTGGCCGCGGGCGCCGTGCCCGTGACCGCGCCCGGCCCGCCAGTGTGCCCGGCGCCGTTCACCGTCCCGCGCGACGCGATGACGGAGCAGACGAGCGTTCCGTGGCCGGGGTGCTTCATGAACCCGGTCGAGAAGCGGTCCCGGGCATCATTGCCCCCCTCGACAAGGTTCACCTCGCCCTGGGTGGTGATCACGCCGGACAGTTCGTTGTGATCGCTGTAGCCGGTGTCGATCACGGCCACCACGGCGCCGGCGCCCTGCCCGTGGGTCCAGGCAGCGGGGGTGTTGATGCGCGGATGGTGCCAGCCGAAGGCCAGCGAGTTGTCGCGCGGCGTCTCGCACAGGCTGAACAGGCTTTCCCTGTCGCCCACGGCACCGACATGATCTGCCCCATAGAGGCTGTCGGGCAGCACGGCGTTGGCCTCCTGCGCCTCCATCGCACTGCGCAGGCTTCGGGCGAAGTCAAAGATCTCGCGCTCCTGGCCTTTCGGGGCGATGTCGGGGAAATCGACGAAATGATACCGGTCGCCCTCCGGCGTGAAGGCGGCCGCGACCGTCGCCACCGCCCCCGGCAATGCCGCGCGCAGCCGTGCCTCGACCGTGGACTGGGGCAGGGGGGCTTCGTAGACAAGTTCGATCGACAGCGGGTCGGTTCCCGTCGGTACGGAGCCCTTGTCGAGGGCGTCGTATTCAACCTGTGCCATCAAATCCTCCCGGCTGCGGCGTTGCGTGGTCGTGGGGCAAAGCGTGGGATGCGGACAGGCCGGACGGCAGGGAGGGCCCCGTCAGCGGGCGGGGCGGTGTCGGCCAGTTGAAGGGACGGACCGGACTGGACATGAAATACCTGTCGTAAAATGTTGCTGTCGCGCAAAAAGAGATGCATCAAGCCTACCTCACTTTCGAGGAATTCTCAAACATCGCGAAGCAGGCGGGTATGCAGAAAGGCACATCTCTTGGCTCGTGACATCGGCGCGTGGCTATGGGGCCAGGGCAGTCGGGCCGCACAGGCGCAGGCTACGGCGCATCAAGATGCGCCGCCACGACACGATCCTGCAGGCGGCCCGGGCGGCGCACAGGCGCGCTTGCGCGATCGACAAGCGCCAGGCGCCACCCGGCTTGACCCGTGCCATCCATCTGCGGACGGTTTGCACCGATACGCCGAAGGCAGCAGCCACCTCGGCAACGCTCCGCCCCGCACCGATCTGGTCCCCATTGCAGACCGTGTGACCGGCATTCTGATGCGGTGTGCTCAGCCTTCCGGGTCTTCGGCGTGAGTCTGACGTTTGTTGTCTGGCCCCACCTCGGATGAACAGCCGACCGAGACGTCACCCCTCAGGGTGCGGCCCGCTCCGTTTGCTTGCCGGGGCGTTCGCAACGCATATCCCCTGATCGCCAAGGTGGGCACGGTGTTGACCGCTTACGGTTCGGGAGCGACGCGGGCGCGCGCGCGCCCCGCGGAAGTGGGGCAGGCGCCCGCTGCCGGTTTCGCGGACGAGACCGAAGCGGGCGGGCAGATGGCCAACCACCGCGGCCAGCCAGCACTCGGAAACGGAACGCACTTCCTAGGGCAGTGTTTCCGGAGGACGGGGACACCGTCATGTACACAACGGCTACCCGGCCGAGATCCGGTCGATCACTTCCCTATTGCGATGCCCTCGCGACGCGGGTCGGCGCCTCCTGCCAACCCGGTCGGGCGCACCGCGATGGCATGCAGACCGGAGTTCAGCGCGCGCAGGTTCGTCTTGAACCCCATTTCGTCCAGCCGCGTCGCCAGGCCCTCTGCCTCGGTCCCTTCCTCGATGTCGTAGGTGCCGAAACGGTTGACGAGATGCGGCATGGCGAGGGCCGGCTGCACGCCCATCTTCCAGTCAAGATGCGCGATGATGGCCTGCGCCACGTAGCCGATGATCCGGCTGCCCCCGGGAGAGCCGATGACCAGCCGGGGCCGTCCGTCGCGCAGCACGATGGTCGGCGCCATGGAAGAACGTGGGCGCTTCCCCGGCGCGACACGGTTTGCGATCGGAACGCCGTCGGCGTGGCTCTTGAAGGAGAAGTCGGTCAGCTCGTTGTTGAGCAGGAACCCCCGCACCATGAGGCGCGAGCCAAAGCCGTTCTCGATCGTCGTGGTCATGGACAGCGCGTTCCCATAGGCGTCAATGATGGAGATGTGGGAGGTGGAGGGGAACTCGATGCTCTCGTCGTCGGCCCAGAGCTGTGCATGGTCCCATTCCGGCGCTCCCGGTTCGACCTCGGGCAGGGCTTTGCCGCGCTTGAGCAGTGCGGCGCGGCTGGCGAGGTAATCCGGGGCGAGCAGCCCTTCGGCGGGAACGGGCACGAAATCGCTGTCGGCCATGTAGCGTCCACGATCCGCGAAGGCGAGCCGGGAGGCATCGCCGATCAGCCGCCAGGCATTGGGCGAGTCGGGGCCCATGCCGGCCAGGTCAAACCCTTCGAGAAGCCCGAGGATCTGCCCCACCGTCAGCCCGCCCGAGGACGGCGGCCCCATGCCGCAGATGTCGAAATCCCGGTAGTCGGCGCAGACCGCCGGCCGTTCGATGACCTTGTAGAGCGCCAGATCCACGGCGGAAAGTTCCCCCGGCGTGGCGGCTTCGCGCACCGTGGTGACGATATCGCGCGCGATCTCCCCGGCGTAAAAGGCGCCCGACCCCTCGGCGGCGATCGCGCGCAGCGTGGCCGCGTAGTCGGGGTTCCGAAGCCTGTCTCCCGCGCGGATCGGCTGCCCACCCGGCATGAAATAGGCCGCGGTGGCGGGTGCGCTCTGCAACCGTTCCTGATCGCCATCAACAAGCTCGGCGAGGCGGGGGGAGACACGGAAACCCGTTTCCGCAAGCTCGATTGCTTCGCTGAAGAGCCCGGTCCAGTTGGCGCGGCCCCAGCGCCGATGCGCCTCCTCCAGCAGTTTCGGCGTGCCCGGCGTGCCGACGGACAGCCCGCCGACCACGGCATCCCAGAACTTCAGCGGCTCGCCGCCGGCGTCCTGAAACAGCCGTGGCGTGGCGCCCAGCGGCGCGGTTTCGCGGGCATCGAGGGTTGTGAGTTCGCCGGTTTCGCCGTCGTACCAGACGAGGAAGGCGCCGCCGCCGAGACCGGAGGATTGCGGTTCAACCAGCCCCAGCACTGCCTGCACTGCAACCATCGCATCCGCCGCCGAACCGCCGTCGCCAAGGACCTTCGCCCCGGCCTGCACGGCGAGCGGGTTGGCGGCGGCAACCATCCACTCTTCTGCCTTGACGGACTTGTTGTCCGACTTCACGCGAAAGGCCGCCTCGGCCTCGGGCGAGAGGCCTTCGAAGGCGGCAGGCAGGCGCGTGGCAGCTTCGGGGGCAACGCTGTCGGCGGCGTCCTGCGCCCCGGCGGGCACGGCGCAGAGCAAGCACAGAAATGCCGGTGCGATCCATCGGGTCATCGGAAACTCCTTTTGTCTGAAAACGGGGGAACCGGGACAGGCTACACCAGTGCCCGTTCTCGCCGAAGAGGAATGTGCCGATCTCCCCCTCGCGCCCCTGGACCGGACGATTGCCTCAGCGGGCGCATCTCGGAAGTGAGAAGTCCCGACGTGACGCAACTCTTGGTCTGAAACGGCAGGTATGGACGGTGCAGAAAGCACTGCCGGTACCGGTCGCTACCCTCGACGGCAATCCCCCCGTCCGTGGCCTGAAAGACGTTCCTGCCCGAAAACCCCGGCGGGTCCTTCCATTCCCGATTGGCGCATCTGCTTTTCCCGACTGTGCTCTCCGCCCGACAGGCCGAGTCTTTCTGCGCACACTCGACTTTGACGTTGAACGCATCGACCGCGTGCTTTCGCGGCCATATCCCCAGCCGCCGCTTTGGGTGGACAGGCGCCGGGTCTGACCGACCCGGCGCGTGCCTGGCAGTGCCGACCGTTGCTCAGGCCTTCGCACCTTCGTGGGCCGCCAGCACCGGTTCGACCTTTTCGAGGGCGGCGAGGATGCGCATGGCCACCGTGGGCGCGTCCGGACCTGGGGTGTAGGCATGCGAGACATGGGCGGCACAGAGCGTGCGCGCCGTGCCCCACCTGTCGGCCACTCCTCTTGCCCAGTCGCGAAACGCCGCCGCGCCGCCCGGTTTCAGCGCCTTTCCAAGTGTCGGATGGAAGGAGATTCGTTCGCCGATTCCGAGGCGTCGCATCAATGCGGGTGGCCGGATGAATGTCAGCGTGTCGTCCACGTGAATTGTGCCGGATTCCGGGTGATAGGCGAGGACCGAGGCGAAGTGCACCTTTTCGTTCGCGGAAACGAAGTCGACGCCTTCGGGAACCGAGAACGCGAGATCGGTGCCGAAGATCTCCGGCACTTCCGGCCCCTCGCTCAGTTCCGGTTCCCAGGGCAGGGCGGGCCACACGGCCCGGTGGCGCTCCGTTCCGTAGAGTTTCGCATTGGGAAAGTCGTGGTGCATGGCCTCGCAATGCAGGGTGTGGAATGGGTGCAGGTTGATGATCGCGTCCACCGCCCGGCCGCCGTCCGTCAGCGCATGGACCTCCGCCTTCTGTGTCGGGGTGAGCGTCCAGGAATCAAGCAGCACGAATCCGCCGTCGGCGCGTCGGACCAGAGAGGCATGTGTCCCCAGGTCCAGCACACCGCCCACCTTGAAACTGCCGCGGATGTTCCAGAAGTCCTCTGAAATCTGGATAGTGGTGTCGCTCATGGCGGGCTCCGAAGTCGATTGCCGGTCTGCTCGAACCTGGCTCGAAAGCACACATCGTCCACCGTTGTCCGGCCTGCCGTCGCGGCACTTGCGCCCTTCCACAGAGAGGTGTGGAAGCACTACTGAGGCAGAAGCGAGCGGTTGCACAGTTCACACCTCGCTTGCCACGCACAGGACGTCAGCGTGTAGGGGAAAGTACGATAGTGCAGTCAATGCATTGCGCGGGTCGCGACGAGGACCGGATTGCCGCGCTCACCCCGCGCATCGCCTGTCGACGCACCCCAAAGGAGCCTTCGTAGCACGGCGTGCGGTATGCGTGAGCCCTGCATGCCAAACGGAGCGTATCGAGATGTCGCAGATCTCTGTTCCGGGCCGTTTGCGCAGGACCGGCACAAGGCGCAGCGCTGAGCGCATTCCCGCTGCTGGTACAGACCGCACCGCGCGCCCTTTGCACGCCCGCGGCCAATATTGCTGAGGGCGGCAAAACCCCCTTGCGGTGTCCCGTCCGGATCGGTAATAGGCGCGTCACCGGGTGATTAGCTCAGTGGTAGAGCGCTTCGTTCACATCGAAGATGTCGGGGGTTCAAATCCCTCATCACCCACCATCTTTTCCCGGAGTGCCCTGATAGACCCGAGTGTTATGCGCGCTTTGGGTTTGCAAACGATGCACCTGCTGGCATCTCGTTCCTGAAGACGCTCGTCAGCTTGGGTGCCCCCGCATCAGCAATGTGATTGCGCCAGATCATACTGGTGCCGCTGAACGGCCCGGAATCGGTGCGTTCCAAACCCTGCGAAACTGTCCGACAGGTCTTGGAGATCGGTGTGGCGGATTGCATGCCTGGCCGTGTCGCCGGCCAGGTCTTCCGGACCGGTGGGTAGGTCGGCGGGATCCTGTCTTCGGGGCGGCGCCTCAGCCCTCTGGCGCTTTGCCGGAGGGGGCGTCCGCATCGCCCACTCCGCCCTTGTAGAGGCGTCCGGACTTGTACTCTCCGATGGCGAAGCGAACGAAAACGCCGATCACGGCCGCCACGGGGACGGCGACCAGCATGCCGACAAAGCCGAAGAGCGAACCGAAGACAGACAATGCGAGCAGCAGCCACACCGGGTGCAAGCCCACTGAACTGCCGACCATCTTCGGTGTCAGAACGTTGCCTTCGATCATCTGGCCGGAGAAGAAGATCCCGGCAATGATCGCGATCATCGTCCAGTCGCCCCAGAACTGGAACAGCGCCAACCCGATGGCCAGCGTTCCGCCCACAAGCGAGCCGATGTAGGGAATGAAGGTCAGCGCTCCGGCGAAGGCGCCGACGACGACACCAAAGTCGAGCCCGGCGAACAGCAGCCCGAAGCTGTAGTAGGTTCCAAGTAGGAAGCAAACCATGGCCTGCCCGCGGATGAAACCGGCGAGCGTGGCGTCGACATCGGCGGCGATCTTGCGGATCGTCGGGGCGTGGTCGCGTGGCAGCAGGTCGTCGATGCGGGCGACCATCCGGTCCCAGTCGAGCAGAAGGTAGAAGGCCACGACCGGGACAATCACAAGCAACATCAACAAGTTGACGAATCCGGAGACAGAGGTCAGTGCCCCCTCCAGAAGCTGTGCGCCCTTGGAAGAAACCATTGAGCCGATGGAGGCCAGCGACTGCCGGATGGTGGATTCCGAATCCCCCAGGGACGGGAAGCGCCGGGTCAGGAACTCCTGAAGGTTGCTGGCAAGGTTCGGGATCGCGACGAAAAGCGCGTGGGTCTGCTCGATCAGGGTCGGGATGATCAGCAGGATCGACAAGACGAAGACAAAGATACCCAGCACCGTGATGATCGTGACGCCGAGAACGCGGGACAGCCCCTTGGCCTCGAACCAGTCCGCCACCGGGTCCAGCAGGTAGGCGATGGCAGCTCCGAGCACGAACGGCAGGATCACGTCCCCGAGGAACCACAACAGCGTAAAGAGCGCCGCGGCCACGGCGCTCCAGATCTTCACTTGTGAAGGGGCGGACAGGGACATGAAACTTCCTTTTGTGCTCGGTGTCGCCCGTGTCGATGCCATTTGCAAGCAGAAGGCGTCGTGGCGTGGCCATTCCAGCCGAATGTCCCGTGCCGTCTGTCCCGGCCTGACAAAACGCCGGCAGGTGCCGATTGCCGGCGCAAGGTGAATGACATGGGAACCCGGTCGATCCGGTCACCGTGGGGCGGTTGCCGAAGGGCCGTTCCTGCCCTTGTGTGCCCGGGCTGTTCCGCCGCGTCTTGTGCTACCCCTGCCAATCGCCTAGACCGGCGGGCGTTTCCAGAAGCGAGAGATCCGCAATGCGCCTGAGCCGTTACTTTCTGCCCGTCCTCAAGGAGACGCCCGCGGAAGCCCAGATTGTCAGCCACCGCCTCATGCTGCGCGCTGGCATGATCAAACAGATGAGTGCCGGGATCTATGCCTGGCTGCCGCTCGGCTTCAAGGTGCTGCGCAAGATCGAGGACATCGTCCACCAGGAGCAGATCCGCGCCGGGCACGTCCCGGTCCTGATGCCGACCTTGCAATCGGCGGATCTCTGGCGCGAATCCGGCCGTTTCGACGGCTACGGGGAAGAAATGCTGCGGATGCAGGATCGCCACGGACGCGACATGCTCTATTCGCCGACCGCCGAGGAGATGTTCACCGACACCTTCCGCAGCTACGTGAAGTCCTACAAGGACCTGCCGCTGACGATCTATCAGATCCAGTGGAAGTTCCGTGACGAGATCCGCCCGCGGTTTGGCGTCATGCGCGGCCGCGAGTTCCTGATGAAGGACGGCTACAACTTCGACCTGACGAAAGAGGCCGCGCTGCACGCCTACAACCGTCATCTGGTCAGCTACCTGCGGACCTATGAGCGCATGGGCCTTCAGGCGATCCCGATGCGGGCCGAGAGCGGTCCGATCGGCGGCGATAACACGCATGAGTTCCTCGTGCTGGCCGAAACCGGCGAGAGCGGCGTTTTCTACGACAGCGAGATCACAGACCTGACGTTCGGCAACCGTGACGTGGATTACGACGACGTGGAGCAGTGTCAGGGTGTGCTGGAGGAGTTCACCTCCCGCTATGCCCGCACCGACGATACGCATGACCAGGCCGCATTCGAGGCGCAGGTGCCCGAGGAGCGCCGCCGCGAGGCCCGTGGCATCGAGGTTGGCCAGATTTTCTATTTCGGCACCAAGTATTCCGAGCCGATGGGCGCCACCGTCACCGATGCCGAGGGCAACAAGGTGCCTGTGCACATGGGCTCGCACGGCATTGGCGTCTCGCGGCTTCTCGGCGCGCTGATCGAGGCTAACCACGACGAGAACGGCATCATCTGGCCGGAAGGTGTCACACCCTTCCATGTCGGCATCGTGAACCTCAAGCAGGGCGATGCGGCAGCGGATGCGGCCAGCGAGGACCTCTACAAGGCGTTGACAGCAAAGGGTCTGGAACCGCTCTATGACGATCGCAACGAGCGCGCTGGCGGCAAGTTCGCGACCATGGACCTGATCGGCCTGCCCTGGCGGATCACCGTCGGTCCGCGCGGGCTCAAGAACGGTGTGGTGGAACTGACCTGTCGCCGCACCGGCGAGAGCGAGGAACTGGCTCCGGAACTGGCGGTTGAGCGCGTGGCAGAGATCTACGCGAGCGTCTGACACCGGCATACGGTCTTGCAATTCCCCCGACACCGGAGCTGACGCCACGCGGCGGGCGCCCGCGCAGGCGCCTGTCCCGGGGCGCCCGTCCTGCGCATCGATGCCTGTCCGGGTTCGCCGTGCCGTCTCAAGGGAGTGTTCGTCCGGCGTGTTCCCGCAAGTCTTCAATAGTGTGAATTTGTGCACAGATTGTTTCGGCGGCCCAAATCGTTAACATTTTTCTTCCGCCGGGCGTACCCGGCGGTCTAGACTTTCGCGAAGCCGGTTGTTCTGGATGTTGGAGTAGAAGGTGAGACACGTCCGCGAAATTGCTGCTGCCATGGCACTGACAATTGCCGCGGGGACGGCGGATGCGTCCGTCGTCGGCGCACTCGGCAACGGTGTTGGTCTTGGATCGTCGGCGGGGCAGGATTTCCAGATCGGCATCACGGAAGATACGCGGGTCCAGGGATGGGACGAGGCGCAGAACGTCACCGTTGCATCCAACTCGGTTCGGGTGGACTACCTTCTGGGGTCGAACTTCGCCCATGGTGACAGCCTGACCGGCCTGTCGACAGTGAGCCCGACGCCGCAATACCTGCCGGCGGGAACCTACGCCAGCGACCTGATCCGCTACGATCCTGTCGGGGCGGCAGGGTCGACCTCCGGCGCCACGTTCACCTTCGGCGGAGAGATCATCGGCATCATCGTGTCGAACTACGGTTCCGCTCAGCTTCTGGCAGCCTCGGACAGCGTGTTTGGGCTGGCGGTGGCCTTTGACACCTTCGTGCCGGCGTCGCTTCCCGCGGGCACGGGCCGGCGATCGGAGGATGAGGACCGGTTCAGCGTGGCGGCCTCCGGAACCCGGATCACGATCGGCGCAATGGGGGCCAGAGGCGGCCACATCGACGAAATCCGGGTGATCACGGCGGCACCTGCGCCGGTTCCGGTTCCCGGCGCCGGGCTTTTGCTGCTTGGCGCCATCGGCATTCTGGCCGCGCGGCGTCGGAAGGCCTGAGGCAACGAACACCGCCCGCCGACCCTGACTGCGTGTCGCGCGATGCCTGACGTGCGAAGGAAATCCGTCGTCAGACCTCGTACCGCGCGAAGGCGAAACGGTCGGACTCCGGAGACCAGCACGGTACGTTGATCGTTCCCTGCCCACCGAACATTTCCAGAAGCACGACCGGCTTGCCGCCCTGTGCCGGCATCAGGCGAAGCTCGACATTTCGCTCCGACGGGTGCCCCTCGGTCCCCGGTTCATAGGCGAGGTAGAGCACGTGGCGACCGTCCGGCGACGGGTGCGGGAACCAGTTCACGCGCGCGTCCGACGTCATGCGTTCCGGCGTGCCGCCCTCAGGTCGAACTCGCCACAGGTCGACGGCGCCGTCCTGCTCCCCGTTGAACCAGATCCATCGGCCATCGGGCGTGAATTCGGGGCCGTCGCAATGGTCGAACCCGAAAGTGACCTGCCGCTCCGCCCCGCCGTCGGCAGGGCAGACGAAGATCTCCGCTTCGGCGCCGCGAAAGCCGGGGTAGGTGATCCATTCGCCATCCGGCGACCAACCGTGGAAATAGGAGGGCACCTTGTGCGTCACCCGCTCCGGCGTGCCGCCGCCGATGGGCAAGGTGTAGATGCAGCTCTCGCCGGTTTCGGTCTTGTCGCTGATCGCCAGCCGGCTGCCGCAGGGTGATATGCCATGATCGTTGTTGAGCCGCGTCGCAAAGCCCGTGTCGACCGGCTCCAGCGCGCTGGTCGCAAGCTCCAGCCGGTAGAGGAGGCCGTCGCCATTGACCAACAGGGCATCGCCCGACGGCATCCAGTTCGGTGCCTCCAGATGGCGCGGGCTGCGTAGTGCGACCGTGACGTTGCCCGTTGCAAGATCGTACAGGCAGATTTCAGTGATCATCGGCTGTCCCTCGCGCAAATCTGTCGCTCCCTGCTAGCGGGCCGTGGGCGGAACGCCAAGCCCAACCGCCTGTTTCCCGGCCGTGCCCCGTGACGGCTCGGAAACCCCGTGTCGTTGCTGCCAACGAGTTGATGGTGGCCGGAGACTCCGCATGGATCGGGAGAAGCATGGAGCAGCATGGAGCAGCAACGGGAGACCGAATACAGGTGTCCGATACTGGCCAATGCCCGCCGCGTCCTGACTGGGGATCCTCGGGCCGAGGTCGTGGCACTACCGAGCGCCCGCGACCGGAGCGCGCCGCGACCCGGCGATGGCTCCGGTCCCGAGGCGCGGTGGCGGATGTCCCCGAACGGCTGTTCGTTGGTGTCGGGGGCCGCACCCTGGGCAATGCTCCGCCGGGCTCCGATCGCTGGGCCGCCGACCATGCGGGGAGGGGGCGCAGGATGGAACCCGCTTCAGCCGCGTCCCGCGCAATTTGGAACCAAAGCCAGCGCCGGGCGCGCCAATGGTCCGGCTCAAGCCGGTTGCAGGCGGTTGACCGCCCCGCCGTTCCCCGGCATGCAGGCTGCAAAACCGGAGCAGTTTCTTGGCCCAGACCCCGCCGCCCTTTGCCGCGTATGAATGGATGATCGCCTGGCGTTACCTGCGTGCCCGCCGCGCCGAGGGTGGCGTGTCGGTGATGACATGGATCAGCCTTGTGGGGATCACGCTCGCCGTTTTCGCGCTGATCGCAACGCTGGCGGTGCGGTCGGGCTTTCGCGCCGAATTCGTCGACACGATCCTTGGCGCGAACGCCCATGTGACGCTCTACCAGTCAACGGAAGTGTCGGAGACCGGGCACAGCAGCCGGGTGATCGAGGACTATGCAGCCATGGCAGAGCGGGTGCGCGCGCTGCCGGGCGTGACGCGGGTCGCGCCGCTGGTGAAGGGCCAGGTGATGGCCAGCTTCCAGGGGCGCAATGCCGGGGTCGAGGTGTTCGGCATCTCGGCGGAGGACCTGGCGACCATTCCCCGGATCGCCGCTCCGGAAAAGGCGCTCGGAGATATCGGATATTTCGAGGACGGCATCGCGATTGGCTGGGGCGTTGCCCAGCAGCTCAACGCCACCGTGGGCGACCGGATCAAGCTGATCTCTCCCGACGGGGTCAAGACGGCCTTCGGCACGTCTCCGCGGGTGAATGTCTATGAGATCACCTATGTCTTTCAGGCTGGCCGCTATGACATCGACCGCACCCGCGTCTACCTGCCCTTCACGGAGGCACAGAGCTACTTCAACCGCGAGGGCGTGGCCGACGAGTTGGAGATCATGGTCGCCGAACCCGACAAGGTGGACGATCTGGCCGTGCAACTCCTGAGCGCGGGCGGCGACCGGGCGCTGGTCTGGACCTGGCGCGATGCCTCCGGCGCCTTTCTGCGTGCGCTGGAAGTGGAGGACAACGTGATGTTCGTCATCCTGTCGATCCTCGTGCTGATCGCCGCGATGAACATCATCTCCGGCCTGATCATGCTGGTGAAGAACAAGGGCAGGGATATCGGCATCCTGCGCACGATGGGCCTGACCGAAGGGTCGGTGATGCGCGTGTTCTTCATCTGCGGGGCGTCGGTGGGGACGGTGGGCACGATCGCGGGGGTGATCCTCGGGTGCCTCTTCGCGATCTACATCGATCCGATCTTCTCTTTCGTGAACTATGTGGGCGGCGGCGGGGTCTGGGATCCGTCGATCCGCGGTATCTATGCGCTGCCTGCGAAACTCGAAGGCGCCGATGTGCTGTCGGCGGTGGTGCTGTCGCTGGGCCTCTCCTTCATCGTCACGATCTTCCCCGCCCGGCGTGCGGCGCGAATGAACCCGGTGGAGGCACTGCGCTATGAGTGACGTGGTGCTGGACCTTCGCGGGATCGAGAAGACCTACAACAAGGGCACGCCGGGGGCGGTTTCGGTGCTGTCGGGCGTGGACCTGCGCGTCAAGGCGGGAGAGGTCGTGGCGATGGTCGCGCCCTCGGGCGCCGGGAAGTCGACGCTGCTGCATATCGCCGGTCTGCTGGATACGGCGGACGCGGGGCAGGTCCTGCTGTCCGGGCGGGAGATGGTCGGGCTGGGCGACGCCGGACGGACCACCGCACGGCGGCGGGAGGTCGGTTTCGTCTACCAGTTCCACCACCTTCTGCCGGAGTTCACCGCCGCCGAAAACATCGTTCTGCCGCAGCTTGCCAATGCCGTGCCACGGGCCGCCGCAGAGGCCCGCGCCGCGGAGTTGCTTGCCAGCGTCGGCCTGACCGAACGTGCGGGCCACCGGCCGTCGCAGCTTTCGGGTGGGGAGCAGCAGCGCGTGGCCTTCTGCCGGGCGCTGGCCAATGAACCGGCGTTGCTGCTGGCCGACGAGCCGACCGGGAACCTCGACCCCGCGACCTCGGACACGGTGTTCGGCGCGCTCATGGCGCTCGTGCGGGACACCGGGCTCTCGGCGCTGATCGCGACACACAACATGGATCTGGCCGCGCGGATGGACCGCGTCGTGCGGCTCGACGCCGGGCGGATCGTTCAGGAAAGATAGGCCCGGGCGAGCGCCTGCGTGCGGGCGCGCGGCGCTGCGGCCAGCGTCGGCGATTGCAACCGGGCGGCGAGTTCGATGCCGATGAAACAGGGCAGCAGGTGCGCGGGCTCCGCTTCCAGCACGCCGGAGGCGCGGAAGGCCTCCATGTCCGCCTGTGCAATGCCATGCAAGCGGGGGCCATCGGCAGCCGGGCAGGTGGCCGTGAGTTGCACGAGGAAACGCGCCGCATCCTTTGCCAATGGCCACCACGCGCGGCTTTGGAGGTCCACCCCGCAGATGACATCGCCATCGACCAGCAGGTTCAGGGCCGTCAGGTCGCCGTGGATGCGGGCCTGCGTGATCGGGACGCCTCGCAATGCGGGTGCAAGCGCCTCCAGCTTTTGCTGAATGCCCCGCGCCAGTTTCCGGTCGGTTCCGTCCGCAAACTTCGGCAGGGCCACCTCTCGCTGCCGGAGCCAGTACCGAACCCCGAACGCCGCACCTCGCCGCCGCTCCGCGGTGTGGCAGCGGTGCCAGCCGCCGGCCAGCACGAGCAACCGAGCGCGTTCCGCCGCACCCGCCTTGCGGACAAGATCCGACAACCGCCGACCGGGCGCGAACGCCATGACCGACAGGCCCTCGCCGGACAGGAACGCCAATGGCTCCGGCACGCGGAACGGTCCGTTCGCCATCCGGGGAAAGAGGGCTTCGGCCTCCTCCTGCTGGGCGCGGACATGGTCGGCGGCGTCCTCTCCGGTGATCCACTTGAACACCACTGCACGCCCGTTCAGAGTTCCTGACATGACGACGCGGTTCGGACGAGCTTGCAGGCAGCGCTCGACCCGAGCACCGTTCAGGCAGGTGTGCCGCCGCGCTGCTGCCTTTACGTGGGCGCGGGCAGCCCGTGCCAACCCGAAGTGCGTGCCGATCCTCAAAGCTCAGCCTTTCTGGGTCAGCAACCCGCCCGTCGCCATCAATGCGAGACCGGCGCCACGGGCCAGCGTCATGGTCTTTTCCGGCGCTCCGAAGAGCCCGAACTGGTCGATCAGAGCGGCGGAGATCAGCTGCCCGATCAACACGAAGAACACCGCGTTTCCGACACCGAAACGCGGCGCGATCGCGGTGACGGACAGCACGTAGAACGCGACCAGCGTGCCGGCGAGAAACAGGTACGGGGGGGCGCCCGCGGCCTTCGCCAGTGCTTGTGGCCCGGTGAGCAGGCAGGCCACGACCGCCACCGAGAGCGCCACGCAGAACAGGATGACGGCCGCCGCCGAAGGTGACCCCATACGCTGGCCCAGTGCCGCGTTCAGCGCCGCGAGGATCGGTATCCCCACACCCGCCATCAACATGATCGCGGCATAGACATGGTTCGGCATCGGAGGCTCCTCTTTACGGCAGCGCCACCCTGCGAGATCCTGTTTCCCGGGGCAACCCGCCCGCATGACCCAGATCAACGACGTCCCCCCGGTCCGGCGCGAGGATCGGGGCAGCAAGGGAGCCAGCCATGAAGCCACTCGCACTCGCGGTCCTGACACTCGTTCCAAGCCTGGCGCTGGCCGATGTGGAGCTTGGGCGGGAAACGTTCCTTGATGCCTGCGCCGATTGCCATGGCGTGGATGCAAAGGGCGGGGGGCCGAAGGCGGCGCTGCTGTCGGTCAAGGTGCCGGACCTGACGACCTATGCCGCCCGCAACGGTGGCGACTTCGACGCGGTTCGGATGATCCACCTGGTCGATGGCCGGGCAGGGCTGTCGGCGCATGGCGGGCCAATGCCCATGTTCGGGGGATTGCTGGCCGGACCTTCGGCGGTCATCGATGGCCCCGATGGCACACCGGTGAGCACGACCGAACCGATCATGTCGATCACCGAGTGGCTGAAAACGGTCCAGGTCCGCTGACATGAGATACGGTCGCATTTTGGTGCTGTGTGGCCTGGCGCTCTTCGGCGGACAGGCGCAGGGGCAGGGCAGCGACGGGATGGCGGGAGAGGCTCTGTTCTTTCGCTATTGTGCAACCTGCCATGGCGAAAAGGGGCGCGGAGACGGGCCAACAGCGACGGTCCTGTCGGTCAAGCCGCCCGACCTTGGCCTGCTGCGGGAGGCCAACGCGGGCACCTTTCCGACCGCCAGGATCCTGCGGCGGATCGATGGGCGGGATGTGTTGGTGTCCCACGGAAGCCCGATGCCGATCTATGGCGCCTTTCTCGACGGACAGCAGGTGGTCCCGGTCGAAACCGATACCGGCACCGTCATGGCGAGTCGTCCCGTGTTGGAAATCCTGCACTGGCTGCAATCCATCCAGCGGACGGGTGGATAGGCGAAACCCACGACGTGTCAATTACATGACAGAGCAAGTGCATGTTGTGCACAAAGCTTGAAACGGAGCGCCGCGAGTCTACGATCATTGTATCTGCTTGCGAAACACCGATTCGGGGACACCTCCTTGACCTACTCGATCCGCATCCTTGCCGCGATTTCTCTCGCGTTGGCCTGCTCAACTGCTGCTGTCGCGCAGGACGTGCCGACAGCGGAGGCCGTGACCGCGTCGTCGCATCAGGGGCCTCGACCGCTTTCGCAGATCGACCCGAACAGCAATTTCGTGCTGCGGTATGATGTTCGCTTGGGCGCGCAGACACGTCCGGCGTATTTCGGCTCCGACGAATACGAGGTTCGGCCGGATTTCGCGATCAAGTTCGACTATGCGCGGCTGCGCGGTCTGGGTGAATACGGCAGCCTGTCCGGCAATTCGACACCGAGCGCCTTCGGCCTGCGCGGATCGCTCCGGTTCATCGGGGCACGCAATTCCGACGATTACGAGGACCTCAAGGGGCTCGATGACATCGACGCCAGCCTGGAGCTGGGACTTGGGGTGGTCTATCGCGAACGAAACTTCGAGGCATTCGCCGACGCCCGCTACGGTACCTTCGGCCACAATTCCTTCTTCGGCGAGTTCGGGATGGACGGCATTGCCTATCCCACCGACAACTGGGAATTGCGCCTCGGCCCGCGTGTGACCTGGGGCGGGCAGGGATTTGCAGACACCTACTTCAGCGTGGACAGCCAGGAAGCCCTTGCCAGCGGGATGGACAGGTTCAAGGCCGATGGCGGTATCCTCGGCGCCGGGTTCGAGGCGACGGCCCGCTACCGTTTCAATGACCTCTGGGGCATCGAGGCCGGCTTGCGCGGTGATCGGATGCTGAACGATGCGGCCAATTCTCCGATCACGGAGCGCGGCACGGAAGATCAGTTCCGCCTGCGCATCGGCATCACCCGGGAACTCATCCTGCAATTCTGATCCGAGGCCCCCAGCCCTGGGCAGGCGCCCCGGAATGGCGCCTCAGATGCCTGACCTGATCTTTTCCAGCAACGCGTTGGTCCGGCTCCCCGCGCTCACGTCGCAGGGGTTCGGCGCGTCGTCGAGGAAATGTGCCACCACCTTTTCCACCAACAGGTGATGGAACGCGGGCTCGTCTGGCAATTCGATCGTGCGGGTCTCGCCCGCCATGTCGATGGTGATCTCGCAGGGGCGGAAAAAGCCCATGGAGGCCGAGCCCTTGCTGCCGTGGATCGTCACGACCTCCTCGTCTCGTCCGGTGGAATAGGCGCAGAGCCCGACCGCCGGGAAGGCGCCGAAATCAAGGATGTAGCTCACCAGATCCTCCGCCTCGTAGGTGCCGCCCTGCTGCTTCTTCAGCCCGGTGACTCCAATCGGGGCACCGAAGGCATGGTCGAGCCAGTCGAGCGTATGGGATTGCATGTCGGTGAACAGACCGCCGCCGCCAATGGCGGGATCGATCTTCCAGGGCTGGTCCGGGCCTGACCCTGTCGGGCGGAAATGCCGGACCTCGACCATCCGCACATCGCCGATGGTGCCATCCGTTGCGATCTCCCGCAGTTTCTCGAACCGTGGCAGGGCGCGGCGGTAGTAGGCGACCGACAGCTTCCGCCCGGTGCGCTTGACCGCGTCCCCCATTGCGGCACATTCGGCCGGGTTCATCGCCATGGGTTTCTCCACCAACACGTCCTTGCCGGCTTCCATGGCGCGGATAGCATAGTCAGCATGGGAGGAGGGCGGCGTCGCGACATAGACCGCGCTGACCTCCGGATCGTGGATCAGGGCATCGGCGTCATCCGTGGAGCGGGGCACGTTGTGGCGGGCGGCATAATCGGCGGCTTTGGCACCGTCGCGCCGCATGACATTGACGATGCTGGAGCGGTCGACATTCTGCAGACCCGGGCCGCTCTTGACCTCCGTCACGTCCCCGCACCCGAGGATTCCCCAGCGGACGGCGCCGGTGTGCGGGCTGGATGATCTGTCTGACATGGGGTCTCCTTCGGTTCGGGTTTCGCGGGAGACTAGCGCGGTCCGTTCGGCCCTGCCATGCCCCTCACAGCCTGTCGCGCATCGAGTACCAGAGCATCGCCAGCACCAGCAAGGGCGTGCGCAGCGCAGTGCCGCCGGGGAAGCGTGGCGTGGGAACAGAGGCCATCACGTCGAACCGTTCGGCCTGCCCGGAAATGGCCTCCGCCGCGATCTGCCCGGCGAGCGTCGCCATCGCCAGCCCATGCCCGGAATAGCCCGACAGGCTCAGGATATTGCCCGCCAGCCGCTCGAAATGCGGCATCCGGTTCATGGTGATCGCAAGCGTGCCCCCCCAGGCATGGTCGAGCCTGACCCCTTTCAACTGCGGAAAGATCTGCAACATCGGCTTCGTGACAAGCGCGCGTATGTCGGAGGGGAAGCGGTAGCCATATGTCTCGGCCCCGCCAAAAAGCAGCCGGTGATCGTCCGAAAAGCGGAAGTAGTTGACGACGAACTTGCTGTCCGCGACCGCGTGGTTGTTCCGGATGAAGCTTTCCTGCCTGTCCGGGTCCATCGGCTCGGTCGCCACGATGTAGTTGTTGATCGGCATGACGCGCGCGGCGACTTTCGAATTCAGCCCGCCGAGGTAGCCGTTGCAGGCCAGCACCACGTGCCCCGCAGTGATCTCTGCCGCCTCCGTGCGGACCAGTGCCGGGCTGCCCTCGGGCATCTCCGTCACCTTGGAGCCTTCGAAGATCCGCACCCCGGCCGCCTGCGCCATCCGCGCGAGCCCAAGTGCGAATTGCAACGGGTCGATATGGCCCGCGCCCATGTCTATGGTGCCGCCATGATAGGCCGGCGAGCCCACGAGGTCCCGGATCTCGTCCCGCTCGATGCCGCGGATCTTGTCGTAGCCGTACTCGTCCTGAAGCTTTTTCGCGTAGTCGAGGCTGTGGGGGACATAGCGGGCGCGGTGGTCGGCATGGATGATGCCGTCGTGGAAGGTGCAATCCATGGACGGATCGCGGGAGAGGTCCCGCACCAGTTGCACGGATTGCGCCGCGATGTCCCAGAGCTTGCGCGCGTGGTCCTTGCCCAGCGTCGCCTCAAGCTCGTCCTGCTCCACGCGCTGTCCCATGCCGGCTTGCCCGCCATTGCGCCCAGAGGCGCCGAACCCGACGCGTTGCGCCTCCAGCAGGATGACGGAGTAGCCGCGCTGCGCCAGGTGAAGCGCCGTCGACAGGCCGGTGAACCCGGCGCCGATCACACAGACATCGGCGGCCATGGCCCCGCGGGCCTCCGGAAAGGGGGGCAGGGGCCTGGCCGCTGCCGCGTAGTAGGAATGCGGGTACTCGCCGGGCGTGTCATTTGCGGTGAGCAGGTCGAGACCTTTGGACATGGCTGGGACTCCGTGGACGCCATTGGCGCTGCAACTGTGCTGGGCCGGTTTTAGGGAATGCCGTTCGGCTGTGCTATCTTTCCCCCGCGTGAACAGGAGAGAGTGACATGACCACGACGGTGCTGGTGGGAACCACCAAGGGCGTGTTTCTGGTCGGTGCGGCGGACGGCCGGACGGGCTGGAAGGTGCGCGGGCCTTTCTGCGACGGCTGGTCGATCAATCATGTGATCGGCGATCCCGACACGGGCATGATCTGGGCCGCGGGTGGCGGCGAGTGGGAGGGCGCGGGCGTCTGGCGGTCTTCGGATCTGGGGGAGAGCTGGGAGCTCACCAAGCTCGCCAATGGCCAGCGCAATGGCTGGATCGTCGACAATCCGGAGGAGGCAAAGCTCTTTGGCATGGAGCCCGAGCCCGAAGCGCCCTTCACCGGCGCGGTGGAGACCATCTGGTCGCTCGGGCTGTCCCACGGCACGTTGCACGCCGGGGTCAAACCGGCCGGGCTCTACAGCAGCGAGGATGGCGGGCTGAGTTTCGCGTCGGTAGAGGCCCTGAACGGGCACGATTCGCGGCCCGGCTGGAATCCCGGCGCGGCTGGCCTCGTGTTGCACACGATCGTCTCCGATCCCGCCGATCCGGCGAAACTCTGGGTCGGGATCTCGGCGGCCGGGGTCTTTGCAACCGAAGATGGCGGGGCGAGCTGGGACCGGCGCAACCGCCTGTCCAACGTCGAGATCGCCGAGGCCCACGCGCCCCATCCCGGTCACGATCCGCTGGCCGAGGACGGCGAGGTCGGGCAATGCGTGCACAACATGGTGCTTGCGCCGGGCGGTGGCGATCTGCTCTACCAGCAGAACCACCACGGGGTGTTCCGCAGCACCGACGGCGGACGTAGCTGGGACGACGTGACAGAGGGGCTGCCCTCCACGTTCGGCTTCCCGATTGCCGTGCATCCCCGCGACCCGAAGACGATCTGGACCCTGCCGCTCAATGGCGATTCCGTCGGACGTTTTCCGCCCGACGCCTCGGCGGCCGTATGGCGGTCGCGCGATGGCGGCGGGACATGGGAGAAGAAGCAGTCGGGATTGCCGGTGTCGGATTGCTACTTCACCGTGCTGCGCCAAGCGATGGCGACCGACCGGCAGGACCCGGTCGGCGTTTATTTCGGCACCAACAGCGGCACCGTCTTTGCCAGTGCCGACGAGGGGGAAAGCTGGGAACCCGCCGCGCAACACCTGCCGACGATCCTGAGCGTAGAGGTTCTGGGTCAGGCGTGATGCGGGCCGAATGTCACCGGGCGGGCGCGCGTTCGCGCTGCGGGTTAGCTGTGCGGGGCTGATGCCGCGCGGACCGGCAGCGCGGCTGTGGCCAAGGCTCTCGCGCCCTTGCTGAGCCAATCGCGGGCAGGGAAGGGCTGGCAGGATGCCGACGCCTGCATCGTATCTCGCGGGCCGCCCGGTCGAACCTCCGGGCGACGCGCTGTCGTGGGATATGCTGCCCGCACGGGCCGGGGCAGCACGTCGCATTACGCGTAGAGACCCTTGTCCCTGATCTCCGCCAGCGTCAGGTCGAGCGCTTTCACCGCCCGGTCCATCAGGCTGTCGACGTCCGCCCGGGTCATCAGCAGCGGAGGCGCGATGATCATCCGGTCACCGACATGGCGCATGATCAGGTTGTTGTCGAAGCAGTGACCCCGGCAAATCAGCCCCACGGTGCCCTTGTCGGCGGCAAAGGGTGCCCGGGCGGCCTTGTCAGGGGTCATGGCGACAGAGGCCATGAAGCCCTGGATCTGCGCCTCGCCGATCAGCGGGTGGTCGGCCAGTTGCTCCCACTTCTCCTTGAGGTAGGGGCCGGTGACGGAGGCCACGTTCTCGACCATCTGTTCCTCTTCGAGGATGCGCAGGTTCTCCAGCGCCACGGCGCAGGACACCGGGTGGCCGGAATAGGTGTAGCCGTGGTTGAAATCGCCCGCCTCGGCGACGGTATTGGCAACCTCGTCACAGACGATGGAGGCGCCGATCGGCGCGTAGCCGGAGGAAAGGCCCTTGGCGACCGTCATGATGTGCGGCCGGATATCGTAGGTTTCCGACCCGAACATCTTGCCGGTGCGGCCGAACCCGCAGATCACCTCGTCGGCGATCAGCAGGATCTCGTGCGCGTCACAGATGCGCTGGATCTCCGGCCAGTAGGTTGCAGGCGGAATGATCACGCCGCCGGCGCCTTGGATCGGCTCGGCGATGAAGGCGGCAACCTTGTCCTCGCCCAGTTCGGCGATCTTCGCCTCCAGTTCCCGGGCTCGGGCGAGGCCGAACTCCTCCGGCGTCATCTCGCCGCCCTCGGCGTACCAGTTCGGCTGGCCGATGTGCACGATATCGGCAATCGGCAATCCGCCCTGCGCGTGCATTGGCTGCATTCCCCCAAGCGAGGCGCCGGCCATGGTGGAGCCGTGATAGGCATTTTCGCGGCTGATGATGACCTTCTTCTCCGGCTTGCCCTTCGCCGCCCAGTAGTGCCGCACAAGGCGCACGTTGGTGTCGTTGGCATCCGAACCGCCCGAGGCGTAGAACACGTGGTTCAGGTCGCCCGGCGCCATCTCTGCCAGCTTCTGGCTGAGCGCGATGACGGGAACGTGGGAGGTCTGGAAGAAGGTGTTGTAGTAGGGCAGTTCCTTCATCTGGCGCGCGGCCACGTCGGCGATGCTGTCCCAGCCATAGCCGATATTGACACACCACAGCCCCGCCATCGCGTCGAGGATCTGGTGGCCCTCGGTGTCGGTCAGGGTGAGGCCCTTCGCGGACTTGATGATCCGCGCGCCCTTCTGCGCCAGTTCGGCGCCGGCGGTGAACGGGTGCATGTGATGCGCGGCGTCGATGGCCTGCAACTCGGCGGTGGGCGGGTGGTTGGTGATCATGTTCATTGTCGCGATCCTTTCGTCAGCGCGGGCCATCAGGCATTCAGCAGCAGGTGCTGGCGTTCCCACGGGGAAATTTCCCGTTTGTATTCATCATGTTCGGCGTGCTTGATGTCGGAGTAGAGTTGGCAGAACTCTCGTCCCAGCACGTCGCGCAGCTCATGTTCCTCGTCAAAAAGCTCCAGCGCGGCGGCGAGCCCCTGCGGCAGATTGTTTTCGCTCTCGTAGACCTCGTGCAGCGCGATTTCCCGCGGCTCGATCCGGTTCAGCATGCCGAGGTAGCCGCAGGCAAGGCTGGCGGCGATGGCAAGGTAGGGGTTGGTGTCGATGCCGATCACGCGGTTTTCGACGCGCCGTGCCCCCGGCTTGGAGTTCGGCACCCGAAGACCGGTCGTGCGGTTGTCCATGCCCCATTCAAGGTTCGTGGGCGCGCTCATTCCCTCGGCGTTGAACCGGCGGAAGGAGTTCACATAGGGCGCCAGCATCGGAACGACGTGCATCAGGTAGTGTTGCGATCCGCCGATGAAATGCCGGAAGGCATCCGTCTCGCTGCCGTCCTCCTTGGAGAAGATGTTGCGGCCGGCGGTGTCGACAATGCTCTGGTGGATGTGCATGGCGCTGCCCGGCTCGTCGCGCATCGGCTTGGCCATGAAGGTCGCGAAAACACCGTTCTTCAGCGCCGCTTCGCGGATGGTGCGTTTGAAGTAGAAGACGTGATCGGCCTGCTTCAGGGGGTCGCCATGCAGCAGGTTGATCTCGATCTGCCCGGCACCGCCTTCCTGGATGACGGTGTCGATCTCCAGACCCTGTGCCTCTGCGTAGTCATAGATCGTGTCGATCACGTCGCCGTATTCATCGACCGCGACCATGGAATAGGCCTGACGGGATGCGCCCTTGCGGCCGGTGCGGCCGAGCGGTGGCTCGATCGGTTCATTCGGGTCGGTGTTGGGCTTGGTGAGGTAGAATTCCAGCTCCGGCGCCACCACGGGCTTCCAGCCCTTGTCGGCATAGAGCCCGAGCACACGCTTGAGCACGTTGCGCGGCGAGACGCCCAGCGGTTCGCCCTCCCGGGTTTCCATGTCGCAGATGACCTGAAGCGTCGGATCGTCCGCCCAGGGGGCCGCGCTGGCCGTGGACATGTCCGGGCGCAGAACCACGTCCTTCTCCAGCCACTGGTCCTCGATCTCCATGTCGACGTATTCGCCGGAGACGGTCTGGTAGAAGAGCGAGATCGGCAGGAAGAAGGTTTCGTCTGGCTTGAACTTGTGGCTCGGCATCGCCTTGCCACGCGACATGCCGACGGTGTCGGGGATGATAGCCTCGACCTCCTCCAGCCGGCGTTCGCCGAGATAGTCCAGGAAAGGTTCGGGCAGATCGCTGATCCAGCTGGTCGTGTATCGTGGCATGATGCGGGCACTCGTCGGGTGTGGGGAGGGGCGAGGGGGCAGGGCCCGGACGCGTTGCGCGAATTTATGATCAAATTCCAACGGGAGTCAATCGACCACGCTCAACTGACCGTTTTGGCAGTTTCCTCCATCGCCATCCGAATCTGGTCGAGCCCCTGGCTGATGTCCTGTTCTATCGCCGCACAGACTTTCATCGGATCGCCTTCGGCGAGGGCATCCATCGCAACACCATGCTGATCGGGGAGGTTCGAGGTTCCAAACCGCCCGCAGACGATCCGCAGCGACGGCCCGACTCGCATCCAGAGGCCGTTGGCAATGGTCTGCAACACTTCGGCGTCGGCCTGTGCATAGAGGCGGAAGTGGAAGCGATAGTTCTGTTCGAGGTAGCTCTGGATGTTGCCGGTCGCGATGGCTTCGTCCACGCCGCGGTCGAGCCTGCGCAAGTCTTCCATCAGTGCGTCATCGGCCCGCTCCGCAGCCCGTCGGGCCAGTTCCGGTTCGATTGAAAGACGGGAAAAGCGTATTTCCTCCAGTTGGTTGGCGGTCAGTTCCGGGACGATGATGCGGCGGTTGCCCAATGCCGCGAGCGCACCCTCGGCGGTGAGCCGCCGCAAGGCCTCGCGCACCGGGGTCATGCCCGCGCCGATGGCATCGCGCAGCCCCATGATGGTCACCGGCTGCCCCGGGGCGACCTCTCCGAACAGGACCATGTCGCGCAGCCGTTCGTAGATTGCCTGGTGCTCCGGCGTCTTTCCCTCTTGCGTGTTCACGGGCTGTGCCTTTTCTTCATCGATGTGATCCGGCCACTCAGGAGGCGCGTCTCGCACTCGCTTGCATTCGGGTCAGATTAGGGCAAGCTTGCATCGAATCGCAACGTTTGATCAAAACAAAATCTCAGGCACGACCTGAGGCGAAGATCAGGCACCGCCTGACAACCAACAGGGGAACTACGAATGAAATACTCCGTTACGACGCTGCTGCTCTCGGTTTCGGTGGCCGCCACCACCGCGATGGCCGACGAGGTTCGCGTCTACAACTGGTCCGACTACATCGATGAGGAACTGCTTGAGAAGTTCGAGAGCGAGACCGGGATCGAGCTGACCTATGACGTTTTCGATTCCAACGACGTGCTGGAGACAAAGCTGCTGGCCGGGGGCTCGGGCTACGACGTGGTGGTCCCGTCGGGCACCTTCCTGCAGCGCCAGATCCAGGCCGGCGTGTTCCAGAAACTCGACATGTCCAAGCTGCCGAATATCGGCAACATGTGGGACGTCGTCTCCGACCGGACAGAGCAATACGACCCGGGCAACGAATACTCCATCAACTACATGTGGGGCACCACGGGCATCGGCGTGAACGTCGCCAAGGTGCAGGAAGTGCTTGGGGAGGATGCCCCGATCGACTCCTGGTCGCTGGTCTTCGACCCGGCCAATATCGAGAAGCTGGCCGAGTGCGGTGTCTATTTCCTAGATGCCTCCGACGAGATGATCCCGGCGGCTCTGAACTACATCGGCGAGGATCCTGACACCTTCGACACCGACCTGATCGCCAAGGCCGGCGAAGTCTACATGGCGATCCGCCCCCATATCGCCAAGTTCCACAGCTCCGAATACATCAACGCGCTGGCCAATGGCGATATCTGCGTGGCCGTCGGCTGGTCCGGGGACATCCTTCAGGCGCGCGATCGCGCCGACGAGGCCGACAACGGTGTGGAGATCGCCTACCACGCGCCCAAGGAAGGGGCGCAGATGTGGTTCGACCAGATGGCAATTCCGGCCGACGCTCCGAACCCCGACGCGGCCCATGCCTTCCTGAACTTCATCATGGATGCGGAGAACATGGCGGCGGCGTCGAACTACGTCTATTACGCCAACGGCAACAAGGCATCGCAGGAGTTTCTGGTCGAGGACGTGATCGGCGATACGGCGATCTACCCGGATGAGGCGACGTTGCAGAACCTCTACACGACGCGGCCCTACCCGCCGAAGGTCCAGCGCGTCGTCACCCGCCTGTGGACCAAGATCAAGTCGGGCACCTGATCCCGACTACCAGCGCCCCGCGCCACACCGGCGCGGGGTTTTTCCGTCCCTTCTCCCGACCGGAAGTACCGCCATGTCCGATCCCGCGCCCGCCACTGGAACCGGCCCGTCCGAATTCGCTCCCTGGAAGGATCCCGACGCGCAGCCGCTGATCCAGTTTCGCAATGTCACCAAGCGGTTCGGCGATTTCACCGCGATCGACGACCTGACCGTGGACATCTACGCGCGCGAGTTCTTTGCGTTGCTGGGGCCATCGGGGTGCGGCAAGACCACGTTGATGCGGATGCTGGGCGGGTTCGAGACGCCGACCGAGGGCACGATCCTGCTTGACGGGCAGGACATCGGCCCGGTGCCGCCGAACCGTCGGGCGGTGAACATGATGTTCCAGTCCTACGCGCTGTTTCCGCACCTGACGGTGCGTGAGAACATCGCCTTTGGGTTGAAGCGGGACAAGCTGCCGAAGGACCGGATCGACGCCCGTGTCGAAGAGATGCTGCGCCTGGTCCAGCTTCAGAAATTTGCCTCCCGCAAGCCGCACCAGATCTCCGGCGGCCAGCGGCAGCGGGTGGCGCTGGCCCGCTCCCTCGCCAAGGCGCCCAAGCTGCTGCTGCTGGACGAACCGCTCGGCGCGCTGGACAAGAAGCTGCGCACCGAAACCCAGTTCGAGCTGATGGAAATCCAGGAGAAGACCGGCACAACCTTCGTGATCGTGACCCATGACCAGGAGGAGGCAATGACCGTGGCCTCCCGCATTGCGGTCATGGATCACGGCCGCATGGTGCAGGTCGATACGCCCGACCGGATCTACGAGACGCCCAATACCACCTACGTGGCCGATTTCATTGGCGACGTGAACCTGATCGAGGGCAATGCCGCCGCGCATCACGAGGATGGCAAGGTGGAAATCCACTGGCGCGAAGGCGAGCCGCCGATTGTCGGAACCCCGATGGGGGAGGTGCCCGACGGCACCCGCTGCACCTTCGCGATCCGCCCCGAAAAGGTGGCGATCTCCAAGGACCATCCGGAAGGCAGCAGCAACATCGTGCACGGAAAGGTGCTCGACATCGCCTATCTGGGCAACATGTCGACCTATCACGTGGAACTGCCCACAGGGGTGATCATCAAGGCGCAGTTGGCCAACAACCGGCGGATTGCGCGGCGCAACATTACCTGGGAGGACGAGGTCTGGCTTTCCTGGACCGAGACTGCCGGCGTGGTCCTGACGGGGTGATGTGATGAACCCCCGCAGAACATTCCTCATCCTGATCCCCTACCTTTGGCTTCTGGCGCTGTTCCTCGTGCCCTTCGGGATCGTGTTCAAGATCTCGCTCAGCGACACTGCGCTGGCGATTCCGCCCTACCTGCCGACGCTGGACCTCTCCACCGGCTGGGCCGGGTTCAGGGAGTTCCTCTCCGAGCTCGATTTCGAGAACTACGTCTGGCTGACCGAGGATGACCTCTACTGGAAGGCCTATCTCTCCAGCCTTCAGATCGCGGTCTTTTCCACCGTGCTGACGCTGCTGGTGGGCTTCCCGATCGCCTACGGCATGGCGAACGCGCCCGACCAGTGGCGTCCGACGCTGATGATGCTGGTGATCCTGCCGTTCTGGACCTCCTTCCTGATCCGTGTCTACGCCTGGATGGGGATCCTTTCCACCGAGGGCTTCCTGAACCAGTTCCTGCTCTGGACCGGGATCATCGCCGAGCCGCTGACCATCCTGAACACCAACACGGCTGTCTATATCGGCATCGTCTACACTTACCTGCCGTTCATGATTCTGCCGATCTACGCCACGCTGGAGAAACTCGATGCCTCGCTGCTGGAGGCCGCCGAGGACCTTGGCTGTTCGCGCACCTCGGCCTTCTGGCTGGTGACGATCCCGCTGTCCCGGCCGGGGGTCATCGCGGGTTGCTTCCTGGTGTTCATCCCGGCGCTTGGCGAGTTCGTCATTCCCTCGCTGCTCGGCGGCTCCGGCACGCTGATGATCGGCAAGGTGCTATGGGAGGAGTTTTTCTCCAACCGCGACTGGCCGGTGGCTTCGGCGGTGGCGGTGGTGCTGCTGCTGCTGCTGATCGTGCCGATCATCCTTTTCCAGAAGCATCAGGAGAAACAGCAGGAGGCGGAGCAATGAGCGTGACCCTTTTGCACGACATGTCCCGCCCGACGCTGACGGGACCTATCGAATCGCGGATGCTCAGCGGTTCCCCGCAACGCTCCGAATGCGCCCGGGACGGCTGCCGAGGTCACCGCAGCGCGCCCACGGCGGGCGGGTCCTGTCGTGTATTGCACGGCAATGCCCTGTCGGCAGGCGCGCGTGCAGCACTCGCCGGACAACTGGCGAATCGCCCGCACCAGAGAGGTGACACCGGGACACATACGCTCCGATCCGAGCAGCGGAGGGCCTTCCGATGAGACGCATCACCTGGTTCAACGCCGTCTCGCTCACGCTCGGCTTCGCCTTCCTCTACATCCCGATGCTGATCCTCATCATCTTCTCGTTCAACAGCTCGAAGCTGGTGACGGTCTGGGCAGGGTTCTCGACCAAGTGGTACGGGGAGCTAATCCGGAACGAGGCCTTCCTAGATGCCGCCTGGGTGACGCTGAAGGTGGCGGTGCTGTCGTCCACGGCGGCCACGGTGCTCGGCACGATGGCGGCCTATGTCATGGTGCGCGGCGGGCGGTTCTTCGGGCGCACGCTGTTCTCCGGCATGATCTACGCCCCGCTCGTGATGCCCGAGGTGATCACCGGCCTGTCGCTGCTGCTGCTGTTCATTTCCATCGGGCTCGACCGGGGCGTGCTGACGATCGTGCTGGCCCATGCCACATTCTCCATGTGCTATGTCTCGGTGGTGGTGTCCTCGCGGCTGGTTTCCTTCGACCGCTCGGTGGAGGAGGCGGCGCTGGACCTTGGCTGTACGCCGTTCGAGGCCTTCCGCCTCGTGACGCTACCGATCATCCTGCCCGCCGTGATCTCCGGGTGGCTGCTGGCGTTCACCCTCTCGCTCGACGATCTGGTGATTGCCTCTTTCACCGCCGGCCCGTCCTCGACGACCCTGCCGATCAAGATCTTCTCATCCGTGCGGCTCGGCGTCTCGCCAGAGATCAACGCGCTGTCGACGATCATGATCGCCATCGTGACCGTCGGCGTGATCGCGACGTCGCTGCTGTCGAAACAGGCCATCGCGCGCCAGCAACGCGAGGAGCGGGAGGCGGCACAGGCCTGATCCTATCGGTTCGGGCACAGCACCCGGACCGGCACATCTTGGCCGCGTGGTCGCGCGGGGGGGCGGCACCCCTGCCACCGCCGGCCGGTCCCAACCGTCGCGCGACCTCTGGCCGCCAGCCCATCCCGGTGACACCTGCCCATGAAGCGCATTTACGAATCCTTCGCCTATGAAGATGGCCCGCTGCAAAGCGGGTTCTGGCCCACGACCATGGACGCGCGACCCGACTGGCCCGAGGCCCGTGGCGACCTGACCTGCGACTACCTCGTTATTGGCGGTGGCTACACCGGCCTGACGGCGGCGCTGGATCTGGCGGAGGCCGGGGCCGATGTTGCCCTGTTGGAGGCGGAAACCCCCGGTTGGGGCGCGTCCGGACGCAATGGCGGGTTCTGCTGCCTTGGCGGGGCGAAGATCGGGCATGCCGCCTTGGTACGCAAGTTCGGTGAAAGCGACGCCCGGTGCTTTGCCGATGCCCAGCGGGAGGCGGTTCTTCAGGTGCGGGATACGCTCGACCGGTTCGGGATCGAGGCCGACACCCATTCGGAGGGGGAGACGCTGCTCGCCCACCGTGCCTCCGACCTGCCGACACTGCGGAACGTCGCCCGCGAAGTCCGCGCGCTTCATGGCGCGACCTGCGAGCAGCTGTCGAAGGATGAGCTTGCAGGGCAGGGGATGGCCAGCGGGGAGTTCCACGGCGCCGTCACCACCCCCATCGGTTTTGCGCTCAACCCGTTGAAATACGCCACCGGGCTGGCGCTGGCGGCACGGGACGCAGGGGCCCGCATCTTCGGAGCTTCGGCCGCGCTCGCGCTGGAGGAAACGGCGAACGGCTGGTCGGCGCGCACGCCGAAAGGCAAGATCCGCGCCCGCAAGCTCCTGCTGGCGACCAACGGCTACAGCTCCGACGACCTGCCGGACTGGCTCGCCGGGCGCTACCTTCCGGTGCAATCCAACGTGCTCGTCACCCGCCCGCTGACCGAGGCAGAACGCGCCGCGCAGGGCTGGACCTCGCACCAGATGTGCTATGACACGCGCACCTTGCTGCACTACTTCCGCCTGATGCCGGATGGCCGGATGCTCTTTGGCATCCGTGGCGCGATGCGCGCGACCGCGGAGGCGCAGGCCGCCTTTCACCAGACCGCCCGGACCGATTTCGACCGCATCTTCCCCGAATGGCGTCATGTGGAAACGCCGCATTTCTGGTCTGGCCTGCTGGCGATGTCACGCAATCTCACGCCCTATGTCGGGTCGCTTGGCAGTCACGCGAACGGCTTCGCGGCGATGTGCTATCACGGCAACGGGGTGGCCATGGGCAGCTACGCGGGCGGGTTGCTCGCCGATCTGGCGCTCGGCCGCGCGCCCCGCCGCCCCTTTCCCGCGCTCATGCGCGCGCCCATGGGTCGCTTTCCGCTGGGCCGGTTTCGACGTGCGGTATTGCCTGTCGTCTATCGTTGGTATCAATGGGCCGATCGCGGCTGACGTCGCCCGCCGCGCCTCCTTTTTGGTCCATGTGAAAGGCCCGTGCCATGATCCCGACGCAGCAACAGGAACAGGCCCTGATCGAAGCGGTGCGCACCGCCGCCCGGTCCGAAATCCTGCCCCGCTTTCGCAACCTCGACGCCAGTGCGATCGACAGCAAGGCGAACGCCGATGATCTGGTGACCGTGGCCGACAAGGCGTCCGAGGCATCCATCACCGCCGCCGTGGCCGGTATCCTTCCCGGCGCAACGGTGGTCGGAGAGGAGGCCGTGGCCGACGATCCGGCGTTGCTCGATCTCATCGGCCGGGACGAGACCTGCGTGATCGTCGACCCGATCGACGGCACCTGGAATTTCGCCAAGGGGTTGCCGGTGTTCGGTGTCCTGCTGGCGGTGACCCACAGGGGGGAGACCGTGTTTGGTCTGCTCTACGAGCCGCTGGGCGACGACTGGATCCTCGCCCGAAAGGGCGGGGGCTGCTGGTATGCTTCACCGGACTGCGCGCCGCGCCGGCTGTCCATCGAGCCCGACGATGGCCCGACGGAGTTCGCGGGCTTCAGCGCCCCGTGGCTGTTGCCGGAGCACATGCGCGAACGTTTCCAGATCGGCTTGCTCCAGCGGGGGCGCGTGATCGACCTGCGCTGTGCCTGCCAAACCTACCGGACGATGTGTTTCGGCGCCGGAAAGTTCGCCATCGACCTCAAGCTCATGCCCTGGGACCATGCCGCCGGCGCGCTGGCCTACCAGGAGGCCGGCGGTTCGATCGGCCTGCTGGACGGGCGGGACTATGCGCCGACGATCACGGATGGCTACATGGTCATGGCCCGCACGCCGGAGATCCTCGCCGACCTGCGAGAGAGTTTTGGCTGGGTGGTCGGCTGAGCACACCGCCGCCCCGTCCGATGCCAGGACCCGGGGGCGGGACAATGGATGTCGCGGCCCGACAGACCGATCCCCCGTGCGACCGTCGCAGGGACGTCAGGGGGAGTGCCGGCCGGCGATCTTCCAATTCGGGCACCGGGTCAGGCGCGCGCGGAAATCGTTCGGCGCGCGATTGCATGGGCACGCTGTCCACGCCCACATGCAGCGGGCCGGGACGGTTGTCCCATCAGCCCCCGAACCGGTGGGGGCCGTCGAAGTCGCCGATGGGCAGAAGGTTGGACATCAACCCGTCCCGGTATTCATGCAGCAGCATGCCGTTCGGCTCGAAGGTCAGGCTGTTCGGGTTGTCCTCCCGCAGGTTGGCGGTGACGGCATGCGAGGTGCCGGGCGCGATCTGGCAGGGCGTGCTGCCGAAGCGGCCGGTGATACAGCGATGGACATGACCGCAGAGCAGCCGCCGCTCGCCGGGATAGGCGTCGAGCACCCTGCGCAGCCCATCGGCCTCTCGCAGGTTGATCCGGTCCATCGGCAGGATACCGGTCGCCACGGGCGGGTGGTGCAAGGCAACCAGAACCGGCTTCGGCGCAAGGGTGGCGAGTTCTGCCGCGAGCCAGTCCAGACATGCCTCTGACAGGGCGCCGTGCGCGCCGCCTTCGACCAGCGTATCGAGGGCGAGCACGGCAAGGTCGGGCAGGTCGAGCCGCCACCGGATCGGTCCGTGCTCCGGCATCCAGCGGGCGTCGGCAAAGGCCCGGCGCATGGGCTCGCGCTGGTCGTGGTTGCCCGGCACCGCCAGCCACGGCAGGGTGAGTGCCGACAGGATGTCCCGGGAGCGGGCGTATTCCTCCGGCGTGCCGTTGTCGGTCAGGTCGCCGGTGACGATCACCGCATCCACCGGGCCGATCTGCGGCAACAGGCGGTTGATCGTCGCCACCGTGTCTTCGAGCGCGGCACCGGTGTCGACAACGCGATTGGCGCGCTGGCCGGGGGCAACGACATGGCAGTCGGATATCTGGAGAATGCGGCTCACGGCGGGTCCCTTCCTCGGGCGGTGACTGGATGGCCTGCGCGGGCGTCGTGGCGCGGGCCACGTTGCCATCCGCGCGGGGCCAGTGTTCGCCGAATGGATGGCTTGGTGCGCCAGGTCGGTCAATCCGAGCGCACCGCCCGGCGCCGCTTGCAGGCAGGTGCAGTCGCAACGTGCCCGAAGATTGCGCGCGGTGCGGCGCGACGCACGTCCGTTGGGCATTTGGCGCGACGCGGGAGAGCGGAACCGTCCCACCGGACCCCGGCCCGGCAACGGCCGCCCGCAGCCATCGCGTCCCTTGCGGTTGCACGTTCTGGCGGGCCGGGAGTCCGCCCACACCGACGATGGGACCGGCTGCAATCGCAGTGGTCGCGTCCCGGCCCTGTGGTGCCGGTGCACCTGCAAGCCGTCGGAAAGATTGCCGGAAGCCGGCGTAGGGGGTAGGGTCATCGATGGAAAAGCTCAATATTCCGGTGAGCTACGGGCAAGGTTGAACGTAGCCTTCACGGGCGAGGGGAGAACGATGGCGACCAAGGCGGAACTCGAAGAGGAACTCAAACGCTTGCGGGAAGAGTTGGCCGCACGCCCCGATCCGGACACAGATACGGACGCGGAGGCGGACGACGGCGGGTCCCGCAAGGGCGATGCGGGCAAGGAAAGCGCGATTGACGGGTTCCTGTCGGAACACGGCCTCGCGGTCGGCGATTTCGAGCGCCTGCTGGAGCAGCTCTCCGAAGAACTTGGCGCATTGCCGCAGAACAAACCCGTTCTCACGGCACTCGGTGCCTTCGCGCTCGGCTTCCTCGCCGGGCGGATGTCGAAATAGGAGGGTCCCATGGGAAAGAACCTCAGCCGCGCCCGCACCCGGGTCGCCCGCAACCTGTCGGTCGCGATGCGGGCGGAGCGGGTCATCACCCGCCGCCGCATGGCCGTGCTTCGTAGCCAGACAACGCTGGTGGCCTTTGCCGGGCTGATCGCCGGGATCGGCGTGGTCATGGTCAATGTCGGCGCTTTCTACTGGATCGCGGCCTCGCTTGGAAAAGCCGCGGCCGGGGGGATTGTCGCGCTGGTCAATTTCGGGCTCGCCGGTGTGCTGGCCTTGATCGCCGGGCGAATGTCGGCCGAAGCGGAGCTTGAACCGGTGATCGAGGTGCGGGATCTCGCCGTGGAGGACATCGAGGCAGAGGTGTCCGACGCCCTGTCGGAGGTCGGCGAGATGGCCGACACCCTGCGCCGCATGGCCCGCGATCCCGTCGGCTCGGCGATGCCGAACCTTCTGGCGCCGCTCCTGTCGATCCTTCTGAAATCCCTCAGGAAATAACGCTGCGCTGCAACTGGAACCGGGTACGCTCCGGCGTGCCACATGCGTGTGCGCCGATATTCGGACACAGCAGCTGAACACTGGCCTTCGGCGACGCTGCCACGTGCGCGGTGGGCCATTTCCGGGAGGATGGGATCACGCGTATCCATGATCGCCCCCGTGCCCGGTTCGATCCACGCGCGGGTGGCCCGGCACGGGCAAAGCCGCAGGACTGGACGTGGCGCCCGGCGTGTCGTTCAGGCCTTTTGCAACCTGTAATCCAGCGGTGGCCAGTCGGCGCCCGAAAGCCATTCGGCCAGGTCGGTTCGGAAGGCCGGGTCGTCGGTGGCGACACCGGTGCGCCACCACCAATGCACATTGGCCGCGTCTTCCCCGGTGATGGAGGGATAGACGTAGAGGCAGCCGAGATACGCACCCTCGCCATCCTCGATCACCCAGGCAAAGCTGCGCCGCGACTCGAACTCCTTCTGATGCCAGGCAAGGTCGATGAGGTTCTTGTCCAGCGTCAGGCCGTCCGGCCGGCTCATCGTCGGGTTCGCCGCCTTGATGTCGGCAGCACTCTCCATCACCGCTTCGAAATCCCGTTCAAGATCGTCCACGCAAAGCGCCTTCAGCCGCACCGGGCCAAGATCATGCTCGGACGGGATCTTTCGCTTGGCAAAGGCAGGATGCGGTCTCATCTGGGCTCCTCTGGCTGCCGGGGGCGCCAGACCACCATCCGTCGGATGTGCCCGCCTGCCAAGGGGCTGATTGGGCCCGCATTGCGCAGGAAAAAACGCCGCCCCCACGGGACGGCGTTTCTGCTGTGGCGATCGCGGCCTGTCGTCAGGCCGGGGCAGGCGGTGCAATCTCCCGCGCCGCGCGGGCCCGCATCTCCCGGATCTCGCTGCGGCGGAAGAAGATGTAGTAGAGCACCGGCGCCGCAATCAGCGTCAGGATCGTGGCGAAGGCGAGCCCGCCCATGATCGTCACCGCCATGGAGACGAAAAAGGCATCGCCCAGCAGCGGGATCATCCCCAGGATCGTCGTGGCCGCGGCCAGCATCACCGGCCGAAGACGGGAGACGGAGGCGCGAATGATCGCAGGCTTCAACTCTTGCCCCTCGGACCGCAACAGGTCGATTTCCTCCACCAGCACGATGCCGTTCTTGATCAGCATCCCCGACAGGCTCAGCAGGCCCAAAAGGGCGGTGAAGCTGAACGGCAGGCCCGTCATGCCCAGCCCGATCACGACACCGTTCACTGACATCGGCACCAGTAGCCAGATGATCAACGGCTGCCGCAGTGCGTTGAAGAGCACGATGGAGATCAGAACCATGATCAGGAACGAGATCGGAAGCTGCGTGCCAAGCGCGGCCTGCGCGTCACCCGAAGCCTCGAACTCGCCGCCCCATTCCAGTTTGTAGCCGATCGGAAGCTCCATCGCCTCTATGGCGTCCCGGATCTCCGCATGGGCCCCGGCGGCGGTGATGCCGTCGGCGACGCCGGCCTGCACGGTCAGCGTCAACTGCCTGTCGCGGCGGTGGACCAGGGTGTTCTCCGGGATGAACTCCAAGCCGTCGACCACTTGCTCGATGGGCAGGAAGGTCTGTGCGGAGGAGGAGAAGACCACCTGATCCAGCAGAGACAGGTCGGATTCGGCCGGCTGGCGCACGATGATCGGGATCAGGCGATCGTTCTCCCGGTAGGTACCGCCGCGGCTGCCGTCGGTCGCATAGAGCAGCACGTTGGCGATGTCGTCCCGGGTGACCCCGGCAGCCTGCGCGCGGTCGGTGGCATAGATCGGGCGCAGCACCAGCTCCTGCTCGCGCCAGTCGGTGCGCAACTGGGTAAGGTTGCTGCTTTCGGCATCCATGATCTCCATCGCCTGTGCGGCAAGCTCGCGCAGCACTTCCGGATCGTTGCCCGACAGGCGGACCTCGATATCGGCGCCGCCTCCGGGGCCGAAGACCAGCCGCTCGGTGCGGAACTCGCCTTCCGGCAGCATCTCTGCGCCGAACGCATCCAGTTCGGCCTTCAGCGCCGGAATGTCGTCGATGGTTTCCGTGCGCACGATCAGGTGGCCATAGGTCGGGTTTGCGTTCTCCGCCGCGTAGGTCAGCATGAAACGCGACGCCCCCTGTCCGACGAAGGTCGTGTAGGACACCACGTCCTCGCGTGCGCCGAGCCAGTCCTCCACCAGCGCCATATGCGCCGAGGTGGTGTTGATCGAGTTGCCCTGCGGCAGCTTGTAGTGGACGAAGAAGATGGGCGTGTTGCTGTCGGGGAAGAACTGCTGTGGCAGCTTGGCGAAGGCGTTGAAGCACAGCGCCGTGATCGCAATCAACCCGACAACCACCAGCCAGCGCAGGCGCAGCGCCAGCCCCAGCGTCCAGCCGAAGGCCCGGAAGAGCGGCCCGCCATAGGCATCCTGGTCGCCGGCGTCGATCTCCCGGAAGAGCTTGTTGCCGAGATACGGCGTCACGGTGATCGCGAGGATCCAGCTGAGCATCAGCGATATGGCAATCACCGCGAAAAGCGAGAACAGGAACTCGCCGGTAGCGTCCGGGCTGGTGCCGATGCCGGCAAAGGCCATGATGCCGATCACCGTCGCCCCGAGCAGCGGCACCTGCGTCTTCTTCGTGGCCTCGTCTGCGGCCTGCGGGCCCTTACGCCCATGCTGCATCGCCACCTGCATGCCCTCGGCAACCACGATGGCGTTGTCCACCAGCATTCCCATGGCGATGATCAGCGCCCCGAGCGAGATCCGCTCAAGCTCGATCGAGAACATGTTCATGAAGAACACCGTGCCGACCACCGTGAGCAGCAGCGTCATGCCCACGACCACCGCCGCGCGCCAGCCCATGGCGAGTGCCAGCACCAGCACCACGATGCCCACCGACATGGCGAGGCTTTCGAGGAAACTGTTGACCGAATCCTCGACCACCACGTGCTGCTGGTAGATCGGGTCCATCTCTACGCCGAAGGGAATCTCGGCGTCCAGTTCGGCCAGCCGCGCATCGACCCGCTTGCCGATCTCCACGATGTTCTCGCTGGACAGCCCGGCCACGGCCAGGGTGAAGGCGTCCTCGCCATTGTGACGGATCAGCAGGGAGGGGTTGTCCTGCCGGTCGCGATAGACATCCGCGATGTCAAAGAGGTTCAGCACCTCGCCGCCCACCCCGACGGTCAGCCCGGCAATTGCCGACACCGTGTCGTCGCCCTGCGGGCGCTGGATGATCATGCGGCTGGTGCCCCGCTCCACCGCGCCCGAATCGTTCACGGTATCCGCCGTCGCCAGCGCCGCCGCCAGTGCTTCGGGCGGAATGTTCTGGTTGGCGGCGCGGGTCATGTCGGGCTCGACGAAGATCGCCTCGTCCGGCAGGCCGGAGACCTCGACATCCGCAACGCCCTCCACCGCGAGCAGCTCGCGTCGCAGGAAACTCGACAGCTCGTGCTTTTCCGCATCCGTGTAGCCGTCCGCCGTGATCGCGTAGAACAGGCCGAAGACGTCGCCGAAACTGTCGTTCACATAAGGCGTGTTCACCCCCTCGGGCAGCGCGGCGTCCGACACCCGGTTGCGCAGGTCGGTCCAGATCTGCGGCAGTTCGGTGCCGTCATAGGTGGACTTGATCTCCACCTCGATCAGCGAATAGCCGGGGCGGTTCATGGAGGTGATCGTGTCCACCTCGCCCATCTTCTGGATCTCCGACTCGATGGGTTCGGAGACTTCCTGCGCCACCTGTTCGGCCGTGGCGCCGGGGTAGGTCGTGATGACGACCGCGTTCTTGATGGTGAAGGCCGGGTCTTCCAGCCGACCGATGGAGTTGAAACCCCAGAGCCCGCCCAGCAGGCAGCCGAGGATGATCAGCCAGGTGTAGATCGGCCGCTCGATGGAGGCGCGTGCGATGGTCATGTCTGGCGCCCTCAGTTGCCGAAGCCGACGAAGCGACGGGCGGCCATGCCGTCCTCAAGGGCGTTCACCCCCGCCAGCACGATCTCGTCGCCGGCCTCGATACCGTCCAGCACGTGAACCTCGCCCGTGTCGCTGGGTTCGAGGGTGACGGACCGTCTGGTCAGGGTGCCCTCGGCGGCGCCCTTGGGCTCGTAGCGAAAGACCCAGGTGGAGCCGTCGGGGTCGATGTGCACGGCGGAGGCCGGGATCACGATGCCCTTGCTCTCCTTGCTGAGCTCCGTCCAGACAGTCACGGAGGATCCCGGCAGGATGCCCAGCCCCTCGGGCGGGGCCATGCCGAAGGTGGCGCGGTAGGTCTGGCCGATGTTGGAGGTCTCCGCCTTCAGCTCCCGGACCTCCAGGTCGAAGATCTCGTCAGAGGCCGGAAACCGTGCCGTCACCTGAACGTCGTCGGCAAGCCCGGCCTTCTGGACCAGCACTTCCGGCACGTCGATCTCGACCCGCAGCTCTGACATGTCATGCAGGCGCACCACGGGCGTGCCTGCGTTGATCGTGGTGAAGTTCTCCACCGAGCGGGAGGCCACGAGCGCATCGAAGGGCGCATGCAGCGTGGCATCTTCCAGCGCGATCTCCGCGTTTTCCACCGCAATCTCGGCCAGGTTCGCGGCGGTCTCCGCGTCGTCGATGCTGACCTGGCTCACGGTGGAGCCCTTCAGCTTGCGCAGTCGGTCGACCGTCCGGTCGGCCTGCTCCTTCGACAGCCGGGCCTGTTCCAGCGCCAGTTCGAAGTTCCGCAGGTCGAGCTGCGCGATGACTTCGCCGCGGGCGACGGACTGGCCTTCGAGCACGGGAAAGCTGCGGATCTGGCCGCCCACCTGGAAGGCGAGGTCGACCGTCTTCTTCGCCGCGACACGGCCGAAGAACTGGCGCGAGATCGCGGTTTTGCTGGCCTCGACGGTCATCAGCTTCACGGGCTTGAGCGCCTGTTCCGGCTCGGGGTCGGCGGAAATCGTGCCCTGCGCCACGGCCGCAAGGGCAACGGCGCCGGACAGCAGGGCAATCGCAATAAGGCGTGGGGCGGTCATAGTGTCAGTCCCTTGGGCAATCCGGTTTTCAGAATGTTCGTCGATACCTTGACGGCAAGCTCGCCAAAGCGGTCGATATCGGCCTGGTCGAGGCCGGTGATCTCGCGGAAGAGCGCGCCGGTCTTATCGATCAGGCGATGCCGGGCTTCCTCGCCGTCGGGCGTGAGGCGCAATTGCCAGGCGCGCCGGTCTTCCGGGTCGCGCTCGCGCAGCAGCAGCCCGCGCGCCTCAAGACTGTCGGCAATGGCGGTGACGGCAGAGGGCAGGGTGTACAGATCCTCCGCCATCTGGCCCATCCGACGCGGCACGCCAAGGTGGACCAGCATGTGCCGTTCGGACTTGGACATTGGCTGATCATCCAGGTTCATCTCATCCATCCGCGCCTCGATGGAGCGGAACAGCAGCATGGTGCTGAACATGATCCGCAACTCGGTCGGGATCGACTGGATGTCATCGCCCAGCAGGCAGTCGGTGGGTTCGGGGGTCATGGCGTCTCTCGGTTTCTCGGGCCGTAACTATTTCATAATTTGAAATATCCAAAGAGGAAAATGTCCGGATTTCGATGCAAAAATGCATATCAGCGTGCGCCAGCGCACATGGCTGACCCATTGACTCGGGCCTCGTGCGTCGGCGGGAAGGCGATTGCGGATAGTCCGCACGCTGGGCGGCCGGGTTGGGTCGCGGCTCCCGGCTTCGGAGGTGTGGGCCGGGAAACCCGGGCCGGGCCTCGGTTCGTGTGGAGCAGTCCGGCCTTCCGAGCAGCGACCTCAGGCCGCAGCGCGCCGGGCGGCGGTCGTGACCCAGAGCGCGGCGCCGATCACCAGCGTCGCGCCGAGGAAGAAGCCGGGGCGGGGCACCTCGCCGAAGACCAGGTAGCCGACGGCGGTGGAGAGCACGAGCGAGAGGTAGCCGAGCACCGACAGGAAGCCAGCCTCGCCAAGGTGGTGGGCCCGCAGGAAGCAGAGTTGCGCGCTCTGGGCGAAGAGGCCGATACAGAGCAGCGGCAACAGCGCCTCCATTTCGAGCGGTCGCCAGCCCGCGGCGGCGAAGGGCGCGGTGAGCAGCGTCAGCCCGACCGTGTAGAACGTCATCAGCACCAGCGGATGCGTGTCGCGCAGGCGGCGCAGGACGATCGTGGCGCTGGCTCCGGCCAGAACCGCGAGGAACAGCGTCGCCAGCCCCTCCGTCGGCGGGGTGTTGAACGGGTTGATGGCGATCAGCACCCCCAGCAATGCCAGCGCCGCTGCCGCCCAGCGGCGCGGGCCGATGGTCTCGCCCAGCAGCAGCGCCGCCAGAACCATGATGACCAGTGGCCGGGTAAAGTTGACCGCGGAAAACAGCGCGAAGGGCACGCGCGCCACGGCGTGGAAACTGGCCGCCAGCGCGGTGACGGAGAGGGCGACCCGCAGCAGGTGCAGCGACAGGTCGTCGACCCCGCGCAGCCGGGCCCGGTCGCGCCAGATCCACGGCGCGATCAGCACCAGCCCGGTCAGGGCGCGCAGGAAGACGATCTGCGCGGGCGGATAGTCCAGCCCCATCGCCTTGACGATGGAGAGCGCCCAGATATTCAGCGACATGTCCGCCAGCAGCCAGGCGCCGCCCGCGAGGTTGCTTCGGCGGGGCGTCATTCCGCTGCGGAATCCGTCTCTGTGGCTGTCTCCGCGCTGTCGGTGCGATCCCCGTCCTGTTCGGTTCCGTGATCCGATCCGGACTCCGGGTCAGGGTCGGGCGGGAAGGCGGGCTTTGCGATCAGGTTCGCCATCAACCGGAACCCGCCGAGCACCAGTTTTTCCATCTGGTGGTGCAGGATCAGCGCGCAGTGCACATGGCGACCCTGCCCGATGCGTGCGGCCAGAAGGGCGCCCTGGTGCGGTGTTTCCTCCGGGTCGGCCATCTCCAGCAGCGGTTCGTAGGCCTCGTCCCAGGATTTCGCGAAATAGAGCCCGCGTTCCTTGTGCCAGCCTGCCCAATCCTCCGCGCCGATTGTGTTAGGCGTGTTCAGCAGGGCGTGTTCGGGCGAGAGGCAGGTAACCTCTGCCGTTTCGTCGGTGACGCGCCAGCGCAGGCTGGGCTGGCCGATCTCCAGCCGCCTCGGCGGCGTGCTGTCGGGATCCCAGTTGTCCCAGGGACGGTGGTAGAGGGTCACCAGGTTGCCACCGGCCTCGACCCAGGCGTGAAGGCGGGGCAAGGCGGCCTGCAACGCCTCCCGGAAGCGGATCGCGAAGATGCCGACCACGATGGTGTCCAGCCCCTCCAGAACGGCCTCGTCCGTCAGGTCGCTGTCCGAAAGCTCCCGCGACTCCGCGCCCATCGCGGCGAGCCAATGCGCGACACGGTCATTGCCAGCGCCGACATAGCCGACGCGGGTCTCGGGAACGGAAACCTCCAGCACACGCAGCTTCAGCGCGGCGGGAAAGGCGCGGGCCCGCGGGGCGATGTGCGGGTGGGCGATGCGGCGAACCGTCATCGCCGGGTGGCCGTCGAGCGTCAACGGGATCTCGATCAGGCCGGGGTCCAGTGTCTCCGGCGGGTGCAGGTCGAAACCGCGGTCGGTCCGGTCCGCGCGCCAGCCTTCTGGCAGCACCAGCGCCGGGGTGGCGGTGGCCGGGTGGATGTCCGAGAGCGTCAGCGTAATCACCCGGGGCGCCGCGGTGGTCATGACCCAGGTCGACGGTGCGAGCGTCGCCGTGGCGGCGGGCAGGGCAACCGGCGTGACCTCCAGCGGCAGGTGGCTCACGCTTTCCTGCCCAAGCGCAGTGACCTTCACCCGCAGCGCAGGGGCGCGGGGGGTGGCGGGGTCATGCACCGGGGGATAGCAATCGGAGGGTGGCGCCGAGGGCGCGAGGCGAAGACCATCCGTGGTCGCCTTCCAGCCGTCGGGCAGTTCCATCGAAACATCCAGCGTCTCCGCCAGGCCCTGCCGCGTCTCGATGGTGAGCGAGGTTTCCTGCCCCGGGTGCAGCCAGTCGTCCCCGGCACGCCCGATCACCTCGACCTCGGCGGCGAGGCGGATGACCCGGGCCAGTTGCTGTTCCTTGCGGCGCAGCCGGTGCATCACCGTGGCGGCGGCCCTGTCGGGGCACATGGCAATGGCTTCCCGCAGGTGGCGCAGCGCGTTGCTGGCGTGGTCCAGAACGCCATGGCTGTCGGGGAAGGCCGAGAGCGCATTGTCGATATCCCGCTGCGCCAGCGAGAGCGCGCCGGTCAGCACCGGCGCCCCGGCATATTGCGGCAGGTCGCGCAGGGTGGCCGGCAACCCGGCGCGGATGTCGTCCTCCGGACCGTCCACGACGCTGCGGGCCAGGTGCAGCGGCCAGTCGCGCTCCTCTCCGGCGGCGATCCAGCGGCCCATGGCCTGCGTGCGGTGGAAGGCGCGTGACTGCTGGCCGATCCGCTCCCAGCTCCAGCCGGAGACCGGGTCGCGTCCCTTTGCCTTGATGGTCAGGCTCGCGGGCGGGGGCGGCAGGTCGTCGTCATAGGCCTGTCCCGCCCCGGACCATGCCGGCAGATAGAGCTTGGAGACCTGCCAGGGCGGCAGGCTGCTGCCGGAAAACTCCGGGTCGGCGGCGGCCTCCATCACCTTGTGCGCGGTCTCTGTCATCGCGCGGTGGTGGCCGTGCTGGCCGGGGATGTCGAGGAAGGTCGGGCAGAGGATGTCCGGCCGTTCCTCCCGCACGATGCGCACGAAACGGCGCAGCGTGCGCGACGTGCCCCACTTGCCCAGCGTCTCCTTGCCGGACTTGGAGAACCCGAAATCGAAGATCGCGTCTTCGGGCGTTTCCGACAGCCAGTAGAGCCGCATGTCGAGCACATCGGCGGCACGTTCCATCTCTGCGGTGCGCAGGACGCCGAGGTCCTCCGTGATCTCGGTGCCAATGTCGTTCTGCCCGCCTTCGCCCCGGTTGGCGCAGGCATAGGACAACGCGAAGCCGTCGCGGAATGTCATCGCGGCCAGCATCGCCGAGGTCTCGTCGTCGGGATGCGCGCCGGAATTCATGAACGAGATAGTCGAGGTCAGCGGGCGCAGCGCCCACCAGAGTTGCAGGATGCGCGGTTGGCTGGCCTCGCGCAGGATGCGGTCAGGATCAGAAAGCGGCATGGGCGGGTCCTGGGCTGCGTGGATCTGGGCATGTCGGGCGGTACAGGGCGGACGGTGGCGGCGCGGAGGTCGGTGTGCGCAGGCCGCACGCGGTCGGGCGCGCCGGTGCCGCAAGGTGGCTGTCTCTGTGGCCGTCGCATGCCCCCCCCACCACCGGAATACGGTCCTCGCAAAGGGCGCAACAGCGTCCCGCACGCCGGGGCAGGGCAACGTCCTGTGTCCGGCCATCTGCACATCGCGCAACGCGCATTTCCATCGTCTGCACCACGTCCACTCCCTAATGCCCCGCCGGAATCTGCGGGGTGAACCGCTGGTTGATCACCAGCGCCGCGGCCCCACGCGCCGCCGTCATCGGTCCCGAACGGCCGCGCAGGAGCCGGGGCACATTCCGATCCGCCCGGTTGGAGACAGAATGCTCCGAGAGCGTCACCGAGTCGATGAGGTGATCGAGGATTCCTTCCGGCATCGCACCGCCGAGGATGATCGTCTGCGGATCCAGGAGGTTCTCGATCATCGCGACAGCATGGGAAAAGGGCTCGGCCGCGCGGTCCAGCCACTGCCGAAGATGCGGGTTGGCCTCGCGGTACAGGGTTTCGAGTTGCCCGCCGGTGGTGGCATGCACGCCCCTCCGCGCGAGGTGTTTCTGTGCCGCCACCCGGCTGACCGCATGTTCGAGCACCACCGCGCCGTCCGGACCGGGCACCATGGCATGGCCGATCTCTCCGGCATTGCCGAACGCGCCGCGCATCAGCCGCCGATCCTGCACCAGCCCGAGGCCGAGCCCCGCGCCGAAATACAGATAGGCATAGGTGTGCAACTCCCGTGCGACGCCCGCGACCCGTTCCGCCATGGCCGCCGCATTGGCGTCGTTTTCCACCATGACTGGCAGGTCGAGCCGCTCGGCCAGCCAGGAGGCGACGTCGAGCTGCTGCCATTCGGGCAGTTCGGAGGCGCTGTCGGACAGGCCGGTCGTGCCGAAGGGCCCGGGCAGAACCACGCCTGCGCCGAGCAGTTTTTGCGCCGGAACGCGGGCCGACCTCAGCGCCGTGTCGCGCAAGTCCCTGATTCGGGTGCAGACCCAGTCGGGCGAGGTCGTGTCGAGCGTCTCCCGCAGCGCACAAAGCTCCTGTCCGGCAAGATCCAGCACCGAGATCAGCAGCGCATCGGGCCGGATCTCCACGCCGAGGGCGAAGCCGCCTTTCGGGTTGAGCGCATAGAGCAGCGCCGGCAATCCGCGCCCGGCGGAGCGGCGGCCGTCCTCCACCAGCAGCCCGTCGGCCACCAGTTCGGCAATGATATTGGAAACCGCCTGCGTCGACAGCCCGGTGGCGCGGGCGATCTCCGCCCGTCCGATCTTCCCGGCATCGCGCACCTTGTCGAGCACCACGCGGCGGTTGTGGCTGCGCGAACGGCCGGCATTTGCACCCCTGACTGTATCGCTGCGTGCGGTCATGAAATCGGATTAACTCAAGTCACTTGATAACTCAATCGACTTGAGTTTTTATGAGGGCAGTAGACCTCCAGCATCCACGACCGCAGACCCGTCCGGGACGTGACGGGCTCGGTGTCAACAGGGAGACATCACATGGGTATCACCTCGCTCAAAAGGGCGGCCCTTGCCGCCGCAACCTCTGCCGCCGCGCTGTTCGCGGGCGCCGCGAACGCGGTCGAGATCGAGTACTGGCAGTATTTCTTCGACGCGCGCGTCGCCGCGATGGAGCAACTGATCGAGAATTTCCAGGCGGAGAACCCGGACATCACCGTGAAGATGACCCACTTCCCCTATGCCGATTACCGGACCAAGGTCGCCGCGGCGATTCCGGCTGGCGAAGGGCCGGATGTGGTGCAGCTCTTCTACGGGTGGCTCAATGACTATGTGGAGGCCGAGCTGATCCAGCCGCTGCCTGCGGAGGCCTTTCCGGTCGAGACGATCGATTCCGAGTTCTTCCCGATGGTGCAGGCGATGAAGGGCGACGGGGCCTACTGGGCGCTGCCCACCGCCGTGCGCTCGCTGGCGCTGTTCTACAACGAGCGGCTCTTCGAGGAGGCCGGCATCGAAGGACCACCCGCAACACTCGACGAGTTGGTGGAAACCGCGAAGAAGCTGACCAAGGCCGACGGGGCCGGGAACCTGACACAGGTCGGCATCACCGCCGGGATGACCGCACAGGATCACCACTGGTTCCGCGAAGTGCTGGTGCGCCAGTTCGGCGGCGAGCCCTATCTCGACGATTACAAGACCGTGAACTACGCGGGCGAGGCCGGGGTCAAGGCACTGGAGTTCTACACCGGGCTGGCCAACACGGAGAAGGTGACCGCCTTCGGGTTCATGGATGAGCCCCAGGCAGCGTTCAAGGCCGGCCGCGCCGGCATGCATATCGACGGGTCCTTCCGTATCGGCTCTCTCAACAAGCAGCGCGGGCTGAAATGGGGCGTGGCAGAGCTTCCGGCCGGGCCCGATGGCACGCAGTCCAACTACTCGTCCTACTGGGTGAATGCCGTCACCACGAAGGCCGAAGGCGAGAAGTACGACGCCGCGCTGAAGTTCATGGCCTACATCACCTCCGACGAGGCGATGCAGATCTGGCTCGACACGGTGGGCGAGCTTCCCGCCAAGCCGTCCGTCGGCATGACCGAGAAGAACGCCTCCGACCCGGTCTTCGGGCCGTTCATCCGGGGCCTCGAATATGCCCACACCACCAAGTTCGTCAATGAATCCGGCCAGCGGCAGGTTCTGGTGGACGCGGTCGAGCGGATCAACCTCGAAGGCGCATCGGTCGCCGACAGCCTCGCCGCCGCCGCCGAGGAAGAGCAGAAGATCCTCGACGAATACTACAACAAGTAAGCTCCTCCTGATCGACTGGGGCCCCGTCGCGGGGCCCCTTCTTTCCACTTGGGCACCGGGCCTTCAATGTACCGCAATCTCTCCATCCGCCAGAAGCAGATCGTCTGGGCATGGGCGTTCCTCGCCGTGCCGGTCCTCTTCTACAGCGTGATCCGCTTCTACCCGACGGGCAATGCGATCCTGATCTCGTTCCAGGACTGGAACCTGCTGGGCAAACGCACGTGGACCGGCTGGGAAAACTACATCAAGCTCGTCAATGACCCGGTGTTCTGGAAAGTGTTCAAGAATACCTTTGTCTACCTGATCCTCGGCACGCCGATCTCGCTGGTGATCAGCTTCGTGATCGCCTACCACCTCGACAAGCTGCGCTTCATGCACGGCTTCCTGAGGATGCTCTATTTCCTGCCCTTCATGACCTCCGCCGTGGCGATGGCCTGGGTCTGGCGCTGGTTCTACCAGCCAGTGCCAATCGGGCTGTTCAACAACCTGCTGGCCAGTGTCGGCATCCCGCAGATTGCGTTCCTGAACTCCACCACCAACGCGTTGCCGTCAGTCCTTGCGCCCGCCGTCTGGGCCGGGCTTGGCTTCCAGATCATCATCTTCATGGCCGGGCTGCGCGCCATTCCGCGCAGCTATTACGAGGCCGCGCGGATCGACGGGGTCTCCAACTGGACGGTCCTGTGGGAGATCACGATTCCGCTGCTGCGCTCCACCATCGTCTTCATCGTCGTCTTCAGCTCCATCGGCTTCCTGCGGATCTTCGACCATGTCTTCAACATGACGACGAACAACCCGGGCGGGCCGCTGAACGCCACCAAGCCGCTGGTGCTGATGATCTACGAAAGCGCCTTCACCAACTACGACATGGGCTATGCCGCCGCGCAGACGGTGGTGCTCTTCCTGATCCTGCTGGCGGTTTCTCTGCTGCAACTCTACCTGTTGAGGGACAGCAAATGAGCGATACCGCCATCCGGGCCTCCTCCGAGACGCTGCTGGCCACCAAGGCGCCGAAACGCCCCGCCAACATGGGACAGATCCTGCGCTGGCTGATCCTGTTCCTTGGCGGGATCGCGATGATCATGCCGATCGTCTACATGCTTTCCACGTCGCTGAAATGGCCGCACGAGGTCTATGACGTGAACCTCGTCCCCAAGGAGCCGACGCTCGACAATTACCGCTTTGTCCTTGAGGACGGGCGCTTCTATGGCTGGTTCATCAACTCGCTGGTCATCGCCACGATCACCACGATCTGCAACCTCTTCTTCGACAGCCTCGTCGGCTACACCCTGTGCAAGTTCCGCTTCCCCGGGCGCTACATCGTCTTCATCGCCATCCTTTCGACGCTGATGATCCCGACGGAGATGCTGGTGATCCCGTGGTACCTGATGAGCCAGCAGTTCGGCTGGCTGGACACCTACTGGGGCATCATGTTCCCCGGGCTGATGACCGCTTTCGGCACCTTCCTGATGAAGCAGTTCTTCGAGACCGTGCCGAACGATTTCATCGAGGCCGCGCGGATCGACGGGCTGAACGAGCTGGAGATCTGGTGGACCGTCGCCATGCCGCTTGTGCGCCCGGCGCTCGCCGCGCTGGCGATCTTCGTCTTCCTCGGCAACTGGACCGCATTCATCTGGCCGCTGATCGTCACCAACTCGGTGGAAATGTACACGCTGCCCGTTGGGCTGTCGTCCTTCGGGGACGAGGCCGACGTGGCCTGGGAGCTGATCATGACCGGTGCCGCGATCTCCACGATCCCGACGTTGGTGGTGTTCCTGATCTTCCAGCGGTTCATCATCCGTGGCGTCGTCATGGCGGGTTTGAAGGGATGACGCCGCTGGTCCGTACAGATCGGCTGGATCACGTGCATCTCTACGTGCTCGACAGGCCCGCGGCGATCGACTGGTATCATCGCGTTCTTGGCCTGAAGCCCTTCGGGAAATGGCGGCAGAGCGATCCCGCCCCGGACCATCCGGTGTTTCTGGCACCGGGCACCGGCGGCGCGCATGTGGTGTCGCTTTTTGTTGGCGACAGGCCGACCGGCGGCGACCGCACCGTTGCCTTCCACGCCGGGGCCGACGCTTTCCTGGCCTTCGCGGCCGCTCTTCCGCATGACGACCTGCAGGCGCTCGACGGCACGGCCCTGACCAGCGACCGGCACAACGACTACGGAATGGCGATCACGTTCAAATTCCTCGACCCCGCAGGCAACCATCTGGAGCTGGTAACCTATGAACACGACGCCGTCCGGGCGGGGCTGAAGGACATGCTCCCATGACGGACACCACCACCTTCCCCGACCCGACCTATCGCGACACGGTGCTGGCCCCGCTCTTCGAAGGGGTGAAGGCGCATTTCGCCGCCGACATGGCACGGATCAACCGGGCGCATCTCGTCATGCTGGCGGAGACCGGCATCCTCCAGCCGTCCAAGGCGGTGGATCTCGCCCGGGCGTTGCACCGGATCGAGACCGAGGTCGATATTCCGGCGCTCACCTATACCGGAGAACACGAGGACTACTTCTTCCTCGTCGAGGCGGAGCTGAAGCGGCGGCTGGGCGATCTCGGCGGCGCGCTGCACACGGCGCGGTCGCGCAACGACATGGACCACACGCTGTTCAAGCTCGCCCTGCAACCAAGGGCGGAGGCGATGCTGGACGCGCTGCGCGGCCTTGCCGATGCCTTGATCGAGAAAGCCAACACGGAGGCCGAAACGCTCGTCGTGGCCTATACCCACGGCCAGCCGGCGCAGCCCACGACCTTTGGCCACTACCTCGCCGCCGCTATCGAGGTGCTGCTGCGCGACATCGCCCGGCTGGAGCAGGCGATGGACGGGCTGGATCACTGCCCGATGGGGGCCGCGGCCATCACCACGTCGGGCTTCCCGGTCGACCGGCACCGCGTGGCAGAACTGCTCGGGTTTTCGGAGCCGCTGCTGAACTCCTATGGCTGCATCGCCTCCGTCGACTATGTCACCGGGCTCTACTCGGCACTGAAACTGCCCTTCCTGCATCTTGGCCGCCTGATCCAGGACATGGCCTTCTGGTCCTCCTTCGAGGTCGGGCAGCTCTACGTGCCCAATGCACTGGTACAGATTTCCTCGATCATGCCGCAGAAGCGCAACCCGGTGCCGATCGAACACATGCGCCACCTTGCCTCCGTCACCGCCGGCCGTTGCGACACCATCGTGAACACGATGCACAACACGCCCTTTACCGACATGAATGACAGCGAGGGCGAGGTGCAGCAGGCGGGCTTCGCCGCCTTCGACAGCGGCGGGCGGGTGATCGCGCTGCTGACGGCTTTTCTGCCTGCCTGTTCGATCAACGCTGACAGGGTGCAGGCCAACACCGACGCCGCCTGCATCACCATCACCGAGCTTGCCGACACGCTGGTGCGCGACGAGGGGCTGAGCTTCCGGCAGGCCCACGAGGTTGCCGCCGCCACTGCCCGCGCCGTCATCGCGGCCGGGCAACCGCTGCGCGCAGGCTACAGCGCCTTCGCGGAGGCGTTCTGCGCAGAGACCGGCCAGCCCACGACCCTGGGCGAGGCCGCCTTTGCCGATGCCGTCTCCGCCAGCAGCTTCGTGGAGAAACGCAACCGGCCCGGCGGGCCGGCTCCCGAGGCGCTGGAGACCGCGCTCACCGGCTATGCCTCCACCCTGTCCCGCTTTTCCGAAACTGCCCTAGCCCGCAAACGCCGTCGAGCCGGCGCCGACCGTGCACTCGACACTGCCTTTGCCAAACTGATGGAGTCCTGACGTGGCCAACCTCGCGCTTCGCAAGCTTGTCCAGACCTACGACAAGGTGACCGTGCTGCACGGGATCGACCTGGAGATCGGGGATGGAGAATTCGTTGTCCTCGTCGGCCCGTCCGGCTGCGGCAAGTCCACCACGCTGCGCCTTATCGCAGGGCTGGAGGAGGCGACCTCCGGCGACATCGAGATCGGCGGCCGGGTGGTCAACCACCTGGAGCCCAAGGAACGCGACATCGCGATGGTGTTCCAGAATTACGCGATCTACCCGCATATGACCGTGCGCCGGAACATCGGTTTCGGGCTGCGCTCCTCCACGCTTTCGCGGCCGGAGAAGGACGCGCGGATCGAGGAGGTGGCGAAGATCCTGGACATGCAGGACCTTCTGGCGCGCAAGCCCAGCCAGCTTTCGGGCGGGCAGCGGCAGCGGGTCGCGATCGGGCGGGCCATGGTGCGCGACCCGGCGGTGTTCCTCTTTGACGAGCCGCTCAGCAACCTTGACGCCCAGCTTCGCACGCAGATGCGGCTGGAGATCAAGAAGCTCCACCAACGTGTTGGAACCACGATTGTTTTCGTGACCCACGACCAGGTGGAGGCGATGACCATGGCGGACCGGATCGTGATCATGAAGGATGGCGTGATCCAGCAGGTGGGCACCCCGGCGGAGGTCTACCATGCCCCCGCAAACACCTTCGTCGCGACGTTTATCGGCGCGCCGTCGATGAACATGCTCCCTGCAGTCGGCACCGACGAGGGGATCCGGCTGGCGAGCGGGCAGGAGGTCGCCCTTGAGCGCGGCCCCGGAGCCGGACGCGGCGTCACGCTCGGCGTGCGCCCGGACGACCTGCACGAGGGCAAGGGCGTGCCTATTCTGGGCGGAACAGTGGCCGTGCGTGAGCCACTGGGGCCGGAGACGCTGATCTATGTCGATGTCGACGGCAGCGAGGTGATTGCCAAGGCCGACGGGCGCGTCCCGCCCGAGGTCGGCGCGCGGGTGGAACTCTGCGCGCGGCCCGAGGATCTGCATGTCTTCGACGCCACCACGGGGGAGGCCATCTGATGCCGGAGCCCGATCGCCCGCAAGCCGTGCTCTGCGTCGGGCGGGTTTATTGCGACGTGATCCTCTCCGGTCTCGACCGGATGCCCAGCCCCGGGACAGAAATCTACGCGGACGGGGTCGCGCTGCGGGCTGGCGGCGGGGCCTATATCACTGCGGCCTATCTGGCTGCGCTCGGACGACCCGTCTGTCTTGCCGCGCAGCTACCCTCCGGCCCGCTCGGGGCGCTGGTGCGGGCGGAGATCGACGGCGCAGGGCTGGATGCATCGCTTTGTGCATCGGCAGAGAGTGAGGATCCGCAACTTACCGTCGCGCTGGTGGACAGCAGCGACCGCGCCTTCGTCACCCGAAGGGTCGGCGCGGCGGTTCCCGACGTCTCGGACACGGCACTCCGGCGGCTCGGGATCGGCCACCTGCATATCGGCGAACTTGCGACACTGGCGGAGCAGCCCGGTCTGCTCGACATGGCCCGGCGGAACGGCCTGACGGTGTCGCTCGACTGCGGCTGGGACGAGTCGCTGAACGCAGAGGTGGCGCCGCTGATCGGGGCGGTGGACCTGTTCCTGCCCAACGAATCGGAAGAACACTGGCTTTCCGGGCTCGGCGCCGCGCCCTCCGGCGATGCGGCCCCGCTCACCGTGGTGAAATGCGGCGGTGACGGTTCCCGCGCCAGCCGGGATGGACAGCGGATCGAGGTGACGGCCGAGCCGGTCGAGGTCCTCGACACGACCGGCGCCGGCGATGCGTTCAACGCCGGTTTCCTGCACCGCTGGCTTTCCGGCGACCCGCTGGAGGCCTGCCTTGCCGCCGGCAACCGCTGCGGCGCCGTGGCCGTCGGTGCCGTGGGTGGGTTCAACGCATCCCGTGCCCGCCGGATTCTCGCACCCGCGACGCCTGGGGGACTTGCAGCCGCCCGGTGATGGCGCGACAAGGTGCGCATGATCCAGAAAACGCCCCCGCCCGCCATCCGTATGAACGAAATCGACACCGTCGCCGTCGCGCTGAAGAAGCTGCCGGCGGGAGAGGTCGCGGCAGGGGTGACCACCGTCGAAGAGGTGCCGCGCGGGCACAAGATCGCGCTGGTGGAGCATGCCTCGGGCGATCCGATCCGCAAGTACGGCCAGGTGATCGGTTTCGCCTCGGCGGCGATCCCGGCGGGCAGCCATGTTCACGTTCAGAATTGCAGCTACCGGGCGGATTTCGACCGTGACCTGTCGCCGGGCGCGGATGCGGTGCCGACCGAGTTCGTGCCCGAGGCCGAACGCGCGACCTTCCGCGGCTATGTCCGGGACAGCGGTCGTGTTGGAACGCGGAACTACATCGGCGTCGTCTCCTCCGTGAATTGCTCGGCGACGGCGGCGCGCATGATCGCGGGACATTTCACGCCGGAGCGGCTGGCGGAGTATCCCAACGTGGATGGCGTTGTCGCCTTCACCCATGGCACCGGCTGCGGCATGGCGATGGGCGGCGAGGGCTACGCCATCCTGCAACGCACGCTGGCGGGATATGCCACCCATCCCAACCTTGCCGGTGTCGTGATGATCGGGCTGGGCTGCGAGATGGCCCAGATCAGCCTGATGATGGAGCTGCACGGGTTGAAGGAAGGCCCGGGCTTCCAGCGGCTGGTGATGCAGGAGCTGGGCGGCACCCGGAAGGCCGTTGCGGAGGGCATCGCCCGGATCGAGGCGATGCTGCCGGCAGCGAACCGGATCGAACGGCAGGAGGTCGGGGCAGAGCACCTGTCGCTGGCGCTGCAATGTGGCGGCTCGGACGGCTATTCGGGCATCACGGCGAACCCGGCGCTTGGTGTGACCGCAGACCTGCTTGTGCGCCATGGCGGCACCGCGATCCTGGCGGAGACACCCGAGATCTACGGCGCCGAGCATCTGCTGACCCGGCGCGCGGTCAGCGGCGCGGTGGCCGACAAGCTGCTGGAGCGCCTCCACTGGTGGGAGGGCTACACGGAGCGCAACCACGGTTCGATGGACAACAACCCGTCGCCCGGGAACAAGGCCGGTGGCCTGACCACCATCCTGGAGAAGTCGCTTGGCGCGGTGGCCAAGGGTGGCACCACCAACCTGACCGGTGTCTATGAATATGGGGAGCGGGTGACCGAACGCGGTTTCGTCTTCATGGACAGCCCCGGCTACGACCCGGCCTCGGTCACGGGACAGGTGGCCTCCGGGGCGAACCTTGTGTGTTTCACCACCGGGCGCGGCTCGGCCTTCGGGTTCAAGCCGGTGCCCTCGGTGAAGCTGGCCACGAACTCGGAGATGTATGCGCGCATGTCCGACGACATGGACATGAACTGCGGCGTGGTGATCTCCGAAGGGGTCCCGGTCGAGGAGATGGGCGCCCGGATCTTCGCGCGGCTGCTGGAGGTCGCCTCCGGCGACCGCTCCCGGAGCGAGGAGTTGGGCTATGGCGAAAACGAATTCACGCCCTGGCTGGTCGGCGCGGTGATGTGACGACTGCGCGGTGCAGGCGGGTCACAAGTATTTCGAGATTTCGCGAAACTCGCCGATGAGGTCCCCGGGGGCCTCATGGCTGGCGACATCCGCGAGGCAATGGTCGATGTGATCGTGAATCAGGGTCTTCTTGGCCTGGTTGACGGCCTTTTCCACCGCGTGGAGCTGCTGGGCAATGTCGGCACAGGGCCGCCCCTCTTCGATCATCGCGATGATCTTGCGGAGATGTCCGTCGGACCGTTTGAGGCGCTTGACGATGGCGGGATGGGAGGCATGGGACATCCTCTCGTCATGGCCCATGCACCGGGGCCTGTCCATGAAAAGATGACCGGGGAAGGGGCGGGGCATCTGGCCGTCCGACTGTCGGCATGCGGGACCGTTGGCACCAGGCGCGCCGGTCGGGGACGTCCCCGCTAGGAAAACGGCGGAGTTTGGCGTGCAGACCACAACCGGCGACGATGCCGCGCCCCCGCGCGAACCCGCGCAAGGGTTTTCGGGGGAGGTCATTTTGGGTGAATAGCTGGCCTCAACCGGCGCCGCTTCCCACAGCGCACTCCCGCCAAGGGGCCACGGGATGGGACGTCCGGCGCGCGTGGCAACGACGGCACTGGCGGGGGGCAAACTGAGAAAAGCATCCCGATTGCCAATGGTGCCGCCGCAGCGTCTTTGCGCGGTGTCCCCGGTCAGGAGGCATTGCCCGGTGCCGTCCTCGCGCCCCCCGCGCGCGAAGCGCGCCCGGCCCAACAGGCTGGGGCGCGGCAGCGCCCATCCTGGCGGGAGCGCCCCGGCCTACGTGGCACCGGTCTTTCAGTGGTCGACCGCGTGGCGACAAGTCGGGTCCGGTTCCACCAGGGAACCGGCCTGAAGGCGCAGGCTGCGGGTGCCCAGGCGGCTGCGGAAATGCGGGTCGTGACTGACGATCACCATCGCCTGCGGCTGGGCCAGCAGTATCTGCACCAGCCGCGCCTCGTTTTCTTCGTCGAGCGCATTGGTCGGCTCGTCCAGCAACAGCACGTCGGGGTCCATCGCCAGCACCGTGGCGAGCGTCACGAGGCGCTTTTCACCGCCAGAGAGCCTGTGCGTGATCCGGTCGCGCAAATGCATGAGGTCCAGCCGCGAGAGCACATCCTCGACAATCGCCATCGCCGCGTCCCGGCTGGCGCCAAGGTTGAGCGGGCCGAAGGCGATGTCCTCGGCGACGGTCGGGCAGAAAAGCTGATCGTCCGCGTCCTGGAACACCAGGCCTGCGCGGCGGCGCACCTCGTGAAAGTCCTCCTCTGCCTCGCGCCGCTGGCCGAAGGCCGTCACCTCTCCCGCGCTGGGGCGCAGCAGGCCGACCATGATCCGCAGCAATGTCGACTTGCCCGCACCGTTGTGCCCGGTGATGCACAGCCGCTCGCCGGGCTCCAGCACGAGGCCGGCGCCATGCAGGATCGGCGGGTGATGCGGGTAGCCGAAATGGATGCCGGACAGCTCAAACAGCGCCAAGGGAGACCTCCGCGATCACGAGGGATACCAGCAGCAGGGCGATCCCGGCCGCGAAGACCGCATCGCGGGCGCCGTAGGCGTGCCGGTCGAGCAGCGTGATCCGGCCGGTGAACCCCCGGCACTTCATCGCCCCGAGTATGCGTTCTGAGCGTTCCATCGACCGCACCAGCATCATGCCGACAAGGTAGCCGAAGCTGCGGTAGCTGTGCCAACTGGTTGCAGGCCGGAAGCCGCGTGCCTTCATCGCCTGCCGTAGCCGCAGGTACTCCTCCCGCAGCACGTCGATGTAGCGCACGGTGAACATCAGCAGATGCACCAGCGTTTCGGGCACTTTCAGACCGTGCAGTGCGTGGCCGAGCGTGACCGGCTCCATCGTGCCCACAAGCGCCATCAGGGCCAGGATCACGGCATTTGCCTTCAACCCGATCTCCACGGCTTGCCAGAGCCCTTCCCAGGATGCCGTCAGGCCCATCACGGTGAACATCGGCTCGCCGGGCACGGTGAAGGGAAGCAGCACGAGAATGAACAGGATGAAACTGTCCATCGTCGCCATGCGCTTGAGCGTGCGGCGGGCGGGCAGGCGGGAGTTCACCAGCAGCAGCAGCGCCATCAGGACCCCGCCGATCAGCACCGGAAAGCTATCGCAGGCGACGATGGTGATGGCGAAGGCGAGCGCGGCGAGGATGCGGGCACGGGGATCGATCCGTCCCAGCCAGCTCAGTTGCTCTCGCCCGCCGGTCTGGTTCAGCGGCTTGTCGAGCGTCGTGAAGACCGGGCTCATGCGCTGGCCTCCTTCAGCTTGCGCCGTGCCGCAAGGTAGAAGCCGATCCCGAACAGACCGACGATATAGCCGATCCCGCCAAGGATCGATTGCAGGTCGTTCTTCTCCTTGTAGGCGGCGATCTCCTTGCGCAACGGGCGGGTCTCGTCGCGGACGATCTTCGCGATGGCGGCTTTCTCGTCGTCGGTGAGCGCGGCGACGCTGATTGTGGGCGCATAGGCGATACCGGCCGCGGCGCCGGCAGCGGGCGCTGTGCCGCCCTCTGCCGGCGTGCTGTCAAAGGCGATGGTCGCGCCGGCTGCGGGCGTGTCCGGGCCGGTGGCCTTGCCGACGATTTCCGCGACATCCTCCGCGATCATGGTGATCTCTGCCACGTGGCCTGCGCCAAGATCGGCGCGGAAGATGTGGGCGACCGGCTCGGTCGGCTGGAAGAGGAAGAACCCCTCTCCGTCGGTCCAGGCCTCGCCCAGCTTTGCGCCGTCGCTGTCAAAGACTTCCACGAGCGTGTTGGCGGCCATCTCCCCGTTGGACAATCCGACCTCTCCTTCGATGGCCGTGCCCGACGGAAAGACGGAGGCGATGACCTTGTGCGCCATCGCCGGCAGGGGCGCGCAGGCGATGGCAATGGCGAGGATCGCAGGCGCGGCCCCTTTCAGGGCGCCGGCAAGGGCGGCGCCGCGCGGTGGGGTCGGCGACCCGCCGGAAGGCCCGCGCAACGCCGACCCGGCACGGCGTCTACGGTCAGGGAATGCAGGGGCGAAACCGCCGGGGCCGGTGGTGGGGCCGGGGATTGGTCGGGTCATGTGCGGGCTCCCGCAATATTGTCGAACAGCTCGGGCTTCACCTGCTTGGCGAGGTACACCGCGGCGCCGGTCAGCAACGCCTCGATTGCCATGACCGGGATGTGGGCAAGGAAAACGAGCCTGGCGGCCGGGATGAACTCGTCGCCGGTCAGCGTCAGCGCGAGGGCCACGAACAGAGTCGTCAGCGCGATCGCCAGCGCACCGCCGATGGCCCCCCAGACCGCCGCACCCTTGAGCGAGGCGGTCTGGATGCGGCGCCCGAGGGCCAGACCGACGAGGACCGCCGGTCCGGCGATGATCACCGTGTTCACACCCAGCACCGTCAACCCGCCGAAGCCGAAGAAGACCGCCTGCAACAGCAGACCCACGAAGAGCGCGGGGAACGCCGCCCAGCCAAGCACCAGCCCGGCCAGCCCGTTCAGCACGAGGTGCACCGACGACGGCCCGATCGGAACGTGGATCAGCGAGGCGACGAAGAAGGCGGCCGAGAGCATGCCCGCGACCGGGATCTTCTCCATCGGCAGGTGCCGGAGCCCCTGCGCCAGCCCGCCGACGGCAAGCACGGCGCCGCCGATCACGACCGGGTTGGACAGGGCTCCGTCAACGATGTGCATAGGTGCCTACTCCATGTCCCAGGCGCGGATCCAGATCACTGCGTCCTGGCTCAGTTCCTTGCCCTCGAACTCGGTCTGCGGACCGGTGCCGAGCGCGGCGAACCCCCAGTGACCGGCGCGCGGGATGCCGAAGGTGAAATAGCCATTGGCATCCGAAATCGCGACGATCATTCCGCCGGGCATGGGGGCTGCGGTGGCCGGTTTCGGCGCGTTGCTCTCCATGTCCGGTTCGGCGGCCATGAACTCGATCTCGATCTCCGCACCGGCGACCGGCTTGCCTTCGGACAGGACCTGTCCGGTGAAGGTCGAGCCCACCACCACGTTGGTTGGCTTGACCAGCGGCAGGATCTCTGTCGCCAGCCCTTGCGGCTGGTCCCAGTCGGTCGGCATCTCGTTGCGGTTCAGGTAGGATTTGGTGAGCTGCTGGATGTAGATATCCTCGCTCTCCTCGAAATACGGCGCCGGCACCACGACGAGCACGTAGTCGCCCGAACGTTTCACAGGGACCGATGTCTCATAGGCCGCGGCCGCGTTCGAGGTGCCGGTGAAGGTGATCGGCGCGAGGCGGTCCATCAGGTCGATCCGGTCACCGCGGTGCACGGCAAACACCTCCTGCGGTTCGCCCATGTCCATGACGTGGCCATTCTCGAACGGGTGCCAGAAGATCAGCTTGACCGGGATGTCGCCCGGCGTCTCGATCAACGTGTCGGCGGTGTAGGCCAACTGGAAGTGGGCCTGTGCGGCTCCTGCCAGGCCAAGGCTGGCCACGGTGGCCAGAAGCAGGTTTCGTATGGTCATACGTCGTCTCTCTCAAAATGCCGCAGTGCGGCGGATCTGAAAGGACGGACGGGGAGAGTTGGCTCGAAATGGGGGGACAACGTCCGGGGCCCGCTTCGCGCCCGACGCACACCCCGGCGTCCGGTGGAAACCATGGGGTACGCCCCATGTGGCCTCGGCAGGTCTCCTGGCTCGCGGGTCACGGCTCGGCCGGCCTTCCCGGGGGCACCTTGACGGCGGCCCCAGTGGCATTATCGGCTTCGCTCTCCGCTCACAGTTGCGGGGGCAGCCACGGTTTCGGTCCCTGATGGGTACGCCACACCGTGTTCCCTTTTTAATTCCCCGTCGCTTGCATCCGCCGGGGAAACCGAAGATGCCCCTTCATTTCGCGCGCGCCGCGCGATGTCAATCTCCGTCATTGGCCGCGGGGCGTGGCCAATTGGCCGTGTGCTGTCCGTTGCCTGACGGGCAAGCACGGGCGATGGACCCGCGGATCCGCATGTCACGCATTGACGGGGCTGCGAAATCCGTTCGATGCTGGCGCCGAGCAAAGGAGAGAAGACCTGCCATGGATTTCCGGACATCGATTCGAACATGCCTGTCGAAATTCGCGACCTTTTCCGGGAGGGCGCCCCGGTCCGAATACTGGTGGTTCCTGCTGTTCGTCGTTCTCGTGTCCTTCGTGGCAAGCGTCCTCGACCAGGCCATGTTCGGCGTCGATCCCGAGACGGGCGAGCCCGGAGGCGCCTTTGCCGGCATCTGGCAACTGGCGATGTTCCTGCCATTGCTCAGCGCCGGGTGGCGCCGCCTGCAGGATACGGGCCGGCCGGGGTGGTACCTGCTGATCCCGATGCTGATCTCGCTTGCTTTCATGATCAGCGTTTTCCTCGGCGTGATGTCTTATGGCGCCATCGAACAGGGGGTACCGGATCCCGACACCCTCCGCGCACCGGCTGCGGCCTTCGGGCTGGCGACCATCGTGGCGTTCTCGATCGCGCAGCTCGTCGCCTCGATCCTCATGTTGTGGTGGCTGACGCGCCCGTCCGAACCCGGCGCCAACGCCTATGGCCCGGCCCCCGCCACCACTCCCGCACAGACCTGATATGAAAGGCCCTCACATGCAGCGCAGACACCTCCTTTTCGCCACCCTGCTGGCCAGTGTTCCCCTGATGGGATGCGAGACGTCGACGGGGGCGTCTGGCAGGACGACAGCCGTGCAGGTCGGAACGCCTGCCGGATCGGTGGCAGTGGCGTCCCCGGTGAACAGCGGTCCGGGAACCAATGCCGGGGCCGAACAGCTCCGCGCCCAGTTGACGTTCGATCTGCGGTGGGCGGGGGTGCCGGATGCCTGTATCGCGCAGCTGTCCACGTCGACGCTGGCGCAGGTCAAGGGCCTCACCAGCAAGTCGGCGCGGAGCAGCCGCGAGACCTTGCAACGGCGCCAGCGCATCCGCACCGCGGCAGCCAAGGATTGCCCGGGCCTGTGACCAAGCCCGTGACCGCGACGTGACCGGAGCGCGATCGGGCCTGCGACTGGGCCAGGTTCGCCACTGTGACCAGGGGTTTTTCCGTGGCCGCGCCCCACGCGTCCGCGGGTGCGTCGTGATCCCGGTGTCCGCCCGGCGTGCGCCCATGTCGCGGCCCCCGGACCCACGGTCGGTTCTTGCCGGCCTTGTCGGTCGCTGCTACGGGACGGGGTGACGATGCCGCAAGGCTGAACGGGAGAGACGCTGCGCCGACCCAGACAGGGGGCGCGGCAGATCATCGTCGCGGCGGGGCCTTGCGGTGCCCGTACCGGCCCCGTATTGCCGCGGTTCAGCGAAGCAAGGGAGCCACGCCATGACCCGAATCCTGAATGTCCTTTTCCCGGAGGGCGCGCGATGAGCAAGATCGGCGTGATGATCTGCGGGCACGGCTCGCGCTCCCAGGCGGCGGTGGACGAATTCGCCGTGCTGGCGGAGAAACTGCCCGCGCTGCTGCCCGATGACTGGATTGTCGACTACGGCTACCTGGAGTTCGCCAACCCGGTGATCCGGCTCGGGCTCGACAACCTTCGCAACGCCGGTTGCGACCGCATCCTGGCGGTGCCGGGCATGCTCTTCGCCGCGATGCACGCCAAGAACGATATCCCGTCGGTTCTGAATGCCTACGGGGCGGAGCACGGGATACAGGTGGATTACGGCCGGGATCTCGGCGTCGATCCGAAGATGATCAAGGCCGCGTCCGACCGCATCGCTGAGGCGGTTGCACAGGCGGATGCCGAGCATGGTGCGGTGCCCGCGCATGAAACCTGCCTCGTGGTCATCGGCCGTGGCGCCTCCGACCCGGATGCCAATGCCAACGTGTCCAAGGTTGCGCGGATGCTCTGGGAAGGGCATGGCTTCGGATGGTGCGAGGTCGGCTATTCCGGCGTCACCTTCCCGCTGGTGGAACCGGCGCTGGAACAGGCCGCGAAGCTGGGTTTCAAACGCTACATCGTCTTTCCCTATTTCCTGTTCACCGGGGTGCTGATCGACCGGATCTACGGCTTCACCGACATGGTGGCGGCCAATCACACCGAGGCGCAGTGGGTGAAGGCCGGTTATCTCAACGATCACCCGATGGTTCTGGCCACCTTTGCCGAACGGATCACGGAGATCCTCGACGGCAACAACGCCATGAATTGCGGCCTCTGCAAATACCGCACGCAGGTGCTGGGGTTCGAGGCCGAGGTCGGCATGCCGCAGGAGAGCCATCACCACCACGTGGAGGGGCAGGGGGCGAGCGCTCCGGGCTCCAACGTCGAGGATTGCGCGCTCTGCGACACGTTCTGTACCGGGGCCTGCAGGCTCGATACCGGGCATGACCACCACCATCACCACCACGGGCACGACCACGCCCATTCGCACGATCACGAACACGGGCACGACCATCATCACCCTCCCTATCCCCATGCCGATCACCCGATGGGCCCGGAAAGCGTTCGCAAACACCTGAAACCGGAATGACGCTGGACTACGAGCGGGATCCCAGGGCGATCTACGCACAGAGTTTCGCAACCATAGAGGCGGAGGCGCGTCTGGATGCGCTTCCGGCAGAGATGCGACCGCTGGCGATCCGACTGATCCACGCCTGCGGAATGGTGGATGTCGTCGAGGACCTGCGGTTTTCCGACGGGGCGGTGGCCGCCGGGCGGGCGGCGTTGCAGCGAGGAGCCACAGGCGACGCGGGCGACCGCGCGGCGCCGGTGGCTGGATCGGCGGGCATGGCCGACGATCATGGCCGGCCACCCTGTACCATCCTCTGCGACGCGGAGATGGTGGGGCGCGGCATCATCGCCCGCGCCCTTCCCGACGGCGTCCGGACGCGCGTGACGCTGAACGATACCGCCGTGCCGGAGCTTGCCCGGACGCTCTCCACCACCCGGTCGGCGGCGGCCGTGGAGCTTTGGCGCGATGATCTCGCCGGTGCGATCGTCGCCATCGGCAACGCGCCCACGGCGCTGTTTCACCTGCTTGAGCGCCTTGAGGCAGGCTGGCCCAGACCGGCCCTGATCCTCGGGTTTCCCGTCGGGTTCGTTGGCGCCGCGGAAAGCAAGCAGGCGCTGGCGGAGCTGCCCCATGGCGTGCCATACGTCACCCTGCTGGGTCGGCGCGGAGGATCCGCCATGGCGGCCGCGGCGGTCAACGCACTAACCCTTGGGCTGGGAGGAGATGGAACATGAAAGAGCCCTGGCTGGACGTGATCGGCATGGGAGACGAAGGCTGGGGGGGGCTCGGTGCCGCGGCGCGTGCCCGTCTTGAGGCCGCCGAGGTCGTTGTCGCCGGTCCGCGTCACCACGAGCTGGTGCCGCACCTGAGCGCCGAGCGTATCCGCTGGCCTTCGCCGTTCCGGGAACTGGCGGCGGAAATCGGCACCTGGCGCGACCGCCGCGTCGCGGTGCTCGTGACCGGCGACCCGCTGTGGTATTCCGTCGGCGCGCTGTTCCAGCGCCACTTCTCGCCCGATGAAATCACCTACTACCCGCAACTCTCCTCCTTCCAGCACGCCGCTGTGCGGATGAAATGGAGCATTGCGGACCTGGAAACGCTGACCATCCACGGTCGCCCGGCCGAACAGGCCATTCCTTTCTTCTTTCCCGGTCAGCGGCTGCTGATGCTCACGCAGGACGGCGGCAGCCCGCGCAAGATCGGCGAGCTTCTGACCGGTCTCGGCATGGGGCCGAGCCGGTTGACGGTGCTTGCAAACCTCGGCGGCCCGCAGGAGAAACGGATCGACGGAACGGCCGCGCAATGGCGTGACCGGGCCCCCGATTTCCACGTGCTGGCGGTCGATTGCATCGGCGAGCCGGGCGCAATCGTGCCGCCGCGCACCGGCCTTCCGGACGATGCCTTCGTCCATGACGGCAAGATGACCAAACGGGAGGTCCGCGCCCTGACGCTCTCCCGGCTGGCGCCGCGTCGCGGGCAGCACCTGTGGGATATCGGAATTGGCTGCGGGTCGGTTGCCATCGAATGGATGAGGGCCGCGCGCGACATGACGGCCACCGGGATCGACCGTTCCGCGTCCCGGCTCGCGACCGCCGCCGCCAATTCCGTGCGCCTCGGCGCGCCGCGCCTCGATCTGCGCAAGGCGACCTTGCCCGACGGTCTCGATGACCTGTCCGATCCCGATGCCGTCTTTATCGGCGGGGGCCTGTCCGAGGATCTGGCCGACAGGATCCTGGCGCGGCTGCCCGCACATGGGCGTCTGGTGGCAAACGCCGTGACGCTCGAATCCGAAGCCCTGCTGGCGGCATTGCATGACCGCCACGGCGGGGACCTGATCCGCATCGCGGTATCCCGCGCCAGCGAGGTTGGTCCCTATCGCGGCTGGAAACCCATGATGCCCGTTACCCAGTGGAGCCTCACGAAATGAGTGGAACCCTTTACGGCCTGGGCGTTGGCCCCGGCGATCCGGAGCTCTTGACGCTCAAGGCGCACCGGCTGATCCGGTCCGCTGGTGTCATCGCCTATCCCGCGCCCGACACCGGCGAAAGCTTCGCCCGGGCCATCGTGGCGGAGTACATGCCCGACGGCGCGACGGAGATCGCCATCGTGATCCCGATGCGGTCGGAGAGGTTTCCCGCACAGGAAGTCTATGATTCCGCCGCGACGGAGATCGCGCAGGCGCTGGAGGCGGGACAGGACGTGGTCGTGCTCTGCGAGGGCGATCCGTTCTTCTACGGCTCCTTCATGTACCTGTTCTCCCGCCTCTCGGATCGTTTCCCTACGGAGATCGTGCCCGGCGTCAGTTCGCTCGGTGCGGTCACGGCGGCGGCAAGCCAGCCGCTGATCGCACGGGAGGAGGTGCTGACCGTGCTGCCCGCGACACTGGAGGAAAGCGAGCTGGAGCGCCACCTTGCCGATGCCAATGCCGCCGCAATCATGAAGCTGGGCCGTCATTTCGGGAAAACCCGCGCGGTGCTCGACCGGCTTGGCATGACGGAGCGGGCGCGCTTCGTGTCCCACGCCAGCCTGCCCAACCAGAACGTCTGCCCGTTGTCGGAGGCGCCGGAAACCGCGCCCTATTTCTCGATGATCATCGTGCCCGGGAAGGATGCCCATGTCTGAGGCGACATTGCCGCCGGTCGTGGTCTGTATCCTGCCCACCGCTGCGCCGCTGGGCCAGAAGGTGGCGGATGCCGCGGGCGCCCGGCTCGACATCCGCGGGCGTGATTTCGATGCGGTGGGGGAGCATCTGCGCGGGCTCTTCCTTGCGGGGCATCCCATCGTCGGGATCGCCTCGGCGGGGATCCTGATCCGCACCCTTGCCCCGCTTCTGGGCGACAAGTGGCGGGAGCCGCCGGTGCTGGCACTGGCAGAGGACGGATCCGCCGTGGTGCCGCTGCTTGGCGGGCATCGTGGTGCCAATGCGCTCGCGCGACGGATCGCGACCGCGCTGGAGGCTGGCGCGGCGGTCACCACCGCTGGCGATGTCTCTCTCGGGGTTGCGCTGGACGAGCCGCCGGCGGGCTGGACGCTCGACACCCCGGCGGACGCCAAGCCGGTGATGGCAGCATTGCTCTCCGGCACCCGCGGCCAGCTTTCCGGCGATGCGCCATGGCTGGCGCCCCTGATCGCTTCCGGGGCCGTCGACGCCCTGCCGACAGACCCTGACGCGCCGGTCGTGCTCTCCGTTGCGGGGGCGCCGCCGCTGATCTACCGGCGCCAGCGGTTCGTGGTTGGCGTCGGCTGCGCGCGCGGCTGCGACCCCGACGAGGTCATCGGGCTGGTGGGGCAGCAACTGGCGGAGGCGGGGCTCTCCGCCGGGGAGGTCGAGGCGGTTCATTCCATCGACCTCAAGGCCGACGAGGCCGCAATTCATGCCGTCGCCTGTCACCTGAACGTGCCCGCGCGGTTCCACACGGCCGAACGGCTGGAACAGGAAGCCGCACGGCTGGCCAATCCCTCCGACGTCGTCTTTGCCGAGGTGGGCTGCCACGGGGTCGCGGAAGGTGCGGCGCTTGCGGCCGCCGGGCCGGATGGCGTGCTCGTGGCTGGGAAGGCCAAGACCGCCAACGCAACCTGCGCCATCGCCTGCTCCGGCGGAGACGGCGCCGCGGGTAGCCCGCGCGGTCAGCTGGCCGTGATCGGCATTGGGCCGGGCCAGACAGAGTGGCGCACGCCGGAGGCCACCCGGCTCATCGCGGAGGCCGACGAGCTCGTGGGCTACGGTTTCTACATCGACCTCCTCGGCCCCGAGGCACGTGGCCGGATGCGCCGCGATTTCGCGTTGGGCGAGGAGGAGGCGCGCTGCCGCTATGCTCTCGAAGCCGCCGGGGAGGGACGTCGCGTGGCGCTGATCTGTTCCGGCGACGGCGGGATCTATGCCATGGGCGCGCTGGTGATGGAGCTTCTGGACCGGGACGCCGACAATGGCGGCGTGTCGGCGGCGGCAAAGCGTGTGGCCCTGACCCATGTGCCGGGGATCTCGGCGTTGCAGGCGGCCTCCGCGCGGGCCGGTGCGCTGCTGGGGCATGATTTCTGCGCCATTTCGCTCTCCGACCTACTGACCCCGCGCGAGGCGATCGTGCAGCGCCTGCATGCGGCGGCAGAGGGGGATTTCGTGATCGCCTTCTACAACCCTGTCTCCCGCCGCCGGCGCACACTGCTGGCCGAGGCGCGGGAAATCCTGCTGAAACACCGCCCCGCGGACACCCCGGTCCTGCTGGCCACCTCGCTTGGCCGGCCCGAGGAACACCTCCGGCTGCGCCGCCTCGCCGATCTGGACGTGGACGAGGTGGACATGATGACCATTGTCCTCATCGGGTCCTCCGCATCTCGCCGCATCACGTCCGGCGACATCGCCGCCGGGGCCGGTGGCGCATGGATCTACACCCCGCGCGGCTATGCCAGGCGCATCGACGGAGACACAGCATGACGGTTCATTTCATAGGCGCCGGGCCCGGCGATCCGGAGCTGATCACGGTCAAGGCGCAGCGGCTGATCGCGTCCTGTCCGGTTTGCCTCTATGCGGGGTCGCTGGTGCCGGAGGCCGTCGTGGCCGGCGCGCCCGAAGGCGCGAAGGTCATCGACACAGCGCCGCTGACGCTCGACCAGATCATGGAGGAGATCGCTGCGGCCCATGCCCTCGGGCAGGACGTGGCCCGGGTGCATTCCGGCGACCCGTCACTCTATGGCGCGATCGCGGAGCAGGTGCGGCGGCTGAAGGCGCTCGGCATTTCCTATGACATCACGCCGGGCGTGCCCGCCTATTGCGCGGCGGCCGCCGGGATCGGGCAGGAGCTGACGGTGCCGGAGGTTGCGCAGACGGTCATCCTGACCCGCACCGCGATGAAGTCCACGGGCATGCCGGAGGGCGAGGACCTTGCCACGCTGGGCGCCTCCGGTGCGACGCTGGCGATCCACCTGTCGGTGCGCAACCTGCTGGAAATCGAACGCCAGCTCTCGCCGCTCTACGGGGCGGATTGCCCGGTGATCGTGGCCTATCGCGTCGGCTGGCCGGACGAGATGTATGTTCGCGGCACGCTGAGCGATATCCGCGAGAAGGTGCGGAAGGCGAAACTCACCCGGACGGCGCTGGTGCTGGTGGGCCACGTGTTCAAGGATCACGCGTTCCCGGATTCGGCGCTCTACGATCCCGAGATGCCGCATGTCCTGCGCCCGAAGCGCACCGAAAGGGCCAGTTGAGCCGGCCTCCGGCAGGTGATCTACCGTTCCATTATCGCTCCCTGTGAATGGGCCGCGCCTTCGGTCGGTCCGCCAACCTCGCCAGTTGCTCGCGCTCAATGCCGGGTCGGAGCATCGCTATCGCGATCCGGAGATAGGACGCGGTGCCGCTGCAATTGGTCCACGCGACGCCAATTGTTTTCCTGATCGACGCGGCAAGCTGCCAGCGGCCCGGAACGACCGCTGAGAGGCCCGGTCTCCGGCGACTTCTTGGAACCATGTCGCCCTTTCGTGTGTGACATCGGAGAGAAACTACCAATTCAGGCCGGTCAGACGATTTCCGCGACGCGGCTGTCTGGCGGTTGATTGGGGCGATGTCGGGGAGCCTCCGCCCGCTCTTGTTTTGAGAGATTTCGGGAAACGAGTATGCTTGTCGACATGCATTGATGCAAAGCAATTGGGTTTCTTCAGAGAGAAGTGAAATGGGTTTCTACGGAAAATCATTGAAGGTCACCGGTGTTCATCCTGATCTGGATTCGGTCATTTTCGGCCCTTACTTGGTCCGCCCTGAGCGCGGACCTGACGACTTCCTGTTTCTCGAACAGAATGGAATTGATGAGAAATGGGACGTTACGCGGAATGAAATTCGCATCGAGTTTCTGGAGACCATCACCGCCTCGAACGGCGACTACAATGCCTGGGTCATCGAGGATCACAAAAATGTCCTGAAAGATATTCAATCAGTGAAAATCGTCGCTGGGCGGACCGATGCGGACTGGGACAAAAGCATGATCGAATGGTCAAATGACACGATCATCATCAACTACGTGCGCGACGGTCTGGGTAGATCGATTTTTTATGGCCAGATGCTCACGCTCAGGGTGGAGTTCGACCCGTACTCCGGAACGAACGGTTCGGACAAGATCCTCGGGACGTCAGCGAATGACCGGCTGAGTGCGAAGGGTGGAAAGGACATCGTCTATGCCAAGCGCGGCGATGACATCGTGAAGGGCGGCGTCGGCGCCGACGGGTTGTTCGGAGGCAGCGGCGACGATCGGATTCTGGGGGGCATCGGCAACGACGAGTTGTTCGGTGGACTTGGGAGCGACACGCTCAAAGGAAACGGTGGAATCGACATGCTTTTCGGAGGCGGCGGTGCGGACCGGCTGAACGGCGGCCCCGGCAGGGACGTGCTGAAGGGCGGCAAGGGCCCGGATGTGTTTGTCTTCAGCGCCGGGGGCGACAGGATCCTGGACTTCAGTCCGGATGTTGCCGGCGAGGTGCTCAACCTGAGAGCGAGCGCAGGCATACGGAATTTCAAGGACCTGAAGGCAAACCACCTCGAGCCGAAAGGTGGCGGTACCGAGATTGAAGATGCTTTCGGAAAGACTGTCTTTTTGAAAGCGGTCACGCCGCAGGAACTGTCCGCCGACGATTTCCTCTTTTGACTTATTGCTAGGGTCAGGACCCGTTGATTTTGGATGAGCTGCGTGATTCATCGTTCGAAAATCGAGCTGTGAACATGTCTGATATCTTCTGGCTGACAGATGCGCAGTTGGCGCGTCCTGAGCCCTATCTCCCGAAGTCCCACGGCAAGCCGCGCGTCGATGATCGGCGTGTGGTGAGCGGGATTATCTTCATCAACCGCAATGGCTTGCGCTGGCGGGACGCGCCGAAGGAACACGACCCTCACAAGACGCTTTTCAACCGTTGGAGCGCTGGAGTGACACGGGCACCTTCGCCCAGATGATGGTCGGGCTGGCTGCCGAACACAGCGAAGAGATGGCTGTGATGATCGACGCCACCTATCTGAAGGCACACCGCACCGCGACCAGTATGGGCGTGAAGTAGGGAGGACCAGAGATTGATCCGGGGGATCAATTTCCCGACGAACGGGGGTATGGACGTCTGATAGGCCGAACCAAGGGCGGAGTGAGCCATTGACCGGCAGGTGATTGGAACAATCACCGAGAGGGGCCAAGCCGCACGCAATCTACGATAGCCAGGGACGCCCCCTCAACCTGTTTGTCACTGCCGGACAGGTCAGCGACTACATCGGGGCGCGGGCGTCGCTCAGCAGCTAGCCGAAAGTGGAATGGCTCCTCGGGGATCGCGGTCATGACGCCGATTGGTTCCGAGAAGCATTGAAGGACAAAGGGATACGCGCGTGTATCCCCGATCGAAAGCAGCGCAAGAAAATGTGAAGTACGACAAGCGCCGATACAAACGACGCAACTGCATCGAGATCATGTTCGGCAGACTGAAGGACTGGAGACGCGTGGCAACCTGATACGACAGATGTCCAATGGCCTTCCTCTCGGCAATGGCACTCGCCGCAATCGTCATCTATTGGCCATGAGTCCTGAACCTTGGCCGCCGGACGGTAGTGGAGACATGTCGCCGAAATGGCTGTCTGCCCGATTGCCCGGTGGTGCCTTTCGCATGAGCGCTGGCGCCGGATCGCGACCACCTACCTCACCCCGGTGCCACCACATGCGCGTAGGATCCTGAAATCCGCCCGATCCGCAGGCCCATCGGCGGCACCGCAGCCCCGGTGGCGTCCGTGGCTGCGAAGAGCCGATCCGCGGCGCCTTCCTCGACGATGGTCGCGTAGTGGAATTCATGCGCGCGCAGGGGCCCCGTCCATGGTGCCCCGGCCAGCGGGGTCAGGCATCGGTATCCAAGCGACAGTTTCCGTGTCGCGAAGGAGGTGACCAGCGGCAACAGGCCGAGCATCTCGTGCCGGCGCCCCTCTGCGTCGATCAGCCCCTCGCCGAGGGTCATGTAGCCACCGCATTCACCGTAGATCAGCACGCCCCGGTCCGCCGCGCGCCGGGTCAACCCCTGGAACTTGTGGGCCTGCGCCAGCCGCCCGGCGTGCAGTTCCGGATATCCGCCCGGCAGGTAGATCGCGTCGGCCAGCGGGTCGGGGCCGCGATCTTCCAGCGGGGAGAACGGCAGGATCTGCGCACCCTGCGCCCGCCAGTCGTCCAGCAGATGCGGGTAGGCGAAGGTGAAGGCGGTGTCGCGCGCGACCGCGATCCGCTGGCCCGGCGGGGGCAGGCGGCGCGGCGGCGTGGCGGGCGGGGCCAGAGGGGCTGCGGCGTCCGCCAATGCCGTGATCCGCAGCCCGGCGGCAACCTGTGCAGCTGCCGCGTCGAGAAACTGCTCCAGCCCCTCCGTCTCCGAGGCCTGCACCAGCCCGAGGTGCCGCTCCGGCAACGCGAGCGCGGCGCTCCGGCTCAACACGCCGAGCACCGGGATGCCGGCCGCCAGCAGGGGGCGGGATGCCATCTCTGCATGGGCGCGCGTGCCGGCCCGGTTCAGGATCACGCCGGCAAGGGGCAGGTCGGGGCGCAGCGCCTTCAGCCCGGCGGCTGCCAGCACCGCGGATTGCCCTGTCTTGGCGATGTCCAGCACCAGCACGACCGGCAGCCCGAGCACCTGCGCCAGATCCGCCGCCGATCCGCGCCCGTCGCGCCCCGCGTCCAGCACCCCCATTGCGCCCTCGACCACCAGCAACGCGCCGCCCTGCGATGCCGCCCGCGCCCGGAGCGTGTCCGGCGACATCGACCAGGCATCGAGGTTCACGGACGGCAGGCCGCAGGCGGCTTCGTGGAAAGCGGGGTCGATGTAGTCGGGTCCGCTCTTGGCCGCGCGCACATCCACGCCGCGCTGCCGGAGCGCACGCAACAATCCCAGCGTGAGCGTCGTCTTTCCGGCGCCCGATGAGGCCGCAGCGATCACGAACCCGCGCGCGCCCATCAGCCTTGCGAGGCCGCTCCGGGCGCAAGGCCGGTGCCCAGGGGATCGAGGTTGCGGGGCGGCTCGCCGCGAAGCTGGGACATCCAGTCGATGACCTGCCGCATGGCCACGACCCGGCCCAGGCAGACGATGGCCGGGGCTTGCATCTCCGCCGCCACGGCCTCCCGCGCGGCGCCCCCCAGCGTGGTTTCGAGAACGCGCATGTCCGGCAGGGTGGCGTTGGAGACGATGGCGACGGGTTCGTCGGCGCCGCGACCGGCCTCCAACAGCGCGCCGGTGATCTTCTCCAGGTGCTTGATCGCCATGTACATGACGATCACCGGGCTGCCCTTCGCCAGGGACGCCCAGTCGATGGCCGACGGCGCCAGACCGGTCTGGTCATGCCCGGTCAGGAAAGTCACCGCCTGGTTCACGTCCCGATGTGTCACCGGGATACCCGCGAAGGCCAGCCCGCCGATCCCGGCGCTGATCCCGGGGGTCAGGCGGATCGGCACGCCCGCCTGCACCAGCGTCTGCGCCTCCTCGCCGCCGCGGCCAAAGACGAAAGGGTCGCCGCCCTTCAGCCGGCAGACCTTCCGTCCCGCGCGGGACAATTCGATCAGCCGAAGCGAGATATCGCGTTGCTTGGCCGAGGGCTTTCCGCCGCGCTTGCCGGCATATTCGAGCGCCGTCTCGGGGCGGCGCCAGTCGAGGATTCGCGGATCGACCAGCGCGTCATGCACGATCACGTCCGCCTCGCGGATCGCATGCAGCGCTTGCAGGGTCAGCAATCCGGGCTCGCCCGGGCCCGCGCCGACGAGCCAGACGAGGCCTGCCGGGAACTCGGGCCAGTCATGGGCGGGCAGCGGGTCGTGGGTCGTGTCTGTCATGGCGCGCACCTTATCGCTGCCGCGCGGCAATGGCGAGACGTCCCGGACCACTCTTTGGGCCTGTAGCGTCATTGCCGCGCAGGCTATACCGGGGACATGACACGCAAACCGACAGGCCCCCTGCGCACCGGTTTCACCACCGGCGCCTGCGCCACCGCCGCCACGGCGGCGGCCTGCGGGGCGTTGGTCACCGGCGAATGGGTGAGCCCGGTCGAGATCGATCTGCCGCGCGGGCAGCGGGTCGCCTTCGACCTCGACGAAACCGCCGCCGGGGAGGGCTGGGCGCGTGCGGTGGTGATCAAGGACGCGGGTGACGATCCGGATGTCACCCACGGCGCGGCGATCGTGGCAACGCTCCGTCCGGGCCGCGCGGGGGCCGGCGTGACCTTTCACGCAGGCGACGGCGTGGGCAAGGTGACCCGCCCCGGCCTGCCGGTCGCGGTCGGTGAGCCCGCAATCAACCCCGTCCCGAGGGAGATGATGACCCGCGCGGTGCAGGAGATCGCCACGCGCCGTGGCATTCCCGCCGATTTCGAGATCGAGATCGCCGTGGACGGCGGCCGCGCGCTGGCCGAAAAGACGTGGAACCCGCGGCTTGGCATCCTTGGCGGGCTGTCGATCCTCGGTACCACCGGGATCGTGCGGCCCTTCTCCTGCGCTGCCTGGATCGCCTCGATCCACCGGGGCGTCGATGTTGCGCGGGCGGCTGGCCTGACCCATGTGGCAGGGGCGACCGGCGCGACATCGGAGCGGGTCGCGCAGGCGCATTTCGACCTTCCGGTGCACGCCATGCTCGACATGGGGGATTTCGCGGGCGGGTTGCTGAAATACCTCGTCCGGCACCCCGTGGACCGGCTGACCATCGCCGGGGGCTTCGGAAAGCTCACCAAGCTGGCGCAGGGCGCGATGGATCTGCATTCGGCGCGCAGCCAGGTGGACTTTGAGCAACTGGCCGACTGGGCAGAGGCGCTCGGCGCCGACCGGGCCGAGATCGCGGGCTGCAACACCGCCAACCAGGCGCTTGGCATCGTCGGGCTGCCGCTGGCGCAGGCGGTTGCGGGGCGCGCCCGCGACGTGGCGCAGGCTGTTGTGGCGAAGGCCGGCGTGGAGGTCGACATCCTGATGATCAACCGGGCCGGCGACCTCGTGGCGCTGGCTCCCGCAGGCGGAGGGCGAACGGCATGACCCGACCCCATGTGCTCCTTCTGGGCGGCACCGCCGAGGCGCGGGCGCTTGCCGCGGCAATCCCCGAGAGCATCGATCTGACAATCTCGCTTGCCGGGCTGACCCGCGCGCCGAGGGGCATGGCAGGTCTGGTCCGGACCGGCGGCTTTGGCGGGCCCGAAGCGCTGGCCGAGTGGTTGCGCGCGAACGAGGTGGCCGCCGTGGTGGACGCCACCCATCCTTTCGCCGCGATGATCAGCCGGAATGTTTCCTGGGCCACGCAGGACGCCGACGTGTCGCTCCTGCATCTTCAACGTCCGCCCTGGCAGCCGGACCTCGGCGCGCTCTGGGAACATCACTTCGACATTGCCTCCGCGCTCTGCGCGTTGCCGGAAACCGCGCGCCCGTTCCTGTCCACCGGCAAGGGCTCGGCCCCGGAGACGCTGCTGCGCCCGGACCTGCCGATTCTCCTGCGCGCCATCGAGGCCACGGAGGTGCCCGCGAATGTCCGGCTGGTGCGCGCCCGGCCGCCGTTTTCCGAGGAGCAGGAAATTGCCCTGATGCGCGAACACGCGATCACCCACCTGGTGACCAAGAATTCCGGCGGCGTCTCCGGACGCACCAAACTGACCGCCGCACAGGCGCTTGGACTGACAGTCGTGATGATCGAGCGGCCCGCATTGCCCGAGGGCGCCCTCATTGTAACGGACGTCGACGCGGCCCGCGCGTGGCTTGCATCGACGCTCGCGCTTGACACCTCTTCGAACCCGGCCCCATAACCGCCCGCACGAGGTTCCCGGGGCGTGCCCGGGCCAAGAGGGAATGCGGGAGGCGCGGCAGAGCCGTCCGAACCGCAGCCGCCCCCGCGACTGTATGCGGAGAGCGGGCACACCAGGCCACTGGCGCGGAGGGCGCCGGGAAGGCGGTGCCCGCCGTGACCCGCGAGCCAGGAGACCTGCCTCGTGCCGCCGGCGCTGCCGGTGCGGGATGTGATCCGGGCGGGGTGCTCCGGGCGCAGCAGCCGACAGGCGTCCCGCGACCCCACGCACCCGCACGAGGCAGAGGAGCCGCAGGACATGGCACAGAAGATCCCCGCAACGGTCGTCACCGGCTTTCTGGGCGCGGGCAAGACCACGCTCATCCGCCACCTGATCGAGAACGCGAACGGCAAGCGGATCGCGCTGATCATCAATGAATTCGGGGACCTGGGCGTCGATGGCGAGATCCTGAAGGGGTGCGGCATCGAGGGGTGCGCCGAGGATGACGTGGTGGAGCTGTCGAATGGCTGCATCTGCTGCACCGTCGCCGAGGATTTCCTGCCCGCCATGCAGAAGCTGATCGACCGGGACGAGGCGCCCGACCATATCGTGATCGAGACCTCCGGCCTCGCCCTGCCGCAGCCGCTGGTGCGCGCCTTCAACTGGCCCGACATCCGGACCCGTGTGACGGTGGATGGCGTGGTTGCGGTTGTGGATGGCCCCGCGCTGTCCGAGGGCCGATTTGCCGCCAACGAGGCCGCCGTGGATGCGCAGCGGGAGGCCGACGACACGATCGACCATGAAACCCCGCTGTCGGAGCTCTTCGAGGACCAGCTGGCCTGCGCCGACATGGTGGTGGTCAACAAGGCCGACCTGCTGGGCGCGGCCGCCGCGACCAGTCTGACCGACAAGCTGCGTGGCGAGGTGCGCAAGGGCGTCTCGGTTCTGCATTCGGAAATGGGCGCGGTGGATGCGGCTGTGCTGCTTGGCCTCGGTATCGGCGCAGAGGATGACATGGAGAGCCGCCACGAGGTGCACCATCACCATCATCACCACGATGACGACGACGACGATCATGACGATCACGACCACGAACATGCCCACGGCCACGACGAGTTCGAGAGTTTCGTCGTGACCAGGCCGGAGATCGCCGATCCGACCGCCTTTGCCGCGCAGGTGGCCGATGTGATCCGCGCCCACGACATCCTGCGGCTGAAAGGCTTTGCCGCCGTGTCCGGCAAGCCGATGCGGTTGACGGTGCAGGCCGTCGGCCCGCGTATCGACAGCTATTTCGACCGTCCCTTCGGCGCCACTGAGCCCCGCGAAACGCGGCTGGTGGTCATCGGGCAGGCCGGGCTTGATCGGAGTGCCATCGAAAAGGCCCTCGCGGCATGACCGACCTCGTGATCCGCCGCGGCAACCCGCGGGATCCCGGCGCCACGCGCCTTCTGGAGGCCAGCCACGGTCTGATGGATTCGCTGTTTCCCGCCGATTCCAACCACTATCTGCCCATCGAGGGGCTGACCCTGCCGGGTATCCATTTCTACGTCGCGGAGCGTGGCGGACGGGCGCTCGGCTGTGTCGCCATGGCCGACCGCGACGGCTATGGCGAAGTGAAGTCGCTGTTCGTCGATCCGGATGCGCGCGGCATGGGCATTGCCGACAGGTTGCTGGAGCACCTGACGGCGGAAGCCCGCGACCGTGGGCACACGCTTCTGCGGCTGGAGAGCGGGACCCGGCTCGACGCCGCGCACCGGCTCTATGACCGGCACGGTTTTGTCAAATGCGAGCGGTTCGGAAACTACCCCGAAAGCGAGCACTCGATCTTCATGGAAAAGGCACTCTGACATGCATCTTCTGGCGGCGACGCCGGGGCAGGTCTCCGACGGCAGTGAACCGGTCGATCCCGGCCAGACCCCGGCGGAGGTGATCTTCCTTTCTGCCGCCGACACCGAACTCGCCGCCCTGTCCGAGGCCCGGCAGGTGCTCGGCCCGGAAGCGCCGGAGCTGCGTCTGGCCAACCTCGGCTGGCTGTCGCATCCCTACACGGTCGACAGCTACATCAGCGACACGGCGGAGCGTTCGAAGCTGGTGATCGCGCGGGTTCTCGGGGGCGCGGCCTACTGGAGCTACGCGGTGGAGCAGCTCTCGGCGCGGCTTCGGGCGGCCGGTGTGAAGCTCGCGCTGCTGCCCGGCGATGACAAGCCGGACGAGGAGTTGTTCGAACTGTCCACCGTTTCGCGCGAGGACTGGCAGGCGCTCTGGGCCTATTGCGTCGAGGGCGGGCCGCAGAACGCGCAGAACTTCCTGACGCTGGCCGGGCACATGCTCGGCCGTGGCCTGCGCCCGCCGGAGGCCGAACCGCTGCTGCGCGCCGGGCTCTACTGGCCGGGGCACGGGGTGAGCGATCTCGCCGGGGTGAAAGCGCAGTGGACCGAGGGCGCGCCGGTGGTGGCAATCACGTTCTATCGTGCGCTTTTGCAGGGGGCGGGGCTGAACCCGGTCAACCAGATGGTCAAGGCGCTGCTCCGTCGGGGCCTGAACCCGCTGCCGCTTTTCGTGGCCTCGCTGAAGGACCCGGTCTCCGCGGCCACGGTCACGCGGCTGTTCGAGGCTGCGCCGCCGTCTGTGGTGCTGAACGCGACAAGCTTCGCCGTGTCCTCGCCCGATCCGTCGAACTGGGTGAACGGGCGGGAGGCGACCGTCCTCGACGCGCCCGGGGCACCGGTGCTTCAGGTCGTGCTGTCGGGCAGTTCCGAGGCGGCATGGGAGGAGGCCGACCGGGGTCTGCCCGCCCGCGACATCGCCATGAACGTCGCGCTTCCGGAAGTGGACGGGCGGGTTCTGACCCGCGCGATCAGTTTCAAGTCCGAAGCCTATTTCGACGAGGCCACGCAATGCGCCATCGCCGCCTATCGGGCACGGAGCGACCGGGTGCAGTTCGTCGGGGAACTGGCCGCCAACTGGGCGCGGCTGGGGCGGGTCGCGCGGCCGGATCGTCGTGTCGCGCTGGTGCTCGCGAACTATCCCAACAAGGATGGACGTCTGGCCAACGGAGTTGGACTGGATACGCCGGCTGCGACGGTCAACGTGATGTCGGCCCTGAAGAATGCCGGATACCGCGTTGAAAACCCGCCGGAAAGCTCGGACGCGCTGATGCGCGCGATCCTGGCCGGTCCGACGAACTGGCTGACCGACCGGGCCGAGCGCCACGGCGGTGTGCGCTATGCGCTGGAGGACTACCGGGCCCAGTACGATGCCCTGCCGCTGGCCGTCCGCCAGCAGATCGAGGATCGCTGGGGCGCGCCGGAGGCCGATCCGTTCTGTGAGGACGGTGCCTTCGCGCTGTCGGTTCTGGAGCATGGCAACGTGGTTGTCGGCATCCAGCCCGCGCGCGGCTACAATATCGACCCGGAGGAGACATACCACGCGCCGGACCTCGTGCCGCCGCACAATTATCTCGCGTTCTATTTCTGGATTCGTGCGAGCTTCGGGGCGCATGCCATTGTTCACATGGGGAAACATGGAAACATGGAGTGGCTGCCCGGGAAGGCTGTCGCCCTGTCGGAGAGTTGCTTTCCGGAGGTCGCGCAGGGTCCGTTGCCCCATGTCTACCCGTTCATCGTGAACGATCCCGGCGAGGGCACGCAGGCCAAGCGCCGCGCCCAGGCGGTCATCATCGACCACCTGACGCCGCCCCTGACCCGGGCCGAAACTTACGGCCCGTTGCGGGACCTGGAAGTGCTGGTGGACGAGTACTACCAGGCCGCCGGTGTGGATTCGCGCCGGATCGCGTTCCTGCGCAAGGAGATCCTGTCACTGATGGATGCGACCGGGCTCGGGGCAGATGCGGGGATTGCGGCCGGAGACGAGGTCGACAGCCGACTGCAGAAACTCGATGCCTACCTGTGTGAGTTGAAGGAAAGCCAGATCCGCGACGGTCTTCACATCTTTGGCGAAGCGCCGGAAGGCCGACTGGAAACCGATTTGCTCGTCGCGCTGACCCGGGTGCCACGGAATCGCGGAGCGGGGGAGGACGCGTCGCTCCTGCGGGCGATGGCGGTGGATCTGGAGCTTGGCTTCGATCCGCTTGACTGCAACATGGGAGCGCCCTGGACTGGTCCCCGTCCCGCAGTCCTCGAACAGTCGGTTTCGCCTGCTGGCGCAGGCGACCGGGTGGCGGGGGCGGGCGCGCTTTGCGCGCCCGCCCCCGCCACCCCTCCGCGATCTCCGCAAGGAGAGCGCAATTCCTCGCATGGCGCATCCCTCGATCCATGGCGCAGCACCGGCGATACGGTCGAGCGCCTCGAAATCCTCGCGACATGTCTTGTCGAAGGCACCGAAGTGGCACCGGGGCCAGCCTCCAATGCGGTAGTGTCGATGATCGCGGCGCGTCTGCGTCCGACGCTCCGGGCCTGCGGAGCCGGTGAGATGGGGGCGCTTCTGGCGGCACTTGACGGCCGGTTCGTCCCGCCCGGGCCGTCGGGGGCGCCGACGCGGGGTCGCCTCGACACGCTGCCCACGGGTCGCAACTTCTTCTCCGTCGACAGCCGGGCAATCCCGACCCGCGCCGCCTGGAAGCTGGGCTGGGCCTCGGCGGGCCTATTGATCGATCGCCACCTGCAAGACCACGGTGACTGGCCGCGCGCCATGGCCCTCACGGCCTGGGGCACGGCCAACATGCGGACCGGCGGCGACGACATTGCGCAGGCGCTGGCCCTGATGGGGGTGAAGCCCACATGGGACGAGATGTCGGGCCGGGTCACCGGGTTCGAGATCCTCCCCGCGAGCACCCTTGGCCGCCCGCGTGTCGATGTCACGCTCAGGGTGTCCGGCTTCTTCCGGGATGCCTTCCCGGCCCAGATCGACCTCGTGGCCAGCGCGGCCCGCGCCGTGATGCAGCTCGACGAGCCGGAGCACGAGAACCCCGCGGCCGCCCGCTTTCGCCGGGAGGCTGCCGATATGGGCGAGGCCCGCGCCGCCTACCGTGTCTTCGGCTCCAAGCCGGGCGCCTATGGTGCCGGCCTTCAGGCGATGATCGACGAAAAGCTCTGGCACCAGACCGCCGACCTGGCCGATGCCTTCCTGACCTGGGGCGGCTACGCCTATGGCGAAGGGGCGGAGGGCACGGCCGCGAAGGGCGATTTCGCCAACCGGCTGGGGCAGGTGGAGGCGGTGGTCCAGAACCAGGACAACCGCGAACACGACCTGCTCGACAGCGACGATTACTACCAGTTCGAAGGCGGCATGGCGGCGACCGTCGCCACCCTGCGCGGCGCAGCGCCCAGCATCTACCACAACGACCATTCCCGCCCGGAACGTCCGGTGATCCGCACCCTCGACGAGGAAATCGCCCGTGTCGTGCGCGCCCGCGCCGTGAACCCCAAGTGGATCGCCGGGATTCGCCGCCACGGCTACAAGGGCGCCTTCGAGATGGCGGCCACGGTCGACTACCTCTTTGCCTTCGCCGCGACCACGGGCGCCGTCCGCAACCACCATTTCGACTTGGTCTACGAGGCCTACCTGGAGGACGAGGAGGTTCGCAATTTCGTCGAGGAGGTGAACGCCCCGGCGCTTCAGGAGATGGCGGAGCGGTTCCAGGAGGCGATCGACCGTGGCCTCTGGGTGCCGCGCTCGAACTCCGCCCGCGCACAGCTGGAAGAGCTGTCGCGATGAGCGCACAGGGCGGGCACCTGCGCCTGAAGGGCGCATCGCCAGAGGCGCAGCGGCAGGCGCTCGAAACCGCCGTGTGCGCCTCCCCCCGCATGGCCGGGGTCCTGGCGAAGGCCCGGGCGCTGGACCTGCCGGACTGGTGGATCGTTTCGGGCGCCATCTACAATACCGTGTGGAACTGGTTGACCGACCGGCCGGACATGCACGGCGTCAAGGACATCGACCTTTTCTACTTCGACCCCGACACCAGCTATGACGCCGAAGACGGCATTATACGCGAGGTTGCTGCGGCCATCCCGGGTGCCCCCCCGGTGGAGGTCCGAAACCAGGCGCGGGTTCACCTCTGGTACGAGCGCCACTTCGGACATCCCTATCCGGCCTTGCAGTCGGCCGCCGAGGGGATTGATCGCTTTGCCAGCCGGACCCATGCCATCGGCCTGCGGCTGGAGTCGGACGACAGCCTGACGCTCTATGCGCCCTACGGGCTTCAGGATGTCTTTGCCTTCCGGCTGACGCCCAACACGCTGCTGCCCAACCGGGCAACACACGAGGCCAAAGCGGCGCGGCAGTTGGCGCATTGGCCGGAATTGGAGTTCGTTCCCTGGCCGGCGGAGCCCTCGGCATGACCGCGCCGGCGGTCAAACGCATCGCGTCACCCGGGCGCAGCGACGCGGAGGCGGTGCTGCACCTTCTGCGAGCGGCCTTTGCCGGAATGGAGGGTCTGATCGACCCGCCGTCCTCGCTGGACCGGATGGGCTGGCAGGACATTGCCGCGAAAGCCCGCGACGAGATCCTGTTCTGTATCGAGGAGGACGGGGTCCCTATCGCGTGCCTGTTCGCGAGCGAGACGCCGGATCACCTCTATCTCAGCAAGCTCGCCGTCGCCGACTCGCATCGGAACCGTGGCCTTGCGCGCCGCCTTCTCGAAGCAGCCGAAGGGCATGCCCGCGCCCTCGGGCTGACCTCGCTGGTGTTGAAAACCCGCGTGGAGCTGACGGAGAACCACGCCGCCTTTGCCCGCCTCGGCTTTGTCCGAACCGACGCCACCGCCCATCCCGGCTATGACCGCCCCACCAGCCTGACCTTCACGCGGCCCGTCAAACCCGCGACGGCCCGACCGCGGTGCGGGCACTGCCTCTGCGGCCGGGTTCGGTGGCAGACGGATGGCACGCAGGCCTGGGCCGGCTATTGCCATTGCGAGAGTTGCCGCCGGGCCTGCGCCGCGCCGGTCACCGCATACCTGGGCGTGCCCGACGGTCACTGGCGCTGGACCGGCGCGACGCCGGCGACGTTCGAATCGACCCCCGGCGTGCGGCGCCATTTCTGCGCCACCTGCGGCACGCCAATGGCCTACGAGGCCGAGGCATTCCCCGGCGAGATCCACTTTCATGCCGCCGCACTGGACGCGCCGGCGGATTTCACGCCAGACTTCCATGTCAACCACGCCGAACACCTGCCCTGGCTGACCATCGCGGATGACCTGCCGCGGTATCCGGGGGGCGGCAACGATGGAGAACCCGAATGACAGACGACACCGACCGCCACAACGCCAAGATGGCAAAGAAGAAAGCCGCCCGTGACAAGATCATGGCCACGAAGACCGAGGAAAAGGGTCTCGTCATCGTCCATACCGGCAAGGGGAAGGGCAAAAGCTCCGCCGCCTTCGGGATGATCTTCCGCTGCATCGCCCACCAGATGCCCTGCGCCGTGGTGCAGTTCATCAAGGGCGGTATGGAGACCGGCGAGCGCAGCCTGATCCAGTCGCATTTCTCCGACGCCTGCCAGTTCTACACCATGGGCGAAGGGTTCACCTGGGAGACGCAGGACAAGTCCCGCGACATCGAGATGGCGCAGACCGCATGGGAAAAGGCAAAGGACCTGATCGTGGATCCCGCGATCCGCATGGTGCTGCTCGACGAGATCAACATCGCGTTGCGCTACGACTACATCGACGTGGCGGAGGTGGTCGCCTTCCTCAAGGAGCAGAAGCCGGAGATGACCCATGTCGTCCTCACCGGGCGCAATGCCAAGGAGGAGTTGCTGGAGATCGCCGACCTAGCAACCGAGATGGAGCTGCTGAAGCACCCGTTCCGTTCCGGGGTCAAGGCGCAGGCAGGCGTGGAGTACTGATCGTGCCGCCTGACGACCGGCCCGGGGCGCGGAAGGGGATTGCATGACCCGTGCACTGATGATCCAGGGGGCCGGTTCCAATGTCGGCAAGTCGATGCTGGTGGCGGGGCTGTGCCGTGCCGCGCGGCGGCGGGGCCTCGTGGTGCGGCCCTTCAAGCCGCAGAACATGTCGAACAACGCCGGCGTCACTGTCGACGGTGGGGAGATCGGTCGGGCGCAGGTGTTGCAGGCGCTGGCCTGCGGGGTCGATCCGATCGTCGACATGAACCCGGTCCTGCTGAAGCCCGAGACCGAGACCGGCGCGCAGGTCGTGGTGCAGGGACAGCGCGTGGCCACCGTGAAGGCGCGGGAGTATTCGGCGCTGAAGCCCGGGTTGATGGCGCCGGTGCTGGAGAGCTTTCACCGTCTGGGGGCGGAGGCCGAACTGTTGCTGGTGGAAGGGGCGGGCTCCCCGGCGGAGGTGAACCTGCGCGCGGGTGACATCGCCAACATGGGTTTCGCCCGGGCCGCAGATGTGCCGGTGCTGTTGGTGGGGGATATCGACCGGGGTGGTGTGATCGCCCAGCTTGTCGGTACCCAGGTCGTAATCGACCCAAAGGACGCCGCCCTCATTCGCGGGTTCGCGATCAACAAGTTCCGCGGCGACCCGCGGCTGTTCGACGACGGATACCGGCTGATCAGCTCGCATACGGGCTGGCGGGGGTTCGGCGTCGTCCCGTGGTTCGCGCAGGCGCACCTGCTGCCCGCCGAGGACGCGCTGGACCTTGCCTCCGGCCCGTCGACCGGTTCGCTGCATGTCGTCTGCCCGGTCTTGTCTCGCATCGCCAATTTCGACGATCTGGACCCGCTGTCGGCCGAACCCGACGTCCGCCTGACGCTGGTGCGCGCCGGCGAGCCGCTGCCGGGCGATGCGGATCTGGTGATCCTTCCCGGAACCAAGTCCACCCGCGGCGACCTGAGCTTCCTGCGCCAGCAGGGCTGGGACAAGGATATCGCGGCCCATGTGCGGCGCGGGGGCAGGGTGCTGGGCCTTTGCGGCGGGTACCAGATGCTGGGGCGGAAGATCATCGACGCCGACGGTCTCGAAGGTCCTCCGGGCGAAACCGACGGGCTTGGATTGCTCGACATCGTGACGGAGATGGTCCCCGACAAACGCCTGACCCGCGTATCGGCCCTGCATGAGGCCACCGGCCTGCCGCTCGAAGGCTACGAGATCCACATCGGCCGCAGCGACGGTGCGGACCGCGCCCGGCCCTTCGCCCGAATCGATACCCGCCCCGAAGGCGCCACGTCCGAAAACGGACGGGTCATGGGCAGCTACCTGCACGGCCTCTTTGCCTCGGATGCCTTTCGGCAGGCGTTCCTCTCAAAGCTGGGCGCGACGCCGTCGGGCGGGTCCCATGCCGCCACGGTGGAACAAACGCTGGACGCGCTTGCCGATCACCTGGAAACCCACATGGATATCGACGGGGTGCTGGCCCTTGCGGGGACCGCTGCCACTGCCGGGTAAGGGCCCGGTGGCCAGCAGACGCCCCGGAGCGCGGAGCTAGCCCTCGCCGTCGAGAGGCGGGACGCGGGACACGAAATGCCCTTTCACCCCTTGCGGCCATTGCCGGAAGGGCACCACGCCGTTCGGGCTCTCCGCGTGGGAGCCGGCGTATTCCACCAGCGCCGAGGCATCTTCCGGCGTGCCCTCGAACCGCCCCAGCACATAGACCATCTTCCCGGTGCCCGAGATCGCCACGTTGCATCCATGTGCGCAGCCCATCAGGCATGCCACGCCGCGCACCTGCACGCCGGATCCTTGCGCCGCTGCCTCGACATTGGCCAGGAACGCCTCACCTGTCGGGTCGCCCTCCCGCGTTTCGCGTGCAGCCTCGTTTCTGCAGGTTGTGCAAACGGTGATCGTGGTCATGTGTCTCTCGCGCCTGTCTCAAGGTCCCCAGACATGAAACGCCGGCGCGCGGATGTCCATGGCTGGGCGGTCATTTCCCCGTGCGCGGGATCTTGCTCCCTCCTGCGGTTTCGCCGGGCGGGGCAGCGTCCGAACGGGCGCCGTGCGCGGGAAACGCGCGGATTTTGACCCTTGACGAAAGGGCGGGTGGGACATCATGCCTCGCGGATCATCTTGCAATTCGGCGACGCTTGGTATACCGTCGCATACAGCAAGCTTGTCCCGGCGCGCCAGAAGCCTCTGAGACCCGGTGTTCAAGCAGGATCCAACATTACATCGGCGGGAAAAAAACATGAGCTTGTACACCGACTACCTGGATGAAATCGGCACGCGCAAGGCGCAGGGCCTGAGCCCGAAACCCATCGACGATGGCGCGCTTGTCGAAGAGCTTGTCGCGCAGATCAAGGATGCCGACAGCGTGTACCGGGCCGATTCCCTGAACTTCTTCATCTACAACACACTTCCCGGCACCACGAGCGCCGCGGGTGTGAAGGCCCGGTTCCTCAAGGAGATCATCCTTGGCGAGGCGGTCGTCGAGGAAATCACCCCGGACTTCGCGTTCGAGCTTCTTTCCCACATGAAGGGCGGCCCCTCGGTCGAGGTTCTGCTCGACCTGGCGCTGGGGGAGGATGCCGCCATCGCGGCGCAGGCGGCCGACGTGCTCAAGACGCAGGTGTTCCTCTACGAGGCCGACACCGACCGGCTCGAAGCGGCCTATACGGCAGGCAACGCGGTCGCGAAGGACATCCTCGAAAGTTACGCCAAGGCGGAGTTCTTCACCAAGCTTCCCGACATCGACGAGGAGATCAAGGTCGTCACCTACATCGCCGCCGAGGGCGATATCTCCACCGACCTGCTGTCGCCCGGCAACCAGGCCCACTCCCGTTCCGACCGTGAACTGCACGGCAAGTGCATGATCTCCGAGAAGGCGCAGCAGGAAATCGAGGCGCTGAAATTGCAGCACCCCGACAAGCGCGTGATGCTGATCGCCGAGAAGGGCACCATGGGCGTTGGATCCTCCCGGATGTCCGGCGTCAACAATGTCGCGCTCTGGACTGGCAAGCAGGCCAGCCCCTACGTTCCCTTCGTGAACATCGCCCCCGTGGTTGCGGGCACCAACGGCATCTCGCCCATCTTCCTGACCACCGTTGGCGTGACCGGCGGCATCGGGCTCGACCTCAAGAACTGGGTCAAGAAGGTGGATGCCGACGGCAAGCCGATCCTGAACAACGATGGCAACCCGATCCTGGAGCAGAAATACTCCGTGGAGACCGGCACCGTGCTCACGATCAACACCAGGTCGAAGAAGCTCTACAGCGAGGACGGCAGCGAGGAGCTGACGGATGTCTCCTCCGCCTTCACGCCGCAGAAGGTCGAGTTCATGAAGGCGGGCGGGTCCTATGCCATCGTCTTCGGCAAGAAACTCCAGAACTTCGCCGCCGAAACCCTCGGTGTCGAGCCGACCCCGGTCTTTGCGCCTTCGCGGGAGATTTCCCACGAAGGGCAGGGCCTGACCGCTGTCGAGAAGATCTTCAACAAGAACGCCGTCGGCGTGAGCGACGGCAAGGTTTTGCACGCGGGCTCCGACGTGCGTGTGAAGGTCAACATCGTCGGGTCGCAGGACACGACCGGCCTGATGACCTCGCAGGAACTGGAAGCCATGGCCGCGACGGTGATCTCGCCGACGGTGGACGGAGCCTACCAGTCCGGCTGCCACACCGCCTCTGTCTGGGACAAGAAGGCCCAGGCGAACATCCCGCGGCTGATGAAGTTCATGAACAACTTCGGCCTGATCACGGCCCGCGACCCGCAGGGCGTCTATCACTCCATGACGGACGTGATCCACAAGGTGCTGAACGACATCACGGTGGATGACTGGGACATCATCATCGGCGGCGACAGCCACACGCGCATGTCCAAGGGCGTGGCCTTCGGGGCCGACTCGGGCACCGTTGCGCTGGCGCTGGCGACCGGCGAGGCCACCATGCCGATCCCGGAATCGGTCAAGGTGACCTTCAAGGGTGCCATGAAGGATCACATGGACTTCCGCGACGTGGTGCATGCCACGCAGGCGCAGATGCTGAAGCAGTTCGGCGACAACGTCTTCCAGGGCCGCGTCATCGAAGTGCATATCGGCACCCTGCTGGCCGACCAGGCCTTCACGTTCACCGACTGGACAGCGGAGATGAAGGCGAAGGCCTCCATCTGCATCTCGCAGGACGAGACGTTGATCGGATCGCTGGAGCTGGCGAAGTCTCGCATCAAGGTGATGATCGACAAGGGCATGGACAACGAGGCCCAGACGCTTCAGGGCCTGATCGACAAGGCGGACAAGCGCATCGCCGAGATCCGCTCCGGTGAGAAGCCGGCGCTGACCCCGGACGACAACGCGAAGTATTTCGCAGAGGTCGTGGTCGATCTGGACGAGATCGACGAGCCGATGATCGCCGACCCGGACGTCAACAATGCCGATGTCTCCAAGCGCTACACCCACGACACCATCCGCCCGGTCTCCTACTACGGTGGCGACAAGAAGGTGGACCTCGGCTTCGTCGGCTCCTGCATGGTGCACAAGGGCGACATGAAGATCGTGGCCCAGATGCTCAAGAACCTGGAGAAGGCGCAAGGCAAGGTCGAGTTCAACGCGCCGCTGGTGGTCGCTGCGCCGACCTACAACATCATCGACGAACTGAAAGCCGAGGGTGACTGGGAGATCCTTCAGAAATACTCCGGTTTCGAGTTCGACGACCTGATGCCGAAGAGCGCCGCGCGGACCGAGTACGAGAACATTCTTTACCTCGAACGTCCGGGCTGCAACCTCTGCATGGGCAACCAGGAGAAGGCCGCCAAGGGCGATACCGTCCTGGCCACCTCCACCCGACTGTTCCAGGGCCGGGTTGTGGAAGACTCGGAAGAGAAGAAGGGGGAATCCCTGCTGGCCTCGACGCCGGTCGTCGTGCTCTCCGCGATCCTCGGCCGGACCCCGAGCGTGGAGGAGTACAAGTCCGCGGTCGAAGGGATCGACCTGACCAAGTTCGCCCCGCCGCTGGAGAAGCCGGCAGGATCGCGTTCGGCCCACTTCTAGGCGGGCCAGCCCCCGGGCGGGCGCAGGTCCGCCTGGTGGCGCGTGCCGGGAGGCAACACCAAGACATGCAGGGGCGGTGTGGGAAACCATGCCGCCCTTCGCAGTTTCCGCGGCCGGGGCTTGCCGGCGGGCAAGGTGATCGCGGACGGGGACCGGGGCGGACAGGGGCCACGGGCAAGCGACGGCGACACGGGTCGTGCCAACGGAAGACTCGTGTGTATGGGGAGCGTCGCGCAGTGTTGCCGCCGCGTGATCACCGCGCCGCCAGCGTACCCGGTCCCGTTCGGTGTCAGTTCCGCCGCTACCCGCCGACGATTGCCCCGACCCCATAGGCAACCACCGCGCAGGCGCTGCCGACAAGCACTGTCTCTCCGACGCAGCGCAGCACGCTTTCCCGGGTCGACCACCATCGCAACAGGCCAAGCAGGACCAGCGCCGAGAAAGTGGCGACGACGGAGGCGTGGAAGGTCGGACGCGTCGGGTCGAACAGGAAATACGGAAGCAGCGGGATCGCCCCGAAGGTCAGGAACGACAGGAAGGTCACCAGCCCGTCGAGCGCGGGTGAGCCGTTGCGCATGTCCGGCATCTCCAACTCGTAGCTCATCATCATGTCGGCAACGAGTTCGGGGCACCGGATCAGCTCCCGCGAGACCCGTTCCGCGCCCTCGATGTCGAGACCGCGTTCCGCCAGCATCTGCACGATCTCGCGCCGTTCCTGCTCCGGGTGGGTTGCCAACTCCGCGAGTTCGATCCTGCGTTGGGAGGTATAGAGGTCGCGCTGCGAGCGGGTCGACAGGAACTCGCCCAGTCCCATCGACACGGCGTCGGCGAAAAGGTTGGCCAGCCCGAAGACGAGCACCGCCAGCGCGCCGATCTGTGCCGCACCCTCGGCAGAGGCCCCGGCGAACCCGGCGACAATGGCGAATGTCGTGACAATCCCGTCGTTGCCGCCATAGACGATCTGCTTCAGGAACGCCTGTATCTGCCCCAGCCCGTGTGCCTCCCGGCGGTGGTTCTCCCAATTGATCTGCATTCCGGAATCCCCCCTCCACACGGGCAGGATACCGGGTGCAGACCCGTGTTGGGGGGCTTTTTTTGAATGGCAGGAGCGGCACGAGCGAGCATCTCCGCCGCAATCGTCGCGGTGGGGAGGAATGCTGGCCTGTCGCGCGCTGGTGCCGTCACGGTGCTGCTTTGCCCGGCCCCGGACAGCCTTCTCCGGTGGCGTCCGGAGCGGCCTGACCTGTGTCGTATGCTGAGGACGGCCCATTCAGCAGGTTTCGCGGGCGCAAGGCCGAGGATTGCGATCAGACTTCCGCCAGCGATGTCGGTTCCGGTCATCGTGGCAGGAGGGTGGGCGTGAACGCAATCGGCAGTCCCGGGATCGGGTCCGGCGGGCGTGCCGATTGTCCATCGCCCGGAGAGGAACTCGGCCGACACCTGCGGTGTCCGCGCTCGTCGGCCAGGTGCAGCCCCTCCGCAGACAGGCCGATCCAAGGACGGGCAAAGGACCACGGTTGCGGCCAGCGTCCAGCGGCGCATTGGTCCCCGGCCCCCAAGGTTTCCCCACGCGCCGGAGACGGAAATGGCGATTGCATTGATGCCGGGGGCCGTGGCATGGGCAGACGAAGGATACGAGAAGCAATCACAAGGAGATGGGCGGATGTTCGATCTGACGGGAAAGAGCGCGCTGGTGACGGGCGCTTCGGGTGGCATCGGCGGGGCCATCGCCAAGGCCCTGCATGGCGTGGGCGCGACGGTCGGCCTGTCGGGCACGCGGGTGGAGCCGTTGGAGGCGCTGGCCGCGGAGCTGGGCGAGCGTGCCCATGTGCTGCCGTGCAACCTGAGCGATGCGGAGGCAGTCGATGCGTTGCCCAAGCAGGCCATCGCGGCGATGGGCGGGCTGGACATCCTTGTCAACAACGCCGGGATCACCCGCGACCAGATCTTCATGCGCATGTCCGACGAGGACTGGGCGAAGGTGCTTGAGGTGAACCTGACTTCGACCATGCGTCTGTGCCGGGGCGTGATGCGCCCGATGATGAAGGCGCGCTGGGGCCGGATCGTGAATATCTCTTCCGTTGTCGGGACCACGGGCAACCCGGGGCAGGCGAACTACGCGGCCTCCAAGGCGGGCATGATCGGTATGTCCAAGTCCATCGCCTACGAGGTCGCCAGCCGCGGTATCACCGTGAACGCGGTCGCGCCGGGCTTCATTGCCACCGCCATGACCGACAAGCTGACCGACGATCAGAAGGAGAAGATCAACGGCCAGATCCCGGCCGCGCGCATGGGCACCCCCGAGGAGATCGCCGCGGCGGTCCTCTATCTGGCCAGCCCGGAGGCCGGCTATGTCACCGGCACAACCCTGCATGTGAACGGCGGAATGGCGATGGTCTGACCCGGCGCCGAAGCTGCGTCGCAGCATTGCCGGATCGGAAAAGATCGTCCCGCAGCTGCGGGATATTCGCCTTCGGACCCTTGCGAACGGGACGGCGACCTCCCATGTTGCTGGGGTCGCCCCGAGCGCCTGACGCTAGGGGAAGAAGATGCCGTCAAAGCGTTTGCTTTTGCAGGGGAACGTGCTAAAGGCGGCGCAGTTTTCAGCCCCGGGCCCTGTTCGTCAGGACAGCCGAGGGAAGACACCCCGCGCAAGACGGGGACAAGCCGCCCCGCGCCGGGGCACGTCAAATCGCCCGGACGGGCGCGGAGCAAAAACGGGGCATCGTGCCCCAGCATGAGGAAGAAACATGAGCGACATCGCAGATCGCGTGAAGAAGATTGTTGTGGAGCACCTGAGCGTCGAAGAGGCCAAGGTGACGGAAAGCGCGTCGTTCATCGACGATCTGGGCGCCGACTCGCTCGACACCGTCGAGCTGGTGATGGCATTCGAGGAAGAGTTCGGAATCGAGATCCCGGACGATGCCGCCGAGACCATCCAGACGTTCGGTGACGCGGTCAAGTTCATCTCCGAAGCCGCCTGACTCCAGGCAGCCGCTGAATTCGAGAGGGGCGCTCCATTCGGGGCGCCTTTTTCTTTTGGTCGTTTCCTTTCGCCGTGGCCCTGTGCCGGTGATGCGTGATCTGTCGGGCCAATCTGGGGATCGCGACCCGGCACGGAGTTGTGCAGGGCGCGCGACAACCGCTGGGGCCATCGCCTGGCAACGCCGGTCCACGGTCATCGGGACGCGGCTGGCTTGGGCAAGGGGCATGGCAGTGCTGTGGCGGCTCGGCTTTGATGCCACGCCGCGATCTGCCGGGCATCGCGGGGTATGGTGAAATCCCGCCTCCGCTCCGCCGGCCTGCGACCGCCTGCGGAGCGTGCATGGCGCGGGCCGATTTCCGCCAGTGGCGCGGCCGGCGGTGCGAAGGACGCGCAGAGCGGCGTGGCCCATGTTGCGCGCTGAACGCGGCGCGTGTATCAGGCGTCAAACAGCAAAACAGCCCGAGGTGAAAACATGCGTCGAGTGGTAGTTACCGGACTTGGAATGGTCACGCCCCTTGCGTGCGGCGTCGAGGAAACCTGGTCGCGGTTGCTGGATGGTACATCCGGCGCCGGAGAGATCACGCGGTTCGACAACGAGCGGGTGACGACCAAGTATGCCTGCGAAATTCCGTTCGGAGACGGGTCGGACGGCACGTTCAACCCGGACGACTGGATGGAGCCGAAAGAGCGGCGCAAGGTCGACGATTTCATCCTCTACGGCATCGCCGCCGCTGAACAGGCAGTGAAGGATGCCGGCTGGACTCCCGAGGACGAGGAGAGCCGGCTGCGCACGGGCGTGATGATCGGCTCCGGCATCGGTGGGCTGAACTCGATTGCCGACACTGCCGTCGTACTCAAGGAGCGCGGGCCGCGCCGGGTCTCGCCCTTCTTCATTCCGGGTGCCCTGATCAACCTAGTTTCCGGCCAGGTGGGCATTCGTTTTGGCTTCAAGGGACCGAACCACGCGGTGGTGACGGCCTGTTCGACCGGCGCCCATGCCATCGGCGACGCGGCGCGGCTGATCCAGCTCGGCGATGCCGATGTCATGGTGGCCGGTGGCGCCGAAAGCCCGATCAGCGAGATCGGGATCGCCGGGTTCAACGCCTGCAAGGCATTGTCGACCAAGCGCGCCGACGCGCCCGAGACCGCCAGCCGCCCGTGGGACGAGGCCCGGGACGGTTTTGTCATGGGCGAGGGCGCCGGTGTTGTCGTGCTGGAGGAATACGAGCACGCCAAGGCGCGGGGCGCGAAGATCTATGCCGAGGTGCTGGGATACGGCCTGTCGGGCGATGCCTACCACATCACCGCCCCGTCGGAAGACGGCGACGGCGGGTTCCGCTCCATGAAAGCCGCGCTGAACCGCGCCGGGCTGGAGCCGTCTGCCATCGACTACATCAACGCCCATGGCACCTCGACCATGGCCGACACGATCGAGTTGGGTGCAGTTGAACGTCTGCTTGGCGATGCGGCGGGCAATACGACGATGTCCTCGACCAAATCCTCCATCGGTCACCTTCTGGGGGCCGCTGGCGCTGTGGAGGCGATCTTCTGCATTCTCGCAATCCGTGATCAGGTCGCGCCCCCGACGATCAACCTGGACAATCCGGCCGTGGAAACCGAGATCGACCTCGCTGCGAACGCGAAGCGTGAGCGGGAGATCAACGTGGCCCTGTCGAATTCCTTTGGATTCGGCGGCACCAACGCCAGCCTGGTGATGGGGAAGGTCGCCGACTGATGGCCCGTTCCCTCGCGTCCAACGCGCTGACGATCTTCATTGTGCTGCTCATCTGCCTTGCCAGTATCGTGGCCTGGGGCAATCGCGAGTTTACCCGGGAAGGCCCGTTGGAGCAGGCCATCTGCCTGATGGTGCCCAGTGGTGGCTCGATGTCCGCGGTGTCGGCCAATCTCGAAGAGCTGGGCGCGATCGAGAACGCCACCATCTTCCGGCTTGGCGCGGAGTACACCGAGCGTGCCGACCGGCTGAAGGCGGGCAGCTTCGTGGTGCCTGCCGGGGCCTCGATGGACGAGATCGTGACCTCGGTCACGGCCAGCGGGCGCAGCACCTGCGGGACGGAGATCAACTACCGGATCGGCGTCGCAAAGGCCGACATGATCGTTCGCGAACTTGATCCGGCGACGCAGAAATACGTGGAACTGGCGAATTTCAGCCCCTCCGAGGAAGCGGCGCCTGACGGGTTTGACGCGATCGTTGCCCAGCCCAGCACCCGCTACAGGATCACGCTCGCAGAGGGCGTAACGAGCTGGCAGGTGGTCGAGGAGCTGAAACAGGCTGACTTCCTGACAGGCGACGTGGCCGCGGTCCCGGCGGAGGGAAGCCTTGCGCCCGACAGCTACGAAGTGAGTCGTGGCGCCAGCCGGGCGGCGATTCTCGAAGACATGGCCCGCCGGCAGAGCGCGATTCTCGCCGACCTCTGGGCTGCGCGCGCCGATGGCCTGCCGCTGGAAACACCGGAGCAGGCGTTGACGCTGGCCTCCATCGTGGAGAAGGAGACCGGTGTTGCCGAAGAGCGTCCGCTTGTGGCGAGCGTCTTCATCAACCGCCTGAACCAGGGCATGCGGCTGCAGACGGACCCGACGGTGATCTATGGCATTACCGAGGGGCAGGGCCCGCTTGGACGGGGGCTGCGCCAGAGCGAGTTGCGCCGCGCGACTCCCTACAACACCTATGTTATTCAGGGGCTTCCGCCGACGCCGATTGCCAACCCGGGCCGCGAGGCGATCTTTGCCGCGCTCAACCCGGAGCCATCGGAGTACCTGTTCTTCGTCGCCGACGGCACGGGCGGCCATGCCTTTGCGGCCACGCTCAGCGAGCACAACCGCAATGTCCAGCGCTGGCGCCAGATCGAGGCAGAGCGCGCCAACCAGTGAGAAATGGTTAACAAACAGTAACTTGGCGTGCGCAGCTCATTTCGAGTTGGGCACGCCGCGCTTGACTTTGCGAACGGTCTAAAGTAGAAATAAGTCAAGCTGGAAGAAATGGGCAAGCACCGGACCTGCATGGGTCACGGTGCTTTTTTCGTTTCGCTCGACCTCGGAGGGTATGAGCAAGAGCAGGTTAACAAAATGGATAATATCACTCTGTCCGCGAACACGGGCGAAGACACTGGTCAGTTTTTCGATCAGGCCGTCGAACTTTACAGGAGCGGCTCACGCGAGCTGACGGACATCATCGCCGAGGTCGGCAAGGGAAAGACCGACCGGGCGAAGAAGCTGCAAGGGGTGCTTTCCGAGATGCGGAAGGCGTCCATCACCATGATGGAGGAGGCACGGAATGTCGAAGACCTTCGCCGAAAGCTCGTCGGGAATGTTCAGCAGCAGGCGCTCGATCTTGCCGGGGCCCGCGTTGAGATCGGGAGCCGAATTGCTCGCATCCGAGCCGCAAGAGGCGCGGCAGGCATTTCTTGACGAGTTGTCCCCGGGAGCGCTTGCCGCGCTCCCGTGGCTGTTCGAGTTCTGGGCGCTCCCACATCAGTTGGCCCCGTCGGGCGACTGGAAAACCTGGGTGATCCTGGGCGGCCGCGGCGCGGGCAAGACCCGTGCCGGGGCCGAGTGGATCCGTGCGCAGGTCGAGGGTTCGTGGCCGGAGGATCGTGGCCGCTCGCGGCGGGTGGCACTGGTGGGAGAGACCATCGACCAGGTGCGGGAGGTCATGGTGTTCGGCGACAGCGGGATCCTTGCCTGCACGCCGCCGGACCGCATGCCCCAGTGGCAGGCTGGCCGCAAGCGCCTGGTCTGGCCCAACGGGGCGGTCGCGCAGGTGTTCTCCGCCCATGACCCGGAGGGGCTGCGGGGCCCGCAATTCGACTGCGCATGGGTCGACGAGCTGGCCAAGTGGAAGAAGGCCGAGGAGACCTGGTCGATGCTGCAGTTCGGCCTGCGGCTGGGCGACAATCCGCGCCAGTGCGTAACGACAACGCCGCGCGACGTGCCCATTCTGAAGGATTTGCTGAAGCGGGAGTCGACGGTCACGACGACGGCCCCCACGGAGGCCAACCGTGCGAACCTCGCGGAGTCCTTTCTGGCAGAAGTGCAGGCCCGCTACGGCGGTACGCGGCTGGGGCGGCAGGAGCTGGACGGCGTGCTGGTCGAGGACACTGAAGGCGCGCTTTGGACATCGAAGCTGTTGGAGGGCGCGCGGGTCGGTGACGTGCCCCGGCTGGATCGGATCGTGGTTGCCGTCGACCCGCCGGTGACCGGCCACGCAGGTTCGGACGAATGCGGGATCGTCGTGGTTGGCGCGGTGACACAGGGCGACCCGAAAGACTGGCAAGCCTATGTGCTGGAAGATGCGAGCGTCACTGCAGCCTCTCCGTTGGCATGGGCCCATGCGGCGGTGGCGGCACGTGACAGGCACGATGCCGACCGGCTGGTGGCAGAGGTCAACCAGGGCGGGGACCTTGTGCAGACGGTTCTGAACCAGATCGACCCGCTGTTGCCCTTCCGGGCGGTTCGGGCGCAACGGGGCAAGGCTGCGCGCGCCGAGCCGGTCGCGGCGCTCTATGAACAGGGACGGATCCACCACCTGCGCCATCTCGGCGCGTTGGAGGAGCAGATGTGCAAGATGACGACCCGCGGCTACGAAGGGCGCGGCTCGCCGGACCGGCTCGATGCGCTGGTCTGGGCGATCACGGAGCTTCTGATCGGGCCGGCCGGGCAATTCCGCCGACCGACGATCCGAACCCTCTGATCCCGGGCCGGAAGGTCCGATCCACGAAATGCGGAAACCGAGCGGTGCGCCAGTTGAGGGGCGCGCCCGGTTTCCTTGTGCCCGCCCCCTGCCGACCGGCAGGGGGCCGGGCTGGCAATGCCGGGGCCTCGCCCCCCAACCAAGAGGAGCAAGAGCGCATGGTACTGGATTTCCTGCGACGGTCCGGCGGCACGCCCGCCCCGAGTGAACCGGTGGGCGCCCCCCCCGAGAGAAAGGCCTCGGCCGCCGGGCCGGTGATCGCCTGGGGCGGTGGGGGCCGCGTGGTCTGGTCGCCGCGCGATGTAGGCACGCTGACCCGCACCGGCTTCGTCGGCAACCCGGTCGGCTTCCGGTGCGTCAAGATGATTGCGGAGGCGGCGGGCGCGATGCCGCTTGTGTGTCAGGACAGCAAACGGCGCTATGACGAGCACCCGGTTCTGGCGTTGCTGAGCCGCCCGAACGGTGCCCAGGGTCAGGCCGAGTTGCTGGAAGCGCTCTATGGGCAGATCCTGCTGTCCGGCAACGGCTATGTCGAGGCGGTCGGCGACGGCAACACGCCCTTCGAGTTGCATGTGCTGCGCAGCGACAGGATGAGCATCGTGCCCGGCAGCGATGGCTGGCCCGTGGCCTACGACTACAATGTCGCCGGGCGGAAGCACCGCTTCGACATGACAGGTGACACCCCGCCGATCTGCCATATCCGCAGTTTCCACCCGCAGGACGACCACTACGGGCTGTCCCCGATGCAAGCGGCGGCGACGGCGGTGGACGTGCACAACAGTGCTTCCGCCTGGTCGAAGGCGTTGCTCGACAACGCGGCACGGCCTTCGGGCGCAATCGTCTACCAGAGTTCGGATGGCGGTCCGGGCACGCTGACGGCGGACCAGTACGACCGGCTCCTCTCGGAGATGGAGGCGCATCACCAGGGCGCTCGCAATGCCGGGCGGCCGATGTTGCTCGAAGGTGGGTTGGACTGGAAGCCGATGGGGTTCTCGCCATCCGACATGGAGTTCCAGAAGACGAAGGAAGCCGCGGCGCGGGAGATCGCGACGGCCTTCGGGGTTCCGCCAATGATGCTCGGGATCCCGGGCGACAACACCTATGCGAACTACCAGGAAGCCAACCGGGCATTCTACCGCCTGACCGTGCTGCCGCTGGCGTCGCGGGTCACGGCGGCGATTTCCGATTGGCTGGGGCAATTCGACGGGCAGGGGGCCAGGCTCTCGCCCGATCTCGATCGCATTCCGGCGCTTGCCGTGGAGCGTGACGCGCAGTGGTCGCGGGTCGGTGCCGCAGAGTTCCTGACGGATGCAGAGAAGCGCAGCCTGCTGGGGCTGCCGCCGAAGCCCGTGGAATGAGGCGAGGACGGATGCGGCTCGGCGCAGGGGCCGGGGACGCGAAGTGGAAGCCGCCAGCGGACCCGCGGTCCCGGCGCCAGTTCAGAGGAATACGGAATGACGGATGATCATTGCGGGCTGGAGCGGAAGTTCTGCCAGCTCGGGGACGAATTGACGGTGCAGGACGGCACTCGCATCGAGGGCTATGCCTCCCTGTTCGGCAGGGTCGATCAGGGCGGTGACGTCGTCCAGCGAGGCGCCTACGCAGCCTCGCTGAAAGCACTGGCGGGCGCGGATCGGCGCGTGAAAATGCTGTGGCAGCATGATCCCGCGCAGCCGATCGGTGTCTGGGACGAGGTGCGGGAGGACGAGAAGGGCCTCTTCGTCAAGGGACGCATCCTCACCGATGTCGACAAGGGCCGCGAGGCGGCGGCGCTGATTGATGCCGGCGCCATCGACGGGCTGTCGATCGGTTACCGCACGAAGCGGGCCGAGAAAGGCGCGGGCGGCAAGCGCCTCCTGCACGATCTGGAGCTTTGGGAGGTGTCGCTGGTGACGTTCCCGATGCTCCCGGAGGCGCGGGTCGGCGCGAAGAGCGAAAGCGCGGAGACCGACCTGATGCGCGACCTGGCGGAGGCGCTGGAAGCGGCCCGCCTTGACCTGGCGGACCAGTGACCGCCGCAGTTTCCACACGCCTTTTCCAGGAAGGACCACCCCATGAGCGAAGCTGAGCGACCGGCGCGGGGAGCGCCCGACGTCAAGTCGGCCATGATCGGGTTTCTGAGTGATTTCAGAGACTTTCAGGCCGAAATCAAATCCAAACTTCACAAGCAGGAAGAGCGACTGACCATGCTGGATCGGAAAACCATGATTGCCGGGCGTCCCGCCCTTGCCGCCGCCACAGAGGCCGACGGTGCCCCTCACCAGAAGGCGTTCGAGGCCTATCTTCGGTCAGGCGACGAGGACGCGATGCGTGGGCTGGAGATGGAGGGCAAGGCGCTCTCGACCGCCGTGGCTGCCGATGGTGGCTATCTGGTCGACCCGGAGACCGCGGAGACCGTGAAAAGCGTTCTCAAATCGAATGCCTCGATCCGCGCGATTGCCAATGTGGTGAACGTGGAGGCGACGTCCTTCGACGTCCTGATCGATCACGGCGAGATGGGCTCCGGCTGGGCCACCGAGACGGGCTCCATGATCGAGACCGACACGCCGCAGATTGAACGGGTCACCATCCCGCTGCACGAGTTGTCCGCCCTGCCGAAGGCCAGCCAGCGTCTGCTGGACGACAGCGCCTTCGACATCGACGGTTGGCTCGCGGGACGCATTGCCGACAAGTTCTCCCGGGCCGAGGCCGCGGCTTTCGTCAACGGGGATGGCGTTGACAAGCCCAAGGGCTTCCTGGCGCACCCGACCACGGACAACGAGATCTGGGATTGGGGCGAACTGGGATACGTGGCCTCCGGTGCCGACGGGGCCTTCGCCAGCGCCGACGTGCTGATCGACCTCGTTTATGCGCTCGGGGCCGAGTACCGCGCCAACGGCACTTTCGTGATGAACTCCAAGACCGCTGGCACGGTGCGCAAGCTGAAGGATGGCGACGGCCGGTTCCTGTGGTCCGACGGTCTGGCCGCCGGTGAACCCGCTCGCCTGCTGGGCTACCCGGTTCTGATTGCCGAGGACATGCCGGACATCGCCTCGGGGGAACATGCCATCGCGTTCGGTGACTTTGCGTCCGGCTACACGGTTGCGGAACGTCCGGACCTGCGCGTGCTGCGCGATCCGTTCTCGGCCAAGCCGCACGTGCTGTTCTATGCCACCAAGCGGGTCGGCGGCGACGTCAGCGATTTTGCGGCGATCAAGTTGCTGAAATTCTCGGCCAGCTAGGCCTGACCGGGATCCGCGCACCGTTCCCTGGGGGGCGGTGCGCGGGACAGGTGCGCGTCACTGGGCCTTCCAGATCCGCGTTGACCAGCTGCTTCCCCTCCGTTCGAGCGATGCGGGGCGCGCGCCTGTCACTTTTTGCCAGAGGGGCACAAGTTTCGGAGAATGCATGATGTTGGTCGAGCAGACCTCAGCGCCCGCCACGGCATTGCCGGTTGCGGATTTCAGGGATCATCTGCGTCTGGGCACCGGGTTTGCCGACGACGGTGCCGAGAACAGCCTGTTGGAGACCTTCCTGCGGGCCGCTATCGCGGCCGTGGAAGCCTGGACGGGCAAGGTCCTGCTGGAACGGGATTTCGCGCTCAGCCTGATGGCATGGCGCGACGCACGGATGCAGACGCTTCCGGTCGCGCCTGTTTCGGAGGTCCGGGCAATCCGGATTATCGATTGCCTGGACTGGGAGACGATCGTCGATCCGTCCAAGTGCCGGCTGCAACAGGACACACACCGGCCGGTCGTGATGGCGAGGGGCAGCCGCCTGCCAACGATCCCGCCCCAGGGATCCGTCTCCATCGAGTTCACCGCCGGGTTCGGTGAAAGCTGGGCGAACGTGCCGGCGGATCTGGCGCAGGCGGTGATGCTGCTGGCGGCCTACTACTACGAGTACCGGCACGAGATGCGCGTGGGTGCAGCGGTGATGCCCTACGGCGTCTCCTCGCTGGTGGACCGCTGGCGCAACGTCCGCATCCTCGGGGGAGGTGTCTGATGGCGAGGGTTCAACCGGCGCTGCGACGGAAACTCGGGCTGGAGACACTGGAGCGGACGCCCGATGGTGCAGGCGGCTACACCGAGAGCTGGCGCCAGTTGGGCAGCCTGTGGGCGGATGTGAAAGCGGGCTCTGGCCGAGAGGTCGGCGGCAACGATCTGGAGCTGTCGTCGGTCACCTTCCGGGTGACGGTCCGGGCTTCGCCCGTCGGCGCCGAGAGCCGCCCTTTGCCGGAACAGCGTTTTCGGGAGGGCGACCGGATCTACCACATCCTGTCAGTGGCGGAGGCCGAACCGCTTGGCCGGTACCTCGTCTGCACGACGCGTGAGGAAAGGGTATCGGCATGAGCTATGCAATGGCGGCGGCCCTGCAAGAGGCGGTCTATCAGCACCTGTCGGCAGATCCCGACCTGGCTGCGGAGGTCGGCGGCGCAATCTTCGACGCCGCACCGACGGGCGATGTGCCAGACATCTACGTGACCCTCGGACCGGAGGAGGCCAGCGCCGCGGGAGACCAGACCGGCGATGGCGCGAAACACCGGTTCACGATTGCCGTCGTCTCCGATGGCGGAGGTTTCCACCGAATGAAGCGCGTGGCCGGAGTGATCTCCGACGCGCTTCACCACCAGACCCCCGGGATGAGCCGGGGGCGGATCGTGCTTTTGCAGTTCCGGCGGGCCAATGCCCGGCGGATCAAGTCAGGCAGCGGCCGCAGGATCGATCTGCAATTCGAAGCCCGGCTGGAAGACGACTGAGCCGGTTCGCTGAACCGACACTGTACCCCTTTTTTTTGATGGAGAAAGACAATGGGCGCACAAGCCGGGAAAGACCTGCTGATCAAGCTCGACATGACCGGGAGCGGCGATTTTGAGACCGTTGCCGGGCTGCGGGCCACCCGTATCAGCTTCAACGCCGCATCCGTTGACGCAACGACAATGGACAGCGATGGCGGCTGGCGCGAGCTTCTTGGCGGCGCCGGCGTCAAGAGCGCGTCGCTGAGCGGATCGGGTGTGTTCAAGGACGAGGGGACCGATGCCCGTGTCCGCCAGGTGTTCTTCGACGGCGACGTACCGGCATTCCAGGTGATCGTGCCGGATTTCGGCGTGATCGAAGGGCCGTTCCAGCTGACGTCGCTGGAATACGCGGGCAACCACAATGGCGAGGCGACCTATGAGGTCGCGATGTCCTCTGCCGGCGTCCTGAACTTCACGGCGCTCTGATCATGGGGAATCCATGGGCCGGAGAAGTGCGCCTCGATCTGAACGGAGAGAGCCGGGCGTGCAAGCTCACCCTCGGGGCGCTCGCCGAATTGGAAGCGGGCATGGAGGGGGGGACCGTGATCGACCTCGTCGAGCGGTTCGAAACCGGGCGCAACGGGGTGCAGGACATCTTCGCGCTGATCTTGGCTGGCTTGCGGGGCGGGGGGTGGACCGGCACCGCGCAGGACCTGTTGACCGCCGATATCGCGGGTGGGCCGGCGGGGGCCGCCCGGGCGGCGGCACAGCTTTTGCAGGTGGCCTTCGAGCTGCCACGATCTGGAGAGTAGCGGCGTGGACTGGCCGGGGTTGATGCGGCTGGGGATGGGACAGCTCGGTCTTTTGCCGGAGGCGTTCTGGCGACTGACACCGGTGGAGCTGATGCTCCTTCTGGGCGCCGACACATCGGCGGCCCCGATCACACGTGCGCGCCTGGAGGAACTCCGGGGCGCCTATCCCGACACGGAAAGGGAACGATAATGGCCTTGGAAAGCGGGCAGGTGGAGAACATCGAGCAGCAGCTCGGATCTCTGGAAGCGAGCCTCGGGGGGGTCGGCACGATGGTTGCCGCCTTCGACACCGAACTGCGCAAGTTGCAGTCGACGACATCACAGGCGAATGCCAGCACCGGTGCGCTCAGCACCAGTATCTCGGGTGGGCTGCGAAAGGCGTTCGACGGGCTTGTCCTCGACGGAGGCAGGGCGTCCGATGCGATGAAGACCGTCGCGCAGTCGATTGTAAACGCGACATATTCCAGTGCCATCAAGCCGGTGACCAGCGAGCTTGGCGGGTTGATCTCATCCGGCATTGCAGGCTTCGGGCAAACCCTCGCCGCGCAGGGAAGCTCGATCCTGCAGGGGGCGCTTCCCTTCGCGGGGGGCGGCAGTTTCAGCAGCGGCCGCGTCATGCCCTTTGCCAAGGGCGGCGTGGTGGCGGGCCCGACAGCCTTCCCGATGCGGGGCGCGACCGGGTTGATGGGCGAGGCCGGGCCAGAGGCGATCATGCCGCTGACGCGCGGAGCCGACGGCAGCCTCGGCGTGCGGGCGGCGAACGGTGGCGGCAGGCCGGTCCAGGTGGTGATGAACATCAACACGCCCGACGTTGCGGGGTTCCAGAAGAGCCAGTCGCAGATCGCGGCGCAGCTCGGCCGGGTGATCGGCCGTGGCCAACGCAACAGCTAGGGTAGGGAGACAGGTTCATGGGATTTCACGAAGTCAGGTTCCCGGCGTCGCTGAGCTTCGGCTCGGTGGGCGGGCCGGAGCGGCGCACGGAGATCGTGGCGCTGGCCAACGGATTCGAAGAGCGCAACACGCCCTGGCGGCATTCCCGGCGCCGGTACGACGCGGGCGTGGGGATGCGCTCGCTGGACGATATCGACACGCTGATCGCCTTCTTCGAGGCCCGTTCCGGGCAACTCCACGGGTTTCGCTGGAAGGATTGGGCGGACTTCAAATCCTGTGTGCCCTCGGCGGTCGTCTCCGCGACGGACCAGACGGTCGGTGTCGGTGACGGGACGACGAACGAGTTTCGACTGCAAAAACGCTATGCCTCGGGCGCCGAGGGCTATGACCGGGCGATCTGCAAACCGGTGGCCGGGACCGTTGTGGTCGCAATCGACGGTGCGGAACAGGCGGAGGGTCAGCACTGGTCGGTCGATGCCGGAACCGGTGTGTTGAGCTTCACGACTCCCCCTGCCGATGACGCGATGATCACTGCGGGGTTCGAGTTCGACGTGCCGGTGCGGTTTGACACCGACAGCCTGATGGTCAGTGTCGACGGGTTCCAGGCCGGGGAGATCCCCGATGTGCCGGTGGTGGAGGTGCGGGTCTGATGAGCACGCAATCCGCCGAACGGTTGAATGCACATTTGCAGGGCGGCGCGGCCACCACCTGTCGCTGCTGGGAAGTCCGCAGGGCGGATGGGGCCGTGCTGGGGTTCACCGATCACGACGAGGCCTTGGAGTTCGACGGGATCGCCTTTGCGCCCAACTCCGGGTTCACATCGACGGCGTTCGAACAGACGACCGGTCTGTCGGTGGACAATGCCTCCGCCATCGGTGCGCTGTCGCATGAGGCGATCAAGGAGGCTGACATTCGCGCCGGCCGGTACGACGGCGCCGCGGTCACGGTCTGGCTGGTGAACTGGCGCGACCTCGCCGCACGAGATGTGCAGTTCGCCGGTACGATTGGCGAGATCAGCCACGGCCATGGTCGGTTCGAGGCCGAGTTGCGCGGGCTGGCCGAGCAGTTGAACCAGCCGCAGGGGCATGTCTACCAGGGCAATTGCTCTGCGGTGCTCGGCGATGGTCGCTGCGGGCTGTCCCTGGAAGATCCTGGCTTCTACCGCGATGTCGCGATCGCGGGTATCACCGGGGCAGGCGGTTTCCTGTTCGAGGGGCTCGACGGTCTTGAAGACCGCTGGTTCGAGCTGGGCCGGTTCCGGGTGCTGAGCGGCGCCGGAACCGGGCTGGTGGGGATGATCAAGCGCGACACCACGTCCAGCGGCGGGCGCGAGATCGAGCTTTGGCAGGAACTGCGCGCCGAGGTGAACGTGGGCGACCTGGTGCGGTTGGAAGCGGGGTGCGACAAGCGGCCGGTGACTTGCCAGTCCAAGTTCGGCAACTTCCTCAATTTCCGCGGTTTTCCGCATATCCCGGGCGAGGACTGGCTGACGTCCTATCCCCACAGGGGCGGCAACAACGACGGTGGCAGCGCCAGCCCGTTCCCGGGACAGAACACATGAGGCAGGCGATGCAACAGGCTGAAGAGGTGGTGGAAATCGCGCGATCCTGGATCGGAACCCCCTATCGCCACCAGGCGTCGTGCAAGGGCGCCGGGACGGATTGCCTGGGGTTGGTGCGCGGGGTCTGGCGGGGCCTGAAGGGGAACGAGCCCTGTGCCGTGCCGGCCTATTCGGCGGACTGGTCGGAGGCCTCCCGTACAGAGACGCTCTGGCAGGCAGCGCGAAACCATCTTGTGACCATCCCGTTGGATCGGGAGTTCGGTCCGGGCGAGGTTCTGCTCTTTCGGATGCGGAAGGGCAGCGTCGCCAAGCACCTTGGCATCTCGGCGCGGCGGGACGGGGGGCCAAGCTTCATCCACGCCTACAGCGGCCACGCGGTGTTGGAGACGGCTCTCTCGGCGCCCTGGGGGTCGCGGATCGTCGGGCGTTTTGCATTTCCTGAAGGAGAGTTCTGATGGCGACAGTTCTGTTGGCGGCGGCGGGTGCCGCGGTGGGCGGTGCCGCCGGTGGCTCGCTCCTCGGACTGGGAACGGCCGTCGTTGGCCGCGCAATCGGCGCGAGCCTCGGTCGGGTGATCGACCAGCGGCTGCTTGGTGGCGGCAGTCAGGTTGTGGAATCCGGAAAGCTGGAGCGATTCAGTCTGACCGGTGCCAGTGAGGGCACGGCAATCCGCAACGTCTATGGGCGCATCCGGACGGGAGGTCAGGTGATCTGGTCGAGCCGGTTCCGCGAGCGCGTGACCACCAGCGAATCCGGTGGCAAAGGCGGCGGCGGCCAGAGTGTCACGACGAAGACCTATACCTATTCGGTGAGCCTCGCGATTGCGCTGTGCGAGGGCGAGATCCTGCGCGTTGGCCGGATCTGGGCGGACGGGTTGGAAATCGGCCGGGAGCAGCTCGACATGCGGGTCTATACCGGCAGTCAGACCCAGCTGCCGGATTCCAAGATCGAGGCCGTCGAGGGCGCGGGGAATGCGCCCGCCTACCGTGGCACGGCCTATGTCGTTCTGGAGGACCTGCAACTTGCGCGGTTCGGAAACCGGGTGCCGCAGTTTTCGTTCGAGGTGATGCGGGCGGTCGACGATGCCTCGGTGCCGGACGGCGCGGAGAGCCTTTCGAAGATCGTGAAGGCCGTGGCGCTGGTCCCCGGGACGGGTGAATACGCGCTGGCCACGACGCCCGTGCACTATTCGCAGGGGCTTGGCTGGAATCGATCGGCCAATGTGAACTCCGCCAGCGGCAAGAGTGACTTCACGACCTCGATGACCGCGTTGCGCGAGGAGCTGCCGAACTGCGGGTCGGCCTCGCTGGTGGTGTCCTGGTTCGGGGACGATCTGCGCTGTGGCACGTGCAGCCTGCGCCCAAAGGTGGAACAGACCGAGATCGACGGCGTGAGGATGCCCTGGAGCGTCAGCGGTTTGACCCGCGAGGACGCGCAGAGCATCACCCAGGTCGACGGACGGCCCATCTATGGCGGCACACCGACGGATCAGTCCGTGGTCGAAGCTGTGAAGGCCCTGCGCGACGATGGCAAGTCGGTGATGTTCTATCCGTTTATCCTGATGGAGCAGATGGCCGGGAACCTGCTGTTCGACCCATGGACGGCGGCTCCCGGGCAGGCGCATCTGCCGTGGCGGGGACGGATCACGACCTCGGTCGCGCCGGGTTTGCCCGACACGCCCGACCAGACCCCGCAGGCGGCGGACGAGGTTCGCGCGTTTTTCGGCAATGCTGCGCCCACGGATTTCTGGATCAACGGCCAAACGGTCCAGTACTACGGGCCACCGGAATGGTCCTATCGGCGGTTCATCCTGCACTATGCCCACCTGTGTGCGGCGGCCGGCGGCGTGGATGCCTTCTGCATCGGGTCGGAAATGCGCAGCCTGACCCAGATCCGGTCGAGCCGCACCGAGTTTCCGGCCGTGCAAGAGCTGATTCAACTGGCGGGCGAGGTGCGCGACATCCTCGGTCCCGAGACGAAGATCGGCTACGCGGCGGACTGGAGTGAGTATTTCGGTTACCAGCCGCAGGATGGCTCCGGTGATGTGCTGTTTCACCTCGACCCGCTCTGGGCGCGTACCGAGATCGATTTCGTCGGCATCGACAACTACATGCCGCTGTCGGACTGGCGCGATGGCGAAGACCATGCCGACAGCGATTGGGAGTCGATCTACAACCCCGATTATCTCGCCGCCAACGTGGCCGGAGGGGAAGGGTACGACTGGTACTACGCCAGCGAAGAAGACCGGGAGGCGCAGGTGCGCAGCCCGATCGAAGACGGCGCACATGGCGAGCCCTTCGTCTTTCGCTACAAGGATCTGAAAGGGTGGTGGAGCAGCCCGCACCACGACCGCATCGGCGGCGTTCGGGCGGCCGGGCCCACGGACTGGGTGCCGCAGAGCAAACCGATCTGGTTTACCGAACTGGGCTGCGCGGCGGTCGACAAGGGCACGAATGAGCCGAACAAGTTCGTCGATCCCAAATCCTCGGAATCGATGCTGCCGCACCATTCCAGCGGCGCACGGGACGATGTGATCCAGGCCCAGTACCTGCGCGCGACCCATGCGCATTGGTCGGACGTGGCGAACAACCCGGTGTCCGACCTATATGGCGGGCCGATGCTGGACATGTCGCGGAGCCATGTCTGGGCCTGGGATGTCCGGCCGTACCCGACGTTCCCGGCCAACCTTGACCTGTGGAGCGATGGCAACAACTACCTTCTCGGACACTGGCTGAACGGACGCACGTCATCGGAGTCTCTGGCAGCGGTGGTCACCGAGATCTGCAACCGCTCCGGCCTTTGGGAGGTGGATGCCTCGGCACTCTATGGGAGCGTTCGAGGATACCGCGTCGAGGACATTGACGGGGCGCGGGCTGCCTTGCAGCCGCTGATGCTTGCCCATGGGTTCGACGGGATGGAGCGGGGCGGCAAACTGACCTTCCGCATGCGCACCGGGACCACGACGCAGACCCTCACACCCGGAGAATGCGCCTTCACCGGACGCGGCGACAGCGCGGTGACCGTGCAGCGATCGCCCGAGGCGGAATCCGCCGGAACGGTCCGACTGAACCACGTGCAGGCAGATGGCGACTTCGAAGCGAGTTCCGCCGAAGCCATCTTCCCCGATGAAAGACCCTCGACCGTCTCGACCTCGGAATTGCCGTTGAGCCTGACCTCAGGTGAAGCGGGCGCGATCGTTGAACGCTGGCTGGCAGAGGCGCGTGTCGCGCGCGATACCGTGGAATTCGGCCTGCCACCCTCCCGGCGGCACATTCAGGCCGGCGATGTCATCGCCTTCACGGGGGAGACGACGGGAAGATTTCGCGTCGACCAGGTGGAATTCGCCGAAGGGCAATCCCTGAGGGCGACCCGGATCGAGCCGGGTGTGTATCGTGTGCGGCCAACGCCGGAGGCGCCCGGCAGCTACAAGCCGGTCTTGGCGCCGGTGCCGGTGCATGACGTGTTCATGGACCTGCCGCTGCTGACGGGAGACGAGGACGCGATCTCGCCGCACCTTGCGGTTTCGGCCACGCCATGGCCGGGCTCGGTCGTCGTCTACATGTCCATGATGGACAATGACTATCGGGTCCGGGAACTGGTGGAGACCAAGTCGGTCATCGGGCTCACCGAGACGCCGCTGCACCGGGCGGCTCCGGGAGTATGGGACCGGGGCAGCCGGCTCCGGGTCCGGATCAGCGGTGGCACGTTGTCATCGGTCGGCCGGGCAAGGCTGCTCTCTGGTGCCAATGCGATGGCGATCTCCGACGGCTCCGGCCGGGGGTGGGAGATCTTCCAGTTCCAGAACGCGGACCTTGTGGGCAATGACACCTATGAACTGAGCGGGCTTCTGCGCGGGCAACTGGGCACCGACAGCGTGATGCCGGAAGCCTGGGGCGAGGGCAGTACGGTGGTGTTGCTCGACGGTGGCCCGGAGCAGGTCAAGATCCGCTCCGCGGAGCGAAATGCGGAGCTTCACGTCCGGATCGGACCGGTGTCCTTTCCGCTCGACGATCCCTCCTTCGTGCACGCGGTCCACAGTTTCGAGGGGGTCGGGCTCAGACCCTACGCTCCGGTCCACCTCCGAGCGGCGTCTCTGGCCTCCGGTGGCGCCGGGATCACCTGGATCCGGCGAACCCGGATCGATGGCGATAGCTGGGAGGGGTTGGACGTGGCACTGGGCGAGGCATCGGAATCCTACCTCGTCCAGGTGGTGCGAAACGGTGTGGTGCTGCGAGAGGCGACAGTCCCATCACCAAGCTGGACCTATTCGGCCTCTGCCCGCGCGGCGGATACGGCCGACGGGCCGGTCACCGTGCAGGTTGCACAGATTTCGGACCGCTTCGGTCCGGGGCTTTTCAGGAGTATCGAGATCCATGGCTGAAACGGCATCCTTGAACCTACCGCTTCTGCAGCCGAGCCAGGCGCAGAAACATGTCACCGTGAACGAGGCTCTGGTCCGGCTGGACGGGTTGGCCCAGTTGCGGCTTGAGAGCCGGAGCGTGTCTTCGCCCCCGGGCGGTGCGTCCGACGGGCAGTGCTATGCTGTGCCCGACGGGGCAGGCGGCGCTTGGGCGGGGCATGACGGCGAGATCGCGATCTACAGCAACGGTGGCTGGACCTATGCCCGGCCCCAGACCGGCTGGGAAGGCTGGCTGGTGGATGAGGGGCGCCGGGGGATCTTTGTCGATGGGCGCTGGGCGTCCGATGTTCTGGCCACTTCCCAAGGAGCCGCCCATTCAAGCTTCAGGGTTGCCACGACAGAGCACGAGATCACCACTTCGGGCGCACAGGATGTCGAACTGCCTGTTCCGGCCGACTCCATGCTCTTTGCCTGCTCGGCGCGGGTCGTGGAGCCGCTGACAGGGACATTGACCGCGTGGAAACTCGGCACCTCGGCGCAGGCAGATCAGTTCGGGAGCGGCATGGGGATCGGGGCAGGCTCCTACTGCACCGGCCTGCTGGGGCAACCCTTCACTGTCTATTCGGAGACCCAACCCCGTATAGCCCCGATCGGCGGATCGCTGACCGGGGGCAAACTGAGGCTTGCCGTGCATTTCTACAGGATCGAGCTGCCGTAACGGCGTGCCCGACAGACAGGCGCACAGGCGCCTTCCAATCGGCCGGGACGTCCCTCGTGGATGTTCCGGCCGTTTTTTTGTTCCGGGGGCGAAGGCTCGGGTTGTTCCGTTCCCTGGTCGCGACAGCGAATCACGGCACGGCGTGAAGTCGGGCTGATATTACTGATAAAAAGGGTCCGGAACATGCGTTCGGCACATTGGTTTCCGGGTGTATCTCGCTGAATTAGAACAATATATTTGATTTCTGCAGTGCGGCTACGTACTTGTCGGTATTTGACGTTCCGGCCGAGGCGGCTAGGCTCCCGCGCACTCGAAAACGATCCGCCTGCCAGAAGGTGGGCGAAAAAGGACCAACGGGAGGACAACCTCATGGATCGTCGTTCATTTCTCAAGAATTCGGCACTCGGTGGCTCGGCAGCAGCCGCAACCGCCCTTGCCGCACCGGCCTACGCTCAGGGCAAGCGTACGCTGACAATGGTCACATCCTGGGGCCGCGGCCTTGCGGGCGTGTTCGACGCCGCCCAGAAAACCGCGGACAACATCACCGCGATCACCGACGGCCAGTTGACGGTCGAGGTCAAGGCCGCCGGCGAACTCGTCGGCGCCTTCGAGGTGTTCGATGCCGTGACCGCCGGCCAGGCCGACATGTATCACGCGGCCGACTACTACTTCGTCAACCAGCATCCGGCCTTCGCCTTCTTCACCGGCGTGCCCTTCGGCATGACCGCGACCGAGCTGAACAACTGGTACTACCACGGCAACGGCGCGGCCCTGCACGACGAGCTGGGTGAAATCTTCGGCCTGAAGTCCTTCCTCGCCGGCAACACCGGCACGCAGGCCGGTGGCTGGTTCAACAAGGAAATCTCCGGTCCCGAGGATTTCAACGGCCTGAAGTTCCGCATGCCGGGCCTTGGCGGCAAGGCCCTTGGCCACATGGGTGCCTCCGTGCAGAACCTGCCGGGCTCCGAAGTGTACCAGGCGCTGGCCTCCGGCGCGATCGATGGCACCGAGTGGATCGGCCCCTGGGCGGACGAGAAAGCCGGTTTCCAGGAGATCACCAAGTTCTACTACACAGCTGGCTTCCACGAGCCGGCCGCCGGTCTGACCGCTGCCATGAACCGCGAAGTGTTCGACAGCCTGACCCCGGCCCAGCAATCTGCGGTCGAGATCGCGTCCGGCCACGCCAACGTCTGGAACCTGTCGCAGTACCTGATGAACAACGGCGCGGCGTTGCAGCGCCTGCAGGCCGGCGGCGTGAAGGTGCTCGAATTCCCGGATGCGGTCTGGGATGCCATGGGGGCCGCCTCGCAGAAGGTCTATGACGAGTTCATGGGCGACGAGATCTTCAAGAAGATCTACGACGACTATGCACAGTCGATGAAGGACAGCTCCGGCTGGCTCACCAGCTCCGTGTCCGCCTATCGCGCCCAGCGTGACCGCGTTCTCGGCTAAGGCCTGACACCACGCACGGCGGGCAGGCCCTGATCGCGGGGCCTGCCCGTTCGCCTTTCCGGCAACGATCCGGACAGCGCACTGGAAAAGACGTTCGGGGGACAGACCACATGGGACTGGTCGAGGCATGGGGCGGCAGCGCCGTCGGTTGGTTCTTCGCCAACATCATCGAGGCCTACTACAATTTCTTCTACGCGATCTCGCATCCGGGCCTTTGGCTGGACTGGTCGAACAAGGAAGCGATCATGCGCTTCGCCTATTACGGCGGCTCGGTCGAGTTCTTCTTTGTCGTATTCACGGCCTTCCTCACGCTGACAGCCATCGGGCTGGTATGGAACAGGGTACTGTGGGGCGTGGTCATCGGGTTGGAAGGCTTTGCCAACACGATCGGCCGGTTCGTGGCCTGGGCCGGTTTGCTGATGGTGCTGCAACAGATCGTCATCGTCTTCATGCAGCGGATCTTCGCGGCCTCGCAGATCTCCATGGGCTTCGGTTCGGCCGTCACCTTCGACGTGTCTTGGTGGGCCGAAGAACTGAAACTCTACAACGCCGCCATCGTGGCCCTTTGCGCCACCTACACCTTCGTGCAGGGCGGGCATGTGCGGGTGGACCTCGTCTATTCCGTCGTCCGCTACCGCACCCGCAAGATCATCGACATGGTGGGCTCGCTCGTTTTCATGATGCCGGTCGCGGTGCTCGTCTGGATGTATGGCTGGTTCTTCATGTGGCGTCACTTGATCACGCCGAAGATCTCCGCCTCCGACAAGCTCGAACTGATGCTCAAGAAGTCCCGGATCGTGAAGTGGAACGTGGAGACCATCGGATTCTCCCCCAACGGCTTCAACGCCTACTTCCTGTTCAAGCTGCTGCTGGTGGCCTTCGCGGGCTTGGTTTTCCTGCAGGCGATCGCCTTCTTCTACCGCTCCTACCTTGAGTGGAAGGAGGGCCCTGAGAGCGAGGGCAAACATCTCGACAAGGACAAGCTGGGCGATGCCGATGCCGAGCTTGTGGCAGAAATCCACTAAGGGGCAGAGCACATGTTTCTCGGACTCGACGGGGTCGAAGTCGGCCTTCTCATCGTCTTCCTGTGCCTGTTCGGCGCAATTCTGTCCGGTTTCCCGGTGGCCTTCGCCATCGGTGGCGCCGGGATCATTTCCTTCGGGATCATCGCCGCGCTCGACAGCGCGGGGCTGTTGATCCACCAGGCCATCGACACCTCGTCGGAGGCCTATCGCGACCTTGTGTCCAGCGGCGTCGCGGCCGATTCCATTTCGGTCTTCCGATACCCGGAGTTGCCACGTTACGCCGAGGCCGTCTTCCCGGGGGGCTGGGAGCAGGCGATGGACCGCAACCTCAGCTTCATCGTCAACCGGATCAACGAGCGTGTGCTGGCCGGTGCCTCGATCGAAACGCTGCTTGCGGTGCTGATGTTCGTGCTGATGGGCATCACGCTGGAGCGGTCGAAGATCGCCAACGATCTGCTGACCACCATGGCAAAGGTCTTCGGTCCGCTGCCGGGCGGCCTCGCGGTCTCCATCGTGGTGGTGGGCGCATTCCTCGCTGCGTCGACTGGAATCGTGGGCGCAACCGTCGTGACCATGGGCCTTCTGGCGCTTCCGACGATGCTGCGGAACAACTACTCGCCGGAACTGGCGACGGGCGTGATCGCGGCGAGCGGGACGCTGGGACAGATCATCCCGCCGTCGATCGTGATCGTGCTGCTCGGCACGCTTGCGGGCGACCTCTATTCCGCCGCGCAGGAGGAGCGCGCGCAGCTTGTCGGGTGTTCGGATGCCCTGACCTATCTCGGGGAGCCGGCGGTTGTCTCTGTGGGTACGCTGTTTCAGGCCGCGCTCGTGCCGGGGATCATGCTAGCTGTGCTATACGGCGCCTATGCGCTTGGCTACGCGATCCTGAACCCGGAGAAGGCGCCGCCGGTGCCGATGGAAGGCGGCAGCGACGGCGAGGCCGTGTCCCGTGGCGAGGCGCTGACATGGTTCCTCTTCGTGCCGGTAGCACTGATCGCGGGCACCATCCTCATGGGATCCGCGAACCTGATGGGCTCGCAGAACGTCACTGTCGACAGCTTCTCCGATGCCGGTCAGACCGCAAGCCTGCGCACCAACGTGAGCGAGCAATGCCAGGGCGCGATGATCGAGCTGCACGGCCAGGAGGCCTGGGACGCGGCCATGGCACAGCAGGCCGACATCGATGCCGCCGGTGGTGTCGAGGAGAGCCGCAAGCTTTCCGAAGAGGAGATCGCCACGCGTCAGGCCGACAAGATCGCCTCCGCGCCGCCGCTCTCCAGCGCCATCGTCGTGCCCTTCCTGCTCCTGTCGCTGGTGCTTGTCACGGCGCGCGGTGTCTCGCCCACCGCCGATCCGCGCAACCTGTTGATTGGCGGCGCAGGGGTGCTGCTGGCGCTGGCGGTCGACTGGCTGTTCATCTCGCCGGTCACGTCGCCCGGTGCGACCGTGCTGTGGCTCGCGATCCCGCTGGCGATGGTGCTCTACGGATGCCGCACGGCGGCCTCCCGCCTCGGCCAGAATGAACTCCTGCGCGTGGTCTTCCCGCCGCTGGTGCTCATCGTGGCCGTGCTCGGCTCGATACTCGGCGGCATCACCAACCCCACACCGGCCGCAGCGCTGGGGGCAGGTGGCGCGCTGATGCTGGCCGCTTATCGCCGCCTGGCGGAGGACGAGGGCAAGGGGGGCATCATCATCTGGTCCACCTTCGCGATCATCATCATGATCCTCGTGGGCGTGAACTTCGATCTGCGGGTGAACCAGGAAAATGTCAGCTTCGAGAACTGGGCCGCCTTCCTCGTGGCCAAGGCCGCCTATCTCTATGCGATGTTCGGCATCTTCTACGCCTGCTACGTGCTTTTCGCGAAGGGGGTGCTGAAACCCGTCGTGCGGGAGACGGCAAAGGTCACGTCTATGGTCTTCACCATCCTGATCGGCTCGCAATTGCTGAACCTCGTGGTGATCTCCTTCGGCGGGGAGCACTACATCCAGCAGTTCCTGAGAAGCTACGACAGCGAGATCACGGTCTTCCTGATCGTGATGCTGGTGCTGTTCATCCTCGGCTTCGTGCTCGATTTCCTGGAGATCATCTACATCGTCATCCCGATCGTCGGGCCGGTGATCTACGGCGGCACGATGGATCCGAAATGGGTGACGATCATGATCGCGGTGAACCTTCAGACCTCGTTCCTGACGCCACCGTTCGGGTTTGCGCTGTTCTACCTGCGCGGGGTCGCGCCGAAAGAGGTCACCACGGGCCATATCTACCGTGGCGTGATTCCCTTCGTGCTAATCCAGGTCGCGGGTCTGGGACTGCTGTGGCTGTTCCCCTCCATTGTCACGATCGTGCCGAACCTCATCGGCAACTGACCGCAACCAGAATGCCATTCGGAAAGCCCGGTGCGAAAGCGCCGGGCTTTTTCGTGTTCTGGGAGCCGCGATCCTGCGACGCGCGCGGTGACATGGACGGGCGCGGCGGGGACGGATGGCTCGGCGCCCAATGCACCGCCCGAGAATCGAGCGGGCAGTGTCTGACGTGGTCCGGCGATGGACCACATGCGGTCGCGGCTTAGTGCCGCTGATCCGACCGTTCCCGGCGATTGTCCTTGCCCGTCGGTGTCAGAGGTCTATCGACGGTCTTGTCCGCGACACCTCGGACCGGGGGCACGGACAGCGGGGACTGCGTCCGCCGGGGATACCATCGCCTCCAATGCCGATGCCGGGGCCGAGGGGTTCCCTGATCCGGAACAAGTTCGAGCACTCACATGACCCAATGCCGTTCCCGCCAAGTGCACCGCCTGTCAGGCGCCGCCTCGGCCCTTGCGATATCGACTCTTCTGCTGATGCCCGGTGTGGCCCGCGCGGAGATGGTCCTGTCGTTCTACCTCGGCGCCAACCAGTCGCCCGAGTCCACTGTCGGTTACGATTTCAACCGGGGCGCGGGCGCGGAAACGGCCGATGTCTCCTGGGATGGCGAGGCCTACAAGATGCCACCCTATTTCGGCGTTCGCGCCATCTGGTGGCTGGAGTCGCATCCCAACTGGGGCTTCGGCATCGACAATGTGCATGCCAAGATCGCCGCCGACCCGATGCCCGACGGGTTCAAGGTGCTGGAGTTTACCGACGGCGTGAACATGATCAGCGCCAATGCCCACTACCGCTGGCAGAACCAGAGCACTTTCACGCCCTACGCCGGTGTCGGCGTCGGCATCACAACCCCGCATGTCGAGGTGACGAATTCCGACGGCACCAGCGAGACCTTCTGGTACCAGTTCGGCGGCGGTTCGGCGCAAGCGCTGATCGGGCTGGAAGCGGCGATCAATGACCGCTGGAGCGTCTTCGCGGAGGCGAAGCTGGCGAAGTTCTGGATCGATGTGGACCTGCAATACGGCGGCCGCCTTGAGACGGATGTGCTCAGCCGGCAGGTCGCCATCGGGGTGAACTACACGTTGCAGAAAAACCCGTTCAAACGCAGGTAACGCCATGAGGAACATCGGAAAGCTGGCCGCCCTCTGCCTGCTGGTCCTGGCGGGCTGCGCCGGGCAGGAGACGCCCGCGACGTCGGCAGGCGGGGCGCTTGCGGAGGTCTCGCGCGCAAATGGGGAGGCGATCTTCTGGGCTGGCGGTTGCGCCTCCTGCCATGCCGGGGCGGGCAGGGTATCATCGAAGACGCCGGAACTGGGTGGCGGCGAGCCGATCCGCAGCGATTTCGGCACGTTCCGGGGGCCGAATATCTCCCCTGACCCCGAGGCCGGCATCGGCGGCTGGTCGCTGGCGCAATTCGACCGGGCCCTGCGGTCAGGCATCGCGCCGGACGGGCACGCCTACTATCCGGCCTTCCCCTACGATTCCTTTGTCCGGTTGCGGGATCAGGACGTTGCCGACCTCTTTGCCTTTCTCAAGAGCCTGCCCGTCGTTCCCGGCGAAGTGGCGGGAAATGCCCCGGTGTTCCCTGTGAGCCTGCCTGTCGCGGCGGAGGGGTGGCGGCGCATGTACCTGCGGCCGGGGCCGGCGGTGACGCTGGCCGATGCGGGGGCGGAGGTGGCGCGGGGTCAGTACCTCGCCGAGGGGCCGGGGCATTGCGGCACCTGTCACACACCGCGCACCCCCCTGGGCGGGGCGCGGCTGTCGCGTTGGCTGGGCGGGGCGGAACTGCTCGACGGCAGCGGCACCGCGCCGAACCTGACGCCGCATGAGGATGGTCTTGGCGTCCGCTCCATCGAGGAGATCGTGGAGGCGCTGCATCCTCTCGATCCCGAACTCAACTATTCCGGCATGAACGCGGCAAGGGTGAACCTGACCCACCTTCCCGAAAGCGACCTGCGTGCCATCGCCGCCTATCTGAAGGCACTGCCCGCCGTGGCCTCGGCGGAATAGCGGCCGCGGCGGCCGGTGGGGCGGGCATGGATGCATCGCTTTCCGCATATCCCCCGCGAGGGGCTTGCCGGCTCTGCCCGCCCGGATGAAACATCGTCACAACCGATTCGGCTGGCCCGTGGTCACTCCCCCGCGCCGCCGGTATCCCAGCCCGCCCGGACGCACCGCGCGGGGACGCCGAAAACACCGCAGGTACACCGATGTCCAACGCCTTGCCCACAACCCGTCCGCTGCGGATCCTGATCACCAACGACGACGGTATCAACGCGCCGGGGCTCGAAATCATGCACGCCATCGCCGAGGAGGTCGCTGGCCCGGACGGCGAGGTCTGGACCGTGGCCCCGGCGTTCGAACAATCCGGCGTTGGCCATTGTATCAGCTACAGCCACCCCACGATGATCGGCCAGCTTGGGGAGCGCCGCTTTGCCGCCGAGGGCAGCCCGGCCGATTGCGTGCTGGCGGGTGTGCATGACGTCATGAAGGACTCTCCCCCGGACCTTGTGCTGTCCGGCGTGAACCGTGGCAACAACTCGGGCGAGAACACGATGTATTCCGGCACCATCGGTGGCGCCATGGAAGGCGCCTTGCAGGGGCTGCCCTCGATTGCCCTGTCGCAATACTACGGGCCGGGCAACGTGGATCTGGAAGACCAGTTCGAGGCCTCCGCCGTGCATGGTGCCGCGCTGGTCAAGTCGCTGCTGCAAAAGGCCGACTGGGGCAGTCGGGGCGGTTACCGCACTTTCTACTCGATCAACTTCCCGCCGATCCCCGCCGCCGCGGTGAAGGGTGTTCTGGCCACCAGCCAGGGCTTCCGCGAGGGCGTGAAGTTCGCCGTCGAGCCGACCCGCGCCCCGAACGGGCGCCGCTACCTGTGGATTCGCGGCGGCCGGCAGGACCAGCCCTCCGCCCCGGGGACGGACGTGCAGGCGAACATGGACGGCTATATCTCCGTCACGCCGATGCGCGCCGACCTGACCGCCGGGGATGCGATGGCAAGCCTGAAAGCCGCCATCGAATGACCTGGACGGCCGAACAGAAGATGCGCCTGCTCTTCGCCCTTCGTTCGAAGGGCGTCACCGACAAGCGTGTCCTGACGGCCATGGAGAAGGTCGACCGGGGGCTGTTCGTGCAGGGGCTCTTTGCCGACCGCGCCTATGACGACACCCCGTTGCCGATCGCCTGCGGCCAGACGATCTCCCAGCCGTCCATCGTCGGCACGATGACACAGGCGCTGGATGTGGGGCCGCGTGACAAGGTGCTGGAGCTGGGCACCGGCTCGGGCTACCAGGCGGCGATCCTTGCCCACCTTGCGCGCCGCGTCTACACCGCCGAGCGTTTCAAGCGGCTGGCAACACATGCGCAGCATCTTTTCGACACGCTCGGCCTGACCAATATCATCACGCTGACCGCCGATTGCAGCCACGGGTTGCCCGACCAGGCGCCCTTCGACCGTATCATAGTGACCGCAGCCGCCGAAGACCCTCCGGGGCCGCTCTTGGCGCAGTTGCGGGTTGGCGGTATCATGGTATTGCCCGTGGGCCAGTCCGACGCCGTGCAAACCCTGATCCGGGTGCGGCGGACCGAGGATGGGTACGAGTACGACGAGCTGGGCCCGGTGCGTTTCGTGCCGCTGCTCGAAGGGCTCGGACGCGAGTGAAGATTGCCGGCGCGGAACCTGCCGCGCCATCCAGACCAGCGGATGCCCCGGAAAGAGGGTGCCGCGCTTGAGGAGTGAGAGCCGATGCGCCCCAACGCCCGCCCGTCCCTGGGCCTTTGCGCCAGCGTGCTTGTGCTGAGCGCCTGTTCCACCACCAACCTGGACCTCGACCTGCGGGACGTGGGTCGCGGGTTCGACACCACCTCCGCGGTGCAGGCGACGACGGCATCCCGCCCGACGCCGGACAGCCGGGGGATCATCTCCTATCCGAACTACCAGGTCGTGGTCGCGAAGCGCGGCGACACGGTGCAGGATGTGGCCGCACGGATCGGCATCCCGGCCGAGGAGCTTGCGCGCTACAACGGTGTGCCGGTTACGGCGGCGCTCAACCCCGGAGAGGTGCTGGCCCTGCCGCGGCGCGTGGCCGAGCCGTCGGCCTCGACCGGTGCGCTCAATGCCGGAACGGTGGACATCCAGACGCTGGCCGGCGGTGCCATCGACCGTGCGGACGTCGCGGCGCCCTCGGGGGCGACCAGCACTCCGACGCCACGGCCCGCCACGCCCAAGGGCAAGGAGCCGGTGCGCCACAAGGTCGAGGCAGGAGAGACCGCCTATTCGATTGCGCGGCTCTACGGCGTCTCTGCCAGGTCGCTGGCCGAATGGAACGGGCTCGGCCCGGACCTTGCCGTCCGGACAGGGCAGTTCCTGCTGATCCCGGTCGTGGTACAGGAGAGCGGCGCCGCCGCTGCCGCCTCCACGAGCGCGACCACGGCACCGGGGCAGGGCAGCCCGACGCCCACGCCGCCGAGCGCCTCCAGCCCGTTGCCCGACGAGAAGACCGAGCCGGCGGTGAAGACCACCACGGCCGCCACCGCGACGCCGGCCGGAACACCGGATTCCCCCGACCTCGGCAAGGATGCCACCAAGGCGTCGGCCAGCAATGCGCGGATGACAGCGCCTGCCAGCGGCTCGATCATCCGCGATTTCCGCAAGGGCCGGAACGACGGCATCGATATCGGCGCGGCAGCCGGATCGCCCGTGGTGGCGGCCGACAGTGGCGTCGTGGCCGCCATCACGCAGGACACCGACAACGTGCCGATCATCGTGTTGCGCCACTCCGGCGGTATCCTGACGGTTTATGCCAATGTCGATGACCTGAAGGTCAAGAAGGGGCAGAACGTGAAACGGGGGCAGTCGATCGCAACGGTCCGCGCCAGCAATGCGCCGTTCCTGCACTTCGAGGTTCGCGAAGGGGTCGAGGCGGTCGATCCGAATGACTACTTGCGGTGAATGCCGCAGTGCAGCAAAATGGAGTGGTAAAGTCGGGAATTCCGGAATAGGACGAAGGGTGACGGCGCGTTAACCATTTGACTGTGGCGTAACGAGTAAATTGTTTCCCTTCGTTTTTCCGGCCGGGGCTTTGCGCCTGCCGCCCTTCGCAGAGGGGCGGCGCCCCTGTTGGTTACGCCTTCTGCGCTGCCGCATTTGGCGTGCGTTTTGCCGTAAGAAACGCCGCGTTTTGCCGGCTTGGAATGTGCCTACGTCAGCGCCACGCCGCGCCGTCCGGCAAGGTCGGTGAAATACTGCCACGCCACCCGCCCTGATCGAGCGCCACGGGTTGCCTGCCATTCAATGGCTTCGGCGCGCAGCATTTCGGCATCGATCCGGACGCCATGGGCATCGCAATATCCCCGGATCATCGCCAGGTACTCGTCCTGCGAGCAGGGGTGGAACCCGAGCCACAGGCCGAAGCGATCGGACAGGGAGACCTTTTCCTCCACCGCTTCGGACGGGTTGATCGCCGAGCTGCGCTCGTTCTCGATCATGTCCCGCGGCATCAGGTGTCGACGGTTGGACGTGGCATAAAACAGCACGTTCTCGGGCCGTCCCTCGATGCCCCCATCCAGCACCGCCTTCAACGACTTGTAGTGCTGATCGTCATGGGAGAAGGACAGGTCGTCACAGAACAGCAGGAAACGATAATCGGTGGCATCGCGCAGGATCTTCAGCAGCCGGGAGAGCGAGGGCAGGTCCTCGCGCTGCAACTCGACGATCTTCAGCGCTTCGCCCCGGGACAGAACTTCGGCGTGCACGGCCTTGACCAGGCTCGACTTTCCCATGCCACGAGCGCCCCAGAGAAGGGCATTGTTGGCAGGCAGGCCGCGTGCGAACTGGACGGTGTTCTCGAGCAGGGTATCGCGTGCGCGCTCGATGCCGATGAGCAGCGAGAGGTCGACACGGTTGACCTTGTCCACCGGCAGGAGCGCATCCGGGCCGGTCTGCCACACGAAGGCCTCGGCGGCGGAGAAATCCGGTGCCCCGGCGGGCGCCGGTGCCATGCGCTCCAGGGCGGCGGCGATCCGGTCGAGCTCATGGGCGGTGAAATCCGTGGCCATCAGGCGTTCCCGGCCTCGGCCTCGTCGTCCTCGTCATCCATAAGACCCATCTCCCGCAGCTCGGCGTTGCGCTTCTTTTCCACGCGGGTGACGAGCAGGATGGACACTTCGTAGAGCGAATAGACGACGACAAAGAGGATCACCTGGGTGATGACATCCGGCGGCGTGACCAGCGCGGCGAGCACGAGGATGCCGACGATGGCGTATTTTCGCACGCCGCGCAGACCCTCGGCAGAGACCAGCCCGGCCTTGCCCATCAAGGTCAGCAGCACCGGCAGCTGGAAGCAGAGGCCGAAGGCGATGATGAACTTCAGCAGCAGGTCGAGGCTTTCCCGGACAGACCCGAGGAAAACCGTCCGCAGCTCGCTGTCCTGCACGTCGTCAGGGATGTTCTCGCCGGTCAGAATTGCGGCGAGCGCAGGAATCGCGTCGGAGAAGCCGATGAAGAAGTTCATCGCCAGCGGCGTGACGACGAATTGCGCGAAGGCTGCGCCCATCATGAAGAGGACAGGGGACGCGATGAGGAAGGGCAGGAAGGCGTTCTTCTCGGACTTGTAGAGGCCGGGTGCCACGAAGCGCCAGAGCTGGAAGCCGATATAGGGAAAGGAAAGTGCCAGGCCGAAGATCATCGAGATCCGGATCAGGACAAAGAACTTCTCCTGTGGCGCGGTGAAGATCAGCTGCGGGTTCTCGCCGCGGGCGCGCAGGATGTCGGCGATCGGTTCGACCAGGAAGTTCAGGATCGGCTCGGCGACGGTGAAACAGGCCACCATGGCCACCGTGAAGGCCAGCACGGAGCGGATCAGCCGCGTGCGAAGCTCTGCAAGGTGCTCGATCAACGGGGCGGAGCTGTCGTCGATCTCTTCTTCGGGGCGGTCGCTCATGCGGTCACGCTCATGTCTTGTCCGGGGAATCTGCGGAAGGGGCCGGGGCCGACGGTGCCTCTGCCGCGGCCTTGGCGGCCGCCTCGGCCTCCAAACGCGCGGTGGCCTTGGCGGCGGAGCTTTCACGGATCTTGCGGGCAGCCTCGGCACGTTCTTCGCTGAGGGCGTCGGTCTCGGGGCCGCCGCCGGTCCGCGTGCCCTTGGCGGGGCGGGCGGAGTCCTCGTCCGCGACTTCGTCATCCTCGCCGAACGGGTCGAAGGAATCGAACCCGGCGGCATCCTTCAGCGCGTCCATCCCCATGGCCTTGGGGTTGGTCATCTTGCGCATGTCCTTGGCGACATCCTTGACCCCGGCCTCGTCGGCGGCTTCCTCCATCGCGCGTGTGAAGTCCCGTGCCATGCCGCGCAGCCGGGCGGTGAACTTGCCCAATGTACGGAACATGACAGGCAGGTCCTTGGGGCCGACCACGATCAGCGCAACGATGCCGATCATCATCAGCTCGGTCCAGCCAATATCGAACATGCGGCAGCCTCGGTTCGGTTCAGGGAAAGGGATCGGGCGTGGCCCGGATCAGGCCCGGATCAGGCCTTCGCCAGGCCGGGATCGGACCCGGCCGGGCGAGGGTCAGACCTTGTCCTTCTCGGCGGTCTCGTCTTCCGGGGTCACGTCGCGGGCGACGTCGGCCGACTGGTCTTCCAGCTCCTGCTTGCCCTCGTTTACGCCCTTCTTGAAGGCAGTGATGCCCTTGCCCACTTCGCCCATGAGCGAGGAGACCTTGCCGCGCCCGAAGAGCACGATGACGACGACTGCGATGAGCAGCAGGCCCATGGGGCCGATGTTGTTCAGCATATTCCTACTCCCTTTGGCGGGGTCTGTCGGTGGCGTGACGCCCGCCCATAGTGACGGCTTCGGAGATTACTTATGAGTTTCGCGCGGGAGATCAAACCCCCAAAGAGCGCCGAGGGGCGAATTTTTCTTGCGGGCAACGGTGCGGATCCGCAATGGAATTGCGTGAATTTGGGCATCTCCTGCGGGTGGGGGCGAACCCACGGCCAACGGCGCGGAGCCGGACGGGGGTGTTGCCGCCGAGCGGAGCTCGAACGGCGGTGGCGCCGCTGCGCGGCGTGGGCGTGCCGCGGGCGGGGTGGCAGGCCGGGCGGCCGGCACAGGGAGGAAGCCGGGATGCCGGGGGAGATTGGCCGGTATCCTGGCCGGCTGTGGCGGCGGGCAAGGGCATCCGCCGGGAGGGCGTGCGCTTCGGCGCGGCTGGAGGAAGCGCGGAAGCCCGGGCGCCGGTTCGCTGGTGCGGGAAAGGGGCCGCGACCGAACCCTGGTTGTCCCGGTTTGGCCAGACGGCGTCGGAGAGGCGCGCGCACCGCGCGTCAGCGCGGCCCTGCCAAACGGGAGGCGGTGCATCTTCGATGCATCGACGACGGGCGGGAGCGCCCCGGTTCTTTGGCGACTCAGGCCGGGAAGACGAAACAGCGGTCGCGCCGCAGTGTCAGCCAAAGCGGCGTGCCGGGCTTCGGCAGGAACACCGCCGGCACCGTTGCCTTCAGGCTGGAGCCGTCGTGGTCCATGCGGAATTCCACAAGGCTTTCACGGCCCATGAAACGCGCCCGTTGCACCACGCCCCGGGCTGCGACGCCATCGCTGGCGGTCGGGTTGGGGCCGCGTCCCTGGCGATCGAAATCGATGCGCAGGTGTTGGGGGCGGATCACGATTTCCACCGGGGCACCGTCCGACAGGCCGGGGGTCAGGAACTGGCCGAAGGGCGTGTCGGTCAGCGCGCCCCGGGAGGTCCCCCGGAGCACGTTGATGTCAGAGAAGAACCCGGCCGCCGCCCGGTCTACCGGCGTGTTGTAGACATGGTAGGGCGCACCCTGCTGGACGATCCGGCCTGCGCGCATGAGCGCAATCTCGTCGGCCATGCGCATCGCCTCGTCCGGCTCGTGGGTGACGAGCAGGACGGCGGTGTTCTCTTCCTTCAGCAACGCCAAGGTGCGGTCCCGGATCTCGTCGCGCAGGCGGTTGTCGAGGCCGGAGAACGGCTCGTCCATCAGCATGATCGCCGGGCGCGGTGCCAGCGCGCGGACCAGTGCCACCCTCTGCTGCTCGCCCCCGGAGAGCTGGTGCGGGAACGCGTCGAAAAACCCGCCGAGGTCCACCCGCTCCAAGAGCTCACGGACCCGCGCCTCGTGACGGCGCAGCCCCCCGTCGAGCCCGAAGGCCACGTTGTGGGCAACGCTCAGGTGAGGGAAAAGGGCAAAGTCCTGAAACATGAGCCCGATGCCACGGTGTTCGGGCGGCGCGTGGCGGCCGTCATCGGAGACAACCACGCCGTCCACGAGAATGCGGCCGGTGGTTTGACGGTCGACCCCGGCGACAATGCGCAGCGTGGTAGACTTCCCGCAGCCGGAGGGGCCCAGAAGGCAGGTAACCTGCCCCGGCGTGACCGAGAGCGACACGCCGGCCACGACATCGCGCCCGTCGAAATGGCGGGTGATCTGGTCGATCTCCAGGCGGGGTGCGGCGGTCACGGCAGTTTGTCGATTGTTTCTCTCGGGTTCCGGCAGCCCTAGCAGCGGGGCGGGTGCGGGGCAAGGGGGCGACAGGGGGGGCAGGCTGGGATCCGGGGCCCGCCTGCACGGCAGCGCACGACAGCGGCTGCCATGCGCTGGTCAATGGCACCGGCGCGGCATAGGCTGCGCGCCAGCGAGCAGGGGCGAGCCATGGCAGACGAGATCCAGACCGAAGAGCGGCAGCGCGGTGCGAAGGTGTTGCGGAACGTCGTTCCCTACCTTTGGCCACACGGCGAGGCCGGGGTGAAGCTGCGCGTGGTCTCGGCTCTGGCCGTCCTGGTTCTGGCAAAGCTGGTGGCAGTGGCGACACCCCTTTTTTACAAGCAGGCGGTTGATGCGCTGGCCGGCGACGCGCCGGACGCGGCGACGATCCTGGGGCTCGGGGCGATCGGGTTGACGGTGGCCTACGGGGGCGCCCGGCTGCTCAATATCCTGTTCCAGCAATTGCGGGACGTGATCTTCGCGCGGGTCAGCCAGGGTGCGCTGCGCAAGCTTGCATTGCGAACCTTCCGCCATATCCACGCGCTGAGCCTGCGCTACCACCTCACGCGCAAGACCGGCGCTTTGAGCCGGATCATGGAACGCGGGGTCAAGGGCGTCTCCTTCCTGCTGCGCTTTCTTCTGTTCTCCATCGGGCCGCTGCTGCTGGAGCTGATCATGGTGTGCGGTGTGTTGGTGGTGCTGTTCGACTGGCGGTTCCTCGCGGTGCTGGTGGTGACCATCGCACTCTATGTTTGGTTCACCTTCGCGATCACCGAGTGGCGCGTGCGCATTCGGCGCGAGATGAACGAACAGGACAACGAGGCCAACCAGCGGGCCGTCGATTCGCTGTTGAACTTCGAGACTGTGAAGTACTTCGGCGCCGACCGGCGGGAGGCCGACCGTTACGATTCCGCGATGGCGGGATACGAGGTCGCCGCGCTGAAGACCGCCTATTCGCTGGCGCTGATCAACCTCGGGCAGGGGGTGATCATCAACGCGGGTCTGGTCGCGGTCATGGTGATGGCGGCAATGGGGGTGGCGTCGGGCGATTTCACGGTCGGGGATTTCGTCATGGTCAACGCCTACATGATCCAGATCATCATGCCGCTCAACTTCCTCGGCACGGTCTACCGCGAGATCCGGCAGAGCCTTGTCGACATGGGAGAAATGTTCGACTTGCTGGAGCAGCCCGCGGAGGTCGTGGACAAGCCCGGCGCGCCGAACCTGAACTGCGTCCGGGGCGAGGTCGTCCTGGACGATATCCACTTCGGCTATGAGCCGGAGCGGCCAATCCTGAAAGGTGTCTCCATCACCGTGCCGGCGGGCCGGAGCCTTGCTATCGTCGGGCCGACCGGCTCGGGAAAGTCGACCATCGGCCGGCTGCTGTTTCGGTTCTATGACGTGGATGCCGGGGCGCTGCGGATTGACGGGCAGGATGTTCGCGACGTCACCCAGCATTCGCTGCATTGCGCGATCGGAGTGGTGCCGCAAGACACCGTGCTCTTCAACGACTCGATCTACTACAACATCGCCTATGGCGATCCGCAGGCGACACGCGAACAGGTCGAGGCGGCCGCGCGGGCGGCGGAGATCCACGACTTCGTGCTGGGTCTGCCGAAAGGATACGAGACACAGGTCGGCGAGCGCGGGCTGAAGCTCTCGGGCGGGGAAAAACAGCGTGTGGGTATCGCCCGGACAATCCTGAAGAACCCGCGGATCCTGCTGTTGGACGAGGCGACCTCTGCGCTCGATACCCGGACCGAACAGGACATCCAGGCATCTCTGGCGGCCATGGGGCGGGGGCGCACGGTCCTGATGATCGCGCACCGGCTCTCCACTGTCGTCGATGCCGACCAGATCGTGGTGCTGGACTCGGGCGAGGTTGTCGAACGGGGCAGCCACGCGGAATTGCTGGCGCAGGGCGGACGCTACGCGTCGATGTGGGACACGCAGCGAAGCAGTCGCGATGCCGATGCGGTTGCGTGAGCCCATCGCCCGCCGTGTAGCGCCGTTGCTGGCGACCGCGATGTGACATTGATTCGAAAGGTGCCATGGTCCGGTGGTCATCATGTGTGATGCCGGACATCCGTGGGACTGTCGGCGCGGCGTTTGGCCGGATGTATTCCGGGACGGGCCCGGCTACGCGCCGAAAACTGTTGCCACGATGCCGATGCGGTCGGGGGACCTTATCGCCAGCCGTGTAGGTCCGGGTCCGCCAACCCCGACGCAACACTGAACCAACTGGCGCCGTCGTCCGGTGGGCACTCTGCGGGAGGCGGGACGGCGGTGTGACTGGAGGCGCCGCATCTGGCCGGGCCTGATCCGGGACAGGCACGGTTGCGCCCACCCGAATCTCATCACGATGTCGACGCGACCGGTGGATGACCCTGCGCGCCGGAGGCGTGGACGTGCAGGGCTGCTGTTGTGGGGGGCCGCGTCGGGGCGCCCTGAACCGAATGGACTGGCCGGGCTCGAAGTCATTGGCCGTAGGCGAGTTGGCCGCCTCGGGGGGAGGTCTCATGCTTGGTCGCTGGAGTGCAGGCTGTCATGCCCCGCCAGATGTGGCTGGTCGTCGTCGCGATCACCTCGGCGTCAGATGAAACGAGGGCCGGGCATTGCGCCTGCCCGGCCCCGTCGATTGCCTATTCCGCTGCCCGGACGTTGGGGCCGGGCGGCTGGTCGTCGGGATCGTTGGCCGGCTTTGCCTTGGTGCCCGCAGATACCGGATCCGTTTTCCAGATCTCGTCGATTGTGCCGGGGGCCGGCGCGGGATCTACAGGGGCAGGCGTTGGTTCCCCGGCCTGCGCGAAGGAGGTGTCGGACCCGGTTGCCGGCGCCGCATCCACCGGCGTGGTCTGTTCTTCTGCGACGTCCTGTGGGTCGATCCAGACCAGTTCCGGCGCGCGAACGCGGCTGGCGGCGCGGCCGAGTTTCCAGTCCTGCGCAGCGCGGCCGCGGCGACCGCCACCAAGCACGCGCATCAGGCGAACCCCACCATAGGCGCCTTCCCAGAACCAGACCCGCAAGGCGAGCATCGACGGCGTGAACACCAGCGTCAGCACAGTGGCTGTCCCGAGCCCGAAAACCACCGCCGTCGCCAGCTGTTTCCACCACAGGGCCGTGGGGCTGTCGACCGTGTAGCCGCCACCGAAGAAATCGAGGCTGAGGCCGAACATCATCGGCGCAAGTCCCGCCATGGTGGTGATCGTGGTCAGCAGCACCGGGCGCAGGCGCGCCTCGGCGGTGCGGATGATCGCCTCGATCCGCGGCATGTACTGGCTGTATTCCTGGTAGGTATCGATCAGCACGATGTTGTTGTTCACCACGATCCCGGCCAGGGCGACGATGCCCGTGCCGGTCATGATGATGGAGAAGGGCTGCTGCATCACCAGCATGCCGATCAACACACCCGCGGTCGACAATACCACGGCAAGCAGAACCAGGGTGGCATTGTAGAAACTGTTGAACTGCGTCAGCAGGATCACGAACATCAGCGCCAGCGCGCCGGCAAAGGCGGTTTGCAGGAAGGCCTGGCTTTCCTCCTGATCTTCCTGGTCGCCGGTCCACTGCCAGCTGACGTCATCGGCGAAGGGACGCTCGGTCTCTATCCAGCGGGTCAGTTCGGCGATGCGCTCGGTCGGGGTGAGCGGCACGACGGAGAGGCCCTCGGACGCGACGCGATCGATGATCGCGGGGTCGGTTTGCGCGGCCTCCGCGTTGACGATGTCGACGATCTCGCCGTCGCCGTCTACCAGCTTGGCAAGGTTCGCGCGCACGTCGGCCTTCACGTCGTAGTAGCGTTCCGAATCCACCCGGTCGATGCGCGCCAGTTTCGGCACCGGCTTGCGGGTGATGAAATTCGACAGGGGCACGAGGCCAGAGGATGTGCGCACCTTCAGGGAATCGAGGGTGGACAGCAGGCGGTCCTCCTCGGGCAGGCGCACCCGGATCTCGATCTCCTCGTCGGAGCTGTCGACCCGCATCGTGTCGAGCAGGATGCCCCGGGTGACAAGCTGCACCATGGCACCCACGGTCGCCACATCGGCGCCGTAGCGGCCCGCCTTGGCGACGTCGACATCGATCTGCCAGTCGATGCCCGGCAGGGGCAGCGTGTCCTCGATGCCGAACAGGCCGGGGGTTGCCTCGAAACGGTCAACCGCGCCTTCGACGGAGGCGATGAGCGACGTCCAGTTGTCGCCGGTCAGGCGCAGGTGCACAGGCTTGCCGGACCCAGGCCCCATGGAGAGGTTGAGAACCTCCGTGTAGATCCCGGGTACCTTGGCCAGTTCCTCTTCGAGCCGCGCAAGGACCAGATCCCCGTCGAGATCCGGCCGATCGGTGCGATCCTCCCAACGGACAAGCTCGATCTGGATCTGGCCGATGGCGTCACGAGGCCCGCTTGCGCCACCCGTATTCGCGTTCAGCCCGCCTTCTCCGGCGAAGGAGAAAGCGTTGTCGACACCCGGCTCCCGCAGGACGATTTCCTCGACCTCGCGGACCATGGCGTCCTTCTCGTCGATGGAGAGGTTGCCGCGCGCGCGGACGTAGACGATGGCCTGCTCCGGCTCGCTCTCGACAAAGAACTCCACGCCGCGATTGTTCGCGCCGTAGTAGGAGAAGGTGGACATGACGAAGAACCCGACACCCACGGCCACGACGATGGGCATGATCGGGTTGCCGGCAATGATCTTGATGATCCAGCCGAACAAAGTGCGGCGGTGACCGGCGCGAATGCGCCGCTTGCGCCACGTGGGCTTGGCCGCGTCAAGGGTGATGGAGGTGGCGAAGGCGCCGAAGAACAGGACCAGCACGCCGAGCACGCGCCCGGATGCGCCCGCGTCGCCGGGCAGGATGTAGGCAGGGTTCAGCACCTGCATGGCGCCGACGAAGATCAGGTACATCGAGGGCGGCACGAGCACGGCCTTGACGATCCACGGCCAGGGGCGGATCGCCTCCGCCACATGGTGGAAGCTGCGCGCGAGCCGGCCAGAGACGCCGCCCATCACCGGCAGGAACACCAGCGCCACGATGAGCGAGGACGACAGCACGAAGATCAGGGTCACCGGCAGCATGCCCATGAACTCGCCCGGCACCCCGGGCCAGAACAGCATCGGCAGGAAGGCGCAGAGCGTCGTGCCGGTCGAAGAGATGATCGGCCAGAACATCCGCTTGGCGGCCTCGACATAAGCATGCATCGGGCCGGTGCCGGCCTGAATGCGCTTGTCGGCATATTCCACCACCACGATGGCCCCGTCGACCAGCATCCCGACCGACAGGATCAGGCCGAACATGACGATGTTGGACACCGCGATATCCATCAGCGACATGAAGAGGAAACACATCAGGAAGGACGTGGGGATCGCGAACCCAACGAGCAGCGACGGGCGCGGGCCGAGCGCGGCCAGCACCACGATCATCACCAGCCCGATGGCCGTCAGTACCGAGCTTTCGAGCTGCCGCACCATGGATTCGACCTGGACCGACATGTCGTTGGAGGTGCCGACGACGATGGCGTCCTGTAGTTCCGGCGGCCATTTGGACCGTGCCTCCTGCACGGTTTCGCGCACCATCGCGACGGTGTCGATGATGTTGTAGCCCTTGCGCTTGACCACCTGCAGGGCGACCGTCTTGTCGCCGTCGAACCGCGCGGTTCCGGCGCGATCCTCGTAGGTCAGGGAAATCGTCGCGAGGTCGCCCAGCGTGATGACGGAATCCCCGTTTACCTTCACCGGGATGGCGTAGATATCTGCCGTCGTCTCGAAAGAAGAGGGGATCTTGACCGCGAAGGACCCTTGGTCGCCTTGGATCTCCCCGGCCGCGATCAACTGGTTGTTGTTGGACACCGCGTTGATCAGCTCGCCGGCGGTGACGTTGTAGGCTTCGAGTTTCAGCGGGTCGATGGTGACCTCGACCATCTCGTCGCGATGCCCGGCCAGCGCGGCTTCGAGTACCGGCTCCAGTCGCTCAAGGTCGGTTTGCAGGTCGTTGGCGATCCGCAGCAGCGTGCGCTCCGGCAACGGGCCGGTGAGGTTCACGATGACGATAGGAAATTCGGAGAAGTTGAACTCGTCGACCGAGTAGTTCTCCGCACCTTCGGGGAAGTTCGCTTCCGCCTTGTCCATCGCGGCGCGCACGTCGGCCATGGTGCCGGACTTGTCCCAGCCGAACTCGAACTCCAGAACGAGGTTGGCATAGCCTTCCACGGCGGTGCCGGACATCGTCTCCAGCCCGTCGAGATCCGCCATCTCCGTTTCCATCGGCTTGACCAGCAGCTTCTCGGCGTCGGCCGCGGAGATGCCGGGGAAGGGGACGGAGATGAAGATTGCCGGGATCTCGATGTCGGGCTCGCCTTCCTTCGGCAACCCGATATAGGTCGCCGTCCCCGCCACGATGGCGAGGCCGATGAAGGCGAGGATCATTCGCGTGTGATGAGAGGCCCAATCGACGATGCCGGTCATGCGCTGTCTCCTGGTCCGATCTACTGGGTGGCCGGGCCGTCGCGGAACGTCAGTTCCAGCGGCACGCCGTCGGTCACGTATTCCTGTCCCACGACGATCAGGTCGACATTGGTGTCGAGCCCGGCGACATAGACGCCTTCCTGCTTGTCCTTGAGGAAGTCCACCGGGGCGAACTGCGCCACGACGCCCTTGTCGGCATCCTCGATTGCCAGCCGCACGCCCAGCCGGCCCCCGTCGTCCAGTGTCAGCGCAGAGGCCGGCACGAGATGCGCGGTGACGCCTGCGGCGGCAATGGCGATATCGGCGGTCTGCCCGTCACGGATGCGGAGCGCGGGGTTCGGGATCTCGATTTCCACCCGGAAGGTGCGGGTCACGGGATCGGCGGAGCGCGACAGGAACGTGACCTTGCCCTCCACCTCGGTGCCCGTCACCAAACGGGCGCGGGCCGCGGCACCGACCGCGATGGCTTCCACCTGCGTTTCCGGCACGAAGCCCACAAGCTTGATCGGGTCGAGCTGGATCACCGTGGCGCACGGCGATCCCGGCTGCATCAACGCGCCAAGTTCGGCGGTGTCGGTTTCCAGAAGGCCGTCGAACGGGGCCACGAGTTTCAGGCGATCGATCTCCCGCTCGGCGGCGGCGACGGAGGCCGCGGCGGCCTGAACGCCGGAGGTTGCCGATTCCAGTCCGGAACGCGCCGATTCTATCCCCGCCCGTGCGGAAGACACAGCCGCCTTGGTCGAGGCCACGCGGGTTTCGGAGGCATAGCCGCCCTCGATCAGCTTCGTCGCGGCGCGGTCGTTGATCTCCGCCTCCGTCAACAGGGCCTCCGCCTCCGTGAGGCGTGCCTGCGCCAGCGGAAGGCCGGCCTGCGCTTCGGCCAGACGGGCCTGTGCTTCTGCAAGCTGGGCCTCGCGGGTGCCCGGGTCGATCTCGCAGAGCAATTGCCCGGCCTCCACCATGGCGCCCTTGCGCAGCGGCTCGGAGACGATCAGGCCGGAGGTCTCGGCTTTTACCTCGACCTGTCGGGCGGCCTCGGTCCGGCCGCGCACCTGCACCGCATTGTCGATGAGACGCGCGGTCGAAGCCATGACGACAACGGAAACCCGGTCGTCGGCCGAGGCTTCTGTCTCGTCCACGGTTTCCGCGACGACGTCCTCGGGGGCATTCCCGTCCATTCCGGCGAAACGAAGCAGGGAGTCCCGCTCCATGACAAAGAGGTACACGACACTCGCGACAAGCAAGGCGAGCAGCACTGAAAACCACCGCATTGAAATGCCTTTCTGTTTTCTTTTTCGAGCGTTCAAGCTGCGGGTCTGATGGACCCAAAGCGCTACGAGCGCAAGGGTGGGGCCCTTCAGATATATGTTTTACGTTGAAATTGCAGGAGTAGATTACATCTCCGTCAAAGGGGTCGCAAGCGCGGTGTGCCGCGTGCGGCGCAAGGCGCGCGCCCCGAGCGGCGTCTCCGGGCTGCTTGCCGCGACGGCAGATGTCGCCGGGGGAACGGTGCACCGGAAGGGCCACGCCGGGTCCCGGCGCGACCTCCTGACGGCCGAGAGGCTCAAGGTACTGCCCCGAGCCGCCATCCGGCCATGGGGCAGAACGCTGCCTCCGTGGTGTCCCGGCGCTTCCGGGTCTTGGCATCCCGCCGGGCTTCGGGGTAAGAGGGGGCGTTTTCGACAGCGACCGGACGCCCGCCTTTTCAGGCGCTTCCGGCGCCTGGCGGGGCAGGGGCCGCGCCACAGAACAGGCAGGGACGCATGAGCGACACAGACAGCTTTATCGATGAGGTCACGGAAGAGGTTCGCCGGGACCGGTTGTACGCGACCCTGCGCAAGTACGGCTGGATCGCCGGACTCGTGGTCGTAGCGCTTGTCGGCGGTGCGTCCTACAACGAGTACCGCAAGGCCAGCGACCGGTCCGCAGCCCAGTCCACGGGCGATGCGATCCTGTCGGCGCTGGACGAAGCCACGCCAGAGGCACGCATGGCCGGGCTGGAAGGCGTTGAAGGCGCGCCGGAGCTGCAAGGCGTGCTGGCGCTTCTGACGGCCGCAGAGGCGCTTGCCGCCGAGGACCCGGAGGCCGCCGCCGCACTGCTGAAGCCGCTCGCCGAGGATTCGGCCGCCCCGCAGGCCTACAGCGATCTTGCGGCGCTGAAGATGGTCCTGATCGACGCCGAGAGCATGACGGCGGATCTGCGCAGCCAGGTGCTCAACAGGCTGGCGAAGCCGGGCGCTCCCTACCGTGCGCTGGCGATGGAACAACAGGTGCTTGATCTTGCCGCTGCCGGACAGACCGAGGACGCCATCGAGGCCGGCCGGGTGCTGCTGGAGGAACCTTCGCTCACGCAGGGCTTGCTTCAGCGCGTCTCGCAACTGATGCTGGCGCTTGGCGCCGAAGACGAGAACGAGGCCGGCTGAGCGTGCCTGCGCACGGCGGACGGAAAGACGGGGGATGTGTGTGATGGCATTGGGTAGGACCGCGGCACTGGCCATGGTGGCCGTGATTCTCGCCGGGTGCGGAGGCGACCCGCCCCTGCCGGGCGAACGCTACGACGTGCGCACCCCGCTTTCGGTCTCCGAAGCCGGCGTGCCGGCCTCCAGCGCGGCGGCGCAGGGCAGCGGCGCTGCCTCCGCGGTGTCCCGCAGCGTGGCCTTCTCCACACCGCGACAGGTCAACCACACCGCCTGGACCCACCGTGGCGGCTCTGCCCAGCACCGGCTTGCCCATCCGGCGCTCGGCGCCAGCCTGACCCGTATCTGGTCCGCCGACATCGGCGAGGGCAACAGCCGGCAGGCAATGATCACTGCCGACCCGATTGTCGTGGGTGGTCGCGTTTTCACGCTCGATGCCCGCAGCGGCGCGATGGCACACACCACCTCCGGCCAGCCGATCTGGTCGCGTGATCTCACACCGGAGTGGGAGAACAGGAAACATGCCTCCGGGGGCGGGCTGGCTTACGGCGATGGCCGCCTTTTCGTGACCACCGGCTTCGGGCAGCTCCACGCGCTCAGCCCGACCACCGGCGCGACCCTCTGGACCCAGCAGTTCGACGCTCCCGTGGCAGGTGCACCCACCTATTCCGGCGGGCTGATCTACGTCTCCAGCCGAGACAACAGGGCCTTCGCCGTGCGCGCCTCCGACGGGCGTCTGCAATGGGAAGCCCCCGCCGCGCCGTCGCCATCGGCAACCGTGAACGGCTCCGGCCCGGCGGTGAACAGCCGCGTCGCCATCTTTCCCTTCGGCTCCGCCGAGCTTGTCGCTACCCTGCGCAAGGGCGGCATCCGGGTGTGGTCGTCGACGCTCGCCGGACAGCGCCTCGGCTATGCCTATGCCGGCTTCTCCGACATCTCTGCCGATCCGGTCATCGTGGGCAACACTGTCTATGCCGGGTCTCCGTCCGGCCGGCTTGCCGCGATCGACGTCAACAACGGCGAGCGGCGCTGGACGGCCACCGAAGGCGCGTTGAGCCCGGTTTGGGTTGCCGGCGGCTCGGTCTTCGCGGTCACCGACTTGCAGCAGATCGTCCGCATCAATGCCGGCACAGGGGAGGTGATCTGGGCCAAGAACCTGCCGGGGTTCAAGAAGGAGAAACCGCGCCGGTATCGCGATGTCTTCGCCCACTACGGACCGGTGCTGGCAGGCGGGCGCCTGATTGTCGCCTCCGACGATGGCAATATCCGCAGCTTCAACCCGGTCAACGGTGCGCTTGTCTCCGCCGTGCCGATCGAGGATGGCGCGGCCTCCAACCCGGTCGTTGTCAATCGCACGCTCTACCTCGTGACCACCAAGGGCAAGCTGATCGCCTATCGCTAGCCATCGGGCTGCGCATTTCGGGTGATCCTGACCCCGGCGCTTATGCACCGGTCCGCGCGCGTGCGAATGGACTTCAATGCCTTGGCGAAACAGTCTAAGGAAACAGATCGCACCCGATTCCCTGCTTCAAGAGCGCAAGATGTCCTTCACCCTGGCCCTCGTCGGTCGCCCGAATGTCGGCAAATCGACCCTGTTCAACCGCCTTGTCGGCAAGCGTCTGGCGCTGGTGGATGACCAGCCGGGCGTCACCCGTGACCTGCGCGAGGGGGAGGGCCGTCTCGGCGATCTCCGCTTCACCGTGATCGACACCGCCGGACTGGAGGAAGCCACCGACGAGTCGCTTCAAGGCCGAATGCGCCGGCTGACAGAGCGCGCCGTGGAAATGGCCGATGTCTGCCTGTTCATGCTGGATGCGCGGCAGGGCGTGACCCCCGCCGACGAGGTTTTCGCCGATATCCTGCGCCGCAAGTCGGAGCATGTGCTGCTCGCCGCCAACAAATCGGAAAGCAACGCATCCGACGCGGGCGTCTACGAGGCCTATTCCCTCGGCCTTGGCGATCCGATTCGCATCTCGGCGGAGCATGGCGAGGGCATGGCCGACCTGCATGCCGCGCTGATGCCGCTGGCGGATGGTTTCGACGCACGCGCCGCGGCGGAGGCCCCGCAGGTCGATGTCGAGGTGTCGGAAGAGGATGAGGGCGAGGATGCACCGCTGATCACCCGCGCAAGGCCGGTGCAGGTTGCCGTGGTGGGGCGGCCAAATGCCGGCAAATCGACCCTGATCAACCGCATCATCGGCGAGGACCGCCTGCTGACCGGCCCGGAGGCGGGCATCACCCGCGACGCCATCGCGCTGCCGGTGGAGTGGAATGGCACCCATATGCGGGTCTTTGACACCGCCGGTATGCGCAAGAAAGCCAAGGTGCAGGAGAAGCTGGAACGGCTCTCGGTCTCCGATGGGCTGCGGGCGGTGAAGTTCGCCGAGGTGGTCGTCGTGCTGCTCGACGTAGAGATTCCCTTTGAACAGCAGGACCTCCGCATCGCCGACCTCGCGGAGCGGGAGGGCCGGGCGGTCGTCGTCGCCGTCAACAAGTGGGACCTCGAAGACGAGAAGCAGGAGAAGCTGGCGGAGCTGAAGGAGGCATTCAACCGCCTGCTGCCGCAGCTCAAGGGCGCGCCGTTGATCACAGTCTCGGCCAAGACCGGGCGCGGGCTGGACCGCTTGCACGACGCCATCGTCCGGGCGCACGAGGTCTGGAACCGCCGTGTGCCGACGGCGCGGCTCAACCAGTGGCTCACCGGAATGCTGGAGGCGCACCCGCCCCCCGCACCGGGCGGACGCCGGGTGAAGCTGCGCTACATGACACAGGTGAAGACGCGCCCGCCGGCATTTGTCATCATGACCTCCTTCCCAGAGAAGTTGCCCGATAGCTACAAGCGCTATCTTGTCAACGGGTTGCGAGAGGACTTTGACATGCCGGGCACACCGATCCGGCTGACGTTCCGCAGCCAGTCGGACAAGAACCCGTACAAGGACAAGAAGAAGTCCACGCCGTCACGGCTGCGCAAGCACCTCGGGAAGAAGCCGCCAAACGCCTGACGGGACGCCCGCGCCATGGCGCAAGGCTGCGTTCCATCCCGTCCAGAGATGTGTTGCGATGCGGACATTCGGTCGTGGACCGGTATCGCCATGCCGTGCGAAGCATCGCAAGCACGGTGGTTCCAGGGCGGATCGACGCGCTCTTTGCCTTTTCTGCTGCAGGGGACGAACCGGGGTTTCCGAGCGCGTTCGGCCCGTGGCAGAGAACGGGTGCACCCTCGTTCCGACATTGTGCCACGGCTCAGGGGAGAGTTACTGGCCCGCCGACCTCACGACCGCTGTCGGACCCGGAAATCGGGCATGTCCGGTATCTGTGCCCGGTGAGCGGTTCCCCTGCCTACCCGCGTGGGGCCGGTTCGCTCAGAACGTCCAGAGGCGATTGATTCGCTCTTCGCCGAAGCGCTTGCGGGCGAAGGAATAGACCTCCGCGTAGTACTCGCGTGCAGCGGCCTTGTCGGCCTCTGACGGCTCTTTCTTGCGGGGGGAGGCATTCGCGCGGTGTTTAAAATCCGGATCCACGAAGGGAATCTCCAGGAAATCACACAGGCGCTGGACTTCGTCGTTGTTGAAGAAATCCTCGTAGAGCCCGTAGAAAAGCTCGTCTTTCCTGAAGACCTTTTCGAGCGACCTCACTGTTCGGCCATAGCGGGTAAACCGTTCGCAGCGGTCTGTCTTGATCGCCTTCAGGAATCGCTTGTGGGCCGGGTCGCCCTTCAGCCTTTCGCCTTTTTCGGCGACGAAACGGTCGAGCATCCGCAGTTGCGAAAAGCAGCGTTCCAGCGGGTCGCGCATCAGGAACACGACCTTCGGGCGGAACCCGCCCTCGACGGCCATTGTCCGCATCTTTCTGTATTGCTCGACATTGAAACAGGCGTATTCCGGGGTGATGTCGGCCGTCAGCGTGGCGCCTTCCTTGCTCCGCAGCAGGCTCTGGTAATACGGGATGTAGCGGTCGGGCTGGAACTGGTTCAAAACCGAATCCATCACCGACAGGATCTCGTCGGCATCGCCGAAGAGGTCGCCCTTCTTCACCATCTTGATGCGCTCATCCGCCAGGCGCTTCAATTTGTGCATCTTGAAGTCGAGGATGTGCTTGAAACGCTCCGGCTGAAACCGGACGGAGAAGTAGTCCATCTGCTTCTCCACCGGCAGCACAGCGGCCGGGTTCTGGTAGAGGTAGTCATAAAGCCAGGTCGTTCCCGCCTTCTGCGCGCCGACGCCAAACAGGAAGATCGGAGCCTTGCCTTGGGCGGTCTTTTCCGGGGGAACGCTGGGAAACATGTCGGATATCCTGATGTCTGTCGGTGAAAAGGGATTTCCCGCAACGGGGCGCCGGATGCAAGGGGGCGGGTTGCGTCATTTCCGACGCGGGCGCGTGGTTGGTTGCCGTCGTTGCACGGTAGGGCAGGGACGCCGGGCAACCGATGGCTGCCCGGCAGGGGGGTATCAGACCAGCTCGCCCGCGGCGGTGATGCGTGTCTTGCCGCCGAGCCACTGGTGAAGCGCCTGCGGAAGGTGGACCGAACCGTCCTCCTGCTGGCCGTTCTCCAGCACTGCGATCAGGCAGCGGCCGACGGCGAGTCCGGAGCCATTCAGCGTGTGCACGAACTCCGGCTTGCCGCCGCCCTCGGGGCGGAAACGGGCGTTCATGCGCCGGGCCTGGAAATCGCCGCAGACGGAGACCGAGGAAATCTCCCGGTAGCTGTTCTGCCCGGGTAGCCAGGCCTCGATGTCGTGGGTCTTGCGCGCCCCGAAGCCCATGTCGCCGGTGCAGAGCACGACGGTGCGGTAGGGGATGTCCAGTTTTTCGAGGATCACCTCGGCGCAGCGGGTCATCCGCTCATGCTCTTCCAGGCTCTTGTCGGGGTGGGTGACGGAAACCATCTCCACCTTCTCGAACTGGTGCTGGCGCAGCATGCCGGACGTGTCGCGGCCCGCGCTGCCGGCCTCCGAACGGAAGCAGAGCGAATGCGCGGCGTAGCGGCGCGGCAGGTAGCTTTCCTCGATGATGGTGTCGTTGACGATATTTGTCAGCGTGACCTCGGAGGTCGGGATCAGCCACCAGCCTTCGCGCAGCAGGTAGCTGTCCTCGCCGAACTTCGGAAGCTGACCGGTGCCGAACATCATCTCCTCGCGCACCATGACCGGGCCGTTGACCTCTGTCAGGCCGTGCTCGGTGGTATGGGTGTCGAGCATGAACTGCGCCAGTGCCCTGTGCAGCCGGGCCACAGCGCCCGACATGAGCACGAAGCGGGACCCTGCAAGCTTCGCCGCGGTTTCGAAATCCATGCCGTCCTGCACGGCGGCCAGTTCGTAATGCTCCTTCGGCGCGAAATCAAACTCCCGCGGAGTGCCCCAGCGGCGGATCTCCACGTTGTCATTCTCGTCCGCGCCTTCAGGCACCTCGTCTAGGGGCAGGTTGGGCAGCGTGGTGAGAAGCTCCGCCAGGCGGGCATCCTCGGCCTTGGCTTCCTCGTCGAGCCGCGCGATCTCGGCTTTCTTGTCGGCAACGAGCGCGCGCAGGCGCTCGAACTCGGCCTCGTCACCGCGCCCCTTGGCTGCGCCGACCTGCTTCGACGCGGCGTTGCGTTCCGCCTGTGCGGCCTCTGCCGCGGTAATCTTCTCGCGCCGTGCGCTGTCGATGGCCAGGATCTCGGAGGACATCGAGGACACGCCCAGCTTCGCCAGTCCGGCGTCGAAGACTTCGGGGTTTTCGCGAATGAAGCGAATGTCGTGCATCGGGTCTCTCCTTCAGGCCCATCGGTTGATACGTGGGCGCGCTATGCCTCAAAGCAGGCGGAGAGGGAAGGGGGAGGATGCGTGCAGCGCGCAGACGGGCAGGCGAAGGAGCCGACGTGCCACCTGCCGTCGTGCGCGGAATTCCAGCGCCATGCAGGGCCGCGCCCCTCATTCGTTCAGCAGCATCTCCAGCTTTGGCACCGCCACCCGGGTGCCGATCGTCGGGTGCATCACCACGTAGGAAGAAATCACGCCAACCACGCGTTTTTCGCCACCGCGCAGGGCGACCACCGGCCCGCCGGAGCTGCCCTCGATAACCCGGCATTTCACTGCATAGGACATTTGCCCCCGCCAGGTGACCGGGCAGGCGTCGTAGAGGCTCGGCAGGTGGGGGCGGTCCCGCCGATAGCCGACCAGAAGGATCGCCTCGTGCTCGCCGGGGGCGACGTCGGCCGGGATGGGCTGGGCGATCTCGTCCGGTATCGGGGTGTCGAGCGTCATGATCGCGAGGTCGGAATGGGTGCGTGTCGCCTCCGGCGGGGCGCCGGGGTCGTAGTCGGGGTGCAGCCGAATCTGTGCCCCCTTGCGATGCGCGGCAAAGGGGCCACCACGCCATCCGGCCACGAAGTGGACTTCACTTGGTCGTGAGGGTTTCCCGGTCCGGAAGTCGTAGACGCAATGCGCCGCCGTCAGCACCTTGTCGGGCGCCACCAGGGTCGCCGTGCACATCTGACGCTCGTTCCAGCCGGCCTGGTTCAGTCGGCCGACCGCGTTCCAGGCCCCCTGATCCTCCTCGGGAATCGGTGCCGCATTGGCATAGAGCCCCTGCGCGGCCGCATTCCCTGCGAGGCCGAAGGCCAGGCCCGCGGCGGCCAGCAGCCGCGCGGCGGCAATGCGTTTTCCCGAAACCATGCGCGTGATCCTCTCGCACAGCAGCATATCGCAAGGCGCCCCTGTGACGACAGATGCCTCGCGGACATGTCATCGTCTTGCACTTGGCGCATGCGATCCATAGGGTGCGCGCCAAATCCGCGGGGGTTTTGCGCCTTCCGCCCAGACAAGAGGTAACACCCATGTTCGCAACGCCCGCCTATGCCCAGGCTGCCGGTGCCGGTGGCCCCGGAGCCATCATGCAGTTCCTGCCGCTGATCCTGATCTTCGCCATCATGTACTTCCTGCTCATCCGTCCGCAGCAGAAGAAGATGAAGCAGCATCAGAAGATGGTGTCCGAGCTGCGCCGCGGCGACCAGATCGTGACCCAGGGCGGCATCATCGCCAAGGTCGCGAAGGTCAAGGACGACAACGAGCTGGAAGTCGAAATCGCCGATGGTACCAAGGTGCGCGTCGTGCGCTCCACCGTCGCGCAGGTTCTCAGCAAGACCGAGCCCGCAGAGGGCTGAGCCCCAAACACCACTTGCTGAAGGGCGCTCCCCCACATGCTGCAAATCCCGTTCTGGAAACGCCTGCTGATCTGGGGCGTGGTGGTACTGGTCCTTTTCATGGCCATGCCCAACGCCTTCTATCCGCGGGTCGAACGTCACAACGACGCCGTGAAGCTGATCGAGGCCGAGGGCGAAACGCCCGAGCGCCTCGCGGACATGAGTGCCTGGCCGGGCTGGCTTCCGTCCAGCCTCGTCAATCTCGGCCTTGACCTGCGGGGCGGCGCCTACTTGCTCGCCGAGGTGAAGGTCGAAGACGTCTATGCCGACCGCATGGACGGCTACTGGCCGGAGGTTCGGGACGCGTTGCGGGCCGAACGGGAGACCGTCGGGTCGATCCGGCGCGTCGACGGGCCGGCGGGCGAGCTGCATGTGAAGATCGCCAATCCCGAAGCGATGGGACGGGCGATGGAGGTCGTCTCCGAACTGTCCCGCCCGATCCTGAGCCTGACCGGCACGGGGTCCAACGATATCGACGTCTCCGGTCAGGGTGACACGCTGGTGATCACCCTGTCGGAAGCCGAGAAACTGGCCACCGACGACCGCACGGTGCGCCAGTCGCTTGAGATCGTGCGTCGCCGCGTCGACGAGGTCGGCACCCGCGAACCCTCGATCCAGCGCCAGGGCGAGGACCGGATCGTCATCTCCGTGCCCGGAATCGGGTCTGCCGACGAGCTCAAGGAGCTGATCGGCACTACCGCCAAGCTGACCTTCCACGGCGTCGTCAGCCGAACCGCCGACCCGGACACCGCGCCCGGGGCCCGGAACTTCGTCGCGCCCTCGATGGACGAGGAGGGGGTCTACTACATCCTGTCGCAGGACACTGTCGTTTCCGGCGAGGAACTGACCGACGCCCAGCCCAGCTTCGACCAGAACGGGCGTCCCGCCGTGAGCTTCCGCTTCAACCCGACCGGCGCGCGCAAGTTCGGCGACTACACGGCCGAGAACATCGGCGCGCCCTTCGCCATCGTCCTCGACAACGAGGTGATTTCCGCCCCGGTCATCCAGGATCACATCCCGGGTGGGTCGGGGATCATCACCGGCAGTTTCACGGTGGAGGACAGCACCCAGCTTGCCGTGCTGTTGCGCGCCGGTGCCCTGCCGGCAGAGCTGACCTTCCTGCAGGAGCGGACCATCGGGCCGGAGCTGGGGCAAGACAGCATCGACGCGGGCAAGATCGCCACCATCGTGGCCTTTGTCGCAGTGCTGGTCTTCATGTGGCTCAGCTACGGGTTGTTCGGGATCTTCGCCAACATTGCACTGGTCATCAACGTCGGGCTGATCTTCGGCCTGCTGTCGATTATCGGGGCGACGCTGACGCTGCCCGGCATCGCCGGCATCGTGCTGACGGTGGGTATGGCTGTGGACGCCAACGTGCTTGTCTTCGAACGGATCCGGGAGGAACTGAAGACCGCACGGGGCCCGAGTCGCGCCATCGAGCTTGGCTACGAGAAGGCCCTCTCGGCCATCCTGGACGCCAATGTCACCACCTTCATTACCGCCGTGATCCTCTTCGCGCTTGGCTCCGGCCCGGTGCGGGGCTTCGCCATCACGCTCGGCCTCGGTATCCTCACCTCGGTCTTCACCGCGATCTACGTGACGCGGCTGATCATCGTGATGTGGTTCGAACGCCGCCGCCCCAAGACGATCGAGGTCTGATATGCGCCTGAAACTGGTTCCCAAGGACACCAAGTGGGATTTCTTCAAGCGCTGGAAACTCACCTTCGGCGCCTCCGTCTTCGCCATGCTGGCGTCCGTCATGCTGTTCTTCGCGGTCGGGCTTAACTTCGGCATCGATTTCCTCGGCGGCACGACGATCCGCACCGAGAGCACGCAGGCCGTCGATGTCGGCGCATACCGGCAGGCGCTGCGTCCGCTGGACCTCGGTGACATCTCGATCACTGAGGTGTTCGATGCCGATTTCGTCGCGGACAAACGGGTCGCCCAGATCCGGATCCAGGCGCAGGAGGGCCACGAGGCGATCACGCCGGACACCATCCAGGCGATCGAGGCAGCCCTGCAGGGTGTCGATCCGGAGATCACCTTCCCCAGCGTCGAAAGCGTCGGGCCGGAGGTCTCCGGCGAGCTGGTGCAGACCGCGATCCTTGCCGTGGTCCTCGCCATCGCGGCGGTGCTCTTCTATATCTGGCTGCGCTTCGAGTGGCAGTTCTCGCTCGGTGCCGTGGCGGCGTTGGTGCATGACATTACCGTCACCATCGGCATATTCTGCATCCTTCAGATCCGCTTCGACCTGACGATCATCGCGGCGCTGCTGACCATCGTGGGCTACTCGCTCAACGATACCGTTGTGGTCTTCGACCGTGTTCGGGAGAACCTGCGCCGCTACAAGTCGACGGAGCTGAAGCAGGTCCTCAACATCTCCATCAACGAGACACTGAGCCGGACGGTGATGACCTCCGTCACCACGCTGATCGCGTTGATCTCGCTTTATATTCTGGGCGGTGACGTGATCCGCGGGTTCGTCTTCGCGATGATCTGGGGCGTCGTGGTCGGCACCTATTCGTCGGTCTTCGTGGCTTCCGCCATCCTGTTGCGCCTTGGCGTCAAGCGGGACTGGTCGAAGAACAGCGGTGACGGCGGCAAGGCCGGGACGCAGTTCGCCAATATCGATGCCTGACCTTCTGGCAGAGGCCTGGCAGACGCCGGGCCTCGCCTACCTCGCCCTCGTCATCGGCGGCGCCGGCCTCGTGCGCGGCTTTGCCGGCTTCGGCACCGGGCTCATCTTCATCCCCCTCGGCTCGCTGGTGCTCGATCCCGTCTGGGTGATCGTTGCGCTCATGGCGGCCGATCTGGTGGGGACCCTGCCGCTTGTCCCCCGTGCCGTCCGCGATGGACGCCTCCGCGATGTCGCCGCGCTCGTGCTTGGTTGTGCCATCATGCTGCCGCTCGGCACGATGGTTCTGGAACGGCTGGACGATACGCTCTTTCGCTGGATCGCCTCCGGACTGGCGTTGCTGATGGTCGCCGTCCTCGCGTCCGGCTGGCGGCACCACATCGTCCTGAATCGCCGTGCGCTGGTGGCCGTCGGTGGACTGGGTGGATTTCTGGGCGGCACGTCCGGCCTTCCCGGGCCGCCCGTCGTCTTCGCCTACATGAGCGGCCAGTATCCGGCCCAGCGGATCCGGGCCAACACGTTGCTGTTCCTGCTGCTCTTCGAGTTTCTCCTGGCCGCCACATTCCTGCTGCGTGGGCTGTTTGTGCCGCAGGCCTTCGCGATTGGCGTCCTCCTGATCGTGCCCTACATCATCGGCAACCTGCTCGGCGCGCGGATCTTTGACCCCAGGCACGCAAGGCTGTATCGCACGGTTGCCTATGTCATCATCGCCGGTTCCGCCATCGCGGCCCTGCCGGTGTTCTGAAAAGGAGGACCCCATGCGCGTGAACGAGGTCGTTTTCGACGGATCGTTGCCTTTCGAGGGCTACGGCCCCGGTTTCTTCACCCTCGGGGGAGAGCGTCACGACGGCAGCCTGATCGTGTCGGGCGACGGGGTGCAGCCCTGGGCGGGCTATGTCGACCCGGCCCCGATCCTTGCGCTGGTGGACAAGATCGACTTCATCCTACTTGGCACCGGGGCAGAGATCGCACACCCGCCAACCGCTTTCCGCACGGCGCTGGAGGAGGCCGGGATTGGCATAGAGCCGATGGCGACCCCCTCCGCCTGCCGGACCTACAACGTCCTGCTGAGCGAAGGGCGGCGAGTCGCGGCCGTGGTGCTGGCCTTGCCGGCGGAGGATGCCGCGGCCGGAGCCTGAACCGCGGCCGGTCGATCCGGGTCGGACCCGGCGGGTGGCCGATGGTGCCCGCAATCCGTGTCGCCGGTCGATGTTCGCTGCCAAGGCGAGGCTTCGGGTCCTGGTGATGGTCGCGGCGGAAGTGGTTCCGATCCCGCCCGGTTCATGGCCCCCGCGCATCCGGTGGCATCCGCAGCAGGCCCTTCCGCGTGCCGCAAAACTCCCCTCTGGGCGCTCGCATCACGCCATGCCGCATGGTCGGAGCCTCCCCGCGCTGTGTCCCCACGGCCAACCGAAGGGGACGCGCGCGATGTCGCGGGCGCGGTCCCTTCCGGTTCGCCGATGGCTCGGCTAGACCGGGTGCCATGGAAATGCACGTGACGAACCTGGCCTGCACCCGCGGCGGCCTTCGGGTGCTGGAAGGGGTGAGCTTTCGCGTCTCTCCCGGCCAGGCGCTGGTGTTGCGCGGACCCAATGGCATCGGCAAGACGACCTTGCTGCGGACGCTGGCCGGGCTGCAACCGGCCGACGCGGGCAGCGTCGATCCGGGACCCGAGGCGATGGCCTATGCCTCTCATGCCGATGGCAACAAGGCGACGCTGACCGTCGGGGAAAACCTGACCTTCTGGGCCAGGCTGCACGGGATGACCGACATCGGCGCGGCACTTCGGGATTTCAACCTGGAGACACTGGTGGAGCGGCCGGGCGGGTCGCTATCGGCTGGTCAGAAGCGCCGGCTTGGCCTTGCCCGCATGGCGGTCACGGGCCGGCCGATCTGGCTCTTCGACGAGCCCACGGTCTCGCTCGACACCGACAGCGTGGCCTTGTTCGCCGCGGCCATCACGCGCCACCTCGACGCCGGGGGGAGCGCCGTGATCGCCACCCATATCGATCTGGGGTTGCAGGGCGAGGTGTTGCAGCTTGGCCCCTTCAAGGCCGAGGCCCCGCAGCATGCGGATGATTTCCACGAGGCCTTCCTGTGATCGCGCTGTTGAAACGCGACCTTGCGCTTGCGGTACGGGCGGGCGGCGGGTTCGGCCTCGCGCTGGCATTCTTCCTGATTGTCGTGACGCTGACACCCTTCGCGGTGGGGCCGAATTCCGCGACGCTCTCGGTGATCGCGGCGGGCATCCTGTGGCTCGGGGCGCTGCTGTCATGCCTGCTGTCGCTTGACCGGATCCTTGCGCTCGATTTCGAGGACGGGTCGCTTGAGCTGCTTGCCACCGCCCCGATCCCGCTCGAAGGAGTTGCCGCGACCAAAGCCGTGGCGCACTGGCTGACGACCGGCCTGCCGCTCACGCTGGTGGCACCGGCGCTTGGCGTGCTGCTGAACCTGCCCGAGGGCGGATACCTCTGGCTGACGCTATCGCTGGCGATCGGGACACCTGCACTCTCAGTCATCGGGACATTCGGGGCCGCACTCACCGTGGGGCTCAAGCGCGGCGGCCTGCTGCTCTCGCTGATCGTGCTGCCGCTCTACGTGCCAACGTTGATCTTCGGCGCCGAAGTTGCACGGCGCGGGGCGGAGGGCATGTCCCTCGATACACCGCTCGCGATCCTCGCCGGTATCACGCTGGCGACCATCGCGCTGCTGCCTTTTGCCTCGGCTGCGGCAATCCGCATCAACCTGCGGTGAAAATGTGCGACTAGGCTACGTTGAGGACCCCCAGAGGAACGAATAGGCTCCGCGCCATGTCTGAACGCCTGACACGACCCACATCGCTTTGGGAATATGCCAACCCGCGCCGCTTCATGGCCCTTTCGGGCTTCCTGTTGCCGTGGGTCGCCATCGGAACCGCCGCCACGCTGCTGATCGGCCTTGTGTGGGGGTTCTTCTTCACCCCGGACGACTACCGGCAGGGATCGACGGTGAAGATCATCTATGTCCATGTGCCCTCGGCCATGATTGCCATCAACTGCTGGCTGATGATGCTGATCACCTCGCTTGTGTGGCTGATCCGGCGGCACCATGTCTCCGCGCTGGCCGCCAAGGCCGCCGCCCCGATCGGGGCCACCATGACCGTCATTGCGCTTCTGACCGGCGCCATCTGGGGGCAGCCCATGTGGGGCACCTGGTGGGCCTGGGATCCGCGGCTGACTTCCTTCCTGATCCTGTTCCTGTTCTACCTCGGATACATGGCGCTCTGGGCGGCGGTGGAGAACCCCGATACCGCGGCGGAGCTGACCTCCGTGCTGTGCATCGTGGGCTCTGTCTTCGCCGTGCTCAGCCGCTATGCGCTGGTGTTCTGGAACCAGGGACTGCACCAGGGCGCCTCGCTCTCGCTCGACAAGGAGGAGAACGTTTCGGATGTCTTCTACTGGCCATTGCTGCTCTGCATCGCGGGTTTCGTTGGCTTCTTCATCCTGCTGATCCTGATCCGGACCCGGACAGAGGTGCGCGCGCGCCGCTTGCAAGCGCTGATTGCACGGGAGCGCATGGCATGATGCCGGATCTTGGAAAGTACGCCGCCGACGTGCTGGCGGCCTATGCCGTCTCTCTCGGCCTGATCGCCGTTCTTCTCATCGTGTCATTGCGCCAGTCCCGCAAGACCCGCACCGCCCTTCGGCAGGTGGAGGAATCCCGCCAGGCAAAGGCTTCGGCGCAACAGGGGAGTGCCACCGGGAATGGCTAGGATATCACCTCTCATGATTTTGCCTCCGGCGATATTCGCCGCCGTGGCGGGGTTGTTCTTTGCCGGCATGCACCGGGAAAACCCGGATTCCCTGCCCACGGCACTCAAGGGGCAGCAGGCGCCGACGCTGGAACTGGCACCGCTTGCCGACAAGCCTCTGCTGACCGACGAGGCCCTGCGCAATGGCGATGTGAAACTGGTCAACTTCTGGGCCAGTTGGTGCGCGCCCTGCCGGGTGGAGCACCCGCAGCTGGTGGAACTCGCCAAGGAAGGCATCGAGATCCACGGGATCAACTACAAGGACAAGGACGACAAGGCGCTGGCCTTCTTGTCCGGGCTTGGCGATCCCTACACGCTGAGCGGCACCGATTCCTCTGGCCGGACGGGCCTCGACTGGGGCGTCTACGGCGTGCCGGAGACCTTCGTGGTCGATGGCGAAGGCCGGATCGTGACCCGCTTCGCCGGGCCGATCATTTCCTCGGTACTGGAGAACACCATCCGGCCCGCGATCGAGGAAGCCCGGGGCAACTGATCCAGCGGTCTTGGGCCCGATCCAAATCGCGCCTGTCGGCTTTGCGCCCACCGGGCCGGGTCAGGGCAGCCTGCGCCGCCCGGCATGCCATCAGGCCGTGCCTGGCCGCATCTTCCGGCGTTGTCCGCGCGGGGTCGTCCCGACCCAACGGTGCATGGCGCGGGTGAAGGCCGTCGGATGCGCGTAGCCCAATGCGTGCGAGAGGTCGGCAAGCCGGCCGGTGTCCAGCTCCAGCCAATCCAGCGCGGCATCGCGCCGAACCTCGTCGAGCAGCCGCGTGAAGTTGGTTCCCTCCCGGGCGAGATTGCGTTGAAAGGTCCGCTGGCTCATGCCGGCTGCGCGGGCGACCTGCGCAGAGGTCGGCGTGCCGACTTCCAGAAAGGCGCGAATCAGGAGCCGCACCGTCCCGGTCATCCCCGCTGCCGACCGCAGGCACTCGAGCCCCGGAGGGATCTCCGGTTTCGAGCCGTTGCCGGGGGCATTGGGAAAGGGTGCGTCCACGATGGCATTGGCTACGGAGGTCATCATGATCTTGTTGCCGGGAACGAGGTCGCTGCGCATGCCGTCTCGCAGATGATCGAGCCCGGCCGTCGGGTGCGGGAGCATGGCGATCCGGAGCCTGAAGCCGCTGCCGTTCGACACTTTGCTGATGAGCAGTTCGAGCATCGCGGCAGTGAATTGCTGAAGGTAGTGCGTCACCTCGGTATCGAGGCTCGTGCCCCAGAAGTGGCGGATCGTCACCTCCGCCGGACCGGCTTCCAACGCCAGATGTTCGTGGGAGGACAGGTAGGGCAGCGCGTTCGAAACCAGGGCCAGCGCGCTGCGCGGGGTGCGCTCCGCAGCAAGAAAGGGGCCGATCATTGCGTCGGTCAGTGCCGGCGTCTCCTTAGCAACCCTCAGCAACAAATCCGGCCCGTGTTCCCGCGCGGCGTTGACGAGCAGACCCGCCAGGTTGTGCAGCGGAATGACTTGCAGAGGATCGTTGGCGGTCACGTAGCCAAGGTCTGCCTGTTCGAGCAAGGCATCCAGAGAGCGTTGGTTCTGCTGCATCCAGATAAAGAGCGGTCCAAGCGCGGCGGCTCTGATCCCCGGAATCTGGTTGGCCATGTCAAAGGTCTCTCGCGGTGCAGTCCCCACCGGGCATAGAACCACGCGCGGTCGAAAAACCCAACCCGCGAGCGAAGAATGTGGCGCGCAAGGGTAATATAGATCGGATCCTGTGGTCTAAGCTGATGGTATGGCCTGACAATCACAGCCGGGATGGGACATTGCCAACGCGACTTTTGAACGACGGGCTGAGAGCCCTTGCCATCCTCGTGGCGGGCGTCACACCGGTTGCCGCGCAGGACAGCGTGGCGCAACCACCTTCCGCGACCAAGTCGGGATTCACACAGCCCGCGTCGCTTGAAGGCCCCGACGGTGTCACGACATCGCTTGTCGAAGATGACGCCGTGAGGGGAGGTCTGCTCTCGCCGCGCGGGACGCTGAAGGCCTTTGACCCATGGTACGCCTGGAAGCGGCGCCTGAACGACGATTTGGGCCTGCAACTGAGTTTCAGCTTCCAGACGCTCGCCCAGCGAACCGACGAGACGCTGACCGGTGTGGACAATGCCGCCGCGACCAGAGGCCAGATACAGGGCTCGTGGACACTGGTTGACCGGGGCGGTTCCAGTCCCGGCAAGCTGACGTTCCGAATCCGGAACCGGCAGGCGTGGGACGGGAACATCCCGCCCTCGCAACTCGCCTACCAGTTCGGCAGTATCATCAATTCCGGAACCGGCTTTGGGTCCAATGGAATGGAATTGAACGAACTGGCCTGGCGCCAGTCGTTCATGGACGGTCGCTTGCGGTTCATATTCGGCAACATGAGCGCCATCGCCTGGTACAACACCCACGCACTCTCCGGCTCGCTGTCGGGGTTCCAGAATACCGGCATGCAGTCGAGCCTCAGCAAACCGGGGCCCGGGCGCGGCCTGGGCTTCGGGCTCGCATACCAGTTCACGCCCAACCTCGTGGTGCTGGGCGGCGTCCACGATGCAAACTCGACGGCCACCATGAACCCGCTGGAGACGATCAAGCAGCACGAGTACTTCTACGCTGCCGAATTGCGCTACCTGCCGTCGGGCATCGAGAAACAGCAGTGGGACGCGTTCAAGGTCCAGGTCTGGCACCAGGATGCGCGTGCGGAAAAGGGGTTGGAGGCGTCCAGCGGCGTGTCGCTACAGGCGGGCTACCTCTTCAACGATATCTGGTACCCCTTTGCCTTCGGCGGCTGGTCGGACGGGAACGCATCGATCTTCAAGCAGGATCTGGTCGCCGGGCTCGGGGTGAAGATCCCGACCCGAAACCGCCCGTCGACGGACATGTTCGGCGTCGCCGCCGGGTGGGGCGACCCTTCTGCCGATGGGCTTCAGGACCAGTACACGGCGGAGGTTTTCTATCGGCTGCAACTTCTTGCGTCCTTCGCGCTTACGCCATCGGTTCAAGTGGTGCGCGATCCGGCGGCGAACCCGGACGCGGATCAGGTCGTCCTTTGGGGACTTCGCACGCGGATACAGTTCTGAGGCCAATTCGGGGGCGTTACCAGACGGCCAGGCGTTTGAAAATAATTCAGTCTTTCAGAGCTGTGGCTTTTGGAAGTGACATTGAAAAGGGAGGATACGTGATGCGTCAGATCAAACCGGTCGGAACCCTGGCGACTCTGTTCGCGGTTGGTACCGTGGCGGCAACGCTTCCCGCGGTCGCGGAGCAAAAGATGGAGTCCGTCAATCTGACCGACATCCGCGGCATGAAGTTCTGCGAGTTCCTGCTGATCTCCGACAAGGATGTGGTGATCTACAATACCTCTGCCTCGAATGGCTGCCCGGAGGACACGTGGAAGGCGCTGGATACCGCGTCGATTGCGGCCGCTCACGGTGTCGGAAAAGTCCAGTTGAACGGCCCGCATTTCTGGATCATGGACGAGCAGACAATTGGCCTTGGCGACACCGGAACGTTCGGCGGCATTGAGGCACGCTATGCCGCGACGCTGCCGCTCTCGGCGCTTGGCTCGGGCACCGGATCGACACCCTACGCGCCCTATACGAGCGCCAAGGACCAGACGATGGTTTTCAGGGCCGGACAGCCTGTCTACCAGCTGATCGGTCCTGACGGCAGCACCTACATCCTGAACGCCTATGGCGCAGAGGTGCAGGATGGCGACCCGGCCAACCTGGCTACGCAGCTTTCGCCGGCAGAGGGCTGGGCGTTCCAGGTGCAGATCCCGGCGGAGGACCTGACGATCCGGGGAAGCTCAGAGACGCCCGTGCACATGGTGGGTGACGACCTGCATCAATACTACACACGGCTGGAGTAGCCGGCTGGGGCGGGGGCAACCGGGTCGGGTGGGAGCCCGGTCTCGAGTGTCCACTTCCGGTCGGAAATCCGATGAAACAGGAGAGAAAACAATGATCTGGAAAACTCCGCGAGTGCGATGGCCGGGAGCCGCCCATTGCCTGATTGTGGCGACCGCGCTGGCCGCCTCCACGGCGTCTGCCGAGGACGAGCACACCATGGAAGAGTTCTATCTCAAGGATGCTCGCGGGATGCGGTATTGCGAGATCGGACTGATCTTCGACCACGGGGCCGACATCTACAACACCTCCGCCTCCGCCGGATGCCCCGAGGACAAGTGGCAGGCGCTGGATGTCGATGCGCTGGCTGAGGAGCATGGCGCAAGGGGGGCGTTCCTCAATGGGCCGAAGTTCTGGGCGACGGATGAACAGACCATCAACCTCGCCGAAACGAAGAGCTTTGGCGGCATCGAGGCCCGCTATGGCGCCACGCTGCCCGCTGAGGCGCTCGCGGAGAGCGAAAGCGCGCAGGCCTACGCCGGGTTCACCAGCACCAAGAAACAGACGCTGATCTTCAAGGCCGGGCGACCGGTCTACGAACTGGTCGATCCGGAGGGCAACACCTACATCCTGAATGCCTACGGCGCAGAGGTGAAGGACGGCGATCCCGCCAATCTCGCCAGTCAGCTTTCGCCGGCCGAAGGCTGGAGCTTCCGGGTCGTCACGCCGGAAGAGGATCTGATCGTGCAGCCCCCGGCCGAAGGCCTGACCCAGATGGTGGGCGACGACATGCACCAGTATTACACCCGCCACGGCAAGGTGGGGCAATGACCTTCGCGCTTACAGCGGTGCAATCCGCGGCGCGCCAACGATAGGACGAAATCGGGCCACACCGCGCGACCGCCAAGAGCCATGTCGCGGGCGTCGGTCGCGCGTCAGGCCCGATTGACCGGAGTTTGATATCCAGAATTGGTGCCGGCCTGAGCCGGGCCGGTCACTCCGGCCCGCGTGTCAGCGCCGCGACGCCCGTTCGCGCGGTTTCAATCAGGCCAAGCGGACGCATCAGGTCGGCAAAGGCCTCGATCTTCTCGGTGGCACCGGCCACGGAGAAGACGAAGCTCTCCAGCGTCGAGTCCACGACATTCGCGCGGAAGATGTCGGCCAGGCGCAGAGCTTCAAGCCGTTTCTCGCCGGTTGCGGATACCTTGAATAGCGCCAGTTCCCGCTCCACCGAGGGGCCCTCGACAGTCAGGTCCTGAACCCGGTGCACGGGCACCATCCGGCCCAGTTGCGCCTTGATCTGTTCGATCACTTGCGGCGTGCCCGTGGTCACGATGGTGATCCGGGAGCGGTGACCCGTGTGGTCGACCTCCGCCACGGTCAGGCTCTCGATGTTGTAGCCACGGCCAGAAAACAGGCCGATCACCCGCGCCAGCACACCGGCCTCGTTGTCCACCACCACAGCCAGGGTATGGGTCTCGATGATCTCGGCATTGGGGTTACGCAGATCGTAGGCCGAATGCTTCGACGAGCCCTTCTTGATCTTCAATGCGGACATTTTCTTTCCTCGACAGTGGTGCGCGCTTTATGAATGCGTCGCCTTCCTTACAACGCCACGAAGCCCCGCGAAAGGACAATTCCGCCGCACCGTGCCGCCTTTCTGGGACCATTGGTCATTCGCCACTTCACCCGCGCGGGCGCATTCGCCCGGGAGAAGGTGCAATTTGCGAAGGCTGCCTAGTCGCCGCGTGCCGGAACATGGGTAGATTGGCGCAACTCATGGGTGCGCATGCGCGATTCCATCAACGGTATCTGCGGCTTGCCGAGGCTACTCCGTGTAGCCCCAATGCGCGATCCAGCGGGCCAGATCCGGCTGAATGTCGGCCAGTTTCGCCTCGTAGCGTTTCCAGCGCGGCTCCGCACCGGGCGACAGGGGGATATCTCCAGCCGCCTCAAGCCCGAGCCCGCCAAAGAGCGCCTCAACCGAGGCATCTGGTGCGTCCTCTCGAGTCTCGACAACGGGAAGGTCGAGGAGCGCGGCCGTCCGGGTCCAGAGCGACATCAGCCGATCATAGAGCTGCGCACTGCCATGCAGGGTCAGCGCATTGTCGGTCGCGGCATTGGAGCGGAACGGATAGGCCCATGCGTCGAAGACTGCAGCCGCCGGGTGACGGAGGGCCAGGACGAAACGGGCACCGGGGAACACCCTGTGGATCAGTGCCGCATCGCCCAGGTTGAGCGGGGTCGCATCGACCCTCAGCCCGGTTGGCGGGCCACCGAACGCAGCCTCGAAGGCCTGGGAATAGGCGCGGCGGGCCTCCGCGAGCTTGTCATCGGAAAGGGCTGCAAGTTCCGCGAGGGTCTTCGGATCGTCTAGGGTGTTCCGGACCGGGCGCAGCAGGTCCTGCTCGACAACGACCGACGTGCCGGGATGGTCGCGCAGGACATTGGCCAGAAGGCTCCCGGTGGGCGGGACACCCAGCACGAAGACAGGGGCGCCCTCCGCGCCGGCCTCCACCGGCCAGGGCCGGGACTCGGTGCGCGCAATATCGTCGAGGCGGGCCGCGAGGGTTTGCAGGTATGGGTTGTCCTCGCCGGTCGACGTGTGGGCAATGGCCATCGCGGCGCGGTTCGCCTCCGTGAAGCTGTCGAAAGCGAGCTCCGTCTGTCCTGTGCGGTCCGCGGCGCTGGCGAGCATTTCGGCCCGCGAAATCCGCGCTTCCGGCGGCAGGTTGCCCGGACGGACCAGTTGGAGGGTGTCGATCGCTTCCTGATCTTCCCCGGCCATCACATGCATCTGGGCGCGGCGAATACGCAGCGGCGCGGCGGGCGCGTCCATTGCCCCTTCCGCGCGGTCGAGGGCGGCGCGCAGGGCATCGACATCGCCCGCAGCGGCATGCAGGCCACAGATCCCGTCATGCGCGGCCAGCATGTCCGGGCGGACCTCCAGCGCGGCCTCGAAGGCCGCAAGCGCGTCCTCCGGCCGACCGAGATCCGCGAGGATCTGGCCAAGCCCGGCCCGGTAGGCGGGGGCCTCGGGGCGGAGGTTGGTGGCCTTCTCGGCGATCGGCAGTGCCATCTGCGCCTTGCCTGACTGGCGAAGCGTGGTCGCGAGATTGTTGTAGGCCTCGGCATATTCCGGGGCGATACTGATCGCGGAGCGGAAACAGTCGATTGCCTTGCCGCGCATACCCTGTTGCGCAAGCACGATCCCCTTGAGGTTCGGCAGCAGCGGCACCTGCGGGTTCTCCCGCATCAGCCCATCGAGCGCCTGCTGCGCCTGTGCCCACTGGCCGCGATCCATCAGGCCGCGGATGCGTTCGAGCGGGGCGTTGAGCGGCGCGGCCATCACCTCGATCAGGGCGGCGAGCCTTGTGCGGGCCTCGGCGTGGTCTGGCACGCGGGCGAGGATCGCGCGGTAGACCGCGGCGGCTTCGGCGTGGCGCTGCGGGCGCTTGGCCAGGAATGCGGCGCGTTCGAGCGCCTCGGGCAGGGTAAAGGTCTTCTTTTCGGTCATGCGTCCTCTTTGCCCAATCCGGGAGGAAAGGGAAGGGGCGGCGCGACATTCGTTGCAAGGGGCGGCGCATGGGCGGCGGATCCGCATGCCGGTCGGCAAAGGAAAGCGGGCGCCGGTTTCCCGACGCCCGCTGGCCGAATTACCTGTCGCGCTGGCTCAGACCAGGACGGCGCCGGTGGTTCCGATGGCATCCTGCGTCGAGGCATCGCCCAGCAGCATGGAATTGTGCGGCTCGCCCGACGGGATCATCGGGAAGCAGTTCTCGTGCTTCTCCACGAGGCAATCCATGATCACCGGACCGTCATACCGGATCATCTCCATGATCGCGTCGTCCAGGTCAGCGGGATCGGAGACCTGGATACCCTTGCCGCCGAATGCCTCGGCCAGCTTCACGAAGTCCGGCAGCGCCTCAGACCAGCTATGGCTGTAGCGTTCGCCGTGCAGCAGCTCCTGCCACTGGCGAACCATGCCCAGCCGCTCGTTGTTCATGATGAACTGCTTGACCGGCAGATCGTATTGCGACGCGGTGCCCAGCTCCTGCAGGTTCATCAGGAAGGAGGCATCGCCGGCAACGTTGATGACGAGGCTTTCGGGATGCGCGACCTGCACGCCGATAGAGGCCGGCAGGCCATAGCCCATCGTGCCGAGGCCCCCGGAGGTCATCCAGCGATGCGGGTCCTCGAAGCCGAGGAACTGCGCGGCCCACATCTGGTGCTGGCCGACCTCGGTGCAGATGTAGCGGTCGTGACCCTTCGTCAGCGCCTCCAGCCGTTGTAGCGCATGTTGCGGCTTGATGATCTGGTCGGAGTTCTTGAATGTCAGGCAGTTGATGGCCTGCCATTCCTCGATCTGCGCCCACCACTTGGCCAGGCCTTCCTTGTTCACCTTGCGACCGCGCGCCTTCCAGATGCGCAGGGCATCCTCCAGGACATGGCCGACATCGCCGATGATCGGGTAATCCACGTGGATGACCTTGTTGATCGAGCTCGGGTCGATATCGATATGCGCCTTCGCGGAATGCGGGCTGAAGTCGGCGATGCGCCCGGTGATGCGGTCGTCGAAACGGGCGCCGACATTGATCATCAGGTCGCAGCCATGCATGGCCATGTTGGCCTCGTAGAGGCCGTGCATGCCCAGCATCCCCAGCCAGTGCTTGCCGGAGGCCGGGTAGGCGCCGAGCCCCATCAGCGTCGAGGTGATCGGGAAGCCCGTGGCCTCCACGAACTCGCGCAGCAACTGGCTGGCGACATTGCCCGAGTTGATCACGCCGCCGCCGGTATAGAAGATCGGCCGTTCCGCCGTCTCCATCGCCGCGACCATCTCCGTGATCATCTCGATATCGCCTTTCACCCGGGGGTTGTAGTGGCCCTGCGGTGCCTCGCGCGGTTCGACATAGGTGCCGGAGGCGAACTGGACATCCTTCGGGATGTCGACCAGCACCGGACCGGGGCGGCCCGAAGTGGCGACGTGGAAGGCCTCGTGGATCGTGCCGGCCAGGGCATCGGTGTCCTTCACCAGCCAGTTGTGCTTGGTGCAGGGCCGGGTGATGCCGACGGTATCGGCCTCCTGGAAGGCGTCCGAACCGATCATGAAGGTCGGGACCTGGCCCGACAGGACAACCATCGGGATCGAATCCATCAGCGCGTCGGTGATGCCGGTGACCGCGTTGGTCGCCCCGGGGCCCGAGGTCACCAGAACAACGCCGGGTTTGCCGGTCGAGCGCGCATAGCCTTCGGCGGCATGGGCGGCGCCCTGTTCGTGGCGCACCAGGATGTGCTTGATGCCCTGATCCTGGAAAATCTCGTCATAAATGGGTAGCACGGCGCCGCCGGGATAGCCGAACACGACGTCCACACCCTGATCCTTCAGGGCCTGAACCACCATTCTTGCTCCGGACATTTGCTGCGCCATCTTGCTTCTCCATCTACGTCTGGCGTTTGCGGCAATAAAAAACCCTCGTCGAGGATGACGAGGGCGCATGGGGTACCGTTATGGTGTCCGTTACCGGCCCATGCGCCTTTCTCCTACGAGTACAAGAATGCTGACCATTCTCAGGGCTTCCTTTGCTTACGTGCGCTGGACCTTATGACCGGGCGCCGGGAGCGTCAACGGGTTTTGCGGAGAAAATGACGCAGGCAGCGGTCAAATTGGAACAATCTTTCCGAGGATGGGTCTGCATTGCAGACCTTCTTTCGCATTCTTCGGCAAAAAACCCTGCCATTGAGGGGGATTCGACCGGGCGCCGGGGCGAAAGCAGGCCAAGCCATGATAGCATCTCCGCGACGCGCCGGAATCGGCAGCGGAATTACCCGAGTCAATTTGTTCAGGGAGAGACAGATGAACTTGCCCACACGTTCCGTTTTGGTGACGGCGGCTCTCACCACCACACTTTTTCCATTGTCCGCGACTTCCAACGAATATGCCCATGACCGGGCCAAGGTGACCGAGACGCTGGGCGGAGAGGATTACTCGCCATATGCGGGGCGCGACTTCCCGACGGTTCCCCTGTTTGGCGACACGCATCTGCACACTGCCGTTTCGGTCGACGCCGGTACGATGAACAAGCTGGGCCAGGAGGAGGCCTTCCGCTTTGCCCGCGGGGAGGAGGTCACGACGACCCATGGGCTGCGCGCGAAACTGTCACGGCCGCTCGATTTCGTGGTCGTGTCGGACCACGCGGAGATGTACGGGCTGATGCCACAGCTTCTGAGCGGCGACCCGGAGATCCTGTCGACCCCGCTTGGCAAGAAATGGTACGAGAACCTGACGGCGGGCGACCCGGCGCTCGCCTTCGACACCGCCATGGAAATCGTCGCCTCCCTGTCGGATGACGTGGTTCCGATCGACAACCCCAAGGCCACCAAGAAAGCCTGGCAGGCCTATACGGCGCTGGCAGACCGCTACAATGATCCAGGCGTCTTTTCGGCGATCATCGGGTATGAATACACGACCGAAGGCGCCAACAACCTGCACCGCAACGTGCTCTTCCGCGGCGATTCCGACGATGCCAACCGGACGATCCCGTTCTCGCAATACGACAGCAAGAACCCGGAGGATCTCTGGACCTACCTGGCCGATTTCGAGGCGCGAACTGGCAGCGAGGTGTTGGCCATCGCCCACAATGGCAACCTTTCCAACGGCCGGATGTTCTCGATGAACGCCTATGACGGCTCCGAACTGACGGTGGAGATCGCCGAGGCCCGCGCCCGGTTCGAGCCGCTTTACGAGGCCACCCAGATCAAGGGCGACGGGGAGGCCCACCCGGCCTTGAGCCCCGAGGACGCCTTTGCCGACTTCGACACCTGGGATGCGGCGAACCTCAACGGCACCGAGTTGAAGACCCCCGACATGCTGCCCGGCGAATATGCCCGCTCGGCGTTGAAGCGGGGGCTGGAGATCGAGTCGACCCTCGGCGTGAACCCGTTCAAGTTCGGCATGATCGGCTCGACCGACAGCCACACCTCCCTGTCCGGTTTCGAGGAGGACAACTTCTTCGGCAAGCATTCCGGCGTGGAGCCTGAACCCGATCGCTGGAAGCACGAGGTGATTGCCGCGCCCGATCCCGACCTCACCATCTATGGCTGGAAACAGGCCGCCGGTGGGCTGGCCGGTGTCTGGGCGCAGGAAAACACCCGCGAGGCGATCTTTGACGCGATGATGCGCAAGGAGACCTATGCCACCACGGGATCGCGGATGCTGGTGCGGTTCTTTGGCGGCTGGAGCTTTACCGAGGGCGACACGCTGACCCGGCTTCCTGCCGATGCGGGCTATCGCAAGGGCGTGCCCATGGGGGGCGATCTGTCGGCCGGGCCCGACGGCGCGGCGCCGACGTTCCTCATGGCTGCGCTGCGCGACCAGTATTCGGGCAATCTCGACCGGATACAGGTCGTCAAGGGCTGGATGGATGCCGATGGCGAGACGCAGGAGAAGGTCTACAACGCGGTCTGGGCCGGAGACCGGGCGCTGGATGCCAATGGCGAGCTGCCCGACGTGGGCAACACGGTGGATGTCGCGAATGCGACCTGGACCAACACCATTGGCGCGCCGGAGCTTCTGGGCGTCTGGCAGGACCCCGATTTCGACCCGACCCAGAAGGCGTTCTACTACGCCCGCGTGATCGAGATCCCGACGCCGCGCTGGACTGCCTACGAGGCAAGGCGATTCGGAGTGGAGATGGACGAAACCGTGCCGATGATCACCACGGAGCGCGCCTATACCTCGCCGATCTGGTACACGCCTGAAAGCTGAGCCCGGCGCGCGGGGCGGCGCTGCGTTGTCCGGCGCGTACGGAATGCTGCTTTTCGCAGTTTCCGAAGCGTCGCGCCCGACCAGCCGGTTGTCTGTGCCCCCGTTCCGCGCTACGCGGCGGGGACACACACAAAAGCAGGTTCACAATGCGCCCCTGGCCCGATCCCGTCACGCTCTCCGGCACCTATGTCGGTCTCGAATTGCTGGCACAGCGGCATTCGCCCGACCTCCGGGAGGCTGTCGCCGACGGCAATCTGCATCGCCTCTGGTACACGTCGGTGCCGGCGCCCGAAGAGGTGGAAGCCGAGATCGACCGCCGCCTGACGCTCCGGGCAACGGGGTCGATGCTGCCGTTCGCGGTGCTCGACCCGGCTACGGGGAAGGCTGTCGGCATGACGACCTACATGAACATCGACGCCGTGAACCGGCGGGTGGAGATCGGGTCGACCTGGTATCGCAAGGCCGTGCAGCGCGGTCCCCTGAACACCGAAGCCAAGCTGCTGCTGCTGACCCACGCCTTCGAGACGCTCGATTGTATTGCCGTCGAGTTCCGCACCCATGTCCTGAACCAGCAGAGCCGCCGCGCGATCGAGCGGCTTGGTGCGCGGCTGGACGGGATCCTGCGGGCGCATTCGCGCATGGCCAACGGCACAATTCGCGACACCGCCGCCTATTCGATCACGGCGCCGGAATGGCCGATGGTGAAGGCACATCTTCAGTGGCAGCTGGACAAGCCGCGCTAGCGCTCAGAGGCGAACGCCGGTTCCCTGCAACACGCCGTTTTCCATCGCATAGCGGGTGAGCCCGGCCGTCGAGGAAATCCCCAGCTTGCGCTTGATGTTCTTGCGGTGGGTCTCGACCGTGCGCACGGAAATATCGAGCGCAATGGCCACCTCCTTGTTGGACTTGCCTTGTGCAAGTTGCAGCAGGATCGTCTGCTCCCGGCTGGTCAGCGGTTCGCGGCCGCCGGTGTCGCGCGGCTTCAACGCGGTCGTGGCCCCGGTGCAAAGGTACTGCCCGCCGGCCATCACCTGGTCGATGGCTTCCTTGATCCGCTCTGTCGGCACGTCCTTGAGCACGTAGCCCCGTGCCCCGTGATCGAGCGCGGTTGAGATGTATTCCGGGCTGTCATGCATGGAGAGGATCAACACCCTGAGGTCGGGCCGCGTCTCCATCAGGATCTCGGTCGCGGAGAGGCCGTTCACCTCTGGCATGTTCAGGTCCATCAACACGACATCCGGCGACAGCTCCGAGACCCGTTCCACGGCCTCCCGGCCATTGGTCAGCGTGCCCACGACCTCGATATCGTCATAGGTCTCAAGGATCGCCTCGATCCCTTCGACGACCATCGGGTGGTCGTCCACAATCAGCACTCGGGTGGCGCTCATGCGCTCTTCCTTTCGGTTTCGGCATCGCGCGGGGTATCCGATCCGCTCTCTGGCGGCAACATGTGGCTCAAGGGCACCTGCGCCTCGATCACCGTTCCATCTCTGGCACCGAAAATGCGCAACGTTCCATTCAGCCGCTCGATGCGCTCCTGCATGTTGCGCAGGCCCAGACCCTGCGCCGGTTCGTCGTGGGGCGCGCGCCCCGTGGGAGTGATGATGCCATGGCCATTGTCGGCGACGCGGAGCGTGGCGCCGCTGGTATGGCCGAAGATCCGGACGCTGACCCGCGTGGCGCCGGAATGGCGCTCCACGTTGGTCAGGGCCTCCTGTGCGATGCGATAGAGGGCGATCTTCGCCTCCTGGTCGAGGCGGTTGCGAAAGACAGCGGTCTCGAACTCGGTCTCGATGCCCGTCCGCTCGCCGAACTCCTCCACCAGCGACTGCAACGCCGGACCAAGCCCGAGGTCGTCGAGCACGCCGGGGCGCAGGTCGCGGCTGATCCGGCGCACTTCCTGGATGGCGCCGCCGAGGGCGTCGATACCGGAGTCCAGGCTGGCCTCGGCCCGGTCGTCGCCCGTGCGCAACCGGCGCCGCGCGAGTTCGAGCGCATAGCGGACACCGACGAGGATCTGGGAGATCGAATCGTGAAGCTCGCGCGCCACGCGTCCACGCTCCTCCTCCTGAGTGTCGAAGATCCGCTGGGTCAGGGCCTTGAGCTTGGCATCGGCCAGTCGGCGTTCGCGGATGTTCAGGCCGACCCCGGAGAGGAACACAAGCAGCAGCGCGGCCATCGTGATCACAGCGATCCAGACGAAGGTCTCCTGTACCCGCGCCTCGGTCACCGCGCGGGCAGAGGCCACCGTGGCCAGCACGTCATCGATGAAGATGCCGGTGCCGAGTGCCCATTGCCAATCCTGAAGGCCCACCACGTAGGTGACCATCTGCGCCTCTTCTCCCGTCGAGGGCTTGGTCCACACATAGGAGTGGTAGCCCGTGCCGCGGCGGGCGATCGCAATCAACTCGTCGACGATCGGCGTGCCGGAGGCATCGGTCAGCCCCGCCCAGTTGGTATTGATCAGCTCGGTCTGGCGTGGCGCGACGAGGTTGGTGCCGTCGTAGTCATAGACGAAGAAATAGCCGTCCTGACCGTAGATCATCGCCGCGAGCGTCTGGATGACCTTTTCCTTTGCCGCCTCGTCATCGGGCAGGGCGCGGCCGTAGTCCTTGGAAATGGCGGTGCGGGCGAGGGCGACGTAGTTTTCCAGCTCCCGCTTCTTGGCCTCCGTCAGGCGGGTTTCCAGCTCCCTGATCTCGCTTTCGGCAAGCGAGCGGGACTGGACCGCGACCACGATTGAGATCGCCGCCACCGCGAGGACAAGCGGCAGGGTCGCCAGCAGAAAGAGCTTCTGGGCGTAGGTAAGCGGGGGCCAGATGCCGCGCCGCGCAGAATCGTCGTCGAATTGCAGGGCCTCTGCCTCCCACAGCGGAACCACACCGTACAAGCTACGCCCGCGGGCGGGATGAGGCAACCAGAGGGCCGATGCGGGGGGGGCGGCGCGGATGAAAATGGGGGGCGGGATCTTTTCGGCGATGTCGGCGGGATACCGGCGCCCGATTGCGCGATTGGCCGGAATGGCTGCAGGCGCAGCAGGCTGCGCGACCGGCCGATGGTTTCGGACTGTCGCCCGGCAAGAGAGGCGCGGACGTCGGTTGGTTGGCGCCCCGGATCCACATCGTCAGCGACGATCGGCCCCCTGCAGGTGCCCGACAAGCCACGAGAGGGGGGCTGGACGCTGGCCGGCTGCAAGGTCCGGAGGTATCCGTCGCCAACCGCCGAGCCTCGGTCAGGGGCCTGGGCACTTCGCCACGCCGGTCAGGCCAGAGCGGTTTTCACCTTCGCGCCGGCCTCCAGCGTCTTGTGCACCGGGCAACGGTCGGCGATGTCGAGCAGGCGCGCGCGCATCTCGTCATCGAGAGGCCCTTCGAGGCGGATTTCACGAGTGAAGAGGTCGATCCGGTTGGGGCCGGTCAGATCGCTGTCCTGGGCGTGGACCTTGTCGTGGGTCACGTCGACCGCGACATGTTCCAGCGGCCATCCCTTGCGCCGCGCATACATTCGCAACGTCATCGAGGTGCAGGCGGCCAGCGCCGCCGAGAGGTAGCCATAGGGTGACATGCCCCGGTCGGTGCCGCCATAGGCCAGCGGCTCGTCGGCAAGGGCGTGGTGGAGCGGCCCCGCGTTTATGTCCTGAAGGAACCCGTCCGGGTCCGCCTCGGAGCTGCGCACCACGCCTTCGGGGGCGCCCGGCGGCGGGGCAGGGGGACGCAGATCGAGGTAGCGGCCAGCCCAGGCGGCAATGACCTCCGCGGCGTATTCCGCATCTTCGGCACGGCTGATCAGGTGATCGGCATCGTCAAGCGTGACAAAGCTCTTGGGGTGTTTGGCGGCGGTGAAGATCCGCGCGGCATTGTCGATGCCGACCGTGGCGTCCAGCGGCGCATGCAAAACCAGCAGCGCCTTGCCCAGATTGGCAATGCGATCGGTCAGGTCGCAATCCAGCACATCTTCCACGAATTCTTGCCCGATCCGGAACGGTCTCCCGCCCAGCCGGACCTCCGCCACGCCCTGCTCGGCGATGTCGGGCAGGGTGTCGGCAAAGTTGTGCGTGACATGGCCGGGATCGAAAGGCGCGCCGAGCGTGACAACCGCCTGGGAGGAGGGGATCTCTCCAGCGGCCCGCAACACCGCGGCCCCGCCCAGCGAATGGCCGATCAGCAACTCCGGCGCCATGCCCTCGCCCTCCAGCCATTTCGCCGCCGCCACCAGGTCGCCGGCGTTCGACTGGAAGGTGGTGTTCTCGAACTCGCCGCCGGAATGGCCGAGCCCGGTGAAGTCGAAACGCAGCACCGCGATCCCCATTGCCGCCAGCCGCTGCGCGATGCGCCGCGCGGCGGCAATATCCTTGGAGCAGGAGAAGCAATGCGCGAAAACCGCGGTGGCAAGGTGCGGGCCCTCCGGCCTGTCGAGACGGGCGGCCAGTGTGTCACCGTCGGCGCCGGGAAAGGTGATGCGATGCATGGGGACCTCTGAGATGATGGCGGGCTTGCACAACAGGGTGGCCCCGGGGCACATCAATCCCAAGCCCTGTGACAGCCGCGTCACGGGAAGGTGACAAGTCGTAATCGGTCGGGGACCCGGAGGCGCAGGTGGCATTGGTCGTTTTCATCTACTGGGGCGTCTCGGCGCTCGGCCTTGTCGCGCTGGCGGGCGGGTTCCTCGGCCGGTTTTACCCGGCCGGTGATTCGCTGGCGGTGTTCCGCAGCCAGGTTTCGGTGCTCGGCGCGGGCTGGGCGTTGCTGGGCATGGCCTGCGGCCTTCCGTCCGGCTGGCTGCTGCTGCCCTGTGGGGCTGCCTTCGCCACGATTGCGCGGGAACACCTGCGGCGGGAAACCATGCGGGACGCGCCCGTTGTGCACTACCAGAAAAACATGTCCTTCCGGATGCAGGACACAGCGCCGCTGGCACGGGACATCCGGGAGGTCGCGCCGGACCTGCTGACATTGCAGGAGGTGACCGAGGACAACGCGGAGCTGCTGACGTCGCTCGCCGATATCCTGCCCTACCAGCTCCTGTGTCCCTACGAGGAGGTCGGCGGCGTCGCCATCGCCTCCCGCTGGCCGTTCGTCGCGGGAACCACCTGCTGCGAGACCCATGGAGTGGCGATCGCACAGGTGGCCGCGCCGGACGGGCCGCTGTGGCTGGCATCGGTGCACCTCTGCTGGCCCTGGCCGGCCCGGCCGCCGCAAGCGGAACGCCACCGCAAGCTGCTCGCCGTGCTTGACCGGGTGGACGGGCCGGCAGTGCTTGGTGGCGATTTCAACATGGTGCGCTGGTCCCATGTCCTGCGCAGTACGGCGCGTGCGATCGACGCGGAGCCGGGCGGGCGCGTGCGGCCCAGCTTCCCGTTGAAGGGCGTGACCACGCTGCCGATCGACCAGAGCCTGATCCCCCGGGGCATGGGCGGGGCGAGCGAGGCCCGGCCATTGCTCGGTTCGGACCACAAGGGCCTCGTGGTTCGGTACTGAACGGGCTGGCCGCGCACCGGGGGCGCGATCAGGAAACCAGCCCCATCAGCCGCGCATCGAACGGGTAGCGGGTGAGGGGCTCGAACCCGTCATCGGTGACCAGCACCTGGTCTTCCAGCTTGATCGAGAAATCGCCGCCGACCTCGCCGACAAGCGCCTCGACACAAAGCACCATCCCGGCCTCCAGCGCATGATCCCATGCGCCTTCGTGGTAGGTGTCAGGGTAATCCACATGAGGCCACTCGTCGCAAAGCCCGACGCCGTGAAACTTGCAGGAATACTTCTGCGCCCAGTATTCCGGCGCGAGCTGGTGGCCATTGTGGACCAGCTCCGCGATGGTCACACCGGGACGCAGAAGGGCCATGTTTTCGGTGATGTGCTCATGGGCATGTCGCATCGCCGCAACCATGTCCTGCCGCGGCCTGCCGTCGCCGATCCACCATGTGCGGGACATGTCGGTGCAGATGCCGTAGGGCCCTATCAGGTCCGTGTCGAAGGCCAGGATCTCGTTGTTCTGAAGAACGCGCGGGCCGCATTCCTGAAACCACGGGTTGGTGCGCGGGCCGGTGGCGAGCAGCCGCGTCTCGATCCATTCGCCGCCGCGCCTGATGTTCTCCGCATGCAGGATCGCCCAGATCTCGTCTTCGGTCATGCCGGGTTTCGTGCGTGCTTCCATCGCCGCGACAGAGGCCTCGCAGGAATGAATGGCGCAGCGCATGGCCGCGATCTCGTCCGGCCCCTTGACCGAGCGCGCGTGTTCGGTGACCTCTTCGCCTTCGAACACCTCGAAGCCGCGCGCCTCCAGTGCCCGCAACCCATGCACCATGATCTTGTCCACGGCGAGGCGGCGGTTGGCACCGGCATGGGCAGACATGACCTCCTCCACCTCGCTGGCAAATCGCATCGCCGCGTCCGGCCCCCTGTCCCCGATGGAGAAATAGAACATCGAGGCACCGGAGCGGATCTCCCGCACGAGCGGGGCATGGTCGGCGAGGAATGGCGCGTTCCTATACTCCCATAGAACCATGTGGCCGTCCGCGCACAGCAGGCAGGCGCGGAACGGATTGTGCGTGTTCCAGAGCTGCATGTTGGTGGTGTCGGTCGCATAGCGGATGTTGAGCGGGTCGAACATCAACAGGCCACCATAGTCGCGCGCGACGATATGCTGTGTCAGGCGGGTCCAGCGATATTTCCGCATTGCCGCAAGGTCCGGCAGGGCAAGGCCCGCGGCCTCCCACTCCCGAAGCGCCAGCAGCGTCGGGCCGATCTCCACCCGGTCGTTGTCGTTGGGCGTGCCATCGGGAAGCGTGCCCCCCCGGGCCGGGTCGATCTTGCGGCGGTCGCGGGAATACTGGTTCATGCTGGCCTCCCTGGTCCGTCCAGCGTCGGTCGGACAGGTGCCTCTGTCCGCCCCGATTGCGACGTCGCACGGGTCTGAAACCGGCACGTTGGCGGCGCGCGCGTCGGTGCGAAACCGGAGAGGTCGGGCGCCTGTTCGCGCCGGGTGTCAGGTCCGGAACCAGTGACGGTTCATCCGGGTCAGGAACTCGGCGGTCAGTGGCTGGAAAGAGCCGTCACCGAGTACGGCGTCCACCTCGCAATGTGGGCAAAGTGCGGTCTCCCCGCCATCCGTCCAGTCGGTGATCGCGTCCGAACCAAATGTTCGGAGACAGCAGAAGCAGCCGCAGATCCGGCTGCCAAGAATTCTGTCGCGATGGCGCGCGGAATGTCCGTGCGCCGTCTGTAGGTCGTTTTTTCGAATCATCTGGTTGTCCCTGCCGGATGGGGAGGGCTCTGTCCAGCCTGCCTGGGCCGGTGCGCCAGCTCCTGTGGCGGGGGGCGCACGCGGTTCAGCGGCGCAGATCGGGTGGATCGGTCCAGCGCAGCACGAGCATCGCGGCATAGGAGACGGTGGCCAGCATCAATGTGCCGATCATCAGCGGCACCGGCGTGCCATCGAAGGCCAAACCGAGCGGGATGGCGACCAGCACCGCGGCGACGGTGGAGACGGACCCCGTGACAGAGGCCGTCAGGCCGGCGAGGTGGCCCATCGGCTCCATCGCCAGCGCATTGAGGTTGCCGATGGTCAGGCCGTTCTGAAAGAAGACACCGGCGGTCCAGAGCACGTAGATGCCGAAAACCGCGATCTCGGGCAATCCGCCCACTGCGACCAGAAGCGTCGCGATCCCGGTGAAGACGATCTGACAGCCAAGTGTCGCGGTGATCAGAAAACGCATGCCAAGACGCTCCACCAGGGCCGCGTTGATCAGCCCCGACGTGCCCGAGACCAGCGCGATGGCGCCGAACCACAAATGGAAGCTCTCGCCACGGCCAAAGGTCTGGTCAAAGATCGGCTGGGTCGAGGACAGCGTGGAAAAGAGCATTCCGAAGGTCAGCGACTGCGTGAGCAGGGACAGGGCGACGACCCGGTGGGTGACGATCTCCCGGATCCCGGCCAACAGGGGGCGTGGCCGAAACGGTCGGCGGTTCTCCGGTCGCAGTGTCTCTGGTTGGCGCAGCATCATCCAGCTCGTGGCGATGACCGAAAAGAGCATGAAACAGGGGAAGATCCCCCGCCAGCCCACCGCCCAGATGATGCCGGCGCCGATGGTCGGGGCGATGGCGGGGACAATGGTGAAGATCAGCATGATGAAGGACATCAGCCGCGCCATTTTGCGTCCGGCATAAAGGTCGCGGATGATCGCCATGGCGACGACACGCGGCCCGGCGGCGCCAAGCCCCTGGAGAACCCGGGCGGCGAACATGGTCTCGATCGAGTGCGCCTGCCAGGCAAGCGTCGCACCGAGGACATAAAGCGCCGCCCCCGCCATGACGACCGGCTTGCGGCCGTAGGCGTCCGACAGCGGGCCGGTAAAAAGCGTTCCCACGCCGAGACCCAGAACGAAACTGGTGATGATCATCTGGGCGCGGTTTGGGGTCTCCGCGCTGATCTCGCCAGCGATGTCGGGCAACGCCGGAAGCATCGCGTCGATGGAAAAGGCCACGGTCGCGAAGGTCATCGCCATCAGGGCGATGAACTCCGCCTGTCCGAGCGGCGCGCGCGGCTGGCTGTGATTCGCAGTGGCCTCGCTCATCCGACGATCCCGTGTTGCGTCACATCTGTCCGTTGATCTCGTCGACGAGCTTCAGCCACAGGTCGGGCTGCTGCGCACCGGGGACCACGTGCTGGTTGGCGATGATGAAGGTCGGAACGCCGGTCACACCCTTTTCGCGGGCGTTGGCATCGCGGGCGCGGATATCCTCGGCATCCGCCGTCCCAGCCAACAGCCGATGCACCGCCGCCGCATCCATGCCGACGCTGTCGGCGATATCGGCCAGCGTGTCGTGATCGCCGATGTCGCGGCCCTGCTGGAAATAGGCGGCAAAGAGCGCATCGACGACGGGGGTCTGCTTCGCCTCGATCCCGGCCCAGTGAATCAGCCGGTGCGCGTCGAGCGTGTTGGGGGTGCGCTGGATCGCACCGAAGTCGATCTCCAGCCCGGCGGCTTCGGCGGCCTCGGCGATACGGGCATAGACCTCGACGGCCTGCTCTTTGCCACCGAACTTCGTCTCCAGGTAGGTCCGCCGGTCCATGCCGCCAGCGGGCATGTCGGGGTTCAGCTGGAACGGGTGCCATTCGATGCTGAACGGGTGATCGGGCCGCTCCTGAAGCGCGCGGTCAAGGAGCGACTTGCCGATGAAGCACCACGGGCAGATCGGGTCGGAGAGGATATCGAGCTTGATCATCCCGCCCCTGTAGCAGTCTGGACGCCGCTGCCAAGGGAAATCTTGTCCGAAGGACGGTGGCCGGTGGGTTCGTGGGGGCTGCGGGATCGGCGTTTGCCCCGCGCGCCTTCGATGGCTTTTGGGCTGACCGGCCGGATCCGCTTCGGTCTGGGGATTGCCCGTGGCGGTTCTCCGTGCAGGGGCGGCGTGCGTCGTGCATTGCCCGGCGAGATCGATCGCGCCCGCCCCGCAGGTCCGTTTGGCGCCGGGGCGACCTGCCGGACCCTCAATCGGGCGACGGTGACCAGCCGCGCAGGGCGGCGCGGTTGATCTTGCCATTGCCGGAATGCGGCAGGCTCTCCATGTGAACAAAGACGCGCGGACATTTGTAGCGCGCCAGCGTTTCGGCCGCGAAATCGGCGATCTCGGCTTCGGGGAGCGCAGTGGGACCGGTGTAGAAGGCGCCGATCACACGCGTATCCGCCTTGACCGTGACCTCGGCGCAGGCGACCTCGGTGATGCCGGGGTGGTGCTGGAGCACGGTCTCGACCTCCATCGGCGAGACCCGGTAGCCGCCCGCATTCATCATGTCATCATCGCGGCCAAGGTATCGCAGGGCACCGTCCGCGCCGAGGCTCACCGTATCGCCGGTCAGGAACCATTCGGCGGCGTAGCGGGCGGCCGTCTCCTCCGGCGCGTCGAGATACCCAAGCATCAGCCCCGGATCGCTCCGGCAGATTGCCAGCGTACCCGGCGCGCCGAGCGTTACCGGCTTCCGGTCGGGGCCAAGCACGGCGATCCGGCGACCCTGCTGTGGGAAGCCGAGCGTTCCCTGCGGGGCCGGACGGGCCGGGCTGCCGGAGATGTAGGTGGAGCATTCGGACATGCCAAGCGCCTCGTGCACCCGGGTTCCGGTGGCGGCCTCCCACGCCGCGCGCAGGCGGTCGGAGAGCTTTTCCCCCGCCGCAAGACCGTGGCGGAGCTTCGGCAGGTCCGGCAGGGTTGCTTGCTTCAATATCTGCCTGTAAACACCCGGAGCCGCAGCAAAAAGCGTGGCGTCGTGACGCCTGAGGAGAAGCGGGATCTGCGCTGGCGTGATGCCCTCGGCGGGGATCAGCGCGGTGGCGCCGATGGCCCATGGATCCATCAGACCTGTGCCGAGCGTGAAGGTCCAGTTGAAGGCGCCCGCATGCAGCAGCCGGTCGCTCTCCCGCAGGCCGTACCAACCCTCCCACATCATCTGCCGCGCCCAGACCGCGCGGTGGGCATGGACCACACCGCGTGGCGACCCGGATGTGCCGGAGGTGTAGATAATGTAGGCAGGGCGATCCGGCGGGCCAAGGTCGGGGGCGATGGGCGGCGTTGCCTCCATTTCCCGCAGCGCGAGGCTTGGCAGAACCGGCGCCGCGCACCCCTCCGGCAGAGAGATCTCTGGAGCGGCGACGATGGCCGCCGGGCGGGTTTCCTTCGCGATGCGGCTGATCTCCGGCACGGTCAGGGCGGCGGAGGCCGGTATCGGCACGATCCCGGCCCAGATCGCGCCGAGGTAGGCCAGCGGAAACTCCACCTCGTTGCCGAGTCGCATGAGCAACCGGTCGCCCGGCGACAGGCCCTGCGCCCGCAACCCGGCCGCGATCCCTGCCACCGCCTGCGCCAGCGCCCCGTAGCGCCAGCGGGAGGCGCGGCTGGGCGACAGGATCGCAAGCGCTGTCTTGTCCGCGAGCCGCTCCGCCGGATCCAGCACATGGGCGGCCATGTTGAAGGCGTCAGGCGGAGGCGGGGCAGGTGGGGTGGTATGGATCGACAACATGGCCTTTGGGTACGCAAGCGGCGGTGGCCGCGCAAGGTTGCAGGCCGTGTGGGCGGCACCACGCACAGGGGCTGTTGCGCTTGCAGCTCCGGGCGGGCGTCACCCTGTTTGGCGGACGGCCCGATGCGCACGGCAAGGACCCGCCGCAGGCGGGCCCGGCCCAACGGAAACTGTGGCGCGCCAGCGCTGCGGTTTCGGGCGGGAGCCCCCCGGCCCCATTGCGCAGGACCCGCGTGCACCCTACAACCCGCCCCATGCCTTCGAACCGCCATGACGAGACCGACCCCCGCTCGCTGATCCGCATCGCCCGCGAAAGCGGCGAGGCCATAGAGGCCGCGCCAGTCGATCTCGGGGAACGCGTGCGGGAATTGCGCAAGGCCCAGGGCTGGACGCTGGAACAGGCGGCGGGGCAGGCCGGGCTTGCCCGCTCGACGCTGTCAAAGATCGAGAACGGTCAGATGTCGCCGACCTACGAGGCGCTCAAGAAACTCGCCGACGGGCTGAAGATCTCCGTTCCTCAGCTTTTCACCCCGCCCGCGAAGGTGGAGGCCAACGGCCGCATGGTGGTCAACACCGCCGGCGAAGGTTCGGCCCATGCCACCGCGACCTACGAACATGAATTGCTCGCCGACAAGCTCACCAGCAAGAAGATGCTGCCCTACCGCGCCCGCATCCGTGCCCGCTCGATGGAAGAATTCGACGGCTGGGTGCGCCACGAGGGGGAGGAGTTCCTGCTGGTCCTGACTGGTGTGGTCCGGCTCTTTACCGAGTTCTATGCCCCGATCGAGCTGCGGCGCGGTGACAGCGCCTATTACGATGCAACGATGGGGCACAACGTGGTTTCGGTCAGCGCAGAAGATGCGACCATTCTCTGGGTGACGTCGCTGACGTGACGCCGCGCGCCCGGGGCCGCGGTCCTATTCGGCGGCAATCAGGCGTGGCACTGGCTGCGCGCCGGGCAGCAGCCGAAGCTCGACCGCCTCGATCCCCTCGGCGGGTGTCAGGTCGTGGGTGTCGGCAATGTATTCGGCCAGCAACTCACGGTTTCCACGGAACCGCACGAGCGCGCAGGGATCGGCATGGGGGAAGATGTCTGCGACGCGGTCGATGTGGTCATGCCAGTCCATCAGTAAATCCCTCCAGGTCATCCATTCCTCCCTTGGCGCGATTGTTTCCCCGACGTTACCGCAGAATTGCTGCGGTGCGGAAACTTTGTTGCGTTTCGGTCGATATTTTTGAACTAAACCACTGGTCGGGATGGATTATTTCAATGTCGTGAGAATTGCTAAAACGCGGCATTTTCAAGGAGTTAGCGCCAACATCCACCGGCGCCGAAGCTGCGAATCGATGCCGGCGATTCGGGCAGGTACAACCTGATTCGCGCGCCCTCCGGACCGGCCTCAACCGGGGCGATTATCCCTCGTCTGATGGCACGTCCGGCGCATCGGTTCGCCCGTCATCGGATCAGGTCCCGGCGGTGTGCCCGCGCCATAGCCCAAGGCTCCGAGTGTCCGGAACGGCCTGTGGTCGAGGACAGGCGCAGGAGAGCGGGACTGTGCGCCCGCCGATTTCGCCTCGCCCGACGTCGTGGGCGCTACTCGTCCCTTGGGAGCAGCCCGAGCCCGCGCAGGTAGATCCCGATACCGGTCTCCAACAGATCCTCGGGCGGAAAGGGGGCGCGGCCACCGGGGACACCCCGTGCATAGAGCTCCACGACACCGTGGGACATCGACCAGATATGGGCCGAGACCATCTGCGCCGGCGGGCGTTTCTCGGGCGGGATATGCTCGGACAATTCCTGCGCGGCACGCTCCAGAACCAGCTTGGAGCGTGTTGCCGCCGCCGCCAGCTCCGGCGTGCGGTTCACCGACAGGCCGCTTTCGAACATCGCCTTGTAGTGACCGGGGTATTTCATCGCAAAGGCGAGGTACGCCCGGCCCGTGGCCTCGAAACTCGCCAGCGCCGAGGGTTGACCCTTGTCGAAGGCAAACTCCATAAGGTCCGCGAAAATCTCGAAGCCTTGCCGCGCGACCTCCGCTATCAGGTCCTCTCGCCCCTGGAAATGGCGATAGACCGCGGCCGGGGTCACACCGGCCGCCTTGGCTGCCTCGGACAGGGTGAAACCCTGCGGGCCCTTTGCATCGATCAGGTCCAGCGCGGCGTCGACAAGCGCCTGGCGCAGATTGCCGTGATGATAGCCCCGTTTCTTAGGCATGAATCAGGGCAGGACCTCCGCAGATGAGCGAGTCCGGGGTGCCGACGATCTTTTCCTTCTTGCCAGCATAGTCGATCTGGCTCAGCACCAGCCGAATGCTGGCAATGCGTGCGCGTCGCTTGTCGTCGGCCCGGATCACGGTCCAGGGCGCGTAGATCTCATGCGTGAGGTGCAGTGTCTCAGAGATCGCCTCCGAATACTCGTCCCAATAGTTCAGCCCGTCCACGTCGATCTGGCTGAGTTTCCACTGCTTCAGGGGGTCGTGCTCCCGCGACAGCATCCGGTTGAGCTGTTCGGCCTGGGATATGTTGAGCCAGATCTTGAACAACCGGATTCCATCCTCGACCAGCAGTTTCTCGAAATCCGGAAGCTGCTTGAAGAAGGCCTGACGTTGGGCGTCGGTGCAGAATCCGAACACCTTTTCCACCACGCCCCGGTTGTACCAGGACCGGTCAAAGAGGCAGATCTCGCCGCCGGCGGGCATCTGTTCCACGTAGCGTTGGAAATACCATTGCTTTGCCTCGCGGCTGGTCGGTGCGGACAGGGCAACCACGCGGGCGGATCGCGGGTTCATGTGTTCCATGAACCGCTTGATGGCGCCGCCCTTGCCGGCTGTGTCGCGCCCCTCGAAGACAACGGCGATCCGTTCGCCCGACTTCTGCGCCCAGGCCTGAAGCTTCACCAGTTCGATCTGCAGCTTGGCGAGGGTCTCGTCATATTCCTTGCGATCCATGCGAGAGTCATAGGGATAGCTCTCGTTCAGGATCGGCTTGCCATTGGCCTTTGCGATGGCTTCCCGAACATGCTCCGGGGCATGCTTCTTGTAGAACGTGCTGATGGCACCATCGAACGGCAGCTTGGACATGTCTTTCTTACCCTCTTGATCGCGGGACAGTATGTCGGCGCGACCGGGTCAGCGCAATCCGGCCCTGCCGGCCGCGCGATCAATGGCCGCAAGCGTTGCCGACGGGTCGACGTGATGCGGCATGTGGCCGACGCCCTCCAATTCGGTAAGTGTTGCGTCGGGCAACAGTTTGCTCAGCGGACGCGCATGCACCTGGATCGGAACGATGGTGTCGGCGGTGCCATGCAGCAATTCCACCGGCAGGTCGAGCGCCGGGTAGCGCCGGGCCATCTCCGTGACATGGGGTTTGAGCCCGCCCACCTGCCGGGCATTGGCGCGCAGGCTCACGGACCGGAGTGTCAGGTCGATGCCGATGTGCTCCGCATAGCCATCCGGCGCCGGTTGCGGGGCGAAGACAGATCCGACAGAGCGGTGGGCAAGGGCGCGGGGCAACAGCGCCGCCACGAGCGGCACGACGATCGCCGCCCCGACCCGGTTGGATGCGATGCGGTACCACGGCCCCAGTTCTCCCGGCCAGGGCATCGTTGCCCCGGCCAGCGAGACAACGGCGCCGACGCGCTCGGGGTGGTCCAGGGCCCATGCCATTGCAACGGACGCGCCGTAGGAATGTCCGACAACCACCGCGCGCTGCACGCCCAGCCGTGCCGCAGCCGCATCGAGCACCGCAGCCTGTTCGGCCGGGCTGTCGCCTCCGGTTTCGAGCGGTTGGGAATGACCGAGCCCGGGCCGATCGAAAGCGATCACCCGGTATCGATCCACCATGCGCGGGACGAGGTCCCAGGTGAAGTCGCGGGTGTTTCCATTGGCCCCGTGGGTCAGGATCACGACCGGGCCCGCGCCTTCCTCATGCACGTGCACCTGCTGTCCGCCGATATCGAGCAACCGTCCCGTGGGCGGGTAAAGGTCGGCTGCGCGGCGCGCCATGACCTACCAGTGACCGGTGCCGATCGCATCCAGGTTGAACGGCGTGGACTGGTAGATCTCGTTGATCCAGTTGCCGTAGAGCAGATGCGCGTGGCTACGCCAGCGGTTGGTGGGCACGTTCTGTGGGTCGTCGTCGGGGTAGTAGTTCACCGGCACGTTGATCGCCTTCGAGGCCGCAACATCCCGGTCATACTCCTCCTTCAGCGTGCCGCTGTCATATTCGAAGTGGTTGAACATGTAGAGCGCACGGTGTTCGGGGTCCTCGATCAGCGCCGGGCCGACCTCGTCCGAGCCGATGAGCGGGATCAGTGCCGGGACGGCCTCGACCTCGTCCTGACGCATCTCGGTCCAGCGCGACACTGGCATCAGCAGGTCGTCGGAAAACCCGCGCAGATAGGGAGAGGCGGGGGCGAGGTTCTGGTGCCGGAAGCAGCCGAATGCCTTCTGCGCCAGCATGTGCTTGGGCACGCCGTGGAAATGGTTGATCATCGCCATGCCGCCCCAGCAGACGCCGAAGGTGGAATGCACATTGGTCTGCGTCCAGTCGAATATCTGCGTGAGCTCTTCCCAGTAAGTCACTGCTTCAAAAGGAAGATGCTCGACCGGAGCGCCGGTGATGATCAGCCCGTCGAACTTCTCGTCCCGTATCTCGTTCCAGGGCTTGTAGAACTCCGCCATATGCTCGGCGGCAGTGTTCTTGGTCTCGTGGGACGAGATCCGGATCAGGTGAAGATCGATCTGGAGAGGCGTCGCGCCGATGAGCCGGGCGAACTGCGTCTCTGTCTGGATCTTCTTGGGCATCAGGTTCAGCAACGCGATCCTGAGCGCCCGGATATCCTGACGCGCGGCCCGGCCTTCGCCCATGACCATCACGCCTTCGTTCTGCAGAACGTCATAGGCGGGCAGGGTGGATGGCATCTTGATGGGCATCGGGTTTCTCGCGGTTGGGAACGTCTGAGATAGGGCGATCAGGCCGCGCGCTCAAGGGCGGTGGCCACGAGTGCCTCGAAACTGGCGGGGCTGTTCGCGGCGGCGACCTCTTCGGCGGTGACCGTCACGCCCCAGTTTCTGGCCATCGCGGCATAGGCCGGTTGGCGAGCCGCCATGGCGCGGCGATAGGCAAAACGGACGAAGGCATCGGGATCGACCTCCGCTTCGCCGACATCCTGTTCGGCAAGGAAGTCACCCCAGCATTCCATCAGGAAGCTGTCGCGGTAGCACATCGGTTTGGGCGCCCGTTCGAAGCGCCGCACGAGTTCGTCGCTGTGGTCATCGGTGCCCTTGATCCAGACCAGCAGCATCGTTTCCGCGAGTGTCCGCAGGATCGGGTCTTTGGGGTCGTTCGGGTCTACCACTTCGCAGATCGACCCGCCGGAATCGCAGACGAAATGCGGGTAGCCGTAGATATCGCCGGCCCGCCTGGCAAAATGCGGCGCATCGAGCAGGGCCGCGCGTTCGGCGTCGTGGTGCTGGTCCTGCCGCTTGCGATATTCCGCAAGGCTCAGCCCCGCCCGTGACGGGTCGCCGGGTTTGCCAAGGTAGTTGGAGAGCGGGGCAAGGTTGTCGAAGGTGATATTGGACCCGATGTAGATCGAATCCGACATCAGGAGCGCCCGCAGGGGCGGCACTTTCATCGCCTCGCGTTTGAACTCGTCCGCGATAAGCTCGCCCATGTAGCGGGTGCCGATGCGGTAATCGACCGAGTAGTGAAACCAGTCGCCATGTCCGCGCAGCATGTTCGAGACATGGGTCTTGCCCAGCCCCGACATGCCAAAAAGCATCAGGCGTTTCTCGGGCGCGGCGGCCCAGGCGTCGGCGGAGGCATACAGGCGGGGCAGGTAGGTCATGGGCCAAGTGGTAGCGGGCGCGCGCGCGGTGTTCCAGCGGGATTGTGGCCCGGAGGCCGGATGCCGCAAGGGCGCCGCCCGGTTCATCGGTTCGCGGTGGGGGCGGTTGCTCGCAAGTCCGTCGCCGGACATGGCGGCCCAGCCCGCTTCGCGCTGAAGCCGCAACGATGGTGACGAACCATGTGAGACGGTCGAGGGCGCCTCCGCTCTGCGCGGCGGAGATGCTCGCTGAGCGCCCCAGCCGAGATCGTCCGCGGCGTGCCATGCCCGGGGCCGGGGATAGACGAAAAGTGCGGAGGAGAGGCGTTTGGTCATAGCTGACCGCCGTCATTGGCGGCGCCTACATGCGGCAGCGCGGGTACTACGCGGAGTCCGCGTCGAAGGTGACGAAGCATTGGGGGCGGCCGTGGGCAGATCTTTCTTTGTCCGGTGGGGATGCTGGCAGAGCGTCCCAGCCGAAACTGTCCGCGCCGCGGCAAGCTCGGTGTCGGGGATGGGCGAGACATGTGCAGGAGGGGCCTTTGATCATGCCTGACCGCCGCGATCGAAGGACCGGCGGAGCCCGTACCGATGGTGACGAAGCACGTCGAGCAGTCGTGGGCCATTGCATTCTGTCCGGAAGAGTTGCTGGCAGAGCGGCCCGGTTGAATCCGTCGGCGACGTGCCATGTTTGGTGTCGGAGGTGGACGGGGACCTGGAGGAGTGACCCTTTGCCGTGCCCGGGCGGGCGGCACCGGCGGAGGGTATCTGCGCTTTCCACGCCATTCCACAGAGCCTTCGCGCCACGCGCCCGCGTGGCGCTGTCATCGCTTGCCGTGTCTGCAATGGCGCAACTATCCGGGGCGGAGCCGCAAGGCCATCGGCACCTTACACCGCCGCCGCAAGCACCTCGACTTCCACCACGAACTCGGGGCGGGTGAAGCCGGAAACGATGAGAAGGGTCGAGCTCGGCAAACGGCCCGTCTGGGCCATGAATGCATCGCGCGCCTTCATGTAGCCTGCCATGTGCTCCCGGCCGGTCACATAGGCAGAGATATGCGCCACATCCGCCGCCGACATTCCACCGGCGCCGAGGATCTCCGCAATGTTGCCAAAACAGATCATCGCCTGATCGTAGGCGTCGGGGGGAATGGCGTCCTGCGCGTCGATTCCCAGCTGCCCGGAGGTCTGGATCAAACGGTGACCGGCGGGGATCTCCACGCCATGGGCATAACGGGCAAACGGCGGGCGAAGGGTCGTCGGGGTCAGTTCTTTCATGCGGCTCTCGGATTGGTGCGGGTGCGGGGTGGTCCCGCGTGGGTCCTGCCCAACATATCCGCCGCCCGAGGGCGCGCCCATCCGATGTCGGGCGGTTTCCGGTTTCACCCCGGCAGAATCGCGCGTTTGCCTAAAAAACAGGCCCCGTCCGGCGGGACGGGGCCAATCCGATCCAGGAAATTGTGAGTGGTGCGTGGATCAGAAATTGTATCCGACACGAATGCCGAAGCTGGTTGCGTTGTTGCCCTCGAAATTGGCGCGAGCCACGTCGGGGGTTCCGGTCTCTGGCTTGGCGTCGCCCAGCCAGGTGTGGCGCACACCGCCGGTGATGGAGAAGGCATCGACCGTGTACGAAGCGCCGATCGCCAGCGCCCAGAGGCCGGTGGAGGGCGCAAGCGGCGACACCAGATTGTCGCCGGCAGCCTCATAGCTGACGGCAAACGACCCGGCCCACTGCTCGTTGAAGCGGCGGCCGAGGCCAAGCGCGTATGTGGTTGTGTCCTCAAGGTCCACGAGGCCGCCACCGGTGTAGTTGGTGAAATTCGTGGGGTCTATCCGGAACTCGGACCAGTCGACCCAGCGGATCGAGCCGAAGAGCAGGGTGTCGGCGGCAATGCCGGTGCGGAACTCCAGGTTCACCGACTGCGGCGACTTCACCTCGACGTCGTCTTCGCCGTCGAGTGCCGGGACGATGATGGGCGCGCCGGTGGTTGGGTCGACGCCGACGATCACATCGGGGCCGGATTCTTTCATCTTCACGTTGTGCGAGATTTCGGAATTGTAGGTCAGGGAGACCCGGGCGGCGATTTCCGGGATCTCGTAGGCGCCGCCGATGACCCAGCCCAGAGCGGTGCTGTCCTCGAGCGTGACGGAATAGCCGTTCACGGTGCCTGCGGCGGTGGTTGCGGCAGCCTGGAACTCTGCTGCGGCGGCAAGGTCACCGGCAGCGGCGGCGGCCTGTGCGGCGGACATGTTCGCGGCGAAGGCAGCCTGCGCAGTGGCTTCCGGCAATCCGTAGGCGAGACCGGACAGGCCGATGTCCCCCTTGATGCGCTGCAGGCGGAGGCCACCATGGGCGCTCCAGCGATCGTTGAACTTGTAGCGCAGGTAGGCGGTGAGCGAATCGCCGTCGGCGATGGCGGAGGTGCCGCCAAGCTCGGTGGAAGCCATGTCGCCGGGGTAGACGACGTCCGAGCCATAGGATTGGTCATAGATCAGCGCGCCGGACCATTGGTCCGAGAAGTTCATTTTCACCGCGCCGCCGACGGAATTGAAGGATTCCGCGACACTGTCGTACTTGGTTCCCGCTGGCAGTCCGACCGCGCCGATCCCCACGCCCTCGCCGGAGACACGCGGGATGGTGCGTCCAAACGCCAGTTCGGCATAGCCGCCGGATTCTCCGCCGGCTTCGAACAGTGCCTGGATCGGTTGTCCCGTGCGGTCCAATCCACCTGCGGTGGCTCCCCCAGCCGTCAGCACCATGACTGAAACGCTGGTCAAAAGCTTGTTCATACGTCCTCGTCCCTTGAGTGAGTTGGCGCCGGGGAAGGCCCCGGCGCGATACTTGGTGACATTGTTGTGACGCAGACCCTACGAATTGGTTTTCATTCAGGTCAATTTTTACGCTGGGTCACAAAATTCACTTCGGCAGGATGCGACAGGTGCATCACTTTTGAGCGTTGTTCACGTTGTTTTCTTTAGGAATACGCGCCCGCCGCCCCGCAGATTCATCCAGTTGGCAAAAAGGATGATTCCCGCGCCGAGAATCACCAGCAGGTCCAGCGGCTCGTCGTAGAGCAGCAATCCGACCAGTGCGAGAACCGGCAGACGCAGGAAATCCATCGGCATGACGACACCCGCCGGAGACAGCGACAGCGCCTTCGTCAGGCAGAAATGCGCAGACAGCCCCGAGGCACCGATGATTGCCAGCCAGGGCACTGCGCGGGCCGATGGCAGCGTTACATCACCGTCGGCGCCGGCGCAGATCAGGCCCATGACGGCTTGCATCAGTGTCAGCCAGAAAAGGATGCACGTCGTGGAAGCGGTGCGGGTGAGCTTGCGGGTCGCGATGGCCGTGCCGGCAAAGCCGATGGCGGAGGCGAGGGCGGCAAGCATGGGCGGGCTGATGCCGCCGAGTTCGGGCCGCACGATGATCAGCACGCCCACGAAGCCCAAGAGGATCGCCATCATCCGCATTGGCGTCAGACGCTCGCCGAGAACCAGCGGCGCCATGAGCGCGACCCATATCGGGGTGGTGAATTCCAGCGCGATGACCTGTGCCAGCGGGATCAGCGCAAGCGCGTAGAACCAGAGGTTCTGCCCGGTGAAGTGGAACAGGTTGCGCAGCAGGTGCAACCCGAGGTTTTGCGTGTTCACCTGCCGAAGGCTGCCCGCCATCCCGCCAATCGTCAGCACCAGCAGGAAGCTGAAGATCGACCGGTAGAGCAGGATCTCGAACGTGTCATGTTCCAGCGAGACGGCGCGTCCCGCGACAGCCATGGTGGAAAAGGAACCGACAGCGGCCATCATCCAGGCGGCGGTTCGCAGGGTCGCGGTCATTCCCCGTCCTCGGAGATTTCGAAATGGCGTGGAATCCCGGCGCTGATCCGCCCCCAGTCCGAAGCCCGTGTCCGCGCCTGGTGGGCCTCGAAAGCGGCGCGCGATGCGAACCGTTCGGACACGATGTAGCGCCCGGGCACATCGGCATCCGGCGTCACGTCAAAATGCACGCATCCGGGCTCGGCACGTGTCAGGCGGATGTGTTCGGGAAGGGCCGCCGCGATCTCCTGCAGCCGGTCGGCGGGGATATCGATGTGGCCGGAGAGGCTCACTCCCATTCGATCGTTCCCGGCGGTTTGGACGTGATGTCATAGGTGACCCGGTTGATCCCCGGCACCTCGTTGATGATCCGCGTCGCCGTCTCGCCCAGGAACTCGTGGGTAAAGGGATAGTAGTCGGCGGTCATGCCGTCGACGGACGTCACCGCGCGCAGGGCGCAGGCAAAATCATAGGTCCGCCCGTCGCCCATCACGCCCACCGTACGAACCGGGAGGATGGCGACGAAGGCCTGCCAGATCTCGTCATAGAGACCGTGCTTGCGGATCTGGTCGATATAGACCGCATCGGCCTCCCGAAGGATGTCGAGCTTTTCGCGGGTGATCTCGCCGGGACAGCGGATGGCAAGGCCGGGACCGGGGAAGGGGTGGCGGCCGATGAAGCTCTGCGGCAGGCCAAGCTCGCGGCCAAGCGCGCGAACCTCGTCCTTGAACAGCTCCCGCAGCGGTTCGACCAGTTTCAGGCCCATCTTCTCGGGCAGGCCGCCAACATTGTGGTGCGACTTGATGGTGACGGAGGGGCCACCGGAGAAGGAGACCGATTCAATCACGTCGGGGTAGAGCGTACCCTGCGCCAGGAACTCGGCATCCTGAATCGTGTCGGCGTGTTTCTGAAACACGTCGATAAAGAGCTTGCCGATGATCTTGCGCTTGGTCTCCGGGTCCGACTGGCCGTCGAGTTCGCCGAGGAAAAGTTCGGTTTCATCGGCGTGGATCAGCTGGATGTTATAGTTGTCGCGGAACATCGCGACGACTTCCGTGGCCTCGTTCTTGCGCAGCAGGCCATGGTCGACGAAGACGCAGGTCAACTGGTCGCCGATGGCCTCGTGCAGCAGGATCGCGGTGACGGAGCTGTCCACGCCGCCCGAAAGGCCGCAGATCACCTTCTTGTCGCCGACCTGTTCCCGTATGCGGGCGATGGCTTCCTCGCGGTAAGCGCCCATGGTCCAGTCGCCCTTGAAACCGGCGAGCCTCACGAAATTCTCGTAGAGTTTTGCGCCGTTTGGCGTGTGGTGCACCTCGGGGTGGAACTGAACCGCGTAGAAATGGCGGGCCGGGTCGGCGATGATGGCGAAGGGCGCGTTGGGGGAGGTTCCGAAGACTTCGAACCCCGGTGCGATCTTGCTCACGTGGTCGCCGTGGGACATCCAGACCTGTTCCCGGTCAGCCTCGAACCAGCCTTCGAGAAGGTCGAGCCGGGTTTGCGTCGGAGTGACATAGGCGCGGCCGAACTCGGCTGTGCCGTGACCGGATTCCACGCGCCCGCCCAACTGTTGCATCATGGCCTGCTGCCCGTAGCAGATCCCGAGGATCGGCAAACCCATGTCGAACAGTGCCTGCGGGGCGCGCGGGCTGCCCTCTCGCGTGACGCTGTCCGGGCCACCGGAGAGGATCACGGCCTTCGGCCCCATGGCCTCGATGAAGGCGGCATCCACCTTCTGGTAGGGGTGGATTTCGCAATAGACGTTCAGCTCGCGCAGGCGGCGGGCAATGAGCTGCGTCACCTGCGAGCCAAAGTCGATAATGAGAAGGCGGTCATGGGCTTGGCTGGTCATGCGGGACCATTAGGCCGGGGCCGTGCCGGTGACAACCCCGGCTTGGCGGACTCGGCGGAGGAATCCATCGTGCTCGGGACGACGGCGTGGCGCATTTGGGGGCGTATGCCAGTGCCGAGCCAGTGCCATGAGGTCGTGTCGTGGTCCCGTACCCTGCCTGCAACATGTCGGGTCGGTGCGTTGCGGCGGGCCTCCGGCGCTGCGCTCCCTCGACATGCGACCAGGCGCGGAGGTTGGCAGCCCGTGCGCGCGAGGTCACGGCAGAGGGCGGATCAGCCGCTGGCTAGCTCTTCTGCCAGCAGGTCGAAGACCGTGCGAACCCGAAGCGACGTGGCAAGGTCACGGTGCGCCACCAGCCAGACTGGAAAGGTGATCGGTTCCATGTCAGGCAAAACCCGGGTCACGGCCGGGTCGCTGTCCCCCAGCGAGGTCGGCACGACACCGATGGCCGCCCCTTCACGCACAAGCTGCCATTGCACCACGTGGTCGCCCGTAATCAGCGGGAAGTTCTCGGGACAGAGGTCGAGCCCGACACCGGCGAGCTGTTCCATGTAGCGCGGCCCGTGATCGAAGCCGACAAAGGCGGCCTGGCGCAGCGTCTCAGGCGTGATCGGGTGCGGCAGGGTTTCAAGATACGCGGGGGTGGCATAGAAACGCGCGGTGTCGTCCGCGACCTTGCGAGCAATGAGCGCGGGGTCCTCGGGTCGGGTGTTGCGGATGGCGATATCCGCCTCCCGGCGGCGCAGGTCGGACACGGCGTTGGAGGCGACGATTTCAACCTGGATGCCCGGATGCAGGCGGCGCAGCCTTGTGACGATGCGGGGCAGGCGATAGGCGGCATAGATGTCGCTGGCGGTCAGGCAGATCGGCCCCTCGATCTGCCGCGACTGGCCCGAGGCAGACAGCGACAGGCGGGTTGCGGCCTGGCCCATCTGCCGGACATGGTCCAGCAGGTCCATACCCGCAGGGGTGAGGCTCAGCCCGCGCCCGTCCCGCTCGAACAGGGCAAGGCCCAACTCCTCCTCAAGCGCGGAGACCTGCCGTCCCAGCGTCGGTTGGCTCATCCCGAGCGCTCGCGCCGCCGCAGAGAGCGACCCTTCCTCGGCGGTCACAAGAAAGGCCCGGGCGCGGTTCCCGTCGAAGGTCACGGATGTCCAGTCCATGCAAAAATGCATACCACATCGCCGGATTTGGTCAATATTCACGATGATGCTGCATGGGGTAACCCGACGGCAGGAAACAGGAGACGGCGTGATGCGTGCAGCGACCTACAGGAAATACGGCGGACCGGAGGTCCTGAAAATCGAGGAGATCGCGCGCCCGGAGCCGGGGCCGGGGCAAGTCCGGGTGCGGGTGGAGGCAAGCTCGGTGACGACGGCGGACTGGCGGCTTCGCGCGGCGGCCTTCCCCTCCTTCACATGGTTGCCGGGACGGCTGATGTTCGGCCTGCGCCGGCCACGCAAGCCGGTGCTGGGCGGGGACTTCGCCGGGCGGATCGATGCCGTGGGCGACGGGGTGACGGAATTTCAGCCGGGTGATCCGGTGTACGGGTTCAGTGGAATCGGTGCGCATGCGGAATATCTGGTGATGGATGCCGGGGCAGCCATTGTGCCAAGGCCGGCGTCGCTGTCGGCTCGTGAGGCTGCGGCGCTTCCCTTCGGCGCGCTGGCGGCGCTGGTCTTCCTGCGAGACTTCGCGAAGCTGAAGCCGGGCGAGAGGGTGCTGATCCTTGGCGCGACCGGCGGCGTCGGAGCCTACGCTGTGCAGATCGCGCGGGCGCTTGGCGCCAGGGTCGATGGTGTTACCAGTGCCGCGAATGCAGCACTCGCGCGGGATCTCGGCGCACAGACGGTGCTGGACTACCGGACCGAGGATTTCGCCGACAGCGGTCAGACATGGGACGTGATCCTCGACCCCGTCGGCGTCAGCACCCCGAGCGAGGCGCGAAAGGCGCTCGCCTCCGACGGGCGGTTCGTGGCGCTCAATATGGACTGGGCGACCCTCTTTGCCGCGCTCACCAACCGGTTCCGCCGGGGTCCGAAGGTGGTGATCGGGGTCAACGGCGACCGGCGCGAAGACCTCGATGCCCTCACGGAGATGATCGCCGAGGGAAGCTTGCGTCCGGTGATCGACGAGGTGTTTCAACTTTCGCAGATCACCGAGGCCCATGCCAAGGTCGAGTCTCGTCATCGGGCGGGGGCCGTGGTGCTGGACATGACAGGACAGGCAGAGGCCCCCTCGCGTTCCTGACGTCATCTGTGATGCAATGTCGCTTTTCCCCCGCAAGCGCCGCAAATCGCGGCGGAAGAATGCGCGCGCCCGGGCTAAATCCGAACGCAGGGACGGAAAACGCTCAGGAGGGTGACATGGCGGAAGAGAAGGCACGGCGGCGCGGACGTGGCGGCGGCGGTGCGGCTCGCCGGGCAGAGCGGACGGCGCTCAGGATCGACTGCGCCAAGGTCATCGACCGCAATATCCCCGACATGAACATGCTCTCGGACGAGACGCTGGAGATCATAGAATACAATGCGGAGACGGTGCTGGAGGAGATTGGCGTCGCCTTCGTCGAGAACCCCGCCGCCCTGGAACGGTGGAAGGCCGCCGGTGCGGATGTCGACGGGGAGCGTGTTCGCATCCCGCGTGGCCTGGCACGAAAACTCTGCGAAACGGCGCCGTCGTCCTTTGTACAGCATGCCCGCAACCCGGAGCGTTCGGTCGAAATCGGCGGTCGCAAGCTGGTGCTGGCCCCGGTCTACGGCCCGCCCTTCGTCCGCGACCTGCAAGGCGGGCGCCGCTATGCCACGATTGAGGATTTCAGGAACTTCGTGAAGCTCGGCTACATGTCGAAATGGCTGCACCATTCGGGGGGCACGGTCTGCGAGCCCACCGATATCGCCGTGAACAAGCGGCATCTCGATATGCTGCACGCGCATATGACGCTATCGGACAAGCCCTTCATGGGCTCGGTCACCGAACCCGTTCGGGCCAGCGATTCCGTCGCGATGTGCGAGATTCTGTTCGGCGGGTTGAACGACCGCACGGTGATGACCTCGCTCATCAACATCAATTCGCCGCTGACCTTCGATGCCACGATGATGGGCGCGCTCGAAGTCTACGCGACCGCCAACCAGGCCTGCATTATATCGCCCTTTATCGTCGGTGGTGCGATGGCGCCGGTCTCTGTCGTTGGTACGCTGACCCAGGTGTTGGCGGAGGTGCTGGCCGGCGTTGCCTATTCCCAACTGATCCGGGCCGGCGCGCCGGTGATCATGGGCGCTTTCGTGACCTCGATCGACATGAACTCCGGCGCCCCCACGTTCGGCACGCCGGAGGCCGCGCAGATCACACATGGCGCGGGCCAGCTTGCGCGGCGTCTGGGTCTGCCCTACCGCTCGGCCGGGTCGTTCAACGGCTCCAAGCTTCCCGATGCACAGGCCGCCTACGAGACCGCCAATTCCCTGAATGCAGGGCTCTATTCAGGCGTGAACTTCATGTTGCATGCCTGTGGCTGGCTGGAGGGCGGGCTGGTCGCTTCGTTCGAGAAATTCGTCATGGATGCCGACCAGCTTGGCGTGCTGCACCGGCTCGGCGAAGGGGTGAGCGCCGACGCGGAAGCGCAGGCCATGGACGCGATCCGGGAGGTCGGGCCGGGCGGGCACTACCTTGGCTGCGGCCATACCCAGCGAAACTTCAAGGAGGCGTTCTGGCGGTCCGAGTTGCTGGATTACAAGCCCTACGAGACCTGGGAAGAAGAGGGCGCGCGGGACACGATGGCGCTGGCGGGTGAACGTGTCGCGCGCCTGTTGTCGGAATACCAAGAACCGGTGCTGGACCCGGCTGTTCGCGAAGAGCTGGACGCCTTCGTTGCGCAACGCAAGGCCGCGGAGGCCGACGCCTTCGTCTAGAGCCGAGACCGGACGGCCCCGAGCCGGTGACCGGATGGCGCAGGAACCCGCTTTCGCGACCACACTGGACGGCCCGGCGCGCGTGCCCTGCGGTTGCACCAAGGCGTAGATGCCGCGCCGCCTTCCCCGTGTCGCGGCCCGTCTGATCGCTGGCACGAATTGCCGCGCCATCTGTACATTCACTTGCTCTGCTTGCGGAAAGGCGCAACAGGTCAACCAGTTGGAAGCAGATTGCGGCTATCCAGACAGGCGCCATGACCACGTTACCGCCCAAACCACGGTCCCGTCCGAAGAACGTGTCGCTGCTCAGGCACGCGCTGATGTTTCGGCGCGACGTGCTCTCTGCCCAGCCCGAACGCCTGTATGGTGCGTGGATGGCGGAATTCCGGACGCCGCTGTTCCGGACCTACCTGCTGAACCAACCCGATCTCGTGAAAACCGTGCTGGACAACAGCCTGACGCGGTTTCCCAAATCGACCCGGATCCGGGACGGGCTGACGTCGCTGCTGGGAAACTCGCTGTTCCTGTCGAGCGGGGAGGATTGGTTGCACCAGCGCCGCATCGTCGATCCGGCCTTCGAGGGGGGGCGCCTGCGGGAGGTCTTCCCGATGATGTGGGATTGTGCCGTCGCCGCGATGGAGCGGCTGGAGGCGCAGGCGGGCGACTCGCCGGTCGAGGTGGAGGCGATGACCTCCCACGTGGCCGCCGACGTCATATTCCGTACCCTGTTTTCGCTGCCGATCACCGACAAGGTGGCCGCCGGTGTGTTCGAGGAGTTCCGCGATTACCAACGCTCCATGCCGCTGGCCAATACCGCGACCTTCTTTCCGCGTGCGAAATGGTTGCCGAGTTTCCTGACCCGGCGGTCGCGGCGCGCGGCGGAGCGTATCCGGGCGCTGATCCGCCAGATCGCCGCGCGGCGGAGCGCGGAAATCGCCGCCGGGACCGCGCCCGATGACCTTGCGACAAAGCTGATGACGACGCCCGATCCGGAGACCGGAGCCTGTTTCGATACCGAGGAAATGGTAGACCAGGTGTCCATCTTTTTCCTCGCCGGGCACGAAACGAGCGCGTCGGCACTGGCGTGGTCGCTCTACATGCTGGCGCTCTACCCGGAGTGGCAAGACAGGATCGCGGCGGAGGCCGAGGCCGAGATCGAAATGGACGCGCCGCGGTTCTCGGTCGTGAGCCGGTTGAAACTGTCCCGCGATGTTTTCCGCGAGACACTGCGGCTTTATCCGCCGGTGCCCAACATGGTGCGGGAGACAACCTGCCCGGAAACCTTCCGAGAGCGCGATATCAAGACCGGCAGCCAGATCATCGTCAGCAGCTGGTACATGCACCGGCATACCAGGATCTGGGATCGCCCGGACGAGTTCTGCCCGCACCGGTTTTCCACGCCGGAGGGCAAGGCGTCCATGCGGGACGCCTACATTCCGTTCTCGGCAGGGCCGAGGGTCTGCCCCGGCGCGGCCTTCGCCATGCTGGAAGGTCCGCTGATCCTGTCGATGCTGGTGCGTGCCTACCGGTTCGAGCTGGTGCAGGATCGGCCGGCGGTGCCGATCGCGCACCTGACGCTGCGCTCCAGGGACGGTATCTGGCTGAAACTGTCGAAACGTACGCCAAAGGCGCAGGCAGTGCCCGGGCGGGATGATGCAGAGGCGGGTGCCTGAAAAAAGGCGCGGCACTCTGACGAGGCCGCGCAAGTCGAGGGAAACACGATTGGGGGCGACGGGGCTGGCAGGCTCCGTCGCGTGCGGCGTCACGCGGCCATGGGGCCCCGCAGGAGGCTCCGCGCCTCTGCCATCAGGGCGATCATGATCTCCACATGGCGGGAGGGTGAATAGCTGGCATCCCCTTCCCGCCGGCGCCGATCAAGCTCGGCTTCGGCATCCATGAGCTTTCGCACCGCGCGTTCCGGGGCAGGGGTGCTGTCGCTGCGCATCACCCGCTTGAAATCTCGGCTGTGGTTGTACTCGCCAATACCATGGCGCGCCGCGCGGATCAGCAGGCGAGGGCGGCGCAGCGCGCCTAGGGCTTGGATGAAGTCGGTCATGTCAGGTCTCTCCGTGAATGTGGCGAAACCGTGGCACAGGTTTGGTCGCTGTTGCGATTCTGTGGAAAAGACCGCGCGCAGTACTTAGAATTGTTTGCGAATTTTCAACAATTCTGTCCACAGGTTCTGAAATTAACCTGTGGGTAACCATATCGTCCCTAGGTGGGGCAAGGATCACACGGAAACGGTGAACAGGAGACGTCAAGGGGGCAGCATGGATGGCCAATTGAAAGAAGATCTGGCGGGCGGGTTGCCCGGATGGGTTCCAGAGGCCGCGATGCATTACCTACGGCACACCGAGCAGGGGCTCTCGATACGTGAGGTCGCCCGGGCCGAGGGGTGCCATGCCTCGACGATCCTGCGCCGTATCCGGCGGTTCGAACAGCGGCGTGACGATCCGCTGGTCGACGAGATCCTGTCCCGGCTGGGGGAGGTGCATTTCAGGACCGAGCAATCGGAACGCCCCGGACCTGAGGAGATCGACCATATGACCGCCCACTTCACGCCTGCCGATGCACCGCGAACGGTCTGTGACGAGGCCACGATCGCGCGGGAGGGACGCCGTGTCCTGCGCCGCATGGCCGAACCCGGCGCAATGCTGGCCGTCGCGCCGGACATGGACAAGGCCGCCGTGCTTCGGGAAATGCCTGAAGGCGGCACCAACCGCACGGCCGTTGTCGACCGCCATGTCGCACAGGCCTTTGCGCTGAAGGAATGGATCAGCTGCAAGAGCGCGGGCCGGGTGACAACCTATGGGATCACCTCCTCCGGGCGTTCGGCGCTCAAGCGGATGATCAGCGAGGACAGCGTCGGCCGGCAGGGTTTTGCCGAGGCACCGATGCCCTTCGGCGACCAGCACCGGGAATGGGGCCACAAGGTCGTGCTGGAGGAGGACGAAACGCGCCGTCCGCGCCGGGTACGCTACAACATGGCCGAAAGCCCCGTCGTGTCATTGGCCCGGCGCCGCGACAAGGATGGAACGCCCTTCCTGGAGCCCGAACAGGTGGCCGCGGCCGAGCGCCTGCGCGAGGATTTCGAACTGGCCCAGATGGGGCCGCGCGTCACCCAGAACTGGGAGCGGTTTCTGACAGCCGGCACCCGGGGCGGCTTTGGCGGTGGCGACCCGCTGTCCGGTCCCGAAGGCGCCCGCAAGCGGGTTGAGGCCGCACTCTATGAGCTTGGGCCAGGACTCGGCGACATGGTGTTGCGGTGTTGCTGCTTCCTTGAAGGGCTGGAAGCCACCGAGAAGACCATGGGATGGTCGGCCCGTTCGGGCAAGATCGTGCTGCGCATCGGCCTCGCCCGACTGGCCCGCCACTACGAGGAAACCTACGGCCCCGGCCGTGGCATGATCGGCTGACCCAACCACTCACGAACGATGACAAGGGGCTCCGCAGTTGCGGGGCCCCTTCGCCGTTCGGGCAGGCCGCAGAACGACCGCCTGTGCCGGACGACTTCACAGCGCCCCCAGCGGGTCGAACCGGTGTGGCGATGGGCAAGGTGGCCGATTGCCGAGCCCTCCTCGGCACGATCCGGTCGGTTGAATTTAGCCACTGGTCGGCGCGACGGGTGCTTCGGGTTCTCTGGTTCACTGCATCCGCAGGGCGCCGTCCAGCCGGATCGTCGTTCCGTTGAGGTAGGGGCAGGCGACGATGAACCGGGCCAGCGCGCAGAACTCGCGCGGGTCGCCCAGACGTTTTGGGAAGGTCACGTCGGCGGCAAGCCCGTCCTGCACCTCCTGTGGCAGGCTCATGAGCATCGGGGTCAAGAAAATACCCGGCGCAATGGCCATGACGCGAATTCCGTCGCGCGCAAGGTCCCGCGCCATCGGCAGCGACAGCCCCGCGATGCCCGCCTTCGACGCGCTGTAGGCCGCCTGACCCTTCTGCCCCTCGAATGCGGCGATGGAGGCGGTGTTGATGATCACGCCCCGCTCCTCATCCTCATTCGGGGCGTTGCGCGCCATCTTCGCGGCCGCGAGCCGGGCGATGTTGAAACTGCCCAGCAGGTTGATGGTCACGGTCCGCTGGAAACCCTCGTAGGAATGCGGGCCGTCGCGGCCAAGGGTCTTCTCCCCGGTTGCGATTCCGGCACAGTTCACCGCCACGCTCAACCCGCCCATCGTCTCGGCGGCACTGTCGATGGCGGCTGCCGCGGCCTCCGGGTCGGTCACGTCCACCTTGCGGAACCCCGCGCCGTCGGGCGCCTCCCCAGCAAGGTCGAACACGGTGACCGCCGCACCCGCATCCAGAAACCCCTCCGCCGTGGCACGGCCAAGTCCCGACGCCCCGCCGGTAACGATGACCTTCGCGTTGCTCACTTCCATTCCGATCCTCCCTTTGGCGGTGGTTTCTGCCGATCCGGACGGGCTCTGTCCAGAGCCTGGCTCATGCGCTGCCACGGTCCATCAGCGCGGCCACGGTGCCGCTGTCGATCGACTGCCCGAGCGGGGTGAAATCGCCCTCTGCGAACATGGCGCGGCTGACATCGGCCATCAGCCGGTGGGTGGCCCGCGCCAGTGAGGACCCAAGCGAGATTCGCGCCACGCCGATCTGCGCGAAACTCTGGCGCGAGACGGCCGTGAACGGACCTGCGGCAAGCGCATTGACAGGTTTTTCGGTCGCGGCGCAGATATCCGCAAGGTCTTCCAGCGTCTCCGGCAAGGGCACGTAGAGCCCGTCCGCACCAGCCTCGTCGAAGGCCCGGATCCTCCGCAAAGCCTCGTCCTGTGCATAATCGCCCGTCATGATTCCGTCGGCACGGGCCAGAAGGAAGAAATCGCGGGGCAACGCGCGGGCGGCGGCAGCGGCGGCCGCGATCCGTTCGACAGCCAGGTCGAACGCGTAGGCGGTGCCGGCTGGAAAGGCGATGTCCTCGATGCAGATCCCGGCCAACCCGGCCTCGGCAGCGAGCCGAACTGTGTCCGCCACGGTCTCCGGATCGTCGCCGAAGCCGTTCTCGAAATCACCGGACACGGGAACATTCACTGCCGCGACCAGGTCGGCGGCATGGGCCAGCGCCTCGTCCCGGGTGACCGTGCCGCCGTCGGGGCGGCCGAGCGTGAAGGCATGCGCGGCCGAAGAGGTGCCCACGGCCGGCGCGCCGAGTCCGGCCAGCAGCCGGGCCGAGCCCACGTCCCAGGCATTGGCAAGAATGAAGGGATCGCCGCGGCGGTGCAGGGCGCGGAAGGCGGGGCCGGGATCGTGGGGCATGGCAGGGTCCTCTCGGTGTGGCGGATTCCGGGGCGCAGGGCGTGCGCCCGTGGCGGGCAGGTTTGGCAGCATCGACCCGCGCAGCGTGCCGGGCGTTGGAAGTACGCGCCGGGTGGTTCGGACGCGGGAGGCGTGCTCTGCATGGGGCCCTTGGGGGGGTGGTTTGTCAAACCCGCAGTGCTAGGTTTCAGGAATGGATATTGGAGAGGATCAGATGCCGAAGTGGTTGGGAGCGATCTGCGCGCTGGTGCTTGCCGGTTGCGCCGCGCCCGATCCCGGACTGGAGCAGTCCCTCGCCATCGAGACGGGCAGGCGCGCGCCGGCGGTATCCGCCGGACGGACGGTTGCGGGAACGCCCGGGCCTGTGGCGCCGCAGTCGTTGAACCCCGACTGGGATCCGCGCGACAGGGTGCCGAACACAAACCCGCGAATCGTGACCAACAATGCCTACGGGCCCGGGCGCAGCTCGGATGTCTACGGGCGGGTGGTCCACCACAACCCGGGCCTGAAGATCGAGGAAAAGGTCTTTGGCTCTGGACGTTTCGAGGACCAGTACGGGCGGCCGGTCCGCTGTGCCTCAACCGGCATGGGGACGTTCTGCCGCTGAGGAACGGCCCTTGCCCAGGAAGGCGCGGAGTGATTGGCTGCCGGCGTTTCCCACAGGAGTCGCCCATGCGTTTCACCGTTCCCGAGCTGGAGGCCGCCGCAGCCCTCGTTCACGCGCGGATGCCCCCCACACCGCATCATCACTGGCCGCTCCTGAGCGAGGCAACCGGGGCCGAGGTCTGGGTGAAACACGAGAATCACGCCCCCACCGGGGCTTTCAAGGTGCGCGGCGGGATCACGTTTATCGACTGGCTGAAGCGCAGCCGGCCCGGGGTTCCGGGGATCTGCACCGCGACCCGCGGCAACCACGGGCAGAGCCAGGCGCGGGCAGCCACCGCGTCGGGACTGCGGGCGCTGGTCTACGTTCCGGAGGGCAATTCGGTGGAAAAGAACGCCGCCATGAAGGCGTTCGGGGCCGATCTCGTGGTACATGGGTCGGATTTCGACATGGCGAAGGAAGAGGCGTTCCGCGTTGCCGCCGAGGAGGGGCTGGAGATTGTGCCACCCTTTCACGAGGAACTGGTGCGCGGTGTGGCCACCTATGGCTTCGAGCTGTTCAGCGCGCTGCGGGATCTCGACACGGTCTACGTGCCCATTGGCTGCGGGTCGGGGATCTGCGGGACGATCCTTGCCCGGGATGCGCTGGGACTGGCGACCGAGATCGTGGCCGTGGTGGCGGAAGAGGCGCCCTGTGCCAAGCTCTCGGTGGAGGCTGGCACCCTGGTGGAGACCAACTCGGCCCGGACCATCGCCGACGGGATGGCCGTGCGGGTGCCGGTGCAGGCGGCCTTCGATATCTATTCGCGCGGTGCCGACCGGGTCGTCGCGGTGAGCGAGGCGGAGATTGCCGAGGCGATGCGGCTCTATTTCACCGCGACGCACAATGTGGCCGAGGGCGCCGGTGCGGCGGGTCTTGCGGCGCTGAGGCAGGAGCGGGCGCGGATGCAGGGGCGCAAGGTCGGGCTGGTGCTGAGCGGCGGCAATGTGGATGCGGCGCTGTTCGCGCGCGTGTTGTCCGGCGAGGTGCCGACACTCTAGCGGGGGCTCCCCCTCGCTCATCGATGCCACAGGCATCTCCGGGCCTTGGGGCGTGGCCGCGCTGCGCGCGGCACGGGCACCGTTCGGTATGGCGCGCACCCTATGTCCGACGGCGTCCAGAGGCCTCTGGCCCTCGGCACGCCGGGCGGATGAATCGCGCGCGCGCCGGGTCGCAACCGCTTGCGGTTTCGGTCCAGACTGCCTGCACACCGGGCGTCGCCGCCGCTTCCCACAGATGCCTGGCCCCTGCGCGTGCGGGCCATGCACGGCGGGCCACACGGGTTTGCCGGAGCCTGCGTTGACAGGACCCGGCGCCAGGGCTAGGCCCGGATCCGACCGCCGGGCGACCCGCCCCCGGCCCACCTTCGCGAAGGATCTGCCATGACCATCCAGGACACGCCGAACGAACCCCGTCTGACCTCGCTGTCCCATGGCGGGGGCTGCGGGTGCAAGATCGCCCCGGCGGTCCTGTCGGAGATCCTCAGGCAGACCACCGCCATCACGCTGCCTGAGGAGGTGCTGGTTGGCGCCGACAATGCGGACGACGCCGCGGTCTATCGGCTCAACGACAGCCAGGCGCTGGTGGCGACGACCGATTTCTTCATGCCGATCGTGGACGATGCCTTCGACTTCGGCCGGATCGCGGCGACGAACGCGCTGAGCGATGTCTATGCCATGGGAGGACGTCCGATCATGGCGCTGGCGCTTGTCGGAATGCCGATCAACGTGCTCTCGCAGGCCACTATCGCCCGGGTGCTGGAAGGCGGAAACGCCGCCGCGAAGGAGGCCGGCATCCCGGTTGTCGGCGGCCATTCCATCGACTCGGTCGAGGCGATCTATGGCCTCGTGGCGCTGGGCCTCGTGCATCCGGATTTGGTGAAGAAGAACGTCGGCGCCCGGCCGGGCGACGTACTTGTGCTCGGCAAACCGCTTGGCGCTGGGGTGATGTCGGCGGCGCTCAAGGCGAACGAACTCGGCGGGGCCGCGTATGCGCAGATGATCGCAACCACGACGAAGCTCAACACGCCGGGCCCCGAACTGGCCGAACTCGATGGGGTTCACGGGTTGACGGATGTGACCGGGTTCGGGCTTGGCGGGCACCTTCTGGAGATGCTGCGCGGGGCGGGGTGTTCGGGGCGGGTGGACTGGGCTTCGGTGCCGGTCATGGCCGGTGTGCGCGAGCTGGCGGAGCGGGGCTTCATCACCGGCGCTTCCGGCCGAAACTGGGCGAGCTACGGCGCGGAAGTTGCTCTTTCAGAAGGGCTTTCCGAGATTGATCGCGCCCTTCTGACCGACCCGCAGACAAGTGGCGGGTTGATGGTCGCCTGCGCGCCCTCGGCGCTCGACGGCGTGCTGGAGATTTTCCGCCGCCATGGGTTCGATGGTGCTGGTGTCGTGGGCGAAGTCACCGGGGAGAGCGACACCCCCCATTTGACGGTCGGCTGAGCGGTGCATCCCCGCCCTACGCGGTGAGGCTGCGAACGCCGATCCGCCATTCGTTCCAGCATCGGGAGCGGCGGGCCATCCGCCTTCGGTTCGGACAACCGCTCAGGGCAACTTGCCGATGCGCCGTCCGGTGCCCTGCAGCACTGCGCCGTCCCGTCGTCTGACCGCCAGTCCCGATGCGGCGCTACACGGTCGGCCATCCATGTGTCGGGCGGCGTAGGGGACAGCCGCGTCCTATCAACGGTGAAACAGGCCCCACATTCCTTCGCAAGCGCTGCCGCGGTCACTCGGTCGAGGCGGGGCTGAAGGTCCGCCGTGCAGATCACACGCCGCCGGACAGCTGCGCCTGCACCTTCTTTGGCAGTTTCGACACGATGATGTCGTAGGAGAGACGAATCCGGTGTTCCACCTCGTCACGCTCCACGGCGCCGAAAGGGGCCAGAACCCAGCTACGGTGGAAATAGGGGGCTTTCTCGAAGGGGCCAGCCTCCCGCAGCATCTCCGCGGTCGGGACATCGGCGCATTTGACCGACACGCCGACACCTTGCGCGCCCATGGCTGCGAAGATCTTGTCGCCGACCTTCCAGATGTCATGACCGGGGCCAAAGGGGGCGCTCACCTCGGCGCCGGGCAGCGTGGCACAGAAGGCATTGACGTCATCGCGGGTCATCGTGATCTCCCCAAGGCTCGGAACCGGAGTGCTCCCTGGCGGGAGTCTACCCCAACTGACGCATTTGGAAACACCTGGTCGGAGGGCTGGCGCGGGCTCCGGTCGGCCCGGATACCCGCGCGGTTGTGGCTCCGACAGCGGTGCGCAAACCGTCCGGCCCAGGTTGAAGTCGCTGGTCGAGATCGGGGACGTTCTGTCCGAGCACCGCCAGAGGACCATCCGGGTGGCCATATACTTGCCCCATACCCGGGCACGTTCCGGGATCGCAGCGCAGGGCGCGCACGTATTCTGCCACTGACAAAGTGCCTGCTTGCCTTCAACCCAGCGTTTGCGGTCGCACTGGTGCAGAGCCCGCTCGGGGCACACTCCGGCTGTACCAACAGCTCGTTGCAGGAACATTTGGTGGGCTCGCGTTTGTTTGGAGTGGGGCAAGTGGGCCAGCGCGATTGCGTCCGTCTCCGTAGGCCCGAGCCTGTCTCGGACCAGTGGTGGTCGATGCGGACTCGCATGCCGAGCCCAAGAAAGGCGGGGTTTTCGGCGCGTGAATTTCCTGCTTCAACACACTGTAGTAAATATAAATTTATCCTTCTCCGCGACTGGAAGCGGATCGTGCGGCGCGTTCCAATGACCCGCTTCGACCGTGTTCCAGGTGTTGAATTGGCCCTCCTCCGGTGCGTGCGTTTCGCTTCGCCGAGGTGGTACATGATGCCAAGTCCGGGGGCCACGACTGACCCAACTCGGTCCCGAACCTGCACTTCGGCGCGTCACCTACCGGGGACCGGCGCCGAAGCAAGGTCGTCAGTGCAAGTGCGGGACAGGCATTGAGCGTCGCGCTCCCGGGCAAGCCGCATCATCGCCATTGTCCGCGCCGGTGGAGGTGCGTGGCGCGTCGCCGTTGATGGGCCCCGTCTGGGCGGCGGACAGAGAGGGTCCGCCTATGGCTCCCGTCCTTCGATGATGGCGCGATAGACCTCCGGATCGGTCGCCCCTTCGGTTCCGAACACCAGCACGCGAGAGGCAGGGCCTAGCCCGAGCGCCGCACTGGCCCCCGGCACCTTGAGCACATTGGCGAGGCCCGCGAGCCCCGCGACGGCACTTTCTCCCGCAACAATGGCCGGGTCGCCGGAGAGGGGTGCGGCGAGCATCCGCATCTCCCGAATGGCGGAGGTGTCGGGCAGCGCCAGGGCGGCGTCAGCATGCGGCTCCAGGATTTCCCAGGCGAGGGACGAGACCTCTCCGCAAGCCAGTCCGGCCATGATCGTGTCGAGATCGCCATCGATCACCGAAGGCCGACCGGCGCGGAAGCTCTCCAGCCAACAGGCCGAGAGGTCGGGGTCGGCCAGAACGATGGCCGGGCGATCCGCCCCCCAGCGGCGCTTTGCCTGCGCGGTCACGGCCGCCGCCATACCGCCGACGCCGGTTTGCAGGAAGACATGGGACGGCGGCTGTTCAAGCGCGTCGAAAGCCTCTGCTGCCATGATCTCGTAGCCCTGCATGACGTCCTTCGGCACCTCCATGTAGCCCGGATAGGAGGTGTCGGAGACCACGAACCAGCCGTCGCGGTCTGCGGTCTCCTGTGCCGCGCGGACACTGTCGTCGTAATTGCCGTCGGTCCGGCGCACCCCTGCGCCATAAGCCTCGATTGCCGATTTGCGGCCCTCGGAGACGGTGGCGTGGATGAAGATCACGCAATTGCAGCCAAAGCTCTGCGCGCCCCAGGCAACCGACCGGCCGTGGTTGCCGTCCGTGGCGCAGCAAACTGTGATCCCGGCGGTGATCTCCGCATGGGCGCCGCTAATGATCTCGGCCATCGGGACGGGGTGGCCAAGCCGGGCCTCGACCTGTTTCTGCAACAGGCGTACCACGGCATAGGCACCCCCGAGCGCCTTGAAACTGCCAAGCCCGAAACGTCCGCCTTCGTCCTTGTAGTGCAGCGCCGCGATGCCAAGCGTGGCGGCCCGGGCGGGCAAGGCGTGAAGGGGCGTCGGCGCGTAGCCGGGCCAGGCGGAAATGGTGTCCCGCGCGGCGGTGTATACGGCATCGCTCAGAATCGCGTTCTGTCGCGCGGTCCAGGGCGCGGCGCGATCACCGGCGGCGTTGATCGTGAGTGTGAAGTCGTCCGCCGAACCCTCGGCGCGGGTGATGTCTTGGGTCATGCGATGTCCGTGAAAGGCCCCGGGCGGCGGCAGGCCGCTCCTTCTTCTTCGATGTTGTCCAGCAGGGCGTCAAGCATGGCGAAGCCCTCCCCGCCGCAACGCTCGCCGATCAGGTCGCGCACGGTGGGTCGAGCGGCCTCTGCGGCTGGACCTGTTCCGTGGGCAGGCAGACGGGCGAGGTTGGGTGCGCCCCGATCCGCGCGCGATGGGCAATGGTGGATGGTGCGGCGAGCAGCGCCACACAAGTCGGCGGGTCGCGTGCAAGCCCCCGGTGAGGGGCAGCGGCAACGGAAGGGCACGCCGCGACGGGCATCGGGCACCAGCAGGACGTGGGATATCGCGTTGGTGACCTAGCCCCCTGCACCGGGCGCAGGCTCTGTTCGCATGGCTGGGTCGCGGTAGGGTCCACGCGTGGCGCCCGAGGGGGCTGGCGTTACTGTCAGTGTGGCAGCGAAACACGTTGCGGCAAGGTTGGGGGTGGCCTGGCAATAGCTGATACGCGGCCTCGGTGGGAAATGGCATGTTCTGGCCGGGTGTGTGTTGCCGATTCTGGCGAATGCCATTTAAATTTTCAAATCAACAATTTGCCTGTCAAAATTTGTGTGCTTCGACCGACCAGCCATCGTCGATTCGCCCATGTGGCAAGCCGATCATCAGCCAAGTTCGAGCGTGGCGATGGTGTGTATTCCCGCACCCGGTACAGGTGCTGTGCCGCGATACATCCGGGCAGTCGAAAAGGCGCTCGTCATGCCGACGGCTTTACAATGCTCGGCCAGCGACGTCATCTCGCGGGGGACATCGATCACCAGCCTCACCTCGGGGTGACGCGCGGCAATCCCGTCGATGAGTGCCGTCGCGGTCGCCAGATCCTCGGCGACAAGCGGGCCGATCTTCACCCCGTTGCGGCAGTGCCGCCAAGTGGCAAACCCTGCCATCCCGCCGTCCGCGCCGTCCAGAACAACGCTCTGGCGGCTCTCTTCCGGCCGGAACCAGACAGAGAGGAACCTGTCCATCCCATAGCCATTGGCCGCTGCACAGCGCGCAATCATCTCTTGCGTGTCGGCGTCGGTCGCGACACGCAGGCCGGCGCGCGATGCCCCGGGCAGGGTGCCCTCGAAACGGGTGGTCTCGGACGCCGCGACGAAGCCCGAACGGCGGTAGTTCGCCTGTTGATCCGGCACGCCGTCGAGCCCGACAATCCGCGACCCGGCGTGTTCCAGAGCGTGGTTCCAGAGCGCCAGTCCCACGCCTTGCCCGCGAAACTCCGGGTGACAGATGTAAAGGCCGAGAAAGGCGAAGCTGTCGGAATGGTTGATCACCGAAATGGCCGCCGCCAGCCGCCCATCCCGTTCCGCGACAAAGAACCCCTCCGGATCGGCGGCGTGGAAGGCCGGGGCGTCATCGTGCCCGGGATTCCACCCCTCTGCGGCCGCCCATTCGAGGATCGTCGGCAGTTCCGACCGGGTCATGGTACGCAGCTTCATCGGGGTCCTAGAGCCTCCTTCAGAGAGCTGGGGGCATCTGCGGGCTCGGTCAGGTCGAGCAACGACACAAGATCCACCAGGTGGCTTTTCATCAGATCCTCGGCGCGGTCTGCGTCCTGCGCTTCGAGCGCGTCCAGCAACGCGTGGTGCGCGTGGCTTTCGCAGGTCGCCTGTCTGCGGCGCCAGTAGAGCGCAATGATCAGGGAGGAGCGCGCCACAAGTTGACCGATGAAGGCGGCAATTGTCGCCTGGTTGGCGATCCGCGCGATCTCGTTGTGGAAGTCACCGGAAAGCCGCAGGGCACGGCCGTGATCCCCGGCGTCAATGGCGGCGTGTTCTTCGTCGATATGGCCCCGCAGCAAGGCAATATCCCTTGCCGTCGTGCGGATGGCCGCGGAATGCGCGGTGCGTGGCTCCAGCAGGGCGCGGGCCTCGAAAACCTCGCGTGCCTCCCGCACGCTGGGACGGGCGACAAAGGCACCGCGATTGGGTTCGATCACCACGAGTTGCTCGTGCGACAGCGATTGCAGCGCACTGCGCACGATGGTGCGGCTGACGCCAAAGATCTCTCCGACCTCGTCTTCGTTGAGCTTCATTCCCGGGGACAGTCGGTGCTCGTGTATCGCCGTGGCGAGGCCCTCGGCCACGTCCCGGCCGCGTTGGCGTGTGGTTTTGCCGATACCGGTCACGAATACTTCCTCCTCTGCAAGCACCTGATAGGGCGTCCGGGTGGATGAGTGCAAGATTCGCCTGACGTGTCGATAACTTTGCGATGGATTGTATACAATAATAGCCTCCGTTTTGTACGAAGGGCGGGAAAGGGCGCTCGGATGCTGGGCAGTTGCTGTCTGGCGTCCCGCGGAGGGGCGAACGGGTTTCCGCTTTCCGGGGCTGCCGGCGAATGATCGGGCAACGGCAAGCGGGAGCGAACATGACCACCGGACAGGATCTCGAACTGGTTTCCCTCACCAAGCGCTACGGTGAGGCCCTGGCGGTCAACCGGATCGACCACCATTTTCGCGCCGGTTCCTACGCCTGCCTTCTGGGGCCGTCGGGCTGCGGCAAGTCCACGACCTTGCGGATGATCGCCGGACACGAGGCGCCGACCGACGGCTCGATCGTGCTGGGCGGTTCGGACGTGTCCTGGATGCCGCCGGCACGGCGCGGCACCGCAATGATGTTCCAGAATTACGCGCTCTTCCCGCATCTGACAGTGATCGACAATGTTGCCTTCAGCCTGAAAATGAAGGGGGTGGAGGCCACCGTGCGGCGCAAGAAGGCCAGCGCGATGCTGGATCTGGTGGATATGGTCCGCTATGCCGACCGCCGGCCGGACCAGCTGTCGGGCGGACAACAACAGCGCGTTGCGCTGGCGCGGGCGCTGATCACCAACCCGCAGGTGCTGCTGCTCGATGAACCGCTCTCGGCGCTGGATCCGTTCCTGCGCATCCGCATGCGGGCGGAGTTGAAGCGGCTTCAGCGTGAGCTGGGCATCACTTTCATCCACGTCACGCACAGCCAGGACGAGGCGTTGGCACTGTCCGACGAGATCGTGGTGATGAACAACGCAGTGATCGAACAGGCAGGACCGGCGCGCAATGTCTTCAACCGGCCGCGTACGGAGTTCGTCGCCCGCTTCATGGGCGGGCACAACGTGATCGCGCTGCCACAGGGGCATTTCGCCATCCGCAGCGACAGGGTTTCCCTGACGGCGGCCACGCAGGGACGGCTCGACGGGCAGGTGACAGGTGTGGAGTACCAGGGGGGGCACGTGCTCCTGACGGTCCGGGCCGCAGGCGATCAGGAGATCGCCGCCATCGTCCCCGAGGACGCGTATTTCGACAAACCGATGCAGCAGGGCGCGGATGTGGGCCTGTCGTGGGACGACAGCGCGCTGCATCCGGTCGCGGTCTGACATCGGACGAAACACGAACAGCAACAGGAGAGTGACATGAAGGATTTCGAGACCCCTAGGTTGAGTCGGCGCAGCGTCCTGAAAGGCGCTGCGGCGACGGTGACCGCTGCCGGCGCCTCCACGCTCGGCGCGCCGATGATCTGGGCGCAGAACATCAAGGACGTGACGCTGCGCCAGTTCGGCACCGGCGTGTCCAACCTCAATGAGGTCGCCGACAAGGTGAAGGAAGACCTCGGTTTCACGCTGGAAATGACGGCGCTCGATTCCGACGCGGTGACACAGCGCGCCGCGACCCAGCCCGACAGTTTTGATATTGCCGACATCGAGTACTGGATCTGCAAGAAGGTCTGGCCGACGGGCAATCTTCAGGCGATGGATACCAGCAAGATCAAGAATTACGACAAGATCGTCGGCATCTTTCGCGATGGCAAGCTGACGCCCGATAGCACCATCGCCCAGGGCACCGCGCCGCACAGCGTGGGCTTTGTCGACGGGCCGGACGGCAAGGCATTCGTGGACAACGAATCCGGTTGGATGACGCTGATCCCGACCATCTACAACGCCGACACGCTCGGCATTCGCCCCGACCTGATCGGTCGCCCGATCGAGAGCTGGACCGAGCTGCTGAACCCGGAGTTTGCGGGCAAGGCCAGCATCCTCGACATCTCCTCCATCGGCATCATGGATGCGGCGATGGTCTGCGAGGCGATGGGCGAGGTCCAGTACGGCGACAAGGGCAACATGACGAAGGAGGAGATCGACAAGACGATGGCGATCTTCACCGAGGCCAAGAAATCCGGCCAGTTCCGCGCCTTCTGGAAAACCTTCGACGAGAGCGTCAACCTGATGGCCTCTGGCGAGGTGGTGATCCAGTCCATGTGGTCGCCTGCCATCACGGCGGTGAAGTCCCGTGGCATCCCCTGCGTCTACCAGCCGCTCAAGGAAGGCTATCGCAGCTGGGGCGGCGGCATCGGCCTTTCCAAGTCGCTCAGCGGTCTGGAGCTCGACGCGGCCTATGAATACATCAACTGGTATCTCGACGGCTGGGTCGGCGGGTTCCTGATGCGGCAGGGATATTACTCGGCCGTTCCGGAAACCTCGAAGAACTTCATGTCCGAGAACGAATGGGGCTACTGGTTCGAGGGCAAGGAAGCCACCGACGTCATCACCTCGCCCTTCGGCGATCCGCTGGCGCAGGCCGGCGAGACCCGCGACGGCGGTTCCTTCCACGATCGCATGGGCGCAGTGGCCTGCTGGAACGCCGTAATGGACGAGAACCAGTACATGGTTCGCAAGTGGAACGAGTTCATCGCCGCCTGACGGTGCCTGACCCGGACCCGGGGCGGCGTCCGACCCTTCCGCGCCGCCCCGCTCCCTTCCTGTTTCGCGGAGAAGGGGCGACATTCCTCTCGCCGGAGCTTCGATGCGTAAAATTCTGAGAAACAATCACCTTTCAGGCTGGCTGCTGGCCGCGCCCCTGTCGCTCGTGCTGCTGTGCTTCCTCGTGCTGCCGATTGTCATGATCGTGGTAGTTAGCTTCTGGGGGGCGACCGAATTTTCCATCTACCCGGCCTTCCAGTTCGACAACTACCAGTTTCTCTTCGGCTCTCCGGTCACGTATTCGGTGTTCCTCAACACCTTTAAATACGCCGCGATCACATGGGTTTTCACCCTGCTGATCGGCTTCACGGTGGCGTATTTCCTGGCTTTCCATGTCCGCTCTCTCACATGGCAGATCGCGCTGTTCCTGCTCTGTACCATTCCGTTCTGGACCTCGAACATCATCCGCATGATTTCCTGGATCCCGTTCCTGGGCCGCAACGGGCTGGCGAACTCGACCCTGATCTCCTGGGGCGTGATCGACGCGCCGGTGGAGTGGCTGCTGTTCTCCGATTTCTCGGTGATCCTGGCCTTCGTGCATCTCTACACGCTGTTCATGGTGGTGCCGATCTTCAACACGATGATGCGGATCGACCGGAGCCTGATCGAGGCCGCCTACGACAATGGCGCCTCCGGTTTCCAGACCCTGACCAACGTGATCATTCCGCTGGCAAAGCCCGGCATCATGATTGGCTCGATCTTTGTGGTCACGCTGGTGATGGGCGATTTCATCACCGTGCGGTTCATGTCCGGCAGCCAGTCGGCGAATGTCGGGCGGCTGATTTCAAACGACATCGCGTTGCTGCAATACCCTTCCGCCGCCGCGACTGCCGTGGTGCTGCTGGCGACGGTTCTGCTGATCATCGCGGTGTTGCTTCGCTTCGTCGATATCCGGAAGGAGCTTTGAGATGTCCGCCAAACGTCCGCGCAGTTTCTACATCCTCGCCGGTTTCTTCGCGCTGTTCCTGCTGTTCCTCTACGGGCCGACGCTGACCATCGCGATCCTGTCCTTCCAGGGGCCGGAGGGCGGGCTGACCTTCCCGATGCGCGGCGTCTCGACCCACTGGTTCGCGGATCTCTTCCGGCAACAGGCGGTGGGCGACATCTGGGGGAGCTTCTCGCGGTCGCTGGTGCTCGGGCTGATGGTCATGGTCACGACGATCGTGGTCTCGGTCATGGGCGGGCTGGCCTTTCGCAAGCGGTTCGCGGGTTCGACCGTGATCTTCTACCTCGTGATCACCTCGCTGGTGATCCCCTCCATCCTCGTGTCGCTGGGCGTCGGTTTGATCTTCTCGCAATCGGGGCTGAACGTGCACTGGTCCACCTCCGGCTACGGCGCGCAGCTTACGTGGACACTGCCCTTCGGCCTGCTGATCATGTTCGCGGTCTTCAACCGCTTCGATCCCAGCTACGAAGAGGCCGCACGCGACCTCGGGGCCAGCGCCTGGCAAACGATCCGTCACGTGGTGCTGCCGATCATCGCGCCCTCTCTCATCGGCGTGGCGCTTTTCGGTTTCACGCTCAGCTATGACGAATTTGCCCGGACGCTGCTGACCTCCGGCAGCTACAACACCCTGCCGCTGGAAATCTACGGCATGACAACCAACGTCACGACGCCGGTGATCTTTGCCCTCGGCACGCTGACCACAATCTTCTCTTTCCTCGTGATCGCGGTGTTCCTGCTGGCGGTCTGGGTGCAGTCCCGCCGCCGTGCGCAAAGCGGCTCCGACGCCGGGCAGGGCATGCTCTGAATGCCGCGCGTTCTGCTGATAAACCCCAACAGCACCGAGACGATGACGGCCTCGATGCTGGCCTCGGCCCGCGCGGTTGCGCCGTCCGTCGACTTCACCGGCTGGACATCGAGGGCCGCCCCGGCGGCGATCCAGGGGCCGGACGATGGCAGGCGCGCCGAGCCGCCGTTGCTGAAGCTGGTGGCGCGGGCCGGGGCGCGGTTCGACTGCATCATCATCGGCTGTTTCGACGATACCGGGCTGGCGGCGGCAAGCGACCTCGCGGAGTGTCCCGTGCTGGGGATCGGTCAGGCGGCGTTCTGCATGGCGATGCTGCGCGGGCTTCGGTTCTCGGTGGTGACGACGTTGCCGGTTTCGGTCCCGGTGATCGAGGAAAACATCCGGCGCTACGGGATGGCTCCCTGGCTTGACCGGGTGCGGGCGAGCGAGCTGTCGGTTCTGGAGACCGAGGGCGAGGGTGCCGCGCCGTGTGACACGATCGCCCGGGAGGCGGAACTGGCGATTGCCGAGGATGAGAGCCAGTGCATCATCCTTGGCTGTGGGGGCATGTCGCGGCTGGCGGCCGAGGTGCGGGCACGGGTCTCCGTGCCGGTGATCGACGGCGTCGAGGCCGCGGCGAGGTTGAGCTCGGCCCTGACGTAAATGCGGCCGGGAGCCGGGATGCGAGGGCGTGGGTGCGGAAGCTGACGCGACCTGTCGCGCGGCCCCGCGTGGGGGTCCCACGTCTTCGTGGCGGCTTGAGTGAATGGCCCGAGCGCCTCTTGCTGCGCCGCGATCAACACGCCCCAAGGGGAGATACTCGCAGGGATCTCCACGTCGCGCGAAGAACACCGGTGTCCTTTGCGCTTCGTGGGCGGGATGGTGCGGACGGGATCGGCGGAGATGGCGCTATCTATGGATACCACCGGTGGCGCGGGCGACATTTCGTGCAAGCCCTGCAAGTTCTGCGCGGATCCGCAGCGGGTCGGGTCGACCGTCCCGTTCCGGTCCGCTGCGGCACAAGGGGCGCTCATCGTGCAGTGGCTGCTTGCCGACGGGCGCGGCGCGGCGGTCAGCCTGTGCGGGCGATGTATGCCCGCCAGTCGCCGATGTTGGTGATGTCCTCCCCGCCCTCGGTTCCAACCGCCTCGCAGAGGAAACCCTGCACCGTCGATCCGTCCTCCAGGTCGATCGTCCCAAGGCCCAGCGGCGCGGGGATACCTTTCAGGAAGCTGCCAACCTGGTCACAGGGGACGTCCCAGATTTCGAGCGCGATCGGCGCGCCGGTGCCGGGCTTCCCGCGCAGGAGGCCCGGGCGGCGCGGCGGGCCGCCGGCCAGCGCGAACAACCGGTAGGCGTCGCTGGTGCGGGCGGTGCGCCGGAACACGGCGTTGCGCTCCGTCAGTTGGTGGTTGAGGGGCAGGCCCGTCATGTGGGCGCCGCAGACCGCGAGCCCCTGGCTCGTCGGAGCGGCGGGCGGCAGCGTAGCCGGGGCGGGGGTCGCCCATGTGGTGGCGCCCAGTGCCCGGTTGCCAGCAGCTTCGAGATCCAGTGCGAGCGCGGCCACGAGCGCGTCCTTGCCTGCTTCGGCAAGCAGGGTCACGCTGCCCGGGCGCCCGTCGCTGCGGGCCGGGGTCGGCACCGCGATGCCGCACATGTCCAGAAGGTTCACGAAATTCGTGTAGGTGCCGAAGTTCGAGTTCGGCGTGACCGGGTCGGCCTCCAGATCGGCGGTGCTGTAGAAGGTCGGGATGGTCGGCACGCAGAGCGCATCGATCCCCGCAAGGGCGGGTTCCGCCGCGCGGGCAAGTTCCTTCAGCCGGTATATGCCGCGGAAGGCATCCGCGGCGGACAAGGCCTCTGCCTTGCAGATGATCGCCCGTGTCACCGGGTGGATGGCCTCCGGTTTCCGCCGCAGCAACTCCTCGATCACGGTATACCGTTCCGCCACCCAGGCACCCTCATAGAGCATCTCGGCCACGGCATAGAGCGGCGCGAAGTCGATCTCCCGGATCTCGGCGCCGTGGCCGCGCAACAGGTCGACCGCTTCGGCAAATGACGCCGCCTGCACCGTGTCGCCTAGAAACCGTATGCTGTCTGCGCTCGGAATGCCGATCACGGGGGCCGCCGGTGGGGCGGTCAATGCCGGTGCGGGGCAGGGTTTTGCGAAGGCATCCGCCGGATCGTGCGCGCAGCAGACCTGGAAGGCGGCATAGGCGTCCTGCACCGTCAGCGCGAAAATCGAGATGGTCTCGATGGAGCGGCAGGCCGGGACGACACCGCTTGCCGAAAGCGCGCCCAGGGTGGGTTTCAGCCCGACGATATTGTTCAGCGCCGCCGGCACCCGGCCGGATCCGGCGGTGTCGGTGCCGAGCGCGAGCGCAACGATCCCATGGCCGACCGCCACGCCGGAGCCGCCCGAGGAGCCGCCGGGAACAATTTCAGGATCGATGGAGTTCAGCGGCGCGCCGTATGGGGTGCGCACTCCGACAAGGCCGGTGGCGAACTGGTCGAGGTTGGTCTTGCCGACAAACAGCCCGCCCGCCGCCTTCAGCCGGGCGACGACGAAGGCATCGCCATCGGGGGTATAGGCGTAGTCCGGGCAGGCCGCCGTCGTCGGAAAGCCCGCGACATCGATATTGTCCTTCACCGCGAAGGGCACACCCCAGAGCGGTTTCGACGGGTCGAAGGGCCCGAGCGCCCGGGCGGCCTCCAGGGCTTCGGCCTCGGTGGGCATGGCGAGGAAGATCGCGGGATCGCCAACGGCGGCAATACGAGCGTAGACCTGTCGGATCACCGCCTCCGGGCTGACCCCTCTGGCGTAGGCCGCGTGCAGACCGTGGAGGGTCATCGGGATATCGGACATGCTCGGTTCCTTCGCTCGTTGTCGCACCGGGCAGGCCGGGCCTTGCGCACAGGTTCGATGTTGCAGCGCCCAACGCAACTGCTAAGAATTCACAAAAGCGATGCAAAAAATGCACCGGACGAGGCGGGCGATGAAACACCTTCAGACATTTCGCTACATCGAGGGCGTCGTGCGCGCCGGGTCGATCCGCAAGGCGGCAGATGACATGAACATCACCGCGTCTGCGCTCAACCGCCGGATACAGCGGTTCGAGGAGGAGTTCGGCTCGGAAATCTTCGAGCGCCTGCCGCGCGGGGTCCGGCTCAACCCGGCCGGGGAATTGCTGGTCCAGCATTTCCGGGCGCAGGAATCGGACCTGCGGCGGGTCCAGAGCCAGGTTGCCGACCTCTCCGGCGAGCGACGCGGCCATGTGAGCGTCGCCTGTTCACAGGCGCTCATCCCCTATTTCCTGCCTCGGCAGATCGCTGCCTACCGAACCCATCACCCGGGCGTCAGTTTCTCGGTGACGGTGCGGGATCGTGAGGCGGCGGAACGGGACCTTGCCACCTTCAGCAGCGACCTGGCGCTGGTTTTCGAGCCTGTGCACCTTGTCGATTTCGAAGTGCTCATGGCGGTGCCGCAGATCATTCACGTGCTGATCCGGGAGGGGCACCCGCTGGCGAACCGGGAGGAGGTGCGGTTGCGAGATTGCCTCGATCATCCGCATGTGCTGCCGACACGACACTACGGCGTCAGGGCCTTGCTGGAGGATGCGGCGACGCGCGGGTCGCGGCCGCTGCGGCCCATCGCCGAATCCGACAGCTTCGACTTCATGCGCCACTACGTGGCCCACGAGGACGCGGTTGCCTTCCAGATCCCGATCGGCTTGCAGCCGCGCCCCGAGGATGGGTTGGCGGTCCGCCCGATCTCCACGCGCGATGTGCCCGCGGGCAGCCTGCTCCTTGGGCAGATGCGAGGACGCACGCTGCCGGTGGCCTCCGCCCGCTTCGCGCAGGGATTGGCGAAGGCGCTGGAGGCCTTTCGATAGTCCAAACTTCCAGCGCTGACGGCAGCTTGCCTAGAGTGGTGCATTTTTTGCATCGCTTTGAGGAATTATTAGCAGACGCCAACAGCGCTCGGGCGGTCTACCGTTTCCGAGAACCGAACATGTGCCGCCGGACCCGGCGCACGGGCAGCAGTTGGAGCAATGCCATGACCACTTTCAGAAACCTCGATCGCAGGAGCTTCCTCGGGACAACGGCGGCGGCGCTCGGCGCGGCGGCTCTTGGCGGGCTGGCGCGGCCAGCGCAGGCGGCGGGCGACCTGTCCGTGGGCTTCATCTATGTCGGGCCGAAGGATGATTTCGGCTACAACCAAGCCCATGCGGAAGGCGCCGCGGCGGTCAAGGCGATGGCAGGCGTGACCGTTCTGGAAGAGGAGAACGTGCCGGAGAGCCAGGATGTCCAGAACACCATGGAATCCATGATCAATTTCGATGGGGCGACGTTGCTCTTCCCGACCTCCTTCGGCTATTTCAATCCCCATATCCTGGAACTGGCGCCGAAATATCAGGACGTCCGGTTCGAGCATTGCGGCGGTCTCTGGGCCGAGGGCAATCCGACCAACGCAGGCTCCTACTTCGGCTACATCGGTATGGGGCAGTACCTCAACGGCATCGCCGCCGGTCATGCCACCAAGAGCAAGAAGATCGGCTTCGTCGCCGCCAAGCCGATCCCGCAGGTTCTCAACAATATCAATTCCTTCCTGCTGGGAGCCCGGGCGGTCGACCCGGAGATCACCTGCCAGGTCATCTTCACCGGAGAATGGTCGCTGGCGGTCAAGGAGGCGGAGGCCACCAACGCACTGGCCGACCAGGGCTGCGACGTCATCACCTGCCACGTCGACGGACCGAAAGTGGTCTGCGAGACGGCGGTCTCGCGAGGCGCTTATGTCTGTGGCTACCATGCCGACCAGAGCCCCCTTGCCGGCGACATGTATCTTACCGGGGCGGAGTGGAACTGGGCGGGCGTCTACACCGACCTCGTCGCCAGTTTCATGGCCGGGGAGGAGATCCCGAACTTCCTGCGCGGTGGGCTCGCGGACGGGTTCATCAAGATGAGCCCGCTCGGTCCTGCCGTTTCCGATGCCGGCCGTGCCCAGTTCGAGGCCGTGAAGGCAGAGATCATGGCCGGTGGGTTCGCGGCGATCAAGGGGCCGCTGAAGGACAACGCGGGCAATATCATCGCGGCCGACGGCGAAGCTTTCGTGGAGACGGATGTGAAGCTGGAGAGCATGGACTACCTCGTCGACGGTGTCATGGGGTCCACCAGCTGACATGAGCGCCGCCGACCAGATACCGACACGGGCGCATCTGCCCGGAGCCCGGATCCTTGCGGGTCTGGCGCTTCGGGCGGAGGCCGTGGCGATCCCGCTCGCCGCGCTCCTCGCTGGCTTCGCAGCCTTCAGCCTGTTCCTGCTGGTGATGGGGAAATCGCCGGCGGAGTTCTACGGGCTGGTCTGGAAGGCGGGGTTCTCCTCGGCCTTTTCCTGGCAGAACACCCTGTCGCGCGTCGCCCCGCTGGTTCTGGCCGCGCTCTGCGTGGCGCTGCCGGCGCGCCTCGGGCTCGTCGTCATCGGCGGCGAGGGCGCGATCGTGCTCGGCGGGCTGGCAGCAGCGGTGACCGGAACGGCGGTCGCGGGCGTGCCCGGCTATGCCGGGTTGATCCTGATGGCGCTGGCCGCGATGGCCATCGGCGGCTTCTGGATCGGTGCCATTGGCGCGTTGCGAATTCGACGCGGGGTGAACGAGACCATCTCCTCGCTGTTGATGGCCTATATCGCCATCGCGCTGTTCAACTACTTCGTCGAGGGCCCTTTCCGCGATCCGGCGAGCCTGAACAAACCCTCCACCGCGCCGTTGGCAGAGGCGCTCAGGGTCGGTGACATGCCCTGGATCGCCGCCCATTGGGGCGTCGTGGCGGGTGTGCTGGCCTGCCTGGTGAGCTGGGTCCTGATCGACCGAACGACGCTTGGCTTCGCGGCGCGCATCGCCGGGGACAACGTCCGGGCCGCGCAGGTGCAGGGCCTGCCGGTGGCGCGTCTGGTCATCGGTTTCACAGCGCTTGGCGGCGCGTTCGCCGGGCTTGCGGGCTTCTTCGAGGTCGCCGCCGTGCACGGCTCCGCCAATGCCTCGCTGATCGCGGGCTATGGCTATACCGGTATCCTCGTGGCCTTTCTTGCCCGTCACAACCCGCTGGCGATTCTGCCGGTCGCGGTGCTGCTGGGCGGGTTCGAGGCTTCCAGCGGACTGATCCAGCGCCGGATGGACCTGCCGGATGCCACGATCCTGGTGTTCGAGGGCATGGTCTTTGTCATCATCCTTCTCAGCGAGGCGCTCTATGGACGGTTTCGTATCTTCACACCCGCCTTCTGGGAGCGCCGCTGATGGACTCGGTTGAAATCGGCCTTTGGGGCGTGCCGCTGGCCATCCTCGGCGGTGCCATCCGGGTCTCGACCCCCTTCATCTTCGTCTCCCTCGGTGAATGCCTGACCGAACGGTCGGGGCGGATCAACCTCGGGCTGGAGGGCACGCTGGTGTTCGGCGCGATGAGCGGCTACGCCATCGCCTACGAAACCGGCTCGCCCTTCGCCGGCGTTCTGGCCGCGGCGGTTTCGGGGGCCTGTTTCGGACTGCTCCACGGCTGGATCTGCAAGTTCAAGGGTGTGAACGACATCGCCGTGGGCATTGCGATGATGCTGCTCGGCATGGGGCTCGCCTTCTTTTTCGGCAAGCCCTACATCCAGCCCGTTGCGCCCGATCTGCCGTCGATCAACTTCGGCTGGTGGTCGGATGTGCCGCAGGTGCGCGCGGCGTTGCAGGTCAACGTGTTGTTCATTCTGGGCGGACTGCTGGCGCTGGCCATGGCGTGGATGTTCCGCAGCACACGGGTCGGGCTGACGGTGCGGGTCGTGGGCGACAGCACAGACGCGGCTCGCGCGATGGGGCTCGATCCCGACCGGGTGCGGCTGCTTTCCACCGCGATGGGCGGCGCGCTTGCCGGGGTCGGCGGGGCCTATCTGTCGCTTTTTTACCCGGGAAGCTGGACGGAGGGGATCTCCTCCGGGCAGGGCCTGATGGCCATCGCGCTGGTGATTTTTGCCCGCTGGAACCCGGTAAACTGTTTCTGGGCGTCGCTCCTCTTCGGTGGGGCGGGTGCGCTTGGACCGGCCCTGCAATCGATCGGCATTTCAGAGGGATACTACCTCTTCTTCGCGGCACCCTATGTGCTGACACTGGGCCTGCTGATCCTGACCTCCTCCCCCGACCGCGCCATGCAGGGCGCGCCGCTCGAACTCAGCCTCACGAAGTAAGGAACCACAAGATGAACGGCCTAGGCGGTCTGAACAAATCGGAAAACGGCCTGGTAATCGGCCTTGTGCAGTTGCAGCTGCCGGTGGTGGAAACCAAAGCCCAGCTGACCGCGCAGACCGCCCGTGTGGTCGAGCTGGTGGCCAAGGCGCGGCGCAACCTTGCCACGATGGATCTGGTGGTGTTCCCGGAATACATGCTGCACGGCCTGTCGATGGACACCAACCCCGAGATCATGTGCTCCATGGACGGCGCGGAGGTGGCGGCGCTGAAACAGGCCTGTATCGACAACGCGATCTGGGGCTGTTTCTCGATCATGGAGGCCAATCCCGGCGGCAATCCCTACAACACCGGCCTGATCATCGACGACACCGGCGAGGTGCAGCTCTACTACCGCAAGATGCACCCCTGGGTGCCGGTCGAGCCGTGGGAGCCGGGGGACACCGGCATTCCGGTCTGCACCGGCCCCGGCGGTGCGAAGATCGGGCTGATCATCTGCCACGACGGCATGTTCCCGGAAATGGCGCGCGAGGCGGCCTACAAGGGGGCGGAGATCATGATCCGCACCGCAGGCTACACGGCGCCGATCCGGGAGGCATGGCGTTTCACCAACCGCGCCAACAGCTTCTGCAACCTGATGGTCACGGCAAATGTCTGCATGTGCGGATCGGACGGCACGTTCGACAGCATGGGCGAGGGCATGATCGTGGACTTCGATGGCAGCGTCCTGGCACACGGGCAGACCGGCCGCCCCGACGAGATCATAACCGCGGAGGTGCGCCCCGATCTGGTGCGGGAAGCGCGGCTCGGCTGGGGCGTCGAGAACAACCCGTACCAGTTTGGTCACCGCGGCTATGTCGCCGTGAAGGGTGGGGCGCAGGACTGCCCCTATACCTACATGACCGACCTCGCGGCGGGCGCCTACCGCGTGCCATGGGAGGACGATGTCGCCGTGACCGACGGCACGGTCTGCGGCTTCCCCGCGCCATCCCGAAGCTTCGGTGAAAAGGACCCCAGCTGATGCCAACGATCGACAGTCACCCCTATGCCTGGCCATACAACGGCGATCTGCGGCCCGGCAACACCGCCCTGATCGTGATCGACATGCAGACCGATTTCTGCGGTACCGGCGGCTATGTGGATGCGATGGGCTATGACCTGTCGCTGACACAAGCTCCCATCGCGCCGATCAAGGCCCTGATGGCGGGTATGCGTGCGAAGGGCTACCACATCATCCACACTCGCGAAGGGCACCGGCCCGACCTTTCCGATCTGCCCGCGAACAAGCGCTGGCGCAGTCAACAGATCGGCGCGGGCATCGGCGATCCCGGCCCCTGCGGCAAGATCCTTGTGCGCGGAGAACCCGGCTGGGACATCATCCCGGAGCTGTATCCGCTGCCCGGAGAGGTCATCATCGACAAGCCCGGGAAGGGCAGTTTCTGCGCTACGGACCTGGAGCTGATCCTGCGCATGCGGGGGATCGAGAACCTGATCCTGACCGGGATCACCACCGACGTCTGTGTCTCCACCACCATGCGCGAAGCCAATGACCGGGGTTTCGAATGCGTGATCGCGGAGGATTGCTGCGGTGCCACCGATCCCGGAAACCATGCCGCCGCCATCAAGATGGTGACCATGCAGGGCGGCGTCTTTGGCGCGGTGAGCGACAGCGCCAGCCTGATCGCCGGGTTGCCGGGATGACCCGCACGCTGACGACAGAGGCCGGGGCGATCAGCGTCGAGGCGTTGCACATGACCATGCGGTTCGGGGAGTTCACCGCGCTCGACGACGTCTCGATCAACATCCAGGCGGGGTCGTTTCACGCGCTGCTGGGCGAAAACGGCGCCGGAAAGTCGACGCTGGTGAAGTGTATCATGGGCTTTTACCACGCCACCGCGGGAGAACTGCTGGTTGCTGGCCGCGAAGCCTTCATGACCGATCCGAAGATCGCACAGTCGCTGGGGCTCGGCATGGTGTACCAGCATTTCACGCTGGTCCCGTCGCTGACGGCGGCGGAAAACCTGGTGATCAGCCGCGCCGACGCGCCCGGCGTGATCAACTGGCGCCGCGAGCGGGAGAAGCTCGCGCAGTTCATGGCGACGATGCCGTTCTCGGTTCCGCTGGATCTGCCGGTCAGCCGGCTCGCCGCGGGCGAGAAACAGAAGCTGGAGATCCTCAAGCAACTTTATCTCGGCAACCGGTTCCTCATCCTCGACGAGCCGACGTCGGTGCTGACCCCGGCGGAAGCCGACGAGGTGCTGGGCCATGTCCGCGCCCTGACCCGGGCCGGCGAGATCACCGTGCTGATGATCACCCACAAGTTCCGCGAGGTCACCGCCTTTGCCGACGAGGTGTCGATCCTGCGGCGCGGGCGCTACGTGGGCGGTGGCAAGGTCGGCGAGATGTCGGTCGAGGAGATGAGCCGCGCCATGATGGGCACGGCCCCGGAGGTCAGCAAGCGGCCCCGTGCGGCGACCAACGGGCGGGAGATCATGCGCCTGAGCGGTGTGGAGGCACAGGACCGCACCGGCCTGAAGACCATACGGATCGACGAGATCAGCCTGAAGTCGGGTGAGATCCTCGGGGTCGCCGGGATCTCCGGCAACGGGCAGATGGAGTTGATGGAGGTCCTGACCGGGCAACGCCGCATGACCGGCGGCGAGATCACGGTGAACGGCCAGCCCTTCGCCGCAACACGCGCCGAGGCCAGGGCGCACAAGCTGCGCTACCTGCCTGAGGAGCCGCTGCGCAATGCCTGCGCCCCGCGGATGAGCGTAGCGGAGAACCTTGCCTTCCGGACCTTCGACACGGGCGGGAACGGGCGCACCCGCTTCTGGAAGGACGACCGTGCCATTGCGCGCAACGCGTCCACGCTGATCGAGGATTTCAAGGTCAAGACATCCTCGCCCGCGGCCCGGATCGCGTCGCTCTCGGGCGGCAATGTCCAGCGCGCGGTGCTGGGCCGGGAACTGACGGGCGAGGTGGACGCGCTGATCGTGTCCAACCCGTGCTTCGGGCTGGACTTCGCCGCCGTCTCCTCGATCCGCGACCGGTTGGTCGAGGCCCGCAACAACGGCACGGCGATCCTGCTGATCAGCGAGGATCTCGACGAGATCATGGAGCTTTCCGACCGGATCCTCGTGATGTCCGAGGGGCGGGTGGCCTTCGAGACGCCGATCGCATCCGCGGATGTCTCCGAGATCGGGCAACACATGGCGGGGCATGGCTGATGGCACGGATCCCGGCACAGCCCTTCGACTTCGCCATCGACCCGGCGCAGGTCGCGCTGGTGGTGATCGACATGCAGCGCGATTTCGTGGAACCGGGCGGCTTCGGCGCCAGCCTTGGCAACGACGTGGCGCCCCTTCAGGCCATCATTCCGACGGTTCGGCGGCTGCTCGACGGGTTCCGGGCCGCGGGGCTGCCGGTTTACCACACGCGGGAATGCCACCGGGCGGATCTTTCGGACTGCCCGCCCTCCAAGCGCTTGCGTGGTGACCCGGCGTTGCGGATCGGCGACGACGGACCGATGGGCCGTATCCTGATCGCCGGTGCCCCCGGCGCCGAAATCGTACCGGAACTGGCGCCGCTGCCGGGCGAAGTGGTGATCGACAAGCCGGGCAAGGGGGCGTTTTACGCGACCGGCCTGTCCGAGGTGCTGGCCACCCGGAAAATCCGCCAACTGGTCGTGGCGGGTGTCACCACAGAGGTCTGCGTGCAGACGACCATGCGGGAGGCCAACGACAGGGGGTTCGACTGCATTCTCGCGACCGACGCGACCGAGAGCTATTTCCCCGCCTTCAAGGCGGCGGCCATCGACATGATCACCGCACAGGGCGGGATCGTCGGATGGGCCGCGCCGACCGACGCGATCCTGGGAGGGTTGGATGGCTGAGAGCATGAGCATCGCGGAGCTGCTGCCAGAGGGCTGGGCCTCCCTGGAGTTCGAGCCGTTCAGTGACGGGGTCGAGATCTGTCGCCTGTTCAGTGGCGGGCCCGACGTAGCGCTCTTGCGGTACTGCGAGGGCGCGTCGGTGCGGCGGCACCGTCACACGGGACTGGAAACCATCCTTGTCCTCTCCGGCAGCCAGAGCGACGAGCGCGGGACCTACCCGGCCGGGTCGATCGTTTTCAATCCGGTGGGCACCGACCACAGGGTCTGGTCGACCGATGGGTGTACCGTGTTGATCCAGTGGGAAAAACCGGTCGAGTTTCTCGAATAGGTGGACACGGTGTGCTGATCGGTGCCGCCGGGTTTGCCCGGGTGACCGGGATCAGGTCACCCGGACCGCGAGCGTCCCGAGGCCGTCCACTGAGGCCTCCAGCCTGTCACCGCGCGCCACCGGCCCCACGCCTGACGGGGTGCCGGAGAGGATCACGTCGCCAGCCGCCAGCTCGAAGTAGGTCGACAGGTAGGAGATCATTTCCGCCACTTTCCAGATCATCTGGTTCAGGTTGCCCTTTTGGCGGAGCTCCCCGTTCACCTTCAACTGCACCGCGCCGGTGTCGGGATGACCGACCGAGTCCACGGTATGGATCGGACCAACCGGCGCGGAGCGTTCGAACGCCTTGCCGATTTCCCACGGTCGTCCCATTTTCTTCATCTGCCCCTGAAGATCGCGTCGCGTCATATCCAGCGCCACGCCATAGCCATAAACGTGGTCCAGCGCCCGACCCTGCGGGATGTCGCGCCCACCGGAGTGCAGCGCCACCAGCATCTCGACCTCGTGATGGACATCGCTCGATTGCGGCGGGTAGGGGAAGTCTCCTGACGGATCGAGGTTGTCGGGGTTTTTCTGGAAGAAGAACGGCGGTTCCCGGTCGGGGTCATGGCCCATCTCGATGGCGTGGGCGGCATAGTTGCGGCCGATGCAATAGACGCGGCGCACCGGAAAGGTGGCCTTGGTTCCCACCACGGGCAGGCCCACGACGGGCGGCAGATCTATCACGTGGGGCGTCATGGCGGTCTCCGTGGATGGGGTCGGGGGCGTATGCGGCGAGTGTGGACCAGCTTGGCGGTGTTGAGCAATCCGAAGCCTGTCAGGGGCAGGCGGTGTTGCGGAGTTGCGATCGGCCTCCTTGGCAGGCTGACCGTCGACCTGCCTTGGTTTTCCTGCGCGCGAGGCATTTTTGAAGGTGCAGGGACGGACTTCCCGGCGCTCCGTTCGTGGGCGGAGGAGGGCCGCGCTTGTTCTGCCGGGCGGCGGTTGTCGGCTCGCTGCGGCATGTAGCGCGTGCTCCCGTGGTTGTTCCTCACGGGAATGCGAAGGTTCACGCCAACACTGGTGCCGATCGCTTCGTCATCGGCTCACCGGGGCCGTGACCCTGCGACCGCCTGCGCCGTCGCGATGCCGGAACCGCTGGCGGACCGGTGAGTAGGAGTGGCGGCGGCAGCGGCCCGATGGTCGCGTTCTGCGAAGGCCGCGCGGACCGCCCGTGGGCACGGCCTGACCGTTGGATTTGTCGCCGCCACGGGCTTCCGCCGGTCGGAGTTCGCAGGTTAGGTTGCGGGCCAGATACCCGCCCGGAGAGCGGGACGATTCGGAGGCCAATCCCATGCCCAACCACGATCGAACCCCGTCGGCGCCCGGGCCGGCTGTCCGACACGGTGGACGTATCCTCGCTGACCAGCTCGCGATTCTCGGGGCGGAGAAGGTCTTCTGCGTGCCCGGGGAGAGTTTCCTCGGCCTGCTGGACGGGCTCTATGACCATCGCGACCGCATCGACGTGGTCACTTGCCGTCACGAATCCGGCGCCGCCAACATGGCCGATGCCTATGGCAAGCTGACCGGTCGGCCGGGAATCTGCGCCGTGACCCGCGGCCCCGGTGCCACCAACGCTTCCAATGGGGTACACACGGCCTTCCAGGACAGTACGCCGATGATCCTTCTGGTGGGGCAGGTCTCGCGGAAGATGATGGACCGCGAGGCCTTTCAGGAAATCGACTACCGCCGGATGTTCGGCGAGATGGCCAAGTGGATTGCGCAGATCGACGATGTCGCCCGCATCCCCGAATACCTGTCCCGTGCCTGGCACGTGGCCATGTCGGGCCGCCCGGGGCCGGTCGTGCTCGCACTTCCGGAGGATGTCCTCTCCGCCCGCGCCATGGTCGACGATGCACGGCCGGCCAGTGTTGCGCGCGGCGCGCCGGAGTCGTCCGCAATCGCGCGCCTTGGCGATATGCTGTCGGAGGCCCGGAAACCGCTGCTCGTGCTTGGCGGGCCGGGCTGGAGCGCGCAGGCCGCCCGGCTGGCCGCGGACGTCGCGGACCGGTTCGACCTGCCCGTCGCGACGACGTTCCGCTGCCAGGACTACATCGACAACGGCCATCCCAATTATGGCGGCGTCATCGGCATCGCGCCGGTGCCGGAGTTGGCCCGGAAGGTGCGCGAGGAGGTCGACCTGCTGATCACGGTCGGCAGCCGCTGGGGAGAGATGACGACCCAGGGCTATACCCTGATCGACAGTCCGGTCCCGCAGATGCGCCTGGTGCATGTCCACCCCGGCCCGGAGGAGCTGGGCCATGTCTATGCCCCGGATCTCTCCATTGCCAGCGGCGCGGAGGCATTCCTTGGCGCGATGCTGGACCTGAAGGTCGGCCATCGCGCCGATCCCGGCTGGACACGGGGGTTCCGGGCCGACTACGAGGCCTTCCTTACCCCCACACAGGTGCCCGGCGCGCTCAATATGGGAGAGGTCATCCGGCACCTTTCCAACACGCTGCCAGCGGACACGATCTATACCAATGGTGCCGGGAACTATGCCGTCTGGCTGCACAGGTTTCATTCCCACCGGGGCTACCGCACGCAACTGGCACCGACGTCTGGCTCCATGGGCTACGCGGTGCCGGCCGCCGTGGCGGCGAAACTGGTGCATCCGGATCGCAGCGTCGTTTCCGTTTCCGGCGACGGCTGTTTCCTGATGACGGCACAGGAGCTCGCCACCGCGCGCGCGCAGGGCCTCGCCATCATCTATCTCGTGGTGAACAACGGCATGTACGGCACGATCCGTATGCATCAGGAGCGCAACCATCCCGGGCGGGTGATTTCCACGGCGCTGACGAACCCCGATTTCGTTGCCTTTGCCGGGGCCTTCGGGATCCCGGGCGAGGTCGTCACCGAAACGGAGGCGTTCGCCGCCGCCCTTGACCGGGCACGCGCCTCCGACGACGGATACCTCATCGAACTCAGGGTTGATCCCGAGGCACTGACACCCACCCAATCGCTCTCTGCCGCTCGCGCGCAGGGAGAGGCTGAAAAAACAGGATAGCCGGATGATCGTCGAAGAACGGATCTACACGTTGCAGATCGGCGCCGTGCCGGAATACCTCAGGCTCTACGAGGCGGAAGGGCTTGCTATCCAGCGCCCGATCCTTGGCCGCATGGTGGGCTATTTCCGCACCGAGATCGGGCCGCAGCACCAGATCGTGCACATGTGGGCCTACAAGGATCTTGCGGAGCGGTCAGAACGCCGGGCGCGGCTGCTCGCCGATCAGCGCTGGATCGACTACGCGAAAAAGACCCGGCCGCTCCAGATAAGCCAGGAGAACAAGATACTCGTACCCGCGCCCTTCAGCCCCTGGGCGGAGGACGATCCAGCGCTCGATATGGCCACTGACCGCTGATGCCGGCGGGGGACGCCATTCCGGCCGGGGCGATCCTGCGTTTCGTGCGACGACACACTGCCGAGTCCAGAAAAGCAGAATTGAGGTAGGTCCCGCGCGAAAACGCCTTCCGACAGGATGGCGGAGCCTTTGACCGCGTACAAGCAAGGCCTCTTGCGCACCGGTCGCGCGACAGCGGTGGCAGTCGCACCGAAGCCCGTTCGAGCGAGCCCAGTGCCGGGTTCAGAGCGCATCGCCTTGCCGTTGAGCCGCGTCGAAGCACGGCCCGCTTGGGCAAACGTCAATTGCTATCGCTGCCGCGCCAACATCTGCGCGAGAGCGCGACCGGTACAGGCGGCGGTCCGATGGGGCCCGGCAATTGGCGCGCACCTTCGTTGCAGGGTGCATCCGTTCCAAACGCTGACGCCGAAACCAACCACACACGCGGATCGGCGCAAGACCGGGGGCAGTACCCTTGCCCCATCTGTTCGGAGCCCGGTCCCACCTCGCAGCGTGTTAGATTTTCTGGCCGGGTCTCCCACTGGCTTCGGCAATGGCGGCAGTCCGGTCGTTCCGCACTTCCGGAGCCATTTCGGGGCATTGTCCGGTCTCACTGGCATTGGGCCCCACGGACCGCCCTATCAGGAGACGTCCTGCAGGGTGGGGCGCTGCGGTTTGCGCATGGATATGGGGGACCGGCCGAACTGGCGTTTGAACGCCTTGGAGAACCCTTCCGGCGATCGGAAACCATAGCGGTGGGCCACACGTTCAACGCGCGCCCCGAGCGCGAGGTCCTGGCTGGCGAGCGTCAGCCGCCAGCGCCTGAGATAGGCCGCGGGCGTTTCCCCCACGCGGGCCTGGAACAACTCCATGAAGCGGCTGCGCGACAGGCCCGCCTCCCGTGCGAGATCGTCGCTGGTCCAGAGCCGCTCCGGCTGGTCATGGATGGCGACGATGCTGCGGCTCAACCGGGCGTCGGACAGGCCGGCAAGCAGGCCGGATTCGACCGATCCCGCTTCGATTTGCCCGCGCAGGATCCGGACCAGCAATACTTCGGTCAGCCGTCCGATCACGGTTTCCGACCCGCATCGCGGGCTGCGGATCTCGGTGTCGATCAGCGACAGAAGCTGCACCGTGCCTTCGTCGCCCGCGAGGTCGTGAACCATCAGGTCCGGCAACGCGAGGAATAGCGGGTTCGCCGCGCCCCCCCAATCGACACGCGCGGCGAGCAGGATGTCGCTCTCCGGGTCCTCGGGCGCCACGGGATGGGCGCCAAGGTACAGTTTGCCCGGGCCGTGCGTGGCGGGGCGGGTTGCCACGAGCGTGGCCTCGCTCAGCGGGGCAAGCCGTGCGGACACCCGGAACCGGGCCATGAGGGTCGTCAGGCGATCAAATCTCTCCATTTCGGACTTTTGGCCCGATTTTTGGATCTTTTCAAATGGAAATATCGGGCAGATTGTCCGGGACACGCACCCGATCACGCCCGTGATCCGACATCAAAGGACCTTCCATGCTGCTTCCCCGCCAGAAAACTCCCGACCTCAAGCTGCCAACACTGTCCCATGGAGACTTCGACCTCTCCGCGGACTCCTCCGAGCGCGGCACCATCATCTGTTTCTACCGGGGCTTGCATTGCCCGATCTGCGCGACCTACCTCGGCGAGTTGCAGAAGCAGACGCCCGCCTTCGCCGAACGTGGCGTGTCCACGATCGCCATCAGTTCGGATGGTCGCGACCGCGCACAGGACATGGCCGACAAGATCGGCGCCGATGGGCTACGCATTGCCTATGACCTGCCGCTGGACGTGGCGCGGGAATGGGGCCTCTATATCTCGACCTCGCGCGGCAAGACCTCCATCGGCATCGACGAACCGGCGCTCTTCTCCGAGCCGGGCCTGTTCATGGTGACGCCGCAGCAGACGCTCTACTATGGATCGGTGCAGACGATGCCCTTCTCCCGGCCGCATTTCTCCGAACTTGTCGGTGCGCTCGATTTCGCGATCAAGAACGACTATCCGGCACGCGGAGAATACACCGGCGCAGTCTGACGTCTGCGACTGGCGCTTTGCCCGGCGCCCTCGCGGTGCCGGGTCACAGGAGCGCGGAAGGGGGCGTCTTGCCCCGTCCGCGCCGCCGCTGCTCACGGAACCTTGAGAGAAATTGGCCCAGTGGCGCCTCCGCCCGGCCTCGGAATCCACCGGTGGCGTGCTATCCTCCCGACGAACAGCGCGCGACTGTCCGGTCGCGTCGCGGAGATTTTGCAAGGAGGTGCCCCAATGCCCAAGGCCGCAGTCACCCGTCGTTCACTCCTCATCTCAGGGGGCGCGGTCCTTGCGACCGGCGGCTCCGGGTTGCTGGTTCCGGCGCGGGCAAAGGGCCTTGCCCCGACGCCGTCGATGCGCGGAGGGGCCAATAACTACCGTGCCGGCGCGCCGATCGTGGACCGGATCGGCGGCGGCGGCTTCTGGATGACCGGCACCGTGCGCCGTGCCGGCGACGGGGTGCCGCTCGCCGGACAACGTATCCAGATATGGGCGCACACAACCGAAGGCCACGAGCGCGACCCGCACAGCCATGGTGCCACGCTCACCGATGGCAACGGCGTGTTCCGGCTGGAGATGCCACAGATCGTCCCGGCTTTCGGTCAGCCCCACGGGCATCTTGCCTATGACAGTGAAGAGTTCGAGACGGTTTTCCTCCGCCCGGTGATGCGCCGCTCCAGCGACACCACGCTGGAGGCGCATTTCGTCCTTCAACCCGCCTGAACCGGACATCGCTGTGGCATGATACCGGCGCGCCGGATCCTGACGTGGCTGGCGGTTGCGGTGGCTGTCGTCGTGCCGGTGGCGCTCGCGGCGACCAGCCCGCTGCTGCAATGGCGCGATCCCGTCTACATCGCGGCCGGGTTTGCGGGGATCGGCGCGATGGCGCTGCTGCTGCTTCAACCGTTGCTGGCGGGTGGGGTCCTGCCGGGGATGCGCCCCATTCAGAACCGGCGCTGGCATCGCCGGGTCGGCGTGCTGATCATTCTGGCGACTGCTGTTCACGTTGCCGGGCTATGGATGACCAGCCCGCCGGACGTGGTCGATGCCCTCTTGTTCAGATCGCCGACGCCGTTCTCCGTCTGGGGGGTGCTGGCGATGTGGGCGCTTCTTGGCGCGGCGCTTCTGGCGGGGTTGCGGCGCCGGCTGCGATGGCGGTGGCGTATCTGGCGGCTCGCCCACACGTCGCTTGCAATCGTGGTCGTCACCGGCAGCGTGGTACATGCGTTGCGGATCGAAGGGACGATGGAGACCTGGTCGAAAGCGGTGCTCTGCGGTCTGGTTCTTGCCGCGACGGCGCGGACAATGATCGCGCTGCGGATCTGGGCGGTGGGACCAGTCCAGCCGAAGGAGTGAAACGTCCTTGCTTGTGCTGGTCAGGCACCGGATAGGCGTGCTGCCTCTCGCGGTGTGTGGGTCAAGTGCGACGGATCCGGGATCAATTCGGGGTAGGGCAGCAAGGAATCCGGGCGACACCCATGCACGCCCCGCACCCGCGCGGCGTCGGGGCGACCACCCATGTGGGCGTTTTTTGTCGTCGAAAGGGGAGCCGCGCCTAGGGAGAGCTCACCTGTCCCCGCCGCCAGACCGAGAGAAGACGGCCGGTCGGGTCAAGGTGCACGAGGTCTGCCGGAGCCCCTGCCATCAGCGTGCCGATCCCGCCCGGGGCGCCAATCAGGCCCGCGGGAATGGAGGTCGCCATGGCCAGCGCCTGTGCAGGCGCGACGCCGATCGAAAGCAAGTTGCTGATGGCGGTCGGGAAGTCGAGGTCGGCTCCGGCAAGGGTGCCGTCGGCAAGCGTGAGGCGGCCGTTTTCGCGCCGGATCGTTCGCGCGTTAAGAGTGAATTCCGCCTGATCCGTGCCGGCCGGGGCCATCGCGTCTGTGACAAGGAAGATCTGTCCCGGGCCGACCTTGGCGGCAAGCGCGATCTGCACGACATCCGGGTGCACATGGACGAAATCGGCGATCAGACCGGCGGAGAAGTCGGGGCGCCGCAGCGCGGCTCCGACGACGCCGGGGTCGCGATGCCCCAGCGGGCTCATGGCATTGAACAGGTGGGTGACGCATCGCGCACCGGACTCTGCCGCGGTGCGGGCGGCTTCGAAGGTGCAATTCGAATGGCCAATCGACACAAGGATCCCGGCGTCGGCGAGGCGCCGCATCTGCGCCGGAGTGACGCTTTCCGGCGCGCAGGTGTGCAGCAGCACCGGAAGTTGCGCGGCGGCCGCGCACAGGGCGGCCTCGTCCTCATCGGTCATCGCGCGGATGAGAGACGGATCATGTGCACCCTTGCGCGCAATCGACAGGTGCGGCCCTTCGAGGTGCAGGCCGACGATCCCGGGAACACCCTGTCGGATGGCCTCCGAGGTGGCGGCAATTGCGGCGCGGGTGATCTCCGGCGTGTCGGTGATCAGCGTCGGCAGCAGGGCAGTGGTGCCAAGCGAGGCGTGGGCCTCCGCCATGGTGCGCAGCGTCTCGACCGTCGGGGCGTCGTTGAACATCACCCCGCCGCCGCCGTTGACCTGAAGGTCGATGAAGCCCGGCGCGAGCGTGCCGCCGCCGAGGTCCTCGCGCGTGTGATCCGGCGGGATCGCGTCGCAGGGAACGATCCCCTCGACGCGTCCGTCCGCGACCAGCAGGGCCGCACCATCGTGCAGCGTGCTTCCGTCGAAGATGCGGGCGCCGACGATCGCCCGGCCCGGCTGGCTCATAGCGTTTCCGTCACTTTCTTGAGGTGGCGCGGGGCGTCGGGGTCGATGCCGAGCCCGGTCGCGAACTGCTCCACCATGGCGTAGAAGGACACGATCAGGCTGATCGGATCGGTCAGCGGGTGCGCGGTGCGGACATGCTCCAGCCGGCTGGCGGTGCTGGCGCGGGCGGAGGTGACAAACACCTTCGCGCCCTTTGCGGCAAGCGCATCGGCAATGTCGGTCAGCGCGCTTTCGGCGGCGTCGGCGGCCGCGAAACACAGAACCGGGAACCCCTCGTCGACAATCGAGACCGGCCCGTGCAGGACCTCGGCGGAAGAGTAGCTTTCCGCATGAAGCTGGCAGGTTTCCTTGAACTTCAGCGCCGCCTCGTTGGAAATCGCCCAGGCCGGGCCACGCCCGAGGGTGAACAACGATTGCTCGGCTCCGATGCTCTCGGCGACCTCCGACCAGTCGGTCCGCGTCGCGCCATCGAGCAGGTCGGGCAGGCGGTGAATCGCGCGGCGCAGCGCGTCGTCCTGCTTCCATTCCGCCATCAGCATCAGCCCGGCGACGATGGAGGTCACAAAGGTCTTGGTGGCGGCGACACTGCGCTCCGGACCGGCCTGGATGTCCAGCGTATGGGCGCAAACCTCCGCCAGCGGCGAGCCGGGATTGTTGGTGATCGCCACGGTGCAGGCGCCGTCCCGCTCTGCCGTGCGCGCCAGTTCGACGATGTCGGGGCTCTTGCCGGATTGCGACACCGCGAGACAGAGCGACCGGGCGAGCTTCAGTTCCGCGCCGTAGATCGATGCGATGGACGGCCCCACAGAGGCGACCGGCACCCCCAGAATCAGCTCGGAAACATACTTGAGGTAGGTGCAGGCGTGGTCGGAGGAGCCACGGGCCACCGTCACCGCGAAAGCGGGGTCGAGGTCGCGCGCGGCGGCTGCGGCGGCCTGGACGGCCTCGGGGGCGGCCAGAAGCCGTTCGACGGCGTCCGGGATCTCCCGGATCTCGCGCCGCATCTGGGTGCCTGGAGCGTTCATCATCTGTCCTATCTGTTGGCAAGCCGCAGTTCGGCCACGAAATCGTAGGCGTCCCCGCGATAGGTTGAGCGTGTGTATTCGACGACCCGCCCGTTTTCGAGGTAGCTGGTGCGTTCGATCTTGAGCCCGGCGGAATTGGGGTCGAGGCCGAGAAGCCCGGCTTCCTCCGCGTCGAGGTTGATGGCGGAGATCTTCTGCAATGCCCGCACGGGGTGATTCCCCGCGGCCTCCAGAACCTCGTAGAGGGAGGTGTTTACCGAGGCCGGGTCCGGCAGGATGTCGAGCGGCAGGGAGGCGCGTTCGATCGCCATCGGCCGGTCGCCGGCAAGTCGCAGCCGCGCGAGGCGCGCCACGGAATCGCCCGAGGACAGCGCCAGTGCCACGACCTCCTGTGGCGACGGAAAGAAAATGCCCTTTTCGAGCCAGGTCGCCCGGGATTCAAGCCCGCGCCGTGCCATGTCCTCTGTGAAGGAGGTGAGCCGGGACAGGGATTGCTCCACCCGGCGGTTGGGCTCGGTGCCGGTGACGAAGGATCCCGCCCCCTGACGCTGGACGACGATCCCCTTCTCGACCAGTTCCTGGATTGCCTTGCGGACGGTGACGCGGGACAGGTGAGTAAGGCTGGCGAGTTCACGTTCGGGGGGCAGGGGGCCATCGTTCGGGAAGACGCCGGTGGCAATTCCCTCCTCGATCCGCTTGCGCAGGCGGACGTAGCGGGGGCCGACCATGGTCTCCATCCAGGCCCCCGGATCGAGGAATTCTGCCACGTTCATCGCGCGGTCTCCTGCTGTCTGCGGGCCAGCGCAAGCGCGCCGTCGAGGGCGGTGCCCAGCGGCGCGACCGTGTCCAGCCCGAGCCAGCGCCCATAGGCCGGGCCGAGGCCACCCGTCAGGCACAGAACCTCGTCGGTCGTCTTGCCAAGGCGGTCGAGGCCACGGCGGATATACTCCGCCCCCTCGGTCATCAGCCCTGCGGCCAACGGGTCGCCTGCCTCGGCTGCCTCAACCAGTTTCCGCGCCAGCCTGCCGTAATCCGCGGGACGTGCCCGCAGGGAGAACTGTACCACCGCGCCGGGATCGCCGCCGTGCTGGTCCAGCAGCAGTCTTGCGAAGGGGGTCATCTCGGCCAGTCCGTCGACCGCAAGCATCAGTTCCTCGAAAGAGCGGCGCATCAACCAGGCGCCGGAGGCCTGGTCGCCGATGTAGAATCCCCAGCCGCCGAGCCCGGTGATCCGGTCGCCGGCCTGCCGGCCCACGAAGGAGCCGGTGCCGATGGCCGCAACGGCACCTTCCCGGTCGCCAAGGGCGCCTGCGATCATGGTCGGGCGATCGTCGGTGACCGTGACCTGCCGGAGGGGCAGGGCGGCGGCGACGTCCGCCGCGATGGCCGGGCTCATCACCCCGGCAAGGCCGACATGGGCAGGGGCGTTTTCAAGGACCGCAACAGGGATCCCGGCGCGGTCCGCCAGTTGCGCCAGCGCAGCCGTTACCGTGGCCGTTGCGCCATCGAAATCGGTCGAGACATTCGCCGATCCCAGTTGCACCTCGTGCCGTTTCCCGTCTGCCAGAAGCGCAGCGCGGCAGGAGGTGCCGCCACCATCGACGCCAAGGAATAGGGAGGGAAAGGACTCAATCATGTAGATACCTATATAATACCTATAAGAGTCCGGGAAGCCCCTTCTTGGTGCGATTGTCGGGATTATCGGTAGGTATCGGGTCTTGAGGTTTTGCAATTGCTCGGAATCCTGCGGGTTTTCGCTCTGCCGAACCTCGGGGCGAAAAAATGGTAGACAACTGGTATTGAAAAGGTATCGTAGTCAAAAGCACGCGACAGGGGAGAATCGCATGCCGCTGCCAACGACCGAAACCCTGCACCCCGATGCCGCGGGCCTCGATGCCCGCCCGCTTTCGGAGGCTGCGACGATTCTGCATGCCGGCCAGGCTGCCGCGCTTGCCGCGGTTGCTCCGGCGGTGCAGGACATCGCCCGCGGTGCCGAGTTGATGGCGGACACGCTGCGCAATGGCGGTCGGCTGGTCTATGTTGCGGCGGGGTCCTCGGGGCTCATGGCGCTTGCGGATGCGGCCGAGCTCGGTGCGACCTTCGGCATTTCCGCGGACCGGATCGTCCTGCACATGGCGGGAGGGGTGCCGGTGGACGCCTGCATGCCCGGGGATACCGAGGACGATGCGGATGCCGCGACGGCGGCGGCCCGGGATGTTCGCGAAGAGGATCTGATCGTCACGCTCAGTGCAAGCGGCACGACGCCCTATCCGCTGTCCTTCATCGAGGCCGCACGGCCGAAAGGCGCCCGCGTGATCGCGATCGCCAACAATTCAGACACGCCATTGCTGAAGGCCGCCGACGTGGCGATCCTGCTGGCCACACCGCCGGAGGTGATCTCTGGATCGACCCGGCTCGGGGCGGGGACGGCGCAGAAAGTCGCGCTCAACATGATGTCGACCCTCATGGGGATTGCGCTTGGCCATGTCCACGACGGGATGATGGTCAACGTGGTCGCCGACAATGCAAAGCTCCGCGGCAGGGCGGCCGGAATCGTCTCGCAGATCGCCGGCGTTTCGGCGGAGGAGGCGTCCCGGTGCCTCGAACGCTGCAACGGAAAGGTGAAGCCCGCGGTCCTTCTGGCTGCGGGAGCCATGACAACGGATGCAGCGGAAGCGCTGCTCCACACCACGGGGGGGCGCCTGCGCGCCGCCTTGCAGGAACTTGAAACTGCCTGAACGAAACAAGGCCAACAAGGAGGTTACACCAACATGAAAAAGACGATGTCCTTCGTGACGCTGATGGCGTCCACCGCGCTCGTTGCGGGGGCGGCAAGCGCCGCCGATGTCACGCTCACCATCGAGAGCTGGCGCAACGATGACCTTGCCCTCTGGCAGGAGAAGATCATTCCCGCCTTCGAGGCCGCCAATCCCGGCATCAAGGTCGAGTTCACGCCCTCCGCGCCGGCCGAATACAACGCCGTGCTGAACTCCAAGCTGGACGCGGGCTCGGCTGGCGACCTGATCACCTGCCGTCCGTTCGACGCGTCCCTGGCGCTCTACGATGCCGGCCACCTGGCCGACCTGAGCGACCTCGAAGGCATGGCCAACTTTTCGGACGTTGCCAAATCCGCCTGGCAGACCGACGACGGCTCCGCCACCTTCTGCGTTCCGATGGCCTCCGTGATCCACGGTTTCATCTACAACAAGGAAGCCTTCGAAGAGGTTGGCGTCGAGGTGCCGACGACCGAAGCCGAGTTCTTCGCGGTGCTGGACAAGATCAAGGAGGACGGCACCTATATCCCGATGGCGATGGGCACCAACGACCAGTGGGAAGCCGCGACAATGGGCTACAACAACATCGGCCCGAACTACTGGAAGGGCGAGGAAGGCCGGCTGGCGCTGATCAAGGGCGAACAGAAGCTGACCGATCCGCAATGGGTCGCCCCCTACGAGCATCTTGCCAAATGGAAGGACTACCTGGGCGACGGGTTCGAAGCCCAGACCTATCCGGACAGCCAGAATATCTTTACCCTTGGCCGCGCCGCAATCTACCCGGCCGGCTCCTGGGAGATCTCGGGCTTCAACGCGCAGGCCGATTTCGAGATGGGCGCCTTCAAGCCGCCGGTCCTGAACGCCGGTGACACCTGCTACATCTCGGATCACACCGATATCGCGATGGGCCTCAATGCCGCTTCCGCCAATACCGAGGCTGCACGGACCTTCCTCGACTGGATGGGCACCGAGGAGTTCGCCACGATCTATGCCAACGCGCTGCCAGGCTTCTTCTCGCTGTCGAACCACGAGATCGCTATGGAAGACCCGTTGGCGCAGGAATTCGTTTCCTGGCGTGGAGAGTGCGAGTCGACGATCCGCTCGACCTATCAGATCCTGTCGCGCGGCACGCCCAACCTCGAAAACGAGACCTGGAACGCTTCCGCGCAGGTGATCAAGGGCGCAGAAAGCCCGGCCGACGCCGGCAAGCGCCTGCAGGATGGGCTGGCCAGCTGGTACGAACCTCAGCAGTAGAAACCTGCAAACGGGCGCCCGGCTGTCCGGGCGCCCTCCCCACCGAAAGTTCGGGAGCCTCCGGCGGGGATATTTTGGGAAAAGTGATTGGGCCAGCTGCGTTGCACCCGACAAGCGGTGTGGAGCGCCCCATGCCCATCATCTTTCCGCAAATATCCCCGCCGGAGGCAGCGAAACGTCAGCCAGAGGCGATCCGTTCATGCTATATCAACCAACATCCGCCAAGCTCGGCGTTGCGGTACAGGCGGGGACGCCGATGACCGCGAAAGGTGATGGCACTCCGGCGCCTTGGCTGGAGCCGGAGTGTTTTCCCCATGGCTGAGCAACGTTCCTCGCGGCTTCGCTGGCATATCGTCGTGTTCCTCGCGCCTGCCGTGATTGTCTACACCGCGGTGATGATCTTCCCGCTGTTCAACACGCTGCGACTGGCGCTTTACACCGAGGTCGAGCAGCAACGGGTCTTCGTCGGCCTGCAGAACTTCTACACGCTCTTTGGCGATGCGATCTGGTCGGAGCAGTTCTGGAACGCGCTCGGCAACAACTTCTGGTTCTTCTTCATCCACATGATCGTTCAGAACCCCATTGGTGTCTTGCTGGCAGCGATCCTGAGCCATCCGCGCCTGCGGTTTGCGCATCTCTATCGGTCCGCGATCTTCATTCCGACGATCCTCTCCTTCGTGATCGTGGGCTTCGCCTGGAAACTGATCCTGTCGCCGATCTGGGGCATCGCGCCCTCGATGCTGGACGCGGTCGGGCTCAAGTCTCTCTATGCCCCTTGGCTGGGCAAGGAGGAATACGCGCTCACCACGCTGGCGCTGGTGTCCGTCTGGCAGTTCGTTGGCATCCCGATGATGCTGATCTACGCCGCGCTGCTGTCGATCCCCGAGGAAATCCTCGAAGCGGGCGAATGCGACGGCATCACCGGTATGGCCGCCTTCTGGAAGATCAAGCTGCCGCTGATCCTGCCCTCGATCGGGATCATCTCCATCCTGACCTTTGTCGGCAACTTCAATGCCTTCGACCTGATCTATGCGGCGCAAGGCGCCCTGGCCGGTCCGGATTTCTCCACCGATATCCTCGGCACCTTCCTCTACCGCACCTTCTTCGGGTTCCAGCTGCAACTGGGAGATCCGCACATGGGGTCTGCCATCGCCACGGCCATGTTCGTCATCATCCTGATCGGTGTCTGCATCTACCTTTTCGGCATCCAGACGCGGCTGCGCCGCTACCAGTTCTGAGGAGCCAGACCCATGAACAAGGCACGCCGTAACCCGCTCAACACCGCAGCCGCCCACGCGATCCTGCTGACCTATACGTTGATTGCGCTGTTTCCGGTCTTCGTGATCGTCATCAACTCCTTCAAGACACGGAAAGCGATCTTCCGCGAGCCGCTCGCATTGCCATCGCCGGAGACCTTCTCGACCATCGGCTACGAGACCGTGTTCAAGCAGGGGGACTTCTTCCTCTACTTCCAGAACTCGATGATCGTGACTGTCTGCTCGCTGTTTCTCGTGCTGCTTTTCGGTGCCATGGCGGCCTTCGCGCTGGCTGAGTACCGGTTCAAGGGCAACACGCTGATGGGGCTCTATCTCGCGCTTGGCATCATGATCCCGATCCGGATCGGCACCGTGGCGATCCTGGAGATGATGGTCGCGACCGGGTTGGTCAACACGCTGCTGGCACTGATCCTCGTCTACACAGCGCAGGGGCTGCCGCTTGCGGTCTTCATTCTCAGCGAATTCATGAAGCAGGTTTCGGATGACCTCAAAAACGCGGGGCGGATCGACGGGTTGTCGGAATACACGATCTTCTTCCGTCTCGTCGTGCCGCTGGTGCGTCCGGCCATGGCAACGGTTGCCGTGTTCAACATGATCCCGATCTGGAACGACCTCTGGTTCCCGCTGATCCTGGCACCGGCGGAGGCGACCAAGACGCTGACCCTCGGGTCCCAGGTCTTCATTGGCCAGTTCGTGACCGACTGGAACGCGGTGTTGTCGGCGCTCTCGATGGCGATTCTGCCTGTCATGATCCTCTATGTCATCTTCTCGCGGCAACTGATCCGCGGCATCACTTCGGGAGCCGTCAAATGATCCGAACGCTGATCGCAGGCCTTGGCAACATGGGCCTCAGCCACGCGCTCGCCCACCACCACCATTCCGACAGCGAGATCGTCGGGTTGGTCGACCGCTCCGGTCGCGACGTGCCAGAGGCGCTTGCCGGCTATCCCCGCTTCGCCAGCTTCGAGGAGGCGCTGACAGAGACCCAACCCGACCTCGTCTGCATCGCCACCTATTCCGACAGCCACGCCGACTATGCCGTAGCAGCGATGGAAACCGGGGCACATGTCTTTGTCGAGAAGCCGCTCGCAACCAGTGTTGCGGACGCGCAACGGGTCGCGGACACCGCCGCGCGGCTCGGCAGAAAGCTGATGGTGGGGTATATCCTGCGTCACCACCCCTCCTGGATCCGGCTGATCGAGGAGGCGCGCGCCCTCGGCGGGCCCTATGTCTTCCGTCTCAACCTGAACCAGCAATCCGACGGCGAGACCTGGGCGACACACAAGCAGCTCATGCAGACCACGTCGCCCATCGTCGATTGCGGCGTCCACTATGTCGATGTCATGTGCCAGGTGACGGATGGCGCGCCGGTGCGGGTGCATGGGATGGGGCTGCGCCTCTCGGACGAGATCGCGCCGGACATGTACAACTACGGGCACTTCCAGGTCGTTTTCGACGACGGTTCCATCGGCTGGTACGAAGCGGGGTGGGGGCCGATGATGTCGGAGACCGCCCACTTCGTGAAAGATATCGTCTCGCCCAATGGCGCGGTCTCCATCGTCACGTTGTCCGACCATGATTCCGACTCCGTCGAGGGGCACACCAAGGTCGGCACGCTCAAGATCCACCGCGAAGGCGGCGACGAGCTGGTCGATTTTCCCGGCGAGCCCGGGCACCAGGAGCTGTGTGACGCCGAACAGGCCTTCATGCTCCGCGCCATTGCCGAGGACCTCGACCTTTCCCGCCACGCCAGTGACGCGGTGCAATCGCTCCGCATCTGCCTTGCCGCCGACGAGAGCATCCGCTCCGGCCGCGCGATCGACCTTTGAAGGAGCCGCCCGATGACTGCCCTGAAACTCACCAATGTCTGCAAGAGCTTTGGCCAGGTCGATGTGCTCAAGAATATCGATCTGGAGGTGGAGGAAGGCGAGTTCGTCGTCTTCGTCGGCCCGTCCGGCTGCGGCAAGTCCACGCTTCTGCGCGTGATCGCCGGGCTGGAGGATGCGACCGAAGGCACCGTCGAGATCGGTGGCCAGATCGTCAACCAGATCCCGCCGGCGAAGCGTGGCATTGCCATGGTCTTCCAGTCCTACGCGCTCTACCCGCACCTGAGCGTGCAGGGGAACATGGCGCTGGGGCTCAAGCAGGAGAAGCAGCCTCGGCAGGTGATCGACGAGCGGGTCGCCATGGCGGGGCGCATGTTGTCGCTGGAGGACTACCTCGACCGTCGCCCGTCGGAGCTGTCTGGTGGGCAACGGCAGCGGGTCGCCATCGGGCGCGCCATCGTGCGGGAGCCGAAGCTGTTCCTGTTCGACGAGCCGCTCTCGAACCTCGATGCGGCGCTGCGCATGAACACCCGGATCGAGATCGCGCGCCTGCACCGGCAGCTTGCCGCCTCGATGGTCTATGTCACGCACGACCAGACCGAGGCGATGACGCTGGCCGACAAGATCGTCGTGTTGCGGGACGGTCGCGTGGAGCAGATCGGCAGCCCGATGGAGCTCTACAATGATCCTGCCAACCAGTTCGTGGCCGGGTTCCTCGGCGCGCCGTCGATGAACTTCCTGTCCGCGGCGCGGATCGGCGAAAGCGGGGATCACAGCGTTGGCGTGCGGCCCGAGAACATCCGCCTGGGGACCGAGGGTCGGGTGTCCGGCAGGGTGACCCACGTGGAGAAACTGGGCGGCGATACGAACGTTCTGGTCGAGCTGGCCGATGGTGAGGTGGTGACGGTCCGCCTGTTCGGACAGCACGATGTCTCTCCGGAGACCTCCGTTGGGTTGCTCTTCGACGAAACGGATCTCTACCGCTTCTCGGCCGCCGGGGAGCGCCTGCGCTAGCAGCCCGTCCGGGCGCATGCCCTGTTCAGGACGGTGCGAATCCGTGGATCAACTGGCGCAGACCGAGCCATGCGCCGATCATGATCGCGGCAAGTGTCAGCGGCGCGGAGAAGGCCAGCAGGGAGAAGGCCGAGAGGCCCTGTCCCACGGAGCAGCCGACAGCGATGGCCCCGCCGAATCCCATCAGCACGGCCCCACCGATCTGGCGGCGCAACTCGCGCGGGTCCTCACAGGCCTCCCAGCGGAAATGACCGCGCCGGATGGAGCCGATCAACGCGCCGCAGAGCACGCCCGCGACAGACCCGACGCCGAAGTTCAGCTTCATCCCCGAAGCGAGCATGACATAGAGCACCGTGTCGCCGAGCGGGGCGGAAAAGGTATGGCTCTCGACCGGCACGGCGCCAAGGCTCCGGTCGGCGACGAAGGCCGTCGCGGCCCAGCCAGCAACGATGGAGAAGCCGACCACGGTGGCCCAGCCCATGGCTCGCCTGTCTGATCGCATTCGCGCCGGCGCCAGCCCGGCGATGGCGATGGCAACACCGATCCCAAGGCCGAGAAAGACAGGAGACAAGCCCGTTGCACCGGACAGAAGGTGGGCAAAGCCTGCCGGGGTCCCGGTGCCGACCAGCCCGTCGGGAAAGAGCGTGACCCGGAGCGAGGCGAAAGGGCCGGAGATCGCGGCATAGGCGGAGATGGCCATCACCAGCACCACAACGAAGGCACGCAGATCCCCCCCGCCGACCCGGGCCAGAACGCCGTAACCGCAGTTCCCGGCCAGCGCCATTCCATAGCCGAAGACCAGGCCGCCGGTGACATGCGCGACGGGGTTCCAGCCCCGGTTCAGGTAGAAACTTGCCTCCGGGTCCAAGAGGCCGACCCCGGCCAGTCCGAAGGCGCCCATGATGGCCACACCGAGAGCCACGGCCCACATCCGCATGCGGATATCGGAACCGCCATAAAACGCGTCTTCAATGGCGCCCAGCGTGCAGAAACGGCCAATGCGGGCGGCGAGGCCAAGCCCCAATCCCCCGGCAAATCCAAGGATCGCGACCAGTGCGGCGTCGCCTAGCCCTTCGCCCATGTCTCCTCCTCCCATGCCGGCGGACCGGGCGGGACATCTGCTGCGTCCATCGTCCCGAGCCTCTGTGCAGCCCCCGCGCCTTGGGCGGGTGTCTGCTGTGGCAACGGGAGTATCTTGTGCCGCCGCAGACCGGTCAAGAGCGGGCCTTGGGCAAGGGCGCAGCAGCAGGAGGGACGCTTCACGGGTCGGGCGTGTAGTCGGTCGCCTCTACCAGAAGTTGTTGCAGGACGCTCCAGAAGAAATCCTCTCCCGGGTAGCCTTCAAGCCGCGCCAGTTCCTGTCCGGCGTCGTCAACGATCACGAAGGTCGGGGTGAAGTTGACCCGCCGCGCCAGCATCAGGGCGTCCATCTCGTCGCTTCCGAGGGTCACACGGCGCAACGGCGCGAAGGCGCCTTCCGACGTCTTCGGATAGATCGGTGCAATCTCGGCATTCCATTGGGCGCAATAGTGACAGCCCGCCTGCTCGATCATCACGAGGTCTTCGGAGAGTGCCGGGCAGGGCGCGAGGGCAAAAGCCGCGCTGACAAGCAGGCCGCGCGGGAGGAGGGGGATCGGTCGCATGGTCACCGCATTGACTGGATCACTTTGCGTAACCTAATTTGAATATGTGAATGAGACAAGGGAGGGGACTGCGTGCCCGATGTAAGCTGGGCAGGGGCCGTGTTGGCCGGTCTGCTGTCGTTTCTGTCACCCTGCATCCTGCCGATCGTGCCCTTCTACCTGTCCTACATGGCTGGGGTGGGGATGAACCAGATCACGGAGGAAGGCGAGGTACCGCCCGGCGTACGCCGCCGCGCCGTGATCTCCGCGATCTTCTTCTCTGCTGGAATCATCACGATTTTCATGGCTCTCGGCGCCTCGGCCTCCGCCTTCGGGCAGATGGTCTCGCAATACATGGACACGCTGCGGATCGTGGCGGCGGTGATCATCATCGCGATGGGGCTGCACTTCCTTGGCGTGATCCGGATCGGGATCCTGTATCGCCAGTTCCGGGCGGAGGCGGGGGACACCGCGAACATGTCCTTCCTCGGCGCCTACGTGATCGGCCTTGCCTTCGCCTTTGGCTGGACACCCTGCGTCGGCCCGGTGCTGGCCACAATCCTGATGCTGGCGATGCAAGAGGCAAACGCCACGCGAGGTGCCTTCATGCTGCTGGCCTATGGCGTCGGGATGACGGCACCTTTCGTGTTGGCCGCCTTTTTCATCGGGCCGTTCATGCGCTGGATGAAGGGTTTCCGCAGACACCTGCCGGTGGTCGAGAAGATCATGGGCCTGCTGCTGGTCACCTTCGGGATCCTGATCGGCACCAACTCGGTGAACCTGATCGCGCAATGGATGCTGAATTTCATGCCCACCATCGGGTGATGGGGGCGATTTCGGGAGGAATAGACATGCTGAAACGTCTCTTGGGGGCAATGGCCGCACTTCTGCTCGCGGCTCCTCTGGCGCTGGCCGAAGTGGGCGAGGACGGGCTGCACAAGGCCGACTGGATGCGGGACACCTTCAAGGACCTGGCCGAGGACCTTGAAGAGGCAAACGCCGAGGGCAAGCGGTTGATGCTGATCTTCGAGCAACGCGGCTGTATCTATTGCCGGCAGATGCACGAGGAGGTCTTCCCGAAGCCCGAGATCGCCTCCTATATCGAGGAAAACTACTTCGTCGTGCAGATGAACCTCTATGGTGACGTCGAAGTCACCGATTTCGATGGTGACACCGGCACGGAGAAGGAGATGGCCCGGAAGTGGGGAATCATGTTCACGCCGACGATTCTCTTTTTCGGTGAGGACCTGCCGGACGGGCAGACCGCGGCCCAGGCGGCGGTCGCCATGATGCCCGGCGCCTTCAAGGCGGGGACCACTCTCGACATGCTCACATGGGTCCGCGAAAAGCTCTATGAGAGCGATTCAGAGGACGCGGAGTTCCAGCGCTACCACGCGCGGAAAATTGCGGAACGCGCAGGATAATAAGGCAAAGGTGAACAATCCTTGCGCCTTGACGCAACTATTGTTCGACCAGCTTTTGCTTTTCAAACTTATCGTACTCAAGCGACAAAATTCAGATAGTTGAATTTGTTGTTGCTATCGCGCGAACCTGTGCGCTACGGTATGCCGAGCGAACGGAAGAAACACGCAGCTTTCGCGATAGTGTCGCTACGGGAGGATACATGAAACGCGCATTCCACGCGGCCTTGGCCGCATGCATTCTTGCACCCAGTGCACAGGCCGAGAGCGTCGCCCCGGGCGACGTATCCTACGACGAGGCCGGTGCCGTCGCCGCGTCGCTGACCGGCCAGCCGGGCAATGCTGAGGAGGGGGCCAAGGTCTTTTCCACCAAGTCGGTCGGCAACTGCGTCTCCTGCCACGAGGTCACCGCGCTGGCGGACGTGCCGTTTCAGGGCAACGTCGGGCCTTCGCTGGACGGCGTGGCGGACCGGTGGACGGAGCATGAGATCCGCGGGATCGTGGCCGACGCCAAAAAGACCTACGACGGCACGGTCATGCCGTCCTTCTACAAGGTCTCGGGTTTCATCCGCCCGGGCAAGGCCTACACCGGCAAGGCGATCCCGGCCGAGGAAATCACCCCGCTGCTGTCGGCACAGCAGATCGAGGATGTCGTCGCCTTCCTGGTGACGCTCAAGGACGAGTAATCGAACGCCCGGATCGCGAGGTCCGGACCAACAGACAACCCAAGGAGAGAGAAATGAGCTTCTCACGTCGCGAGACACTGGTGCTCGGCCTTGGCGCGGTTGCCCTGGGCTTCATGCCCTTCCGTGCGAACGCTGCCGCCGAAGACGCCATCGCCGCCTTTACCGGCGGTGCGGAGGCCGGAGAGGGGGGAGTCACCCTGACCGCCCCCGAGATCGCCGAGAACGGCAACACGGTTCCGATCTCGGTCGATGCGCCGGGCGCGGTGTCGATCCTGGTCCTTGCCAGCGGCAACCCGACCCCGGGCGTGGCCCAGTTCAATTTCGGTGAGTTGGCAGGCTCCCAGTCGGCCTCCACGCGCATCCGGCTTGCCGGCACGCAGGACGTGGTGGCGGTGGCGAAGATGGCCGACGGCAGCTTCGTGAAGACAGCCTCGACCGTGAAGGTCACCATCGGCGGCTGCGGCGGCTGATCCCCAAGAGATTCCAAGGAGAACAGACAGATGGCAGAAGGTGTAAAGCCCCGCGTCAAGGTGCCGAAGAAAGCCGCCGCCGGTGATACGATCACCATCAAGACGCTGATTTCGCACAAGATGGAAAGCGGTCAGCGCAAGGGTAAGGACGGCAACCTTGTTCCGCGCTCGATCATCAACCGCTTCACCGCCGAGTTCAACGGCACGCCGGTGATCGACGTCACCATGGAGCCCGCGATCTCGACCAACCCGTATGTGGAATTCGAGGCTGTCGTCCCGGAGGAGGGTGAGTTCAAGTTCACCTGGTACGATGACGACGGCTCTGTCTACGACACGGCAAAGAAGATCGCGATCGGCTGATCGCCGCCCTTCGGGGCCTGCAGGAACGCCTGTCCCGGCGGGAATGATCGGGGCGGGTCTACCCACAGGGAGGACACCAGATGAATTTCAAGGCAATGACGGCGCTCGCGGGTGCGCTTGCCCTGTCGGCCGGTCTCGCCAACGCAGATGCGGACGAGGATACGCTGACCATCAACGGCGAGATCGAGATCGTGACCAGGACCGCGGCGCCGGACCATGTGGACGGGCTGTCGGAAGTGATTTCCGGATGGCATTTCCGCGCCGACGAGACGCAGGCGCTGGAGATGGATGATTTCGACAATCCGGGCATGCTCGGCGTCGAGGCGGCCATGGAGGTCTGGGAAACGGCCGAGGGGTCGGAGGGCAAGGCCTGTGCCGATTGCCACGAGAGCGTCGAAGAGACGATGAAGGGCGTGCGTGCGGTATATCCGAAGTACAACGAGGCCGCGGGAGAGGTGCAGACGCTGGAGATGGTGATCAACGATTGCCGGACCGAGCGCATGGGCGCCGAGGCTTGGAACTACACCGGCGCCGACATCACCAACATGGTGGCGCTGATTTCGTCGGTGTCCCGCGGGATGCCGGTGAACGTGGCCATCGACGGGCCGGCCGCCGAGATGTGGGAGCAGGGCAAGGAACTCTACTATACCCGCACCGGCCAGTTGGAACTGTCCTGCGCCAATTGCCACGAAGACAACTACGGCAACATGATCCGGGCCGACCACCTCAGCCAGGGCCAGATCAACGGTTTCCCAACCTACCGTCTGAAGAATGCCAAGCTGAACTCGGTCCATGCCCGCTTCAAGGGATGCGTGCGCGACACGCGGGCAGAGACCTACGCGCCTGGCAGTCCGGAGTTCGTCGCGCTGGAGCTCTACGTCGCTTCTCGTGGCAATGGCCTCTCTGTCGAAGGACCTTCGGTCCGCAACTGATCTGATGGAACTTCCCGCGCCGTCCTCTGGCGGCGCGGGTTTTTTCCGACCTGAAATATTCAACAAAGCGCATGTTTGTCGCATGGACAGGATGAACGGCGCATCAAGAAGGATCGACTCGCATGATCTCGCGCCGTGATTTTCTGCAGGTCTCGATGGCCACAACCGCCATCGTTGGCGCCTCGGGCTTCGGCAACTTCTCCCGGCTGGCCGCGCAGCAGCGGCTGACCCAGGATGAGCTCCTGCAGTTCGACACCTTCGGCAATGTGACCCTGATCCACATCACCGATATTCACGCGCAGATGAAGCCGATCTACTTCCGTGAACCGGAGATCAACCTTGGCGTCGGCGATGCGCGCGGGAAGATCCCGCATGTGACCGGCGCCGCATTCCGAAAGATGTACGGGATCGAGGACGGGTCGGAGGCTGCCTATGCGCTGACCTTCAACGACTTCGCCGCCCTCGGGAAGGAGTACGGCAAGGTTGGCGGGTTGGACCGCGTGGCGACCGTAGTCAACGCGATCCGGGCAGACCGTCCCGATGCGATCCTGCTCGACGGTGGCGACACTTGGCACGGCTCCTACACCTGCTATCAGACCGAAGGCCAGGACATGGTCAACGTGATGAACAAGCTGGCGCCCGACGCAATGACCTTCCACTGGGAGTTCACGCTGGGCAGCGACAGGGTGCACGAGATCCTTGAGGATCTGCCGTTCGCGGCACTTGGCCAGAACATCTTCGACAAGGAATGGGACGAGCCGTCGGAGAATTTCGAAAGCTACCAGGTCTTCGAACGCGGCGGCACGAAGATCGCCGTCATCGGTCAGGCTTTCCCCTACATGCCCATCGCCAATCCCGGCTGGATGTTCCCCGAATACTCCTTCGGTATCCGCGACGAGCGCATGCAGGAGCAGGTGGACGAAGCCCGCGCCGAAGGGGCGGAGCTGATCGTGGTGCTCTCGCACAACGGCTTCGACGTGGACAAGAAGATGGCCAGCAAGGTCAGCGGGATCGACGTGATCCTGTCCGGTCACACCCATGACGCCGTGCCCGAGCCGGTGCTGGTGGGAGAGACGATCATCGTTGCCAGCGGCTCGAACGGCAAGTTCGTCTCCCGCGTCGACCTCGATGTGCGCGACGGTCGGATGATGGGGTTCCGGCACAAGCTGATCCCGATCCTGTCCGACGTGATCACGCCGGATGCCGAGATGACCGCGCTGATCGACGAGCAACGCGCGCCATACCTCGCCGAACTGGAAGAAGTCATTGGGCAGCTCGACATGGACTCCGTCCTCTACCGGCGCGGCAACTTCAACGGCACCTGGGACGACCTGATCTGCGATGCGCTGATCTCGGAGCGGGAGGCGGACATCGCAATGTCGCCGGGCGTCCGCTGGGGGCCGTCGATCCTGCCGGGGCAGGACATCACCCGGGAGGACATCTGGAACGTGACCTCGATGACCTACGGCAAGGCCTACCGCACGGAAATGACCGGAGAATTCATCCATGTCATCCTTGAGGACGTGGCCGACAACCTGTTCAACACCGACCCCTACTACCAGCAGGGCGGCGACATGGTCCGCATCGGCGGCATGGGCTACGACATCGATATCTCCAAACCGCAGGGCAGCCGTATTTCCAACATGACGCTGTTGAAGACCGGCGAGGCCATCGACCCGGCCAAGTCCTACATGGTCGCGGGTTGGGCCAGCGTGAACGAGGGCACCGAGGGGCCGCTGATCTGGGACGTGGTCGAGGACCACATTCGCAAGATCGGTACCGTCTCCACCCCGCCGAACACATCCGTCACCGTCACTGGCGTCTGAGCCGGTCGATCCGTACAGGCTGCCGGCCCGGCCGGCGGCAGAACGAAACCGAAAGAGGGACATCACCGATGACCACCAAGGGAAAGCGCAGGGACGGCGGCATCTCCCCGTCGCGTCGACAGTTCCTGAGCGGTGCGGCCGCGGCCGGTGCCGGCGCTGTGGCGGCCACCGCCGCGAAGGCAGCGGGGCCCGACCCGCTGATCACTGACGTGCAGGACTGGGCCACCTCAACCGGCGCCGGCGTCGATGCCACGCCCTACGGCCTGCCCATCGAGTTCGAGAGCGACGTCGTGCGCCGCAACGTGGAATGGCTGACCGCTGACACGATCTCCTCAATCAATTTCACCCCGATTCACGCGCTTGACGGCACCATCACGCCGCAGGGCTGCGCCTTCGAGCGGCACCATTCCGGCGCCATCGAACTGCGCAAGGAAGACTACCGGCTGATGATCAACGGCCTCGTCGATACGCCGCTGGTCTTCACCTACGAAGACCTGGAGCGCTTCCCGAGGGAGAACCGGATCTACTTCTGCGAATGCGCGGCCAATACCGGGATGGAATGGGCCGGTGCGCAGCTTAACGGCGCCCAGTTCACCCATGGCATGATCCACAACATGGAGTATTCCGGGGTGCCCCTGCGCACGCTGCTGAACGAGGCCGGCGTCAAGACCGAGGGCAAGTGGGTCTATGTCGAGGGGGCGGACGCTTCCTCCAACGGCCGGTCGATCCCGCTTGAAAAGGCGATGGACGATTGCCTTGTGGCCTTCAAGGCCAACGGCGAGGCTCTGCGGATGGAACATGGTTATCCGGCCCGGCTGGTCGTGCCCGGCTGGGAGGGCAACATGTGGGTCAAGTGGCTGCGCCGGGTGGAGATCACCGACGGCCCTGTCGAAAGCCGCGAAGAGACCTCCAAATACACCGACACGCTGGAAGACGGGACCTCGCGCAAGTGGACCTGGGAGATGGACGCCAAGTCGGTCATCACTTCGCCCAGCCCGCAGATGCCGATCCGGCACGGCCACGGTCCCTTGGTCATCACCGGACTGGCCTGGTCCGGGAGGGGCGCGATCACCGGGGTGGACGTGACTGTCGATGGCGGCAGGACCTGGACAAAGGCGCGGCTCGGCGCGCCCGGTCAGGACAAGGCACTGACCCGGTTCTATCTCGATCATGTCTGGACCGGGGAGGAGATGTTCCTGCAATCCCGCGCCCGGGACGAGACAGGTTATGTCCAGCCGACCAAGGCGCAGCTGCGCGAGGTGCGCGGGCTGAACTCCATCTATCACAACAACTGCATCCAGACCTGGTGGGTCAACGCGAACGGGGAGGCAGAGAATGTCGAAATTTCCTAACCAGTTGGCCCTGGTGGGCGTGGTCGGCGTCTCGGCCATCGCCCTGTCGGTCGGCCTGAGCGAACGCGCGGCCCACACGGCAGACCTCGCCGCGCACGAGGCCGAGATGCACGCGGCAGCCGCGCAATCCTCCGTCGTCGAACACGAGACGCAGGAGGCCGCGCCGCAGGTCGCCGCAGACGACACACCGGAGGTTGCGGCGGAAGCGACCGCGACCGCCGAAGCAGCGGTGGCCCCGGGAGAGGCCGCCACCGAAGAGATCGCCGCCGCGCCCGCCGGGACTGCGGCTGCCGATGCCGCGGCGACCGCCTCCGCTGTCGTGATCGACGGCAGCACCGACACGCTCGACGGGCAGGGGGATACCACGGCCATGGTCGGCGAAGACACCGCCGCGCCACAGGGCAAGTTCGGCCTCGGCCGTGCGGCTCTCCCCGAGGAAATCGCCGCCTGGGATGTCGACATCATGCCCGATGGCCGAGGTCTGCCCGAGGGATCGGGCGATGTCTGGACCGGGGAGGAGGTCTTTGCCGACAATTGCGCCGTCTGCCATGGCGATTTCGCCGAAGGTGTGGACAACTGGCCCAAGCTTGCCGGTGGTATGGACACGCTGGACCACGAGGATCCGCTGAAGACTGTCGGATCCTACTGGCCTTATCTCTCCACGACTTTCGACTACGTGCGCAGGTCCATGCCGTTCGGTGCCGCGCAGACGATGAGCGACGATGATGTCTATGCCATCACCGCCTACATCCTCTATTCGAACGATCTCGTGGACGAGGATTTCACATTGTCGAAGGAGACGTTCTTCGATGTCGAGATGCCCAATGCCGGCGGTTTCATCGTCGATGACCGGGCGGAGACGGAGTACCCGCTGTTCAGCCAGGACCCGTGCATGGAGAATTGCAAGGAGAGCGTGGAGATCACCATGCGCGCCGCCGTTCTCGATGTGACCCCTGACGAGGACGGCGAGGACACCGGCGAGGAGGCGGCCGTCGCCCCGGCTGCCGACGACGGCACGCAAGTGGCTTCGGCCGATCCGGTGACGCTGGCGCCGGCTGCGGCGGCGCCAGCCGACACGGCCGCGGCGACCGAGGCGGCCCCTGAGGCCACCGAGGGCGCCGCCCCTGCCAGCGAGGTCGATCCGGCGCTGGTCGCCTCGGGGGAAAAGGTGTTCAAGAAGTGCAAGGCCTGCCACCAGGTTGGTGACGGAGCGAAGAACAAGGTCGGCCCGGTCCTGAACGGGATCGTCGGCCGTGCGGCGGGCACCGGCGATAGGTTCAAGTATTCCAAGGCCATGGTCGAAGCCGGCGCGGGCGGAATGGTCTGGGATGAAGCAAATCTTGCGGGCTATCTGGCCGCGCCCAAGACCTTCCTGAAGGGCAACAAGATGGCCTTCGCCGGGTTGAAGAAGGATGACGACATCGCGGCGATCACCGCCTTTCTGAAGTCGCATCCGTGATGATCGGGCTGCGGATCCTTGCGGGGCTTGCCGTGGCCTTGCTCGCGCCGGCGGGATCGTCCGGCGCGAGCGAGTTCGGCGACGTGGAGCGCGGGGCGGAATACTGGAAACAGTGCCGGACCTGCCACCGCATCGGACCCAATGCGTCCAACAAGGTCGGGCCGAACCTCAATTACATCTTCGGCCGAGCCTTCGGTGCCGCCGAGGGCTATCGCTATTCCAATGCGATGCGGGCCGCGGGCGCGGCCGGGCGGGTCTGGGACCTCGACCAGCTTGATGCCTACATCACCGACCCCCGAGGCTTTCTGAAGGGCACCAAGATGACCTTCAAGGGCATCCGGGACCCGCAGGAACGCGCAGATGTGCTGGCGTGGTTGCGTGCCAATTCCGACAACCCGCAGGACATCCCCGAAGCCGCGCCCACCGCCATCGGCACCGACCACAACGTCGATCCCGCAATCCTCGCGATCCAGGGCGACCCGGAGTACGGCGAGTACCTTTCCAGCGAGTGCCTGACCTGCCACCGCGCCGATGGAGAGATGGAAGGCATCCCGTCCGTCACCGGCTGGCCGGAGGACAGCTTCGTCATCGCCATGCATGCCTACCGGGACAAGGCCCGTGACCATCCGGTGATGCAGATGCTGGCGGGGCGTCTGAATAACGAGGAAATCGCGGCACTGGCCGCCTATTTCGCCGCGCTCGGCGTGGATTGACCCCGCAAGGGGAGCCGCCGGCCCCATGCCGGCACCTGAGGGAGGACACGACCCATGAAACTGAACAGACGCCATTTTATCGGCACTTCTGCCGCGCTCACCGCGTCGCTGGCGGCGCCTTCGGTCTGGGGCGACAGCCATGGCAAGCCGAAGGTTGTCGTGATCGGCGGCGGGGCAGGGGGCGCGACGGCGGCACGCTACCTCGCCAAGGACAGCGACGGTGGTCTGAATGTGACACTCGTCGAGCCGTCGCGGGACTACTATACCTGCTTCTTCTCCAACCTGGTTCTCGGCGGTTTCCGGGACATCGCCTCCATCCGGCATTCCTATGGCACGCTGGCGGCACAATTCGGCGTCAATGTCGTGCATGACTGGGCGACCGGTATCGACCGCGATGCAAAGACGGTGACGCTCGCCGGGGGCGCGGTGCTGCCCTATGACCGGCTGGTGGTCTCTCCGGGCATCGACTTCGTCGAGGGCTCGGTGCCCGGCTGGGATCTCACGACCCAGAATGCCATGCCCCACGCCTACAAGGCCGGGTCGCAGACCGAACTGCTGAAGGCGCAGATCGAGGCGATGCCGGAGGGGGGGCTGTTCTGCATGGTGGCGCCGCCCAACCCGTTCCGCTGTCCGCCGGGGCCTTATGAGCGGATCTCCATGGTTGCGCACAGGCTGTCGCAGGTGAACCCGACCGCCAAGATCCTGATCGCCGACCCGAAGGAGAAATTCTCCAAGCAGGCACTGTTCGAAGAGGGTTGGGATACCCACTACGGCGGGATGATCGAGCGCCTGGGTCCCGATTTCGGTGGCGGCAACGTCTCCGTGGATGCGGAGGCGATGACCGTGGACATCGACGGCGAGGTGGCCGAGGTCGACGTCTGCAACGTGATCCCGGCGCAGAAGGCCGGGCGGATCGCGGAGCTTGCCGGACTTGCCGACGACACGGGATTCTGCCCTGTGGTTTCCGCCTCAATGCAGAGCCGCCTCGACGAGAACATCCACGTTCTGGGCGACGCCACGAACCAGGGCGACATGCCGAAGTCCGGCTTTGCCGCCAACAGCCAGGCCAAGGTCGCCGCAATGGCGATCCGGGGCGCGCTCACCGGGTCAAAGGTCTTCCCGGCGAAGTTCACCAACACCTGCTGGTCGCTGGTCTCCACCGACAACGGCATCAAGGTCGGGGCCACCTACGAGGCCACGGAGGAGAAGATTGCCAAGGTGGACGGCTTCATCAGCCAGACCGGCGAGGAAGCCGACCTGCGCAAGGCGACCTACGAGGAATCGCTGGGTTGGTATTCCGGCATCACCGCCGACATGTTCGGCTGACAGCATCGGGGCGGTGCGGGCGCGGCCGGTGGCCGCGCACCGTCCCCCGGACCACACTCGACATCCTTTCAACGGAGACACTCATGAAACATCTTCTGACCAGCGCCGTTGCGACCCTCGCCCTCTGCGGCGCAGCCTTCGCCGGAGACGCGATGATCACCGATTTCGACGGCGAATTCGAAGACGCCACATTTGCCGTGGAGAGCGCGATCGTCGGCCAGGGGCTTGTCATCGACTACGTCAGCCACACCGGCGACATGCTCAACCGCACCGGCGCCGACGTAGGCTCGGACAAGAGGATCTTCGACGCCGCCGACATCTTCCTTTTCTGCTCCGCCAAGGTGTCGCGTTCGGTGATGGAGGCCGACCCGATGAACATCGCCTATTGCCCATATTCCATCTTCGTCACCGACGTGGATGGCAAGGTTCAGATCGGCCATCCCACCTATCCCGACGGAGCCATGCAGGAGGTTCAGGCCCTTCTGTCCGACATCGTTGCCGAAGCCGCGGGCGATTGAGGGGGCGCCCGCGCTGAAATCTCGGCGCGATCCCGGGGTGGCCGCTCCGGCAGGCCGCCCCGGGCTTTGATCCGGAGCCGCGCTCCCGCCGCAATCCGAAACGAACCCGCGAGATCTGCCGATGCACATCACCCGCCGTACCTTCCTGACAGGCGCCGCCAGCCTTCCGATGCTGGCCGCGCTGCCCAGGCCGAGCCTTGCCGAAATCCGCATCGGTGAGGCCACGCTGACGACGGTCAGCGACGGCCACCTCGTCCTGCCCGCGGATTTCATATTTGGCCCGATGCCGCAGGATCAGCTTGACCCGGTCCTGCGTGACCTCGGCGTCGATCCCGCCGGCCCCCTGAAGCCGGAATGCAACCTGACCCTCTATCGGGACGGGTCCAACACGGTCCTCTTCGATGCAGGTTCCGGCCCGGATTTCATGCCGACCGCCGGGAAGATCCTCGACGGTCTGGAGGCTGTCGGGCTGACCCCGGAGGACATCACGCATGTCGTCTTCACCCACGCCCATCCCGATCACATCTGGGGGGTGCTGGACGATTTCGACGACCCGCTTTTTGTGAACGCCATCCACATGATGGGCCGGGCCGAGTGGGACTACTGGTGGAACCCGGAGACAGTGAACACCATTGGCGCGGCGCGGACCACGTTCGCGGTCGGCGCCCGACGCCGGATGGAGGCCATCGAGGGTTCGGTGGCGATGTTCGACGACGGACAGGAGATTCTTCCGGGCATCGCCGCGGTGGCAAGCCACGGCCACACGCCGGGCCACATGAGTTTCGAGATTCGCAACGGATCCGAGGCGGCGATGGTGCTGGGCGATGCAATCGGCAATCACCACGTCGCGTTTCGCAAGCCCGGCTGGCACAGCGGATCCGATCAGGACGCGGAGATGGCGGCAGAAACCCGGCGCAGCCTCTTCGACCGCCTGACCGCCGAGAGGATGCGCCTCGTGGGGTTCCACTTGCCGGGCGGCGGGATCGGTCGGGCAGACCATTTCGACGACGGTTTCATCTTTCTACCAGGAGACGCATGATGCGCATTGCCATCGCCGCGACCCTTGCGGCTTTTGCCCTTCCGGCGGTCGCCCACGAGGACATTGCGGACCTCTATCCCGGCTCGCCGCTTTACTCGAAGCCGGTGGAGTTCATTCCCAACGTCTGGTCCGCCATCGGCGCAACCGCCCCGCCGACATATGAAAACAGCGGACATAACAACAACCTGAGCTTCATCGTGACCGGCGACGGGGTGGTCGTGATCAACGGCGGCGCTGCCTATGTGCTGGCCGAAGCGCTGCATGAGGAGATCCGGGCGATCACCGACCAGCCGGTGAAACTGGTGATCGACGAGAACGGGCAGGGCCACGCGATGCTCGGCAATTCCTACTGGCAGGAGCAGGGCGTGCCGATCCTGGCCCACGTGGAGGCCGCGCAGGAGTTCGAGGACCGCGGCGAGGCGATCCTGGACGACATGAAACGCTACAACCGCGACAAGGCGGAGGGCACCTTTGTCGCGCTGCCAACGCAGACATTCGAGGACAGCCACGTCATCGAGATGGGCGACTACCGCATCGAGGTGCTGCACCTCGGCCCCGCGCATGGTCCCGGTGACACCCAAGTCTGGCTGCCGGAGCAGAGCCTCGTGATCGCCGGTGACATGGCCTTTCACGAACGCATGCTGCCGATCTTCGCAGACACGATGACCGCCGACTGGATCGAGACCTGGGAGACCGGCTTCGAGGCGCTCGGCGCCACCTACGTGATCCCCGGCCACGGCCACCCGACGAACATGGACCAGGTGCGCCGCTACACCCGTGACTACCTCGTCTACCTGCGGGAGAAGATCGGTGCGCATCTGGATGCGGGCGGCGACCTAGCGGAAGCCTATTACGTCGACCAGTCGCCCTATGCCCAACTCGATACCTTCGAGGAACTGGCGACAAAAAACGCAGGCCGGGTCTACGAGCAGATGGAGTTCGAATGACCCGGGCAGGCAGGGCTGAACGGCGTCGAGCAGGCTGAGCGGCAGCCACGCAGAAGGACAAGGGTGTCATGGAGATGCTGATCGACAGGTTTGGCGAAGACTGGCTGATGCTGGCCTCTGGCGTGCTGGTCGGCCTGATCTTCGGCGCCGCCGCCTACCAGTCCCGGTTCTGCCTGCGCGCCGCGACGGTGGAGGTGGCGAACCGCCAGCTTGGCCCGAAGCTCGGCATCTGGCTGGTGGCTTTCTTCGCGGCCCTTGCCACGGTGCAGGCGGCCCTCCTGCTGAGGGTCCTGGACGTCAGCGCGGCACGGCAACTCACCGGGACCGGCAGCCTTTCGGGGGCAATCATCGGTGGGCTTCTCTTCGGGTGCGGGATGATCCTGGCCCGGGGATGCGCCAGCCGCCTGTTGGTGCTGTCGGCCTCCGGCAACTTGCGGGCCATCGTTACCGGGCTGGTGCTGACACTCAGCGCCCAGGCCTCCCTGCGCGGCGTGCTGTCCCCCCTGCGCGAGACGCTCGCGGGGCTCTGGACAGTCTCCGGGATCGATTTTCGGCGCCTTGTCGACCCTGAAACCGAGGTCTTCCCGGTTATCGTGGCAGCCTGCGTCATCGCCTTCCTGGCGTCGGTGGCTTATGGGCTGTCCCGCCGCGTGCGGGCATGGGACCTGCTGGCGGCGGCTGTCGTCGGGCTGGCGATCTCTCTCGGCTGGTGGCTGACCTGGTTGATTGCCAATGCCTCCTTCGAGGTGGTGCAGGTCCAGTCGGTCACATTCACCGGCCCATCGACCGACACCCTCATGGCGCTGGTCAACGAGAGCGTCATGCCGCTGAGTTTCGGGCTGGGGCTGGTGCCGGGCGTCTTTGCCGGCGCCATGGTCGTGTCCGTCTTGAAGGGCGAGGCGCGGATACAGCGGTTCGAAACCGACACGCCGATGGAACGTTATCTCGTTGGCGGCGTGCTGATGGGCTTTGGCAGCATGCTTGCCGGTGGCTGTGCTGTCGGCGCGGGCATGGCGGGCGGGTCTGTCTTTGCGCTGACCGCCTGGCTTGCCGTGTTCTGCATGTGGATCGGTGCGGTCGCGACCCAATTGAGCCTGCACCGCCCGCTTGCGGCACGGGCCAGCCCCGGCTAGGCCGAATGCCCCAGGGCGGGGCCCCGCGCGCCCCTGCCGCGAATGCCGTTCGAGCGGCCATGAGCGCCCTCGGCCGCGCCCGATCCGGTCTCCGGTCCGGTGGATCGGAAAAGATGTATCAAATCCGCAAATTGCCGTGCTAGGCTGCCCGGAATGCCCGGGGGCTGCACGATTTCCTCGCCGTACCGGAGGCCGCGCGCGGCGGCTGTCTGGACGGAATTGCCGAGTGATTTGTCACGTGTTTCTTTCAAAGCTGTAGTCTGGGCAGGCCATGCCGCATTGCGGGTCACATTGAACGGGAAGGACGAACACGGTGTCGATCATTTTCAGGGAAGACTTTGAGACCGACGGAAACGGCGTGCGCTATTTCACGGCCACGCCGGAGTTCAGCGATGGCTTTTTCGACTTTTTCCTGCGGACCGACGGCGCGGGTATCGGGTCCGCCTACGAGGTCAGCGGTCAGTCGGGCGCATCCTTCTTCGCCGCGCAAGACATCGACGGAGAGGGCGGGCCGGGGTCGACCATGATCGTGTTCTCCGGCATCGACATCTCGGGCTACAGCGACCTCGTCTTCTCCGGTTTGTTCGCCGAAGACGATTCCAGCGACGGCAACGAGGATTGGGATGCCGATTCGAACGTGCTGATCGAGGTCCGCATTGACGGCGGCGGCTGGGTCCCCGTCCTCCAGTTCGCAGAGAGCGGCGGGACGAACAGCGCGCCGGGGCTCGATACAGATTTCGACGGCGTGGCGGACGGGGCGGCGCTGACCGACGTCTTCACTGCCTATGCGGCGGCAATCGGGGGTACGGGCTCCGTGCTGGACTTGCGCCTGTCGATCGACGGGCTGTCTGCCGGAGACGAGGATATCGCCTTTGACAACCTGATGCTCAGCGGGACCCCGGCGGCGCCCGCGGTGCTGGACGAGACATTTGACGACGCCAGCAAGTTCACCACCTCCGTCGGTTTCTTCTCTGACGGATCCGCTGACTACCTTGGGCTCTCCGACGGGGCGGGCGGAGGCGATTTCGGCGGCGATCCGATCCCGTCCCAACGCAAGAGCTACACCGGCAACGATGGCGCCTACCTGACGGGCATGGACCTCGACGGCGAAGGCGCCACGCTGCCGATCACGGTTGAATGGACCGGCCTCGACATCGCCGGGCTTCAGGATCTGGTATTCACCGGCGACTTCGCCGAAGCCTTTGATTCCCCGGGCGATATCGACGACAGCGACTACATCCGCCTCGTCGCGGTGATCGACGGCGGCCCGGAGCAGGAATTGCTGGATTTCCGCGGAGCGGATTTCACCTCCGGCGACTTCAACGGCAACTTCCGGCTCGACACGGACGGCGACGATGTCGGGGACGGCGCCGTGCTGTCCGACGCGCTGACGGAGTTCGCGGCAAACATCGCGGGAACCGGCCTGACCCTGGATCTGCGGCTGGAGGTCTCGGTCAATGCCGGCGACGAGGACTTTGCTGTCGACAATTTCAGGATCGTCGGCACCAGCGGCGGCACGGTTACCCCGGCCGTGATCGCGGACGCCGGCGACGGTCTTTTGGTGGATGAGAATGGCACGCTCACGGACAGCTTTACCCTGGCGCTGAGCACAGTGCCCGGCGATGCCGTGACGGTGACAATCGCCGGCGACGGCCAGAGCCTCGTCAGCCTCGATGGCGTGAACTTCTCCGAGACCCTGAATGTCGTGCTGTCCGACACCGACGCGGAGACGGTGCAGGTCCGGGCGGTGGACGATGCCATCGGAGAGACCATTCCGCACCTGGGCGCATTGTCGTTCACGGTTTCGAGCGCCGACCCGGAGTATGACGGGCTGGAACTGAGCGATCTGGGCGTGTCGGTTCAGGACAATGACGTGATGAAGATCCACACTGTTCAGGGCAGCGGAGCGGCCTCCGCGCTCGACGACCATGTCGTGACAGTGGAAGCGATCGTCACCAGCCTCGTGAAAACCAATTCGGGGAGTGTCGTGGGATACTTCCTGCAGGAGGAGGACGCCGACGCCGATGGCGATGCGGCGACGTCCGAAGGGATCTACGTCTTTGACTTCGGCGCCACGGTCTCGGTCGGCGACCACCTGCGGGTGACCGCTCGCGTGGACGAGTTCAACGGCCTGACCGAACTGACCTCCGTCGAGGAAACCCTGGTGCTGTCGACCGGCAACGCTTTGCCCACGACAAGCGTCATCACCATTGGCATGTCCGACGGCTTCGAGGCCTACGAGGGCATGCGCGTCGAGTTGATCTCCGGCTCGACTGACCCGTTGACGGTGATCGAGAACTTCAACCTCGGCCGCTTCGGATCGGTGGTCATGTCGGAGGGCAACCAGTACCAGCCGACCCAGCTTTTCGATGCGCAGTCCCAAGCCACCGAGGTCGCCGACCTCGCCGCCGCCAATGCCGCCAACCGCATCACCATCGACGACGGCATCACCAGCCAGAACCCGGATATCTACCGGCTGATCGACAGCGGCGACGGTACGCCGCTCGAAGCCGGGGATCCAATCACGGAGGCTGGACCGACCCTGCGGCTCGGCGCGCAGACGGAGACCGTTGTTGGCGTGCTGGACTACAGCTTCGGCCAGTTCCGTCTGAATGCCGACGGGCCACTCGACACGATCGCGGGCACCAACGAAGGCGCCCGGGAACCCGACGTTCCCGAGGTGGGTGGCGAGTTGAAAGTGGCGAGTTTCAACGTGTTGAACTATTTCACCACGCTGGACCAGCCCGGCGCCGGAACCGGGCCGGACGGCACGCTTGACCCGCGCGGTGCGGACGATGCAGGCGAGCTGGTGCGCCAGACCGCCAAGATCGTCGCCGCCCTGACCGAGCTCGACGCCGATATCATTGGCCTGCAGGAGCTGGAGAACAACGGTTTCGGCACCGGCAGCGCGATTGCCACGCTGGTCGATGAACTCAACACCGCCCTCGGCGCCGAGGTCTATGCCTTCGTCGATCCGGGAGACGATTTCGTCGGCACGGACGCGATCATGACGGGCATCATCTACAAGGCAGACAGCGTCAGCCTTGTGGGTGCCGACACGCTGACCTTCGCGGAAGCCTCGGCTGCGACAACGCTGGCTGTCGCGGAAGACCTTAACCCCTATGCGTCTTCGGACGATCAGGTGGCGGACTTGCAACGCAACCGTCCGGCGACGGTCGCGACATTCGCCGACGAGGACGGCAGCGAGATCACGGTTGTCTCCAACCACTTCAAGTCCAAGGGAGACAGCAACCTGCAGGACCTCTACCTTGACGCTGTGAACGCAGGCGCGCCGCAGGGACTGATCGACGCGCTGCTGGCCGATCCGAACTACGATCAGGGCGACGGTCAGGGGTTCTGGAACGGGGTGCGCACCGATGCGGCGCTGGAACTGGCCGGGTGGCTGGAAACCAACCCGACAGGTGCCGCCGATCCCGGCAATATCATCGCGCTTGGCGACCTGAATGCCTATGCCATGGAAGACCCGGTGCAGGCGTTGCTCGGGGCTGGCTACACGGACCTCGCGGCTGCCTTCATCGGGGAGGACGCCTACAGCTTTGTCTTCAACGGCCAGCGCGGCACGCTGGACTATGGTCTTGCTTCCGGTGGCATCCTCGACAACATCACCGGCGTGGCGGAGTGGCATATCAATGCCGACGAGCCCGGTCTGCTGGGGTATGACACCAGTTTCAACAACCCGGCCTTCTACAACGACGACCTCTTCGCGGCATCCGATCACGACCCGATGGTGATCGGCGTCGAACTGGACGATCCGACGATTGCCGCGCGGCTGGATTTCGTGGACGGCCATCGCTGGGGCGCCAAGGCGGTCTATTCCGTCGATGGCGAAGAAGTCGGCGCCCGGCATCTGGGCTTGGTTCAGGGCAGGATCAACGTGAACAAGGCCGGCATCAGGATCGATGCGGAGGACGGCAAGCGCTGGACGCCGGACCTGCTGTCGACGCTTGGCGATGGCCTTTCGGTGGCAAACCCGACGGGGTGGTGCTGGTGGAAGGACACGTCGGTGGACAACAGCGAGTCCGTCAGCTTCTCCCTGAGGGATCGCGGTGGTCTGGGCGATGCGCTGGAGGTGGCCTTCGAGTTCGTCGATATCTCCGGGCCGGGCGATGTCACGCTGGAGTTCTACCAAGGCCGCGCGCTGGTCGAGGTTGCCGAGTTGAACATCGTCGACGGCGGCGTGTCCCACGATCTGGCGGGCAACACGTCCTTCGACAAGGTGGCCCTGTCGGTTGAAAACGGCACCGAACTGGAGATTTCGGCCGTCGAGTTCGGACGTTTGGTCGAGCAGGATTACTTCGGCGTCTGAGGCACGGTGTCCCGAGCCGACGGTCAGGTGAAACAGCATTCGCGCCGGGAAACCGGCGCGAATTTTTTCTTTTGAAATAGCGTGTTGCGATCCGGCGCCTTGTCGCGGGGCGGCGGCATGCCCCGCGGCGCGGCACGAGAGAGGACCGGGGTCTGAGCCGCGCCGACCGGGTGGCTCAGGGTCGGGGCGGGTGGGTCACGTGAAGCTGTCGAGCGATGTATCCCGCACCTTGCGCAGCAACTCGATGAAGCCCGCGACCTGGTGTCGGCAGGTGGCCTCGCCCTTTTCCGCCGTTGCCAGATGCGCTTCGCCAACGGCACCGTCGGGGTTCAGGTCGGTGGAGATCCAGCCATAGGAGATCGGCCCGATGGGAGAGATCGGCCCGCTTTCTGCCGTGGAGGCGAAGTCCCCTGCGCGGGTCATGTCCACGCAGTCCGGCTGGAACGTCAGCATGAGGGAGGTTTCCACGTCGCCGCCATGAATGCCGAAGCTGCTCTCACGCTCGGAATACATCCCCTCGGGGCGACCAAACCCGCCCCATTGGCATTTCACCGCCAGCATCCGTTCCCGGATCCGCAACTCCCGCGAGAGGATGGAGACAAGATCGAGGTTGCCTCCATGGCTGTTGACGATGACGATCTTGCGTAGCCCGGCGCGGGCGACGGACTGGCCGATCTCGATCCAGATCCGAAGCGCGTTCTCCGCCGAGAGCGTCAGAGTGCCACCGATGTGCATGTGCTCGTTCGATTTTCCGACGGCCTGCGTCGGCAGGATCACCACGTCGAGGTCGTCGGGGCAGGTGCGACGGAACTCGGCGAGCATGCCTTCGGCGATCGTCGTGTCGGTGCCTGTGGGCAGATGCGGCCCGTGCTGCTCGATGGCGGCCGTGGGCAGGATCGCGATGACCTTCTCGGGGTCCATCGCCTTGAATTCGGGGGCCCGGTGCTGGGCCCAGTCAAAACGTCTCATTTCGTCTCCGGCGGGGTGTAGGTCGCGTCAAGCCGCGAGCGCAGATAGTTGGCGCCGGTGATCGGCGCATATTTGGGCGTGCCGGTGCCCGGAAGGGCCGCCACCACGCTGTCGGGGTTCGGATCGAGGAAAAAGGCGATGGAGCGGCGGACGCGTTCCGGCGCCAGCACCCGGTGCGGGGTGGAGACATAGGTGTCGTTCGTCCACCGCATCAGGCAGTCGCCGATGTTGACCACGTAGGCGCCCGCCACATGGGGAACATCCATCCAGTCGCCCCCGCGCGGGCGGACCTGAAGCCCGGCCACGCCGTCGGTCGTGAGCAGCGTGATCGAGCCGTAGTCGCTGTGCGCACCGGCGCCGATCCCATCGCCGCCAGCCGGGTAGCGCAGAACCCGCAATGTTGCCATCGGTTCGGTGAAATGCGGTGCGAAGAAGCCTTTCGGCAATCCCAGTTCGATCTCGAATGCCTCATGGAGCGCCACGCCGAGCGACAGCGCGGCGCCGTAATACTCCAGCATGGTCTCCCGGAACCCGTCCTGTTCCGGCCAGACGTTCACGCCTCGGAAAGGGTCGCCCGCGATCACGCGGGGGTCATCGGCGGGCAGGTCGAAGCCGACGTTGAACGCCTCCTTGCGGTCCATCTGGCCACTGGTGTCGTCCAGCGCCTCCGACCCCATACAGGCCCAGCCCCGGTTGTGCCGGTTGCGCCGGATGTCGAGCGTCGTCTTCTCGGCCTCGGTGCGGGCGAAGAAGGCGTCAGACTGGGCGAAGACCCGGTCTATCAGCGTCCCCGGAATGCCGTGGTTGGCGAGCAGGAAAAACCCGGTGTCCCGGCAGGCACGGCCCAGATCGGCCACGAAGCCGTCGCGGTCAGTGGCGTCTGCAAAGCGCGACCAGTCGAGTATGGGGATCATGCGGGATCCTCCGTCGTCCGGGGGGCGGCAGCGGTCGCGCCGCGCAACAGCTTGTCCATCTTGCGTCGGACCCGCGTGAGGTGTTTCGCCCGGCTGGCATCGGTGGAGCTGTCCATCAGGTAGTGCGCTGCAAACGCGACGCGGCGGCGCGGTGCGCAGAGCACGCCGACCCCGCGCAGCAGCGTCCGCCTCCCCGGTGCGCCGACAAACCGGGTCAGCCACCAGCTGGCCCCGCAGGTGGTGAAGACGCCGAGCCGCTTGATGTGCTGAAGCGCCGGGCGGATGGTGCTGTGCGTCGCATCCGGCATCAGGAAGGCGACCTCCGGGAGCAAGACCCGGTCGAGCCAGCCCTTCAACACCGCCGGCAGCCCGTACCACCAGGTCGGGTAGACGAAGATCAGCGTATCGCACCAGCGGATCGCCTCGACGTCCCCGGCGACCGGCGCGATGCTGTCGGGATAGTCGAAATAGCGCTCCAGTTCGCCGGCACCCAGCACCGGCTGGAAGCCGCTGGCATAGAGGTCCAGAAGCCGTACTTCCGCGCCCCGCGCCTCCAGTTCGCCGACGACCACATCACGAATGGCGGCGGTGAAACTTTCGGGGCGGGGGTGGCAATAGATGACGACCGCGCGCATGTCAGAATGTCTCCATTTCGCGGCCGACCTTCGAAAGAAAGGCACCGCGCCTGGCATCGTCTGCGCGGTTCATGTCGTAGAGCGCAAGGTATTTCATGCTGTCGGGACGACAGACATGCCAGACCGCGCGTTTCACACAGTGGCGCGGGGGGTCGCCTGCCAGTAGCGCGCGGACCCGCGTGCCGCCATAGGTCGTCACCGCCGCGAGCTTGCGAATGTGGGTGAGGTTGGGCCTCACCTTGCCATCGACCAGCTTGAAGGAGACGCCGGGCAGGAAGACCCGGTCAAGAAACCCCTTCAGGATCGCGGGGTAGCCGAAGTTCCACACCGGGAACACCATGACCATCGCATCGGCCGCCCGCAGCCGTTCCACATAGCCTCGGACGGGTTCGATATTGGGGCCGACCTCGTGATAGCCGCGCCGCTCCGCCTCGGTCAGAACCGGGCTGAAGCCTTCGGCGTTCAGGTCGCAATCGTCAACCTCCCACCCCCGTGCCGACAGCGAGTCGACGACGCGGGAATGCAGCGCAGAGGAAAAGCTCTCCGGGCAGGGATGGGCAAACAGGACAAGCGCGCGGGTCATGCCGGCGACTGGATCTTCGGGTAGGAATACATGCCGTCGAATGTCCAGTCGGGGTCGTCCCAGGAAATCATCTTGCCGGGGTTCAGCAATCCCTTCGGGTCGGCCTCCTGCTTGAAACGGAGCTGGCGGTCGTCGACCGTCTGCCGGCCGCCTTCTTCCAGCGTGTAGCGGTGCGGGTTGAAGATCAGCGCGCCGATCTCCTCGTGGCGGCGGATGATCTCGTCCAGGCGCTCCTGGGTGGTGAATTTCACCATCGTCAGCCCGGCAAAGATCACCTTGCCGCTTTCGCGCATGACTTCGAGGTGTTGGAGGATCTCCGGCGAGAACTCCTTCCGGATGGTCTCGATCTTCTCCATGTAATCGGGGAAGCCGTAGCGGACCTGAAGATAGGTGATCGACGGGTCGACCTTCAGCGCGCGCAGCGTGGTGTGGTTCCAGCCGTATTCGAAGATCGGGCCGGGGCCGCGTTTCCAGTCGTTTTCCTGATCCGAGCGATAGAGCAGCGAGGCCTCCGGGCGGCGGCCGAGGAAGGTCAGGAACCCGTCCATGGAATGTGGCGCCACGGCGAGCGCGACCAGGTGCGTCTCTGGTGTGACGTGGGGCTTCACCCGCAGGAAGTAGTCATGCGCCACCGGCGCCTCGAAGACGGAGGCGACCTTGATCAGGATGCCATCCTGTTCGGCCAGGTCGGCGGCGAATTGCGCGGCTGCGGGGAAGGTGTCGAAGGTGACAAAAAGGTCGGTCCAGTCGTAGGCCGGGGCAAGCGGCATCTCGATCTCGGTGATGATGCCGTTGGTTCCGTAGGCGTGGGACACGCGGGCCAGTTCCTCGCCGGTGAATTCGAGGATGCGCGGCTCCTCCTCCATGGTCACGACCCGCAGGCGGATGATATTGCCGAGATCCCGCAGCGCGCCCCATTTGCACGAGCCGATGCCACCGGACCCCCCGGCGATGAACCCGCCGATCGTCGCGGTGGCGTAGGTGGAGGACATCATGCGCAGTTCCTGCCCGGAATGGGCCTTGGTCGCCGCGTCGAGGTCTTTCAGGATGCAGCCGGGCTCCGCGATCACGCGACCGGGGTGGATCTCCTTCACATTGTCCATGGCCTTCATGTGCAGGATGCACCCCCCCGAGAGCGGCATCGCCTGGCCGTAGTTGCCGGTGCCGGCCCCCCGCGTCGTGACCGGCACGTTGTGGGCATAGCAGACACGGAGGATCTCGATCACCTCCGCCTCGTTGCGTGGCGTGACGACAAAATCCCCGACCACGTGGTCCAGCGCGTCCTTCAGCGCCGGCGAGTACCAGAAGAAATCGCGGCTCTTGGCGCGGATGGAGATCGGGTTCTCGTCGAGGTCGAGGTAGGCGAGGGCGGCCTTGGCGGCGGCGATATCGGCGGTCATGCGGACTCCATCAGGTCGTCGAGTTCGGAATAGGCGGGAAGGGTGCGGTCGATGGCCTTGCCTCGACGCAGCACGATACGGTCGGATTGCGGTCGGGCCAGAAGCTCCGTCCAGCTGCGCGCGTTGAACACCACGAGGTCGGCCGGGGCACCGGGCGCGAGGCTCGGTGCGTCGAAGCCGCAGGCCCTCGCGGGGTTGGCGGTGAAGGCGAGCGGCCAGTCGGAACGCGAATGGTCCAGGTGCCCGATGCGGGTCGCCTGCCGCAGCACCTCCAGCATGTCCAGATCGCCATAGGCATAGAACGGGTCGCGGGTGTTGTCGGATGCAAAGCTCACGTTGATCCCGCGGGCGACCATCTCGTGCACCAGAGTGATGCCACGGTTGCGCGGGGTGCGCCCGTCGTGGCGGTCCTGAAGGTAGAGGTTGCACATGGGAAGGGAGACGACGTTGATCCCGGCCTTTGCCACGAGGTCCAGCGTATCCAGCGCCCGAGCCTCGTCCTGCGTGGAGAGCGAGCAGCAATGCCCGACGACGACCGGCGCGGAAAAGCCGGTTTCAAGCACGGCTTCTGCAATCGCCCGCAGGGTTTCGGAACTTGCATCCATGGTCTCGTCGACGTGGAAATCCGCGGCGAGGCCACGCTCCGCAGCCATGCGGAAAAAGGTGCGGATCCGCTCGGCGACATCCGGCACCGGATAGGTGACCATGCCCAGCACGCCGCCGAACTCGGCCACCAGGTCGGCCGTGTGGCGGAATGCGCCCCCGTCCTCGACACGGTCGCAGGCCACAAGGTTGGCCATCTGAAGGTCGATCCTGCCAGCCCAGTCCTCGCGGATTTCACGGAAGACCGGCCAGGAGATGTCGTCTTGTGGCGGCAGTGAATCCAGATGGGTGCGAATGGCGCGAGTGCCGTGGGCATAGCCGCAGCGCAGGGCAAAGTCGGCGCGGCGGCGAACATCCTCGGCGGACCAGTTGGCGGCGCGGTCTTCTCCCACCGCGGTCAGCGCCCCCATGAAGGTGCCATCGGGATTGCCGGCGCGCGGCCAGATATGGCCCTTGTCGAGATGGGTGTGCATGTCGACGAAGGCGGGCAGCACCATGGCGCCCTGCATGTCGATGACCTTGCCGCCGCCCGCGCCGACCCGACCATTCTCGATCGAGAGATCGGTGCGCACGAGGTCGCCCGTCTGGCCGTAGAGACAGGCCGGCACGACGACATTGGAAAGCGTCAGCGGGCCGGTTGGAAGGGTTCGGAAATCTTGCATCAGTGATCTCTTTTCAGGGCGCTCTCATGCCACTTGTGCAGGAGCATGTGGCTGATCAGCGAAAGGGCTGCGAAGATGAAAACACCCATGGCCGCGACCAGCGACAGGGCGGCGAACATGCGGGCGATGTTGAGCCTGTAGCCGGCTTCCTGGATGCGGAAGGCAAGGCCGGTGCCGACACCGCCGGTACCGGCGACCAGCTCGGCCACCACGGCGCCGATGAGCGACAGGCCACCCGCGATCTTCAGCCCGCCAAGGAAGTAGGGCAGGGCGGAGGGCAGTTGCAGCATTGTCAGCCGCTGCCAGCGCGTGGCACCGTAGATCCGGAACAGGTCGCGCAGGTTGTGATCGACGGAGTTCAGCCCCAGCGTGGTCGAGGACAGCACCGGGAAGAAGGCCACGAGCCAGGCGCAGAGCAGCATCCCGGCGACCTTGCTGTCGACATAGATGAAGATCAGCGGCGCGATGGAGACCACCGGCGTCACCTGGAGGATCACCGCGTAGGGGTAGAAGGACATCTCCAGCATCTTCGACTGGTTGAAGAGGATCGCGAGCCCCGCGCCCCCCAGCACCGCCAGCCCCAGCGCCATCAGCGTGATGCGGCCGGTCAGGATGGCGGAGTCGAACAGGATGTCCCAGTCGCCGGTCAGGCTGTCCCAGACATTGCGCGGGCTGGGGAGGATGTAGTGCGGGATCGCGTTCGCCGTCACGATCCAGTCCCAGGTCACCAGCGTGACGAACATTACCACGATGGGCATCGTCCAGCGGGCAACCCGCTCGATCTGCCGTTTGCGGATGCGCCGGGCTTCTTCGGTATCGATTTCGGGGATGGTGTCGGCAACGCTCATGCGGCATCTCCCATGGCTTCGTGGAGGGCGTCCGAGGCTGCGCGGCAATGCGCGGCGTAGTCGGCAGAGGTGCGGAAATCCTCGTCGCGGGGGTAAGGTTCGTCCACCTGCACCTCCCGGATGACCCGTCCCGGACGCGCCGCCATCACCACGATCCGGTCGGAGAGGAACACGGATTCGAACACCGAGTGGGTGACGAAGATCACCGTGCAGCCGATCTTCTGCTTCAGTTCCAGCAGGTCGTTGTTCAGCTTGAACCGCGTGATCTCGTCGAGTGCCGCGAAGGGCTCGTCCATCAGGATCAGGCGGGGATGGGTGACCATGGCGCGGGCGATGGAGACGCGCATCTTCATGCCGCCCGACAGCTCCCGCGGGTAGGAATTGGCGAATTTGCCAAGGCCGACGAGGTCCAGCGCCTCCTTCACGTCGTCGCGCACCGAGCTGTGGGACTTGCCCCGCAACCGGAACGGAAGCGACACATTCTGCGCCACTGTTGCCCAGGGCATGAGCGTCGGTTCCTGGAAGACGACGCCGAGGTCGCCCCTGTGCTGCCCGCCTTCCCAGTCGATACGGCCGGCGGTCGGCTGCATCAGCCCCGCGATCAGCCGCAGCGCGGTGGACTTGCCGCAGCCGGAGGGACCGAGCAGCGAGATGAAATCGCCCTCGTTCACGTCGAGGTGCATGCCGCGCAGCGCGACGACATCGCCGCCGAAAACCTTGTCGACCCGGTCCATGGTCAACAGGCGCGGACGTTCGTTGAGCGGCGCAAGCGCGCCGGGAGTGGTGACGAGGCTCATGGAATTCCGTTCGGTCCTGCGGGAGGGCGGGGTGGCCCGCGCCTCCGGTCAGTGGTGCGGCGAGACACATGGCCGTCCCGCCGCGTGGTCATGTCAGGGGCTATTTCTTCAGGTCCAGCCCGACGCCCTTGTTGGCAAAGGAAGTGTCCAGGGCGGCTTTCCAGTCCAGCCCGTCCTCGATCACGCCGGCGGCGACCATCTTGGCATAGAAGTCACCGACCTTCTCCTCGGTGATCGCGCCGATGCCGAGCGTCTCCGCGTCGCCGGAATCCGCGATGCCGTTGGCCTTCATCTTCTCGATGGCGAAGGCGATCTTCTCGTCGGTCATGTCCGGGTTATCGGCCTTGATCATGTCGTTGGCGGCGGCATTGTCGCCGTACAGGTAGTTGTACCACCCCTTGATCGAACCATCGACAAAACAGCTCACCACCTCCGGTTTGGTCTCGATCGTGTTCTTCATGGTTTCGATCGTGGTGGCGTAGGTGGAGTATCCCGCATCGGCGATCAGGAAGACATTGGGAGTGAACCCGCCTTCTTTTTCAATGACGTAGGGCTCGGAGCTCAGGTAACCCTGCATGCCGACCGTCTTGTCGGCGAGGAAGGGCGCGGGGTTGAATGTGTAGGGTTTGCGCTGCTCCACGGTAAAGCCGTATTCGGCAATCATCCACTGGTAGTAGCTGGCGAAACCATTGTCGCCGATGAGCAGCGTCAGGTCCTTCAGGTCCTCCCAGCTGTCGGCCTCTCCGGGGTGGGCGATGATCACCTGCGGATGCTTCTGGAAGATCGCGGCGACGGAGACGACCGGGATGCCTTCCTTGACTGCGTTGAAGGCTTGCAGCATGTCGCCGCCCATGTGGAAATCGATCTTGCCGGCCATCATCAGTGCGCGATTGTTCACCTGCGGCCCGCCCGGAAGGATCTCCACGTCGAGACCGCATTCGGCGTAGGTGCCATCGGCGACAGACTGGTAGAAGCCGCCGTGCTCGGCCTGGGCAAGCCAGTTGGTGCCGTAGGTCGCTTTCACGTTTTCGGCGCCGGCCGTTGTGGCGGCGAGTGCGAGCAGGGCGGAGACCGCCGTCGTCATGTGGTTCATGGAAATGTTCCCCGTTGCGAGTTTTGCCCGCACGTTATGAAGAGGAAATCGTTTTCTGAACCAGTTGGCCCTGTCAGCGATGCACCGGACGCGTCAAAAAGGCGGCTTTGTGTGCGCAAATTTGGGCACTTGCCTAAAAGCAGGGCGGTTCTCCGGGTGTCTCGCCGGGAATCGGTCGCGGGCGACAGGATCGACGGAAAGGTGCGCCAACGGTCTGCGACCGATCCTGATCCGTGGGGAGTATCACCGAGCGGCAATCCGGGCGACAGGCCCGCCGAACCTGCGCAGGGGGCGCGTGGTTGGGTGCGGGTCTGCGCCCGTCGTCGCAGAGGGGCAATGCGGCAGAAATGCCTCACCTGCCGCGGGGCCGCATTGCCATCTGGCGGATTCCCGGCGATGACCACGAACGGGCGGCCGATTGCCAATCGCCCCGCGGGATCGGGACACCGGTGGCTGCCAATGCCCTCTAATTGGGCGGCATGGGCATACGGTGCAACAGACAAGGGAACGCCTATGGATTTCTGGATCGTGGCCGGGCTGGCCGCCTTTCTCATGGGGTTATCCAAAGGTGGAGTGCCGATGATCGCCATGCTCTCGGTGCCGATCATGTCGCTCTACATGGAGCCGGCGCTGGCGGCCGGGCTGCTGCTGCCGATCTACAATATCGCCGACCTCCATGCGATCTACCTGTTCCGAAAGGCCTTTTCGCTCCGGATCCTGAAGATCATGTTGCCGGGCGCCGTTGTCGGTATTTTCACCGGCTACATGGCCGTCGCCTATGTCCCGCCCGATTTCGCCAAACTGCTGGTGGCGGCGATCGGCCTGTCCTACCTCTTCAATGCCCTGCGCAACCGCCTGCGGGCGCGGGAGGTGCCGCCACGGGATGCGGATGTGCCGCGCGGGCTGATCTGGGGCGCGTTGGCCGGGCTTGCGAGCTATATCAGCCACGCCGGAGGCCCGCCGTTCCAAGCCTATGTCCTGCCGCAGAAACTCGACAAGATGGTCTACCTCGGGACCACGACGATCTTTTTCACGGTGGTGAACGCGATGAAGGTGCCGCCCTTCATCCTCGCGGGCCAGATCACTATGGACTCGTTCCTGCAGGCGATCTGGCTTGCTCCGTTGGCTTTGCTTGGCGCCGGAAGCGGGGCGGTGATTGCGCGGATGTTGTCGGACCGCGTGTTCTTCATCCTGATCGAGGTCGCGCTAGCGGCCGTCTCCTTCAAACTGCTGTTCGAGGTATTCTGGGGATAGCCCGCCACGTGCTTCATGCGGCCCGCGGACCGTCGGTCAGGTCCGTGCGACCGGGGCGATCCGCGTGCCCCTACATTGTTGCAGTTTCGCAACGTGACGTTGGGTCATGAAGCTCGACGCCAGGGGGAATCCCTCGGATCCGGCGCCACCCGGTCTATTATGACGTCTGGCAAACTGCGGCGTGCGGGCGCCGGTCTATTCTGTTTGCGGATGGACCGGCCCGCCGCCGGGATGCAAGGGGCCGGTTTGTCCGGACCCGATGTTTTGACAACTGACTCGGACGACCATTGTGACAATCTACATTTCCCCTGCAGAAGCCGGTGCTTACACGGTTTACCTCGAGTTCGACTACAACGTGACCCCGACGCCGGCCGTGAACCCGCCGTTCGATGCCTATGGCGGTACGCAGACGATCGCGGGCGTGACGCTTTCGGGAAATCCCTACGGCGTCACCTATGTGGCGAGCTATCCGAACGGAACCGGGTATTACGAGCGATTGGTGAAGCGCTATCATCTGGAGAGACCGGCCGATTTCGACGAGTTTGCAACCGCCGTAGTGAGGGTTGGAGCGTCGTTCCAGACCAAGTATGCCGTGGGCGACATGGATCTGAGGGCACTGGCGGCCACCGGTGTCCCCGGTGACGCGTTCGTCATTGGCAGTCCCGGCGATCCGGGCAATCCCGGCACGGGCCCGGGAACAGATCCCGGCACGGACCCGGGCGACGATTTGCGAGACAAGATCGATTTCGATGCGTTGTCCGACAAGTTCGCGGCAGGGGATCCTTCGTGGTCGGCGGAATTGCCCAAGCTCCAGCTGCCCAGCAACGGACGATCCGGAGAGGCACTTGGCACGGCTCTCGCGGGGGCATTGCTGAACTACCTCGACGATCTGGGAAGGTATGGCGTCGGACGCGGCTACGACGAGATGCAGGACCGGTTGGAGCGAAAGGAAAACCTCCTGCAAGACTATCTCGGCAAGGCGTTGGACTTCGTCTTCGGCTCTCCGACACGGGATCTGAGAGCCGAGCTGGAAGGTGGAGAAGCCAGCTACCGCGACCATGAAAAGGCTTGGCGCAAGGCAAAAATCGAATCCCTGCCCGGCGACGCGCTGGACGACGGGCTCAAGGATCTCGGAGTGTCCGACAGCGCGCGACTGCTCCTGAAGGAACTCTCCGTGTCGCAGCACGAGGAAAATTCGGTTTTCGCCGATTTCGGCCGCACGTTCCGGGCCCTCGTGGCCAGCGGCGAAGGGATGACAGCGGTCATCGGCGAACGAATGCGGAAGGTCGTCGGCTCCGGCTACGATGACCTCGTTGTCAACGACGACGAGAAATTTGGTGGCGGCGTCGACCGGATCCAGCTCGGCAAGGGGGCGGATGTCTTCTATGACGGGAATGGCCGCTCCAAGGTTCTAGGCGGGTCCGGCAATGACGAGATCTATACCTACGGCGGCGCCGACACGGTCATCGGCGGAAATGGGGGCGACGTGGTGCTTACCGGTGGCGGCAAGGACTCCCTGTCGGGCGGGCGCGGCCCTGACCTGCTGGACGGCGGGCGCGGCAGTGATCTGCTCAAGGGCGGCGCCGGTGCCGACACGATACTCGCCGGAGCAGGCCAGGACCTGCTCAATGGCGGCGGCGGTCGGGACCGGATGCTTGGCGGCGACGGCCGGGACACGCTTCGCGGCGGCGGCGGAAATGACCGGCTTTTTGGAGGCGCGGGAGGCGATGTGTTCGTCTTTCAGCGGCACGCCGGGCGGGACTGGGTGAAGGATTTCGAACAGGGCAGGGACAAGGTACAGGTCAATGGCGCCGATTTCCGGGATCTCTCTTTCGAGCGGCTCGGGTTCCACACTGTCGTGCACTGGAAAGACGAAGAAATCGTCATCGAGGGCGTCCTCCCGCGGGAACTGTCGGCGGACGATTTCCTGTTTTGACGCAGAAGCGCGGTTGCGTGCCCCGGCGGGCGGCACTGACAGCCGGGATCACGGTTGCAGGAAGGTTATTCCCGGCATTTCGGCGATGACGGAGAGCTCGGCTTCGTAGCGGTCGGTCAGCGCGGTGACCCGCGCGGCGTCCCATCCGGGCAGATCGTATTCGACCTCCACCGCATCTTCCCGGGCGAACTTGTCGAGAAACGCGGAGATCACCCGATGGCGATGCTCCCGCGTTCGAGGCGGGTGGGCTTCGAGGTAACGTTCCATCCGCGTCACGCCCTCGGCGGACATGAGGGTCGCCAAAAAGTCGGTGCTGCCCTCCAGATCGGTGCCCGGCGCGGGGGCGGCCAGCGTTTCGAGCACGTCGGTCCAGATCAACGGCGTGTCCTCGTTCGCCCAGATCGTCACCGGGCAATCGGGTACCGCCGCGCGGAACCGCTCGATCATGTCGATCCAGGAGATCTCCTCCGGCTCGATCCTGGCCAGAAATTCTCCGAAGCTCTCCTTGTCGGCAAACCTGGCCTGCATCGCGGGGATCAGCGTGGCCGGGTTCCGGAGCGCGAAGGCAAATTCCGCCGGGTGATCGGGAAACAGGTTGCGGATCCACGGCGCCCGTTCGCCAGCAAGCGGATAGAGCACATTGCCGTCGATGGCGCGCTGCGGCACGCACAGGAAGCTGTCGTTGGAGAAGATCAACCGCTCGGGGTGATCGACATCGGTGACTGCGTCCAGAACCTGTTCCTGCATCCGGGTATCGGCCACCGCGCCGCGCAAATGGATCATCGCTTGCCGCAGCACCGGCCGGAAGCGGCCCGGAAGCGAAACAACGGTGCCCTGCCGGGCGAGCGTGTCGGCATTCCTGAGAAGGCAGCGCAGGGCGCGGTCCTCGTCGGTGCAATGCAGACCGATGTGGTAGATGACCTTCATGGACGCTCGATGCCCTCCGTTGCCGCCTCTGCGGGGGCGGTTTCACGGCACCCTATCCGTGCGGCGGTCGGTGGGTAAACTGCAATCGGCCAGCCCTCGGGAATTCAACGGCATTTGTGGTTGTTGGGTCGTCCGGCGCGCGGCTCAGCGGGTGACGAGCAGCCGCTCCAGCCCGTGGATGTGATAGACCGGCGCGTAGCGGGGCGGTTCGACAAGGCGCAGGCCGGGGCAGGCGGCGAACAGCGCGGGCAGGGTGCGGGCCAGCTCCAGCCGGGCCAGCGGCGCCCCGATGCAGAAATGCAGGCCCGCCCCGAAACTGGCATTGGTCGTGACGGGGCGGTCGGGATCGAACCGGTCGGGGTCGGGGAACGCCTCCGGGTCCCGGTTGGCCGACGCCAGAAGGCAGGCCACCTGTTCGCCACGCCGGAAGCTGTGCCCGAAGAGGTCGATATCCTCGTAGGCATAGCGAGTGAAAAGGTGGAGCGGCGGGTCGTGGCGCAGCACTTCCTCCACCAGCGTGGGCAGCCGGGCGGCATCCTGCGTGACGGTGCCGAGCCCCTGTTCAAGGATCGTCTTGATCCCGTTTCCGAACGTGTGCACCGTGGCTTCGTGCCCGGCGTTCAGCAACAGGATGATCGTGGCGACAAGCTCGTCGGAGGACAGTCGGTCGCCGTCATCCTCCTCAGCCGCGATGAGGTGGCTGAGAAGATCCGCGCGCGGGTTGGCCCGACGGTCAGCCAGGACACCTTCGAGCCAGTGGCGGAAGGCCAGTGTCGCGGCAACGGCTTCGTCCTCCATCTGCCGGGTGCGGCCGGCCTGGTACATGCCGACCATGGCGTTGGACCAGCACAGAAGGTCATCGGTGCGATCTTCCGGCACCCCAAGCAGGCGGGCGATCACCGTGACGGGCAGGGGGCGTGCCAGCGCATCCAGAAGGTCGAAGGGACCATCCGGAATCCCGGCAAGAAGCTGCGCGGCGATGGCATCGATATCGGGGACCAGTGCATTGATCCGGGCCGTTGTGAAGGCCCGCACCACCAGCCCGCGCAGACGGGTGTGCCGGGGCGGCTCCAGTTCGAGCATCGAATGCGCCTCGAGGTCGTAGAACGGTTGCAGGTGGGGCGGGATGTCGGGCGAGACTTCCGGGGGCACCTCGCGGCCGAAGCGGCGATCGCGCAGGATCGCATTGCAGGCCGCGTGGGTCGTGGCCGCGACCATGCCGTACTCCTCCCAGAAGACCAGGTCGCCCGACGCGCGAGCGCGGGCATAAAACGGGTAGGGGTCCTGCACGAAGGCCGGATCGGTCGGGGATTGGCTTAGGCGGTGCATTCCTGTCTGGTGGCCGGAAAGTTGCGGTTTGGCAAGGCCCGGGGAGGTCCGGCTGCCCCATGTGCGGTGGACATCGGGAGAGGTCGACAGGGCCGGGCGGGTCCATGGGGTCGGCACAACCAGTCTGCGCGCGGGAAGGACGCCGAGGCGTGCCAACACCCCTATGGCGACCTCCGTGCGGGCTGCGTGCGACCGATGGAATGGACCCGCCGGGCGGCATCGACGCGGTGGTGGCAGGGCAAGGTCCGGGCCACGCCGTGGCGAGTGGCAATGACGCTGGCAGCCCCGCAGGCAGACGGGCCATCGCACCAACCCGACGTGTCCGTTCGTCGGGTTTCCTTCCCGGCCGGGCCCTTCTAGAGTGAGCCTTCAGGAGGACCGCCCGTGATCCGTCGCCCTTTTGTCGCACTGATCTACCTGCTTGCCGTGGCCGGGTTTTCGGGCGGCGTCTGGTGGTTTTCGCTGACGTCGGACCTCGACGCGCTGGCCGCACGCGGAGAGGCGAACCTCGCCGTGGCGTCCGACCGGCTGGTCAGCCAGTTGCAGCGGTTCCGGGAACTCGCGGTTCTGCTTTCCGACCATCCCGACCTGACGGCGTTGCTGAACGGGCAGGGAAATGCCGCCCTTGCGGCGCGCGTTTTGCAGGAAACGGCGGACAAGACCGGGTCGCTGGAAATCCTCGCCGTGGCGCCGGGGGGGCAGGTGCTGGCGCGGTCTGCGGGGGCTGTAACCTCGGTTGTAGGGGCACCCTACCTCGTGCGCGCCGTGCAGGACGGGGCGCTTGGCGCGGCCCATGCCGTCGATCCTGAAACCGGGATCCGCAACTTCACCTTTTCCGCGCCGGTCTATTCCGAGGCCGGACCGGTGGCAGGCGCCGTGATCGTCCGTGCCGACATCGGTGCCATCGAGGCCGAGTGGCGCGGCGACGAGACGATGGTGGCCTTTTCCGACGACGCCGGGGTGATCTTTGCGTCCAACCGGTCGGAATTGCTGTACCGGGCGCGGGAGATCCCGCCGCGCAATGCCAGCGCCGCCTACATTGGCACCGATCTCGTGCCCTTTCCGAACGTCCGCGTGCTGAACGTACAGGACCGGGAGATCTGGCGCCTCGATGCCGGTCGATACCTTCCCTACACGGCGATCCACCTGACCCGCCCGCTTCCGGTTATCGGCATGACGGGGGAGGCGTTGGTGGACCTTGCGCCGGCGATGGCGCTTGCCGGATGGCAGGCACTTGTGGCAGCGGCCCTTGGACTGGTGACCGGTGCATTCCTGCTTGTGCTTGCGGATCGTCGGCGCGCGCTTGCGGACCGTCTGGCCATGGAGGCGGAGGCGAATGTCGTGCTGGAGGCGCGGGTCGAAGAGCGCACCGCGGCGCTGTCGGCCGCCAACCTGGCGCTGCGGCGAGAGGTCGACGAGCGCCGTGCGGCTGAGGAGGCACTGAAGCGGGCGCAGGCGGATCTGGTCCAGGCTGGCAAGCTGTCGGCGCTGGGGCAGATGTCGGCCGGGATCAGCCACGAACTCAACCAGCCTCTGATGGCGATCACGTCCTTCGCGGAAAACGGCGCGGCCTTCCTTGGGCGGGGAAAGCCCGACCGCGCCGCGGAGAATTTTGGACGGATCAGCGAGATGGCGCGGCGCATGGGGCGGATCATCCGCAACCTGCGCGCCTTTGCCCGGCAGGAGGTTCAGCCGGTGCGCCCGGTGGACCTGCGTGCGGTGGTTGTGGCGGTGCTGGAGCTTTCGGAGGGGCGGTTGAAACGCGATGGCGTGACGGTGGACTGGCAGGTCCCGGAGGCGCCGGTGATGGTGCGCGGCGGCGAGGTGCGGCTCCAGCAGGTGGTGATGAACCTCCTCTCCAACGCGGTGGACGCGATGGCTGGCCGGTCCCGCCGCGTCCTGACCATCGGGCTGGAGCGGGGCCGGGTCGTGCGGCTGAGCGTTGCCGACACCGGCGCGGGCATCGCCGACACCGACCGCATCTTCGACCCGTTCTACAGCACCAAGGAGGTCGGCCAGTCCGAGGGCATGGGGCTGGGCCTGTCGATTTCCTACGGGATCGTGCAGAGCTTCGGTGGCGTGATCCGTGGAGCGAACAGAGCGGAGGGCGGCGCGGTGTTCACGGTGGAGCTTGAACCGGCCGAACAGGAGGTGGCGGCATGACCGACAGGGTTCTGGTGGTGGATGACGATGCCTCCGTGCGCGAGGCGCTTGGGCAGACGCTGGAACTGGCCGACCTGCGCCCGGTCACCGCGGGTAGCTATATCGAGGCGAAGGACCACGTGTCGCCTGAGTTCGGCGGCGTGGTCGTGACGGATATCCGCATGCCCGGAAAGGATGGCTTCGCGCTTCTCGACTGGGTGCAGAAAGTGGACGAGGATCTGCCTGTGATCCTGCTGACCGGCGAAGGCGACGTGCCGATGGCGGTAAAGGCGATGTCGAACGGTGCTTTCGATTTTCTGGAAAAGCCATGTGAATCCAAAGTCTTGCTGTCCGTTGTTCACAAGGCCCTCGCCGCACGGGAACTGGTGATGGAGAACCGTCGGCTGAAACGGGAGCTTGCCTCGGGCGATGCGGCCGCGCGGATGTTGCGCGGGACATCGCCGCAGTCGGAGGCGTTGCGCGCGCGGGTCAGGCTCGTGGCGCGTTCGGGCGCGGAAGTACTGGTGACCGGCCCGCTGGGCTCGGGCACGGCCAAGGTGGCGGAGGTGGTGCATCTGGTGTCCTCTGCCGCGCCACATCCCTTCGTGAAACGCTCCGCGGCGGCGTTGACTCCCGAGGCGCTGGAAGACGCCTGCGATGCGGCGGGCTCTGGCACTCTGTTCCTCGACGAGGTCACGACGCTCGGTCCGGCCACCCAACTGGCGCTGCTCGACCGGTTGGATACCGGCGCTGAACCGAGGGTAATCGCGGGAACCTACCGAGATCTCGATGCGGAGGTCGAGGCTGGACGGTTCTCGGCCGATCTGGCGATGCGGCTGGACATGCTGCGGGTCGCCATCCCGCCATTGAACGAGCGCAAGGAGGATATCGCGCCGCTATTCCGGCACTACGTTGCCCTGGCCTGCGAACAGGCGAATTTGCCGGAGCCGGAGATTTCGCCGGAGGTGATCGCCCGGCTGATGGCGCAGGACTGGCCGGGAAATGCGCGCAGCCTGATGAATGCGGCGATGCGGTTTGCCATGGGGGTGAGCGATCCGGCTCCGGCGGAGGAACTGGGCTTGGCGGAGCAGATGACCCAGGTGGAGCGCACCTTGCTGATCGCGGCGCTGGAGAAGGCCGAGGGCAGGGCGGTTCAGGCGGCAGAGGCTCTGAAGCTTCCCCGCAAGACATTCTATGACAAGTTGGCCCGGCATGGGCTGAGGGCGGAAGACTACCGCAAGGTGTGAGGGGTGCGCGACATGGCTGACCGGTGCCGGGCGATGACCTCCACGGTGTCCCGATCGCGTTCCGCGACAGGCGGGTGACAGGGCGCCCGTCCGTTCTTGGAGTTGCATCCGGACCGGGTGTGATGTGCAACAGATCTGGACCTCGACGCGCGTACGTGCCATCCAAACCCCATGCGGACCTTGTGCTGGACATCTTACACGCCCTTGCAGGCTCGAATTAGCATCCCGGCCTGACGTCGCAGGCCGGGTGAATGCGCTTCGATCCCCTGTTGCACACCACACGCCACAAGAGGCTGACCCATGTTCCCCACATCTCCGATGCTGCACTTGTTGTGCGGCAAGCCCGCTTCCGGAAAGTCCACCCTTGCAGCAGAACTCGCCCTTGGATCCGGTGCCATCGTGATCTCCGAAGATGAGTGGCTGGAGGCCCTCTTTGCCGATGACATGGCCTCGCTGTCGGACTACGTGCGCTGCGCGGCGAAGCTGAGGCGGATCATGGAGCCGCACGTTGCGACGCTGTTGACGGCTGGCGTTTCGGTGGTTCTGGACTTCCCGGCGAACACGATCGAGACCCGAGGCTGGATGCAGCGCCTCCTTCAGCAGACCAACGCCGCCCACAGGCTGCATGTGCTCGACGTTCCCGATGAGGTCTGCCTCGCCCGGCTACAGACGCGCAATGCGCGCGATGAGCACCCGTTTGCCGCCACAGAGGTCCAGTTCCGGCGGATTGCCCGCCACTATGTCGCGCCGCGGGACGAAGAGGGGTTCAACGTGGTGACCCACCGCATCGGCGATGATTGACCACGCCTGGGCCGTCGCGGCTCGCGGGCTCGGTGGTGGTACGCCGGTGTGGCGACGGTTGGTGGACATCAGAGGGTAGATTTCGGAAGCCGTGCAGTTTGTCCGCCGGGTGGTGTGACAACTGTGCGGAATCTCGCACAAAGCCGTTCGCGGACCGTGCGGACGCTCGCACAACGCCGCGGCGCACGGCCGGGGATCGGGACCCGAACTCCATTCATGCATTTGAAATTGATAGGGTATTCAGAATTGATGCGGCGCAGGGAGATTTTGCTTGGCGACCGGCGCCGCACTCTGTTTGTTACTCCAAGGACCTGTCGAGGAGCAGGTCGCATGCCAGAATTGACATGTCTTGGGAGGACATCAGCATGAAATACGTGACCGCAGCGGCGACCGCCGTCGCCCTTTGCCTGACCACCGGTTCCGCGCTCGCCGCCTGTGACGACGGCGAGGTGGTGATCAAGTTCAGCCACGTCACCAACTCCGACAAACACCCCAAGGGGATCGCCGCCTCGTTGCTCGAAAAGCGCGTGAACGAGGAAATGAACGGCAAGGCCTGCATGGAGGTGTTCCCGAACTCGACCCTCTACAATGACGACAAGGTGCTTGAGGCGCTGTTGCAGGGCGACGTGCAGCTTGCCGCCCCGTCGCTGTCCAAGTTCGAGAAGTTCACCAAGCAGTACCGCATCTTCGATCTGCCGTTCATGTTCAAGAACGTCGATGCCGTGGACGCCTTCCAGGGCTCCGAAAACGGGCAGGCGCTCAAGGACTCGATGCAGAAGCGCGGCCTGCAGGGGCTGGCCTTCTGGCACAACGGCATGAAGCAGATGTCGGCCAACAAGCCGCTGATCTCGCCGGAGGATGCCAACGGCCTGAAGTTCCGCGTGCAAAGCTCGGACGTGCTCGTGGCACAGATGGAAGCCATCGGCGGGTCGCCGCAGAAAATGGCCTTCTCCGAAGTGTACGGTGCGCTGCAGCAGGGCGTCGTGGACGGGCAGGAGAACACCTGGTCCAACATCTACGGCAAGAAGTTCTTCGAGGTGCAGGACGGCGTGACCGAGACCAACCACGGCATTCTCGACTACCTCGTCGTGACCTCCGTGGACTGGCTGGACAGCCTCGATGCCGACGTGCGTGACCAGTTCCTGACCATCATGGAAGAGGTTACCGCCACCCGCAACGCCGAGGCGATCGCCGTGAACGCGGCGGCCAAGCAGTCGATCATCGATGCAGGCGGCGAGATCCGCACTCTCTCCGAAGAGCAGCGCGCTGCCTGGGTCGAGGCGATGAAGCCGGTGTGGGAGCAGTTCGCCGGCGATGTCGGTCAGGACATGATCGACGCCGCACAGGCCATCAACGCAGGGATGTAGTTTCCTGTTCCGGCGGTTGCCGGGGGGCGGGGCGCGCCGCAGGCGCGCCCCGCCCCCCGGCCGGTCGGATCGCGCACGCGATCCGACACATCCGGCAGAAGCCGGATGATATCTTCGAACACGACAATCGGCCGGGCCTGAACGGGGGAACCACCCCTGCCCAAGACACCGGGTCCTGACACCGGCCACCTTCGAAGGGGGACATTCCATGGCCGCAATTGGCCGCTTCGTGAACGAGTTGGAAGAGACGCTCATCGCGCTCCTGCTGGGCTTGATGACCATCGTCACCTTTGCCAACGTCGTTGCCCGCTACGGGTTCAATTCCAACATCCTCTGGGCGCTGGAGATCACCGTCTTCATGTTCGGCTGGCTGGTGCTCCTGGGCGCCTCCTATGCTGTGAAGACCCATATCCACCTCGGGGTGGACGCCCTTATCAACGCGGTGAGCCCGTCCACGCGATACGTGCTGGGCCTGATCTCGGTCACCTGCTGCATCGTCTACGCCTTCCTACTCTTCAAGGGGTCCTGGGACTACTGGGCGAATTTCGCCAACCTTCCGGCCACCGAGGGTCGCTGGTTCCCGCTCGGCTTCGAGCAGGAGTTCCGGCCCAAGGGTTGGTACGAGGTCAACGACACGCCGATGCCGGAGTGGCTGCGCTGGATGGAAGACGCATTCAACGACGGCGACGAATACGAGAAGATCCCGCGGATGATCCCCTATGTGGTCCTGCCGCTCGCCATGGGCCTTCTGCTGTTCCGCTTCCTCCAGGCCGGCTGGCAGCTCCTGCACGGACACAAGGACCGGCTGGTGGCCTCCCACGAGGTCGAAGATGAACTCGAAGCCCTGCAGGAGGAGCGCAACTAATGGAAGTCGTCCTGCTTTTCACGATGGTCATCGGCCTGCTGATGATCGGCGTGCCCATTGCCGTCTCGCTCGGCCTCAGCTCGGTCCTGTTCCTGCTGTGGTTCTCCGACAGCTCGCTTGCCTCGATCGCCCAGACCCTGTTCAACGCCTTCGAGGGCCACTTCACGCTGCTGGCCATTCCCTTCTTCATCCTGGCCTCCAGCTTCATGACCACCGGTGGCGTGGCCAAGCGGATCATCCGCTTCTCCATCGCCTGCGTTGGCCACTTTCCCGGCGGCCTCGCCATTGCCGGTGTCTTTGCCTGCATGCTCTTCGCGGCGCTCTCGGGCTCCTCGCCCGCGACCGTTGTGGCCATCGGTTCCATCGTCATCGCCGGCATGCGCGAAGTCGGGTATTCCAAGGACTTCGCAGCCGGTGTGATCTGTAACGCCGGTACGCTCGGTATCCTGATCCCGCCGTCCATCGTGATGGTGGTCTACGCGGCGGCTGTCGAGGTCTCTGTCGGCCGCATGTTCCTTGCCGGTGTCATCCCGGGGCTGCTCGCGGGCGTCATGCTGATGGTTGCGATCTACGCCATCGCGAAGGTGCGCAATCTGCCGAAAGGCGACTGGCTGGGCTGGGGCGAGATCTTCGCCTCGGGCCGGGATGCCGGGTGGGGGCTGTTCCTGATCGTCATCATCCTTGGCGGCATCTATGGCGGCGTCTTCACCCCGACCGAGGCTGCGGCCGTGGCCGCTGTCTACGCCTTCCTCATCGCCTGCTTCGTCTACAAGGACATGGGGCCGCTCGCCAATGGCGATAGCGCGGTCAAGACACCGCTCCTGAAAAAGCCCTATGCGCTGGTGACGGTCTGGTTCCATCCGGACACGAAGAGGACCCTCTTCGATGCCGGCAAGCTCACCGTCACCTTGCTTTTCGTCATCGCCAACGCGCTGATCCTGAAGCACGTGCTGACCGATGAGCAGGTGCCGCAGCAAATCGCGGGGGCCATGCTGGATGCGGGCTTCGGAAAGGTGATGTTCCTCGTCATCGTCAACGTGATCCTGCTGATCGGCGGCCAGTTCATGGAGCCCTCGGGCCTGCTGGTCATCGTCGCGCCGCTGGTGTTCCCGATCGCCATCGAGCTAGGCGTCGATCCGATCCACCTCGGCATCATCATGGTTGTCAACATGGAGATCGGCATGATCACCCCTCCGGTCGGCCTGAACCTCTTCGTCACTTCTGGCGTTGCGGGCATGCCGATGATGCGGGTTGTCCGGGCGGCGCTGCCGTTCCTGGCCGTGCTCTTCGTCTTCCTGATCATGGTGACCTACATACCGTGGCTCTCCACCTACCTGCCCAATACCTTCATGGGACCGGAGATCGTCACGAAATAGGTGCTGGTCGCTCCTTGACGAACCATCGACACACCCCGCCCGCGAAACCGGGCGGGGTGTTTCTTTTTCTAGCCGAAGACCAGCGCGAACATGAGCTGCATGCGGGTGCCCCTGTACGATCAGGGCGCAGCAGATTGTGACCCGCGCGGAATGGGTGGGGGCTTCGCCCGGCGGGGCGGGCCTCCCTGGCGATCAGGCGGGCGGGTTGCCGGATTCTCCTGTCGGTGCCACGAGTGCCGGGCTTGCGGGGAACCGGGCCGGTGCGGCGGATTGCACCGATTATCCGATAGCTGATAAAAACAATCGGAAACCGGTTGACCTGCGTTCTTAGTCCGATAAAAACGCTCGGAAACCAAATGACACCGGAGACGCGCATGTCCACATCTCACACCCGCCTTGCCGCCGCAGCCCTTCTGTTGACCGGCTCGGCCCTGACGGCAACCGCCGAAGGCGAGCTCAACATCTACTCGTCCCGCCACTACGACACCGACGAGCAACTCTATGGTGAGTTCGAAGACGCCACGGGCATCACCATCAACCGGATCGAAGGCAATGCCGATGAACTGATCGCGCGAATGAAGGCGGAGGGCCCCAACAGCCCGGCCGACATCCTGATCGCCGTCGATACCTCCCGCCTGCACCGCGCGAAGGAAGCCGGTGTCCTGCAAGCCGCCGAGTCCGAGATTCTGGAAGACCGCATTCCCGCCTACCTTCAGGATGTCGACAACCAGTGGTTCGGGTTCTCGCAACGGTCCCGCGTGATCTACTACGACAAGAACGAGGTCGCGGAACCGCCGATGACTTATGCCGATCTGGCTGATCCCAAGTACAAGGGGCAGGTCTGTATCCGCTCGTCGGGTAACGTCTACAACCAGACCCTGCTGGCCGCCATCGTGACCCACGAAGGCGAGGACGCCGCGAAGGTATGGGCCGAAGGCGTGGTGGCAAACATGGCGCGCGATCCGCAGGGCGGCGACACCGACCAGATTCGCGGCATCGTCTCAGGCGAATGCGAAATCGCGGTCGGCAACACCTACTACTTCGCCCGCGCAATGGCACAAGATGTCAAAGGCGTGTCCGAGCAGATCGACATGATCGGCTGGATTTTCCCCGATCAGGACGGCAACGGCGCGCACATGAACCTCTCCGGGGCGGGCATCGCGGCCCATGCGCCGCACAAGGAAAACGCGGTGAAGTTCCTTGAATACCTCGCCAGCGATTCCGCGCAGGAGTATTTCGCCGGCGGCAACAACGAGTTCCCGGCGGTTGAAGGGATCGAGACCACGGCCGCGGTGCAGAAGCTCGGGGAATTCAAGCCGGACGAGATCGACCTCTCCGAAGTTGCCGGCAATCTGGACACCGCCCAGAAGATCTTCAACGAGGTCGGCTGGAAGTAAGGCGCGGGCGCCGGGGTCTGCGGACACCACCGGCTGCACCGGCGACAGGACACCAAAGGCGGGCCCCCCGGGTGCCCGCCTTTTTCGTTCAAGGGCAGGGGAGAGCTAGCGCCCAAACCTGAGGCGCGTTTCTTTCCGACTCAGCAAAACGCCGCCTGTCCCCCGGCGCAACTGCATCCGGGACGCAATGATGTTGCGCCGAAGCGACATTCGGCAGGAGAGTTCTGGGCGAACGCCCGCCGTCAGTCGGGCCCAGAACACGGCCCAAAGGCGTTGTTTCATTGCCGCGAAGCAGGTTGCGCGGGGGACTGGCTCACGCAAAGGTAGCAGCTCCGTTCACGCGGCCTGCCTTGTGCGTGCTCTGGCAGAAGCCTAGCCTTTGCATACACTCAATAATTCCAGTGAGACGCACATGTTCGTCAGAAGCTTCGCACTCGCCCTGTCGCTGGCAATGGCCGCGGGTGCCGCGGACGCGGCAACCATCACCCAACAGGATTTCTCCACCCCGCCGCCTATCGCCGCCGCGAAGGCTCCGGGCGTCTGGTACACGGACCGCTACGCGCCTTCGGGCTTCACGTCGCAATCCTTCATGGGCGACGAACGCCTCGCGCTGACGCTTTCGAGCAGCGATGGCGGCACAAGCCGCCCGTCTTCCTACAGTTCCAGCTTCTACAACACGCAAGGCCGCAAGTACGATATCGACGGGGCAGGGTCCGTCTCGGTCGATTTCTTCGTCGACAGCGGGTTCGAGAACGTATCCGGCCGGACCGGTGGATTCTGGTTGACGGCGGTGGATGCCGGCGACGGCATCGTGGACTACCCGATCTTCGAGTTTTTCGACAATCAGTTCCAGGTCTGGTCCGGTGGCGGCTGGAACGCTGTCGGCACGCAATCGGGCTTTGCCTTCGGCGAGTTCGTCACCATGTCGATAAACCTCGATATCGGGACCGACAGTCTGGATTTCCTCATCAATGGCGAGTCCCTGTTCACGGCGGGCGCCAGCGCTGCGACCGATTTCACCAATGTCATCCTGCAGGGCATCAACACGGATGCGGGCCTGGATCGGACGCTCTACTTCGACAACCTTTTGGCCACGACCGTTGCACCGGTTCCGGTGCCGGCGGGGCTGCCGCTTCTGGCGATCGGCGTCGGCGCCCTGGGATTTGCCGTCCGCCGCCGCCGACGTTGAGCGGCGGCTACGGTTTCATTTGTCCTGAGACGGGCGGGCCATCCTGGTCCGCCCGTTTTCGTTGGGCGGGGCCGGACTCTATGTCGTGGTCGATGGCGCGGCACCGTATTCGCGGGAGGTTTGCGCGCCGAGGTGACGGCAGACAAGGATAACCGGCAACAGACCCACGGCGACGATCACGAGGCTGGGCACCGCCGCCCCCTCCAGCCGCTCGTCGGAGGCTAGCCGATGCGCCTGCACCGCCAGCGTATCGAAGTTGAAGGGGCGCATGATCAAAGTCGCGGGCAGTTCCTTCATCACGTCGACGAAGACGATCAGCAGCGCGGTGAGCACCGAGGGGCGCAGGATCGGCAGGTGAATCCGGCGCAGCATCTCAAGCGGGTGCTTGCCCAGCGTGCGGGAAACCGCGTCGATGTTGCTGTGTATCGTGCCCAGCCCGCTGTCGTAGCTGTTCAGCGCCGCCGCCATGAAACGGATCATGTAGGCCGCGACCAGAAGCCAGATCGAGCCGGTGAAGAGAAGCCCGGTGGAGACATTGAAAGTGGCCCGCATCCAGGCATCCAGCGCGTTGTCGAAGGCCGCGAAGGGCACCAGCAGGCCCACCGCGATCACGCCCCCCGGAACCGCATATCCGATCCGGGCCACGTTGCCCGCAACGCGCGACGCCCGGCCCGGCCAGAGCCTTTGCCGGAAGCCGATAAGGATCGCGCCGAGCACCGTGAGCAGGGAGGCGATCCCGGCCAGGATGACTGAATTCTGCATGAAGCCGAGATAGCGCGGGGAAAGCAGGTTCTGCTCCGACTCGAGCCCCATGCTCACCAGCAAGACCACGGGCAGCGCGAAGCCCAGCAAGACGGGCAGGCCGCACAGCACGACGGCGCCCCAGCGGGCCGCGCCATGCAGTTCCATCGGCGGCAAGCGCTCGAAACGTTTTCCCGCGCCATGATGGCGGGCCGCGCCGCGCTGGATCCGCTCCAGCATCGCCAGCAGCAACGCGAAGCCGAGCAGGCAGAGCGCAAGCTGCGCCGCCGCGGCCCGATCGGCCATCGTGAACCAGCTTGTGTAGATGCCGGTGGCGAAAGTCTGAACCGCGAAATAGGAGACGGTTCCGTAGTCGGCGATGGTCTCCATCACCGTCAGCAACACGCCCCCGGCAATGGCGGGACGTGCCATCGGCAGGCTGACGCGGAAGAAGGCCGACCATGGGCCGCGCCCGAGCGCGCGGGCGGCGAGGAAGGCCGTGGCGCTCTGCTGAAGAAAGGCGGCTCGGGCGAGAAGGTAGACGTAGGGGTAAAGCACGAGGATCAGCATGATCGCGGCCCCCTCGACGGAGCGGATCTCGGGGAACCAGTAGTCGCGAGGCCCCCATCCCGTCAGGTCGCGCAGGAGCGTCTGCACGGGGCCGGGATGGTCGAGGAAATCCGTGTAGGCATAGCCCATGACATAGGCAGGGAAGGCCAGCGGCAGAGCCAGCGCGATCTCGAACATCCGGGCGCCGGGAAAGCGGGTCATGGTAACCAGCCAGGCGGCTCCGGTGCCGATGGCAGCTGTGCCAACGGCGACGATGACCGCCAGTTGCAGCGTCGTGGCCGAATAGGTCCACAGCACGGTTTCGGAGAGGTGCCGCAGCGTCTCCGTGGAGCCGAGCATGGCGGCAACGGCCACCGCGATCATCGGCAGCAGGCAGAGGGCCGCAACGAAAAGCGCCCCCCCGCGAAGCAGGCCGGACGCAAGACGCTCGGCCAGGGCAAGGGGGCGCAAGCTCATGAAAGCGTTTTTATCAGGATTTCTGGAGCGCGTCGATGATGGCGCCGAAATCGGCGGCCTTCAGGGATGCTCCACCGACCAGCGCGCCATCGACGTTCTCCACCGCGAAGATCTCGGCGGCGTTCGAAGGCTTAACCGAACCGCCGTAGAGAAGCGAAACAGCGCCACCGACTTCGGCGCCGAACCGCTCCGTCAGCTTTGCGCGCATGAAATCATGCACTTCCGTGATCTGTTCGATGGTGGGGATGCGCCCGGTTCCGATGGCCCAGACGGGTTCGTAGGCGACGACGAGCGTTTCGCCGGAGATGCCGTCGGGGATCGAGCCGGCAAGCTGTGCGCCGACGAGATCGAGGGTTTCGCCCGCGTCGCGCTGCTCCAGCGTTTCGCCGACGCAGACCACGGCGACGAGGCCCGCGCCGGTGGCGGCGACCGCCTTGGCGTTGACCTGTTCGTTGGTCTCACCGTGATCGGTGCGGCGTTCGGAGTGACCTAGGATCACGTAGGCGCCGCCGGCATCCTTGATCATCTCGGCAGAGATATCGCCGGTATGCGCGCCGGAGGCATTGGCGTGACAATCCTGGGCGCCGGTGGCGATGGGGCCGGAGCCGACACGCTTGCTCAGGCGGTCGAGGAGGGTCGCGGGCGGGCAGATCAGCACGCCGCAGCCCGGGTCCGGGTAGGCCGCGATCATCGCGTCGATCTCGGCCAGGGAGGCCTCGGTGCCGTTCATCTTCCAGTTTCCGGCGGCAAGTTTCTGCGCCATGGATCATCCCTCCGATTGGGGTTTGGGGTTGGCGGCAGATTGCAGGGGCGGCGCCCAGCGTCAAGGGGCACGGGGCGCGGCCAAATGATGCCTCTTGAGTTCTCAGTCCGGGCCGGGGCGTAAGCTGTGATCGCTCAGCAGCCGTGCCAGCGCCTCCAGCGCGGCGCGAACCGGCGGATCGTGCCGCGCCTCGTGGTGCGCAACGAGCCATTCGTCGTGCGACAGCTCCTCAATCGGTGGTGAAAGCCGGTGAAGCCCGGGCACGGCATCGCCGGCGAAACATGGCAGGACGATGCGCCCGATCCCCTGAAGGGCTAGATCGACGGCAAGCCGGGTGTCGCTTGCCAGCATGACTATCTGGTCCGAGCGGTTGTCGCGGACCCAGCGCGCCGTCGGGGTCAAACGCCCGTCCTGCGGCAGGGCGATATATCCGGTCGACTCCTCGGAGGTGCCGTATTCGGCATTCTCGATCCGGCAGGTGCGCCGCCCGGCCAGCCATTCCTGCTCTGGCCGCTTGTTGCGGATGCCGATATCGGCCTGCCGCCGGGCGATATCAAGCTGCAGGCTGGACGTCAGCAAGTCCGGTGCCCAGATCGACTCCTCGGACCAGATGCGGCGGATGTTGTGGGCGATGAACCAGGACGTCCAGGTGCCGGCCGTGATCCGGACCCGCGCAACGGAACTGCCTTCATCCCGCCAGCGACCGATGCTGGCGGCGGCGGATTTGAGCGGCACGGCCCTGTCCAGAAGCTCCCGCCCGTCGGCGGTGAGCCTGTAGCCGCTCGCCCCCCGCACGAAAAGCCTGCGGCCTAGCTCCGCCTCCAGCCGGGTCATCTTTCGGCCCATCGTCGGAACGCTGATGCCGCTTTGCCTGGCGGCGGCGGTGAGCGATCCCGTCTCCGCTACCAATAGGAACATGGCGAGGTCGTCGAGTGGGAGTGGGCATTTCATTTTTGAAACTACACCTGCGATGTCGGCGGCTCCCCGAGGGCGAATGCAGGTGATTTATTGAGGCAAGACATTCACGAATGAAAGAGGAATATGATGGCTGTGCATCCGATATATGACCTGCGAGGCGACCAATGCTGGCGCGAACGGGGCGAGTTGACGGAACGGGACCTGATCGAATCCCGTATCCGCAGCCGCACCAAATGGGCGACGCGCCTCAGGCGGCTAAAGCTGCGCGCGGCGGTGTTCGGACGGTCTGGAAGGGGTATGACGGACGGTTTCCGGCGGATCAACCGGCACCGCCCTCCGACAGGCTCTCGTCGAACTTGATCGACTCGCCGCAGCCACAGGCCTCGGAAACGTTCGGATTGCGGAACTTGAAGCCGGCTTCCAGCAGGGAGATTTCGTAGTCGATCTCGGTGCCGAAAAGGAACATCTGCGCCATGGGCGCGATCATCACACGCGCCCCGTCCTGCTCGACAACTTCGTCGAGCGGGTCGATCTCCTCGGCGTAGTCCATGGTGTATTCCATGCCCGCGCAGCCGCCCTTCTTGACGCCAACGCGAAGCCCCTGATGGCCATCACGCTCCATCAGCTTCGAGATCTGCGCGGCAGCGCGCGGGGTCAGGGTCACGGCCTGTTTGCCGGGAATGGAGAACATCACATGCACCTTTGCTCTGGCCCCATAACCTAGGGGCGCGTCGGTCATGGCTCAACCCCCGCAACGCAATCGTGTGCTGCGGCGGGGCGACGTGCCTACATGAAGCCCAGTTCGAGCCGCGCCTCGTCGGACATCATCTCCATGCCCCAGGGCGGCTCCCACGTAAGCTCGACATCCACTTGCTTGACCCCGGGCAGGGGTTCGATGGCTTCCGCGACCCATCCGGGCATGTCGCCCGCAACCGGACAGCCCGGCGCGGTCAGCGTCATGATAACCTTCACTTCTCCGGCATCGTTGATCAGGATCGTGTAGATCAGCCCGAGGTCGTAGATATTGACCGGGATTTCCGGGTCGTACACGGACCGGCAGGCCTCCACGATCGAATCGTGCATCGGGTGTTCGGAGTTGGACGGGCGGATAAGCGGTTCGCCTTCCATGGGGGTTTCGACGGTCATCTGGGAGTGTCCTCGATCGATAGTTGATTATTCATATAGGGAATACGGCAGAGGTGGTCCAGTGCGACCCGGCGCATTCAAAGTCGCCCCCGGCGAGCGCACCGGCCGAAACAAATGCCCGTGACAAACGCCCTGCCGGAACGCAAGCTGGTGGTGCACCAGTTCCCAATGTTGTTCTTCCCCTATTCAATAGCTTCATGTGGTGTCTTAGATGTTTGAAATTGCAAATAAATACCAGGAACTCCTGCAGCCGGCGACAGTGTTCGCGGCAAGTGTCCTGCTGGCATGGCTGTTTCAGAAATATGTCCGACCGGAGGCCGGTGATGCCTTGATGGCCAGCCTGATCTTCGTGCCGGTCCTGATCTTTCTCGTTGGCGACCGCAAACTGATCGAGGTGTCCGGGTTCGGCTTCGCCGTAAAATTGGAGGAGGCCGGGGCGAGCCGGCTGGACGATGTCTTTTCGGAGCAACTCACGGAGGACCTTCCGCAGGACCTGACCATGGCGTCTCCCGATGAACTCGCGGCCTATTTCCAGGCCTGCGAGCGGCATTTCGTCATCCGCACTAACCTGGTTCCCGATTGGAAAAGTGACATGATTGATCCCTATGTTGTTTACGCGACCGAGGCGATCCGCGGGTCGTTGGCCTGCGGGCGGCTCATTGGCGTGATCGTGCTGGACGAAGATGACAGCTATGTCGGCTCATATGATGCCGGGTTCTTTCAGGAATCATTGTCGCTGTGGACGATCCCGACCGGGACGTCCAAGGAGGCTGTCGCGGCGTCGATCCGCCAGCGAACGATATTCGGCACGGCTCTTGTCCATCCAACCAAGCGCCTGACCCCTGGAGAGGGGTATGTCGCCGCGATCAACGAACGGGCGACGCTGTTCGAGGCCTTCGAGGCATTCGAGGAGATCGAAGGCGAGATGCTGGTCATCACCGATACGCTCGGACGGATGAAGGGCGTTCTGGACCGTCAGGCCGTGCGCGACAAAATCCTCGGAAAGGTTGTCTCGTCGCTTTCCGCCGACGACTGACGCGGCACCTTGGCAATTGCGGTGGCGCCCGCTACATCAGCGCGACCCGAGGAGAGAGCCGTGGACAAGACATTCTCGTTTTCCCTGAACGCCACCGACGGCAAGGCCCGCACGGGTGTCATCTCAACCCCGCGCGGGGAGATCCGGACCCCTGCCTTCATGCCGGTGGGCACAGCCGCGACCGTCAAGGCGATGTTGCCGGAGAACGTGCGCGCCACCGGCGCCGATATCCTGCTGGGCAACACCTACCACCTTATGTTGCGCCCCACGGCGGAGCGGATCGACCGGCTTGGCGGGTTGCATGACTTCATGAACTGGGAGCGGCCGATCCTGACGGATTCCGGCGGGTTCCAGGTGATGAGCCTGACCGCGCTGCGGAAGATCACGGAGCAGGGCGTCCGGTTCAAATCCCATATCGACGGCTCGGTCCACGAGCTGAGTCCGGAGCGGTCGATGGAGATCCAGCGGTTGCTGGGCTCCGATATCGTGATGTGTTTCGACGAATGTCCGGCGTTGCCTGCTGATCGCGACCGGATCGCGGAGAGCATGCGGATGTCGATGCGGTGGGCGCAACGGTCGCGCGACGCTTTCGGGGATCGGCCGGGACATGCGCTGTTCGGAATTCAGCAAGGGGGGCTGGAAGAGGATCTGCGCGGCGAGAGCGCCGAGGCCTTGCGCGGCATCGGCTTCGATGGCTACGCCATTGGCGGCCTTGCGGTCGGCGAAGGGCAGAAAGCTATGTTCGAGACGCTCGACTACGCGCCCGACATGCTGCCCACCGACAAGCCGCGCTACCTTATGGGGGTCGGAAAACCGGACGACATTGTCGGCGCGGTGAAGCGGGGGGTCGACATGATGGATTGCGTGCTGCCATCGCGCTCCGGACGGACAGGGCAGGTCTTCACCCGGCGCGGGGTTCTGAACATCAAGAATGCGCGGCACCAGGACGACCCGCGCCCAATCGACGAGCATTGCAACTGCCCGGCCTGCGCCAACTACTCTCGGGCCTACCTGCACCACGTCTTCCGCGCACAGGAGATCATCTCCTCGATGCTGCTGACCTGGCACAACCTGCACTACTATCAGGAAATCATGCAGGGCATGCGGGACGCGATCGCAGCCGGCCGGTTCGCCGCGTGGGAGGCTGACTTCCACGCAGAACGTGCCGCGGGAGACATCGAGCCCGTCTGATGTGCTGCCACGAGGGGCGGGGCGTCGGGTGACGCTACGTCGTCTTGAGGCGCGGAATATGGTATACTGCCAGCAGGGCTGTCCGATCACGGGCGGCCTTGTTCATTTGGGAGGATACCATGGCAGACGTCAATTTCATGACGGCAACCGTTGCTCACGTCGATTCCGACTACGTCGACACAGCCTTCGGCCATTGCGAGACCATTGCCAACGACCTGCGTGGCTCCGCGGCCGCCACGGCGCGCTACGGGATGCTCCAGACCGGCGACTGGACATCTCACATCATCTTCTTGGCCAGCTACAAGACAGCCGCCGATGTTGAGAAGGGATGGGATACGATTGCGGCCAGTGCGGGGTTCCGGGCGATGGCGGCGGACGGAAAGTCGCAGATCAAGCTGCGCAATGTCGTGCGGTTGTCCGATGTGAGCATCCCCGTGAAGGCATCGACGGGGCCGGGATATGGCGTGATCACCCGCCTTGGGTCGGCGACACCCATGGTCGACGAGATCAGGGAACTCCTGCCGATTTTCATCGACAACGGCGCGCAAATCCTGCGGTACGGCACGCTGGTGACCGGATCAGCGGCCGGTCGGCGCCTGATGGCAGTGGGCTATCCGTCGATGGCGGCCATAGACGCCACCTATGAGGCGCTGATGGCGAGCGAGGGCTACAAGTCGATCATGGCGCAGGTCGAGCTCGATTTCCGCAATATCGTCCGCCTCGCCGGGTAGCGGCGGCAGGGCAATCTGCCAGAACACTGGCAGCGGGCGTAGTGTAAGGGCTCACCGGATTCGCCCGCCCGATCACAAGACAGCGAGTCCGAAGGGCCGCTCAACGTGGCCCATGCGCCGCGCGGGCTGTGAAACCAGCCGGTGCGGCGCCGAATCTGGCGCCGAGGGACCGCGTGATTTCAGGGGCTTCGCGGCTGATGGCGCGAGGTCGGAGGGATGCGCGGATTGTCTGCTTGCCCCTTCGCACGGGCGCAGGCAGAGTGGTGGCCAAACACAGGACATGGTTGAAACCTGCCGGGGCTGACCCCACATGTCGAGACCATGACCGGAGGAGGCCGAGTGTTGCTGCAAAGCGGGGCCGGAGCCTTCTTGCCAAGAACAGGAAAACGAGCATGAGTGAGCCTCTGAGCCAATCCTACCCCGTGTTGCCGCTGCGCGATATCGTGGTCTTCCCGCACATGATCGTGCCGCTTTTCGTGGGCCGGGAGAAATCCGTCCGTGCCCTCGAAGAGGTGATGCAGGACGACAAGCAGATCCTTCTGGCCAGCCAGATCGACCCGGCCGATGACGATCCGACCTCCGACGGGATTTTCAAGGCGGGCGTGCTGGCCAATGTGCTGCAGCTTCTGAAGCTGCCCGATGGCACCGTCAAGGTGCTGGTGGAAGGTATCCGCCGGGTGCGGATTGTCGAGTACCTTGAAAACGATGACTTTTTCGAAGCCAATGCCGAGTTCCTGACGGAGTTCCCGGGCGATGAAGCCGCCGTTGAAGCGCTGGTTCGCTCCGTCGCCGAAGAGTTCGAGCGCTACTCCAAGGTCAAGAAGAACATCCCCGAAGAGGCGCTCGCCGCGGTTGCCGAGACCAATGAAGCCGCCCGTCTGGCTGACCTTGTGTCGGGCCATCTCGGGGTTGAAGTCGGCCAGAAGCAGGAGCTTCTGGAGACCCTCTCCGTCGCGGAGCGGCTGGAGAAGGTCTACGGCCTGATGCAGGGCGAAATGTCGGTCCTTCAGGTCGAGAAGAAGATCAAGACCCGCGTGAAATCCCAGATGGAGCGGACGCAGCGCGAGTACTACCTCAACGAGCAGATGAAGGCGATCCAGCGTGAGCTGGGCGATGGCGACGAAGGTGCCAACGAGATCGCCGAGCTTGAAGAGAAGATCGCCGCGACCAAGCTGTCCAAGGAGGCGCTTGAAAAGGCCGAGGGCGAGCTGAAGAAGCTCAAGAACATGTCGCCGATGTCGGCTGAGGCCACGGTTGTGCGCAACTACCTCGATTGGATGCTGTCGATTCCGTGGGGCAAGAAATCCCGCGTGAAAAAGGATCTGAATCGGGCCCAGAAGGTCCTCGACGACGATCACTACAGCCTCGAAAAGGTGAAGGAACGCATCGTCGAGTACCTCGCGGTGCAACAGCGCTCCGCGAAGCTGAAGGGGCCGATCCTCTGCCTCGTCGGGCCTCCGGGTGTCGGCAAGACCTCACTCGGCAAGTCGGTCGCACGGGCCACGGGACGCGAGTTCATTCGCATTTCGCTCGGTGGCGTGCGCGACGAGAGCGAGATCCGCGGCCACCGCCGGACCTATATCGGCTCCATGCCCGGCAAGATCATCCAGGCGCTGAAGAAGGCCAAGACCACGAACCCGCTCATCCTGCTCGACGAGATCGACAAGATGGGGCAGGACTTCCGTGGAGACCCGGCCAGCGCCATGCTGGAAGTGCTTGATCCGGAACAGAACTCGACCTTTGTCGATCACTACATGGAGGTGGAATACGATCTCTCCAACGTGATGTTCCTGACCACGGCGAACTCCTACAACATGCCGGGCCCGCTGCTGGACCGGATGGAGATCATCACGCTTGCCGGCTACACCGAGGACGAGAAGCGGGAGATCGCGCGGCGGCACCTGATCGAGAAGCAGATGAAGAATCACGGCCTTCGCGAGAAGGAGTTCGAGCTGACCGATGAGGCGCTGACCGAGATCATTCGCACCTATACCCGCGAGGCGGGTGTTCGGAACCTCGAACGCGAGATCGCCAAGCTGGCCCGGAAGTCGATCACGAAGATCGTCAAGAAGGATGTCGAGACGGTGGAGATCAAGCCGGAGGATTTGGAGGATTTCCTTGGCGTGAAGCGGTTCCGCTATGGTCTGGCCGAGAAGGAAGATCAGGTCGGTGTCGTTACCGGTCTGGCCTGGACCTCCGTCGGCGGCGATCTTCTGTCCATCGAGGCGCTGAAGCTGCCCGGCAAGGGACGGATGAAGACCACCGGCAAGCTCGGTGACGTGATGAAGGAGTCCATCGACGCGGCGAACTCGTTCGTGCGGTCGATCTCCCCGGAGATCGGGGTGAAGCCGACGAAGTTCGACACGTTCGACATCCACGTGCACGTGCCCGAGGGCGCCACGCCCAAGGACGGGCCGTCCGCAGGTGTCGCGATGGTGACGTCGATTGTCTCTGTGCTGACGCGGATTCCGGTGCGCAAGGACATCGCCATGACAGGCGAGGTCACGCTGCGCGGCAACGTTCTGGCCATCGGTGGCTTGAAGGAGAAACTTCTCGCGGCACTTCGCGGTGGCATCAAGACGGTGCTGATCCCGGAGGAGAACGAGAAGGACCTGCCGGAGATCCCCGACAACGTGAAAGAGGGGCTGGATATCATCCCCGTCGCCCATGTTCGGGATGTGCTGAAGCACGCGCTGGTGTCCACTCCGGAGGCCATCGAATGGGATGAGGCGGCCGAGGAAGAAGCCGCCGCCGCCCGCGCCGCCGCGGCAACCGGGTCGACCGCCTCTGCTGCGACTGCGCACTAAGTCGCCGAAAAGTCAAAAGGATTGCCCCGTTGTTAACGCAACGGGGCAATTTGCGTTCGGAGCGACGCCAACCTGCCCGATGCCCGTTTCCCGCTCTGCGTCGGCGCGGCGGTGCCCCGCGGACAGACGGATGCCAACGCGCCGGCGACCGGACCCAGCCGGTTGGCGCCGCCTTTGCGGTGACAATGGGCGACGCTGGGCCTAGTGCTGGAACTGTTGCCCGACGATCTTTTCGGACACGGACCAAAGACGCTCTGCCAGATCCGGATCGACCGCATAGGGCCGCACAACGGTCTGGACCTCGGTCTTCGCGTCGACCGGGCAGATCCCGCAATCGGCGAGGAAACTGCCGCCCATCCCTGCGATTTCAGGTGCGGTCGCGGCATAGACCTGCGTGGCCGCACCCTGACCAACGGTCTTCATCGGCAGCGTCCCGGCATCGATGCGTTCCTGGAACATTGCAACATCGTCGTCCGGCATATGCCGCGCCAGCTCGGTCATGATGGCGCCAGGGTGCACTGCGAAGGCCTCGATCCCGCGTCCGGCCAGACGCGTGTTCAGGCCCACGGCGAAGAGCGCGTTCGCGGTCTTGGCCTGCCCGTAGGCGGCCCAACGATTGTAGGCGCGTGTCTCGAACTGGATGTCGTCGAAGACAACCGGCGAGATCTGGTGCCCAGAGGACGACAGCGAGACGACCCGGCCGCCGCTGACCAGCGACGGAACGATCAGGTTGGTCATGAGGAAGTGACCGATGTGGTTGGCGCCGAATTGCATCTCCAACCCGTCTTCTGTCCTGGCCTCGTCGCAGGCCATGATCCCGGCATTGTTGATCAGGATGTCGATCTGGCTGTCGCGGGCAAGAATGCGATCCGCGAAAGCGCGGATCGAGGCGAAACACCCCAGTTCCAGTGTCTCCGCCTGGACTTCGGCACCCGTCGCGTCCTTGAGGGCGGACAGGGCGCGGCCGGCTTTCTCGGTGTCGCGGGCGGTGATGATGACGTGAGCCCCTTTCGCGGCCATGGCACGGGCGCTTTCCGCGCCAAGGCCGGAGGTGCCACCGGTGATCAGGACGGTCTTTCCTGCAAGATCGATACCGTCGAGCACCTCGTCGGCGGTGGTGGCGAACCCGAAGTCGGGACGGTTGGGGATCATGGGAGTTCCTGCAATTGGACAAATCAAGTATAGGTGTCAATGTTGACAAATGGTGTCGATGAGTCAAGGTGCGGCCATGATGGACCGCGAGAAGATAATACTGGACGCGGCGGTGCGCGTATTCTCCCGCTATGGTGTCAAGCGCAGCAGCATGCATGACCTCGCCAGCGAGGCCGGTGTGTCCCGCCAGACGCTCTACAATGCCTTTTCCAGCAAGAACGACATCCTGCGCCGGTTGATCCGTGTCTATGCTGACGAGGGTGTGGACGAGATCAGGAGCGGGCTCGGGGCGGCGCAGGGGCTGTCGGAGAGGCTGGATCTCGCCTTTCGGAAGATCGCGCTGGAACCCTACGACCTGATAGCCTCGTCGCCGAATGCTGAGGATATCGTCGAAGGGTTCAATGCCAGCAGCCAGCAGGAACTGGCGGTTGCCGAGGAACGGTTCCGGTCCGTCATCGAGGAGATCCTGAAACCCTACGAGGCCAGCCTTGCCGCAGCAGGGTTCTCGCTCCCGGCGCTTTCCGATTTTGTTCAACGTTCGGCGAAAGCGGCAAAGAAAGGCGCCCGGGACAGGGATCACTTGGTTCAGTTGCTGGGAACACTGCGGGACATGTGCCTTGTGGTCGTCGGGGAAAAGACAGGCCGAGAGGGCAGGGCGGGCGCACCCGGTTCGCTGCGGTCAGAGGTTTGACGGGCAGTTCAGCAGGCAAACACTGAAGGCTTTGCGCCGGGCGGATTGACAGATTGTGCACACCCCGGCTGGCACGCCGGTTTTGCTCTGGCACGGCGCAGGGATTCGCAGCGTTGTCCCATTCTCCAGCCCGGATTCTTCCATTGGATTTCCGTTCGGCGCGCCGGTCTTGGAGGTAATCCGTCCGCGGGTCGTGGGGAGGGAAGTCACCACCATGATCCTCTCGCGCAGCCCTGACGAGGAAGCAACGGACATTGCTCTAGCCAGCAAGATCATGGGGGCGGCGTGCAGGTTGCAGATCTGAACTAGAAGGATCTTGCGGGCCTCGGTCGCGATCAGTTGGGGCAGTTCCGGCGGTGCCATTTGCTGCTGCGTGAGGGCGAACCTCCGTCCCACGTCCACCTCGACGGTCCACCGGCCATAGCCCGCAGCTCGCCCTGAAACAGAACAAATGTCGGTCAGGAGATCTGCCGAGGCGAAACGCCGGTTTTCCCCGCGGTGATTTCTGCACGGCAGATCGGCGGCGCAAGTCGCACCGGGAGCAGCAGGGCGTGACCGGACAAGGGTGGACGGGGGCGAAGCCCGCGAGGCCCGCTATGCGCCGCGGCGCCTGCCAATGCACTAGGGCCCTTTTGGCGTGGCCGGACGACAGGGTTGCAATGCTTGCGTGAGTTCTGGCAGGGGCTATAGCCGATTGGCGCAAGTGCACCCCGAATGCGAATGCCTAGGAAACGTTGGGGATTCAACGCCGTTGGTCGGGAACTCCCGTTCACTGTATCAGCGATGCCGTGTGCGCTAGAACCCTTGCGCGTCCTATGTGGCGACGTGCTCCGGCAAGCGAGTGGTGGCGGTCCCGAAGCAAGCAATCGTCTCCGGCGTCTGCGATTGCCCATGGGAGGTGAGTGCTCCGCCAGTGCATGGGCCACGACCCGATTGCATGCGACCAACGCCACCAAGCCGGCATATTCGGGCCGAGTGCCGCTGCCCTTTGCAGGGTTGGTGCGGGAAGGCCGGCCACGCTGCTGCGTCGGGATGCTTGGGGAAATCCTTCGGCGCCGCTCAGGCCAGCGGCCGCAGGTGATGGTTAGTCGACAACACCCGCGCCGTCGAAGCCGCATTCCTCCGCCATTTTTAGGTAGGACGCCGTGAAGCCATCAAGGTAGACGTACATAAATACGTTGTTCCCGAGCACGACATCGAACTGGCCGTTTGCACGCATGGCGCGCAAAACCCACTGACTGAGCGGGTGGTCGAAGGCGATCTCCGCATTTGCAAAGCCTTGGTCGTCGAAATACCCAACGACTACGCCATCCATGACCTCTTCGTTGTCGAACCGGATATAGGCTTCCTGCCCGTCCTGCAGGCCGGTCTGGTGGTGTCGCGGCGCGTGTTCGCGGATCAGCACACTTGGGAAGACCTCCGGTGGGCCGGCGTCGCCATTGCTCACGGAAACGGAAACGCTCGGCTCCCCGTCGCCGCCGGTTGCCGCGGTGCAGGTGCGGCGCAGATCCTCCCCGGTGTCCACGTCTTCCACGATCACGCGCCAGGACCCGTATTCCCAGAATCCATCGGCCATGACCGGCCCGGCCAGAACGGCCAGCAGGCCGGCGACAATCAATCTCAACAGACGTCCTCCACAGACAGGATCCTTGCACCCTCGCATCGAGGTGTTGCGATATCCTTTCAAAGTGGCGGAAATTCGGCGGGGCGGGTCGGGTGGAGGTGCTGGCCCGGGCCGGGATCGGGGTCAGTGTGCCCAAGGCGCCGCGCTATTCCGGGTCGAACACATAGCCGATGCCGCGCACCGTTCTGATCAGGCTCGGTTTCTGGGGGTTGGCCTCGATCTTTCGCCGCAATCGCGAGATCCGGATGTCGATGCTTCGGTCGAACGGATCCCAGGACCGGTCGTGTGCCTGTTCGAGGATCTGGTCGCGGTTGAGCACCCGTGATCGGTTCTCCGCGAAAAGCTTGAGCAGACGGAACTCCATGGCCGTGAGGGGTACTTCCTCGCCCGACTCGCGAAACAGCTTCGCAGCGTCGAAATCGAGGGTAAAGGTGCCGAAGGGCACCGACGTCCGCCCGTTTTCCGCCACCGGCGCTTCGGCCTGCGTCGGAGCGCGTCGCAACACGGCCTTGATGCGGGCTTCCAGTTCGCGCAGGTCGACCGGTTTGCCGAGGTAATCGTCCGCACCCATTTCCAACCCGACAATCCGGTCGATGGTTTCGCCGGCAGCGGTCAGCATGATGACGGGGGTTCGGTCTTCGACCCGAAGCGTGCGAAGCGCGGTCAGCCCGTCTTCTCCGGGCATGTTCACGTCCAGCAGGATGAGGTCGACATCCGCCTCCGACAGGCGTTCACGCATTTGCACCGCGTCATGGGCGGATATGACCGCGAAGCCGCGTTTCCCAAGGTATTCGCCGAGCATCTCGCAGAGATCGGTCTCGTCGTCGCAGACCAGAATGGTCGGATCGGATGTATCGGTCATGATCTGCCTCCCCCGGCGAGAATCCCGGCCACGAAATCCCGCAACTCCGTCGGCGAGACAGGTTTTTCCAGATAGGGACGCCCGGCTTCGAGCAGGAAGGTCTGCGAAGCCCGCCCCATCGTGTCCCCGGTGACGATGCCGATCTTGGACACAGTGCCGGGATGTGTGCGCCCAATATGCTCGAAGACGCCGCGTCCGTCGATGTCGGGCATGTTCAGGTCGCACAGGACGCAATCGAACCCGGTCTGGGCAAGTGCCTCGATCGCCTCGGTGCCGGAATAGGCGATGGTCACCTCATACCCCGCACGCTCCAGGATCTCCGCATTGAGGTCAGCCACATCCGGCTCATCGTCCACGACGAGAATACGGGCCGCTGGTGCCTCGTTCGCCTCCGGGCGCGGATCGGTGCCGTCGGTCGCGGGCAGGTCGACGACGATACGGGTGCCGGCGGGATGCCCCGGGTCGACGTGGATCCGGCCGTTGAATCCCTGAAGCGTGTTGTGGCACCAGGTCAGCCCGATACCCTTGCCGTTTCCAAGGCCTCGCGTGGTGAAATACGGCTCAAAAACCCTCTGGAGGATGTCTTGCGGAATACCGGGGCCATCGTCTTCGACCACCAGCCGAATGCCGCCGGTCGAGGAGTCAGATCCGGTCGCAATGCGGATTTGCCCGGCCTTGCCCGTCGCCGCGATTGCCGCGTGGGCATTCTGCAGCAGGTTGACCACCACCTGCACCATCCTGTCGGGATCGACGAGCACCGGCGGCAGGTCCGGCGCCAGATCGGTGGTGACCGACAGGTCGTTGCCGAAAACCTCGTACCGAACCACGTCGAGCGCCGTGGTGGCGATCTCGTTGATTTCCGTCGGCTCCAGTTCGGGCGTCTGGGCAGGCGTCATCGTCAGGTAGGTTCGGACGATCTCCGTGCATCGCTCGGCCGCCTCCCCGATCCGACCGGCCTTGCGAACCACCTCCGGGTCGTCACTTTCCTCACCGAGCATCAGCGCATGACCTGCCACCACCGAAAGCGGATTGTTGAGGGCATGGGCCACGTTGGCGAGCAGCCCGCCGAGGGCGGATAGCTTCTCATTCTGGAACATGCGTTCGCGAGTCTGTGACATGCTGATCTCCGCTTCGAGCTGATCGGTCATGTCCCGTGAATAGGACACGATCACATCGCGCCCCTCGTATTCGAACATCCGGGCCGAGATGGCGCCCCAGAACGGTGCACCGTCGGCGCGATGAAACCGTGCCTTGTAGTCGAGAACGATTCCGTCCCGGCGTAGCGCCTCCAGAAACCCCTCCCGGTCGGCCGGGTCGATGTAGAAATCCCTCGTATTGAGCTTGGTGCCGAATATCCGGTCGATCTCCGGGCTGCGATACAGGACGCGCCCGCTTTCGGCCTCCGTCATCAGGATCGGGGCGGGGCAGTTCTCAACAACCTTTCGGGCTATCGCATCCCGTTCCGCCGCCTCGCGCAGATCGACCAGCGCTGTGACCACGCAGGTCTCGCCTCCGTAGCGTGTCAGCCGCCCGTTTGCGGACATCGGAACGCGGCTGCCATCCGCCGCGAGAAACACCATGCGAAAGTCGTCGACTTCCCCATCTTGGCGGAGCATGCGCACGAAGGTCTCCCGGTCGGACGGGTTCTCGTAGTGCTCGATTGCGTTCCGGGTCTCGCCGAACAATGCGTTGGCGGCGGGTGAACGGTACAGGATCAGCCCGTCCCGCAGCCGCGACATGACCACCGGGGTCGGGTTCGTCCCCAGGATGTTGCTCAGGAGCGCTTCGCTTTCCTCCAGCAAGCGCTTGTTCTGGCGGGACAGGGTCACGTCGTTTCGCACGATCACGAAGCCGCCGCCAGCGGTCGGGTTGTAGCGTACCGCGTATTCGCGGCCGTCGCCCTGGGATATCTCCACGATCGTTGCGCCGTCGCCCCCAACGTTCGTGTGCCATTCGCGGTCGCGGTCAGCCGCATCCGTGTAGATCCCGCCGGCAACGCAGGCTTGCAGCATGTCCTCCCACCGCAGACCGGGCGCGATCATCTCGCGGATCGGGCCGAGCATTTCAGCGAAGCGTTCATTGTGGATCACGAGGCGCCGTTCGGGATCGAACACGGCGATGCCTTCGGAGAGCGCTTCTATCGCGTCGAGAAGGACGCCTTCGCGTTGCGCGTCCGTCACGTGGGGAGAGTGTTCGTGCTGGTTCATAAATCCCACCTAAAAGGCTGGTGTTTCAGGTCGTTTTCATCCCCGGCGGGAAAGGTTTCAATTGTAACAGCATTGGCTGTCGTCTGCGACTGCTCGATATATTTTTTTGCTTTTATTTCAGAGGGATGAGGGAGGCTGTGCGATCCGCATGCTCTGAAGCGTTCGAAACACGATTGACCGCGTTCAGACATGCTGGCGCAACGCCGCCGGCACAGTCTTGCTCCTATCGGCAACCTCGCCAATGCACGCAAGCCCAAAGGAGCCCCCCATGAGCGCCCCCCGAAACCGCGAGCCTCTGTACCGCATCGATGGCGCGATGGACGTGCTCGTTCCGCGCCGCGCAGCACCGGGCCAAACCGATCCCCGCACTCTTGCCGGCGACATCGGCACGGCCCGGCAGGACAGCCGCCGGGCCCCCGACTGGCACCGGACCCTGCGCCCCGCGCAGGCCATTTGACCCATTCCCTGACCCATCCATTCCATTCGAGGACCAGACACATGGCCGGACTGAAATCATCCATTCTCGATACGATCGGCAAGACGCCCGTTGTGCGGATCAACAACATCGCGCCCGAGGGCGTCGAGCTCTACGTGAAATGCGAGGCCTTCAATCCGCTGGGGTCGGTCAAGGACCGGCTGGCGCTAGGCGTGATCGAGGCTGCTGAACGCGACGGTTCGCTGAAGCCCGGCCAGACAGTGGTCGAGGCGACCTCCGGCAATACCGGCATCGGTCTGGCGATGGTCTGTGCCCAGAAGGGCTATCCGCTGGTTCTGGTGATGGCAGAGAGTTTCTCCATCGAGCGCCGCAAGCTGATGCGCTTCCTCGGAGCCAGGGTGGTTCTGACACCGGCCTCCGAGAAAGGCACAGGCATGGTCGCAAAGGCGAAGGAACTCGCGGAGCAACACGGGTGGTACTGGACCCGGCAGTTCGACAACCCGGCGAACTCCGAGATCCACGCCACCACCACCGCTATCGAGATCCTGGACGATTTTGGCGTTGACGGGCTGGACTACTGGGTTTCAGGCTTTGGAACCGGCGGTACGATGAACGGGGTCGCGCGCGTGCTCAAGCAGCGCAGCCCGAGGACGAGGATCATCGCCACCGAGCCGGACAATTCCCAGCTCCTGAACTCCGATGTTGCCCAGGAGTTCGGACCCGATGGCGTCGCCGTCGGAAGCCATCCGAGTTGGCGCCCGCACCTGATGCAGGGCTGGTCGCCGGATTTCATCTCGCAACTCGCGCAACAGGTTCTGGACGCCGGTCATATCGACGCTTTCCGCCCGGTGCCGGGCGACGATGCGATCCAGTGCGCCAAGGATCTGGCAGCGCGCGAGGGCATCTTCTGTGGCATCAGTTCCGGGGCCACCTTCGCTGCCGCGCTCGAGGTCGCAAGGACCGCGCCGAAGGGGTCGAGAATACTCGCCATGCTGCCCGACACCGGCGAGCGGTATCTCTCCACGCCGCTCTTCGCGGACGTCCCCGAGGACATGACTGCGGAGGAAATGGCGCTGTCGCAATCGACGCCGAACTACCGCTTCGACGTCAGTCCGCCGCCCCCAGTGCCCGCCGTGGCCACCGCGGAACCTGCCGTCGATCCGGCGACACGAGCCGAGGTCGAGCGGATAGTCGCAAGCAAACCTGTCGTGATCTTCGCCCTGGAATGGTGCGAGTTCACCTGGTCCGTCCGCAACATGTTCGCCGAAGCCGGGATCGACTACGAGAGCGTGGACCTCGATTCCGTGGCGTTCCAGAAGGGCGATGCGGGACGAAGCACCCGCTACCGCGCCGTCCTGCGGGACATGACCGGTTCACCGACGATCCCGCAGGTGTTCGTCAACGGCCAGCATGTCGGCGGCGCCACAGAAACTTTCGATGCCTTCAACTCCGGCACATTGCAAGAGGCTCTGGCCGCAGGGGCGGTGAGTTTCGACCCCGGCATGGAACGGGACGCATATTCCTTCCTGCCCAAGTGGCTGCACGCGAGGTAGAGTGATGAAACAGGACCGCATTTTGCTGCCCACCAGGGGGATCCGGATGACTGATGCAATGAAGCTGGCCGCGGAACACGGCCGGGCGTGGCGCTCAAACGCGGTGCGGCCGATGGGCGACGGGGCCAATGTCCGCGCGATCCATCCGACGGCAACGCTGGAGGCGCTTCGCGAAGCGTTCGGTGGCCCGCTGCCGGACATACCGCAGGAAGGGCAGGGGGTGATCCGCGACCTCATCGCGGCCGCCGAGCCCGGGCTTGTCGGCAATACCGATGCCGGGTTTCATGCCTGGGTCATGGGCGCGTCCCATCCTGTTGGTGTCGCCGCCGACTGGCTGACCTCCGCATGGGGGCAAAACCCGGGCATCTACCAATGCTCGCCTGCGGCTTGCACCGCTGAGGAAGTTGCCGCGGGCTGGCTGCTGGAGCTGCTTGATCTGCCGCGCAATGGATCGGTTGGCTTCACCACCGGCGCCACCATGGCGGGCTTCACGTGTCTTGCCGCAGCGCGTGGCGAGGTGCTGCGCCGGGCTGGCCACGATTTCGACGAGCTCGGGCTTGCCCATGCGCCGCCGGTCAAGGTGTTCGTCGCGGAAGACACGCATGTCACCAACCTGGCCGCGATCCGTTACCTTGGCATCGGCAATCGCGATGTGATCCGGATTGCCACAGATGCACAGGGCCGGATGGTCGTGCCGCTGCTTGCCCGCAGCCTGTCCGACACCGAAGGCCCGAAGATCATCCTGGCCACCGCCGGCCACATCAATACCGGGGCGTTCGACGACTTTCCGGCGCTGGCCGACCTTGCCGCCGAAAACGACGCCTGGCTGCACGTGGATTCGGCATTCGGCCTGTGGGCCCGCGCGGCCCCGGACCGGAAGGCGCGGACCGCTGGTCTGGAGCGCGCCGACAGCTGGTCGACCGACGGCCACAAGTGGCTGCAGGTTCCCTACGATTCCGGCTTTGCCATTGTCCGGCATCCCGACGCGCATGCCCGCGCGATGGACATGACGGCGAGCTACCTCACGCAATCGCCCGAGGGCGGGCGCAATCCGACGCAGTTCAGCCCGGAACTGTCCCGCCGGGCGCGCGGTTTCGCGGTCTGGGCCGTGTTGCGCGCGCTCGGGCGGGAAGGTGTCGCCGAAATGATCGAGCGGCATTGCGCGGCGGCCGAGTTGCTCGGCGATCTCCTACGCGATCTGCCCGGGGTCCGGGTGCACAATGATGTGGTGCTTAACCAGCTCGCCGTGTCCTTCCATACCGGCGATGGGGGAGCGAACGTCACCGCCGCGATGGAGGAGCGGCTGAACCTCGATGGCCGCTACTTCTTCCGAACGGCGAGTTGGAAGGGCGAGACCGTGCTCCGCGTCTCCGTGATCTCGCGGGAGACGGGCGTCGCGGACATCCGGGCCCTGGCGGCCTGCGTTGACCGCGAATGGAGTGCCATTCGGACCACGTGAACCAAGCGCCGCATCAGCGACACATGCACAGTATCGACACGCCCGCCGGAGATTTCGGCGGGCTTTTTCGTGCTTTGTTTCAGATTGTTACACGGTTTTTTTGAATTGAAACTTTTGACACGCAGATCGGTGCATTCCGACCGAATACTGAAACGAGGGCCCCGTAGAACTCCTGTCATGGCCGAACGAGAACGGCCTTCCGATCCCAAAGCAAACACCAGACAGGAAGACACACAGATGAACACCGCAGTCATGGAAAAGCCCGCCAAGATCGCCAAGAACGGCGTCGACGTTCCCACGCTTCTGGCCACCATCGGCGCCGTCAAGGAAATGCCGGTTGCCGCGAAGTTCCAGTTCCGCGCCAAGGGCGCCTGGGTCAGCGGCACCCACAGCCGTGCGACCGTCAACGGCTTCTTCGGCGCGGGAGAGGAGCAGAACCGCGACGAGGACTTCGTGATCGAAGGCGATCACCCCGCCGTTGTTTGCGGCGCCGACAAGGCGCCCACCCCGGTCGAGTATCTTTTGTCTGCGCTCGCGGCCTGCCTGACGGCTGGCGTCGGCAATATCGCTTCCGTGCGCCAGATCGATCTCGAGTCCGTCGAGACCATTGTTGAAGGCGACATCGACATGCAGGGCATCCTCGGCCTGAACGACGAGGTCCGTAACGGTTTCGAGGGCATTCGCGCCACTGTGAAGATCAAGGGCAATGCCCCGGCCGAGCAGCTCGAAAAGGTCGTCCAGCAGTCGATTGCCCGCTCCGCCGTCTTCGACATGCTGTCCAACGGCACGAAGGTCGACGTGGCGATCGCCGCGTGAACTCCCGAAGGGCGGCGGGTCAGACCCGCCGCCGCCTCTCCCCGCTGACACCCGAAAGGAAACCCCAATGCTCCCGACCCTGTTTCGCAACCCGCCACTCCGCAACGATCGCCTGCCGCAGCGCCACGCAACCGCAACTCGCATGATGCAGCGCCGCAGCCGTGGGCAGGCAGGATGACCATGGTCCGCAGATCCCGCAGCCCGCGTGCTGCTGCCCATTCCGCCCGACGGATCGCCAGTCGGGTCCTGCGCCTTCCCGAGATTCTGCCGGACCGCAAGGACGGCTGGATCGTCTGACCCGGAAGGAGACCCGATGGCCCGTTTCACCAGAAGCAACCGCCACGCCCGCACCCTCATGCAACGCAGTGCGACCCGCAGGTCCGCGTCGCGGCCCGGGCGTGGCATCGACAGTTTCATCGCCGGCATCTTTTCCGGCTGACCCACCTGGGAGCCCAGCATGACCCGCAAGACAGATGTCCTGATCATTGGCGCCGGACAAGCCGGACTGGCCATGAGCCATTGCCTGACCGGCCAGGGAATCGAGCACGTTGTCCTCGATCGCGGTGCCGTCGGGCAACGGTGGCGGGCGGAACGCTGGGCGTCGCTGCACCTGCTCACGCCCAACTGGATGACGCGCCTGCCAGGCTGGCAGTACCGTGGCCCCGACCCGGAGGGCTTCATGCACAAGGACGAGGTCGTTGGCATGTTGAACCGGTATTCCCGGTCCTTTGCCGCGCCGATCCGGGAGTTCTCTGCTGTCGAGAGCCTGTGCCGGACCACTGACGGGTTCCGTGTCACGACACAGGCGGAGACCTGGATCGCCCGCTCTGTCGTTGTCGCGACCGGAGCCTGCGACCGCCCGGCGGTGCCTGCGTTCGCAGGCGGGGTGGCGCGTGATATCACTCAGGTCACCCCCGGCGACTACGTTCATCCCGGACAGCTCGAACAGGGCGGCGTGCTGGTTGTCGGCGCCTCTGCGACCGGTATCCAACTGGCCGAGGAGATCCACCTGTCAGGCCGTCCGGTCACCCTCGCTGCCGGCGCCCATGCCCGCTTGCCACGCCGCTATAGGGGGCGGGATGTCCTCGATTGGCTGGACCGTTGCGGCGTGTTGTCCGAGGCACGGAACCCTTCGGTTCCGAACCACCGCGCCCTGACGCAGCCGTCGCTGCAACTGATCGGCTCGACCCCGGCTCGTGATCTCGACCTGATGACGTTGGCGCGATTGGGCATAACCATCACCGGGAGGGTGGATGGCATCGGGGGCAACACCGTCAGAATATCCGACAGCCTTCCCGCCGACATGTTGGCCGCGGAGGATCGGCGTATCCGCACCCTCGCGCGGATCGACGATCACATCCATTCCACCGGTGCCACGGCGCCCGTTTCGGCCGATGCCGCGCCCCTGACCATGCCTGTGTCCGCTAGCCTGCGCGCAATCGATCTGCGCGCCGCCGGTATCCGCACCATCCTCTGGGCCACGGGCTATCGCCGCAGCTACCCATGGCTGCAACTCCCGGTGTTCGACCCATCCGGGGAAATCCTGCAATCCGGGGGGATCACCCCGTGCCCCGGCCTCTACACGCTCGGCCTGCCATTCATGCGCAGGCGAAATTCCACCTTCATCGATGGCGTCGGCCAGGACGCAATCGAGATCACCACGGAAATTGCCCGGCACCTCGACATCACCTGTCGAGCGGTTGCCTGACACAGGAGAAAGACCATGCCCCAGACCAGGCCCAATACCCATTTCGATGCGTTGATCGTCGGCGCCAGGTGTGCGGGTGCCGCCACCTCGATGCTTCTTGCACGCGCCGGGCTGAAGGTCCTGCTGATCGACCGGGACGAGGCCGGAACGGACACGATGTCGACCCATGCGCTGATGCGCGGCGCGGTCATGCAACTCGACCGTTGGGGGCTTCTCGATGGCCTGTTATCCGCAGGGGCGCCGCCCATCCGCAAAACGACCTTCCACTATGGCGCAGAGGCGTTGCCGCTGGACATTCGTCCGGGTCACGGCGTTGACATCCTTGTGGCCCCGCGCCGGTCTGTGCTGGACGCGCAGCTTGTCGAGGCCGCCCGCGCGGCCGGTGCGGTTGTCCGTCACCGCACGGCACTCCGGGCCCTGCTGCGCGAACCGGCGACCGGTCGCGTCATTGGCGCCACGCTGTCCGGACCCGGCGGCAGGACCGAGCATGTTCACGCCGCCATCACCGTAGGCGCCGACGGGCGGCGGTCGTCCGTAGCCCGGCAGGTCGGCGCGCGGAGCATCTCGCAATCGGTGCATGCCACGGGCTGCGTCTATGGCTATTTCGATGGCATTCCCGACGATGGCTTCCGCTGGTACTATGGGCCGGATGTGTCAGCGGGGGCGATCCCGACCAATGACGGTTCCCATTGTGTGTTTGCCGCGATCCCGGCCGACGCGTTTCGTACCCTGAAAAGCCTACACGCACCGTCGCAACTGTTGACCCGGCTGGCCGAGCAGTCCAACCCGGACCTGGCGGCGGTTCTGCGGGATGCGAAGCCATGCACACGCCCGATTCTGTTTGCGGGGGCACCGGGCCATCTGCGGCAATGCCACGGACCCGGCTGGGCGCTGGTTGGCGATGCCGGCTATTTCAAGGACCCGCTCACGGCGCATGGGATCACGGATGCCCTGCGCGATGCTGAATGCCTCGCCAATGCCGTGGTCGCGGGAACGAAAGCTGCGCTGGTCACGTATCAGGACACGCGGGACCGACTGTCGCGCGGGTTGTTCGAGATCACCGACAGGATCGCCTCCTTCAACTGGTCCCTGCGCGAGCTTCAACAGCTTCACAAACAGCTCAACGAAGAGATGAAGCGGGAACAGGGCTGGATGGAAAAGGCCTTCACACCCGCGCCGCTGGCCGCCTGACCGCGCGCCGGAAACAAACGAAACATTTCCCGGCGTCCCGGGACAATTGAGTGAAACACCCGGCCGCTAGATCCTGATGACATGATCTGAAGGGACCATTGAAATGAACATGATACCTCGAATTGATTTCGCCGTGGCAGCCGCTGCCACGTCCTCGAACCTGCCAGTGGTCGCCTTGCATGGGACCGCAATGAACGCCGCGACCTGGACCGGCCTTCGGGAACATGCAGGCAGCCGTCTGTCCTTCTCCGCCCCGACCCTCGCCGGGTCAATGGCAGGCACGGGTGGCGCACGGGAGCTGGAGGAAACCACGGACGCCGTTGCCCGTGAAATCCTGCAACCCGGAAAAGCCCTGCACCTCGTCGGGCACGATTTCGGCGCCGTTGTTGTAATGAAAATCGCGGCCGCGCATCCCGGACACGTTGCCAGCCTGACGCTGGTCGAGCCGACAGCCTTCAACGTGCTGTCGCCGACCGACGAAACGTCCGGGCCGATCCGGCGGGACGTCATGCGGACAATGGCGCAGATGCGTGCGTCGCTGGCAAACGGCGATACGCACGGGGCCATGGAATGCTACATCGACTGCATCAACGGTCAGGGAACTTGGGGGCGGACGGCACCTGTCCACCGCCAGGACCTCTCTGGTCTGGCCAGTCGCGCGTTGTCCGACCTCCATTCGGTCACCGCAGACCGGATGACGCCGGCGGAGCTTGCCACGATCGTCTGCCCGGTTCTGCTGATCCGTGGAGGTCGGACATCCAGGGCATTGCAACACCTCGCGCTGGAGATCCGCCGCTCCGTGCCCTTCGTCCGCGAAGAGGTCATCGAGGGCGCCGGCCATTTCCCGCATCTGACCGATCCGCACCTCGTCGATCCGATGATCGTCGAATTTCTTGTGCGCGTGGATCGTCAATGGCAGGATAGCACGGTTACCCTGCGGCAGGCGGCCTAGGCCAATTCGCATTCAATTGATTGGGGAGGAAACCCCGTGGAAAAGACACTGTTTGAGAAGTACGGCGGTTTTTCGACGGTCAGCAAGATCGTCATGGACCTTTACGACACCCTGCTGGACGACGACGATGTCGGGCCGTTTTTTGACGATGTCGATATGCCCCGGCTGATCGATCATCAAACAAAATTCGTCGCGTCGCTGATGGGTGGGCCAGCGTCTTTCACCGACACGCATATTCAGCGGGCCCACCACAACCTGGATATTGCGCCGGTTCATTTCGACCGCCTGAAAGAAATCATCGAAGGCACGCTTGAGAAATTCGAGGTCGAGCGGGAGGATATCGAAACGGTCCTCGGGGCATTCGAATCCCGGCGCAAATTGCTGCTCGGCGACTGACATGACCATCGAAGCCATCAATGAGCAATTGTTGCGGGCCATCGGCGTCGGCGTTGCGCTTGCCGATCTCGATACGCTCGAACTGAAGTTCCGCAATGACACTTTCATCGACTGGTTCGGCGGACCGGAGGCGAGCCTGCGTCTGGGGGATCTTTTTCCGTCGCTCGACCTGGAAGCACTGTCCGGGGAAATGGAGAATGGCGGCACGTTCACGGCGGAGGCGAGTTTCAAACTCAAGCGGCGGCGCATGACTGTCGCGATGGATTTCACCCGCGCCGGGAATTCCACCGAACGGATCGCGGTGCTGGTCTGTCAGAACATCACGCGGATCAAGGAACTGGAGTCGATGATCGATTCCTATTCGATGATGGTCGAGCGCAATACGCACGAGATCAAGCGCGAGAAGGAACAGGTCGAGAAACTCCTTCTCAACATGATGCCGAGATCCGCCTATGAAGAATACAAATCCTTTGGCGTCGTGGCGCCGCGGATCTTTGAATCGGTTTCCGTGCTGACACTGGATTTCGAGAATTTCGACAAGATCCTGGAGTCCAACGATCCGGCAGTCATCGTCAGCGAATTGAACGATATCTATACCGCATTCGATCGTATCGGAGAGCAATTCGGATGCGAGCGGGTGCGCACGAATGGCGACAGTTATTTCGCGGTGTCCGGTGTTCCCGACCCGGTGCTGAACCATGCGGAATCCGTTGCCAATGCGGCGGTACGTTTCCTGCGATATCTGGCGCGGCGCAATGAAAGCCACCCGATCCGCTGGGAGGCCCGCCTCGGGTTGGCCTCCGGTCCGGTCGTGGGATCTGTCGTTGGCGTTCAGCGATATATCTACGACGTGTTCGGACCGGCGGTCGAGCGGGCGAGCAAGACACGTGCACGCGCTCCGGGCATGGCAATCGTCGCCGATGCCAGCATTCGCGACCTGTTGGATACGCGTTTCACCCTGACCGCGCTGCCGCCGGCCAGGGTTCGTCCGGAACCGCAGGGTGGCCTCTACCTGCTTGAGGAAGCCAGCCAGAGCGAGGCGCACGGAGCCCTGTGACACGTCCGGACGACATGATCGCCGGGGCGGGCTCCACCCCGGCGCCCGATTCCGTGCCGATGCGTGAGGCAATCGACCTGTTGGAGGATGCGGTTGCCTTTTTTGATGCCGATGGCGGGATCCTTGCCACCAACCTGAGTTTTCGCGATGCCTATGGCGAGATCGCGCAGTATATCCGGGAGGGGTCGTCCTGGGAGATTTTCCTGCTTGAGGCAGAGCGCCACGCGGCGCTTGACGGCGCGGTCTGCCAGCAATTGCGTCTCGCCGAGACGATGCTTGGCGGACAGGGTGCAACCCCAGCTGCAATCGAGCATCGCGGCGACGCGAACCGGGCCTACGAGATCCGGCTGAAGCCGACGTCGAACGGTGGGTTCGCAATGGTCCAGACCGAAGTGATCGACACGCGTGGACGGGCGGAAAGCGACGAGTTGGCGGAGGTGCTGATGTCGAAAGTGCTCGAAGCTTGCCCGGCCAACCTAACGATGTCACGGATCGGCGACGGTCAGATCCTCTACCGGACACCGGCCGCAACCGAGTTGCTGGGTGCGGTACGCAACAGCCGTGATCACTTCGCAAGGGTCGAGGAGCGCGCGGATTTCGTGACCGCGCTTCTGCCCGATGCTCGTGTGGACGACATGCGGGTGACCGGGCGCCGCCGCGACGGATCGGCCTTTCCGGCATCGCTTTCGGCACGGTTGATCGACTACCGGGGCGACGAGGTGGTGGTGGCGAACATGATCGACCTGACCGACGAGATCGCCCTTCAGGCGGAACTGGAGCGGCAGAAGGACCTTGCCTTTCAGTCGGAAAAGATGTCGGCACTTGGGGAGTTGCTGGCCAGTGTTGCGCATGAACTCAACAACCCGCTCTCGGTCGTGGTGGGCAATGCGACCATGCTGAGCGAAGAAGACCTGGGCGAGGCGGCGCTCCGGCGCGTGAGCAAGCTCAGTGATGCGGCCGACCGGTGCGTTCGGATTGTCCGCACCTTCCTGTCGATGGCGCGGCAACAGCCCCTCAACCTGAGCGACGTCTCGCTGGCGGAACTGGTCGAGACTGCGCTCGATGCCTTGCAGAGCCACGCAGAGACATCGTCCGTCGAAATCGAGGTGTCGCTGCCACAATCCCTGCCGTTGGTGCGCGTTGACGACATTCAGGTCGTTCAGGTGATCCTGAACATCCTTGCCAATGCCGATCAGGCCATCGGCGAGTCCGGTATCGGAGATCGGATCCGGATTTCGGCGGCGGAGGAGGCCGCGACCGGGCAGGTCCGCGTGACAATCGCCGACAATGGTCCCGGTGTGCCGGAGCAGATCCACGGCCGCATCTTCGATCCGTTGTTCACGACGAAGTCGAAGGGCAGGGGCACCGGTGTCGGCCTGGCCTTCTGCCATCGCGTGATCTCTGCCCACGGCGGTGCGATCGAGTTGGAGCGGCGCAGCACAAGCGGCGCGACCTTCGTGATTGATTTGCCAGTGGCCGGCCCCTGAGCCCCATGCAGTGATGCTCAAGGACAAGCTGGCACGGCCACGGGAGGCCAGCCTGCCTTCAGGGATAGGTGCTGAAACCGCGCGGACTCGTGTGCAGTCGTCGCCATGTTTCGCAGGGCAGATTGGGGGACATCCGGGCAAGCTGCACCAGCGCGGCCTGCTTCGTGGGGTTCCGAGGTCCCACGGCCGGAAGTGATCATGATTGCGCCGCCACGTCAGGCTGCGATGTCCCTGCGACGACCGTAACAATCCGACGGGCAACGTATCCGGTGTGAGACCGTCCTGCATCAACCGCCCGATTCCCAAGTGTTCGGCAGAGCCGCCAACGATGAAAGACCTCGGAGTGCTGCGGGGCAGCGGCGTCCGGGCCTTTGGCACTGTCGAGCTAACCGTGCACTTGCGCAGGTCTGTGAAACGAAGCGCACGATCCATCTCTTCAGGTGGCACAGCACAAGAGACTTCGTGGACGACGTCGCAGACATGAGCACGTCAATCTTTTCGTCGAGAACCGCCCCGTTGGTCGCCCAGTCTACCGCTCGACTGTGACCCTCTGCTCCCGCCTTTGAGCAGGCGCTCGTTGGCGACCGCCGTCAAGGCGATCCCGACCATGCGGTATTGGAAAATCGCCGTTCAAGCATCGCCGAACCGGTATCGGACACGGCAGTCACCATTGGCGCGCCTTTGCAGGCGATTAAGCGTTCAGGGCACGGAATGCCTCTGCCTCTACGCGACCCTTCGCCCGGCCAAGTGCGTCGCCATCTCCGCGTGGACCGATGAAGCCGTCCGGCAGAACGCGGTGTGGATCAAAGGTCTCACGGCCACATCAGTCGGCGAGGTTGTCGCGAAGGCGGAGGTCTTTCGTGTCGGTTTTTTCAAATATATCAGGGTGATGTATGCTTTTTCGAAGGTCAATTGAACGCCACTTGGAATCCGGGCATGCGGGCACTGACCCGCACTTCGACCTTTCTGGTGATTTGAACGACGGGCCTCTGCACCTCTCGCGCCTGAGTAGTGATCTGCGGAGGAGCGACGTCGTTCTGTGACGGACATCCTGCATGGAGCCTCGCCTGAACACGCCTTCGACGCCGTGAGCCGCCGCTTCCGCCCAAACCGCGCCCGGTCTGATTGCCCACTGGCAAACCTTCCCGGGGTTTCCAGAAACCGGAGGGCTGGCTATGGTCGATCCATGGCGTCAGGACAAAGTTACGCGACACATTCCGGCTTGCGGGCCTTGTGCCCCGGCACGGTCCTGTCCGTGGCGGGGACGCTACGTGGTGCTGGCCTGTTCCGTCGTTGCGAGGGTCGACCTATCGTGTCGCAGGGCGATGGCTGGTGCGCCCGACGGCTGAAGATGGATCGCGGCATCGCTGCGCGGGACCTGCCTTGGCGCAGGGCGGATGTGGCAGACGTCGACCGGATCTGTGCGGCCCGCTCGCCCGCCGTCCACCCAACGGGGTGCTGGCCGAAAAAGCGGCAGTGGACCCTCAGTTCCCCCATTCTGTCGAGGCTTTGGCGACAGGTCGCAACGCGCGGCGGACGGTCGGGCGGGACAGCCCCCGACCCGTCACGGCAGAGCCGAGTACTCGTGGTTTTCCGCAGCCGGAGGCGTGCCCTCTGCCGCGATTCCGTCCCTCCGATCCCACCATCCGCGCCACTCGGGCATGTATCTGCGCGATGACTGACACCGACGCGAACAGGCAAAGCTCTGCCGCCAAGCAGGGGTCCTCCGACACCGCATCCCGGTCTTCCTGACCCTTGTTTCACGACCACCGCAACGCCCCCATCAACCTCCGGAGACACGCGATGAGATCAAAGACAGCACTTGCAACCGGTCTTGCGTCGGCTTTCCTGACCCTGCCGACAGGCGTTCTGGGCCAGGCCGCGGACCTGCCGCCGGCTGGCCCTGATGACCTCGTCTTTTCCGTGGAAAACATGGATACCAGCATCGATCCGGCGGTGGATTTTTACCGCTACGCCTCCGGCAAGTGGCTGGACCGGGTCGAGCGACCGTCGCACCTGGCGGCCTATGGCGCGCTGACCATCGCCGCGGAACGCACCAAGGAACGGATGAAGATCGCCCTGGCCGAGGCCGGCCGGACCGCAGCTGACGCTCCCAAAGGCAGCCCGGTGCAACTGGTTGGCGATTTCTACAATGCCTACATGGACACGGCGGCGCTGGACGCCGCCGGGCTGGACCCGCTGACGACGGAGCTGGAGCGGATCGAGGCGATCCGGACGATGGATGACCTTGTCCGGTTTGTCGGTGGGATGCTCGACATCGGCGGTCCGTCGCTTCTGCTGAGCTTTGGCCCGGATGTGGATCTTGCCAACAGCAAGGCCTATGCGACCTATGGCGGCGCGGGGTCGTTCGGGGTGCCGAAGGAACATGCGGAGATTTTGCGGCAAGGGCCGGGGGCTGCCGGCTATGCCGCGTATCGGACCTATGTCGAGGCGGTGATGCAAATTGCCGGTCGCAGTGAGGCGGAGGCCGCGCGGATCGCGGAGACCGTCCTGCAGCTCGAATCCGCGATGCTGGCGGCCCAACTGACGCCGGAGGAGAAGATCGACCCCCGCGTCTTCTACAACCCGATGCCGGTGGAGGAGGTGCAGGCCCAGATCCCGGAACTCGATCTTGCCACCTTGTTTGACGTCATCGACTTCCCGCTCCCCGAGACGATCATCGTCGCCGAGCCGCGGTATTTGCCAGCGCTGTCGCAGCTGCTCCGCGAACGGCCCATCGGGGATTTCCGGAACTATTTCACTTTCCGTCTGATCGACAATTACACGGATGTTCTGACCACGGAGTTCGACGAGCCACACCGCGCCTTCAATGCCGCGCTGACAGGGGTCGAGGAGCAACTCCCGCGGGAGGAGAGGGCGCTGGCTTTCCTCAAGGAGGCGCTCGGGCACCCATTGAGCCAAGTCTATATCAACCAGTTCTACGCCGATACCACCCGGGACAAGACGCTCGACATGATTGACCGGATACAGGCGGTCTTCATCGACCGGCTGCCCTCCCGCGACTGGCTGTCCGAGGAGACCCGGGCCGAGGCGCTGAACAAGCTGGAGAACCTCTACTACAAGGTCGGGTATCCGGATGAATGGATCGACTACAGCAGCGTTGAGATCGGTCCGGATGCCGTGAGCAATATCAGGAACATCGCGGCGTTTCTCGCGGATCGCATTCGGGAACGGTCCCGGGGGCCGGTCACCCATGACCAGTTCAACACCGAGTCCACCCTGCCCATCGTTGTGAATGCCGCATACAACCCCACCTACAACGGGTTCGAGGTTCCCGCCGCGATCCAGCAGCCGCCGGTCTTCGACGCCTCGGCCGACGCGCCGGTCCGTTTCTGCCGACTGGGTGCGATCATCGGGCATGAGATGACCCATGGTCTCGACAGTGGCGGCCGCCGGTTCGATGCCGAGGGCAACCTGCGCGACTGGTGGACCTTTGACGACGGCGTGGCCTTCGTCGCCGAGGCGAAGAAGCTCGTGGAGCAGGCCGATGCCGTGGAAATCCGCCCCGGGCTGCATCTGAACGGCCCGCTCAATGTCGGGGAGAACATGGCCGATGTGGGCGGCATCACCTTCGCGCACGAGGCGCTGATGCGCTATCTCGACGAACACCCCGACGAGAACGTGGAGATCGACGGGCTGACACCCTCGCAACGGTGTTTCATCGCCTGGGCGCAGATGTGGACCTGGAAGGCGAGTGAGCAGTTCATTCAGACCATCGTGACGGGCGATCGGCACCCGCCCAGCGAATACCGCGCCTATGCGCCGCTCCAGCATCTGGAGGCCTTCTACGAGGCGTTCGACATCGGGGAGGGCGACCCGATGTGGCTGCCGCCAGAGCAGCGTGTGAACGCCTGGTAGCCGGACAGACACGGTGTGGCGGGGCAGGGAAGTCGAACCCGACCGGTGTGGGACCCGGCAGGCGGTGCCACGCTCCCCGATCGGAAAGTTGAGTGCGATGATCCGCGGACCCGGGCCTGTCGGTTTGGGGACACGCGCGCGACACGCAGCGACGCGCAGCGCGTCCTTGCAAGGATCTGGTGTCGTGCTTCGGGGCCCCGGCAAGGTTTGGCGAAAAAATGCTCTGGTAGCAACATCGCAGACCGGGAACACCGCGACGGCCACCGCCGCAATGCCCACCACGATGGGGTGAAGGCGCCCGAGCGTGCGGGTCCATCGGCCCCGACGTCCGAACACGCATCAGGTCCTCGGAGACCCTCGCTGCACGTGCCGCGCGGCGATCACGCGGGTTCGATCCGGCGGCAGGGTACACCGGCGCGGCGTTTGCACCGTCGGGCGGTCACGATCCTCGTCCCGGCTCCGCGGCGCCGGCATCGCACAGCGTCTTCCGGTTGAACCATGGTGCGGGGCGAGCTTCGGGCCACGGCCTGCCATGGGGGCGCAGCCACCCTTCAGGGCAGGGCGCGCATCATCGATTCCCGTGTCTCCGAAATCGCACTGCCGTCCGGCGGTATGCGGTTTCCAACCTGCTTCGTTGTGCTCTTATTGACCCGGAGCTGCGCGACGGGCGCAGGTGCCGGGCAACGTACCCGGTGCCTGCTCGTTCCGAGTGCATTTCCGAATGGCCCCTCGATGTTCGAGGGACGGGAGTACGCCATGCGGTTTCGAAGACGTTTCGGGGCGCGGGCGTGCAGATGGCCGCCGACAGCCATGGTGGGCTGCGGCCGTGGTGCAATGCGCCCTGACGACTGTCGGGTCGGCAACCGCTGCGCGCAGCCTTCATGAGCACGTGCAATGTGTTGGCGCTGTCTGCCTCCGCCCGGAAAGGATGCGCCGCACGGCGTCCGGCAACACTCGGCCTTTGGGGCGTGATCAGCAGATCCTCGGCAGCGGGTCGTCCTCCAGTTCTTCGAGGAACCTCTCGCCACCGACCGTCGTCCTGAGCGTCACGCGCCCTCCGCCTGCATTGCCACCCAGCGTTCCGGCAATGGCGGCATCGGTTCCGCCGGGCAGATCCTGCCAGGCCGCCAGGGCTTGCGCGGCCGTTTCAGGTGCAACCACGGCAACCACCCGGCCCTCGCACGCGAGATAAAAGGGATCGTATCCCAGCATGTCGCAGACGGCTTGAACCGCCGGCCGCACCGGAATCGTCGCCTCGTCCAGCGCGATGGAGAGGTCGGTCGCCCGGGATATCTCGTGCGCGACCGTGGCGAGGCCGCCGCGCGTGGGATCGCGCATGAAACGAACACCGGGAACACCGCGCAGGGCCCGGGTCAGGGGCAGCACGCAGGCCGCATCCGACCGGATGTCCCCGCGCAGGCCGAATTGCTCCCGGGCGAGCATGACAGCGATCCCGTGGTCGCCAATCGGGCCGCTCACGAGCAGGACGTCGCTTGACCGGATCTCGCTCATGGCCAGCGCGTCGGGGTGCCGGGAGACCCCGATCCCCGTCGTGGCGAGGTAGAGGCCGCCACCCTCTCCGCGCGGCAGGACCTTCGTGTCCCCTGCGGCGACCGAGACACCGACCTGCGCGGCCGCGCGCCCGATGTCTGCCACGATGCGTTCCAGCCGCGCAACGTCGAACCCTTCCTCTATAAAGGCGTTCAGGCTCAGGTAGAGCGGATCGGCCCCCGACACCGCAAGGTCATTGACGGTTCCGTGCACCGCGAGCGACCCGATGGAGCCGCCGGGGAACTCCAGCGGTTGAACCGTGAAGCCATCGGTCGTGAGCATGATCCTGTCGCCCGGCAGCGTCAACGGAACGGAATCGGCGTCGGTGTCCAGCGTTTCGCTGCCGAGGTGTCGGGCGAAGACCTGCTCTATCAAGTCGCGCATGTAGCGTCCGCCATTGCCATGTGCGAGCGCGATATGGCTGTCCTGAAGCGTCATCGGATGTGCCTTCCTGCCTGCGCGGCATATTCCACCACCTGCCCGAAGGAGAGCCCGGCGTCATTGCAAGGGACCGTCCGGTGCATCCGCAGCGGGATCTTCAGACCGGTCGTCCTGTCGAGGATTTCCCGTACCAGCCGGGCATTCTGGAACACGCCTCCGGTCAGGCCGATCTGCGAACAGGGGAACTGCGCACATAGGATCCGGGCAAGGTCCGGGACAACCTGCGCCAAGCTGGCGTGGACATCGACGGCCCGTTCCCGCGGACGTCGGCGGTCGTTGGTCAAGGCGGGCAGGAGCGGCGCCCAATCAACTTCCCAGATCCCGTCGCGTTTGGTGATCGGCATTCGGGTCGGCTGGCCGGCGATGCGCCCGGCAAGGGTTTCCAGCCGCATCGGCCCCTGCGCTTCGAAACTGCCGTGGGTGATGCCCGTCACGATGCAGGCCGCCGCATCGAAGATCCGCCCGGCGGCGGTGGTTTCGATTGTGTTGATGCTCTGTTTCCAGGCGGTGTAGGCGATCCTGACCCCGTCGGGCGGGTTGGGGAGGTCGCGCCCCTCCGCCCAGCAGAGCGCGGCGGCACTGCGCCAGGGCTCGCGCCCCGCCCGCACGCCGCCGGTGAGTCTGAATGGCCGGAACCGGGCGACGCGACGCCAGCGCCCGGGCTGGCCCCAGAGCACGTCGCCGCCCCAGAGCGTGCCGTCTTCGCCCAGTCCCACGCCATCCCAGGCAAAGGTCAGCCAGTCTCCGCTGGCCTCCGGATGGTCTGCGGCCAGCGCCGAGGCATGGGCGTGATGATGCAGGATCTGCACCACCGGAAGGCCTTGCTTTCGCGCCCAGCGGTGGGTGGTGTAGCCCGGATGGGCATCACACAGCAGGACGCTGGCCCGCGCACCGTAGAGGTCCTGAAGGCTGCCCGAGACCGCGTGCAGCACCTCAAGGCTACGTGGGCTGTCCATGTCCCCGATGTGGGGGGAGAGGACCGCGCGGTTGCCGAAGCCGAGAGTCATGGTGGCCTTCATCTGGGATCCAAGGGCGAGCACCGGGGAAGCGACCGACCGTGGAAGCGCCAGTTCGAGCGGCGCGGTGCCACGGCCGGTTCGCAGCGGGACAATCGTTCCTCCGATCTCCCGAAGCACCGGATCGTCGGCGGGGCGCGCAATGGGCCGATCGTGGTGCAGGACGGCATCGGCCACGCCGAACAGGTGCGCGTCGACCTCCGCCGGAGTGGTGAGAACCGGCTCGCCGCTGAGGTTCGCCGAGGTTGCGACCAGCGGTCGGCAGAGCGCGTCCAGCAACAGGACGTGCAGCGGGCTGTAGGGCAGGAAGAGACCAAGATCGCCACAATCCGGTGCGACGGCGGGCGCCAGATCGGTCTCTGCCCGGCGTGGCAGCAGCACGATGGGACGGTGCGGCGCCCGCAACGCCTCGGCCGCGGGGGCGGTGAGGGTGACGAGCGCCCGGGCGCTGTCCAGACCATCGGCGCCGCATTCTGCGACCATGATGGCAAAGGGTTTGTCGGGGCGGCGCTTGCGGTCGCGAAGACGCTGAACGGTTGCCGCGTTGCCAGCATCGCACATCAGGTGATAGCCACCGATCCCCCGAACGGCGAGGATCTCCCCGGATGTCAGCGCCGCAATAGCCGCCTGAAGGGCTGTTTCGGTGCCCGCAATGTCAGGCTGTCCCCAGCGCGCGAACCGCAGCGAGGGGCCGCAGTCCGGGCAGGCAATGGGTTCGGCGTGGAAGCGGCGGTTCATGGGGTCCTCGTACTCCCTGCGACAGGCCGCGCAGAGCGTGAAATCGGCCATCGTCGTCTGTGGCCGGTCATAGGGCATCCCCTCGATCAGCGTGTAGCGGGGCCCGCACTGGGTGCAGTTGATGAAGGGATAGCGATGGCGCCGATCCGACGGGTCGCGCATTTCCCGCAGGCAATCCGCGCAGACGGATGTGTCGGCGGGAACGAAGATCGACGCATCGGACCGCGCGTCGCTGTCGCGGATCGTGAACCCCGTCATCCCCAGCGGGGCAGCATCGGCAACCTTGCCCAGGGCCGGCCGGGAAAGGGGCGGGGCCTTGTCCACGACGTCCCGGAGCCAGGCCCCGACATCCTCTTGCGGTCCCTCGACATGGGCGTGCACCTCGCCCATCCGGTTGCGAACCCAGCCCCGCAGGCCATGCGCGACCGCGATGCGGTACACATGCGGACGAAAGCCGACACCCTGAACATGGCCGGTCAGAACGATCCGCCGCGCCACGGGGGACGCATCGGCGTCATGCGCAGGGACGTCCGGGGTGCAGGTCATGCGATTGCCTGTTTCGCGCGGCTCCGCCGCCCGCCGGCCCACCAGATCCGGCAGGCGCCTTCGTCGGAGACCATGCAGGGCCCGACCGGGGTGCGGGGCGTGCAGGGTCCGCCGAAGATCCGGCACTGGTCGGGGCGGATCTGCCCCAGCACAACCCGGGCGCAATCGCAGCCGGCGGGCATCTCCCCCGCACGCCGGCGGGTGTCGTCCCGGACAACGGGAAAGACCTTTCGCGCATCATGGGCGGCATATTCCGCGCGCAGCGCAAAGCCGGAGGCGGGAAGCGTGCCGATGCCACGCCAGGCTGCGTCCGTGATATCCATGACATCCTCCAGAACCCTGCGCGCCATCGGGTTGCCGCCGGGCTGGACGACGCCGGGATAGCAATTGTCGAGACAGGCCCCGCCATCACGCAACTGCCTCAGCACCGCGTAGATCGCCGCCAGCAGGCTTTCGCTGTCGAACCCCGCAACGGCGGTGGGGATCCCGTGGTCGGCGGAAACGAAGTCCCACTCCTCCGGCCCCATGACAGTTGCCACGTGGCCCGGGGCAATCAGGGCATCGAAGCCGACCTCTCCGGAGTTCAGCAACATCGAGACCGCAGGCCACGTGAGCCGGCCCGACAGCAGCAGCGACAGGTTCTGCGGCACGCCCTGCGCCATCATCGCGGCAACGGGTGCGATTGTCGTCTCGAAACCGGCGGCGAGGAAGACGACAGGGCGGTCCGGGGCCTGCCGTGCGATCCCGACAACCTCCTGCGGGCTGGCCACGGCAACCACGTCGGCACCGGCGGCCCGGGCCTGCTCCAGCGAGCGGACGTCTGACTTTCGCACGTTGACCGGAACCCGCAGCATGTCACCGAAGGTCGCCAGCGTCAGCTCCTCCTCCATCGCGAGCCGGATCGCAAGGTGAACGTCTTCCTCCGGGCAGACACAAACGGGGCACCCCGGCCCCGGGATCAGCTCGATGGCCGGTGGCAGCGCCGCGCGGAGCCCTGCCTGCGTGATGGACCGCTCATGCCCACCGCAGACATTCATGATCCGAACCTTCTGCGGCAAATACAGCCTGCGAATACGCTGCAACCAGTCGGACGCGGTCAGGGCCATGGTCAGCCTCCCGGCGTTTCGGATGTGTCGGCATGGGACGCACGCAGCTCTGCGAGGTTTCGCTCCAGCCAGTTTGCCCAGTGCGCGATCCCGTCGCCCGATTTCGCCGAAACCTCCAGCACCGGCGCCGGGTTTGCGAGGTGACGGACATGTGTCGCGACCCGCGCAGGGTCGAATTCCGGCATGAACGGCGCGAGATCGCGCTTCGTGAGCAGCACGAGGTCCGCAGCCCGGAAGAGGACCGGGTATTTCGCGGGCTTGTCGTCGCCCTCGGGTGTCGACAGCAGCGCAACTTTCCGGTGTTGGCCGAGGTCGAACCCGGCAGGGCAGACGAGGTTGCCGACGTTCTCCACAAAAAGAATGTCCAGAGCGGCGAGATCCAGCCGGTGCAGGGCGTCATGTACCATCCGGGCATCGAGGTGGCAGGCCGTGCCGGTGCAGATCTGAACGACCGGCAGGCCACAGGCGCGGATGCGGTCGGCGTCGTTCTCGGTCTCCAGGTCGCCTTCGATCACACCCATGCGGAGGTCGCGGCCAAGATACGCGGCAGTTGCTTCCAGAAGCGCGGTCTTGCCCGTGCCCGGCGAGGACATCAGGTTGATGGACAGCACGCCATGCCGGTTGAAATGCGCCCGGTTTTGCAGCGCCTGGGCGTTGTTGGCCTGAAGCAGGCTGGAGTGGATCTGCGTGGCCTGCCTGCCAGTGGACGTCCCGCTCTCCTGCCATGTCTCGGTGCAGCCACAGGTGTCACACATGTCGGTCCTCCGAGTTTTCTTGTGGGCGCGGGGCAGGGGGCGCGTTCTCCAGCACGACCGACCGCAGCAGCAGTTCATCGCCAGAGCGCAACGTCGTTTGCCAGCCGCCGCACCGGGGACAGGTCAGCCGGTTCACGGTGGCGTCGCTTTCGGCCTGGCACGCAGGGCACCAGATGCGGACCGGCGGCGTGTCGATCCTCAGCCGGGCGCCGTCCGCACGGCTTCCCGCGCTGGCCAGAGGGAAGGCATGGGCGAGCAGCTCCGGCTCCACCCCCGCAAGTGGGCCAATGTCGATGTGGACCTCGCGGACATGCCGGGCACCGTGGCTTTGGGCGATGGCATTGACCTGCTGGATCAACGCCCGGCAGAGCGCGAGTTCATGCATCGTGCCGAAGGACCTCCTCGAAGGCCTCCCAGCTGAGCCGGGCCTCGGTCTCGGAGATCTTCTTGATGGCATATCCGACGTGGATCAGCACGTGATCGCCGACAGTCAGATCCTCGCCTTGCACCATGAACAGGTTCACGTCGCGCTCGATGCCGCCGGCCTCGCAGGTCGCGACAAGACCCTCGATCGCACGGATCCGCATCGGAATGGCAAGGCACATGGGATCTGTCCTTTTCCAATCGATATATTCTCCAATTCTAATGCGTTTTGACGGCAAGTACACGTGAACTTTTGACCCGCCCCGGAAGGGGGATGGTCGCCGGTCAGGCGGAACAGGACAGGAAGTGAGGGGGAAGGGCGAGGGTCCCCGGTGGCGATCGTGCCGAAAGACACCTCGCCCGCGGTGGAGATTGCTCAGCGGGGCAGGCGCCCAGCCTGTTCATCCCGGCGGTTCGGGCGACCGGTGCAGCCGGTTGGCCCGGTGGATTGCAGGCGGCGCCGCTGGTGTCACCACGCAGGGCGCGTGGGTGATCCGCGCGTTACTTCTCCGTCGGCCGCCCACGTCCTGTCAGCCGACCCATCGCGCGACGGACGGGCGGAAGGCCCATGGCAATGCTAAGAACGATCACCAGGACGAAGAAGACAGAGATCGGGCGCGTGAAGAAGGGCTCAAGCGATCCGTTGCTGAGCGTCAGGCCACGCCGCAGGCTCTTGTCGAGAAGGGCACCGAGGATAATGCCCAGCACCAGCGGCGCCATCGGGTACTTCATCTGGCGCAACACGAAGCCGAAGAGGCCGAACCCCACCATGACCCAAACATCGAAGAGCCGCTGGGTCAGCGCATAGGGGCCGATCACACAGAGGGTGAAAACGACCGGCATCAGGATCTCTCTGGGGATCTTCAGCACGAGGATGAACAGCCGCGTCAGCGACAGGCCGTAGATCGCGATTGCGATGGTCGCAAAGACCAGCATCGCAGCAATGGAATAGATGAACGTCGGCTGTTCGAACATGATCATCGGACCGGGCCGGATGCCATGGATGAAAAGCGCGGCGATCAGCACCGCCGCCGGGGCAGAACCGGGCACGGCAAGGGTCAGCGCCGGGATCAGGGAGCCGGGGACGACGGCGGAATTGCCGGTCTCTGCGGCGGTCAGGCCTTCTTGTGACCCCTTGCCGAAACTGTCCCGCTCCGGGCTGGTCTTCTTTGCGGCGGCATAGGAGGCCCAGGCACCGATATCCTCGCCCACACCGGGAATGATCCCGACGAGCGTGCCGATGATCCCGGAACGCAGGATGGTGAACTTGTAGCGGATCAGGTCGGCGATGCGCGGCAGGATGCGGTCGCTCGTCGTTTCCTTCTCGATCAGCTCGGGCTTGTTGCGCCACATCACTGTCAGCACCTCGGCAAAGCCGAAGGCTCCGACCATCGCAGGGATCAGCGCGATGCCGCCGTTCATCTGGTGGAAGCCGAGGTTGAATCGAACGTGGGCATGGATCCCTTCGGACCCGATCATCGCCACCATCAGGCCAAGCAGACCGGCGATGTAGCCCTTGAGTGGTGTGACCCCACCGGTGAGCTGCCCCGAGATCACGATCCCGAAGACCGCCAGCCAGAAAAACTCGAAGGATCCGAAATCGAGCGCGATCTCTGCCAGTGGCGGGGCAAGGATCACCAGCATGAGGATGCCGACCAGCGTTCCCAGGGCGGAGCCCGCGGTGGCCAGCGCCATGGCGTAGCCGGCCTTGCCCTGCTGCGCGAGCGGGTAGCCGTCGAGAGAGGTCGCGGCGGAGGCCGGGGTGCCGGGGATGTTGAGCAGGATGGCACTGCGAGAGCCGCCATAGATGGCGCCGACATACATGCAGATCAGCACCAGGATCGCGGTGTCGCGCTCCATCGTGTAGGTCAGCGTGGTCAGCAGCGCCACGCCCATCGTTGCGGTCAGGCCGGGCAGGGAGCCCACGAAAATCCCGAGCAGGGTCGCCCAGGCGACGTGGAACACAGACATCGGAGAGGCCAGTGCGACGATGGCGGCGACGAAGTTGCTCAGGCCTTCCATCACGGCAACCTCACCAGGAACCCGTAGCGGAACAGCGCCGAGATGGCGACCGCCGCGACGATCCCGAACACCGCCACGAAGCCGGCCGCCTTGAGCCGGGAGGGAGTGTCGGTCGCGGCGGGGACCAGGAACCAGCCGGCGAAACCGGTGATGAAGATCGCTGTCGCAATTGCGAACTCAAGCCGTCCGACCATCACCAGCGCGTAGAAGCAGCTCCACAGCAGGGTGAACAGGAAGTTGCCCCAGGATCCGCTTTCGACCTCGTCCGGGTCGCGTGGCGTCCGGGGGGCATTTATCGCCAGCAGGGCGGCACAGATCATCAGCGCACCGCCGAGGATCATCGGCACAAGGCCGGGAATGGACGCGGGATGGATCTGGCGGATTTCCAGCCGGTCCATCACATAGCCGCCCCAGGCCATCGCGGCCCCCAGCGCAAAGAACACTGCCGCGGTGACGCGGTCAGCAGTTGCGGAATCGAAACGCATCGGAACGGACTTTCAAGAGCGGCGGCACTCTGCCTGTAGAGGGTGCGTGCGAGGATCTCTCCCCGCACGCGTTTCGCGAGTGGTCGTCTGGTGTTGTTATTCGGCCGGGCAGGTGATGCCGATCTCGGACGGGTCGAGGACGGCTTCGCCGCGTGTCACGCGTGCGCAGGCTTCCGCGATCACGACTGGCATGGCCTTTTCCATGGCCGCCTCGCCGTAGCTGGGGTCGAAGACGGCGCCACGCTCTGAGGCATAGGCCATCATCTCCGGAGAGGTCATGACCTTCTCCTCCCAAACCTTGCCGACGGTCTCATAGACCTCGTCCGGGGCGCCGACCGGGATGAACACACCGAAGTAATCGGGCGCCACCGGCATGTCGGGCAGCCAGTCCGTGATCGGCGGGATCGGGTCGAGTCCCTCGACTTCGAGCGCCTTGTCCGAGAGCACGGCCAGGCTCTTGATCTTGCCGGCCTTGATCATCTCGGTCTGTTCGGTCGCAAGCTGGGTCGTTGCGTCCACTTCGCCGGCGGCCGCGGCCAGAACAGCGGGGTTGCCGCCATCATAGGTGACCATGCGCGCCATCAGCTCTTCGCCACCGGCGGCTTCCTTGATCGCGGCCATCGCCATGCCGCCGGACGAGTTCACGCCCGCGGTGCCGATGGTGACGTCCTGCGTCTTCATGGCCTCGAGGAAGGCGCCGAAATCGGCGTATTCGCGGTCGGCATTGACGCTGACAACCGGCACGTTCGCGACGTGCAGCATCACGAAGTAATCGTTGATCGAGGTGCCCTCGATCATGCCCGTCACCGAATAGGTGGCATTGTTGGCAATCGCGTTTGCCGTCCAGGTGTAGCCATCGCGCGGCGCGTCCAGCGCGGCCTTGGTGCCGATGGAGCCGGAGGCCCCGGGCTGGTTCACGATCACGATGGGTGTGCCGAGTGCCTCCTCGAGGATCGGTGCGACCACGCGGGTCACCTGGTCCGTAGAGCCGCCGGCCGACCATGGCACGATGATGTTGATCGGTTTGTCGGGTTTCCATTCCGCCATTGCAGGCATAACGGATACCGCCATCGAAGCCAGGGCGACCGTCGCCAAGAGTGTTCCCTTGTGGCCAAACATGTTTTCCTCCCAGTTTGCTACCAAGTAGTAACTTACGAAACGGTAACGTCGTAACTTCGGCTGAGTCAAGAGATTCTCCAAGCCGCGGCAGTTGTCGGGATGCCGGTTGCCGGCGACCCGGCGCACCCGGTTCGGCCAGCAGTCGAACCAGCGATGGGGCGGCGGGTCCAGTGCGACCGCCCGGCGCCGCGAACGACGGGTTCGACCGGCGGTTCCGATCCGCGCAATTCCCATAAAAAGCAGGGTGTATGCCACGCCTGCGGCGGTCGTCGCGCCGCAATCCGGCCACAATTCAGGCCAGACTCCAGACAGAGCGAGAGCCCCCTTCCAGGCCCCGCGACCCATTGGGACGGACGAAGAGGCAAACCATGACCGACAGTATGACAATGCCGGGCGCGCCGCCCGACAGCCTTCCCCCCGGCACGCCGCTGCTGCAAGGGCAGTTCCTGATCGAGTCGTTCCTGAACGCGGGCGGCTTCGGCATCACCTACCTGGCGCGAAACAGCCTCGAACGGCGGGTGGTGCTGAAGGAATGCTATCCGTCCTCGATCTGCTGCCGCAGCCAGAGCGTTGTCCATGCCCGGACACGCACCGACAAGACGGAGTTCGACCTCGTGGTGCGCCTTTTCGGCGAGGAAGCGCGGCGGCTGGCAAAGCTCGACCATCCCAATATCGTGGGCGTGCAGGACGTGTTCGAGGAATGCGGAACCGGCTACATGGTGCTCGACTACGTTGAGGGCAACGACCTTCTCGACATCATCGAACTGGAGCCGAGCCGCCTAGGGCCGCCGGAAATCCGGCAGATCACCCGAAAGCTGCTGGATGCGATCGGCCATGTGCACCGGCTCGGGATCCTGCACCGGGACATTTCGCCCGACAACATCCTGCTCGACAGCAAAGGCGAGCCGATCCTGATCGATTTCGGTGCCGCCCGCGACCGGGCCCGCCGCGCAAGCCGCGTGCTTTCGGCGCTGCAAGTGGTCAAGGACGGGTATTCGCCGCAGGAATTCTACCTCGCCGGGAGCCAGCAGGGGCCGTCGGGCGATCTCTACTCGCTCGGGGCGACGCTGCATCACATGCTGACGGGAGAATTGCCGATCTTCACCACGTTCCGGCTGGCAGCGCTGGCCGAGCAAAAGCCCGATCCCTACGTCCCGCTGGTCGGTCGGGTGCCCGGCTTCGACAAGCATTTCCTCGGGGCGATCGACAAGGCCCTGAACGTCTTTGCCAAGGACCGCCTGCAAAGCGCCGAGGAATGGCTGGAGATGATTGACGACACGGTGCGTCACCGCAAGCTGTCGGCGAAGGTGTCGGACGACCCGGAGGTGGCGCGGCGGATCCGGGAACTGGTCGCCGACACGAATGCGATCGTGAAGGTCGAGCAGGAACGAGCGGAGACACAGCGCGCGGAGCAGGCCCGCCGCGAGGAAGCCGAGCGACTTGAGCGGGAGGCCGCCAGGGCCCGCGCCCGCGAGGAGGCCCTGCGGGAGGCACGCGAAAGTGCGGAGGCGGCCCTCGCAGCGGCACGAAACGATTCCGCCACGGTCGCGCGGGACGGTGATGGGAACAGCCTTGTCAGGGACAATCCCGAACGGCGTCCGGGCTGGGTCCGACGGACATTCTCCGGCCTGCGGCGGGTCGCATCGACCCGGCGCGTGGGCCAGATGGAAGGGTATTGAGCATGAAGCTGTTTCGCAGGAAACCCAGCATTGAAAACACCGCATCTGACAACGCATTGCATCAGGACGCAGATGCGCCGGACGGGCCCGACGCCGCTGTGGCGCCGGACGTGAGGTGCCCAGAGGATCCCTATGCCGCGCTAGGGATCCCGCGCGAGGCAGTGTCTCAGGCCGACCCGCCCGATCCGCCGGCAGTTTCCGCTCCTGCTGTGGACGCCGTGGACCCTCCACCGCCTGACGCGGAGCCGTTGCCGCCGGTTGCTGTGGCCCCGGTGGCAGCCGCTGAGAGCGTGGCGCCCGTTGACACCGACGGCGCGCCCTTCGTCGCCCGGGCGCGGATGGCGAACTACCAGCAGAGCATGCCCGCCCGGCGGCGGATCTGGGACCTGGAACGGGAGGAGCCGCATGCCGTGCCCGGCGAAGCCCCTTCCGGTGCGGAGGACCAACACACGGCGCCGGCGATGGATGCCGCCAGCGCACCGGCCGGGGCGCCGGCCGACGATGTGGCCCTTGCACGTCAGCAGATCGCCCGGTTTTCGCAGGCCGGGCTCGCCCCCGGTCAGGCGGTCCCGGATGGTGGCCGGGCCAAGACGCGCGTGCTCGGGTTTCAGTCCGCGGCCTTCGCGGAGCGCGATCCCTTTGCCGGCGCGGCCCGACAGGGGGATGCTGCGGCCCCGATGTTTCCGGTCGGCTGGATCGTGGTGGTCGAAGGACCTGGACGGGGTGCCTCCTTCACCCTCAGCAGCGGCGTTTCGAGCATCGGGCGCGGCGAAGACCAGACCGTTCGCCTCGACTTTGGCGACCGGTCTATATCCCGCCAGAACCACGCGTCGATCGCGTTCGACGACGAGTCGAGCCGGTTCTTCCTCGGCCAGGGCGGCAAGTCCAATATCGTCCGGCTGAACGGACGGCCCGTGCTCTCGACCGAGGACCTGTCCGAGGGCGACACGATCCGCATCGGCGAGACCAGCCTTCGCTTTGTCGCCTTCTGCGGCGAGCGGTTCGACTGGACCGCAGAGGATGAAAGGACCGCAGATGCGCATGTCGCCGCCGAGTGAGCTGTGCCTCGATGCCGCGACGGGGCTGAGCCTCGGCGCGCGAGAGAGCCAGGAGGACGCCGTCCTGTGCGACGTGCCGCGCGGCGGTGGCGCCGGTTTCGTGGTGCTGGCCGACGGGCTTGGCGGACATGTTGCCGGGGCGTTGGCCAGCCGGCTCGCGGTCGCCACGGCGCTGGATGAACTGGCGCGGCAACGGGCCGCCAACGGCCGTCTGGAGGGCGAAATCCCGGGCCTGCTGGTGGATGCCGCGCTCGCGGCCAACCATGCGATCCTGTCCCATGCGGAGGCCAACCCGGAGACGGCCGGAATGGGGGCAACGCTGCTGCTCGTTGTCGTTCAGGACAGCGCCCTGCATTGGCTGTCGATCGGCGACAGCCCGTTCTACCTGCTTCGGGACGCGGAGACCCGCCAGCTCAACGAGGTGCATTCCCTTGCGCCGCAGTTCGACTTCCTTGCCGCGGCCGGAGAGCTCGACCCGGAGGTTGCGGCCAACCATCCGGACCGCAGTTGCCTGACCTCGGCGCTCGGGCAGGACCCGCTGCGCCAGATCGACTGCCCGCTGGAGCCGTTTCCCCTGCGCGCCGGTGATGTGTTGCTTGCCGCCAGCGACGGGATCCTGACGCTGTCGGAGCGGGCGATCCGCGATGGGCTGGCGTCTCGCCGGAACGCCGCCGCCTCCGATCTTGTGGGCGGGTTGATGGGGCGCGTGGAGGATTGTGACGCGATGGGGCAGGACAACCTTTCCGTCGCCGTGCTCCGGGTTCTGGCGTCGGACAAACGCGCGGCACGAGCGCCACGGTCCGAGCGCGGCGGGCTCATGTCCTGGCTGGGCCTCGATGGCATCCCCTCGACCGCCGGGGTCGGACATGCCTTCCGGGCGCAGTTCGACCCGCCCCCGGGCGGCACGCCTGAGGCGGAGCGGGGCAAATGAAGGCGACCCCTGCGGCCCTGAGGTCTGCCGATCAGCTTGCCGCGGTAGTTGGCGCCGGCACGCTCCCGACAGGTGTGCAGGACCTCGGACGGCGGGTTCTGGAGCGGGTGTCATCGCCCGTGCGCATCGCGGTCCTCGGCGCGCCCGACGCCGGGCTGGCCGGGGTCGTGAACGCTGTGCTCGAGGGGGACATCGTGCCCGACCGCAGTGGCATGCCGCCGCTCGACCTGTCCTTCGGCCTCGATCCCGCGATCCGCGTCGTCACTGCCGAGGGGCAGGAGAGCGCCGTGGATCTCGCGACCTTCGCGCGGCTTGTCCCCTGGGATCTGGCGATGGTTTCCCTCGCGGCCCCGGTGCCACTGCTGGAAAAAGCCAGTTTCCTTCTGGTTCCGCTCGAAGGCCGAATGCCGGATATCGAAGCCGCGATTGCCTGGGCTGCGCGGCGGGCGGACATGGCGGTGCTGTGCACGACGGAGCCGGGTGCTGCCGGGGCGGGCGTTGAGGGGCAGGAGATCCTTGAAAGACTGCCGGAGGCCCTTGTGGATCATACCTTTCTGGCTGTCACCGGCACGGTCGCCATGCGAACCGGAGGTGGGGATTCGCTGGCGGTCGAGCTTGATCCGGAAGCGCAGGTGCGCGGTCTCCACTGGATCGGTGACGGGGCAGGGCAGGCGCAACGGCTCGCGCAGTTCAGGGCGGACCTGTTCGATCATGTCTCGACGGCGCGGCGAGAGGACCTCGAAAGCGCCCTCGTCTTCCTCGACCGCTACCGGGCCGTGCCAGAGGTTGGCCCTGCAACCACGCCCGAGCCGCAGGATGCCGGGCTGGAAACGAAGGCTCCCGCCACCGATGTCGCACCGGGTGTGGACGCGGCACGTCCCGACCCCGTAACGGATGCGCAATCACGGGCACCGGCTGAGATTGTCTGCTTCCTCTCCGCCCGGGCGGAGGCCTTGTCGCGCCTGTGCGATGTGCCGGGGGGCGATGCGCTGGAGGCCGCAGCGCCGGATGTTCTGGCCCATTGCATGGAATCGATCGAGACCTGCGCCGGGATGGCCACGGAGGATTGTGGCGCGGCGGGGCTGGTGCTGGCGGAGGCGTCGGACCTGATGCTGCTGATGCAGCTTGAGGCGACCGCGGATGCCGTCTGCGATGCCGTGGCGCTTGTCCTGCAGGTCCGCAACGATTGCGAGAGCCTGCTCTGCGCCTGACCACCATACCTGATCCCGTGCCCGACCCGGGCCTGCCCCCCGTACCAAGCCCGTCGCATTGCGGACATTCGCCCAGCTCTCGCCACATTTCCGCACCGTTGCAGGCAGCGACACACTGCAGGGTGGGGAGAGATTATCTGGGTTGGAGCAACAATGTATCGGGACGAAGGTTCATATTCCAACGGCATCCCGGTCACGGAACCGGGCGGCCAAACGCCGGAGGTGGCCAGACAGGCCGCGACGCCGTCCGGGCCATTGGTCAGAATGTGCCTGGAGGGGCTGTCGCCGCTCCTCGCACAACGAGCGGAGGTTCTGGGCGTTCTGGACGACCTGATCGCCTGCGGGGACCGTGCCACGGCCGAGGCGGGCCAGCGGCAGCATCGCAGCTTGCTCGCGCTGGAGCCTGCGGTGACCATGATCGGGCAGGTGAAGGCGGGCAAGACCTCGCTGGTGAATGCCATGGTGGGGGAGCCGGGACTGCTGCCGGCCGACGTCAATCCATGGACTTCGGTCGTTACCTCCCTGCACATCGGGCCCCAGGCCAGCACCGCCTCCTACGCCGCGCGTTTCACCTTCTTCGATCCCGAGGATTGGGACCGGCTGACCCATAAGGGGGGACGGGTTGGCGAACTGGCCGGGCGATCCGGCGCAGAGGAAGAGGCGGAGAAAGTCCGCGCCCAGATCGATGCCATGCGGGAGAAGACCCGCCGCCGCCTCGGGCGGAAGTTCGAATTGCTGCTGGGCACGAGCCATACCTATGGCACGCTCACGCAGGATCTGGTGGAACGCTATGTCTGCCTCGGTGACGATTTCCTCGATGAGGAGTCCGCCGCCGGGGCGGAGACGCAGGGCCGTTTTGCCGACATCACCAAGGCCGCGGACCTGCGCCTGCCACGAAACGACTGGCCCATGGGGCTCTGCCTGCGCGACACGCCCGGGGTGAACGACACTTTCATGATGCGCGAGCAAATCACCATTGGCGCGATCCGCGACAGCCGCCTGTGCGTGGTCGTGCTCTCCGCCCACCAGGCGCTGAGTTCGGTAGACATGGCGCTGATCCGGCTGATCGCCAACGTCCAGTCGCGGGAGGTGATCATCTTCGTCAACCGGATCGACGAGCTTGCCGATCCGGCCCGGCAGATCGAGGAGATCCGCGACAGCATCCGTGCCAACTTGAAGGCCCATCAGGGGCCGCACGAGGCGCAGATCATCTTCGGCAGCGCGCAATGGGCGACGCTGGCTCTGCAAGGCGATTTCTCCATCCTCGACGGCGAGTCGAGTGACGTGCTGCTGAGCTATGCCGAGCATGTCATCGGCAAGCTGGACCGCGATTTCGAGCCGCTCGAACTGATTTGGTGGCTGTCCGGTGTGCCCGCGCTCTATGCGGCGATCTGGAACCGGGTCCTCGAAGGTGCGGGGCGCGAACGGATCCAGTCGGTTGCCCGCAGCGCCATGAACCTCGCCGTGGGGATAAAGGCAGCCGCCGCGTCCGATCCGCAACAGGCCATGGCGGCCCATGCGGGGAAGATCGACGTCGACGCGATGGTTCGGGAACTTGACGGGGCAGAGGCGCGCGTGCTGTCGGAATTGGACACCGCGCTGACTGGTGCGCTCTCTGCCGCGGACTCTCGGTTGGACCGTGCGCATCACAGTTTCCTTGACCGTGCGACGGCGGCGCTGATCCAACACCTCGATCTCTACGGCGAGTTGGCGCCGTGGAAATACGACCCGACTGGTTTGCGGTTGCTTTTGCGGTCCGGCTACCAGGTCTTCGTGCGACAGGCCCGTGGTGCCGGAAAGGCTGCCGGGGAACAGGCCGCATCCGAGATTGCCGGTATCTACGCCTGCGCCATCGGGCGTCCGCCCGGTGACTTCCAGGTGCAGCCCCCGACGCTGCCCACCTTTGCCCCGCCGGTGTTGCTCGGCCAGACCATCGCGCTGGATCTTGGCGGCAGCTGGTGGCGCCGCTGGTGGAGCCGCCGGCGTGGCTACAAGGCGTTTGCACCGGAATTCCACCAGATGATCGAGGCAGAGACCCGGCCGATCGTGCAGGGGTTGAAGGAGACCCATTGCGCGGCCGCCGCCGAGCAGCTCCGGCAGACGCTGCGGGAGTACTTCGCCGATCAGCGCATGGTCTTTGCCGGGCTTGGCAGGTCGGAGGACACGGCCAGCCGCGGCGGAGCCCCGAGCGAGACATCGCCGGAACAGATTGAAAAGGCGGTCGTGCGACTTAGCCGCTTCGCCGCATGAGCCAGAAGGAGCCCGCCATGTTTCACAGCAAGGATCTGAAGATGAAGGTGCCGACATCGGAGACCGGGACACTGGGTCTTCCCGAAGGGGCCGAGCCCGCACCCGGCCGCCGGCCGCGTATTGCGATCATGGGAGAGTTCAGCGCCGGCAAAAGCACGTTGACGAACATGCTGATCGGCTCGGACGCGTTGCCGGTAAAGGTCACGGCGACGCAACTGCCCCCGGTCTGGCTCAGCCATGGCACCGGAACGGCCCATGGCGTCGACCTCTCCGGGACGCAATTCGACGTTGATCTGGAGGATCTCGACCAGGTGGCGCTGATGCGGACGCAATACCTGCGGGTGGAGCGCCCGGCCGGAGTTCTGGAGCTTTGCGATATCATCGATTTTCCGGGCATTTCTGACCCGAACATGCCTGCGGAGGTGTGGCAGCGGGTGATCTCGCAGGCGGATGCGGTGATCTGGTGCAGCCATGCGGTTCAGGCCTGGCGCCAGAGCGAAGCAGCGGTTTGGGACGAGATCCCGCCAGAACTGTACGAGCGCAGTTTCCTGCTGCTCACGCGGATGGACAAGCTGACCCAACCGCGAGACCGCCAGCGGGTGCTCGCACGGGTGATGCGGGAGACCGAGGGGCTGTTCGCCAGTGTGTTCCCGATCTCGTTGACACAGGCGCTTGCGGCCGGTGACGACAGGTCGGCCTGGGATGCCAGCGGGGCGGAGACTTTCATGAATGCGTTGCTCGACATGGTGATGTCGCTCTCCCGGCAACTGGGCCATGAACCGCCCGGTGGGCTGTCCGTGCCGAGGACGGCCGACGACACCGGCGCCGATGCAGCACCCCGGACCGACCGTTCGCAATCCGCCGACATGGAGAAGGAATCGGCCACTGGAATTGCCGCAAGGATGCCAGTGGAAGCCGCGTTCGTGCGATCGCCAGCGGATGATGCCCAAACGGGCGCAGGTCGCGATGCAAAAAGCCCGGTGCCGGAGACCCAGGACGCCACGGCGCAGGCTGACGCTACCCCGGTGCGGCCAAGGATCGTGCCGCGCAGGGTTTCGCTGAAGGGGGACACGCGCCGTCATGCGCGTCCGACGGGCGATCAGGCCGACCTGGCGGATATTTTCCGGACGACATGATCCGCAGCGGCGCGCGGTAGGGTTCCCGTAAGGTTATTGCGCGATACAGGCGAGGACTTCGTTCCTCGTCCCGGCCAGGAGGCCCCGCGCAATGACCCTCGTCGAGCAGCTGACCCGATTGCACAGGGACATCCCCGGCTGTCGCGCGGCGGTGTTCGGCGATATGGAAGCTGGCACGGTATTGCGTGCCTGTGCCGACGCGGATTTGCGTCAGGAAGATCATGATGCACTTCTGGCAGAGGCGTCGGCCTGTCTCGGTCCAGGCGCCGAGCGGCTGCTTGCCCGTGTCTTCGGGCAGGGCGCCACCCCGCACCGTCTCTCGCAGGCGATCCTTGCCGCGCCACTGCAGACCTGTGTGTTCCTGCGCTCCGGCACCACGGAGGGTGAGGTGATCTGCGTGTCGCTCGACGCCGGAACGACCCTGGAAGGCGTTGGAGCGACGCTCCGGGAGGTCGCGCGGGCCGATGAGTGACGCGGTGAGCCCTCCGGATGGCGATGGCAGCGCACGCCTTGCCAGCCTCACCCACATGATCGGGCGGCTGTCGCGTCCGCCGGACCCCGGTTCATCGCCCGGTCTGCGATCGCTTCCCGGCGGTGCTGGTGCGCTCCTAGACGAGGTCGACGCAACGGTCATGGCCCGTCGCCTGTTGATCCGCAACCAGAGTGGCAACGAACTGGCGCTGGAGGTGCGCGGGCGACGTCTGCTCTGGGCGGATATCGCGGGACTCCCCGAAGGCCGGGCGGATGCGCTGGGCGCAGGCCGTGGGACGCTGACCTATGCAGGGGCAGGGGACCTCGAAGCCTTCGCGGCGGCACTCGCGGCGTTTTGCACCGATGGCGGGATGACCGTGCGCGCAACGCCGCCGGTGCGGGAGTCCAGCCTGGAGGAAACCGGCGTCTCTGTTGCGACGCTCCGCCATGCCCTTGCGGGGATCCAGACTCAATTTGACGACACCCCGACATTGGAAGGGCCGCTGCTTCAGGTCTTTCTCGAACGTTGCGCACCGCTGGTGCGGGCCTGGGTAGCGCGTCCGGCTGGTGGTTCCGTGACCGGCGACGGTGCGGAGGATATCCTGCCCGGGCTCGGGGACATCCTGATTTCGGCGGAAGATGTCCTGCCAATCGCACAGCCGGGGCCCCATGCAATCATCCTGCAAACCGCAGGCGGCGATGCGTTGGGGGTGTTTGCCGACAACGACGACCGCCTCGCCATGGTGCTCGACGCCGACGATCAGGAGGCGGTCCTGTCTCGATGGTCTGGCTGTCTTGCGATGTGTGGCACAGGCTCCACGTGAACCACACCCAGAGCCAATGGAACGCACCAGCGTGGCGGTTTTGGATGACCTGACCTAGCTTCCACAACCACGATTGGTGGCGAACAGTACCTGCGCGACCGTTCGGAGCGGTCGCAAAGAACGAACACGTGGCAGGGCAGCGGGCGTGTCCGAACAGGGCCGCCACACTGGGACAGCTCTCTCGCGACCGCATCGTAGCAACCACCCGTTCTTTCAGTCATCCGAACGGGCCTTTGCTATCCATGCCGGTCGCCTTCACCAGTTCGGAGTCTGGATCGCAATCCAACCCCAATTCGATTCAGAAAAACCTGACCCGATCTAGCTGGAAGCCGCGGGAAGCCGGTTGCGCCACACGAACTGGCGCAGTGCAAACCGGGACCTGACTGAACGTATCCCTGGGATCCGCGTCAGCTTCTCCTGCAAAAAACGTTCGAAGGCGTGCAGATCCTCGACGACCACCCGCAGCAGGAAATCCTGGCTCCCGGTCATCAGAAACCCTTGTACGACCTCTTCGAATTCCAGAACCCGGCGTTCGAACAGGGCAAGGCCCTCGGCCTCCTGCCGTTCCAGTTCGACCGATACGAAGGCGGTGATCGGGTAGCCCGCCTGCTCTGCGTCGATGACGGCGGCGTAGCGCGCGATCACGCCAGTTTTCTCCAGCCGCGCGATACGCTTTCGGCAGGGCGTGGGGGACAGCCCGACCTGTTCTGCCAGTTCAACGACGGGTATGCGGCCGTTCTTCAACAGGACATCAAGGATGCGGCGGTCAATCGAATCGATAGTCATTTTGCCTACCTTTGATCGTATCTGGGGCGATTATCGCCAAGGCTGGACTATATTGAAAGGAACTTTGGCAACAACCGCTCCGCCCCCGCCGCTACCATCGACACAGAGGCCAATGCGGAGGTGAAGATGCAGGACAGACAGGGCGGCAGGCTCACGATACCCGAACCGGACTTCCGGCCGGGGGATGAGCCGGACTATACCAATGTGAAGGTCCCGGAGGCCGGCGCCGTGACCCTTCCGCCGCTCGACGTGGAGCCGCGCCTGCTGCGCAACCACGCTTTTTCCATCATTCGGATCCTGCGCCGCGACGGCGAAGCGGTCGGTCCCTGGGCCAGCCTGCTGTCGGACGAAGATCTGGTGGCGGGGCTCAAGCAGATGATGACCCTGCGCAGTCTCGATGCCCGGATGGTGGCCGCGCAAAGGCAGGGAAAGACGTCCTTCTATGTGCCGCAACTGGGCGAGGAAGCGGTCACGACTGCGTTCCAGCGTGCGCTGAGCAAGGGTGACATGAACTTCCCCACCTACCGGAACGCCGGATTGCTGGTGGCACAGGACTACCCGCTGGAGATGATGATGAACCAGATCTTCTCCAATGAGCAGGATCCGCTCGCCGGGCGCCAGATGCCGGTCCTCTATTCCGCGCGGGACTACGGCTTCTTCACCGTGTCGGGGAACTTGGGCACCCAGTTCGTGCAAGCCGTCGGCTGGGCCATGGCCGCGGCCATCGATGGCTCCGATGCGATTGCCGCCGGCTGGATCGGCGACGGCTCGACCGCAGAATCCGATTTCCACTCGGCGATGGTCTTTGCCTCGACCTACAAGCCGCCGGTGGTGCTCAATATCGTCAACAACCAATGGGCAATCTCGACCTTCCAGGGCATCGCGAAAGGCGATTCCGGCACATTCGCGGCACGAGCGCTGGGGTTCGGGATGGCGGCGCTGCGGGTCGACGGGAACGATTTTCTTGCCGTGCACGCGGTGGCGAAATGGGCGGTTCGGCGGGCGCGCGAGGGGCTCGGGCCGACCGTGATCGAGCATGTGACCTATCGCGCGGGGGGGCATTCGACCTCGGACAACCCCGAGGCTTACCGGCCCCGCGCGGAATCCGATGCATGGCCCCTCGGCGATCCGATCGAACGGCTAAAGCTGCACCTGATCCACCGTGGTCTGTGGTCCGAGGAACGCCACGAACAGGCACGGGCAGAGATCCACGACACGGTCGTTGCGGCACAAAAGGCGGCGGAGAAGAACGGCACGTTGCATTCCGGCCCGTCGCCGAGGCGGCGTGGCATCTTCGACGGGCTCTATGCCGAAACCCCGTTGCATCTCGAACGGCAGCGGCAGGCGGCGGAGAAATGGCTATGAGCGACATGTCGATGGTAGAGGCGATCCGCGACGCGCTCGACGTCATGATGGAGCGCGACCACCGTGTCATCGTCTACGGCGAGGACGTCGGCTATTTCGGCGGCGTTTTTCGCTGCACGCAAGGGTTGCAGGAGAAACACGGACGCGAGCGCTGTTTCGATGCGCCGATCTCGGAAAGCGGCATTGTCGGCACGGCGATCGGCATGGCGGCCTACGGGCTTCGACCCTGCGTGGAGATCCAGTTCGCCGACTACATGTACCCGGCCTACGATCAGATCACGCAGGAGGCCAGCCGCATCCGCTATCGTTCCAATGGCGACTTTACCTGCCCGCTGGTGATCCGGATGCCCACGGGCGGCGGGATCTTCGGCGGAGAGACCCACAGCCAGAGCCCGGAGGCGCTGTTCACCCATGTGTCGGGGCTGAAAACCGTGCTGCCCTCGACCCCGTATGACGCCAAGGGGATGCTGATCGCCGCGCTGGAGGACCCGGACCCGGTGATCTTCCTGGAGCCCAAGCGCCTCTATCACGGACCCTTCGATGGCCACCACGAACGCGAGGCCGTGTCGTGGAAGGGACACCCGCTGGGCGATGTGCCGGAGGGATATTACACGATCCCGCTTGGCAAGGCCGCGATCCGCCGGGAGGGGGCGGATGTCACGGTGCTATGCTACGGCACCATGGTTCACGTTGCCCTTGCCGCGGCGGAGGAACAGCAGGTCGACGCGGAGATAATCGATCTGCGCAGCCTGCTTCCGCTCGATCTGGAGACGATCGAGGCCTCGGTGCAGAAAACCGGGCGCTGTGTGATTGCGCATGAGGCCACCCTGACCAGCGGCTTCGGTGCCGAACTCTCGGCCCGCGTGCAGGAAAGCTGCTTCTGGCACCTCGAAGCGCCCATCCGGCGGGTCGCGGGCTGGGACGTGCCGTATCCGCATGCGCAGGAATGGTTCTATTTCCCCGGCCCGGAGCGCGTTGGCCGGGCGTTGCGCGAAACGGTGGAGGTCTGACGTGGTGGAACGGGTCATCAAGTTGCCGGACATCGGCGAAGGCATCACGGAGGCCGAGATTTCCGAATGGGAAGTCGAGGTCGGGGAGTGGATCAGCGAGGACGACATCGTCGGAACCGTGCTGACCGACAAGGCAGCCGTCGAGATCCCGTCCAGCGCCTCGGGCAAGGTCCTCTGGCGGGCAGGGGAGCCGGGTGACGTGCTTCCGATCGGCGCGCCGCTGGTGAAGATCGATGTGGTCGACGAGACGGAGGCCGACACGCTAGGGCCGGAGACCGGGCGCGCGGAGGCCCCGGTGGAGGCCGAAGATACCGCCGCGCCGGAGCCGCCCGACACCGACGACAAACCCCAGCCGCCAAAGGTGGTTCGCAATGGTGCGGGCAAGGCGCTTGCCGCACCGGCCGTGCGCCACAGGGCTGCGGCCCTTGGCATCGACCTGTCGCAGGTTGACGGAACCGGTCCGGAGGGGCGGGTGACGCATGCCGACCTCGACGCACGTCTCGCCACGGGTGGCGGCAGCGCACCGCTCGTACAAGGCGACGGCGTGACCGAGGTGAAGATCATCGGCCTGCGTCGCAAGATCGCCGAGCAGATGACCCGCGCCCATGCGCGCATCCCGCAGATCACCATCGTCGAGGAAGTCGACGTGACCGAACTGGAGCGGTTGCGCATGGCGATGAACGCTGACCGCACGGAAGCGCAGCCGAAACTGACACTCCTGCCGTTCCTTATGCGTGCCGCGGTCGTTGCGCGGCAGGTCGCGCCGCAGGTGAATGCACGCTACGACGACGAGACGGGGACGCTTTGGCAGCATGACGCCGTGCACTTCGGCATCGCGATCCAGACCGGACAGGGTCTCATGGTGCCGGTGCTGCGGCACGCCGAGGCGCTCACGCTGCGGGATGCGGCGTCCGGGATCGTCCGGCTCGCCGAGGCGGCGCGCGCGGGCACCCTCACGCGGGAGGAGCTGTCCGGCAGCACCATTACCATCACCTCACTCGGCCCGCTCGGCGCTGTCGCAACAACACCCATCGTCAACCACCCGGAGGTGGCCATCCTCGGCGTCAACCGCAAGCAGATCCGGCCGCACTGGGACGGTCGGGCCTTCGTGCCGCGCGACATGATGAACCTCTCCGCGAGTTTCGATCACCGGATCGTCGACGGTTGGGACGCGGCGCAGTTCATTGCCCGCCTGAAGTCTCTCCTTGAAACCCCTGCCTTGCTCTTTGCCTGAGCCCGCACCACCCGCAGACCCTATGGAGCCGCAGATGCACATTGAGGAAATCGCCACCCAAACCCATGAAAGGGTTCTGTTCTGTACCGATGAAGGATCGGGCTTGAGGTCGATCGTCGCGGTGCATGACACCACCCTTGGCCCCGCCCTGGGAGGCTGCCGCATGTGGGCATACGACAGCATTCAGGAGGCCGTGTCGGATGCGCTGCGCCTGTCCGCTGGCATGACCGCCAAGGCGGCCCTCGCCGGAGTGCCATTTGGTGGTGGCAAGGCGGTGATCCTCGGGGATCCCCGGCACGACAAGACCCCGGAGAAGCTGCGCGCTTTCGGCCGGTTCATTGACACGCTGAAGGGGGCCTACACGACCGGCGAGGACGTCGGTATGACGCCTGCGGACATGGCCATCGTTGCGCAGGAGACGGCGCATGTCTCGGGTCTGGACAGCGGTGAGTTCGCAAGCGGCGATCCGTCACCGGTCACGGCGGAAGGGGTCTTTCGTTGCATGAAACTGGCCGCTGCGCAGGCGTTCGGGTCCGGTGATCTTGCGGGCCGGACTGTCGCCATACAGGGGCTTGGTCATGTCGGCATGAGCCTGGCAGAAAGGGTTCACACGGCGGGTGGTTCGGTTGTCGCTGCCGATGTGAACCGCGCCGCGACGGAACAGGCCGCACAGGCGCTTGGTGCCACGATCCTGCCGCCGCAGGCACTGCTTGAGGCGGAGGCCGATATCCTTGCGCCCTGTGCCCTTGGTGGCGTGCTGAGCCGCGAAACCATCCCGACCCTGCGCGCCCGGATTGTCTGCGGCGCGGCAAACAACCAACTCGCCGAGCCGCGGTGTGCCGAAGCGTTGCAGGACCGTGGCATCCTGTATTGCCCGGATTTCGTCGTGAACGCCGGCGGGTTGATCAGCGTCGCGCGGGAGGCGCTCAGGATCCGGCCCGATGACTGGGTGGAAACGCATCTGCGCGCCGCGGTTGCGGGATTTCAGGAACTGCTCCAGTGCGCGGAGGAACAGCACTGCCCACCGCTCAAGGTGGCCAATGACAAGGTTGCGGAGATCCTCGCCACGGCCCGGCACAGCGCCTTCGATCAATCTGGCAGGGCTAACGAAGTCTGACCATGGACGCGAGGGTGCCGGGTTGGGCCGCTGACGACCTCGGGCTGCGAGGTGCCAGCTTGCTGCCAAGGTCTCGTTTCCGCCAGTATGACCGACTCGGGACTGCCCAACTGCCCGGCGCAGGTTGAGGGCTGACGTGCCACGACCGGGCAAAGTGATGCGATGGGGCAGGCGCTCCTGCGCGGCACCGACCCCAGTGGCTCGACTATCTGGGAGAGCTTTCCAACGCCGGCCTCGACTACTCCGCGATGGAACTCATCACGATGTCACCGGGGAGCGGGCCGGCGCAATCTTGAGGGCTTGTGTTTCTACTTGCGACACAACAAGCCGCGGATTGGTTCGGCACCATGAGCGGGAAGCGTAAGAGCGGCCCGATCCCCGGTGCCGCGGCCCCCGACCGGACACGCTGGCCTTTTGGGGTTCCCGCCCCCGTTTCCCTTTCCCAACGGCGGGGTCACACGGCCCGAAAAACTGAAACCACCCCGAGGCAATCGAACCGCGTCCGGGCCGCTCGATCATCCCGGATCGGGAGCAGGGCGCGTGCGCCGAGGGGAGCGGCGATTGCGGTCCCATCCGAAGCCGAGACCGAGAACAGGCCCCCAGTGCTGCAACGGCACACTCTGCTCTTTCCCTTCCGCCGGACTGGTGGCCAGGGCACTTTGCAACTACTGACACGACAGGGCCATGGACACATGGCTTCAGATTTCGCCGTGGATGCCGACAGAAAGAAACCGCAATGCCTTATGACAGACAAACCCTTCGCCAGTTTCTCCTGCAGCAATACCGGACCCACGGCGTCGAAAAGGACCTCGTCTTCCTGCTGGAGGATATCGCGACCGCCTGCCGGGAAATCTCATTCGCAATCCGCAACGGGGCGTTTTTTGGACAGCTTGGCAGTGCCGATACCACGAATGTGCAGGGCGAGACCCAAAAGGAACTTGATGTCTTCGCCAATGACCAGTTCGTCGGCCATATCCGCAATTGCAGCCGTGTCGCGGCGCTGGTGTCCGAAGAGGTCGAGGAGGTCATCTGGCTCAAGGACACGGTCGCTGCCGGCGACTACATCGTCTATTTTGACCCCCTGGACGGATCGTCGAACCTCGACGTGAACCTGTCGGTGGGGTCGATCTTCTCCATTGTCCAGCTTCCGGAAGCCGTAGAGGTGGGCGACGACAAATCGGTCCTGCGACCCGGCACCGAACAGATCTGTGCGGGGTATTCCATCTATGGCCCGGCAACAACGCTGGTGGTCACACTTGGCCATGGCGTGCATGAGTTCGTGAACCATCTCGGCACCGGGGAGTTCCGGATTGTCTCCGGCAACATGCGCGTGCCCGAGGACAGCAACGAGTTTTCCATCAATGCGTCGCGGTACGGTGATTGGGACCAGCCGGTTCGCCAGTACATCGAGGAATGCATCGCGGGAGAGAGCGGGCCACGCTGCAAACGCTTCAACATGCGCTGGAGCGGCTCGATGGTCGTCGACATCCACCGTATCCTCACCCGGGGCGGTGTTTTCCTGTACCCGGTCGATCAGGCGAACCGTGGTTCAGGCGGCAAGCTGCGCCTGATGTACGAGGCCAATCCCATGGCGCTTCTGATCGAACAGGCCGGCGGTGCGGCCTCCACTGGAGAGGCGCGGATTCTCGACGTGGTGCCGACGTCAATCCACGAGCGTGCGCCGGTCGTGCTGGGCTCGCGGACGGAGGTTGACCGGATCGAGCAACACCACCGCAAGGAGCACGATCCCGCCGTGTCCGACGGCTGAACGCAGCCGGGCGGCTGTGCCTTTGCCACGACACTGTTGAAAGTGACGGAAGGCAGAAAGCGGCGGGATGTTGGATCTGGGCCGAGTGCCCCTTGTGGCGCAACACTTGGTGCGCACAGGTTAAATATTGAAAATCAATATTTTGCCGGTCGTTGCTAAGGGGGGTCTGCGTGGCGGGGTCTCTGGCCTTTTGAGACTAGCCGAAATGCCACTCGAACCGCGCCGGTCCGGTCGCGATGGAACCCAATGCGCGACAAGGCGGCCGGTATCTCCACGACACCGGCCGCCTCAGATCCGCGGGCAATCCCCGATAACCCTACCGGGTTCTGTTCTTGCCCCACATGTCGATGTCGCTCCCGAGGTCTTCCTTGAGCCGGTTGGAGGCATCGCTGAGCGTCTGCAACGTGGCCGCGTCAAGTTCCACATCCAGCAGTTTCTTCAGGTCACGGCTCTGCGCGGCGTTCCGGGTCCCAACGATGACTCCGCCAACCGCCGGGCGGGACTTCAGCCAACCGATCGCCAGTTCCTCCATGCTCAGGCCGGTCTGCTCCACCAACGCCCACAGGGCATCCAGAAGCTCTTGCCCCGCGTCCTCGGCGCCGGTTTCGGTGTGGACAACCTCGGCCCATTTGCGGTGATCGAACATCCGGGTGCGCGCACGGTTCACGGGGAATTCCTGCAAAGACCGATACTTGCCCGCCAGCAGCCCCTGCATCAGCGAGGAGTAGCACATGATTGGCACACCGGCGGCCTCGCACTTCGGCTGAACCTCGAACTCGATGGCGCGGAAGAACAGGTGATAGGGAAGCTGATTGACGGAAATCTCCCCTAGACCAAGGGCTTCGTCGAGGTCCCGCGTGCCGAAATTGGAGACGCCGAACCAGCGGATCTTTCCGTCCTGCTTCAGTTTCTGAAGGGCGCCGATACTGTCGGCGAAGGGCACATCCCGGTTGGGCCAGTGCAGCATGTAGAGGTCGATGTGGTCGGTCCCGAGGTTCTTCAGGCTGCGTTCGCAGGCGTCGATCAGGTCGTCCGGTGCCATATTCGCCGGGGTGACCTTGGAGGAAATGACAAGCTCTGACCGCTTGTCGCCGAGCGCGCGTGCCAGGAGCTGCTCTGAATACCCGTCGCCATAGGCCTCGGCGGTGTCGAAGAAGTTGATGCCGACGTTGAACGCCTCTTGCAGGGCTTCGATGGAGTCCTTTTCCTCCTGCGCGCCGAAGGCGCCGGCCCCGCCCATGCAGCCATAGACAATGGAGCTCGTTTTCAGATCGGTGTTTCCGAATGTCCGGTTCATTTCTGGGTCCTTGTATGTGTATCCGGCGGTGCCTGCCCGTGGACCTTCGCCACGGTCGACCGCAGGTGAGGCGGCCAGCCGGTGCAACAGGTGCATGCAGAAAGCGGCGAGGCGTCCTGCGCCCGCGCAACTGCAGGTCTGGGGCGACCCACTCCATGCATCAGATCACCCCGCGTCGTCAATTCGAAGGCGCCGAGAATAGATCGTTACAGAATACGGAACCGCCTTGCTTCGGGAGCGGGCAGGGGCTGCGACAGTGCCGCCGGACCCAAAGTCGAGATGATGCGGTGTCTCGGATCTCCATTGTGCAGGTCGCGCGCCGCCAAAGATGACGTCGAAAGCCCGACGGGTCTTCCGCACCACGTCAGCGACACCGCCGGGCAACCGGTGATTGACCTTCATAAGTCCGGAAGTCCTGCGGATGGGCTATCAGCCTACGATGGTATCGACTGTGGCGGTCAGAGTGCGCCGGTATGGTCGAATGCAACCGCCACATAGAACGGCCACAAGACCATCTTCTGCAACCCGGTTCGCCGTAGGCGGTCGCGCTGATGCAACAAACGAGCAGGACAGTCCGTGTCCCGCTCGCAGGCAATGCTGCATCGCGTTGCGCCGGCTCAGCTGTAGGCACCAGCCGAATAGGTCAACTCGTAGGAATGGCTGTAGAGCTCGAATACGATCCCGAACGGATCCTCGACATAGACCATGCGATAGGGTTTCTCGCCCGGAAAGTACTCCCGGATCGGCATCCGTTGCTTGCCGCCGGCCGCGACGATCTTCGCCAGCAATCCTTCGATGTCCGGGTCCTGAATCGCGAAGTGGAAGGTTCCATGCCGGCGAAACGCGAGGTTGTCTTCCGGAGCGCGGTTGCCATCAAACTCGAACAGCTCGAAGCCGATGCGGTCGGCCGTTGCAAGGTGGGCGATGCGAATGGTGTTCCAGCCCGGCCCAAAGACATCGGTACACATGAGGCCGATGTCGCTGCCGTCCTCCACGATCTCGGTTGGGGGCATGATGACGTAGAAGCCGAGAACCTCGGAATAGAACTTCACGGCGGCATCGAGGTCAGGAACAGAGAGGCCGATATGGGAGAAGGTGCGGGGAAAGGGATGCATGGCGATATCCTTGTCTGGGGCTTGTTTCAAATCGGATATGGGGTTGCGATGCAGAGAAGAAAAATTATGATATGAACTGAAAATCATAACAAAAAATTTGTAATATGCTGAACGCACATTGGCTGGAGACATTCGTCGCTGTCTGCGAGCACCGGAACCTGACCCGGACAGCCGAACGCCTGAACATGACCCAACCGGGTGTCTCCCAACACCTGAAGAAGCTGGAAGCGCAGGTCGGAACGGCGCTGCTTCGGAGGACCGGAAAAAGCTTCACCCTGACCCCCGCCGGCGAGAGGCTGCGGGCGTTCGCTATCGCCCGCCAGCAGGATGAAAAGCGCCTTCTCGAAGAGATGTTCGACGACGATCCGGATATCGGCGCCGTGTCAATTGCGTGTTCGGGCAGCATTGCGACTTGCCTATACCCTGAATTGGTGTCGTTCGCGAAACCACGACCGGGGCTTGCGATGCAACTGGAGGCCGCACCACAACCCGTCATCCTGCAAGGTGTGAGCGACGGGAGGTTCGATCTCGGCATTGTCAGCGAGGTGCCCTCACCGACCAGGGTCGAGGCCACCCACATCGGGCGCGAGGAAATCTGCATTGTCCTACCCGCGGACTGGGTCGGTGGCGCTCCTGCCTTCTCGGACCTGGAGGCGCGCGGTTTCATATCCCATCCGGACGGCACTGGCCTTGCCGACCTGCTTCTCGGGCCGAACTACCCGGACGAGTACCCCGGCGCAGACCGCCTCCGGATCCGCAGTCGCATCAACCAGATTGGCCAGATTCTCGCACCGGTCGCGGAGGGCGTCGGATATACCGTATTGCCCAGAAGCGGTCTCGGGACATTCAACGATCCGGACAGGATCCGGTCCGTCCGACTGCCCGTGCCGGTGTTTCAGGACCTCTGGTTGATCCGGCGAAAAAACCGGCAACTCGCAAGCCGCACTGTTCCCTTGATCGAGATCATCATGGAGATTGCGCGGTCGCTTTCGGGGCCTGAATGACCGCGTTCCTCGTCTGTTCGGGCGCTCCGATGAAGCGGGGCGTGTCGAGGCGGAACGCGGTGGGGCGGGGGATCAGGACAAAACGTTTCAGAAGAGGTCGGCGTCGCCCGGAGCAATCTCGATCAACCGCCCGTCGGCCCTGTGGGTCCAGCCGTAATCGGCGACGTAGAGGTGCTTTTCGCCCGAGCCATCGCTTGCCGGTGCGATCTCGATATCCTTGACGTTGACCCGGCGGTTGAGGTCCTGCGACCGCGCGCCCTCCAGCACGGTGATGATGTCGAGGATGCTGCCCTCACGGTCGAGCATCCATATCTTGTCGCTGAACCCGCCACCCACGTAGAACACCTCCTCGTCGGAATCGTAGGCGAGCGCTTCGGGGTCGGTGATCTCGGGTGCGAGGACGAAGGTATCAATAACGTCCTTTCCGCGCTGGTCGACCTCGATGATCTTGCGGTCGACTCCGTTCACGATGAACAGGGTCCCGGCCACGGAATCGAAGGCGATGTCTTCCGCGTCGAACCCGCCGAGCGGCGCCGTGGAGAACTGCCATTTCAACTCGTTGGGGCGAGCCGGATCGGTAACGTACACCTTGTTTTCATCATCATCCGTGATGAATGCGAGCCCGGTGCGCGGGTTGATCGTCAGCCCGGTCGGCTCGTCGGTGAAGCTGAGCGCGCGGGAGGATTTCAGGTCTCCGCCGAGAGACAGCGAGAAGAAGTTGTTCGGTTGGAAGAAGGGCTTTTCCTCGACCTCCGAGTCGACCATGACCAGCGATTTGGACGACGGGTCGTAGGCAATTCCGGAGGGGTCCGTCATTCCCCTGGGCGTGGTGTTGTACTCGGCGACGACTTCTGGTGCCTCGTCCCGGATCGACATGGTCGCCTTGCCTGTTCCGATGTCCACGGACTCGCCGCTTCCGACGATCCTGGCGGAGTCGATCCTGAGAGAGAAGTCCTCGATCCGTTCCTGCTTCTCGTCGTTCAGCAAGGTCACCGGCACATAGGCGGTCGTGAGCCCGGCCTTCAACACGTGCTGTTCCCCGGATAGCCCGACGAAATCCCCGTCGGAAGCGCGCGCCGAGCCATCGACGGTGCTGCAGGTCAGCACGACATTACTGCTCAGTGGCTGGGCAAGGTTCAGCGTGAAATACGCCGTTCCCACGTCCTCCCCTTGCGGCCTCGACTCGGCCGCCGCGACCGAAACGGAAGCGCCCTGACCCAGGGCGACGAACTTGGCGGCGTTCACCTGTGCGCCGGATTGCATCAGCGCGATCCTGAGAGCGCTGGCCGGACCGGTTCCATCGGAATCCCAGAGCAACTCGGATTTGTCGGCACGGTAGAGGAACTGCCCGTGACCGGAGGCGGTCGCGGAAGTTCCCTTGACGAAGTAGCCCTGCGCAAGCGCATCGCCGACAAGTCCCGCACCGTCGGACAAGCCGAAGTCGCTGGCGTAGATCCCGAGCCTGTCCTCTCCGGCCAGATCATAGATCCTGTCCCACGCGCCTGTTTCGGGCCTGAGCACGAACGTGTCGCTGCCGCCCCCGCCATAGAGGTAGTCCCGGCCAGGGCCACCGAGCAGGATGTCCCCGCCCGCGAAACCGGAAATCGTATCGCGACCGCCGCCACCGTAGAGATTGTTCGCGCCTGCATTGCCCTTGATGACATTGCCGAGCGCGTTTCCGGCGCCATCGATTGCATCGCTTCCGGTCAATTGAAGCTTCTCGACATGTGCGCCAAGCGCGAAACCGATACTGCTCTTGACGGTATCGACGCCACCGTCGTCCGTGCCGGCGCTGGTTTCCTCGCTGACGCTGTCGCCCGGGTCGTCCACTGTATATGTGTCGTCCCCGGCGCCACCAAACATGTGGTCGCGACCCTGTCCGCCGTTGATCACATCGTAACCGTCGCCGCCATAAAGCACATCGTCCCCGGCCTTGGCATAAAGGCGGTCCGTGCCTTCGGATCCGAACAGCTTGTCTGCCCCCTTGCCACCGTCGAGGCGATCCGCACCCTCACCACCGACCAGGTGGTCGTTGTCCGCGCCGCCCAGCAACGTGTCATCGCCCGCCTGGCCGTGCAGCGTGTCGTTGCCATCGCCGCCGATCAGCGTGTTCGCGGCGCCATTGCCCATGAGCGTGTTGTTCAGCGTGTTGCCCGTGCCGTCGATCGCGGCCGTACCGGTCAGGTACAGTTTTTCCACGAAGGCGCCCAGCGTGTAGGCGATGGAGCTCTTGACCGTATCGATGCCGCCGTCGTCAATGCCGTCCCTGGACGTTTCGCTGACCTGGTCGTCGGGAGCGTTGACGGAGTAGGTGTCGTTCCCGGCACCACCGAACATGGTATCATTTCCTGCTCCGCCGAGCAGGAAATCGCGCCCGCGCCCGCCATGAAGCTCGTCGTCGCCACTCTTTCCGACCAACCGGTCCTTCCCGCCGGATCCCGACACCCAATCCGCGCCGAGCCCACCGTTGAGGCGGTCGGCCCCCGGTCCGCCGACCAGCCGGTCGTTTCCGGCGCCACCGAACAGGGCATCGTTGCCCTTGTTCCCGAACAACCTGTCGGCGCCGGCCTCGCCCTTGAGGCGGTCCGCGCCATTTCCCCCACGCAGGTGGTCATTCTCTCGCCCGCCCCAGAGACGGTCCTTGCCGGCATCGCCCTTGAGCCGGTCCTTGCCGGCGCCACCCCAGAGCCGGTCGTTTCCGGCGCCGCCGGAAAGCACGTCGTCGTGACGCTCGCCAGAGAGCTGATCGTCACCCTTTTGCCCGGTCAGCCTGTCAGCACCACTGCCACCGGAAAGCTCGTCCGCCCCTGCGGACCCGAACAGCCGATCCTTGCCGATGCCACCCACAATATTGTCCGCACCGGTTCCTCCGGTTATCCGGTCGTTTCCGGCGCCGCCCTTCAGCCTGTCATTGCCGTTGTTCCCGAACAGCGCATCATTGCCGGACCCGCCCAGCAGGCGGTCTCGGCCCCTGCCGCCGGACAGTTCGTCCCGTCCGGATGAGCCCTGCAGAACATCGGAGCCATTTCCCCCCGAGAGCCGGTCCGCGCCTGCGCCGCCGGTCATCCGGTCACTGCCTGCGCCACCGGTCAGTGCATCGTTGCCCTTGTCCCCGAACAGCGTGTCGGCACCGGCCCCGCCGTTCAGGCGATCCGGACCATTGCCGCCGTGCAGCCTGTCATTCCGAGCGCCGCCGTCGATGGTATCCTTGCCGCCATGACCCGCGAGCCAATCCGAACCGGCGGATCCGGTGATCCTGTCGGCGCCGTTGAACAAGAGCTGCTGGGCCGCTGAAACCTGTCGCTGATCCAGTGCATCGAAGACACCGGCGGCTTCCGCGGCCAGTCCCGCAACTGACACGGTCTTGGTGGATCCCTGACGGTGTTCGTAGCCGGAAATCGTTCCCGATATGGCGCCGCCGGGTGCGACGCGGAAGGACCCGGTGTACTCCGCCCTGATGGCGCCTTCCACCACGACAATTCGGCCCGGGGTCGATTGGACTATATTCCCCCAGATCGGAATGTCGCGCATGTCCAGCGGCAGAAATGCCGTGGCGCGGCTCATACGTATCCCCCCGTCGTCGCCCTGTGCTACAGATTTTTTTGGCGGTGTCCGAGGCCGTGTAATCGCCCGGCTGCCGCCCCCCTTGCCCCCATGATACAACGCCGTCTCGCAAAAATCATTAACGCGTGCGATGGGTCGGCCGCAGATTGGCACAAGTCAATGTTATGTATTTGTTTTTTCGTTGAATGAATAGGCCCTGCCGATGGCGGATCGCTATCGGCAGGGGGGCGGCGTCACTGGAGGCGCAACTGGGGCCGCCGAATCCGGCCGTCCTATTGCGCGGACAGGCTTTTGGCCAGGCGCATCAGCCGCAGGGCTTCGGCGCGGTAGCCGAACCGGTCCTCGCCTCTTGCGCTTTCTGCCAGGCGGGCGGCTTCCGAGAGGTCCCAGTCCCCGAGGTAGGAGGAGTCTCGGAGCAACTGTCCAAAGCCCGCGATGGCAGTGGCGAAGCGGGTTTCCACGCTCGCCTCCGAGACCTCCGCCGGGATCGGTAGTTCGATCAGCCGGCTGTCTGATCCGCCCGGCGCCTTGTAGCGCAGGCGCAGGAATCCCAGTTCATCGGACCGGTCCGTTGCGCGCTCGGCGGTCTGATAGCGCAGCGGATCGTTGAGGGCAGCGGGCGAGCCTGCGGGCGTCACCTCGTAGAGAGCCGTCACCTGGTGACCGGCGCCGATCTCTCCGGCGTCGACCTTGTCGTTGTTGAAATCCTCGCGGCGCAGGGCACGGGTTTCGTAGCCGATCAGCCGGTATTCCGAGACCGCCGCCGGGTTGAACTCCACCTGGATCTTCACATCCTGCGCGATGGGGAACAGGTTGCCGGTGAGCTGGTCCACAAGGACTTTCTGAGCCTCGGCGATCGTGTCGATATGCGCGGCCTGACCATTGCCGTTCTGCGCCAGGGCCTGCATCAACGCATCGTCGAGATTGCCGCGGCCGAACCCCAGCACGGACAGGTAGGCACCGCTGTCACGCTTGCGTTCGACATAGGATTTCAGGTCCTCCGGATCGGAGATCCCGACATTGAAATCGCCGTCCGTCGCCAGCAGCACCCGGGTCACGTCACCGGCTTCGGCCATGCTTTCGGCGACCGCGTAGGCCTGCTCCAGCCCGGCTTGCCCGGCGGTGGATCCTCCGGCCTCCAGACGATCCAGCGCGCCGAGGATCTTCGAACGGTCGCTTGCCGCCGTCGGCTCCAGAACCTGCCCGGCGCTTCCGGCGTAGGTGACGATCGCGACCTGATCCTCTGGCCGCAATTCGCCCAGCATCAGGCGGAAGGATTGCTTCAGCAGCGGCAGCTTGGCGGCGTCCTGCATCGACCCGCTGGTGTCGATCAGGAACACAAGGTTCAGCGGCGGGCGGGCCGAGATCTCGGGCAGGGCACCTTGCAGCCCGATGTGAAGGATCTGCGTGGCGTCGTTCCAGGGGGTCGGGCTGACGGACACACTGGGCTTGAAGGGCGCGGTTTCCGGCGCCGGGGCCGGGTAGTCATAGGTGAAGTAGTTCACCATTTCCTCGACCCGCACGGCATCGGCCGGCGGCAGGCGCCCGGACATCAGCGAGGAGCGGACAACAGCATAGGAGGCCGTGTCGACGTCCACCGAGAAGGTCGAAACCGGCGTTTCGGCGGTGACATGGACCGGGTTCGGATCCTTGTTGGCCAACCGCTCGGTGTCGGTGTCGGCGTCGGGCGCAACCGGGCGCAGTCGCGTATGAGGTTCCATGGCGATGGACGGGAATGGCCGTGCTTCCTGAGCTGGTCGTGCGGCATGGGCCACATCGCCGTTCCCCGCCAGGTTGGTGGTGAGTTGCCGCTGCACCACGCCCTTCGCAATGGCGCGTTTCTGACGCGCGGCGAACCGGTCTGGCCCGGCGTCAGGGACGGGGGCGTCATTGAGTTCCGCCAGAGGGGCCGCCACCGTCCCAACCTCGGCCTCGTGCATGACCGGCGCTTCCCGACCTGTCTCCGGGTCGGCCCCGACCGGGCGATCCATCGGGTTGGGCGGTGCCAGCAGTTTCGTCTGCGGCAGCACCAGCAGGACGGCCAGTCCAGCCGCCACCAATCCGGATGTCGCCGCCAGCCCGGCGCGTGTTGTCAGTCCCTCGATCATCGTCTTGCCTCCATCAAACAGCCGCACCCAAATGGTGCGGTCCTTCTCTGGACGCATCCCGGCCGCCGATCCTTGGCGGGTTTCCGGAAATTCATCGTCAAAGGCCGACATCGCGTTGGCGATGGCATCCGACTTGCGGTCCGCATCGGGGGCAGGGGGGGCAGCGCGCAGGGCGTCGCGCAGGGTGTCGAGTTCGTCTGTCATGTGGTTTCCTCCGCCGCGAGGGCGCGCAGGGCTTTCCTGATTTCCGACATGCGCCAGGACACGGTGCCTTCGGAGACGCCCAGAACCTCCGCGGCGGCCCCGTGGGTCAGGTCCTCCGCAAGGATCAGGACCGCCGTGTCGCGCAACTCCGGCTTCAGGCGCACCATGGCGGCTTCCAGCCAGCTTGTGGCCTCCCGGGCGTCGTCGTTGGCGGCGCGACGGTCGCGTTCCCAACTGCCCCAGCCCTCGGCTGCCTTCGTGTGCGTGGCGGCACGCCGCCGACGGTCATGGGCCGCGTTCACGACGATCCGGTAGAGCCAGGTCGTGAACTTCGCCTCGCCCCGGTACCCGCGCAGCTTTTTCGGCAGGCCAACGCATATGTCCTGCGTCAGGTCCTCGGCCTCCGCTCGCTGTCCGGTAAGCCGAAAGGCAAAGGCGAACAGCCGGTCATAGTGACGCGACAGCAGCGCGGCATAGGCATCGCGGTCCCCGTTCGCGGCGGCCTCGGCGAGGTCTTCATCGTTGGTCGTCTTGCGCATGTCAGTCAGTGAGACGCATCCCGCTTCCGGATCCTTGGCGTGTCGCGAAAAAAAAACTATGCCCAAACCGATCCGCGTGCATCAGAAAGGACCCGACAGGTGCCCGGTTACGGAACAGGTCGGGCGTCCGGTGCTGCCTGCCCAGCCCCTACCACCAGCAGTTGCCCATGTTTCAGCCGCCATGGCTGCATGGCTGCGCCCGGGGGCCGGTATTGCCCTCGCAGGGTGCACTCGCCGTTGTCCCGAGAGCAGTTCGGGCGCACCGGATCATGGCAAATCGCCCGCCTTTGGATGTATCAATGCCGGAGTGATCGCCGTGCAACCTGCTCGATCCGGTCCCGGGAAGTGCATCCGGCAATCCGGTGCCCCGGTCCCCTCAGGTCGATACGATCGCGTCGGCTTCCAGTTCGACGAGCCATTCCGGATTGACGAAACGGTCCACCGCCATGATCGTGTCGACGGGTCGGACATCGCGGAAATACTCCTTCCGCACGTCAATCGCGGCCTTCCAGTCGTTTATGTCGGTCAGGATCACCCGCGTTCGCACCACGTCGTGCAATCCCGAGCCAGCCTGCTCCAAAGCTGCCTTGATCACCTCGATGCACTGACGGGTCTGGGCCGCGACGTCGCCGACACCGACCGTCTTGCCGTCCGGCCCAACCGGCGCCGTTCCACCGACTGAAATGAACGGTCCCACCCGGACCGCGCGCGAGAATCCGGCGATCTTTTCCATCGGGTTGCCATTGGTGATGAGCTCCCTGCGGTATTCCATGACCTGTCCTCTGTGTTGCCGAATGTCTGCTCGCCGACCATATGGCATGAAACCGGCATGGATGCCATAAATGCCGGCACGATCGGGGGCGGCCGGACGCGTGCGCATCAGATGATCTCGTCCTCGTCGAAGATCGGGTCGCCCTCAAGATCCGTGCGGAGGACCTGCAAGGTGTCCTCGGCACGCTCGACCGAAGCCGTCTGCGCGATGTGGAAGATCGCGTCCCCCTCGTTCACGATCGGCATGACGGCGCGGCCGACGATGATGCCATCGATGCTGGCGACCACATCACGCTCCACCTCTCCGAAGGGGTCGGAGACGGCGGCGAGCAACTCGCCCTTGGAAACGACGTCACCTGTGTCGCGGAACACCCGCAAAAGTCCGCCCTGCGGGGCGCGCAGCCAGCGACTGGACTTCAGGAGCATGGATTTTCCGCGAGGTTTCGGCACGCCCCGCGACCCGACCATGCCCAGAGTGTGGAGGACCCTCAGGACCCCGGCGACGCCGGCCCGCACGGCAAGCTCGTCGAACCGCAACGCCTCTCCCGCCTCGAAAAGCAGCACGTTCACGCCGAGATCCGACGCCGCCGCCCGCAGCGAGCCATCGCGTTCGGTGGATTGCAGGATCACCGGCGCGCCGAACACATGGGCCAGCCGCAGCGCCTCCTTGTCGCCCTTCGTGACACGGATTTGCGGCAGGTTCGTCCGGTGGATCGCCGCGGAATGGAGGTCGATGCCAAGGTCGCTGCGCGCGACGACCTCCCGCATCAGCAGATCGGCAAGGCGCGCGGCCAGAGACCCCTTGGCCGAGCCCGGGAAACAGCGGTTGAGGTCGCGGCGGTCGGGAAGGTAGCGCGACTGGTTAAGGAAGCCGAAGGCGTTAACGATGGGGATCGCGATCAGCGTGCCCCTGAGGCTGCCAAGCGCCTTCATCGTCAGCAACCGGCGCACGATCTCCGCCCCGATCACCTCGTCGCCGTGAATGCCCGCGGTCACGAAGATCGTCGGCCCCGCCCGCCGCCCGTGTATCACATGCGCCGACAGGGTGACCGGCGTGTGGTCGGACAGCACGCTGACGGGGATGTCGACCGTCCTGCGGCTGCCGGCGGGTACGCTCTGTCCGCCGATCTCGAAAGGGGCCCGCACCGGCGTCATCCCACGACCTTGGCACGGTTCTTGGACGGATCGGCGTTTTTCTCGATGTATTCGATGATCATGCCGGCCACGTCCTTGCCGGTCGCCTTTTCCACGCCCTCGATCCCGGGGGAGGAGTTGACCTCCATCACGACGGGCCCGTGGTTGGAGCGCAGCATATCGACGCCACAAACCGCAAGGCCCATGGTCCTGGCCGCGCGCACGGCGGTTGAACGCTCCTCGGGGGAGATCTTGGCCAGCGTGGCCGAGCCGCCCCGGTGCAGGTTGGATCGGAATTCGCCCTCTGCGCCGGTGCGCTTGATCGCGGCGACGACCTTGCCACCGACGACCAGGGCGCGGATGTCCGTGCCCTTGGCTTCCTTGATGAATTCCTGCGCCATGATGTTGATCTTGGCGCCCCGGAACGCCTCTATGATCGACTTCGCGGAGCGGTCGGAATCCGCCAGCACGACGCCGATCCCCTGTGTGCCTTCGAGCAGCTTGATCACCAGCGGCGCGCCACCGGCCAGTTCGACCACTTCTGCCGTCTGCTTGGGATCATAGGCGAAGGTGGTCACCGGCAGGCCGATGCCCTCCCGCGCCATGAGCTGCATCGAACGCAGCTTGTCCCGCGAGCGGCCGATGGCGATGCTCTTGTTGAGGCAATAGACCCCCATCATCTCGAATTGCCGCACCACGGCCATGCCGTAGAAGGTGACGGAGGCACCGATCCGCGGGATCACGGCGTCGAAATGCGGCAGTTGCTCGCCGTTGTAGTAGATCTCGGGCCGCCGCGACGCGATGTTCATGTAACAGCGGGTGGTGTTGATGATGTCGAAATCGTGCCCGCGCGCCTCTGCCGCCTCCTTGATGCGGCGATGCGAATAGAGGTCCGGGTTGCGGGAGAGCATGGCGATCTTCATGTATCTATTCCTTGGAACGGTTTTTTTTCGGTTTCGGACGGGTCAGCCAGGAATGGCCGCAATCCACGACCAGCCCGTGACCGCGCAGGGCAGTCCTGCCGATGATCATCGGGTACTTGAGCTCGCCGCGGTCGGTCAGGGAGATCTCGACGAGGAAAACCCGTTGCTCGACACGCAGGTTGGTGCGGATGAAATACCGCGGCTCGGACACGCCGCCGCTGTTCTTCACCTTCCGGTGGTCGGAGACCCGCGCGTGGCAGATCTCCGGCGCTTCGTGGCCAAGGTCCGGCGGGCGAAACTGAACCCAGACATTGCCGTTGTCGGCGGTATAGGTGCGGATATCGGTGGCGTGCAGCGCCGTCGTCAGGGCGCCGGTGTCGATCTTGGCCGTGAAATCGTTCAGACCAAGCTCGGGCAGCGACACGTATTCCCGCCAGCCGATCGTCAGCGGTGGGTGAGCACGCTGCTTTTTCTTCGGGGGCGGGGGGGCGTCTTCGGTGTGTTTCGGTGTCATTGCGGTGCCTTCACGCAAGCAGGGGCATCATGAGGGTGGCGAGAGACAGGACGAGAAAGAACCCCGCCATGTCGGTGATCGTGGTAAGCAGTGGCCCGCTGGCCGCTGCCGGGTCCTGCCCAAGCCTCTTGAGCAGCAGCGGCACGACGCCGCCAATGGACACGGCGATCATCGTGTTGATGGCCATCGCGGTGCCGATGACCAGCCCGAGCCAGGGGTTGCCCTTCCAGATCCAGGCAACGAGACCAATCAGGAGGCCGAGCGCGAGCCCGTTCACTAGCCCGACGGAGATTTCCTTCAGCCAGACCCTGAATGCATCCACCGGCCGCACCAGGCCCAGCGAAAGCTCGCGCATGGTAACACCGACGGCCTGGTTTCCGGAACATCCCGACATGTCGGACACCATCGGCAGGAAAACCGCGATCGCGATCACGGCGGCGATGGTCGCCTCGTAGGCGGCGATCACGCTGGCGGCGATGATGTTCAGCACGATGTTGATGGAAAGCCACGCAAGGCGCCGACCGGACCGGATCCGCAGCGGCATCGAGCGCAGTTCATCCCCGATCACACCCTGGCGGCGCAGGCTCTCACTTTCGGCGCGCTCGGCCAGCGCCTCCGTCACCGCGGCCCGGGTGACGACTCCGGCCAGCCGCCCGTCGGCGTCGCAGACGGGCAGGGCAAGGCAACGATGTTCGTCGAACAGATCCTCCAGCCCGTCCAGCGTTTCCTGCGCGCTGACCGAGATCGGCGGGATCATGACCTCGGCCAGCGGCGTGGCACGCCGGGAGGAGAGCAGGGCGCGCAGGGAAACCACGCCGACAAGCCGCCCGGCATCGTCGAGCACATACGGGTTCTGGGCGCGGTACCGGTCGAAACGGTCCTCGTCGTCGGCCATTCTTTGGATGACCGTCCGGACGGTGGCCGCCTCCGGGAAGGAGAAGGTTTCCGCCGACATCAAGCCACCGGCTGTCTCCTCGTCGTATTCGGCCAGCCGGCGGACATCGGCAGCGTTCTCGGCGTCCATCTTCGCAAGGACGGCATCGGCCGCGGCGGTGTTCATCTCCCCGATGACATCCGCCTGCACATAGGAGGCCAGCTCGTCGAGCACTTCGGCCGCGCGCTCCACGTCCATCGCGCCGATGAAATCCGCCGCCAGTTCGCTGGGGGCCTCCTCGACCAGCTCGGCGACAAGGTCGGAGGTCATGACCCGGAAAGCCTCCTCGCGAACCTCCGGCCCGAGGTTGAGCATGAGCCGGAGCGCCTCGCTCGGCGGCAGCGGGTCCAGCAAGGCGTCAAGGCGCGCGTCGTCTTTCGCCTCGATGGCGTCACGCAGCGCATCTGCAATGTCCCGCGGCACCGTCATGTGCTCGTCCACCGGCGCATCTCCATCGATATAGGGTGAAAAAAGTTAGTCTATAGACAAACTTTGTTTATCCAATTAGAGGGAGGTATGACATCTGACAAGCTTTTTCTTCACGCCGCCGACAGTCTCGTCGGGTTTTACACGCAGGAGTTCGGCGGCAAGGATCACGGCCGCTACAGGATATCGGCGAAGCTGTTGCGAGCCCTGATGCGCCGACGCCGGCTGTACGAGGCCGATATCTCCCGGTTGGCACGCGAGTTGCTCGAACGGGGATACGTGCTGGTGGATATGGAGGGCTTCTTCGTCGTGCTGAGCGCCAATTCCTTCGTAAACTATCGCCGGGTCAGCGACACCATCGTTCAGGACGCGGTCGAGGGTTTCCAGCGCAATGGCGGCCTCGCGCCGGGGGGCACCTGACCCACAGACCCGCGACGCTATCCGGAGCATGTCACGCGCTGTGCAGTGGCCGCCAGGGCCGCCCGGTGCCGTGTGCGAGGGCTCGGCTGTGGGTGGTCAAGGACAGGGAGCCGATCGGTCGTGCGTTCAGGTTGGGCGCGACGTCACAACCGCGCGTTGCCACAAGTACGTGTAGCCCGCTGGGGCGCGCGCCCCGGCGGGCGCGTGCCGCTACTGTGCCGCTGCCCGCGCAGGCAGCCTGCCGGACAGCCGGGCCTCGTGCAGGGCGGCGACGGCGCAGGAGGCCAGCCGCGCCTCATCCCCGTCCGCGCGAGATGTCAGGATGATCGGCACCTTGGCGCCCAGCACCACTCCGGCGCCCTCGGCCTTGGCGATATAGGTGAGTTGCTTGGCGATCATGTTGCCCGCGTCGAGATTGGGCGCGACGAGGATCTGCGCGCGCCCCGCGACCTGCGAGGTGATGCCCTTGGTGCGCGCGGCAGCAAGGTCGACGGCGTTGTCCATGGCCAGCGGACCGTCCACCAGCCCGCCGTGAATCTGGCCACGCTCTGCCATCTTGGACAGCAGTGCCGCGTCGGTGGAGGACGGGATCTGCGGGTTGACCGTCTCCACTGCCGACAGCACGCCGACCTTCGGTTCGTCAATGCCAAGCGAAATCGCCAGGTCGATGGCGTTCTGCACGATGTCGACCTTTGTCGGCAGGTCCGGGGCAATGTTGATCGCCGCGTCGGTCACCAGCAACGGATGCGGCAGGGAGGGCACGTCCATGACAAAGACATGCGTGAAGCGCCGCCCGGCGCGCAGCCCGTTCGGTTTGCGCAGCGCGGCGCGGAGCAGGTCATCGGTGTGCAGATGACCCTTCATCAACGCCTGCGCGCGGCCAGCGTTGACGATATCCACCGAAAGCGCCGCCGCCTGGGCGTGGTCCTGTGCCTCGACCAACTCGATCCCGGCGAGGCTTTCACCAAGCTCCGCCGCCGCTTCGGCAATCTTGTCCGGAGCGCCCACGAGGATCGGCTCGATGATGCCCTTGTCCCGTGCCAGCAAGGCGCCGCCGAGGGAATTGGGCTCCTCCGGCGCAACAATCGCGGTCACGGTTGCCGGGATGCCGTCGACTGTCTCCATGAGCGCCTCGAAATGGCGGTGGCGTTGTACGACCAGCCCGGGGACATGAAGATCGTCGAAGCCGAGTTTCACCGTGGGGGCGGTGACGACCGCCGTACCGCGCACCAGAAGTGCGCCGTCGGAGGTTCGACTGACGGTAGTGTCCAGCACCACGTCGCCATTGTCACGCTTCTCTGTCACGCGGACCTTCGATATCAGCTCGTCCCCGGCATGGGCGCGTTCGAGGAACTCGAAGCTCTGGCTGCGGTAGAGCGTACCGGCGCCGGGCAGGATGTTTCCGAGCACCGCAGAGATCAGGGATCCGACCCACATCGCGGGCGCCACAGCCTCCGGCTCACCGTCACCGTCTCCGTCATGTTCGGCCAGGTGCATCGGGTTGTGGTTTCCGGAGGCATTGGCAAACACGTAGAAATCATCCTCCGTGCAGATCCGGACAAGCTCCGCCTCGTCGCCGGGAGAAAGCTCCTCAAGGGGGTGGTTTTCCGTGATCTTCATCCCTGGTCCTTCCAATGGTTGCTGGCTCGGTCATGCCACGGCGCGATCCCGACCGCGACTCTTTCGTGGCGATACCGCCCGGTTGGTCGCCCCACCGGGTGGCCGGGCAGGGCGGGTGCCGCCGCCTTGCTGGCCGCAGCGCCCGCTTGCTTGCCCCGCTGACGGCGGCGCGCTATGAGGCAGGTCTACCACGGAGACTTTCATGCGCGCCGAAACCCAGAATACCGTTGATGCGATCCGCAATTCCCTGACCCTTCTGGGCCAGCGGATGGATCTGGAGACCGCCGACCACCGGTTGGAGGAATTCAACGCGCGGGTGGAGGATCCGACGCTCTGGGACAACCCGGAGGCCGCGCAGAAGCTGATGCGGGAGCGGCAGATGCTGGTGGATTCCATCGCAGTCTACAAGGGCATCGCGCAGGAGCTCGAAGACAACATCGAGCTGATCGAGCTGGGCGAGATGGAAGAGGATGCAGAGGTCGTCGCGGAAGCCGAGGCCGCGCTCACCACTCTGGCGGCGCGGGCCGCGGAGAAGGAACTGGAGGCGTTGCTCAACGGAGAGGCCGACGGCAATGACACCTTCCTTGAGATCAATGCCGGTGCCGGTGGGACCGAGGCCTGCGACTGGGCGCAGATGCTGCAACGGATGTATGTCCGCTGGGCGGAGAAGCGCGGTTACAAGGTCGAGCTGCAATCGGAGGAAGCGGGCACCGAGGCGGGGATCAAATCCGCCGCCTACAAGATCTCGGGCGCCAACGCCTATGGCTGGCTGAAATCGGAAAGCGGCGTGCATCGCCTCGTGCGGATCTCTCCCTTCGGCAAGGGCACGCGGGAGACCTCCTTTGCGTCTGTCTGGGTCTATCCGGTGGTCGACGACAATATCGAGATCGAGGTGAACCCGGCCGATATCCGGCTCGACACCTATCGCTCCTCGGGGGCGGGCGGTCAGCACGTCAACACCACCGACTCGGCCGTGCGGATCACCCACCTGCCGACCGGCATTGTCGTGACCTCTTCCGAGAAGTCGCAGCACCAGAACCGCGACATTGCCATGAAGGCCCTGAAATCAAGGCTTTACCAGATGGAGCTCGACCGCCGCAACGAGGCGATCAACGAGGCGCACGCCGCCAAGGGCTCGGCGGGCTGGGGCAACCAGATCCGCTCCTACGTGTTGCAGCCCTACCAGATGGTGAAGGACCTGCGCACCAATCACGAGACCTCGGACACGGCCGGGGTGCTTGACGGCGACCTGGACGGCTTCATGGCCGCCACGCTGGCGATGAATGTCGCCGGCAAGAGCCGCAGCGAAGCCCAGGCCGACTAGGGCGAAGCGCAGCAACCAACTCTCAGTTGCCGGTCCGGCTTTGCCTGGCCACCGAAACCCGCTTGCCACCAGAAGACGTGCGCGAACTTGTGTTCGGGCGGTGGGCCGAGTGCGTCGGCACCCGGCCCGGACAGCCACTCAGAGCGGGGTCGATGCGGCGATTTCCTTTTCCTCTTCGCTCATCTCTTCGGGGATGCCCTCGAACAGCGGAGTGGAGAGGTATCGCTCGCCCGTGTCCGGCAACATGCACAGAATCACCGAGCCCTCGGGCGCAGATTTCGCGGTTTCGATTGCGGCGGCGAAGGTCGCGCCGCCGGAGATGCCGGTGAAGATCCCTTCCTCGGCTGCCAGCCGGCGTGACCAGGTGACGCCATCGGGACCCGACGCCGGAACCAGCCCGTCGTAATAGGCGCCGTCCACCGCCTCTTGCAACACCAGCGGAATGAAGTCGGGCGTCCAGCCCTGGATGACATGGGCCTCGAAGGCGGGGTGCTTCGCCGCCGGGGCGCCGGTCTCGTCGCGCTCCTGCCCATTGCCCGAGCCCAGAAGCTGGGCGTTGGCCGGTTCGGAGAGGATGATCTTCGTTTCCGGCCGCTCCTTGCGCAATACCCGCCCGATTCCGGTGACGGTGCCGCCGGTGCCATAGCCCGTCACCACGTAGTCCAGCCGCGTGTCGGCGAAATCGGCCAGGATTTCCCGCGCGGTCGTCGCCTCGTGAATATCGGCATTTGCCTCGGTTTCGAACTGCCGGGCGAGGAACCAGCCGTGGGCATTGGCGAGCTCGGTCGCTTTCCGGACCATACCGACAGCACCGTTCGCCTTCGGGGTCAGGACGACCTTCGCGCCGAGCATCCGCATCAGCCGGCGCCGTTCCACCGAAAACCCGTCATGCATGGTGACGACCAAGGGGTATCCCTTCTGGGCGCAGACCATGGCCAACCCGATACCGGTATTGCCCGAGGTCGCCTCGACCACCGTCTGGCCCGGCTTCAGCGTGCCGGCACGTTCTGCCGCCTCGATGATGTTCACCGCCAGACGGTCCTTCACGGAGGCCGCGGGGTTGAACGCCTCAGCCTTCACGTAGAGCGTCACATGCTCGGGAGCGAGCTTGTTGATGCGGATCACCGGCGTGTCGCCGATCGTGTCCAGAACCGTGTCGTACCTGCGTCCGCGGCCCGCGGTCTGCCGAATTCCGTTCTCCGCCATGGGAATGCTCCTTTGGTTAAATTGCATCGGTGTCGGCGACCAACATATGCGAACTCGGCCCCGATCGCCGCAGGACCGGCGGCGAAAAGGAAAAACGACACGAAAAACTATGGATTCAGGTCGTTCTCCCGGTTTCTTCACGCGAGGGCGAAGAAATTCCGTGCATCCCCCGACAGATCGGGCATTCTTTCCGGGATGTTTGCCACGCCAGGGAGGGGAGGCCCGACATGACAGACACCAGCGGGATCAAGGCGTCACCGCGCCCGGACATTGCGGAGCTCGACCGCAGCGATCTCGCCTATGCGCTCGACATGGGCTGGAAAGATTTTCGCCGCGCGCCGGGTTTCGGGCTGGTGTTCAGTGCCGTCTACGTGCTCGGCGGGCTGTTCATGATGTTCATTTCCAGCGGCTTCGTGACCCAGACGCTGATCCTCGCGCTCGGGTTTCCGCTCGTGGCGCCATTCGCGGCCGTGGGGCTCTACGAGACCAGCCGCAGGATCGAGAACAACCAGCCGCTCGACCTCTACCAGATCTTCGGCGTGATCTGGAAAGAGAAAGACCGCCAGATCCCCTGGGCGGGCGCGATCATCGTGATCTACTTCCTGTTCTATTCCTTCCTTGCCCACATGATCTTTGCGCTGTTCATGGGGCTCAGCGTGATGACGAACGTCACCTCCTCGCTCGATGTGTTCCTGACCGCGAACGGGCTGACAATGATCGCGGTCGAACTGGTGGTCGGCGGCGTCCTTGCCTTCATCCTGTTCGGGCTCACGGTGTTTTCGCTGCCGCTTCTGGTCGACAAGGAGATCGACTTCATGACGGCGATGCTGCTGAGCTTCGAGGCGGTGCGGGAGAACTTCGCCGTCATGCTTGTCTGGGCGCTGGTGATCGCGATTTGCGTGTTGATGGCGATGCTGCCGCTGTTCCTAGGGCTGTTCGTGGCGCTCCCGGTGCTTGGTCATGCGACATGGCATCTCTATCGACGTGCGCTGATCCACCCGGAGGATTGACCGGAGCGCTTGTTCGCCCTCCTGCGCTGCCCTACAACCGGGCGGAGCGCAGGGAGATCTGATGCAGTACGAGACCGCCGCCCGGATTCTCCGGCTTTTTTCCGCCAATTCCGCCACGCGACAGCTCTATGAATGGTTGGGCAGGGCCCGTGGTCTGGTCGGCCGTGACCAGGACATTAACTGGAAGTACTTCTGGCGGACGCCGATGTTGCTGGAGGCATTGCGGCGGCACGGGATCCTGACACCGGGGATGCGCGCGCTGGAGATCGGCACCGGCTGGTTCCACTGGGAAGCTCTGATGTTGCGCAACGAGGTGCCCTGCGAGGTCACGTTGTATGACGTGGTCGACAAGCGCCGCCCGACCCGGATGCAAAGGTTCCTTCAGCAACTTTCGGATTCGGAAGTGCGCGAACGGCTCGGGTTGGAGAATGCCGACGGGGCGGCATTGATGCAGCAGGCCGCGGCTGCGGCGTCGCCGGCAGAGTTGTACGAGATGCTCGGGTTTTCCTACGCCGCGGACCCATCGGGCAAGATGCCGGGCCTTCCCGACGCGGCCTACGATCTGCTGGTCAGCAGCGACGTCGGCGAACACCTGATCCGCGACCACATCCCCGACATCCTGCGCCGCTGGTTCGAGGTGACCCGGCCGGGCGGCTATGGCTATCACCTCATCGTGCTGGTGGACCACCTTCGGATCTATGCGAAGGACGCCCATGAGAAGCAATACCTGACCTATGACCGGCAGGAGTTCCTCGGCCGGATCAACAACGCCGTGCAATACGTCAATACCTTGCAGGTGCCGGAATACCGGGAGGCCTTCGAGACCGCAGGCTTCGAGATCCTGGAGATGACGCCCGTCGGGACCTGCGATCTGGACCGGATTGACGTGCATCCGAGTTGGAGCGACTTCAGCGCCGAGGATCTGTCCTGCACGGTCTTGCAGGTCGTGGTCCGCAGGCCGCTGCAACCCTAGCGCGCAGGCCCGGGGGATCGGCTGGCGTCGGTCCTGCTGCCGGGACGGGACATGGGATCACTTCCAGATTTCGGGGTCGATCCCGTCGCCAAGTCCCTCGTGCCGGGCGATATGGAACTTTGGTACACTGCCCGCCTTGCGCTGTTCGATGTAGTCCCGCGTCAGTCGCACAACCTGCCCGGACAGCAGCACGATCGCTACCAGGTTGATCGAGGCCATGAGCCCCATCGAGGCATCGGCGGCGTTGAAAACGGTCGCAACGCTTTGCAGCGAGCCCCAGACCACCATCGCCAGCACCGCGCAGCGCATGATGGTGAGCCCGGGCCCCCGGCGCAGGCCAAGGAAAACCACGGCGTTCTCCGCATAGGAGTAGTTGCCGATGATCGAGGTGAAGGCGAAGAAGAAGATCGCCACGGCGATGAAGTAGGCGCCGAACCATCCGACGTGTTCCTCCAGCGCGTCCTGCGTCAGGGCCATGCCGGTCACGCCGTTTTCATGTACGAGGATGCCGGACAGCAGGATGATGATTGCCGTGCAGGTGCAGATCACCAGCGTGTCGATAAACACGCCAAGGGCCTGCACGAACCCTTGCGAGGCGGGGTGATGCGGTTCGGGCACCGCGACGGCCGCGATATTGGGCGCCGAGCCCATGCCGGCCTCGTTGGAGAACAGGCCGCGTTTCACCCCGTTCATCATCGCCGCCATGACACCGCCGGTGACACCGCCCACCGCCTCGTCCAGCCCGAAGGCATTGGCCAGGATGTTGGAGAGCACGGCAGGCACCTGCCCGATGTTCATGACCAGAATCGCGAGCGCCAGCAGCAGGTAGATACCGGCCATGAAAGGCACCACGATCTCGGCCACCCGCGCGATCTTCCGAACCCCGCCGAAGATCACGATGCCGGCAAGCGCCGCGATCCCGATGCCGCTCACAAGCTCCGGTACTGCAAAGGCACCCTTCATGGCGCCTGCGATGGCGTTGGCCTGCACGGCGTTGAAAACCAACCCGAAGGAGATCAGCAGGCAGATTGCGAAGACGATCCCGGCCCAGCGGGCGCCGAGCCCGTTGGTGATATAGACCGCCGGTCCGCCCCGATACATGCCGTGCGGTCCGCGCACCTTGTAGAGTTGGGCCAGTAGGCTTTCGGCATAGGCGGTTGCCATGCCGACCAGCGCAACGATCCACATCCAGAAGATCGCACCCGGACCACCGAGGTAGAGCGCCACGGCCACGCCGGCCATGTTGCCGGTGCCGACACGGCTCGCCAGTGAAACGGTCAGCGCCTGCAACGGCGTGATGCCGTTCTTTGTTGCTTCGCCGGAGCCGGTAACACAGCGGATCATCTCGCGGAAATGCAGGAACTGGATGAAGCCCAGTCGGATCGTGAAATAGAGGCCGACCGCAAGCAGGCCGTAGAGGAGGATATAGCTCCAGAAAACCGTGTTCAGGAAATTGATGATTGAATCCATGTGACTGTCCCAAATTGAATGCTGTCCGGGGCAGGGCGGATGGTGACCATCCGGCCAGTGTGGGCAAAGTAGTAACAGCCTAGGTCAGGCTTGGGCGCGCCGCAAAGAAAAACCCGACGAGGCACGTTCGGAGCCGCGCCTCGTTGTGGCCCGATGGTGCGCTACCGTGGCGATGAAGGCGCCCTGCCGTGGCTTGTACGGTCGTCGGGGGCAGTATCCAAACGGCCGATGGCGGCGGAAGCGGCCAGTGCGCGTGCACTCGTGGCGTTTGAGACCGATCCCTCCCTGCTGGTTTCATCGCGGCAATGCCCCTGACACGCTGGCGCGACTGCAAGCATCAGGGGCGATCATGCAAGAAATCCCGATACGCGCCTTTGGCGTTTCGCTCTTTGCCATTCGGGTGACGGACCTCCCCCACGAGGTTCTGCTGCTCGAACGCATCGAGTCGCTGGTGAGAGAGTGGTGCCAGGTGGCGGGCGGTATCGCGCCGGGCGAAACCGCCTGGCAGGCGGCGCTGCGGGAGCTTGAGGAGGAAACCGGGGTGACGCCCGACGCCCTCTATTCGGCCGACACCTGCGAGCAGTTCTACGAGGCGGATCGGGACCGGATCACGATCTTCCCGGTGTTCGTCGCCATCGTCGATGCTTCGGCGGAGGTCGTGCTCAACCATGAGCACAGCGCGTATCGCTGGGTTGGTTTCGACGAAGCGGCCGAAATGGTTGCCTTCGGCGGCCAAAGGCGGGTTCTGCGCTGGATCGAGGAGGAGTTTGTGAAAAGGCGCCCCAGCAGGCACTTGCGCATCGCGTTCTCCTGACAGCGGGGCCACCGCCGACATTGAAAAGGCGGAGCCCTGTGGCCCCGCCTCGCAACGTCTTGCAGGCGCCCCGGGGGGCGTCCGTTCCGAAAGGTCCCTAGTCCTGGGTCGCCGGCTTCGGCGCGCGCGTGGCGCCGGTGCTCAGCGGATCGTCCTGGCGCTGGACGGAGCCTTCGAAATGGGCACCGCTCTCTATGGCGATGGTCTTGTGGATGATGTCGCCTTCGACTTTGGCGGTCGAGGTCAGGCGCACTTTCAGGCCACGCACGCGTCCGATGATGCGTCCGTTGATCACCACGTCGTCGGCAACGCATTCGCCGCGGATGGTGGCGTTCTCGCCGATCGTCAACAGGTGGGCGCGGATGTCGCCCTCGACGGTGCCCTCGACCTGGATGTCGCCAGTGGTCTTCAGGTTGCCGGTGATGGTCAGATCCGAGGAAAGGACCGATGCCGGCGGCTTTGCCTTGGGGGCTGCGGGCTTGGTGTCCATTGTGGGCATGGCTCCCGGTTTCTTGGCTGCTGCCTCGGGCGCCTTTGCTGTCTCGGTGTCCTTTGCCGGGCCAGGCTCGTTGATTCGGCTCTTAGAAAACATCTTTGGCTGCCTTGATGAAGTTCATAGGATTCGTGGGCCTTCCGTTCACCCTGACCTCGTAGTGGAGGTGCGTTCCGGTCGACCGTCCGGTGCTTCCCATATCACCGATCCGCTGGCCTTTCGAGACCCTTTGACCTTCCTTGACGCGCAGACGCGACATGTGGGCATACCACGTCTCGATGCCGAACTCGTGGCGGACCTTGACCATGCGCCCGAAACCGCTGTGCCAGCCGGCCTTGATCACCACGCCGTCGGCCGTTGCATAGATCGGCGTGCCGTGGCTGGCGGCGAAATCGGCCCCGTTGTGCATGCGGCCCCAGCGCGGGCCATAGCCCGAGGTGAAGCGGTACGCGCCCTTGAGCGGCATGGCGAAAGGCGCCTTTTCGGCGGCAATCCGGTAGAGGTTCATCCGGTCGAGCCCCTTGAGCAGCGTGTTTGCACGGGCTTCGTCGGGGGAGGGTTCGACACCCTTCGTGGAGAAGGTGATCGGCGTCAGCGGGCCACCCTGACCCGAGTAGCCGCGCTTGACGGCATCGAGCAGCGTCGAGGGCGGCAGACCGGCCTTGGTAAACATCTTCTCAAGCGGCTCGACGGAGACGGTTAGCGCCTCCTCGAGCTGGGTGAATATCTTGTCGTTGCGGTCGAGGACGAGGTCGCGCTCGTATTCGGCAGCCTCTGCCTCCTCCAGCGCCAGTTCGGCCTGTTCGGCCATCTCGTCGCGCTCCGCAGCGGTCGTCTCCAGCGCGGCGTTGAGGAAGGTCAGCGTCTGCTCCACCTCGGCCAGCGCGTAGGCTTCGCCCTCGGTCTCGGACTGGCCTTCAAGCGTCGCCACCAGCTCGTCATGACTGGCCTGTGCCGCGTCGCGGTCCTTCATCGCGCGGCGGAGCGTGGCTTGCACGACACCGATGCCGGTTTCCAGCTCGCGACGCTTGTCTTCCGACGCGAGCAGTTTCGACTGCATCTGGGAGATCTGGCCGAGCGCCGCGTTGAATCGTTGGTGCGCCGCGAGCGCCTCTTCCTCGGCGGCTTCGCGCGCCATCGACAATGCGTTCAGCCGCTCCTCGTAGAGCGCCTGGTCGCGGCGTGCCTGTTCCCGGATGTTGCCCGCGCCGATCGATTCCATGAGCAGAACCGAAGAGGCGACGATCGCCCAGGCAACGGTCGCGGCGGAGCCGAAGAGCACCAGTGCCTGCGTGCCGGGGCGGAGGCGGATGAAGCGGGTTTCACGGTCGGAGCGGAGAAAAAGCCGCCGTTCCGGAAACCATCGTTCGAAGAAATTGTGAACACGATCATTAAAGCGTGTGCGCAAGGTTCATCCCCGTAGTTGTTTTTGCCGGTTTTTTTTCTTGTCCCGTTCCATCCGCATCCCCACGGACAGCCAGCGATTTCAGGGGTTAAGGTGCGGAACCGTGGTGCGCAAGTTTTTTGGGCAGGCGCGCCCATTTCGGCACAGTGGCGCCGCCAGGACCGGCAAGAAACCGCCGATGCGTCAGGGGTGCTGACGAACCTTGCCTGCAATTTGGGCAGTCTGTGAATCTCTGCGGGGCGCGGCGGTGCAATCGCCTTTGCTTTCTCACCTGACTGTCCCGGTGCAGCTGGGAGGGCGGGATGGACCTCGGTCACCGCGGCTGTATGTCGACGTCTGGCCACAGGGAACCCCGTACCGGCTCAGGAAAGATGCTGGAAGCGAGACGGCCGAAATTCAGCGTGGGCAACACGATGAAGCAGAATGGAGCGAAGCGCCGCCTGTGGCGGACCGGGGATCCGGCGGATCGTCGGTGCCGTCAGACCCATGAGGCGGACGGGATCAATGGTCGTGGCTTGGTTCGGCAAGACCTGGACTAGATCCACGTCTGTCCATCGTCAGGGCAAAGATATTGCCGGAGTCGCCGCCAAGTTCAAAGGTGCCACGTCGAAGACCGGCGCGAGACAGAACAGCATCCCGTGCGCTCATTGGAAAAGGCCGGTCTGGCACATTGATCCGTCCGATTTTTCCGGGCGGCTCCGGCACGACCTTCAGCCTTGCCGGTTCCCATGGGGCGTTTCCTCGGCCAGCGGCCAGTAGAAATCGGGCGGGATCCCGGCTTCCGCACGCTTCTCTTCGTTGAAGGGGGGCTTCAGCGCCCCGTGGAAGTAGCGTTTCACGAGGTCATGGAAGACGATCACCGGATCGCGGTCCTCCCGACCGCACAGGAAATGGAACCACTTGGAGCCATAGGCAACGTGGTGGACCTCCTCGGCATAGATCACGTCAAGCGCCGCGAGGGTCTGGCTGTCGCCGGCCTTTCGGAAAATCTCGATCATGCCGGGGGTGACATCGAGCCCGCGCGCTTCGAGAACCATCGGGACGACGGCCAGCCGACCCAACAGGTCCTCGGCGGTGTCCTCCGCGGCCCGCCACATGCCGGCATGGGCGGGAAGGGCGCCATACTGGCTGCCCTGTGCTTCAAGACAGTCGCATATCAGGTTGAAATGCTTTGATTCCTCGTCGGCGGACTTGACCCAGTCGTCATAAAATCCCATCGGCATCGGCACATGGCCGAAGCGGGCGATGATGTCCCAGTGCAGATCCACGGCGTTCAGTTCGATATGTGCAACCGCGTGCAGCATGGCGATGCGCCCCTGTGGCGAACCGGGGCGCCGGCGGGGAACATCGCGCGGATCGAGCAACTCCGGCTTGTCGGGTCTGGCGGGGCGAAGGGGTGGCGTCGCGGTGCCGACCTCGATCACGTCACCGGTTGCGCGTGCGGCGCGCCAGGTCTCGGCGTGGCGCTGGGACAGCGCGGTCTTTTCCCGGCCGTCGGCGGTGGTGAGGACCTCGCAGGCCATCTCGGTCAGGGTGGGCATGTCGGCTCCTCGCTGTCGGTGCGGGCAGGTCTAGCGCGGCAAATGCGCAAGGGAAACCGGTTTGCGGGCCGGGGTGGGGCGACAGGACGGGGCCTGCCCGGCGCACGATGCCCCGGCGGGACGTCCCCGGGAAACGGGTTGCCCTGTCGCGGCCGTTTTCCTAGAACCCGGCGCAATGGAAACGCCCCCGTAGCCACGCAGCCTTCGGCGCGAGGAGGGGCAATCAGGATCATTTCAATGGAAAGGATCGTTCTGCTGGGGGCCCCGGTGGAAGAGGGCAGCGGTCGGCGCGGCTGCCTCATGGGCCCCGATGCCTACCGCACGGCCGGGATCGTGGACGAGTTGCAGGCGCTCGGGTTCGAGGTCGAGGATCGCGGAAACGCCACGCCCCACGCCGCCCCCGATGCCGTGTCGGACCATGGCCACCTGAAGGCGTTGCGTGCGGTGGCGGGCTGGACGCGGAGCCTGCATGCCTGTGCGCTGGAACTGGCACAGGGACCTGCGTTCCCGATCTATCTCGGTGGCGACCACAGCCTGTCGCTGGGCACGGTCGCCGGCCACGCCGAAGCCGCACAGGCGCAGGGTCGGCCGCTCTTTGTGCTCTGGCTCGATGCCCATGCCGATTTCAACACGTTCGAGACTAGCCAGAGTGGCAACCTGCATGGCACGCCGCTGGCATTCGTCTGCGGTCAGCCGGGGTTTGACACGCTGCTCGGGCGCCCCATCCCGGCCCGTGTGGATCCGCGCAACGTCTGTATTCTCGGTCTGCGGTCGGTGGATCCGGAGGAGCGTGTGATGGTGCGGGAAGCCGGTGTGGAGGCCCACGACATGCGCGCGATCGACGAACGCGGGATCTCGGCCTTGCTCAAGCCGTTTCTTGCCCGCGTCTCGGCGGCGGGCGGCTTGCTGCATGTGAGCCTCGATGTCGACTTCATCGAGCCCGGTATCGCGCCGGCTGTCGGCACCACGGTTCCGGGGGGCACCACCTTCCGGGAGGCGCATCTGGTGATGGAGATGTTGCATGACAGCCAGCTTGTCACCTCGCTCGACCTCGTGGAACTGAACCCTTTCCTCGACAACCGGGGCAAGACGGCGCGGCTGATGGTGGACCTGACGGCCAGCCTGTTCGGACGCCAGGTTCTGGACCGTCCGACCCGGAGCTTCTGACACCGCGGGCCGGTGGCCTCTCCCGGTTCCGGCCCGGGTGGTGCGTTTTGCCCGAGGGTCCGCGTCTCGCAGGGCAGGCCCTGTGACACCGCGTGGCACTGCCGTGTTGGTAGCCGTCGGGGGACGGGGGCGATGGGCAATCCTTCGTCGTGGCAAACGTGCCTGTAGTGCGCCCCGGTGCCGCTTGGCATTCGAAACGATACCGGCGGGCTTTGCCAGATGCCGGGACGCTGTCGACTGGCGGCCGTCGCATAGCAAGGTTGCGCGGTAGCGGTCGCTGCCCGGACTGTCCTGCATCGGCTGGCCCGCGCCGGAGCGGGGCGCAGCAATCTCGTCAGCGGAGCGAATCCGGAGGGATCCGGGCAAGGCGCGGGCAGAGACACGCCGGGCAGTGATCCCTCCGCGAGCGCGACACCGCACAGCGCGAGATTCGGTTCCTGCAAATGACGAAGGCTCCGGCCATCGACCGGAGCCCTCGTTCTCAACCTGGCCGGTGCGGACGCGGGTCACGCACCGGGGTCGCCGGTCACTTGAGGATCGGTCCGATCATCATGACCATCTGGCGGCCTTCCATCTTGGGCATGTTCTCGACCTTGCCCAGTTCCTTGATGTCTTCGGCAACACGTTCCAGAAGCTCCCGGCCAAGGTTCTGGTGCGCCATTTCGCGCCCACGGAACCGCAGGGTGACCTTCACCTTGTCGCCTGCTTCGAGGAAGCGGGTGACGTTGCGCATCTTGACGTCGTAATCATGCGTGTCGGTGTTGGGGCGGAACTTCACCTCCTTCACCTCGATCGTCTTCTGCTTCTTGCGAGCTTCGGATTCGCGCTTCTGCGTCTCGTACTTGTACTTGCCGAAATCCATGATCTTGCAGACCGGCGGCGTGGCATTGGGCGAGATCTCCACCAGGTCCAGACCGACCTGCTCGGCCAGTTCCATTCCACGGGCGGGGGTCACGACACCAACATTCTGGCCCTCGGCGCCGATAAGGCGGATTTCATTGGCCCGGATGCGTCCATTTACGCGGGGGCCGGTGTCACGCTGCGGCGGAGCGTTGTGAGGTCTGCGGGCTATGACGTAGGTCCTTCTGTCATTGCGGAAAAAGTGGCGGGAAGTTAACCAGCCCCGCCCGAAGTTTCAAGATATTTGCGGCGTATGACCGGGGGATGTGCGCTTTGCAAGGAGATAGCGCCCCGTTGCGTCATTCAGCGCTGCCAATTGGGCCGCAAGTCGGGCCGTGTAGGGCTGTTGGCGGCATGGCGGCTTTCGCAGCGATCAGGAGCGGCCTATAGCTGTCTGGCAAGCAGAGCGGAGACAGGGCAGGCATGGAAACGGGCCGTATTTCGGGGGCAGGCCATGGCGCGCGGAGGCGCAGGTCGGCATGGGTGCTGCCATTGCTGGGCGCCAACGCGGCCTTGTTGTTAGTGCTGGTACTGCAACCGATGCCCGTCATGCTGGGGCATTTCATCTACGACGACATGTTCTACTACCTGCGCGTGGCACAGCATATCGCGGCGGGCGAGGGCTCAACCTTCGATGGGACGGCGCCGACGAACGGATATCATCCGGCCTGGATGGCGATATCCGCGCTGCTGGCGCTTGGGCTGTCGGGCGATGGGTTGGTGCGGGCGCTGCTTCTGGTGGGCGCCGCGTTGCAGATCGTGCAGGGGGCAATGCTACACCGGCTTCTGTCGCGGTATACCCGGCCCTGGGTCGCGCTGAGCCACACCGGCTTCTACCTGTTCAACTGGCGCACGATCTCTGCCAACCTCTGTGGGCTGGAGACGCCGCTGGCTGTGGTCACGGTCCTGCTGGTTCTCTCCCTTCTGGATCGTCGGCAGCAGTGCCTAGGCACGCCGGCACAGGCTGCCGGGCTGGGTGCCTTGCTGGGGCTATGCGTCCTGGCACGAATGGATTTGCTGCTGTTCTCCGGTCTGGTGCTGGTCTGGGCCTGGAGCACAGCCATCCTGCGCGACGGAGCCGGCGCCGTCCGGGCGACCGCCCTTGCGACGGTGGCGGGGTTGGTGGCGCTTGCCGTGATCGCGCCATGGATCTGGGCCAGCCTGTCGATCTCCGGCGTGCCACTGCCGAACTCCCGTGTGGCGGTGGACCTGCTTGCCACCGTGCAACTCGATCCGAACGAAAGCGGGAGCCTTGCGGCGGATGTGAAGCGGCAGGTGGCATGGGCGCTGCATCTCCTGCCGGATCTGGCCAATTTCCTCGGCCTCTGGCCGTCCTCGGGGCCGTCGACCATGCTGTCGATCCTGCCCTCGGTTCTGGCGGCGGCGGCGGTTGCGACGATTCTCGTGGCAACCGTTCGGGCCGGGCGGTCGGCGCCGCCGATCGCGATACTCTGCGTGATCTTCGTTGTCGCCCACATGGGCTATTACCTGATCGAGCACCGGATGATCCTGCGATACGTGCTGCCGTCGCTTGCGGGCTTCGTCTTCCTTGTCGGGCTGGCGATGGAGCGCGCCCTGACCGCACCGGACGCTCCGCGGCGGCGACGGCGGGTGATGCAGCGTGGCCTCGCGGTGCTGTTTGCTGTTGCGCTGGTGTCCGGGCTGGATGGCTGGCGAAAGGGGCATGGCGCCACGCGCTACCATGCCTTTCATCCGCTGACGCTGGAAGCCGCGACCTGGGTGAGCGGGGCGCATCCCGGCGCCATTGTCGGCGCGTGGAACGCGGGCATCCTGTCCCATTTTGCCGATGCCGTGGTCGTGAACCTCGACGGGGTGATCAACGACGATGCGCTGGCGGCAATGCAGTCACGGGATATCGACGCCTATATCCAGTCCCGGGGCATTTCGCTGCTGGTCGACGTGCCCGGACAGATCAGCCTTAACCTGGGGCGGTTCGGCGGCGGCGGGGAAGCCGGACCGGAGGTTGCGCGTTTCGGCCGGGAAGACGGTCGCGAAGTTGTTGTGCGGGAGGCACAGCCGCCCTCCTGACACCCGGTTGCCCGACCACAGGCGCAGGGTGGCAGGGTCGACTGGCAAGACAGGGCCGCGCTTGCATCTTTCCGGGGCGAAGCCGTCGTGAAGTGTTCAGAGGTCAGGAGCGTCGACCAGATCCGGCAGGGTGTGTTCCTTCCATTCGCATGGTTTGGCTGGGCCGGGGCAAGCATGACCTTGCGGGTGGGAACTGACGCCCGGCATTTCGGTGTGCGCTGACCCCGGTGGAGATGCTTCTCGCGCGTTGGGGTGGCGACCCCGAGCGTATCCAACTCCCCGTGGTGGGATCGTGGGAAACCCGCCCGGCTTGGCCCCGGCAGGTTGATGAGATTTGGGGGGCGCACACGTCCGGCTTGCGTGGGTGAGCCGGTGCCAACGTTGCGACTCCGTCAATCTCATCGAGAGCGGTTGAAGTGCATCCCATCTCCCGGTGCGGGCATTTGCAGCAACAGGCGCAAGTCGCGATGGCCAGGTCGCCGCCCGGTCTGATCGGCCGACCGGGGATCGCCACAGATCTGACCCGATGGGGCGCGCGTCGGCATTCCCCCGCCGAAATCCGCCTCGCCCGATCTGTCCTGCGGTCGAACGCGAGGTCCATGGTACACTTGTTCCGGACCGCCGGTTTCAGGCGGTGTCAGAAAGGAATTGTAGGATGAACAGAATTGTCTTGATCGTCGTGCTCCTCTTGATCGTGGTGGGCGGCTTTATGTTTTTCTCCGGATCGGGCTCGGAGGAGGCCGCCACAACGACCGAGCAACCGGCCGCGGATGCGGCAGCGGATACCGGCACAGCCACCACAGAGACGGAGGCCGCCGGCGAGACGGAGACCACCACAACCGAATCCTCGAACTGATTGACAGGGCCGAAACCGGAGCCTGTCCGCCAGACCAGTCGGTCCTGAGGCGAAAGTGGGGGGCTTGTGCATGTGGTGTGGCGACCGGGCATGCCCCGTTGTGGTGCCGAGATTGCCGGACAATGTCCGCGATCAGATCCGCGGAGCGTCGGCCTGATCCGCGCGGCAGGGATTGTCGCGCGGGTGTGCAGTGCTTTGCCTTGGAAAATGCCCTGAACAACAGACGCGCGGCACACCCGAGGTTTGCCCCGTGGCAATCATCGCGGCGCCCGCATTCGGGGTCGCCTTGGCTGAGGGGGCGTTTCGCACGGAGGCGCCAAAAAAAGCCGCACCCCACGGGGCGCGGCCTTATCCAGTGAAACCCGGTTCCGTCAGTCCACGAAGGCTTTCTCGACCACGTATTCCTTCGGCTCGGAATTGGCGCCCTCGCGCAGGCCGTATTCTTCCAGCATGTCCTTCAGTTCGAGGTTGAAGGCAAGGTTGCCGCAGACCATGGCACGGTCGGTCTCCGGCTTGAGCGGCTCGATGCCAAGATCCGCGAACACTTCGCCGGAGCGCATCAGGTCGGTGATGCGGCCCATCTTGGGGCTCTCCTCGCGGGTGGTGGTCGGATAATAGCGCAGCTTCTTGTGGAACCCCTCGCCCATGAGTTCGGCCAGAAGCTCGTCCTTGCGGATGCTGTCGATCAACTCCGCGCCATAGGCCAGCTCGCCCACTTCGCGGCAGGTATGGGTGATGATGATCTCGTCGTAATCCTCGTAGGTCTGCGGTTCGCGCAGCAGCGAGGCGAAGGGCGCGAACCCAGTGCCGGTGGCGAAGAACCACAGCCGCTTGCCCGGCAACAGCGCGTCATGCACCAGCGTGCCGACGGGCTTGGGGCGCAGGATGATCTGATCGCCCACTTCGATCTTTTGCAGTTTCGAGGTCAGCGGTCCGTCCGGCACCTTGATCGAGTAGAACTCCAGCTCCTCGTCCCAGTTGGGAGAGGCGATGGAATAGGCCCGCAGGATTGGTTTCTGCCGGCCCGTCTTCGGGTCGGGGTCGCCCATCAGGCCGATCATGACAAACTCGCCGGAGCGGAACCGCAGCGTTTGCGGCCGCGTGCAGCGGAAATGGAACAGCCGGTCGGTCCAGTGCTTCACGAAGGTCACGGTCTGCGCGTCGGGCAGGGTGGGAACGGCCTTGATCGGTTTTGCGTCGGTCACGGGTTTATGCTCGGTCATGTCATGCGTGCGGAGCCCGGAAGGCCCCGTCCTTGTCCTGTAAGCGAGATGTGGATTTCTGGGAAGGGGTGTATCAGCCCGCCAGCCGCGACCGATAGTCGTGGGATTGCCAGTCGGCGCGGGCCAGCCAGTCGGCCTCTGGTTGCCGTTCGGCCAGCGTTTCGTCGATCTCAACCTCGTCGAAGCCGGAGCGGCGGGCCATGGCGTACTGGTCCGCCAGCACGTGTCCGCGCGCCCGCAGACGGCCGGTATAGCCCTGCCGCCGCAGCGCCCGCGCGACGGAAAAACCCCGCCCGTCGGCAAAGCTGGGAAAGTCGATACGGATGATCTCGACCCCGGCCAGCTTGCCGTCGAGGGCCCTGGCGTCGGCATCCGCCGGCAGGTCCAGCGCCGAGGCTGTGGCCTCCGGCAGGGTGTCGAGGGCGGCGAATGTCCCGTCGAAATCGTCGGGTGCAAAGCCCGTGTCGGTCACGATCACTGTCATGTCTGTCGTCCTTGTCTCGGGCCGCATCTCAGGCGGCATCGGAGGTGGCGCCGGGGCCGGTGCGCACCATCTTGCCGTCCACGAAGTGAATGCCGCATTCTTCCTTGTCCTGACCCCGCCAGCGTCCGGAGCGCGGATCCTCGCCCTCGGCCACGGGCGAGGTGCAGGGCGCGCAGCCGATGGAGGGGTAGCCCTTGGCCACCAGCGGGTGGCGCGGCAGCTTGTGGGCGCGGATGTAGTCGGCGATCTGACCGGAAGACCAGCCCGCCAACGGGTTCAGCTTCAGCTTTCCATCGCGTTCCTCGACCAGCGGCAGGCCGGCGCGGGCGCCGTTCTGGAACCGTTTGCGGCCGGTGATCCAGCTGTCGAAGGGTTTCAGCGCCTCCGCCAGCGGGCGGGTCTTGCGCAGGTCGCAGCAGGCGTCGATGTCGCGCAGGTGCAGCGCATTGGCCGGGTCCTCGACCGCCAGATGCATCGCCCGTGCACGGATCACCCGGATGCCGGTCAGGCCGAGCGTTTCGGCCACCTCGCGTTGGTAGTCCAGCGTCTCGGGGAAGAGCATCTGCGTGTCGATGAACAGGACAGGCGTGGCGGGCGCCACCTGTGCCAGCTGGTGCAGGAGCACAATGGAATCCGCCCCGAAGGAGGAGACCATCGCGGTCTGCCCGATCACCTCGTTGGAAAGCGCGGCGCCAAGAAGCTCGGTGCCCTGAAGTCCGTCAAGCTCGGCCGCCAGGGTCTGGGCGCGGTCGGCCGGAACGCTGGGGATGACATCATGCGGCATGTCTGGTTTTCTCCGGTCCATACAGCGCTTCCTTAAACGGCGCGGCGCCGAGACGGCGATAGGCCTCCAGGAAGGTCTCGTTCTCGTCTGCGCGGTGCTCCAGATAGGCCAGCATCAGGCGCTCGATGGCCGGCACGATCTCCTCGTAGGAGAAGCCGGGGCCGGTGCGCTGGCCGATTTCGGCAGTTTCGGTGGCGTCGCCCCCGAGCGTGATCTGGTAGGTCTCCACGCCGCCCCGGTCGAGGCCGAGGATCCCGATATGGCCGACATGGTGATGGCCGCAGGCGTTGATGCAGCCCGAGATCTTGATCTGCAACGGGCCGACTTCGTGCTCGATGCGCAGGGCCTCGACACGCTCGGCAATCTGTTGGGCGACGGGGATGGCGCGGGCGGTGGCCAGCGCGCAGTAATCCATGCCGGGGCAGGCGATGATGTCGGAGGCAAGCCCGATATTGGCCGTGCCCAGGCCGGCCTTCATCAGCTCCGCATGAACCTGCGCAAGGTGCCCCTTGCGGACATGCGGCAGGATTACGTTCTGCTGGTGGGAGATGCGCAACTCGTCATGTCCGTAGGTCTCTGCCAGGTCGGCCATCACCCGCATCTGCTCGGCGGTGGCGTCGCCCGGCGTCTTGCCATGCGCCTTCAGCGAGATCGTGACGATGGCATAGTCCGGGTGCTTGTGCTCCGACAGGTTGGTATCCGCCCAGGAGCGGAAGACCGGGTCGGCCCGGGCGATATCGTAGGCCTCCGCGCCACCATCGACGAAGTCGGGGGTCACGAACTGGCTGTCGATCCGGGCCATGACACGTTCGTCGACGCCGGTGAACTCCCCGCGGGTGCGCAGGAAGGCTTCCTCCACCTCCGCGCGGATCGTGTCGAGCCCGTTCTCGTGCACCGTGATCTTGATGCGCGCCTTGTACTTGTTGTCCCGGCGGCCATGCCGGTTGTAGACGTGCACGATGGCTTCGAGGTAGGGCAGCAGGTCAGTCACCGGCACGAACTCGCGGATCACCTGGCCGACCATCGGTGTCCGGCCGAGGCCGCCGCCGACGATCACTTCGAAGCCGGGTTTGCCGTCCTTCTCCACCATGCGCAGGCCGATGTCGTGGGCCTTCACCACGGCGCGGTCGTTCGGGGCGCCGGTGATGGCGATCTTGAACTTGCGCGGCAGGAACTGGAATTCCGGATGGTCGGTGGACCATTGGCGGATGAGCTCGGCATAGGGGCGCGGGTCGGCGATCTCGTCGGCGCTCGCGCCGGCGAAATGGTCCGAGGTCACGTTGCGGATCGTGTTGCCGGAGGTCTGGATCGCGTGCATGCCGACCTCCGCCAGCGCGTCCAGCATGTCCGGCACATCCTTCAGCTTCGGCCAGTTGTACTGGATGTTCTGCCGGGTGGTGAAATGGCCGTAGCCCTTGTCCCAACGATCCGCCAGGTCCGCCAGCTTGCGCATCTTGCGGCTGTCCAGCGAACCATAGGGGATGGCGACGCGCAGCATGTAGGCGTGCAGTTGCAGGTAGAGCCCGTTCATGAGGCGCAGCGGCTTGAACTCGTCCTCGGTCAGGTTGCCGGCGATGCGGCGCTCCACCTGGGCGCGGAACTGGGCGTTGCGCTCGGCAAGGAAGGCGGTGTCGAAGTCGTCGTAGCGGTACATGGCTGATCCGTCGCTCTGGAGTGTCTATGCGGGCTGCATGTTCTGGTCGTGTGGACCTACGCGAAGTCGGCCTGCTTGCCGTGTCGGTAGTTGGACGGGCCGCGGGCGCGGAAGCTCTCCCGGAAATGCACCGGCTCCGGGCCGTCGGGCCCGGCCTTGGCATCGGCCAGGTAGGCCCCGACGACGGTCCCGCCCTGCTGTTCGGCAGTCAGCAGGCGGATGGCGGCATGGGCCTCGTCCTCGATGAACTCGGCTTCGCCCATGTGACGGGACCAGCGGTCATCCTCGGTCAGGTAGACGACATCGCCCTCGAGCAGGGCGTTGGCGGTGACGATCTTCGGGGAAAAGGCGCGGGGCATCAGGCGTGTTCCTTCAGCTGGGTGTCGGGATGGGAAAGCGTGGCGGGCACGTCGCGGGGCGAGAGACCGAGGAGCATGACGGCAGGGCCCCGGGTGGCCTCGCGCGTCATGTCCTCGGCCAGGGAGGAGAGCCTGCTGGGGATGATCCGGCTCTCGGGTCGGGAGGCGTTCTCCACGATGGTCACCGGGGTGTCGCCATCGGCGCCGTGCATGAGCAGGCGGCCTTGCAGGAAGCGGCTGGCGCGCTTGCCCATGTAGACGGCAGCAACGGCGCCGGGGCGGGCCAGCGCGGCCCAGTCCTGATCGGCGAATCCGGTGACGTCGTGGCCGGTCACGATGCGCAGTTCGGAATTGCGGCCGCGCGCGGTCAGCGACTGCCCGATCTGTGCGGCGGCGGCCGAGGCGGCGGTGATGCCGGGGACGATGGTGCAGCCGATGCCTGCGGCCTCGACGGCGGCAAGCTCCTCGTCCAACCGTCCGAAGATGGCGGCATCGCCGGATTTCAGACGCACGACCTGTGCGCCGGCCAGACCGTGTTCGACCAGCAGGGCATCGATGTCGGTCTGCGGGGTCGAGGGCCCGAAGCCTTCCTTTCCAACGGCCAGCAGTATGGCCTCGCGGCGGGCCAGTTCCAGGATTGGTTGCGGCACCAGCCGGTCGTGGATCACCACGTCCGCCTCGTCCAGCGCCTTGCGGGCCTTGAGCGTCAGCAGGTCCGGGTCGCCGGGGCCCGCGCCCACGAAATGCACGTGGCCGGGGCGGTCGTCGGCGGCGAGGTGCAGCGCAAGCTCGGCGTCCAGCGCGGCGTTCACAGCAGCGTCTCCGGCCGGTGCCGCCTTCGGACCAGATCCGAAGTAGAACGCGGACCAGAAGTCACGGCGCACCCGGCCCATGGGCAGGGCGTCGGCCTTGCTCCGGAATGCCTTGCCAAGACGGGCCAGCAGGCCGAGCGAGGCGGGAAGGCGCTCCTCGAGGTCGCGCTTGATGGTGCGGGCGAGGACCGGCGCGGCGCCTTCGGTGCCGATAGCCACGGTCACCGGGTCCCGATCGACGATGGCGGGCGTGATGAAGGCGCTGCGCTCCAGGTTGTCGACGATATTGACAAGGACGCCGCGCGCTCGGGCGAGGGTGGCCACGCGCGCGTCCTCCGCGGCATCCTCTGTGGCGCCGTAGACCAGAACCGCATCGCGCAGGTCGTCGGCGCAAAGCGTGCGGGTGTGCAGGTGCAACCGGCCCTCGCTGGCCCAAGTGCGGATCTCGGCGGCCGGGGTCTCGGTGTAGACATGCAACTCGGCCTGCGTTTTCAGCAGCAGCCGCAGTTTCGCCAGCGCCGCTTCACCGCCACCCGCGAGCGCAATCCGACGCCCGGCGGTGTCGAGGAAGATCGGGAAGTGCTGCATCGGGCGAACTCCGGGACTGGTTTCTGCAGTGCAATATAGGAAATTTTCCCGGTTTTCCGCTAGACATCGGGCGGAAATAGGGATGATGTTCCATCAAGATCAATCTGCGGGGCAGGTGTTCCGCCTTTCTGGAGAAAACCGAAATGTCAGTCCGGCTGGATGCGATCGACCGGAAAATCCTTGCGGAGTTGCAACGTGACGCGGGCCAGTCGCTCGACGAGATTGCCCGGAAAGTGGGCTCTTCGAAGACGCCGGTTTGGAATCGTGTCAAGAAGATGCGCGAAGGGGGAATCATCAAGCAGACCACGGTGTTGCTGGATGCGGAAGCGCTCGGGCTGGAGGCCTGTTTCTTCGTTCTGATCCGCACCAGCGAGCACGAGGCTGAGTGGCAGGAAAAGTTCCTGCACGCGCTGCGGTCCCGGCCCGAAGTGCTGGAGGCGCATCGGCTTGCCGGCGACATCGACTATATCCTGAAAGTGCAGGTTTCGAACGCGCGCGCCTATGACGTGTTCTACCAGGCGTTGATCCAGGAAGTGCGCATTCACAATGTGACCGCGCTGCTGTCGATGGAAGAGATCAAGTCCACGACCGCGCTGCCGCTGGCGGGGTAGGGCTCCCGCCCGTCGTTGGCCCCATGCGGGGCCGCCTCCCGTTGGGCGTGGCGCCCTTCGGGCGAAGCAGGGTTGCGCAGGTTGGCGGGCCGGTGGTTTCGACCGCGCAATCATGGTGCCCGGCGGACGGGCTCCCGTGATTTGCTCGGGCGCCTTCCCCGAACACGGATCATCGTATCGGGGCCGTTGTCAGCGCAGGACGAGGTCGTAGCAAAGCTGGATCTCTGCCTCTGCCCGTCGGCGCGCCCAGGCGGCATCTGCCGTATCCTCGTTGAACGCGGCGCGGGTCAGCAGCGCGGTATGGGCGCTGCGGGCGGCGGTGCGGCGACTGAGGACCTCGCGGCCGACGCGCACTGGCATGACCGCGTCCAGAAGCGCGACCATGTCGGCCCGCCGCGCCTCTGTCTCGCGGGCGGCAGGATCCGCAAACAGCCATTGATGCTGCATGAGCGCGGAGAGGCGCCCGGCGCAACCTGCGAACGTGTCCAGCATCGGATGCGTCGTGGCAGGCTCCGCAGGCGCCGTGGCGGGGAGAAGGGAAAGAGACAGCGTGACAAAGAATGTTTTCAAACTGACCATAAGTTAATCATTAGCGCGAAAATGCCGCCGATCAACTGTGCAATGTGAAAACTTCACATTCCGTGTCGTGGGTGAAATACGGCGTGTAACGTCATTGAAAGCGTAGCGAAACCCTCCCGAAACCTGCAACTTCGGGCAGGCGCAGGCATGCGCGGACGACGAAGCGTGCGAGATCCGCTCAGGCGGGGATGGCTGCCGCCAGCAAGGCCGCCACATGGATGTCGAGGGCGTCGATCACAGGGTAGCCGGGATCGTGGCCGTCGAAGGCAAGGCCGAGATCGGTCCCGGCCAGCAAGACGGCTTCCGCCCCCTGCTGCTCCACCATCTCCCTGCCAGCCGCGAAGAAGCGTTTCCGCAGGGTGTCGGAGCAGGTGCCGGCCCTGGCCATGTCGACATAGGCCCGGGCCCAGTCGCGGAGATCCCCGTCCGGCACCACGGCCTGCGTTTGGTGAAGCTGTCTGTAGAGCCGGCTGGCCATCACCGCCTCCGTCCCGAGCAGGCCGATGCGGTTGATCCCGACTTCCGCGCAATGGGTGTCGATCGGCGTGACCGCGTTCAACAGGGGAAGGGGCGACAGCGCCTCGGTTTCCGCAAAACAGAAATGGGCGCCGATGGATGTGATGGAGGCAAGCTCCGCGCCCGCTCCCTGCAATTGCCGGATGTGGCGGGCGAAGATCTCGGCCTGTTCGTGGCGACGGTCGGCAAGGGCATTGTCCACGAGCGCGCCGACATCGGCATGCACGATCGTCAGTTCTAGCGGCAGTCCAGCCGCCCGGAACCGTTCCACGAGGCGGGCATAATAGGTCAGCGTAGCCGCGGGGCCGATGCCGCCGATCAGGCCGAGGTGCATCACACCAGCGCGGTGGACACGGCGCTCTCTGGCAGTTCCTCGTCAAAGCAGCGCTGGTAGAACTCGGCCACGGTCTGGCGTTCGAGCTCGTCGCACTTGTTGAGGAACGTCAGCCGGAAGGCATAGCCCACCGACCGGAAAATCAGCGCATTCTGCGCCCAGTTGATCACCGTCCGCGGCGACATCACCGTCGACAACTCACCGTTCATGAAGGCCGTGCGGGACAGATCCGCCACCGTGACCATCTGGGAGACGGTCTTGCGACCCTTCTCGGTATTGTAGGTCGGGGCCTTGGAGAGCACGATCGCCGTCTCCGCATCGTGGCTGAGATAGTTCAGCGTCGCGACCAGTGACCAGCGGTCCATCTGTGCCTGGTTGATCTGCTGGGTGCCGTGGTAGAGGCCCGTCGTATCGCCCAGGCCCACGGTATTCGCCGTCGCGAACAGGCGGAAACAGGGATGCGGAGTGATGATCTCGTTCTGGTCCAGCAAGGTCAGCTTGCCGTCATGCTCCAGCACCCGCTGGATCACGAACATCACGTCGGCGCGGCCGGCATCATACTCGTCGAAGACGATGGCAACCGGGTTGCGCAGGGCCCATGGCAGAATGCCCTCGTGGAACTCTGTCACCTGCTTGCCGTCGCGCAGCTTGATCGCGTCCTTGCCGATCAGGTCGATCCGGGAGATGTGGCTGTCGAGGTTCACCCGTGCGGCAGGCCAGTTCAGCCGGGCGGCAACCTGTTCGATATGGGTCGACTTGCCGGTGCCGTGATAGCCCTGCACCATGACGCGCCGGTTGTGGCTGAAACCCGCGAGGATCGCCAGCGTGGTGTCGGGGTCGAACTTGTAGGTGGAGTCGATCTCCGGCACGCGGTCCGTCGGCTCGGCGAAGCCCTTTACAACCATGTCGGTGTCTATGCCGAAGACATCGCGGACCGAGATTTCCTCGGTGGGCTTGATGTTCGGGTCTGCCTGGGTTGCTGCCATGATCGTCGTCCTCAAATCCTGCCATTCCGCCCGAGCCTGGGGGGCGGGGCCGCCGACGGGGATGCACCATATCGGGAAGGGGTGCAAGTGCGGGAGGGCGGCCACGGCACGATTGACAGCCGGCGCATCGGAGCCGCCGGGCGACCGTTGATGGCCACCCGGACACGGCCAGTGCGCGACACGGTGAAACCAACTCCCCATGCCCGCGATTGACGCAAGGGAGCGCAATTGTCACCATCGGCGCAACGACAGGAGGGGCAGCGCATGAGCACGGCAGGGCGACTGACCAGGGGGCAACGCTGGGCGACCGGGCTGGCCGTGGCGGCGACCGGGGCGATCTATGGGCTGGTCATGGTCTGGAATGGCTTCGCCGGACTCGGAGAGGTCGACGGCGACACGACCACGGCATTGATCTGGATGACCGGTTCGGCCTGGATCGGTGCGCTGCTGGCGGGGACGCTCTGTGCCCCGCTTTTCGGTCGGGCGGACGCCGTGGGCTGGCTGTGGTCGCTGCTCGGATGGACGCTCGCAAGTCTGCTCGGCGGTGCCATTGGCGGGACCTTCGTGCTGCCGGTTTATGGCACCTTGTTCGGTCCGCTCTTCGTCTTCGGCAACATGGTGGAAACGCCGTGGCTCCTGCCGCTCTGGCTGGTGCTGATCGTGCCAACCCATCTGCGCGCCCGCCAGTTGCGCAACGGGACAACCGCCGGAGCAGGCTGATCAGGGCCTTCCCATGGGCGGCAATCCCGGTCAGATTGGCGCCCATGGGAAGCGGGAATTGGAGACCGGACATGAGTACAGCCGAATCGAGTGGCAGGACGCCGCGGACCGTCGTGGCGCTGATGATGGCCATCATCGCGGCGGCTTTTGTCTTCACGTTTCTGCTGGAGGAACGCCCGACCGATCCTGGCGCGGCGGAGGGGCTCACCGGTTTTGCAACCACGCAGGTGATATCGCAGGCGTTTGGCGGTGCCATCGTAGGGTGGCTGCTGGCCGCGCTCTTCGGGCGTGGCGGGGTGCCGGGCTGGGTCCTGTCGGTCATCGGCGGAACCCTCGCAACGCTGCTGGCCGGCGCGGTGGGGGGCTTGATCTTCAGCCTTCCGACGATGCTGAGCAGCGGGTTCGAAATCCAGGAAGCCATCAATATCGGGATCGGCGCGCTGACGGTGCCACTGGCGGCGGCTGGACGGCCCCTTGTCCTCGTGGTCTGGCTCGTCCTGATCCTGCTGACCCATATCATTGCGAAACGGGCGCGTGCAGGCAGTGTCTGACGGCGCGTGACCGTCGCCGCCGGGCGCGGGCAACTTGTATGCTGCCAGCGCCATTCTCGCCGCCGGACCGGTGTGCCTTTGCGGAAAGAGCGGGTGCGGGGTGTGCCCGGACAGGTTTGTCCCGCGCCACATGCGGCTGGCACCCCGCGCGGCCACCGCGACCCGGCATCGCAATACCGGACCCGAAGCCGCGCATTGACCTTCCCGCCGGTCAGCGCCAAATCTTTGCCATGAGCACAGATCGCACAGACGTTTTCACCGGGAACTTCACGCAGCAGGAACCCATCCCGCAGGCCGGTATCGATGCCGCGCTGGACGTCCTCGGCCATGGCCGGTTGCACCGCTACAACGTGGCGCCGGGAGAGGTTGGAGAGGTCGCGCTCCTGGAGCAGGAGTTCGCGGCCTTCACCGGGGCACGTTATTGCCTTGCGGTGGCGTCGGGGGGCTATGCGATTGCGACTGCCCTGCGCGCGGTTGGTGTACGGCCGGGCGATACCGTTCTGACCAATGCCTTCACGCTCGCGCCCGTGCCCGGGGCCATTGCCGCGCTCGGCGCGGTGCCGCGTTTCGTCGAGGTGACAGAGCAGTTGACGATCGACCTCGACGACCTTGCCGCGAAGGCGGGGGAGGCGTCGGTGCTCCTTCTCAGCCACATGCGGGGCCATGTCGGTGACATGGACCGTTTGATGGAGATCTGTGACGCCAATGGCCTGATCGTCGTGGAGGATTGCGCCCATACGATGGGCGCACAATGGCGCGGTGTGCCGTCGGGCCGCCATGGCGCGGTCGCCTGCTATTCGACACAGACCTACAAGCACATGAACTCCGGCGAAGGCGGGCTACTGGTCACCGATGACGAGGAGATTGCCGCCCGCTCCATCCTGCTGTCGGGCAGCTACATGCTCTATGAACGCCACGGCGCGGCCCCGGCCCCGGAGGTGTTCGAGCGGCTGAAGCTGGAGGTGCCGAACATTTCCGGGCGCATGGACAACCTGCGCGCGGCGATCCTGCGGCCGCAGCTCGCGATCCTGCCCGCGCAATGCGCGGCCTGGACGGCCCGCTACAGGGTGGTGGAGGAGGGGCTGCGCAACACGCCCGGCCTGACCCTTGTCGATCGGCCCACGGAGGAGGCTTTCGTCGGATCCTCCTTCCAGGCGCTGCTGCTCGACTGGCCCGAGCCAGGGGTGCGCGAGGTGCTTGACCGGTGTGCCGCGCGCGGGGTCGAGTTGAAATGGTTTGGTGTGCCCGAGCCCGTGGCCTTCACCTCCCGGTACTGCCACTGGAACTATGCCGCGCCGGAGCCGATGCCGCAAAGCGACCGCATCCTCGCGGGGCTGCTCGACATGCGGTTGCCGCTGACCTTTTCGCTGGAGGATTGCGTGACGCTCGCGCGGATCATCCGCGCGGAGGTTTCCGCCGTGTGGCAGGCCGGGACCGGGGGCGAACGGGGATGACCTGACGTGGTCGGCGTGCCCTGTCCGGGTTCCGCTGGATCGGCTGGCAATCGGCAATCGCAATCGCGCGCGCGGGGCATTTAAGGTTTTTCGTCTGCGTGGCTGGTAATTGTCCCGCGCCAATTGCCCTGCATGATTCAGGACGTGGGTGCATGTCGGAGCGGTGACACGAGGCGGCTGTGTGTGCGATCCTGTGTTGCGCGTGCCAAATGTGGTACAATGCAGCCATGGCCCGGTTGTCGCTCATTCTGTTTTCGTGTGCCCTCAGTGGTTTCGCCGCTGAAGCTGTCGCAGCGGGTGACCCGGTCAACGGGCGGCAGCTTGCCGTTGCGCGCAAGTGCACGGGGTGTCACGGGATGGATGGCAATGCCCGCTCCACCAGCTTTCGCGTGACCCCGATGCTCGCCGGGCAGCCAGCGTCATACCTCGTGAAGGAGATGCGAAACTACGCCAGTGGCAAACGCATCGACGAGAGCGAGGACGAGCAGATGGCGAAGGCCGCGGCGGAATTGAGCCCCGGGGAGATGGAGGACATCGCGGCCTTCTACGAGGCCCAGTCGCGGTATTGATCCCGGTTTCAGACCGAGGGGTTGTCGGCCAATGTCAGGCTCCGGGATCCTTCCGGGGTTTGCGTTCGAAGGAGCCGACGATACTCCCGACCATCACCGCCAGATAGAGCACGCCGATAACGGCCTCCAGCGCGGCCAACACGCGCGCGATGCCGCTGACGGGCAGGATATCGCCGTAGCCAAGCGAGGTAAGTGTCACCAGGCTGAAGTAGACCATCGACGACCAGAGCGGCTCGCCCTCGGGGTAGCTGATCGCACCGGGAGACATCCGCTCCACCTGAACGAACAGTGAGGCCCAGGTCATGCCGATCAGCAGGTAGCCGAAGATCGCGGCGATCAGGGCATCGAGATCGGCTTCCTTTCGGCGCATCAGGTTGAGGAAGGTGACGACAAGCGACCCGAGAAGCATCACGAGAGAAAACGTCGCCGAAACTCCGGACAAGCCGTCGTACCGAACCGCGTGGATGGAAAGGCCGAACCAGATCAGCGTGACAAGCCCGCCGAAGCTCAGCGCCCGGGTGTCGCTCAGGCTGGTGAGGAGGGCGCCCACGACGGCGAACTCGAACAGGGCGAGCACGAGCAGATCGATGGTCTTCGACTCGCCGAACAGGGGCTCAAGGATGATCGCGGCCAGCAGCATTGCGAGAAGGACCGTCCACCGGACAATCGGCAGAAGTAGCAGGCGGTGCATATGGTCTCTCCAGTGTCGATGTGCTGTGCGTGCCCATCAGGGCATTCCCGATGCGGGAAGTCCAGAGGCAGGCACGGATCCGAAAATACCCTCTGGCCGGCGGCGTTTGGCGTGGACGGTGCCATTCCGGTCCTGCACTGCGGACCGCTGGTCGACGCTCCCATCGAGGCATGGGGGCCCGCTCGCCCGTGGGCGAGAAGTCTGCGAGGCCGGTGCCAAAGCGCGCCATGCCCGGGTGCAGGAGCAAATCCTCTGAAGCCGGTGTCGTTCCCGGTCGAAGGCAACGAGGTGCTCCAATCGAACGCAGCGAAGCGCTGAGGGCGACGTCAGGGGCGGGTGGCTTGGGGGGATGTTCTTGCATGGGACGGGCAAGGCATACGAAATGGGGTCTGCATGCAGGCGGTCGGCGTCAGGCTGGGGCGGTGATCCTGCGCCAGTCTGCTTTGCCAATCCGCTGTCACCGGGGGCGTGCGCCCGGTCGGAGGGCCTCCGCCCGGCTGCAGTCGATCAGAAACCGTCGATCAGAAGGTGTCGCGAACATGCTCCCAACTGGTGGTCAGGTGTTGCACGAGGGCGGCTTCGGCGGCATCGGGGTCACGTTCCGTTATCGCGGCATAGATCGCCTGATGGCTGGCATAGTTCATCTCGTTGCGCTCCGGCATGTTCGCCATCTGCGCCCAATGCGGATGCAACCAGGAGGTGTAGGCGTCATGCAGGGTCGGGAAGATCGGGTTGCGGGGCACCTGGTACAGCACCCCGTGGAAGGCCGCGTCGGTCTGGAAGAACCGTTCGGAATCGCCCACGGCCTGTCCGTTTGCGGCCAGCGCATCCTTCAGCGCCGCGATATCCTCCCGCGTGGCCATGAGCGCGGCATCGCGGACCAGCCCCCGTTCGACGAACACCCTGCTCTCGAATAACGAGGCTATGCCGCCGTCCTGCTGCAGAAGCAGCTCGACGATGCTGCCCACGGAGTTCAGCGCTGTATCGTAGCCCGGCTTGCGCACGATCGGGCGGAATCGCGGCTTTGCCTCAAGGAACCCGCGGCTGGCCAGCGTGGCCACGGCCTCGCGGATAACGGTCCGGCTTGCGGAATACCGTTCCATCAATTCGCGCTCGGAGGGCAGCGGGGTGTTGTGGGCCAGTTCTCCCGACAGGATCATCTCCTGCAGGCGCTCGACGATGAGGTCGGAGGCGCGGCCCTTCGAACCGGGCGTTGCGGGGGAGGGGGGCTGCTGGCGATCGACGGGCTGCACGTTGGCTCTTTTTTGGATTGGGCGTCCCGAAGTGGTATCGCCCGGTCCCGGAAAGATCAACGTCGTATGGTTCGGCCATCCATGTGCGGGGTGGTTTCCGCAGGAGTTGCCCGAGGGGAGCGACTGGTGAGACGTTGCGGCGTGACCTCGGCCTCTGGCAGCAACCTGTGCCAACGCTGCGCCTCGAAAACGCCAGCAGCCAGGGAACTCCATCGTCCATCGTCAAACAGTTGCCGAGCCGGGTGAACCGACCTTGCTTCCGTGGGGCCGGCGCGAAGGTCTGCCCGAGAGAGGCCGGGCTGGATCTCCCGGTGGCGCCCCGGCCGCTTTCCGGGAACCGCCGCCTCCTCCCCTTGCAAATGCTGTGCGGTGGCGGTGGTCCGTCGGGCGCGCTGGCCAGGGATCTACCGCCGGGTTGGCGTCGCTATCATCCGGTCACCTTTCGGGTCTCCGGCGGGCCGTGTGCCCCGTCCGGCGGCATCGCAGCGGCTTCGGCCAGCGTGGTCCAGATCGTCACAAAAAGTCCCGCCACGACCGGGCCAAGGATCAGGCCGACGGCGCCGAACATGCCCAACCCGCCGAAGGTAGAGACAAGGATCAGGATGTCGTGCATCTGCGTGTCGCGCCCCACGAGGATCGGGCGCAGGATATTGTCGATGGTCGTCACCACCAGCCCGGCCCAGAGCCCCAGACCGATCGCGGCGCCGGTCTGGCCGATGGCAAGCAGGTAGACCACGCCGATACTGAGTACGAGGCTCGGGCCGATGCCGGGAATGATCGAGACGATCCCCATGACGACGCCCCAGAATGTCGCGCCGTCAATGCCGGCGACGTAGAACCCGATACCGCCCAGAACGCCCTGAACCACGCCAATCACCAGCGTGCCCTTGATCGTGGCGCGGCTGACGGACACCGACCGCTCTGCAATTTTGGTCTGGGTCTCTGCCGCCAACCCGGTGAATCGAAGGATCTGCGTCATCACCGGCGTGTCCATCTGCAGGAAGAAGTACATGGCATAGAGGAAGATGAACGTGTCGAGGAAGAACAGCGCTGTCCCCCGGGAGAGAGACGACAACGTGGCCACCATGTAGCGCGCGACGGCGGTAATCAGATCGGCAACCTTGTTGGCGATTTCAGGGCCGAGATCGTCGATGTCCTCCTGGTAGGGAATCCAGTCGGGAAGGGCCGCCTCCGTGGCGCTCGCCGTCAGTGAATTCACGATCATGACGACGGATCGCGACAGCCCAAGCGCCTGCTGGGCGGCGATCGACGCGATCAAGATCACGGGCAGGATGACCAGAACGAGGATCAGCACCAGCGTGACCGCGGAGGCCAGGTGCCGCCGTCCCCCCAGGAACGTGCGGATCCGCCGGTAGAGCGGACGGGACAGTTCGGCAACGATGGCCGCCATGATCAGGGGGATCAGGAATGAGCGGATCATCCCGAAGAACATCAGCGTGATCAAAGCGGTGACCAGCACCAGCGCCACCCAGCGCAGGGTGGCGGGAGCGATCAGCGCGCGCGGAGGTGTGTCGGGCATGTCGGATCCGGCTTTGTCCACTTCCATCCTGTCTAGCCTGCAGGGGATTGTGGATGAAGCGCAATCTGGCGGAGGAGGCGTGGTCGAGCCCTTCGGTCGTTGAGCGGTCGGCCGACGCACCGCTACAGTTTTGTCAACGTCGCGTAGAGATCCTGCCGGGCTTCCGTCACTGCGACCACAGCGGTGGGCGCGGCTAGGACCTCATGGAATCTGCCCGTCGGGGGGGCGTTTGGGCGGGCTGCAACTCCAAATCGGGCCCCGAAACCCGCTGCGACGGACCGAAACCGGCAGGTGAGAGCGGAAAATCGCAAAAAAGTGTGTGTCAGGCGGTGTTCGGTTTCATGTTCTGCTTTCCCAAACGGACCCAATCTGCTACGCGGGAACTGCATCGTTACCACTATCGACCCAAGTCTCCCCCATGCAGGCGGATGTGCTCTCGATCTTGCGCTGATGCCGACCAGCTGTCGCAATTCCGCGGACAGCACATTTTTAGGAGACACGGATATGGCTACCGGCACCGTGAAATGGTTCAACACCACCAAAGGCTACGGGTTCATCGCCCCCGATGGTGGCAGCAAGGACGTCTTCGTCCACATCTCGGCTGTCGAGCGCTCTGGCCTCACCGGCCTGGCCGACAACCAGAAAGTCAGCTTCGACATCGAAGCCGGGCGGGATGGCCGCGAAAGCGCCATCAACCTGCAGCTTCTCTGAGCTGAGATTTCAATCGGGTCGGCAATGCCGACCTGAAAGATACGGCGCCCGGTGCGCCACCCTGATTTCCGCCCTCCGGCCAATGCCGGGGGGCGATTTTCGTTTTTGACCCCCGCACGTGGACAGTGCACCAATCCCCGGTTTCGGTTTGGTGCCATTGCGGGCCTGACAGATCCCGCGCGATCATCGCCGGCCCGTTTTTACGGCATTGGCCGGCATCGGCGAAACCCTTCCACTGGCCGTATCCCACCCAATCACCCGATTGACCACTCCGCCGAGCTGTGTCTAGTATTTGAACAAGCGTTCAATAACGGGAGGGGAGGCCCGGGAGCGATGTTTACTGCGACAATGCACTTCGATCTCGGGGAGGAGGCAAACGCTCTTCGGGAGATGGTACACCGGTGGGCCCAGGAGCGGGTGAAGCCCTTGGCGGCCGAGGTCGACAGATCCAATACCTTCCCGCCCGAGCTTTGGCAGGAGATGGGCGAACTGGGTCTACTGGGTGTCACCGTCTCCGAGGAATACGGTGGCGCGGGCATGTCCTATCTCGCGCATACCATCGCGGTCGAGGAGATCGCGCGCGCCTCCGCCTCGGTGTCGCTCTCCTACGGGGCGCATTCCAACCTCTGCGTGAACCAGATCAAGCTCAACGGCACCGAGGAGCAGAAACGGAAATACCTTCCGGGGTTGATTTCCGGTCAGAATGTGGGCGCGCTGGCGATGTCGGAGGCCGGCGCGGGGTCCGACGTCGTCTCGATGAAGCTGCGCGCGGAGAAGCGGAACGACCGCTACGTGCTCAACGGGACAAAGTACTGGATCACCAACGGACCGGATGCGGACACGCTTGTCGTCTACGCAAAGACCGACCCCGATGCGGGATCGCGCGGTATCACCGCCTTCATCGTCGAGAAGACGATGGCCGGATTCTCCACGTCCCCGCATTTCGACAAGCTCGGCATGCGCGGATCAAACACGGCCGAGCTGGTCTTTGAGGATGTCGAAGTGCCGTTCGAAAACGTGCTGGGGCAGGAGGGCAAGGGCGTGCGTGTGCTGATGTCCGGGCTCGACTACGAACGGGTCGTGCTGGCCGGGATCGGCACGGGGATCATTGCGGCGTGCCTTGACGAGATCATGCCTTACATGCGGGACCGCAAGCAGTTCGGGCAGGCGATCGGCTCATTCCAGCTGATGCAGGCCAAGATTGCCGACATGTACACCGCGATGAACACCGCGCGCGCCTATGTCTACGAGGTCGCAAGATCCTGCGACCGTGGCCAGGTGACCCGCCAGGATGCCGCCGCCTGCGTGCTCTACTCCTCCGAAGCCGCCATGACCCAGGCCCACCAGGCCGTGCAAGCCATGGGAGGGGCAGGGTTCCTCAACGATTCCGCTGTCAGCCGGCTCTTCCGCGATGCAAAACTCATGGAGATCGGTGCCGGCACGTCTGAGATTCGGCGCATGCTCATCGGTCGGGAGTTGATGCAATCGATGGGGTAGACCGTGGAAGATACCGGGCCATTCTGGCAAGGCACGCCCAGCCTTCTGTACTCCGAGTATGGAGCGATCACCCTTGTTCTGGAGCATGTAGCGGCGTGGATAGACATCATTGCCATGCTGATCATGCTGGTCGGCGTTATCCGGTTCCTATGGGGGTTCGTGCGGTCGGAGACAAAGCTCGCTTCACCTCTCAGGGCGCGGATCGTGAACGAACAACGGATCGATCTGGCCCGCTATATCCTCGCGGGTCTCACGGTTTTCATCGTTTCCGATATCATGCACACGGCATTGAGCCTCGATCTGGGCGACCTGCTGTTTCTCGGGCTGTTGGTGGCCATCAGGGCCGCCGTCAGCCACTCTCTGGGCCGCGAGGTCCTTCAGATTAAGGAGAACCCGGAGCTATGATTTCTGTGTATCTTCGCGCTGTTCTGGCGGCCGTGGGCATCGCTGCAATTGGCGGGCCGGTCGTCGGACAATCGGATGGCGACATGCTGTTTTCGCCCGAGGCCACGCAAAGCTGCCTCGATCGCGCGGCGGACGAGCCTGCCCGTCGGGCCTGCATCGGTGCGGGTGCGAATGCCTGCATGGAGGGCGACGCGGAGGGCTTCACCACGATCGGCATGATGTCCTGCATCAATCAGGAACTGGACTGGTGGGATGATCGCCTGAACGCGCGCTACACGGCGTTGATGGCAGAGGAGAAGGCATCCGACGCGGAACTGGACAAGCTGGGCTCGTCGGCGCCGCGCCTCGCACCTGCGCTGCGTGCGATGCAGCGTGCCTGGATCCCCTATCGGGACGCAGCCTGCGAGTATGAACAGGCGCAATGGGGCGGTGGGTCCGGGAGCGGTCCAGCGGTGCTCGGGTGCCACATGCGGATGACGGCGGAACAGGTGCTGCACCTCGAAGGGTTTCTTGGCGATGGCTAGGCCGCGCGCGAACCCCGACCCGGCCATGATTGCCACCTGTCGCGGCGGAACCCGTCGGGGCGGCTCGGCGGTTGGCCCCTCGTGGACGCTCTCGACGGGACGGTTCCGGCGATGCAGCGGCAGCGCGGGCGCGACAGGTGATGGCTGGCGTCGGGACCGCACCCTGCGCGACGCGCGTTGGAATGCCCGTTGTGTTCTTGGGGTGGGGCGCGGGGCACCGGCCCCGATCGACCCGAGGTGCAACGTCAACGCCGGGCGGCCGAACGGCGCTGCGTTTGGTGAACCGGTTGAACCAGCCGCTGCCTCCGGGCAGTCGGGAAGGCGGAAAGCAAACCCGAGAGGAGCCCTGAGCGATGGCTGAGGCAAAGTGGATGATGTCGTGGCTTGCCGTGGCTGTCGTCGTGGCGCCGGTGTGGAGTGCAACCGCCGCCGAGGCAGAGCAATTGCCGCCGGAGATGTTGGAACAGATGGATGCCTGCCTGCTGGACGGGATCGAGGAGCGCGATGTGCTCAACACCTCCGTCGTCTGTTTCAATGCGGCCCATCAGGGCTGTGGCGCGGATGTTCTGGCGTGCGAAGAAGCGTTGACGACGGCCCTCGCGGCGCGCGGCGATACCTTGGTCGGGCGTCTCCCGTCCGAATTGGAGGGGGTGCCGGAGTTTGCCAAGGAAAACTACCTTGAGATCAGGGGCGAGATAGAGGCCGGGTCCGTGGCCTATTGCGCGGACGTGCCGAAGGATCAGGCGGTGAGCTGTGGCTACCGTGCCCAGGCGCTGCGGCTGGCCAAGTTGCGGGCGTTGGGGGCGTCCCTCGACCCGAGGTTCCTCCTGCCGTGAGGACGGCACATCCCTTATATGGTCCCCAGCGGCGGGCGCATGCGAAGCCCCGTGCCGGTCTGCCTGCCACGGGGGGATTGCGCGGGATCGGAGATCCTCGCGCGATGGCCGCTGCATGGTGCGCAGCGGTGCGGGCTACGCCCGGACAACGGATTTGGTGCGTCTTGCGGGGAATGTCCGCGACACGTCGCAAGGTCGCGGCCGGGACGGCATTGCCGCTGCTGCGCTCGGAAGGTTCATTTGGCGGGGCGTGGGGGCTTACATCGCGCGGTGGCGCGGCGCACCGGTGGGCGGTTCGGCGGTGTGATCCTGCGGGCTGCCGCTCGGTGCAAGCACCACTCGGGCTCGGCGACGATGTCGCCTTCCAGACACCGGCAATCGGCGCCAACCGACAGACGCATCCTGGAACCCGGTGCGCGGCCATCGTCAAGGGGTGGCCCCGCAATCGGCGCCCGTCCCGCGCGCCAGACCCCGATGGCCAGAGGTTTCGCGCGATCAGTCCAAGAAATGCCGACAGCCGGGCTGCTGCCCGGGCGATCCTGTGATCTCCACTCCCACATACCGTCGCCTGCTGGACGGCCACGGCTGGGACATCCCGGCCCGGCTCAACATGGCGGAGGAGGTCTGCGACCGCTGGGCCGCGGCGGAGCCGGAACGTGTCGCCCTTATCGAGGTGGCGGGCGAGGGGCTGCGGCAAACGACCTATGCGCAGCTTCGCGAAATGGCCGATGGTCTGGCGCACAGGCTGGTGGCGCAGGGCGTGGGACCGGGCGACAGGGTGGCCGTCTTCCGCAGCCAGTCACCGTGGACCGCGGCGGCGCATATCGCGATCTGGAAGATCGGAGCGATCTCGATCCCGTTGTTCACGCTTTTCGGGCCCGAGGCCCTGGCGGTGCGGTTGGCCGACAGTGGCGCGGAGGTGGTGGTGACCGATCCCGCCGGGGTAGCCCGCCTTCAGGCCTGCACCAGCTCCGACGCTGTGCGCTCTGTGGAGGGGCTGCAGAAACCGCCACGGATCGTGATTGCCGAGGACACTGAGCCCGGACCGGCCTTCGAAACGCGCCGAACGGGGCCCGAGGATCCCGCCGTCCTGATCTATACCTCCGGGACCACGGGCAATCCGAAAGGCGCCTTGCATGCGCATCGGGTGCTGCGGGGACACCTGCCGGGCGTAGAAATCTCTCATGATCTCATGCCGTTGGAAGGCGATGTTCTCTGGACGCCAGCAGATTGGGCCTGGATCGGGGGGCTGTTTGACGTGCTGATGCCGGGCCTTTGGCACGGAGTTCCCGTGGTCGCGGCCCGGATGGCGAAGTTCACGCCGGAGGAATGCGTCAGGATCGTCACGCAAGCCTCTGTCCGAAATGTATTTTTCCCGCCAACCGCACTGCGGGCCCTGAAGGCGGCCGATGTTCGGCTCACGGGGCTTCGCTCGGTCGCTTCGGGCGGGGAGCCGCTCGGGGCCGAGATGCTGGACTGGGGGCGCCGTGCGTTCGGTCTGACCATCAACGAGTTTTACGGGCAGACCGAATGCAACATGATCGTCAGCGCCTGTGGTGCCATGTTCGACCCGGTGCCGGGAGCCATGGGGCGACCGGTTCCGGGCCACGAGGTCGAGGTGATCGACCACGACGGGCGCCCGACGCTGCAGGAAGGCGATATCGCGGTCCGCCGGGGATCCGCCTCCATGATGCTGGAGTACTGGAACAACCCCGAGGCGACGGCCGCGAAATACCGTGGCGACTGGATGCTGACCGGGGATCGCGGGCAGCGGGACGGTGCCGTCCTGCGCTTCAAGGGGCGGGACGACGACGTCATCACCTCGTCCGGCTATCGGATCGGCCCGGGCGAGGTCGAGGATTGCCTGTTGACCCATCCGGCGGTTGCAAGCGTCGGTGTCGTCGGCACACCGGATGCCGCGCGCACGGAACTGGTCACCGCTTTCGTCGTGCTGAAGCCCGGTGAAGATGGGTCCGATGCGACCCGCAAGGCGTTGCAGGACCACGTGAAAACGCGTCTGGCCGCGCATGAATATCCGCGGCGCGTGCATTTTGTCGAGAGCCTGCCCATGACGATCAGCGGCAAGATCATCCGCCGCGAACTGCGCCGGTGGGCGACGGAGGGTATGACATGACCGACAAGGTCCCCAATCCAAGGCCGCAGGCTGCGGAGGTGCTTCGCGAGGCCTTGAAGCGGCAGGAGGAGTTCGAGGACCAACGTCCGACCCGGCTGGGTCGGGGTGCGGAGCGGGTGACGGCCCCGGTGAGCGGTTTGCTGTCCCGCCTCGTGCCGCCACGGGTTGTGCGGCAGGGGCTTGAGATGGCCGACCGCGCTGTCGGCCTGGCGATTCCCGACAATGTTTCGGGCCATGCCGTGGAGGAGCTCGCCGCATGCGAGGCGGCCGCCCTGCGCGCGCAGGCCTGGGCTGTTGGCGGAAACGCGGCCAGCGGCGGCGCCGCCGGTTTTTTTGGCGCGCCGGGCATGACGGTGGATATCCCGGCCACGATCGCGATGGCGGTCGCCAATGTGCGTGCGACCGGTGCGGCCTATGGTTTCAACACCGACAGTGAGGAGGAGCGCGCCTTTCGGCTGCTTGTGCTCCAGGTGGCGACCTCGGGCGCCGACCGGGCGCGTGGCGAAACACTGAAATCCCTCAATGAGATGGCGGCCTTTCTTGCCAGCCCGGAAGGGCGGCTGGTGTTGGAAAAGGGCGGCAAATGGGTGACGGACACAGTGGTCGAGCGCGTCGCGCGGCAACTTGGGTTCGGGCTGGTGGGGCGCAAAGCCGGACAGGTGGTGCCGGTGGTGGGGGGCGCGGTCGCCGCGGCCGTGAACGCGAGTTTCCAGACGGATGTGTCCCGGGCGGCGCGCTACGCCTACCGGCAGCGCTGGCTGATGGAACGCAGGATGATCGCGCCGCCGGATACGGCGGACGCCGGACAGGACGACGCGAACGGGGATGACGGCCCGGTGCGGGACGGCACCGGAGGGGAGGACACCTGATGGAACTGAACAGCCAGGTGGCGATGGGGTCGGACGAGGCCCGCGCCAATCGCGATGCCCATCTCAGGGCGCTCGCGGAGGTTGCTGCGGCCGCCGAACATGCGGCTGCGGGGGGCGGTGAACGCGCCCGGGAGCGGCACCTGTCCCGTGGCAAGATGCTGCCGCGCGAACGGGTTGCGACGCTGCTGGATGCGGGATCGCCCTTCCTGGAAATCGGAGCGACCGCCGCACATGGCATGTATGACGACGCGGCGCCCTGCGCGGGGGTGGTCGCCGGCATCGGGCGGGTGATGGGCCGGGACGTGATGGTCCTGTGCAACGACGCCACGGTGAAGGGTGGCACCTACTACCCGATGACGGTGAAGAAACACCTCCGGGCACAGGAGATCGCGGCCGAATGCCATCTGCCCTGCATCTACCTTGTCGATTCCGGGGGCGCGAACCTGCCGCAGCAGGACGAGGTCTTTCCCGATCGAGACCATTTCGGGCGGATCTTCTACAATCAGGCGCAGATGAGCGCCCGGGGGATCGCCCAGATCGCCGTGGTAATGGGCTCCTGCACCGCCGGTGGCGCCTACGTTCCCGCGATGTCGGATGTCACCATCATCGTGAAGGAACAGGGTACGATCTTTCTGGCCGGGCCACCGCTGGTCAAGGCGGCGACCGGTGAAGTGGTCACAGCGGAGGAGCTTGGCGGCGGCGATGTGCACACGCGGCTGTCCGGCGTGGCCGACTACCTGGCCGAGGACGATGCCCATGCGCTGGCACTGGCGCGCCGCGCCGTGGGGTCGCTGGGGCCGGCGCCGGACGTCGGCAGGGATTGGGCGACCCCTGAGCCGCCCGCCTATGACCCGGAGGAGATCCTGAGCGTCGTTCCGGCGGCGCTGTCGACCCCCTATGACATTCGGGAGGTGATTGCCCGGCTGGTCGACGGGTCGCGGTTCGACGAGTTCAAGGCCCGGTTCGGCGACACCCTGGTGACCGGTTTTGCCCATGTGCATGGCTGCCCGGTGGGCATCGTCGCCAACAATGGCGTGCTGTTCTCGGAGGCTGCACAGAAGGGGGCGCATTTCGTGGAACTGTGCTCGCAGCGCAGGATCCCCCTTGTTTTCCTTCAGAATATCACCGGCTTCATGGTCGGTCGGAAATACGAGACCGAAGGGATCGCACGCCACGGCGCAAAGATGGTGACCGCGGTGGCGACGACCTCCGTGCCGAAAGTCACGATGCTGGTCGGCGGGTCGTTCGGGGCTGGAAACTACGGTATGGCCGGCAGGGCCTACCAGCCTCGTTTCCTCTGGACCTGGCCGAACAGCCGAATTTCGGTCATGGGCGGCGCACAGGCGGCCGGCGTGCTGGCGCAGGTCCGGCGCGCGGGGATCGAGAAGGCGGGCGGAAGCTGGTCCGCCGAGGAGGAGGCCGCGTTCCGGCGTCCCACGGAAGAGATGTTCGAACGCCAGTCCCATCCTCTTTACGCCAGTGCGCGGCTCTGGGACGATGGGGTCATCGACCCGCGCAGAAGCCGCGATGTGCTTGGATTGTCGCTCCGGGCGGCGCTGAACGCCCCGGTGGAGGAGACGCGGTTCGGCGTCTTCCGGATGTGATCGCGATGGCGGGATGGGACGATGCCACGATCGACTGGTATGCCGAAACGCATGGCGAGGATGCTTCGACCCGCGCGGTTGTCGATGCTGCCCCTTTCGCGATGTCTGATGACGTTCTCGACATCGGTTGCGGAACCGGCGCATCGCTCCGCTATCTGGCGGCGTGTGGCGTGACGGGGCGCTTGGCCGGTGTGGACCCCCATGCACGCATGGTGATGCATGCGCGTCGGTTGAGCCCGGACCGGATTGTCTTCGATATTGCATCTGCCGAGGCGCTGCCCTTCGCGCCGTCCTGTTTCGATGGCTTGCTCGCGGTGAATTCCGTGGCCCATTGGAGCGACCGCACCGCCGCGTTCGCCGAGGCGTTCCGTGTGCTTCGGCCGGGTGGCTGGATCGCTGCGGGCGGCGAGGTGTTCGAGGAACTCGATGGTCCGTTGCCGATCGAGGACGAATTGCAATCGGCCGGTTTCACGCAGATCGGAAGCACCGGGATCCGCGGTGGCCGTGTCACCACCGCGCGAAAGGGACAGTCATGATCCGCAAGCTGCTGATCGCAAACAGGGGCGAAATCGCCTGCCGCATCATTCGGACAGCGCGCGGGATGGGCCTGTCCACGGTCGCGGTCTATTCCGACGCGGATTCCGGCGCGTTGCATGTCGAGATGGCCGACGAAGCGGTGCATCTTGGCGGGTCGGCACCGGCGGAGAGCTATCTCGATGGTGCGCGCGTGATTGCGGCGGCACTGGAGACCGGCGCGGAGGCGGTGCATCCGGGCTACGGTTTCCTGTCGGAGAACCCGGATTTCGTGCAGGACGTGGAGACGGCGGGACTGATCTTTGTCGGGCCACCGGCAAGCGCGATCCGGCAAATGGGTCTGAAGGATGCCGCCAAGGACCTGATGTCGAAGGCCGGTGTGCCCGTGGTCCCGGGCTACCACGGCGCCGATCAGGACGCAGACAGGCTGGCCGAGGAGGCCGCGCGGATCGGATATCCCGTGCTGGTCAAGGCGGTCGCCGGCGGTGGCGGCAAGGGGATGCGGCTGGTGGAGCGGGCAGGGGAGTTTGCCGATGCGCTGGCCTCTGCACAGGCAGAGGCGCAGGGCGCGTTCGGAAACCCCTCCGTGTTGATCGAGAAATACATCGAGCAACCGCGCCATATCGAGGTGCAGGTCTTCGGTGACCGGCATGGCAATGCGGTGCATCTTTTTGAGCGCGACTGCTCGTTGCAGCGCCGCCACCAAAAGGTGATCGAAGAGGCCCCGGCGCCGGGCATGACCGCGCAGGTGCGCGCCGCGATGGGAGAAGCCGCGGTGCGCGCGGCACGCTCCATCGGCTATGTCGGCGCGGGCACGGTGGAGTTCATTGTCGATGGGGCGGATGGGCTGCGCCCGGACGGGTTCTGGTTCATGGAGATGAACACCCGCCTTCAGGTCGAGCATCCTGTGACGGAGGCCGTGACCGGAATCGATCTCGTGGAATGGCAGGTGCGGGTGGCCTCTGGCGAGCCGCTTCCAATGTCGCAGGAGGAGATCCCGTTGCAGGGACACGCGTTCGAGGCGCGGCTCTATGCGGAGGATGTGCCGGCGGGGTTCCTTCCGGCCACCGGGCGGCTGGAGCACCTGCGGTTCTCCGATCTCGCCCGCAACGACAGCGGTGTTCGGGAGGGCGACGAGATCAGCCCGTGGTACGATCCGATGATCGCCAAGGTGATCACACAGGGGCCGAGCCGGTCGGTGGCGCTGGCGCGTCTGTCCCGTGCGCTGGAGCAGACAGAGGTTGGCGGCACGGTCACGAACATCGCCTTCCTGGAGGCGCTGTCGCGGCACGCGGGGTTTGCGCGGGGCGACGTGGACACCGGGCTGATCGGCCGGGATCTCGCCGATCTGGTGCGCGAAGACACCCCGTCAGTCGAGATTGTCGCGCGGGCTGCGCTGGCGGCGGCGGGTCTGGACGGGGACAGGGACGCGTTTTTCGGCTTCTCCCTCTGGCAGCCGCCGTCCCGACGCGTGGAGTTGCGCCGGGGAGAGGAGGCCTATTCCGTGGTCATGGAGGTGGTGGATGGCGCGCGGGTGGACCTTCGGGTCGAGGGCGTGCATCTGCCCTGCCGTCGACGGTCGAGCGGCTGGCTGATCGGGGAGCGGCGGGAGCCGGGGCCAGCACGTCTGCTCGACGGTGCAGTGGTGGTTTTCGCCGGCCAGCCCTGGGCGTTCGACCTGCCCGATCCGCTGGAGCGCGGTGGGAGCGCGACGCAGGCCGGCAATGTCGTCGAGGCGCCGATGCCGGGCGTCGTCCGGCGGGTTCTGGTTCAGGCCGGGCAAGCCGTCGCGGAGGGCGACCGGCTTGCGGTTCTGGAGGCGATGAAGATGGAGCATGGACTGGCCGCAGCTCGCTCCGGCGTCGTAGCCGAGGTCCTGGTCGCCGAAGGCGCGCAGGTCGCGGCCCATGATCCGCTGATCCGGCTGGTGCCGGAGGACGCGGAATGATCCGGCTGCATCACTGTCCACAGACGCGATCCATGCGGACGCTGTGGCTGCTGCACGAGATCGGCTGCCCGTTCGAGGTCGAAGTGCATCCGTTCGGCAAGAACCTCCGAACCTCGGAGTTCCTCGGGCTGAGCCCGGCGGGGCGGGTTCCGGCGCTGGAGATCGACGGCCAGGTCATCTGGGAAACCGGCGCGATCACGCAGGTACTGTGCGAGCGTTTCCCGGAGGCCGGGTTGGGGCGGCCGGTGGAGTCGCCGGAGCGGGCGGAATGGCTGATCTGGCTGCATTTTTCGGAAACGGTGAGCGCGCATTCGGCGACGCTCACGCAGCAGCATGTGATGCTCTACGAGGACCACATGCGCAGCCCAATCCTGACGCGGCTCGAAGCGAAGCGGTTGGCGAAATGTTACGCGGCGGTGGAGCGTCAGCTGTCCGACGGGCGCGCGTCTCTGCTGAAAGGCGGGATCTCGGCGGCGGATATCTCGGTGGGGCAGGCGATCTACATGGCACGCCATTTTGCACGGCTCAAGCCGTTCGAAGCACTGTCGGCATGGTACGCGCGGATCTCTGAAAGGCCGGGGTTCGCAGCGGCGCTGCCACAGCCGGGGCAGGCTCTGCTGTATGAGCAGGATTTCTATGACCCGCTGGAGGTGTGAGCGCGCATCCGGTCGGTTGCGTTGCGGGACCAGCCATGCGCGCCCTGAGTGCTGGGGGCGAGGTCGCGGCGGTCGGCAAGGCTACGGCCGGGCAGGGGAGGGGCTCCCGCCCCTTTTGGCCCCGCGTTGCGGGACAAAAAGCGTTGGGCCGGGCGCGCGTTCCGCGCGCGCCTGCGGCGGGCTGGTGCGGCGAGGGCAACGCGGCGGGGCGCTGAATGGGGATCTGTTCGGCAGTAATGGGGAGGGGTGAATGGGCGAGCACGTCGAGATTTTTGAGGTCGGGCCACGGGACGGGCTTCAGAACGAAGCACGGGCCATTCCCGTCGCTGAAAAGGTTGCGCTGATCGACACCCTGAGCCGCGCCGGTTTCCGCCGCATCGAGGTGGCGAGTTTCGTCAGCCCGAAGTGGGTGCCGCAGATGGCGGGCTCCGACGAGGTCATGGCGCGGATCCGGCGGGCGCCGGGGGTCTCCTACGCCGCGTTGACGCCGAACCTGAAGGGGTTGGAGCGGGCGCGTGCGGCGGCGGCGGACGAGATCGCGGTTTTCGTCAGCGCCTCGGAGGGGTTCAGCCAGGCCAACCTGAACTGCTCGGTCGAGGAGAGCTTTGCCCGCATCGCCCCGGTGGTGGATCTGGCGCGGGAGGTGGGCTTGCCGGTGCGAGGCTATGTCTCCTGCGTGACGGAGTGCCCCTTCGACGGTGCCGTTGCGCCGGCCGCCCCGGCACGGGTCGCCGCCCGTCTGGCTGCGCTGGGTGTCTATGAGGTCTCGCTGGGGGATACGCTCGGACGGGCGCGACCGGAGCAGGTGCGGCAGATGCTGGATGCAGTGACCGTAGAGGTTCCGGCCAGGCACCTCGCCGGGCATTTCCACGATACCGCCGGACGAGCGGTCGACAACATCGCTGTGTCGCTCGACTTCGGGATCCGGGTGTTCGACGCCGCTGTCGGCGGGCTCGGCGGCTGTCCCTACGCACCGGGCGCGCAGGGAAATGTCGCGACGGAAAAGGTTCTCGCCTGGCTCCTGTCCCAGGGAATGCAAACCGACCTCGATGCGGCGATCGTGGCGGAGGCGGCCGCCCTGGCTCGATCGATGCGCGACCCGTCCCCGGTGCCGGAATGACCGGGCGCGGGGGCAGCAACCGGCGGGCGCCCGAGGCCGGTCCACAGCGCCGCAGGCGCTGCCCGGCCCAACGCCGGGGACGGCGGCTTTGCCGGCGCGCCTCGGGGGCGGGAGCTACCCCGCCGCGGAATGCGACGTGGGGCAATCACCAGCGGAGATGGGGATAGATATGCAGTCGGAGACCACCCTTCAGATCGACGTCGATGCGCGGGGCGTGGCGACGCTCGCCCTGGCGCGACCGGCAAAACACAATGCGATGTCGGCGCAAATGATCGCGGAACTGACCGCCGCGGCCGACCGGCTCGGCCGGGATCCGGGCGTTCGGGTGATCGTACTGACCGGGCAGGGGCGATCCTTCTGTGCGGGCGGCGATCTGGGCTGGATGCAGGCGCAGATGCGCGCCGACGCAGCCACCCGGGCCCGCGAGGCGACGGCGCTTGCCCGCATGCTACAGGCGATCAATACCTGTCCACGGCCCGTCATCGGGCGGGTGCAAGGCAACGCTTTCGGCGGTGGGGTCGGCTTGATTTCGGTCTGTGACGTGGCGGTTGCGAGCCGGGAGGTGAAGCTCGGTCTGACCGAAACCCGGCTCGGCCTGATCCCGGCGACCATCGGCCCCTATGTGATCGCGCGAATGGGAGAGGCGAAAGCGCGGCGCGTCTTCATGTCGGCCCGGGTTTTTGGCGCTCAAGAAGCGGTGGATCTCGACCTGTTGGCGCGGGCGGTGGAGCCGGACGGACTTGATGCGGCGGTCGAGGCCGAGTTGGTGCCCTACCTCAACGTGGCCCCGGGCGCGGTGGCAGAAGCCAAGGCACTGGCACGGCGTCTCGGGCCCGTGATCGACGAAGGGGTGATTGCCGAGACGATCGAGGCGCTCGTCCGACGATGGGAAAGCAAGGAGGCGGCCGAGGGGATCGCGGCCTTCTTTGAACGCCGAAAGGCGCCTTGGGAGGGAAATGGCTAAACGTCGGGTCGCGCCGGTAATGGCTTGCTCGATGATCTTGATCAGGACGGCCAGACCGGATCCCGGGGCGGGAATTGCCACATGCTGCGGTCCCCGGTCTGTGCATCGGACTCCACCAAGCGAAAATGATACGTCGCTCTGGCGAAGCCATGCAGGCGGCGCCCGTGCCGGTGTTGCCGGAACCTGCCCGGATACGCCCGGTGCAAGCGGGCCGCGGGCGGGCAACGGCACGCGGATAGCATTGGTGTCGCTGGCCCGGTCATCCGTGAATGGTCCCGACAGGCCAGTGCGTCGTGTCCGGGCACGAACTCATGGCCGCGAGGGCCTCCCCGGCTCCGGCAAATGACGCAAGAGGCAATTGTGAGCACGCGGAATCGTGCCCGCGCGCCACGTCGTCCACACCTTCGGGCACGACGCCTTTGCGCGCGGCAACGCCCTATGCCCTCTTGGGTTTTCCGCCCGCATCGCCTACCCTTGGGGCCATGTCGGTGACCCCGAACCCGCCCGCGCCCTCGGAAGAGGGCACGCCCTGGATGCTCCGCCTCGTGGCGCTCATCATCGTGGGTGTGGCCAGTGCGACGCTCTACGTCACCAATCTGGGCCTGACCGACCGGTTCACGGAGACGACGCGCAACCGCGCAGAACTCCGCCTTGCGCTCTATTCCGGTAATGTTGTCAGTGAGTTACAGCGAACTTCGGTAGTGCCGCTGCTGCTGGCGCAGGACCCTGCGCTCATTGGCGCGCTCAACTCGGGGGATTTCACGCAATCCTCGCAACGGCTGATCTCCTTCCGAGAGGAGATCGGGGCCGCGGCGCTGGTCCTGCTGGACGTCGACGGCCGGGTCGTGGCGGCCACCGACCGCAGCCTGTTGGGCGGACAACACGGCACCGCCCCATATTTCGTGGACGCCCTGCGCGCCAACGAGACCGTCTTTTCCATCGTGGAACAGGAAACCAACGCCAAGGTTTTTACCTATTCGCGCAAGATCACCTCCGATCGGGAGGTCATCGGCGTGATCGTCGTCGAGGTCGATCTTCAGAAGTTCGAGAACAGTTGGGCCGGCATCGCCGACGCGGTGCTGATCACCGACAGCGAAGGCACCATCATCCTGGCGACCGAACCACGCTGGCGCGGACGCACGGTGGAAGATGCCTTGGCGGCGCAATCCGCCCCGTCGGCCATCGCACGGGCCTTGCAGGCCACCACCGACTGGTCGCTGACGATGCCGGATGCCTACCTGCTTGGCGAGGCGGTGATACGCTCCGACGCGCGCATTCCGTTCCAGGGCTGGCGGATCGTGTCCTTCACCACCTACGAGTCGGTTCGGGAGCAGGTGAACGGCGTTCTGGCCCTGGAAATCATGGGCTTTGCCCTGTTGCTCGCCGCGACCTTCTATTTCATGAGCCGCAAGGCGCAGTCCCGGTCCCGCCTGTTCCAGCGGGAATCGGCGGAGCTGCGGGTGCTGAACCAACGCCTTCAGCGGGAAATTGCCGAGCGTGAAAAGGCGGAGAAGAACCTGGAGGTGGCCGAGCAGACGCTGGAGCAAAGTTCGAAACTCGCGGCCCTCGGCGAGATGTCGGCTGCCGTCAGCCACGAGTTGAACCAGCCGCTCGCGGCGATGAAGACCTATCTCGCCGGGGCGCGGCTGCTGTTGCAAAGGCGGCGGCCGGAGGAGGCGCTGAGTTCCTTCCAGCGCATCGACGACCTGATCGACCGCATGGGGGCAATCACCCGGCAGCTGAAATCCTATGCCCGCAAGGGTGGAGAGGCGTTCGAACCGATGGATGTGCGCGAAGCCGTATCCAGCGCGCTGTCGATGATGGAGCCGCAACTCAAGAGCCGCCGGGTCGAAATCACCCGCACGATGCCCGCCGAGCCGGTGCTGGTGCAGGCCGACCGGCTGCGGCTGGAACAAGTTCTGATCAACCTGTTCCGCAACGCCCTGGACGCCACCAAGCAGAGCAAGACCCCGAAAATCGAGTTGATCCTGTCCGCCGGCGAGACCGCGACCCTGACGGTCCGCGACAACGGGCACGGGATTGCGGACCTCGACATCCTCTTCGAGCCTTTCTACACAACCAAGCAGCCCGGTGACGGTGTGGGCCTCGGTCTCGCCATTTCCTCGGGCATCATCAATGATTTCGGCGGACGCCTGACGGCCCGGAATGCGCCGGAGGGGGGCGCAGTCTTCGAGGTCCAACTGCCAATCCTCGCCGAGGATCTGGAGGCCGCCGAATGAGTGGTAACGCGTGCCCATGGAGGGATGAATGGCCAAGGCAATGAAGATCGCCATCGTCGATGACGAACAGGACATGCGGCAGTCGATCAGCCAGTGGCTTGCGCTCAGTGGCTTCGACACGGAGACATTTGCCACCGCGGAAGATGCGCTGAAGCGGATCGGCCCCGATTTCCCGGGCGTGGTGGTATCGGACGTCAGGATGCCCGGCATGGATGGCATGGCCTTCCTGAAGCGGTTGATGAGCCAGGATTCCGCGCTGCCCGTGATCATCATCACCGGTCACGGCGACGTGCCCATGGCGGTGGAAGCGATGCGGGTCGGCGCCTTCGATTTCCTGGAAAAACCGTTCAACCCCGATCAGATGACCGAGCTGGCCAAGAAGGCCACGCAGAAGCGCCGCCTGGCGCTCGATGCCCGCGCACTGCGGCGCGATCTGTCGGGCGGGGCGCAGATCATGGACAAGCTGATCGGTGCCAGCCCGGCGATGGAGCGGCTGCGCGAGGATATCCTCGACCTCGGACAGGCCGATGGCCATGTGCTGATTGATGGCGAAACCGGCACCGGCAAGACGCTGGCCGCCCACGCCTTGCACGCGGTCGGGTCGCGCGCCAGCAAACCCTTCGTTCTGGTCCAGTGCGGTGCCCATCCCGACGAGGAGATGGGGGACAAGCTTTTCGAGGGTGATCCCGACGCCGGTGTGCTGCCATTGGTAGAGCAGGCCCGTGGAGGAACGCTCTGCCTGGAGGATATCGAGGCGCTGAGCCCCGCGGTGCAGGCGCGTCTGCTGACCTTCATCAACGATCAGGGGGCCCCCGCGGAAACCCGGATCGTCGCTGTCTCCAACCTGCAGGAGCAGGGAAAGACGAGCGAGGATGCCCTGCGCCCCGACCTTTTCTATCGCCTTGCCGCAATGCGGATCACCTTGCCGCCGCTGCGCCAGCGCGGAGAGGATATCCTCCAGCTTTTCAACCGTTTCGCCGTTCAGTTCGCAGACGAATACGGTTGCGAGGCGCCCGAGGTCGGCGCCCAGGAGGCCGCGCAGTTGCTTCAGGCACCCTGGCCCGGCAACGTGCGGCAGCTGATCAACGTGGCCGAACGCGCGGTTCTGCAAAGCCGGCGGGGGTCGGGCACCATTGCCTCCCTGCTGATGGCGGAGAGCGAAACGGTCGAGCCGGTCATGACCACCGAGGGCAAGCCGCTGAAGGAATACGTCGAGGCGTTCGAACGGATGCTGATCGACAACACGATGCGGCGCCACAAGGGATCGATCGTGGCGGTGATGGACGAGCTTTGCCTGCCAAGACGCACCCTGAACGAGAAGATGGCGAAGTATGGACTCCAGCGCTCGGACTACCTCTGACAGGCCTCAGGCGCTGCTGTTCGACATGGACGGCCTGCTGCTCGACACCGAGCGGCTGGCCATGGAAGCCTTTGTCGAGGCGACCGAACCGTTCGACTTGCCCGATCCTGCGGGGATCTTCCTGACACTTGTCGGATCGAGTGGCGCCCAGACCCGTGCCCGGATCGCGGAAGTCTTTGGGCCATCGGTCGACATTGCGGTCTTCTCACAACGGTGGGACGGCGGTTTCCATGAGCGGATGCAACAGCATGTGCCGGTGAAATCCGGGGTGCGCGAGACACTCGCAGAGTTGGCGGGACGAGGGTGGACCATGAGTGTGGTGACGTCCTCCTCGACAGTGCCCGCGCGGGCAATTCTCGATCGTGCGGGGCTGCTGGAGCATTTCCGGGACGTGGTCGGCGGCGATTGCGTGACCGCGCACAAACCCGATCCGGCGCCCTACCTACTGGGCGCGGAGCGTTGCGGCGTCGTGGCGACGGCCTGCCACGCCTTCGAGGACAGCGACAAGGGCGTTGCGGCAGCCGCCGCCGCAGGCTGCGCCGTCAGCCAGATCCCCGATCTGCGCCCGCCAGATGCGCCCTTGCCAAACTTGGGACAGGGGGTCTTTCCCTCCCTTGCCGAGGCCGTCACGGCGGCTGGATTGCTGGACTAGCGTCAGGCCGAAAGAACGGGCACACACAAGGCCCTACGCGATGCAATGGCCTCCAAACCCGTTGACAACCAGCCGCGCCGGGTGCCACGGTCGCTCAGACATCAACGGATTTCCTTGTTCGAGGTTTTTATGCGCAAAGGTATTTCGATTGCGGTGGTTCTGGCGGCACATGCCGGGACAGCCCTTGGTGCGCCAGTGAACGACCTGATCGGCGATGCGCTATCCCTTCCGCCCTTCGATGGCGGGATCACGGGCACGACCGTTGGGGCGACCACCGATTCCGGAGCGCCATGGACAACCACGTACGTTTCCTCTCCCGGGATCTGGTACACATTCCAGGGGGCGGGCGGGACGGTTACCTTCGACACTGACGGTCCTGGCACCGACTTTGACACCAAGCTGCACGGATACACCGACTATGACGGATCGAACCTGGCAAGCCTGTCGATCCTCGACGACAATGACGACACGGTCGGATTGCGGTCTGAAATCTCCTTCGCCACCACCTTCGGGCAGGATTACTGGGTCCTCGTCAGCGGTTTCGGCGGGGCGACCGGCAATTTCGACCTGAACTTCTCCTCGACTGCCGTGGTGCCGGTTCCCGCCGGGGCCTTGCTTCTGGGCACGGCCCTGATCGGGTTTGCCGGGGTGCGCAGGCGCCGCAAGGTGTGACGTCCGCGTTTCCCGAAAAGGCTCTTTCGTGACCCCAAATGTGCTCTGACGGTGGGCGGAACCTCGTTTTCCGGCGGCTTTCCGGCATCGGCTGCGCTGGCGGCACTGGCTGAAACGTGACCTGAAACGGCACTTTCCGATTGTCTTTTCCCCGGCGCTGCCGCTACAGTCGCGTGCACGGTCCGGCCATCGGGTGCCTTACCCCGCTTGCGACCGTGCAAGAATTCACTGAACCGTCCTAGGGCCGGCCTATTGCCGCCATGACGGAACAGCGTAACCGGTCAGTTCAGACCAAGGCCCGAGGCATAACCCGGGCGCAACTGAGAGACAGGTGCCTCGCGCGCAATCGTGCCGGCATCGGAGACAAGAACCGCGATGGAACGCGTGAGGAGATACACCGGAGCAGGCAGGGCGCAGGCCGCCGCTGCCGCAATTCGTGTGCCCTCCGTTCCCGCCTCAACAATTCACCCCGGCCATTCACCTGCACCTGACCGGACGCAGGCGCCACCGGGGTCTGAAAGAGTTACATGCCCAAGAAGATGCTCATCGACGCCACGCACGCGGAAGAGACCCGCGTTGTCGTGGTCGACGGAAACAAGGTTGACGAGTTCGATTTCGAGACCGTCAACCGCCGCCAGCTAGCTGGAAATATCTACCTCGCCAAAGTGACCCGCGTGGAGCCCTCGCTTCAGGCGGCGTTCGTCGACTATGGCGGCAATCGTCACGGATTCCTGGCGTTCTCGGAAATCCATCCCGACTATTATCAGATTCCGGTCGCCGATCGCGAAGCCTTGCTGGCCGAGGAACGGGCCATGGCGGCCGAAGAAGAGGACGAGCCGGAAGAACCCAAGAAGAGCCGCTCGCGCTCCCGCCGCCGGTCGCGTTCCCGGGACAAGGACAAGCAGGACAATTCGGAAAAGACGACAAGCAAGACCTCCGAGACGCCGACAGGTGACATCGAGGCAATGAGCGTGGTCGATCTGGGGGAGAGCGATGAAGCGTCCGCACCGGATCTGCTCGTAGACGATGCCACCGCTGCTAATCCGGCGGACACCGGGAATGGTGGTGACGCTTCCATCGAGGAGAGCAAAGGCGAAGAAGCTGTCGCCGTTGCGGACGTCGATGACACCGCCTCCGAGGCTGCGGCCGAGTTCGCCCCTGCGGCGGAAACAGCCGCCGACGGGTCCGAAGACGCCCCGGTCGAAGCCACAGCCGAAGAGGTTGCTGAAGCCGACGGCGCAACCCCGGAAGAGGAAACCCCGACGGACGCTGCCGAAGACGGCCCGGCGCCGGAACCGGAGACGCAGCCCGAGGACACTCCCGTCGAGGATGTGGACGCCGACACGACTGCGGATGCATCCGAGGACGGTGAGGACGAGCCGCGCAAGGGCACCATTGCTGCCCGTGTTGAAGACGATGAAGATGCGGTTGTGACGTCGGAAGTCGACGACGCACCGGAAGAGGGCGAGGCCCCCGCCAAGGCGGAAACAGAAACAGACGCCACGCCTGACACAGCGACCGACGATACGGCTGAGGTTGCCCCCGCTGCCGAAGATGTCGCGGAAGCTGCACACGAGGTCGAAGCGCCCGAAGCGGCAGCCGAGGCAGAGGTCGCTCCGGAAGCCGACGCCGACGCCGTGGCCGAAGCGGACGGGACCGAAGACTCCGCCGAAACCGCTGCCGAGGCGGCTCGGGCCGAAGCATCCCCCGAGACAGACGAAGAGACACCCTCGGACGACGAGTCCAGCGACAGCGAAGCCGCCGAAGCAGACGACTCTCCCGCCGCCGGATCCGAAGACGGCGGAGAGGATGAAAGCGACGATGACGACCACCCCGGCCGTCACATCGAATCCGTCGCCGAAGAGGATGTCGCGGAAGAAATCCGCCGTCCGCGCAAGCCACGCATGCGCCGCTACAAGATCCAGGAGGTCATCAAGGTCCGCCAGATCATGCTGGTGCAGGTGGTCAAGGAAGAGCGAGGCAACAAGGGTGCCGCGCTGACGACCTATCTCAGCCTTGCGGGGCGCTACTGCGTCCTGATGCCGAACACTGCCCGGGGCGGCGGCATTTCCCGCAAGATCACCAATGCCTCCGACCGCAAGAAGCTCAAGGAAATCGCCGGCGAGATGGACGTGCCCGAGGGCGCCGGCCTGATCGTGCGCACGGCAGGAGCCAAGCGCACCAAGTCGGAGATCAAGCGCGACTACGAATACCTCAAGCGGCTCTGGGAACAGATCCGGGAGCTGACGCTCAAGAGCATCGCGCCCGCGCCGATCTATGAGGAAGGCAACCTCATCAAGCGTTCGATCCGCGACCTCTACAACCGTGAGATCGACGAGGTCTTCGTCGAGGGCGATGCCGGCTACCGCGTGGCCAAGGACTTCATGAAGATGATCATGCCGTCCCACGCCAAGAACGTGAAACACTACCAGGATTCGATGCCGCTCTTTGCGCGCTACCAGGTGGAAAGCTACCTGGCGGGGATGTTCAACCCGACGGTGCAGTTGAAGTCGGGCGGCTACATCGTCATCGGCGTGACCGAGGCGCTGGTCGCCATCGACGTGAACTCCGGCCGTGCCACCAAGGAAGGCTCGATCGAGGACACGGCGCTCAAGACCAACCTGGAGGCGGCCGAAGAGGTTGCTCGCCAATTGCGTCTGCGTGACCTTGCCGGCCTGATCGTGATCGACTTCATTGACATGGAAGAGCGCAAGAACAATTCCGCCGTCGAGAAGCGTTTCAAGGACAAGCTGAAGACCGACCGCGCCCGCATCCAGGTCGGACGGATCTCCGGTTTCGGTCTCCTGGAAATGTCCCGCCAGCGTCTGCGCCCGGGCATGCTGGAGGCGACGACACAGCCTTGCCCGGCCTGTCATGGCACTGGCCTGCTGCGCTCGGATGACAGCATCGGCCTTCAGATCCTGCGCCAGTTGGAAGAGGAGGGCGGTCGCGCCCGGTCCAAGGAAGTGCTGGTGAAGGCGCCGGTCGGTATCTGCAACTTCCTGATGAACCAGAAGCGGGAACACGTGGCGCAGATCGAGGCGCAATACGGCCTTTCGGTCCGGATCGAGGCCGATCCGGCGCTGGTGCCGCCCGATTTCTCCATCGAGAAGTTCAAGACCGCGACCCGCTGGGTGCCGGAACCTTCGGCTCCGGTGATCTCCATCGACACGTCCGATATGCCGGATGTGGAAGAGGAAGAGGTGGCGGAAGCCGAGGTTGCCGAACCGGAAACGCAGGAAAGCTCTGACGACGGCGGGTCGAAGAAGAAACGCCGCCGGCGCCGGCGCCGGCGTGGTGGCGGATCTGGTGAGGATGGTGCTGAAGCGCAGGACAACTCGACAACGGAGAATTCTGGCGACGGTGATGCCGCCGAGGCGGAAGCACAGCCAGCAGAGAACGGATCCGACGAAGAGGGTGGCAAATCGAAGTCCCGCCGCCGTCGTCGCCGGTCGCGGCGGTCCAACCAGTCCGATGAGGCCGGTGGCGAGAAGCAGGACGGGAACGACACGCCCGATGGGGAGGTTCCCGCCGCCGCAGAGGCAGCGGATGCAGAGGCAACCCCGGATGCGGGCGAGCCCGTGGCTGCCGATGCCGATCAGGGTGCCGATGTGACTGCGGAGGCACCGGCAGAAGAGCCGAGCGCGCCGGAAGCCGCTGATGAAACGCCCGAACCGTCCAGCCCGGACGCGACAGCCGCGCCTGAAGCCGAGATCGAAGCGCCCGTCGAGGAGACGGTCGCCGAGGAGGTCACGGAAGACCATGAGCCCGTGGCGGCCGATACGCCGGAGGCAGAAGCGCCGGTATCCGAAGACACGGAAGCGGAGCCCGAGGACATCGTTGAGGCAGAGGTTGCCGTGGCCGAGGTTGCGCCGGAGCCGGAGCCAGAGAGCCCGCCGAAGCCGAAGCGGCGCGGCTGGTGGTCTGTCGGCAAGTGAGCTGAGACCAGTGATTGAAAGGGGCGGCCTTCGGGTCGCCCTTTTTTCTTGCCCGGACTGCCCAAGCGCTCATGGTTTGACGTTGCCCGATGAGGCAGTCACCGGAGCATCGCAAGCGGATCTCGGCCCTGGCCGAGGTAAAGGCTCTGCTCGTGACCCCGAATGGTTCTATGGAGCGCTCCAGCGCGCCCTGTTCAGACCGCGGGCGTCCGAGTGGCTGTTTCCAGAAGGAGCACGGCTCCCGGCCTTTGGCGCAAGAAACCTCGGAACATCGGTTCCGGTGGGCTTGCAGTCACCGGAAAGCGGTCAACCGCCCTTCCGTATCGTGAAAGCGTGACCGTCGTCCTGTTCGTCCTGCCCGAGCAGGGTATGCCCGGCCTCGTTGCAGAAATGCGGCATGTCGATAAGTGCGGCGGGGTCGTCCGTCAGTACACGCAAGGCCGCGCCATCTGGCAGGGGTTTCAAGGCTTTGCGGGCTTTGAGAACGGGCAGGGGGCACAGCAGCCCGCGCGCATCGAGTGTCGTGATCTCTTCCATGACAAAGGTGTAGGTCAGCCGCTCGCGGGCGTCCACTCAAACGGGGCGATCCGCCACGGGAATGTGACGCCGGACCCCCGTGACCTTGACCGCCGCATCCGATAAGGCGGAACGGCAAAGGAGAGCCAATGCCCGGACTGGATATCATCGACGCCGCCCTTCTGCCGGCCATGGCCATCGCGCTCTTCGCCGGGCTGATCTCGTTCCTGAGCCCTTGCGTGCTGCCGATCGTGCCGCCCTACCTTGCCTACATGGGGGGCGTGTCGATGTCCGACATGTCGAGCGGAGAGGGCACCGGGCGGCGGAAGGTCATCCTGACGGCGCTGTTCTTCGTGCTCGGCCTGTCCACTGTGTTCCTGTTCCTGGGCTTCACCGCTTCGGCCTTCGGGGCGTTCTTCCTGCAAAACCAGGGGGTCTTCAACGCCCTTGCCGGTATCCTGGTGATGGTGTTCGGGATGCACTTTCTCGGCATCTACCGCATTCCCTTCCTTGAGCGGGAGGCCCGGATCGATGCCGGGGACCGGGGCGGATCGGCCTTCGGAGCCTATGTTCTGGGCCTTGCCTTTGCCTTTGGCTGGACGCCCTGCATCGGCCCGCAGCTTGGCGCGATCCTGTCGCTTGCGGCCTCGGAGGCGAGCCTGACACGCGGGACGCTCCTGCTGGGCATCTACGCGGCGGGACTGGGCATTCCCTTCCTGGTGGTCGCGGCTTTCTTCCCGAGCCTCACGGGGCTGATGAACTGGATGAAGCGCCACATGGATCGCATCGAACGGGTCATGGGGTTGCTGCTCTGGACCATTGGGTTGCTGATGCTCACAGGGGGATTCTCGCAGTTCTCATGGTGGCTGCTGGAAACCTTCCCGGCGCTGGCCAACCTCGGCTGAACCGCGGTCTCGCGCCACCTGTGAGGCCGGAGCGCCGGACCTGTCAACATGGTGAGGAATGCGGAGCCCGGGAGAGCCGTGGCGGACTTCGCTTCGTGACCGCAGTGTTTCCGCAACGCGCATTGGTTTCCCTTGGAATTCAGCTCTTTGTGACCCATGAAGAGGCATGGTTGACCCGATTGCCGCCGCAGAGACCAAAGAGGGGGCCGTGCGCCGCCGCCGGGTGATCTATGTCCCCGGTTACGACCCCTTTCACGCCCGCCGGTATCGCGAACTCTATCGGAAGGAGGCGCGGGCACAGGCCGAGATCTCCGGCTACGAGATCACGGTTTCGTCCGACGGCGGGCAGGATCCCTACAGTTGGTTTGCCGATGCACGGATCGAGGGGCAGGACGTCCGGGCAGAGATCTCCGTGCTGGGCTGGTCGGACATCGTCAAGGAGTCGATGGACAAGGGCCTGTGGGAGACCTACCGAAACGCGTGGCGCACGCTCTGGATCTATCTTGGTTCGGGCGCACTCGGCGGGCTGGTGCGGCTGCGCAAGGGGCCGGTGATTGCCGCCATCTACCCGCTCGTTTTCCTCGTCCTGCAATTGCTGGCCGCGCTACTGGTCGCGTGGGGGATTGGCTGGACGATCGCGCTTGTCGCTCCGGCGTGGATGGGGGTGGCGGGGCTGCTTGCCGTGCCCCCGGTGCTCCGCTGGTTTGCCCGGCACGACAACAAGATCCTCGCCCGCTACCTCATGCACAATTACGCTTTCTCCGCCCGTGACAACGGCGCGAACCCAGCCGCACTGGAGGCCCGGATCGAGGTGTTTACGGATGTCCTGAGAATGGCCGTGCGCTCCGATGTGGACGAGGTTCTGGTGGTCGGGCATTCCTCCGGTGCGCATCTGGCCGTCTCCATGCTCGCGGACCTGCTGCGCGCTGGCGATGGGCCTGACGGTCGACCTGTCCTGTCCTTCCTGACGCTCGGCCAGGTTATCCCGATGGCATCCTTCCTGCCGGACGCGAAACGGCTGCGTGCCGATCTGGCCTATGTCGCTGCAAGTCCGGAGGTGGATTGGGTGGACGTGACCGCGCCCGGCGACGGCTGCGCCTTCGCGCTCTGTGATCCCGTTGGGGTGAGCGGCGTCGCGCCGGACGGGCAACGCGGCCCCCTCGTGCTCTCGGCGGCCTTCACGCAGACCTTGAGCGCCGAACGGTGGAGAGCACTGCGCTGGAGGTTCTTCCGGCTGCACTTTCAGTACCTCTGCGCCTTCGACAGACCCGGGGACTACGACTATTTTCGGATTACGGCCGGGCCGCAGACGCTGGCGGAACGATTTGGCCATCGCAGGTCGTCACGGAGCGTCAAGGCCGATCCCGTCTCACGCCACCGAAGCGTCGCCTGAGATCAGGGCGCTCCCGCAGCCAGTCCGCGACCGGGTTACATGTCGTCCAGGCGCCGCTGGTATTCCTTCAGTACAAAGAGGCGGATCGCAGAGGCCAGGCCCATTTCCAACCCGCGCTGCCGGTCGATATCCGCGGCAAGGGCATTGATGGTCTGGCCGCGTTCCTTCGCTATATCGCGAAAGGCGCGCCAGAATTCGTCCTCCAGCGAGACGCTGGTGCGGTGGCCCGAGAGGGTGAGCGAATGCTTGACCGGGCGGCTCATCGCTGGCGTGCCGCGCGCTGGCGGACCTCTGGTCCGTAGAAATCCGTGCCATGGTCAAGTTCGGGCAAAATGCTGAGGATCTCGGCCCGTTGGCGGCAATCGCCACGGACGGGACGCAGCCAGGCCGGGTGAAAGCTCTCAAGCAACAGGCCGTTGGCGGCGACGATCGCGTGGTGGCGGAACAGGAACTGCACGTAGGTCACCTGAGCGGCCGGCGCCCGGCGAATGCCGGCATGGCCCACGAGATCCTCGGCGCGCAGAAGCAAACCGTCATCCGGGCCGCCCGCCAGATCGAGAAGGATACCCGCCTGCGGCGATACCCGAAGGGGGAGCCTCGGCTCACCACCGGCAATCGCATGGGCCGGGATCTCGATCGCGCCGATATCGGGGCGCTCCGCGATTTGGGCTGGGGTGGCGGTCCGGTGCCCCACCCAGAGAAGGGGCAAGGCGCCGTGGTCCAGCGTCAGAACCTGATCACCCGGCGCAAGCAGACCGGCGGATCGCGGACCGTCCGGGGTCATGATCCGGGTTTCCGCCGCAACAGCGGAAACCAGCCATGCGCCGTCCTGAACAAGCGCGGGGGGCTGTTCCTCCAGAAGATCCGGGGCCAATACGAAAGGGCGCGGCGTTTGCCGCGGCGATAGCACCGGGCGTGCCCGGCCAAATGCCTGCCTCGGGAGATTTTCCATACCCGAAAGGTTCCAGTCCTGCCTCGTGCCACGTTGGGCGTGCCGGCATCTTGCGCACCGGTTTTGCACGAAGAATCGGACGGAGGGGGCTGCGAGGCAATCCCCGGGGCGGCGGCGGAATGGGTTTGTGGCGGAATTGCCCTAGTCGGCGGGTTCCTCGTCGCCCGCGCGGCGTCCGGCCTCGTGGGCGCGGGCTTCCCGCTCGGCCTCGGCTTTCGCGCGGGCCTTCTCGGCACCGGGAAGGCCGTGCAGTACGGCGTTTCGGTCGGCCTGTCTGCGGGCGTCGTCGCGCGCGCGCTGCTTGCGAACGCGATTGAGGTTGATCGGTTTGCTCATGGTGGCGGCACTATACCCACCCGGCACCTCCGGACCAAGATCCTCGTGCGCGATGCTTGCCGACCCAGCGTATTGACAGAAAAGTCGGAGCTTGGGACCATTTCGGTGAATTTGAAACCAGTGAATTGGAGGCTTTGCATATGCGTTTCGTAGGATGGATCGTGGCCGCAGCCCTGACCGTCCCGGCGGCTCCCGGTGCGGCGGAGGTTTGGCAATACGGACAGTCGGACTGCAATCAACTTTGGTTCATGCGCAACCTGATCATGGATCGCGCCGGGTATTGCTTCGGCACCAATCTGGGCAAGAGCCTTTATGACAATGGCGATTGCACCGGAAAGCAGGTGCACCTCAGCGGCGACGAGAGCCGGCAGGTGAAGAAGATCAAGGCGTTGGAAACCAGGATTGGCTGCAAGGTCAATACCGGCGGGACAAGTCTCGATGTGCCGATGAAATCAAATCTCCTCAGGCTGCGGGACATGCCGCTTCCGGCCGATGGCGGGTGGGGCTGTCTCGGTTGGGCCGGGCGTGCCGCGCCCATCCACGACGGGTATTCGTCGGGGCGCCGGGTCATCGGTTCGATCGATCCGGGCGACAATGTCTTCTTTGGGTTTCTGGGAGAGGGCGGCTGGAGTCCCGTCATCGTGGCAAAAGGCGGCAACGGCGGAAAGGAGATCCTGGGCTGGATCGACGCTTCGTTGGACCCGGTCTGCACCTCGGAGGCCGGTTGATCCAGTCGTGAAACAGGCGCCCGCGGGGCGCCTGTTCCGTTGTCACACCGGGGCTACTGCTTCGGCTTGGGGCCGACCATGTTTTCAGGGCGCACGACCGCGTCGAAGGTCGCCTCGTCCACGAAACCAAGCGCGATGGCCTCTTCCTTGAGCGTGGTGCGGTTCTTGTGTGCCGTCTTGGCGACCTTGGTGGCATTGTCGTAGCCGATTGTCGGCGCCAGCGCGGTGACCAGCATCAGCGACTCGTCGCGCAGTTTCTCGATCCGCTCGCGATCGGCTTTCAGCCCCACGACCAGGTTGTCGGTGAAGGCAGAGCAGACATCGCCCAGCAATTGCATCGACTGAAGCACGTTGTAGGCCATCATCGGCTTGTAGACGTTCAGTTCGAAGTGACCCTGCGAACCAGCCATGCCGACGGCCATGTCGTTGCCCATGACATGGCAGCAGACCTGCGTCATCGCCTCGCACTGGGTCGGGTTGACCTTTCCGGGCATGATCGAAGAGCCGGGCTCGTTCTCGGGCAGCAGCAACTCGCCCAGACCACAGCGCGGGCCGGAACCGAGCAGGCGGATGTCGGATGCGATCTTGAAAAGGCTTGCCGCAACGGTCTTGAGCGTGCCCGACATCTCCACCATGGCGTCGTGTGCGGCAAGCGCCTCCATCTTGTTGGGAGCGGTTACGAAGGGCAGGCCGGTGATCGAGGCCATGTTCGCCGCGACCTCTTCGTCCCAGCCTTCAACCGTGTTCAAACCGGTGCCGACCGCAGTGCCGCCCTGGGCCAGCTCGTAGATATCTTTCAGAGCCGTTTCAACGCGTTCGATGGATTTCTTCACTTGATGTACGTAGCCGGAGAACTCCTGGCTCAGCTTGATTGGCGTGGCGTCCTGGGTGTGCGTCCGGCCGATCTTGATGATGCCGTCGAACTCCTCGACCTTCGCTTGCAGCGCGTCGTGCAGCTTCTTCAGGCCCGGCAGCAGGACGTCACGGGCCTGCATGGCGGTGGAGATGTGCATGGCAGTGGGGAAGACGTCGTTGGAAGACTGCCCCATGTTGCAATGGTCGTTCGGATGGATCGGATCCTTGGAGCCGATCACGCCGCCCAGCATCTCGATTGCGCGGTTGGCGATCACCTCGTTGGAGTTCATGTTCGACTGGGTTCCGGACCCCGTCTGCCAGACGACCAGCGGGAAATTGTCATCGAGCTTGCCGTCGATGACTTCCTGCGCGGCGGCCTGGATCGCATCGCCGAGCTTCGCATCGAGTTTGCCGCTGGCCATGTTGGCCATTGCGCAGGCTTTCTTGATCACGCCAAGGGCCCGGACAACCGGGATGGGCTGCTTTTCCCAGCCGATGGGGAAGTTCATGATCGACCGCTGGGTCTGTGCGCCCCAGTACTTGTCGGCGGGAACCTCAAGAGGGCCGAAGCTGTCGGTTTCGGTACGGGTCTGGGACATGGCAAAATCCTTCCGGGTCAGTCTCGAAAGCCGTTTACCCCCGGGGGAGGTCGGAGGCAACGGAACGGGTTGCCTCAGTTGGAGCCTTTGCAGACGCCGCGGGATGGGTCTGTGTTGATGGGGCGGCTTGCGAAGCTCGCATTGCAGGAATACTGTGCAATTTGAATATGTAGCGATGCCCGAAGGGGGGGCACAAACATGAACAAGCTGTTGTCATTGGTGGCCGCGTTTGCACTGGCGGGGGCGACATCCGCGCTGGCGGCGACCGTTTCGCCCGGCGTGCCGGTTGGAACCACCGATTCAGATCTTCCGGCCGCCAAGTGGCGTGGCCAGAATTCCGGGAACGAGCTGTACTACGGGGTGGAACCCCTGAACAGCGGGACCTACCGGAACGAGGTCGGGTTCAACTGGACATCCGGAGCGTCCACGCCGTTTACCTTTTCTTACAATAGCTTGAACGGTGAAGTTCTTGCCACGATAGGAAGTGGTACGCCCGGCGCAGCCTTTACGACAGCGCCCGGATTGGGCGGTGACGGGCTGGTTCTGTCGATGCGGAACGGGGGCAAGGACGGCGCGACGATCAGCGTGACGGACATGTTCGTGAACGGCGAGTCTGTCGGCGGTTTCTCCACAGCCGGCTTCCAGCAATGGACCGTTTCCGACTTTGCGCTGGCGCCGGTTCTGAGTGTAACCGGGAATATCCTGTTCGGCGGGACCATCAACCCGAGTGATTCCGAGCGGACACGATTCCAGATCCAGGTTGCCGACCTTCCGCCGGTTCCGCTGCCGGTTCCGGCTTTTCTCCTTCTTGGAGGCCTCGGTGGGCTGGTAGTGTTGCGGAAACGTCGCAGCAGCTGATCCCGCAGGCAGGCGCTTCACTGCGGCGCCTGCTCCCTACTTGCGGAAGCTGTCCAGGCTGACGATTTCGGCGTCGGGCTGGTCGGTTTCCGGTTCAACATCTTCCGCGATTGGGGCCGGGGGAATTTCCTCCTCGTCCTCCGCAACATCCTCGTCCGCATCGGACGGGCTGGTCTCGAACCGCAGACCGAACTCGACCGATGGGTCGACGAAGGTCGAGATCGCGTCATAGGGGATGTAGAGCGGCTCCGGCGATTCGCCGAAGTTAAGCGTTACCGAGAACCCCTCGTCCGTTACCTCCAGATTGTCGAACCAGTGCTGCAGCACGACCGTCATCTCTTCTGGATAGCGGTCATGCAGCCAGTCGGCGATCTGCACCTCTTCGTGACCTGTTTCGAAGGTGATGAAGAAGTGGTGCTGTCCCGGAAGACCGTCACGCGCAACATCGCTCAGAACCTGTTGGATCAGGCTGCGCATGGCCCTGTGCATGAGCTTGCCATAGTCGATGGTCTGCGACATTGGGCCGATGATCCTCCTGTTGCGTCGCGCCCAGCATAGGGGATTCGAAGGCGAATGAAAGGCCCCGAAAGCGTGGCCGAGGACCATTCTGGGGGGAAGCGGGAGGGCGCATGCACGATGCCTCCCGCAGCAAGAAAGGTCGGTTCGAATGGCCGAACATGGCGGGCTTGCCACCATATCTGTCGGTCGCAAACGACGCCGCAAGGAACCGCGGACATCCACTGCCGCAGCATTGTGCCATGGGGCGACGACACCTGTTACGAGCAGGCTACGGGCCGGGGCAATTGCGGCAATGGTCAGTCAGGTCAGCCTCTGTCCGGTCATGCAAAGCGCCAGGGCGTGTTCCGGTACCAGGCCCAGTTTCTCCAGGAAGCTGAGGAAATCGAAGCAATTGTAGGCTTCGACGATCTTGCCATCGCGAATGCGGACCATAACCATGCCACTGCCCGAGATACTCTGCCCGGTGGTCAGGACCGTGGCATCGAAGCTTGCCATTGCGGAGATCCAGTCATCCTGTTCAACGGCCTTCTGGAAGTTGACCGAGTGGACGTCGAGCATCTCAAGCAGCGCGGCGACGAATTCGTGGAATTCCTCCGCGCCCACTGCCAGATCTGACAGCAGGCCGGTGGCCTCCGCCTCCGGCATGAAGAACTCTCCCGCGGCGGCCATGTCGCCATCGACCCAGACGCGGTTGTAGAAATCCTGAAGGAGTTTGAGTTGTGGGGACATCTGGTACCTCTCTTGCCGCGAGCGAGGGTAGGCACAACTCCTGAAGAAACGCTGAATGCGAGCGCTCTCATACCGGTTGGCGGCACCAGTATCGGGATGTTCGGACGGGCAAGGGAGACGTGGCGCGGTTGACGGGGCTCGAACCCGCGACCTCCGGCGTGACAGGCCGGCACTCTAACCAACTGAGCTACAACCGCGCATCTGGGCCGGGATGGCCCTGTCTCGGTCCGCAAAAGCGGGATGCCCTGTACTCTTTCGAGCCTCCCGGGCCGGGAGAAATGACAGCAGTGGCGCGGTTGACGGGGCTCGAACCCGCGACCTCCGGCGTGACAGGCCGGCACTCTAACCAACTGAGCTACAACCGCTCGCTGCCCGCCGAATGGTGCGTACATCATCTGGCGTGAGCGGCCTTCTAGGCTGCGGCGCGAGCGGCGTCAAGCGGCCTTTCAGGTTTTTTCGGTCGCGGAGGGTTTTTCTCCGTGAGGGCCCGGGCAGGGGACAGCGACCCGCGCGGCGAGGGCGGGCAAATCGGTCCAGATCACAGGGACGCTTGTCACGGCCAGGCCAAAGAGGATGTCGGCGAACGGCGTCCCCTCGAAACCGCCGAGGCGGGCGTAAACACCACGGGCGGCGGCGTTCTCCTCCAGTACCGTCAGTTCCATGCGATCCTGCCCGAGGTGCAGCAGGCGGCGGGCCGCAGAGGTCATCATCAGGCGGCCGCACCCCTGTCCCTTCGCCGCAGGAGCGACGTGAAGATTGTCGAGATAGGGGCGTTCCCGGCCAGCCATCCGCATGACGAGCAGGCCCAGTGGACGGTCGTCCTCAACGGCGACAAGAGTGAAATCCGGTTCCTCCGGGAGCGCCTGCCACTTCCGGGTCAGATCCCGCGCCACCGGCGAGCCCAGATAGGCCTCTGGCAGGATCCCGGCGTAGGCGCTGCGCCAACTGGCTATCTGGAGTTCAAGCAGGGCGGGCAGGTCGCTCGGCCGGGCGTCGCGTATGATCATGGCGTCCTCTCGCGGCATTGCTGCCACGCAGGCGGCAGGGCGGCAAGCCAAAGATGGCGCATGCCGGTCAGTGAAGGGCTGCCGCCTTGGCCGCGATGCGCCGGTGCCCGGCTTCCCCGTACCAGAACCCGTTCGAGAACGGCGGCTCAAGCGACATCGCGTCCAGCCGCGCCTCTGCCTCCGTGCCATCGATCGCGCCCTTGGCAACATCGGCAAAGCACCGCGCGACAGCCACCATGTCCACGTCCTGCGGCATCAGGCGCAGGTCGCTGACCCCCATCCGTGCCATGTCGGGTGCCTCTGCGACGAGGTTCACGTAGCTGTGCGAAAGCGTCTGGATGCCGTTCACGCGCAGGAAAGACTGCCCGTCGCGCGTGTCGAGCGGCATGCCGTCGGCGTCCTCTTCGCAGACGAACTGGCAATTGTCCTTGGTCCGCCCATGGGCGCGGGCATGGTAGCAGCGGGCGGAGGTCGCAAGCGATGCCCGTCCGAACACCTGTACCTCCAGACCAACCCCGAGCTTCGCGGCCTCGTCGGCCATGAGCGCCACAGACTCGCCCGGCAGTTCGGCCGGAACGCAGAAATGCGTGGCACCGCGTGCCGAGAGATGGCGCATCGTCTCCGGGTTGTAGACATTCATGAACTGGCCCACGCGATGCGCCTTGCCGCCCATGTGCAGCAACGCGGCGGCGTTGTTCACCTCGATCTCCCAGAGGTCGGCTGTTTCCACAAGCGCCTCGCTTGCCTTGCGTTCCCGCTTCAGCATCACTTCGGCCAGACCGCAAACGACAACGGTCTTTCCGCCTCGCTGGAGTCGTTCCGCCACCTCCGGCAGGTGATCGTCGAAGAAGGGCTGGCGCTTGGAGCAGACCACTTCGCCCAAGTAGACAGTGTCGACCGGTGCTTCGTCGGCGATGCGGTTGTAGAAGTCGATCTTCTTCTTGGCGGACCAGAAATACTGGTTCGGGCCGATGGTCAGTCTCGGGGTCATGGTACTCACCGCCATTTCTTGGTCTGGAAGGCGCCTTCGCTCTGTTTCTGGCCCTCGGTCAGGGCCACGAGGTCGGCGAGACTGGGGTCACGCCCGGCCCGGATGTCATCGACCGCCTTGCGGAAGGACCTGACGACCTTCTTCACATAGGCCCGGGAGCGCTGCCGGCCCTCGATCTTGAAGGCGGTCACGCCGGCGTCGATCAACTCTGGCAACAGCCGCGACAGGTTGAGGCTGATCGGTTCTTCGAAGGCATAGTACCCGTCCGGCTGGGCGGAGTTGCAGTACCGTCCCTTGCAGATGGTCGGATAGCCGGCACTCTCCTGCGGGCCGAAACGGTCGATCGTGTAGTCGCCGAGCCGGGTCGACAGGTTGTCCTCGGCGTCGCGAACATATTCCACCAGATGGGCCGGAGAGCAGACACCGTCCATGTTGGTGGACAGCCCCGTCGCGTAGTTGGTGAGAGAGCAGCGCCCCTCCACCATCAGCCCGTGGTTGCCGAAGATGAAGGTCTCGATCTCGCAGGGGATTTCCTTCTTGATCTCACGGATCTCCGGGATTGTCAGGATCCGGGGCAACACGATGCGCTTCACACTGAACTCGCGGACGTAGTAGCAGATCGCGTCGGGGCTTGCGGCGGCGGCCTGAACCGAGAGATGCAGCCGGACCTGGGGATGGGTCTGCGCGATGTACTCCGCTACGCCCATGTCCGCGACGATGAAGGCATCGACGCCCAGCTTCGCCCCGAGATCGGCGGCTTCCTTCCAGAGCTGGAACTTGCCGGCGGGAGGATAGGTGTTGAGGGCCAGCAGCACCCAGGATCCCTTGTCGTGTGCGTATTTTACGGCCTTTTCAAGTTCTTGCGGTGTGAAGTTCAATCCCGGAAAATTGCGGGCATTGGTGGCATTCTGAAAGCCGCAATACACCGAATCCGCTCCGGCATCGACGGCAGTTCGCAACGATGCGGGCGTGCCTGCCGGGCAGACGAGTTCGCCTGTGATCATGTCCTGTGCTTTCTCAGTTGCTCGGCTCATCGGCCATGTTTCGCAGTTTCTGCAACGCCTTGCGCCCCGGTGCGCCGAATATACTGGCCACGTCCTCGGCGATGGATCCCTCGACGTCGTCAAGGGCATTGCGCAACGTGACGACAGCCTCGGTGTCGCCGGAAATCACCAGATCGCGGGAGAAGAAGATCGCGTCGCCGTCGACCTCCGCATCCAGCAGGCGCAGAAGCGTCAGCGTATCGCCGGCAATACGGGCCTGGTGCTTCGGCAGGCGGTCCTTCCTCACGGCGCGCATGACAAGTGCGGGCGGGTAGGGGCGCAGGTGCAGGGCCAGCGGCAGGTCCGTGAGGTCGATCACGAAATCCGTGCGCTGGTGCGGGCCGAGGCGTTCGAAGAGCTCGGGATGGAGCCGCGCGACACGTCGCACGATCCGGTAGAGGACGGGCTGTAGCGGCAACAGCGGCACGCGGAGACCTGAAAGGTCAAACCTGCCAGAAAGCGCCGAATGCCCCGCCGACGGGTGGGGATGAGTGGTGTCTTCCATTCGTCCGGTCTAGCACTGGCAAAGGTGCGGGCATTGACATTGGTCAAGCGGGTAGCCGGGTTGCAGGGGGACTGGCGCATGGCCGTCAGCCCCCGGCCGGCGCGGGCAGAATGGTGGCGATTCAGCGAATACCGGGCGAGATTGGCGCTTTGGTTGGGCGTTGGAGCGGTTTCGGGCCGGGATTGCCGTGGCCGACGCCTCTGGTCATTCTGGCGCCCGGCCCGCCCCGATTGATGTCGATCAAATTCGCCCGCTGCCGCGCCGGGCACGCTGCCGCCCGAGTCGGTTTGGGGCGGATTGCAATATCGCCGCCCGCAACGGACTGAAATCGTGCTATCTTTGGAAATGGGGCAGTGCCTGTATCAGGTGCGCGGGCCCATGGACGCACTTGAGGGAGGAACTCATGCAGTCATTGATCATTGCGGTGTTGATCGGCGCCGTGGCCGGCTGGCTGGCCGGAAACATCGTGAAAGGGGGCGGCGCCGGGTTGATCGGCAACATCGTTGTCGGAATTGTCGGCGGCATCATCGCCGGTTGGCTGTTCCCGACGCTCGGTCTGAGTATCGGCGGGCCGCTCATCGGGGCCATCATCAATTCCACCATCGGTGCTGTGGTGCTGCTTTTCGTTCTGAGCCTGTTCAGAAAGTAGCGACCGGTACCCGACACTGAAACCGCCCGAAACCAATGGGTTCCGGGCGGATATGCAGACCAGTGGTGGCAACGCTCGGGGACGGGTCTGAACCCGTAGGAAATGTGCTTTAGTCCGACAGTTCGGCCAGAACCCGGGCCCAGCTTCGGATTCCCTTGTGGAAGCTCTCCACATTGTACTTTTCGTTGGGCGAGTGGATCTGGTCATCCTCGTTGGCGAAACCGATCAGCATCGCATCCATTCCGAGGATTTCCTTGAAAAATCCTGCAATCGGGATCGAGCCGCCCATACCGACGAACACGGCCTCCCGGTCCCATTCGTCGGTCAGCGCCTTGCGGGCGGCCTCGAACTCCGGCCGCGACGTGTTCATCACCGCGGCGGGCGAGCCGTCGAGATCCTGGTCCCAGGTCACCGTGGCGTCCGGGGAGAGGCGATCTTCGACATGTTTGCGGATTTTCTCCCGCAGCTTGTCCGGATCCATGTCGCCCACAAGGCGGCAGGTGATCTTGCAATGCGCCTTCGAGGGGATCACCGTCTTCGTTCCGGCGCCCATGTAGCCGCCCCAGAGGCCGTTGACCTCCAGCGTCGGGCGGGCCCATTGCTGTTCCAGAGTGGTGTAGCCCGCTTCGCCGTGGGGTTGGGTGTAGCCCACACCTTCAAGGTAGGCTTTCTCGTCGAAGCCACAGCCTTCCCATTGCGCCTTCTGTTCCGCAGACACCTCGTGCACGCCCTCGTAGAACCCGTCCACGGCGACACGGCCGGTGTCATCATGGAAGGAGGCAATGATCCGCGCGATTTCCCTCAGCGGATTGAGGCCCGGGCCGCCGTAGTGACCGGAATGGAGGTCGATGCGTGGGCCAGTGATGGTGAACTCGTCCTTCAGCATGCCGCGCAATTGCGAGGCGATGGAGGGCACACCGGGTGCAACCATGCCGGTGTCGCAAATCAGCACGAGGTCGCTTTTGAGCTCCTCGGCGTTTTCCTCCATGAAGGGAATGAGCGACGGCGAGCCCGACTCCTCCTCGCCCTCGAAGAAGAAGGAGATCTTCGTGGGCAGGGAGCCGTGAACGGCTTTCCAGGCGCGGCAGGCTTCCACGAACGTCATGAGCTGCCCCTTGTCGTCAGAAGCGCCGCGACCGCGAATCACTTGCCCGTGCTCGGCGGTGTCTTCCAGCACCGGCTCAAAGGGTGGCGTGTTCCAAAGGTCAACAGGATCAACTGGTTGCACGTCATAATGGCCATAGAAGGTGACGTGCGGTCCGTCGCCCTCGCCACCGTGACCTACGACCATCGGGTGCCCCGGGGTCGGCCGCTTGGAGGCATCGAAGCCGATCGATTCAAGGTCCGAAACCAGCCAGTCGGCCGCGCTGTCGCAAGATTCCTTGTAGGCCGGGTCGGTGGAGATCGACTGGATGCGCAACAGCGTCATCAACCGGTCGAGGGCGTCGGGAAGGTCGGCATCGATCTTGTCGAGCACCGGGGAGAGGCGGGCGTCGGTCATGGAGGGCTCCTGATCTTGAGTCGGGGCGACCCTAGTGGATCGCGGCGGGGCGGTGAAGCATGCCGCAACTGGAAGGTGCCGGCTGCCGGCGCACAGTATCGGAAACCTTTGTGGCAGACAGGCGCGCGCAGGGGGCGATTTCACTGGCGGCTCGCGGGGGCATGGGGTAGCAGCCGCCCGCGCATCAAGCTAGGTTGCGCCGCGAAACGACCGGAGATCCCACTATGCGCATCATCGCCCTGGCCGTAGCCCTGGCCCTGACAGCCCCGATGGCCACGGCCCAGACCGTGGACAGCCGGTCGGCCAAGAAAATGCTGTTCGGCACAAGCGGCTCCAGCGCGCAGATGGGGCAGGCTGGTTTCGTTGATGATGCCGTGGCCAAGGCAATCAAGAAAGCCGCCTCCCAGATTCCCTACTATGGTGCGATCGCTGTGTCGCCCGGAGAGCCTGTGTCGTCCAATCTCATGTCGACCATGGCGAACTACCATTCCGCCGAGGCCGCGCAGCAAGCGGCGCTTGCGAACTGCAATTCACGGCGTACCGTCGGAAAACCCTGCGTGGTGATCGCCACGATCACCCCGAAGAGATTCAAACCCAGGGGACTGACCATGTCCGTGGAAGCCACCAAGGCATTTGGCAAGGACTACAGGAGGCTCAAGTCTCCGAAAGGTATGGCGATCTCGCCCAGCACCGGCGTTTTCGGTTATGATCGGGGGGATGGCGGCCGGGCCGTGTCCCGATGCAATGCCGCCGCCGCCGCCAAGGGCGCGCAGGATTGCAGGCTTGTCATTTCCGATCAGTGAGTGTGAAATCACATTCATGTTTTGGAAAGTGAGCGTCAATTTGCGCCATATCAAAGTAGATATGCCTCGTTAATGTGATCCAACCAATCGTGAACGCGCCAAGAACAAGACCGAGGACATCCCAGGTGACAAACAAGACCCGCTATGCCGTTGCCGTCGAGACCGCGATCGACAAGCTGCACGAGGAAGGCCGCTATCGGACCTTCATCGACATCGAGCGGGAACAGGGCAACTTCCCCCATGCCGTCTGGCGCAAGCCCGACGGGACGCGGAAGGACATTACTGTCTGGTGCGGCAACGACTACCTCGGCATGGGGCAACACCCCGTCGTACTGGCGGCGATGCATGAGGCGCTCGAAGCGACCGGCGCGGGATCGGGCGGGACACGCAACATTTCGGGGACGACGGTTTATCACAAGCGGCTGGAAGCCGAACTGGCGGACCTTCACCAGAAAGAAGCGGCCCTGGTGTTCACCTCCGCCTATATTGCCAATGATGCGACGCTTTCGACGCTTCCGAAACTGCTGCCCGGGCTGATCATCTATTCCGACGAGTTGAACCACGCCTCAATGATCGAAGGGGTGCGCCGCAATGGCGGGGCAAAGCGGATCTTCCGGCACAACGACGTCGAGCACCTCAGGGAGTTGCTGGCGGCGGACGATCCGGATGCGCCGAAGCTCATCGCCTTCGAGTCGATCTACTCGATGGATGGCGATTTCGGTCCGATCGAAGCGATTTGCGATCTCGCGGACGAATTCGACGCGCTGACCTACATCGACGAGGTACACGCGGTCGGCATGTATGGTCCGCGTGGCGCAGGTGTCGCGGAGCGCGATGGCCTGATGGGCCGTCTCGACATCATCAACGGTACGTTGGCGAAGGCCTATGGCGTGATGGGTGGTTATATCGCCGCCAGCGCAAAAATGTGTGATGCGATCCGCTCTTATGCACCGGGCTTCATCTTCACGACGTCGCTTCCACCGGCGGTGGCCGCCGGCGCCGCTGCGTCGGTTCGCCACCTCAAGACCGACCAGGCGCGGCGCGACAAGCAGCAGTTGCACGCGAAGATCCTGAAGATGCGCCTGAAAGGGATGGGGTTGCCGATCATCGACCACGGGTCCCATATCGTGCCAGTGATCGTGGGCGATCCCGTGCACTGCAAGCAGCTTTCAGACATGTTGCTGGAGGACTTCGGCATCTATGTCCAGCCGATCAATTTCCCCACCGTCCCGCGCGGCACGGAGCGGCTGCGCTTCACCCCGTCTCCGGTCCACGAGCCGGAAATGCTTGACGGGCTGGTTCGGGCGATGGACAGCCTGTGGTCGCATTGCGCGCTCATCCGCGCAGAATTGACCGCCTGACTTTTCTGCAAGTGCAACGTTAACAAGCCTGTGTTACGCTGACTTCAAGGAGTGGTGAGTCGTCGAATCGCCACATCTTGGGGACAAAAATTTGACGCGAACGAGGTGGGCAGATGATTGGGCGTCGTGAGCCGCCCAAGGCGGAAGTGGAGCAGGACGCTCCTCCAAAGGGCTTTGACGACTTTGACCTTCGCCTTGGCGATGTAATGCGCGGTGAGCGGGCGACCATGGGCAAGTCGCTTCTCGACGTACAGCGCGAACTGAAGATCAAGGCCTCCTTTATTGCAGCGATCGAAAACGCGGATGCCTCGGCATTCGAAACGCCGGGATTCGTTGCCGGCTACGTGCGATCCTATTCCCGATATCTTGGACTGGATCCGGAATGGGCGTTCGAGACTTTCTGCCGGGAGGCAGAGTTCGTCTCCGCGTCGACCTCCGACAAGCTGGGATCGGCGCCGAGTTCCAACAAGCCGGTGTTCCGAAAGCAGCCCACCGCCAAGCCGGAGGGGTATGATCCCTTTGCCGACCCGCGTGTCACGTTTGCGCCGAAAGGGGCAAGTCCCCTCAGCGCGCTTGAACCGCGTGCCATTGGGTCGACATTCGTCTTGTTGGCCCTGATCGGAGCGGTGGGATACGGTGGATGGTCCGTCCTTCAGGAGATTCAGCGCGTTCAGGTCACCCCGGTCGAACGCGCTCCGGCCGCCATTGCCGCCGTGGATCCGTTGTCGACCGTTGTCCGCCCGGAAGAAGACGCGCCGCTGGATGTTGCCGGGACCGGAGATGTCCCGTCAGATTCGCTGGATCGCCTGTATCGGCCGCAGGCGCTGGACACGCCCGTTATGATCGCCCGGGACGGGCCGATCGCAGCACTTGATCCCGGCTCCGTGGGTGCGCTTGCCCGGCTTGCGCCGACATCGCCGTCGGGCAACGAGGGGCTGGACGCGAGCGGGTCCGGTCGCTTTGCCGGCGTCTCGCCCTCGACCTACGGTCTGGAGCGTTTCGACGAGAGCCCGGCGATCGCCGCTGCCGTCGATCTCGCCGCCAGCGAAGAGGCGTTGACCCCACGTGTGACCGAGGACACGCCCGAGGTGGTTCTTGTCGCGGTACGACCGGCCTGGATCCGGGTGCGTGCCGGCGATGGGTCGGTCCTGTTCGAAAAGACACTGAACGCCGGCGATACTTACGAGGTTCCCCAGACCGACGAACCGGCGACGCTCAGAACCGGCGCGGCCGGTGCCCTGTTCTTCGCCGTGAACGGGAAAACCTACGGCCCTGCGGGCAGCAATGGTGCGGTCGTGGACGGCATTGCGCTCAACCCCGGCGGATTGACGGAGAGCTACGCCCTCGTCGATCCGGCGGTGAATGGCGATGCGCGCAAGGCCGTGGAATACGCCGAGGCGGTGCTGTTCCCGGAACCTGCGCCGATTGTCGAACCGCCGCTCGACTGACACCACCACATTCATGGGACTTGCGCCGTTGCTCCGCCCAGCGGGGCGGACTAGATAGGGCGCGTGGAGCACGACCGGAGGCCAGCGATGTCGATCAACCATGTTCGCCCGTGGCGGAACATATACCGCCGGGACAGCCGGCAGATTTCGGTCGGATCGGTAAAGGTCGGCGGTGGCGCACCGATTTCCGTCCAGACAATGACCAACACCATCACGACGGATGTGAAGGCCACCATCGCGCAGGTTCAGGCGGCCGCGGATGCGGGGGCCGATATCGTTCGGGTCTCGGCGCCGGATCGTGACAGTGCGCTGGCCCTGAAGGAAATCGTGGCGGTGAGCCCCGTTCCCATCGTTGCCGACATCCATTTCCACTACAAACGCGCCATCGAGGCCGCCGAGAGCGGTGCGGCCTGCCTGCGTATCAATCCCGGGAACATCGGCGACGAGACCCGGGTGAAGGAGGTCATCAACGCCGCGCGTGACCATGGCTGTTCGATCAGGATCGGCGTGAATGCCGGATCGCTGGAGAAACACCTGCTGGAGAAATACGGTGAGCCGTGCCCCGACGCGATGGTCGAAAGTGGCATGGATCACATCCGGATCCTTCAGGACCATGATTTCCACGAGTTCAAGATCTCCGTGAAGGCCTCCGACGTCTTCATGGCTGCGGCCGCTTATCAGCAACTGGCCGAACAGACCGATGCGCCGATTCACCTCGGGATCACCGAAGCCGGTGGGCTGATGTCGGGCACGGTGAAGTCCGCCATTGGCCTTGGCAACCTGCTCTGGATGGGCATTGGGGACACGCTGCGTGTCAGCCTGTCGGCTGATCCGGTGGAAGAGGTCAAGATGGGCTTCGAGATCCTGAAGTCGCTCGGCCTGCGCCACCGTGGCGTGAACATCATATCCTGTCCGTCCTGCGCCAGGCAGGGCTTTGACGTGATCAAGACGGTCGAGATGCTGGAGAAGCGGCTGGAGCACATCAAGACACCAATGAGCCTGTCCATCATCGGCTGTGTCGTGAACGGCCCCGGCGAGGCGCTGATGACCGATGTCGGTTTTACCGGCGGCGGTGCGGGCAGCGGGATGGTCTATCTCGCGGGTAAGCAGAGCCACAAGATGTCGAACGATCAGATGGTCGATCACATCGTGGAACAGGTCGAGCGGAAAGCCGCAGAGATCGATGCGGCCGCTGCGGCGGAAGCGGCGGAGTAGGGCCTCCGCCTGCCGTCCGACAGGGCGCGACGACGGCAAACGCCAGCCTTGTCATGCTGGCGACCCGGATCCTTTGTCCCGGGCCAGCCTCGGGCGGAGTCAGCCGCCCTCGCGTTCCTGCTCCACAACGTTCTTCATCCCGTCATAGGGCAGGTAGCCGCGCAGCATCGTGCCACCGACGACGAAGGTCGGCGTGCCCGAAATCTGCAACCGCTGCGCGAGCGCCCGGTTCTCCGCGATGATCGCGTCCACCTCGTTCGAGTTCATCTTCTCCAGGATCGCCGCCCCGTCGAGGTCGAGGTCGGAGGCCAGTGCCTTCACCGAATCCGCGTTCACCTCTCCGCGAAAGGCGATCAGCGAATCGTGCACCTTCTTGTATGCCTCGTCCCCCAGAGCGAGTTTTGTGGCCAGTGCCATCCGAGAGGAGGCTGTCGATTGCTCGCCAAGGATCGGGAACTCCTTCAGGATCAGCTTGATATTGCCGTCGTCGGCGACCAGCTGGCTGACTTCTGGGAAGGCCTTGCGGCAGTATCCGCAGCGGTAGTCGACGAACTCGACGATGGTGATGTCGCCATCGGGGTTGCCCCCAACCCAGCTCGTCTCGCTCTCGAAGAGGTCGGCGGCATTGGCTTCGACCATGGCGAGGTCACTTCCGGCCTGCTCGTCGGCCTGTCGCGCTTCGAGCACGCCGAAGGCTTCCATCAGCACCTCCGGGTTTTCCAGAAGGTAGGCGCGCACTTCGTCCCGGAATGCCTCCCGTTCGGCGTCGGTCATCGCGCCGAGGTCCAGCGCATGGGCCGGCAGCGCCAGTCCTGCGGCGAGGGTGGCGGCGAGTGTAAGGGCTTTCATCAGCGTTTCTTCCTTTTCTTCTGGGCGTCTGCGGCATGCACGATGTCCTGTGCCCGGCGCCACCCGGTGGAACCGCGGGGCAGCAGCCCCGATGCGCGTTTGGCATGAATGGAGGCGTCCTTCAACCGGCCCGACAATGCGTAGCGTTCCGCCGCCGACAGCGAGGCCATGCCGTCGTTTCCGGCGCGCGCATAGGCGAGGCCGAGATCCCGGAGCATGCCCGGGTTGATCTTGTCCCGAATCCTTGATTTCTCAAGCACTTCCAGCGCCTTGACGTTCGAAGTCGATGTATTTTGTGCCAGCAATGCTCGCCCGTACCCGGCAAGGAGCAGGGGTTGGTTCGGCGCCAGGTCCACGGCGCGGGCATAGGCCGCCACGGAGGCGTTGAACTGCCGCGCTTCCATGTGGATCCACGCCTTGAGTTCATGGGCATAGGCATCTTCGGGGCGTCTGGCGATCAGCTGTTCGGCGGCGGCCAGTGCAGGTGCGATCTGGTGGGATTGTGAATAGGCCGTCGCCCGGGCCACCAGCGCGGCATCGGACTTATCCGACGCGTTCAGTCGGCGCAGCGTCTGGCTTGGGTTTTGCAAGTAGGCTGCAAGCTTGGCGCGGGAGCGGTCGTACCAATAGGCCGAGTTCGGGTCCGTTCCCTTGATCTGTTTGAAGGTGGCCGCCAGGTTGCGCGCCGCGCGGAGCCGGTCGCGGGTGAGGGGGTGGGAGCGCACGTAGGGATCCTGGCGCCCGACGTTCAGCACCTCCTGTCCCTCGAACTTCTCCATCACGCCGACCATGCCGCCGGGATCGATGCCCGCGCGCGCCATGTAGCGCATTCCGGCACGGTCGGCGGAGGCTTCCTCCGCCCGTGTGTGGCCGAGAAAGACCCGCTGGGCGGATCCCTGCGTACCCATGGCAAGTCCGGCCGCGGCACCGGGGTATTTCGAGGCAACGGCCGCGGAGAGCGCAAGTCCGATCATCGCCGCGGTCTGGGCGTTCTGCATGTTCTGCATCCGCCGGGTGAGGTGACCGTTGGCGATATGCGCGATCTCGTGGGCGATCACCCCTTGCAGCATTTCCGGCCGGTTCATCTTCAGCATCAGGCCGGAGTGAATCATGATCGTCTGCTGGTTCAGCACGAAGGCGTTCAGGCTGCTGTCCTTGACCACGAGGATCCTGACCGACCGCGGCGAGAGGCCGGCGGCATTCAGCAGGGGACGGGCGAGCTCCGACAGCGCCCTTTCCACCTCCGCATCGCGCAGGATGGTCTGTGCGCGCGTGGCCCCGGCCATGACGAGGACCACCCCAAGCGCAAGCCCGGCCGTCCGCAATGTCCGAAATGCTGCCATCGCCGGTCCCCGTTGACGCCCCGCGCCGTGATTGAGATACGCCCCTGGAGGCGCAGTCTATGGAGGAAGTCATGCGGGCATCAAGGCGAAGCGACGTCGATCCCTTCATCGTGATGGATGTGATGGAGGCGGCCCGTCGGGCGGAGGCTGCCGGACGGCACATCATTCACATGGAGGTGGGCCAGCCCGGCACGCCGGCACCGGTCGGCGCGCGGGAGGCACTGGCGCGGGAGATGGCGACGGACGCGCTCGGCTACACGGTCGCACTCGGCGTGCCGGCCTTGCGTCAGCGGATCGCGCGGCTCTATCGCGACTGGTACGGGCTCGATCTGAACCCCGACCGCGTGATCGTGACGCCCGGCTCGTCGGGCGCCTTCCTGCTTGCCTTCAGCGCCCTGTTCGATGCCGGGGAAAAAGTTGGGTTGGGCGAGCCGGGCTACCCGTCGTACCGGCAGATCCTGAAGGCGTTGAGCCTTGAGCCGGTGGGCTTGCCAACGGCGTTGGAGAACCGCCTCCAGCCGGTCCCCGAGGATGTGCCGGAAGGGCTGTCCGGGCTGATCGTTGCCTCGCCTGCCAACCCGTCGGGCACCATGTTGAGCCGCGAGGCACTGGCTGCCCTGATCGCACGGGCAGAGGAGATCGGCGCCGCCTTCGTCTCCGACGAGATCTATCACGGGATCCAGTACGAAGGCCGGGCGATTTCCGCGCTGGAAATCAGCGACGAGGTTTGCGTGATCAACTCGTTCTCCAAGTATTTCTCGATGACGGGCTGGCGCGTCGGCTGGATGGTCGTGCCCGGGAGCGATGTGCGCCGCTACGAGCGATTGGCGCAGAACATGTTCATCTGTGCGCCACACGCAAGCCAGGTCGCAGCCCTTGGGGCCATGGAATGCGAGGCGGAGTTGCAGGCCAACATGGCCGTCTATGCCGAGAACCGGCGCCTGATGCTGGAGGGGTTGCCGGAAGCCGGGTTCACCCGCATCGCGCCGCCAGACGGGGCGTTCTACATCTATGCCGATGTCTCGGAATTCACCTCCGACAGCCTCGCTTTCAGCCGGGAAATCCTCGACCGGGCCGGGGTCGCGGTGACACCGGGGCTCGATTTCGACCCGCGGCGCGGGCATGGCACGCTGCGTTTCTCCTATGCCCGGGCAACGGCCGATATCGCAGAGGGTCTGGTACGGCTGCGAGATTTCATGAACGTCCGGTAGTTCGGGCAAGGCAACCTGCGGTGGGATTCCCGAAACTTCCCGTCGCATCAGGACCGTTCGCGGGTTTCGGTCGGCGATCCCATGGGGTACATTCCGGGCAAACGGCGTCAGTCCGGGCAGTTCACCATGATCCTTCGCATACTGGGCCTTCTGGCCCTTCTCGTCGTCTCGGCGGTCCCGCTCCCCGGCAGGGCAGAGGAGGAGCTGTTCGCATTGGCCCAGCTCGACCTGGAGGCGTCGGGCCTGGTGGAACATGCCGACGGTTTCGACCTGGTGCTCAAGATCAGCCAACCGGTACCATATCGCGTCGCGACGCTCACCAATCCGCCGCGGCTCGTGCTCGATTTCCGGGAGGTGGATTTCAGCCGCATGGGGCCGGGTGGGCTCGGGTATGTTCCGGCAATTTCCGGCATGAGACATGGCGCGATCACCGCGGGGTGGTCGCGGCTGGTGGTCGATCTGAAAGGTCCGTTCGCCGTGGAGACGGCCGTGATGCAGACGGGAATGGAAGATGGCTCGGCCCGGATCGAGGTGGCAATGCGGGAGACGGACGAGGCGACGTTCAACGCGCGGTCCGGGGCGCAGGCCGGGGGAAGCGACGGATCAGAGAGCGAGGAGGCCGCGACCTCCCATCCGGTTCCGCAAAGTGACGAGGTGCTCAAGGTCGTGCTCGATCCCGGTCACGGGGGCATCGATCCCGGGGCGATCTACGATGGTGTGCACGAAGCCGACCTTGTCCTGACATTCGCGCAGGAGCTGCGCGAAACCCTCCTGCGCAACGAGGGCTTCGACGTGGTGTTGACCCGCACCGACGACAGTTTCGTTTCGCTGGAGGCACGGATTGCCATTGCCCGCCGTGCCGGGGCCGAGGTTTTTATCTCACTGCATGCGGATGCTGTCAGCGAGGGCATTGCGCGCGGGGCGCAGGTGTACACGTTGTCGGACCGGGCCACTTCGGCTGCGACGCGGAAGCTGGCGGAGCGGCATGACCGCGGCGATCTGCTGGCCGGTGTGGACCTGTCGGATCAGGACGACGAGGTGGCCCGCGTCCTCATGTCGATTGCCCGCAACGAGACCACCCCGCGCACCGAGGCCCTTGCCGGTGCGCTTGTTCAAGGGCTGCGCGCGGCCGGCGTTCGACTGCACAAACGCCCCAAGGAATCCGCCGGGTTCTCGGTTCTGAAGACCCCTGACGTGCCGTCCGTCCTCGTGGAGCTTGGGTTCATGTCCAACCCCAAGGAGCTGGAAAAGCTGCAAAATCCAGATTGGCGCAAGAGCACGGCCGAAGCGCTCTCGACCGGGCTTGCCGCCTGGGCGGCGGAGGACCGGGCGAGGGATGAACTCAAGCGGAAGTGACCCGGCGCGCCAGCCAGATCGTGTGGCGGTGGCACTCAGGATCCTCGGGTGCAAAGGCGATCTCCTCGAAACCGTTGGCGCGCAGCAGGTCCCGGTATTCCGAAGGGTCGAGGCTGGCGTGGTACACCGGCTCGTCGGCCACGGTGCCATAGGCTTCGCTGGCTGAGGGCCCTGAGGTGAACATCAGCGATGCTCCGGGGGCGGCATGTTCTGCAAAAATCGGGAACATGGCGCGCTGGCTGTCCGGGGACAGGTGAAAGAAGCTGTTCCAGGCGACAATCGCGTTGAAGCGCCGACCAAGGGCGAGTGTCCGCATGTCGGCATGGATGCAGCTCACCCCGGGCAGCCGGGCCCGGAACTCCGCACACATCCCTTCGGCGCCGTCGACACCGGTGACCACCGCCCCCTGTTCCACCAGCCAGGAAGCGATCGGCTCGCCCGAGCCGCAGCCGAGGTCGAGCACACTCGGCCCGGACGCCGCGTCCAGCAACCGGCGCAACCAGATCTGCTCGAACAGCGACCTGTTGCGGTCCCGTGCCCATTCCCGGGCAACGCGGTGGTAGGTGGGAAGGATGCCCTCGGGGCCGGGTCGGTCGGTCATGCGGGCAAACTGGGGGATTTCGACCGGGATGGGAAGCGGGTTTGCGGCCAGGGTTGGAAGCGCTGCTGGCGTTGGCAGGAGGGCAATGGAAACAGGGCGGCGTTCCGGGGTGCGGTCTCTGCTGAAAGTGGTCACGGGGCGCTGTACACGCAGACGTGACCACCTCCGGCACCCAATGACGGCAAGCCGCCGCCGAATGACCGCCGGTTCGTTTTGACCGCCCCATCCGGCTTGCGTATAAGCGCAGACAACTGTCGAGACAGGACTCCTCATGATCCGTGCTATCCTCCGCTTTCTGGGCGGCATCTTTACCCTGATCGTCACGGGCGCGCTGCTCGTCGCGTTGATCGCCGGCGGCGTGATCTGGATGTATTCCCGTGATCTGCCCGACCACGAGGAACTCGCCCGGTACACGCCCAAGACGATCAGCCGGGTCTATTCGACCGAGGGCAACATCATCGACGAGTTCGCCGCCGAGCGGCGGTTGTTCATCCCGGCCGAAGACATTCCGGACCTCGTCAAGGAGGCCTTCATCTCTGCCGAGGACAAGCATTTCTATACCCACAAGGGCTATGACCCGATGGGCATCGCCTCGGCGGTGGTCGACGCCGCACAGGGCGGGCGGCTCCGGGGGGCCTCGACCATCACCCAGCAGGTGATGAAAAACTTCCTTCTGTCCTCCGACCGCTCCATCGAGCGGAAAATGAAAGAGATCCTGCTGGCCGCGCGGGTCGAACAGGCGCTCGACAAGGAAAAGATCCTGGAGCTCTACCTGAACGAGATCTTCCTTGGGCAGAATTCCTATGGCGTGGCCGCTGCCGCGCAGACCTACTTCAACAAGACCCTGAATGAGTTGGAGACGGGCGAGGCCGCCTATCTTGCCGCGCTGCCCAAGGCGCCGTCGAACTACCACCCGGTGCGCGAATACGACGAGGCCATCGGCCGTCGGAACTATGTGCTGCGGGAGATGTACCAGAACGGCTACATCAACAGCGTGACCTACGAGGAGGAGCGCGAGAAGCCGCTCCTGACCGTGCAGAACGGTGACTTGCCGTCCTTCCGTCGGGATCTGCCGCCCCGCGACTACTTCACCGACGAGATCCGCCGCCAATTGTCGGACGATTTCGGCGAGGAAGAGTTCTTCGGCGGTGGTCTGGCGATCCGTGCATCCGTCGATCCGGAATTGCAGCCCAAGGCCGCCAACTCCTTGCGCAAGGCGCTGGAGGACTACGACCGCGGCCTCGGTCGCTGGAACGGCACCGGCAAGACACTGCCACCGGAGACGCTGGAAGACGAGGCCGGTTGGCGGGAGGCGCTCGCGAACGTCTCCGTGGCCCGTGACGTCGATCTGGATGGCCAGTGGTTCCCGGCCGTGGTGTTGGCTGTGGGCGATCAGTCGATGCGGCTCGGCGTCGAGGATATCGAAGGAGAGGTGTCTGTCCCGCGCGAGGATATCAGTTGGATGCGGGGCGATTTCGCCGCCAACTTCGAACGCGGTGACGTGGTGCATGTGCGCCGGATGACCGCCGACAGCGATGGTAGCTTCATCCGCTGGACGCTGCGCCAGATCCCCAAGGTTCAGGGCGCTTTCGTGGCAATGGACGTGCACACGGGGCGTGTGCTGGCCATGCAGGGCGGCTTTTCCTACCAGGATTCGGAGCTGAACCGGGCCACGCAGGCGAAACGACAGCCGGGGTCGGCCTTCAAGCCCTTCGTCTACGCCGCAGCGCTGGATTCCGGCTATACACCGGCGACGATCGTTGTAGACGCGCCCATCGAGATCAACACCCCGGGCGGGGTCTGGCGGCCCAAGAACGCCTCCAACAAGTTCTACGGGCCGACGCCGTTGCGCACCGGGATCGAACGGTCGCGGAACCTGATGACGATCCGCCTGGCGCAGGAGGTCGGCATGGACACGGTCGCGCGCTATGCGGAGGATTTCGGTGTCTATGACCATCTTGGGCACTACCTTGCCAACGCGCTCGGCTCGCAGGAGACGACGCTCTACAAGATGGTCGCGGCCTATTCGATGTTCGCCAATGGCGGCGAACGGGTGGAGCCGTCGATGGTCGACAGGGTGCAGGACCGCTGGGGCAGCACCATCTATCGCCACGAAGACCGGACCTGCCCGGACTGCCGCGTCGTCTCGCTGGACCCGGGGCAGGGGCCACGGATCGTCTCCAAACGGCAGCAGGCCATCGATGCGATCACCGCCTACCAGTTGACCTCGATGATGCGGGGCGTGGTGGAGCGCGGCACCGCGGCGCGGACCGTCGGCGGTGCCGGCCTCGGCGTGCCGGTTGCGGGCAAGACCGGCACCACCAACGATGCCAAGGACGTCTGGTTCATCGGTTTCACTTCGAACATCGCTGCCGGTTGCTACATCGGCTACGACCAGCCTCGTGCCCTCGGGCGCGGCGCCTCGGGCGGCGGCATGTGCGGCCCTGTCTTCAGCCGTTTCATGAAGGAAGCGGTTGCCAAGTACGGTGGCGGGCAATTCGCGGTTCCGCCGGGGGGCTACTTCGTGAAGATCGACCGCTACAGCGGCTCGCGCCTTGCCAATGATGCCAGCGGCGATCACGTTGTTGCCGAGTATTTCCGCGAGGGCGAGGACCCGATCTTCGGTGTCGCTGCGGTGATCGATGGCGGCTTCGTGATGGGAGCGAACGTGCCGATGTTCGGACGCGGCGAGTCCGACGATGGCGCTGAATCCAAGACGGTGACAACCTCGACAGGCAAGAAGGTGAAGATCGCGCCCAAGGCCAGTTTCGGCTCGCTGAGTTCCGGCGGCTTGTACTGAGGCGGGGGCCGGACCCGTTGCGTCCCGGTGACCCGCGCCCGTTTTTCGGGCGCCGGGCCGACGCTCCGATTGAACCGGATTTCCCGATGCGCTAGGCAGGCGCCGTGCGGTCCCGTAGCTCAGCTGGATAGAGCAACTGACTTCTAATCAGTAGGCCGAGGGTTCGAATCCTTCCGGGATCGCCATTTTTTTCCATCTGGCAGGTGGTGCCGATGTCGCGTTGTGCATCTGCGCTATCCCGTGGCCACTTCCGAAACAGCCAGCCGCCCAGTCAGTATCCCGCGCTGCGCACCAGCAGGCTCGCAGTTGCCCGGTGGCGCGGCATTTGGGGGCTCGATCGTCTGCGTGGCCCGCGAGCGCGAGGACAGCGATCAGCGGGCGGGGGGGGGTCACTTCGGTCGAAGTGCAGACAACCGGCGCGCCGCCCGTGTGGCTCCGTTTCAGGATGCCCGGGGCGTCACGTATTCCCGCACCTCCGGGCTACGGATGATCTGTGCAAAGAGTTCGACGCAGTTCAGGTGGGCATCCATCGCCGCAGAGGCCGCCGCCGCATCGCGAGCCTCGATTGCGTCGACGATGGCGCGGTGCGCTTCGATGACCTGTACGTGGCGGCTTTCGCCACGGGAAATCCTCATCCGTTGAACCCGGTCCACCGCGCCTCGGATCATCCGGATCAACCGAACCGCAGAGGGCATCCGCGCAATCTCCGTGAGTGCGCGGTGGAATTGCTGGTCGAGCTCAAAAAACCGTGCGCGATCGCCCGCTTCCGATGCGGCAACCTGGTCCGCGACAAGGTCATTCAGCCGTACAAGGTCGAATGCCGTGCGTTTTTCGGCCGCTTCCGCCGCAACCGCCATTTCAAGCGCGCGGCGAAGCATCAGGCTCTCGTAGACCTTGTCGAAGCTGATCTCGGAGACGTAGCTGCCGCTTTGCGGCCGGATCTCCATCAGCCCTTCTTCCGACAGCCGGATGAAGGCCTCCCGGACCGGGGATCGCGACACGCCCAGTTGCTCGGCGACGTCTTTTTCGGAAACGCGCAGCCCCGGTTCCCAGTCGAGCGAGATGATGTGATCGCGGATCGTGTCATGGACTCGCTGCCGCATCGGCACGGCGGTCCGCGGATCGGATTCTTTTTGGGTCATCCTGGACTTCCAATTGACACGTCAGTTCCTAAATTAGTATGGCAGTTGCACTGTCCGGGTCAACGCGGAAGTTCCGACCCACCCTTGGTACCTCCCGTGAGGAAGAAAGAATGAACGACGTCAGTTCGAAGGTCGGTGTCTGGATCGACTGCGGCGATGGTGCGGAACGCAGGGTGCGTGCCGAGACCCCGGAGCTGATGGTCGTCGAGTTCCGCTTTGCCGCGGGCGGGGTCGGCGCGTTGCACAGCCATCCACACACCCAGTCGACCTATGTCGCCTCCGGTGTGTTCGACTTCACCATGGACGGAAACACCCGCCGGATTTCGGCCGGCGACTGCTTCGTCATCCCCTCCAACACCGAACATGGCTGCGTCTGTGTCGAAGCCGGCCTGCTGGTCGACTGCTTCACGCCGCGCCGCGACGATTTTCTCTGAAAGGACCCCACATGCTGACCGTCAAATCCATCTATGCCGTTGATCCCACAACCGCAAAGTCGTTCGACACCGCCGCGCTGCGCGAGAACTTCCTTGTCGAAAGCGCCTTTGTCGAAGGCGAGATTCGCCTGACCTATACCCATTACGACCGTCTGATCGTCGGTGGAGCCGTCCCGGCCGGAACGGACCTCGTTCTCGATCACGTGGACGAAACCGGAACCGACGGCTTCCTGGATCGCCGCGAAGTCGGCATCCTGAACATCGGTGGCACCGGCACGGTCTCGGCAGGCGGCGAAAGCTGGTCGCTGAACAAGGGTGACATGCTCTATCTCGGGATGGGAATGGGCCCGATCACCTTTGCAGGTGAGGGCCGCTTCTATATTGCCTCCGCCCCCGCGCACACGACTTACCCGGCGACGCTGATCCGCCCCGAAGACGCAGAGCAGGTGACCCTCGGCGCGCAGGAAACCTCCAACCACCGCTCCATCTGCAAGTCGATCCACCCCGATGGCGTGAAATCCTGCCAGCTGATGATGGGCTATACCCAACTGCACGGCGGGTCGGTCTGGAACACCATGCCTGCGCACCTGCATGACCGCCGCATGGAGGCCTACCTCTATTTCGATGTCGCCGAGGGACAGCGCGTCTTCCACTTCATGGGGAAGCCGGATGAAACCCGTCACCTCGTGGTTGCCAACGAGCAGATCGCCGTCTCGCCGCCGTGGTCGATCCACTCCGGCGCCGGCACCGGGTCCTACACCTTCTGCTGGGTGATGGCCGGCGACAACATGAGCTTTACCGACATGGACATGGTCGCAATCGAGGACCTCAAATGATCTCTTTCTCGCTTGAGGGCAAAACCGCGCTTGTCACGGGGAGCAACACGGGGATCGGCCAGGCCATTGCCGTGGCGATGGGCGGCGCAGGGGCACATGTCATCTGCGCTGGCCGGTCGGATTGCTCGGAGACTGCAGGCATGATCGACAGCGCCGAAACCATGGCGCTGGACTTCTCCGATCCGATGGCCGCCAAAGAGGTTTTCGCGGATCGGCAGATCGACATCCTGATCAACAACGCAGGCATCATCCGCCGGGCCGATTCCGTGGATTTCTCGGAGGAAGACTGGGATGACGTCATGGACGTCAACCTGAAGGCACTGTTCTTCACCAGCCAGGCGTTCGCACGTGCGGCGCTGGCGCGGGAAACTCCGGGCAAGATCGTCAGCATTGCCTCGCTGCTCAGCTTCCAGGGTGGCATTCGCGTGCCCTCCTACACCGCATCCAAGCACGGGGTTGCGGGGCTGACAAAGATCCTTGCCAACGAGTGGGCGGGGAAGGGCATCACGGTGAATGCCATCGCACCGGGCTACATCGCCACCAACAACACCGAGGCCCTGCGCAACGATCCCGAGCGGAACAAGGCGATCCTCGATCGCATTCCCGCAGGCCGCTGGGGCGAGCCCGACGATATCGCCGGCACGGCGGTGTTCCTCGCGTCGCCCGCGGCGGACTACATCACCGGAGCAGTGTTCAACGTGGACGGTGGCTGGCTCGCGCGCTGACCTGTCCCGAATGAAATGGCCCCGTGCAGCACGCTGCACGGGGCCATTCGCTTCAGACTTGCGCGAGCGAGGAGGTCAGGCAGTTCCCCTGACCGGACGGTCCTTCGCGATGTTGAACTTCATCCCGTCCAGCAACTCGTCCAGATCCGGGCGTGCGGCGGGTCCGTTGGAGATATCAACCAGCATTAACTCGCCATTCGGGCGGAAGGCGAACGCGCCGGGTTCGGCGAACAGATCCGTCGTTTCCGCATCATCCAGCGGGGCGGAAACGTAGAGGCCGAGCGCCCGCATCTGGGCTTCGGTCAGCCCGTAGCAGAGGTCGAAATCCCATCCGAATTCCTCCTTGTCCGCGAGTGCCTTCTCCCGACTGTCCGCCGATATGACCACAACGTCCATGGTTTCGGTCCATGCGGGCAGGACCGCGTTTAGCTTGTTGAGGAACTGCTTGCACCGCGGGCAATGCCTGCCGCGATAGACAAACAGCATGGTCCAGCGGTCTTTTGTCTGCCCGATCGTGATGGTGTCCGGCCTGTCGGCGACCTCGAAACTGAAATCGCCGATATGTTCCCCCACGCGGGGTTTGCTGCCTGTCATGTGGTGATCCTGTCTTGCCTCTGGCGCGCATGCGCCTCGTCGTCAGGCGTCAAGGATTGCCCTGTCCGTCGCCCGGGTCAAGGAACGCCGGTTCGCAGACCATGATATGGCCGAACTTGTCGCAGAGCTCCTGAAGGAGGCCCTCTTCGATGCCGCGCTGCGGGCCGCCCGCCGACAGGACGCGGCGCTGAATCGCGCTGGCCTTCTCGACGGTTTCGACAAGCGCGAAGACCTTCTCCGGGCTTTCTTCCGACGCAAAGATCCCGTGATGGCTCCAGGAAATCACGCGGCTGTTCTTCAGCTCGATTGCCGAGGCCTCCGCGATCTTGACCGTGCCGGGCAGCAGCGGCGGCACCACGCGCACCCCGTCGGGGAAGATCACGATGCATTCGGGCATCTTCTGCCAGAGCGCCATCGTCAGCTCTCGCGAGTCGAGCGGCATCAGGAAGCTGAGCGCGATGAACTCGGGCACGTGGCAATGCAGGATGACCCGCTCGCGTCCGCCGGAGATTTCCTTGCGGATGGCATGGCCGACGAGGTGGGTGGCGAACTCCGACGTGGGTTGCCCGCCCATCGCATAGCCCCACACCCGACGATAGGCGGTTCCATTGTCGACGATCTGCACGATCCCGAACACTTCGTCCGGGTGCTCCAGCGCATGGCGGAAGAACTGTCCGGAGCCGGTGACAAGGAAATAGTCGCCGTCCAGCTCCGGCTGGGGCTGCTGCAACCGGACGCTCGGGTGGCGCTTGGCATTCGGGAAACGGCGCCTCAGGATGGCCTCGATTTCCTCGGTCGGCAGGCGCCAGCTGAAATTGCCGCCATTGGCCTCGTTCCAGCCCATGTCCCAGCAAAGCCGGACAAAGGGGGCAGCCTCTTCGACGAAAGAGATGGCGTGGGTGAATGCGGGCATGGTGCCCTCCTTATGAACGGTCGGCCACGGAGGCCTGATAGGTGTTGAGCGTGTTGAGCAGCGTCAGGCCGGTGGGCACCGACTGGCGCTCGCAGAAGGCATCCCAGACCGCGCCATAGGGCAGGTCCTTGAGCTCCTCGGTCAGGATGAACCTGTCGGTGAAGTTCAATTCGGCTTCCCGGGACTGCAGCATCTCCATGGGTTGCAACAGCGCGCGCAGCAGCGCCTTCTGCATGTTGCGCGTGCCGACAACCCAGGCGGCGGTGCGGCTGATCGTGGCGTCGAAGAAGTCGAGCCCGATGTGGGTGCGCCCGAGCAGGTCGGCAAAGACCAGTTCCTGTGCCATTGCGAGGATGTCATCGTTGAGCAGGATCACGTGGTCGCTGTCCCAGCGCATCGGGCGGCTGACATGGAGCAGGATCTCGTCGACGGACAACGCAACGGAGGAGAGCTTGTCGGCGATGTTCTCCGTGGGGTGGAAATGGCCCATGTCGAGGCACAGAAGGGTTCCCTTGCGGATTGCGTAGCCGAGGTAGAACTCGTGGCTGCCGACGGTGCAGGCCTCCACGCCCAGCCCGAAAAGCTTGCTCTCCACCGCGTCGAGAAGCTGCGTCTTGTCGAACCGCTGTGCCAGCATCTCGTCCAGCGACGCCTCCAGCCGCGCCCGTGCCGTCATGCGGTCGACCGGGATATCCTTGAAGCCATCCGGCACCCAGATATTGTTGACGCAGGCTGACCCCTGTTCCTGTCCGATCCGCACGGCAATCTCGCGGCAGATCTGGCCGTGGCGGATCCAGAAGTCGCGAATGCCCTTGTCGGGATGCGCGAGCGTCAGGTTGTCGTCGGCCTTCGGGTGGGCAAAGAAGGTCGGGTTGAAGTCGAGCCCGAGCCCGTTTTCCTTCGCCCAGTCCACCCAGGGTGCGAAATGCTTGTATTCCAGCGCGTCCCGCTCCGGGGTTTCGTCACTGTCGAGGTAGCTCGCATGGAGGTTCAGCCGATGATTGCCGGGGATATTGGCATAGGCAAACTCCAGATCGGCGCGCAGCTCGTCCGGCGTGCGGGCCCGGCCGGGGTGGTTGCCCGTGGCCTGGATGCCGCCGCCGCTGCCCGCGGTCACCCCCTCGAAGCCCACGACGTCGTCGCCCTGCCAGCAATGTACCGAGATCGGAATTGTGGCCAGACGATCAAGCGCGGCCTCGGTATCGACGCCCCACTGCGCGAATGCTTCCTGAGCGGCGGTGTAGTCGGGACGGGTCATGTCAGTATCCTTGTCTTCAGGCAGTTGCCGCGTGCCGTGGCAGGCAGGCGTTGCGCCAGGTGGCAGCATAGGTTCGGAAGGCTTGCGCCAGCTCCGCTTCAAGCGGCGGATGGGGTGTCGGCTTTTCGGAGAGGGTCGCGCCGTCCCCCCGTGTCAGCAGCGCGGCGCCGATGCTTGTTCCGGTGGCCGACCCGCCGGGGAGGAGCACGGGCCGTCCGGTTGCTTCGGCCAGCATGTCGAGGAACAGCCGGTTGCGGGCAAAGGGGCCTTCGGTGAGCGTCGGCCCGCGGGCACTGATCATCGACAGGCAGGTCTCGGCCATCATCGCCAGGTAGAGAGAGACGACGGCGGCCCGTTGGCCGGGTGTCAGATCGGCCTCGTCGATGGTCCATTCCGGCCTGCGCCCCTGAAACGGCCCGGATTCCGGAACCACTGCCGGCAGCAGCATGGCGTTTCGAGCCAGCACGAAAGTGACGTCCTGCGGCGTTGGGTCGATGCGGTCCTCGCCCATCAGCAGCGCGTATTCTCGCCCACCCATGAACCGGGCCGATGGTACCGGGCTGCCGAGGGCATTGACGTTCACCAGCGTGTCCCGTTCGGGATCGAGCGCCTGCCCTTCGGCGCCGAGCGCCATGGCAATGACCCATGTGCCGGTCGACAGGACGGAGAAGGGCGCCGAGAGCGCCAGCAGATGCGGATAGAGCGAGGCGTTTGAATCGTGGATGCCGCAGAAAACGGGTGTCGTGTCAGGCAGGCCGGTCGCTCGCGCCAGCATCGGCAGCAAGGTGCCAACGGTGTCGGTAGCACGTCGGACAGGCGCGATCCTGTCGGCGATCCCGAGCCGGTCGGGCAGCGCGCTGAAGCGCCCGGCCTCTGGCTGCCACAGGTCGGTGTGGCAGCCGAGTGACGTCACCTCGGTGCAGGCGACCCCGGTGAGCCGCGCCACCCAGAACTGCGGGTAGGTGACCACCTTCGCCACCCGCCGGCGCAACCCGGGTTGTGTTTCCAGCAGCCAGTGCAATTGCGCACCGACGTTCAATCCCATCGGCAATCGAGGTGCGCCGGTTTGGGCAAACCCCGGCCGAATGGCATCGTACTCGCCCGCCAGTGCGTCCGGTCCGGGGTGTTCGTAATCCAGTACCGGCGCTGCCAGTCCGCCGTGCCTGTCAAGCAACACGATCGACGCGCCGTGGGTGGTCACGCTGATCGCGTCTATCCCGTGTACCTGCTGAAACACCGCGAGGCCCTCAAGGATGAAGGCCCAGAGGTGATTGGTGTCGAAATGCGGGTAGGGCGCGGCGTCAAGGACCGTGTTGGGCGTGGTCCGGACATCGATCTCCGCGAGCGTGTCCATATCGACCATGGCAAGCTTGGCGTTGGTCTTGCCGATGTCGATGACGGCGACGTGGCGATACGTGCTCATGGCAGGTGAAATACCGTTTCAAGCTCGACCACGACGGGTTTGTTGTCGGCCTGGGTTTCCATGATGTCTGCCATATGCGCCCACCAGCGCTGCATGATCTCCGTTTCTGGCAGGCTGTCCATGCGGTGATCGTCAGCCCGCCAGAGCACGCCGAAGAGCAGGTCGGTTTCAGGGTCGAGATGGATCGAATAATCCGAGATTCCGGCCCCGCGCAGCAGCTCTGCCAGCTCGGGCCAGATTGCATCGTGGCGGCGCTGGTACTCCTCGCGGCAGCCGGGGTTGAGGCGCATTCGGAAGGCATATTTCTCCATGTCAGCGCCTCGCCTGGCGGAACTGGTTCCAGAGACGGGGCAGGGCGATGACCCCGATCAGCAGCAGACCGATGAAGATCGACATCACGATGCCCGGCACGTTCAACAGGCCGAGCCCGAAGGTGACGAGCCCCATCACGAAAGCCGCGATCACCACGCCGGGGATCGAGCCCGAACCGCCGAGGATGTTGACCCCGCCCAGCACGACCATGGTGACCACCTCCAGCTCCATTCCGAAGGCGATGGAGGGGCGGGTGGACCCGAGCCGGGAGGTCAGGCAGACCGAGGCGACGGCGGCCATCAGGCCGGTCAGCAGGAACAGGATGAACTTCACACGCTTGACCCGGATGCCGGAGAACATCGCCCCGACCGGATTGTTGCCGATGGAATAGACCGCCCGGCCGAAGTTGGTCTTGTGCAAGAGCACCCCATAAATCACAGCGAAGGCGAGGAAAAAGACAAGCTCCACCGTGATGACCCAGAACACGTAGCCCTGTCCGAACCAGGCGAAGCTGTCGGGGTAGTTCATGTAGGCCTGATCGCCGAGGACAATATAGGAGATCCCGCGAAAGAGGCTCATGGTGCCGATCGTCACGACGATCGACGGCAGCCCCAGCCCTGTGACCAGCGCGCCATTGAAGGCGCCGCAGGCCAATCCGACGCCAAGGCCGATCAGCACGATGCCGGGCGTACCCACGCCCACCTCGGCTGCAGCGCCCATGGCTGTCGAGACCAGCGCGATGATCGAGGCGACCGAAAGGTCGATCTCACCGGAGATGATGACCAGCGCCATGGCGAAGGCGATCATCGCCTTTTCGGTGAAGTTGAAGGTCGCATCGCTCAGGTTCCAGGCGTTGAGGAAGTAGGGCGAGGCGAAGGTGTTGAGCAGGAAGATCGCGACGGCGACGGCAAGCAGGAGCGATTCCCAGCTTCTGAGCGTGCGCTGCAGCGGCGTCGTCAGGCGATCGGGCACATGGTGGTTGCTGACATCGGTCATGCCGTTTGCTCCGCGGATTTGAGGATGACCCGGCCCTTGGTCCGGCTGGACTGTGCGTTGAAGGCGACGGCGACAATGATCGCGCTGCCCGAGATCGCGAGTTGCCAGAAGGGCGAGATGTTGATGACCGGCAGGGCGTTCTTGATGACGCCGAGGAAGAGAGCACCAAGGAGCGTACCCGCCACCGAGCCGACCCCGCCGGCGATGGAGATGCCGCCGATGACACAGGCCGCGACGACCTCGAGTTCGAAGCCGCCGGCGATGTCCACATAAGCCACGGCGAAGCGCGACACCCAGAGGTAGCCTGTCAGCCCGGCCATCATGCCGGAGATGGTGAAGGCGAGAAACTGCGTCCGGCCGACATCGATCCCGGTATAGACCGCCGCGTTCGGGTTGCCGCCAACGGCAAAGAAGGAGCGGCCGAGCGGGGTGCGGTTGATCACCACCACGAAGCAGACGACCACGAGGATGGCGATCCAGGAGAGCATCGGCAGGCCGGCGATCTCCATGCGCGGGAAGTCCTTGAAGCCAGCGCTCATCTCGTGAGCGTTGATCCACTTGCCGTCGGAGATCAGGAAGACGATGCCGCGGAAGATGGTCATCGTCCCAAGCGTGACGACGATTGCCGGGATCTGCAGCTTCCAGACCAGCAATCCGTTCACGGCCCCCAGGCAGGCACCGAGCACCAGCGCGATGACAAGGATGGCGACGACGGGCAGCCCCGGCATCAGCGTGTTGAGCGTGGCCACGACCATGCCGGTGAGCGCCACGTTGGCCGCCACCGAGAGGTCGATGCAGCGGGTGAGGATCACGCACATCTGCCCCATGGCGAGGATGATCAGTGTCGAGGTGTCGTTGAACACGTTGACGAGGTTGCCCGGCTCCACATAGGCCGGAAACCGCGAGGCGATGAGCGCCAGCAATCCGAGGATCGCCGCCAGCAGGATGGCTTCGCGCGACTTGATCAATTGGGACATCATGCCGAGCCCTCCGAGATGCCGGCTGCGTGCCGGACGAGCGTTTCCGGGGTCACCTCGTCGCCTTCCAGTTCGGCAACCATGCGCCCTTCGCGCATGACGATCACCCGGTCGGACATGCCGACGATTTCGGGGATCTCGGAGGAAACCATGATGACAGCCAGACCCTGTGCCGCCAGTTCGGCGGTGAAGGCGTGGACGGCGGCCTTGGAGCCGATGTCGATTCCCTTGGTCGGCTCGTCGAGGATGATGATCTTGGGTTCGGTGGCGAGCCATTTGGCGATCACCACCTTCTGCTGGTTGCCGCCGGAGAGGTTGCCGACATCCTGGTCGAGGGATGCTGCCCGCAGGTCGAGCCGCTCGGTGTATTTCCGTGCCAGTGCGAACTCTTCGGCCAGCCTGGTGAACCCGTTCTTCGACGTGCGGTCGAGAGAGGGCAGGGTGACGTTCTGGAAGATCGGGAGGCCGATGATTGCGCCCTGTTTGCCGCGATCTTCCGGCACATAGACGATACCTGCCTCGACGGCTTCGGCGGCAGAGCGGATCTGGCGCGGTTGCCCGTCGACTACGAGCGACCCGGCCGAGGGTTTCGTGATCCCGAACAGCGCCTGCATGACCTCGGAGCGACCGGCCCCGACGAGGCCGTAGAACCCCAGGATTTCGCCCTTGCGGAGGGTGAAGGAGATGTCTTCGAACTCGGTCGGGTGGCTGTATCCGGAGACCTGAAGCAGTTCCTCGCCGGGCGAGGCCTCCCGCTCAGGGAAGATATTGTCGACCGAGCGGCCGACCATCAGCCGGACGAGGTCATCTTCGGTGATATCGGCCATGGCGCCCGCGCCGACATACTGGCCGTCGCGGAACACGGTATAGCGGTCCGCGATGCGGAAGATCTCGTCGAACTTGTGGCTGATGAAAAGGATCGCCTTGCCCTCGGCCTTCAGGCGATCGACCAACTCGTAAAGCTCCTCGATCTCCTTCTGGCTGAGCGCGGCGGTCGGTTCGTCCATGATCACGACGCGGGCATCGATGGACAGCGCGCGGGAGATCGCCACGAGGTGCTTGTTGGCAATGCCGAGGTCCTTGAGCGGTACGGCGGGGTCGATCTCGGCACCCACGCGGTCCAGAAGTTCCTTGGCGTCCCGGCGCATTCTGGCGGTGTCGATCAGCCCGTATTTCCCGCGCGGGGCGTGGCCGATGTAGATGTTCTCCGCCACGGACAGCTCGTCGAAGAGCACGGTTTCCTGATGGATGGCGGTAATGCCGGCATCGGCGGCGTGCTGGGCGGTGGGGAAATGGGTCTCCTGACCGTCGACGCGTATCGTGCCCTCTTCGGGCTGGTAGATGCCGGTGAGCACCTTGACGATGGTCGACTTGCCGGCACCGTTCTCCCCCACGAGCGCAGTGACCTGGCCGGGATAGAGATCGAGCCTGACATCGGAGAGCGCACGCACGCCCGGGAAGATCTTGGTAATGCCGTCGAGGGAAAGGATCGGGTCTGTCATGAGGGCGTCTGCTGCCTTGCGGACGTCCGGGGTGACGTCGGGGCTGACATCGGGGCTGACGTACATTTCATATCCCAGCCTGAGTGTGTCCTGATGGTGCACCGGCGCGGAATACGCCGGTGCCGTTCGCTTGGAGCGGGATCAGAAGATGCTCTTGAACTCGTCGATGTTGGAGCTGTCGTAGACGAACGGGTCAGCCATGGCGCCGTTGGTGTTCTCGTCCAACGTCAGCGTGCCCATGCGCCCCATCGGGATCTCGGCACCCGGCGCGGCTTCGGCGGCCCCGGAGGCAAGGCTGTGGGCCAGCATCGTGGCGGAATAGCCAAGGTCGATCGGGTTCCAGATCGCGAAGGACTTGGAGGCCCCGGATTCGATGGCACCGGCCATCTCGGAGGGCAGGCCGAGGCCGGTCACGTTCACCTGGCCAACCTTGTCGGCATCGACCACGGCCTGGGCGGCGGCCACGATGCCCACGGAGGTCGGCGCGATGATCGCCTTCAGGTCCGGGTGCGTCTGCATCAGGCCGGTGGCCTCGCGGTAGGATTTGTCGGCGAGGTCATCGCCATAGACTGTCGCGACGACGTTGATGCCGGGGTAGTTCGGCAGGACCTTCGTCATTTCCTCGATCCAGATGTTCTGGTTGGTCGAGGTCGTGGTGGCCGACAATACGGCAACGTCGCCGCCATCGGGCAGGTGATCGGCGGCGAGCTTGATGATCATGTTGCCGATCAGCGGGTTGGACGACGGGTTGAGGTGCAGCTGGCGGCCCTCCTCGGCAACGCCGGAATCCCAGGATATCACGGTAATCCCGCGCTTCATCGCTTTCTGGAGGGTCGGCACCAGCGCGTCGGTGTCATTGGCAGAAACCGCGATCGCGTCGACCTGCTGCGCGATCAGCGAGTTGATCACTTCGATCTGGCCCTCGGCGGTGGTGTCGGTCGGACCGGTATAGATGATCTCGACGCCACCAAGTTCCTCGGCGGCCTCCTCGGCGCCCTTCGCGGCGGCCTCGAAGAAGCCGATCCCGAGTGCCTTGACGACAAGCGCGATACGCATGTCGTCGGCCTGTGCGGTACCCGCGACCATGGTCGCGGCAATCGTGGCCGTGGTCAGGGCCTTCCTGAAAATGCTCATTGTGGTTTCCTCCCTTGAGCGTTGATGTCCTGCCCGCAGCCCGGCCTCTATCCGGCCTGCGAGGTTGTCTTGCGTTTCGCATCGACGGACGCGACGATCAGCCGAACGCCAGAGGCCTCCAGCATCGCGGCGCTGTCGTCGTCGATTCCGTCATCCGTGATCACCATGTCGATCCGGTCCAGCGCGCAGAGCACGAGGCTGGAGCGGTTCTGGAACTTCGTCGAATCCGCCAGGACGACCAGTTCATCAGCCTGGCCGATCAGTTTCTGTTCGGCCTGGATCAGCAGCGGGTCATTTTCCATCAGGCCGAGCCGGCCGATCCCGTGAATGCCCATGAACATGCGCCGGGCGTAGAAATTGGCGGAGACGTCATTGTCGAATGGCGACAGGATGATGTTCTGTTCGCGATAGATGACACCGCCCGGCACCATCACCGTGTTCTTTGAATTCTTGAGCAGGTGCTCGGCGATCGGAAAACTGTTGGTGAAGACCTGAAGGCGTTGATTGGCCAGCGGGTGCACCATCTGGAAGGTCGTTGTTCCGCCGTTGATGATGATCGAATCGCCATCCTGGCAGAGTTCCGCAGCGGCGAGCGCGATCGCTTGTTTCTCGGCCATCTTGCGGGTCTGGTTGATGGTGAAGGGGTGCCCGGCCAGCCCGACGAATTTCGGCGGGGCAATGGCTTCGGCGCCACCGCGCACCCGGCGCAGCTTCTTTTGCATGTGCAATGCTGCGATGTCGCGCCGGACGGTTGCCTCGGAGGCTCCGGTCAGCGCGCACAGATCTGCCACAGTGACCACCGGCCTGTCTTCGACGGCGGATAGGATAACCCTGTGGCGTTCCGACTCGTGCATTTCGTTCTCCCTGGTGTCGACGTTGGTCTGGTTTCTGCTCAGTGTCAATCATTTTCGATCATCAAGCGGCCACTGATGCTCAATTCGAGCGGATAATGATCATTTGTGATTGACTTTGAGTGGATAGATTATCAGCCTGTGCACAGATTTGACAGATTACGTGCGCTCTGGGGAGGAGCAAAACCATGACGAAAGATATGGAAAACGGCCGTCTGGACAGCCGCTGGGATGCCAGCCGTGCCGCCTCGATGAGCGAGTCGGACCTGCTCATCTACCGATCAAACCTGCTCGGTTCCGACAAGCGTGTGACCAACTATGGCGGCGGCAACACCTCCGCCAAGATTGCCGAGACCGATCCGCTGACGGGCAGGGAGACGCAGGTCCTTTGGGTCAAGGGGTCCGGTGGTGATCTTGGCTCCATTGATCGGGCCGGGTTCTCGACGCTCTACATGGACAAGCTGGAGGCGTTGAAAGGACTCTACCGCGGGCCTGAGCACGAGGACGAGATGGTGGGCTATCTGCCCCATTGCACGTTCAACCTGAACCCGCGCGCCGCCTCCATCGACACGCCGCTGCATGCCTATGTTCCGCGCCCGCATGTCGATCATGTCCACCCCGACGCGATCATCGCCATCGCCGCCTCCGCCGAATCGAAAGCGCTCACGCAGGAGATCTTCGGCGACGATATCGGCTGGTTGCCGTGGAAGCGGCCGGGCTACGAACTGGGCCTCTGGCTGGAGGATTTCTGCCTGAAGAATCCGGACGCGAAGGGCGTCATTCTCGAATCACACGGGCTTTTCACCTGGGCCGACACGGCACTGGATTGCTACGAGCTGACCATCGAAACGATCAATCGCGCCATCGCCTGGTTCGACGAGCGGACGGCTGGGAAGCCGGCGTTCGGCGGTGCGGTCCACGCGTCCCTCGATGCACAGGCGCGCGCTGCCGTCGCCTCGGAACTGATGCCAGCCATTCGCGGCATGGTCTCCGGCGCCCAGCACATGGTGGGGCATTTCGACGATCAGCCCGCGGTGCTGGACTTCGTGAACGCCAGGGAGATGCCGGCGCTCGCCGCGCTCGGGACAAGCTGCCCGGACCACTTCCTGCGCACGAAGATTTGTCCGCTGGTGGTGGATTTCGATCCCGCGAAACCGGATGTGGCCGCGCTGCTGGACGGTCTGGCGGCATCCGTTGCCGCCTATCGCGACAACTACGCCGCCTACTACGACCGATGCAAACGCGACGACAGTCCGGCCATGCGCGATCCCAATGCGGTGGTCTACCTTGTGCCGGGCGTGGGCATGATCACCTTCGCGAAGGACAAGGCGACGGCGCGGATCTCCGGCGAGTTCTATGTCAATGCGATCAACGTGATGCGTGGTGCCTCGGCGGTGTCGGAGTATCGCGGCCTGCCAGAGCAGGAGGCCTTCGACATCGAGTATTGGCTGCTTGAAGAAGCCAAGTTGCAGCGCATGCCGAAGCCCAAGCCGCTTGCCGGGCGGGTGGCGCTCGTGACCGGGGCCGCCGGGGGCATTGGATCGGCCACCGCTGAACGGTTTTTGCGGGAAGGCGCCTGTGTCGTGCTGACCGATATTGCCGAGGATGCGTTGGAGGAGACCCGCGCAGCACTGGCGGCGCGGCACTCTGCCGACGTGGTTCGGGCCGTTGCCCTCGACGTGACCGACGAGAGCGCGGTGGACGCGGCCTTCGCCGCTGCCGCGCGGGACTTCGGCGGGGTGGACTTGCTGGTGTCGAACGCCGGCATTGCCTCCTCCGCACCGATCGAGGACACCAGCCTGGATCTCTGGAACCACAACATGTCGATCCTGTCGACAGGGTATTTCCTCGTGTCTCGCGCGGGGTTCCGGCTGATGAAAGCGCAGGGGATCGGCGGCGCGGTGGTCTTCGTGGCCTCCAAGAACGGGCTCGCGGCCTCGCCCAATGCCTCGGCCTATTGCACGGCCAAGGCCAGCGAGATCCATCTGGCCCGATGCCTTGCGCTCGAAGGCGCGCCGGAGGGTATTCGCGTCAATGTCGTCAACCCTGATGCGGTGTTGCGCGGCTCGCGGATCTGGTCCGGTGACTGGCTGGAACAGCGTGCCGACACCTACAGCACCGACAAGGAGGGTTTGGAGGAGATGTACCGTCAACGGTCGCTTCTCAAGCGCTCCGTCCTGCCGGAAGACATCGCCGAGGCGGCGTATTTCCTGGTCTCGGAGGCATCCGCCAAGTCGACCGGCAACATCCTGAACGTTGATGCCGGCAACGTGCAGTCGTTCACACGCTAGTTTATTGGTGGCCGGGGCAGGGGCGCCGTTGATTGCGCGCCCCGTCACGTCCGCCTGTCCCAGCCATTCGCAATCGGCCGGATGCGTGAGAAACCGGGGCGCCGCCGAGTCGCGCCGCCGGCGGCATGTTGGGGGAAAGCCAACGGCACAGTCGGTCGTGTCGGCTGGTGAATCTTTGCGACTGATCGCTCCAAACCCGTCCTCAAAACGGTAGCAGATCAGCGGGATGTTCATTGAGCGAAAGGAAGCAACTCCCGGGACGCCCGGCGATTGCGGCGCATCCTCGCAACGCCAAACACGGTTCACCGGCGCAGACCGGGTATTTGCCAAAATTTGTCGTTTTTAACACGCCCACGCCATGGGCACCCCTGTCCGAGCCTGTTGACGATCTGCAAGTGCGCCTGCCTGCAACTTCAGGAGATAACCGGGCCGACGGTCAGAAGGATATTCGCAAACCTCCGGGTCTCGCCGCTCGCGACAACCAATAGCGTATCGGGCGCTTTGACGGCTGCGTAGAACGCCTCCCTGTCGACCAGTTCGAGTGGTGTGCGGGGAGGAAGGATCCCGGTGTATTCCGCATGAGCGGAGTTCTCGAAATCGGCGGGCCACGCCATCATTGTCGCCTGTTCGACATTGATAAGCTTGCACAGCCCATCAAGAATCGCCGCGCTGGAAATCATCCCCGGCGCGAAGTTCAGATACACGATCTCGGCCTGCGGCGATGCGTTGGTCACGAACGCATAATTGGCATCGGCAACAAGGATGCGCGACTTGTGACCGGCCCTTGCCAGCGCGGCAAGAAGCTGTGGGTGGATGATCGGAGATTTGATCATGTTTCCTCCTGTGGGATGGTGCCGCGCTGGCGGCACAATCTGTCGGGTTACATACGGTAGATGCCACCATTCACGTCGATCGTGGCCCCGCTGATGAAGCCATCATATTCCGAGGCAAGGAACGTGATGGTTCTGGCGACGTCCTCCGGCGTTCCCGCGCGTCCCAGCGGGATACCCTTGACCGTCTCTTCGGCGGATTCCCGAGTGGTGTGCTGGTTGTGAAACCGTGTCCCCAGGATCAGACCCGGAGCGACGGCATTGACACGAATGCCGAATTCACCCAGTTCGGCGGACAATGACCGTGTCCATGTCAACACCGCGCCCTTGGTCATGGAGTAGCTCAGCGACCCGGAATGGCCGCCGGAACGACCGGCCAGGGAGGCGAGGTTGACGACGCTTGCGCCGTCCTCTGCGGCCTTCAGGTGCGGCAGGGCGGCCTGGGTCACGTTGAGCATCGTCGTCATGTTGACGTCGATCACGGTCTGCCAGTAGTCGGGATCGATCTCACCCAGCCACTTCCGCGCGATGATCCCGCCAACGTTGTTGATCAAAACATCCATTCCCCCGAGAAACGCGACGGCGTCGGCCACGATCTTTTCTGCTTCCTCTCCCTTGGTGAGGTCCGCCGGCCCGAATGCTGCGCGTTGCCCCAGAGAGGTCGCCAGCTCGACGAGTTTCTCCGGCCCCTCAACGCCGTTAAAGTAGTGAATGTAGATATCGCACCCGGCGTCGATCAGGCACTTGGCGGTGTGATACCCGATGCCCTGTTCGGCTCCGGTGATGAAGACTTTCTTGCCGGTCAACGTTCCCAATTTGCTTCTCCTTGGTGGTTCGCGCCGCTTCCCTGCGGAGCTGCCGAATTGCGTTTCTGGTTGTGCGGACTTGCTCCGCAGGTTTCCCGGGACTTGCCGGGGTGGCGTTCCCACTGGCGTCAGATGTCAGCACGGACCTCTGGCAGCACCTGTTGCGCCAAGGCGTTGTTCATTCGCTTTGCCGGAGGGCGGGGCATTTCGGTCCCGCTGTGGGTCGTGGCCTACAGGTACACGTGGCATTTGTCTATATTTGTAAAACTCAGGCCGTCTATATGCCGAAAGGCCCAGTATTGCCCATCCCTCCGACACCGGGTGCGACATCCGGTTGCAACTGGCCCCGGACATCGCTCGGGCAACGGGCGGCGGGTATCTCTGCCGGGGCGGTTCGGTTGGTGCAGAATGTCGTGTCGCTAGCGCTGATGACGCGTTGATCCTTAAGGCTGCGGGAGCGGACGATTGAGCGCAAAGGCGCCTTCGGCCACCGGGAGTGGTCGCAGAGCCGCGGGGCTGGGGGGGCGATCACCGTCGTGGCCGGACGGGTCGCGGGGCGCCGCCCGTGCCGGGAACCGCTTGGGATCAGCGTCAGGGGACGCCATCGCTGGGGCGGAGATTGCTGCGGCGTCAACGGTCTGCCGGGTCGCGCGGTACGGCATCGAACGTCCCGGCGCAAGCTCCGGCGGCTCCTCACGCGGCGCTTCCGGGAGCAACGGGCCGGTGCTGACGCAGACACGGTCCATCCTGCCCCGGCCACCCCTTCAGGCGGGAAAAGCCGCTAACTCTCCTGTGGCTTGCTCAGGGTGCGCAGCACCGCTCGTGTTGCCGCGACGAGCGGGTCATGCGTTTCCTTCAGGATCTCCAGGCGATCGAAGCGGGCGCGGTCACGGTCCACCGCTGCCCGCAGGGCCTTGCCGAAGGCCATGCGCAACTCGGTGCCGATATTGACCTTGCAGATGGCCGAACGGGCGGCGAGTGTCCGGCGCTGTGCCGCCGGCACGCCGGATCCACCGTGGATCACCAGTGGCAGGTTTGTGACCGCCTCGATCTGCCGGATCCGTTGCTCGTCCAGCCCTGCGCCGCACTGCGTCTGAAGGTGAACATTGCCGACGGAGATTGCCATTGCATCGACACTGGTGCTCTGCGCGAAAAGCGCAGCTTCCGCAGGATCAGTTCCGGCAGAGGAAGCGCCGTCGAAATAGCCGACGAACCCGACCTCGCCCTCGCAGGAAATCCCCGCGCCATGGGCCAGTTCGACGACGGCGGCGGTTTCGTCGATGTTGCGGGCAAGCGGCTTCCGGGAGCCGTCATACATCAACGAGGTGAACCCGCAGTCGAGCGCCATCCGGCATTCCTCGAACGTGTACCCGTGATCGAGATGCGCCACGACCGGAACCGAAGCGGCCTCCGCCAGATGCCGGAACATGCGCCCAAGGATGGGCAGCGGCGTGTGTTCGCGACAGGACGGGCCGGCTTGCAGGATGACCGGCACCTGTTCGGCCTCGGCGGCGGCCACGTAGGCGCGCATGTCCTCCCAGCCCTGCGTGACGAGCCCACCGACCGCATGGCCGTGCTTCAGGGCCGGTTGCAGAACTTCTGCAAGCGTTGCCAGAGTCATTTGAACTTCGCCACCATGTCCTTGATCCCGGGGATCGTCTCCAACTGATCGGCATGTGTCGGCTGAAAGAACTGCACCAGCGAACGTTGGCTCAGCCCGCCCAGAATGGTGAAGTAGTACATCTCGTATCCCGGAAGCGCGGCGCAGGGATGGTAGCCCCGGTCGAGCAGGATCGTGGAACCATCGACGATATGGTAGGCGTCGCCGGGCTCGTTATCCACCCGCTGGAGCATCTGCACACCGGAGCCATGGCGCGGGCGGAAACGGAAGTTGTAGGTCTCGTCATGGCGGGTTTCATCAGGCAGGCGGTCGGTATCGTGCTTGTGCGAGGGAAACCCCGACCACCCGCCCTGGCCGACCGTGAACAGTTCGGAGACCAGCAGGCGTCCGACCTTGCCGTGCTGCTTCTGCCCGAGAATGTGCTTGATCTTGCGGTGGGTCTTGGTGTCGTCCGAGCCGTACTGGACAGGGTCGATGCCGTCCCCGCGCACATCGAAGGGCTCCAGCACCGTGTCATATCGTGCCCCGGCGACGAAAACCTCGGCCGTCGCGGACACGCAGACCATCTGCGCCTTCGCGCCGACCGGGACATAGACGCCTTCCGGCTCGCCATCCCAGACATCGACGCCTCGGTTGCCGAGACGCGGGAAGGCGACCCCTTCGACCTCGACATCCACCGTGCCGGTGGCGGGCACGATGCAGGTTTCATAGCCTGGAACCCGGTATTCAAAGGCCTCGCCGGCCTTCAGTTTGACGATATTGAAATAGTTCAGCGGAACCGTCGGGTTGTCGGCGTCGACGATGGGCGCGTTCCGGTTGTCGAACGGGGGGATGTGCATGGTTGGGCCTTTCAGTCCGCCCGGGTCGGGCCGGGGTGATTGCGGAGAAACTCTTCGAGTTCGGCGGTGGTCGGCATGGCCGGAGCGCAGCCGGGGTTTGACACAACGATGGCGGCACAGGCCGAGCCGCGCTGGACCGCCGCGCGTAGGCCCCGTCCTTCGGCGAGCCCCGCGAGCAGGCCCGCCATGAAGCTGTCGCCCGCCCCATTGGGTTTCACGGCGGTGACGGGATAGATTCCGGTCCGGATTTCCCGTCCTTCGGTGAACGTGATGGCGCCGTCTTGGCCCATCTTGTAGATCACGATGCGGCCAGGGCGTTCAGCGAGTTCGCGCGCCTTGTCGAGTCCTTTCCCGATGTCACCGGCCATGAACCCGAATTCTTCGTCATTGCCGACGATCAGGTCGCTTTCCGCCCCCGCCCGCGACAGGACCTCTGCGGCGATCTCGGGGGATGGCCAGGAATAGGGGCGGTAGTCGATGTCGAAGATCACCGGAATGCCCGCCTTCCGGGCATTTTCGAACGCCCGGAATGTGGAACTGCGGGAGGGTTCGGCCGCGAAGACGGTTCCGGCGGTGATCAGGGCGCCAAAGGCCGCGTAGTCGACCCGGTCGACGTCTTCCGTCGTGACCTGAAAGTCGACGGCGTTGTTGCGGTAGATGCAGAGCTGGAAATCCTCCATCGTGCTCTCGTAGACCGCCAGAGAGATGCGGTGCTCGCCGTCCAGAACGCGCAGGTATCGTGTTTCGACCCCGTAGCCGCGAAGCTGGTTGATACAGAACCGGCCGACACAATCGTTGGACACCGAGGTCACCAACGCGGAGGCTCCGCCCAGCTTGCACAGCCCCGCGCAGATATTGGCAGAGGATCCGCCAAGACCGGAGCGGAAGGTTTCAGCGACCTCGGCTTTGGTGCCCGGTGGATCGGCGAACATGTCCATGCCCGCGCGTCCGAAGACCACGAACCTGTTCTTGCGAATGCCGTCGAGAAGCTGGGTCATGACTCACCTGTCCGTTTGCAGGGGGAGGGCGGTTTTGCAGTCCGTGTGGGCATGACCCATCCCCGGGGGGGATGGCGGGCCAAGTCGCAACCCGGCATGGCGCAGGCCGGTCGCCATGGGCGCGACTATGAGGTGCCTTGGAGTCTGGCATCGTCGGTGGGCTCGACGATCGCCCCGGAACCTATGCGCCGCCCGTTCTGCCCATGGCCGCGCGGCACGCTCTTTGCAGCCGATCTCGATTTGAATTGGTTTTGGCCCGGTAGGGGCATACTGCTCCAAGGGAGAACGGTTCGACGTGTCAGTCATTCGCCACACTCCTCTCCGCAGGCCGTCGAGCAAATCCCGCCGGGGTGCAGTTCGTGTTGTCGGACGATAACATTTTTGCAACCGGTTGCAATGCCGATTCGGTCGTAGATCGGACTGGACGACTGCGCGATCCGTGTGGGCGCAATTCGGTGTCGACACGGAACAGGACGATCCCGAGGCTGCCTCTGTCTCCCGGCAGGGAAAGACGCCGCTCTCATGTCTCCACGAACGCGATCTACTACTCTTCGAAGTGATAAAGCCTCGCACGGATCGCCGAGACTGCGCATGGGGGATCAGGGTGGCACGGGGTGGCGGTTAAAATCTGGTGGCGCTGCAGGGGGAATGGATATCGGTCCCGGTCGAAAATCACGCGCCGCCGGATCAGATTGGGTGCGTCGTCAATTCGCCCCCGTGTTGGCCAGTAATCCCATATCGAGTCGGGCGACGGCGACCCGTGGAGCCAACTCTCTGATAGTATCGCTTGTCCGGCGCAATGACGCGTGCCTCTTCGAGGTGATATCGAGCCCCGCTGTGCGTTCGGACAGGGCTGCGGAATGCTGATCGAGGGCGCGCCGGTGACCGACCAGAGCTTTGCCGTCCGGTCCACGACCCGCGGATTGCCCGCCCGGGTGGCGGTGCGACCGGGGCCGCGTGGGAACGTACGTGGCGTGGCGGCCGGGATGCGCAGGCCGCAGTGTCACGTCCATCTGCCGCTTGCGGTTGGGCAGAGGGTGCGAACGCCCCGGCCCGTGGCGCCACCGGGACCGCGAAGATGCCTCCTTCGGCCGAATGTGATAGCGTGGGGACATTCGCATCCTGCTTTTCAAATCAACGTCCGGAGTTGCCCAATGCCCTATGTCGACGGATTTCTCGCCGCCGTTCCCACCGCCAACCGGGAAGCCTACAAGACGCATGCCGCCAACGCCTGGCCGATCTTCAAGGATCTCGGCGCAATTGCCCTGTGGGAATGCTGGGGCGACGACGTGCCCGACGGGGAACTGACATCCTACCTCAAGGCCGTGCAGGCGAAGGAGGACGAAACCGTCGTGTTCTCCTGGACCGTCTGGCCGGACAAGGACACGCGGGATGCTGCCTGGTCAAAGATGATGTCCGACCCAGCGATCGGAGAGGCCATGGGAGATATGCCATTCGACGGCAAGCGTTTGATTTACGGCGGGTTTCAGCCGCTGATGGTCGCCGGAGAAATGCCGGCCGTGTAGGTCCGCACCGACGGCGACCTGGCTATACCGGCGGGCGCAGGGTGCTGCGCTCCACCACCGAGCAGGGAAAGAGGCGCGCTTCCGGATAGCGGTCCGGTTCTTCCAGCATGGCCCCGACCAACTCGATCGAAGAGCGGATGATCTGCCGGATTGGCTGGCGTATCGTTGTGAGGGCGATGTTTGCCCATCCTGCCATTTCCATGTCGTTCAACCCGATCAGGCCGACGTCCCCGGGCACCCTGCGGCCTGCATCCTTCAATGCGCTCAGCGCGCCGATGGAGAGCACGTCGTCGCCACAGAAATAGGCTTCGGCCGTCGATGCGCCGCTGGCCAGAAGGCGTTGCATCTCGGCGCGACCAGCCTCGAAGGAATAGGCGTCGGCGAAGGAATGGTGCATTGTCATGTCGGGCTGTGACGCGAGCTCGCTGGCGAATCCGGCAAGGCGGTCCTGGGTCGAGGTGGCGGTTTCGGGGCCACCGAGAAAACCGACATTGCGATAGCCCCGCGCCAACAACTCACGCGCCGCCATGCGACCGCATTCCACGTTGTCGATCCCCACGACGTGGACCCGCGGGGCGCTGGAATGGCGCCCGAAGCTGTGGACGACCGGAATGCCGGCATCGCGAAAGGCCTCGGCGAAGGTCGGGGGCAGGGTCGAGGACGCGACGACCACGCCATCCACGGAATACTGGCGCAGCATCCGAACGGAATTGCCGGGCTCTGTCTCGTCGGAGAGGTTCACCAGCAGCGGTCGCAGGCCCCGGTCCTGAAGGCCGCGGGTGAACAGGCCAAAGACCTCAAGGAAGATCGGGTTGTGGAAGTTGTTCGACACCAGGCCGATCAGCTTCGTGCGGCCGGTGGTCAGGCTGCTGGCCAGCGCGTTGGGGCTGTAGCCCAGCTCGGCGGCGGCTTTCTCGACCTTGCGGCGCATCTTGTCGGAGACCGAGGCGCCATCAGTGAAGGTGCGGGAGACGGCAGAGCGGGAAACCCCGGCCCGTTCGGCGACATCCTTTAGCGTGACCGGCATGGCCTGCTCTCCGATCTCCTGAGGTCGACGGCCGTTCGGCGGCGGTCATTGGGCCGGGAGAGTATTGAAGTCTGAGGGACTGATTGCAACCGATTTCAAGGAGCGGGAAACTTGTATCCCATGCATTGAGGTTGTCGGCGCCGCATCGCGCACGGGATCTGGCCCGGCGGGCGGCAAGGTCCCGGCTGCACCCGTGGTTGCAATCGTCGACGCCGTCTTCAGAGTGAGAAATCCCGAATTCGGGAACGTTGCGCCCCAGCAACCGGGATAGAAGCGGAAACCGCTCCGCTGCTCCGAACTGTGCCCAGTTCGGACGTCGTGCCACGATGCGCGCGCGGGACCACGATTGGCGCTTCGGCGGAGCGGCGCGGGGCAGCGACCCCGGGCCACCGATCTATTGCACCGATTGTGGCATCAAAGTCTGCGGCAGCCAGAGCGCGATTTCCGGGAAGGTGATGAGCAGCAGCAGGATCACCATCATCGGGAGCAGGATGATCGCCACATCCCGCAACACCTGCACCACGTTCAACTCGGCGATAGCCGCCGAGATCAACAGGCAAAGCCCGTAGGGCGGCGTCACAAGGCCGAAGGCCAGCGAGACGATGCCAATGATGGCGAAGGAGACCGGGTGGATCTCCGCCGCCGAGGCCACCGGGTAGAGCACGGTTCCCAGGATGATGATCGTCGGGATCGCGTCGATGAAGAGGCCGAAAAACAGGAACAGGGCGGCGATGATGAGGGCCGTGGTGAAGGGGCCGACATTGAGGCTGGTCAGCGCATCCACGATCAGGCGCGGCACATCGTAGAATGCCAGCAACCAGCCGAAAATAGATGCCGTGCCGATGGCAAAGAGCGAGATCGAGGCGAAACGGCCCGTGTCGTAGAGCACATGGGCGAAGTCCTTCACCGTGATCGTCCGGTAGACGAACATGCCCAGGATCAGCGAATACCCCGCCGCGATGATCGCGCTTTCGGTCGGTGTGACGATGCCGCCGACGATGCCGCCGATGACGAATACCGGTGTGAGCACGGCGAGACCGGCACCCTTGAAGGCCGCCCAGAACTCGCACAGGGTCGGCCGACCCGCGGTGGGATAATCATAGACCTTGGCATAGACGAAGACGGTGCCCATGAGCGCGACTGCGATCATGATGCCGGGGATGGCGCCGGCCAGGAACAGTGCTCCGACGGAGATCGACATGACCCCGCCCCAGACGATCATCAGGATCGACGGCGGGATGATCACGCCCATGACCGAGGAGCAGGCGGTAATCGCAACGGCGAAGCGGGCGTCGTAGCCCTGTCTGGTCATTGCCGGGATAAGGATTTTGCCGCAACCGGCGGCATCGGCGGTGGACGAACCGGAGATGCCGGCAAACAGCATCGAAACGGCAACGTTCACATGGCCGAGCCCACCGGGCATCCAGCCCGTCAGCACCCGCGCCAGCTCGATCAGCCTGTCGGTGATCTTGCCCGAGTTCATCAGGTTGGCGGCGAGGAGGAAGAACGGCACGGCCAGGAGTATGAAGGAATTATAGGACTGGAACATCCGGTCCATGATGAGGAAAGGTGTCAGGCGCAGATCCATCATAACGACGGGGATGGTGGCGATGCCAAGGGCAAAGGCCACGGGCACGCGCAGCATGACGAGCAGGATGAATCCGCCGACAAGAATGGCGCAGGCGATACCGGTCGAGACGATCATTGGGCGCTCCTGCGGTGCTGTCGGTAGATGGCGATTTCACAGGCAAGGTGGCGCAGGGAGAACAGCGCCCAGCCGACGCCGGCAACCGGCACCGTGACATAGGTCAGCGCCATGTTCATGCGCAGCATCACCGAATTCTGGATCGAACCGAACTGCGTGTAGCCGATGCCGTACCAGATGAAGAGAACCGCGAAGGCGGTCACGGCGAGATGGACGAAGCCCTGCTGCAACAGGCGCCCCCGCGGCGAGACGGCTTCGGGAAGAACGTGGACATCGAAGTGGGTGCGGTCCCAGACAGCGAGCATCGAGCCCAGCATCACGATCCATACAAAGATGAAAGTCGCGAGTTCCTCGGTCCAGAGATAGACCGGCAGCACACCTGTATATCGGGAAATGACCTGCATCCCGACCGGGATTGTCAGAAGGCCGACAAGCACGCCAATCGTGACCCGGAGAAACGTGATACAGAGCTCGAGCGCCCGTTCGATGAGTTTCATTGTTGGTCTTTTCGTGGGGGTGGTTGCCCCGGGCCGCCGTCCTGGCGCCCCGGGGACCGATGGTCCGACAGCGGATTACTTGGCCCGGACGGCGTCCAGCAGGTCCTGTGCGCCGAGTTCCGCAGCATAGGCATCCTGAACCGGCACAACCAGTTCGAGCAGCTTTTCGCGCCCTTCGAACTCGTGCACTTCGATGTTGCCGGCCTCTTTCATTTCGGCCAGCTTCTCGGCGTCCTGCGCGGCCTCGAATTCGCGGCCGAAGGCGCCGGCTTCCTTGCCTGCCTTCATGACGGCCTCCTGCAACTCGGGCGAGAGCTTGTCGAAGGACTTGCCGGAGAAGACGATCGGGCGGACGGTGATCGAGTGCTTGGTCAGCGTCACGTGCGGCGCAACTTCGTAGAACTTGTACTGCGCCAGGCTGGCGGATTCGTTTTCCAGCCCGTCAACGACGCCGGTCTGAATGGCGTTGTAGACCTCGGAATAGGCGATGGCCGACGGGGCGGCGGAGATCGCGTCAAAGACCTTGGCCTGGATCGGTGCGCCCATCACACGCATCTTGTGGCCTTCAAGTTCGGCCATGTTCGAGATCTTCTTGTTGGAGATCAGGTTGCGGGTGCCGCCACCGGCATATCCGACGATCACGAGATCGGCCTTTTCGCGAAGTTCCTCTTCGAGCGGGGCGAAGACGTCGCTGGACAGCACGGCGTTCCAGTGGTCGAGGTCACGGAAGGCGAAAGGCATGTCCATCAGTGGCAAGGCGTCGGCGAAACGCGCCAGGTTCGACGGTGCGATGATCGCGTAGTCGATGGCCACGCCCTGGGTGAGGAAGTTCACATAGTCTGGCTCGATGCCCAGCTCGCTGTTCAACCGCAGGTCGAACTCGATATCCTGCCCGGAATACTCGTTCACAAGCTCGCCGAACTTCATCAGCGTCTTGGTATAGGCGTGGTTCTCGTCGAACAGGCTGGCTCCACGAAGGGTCATGTCTGCGGCCGCGGCCGGAAGCGTCGCGGTGACGGAAACAGCAAGAGCGGCCACGACGGCGCGCGATTTGATAAATATTGACAAGGTGTCATCCTCCCATTTGGATGGTCGAGCGCAAAGGCCATGCTCCTCCGCAGGTGCGCTCAATGACTTGTACGCTCCACATTCCTTGCTTTTTCACAAGTGCTTAATCATCGGTAAGGGTGCGTCATATCGCATTAAAGCCACGCTCGACCCGAATTTCCTGCCTTTCAACAATGGATTGAACGCGGAGGCTTCGAGTGAGCCTATGACAAAAATTTACAATTTTTCGCTGGATTGCGCCCGAAACAGGTGTATCAGACCGGACACGACAGGTCCCGTAGGGGAAAGACGATCAGGATCCGGGGTGAGTCTTTCTGGATCCGGCGTCGGTGTCCCGGCGGTGCGGGTGGCTGATGGGTGGCGGCGGATCGACAGCCGGCAGGTGCAAGACGGATCAACCAGAGGAAGGCGGGACAGATGGCAAGCGAGGCGGAGGTCGGCAGGGTGGACGGTTGTGAATGTGCGGCACGGTTCGCGGACAGGTTTCTGCCGGCATGGCTGGAGGTCGCGCTGCCACCGGGCACGGACTCGGCTCCCGTGGTCGAGGAACTGCCCGACAAGGGCGACCCTGCCACGACACTGGCCCAGGCGCGGACGGCCTTCATGTTGGCGCATCTCGGGACGCTGACCGGCAACGCCCGTCTGACGGTGGCCGCGCGGCGGGTTGCCGGGTTCGTCACCCGATACTTGCAGGACGAGGACGGCGGGTGCCGATATGCGGTCAACCCGGACGGCTCCTGGATCGGTACAGACGAGGCAACGCTGAGGCGGACCTACGACCAGACGTTCGTTCTGCTGGCACTGGTCACACTTCGCCATGCCGATCCAACTGCCGTGTCACAAGAACAGGTCAATCAGTGCTGGTCTTTTGTCGAGACGGTGCTGACCGACCGGGCGAACGCGGCGCTGTGGGAGGATGACGCCATGGCGGCGCGAGGCCCGCAACCGGGGGATCTGCGTGCACAGAACCCGCATATGCACATGCTCGAAGCGGTCCTCCAATGTCTGGAGTTGACCGGCGATGCCGTCTGGGCCGACCGGGCAAGGGTGCTTGTCGCGGCCGGGGCGCGTTTTTTCGTGGACCCTGCAACCGGCGCGGTGCGCGAGTTCGTCGGGCATGACCTTTCTCCGATCGACACGCCGCCGGGGGACCGGCGCGAACCGGGACATCAATACGAATGGGCGTGGTTGCTCCTCCGCTATTCCGAATTGACCGGCGATTCATCGCCGCGAAGCCTGGTGGGCCCAATGACCGATTTCGCCGCGACCCATGGCTGGGTCGAGCAGGGGCCCATGGCCGGCGCGCTCCATGATGCGCTGCGGGCCGATGGACGGGTTCTGGAGGCCAGCCATCTGCTCTGGCCGCTCACGGAGGCCGGAAAGTACTTTGCCGCCATCGCCCGCACGACCGGCGACGAAGGTGCGGCGCAGAAGGTGCGGGACATCGCCGACCTGATCTTCGGCCGCTTTTTCGCACGCGACGGCAAGCCGGCATGGGTCAACCAGTTCGACAGCAACGGGAATGTGATCTGGGACGCCGGGCTCTCACGGTTGTTGTACCACGTGGCCATCTTCGTCTCCGAAGGTGCGGCCGCCGGGCTCTGGCCATTGACGGCACCGGATGATGGCTCCCGGGAGGGCGGCGCGCATACGCAATAGCCGGAGGCTGGCGCCCCGGTGCGGGGCGCGCGGTTCTTCCGGGAAGCAACGGCGGGTCGGCAACGAGACTCCGGCCCAATGCGTGCGTTTCGCGGTGTCGGGCGTGGCGTCGTGCGGGTGCCCCGACGCCCGCGCAGACCTGTGTCCGCCGCGGGCGGTCAGTAGTTCCAGAGCGTCCCGTCCTCCAGTCGCGCAACGGGCAGGCTGCCGGGTTCGTAACTGTAGCGCGCGGCCTCTGTCTCGTCGAAGTCGACCCCAAGGCCGGGCGCGTCGCTGACATGGAACAATCCCTGGTCCATCCGGTGTTCCGATGGGAACAGGGCATCGCATTCCGGCGTGCCCAGAACGAGGTATTCCTGGATCCCGAAATTGGGCGCCCAGGCGTTCAGATGCGCCTGCGCGGCCATGCACAGCGGCGAATGGCTGGGCGCGCCGTGGAACCCGGTGCGCACATTATGCAGCCCGGCAAGGTCGACGATGCGCCGCGCATGGGTGATGCCGCCGACATGGGTGACGGGCACGCGGATGAAATCGATCAGCTCGTTCTCGATCAGCTTGTTGCATTCCCAGATCGAGTTGAAGACCTCGCCGATGGCCAGCGGAACGGTGGAATGCTGGCGGATAAGCTTCAACGCGTCCTGATCGTCGGCCGGAGTCGGGTCTTCGAGCCAGTACAGGCGGACGGGCTCGACCTCCTTTGCGAACTCTGCGGCCTCGCGGGGCAGCAACCGGTGGTGGACGTCGTGCAGGATCTTCAGCTCCGGGCCGAAGCGGGCCCGGATCTCTGCCAGTGCGCCGGGCATGTAGCGCATGTAGCGTTCACTGTCCCAGATCTCTTCCTTTGGGCGTATACCGCTGAAATCGGTTATATAATTCCGGTTGTCACCCTTGCTGTCGGCGACGCCGTAGCTTGCCGACGGCATGCCGGGAATGCCGCATTGCACACGGACGGCCTTGTAGCCCTGTTCCACGTACCAGGCGACGGAATCCATCAGATCCTCAAGGTCCGCCCCGGTGGCGTGGGCATAGACAAGCGCCCCCTCTCGGCTCTTGCCTCCGAACAGCTGGTAGAGCGGCATGTTCGCGAGCTTGCCCTTGATGTCCCACAGCGCGACATCGATCGCGCCAAAGGCCGCCATCGCGATCGGACCCCGCCGGAAATAGGCACCACGGTAGAAGAACTGCCAGATGTCTTCGCTGTTGCGCGGGTCGCGCCCGATCAGGTTCGGAACCAGGTAGTCGCGCAGATAGGTGGCCGTCATGGTTTCGCGGCCGTTGATCGTCGCGTCGCCCAGGCCATAGACGCCCTGATCGGTCTCGATCTTCAAGGTGACGTAGTTCTTTCCCGGGCCGCCTACAAAGACCTTGGCATCGGTGATTTTCATCCGTCGGATCTCCTTTTCATTGGGCGTCCGGCCACCTCCTGCACCCGGTATCCCCGGGGGCTCTTTCTCAGGCGAGTCTGGACACGTCGGTCCAGTTGTCGTTCTTCCGGATCAGGTCGATGAGTTGCTGATACTGGCTGCCTTGGCGGAAGGTCGGGTAGGGCTCGACAGTCTCGCCCCGGATATCCCGGACGAACTCGCGCGCAAGATAGTGCCAGCATTTCTCCGTCTCGCCGTCAACCTGCGGGATGCTGTCGGCAATCTCCTGCGGAAGGGGCAGGGCGGTCCAACTGCGGTCCTTGCCATAATGGTACAACTGCCCGCTGCCATAGTGTCCCTTGATGTAGATCGCACCGTCGCGGCCATAGAAAACGATGTGGTCGTCGTCGAACCGTGGCACGAGGCCACCATGTTTGAACAGCACCGAGACGGGCTTGCCGGCAAGCGCGCTTTCGAGTTGCGCCATCACGGTGTAGGACCATTCGACATTGCTTTCGCCCCATTCGAGCGTGGGGTCGGTCAGGTCCTCGGGGATGAAGCTGCGCCGCGTGGCGAAGTTGTGGACGCCTTCGACGATGGGCGCCTTGCCGAGGTCATCGCGCACCTCTCCGATGATCGAGAGGATCCGGTCGCCGATGACGGAGGTCACGATCGACAGCGTGTGTGTGAAATTATTGTTCAGCCGCCCGCCGCCGTCTTCCTTGCGGTGTGACCAGCCGAAGGGAATGTCCCGCTCCAGATTGAAATGCGAGATGCACTCGACCTCGGTCGGCTCGCCGATGGCGCCGGCTGCCACCAGTTGCCGGGCATGCAGGACGCTTGGCGTGTAGCGAAAGCTCGCCGCGTAGGCGGTCTTGACGCCCTTCTTGTGCGCCAGCGCGGCCAGTTCGACCGCTGTCTCGCCACTGTCGGTCATCGGCTTGTCCACGAACACGTGGCAGCCGGCCTCAAGCGCCTGCCGGATGGGCGTGTAATGCGCACCGCCCGGGGTCGCGATGGAGACGATGTCTGGCTTACACGTGGCCAGTGCCTGCTGCCAGTCGGTTCCGGCATGGGGAATACCCATCTTCTCGGCGACTTCGGACACGACATGCGGTGTCCGGCCAACCATGCCGACGATCTCGGCCCCGGCGCCCCGGAATGCGTCTGCGTGGCCTTGTCCGGCGAAGCCGGTTCCGGAAATCAGGACTTTCAATGTGGTATCTCCCTCGGTGCCTCTCTGGGCGGTTGCGTGGGTCTCGGATGTGCGGGCCGATGCCCCCACCGCCCGACGGGGCAGGGGCATCGACATGGTTCGATCAGCCGCCGTACTGACGGGAATAGGCTTCGTTCATGACTGCGATGACCTTGTCATAGCCCATCTTGTTCAGGGTCGAGATGTAGTCGTCCCAGTCGGCCTCGATGTCGCCCGTGCCCAGAACCCATGCCTGCTGGCGTTCGAGCATGTACTGACGGATCGACGGCCAGTGCTTGTCATAGACGGCCTGCTCGTCCTTGTTGAACGCCACGCCGAGGAACTGGTCGACCAGCAAATCGTGGGTGTCGTACAGTTCGATGCCTTCGCGCGCGGCCTGCGCCGTCCACTGCCATTCGTAGCGGTAGTCCTGCCAGTAGCCTTTCTTGATCTGCGCGCCCACTTCCCAAAGCTGGCTATTGACCGGCCGGTCGCTGTTCAGCACCTCGGGTTTGAAGACCGGCTCGCCGTTGATCATGTCCCAGGTTTCGCCCTCGACACCGAAGTTGGACAGCAGGCGGCCTTCTTCGGTGAACCAGAAATCGAAGTACTTGATCGTCTCCACCGGGTGGTCATTGGCGGTGCTGATCGCCCAGCCATCGGGCTTGACGGGGATCCGGCGGTGTTCCTCCATCCGGACACCGCTGATTGATTCCGGCGGCAGGAAGGGCACGAAGTTGAACCCCTCGATGTCGTCCGAGAGCGCGGCGTTGTACCCGGAGGTGGAGGCGAACCAGTCATGGGTCAGTCCGCCCAGGTTCTCCGACAACAGGTACTCCCGCGCGGAGGTGCCGCGCGTGAAGACTTCCGGGTCGATCAGGCCTTCCGCATACCATTTCGCCACATTCTTCAGGCCGTTGCGGTAGCCTTCCTGTGCATAGGGATGCACGATCTTTCCGTCGGTCACGAGGAAGTCATGCGGCGTGTCAGAGCCGGAGGACCGGCCATCCCACAGTGTGACCAGGCGGATCAGTTCTTCCCAGTTGCGGGCAAAGAACGGCACCTCGTCCTTCTCGCCATTGCCATTGGGGTCCCGGTCGCGGAAGGCGACCAGCACGTCGTAAAGCTCGTCCACGTTCTGCGGCTGCTCCAGCCCCAGCTTGTCCAGCCAGTCCTGTCGGATGAAGTAGGCGCGACCGTATTTCCCATCCGGCAGGTAGGGGATGTAGTACATGTTGCCGTCATACGCGGAGATTGCGGCCCGCAACTCGGGGCGCTCGTCGAAGAAGGCCTTGATGTGGGGCGCGTGCGCCTCGATCAGGTCGTTGAGCGGCATGAAGGCGCCCTGCGGCCCGAACTCGTTCACCTGTTGCTTGAAGTTCTGCGCGCCGACGATGTCGGGCAGATCGCCACTGGCGAGCAGCAGGTTCATCGCTTCGCGGGTTTCGGTCGTGTTCTTGCCAGCCGTCCGGTCGATGAGGTGGATGTTGGTCAACTCCCGCGCCACCCGCTCCACGGGATAGGCCTCGTCGTAGCCACGCGCGCGGTCCCAATGCATGTGGATTGTCAGCTCGAGCGGCGCGTCGACGATCTTGTGGCTTTCCTCCGCCGTTGCCGGCGCCACGGCCGTCAGTGCCGATGTCGCCAGCGCAATGGCGGTCAGTCTCGAATATCGCATGGAATCCTCCCTGGGTATGTCTGCGATGGGTGTGGGAATGTCCCGCCCGACCGGTCGGGATGAAGCGGTGTTCGGGTCTCCGTCAGGGCGCCTCGGGCCCCTCGATGAAGCCGAGCAACCTGTCGTCGTCGAAAAGGTCCCGGATTTCCCGGTCGAGGTTGCCGATATGCTCGCGCAGTGCGGCCTCGGCGCGGTCGGGGTTGCCGGCGCGGATCGCCTCGACGATTGCGGAATGCTCGCGCAGGACGTCGCCCCCGCGCAGAATCCTGTAGAGCCGCTTGATGTGGCGAGCCCTGTTGACGTCGAACTGGCTGCGGCGTGCGGTTGCCCAGACATCCTCCAGACCCGGCGCGGCAAAGATCTGTCGGTGAAAGGCCTCGTCGAGGATGAAGAAGCGATCCAGGTCGCCCGCCGCGAGCGCCTGGGTTTGCCCGGACACGATGGTGTCGAACACGTGCAGGTCACGGTCGAGCGGTGGCAGCATCGCCGCTGCCCGGACCGCACCGAGTTCAAGTTGCAGGCGGATGAAGCAGGCCGTCCGGTGCCGTTTCATCGAGATCCTGGTGACATAGGTGCCGCTTTGCGGAACAATTTTTACAAGTCGGATCTCGTCGAGGCGGATCAGCGCCTCGCGGACCGGTGTCTTGCTGGCGTCGAGCGCGCTGGCGATCTCCTTTTCCGAAATCCGTTGCCCGGGCCGCAGAGCCACCGAGACGATCAGATCGCGCAGGATATCGAAAATCTGGAATGGAAGGTTCTTTTGGGGGTCCAGCGTGGTGTTCTGGAGGAGTTCGGTAACGGTCGTGGCCGTGGACAGCGGCCCGGGAAACTGTGCCAGGTTGTGTTGCATGTCGTCTCCCCTCGATCCCCGCAGCAGCGTCGGATTGCTTCCGGCAAAACTGATATATCGGATTCGGAAAAATTGATATATCAGTTAGACGGATGTGAAAAGACAAATTCTTCCAAATTTGAACTTTCTCCGAAAATCCACCCCAAGGCCGGGAAGTCATTGCGGTCCGCGAGGGGCAGGCGGAAGCATTCTGCCCCCCACGCTCTGCCGGAGGCGACGGAGATACGTGTCGGCCCCCCCCCGGATGGCTGACCGGATTGCCGTGGGTCGAACCGCCGGTGCGGCCACGCACCGATGCACCTGCCAGCCACGAGGCGGCCGCTGGCGGAAAAGGTGCGTCCACCCTGACGATGCGGGTCGGCGATCCTTCCGCGAAACATGGCCCGGCGGAGGGTCAGCTCAGCGACACCAGCGCATCGCACAGTCGTTCCGGGTCATAGACGTCCGCCGCGTCAGGCGCGCAGAGATCGACCGGAATGCAGGGGACTCCATGCCGTTCGGCAATCTCGACCGCGGCGCCGGCGTCGAGCGCGGCGGCATCGGTCAGGACCATGGTGATCAGGCGCTCGGCCGGGCAATCGTTGCCGGCATCGCGGCGCAAGGCCGAAAGAAGGGCGTCGACCTGGTCCGTCAGTCGCATGCCCGGGCATTCGGGGTCGTGGCCGAGGCTTGGCACATAGACCTTCGGCACCTCCCGCAGTGCCACCGCATTGCCCGCACCGGCGGGCAGAAGGTTGGCGATGACAGAGGTGTAGAGGCTTCCGGGCGGGTAGCAGATGAGGTCGGCCTGCTCGATCAGCTTTCGGTTGCGCTTGGGCAGCCGCACGTCGCCGGGCGGGAGTTCCCGCGTGCCGTCGCTGAGGAACAGGCGGGCAATTGGGCTGTCGATCGGCGGCTCTTCCTTGCCGGTCAGTTGTCGTTGCCCGATGACCCGGCGTCCGTCCGAAAGGTCGGCGCCGACATGAAGGTTTGCGTCCACCACAGCGCGAACCGTGCCCCGCACCTCGACCATTTTCGACATCAGGAACAACACCGGTTCCAGCGCATGATCGTTGAGCATGTAGCCGCCGGCGATGATCAGGTTGCCGATGCTGGCGTGGGCTAGGTCGAAATCGCCGGGCTTGTTGCGGGCAAAGGCGCGCAGGTTGCTCAGGATCAGGCCGCGCATCGGTTGCGCGATTGCGCGAATGTACGGATGGGCGCCCTGCAGCAGCGAGGCGAATTCCTCGGCCAGCTCCGCCGGCGGCACGTCGGCGGGAAGGCGGTGGTGGAAAAGGCGGTAGATATCGGGCTGCCCGAGCGTGGTTTCATCCGCCAACGCCATCAATCGGGATCGCAGGTCGCCAACCGCCGGCATGTCGAAGGCCTGCCGAAGCACCTGTGACGACCCGCCGGAATCAAAGGGCGTGATCAGGTGGGCGGAGTTGAACGTGTAGCTCTTGAGCGCGCGGGAGATCCCGTTCAGCGCTGACCCGCCGGAGAAGAACAGCAGGCGCGGGCCAAGGTTCGGCAAGCTGCGGCAGCGTTCGATCCGGAGCCGGTCGGGAATCTCGGCCGATCTGGTGATGGACGTGGCGACCATGGCGGCTCTCCGTGGCTGGGCAAAATGCCCTGGGTCAGTGATGCCACGGTTCGGGACGGAATTCCATCGGTTTCAATGGGTTGATGTGCTGGAGAACACCTGGATGATCACCACGCCGGCGATGATCAGCGCCAACCCAAGGACTGCGGGCAGGTCGAGCCGCTGTCCGAAGACCGCGACACCGAGCAGGGCAATCAGCACCGTCCCGAGCCCGGACCAGATGGCATAGGCGATGCCGACCGGGATCACGTTCAGCGCCAGCGACAGCAGGTAGAACGCAGCGCCATAGCCCAGGACTACCAGCGCCGAGGGCAGCGGACGGGTGAATTGCTGGCTGGCTTGAAGCGACGCTGTTCCGATCACTTCGGCGATGATCGCGCCGATCAGGGCGAGGATATGTGCGGGCATGAGCAGGCCTTGGTCAGGTGGCGACGTAGCGGTCGCGGCGGTGATTGAAGGCGATGACGATATTGAGCACGACGGCGCCGAGCAGGGAATAAGCAACGACGCTTGCCGGAAAGAGGAAGAACGCGGCCGTGAACAGGACGGCGTCGAAGATCAGCTGCACGTAGCCTGCGCGAAAACCGAACCTGTCCTGCAGGAACAGCGCCGTGACGCCGAGCCCGCCGAGGCTGCCCTTGTGACGGAACAGGATCAGCAGGCCGGTGCCGGTCAGCGCGCCGAAGACGACCATGCCGAGCCAGGGCGTGATCTCGGCCAGCGCGAGGTTGGCGGGCAGCCATTCGACCAGCAGGGACAGCGCCGTCACGCAGCACAGCGAGCGGAAGGTGAAACTTGCGCCCATGCGTGTCCAGGCCAGCCAGTAGAAGGGGAGGTTGATCACGAAGAAAACCGGGCCGAAGCTCCAGCCCGACAGGTAGGAGATGATCAGCGCCAACCCTGCGGTCTGCCCGGTCAGGAACCCCAGGTGGGTCAGGAAAACGAGCCCGAGCCCGCAAAAGAACACGCCCATCGAAAGGCCCTGAAGGTCCTCGATGCGGCTGTGGTTGATGTTGGCGGGGCTTTCGGTGTGCGACTCGGTCATGCCGCGCAGATTGCAGACCGCGTGCAGGAGGTCCAGCGTCCTGTTGCCCAGGCGGCTACGGTGGAGCGGATGGCATGGAGACGGTCATGCCCATCGGCGATGCGGATGACTCCGGCGGTTGCCGGCCAGGGCGGGCGCTCCTGCCGGGCAAAGCAGGTGGACTTGAGGCGCGCAAGTTACGTCCTCGCGGCAAGGGTGATGCGGGGGCGATGCCGGGTGGCGATGCCGATGATCCGCGCGGTAGCCGGGGCAGGGCGAGGCGGCCCTTGCCGGTGCAGGGCAGGTGGTTTTGGGCGCGCAGGTTATGACCTCACGGCAAGGGTGGTGCGAATGCCATGGCGGTTGCGATGCGGATGAAACACGCGGTTTCCGAGAAGGTCGCCGGTGCAGGCATGTGGGTTCCAGCAGCGCAGCGTGCGCCCACCCGGTTGCGGCCCCAGTGTCTCGCGCCGCCTGCGGCACTGGACTTCGCCCGAAAGTTCGGTAGAGGAGCCGGGCAGCAGGCAAGGAGCGGGAAATGTGTCGTTGGGCGGCCTATGTCGGGGAACCGATCTTTCTTGAGGATGTGGTGTCGCGTCCCGGCCATTCGCTGGTCGCGCAGAGCCTGGAGGCAGCGAAATGCCCGACAACGACGAATGGCGACGGCTTCGGGCTGGCCTGGTATGACGCGCGTCCCGAGCCGGGGCTCTACCGCGACATCTATCCCGCCTGGTCGGACCCGAACCTGCGGGCAATCTGTGAGCAGGTGCGCTCGGGGTTGTTCCTCGCGCATGTGCGGGCCTCCACCGGCACCGCGACCAGCCGCAACAATTGCCATCCCTTTGCCGTGGGCCGCTGGAGCTTCATGCACAATGGCCAGGCCGGTGGTTTCGAGGGGTTCCGCAAGCGGGCCGACATGCTGATCCCCGACGATCTGTATCCCTATCGCAAGGGCGCCACCGACAGCGAGGTCTTGTTCCTGCTGGCGCTGGCGGAGGGGCTGGATACGGAGCCGGTCTCGGCGATGGCGCGGGCCGTGGCGCGGGTCGAGGGGCTGTCGCGGGCCTATGGCGCCGCGCCGCACATGCGGTTCTCCGCCGCCTGGAGCGATGGCTCGTCGCTCTACGCGGTGCGTTTCTCGTCGGACGAGCAGGTGCCGTCGCTGTTCTACCGCAGGTCGGAGACAAGGGGCGGCTTCGCGGTGGTAAGCGAGCCGCTGGAACGCGATGAGGAGGGATGGAAAACGCCCGCGCCGGGGCAGGTTGTGCGGTTTGACCGGGACGGCTCGCTGGAGCTTCTGCCCTTCGTCTGAGGCGCGAGGGAACGGCGGCTGAGAACAACAAGGCCCGAAAACCGTCGGGCAGTTTCTTGACCGGAGGGTGTCGAACTGAACCGCCCCCAGTTTTCCGCGGGTCGCATCCTGATGTTGCCGCCCACGATGATCCTGGCGCCCTGTGCAAAGGTCGCCTCCAGCCCCAGAGACCTGCTACCGGGACGCACCGCTGGCGGCCCCTCGCGTCCCTTTTGGGTCGCGCCAACTCCCAAGGTCGAGCCGCCGTGTTGCGCCATTGGCTCAGGATGAGGTGCATCCGCTGGGGGATATGACTGATTTCGTGAGGTATCAAATGCACCGGAGTGGCGTCTGACAGTGCAGTCCTCTGCCGGGGAAATTCTAGTCAGACAAACACGTCCGTATCGAAATCCGCTCGGCTGACACCATGCAGCAGAACGCCGTTGTCATTGCCAAGGACGACGTACAAACCGTCGCGGGTGCCAAGCAGCTCCGGCTCGGTATTGCGCCCGATATCGAGGGTGTCTACCGCAGGATTGAATCCGAAAATCTCGTCCTCGCCGGACCGGCCGGTCAGGACAAAGCGATCCGGTCCAGGGCCGCCGCGCATCGAATCGCCGCCACGGCCGCCAATCACCACGTCGGCCCCGGGGCCGCCCCTGATCTCGTCCGGCCCGCGCCCGCCGCGGAGCCTGTCATCGCCCCGGCCACCGTCGAGTGCGTCGGCCTTGCCCTGCCCAAGCAGCGTGTCGGCGCCGCGCCCCCCGAAGATCGTGTCCAGCCCCCCACCGCCCATCAGCAGGTCCGCGCCCTTGCGGCCGTGGATCGTGTCATCGCCACGCAGGCCGACCACTTTGTCCCAGTCGTTGGTCCCACGCAGCGTGTCATCCCGCGGGGTCCCCGTGATCTCGCTGTAGGGCGGGGGCGGGGGCGTGACCGGCGTTGCCGTGGCCGGGGTCTTGAGAACCGGCAGGTAGCCCACATCGATGGACTTCGGCTGTTCGGTGATCTCTGTCAGGTCCCGCGTCGCGGCCACGTAAAGCGGCAGATCGGCCATGCCGAGCGCCTTGGCCTCCTCCCTCAGGCGGGACGCGGCTCCAGCGACGTCCCGGTCCGGCACGTATTCGACAACAAAACCCGCCTTGCCGGAGGCCTCTGCCTGTTTCAGCAGGCGGAGGTGGTAGTCGTACTCGTCCTCCGCGACCGGCGCGAAATCCTGCGCCCGACCGTATTCATAGTAGAACCGCAGATCCTCCTTCGCGACGCCGTCGATCGCGTCGAGATAGGTCGCGTCCTCGATCAGTTCCAACCCGTTCTGTCCGATGATCACGAAATCCCGCCCCGGCGCGACCTTGGCGAGATATGCATCCATCTGCGCATCGAGCCGGGCGACGAATTCCGCCATCTCGCCGCGGTAGTCGATACCGGAGTTCGGCGCCTTGTCCTCCCAGTATTCATAGGCGGAAATGATATCGAGATAGAGCCCGTCGAAGCCGCCATCGACGATACGGCGGCCATAGTCGAAGACGATCTCCTGCCAATCGGCCTGCCAGTAGCGGACCTTCACGTTGTCGATCCATTCTGGATTGGCATCGTCCACCCAGGCTGGCGGGGTGTCGTCCCAGCTGTCCTGCCAGTAGTAGCGGTACGTCTCCGCCTCGCCGATAGAGAGATAGCTGACGATCTTCTTGCTGTCGCCTCCGCGCATCCGGTTGAGATCGGTGAGGGTGTACGGCGTTTCGCCCGCCGCGTAGGAGGCCCACTCGCTCACCACGAGATCCGCGTTGGTTGTGCCGATTTTCCTGGCGCGGGCAGTATCAATATCGCCGAGGTGGTAGAGCCAGGTTTGTGCGTTGTCCAAGGTCATTCTTGCGTCCGATCAGGCCAGTAGCCGGACGGTAGCACCGGAACCTGCGTTCCCCTAGGGAAGTTTTCAGGGCATTGACCTGCGATCGGACGGTGCCGGTCCGTGGACGACCGGCCCTGCGCTTGCCGGACGCCCCGCTGCGCATGACATGGAAGACCCCAGGACGGGCGCGCGTGATGTCCGCCCCGGGGGTGTTGTTTCGCGGGCGACGCGCGCCCGGCAATACTGGTGGCCGCTCAGCCGGCCAGCGCGCGGTTCAGGTTCTCGTCGATCTTCTCCAGGAAGCCGGTTGTCGTCTGCCAGCCCTGATCCGGTCCGACGAGCAAGGCGAGATCCTTGGTCATCTCGCCACTTTCGATGGTCTCGATCACCACCTTCTCAAGCGTCGTGGCAAAGGACATCAGTGCGATGTTCTCGTCGAGCTTGGCGCGGTGCTTCAGGCCGCCGGTCCATGCGAAGATGGACGCCGTGGAGTTGGTGGAAGTTTGCTGCCCGGCCTGATGCTGGCGGTAGTGGCGAGTGACGGTGCCGTGCGCGGCCTCGGCCTCCACGATCTTGCCATCCGGCGTCATCAGCTGCGATGCCATCAAACCCAGCGAGCCGAACCCTTGCGCCACCGTGTCGGACTGCACGTCGCCATCGTAGTTCTTGCAGGCCCAGACAAAGCCACCGTTCCACTTCATGGCGCAGGCGACCATGTCGTCGATCAGGCGATGCTCGTACCAGATCTTCGCATCTTCGAACTTCTGCGCGAACTCGGCATCGAACACTTCCTGGAACAGTTCGAGAAAACGACCGTCGTATTGCTTGAGGATGGTGTTCTTGGTCGACAGGTACACCGGCCAGCCCATGTGCAGACCATAGTTGAACGAGGCGCGGGCGAAATCGCGGATCGACTCGTCAAGGTTGTACATGCCCATGAAAACGCCGGAGTTGGGGGCCTTGTAGACTTCCTCCTCGATCACGGTGCCGTCGTCGCCGACGAATTTCATGCTCAGCGTGCCCGCGCCGGGGAACTTCATGTCCGTGGCGCGGTACTGGTCGCCGAAAGCGTGGCGGCCGATGACGATGGGCTTGGTCCAGCCCGGCACGAGGCGCGGCACGTTGCGGCAGATGATCGGCTGGCGGAACACGACGCCGCCGAGGATGTTGCGGATCGTGCCATTGGGCGAGCGCCACATCTTCATGAGGCCGAACTCCTCGACGCGGGCTTCGTCGGGCGTGATCGTGGCGCATTTCACCGCGACGCCGACCTCTTTGGTCTTCTCCGCCGCGTCAATGGTGATCTGGTCTTCGGTCCGGTCCCGTTCCTCGATGCCGAGGTCGTAGTACAGCAGGTCGAGGTCCAGATAGGGCAGGATGAGTTTCTGCTTGATGAAATCCCACATGATGCGGGTCATTTCATCGCCGTCCATCTCGACGATGGGATTGTCCACCTTGATCTTGGTCATGGGTGCCTCTCCGGGAATGAAGTGAATTTGTCTTGCGCGCCTCATAGCGCAAAGAACAGGCTCCGTACAGACTGTATGCGAATGTATACCGAAATTTCGACCCTACCGGCGCCAACATTCGGGCAGGGGGCGGGTGTCCGCGGCTGGACAGGCGGAGCGTGTTGAAATCGGGTCGTGATTTCACTGCCGGGCTGTGGTTATCTCGTGGACGTCGGTCGGACAATCAGGTCCCGGGGGAGAGCAGATGAAGACCACCTTTCGCATTCTTGGGCTCGTGTCCGTGTTGCTGTTGGTCTGGTACCTGCTGGCCGATCGGCTGACGCCGTTTACCAACAACGCGCGCGTGAAGGCCTATGTCACGCAGATTGTCCCCCAGGTTTCCGGCGTAGTGACGGAGATCAATGCAAGCAACGGGCAGCGGGTGGAAGCGGGAGAGGTGCTGGCGCGGATCGACCGCCGGCCCTACGAGATCGCCCTGAACAAGGCGAAGGCGGAGTTGCAGGAGGCCGTGCAGCAGATCGGTGCCGGTTCCGCAGAGGTCGAGGCGGCGCTGGCAAAGGTCAGCCGCGCCAAGGCCGACTTGGAGAACACCCGGCTCCAGACCGCCCGCACCTTCGAGATGGAGCGGAAAGGGCTCGTGGCCGCTGCCCGAGGAGACGATGCGAGGGCCAAACTTGCAGAGGCGGAGAGCACCCTTGCCGGTGCGGAAGCCGATCTGGAGCGTGCGCGCGAGCAACTGGGCCCGCAGGGGGAGGAGAACCCCGCGGTGCAGAAGGCCTTGGCAGCCCTCGCCGAAGCGGAGTTGAACCTGGAGTGGACGCAGATCAAGGCGCCCGCCATGGGCGGAGTCACCAACCTCGGTATTGCGGCGGGGGCCTATGCGGCAGCCGGGCAACCGATGATGACCTTTCTCGATTCCCAAGATGTCTGGATCGAGGCCTACATGACAGAAAACAACCTGGGCAACGTGCGTCCGGGCGATCGGGTGGAGGTGGTGCTCGACGTGCATCCCGGGCGGATTCTCGAAGGCAGGGTGGAGAGTTTCTCCGCTGCGGCCTCGATCGGCAGCGACAGTGCGGACGGGCTGGCTGCCGCGCCCCGCACCTCCGGCTGGATGCGTGATCCGCAGCGGTTCCCCTTGCGGATCATCTTGCCGGGGTATGAGCGCGGCACTGCGGATGACGATGTGCTCTACCAGGTAAACGGACAGGCGGATGTCATTGTCTACACGGGAGAAAACACGATCCTGAACACCATCGGAAGCTGGTATATCCGTCTGATGTCCTTCCTGTCCTATGCCTACTGACGTCGAGCCGACGGACGTGGTGTCGGATGCCGGCACCGGTCAGGCCCCCCCGGTGGATCGCCACCGGGGCATGCGGCTTGCGGTGGGCGTGGCGTCGGTCTTCGTGTTGGCAATGCTGTTCCAGTGGCCGTTCGGCTTTCTGGCAGCGGTTTTTGCGGGGCTGTTCCTACAAGCGCCAACGCCGCCCTCGGCGCGAGCCGGCATTACTCTCGTGATCGTGGCCCTTGTGCTGCTGACGGCCGGTTTCGTCGTGTTCACCGTCTTGCTGCCCTATCCGGTGATCTTCCTGATCGCGGTTGCGGCAATGGTCGTCTGGGGATTCTCCCTCTCCGTTGCGGGCAAGTCTCCGCTGTTGGTGGTGCTGGCGCTGATGGAGGCACTGATGATGCCCTACCTCACGACAGTGTCGATGGATGTGGCGCTGGCAATGGTGTTCTGGTTCCCGATCAACATGGCGCTGGCCCTGCTGACGGCGTGGTCTGCCTTTGCGGTGTTTCCTCCCGTAAAGCGGGCTGTGGTGGCGGCGGAACTGGCTGCGGCCGCGGGCCCCGTCTTCGACCCCGACCGGCGGTTGCTGCGCATGACGCTGGTTACCCTGCCGTTTGCGCTAGTTTTTTTTCTTGTTGATGCGGGTGCTGTGCTCACGCTGCTCTTCGTCGCAATCCTGTCGCAGCAACTGGCGGCAAGCACGGCAACCGGAACACGTGTTGCGAAGGGGATGTTGTTTGCCAACCTGGTCGGCGGGATCGTTGCCATCCTTGCCTACGAGGTGATCGTGATCGCCACCGCCTGGCCGGTCCTGATCGCAATCACGTTTCTGGTTTGCGTCGGTTTCGGTCGCTGGTTTGAAAGCGGGAGGGCGGATGCAGGGCTGGCGGGCAGCGCCCTGTCGACGGCAATCATTCTGCTCGGTGGGGCGATGGCGCCGTTCAGCGAAGATGCCGACGTCAAGATGGTGGATCGGCTGGTGCAGGTGGGCGCTGCGCTGATCTGGGTGCTGACGGCGTTCGTCGTGGTGGACCGGTTCCTGCCGGAACGCGAGAAACCGGCCGACTTGCCTAGCTGGAAAAGAAAGCGGCGACGCGGGCGCGGACGTGGGTCCACACGGCCGGAGCTCCCCGTTTGACCTTGGTGCCGACGCGCGTGTCGATCTGGTCCAGGGTCACGTCGTAGTCGGTCCAGCTTCCGCCGCCGCTGGCAAGGTTCAACAACAACGGCTGGACCCGGTCGATGGATTTGGCGAAGACCGCGTCCGGGCTCTCGGCGGCTTCGAACTCGTCCCAGATGGCGCGGAACTCGGTTGCCTGGTCGTCAGGCAGCAGTCCGAAGAGTCGCGTGGCGGCGGCCTGTTCCCTGGCCTCCTGCGCGGCGACGTCATAGCTGGCGTGGATCGGGGCGTCGCCGGCATCGATCTCGACGATGTCATGCAGCAGCAGCATCTTGATGACCCGGGCGATGTCGACCTCCGGACCAGCCTGATCTGCCAGGACCAGCGCATACATGGCGATGTGCCAGGAATGCTCGGCGGAGTTTTCCTTGCGGGAGTTGTCGCCGATCGGCGTGGCGCGGAGGACCCCCTTGAGGCGGTCGATTTCCTGAAGGAAGGCGAATTGGGCGGAGAGGCGTTCAGTCATGTCGCCCGTCTAGGGGGCGCCGTGACGCGTGGCAAGGCCGCATCCCAACCCGCGTCGTGCCCCCTTGGCGTTCTGACTGGGTGCTGGCTGGCCGGGAGCCCGTTTTCCCCTGAGCATTAAAGGACGTACTTCAGCGGCCATACGGTGTTGCGGAGCTTTGGGCGATGAACGTCTATCGGATAGTCGGCAGAAATGCGGGATGGCCTCACAGATCAGTCTCGCGGGGGACCCGCCCTCGACTGGCCGTTCCTGTGCGAAAGGGTTCTGGTGGGCAGGGGACAATCGGTTCGACCCACATGTTCCATGTACTGAGCCGGTGCCGGGGGGCGCCAAAAGGCATGGCCTCGGTGCGCGCCTGCGCGGGTCTTCGTTCGCAGTGAATGTCGCAAGCGGCAGCGGGCTGCCCGGGCGCAAAGGCCGGACAACAGCGACGGCTAGGCCTTGCCGGATGCCTCCTTCGCCTTGTCGACCTTCGCTTCGAGGAACCTGCGCGCGCGGCGCTCGGAGAGGCGAATGCGGATGGAGGTGAGGTAGGCCTCCTCCATCGTGGTCGAGGTGGCGCCAAGCTGTTTGGCCACCTCGTTCAGGATGTCATCATTGCCGAGGTCCTCGGCTGCGTCGATCGCATCCGCTGCCAGTTTGTCGGCGAGGTCCTCGAGAATGCCCATCAGTTGCGCCTCAGCGGCTGGTTTCGGTCAGCCGGCGGCGCACGTAGGTCTCCACGTGATCGAGCATCGGCTGCATGTGAGGCTCTTCGAAGAAGTGGCCCGCGCCTTCCATCTCCTCGTGGGTGACGGTGATGCCCTTCTGTTCGTGCAACTTGCCGACAAGCGTCTGGGTGTCCTTCGGAGGGGCCACGCGGTCCGCGGCACCGTTGATGATCAGCCCGGAAGAGGGGCATGGCGCAAGAAAGGAGAAGTCGTACATGTTTGCGGGCGGCGAAACCGAGATGAAGCCCGTGATCTCAGGGCGGCGCATGAGCAACTGCATGCCGATCCACGCCCCGAAGGAGAAACCGGCGACCCAGCAATGCTTGGCGTTCTGGTTCATCGATTGCAGGTAGTCGAGCGCCGATGCGGCATCGGACAATTCGCCCACCCCCTGGTCGTATTCGCCCTGGCTGCGTCCGACGCCACGGAAATTGAACCGCAGGACGGTGAAGCCCATTTTGTGGAACGTATAGTGAAGGTTGTAGACCACCTTGTTGTTCATCGTGCCGCCGAATTGCGGATGCGGGTGCAGGATGATCGCGATGGGGGCGTCCTTCTCCTTCTGGGGATGGTACCGGCCTTCGAGCCGTCCTTCGGGTCCGGGGAAGATCACCTCGGGCATGCAGCCTCTTTCTTCTCTCTGGTCCGACCGCTGCCAATTGACGATTTGGGTCGGATATTCTAGAACAGTTCTAACTTGTGCGGCGGCGGGAAAATCCGCAGCGTGAGGCAGTTAAGCCCACCTGCCGGTGGCGTCAACCTTTCGGGGGACCGGAGCATGAAACTGAGCACCAAGGGCCGCTACGCGATGGTGGCGCTGACGGATCTCGCGCTGGCGCAGGAGGGAGAGCTTGTGACGCTTTCCGAGATCAGCGAGCGGCAGGACATTTCACTTCCCTACCTTGAGCAGCTTTTCGTCAAGCTGCGGCGTGCGGGGCTGGTCGATTCCGTGCGGGGGCCGGGGGGTGGCTACCGGCTGGCGCGACCGGCGGAGAGCATTCGTGTGTCCGAAGTGCTGGAAGCGGTGGACGAGACCGTGAATGCACTGCATATGGGGGCCGGCGCGAAGGGCGGGGTCTCCGGCAGTCGCGCGCAATCGCTGAACAACCGGCTGTGGGAAGGGCTGTCGGCCCATGTCTACGTGTTTCTGCACCAGTCGCGGCTGTCGGATATCGTGGCCAATGACCTTGCGCCCTGTCCCGCCGTCCCGACATTGTTCCAGGTGGTCGACGAAGACGCCTGAGGATTTGCGCCGCCTTTGGCGTCGCGGTGGGGCGCGGACCCCCTTCGGGCGCCCGCGCGGCGTGCCCGGAGGGCACTTCGGACAAGAAAAACAGGGCTGCATGACATGAAGACGCGCTGCTACCTGGATTGGAACGCGACGGCACCGCTGCGGCCCGAGGCGCGCGATGCGATGGTTGCGGCGATGGATATCGTGGGCAACCCGTCCTCTGTTCATGGCGAGGGGCGTGCGGCCAAGGCGCTGCTGGAGCGTGCGCGGGCCCAGGTTGCGACAGCCTTCGGAGCCGATGGTGCCGACATTGTCTTTACGTCGGGGGCAACCGAGGCGGCCGCCCTCGCGCTGGAGGGGCGTGGTCTCGCCTGCGCGGGGACCGAGCACGACGCAGTCTCCGCATGGTGCGAGGAAAGCCTTGCCGTTTCCGCCGACGGGGCCGTCCAGGTCGCGCAGCCGTCGCAGTCAGCCATGCAGCTGGCGAACTCGGAAACCGGTATCATCCAGTCCCTGCCCGAGGGGCTGGCCGTGTCCGACATGACGCAGGCCTTCGGCAAGATCCCGGTGGCGTTCAACTGGTCGGGCTGCGACATGGCCCTGATCTCCGCGCACAAACTGGGCGGACCGAAGGGGATCGGTGCGCTGGTGCTCAGGCGCGGGCTGGACGTCGCGGCGAGGATCAAGGGAGGCGGTCAGGAGATGGGGCGACGCTCCGGAACTGAAAACCTCATTGGAATCGCGGGGTTCGGGGCCGCAGCCGAGGCGGCGCAGCGCGATTTGGCTGACGGAATCTGGGAGCGGGTCGAGAAACTTAGAAACATTCTAGAAAAAGCGCTGGAATCTTCCGCCCAAGATATTATTTTTGTCGGGAAATCGGCGGAGCGACTCCCCAACACCTCCAACATCGTTGTACCGGGGTGGCGCGGGGAGACCCAGGTGATGCAGATGGATCTGGCGGGGTATGCGATCTCGGCCGGTTCGGCCTGCTCCTCGGGCAAGGTGAAGGCGAGCCGCGTGCTGCGCGCGATGGGATTTGACGAGACGGCTGCTGGCTGCGCGATCCGCGTGTCCATCGGGCCGGAAACGACGGAAGAGGAGGTGTTGCGCTTCGCCGAGACCTGGCTGGCGCAATACCACAAGCACAAGGCAAGGGCGGCCTGACCGCGGCCCGCGCGGCGAACAGGCCGCGACACTCATGACAGGATGGATGCATGGACACGGTTGTAGATCAGGAGCTGGAAGTTCGAGAGGGCGTGGATCGGGAGACCGTCGAGGCCGTCCAGAACATGGGGACCTACAAGTACGGCTGGGAAACCGAGATCGAGATGGAATACGCGCCCAAGGGCGTGAACGAGGACATCGTGCGGCTGATCTCGGAGCGCAACAACGAGCCGGAGTGGATGCTCGAATGGCGCCTGCAGGCGTTCCGCCGCTGGGAGCAGATGGACCTGCCCAAGTGGGCGATGCTCAATATCCCCGAGATCGACTTCCAGGACCAGTACTACTACGCCAAGCCGGCCTCCATGCAGGAAAAGCCGAAGTCGCTCGACGATGTTGATCCGAAGCTGCTGGAAACCTATGCCAAGCTTGGAATTCCGCTGAAGGAACAAGCCATTCTGGCAGGCGTCGAAGGCGCGGAAAACGCGCCGGAGGAGGGCCGCAAGGTCGCCGTGGACGCCGTGTTCGATTCCGTTTCCGTTGGCACGACCTTCAAGGAAGAGCTTGCCAAGGCAGGCGTGATCTTCTGCTCCATCTCCGAGGCGATCCAGGAGCATCCTGAACTGGTGAAGAAATACCTCGGCTCCGTGGTGCCGCAGACCGACAATTTCTATGCCACGCTGAATTCCGCGGTCTTCTCCGACGGATCCTTCGTCTACATCCCCGAGGGCGTCCGGTGCCCGATGGAGCTCAGCACCTATTTCCGCATCAATGCCGAGAACACCGGACAGTTCGAGCGCACGCTGATCATCGCCGACAAGGGGGCCTACGTGAGCTACCTTGAAGGCTGCACCGCGCCGCAGCGCGACACCGCGCAGTTGCATGCGGCCGTGGTGGAGATCGTGCTGCTGGACGATGCCGAGGTGAAATACTCGACGGTCCAGAACTGGTTCCCCGGCGACGAAAACGGCAAGGGCGGCATCTACAATTTCGTGACCAAGCGTGCGGATTGCCGTGGTGCCCGGTCGAAAGTGATGTGGACCCAGGTCGAGACCGGCTCGGCGATCACGTGGAAGTACCCGTCCTGTATCCTGCGCGGCGACGACAGCCAGGGCGAGTTCTACTCCATCGCCATCACCAACAACCACCAGCAGGCCGATACCGGGACCAAGATGATCCACCTCGGCAAGAACTCGAAGAGCCGGATCGTGTCGAAGGGCATCAGCGCCGGCAAGTCGCAGAACGTCTACCGTGGGCTGGTCTCGGTGCATCCGAAGGCGAAGGAAGCACGCAACTACACGCAATGCGACAGCCTGCTGATCGGAAGCGACTGCGGGGCGCACACGGTGCCCTACATCGAGGTGAAGAACAATTCGAGCCGCTGCGAGCATGAGGCAACGACCTCCAAGGTCGATGACGACCAGTTGTTCTACTGCCGTCAGCGCGGCATGGACGAGGAAGAGGCCGTTGCGCTTGTCGTGAACGGTTTCTGCAAGGAGGTGCTGCAAGCGCTGCCAATGGAGTTTGCCATGGAAGCGCAGCAACTCGTGGCGATTTCCCTGGAAGGCTCCGTTGGCTGATCCGGAACGCAATACGGGCGGTTTCTGGTCCTTTCTGCCGTTCGGGCTGACCGTTCTGGGCGGCGCCACGGGTGTCTTCTACATCACCTTCGGCACCCAGAATGGCAATCCGGTGTTCGGGGTGGCGCTCGGTGCCGTGGCCGGCTGGCTGCTGGCGCTGGTCCTGCGGCACCTGGCCCGGCGCGCGGGCTGGGACAGCTGAACCCGAGGAGGACAACATGAACGGACCGGTGATCGATACCGACGGGCTCGATGGTTTCCCTATGGAGCCGCAAGGGGGCTCCGCAACCTTTGGTGCCACCGTTTCCCCGCTTGGCGGGCCGCTTGGCCTGTCCGGGCTTGGTGCAATGCTTGTCACGGTCCAGCCGGGTAAGCGGGCTTTCCCCTTTCACAATCACCTCGGCAATGACGAGATGTTCGTGATCCTGGAGGGCGAGGGAACCTTTCGCCTTGGCGAGACCGAGCATCCGGTGCGGGCCGGATCCGTGTGTGGCGCTCCAAAGGGCGGACCGGAGACAGCGCACCAGCTGATCAACTCCGGCACCACACCCCTGCGATACATCGGGATCTCGACCACCCAGGATCCGGAGGTCGTCGAATACCCGGACAGTGGAAAGTTCGCCGCCATCGCCGTGGCGCCCGGAGCCGACTTCATGTCCGCGCATCTCAAACATGTCGGGCGGCGTGAGGATGGCCGGGATTACTGGGAAGGAGAAATGGCATGATTGTGACGACCACGCCTGCCATTCAGGGCCACCAGATCACCGACTACAAGGGCATCGTCGTGGGCGAGGCCATCATCGGCGCCAACGTGTTCCGGGACGTTTTCGCAGGGATCACCGACATCATCGGAGGGCGTTCCAACGCCTATGAAACAAGCCTTGGCGAGGCGCGGGACACGGCCTTGCGGGAGCTTGAGGAGCGGGCCGCAGAGCTCGGGGCGAATGCGGTGGTCGGCGTGGATCTCGACTACGAGGTGGTCAACAACATGCTGATGGTCTCGGCCTCCGGCACCGCAGTAATGATCTCTTAACGTGCTGTTTCTGTCCCAATATTGCCCGGTTTCGAGGCCACGTTCCGCTGCAAGGATACTGCAGCGAGGAAAAGGGCATGGCAGCGGACCAGGCATTCATGGACAGGATTCACCGCATCGAGCAGGGCAAGCAGTGGGTGCCCGACGGAATCTGCGTGTCCGAGGGCAAGACCAAGGGCCGCAAGCGGCGTCCGCTCACGCGCGAAAAGCTGTTCACCGTGGCAGCCTCCACCCTGATCCTGTTCGTGCTCTACAAGGTTACCCTGAATTCGCAGCCGCAGATTGCGGAATGGTTTCTACAGGGAGGGCCGGAGACGGCGCTCGCTTCACTGACCGGTGCGATCGGCGGCTGACGCCGGACCCGACACCGACCCCGAACAAACGCTTTATCGAAACAGACGGCCGGACCCGCGAGGGTTTCGGCCTGCTTTGCATGCAAGGATGAAAAATGCTGGAAATCAAGAACCTGCACGTGAAACTTGAAGAAGAGGACAAGCAGATCCTCAAGGGTGTGGACCTGACGGTCGAAACCGGGAAGGTGCATGCGATCATGGGGCCGAACGGCTCGGGGAAGTCGACCTTGTCCTACGTCCTGTCGGGCCGTGACGGCTACGAGGTCACCGAGGGTGCCGCGTCGCTCGATGGTGAGGACCTGCTCGATCTGGAGCCGGAAGAACGCGCCGCCGCCGGCCTGTTCCTTGCGTTCCAGTACCCGGTGGAAATCCCCGGGGTCGGCAACATGACCTTCCTGCGGACTGCCGTGAATGCGCAGCGCAAGGCACGCGGCGAGGAGGAAATCTCCGCCGGTGACTTCCTGAAGCTGATCCGCGAGAAGGCGAAATCGCTGAAGATTGACGCCGACATGCTGAAGCGCCCGGTTAACGTGGGCTTTTCCGGTGGCGAGAAGAAGCGCAACGAAATCCTTCAGATGGCCCTTCTGGAGCCAAAGATGTGCATCCTGGACGAGACCGACTCCGGCCTCGACGTGGACGCGATGAAGCTCGTGGCCGAAGGTGTGAACGCCTTGCGCGATGCGGGCCGGGGTTTCCTGGTCATCACGCACTACCAGCGCCTGCTTGATCACATCAAACCCGACGTCGTGCATATCATGGCCGATGGCCGCATCGTGAAGACTGGTGGCCCGGAGCTGGCCCTTGAGGTCGAGACGAACGGATATGCCGATATCCTTGCGGAGGTTGCGTGACATGGCTCTGCCGCAAGTGAAACTGGAGGCCACGGAGGCACGGCTGGCCAGTCTGAGCCTGCCGGAGAGCGGGGCGTGGCTGCGGGAGGCGCGCGAGGCCGCGCTGGCCCGGGTGCAGGCGATGGGCTTGCCGCACGCCCGCGACGAATACTGGAAGTACACCCGTCCCGACACGCTGGTTCAGGCTGACGTGCCCGAAGCCGCGCTTTTCGATGCCGAGGGTGAGGTGTCCTTTGGCGATATCGACCGGGTGAAGCTTTACTTCGTCGATGGTGTCTTCGACCCCGAGGCATCCGACGATCCGGCGGTCGGCGGCGTGGAGATCGAACGCCTGGCCGATGTTGCCAGCGCCGATATCCACTGGGCCAAGGACGTTTACGGGGTTCTGGAAACCCGCGGGCAGGATCCGGTGGAACGGCCGCTCGCGGCGCTCAACACCGCCGTGGCCACGGATGGCGTGGTGATCCGGGCGACGGGCAAGGCCGAGAAGCCGGTCAACCTGATCTACCTGCACCGGAACACGACCTCTGATGCGGTGCTGCACCACGTCATCAAGGTCGAGGACGGTGCCGAACTGACAATCCTGGAAAACGGCCCCGCCGCCGCGCGGTTCAACAAGGTGATGGAGGTGGAAGTGGCCGACACCGCCGCGTTCCATCATGTCCGCACGCAGGGCCGCGACCACGAACGCCGCGCGGTCACGCACACCTTCGCCCGTCTTGGCCGTGAAAGCACTTTCAAGTCCTTCACGCTGACGGCCAATGGCGTGTTGACGCGCAATGAATGCGTGATCGAGCTGACCGGGAACGACGCCGTGGCCCACGTGGCCGGTGCCGCGCTTGGCGATGGCGATTTCCTGCACGATGACACGGTCTTTGTCACCCATGACGCGGAGAACTGCGAAAGCCGCCAGGTGTTCAAGAAGGTGCTGCGCAATGGCGCCACCGGCGTGTTCCAGGGCAAGATCCTGGTGAAGGACGGGGCGCAGAAAACCGACGGCTACCAGATCTCGCAATCGTTGCTTCTGGATGACGACAGTGTCTTCCTGGCAAAGCCGGAACTGGAGATCTATGCCGACGACGTTGCCTGTTCGCATGGTTCGACCTCTGGCGCCATCGACGAGGAGGGGTTGTTCTACCTTCGCTCCCGTGGGGTGCCCCGGGACCTCGCCACCGATCTCATGGTCATTGCCTTCGTGGCCGAGGCCATCGAGGAAATCGAGGATGAGGAGATTGCCGCGGACGTTCTGGGCCGGCTTGAGGGCTGGCTGGAGCGGCGGCGGGACTGAGCCCTTGTCCGTCACGACAGAGATCCTGCACACCTACCGGGCGCCGCGTGTTGTCATGCGGCGCCTGCTGGGTAGCATGGCCGGCGACGACCGGCCGGAAGCGCGGGCGCTCGTCTACCTGCTGGCGGGGTGTTTCATCATCTTCGTCGGCCAACTGCCCGGTTTGCTGGCTGTGCCGCTGACGGCTGCGGACGCGCCCCCGCGCGAGGCGCTGGTGGGCATCACCTTTTTCAGCTGGATGTTCATCTGGCCGCTGCTGTTCTACCTGCTCGCGGCCCTCGGACATGTGATGGCACGCCTGTTCCGCGGCAAGGGCAGTTTCGCCACGGCCCGGATGGCACTGTTCTGGACTGTGCTTGCGGTCAGCCCGCTGATGCTGTTTCGCGGCATGGTAGAGACCATGATCGGCCCCGGACCCCAACTGATGGTGGCCGACACGCTCGTAGGGGTTGCGTTCTGTGCCCTCTGGGCCATATCGCTTCTCGAGGCAGAACGTCCGCAGCCCGGCTGAAAGACCCCAGATGACTCAATTCTCCTTCCCAATCAAAGACCTCGTCCGGGAGAGCTTCAAGGACCCGAAAGGCGCCGCTCGCCGGATCATCGGCTACCAGATCGCCCCCGGCGTGCTCTGGGAGGTGTTGGCGCTGGTGGTGATCCTGAGCGTGATCGTCGGGCAGGGGCCGGCCTTCCTCACCGCCGCCTATGACGACACCAGCGGCATGATGCTGCCGGGGTTCTTCTTCAGCCCGGTCTTGCTGACGGTCGTGATGGGTATCCTCTTGGTGCTGGTGGTGCTGGCGGTGCATGGCGTCGGTCGGTTGGCCGGCGGGCAGGGGACCTTGCCGGGCGCGCTCGCAATCGTGGCCTGGCTTCAGTTCCTGCTGGTCTGCCTGCAATTGGTGCAGAACGTCACGCTGTTCGTGATGCCGTTCATGGCCAGCCTGATCGGGCTCGCCTCCATCGGCCTGTTCTTTTACCTGCTCACGCAATTCGTCTGCGCGTTGCACGGATTTCGAAACGCCGGCGTGGTTTTCGTCGGCATTCTGTTCACCATGATGGGGTTGATTGTCCTCATGTCGATTGTGCTCGCCGTGCTGGGCGTCGGGCTGGAAGGAGGTCCGACCGGTGTCTGATGTGCCATATGATGTCCAGGATATCCGCAAGGATTTCCCGATCCTCGCGCGGGAGGTGAACGGCAAGCCGCTGGTCTACCTCGACAACGGTGCCTCGGCGCAGAAGCCGCAGGTCGTCATCGATGCCGTGACCCGTGGCTACGCAGAAGAATATTCCAACGTTCACCGTGGGTTGCACTACCTTTCCAATCTCGCCACCGAGAAATACGAAGGTGTCCGGGAGATCATCGCACGGTTTCTCGGCGTGAAGGACGTCGAGGAGATCGTGATGACCTCCGGATCCACGGAAGGGCTGAACCTCGTGGCCTATGGTTGGGCCATGCCGCACCTGCAGGCGGGCGACGAGATCGTGCTTTCCGTCATGGAACACCACGCAAACATCGTGCCATGGCATCTCCTGCGGGAACGCCAGGGCGTGGTGCTGAAGTGGGTCGATGTCGACGTGAACGGCGATCTCGACCCGCAGGCGGTGATCGACGCCATCGGGCCGAAGACGAAGCTGGTGGCGGTCACGCACATGTCCAACGTCCTTGGCACGGTTGTCGATGTGAAAGCCATTGTCGCGGGCGCCCATGCCAGGGGGGTGCCGGTTGTGGTCGATGGCTCGCAGGCCACCGTGCACGGGCCGGTCGATCTCGACGATATCGGCGCCGATTTCTATGCGATCACCGGGCACAAGCTCTACGGTCCGTCCGGTTCGGGCGCCATCCACATCCGCCGGGAGCGGATGGACGAAATGCGGCCCTTTTTCGGGGGTGGGGACATGATTCGCCACGTCCACAAGGACGCGGTGGAATATGCCGATCCGCCGATGAAGTTCGAGGCCGGGACGCCGAACATCGTGCAGCAGATCGGCCTTGGCGTGGCGTTGGAATACCTCATGGACCTCGGGATGGAGAACATCGCCGCCCATGAACGGGCGCTGCGAGACTACACTCGGGACCGGCTCGACGGGTTGAACTGGCTCAACGTGCAGGGGCGCTCGGCGGGCAAGGGGGCGATCTTCTCCTTCACGCTGGATGGCGGCGCCCATCCCCACGACATCTCGACCGTGCTCGACAAGAAGGGGGTCGCGGTGCGCGCGGGGCACCATTGCGCCGGCCCGCTGATGGATCACCTTGGCGTCAGCGCGACCTGCCGTGCATCCTTCGGGCTGTACAACACGCGGGACGAAGTCGACAAACTGGTCGAGGCGCTGGAACTCTGCCACGATCTTTTTTCGTGAGAAGACAGCGATCTGGAGTTTGATCTTCACGCGACCCAACGCCTGTCGCTGGCTGCAGTCGAGGACGGCGTAGGCGGCCACGCAGTTGCTTCGTCGGAGGGATGTGTGCTCTGGCAAGAGCAAGGGCCATGACCATGTCCGGTGTCGCTTCCCGGGACGAAAGATCGTTCGGACCAGGCTCCGCCGTGGCAATGACCATTTCGCCCCATGCTCCGGCGTCCAACAGGCCAATTGCATGTTGCGGCCCGATGTTGGAGCGGATATACGCCTTCGGCACGCACCCGTAGCTCAGCTGGATAGAGCGCTGCCCTCCGAAGGCAGAGGCCAGAGGTTCGAATCCTCTCGGGTGCGCCACCCAATTCTAACGCAGGCCAGCAAGTGAGAGTTGGCGTACACCTTGAATTCTGCGGGTCCTCCGTTCAGTGAGCCGCTTGAGAAACTGGCTCTGGCTCGTTGCCGGCAGATCGGGTGCACAAGTGCCAAACCCGTAAGAACCAAATGACGTTTCGGCCAAAGCATCGAAACCCATCTGGTTCCTTTTCTTCGAGGAACTACTTGGCTGCCGTGGGGCGCCAGGGCTACCCGCCGCCTTCATTGTCACTATCTTTGCCGAGGTTTAGGGCCGAGAAATGGCAGGCCGATCCGATTTGCGGACCCAGTATCAATGGTGTGGGCTTTGCGCCGAACAGATACCCTGTGACATTGGGGCCCATTCCCTCGATGACGGTCGGAAAGAGCAATGCCGCGTCGTCGGCGACATCGGAGCGAGCGCGACCGCGATCCTCTACCATACTTCCGGTGACACTAAGGCCGAGCTGCTGCATGTAGTGAGACGCGTCAATCATTTCTGCGATCGGCACGCCGCATTCGTGCCGGTAGGAGACCAGCGACTCAAACACGTAGAACTCGGGTAAGAAATAGGCTGTACCCCCTGTTCGAAGATAGATCGTTGGGGAGGCGTCGAGTTCTTGTGCCGCCCAGTGCTCCGCGATCTCAGCGGCATCCTGTTCGAGCATCTTTCTCCAAGCCTGAAAACTCGACGGCACAATGAACTCGTACTCAATGTATGCGCGATCAAGACCAGGCAGGCGCGACAGCGGCGCAGGGTTTACACCGATCTGGGTAACCACGATACACATTGCCAACTGCCATCCCACAAGGAGTGCCGCCAGAACCGGGCGCGGATTGACAAGTGAAAGTGACAGAACAAGCCCCGCACCCATCAGATATGGCATGAAAAACCTAAAACCAAACATCATGTGCTGGCCCGATGCGTGACTGGCATAAAGCGCAAACAGAATGGCGCTGATTGCACCGCCACGAAGGATCGCTTTTGACAACGGCGGAGCGGTTTTCATCGAAGTAGGGCGGACAAACAGAGCGACCGGCACCAGCCCCGAGAGCAATCCGAAGTTGATCAGCGCTGAAAGGCTGTCTATCGGCGCGCGTCCGCCGCGAGCGAGCTTCAGATAGTAGGACGTCGGGAAAATATCGCCATAGTACAGTGTGGCAAACAGAAGCCAGCTAGACGACATTGCAATGCAAAGTGCGGCTCCGATCCACAGTGCTGGACGGTGAAACTCGATCAGGAAGATTGCGAGCAAGATCGGTGCCGAGACAAGAACGCTGTCGTGCCGTGTCAGGAACATCAGCGCCGCCAGAAATCCCAGCCAAACAAAGTCACAGGTTTCTGCAGTGCCGTTGCGATTCACCACGACCAGGCGCGACACGAACAGAATGGTGAAACACGCCAACATCGCTGTCTCCAGCCCGCCAACGGTCCAGAACACGAAGAACGGCGAGAAGAGCGTAAGCGCTGTGAAAGCAATCAGCGCAGGACCGTGGATTTTTGTTTCACGGCATACTGCAAGCCAACTACCAAGCACCAACACTGGTGCGAGAACGCGGTATCCCTCAACCGGGTCCACACCCAAGTGTGCCAACGACGTTTCCAGCAGCGCATGGAGTGGCGAGGTGAGCGCAGATACTCGTTCACCGAGATTATAGACAAGTCCGTGTCCGGCGGCAGCGTTTCGCGCGTACCGACCAACGATGTAGGCGTCGTCTGCTACAAACCCCCAGATCATGGCGCATAGGCCAAGAAAGACGATGGCGCAGGCCACAATGGTGGCGCGGTCGGTTGCGGATTGGCGAAGTTTTTCTGGATTGCAGGTTGCCATTCACAGGCTTTCGCAAGGTATTCTGGCAGCAAAATGGCGGCCCAACGTTGAAAATGACATGAAAGGTTGGAGCGAATGCAAGATAACACGATCATCAATCTGAGGTTTTGAACAACCTGCTGCCTGGGATCACGTTATTGCCTGAGACAAGGGAATTGGGTCCCTACGCGCAAGCTCCGCTGTCTCGACCGTTCCATTCGGAAGTCCGGCTGCTGATAGGGGAAACCTTGCACTGTCCTCGGGCAGCGTGGCGGCATTTTGTTCCCCGCCCGTTCAGTACAAGCTATTCGTTGTTGGAGTCGTATGGGACAGGGGCGGGCCGCGATGATCGATCGTTCAGAATTGCTCCGTGGGATGCCTGCGGTGTGTCGGGCTGTGGGCGCGGCGGTCTTTAGAGTTGGTATCCCGGCAGCTTGTCTGTTGGCGCTGGCTGGGTGCAGCACCTACCTTGAGGTTCAGGGGGCGTCGGTCGAACGGCGGGACCCTGACAGCCTCTCCGCGATGTTGAAACCGGCCTACCGGAGTTTCCGGCCGTCAGGACCCGGCCCCTTTCCGACGGCCATCCTCGCGTCGGGTTGCGACGGGCCGAAGGACAACTTGGATCGCTGGGCGACGATGCTGGTCGAGCGCGGCTGGGCCGCCCTGATCGTCGACAGCCATGGCCCGCGCGGCTACGACGCGGCGCAGCGTTGGCGGCTGGTCTGTGCAGGGCAAATCCTGACCGGCGGCGAGCGTGCAGGCGACATCGCCGTCGCCATTGAGGATGCGCGCAAGCTGGAGTTCGTGGATCCGGACCGTATCCTGCTGATGGGCGCCTCCCATGGCGGTTGGGCCATTCTCGACATGCTCGCCTTGCATGCGCGCGGTCGCACACCCTACAACCTGAGCCGCTGGCCGGACAGCCTTTCGGCTCCGACGCTGGAGGGCTTCGCCGGTGCGATCCTCCTCTATCCCTATTGCGGTGTGGCAAGCCAGGTCAGGCGGGCGGGGTGGCGAGGCGACTTGCCGGCGCTGTTCCTGCTGGTGGAGGGGGACACGATCGTGGACGAGGAAGCCTGCCACGTCCTTGCCGAATCGATGGCGGCGCGGGGTGCAGAGGTGGACGTACACCTGCTCCGGGGCACGACACATGGATTCGATCAAGTCGAAAAGAGCGCGTTCAGCAGGTTGGAGTTTTCGCCCGACGCCCTGTCCGAGGCGCAGGCTGTCGTGACGGACTTCCTTGCACGGCAATCGAAAGCGCCCGATCATCCCGGCCGGGCGCGCGGTGATGGTCGGAAGCCATGATCTGCGGCGCGACGGACATCTGAAGGGTCTGCACTGGGCCGCTACAGAAGCCTTGGAAGGTTCTTCAGGTCCAACAACGTGTTGTTGCGCAGCGATGGCGTCGGGTAGTCCGGTTCGGCGAAATCCCGGAGCTCGAAACCGGTTTCAAGCACGCTCAGGCGCAGTTTCGCATCCTCCGCCCGGGGAAAATCGCCCTGGGCAAGGTAGCCGGCCAACAGGAATCGCAGCGGTGGTTGAAAGTCGGGAAGCAGCGCGTTGACCGTTTCGAGCGTCGCTGTTCCCTCGGCGATCCGTCCGGAAATGATCGCGGACATCCCGAAGAGAAGGTCAATCATCGGTCGATGCGGTCCCTCGCCGGTGAAGCGCCGTGCCCGCAGAAGCGCCTCGTAGGCGCGTTCGACATGCCCGGCAGAGAGATGTGCATAGCCGGTGCTCGCCCAGCCATAGACGTTGACCGGGTCAATCCGCAGCGCGCGCGCAGCAAGTTCGTGCGCCACCGGGGGCTTGTCGAGCACGAAGGTGTAGACATGGGAGGCCAGGGCGAGGACCTGCGGGTTCTGCGGTTCCATCTCGACCGCGCGGGCGACCAGCGACTTGGCCTCGTCCCGCAGCAACCCGATATCCTCGCGGCGGCGTTCGCCAAAGGCCAGGCACCGCAGAAGGGCCTTCCAGGCCAACACGATGCCGCGCGGTTCCTCCTCGAAACAAAGCTGCAACCGGGTGTCGAGCGCCTTGAAGTCACGTCCCCGGGTTCGCAACATGTCATCGACGGTCGCAAACAGGCTTGCAGGCGCGGCTGCTGCACCATGGCCGGGAGCCGGGCTGGGCGGCGCCGCCAATTCTGCCGCGATCCGGTCGATCCCCAGGCCGATCAACGGTGCAATCTGCGGCAGCAGCCCTTCGCCGGTTTCGGGATCGAGGGGGGCCATTGTCGTCCACAATACCCGTCGGTTGTCGAGCGACCGCAGCTGCACCGACACCGAGTTCCCAAAGGCATCGTTGCGCTCGCCCACCGACAGGATGCATCCCGCCTTGTCTTCAGGGATCGACGGCGGCGCATGCCCATCCGGGACCATCTCGACCGGCCCGCGATCGCTGACACCCTGCGCAATGGCTTGCCCAAGGTGTTCGGCCACAACCGTGCCACCTGTCGGCTTCTCGACCACGAGCCAAGGCCGTGATGCACCTACAGGCGCGAGGATATCGGGTGCAGCCAGATCACTCTCGTACGCGGCCGCACGCTGTTGGCGCCGGTCGCGCAGCCATCGCTCGAACTCCGGATCGCGAATATCGAGACCCTCCAGATACTCGACGGCGTCCAGGTCTCCGGGCGGTCGATCCTCCGCGTCGGTTACAACACCGTCCCGCCGCAGCCGCACAAGGTTTCCCTCGGTCTCCAGCAACTCGCGGTGAGGACCGAACGCGCGCCGGATTTCGCTGAGGGCCTGGCGCAGGCTGCTGGCGCCCTGTTCCTGTTGCCGATCGCTCCAGAGGTGATCCTGAAGGTAGCTTCGTGCCCGGCAAAACTCGTGCGCTTCAAGCAACAGGGCAAGGAGCCCGCGAGATTTCATCGAATGCGGGGTGCGGTCGGTTCCGTGCGGGCCTGTGACGCGGAAAACGCCCATGACCCGAAAACTCAGCCTGGCCGACGTGGTCATGAAAATTGACCCCAAAACGTCCTTGTACGTGCCGATCCGACACCGGCCTTGCATTGAGAAATGAGAGGCGGCCGGGGTCGGAGTTTCGGAAACGTAGCAAAAAAAGCGTGATTCTGGTATCTGTCTTTCCGTTGGGTAAAGTTTTCAACCCGTTTTCGTCGGTATTTCAAGGACGGAGGGCAATATGCCTGTGTTTTCGCAAAAGATCATCGTCAGAAGTCAGTTTGGTGCCGGCGGTGCGGGCGGAGCAGGGGGGGCAGGTGGCCCCTTTGGCGCCGGTGGAGCGGGTGGTGCCGGGGGAGCCGGCGGCGCGGGCGGAGCCGGTGGCGCTGGTGGCGCAGGTGGGGAGACCCTTTCCCCCTACACGTCGGGGGCGCTGATCAGCAGCCGCGACGGCATCGTGGGAGACTGGCAGTACCAATCCGGCGCGCCAGCCTGGATCCCGACCCCGCACGGCTTTGGAGCCCCCGCCAATATCGAGCTTTGGTCGGAACGGGCGCGATCCATCGTCTTCCTGCAGGAACTGGTGCAGCCGCTGGTCTTTGCGCTCAGTGCGACACAGCAATCGCCGGACGCCGATCACAACTGGGCCGTGCTTGCCCAACGCCAGCCGATCCTTCCGGCACAGCTTTCGAACATGCCCGGCACCCCGGGCGCCCCCGACATCTTCTTTGCCATGCGGCGGCCAACGCCGGAGCAATTCGCCGCGCAGATGGACTGGCTGCGCCGCTATGCAGACCTGCGAGTGGACCGGGCCGGAGAGATCTTTGCCCAGGTCGATGATTTCATGCCGTTCTTCAGCTCGATCATGGATATCGGCCTGCGTCGGACCGCCAGGACGCTGGAGATGCTCGGCGCGGTGCACGACGCGACGATTGCGATCGAGATGCAGTTCAAGAACGCCATGGCCTGTCGCCGCCCCGACGAATACTCGCCACAGGTGCAGCCGATGATCCAGACTCCCGGCCACTCCGCCTATCCTAGTGGCCACGCAACGGAGGCCTTTGCGATCGCGACAGTGTTGTCCCACCTGGCGGTGTTGCGGTCTGGCAGTTCAGGCGCATCGGCACCGCCGGCCGCGCAAACGCAGGTTCAATTGCGCCGGCTGGCCTTCCGGATTGCCGCCAACCGCACGGTTGCCGGGGTGCATTTCCCCGTCGACTCGGCTGCTGGTGCCTACCTCGGGATGGCGTTGGGGACCTATTTCACGGCCCGGATGATGGCGGCCGCACGGGTGCTTTCAGGTTCGGCGCCACTGGGCAACACCGCCAGCGGCACCGATGCCGCCACCGATCCTTCCCCCGACGGTGCCCCGGCCAACGGCCCCGCGGCAAAGGCATCCGCCATACCGGCGGTCTGGCGATGGAGCTTCGACGGGCGCGGTTTCCATGCAACCGGGCAAAGGGACAAGGTCTCGCCGGACTTCAACCCCTGGCTGGCGGAACTGGCCTTTGATGGAGATGCCTCCAAGAAGGCCGAGAACGAGGCCTACGGCCGCGCGCCGGTCGCCGACGACAACCCGCTGCCGATTTCGGCCGATGGGTCCAGGGAACTCGGCGTTCTCTGGAACGGCGTCGTGGAAGAGTGGACCTGAGCCATGACCCTGACCTGGCAAGGCCCTCGATCCCAGAACGGTCTGGAAGGGGTGCAGCACCCGATTCAGCACTGGATCCTGGCCCCGGATCCGCTTCCGGCAACGTCTGGCTCCGGGGCGGAGGCGGATGGGACGGTGCTGGCCCATGTGTTCCGTTTCAACTCTTCACGGGACATGTTTGCATTCAAGGCCGCGTTCCCCCCGCGCGAGGACAGCGTGCCCACGGGTGGCACAAGCAGGCTCGCCTCGGGCGCTGTGTTTCCGGAGGTTGGCCCGATGCTTCTGCCCGACGAACAGCTGCTGACCACTGGTTTCGCCCGTTTCGACGAGGCAAGAGCCATGCACGACGCGCTCAAGGACAAGGGTTGGGGTGACATGTTGCTGGCCGGCCTGCCGGTTCCGGCACCGCCGCTCTCCGGGATCATTTCCGCGCTGGAGGCCGTCGTGCCACCGCGTCCGGCGCTCGGACAAGGCAGGCCAGTGCATGTCCTGCTGGACACCGCGATCGCATTCGCCAACGCGCGGTTCCTTGACGCGGACGGAAAAACGCGGATCGTCGAATTCTGGGATCAGAGCGCCCTGCCGGACAAGGGCGACCCGCGGTTTCTCGGGCGCCTGACCTCGGGCCGGGAAATCGATGCCATGCGAAAGGACCATAGCCAGGCCGGCAATGTCGACGACTGGGGGCTCTATGCGGCCTATGACGCCATGGCCTACGGTCCGGGCTCCGAGCGCCGGCTACCTGCGGCAACCGGGCACGGAACTCATGTGCTGGACACTTTGTGCGGCGGGCCCTCGGAGGCGTCGCAGATCGTGGCGGTGGAGTTGCCGCAGGCGTCTGTCGATGCCACCCACGGCGGGATGCTGGCGCCCTCCGTCCTGCTCACCTTGCAGTGGATGAACACGTGGAACCTGACGCCACCGCCGATGCTCAACTACAGTTTCGGCGGTATCGCGGGGCGGCACGATGGCGAGGGATTGCTGGAATCGCTTTTCGATCTCGCGGTGAAGAACGGCACCGCCTCCGCCATCACCCTGCCGGCGGGCAACAGTTTCGCCACACAGACTCATGCCCAGTTCACCCATGCGGATCTTGCCACGCCGCGAGAGCTCGTGTGGAACATCCAGCCCGACGACGGAACCCCGAGTTTCCTTGAAATATGGTTGCCCCGATGTCGCCACAGGCGCGGCGATGGCCAGCCCGACGACAAGGCCACCATCTCGCTCACGGTGACGCCACCGTGTGGAGGCGGGCGGAGCTTCACGGATCTAGACTACGGTGTGCATGAACTCCTCGACGGGGGGGACGTGGTCGCGCGGTTGTACATCATCTGCACACATCCGATCCTTGGCGGGAGAAAACGGCCGCTGATGTTGCTGGCGGTGCGTCATACGGCGCTCGGCCGTTCGCATTTCGGCCATCGCGGCGGGAAGCCGGAGTTGGCCGGCGACTGGGCCCTCGAATTCAGTGCGATCGACCTGCCAGATGGAGATACGGTCGATGTCTGGATCGAGCGAGACGATCCGCTCGGGCGGGCCCGGACAGGGGCACGGCAATCCTACTTCACTGCGCCGCGTCCCGTCTGGCCACAGGAGGCGCCGAAGTCACCCGTGGTCGGCAACGCGGGCACGATCTCGGACATTGCGACGGGCAAACGGACTCTCGTCGCGGCGGGCCACAGTCTCGTCGACCGCCAGCCGGCGTCCTACTCCAGCGAAGGTTTCGTGCCGAAGCCGCGTGCCCGGCCCACGGCTTCCGCGGGCTGCGAATTCAGCCCGGCCCGCCCGGGCCTGCTTGGCGCAGGTTTTTTCAGCGGCAGCACCTATCCGATGGGCGGGACCAGTACCGCCTGCGCTGTTGTGGGCCGGATCGCGGCAACCCTTGCGCAGAAGGGACAAAAACCGACCCGCGCCGAGGTCGCAGCGCGCGCTGCCCTTGATGACCCGCGGACCCACCCCGCAAACGACCGGCTGGACCTGCGTTTCGACAGATATGATGGGCCGCCGCCCCGTACCCGCGTCGGTGCAGGATGCCTGAACCTGCCGGCTGATCTGCTGCGCCGCAACGATGTGGACCGTTGATTTGCGCTCACCGCACAGGGCGTGATGCACATCATTCCGCGCAGGAGCGCGGAGTGGCCTATCGGTCCGGACCCGTCGGTGGTTTTGGCCGCGAAAGAACCATTCTGATGGAGAGGGCGCCTGCCGTGCTGGTGCACCAACGGCGTGCCTGTCGTGGCTTGAACATGGCACCAGTCTGCCGTCAGCGGGCGGCAGTACCGGAACTGCATGCCGAAACAGACAAGAAGGAGCACCCGAAGATGCTCCTTCCTGGACCCTGGACGATTGGAGCAGGGTCATCAGCCCCCCCCGGGGCCACCCCGTGGGTACGCGTCTCAGTTTTCCGACCACTGATCACCACGCATCTGTGTCAGTTCTGCGGTGGTGTAGCGGGACGGATCCACGCCGAGCGACCGGGCCATCTGGACGTGTCCACCGTTGGCGCGGACATTCGTGGTCGAGAGGGTCGCCACCTTGAGCCGATCATTGGCCTTTAGGAACCGGACCTGCGGATACTGGTCGTCGTTCACCGCCTGCCGGATCTGGACCAGCTGCGCAGTGGTATAGCGATCGGGATCAACCCCGAGTGACGCGGCAAGCTGATTGTGGCCGCTGGAGTTCCCGCCGGTCTGGCTCGACACTCGGGCGTCGATGCCATCGCTGGTGATGAACCGGATCCGGACGTCGTCGTCCTCGTCGATCGCCGCCTTCAGGCGGGTCAGTTCGGCAGTTGTGAACTGTCCGGGTTCGACGCCGAGCGAGCGGGCGAGTTGATCGTTGGCCGAGGCATCTCCGGCGTAGGAAGCGAGCAGTGCTACGATGATAAAGTGTTTCATGACTAGACCTTCCGTGCAGAGTTGAAAATCGGGGAGAGGGCATCTCCCCGAGCCAGCGGTCGCCCCTCGGAAGGGAGGCTTTCCTAGGAGGGGAGGGATCCGACCGTCTGGCACCACCTTTTTTGCGCCCGGCCGTGAAAGCGGCATCTGGCACGCGTGAGCCCACCGTTATCATGCCGTGAAATCCACAGCGCATCGTGAATCGTGACGGAATCCTGCGGGAATTTGCCCCGTCTAGAGCCAAGACATCCGGGGAAGCAATGCCCGCGGACGCGATGAGCAATGCGGAGTTCCCTGCGCGAAGGACACGAGTACACACCACGCGGGCGCTTGGAGCATACCCCCCTACGTCGAGGGCGAGCCCTGTTCGTTTCACAGGCGAACCATCGATAGGCGCCCAGTCGCCGCCTTTGCACTGACCACCCGGAGGCCGAAGGATGTGACGCGGCAGGACGACACTGGCGCTTCCGGCACATTTCCCGGTGAATCCGCCGAACAGGTTGGCCGCACTGTGGCGCCAGCCTTGTAGCCGCGCCCAGCCGCACGGACGGCGTGCGGCTGGCGCAAGCCACCGCCCCACCATGAGGCAGGTTTTGGAGGCCCTCCGGCAAGGTCCATAGGTTTTGACTGTTGGTTTGGTCACAGGGCCCGGCGTGGCTGAGCGGATACACAAGCAATACGCCTATGGTGCACAGCTTGACGCAAACACGCACTGGAGCAAGATGACCAGAACCGAAACCAGAGCGTGTGGCCGGATGTCCCCAATTCTCAAGACCGTGAACCCCTGCTTCCCGCGATCGGGGCACCGTTTTCTGCGGAACATCTTCGAGGCCTATTTCGACGACCAGTTCGTATTTGGATCCGTACACAATGCGGCCGAAAGAAAGGTCACGGAGGACACGAACTACATCAAGGACCACGACACTGGCCTTCTGTCCGGCAAGTCCGATCGCCAGATTACGTCAGATGCCCGATATCTCGTGCAATACCGTCACCCGCTTGAGAGCATCCAATCTTACTTCGAGTTCATTGTCTGCCGCGGCAAGCTTGAGGACAGTCCGGAGAAATGGGCCGGATTCCTGCCGCAGAGGCTGAGGTTTTGGAAAGCCTTCGTGCGCAAATGGTGCCTGGACCCCGGTATGCGTGCCAATGACCGCGTTCACCGGGTGCAATACGATGCTCTCTATTCCAATACGGTCGGAGAAGCCGAGAAGGCCATTTCCTTTCTGACAGGCGGACAGGTGGAGATTGATCACAAAAGGCTGGAAAGCGCAGTTGGCCAGTTCTCCAGGGGGTTTTGCCGCTACCGAATTGATGACGGCATGGAAGAAAAGCTGATCAATGCTCGGCGCGACGTTCGGGAGTTTCGGTATTTCAACGACGATTTCTATCGACTGGAGGAGGCGTTGGCCCGGGACTACCTCGAACCCCTTGGGATTCCGCGGCTGTTTGGTGACACCGACGCCACGCCTCCAGCGATGAGCGTGAACCTTCCCACAGAGCCCGCACGCCACCGACGAGCCGGTTGACTGAGAAACGGCGGAAGACAGCGGGGCAACATTCGACAAGCGCAATAAGCGCGGTTTCGACTGCTGACAATGTCGGTTACCCGGGCATAAAACGGCCGGAAACGACTGTCTCTGCACTACCCGGGTGTCAAATTGGACTCGATTGATGGAGCCTGCCTCCACGTCCCGGGTCGCTCGTCTGTCCAAAGTCCAATGGTCTGACCATCACGAACCGGACATGAAACCGTCTCGTCGGGCTGGTCGTTCCGTACGATCTCAGTGGCTCAGACAATCGCCAGGTCGTCTTTCAGGTCGTTCAGCGTCCCACGATCCTCAATTACCAGCCGTTCAGCGCCGAAATCGAAGACGAGATCCCCTTTCTCCACGCTCGCGAACTTCCGAATGATCTGGCCCTTGTTCAGGGTGCCGTTCCACAGGCTGTCATCGAGCCGGATCGTATCCACGTCGTTGACGAAGTCCTTTATCCGGTCGACGCCGTAGCCTTTTCGGAAGACAAACGCGTCACCACCCCGGCCACCGGTCAGCGCATCGTTGCCCTTGCCACCGTCCAGAACATCCTTGCCCACGTTTCCGAACAGCTTGTCATTGCCCGCGTGGCCCTTGAGAATATCCCGGCCCGCATCGCCCTTTAGTGCGTCCTTGCCTTTGTTTCCATTGAGCTTGTCATTGCCCGCGCCGCCTCGCAGCGTGTCGCCGCCCTTGCCGCCGCTCAGCACATCCCTGCCGCGCAGACCGAACAGGACCTCCGAGGCAGCACCGCCATTCAGCTTGTCGTTTCCGCCGTCTCCGACCAGCACATGTCCCGGGGCCAGATCGTCGGCGATATAGGCGTCGAGGACCCGGTCCGGCGTGCCCTTGACCTTGCCGTTCTGAGCGCTGTCGCCCTGTTTGATCTGGTCGACGAACGGCATCCCGTCCCGGACCAATCCGAAGACCGTGTATTGCCCGTCCAGCGACGGCGCCGGATCTGTCATGATGAAGAACTGGCTGTTGCCGCTATCGGGATCGGCCGCACGTGCCATGCCGACGATACCGCGCTGGAAGGAGTTCCCCGAGGGCTCCAGCGGAACGTCGGGCAGGGACGATCCACCGGTGCCGACAAGATCGCGGTCCCAGCCATCCTTCAGGTCGCCGTATTGCACGTCGCCCGTCTGCGCCATGAAGCCGTCGATCACCCGGTGAAAGGCGACATTGTCATAGTCGCCGCTACGGGTGATCGCCTTGATTTGGTCCACGGTCTTTTCCGCGACATGGGGCGCAAGCCCTATCGCGACGGTCCCGTACTTCAGCTCCAACATCAGGATGTTGGTGGGATCATTCAGCGGATTTCCGGCCATGTTTGCCCTCGGCGGTTCGTGCATCCATGTGAGGGTACTTTGACGTGGTGCCACTGTCGAGAGTGACCGACCGGTCGGACCCGTCGGAAACGACCGGTTGGCCTCGCAACATGCCCGACATCTTGCATCGTATCACCGGCTCTGCTCCAACCCGGGCCAGACACGCCTGTGTTGCGACACACCGAACCCGCCCCGCAACGACCGGCCGACACGTACGGGTATCTGCGCGCCGGGGGCTATGGATGGCTTTGGCGCCATCCGGAGCGTGCGGATTTGCCATCCGAAATCGGCCATTTTGTCCCGACCTGCACGGCCGAGGTTAACCCTTTTTCAACCATGATTACCCTAGCGTCGCTGCGATGTTTGCTGCGCCCGTGGTCTCCCGTTCGTCCGTGCGCCGGGCCGGTCCGGCCCGGGCTGCGCAGCGGATGATGCTCGCGCAACGCGGCACGCTGCTCCTCTGGGTGCCGGTGTTCCTCGCTGTTGGCGTCTCGATCTGGTTCGCGCTTCGGGTCGAGCCCGGCGCCGGCGCCTACTGGGCCGCGGGGCTTGCCGCTGCGTTCCTCCTGCTATTGGGGCTGCGGGCCGGGGACGCCGTCTCTCCGTTCTTTCTCGCCTGTTGCCTGGTACTTGCGGGGTTCCTGCTGGCAGGGGCGAGGGCGCACCTGGTGTCCGCCCCGGTGCTCGGTTTCCGCTACTACGGGCCGATCGAGGGAAGGATCGTGGCGCTGGACCGGTCCAGTTCCGACAAACCGAGGCTGACGCTTGACCGGGTGGTGCTGGCGGACATGCATCCGGACAGGGTGCCCCGAAAGGTCCGGATCTCTCTCCATGGCGCGCAAGGGTTCGTCGTTCCGGAACCGGGACTCACGGTGATCCTGACCGGGCATCTGTCGTCGCCGTCCGGGCCGGTCGAGCCGGGCGGCTTCGATTTCCGCCGGATGGTCTGGTTCAAGAGCCTTGGCGCTGTCGGCTACACGCGAACACCGGTCCTGGTGCTGGCCCCGGCCGAGGAGGGGCGGGCGGGGTTGGGCGTTTTCCGCACCCGGATGGCCCTGTCAGAGGCCATCCGGTCCCGCGTCCCCGGCGATGCGGGCGGCTTTGCAGCGGCGATCCTTGCGGGCGACCGGTCCGCAATGGACCATGACGTGGTCGAGGCCTTGCGCAACTCCAACATGGCCCATCTGCTGGCGATCTCCGGCCTGCACATGGGGCTGCTGACCGGGGTGGTCTTTGCCGGACTGCGGGCCATCCTGTCGCTGTATCCCTGGCTGGCACTGCGCTTTGCGATCAAGAAGATCGCCGCCATGGCGGCGTTGGCCGCGGGGGCGGGCTACCTTGCGCTTTCAGGGGGAAGCGTTTCCACGGAACGGGCCCTTGTCATGGTTGCGGTCATGTTCGGGGCGGTGTTGCTCGACCGGCGGGCAGTCTCGCTTCGGTCGGTCGCCATCGCCGCCACCCTCCTGCTGTGCTGGAGCCCGGAGGCGCTCTTTGGTCCCGGATTTCAGATGTCGTTTGCCGCCACCACCGGTCTTGTCGCGGTCTTTGGCTGGCTGCGGGATCATCCCGGCGTTCTGGCGCGGGTGCCGCGTTGGGGGATGCCGGCGTTGACAGTCCTGATCTCTTCGGCGGTTGCCGGTGCCGCCACGGCCCCTTTCGGCGCGGCCCATTTCAATCGGATTGCGGATTACGGGTTGATTGCGAACCTGTTTTCCGTGCCCGTCATGGGCGCCCTCGTCATGCCGTCAGCCGTCGTTGCCGCCGTGATGGCGCCGTTTGGGCTCGAGTGGATCCCGCTTTCCGTGCTCCGGCTCGGGTTGGAGTGGATCCTTCTTGTTGCCGAAACTGTCAGTGGTTGGGAGGGGGCGGTCACCCATGTCGTGGCGCCGGGACGCGCGGTGCTGCCCTGCCTCAGCCTCGGCGTGCTTGTCTTCCTGATCTGGCGAGGGCGGGGGCGGTTCCTTGGGCTGGCGGGGGTGGCGGTGGCCGGTGCGCTCTGGCTCACGGCGGAGCGGCCACCGGTCCTGATTGCCGATACGGGTGGGCTGGTCGGGGTCATGGGACCAGAGGGTCGCACGGTGAGCAAGCCACGTGGCGACGGGTTCTCTGCATTGACCTGGCTGGAAAATGACGGTGACGGGGCCGATCAGGCCACCGCTGCCGGGCGCCCCGGGTTCGTGGGGCCAAAAGGCGACCGAACCACCATCCTGGATGGCGGGGTCAGCCTCCGGCACCTGACCGGGCGGGGGGCGGTCGATCGGCTACAGGAGGGCTGCGGCGCCGATATCGTGGTGATCAACACAAGCGTAGAGCGATTGCCGCGCACGGGTTGCCGACTCGTCACGCCCGAAACGCTGCGTCGTTCCGGGGCGCTGGCGGTCTGGCCGGAGGCGGAGGGCGTCCGGATCCTGTCCGTGCGCGATACGGAAGGAGCACGGATGTGGTCACCGTGAGCCGGAGCGGCCTTCAGTAGCTTCGGATGAGGCCCACCAACCGGCCCTGCACCTTCACCTGGTCGTCGCGGAAAAGCCGGGTTTCATAGGCCGGGTTCGCCGCTTCAAGCGCAATCGTATGGCCACGGCGACGGAAACGCTTGAGCGTTGCCTCGCTGTTTTCGACCACGAGCGCCACGACGATATCGCCGTCATCGGCGGTGGTCTGTTCACGGATCACCACGACATCGCCGTCGTTGATCCCGGCCTCGATCATGGAATCGCCTTTGACTTCAAGCGCGTAGTGATGACCGTTGCCGACCATCTGACCGGGCACGGCAACCGTGTGGCTGACCTGACTGATCGCCTCGATTGGCACGCCGGCAGCGATCCGGCCCATGACCGGCAGTTCGGTGGCATGAATCTGGAGCGGAATGGAATTGGCCGGTTGCGGGGCCGGGGAGGCCGCCGCGTCCCCGTCGATGACGACCGGCTGGAACCCCTTGGCCTGCAAGGCATCCGGCAGTTTCACGATCTCGATTGCGCGGGCACGGTGGGCGAGACGGCGGATAAATCCACGCTCCTCCAGTGCCGTGATCAGGCGGTGAATGCCCGACTTGGAGCGCAGGTCCAACGCGTCCTTCATCTCGTCAAAGGAAGGGGGCACCCCGTCGCGCTGCGTGCGCGCGTGGATGAACTCCAGAAGGTCGAGTTGTTTCTTCGTCAACATGGCGTGCCCTCGCTGGCTGCAAAGCTCTGCGTTTACGCCATGTTCTGCCAGTGTTCACGTTTTGTGTCAACCGCACTGCCTAAATTGCCACCACCTCCACCGTCTCGCCAGCGGAGCGTGGCCCGTCTGCAACGGGGCGGACCAGCAGCGCATTGGCACTGGCAAGCACGGTCAGCAGCGCGCTGTCCTGGCGGCGAAAGGGGGTGACAACGCCGTTCTCGACAATCGCCCGCATGTAGTGTTCCCGAGGGCCGTTCGCAGCGATGTCACAGGCGAGCGTCGCCTGGGTCCGCGGGGCCGGACCAGCGTCGAGTCCAAGCATCGCACGAACCAGCGGCAGCAGGAAGATCGTCCCGCAAACCATTGCGGATACAGGGTTTCCCGGAAGGCCAACCATGGCGGCACCGTTCAGGCGACCGGCCATTAACGGTTTCCCCGGGCGCATGGCCACCTTGTAGAAGGAACGCTCCATACCAAGATCGCCTGCGACTTTGCCGACAAGATCGTGGTCTCCGACCGAGGCACCACCAATCGTCACCACGAGGTCGGCGCCTGTCGCAAGCTCGAAGGCTGTCCGCAGGCTGCTCTCGGTGTCCCGGGCAATGGGCAACATGCGGACCTCGGCGCCGGCGGCTTCCAGCATCCCTTTCAGGCCGAAGGAGTTGGAGGCAATGATCTGGTCGGCGCGCGGCGCTTCGCCGGGCATGACCAACTCGTCACCGGTGGCCAGGATCGCGACCACGGGCCTGCGGCGGACTCTCAGGAGCGGCACGTTCATGGCCGCGGCGAGGGCAACGTCGCCGGGTGCCAACCGTCGCGGCGCCTCGATCCTGTCCCCGGGTTTGAAGTCGCCTCCGGCGGGGCGGATGTTGTCGCCATGGCTGTCGGCATCGGTGATGGTGATCCGCGCGCCGTCGCGGGTCACGTTTTCCTGGATCACGACCATGTCGGCGCCTTCGGGAACCACGGCTCCGGTGAAGATGCGAAGGGCCTGGCCGGATGCGATGGTCCCGGTCCAGGCGCGCCCGGCCGGGGCCTCGCCGACCACGTCGAGCGTGGCGCCGGACCGGACATCGGCCTGTCGCACGGCATAGCCATCCATGGCGGAGGCAGGGAAGGGTGGTTGGTTGCGTGTTGCCACGACCGGCTCGGCCAGGACCCGGCCGTTGGCCTCCGTCAGGGGGACGGTTTCGGTGGGCATCAATGTCGCCAGCGCGGTGACTTTCGCCAACGCCTCCGAGACCGGGATCATGCGCCGGCCTCGTAGAGCCCCGACTTGCCGCCGTCCTTGAGCACCACGCGGATGCCGCCGATCTCCATGCTCTTCTCGGCGGCCTTGAGCATGTCATAGATGGTGAGCGCGGCGGTGGAGACCGCCGTCAGCGCCTCCATCTCTACTCCGGTCTGGCCGGTGGTCTTCACCGTTGCCGCGATCCGCACGCCGGGCAGGGCCGGATCGGCCTCCAGTTCCACGGCAACCTTGGTGATCGGCAGCGGGTGACACAGCGGGATGAGGTCGGATGTCTTCTTGGCGGCCATGATGCCGGCAAGCCGTGCCACACCAAGCACATCGCCCTTTTTCGCGGTGCCCTGCTGTACGAGGTCCAGCGTCGCGGGCGACATGCGGACCCAGCCCTCCGCCACGGCTATCCGCGAGGTCACTTCTTTGCGGGAGACATCCACCATGTGGGCGCGGCCTTCGCCATCGAAATGGGTGAGCGACATCAGATGCCCCCGCCATGGGCCGCCGTGAGCGGATTGGCCAGCAACGTGCGCGTCGCGGTTTCCACGTCGTCCTGCCGCATCAGGCTTTCGCCGATCAGGAAGCAGCGTGCGCCATACATGGCAAGTTCGGCCAGTTCCTTCGGCCCCGACAGCCCGCTCTCGGAGATGATCAGGCGATCTTCCGGGATGTGCTTGATCAGCCCGCGCGTGGTGTCCAGCGTCGTCTCGAACGTGTTCAGGTCGCGGTTGTTGATACCGACAAGGCGGGACCTGAGCGTCAGCGCACGGTCCAGTTCCGCGCGATTGTGAACCTCGATCAACGCGTCCATGCCCCATTCGAAGGCAGCGGTCTCCAGTTCGGCGGCCTGGCTGTCGGTGACAGACGCCATGATGATCAGGATGCAATCGGCGCCGAGCGCGCGGGCCTCGGCCACCTGGTAGGTGTCGTACATGAAGTCCTTGCGCAGCGCCGGAAGCGACGTGGCCGCGCGGGCGGCGGTGAGGAAACTGTCATCTCCCTGGAACGACGGGCCGTCTGTCAGCACCGACAGGCAGGTCGCGCCGCCGCGTTCGTAGGCTTGCGCCAGCTCGGCCGGGTCGAAATCCTCCCGGATCAGACCTTTGGACGGGCTTGCCTTCTTCACCTCGGCAATCAGCCCGTATCCCTGGTGAACAGCCTTGCGAAGCGACGCCTCGAAGCCGCGGATCGGGGCGGCGGACTTCGCGGCGGCCTCGACCTCCGCGAGCGGGCGTTCGGCCTTGCAGGCCTCGATGTGGTCGAGCTTGTAGGCCTTGATCTTCTCGAGGATCGTTGGGGTGCTCATGCGGCCTCCGGGGATGTCCAGTTGATGGGAGAGTGACCCTGCGCCTGCAACCAGGAATTGGTGCGGGAAAAGGGGCGTGACCCAAAAAAGCCCTTCCGCGCCGAAAGCGGCGAGGGATGGGCGGTTTCGAGGATGAAATGGTCGGTGCCGGTGAGGGCCCCGGCCGCGGTGGCCTGCGCGGGCTTGCCCCACAACAGGAAGGCCCGGGGGATGGACGACAGGCGGGCAATCACCTGCCGGGTGAGCGCCTGCCAACCCAGCGACTTGTGGCCATGCGCCTCGCCTGCGGGCACGGTGAGCACCGCGTTGAGCAGAAGAACGCCCTGACGGGCCCAGAACCGCAGGTCTGCATTCGGGGGCGCGGCGCCGAGGTCGGCTTCCATTTCCTTGTAGATATTGCCGAGCGAGCGGGGCAGGGGCCTGACATCCGCCTCCGCAGAGAAGGCCAGCCCATGGGCATGGCCCGGCGTCGGGTAGGGATCCTGCCCGAGAATCACCACGCGGGTCTGGTCGGGCTGGGTCAGTTCCAGTGCAGCGAAGACGTCGCGCTCCGCTGGAAGCACGTCCCGCTCTTCCGCGTCGAGTGCGGCGGCAATGCGCGGCAGGTCCTGGGCAAAGAACGGCAGATCCCCCCAGGCGCCGATATGTCGGACACTCAGGGTCATGACGTCGCCGTGGTAACCCTGGCAAGGCCGGTGACTTTCGCCCTGGCCGCGCCGCTGTCGATGCTGACGCGCCCCATTTCCACACCCTGCTTCAGGTCGTCAGCCACTCCGGCAACCACGAGTGCCGCGGCGGTGTTCAACAGCACGGCGTCGCGATAGGCGCCCGCCGCACCGTCGAGAAGTGCTGCGAAGGCGCGGCCGTTTTCCTCCGGGGTGCCGCCGAGGATCGCTTCGAACGGGTGGACCGGCAGGCCGGCATCCTCCGGGGCGATCTCCATGTCGGTGACGGTGCCATCCTTCAGGGCGCACACCTTGCTCGGCGCGGCGATGGAAAGCTCGTCGGTGCCGTCGCCGCCGTGCACGAGCCATGCGGCCTCGGAGCCGAGCGAGTGCAACGTCTCCGCCATGGGGCGGATCAGCGCGTCGGAAAAGGCACCGGTCAACTGGCGTTTCACCCCCGCGGGGTTGGTCAACGGCCCGAGAATGTTGAATATCGTCCGCGTGCCGAGTTCCGCCCGGGTGGGCATGACGTGCCGCATCGCGGGATGGTGCATCGGGGCCATCATGAAGGCGATGCCGACCTCTTCGAGTGCTGTCTGAACCACGTCGACGCCGACCATCACGTCGATTCCCATCTGCCCCAGCGCATCCGCCGCGCCGGATCTGGAGGACAGGTTGCGATTGCCGTGCTTTGCAACAGGCACGCCTGCGCCGGCCACGACAAAGGCGGTCGCGGTGGAGATGTTCAGGGTGCCCTTGCCGTCGCCGCCTGTGCCGACGATGTCCATGGCGCCCTCTGGAGCGGTCACGGCATTGCACTTGGCGCGCATGACGCGGGCGGCGGCGGCAATCTCCTCGACCGTTTCGCCACGGGTGCGCAGCGCCATCAGGAAGCCACCGATCTGGCTTGGCGTGGCTTCGCCTTCGAAGAGTGCATCGAAGGCGGTCTCCGCCTCGGCGCCGGTCAGCGGTCGGTCGGCGGCCAATCCGATCAGGGGTTTAAGGCTGTCGCTCATGCTGGCACCTTCATGCGCTTGAGGAAATTCTGCAACATCAGGTGTCCATGTTCGGACCGGATGCTCTCGGGATGGAACTGCACGCCCTCGATGGGCAGATCCTTGTGGCGCAGGCCCATGATCGTGCCATCGTCAAGCCAGGCAGAAACCTCGAGGCAGTCGGGCAGGGTCTCTCGGTCGACCACCAGCGAATGATACCGGGTGGCCTCGAACGGACCGTCGATGCCGGCGAAAACGCCCCTGCCGTCGTGGTGGATATGGCCCATCTTGCCGTGCACGATCTCGTGGCACCGGACCACGTTGCCCCCGAAGGCCTCCCCGATCGTCTGGTGGCCAAGGCAGACGCCCAGGAGCGGCACCCGGGCCTCGGCAGCGGCGGCTGTCAGTGGCAGACAGATACCTGCTTGTGCGGGATCGCAAGGGCCGGGGCTGAGGATGATCGCCTCCGCGCCCATCCCCATCGCCTTCTGCACGTCGATCGCATCGTTGCGCCAGACCTCGATTTCGGCCCCAAGCTCGCCAAGATAGTGAACGAGATTGTATGTAAAGCTGTCGTAGTTATCGATAAGTAGCAGCATTGGCGTCGTTCCGAGCAATTGGGGGTGAACCGCCGGGCGGGTCGGGCTATACATGTTCAGAGGCTTCTTCCGGGGTCAAGGTCATCCAGGGCTCCGGACGAGGCGCGAGGCGAGAGCGCAACGATAAAAAACGGGGGTAAGACATGGGTCGTGGTATCCTGTCAGGCCTGTTCTGGGGCAGCGTCATTTCGGTTCTGGTATTGGGGGCTGTGTCGCAATTGACACCGCTCCCGCGAGAGATGGCCGCGTCCGGCGAGGTGCCGGCGACCGACGACGTCCCGCAGGGCGCCGATGGCACCGGCACGGAAGACGTCGCAACATTGCCCGCACCGGAGGCCGAGAGCACACCAAGCCCGGCGGATCCGGTCGGGCAACCGGCGGCAGAGGCCGGCGACACCGATGTGACCGCTGAGCTGGACGTGCCAGCCGGGTCCGAGTTCCGCCGTGGGCTGCCGGAAGCCGAAGCCGCGCTTCCCGAGAGCGACGCCACTCCGCGCGCCGGCGGTACGCCAGCCGTGCCGCAACCGGAGGCCGACAGCGCGGCCTCCCTGCCGGGCGCCGAGGAAGCCAGGCGCCCCGACACACCCGAGCAATCCGTGACCGCGCCCGATGCCCCGGCGGTCGGCGACGATGCGATCACGCTCGCCGAGATTTTCGCCGGAGCGCCGGAGGGCGGTATCAATCCCGCCCCCGGGCCGGGAGAGGTTGCCACGCCCGCCGCCGAAAACAGCCCCGATGCGCAGACCACGCAAGGGTTCCCGCCGCCGATCACCGCCGAGAGCGTGGTTGGCGAGACAGTCCTTTCCCCGCGGAGCGACAGCGAGTCCCTTGCGCCGGCCGGGACCGCCACGGAAGCGGATGCCGTGGCGGCGCCCGAGGCCGCTCCGGCCGTCATGGACCAGAGCCCGGCGGCCCAGCCTTCGGGTGAGGTCGCCACGATCCCGGGGCAGGCCGCGCAAGCCGTGGCTCCGGCCCCGCAGACAGAGGTTGCCAGCGGTGTCGTGGCAGGCGACGGCGCGGCGTCCTTGGCGCCGGCCGACACAGCGGTCGAAGCCACCACCGAAACCGCCATGGCCGCTGCGCAACCGCAGCCTCAGACCATTGTGCCGCAACCGCAGGCCGACCCCGCCGCGCAGCCGGCGCCGGAGAGCACGAGCCCGGCGACGGCCGACGCGGAGCGTGCCGATGCGGAAACTGTCGTCGCGGCCATCCCGCCGGATGTCAGTTTCACCGTCCCCGCCGTGCCGGACGTGCCGTCGCCCGGGGAGGAGAGTTCCGCCGAGCCGGGGCAGGCGGCCCGCAACTCTGGCGCGGCACCGACGGGCGTCGGCGCCCGGGTCCGGCCCCTGACCGAACGCGGAGGCGGGTCAAACCGGCTCGTTCAGATCGGTACCGACCAGCCGGCCACGGAGACCGCAGAGGCCGAGGCCGAAGCCGCCGAGGACGCGGAAGCCCCCGAACCGGCATCGCTCGATGCGCTGTCACGTAATGCCGCGCCCTTTGCCAACCCCGAAGGCAAGCCGCTCTTCTCCATTGTGCTGGTCTATGATCCCACCACCGGGCTGGATCGCTCGGTCCTGAGCACGTTTTCCTTCCCAGTGACCTTCGCCATCGACCCGACCGACCCGCTGGCCGAAACCGCTGCGGCCGATTTCGCCGACGCGGGGTTCGAGGTCGTTGCGCTGGCAACCGGCTTGCCGGAGGCCGCACAGCCGAAGGATGTCGAAGTCGCGCTTGGCGCCATGCTGGCAACGGTTCCGCAGGCCGTGGCCCTGATGGACCCGCCGGAGGTCAGCATCGCCGGCAACCGGCAGGTGACTGAACAGGTACTGGAGATCCTGGCCGAGGATGGCCACGGGTTGATCGGCTGGGACCGTGGACTGAAATCGCTCAAGGCCTCGGCCGACAAGGTCGACCAGCCCGCCGCGCTGATCTTCCGCGCGCTTGATGCAGATGGCGAGAAAAGCCCGGTCATCCGTCGCTACCTTGACCGTGCGGCCTTCAAGGCAACGCAGGATGGCTCCGTGATCATGGCCGGTCGAAGCACGGCGGAGACGGTGAAGGCGCTCTTTGAATGGGCGCTGGATGGCAAGGCTTCCCAGGTCGCGCTGGCGCCGGTGTCGGCGGTCCTGCGGCAGGAGCGCGACGCCCGCTGAGCCGCAGAGCCGTCTGGATTCCTGTTGCGATCCGCCTAGAGTGGTCGTGCGAACAGGAAGGACGCCTCGATGCCGGATGACGAAGCCCTCGCCGCACGGATGCGCGATGCCCTGGGTGGTCTGCCCGGCGTGTCCGAGACCCGGATGATGGGTGGGATCTGTTTCCTGCTGTATGGCAACATGATCGGTGGCGTGCGTCGGGAGAAATCGGGCGCAGGCCATTTCATGTTCCGCGTCGGCAAGGACAACGAAGCCGTGGCTGCGCAACGTGCCGAAGCCGTGCAGGTGGAAATGGGCGGGCGCAGGATGGGCGGGTTCTTCTACGTGGACGAAGAAGTGCCGGACAGGGTAGTGGCGGAATGGGTGTCGCTTGCACTTGAGTTCGTGGGCAGCCTGCCGCCAAAGCCGCCGAAGAAACCAAAGGCCTCGTGATGTTCACCGCGGAGACGCTCCGGTTCCTGCGGGACCTTTCAATCAACAACTCCAAGGCATGGTTTGCCGAGAACAAGCCTCGATACGAGGCGCATGTCAACGCGCCGGCGAAGGCGCTGGCGGCCACGCTGGCGGCAGAGGTTACACAGCAGACGGGCGTGCCGCACCGGGAGAAGATCTTCCGGATCAACCGGGATCTGCGGTTTTCTCAGGACAAGACGCCCTATAACACCCATATCCACATGGCGTTCGTGCCGGAAAGCGGTCCAGCCACCCGGCCCAGTTACATGCTGGGCCTGTCGCCGGAGTACTTCGCGCTCGGGTGTGGGGCGATGGGATTCGACAAGGCGGGGCTCGCTGCCTTCCGAGAACGCGCAGCCGGGCCGGAGGGCGACAGGATCGTGCAGCTGTTGGTCGATCTTGAAGCCGAGGGCGTGCGCATTCCGCCGCCCGAGTTGAAACGCGTGCCTGCACCCTTCGGGGCCGATCATCCGCGTGGCGCATTGCTGCGGCGCAAGAGCCTGATGGGCTGGCGCGATGGCGCCAAGCCTGAGGAGGGGCTTGGCCCGGATCTGACCGCGCGTGCCATGGAAGGGTTCGTCCGCCTGCGCCCGCTCCATGATCAGCTGATGGCGACTTGAGGTCAGCCGCCCGTCATCACGCAAAGCAACTCGAACATGATCGAAACGGCGAGGAAGGCCGTGCCGCCCGAGGTGTCGAACGGCGGGGAGACCTCCACCATGTCGGCACCGACGATATCCAGCCCGGACAGCGCGCGAACCACCTGCAACGCCTGATAGGAGTTGGGCCCGCCGACTTCCGGCGTGCCGGTGCCAGGTGCGTATGCAGGGTCGACGAAGTCGATGTCGTAGGAGACGTAGGTGGGCGCGGTGCCGACGATGTCGCGGGCTTCAGCCATGACGTCGGCCACGCCGCGGTCGAAGACCTCCTCGATCGGGATCACCCGTATGCCGACGGCCTCGGCGAAATCCCGATCCTCACGGTCGTAGGCGGTGCCGCGAATGCCGATCTGCACGACTCGTTTCGGATCCAGAAGCTCCTCTTCCACCGCGCGGCGGAAGGGGGTGCCGTGGGTGTACATCGTGCCACCGAAATAGGAATGGAAGAGATCCGTGTGGCTGTCGAAATGAACCATGCCGAGCGGGCCGTCCTTGGCAAGCGCGCGCAGCACCGGCAGCGAGCAGAGGTGATCGCCCCCCGCCGTCAACGGCCGGATACCGGCGGCACGGACCTCGCTATAGAAGGCCGAGACACGCTCCAGCGTGTCGAGGATATCGGCCGGATTGGGCCCGACATCACCCAGATCGGCGCAATTGGCGGCCTCGAAGGGGCGGTGGCCGGTGACGGCATGCTCGGCCCGGATCATGGTGGACAGGTCGCGCAGCTGCCGCGGTCCGTGGCGTGGGCCGGGGCGGTTGGTCGTGCCGCTGTCCCATGGGATGCCGATCAGCCCGATGCCGACGTCGCGCAGCCCGGGCGCGCCGAGCGGAACATGGGGCAGCCGCATGAAGGTCGGCACTCCGGCAAAACGGGGCAGGTCGAATCCCGATACGGGTTGGAAGTCGTTGGACATGGGGTCTCCGGGGCGAGTCGTTTCGTCTCCGAGCCTAGGGCCGGCCGGGTTTTGCTGCGACCGGAAATCCCGCGGCGTGCCAGCCCGCCGGGTCCCGGGCGACCGTGTGGCGCCACAAGGGCGGTCTCATTCGACGCTGCCGAAAATACGGGCAGGTACTTGTCAGCCTTGCATAAGACGCCATGCGCGTGGATGATCGGCCTTGGTTCGTCCGGGGGGAGGAGAGGCCGCTATGTGGTTGTCGCTATACGCGTTTGGCTACCTGGTTCTGGAGATCACCGCCATCTGCTTTGCCTACAGCGCGGTCGCGCGTGCGCGCACTCCGCAGGGGTCCATCGCCTGGGTCGTGTTTCTGATTACCACACCGCTGCTGGCGGTCCCGGCCTACTTGTTCTTCGGCCATTTCCGGTTTCGCGGCTACGTCATCGCCCGGCGGGATTCGGAGGAGGTCATCGCCGGGATCGGCGCCTTTGCGAAGGGGCATCCGGCGCGCGGGACGGGTGGCGAATTCGGCTTCGGGTCCTTCGAGAGGATCGCGGAGTTGCCGGTTGTCTCAGGCAATTCCTTCGAGTTGCTGATCGACGGGCAGCAGACTTTCGACGCCATCTTCGCGGCGATCGATGGCGCCGAGCACTACGTCCTCGCGCAATTCTACATCATCCATGACGACACGCTTGGCCGGGCCTTCGCTGAACGGTTGAAGCGGGCCGCCGCGCGCGGGATCGAGGTGCGGCTGCTGTTCGATTCCGTTGGCTCGGTGAAGCTGCCCAAGCCCTTTCTCGAAGATCTGCGAGCTGCGGGCGTCGAGGTCGTCAATGCCAACGCAATCTACGGGCCACGGCACCGGTTTCAGGTCAACTTCCGGAACCATCGCAAGACGGTGGTGGTGGACGGACAGATCGGCTTTATCGGCGGGCTCAACGTCGGGGACGAGTACATGGGCCGCAGCAAGGCTTTCGGTCCGTGGCGGGACACGCATTGCCGGCTGTCCGGGCCGGTCGTGTTGCAGCTACAGCTGGTCTTTGCGGAGGATTGGCACTGGGCGACACAGCAATTGCCGGCCACGAAGCTGCTGTGGGACCCCAAGAGCGCCGAGGACGACGTCGACGCGCTGGTTCTCGCCACCGGGCCGGGCGATGTGATGGAGACGGGGTCGCTCTATTTCTGTGCCTGTATCACGCGGGCGCGGAAACGTGTCTGGATCGCGTCGCCCTATTTCGTGCCGGACGTGGATATTCTGACCGCGTTGAAACTCGCGGCACTGCGCGGGGTGGATGTGCGGATCCTCGTGCCCGATGCGATCGATCACAAGACCCCGTGGCTCGCGGCGTTCGACTATTTCGACGAGGTTCGGGAAGCCGGTGTCCAGGTCTGGCGCTATGCGGAGGGGTTCATGCACCAGAAGGTGCTCCTGGTGGACGAGGAGATCGCCTCTGTCGGGACGACGAACATGGACAACCGCTCCTGCCGTCTGAATTTCGAGGCCACGGTCATGGTTTTCGACGAAGGGGCCGTTGCGGATGTGGCGCTCATGCTGGAGGCGGACTTCGCCCGTTCCTTCCTGTTGGAGAAGCGCCTCGCGCAGCAGCCCTTGGCCATTCGCATCGGTGCCCCCTTCGCACGCCTCTTCGCGCCGATCCTCTAGGGCTCACGGTATCGTATCGCCGCAGATTTGGGCAATTGCGTCTCAGGGAGTGGCTCTCGCGGTCTTGTGTGCAAGTCGCGTGGCCGCGTTCCTTGCATGATTGCCGGGATGCCCCCATCTTTGGTGGCACGCGGTTTTTCGGGAGGATATGCGCAGCATGAAGCTTCGGCTTGCCAGCTACAACATTCAGAAGGCCGTCGGTGTGGATTTTCGCCGCGATCCGATGCGCATCCTGGACGTGGTGAACGGGCTGGACGCCGATGTCGTCGCGCTTCAGGAAGTGGACAAGCGGTTGGGCGAACGCCCGTCCGTCCTGTGCCGCAAGTATATCGAGGAAGAGACGGATTTCCGCATTGCGCCACTGTCCCGCAACGAGGTCAGCCTCGGCTGGCACGGGAACGCCGTTCTGGTTCATCGCGACCTCGAGATCACCGCAACCGAGCATATCGAATTGCCTGGGCTTGAGCCGCGCGGGGCGGTGCGGGTAGACGTGGAGACCGAGGCCGGACCTCTGTCCGTCGTCGGCACCCACCTTGGGCTGGTCCGTTACTACCGTCGCCTGCAACTGGAAACGATCCGGGCCCGGCTGGGCGGTCGCCTCGGCCGTTCGGTGATCATGGGCGATTTCAACGAATGGTCCGAAGACCGGGGGATGGAGCCGCTTGCCGGTGCCTTCGATATCGTGAACCCCGGAAACTCGTTCCACGCGGCACGGCCCATCGCGGGGCTCGATCGCTTCGCACTTGGGAAGGCGGCGCGCCTTCATGATGCCGGCGTCGAGGAAGGGGATCTGGCAAGCTGGGCTTCCGACCACCTGCCGATCTGGAGTGATGTGCAGCTTGATCCGGTGTCGCCGGTCGTCGCCGTCGACGAGGCGCCAATGCGGCTGGTCTATACCCCCGCCACCGGGTGAATGTGCCGCCCCCGGCCTTGAACGTGGGCCGGGATCGCCATCGTCATGCCGGGTGACACACAGGTATGCCTTCGGCAGGGACGCCCTTAACCACCCAGATCGCCGACCGCTGGTTGTCCCAACTCTCTCGTGCGCTTCCCCAGAAATCTGCCGCGCCTCCGCCGGTCGCGCGACGGCGGTCAGCAGTCAGCGGCGGGTGTCCGACAGGATCTACGACAAGCAATCACGCAGACGCCCGTATCCAGCTCGTGGTTGTTTCCAAGGGCGGGCAAAGTGGCGGTTGGTAGGATTCAACCGCCATTCCGGAGGGAGACCGCTCCCCTGAGAGGCGCGCGGTCAGTCACCCTCCGTCAGCGGTGCCGGGACACGATCCTTGGGATCGTTGTCGATCCAGAAGGTGAAAAGCTGGTGGAATACCGACAGGATCACCGGCCCGATGAAGATGCCGACCATGCCGTAGGTCATCAATCCGCCCAGCACGCCGATCAGGATCACCAGCATCGGTGTGTCCAGCCCCTTCGCCATCCAGATCGGCTTCAGGACATTGTCGAGCAACATGATCGGCAGCATCAGCACCGTGAAGATCAGCGCCTGCCCTGTGTCCATCGCGGTCCAGCTCCAGATGATCACCGGGACCATCACCACCGTTGGCCCGATCTGGACGATTACCAGGATCAGGATGACCAGCGCCAGCAGTCCCGCCGACTTGATCCCGAAGAGTGCCATCACGATGCCGGCCAGCAGCGACTGGATGACGGCAACGCCGATCACCCCGCGCGACACGTTTCTGACGGTCGCGCCTGCCATGTCGATCAGGGCCGCGCCGTTTCCGGCGAAGACACGCTCTGCAAAGCGGCGCGTGTAGTCGACCAGCGTCGGACCGGTGACCAGAAGGACGCCCATGATGATCACCGCCAGCCCCAGCCCCAGCATGCTGAGGCCGAGCCCGGCGACCTTCGCAAGCACGGCCTGCACGATCCCCAGCAGGGTGGTGGCGTATTGCGTCAGCACGGCTTCGAGGTTGGAATGTGCCTTGCTCCAGAACGCATGCAGCGGTTCGCCGACAAGTGGCAGTTCCAGCAGTGCCTCGTTTGGCGGTGGCAGTACGAGCGTCCCATCGGACAGACCTTCGTGGACAAATTGCCCGAGGTCGAGAATGCCGCCGGTCAGGATGGCCACCGGCCCGAGCGCGATCGCGAGACCGACAAGGGTCAGGATCGTCGCGGAGAGCTTTTTCCTGCCTCCGAGCCAACCGGAAAGCACGTCGTGCAGCGGGTAGACGGCGATGCACAGAATGGTGGCCCAAAGCATGAGACCGATAAGCGGCGCCACAAGGGTGAGCGACCCATAGATGAAGAGCGCGAGAAAGCCGATGCGGACCGTGAGATCGATCACCCTGGCGTCGGTGGATGCAGGCATGCAATGTCCTTTCGTTACAGGTGCAGTTGGCCACGCGGCCGGTTTTTTCACAAGAGGGTGTATGGTCTTGCGCGGTGCGCGGGGCTGGGTCAGACTCGCCTCATGTCCGACATCATGATCCGCCCCGCCCGCGCCGACGACGCAGCCGCATTCGAGGCCGTGGTCCGCGCCGCCTATGGTCCCTGGATCGGGCGGCTGGAGGGGCTACCGGATGTCAGTGCCGGGATCGCCGGGGAAATCGCGGACCACCACGTGTGGCTCGCTTCCACGGGAGAGGCGGACACGATCGTTGGTGGCATCGTGCTGCATGTGTCGGCGGAGGAGGCGCGGATCGCCAATCTCGCGGTGCATCCCGATTGCGGTGGACGAGGGATCGGGCGGGCGCTGATGGGGGTCGCTCTCGCGGCGGCGCACCGTGCCGGACACCGGCGGATCGCGCTGGCCACACACCGGGACATGACACCGACGCTGCGGTTCTATCGCAACGACGGCTGGGAGGAGGTCGGCCGCGAAGGGGTCAGGATCTTCATGGAGAAGCCGCTGGAATGAACCTCGGTGTAGACGGGGCTGGCGCCGATGCGATCAGCCCGGACCGCGCCGTCCGATGCCCTAGCCGTTGCCGTGCCGGACGAAACGGCCGGCGTCCTGCGCGGCGGCACGGATGGCGCGGGACTTGTTGACGGTTTCCAGCCATTCGGCCTCCGGGTCGCTGTCATAGACGACACCGCCTCCGGCCTGGATGAAGAGGTCCTCTCCCTTCAGCACCGCAGTTCGCAGCGCGATGCACATGTCCATGTCGCCGTCGGACGAGAAATAACCGACACCGCCGCCGTAGACGCCGCGTTTCTCTGGTTCCAGCTCGTCGATGATTTCCATCGCGCGCACTTTCGGCGCCCCGGAGACCGTGCCCGCGGGCAGGCCAGCCAGCAGGGCGGACAGCGCATCCTCGCCGTCCTTCAACTCGCCCACCACGTTGGAGACGATGTGCATGACGTGGGAATACCGCTCGATGACGAATTCCTCCGTCGGTTTGACGGTCCCGATCCGCGCCACCCGGCCGACGTCGTTGCGGCCGAGATCCAGCAGCATCAGGTGCTCCGCCATTTCCTTCTGGTCGCCCAGCAGGTCGGCCTCCAATGCGCGGTCCTCCTCCTCGTTGGCACCACGGTGGCGGGTGCCGGCGATCGGCCGGATCGTCACCTCGCCTTCGCGCAGCCGCACGAGGATCTCCGGGCTGGCCCCGATCACCTGGAAACCGCCGAAGTTGAAGAAGAACATGAAGGGCGACGGGTTCGTGCGCCGCAGCGAGCGATAGAGCGCGAAGGGCGGCAGGGGGAAGTTCACCGTCCAGCGCTGCGAGGGCACGACCTGGAAGATGTCGCCCGCCCGGATGTAGTCCTTCGCCTTTTCGACCGCTTCCTTGTAGGCGGACTTGGTGAAGTTCGACACCGGTTCTCCGACTTCGGCCTCCTCGGCCAGGCTCCGGCTCTCGCCCGGCACGCCGTTTTCGAGGTCGCGTACCGCGTCCATGACCCGCTCCGCGGCCTGGGCATAGGCCGCTTTCGCGCTCAACCCACCGCCTGTGAATGCCGGAGAGACAACGATCACCTCTCCCTTCACACCGTCCAGAACGGCCACCACGGAGGGCCGCATCATCACAGCGTCCGGAAGGCCGAGCGGGTCGGGGTTCACGTCTGGCAGATGCTCAACCAGCCGGATCATGTCGTAGCCAAGGTAGCCGAACAGCCCGGCCGCCGCCGAAGGCAAATCGTCGGGCAGGGTGATCCGGCTCTCCTCGATCAGTGCCCGCAGAGACGTCAGCGGATCGCCCGGTTCCTCCGCGAAGGCATCGGCATCGAACCGGGCCTGCCGGTTGATCCGCGCGGTCTTGCCGTGACATTTCCAGACCAGGTCCGGCTTCATTCCGACGATGGAATAGCGCCCGCGCACTTCGCCGCCGGTCACCGATTCCAGCATGAAGCTGTCGGTGCGCGCTCCGGCGAGTTTGAGCATCAGGCTGACCGGCGTATCGAGATCGGCCGCAAGCCGTGCATAGACGACCTGGTTTTCGCCGGCATCGTAGCGGGAGGCGAATTCGTCGAAGGCGGGTAGAAGCTGGGCCATCGTGATCAGCGGAACAGCTGGGTGTGGACGGCGTTCAGCGCGGCGTCGTTGAAGCGAATGCCCGCATCGGCCGTCAGCGCCCGTGCGTAGTAGGTGAAGATGTCATTGGCCAGCTCCTGCGCCGATTGCTGGGCCACAGCGGAGCGGAAGATGGCGATCTGGCTGTCCTCCGCGTCGGGCGGCAGAACCTCGTCAAGCTGCACCAGAACCACGGCGCCGGGAAGATCCACCAGCTGGCTTTCGCCTTCCTCAAGCCCGAACACGGCCTCCGCCAGAATCGGGTCGCCAGATTGCAGGAAGCCGGTGCGTGTGACCTTGGTCGCGGATTCCACGACTGCGCCGTTCTGGCCGAGCGAACCACCGACGTCGAGCTGGGCGCGGGCCTCTCCCGCTGTCTCCCGTGCCAGGTCGAGGCGGCGTTTTTCCTGCAAACCGGCAATGACATCGTCCCGCACTTCCTCAAGTGCCTGAAGGCGGGGCTCCAGCACCTCGTCGAGGCGCATGGCGAAGATCCCGCCGCCGTCCAGTTCGAGGATCTCGGGGAAGTCCTTTTCCGTCAGCGTTTCCGCGGCCGCGCGGAAGGTCTCGAAATCGGAGAGCGCGTGCTGCACGCCCGGGGCGTGGTCAAGCGTGCCGAGTTCCATGTCGGTCTCGCTTGCAAGGTCCTCCACGGTGGCGCCGCCAGCCAGACGGTCGTCGAGGTCATTGATCATGTCCTCGATCACGCGGCTGGCCTTTTCACGGCCGAACTCGGCCTGGAGCGCCTCGCGGGCCTCATCGAAGCTCGTTTCCTGCGCCGAGAGGATCGCGTTCATCCGGAACAGGGCCGGACCGAGGTCGGAGGGGTAGGGCCCGACGACACCCGGCTCCGTCAGTCCGAAGACGGCAGTGCCCGCACCGCCAAGCTCGCTTTCGGTCACATCGCCAAGGTCGATATCGGCAAGCGCAAGCTCCCGGTCCGCCACGAGGGTCTCGAAGTCGGTCTCGCCTGAGTCGATCTTCTGCTTGGCCTCCACGGCCTCTTCGGCCGAGCCGAAGACCAGCCGCTCCACCAGCCGCCGCTCGGGCATCAAGTACTGGTCCATTCGCTCGGCATAGGCCGCCCGCAACTCGTCCTCGGAGACCTCGACGGTGGCCGCGATCATGTCCGGGGTCAGCCACGCATAGGTGATGCGCTTCATCTGCGGCAGGGTGAAGTCGGCCTCGTTGGCCTCGTAGTACCCGGTGATTTCCTCGTCGGTCGGCGCGGGCAGGTCGTCGCCCATGCTGGCGGCGTCGAAACGCACCCAGCGGAAGCTGCGGCGCTCCCCGAACCATTGGGCCAGGACATCGACATACCCCTCCGGCGGGGCGACACCGGCGGCGACACTGGCCTGAAGGATATTGCGCGTGGCCTCCTTGCGGATGGTCTCCTCGAAATCGGAGACGGACCAGTTGTTCTGCTCAAGGAAGTAATCGTACCCTTCCCGGTCGAAACCACCGGTGATGCCTTGGAAAGCGGAGGAGGCGGTGATCATACGGGCCACTTCGTCGTCACCGACGGAGAGTTTCATCCGCGCGGCCTCGCCGTCCATCGCCTTGGTGCCGGCGAGCTGGCCGCGCACCTGCACCGGGATGCCGAGGGCATCCATGGTGGCGAGGCTGATGTCGGTCACGCCTTGCGCTTCCGCGGCTCGGACGGCCTGCGACAGGGCGCGGAAGTATTCCTCGGCGCTGATCTCCTCGTCGCCCACCGACCCGACAGAGGTCGCGGAGCCGCCGAAGTTGCTGATGCCGAAGCCGGTCAGGCCAAGGATCAACATGCCCATCAGGCCATACATAAAGATGTTGCTGGCCTTCTTGCCCTTGCTCATGTCTCGCCCTGCCTCCTGCGGATCTCGTCGGGTTTGTCTAAGCGGCCCGGGGGGCAGGGGCAAGGGGCCAGCAGGGGTTGTTTGCGCCGCCGAGCATGCGCGATGGGGTGGATCGGTGGGGCCGGGCGCGCAGTCACGGTGCCGGGCGGTGATCTAGTCCGTCAGTGTCACGCCACGAAGCCGCTCCACCAGCACCCCGATTTCCGCGCGGTCGATGTTGGCGAAGGCCACCCGCAGATGCCGCGCGCCGGAGGCATCACCCTTCGGCGTGAACATCGTCCCGGGCAGGCAGAGAATGCCGGCCACTTCCACAAGGCGCCGCGCCACGACGTCCGATGGCATCTCGAACGGGTGTTCGACATAGGCGAAATAGGCACCGCATCCCTTCAGCCGCCAGCCTTCACCTTCGAGCGAGGCGAACCCTTCGATCATCGCATCGCGGCGGTCGAGGATTTCCAGCCGCTCGCTTGCCAGCCAGTCGCCGAGGTTGCGCATGCCCCAGACTGCGCCGAACTGGCCGACCTGACTGGGACATATGGTGACGGAATCGATGAACTTCTCCACCTCTGCCAGCCGCGATGCGGAAGTGACGATTGCCCCCACCCGGTGCCCGGTCAGCCGGTAGGCCTTGGAGAAGGAATAGAGCTGCACCACCGTGTCCTGCCATTCGGGATCTTCAAACAGCCCATGCGGGGCGCCAGTCTGGCTGTGGAAATCCCGGTAGGTCTCGTCGATCAGCAGGGCAAGGCCGTGTTCGCGCGCGAGATCGCGGAAGGCGGCGATCACAGGGGCGGGGTATTCCACGCCACCGGGATTGTTGGGTGTGACCAGAACGATGGCCCGTGTCAGGTCTGTGATCAACCCGCGTGCGACCTCCGGATCCGGGATCAGGTTGGCGCCGGCGGGCAGTGGAACGGCTGTGATTGAGCTCATGTCGAGCCACATCTTGTGGTTGAAATACCAAGGGGTTGGGAGGAGAACCTCATCCCCCGGACCGGCAAGAGTTGCAATGGTGGCCGCGAAGGCCTGGTTGCAGCCGGAGGTGATCGCCACCTGTTCGGCCTGCACCGACCCGTTGTAAAGCCGGGACACCTGTGCCGCCACTTCGGCACGAAGCTCCGGCATGCCGAGGTCCGGGCCATAGAGGTGCAGCGCCTGGTCGTTGAGCACGGCATCGGCCATGGCACGCCGCATCGGCTCCGGTGGCGCGGCGACCGGTGCAGCCTGACTGACATTGATCAGCGGTCGGTTGGCGGGAAAGTCGACGCCTGAGACCCAGCGCGCGGCTTCAGGCACCGGCGAGACATCCGTGGCCGCCATGGCCGGGTTGAGGTTCAGGGGCATGCGAGTCTCCACGTCTCGGGCGGGTTCCGGCCGGTGTTAGCAGGCGGGGAATCGCAGGGAAAGGGCAAGGCAGCCCGCAGGCCGGGGATTGTCAGGGGCGTCAGCAGGCGCCGGGCACGGTCCGCGCAGGTGGACTGCCACGGCCGGACTGTGCGTTGCGGACGGGAAGAACGGGCGGCGAGAACGCGCGGTCAGCCGCGGGTCAGCGCTCCGGCGCTTGTGGAAGGGCGACAGTTGCGGCCGCTGCTGAGGATATGGAAACGTCCGCCGCCACCCCCTGCGTTTTGCTGGCGCGCTGCTTTCCGTGGTGCAGGCGAGAGTCATGGCGCCACTGGCCTTTCGATACGGGGCGCCTGCCCGAGTTGCCGCACGGCGGCTATTGCTACAGGCAGCGGCAGTTATTCTGTTCTCTCTGTTGGCGGGCCTGCTAGGACCCGCGTGCGCGTACAGCGTGCATAGGCCAACCGGACTTCGGCACCCGTCGGCACGCACCGACGTCCAACAGCGCGTCCGCTGTCGGCACATACTGTTGGTGCTGCGCCTGACTGCTAGCAATCGACCCTGTCGCCGTGCCGAAGGTTCCGGGGAACGCCGGGCGCGCCGTCAGCTCATCCAGTTTCCGCCGTCCACGTTCAGGGTCTGCGCCGTGATGTAGCGCGATTCCTCTGAGGCGAGGAAGACGCAGGGCTCGGCCACGTCTTCCGGGTGCCCCATGTAGCCAAGCGGAACCGCCTCGCCGACTTCGCGTTTCTTCTGCCCTACGGCCTTGTTCTCATACCGGGCAAAGAGCCCGTCCACGACCTCCCACATCGGGGTGTCGATAACTCCGGGCGCGATGGCATTCACCCGGATGCGGTCGCCGGCCAGTTCCAGCGCCAGCGATTGGGTGATCGAGATGACCGCCGCCTTGGTCGAGCAGTAGAGCGAGATATTGGGCTCACCGCGTCGCCCGGCCTGCGAGGAGAAATTGATGATGGCGCCGCCGTTGCCGCGGGCTTTCATGCCCGGCACCACGGCCTGGATCATGAACAAGGTCCCCGCGACGTTGATGTCGTACTGGCGGCGATATTCCTCCAGCGTGATCTCCTCAATCGAGGCCATCGTGAAGATCCCGGCGTTGTTCACGAGGATGTCGATCTGTCCCCAGGCCGCCTCAACCCGGGCTACGGCAGCAGAAATCGCGGGGAGGTCCGTCACGTCGAGCGCCAAGGCCATCGCATTGGGCCCCAGCTCTGCCGCCAGCGTCTCCGCCTCCTCCGCCAGCAGATCGGCAATGGCGACCTTTGCACCTTCCGCCATGTAGGCCTCGCAGATGGCACGGCCGATCCCACGGGCGCCGCCGGTCACGAGGGCCACCTTTCCGTCCAGTCGGTTCATGTCACTCACCCTTTCATTGGTTGAGAGATCGGCGCCGCGAAGGACCAACAGGCCGCTTTGGTCCGCCGACCGTTCCTCTCATCGCCTGTTTCGAGTGTTGATCGTCCGGCCCGGCCGCTCAAGCGATTTCGCAGGCCTGCACCGGCCATCATCGGCAAACCGCCCAAAGGATGCGCGGAGCAGAGCGGCGGGGAATGTGAGAAAAACCGGCGTGCCAGGATGCGATCGCCTCGCATCGGAAACAACACGCGGACCGGTCAGTCCGTGCCGCGATAGGGTTCCACGTATTGCAGCGCCATGTCCCAGGGGAAGAAGATCCAGGTGTCCTGGCTCACCTCGGTGATGAAGCTGTCCACCATCGGCCGGCCCTTCGGCTTGGCATAGACGGTGGCAAAATGCGCATTCGGATAGAGCTTGCGCACCAGTTCCAGCGTCTTGCCGGAATCCACCAGATCGTCGATGACGAGGATCCCGGTGCCGTCGCCCATCATCTCCGCGTCCGGCGCTTTCAGCACTACCGCGTCCATCTGGTGTTGGTGGTTGTAGGACTTCACGGAGATCGTATCGACCATCCTTACATCCAGTTCCCGCGCGATGATCATCGCCGGGGCCATGCCGCCGCGCGTGATGGCGACGATGGCCTTCCATGAACCGTCACCCGGTCCCTGTCCGTCAAGCCGCCAGGCGAGGGCCCGGCTGTCGCGATGGATCTGGTCCCAGCTGATGTGGAACCCCTTTTCATGGGGCAGGCGGTCGGGGCGGGGACGGTCGCTCATGTCGTTCTCACTTCTTTCCGGTCACGGCGTCGATGTCGGGCGCATCCACGGCCTTCATGCCGACGATGTGGTATCCCGCGTCAACGTGCAGGTTCTCGCCGGTGGTGCCGGTTCCGAGGTCTGACAACAGGAAGAGCGCGGCCTTGCCAACCTCTTCCTGGGTCACGTTCCGACGCAGGGGCGAGTTCAGTTCGTTCCACTTCAGGATGTAGCGGAAATCGCCGATGCCGGAGGCCGCAAGCGTCTTGATCGGCCCCGCGGAGATCGCGTTTACCCGAATGCCGTCCTTGCCGAGATCCTCGGCCATGTACTTGACGGAGGCCTCCAGCGCGGCCTTGGCAATGCCCATGACATTGTAGTGGGGCATAACCTGCTCGGCGCCATAATAGGTGAGCGTCAACAGCGAACCGCCATCGGGCATCATCTTCTCGGCGCGTTGCGCCACCGCCGTGAAGGTGAATACCGAGATGTCCATTGTATTGTTGAAGTTGGCGCGGCTGGTGTCGACATAGCGGCCACGCAATTCGTTCTTGTCCGAGAAGCTGACAGCATGCACGACGAAGTCGAGCTTGCCCCAATCCTTTTCCAGATCCGCGAACAGGGCATCCAGGTCGGATTCCTCGGTGGCGTTGCAATCGTAGACCTTGGTGCAGCCGATCGATTCCGCCAGCGGCACCACGCGCTTCTTCAAAGCGTCGCCCATGTAGGTCAGCGCCAGTTCCGCGCCCTGATCGGCGCAGGCCTTGGCGATGCCCCATGCAATCGACTTGTCATTCGCAAGCCCCATAACAAGGCCACGCTTTCCGGCCATCAGTCCTGTCGTCATCTCTTCCTCCTGTGGTCGGAAATCATTGAACCCGTTTAGGCCATGGTACGGGCGGGGCGCAAGCCTCTGGCGTGCAATCCCGCAGGCAATACGCCGGTGATGCTGGCACTTTGTCCGCGACAAGTGTAGCCCTTGCGTGAAGGGATCCGCGACACAGGAGAGCAGAATGAGCGACCGTACCGGCATCTTTGCAGGCGACACCCCGTTCGAGATCGCGCGCCGCTGGCTGGCCGAGGCCGAGGCCTCCGAGCCCAACGATCCCAATGCGATTGCGCTGGCCACGAGCGACGCCGACGGGCTGCCGAACGTGCGCATGGTGTTGCTCAAGGAGATCGAGGACGACGCGTTCGTGTTCTATACCAACTATGGAAGCGCGAAGGCGGCGGAACTGGAACTGAATGCCCAGGCCGCATTCGTGATGCACTGGAAGAGCCTGCGCCGTCAGATCCGGGTGCGTGGCCGCATCGAACGCGAGGACGGGCCACAGGCGGATGAGTACTTCGCCTCGCGCTCCCTGAAATCAAGGCTTGGCGCATGGGCATCGCACCAGAGCCAGCCACTTGCCTCCCGCAAGACGTTGATGGCGGAGGTGGCGAAGGTCACCGCGAAATACGGCACGACCCCGCCGCGCCCGCCCTTTTGGGGCGGCTATCGGTTGAGGCCCGTCGAGGTCGAGTTCTGGGCCGACGGCGCCTTCCGGCTGCATGATCGTTTCCAGTGGCGCAACGATATGGGCGGAAACTGGCAAACGGTTCGCCTTTCGCCTTGAACTTGGTCGGAACTATGGCATTGTCCTGCCAATTCGGGCGATTTCGGGGCTTTTTCCCCGAAATGAAGGCCAAAGCTTGATGGAAATCGAGCAATAGCCTAGTCATTTGGGCCTGTGACATTGCATTTTGCAATCGGCTGGTTTCGGTTCTGCAAGCGTTTCATTCTTGCACTGGTACGCAACAAGAATAGCCCGAAAATGGGTGTACCCCGCGAGGGAATGGGGAAATGTGCAAAGGTAACCGCTTGTGAGCAACAATGAAGAAACCGGAAAGGCGCGGCTGCTACTCGGCCGGGTGAAGTGGTTCGATCCGGGAAAGGGCTTCGGCTTCGTGATTGCCGAAGAAGGGGGGCCGGATATCCTCCTGCATGCCAATGTGCTGCGAAACTTCGGTCAAAGCTCGGTTGCCGATGGCGCCGAAGTCGAGATCTATGTCCAGGAGACAGCCCGCGGGATGCAGGCCGTCGAGGTTGTGCACATCCGTCCGCCCGAAGAGGAAGCCGCGCTGCCGCTTGAGGACGTGGCCTCGATCTCTCCCGAAGACCTCGCGAAACTGCCGCTGGAGCCTGCCCGGGTGAAGTGGTTCGACAAGGGCAAGGGTTTCGGATTTGCCAATGTTTTCGGTCGCGCCGAAGATATCTTCGTGCATATAGAGGTTTTGCGGCGCTCCGGGCTGGCCGATCTGCAACCGGGCGAGGCCGTGGGGCTGCGCGTGGTCGACGGACGGCGCGGTCGCATGGCAATCGAAGTTGCCGCATGGGAAAGGGCGATCAGGGAAACCGAGTGATGCAACGGATATGGCGGCGCTGGATGGGACTTCTGTTGGGCGCCGTGATGCTTCCGGGCATTGCTGTCGCCGAGTGTTCCGACAACCGGATCGACCTGCGCGGCGCATTTGGCGCCGCCCGCTTTACCGTCGAGGTTGCGGACGACGAGGCGGAGCGGTCACGCGGTCTGATGTTCCGGGAGCAGATGCCGCGCTCCTCCGGCATGTTGTTCGTCTACCCGACACCGGTTCACGCGCGCTTCTGGATGAAAAACACCCTGATCCCGCTCGACATGATCTTCGTGGATCCGCGCGGGGTGGTGACACATGTGCATTCCAACGCCATCCCCGGCGACCTGACAGCCATCGACGGAGGCAAGGGCGTCCGGTTCGTTCTTGAGATCAATGGCGGGTTGGCAAAGGCGATGGGCATCGCGCCCGGGGTCGAGATCCGCCACCCGGCGATCGGTGACGATGCGGTGTGGAGTTGCGACGACTGATCCGGCCCGCGCCTGCCTGAACGAGCCACGTGTCTCGGAAGGCGGCGCAAGTCTACCCAAAGGCCGGTGTTCACGTCTCTCGTGCGAATCGTTGGTGCGGGGCTCGCGTCAGGCAGCGTGAGGCTGGCGCCGACCGTGAGGTGCGCGCTGACGGTGGTGTGGGGATCGGCGGATGTGGGCAAGATCCCCTTGATTTCAGGCAGATCCGGGCTTTCGGGCGCGTGAGCGAGCTTCGAGAGGTCGGGCAGGGCGCCAAACTGGGCGGTTTGCGACGCACTTTTATGCAGCAATGCAGCAAAAAAATGCTGCGGCTGCACTTGCGCCAGTTGCCCCATTCTTGGGCAAAACCCACCAGATATTGTGTTGCGCTTCTGCACGCCTGCGCAGTTTGGAACCATTCTGAACATTAACGGGTTCCGCCCCGGAAGGCGCGACCGGGTCCGGCGCTCAGCCCCATATTTTGTTCGTAATACAACCGGTACCGCCAGTATTGGTGTTCACGACCCGTTAACGAAGTGAATCGGATGGCGTCGGGCGGCGCAAAATCCGGTGCATCGGTCAAGGGAAAGTTTTGCCGTTTGCTTCAAATTTTCCCGTTGACCCCTTGGGGCTACCTACGCCAGTTTGTGGGAGCGAGCTGAGAAGGCCACAACATATAGTGGCTCCGGATCGCAAAGGGGACAGATACCTGAACAGCCGGACGGCCCCAATGCCGCCCCTCAATGCGTGCCACCCCAAGGGCGCGCAGGGTACCTCTTTGCCTCCACGGCTCGCACGAATTTCGTTTCCGGTGGGAAGACCGGGACGGCTGGGACAAAGACCGCAGTTCAGGCGGCAGAGATAGCGCACGGGGCGACCATGAAGATCGACAGAAAGTTTACCACCGCCGGTGAAGATGCCTACGCCGGGCTGGCCTTTTCCACGACCACGTCGGAGATCCGCAATCCCGACGGAACGGTCGTGTTCAGCCTTGAAGGCATCGACGTGCCCGCGGCATGGAGCCAGGTTGCTTCCGATGTCATCGCGCAGAAATACTTCCGCAAGGCCGGCGTCGCCGCGAAACTGCGGAAGGTAAAGGAAAAGGGCGTGCCCGAGTTTCTCTGGCGCTCGGTGCCCGACGAGAAGGCGCTGGCGGAGCTTCCCGAAGGAGAGCGCTTTGCCGGTGAAACCTCCGCCCGGCAGGTCTTTGATCGCCTTGCCGGTGCCTGGGCCTACTGGGGCTGGAAAGGTGGCTATTTCACCAGCGAATCCGATGCCCGCGCCTATTTCGACGAAATTCGCTACATGCTGGCCACCCAGCGCGCGGCGCCGAACTCCCCGCAATGGTTCAACACCGGCCTGCACTGGGCCTATGGCATCGACGGACCCAGCCAGGGGCACCACTATGTCGACCACAAGACCGGCAAGCTGACCAAGTCCAACTCTGCCTACGAACACCCCCAACCGCATGCCTGCTTTATCCAGTCCGTTTCCGACGACTTGGTCAACGAAGGCGGTATCATGGACCTGTGGGTGCGCGAGGCGCGCCTGTTCAAGTACGGCTCCGGCACCGGCACCAACTTCTCGTCGCTGCGCGCCGAAGGTGAGGCCCTTTCGGGTGGCGGCAAGTCCTCCGGCCTGATGGGCTTCCTGAAGATCGGTGACCGCGCCGCTGGTGCCATCAAGTCAGGCGGCACCACCCGTCGTGCCGCGAAGATGGTGATCTGCGACGCCGATCACCCGGACATCGAAGAATTCATCAACTGGAAGGTGAAGGAAGAGCAGAAGGTCGCCAGCATTGTCGCGGGCTCGAAGATGCACGAGGCGAAACTGAACGAGATCTTCTCTGCTATCGGGCAGTGGGACGGTACGATCGAAGACGCCACCGACCCCAAGAAGAACGATGCGCTGAAGAGCGCCATCAGAGCGGCCAAGAAGGTCGCCATCCCCGAGACCTATATCAACCGCGTTCTCCAGTACGCGCGTCAGGGCTATTCCTCGATCGAGTTCCCGACCTATGACACGGATTGGGACAGCGAAGCCTACAATTCGGTCTCGGGGCAGAATTCAAACAACTCTGTTCGCGTGACGGACGCCTTCCTGCAGGCGGTTCGGGACAACGCCGACTGGGAACTGCTGCGCCGCACCGACGGTTCGGTCGCAAAGACCATCAAGGCGCGCGAACTCTGGGAACAGATCGGCCATGCCGCCTGGGCCTGCGCCGACCCGGGCATCCAGTTCCACGATACCGTCAACGCCTGGCACACCTGCCCGGAAGACGGTGAGATTCGCGGCTCCAACCCGTGTTCCGAGTACATGTTCCTCGACGACACGGCCTGCAACCTCGCTTCCATGAACCTGCTGACCTTCCTCAAGGACGGCAAGTTCCAGGCCGAGGACTACATGCACGCCACGCGGCTCTGGACGCTGACGCTCGAAATCTCCGTGACCATGGCGCAGTTCCCGTCCAAGGAAATCGCGCAACTGTCCTATGACTTCCGCACCCTCGGTCTTGGCTATGCCAATATCGGCGGTCTGCTGATGAACATGGGCTACAGCTACGACAGCGACGAGGGCCGGGCGCTTGGCGGCGCGCTGTCCGCGATCATGACCGGTGTGGCCTACGCGACCTCCGCCGAGATCGCGGGCGAGCTGGGGCCGTTCTCCGCCTATGAACGCAACAGCAAGCACATGCTGCGGGTCATCCGCAACCACCGCAACGCGGCCTACGGCAACACCGAAGGCTATGAGGATCTCGCGGTGAAGCCTGTGGCACTGGATCACGCTTCCAACCCTGACAAGACCCTCTCGGAGCTGGCCAAGCACGCATGGGACGAGGCCCTGCGCCTTGGAGAGATCAACGGGTACCGCAACGCGCAGGCCACGGTGATCGCTCCAACCGGCACCATCGGCCTCGTGATGGATTGCGACACCACTGGCATCGAGCCCGACTTCGCGCTGGTGAAGTTCAAGAAGCTCGCCGGCGGTGGCTACTTCAAGATCATCAACCGCTCGGTTCCCGCCGCGCTTGAAAAGCAGGGCTATTCCTCCAGCCAGATCGAGGAGATCGTCTCCTACGCGGTCGGCCACGGCACGCTTGGCAATGCCCCGGGCATCAACCACACATCGCTGGCAGGGAATGGTTTCGGCCAGGCGGAGATCGACAAGATCGAGGCGGCCCTGCCGTCGGCCTTCGACATCCGCTTCGTCTTCAACCAGTGGACGCTGGGGACGGAGTTCTGCACCGATGTCCTTGGCATCCCGGCCGAGAAGCTGAACGATCCCGGTTATGACATGCTGACCGATCTCGGTTTCACCAGGGCGCAGATCGAGGCAACCAACGACCACGTTTGCGGGACCATGACACTGGAAGGTGCGCCACATCTGGATCCGAAGCACTACGGCATCTTCGATTGCGCCAACCCCTGTGGCAAAAAGGGCAAGCGCTTCCTGTCGGTCGATAGCCACATCAAGATGATGGCCGCCGCGCAGAGCTTCATCTCCGGCGCGATCTCCAAGACGATCAACATGCCCAACGATGCGACGATCGAGGATTGCCAACGCGCCTACGAATTGTCGTGGTCGCTCGGCACCAAGGCGAACGCGCTCTATCGCGATGGGTCCAAGCTGAGCCAGCCGCTGGCCGCGGCACTGGTCGAGGATGACGAGGACGCACAGGAGACGCTGGAAACCGGCACCCCGCAGCAGAAGGCGGAAGTGCTGGCCGAGAAGATCATCGAGAAGGTCATCGTCAAGGAAATCGTTCGCTCCCACCGCGAGAAGATGCCGGAGCGCCGCAAGGGCTATACCCAGAAGGCCAATGTCGGCGGTCACAAGGTCTACCTGCGCACGGGCGAATACGGTGACGGTTCGCTTGGCGAGATCTTCATCGACATGCACAAGGAAGGCGCTGGCTTCCGGGCGATGATGAACAACTTCGCCATCGCGGTCTCCGTCGGCCTTCAGTACGGCGTGCCGCTGGAGGAGTTCGTCGACGCCTTCACCTTCACCAAGTTCGAGCCTGCAGGCATCGTTCAGGGCAACGACAGCATCAAGAACGCGACCTCGATCCTCGATTACATCTTCCGGGAACTCGCGGTCTCCTACCTCGACCGTACCGACCTGGCGCATGTGAAACCCTCGGGGCACACCTTCGACGATCTGGGACGGGGCGATCAGAACGAGGGCATCGAGAACCTTCAGGAACTGAGCGAGACAGCTGCGAGCAAGTCCCTCCAGGTGCTCAAGCAGATCTCGTCCACCGGCTACCTCCGCAAGCGCCTCCCGCAGGAACTCGTGGTTTTGCAGGGTGGCGGCGAGAGCATGGCCGGGGGCACGGTTCTGGACGGCGCAGCCGACCCGCTGGCGACGTTGCAGACGCTGGTTCCGGAAACCTCCGCAAGCGCCGAGACCGCCGTCGGTTCGGTCTCCGCGATGGACGATCGCACCAAGGCCCGCATGCAGGGCTACGAGGGCGAGGCCTGCGGCGAATGCGGAAACTACACGCTGGTGCGCAACGGCACCTGCATGAAGTGCAACACCTGCGGCGCCACGTCGGGCTGCAGCTAGGGATACCCCGCCATGCCTGCTTCCCCGGGCATGGCGCGGTTTCAGGGGCGAGTGCGCTCGCTCCGGGCGGATCAGGCCGCAGGCAGAAAACCGGGCGGTACAAAAAACCGAGCCTGATAAGCCAAACTGGGGCGCCCTTGCGGCGCCCCAATTTCTTTTCAAGACATACGGTTGTGGTGCGAAGGTGATGTTTTGTCCGAGGTCGGGTGGCCGGTCGAAGACCCGGCGCCCAAATCCCTGTGTGAGGAGAATACCCCTCGCGGTGGCGCCACTCCGCCGTTCCTGTCGCGACCCTCTGGGCAGAGTGTCAAAAAACCCTTACCGATAGGCAGATAGGGTCGTTGCACATCATCTATTTCGGAGGTCCCATGCCCAGTCTCAAGTGTCTCGTATCCGTCGCCGCCCTGTTTGGCGCGACGGTCACATTCGCGCAGCCCTACGCCTCCAAGGGCGAGGTCGCGGGATGGCGGATTTTCGTCAACGAGGCCAACAGCAGCTGTTTCATGGAGATCGTCACCGACGAGGGCCTCGTCATGCAGATGGGCACCGGGGGCAAGGTGGATATGGGCTATCTCGGTCTCTACACGGAAGGCGAGACGGGCATTCGCGATGGCGAAACCGGGGAGATCCGGATCGGACTCGGCGGGCTGGTCTACAACGGTGTGGCCCAGGGAGTGCAGCGCGACGGCTATTCCGGCGGCTACTTCATCGGCAACAATCCCCTGATGGGGTTCGACCTGTCCACGCAGTCGGAGATGGTCGTGAACCCGGGAAGCGGCCGGGAGTTCACCGTCGACCTGAGTGGCGCCGGTGAGGCGATGGAGGCGACCCGCGCCTGCCAGATGGAGCTTGCCGAATAGCAGGGCGGCTTCGCGGGCCTTGGGTTTCCCGGCGGAGAGCGAAACTGCGTCGGGGTCTCTGGTCGATCGATCTCATCAGAAGATGGCCCGGACGGAGGGGATAACCCGCCGTCAGGCCGCCAGTTCGATCCACACGGGCACATGGTCCGATGGCTTCGGCCGGTTGCGTATGTCCTTGTCGATCGCGCAATCCCGCAGCAGGTCGGCGGCCTGCGGTGTCAGCAGGAAGTGGTCGATTCGAATGCCGTCATTGCGATCCCAGGCACCCGCCTGATAGTCCCAGAAAGAGTAGTGACCGCCGCCCCTGACACGGGCGCGGAATGCCTCGGTGAAGCCGAGGTTGACGATTTCGCGATAGGCCCTTCGGCTCTCGGGGCGGGCCAGCGCATCCTCCTGCCAGACCTCCGGGCGGGCGGCGTCCTCGTCCAGCGGAATGATGTTGTAGTCGCCAGCCATGAGGGCCGGTTCTTCCCGCGACATCAATGCCTTGGCGCGGGATTTCAACCGCTCCATCCAGGCCAGCTTGTAGTCGTATTTCGGCCCCGGCACGGGGTTTCCATTGGGCAGGTACAGCCCGCAGAGGCGGACGGAGGTGTGTTCGCCCATCACAGTCGCTTCGATCCAGCGGGCCTGTTCGTCGCTGTCGTCACCGGGCAGGCCGCGGGTCACATCTTCCAGCGGCAGTTTCGACAGGATCGCCACGCCATTGAACCCCTTCTGCCCGTGGGTTTCGACGTTATAGCCGCGGTCTTCGAACATCTCGCGGGGGAAGCCCTCGTCGACGGACTTGATCTCCTGCAACAGCGCCACATCGGGCTGCGCCTCGTCCAGCCACTCGCAGAGCGCGACATGGCGCGCCTTGATCCCGTTGATGTTGAATGTCGCGATTTTCATGGCGCCCCCTTTTGCGATGCACCATCCCAGACCGTTGGAGGCGACGCAAGGCGCGGTTGGGCGATGCAAATGATCGCGCGCTGTTCCGGTGGTTCGGCCCATTCCCGGCGCAATGCACGCGCCGGCCTGCGCTTACATGGAGAAGGAGATCCCGCAGCCACAGGACGAGGTCGCGTTCGGGTTGTTCACCACGAAACGCGCGCCGATCAGCTCGTCCGCGAAATCGATGGTCGCGTTTTCCAGGAACGGCAGCGACACGGTATCCACGACGACCTTCTGACCCTGACCCTCCAGCACCAGGTCGTCTTCCTTCGGCTCGTCGAGCGTGATCTCGTATTGAAAGCCGGAGCATCCGCCGCCCTCGACGGCAACCCGCAATGCCTTCGGCGCGGCTTCAAGCTCCGCCAGCCGGGCGAACGCCCGCTCTGTCACTGTCGGTGGCAGGGTCAAGTCCATGATCTGGCTCCATTGCCTCGTCGCATTCCGTTCACAACCGGGATATATGGCCCTCGGAACGGTACAACAAGGATTCCCATGAGCCTGGCCCCCTATGCCTGCATGCCCGCGGACAGCCGTGGGCGGTTGCACCCGGAAGCACTCTCCACCTTCCGCTCGCCTTTTCAACGGGATCGCGACCGGATCATCCATTCCTCGGCGTTTCGGCGGCTAAAACACAAGACACAGGTGTTTGTCGAACACGAGGGCGACTATTTCCGCACCCGCCTGACGCATTCCATCGAGGTCGCGCAGGTGGCGCGGACGATCGCGGGCACGCTGGGGCTGAACCAGGAACTGACGGAAGCCGTCGCCCTGGCCCATGACCTTGGCCACACGCCGTTCGGGCACACCGGCGAGGACGCGCTGCATGCGCTGATGGCACCCTATGGCGGCTTCGATCACAATGCGCAGGCGATCCGTATCGTGACCTCGCTGGAGCGGCACTACGCGGGGTTCGACGGGCTCAACCTGACCTGGGAGACGCTGGAAGGGATTGCCAAGCACAATGGTCCGGTCGAGGGGCCGCTGCCCTACGGTCTGGCCGAGTACAATGCGGTTCACGATCTGGAACTGCACACCCATGCCAGCGCCGAGGCGCAGGTGGCGGCCCTGTCCGACGACATCGCCTACAACAACCACGACCTTATGGACGGTCTCCGGGCGGGGCTTTTCTCAGATGCGGAAGTGGCGGAGCTGCCGATCGTCGGGCCGGCTTATGCCGAGATCGACGCCCTCTGGCCCGAGATCGACGGGATCCGGCGCCGCCACGAGGCGCTTCGGCGTGTGTTTGGCGTGATGGTCACCGACGTCATCGATACCGCCCGCGCGACCCTGGAAGAGGCAGCGCCGGGCTGCGCGCAGGCGGTCCGGGATCTTGGCCGGCCGGTGGTACGGTTCTCCGAGCCGGTCTGGGTCGAAATCGAGGTGATCCGCGCGTTTCTCTTCCACCGCATGTACCGTGCGCCGTCGGTGATGCGGGAACGGGAGCGGGTGACCCGGGTCGTGGAGGATCTTTTCCCGCTCTACATGGAGCGGCCGGATCTCTTGCCGACGGCCTGGCAGGCGGATGTGGCATCGGCCAAAGGCGATACTGCGCTCGCGCGGATCGTGGCCGACTACGTGGCCGGGATGACCGACAGGTTCGCCCTGCAGGAACACGGGCGGCTTTTTGACGAATAGCTGGACATTCGGTGCGCGATTAATTCGGAAATCAGAAAGGCTTGACGGTATTCCGGCTTGACGGGCGGGCAGGGAGCCTGCCTGCTGGTGGCAGGAATTCAGGAGAGCGACCATGTCCACCGCTGCCACCGGCGCCCTGTCCCCGGAAGTTGCCCTGGCCATGATCGGCGTGATCGGGGTCGGCGCGCAATGGCTCGCATGGCGGCTGCGAATGCCGGCTATCGTGCTGATGCTGGTGGCTGGCCTGATCGTGGGGCCGGTAACGGGGCTGATGGTGCCGTCGCGGGACATCGGCGCGATCGTCGAGCCGATGATATCCATCGCGGTGGCAATCATCCTGTTCGAGGGCGGGTTGACGTTGAATCTGCACCGGTTGCGGGATGCGGCGGACGGGGTGAAGCGGCTGGTGATTGTCGGCGCCCCGGTGGGCTGGTTTCTGTCCGCGGCGGCACTGTATTTCGTGGCCGGGCTCGATTGGGCGGCCGCGATCGTGTTCGGCGGCATCATGATCGTGACCGGCCCGACGGTCATCGCGCCACTGCTGCGCTCGGCGCGGTTGTCGCGCAGGCCGGCAATGATGTTGCAGTGGGAGGCCATCGTCAACGATCCGCTCGGGGCCATGGCGGCGGTCCTGGCCTTCAGTTTTGTGGTGGAGTTCCGGCAGGGGCTCGACTTCGACGGCTCCCTGATCCGGCTGGCGCTGGCCTTCGTTCTGGCCGGGGCCGTGGGCTGGCTGGCCGGATGGCTCGTGGTGCAGGCCTTCCGTCGGGCGCTGGTGCCGGAATACATGAAGGTCCCGGTGCTCTTCGTGGCGGTCCTGGCGATCTTTGTGCTGACGGATTTCATCACCCACGAAAGCGGGCTGCTGGCGGTGACGATGATGGGGCTGGTGATCGCGAACTCGGACCTGCCGTCGTTTATCGAACTGAGACGGTTCAAGGAGCACGCGACGATCCTGCTGGTCTCCGGCGTGTTCATCCTGCTGGCGGCCTCGATGGACCTCGGTTCGTTGCAGCTGCTGGGCTGGCAGGGCATTGCCTTCCTGCTGGTGGTGATCTTCGTCGTTCGTCCCGCCACCGTCCTGCTGTCGCTGCTCGGAACCGCGATCCCGTTCCGGGAGCAGTTGCTGGTTGGGCTGACCGGCCCGCGCGGGGTGGTCCTCGTCGCGGTGGCCGGGCTCTTTGGCGAGAGGCTCGTCGGGATCGGCGTCGAGGATGGACACCGGATCGTGCCGCTTGCCTTCGCGCTGGTTGCGACCACAGTGATCCTGCACGGCTTCACACTGGCGCCGCTGGCCCGCGCACTGGGGTTGGCCAGCACAGATACGCCGGGGTTGCTGATCGTCGGCGGCTCCCGGTTCTCGACCGCGCTTGGCAAGCTCTGCCAGTCGATCGAGGTGCCGGTCATGGTGACCGACCGCAACTTCTACCGGCTGCGCGAGGCGCGCAAGGCGGGACTGCCCAACTATTATGGAGACGTCCTGTCGGAGGGTGCGGAGGTCGGGGTTGACCTGATGAACTATGGCATGGTGCTCGCGGGAAGCGAGAACGATCCCTACAACACGCTTGTGGCCACCGACCTGGCGCCGGAATTCGGGCGGGACAACGTGTTCCAGTTCCAGCGCGAGAAAGAGCATTTGGCACGCCACGCGCTCCCCGCCACGCTGGGGGGGCGGTCGTTTGGCAGGGGCGCGGGGTTCGTCGACATGGACCGACTGATGGTCGAGGGCTGGGAGCTGCGCGCGACGCGGCTTTCGGAGGAGTTCACGTTGGAAAACTGGCGCGAGATGCATCCGGAGGGGTTCCTGATCGGCCGGGTGGAGAACGGTCGGATGCGATTGATGCGGGATGACGCGGAGTTCACCCCCGCGCCGGGCGTGCAACTGATCGCCATGGTACCGCCGGAGCCGGAGGCAGGGGCAGGGGACGTCGGCTGAGGGGCCATTGACGCCGCATGTGCCTCTGATACACCGCCCGGCAACGTCTGCGGAGCCTGAACGATGAACATCTATGCCGATATCCGTGCCCTTGTTGTCGACGCCCTGAACGGGCTGGTCGCCGATGGCACACTGCCCGAAGGGCTCGACTACGCCAATGTGTCGGTGGAGCCGCCGCGCGATGCGGCGCATGGGGACATGGCGACGAATGCCGCGATGGTGCTGGCCAAGCCGGCGAAAAAGAAGCCGCGCGACATTGCCGAGGCGCTCGCCGCGAAGCTGGGTGAGGATGCCCGTGTGGACACGGCGGATGTTGCCGGGCCGGGGTTCCTGAACCTACGCCTTGCGCCGGCTGTGTGGGCCGACGTGGTGAAGGCCGCGCTGGAGCAGGGGGCGTCCTTCGGCAAGTCCGACATGGGGCAGGGCAAGCGGATCAACGTGGAGTTCGTATCCGCGAACCCGACCGGGCCGCTGCACGTGGGGCACACGCGGGGCGCGGTCTTCGGCGACGCGCTGGCCGCGCTGCTGGATTTCGCGGGCTATGACGTGACGCGCGAGTACTACATCAACGATGGCGGGGCACAGGTCGACGTGCTCGCGCGGTCGGTCTACCTGCGCTACCTCGAAGCGCATGGGCAGGAGGTCGCCTTCGAGGACGGCACGTATCCCGGCGACTACCTGATTGCGGTGGGCGAAGCGCTCAAGGAAAAGGTGGGCGATGCCTATGTCGGGCAGCCGGAATCCGTCTGGCTGGAGGAGATCCGCGACTACGCCACCGACAAGATGATGGGCTTGATCCGGGAAGACCTCGCCGCGCTCGGCGTGACAATGGACGAGTTCTACTCCGAGAAGTCGCTCTACGGCACGGGGCGGATCGAGGCGGCACTGGCAGCACTTGAGAGCAAGGGCCTGATCTACGAGGGCGTACTGGAGCCACCGAAGGGCAAGAAGCCCGAGGATTGGGAGCCGCGCGAGCAGACCCTCTTCAAGTCGACCGAACATGGCGATGATGTGGACCGCCCGGTGAAGAAATCCGATGGCGCCTGGACCTATTTCGCGCCCGATATCGCCTATCACTACGACAAGGTGGAGCGCGGCTTCGACGCGCTGATAGACGTGTTCGGCGCCGATCATGGCGGCTATGTCAAACGGATGAAAGCCGCCGTGTCGGCGCTGTCGGACGGCCGGGTGCCGCTGGACATCAAGCTCACGCAGCTGGTGAAGCTCTACAAGAACGGTGAACCGTTCAAGATGTCCAAGCGGGCCGGCACCTTCGTGACCCTGCGCGACGTGGTGGACCAGGTCGGGCCGGATGTGACGCGCTTCGTCATGCTGACGCGGAAGAACGATGCGCCGCTGGACTTCGATTTCGACAAGGTGCTGGAGCAATCGAAGGACAACCCGGTCTTCTACGTGCAATACGCACATGCGCGGGTGAAGTCGGTGCTCCGCAAGGCGGACGAGGCCGGGATCGCCGTGGACGACGCGACGCTGATGGCCGCCGACCTCTCCGACATGCTGCATCCCTCCGAACTGGCGGTGGCGGCCAAGATCGCCGAATGGCCCCGCCTTCTGGAGATTGCGGCGCGGACCAACGAGCCGCACCGGGTCGCATTCTACCTCTACGATCTCGCCGGGTTGCTGCACGCTCTGTGGAACAAGGGCAACGAGGAGACTGGGCTGCGTTTCCTCCAGGAGGGCGATCCGGCCACGAGTCAGGCTAAAATTGCGCTCGCCCGAGCCGTAACCGTTGTGATTTCCACCGGTCTTGGTATCCTTGGCGTGACCCCGGTTGAAGAAATGCGCTGATCAACGGCGTGCGCGGGGCAACTTTGGCAGGCAAGACCCCGCGCGAGCATTCCGACATTTCAGGACTCCGCGGAGAAAAAGAACGAGGCGGAGCATGTTGGACCCGGCGTATGGTCAGGGCAGGGACGTTGTGCAGGCGTCCTATGGATCTGAACACAGAGCATTCGAACTCGGTGCTGTTCCCGAGGGTGCGGAGGCCTACCAGGTCGCCGGTCCCGGCAAGGCGCGGCTTTTCATTCATGTCATGGGCGCGGTGGTGTCGCTTGGCTTGATCGGTGGCTGTGCTTACTGGGGCTACAGCCAGGTCATGCGTGACCTCAACGGTGTTCCCGTGGTGCGCGCGCTGGAAGGCCCCATGCGCGTTGCGCCGGAGACGCCGGGGGGCGCCATCTCCGATCATGCGGGCCTTGCGGTCAACGATGTGCAGGCGCTCGGGGTGGCATCGGTGCCGGAATCCCAGCTTGTCCTTGCGCCCGAGCCCGTGGCCCTGACGGAGGCCGATACCTCCAAGGCGGAGGCCAAGGCCGCGAAGGAGGCCGAGAGCGCGACTGAGGCGCTGGCGCAGGTGACAGTCGATGATGCGCCGGTGACCCCCGCATCGCTGACCGAGGACATCCCGGCGGACGATCCGATCGCGAAGGCGCTGGCGCTGGCCACCGCTGCCACGGCAGGGTCCGAGCCGCTTTCAACCAAGACTGATGAAGACATTTCCGGTACGGCGCGGTCCATCGTGACCCAGGAGGGGGTGATCCGCTCGATCCGTCCCGTCGTCCGTCCGGTGCGCGCGGTTTCCCCGTCGTCGAATGGCGTCACAGGGGAAGGCGCGATTGTCACACGCAGCACCAGCACCAAGTCACCACAGCAGGTTGCGGCCGCCGATGTGCCCGCCGGGACACGGCTCGTACAACTGGGCGCGTTCGACACCCAGGACGAAGCAGAGGCCGCATGGGGCCGGATCTCTGGCCGCTTCGGGGCGCTGATGGAGGACAAGGCCCAGGTGATCCTTGAGGCGAGTGCCGGCGGACGGGATTTCTGGCGCCTGCGGGCGATGGGTTTCTCTGATCTCTCCGAGGCGCGTCGTTTCTGTGCCGCGCTGGTGGCCGAAAGCGCCGATTGCATCCCGGTTGTGGCCCGGTGACAGGTCGCTGCGCCGCCATCCTCGGTTGCGAGGGGACCCGCCTGAGTGCTGCGGAGGCCACGTTCTTCGGCGAGGCGCAGCCATGGGGGTTCATCCTTTTTGCCCGCAACGTCGACAGCCCGGAGCAGCTTCGTGCACTGACGGCGGATCTGCGTGGCAGCGTCGGATGGAAGGCCCCGGTCCTGATCGATCAGGAAGGCGGCCGCGTGCAACGCATGCGCCCGCCGCATTGGCGGCTGTGGCACCCGCCACTCGACCAGATGCGCCGCGTCGGGTCGCTGGAAGCGGCGGCGCGGTCGATGTTCCTGCGCCACAGGCTGATCGCGCAGGAACTGTCGGATGTCGGGATCGACGTCAATTGCGCTCCGGCAGCCGACATTGCACGGACGCAGACGCATCCCTTTCTCTACAATCGCTGTTTTGGCGAGGACGCCGCCAGTGTCGTGACAGGCGCGCGTGCGGCGGCCGAGGGCCTGTTTGCAGGCGGCGTCCTGCCCGTGGTCAAGCATATCCCCGGCCACGGTCGCGCCCGAAATGACAGTCACAAGGATCTGCCGCGGGTTGATGCGACGGCGGAGGCATTGCGCGACGAGGATTTCGCTCCCTTCGCGGCGCTTCGGGATCTGCCGATGGCGATGACCGCGCACCTCCTTTACACCGCCTTCGATGCTGCGCGTCCTGCAACGCAATCGGACGTCATGGTCCGCTTGATCCGCAACGAGATCGGCTTTGACGGGCTGTTGATGACCGACGACCTTTCGATGGAGGCCTTGTCGGGCAGCGTCGGCCAGCGGGCCGCCGCCTCGGTCGCGGCTGGCTGCGACCTGGTTCTGCATTGCAACGGCGAACTGGAAGAGATGCGCGCGGTGGTCGAGGCCGCGGGTGCGATGTCCGCCTCCGCCGAAGCTCGGGCGGAGCGTGCGCTTGCCCACCGGAAGGCGCCCGATCCGATTGACATTCCGGCGGTGGAAGCCGAACTTGCCGACCTTCTGAACGGGGACGTCTATGGCTGAAGACATGGTGCACCAGGCGGTGAACGAGGCGGTCGCAGAGCGGCTTGCCGCCGAGGCGCTGATCGTGGACGTGGACGGCTTCGAAGGCCCGCTCGATCTTCTGCTGACCTTGTCGCGCACCCAGAAGGTGGACCTGCGAAAGATCTCCATCCTGGAGCTTGCCGAGCAATACCTGAGCTTCGTGGAGCGCGCCAAGTCGCTGCGGATCGAACTGGCCGCCGACTATCTGGTCATGGCCGCCTGGCTGGCCTTCCTGAAGTCCCGCCTGTTGCTGCCGCCTGACCCGGACGAGGAGGGCCCCTCGGGCGAAGATCTCGCCGCGCACCTCGCCTACCAGCTGGAACGTCTTCAGGCGATGCGCGACAGCGCGGCAAAGCTGATGGCGCGGGACCAGAAGGGCAAGGATTTCTTCGTCCGCGGCTTCATCGAACAGGTCGAGCGAACCCGCTCCGTAACCTATACGGCGACACTCATGGACCTGATGCAGGCCTATGCCCGCATCCGGACCAAGGACGAGTTCCGGCCCTTCGTGATGGACCGGGAGAACCTCTTCACCATGGAAATGGCGCTGGAACGTCTGCGCCCGCTGGTGGGATTCGCCGGTGAGTGGACCGACCTCATGTCCTATCTCCCCGACGGCTGGGAACTCGACCCTTCCAAGCGGCGCAGCGCCACGGCGGCCACCTTCGCGGCCTCGCTGGAGTTGGTGAAGGCGGGCAAGATCACGATCCGCCAGCCGGAGACATTCGCACCGATCCAGATCCGCGCCAGCGAGGAGGGCGCCCGGGATGGTTGACGACAGCGCGTCCCCGCAGGAGGAGGAGAGCCTATTCGAGGCGCCGCCCGAGGGCGAACAGGAGCGGATGGTGGAGGCCATCCTCTTCGCCACCTCCGAGCCTGTCTCGATCGCAGATCTGAACGCGCGCATGCCCCACGGCGCCGATGCCGCCCAGGCGTTGGAGCGCCTTCGCAAACGCTACGAAGGCCGCGGCGTGCATGTGGTGAAGGTCGCCGACAGATGGGCGCTGCGCACGGCACCGGATCTTGGCTTCCTGATGCAGAAGGAAACCGTCGAAACACGGAAACTGTCCCGCGCGGCCATCGAGACGCTGGCAATCATCGCCTATCATCAGCCCGTCACCCGGGCCGAGATCGAGGAGATCCGTGGTGTCTCCGTCTCTCGCGGCACCATCGACCAATTGCTGGAGATGGAGTGGATTCGCTTCGGCCGCCGCCGGATGACACCGGGCCGCCCGGTGACTTTCGTGGTGACGCCGGACTTCCTCGACCACTTCGGGCTCGAAAGCGCCCGCGATCTGCCGGGGCTGCGCGATCTGCGGGCTGCCGGCCTTCTCGACAACCGTCCACCGCCGGGCTTCGGCCTCGACGACGGCGAGGACGAGGACGAGGGACAGTCGGACATGTTCGATGGCGAGGGGCCACCCGACCCGCTGGCCGAGGAATGACTCGGCACCTCTGCGTCTTTCCCGCCGCATTCACCCTCCGGATTCCGGGCGCCCGTTGATCGGGCCAATCGGCTGACGATAGCATTTCCTCAACAGCAGTGGGCCGCGTTGCACCGGAGCACACGGCGGAGATTTCAGGAGGTGGCACCATGCGGACGGGATATCTGGGAGCAGCAGCAAGCTTGATTGCCTTTATCGCGGCACCGGTGTTCGCACAGGATGTCGATCTGGGTGCCGGCGAAACCGAAGGTCCCGACGCGGCCAGCGAAAGCGGCGTCGGCATCTTCTCCAACGGCTACCTGCGCTTTGGTGCCGGGTCGTCCAGTGGCGCGAACAGCGACGACTTTGCCGCCTTTCGCCTCGACGGCGCGGCGTCGAAATACCGGCTGGGCAACGAAGACGACCTTTATGGGGAGGCATCGATCGGGTTCCGCAACACGATGGCGAACGGCTCCGATTTCGTGGGCGAACTGATGCTGAACGGCTCTGGGAACTCCAACGCGCTGATCCGTGATACGCCACTGAACGAGAATGGCGGAACCGTGCAGGCCTATGTCGGGATCGAACGGCTCGGAGATGGCGCCGCAGCCGAAGCCTTCCTGTGGGCCGGACGCCGTTTCTATCGACGGCGCGATGTCCACATGACCGACTTCTACTACGAGAACTTCTCCGGTGACGGGATCGGCCTTGAGAACCTCGCCGTCGGCAGGGCGAAGATGTCCACAGCGCTCTTTTACTACGACGACGAGGACATCGACTACAGCGCCTACACGTTGGACGTCCGCGTGCATGACATCGCGGTTGGTCAGGACGGTTGGCTCGGCGAAGTCGGGGCCTCCTACACGGTCGGCGACGGAAGCGATTTCACCGGACAGGACGGGTTCACACTGCGGTTTCATCTGGAGAATACCGAACTGCCCTGGGGCGAGATGCGAAATGCACTTCAGTACGGAACGGGTGTGGGCATGTCGATCGACTCCACCGGTCGGGCCACGGCGCGTCTGGACGACAGTGCAATACGGTTCGTGAACCAGACCCTGCTTCGCTCCAGCGAGAGCCTCGAAACACAGGCAACCTTCGTCTGGCAGCAGATCGATTTTGCCGACAGTAAGGATACCTGGATCTCTGTCGGCGCGCGGCCGCAATACAACTTCACCGATGACTGGGGCGTGGCGCTTGAGGTCGGCTACGATCATGTCAACGGCGACAGCTACGACAATGCCTCGCTCGCCAAGGTGACGCTGGCCCCGTTCTACAGTTTCGGCAAGCGCGGCTACTTTGCCCGCCCCCAGCTTCGGCTGTTTGCTACATGGGCGGAATGGAGCGACCAGGGGGCGATCACCAACCAGGCCGCCTATGGCAGCAACACTGAGGGGACATCCGTCGGTGCGCAGTTCGAGACCTGGTGGTAGGCGCCGGATCACGTCGAAACACGCCCTCACGCATCCGTGATAGCATAATCTGAGATCCAATCTCCGAGTGGCTCCGTAACCTTGAGCACATGCCCCACAGGGGGTGACACCTCTCCGCCTGACTTGGTCAGACGGGCCCGAAGGACTCGGGCCTGCCGGGTGGAGTGTGCCCAAGGAGTACGACGATGAACATGACGATCACTGAAACGGTTCTGGCAAGCGGTGGCCCGGGCCAGTTCGACCGGAACGGCGACGATTTCGACATCCTGTTGAACGCAGTTGTCGCAGCCGGGCTGGCAGACACACTCAATGACAAGGACGGCACCTTCACCGTTCTGGCACCAAACGACGACGCCTTCATCGGCCTGTCTGCCGCTCTCGGCGGACCCTCCTCCGAGGCCGGCTCCCTGCGCGTGGTTACCGACCTCCTGACCTTGCTCGGTGGCGGCGATCCGATCCCGCTCCTGACCGATGTTCTTACCTACCACGTCGCAGGCGCCGTAGCGCGCGAGGCCGATGTGGTCGCTGCCGGTGAAGTGCAGACCCTGCAGGGCGGCGTGCTGGAACTGAACCTCGATACGACCCCGCCGAGCTTCATCGACGCCGATCCGGGCCTTCCCGATCCGGGTCTGGTCGCAACCGACATCGAGGCGTCGAATGGCGTGATCCACGTGATCGACGGCGTGTTGCTGCCGGTGTCGGTTACCGGGATCCTCGGGGCGGAGAAGACCGACCTTTTGATCGGTGGCAGGGACGACGATTTCTTCCATGGCTTCATGGGCGACGACCTGATCGATGGCAACTTCGGCTTCGACAAGCTGTTCGGTGGCAAGGGTAATGATACCATCGCCGGTGGCCGTCAGGCAGACGTGCTGCGGGGCAACAACGGCAATGACACTCTGCTGGGTCAGGTCGGGTTCGACACCATCTTTGGTGGTCGCGGTGACGACGTCATCGAAGGCGGCCGTGGGATTGACACGCTCACTGGCGGTCGCGGCAAGGACACCTTTGTCTTCAGCGAGAACAGCGCTCGCGACGTCATCACGGATTTCCAGGACGGGATGGACATGATCGATCTCAGCGCGCTCGGCCTTGGTGGTTTTGACGACCTTACCATCCGTGAAAACGACAACGGTGTGCTGATCCGCACCGGTGGCCAGGGCAACCTGCTGCTGGAAGGTGCCGACGGCTCCAACGTGACCCTCAGTGCGGACGACTTCATGTTCGCCTGATCCGGTCTCTCGGAAAAGACGATGGGAACGGGTGGCCTTGTGCCACCCGTTTTCTTTTCCGGCATCTTGAACGCAGGCCGCATCGTCAATCCCCGGACACGCGACGGTCTGAAGTTCGGGCACCATGCCTTTCGACTCGGACTCACGGCGCTTAGGCGCTACTCGACAGTCGATCGCAGCCAAATAAGCGAGGTGCGCATGGCAAAGGCAATTCACACCATGATCCGCGTGTTGGACGAAACCCGTTCGGTCGCATTCTACCGGGAGGCTCTTGGGCTCGACGTGGTGGACAGGTTCGATTTCGACAGCTTCACCCTGATCTACCTGCGGAACGCGGAATGCGGGTTCGAGCTGGAACTGACTGTGAACAAAGGGCGCGAGGCGCCCTACGAGTTGGGCGACGGCTACGGGCATCTCGCGGTCAGCGTCGACGACCTTGAGGGTGAACATGCCCGCCTTTCGGCCGCAGGCCTTGCGCCGCGCGATATCGTGACCTTCGAACGGGACGGCAAGGTCATGGCGCAGTTTTTCTTCCTGACCGATCCGGATGGCTACCAGATCGAGGTGTTGAAGCGGCTCGGGCGCTTCAACTAGGCCCTGTCAGCGACGGCGGGTGCCCTGACGGACGACAGGCGTACCGGCGTGGTGGACCGGCCCCGCCGCGACGGTCGGGGCAAGATCACGGTGCCTGGAAGTGCTTGGACAGCTTCAACCCCTGGCCCTGATAATTCGAGGCGATGCCCTGACCATAGAGCTGCTCCGGCGGCTCGGCCATGCGTTCGTACACCAGCCTGCCAACGATCTGGCCATGCTCCAGCACGAAGGGCGCCTCGTGACAGCGCACTTCCAGCACCCCCCGGGCCCCGGTTCCTCCGGCGGCGGCATGGCCGAACCCGGGGTCGAAGAACCCGGCGTAGTGGACACGGAATTCGCCGACCATGGCGACATATGGCGCCATCTCCGCGGCGTAGTCCGGCGGAATGTGGACGGCCTCGCGGCTCACGAGGATGTAGAAGGCGCCGGGGTCGAGGATGATACGGCCATCCGCGCTTTCAACCCGCTCCCAGTACTCCGCCACCGGATAGTGGTCGAGCTTGTCGAGATCGATCACACCGGTATGCGGTTTGGCGCGCCAGCCGACGAGCGTCGTTCCCTGCGGGCGCAGGTCGACGGAAAACCCAAGGCCTTCGGAAATCACCGCCTCTCCGGAGACCAGCCCGACATCCGCATGCAGGCGGGCGAGCGCGTCGTCGTCCAGCACCACCTGGCCATCGCGAAAGCGGATCTGGTTGAGCCGCATGCCCGGGCGCACCAGCACCGAGAAACTGCGGGGACAGATCTCCGCATAGAGAGGGCCGGCGTAGCCCTTTCCGATCCGGTCGAACTCGACACCACCATCGGTGATCACGCGGGTCAGCAGATCCAGCCGACCGGTGGAGGACTTGGCATTCGCGACCGCACCGATCCCGGCCGGCAGGGCGAGGCGCTCCTGCAGTTCCACGACGTAGACGCAGTTCTTTTCCAGCACGGCGCCGTCGCTCAGGTCGATCTTGTGCATCTCGAACAGCGGCAGCCGGTCGGAGACGGTCTGACCCTCTCCCGTCAGGAAGGAGGCGCGCACGCGGTAGGCAACACGACCGAGGCGCAGATCGAGGCTCGCTGGCTGGACCTGGCCGGTGGCAAAGGGTTGGTCGGCGGCGATTTCGCCCCGCCCGATCATCGCGGTGAGCCTCTGGCTCGGCAGAACCCCTGTCATCACGGCCTCCCTTCTGAATCCGAACCCGGGAACCGGGCGCGGGATAGCAAAACGCCCGCTCCCCGAAGGGTGCGGGCGGTTTTGTAGATGGTCGGGCTAGCAGGACTCGAACCTGCGACCTTCCGTCCCCCAGACGGACGCGCTACCAGGCTGCGCCATAGCCCGACGTTGGGCTGTAATAGCGAATTCTGCGGTGAGGGCAAGAACCAAACCGACACGAAATTCGCACTCACCCCCGGCTGTCCATCCGTTCGCGCAGGGCGACCAACCGGGCATGGATAGGGCGCAGCAACTCGGGGCGAACCTGCAACGGCTGCAGGCGCTCCAAAGCCTCGGCAACGGTGAGTTCCGAGCCGGGAAGCGGGGCGATCACCGGTCCGGGCGCGTCCTCGGAATCGTCGGCGTCTTCTGCCTCGTCGGGCGGGCGATGCGTGAAAAGCGGCATGACTTCCGCCTTTTGCGGGACCTCCGCAAACTCGATGTCTGCCGGTTCGGCATCCCCATCGACACTGTCAGGCAGGGGCGCGGGCTGGGCATCCTCCGGCGCGGTTTCGATACCCTCTTCCGGGGCATCCTCTGCAACGGCGGACAAGTCCTTGCCAGGTTCGGTTCTGTCCTGACCGGCCGGGCCTTCCGAGAGTTCCGCCTCGGTTGGATCGTTCTGCTCGGGCGCGATGGTGGATTCGGGGGCGCTTTCGACGGCATCGGTGGCCGCTTCCACGTAGGCGCCCGGAGTGGGATCCTCGGTTTCCTCCGTATCCTCATCCTCAGCAGTGAGCGCGGCATCATTCTCCGGCGGCTGCGTGGAGGTGAGGACCTCGGCAAATGCCTTCATATCCTGCTCGGGCGACACCGGTTCGGTTGGCTGTTCGGGAATCTCCGCTGCGGTCGTGGCCTCCGGTGGGGACGGACGGTCGTGCCCGTCGCCTTGCAAGGACATCGACATTGCAACGCCAAGCGGATCCGCAGTTTCCTCCGACACTTCGGCGGCATCGACGGTTGCGGGCTCTGACACAGGCTTTTCGGGCGGGCCTGCGCCCACCGGTCGAGACCGTTCGGCGACGGCCTTAACGCCTTGCTCCCGCAGGACTTTCTGCACGCCCTTGATGGTCATCCCGTCCTCGTGCAGCAGCTTCTGGATCCCGCCCAGAAGCTCCATGTCCGCACGGCGATAGTACCGGCGCCCGCCGGCGCGCTTGACCGGTTTGACCTGCGAAAACTTGCTTTCCCAGAAGCGAAGCACATGTGCGTTCACACCTAGCCAATCCGCCACCTCGCTTATGGTGCGGAATGCGTCGGGGGCCTTGCCTGTCATGGTCTGGACGTTCCTACGAGCGGTTTCCTGCGGCGACCCGGTCTTTCATCAGGTGCGACGGACGGAAGGTGAGCACACGCCGGGGATGAATCGGGACCTCTTCACCGGTCTTGGGATTGCGCCCGACACGGGCGGCCTTGTCCCGGACAGAGAATGTGCCGAAGGAAGAAATCTTGACCTGCTCCCCGTCCACAAGCGCGTCGGACATGTGTTTCAACACGCTTTCGACAAGCTGAGCGGATTCGTTTCGGGAAAGGCCGACTTCGCGAAACACCGACTCGCTCAGATCCATACGGGTCAAGGTCTTGTTACTCATTGTGTTTCCATCCCTGATTTACTGTGGGGAAGGGTAGGGGAGCGGCCTATTTCAGTCAATATCAATGGCTTGGGCGGAGCATTTCAACTCTCGTGTCGGGTCGAATGTCGCCGAAAAGGATGAGATACAACGGGTAAGCATCTGTTTTCAGACAGCTTTGTGCTGCGCCCCGTTACCAGCGCAGAACCACCGACCCCCAGGCAAGACCGCCGCCGATCGCTTCCGTGACCACCAGGTTGCCCGGTTTGAGACGCCCTTCGGCCTGACCCACCGACAGCGCAAGGGGAATCGAGGCGGCGGATGTGTTGCCATGGTCCTGAACCGTCAGAATCACCCGTTCCATCGGCACCTTCATCCGGTGGGCGGTGCCCTTGATAATCCGGAGGTTGGCCTGGTGCGGGACGATCCAGTCGACATCCTCGCCGGTCAGACCGACCTTCTCCAAGGAACGGTGGGCGGTATCGGCGAGTTTCTCCACCGCATGGCGGAAGACCTCCTTGCCGTGCATCTTTAGCACGCCGGTGCTGCCCGTGGACACACCGCCATCGACATAGAGAATGTCCTTGTGACGCCCATCGGAGTTGAGGTCGGTGGCCAGGATACCGCGATCGTCGGTGGTTCCGGCGCCGTCCTGTGCTTCCAGCAGAAGGGCCCCGGCGCCGTCGCCGAAGAGGACGCAGGTTCCGCGGTCTTCCATGTCGAGGATGCGGCTGAAGGTCTCTGCGCCGATCACCAGCACGCGCTGCGCCTGGCCGGACAGGATGAGTGCATTGGCGTTGGCGAGCGCGAAGACGAAACCGGCGCAGACCGCCTGCACATCGAAGGCGAACCCTCCGGTCATGCCCAGCTTGGCCTGCACCATCGTGGCTGCGGATGGGAACGTCAGATCGGCGGTGGAGGTGGCGACGATGATGGCATCGACGTCATCGGGCGTGAGCCCGGCATTTTCCAGGGCGGCGCGGGCTGCATTGGCTGCGAGGTCTGACGTCATTTCGCCCTCGGCAGCAAAGTGCCGGCGCTCGATGCCGCTGCGGCTGCGGATCCAATCGTCGCTCGTGTCCAGGATCTTCTCGAATTCGGCGTTCTCGACGATTCGTTCGGGGAGGTAGTGGCCCACCCCACGGACAACAGCCCTGATTTGCATGGTTCTTGCCTAGCTCGTTTTTTGCCCGTCCCTGTTTCGGTCAACAGAAACGTTGCGTCACGGCATATCCTGTCGAGGCGCGGAGGTCGAGGCCACGCGCGCGGCAAGGCGGTCGGAAAATCCGGCCTGTGCCAGTTGGAACGCAAGTTTGATCGCCGCGGAGACCCCGGTGGCGTCGGCCGAGCCGTGGGATTTGACGATCGTGCCATTGAGGCCGAGGAAGACGCCACCGTTCACACGGCGCGGGTCGGTGCGTTTTGCGAGCCGGCGCAGCGAGGTCACGGCAAGCAGTGCGGCGATGCGGCTCAGGATCGTGTGCCGGAACGCCTGCCCCAGAAGCTCGCGAATGAGCGAGGCCGTACCCTCGGCGGTTTTAAGGGCGACATTGCCGGTGAACCCGTCGGTGACGATGACATCGGCCTTGCCGCGCGGGATATCGCCGCCCTCGACGTAGCCGACATATTCGAAGTCCGAATGCGGCGCGGCCTCCGCGATAAGGCCCTGGGCGGCCTTGAGTTCGGGGTGGCCCTTGTGTTCCTCCGTGCCGACATTGAGCAGGCCGATCCGCGGGCGCTCGATGCTCAGGCCGTTGCGGGCGTAGGAGGCGCCCATCAGGGCGTATTGCAGCAGGTCACGTTCGTCGGCGCGGATATCGGCGCCGACATCAAGCATGACCGCGTAGCCGGTGTCGTTTCGCGACGGCCACAGGCAGGCGATAGCGGGACGGTTCACGCCCGGCAACTTGCGCAACCGAACCATGGAGATGGCCATCAGCGCCCCGGTGTTGCCACAGGAAACCGCGACTGTCGCCTCGCCATTGCGGACCGACTCGATGGCCGACCACATGGAAGTGTCCTTGCCGCGCCGCATCACCACAGAAGGCTTGGCATCCATGGTCACCACCTCCGCGGCGTCCCGGATGATACACCGGTCCAGTAGGTGGCGTTTGACCACGAGGGGGCGCAACTCTGCCTCCCGGCCATGCAGAATGAACCCGATATCCGGGTTCTTCTTGGCCGACATGGCACAGCCGGCAACCACGGCTGCCGGCCCCTTGTCACTTCCCATGGCATCGACGGATATGACGATCTTGCCGGCGAGTTCCGGCGGAACCGCGGAAGGCAGGTCGGCCTGCACGTCAGGTTTCATCCGAGATGCCCCTGTCCGGAGGTTTACCGGTTCAGGCGGCGTCTTCGTCGAGATCGACATCCTCGACCAGTGCGACGACTTCACGATCGTCGTAGTGGCCGCAGGCGGCGCAGACGTGGTGCGGGCGCTTGAGTTCGCCGCAGTTCGGGCACTCGGCGGGGTTGCCGGCGACGAGCGCATCGTGGGAGCGGCGCATGTTGCGGCGCGACTTGGTGATCTTGTTCTGAGGGACAGCCATGTCTCAACCTCGATGTTATTGGCGCGACGGGCGTATCCCGGCGGCAAGTGTTTCGATTGTCGGCGCCTCATACGCCGGCTTTGCTTCCCGATCAAGGGTGTGTGGAAGGTGCGCGAACATACGCATTCCGGTGGCATATGCAAGGGGCGTGGCGGTTTTCCCTGCTTTTTCGGGGCACGCGGGTGCGTGGGCGGAGCGCTCCCGCCCGTCGCTGGCGCATCGCAGATGTACCGCTCCCGTTGGGCCGGGCACCTGCGGTGGGCTGCGCGTGCCGCGTAGGATGCGCCCGCTGTGCGCGCTGGCGTCAGGATTCCAGTTGTTTCTTGAGCTCCGCGAGTCCGGCAAAGGGCTTGACGTCCTCGTCTGTGAGCGGCTCGACGCCGTCTTCGGCGAAGGTCGTCCCGGTGAGTTCCGCGCCCTCGGCGCGGGGGAAATCGGGCAAGGCAAGGGCGAGGGCTTCGCCCAGCACCGCCATCAGGTCGAGGACCTCGGGCAGGGGTTCGAGGCTGTCATCCTCCGGAATTTCTGCCTCTGCCTCCTCGGGCAGGCTGTAGTCGGCCACGTACTGGCGGCGCAGCGGCACGTCGATTCGCGTCGTGACCGGCGCCAGCGTCACCGAACAGGGCTGGATTGCTGTCGCGCCAAGCGTCGCATCAAGGGTCCAGTCGCTGCGCCCCTGAGGGCGCAGAGTGCCTTCGAGCCGCACCTTTCGCAGGCCCAGAAGGTCCAGATCCCTGATCAATTGCTGGATTTCGCCGGCTTCTGGCACCAGGCGGATATCGGTGGGCTCGGAGGTGGGCAATTTCGCCAGCCGCAGGTGACGCGGAGGTTCGGAGAGGCTCATCGGGTGTTCTTCCTTCCTTGAAGAAAAGGATGCCATTGATATAAGCCGGAAAGCAGTTTGACGAGCAAGAGGCGTGAGGGCAGTGATGGGCAGGCAGAGCCGAAAGGCATTTGGCCGGGTGACGCGCGCGCTGATCGTCGGCGCGGCTCTGGCTGCGGCAACCGCTTGCACACCGCTCTACGACAACCACGGCTACACCCCCAGCGACGCGGATCTGGCGCAGATCAAGGTGGGCGTCGATACCCGTGAGAGCGTTGCAGAGACGGTCGGCTCGCCGTCGGCCTCGGGTGTCCTGCGCGATTCGGGCTATTACTACGTGTCCCAACGGGTGCGAACCTACACCTACCAGGCGCCGGAAGTGATCGAGCGCCAGGTCGTGGCGATCAGTTTCAACTCCAGGGGCGTCGTGACCAATATCGAACGCTTCGGCCTTCAGGACGGCAATGTCGTCGCGTTGTCGCGTCGCGTGACGGACAGCAACGTTCAGGGCGTGGGCTTTCTGCGTCAGTTGATGGGCAACGTCGGGCGTTTCAACCTCGGATCCAACCTGTAGGGCAGACCGGCTTGCGGGACGTCGCCTGAGAATTGGCGCACCAGCCATGGCGCCGGGCCGGCAGTCATCCGACCGCTTGCGTTGGCGCGCATCTGAGCGGTTTTCCCGTCGCAGGTTTGCTCTGCTGAGCGTATCGCAACAAGGCTGCTGGGGCGCTTCGGGCAAGGGCCTGCAAGTGGTGCGGCTCCGGGTTTGCCCGTAGCGTAGTCCCGCGTCAGCCCGCGTCGTCTTTCTCGAAATCCAGCGCCACGCCATTGATGCAATAGCGAAGCCCCGTCGGCGCGGGGCCATCGGGAAAGACGTGCCCAAGGTGGCCGTCGCAATTGGCGCAATGCACTTCGGTGCGGACCATGCCGTGGCGGGTGTCACGGGTCTCGCCGAGCCTGGCGCCGCTTGCGGGGCGGGTGAAACTGGGCCAGCCGCAGCCGGCGTCGAACTTGTCGTCCTGCACGAAGAGTTCCGCCCCGCAGCCCTTGCAGTGAAACGTGCCGGCATCCGACGGAAAATCGTCGTGGGTGAAGGGACGTTCGGTGCCATGGTTGCGCATGACCTCGAAGCCGAGGTCACCAAGCTGGGCACGCCATTCGGTCTCTTTCTTGGTTACCTTGTCGCTCATTGCGGCCTCCGTTTGTCCGGTCCTGTCCGTACCTAGGCGCGCCGGCGCGGCCATGCCAATGACAAAGCGGTGACGTTTCCCGGCAACGCGCACCAAATGCCCGATATTCTGTCAGAAAATCGACACGCCTTGTATGCTATCGGACGGGGAACCAGATTCAAACGGTGGCAGGACAGGCCATGCGTCGACGCGAGGAGTGGGAGATGCTGAAACTGCGCCGGGGTCGCTACGCGGCCCGACTTGCCGGTGGGCAGGAGGACGTGGACGCCGCGCTGGCGTTGCGCAGCCGGTGTTTTCGTGGAGGGCAGCAGGAGGATCGCGACGAGTTCGACGGGGTTTGTCGACAGGTGCTGGTCGAGGACACTCGGAGCCGTCGGCTGGTCTGTACGTTCCGGTTGCTGCCCCTGAGTCGAGGCAGCGAGATCGGGCGCAGCTACTCGGCGCAGTACTACGAGCTATCCGGGTTGCAGGAGTTCGATGGCCCGATGGTGGAGATGGGACGTTTCTGCATCGACCCGGAGGTGAAGGATCCCGACATTCTGCGCGTGGCCTGGGGGGCAATGACAGGGTTCGTCGAGGCCGAAGGGGTCGAGATGCTGTTCGGATGCTCTTCCTTCAAGGGGACCGGGGCGGAGGACTACATGGATGCCTTCGCCCTGCTGACGGAGCGCCACCTGGCACCGGGTCGCTGGTTGCCGAGGGTGAAGGCCCCCAATGTCTTTCGCTTCGCGCAGAAATTGCGCCGCAAGCCCGATGCGAGGCGTGCCATGCTGGGGATGCCGCCGCTCCTGCGCACCTACCTGCTGATGGGGGGGTGGGTCTCTGACCACGCTGTGGTGGACCGGGACCTGGACACGCTGCATGTCTTTACCGGGTTGGAAATCAGGGCGATTCCCCCCGCACGGAAACGGCTTCTAAGGGCGCTGGCCGGGCCGGCCTAGAGGCTCGCGCACAGCGCGCCGCTGTTGCTCCAGCCCGCGACCTTGCCGTCCGCGCCAATGCGGAATGTCCAGGCGCAGGTCAGGACCTGCCGCTGTGCCCCACGGCTCATGCTGACGCCGCCGCCGCTGAGCGAGATGCGGCCGATGCTCTGGCCGACAGTCGGCCCGGCCCGGCTCGTCTGGTAGCTGACGGTTCTGTCGGAACGAACCGCCGGCGGACCGAGGCGTTCGACCAGTTGCTCAGAAGTCAAACCCACCTGCGCGTCGGCAACAGCGGGGGTGAGCGGCACATTCGTGACGGACGTACCGGCGCATCCCGCGAGCAGCAGAAGGGCGGCAAGTTGCGCTGTCCAATGAGCTTTCATGAAACCTCCTCCGCAGCGTGGTCGAGACATGATCTGGCGCGTCCATGGCGCCAAATCAACCAGAAACGGCGGGAAAGGCGACGCCATTGCGCAGATGTGAGCTGCGCGGGCAGGGGGCAGCCGTTGGAACGGCGGTCTCCGGTGGCCGAACGTTGCGATGTGCAGGGGGCATGGGCGCGCCGATCCGTCGCGACAGACCGCAGACGCTCCCGTGGCAGGCCGTCAGCACCAGGCTTCAAGGTCGTCCTCCAATCTGCGCCGACCATGCGGCTTTGGTCACGGATTGCGGGCAGAAACGCCACCTCGAGAGGGGCGCCTGCCGCAAAACCGGGACCACGGGCGGGGCGCATCCGCCGCAGTCCACAGCCCCATGCGCGCCGAAACCGCCGTCCCGGAGCATTTGCCCAGCTTTGTGCGGGCGGTTCGGGTTCCGCCAGCGGAGAACGGGGCGGCCGTGCTGCAGGCGATGCGGGGGCCACCCAGCCAATGGTGCTTGCGCCGCTTGATCTTTCGGCGCCCCTGCCGTAGCTCGCCGCCATGGCACGTGCACCCCTTCTCCAGCTTTCCGATATCTCGCTGACATTCGGCGGGAACCCCGTGTTCTCCGATCTCGGCCTTGTCATCCAGCAGGGCGACCGGGTGGCGCTGGTCGGGCGAAACGGCTCGGGCAAGTCGACGCTGATGAAGGTCATGGCCGGACTCGTGGAGCCGGATACCGGGGAGCGGATCGTGCCGCCCGGGCAGCACGTGGGCTACATGGAGCAGGATCCGACGATGGCGGGCTTTGCGACGCTTGGCGACTTCGCCGCGAGCGGCCTGCCCGAGGGAGAGAGTTATCGCGTCGAAATGGCGGGGGAGGGGTTGAAGCTCGACCTGTCCCGTTCGGTCGAGACCGCCTCTGGTGGCGAGCGTCGGCGCGCCGCACTCGCCAAGCTTCTGGCAGAGGCGCCCGAGCTGATGTTGCTCGACGAGCCGACCAACCACCTCGATATCGAGGCAATCCGTTGGCTGGAAGATCAGCTCGCCGAAACCCGAGCCGCCTTCGTGCTGATCTCTCACGACCGGGCCTTTCTCAACCGCCTGACCCGCGCCACGCTCTGGCTCGATCGCGGCGTCGTGCGACGGCAGGAACACGGATTCACCTCCTTCGAGGCATGGCGGGACAAGGTTTGGGCGGAGGAGGACGAGGCACGCCACAAGCTCGACCGCAAGATCAAGCACGAAGCCAAGTGGGCGGTGGAGGGGATCTCCGCGCGGCGGACCCGGAACCAGGGGCGCGTCCGGGCCCTGCAGGATCTGCGGGCCGAACGGGCGGCGCAGATCCGGCGACAGGGTGGGGCCGGTCTGGCCATCGAAACCGGGCGGGCGTCCGGCAAGCTCGTCGCGGAAGTGAAGGATATTTCAAAGTCATACGGGGACAAGCTCATCGTCCGCGGGTTTTCAACCCGGATTCAGCGCCGGGAGCGGATTGCCCTGGTCGGGCCGAACGGTGTCGGCAAGACGACGATGCTCAAGATGCTGATCGGCCAGGAAGAGGCCGACAGCGGAACGATCCGGCTCGGGACCAATCTCGATGTGGCGGTCTTCGACCAGACGCGTGCTCAACTGGATCCTGACGCGACGCTGTGGGAGAGCCTCACCGGCGACAAGGCGTTGCGCGTTCAGGGGCGTGGCGGCGATCAGGTCATGGTGCGGGGCACACCGAAACACGTGGTGGGTTACCTCAAGGAGTTCCTGTTCTCCGAAGCACAGGCCCGTGCGCCGGTTCGCTCCCTGTCGGGTGGCGAGAAGGCGCGGCTGCTGCTGGCGAAGATCCTTGCCCAGCCCGCGAACCTCCTGGTGCTGGACGAGCCGACCAACGACCTCGATATCGAGACGCTGGACCTGCTTCAGGAGATGCTGTCGGAGTATGATGGCACGGTCTTCGTCGTCAGCCATGATCGTGATTTCATCGACCGCATCGCCTCGACCACGATTGCGATGGAGGGCGACGGGCGCGCGGTCATCTATGCCGGTGGCTGGAGCGACTACCAGGCCCAACGCGCGGAGCGCATGGGGCAGGCGGCGCCGAAGGAGCAATCCTCGTCGAAACCGAGGGGCGGAAAGCCCTCCGGCAAGCCCGATGCCGCGCCAACCCGGGCACCGGTGGCCAGCGGGCTGACCTTCACGGAGAAACACCGTCTGGAGGCGCTGCCCGACGAGATCGAGCGCCTTGAGGCGGAGATCGCGCGTCTGGAGGCGTTCCTCGCCGACCCGAACCTGTTCACCGAAGAACCGGTGAAGTTCCGCAAGGCGTCTGAGGCATTGGTCGAGCGGCAGACGGCATTGTCAACGGCGGAGGAGGAGTGGCTCGAACTGGAGGAAAAGGCCGCCGGCTAAAGGCCAACGCGGCTATTTGATCCAGATCCGGTGCCGCGTACCCCCTGCGGCGGGTGGGCATACTCCTCCACTGACCGAGATGGGGACGCCTGCCTTCAAATCAACCCCGTGTGAGCTTTCTCTGCAACGCAGCGAAGCCCCGCCGATTACCCTACGGTCATCCGCGACCTTCCGCCAAGTGTTTGAAGCCGCGCGTGTTCGCGGTCGATTTGCCATTGGGTCTCTCCGGTCCAACCTCTAGGTGCGACGGGGCCGGGCAAAGACCCGGGCACCCGTTTCGCTGCGCTGCCGCAAAGGCCGGGGAAGCGGGAACCAGACAAGACAAAGGACATTAAAAATGACCACTCACACCACCCGCCTGCTGGGCGCTGCCTTCATGACGAGCCTTGCCGTTCCGGCCTTCGCCGGATCGGCCGAACCCGTCCAGACGGAAGCCGTGCCCGCTCCGGTCGTGATGCCGGTGGCATCCTCTTCCAGCGACTGGACCGGCGGCTACGTCGGCCTTCAACTCGGTTACGGCGAAGTGACCGATGGGCTGGAAGGCAACGAAACCATCGGCGGTGTTCAGGCCGGCTATGACTGGGACCTGGGCGACTGGGTCGTCGGTATCGGCGCGGATGCGAATTTCGGCTCCATCGAAACCTCCGCCGGAGATCTGGACTCGCTGAGTCGGCTCAAGGTGCGCGGCGGCTATGACTTCGGCAAGACGTTGGTCTACGCAACCACCGGTGCCAGCTATGCCGCCAGCAGCGATCTGGGCGACGAATGGGGCTATTTCGGTGGGATCGGGGTCGAAACAAAGCTGACCGACACGGTGTCCCTGACCGGCGAGATCGCGACCCATCGGTTCGACGAGTATGGCAGCTACGGCTCGACGACGGCCAACACGGCCACCATCGGCGTGAACTACCGTTTCTGACCGGAACCGGACGACACGGGAAGGGGCGGCCTGGCCGCCCCTTTTTGTTGGCTCATCGATCTGCGGTGGCGGCATTGCAATGGCAGGTGCCATTCACGGTTTCACACCCGGGGCGATCTTGAAGTGGCGGATCAGAGGCGCGCTGCTGGATAGCGCCCGGCGATTGCCGGCGTCGCCTATGGGTCGCAGGCGCACCGGACAGGCGTTCCGGCGTGCCGCCATTCGGGGCGGTGATGCCCGGGACGAAAAAGACCGAACCCATCAAACCCGCGATCCATGTAGCCAGCGTTGTTCACGGGATTCCGGGAGGGTCAGGTCGCCGGTTCTCAGAACTTCCAGCGAATGCCCAGTGTGGTCGAATTGGCGTCCTGATAGTTGGCCGATGTCTCATCGAAACTGTAGCTGGAATAGGCGAGATAGGCCTCCAGGTTGGCAGCGTCGAACTTCTGCACGGCCTGAACACCCCACGAATCCGATGTTGATCCGTCGCTCAACAGATCCTGCCCGCCATAGTAGTCAACTGACACCGCCGTGTAGCCCACGTTCCAGACCGTTCCGGTCCAACCGGCCTTGACGTAGCCATAGCTGCCGCCGTCCTGATCGGCGCCGGCCGCCAGAACGCCCACGATCCCGGTCGGTTCGTGCAGGAGCGAAAATGAACCGGCGTAGACCTCGGTCAACGCGCCCTCGTTGTCCTTCCAGGCATAGCCCAGCGCGCCCTGCATCTGGACGCTGCCGGTGGTCCGCTCGTAGAACAAGCCGATGTCGTAATACTCCGCGTCATCGCCATCGGTCAGGACCTCCTTGCCGTAGGCGGCGGCGAAGCTGAACCCGCTGAATGACGGTGTGTCATAGCGGATGCGGGCACGGCGGCTGCCGTCGAAATCGGTGTAGATATCGCTGATCTTGACGTCCGACAGATCACCCGTGGCCTTGTCGCGCAAGAAATAGGCGCCCGCAAGGTCGGGGCGGTAGACGTAGCCGGCGATATCGGTTCTGGACAGATCCACCGTCGCGATCCCGTCCGAGGCCATGCTGCCCTGGCCGAGGGAGACCTTGCCGAAGGCCCCGGAAACGGTGACGTCAATCTTGCGGAGCTTCGTCTTGTCCCATTCCCAGATCGGGTCGACGTTCTGGCTGAAGGCCGAGGACGCCGGAAGTCCAAGCGCGGTTTCAAAGACGAAGCCGAGCGTGGCGCCCGATCCGATGGGCTGGTCGAGAGTGAAGCCGACGCGGGTGTTGGAGTTGGTGTTGTCGACCAGGTTGCCGGTCTCTTTTTCGCCGTCGTCGAAGCTGACGTAGGCCGGTGAAAACTGGCCATAGAAATTGACGGTACCGCCACTATCGTTGGCAAAGGTCAGCGGATCGGCGAGGGCGGATCCCGCTGCGACGGTGGAAAGGGTGCTGGCAATCAAAACGAACCGGGGGGTCATGACGGTATCTCCAATCGAGAGGCGGCGGTGTCGCGTGAGGGGCGCCGCGCGGGTTAATACACCCTGCATACCGCGTTTCCGGTGGCAAAGCGTGAACCCGATGCGACACGGCCCGGGCACAGGCAGGCTTTCGCCAACGGAACGCTGCGAACATGCCCCGCCATCGCGACACTGCCCGGTCAGGAAGAAAGAAACGGTCCTAAAGAAAACGCCCCGCACGTCGGTGACGGCGGGGCGGGTCTGTGGGCAATCCTGTAGCTCGGATCAGAACGGGATCTCGTCGTCGATGTCGCCACCGCCGCCGCCACCGCCTGCCGGGGATCCGCCGCCGTAGCCGCCACCCTGCTGGCCGCCGCCGTAGCCGCCTCCGCCGCCGCCGCCATAGCCGCCGCGGTCGTCATAGCCACCGCCACCGCCGCCGCCTTCACCGCCACGGGCATCGAGCATCACCAGCGTGCCGCCGAAGCCTTGCAGTACGACTTCGGTGCTGTAGCGGTCGGCGCCGCTCTGGTCCTGCCATTTGCGGGTCTGCAACTGTCCCTCGATATAGACCTTGGAGCCTTTGCGCAGGTATTGCTCGGCCACCCGCACAAGTCCCTCCTGGAAAATCGCCACCGAATGCCACTCGGTCCGCTCCCGGCGCTCACCCGTGTTGCGGTCCTTCCAGGTCTCCGAGGTGGCGATGCGCAGGTTGCACACCTTTCCGCCGTTCTGGAAGGTGCGGACCTCCGGGTCCCGTCCCAGATTTCCCACCAGGATCACCTTGTTCACCGATCCAGCCATGCGGCTTACTCCTGTTGCTTGTTGTACGTTTGCATCGATTCCGCTTCGAGGAAGGACGCTATACCAACCGGGCGGTGGGAAAAACACGCAAAATCCGCCGATCCCTTCGCGTGACGCTAGCAAAAATCCGAGGCTTCCTTATACTCGCCCACGCAACGAGAAACGGTGTGGGGCAGGCCATATGTTGAGGCTGGTCGGGGCGAGTATGATCGCGGTCTTCGCGTTGGGAACAACGCAGGGCAGCGGTGTGGGCGCCGAAACCTATTCTTCCAAATCCCGGGCGAAGCTCTTCGCCTCGCAGACACGTCTGCTCGACAAACGCGCCTCCAAGCAATACGCCCACTCGACCCGTCTGCAACCGTCCACCTCCAAGGCTTCCGTCAGCTTCAAGGCTCCGAAGTATCGCGGTCGCTACAAGGGCCAGTACCTTCCCGTCGCCAAGGACATGGCGCGCAAGCATGGCGTTCCCGAGGACCTGTTCCTGCGACTGGTGCAACAAGAGAGCAACTGGCACGTCAACGCGAAGTCCCACAAGGGTGCGATCGGACTGGCGCAGTTGATGCCGGGCACGGCCGCCAAGCTCAGGGTGAACCCGCACGATCCGCGCCAGAACCTCGAAGGTGGAGCACGGTATCTGCGCATGATGTACGACCGCTACGGCAGCTGGCGTCTGGCGCTGGCCGCGTACAATGCCGGGCCGGGCGCTGTGGACAAGTACGGCGGCGTGCCGCCCTACCGGGAGACCAAGACCTACGTCCGCAAGATCCTCGGCAGCTGAGGGCGCGGCAGAATGTCCGACTGAAAGAGTCGGAACTTGTGCCTCGGCAAAACGATGTCATAGGGGACCGCATATCTGGTCCGCTCCGCATGACATCCCGAGGAATCCTCCATGCCCGGTTCACCCCTTTCTGGCCGACAATCGGCGCTGACCGCCGTCTTGCTCGCCGCCCTGACCGATCCGCTCGCTGCGGAGCCGGGGTACGACACGCCGGCCGACCTCGGCGCGGCCTTGTTTTTCGACGTCAATCTTTCGGCCAACCGGAGCCAGTCCTGCGCGACGTGCCATGACCCTGCCTTCGGCTTCGCCGATCCGCGGGAGACCGTGGCCGGGAAGGCCGTGTCGCTCGGCGACGATGGTGTTTCGATCGGCGACAGGAACGCTCCAACGGCGGCGTACGCCATGTTCTCTCCGCCGTTCCACAAGGTCGAGGGCGAGGATGGCCCCTATGTCGGCGGACAGTTCCACGACGGGCGGGAGGCGGATCTTGCCGGTCAGGCTGGCGGGCCACCACTGAACCCGATCGAGATGGGGATGCCGGACAAGGCCAGCGTGGTGGCGCGGTTGCAGGAGAACGATGCCTATGTGGCGTCGATGCAGGCCCTGTTCGGAACCCTAGTTTTTGAAGATGTGGAGGCGGCCTACGCTGCAATGGCCGAGAGCATCGCCGCTTTCGAAAGCTCCGCGGAATTCGCACCCTTTGACAGCAAGTATGACAGGTTTCTGCGCGGCGAGGTGAAACTGACGGATCAGGAAGACCTTGGCAGGGTGCTGTTCTTCTCCCAGCAGTTCACCAACTGCAACCTTTGTCACCAGTTGGGCCGCAGCGCGATGGACCCGCAGGAGACGTTTTCCAACTATGAATACCACAATATCGGCGTGCCCGAACATGTGGCGCTGCGCGGGCTCAACGGCGTGGCGGAGGGGTTCGTCGACACCGGGTTGCTGATGAATCCGGCGGTCGAGGATCCCGCACAGGCCGGAAAGTTCAAGGTTCCGACCCTTCGCAATGTCGCGGTGACGGGCCCCTATATGCACAATGGTGTCTTCGAGGATCTTCGAACCGTCGTGCTGTTCTACGACAAGTACAACTCGATTTCCGAGAAACGGCAGATCAACCCGGAAACCGGCCAGCCGTGGCGGGCGCCGGAGGTCGACGGGACGCTGTCGCTCGACGAGCTGGAGACCGGGCCGGCGCTGGACGATCAGCGGATCGACGCCATCGTGGCCTTCTTGAAAACGCTCACCGATGCCCGGTACGAACACCTGCTCGAAGACTAACCGGGTGGCTGCGGGCGATGTGTCGACCTGCCGCGCGCAGTCCAGGCCGGGGGCAAGGGCAGGGTCCTGAACGCGGGTCTTGGCTCGGCTTTTTGCATGGGGCGACCGTGACGCTTGTTGGCAACAAGCATTCATCCGCAAGTGTGATTGATCTCCGGCGCGCATGTTGGGCGGCGCCGGAAACACGATCCAAAAGACGTTGTCCCCAGCCTTGGCCGGGCTGCGCCAAGGTTGATTTCCCCGGCTCAATGGTGCGCGTTGACTGGGCGCCAAGTCGCGCAGCGGGCCGGCGTCGAAGAGCACATCTGCCGCTCTTTCCCGGATGGCCTTCACACTCCTGAACCCGGAACGGGCGCGCGGTGACTTGGTGTCCCGCGACGCAGGCGCTGCCAGCCGCCGCCATGAACTCGGCTATGCAAGGAGTTCCGTTCCAATCCTGCTTGCCCTGCCGACCCGGTGTTTTGCCGGAGCCGTGGTGTTTGCGGAGGCGATATCCGCGATGGCAAACCCTCTGGCGAATGGCATCTTTGGGCAGGGCGGTGCCCCAGCCATTTTTCGCGAGCCCGTCGCGATGTGAGCGTGTCTGATCGGCTCACGCACGTCGCTCAACGCTGCGACAGGACCGTCCGCGCCTATCCCACGGAGCGGTTGGTCGCGATCAGACGGAGCCGTTGTCCACTGCCCAGCGCCAGCTGCCGGGTATGCGAAGGACGACCGGGCGGGCAGGTCGTTTAGGGGGCGGAGGGTAAATCGGGTAAAATAATATAAATCAATATATTGCGGGTCGATGCATCAGGAAAATCCTGCGACTGAATGCGATGGACTCACGCCCGGCGGGCATCTCGAAAGTCGCTCGGCGTCTGTCCGGTCCGGTTATGAAAGGCGCGGGTGAAATAGGCGGCGGAATTGTAGCCCAGCACCTCGGCGACGCGTTTGATCGGCAACGAGGTGTCGAGCAGCAGGCGGCGAGCCTCAAACGTCAGCCGATCGGCGAGGAGTTCGGAGGCCGGACGTCCGCAGGTCTGGTTGCAGACCCGGCTGAGGTGGGTTGGCGTGACCCCCAGAAGCTCGGCGTAGTCACTGATGGACTGGCCAGTGTAGAGCTGGTTTTCCACGGCTTCGGTAAACCGGCGCACGAGCGACATTGCGGGCGATTCGGGCTCTTCGGCCTCTGTCTCGTCGCGTTGCCGCTGTAGCCAGACGCCGAGCAATCCACCGTAGTGGGCAATGGCCTGCTCTTTAAGGGGGCGGTCGCCGTGAACTTCGCGCTGAAGCTGCTCCAGCAGGGAACTGATCTCTCCCTGGGCGCGGGCATCGCGGATTCGCAAGTGGCAGGGCACGTCAGGGACCTCGAACCCGGAGGCTTCGTTGAAGAAGATCGCGGTCCCGAAGACCTGCGCGGCGACCTCGAACCCATGCATGGTTCGCGGCGGCACATAGACCGCGTTGTGGGCGCCGTAGCCACGTGTCCGGCCCGCGACCGTGATCCGGCCCTGTCCACGGGTGAACCACAGAAGCACCGGCATCCGGTAGCTGCGCATCGCTTCCGTGCGCCAGCGACCGCCGTTGGTCAGGCGTTGCATGGGGACCAGACGCAGCGGTCCGACAGGGGCAGCGGGCAGCACGGTCATTCGGGAACTCGGGCAGCGAAGTTCGATCTGTGAAGTCTTGCCCTGTGGATAAGTACGAATCAAGCCCGTTGCGCATTTCCACCCTGCGTGGTCCGGTCGCGGCGCTACCCGGCGAGGCTCGTGATCCGCCAGTCTTTCATCTGTGCCCGGAACCAGGTGCGTTGACGCTTGGCATATTGCCGGGTCGCGATCTGCGCGGCCGTCCGGGCCTCGTCCAGGGTGATGTCGCCGCGCAGGTGGGCGATGAGTTCGGGACCGCCTATGGCGCGGGACGAGGGCAGCGATGGGTCCCAATCCGCAAGGTTGGCCCGGGCCTCCTCCAGCGCGCCGTCTTCCAGCATCTGGTCGAACCGCCGCTCGATCCGTGGTGTGAGCCATTCCTTCGGCGCATCGACAACGAGTGGCGTTGCCCGGGCGAGTGGCAGCAACGGCGGCGGCGTATCGTCCTGCCAATCCGCAAGACCACGGCCAGTGGCCCGAAGGACCTCCCAGCCCCGCTGGACCCGGGCCGGGTTGGCAGTGTCGATTCGATCCCGCGTGGCGGTATCGAGGTCTTGCAGCATCGTCTCATGCGTCGCCGCGTCCGCCTCGGCGCGGATGTGGGACGGGATCTCCGGGATCTCGACCAGGCCCCGCGTCAGCGCGGTGAAGTAGAGGCCTGTGCCGCCGACGATGATCGCGCGGTTTTGCCCGTCGAGCATCGGCGCAACCTCGCGGAGCCAGTGCCCGACGGAATAGCCCTGTCGCGGAGCGACATGCCCATAGAGGCGATGCGGCGCGCGTGCCTCCTCCTCGACGCTGGGTCGGGCGGTCAGTACGCGCCAGTTGGCAAAGACCTGCAAGGCATCGGCATTGACGATCACACCGCCCTGCGTCTCGGCGATCCGCAAGGCAAGCGCCGACTTCCCGCTCGCGGTCGGGCCAGCGATGAGCACCGGCCGGTCGGGCGGAATGTCCTTGAGCGGGATCACGACAATTGGCTCCTTCGCTGTCGATGCCTGTTGATGCCGGCGCGTTTTTCCGACAGGAAGGCGCCTGAGCCGGATCAGGGGGTTTTGATATGTTGGACGATGCAGTGGATCAACAGAAGCCGACCTACAAGAGGGTGCTTCTGAAGATTTCCGGAGAGGCGCTGATGGGCGACCAGGGCTTCGGTCTTCATCCGCCAACCGTCCAGCGCATCGCCAACGAGGTGAAATCGGTCCATGATCTCGGGGTCGAGATCTGCATGGTGATCGGCGGCGGAAATATCTTCCGCGGGCTCTCGGGGTCGGCGCAGGGGATGGAACGGACCACGGCCGACTACATGGGCATGCTGGCCACGGTGATGAACGCGCTTGCGATGCAGTCGGCGCTGGAAGAACTCGGGGTGTTCACCCGCGTGATCTCCGCCATCCGCATGGACGAGGTCTGCGAGCCCTACATTCGCCGTCGCGCCGTCCGGCACCTCGAAAAGAAACGTGTCTGTATCTTCGCCGCAGGCACCGGCAACCCCTATTTCACAACCGACACGGCGGCGACATTGCGCGCAAACGAGATGGCCTGCGAGGCGATCTTCAAGGGCACCAAGGTCGACGGGATCTACGACAAGGACCCGGTGCAGTTCGACGATGCGGTGCGGTACGACAATGTCACCTACGATGAATGCCTTGCCAAGCGGCTGAAGGTCATGGATGCCTCGGCAATCGCGCTGGCCCGGGACAACAACCTGCCGATCATCGTGTTCTCGCTGGACGAGCCCGGAGGATTCCGCGGCATTCTGGCGGGCGAGGGGACCTATACCCGGGTCCAGGGCTGAGCCGTTCCCAAGGGGCAGCGATCACCCTGAAAGCAGTGCCCGCGTGGCTGGCTGGGCCCGGCAGAACGCACTGTCACCGAATGGCGGAGGCGGGCGTTCCCGCCCGGAGCGCCACATCATGGATGTGACCCGCCGGTTGGGCCGGGCGCGCCTTCGGCGCGCGGGTCCCGCGAAGCGTGGGGGAGCGGGTCAGGCAGCGCGGTTTTGAAACCTATACAATCGTCCGACCCGGCGTTAGAACCGTTGCGAACAAACGAGATGCTTGGAAGGGAAACAGGCACATGACCGTAGAGTATACAGAACCGGACATCGATGACCTGAAGCACCGTATGGACGGGGCCATCAAGGCGCTGAAGAACGAATTCCTCTCGCTGCGGACAGGCCGGGCCTCGGCCTCGATGCTCGACCCGATACAGGTGGAAGCCTACGGCGCGATGACGCCACTGAATCAGGTCGGCACCGTGAACGTGCCGGAACCGCGGATGATCACGCTCAACATCTGGGACAAGAGCATGGTCTCCAAGGCCGAGAAAGCCCTGCGCGAGAGCGGCCTGGGCATCAACCCGGTGGTCGACGGCACCATCATCCGCCTGCCGATCCCCGAGCTCAACGAGGAGCGCCGGCGCGAGTTGTCCAAGGTCGCCGCCAGCTATGCGGAGAACGCGCGTATCGCGATCCGCAATGTCCGCCAGGACGGCATGCACCAGCTCAAGAAGGCCAAGTCCGACGGGATGCCCGAGGACGAGGAACGGATCTGGCATGACGACATTCAGGAGATGACGGACAAGCATATCAAGCTCGTCGACACCTCGCTGGAGAACAAGCAGGAAGAGATAATGCAGGTCTGACCTGCGCCCGCGTATTTTCCAGGAGCGAAAGGGGCCATTCATGCCCTCCACCGACCGAAGCCAAACGGCCCCGGAACATGTAGCCATCATCATGGACGGCAATGGTCGGTGGGCAACGGCCCGCGGGCGACCGCGCCTTTTCGGCCACCAGGCTGGCGCGCGACGTGTGAGCGAGATTGTCGAGGCTTGCCCGGACCTCGGTGTGCGCTATCTGACCATCTTCGCGTTCTCGACCGAGAACTGGAAACGGACCCAGGCCGAGGTGACGGGACTCATGACGCTGTTCCGTCGTTACATCCTGAAGGAGGCGCAGCGGTTGCTGTCCAAGCGGGTCCGGGTGCGGTTCATCGGTGACAGGGATCGGCTCGATCCGAAACTGGTCAAACTGATGGATGATCTTGAAAACCTGACCAAGGACAATGACGACGTTCACCTGACCATCGCCCTCAACTACGGGGGGCGGGACGAGGTGACCCGCGCGACCCGCCGCCTCGCCCGTGAAGTGGCCGCCGGCAGGATCGACCCGGAAGAGGTCGATGCGGAGACCCTGGGCCGTTTCCTCGACACGCACACGCTGCCCGACCCCGACCTGGTGATCCGCACCAGCGGCGAGGCGCGGATCTCCAATTTCCTCCTGTGGCAGTCGGCCTATTCGGAGTACGAGTTCATCGACACGCTCTGGCCCGACTTCACGGCCGAGAGATTCGCCGAGGTGCTTGCCGGGTTCGGCAAGCGGGAGCGGCGCTATGGTGCGGTCCTTGGCTGACACCCCCGAAAAGACACCTGCGCCGGCGGGCAACCGCTGGTCCGACCTGAATGCCCGGACCTGGACGGGGCTGTGCATGGTCGCCGTCGGCATCGTCGGGATCCGCCTTGGCGGCGTCTGGTTCCAGATGCTCGTTGTCTTCGTCACGGCGGTCATGATCTGGGAACTGGCCCGGATGATCCGCCCGGGCTGGGACGTGGGGTCGATGCTTCTGGCGGCCTTCAGCGCCTCCGTCATTTCTGGACTGCTGTCACAGGCGCCGGACTGGCATCTGCTTCTCCTCCTTGTTCCCGCTGTCGCAGGATCGGCGGTCATGCCACGGGAAAGGTTTACCTTTTTCCTGTTCGCACTTGGCATCACCATTGCCGGTTGGGGCCTCGTGACCGCACGGGACTCCTTTGGCGGCACCTGGCTTTTCTGGATGGTCATTGTCGTCGTTGTCACCGACGTCGCGGGGTATTTTGCCGGACGGCATTTTGGCGGACCGAAATTCTGGCCCGCAATCAGTCCCAAGAAAACATGGTCGGGGACCGCAGCCGGATGGATCGGCGCCGGATTGGTTGGCGCATTGTTCCTGACCTTCACGGATTCCGGGCGCGACCTGATCTGGATTTCCATGTTGCTGTCCATGGCCTCGCAGGCCGGGGACATTATGGAAAGCGCGCTCAAGCGACGCCTGGGGGTGAAGGATAGTTCCTCGTTGATCCCCGGCCATGGAGGGCTGTTCGACCGGTTCGACGGGCTTCTGGGGGCCTCGCTCTTCATGCTGCTTCTGGCTCTTATTGTCGACGTGCCGCGGGTGAACATATGAGACGTGTTTCGATCTTCGGAGCAACGGGCTCGATTGGCGAAAACACCGTGGACCTGATTGAACGCGCGCCGGAAGAATACCGGATTGTTGCCCTGAGTGGCGGGCGCAATGTGAAACGGTTGGCCGAGCAGGCAATCTCGCTTGGTGCGGAAGTCGCGGTGACGTGTTTTCCGGAGAAAAAAGAAGAACTTGCAGGCCACCTTTCAGGTTCTGGCGTGGAGGTGGCGGCCGGACCCGAAGCGATCGAGGAGGCGGCCTCGCGGCCGGCCGACTGGGTCATGTCGGCGATTGTCGGCGCGGCGGGTTTGCCGCCGGGGCTGCGGGCTCTGGAGCAGGGAGCGACGCTGGCCTTGGCCAACAAGGAGTCGCTGGTCTGTGCGGGCCAATTGCTGATGGGCACGGCCAAGGCGCATGGAGCCGAGGTGCTGCCGGTCGACAGCGAACACAGTGCAGTCGCGCAGGCGCTCGTCGGCGAGGATCTTTCTGCCGTCGAGCGGGTTATCCTGACAGCATCGGGCGGGGCATTCCGCGATTGGCCGCTAGAGGATCTTGCCCGGGCGACACCGGAACAGGCCTCTTCGCATCCGAACTGGGATATGGGGCAACGGATCACGGTCGATTCCGCGTCCATGTTCAACAAGTCTCTGGAAGTTATTGAGACACGTGAGTTTTTCGGTTTTGAGCCGAGACAGATCGAGGTCGTGGTTCACCCGCAGTCGATGATCCACGCGCTTGTCGGGTTCAATGACGGCGCGTTGATGGCCCATGTCGGGCCGCCGGACATGCGCCATGCCATCGGCTATGCGCTGCATCACCCAGAACGGCGCAGCCTGCCGGTAGAGCGGTTGGACCTCGTGAAGATCGGGCGTTTCGATTTTCGCGAACCCTGTGAGGCGCGTTGGCCGGCGCTGCGGCTGGCCCGTCACGTCATGGAGATTCGCGGTCTTGCCGGTGCCGCGTTCAATGCCGCCAAGGAACAGGCGCTCGATGCCTTCCTCGCGCGGGAGATCCGGTTCACCGACATGGCAAGCGTCGTCGAGGCGGTGCTCGAGGCCATGGAACGCGACGGTGCCCTGAAATGTGACCGGATGTGCCTTGATGCTGTCACCGAAGCAAACCATGTGGCACGGAAGCGGGCCTCTGAACTGGCCGCGCACGTCGCAATGAATGCCTGAACAAGGATGGAAATGACCTCGCTGATTCCCGAATTCGGCGGTGTTCTTTGGACACTGGCCGCCTTTGTCGTCGCCCTGAGCGTCATCGTTTTTGTCCACGAGTACGGGCATTACATCGTCGGCAAGTGGTCCGGCATCAAGGCCGAGGTCTTCTCGATCGGGTTCGGGCCAGTGCTGTTTTCGCGGACCGACAGGCACGGCACCCGGTGGCAGCTTGCGGCCTTGCCCTTCGGCGGGTTCGTGAAGTTCCTCGGCGATGCAAGTGCCGCGAGCGACAAGGCGTCTGACACCTACGAGGATCTGGACGAGGAAACCAAGCGGCATACGATGCACGGGGCACCGCTCTGGGCGCGGGCCGCGACGGTGGCCGCCGGTCCGGTGTTCAACTTCATCCTGTCGATTCTCGTCTTTGGCGCCATGGTGCTGGTGCAGGGCACGCCGAAGGAACCGGTCGAAGTCGGTGAATATGTGCCGCTGCCGGCAGAGGTCCAGAAGCTGCAACAGGGCGACACGATCCTGTCCGTCGGCGGGCAGGAGGTCGCGACCTACGAGGCGTTCATCGCCGCCATTCGGGAACTTCCGGTCGGTCCGCTGACCGAATACGGGATCGAACGGGCAGGGGAGCGCAGGGTTGTCGAGGCCGCCTATCCCTTCCCGCCGCTGGTTCAGGGGCTTCAGGCCGGTTCGGCGGCAATGGATGCCGGCATCGAGATCGGCGACGTGATCGTTGCGGTCGACGGCCAGCCGATCACGGCCTTCCGCGAACTTCAGGACATCGTCGCGGCCTCCGATGGCAAGGCGTTGCAGATCGACGTCTGGCGCGATGGCGAGACGCTGGACTTTGTGCTGGCCCCACGGCGGGTCGACATGCCCACCGGCGAGGGCGGGTTCGAGACCCGCTGGCTCATCGGCATGACCGGTGGGCTGGCCTTCACCCCCGGCACGGAACGGCCCGGCCCCGTGGAAGCGCTGCAATATGGCGTCGACCAGACGGTGTTCATCGTCCAGTCCTCCTTGTCGGGCCTGTGGCACATGGTGACGGGCGCCATTTCGTCGTGCAATCTGCGCGGGCCAATCGGCATTGCGGAGACCAGCGGCGCGGCCGCGAGCCAGGGGGCATCCAACTTCATCTGGTTCATCGCGGTGCTCAGCACGGCGGTGGGGCTGCTGAACCTCTTTCCGATTCCCGTGCTCGATGGCGGCCACCTGGTCTTCCACGCCTACGAGGCGATTGCGGGCAAACCGCCCAGTGACGGCGCCCTGCGGGTTTTGATGGGGGTCGGGCTGACGTTGATGCTGAGCCTCATGGTCTTTGCCCTCACGAACGACCTGTTCTGTCCCTGACGGGTCACTCCGCCCAAATTGAGACACAATCATCGGCTATGAATTGTCGCAGGATACTATGCGAGGATTATCCAATGCAGGCCATCAACGCTGGATATCAGGGCTTGAGCCTACTGGTCGAACTGAACTGGGATCGACTGTTCTATATCGGCACGATCGCCGCAGCCCTGCTCGGCGGCGCGGCCCTTGGCTCGCTCATAGGCTGACACCAGCCCAGACCTGTCCCGTGGGGCGGCGCTGATGCGTCGCCCTTTGTCGTTTTGACAAGACATGCGATGATCGCTAGCAAAGAGGTAATTTAAGAACCTCGCCCTTGGGGAGCGGAGCATGACAAAGAAAAAATCGGGCGGCACGAGCAGGCACGCCCGGGACGGAAGTGGAACACGGATCTCCACACCGGCTGCCTGGATTTTCACGATATTTCTATTCGTTCTGAGTGGCTTCGCCGCAACGTATGCAAACGCGCAGACCTATCGGTTCAACAATGTTGAAATCGAGGGGAACCAGCGCGTCGATGCCTCGACGATTGTGACCTACGCGGGAATCGGTCGTGGCGAGACGGTCAGCGCAGGGCGGCTGAACGACGCGTTTCAGGGGATCGCAGGCACAGGGCTGTTCGAAAGTGTCGAACTGGTCCCGCAGGGCAACACCCTCGTGATCCGCGTCAAGGAATACCCGACGATCAACCAGATCGCCTTCGAGGGCAACCGGCGCCTCAATGATGAGGCAATGGAAGAAATCATTCAGTCCAGAACGCGGCGCGTCTATTCGCCATCTGCGGCTGAGGCCGATGCCGCGGCGATCGCGGAGGCCTACCGCCAGAGCGGTCGCTACGCTGCCAACGTGACGCCGAAGATCATCCGCCGCTCCGACAATCGCGTCGACCTGGTGTTCGAGGTCCGCGAGGGACGGGTCAGCGAGGTGGAGCGGATCTCCTTCGTCGGAAACCGCTCCTATTCCGACTATCGCCTGCGGCGTGTGCTTCAGACCAAGCAGGCGGGCATCTTCCGGCAACTGGTTGGCGCCGATACGCTGATCGAGGATCGTATCGAGTTCGACAAGCAGTTGCTGACGGATTTCTACCAGTCGCGCGGTTTTGTCGACTTCCAGGTTCTGGCCGTCACCAACGAGGTGGACCGCAACCGCCGGGGGGTCCTCGTGACCTTCAATGTGCGCGAGGGGAACAAGTACCGGATCGGCGAGGTCTCGGTTAGCTCCCAACTGCCGGAGATCGACACCGATGCCTATCTGAACGCGATCAAGGTGCGCCCCGGCATCGTCTATTCGCCGACGCCGATCGATACCGACATCGCGCGTCTGGAACGTCTGGCCGTGAAACAGGGCCTCAACTTCATCCGCATCGAGCCGCGCATCACCCGTGACAGCCGCAACCTGCGCCTGAACGTGAACTACGTTATCTCGCGCGGCCCGCGCGTGTTCGTCGAGCGGATCGACATCGAAGGCAATACCACGACACTTGACCGTGTGATCCGGCGCCAGTTCGCGTCGGTGGAGGGCGATCCGTTCAACCCTCGGGAGATCCGCGAAGGGGCGGAACGAATCCGCAGCCTCGGTTTCTTCGCCGACGCCGCCGTGGAAGCCCGTGACGGCACGTCGCCGGACCGGGTCATCGTCGATGTGGATGTCGAGGAACAGCCCACCGGGTCGCTCGGCTTCGGTGCCAGCTACTCGACCAACTCGGGCATTGGCTTCAATATCACCTTCAGCGAGCGGAACTTCCTGGGGCGGGGCCAGTCTTTGGGCTTTGACCTCGGGACCACCGGGCAGACATCGACCTTCGGCTTCAACTTCAACGAGCCCGCATTCCTTGGACGAGACGTTTCGGCCGGTCTGAACGCCTTCTACCGCGAAACCGAACAGGACAACTCGCTTTACAACACCAAGCGCGGGCTCTTCCGGCCGACATTTAATTTCCCGCTCACGGAGCGGTGGCGGCTTGGCACGCGAGTGGCGCTGGAATACGGCGAGGTCTTCGGTGTCGACACCGGTACGCCTGACGATCCGACCACACCGGAAGACGAATTCAGGACCGGCTCTTCCAACGTGCTGGAACAGGAACAGAACCTCGGCGGTCTCTACGGCGGTTCGATCGGCTACACGCTCACCTACGAAACCCTTTCCACCGGGCTCGACCCGACGGCTGGCATCGTGCTGCGCTGGAGCCAGGATTTCGGGGTCCGGGACGATGGCGCGAGCTATGTCCGCTCCGAGGCGCTGCTCCGCGCCCGAAAGGCGATCTGGAACGAGGAAGTGACCCTTCGGGCCGAACTGGAAGGTGGTGCGGTGGTCTACGAGGGCGGCGACAGCCGGATTATCGAACGCTACACGCTGTCCAACAAGATCCGCGGCTTCGAGCCCAATGGCGTCGGCCCACGGGATCTCGCGGTCGAAAACGAGGACGTGCTGGGCGGCAACACCTTTGCCGTGGCACGTTTGGAGGCCGACTTCCCGCTCGGGCTGCCCGAGGAATACGGGATCCTTGGCGGTGTCTTCTGGGATATCGGCTCGGTCTGGGGGCTGGACAACACCAATGGTGGCCCGGATGGCGACGACGAGGTTGATGACAAGTTCTACCTGCGCTCTGCCGCCGGTGTCTCCATCTTCTGGGACACGCCGCTTGGCCCGCTGCGGTTCAACTTCTCGCGTCCGTTGATCAAGGAAGAGTACGACGAGGAGCAGAACTTCGAGTTCACGGTCTCCACGCGTTTCTGATGGCAGGACACGACTACAGATCCAGGGTCCGCGGTGCGCTCGGCGCCGCGGGCCTTGTGGTTTCAGTGGCCCTGCCGGCGGGCTTCTGTGCGGTGTCGGCCGTGGCGCAGGGCGGGTTCAGCATGGGGGTCGAAGTCGGTGGTCCAACCGGAGACATGCAGGCCCCCCTTCTGACCCTCGATCAGGAGCGGCTCTTTAGCGAGACCCTGTACGGGCAGCGGCTTGTGTCGGAGTTCGATCGGATCTCCGTGGCGCTGGCGGAGCGCAACCGGGTGATTTCCACCGAACTTGCGGAGGAGGAACGGTCGCTCACGGAGCAGCGTGCCGACCTCCCGGCCGCGGAGTTCCGCGAACTGGCCGATGCCTTCGACGAGAAGGTCACGACCCTGCGCGCCGAACAGGATGCCCGCATCCGGTCGTTGCAACGTCTGCGGGAACGTGAGCGGCGGACCTTCTCGCAACGGGTCCTGCCGATCCTGCTGGAATTGCTGCGCGAGTCGAACGCGGTCGCGATCCTCGACGACAGGGCGCTGGTGCTGGCGGTGGAACAGGTGGACGTCACGGACGAGGCCATTGCCCGGATCGACGCCGCCATAGGTGACGGCAAGACGCCGGAAGACGACGCTATGGAAGATGCGCTGCAACAGGAACTCGAAGCGGTGGATCCTGAGACCGACGACCTTCCCGACCCGACCGCACTCAGCCTTCCGGAGCCCCCCGAGGAGTGACCCGGTGCCGGCACGCGCCGGGCGTGTGATGGGTCGTCCCCGACAGATGCTCGGTCTCGCTGGCTTGTCGTGGCCGTGCGGGGCGTGTAGGACGCCTAGAACCACGGGCGCATGAATGCCGCCCGGCCCACAGAGCCAAGGCGCCGAGAGATGACCGAGACCCCGAGCCCGCTGATCGAGGCGGATCACGAGACCATCCTGAAGATCCTGCCCCACAGGTACCCGTTCCTGTTGATCGACCACGTGCGTGACGTCGTGGCCGACAAGAGCGCCGTGGGCATCAAGAACGTGACCTTCAACGAACCGCATTTCCAAGGCCACTTCCCGGGGCATCCGGTGATGCCCGGCGTCCTTGTCATCGAGGCCATGGCGCAGACATCCGCGGTTCTCATCGGCCTGTCGCGCGGGATCACCGAAGAGTTGATGATCTACTTCACGACTGTCGACAAGGCCAAGTTCCGGCGCCCAGTGGTGCCCGGCGACGTTCTGGAACTGCACGTGTCGGTCAAGCGCGCCGGCTCGCGGATCGGCAAGTTCGAGGGCAAGGCGCTGGTGAACGGGGAACTGGCGGCGGAGGCGGAGTTCTCTGCCATGGTCCAGCTTCCGAAGAGCGAGACGAAGGGCTGATCCGATGAGCATCGACCCAACGGCCCGCATTCACCCACAGGCAGTGATCGACGAGGGGGCCGTGATTGGCCCCGGCGTAAGGATCGGACCGTTCTCCGTGATCGGACCAAAGGTGAAACTGGCGGAAGGCGTGGAGATCAAGTCCCATGTCGTCATCACCGGGGATACGACGATCGGCAACGACACCATCATCTTTCCGTTCTCGGTGATCGGGGAGATCCCGCAGGATCTCAAGTTCCACGGGGAGGACACCTGTCTTGTGATCGGCGCGCGCAACCGGATCCGGGAGCATGTGACCATCAACCCCGGCACCGAAGGCGGCGGCGGCATCACCTCGATCGGCGACGATTGCCTGCTGATGGCCGGGGTCCATGTCGCGCATGATTGCCGGGTCGGAAACCGCGTGATCCTTGTGAACAATGTCGGCATCGCCGGGCATTGCCGGATCGAGGACGATGTCATCATCGGCGGCATCTCCGGCGTGCATCAATGGGTGCGGATCGGGCAGGGCGCGATCATCGGCGGCCTGAGCAAGGTCGACAAGGACGTGATGCCCTTCGCCATGGTCAACAGCGAGGGCGGCCATGTCGTCGGGCTGAACCTGGTCGGGCTGAAGCGGCGCGGCCTGGAGCGAATCGACATCGCGGAGCTTCGTGCCGCCTACAAGAGCCTCGTTGAAGGTGAAGGCACCTTCCAGGAACGTGCGAAACGTGTCGGCGCCGAAAGCGACAACGAGTATGTCCAGAAGATCGTCGACTTCATCACCGGCGAATCCGACCGCTCTTTCATCGTTCCGGAGTGAACAACGTGCTGGCGTTGATCGCGGGCCAGGGACGGTTGCCGCAACTGGTGGCCGAGACCGTGCGCGCCGAGGGGCGCGAGGTGATCTATTGCGCCTACCACGATGCCCCGCCGGGGGCGTTGGAGCCGGATCTGGTCTTCCGGCTGGAGACTCTGGGCGGGTTGCTCAGAAAACTTCAGAAGCGTGGCGCATCGGAGGTCTGTTTTGCCGGTGGCATACGCCGCCCGAAGCTGGAGCCGAGCAAGCTCGACCTGGCCACGGCGCCGCTGGTGCCAAAGTTCCTGTCTGCGCTTGGCAAGGGAGACGATGGCGCGCTGCGCGTGGTTCTGGAGCTGTTCGAGAGCCGCGGCATGGCGGTGCGGGCCGCGCATGAGATCATCCCGGGCCTCCTCCCCGCCGAGGGCGTGTTGGGGCAGGTCCAGCCCAGCGACGATGACCGGCAGGACGCCGCTCGCGCCGCGGACATCGTCCGCACGCTGGGCGCGCTCGATGTCGGGCAGGGCTGCGTCGTGTCGCGACGTCAGGCGCTGGCGATAGAGGCCATGCCGGGCACGGACTGGATGCTGTCCACGCTGGCCGCCAACCGGGAGGGGCTACCGGACGGTGGTGTGCTTTTGAAAGGACCGAAACCCAATCAGGATCGCCGCGTCGATCTGCCGGCCATCGGGCCGGACACGATGCGGGCTGCGGCGCGCGCAGGTCTGCGGGGCGTGGCGATCGTTGCCGGAAGTGTCATGGTGCTGGACCGCGACGAGGCGACCGCCGAAGCCGACCGGCTGGGGCTCTTCCTTTGGGCACGGGCTGAGGAGACAGGGTGATGCGGCTGTTCCTGGTGGCGGGCGAACCCTCTGGTGACAAGCTGGGTGCTGCGTTGATGGCGGGGCTCAAGCAACTCGCACCGGGCGTGGAGTTCCACGGCATCGGTGGGCCGCTCATGGAAGCCGAGGGCATGAAGAGCCTGTTCCCGATGTCGGAACTGTCCGTCGTCGGCCTGTCGGAAATCCTGCCGAAGTATTTCGACCTGAAGCGCCGGATCCAGGAAACCGCCGCCGAGGTGGTTCAAATGGCGCCCGATGCGCTGATCACCATCGACATCCCCGAGTTCAGTCTTCGCGTGGCGAAGCTGGTGCGCAAGGCGGCGCCGGAGCAGCACACAGTGCACTACGTGGCCCCGACGGTCTGGGCCTGGCGTCCTGGCAGAGCAAAGAAAATGGCGCCGGACATCGACCAGGTGCTGGCACTGCTGCCCTTCGAGCCACCCTACATGGAAGCCGTGGGAATGCGCTGTGATTTCGTCGGTCATCCGGTCGTGGCGGAGCCGCAGGCGGATGCGGCGGCGGCGTTGGCCTTTCGGGAGCGCCATGGGATTGCGCCGGACGCGCCGCTGATCCTCGGCCTGCCCGGGTCGCGCCGGGGGGAGATCGCCAAGCTGGGCCCGATCTTCGGGGACGCGCTTGCGCGGGTCGTGGAGTCGGTTCCGGATGCGAGGGTCGTGGTGCCCACGGTCGCGGCACGCGCAGACCTTGCACAAGAAGTCGTGGGCGACTGGCCCTGCGGGCCGATCCTGCTGGACCCGCGCGGGCGGGACGAGGCGGTGGTGCTGGCAGAAAAACGCGCCGCCTTCCGTGCCGCCGACGTGGCGCTGGCGGCGTCGGGCACGGTGTCGCTGGAACTGGCGGCTGCGGATACGCCGATGGTAATCGGATATGACGGTGCCTGGTTGAATCGGGTCTACATCACGCGAATGCTGCTGGTGGACACCGTCACGTTGGTCAACCTCGTGTCGGAAACGCGGGCTGTGCCGGAGTTTCTTGGCAAGGCGTGCAAGGCGGAGGATCTCGCGCCGGCGGTGCTGGACGTGCTGCGTGACAGCGCCTCGCAACACGCGGCGATGGCACTTTCCATGGACCGGCTGGGGCGCGGACAGGATGCGCCGGGGCTTCGGGCCGCGCGTGCGGTTCTGGACGGGCTGGATCGCCGCTAGGACGTTCGAACGGGCAGGGACCGGGCGTCAGATCCCATCCCGGCGAGAATACAGGTCCACCAGAGGGTGTGTCCGTCTGCAATCACCACGAGAGGCACTGCCAGGTCGGCCCTTGGCAGGTCTCAAGTGCCGGTTCGGAACAATTTGCGATATTTCGGCAGGAAGAGTTGCTTCCCCTTGACCTGGCGGGTCAGCGCATTGCCGACCGTTGCCGGGGGCAGGTAGCTGTTTCCGAGCTGCGGTCCAAGCGGGACAAGGATCGGCGCCTTGCGCCACGGGCCGTAGGGCAGGCACCGCTCCACCGGTTTGCCGCGGGCCACGGCCTTGAGCGTCTTTATCAGCCACAGCACCTGTCGGGACGTGCCGACAATCGTCATCGGGTCGCCCATATCCACCGCGTCACCGGCGGCAAAGACGTTCGGCAGGTCGGAGGGGCGCATGCGGCGGTCTGAGAGGATTCGGCCGTCGGGCTGCTGGTGGGTGCCCGGCAAGTCCCGGAGCAGGTCCGTGTTCGGCCGCGCGCCGATGGCGGGAAAGACGACGTCGGCGGGGATTTCCGTGCCGGTCCGCAGAACGAGCGGGTCCTTGAAGGGGCGGGTCGTCGAGGCAAGGTTCTCGACATGCTGGTCGAGGATCACTTCAACGCCCAGCATGTGCAGCTTGCGCCGCAGCTCGCGCCCCAGCCGTGCAGGATATTCCGGGAACAGGCTGGGAAGGTCGGAGATGAGGGTGATCGTCTTGGACGGATGCGCCACCTTGATCTCACCGGCGAGCTCGGTCCCCACGGCCCCTGCGCCGACGATGGCGATGTGGCCTGCGTCGCGCAGTGCCGCATGGGCGTCCTTCTGGGCCTTGATCAGGCCGCCGACCTCCGCGTTTTCGGGCTTGAAGGGGGCCGCGTAGGAAGAGCCGGTAGCGATGACGATGTAGTCGCCGGAAATCTCCGTGCCGTCCTCCAGCGTGACGCCCGTGCCCTGCACGGAACAGACTCGCGCGCGCCGGACCACGCCGTTGGTCAGCAGCCGGTCGTAGGGAAAGAGCGCCTGCTCGACCAGTTCGGGCACGGCCACACCCCGGATCATCACCGGGGTGTGGACGAAGGCCTCCCGCGGCTCCACCAGCGTCACGTCCATGTGGTGGTCGAGTTCGCGGGCAAGTTCCGCGCCGATATAGCCGCCGCCGACGATGATCACATGGGGCATTGGGTCTCCTTGGGCATCAGCCGCGCCAGATCCAGCCACCGCCGTAGATGCGGGTGCTGTCGGTGTCATAGAAAACGCAGGCCTGGCCCGGCGATACGCCTTCTTCCGGCGTAAAGAGCTCCACCTCCGCCGTGGTTGGCCCGGTGGGGCGCAGGATCGCCTCCCGCGGTGGACGGGTCGACCGCACCTTGACCGACAGCGGCCATTCGGCGCGCGCCTCGAAGGGCTCATCCCCCAGCCAGTTGATTTCGCGGACCGGCACGATGCGGGTGGAGAGCGCCTCCTTAGGGCCGACCACGACCTGCCGCGCGTCGGGGTCGAGCCGGACAACGTAGAGCGGCACTGACAGCCCGCCAATGCCAAGGCCGCGCCGCTGACCGATCGTGTAGTGGATGACACCGTCGTGCTGCGCCAGAACGCGCCCGTCCATGTGCACGATCTCGCCGGGTTCACCGGCACCGGGGCGCAGCTTCTCGATCACCGACGCGTAGTTGCCGTCGGGGACGAAGCAGATGTCCTGACTGTCGGGCTTGTCCGCAACCACCAGCCCGTGTTTCTTCGCCAGCGCGCGGGTATCTTCCTTGCTGGCGAGGTGCCCGAGCGGAAATCGCAGGTAGTCGAGTTGCTCCGGCGTGGTGGAGAACAGGAAATAGGACTGGTCGCGCCGCGGATCGGCTCCAGCGTGCAGCTCAGGCCCCCGGTCGCCGATCTTGCGCTGGATGTAGTGGCCCGTGGCCATGCAATCCGCGTCGAGATCCTTCGCGGTCTGCAACAGGTCCTTGAACTTCACCCGCTCGTTGCAGCGGATGCAGGGCACCGGCGTGGCCCCGGCAAGGTAGCTGTCGGCGAACTCGTCTATGACGGTTTCCTTGAAGATGTTCTCGTAGTCCAGAACGTAGTGCGGAAAGCCCATCTCCTCGGCGACGCGTCGGGCATCGTGAATGTCGATGCCGGCGCAACAGGCGCCTTTCTTTGCCAGCGCCGCGCCATGATCGTAAAGCTGGAGGGTCACGCCCACGACATCGTAGCCCTGGCTCGCCAGTTCAGCGGCCACGACAGAGGAATCGACGCCACCGGACATGGCGACAACGACTCGTGTGTCTGCGGGCGGCTTGGCAAAGCCGAGAGAGTTCAGCGGGGTATCTGCGTCTAGGGGCATAGGGGCTCCGGGTCGGGAAGCGCGAGACTATAGGAAAATTGGATATACTCTCAAGTCCCGGTTTCACCACTCCTTAAGTGCGCCGGCTCAGGGTGCCGGGCAGTGGTGAGATGGGAGTGCTGCTCATGTTTATCAAGAAGATCGATGGTCCTCGTGCCGTGACGCTTCCGGATGGAAGTATCATGACCCGCGCCGATCTTCCCTCCGACGACACCCGACGATGGGTCGCGAGCCGAAAGGCCGCCGTCGTCAAGGCGGTCACGGGCGGGTTGATAACAATCGACGAGGCAAAGACGAAATACGGGCTTTCGGAGGAGGAATTCGACAGCTGGCGCATGGCCGTGAACCTCCATGGCGAAGTTGCTCTTAAGTCGACATGCCTTCAGAAGTACCGCACTCCCCCAAAATAGCGAGGTTCCCTTACTTCGTTAAAATGCAACCTTTGATTGAAGGCGATCAAACGCAGTCTTGGTAATCGCGGATTAACCAATTGAGGCCATGGTCGCACCAAAGGGATAGTAGCGGAGTAACGAAAGAATGCGTGTCCTCCTCGTCGAAGACGATCCGGCAACGGCAAAGAGCATCGAAATGATGCTCACCCATGCCAATTTGAACGTTTACTGCACCGATCTGGGCGAGGAAGCGATCGATCTGGCCAAGCTCTACGATTATGACCTGATCCTGCTGGATCTGGGGCTACCGGACATGACCGGGCATGAGGTCCTGCGTCAGTTGCGCCTGGCACGCATTGAAACGCCAACATTGATCCTATCCGGTGCCGATGACACCGACAACAAGATCAAGGGTTTCGGTTTCGGAGCCGACGACTACCTCACCAAGCCATTCCATCGTGAGGAACTGGTTGCGCGCATCCACGCTATCATTCGCCGCTCCAAGGGCCACGCCCAATCGGTGATCCAGACGGGACGGATCACTGTCAACCTGGACGCGAAAACGGTGGATGCGGAAGGGCAGGGCGTTCACCTGACTGGCAAGGAGTACCAGATGCTGGAACTCCTGAGCCTCCGCAAGGGAACGACGCTAACGAAGGAGATGTTCCTGAACCACCTCTACGGCGGCATGGACGAACCGGAACTCAAGATCATCGACGTGTTCATCTGTAAGCTGCGCAAGAAGCTGAGCCAGGCGACCGGCGGCGACAATTACATCGAAACGGTCTGGGGGCGTGGCTATGTGCTGCGGGACCCCGAACCACAACAAATGGATCAACGCGTCGCCCTTGGCGCCTGAGCAAAGAGCAGTGGTGGCGCGCCATCTCGGGGCCGAGGTGGCGCCGCCGAAAAATTTTCCCTCCCAGTGGCAAACTTCGCGGCGTGTCTTCGACACGCCGCTTCTTTGTTCAGGGGATCTGGACCGCTTCGTGCCACCGCCCTATCACTGGGCGGCAAACGGAGAGCGATATGACCGACGGCCCCGATATCGAGACGATGGATCAAGCCACCGCGCGGGATGAACTTGCGCGCCTGGCCAATCTCCTGACCGACGCGAACAGGGCGTATCACACGGCTGACATGCCGGTCATGAGTGACGCCGAATTTGATGCCCTCAAACGCCGGAACGCGGAGATCGAAGCGCGTTTCCCCGAGCTTGTACGTTCCGACAGCCCGTCGCTGCAGGTAGGTGGCCCCGTGGCGGAGGGATTCTCCAAGGTCACCCATTCCATCCGGATGCTATCGCTCGGGAATGCCTTTTCCGACGATGACGTGCGGGAGTTTGACCGGTCCATCCGGAAGTACCTTGGCCTCGCCGAAGATGCCGAGCTTGCCTATACCGCCGAGCCGAAGATCGACGGCCTGTCGCTGTCGCTGCGATACGAACGCGGTAAACTGGTGCAGGCTGCGACACGTGGCGACGGGACCGTTGGCGAAAACGTGACCGCCAATGCCGGAACGGTCGAGGACATCCCCGAGAGCCTCGTCGATGCGCCCGATGTCCTTGAGGTCCGGGGCGAGGTCTATATGAGCCACGCGGACTTCGCCGCCCTCAATGTGCGGCAGGCGGAGCGCGGCCAGAAGGCCTTCGCCAACCCCCGCAATGCTGCGGCCGGCTCCCTTCGGCAACTTGACTCATCTGTCACCCGGCAACGCCCGCTTCGCTTCTTCGCCTATGCCTGGGGCGAGGTCTCCGCGCCGCTCGCCGACACCCAGTCCGACGCAATCGCGCGCCTTGCGACCCTTGGATTCGCGACCAACCCGCTGACCCGTCGCTGCACCGGTGTCGATGATCTGCTTGAACACTACAAAAGCATCGAGGCGCAGCGTGCCACGCTGGGCTACGATATCGACGGCGTCGTCTACAAGGTCGACGATCTGGCCTACCAGGACCGTCTTGGCTTCCGGTCAACCACGCCGCGATGGGCAATCGCGCACAAATTTCCGGCCGAACTCGCCTGGACCCGGCTCGAAGGCATCGACATTCAGGTGGGTCGAACGGGCGCCCTGAGCCCCGTCGCCCGCCTGAAGCCCGTGACCGTTGGCGGCGTGGTGGTCTCCAATGCGACCCTGCACAACGAGGACTACATTGCCGGACGTGGGGGTGACGGCCAGCCAATTCGCGAGGGGCGCGACATTCGGGTTGGCGACTGGGTGCAGGTCTACCGCGCGGGGGATGTCATTCCAAAGATCGCAGACGTGGATCTGGCACGTCGACCGGTCGATGCCGAGCCCTTCAGCTTTCCCGATAGCTGTCCGATCTGCGGGTCGGCCGCAATCCGGGAGGCGGGTGACTCGGTTCGGCGATGCACCGGCGGTATGATCTGCGCGGCGCAGGCCGTCGAGAAGCTGAAGCACTTTGTGTCCAGGGCTGCCTTCGATATCGAGGGGCTGGGAGCGAAACAGGTCGAACAGTTTCATGCCGATGGGTGGATCAGGGAGCCTGCGGACATTTTCCGCATGCGCGACAGGTTTTCCGGCGGTTTGCGGCAACTTGGGAACCGGGACGGCTGGGGCGAAAGGAGCGCGAATAACCTATTTGAAGCCATTGACCACAAAAGAAAAATACCGATGAATCGGGTTCTGTTTGCGCTCGGGATCCGCCATGTCGGCGAAGCCGCCTCGGCGCTCATCGCCCGGCACTACGGATCCTGGGATGCGTTCCTGAAAGGGATGGAGGGCGCGGCCGAATGTGAAGGCGCGGATTGGGAGGATTTGCTGTCGATCGATGGGGTCGGAGAGGTCATGGCGACGTCTCTCGTGACAGCTTTCGCACAGCCGGCAGAGCGGGAAATGATCGATCGATTGGCCGCGCAACTGGAGATCGAGGACGTGGAGGCGCCATCTCTCGATGGGAGCCCGGTTGCCGGGAAGACCGTTGTTTTCACGGGGACGCTCGAACGCATGACCCGGGCCGAGGCGAAGGCCAGGGCCGAAGCCCTTGGGGCCAAGGTGTCGGGATCTGTTTCGAAGAAAACCGACATTCTCGTGGCGGGGCCGGGCGCCGGCTCGAAGGCGCGAAAGGCGGCAGAACTCGACATCGAGGTTCTCGACGAAGACGCCTGGCTGGAGCTGATCGGCAGCTCATGACCGGTCGTCCATCGATCCTGTTCCCGCTCTTCGCGGCGATCGAATCGCTGCCGGGTGTCGGTCCCAAAACGGCCCGGCATCTGGAGCAGATCGAGATAGAAAAGCCGCGTGACCTGCTGTTCACGCTGCCGCAATCGGGGGTGGACCGGCGGCTGGTGCCATCGGTCCGTGCGCTGACACCGCCGTGCACGGCCACGCTGGAGGTGTTGGTGGGGCAGCATCGGCCCGCCAGTCGGCGCGGCGGGCCATATCGTGTGACGGTCAGGGATGCGGAAGCCGATCTCCAACTGGTTTTCTTCCATGCCCATCCTGACTATCTGCAAAAACAACTGCCGACCGGGCAGCGGCGTTTGGTGTCCGGGCGCGTCGAAGTCTTTGATGGCGTCGCGCAAATGGTCCACCCTGACTATATTCTCGACCCGGAGGACGGTGACGATATTCCGCCCTTTGAGCCGGTGTACCCGTTGACGGCTGGCGTGACTCTCAAGGTGATGACCCGGGCAGCGCGTGCGGCCCTGGAGCGGGCGCCCGACCTGGCGGAGTGGATCGATCCGACCCTTGTGGCGCGTGAAGGGTGGCCGGCGTGGCGGGATGCCGTGCAGGCGGCCCATGCGCCGGATGATGGCCGGGACCTGTCGCCGGATGCCCCGGCGCGCCGGCGGCTGGCCTATGACGAGTTGTTGGCGCATCAGGTGACACTTGCGCTGGCGCGGAGCGTCGAACGCCGGGGCAAGGGGCGTGTCTCGAAATCCACCGGTGTGTTGCAGGCGAAGGTTCGGGCCGCGCTGCCCTATGAGCCGACTGGGGCACAGGACCGCGCCATTTCAGAGATTGCCGGGGATATGGCCGGCGCGCGGCGAATGACCCGTTTGCTGCAGGGGGATGTCGGCGCGGGCAAGACGCTCGTCGCGGTCATGGCGTTGCTTGTCGCGGTGGAGGCGGGCGGGCAGGGCGTGATGATGGCGCCGACGGAAATCCTCGCACGACAGCATCTGGAATCCATCCGGCCACTGGCGGAGGCGGCAGGTGTGGTCATCGAGGTGTTGACGGGACGCGACAAGGGGAGCGATCGGGAGGCCAAGCTGGCCGCGCTCGCGCGCGGCGATATCCAGATCCTGGTCGGGACACATGCAGTGTTTCAGAAGGATGTGAGCTTTCGCGATCTTCGGCTGGCCGTCATTGACGAACAGCACCGGTTTGGCGTCGCCCAAAGGATGGAACTCGGCGCAAAGGGCTATGCCGTGGACGTGCTGGTGATGACCGCGACGCCGATCCCGCGGTCGCTGGCGTTGGCGCAATACGGGGACATGGACCTCTCGGTTCTGGACGAAAAACCGCCCGGACGGACACCGGTGAAGACGGCGCTGGTGTCGGCCGGGCGAATCGAGGAGGTCGTCGACCATTTGCGGCGGGCCATCGGGGCCGGGCGGCAGGCCTATTGGGTTTGCCCCTTGGTGGGAGAGAGCGAAACGGTGGAGATGGCGGCCGCCGAAGACCGGTTCCGTACCCTCAGGGCCGCGCTTGGCGACGGGGTCGTGGGGCTCGTGCATGGACAGATGCCGCCGGCCGAAAAGGACGCTGCGATGGCGCGCTTCGTGGCCGGCGATACATCCGTCCTTGTGGCCACGACAGTCATCGAGGTCGGCGTGAACGTTCCGAATGCGTCGATCATGGTGATCGAAGGGGCCGAGAGTTTCGGGCTGGCGCAATTGCATCAGCTGCGGGGGCGGGTTGGACGTGGTGCAGAGGCCTCGACCTGTCTGTTGGTCTACCAGGGTCCGTTGGGAGAGACCGCCCGACAGCGGTTGGAGATCCTGCGGGAAACCGAGGATGGTTTCCGCATTGCCGAGGAAGACCTCGCGATCCGGGGCGCCGGAGATCTGATTGGAACCGCCCAATCCGGATTGCCGAGGTTCCGGGTTGCCGACCTCGAACGGCAGGCGGGATTGATGCAGATGGCGCAACAGGACGCGCGGAAGCTCCTGTCGGATGACCCGGGACTGGAAAGCCCGAGGGGAGAGGCCGTGCGCGTATTGCTGTGGTTGATGGAGCAGGATCGCGCAATCCGCCTGATTTCAGTGGGTTAGACCCGAGTACACGTAATGTTCGCAAATGTTCTTAAAAAGTTCTTTACTTTTGGCCACCGGAATGAGAACAAAGAGACAACACAAGAGTTCAAAACCCACAGGACTTGCCCATGCTGACCGAGATCAAGGCGATGCTGCGCCGCTCAGACACCACGTTGTTTCTCGACTTCGTAGGCGTCGTGGCGCTGATGGTCACGCTCGTGGCTGGCCTGCACCTGCCGGGAGGATTCTGACACCTGTTTCTGCCTGCGATCTGAAGCCGGTACCGCGCGTCAATGTCCCCAAGTACGCGCTGCCACGGTACACTGCCTGTCCCCGCTGGCCTCTGGGCGCGCCTCGCCCTGACCAACCGGCCTCACAGATTCGCGACTTTGCCGCCGCCGTCCGACAGGACGTGCGGCGGTTTTTTCTGTCAGACGCTGTAGGCCAGCCGCAAACCGCCCCAATGCCGCCCCCGGACGAGGATCGGCGCGGACACGTCTTTTATGAGCACATGGTTCCCGCCCCCCATATCGCGCCGATAGACCTGTACGAGGAAGCTCAGCGTGTTGCGGCCAGCCTTCAGGCCGACGCGGTCGTCAAAGATCCGCCGGTTCCGGCAATTTGCAGTGTTCCAGACCGGATCGCTCCCCTGTGGCCGGGAGAAGGCGCGGTTGTGAGTGGGGAGGTAGCCATTCCGATCAACCGCTGCACAGAAGACAACCTGCGGATCAAGCTCCAGCGCAGCCTCGAGGATCGGCGGCAGCAATGTGTCCGTCAGCGTGGTGAAAGGCGCCAGCAATTGCTGCGGGTTGGTGTTGGCGATGGGCTGGTAGTCACTTGAAAACAGGGCCTGGCCACTGATTTTCCCATCTTCGATGGCCTGTTCGAACATTTTGCCGATCGTGGTGGCATCCTTGCGCACCCGCTCGATGAAGGCGGCGTCCTGTGACGTGCCGCCGAGTTCCACACTCCCCTGCACGATCGCTTCGGAATAGTCGACGAGGGCGTGCACGCGGCTCCGCGATTTCTCGATTCCGCTTGCGGTTTCCTGAACGGAGGCCGCAATCCGGGAGAATGCCGGCTGAAACCGGTCGATGGCGTTGCCGACAAGCGATGCCTCCGCCGAGATCTTCGTGGCTGAAGTGGCGGTGGTGTTCACGCGTTCGGCGATCCGGGACAGCGCGATATCCGCCTGATGGGACTCCTGCAAGACCACGGCAGCGTCATCGGAGACACCCGTGGATTCCTCCCGAAAGGTGGAGATGACATTGCCGAGGCTGTCCACGGAGACCGATATCCCTTCGGCTGCGGTTTCCGTCTGATGGCTCAGTTCGTTGATGGCATCGGCGACCACGGCAAACCCCCGACCCGCGTCGCCAGCCCGCGCAGCCTCGATTTTCGCGTTGATTGCCAGAATGTTGATCTGCTTGGCAATGGTCCCGATTTCGCTGTTGTTCTTCTGAACATTGGCGAGCGTGTCTTCGACGGCGGCCATACGGTCTTCGATCTGGCGGACCCATTCGGCGATGTTGCGCGTCCGTTCACCGGCCTTGCGTAGGTCGGCCACCGATCCCTGGACCTCCGCCTGCGCCGTTTCGCTCACGGCCGAAACATCGGAGATGACCTGTTGAACCGAGGAGTTTGCGGCGATGATCTGGTTGGCGGCGCCGTGGGCGTCTTCCAGCGTGGAGAGCTGCCCCCGCGCCGTCTCCTCGATCTCGTCGAGAAGACCGGCAATGTCGACGACGTCGAAACCGATGTCCGATGCTTGCCGGACTAGCCGCGCGAGAATCGTGGCGTCGCGCGCCTGAATCGGTTCGGCCAGGTCGAATGGTGGATTGGGCTGCATCTGTTGCTGAGGCTCTCTGCGCGGATCGGTCGATCGCGACCCTAGCGGAGAGCCCTTGCCACGGAGTAAACGCGGCTCAGGCGGCTTCCTCGGCCTGTACCAATGCCGCGGCGGTGGCATCGAACGCAAGCAGGATCGACGCATGGCGATTGCTGAAATCCCGTGCCGGCAGAAGCACTTCCAAGTCATCGAACGGGGCGGATGGGACCGGTCCGTCGGCCTGAAGCATGGCCCGAAGCTGATCGCGCGCGGTCTCGATCTCCTGCCGGTTCCGGCCGATCACATGGCGCCCGAGCACCGCGGCGGAGGCCTGCCCAAGTGCGCAGGCCTTCACGTCCTGCGCAAAATCGACAATGCGACCGTCGTTCACGATCAGGTCGACACTCACGGTCGAGCCACAGAGCGGCGAGCGTTTCCGCACCGTCGCGGTAGGGCTGTCGAGCTTGCCAAGGTGGGGGATGTCTGCGGCCAAAGCGAGAATCCGCCCGGAATAGAGCTTGACGAGGTCGAGATCGCTGGCCATTGGCTATCCTCCGAGACGGGTCCCCCGGATATAGACTCGTCATGTTCAATTGCAAAGGAACCTGTCATGGATTTCGACCCGCAAAGCCTGCGTTTTGATGCACAGGGGCTCATCCCCGCAATTGCTCAGGATGCGCAGAGCGGCGAGGTCCTGATGATGGCATGGATGAACGCGGAGGCGGTTGCAAGGACACTTGAAACACGCCGTGTAACCTACTGGTCCAGATCGCGTAAATCGTTCTGGGTGAAGGGGGAGACCTCCGGGCATACGCAGGAGTTGGTGGATTTCCGGCTGGATTGTGACCGTGACTGCCTTTTGGTGCTGATCAACCAGGTGGGGGCGGCGTGTCACACCAACCGCCGGAGTTGCTTCTACACCGCTGTACGCGATGACGTGGAAGTGATCCTGTCCGAGCCGATGGCCTAGGGCCTCGACCGGGGATCAGGCGAGGCCGACCTTTTCCCGAATGTCGTCCGGTGTCAGCCCATCGGCACGGTATCTGCCGATTGCGCGTGCATCGTCCCGCTTTGCCAGCCGCTTTCCGTCGTCGTCCCGGACCAGCCGATGGTGGTGGTAGGTTGGCGTCGGCAGGGCGAGCAGGCGTTGCAGGACGACATGAATGGCCGTCGCCTCGAACAGGTCCTGTCCACGGATGACATCGGTGATCCCTTGGGCGGCATCGTCGATCACGACGGCGAGGTGGTAGGAGGTTCCCATTTCGCGGCGCGCGACGACGATGTCACCGATGCCGGTCAGGATATCCTTCGCGGGGATTCGGACCGCTCCTGTCTCTCCATTCTGAGCGACGCCCGTCTCTGTAAATGATACGAAATCAATGCCGTGCATGGCGAGGCTCATATCAAGACGAAGGGCGGTTTCGGAGGGAAGCGGCCCGGTGCGCGCGGTACGCCGACAGGTGCCGGGATAGACGATCCCGTCTGGCCCGACCGGAGGTGCGCCGCCTTCCTGCGGGGCGTTCGCGGCCTCCAGGATGTCCCGCCGCTTGCAGGTGCACGGGTAAAGCAGCCCTTGCGACCAGAGATCTTCCAGAGCATCGCGATAGGAGTCCATCCGCTCCGATTGCCGCATGACGGGTCGCGGCCAGTCCAGCCCGAGCCAGTGCAGATCGTCAAAGATCTGCGACTCCCATTGCGGCCTTGCGCGCGACTGGTCGATGTCCTCGATCCGAAGCAGGAATGCCCCGCCCGCCGCCCGGGCTATGTCCGACGCCAGCATGGCCGAATAGGCGTGGCCGAGATGCAGCGGGCCGGTAGGAGAAGGTGCGAAACGGGTTCTCATTTCCCTCGGGTCACGGCGCCCTGATGGATCAGGAACCACGCCAGAAGGATGAACATCGGGTGGGTCAGGCCGCCGGACAGGATAATCGCCGGGATCCAGATCAAGAAGACCACGATCCCGAGGATCGGTCGACCGGCGATCATGATCGACAGCGGTGGCAGCAGCAGGGCAAACAGGTAGTTCATGACGTCTGCGCGGCCTCCACGACGGGCGCTGGCGCAGGAATGCCGAGCCATTCGGCCCAGGCCGCCTTGGCGCGGTCGGTGTAGAGCTTGTAGCGCACTTTGCGGCCCTTGCGACCGCCCTTGGCATCAACGGGGCGGAACAGGCCGAAATTCACGTTCATCGGCTGGAAGGTCTTTGCCTCCGCGCCGCCTGTGATGTGGGTGAGAAGCGCACCCATGGCCGTGTCCTGCGGCACTGGCGGCAGCGTTTCGCCCAGCACCTCCGCTGCGGCCATCCGCCCGGCAAGCAGCCCCATCGCGGCGCTTTCGACATAGCCTTCGACACCGGTGATCTGGCCCGCCATCCGGATATGCGGCTGTGAGCGCAGGCGCATCTGCGCGTCGAGCAACCTGGGCGAGTTGATGAAGGTGTTGCGGTGAATGCCACCGAGCCGGGCAAAACGGGCATTCTCCAGTCCCGGGATCATCCGGAAGACCTCTGTCTGGGCGCCGTACTTCATCTTGGTTTGGAAGCCGACGATATTGTACAGCGTTCCCAGTGCATTATCCCGGCGTAGCTGCACCACCGCATAGGCTTTTTCCTCCGGCTTGTGCCGGTTCGTCAGGCCCACGGGTTTCATCGGCCCGTGCCGCAGGGTTTCGCGGCCGCGCTCGGCCATGACCTCGATCGGCAGACAGCCATCGAAGTATTTCGCCGTCTCACCGTCCTTGAACTCGGTTTTCTCGGCGGCGAGCAGCGCGTCGATGAAGGCCTCGTACTGGTCCTTCGTCATCGGGCAGTTGAGGTAAGCGGTGCGCTCCTCCTCGGTATCGCCCTTGTCGTAGCGCGACTGCATCCAGGCGGTATCCATGTCGATCGAGTCGAAATAGACGATGGGCGCGATGGCATCGAAGAAGGCGAGGCTCTCCTGGCCGGCCTCTGCGGCGATGGCATCAGCCAGTTTGCCGCCCGTCAACGGACCAGTTGCGATGATTGCCGGGCCGTCTTCCGGACCGGGCAGGGCGGTGATCTCGCCCTCGACCACCGTGACCAGGGGATGGTTGCGCAGCTTGCGCGTCACCGCCTCGGCGAACGGATCGCGGTCGACGGCCAGTGCGCCGCCCGCAGGTATGGCATGGACATCGGCGGTCGACATTATCAGGCCGCCGGCCACGCGCATTTCCCAATGCAACAATCCCACGGCGTTGTTTTCGTCGTCATCCGACCGGAAGGAGTTGGAACAGACCATCTCGGCCAGGTTCCCGGTCCTGTGGGCGAACGTCCCGACGGTGGGGCGCATTTCGTGCAGAACAACAGGCACGCCTTGCTGGACGGCCTGCCACGCGGCTTCGGAACCGGCCATGCCGCCTCCGACGATATGAATGGGTTTGCTCATGAAGGCGATCTAGGGGATCGCGGCCGATTTGGAAAGGCCGGCCGCGTTCATGGCCGGCCCCATGCACGGGACTGTGTTCGGGACTGCGGGGGACCTGGGGCGTTCCCGGTTGTGTCAGTTCGAGCGGGCGATCTCGAACTCTTCGCGGAAGATCGTTTCCAGTTCCTCGATCGAGACCGGCTTTCGCAGGTGGCCATTTCCATCCGCAGGTGTCGCGTTGACTGTCTCCGGACCATTCTGCTCCTGCATGGGACGGCGGACACGCAGGTCGCCATCGGCCCCGGCGGCATGGACGCGCGGGTGGACCCGACGCGGTTGCAGACCCCGGCGCAGGACACCCCGTTTGTGGTGATTGCGCGGATCGGTCTCTGCGTATGTGAGTATCAGCGATGCGATCAAAGCAAGGTCGCGCCAGAAATGGCCAAGCTGGTCGGCCATGCCGAGATCGATCATCTTCAGGTAGCTGGACCAGAAGGTAAGGATCCCCAGCAACAGGGCTGCACCCCGGAGCCACATGCCGATCATCACCATGTAGGCCAGAACGAACACGATCGAGGCTGAGACCGGCCCTGCGAGCGTTTCGGAGAAGATGCGCTCGGTCAGCGGGGTCAGGTCGGAGCCGGGAATGACTCCGATGGCCCCGGCCAGGAAGTAGGAGGCGATGAGAATCCTCAGAAGGTTCTGTGCGGCGGCACTCAGAACCATGCGGTCTCCGCTCGTTTCATGCATTTCTACGTCGTCCCTGCATTCTGTCGCGCAGTTCACTCTTCAAAAGCCCGTACCATTACACAGCCAGCGACAATTTTCGGCTGGGTCCAGAATTGTCCCCGAAAGGGGCGGTTGCAGGGATGAAAAAGGGAATATTCGGTAAATGAATGTGGTTCCGACTGGCGACAGAGTGTTTCCAGTCAGTGAATTGTGATGAGGAATCCCAAAGATTTATTGATTTAGCGCGGCGGCCCCCGGGCCGCGCGCCACATTGGCGCCTTGGTCTCGCCCGAATGGCGCGACGCTGCGGCAGTTTTGCCGGATTCTGGCCTGAATGGGTTTACGATGCAGAAACAGCGGGGGGCCTGCGGCGCAGATTGGCCAACGGGGGTGGTTTGCAGCCCTCATGCGAGCACAGTGTTCCGCGAGCGGAATCGGGCCGTTGACGCGCGCTTGAAAGGGAAAACGCGGCGCCAGGACCCGGCGCCGCGTTGTGAACTCGATCAGGGGGAGGCGCGCGAGGCCCGCCGAGTGGCTCAGCTCTCTTCGCCACCATCCTCGTCGTCGGTCTCGTCGTTCTGCTCGACCACGCGCGCGACCGACACGACCTCTTCGTCCTGCGCGGTGTTGAACACCCGCACACCGCCGGCGCCACGCGACCGGAACGAGATCCCGTCGACCGGGCACCGGATGGACTGCCCGGTTGAGGTCGCCAGCATGATCTGGTCGTCCATCTCTACGGGGAAGCAGGCCACGAGCGGGCCGCCCCGCATGGCGCGATCCATCGCCGCCACGCCCTGGCCGCCACGTCCGCGGACCGGGTAGTCGTGGCTGGAGGAGGTCTTTCCTGCACCGGCAGACGTGATCGTCAGGATCAGATCCTCGGCCGCTGACATCTCTGCATAGCGCTCGGGGCTCAACTGACCCTCGGCCACCTGGTCCTCGTCCTCGTCGGGCTCGACCTCCTCGTCGACGGCACCGGCCATCAGGCGGCGCTGCTTGAGATAGGCGGCGCGTTCGGCGGCATCGGCCTCGAAGTGCCTGATCACGGACATGGAGACGACCTCGTCATCCTCGCCGAGCCGGATACCCCGCACACCGACAGAGGCACGGCTGTTGAACACCCGCACATCCGTCGTCCGGAACCGGATCGCACGGCCGGATCGAGTGACCAGCATGACGTCGTCATCTTCGGAACAGATCCGCGCATTGATCAACCGCGTATCCGCATGCTCATCCTCGAACTTCATCGCGATCTTGCCATTGCGCATGACGTTGGTGAAATCCGAAAGCCGGTTGCGGCGGACCGTGCCGGCGGAGGTGGCGAACATGATCTGGAGATCGTTCCACTCGTCCTCGTCCCGATCGACCGGCATGATCGCGGCAATCGAAACACCCGTCGGGATCGGCAGGATGTTTACGATCGCCTTGCCGCGCGCGGCCCGCCCACCATGCGGAAGGCGCCATGTCTTCATCTTGTAGGCCATGCCGTCGGTGGTGAAGAAAAGCAGTTGCGTGTGGGTGTTGGCCACGAAAAGCGTGGTCACCACGTCGTCATCCTTGAGGCCGCCCCCGGACAGGCCCTTGCCGCCGCGCCGTTGCGCGCGGAAGTCGGCCAGGGGCGTCCGCTTGATATAGCCGGACTGGGTGACGGTGACGACCATGTCCTCACGCTCGATGAGGTCTTCGTCCTCCATGTCGCCGGCCCATTCGACGATCTCGGTCCGGCGTGGCACGGCAAACTGCTCCCGCACCTCGGCCAGTTCGCTGGAGATGATCGCCATGATCCGCTCCCGCGACCGCAGGATGTCGAGATAGTCGACGATCTTGGCGGCAAGCTCCTGCAACTCGTCGGTGACTTCCTTGACGCCCATGGCGGTCAGGCGTTGCAGGCGCAGGTCGAGGATGGCACGGGCCTGCGTTTCCGACAGGTTGTAGGTGCCGTCCTCGTTCATCGTGTGAGTCGGATCGTCGATCAGCTTGATGTAGCTTGCGATATCCTCGGCCGGCCAGCGGCGGGTCATCAGCTTTTGGCGCGCCTCTGCCGGGTCGGCAGAGCTGCGGATGGTGGCGACGACCTCGTCCACGTTGGACACCGCGACCGCCAGGCCACACAGGATGTGGCTGCGTTCGCGCGCCTTGCGCAGTTCATAGGCGGTGCGGCGGGCGACGACTTCTTCACGGAAATCGAGGAAGGCTGTCAGGAAGTGGCGCAACGTCAGCTGCTCCGGCCGTCCGCCGTTCAGCGCCAGCATGTTGCAACCGAAAGACGTCTGCATCGGCGTGAAGCGCCAGAGCTGGTTGAGCACCACGTCCGGGGTGGCATCCCGCTTCAGCTCGATCACCACGCGGACACCGACCCGGTCGGATTCGTCCGCCACATGGGCGACGCCTTCGATCTTCTTGTCGCGAACCATCTCCGCGATCTTCTCGATCATCGAGGCCTTGTTCACCTGGTAGGGGATCTCGTCGAGGACGATGGCATAGCGGTCCTTGCGGATCTCCTCCACCCGGGTCTTGGCGCGGATGATCACCGAGCCGCGGCCCTCGAGATAGGCCTTGCGCGCCCCCCCACGCCCGAGCATGACGCCGCCGGTCGGGAAATCCGGGCCGGGGATGTACTGCATCAGGTCCTCGGATGAAAGGTCCGGATCCTCGATCAGCGCCAGCGTCGCATCAACGACTTCGCCAAGGTTGTGCGGCGGGATGTTGGTCGCCATGCCGACGGCAATGCCGCCCGCGCCGTTGACCAGCATGTTGGGGAACCGTGCCGGCAGGACGGTCGGTTCGCTGTCCTTGCCGTCGTAATTGTCCTGGAAGTCGACCGTGTCCTTCTCGATATCGGAGAGCAGGAAGGCCGCCGGCTTGTCCATCCGCACCTCGGTGTATCGCATGGCGGCTGCGTTGTCGCCGTCCATGGAGCCGAAGTTGCCCTGTCCATCGAGCAGCGGCAGCGACATTGAGAAGTCCTGTGCCATCCGAACCAGCGCATCATAGATCGCCGAGTCGCCATGGGGGTGATACTTGCCCATCGTGTCGCCGACGGGACGGGCGGACTTGCGGTAGGGCTTGTCGCTGGAGTTGCCGGTCTCGTGCATGGCGTAGAGGATACGCCGATGCACGGGCTTCAGCCCGTCGCGCAGGTCAGGAATGGCCCGGCTCACGATCACGCTCATCGCGTAGTCGAGATAGGAGGCCCGCATCTCGTCCGAGATGGAGATCGTGGGACCATCGTGGACCGGGCGTTCCGGGCCGTCTTCTTCCTGGGTTTCAGGGGGTTCCGGTGTGTCTGTCATTATTGTGTCTTGTGTCTTTTCGCACCGCTATATCTTGACGGCTCACTGTACCGGCTGGACCGGAGAGGCGCAATGGCAAGGGCGGTCTTGTGGCCCTTAAACCTGCCAAAAGTGCAGCGAAAAAAACGTTTGCGACCGGTGGAGAGGCATTGCGCTGTGCAAAGCGGGCGTTGTGTCGGTTCGGGGAGGGCAACCTGCGGCGAAAATGCGAGAGCCCCGGGCGTCAAGGCGCTGTGTGGTCTGTCGGTCTGCCGTATCCGACCACCTGCAATGAAGGATGACCGCTCGCGCACGCATTGCGTGATTTGCAAGGCTCTCCCTTGGTGGCCGGGCAGGTCACGTCGCGTGGCGTGGTGGAACAGGGGGCCGTTTTGCGGAACGGTTTGCCATCGCGTCCACAGACGAAGTGGCAGCCGCGATACCGGCCTGATAACAGATTGTTTTGTTTGAGAAATCGACTTCATAGGCCATCCTGATCCCCGACAGGCAACGACAGGAGATGCGTAGATGACCAGCGATGTGGAGCGGATGCTGACGGGATATGGGCTTACAACGGCGGAGATCTTCTACCGCATGCCCGATCACCAGAACGTGCTGAACACCTTCGTCTGGCAGGAATACGACCTCGCGCCGGACCACCCGAGGCTGTTTCGGTTCATCGAGTTCTGGCAGGACCGGATCGAGGGGCCGCTGCATTCGGTTCGGTTCGTCCACCGCAAGGAAGTCGCCGCCGGGGAATGGCGTCATGTCACGGGTGAATACTGGCTGAACTGACCGGGATACCGATCCCGGGCCGGGGTCACGTCCGGCGGGCGGCGGCACCCCAGATCACGATCAGGACCAGTGAGACGAAGACATTTGCATTGGCCAGCGTCATCCCGAAGAGCGCGTAAGACACCTCGTCGCAGTTGACGATTGCCGAGGCGGCGTTGAAATCCAGCAGGTCGGTCCCTGACAGACCGCTCAGGTCCTGTCCGCCGGTGCAGGAATCCGGCCCCGCCCACCATTTGCGTTCGACGCCGCTGTGGTAGATCGCGATGACGAGGCTGATGGCGGCGACCGATGCCGCGAGGAGGGCGGGCAGGGGGGAACGCCATATCAGGGCAAGGAGACCGAGCCCGATCAGGATCGCATGCGGGTAGCGGTGCCAGAAACACATCTCGCAGGGAATAAGCCCCCCCACATGCTGGAGGAAAAACGCACCGGCCAGCGTCCCGGCGGAAATGATCGTGGCGAGAACGACCAGCTGTGTTCGTGTCTGGGTCATAGGAATTTCACGATGTAGAAGCCGCCGAAGAGCAGCACGCAGAAGACCACCAACATCAGCCCGAGCCGTTTCTCGATGAAGTACCGGATCGGTTCGCCGTATTTAAACAGCAAGGCCGCGACGAGGAAGAACCGTGCGCCCCGGGCAATCAGCGAGGTGATCATGAAAGTCCAGAAGGGCAGGCCCGTCCAGCCTGACATGATGGTGATGACCTTGTAGGGAAAGGGTGTCAGCCCGGCGACGAGCACGGCCCAGAAGCCGAAATCGTTGAAACGGGCATTGAACGCCTCGATCTTGTCCGCCTTGCCGAGGCTTTCGAGGATCGGCTGGCCGATCTGTTCAAAGGCAAACATTCCAATGCCATAGCCCAGAATCCCCCCGAGGACCGAGGCCACCATCGCGACACCTGCAATCAGGAAGGCGCGGTTCGGTGTGGCGATGATCATCGGGATCATCAGCACGTCCGGCGGGATCGGAAAGAAGGAGCTTTCGACGAATGCAACCGCCGCCAACGCCCAGAGTGCGTACTTTCCGGCTGCAAGAGTGATCGTCCAGTCGTAGAGTCCGCGTAGCAATGGTCGGGTTCCTGTTCAATTGCGACGCAGTGAACACGAGGAGCCGGCAGGGTCAAGGCGGAGGATCCCGGGATGAAATGGCAAGGTCGACGTGGAAGCCGCAATATCGAGGACCGGAGGGGCGCGCGCAGTCCCGCGCGGGCAGGAGGCGTGGGCGGGATCGGGCTGTTGCTCATCCTCGGTATCGGCTGGTTGCTGGGGATCGATCCCACCTTTCTGCTCAACACGACCGGCGGCAGCGTGCAGACGAGCACCCCCTCCGGCCAGCCGCCCTCGGCGGAGGAGGAGGCGGCGGCGCAGTTCGTGTCCGTGGTTCTCGCAGATACCGAAGAGGTTTGGGCCAATGTCTTCGCGGAGCAGGTCGGCGCGCCCTATTCGCCGCCCGTGCTCGTGCTGTTTTCCGGCGTGACGCAGTCGCCCTGCGGCGGGGCCTCGGGGGCAACCGGCCCGTTCTATTGTCCGGTTGACAGGAAGGCCTATCTCGACACGGCATTCTTCGCGGAGCTTCAGAACCGGTTCGGCGCCGGTGGCGACTTCGCGGCAGCCTATGTCGTGGCCCACGAGATCGCGCATCACGTGCAGAACGAGCTAGGCATCCTGGGGCAGGCCAACCAGATCCGCGCCCAGGTGGGGAAGGCGGAGTCCAATGCGATCTCTGTCCGGATCGAGTTGCAGGCCGATTGTCTCTCCGGGATCTGGGCGCGCCAGGCGCAGGCCCAACTGGGAACGCTCGAACGCGGCGACATAGAGGAGGCGTTGAATGCGGCGAAGTCGATCGGCGACGACACGCTGCAACGGCAGGCAGGGCAGATCCCGCGCCCGCACACCTTTACACATGGCACGTCCGAACAGCGGCAGCGCTGGTTCGCGACAGGGTTCCAGTCCGGCCAGATCGCCGCGTGCGATACCTTCGGGAGCGACCGGCTCTGACCGGTTCCCGGCAAGCCATGCATCTGATGCATGCCGACCGAAGGGCAATCCCCGGTTGCATTCCGGCGCCCGGGCAACGCATAGGATGGCGCACGGGGGATCCCCCCGGCTCTATGCCAACAGAGGGAGCATTCCGATGACTGTCCTGATTTCCGGCGCCGGTGTTGCCGGTCTCACACTTGGCCTGTCGCTGCACCAGGTCGGCATTCCCTTCCGGATCATCGAGGCCATCGCGGAGCTGCGCCCCCTCGGTTTCGGGATCAACCTGCAACCCCATGCCGTGCGCGAACTCTATGACCTCGGCCTCGAAGAGAAAATGGACCGGATCGGTCTTCGCACCGGCAAGACCTCCTACTTCAACTCGCAGGGCCAGGAGATCTGGTCCGAAGCCCGCGGGCTGGAGGCGGGCTATGCGTACCCGCAGTATTCGGTGCATCGCGGCGCGCTGCAGATGATGCTTCACGAGACGCTTCTGGAACGGTGCGGCCCCAAGGCCATCCTTGCCGGGGCCAAGGTCTCTGAATGGCTGGAGACGCCGCGTGGCCTGGAGGTGATCCTCACGGACCGTCAATACGGGTTCGAACTTGACCGCATGCGCGGCTCGGTGCTGATTGCCAGCGACGGGGCGCGGAGCGAGACGCGGCAGACGCTCTTTCCGGATGTCGGCGGACCCAACCGGCGGAACTCGATGATGTGGCGCGGTGTTGCGCGGTCGCAGCGGTTCCTTGACGGGCGGACGATGACCATCTCCGGCACCAAGGGCCAGAAGTTCGTGGCCTACCCGATTGGCGATCGCGGCAAGACCCAGAGCTTCGTGCACTGGATCGCCGACCTCGCCAATGCACCGGAACGCGACTACGACACGCAGGGCTGGGGCCGGAAGGGCAGCATCGACGACGTGCTGCCAAGCTTTGGCGACTGGCGGTTCGACTGGCTCGATATCCCGGCCCTGATCGGCGGCACCGAAGCCGTCTGGGAATGGCCCATGGTCGACCGGGACCCGCTGCCGAGCTGGACCGAGGGGCGTATTGCACTGCTGGGCGATTCCGCCCATCCGATGTATCCGATCGGTTCCAACGGTGCCTCCCAGGGGATCCTCGACGCGCGGGTCATGGCCCGTTCGCTGCGGGACCATGGGGAAACCACGCTGGCCTTGCAGGATTACGATGCCGACCGCCGCGAAGCGGTCAATGCCATCATCCTGGCGAACCGGACACAGGGGCCGGATGCGATCCTTGACCGGGTGGCGGATCTTGCCCCCGACGGGTTCGACGATATCGACGCCGTCATGCCGGAAGCCGACCGCCGGGCCATTTCCGACCGCTACAAGGAGGCCACCGGCCTCACGGTCGAAGAAGTCAATGCCCAGCCGTCGATCATCGGGCCGATGGGCGACCAGCCGAACTACACCGGACCGCTGAAGGACTGACATGGACGACGCGGGAAGGACGCCCCGTGCGCCGGGGATTGGCGGGCGTGCGGTCGAAGCCGGCGCGCGATGGCTGGCCTGGCTAGGCGGGGCAATCCTTGCGGCGCTGTCGGTGATGACGGTTGTGTCCATTATAGGCCGGGCGCTTGATGGCTACGGGCTGAACTCGGTTCCCGGCGACTATGAACTGGTGGCCAATGGCTGCGCGATAGCGGTTTTTTTCTTTCTGCCCTGGTGCCAGTTGAAACGCGGACACGTCACCGTTGATCTGCTGACCGACGCGTTTCCGCCGCGGGTGCAGGCCGTGTTCGGTCTGCTCGGGGACCTGCTGGTGACCCTCGCGTCCGCGATCATCCTGCGCCAACTCTGGTTCGGCTTCGGCGAGAAGCTCCCGTTCGGCTCCGACAGCCTGCGGGAGATGCTCGGCATGGGGTACAAACCCTATTTCGCCGAGACGACCTACGAACTGCTGATCCCTGTCTGGACCCTCTATGGCGCGGCCCTTGTGGGCGCTGTCATGATGGTCATCGTCGGTGTCTACACCGTCTTGCGTGCCTTTCTCTGGGTTCTGGACGGGGCGGAGGGGACACCGTGACGGGGCTGGAACTCGCGCTTGTCGCTCTTGCGCTGATGCTGGTGGCCGTTTTCCTGCGGGTGCCGATTGCCATCGCCATGGGGCTCACAGGGTTCTTCGGCACATGGTATCTGCTCGGCACGGCAGCCGGGCCGATGGCGCAGCTCAAGACATTGTCCTACGAGACCTTTTCCAACCAGGGCCTCGCGATCGTGCCGCTTTTCCTGCTGATGGGGCAGGTGGCAACGCGCACGGGGATGTCGGCGGCCCTTTTCCGGGCGGCGTCGGACTGGCTGGGACACAGGCGGGGCGGTATCGCGATGGCGTCGGTGGGGGCCTGCGCTGGCTTCGGCGCGATCTGTGGCTCCTCTCTGGCAACGGCCTCGACGATGGGGCAGGTGGCCCTGCCGGAGATGCGCCGGCGGGGATATTCCGATGCGCTGTCGACGGGGGTTCTCGCGGCTGGCGGCACGCTTGGCATCCTGATCCCGCCGTCGGTGATCCTCGTGTTCTATGCGATCCTCGCCGAACAGAACATCGTGAAGATGTTCATGGCAGCCCTCGTGCCCGGTCTTCTTGCCGCGGTGGGCTACATGATCACCGTCGCGCTCTATGTCCGCCTGAACCCCACCGCCGGGCCGACGGTGCCGCGCAAACCCTACACCGAACGCTGGCGTGGACTGGCTGGAACCTGGCCGGTGCTCGCGATCTTCGGCCTGACCATGGGCGGCATCGTGGGGGACTGGGACTGGTCACGCCCGGGCGATCAGGCGCTTTTTACGCCCAACGAGGCCGCAGCCTTCGGCGCCACCGCCACCGCGCTCTACGGGATCGTCATGGGCCGACTGACCCTCGGCGGGTTGCTGGACGCGTTTCTTGAAACGGCGAAGGCAACCGGCATGATCTTCTTCATTCTGCTGGGGGCGGAAATCTTCAAGGGTTTCCTCGCACTTACCCGGGCGCCGGACCAACTCGCCGAATGGGTTCTCGTGCAGGGCTACGCACCGATTGTCGTGCTGGTGGCGATGCTGTGCTGCTACCTCGTCTTCGGCTGCGTGATGGAAAGCCTGTCGATGATCCTGCTTACGGTGCCGATCTTCCTGCCGGTGATCGAGGCTCTCGATTTCGGCATGACGGCAGAACAGACCGCGATCTGGTTCGGCATCCTTGCCCTGATCGTCGTGGAGGTCGGGTTGATCACCCCGCCCGTGGGGATGAACCTTTTCATCCTGAACGGCGTCGCGCCCGACATTCCCTTGCGCCGGACCTATGCCGGCGTCGCACCTTTCGTTGCCTCCGACCTTGTGCGGGTCGCGGTGCTGGTGGCCTTTCCCGGGATCACGCTCTGGCTCGTGGGCGTGACGACCTAGGCAGGGCTGTCGCCTCGTGCGCGCCGGTTCAGCCAGGAATGCGCGAACTCCAGCTTGTCCCGGACGCCATCGGTCAACACGAACGGATAAAGATCGTTGAGCCCCATCGCCCGGGTCAACTGATTGCTGGCGATCCCGAGATCGATGGCCACATGGATCAGGGCGTCGGATTCGGTCGTGGCATAGGCGTCCTCGGGCGGAGCATAGGCCGACGGCCACACAAGACTGGCCGCGACCGCGCTGTCGACCATGTCGGTCAGATGCATCATGTGGGCTGCGGTCTCGGCCCAGTCCTCGTGCGGGTGCGCGCTGGCGTAGGGGGTGATGTGCTGCGCCTCCCAGCCGCTGGGCGGGCCTTCGGCATAGTGGCGCTGGAGTGCCGCGCCGTAGTCGGCGCGTTCATCGCCGAAAAGCGCTCGGAAGGACTCGATGAAGCCGGGTTCCGCACTCAACCGATCAAACAGGAAATGCGCGAGTTCATGGCGCACATGCCCGAGCATGGTGCGGTACTCCTCGTCGAACATGTCCCGGTTACGGGCACGGATCGCGTCGTTGGCCTCGGCGACATTAAACGTGATCACGCCGTTCGCATGGCCCATGGTTACGCGGGTCTTTCCACTGCGGGTCTGCTCGGCCTTGAAGTGAAAGACCGGCAGCGGGCCGCTGTCATCCGGGCCAAACCATCCCCAGCGGGCCAACGTTGCCAGCGCCCAGCGTTTGGCCCCCTCGCCCTCCGCCCAACGGTCCTGGTTCGGTCCGATCGCGAGATCGGGGATGACGTCGGTCATTCGGCAGCTCAGGCACAAGTGGGCGTCGGGATTGTCCTCGGCCCAGTTGCAGCCGATACGTTCCCTGTTGGCGCAGGTCCCTGATGCCACGACCAGCGCAGCCTCTCCGGGGTGGTAGGCAAGCTGTTCGCCGCAACTGCCGCAGCTGGAGTTGCGGAAATATGCGGTCGCGCCGCAGGACGGGCATTCATGGAGCTTCATCGCAGATCCTCGTGGACCGGGGTCGCCTCGCGGTGCAGCGCGGCGCAGCCCTACGTTGTCGGACACGTCGTCTTGGCACTGCTCTGATATAAGCCCGGATCGTTGGATTGGGATACCTCGGGCGACACGAATTGCGCGGGAGGGTCGGCGGCCGGAAACCGTGGCACAACCGTAGACCACCGACGCGTGGGGGCATAGGACGATCGACCCCTCCACCGCATGCAATCTGGTGCATGACCAGAGCGGTGCGCGATCCTGCGGAGCCATAAGGGTATTGGCCGCGCTCTGGCCATCAGACCGGCCGACCGGCCCGTCGCAGGCATGCCCCCTGTGGCGACCCGCCGCGGGGGCTTTGGACACCACAACCGAAATCGGCCAGCCCGGTAGATCTCAGTCCGGGATAGCCCGACGTGCCGGTGTCAGCCGACGATCATCTGCTTGAGCTTCAACGCTTCGTATTCCAGTTCCCGCAGACGGAACTTCACAACATCGCCGATCGAAACCAGCCCGGCGATATGCTCTCCGTCGAGCACCGGGATATGCCGAAACCGGCCTTCGGACATGCTGTGCAGCAAAACCAGAAGCGGCGTCTCCGGCGTGGCAGTCACGACATCGCGGGTCATCAAGTCTTCGGCGATCTCGTCAAAGGTGTTGTCAGGTTCGTCGGCAAAGCCACGGACGATGTCGCGCTCGGTCAGGATGCCGACCATGTGCCCGTTCTGATCCTTGACGATCACGGAGCCGATACCATGCTCCTTCATGACCTCGGTGACCTTGTGGATCGAGTCCTTCGGCCGGACAGAGACAACGTCGTGCCCCTTGGTCTCAAGGATATGCGCAGCCGTCGCCTTGGAGCGCTCGACAACGGCGGCTTCAATCGACTGGCTGTGGGTGTGCATGCTCTCATGGCCAAAATGCGGCTTCTTGCTCTTGGATACCATCTCTCTCTCTCGTTCCTGTTGCGACGTCGCTGCGCCGACTCGGGTGCGTCGGGGCGAGTTTAATCCTGTTTGCAGGATTCCCCAGCCCTGATTCGAACCTGCAACAATCGAACGCATCCCCCCGGGGGGGCATCGGGATCGATTCGGGCACTCTACTGTTCTGCGGGCCCCTCTCCGGGTGCCACCCGCCGCGCGCGTCAGCGCGCGGCCCGGCCCAACGGGAGGAGGGCATCTTTGATGCCTGACGACGGGCGGGAGCCCTCAGCAAAAAAAGGCCGGGGAACACGCCCCGGCCTCCGTCCTGTCTTCGTTGAAATCGGCTCAACCGCCGAAATCGTCCAGCATGATGTCCTCGCGATCCACGCCCAGTTCCAGCAGCATGTTGATCACAGAGGAGTTCATGATCGGCGGACCGCACATGTAGTATTCGCAATCTTCGGGCGCCGGGTGATCCTTGAGATACTCGTCATAGAGCACGTTGTGGATGAAGCCGGTGTAGCCATCCCAGTTGTCTTCGGGCAGCGCATCCGACAGCGCCACATGCCATGTGAAGTTTGGGAACTCCTTGGCCAGTTCGTCGAAATCCTCGACGAAGAACATTTCCCGCTTCGACCGCGCACCGTACCAGAAGGTGATCTTTCGATCCTTGTTCTTCAGCCGCTTGAGCTGGTCGAAGATGTGGCTGCGCATCGGGGCCATGCCGGCACCGCCGCCGATGAAGACCATCTCCTTGTCGGTGTCGCGGGCGAAGAACTCGCCAAACGGGCCGGAGATCGTGACCTTGTCGCCGGGCTTCAGGTTGAAGATATAGGACGACATCTTGCCGGGCGGGATCCCCTGCGTGCCCGGCGGCGGCGAAGCCACGCGGACATTGAGCATGATCATGCCCTTTTCTTCCGGGTAATTGGCCATCGAATAGGCGCGTTCGACCGGCTCGTTGACGACCGATTCATACTGCCACAGGTTGAACTTGTCCCAGTCCTCCCGGTACTCGTCCTCGACGTCGAACTCGGTGTACTTGAGCTCGTGGGCCGGCGCCTCGATCTGGATATAGCCGCCGGCGCGGAAGTTCACGTCCTCGCCTTCCGGCAGATCCAGGATCAGGGCCTTGATGAAGGTTGCGACGTTCTCGTTGGAGCGCACGGTGCACTCCCACTTCTTGACGCCAAAGACCTCCTCGGGAACCTCGACATCCATGTCCTGTTTCACGGCCACCTGGCACGACAGGCGATCCCCGGCAGCGGCTTCCCGCTTGGTGATGTGGCTTTCCTCGGTGGGCAGGATCGACCCGCCGCCCGAATGCACCCGCACCCGGCACTGGGCACAGGTGCCGCCGCCGCCACAGGCGGAGGGGACAAAGAGCTTCTGTTCCGCCAGCGTCTGCAGCAGCTTGCCACCGGCGGGAACCAGGACTTCTTTTTCGCCGTTGATCCTGATGGTCACGTTGCCCGTGGACACGAGCTTGGACCGTGCGAACATGATGATCGTCACCAGCGCGAGGACGATCAGTGTGAAGAGGGCAACGCCCAGGATGAATGTGCTCATCTCCGCGCCTCCTTACAGTTTCACGCCGGAAAAGGACATGAAGCCCATGGCCATGAGGCCGGCGGTGATGAAGGTGATGCCAAGGCCCTGCAGCCCGTCCGGAATGTCCGAATACTTCAGCTTCTCGCGCACCCCGGCCATGGCGGTGATCGCCAGCGCCCAGCCGAAACCGGAGGACGCGCCGTAGGTGACGGATTCGGCGAAGTTGTAGTCCCGTTGCGCCATGAAGAGCGAGCCGCCGAGGATGGCGCAGTTCACGGTGATGAGCGGCAGGAAGATCCCGAGCGCGTTGTAGAGCGGCGGGAAGTACTTATCGAGAACCATTTCCAGGATCTGCACCATCGCCGCGATCACGCCGATATACGAGATCAGCCCGAGGAAGGTCAGGTCCACATCCCCGAAGCCGGCCCAGTCCAGCGCACCAGGCTTAAGCAGCCCGTTGAGGATGAGGTTGTTCGCCGGCACGGTGATAGTCTGTACCACCATGACAGAGATGCCGAGCCCGATTGCAGTGGAGATCTTCTTCGACACGGCGATGAAGGTACACATGCCGAGGAAGAAGGACAGCGCGAGGTTTTCGACGAAGATCGCCTTTACGGCGAGGGAGATAAGCCCTTCCATCAGTGCGCCTCCACCGTCTGGATCTTGAATTCACGCTCCTCGACCTGCTCCGGCTTCCAGGTGCGGAAGGCCCAGATAATCAGGCCGATGAGGAAGAAAGCGGAGGGCGGCAGCAACAGCATGCCGTTCGGCACGTACCAGCCGCCGTTGTTCACGGTCGGAAGCACGGTGAAGCCAAAGAGCGTGCCGGCGCCGAACAGCTCCCGGAAGAAGCCTACCAGCATCAGGATCAGACCATAGCCAAGCCCGTTTCCGACCCCATCGATGAAGCTGTCGATCGGAGGGTTCTTCATCGCGAAGGCCTCCGCGCGGCCCATTACGATGCAGTTGGTGATGATCAGCCCGACAAAGACCGACAGCGTCTTCGAGATGTCGTAGAGGAAGGCCTTCAGGACCTGGTCCACGAGGATCACGAGGCTGGCGATGATGACCATCTGCACGATGATCCGGATCGAGCTGGGGATATGGTTGCGCAGCATCGAGATGAACATCGAGGCGAAGGCCGTCACGAAGGTCACGGCAAGCGCCATGACGAAGGAGACCTGGAGGCTCGATGTCACCGCGAGCGCCGAGCAGATGCCCAGCACCTGCAGCGTGATCGGGTTGTTGTCGACCAGCGGATCGACCAGGTAGGTGCGTCGCGTCTGCGCCATTACACGTCTCCCGCCTTGAGGTTGTCGAGGAACGGGCCGAAGCCCTCTTCTCCCATCCAGAAACGCACGAGGTTGTCGACGCCGACCGAGGTCAGCGTGGCACCGGCCAGCGCATCGATCTGATGGTTTTTCATGTCCGGGGATGGGACACCCTTGGCCACGGTGATCTTCAGATCCCCGCTGTCATCGCGCAGTTCCTTGCCCGACCACATTGCCTTCCAGCGCGGGTTGTCCACCTCTGCGCCCAGGCCGGGGGTCTCGCCGTGGTCGTAGAATTGCAGCCCGTAGATCGAGTTGCCGTCCTCTTCCAGGGCGATGAAGCCGTAGAGCGTGGACCAGAGGCCATAGCCGTGGATCGGCAGCACGATCTTGTCGAGATCGCCGGCGTCGTCCTTGAGCAGGTAGGCGACGGCATAGTTCGTCTGCCGACCGATCCCCGCCGGGTCGTCTTCGAGCGCGCGGGAGAGCGACGGATCGCTTGCCGCGGCGCGGTCGTCGAAGGTTGCGGCGTCGAAATCATCGGTGAACGTGCCGGTCTCCAGGTCCACCACGCGCGGCTCGAATGCCGCGAAGGCCTCCCGCACGTTGATCCCGTCCTCGTAGAGCCCGGCGACCTGCAGAATGTTCATCTGCTTGTCCTTGAGCTTGTTGACCTCCTGCGCGGGACGCAGGCTGACCGCGGCGGCCGAAACCACCATGGAGCAGAACAGGCAGAGAGAGACGGCGACAAAGACGGTCTTTGGAACCGAGTCGACGGGGAGCGCCTTCCAGCGGGCGAGGAAACCGCCCTGATTGGCGTCGTTCTCAGGCATTGCGCTTTGCCCTCCGAGCGATGTTGGCCCGCACGACGAAGTAGTCGATGAGCGGGGCGAAGATGTTTGCGAACAGGATGGCGAGCATCATGCCTTCCGGGAAGGCCGGATTCACGACGCGGATCATCACGACCATGAAACCAATCAATGCGCCGTACCAGTAGCGGCCCATGTTGGTGTGGGAGGCCGTCACCGGCTCCGTCACCATGAAGACCAGCCCGAAGGCGTAGCCGCCCAGAACGATGTGCCACCAGAACGGCATGGCGAACATCGGGTTGGTATCCGACCCGATCAGGTTCAGCAGTGTCGAGAAGGCGATGGTCCCCGCGAGGCAGCCGACGATCAGGCGCCAGTTGGCGATCTTCGTGACCAGCAGGAAGACCATGCCGATCAGGCACATCGCCACCGAGGTTTCCCCGAGAGAGCCCTGGATCGTACCCCAGAAGGCCGACATGAAGGTGATGCCCTCTCCGGCCAGCGCCTCGACGCCGTTGGCCGCGGTGATACCGAGCGCGGTGGCGCCGGAGAAGCCGTCAACCGGGGTCCAGACCGAATCTCCCGACATCTGCGCCGGGTAGGCGAAATACAGGAAGGCACGGGCGACAAGCGCGGGGTTGAGGAAGTTTTTCCCCGTGCCGCCAAAGACTTCCTTGCCGATGATCACACCGAAGGTGATGCCAAGCGCGACCTGCCACAGCGGCGTGGAGGCCGGCAGGATCAGCACATAGAGGATGGAGGTGACAAAGAAACCCTCGTTGACCTCATGCCCGCGGACGATCGCAAAGAGGATCTCCCAGAACAGGCCGACGATCATCGTGACCGCGTAGATCGGCAGGAAATACAGGAACCCGTGGAACAGGCAGGCGATGAGGCTATCGGGGTTGAGCCCGAAGCCGCCCAGCATCTGCATCAGGCCGATGCGCCAGCCGACCAGCGCGTCGTCGCCGATGGCGGCAATCGCCTCGTTGGCCAGGTGGCCGGCGTTCCACATCCCGAAGAATGCACAGGGCAGCGCCGCGATCAGCACATAGATCATGATCCGCTGCATGTTCGTATAAGTACGGGCATGCGGGGCAACCGAGGTTACGGTCCGGTGCGAGAAGAACAGGGCCGCGATCGACTCATAGAGCGGATACCATTTCTGGTAGCGGCCGCCTTTCACGAAGTTCGGTTCGATCTTGTCGAAGAAATTCTGGATGAACTTCATGGGTCAGCCCTCCTTCTCGATCTTGGTCAGGCTGTCGCGCAGCGCCAGGCCGTATTCGTACTTGGCCGGGCAGGCAAAGGTGCAGAGTGCAAGGTCTTCTTCGTCGAGTTCCAGCGCGCCCAGTTGCTGGGCCGCGTCGGTATCCATGACCAGCAGCGCCCGCAGGATCTGTGTCGGCAGGAAGTCCTGTGGCATCAACTCCTCGAACGTGCCGATCGGCACCATCGCGCGCCGTCCGCCATGCAGGTTGGAGCCCATGGAGAACTTCTTGGCTCGGTCGAACGCCGAGGCAAGCACCGGCAACACGGCGAACTGGTCGCTGCGGGGGGCAATCCAGGCGAGGAAACTCTGCTTGCGATCCTCGGTGATCAACGTCACGGAGCGGGCATACCGACCGAGGTAGTCGAAGGAATCCTCGGCGATGCGGCCGGTCAGGATCGATCCGGAAATCGGGCGCAAGGGCTCGTCGCCGGTGATCTCACCGGTGGTGAGATCGGTGATGCTCGCGCCAAGGTTGGTCCGAATCAATCGCGGGTTCGCCGCGCGCGGACCACAGAGCGACACCACCACGGAGGTATCGAGGAAGCCGGTCCGGGCCAGTGCGCCAATCGCGATCACGTCCTGGTAGGAAATCGTCCAGACGACCTTCTGTGCTGTGGGCGGCTCAAGGTAGTGCATATGCGTGCCGGGCAGGCCGGCTGGGTGGGGGCCGGAAAAGCTCGCCACCTCGACACCCTCGACATCGCCGCCGGGAACATCCGCGCCCGTGGCCTTGCACAGGTAGGTCTTGCCCTCGGATAGCCGTGCAACCACGGCAACGCCAGCGGCAAAATCCTCGGACCGCTCGGCGATGATCACCGTTGGATCTGCCGCCAGCGGCTCGGTGTCCATGGCCTGGATGTAGATCGCCGCCGGGCGGCTGCTCCCGGCCGGAATCTTTGAGTAGGGACGTGTGCGGAATGCCGTCCAGAGACCTGAATTCAGAAGTTTTTCTACGATTTCGTCCGTGGCGGTGCCGGTGTCGATCCGGCCGAACTCGACGCCTGCGTCGAAGGCATTGTCGACGTCGATCACGACGCTTTCCAGCACCCGGCGCGCGCCACGGTTGATCGCGCGGACCCGGCCGGTGGCGGGCGCAACGAACATCACCTCAGGCGAGTCCTTGTGGCAGAAGAGCGGTGTCCCACGCTGGACCTCGTCCCCTTCGCCAATCAGCATCTTCGGTTTGAGGCCGACATAATCGTCCCCGACGACAGCCACGGAACGGACCTCGGGTCCGTCGTGGATCTGCTGTTCCGGATCGCCGATGATCGGCAGGTCCAGACCCTTTTTGAAAGCAAACTCGGGCATGTACTTCGCTGGAGTATCCGTCTCGTTTGTCTGTTCGTTCCCGTCCTGCGCCGACCATCTCCCGAAAGGCTCCGAAAGTCACGGTATCCATTGGCATGCAGGCATTTTTACACCTCATATTGAGTGTCTCGCCGCAGCGCAACAAAACTCGGCGCGCTGATTGTCTCAGGGGCGCTACGGAAGCTCTGGCGAGTTGACAGGCCATGGCCAATCTGAGATCCCGCAGGGGATCCTTCAGGCAATTCCGGACCCGCACCCATGCGCCTTTCTGTCCTTGTTTCCCTCGCCCTCGTGGTGCCCATGACCTCGGGCTGTTTCTTTGGCGAAGACGAACCGATCGTGCTGCGCCTGTCCGGGGAGACTATGGGCACGACCTACAATGTCGTGGCCGTGGACGTGCCCGAAGAGGTGACGGAGACCGAGCTGTCGGTGGCCGTGGAGGAGACGCTGGCACGGGTCAACAGCTCGATGTCGAACTGGGACAAGGACTCGGAGGTGTCGCGTTTCAACCGCGATTCCGGCACCGAACCCTTCGAGGTTTCGGCTGAGTTCGCCCATGTGATGGCCGCTGCAAACGAGGTTCACGCGCTGTCGGAGGGCAAGTTCGACGTCACCCTGTTCCCGTTGATCGAGCTTTGGGGCTTCGGGGCTAAGAAGCCGGGGGAACCCATCCCCTCCGATGCGGAGATTGAAGCCGCACTTGAAAATGTCGGTCAGGCGGACCTTGTCACGCTCGATGGTCAGATGTTGCAAAAGGCCGCGGAGCCCGTCTCCGTCAACCTGTCCGCCATCGCGAAAGGATATGGCAACGACGCCGTGGCCGAGACCCTGCGCGGCTTCGGTATCGAGCGCTACCTGGTAGAGATCGGTGGCGACCTCGTGGCCACTGGCCAGAACGACAAGGGCGAGCCCTGGAAGATCGGGATCGAAACCCCGGACGCGGGCTCGACGGCCGTCGAAATGATCCTGCCGGTCAGCGATCTTGGCATGGCGACATCAGGCGACTACCGGAACTTCTTCGAGGAAGACGGCGTGCGCTACTCGCACCTGATCGACCCCACGACAGGCCGGCCGATCACCCACCGTGCGACCTCCGTCACGGTGCTCGCAGAGAACGGCATGATGGCCGACGCGCTGGCCACGGCGATGATGGTGCTGGGGGAGGTCGACGGTATGCGGGTGGCCGAAGCCAACGATCTCGCGGTGTTTTTCATCTCCCGCGCCGAGGCGGGCGCGGATGAAGACTACGTGAAGACCTCCAGCCCGGCATTTGAAAAGCTGCGCGAGAAGGACTAGGTTCGCGGGAGCGATCGGAAAGGCTGAACCATGGCGACATTCTTCCTCGTTTTCCTCTTCATGGGCCTGATCGTTGCAGGCATGTCCATCGGCGTGATGCTGGTGGGACAGAAGATGCGGATCAAGGGAAGCTGCGGCGGGCTGAACGCAATTGCCGGGGCCGACAAATGCGTGGTCTGCAAGAAGGATGTCGATCCTGACAGCCCGTTGCGCGACCAGTTGACCTGCAAACGCGCCTGCGAAACCGTCAGGGAGTTCTGACCAAGGGCTGTTCCGTCCCTGCGCCTTTTGGAGCCGACAGTCGAACATGTGCGTCTTCCGACCGCGTTTTCGGGAGGCGGTCCCCGGTGACTAGACGTTGAATGGGACGAAGGCGAGCGTCAGCAGGCTCGCCGCGGCCGGCACACCATAGAGCCAGGCCCTCAGGACCCATCCGTCTTCCTGCGCCTTCCAGTTGACCCGAAAATTGCGGCCGCACAGTACCATGACCACAACGAGGATCGTCGCGACGAGCGGTGTCAGGGTCATGTCATTCTCCGGATTGGTTCGGGTCCGGGTAACGCGGCGCAGGCACGCGGGTCAATCGGTCTTTCCAAGCGTATGGCGTGCCAGGAGCGGGATCATGACCGTCAGCAGCGCAAGCCGGGCAACGTGATGGGCGGCGACGAAGGTCGGATCAAGCCCGGCCTGGATCGCAATGGCCGCCATGGCCTCGACCCCGCCCGGTGCGAAGGCAACGATCAGCATGTCGATGGGCAGGCCAAGGGTCGCCATCACCACCGTCGCGCCGAGCAGCGCAAAGGCCAGCGCGATGCCGGTGATGCAGAGACCGGCCAGGATGCAATTGCGGAACGCCACCATTCCGGCGCCACGGAACCGGGTGCCGATCAGCGCCCCCATCACCAGCAGCGCGGCGACGGCGAGCGCGTCGGGCATCCGCCCCGGGGTGATCTCTCCCAGGTGACCGGCCGCACTGGCCGCCATCCCGGCGAGCAGGAAGGCGGCGGGCAGTTTCAGTTTCAGGAACACCAATCCGAGCGCGAATGCGGCGACATAGAGCAGACCCAGAGAGAGAGGGGTGACCACGCTGCGCGGCAACACCGTTGCGCCGGTGGGCTCGAAAAGCAGCGTCACGACAAGTGGCACAACGAGGGTCAGGAACAGGACCCGTGTGCTTTGGACAAGGCTGATGGTGACGATATCCGCCTTCATATCCGCCGTCAGGCCCAGAACATAGCCGAGGTGACCCGGGGTCGAGGCGAGCGTGGCGGTCGTGCGGTCATAGCCGAAACCACGCTCCAGCACGGCCCGGCTGGCAAAAAGGGAGCAGAACAGGGTCACCGCCAGCACGGCAAAACTGAGCGGCCATGTGGCCGCCGCCCTGAGCACGTCCGGAGTGACCGAGGACCCGATATTGAGGCCGAGCGTGACAAAGCAGAGATCGCGCAGCCACGTCGGGATACGCATCGGCAGCCCGGCAAGCACCGCGAGTGTCACCGCCGTCGCCGACCCCGTCAGGGCAGGGGCGGGCATGCCGACAACGGCAAAGAGACCCGCGCCGAGACCGGAGAGTGCCAACGTGACGCCGAGGTCGCGCAGCGCACCCCGGTCAGTCGCCATCGTATGTCCAGCGGTAGGCCGGCGGTGTCGGACCCTTGTTGCGGCCCCCCTGCTGCATCTGTTCCCACGCATGGGCGAGGATTCCGACGGACCGCGACAGGCAGAAGATCCCCCGCGCCAGCGGTGCGGCGAACCCAAGTTCAGCGAAGATGACGGCGGTGGCGCCGTCGATGTTCATCGGAACGGGCGTGCCCTTGCGGTCGGCTAGTTCGGCCTCGATGGCGGTGGCGATCGCGGCGTGGCACCCGTCGCATGCGCCCTGCTGGCGAGCCTCCTCGACAAGGGCCAGCAAGCGGGGCGCCCGCGGGTCGACCGGCTTGTGGAACCGATGCCCGAAGCCGGGGATGATCTTGCCGCGCGCCGCGATCCATGCGTCGAGCGCCGCGCTCACCGGGCCGTCGTAGCTTTCTACATGGGCATAAAGTTCCACCGCCTGTTCCCCGGCGCCGCCGTGAACGTCACCCAGCGTGTTGACCGCGCTGGCCATGGCATTGTTGAGCGGCAGTCCGCAGGTCACGGCCATGCGCGCCGTGGCGATGGAGGGCGCCTGCGGCCCGTGATCCACGGCAGCCACGAGGGCGGCTTCCAGCAGGCGGGTTTGCCCGGGCGTAGGGATGTCGGTGCGGGTCATGCGCCAGATCATCTCCGGAAAGGAGACCTTTCCGATCAGGTCCTGGATCTCGGTGCCGCGAAAGGCGATGCGTCCCGGCTCCATGTCGATGATCGAGGTGCGCCACCAATCGGCGACGTCATTGCGCCCGGAGGCAGTGTCGGAGCTCATATCACGCCCTTTTCTGAAAGCTCGGCGATTTCGCGGGGGGAGAGGCCGAGCGCGCCGTAGATGGCGGCGTTGTCCTGGCCCAGTTCAGGCGGCGGCGCCAGCGCCTTGGGGCGAATGCCGTCGATCAGCGCCGGGGCTGCTGTGACCTCGATCGCGCCCGTTTCTGGGCTGTCATATCGGGCCAGGAGGTCGCGCCCCGCGATCTGTTCGGAGGCCAGCACCTCCGGCACCGTATGCACCGGGCCGGCGGGGACGCCAAGCGCGGACAGGTCCGCCACCCAATCGGCGGCCGGACGGGTGATCAGGACGCGCTCCAGTTCGTCGCGCAAGGCATGGCGATTGCGTTTGCGGTCCTCCCGGGTGCGATAGTCGGGGTGATGCAGCAGGTCCTCCCGTCCGAGATGCCGGGCCAGGCTCTGCCATTGCTCGTCCCGGTTTGCGGCGATGTTGATCGGCGCATCCCGGGTGCGAAAGGTCCCGGAGGGGGCTGAGGTCGTGTTCTCGTTCCCGTTCGCCGCCGGTTCAACCCCGCCAATGAGGTGGTTGGATACCACCCATCCCATCGTCGAGATGACGGAATCGGTCATGGAAATATCGAGGAAGGCCCCGCGCGGACGGGCGTTCAGCGCGGCCGCGATGGTGAAGGCGGCGGACATGCCGCCGATCGTGTCGGCCAGCGGATAGCCCACGCGGAGCGGTGCGCTGTCGGCGTCCCCGGTGATGGACATCACACCGGAAATGCCCTGCACGATCTGATCATAGGCCGGGTTGTCCTTCCACGGGCCGGCCTGTCCGAACCCGGTGATCGCGCAGTAGATCAGGTCGGGGGCCTCGGCAGAGAGGGGGCCATAGCCCAGCCCGAGGCGATCCATCACACCGGGACGGTAGTTTTCCACCAACACGTCGGCCTCCCGGACAAGCCGCTTGAGCAGGTCCTTCCCGGCCTCTGCCTTGAGGTTGAGCGTGACCGATTTCTTGCCGGCATTCTGGGCGAGGAAGGAAATGCCCATGTTGGCCGCATTGCGTGCCGGATCGGCACCCAGTTGCCGGGCGAGATCGCCGGTGCCGGGGCGCTCGACCTTGATCACCTCGGCGCCAAGAAGCGCAAGTTGGTAGCAGGCATAGGGACCGGCCAGGACATTGGTCAGGTCGAGCACGCGGATACCGGAGAGGGGGGCGGGCGTCATGGATCACTCGGGTGGTTGGCCGGGCAGGGGACTGCCTCGCGCTGCTTGGCGCCCGTGGTCTGGGTGCGGGCGGTGGATGGCGAGGCGGAAGTTTCCCGCCTGCACCGGAGATGTCAATCGCCGTCGGCAACGCCTTGCTGTCGGGCGCGGGCCCGGCGGGCCCGGTAGCTCGGCAGCACCACCAGAAGGGCGGCGATCACCAGCAGACCCAGTGTCATCGGGCGTTCCCAAATGAAACTGACACCGTCGAAGAGCTGCATGGAGCGGGCGAAATTGTCCTCAAGCATGGACCCCAGGATGAACCCGATCAGCAGCGGGGCGAGCGGGTAATCCGCAAAGCGCAGCACCGTGGCGCAGACCCCGAACCCCACGAGGATCAGAAGTTCGGTCGCGTTGTTCTGCCCGATATAGGCCCCCATCAACGTAAAGAAGAGGATGAAGGGTATCAGGTAGTTGCGCGGCACTTCGAGCACTTTGGCGATGTAGGGGATCAAGGGCAGGTTCAGGATCAGCAGAACAAGGTTGCCCAGGTACATCGAGATGATCACCGCCCAGAAGATCTGCGGCTCGTCGATCATCAGGCGCGGGCCGGGGGTGACGTTGAGCGCGATCAGCGCCCCCAGAAGGATCGCAGTCGTGCCGGAGCCCGGAATGCCGAGCGTGAGCAGCGGCACGAAGGAGCCGGTACAGGCCGCGTTGTTTGCGGATTCCGGCGCCGCGAGCCCCTTGATGGAGCCTTTGCCGAATTCTTCCTGTTCCTCCTTGGTGGCAATATTGCGCTCCACCGCGTAGCCCAGGAAAGAGGCGATGGTGGCGCCGGCGCCCGGCAGTACTCCGATAAAGAATCCCTGCAATGACTGGCGGCCGATGACGGGTGCGATCTTGCGGCCTTCCTCCCGGGAAATCCGCAACTCGGTGATCTTGCCGCCGTCGCCATGGGCATCCGCGGGCTTCAGAACGAGGAAGATTGCTTCCGGCAGGGCGAACATCGCCATGGCGAGCGTGATGAAACCGAAGCCCGACTGGAGGTCCATGATACCCATGGTGAAACGCGGCATGTTGAAGAGCGCGCCTTCGCCCACGGTGGCCATGATCAGGCCCAGGAGCGTCATCAGAAGTGCCTTCGCGACCTGCCCGGTTCCGGCGAAGGCCGCGATGGCGGACAGCCCGACGACCATCAGCGCGAAATACTCGGCAGAGTGGAACAGCAGCGCGACAGAGGAGAGCATGGGCGCGAAGACCATCAACAGCAGCGCGCCGATGGTGCCCCCGGCAAAGGAGGCGATGGCGGCGATGGTGAGGGCCTTGCCGGCCTTCCCGGCGCGGGCCATCGGATAGCCATCGAAGCTCGACGCGACCGTGCCGGCCACCCCCGGGGCATTGAGCAGGATCGAGGATGTCGAGCCGCCGAAGATCGCGCCGTAGTAAACCCCGGCAAGCAGGATCAGCGCGGCCGCCGGGTCGCCCATGGAGATGGCGACGGGGATCATGATGGCGATGATCGACATCGGCCCCAGCCCCGGCAACATGCCGATGAAGGTGCCGATCAGGCATCCGCCAATGACCATCAGGATGTTGGTGATCGAGAGGGCCGTCGACAGGCCGATGAGAATTCCTTCGAGCATGTCTCTCTCCTCAGCCCATGAAGTACGGCAATGGCCGCAGGAAGATGCCAAGCACGCCTTGCACAAGGTACCAGACGACGCCGGTGGCAAGGAGCGCGATGGGAATGAGGTACTGGAACTTTCGCTCGCCGAGGATCGCCGCTCCAAGGATCAGGAAGCCGGAGGTGGACAGGATGAACCCGGCAGGTCGCAGCAGTAATGCATAGGCGACCATGAGGACGAGCAATGCCAGCGCCGGTGCCAGGTTGTACTCAAGCAGACGGGTATGATCGATGTCGGGGACCTTGGCCTCTCCCGAGTGTTTCTCAAGCCCGAGCAGGATGACCAGCGAGGTCAGAATGGCCATGACGGACAGGACCTTTGGAAAGGTGCTCGGCCAGATCGGGTTGTGTCTCATGAAGGGCGGCAGGTCGGCGTCCATGGTGAAGAAGGCCGCGTATCCGTAGGCCATGCAGATGATCAGGATGATCAGCGCGATCCAGCGATCCAGCGCCATTGGTCCCCTCCCGTTTCGTTGTGTTGGTGATTGGGCATGTCGTGGGCGGCAGCCGCCCACACGTTGTCCCGGTGTCCTGTTGCATGCGCGGCGGTTCGATTGGTTCAGCCGAGGCGGTCAGGACGGTCGACGCGCCCGCCGGGGGCGGGCACGCCAGGGGTTGTTCGTGACGGATCAGAGGAAGCCGAGTTCCTTCATCAGGTCGCCAATGACCTGTTCCTGCTCCTCCAGGAAGGTGCGGAAGTCTTCGCCATTGTTGTGGATGTTGACCCAGCCGTTGCGGCCACGGACCTCTTCCCACTCCGGAGTGTCGTACATCTTGGCGATCGCGTCCTGGTACATGGCCAGCTTGTCCTCGGGCAGGCCCGGGGCGGCGAAGAAGCCACGCCAGTTGACGAAGGTGGTGTCGATACCCTGTTCCTTCATCGTCGGCGCATCGGCATAGGCGTCAACGCGCTCGTCAGCGGTCACGCCGATGATCTTCACTTCGCCGGCATTAGCCAGATCGACAGCCTCCGAGAAGCCGGTGGACAGTGCCGAGATCTCTCCCGACAGGAGTGCCGCCATGGCCTTGCCGCCGGCATCATAGGGAATGTACTTCACCGCCGTGGGATCCTCGCCCGCCGCCTTGAACGCCATCGCCGCCACGAGATGGTCCATCCCGCCGGGAACGGAGCCGCCGCCGATGGCAGTGCCGCGCGGGTCGTCCTTGTAGGCCGCGATGAGGTCGGTCATCGAGTTGATCGGGCTGTCCTTGCCCACGACCATCGCGGCGTAGTCACCGATGGTGCCGGCCACGAGTGTCAGGTCGCGGAAGTTCTGCGGGAAGACACCCGTCAGCGACCGGATCACGATGGGGGTGGAGTTCACCATCAGCGTGCCATGCTGGCTGTCGGCATTCTCGATCAGGAAGCCGATGGCCTTGCCGCCGCCGCCTCCGGACATGTTCTCGTAGGACGCATTCGCCACGAGGCCCGATTTGGTCAGCGCCTCTCCGGTGCCGCGTGCGGTGCCGTCCCAGCCGCCGCCGGCGCCGCCGGGGATCAGGAAGTGAATGCTGTCGACGACCTGTTCGGCGGTCGCGCTGTTGGCGCCCAGCGACAACGCGGCGACGGTCGCTGCCATCATGACCCGGCGGGTCAGGTTGAATTGCGTCATGGTGTCCTCCCACTATGGTACGCATGGCGGTCTGATGCCGCCGTTTTCGGAATGCCCTAGGCAAACACGTGAACCTGACACGATCCTGTCACGGAGTGTCAGGTTGCGAGGGGGAGGAGCGATGGGCCATCTTCGTTCGAGGGAATACGGGCAATCCCCCGCGCCGGTCGGGGGGATCGGAGCGAATTCTGATCAACGTGAAGAAATACTTTCAGGTCATTGTGAAAGAGTAATAATTAATTGCATGGAGCGCGCCGAAGCAGGGCCGAGGATTGAGCGAGTAGGAGTGCCGCTGTTCCCGAGCTCCCCGCGCATCTCCTTTCCGGCGTCTTCAACTGGATCGCGGGGTGCGAGAGGCGTTCCCACCGGCGCAGCCGATGCGATTCTGACGCCTGCCATGATTGTCTGTGGGGTGGAAGCATCACATCAGAATGGTGTGTATCGCCAATTCAACGGCCGACCGAATCAGCATTCGTGCCTGGCCGCGTTCGCTGTGGGCAAGGGCGTGACCATTGTTGCTCCGGAAGGTGTGCCCGCATTGGCGCTGCCTGTTGTCGGATCTGAGGGGCCCTGGGCATGACCGCCGACGTCCAACCGAGTGGATCGATCCGCCGACGCCTGACGCTGCAACTTCTCTTCAGTGCCGCACTTCTCGCGGGGTTGCTCTTTGCCGTGGTGCAGAATTTCGCCCGCGAGGTGGCCGAGGAATCGCAGGACAGCGTACTGCTGGCCTCGGTCACGTCGATCCTTGATGCAGTGACGGTCCAGGAAGGAGAAATCGTAGCCGATATCCCCTATTCGGCGCTGTCGATGTTGGGAAATGTGAGCGATGACAGGGTGTTCTATCGCATTCTTGCCAATGGAGAGATGTTGACGGGCTATGCGGATCTGCCCGATATGGGGCTGTCGGAGGGTGAGATCGGCAGCGTGGCGGCAACCGGAACCTATGCCGGCGAGTCGGTTCGAATGGTGTCGGCCAGTCGCCGCATCGCGCTTGAAGGAGGGCCGGTGGAGGTCGTCGTCTCCGTCGCGCAGACCCGCAGCGGCCACATGCGGCGCATCCGGCAGATCTCGCGCGATTCGCTGGTGCTCGGGATCGGTTTCTTCGCCATTGCCGCGCTCTTTGCCGTTCTGGCGGCGCAATCGACGGTGCGGCCGTTGAATGTTCTGACCGGATCGGTGTCGCGTCGTGGGCCACAGGACCTGCGCCCGGTGACCGGCTCGGTGCCCAGCGAGATGGTGCCGCTTGTGCGGTCGCTCAACCGGTTCATCGCGCGGCTCAAGATCACGCTGAGCCGGTCGGAGGATTTCATCGCGGAGGCCGCGCACCGTGTCCGAACGCCTCTGGCGACAGTCCGGGCGCAGGCCGAGGTAGCGCTTCAAAGGGTGGAGAAACCGGAGAACCGCCAGTCGCTCAAGGACATGATCCGGGCCATCGACGAAAGCTCGCGCGCGGCGGGGCAGTTGCTCGACCACGCCATGATCACCTTCCGATCGGACCAGCTCGAACATCGGGAGATCGACTTGCGAGAGTTGGTGATGGAAACCGTCGAGCGGCTGCGACCGGTGGCCGGTCTGAAGGATATCGTGGTCACGGTAACCTCGCCGGATCGCCTGTCGATCCCGGGCGACGCGATCCTCGTTCAGAGCGCGATCGGCAACGTGATCGACAATGCGATCAAGTATTCGCCTGCAGAAAGCGACATCGAGGTAGAGCTTGAGGCGGGGTCGGAGCGTGCCGTGGTGCGGGTGCTGGACGAGGGGCCGGGATTCGGCGATGAAGACCTTCACAATGCGACCCGTCGTTTCGCGCGCGGTCGAAATTCGGAAGGCACAGTGGGATCCGGCCTCGGGTTGACCATCGCGGAGGATGTGGCCCGCGCCCATGGCGGCGGGCTGGGCCTCCGGAACCGTACAGGGGAGAAGGGCGCATGCGTCTCGTTGGTCTTGGCATCGCGCTGAGCGTCGTGGTCACGGCCGCCGCACAGGCGTTCGAGATCGAGGAGCAGCGGCTCTTCCCGTCGCCCGACGGCACAGACGGTGCCGTGCTGAAGGTGATTTCCACCACCGATACCGAGATCTTCACCCCCCTAGCATCGGCCTTTCAGGCGCAGGCGCCGGGAGTTGCAGTGGACTATTCCGTGGTCAGCAGCGCCGAGCTTGACCGGGCGCTCCGCGTGGAGGGGGCGGCATTCGACATCGCCCTGTCCTCGGCGATGGATCTTCAGACCAAGCTGGCGAACGACGGGTTGGTCCGTACCCATCGGTCGGCGGATACGGAGCGGCTGCCCGATTGGGCCAACTGGCGCGACCAGGTCTTTGCGTTCACGCAGGAGCCCGCGACCATCGTCGTCTCTCCGAGCGCCTTCGACGGGCTGGAGGTTCCGCGCACCCGACAGGCGTTGATCTCGCTCTTGCGGAGCCATTCGGAGCGTTTTCAGGGCCGTATCGGAACCTATGACGTGCGCGAGAGCGGGCTGGGATATCTTTTCGCCACGCAGGATTCCCGGAATTCGGAGATCTACTGGCGCCTGACGGAGGTCTTTGGCCGGATGGGGGCCGAGCTTTATTGCTGCTCCTCGCAGATGATCCAGGACGTGGCGGAGGGGCACATCGCCGTGGCCTACAACGTGCTCGGTAGCTACGCGCGCGCGCGGCAGGCACTGGGCGATCCGATCGTTGTGGTCGAGCCGCAGGATTTCACCACTGTCATGTTGCGCACTGCGGTCATCCCCACCAGCGCCGAAAGCCCCGCGCTTGCGGGGAGCTTTGTGGATTTCCTGATCGCGGCGAACTGGGAGTGGCTGGAACAGGGCGATGGCACGCCCTTTGCCCCGATCCTTGCGAGCGGCGAAGGGGGCGATCCGGGCGCGCGGCGCCCCATCCGGATCGGTCCGGGGCTGCTGGTCTTTCTCGATCCGTTGAAGCGGAAACGGTTCCTGTCGGAATGGCAGGATGCGATCCTGCAGCGCTGAGCCATCGGCTTGACGACCGGGGCCGGAAAGGGTCTGTGAGGGCAACAGAAATTCGGAGGGGCAGGCATGCAGACAATCGCTGGATTCGACCGGATCGGGGAGGAGAACGCCTTTGCCGTCCTCGCGCGAGCAGGTGCGCTGGCCGCGAGCGGAATGGATGTCATCAACCTCGGAATCGGTCAGCCGGACTTCCCGACCCCGCCCAATATCGTGGAGGCGGCAATCAAGGCGCTGCGGGACGGGCAGCATGGCTACACGCCGGCCGTGGGCATCCCGGCGCTGCGGGAGGCGGTCGCGGCCGACTTAGATCGGCGGTTCGGCGAAGAGGTCTCGCCCGACAACGTGCTGGTAGTGCCGGGGGGCAAGGTGACGATGTTCACCGCCATCCTGATGTTCGGCGAACCGGGCGTCGACATCCTCTATCCCGATCCGGGCTTTCCCATCTACCGCTCAATGATCGAGTTCACCGGCGCGCGCCCGGTTCCGGTCCCGATCCGGGAGGAGAATGGGTTTGGCTTCTCGGCGGAGGAAACACTGTCGCTGATCACGCCGCAGACACGGCTGTTGATCGTGAATTCCCCCGCCAACCCCTGTGGAGGCGTCACGCCAAAAGCCGAGGTGGACAAGCTGGTCGCCGGCCTGGCGGAGCACCCGCAAGTCGCGGTGATGTCGGACGAGATCTACGACCAGATGCTCTATGACGGCGAGGAACACGTCACCTTGCTGCGCTACCCCGAGATCCGCGACCGTTTGATCCTACTCAACGGATGGTCGAAGACCTACGCGATGACCGGCTGGCGGTTGGGGTATTCGGTGTGGCCCGATGACCTCTATGACAAGGCCCGGAAACTCGCGGTCAATGCCTGGTCCTGCGTGAACGCGCCGGCGCAGTTCGCTGCGCTGGAGGCGCTGACCGGCCCTCAGGATGCCGTGGGCGAGATGGTGGCGGCATTCGATGCCCGGCGGAAGCTGGTGGTCGAGCTGTTGAACGGTTTGCCCGGGGTCAGCTGCATCACGCCCAAGGGGGCCTTCTATGCCTTCCCGAACATCTCGGAGACAGGATGGAAGGCCAAGGACCTGGCCTCTTCTTTGCTGGAGGAAACCGGGGTGGCGACAATCGGCGGACCGGATTTCGGGGTTCTCGGCGAGGGATACATACGCCTGAGCTACGCCGCGAGCCAGGAGGATATCGAGCGCGCGGTGGAGCGGATGCACGGGTTCCTGGCGCGGGGATAAACCGGCGCCTGCGCGGGATCCGGTGTGCCGGGTCTCGGCCGTTCCCGCGGACGGCGCGAGAGCGGGCGGAGATTCTCCGCGAGCGGGGAGCGATGCCGTTCAGCGCCGGGGAATGTCAAACCCCGGCGGCGCGAGCGTGAACCCATCGAAACGGAACCCGGGAGAGACGGTGCAGCCGACCAGTGTCCAGCCGCCTCCCTCCGGTCGTGCCGACTGCCAGTGGTTGGCGGGCACGATGACCTGCGGGGCCTGACCATCCGCAAGCGCCGGGCCGAGGATATGCTCTTGCGCGGGGCCGTCCTCCGTTTCGCTCAGGGCAAGGATCAGCGGTGCGCCGGCATAGAAGTGCCAGATCTCGGTCGCGTCGACCCGATGCCAATGGCTGCGTTGATCGCGGTCCAGCAGGTAGTAGATGGCGGTTCCCGCAGGGCGTCCGGAGGTGCCGCCCTCCACCCAGGTCTGGCGATACCAACCGCCTTCGGGATGGCGCTCAAGGCCGAGGCGCGTGATGATCTGTTCAGGCGTCATGTCGGGTCTCCGTGGGGTAGGGCCGGGCACCGGCGCCCGACCCCGCGAGCGAAGGATGCGCGTTGGTGTTGATCATCCGAGCGTTCCGACGGGAATGATCTCGGGGCTGTCCGGCCGCCAATCGGTGCCGTACCAGTCGCCGAGCCATCGGGTGGGCGCAAGCCCGGATCGGGCGAGGACATCGGCAATATGCGGTTGATCGTCGAACCGGATTTCTGATGGCGCAGAAAGGGTTTGCCCGGTGGACTCGATGTGGAAATGTTTCACGTACCGAGCCACCGAACGTGCGGCGTCGAAAGTGGTTTCCGTCCAGATCGTGACCGGGCCGAGCTCGGGATGGGTCAAGCGCTTGCGGTCGTTCTTCTGCCAATGCTCCCAGGGCTGAAGTGCTGCGTTTCGTGTGTCGAAGATGAACTGCCCTCCCGGTGCGAGGTGGTCGCGGATCGTTTTCAGGACCGCGAGTTGGTCAGCTTCGGTCAGGAAGACCTGAAAGGCATGTCCGGTCAACAACACCAATTCAAATGTGCCCCCGAGAGAGAGCTTCCGGGCGTCGCCCTCGATCCAGGTCACGGCACCGCCGCCGGGGCGACTGGCTGCGATCGCGAGCATGGCGGGCGCCGGATCGACACCGACGACACGGCGACCCGGGGCAAGGGCTGCGGCCAGCTCTCCGGTGCCGCACCCAAGATCCAGGACCGACCCCGCGCCGTCGGCCAGCGCCGTGCAGAGGTCGAAGTCCGGTGCCCAGCGGTTCTCCAGATCGTAGAAGGAGGCAATCCGGGCATCGTTGTAGAGTGGCTCAGCCATGGGTGGGTGCTTTGAGAAAGCAGTGTTCGTGAACGCTCATGGGGCTGAGGGGACCGTCGCCGCGGCTGGGTCGCAGAACGTGAAGGCAGGGGGCGGCCGTGGTTCGCATGTGGGGTTCCTCGTGGCGGCGGTGCCGATGGCCAGTGCGATTCCGGCGTGGGGCGGTGACAAAAGGTCTGGGCAGAATATGCCGTTGCTGGCAGGCAGAGGCAAACCCGCTTGCCGTCGTGGTCCGCGCGCGAGGCGCGATCCCGCATCGGGTCACGCGATTTGGTGAGCGCCACGCTCAAGGCCCGTGGGCGGGGGCGACCGCATCTTGTGATGGCGCCTGCGGACCATTGCCGGCTCTCGCCGCCACTTCCCTTGTTGGACCTGCCCGCAGAGGGCAAACCTGTACAGTGGCCTTTCTCAGATGGGCTGAAACGCAAGGCGTGGCAGCCTGCCCACCTTGCTGCCGTCGCTTCGGGCCCATCGGGTGGCCGGTTGATGTCATTCGGGACAGACTCGCGCCTTCCGGCCCCAGCCAAAACGGGAGAATCGGGCCGTGCGTCCGGTTGGACGACCAGTCTGTTCCGAAGTGTGGGCACCCCGTCGACATCATACCGGACGGGAGGTCGCAAAAAGGGCCGGTCCCGGGATCGGAGACCGGCCCTTTCGGGACGTGTTCAGCGTGGCGTGGGGACGGCCCGTGAGAGACGCCCCCGGCAGATCACTTCAGGATCGACTTGCCGGCATAGAGAGCGGTCTCGCCCAGCTGTTCCTCGATCCGGATCAACTGGTTGTACTTGGCGAGGCGGTCGGAACGCGACATGGAGCCGGTCTTGATCTGGCCGCAGTTCGTGGCGACGGCGAGGTCGGCGATGGTGGCGTCCTCGGTCTCGCCGGAGCGGTGCGACATGACGTTGGTGTACTTGGCGCGGTGGGCGATTTCCACGGCCGACAGGGTCTCCGTCAGCGAGCCGATCTGGTTGACCTTCACCAGCATCGAGTTGGCGACGCCCTTCTCGATGCCCATCTTCAGGCGGGCAGGGTTGGTCACGAAGAGGTCGTCCCCGACGAGTTGCACGCGGTCGCCGAGAACCTCGGTGAGCAGCTTCCAGCCATCCCAGTCGTCTTCGGCGCAGCCGTCCTCGATGGAGAAGATCGGGTAGTCGTTGCAGAGCGCCTCAAGGTACTTGACGTTTTCCTCGGAGCTCAGCGACAGACCCTCGCCGGCCATCTCGTACTTGCCATCCTTGAAATACTCGGTGGAGGCAGCGTCCAGTGCCAGCACGATGTCGTCGCCGGGCTTGTAGCCGGCGGTCTCGATCGACTTGAGCACGAAGTCCAGCGCGTCACGGGTGGAGGACAGCGCCGGGGCAAAACCACCCTCGTCGCCGATGCCGGTCGCGTAGCCCGCGGTCGAAAGCTCTTTCTTCAGGGTGTGGAAGATCTCCGAGCCCATGCGCACGGCGTCGTGGATCGACGTGGCAGAGACGGGCATGATCATGAATTCCTGCACGTCGATCGGGTTGTCCGCATGCTCGCCGCCGTTGATGATGTTCATCATCGGGACCGGCAGCGTGCGGGCAGCGGTGCCGCCAACGTAGCGATACAGCGGCTGGCCGGAATACTCGGCCGCGGCCTTGGCGGTGGCGAGCGAGACGCCGAGGATGGCGTTGGCGCCGAGGCGGCCCTTGTTCTCGGTGCCGTCAAGTTCGATCATCGCGCTGTCGAGGCCGATCTGGTCGAGGCCATCGAAGCCGAGCAGCGCCTCCGCGATCTCGCCGTTGACTGCGGCCACGGCCTGGGTGACGCCCTTGCCACCGAACTTGGACTTGTCACCGTCCCGCTTTTCCACGGCTTCGTGCACGCCGGTCGAGGCGCCCGAGGGAACCGCGGCGCGGCCCATGGTGCCGTCTTCGAGAGTGACGTCGACCTCGACGGTCGGGTTGCCCCGGCTATCAAGAATCTCGCGTCCGTGAATGTCGATGATGGTGCTCATTGCGACGGTCCTTTCCGTAAGGTCATGAAACTTGAGGCCCTCTTACCCTTGTCGGGCCTCCGTGAAAAGTGCGCGTTCCCGCGCAAGCGTGTAGAGCCCGGCGCCGACGATCATGCCGGCACCAAGGAAGGTCATTGCATCCGGTCGCTCGCCGAACACGAGCATCCCGAGCGCCATTGCGAAGATGAGCCGCGAGTAGCGAAACGGCGCCACGGCGGAGAGCTGGGCGATCCGGACTGCCTGCGTGATCATCATGTAGGCCGCACCTCCCAGAAGGATGATTCCGACCAGGGACAGGCCAAGCTCCGGGGCGACGGGGATCGGCGGCGTGCCGGTTGCCAGCAGCGCGGCACCCGTGGGAATCATCATCAGGATGCCCCAGAGCGACAGTTGGAGCGCCGAAAGCCGTGGCGGCACAAGCGGCGTGACGACATCGCGGGCGGCCAGCGCGACGGCTGCGATCACCGCAAGAAGCGTCGCCGGCTGGAAACTCTCGTAGCCCGGGCGGACAATGCAGAGGACACCGGCCATCCCGACACCGATTGCCGCCCACCGCCGCCATCCCACCGACTCGCCCAGGATCAGGGCGGCACCACATGTCACGAGGAGCGGCACCGATTGCAGGATCGTCGTCGCGACGGACAGCGGTATCATCGTCAGGGCCGTGATGAAGCAGAGCGGACCCACGACATCGCCCAGGTTCCGGATGATGACGGCCGGATGCAGGATCTCGCGCGGCACAAGCGACTGCCGATTGTAGAGGACCAGCGCGCCGAAGAGCAGCGAACTGCCGGCGCCGACCATCAGCAGGATTTGTCCGACGGGCAGCCGCGTGGAGACCTGTTTGATCAGCATGTCGGCGAGCGCAAACCCGGCCATGGAACCGATCATCAGAAGCGCACCGCGCAGGTTGTTCATTCGGAAAATCCGGGACCTTTGGGCCATGAAACCGCGTTTTAGCGCTCTCTAGACCGGTTTGGGGGCGATAACAAAGCGCCAAAGCGCCGCTGGGCCTGAAAACCCGCCCTGCATGGGATGCAACGGTCCCGCTGTCGAACGCTGCAAAAGTGCCTCTCCGTGCAACGGCCGCAAGGACCTGGTCCGGCTGACCCTGGATCCTCTGTTGCGGCGGGGTAGCTAACAGGACGGAAGATATTTGGGGCAGGGACGTTGAAAAACAGCACCGAATGTCGGGCAAGACGGCGTGCCGATCACTGACAAGGTCCAGATAGGCTTGGGCCACAGCAAGTACCGGCGTGTACAATGCGCTTGGCAGGCGCCGTCAGGTGCGCCGCTTGCGTGGCACGCCGTACAGTTCGAGCTTGTGGCCCTTCAGGTCATAGCCAAGGCGCTCTGCGATCTTTTCCTGCAAGGCCTCGATCTCGGGGTCGCAAAACTCGATCACCTCGCCCGAATTCATGTCGATGAGGTGGTCGTGGTGTTCCCGGTCGGCGTCCTCGTAGCGCGCGCGCCCGTCCCCGAATTCCAGCCGGTCCAGGATGCCGGCCTCCTCGAAGAGCTTGACCGTCCGGTAGACCGTGGCGATCGAAATGCGCGGGTCGCGCGCTGTGGCGCGGGCATGGAGTTCTTCCACATCGGGATGATCCGTCGCCGAGGAGAGCACCTCTGCGATCACCTTGCGCTGCCCGGTCATGCGAAGGCCCTTCGCCTCCAGTCTGTCGAGAATCGACACGCTCATGCTCTCAAACCCTTGCTCTCGAAGGTGCAGACTATCGGATCGCTCCGGCGAGGAAAACCCGCTGCGCGGCGGGACCGGGCCCGACCCCCGGTGGCATGGCGGGCAGCCTGTCCGGCTCAGCGTTGGCGCCGCGCCATGAAGGCAAGCCGCTCGAAAAGGTGCACGTCCTGCTCGTTCTTAAGCAACGCGCCATGGAGCCGTGGCAGGGTTTCGGCCCCGTCCCGCTTGAGGTCGCCCGCGTCGAGATCCTCTGCCAGCAGCAGCTTCAGCCAGTCCAGCACCTCCGAGGTCGAGGGCTTTTTCTTCAGTCCCTGCTGGTCCCGGATCTCGTAGAATTGCGTCAGCGCCGTGGTCAGCAACGATTGCTTGATGCCCGGATGGTGGACTTCGACGATCTGTTTCATCGTCTCCATGTCGGGGAAGCGGATGTAGTGGAAGAAGCAGCGGCGCAAAAAGGCGTCAGGCAGTTCCTTCTCGTTGTTGGAGGTGATGATGACGATGGGGCGGTTGACGGCACGGACGGTCTCGCCGGTCTCGTAGACGTGGAATTCCATCCGGTCGAGTTCCTGCAAAAGGTCGTTCGGAAACTCGATATCGGCCTTGTCGATCTCGTCGATCAACAGGACGACCTTGCCGTCTGCCGCGAAGGCGTCCCAAAGTTTCCCGCGCTTGATGTAGTTGGCGACGTCATGCACCCGCTCTTCGCCGAGCTGGCTGTCGCGCAACCGGCTGACGGCGTCGTATTCGTACAATCCCTGCTGGGCGCGGGTGGTCGACTTGATATGCCACTCGATCATCGGCAGACCGAGCGCGGCAGAGACCTGACGGGCGAGTTCGGTCTTTCCGGTGCCCGGTTCGCCCTTCACCAGTAGGGGCCGTTCGAGAGTGACTGCGGCATTCACGGCGACCTTGAGGTCCTCCGTGGCGACATACGACTCGGTGCCTGCGAATTTCATGTGACTTTCCGGCCTTTTGACTGACAAACCTCACGCGGACCCCGTCACGCGATTGCGCTACACTGCCTTTGCTTTTTGTCAGTGACAACCCGCTACGCTTGGAGTAGGAACCGCGCCAAGGGAGCCACGATGCCTGTGACGGAAGACCAAGTGCCAGAATTGAAGCCGGACAACGGTGAAGACCCCGTACCGCAGGATCCAGCGCGAGAGGGAGCAGGGATGAAACAGGAAACCTTTTTGCCGGACGACTACCGTCCCGCAGAAGACGAACCTTTCATGAACGAGCTGCAGCTGGAGTATTTCCGGCGCAAGCTTCTGGCCTGGAAGGAAGACCTTCTGGCAGATAGTCGCGACACCATCGAGGGCTTGCAGGACAGCACCCGCAACATTCCCGATGTCGCCGACCGTGCCAGCGAGGAAACCGATCGCGCGCTTGAGCTGCGGACCCGGGATCGCCAGCGCAAGCTCGTGGGCAAGATCGATTCCGCGTTGCGCCGGATCGCCGAGGGCGAATACGGCTATTGCGAGGACACGGGCGAGCCGATTTCGCTCAAGCGTCTCGACGCACGCCCGATCGCCACGCTGAGCCTTGAGGCGCAGGAGCGCCACGAGCGGCGCGAGAAGGTCCACCGCGACGATTGAGCGCTGTGGCGCGGCCGGAAAGCGGCCTGTAAGACTTCCAGAACCGGATGTTGAAGCATTCGAAGGTCAACGCCGGGCGCGACACCCGGCGTTTTCTGTTGGAGGCAGGATGAATCTGATTGGACGCGAGATCACCATTCTGGGTGCCGGCGTGGCAGGGCTGGCGGCAGCGCGGGCGCTGGCCATGCGTGGCGCGTCGGTGCGGGTGATCGAACAGGCACCGGAGGTCACAGAGGTTGGCGCGGGGTTGCAGATTTCCCCGAATGGCGGGGTCGTTCTGGAAGCGCTCGGCCTGGGCAAGGCCTTCGAAGAGATCTCCACCGCGTCGCGGGGGGCGGTCCTGCGAGACTATGCCCGTGGCGCGGAGGTGCTGCGGCTGGACCTGGCGAAATTCGGCCGTTTCGGGCTGGTACACCGGGCCGACCTGATCGGGGTCTTGGAGCAGGGCGCGCGGGAGGCGGGCGTTCGGTTCGACCTTGGCGTGCACGTCGCCTCGGTTCACCTCAACAGCCGGGAGCCGGTCATCTTCGTGGATGGCAAGGATCCGGAACGACTCCCGTTTCTGATCGCGGCGGACGGGTTGCATTCTCGCCTGCGCGCGGCGCTGTCCGGAGAGTCCACACCAGAGTTTACCGGCCACGTGGCATGGCGAGCATTGTTGCCGATCGAAAAGGGGTCGGTGGCGCCGGAAGCGCACGTTTTCATGGGGCCGGGCAAACATCTCGTGGCCTATCCGCTGCGGGACGGTACGCTGCTCAACCTTGTCGGGGTGCAGGAGCGCCGGGAATGGGCAGAAGAGGGCTGGAACCATCGCGGTGACCCGGACACCTTCCGCAAGGTGTTCTCGGATTTTGGTCACCCCGTGCGCGGTTGGTTGGAGCAGGTTCAGGACGTGATGGTCTGGGGGCTGTTCAAGCATCCTGTCGCCACGGAATGGTATGGCTGGAATGCAGTGTTGGCCGGCGACGCCGCGCATCCGACGCTGCCATTCCTGGCACAGGGCGCGTGTCTCGGGCTGGAGGATGCCTGGGTTCTCGCCCATGCCCTCGCGACCCACGACAGCGTCGCCGCCGCGCTGGCCTGGTATCAGGATATCCGTGCACCGCGGGCGCGCCGGATCGTGGATGCCGCAACCAGCAACGCCCGCAACTACCACCTTCGCGCGGCCCCGATTCGGGCCATCGCGCATACCGGCTTGCGCATGATCGGCCAAGCCTCACCCGATTTCATGGTGGACCGTTTCGAGTGGCTCTACACCCATGACGTGACCGCATATTGAGGGCTCACGCCTCTGCAACGGCACCATCACGTTCGATGAGCGTTTGCTTCATGGTGTCGGTCAGTGGAAAACGCCCCTCGCCATTTCGTTGAAGCAACACTACGAGCGCGAATCCCTCGATCCGACATTCCGGTGCAAAAACAGCGTATTCCATACGAAAGCTCGTGCGGCGAAACCGGGTGGTTCGGGCGGTGACGATGTAATCCTCGTTGATGAACATCGGCGCATGATAGGTGGCGCCGACGGATTTCAGCACCAGATCCGGAGAGGCCTCGTCATAGTCGGAGATGCCGTACGCGCGGCAATAGGGCAACCGCAGGCTTTCGAACCAGCGCAGGTAGGCCGTGTGGTTCACATGGTTCAGTGCGTCCAGTTCAGAGAACCGGACGCGGTCTCGGATCCCGTAGCGCCATTCCGGCGGGACGCCAGCGGCGCGAAGGTCCTGTGCCGACAAGGGTGTGAGGAAGGGCGGTGTCATGGCGGCCTCGTCGCGTTTCCGTATTTCCTGAAACAAGCCACGCGCAGAGGCCAGGCGCAAGCCGGTCGGTGCCCTCCCGGTTGCGCGCGGGGCCGTCAGGTGACGGCGAGTACGCGTGCCTGTTCGGAGGTTTCGACGATCCCGGCGCTGAACCGCTCGATATCGGAATCCTTCACCAATGCGACGACCGATCCCCCCCAACCGCCGCCGGTCTGGCGCGCGCCGATCGCGCCAAGCGCCATCGCAGCTTCGACCAGGGCATCGGTTTCGGGCACGGTGATCTCGAAATCGTCCCGCTGAGAGGCGTGGCTGCTCACCATCAGCGCGCCGAATTCAGGCAGATCGCCGGCTTTCAGGGCCGCGATACCATCGAGTGCGCGCTGGTTGTCGGTGATGATATGCCGGGCACGGCGGTCGAGCGGGTCGGAAAGCGCGTTGATACGCTCCAGATCCGCCGGTCCGAGGTCGCTCAGGATATCGACCCCCAGTTCGGCGCAGGCGGCATTGCATTCGGCGACGCGGGTTGCATAGCCATCGTCGGTCAACTGGTGACTGACGCCGGAATGCACGATCACGAAGCTGGCGCCAACGGGCGAGGGGGCCGGATCGAACGCCAGCGTCCGGGTGTTGAGGAACAGGGCCGTGCCGGGGTCGCCAACGGCGGAGGCAAACTGGTCCATGATTCCGCAGGGCATGCCGACGAAGTCGTTCTCCACCGCGCGGGCCATGATGGCAGTGTCGACCGCCGACATCTGTTTGCCATAGAGTTCGGTGACGGCCTTAATGCTGGCCACCTCCAGCGCCGCAGAGCTCGACAGCCCGGCGCCCATCGGAAGCGTGGTGATCAGCGCGATGCGCACTCCGGTCTTCGCAACCTCGGTTTCGGCTGCGAATTTCAGGCAGCCTAGGACGTAGTCCGACCAGCGGCCTTCCTTGCTGTCGGTGATATTGCGGGTCTCCGATGCGTGGAACGTGTCGGAATAGGCCTCCACAACACCCGGCGCCGGGCCGCGTCCGATGGCAATCGACACCCCGAGCCCGTTCAGGGCCATCGGCAGGACATAGCCGCCGTTGTAGTCTGTGTGCTCGCCCAGCAGGTTCACCCGCCCCGGGGCGGAGGCCAGCACCTCCGGTTCGTCCCCGAAATGGCCGCGATATGCGGTGGCAACCGCGCTCAGTTGATCCGGTCCGGTCATGCCTGTCCTCCCAGGGCGCGCGCAGCCTTGTAGTGAACATCGGAGAGGTCGCGCAGCCGCTCCGCAGCAGTTTCGGCGGTCAGATCCCTCTGCGCCTCCGCCAGCATCTCGAACCCGACCATGAACTTGCGCACCGTCGCGGAGCGCAGGAGCGGCGGATAGAAATGGGCATGCAATTGCCAGTGGTCGAACGTGCCCGCGCGGGTCGGGGCACCGTGCCAGCCCATGGTGTAGGGAAACTCTGTCTGAAACAGGTTGTCATAGCGGGTCGTCAACCGCTTGAGCAGGTCGGCGAGTGCCTGTCGCTGTTCCCCCGACAGGTCGGGCAGGCGCAGCACATGTGCCTTGGGCAGCACCAGCGTCTCGAAAGGCCATATCGCCCAGTAGGGCACGACAGCGATCCAGTGCTCGTTCTCTACCACGGTGCGTTCACCCGCCGCGGATTCGGCGGTTGCGTATTCCAGCAACAGGTTCTGGCCGTGCTCCCGGAGATAGCGCGACTGGGTCTCGTCCTCGGTCGCGACTTCGTTCGGGAGGAAGTCGGATGCCCAGATCTGCCCATGCGGGTGCGGCTGCGAACAGCCCATTACCGCGCCCTTGTTCTCGAACACCGCGACCCAATCATAGGTGGCGCCAAGATCCTCGATCTGTTCGGCCCAAGTATCGACCACCTTGCGGATGGCATCGACGGGCAGTTCCGGCAAGGTCAGGTCGTGGCGTTCGGAAAAACACATCACCCGCGCGGTGCCGCGTACATTTTCGGCTTGGAACAACGGGTTGTCGGACGTTCCTCCCTTGGGTGTGTCGTCCAGCATCGCCGGGAAATCATTGGGAAACACGAAAGGACCGACGAAGTCCGGGTTCACCGCGCCGCTGGTCCGGGTGTTGCCGGGGCACAGGTAGCACTTTGGATCGTGGCGCGGCTTTTCCTCTCCGGCCGTGTCCTCCTCCTGTCCAAGCCAGGGGCGTTGCGTGCGGTGCGGAGAGACGAGCACCCATTCCCCCTTGAGCGGGTTGAAACGGCGGTGCGGCGAATTCGTGGCGAGCGTGGCAGGATCCATGGTGTGCGTCCTGTTTGGGGCCGAAGCCTATGGGTTCGCGATGACGTATCGCGTCAGTCGACGGTCCGTGTCTATGCGCCATCGGGCCACGTCGACACTATCGTTGTGCGATCGGTTGAGACAAACACCGGACAAGTGTGTGGGCAGTCGAAACCGGCTATCACATTGAGAACATTGTCGCAATAAAAAGAACAATATCGCGCAGCGCCATTGTGTAGCAGTGACCGCCGCCATCTCTTGAGTGGCGTTTCGTTTCGGGTTCAAGGCGGTTTGATATCTCCAAACAGGGACATGCAAGCGGGATATGGCGGATCTGCGTCCGACGCATGGAGTTTCGGTTTTGGCGCGGGCGTCCTGTTGCACCGCAGCGAATTGCAAACGTCGAAATAACCCCTTAAAGAACGGGCGGAATGCTGCTCCCGGCACGCCATTAGAGGTCGCCGGCAGTGGATATGGGGGGACGAGACGGAGATTGCGCGGGATGTCGCAACGCCGCCACGCATCAGAGAACATCGCTGAAAGGTACTAAAATCATGGCCGAAAACGTGACACCGGACATTCTGTATACCAAGGTAGACGAAGCCCCCGAGCTCGCCAGCGCCTCGCTGCTTCCGATCATTCGCAAGTTCGCCGATGCCGCCGGCATCAAGGTCGGAACCAAGGATATCTCCGTTGCCGGCAGGATCCTCGCGACCTTCCCGGAATACCTGTCCGAAGCGCAGCGCGTGTCCGATGACCTGGCCGAACTGGGCGAGTTGGTGAAAACCCCTGGCGCCAACGTGATCAAGCTGCCCAACATCTCGGCCTCTGTGCCGCAGCTGACCGCCGCGATCGCGGAGTTGCAGTCTCAGGGGTTCCCTGTGCCGGACTATCCGGAAGAACCCTCGACGGATGAAGAGAAGGCGGTTCGTGCCAAGTACGATGCCATCAAGGGCTCCGCCGTGAATCCGGTCCTGCGCGAGGGCAACTCCGACCGCCGCGCCGCAAGGGCCGTGAAGAACTACGCCCAGGCCAACCCGCATTCCATGGGAAAGTGGTCCGCCGACAGCAAGACGAAGGTCTCCTCGATGTCCGGCAACGACTTCTTCGCCAACGAGAAATCCGCGACCATCACCGCGGCGCAGGCCGGCGACGCGAAGATCGAGTTCGTGGCCAAAGACGGCGCGGTCACCGTGCTCAAGGACGGCTGGCCGCTGGAGGAGGGCACGGTTGCCGATGCGACCTTCATGTCGGTGCGTGCGCTGTCCGATTTCCTGGCCGAGGCCATCGCCGACACGAAGGCCGATGGCACGATGTTCTCGCTGCACATGAAGGCGACGATGATGAAGGTCTCCGACCCGATCATCTTCGGCTACGCGGTGAAAGCCTGGCTCGCCCCGGTGTTCGAGAAGTACGGCGCCGAGATGGAAGCGCTTGGCGTGAACCCGAATTCCGGCATGGGCGATCTGCTGGAGCGTGTGAAGGGCAATGCCGACATCATGGCGGCCATCGAGGCCGTGGCCGGCGAGCGCCCGTCGATGTACATGGTCGACAGCGACAAGGGCATCACCAACCTGCACGTCCCGTCGGACGTCATCATCGATGCGTCCATTCCGGCGGTGATCCGCGCCGGTGGCAAGGGCTGGGACGAGACCGGCGCCAAGGGCGACACCAACTGTGTGATCCCCGACCGCTGCTACGCGCCAGTCTATGACGAGGCGATCAATTTCTTCAAAGCCAACGGTGCGCTGGATGTGACAAAGGCCGGATCGGTCGCCAACGTCGGCCTGATGGCACAGAAGGCCGAGGAATATGGCTCCCATCCGACGACCTTCGAGGCTCCGGGCAATGGCGTGATCCGCATCGTGCTTGCCAATGGCGACACCCTGCATGTGCACAAGGTCGAAGCCGGAGATATCTGGCGCGCCTGCACGGTCAAGAAAGCCCCGATCGAGAACTGGATCCAGCTTGCCATGGACCGTCAGCGCCTGACCGGATCCGAGGCGATCTTCTGGCTTGACGAGAACCGCGCACATGATTCCGAGCTGATCAAATACGTCAAGCCTACGCTGGAAGCCGCTGGCGTTGCTGACAAGTTCATGATCATGGCCCCGCGCGAAGCCACGGCCCAGTCGCTGAAAACGATCACGTCCGGGAAGGACAGCATCGCCATCACCGGCAACGTGCTGCGGGACTACCTGACCGATCTATTCCCTATCCTGGAACTGGGAACCTCGGCCAAGATGCTCTCCATCGTGAAGCTGATGAACGGTGGCGGCCTGTTCGAGACCGGCGCCGGCGGCTCAGCGCCCAAGCATGTGCAGCAACTGGTGGCCGAGAATCACCTGCGCTGGGACTCGATGGGGGAATTCTGCGCCCTGGGGGAGAGCTTCAACTTCCTCGCCGATACCAAGGGTAACGCCAAGGCTGCCGTGCTCGGCGCCGCGGCCGAGGCCGCCACGCAGGGCATCCTCGACCACAACCGGTCGCCCTCGCGCAAGGTCGGCGAGCCGGACAACCGTGACAGCCATTACTGGTTCGCGCGCTACTGGGCCGAGGCCCTGGCCGCGCAATCCGACGATGCCGACCTGGCGAACCACTTTGCGCCGATTGCCAAGGCCCTCGCCGATGGTGAAGAGGCAATCCTCGGAGAACTGGCCGCCGCACAGGGGCCAGAGGCCGATCTGGGCGGGTACTACAACACGGATCCGGCCAAGACCGCCAAGGTGATGCGCCCGAGCGCAACGCTCAACGCGATCATCGGCTGAACGCCGGTAGTCTGACCTGAAATCAAGCGGGCGTCCGGGCAACCGGGCGCCCGTTTGCTTATGGGCTGCCGGGTCGTGGGGCGTGTTGCTCATCCTGATGCGGCCGCAGGAGCGAGGCCCTGACGGCCTTCGTGGCGCGAACCGACCTTACAATGGCCGCGTGCAGACACAGGGATTTGGTATTGGCACGGCCCAACAGCTGGCGCTCCTCGCGGCGGGGATCAGCCGGGGAGGGGCCTGCACCTCGGGACGGCACGTCAGGTATGCAATCCCGGGCACCAATTGCGCTGCGCCCCCGATTTGCGGCAACGGCGTTTCGCCACGCCTGACGACCACTGATCTGATCACGCAGATGTTTCCCGGCGCGTCGGGGCGATGGGCTAGGCTTTCTGAAACCCTCGAAGGAGCAATGCAGGTGGTGCAGAGATCATTTTCCGGAACGGCACGGCTGGCAGCGGTCCTGTTGCTTGTGTTTGCCTCGACCGACCCGGTCAGGGCTGCGGATCTCTGCCTTCGGGTCACCGTCAACGACCAGCCAGCCGGAAAGGAAACCCGGCTGCGACTGTCGGCCTCCGGGCAGGCCAGCCAAAGCAGCCGCCCGGTTGCTGGGCGTGTACAGTTTCCCAACCTTGGCGCCGGGAAATGGCGACTGTCGCTCGATCATCCGAAGATGAAGGTCTTTCGGACAACGCTGGCGATCAATGGCAACACGGGCGTGCATCTGGATTGCGGTCATGCGGATGAGTGGTCCGGTTGCGTGGTCAAGCGGCTTGCCGCCGGGTGCGGGGGCTGACAGCGGGTGCGGTGGGCGTTGCATTCGCAGCCGTGCGAGTCCACCTTCGGCGCGAGGGAATGGAGAAACATGATGAAACTTCGGATTTCTTGCCTTGTTGTCGCGCTTGGCATCGGCGCTGGCATGGCCGCTGCGGAGCCAGCCTTCGATTGCGCCAAGGCTGAAAGCGACGCAGAGGTGGCGATTTGCGGGTCGGAGGCGCTGGGTGAACTCGACCGGGAGTTGGCGCGCCTCTACGCCCTGGCGGTCGAAGGCCCGAACATGACGGCCGACCGCCTGGACGAGTTGAAGGCCACGCAGCGCGGCTGGATCAAGGGGCGGGACGAATGCTGGAAATCCAGCTTCCCGCTGGAGACCTGCATCGCAAATGAATACGCCTTCCGAATAGACGAGTTGCGCACCGGATACGCGGATGCCCGGAGCGAGGAGGGCGCATCGCTCGGCCCCTTCCCCTATGCCTGCGAGGGGTTCGGCGCTCTGGTCAGCGCGGTCTTTGTCAACACATCCGAACCGTTGGTCACCCTGCGCTGGAGAGATGTGGCCGTCGTGCTACCGCGGGTCGAATCCGGGTCCGGCAGCCACTACGAGACCGATAACTGGGACGGCAAAACGATCTCCTTCTGGGTCAAGGGCAAGGAGGCGACGCTGCTGACGGGGGTTGGAGAGACGCTCTCCTGCGTCGAGGATGCGATGGGGTGATCCCGTGCGGGAACGGAGAAATGGGAAGGGCCGAACACAGGGCTTTCCCGTCCCGCCGCGGTGCTGCACTTGAATAAAACCACCGTCGGCCAGCGAGCGAACCCTGTGCCCGGACAGTACCTATGCCTTGATGCCGGTTTTCCAAGCGCCGGTCCCGGACCTGCGTGACCCCGGGTACATCGCATAGCAGGCATGCGCGGCGTATATGGCAATTGGTTTCAGTGACCCGAGCCTATATGTTTACCTGAATTGCGAGGTGAAACGATGCGCGACCTGAAGATCCCCGGCGAACGCCATCCCGAAAAGGCCCACCGCCCGGACAATGCCCAGCCGAAGAAACCCAGCTGGATCCGGGTGAAAGCCCCCGGCGGGCCCGGCTACAACGACACGCACAAGATCATGCGGGATCATGGTCTCTCGACGGTCTGCGAGGAAGCGGGTTGCCCCAATGTCGGGGAATGCTGGAGCAGGGGTCATGCGACCATGATGATCATGGGAGAGATCTGCACGCGGGGCTGTACCTTCTGCAACGTCGCCACCGGGCGACCTGACGCGCTTGATGTTTTCGAGCCGGGCAGGGTGGCCCACGCGGTACATAAACTCGGCCTGCAGCATGTCGTGATCACCTCGGTGGACCGCGATGACCTCGAAGATGGCGGCGCCGACCATTTCGCACAGACAATCCGCGCCATTCGCCATCGGTCTCCGGAGACCACGATCGAGATTCTGACGCCGGACTTCCTGAAGTGCGATCCTTCCGTGCTGGAGATCGTGGTCGAGGCGAAGCCCGATGTCTTCAACCACAACCTGGAAACCGTGCCGGGGCTCTATCCGACGGTGCGGCCCGGCGCGCGCTACTTCCATTCCCTGCGGCTGTTGCAGCGGGTGAAGGAACTGGACCCGACGATGTTCACCAAGTCGGGCATCATGGTCGGTCTGGGCGAGGACAAGCAGGGTGTGCAGCAGGTCATGGACGACATGCGGGCCGCCGACATCGATTTCCTGACCATTGGCCAGTACCTCCAACCGACGCCGAAACACCACGCGGTCGAACGGTTCGTGACACCGGAGGAGTTCAAGGCCTATGAAAAGGCGGCTTTTGGCAAAGGGTTCCTGATGGTCTCCGCCACGCCGCTGACCCGTTCCAGCTATCATGCCGGGGACGATTTCGCGCGGCTGCGCGAAGCACGGTTGCGCAAGCACAACCAAAGCTGACGACGCGCTACCTTTCGCGCCCCGGTGGGGCGGACCACGCGTCCGCCGGGCAGGACGCGAGGCAGGTGCGGCCTGTTCGTCCAACCTGTCGGTATGAGGTCACGGAACCACGGCAAGTTTACCATTGAGCCCACCGGAATGTGTCGGCGCCCCGATCTGACACCCAGTGCAACCGATCCCGTCGCAGGGCGTCGTCTGGCTGCGAGAAACGGGCGCGGGTGTCATCGCAGTCACGTTGGCGACGACGCTCTCAGCGTTCATGTCAGCAGCGTGTTTGCCAACGAAGACACGACTCACTGTACCGGGGCCAGCCCACCGATGTAGGCCGCTATCGCGTCGCGATCCTCACGCGGAAGCTGGCTGATCCCGGCGATGACGGCCTCCATGTCGCGGCTGACCTCCTTGTGGTCGGGGTTGAAGCCACTTTCCAGGTACCAGGCCATTTCATCCGCGCTCCAGTCCAGCGCCGCGGGCGTGATGTTCGGGACCGCCCCCCGCCCGGAAATCTCCGGCGCGCCCGCCATCCACCGGGTGCGGTCCAGCCCGCCGAACCGATCCCTTGGCGTGTGGCATTCCGCGCAATGGCCGAGCGCCTCAACGAGGTACCGTCCGCGTTCCAGTGTCGGGCTGGGCGCGGCGCCAACAAAGGTCGGATCCATGTAACGTTCCTTCCAGAGGCCGATACTCCGACGAATGGAGTATTGAACCGGAAGGTCGTGCCGTCCGTCGGGTGTGTCATCGGCCGGCAGCGTCTCTAGGTAGGCTTTCAGGTCGGCGATATCCGGCAGCGTCATTCGCGTGTAGGAGGCATAGGGCATCACCGGATAGAGGTGGCGCCCGTCGCGGCCGACGCCGCGCTGCAGGACACTCGCAAGCTCGGCGAGGCTCGCCCCACCGATTCCATGCTGCAGATCCTGGGAGATGTTGGGCGCCACGAAAGTGCCGAAAGGGGTGGTCAGCCGACGCCCGCCGGACAGCAGCGGCTTCGCGACCGGCTCCGATCCTTGATCGGCATGGCAGGACGCACATCCCGCGGCGAGGAAGACATCGCGCCCTCGCTCCGCGTCTCCGGTCATGGCGGGCAAATCCCCATCGGCGATCGGTTTCGGTCGGGAGATCCAGAAAAGCGCACCGCCAACCAGCACGCAGGCCAGCAGGAGGAGGGAAAGAAAGCGGCCCATTGGTGCCTCGGCTGTGGATTTCGGTCGGGAGGCCATGCCTCGTCTGGTGCGACCCTAGGCGTTTTGGCAAGTCAGGGCAAAGGGATGCTGCAACTGCAGTCGAAACTTGATTGTCCCGGCGTCAGAAGCGCAAACGATGCGGCGCGCGGTCAGCGGTCAGCCCTTCCGGCCAGAACCCGAAGTGCTCAAGCGCGTAGAGCGCCACGCAGAGACCCACCGCGACAAGGACGATCAGCACCCGGCGCGTTGACGGCGGGGAGTGTACCCAACGCCTCATGCGAAAGAGCCAGTGCGGTCCGAACATATCCTTCTCCCCCCGGCGCTCCGTCCCCGAACGGGATCAGGCAACCACGACGTTTGCCGAGGCAAGATACGCGTCCAGCGCGATATTCTCCAGCAGGACATAGGCGTTGCCCCAATCGACAAGCGTACCTTTTGCGACCTGGCTGGCCGTAACCACTGGCGAAGACTTGATTGCCTCCAGACCATTGGGGGCCAGCCAAGGTTTGGCGTACCACGTTTCGTAGACATCGCTCTCCATCACACGGGTCTCCAGCCACAACACCAACCTGTCGTTCGCCACGTCGAAGTTGCGGATGATGTCCTTGCCGGATCTCCGGTCACAGACAAAAGCATCGCGGTAGGCACCGCCGGCCAGAATGTCGTTCCCCTTGCCCCCGATCAGAACGTCGCGACCCCTGCCGCCATCCAGTTTGTCCGCACCCTTGCCACCATCAAGCCAGTCCTTTTCGCGACCGCCGACAAGCCTGTCGTTGCCAACAATGCCGAACAGACGATGACTTCCCGCTCCGCCATAGAGCGTGTTGGTGTGTGTCATGGGGCGAGGCACAATTGAAGTCGAAGAAAACGCTCGGAGATTGCTCGATAAAATCCAGCACTTCACCGTTTTCCCATGCCTTGTAGATGAAGGAGGTCTAGCCGTCAGGACGTCCGTCCGTGTCGCCGAAAATGACGTCGGCACCCGCGCCACCTTGGACAATATCCGATCCCGCACCGGCGAAGACCTGATCGTTGCCCTTGCCCGCCCAGATGCGATCGTCTCCAGGACGATAGGTGCCGCCCTTGTGGATGTCCCCATCGCCAATGATGTGATCGTTCCCGCGCCCACCAAACAGCAGGTCAATTCCATTGTGTCCCTTGAGGATGTCGGCGCCACCGCCGCCTGCCAAGGTTTGTGGCCCTTCGTCGCCGGACCGGGTCGGCGGGAAGAGGTCGTCCTCCAACAGACCGCCGAGGCTGGGCAAACCGCTGAGCGGTCCCCACATCATAGGGCCCACCGAATGTGTCTGCATTCTTCAGGGACGAGAGGAACGACGCGACCGCGGCCTTGTCCTGCCTGTCAGGAAGCGAGTCCCCGTCGACCCGCCAAATGGCGATCGTATCGCGGTGACCGCCATAGCGTTCGAACGTCAGCACTGTGGCCGCACTATCCTATCCCCAGGTCAGGTACTGGACGTGAAAACGGCTCCAGTCGCAGCCATAGTCCGTGGCTGACACCTCGTATTCGTAGCGGCCCAAAGGGTCAGGTTTCGTCGTTGACCAGACACGGACCGATAGCTGGTCTGAAGCTTAGGTCGTGTCGCCGCTCTCGTTTGCCACCACGACGTCGTCGAGACCGGTGTGCACGCTCTTTTCAATCCGGGCATCGCGGACAGCGCCGATGTTTTCTTCGGACACGCCCAAAAGCAGGCCATCAAATACAGCTGTCGCGATCCATCCCTCCCATCCGACCAATTCCGGCAACCGCACGCTGGGGTGAAGGTTTCGCCACGTCAATCGTGGTTGCGCTATCCGCGACCATCGCGCACCGTGGCATTGGCCGCCGGAGAGTGTGGAGGGGTGCCTATTCCGCTTCCGGTTCGTCGATGAAGCGGACGGCGCCGATATATGGGAGGTTCCGGTTTCGTTGGGCGAAATCAATCCCGTAGCCGACGACGAACTTGTCGGGGATCTCGAACCCAGTCCAGGTTGCCTTGTAGTCGACCTCCCGGCGGGCGGGCTTGTCCAGAAGGCAAATGGTGCGCAGCCGCTTGGGATTGCGGGCTTCCAGGAAGGCGGCGACACGGGTCATGGTGTGGCCGGTGTCGATGATGTCCTCCACCACCAGAACGTCGCGGCCCTCGACCTCTCCGCGCAGATCCTTCAGGATCCGCACCTCGCGGCTCGATTTCATGGTGTTGCCGTAGGACGACGCCTCCAGGAAGTCGACTTCAACCGGAAGGTCCAGTTCGCGCACGAGATCGGCAATGAAGACGAACGACCCCCGCAGAAGGCCAACCACGACAAGTTTATCGGTGTCGGCGAAATTCTCCTCGATCTCGCGTGCGAGATCCTCGATTCTGGCGGCAATGGACTTTGCCGAGATCAATTGGTCGATGACGTATGGTCGCGAGGACATAGGCTTCCCTTGAACTTGCCTGCGAAGTCTACGACATGAATGCCCAACCAGAAGACCCGAAGCGACAGAGGCCAATCGCCGCACGATGCTCACTCATTCCGACAACCGCGTCATGCCGTATACCGCACAGCAGATGTACGATCTGGTGGCGGATATCCAGTCCTATCCGAAATTTTTGCCCTGGACGGCTGCCACGCGCATTCGCGGACGGCATCCAGACGGCGACAAGATGGTCGAGATCGCGGACATGGTCATCTCCTTCAAGGTGTTCCGGGAGAAGTTCGGCACCAAGGTGACGCTGGACAAGAAAGCGCATACCATCGTCAGCGAATACATCGACGGTCCGTTCAAGTTCCTGATCTCCAAATGGGCTTTCAAGGACGTCGAAGGCGGCTGCGAGGTCGACTACCATGTCGAGTTCGAGTTCAAGAACAAGATCCTGCAAAAGGCGGCCGGTGTGTTCTTTACCGATGCTCAGCGGCAGATCATGGGCGCGTTCGAGAAGCGGGCAAAAGTGCTCTACCGCTGACTTTCATCGACCGCGTGCGGTCGGGTTGGCAGGGGCCGGCTGCAACCGTTGACCGGGTCGGTGGATGGTCGGCTGCGACTCACTACGTTTGAACCCTGCTGCGATTCTGGTGATCGATGGCAAAGGCAGCGTCGGTGACCATATCATCGGCGGGCACCGCAACCGCGCGTGCGGACAATCCCCAAGCCGATGCGATCCGTGCCAACCAAAAGCCAAAGGGTGACTAGACTCGCGCAATCGTTGAACGGAATGCGCGTCAGGGGTAAGTTTATCGCCAATTCAGTGGCTTGGGGCCGACAGTGAGCGTGGAAACTCAGCCTTCCCGGCTCAGCAGCGGACGATCCCTCGGCGGCGGGGCGTCGTCCAACCCTCCAATCAAAAGCTCCAACGCGTGGTTCACGGTGAACTGACGCACTGCAACGCGGCCCGGCGCGCCGAAATCGATGGTCTTGGTCACCGTGATGTGCTCGCGCCGCGCCAGGCCAAAACAGACGCGGCCCTCCGGTTTGTGTTCGCTGCCGCCCGGACCGGCGATGCCGGTGACGGAGACCGCGATATCCGCCACGGAGGCCGCGAGCGCCCCCTCTGCCATCTCCTGCGCGACCTGCTCCGAGACGGCGCCATGCGCCTCCAGGGTGTCTGCGCTGACGCCCAGCATCTCCCGCTTGGCGGCGTTGGAATAGGTGACAAAGCCTCTATCGAAGATATCGGAAGACCCTGGGATCTCCGTAATCGCGCCAGCGATCAACCCGCCGGTGCAGCTTTCTGCCGTCGCCACGAGGTGACGCTTGGTCCGGGCCTTTTCCAGAAGGGTCTCGGCATGCAGGACGCCAATTTCGACGGCATGGGTCAGTTCTGTCATTGCATCAAAACACCATGTGAGACCGCCGCCGCCGCGGCAACAACTACAGCCGCCATGCCCCCGGCGATCACGTCGTCCAGCATGACGCCCAACGGCGTGTGCTTGCGGTCTGCCCAGGACACGGGCCAGGGCTTCCAGATATCGAAAAGCCGGAACATGACGAAGGCGCCGACCCAGCCCGGGTAGGGAAAAAGCCACGGATCCGCGCCGGCATGCCACAGACCAGCAGACAGCGGCCAGAGTGCGATCCAGATTCCCACCGCCTCGTCGATAACGATCTCCGACGGGTCGTGATCGTCGCGGCCCCGGGTCTCTGCCGCCGTGGCCCACAAGCCGATCCCGAACAGCGCGAATGTGGCGGCCGCCAGCAGGGGAAACCCGCCCAGCCCGTGCAACAGGTACCCGAAGGGCAGGGCTGCCAGTGTCCCCCATGTGCCGGGCGCGGGGCGCAGAAGGCCCGCACCGAAGAACGTGGCGACAAACCGTGGCGCGGTCATTCGGACACCAGCGTTGCGGTGGCGATGGCGGCGATGCCTTCCTCCCGGCCGGTGAAACCCAACCGTTCCGAGGTGGTCGCCTTGACCGATATCCGCGTGACGTCCAACCCCATGATCCGAGCCAGCGCATTGCGCATTGAAGGTGCATGAGGGCCGATCTTGGGTTGCTCGCAGACCAGCGTGCAATCGACATTGCCGATGCGGAAGCCGCGTTCCGCGGCAAGATCCACGGCATGGCGCAGGAAGATCTCGCTGGCAGCGCCCTTCCACTGCGGGTCCGACGGCGGGAAATGCTGGCCGATATCGCCATCCGCCAGCGCGCCGTATATCGCGTCCGTGACTGCATGCATCCCGACATCGGCATCGGAGTGGCCCTGCAGACCCCTCGCATGTGGCACCTCGACCCCGCAAAGCACCACGTGGTCCCCTGCGCCGAAGCGGTGCACGTCGTAGCCGTTGCCCAACCTCACATCCATCGTCGTTCCTTTCGCGAGGATCCGTTCCGCGCGGGCGAAACAGCCCGGCATCGTCACTTTCATGTTGTCTTCATGCCCCTCGACGATCCGAACCTCCAGCCCGGCGGCGAGAGCGACCTCCACGTCGTCGGCCGCACCGCCGGGATGGGCGGCATGGGCGGCGCGGATCGCGGCAAGGTCGAAGCCCTGCGGTGTCTGCGCCCGGAAGAGGCCATCGCGGGCCGTGGGGTGCAGGACGCAGCCGTCCTCGCCCTTCCAGAGCGCATCGGTAACTGCGAGGGCAGGGGCCGCTCCCGGGGCGTCCTCCAGCGCAGCAAGGACGCGATCGATGACCTCCGCCGGCACCAGCGGACGGGCGCCATCGTGGATCAGAACGTGAGTCGCCGAGTCAGGCAATGCGGCCAGGCCCGCGGCGACAGAGGCATCCCGGCTGGCACCGCCGGGCACAGATGCCACATCTGCAGGCAAAAAGGCCGCCGCGAGGTCGGATTGCTGCGGGTCGATCACCACGACCATCGACCTGACACCGGGGTGAGCACGGAACCGCTCCACCGTATGCAACAGCACGGGCTTGCCGCCAACACTCTGATATTGCTTTGGAACAGGACCTCCTGCGCGAACACCCCTACCAGCCGCAACGATCACGGCGGCTATCTCGCGCGGCGCGGCAGCTTCCGCCCCTGTGGTCTGGCTCTGCGTCATGCGATCCGTCTAATAGGTGACTGCGAGCAGGGCAACGGGCAAGCCTGCGCCGGGTCTGAGTGATCAAAAATTGTGCAATTCTTGTTTTTGGGCAAATTTGTAAAAGGATCAACCTTGGAACCCGGCCGCGCTTCGGGCTATCCCCGCTGGTGATGCACAAGGATTAATCATTTGACGGTTTGCGTGGCAAACTTGCCCCTGACACCTCCGGTTTTGCTGGCCCCGCTTGCGGGAATCACCGACCTGCCGTTCCGCCAGCTGGTCTCGCGGTTCGGTGCCGGGCTGGTGGTGTCGGAGATGGTGGCCAGCCAGGAGATGGTGCAGGCCAAGCCCGGTGTCCGCGAAAGGGCGGAGCTTGGATTCGGGATCGCGAATACCTCGGTGCAGCTCGCCGGGCGGGAAGCCCACTGGATGGCCGAAGCCGCCCGCATGGTGGAGGCGAACGGCGCCCGCGTGATCGACATCAACATGGGCTGCCCGGCCAAGAAGGTCACCAGCAGCTCCGGCGCAGGCGCCAGCGGCTCGGCGCTGATGCGCGACCTCGACCATGCGCTGAGCCTGATCGAAGCGGTCGTGGGGGCGGTATCGGTGCCGGTGACGCTGAAGACCCGGCTGGGCTGGGACGATGACACCCGCAATGCCGCCGAGCTTGCCCGCCGGGCGGAGCATGCCGGCATCCGGATGGTCACCATCCACGGCCGCACCCGGCAGCAGTTCTACAAGGGGCAGGCCAATTGGCGCGCGATCCGGGAGGTAAAGGACGCCGTCTCCATCCCCGTGATCGCGAACGGCGATATCATCGACAGTGACGCCGCGCGCACGGCGATGGCGCAATCGGGCGCCGATGGTGTGATGGTCGGGCGCGGCGCACAGGGTCAGCCGTGGCTGCTGGCCGGGATCGCGGCGGACCTGTTCGGCACCCCGGCGCCAACCATCCCGAAGGGCGATGCCCTGGCGGATCTGGTGAGTGGGCACTACGAGGCCATGCTGTCTTTCTATGGCGAGGTGCTGGGCAACCGGATTGCCCGCAAGCACCTCGGCTGGTACCTCGATCGGGCCGGCGATCCTGCCGGGCTCCGCCGCCGGCTCCAGACCGAAACCGACAGCGCGGAAGTCCTGCGGCTCTTGCCGGAGGCCTTCGGGGCGAACGAAAGGGAGGCCGCCTGATGCCAGGCAGTGGAACCATCTGGGCCTCGCTGCCCATTCCGGCACTGGTGCTAGCCCCGGACGACCGCATCACCGCGATCAACCCGGCAGCCGAACTGTTCCTGAACAAGACGATCAAGGCGCTGGAGGGCGACCTCGTCTATGATCGCATCGCCATCAATGCCCCCGTCGAGGAGGCGCTTGCCCGGGTGCGCGCCAACCGCTCGCCCCTGTTCATCAACGACGTCGATGTCGGCATGGGCGACAAGGCGCCGGTGCAATGCAACATCCAGATCGCCCCGATTTCCAACGATACGGAGCGGGCCCTGTTCCTGATTTCCCCGCGGGAGATTGCCGGCCGGCTTGGCCGTTCGATCTCCGCCGACAAAGCGGCAAAATCCGCGATCGGCATGGCGGAGATGCTGGCCCACGAGATCAAGAACCCGCTGGCCGGCATCACCGGCGCGGCACAGCTGCTGTCGATGAACCTTCCGGCGGAAGACCTGGAGCTGACCGACCTGATCGTGGCTGAGAGCCGCCGGATCGTGAAACTCCTCGACCAGGTGGAGCAGTTCGGCAACCTGCGCCCCCCGCAGGTCAGGGACGTGAACATCCACGACGTGCTGGATCGCGCCCGCAAGTCCGCGATGGTCGGATTCGCCGCGCATATGAAGATAAAGGAGGAGTACGATCCCTCCCTTCCGCCGACCCTGGGCGACAGCGACCAGTTGCTTCAGGTGTTCCAGAATCTGCTCAAGAACGCCGCGCAGGCCGCCGGTGACGAGGCGGGCGAGATCCGGATTCGCACCTTCTACGAACCGAGCCTCCGGGTGCGGCGTGGCGGGGAGGACGCTGCGCGCGTGCCCCTGCAAGTTGAGATCGTGGACAACGGTCCCGGCCTGCCGCCCGAGATCTCCGACGACATATTCGAACCGTTCGTGTCCGGCCGTGAGAACGGCACCGGGCTCGGACTGGCGCTGGTGAGCAAGATCATCGCCGAACACAAAGGCTGGATTTCAGTAGAATCCGTGCCCGGAAAGACGGTCTTCCGCGTATCCCTGCCGGTGGCCGTGACAAACAAGAAGAAGGGCAACGAGGAGTAACTACGATGGACGGAACCATTCTCGTTGCGGATGACGACCGCACAATCCGCACCGTTCTGACCCAGGCGCTGACCCGCGCGGGCTGCAAGGTGCACGCCACCTCGTCGCTCGTGACGCTGATGCGCTGGGTCGAGGAAGGCAAGGGCGACCTGGTGATCTCGGACGTGATCATGCCAGACGGCAACGGCCTGGAAACGCTGCCAAAGATATCCGAGGAGCGGCCCGGGTTGCCGGTCATCGTGATCTCGGCGCAGAACACGATCATGACGGCGATCCAGGCGGCAGAGGCGGATGCCTACGACTACCTGCCCAAGCCGTTCGACCTGCCGGATCTGATGAAACGGGCGGCCAAGGCGCTGGAGACCAAACGCCGCGCGCCTATCGCCCGCAACGAGCCTGCGGTTGTGCCCGAGGGGACCGACGACCTGCCGCTCGTGGGCCGGACGCCGGTGATGCAGGCACTCTACCGGCTGGTGGCGCGGGTGATGAACACCGATCTCGCGGTACTGATCACCGGCGAGTCCGGCACCGGCAAGTCGCTCATCGCGCGAGCGATCCACGACTTCTCCGACCGCCGCACGCTGCCCTTCGTGGTCGCCGGGGCAGAGGAACTCGCCACGCTCGACGGCCCGGCAACGATCCTGTCCCGCGCCCGCGGCGGTTCGGTGCTTTTCGACGAGGTTGCCGATCTCGACATGGAGACGCAGGGCCGCATCGTCCGGATGCTGGACGCGCTGTCCGACACGGCCCCTCGGGTCATGGCGACCTGCCAGGGGGACCTGATGCCGCGCATGGAGGCGGGGACGTTCCGACAGGACCTGTTCTACCGCCTTGGCGGCGTGACGCTGAATGTCCCGTCACTGCGAGAACGGGTGGATGACATCCCGCTTCTGGCCGAACACTTCCTCGCCCGCGCGGAACGCGACGGGGCCAACCCGCGCCGGTTGTCCTCCTCCGCGATGGATCTGGTGCGGGCCTACAGTTGGCCGGGCAACGTGCGCCAGTTGGAGAACACCATTCGCCGGTTGGTCATCACCTCTTCGGAGGAGGAGATTGGCCGCTCGGAGGTGGAGCTTGTTCTGGGCAACCAGCCGGAAATCGAGCCGCTGGTCGGCGGGGGCGACGGCGAAAAGCTGTCTGCCTCGGTCGCGAAACACCTGCGCCGCTACTTCGACCTGCACGGTGGTGTTTTGCCGCCGCCGGGTCTCTATCAGCGAATCCTCAAGGAGGTGGAAATCCCGCTGATCGAGATCGCGCTGGATGCAACTGGCGGCAATCAGGCGAAATGCGCCGACCTTCTTGGCATAAATCGCAATACCTTGCGCAAGAAGATCACCGATCTCGATATTCGCGTGACACGACGCCGCAAGTTGATGTAAAACCGCAACAGAGCCGTGGCATCCGGGGCACGCCCTGGGGAACGATCACGGAATATGGCGGTAGCGCTGCCCGGATCCACCAGATCTGGGTGGCAGGAACATCACGAGGCAAACCTTGGCAGGCGCTCTAAGGCGGTTGAACTGGGAAGGCGTTGCGCGTCTGCGTCGGAGACGACGGGTTCAGACGGCGGCGAGCTTTGCCCTCGTGGTGCTCGGCCCCATCCTCGTCATTTCAACCTTCCTGATGCTCGGCCCGCTGGAGCAGGGGGCAAACTCGCCCTCGCTCCGGCTGATCTTGCTGGCCGACATCGTTTACGTGCTTGTTGTTGCGGCGCTGGTCCTTGGCCGGGTTGCAACCATGATCGGCGCACGCCGCGATCAGTCGGCGGGGTCCAAACTCCACATGCGCCTGACCGGGGTCTTCACGGCCATCGCGCTTGTCCCGACGGTGCTGGTGGCGATCTTCGCCGGCCTGACGATCAATATTGGCCTTGAGGGGTGGTTCTCCGACCGGGTCCGGAACGTCGTTGGCGCTTCGCTGTCGGCGGCGGAGGCCTATGAACAGGAACACGTGCGCGACCTTCGGCAGGACACGGCGGTGCTCGCGGGCTATCTGAATGTCGCACGCTCCGCCCGCTACACACTCTCCGATGGGGAGATCCGGCAGGTTCTGACCCAGGGCCAGCAGCAGGTTCAGCGGGGCCTGCGCGAGGCATATGTCATTGATGGGTCAGGAGAAATTCGGGCACGTGGGGAACGGTCCTATCTGTTCGACTTCGAGAAACCGAGCCCCGTGGAGATGCAGCGTGCCGCCGACGGCGAGGTCGTGATCATCGAGGATTGGGATACCAATGAATTCCGCGCCCTGATCAAGCTGACATCCTTCCTCGATCGATTCCTCTACGTGAGCCGGGAAGTGGATGGCGATATCCTGTCACTTCTCGACGAGACGACGGAATCCATCCTGCTCTACAACCAGCTTGAGGATGAGCGGGGGAGAATTCTGTTTGAATTCAGCCTTCTGTACCTCGGGTTTGCGCTGATCCTGATCCTTGCCGCGATCTGGCTCGGGCTGTGGTTCGCAGAACGCTTGTCGCGGCCGATCGGGCGGCTTGCCGCGGCGGCGGAGAAGGTGGGCGAAGGCGACCTGCGCGTTCAGGTTCGCGAGGAAAGCGGCGACGACGAGATCGCCATCCTTGGCCGGGTGTTCAACCAGATGACCCGCCAGTTGAAGGTTCAGCGTGACGAACTCCTTGAAACCAACGCAAAGATCGAAACCCGCAGGCGGCTCTTCGAGGCGGTCCTGACCTCGATCACCGCGGGCGTCATCGGTCTGGATGCGGAGGGCCGGGTCGATTTCATGAACCCGGCCGCGATCCGCCTGCTGAACCTGCCGCTGGATGCCGGCGACCACCACGATGCACTGGCCAAGACCGTGCCCGAGTTTGCCGGGCTGCTGGCGCGCCTGCGCGTGGACGAACGCAGCGTGACCCAGGAAGAGATCAAGATTACCCGGGACCGGGCGATGGAAACGTTGTTGGTGCGGCTGGCCGAACGCCGGTCGTCGGAGGGCGAGCTGGAAGGCTACGTCGTGGCGTTTGACGATGTCACGCAACTGGTCACGGCACAGCGGATGGCGGCGTGGGGCGATGTCGCCCGCCGCATCGCCCATGAAATCAAGAACCCGCTGACACCAATCCAGCTCTCAGCCGAGCGGTTGAAGCGGAAGTTCACGCGCAAACTGGACGAAGAAGACGCCGAGAGCCTCGGCACGATGACCGACGTGATCGTGCGCCAGACCAACGACCTGCGCCGGATCGTCGACGAGTTCTCGAAGTTTGCGCGGATGCCGGAACCGGACCGTCGCGACGCTGACCTGACGGAGCTGGTCGAGAACGCGGTGACCTTGCAGAAACAGCAACTGGGCAAGGCGCTGCATTGGCAATTGCCCGACGGCCCGACACCGGTGCACGTGGACGAGACAATGATTGGCCAGGCACTGACGAACATTATCAAGAACGGCGGCGAAGCTATCGAGAGCCTTGAAGAAAAAGGGGCTCCCAGCGGCTTTGTCCCGGAAATCCGCGTGACGTTGGAGCGGCTGGGAAGCCAGGCCGAGGTGCGGGTTTCGGACAACGGGATCGGATTGCCCGAAGATCGCGGGCGGTTGTTCGAACCCTATGTCACGACGCGAGCGAAGGGCACCGGTCTGGGTTTGCCCATCGTCAAGAAAATCATCGAGGAACACGGGGGCACGTTGGAACTTGTCGACGCCCCGGTGTTCGAAGGCAACGCGCATCACGGTGCGCAGGCAATCATCCGGCTGCCTGCAGCAGTCGGACTCGGCCAGGCAGCCGAGTAGATTACGAGGGAGATCAAGAGCATGGGCGACATTCTTATCACCGATGACGAACGGGACATTCGCGAACTTGTCGGCGATATCCTGCGCGACGAGGGGTTCTCTGTCCGGTTGGCGGCCAATTCCGAGGAATGCATGGGCGCGATCGATGACGAGAAGCCGGCGCTGATGATCCTCGACATCTGGCTGAAAGACAGCGCGATGGACGGGATCGACATCCTGAAATCGGTGAAGCGCGATCATCCGGAAATCCCGGTCGTGATCATTTCGGGCCATGGCAACATTGAGATCGCAGTCGCTGCGATCAAGCAGGGTGCCTACGATTTCATCGAAAAGCCGTTCAACATTGACCAGTTGCTGGTGGTCATCCGTCGCGCCATGGAAACGTCGCGCCTGCGGCGGGAAAACACAGAGTTGCGGCGCAAGGACGTTTCCACCGCTGAAATGATCGGGACCAGCGCCGCCTTCAAAGCGCTGAAATCCCAGCTCGACAAGGTGACCAAGTCCAATGGCCGGGTGATGCTGACCGGTCCGGCCGGCGCCGGCAAGGAAGTGGCCGCACGCTATATCCATGCCAATTCGAACCGCTCCACCGCGCCGTTCGTCTCGGTCAATTCCGCGTCCATCGAACCGGAGCGGATGGAAGAGGTCCTCTTCGGACGCGAAACCAACGAACGCGGGGTTGAACCAGGGTTGCTGGAGGAAGCGCATGGCGGTGTGCTCTATTTCGACGAGATCGCCGACATGCCAATGGGCACGCAATCCAAGATCCTCCGGGTGCTGGTGGACCAGCAGTTCCAGCGCGTCGGTGGTGGCGAGAAAGTGCGCGTGGATATCCGGGTGATCTCCTCGACCAATCGCGATCTGGAGGCGGAGATCGAGGCGGGGTCCTTCCGGCAGGAACTCTACCACCGCCTGAACGTTGTGCCGATCCGCGTGCCGGGGCTTGAGGAACGGCGCGAGGACATTCCCGAACTGGCTGTGCATTTCATCGAGGGGTTCAATACCAGCCAGGGTTTGCCGCAGCGGGAGTTGAGCGATGACGCGGTTGCGCTGTTGCAGACCATGCACCTGCCGGGCAATGTTCGGCAATTGAAGAACGTCATAGAACGCGTTCTGATCCTTGGGGAAAATTCCGACCCAATCCTGCCTCGGGAGCTTGAAGGCGTGGAACGGGGCGAGACGGAAGACGGGCGTGTGGTGCTGTCCGGCGCCCTTGCGACCCTGCCGCTGCGCGAAGCGCGGGAATTGTTCGAGCGCGAATACCTGCTGACACAGATCAACCGTTTCGGTGGCAATATCAGCCGCACCGCGACCTTTGTTGGCATGGAACGGTCGGCCCTGCACCGGAAGCTGAAGTCGCTGGGCGTCGTCACATCTTCCAAGGCGGGCAGCCGTGTCGCCCACATAGAGGATGCGGCGCAGGCCGCCGAATAAGCGCAACACAGACCGAACGGGCGCGCCCGGCGGCGTTGACGCTCCGCCCGGGCTCTGCCATGGCTGTCACATCCGAGATGAAGCCGGGGCACGACCATGAAGGTCATCATTTGCGGGGCGGGCCAGGTAGGCTGGCAGATCGCCCGGCACCTATCCAGCGAACAGAACGATGTGACGGTGGTCGACAACAACCCGGAACTGGTGCGCCGGGCGACGGACACACTGGATGTCCAGGGCGTTGTCGGTCACGCCAGCTATCCCGATGTGCTCGACAGGGCAGGGGCGGAGGATGCCGACATGGTCATCGCCGCAACCCACTCGGACGAGGTCAACATGGTCACCTGTCAGGTGGCCCATTCGGTCTTTGGCGTTACGCGGAAGATCGCGCGCCTGCGGGCTCAAAGCTACCTGGAGGCAATCTACCGCGACCTCTACAAGCGCGATCACATGCCGATCGACGTAGTGATAAGCCCGGAGCGGGAGGTGGCAGAGGCCGCCCTGCAACGGATTGCGGCGCCGGCGACCTTCGACACCGAGAGCTTCCTCGATGATCGGGTGCAGCTGCTGGGGATTGCGCTGGACGATGATTGCCCGGTGCTGAACACCCCGCTGCGCCAGTTGACGGACCTGTTCTCGACGCTGCGTGCGGTCGTTGTCGGCGTGCGCCGGGATGGCACCCTGTTTGCTCCGGAGCCGCGGGACCAGCTGTTTTCCGGCGACCAGGTCTACCTTGCTGCGCTGCATGAGGACGTGGACCGAACCCTCGATATTTTCGGGAAGCTGACCCAGAAGGCAGAGCGGGTGGTCATTATCGGTGCAGGCAATGTGGGGCTCTCCGTGGCCAAGTCGCTGGAACGCTCGGAGACGCGGATCCGCGCCCGCATGATCGAGCGGGATCGGGCTGCGGCCGAACGCGCCGCCGACGCGCTGGAACGGACAATCGTGCTGCATGGCGATGGCATGGACAGCGCAACGCTGGCGGAGGCCAGCATCGACCGCGCCGACGCGGTGATCTGTGTGACCGACGATGACAAGGTCAATCTGCTCGCGGCGGTGCGGGCCAAGACGGCGGGCTGCAAGATGACCATCGCGCTGGTCAACGACCCGACACTGGTGACGTTGATGGAGCCGCTGGATATCGACGCCTACATCAATCCGCGCGCCACGACGGTGAGTTCGATCCTGCGGCATATTCGGCATGGCCGTGTACGCGGGGTCTATTCCATCGGCGATGCCGAGGCGGAGGTGATCGAGGCACAGGTGCTCTCGACCTCGCCGATCTCCGGCAAGGCGATCCGGGAAATCGACTTCCCCGAAGGCGCCCTGATGGGGGCCATCAAGCGGGACGAGGACATCATCAAGCCCGTCGGTGACACCCGGATCCTCGAAGGCGATATCGTGATGATCTTCGCACTGGCCGACGATGTGCCGGAGGTGGAACGTCTCCTGCAGGTCACGGTGGATTTCTTCTGAACCATGCGCAGGCTCCTCGATCTGCCCCTGATCGTGATCCTGACCGGTATCGGGTCGCTGGCGATGTTCGTGCCGGCGGGATATGCGATGTGGACCGGGGATTTCCGGCTGGCCCATACCTTCGGCCTGTCCGGGGTGCTGTGCACCTTCGTGACCGCGATCCTCGCCATTGCGGTGCTGAACTACCAGCCACGCAGTCTTGCGCGCAGCCACCTTGCCGCGTTGGTTGCGGCCTACACACTGCTTCCGCTGATCCTCGCGGTGCCGTTTGAGCAGGCCGTGCGATCGACAACCTACCTGAATGCCTGGTTCGAGATGGTGTCCTCCATCACCACGACCGGCGCGACGCTGTTCCCTGCCGATCGCCTGCCCCCGGCCGTGCATCTGTGGCGAGCCCTAGTGGGGTGGCTCGGAGGGTTTCTGATCTGGGTTGCGGCAATCGCCATACTGGCGCCGATGAACCTCGGCGGTTTCGAGGTGGTTTCGCCCATGCGCATGGGATCCGCCACACGCGGCGGCCGCCGTGGCAGGATCGGAATGGGCGACCCGCGTGATCGCCTGTTGCGATACTCGGTGCAACTCCTGCCAATATACACGGGGCTGACCGCCGCACTCTGGCTGGGTCTCGTGATGCTGGGTGAAACACCATTGGTCGCGGTCTGCCACGCCATGTCGACGCTTTCGACCTCCGGGATCAGCCCGGTTGGTGGAATGGAATATGCGAAGGCCGGTCTGGCCGGAGAGTTTCTGATCTTCATTTTCTTCGCCTTCGCGATCTCACGCGTGACATTCTCCGGCGATTTCACCCCCTACGGCGCGCGCAGCCTGTTCGAGGATCCGGAGGCGCGGATCGGCCTCGGCCTGCTGATTCTGGTACCGAGCTTCCTGTTCCTGCGCCACTGGGTCGGCGCCTACGAGGTCGATACGGTGGGCGAGCTGCCCTCCGCCACGCGGGCCTTGTGGGGGGCGGCCTTTTCGGTGTTGTCCTTCCTGTCGACAGCGGGGTTCGTCAGCGCGGAATGGGACGTGTCCTCGGCCTGGTCCGGACTTCAGACACCGGGGATCGTCCTGCTTGCGCTGGGGCTGATCGGCGGCGGTGTCGCGACAACCGCGGGCGGGGTGAAACTGCTGCGGGTCTACGCGCTCTACAAGCATTCCGAACGGGAAATGGAGCGGCTGATCTACCCGTCGTCCGTCGGAGGGTCGGGCAAGGTCGCCCGTCGCATCCGCACACAAGGCGCCTACGTCGCCTGGATCTTCTTCATGCTGTTTGCGCTGACGCTCGCCGTGGTGGCGATGCTGCTGGCCACGACCGGTACGGAATTCGACGAGTCGATGGTGATGAGTGTCGCCGCGCTTTCCACCACCGGACCGGCGGCGGGCGTGGTGCTGGATCATCCGGTCACCTACGCCGCGTTGAACGATCCGGGAAAGATCATCCTCGCGATGGCCATGGCGTTGGGGCGGCTCGAAACTCTGGCGCTTCTGGCGCTGTTCAACCCGCAATTCTGGCGCAATTGACCGGGCGGTGTTGCTGCGGGCGCAAATCGCCGCGGTGGGAGTGTCGGTTCGGGCTGGAATCTGTCAGCAACACATACCATAGTGAGGTCTGACGGGTGGTTTGCCGCCCGGAAAACGAGACTGGCATTACGCCAAGTATAACAAAACAAGGCAAGAATAATGGCTGCAGATAAGCAGAACTTGCAGGATGTATTCCTGAACCACGTTCGCAAGACCAAGGTTCCGGTGACAATCTTTTTAATTAACGGCGTGAAATTGCAGGGCGTGATCACCTGGTTCGACAATTTCTGTGTGCTCCTGCGCCGCGACGGAGCGTCGCAGCTTGTGTACAAGCACGCGATTTCGACAATCATGCCGGCACAACCCATCAGCCTCTACGAGAACGAAGACTGAGCCAGCATCACTCCGGGGAGGAGGGGGCCTCGGGCCCGATGGAACGAGCCCTCGTCCTGCACCCCGACATTCAGACCGATCCAGACCGGCGCCCCGCGCAGTCCGGTCTCGATGAAGCTGTGTCGCTTGCCGTTGCCTTGCCGGGGCTCGAAGTGGCGGGAGCCGAGGTCGTGCCTGTACGGCAGGCGCAACCGGGAACGCTTTTTGGATCGGGCAAGCTCGAAGAGCTGAAAGCGCGAATCGAGGCGCTGGATGTCGGTCTCGTCCTGATCGACGGACCGGTGACGCCGGTACAGCAGCGCAATCTCGAAAAGGAATGGGGCGTCAAGCTCCTGGACCGGACCGGGCTGATCCTGGAGATCTTCGCCGACCGGGCCGCAACTCGGGAAGGCGTGCTACAGGTCGAACTTGCCGCCCTGAGCTACCAACGGACACGGCTGGTGCGTGCCTGGACCCACCTTGAGCGGCAACGCGGCGGGCTCGGATTCGTCGGCGGCCCCGGGGAAACCCAGATCGAGGCCGACCGTCGCGCCATCGACGATGCGATCACGAGGATCCGGCGGCAGCTCGAAAAGGTAGTGAAGACCCGGACCCTGCACCGTGCGGCACGGGCCAAGGTGCCGTTCCCGGTTGTCGCGCTTGTTGGCTACACCAATGCCGGGAAATCGACGCTGTTCAACCGGCTGACGGGGGCCGATGTGATGGCGAAGGACATGCTCTTCGCGACGCTGGACCCGACCATGCGCGGGGTGACGCTGACCACCGGTCAGAAGGTCATCCTGTCGGACACAGTGGGCTTCATTTCCAACCTGCCGACCCAGCTTGTCGCCGCATTCCGCGCCACGCTTGAAGAGGTCCTTTCCGCCGATCTTGTCCTGCATGTCAGGGATATCAGCCACGTGGAAACCGCGGCACAGGCAGCGGACGTGGAGAGCATCTTGAAAGATCTTGGTGTCGACGAGGACATCCCGCGGCTCGAAATCTGGAACAAGATGGACCTGGTGCCGGAGGCCGACCGGGAGTCTTTGCAGAACGTTGCCGACCGGCGGGAGGAGGTGCTGACGCTCTCTGCCTGGACCGGTGCCGGGATGGATACGCTGGTCGAAGCGGTGACGGCCGCCCTCGACGGGGCGCGGACCGACGCGACTCTGCAGCTGGCTTTCGCAGAGGGGCGGAAACGCGCCTGGCTTCATGAGCAGAAAATCGTGGAGGCCGAACGCCAAGGTGAGCTTGGCTGGGAGTTGGACGTCCGCTGGACGGCGAAACAGGCCCGGCGCTACGCTGAACTCTAGGCAGCCGCGTGCACGTCGAGAAGTGATCCGCCCGTGGACGCGGCCCGGGTCCAGTCGGTTTCTGCTGCTTGCAGACACAACACCCCGATTGTCGTCCGGAGTTCGCAACATCTTGGGCCAAATGACCGGATCGATCCCCGTTGCGGGGCATCGCGGTTCGGTTCTGCCTTGACCTGAGGGCTGGCGATCCTGTTCGGGATAAGGATATCGCGCCGTCGGAGCCGATCCCGTTGGTGAGGGCAACATCTTCGCCCCGAAACTGGACGGATAGTGGTTCAAAGCCTGTCCGGGCACCGTCTTCGCAAAGGGCGCGCAGTCTCAATCAACCATGGGATCTTATCCGAACGCGACGGCCCGAGCCGCCCCTGTGTCCGTTAGGGCTGCGGCATCAAACGCGTGATGCCAACCGCACCGGCCCGGGCCAGTTCGGGGTTGAGCGTCATCGGGATATACTCGCCCTGCCGCCACAACTCGCCAAGGTCATCGTAGTGCCGGCTGAGGGGGTGGCCGGATTGGCCGGTTGCCGTCACGAAGACGGAAGCGTCGGGGTCGGCGAAATCATAGACGCCACGGTAGCCGGCAGAATGCGTGTTGAGGAAGGGATTGGGACCGGTGCCGCTCGTCTTGCCCCGCTGAAGCGTGTTGTCGCCCCCGGAAGTCGACTGGCGAATGTTCACGATCCACTTCAGCCCCGGGACATCTCCCAGAACCTGATGCTTGTGCACCGCCTCGTGGGCATCTCCCCAGCGGAGGCTTTCAAGCGCCGTGCCATAGGTTTCGCCGATCCAGAGCAGCGCCTCGTCCAGCGCGATCCGCGCAATGTCGGCGCAGGTTTCCTCCATCGCCGATTGCTTGATGTTGCACCACGCCGCAGCGCCGTCGATGTTGCGGTACACCCGCTCGATGAAAATCGGATCGGCATGGGTATAGGCCTGCGACAAGGGGCCTAGGTCGTCCTCGATGAGCTTGTGCTGAAGCTGCCGCAACCAGGCGGCGTAGATGAGCGGTTCGGGGAGGTGTTCGTTCATCTCGCCGTTCCAGTTCGCCAGCAGGTCCAACGCCCGCTGCCTCTGGCGTTCGGGCGTGCCATCGGGAGCGGCTTCGCCGGTGTACCAGAGATCCCGCGCGATAAGCGGCAAAAGGCTGCGCGCGGTGACAGACACCGTATCGAGCTGCGCGGCGATGAAGCTCTCCCGCGTGTGGACCTCCCGTTCGGCCATCAGTTTGTCGAGCCGCTGGATCCGCTGCGTGTCGCCCCAGACAAAGCTGACATGCTCCGGAAAAGGCTTGGTCGAGGTCCGGTTGTTGGTGTTTCCGACCAGACCACCCTCGGGTGACAGCACGCGAGGGTTCTTCTCGTAGTCGAGGCGCCCGTTCCAGCGGTTCCGGATGTGCCAGCCAAGCGACGGTAGCCGGCCCTGGCTGACATGACCGGGGTCGCGGGCGGGTTGCGCACCGATGACCTGCATTGCCACCCCATCGGCATCGGCCAGCACAAGGTTCAGCGCCGGGGCGATGAAACCTTCTGTGGCATCTATGGCGTCATCGATCGAGCCGGAGCGCATCAGCCGGATTGCGGCGGTGAGGCTGGTGTCATGCGGGCTCAGCGCGGTCCATGCCAGCGCCGCGACATGGCCCGGCGGGGTGATCCTGTCGAGGTCGAAATGGCTGCCGGGAAGGACAGGGCCGTTTTCCGTCCAGCGCATGGTGATGGTCAGCGGATCGGCATCGGCGATCGAGATGATCGATCGCTCAGTCCGGAAAGGGGCCCAGCCGTACGGTGTCCGGTATTCCTCCGAATTGGCGGGGTTGAGTTCCTCGATGAAAAGATCCTGATCGTCGACATAGGCATAGGTGATCCCCCAGCCCAGCTTCGCGGAACGACCGGCGAGCACCACCGGCATTCCCGGGATCGTGGCCCCGATCACGCCGCCGGTTTCCAGTTCGAGGCGGGCAAGATACCAGATCGTCGGGGCCGTCAGACCGAGGTGCGGATCGTTGGCCAACAGGGGTGCGTTTGCTGCGGATCGGGAGGGCGCCGCGGCCCAGGCATTGGACGCGCCCCCCATACCGACCGGTTTCACCGGCAAAAGTGGCGCGCCCTGCCATCCCGGCGCCGCGGGTTTGCGCGGCAGGCCGGGAAAAAGCGCGCCAAAGTCCTGTGCGGCGGCTTCCGCGTCGGGAACATCCGGCATCAGGTCCACAAGGCGCTCCGGCGAGAGCAGGAGCGAAGCCTGCGCACGCAGGATCTCGTCCTGCATCTGCCCCGCGAGATCCAACGCCATGATCTTGGCGATGACAATGGAATCCGCCGGTTGCCAGAAGGCGATTTCCGGGCGGAACAGAAAGAACTCCGGCGCGCCGCGCCCGAGGGCCTCGGAGTTGACCTTGGCAATCCAGGCGTTCACCCCGGCCGCATAGGCGCGCAGCGCCGCCTTGGCATCGTCGTCCTGCACCTCGAAGGAGGCGTTCGCCGCGCGGTACAGATCCAGCCGCCGCAGGAACTCGTCGGTCTTCACGGTGCGCGCGCCGAACAGCTCTGACAGCCTGCCTTGCGCCGTCCGGCGCAACAGCGTCATCTGCCACAGCCGATCCTGCGCGTGCGCGAACCCGAGACCATAGAAGACATCGGCATCCGTTTCGCCAAAGACATGCGGGACATTGGCGTTGTCGCGCACGATCTCCACCGGCGCCGTGATCCCGTCGACCGTCCACTTGGCGTCGTAGTCCGGGATCGACCGGCTGGCGAAGAAATAGATCAGCGCCAGCCCGCCCGCGATCAGCAGGGCGGTGCCGGTAAAAAGTCTGAGCGTCCAGCGAAAAACGCGTTCCATCCTGCCTCTTCCTGTTGACCCGTCTCCGCATCCGGGTAGGTCTGGGTGGAACCTAAAGTGCATCCATAACCGGGGGAACCGGTTTTTCCGGTCACATGAACGATGTGCCCGGATCCAGCAAACGGGACGAGGGCAAACACATGGCAAAAGTCGCATTTCTTGGGCTCGGCGTAATGGGATATCCGATGGCCGGGTATCTCGCCAAGGCCGGACACGAGGTCACTGTCTACAACCGGACCGCAGCGAAGGCGGAGGCCTGGGTTGCCGAGTTTGGCGGCCAGAGTGCACCCACCCCGGCGGCGGCGGCAGAGGGCAAGGATTTCGTCATGTCCTGCGTCGGCAATGACGACGACCTTCGGAGCGTCTGCACCGGTGAAAACGGCGCTTTCCAGACGATGCCGGCCGGGTCGGTCTTCGTGGACCACACGACTGTTTCCGCGAAGGTGACACGGGAGATGTACGCGGCTGCCGACGAACGCCAGGTCTGCTTCGTCGATGCGCCGATTTCCGGTGGCCAGGCAGGGGCCGAGAACGGGCAACTGGTGGTCATGTGCGGCGGCGACGAAGGGGCATACCAACGGTCCGAGCCGATTATCGACGCCTATGCCAAGGCCTGTCGCAGGCTGGGCGACAGCGGCGCCGGACAGCTGACGAAGATGGTCAACCAGATCTGTATCGCAGGACTGGTACAGGGGCTGTCCGAAGGATTGCACTTCGCGGAAAAGGCCGGTCTCGACGGGCGCGCAGTCATTGACGTGATCGGGGGCGGGGCCGCCGGGTCCTGGCAGATGGTGAACCGCTTTGAGACCATGCTGGACGATCACTTCGAACACGGTTTTGCGGTCGACTGGATGCGCAAGGACCTTGGGATCTGCCTCGACACGGCCAACGAAACCGGCGCCAGCCTGCCGGTGACGGCGATCGTCGACCAGTTCTACAAGGATGTGCAGAAGATGGGTGGCGGGCGTTGGGACACCTCCAGCCTGTTCAAGCGGCTCAGGGAAAGCGGCTGACGCGCGCCGCACACGGGCGGGGCGGATGCCGCGTCGGGTGAAAATCTTCGGGGAGCGGAACACCTCGACCAATGCGCTCAGGCAGCTGATCGAGAGCAACTCCGCCTCCCGGGTGCTGCCCTCGATGGCGCGGGACCTGCGAAACCCATCCGGGCTGCTGCTGCACTCGATGCACCGGTTCGGCTGGGGGACACACTTTGTCGAGCGTCTGGCGGACAGGAACTTCGCCGGACAACCGCCTGCTTTTGCATGGAAACACGCCGCGACGTATTTTGACGATCTGTCCTCTCTCGACGGTGCGCTTGTGGTGTTTTGCGTCCGGCACCCGGCAAGCTGGCTACGCGCGCTCTACCGCAGTCCCTACCACGTGACGGCTGCGCGAGAGGCCGCACCCGACCTGACAGCGTTTCTGTGTACCGAGGTTCCGACCTTTCGGCGAGAGAACCTTGGGGGGCGCCCGATGCATCCCGCGGCGCTCTTCAATGCCAAACTGACGAGCTACGGTGACTTCATGACTCAACTCGACAGGGCGGGGATCGCGCACCAGACCATCCTGTTCGAAGACTTCGCCGTGGACCAGCGCGCCGTTTTTTCCCGGCTGGCGCCGTTCCTGCACAGCCCGCAGGAAAACCCGACGCTCCTGGAGAAATCGACGAAGGGGGGCGATGAGGATGCGGCCTACTACGCTGATTTTTACGGAAAGGCGCGTTGGCGCGACGACATTCCTGACCCGGCATGGGAGTTGATTGACCGAGAGATCGACTGGGATCTGGCCGCCCGGTTCGGCTATCGGCGCGACGTCTAGCCTGCGGGTGCTCCGGGTGACGGTGCTGCTCCGGCCCGATTCAGGTCAGGGTGAGTCCACGTCCAGCCAGAGCTTCCCATCGCGATATCCTCCGCGAATCACATGGTCCGGTTCGCTCAGTTCGGGATGGTCGGGACGCCAGTCTCGAAACCGGTCGTTGCTGACCACGCGACCACCGAGATCCCGGGCGGCGGCGAGCAGCACCGGGTCGGCCGGGGTCCCTATGCTCACCACCATGACACGTGACAAAGGCAGGCCAAGCTCTCGGGCAAGCATCCGGTCGCCTAGGTATCTTCCCGCCATTTTGTAGCCCGCATTCGCATCGAAAACCACGCCGGGTGTGAAGCCGAGGGCGGTCAGCCGCGTGAGGACGTCCCTGACCGTCTCCAGCCTGGCTTCGCCCCCGTTCCAGTGCATGACGTTCGATCCGTCGAGGAGGATGACGCTGTGCTGCGGCTCGCGCGACATCCAGCGCCAGACGAGCAGGTAAAAGCTGGCGAAAGCCGCCAGTCCCGCAACAAAGATCAGGTTGGCAAAATCGGGATCGTAGAGGGCAAAGGCAACACCGCCGAGGGAAGCGGCCAGCAGGAGAACAGGCAAGCGCATGCCGCGACGCTATCGCCGTGGCGTGGGGATGCCAACACCCTCCGGAACGGCGACCATGCAACCTTCATCACGCCGAAAGAAAGCCCCCGACCATGCGGGCCGGGGGCCTGTATTTGCGCGTGTTGACCGGTGTCAGCCAGCCGCACGCGCGAGGTTGCGCAGCACGTATTGCAGGACGCCGCCGTTCTCGATGTACTCGATCTCCACTGCGGTATCGATCCGGCATTTCAGCATGATCTGCACGCTCTCTCCGTTTGCGCGGGTGATGGTGCAGGGCACCTCCTGCAGGGGTTGGACACCGACGAGGCCGTGGATCGAAACTGTCTCGTCGCCCGTCAGGCCAAGGGTCTTGCGCGTGTCCCCGTCTGTGAACTCGAAGGGAATGATGCCCATGCCGACGAGGTTGGACCGGTGGATACGCTCGAAGCTTTCGGCGATCACCGCCTTGACGCCGAGCAGGTTGGTCCCCTTGGCCGCCCAGTCGCGGGAGGATCCGGCGCCATATTGCTCGCCACCGAAGACCACCAGCTGGATGCCGGCCTCCTGATAGGCCATGGAGGCCTCGAAGATCGAGGTCTGCGCGCCATCCGGCCCGAGGGTGTAACCGCCCTCGACCCCGTCCAGCATCTCGTTCTTGATGCGGATGTTGGCGAAAGTGCCGCGCATCATGATCTCGTGGTTGCCACGACGCGAGCCGTAGGAATTGAACTCCCGCGGCGCCACCTGCCGGTCGACGAGGTATTTGCCCGCTGGCGTGTCCTGCTTGAAGGACCCCGCGGGCGAGATGTGGTCGGTGGTGATCATGTCCCCCAGCAAGGCAAGGACCCGGGCACCTTCGATGTCCTCGATGGCCTTCGTCTCCATCCCCATGTCCCGGAAATAGGGCGGGTTCTGGATGTAGGTCGAGTTCGCGGGCCAGTCGTAGGTCTCCGCATCGGTGACCTCCACCGCCTGCCACTTGTCGTCGCCCTTGAAAACATCGGCGTATTTCGACTGGAATGCCTCGCGGGTCACGGTCTGTTTGACCAGTTCCGCGATCTCGGCATTGCTGGGCCAGATGTCCCGGAGGAACACGTCCTTGCCGTCCTTGTCCTGCCCAAGTGGTTCGGTCGTGATGTCGATGTTCATGTCACCGGCCAGCGCGTAGGCCACGACCAGCGGCGGCGAGGCCAGGTAGTTGGCACGCACGTCAGGGCTGATCCGGCCCTCGAAGTTCCGATTGCCTGAAAGAACGGAAGTCGCCACCAGATCGCCATCGGCAATCGCCTTCGAGATTTCCGGTTGCAGCGGTCCCGAGTTGCCGATGCAGGTGGTGCAGCCATAGCCGACAAGGTTGAACCCGATCGCGTCGAGATCCTCCTGCAGACCCGCGGCCTCCAGATAGGCCGACACGACCTGCGACCCCGGCGCCAGCGAGGTCTTCACCCAAGGCTTGCGGGTCAGGCCGAGGGCGCGCGCCTTGCGGGCCACGAGACCGGCGCCGATCATCACGTAGGGGTTGGACGTATTGGTACAGGAGGTGATCGACGCGATCACGACAGAGCCATCCCGCAACGTGTACGCTTCGCCCTCGACGGGCGCCGACTTTCGCGGGTCGCTGGGTTCGATCGGGGCGGGGCCTTCGGCTGCCATGTCCTCCGCCGCGTCGGTCGTGTCGATCCCGCGGTATTCATTGACCACGTCCAGAAACGCCGTCGCGGCCTGGTCCAGCGACGTGTAGTCCTGCGGGCGCTTGGGACCGGAAATCGCGGGAACGATCGTGCCCATGTCGAGTTCCAGCGTATCGGTGTAGATCGGGTCATAGTCCCCATCGCGCCAGAAACCGTTCTCCCGGGCATAGGCCTCGACCAGCGCGATACGGTCCTCGTCGCGGCCGGTGTTGCGCAGGTATCGAAGGGTCTCGCCGTCCACAGGGAAGAAGCCGCATGTGGCACCGTATTCGGGTGCCATGTTGGCGATGGTGGCGCGGTCGGCCAGCGGCAGCCGGTCGAGCCCAGAGCCATAGAACTCGACGAACTTGCCGACGACCCCCTTGGCGCGGAGCATCTCGACCACCTTCAGGACAAGATCGGTGCCCGTGGTCCCCTCGACCATCTCGCCGGTCAGCTTGAAGCCCACCACCTCGGGGATCAGCATGGAGATCGGCTGCCCCAGCATGGCCGCTTCGGCCTCGATACCGCCCACGCCCCAGCCAAGCACCGCAAGGCCGTTCACCATCGTCGTATGGCTGTCGGTGCCCACCAGCGTGTCGGGATAGGCGACGTTCTGGCCGTTCTGATCGGTGTCGGTCCAGACGGTTTGCGCGAGGTATTCGACATTGACCTGGTGGCAGATGCCCGTTCCGGGCGGCACCACGCGGAAGTTGTTGAACGCGTTCTGCCCCCACTTGAGGAACGTGTAGCGTTCCATGTTGCGTTCGTACTCGCGGTCGACATTCATCTGGAACGCACGCGGGTTGCCGAACTCGTCGATCATCACCGAGTGATCGATGACGAGGTCGACGGGGTTCAGCGGATTGATCTGCTGCGCATCGCCGCCGAGCCCGACGATCCCGTCCCGCATGGCCGCAAGATCGACGACCGCCGGAACGCCGGTGAAGTCCTGCATCAGCACCCGGGCCGGACGATAGGCAATCTCGCGCGGGTTTCGACCGCCTTTCGCGCCCCATTCTGCGAAGGCCTTGATGTCATCGACTGAGATCGTGAAGCCGGCATCCTCGAATCGGAGCATGTTTTCCAGCACCACCTTCAGCGCGGCGGGCAGTCTTGAGAAATCTCCGAGGCCGGCCTCCTGCGCTGCCGGAATCGAGTAGTAGGCGTAGGTCTTGTCACCGACGACAAGCTCCTTGCGGGTATTCGCGGTGTCAGTGCCGACGTTGATCGCCATGGCGTGGCCTCCCTTCAGGTCCGGGGTTTGCTGTGACTGGAGTGACACGAGTGGCGCACTCCGATCAAGGTCGATCCGCCCTCCGCGTTTCGCCGCCGGCTCAGCAGGCGGACCCGGGCGCGGGACAGGTGGCTCCGGCCGAAACGCGGAAATCGTGCGAATGCGCGGTCACTTTGACCTGGACCATTGCGTGTGGCGCGATGCTGTCGGAAAACACGGGCAAGAGGAAGCCGCGACGCCTGCGCCGAAACCGTAGGCAGGTCGCGCGGCACGGACGACACCCGGAGGAGCAGATGTCAGACAATCCACATCCGAAAGACACCGCCGACTTGGGCGCGGTACTGGCGCGGCTCGATGCGCAGGCGGCGCACATGAAACGGATAGAAGAGAAGATCGACCGGATGATGGGCCTCTACAACGCGCTCGGCTCGATCGCGGCAGGGGTCCCGCCCGGGCTGGTCGCGGCACTCCACGCGATGTCGCCCGCAGAGCATGTGGCGTTGCAGATGGTGCTCGACGGTCGCATCAACCGCGAAATCTCCGTGTGCCTCGACGTCTCCGAAGAGCGGGTGCAGGAATGGGTCGGATCTGTGATCCGCAAGCTGGAGGTCGAGTCTCGCGCGGCTGTCCGTGACCTCATGCTGCCCGTGATGCGGATCATTCCCGCGGCTGAATACGAACGCGCCAGTGGTGGCATCCCGAAGGACTGGAACGACAAGTATGGTGTGCCCGGGGTGCCCGATCCGTACCGGACGATCTATCACCCGGACTGACCCCCGCCCCGGATTGACCCCTTTGCCACGGGAAGACACTTCTCACGCATGCCCACAGAGTCTTGATTGGTTGTTGCAATGCACAGCCGCTAAGAGTGATGGGCACGGGCAAACGAAAGATGAGTCATGAAGCGCAACACCTTACTGGCCGGCTTGTTCGCGGGCGCGGCGCTCCTCGGTGCAGTCGCCACGGCGGTGGCAGAGCCCCGCAACCTGGTGGTGGTCGAGCTCTTCACGTCACAGGGATGCTCGTCCTGCCCGCCGGCCGACGAGTTGCTGACGCGCATGGCCGCGCGCGATGATGTGCTGCCATTGGCGCTACATGTCGACTACTGGGACTACATCGGCTGGGCGGACAGTTTCGCCCGCCCGGAACATACCAAGCGGCAGAAGGCCTATGCCCATGTGGCCGGCAGCCGGACGATATACACGCCGCAGATGATCGTGTCCGGCGATGAGCAGATCGTCGGCACCCGCCCGATGGAACTCGCCGATGCCATCATGAAACACGCAGCGTCCGGACCCATCGCCCGGGTTTCGGCCGAACGTGACGGCGACCGGCTACAGGTGGTGGTGCCTGCCGTCACCTTGCCCGGTGGCACCGCCGTGCTCCAACTCGTCCGCTTCATGCCCGAAAAGACGGTTCGGATCGATCGCGGTGAGAACCAGGGCAAGACGATCTCCTATTCCAACATCGTCACCGCCTGGGATGTGGTCGGCGAATGGTCGGGCGAAGCAGATCTTGTGGCGGAGGTGCCGGTTCCGGGGCCGGAGGCCGCCGCGGTGATCCTGCAGGCCGCAGGCCACGGCCGGATCCTCGGTGCGGCCCGAGTAGACTGAACCGCTAGCGGGATTTCTGTCGGGTGGATTGCGCGGCCGGGTGAAGGTCCGGCGCTGCGCCTGCGCCCTTGTTCCATTTGCGTTTCCAACGACGATGCGTCCAGAACCATTGCCCGGGATTCTCCCGAACCCTGGTTTCCAGCGCCGCGTTGTATGCAAGTGTCATGGTCCGGGGGTCGCTGTGCGGGATCTCGGCGTCAACCTCGACCGTGAAATCCAGCCCGTTGTTCGCGCGGGTCGCAAAGACGGGCACCAGGGCGGCGTCGAATTTCAAGGCCATCTCTGCCGCCGAAAGGCTGGTCATCGCCGGCTTCCCGAGGAAGGGCAGGTCCTCGCCCTTGCCAATATAGATATCGTTCAGCAGCATCGCGATGCCGCCGCCCCGCAGGTAGTCCACGAATCCCTTGGTGCCGCTGCGCCCGGTCGGAAACACCGGCCCGCCACCGGGGATCTGAAGCGTCTCGATGTAGTGGGCGTTGAAGTAGGGGTTCTTCATCGGGCGATAGATCCCGCCGACGGTATAGCCGCGGGCAATCAGGCAACCCCGCGCCGCCTCGTAGTTCCCATAGTGGCCGGACAGCAGGATGACGGTTCGGCCCTTTTTACGCGCCGCTTCGAGATCCGCGAGCCCGTCGCCCGCCGGTTCGATCCGCGCGGATCGGGCGGCAAGTTCATCGCTGGAATAGTTCTCGATCAGGACCCGACCGGTGTTGTCTGCCGACTGGCGGGCAATGTCCTTGCGATCCGCGTCCGCCATGTCGGGGAAGATGTAGTCGAGGTTTTCCTCGATCCGCCGATAGTGGCCCGCCAGGGGCGCAATTGCGGAGCGTGCCAGAGCGCCAAATGCAGGGATCCGGGCGCTGTAGGGCAGGCGGCGGGCCGACCAGATCATCGCCCGCAGGGAACGGTCCTGGAGCCAGTCGCCGGTGCTGCCGCCGGTTCCCGGCTCTTTCTGAATGCTTGTCGCCATGGCCCCTCGCTTGTGGGGGAGACATAGGGCCAGCGGCGTCCGATCACAAGCCGGGCGCGGCCCTGGATCATCGCGGCAACTCTCGGATACGCCCGGGCAGGGCGCATTCCGGATGGAAGTTCCGGTCAACCAAGTGCTGTTGCAGTTGGGGGCAACCGGGGGCTGGCGCAAAAAAAGGAAGGGAGTGGCCGACTATTGACGTGGCGCCTTGTCCCGCTGCGCCGCTGTCCCGTCCAAGCCTCTGGCTCGTTGCCACCGGCTACACACCGTGCCGGCGGCTGGCGAGCCGTGCGGTGTCGCACTGCTGAAAATGTCATGCCCCCGGGCTGTGGTACCGGCGACCTTTCGATCATTCGTCCTCCGCAACCAGCAGAAGTTCCCCGGCCTCCACCAGCCGTCGGATCTCTCCCACAACGGCGGCCATTGCGTCCTCGCCATCGCTTTCCTTGACCGCGCCGACCTCTTCGATTTCCTCGCGCAGACTGTCGGCCATCCGCTTGGACATGTTGTTCAGCACATAGTCCCGCGCGTCCTTAGTTGTGGCGTCCTGACCGGCATAGGCGAGGGCCATCACGAGCACGCTTTGATCGATCCCGCGGGCAATGCGTGGAATGTCACGCGGCGTGATGCGCGCGGGCACATTCGCAAAGGTGAAGATTGCGCGACGGACTTCGGCGGCGAATTCGGCATCGGCCTCGTCGAGGCCCTCAAGCACGTCATCGCGGGTTGCCGCGCGGCTGGAATTAAGGATCGCACCGACCCGTTGCACCGGCCCCTCCTCGAAGGCCGAAACCGGCTCGGCATCAAGTTGTGCCGCCAGAGACAGGCCGATTCGGCGCACGGTTTCGGGCTCGACCCGCCCGGTTCGGGAGATCGCGTAGGACAGCTCCCGCGCACGCGGACCGGGAAGCTGGCCGAGCAACTCGGCAGCGAGCGACACGGACAACTTCGATAGCAAAACCGCCCCCACCTCGGTGCTCTCCTCCTCCAGCACCCGCACGAGGCGAGGCGCCTCAAGCCCGGCCAGCCGTTTCCATGGATCGCCGCGCGCCGCAACGCCCGCCTCCCGGCGAAGACGTGCCGCAGTCGCGGGGCTCAGGCAGGTGTCGAGCGCGCCGAGTGCCCCTTCGATGCCGCCGGGAAAGGTCAGACCGATGGAATCCATTTCTTCCGCGAACTCGGCGACAACAGCCCCGAGCGTATCCCGGTCGACCGTGCGCATTGCGCCGATTTCGGTTGTCAGGAGTTCCTGCAGGTCGTCGGGCAGGTTGTCGAGCGGGACCTTCACCCCCTCGTGGACCAGAAGCTGCACGATCACTGCAGCCTTCTGCCGTCGCGACAACGACATTCTGGCGGTTGGTGGCGGAGAGGGAATTGAACCGGGCCCGTTCAGCGCCGGCAAGGGCGCAAGGCCGGGCAACCCGGCCATGGGAATGGGAGCGATAGGGGTGTCCACGAAGAACTCCGAATGGTCTGCGACCGCGACCCTAGAAGTCCCGTCTTAAGACGCGGTTACCCCGAGAGGAAACCGCGCCCCGGTGGTTTCGTGTTCCCGACCTGTCAGCTTGTGGTCAGCTTCACGCAGCTGCCCGACTGGGCATCGTAGGCATGCCCGTCAGGGCACTGGCTTGCCGTCTCGTCTATGTGACGCCAGCCGCAACCTTCGGCAATGGCGAGCGAGGGCAGGGCGGCGAGGCAGACTGCGGCCAGGGCAGTCTTGAACGTCGTGGTCATGAGGATCTCCCTGTTCGTGCGTGTAACAAAGGTAGCACGAATTGGCGCCGGCCCAAAAAACAATGTTCCGGCACCCGGCGCGGCAGGAAGGCGTCGGTGGTCCATGCGGATTGACGTGGTGCAAAATCGGGTGGCGCGGTCGGGGCCGGGGCGCCAGCGGGATGCGCCTTTCGCACTCCCGCAGGACGGGATGGGGATCGTCGCGAAACGCGACGCCCCCATCGTCCTGTTGGTCACTCCTCGCCGAAGACGCGGGCGAAGATCGTGTCGACGTTCTTGGTGTGATAGCCGAGATCGAACTTTTCTTCGATCTCCTCTGCGGATAGCACGGCCAGAACGTCGGCATCCCCAAGCAGTTCTTCCTTGAAATCCTTGCCTTCTTCCCAGACCTTCATCGCGTTGCGCTGCACCAGCCGGTAGCTGTCCTCCCGGCTCACGCCTGCCTGCGTCAGCGCCAGCAGGACCCGCTGGGACATCACCAGACCACGGAACTTGTTCATGTTGGCGAGCATGTTCTCGGGGTAGACGACCAGTTTGTCGATCACCGTGGTCAGGCGTGCCAGCGCGAAATCGAGCGTGATTGTTGCATCCGGACCGATGTTTCGCTCCACCGAGGAGTGGGAGATATCGCGCTCGTGCCAGAGCGCCACATTCTCCATCGCCGGCACAACCGCCATGCGAACGAGGCGGGCGAGCCCCGTGAGGTTTTCCGTCAGCACCGGGTTGCGCTTGTGCGGCATCGCGGAGGAGCCCTTCTGGCCCTTTGAAAAGAACTCCTCGGCTTCCAGGACCTCCGTCCGCTGCATGTGACGGATCTCGGTCGCGATGTTCTCGATCGAGGATGCAACAACGCCGAGCGTCGCAAAAAAGGCAGCGTGGCGGTCGCGCGGGATCACCTGGGTGGAGATCGGCTCGGGCACAAGGCCCATCTGCGCGCAGACATGCTCCTCCACCGCGGGATCGATATTGGCGAAAGTGCCAACGGCGCCGGAGATGGCACCGGTCGCGATCTCGGCACGTGCGTCGCGCAGGCGGGAGAGGTTGCGGTCCATCTCTGCGTAGAAACGCGCAAACGTCAGCCCCATGGTCGTGGGTTCGGCGTGGATGCCGTGGGACCGGCCGATGCGCACGGTGTCCTTGTGCTCGTAGGCGCGGCGCTTCAGGGCAGCCAGCAGCTTTTCCACATCGGCGATCAGGATGTCGGCGGCGCGGGTAAGCTGGACGTTGAAACAGGTGTCCAGCACGTCGGACGAGGTCATCCCCTGATGCACAAAACGGGCCTCGTCGTTGCCGATGATCTCGGCCAGGTGGGTCAGGAAGGCAATGACGTCATGCTTGGTGATGGCCTCGATCTCGTCAATCCGGGCCACGTCGAACTCCACGTCCTTCGCCTTCCAGACGGCTTCGGCGTTCTCCTTCGGGATCACCCCCAGCCCGGCCTGGGCGTCGCAGGCATGGGCCTCGATCTCGTACCAGATGCGGAACTTGGTCTCGGGCGACCAGATTGCAACCATTTCGGGGCGGGAATAGCGAGGGATCATGCGGGCGCCTTTTGCGTTGGTGTTGTCACCGGAAATCGCGCGCTTCATACCCAAGGGCAACGAAGGCGGCAAGCAAGGGAAGGTCGCAGAGCAGATGACGCAGATCGACAGGCTCGAACTCGCAGACCTTTCGGGGACATGGATCCTGGACCGAGACATCGCGGACGCCCGCACAGGGCAGCGCCAGCGGTTGACCGGAACCGCCGAGTTTGCCGCCCGGGACGGCGGTCTGGACTATTTCGAGACCGGTCGGTTGGTTTTGCCCGGCGGGCAGAACCTGACGGCGACGCGACGTTACCTGTGGCGCGTGAGGCAGGGCGGCCGGGTGGAGGTCCTGTTCGAAGATGGCCGCTATTTTCACAGCTTTACGTTCGGGGAAGCCGCGCCGAAGGCCCATCACTGGTGTGATCCCGACGATTACCGGGTTTCCTATGACTTCAGTGCATGGCCGGTCTGGTCCAGCCGGTGGAGCGTCAACGGGCCGCGCAAGGAATACGTGATGTATAGCCGCTATTCCCGCTCGTGACCTTGCGTCGTGCGGGCGATTGCTGCATTTCAGGGGGCGACACGATCAAAACCGATGAGGAGACCGGGGACATGGCCCAGGCAACTTTCGACAAGGTACTCGTAGAAGGCTTCGGCCCCAGCGAGGGCAGCGCCCTGCGCATCAAGCAGGCCGTTCTGGTGGTTCTGGGCATCGCGCTCCTGACCGTCGCGGCGCAGATCAAGTTCCCGGTTCCCGGCTCGCCGGTTCCGGTGAACCTCGGCACATTTGCCGTGCTGACCATTGGCGCCGCCTACGGCCCGCGTCTCGGCCTTGCGACCATCATCGCCTACATGGGCATCGGTGCCCTGGGCTTCGACATCTTCGCGGGCTCTTCGGCTGAATCGAACGGCCTTACCTACATGATGGGTGGCACGGGCGGTTACCTCGTCGGCTACGTGATGGCCGTCGCTGCCCTGGGCTGGTTCGCACGCCTTGGCTGGGACCGTTCCGCACCGAAAATGGCCGTCGTCATGCTGGTCGGCAACGCACTGATCTACATCCCCGGCCTGCTGTGGCTTGGCCAGCTCTATGGCTGGGACCAGCCGATCCTTGCATGGGGTCTCACACCCTTCGTCGTCGGCGACCTTCTGAAGCTGGCGCTGGCTGCCCTGCTGCTGCCGAGTGTCTGGAAGCTGGTGGGCAAGGCCCGCGGCTGATCACACGCCAAATCAACCGTGAAGAGCGCGGCCCTCGGGCGGCGCTCTTTTTCGTTGCGCCGACAGAACCATCGGGCAACCATCGCCCGGTTGCACCCTGCACCGGGGCAAGTGCCCTGAGCCCTGCGAGCCTGCCGCCATGCGCCTGTTTCTGCTGACCGCCCTAGTCATGACCGCCTTTGCGGCGAACTCGATGCTGAACCGGGCCGCGCTGGCGATGGACCTGGCCGATCCCGTCGGCTTCGCAGCCATCCGCGTCGCATCGGGGTGCGCCATGCTGGCGGTTCTGTTGTTCTGCGGCCCGTCGCGGCCACGAACGCTGGCACGGCCGAACCTGATCGCCGTGAGCGGACTGACCCTCTACCTGTTGGGGTTCTCCTTCGCGTACACCTCGCTGGACACGGGCCTTGGGGCGTTGATCCTCTTCGGTGGCGTGCAGGTGACCATGTTCCTCGCCGGACTTGCCGCAGGAGAGAGCATTCCACGCAGACGCTGGCTGGGCATGGGGGTCTCGATGTGCGGGCTGGCGCTTTTGCTCTGGCCGGGAGAAGGGGGGCGGCTGCCGATCGCGGGAGCCGTGCTCATGGCCGCTGCGGCCCTCGGCTGGGGGCTTTATTCATTTGTCGGACGGCGTGTCGCGCACCCCCTTCCCGCAACCTTCTGGAACTTTGTCTACGCGTTGCCATTTGTGGCGCTTGCCTGGCTGCTGACGGGCACCGGCCAAAAGGTCCAGCCGGCCGGGATCGCGCTGGCCTGTGCATCGGGCGCGCTGGCATCGGGGCTGGGATATGCGCTCTGGTACGCCATTCTGCCCCGGTTGGGGAGCAGCACGGCCGCGTTGGCACAGCTGTCTGTCCCGGTGATCGCCGCTGCCATGGGGCTTGTCTTCCTGGGAGAGGCTATCAGCCTGCAAATGGTCCTCGCTGCAGGGCTTGTGCTCGGGGGTATCTGGGCGGGGATCACACCGCAGCGTGCGGCCGAGCAGCGCTGACCGCTACCCAGGTCGCAATCCCGTTTCCACCAGCATCCCGCGCCGTTTGGCTTCGTAGTAGTAACCGCGCGAATACCAGTAGACGGCCTTGTCATGGCTGCCGTCCGATAGCAACCACGCGCCGCGCAGGTACTTCACCGCATATTTCAGGTTGGTTTCGGCATCCAGCAATTCGCCCGGAGGTCCCCGGTGCCCCATCGTGCGCGCGGTTTGCGGCAGGATCTGCATGAGCCCGTAATACGGCCCGTTGCGGGCGCCCGGGCGATGCGTGCTTTCGCGGATGACCACGCGATGCACCAGTTCCACCGGGACATCGTAGAGCGACGCGTAGCGGTTGATCAGCAGGCGAAGCTCCGGCGTTTCGTTGGGATATAGGGGCAACTCGTCTTCGGTCAGGAAGCGGCTGGCCTGTGCACCGGACGTGCCTGCATCCCGGCCTCCGGAGCAGGCGGCGAGCATGAAGACGCAGGCGGCGATCAATATGGAGCGGATTGCGAACATCGAACCTTCCTGATTGCTCCACAAGTCCTACTTGCCGACCCGCGAACGCTCAACAGCCAGGATTGGAAAATCCTCCCTTGAGGTTCTCAGCAAGGCCCGTCATATAGCGGTACCGGATCGGGGCGTAGCGCAGCCTGGTAGCGCGACGGTTTTGGGTACCGTAGGTCGCAAGTTCGAATCTTGCCGTCCCGACCACTTCGGAAACACAGCAATGCACGGCAGGAGCGGCCGCTGCCCTGCCACGAGTGCAGGCGAGGTTTTGCCGCACCTGCCGGGTGGTTCGATTCGGCGCGTCCGATCCTGAAGCGGGTTCGGCGGCAGGACCCTGCCGGAACGCTGCCAGCGCGGGCATGTCAATCGCCATGTGCGCGGCTGAGCTTCGCCGGTCTCGTCTGAGGAAAACGCGTCGAGGTGAACGGCACGCCTGGTCTCCGCGACACCCCTGCAAGGGAACGCAAAAAAAGAGCCCACGGAAATCCGCAGGCCCTTCCAGTATCGGGATATTGCCCGACGGCTATTTCTCCGGGATCAAACCCCTTGGGCTGAACCTGAGCACGAGCAGCAGCACCACACCCATTGTCAGCAACCGGATGTGCTGCACCGAATCCAGCAGGTGCTCCTTCAGGCCGGAGCCATCCGGCAGCGGCAGGGTCACCACGTTCATGATCGCGCCGCCAATCGGTTCGACCTGGATCCAGAGCCACCAGATCAGGAATCCGCCGAGCACCGAACCCCAGTTGTTCCCCGATCCACCAACGATCACCATCACCCAGATCAGGAAGGTAAACCGGAGCGGCTGGTAGGTGCCGGGGGTCAGCTGCCCGTCAAGTGTCGTCATCATCGCACCGGCCATGCCGCAGATCGCGGACCCGATGACGAAGATCTGAAGGTGGCGGCGCGTCACGTCCTTGCCCATCGCCTCGGCTGCGGTCTCGTTGTCGCGGATGGCCCGCATCATCCGCCCCCAAGGCGAGTTCAGCGCCATCTGCGTGAGCCAGATGAGCGCCAGCAAGACGGCCGCGAACAGCCCGGCGTAGAGGATCTTGACCCAAAGCGAAGAGGCCGCGGCGGGATCGAGGCCCAGGCCTACGGCGCGTTCCACGAAGGTGGTGCTTTCCTGAAGATCGACCTCGTAGGGGACCGGGCGCGGCAGGCCGACAACGTTCTTCACCCCGCGCGCCATCCAGTCCTCGTTCTTCATCACCGCGATGATGATCTCCGCGATGCCGAGCGTGGCAATCGCGAGGTAGTCGGAGCGGAGGCCAAGCGCGGTCTTGCCAATGAGCCACGCGGCTCCGGCCGCGATCAGGCCCCCGACCGGCCATGCAATGAGAATCGGCAGGTTCGCACCGCCAAGGAACCCGGACACCGATGGATTCACAGCCTCGATCGCGTCACGGGCCGGATCGAAGAGCGTCCGGTACAGCACGAATCCCACGACGAAGATCCCGATGACCGCAAGGTTGCGTGCCCGTCCGGGCGTCATGCGTTTGAACGTCAGAACCCCGGCCAGAACGGTTCCGGCGCCGACCACCAATGCGATCAGGATGCGCAGACCGCCAGCGGCCCAGGCCTCGCCAACCGGGGGGGCGGAGACCAGAACTGTGGCAAGTCCCCCAAGGGCAACGAAGCCCATGATCCCGACGTTGAAGAGCCCCGCGTAGCCCCACTGGATGTTCACGCCAAGCGCCATCACGGCGGAGATCAGGCCCATGTTGAAGATCGCCAGCGCCGTGTTCCAGGACTGGAAAAAGCCCGTCAGCACATAGAGCAGGGCAACCCCGCCGAAGAGAAGAGCGTTCCGGTTCATACCGCTTTCCCCCTGAAGATCCCGTAGGGCTTGAAGATCAACACGATCACCAGGATCGTGAACGAGACCGCGTATTTGTAGTCGGTCGACAGCAACTGGACGAGGCCGTCGGGCGCCATGCTGTCCGGCAAGACGTAGGTGGCGACCTTTTTCCAGGCGTAGGTGAGGGTCACCTCGGAAAAGGCTATGATGTAGCCACCTGCGATCGCACCAAGCGGATTGCCCAGCCCGCCGACGATGGCAGAGGCGAAGATCGGCAGCAGTAGCTGGAAGTAGGTGAAGGGCTTGAAGGCCTTGTCGAGCCCGTACAGAACGCCTGCCGTGGTCGCGAGGATCGCGGCCAGGATCCAGGTCACACGGACCACTTTCTCCGGGTCGATGCCGGAGAGAAGCGCAAGGTCCTCGTTGTCGGAATAGGCCCGCATCGACTTGCCCGTGCGGGTCCGGTTCAGGAACCAGAAGAGGACCGCCACGGCCAGGATGGTGACCACGATGGTGATACCCTGCGATGTCTTGAAGGCAAGCCCCTCGCTCAGACCGGTCATCTCCTTGAAATCGCGGGCTCGGATGATGAACCGCTCGCCGTCGTTGAACCGTTGCTCGCCGGGGCCGATGATGACCCGAACAACACCGTTGAGCACGAACATCACGCCAAGCGAGGCCATCACGAGGATGATCGGCTTTGCCTTCTGTTCACGGTAGAAACGGTAGATCCATCGATCGGTCAAGAGCATCATCGCCGCCGTCACCGCAATGCCGAAGGGCAGCGCGACAAGCGCCGTGGGCAGCGGCTGGATCGAAATCCCGATGGCCTGGAACAGCCATGTGAAAAGGATCGTCACCATGGCCCCAAAAGCCATCGTGTCGCCATGGGCGAAGTTCGAAAAGCGCAGGATGCCATAGATCAGCGTCACCCCGAGCGCGCCGAGCGCCAACTGGCTGCCATAGGCCGTCGCCGGAACGATAACGAAGTTGAGAAGCGCCACGAAGGCATTGAGAAGGTCCATCTTTCGTTACCCTTCCTCGCAATTCATGAAACGGATCACCGCGCCGGATGACCGGGCGCTGTGCCAGAGAATGTGGGTTTCGTCAGACAGCATCAGCGATTGAATGTCATTCGTGCCCTCGGCCCAAAGAAACGGGCCATATTCGGACGCTCCGTCGGCACGGGCGGTCCTTCCGTTGTACCTCAGACGCCACTCGCCTTCGCCCGAGCGGCGCACCTTGACCGGCTCGAAGGCGAAGGACAGGGTCTCCGCGTTCGTCCGGCAGTTTCCTGCGCCGTCAAAGGTCTTGAGGGTCCTGCATGTCGGCGTCTCGGCCGGGGCCATGGTGGCCGACGCGTGTCCGGCGACAACCGCCGTGTGAAACGTCGTCCTCATCACGTCCCTCCCAGGAAGGTCCGGCGGACCTCCGGGTCTTCCAGCAGCGCCTTTCCGGTCCCGGTATGGGCGTTGCGGCCCTGCACCAGAACATAGCCGGTGTCCGCGATTCCAAGGGCCTGGCGGGCGTTCTGTTCCACCATCAGGATCGAGATGCCGGTTCGCGCAACCTCGATGATCCGGTCGAAAAGCTCGTCCATGACGATGGGCGAGACACCGGCAGTCGGCTCGTCGAGCATCAGTACGGTCGGCTGGGTCATCAGTGCCCGCCCGACGGCGACCTGCTGGCGCTGGCCGCCCGAAAGCTCGCCCGCAGCCTGCCGGCGCTTGTCGCGCAGGATCGGGAACAGGTCGTAGACCTGCTCCATCGTCTCGGAAATGTCGTCGTCCCGCAGGAAGGCGCCCATCTCCAGGTTCTCTTCGACCGTCATCGAGGTGAAGATGTTGTTGGTCTGCGGCACGAAAGCCATGCCCTTGCCGACCCGGTTCTGCGGTGTCAGCGCGGTGATGTCCTCGCCTCCGAGCCGCACGGCGCCCTCGCGCACGTTCAGCATGCCGAAGACCGCCTTCATCGCGGTGGACTTGCCGGCGCCATTGGGCCCGACGATCACCGCGATTTCCCCCTTGTCGACGGCAAGGGTGCAGCCGTGCAGGATGTTCGGGCCCTGGCCGTAGCCGCCCGACATCCTGTCACCGATCAGGAATTTCTCGCTCATGCGCTCACTCCGAGGAGGGCAGGGCGATACACTCGCCCAGGTATTGTTCCGGGGTCATCGTGATCCCCTTGATCCGATGCGAGGTGTGGATGGCCTCGCCGTCCATCAGCGCGATGGTGGTCACATCCACGGCGCCCGATATCTGGTAGCTCAGGAAGCTCACCGACCGATCCCCGATATGCACGCCGACCGTGTCCAGCGGGCTGCCGTGATCGCCGAGGAACTCGGCCTTGTTGGTGTCGGTATTGTGCCTGATGCGAAGGTCGAGCCCGGCATGGTCGCATTTCCGGTTCGGGTCGCATCTCCAGTCGAAAAAGCACTTGAACAGGATCACCTCGGCGGCCTCGCCCTGATCCTGCTGTGCGGCAGCTTCGGTGGAAAGTGCCGGTAACGCTGCAATTACAAATGCTTGCAGGAGCCACCTCATGTGCCGGCCTTTTCTTCCTTGACCTTGTTCTTCAGGCCGGTGCCGAGATAGGCCTCGATGACGAGGTCATTTTCCATGACCTCGCGGGCGCCGCCCACGGCAAGCACCTTTCCCTCCGCCATGCAGATCACCGGATCGCAGAGGCGCGCGATGAAATCCATGTCGTGCTCGATCAGGCAGAAGGTATAGCCACGTTCCTTGTTGAGGCGGATGATGGCGTCGCCGATGGTGCGCAGCAACGTCCGGTTGACGCCGGCGCCGACCTCGTCGAGGAAGACGATCTTTGCGTCGACCATCATCGTCCGCCCCAGTTCCAACAGCTTCTTCTGGCCGCCGGACAGGTTGCCGGCCCTCTCGTCGGCCAGGTGGTCGATGGTCAGGAACTCCAGAACCTCGTCCGCCTTGCGACGGATCTCGACTTCCTCACGGGCGATCTGGCCGCGGTTGAACCAGGTGTTCCAGAGCGTCTCGCCCGACTGACCGCCGGGAACCATCATCAGGTTTTCCCGCACGGTCATCGAGGAAAACTCGTGGGCAATCTGGAAGGTTCGCAGGACGCCCTTGTGAAAGAGCTCGTGCGGGGGCAGGCCGGTGACATCCTCGTCACCCATGAAGACCTTGCCGCTGGTTGGCGGAAGAACGCCCGCGATCACGTTGAAAAGCGTGGTCTTTCCAGCTCCGTTCGGCCCGATCAACCCGGTGATGGAGCCCTCGGCGATCTCGATGCTCGCGCCGTCGCAGGCACGGAACCCGCCGAAGTGCTTGTGAAGGTTCTCGACCCTTATCATGTTCTGTCCCCTGGGCCTGTCGCTGGTCGTCGCGCTCTCAGGATACGCAAGCGGCCCGGGGATTGACCCGGGCCGCCCGCTGTTACGTCAAGTGTCGCCGGACGGCAAGGGTGCCCCCCGACGCAGCATGGCTCAGCGGTAGCCGAGCGTGACCCACTCGCCGCCTTCGACCTTGACCATTTCATAGCTGCCGGCGGATTCGCCACCACCGATGAACTCGACTGCCGTTGCGCCGACATAGTCGACGTCACCACCACCGGCGAGGATCTCAAGCGCCTTGGCCAGCTCGCCGGGGAAGATCTGCTCGCCCGGTGCGTTGGCCACGTCCATCACCTTGTCCTTGTAGACCTTCGGATCAGATGATCCGGCCGCTTGCATTGCGAGCATGATGAGTGCAGCCGCGTCATAGCTTTCGCCGGAGAAGATCGCGGTCGGGTCGAAGGCACCACCGACAACTTCGGCATACTTCGCGGCACCGGGGCTGTCCGTGCCGGGCTGCTGACCTGTCGAACCATCGACATCGGAGCCAAAGTTCTGGATCGTCGAATCCGACTTCATGCCATCCGGGAAATGGAACCGGTCGAAAGCGCCCGAATCCAGGGAGGCCTGCACGATACCGGCACCACCCTGATCGGCGTAGCCGGCCACCACCAGAAGATCGCCACCGGCAGAAGCCAGCGCCCCCACTTCGGCAGCATAGTCGGCCTTGCCGTCCTCATGTGCAGCGGAGATGGTGATTGAACCACCGGCAGCCTCGTAGGCGGCCTGGAAGCTGTCGGCAAGGCCCTTGCCGTAGTCGTTGTTGGTATAGGTAAGCGCAACTTCCTTGACGCCTTCCTCCATGAGGAACTCGGCCATGATTTGACCCTGACGGGCATCCGACGGCGCTGTGCGGAAGAACAGCCCATCATCCTCGGCCTCCGAGAGCGCGGGCGAGGTGGCGGAGGGCGAGATCATGACCATGCCGTTGGCGCGGGCCACGTTGGCAAGCACGGCACCGGTGACCCCGGAACAGGCCGCCCCTACGATGCCGGACACACCGTCGGAGGTGATCAGGCGCTCGGCGGCCGCGGTGGCGGCGGCAGAATCGATACAGGTCGAGTCGGCGCGCACCGGCACGACGGTCGAGCCGTCGAGGAGTTTGCCCGACTCGCTCACTTCCTGGATCGCCAGTTCAGCGCCATCGCCCATGGAAACAGCCATGGATTCGATCGGACCGGTGAAGCCCAGCAGGACGCCCAGCTTGACCTCTTCGGCGGTGGCTGCGGTGGCCAGCAGGGTGGCGGCGCTCGCCAGCAGAAGTTTCTTCATTGTATATGTCTCCCAGTTGGAACTCGTGTCCGGGCGCCACGTTATGGGCAGCGGAGCGAAATGGGAAGTCTCCCCGAACACGCGGCGTGGCGCGATGCTGCGCCACAGCGGGGAATCGCATCATTGCCGTCGGACCCGTGCAGGGAGTGTCACCGCGCTGGCGTCATCCTGTAGATCGCGCCGTTGCCTTCCGAGAGGAACCAGACCGAGCCATCCGGGGCCTCGCGCACATCCCGGACCCGCTGGGTTTCGGGAAGCGCAATGCGCTCCACCTCCGTCAGGCGTCCCGCGCGGTTTTCGAGGCGCGAGATCATGTCGAACTTGAGCGATCCGACGAGGAAATCGCCCGCCCATTCCGGGAACAGGTCGTTGCCGAGAATGGCCATCCCGGAGGGCGCGATCGAGGGGTCCCAGTAGTGGGCGGGCTGTTCCATTCCGGGCTTCGAAGTGCCTTCGCCGATCTTGTTGCCGGAATAATGCTGTCCGTAAGAAATCACCGGCCAACCGTAGTTCGCCCCACGCTTGATCCGGTTGATCTCATCGCCACCCTGCGCGCCGTGTTCCACCGCCCAGAGCTGCCCAGAGGGATCGAGGGCCATGCCTTGGGGATTGCGGTGACCCAGCGACCAGATTTCCGGCCGGGCGCCGGCTTGTGACACGAAGGGATTGTCTGCCGGAGCGCGCCCGTCGCGCGCGATCCGCAGGACCGATCCGTTGATCCGGCCGGGGTCCTGCGCCGATGGCCGGTCGCCGCGGTCGCCAACCGTGACGTAGATCGCCCCGTCCCGGCCCTCGACTAGGCGGGAGCCAAAATGGCGCCCGCCCGTCGTGCCGGGCGCCATTTCGACCAACACCCGGAACCCGGTCAGGCGGCGCCCGTCCCGCGACAGGCGCCCCATTCCGACAGCCGTTCCCGACCCGCGCCGCATCGGCTTTGCATAGGACAGGATCACGTGCCGTGTCTCGGCGAAGTCACGGGGGAGCAGGACGTCGAGCAAGCCGCCCTGGCCAGTGGTCGCGACCTTTGGAACTCCGCGAACACGGGTCCGCGTTCCGTCCGCCGACAGCCGCCAGAGCCGGCCGCCACGCTCGGTGACCAGTGCGCCGCCGCCCGGCAGGAAGGCGAGGCCCCAGGGGGTGTCGAAGCCGGACGCCACTTCCGTGACCTCGACCTCGAAGTCCGCCAACTTGTGGCGCTCGGCCGTTGCGGGTGGGCTGAACAGACAGAGGATTGCCAGCGACAGCAGACCGTGCATCAGGCTTTGACGAAGGCGGGGCAGGGGGTGCAATTCATCCATAAGTCGACATTAGCCCTCGAAAGCCATCCGTCACGCCACTGCCCCCCGACGAACCGCCGGGCTGACCGCAATGTGATCGGAGCCCGCCCTCAGAGAATGAAATCGTCCGCCGTCAGGGTCATTCTACCCCTGAGATCGACCGCCCATTCGGCGGCCGCATCGTCGTCGGTGCTGGCCTGGACGACGGTCTTCTGGCCGACCTTGAAAAAGCGGATCTGCCCGGCGGCGGAAAAGGGCTGCTGGCCGATGAAGGTAAAATCCTGGCGGCCGGCCTGTGTGGCGTCGGCATCGAAAGCCGCGAGCAGGATGTGATCCTCACCACGCTTGAAATCGGTGATAACATCGCGTCGGCCATTGATCGGGTTGCTGTCGGAGGCCTTGCGAAACACGAAATCGTCCCGGCCGGCATTGCCCGTCATGCGATCCTTCTGGCCTTCGCCACGCAGGTAGTCGTTGCCGGTGCCACCATCCATCCGGTCCCGGCCGGCACCACCGATCAGCCGGTCATGCCCGGCCAGCCCATCCATGGTGTCCATACCCCGTCGTCCTTCGAGGGTGTTGTCGATCCAGTTGCCAAAGATCTTGTCGTTTCCACGACCTCCGATCGCGTTCTCGATCATCGAGCGCGTGTTGCCGTTGTAAAGCTCGGCATTGGCGACACTGCCGCGCGCCAGCGTATCGTCCGCTGCCCCCCGGCCACCGGGATCGAGCACCGCGAGTTGGCTCTTCTTGAAACTCGACCAGAATCCCGGCCCAAGATAGAGCTTCACCGCGCTCCCGTAGGCCGAGGCATCGTAGGTATCGGTGCCGCCCCCGTCCCAGATGGTCCGGAAAATCGTCGCCTCCGACGGATCGAAGCGATAGACGGTGTCGCCCTTGTTGGTGCTCCATCTCGGGCCATACAGGTACTGGATCGCGGCGATATCGTTGATCATCGGGGTCTCAGGGTAGTCGCCCCGCGCCACCGTATACCCGGTCGACGCCGCGAGATCTTCGCCCCGATAGGAGCGGTAGCTCATCACCGAGTATTCCACGCTGTCCTTGGAGGGATCCAGCGCCTTGCCCTCGCCGCGACGCTGGTGCGGGTGGCTCAGGCCGATGGCGTGGCCGACCTCGTGCAGGGTCACCGCCGTGAAGCGATACTCCCCGGGCTGCTTCTCCGCCCCGCGGTTGGCGGTGTTGAACGTGACATCACCGTCCCGGGCGAGGTCTCCGGGCAGCCAGGCATCCGCTGGCGCATTGATGGCGCCCCGGGCGAAGCGCAACTGCCCGGGGTCGTCATTGCTGTCCGGCACCGCCCGGAACCGCATCTGTCCGTAGTCGTCCCACATGTCCAGCGCCTTGCGGACCATGGCCTTCTCGCCATTGGTCAACGGGGCCTGGGTGTCGGCGCGGTTCTTCGACCCGTTGAAGGTCTGCGGACCGTCGCCGTAGCCGGGCCGGTCGGTGTTTGCCTTCACGAAGCTGTACTTGATCAGTTTGCTGGCCCATTTTTCGGGACCGATCAGCGAATCGATCCCCTCATCATTGCTCTTCGACACCGGCTCCGCCTCGGGACGAATGGTCAGCTTGATGTCGTCCACCGAAAACCCGGCCTCCTCCCGGGCGGTCGACTTGATGATGACCTTCTTGATCACGTTCTCGCCGTAGTCGAACTTGAACCGGCGATAGAGTTTGTCGCTTGCGGGGTTGAACGTGTGCGTCACCTTGAAATCGTTGTCTCCGAAAACGGTGATGCGCGTGGATCGGGCATTGTCGAAGCAGCCCGCCGACAGGGCGATCCCCGAAACATTGTGGGAAAAGGTGATTTTCACCGGGCTCATGTAGCTGGTGTCGCCGGCGATGATCGGCGTGTTCGGGGCACAGCTGTCCGTGTAGACAATTCCCTTGAACCGAACGTCGAGGTCGTCGCCATCCTCCCAGACATTTTTGAAGGTGTAGACCGGATCGACGGTGTTGACCGGCTTCTCGGAGAAGGTGATTGTCTTCAGCTTCCTGGGTGCTGCCATCCCGGATCCCCCTGATGTCGCTGCACGCATTCTTCCCCAACGTTACCCCAGAAAGGCCCGGTTCTCCTAAAGCCGATTGCGATCCGCACGACTGTCGGCGGTTTTCCGACAGTGGGGTTTGGGGTCACCCTTGCCGTGAAGTTGCTCTAATCTGGCGACGAATCCGGAGGACCACATGCGAAATATACTAGTCGCCACCTTGCTGTCGCTGTCGCTGCTGCCGTTTGGCTCAACGGCAACTGCGCAGGATCGCCCATCAGTGTTCGAGGATTACGCCTCCTTCGAAGCCTTCATCGACGAGAAGATCATGGCGCGCGAGTTCGGTGTCCTGTTCCAGGCGATGGGCGGCGGGCAGAACCTCAAGCTGGCAGATCTGCAATCGATCACGTCCCAGACCCGGGCTATGTTCCCGCGGGACTTCGAGGCGGTGCAGGTCATCAAGCGGGACGAGATGGACGGTGGGTTCGCGGCCGAGGGACGTGTCTACTGGGTGGGGGAGACCTATGCCTTCGTCTACGTTCTCCTGCATGACCGGGGTGACGAGATCGTGGTCATCAACCTCGCGCTTCACGGTGCGCCCGGCCCGCTCCTGAGCATGTTCTGAACGGCGACCGCCCCGCGCACCTGTAGAGCGATGGCGAGGCAAGCAAGCTTCCGGCGACGTCGCCAATCAGGTCAACACTCAGATCGTCAGGCGACTGGCCTGTGCGCCGCGCTCCCGATAGGGCGTCGTCTGGTAGTGGGCGCGGTAGCACTTGGAGAAATGGCTGGGCGAAGTGAAGCCACAGGCCAGGGCCACGTTGATCACACTCATGTCGGTCTGCATCAGCAGGTTGCGCGCCTTCTGGAGCCGCAGCTCCATGTAGTAGCGTTTTGGCGACCGGTTGAGATAGCGGCGGAACAGCCGTTCAAGCTGCCGTGTGGACAGCGCGACATCCTTGGCCAGAAGGGAGGGAGAAATCGGTTCCTCCAGGTTCTGCTCCATAATCTGGATGACCTGGCTGAGTTTGGGATGCCGGACGCCGATCCGGGTGGGGATCGAAAGCCGCTGCGTGTCCTGGTCGGTCCGGATCGAGGAATAGATGAGCTGGTCGGCAACCGCGCCGGCAAGCTCCTCGCCGTGATCGTCGGCGATGATCTTCAGCATCAGGTCTATCGAGGCGGTGCCTCCGGCCGTGGTGATCCGGTTCCCGTCCTGCACGAAGACGGATTTGGTCAGGGTGACCTCCTCGAATTCCTCCGCGAAGCTGTCCTGATTCTCCCAGTGAATCGTTGCCCGTTTCCCGTCGAGCAGCCCGGCGCGGGCCAATGCGTATCCGGCAGTGCACAACCCTCCCATGACCGCGCCGCGGCGTGCCTCCCGGCGCATCCAGTTCAGCAGCTTCTTGCTGGTCGCCGCCTGTACGTCGACGCCACCGCAGACAAGAATCGTGTCGTCGCGGCCGACCTCGTCGAGATCCATGTCGACCATGAACTCCACGCCGTTGGAGCACGAGACGTGCTCTCCGCCTTCACCGGCCGTCACCCAGGAATACAAAGTCTTTCCGGAGACACGGTTGGCAATCCTGAGCGGCTCGATCGCACAAGCGAAACAGAGCATCGTGAACTGGTCCAGAAGGACGAAGACGAACCGGCGCGACCGCGCGCCATCATCGGCGACCGGAACGAAAGTCTCTGGCTGGTTGGAACCTGTCGTCATCTTCTACTCGCGCGGATTGCGTCCCCGCTATCGAAAGCCTTAAACGCGCCGCGCCGCAAGGGGGCGTGACGCGCTTCGCTGCAGACAATTCGGATTCGGTCGTCGGTTCGACGCCCAAGCCATGCCTTTGCCGGATGCGCGGTAGACTGGGCGCAGGGGCCGGGCAATTCTGTGTGGCGGCGTTCCATGCGCAACAAGATAAGGCATTTGCGGGTGAATATGCCCGAAAATTTCCCGTTTCCATCATTGCGGCTCCCGTTTATACACGCCGAACCGAAATCGATCACACGTCTGGAGGACGACATGACACGGGTCTGGAACAAATCTGACTGGCGCACCAAGCCACGGATACAGATGCCCGACTATCCCGACCGGGATAAGCTCGACGCCGTCGAGGCCCGTCTCGCGAAGTATCCGCCGCTGGTCTTCGCCGGCGAGGCACGGAGGTTGCGCGACGAACTGGCCAAGGCCGGCCGGGGTGAGGCCTTCCTGTTGCAGGGCGGAGACTGCGCCGAGAGTTTCGCCGAATTCTCCGCCGACACCATCCGCGAGACCTTCAAGGTCATGTTGCAGATGGCCGTGGTCCTGACCTATGGCGCCAAGGTGCCGGTGGTGAAAGTCGGCCGCATGGCCGGGCAGTTCGCCAAGCCGCGCTCCGCGCCCACGGAGGTCAAGGACGGGGTGGAACTGCCGAGCTACCGCGGCGACATCATCAACGAGCTGGACTTCACCGAAGCCGCCCGGATCCCCGATCCCGACAAGATGCTGCGTGCCTATACCCAGGCCGCCGCCTCGCTGAACCTTCTGCGCGCCTTCTCCACCGGCGGTTTCGCCGATATCCATCGCGTGCACGCCTGGACCACCGGCTTTGCCGAGGCCGACAAGGCGGAACGGTATCGCACGCTGTCGGACCGGATCTCCGATGCGCTGCACTTTATGACCGCGGCGGGCATCAACTCCGACCGCATCGCCTCCATGAGCATGGTGGATTTCTACACCAGCCACGAGGCGCTGTTGCTGGAATACGAAGAGGCGCTGACCCGTGTCGATTCGACCACCGGACAGACCATTGCCGGCTCCGGTCACATGATCTGGATCGGCGACCGGACCCGTCAGCCGGACGGCGCCCATGTCGAGTTCTGCCGTGGCGTGATCAACCCGATCGGACTCAAGTGCGGCCCGACCACCAGCGCCGAGGACCTCAAGGTCTTGATGGAGAAGCTGAACCCGGAAAACGACGAAGGTCGCCTGACCCTCATCGCCCGGTTCGGTGCCGGCAAGGTCGGCGAGCACCTGCCGCGTCTGGTGGAAACGGTGAAGGCCGAGGGCGCCAACGTGGTCTGGTCCTGCGACCCGATGCACGGCAACACGATCAAGTCGTCCACCGGCTACAAGACCCGGCCCTTCGATCAGGTCCTGTCCGAAGTTCGCGAGTTCTTCGCGGTCCATCGTGAGCAGGGCACGGTTCCGGGTGGCGTGCATTTCGAGATGACGGGCCAGGACGTGACCGAATGCACCGGTGGCGTGCGGGCGGTGACGGACGAAGACCTCTCCGACCGCTATCACACGGCCTGTGATCCGCGCCTGAACGCCTCGCAATCGCTGGAACTTGCCTTCCTCGTGGCCGAGGAGCTGTCCAACCGTCGCGAGGCTGCGCGCGCGGCTGGCTGATTGTACGCAGACATCATGAGAAAAGCCGCCTGTCGTTCTGGATAGGCGGCTTTTTTCACTTTCGGGGGAGTGAGCATGGCACTTGAAATGGATATCGGGGACCTCGGACTTTTCCTGCAACAGGAATTTCCCCAGGTTGCGGAGGATTTCTCCGTGGATCATCTGGATGACACGTCGATCCGTGTCCGGTTGAAGGTGACGGACCGGCACCTCCGCCCGGGTAGCACGGTTTCCGGTCCATCGATGTTCGCGCTGGCCGATTGCGCCATGTATCTTGCCGTTCTGAGCCGCATCGGCCCGAAAGCGCTGGCGGTGACGACCAATTGTGCCATTGATTTCATGCGCAAGCCGGAGGCGGGCAGAGACGTGCTGTGCGATGCGCGCCTGCTGAAGCTCGGCCGGGTTCTCGCGGTCGGCGACGCCATGCTGTTTTCAGAGGGACACGAGGATCGGGTCGTCGCCCGCGCCTCGCTCACCTATTCGATTCCGCCAATTGCGGCAGGCTGATTTCAACCGCTTGTGGCTGGTATCCGGCTGCACCGGCATTCGGGCAGCCACAGGCTGTGCTTTCGGGCGCGGGTGACGGCCGGAACCTGTCAAGTTGTGGGGTAATATATTACCTTATTTGTAAGCATTTGATTTTACATCTAAAGTTAACCAAAGTCAGCATTGACTGTGACGCCAAAACCCTTAGAACCGCTACATCAATCGATCGGGCCACCGTGCCCCCCGAAAGAACAAGAGCAAACAGATGAAAACCTATACCGCGACCCCGGCGGACATCGACAAGAAATGGATCATCATCGACGCCGAGGGCGTCGTGCTGGGCCGTCTTGCATCGATCGTCGCCAACCGCCTGCGTGGCAAGCACAAGGCCACCTTCACGCCGCATATGGACATGGGTGACAATGTCATCGTGATCAACGCCGAAAAGGTGCAGATCACCGGCAACAAGCGCATGAAGCCGAACTACTGGCACACCGGGTATCCGGGCGGCATCAAGTCCCGCACCACCGGCCAGATCCTCGAGGGTGAATACCCCGAGCGCGTGGTCATGCAGGCCGTCAAGCGCATGCTGCCGGGCAATCGCCTGTCCCGCCAGCAGATGACCAACCTGCGTGTCTATGCCGGCACCGAGCATCCCCACGAGGCCCAGCAGCCCGAAGTGCTCGACGTCAAAGCCATGAACAAGAAAAACACCCGGAGCTGAGGACAATGGTCGAAGAAATCAAATCCCTCGCCGAGCTGAACGAAGTCGCTGAAGGCACCGTTCCGGTCGTTGAAGAGATCGTCTCCCGAGATCCGGTTCGTGACGAACTCGGTCGTTCCTATGCCACCGGCAAGCGGAAGGACGCGGTCGCCCGTGTCTGGATCAAGCCCGGCTCCGGCAAGGTTACCGTCAACGGACGCGACATCAGCGTCTACTTCGCCCGCCCTGTGCAGCAGCTGATCCTGAACCAGCCGTTCCAGGTTGCCGGTGTCGAAGGCGAGTTCGATGTGGTTGCCACCGTGAAAGGTGGCGGTCTGTCCGGACAGGCCGGCGCCGTGAAGCACGGCATCTCCAAGGCCCTGCAACTCTACGATCCCGCCCTGCGCGCGCCGCTGAAGGCCGCCGGCTTCCTGACCCGCGACGCCCGTGTCGTGGAGCGGAAGAAGTTCGGCCGTCGCAAGGCCCGTCGGAGCTTCCAGTTCTCCAAGCGTTGATCGCTCTGGACTTCGGTTTGGAAAGGGCTGCCCTCGGGTGGCCCTTTTCCTTTTGGGGCAGCTTGTGCCCCGTTTCGCGTGATGATGACCTCGCGCCGTCGATACCACACCAAAGGGGTCATCCGGGCCTGAGCACCGGAATGATCGGCGCGCGCGACGGCGCCATTGACCGCTTCCCGTCCGGCAACGGATAGCTGCGCGTTCAAACCCGAATGGCGCAGTGCAACGCTTCCCAGTGACGTCGAGGGCGCCCGCTAGCGCAAGGTTCCCGGACCTTGCAACGAAGCCCGGATCGACCGGCCTGTCGGCGCCCCCGCACGAACAGCAGCGTGGGTCCCGTCAGAGCGCCTCGTCGTCGAAACGCTCGTTGGTAATGGCAACGCCCCGGCGCAGTTTCTCGTCGTCGCCCTCGTCCCATACCGGCTCTGTCAGGGCCTTGTCCGGCTCGCCATCCCGATCGATGTCATAGACCAGCTTGCCGCCGAGATACGTCTGCAGAACCTCGATCTTGTGGAACTCGTAGATATTGGCCTCGGCCTGCTGGCGGATATCACGGTCGAGCACGATGACATCCGCCTTCTTGCCCTCCTCAAGGCTGCCGATCATATGGCCCTTGCCTTGCAGCCGGGCACTGCCGAGGGTTGATCCGTGGATGATCTCGTCAAGGGACAGAGGCTCACCCGGCATGCGCTGGCCGCTGGGCGACCCCATGGCCTGACGTGTCATCGCAATCTCCATGCCCTCCCAGGGGGAGAACACCGCCGACGTGGGCGCATCGGGACCGAACCCGTACTCCAGAAACTCGGTCACCAGCTTGAACTGCCACATCCTGTCGAGGATCTGGTCGGGAAGATTTCCGCGGATGACGTTCAGGAAATAGGGTTCAGTCGGATCGGCCCAATGAAGCTGAAGCTGCCCGGCGATACCGAGTTCCGCCATCCGGCTGATCGAATCGATGGAGAGGTGGTCGAGATGCGTGAAAATGTTCAGGACATCGTCACTCAACGGGTTTCCGGTCGTGTCGGCATATTCCATCGCATCGAGTGACTTGCGGATGGCCGCGTTGCCCTCGACGTGGAGCATGATTCCGAACCCTTTCTCCGTGAGAGTGTCGAAAATCTCCGAAAGGTTGGTCGGGTCATAGTTCATGTTGGGCCGGGTGCCGTCGAGGTAGGGCATTTCCATGAAGGCAAAGCGCCCCGGCGTGCCATCGATGGCGAATTTGACCGTATTCGCAGTGAGATAATCGAGATCGGCGTCGGATGCCCGGATCGCGTCTCTGCGCATCAGCAGGTTTTCGGTCATCGCGGCGTCGCCTTCGGGCGTGCCGTCCCCCCAATAGACCATGGCCAGTTCGTGACGCAGGTTCAGCTCACCTTTCGAGGCGAGGCGCACATAGACATCATCGGCACCTTCCTTTGAGCCGGCCGCGGCTTCCGTGGCCGATGTGACACCGACCGCGTTCATGATCCGTGCCGCCGCCCTCACGGCCTCTTCCTGCCGTTCATTGGAATAGAGCTTGTGCTGCTCCACGAATCCGGTCGACAGGTGCGCTTTCTCCTGAAGAGTTCCAACCGGTTCACCGGCATCGTTGAGGGGCATGTAGCCACCCTTGGGCGGCTGCCAGCTACCGTCGATCCCAAGCGCCTCCAGCGCGCGGGTGGAGTACCAGCCGTTGTGCTGGGTATTGTCCGAAATCAACGCCGGACGGCCGCCGACGATCTCGTCCAGTTCTTCCTTGGTGGGCAACTCGAAATGCGCATCGGAATAGCCGCCACCGATCACCCATTCATCGGGACCAAGGCCGGCCGCGTAGTCCCGAATGACCTCGACCACCTCTTCGCGTGTCGCATCGTTGTACTTGAAGAGGTTGAGCATCACCGCGTGGGTCTGCCCGAAAATGCGGGTATGCAGATGGGTGTCGACGATCCCAGCCATAATCGTGTTCTCGCCGGCATCGACGATCTGCGTGGTGTCATCGGCAAGTTCACGGCAGGATTCGTCGGTCCGGACGCAGACAATGCTGTCGCCGGCAATGGCCATCGACCGGGCAAGGGGCATCTCCGCATTGCTGGTAATGATGTTCTCACTCAAAAAGACCGTATCGGCCGATTGGGACAGGGCCGGCGATGCCACCAGCGAAACGAGCAGAGAGGAGGAGAGAAGGTACCTTTGGGACATGTGGAGCACCAATCATTGAAAGGAAAGCATCAGGGAAGGAAATGAAGCGGGCACTTGTTTGTCAACAACCGCCGGGATGACATTTGTGCGACGTCTCAAGGCACGATCGGGCCGGTGTGGTCAGCAGGGCGCTTTCCGGCACTGCTTCCCGGCGGCAGAAAAGCGTGGCGGCAACCAATCGCTACGTGCGTCGCTTCGAGGGCCGAAAGGCGCCGAGCTGCAACGCGGGGTCGCGAAAGCGTCGTGCCAACCGCCGCCTATCACGAGACCCGACTGGGTTGGCGGATTGTCCAGAACCGGACCCACGCGGCCGCGCCGCGCGCATGAAGGTCGGCGGGGCCTGTCCGATGCGAAGTAGTTGCAAGACCGGCATAGCAACACCTCACCCTGACTTCCGGATGCCCCGCTCCAGGCGCATCCAAACCTGTACTGCCGACCAACCCGATGTTGGCGTGTGTCCGGGCCGGAAGATGGGAGGGGCGGCCAACCGCCCTCCGGACCCGCTCCTCGATTGCGCGTTTCCCTCCTGTGCGGCGATGGTTCTTCAATCCGACACATCGGACTGCTAGGCCATGGGCATGGACAGGCATGACAGTGACACATCCCACGCGCCGGGCGACATTTTCCTGACCTTCCTGGCGCTCGGGTTGACCTCCTTTGGTGGCCCGGTCGCCCACCTTGGCTACTTCCGCACCGCCTTCGTGGAGCGCCGAAAATGGCTGAGCGATGCCGCATATGCAGATCTCGTGGCACTCTGCCAGTTCCTGCCGGGTCCGGCGTCAAGCCAAGTTGGCTTCGCGCTCGGGCTGATGCGGGGCGGTTGGCCGGGTGCACTCGCTGCCTGGGCCGGGTTCACATTGCCATCCGCCATGATCCTCGTGCTGTTCGCCTGGGGCGCGGCGGCGCTGTCCGATCCCTTTTCAATCGGAGTCATTGCCGGACTCAAGGTTCTTGCCGTCGCTGTCGTGGCCGATGCGGTCTATGGCATGGGTCGGTCGCTCTGTCCGGACCGCAAGACACTGGCAATCGCACTGCTGTCGCTCGCCGCACTTGGGGCCGCCAGCGGGACCGCAATACAGGTGCTTGTGATCCTGGCGGGCGCGGTACTGGGCCTCGTGATGGCGCTCGGCGCGCCGGCAGGTGAGGATGTGCATGGCGCCTTCGACGTCGCCCGGCTCCCCGACCGCCGGGTTGGACTGAGTCTGGTCGCGCTCGCCTTTGTGATCCTCGTGCTTGTCCCGCTGGCGTTGCAGGTCGGGTTGGGCGGGCAGGGGCTTGCGCTCTTCGATGCGTTCTATCGCGCCGGGGCGCTGGTTTTCGGAGGCGGACATGTTGTGCTGCCACTCCTTCAGGACTCCGTCGTCGGCCCCGGCTGGACCGATCCCGACACCTTCCTGACCGGCTATGGGGCCGCGCAAGCGGTGCCCGGTCCGCTCTTTACGTTCGCCGCCTATCTGGGGTCCGTCCTTGACCCGGCGCCGAATGGCCTCGCCGGCGCCACGATCGCGTTGGTCGCAATCTTCCTGCCGGGCGCGTTGCTGGTCGCGGGAATGCTGCCCTGGTGGGACAGCCTTCGCTCCGTGCCGCGCGCCCGTGCGGCGTTGGCGGGCGTGAATGCCGCCGTGGTCGGGATTCTTGCCGCCGCACTCTACGATCCGGTGTTCACGTCTGGCGTTCGCGACGGCGCCGATTTCGCCCTCGCGGCCACGGGTTTCTTCGCGTTGCGAGTCTGGAAAGTGCCGGTCTGGGTTGTGGTGATTTGCATGGCTGTGATTGGCGGGGCAATGGGCATATCCGGCCTCTGATAGCAGGATTGGTGCGCCCGTCGGCATTGCGTCAGAGGCCACGACTTTTGGCAAGCGGATGAACACCCCGGCGAGCGGGATGTTCGCCCGGAACATCTTGAAGATCGTCGGTGAGTCCCATTTTGGCGCACTCCGGTCGTCGATGAACCATGCCCGCCGAGGCGCATCAATCGACAGATCCAGTTGCCGCTTGCGTCCGGTATCCGGAACCCACCGCGCAAAACCACATTGCCTTTGCTGGCAACGGAGGCGGTTGGAGGTGCGCCGGGAGCCTACGGACTTGCAGGAGCGCGGGGCAGGGCGATACGCTCCGCCCAAGTCCGGAGGAGAGCATGCCAGAACTGACAACCAGCGCTGCCGAAATGGTGGCCGCCGCCCGCGCACGGATCGAGGAGGTCGCGACAGCCGACCTGATCGCCCGGCACGGCGATCCCGACCTCGTAATCGTGGACCTTCGGGATGTGCGGGAACGCCAGCGGTCCGGGTTCATCCCGGGAAGCGTCCATTGTCCGCGTGGAATGCTGGAGTTCTGGGTTGATCCGCAAAGCCCCTACTTCAAGGAAGTCTTCGGGCAGGACAAACGCTTTGTCTTTCATTGTGCGTCCGGATGGCGGTCAGCCCTGTCCGTCGCGACGCTGAACGACATGGGGTTCCCGGCGGCTCACCTGAAGGATGGGTTTACCGATTGGGTGAAACAGGGCGGACCGGTCGAGCATCCCGAAACGAAGGGCTGAAGGCGGTTGGAACTGTCCCCCTACGTGGTGCAGTTTCTCTCTGCGAGGTTCATTGGCGGTGAGATCTTCCGTCGATAGCATGCCGCCCACGGAACGCTTGCGTGCGGGCTGCCCGTCGACCTCACGGCGTCACCTGTGAACCGGCATTCTGTGCGCCCTGTGCGCCTGTCGCTTCGTGCCTAAAGGCGTCGCTCTCCCCAAATGGCCCAACTTCTCTTGTCATTCGGTCTGAACCCTGCCCGCCGTTTGGTTGTCGCGAATCTTCCCGGCAGGCGACTTGCGCATGCCTTGTTGGGATTGAAATAGCCGCCTTGGCCTGCTCCAGCCGAAATGCGGATTGCATCGACCCTGTTTCGAACCTCGGGCGCAGCCGGGTTTGACGCGCGTATCAGCCCACGCCCGGCGAAGGGGATGACTGCCAATCAAGCGGGTGACCTTTGTCCAAGACCACATGCACATTTGCGTCGGAGGAGTGCCGTGTCGCCGCGTAGGCCCTGCGTGTGCTCGCGGTCGCAGGCCAGATAGGTCAGGCGCAATGGGGACCGTGAAGGGAACTGCGCTGTTTCTGCCGACGTCCAGCTTCCGGAGGCTGCAACCCGCCATCCATTCGCCACACAAAAAAACCGGCCCGCAAGAAAACCACGGGCCGGACATGGTGCGTGCGCGGGTGTCACACCCGAGGCATCGCAAACGCATGTTGCGAATGGGGCGCGCGGATCACTCCTCGATCCACCAGACGTCGGGTTGGAAACCAATCCAGTCACCGTACATCTGGGTCTTGCCTACCGGGTACTTGAGCTCCGCCTTGTGGGCGAGCCGACCTACCGGGGAATACCAGATCGGCACTACGTAGCGGCCGGTCGTCAACACGCGGTCCAGCGCCTTGGCAGCGGCCCGGAAATCCTCCTGGGTTTCACCGTTCAGCAACGCGTCGATCATGGCCTCGACCGCAGGGCTGTCGACACCCATCCAGTTGCGCGTGCCGGGCTTGGTGACGCCCTCGGCACCCCAGTAGAGATGCTGTTCATTGCCGGGTGACAGGGACATGTAGCGAATGTAGTAGGCCATGTCGAAGTCGTATTCCTGCGTGCGCTCCTTGTATTGCGCGCTGTCGACGGTCACGAGATTGGCCACGACACCGATCCGCTTGAGCTGTTCGGCATAGAGCTCGGCGATGTTCGTCATCTGGGTCGCACCGGAGCGCAGCAGGATATCAAACTCGAGCGCCTTGCCGCTCGCGTCCTTCATCACACCGTCCTGCACGGTCCATCCCGCATCGGCCAGGATCTTGAGCGCCTTGCGGGTGTTCTTCCGGTTGGCCTCGGACCCATCGGAGACGGGCAGGGCGTAGCCTTCCAGAGCGCCGGGCAACAGCACGTCGGCATAGGGTTCCAGAAGCTCCCGGACCTTCCCCTCAGCCGGGCCGTCGGACATGCCGAGTACGGAGTTGGAGAAATAGGACTGGATGCGCGGCTCCTCGCCCGCGTTGATGGCGTTGTTGATGAACTCGAAGTTGAAGGCGTGGATCAGCGCGTCCCGAACGCGCCAGTCGTCAAACGGCGCTCGCCGGGTGTTCATCACCATGCCACGGATGCCGGAGGGGCGTTGGTGCGGGATCTCGGTCAGGACGATTTCCCCCGACTGCACAGCAGGGAAATCGTAGGCCGTCTTCCACTTGCTCAGATTGCCCTCGCGGTTAGAGGACACCTCTCCGGCGCGGAAGGCCTCGAAGGCCACGTCGCCGTCGCCGAACCATTCGTAGCGGATCTCTCCGATATTGTGCAGGCCGACATTGAAGGGCAGATCCGCCCCCCACCAGTCCGGGTCCTTCTTCAGCACCATGAAGCGCCCCGGCTCGAAACTGTCGATGACATAGGGACCGGACCCGATGGGCGGCTCCAGCGAGCTTTCATCGAAGGGGCGGTCGTCATATTCGGACTTCTTGAGGATCGGCCGCAGACCGAGGATCAGCGGCAGTTCGTTGTCCTTGGTGTTGAATGTGAAGCGAACGGTCCGTTCACCGACACTCTCAGCGGTCTCCACCTTCTTCCAGGCCGCATGGTAGCGAGGGTGACCGAGCGTGCCGAGCGTCTCGAAGGACCACAGCACATCTTCCGCGGTCACGGGGCTGCCATCGGAGAATTTTGCCTCTGGATGCAGGGTGAATTCGACCCATTCGCGATTCGGGCCGGTCTCGACCGATTCGGCCAAAAGCCCGTAAAGTGTAAACGGTTCGTCGTAGTTGCGGCCCAGAAGGCTCTCGTAGCCATACTGGCGCTGACCATAGACAAATCGTCCCTTCAGGATGAACGGATTAAGGCTGTCATAGCTGCCCACTTCCGACAGAACGATTCGCCCACCTTTGGGGGCGTCGGGGTTCACGTATGGCAGGGACACAAAATCCGGTGGAAGGGCGGGGTCGCCATACATAGCTATGCCATGCGCGGGCTCCGCGCTGCCGATTCCCGCGAGGGACGACGTGAATGTCACGATGGCGAATGCGCTTGCATATCGGAAAAACTCGAGTCGCATTTTGGCAACAATCCCTCTCTGCCCTTGTATATTTGGCCTGAAACCTACCCCTGCAAGTCAACCATTTCAAACTTTTACCTTGGACTTTCTCCCCTATTTGCGTATAACAGAGGCACTGCTCGATAGGTTTCTTGCCTGTATGAAACCTGCCTCAATGACTTAACGCCCGCCTTGTGCGGGCGTTTTTTTTGGCTGGCATGGGCGGGGTCTTGCCGATGCGGTCGGCCAACCCGCAGACTCAGGTGTTAACTGGCCGTTCGTCGCATTTTCTCATCGACGCAACCGCACGGGCTTCATCTCGCGGGTGCAGCATGCAAGGGTGAGCCTCGATATTTTCCGAGGGAGAGCGAACATGTCATTGCAGGGTAAGACAGCAGTCATCACCGGGTCGAACTCCGGCATCGGTTTGGGGATCGCGCGGGAGTTGGCGAAAGCTGGCGCGAATGTCGTCCTCAACTCGTTCACCGACCGGGACGAGGATCACGCGATCGCGGATGAGATCAGCCGGGACACCGGCACAACCGCCCGCTACATCAAGGCCGACATGTCGAAGGGTGACGAATGCCGGGCACTGATCGAACAGGCCGGCGCCTGCGATATCCTCGTGAACAACGCCGGTATCCAGTTCGTGTCGCCAATCGACGAGTTTCCGGCCGACAAATGGGACGCGATCATTGCGATAAACATGAGTTCGGCCTTCCACACCACGGCCGCTGCCTTGCCGATGATGCGTGCGGCGGGCTGGGGCCGGGTCGTCAACATCGCCTCCGCTCACGGGCTGACGGCCTCGCCCTACAAGTCGGCCTATATTGCCGCGAAGCATGGCGTGGTGGGCATGACCAAGACAGTGGCGCTGGAAACGGCCGAGGAGCCGATCACCTGCAACGCCATCTGCCCGGGCTATGTCCTGACGCCGTTGGTGGAAGAGCAGATCCCGAACACCATGAAGGAATACGGGATGGAACGGGAGGAGGTCATCCGCAACGTGATGCTGGCGCGGCAACCGTCGAAGGAGTTCGCGACCGTGGAGCAGATGGGCGGCACCTGTGTGTTCCTCTGCTCCGACGCCGCTGCCCAGATCACGGGCACAACGATCAGCGTCGACGGCGGCTGGACCGCGCTCTGAGGTCAGCACGGGGCAGGGGCCTCGCCCCCACACGGGGCAACGGTGCCCATTGGTCTTTCCGGAGAAGAAGGGAGAGCAGGCGTGGTGAAGCGTATCAACCTGGCTTTGCAGGGCGGCGGGGCGCATGGGGCCTTTACCTGGGGCGTTCTGGATCGGATTCTGGAAGAGGACGACATCGAGATCGCCGGCATCTCCGGCACATCGGCGGGCGCGCTGAACGGGGCCGCCGTGAAGGCCGGCCTCGTATCGGACGGTGTGGGGAAGGATCGGGCAGCGGCAAGGGCCAATCTCGACTGGCTCTGGACCCAGGTCGCCGGTGTGCGGGATCTTCGGCTGACACACTGGTTCGCGCCGCTGGCGCCGCCGACCGAGTTCTATTCCACGGTCCTGGAAAGCTCGCCGCTCATGGCCTGGGCCGATACCGCCAGCAGGGTTGTCAGCCCCTATTCCTATGGTCCGTTCTACAACAACCCGCTGGAGAAGATCGTCGACGCCTTCTCTTATGACCGGGTCTGCGCGGAGACCGGGCCCGCGCTGTTCATCTCTGCAACCAACGTGCGCACCGGCAAGATCCGGGTGTTCAGCGGAGAGGAAATCGACACTGCCGCCATTCTTGCATCCGGCTGCCTGCCGTCGATCTTCCAGGCGGTCGAGAAACACGATCCCCGAACCGGGCGGCTCGAAGCGTTCTGGGATGGCGGCTACACCGGCAACCCGGCGTTGTTTCCGCTCTTTCGGCATGACCTGCCGGCGGACGTGGTGGTGGTGAACATCAACCCTCTCTACCGAGCCGAGATCCCACGCACCGGAGGCGATATTCACAATCGCATCAACGAGATAAGCTTCAATTCTTCGCTACTGCGTGAGCTGCGAGCGATCCATTTCGTCAAGCAACTCATCGCCGAAGGCCGGATGGAGCAGGGCCGGATGCGGGACGTTCTGGTTCACATGATCGCCGACGATGCCTTCATGCGCGATCTTTCCGTGGCAACCAAGATCGTGCCATCTCCGGTGGTGATTTCACGTCTGAAGGCTGCGGGACGCGCGGCTGCCGATGGGTTTCTGGCAGCGCACAAGGACGATCTGAACCAGTGCGGTTCGGTGGACCTCAAGGCGATGTTCGACTGAGCCAACAGAGGACTGACCCCACCGTCGAGCCGGGCTGCAATGCTGAATGCGCCCCGGCAAACGACAGCAGTGCGCCCGCCGTCAGGCGTCCAGCTTGTCGCGCTGCCGCTCCGCTTCCACTGCGAGCGGAATCCCACCCGGTGTCGACGTGCCGTGCTCTCCGTCGTGTTCGGACGGATAGACAAGGCCAGCGGATATCACCAGTTTCGCGGCGTCCTCGACGCTCATGTCGAGGTAGATCACGTCGCTCTCCGGCACGAAGAGCAGGAACCCGGACGTCGGGTTCGGCGTTGTCGGCAGGAAGACCGAAACGATGTTCTCGTCTCGCGGAACGCGGCGGCTGATCTCTCCCTTGGCGGAGGTCGAGACGAAGGCGATCGCCCAGAGCCCTTCGCGCGGATACTGGATCAGGCAGGCCTTGTCGAAATTCGATTCCGTCTGGGCAAAGACCGTCTCCGCGATCTGTTTCACGCCGTTGTAGATCGAGCGAACGATCGGCATACGGTCGATCAGACCTTCTGCCCAGTCGATCAGTGACCGTCCGATCAGACCTTTGGCGATCCAGCCGATCACCACGGTGAACATCAGGAAGAAGACCACGCCGACGCCACGCACGTTGACCTGCGTTTCCTCCCCGAGGATCGTCTTGATGACCGTTTCCGGTTTGTAGGGATCGGGGACGAAAGGGAGGACGAAGTTGTCCACCCAGCCAATGACGGTCCAGATCAGCCAGACCGTCAGCCCGACGGGGGCAATGACGACAAGCCCGGTCAGGAAGGACGAGCGCAGGTTCGCAAGCAGCCCGGGCCGCCGTCGCGGGTGATGGGGCTCCAGGGGGGAAGGGTTCGGTTTGTCGGGCTCGGCCATCGTCTCGCTGCGCGTATGTCCTTGAGGAAGCTATGTACACATATCACACGCCGCAAGTGCACCGCTTGCGGCAATTGGCGGGTTTCACGGCGTCTCGCTGATTTCGGATGCAATTGCCGCTGCAAGGCGCGCGTTGTTGAGCACCAGCGCGATGTTGGCCACCAGGGACCGCCCATCGGTCAACTCGAAGATCCGTTGCAACAGGAACGGTGTAACCTCCTTGGCAGCGACGCCCTGTGCGTCGGCCTCGGCCTGGGCCTGTGCGATGATCGGGGCAAGATCCTCGCCGTCGATCTCGTCCGCCACCGGGATCGGGTTGGTGACCAGCTGGCCGCCCGGCAACCCCATGGCCACGCGCATCCTGTGTGCCGCAGCGATCTCGGCGGCGTTGTCGAGCCGCAGGGGCGCGGCGAGCCCGGACCGGCGCGACCAGAATGCCGGCAGATCGTCCTGCCCGACGGCGATCACCGGCACACCGAGGGTCTCCAGCACTTCCAGTGTCTTGGGAAGGTCAAGGATCGCCTTGGCACCGGCTGCGACGACCGTCACCGGGGTTGCCGCGAGTTCGTGAAGATCGGCCGAGATATCGAATGTCGCTTCCGCGCCCTTGTGAACCCCGCCGATTCCGCCAGTCGCGAAGACCGAGATCCCCGCGAGCTTCGCGGCGATCATCGTCGCGGCCACAGTCGTGGCGCCGGTGCCGCCGGTCGCCATGCAGACGGCGATATCGGCCCGGCTCAGCTTTGCAACATCCTTGGCCTGCGCCAGCGCCTCCAGCTGCTCGGGCTCCAGACCGACGTGCAACCGACCGTTCAGCACGGCAATCGTGGCGGGCACGGCACCGCTGTCGCGCACGGTCTGTTCGACCAGCCGCGCGGTTTCGAGGTTCTGCGGCCAGGGCATCCCATGCGTGATGATCGTGCTCTCAAGCGCCACCAACGGGCGGCCTTCGGCACGGGCGGCGACAACTTCGGCGGAAAAACTGAGGGGCAGGGTGTCTGTCACGGGCCGGGCTCCGAAATATATGCGGCGGTAATGCCAAGGGCGGCCTCTACGGCAACGAGGCCGGAAAGACCACGGGTTTCCGCCGCGATATGGGCGGCCATGAAGGTATCGCCGGCACCGGTCACCCGTGCGACCACGACCTGCGGAGGGGTGGCGGACAGGACGCCATCCGGACCAGCCTCCGCCATCATCCCGCCGCCATCGGTCACCAGAACCCGGCGGGCTCCCATCTCCACCAGGGCTTCCGCGGCGGCGACGGCAGTCGAGAACTTCTTGTCGCAGATCAAACCAGCCTCGATCCGGTTGACATAGAGCGTCGCACCGGGGTGACGCAGGATTGGCACCAGCCGCCCGGCTTTGCCGGGAGACGCCGGGGCAATCCGTAGATCTGCTTCTGAAAACAACGGGTTCTCGGCTATTCTTGAGAGGAGAACCTCGGTCAGGTTGCCGTCGAGGGCCACAACGCCGCTGTAGGGGGCGTCGATCGAGCCGAGGCGACCGTCGGCCAGCGGCTCAAGGATTATATCGCCTGCGTTTTCCAGCGAGTGCGCATCGGCAATTGCCGCAACCAGCCCGTTCTCGCCTTCGATGGCCATGTATTGGTCGGTCGGCAGGCTGTCCGACCAGGTCACGAACCCGGTCTCCATGCCCATGTCCCGTGCCGCGCGTTCCAACTCGACGCCTTCGCCGTCGCGCCCCAGCACCGTCAGCAGGGCAGGCCGCATACCCTCCCTTACCAGTGCCATCGCGATGTTCATTGCCACGCCACCGGGCAATCGCGTGATCCGGCCGGGGACGTCGTGGCCCACCGACATGTGACGCGGGGTGCGCCCGATCACATCCCAGAGGACGGATCCGATGCAAAGGATGTCGGGTTGAACGCTCATGCTTCAAGGTATTGGACGAGAACCCTGTGAGCGCAAGTGCTTCGGTCGCTTCACGTGGCGCTTCGTGCCAGTATGGCCGGGTGCAACAGGAGGGCATCATGGCACCGTCCGAAATTTTCATCCGTCCGGCGCTCCCGGAGGATGCCGATCAACTTGCCGTGCTGGTCAATCAGGCCGGTGAGGGAATGCCGCTTCTGGTCTGGCAGGACATGGCAGAACCGGGAGAGGATCCGTGGCAGGTCGGCCGAAACAGGGTGCGCGGAACCGGGGCGGGGATCTCCCACCGGAATGGCTGGGTGGCGATGCGCGATGGCGCGCTGGCCGGCTGCCTTTTCGGATACACCCAGCCCGAACGTCCGCCCCCCCTCGACCCGGACATGCCGGCAATGTTCCGCCCCCTTGCGGAACTGGAAAACGCTGCGCCGGGCACCGGCTATGTCTACGTTTTATCGACGGTTGCGAACCAGCAAGGGCGCGGCGTCGGTACGGCGCTGCTGGCCCATGCCGAACGCTACCGGGGTCCGAACGGCATGAGCCTTATCGTGTCCGATGGCAATCCGGGCGCAATGCGCCTCTATTCCCGCTGCGGCTACGTGGAACGCGCGCGCCTGCCGATGGTCAAGGACGGATGGGACAACGCAGGCTCCTACTGGATCCTGATGGTAAAAGACTGAGCGAGGCTCAGTCCGTCGCAAGCCCGTACCGATCAGGCTCCTCGAAGACATCGATGACGATCGTGCCGGCCTTCACTTTCGCGGAATGCTCCGCGCCGGAGGGAATGGAATAGCTGTCGCCAGGCCGATAGGTCCGCGTCTCGCCGCTGATCGTGAGCGCAATCTCACCTTGCAGGACCGTCCCCCATTGCGCCTTGTGCGCATGCGGCGGCAGATCGAAATCCTCGTGGATGATGAAATAGACCATCAACGCCTTCTCCGACCGAATGGCGCGGGTCTCGACCTTGGACTTCGGAAACGGCACGTTCAGCTCCGGCAGAGCCATGATGAAATCGGGAAGTTGCATGGGAATCCTCCTGGTTCGCCACCGGCTATAGCCGTTTTTTGCCTTCGAAGGGAGAGAAGGACGGGAGAATCGGGGCAGGGGGGTTGCATGCACACAAATGATGCAGTATCGGCACCCCACTTCACAGATGGGGCCTGGGCCTTCGGGGGAGACATCCCCGTACGGTCCGCCGGTTGGGAGCGATCCCTGTATGACCCCATCGAGGACGCGAAACCGGAAAGGAAAAGACATGGCGCTTCCTGATTTCTCTCTGCGTCAGCTGCTTGAAGCTGGCGTTCACTTCGGTCACCAGACCCAGCGGTGGAATCCCCGCATGGGCGAGTACATTTATGGCGACCGCAACGGCATCCACATCATGGACCTGACCCAGACCATGCCGATGCTCGAGCAGGCCCTCGTGGCCGTGCGCGAGACCGTCGCCAAGGGTGGCCGGATCTTGTTTGTCGGCACCAAGCGCCAGGCTCAAAAGCCGATTGCCGATGCCGCAGAGCGCTGCGCGCAGTACTACATGAACCACCGTTGGCTCGGCGGCACGCTGACCAACTGGAAGACCGTTTCCCAGTCGATCCAGCGCCTGAAGTCCATCGATGAGCAGATGGCGATGGGTGCCGAAGGCCTCACCAAGAAAGAGCGCCTCCACATGGAGCGTGACCAGGAGAAGCTGACCGCATCCCTCGGTGGTATCCGCGAGATGGGCGGCGTTCCCGACCTGCTGTTCGTGATCGACGTGAACAAGGAAGACCTGGCCATCGCCGAAGCCAAGAAGCTCGGCATCCCGGTCGTTGCGATCGTGGACACCAACGCCTCTCCGGACGGTGTGGACTACGTGATCCCGGGCAACGATGACGCCGCCCGCGCCATCGCGCTGTACTGCGACCTGGTTTCCCGCGCGGCCCTCGACGGCATGTCCGCCCAGATGGACGCCGCCGGCATCGACCTCGGCGAGATGGAAGAAGGCTTGGCCGAAGAAGCTCTCGAAGGCGCTGCCGAACCGGCCGCCGAAGCTGCACCGGCCGCCGAAGAAACCCCGGCTGAAGCCTGATTTCTTCATCCGTGACACCGTCCTTTCCGGCGGTGTCACGGATCTGATACGGACGGCGGGCAGCGGCCTGCCGCAACACGACCCCCAAATCGAGGAGAGCCGAAGATGGCTATCACCGCGAAACTGGTGAAGGAACTGCGCGACGCAACCGGCGCAGGCATGATGGACGCCAAGAAAGCCCTGGTCGAGAACGACGGCGACATGGACGCCGCTGTCGACTGGCTGCGGACAAAGGGCCTTGCGAAGGCTGCCAAGAAATCCGGCCGTACCGCCGCAGAGGGCCTTGTCGGCATCAGCGTGAACGGTGGCCGTGGCGTCGCGGTCGAGGTGAACTCCGAGACTGACTTCGTTGCCAAGAACGCCGAATTCCAGGAAATGGTCTCCGCGATCGCAACGGCTGCCGGCTCGGCGGCGGATCTCGACGCGCTGAAGGCCGCTGACATCGGCGGCAAGACCGTTGCCGACACGATCACCGACAAGATCGCCACGATCGGTGAGAACATGTCGCTGCGCCGGATGGCCTCTGTCGAAGGCGACGTGGTTGCTGCCTACGTCCACAATGCCGCCGCAGCGGGCCTTGGCAAGATCGGCGTTCTCGTCGCGCTCAAAGGTGGCGATGAAGCTTTCGGCAAGCAGGTTGCGATGCACGTCGCCGCCTCCAACCCGGCCTCGCTGTCCGAAGCCGATCTGGACCCGGCCGTCGTCGAGCACGAGAAGCAGGTCCAGATGGACATCGCGCGTGAATCCGGCAAGCCGGAGCAGGTGATCGAGAAGATGATCATCGGCCGCATGAAGAAGTTCATGTCCGAGGTGACCCTGCTCGGTCAGGCCTTCGTGGTGAACCCCGACGTGACCGTCGGCGAGGCCGCCAAGGAAGCCGGTGCCGAGATCGTCGGCTTTGTCCGCATGGAAGTCGGCGAAGGCATTGAGAAAAAGGAAGAGGATTTCGCGGCCGAAGTCGCCGCGATGCAAGGCTGAGCCCAACCTCACCGAAACGACAAGGGGCGTGCCTGCCAGGCGCGCCCTTTTTCATGTGTGTTTGGCGGTCGCGTGCTGGTGCGGTCGTCCATCCGCGCGCTCGAACCCGGGACCTGGGTTGCGCGTGCCGCGTGCGCCGCCCTCGTCCAAAAGAAAACGGCGCAGCACGGGCACGCTGCGCCGTTTCTTTCCACCTTGATCCCGGACCCGATTGGGGATGTAGGCCATTGGGTGTGGAGGACATTGACCCGAGGATCTCAAATAAACCCCCGGGCCAACAATCCGGTTTCCCGGAGCAGAAAGGCTCTTCCCGAAATCGCGGGCGTCTGCCGATCCACAGTTCCTTGGCTAATGCCACCACTCACGGAACAGCGCCACAATGCCAAATTTACCTGCCGTAAAGTAAGTAGGGAATCCCTGACCTTTCCAGATCCAGCCGAATTTTTGCCTGTTGTTTCCGTTTCTTGGATAATTCCGCACCGCAGCAAAAACTATCCCTCCAGGTACACTTCAGCGCATACGTCAAAGGCTTGGGATCGCTTGCCCGCACCGGTTCCCCTCAGGGTTCCAAGGCAAAAATCTGATTCTGGAACGACGCCTTGAGAACGGCCTGCGCCGTGGTGCCGACGTCCAGCGCCTCCCGGGCAAGACGAAGATGTTTCTCCACCGTCGCCGGGGTGAGCCCCATGATCGAGGCAATGTCGGCTGTTGTCTTGCCGTCGCCGACCCATTCCAGCACCTCGCGCTGTCGCGGCGTGAGCGGACGTCGTGCCCCGGCGTTCGGCATCGAAATCAACCTCAGGTGCAGCACATTGCACATCGCTTCCAGCGCCCGTCCGTGGCGGGCCCAAATCTCGTCAGCCTCGTCGAAGCTCAGGGCGGGGATATTTGTCAAGCTGAGCGCGCCCTTGGCCCGAACGGAATTCGTCTGGAAACTGATCGTGTAGCCAGCGCCGATCCCACGGGACTTGTTGAACTCCCAGATCCGACGCGCAGGCTCCGTCATCTCGCCCGTCAAAGACGCTTGCTCCGCGATGCGCCAGGAACTTGCCCCAACGTTGTTCAGCGCCCAGATCGTCATCGGAGCGTTCAGATACAGCCCGTCGTCCAGGAAAGGGCGAATGAAGGAGCGGTCGTGGTTGGTCAGGATCAGCATGTCCTGCGGATCGCCAAGGGATTTCCCGGATCGAAATCGCGTGAAGCCGTACAGCACCCGGTTGAACCCACAAGATTCCATCACGCTCTTGTGGTATTCCCAGACGTCCTGCATCTCCGTCATGGAGGTCACGCGTTCGACGTACTCCAGGATCACGCAGGGCCCTCCAGTCGTTCGGCCAGCGCGCGGATCGCCATCGGATAGCCGGCGGGTCCGAATCCGCAGATCACGCCAAGCGCGACCTTGGAAATGTAGGACACATGGCGGAAGGGTTCGCGGGCGTGGACATTGCTCAGATGCAGCTCCACCGTCGGCAGTTCCACCGAGGCGATCGCATCCATCAGAGCAATGGAGGTATGGGTATAGGCGCCCGCATTCAGGACAATACCGCCATGTACCCCCTTGGCATCATGAATGAAATCCACCAATGCACCTTCGTGGTTCGATTGTTCGAGGGCCAATGAGATGCCAAGCGTTTCTGCGGTGTCGCGGCACATGGCCTCGACCTCCGCGAGGGTCGTGGAGCCATAAACCTCCGGCTGCCGTGTCCCCAGAAGGTTAAGATTTGGGCCATTCAGGACGAGTATCGATTTCATTTCAGTCAATTCCGTGTTGAACGATGATACTAGTTGCGCGCACCCGGTCTGTCGAGAAGATGTGCCCGACCCGGTGTCGGAGCGAACAGGAGGCGCGATGAAGACCTTTGACGTGGTGATCGTCGGTGGCGGTGTCATGGGGATGTCGACCGCCTATTGGCTTGGCAGGTTCGATCCCTCGCTGAGCATCGCGGTCGTGGAACGCGATCCCAGCCACACGCATTCCTCCACGGCGCTTTCGGTCGCCTCGATCCGCCAGCAATTCTCCGTGCCGGTCAATGTTCGGATTTCCCGGTTCGGGCTGGAGTTCATCCGGGGCTTTGCCGAGTTGACGGAATGCGTAGGGTCCATCGACCTCGGATTCCGGGGCAATGGGTACCTGTTCCTGGCGGGGAGCGACGACGGCGCGGAGGTTCTGAGGGAGAATTGCGCCATGCAGCGCCGGGAAGGCGCAGGCACCGAACTGCTGCACACCGAAGACCTCGGTCGGCTGTTTCCGTGGATGAACACCGCCGACGTGTCGCTGGCCTCCTTCGGGGGCAATCAGGAGGGCTGGTTCGACAACATGGGTCTGCTGTCGGGGCTGCGCGCCCTGGCCCGTGTTCAAGGCACGACCATGATCACCGGGGAGGTCGTCGGGCTGTCGGGGCAGGGGGATCGGATCACCAGCGTCACTCTTGGCGACGGAACCGAACTGACCTGCGGCGCCGTGGTGAACGCCGCAGGTCCACGAGCGCCACACCTGCTTCGTACATTGCGTCACAATCTGCCTGTAGAACACAGAAAACGAACAGTTTTCGTGGTCGACGCGCCGGGCGCCCGCCATCCGGACGCGCCGCTCATCGTCGACTACCAGGGGTACTACGCCCGCCCGGAAGGCGATCACTGGATCACCGCGATCGTCCCCGATGACGATGCTGCCGTGGCACCCGACGATTTCACACCGCTTCACGAGGATTTCGAAGCCGAGATCTGGCCCCGGCTCTGGACCCGCATTCCGGGGTTCGAAGCAGCCAAGGTGCTTCGCTGCTGGGTCGGTCACTACGCCTTCAACACCTTCGATCAGAACGCCATCGTGGGCCGCCATCCCGAGCGCCGCAACCTCTACCTAGTCAACGGGTTCTCCGGGCACGGGTTGCAACAGGCGCCCGCGATGGGACGCGGGTTGGCCGAGTTGATCCTGTTCGGCGCCTACAAAAGCCTCGACCTGTCGGACCTCGGCTTTTCAAGGTTGCTCGAATGTCGCCCACTGCGGGAACGTGAGATCGTCTGAGCAGCCCTGCGTTCCGGGCATTCCGGACTTGCGTTTTTGAGCGGGATTCCGCGGGTTTGTCACATGTTCGAGGTAACGCCGGCTGGGCTAAGACAGCGGCAACCGGACGGTTCATCTCCGCCGGGGCAGGCGGCCCGAACGCCTGCATCACGTCGAGAGCGCCAAGGCCGAGCCGTTTCCCTCCTGGACAAGCAGGTCGTTCGGGCGCAACAGGAAAGGTCTTGCGATGAATGCCAGCGTCAACATCGGTATGAACCCGACCAGCCAGGTCGCTGCCGCCCCGGTCGGGACATCCGCGCCCGCGCTGCCCGACTACCTCGTCGATGTCTACACCTGGGCATACGTCGCGCCGCCCAATGTAGAGTTCCTGGACCGTGAAATCGTGGTCGCAACCATCCTCTGGGGACAGCAGAACAAGCTGATGCGCGCCGCGCGCGACGAACTGGACCCTGGCTCGCGTGTCCTGCAACCTGCCGCCGTCTACGGCAAGCTGGTATCCCATCTGGCGGAGAAGATCGGCCCCGAGGGCGAATACCATGTCACCGACATTCAGAACGTGCAGATCGAACATGTGAACCGGAAAATCGGCACTCTGCCGCAGACACGCACGGCCATCGCGGATGCGCGAACGACGGGCGAGGGGCTCTATGATACGGTTTGCTGCTACTTCCTGATGCACGAGGTGCCAGAGGACTACAAACGCGACATCGCCAACAACCTCGCTTCGCGTGTGAAGCCGGGCGGAAAGCTGATGTTCGTGGATTATCACGAACCCGCGTTCCTGCACCCAATGAGGCCAATAATCTGGCTTGTTTTCAAATGGCTGGAACCGTTTGCTAAAGCGCTCTGGAGCCATGAACTGACGGAATACGTAGACGATTCCGACCAGTTCACCTGGCGCAAGGAGACTTTCTTTGGCGGGCTCTACCAGAAGGTCGTGGGGACCCGTCGCGCCTGATCCCGGGCACCGGCTAGGAGCTTTGGGCGCTGTTGATGACGTCGGCAGCGTACACGGTCGCTGATCCGCATCCCTCCAAAGGGGATGACAGTGTTCAGGTTGCCAAGCTGCAAAACGACTGGGCATCCGGCCGCACCGGAGCGGCTTCAAACTGTTGCAACTGGCGCGTTTCTCCGCAGACGCAGCATTATTCCAGGATTTGGCGATACTACGTATTGTCAGGACCTACCCCTTCCGGGTAGCGTTTGGGGAATTGTCTTGACGACATTGGAACAGGCTCGTCTTCGTGACAGACAAGTGCCTGAAAATGGGAACGAATTTCATGCAAGCAAATGTCGCCGGATGTATCTCGGCAACTCTCTTGGCAGCAGGTTTTGCCTTTCCAGCCAGCTCGGCCACGATAGCCGTCGGCGCGGCTGTGACGCCTTCGGGTGTTGCGCCGGAACTCTCGTCCCTGGTCGCGCCGGGTGTGACACCTTCGCCGTCCAGCCTTCGCGCAGCCTACGGGACGTTCGACATCAACATCGCTCTGACCGGCGCAAGCCCCTCGCAGCAGGCCGCATTCGACGCGGCAGAGACCTTCTGGGAAAAGCGTATTCTTGGCTACGAGGATCCGCTCGTGGCGTCCTTCATCGCCGCCAATTTCCCCACATTGGACATCACCGCGACCCTAGCGCCCAACGATGGTGTGGGTGGGATCCTGGGGTCCGCCGGTTCCACGACATTCGTCTCCGCCACCGCTGGTGGGCCGATCACCCGCAACCAGATGGTATCTGTCGCGGGCATCATGAACTTTGACACGGCCGACCTCGCGGCCTTGGAAGCAAATGGCACTCTGGGCGACGTCATTCGACACGAGATGGCGCATGTGCTCGGATTCAGTGACTTCTTCTGGGATTTTGTCGGGGCGACCGATGGATCGGGGTTTGACAATTCCTACACCGGTTCCTTCGCATTGGCGCAATACCAACGGGAATTCGATCCAACCGCCACGTTCATTCCGGTCGAAGAATCTGGCGGACCTGGCACGGCCTATGCGCATTGGGACGAGAACCTGTTTGGGAACCACCTGAGCCTGTTTGGAAACTCGGCAAACCCGGAGTTGATGACGGGCTTTCTGGAGGGGCCGACATATCTCTCGGCCACGACGTTGGCGAGTTTTGATGACCTGGGATATGTGACCGCTGTTCCAGCGCCATTGTCCGCGGCATTCGTCCTGACCGGCTTCGCGGCTCTCGGCGGCGTGCGTTCGCGAAAGAAGGCAAGGCGGGCAACTTGAAATCAGCCGCGATTGCGTTCGTCGGAAATGTAATCTCGGTCGATGTGGACATAGCCCGGGCGATCAACCATTTATTTACATAATCTTGATTATCGGTTCCTCCACGGTGTCAGGACATGTGTGGTCCGACGGCCTCGAACGCACCAGTAGCTCCGAAAGAACTGGGCATCCCAGCCAGATCGACAGACCGCCGATCCGATCCACCAGATGTCGGGGCTGAGCGTTCGGGAACCAGCAACGAGCCCATTGTCCGCGGTTGGCGGCCACGGTACAGGACATAGGCAGTGTCCTTTTCCCGGACCCACCCTCTGGCACAAACCGGTTTGCTCGGGGCTCGGGGATCGGGCCCGGCGATCGATCCAACAAGAAAGGCGGCGGATCAGAAGATGAGTGCCCCCGGAAGCCCCCGAAAGATGGACGAAGCCGACCCGCGACGTGCAAGGGTCCTTGGGCTGGCGATCCTGCCTCTCCTGCTCGGCCTGCTGTTCTTCGCGGCATCCCTGACCCCATCGCTCATCCCTCGACCATGGCTGCTTCAAGGGGTGCTGGCGGGACTCGTGACCGCTATCGGCTATGCCATCGGCCAGTTCCTGAACACGGTCTGGCGCGCGCTTGAACTGCCGACCCTCTCGATGCCCGCCGTCCGCAAACTCTCTCTCTTCCTGGCCATTCCAGTGATCGGACTCCTGGTCTGGACCTTGTTGCACGCCGCGGAATGGCAAAACTCGATCAGGCTCCGGTTCGAGATGGAGCCCCTTGAGGCATTCAGCACCTACGGGATCATCGGGGTCGCCACGGCCACGTTCCTCGTGTCGGTGGCGCTGGGTTGGGCCGCGCAATTTCTGTTCGACCGCATTCGGCGCGCACTTTACAGGATCATGCCGATGCGGACCGCCAATGTTCTCGGGCTGGCGCTCGCCATCCTGATCGGCTTCGTGATCACCCGCGATGCGGTCATCCGATCGGGGTTCGATCTTGCCGATAAATCCTATGCGACGGCGCAGAACCTCTTTGCCGATGCGCCGCCTGCCCCGCAGGACACGCGGTTTCCGGGCAGCCCGGGATCGCATGTCGATTGGGGGGCAATGGGGCAACCGGGCCGGAACTTCGTTGTCGACGGCCCGGACGCGGCGGCGATTTCAGCATTCACTGGCCGCGCGGCGATGAACCCGATCCGGGTATACGTCGGCCGCGCGCAGAGTGAATCGCCGCAAGTCCGTGCGGAACTGGCCTTGCAGGAACTCATTCGGCTCGGCGCATTCGACCGCAAAGTCCTGATCGTGGCCAGCCCGACCGGAACCGGCTGGCTCGACCCCGGTGGGCACGAGCCAATGGAGTTCATGCACGACGGGGATGTCGCCACCGTTGCGGTCCAGTACTCCTATCTTCAGTCCCCACTGGCGCTGATCTTCGAAACGCAGTCCGGGCTGGAGCAGGCGACCGCCACGATGCAGGCGATCTACCGACACTGGACCACCCTGCCCCCGGATGCCCGACCAAGGTTCTACATGCACGGCATCAGCCTCGGCGCCTGGTCGTCGATGTATTCGTTCAACGTTTTCAGTATCCTGAACGACCCGATTGATGGCGCGCTCTGGACCGGGCCGCCCTTCCCCTCCCGGCTGTGGAATCAGGCCGTGGTCGCACGCAACCCGGGCTCGCCCTATGTCCTGCCAGAGGTCGGCAGCGGGCGCCTCGTGCGGTTTGCATCGCAATACGGCGGGCTTGAACGCACGTCTGGGCCCTGGGGACGTCTGCGCGTCGTCTATCTGCAACACGCCTCCGATGCGATCGTTTTCTACGAACCCACATCCGTCTGGCGGGCGCCCGAATGGATGAAGGAACCGAGGGCGCCGGATGTCTCTCCCGCGATCCGTTTCATTCCCGTCGTGACACAGCTTCAACTGGCCCTCGACATGGCTTTGGCCCTGGGCGTGCCCGGCGGATATGGCCACAACTACATCGCAGAGGATTATATCGATCCCTGGGTGGCCGTCACCGACCCGGAGGGATGGACGGACGACGACAGCACCCGGCTGAAGGCGTGGTGCGCTCAGGAATGGGGTCAGGGATGTCGCAGAGAATGATCTGGTGGATCGCCGGTGGATTGGTCGTGATCGCGCTGCTTTTCGGGCTGAACACGCTCCGCCACGCTGCCGGTGTCGCAACGATCGACGACACGCCCGAGCGACGGGAGGAACGGCTCTCCGCCCATTGGCGGATCCTGCGCCCGGAAGGTTCGGGGCCCTTCCCGGCAGCGATCCTTTTGTCCGGCTGCGACGGGGTCCACGACAACATGGGCTACTGGGCAGAGCAATTCGCGAAATCGGGCCGTCTGGCAATGATCGTCGACAGCCACACGCCGCGCGGCCTCGATCAGCATGAGAGTTGGCGCCTCGTCTGCGCCGGCCAAGCCTTGCCCGGGGCTGAACGTGCCGGAGATCTCGCCGTGGCCTTGCAGGTGCTCGGAGCGATGGACGACGTGTCCGATGATGTGGTGGTCCTTGGCGCGTCTCACGGGGGATGGACGGCGACAGAATTCGTGGCCCATGCCACCTCGGGCACCGTTCCACCCGGGCTGACCGCCTGGCCCGCGCCCCCCGACACGCTGCTTGCCCCGGTCAGGGGGCTGCTGTTGCTTTACCCCTATTGCGGGATTCTGAACGGGGCGGACAATGTGGACTGGCCGTCGGATCTGCCGGTGCTGATGGTGCTGGCCGAAAACGACAGGATCGCCGATGTGGACGATTGCCTCGCCATGGCGGAGGTCTTTCGGACCAGCGGGGCAGCAATCGAAACCGAGGTCCTTGCAGGTGCCGAACACGGCTTTGATCAGCGGGAGAAGTCCCCGCTGTCGAGCCTGACATTCGATGCCGCACAGCGCAACAAGGCCGAGGGTTTCGCGCGTGCGTTCATGCGAGGGTTGGGTAGCGACGACTAGGCGGCGAAGCGGGCTGCTTTCGATGCCTGACGACACGACCGCCTGCGACAGTGATGGCAAGCAACCGCTGTGATCGTCGTTTCGAGTGGCATCAGTCGCCGCACTTCCGTGCAGAAACATCGCGCGCAGGCCCGGTTTTCCCGAAGGACGACCGCGATCCTGTCGCGGCGAGTTGCATTCAACTGCCGCCCGTCAGTCGCCTTGTTTCAGCGCCGCAGCTATGCGCTCCCGCACCTCTTCCGGCTCCGCCGCAACGGCCTGCGCCAGCGCGCGGAACTCGGCCCGCACGCCGTGCAATTGATCCAGCAGTGAGAGCACGACCGACAGCGCATCCTCTTCCAGATCGAAGGTTTCACACAGATCGCAGATCAGCTCCAGGCGCGCGTGATCCATCCGACTGAAGCGCGGGCCGTCTTCGTGCAGAACCGGACGGAGCAAGTCCGCATCGACCCAGACGGACAATTGCTGACGGGACACCCGGCCAACCGAACTCAGGATCTCTTCCTCGGTGTAGAGCAGTTTCATTCGCCCATCCCCTTGCGCGGATCGTATTGGTGCGTTTGCCGCCACTCCTGCATGAAGTCCCTCAAACCATCGTCCAGGGTCTCTGGCAGGACGATGCGCAACTCCACGAAGGCGTCTCCCTTGCCAGCTTTCCCCTTGGCGCCACGGCCGCGCAACCGCAGAACCCGCCCGCCACTCGATCCCGCCGGCACGTTCAACCCAACCGGCCCGTCGATCGTCGGTGCTGAGACACGCCCACCCAGCACAGCTTCGTCAACCGTGATCGGCAGGGTCACGTGGATATCGTCGTTCTCGCGGCGAAACACCTTGTGAGGGCGAACATGCAACGTGACAAGGGCATCGCCTCGGGCTCCGCCGGCCCGGCCCTCGGCGCCCTTCCCCCGCAGCCGGATGGTTTGCCCGTCGCTTGTCCCCTCCGGGATCGTCACTTCGAGCGGCTCGCCGGTAGGCAATGCAATCCGTTGCTTGCTTCCGCGCACGGCATCCAGAAAGTCGACCTCCATCGTGAACCGCAGATCCCGGCCCCGTTCCGTGAAACCACCCGGCCCCTGCCCGCCTTCGAACCCCGCACGCCCGCCGCGCCCGGCGCGTTGCCGCAGGATCTCTGCAAAGATGTCGTTGGCGTCGCCGAAATCCTCGAACCCCTGGGAGGAGTAATAGCTGTGGTCGGGCTGTTCGGTGTATTCCCGGTAGAAATGCCGCTCCGGCCGCTCTGCCCCGCTGGCGTCGATCTCGCCCTTGTCGAACCGCGCGCGGGTGTCGGGGTCCTTGAGCAGATCGTAGGCGGCGGACGCGGCCTTGAACCGTTCCTCCGCCGTGTCGTCTCCCGGATTGAGGTCCGGGTGGCATTCCTTTGCAATTCGGCGGTAGGCCTTCTTGATCTCCGCCGCCGTTGCCGTTCGCGCCAGGCCAAGCGCTTCATAGGGATCGCCGCTCATGGAGTGCTCCGAATGGATCGTTTCCAACCGACATTAGACGCATGCAGGCCGGACGGCCAGTGTATCGGGCGGGAATCGTGCCCGGGCTTCGCTGGGCGCACCAGGATCTGGTCGCCAGTGGGATTGCGGCTACAGGCCGGAGGCGTCAGGGAATATCCCGTGCAGAGCATCCACTCGCGCCGACAGGGGCAAGGCGACCCCTGCTCCCCCGTGACGGCGTCGCTCCCGGCGGCTAGCCGAGTGCGTAGCCCGCGCCGCGCACGGTCCTCACCGGATCCGGCCCACCGTGCTGGCATAGGGCCTTCCGCAGCCGTCCAATGTGGACGTCGACAGTCCGCGTATCGACGTAGATATCGCGGCCCCAGACCCGGTCGAGCAACTGCTCGCGACTCCACACCCGGCCAGGTTTCTCCATGAAGGTCGTGAGCAAGCGGAACTCCGTCGGGCCGAGTTTCAGGAGCTTGTCATCGCGGAACACCTTGTGTGTCTCCGCATCAAGGATGATGTCGTCGAACTCCAACCGCCCGCCGACGCTTGAAGGTCGTGTCCGGCGCAGCTGGGCACGGATTCGGGCCATCAGCTCGACCACGGAATAGGGTTTCACCACATAGTCGTCGGCCCCGGTCTCAAGCCCCCTGACACGGTCCACTTCCTCTGATCGTGCACTGAGCATGATGATCGGCACATTGCGCGTGTCCGGACGCATCTTCAGCCGCCGGCACACTTCGATACCGGAGACGCTGGGCAGCATCCAGTCGAGAACGATCACATCGGGGGCGCCCTCCTCCACGAGCAGCAGCGCCTCCTCACCGTCTTCCGCCCGTTGAACCTGAAACCCTTCGGCTTCAAGGTTGTAGGCCAGAACCTCGCGTTGTGCCGGTTCGTCCTCGACGACCAGAACGCTTGGTTGGTCAGTGGATGCCATCAGTGACCTCCGGTGGTCTCGAACGCGGTGCGGTCACCCTTGGGACGCGGATCTTCCGGGATGTGCCCGGTGGACAGGTAGATGACCTGCTCCGCGATGGCCGTCACGTGGTCGCCCATCCGCTCGATGTTCTTCGCGATGAAGTGCAGATGCATGCAGGCGGTGATATTGCGGGGATCTTCCATCATGTAGGTCAGGAAATTGCGGAACAGCGAGTTGTACATCTGGTCGACTTCGAGATCACGCTGACGCACATCCTCTGCCAGTTCCGGGTCGCGCTGCACATAGGCATCCAGCGCGTCCTTGAGCATCACTTCCACCGCCCGGGCCATACGGCGAATCGCGGGCCCGGTCTCTTCGATCGGGGACATCTGGACCAATACGCCCGTCCGCTTGGCCATGTTCTTTGAATAATCGCCAATCCGTTCGAGGTTGTTGGAAATCTTGATCACCGACAGGACCGTCCGCAGGTCGAAGGCCGAAGGCTGCCGGATCGCCAGTGTTCGGGCGGCCTCCTCGTTGACGGTGAAATCCAGCTCGTCGATGACCTTGTCACCGTCCACCACCTTCTTCGCCAGGTCCTCGTCGCGCATGGCCAGGCTTTCGGCGGCATCGACGATTGCCGCCTCCACCAGCCCGCCCATCTTCATGATCTGGGCCTGGATCGCTTCAAGATCGCGGTCGAACGCCTTGGAAATATGCTGTTCTTCGTGGTGCATTGCCTGCTCTCCCTTACCCGATCCGGCCCGTGATGTAGCTCTCGGTGCGCGGGTCCCTCGGATTGGTGAAAATCTCGCCCGTCTCCCCGTGTTCCACGAGATGGCCAAGGTGAAAAAATGCGGTCTTCTGGCTGACCCGTGCGGCCTGCTGCATGGAATGCGTGACGATGACGACGGAGAAGTTCTGGCGCAGCTCGTCGATCAGCTCCTCGACCTGGGCGGTCGCAATGGGATCCAGCGCGGAACAGGGCTCGTCCATCAGCAGGACTTCCGGCTCGGTGGCCACGGCGCGAGCGATGCACAGGCGTTGCTGCTGCCCACCGGACAGGCCGGTGCCGGGTGCGTCGAGACGGTCTTTCACCTCGTCCCAGATCGCACCGCGACGCAGTGATTTCTCCACGATTTCATCCAGTTCCGACTTGTTCCTCGCAAGGCCATGGATGCGCGGACCATAGGCGATATTGTCATAGATCGACTTCGGGAACGGGTTCGGCTTCTGGAACACCATCCCGACCTTTGCCCGCAATTGCACCGGATCGACGCGCTTGTCATAGATATCCTCGCCGTCGAGCAGGATGTCACCCTGCACCCGGCAGATGTCGATCGTGTCATTCATCCGGTTCAGGCAGCGCAGGAAGCTGGACTTGCCACAGCCCGACGGGCCGATGAAGGCCGTCACCGTGTTGGCTTCAAGATCGACGTCCACATCCTTGATCGCGTGGGTCTCTCCGTAGTGGACTTGAACATTCCGGGCAGAGATCTTCACGGTGTCTGTGTCCACGATACGCTCCAGGGGTCGCATGTCATTCATTTGGGTCTTCCCTCTTCTTACCAGCGACGCTCGAAGCGGCGGCGAAGGATGATGGCGAGAAAGTTCATGCACAGCAGGAATGCCAGCAGCACGATGATCGCACCCGAGGCCCGCTCCACGAAGGCAGGATCGGCGCGGGTTGTCCAGTTGTAGACCTGCACCGGCAACGCGGAGGCAGGATCGAAGAACCCTTCCGGCGGCGCGGCGGGAAACTCGCGGACAAAGGCCACCATGCCGATCAGCATCAGCGGCGCGGTTTCTCCGAGCGCCTGCGCAAGGCCGATGATGGTCCCGGTCAGGATCCCGGGCATCGCCAGCGGCAGAACGTGGTGGAAAACCGATTGCATCCTTGAGGCACCGACCCCGAGGGCGGCATCCCGAATGCTCGGCGGCACGGATTTGAGCGACGCGCGGGTGGCGATGATGATTGTCGGCAGGGTCATCAGCGTCAGCACCAGCCCGCCGACGATGGGCGCCGATTGCGGCAACCCGGCGTAGTTGATGAAGATCGCGAGGCCGAGGATGCCGAAGACGATGGACGGCACCGCGGCGAGGTTGGAGATATTCACCTCGATCAGGTCCGTGAACCAGTTCTTCGGGGCGAACTCCTCAAGGTAGATCGATGCCGCAACTCCGATCGGCAAGGCCAGAACGAGGACGATGATCATCATGTAGAGCGAGCCCAGCATGGCCACGCCGATCCCCGCCGCTTCCGGGCGGTTTTCCGAGCCGTCGGCCATGGTGAAGAAGCCCCAGTTGAAATGGGTGCTCAGCGCCCCGCCCTCCTTGAGCGCATCGGCGAACTGAAGCTGGCCGGGGCTGATATTGCTGTCTTTCTCCGCGCTCTCCATGGTCACCCGGCCCTTGTAGTAGCCGTCGATCCGGCCCGTGGCGAGGAACTCGAACTCCACTGTTTCGCCGATCCTGTCGGGGTTGGCGATCACGAACCGGCGCAGCTCTGCGGCCGCCTCCTTGGAGATCATCGCCGCGATTTCCTTGTCAGACACACCGAGGTCCTCGGACGAGATGCCGAGCTCCCCGGCCCGGGTCGAAAGCGCGGTCTTGATCAGCGGCGCATAGCCGAACGTGGAGACCTTCTTTATCTCTTCGATATCGCGGTTGCCATTCTTGTCCAGTTTCGCCTCGTCGAGATGGACTTCGAGCGTGATGAAGGTCTGCTGGAAGGCCGGCAGGCCTTGGCTCAGGATCGAGGCAAGCAACACCACGAGCGCGGTAACGCCGATGACGATTGCGCTGAGGCCATAGGCGCGAAAGCGGCGTTCGGCGGCGTTGCGGCGGAGTGTCCGGGCGTTCTGCTCCAGCAGCGAACCCGCATGCTTGCCCGGCCGTGGTGTGGCCGGTGTGTTTGCGGAGGCGTCGGTCATTCGTACTGCTCCCGATACTTGCGCACGATGAAGAGCGCCAGAACGTTGAGCCCCAGCGTGATGACAAAGAGTGTGAGACCCAGGGCGAATGCGACAAGGGTCTCCGGGCTGGCGAAATCGGTGTCGCCGGTCAACTGCGAGACGATCTTCACGGTGACCGTGGTCATCGCCTCGAATGGGTTGATTACCGCCCCCGGCCCGTCCGCGAATTGCGCGGCCGCGGCCCCTGCCCCCATGACGACGATCATGGTTTCCCCGATGGCGCGCGAGGCGGCCAGCAAAACGGCCCCGACAATGCCCGGAAGGGCCGCGGGCAGGACGACCTGCTTGACGGTCTCCGACTGCGTGGCGCCAAGGCCGAAGGAGCCATCCCGCATCGACTGCGGCACGGCATTGATGATGTCGTCGGACAGCGACGAAACGAAGGGGATCAGCATGACCCCCATGACCAACCCGGCGGTCATCACGGAATTGGTGGAGTTCCCGAGCCCCAGTGGCTGGGCAATCCAGTCCCGGACCATCGGCCCGACAGTCATCAGCGCGAAGAGGCCGTAGACGATTGTAGGGATGCCGGCGAGGATCTCGATCATCGGTTTGGCCACCGCGCGCAGCTTCGGCCCGGCGTATTCCGACAGGTAGATCGCGGCGAACAGCCCGATCGGGACCGCCACCAGCAGCGCCACGACCGAGATGTAGAGCGTGCCCCAGAGCAGTGGCAGCATGCCAAGTTCGCTGTCACCGCGGAAGTCCGGCGCCCACTTGGTCCCGAAGAAGAACTTCTGCCAGGGGTATCTTTCGAAGAAATTGCCGGTTTCGAACAGCATCGACAGAACGATGCCGATGGTGGTGAGGATCGCGATTGTGGAGGCGAGGATCAGGATCACGCGAATCCCGCTTTCGACCACGTTTCGCGCCCGGAAGTCCTTGTTGGTCCGTTTCAGGGCGAGAACCAGCCCCGCCGCGGCGAGAAGCAGCACGGCGAAGGTCATGTATGCACCGGACGCCTTTGCCATCAAACGGTATTCCTGCGCAGCCCGCAGGACCGACACAGTGATGTCGCTGGTGATGATCGCACCGGTTTCCTTCAGGCGCGCGGTCACGTCGGCGAGGTCTGCCACGCCGGAATGGAGCGTTGCGACCGTGGCTTCGTCCATCGTTCCCTGCTTGACCGCCCTGTCGAGCGCGCCCGCGGCGCGACGCACCTCCGCCATCGCGAGTCCACGGCTGCCGCTTTCGGCAATCGTCGCCTCCGGGAGTGTCGCGGACACGGTGTTCTCGATCCAGTTCGGCGCCACCAGCAGCCAGGCGGCAAGCACCAGCAGCGATGGCACGACGGTCAGCATGAGCGCATGCCAACCGTAGTAGGACGGGAGCGAATGGAGCCGACGGGTGTCACCTCCGGCGGTGCCGAGTGCGCGCATGCGCCCGGCAAAATAGCCGATCAGTCCGAGTCCGAGGACGACAAGGACGATCCAGAGCACCGGCATCGGGCAACCTCTTCGATCAAGTGTTTTCGCTGGGCAGGCCGGTGTGGCCCTGTCAGCGACGGCCCCGACCATCACGTTTCCGGTGACGAGGCGGGGCGCGAAAATCCTCTCGGCAGAAAGGGAGGGCAGCGCGAAGCCACCCTCCCCAAAGGCGCGAGCCCGGGCAGATTACATGCCGCCCATCACCGCCTCGGCATCGACAGCGGACTGGGTCGCGGCCAGTTCCGGGTCGGCCACCAGGCCGTAGGCGGCCAGCGGGCCGTCCGGGCCGGCGATCTCGTCGGCCACGAAGAAGGACGCATATTCCTTCAGGCCGGGGATGACGCCGATGTGGGCCTTCTTGATGTAGAAGTACAGCGGGCGCGACACCGGGTATTCGCCGGTGGAGATCGATTCGGTGGTCGGAACGACACCGCCCATCGTGGCGACCTTCAGCTTGTCGGTGTTGTTCTCGTAGAAGGCCAGGCCGAAGATGCCGACACCGTTCGGGTTGGCGTCGATACGGGCGAGAGTCTCGGTGTAGTCGCCGTCGATATCGACCGCCTTGCCGTCGGTCCGCAGCGAGATGCAGGCCTTCTCGGCAGCTTTCTTGTCGCCACCGTTGGCCTCCATGAACTTTTCGAAAGCACCGGTCTGCTCGCACCCGACCAGAACGACCTTGTCCTCGAACACTTCACGGGTTCCGTGCTTGGTGCCCGGAGGGAAGGCAACGATCTCCACATCCGGCAGATCGGCGTTGAAATCAGACCACTTGGCGTAGGGATTGTCGACGATCTCGCCGTCCTTGAGGACCTTGTCGCTCAGGGCGTTGAAGACGTCGGAGGCTTCCAGCGCGGTGAAGGCCGGGCCGTCAAGCTGGGAGGCAAAGACGATCCCGTCATAGCCGATCCGAACCTCGATGATGTCCTTCACACCGGCCTCGGCGCAGGCCTGGATTTCCTTCTCGCGGATGGCGCGCGACGCGTTGGCGATGTCGATGGTGTTTTCACCCACACCTTCGCAGAAGCGCTTCAGGCCAGCGGAGGACCCGCCGGATTCAACGACCGGGGTCGGGAAGTCGAAGTTCTCGCCGAAGGCTTCGGCGACGATCGAAGCATAGGGAAGGACGGTCGAGGAGCCGGCGATCTGGACGTTATCGCGGGCGGCGGCGGCGGTGGCCGAAACGGCAGCGATCGCCAGGGCAGAGGCGGTCAGCTTCACGAGAGACATAGGATTTCTCCAAGCAGTGGTTTTGTGGGCCGCCGCTCTCCGACGACCTTGAGGGCGTGATAGACCTCTCACGTTTGCCTTTTGTGACACCTGTGTAACAGTTCCATGACACGGACTGCCGAGACGCCCGGAATCCGGTACGTGACGCGACGGAATAGGCTCTGCGGCAAGGCAGCCGCCAGCCGCTGGCGCAGCGAACCGAACGCGGACCTTCAGGGCCCGGCGGCGGGAAGCAGAACCGTGAAACGCGCGCCCTGTCCCGGCTCCGAATCGATCTTCAATCGACCGCGATGCCGGTTGATGATGTGTTTGACGATGGCCAGCCCCAGCCCCGTTCCGCCCATCTCCCGCGACCGGTGGCCATCGACCCGGTAGAACCGCTCGGTGAGGCGCGGGATATGGATCGGATCGAACCCCTCCCCGTAGTCTTCGATCTCCAGCTTGATCCCCGGCCCACGGATGGCGAGTTCGCGAGTCTTGTGTTCCAGACGGATCGCGACCTTGCCGCCATCGGCCCCGTATTTGATCGCATTCTCCACGAGGTTGGTGACGACCTGCTGAAGTTGGTCGGCATCGCCCGAGACGACGAAGGGCCCTTCGTTGATACGCTCGACCTCGAACTCCATGACGTCCGCCTGCGACAATGCCCGCAATGTCACGAGCGTGGAGTCGACAAGCGCGGCCATGTCGACCTGACCAGTCGGGCGCTGCCGTTCCGCCGATTCCACACGGCTGAGCGACAGCAGGTCGCTGACCAGCCGGTTCATCCGCCCCGCCTCCCGCTCCATGATCGCGAGGAACCGTTCCCGCGCTGCAGGGTCGTCCCGCGCCGCCCCGCGCAACGTTTCGATAAATCCCGAAAGCGCGGTCAGCGGTGTCTTCAACTCATGGCTGACATTGGCCACGAAGTCGCGCCGCATCTGTCCGGCCTGTTCCAGATCTGTCACATCCTGAAACGACACAAGCACCTTGACCGATCCGTCCGGATCCGGGGCCAGTGGCCGGGCCAGCACACGATAGACCGCCTCGCGGACCATGTTGGTGTCGAGATACCTGGCGTGGCTGTCCACCCGGCGGCTGTGGGCTTCCTCGATCGCATTCAGGAGCGCGGGCTGCCGCAGGACGGTGATGTAGTGCCGTCCGATCGCCGAGGCGCCAAAAAGCTCCTCGGCGCCGGCATTTAGCGCATGGATACGCTTGTCCGACCCGATCAGAACGATGGGCATCGGCACGGCAGCCAGCAAAGCGGAAGTGGGCTCGACAGTCATGAAAGGGTCCGGTCTGGAGTCGCGGCCATCGTGCAGGGTTATCTTCCCGGTGCAAGTCCCGGATCCCGAAGGTTCAGCTCCGTGGGGACCCGGGCGTTCGTCCGCCCGCTAGCCCCCTGCCCCTGCGGCCGCAGCCACCCCGGCAGAGAACTCCGCCAGCAACCTCTCCGGCTCCTCGCACCCAACCGACACCCGGAAGAACCCCTCCGACATCCCGAGCGCCGCCCGCTGTTCGGGTGTGAGCGCACGATGCGACGAGGTCGCGGGATGGCTGAGTGTGGTGCCGATATCCCCGAGCGTCGGCGCGAAGGGCACCGCCGGCATTGCCCGCACCAGCGCATTGGCCGCCGCGCGCCCCCCGTCGAGCTCGAAGCTGACCATATTGCCGAACCGCCCCCGCAGCAGCGTCGCCGCCCGGGCCTGATCGGGGTGATCGGCCCGCCCGGGATAGAGCACCCGCCGAACGCCATCGAGGGACGCGAGGTGATCTGCCAGTGCGGCCGCCGTGGCCTCCGCCCTGTCGTAGCGCAACGGAAAGGTGTAGAGCCCGCGCTCCGCGATCCAGCAATCGAACGGGCTGGGCGTGAAGCCCCAGGTCGCGGCCGCCACCCGGATCGCCTCCTGCGTGGCGGCATCGCGCGCATTCACATATCCAAGCGTGGCGTCGGAATGGCCCGCGAGCAGCTTTGTCACCGAGTGGATGACGATGTCCGCGCCCCAGTCAAAGGCCTGAAATCCCCTCGGGGTGGTGAAGGTGTTGTCGATGACCAGGCACACGCCGCGCGCCCGTGCCAGTCGCGCGATCCCCTCGATATCGGCCACCCGCAGCGTCGGATTGGACACGACCTCCAGAAGGATCATCCGCGTCTCTGGCCGCAGCGCCGCCGCGACCGCATCCTCATCGCCGCAATCAACAAAGCTGGTCGCGATCCCCTGGCGCGGAAGGTCGTCCTGCAACAAACGCATCGACCGGCCGTAGAGCTGGTCGCCGCCGGTCACATGGTCGCCGCTTTTCAGCATCCCAAGGAACACTGCGCCGATGGCGGCCATACCGGACCCGGTCACCAGCCCACCGGGAAGCCCCTCCAACTGGTCGATTTTCCGTGCCAGCACATCAGCGTTCGGATGGCCCTCGCGCGCATAGGTATAGCCCTCTGCGCGGCCTTCGTATTGCGCATCAAGCGCGTCCGGGCTTTCTGCCGCGTAGACGACCGACGGCTGCATCGGCGTTGCCACCGGACGGCTCACGCCCTCCGGCCATTCAACCCTGCGAACGATTTCCGCATCCGCGTCATTTCGTCGATCCGCCATCGGCGTCTCCATCCCTGCCCGGCAGCGGCTCGCCCCGGGTGTCACATGTCATGCAAGATCGGGACCGGGCGTCGGTCCCGGGAACACCCGGGCTGGCCTACACCTCGCGCAATCCGGCCGCGAAGCGCCGCGCATTCTCCTGGTAGTTCAACGCCGAAGCGAGCAACCCCTGGATCGCCTTCTCGTCAAGTTGACGGACCACCTTGCCCGGTGCCCCCATGACCAGCGAATTGTCCGGGATCTCCTTGCCCTCGGTGATCAGCGCACAGGCGCCGATCAGGCAATTGTTGCCGATCTTCGCCCCGTTCAGGACCGTCGCGCCCATGCCAATGAGGGTCTGGTCGCCAATCGTGCAGCCATGCAGCATCGCCTTGTGACCGATGGTACAGTTCCGACCGATGGTGAGCGGAAAGCCCATGTCCGTGTGCAGCACCGCATTTTCCTGCACGTTGCTGCCCACACCGACGCGGATCAGTTCGTTGTCGCCGCGAAGCTGTGCCCCGAACCAAATCCCGACATCGGCCTCGACTGCGATCTTGCCGATCACGCTCGCATCCGGCGCCACCCAGGCGCTTGCGTCGATCTCGGGTGCGATACCATCCAGCGCATAGATCATTCGTTGCTCTCCTCGAACTCTGCCTGAAGCCCCCGAACATGGTCCTGCAACCGCGGTTGCTGCGGCCGGCGCATCCGCTCCGCCGTCACGATGGTCTGCAACCGGGCGAATGTCGCGTCGAGGTCATCGTTGATCAGGACATAGTCGTAGCTGCCCCAATGGCTGATCTCGTCCCAGCTTTTCTGCATCCGCTTGGCGATCACCTCCGGGGCGTCCTTGCCGCGACTGACCAGACGCCGCCGCAGCTCCGTGATCGACGGGGGAAGAATGAAGATCGAAAGCGTGTGCTTGCCGAGGTCGGAGTTCCGGATCTGCTGCGCGCCCTGCCAGTCGACATCAAAGAGGACATCGCGCCCGGACTCGATGGCCTCTTCCACGGGCCCCTGAGGCGAGCCGTAGAAGTTGCCGAAAACGTGGGCATGTTCGAGCATCCGCCCCTCGGTCACCATTTCCTTGAAGTCAGGAATCTGGAGGAAGTGGTAGTCCACCCCGTCCTGCTCTCCCTCTCGCGGTGCCCGCGTGGTGGCGGAGACCGAGAAAGACAGGCTCGCATCCCAGTCCATCAACCGATGCGCCAGCGTCGACTTACCGGCACCGGACGGCGAGGACAGGATGATCAGAAGGCCACGGCGTTCAGCCAGCATTGCGCTTACTCCACATTCTGGACCTGTTCGCGCATCTGGTCGATGCTCGCCTTGAGGTCAAGTCCGATCCCGGTCAGCGCGACATCCTGCGACTTGGAACAGAGCGTGTTCGCCTCGCGATTGAACTCCTGCGTCAGGAAGTCGAGCTTGCGCCCGATCGGCCCTTCGGCTCCCAACAGGTCCCGCGCGGCCCGGACATGCGTGCGCAGGCGGTCGATCTCCTCGGTCACGTCGGATTTCACCGCGAGAACGGCAAGCTCCTGTGCCACCCGGTCAGGATCGGCGCCGTCGGTGTTTTCGACGACCCGTGCCAATGCATTGCGGAGCGCCGCGCGCGCTTTCTCGGCGCGTTCGGGCAACCGGGTCTCGGCATCCAGTGTCAGCCGGTCAATCTCGTCGACCTGCCGGTGCAGCACGTCGGCCAAGGCATGCCCCTCCTTCACCCGGGTGTCGAGAAAATCCGACAGGACGGCCTCGAAATCCGCGAGCAACATGGAGCGCAAAGCCGTGGTATCGGTGGTCTGCTGCGCCTGTGCAAGCACGCCACGCATCGCCAGCACCTCGCCGGCGCTGGGCTGCCGGAGCGAAACCCCCTGCCCCTCCGCGGCACGGCTCACCTCCGCGATCTGTGCCAGCGCCCGGTCCAGCATCGCCGCGTCAATCTCGCCGGCCGCCTCTCCGCTGTCCCGGGACAGCCGCAGGTTGAGCGCGATGCTGCCGCGTTTCACGACCTTTGCCAGCCGCGCCCGCAGCGCCGCCTCCAGCCCCTCGACCCAGTCGGGCACCCGCAGGCGCAGATCCAGCCCCTTGGAATTCAGGCTGCGCAATTCCCAGCTCCAGGAGTGTTCCAGCCCCTGTCCGGTTCCGGCGGCAAAGCCGGTCATCGAGTTAACCATGGAGTTCGTTCTTCCTCCCCAAGCCAGAAGACCTGTGCCCAATTTATACTTGGGTAAACCTTGGGCACGTCGTTGTCGCCCCCTAAGTCATTGACTATCAACCCCAAGCGGAACACCCCGCCTCCGGACGAACACTCAAAATTCCGTCCCGGGAAAGTGATAACCCGGGAACACAAGAGGTCACAAGGACGGCTTCTGGAGTTTTGTGAAGTCATGACGGCGGTTTGCCGCGCCCTACCTGGACAAAGGTCATGTGACTGCAACAGGCGACCAGCATAACTTGCACTATTGGATCTTTGGGTTGGCGGGTGCCAAGGGTGCCCGGTTGCACCGCTGCACCCTGCGGACAGCTGCGGGCTACCCAGATTGTGCCCGGAGAGAGGCAGGTTGTCCAAATGAAAGCTCCGACCAAATGCAGTTACCCCCCCCCCAAAAAAACTAGGCGGTCGCGTGTGAAGTCAGCCTGGCAGGGTGCCATTCTTTTGGAGCGCTATCTGCGCAAGGCTTCCCTTGGCACTGCAGTTGCGCCTCGCTCGTTCAGTATCCTGCCGGAAACGGAAGCAGCCATTCAGGGTGAATGGAAAAGATCGGCTGCGATGAGCCCCGGGCAACCCATACTGCGCGCCGCACAAGCGGCAGCTGTTCGCACACTTCCAAAACTCGCCCCGAGTGCAACGTCTCTTCCCACTCATCACCACGGCAAGGCACACGAGACGCGACCAGAGCGCCCGTGACGGGCGTTGCAAAGCCCTTCCAGGGTTCGATCAGGGGTCCCATTGGTATCGCAAGACCTTGTTGTCGCTTTATCCGAGGTTTCTGCTAAGGTCCCGGGAAGGTTTCCAGATCGCGAGGAAGGTCACATGAAAGCCATGTCGAACAGATATCTGATGCTGGCGACGTCCCTGTCGGCAGTTGCGCTTTTCAGCGGAGCCGTCTTGGCACAGGTGGTTCCGTCAGAGGAGGCCGCAGAGGGCACATTCCCCGACAAGCCTTTCTCGCCATATGCAAATCGCAGTTATCCTGAAAAACCACTTTGGGGCGAAACGCACTTGCATACAGGCTTGTCTCTGGATGCCGGCGCCTTCGGCAATATCCTTGGACCAGACGATGCCTGGCGCTTTGCCAAGGGCGAACAGATAACTTCCTCGACCGGGCAACCCGTGCGGCTCAGCCGTCCTTTGGACTGGATGGTCCTGACCGACCACACCGACTTGATGGGATTTGCACCAGACTTGCAGGCAGGCAAGCCCGAGATCCTTGCCGATCCAAAAGGCCTGGAATGGTATGAAGGGTATAACGCAGGTGGTGAAGCCGCAGGGAAATCCGCGTTTGACCTGATTACCAACTTCTCCCAAATGACCCTGCCCGAGGCAATCGTCGACGCTTACAGTCCGGGTGCCGATGCGTTTGCCTTCACTTGGGAAAAGATCGTGAACGCGGCCGACGCTCACAACGATCCCGGTCGGTTCACTGCATTTATCGGTTTCGAATGGACCTCGGTGCCGAAGGGCTTCAACCTGCACCGCAATGTCATGTTGCGCGATGGCGGGGTTCGGGCGCTGCAAATGGTGCCTCCTGTTACGCAACCTCCGATGGGCAGCACGAATCCGCTGGATCTCTACGATTGGCTGGAGACCTACCAGGAAAAGACCGGTGGACGAGCCGTTGCGTTCTCACATAACGGAAACCTGTCCAATGGCTGGCTGTTTCCTACCGAAGGGACCTACCACGGCGGAACGGTTGATCAGGACTATGTCGAGAAACGCGCCAAGTGGGAGCCACACTACGAGGTCACCCAGATCAAGGGGGACGGAGAGGCCCACCCGTTCCTGAGCCCAGATGACGAATTCGCCGATTACGAAAACTGGGATGTGGGCAACCTCGACCTTACCGAACTGAAAACGGAAGACATGCTGAAAGGCGAGTATGCGCGCGAAGCGCTGAAGCAGGGACTTGCTCTTGAGGCGAAATTCGGAACGAATCCGTATAAGTTCGGCATGGGCGGGGCCACCGACAGTCATACGGGTCTGACCACGGCCGAAGAGGAGAACTTCTTTAACAAATCGGTCAGCGTAGAACCGTCGCCCACGCGCATCGAGCACCCGTTCATCAAAAGCGACCTGGGGGAAATTCCCGGCCACTTGATGGTTGCCTCCGGATACACGGCAGTCTGGGCGGAGGAGAACACCCGCGCCTCGATCTTCGACGCCTTCAAGCGCCGCGAGACCTATGCGACGACCGGTCCCCGGATCGGGCTGCGCTTCTTCGGGGGCTGGAGCTTCACCGAAGAAGATACATTCACCCGATCCCCCGCTGAGGCCGGATATACCAAGGGCGTCCCTATGGGCGGTGATCTGCGACCACGCGAGGGCGATGTGGCACCCAGCTTCCTGATCGCGGCGCTGCGCGACCCGATCGGCGCCAATCTGGATCGGGTCCAAGTCGTGAAGGGCTGGATGGATGCAGAAGGCGAGTTGCATGAAAAGGTCTATGACGTTGCCTGGTCCGGCGATCGCGAGCCTGACGAAAATGGCAAGCTACCGGATGTTGGCAATACGGTGGATCTCGAAACCGCCAGCTGGAAAAACTCGATCGGCGCCTCGGAACTGCTGACGGCCTGGACCGATCCGGATTTCGATCCCAGCGAACGCGCCTTCTACTACGTGCGTGTCCTCGAAATCCCGACGCCACGCTGGGTCGTTTATGACAAGATCAGGTTCGGGATCGAGCTGCCGCCGGAAGCCCAGCTCATTCATCAGGAACGCGCCTACTCTTCGCCGATTTGGTACACGCCAGAAGGATAGGCTGTTTCGCTCTCCCTTGACCTCGGCCAAGCATAGCGACCCAGTTGCGCCAAACAGTTTGGCCGCATCTCGCGGCCTTTCAGCCAACAACAGAGGGCGATCAGAGTGGTTCCGAGAACCGTTGGGCGCCATCTGCCCATGTGCAAGCAATAGCGTCCGGCGGGATCGTCAGAAGTACGCTGTGCATGCGAGATGCCGGATATGCCGAACGGCAGCATCGCCAAGGGAGCGAACCTCGTCGATGGATTTGGGAGCTATCGGACTGTCCACCGGGTGACCCGTGGTCTGGAACAAAGCGAACGTTGGGTACGACCATCCTCGCCGTTGCTCGGGCACACTTGACGACGATGAGCCGTTGCCGAGATCAACCGAGTCTGGGAGAGAGCCTTGTCGGAGTTGAAGCGTCGGCCATTTTGCGATTGGCGGGTAGATCGATCGTGTCATCTTCGACCTCAACAAGCAGCTAGCAGACTATCCCACCAGACCGGAAGGATAAAAATGCCGGCAGTTCCAGATCCGGAACACCTCCCTTTTTGTCAGAACGCGGTCTCGCGACGAAGGCTATTCGAGCTTCGGGGCTCCTTGGAATGCGCCTTGGCTGACCTAGCCATACACTGGCCAAAATGGAGCATTCCTCTTCGCAAGCTGTCGATCGGCTTGGCAAGGGCACACTGAGCCTACTTCTCGAACTTCTCCAGAATGATAAAGGACTGACGGCGTGTGTGTTCTCTGCCGCCATTGCCTGGACCTTGTTTGGTATGCGGTTCTTCCAGACGTTGGCATCCGCCCGCTGCGGGCTCGCTGTTCTACGTGTCAGGTGTTGCTCTTGATATGCGACGTACCGGTCGGCGAACGTCATGGTGTGATCGACGGGGAGGATGGCGCCGAGGGGAACCTTCGCCAGCGTCTCCTTGGCGTGATCCCGTACCTTTCGGGAGTTGACGTCCCCATGTCGACCGAACCTTTTTCGGGTTTTGCGGCCTTTCATTGCGCTTTGACACTGCACAGAGAACGGCTTCGTGCCTTTCGTGGTCACTGAGACGCCGAACCCTTCGAGCTCTCCGTCCTGTTGATATTGAGAGCGGTTGGGCAGCCCAAGAGAGTGGACGACTATGTCGGTCAGACTTGGAATGGTTCCCCGGAAAACTGCTTGGTTTTCCTCCACGATGCGAAGACCACCAGATGTTCGTCGGGAACTGAGAAAGGTCGGCGTACAACGCTAGATCACTGAACTCATTAACCATTTGTTCATTTGGTCAGTGCGAACACGATCTCAACTTGTTAACACTTGGGTAATCATTGTGATGTCTTGGGTTAACTGACCCTTGATCAATGAACACCCACAGGGGTCGGCGCCAAAAACGACGAGCGCCGCTGTCGCGAGGATCGGACGATGACCGACGATGGCTTCATGGACAAGAACAAGGTGATCTCCATGTGCGGGACCGCCGGTGCGCCGCGCGAGTTCCCGATCATGACCGAGCTTGAGACCTACTGGCGGTCGCTTCGCGGCAATCGGCTGGTGCCGTCGCGCGCGGACATCCAGCCGCGCCAGATCGGCACCAACCTCCGCTACGCCTTCGTTCTGGAGCGCCTTGCCCCGACGGTGGCGCGCTTTCGGCTTGCCGGGATGCACCTGAACCAGTTGCTGGGCATGGAGGTGCGGGGCATGCCGCTCACGTCCTTCTTCTTGCCCGATGCCCGCCAGCACGTGGGCGAGGCGCTGGACCTCGTGTTCACGGAGCCCGCCATTGCCCGATTCCGGCTGAAAGGCGACCGCGGGATCGGTAAACCTCCGCTGGAGGCACAGATGCTCCTGCTCCCGCTGAAAAGCGATATGGGAGAGGTCAGCCGTATCCTCGGGTGCCTTGCCACGCTCGGCCCGGTCGGGCGCACGCCGCGACGCTTCGACGTCGTCGATCGGGAGATCAAGCCGCTGCTGACCACGCCGAACACGGTCCGGGGCGATGGCGAGGGCTGGGATCTGCCGCCACCACCGCCCCCTGCCGCGAAGCCCCCCACCTCCATCCCAGGATTCGCGGAACATGCGACGGGCTATACACCGCCCGCGAAGGACGCCCGCCCGCCCCGCGTGGCGGATGGAGAGCGGCCGCGCCTTTACCTCGTGAAATCCGACGAGTGAGCCGCCCAGCCCGCGTCGAAGGTCGGCTGGGCCGCGAGCCGGCCTCCCGCCACCCGACGCCTGTTTCCGACATGGAAGGTCGCCTTTGACCATGCCCGGCATGTGCCCGCGCCAGAGGGTTGGGGAAAAGGTCCGGAGGCCCCCATGAAATCAACAACCCAGGTCTGTATCATCGGTGGCGGCGTCGTTGGTTGTTCCGTCCTCTACCACCTGACCAAGCTCGGCTGGTCAGACGTGCTCCTGCTGGAGCGTTCGGAGCTGACAAGCGGATCCACCTGGCACGCCGCGGGCGGCTTTCACACCCTCAACGGCGACACCAACATGGCAGCGCTTCAGGGCTATACCATCGGGCTTTACAAGGAGTTGGAAGAGATCACAGGCATGTCCTGCGGCCTGCACCATGTCGGCGGCATCACGCTCGCGGATACCCAGGAACGGTTCGACATGCTGAAGGCGGAACGGGCAAAGCACCGCTACATGGGATTGCACACCGAGATCCTGAGCCCGACCGAGATCCGGGACCGCGCCGAGTTGGTGAACATCGAGGGCATCGTCGGCGGCCTCTACGACCCGCTCGACGGGCACCTCGACCCTTCGGGCACCACGCATGCCTACGCCCGGGCCGCCCGCATGGCGGGCGCCGCGATCGAAACCCATTGCATGGTCCGAGAGACCAATCCCCGCCCCGATGGCAGTTGGGACGTTGTCACGGACAAGGGCACGATCCACGCCGAACACGTGGTCAATGCCGGCGGTCTCTGGGCGCGGGAGATCGGGGCGATGGCGGGGGTCTACCTGCCACTTCTGCCCATGGCGCACCAGTATATCGTGACCGACGACATCCCGGAAATTTACAACCGGGACAAGGAGTTCCCGCACGTTATTGATCCGGGCGGCGAAAGCTATCTTCGGCAGGAAGGGCGCGGGCTCTGCATCGGGTTCTACGAACAGCCATGCGAGGCCTGGTCGGTCGATGGCACACCCTGGGATTTCGGCCACGAGTTGCTGAACGACCAGTTCGAAAAGATCGAGGACAGCATCGCCTTCGCCTACCGCCGCTTTCCGGTTCTGGAGCGCGCCGGTGTGAAATCGGTGATCCACGGACCCTTCACTTTCGCACCAGATGGCAATCCATTGGTCGGCCCGGTGCCGGGGTTGCGCAACTACTGGTCCGCCTGCGCGGTGATGGCCGGATTCAGCCAGGGTGGCGGCGTCGGGCTGACCCTCGCGCAATGGATGATCGACGGCCAGCCGGACCAGAACACCTTCGCGCTCGACGTTGCCCGCTACGGCAAGTGGACGACGCCGGGCTACACCGTTCCCAAGGTGATCGAGAATTACCAGAACCGGTTTTCCGTCAGTTTCCCGAACGAGGAACTCCCTGCCGCGCGCCCCTTCCGCACGACGCAGATGTACGACATCTTCAAGGGCATGAACGCGGTCTTCGGTCAGCAATACGGGCTTGAGGTGGTCAACTACTTTGCCCTGCCCGGGGATGCGCCCTACGAAACACCGACCTTCCGACGTTCCAACGCCTGGGAAGCCGTCCGGCAGGAGGTCATGGCCGTCCGCGAGGCGGTGGGCATCAACGAGACCCAAAACTTCGGCAAGTTCCGGGTGACCGGGCCGAATGCCCGCGCCTGGCTGAACCGGATCATGGCGGGGCGTATTCCAACGCCCGGGCGGCTGTCGCTGACACCGATGCTGGAGCCATCCGGTCGTCTTGTCGGCGATTTCACCGTGTCCTGCCTTGCGGAGGGCGATTTCCAGCTCACCGCTTCCTATGGCAGCCAAGACTATCACCTGCGCTGGTTCGAACAGCATCTGGAAAGCCAGAGCGGGGTGCGAATCCGCAATGTCTCCGACCGCCGCACGGGATTTCAGATCGCCGGGCCGAACGCGCGGGAGCTGCTGAGCCGTGTCACACGAACGGATGTTTCGGCAGAGGCATTCCGCTTCATGGATGTGAAACGCATGACGATCGGAATGGCGGATTGCATCGTGCAGCGTGTCTCCTACACCGGGGACCTAGGCTACGAGATCTTCACCGCGCCGGAGAGCCAGCGCCACCTGTGGCATCGCCTGACAGTGGCCGGCAGCGACCTTGGCCTGCGGCCCTTCGGGATGCGGGCAATGATGTCGCTGCGGCTGGACAAGGGGTTTGGCTCATGGCTGCGCGAGTTCTCCCCCGACTACACAGCGGCTGAAACCGGGTTGGATCGCTTCATTTCCTGGAAGAAGCCGGACGATTTCATCGGCCGCGCGGCGGCAGAGGCCGAGCGGGCCTCCGGGCCGAAGCGGCGCCTGTGCACCTTCCTCGTCGAGGCCATCAACGCCGACGTGGTGGCCTACGAGCCGATCTGGCTCGACGGAGAGGTGGTCGGCTTCTGCACGTCCGGCGGGTTTTCCCACTATGCCAATAAATCCATCGCAATCGGATTCGTGCCGACAGAAAGGATCGAGGACGGCCTCAGGGTCGAGATCGAGATCCTGGGCGACATGCGCCCGGCAACACTCTACTCACAACCGCTGTTCGACGGGGACGGCGCAAGAATGCGCGGCTGAGATCTGTACGGGTGGCGTTGCAAGGCAGCCGCCATAAGAGCACCGGCACGCCGGGGACGGACGGCGAGCAGGACGCCCGCCCCCTGTGCGCCAAGCAGGCGTATCAGTGGAACCGACGGGCCCCGGCCTGCTTCGGCGGTGTTGGGTTAAGGTAGAGGCGACCATCCTCGGGTGACACCCGGCCAGCCTGCACGATCCCCGCGGGCGCGTGCCTCCGGTCGCCGGTCCCAAGCATGACCCGTACGAGTCGCCCGCCCTGTCCACGCGGACCGATGGAGAGCCAGTGCACGGCAGCCATGGCGCCCTGCCCGGCGAGGTGCATCCTGTCCCCCGGACGGAGCCGTTCGACCGGAATCCGGCCCTTGTCGGTATCGATGAACACTCCGACCGGAAGGGTCACACAGGGACCTTGCGGAGCCGTGCCATCTGCCGGCCGCGCTGCGGTCGGGGTGAATTCTGCTGCCATGCCTGCCTCGTCAGCCTCTGTTCTCGGGCCGTGTAGGTCGACCTTAGCGGGTCGGATTCCGGGTTGGCATCGCAGGGCCGGATCTGGCTGCATTTATCCACAGGGTGAGTCATATTTGGCACCCTTCGATTCAGAACCAACGAAGTGTAGCCCACCGGACTCATTGACAAAAAAATGAAAAATCCGGTCACCGCCGCATCCGTTTCCGGCTTCACAAAAAAAGGGGGAGCGCGTCCGCTCCCCCTTTCGCCCCCCCACCGGGTGCCCCCACCCGGGCTGCATTCCTATTGCGCCAGCAACACCGCCTCGTGGCTCTTGAGCGTGCGACGGGCGGCAACGTAGTTCCCGAGCCCCTCGCGGGTGTTCAGCTCCGGGAAGATCTCCAGGATCTCCAGTCGCTGCGCATTGCCGATACCGTTCAGCGTGTAGTCGCCGGGCTGGAAACTCTCCGTCCAGGCGCCGTCGGCCAGAACGACCTCGTGCTGGTCGAACATGAAGTGGATGTAGGTCGTATTCAGCGCGTTCAGGCGCAGGATGGACTTGTGATCCACAAGGTGCTTGGCCGCGACCAGGACCTCATGCTCCTCGAAATAGAGCGAGGTTCGGTCGTTGGCGACCAGCATGCGGTGGTTCGGTGACACCATCATGTCCCGCTCCGGCAGACCGTCGCCCAACGAACCGGCCTTGATCAGGACGGGTTGCAGGTGCGGAACCTGCGCCAGCTTGCCGTGATCGAGGTTCTTCTGGCCGTACCAGCGGATCTCCTGAATCCCGTTGTCGCGGGTTATGATCTTGTCGCCAACACACAACTCCTCCACCGGCTTCTCGCCGCGCGGCGTCGCGATGCGGGTTCCCGGCGTGAAGCACGGAATGATGCTCTCGATTTCCGAGAACTCGGCCTCCCCGATGACGTTTCCACCCGGCGCATCGAAGAAGGTGATCGTGCCGGATTCCGTGCTGGGGTCGTCGCCGGTCCAGTTGACCTTCAGCGGTCCGCCGTATCCCGACAGGTCGATCGTATCGAAATCGTTGCCCGACTCACCGCCGCGGATGATGTCGCCGGTGATGCCGAAGGGGTTCGGCGTACTGGCCGGCCCGACACCGGTGAAGGTGTCCTGATCGGCTCCACCGAACGCGACGTCGATATCGTCATCACTCCCCAGGTCGATCTGATCGTTTCCGGCATCGCCAAAGACAACGTCACTGCCCTCCCCGGCTTCGATGATGTCATCGCCCGGGTCGGTGTTGATGTCATCGGGCGCGTCGGCATCACCGCCAGCGATCACGTCATTGCCGGCACCGCCAATCAGGGTGTCGTTGCCGAGCCCGCCGACAATCGTGTCATCGCCGATACCGCCATCAAGCCTGTCGTCGCCCAGTTCGCCGCGAAGTTCGTCATCGCCGTCCTCGCCGATGATCGCATCGTTGCCCTCCTCGCCGACCAGCAAGTCGTTCCCGGAGCCGCCTTCGATCGTATCGTCCCCGGCTCCACCAAAGACAAAGTCGTTGCCGATGCCGGACTGGATCGTGTCCCGCCCCTCGTAGCCGAGCACAACATCGTCATTTCCACCGAGCCCCGGCAGTGACGATCCGTCATCGATCTGGTCGCCGTCTACATCGACGAAAGTACCGTCCATGGCGTCGTCGCCATTGGTGCCGTCGACCACGCCGGGAGTCGGAACGATCGGTGGATCCTGGACATCCTGAACGCTGCGCGGGCTTGGCGCAGGCGGAACCGGATCGGGCTCCGGAATGACGTAGGTGATTTCCTCGACATTCTCGAACGTCGCCTGGCTGACCGGCTCGTCGCTGGCGAAATCGAGGAAGTTCACCGTGCCGGATGTCTTGGTCGCGTCGTCGAATTCGATGATCGCGGGACCGGACAGAACCATGGTGTCATGGCCGTCGCCGCCGTCCACATGATCCCCGGAATCGACATCGACAAATAGGTCCTCGCCATCGCCGCCGTCCTGGTGATCGCCTCCTTCGCCACCAACGATGACGTCGTCGCCTTCACCGCCAGCGATCATGTCGTCACCTTCGCCGCCAAAGATGATGTCGCCGTCAGCGCCACCGTCGATGCTGTCGTCGCCGCTGCCGCCGCCGATCAGGTCGCGGCCGGTTCCGCCGTCGATCGTGTCGTCGCCCGCGCCGCCGGCGATCAGGTCCGTATCGGCCCCACCATCGAGCGTGTCATCGCCTTGACGCCCGAGCAGCACATCTTCGCCGTCGCCACCGTAGAGCGTATCCTCGTCGATCCCACCATCGATCAGGTCGTCCCCGCCATCGCCGTAGATCGTGTCGTCGTCGTCCTGACCGTAGATCTCGTCGTCACCGTCACCGCCGTGGATGACATCCATGCCGTTGTTCTGCACCGGATCCGGGCCGAGCGGGTTGGAGCCATCGTCGGGGATGTTCAGCGGATCGAGATCGGGGTTCGGACCCAGACCACCATAGATCAGGTCGTCGCCCTTGCCGCCACTGATCTCGTCGGAGCCTTCGCCACCAATGATCGTGTCGTCGCCATCGCCACCGAGGACGGTGTCCGCGTCGATCCCGGCGTCGATGATGTCGTCGCCTTCACCGCCATCCACAAAGTCGGCATCGTCGCCGGTCGAAACCACGTCGTCACCGGAACCGGCATAGACCACGTCCTTGTCGTTGTTTGGATCGACATCGCCCGGCACGGCCGGAAGCACGCCGTAGCCGGGGAAGTCCAGATCGGTCCAGGGCGCGCTGCCGGAGGTGTCGATCACGTCATCGCCGGACCCGCCATACACCGTATCTGAGCCGTCGCCGCCGGTGATCGTGTCGTCGCCCCCCTCACCGAAGATCGTGTCGTCACCGGCACCACCGTCGAGCGTGTCATCGCCTACGGCGCTGTCGTCAATCGGCGGCGTAGAGCCGTAGTCGACATGGGCATTGTCGAACCGCGCGCCGGATTCGCCGAGGTCCACCTTGATCAGGACGTCGTTGAAGTCCTGATCCCCCTGGTTGAACATGTCCTCGAAAGCGACCGTCACCGCGCCGGTGTCGGGATCGATTTCCCAGAGCTTCGTATGCTCCACGCCATCGGAGTTCAGATCGACATTGTCGCCATAGCCCGACGACACGAAGGTGCCGTCCGGGCTGATGATCCCGACCCCGACGATGCAGCCGGGTTCGACGTCGTAGTCCCACGAATGGGGCGGCTGCACATCGAAGATGCTCTCCGTCAGCACCTCAAGGTTGCCGATCTCGCCGGTTTCGGGATCGATCGTATAGGCGAAAATGCCGTTCGGGTAAGAGACCGTGTAGCCGTAGACCAGCGTGATTTCGACCGCGCTGTTCTCGCCGAAATTGCTGTCGCCGTAGATCGTGTCGTCGCCTTCTCCGCCCAACACGGTGTCGTCACCGGCGCCGGCAAGGACGATATCGTCCTGCGGACCCTCGCCGGGCAGGATGGCATCGTTGTTGTCGATCCGGTCGCCCTGCGGGTCGCCGGCATAGGCAATGTCGATCACGTCGTTGTCGTCGGTGCCCTGAACATAGCCGTCAGGGCCACAGCCCTCGTCGCCGTCGTCGTCGCAAGGCTCGCAGGGATCATCGAGATCGATGTCGTAGCACAGGTTATCAATGGCTCCGGAGCCGCACAGCACGACCTCCATTGAGCAGACCCCCTCGATGCCGATATCGACCGAGGCCTGGCCATTGTCGCCGGTCACGGGAACCGCTACCTCGCCGAGCAGATTGCCATCGGCGTCGTAGCACAGGACTTTGCCGGCCTCCTCGATATCCAGCACATCAAGGCTTTTTACGTCCGACGGTTCGTCGAATTCAAAGAGGAAGCTCCCACCCCCGGAATTGTCGTCCGGATCGGAGCTGTCGCCGTCCTCGGAAATGATCAACACGTTGCAGAGGTTGTCGGTGGCCAGATCATCGTCGCCGCCGGTCGGATTGGCGGTATCGAACACCATGACCGGCTTTCCCGATGATCCGGAGGAAATCGTCACGCCCTTGGACTGGTATTGATCGGTGACGACATCTCCTGTTGCCAGCTCGTCGAATGTCAAAAGTACGTTGATCATCGCCGCCTCCTAATGGGTCCGCCGCGGGGCCGCGGCATAACCGACCCGGGACTAGTTTCACAAAACACTTGCCCAGCACCTATTGCCCGCAGACGAGACCAGCCCCGGCGTGCGCCGGTGAGCGTGGATCCTGTCGTCCTTGTGGTTGCCATGTGGCGGCATCCCCTGCAGCGGTTTCGATCACGAGGAGCAATGACGCGACCACCAAGCGGCTCGCACACGCGCCTTGCCAGAAGCTGAGGGAAGAAGAGGTGACCACAAGGTGGTCGTCATGCACCCGCGTCCGTCGAAACCTTTCGGTTTCGACGGCGGGTTGCAACGTACCCAACGCACTCGTACTCGCACGAGCGCCGCACCATATCTTCATCCATAACAAACAGCGTTACGGCATTGTGTGCGGCCGCCCCCGTGGCCCACAGACATCGCCCCCCAGTTGGGCAAGAACAGGTATACCGCGCCGAAACCGATCCAAGGAAGCGAAAATTGTTCGAAAAAGGGCGGTGACATGGCAGAAGCGCTCAATCGCGCCCGATTTGTTAACGACGATTGCGAAATACCCTCAGGTCATTGTTTCCACTTGAGAACCTTTCGGCGCAGAGAGTTACGCTGGGTTAATTTTCCAGAGGATCAACGATTGCTAACAATGGGAAAATTGCGCGACCATCGGTAGATCGATAGCGCCGACGAATTCGTTTCGATTTCGTGGACAATCTGCGGTGCCTGTCTCCGCAGGCCCGCGTTAACCGCTTGTCCGAAAATGGCAGAAATGTGGCGCGACTCCGGTTCTCAATCCTGCACCAATCCGGAAGATTCCCGGAAAATTGTCCGGAACCGCGGACCGAATCTGCCCGGCACAGACCCGAATCAGCAAAAGCTACGCGAGTGCTGTCACAAGCTCGGTCCCTGCCGGCGTGTCGACACTCGGCAACCATGGCTTCATGTCGATGAGCGGAGTCATGTCGAAGCAGTCGATGGCGTCGATCCCGATCATTCCGGCTGCCGGATCGAGGGACGTGATCGTCACGGCCGACATGGCCACCGGGTTCGGACGGTTTGGGGAGCGCAGCGCGAAGGTCCCGCGCGGCGCCTGCACATGGCGGGGCATTTGCTGGATCAGGTCGCGCCGCGCCTGGTTCATCCAGTAGAGCAGCATCACAGGCTGGCCTACCCGCAGCCCGGTCAGACCGTCCGCATATCCCTTTGCAAGGTCGATCCGCGCACCCTGCCCAGCTTCGCGCGCTTTGCCGATGTTCTTGGGGCAGTCGCCGCGGCGCCAGGGTGTGCGGATTGTCCCGATAAAGGCGAGCGTGGCGTCGCCAGACTCCGCTGGGTCGAAATCGAGCAGTTTCTCGCCCTCGCGGATCGGAGGGATATCGCCGTGCACATCGCTCATGGGGGTCTCCTGCCTCTGGTCCCGAATCTCAGCGCGTTGAAGGCATGGGGTTCAGTGGCGGCAAAACTTCCGGAGAATCCGTCTCCAGCACCGCCGCGCGCAACTCGTCAAAAGCCCGGTCAAGTGCGCCCCAATCCTCCAACGTTTCCGTTGTGCCGTACCGCGCGCGGCCGATCCCGGCAAGTGGCGCCTCCAGCCGATCGACACTTGCCGCCCCGCTGACGACCTTCCAACGGGCGATGGCATCATGGGTTTTCGGGAGATCCCTGGCACGGAGGGCCGATTGGACCATTTCGGCAGCGTGCGCCTCGCTGGCCAACCACGCGGCCTGCCGCCGACGCTGCCACGAGCGGATCGGAGGCAGAACGTATCGCCAGAGCGCCCAGATGATCCCGCAAAGAACACACAAGGCACCGATGAGAACAGCGAGTTGCCGCGAGGTGAGCCTCGGTTCTGCCTTCGGAGCGGGACCGTCGACCTCAAGGGTGATCCCGGGCACTGTCGCTGTCTCCAGCTTTCCCGCCGCTACGTTGAACCATTCCAGCGCCACCTCGGGCAGATCGACGGTGCCACCATATTGCGCGACATAGGTCACGCTTTCCTGTCGCTGGCCAGAGAGTTCGCCGCGGTCCTCGCTCTCGGACACCGCCGGTTCCTTCGGATAGGCCTGTACCGGATCGGCCTGGAGCACGGGGATCATCGGCGGCAGGAAGAGCGGCGACGTGCCCTCGATCCGGGCCACGATGGTGCGGGTGACCGCATCCCCCGGCGCAAGAACGCCCTCCCCGCCTTCAAGGGTCTGTTCCAGCGTCAAACCGCTGGCGAGGATCATGGGATCAAGTCCTTCGGCCCCGTCCGGCACACTGGCCGTGAAAGAAACGGCGTCGACCGGCGCATCCACCTCGATGGGCTGGGTCGTCTCCGGATCGGCATAGGTCAGCCCGATCACCTGCGTGGGCAGCGAAACCACGCCCGGCACCATCGGGTAGAGCCGGTAAGCGCGGGACACGCCGGACCATGTCTCTCCCTCAACGTTTTCGCTGACAGGGCCGGAGCCACGCTCCGGCAACCGCACAATCACGTTCGGAGCCTCCATCGAAGGAAAAACCGGCGGTTGCGGCATCCAGGTCGGCACAAGCACCGTCACACGCAGCACCACCGGCTGACCGACAGCCACGGTCTCCGGCTCGACCGTGGTCCGAACAATATACGCCGGGGCATCTGCCTGCTCAGAGGTCGTGCCGTCCTGCGCCGATACCGGCCCGCCAAGGCCTACCAGAAGCATGAGGGCAATCGCCAGCTGTCTCATTCGGAGCCTCCAGCGCTTTCCTGCAGAAACCGTGTTCGCAGGAAATCCCCCATATCGGTATCAACCGATCGCATCCATTGATCCGCCGTCGTGAAGGCTGGCACGTCATCCTTCTCGGAATACTCCTTCACGGTTTCCTCGCCACGCGCGGCCTCGTTGTCGAAGACGACGTCGTCCGCACCGATACCGCCCTGCTCGCCGGTGTCGCCCGCCTCTCGTGTTGCCTCCACATAGTCGAGGATCGCCTTCGTCACTTCGAGGTTCCAGGCGGCCTCCGGAAAATCGGGCTGAAGTTCCAGCGCCCGTTCATAGGCGGCAATCGCCGGCCGGTATTCGCGGTTTCGGGTCCGGGCCATGCCTTCGCCGAAGGCCGCCGCGGCGGTGTCGAGCCGCGAATACACATCCGCCGCTTCCGGGTATTGCCCTGCCCGGAACATCGACAGCGCACGCCACATCGGATCCAGAAAGACCTCGCCCGCTGCGCGGAAGTCCTTGCCGCGATAGGCCATCATGCCCTGCTGATCCGGCGTGAAGAACCAGTCGATCACATCCGCCCGCGCGGCGCTGGGGTGCAGTCCCGCCGCCAGCGCAAACGCGAGCGCCCATCGCACGCTCCATCCGCGCCGGAACCAGATCAGAACCAGCGGCATTGCCAGCCAGCCCAGCATCCAGCCACGGTCGTCCCAGTCGAGCCGTTCGTCGCCCAGTAGGGCCGCGCGATAGGCGGAAGCAGCGGCGGCCTCGATCCGGTCGATGTCGGAATCGTCGGCGCTCAGCTGAATGACCTCTGCACCCGCAACCTGGTCGAGCGCGCCGGTGGGACTGCCGGCGGGCGCCGCCACGAGGAAGATCACCGGCGCATCGCCCTCACCCTGCGGGGCAAAAGCCGCGGCGTCGGCCGCATTCAACTCGTCGAGCACGAAGAGGATCGCGCCCGGGGTCTCGGATTTCGCTAATTCCGCGCGCGCCAGTTCCAGCGCGGCAGTGGCATTGTCACCCTCGCCCGGCATGACCTCCGTCGAAAGGGCTTCGAGCATGGCCCGCAGGATATTCGGATCCTCGGTCAACGGGGCAACGCGATGGGCGGTGCTGCCGTAGGCGATCAGAGCCGTTCGCGCGCCCGCACGACGGTCCACGAGGTCGAGGATCTTGAACTTCGCCCGCTCCAGCCGATAGGGCGGCAGGTCCGGCGCCTCCATCGAGGGGCTGACCTCCAGAGCGACAACCAGCGGGGCCGTCTGCGCCAGCAGGGGGTTCGGCACCCGGCTCCAGGTCGACCCCGAAGCCGCGAGCGCAAGCAGGAGCAGCGCCAGACAGACAAGGTCGATCACCTCGACCCGGCGGGCATCGCCGTCCCCCACTGTCAACGCCTCTGCCAAATGTGGCGCGATCCCGTCCGGTGCAGTTTCGCCCGCATCGGTCCGCTTTCGGACCCGCCACCACAACAGGCCGATGAGCGGTACAGCCAGCAGCCACCAGGGTCGCAGCAGGTGCAGTGCGCCGAGGGCATCGAGGACCGCATCCATCACGCGACCCTCCGCGAACTCAGGTGCAGCCACCAGGTGGTCAGCAACCCGATCAGGACCGCCAGCCCGAAGGGCAGCTTGTGCATCGGCTGCTTTGGCTGAAAACTCACACTCTCGGTGATGCGCGGGTTGAGGCGCTCGATCTCGTCATAGATCTTCTGAAGGCCTTCGCCATCGCTGGCATAGTAGAACGCGCCTCCGGCCCGGGCTGCGATATCTTCCAGCGCGCGCAGATCCACCTTGTCGGCCCCATCGGCCTTCGGGTCGCCAACGCCGATCGTGTGGATCGTCACGCCGCGTTGGGCAGCGATCTCGGCCGCGTTGACCGGGCTCATGCTGCTTGATGTATCCGCACCGTCGGACAACAGCACCAGGAGACGCTGATCGACCTCCGAGGTTTCGAAGGTGCGAATGGCAAGCCCGATCGCATCCCCGATGGCCGTATCCACCCCGGCCATGCCCACCGTCGTGCTGTCGAGCAGGTCGCGCACGGACTCGAGGTCTTCGGTGAAGGGCGTCTGAACGAAGGCGCGGGTTCCAAAGACAATGAGCGCCACCCTGTCGCCGTCGCGTTCCTCGATGAAGTCACCGACGACGTCCTTGACCACCTGAAGCCGCTGTTGCCGCTCGCCGGTTGCGTCCGGCATGTCGCGCGCATCCATCGAGCCGGAGATGTCCACGGCCAGCGCGAGGTCCCGCGCGGCCTTTTCCACAACCTGCTTCTGCCCGAGAAGCTCTGGCCGGGCGAGGCCCAGAACCAGCAGGCACCAGCACAGTGCCGCTGCAATCACCTGGATCCGTCGACGCCGCAGCACCACCGAACCGTCGCGGGGTTCCAGCCCGGCGGCTTCCGTGATCTGTCGAAAAAAGGGAACGCGGATTGCCGTGCTCCGGTGCCGGTGCGGCGGCGCAAAACGCCAGACCAGCAGCGGCAGGGGCAGCAGCAGGAGCGCCCAGGGGAAGGCCAGCGCGAGCGTCATGTCCGATCCTCCCGCCTGTGCCCACGCACCCACCCCCGCGCGAGACGGGCAAGATCCGGAGATCCCGGCTGGGGGCTGTAGGGCGCACGGGTCAGCAAGGTACCAAGCTCCGTGGAGAACCCGCCCGAAGACGTCGCATCAAGGAACGCCAGCCAGTCAGGCCCGACAAGGCTCGCGACTTCGGCCCGGGGAAAGGCCGCAAGGGCAGTCCGGCGCAGCACGGCCGCGATGGCGGCAGGATCCTCGCCCGCGGCCTCCAGTTCAGCAAGGGCCGCACGCCGGTAGGCATTCGCCTGCCAGCGGCGCCAGAGAATGTGCGCGCCCCAGCCAAGCAACCCCAGCACCGCAAGCCCGAGCCAGATCCAGGCATCCGTCGCGGGCCACATGGAGATAGGCTCCGGCTCGGGGATGGGCTTGAGCAGGTCCAGCAACGCCACGAGGTCGAGCCCCTCGGTGTCCGGAAGGGTGGCTGGATCGGCCATCAGCGCGCGCCCCTCACGCCCATCAGGTCCATGATTTGCGGAAGCGTTTCCCTGTCGCAGGTCAGTGGCAGAACCGGGATGCCATATTTCCGCGTCCATCCGATGGCCCGCCCAAGGCGTGCACTCACGATCTCCTGCACCGATCTGGTCGTCGCGGTCTCCCGCCCGTCCAGTTCCACCTGAAGATCCCCGTCGGAGGCCACGATGCGAAAATCGTCGGGCAGTTTCAGACCCGTCGGGTCGGTGATCGGAAAAAGGATCACGTCGTTGTGCAGTGAAAGCTGCCGGATCAGCCGCTCCGTCCGGTCGTCGGTTTCCGCGAAATCGCTGAAGACGAGGATGAGCATCCCCGTTGTCGCGATCCGCGCGGCGGCCTCCAGCGGATCGTTGAGGGACAAGGTGCGGGCAACGGTGCGCTCGGCATTGAGTGCGCTGTTGGCGCCCGCGATCACGGAGAGCAATCGGTTCAGCGCGGCATTGCTGGCCTTTGGCCGCAACTCGGCAATATGGTCATCGGTGAAGACGATCCCGCCCACCCGGTCGCCTTGCGCGCGGATGCGGAAGGCGGCAAGGGCGGCGGCCTCGGCCGCCGTCACGGATTTCATATTCATTTGCGTCCCGTAGAACATGGTCATCCGCTGATCGACCAACAGCAGCGCAGGGCGGTCCCGTTCTTCGGTGTAGACCCGGACATACGGCTCCCCGGTGCGCGCGGTCACTTTCCAGTCGATGGTGCGGGGATCGTCACCGACCTGGTAGTTGCGCAACTCCTCGAAATTCAGCCCCCTGCCCCGCAGCCGCGAGGCATGGCGCCCGTTCAACGCCGAGCGGGCGGGTTGGCGCGGGAGAAACGAGATATTGCGCGCGCCGCCCGCAAGACGGCGCAGATGCGCAAGATCGACGTGGATCCGCGGATCGGATGTGCCCTTCGCGACCATGGGCGCGACCTCAGGGCAAGGCGACCAGCGAGACGATCTCGTCGATCACCCTGTCTATGGAAACCGCGTCGCCCTGTGCCTCGTAGGAGAGCGCAATTCGGTGGCGGAAGACGTCGTGGACGATCGCGCGCACGTCCGCCGGGTCCACATAGTCGCGTCCCTTCAGCCAAGCATGCGCCCGGGCGCATTTGTCCAGCGCAAGGCTGCCTCGCGGCGAAGAACCGATTTCGATCCAGCGTGCCAGATCCTCCGAAAGCGCCTCCGGCGTCCGTGTCGCCTGCACGAGATCGGCCATGTAGCGGTCCATTGCATCGGCCACGTGCAGCCGCGAAATCTCGGCCCGGGCGTCGAAAACGGCCTGCTGCGGGATCACGGGTGGCGTGTCGCCCTCCGCCCCCGAAAGGGCGCCCTGTTCCTCGCCTCGCACCAGCCGGATCACCTCCACCTCGTCCTCGACCGGCGGATAGAGCACCTGAACATGCATCAGGAAGCGATCCATCTGCGCCTCTGGCAGCGGATAGGTCCCCTCCTGTTCGATCGGGTTCTGGGTCGCCATCACGATGAACAGCGGCGGCATCTTGTGGGTGGTGCCGGCGACCGTGACCTGCCGCTCCTCCATCGCCTCCAGCAATGCGGCCTGGACCTTGGCCGGCGCCCGGTTGATCTCGTCCGCCAGCACGATATTGGCAAAGATCGGGCCGGCCTCGAACCGGAACTCGGCGCCATCGGCGGTCTGGTGGTAGACTTCCGTTCCGGTCACATCCGACGGCAGGAGATCGGGCGTGAACTGGATGCGGGAGAAATCCGCCTCGAGGTTCTTCGACATCGCCTTGACCGCCCGGGTCTTTGCCAGCCCGGGCAAGCCCTCGATCAGCAGGTTGCCATTGGCCAGGAGCCCGATGACAAGGCGTTCGATCACGTCTTTCTGACCAATGATCGACTGTCCCATCCGCTCCTGAAGAGCGATGATCTGTTCAACTGTGCTCATGCCCAAACCCTCGGGAATTACTCTACCGTTGCGGGAAAGATCGTGGACCAGTCCGTCGCCATGTCCGCGAAGACCCAGCCCCGATCCGGCCCCTCGTCCAGACCGCGGTTCAACACGCCGATATGCCCCTCCCGGTCATAGGCCCATTCCCGCTCCGCATCCGTGTGATGCACATAGAGCGCCAGCCCGGGTCCCTCGCCGGACGTGGTCCATTCCAGCATCTCGAAATCGCCGTCGGAATTGCCGCCGGCGAGGATGGGCCGCTTGCCGATGTGGTGGTTGATCGCCACCGGTTTGCCAGCCTTGTCGTCATTGAAGAACAGGTCTGGCATCTTCATCAGCGCGGGGCCGGCGTCGCCGACGACGTATTCGCTGACCAGCGACGAGCCCACGACCTGATTGACGTCGATCCCGTAGGCGTCCTCCGAGAACACGCGGATGAAATCGATACCGCCACCGGAGACGATGTACGTGGCGAAGCCTTCGTCGCGCAGGTAGCTCAGCAATTCCAGCATCGGCTGGTAGATCATCTCGTCATAGCGGCGTCCGGTCGTCGGATGGCGGGCCTCGTCGAGCCAGTCGGCGACGTTTTGTTTGAACTCGGACACGCTCATACCGGCATGCGCCGTGGCCAGGACCTCGAGCAATCCTTCCTTGCCGGAGGCGAGAATGCCCTCGACATCACCTTCGGCTGCTGCCTTGAGCGCGTCGGAGGTCAGGATCGCGGGATCAGCCTCCGCACGCTTCGCAACCTGATCGACGGCAAAGGCGATCTGGAAATAGACTGGTTGCTCTGCCCAGAGCGTTCCATCGTTGTCGAAAACCGCAATCCGGTCGGCCGGCGTCACGTAGCTGTCCGAAGCAGGGTCGGTCACAGCGTTGACGAAATCGATCACCGCCGACTTGCTCTGCCCTGCGTTCCAGGACGGCAGCGGGTCCGCAAGTACAACACCGGAGGAGAGCAGGAACGCGGCGGTTGTCAATGACTTGATAAACATGGGTTTCTCCGATTTACAGGCTCGGCGGCCAACTACGTTTTCAACGTAGCATACCTCTTCCAAAAGAAAACCTCTTCCCCCCAGACGCCAGCCATTGGCGTGCGCCCTGCCGAACAGGCCGCGCACAGGATGCCCGGACAAGACAGAAGCAAGTGGAGCACTTTCTTGTCTGCCCGGCGGCGACAACGGCCCGGCAATCCGAAACTTGTCGGCAAGGCGCGAAAACCGCACTGGCCGGGACCCGCCATCGCCACTAAGCTGCGGTCCAGCAACCATTTACGGAACACCTCGATGGCGCCCACGCATTTCTTGACGATACTTCTGATTGCCGCGACCGGCATGACCGACGCCGCGTTCTCGCAGGAGGCCAAGGACCCACCCGCCTATGTCGGCACCGACGCCTGTATCGACTGCCATACGGCGGAGTACGAGGATTGGACCGGCTCGCACCACGACCTCGCTTGGACAGAGCCGACCGGCGCGAACATCGTCGCGGACTTCGACAACACGTCGTTTACCCATCGTGGATTGACCAGTCGCTTCACCGAAGAGGACGGCACCTACTATATCGAAAGTGACGGGCCGGACGGGCAGATCACGAAATGGCCGGTTGCCGGCGTGATCGGAATCGAGCCGTTGCAGCAGTATTTCGTGGAAACCGAACCGGGGCGATATCAGAGCTTCGACGTGCCCTGGGACACGGTGGAGCAGACATGGTACCACATGTACCCCGATCAGCACCTTCCGGCGAGCGATGCGTTCCACTGGACCGGTCCCTACAAGACCTGGAACAACCGTTGCGCGGAGTGCCACGCAACCAACTACGAGCGCAACTACGATCCGCGCAATCGGCAGTATTCCAGTACCATGAGCGAGATCGGTGTCGGCTGCGAGGCCTGCCACGGGCCCGGGGCCGCGCACCTCGCCTGGGCGGAGACCGAGAGCCAGCCCGACGACTGGCCATGGGACGGGCTGTCGGACTTTGGCTTCACCATCGACTACGCCCCGGGCGACGCGGAGACCGAGATCCAGCAATGCGCCGCCTGCCACGCCCGTCGCGGTCCGTTTTTGGGCGGCTCACCCGTTCCGGGGACGCCGTTTCACGATGCCTATCGCCTCTCGCCGCTGCGGTCGCCGCATTATCACCCCGACGGACAGATCCTCGACGAGGTCTATGTCTACGGGTCCTTCCTGCAATCAACGATGTACCAGAAGGGCGTGGTCTGTTCCGACTGCCACGACGTGCACGCGGCCAAACACCACCTCGAAGGCAACGGCGTCTGTCTGACCTGCCACTCCCCTGCCGGAAACCCCGATTTCCCGAGCCTGAAGATCGCCGATTATGACACGCCGGAACACCATTTCCACGAGTCCGGCTCCGAGGGTGCCCAGTGCAAGGCCTGCCACATGATCGAACGCGACTACATGGGAATCGACGGTCGGCGGGACCATTCCTTCCGGGTGCCGCGCCCAGACCTGACGATCGCGACCGGCTCACCGAATGCCTGCACCGATTGTCACGCGACCGAGGGTCCCTACTGGGCGCAGGCCGAGCTTGAGAAACGTTTCCCGGAGTCCGAATACCGCGGCCCGCATTTTGCCACGACCTTCCACGCGGCCAATCAGGGCCAGGTCGATGTCTCCGCCAACCTGCTGGAGATCGCGATGGCAGAGACAATGCCGGGGATCGTGCGGGCGACGGCGATGGAACTGCTTCAGCCGTATCAATCCGCCGAGGTGGCCGATGCCGTAGTCCCGGCGCTGGAGGATGCCGATCCGATGGTGCGCGCCTATGCGCTTGCCTTGCAGCGGGCTGCGCCAGCCACGGAAATGGTGCCGCGACTGTTGCCTCTGCTTGAGGACCCGACACGGCTTGTCCGGATCGCGGCCGCACGGGAAATGCTGTCGGCGCCGATCGCCCGCCTGCCCGAGCAATACCAGCGTCCGTTGTCGGCGGCGACGTCGGAGTGGCAGAGCTCGCTGGCGGTGACCGCCGATTTCCCGGAAACCCACATCGTTCTGGGCGGGATCGGGCTGACGACCCGCAACATCGCCTCCGCACTCGCGTCCTTCCGGGAGGCCGTTCGGATCGACCCGCAGATGGCGCAGGCCTGGGTGATGATCGTGCGGCTGGAGGCGGCGACGGGCAACGAAGACGGTGCTCGTGCCGCCCTAGCGGAGGCGCTGGCTCAACTCCCCGACGATCCCGGGCTGCTTTCGCTTCAGGCCCAGCTTCCCTGACGGCGGCGGTTTCGACGCCAATCGGAAAACTCTGGATGCAACCGGAACACCGGGAGTCGCAATTGGCGCCCGCCGGGCCCGGATCGGGCTTTCCGCCATTGCTGCGTCGCGGCAGGTTCGGGGGACACACGCCACGCCGAGGATCGCCCGATGCCAAACTACGCCCTGACCGCGACCTGCCCGTCCCGCCGCGGGATTGTCGCTGCCGTTTCCGGCTTTCTTGCCGGTGCTGGATGCAACATCACCGACGCTCACCAGTTCGACGACATCGAGACCGGCAATTTCTTCATGCGCGTCGCGTTCGAGAGCGAGACCGGCGCCACGCTCGACTGCCTGGAGGCCGGTTTCGAACCTGTCGCGGGACGGTTCTGCATGGCCCACAGGTTTCATGACAGCGACGCCAGGATGAAGGTCATCATCATGGTCTCCCGGTTCGGGCATTGCCTGAACGACCTGCTCTACCGCTGGCGGATCGGCGCATTGCCGATCGATATCGTGGGGGTGATTTCCAATCACATGGAGTACCAGAAGGTCGTGGTGAACCATGACATTCCCTTCCACTACCTCAAGGTGACGAAGGAGACCAAATCCGCCGCCGAGGCCCGGCAGATGGCCATCGTGGAGGAGACCGGCGCCGAGTTGATTGTGCTGGCGCGGTATATGCAGGTGCTGTCCGATACGATGTGTCGGACGATGTCGGGACGGATCATCAACATCCATCACTCCTTTCTGCCATCGTTCAAGGGTGCGAACCCCTACAAACAGGCCTATGCGCGCGGTGTGAAATTCATCGGCGCAACCTCGCACTACGTGACGGCGGACCTCGACGAGGGGCCGATCATCGAGCAGGACGTCGTGCGGCTGACCCACGCGCAATCGCCTGCCGACTACGTGACGCTGGGACGTGACGTGGAGAGCCTCGTGCTCAGCCGGGCGGTCCATGCGCATATCCACCGCCGGGTATTTCTGAATGGAGGAAAAACCGTAGTGTTTCCGGCCTCGCCCGACAGCTACCGCTCCGAACGGATGGGCTAGCGGCGGGGGACTGCCGCCGGTACTGCGACTCCGCCGGACCCGCTGACGCGGGCGCGGCGGCGGCTCATACCGTTGGCGATGGCGCGCCGCTTGCGCGGCGCGCGGCGCTCCGGATCGACGTGAAGGCATGACCTGTCCGGGTATGCGCGTCTTTTCGCGGAAAGGATCGGCCACACGGAGGTCGCAGGGCTGCGAATGCAGTGGCTCGCGTGACTGGCAGCACTGGACTGGCAAGCGGCCGGCAGAAACTGCAGATGTGGTTCACCTTGCAGTCGGGTGTGCCGCCTACCTTCCGTGGTTGGATCCGGCCATCGCATCTGCCTGCCTGCCCGCTCGTGCTACGCGGCTGCAGTGGATAGGTCTACCCATCGGATGCGACCAACCCACTGACGACCGCCTGCGGGATTTGGCCAGCGGGTCGTCGCGGCCCTTTCGCAGCGGGTCTATTCCGGATCTGCCTCCACCGGGACCGGAGACGGGCCTTTCCCTGAGCCCCCAAGGAGGCCCTTGACCCATTCGCGCAGGTTCTGGAGCACCACGTAGAGGACCGGTACCAACACGACGCCAATCACGGTTGCCGCGAACATGCCGCCGAAGACCGCGATCCCGATGGCACGTTGGCTGGCAGCGCCGGCACCGCTGGCGGTCAGCAGGGGTACCACGCCGAGCAGGAAGCTCAGTGCCGTCATCATGACCGCCCGGAACCGCTGGAACGCGGCTTCGGCGGCGGCCTCCCGGATACTCATGCCCGCCGCTCTTCGTTCCATGGCAAACTCGACGATCAGGATCGCGTTCTTGGCCCCGAGTCCGACAAGCATGATCATCCCGATCTGCGTATAGAGATTGATGTCGTTGCCAGTCACGGCCACGGCCACCACCGCCCCGAAGAGCGCCACCGAGACCGAAAGCAGGATCGCCACCGGCATGGTCCAGCTTTCATATTGCCCGACGAGGAACAGGTAGCCGAACAGGACAGCCATCACGAGGATCACCTGGACGAGTCCGGCCGAGGCCTGCTGCTGCTGCGCGGTGCCCGTCCATTCATAGCTGAACCCCGGCGGCAGCGCCTCCTCGGCGGTTTCTTCCATCACCCGGATCGCGTCGCCGGTGGACAACCCGGGCCCGGGCACTGCCGTGACCGTTGCAGACCGGAACATGTTGTAGCGGTTGAGCAGCACCGGGCCGAGGATGTTCTCCACGTCGACCAAGGTGCCCAGCGGGACCATCTCTCCGGTGCTGGATCGCGCATACAGCCGGGAGATATCCTCGACTTGCGAACGATAATCCCCGTCGGCCTGGATCATCACCTTGTAGACACGTCCGAACAGGTTGAAATCGTTCACGTAGTAAGAGCCGAGATAGGCCTGAAGAGTCTGGAAGACCTCGGAGATCGGCACATCCAACGTCTTTGCCTTTTCCCGGTCGAGATCGACGAAGACCTGGGGCACGTTCGCCCGGAAGGTCGTGTAGGCCTGTGCGATCTCATCGCGTTGGTTGGCCGCGTAGACAAGGCCACCGAGCGCGGCCGAGAGGTCTTGCGCGGTGCCGCCACCGGTCTGCTGCACCTTCATCTCGACGCCTGCGGACATGCCGAGGCCGGAGATCGGCGGTGGGTTGAAGGCGAGGATGGAGGCCGCGGCCTCCTGGTTCGCGATGGCCATGACCTTCGCCAGAATGGCATTTGCGCTGAGCCCCGGCGCCTTGCGGTCATCCCAGGGGTCGAGGTTCACGATGATCATGGCACCGTTGGACCCGGAGCCGCTGAGCATGCTGAACCCGTTGACAAGCACCGTATTGACGACGCCGGGGACGTCTTCGAGCTGCGCGTTGACCCGGTCGGCCACCGTTTCCGTCCGCGCCAGCGAGGCTGCATCCGGCAGCTGTATGTCGACGAAAAGGTAGCCGTTGTCCTCCAGTGGCAGGAAGCCCTTCGGCGTTGCGACGAACAGGCTGCCCGTTGCCATGATCACCGCCACGATCGCCACGATCGCGAGCAATGCCACCCGCACAAAGCGTTTCACGATGGCGTGGTAGCCATTCCGCATACCGCCGATGCCACGTTCGAACAGCGCGAATATGCCCTTCGGCCCGCCTTCGCGCGCCTTCAGCACGATGGCGCAGAGCGCGGGCGAAAGCGTCAGGGCATTGATCGAGGAGATCACGACGGCAACCGAGATCGTCACTGCGAACTGCGAATAAAGGCGCCCGGTGATGCCCGGCATGAAGGTCACCGGGACGAAGACCGCCAGCAACACCAGCGTGGTCGCGATGATCGGTCCGGTGATCTGGCCCATCGCCTTGGCGGTCGCTTCCGGCGGCGAAAGCCCCTCGTCGGCGATGATCCGTTCCACGTTCTCGACCACCACGATGGCGTCGTCCACGACGATACCGATGGCCAGCACGAGGGCGAACAGCGACACTGTATTGAGGGTCATGTCAAACGCCAGCAGGAAGGCGAACGTCCCGATGAGTGACACCGGAATGGCCACCATGGGGATCACCGTGGCGCGCCAGCTCCCGAGGAAGATGAACACGACAGCCATCACGAGGATGAAGGTCAGGATCAGGGTCGATACGACATCGTTCAAGGATTGCTGCACGAAGTCGGTAGATTTGAAGGGCACCGCGTACTGGATATCGTCGGGAAAGACCCGCGACAGCCGCTCAAGCTCGGCCTCCACCAGTTCTGCCACCGCGAGCGCGTTTTCCCCCGGCGCCTGATAGATGGCGAGCACGGTCGCCGGCAGCCCGTCGAACCGGCCGGACGCGTTGTAGTAGTTCGCCCCGAGTTCGACCTCCGCCACATCCTTGATCCGGACGATGGAGCCCGCATCGCCGGTGCGCACGACGATATTCTCGAACTCGGTGACGCTGGTCAGACGACCCTTGGACTTGATCGTATACTGGAACTGCTGGCTGTCCGGTGCCGGAGGCGTGCCAAGCTGCCCTGCCGAGACCTCAAGGTTCTGCTCGCGGATCGCTGCAATAAGATCTCCCGGCGTCACGCCGAGCGAGGCCATGTTGTTCGGATCCATCCACATCCGCATCGCGTATTGGAAGTTCGTGAGCACATCCGCCTTGCCCACGCCCTTGATCCGCGCCAGCGCGTCCTTGAGATTGATCGAGGCATAGTTGGACAGGAAAACCTCGTCATACGTGCCCTCTGGCGAGTAGAGCACTGCCGTGAGGAGCATGTTTGTCGACGCCTTCTGGGTAACGACGCCGGTGGCCGTCACCTCCGACGGCAGTTGCGCCGTGGCCTGCGCCACCCGGTTCTGAACGTTCACGGACGCGATGTCCGGATCGGTCCCGACCTCGAATGTCACTGAAAGCGAGTAGGACCCGGTATCGGTGGAATCCGACGACATGTAAATCATGTCATCGACGCCGTTTACCTGCGCCTCGATCGGAGCCGCCACGGTGTTCTCCACCGTTTCCGCATTGGCACCGGTGTAGCTGGCCGACACGTTCACAACCGGGGGCGTGATGTCCGGGAACTGCTCCACCGGCAGAACGGCATAGGCAATCAGGCCCATGATCGTCAGCACGGTGGAGATGACGATCGCCGTCTTGGGGCGACGGATGAAGACCGTGGAAATCATGGCATCACTCCGTGGCGCTGGTGTCGGACTGGCCGTCTTCGGCCGGTGCGCTGCCCTCAGCAGGAGACCCGGCCAGCACGGACTCGACGCTCACCCCCGGTCGCACCCTTTGCAACCCCTCGACGATGACCATTTCGCCTTCCTGCATGCCGTCTGCCACGACAACCGATGTTTCGTGTTGCCGCCCGAGTGTGATGTAGCGCTGCTCGACCAACTGGTCTGGTTTGACGATCAGAGCGAAGTCGCCGCGCTGGTCGCGCTGCACCGCCGCCAACGGGATCAGCAGCTTCTGCGACGGTTCCATCGCCTGAATGGTGACATCGATGAAGGAGCCGTCGAGGATGAACCGGCCCTCGTTTTCGAACCGCGCCCGCAGGGCAATTGTGCCGGTCGTCGGGTCGATCCGGTTGTCGATGAAAACGACGCGGCCTGCCTCCTCGAGGCGGTTGCCATTGGGCAGGGTCACGAAGACGTCCGGCGTTCTCTCATGGAACGCCTCGTCTGTCGCGTGGGTGCCAATCTGTTCAAGCAGTGCCACGTACTGCTTCTCGGAGAGCGAGAATACCACCTCCATCGGTTGCTCACGTACCAGCGTGACAAGCGCTGGCGTGTTCGGGCCGACGATATCGCCGACGCTGCGTTCCACGGCACCGATCCTGCCGGGGAATGGCGCGCTGATCTCGGTGTAGCTGACATCAAGCTCGGCGGCCCGGATGGCGGCCTGAGCGGCTTGCACCTCCGCCTCTGCCACCTTCTCGTTGGCGCGCGCGACATCAGCCTCGCTCTGGGGCGACGCTTGCCGGTTCACCAGTTCCTGCTTCCGTGTCAGCTCAATGCCGGCCAGCTCGAGGCTCGCCTCGGCCCGGGCGAGATCCGCCTTTCGCGCCTCCAGCGTCGCCTGATAGGCATCCGGTTCGATCCGGAACAGAAGGTCACCTTCCGCGACCGCCTGCCCGTCCCCGACCATCACATCTTGCAGGAAACCATTGACCCTGGCTACGATATCCACCTTGTCGATCGCTTCGCCCCGGCCGATGAAGCTCACCTCGTCGATCAGGTCCTCCGTGTAGGCTGCCGCCACCGAGACCTTGACCGTTGGCGCACCGTCCTGCGCCGATGCCGATACCGCGCCGGCCGCCAGGACCGTTGCGACGAGGAAGGGTTTTACGGTGCGGAAACAGGGCAGCATGGGCGATCCTCAGGTTGCAACGTCCCGCAGCTGCTGCGGGCATGATCCTTCATATCGTCAAAGTGCACCAAAGCAATGTCTTGACACGAAAATCCCAAGAGTCGAATGGCCGTTGTTCTGACATCCATTCAGCGCGCAAGATACCCGGTGCGGGTCGAGCACGCCGGATGCAACCGGCACTGGCGGATGAATCTGGCCCCGCCACCTTGCACAAGCGCAGACATCGAAGACAGGCCAGCAACTGAAATCAAGAGACGGGATACACCGTGACATGGCGGATCCTCCTCCAAACGATCTGCGGAGGATCGAAAACACGGGTTCAGGTCTCACCGGCGGATACCGCGATATGTCCGAACCGTTGGCGGGGGGCTCCACGAGAACACGGCGGGAACAAATCGTTAACGCGATCGCAACCCGGACAAGTTCAAACTGCTGAAAGTCAACCGATTCTCGCTGGAGTTGCCATTGCTGCCGCTGTCGAACATTCCTCGCCACATCGCGTGCTCCTGTCGCGGGGCGGCCTTGTTCCTGCTCTGTGGGCTGGTCGTCGGCCTGACAGAGGAGGAGGTCGAGGCGCGCATCACCGCGCTCCATCCCGCGGATCAGGCGTTGCTCATCGGCGGAATACTGTCAGCGTTGGCGCTGGCGACTGTCGTCTTCGGTCACTCCGGCCCCGGGGGAATTGTGGCATTCTGGGCAGCAATCGCTTTCGTCCTGCGCTAGCCGTCCGCCGCGTCGTCAGCCCTGCCCCTGAATCCTGTGGCGACGACGAACTTCTCCGAGGAGTTCGACCGGCTCGCCGGGGGTTTCACGTTCACGACTTTTTGGAAACGCTGCTTCAGCAAGGCCTGCAGGCTACCCTCCGCCCCGCCCGCCAGAACCTTTGCAACGAATGTGCCACCGGGAGACAACACGTCGAAGGCAAGCTCCGCCGCGGCTTCGCACAATGCGATGATCCGGAGGTGATCGGTCTGCTTGTGGCCGGAGGACGCCGCTGCCATGTCCGACATGACCACATCCGCCTCGCCGCCCAGCCAGGCCTTCACCTTGTCGTCGGCACCATCCTCGAGGAAATCCAGAACATGCAACTCGGCTCCGGCGATCGGCTCAACCTCCTGCAGGTCGACGCCAAGCACCGTTCCAACGGCCTTGCCGGACTTCTCCCCCAGCGCATTGACCCGTGTGACCGCGACCTGGCACCAGCCTCCCGGCGCACAGCCGAGGTCGACCACGCGCGCCCCCGGCACCAGAAACCGATACTTGTCATCCAGTTCGAGGATCTTGAACGCCGCGCGGCCGCGGTACCCTTCGCGCTTTGCGCGCGCGACGTAGGGGTCGTTGAGTTGACGTTCCAGCCAAAGCGTCGAGCTCAGCTTGCGTCCGCGCGCCGACTTCACCTTGACCCGAAGGTCCCTTTGCCCGCGTCCGCTTGTCTTTTTTGCCATTTCGCGCCCCATGCGTCCGCGACACCAGATTTCATGCCTGTGGCGGGGATATTTCCAGACAGACTAGGATTGCAAGGACCCATCGTGCCATTGGCCGCCATTTATCCGCCGCCAGAGGACCCGTTCAGAATGGCCCGTCTTCCAGAACCCCGTCGGAAGACATCTGCGCGTAAAGCAGCCCTTCACGCAGCCCGCGATCCGCAACCGACAACCGATCGGTCGGCCAGACCCGCATCAGCGCCTGCAGAATTGCCGAACCGGACATGATCAGGGATTGCCGGTCCCGGCCGATACGCGGATCGGCGCGCCGGCCGGCCTCGCCAAGTTTCAGGTAATTCGAGATCACCGTATCGATCTGATCGGAGGTCATACGCAGGCCATCCACCTTGGTCCGATCATATCGGCGCAGCCCGAGGTGACTTGCCGCGACCGTGGTGACCGTACCGGACGTACCGATGATCTGGAACCCTTCGCGCGCCTGTTCATGGGAATACGGGGAAAACGCCGCAAGCTGCTCCTCGAAATACCAGCTCATGAGCGCGAAACGGGCGGAATCGTCGTCGACGTCCCGGAAATGATCCTTCAGCGTGGCAACACCCAGCGGGACCGAGATCCAGTCGACCACTTTCGCGGTCGGGAACGGGTTGTCGCCATGCGTGAACCCCTTGTGCAGTCGCATGATCGCACGCGGACGTTCTGGCCCGGGCACCCGGGACAGGTCGATCCATACCAACTCCGTCGAGCCACCACCGATATCCACGACAAGCAACTGCTCGGTCTTCACCGACACCAGCGGGGCACAGGATACCACCGCCAGGCGCGCTTCCTCCTCCGGCTGGATGATGTCGAGCCGCAGCCCCGTCTCTCGCCGCACAAGCCGGATGAAGTCGCGGGCATTGCGGGCCCTGCGGCAGGCCTCGGTGGCCACCAGCCGCATGCGCTGAACCTTGTGCTTCTGGAACTTGGACTTGCAGATTTTCATGGCCTGCACGGTTCGCGCCATGGAGGAACGCGACAACCGGCCACTCGCCTCCAACCCGGTGCCGAGCTGCACCGACTTGGAGAAGCTGTCGACCACATGAAACTGCGACCCTTTCGGCTGGGCCACCAGCATGCGGCAACTGTTCGTACCGAGATCCAGCGCAGCGTAGGTCGCCACGGGATCCACAGGTTTGGGCGCGGGGGTTACAACCGCCTTGGGGAACGCGCCCGCACCGATGGGACGCTTGGGCGCCATCTCACGCCCTCCATTTCAAGTTGGTGTCAGGGTAGCCCCCGCCCGGCCATCGCGCAACCCCGCAGCGCGCATGGGACTCATGATCATCATGCAGGATTCGACGGCGGCTACGTCTGGCCTGTCCCCTGTTGCGCCGCTATCCCTGATTTGCGTTGGCGTTTCCTGCCGGCGGTTGGTCGCAGGTGAATCCTGCGATGTCGAATTTCGCCCCTTCTTGCGGCCTTGCGCCGCGTAAAGGGGAAAGAAGAGATCTGCAGAGGACACACGAGTCACATGCCCGACGTCACCCTTGTCTACTGGCGCGACATCCCGGCCCAGGTCATCGTCGGCAAGGGCCGCCGCGGATCGAAGGCCCCGCTGCCCGAACGGTTCGAGCAGGCCATCGACCGCTGCGCCATGGCCACCGGCGCCCGGGATTCGGATGCCTACCTGTCCGAATGGCGCAAGGCCGCGCCCTACCCTGTCGACGGCGACCCGGCCGAGGTCGCCGCATCGGAAGCCGCGCGCCTTGATGCAGAATACGACACCGACCGCCTGAAAAGCCTGATCGCCAACGCCGGATGGGATTGACCACGGCACGCATATGGGAGGCCGCCATGGCCCTGCTACCGTTCCGAAAGCGGGAAACCCGCATCGACAGCACCGCCGCACTGCAATCCTTCCTGGAGGGCTTCTCGATCGAGGTCATGCCGCGGACGGCCGCGAAGGTCGACGATTTCCGCACTCTCCTTCCCGCCGGCACCCGCGTCTACATCGCCCATATCGACGGCACACCGATCGACGACATGGTCGCGACCGCACGGCGGCTGACGTCGGAGGGCTTCCCGGTGATGCCGCATTTTCCGGCGCGGATCATCAAGGACAAGGCCACCCTTGCCGACTGGATTGCACGGTACCAGGGCGAGGCCGACGTCAAGCAGGCGCTGGTGCTGGCAGGCGGTGTCGATGCGCCGCGCGGCGATTTCGACTCTTCGATGGCGCTGTTGGAGACCGGCCTCTTCGATGCGGCAGGCTTCACCCACCTGCACGTCGCCGGCCATCCGGAAGGCAATCGCGACATCGACCCCGACGGCGGCACCAAGATCGTGATGGACGCTCTTCGCTGGAAGCAGGAGTTTTCCAGGAACACGGATGCCAGCATGGCGATTGCCACGCAGTTTGCCTTCGAATCCGCGCCGGTGATCGCCTGGGCCGACACGCTTCGGGAGGCCGGCATCACCCTGCCGATCCATATCGGCATTGCCGGTCCGGCGAAGTTGCAGACCATGATCAAGTTCGCCGTTGCCTGCGGTGTCGGTCCCTCGCTGCGGGTGCTCCAGCGTCGTGCGCGGGATGTGACCAAGCTGGTCATGCCTTTCGAGCCAACCGAAATCCTGAGCGAGCTCGCCCTCCACAAGGCTGCAAACCCGGAATTCAACATCTCGCGGGTGCACTTCTTCCCGCTCGGCGGTATCAAGGCCACGGCCGGCTGGACGGCCGAACATGGCGGGGCCGCAGGTCAGGCCGCCGCCGCAACTGGCTGAGAGCATACATGAAAACCGCATTGCTGTTCGATCTGGACGGAACACTGATCGACTCCGACGCGCTGCACGCGCAGGTCTTTGCCGACCTGTTCGCCCCGCGCGGTGTCGATATCGACTTCGCATATTACCGGGACAAGCTGCATGGGCGGCTGAACAAGGACATTTTCGCCGATCTGTGCCCGGGCGAGGATGCGCAAGCCTGGGGCGACCTGAAGGAAGCCGAGTACCGCAAGCGGCTTGGAGCAGGCTATCCGCAGGTTCCCGGCACCATGGCGCTTCTGGACCTTGCCGACAAGATGGGCTGGGGGCTCGGTGTGGTCACCAACGCGCCGCGCGACAATGCCGAGGCCGTGCTGGATGCACTTGGGATTTCAGATCGTTTTCAGGCACTTGTGATCGGAGATGAATGTGCCCGCGGCAAGCCGGACCCCGCGCCCTACCTCGAAGGGCTGCGCCGGCTCGACGCCGATGCATCCGCCTCACTTGCCTTCGAGGACAGCCCGCCAGGCATTCGCTCGGCCGTTGCGGCAGGACTGAAAACCATCGGGCTGCGCTCGATGCTGAACGACGAGAAACTGCGCGCCGCCGGAGCGGCCGCCACACTTTCCGACTTCGCCGACCCGGCGCTGACGGAACAAATAGATCAATTGAGAGGGATGGCCGCATGACGCGCACCGTTGTCGAGAGCAAAACAAAAACAGTGACAATCGGCTTTGACGAACCGTTCTGCGTCATCGGGGAGCGGATCAACCCGACCGGCCGCAAGAAGCTGGCAGCCGAACTGGAGGCCGGCGATTTCTCGACCGTCGAAAAGGACACGATGGAGCAGGTCGCCTGCGGAGCACAGGTTCTCGATGTGAACGCGGGCGTGGTCTACAACTCCAACCCAAACCCGAACGAGACCGAACCGCCGTTGATGCGGCAGGTGTTGCAGAAGGTGATGTCGCTGACCGACACCCCGATCTGCATTGACAGTTCCGTTCCGGCCGCGCTGGAAGCCGGCCTTGAAGAGGTCGAGGGCCGTCCGCTGCTGAACTCCGTCACCGGCGAGGAAGAGCGGCTCGAAGCGATCCTTCCGCTGGTGAAGAAATACGATGTGCCCGTGGTGGCAATCTCGAACGACGACACAGGGATCTCCGAAGACCCCGACGTGCGCTTCGCGGTCGCCAAGAAGATCGTCGAGCGGGCCGCCGATTTTGGCATCCCCGCCCACGACATCGTGGTTGATCCGCTGGTCATGCCGGTCGGCGCGATGGGCACTGCCGGGCTTCAGGTCTTCGCCCTCGTACGGCGCCTGCGCGAGGAGTTGGGGGTAAACACGACCTGCGGTGCCTCCAACATCTCCTTCGGCCTGCCGAACCGCCACGGCATCAATAACGCCTTTCTGGCGATGGCCTCGGCGGCCGGCATGACCTCTGCGATCATGAACCCGGTTGCCATGCCGCGGACGAGAAAGAACGTCAGCGAACGGCTCGACGCGCTGAAGGCGCTTGGCGTGACCGCGGCCGAGGACGTCGATCTTGGCGCGCTGGCACCGCTGCTTGGCATGGCGCCTGCCGAGGACCTTGTGAAGGAGCGTCTTGCAAGGCTCGCCGATCTGGGCGTCATGGTGCCCGAGGGGATAGACGTCGCCAAGCTCGCGCCGCTGCTCGGTCTTTCGCCGAAGGTCGGTGTCGCCTCGGACGAGGTTCTTTCGATCCGGGCCGCCGACTTCCTGCTGGATCACGATCCGTCCGGCGGCAACTGGATCCGCCTCAACAAGGCGCCGGCAGCCGGTGGCGGCGGCGGTCGTGGGGGGCGCCGTCGCAGGCGCGGGTGACGCGAACAGGCCACGTCGTGACGCTGCGGGGACGTACAGATGCCCCGCGCGCCCTCATCTTCTCCGGCACAGGAAGGACCACGCGAACAGGAACAGGCCCATGTCAGGGATTCGGCAAACCTCCACGGTTGTTGTCCACACGCCCGAGCTTCCGCTCGAACAGTTCCAGGATCCGACCTTCGGCAGTGTGAAATGGCGGACGCTGTTCACGGCCGATCGGACCTGCACCGATCACATGACATGCGGGGTTGCCTACCTGAATGCCGGAGACAGCCTGAACCTGCATCGCCACGAACAGGCGGAGGTCTACTTCGGGCTTTTCGGCAGGGTGCGGGTGATGGTGGATGACCTTGCCTACGACCTGTTGCCGGGAACGGCGATCTTCATCCCGGGGCTGGCCGTGCATGGCGCCTTCGCGCAGGACGAACCGGCGAGCTTCTTCTACACCTTCGCGACCGGGTGCTTTTCCGACGTGCGCTACGTCGCCCACGCCGCCGCGAACGACCCGGGCCGGCAGGTGCTTGCCTCGGCCTCGCCAAGCGGGTGAAAACTCGCTACTTCCCGGGTCCGGACGACAACAGGACATTCCATGACCGACCCTCTCGTGATCTTCACCCCCTCCGGAAAGCGCGGCCGTTTTCCAGTCGGAACGCCGGTGCTCACGGCGGCGCGCCAGTTGGGCGTGGATCTGGACTCGGTTTGCGGCGGGCGCGGGATCTGCTCCAAGTGCCAGATCACACCGTCTTTCGGCGAATTCCCCAAACACGGCGTCGCTGTCGCGGAAAATGCGCTCTCCGACTGGAACAAGGTGGAGCAACGCTATGACGACAAGCGCGGGCTGAAGCCGGGGCGGCGGCTTGGCTGCCAGGCGACGATTCAATCCGATGTCGTCATCGACGTCCCCCCCGAAAGTCAGATGCACCGCCAGGTGGTCCGCAAGGCCGCAACCGAACGCGCGATCGAGATGGACCCGGCGACGCGCCTCTACCTCGTGGAAGTGGCCGAACCGGACATGCACGACCCCTCCGGCGATCTGCAACGGTTGCAGGACGCGCTGCGCGAGAGTTGGGGCATCGAAACCGTGGACGTCCCCTTGCCGGTTCTCGCGCGGCTACAGCCGACCTTGCGGAAGGGAAAGTGGCAGGTGACCGTCGCCATTCACCAGGCCCATACGGGACCGGCACGGCTGATCGACATCTGGCCCGGCTATCACGAGGGCCCGCTCTATGGGCTCGCGGTCGATCTTGGCTCCACCACCATCGCCGGGCACCTCTGCGATCTCTCGACGGGCGAGGTTCTGGCCTCCTCCGGCATCATGAACCCGCAGATCCGCTTTGGCGAAGACCTCATGAGCCGCGTGTCCTACGCGATGATGAACCCCGGCGGCGATGCGGAGATGACCCGCACGGTGCGGGAGGCGCTTTGCGACCTGGCGGAAGAGATCGCGTCGGAGGCCGGCATCGCCCCACAGGGGATCGTGGAAACGGTGTTCGTGTGCAATCCTGTGATGCATCACCTGCTGCTGGGGCTGGACCCGGTGGAGCTGGGCCAGGCGCCCTTCGCGCTGGCAACCTCCGACAGCCTGTCCCTGCCCGCAAGCGACCTTGGCCTCGCGCCGCTGCATCCCCAGGCACAGGTTTACATTCTGCCGTGCATTGCCGGTCATGTTGGCGCCGATTGCGCCGCCGTCGCGCTATCCGAAGCGCCGAACGAGGCCGAGCCGCTGACGCTTGTCATCGATGTCGGCACCAATGCGGAGATCCTCCTGGGCAATCGTGAACGCGTGTTGGCCTGCTCCTCCCCCACGGGACCGGCGTTCGAAGGGGCACAGATCAGTTCCGGCCAGCGGGCGGCCCCCGGCGCCATCGAACGGATCGAGATCGACCCCACGACCAAGGAACCGCGCTTCCGTGTGATCGGGTCCGAGCTCTGGTCCGACGAGGAGGGCTTCGACCTCGCAACAGCCGTGACCGGCGTCACCGGTATCTGCGGATCGGGAATCATCGAGGCCGTGGCCGAGATGCGCAGCGCCGGGTTGCTGGACCCCTCCGGCCTCATCGGGTCCGCGGATCAGACCGGCACATCCCGATGCGAGCCCGACGGACGCACACATGCCTACCTGATCCACGATGGCAGTGCCGACGGCGGCCCCCGGATCACCGTCACGCAGGGCGATATCCGAGCCATCCAACTGGCCAAATCCGCGCTCTATGCCGGCGCGCGATTGCTCATGGACGAGTTCGGTGTCGATACTGTCGATCGGGTTGTGCTGGCCGGAGCCTTCGGCGCCCATATCAGCGCGCGCCATGCCATGGTGCTCGGCATGATCCCCGACGCGCCGCTTGATGCTGTCAGTTCCGCCGGCAATGCCGCCGGCACCGGGGCCCGGATCGCGCTGCTCAACCGGGCGTCACGTGCGCGGATAGAACGGCTGGTTCGGGACTTCACCAAGGTCGAGACGGCCATCGAACCGCGGTTCCAGGAGCATTTCATCGCCGCCAACGCCCTACCCCACGCAACCGATCCCTTTCCCGAACTCGCCAAGGTCGTGACCTTGCCGCAGGTCAGCTTCAATACCGGAGGCGGCGAATCCGGGCCGGGGGCACGCAGGCGACGCAGGCGGAAGGGCTAGCTGCCCGGCCCGCTCCGCGCAGGGCACAGGTTGCGACCGCCAGCCGGACGAGGTCCTCGCGGGCCAGCCGACGTGTGCGGCCAGCACCCGAAAATAGATCGCTCATCGCGTGGAAGATGATCAGAAGATGAAGTCTCCGGCATCAAGCCCGGTCACGCCTTCGATCACGAAGGAATACTCCGGTGAACCGTCGCCATCCGCATCGAATTTCACGATGCTGTCGCCGGACTTTTCGACGATGTACAACTGATCGCTGAGGCCCGGCACGAAGCCCGCCGTGAAGGTGGTGGACGACGTAGGCGAGTGCCATTCGATCTTGTCGGACCCTTTCGAAAAATCGGTCACAACATCGCCGGAGCCGCCACTGGTGAAACCGAACACAAAGACGTCCGCCCCGCTGCCACCGGACAAGGTGTCACCGTCACCGCCTGCAATCAGGCGGTCCTTGCCGTTGGAGCCGTGAACCTTGTCGGCCCCGCTGCCGCCGATCAGAAGGTCGTGGCCGGAACCGCCGTCGATGTCGTCATCGCCATCGCCGCCGCGGATCGCATCATCCCCGTTGCCGCCGCCGATCTCGTCATTGCCATCGCCGCCACGGATCGAGTCCCTGCCGGAACCACCGCCGATATCGTCATTGCCATCGCCGCCACGGATCGTATCGTCGCCATTGCCACCGGACAGCTTGTCTGCACCGAGACCACCTTCGATGGTGTCATCGCCCGACCCGCCCTTGATGTCATCTTTTCCGGCGCCACCAAGAAGCGTGTCATCACCGCGACCGCCCTCGATCCTGTCGTCTCCGTCACCACCCTGGATCAGGTCGGCATCGTTTCCACCGCGAAGACGATCATCGCCAAGTCCGCCAAGCAGGGTATCGGACCCCTTGCCACCTTCGGCCCGGTCGTCGCCCCTGCCACCTTCAAGGCGGTCGTCGCCATCTCCACCACGCAGATCGTCATCGCCCGCCTTGCCGACAAAAATGTCATCGCCCTTGTCACCGCGCATGACATCGCGAACGGACGTCCCTTCGAAATCACCATCGCCCTTGAAAACGACGAACTTGTTCTCGTCCTTGGGGCCTTCGCCGTAATACTGCGTGCGCCACTGCAATTCGGCATTCTTTCCGGTGAGATACTCCGTCGAGACCTTGTTTTCCGTCGTGGTCACGCGCAGGCGCGATATGAGTTCCCAGTCCTTGCCGTACTCCTCGGTCACGTGCCGGTTGCCCTCGATAATGACGAGGGATGCAGAGAGCAGGTTGAACTCCGCGTCATAGATCTGCTTGCCGGTTTTCGTCGGGGTGTGGATCTTCTTCACCGCACCGGTCAGGGTCCAGCCGGGGCCGAAGGTCTCGATCAGGGTAAAGGCAGCCTTCTCGGTCACCTTCTTGCCGCTGGCGATATTGCCGGCACCGTTCCTCTCGATGGTCGTCGTCGTGACGTTGCCCTTGACCTCGACGGTCTTGCGCCAGACCACGAACCAGCCCGGCCCGTAATCGGCCGCCTGGGTCATGCCGTCGCCGTTGTCGACTTCCAGATGAGCGGAGATCAGTATCCAGTCACCATCATAGATCTGAACACCCTGGGTGGTGTCCGTATGGATCATTTTCCTTGCACCGGTCAGGGTCCAGCCCGGGCCGAAACTCTCGATCAGGGTGAAGGATTCCTTCACTGTCACCTTCTCGCCACTGACGATATTGCCGGCGCCGTTTTCCTCGATCGTGGTCGTCGTGACGTTGCCCTTGACCTCGACGGTCTTGCGCCAGACCACGAACCAGCCCGGCCCATAATCGGCCTCCTGCGTCGTGCCCGTGCCATTGTCGACTTCCAGATGGGCGGAGATCAGCTTCCAGCCATCATCATAGATCTGGACACCCTCGGTGGTGTCCGTATGGATCGTCTTTCGCGCACCTGTGAACCCGGTCTCATCCCAGGTTTCATGGAGTGTATACTCGTCCCGCGACGTGGTCCGCTCGCGCGACACCAGGTCACCGGCAGCGTCAAAGACCTTCAGGTCGGTCAGACCCGGCTGGACCCGCTCCTCCACCGCCCCGAGCCGAACGCCGTTGCCGTCAAAGAACCTGTAGATCGTGGTGTCGCCTTCTTCCCGGATCAACACGCTGCCCATCAGCGCTCCGGCGGGATCGTAATAAGAATAGAGAGTATCGCTGTCCCGTGGCTTGGTAATCACCGGGTCAGGCAAAGAGCTGTCACCACGAAACGGGCTATTGAGATCAAACACAGGGAGCTCCCGACATAAACAAAGAGGACACGACCGCAGAATCGCGCCCTTTAAAAATCCTTAACAACATTTGTACGCGATTTCGGTCACTTCGCCAATTCGCGATAGAAATCCGACCGACCGCCGCACTGGAAGACACCAACGTGCCCGCCGCCGCAACAACAGCGGGTAAGACCCACGTATTTATGTAAAAATTCGATTTACTCATCAGAAACACGACTAGCCACTCACATTGTCATCACATTTGAAACAGATCGTTTTTGGGTTTTCACCCCGGGAGTCGGCGATGACGTCCGCATCGATCTGACTACCGTCGTTCTGCCGCCCCCGAGGCAAGGACAGATGTTCATCGAGCATTTTCTCGAAAGCAATACGGTCACGACACAGCGCCTCCGACAGTGCGCCAACCTCTGCCCGAATGCCTTCGCGCTCAGCTTCAACGTCTTCACCGCCCGAAAAAACGGCACCTTTCAAAGATGTGCTCCGCAGACGATTGACGAGCCCATGCGCCCCGACCCGGCGCGCGAACTCGGCACCGCGACGTGTGATCCGCGCAAGACCGGCGGAGCGCGGAACTGAGGCGGCATTTACCTTGCGATCCGACAACGCCTGATCGGGGGGAACCGTGTCGGGAATGCCAATCGTCGCGCACAGGCGTGTACAGAAACCGCGCACGTCCTGCCGCAGATCAGAGTACCGCAAGTAGGAGACCTGGCCGGGGAAGAGTTCCTCCCACGCCATTGCGTTCTTGTGGAACATGCCCGCATCGACGATGTCGGGGTGGATCTCCGCCATCTCCCGGATCGGCATGGCCCGGGCGCCCTCTTTCCGATAGTGGAAGTAATGTGACACGGCACGATCAAGGGGATCGCGGTAGATCACCACGATCCGGGCCTGCGGCAGCGTCTGTGCGAGATTCGACCGTGCCTGGGGCTTGTGAAACAGCGAAGGAGCGACCTCGACGGCGATACCGGGGCGGTCCGCGAATTGCTTCTCGTACCAGCCCTTGCCCCGTTCGAACACCTTGTCGAAGAAGAAGGTTTCCTTGGTGTCGGTCGGCAGGACAACATCCGAACGCGTGCGGAGATAGCTGTCGACCCAGGTGGTGCCGCACTTGGTCGGGCCAACGAAGATGACGGAAGGCAACATCGACAGGTCCCCCCGATCAACCGGTCGCTTCATAGCGGGCGATCTCGTCTTCCGTGACGCCGCTCATGATGGCACCAACGACCTTTTCCTGCGGTACGCCGCATGTCGCCATGGCCTTGGCCAAGGCTTTCTTGTCCGACTTGCCCCAATCCGCGGTGCAGACGAACCCGTCGACAACCGGTGAAAGCGCGGCCGCGTTGACCGAACTCCCCAGCGCCGGGAAGTCGATCACGATCAGATCGAACTTCGTCGACAGTTCATGGACAAGCTTGATCAACCGGCCGGAGTCGAACACGGCCGGACCGATGGTGTCGGTATCGCTCATCGCCCGATTGGGAACGAAATGCAGCCCCGTCCGTTCATCCACCCAGAATGCCAGTTCTTCCGAGAAATTGTCGCCGGCCGTGAACATCAGGTCGGGCACGCCAAACTTGGCATTCGGCGTGATCGAGTGGCTGAGATAGGCCTCCAGCCAGTCGAAATCAATCAGCAACGTCCGCTGTCCCCCGACGGCCACCATCTCTGCGTAGTTAATCGCAGCGGTCGGGCGGGACGTGCCGTGGTCCTCCGAAATGAACCCGATCACCGAGCCCCGCTTGCCGATGTTCGGGGCGAAGTAATTGTCGAAGGCGACGCGCACGCGACGGATCGTGTCGGCATAGATCGACAGGGGATTGGTCAACGTGATCGACATTTCGCTTTCAAGCGCATCAACCGCCATCTGATGCGAGGGAACGAGGTAGAGAACATCCGTGCCCTCGACCGCGCCCTGCGCACGCTCGACGCGCCCGACCTGTGGCGCCTCCACCGAGACCTCCGGGCCCAGATTCGGCGTTACATTCTTCTCGGGCGGCGGGAGCAGGCCCAGAACCGGCGCACCCACCGAGCGCGACAGCGCCGAGCGGGTCCGCAACCGCGGGTCCCGCGCTTCGCGGGCGAAGGCAATGCCGCTTCCGAGTGTCAGCCCAAGCAATCCCGACACCAGCAGAAGCTTCATGCCACCCGGGCCGGTCGCGCCCTCGGGCGGCTCCGCCATGGCGATGACGGAGGCATCAACCGTCGGAAATGTCTGCAGTTCCTTGGTGCGCAAGTAGGTCGTGGTGTACGTCTCATACATCTGGCGATAGATCCGGGCCTCGCTTTCGAGCAGCGAAACCTCGCCACCGTCGCTTTGATCCGGTTCGATGCCGGTGGCGGCGGACAGCGCAGCACGGGCATCGGCCTCCTGGGCTTGCGCAGTGTCGAGCGCGGCGCGGGCGTCGTCCCTCAGGTCAACCATCAACCCCATCGCCTCTGCATTGAGCGCTTGCCGCTCGGCAACGTCGTTAGTGGCCGTGTAGGCATCGTAGAGCGGGGCAAACGAATCCGTTGCAAGACGCTGCGGCAGGACTTCAAGCGGCACCTTGGAGCGCAGGGCAAGGTTGATCTGATCGAAGCGGGACTGGGCACTCAGTCGCCCGGTGATCGCATTGCGCAATTGCAGCCGAACCTCTTCGGTATTGGCGGGCCCGCCAGACGCCGGCTCGGAGGTGCCCACGGCGCTCAACTCGGCCTCTGCCTGCGCGGCCTGCTGGGCAAGCTCCTGCATCCGCGCCTCGAACCACCCCGAAGCTTCTTCGGCGGACGCGCGCCGCATGTCGTAGCGCCGAACAACGTAGGTCTGGGTCACGGCGTTGGCTATGTCCGCGGCCAGTTCCGCCGAGTTGGCCGTTGCCTTGACCCCAAGCACCGAGGTGACACCGTTTCGGGTCACCGCAATGTCGTCACGCAGTTTCCGCACGGCGGCCTGGAACAGCTCCGCATCCGAGAGGGGGTCCTCGGCGGGGACCAGACCCAACCGTCCGGCCAACTCCGGACCCAGCGTCTCCGCCGCGAAGGACGTCACCTGGTCCTTGCGGTCCAGAATCCACTGCTTCACGGCCCCTCGTCTCGGCTCCCAGAAAATCTCCCGCTCGCTGAGGTTGAGGTCTTCCACCACCTGCGACAGCAAGAGCGGCGAGCGGATCACTTGCATCTGGCTTTCGATGGTAACGTTGTCGAACTTGGTTGCCTTGTAGAGATCATCGCCGCCGAAGGGCGTGAGCGACGGCGCCTCCAGAAGGACGGTCGACCCTGCGGTATAGCGGTCAACGCCGAGCGCGGCGGCAAGAAACCCGAGCCCCAGAAACAGGGAGGTCACGAAAACGATGACACCGGACCGGCGCTTCAGAACGCGAAGCGCGGATCCGAAATCGAACATCGGAGCTTGCTCTGACGCTTCCGGCAGGACGCGACCGCCTTGAAGTGTAATTCGATTGACGTCCATCATATCGCTCCAGATTCAAGTTCGCAATTGTCGTGCAATGACATGTTAAAAATATGGTCCTGTTGAATTTCGTCCCTATTGACCGACAAGGGAAATCTCCACTTCGATCAGGTCACCCGGCATGAGGTGGTCGTCCATCGACACCGCTCCCTGACGAGTTTGGTCCCGCAGCTTGCGGTAGAGGGTAATCGTTGCGGCCTGCACCGACCCTTCGGACAGGGCCGCCGACAGGACGTCGATCTCGCCGTCCAGTTCTCCCAGCCGGTCCAGCCACTCCTGCCGGAGGGAAAGCGTCTCGATCCGGTGGGTCCCCTGAAGCGCGCTCCAGGCAAACCGTGCTTCGTCCACAGCGTCACGCGCGGATCGGGCGATTTCGGCGGCCTTCAGGTCGTTTCGCTTCGCCTGCACGAGCGATCCCGAATAGGCGAGGCTGCGTGTCAGCAACCGCTCAAGCCGCGCGACGTTTTCCGATTCCACGACCTGCTCTCTGGCAAGCTCCTCGGCCCGGACCAGCGCATCCATCACCGCCTCCCGGGCAGCCAGAACCTGCCGGTCGCGCTGTTCTTGCTGCTCCTCCAGAAGGTCGATCGCGGCGTCCAGCCGTGCCGATGCCCGCTGCACCAACCGGTCGCGCGGGAGGTTTGCTCCCGTCGGAACGGCGATGTCCTCTGCCGCAATCGCTGCCCGGCCGTCAAGAAGTGCACGCTGAACCGCGCGCTCCACCATGGCATTGCCCAGATTCGCGCGGTTCTTGAAGTCGTCCACGATCGTGCTCGGCCCATCGGGCCTCGACAGACTGCCCACGCCCAATGACTTGGAAACCGCCTCCCGGACAGTCATCCCGACAGTGAACGGCACCTCGCCGGGTCGACGCACATCGCCAGAAACCACGATGGGCCGATAGTGCTTTACCGAAACCAGGATTTCCTCATCCTCGACCGAACGCCAATGCGTTGCGTTCCCCGCACTCTCGCGCAGCTTCACCCCGGTCAGGACGACGGGCAGTTCGGCGCGCAGTTCATCGATGGTGCGCCCTGCGACCAGAACCGGCCCGGCAAGAGGAAAGGACGCGTAGCCGGTGAACTCGACCGGAACATCGAAGCTGAGTTCGGGGTTGTTGAGAAACGAGATGCTCAGCACGTCGCCCGCGCCGAGAGGATAGCCGCGCGCTTCCTCGGGACCACCCGCCACCTGCGCCGTTGTGGCGCCGGACGCAAGCAACGCCACAGTCAGGGCAAACGCCGGGGCCAGCCCCCCGAGGGCGGACATGAGCGATCTCTGCCAGAACTGGTTGCAAGTCATTGTGAGCTATCCCTTTCCGGGCGTGAAACCACAGGCTGGTCCGCCTCGATCACGTTCAAATATGCCTCCACGACGGTCTCGACACCAAAATCGCGAGCGCGTTCCTTCGCACGCGCGGCATAATCCGCACGCTGCACTGCAACAGAATAGTGCATCATTCCATCCGCCAAAGCATCAACATCATTCATCGGGATCAAAAGTCCGTCCCGGGCGTTGCCCCTTTTCCCACCTTCGCGGGCACCTTCGCCGCGCAGCACGTCGAAGGGACCGGAGGGGCAATCGGTGGCGATCACGGGCAAGCCCAATGTCATCGCCTCGATAATCGTGTTCGGAAACCCCTCCGCATTGGAGCAGGATACGAGATAGGCGGCACGGGCCATGACCGGATAGGGGTTCTTCACAAAGCCCGGCATATGCACCCTGCCCTGCAACCCGCGCGCCGACACCATGGCCTCCAGCTTCGGGCGTTCCGGGCCTTCGCCAAGGATGACCAGGTCTTCTTCCGGCCGCACCCGGTCGTAGCCTTCGATCAGCATTTCGAAGTTCTTGTTCACGACCATCCGACCCACCGCCAGGATGAAGCGATCGGGCAATGCGGTGGCCGGCGGCTCCTGCGCAGCCGTTTCGAGGGCCGCGGCATCGATAGGATTTCCGATCACGACGGTCTTGTCCCGTGGCACGGCAAAGTTGGCGACAAGGTCGTCGGCGACCCCTCCGCTCACAGCGATGACCGACGCCGCCCGTGGATAGGCCAGGCGGGTGATGCCGCGATAGAGCGCGCCGACGCGGGACGTCGCGAGATGACTGGACGTCTGCACCCGCTCCGAGATCACGGCCCGGTGCGACGACACCGGCGAAAGAAGCACGTTCAGGCAGTTTGACCGGGCAAGGTAGCTGACGCAGACCGACGGCGGATTTCGGCGCAGATGCCGGGCGAGCTGGCGTGCGGATCGGAACATCGATCCACGGCCGTCCAGCGTCACGACATCGACCCATTCGGGGATGTCCTGGACCACAGGCAGATCGTCGAGCAGCACCAGTTCGACATCCCACCCGGACAGCGGCTGCCTGAGGTGCGACAACAGGTTGGCCATCGCCCGCTCTGCCCCGCCGCCTTCCATGGAGTTGATCAGGAAGGTCACCCGCCGCGCGGCATCAGCCCGCGCTGACCGTTCTGCAAACGGTTCAGCCGGTACGCTGAGGGGGTCAAGACCTTGGGTCATACTCATACTTGTTCCTTGCGATACAGAACGGTTCGGGCGGTGAACCCCTGCCCCGAACGACATAATCCTTAACTATGAAGCAAAAATGTTCTTCACGGGTCGTGGTGGTGGCGCCCGTCTGGAAGCGGTCGGCCGGCGATTGTCCCTGCGCATCGCCGCCACGCAGACAACCGGCAGCACCCAGTAGATCGAGTTGTGCAACAGGAGAAACGACGCCGCCCCATTCCCGACCAACGCGAAGGTTGCAACGGCAAAACCGAGCCTTCCGAGATCCTGAAACCGATCCCCGAAACTTGTGTGCACGCTAAGGACGGTCAGGTAGACGTAGAATGTCAGCATGACGCAAAGCCCCACCACGCCGAGATCCGTCATCAGGTCGAGGAACCCGTTGTGTGCGTGTCCAATCCGGATCCCCATGAGGATGTACAGCCGCTCCCCAACGAGGTCCCAACCCGCGCCGAAGCCGCCGCCAAGGCCCATGTTCCCCTGCAGCGCGCGCAGGACACCGATCCAGATCTCGGTTCGCCCGGTCAGCGTCGGGTCCTTTCCCAGAAGCGACAGCACGAAGACAAAGACGAATTGATAGAACACCCAGCCCGTCACCATCACCGGACCGGCCATGAGAACGACCATTGCGCGTTTCGACGGGGACAACGGGCGCAGGAGAAACAGGATGTGGCCGAATATCGGGACCGCGACCGCGAGCAGCGCCGCCTGTGCCGAGTTGGAGCCCGCCACACCGAGGTAGCCAAGCGCCAATGCCCCCCAGCGAACACGTCGCCACCTTTGCCCGGGTCCGGTGGCCACCCACAGGATGGAAACGCACAAGGCCATCATGCGGCCAAAGTCGTTCTTGTGATCGAAGAGGCCGCGCCATGCCCCCGCGTGTGGATTCGGCTCTCCCTGCACGGTCGTCCCCGGGTGAACCCCCATCGACGGCAATGCGAGCGATGTAACGACATTGGCAACGACGATCAGGACGGCGCTCCACGCGATCAGAGGCAGGACGATGTGCAGCGGAAAGCGATCCACGATCCACAAGCCGAAGAGCGTGGCAAAGAGCAGGGCCAGCACGCGTCGAAGGGACACGCCGATGTCGATGGACCATGTCATCGACAGCATCGCGAGGGCCACGGGGATCAGGACCGGCCAGGCTTTGGTGAAGGCGCGGGTGACCGCACCGGGACGGACGATCAGCCCCAGGAACGACAGGAAGCCGAATCCCAGGCCCAGCAGTTGAACCGCGGTCGACGACGCGGCACCTTCCGGCGTCAGCGGCGCCACCAGCGAGCCGGAGAAGTAGAACAGGCCGGCCACGGCAAAGGCGACCGAAACCGCGTCCCAAATCGACAATCGCCGCGCCGTGGCCTGTCCGGTGTCGACACGCCGGGCGCCGGGAACCCTCCAGTAGGTATCACGCGGCCCCTTCCCCAGCGCCGGCGCGATCTCCTGGCGGTCCCGATGGGTCTGCCAACTCCACCGCGGCGGCGTCACCGAGCGGTTGTCCTTGCGGGGAGGTGTCATGGCAGTGCCTCCTCCATGAACCGGTCGGCAATGCTGTCCAGTGTATACCGCTCGGCAATTGCTGCGATCCGCGCCGGATCGGCGGCGGACGACACCTGGCGGGCCATCGCCTGCGCCATCGCGTCGGCGTCGCCAACGGGCACCAGCGCCTCCGGCAATTCCTCAGCAAGGATGTCCGACGGGCCACCACCGGCACAATCGGTGCTCACGCTCGGAACGCCGAAACTGATTGCCTCGATCAGCGCATTCGGGAATCCCTCGGTCAGGGACGACATCACGAAAAGGTCGCAATGCGCGAGGTATTCGAAGCGGTTCAACTGAAATCCGGCGAAGCAGACCCGCTCGGCAAGGTCCAACTCGCGCACAAGGGCCTCCAGCGCCGCCCTGTCCCCGCCATCGCCAAGAATGATCAGCCGCAGCGGGACCTCACACCGCGCAAGCGCCCGCAACATCGTCGGGTAGTCCTTCTGCGCGACGAGGCGCCCCATCGCGAGGGCAACCGGCACATCCTCCGCGAACCATGGGTGCGGAGGCGGGGCGGTCCGGGCGGCCGCGATATCCTCGGCCTCCGGCGAGGGGTTGGGGATGACCTTGATCGCCGCCGGGGCCATACCGGTCACCCGCGCAAGATCCTCCGCCACGCCAGAGGCATTGCCGGAGACCACATCCGCCCGCGGATAGAGCCTGCGCACGAGCGACCTGAACACCTGCCGCCTTACCGGCGACAACCGGCGGGAGGCCGTCGTGAACTCGTTGCGCTCGCAGACCATCAACCGTGGTCGGCTCCCCGACGAGGCCTCCATGTATCGAGCCGCCATCGACATTGCGAGGTTCGCCGTCGTCAGGCCGGAGATCACGGCGCGCGGCTGTTCCCGTTTCAGAAGTCCGACAAGCCGGGGCACCCCCCGAAGCGCATTGTCCGCACCGACCGGGATCACCCGCACGCCGTCATCGACGAGATCGGCGATCGGACCATCCGGACGATTTACAGCAAGCGCGATCGACCGCCCCTGCGCAGCATAGTGGTTGGCCAGCCGCACGAACACGCGCTCGGCCCCGCCGCCATCGAGCGTGGGAACATACAACAGGAGATCTGGCGATGTGGTCGTGGCCATGACTTCCTTTCGACCTCTACGAGTCACACAGGACAGGCGCGCGGGAAGGCACACCAGACATTACAAGCATTGCCGGGAAACGGGGTTCCCAACGATTTGACCACGGCACTTGCATTACCTATGTCGTCCCCACGCTCAAGCCTGCGTCAAAACTATTGTGCATATTCTGGGTTTTCGCCGGAATAGTGATGCCAAAGTGTACTAGTTGAAGTTTCAGGAGCCCGGTATTTGATCCAGTTTTTGCACAGTCGACCGGCTATCGGACAAGTTCTGCGTAGCCGGAGATGATTGCCCTATGACCGATTCGCAGCCCCCCGACAGCGCCAGGACGTCGGCGTTGACCCAGTCTTCCCTCGGGCATTTCCTTTGGATGTTTGGCGGTGGCAGCGTGCAGGCCGTGCTCAAGATCGTCGTGCTGATGATCCTGTCGCGCCTGCTGACGCCCTCCGAATTCGGGCTGGTCGCCGCCGCGCTGACCATTGTCGCCCTCGCCGAGGTCTTCGGAAAGATCGGGATCGCGCCCTCGATTGTCCAGGTCGAGACGCTGACCCAAAGTCATATCCGCACCGGGATGACCGCCACGCTGTTCTCCGGCGTTGTGGTCGGTGCCATCGTCTTTGTGCTCGCCGAACCGCTGGGTCGACTGTACGCGATGCCAAGCCTGCCGCCGATTGTGCAGGTCTTTGCCCTGCTCTTCCCCTTGCGCGCAGCAGGGCTCGTCTCCGAAGCACTCATCCAGCGCGAGATGGGGTTTCGCGCGCTCGCCGCGATCACGGTTGTCAGCTATCTTGCCGGGTATGCGGGCGTCGCGATCCTTCTGGCCGTCCTCGGGTATGGCGTCTGGGCGCTGGTCGCCGGTCAACTGGCGCAGGCGGCCCTGCAATCGCTACTGTTCATCGCCATCGGCGGCTTTCGCATCCGACCCGGATTTGATGTAAAAGTCCTCGGCGGCATGTTGCGGTTTGGCCTCGGCACCACGTTGACGCAGATCGGGAATTACGTGGCGCTGAACGTCGACTACATGATCGTCGGCCGGCTGCTCGGAACCGCCGCGCTTGGCCAGTACTCCCGCGCCTACCTTCTGCTGTCCCAGCCGGCGAACATCGTCGGGAACATGGCGGACAAGGTCCTCTTCCCGGTTCTCGCCTCTGTGCAGAGTGACCGGCCGCGGGTGGCCCGGGCCTACAACAAGACCCTCGCCCTTACCGCAATCACACAGATCCCGGCCGCCATCCTGCTGTCGATCAATGCACGGGAAGTCATTCTTGTCCTTATGGGCGACCAGTGGGGCGCCGCTGTCCTGCCCTTCCAGATCATGGTGAGTGCCCTGTATTTCCGCACCGCCTACAAGTTCACGGGCACTGTGCTGCGCGCCACCGGCGCTGTCTATCACGCCGCGCTGCTCCAATGGATCTATGCCGGCCTCGTCGCCATCGGGGCACTCGTCGGCGCACGGTTCGGACTCGCCGGGGTCGCGATCGGCACGACCCTTGCAGTCGTTCTGTGTTTCTCCAATGGTATCATTATGTTGAACATCGTGTTTAATCTTCCTGTCAGCACCGGCCTGCACGCCCTCGCCCGGCATGCAGCGCTTGGCATTCTCTATGCGGTTCCGCTCTATGCTCTCCATTCAATCGCCGACGAAATGGCGCTGGCGCCCTTGCCGACGCTTGGCGCCGGATGCCTCCTCGCCCTGTGCATCTATGCGGCGCTGAACCTGCTCTGGCCCGCCGCCCTTGGCGAGGAGCGCAAGTCCCTCAATGCAATCGCCGGGCGTCTTCGCCGCAGATGACCGACCATCCCAATCGCAGGAAACCCTGATTCATGCCCATCTTCCGCATCAATGGAAAGGTCATCCTCTTCCTCCATATTCCCAAGGCTGGCGGCACATCCATCGAAGAGGCGCTTGCAGCCCATTCCTCCGAGAGCTTTCGGATGAAGCTCAACACGGCGGGCCTGCCCTGCGTGCCGCAGCATTTCCATGGCGCCCTGATCGAGGATTTGTTTGCAGCGGATTTCTTCGACTATTCCTTCTGCGTCACCCGGAACCCCTATGCGCGCATCCTCAGCGAGTACAATTACAGGATGCAGCACAGGCACCGCCCCTACCGCTGGTTCCCGGCTCCTTCCTTCGAGCTCTGGCTCCGGTCCACCCTGCGCACCTACAGGCGTAACCCGTATGTCTACTCCAACCACATCCGCCCCCAGGTCGCGTTTCGGATTCCGGGAACCCGCTGGTTCCGGCTCGAAGATCAACTCGATGCCTTGATGGAGGATCTGCAGCGGATCACGAAGATACCACCTGCGCGCGACATTCCCCATGCCAATCCGTCCCGGAAAAAGGCCACGACCATATCGGACGCCGCGGCTGACCTGGTCCATGACTTCTATCGCGCGGATTTCACGGAATTCGGATACGCGCCGGACAGCTATCGCACCCTTTAAGGTGAAAGCAGATCACGGGCACGGCAGGCGTTACCAGCGGCAAGCGGCCCGAACCGGCGCGATCGCCTCCGACAACCCGGCCAGCGAAAACGTGGTTTCCAGCCGATCATCGGTAAATGCGGTCAGGGTGACACCAAGTTCGTTTGCGGGCATCGCCTTGGTGAGAAAGGTGATCGATTCCCGCCCGACCGGCCAGCGCAGCGTGCTATGGTCGTCGCCCTTCTCCAGTCGCGTGGCGTAAGGGGCCGTATCGTCGAGGCGCAGGGTGACCAGGCTGTAATCCCCGACATCGCTGAGGAAAGTGCCCTCGAACGACAGTGAAACCCGCGTCAGGTTGTCTTCGCACCGCACTTCCAGCGTCCCGGAGGCGCTTTCACCGAAGATGCCCGCGACCGGGGACAGTGCCACCGCCTCCACCGCAACGACGCCATCTTCGATACCGTCGGGCTGGGTCCATCCCTGAGAGACGGCCGCGTCGGCACCTACAGCGAAGGAGATCGCCGCAAGGACATACCCCACCATGGGAATCGTGCGTCCCGTCCGACAAAAGCAATCAACCATAATCCTCGTCTCCTGAAATTCACTCTTGGGCGCCTTTGCGGTCCCGACCGATGAACGCCCCTGCGGTCCGGAGCATGCATTTCTCAACATGATTCCTGCTTGCGGTCGAGTTTACAACTGATGGCACGGATTGCACCGCGGCCTGTGGCGCTTGCGTCGATTTCGCCACAGCATGTGCCGGGACCTTGAGCAATTGAGCAAATCGGCTGGGTTCCGGTCAAGCCTGCGACCTGTGACCATGAATGTCCGGATCCGCTGCAGACCAAGGCCGCCCATGAAATAATCATACGGCAGAATTGTGACGAAAATCCTCTCAATCCATGACGAAACAGACTGTTCACAGAACTGTTGCAGTCGAAGCGTTAACATTCGTTGACGATTGTTGGTAGTTAACGCTAGCAAGTGTGATAAAGTTTACAGACCAGAGGCTTTTGAGCAGCGAGAAATTGACGTGTCGACATCTGGCGTGCCGACACCATTCGGAGGAACTGAGAGCCACCTGGCGGGAGACTGACGTGCTTGGCAGATAAGCCTGATTGCAGAAACGCAAAGCCAAGCGTCTCGATTTGTTGAATTAAAATAGCGCGGCACGGACCACGGGACGAGCGCCCCTGGTGCGTAGGATCTTTCCGTCATGTCGTGTGCCATGAATAGTGAGTGGGAATTATGAGTGATCTGTCGAAGGGATACTTCGTCGAAAATTCCGGAACGGCGCGATATTCCGGCGCTGGCGTTTTGCGCCGGCTGCTGGCCTGGCCCACGCAGCGGTCGCGGTCTGCAATTTCGGCCTTCCAGCCGTCGCGACGGACCCAGGGACGCCCCGTCGGGCACCGGGTTCGGCTGAATGGCCCGGACGCCGTTGAACAGACCCTGCGCGCCCGAAAGATCGGTCGGAGCGACGTGCGGCAGCCCATCGGGCTGGCTTCCAGGCCGCTTGCGTTCCGTTTCTGCAAGCGCGCAATTGACCTTTTCGGTGCGATCTCCGGCCTGTTTTTTCTGGCGCCCTTCCTGATCACCTGCGCAATCGCCATCAAGGCAACCAGCCGGGGACCGGTGTTCTTTCGGCAGGACCGCTATGGCCTCAACGGACAGCTGTTCTCGATCTACAAGTTTCGGACCATGCGCGTCCATCAGGGCGATACCTCGGGTGTCAAACAAACCACCAGGGGCGACCCGCGCATCACGCCGCTGGGCCGGGTCCTTCGCAAGACCTCGTTCGACGAACTGCCGCAGCTCATCAATGTGCTTCAGGGCACCATGTCGCTGGTCGGGCCGCGGCCCCATGTGCCGAACATGATCGCGGCTGGCGTCCGCTACGAGGATTTCGATCCCCGCTACATGGATCGCCACACCATGCTTCCGGGCATCACCGGCCTCGCGCAGGTGCATGGTTTCCGGGGCGAGACGCTGACCTACGCGTCCGCCAAGGGCCGTATCGACAAAGACATTGAATACGCGCGCACTGCGACAATCGCGGGAGATATCCGCATCTTGTTGCAGACCGTGCGCCGGGAGTTCCTGAGCGGAAACGGTTACTGACCACACTCCGCAACCGCGACGGAACGTTCCCGCTCTGCCAACCGGGACTTGGAAAGGAGGCTCGCCCCCGGACAAACTGATTCCTTGGAAAAACCTCTTTCCTGCAAGACCGACGGGCCGCGCCCCATTGGGGCGCAATGCCTGACAAAGGCGCGTTTCAAGTTGAATACATGGCCGAATTTCATTTCGGCAAAGTTGGTCTGGGTGCTGCTGTCTTCGCCACGGGTCTGACGGCCTCACCGAAGCAGGGAACGGAAATGCCACGCTGCCGTCACATGATTGGTCGAATGGCAGCGTAAACGGACGGAAAGGATCGGATCGGCGACAGGTTCTGATGTGCCCTCTCGGATCCCGCCCAACACTCCGCGTCTGGCTTCGGACGCATGACGAAACCCCGCCTGGCGCGCAGGCCTACGGTCCGCCGCCGGCACCAAACCGAGTAGCAAGTTGACGATTTGCAGAATGACATATTCCGGCGCAACCGCATTTGACGCGCCAGGACCGCAGCCAGTCGGATCGATGTCCGGCTTGCGGCGCCCCGGTCGTGAGGAGATGTACAATGGTTAATGCTATCCTGCGCGCCCTTTTTGGCAGCGCCCCGACAGCCAAGGCTTCCGGAACCTTCATGGCCGGCGCATCCGCGGCAACACCCGATGTCGCGACGCCGTCACGGTCCAAGGCCAGGGCCGGGATCAACTCCAGGCGTGGCCGACGGCCCTTCGTGACCGTGATCGGCCTGCGCGGGATCCCCGATGTGTCCGGAGGGATCGAAACCCATTGCGAGTACCTTTATCCTCGCGTCGCCGACCAGAACCGGACGCGTGATTTCCTTGTCATCGGGCGCAAGCCGTCGATGGGCGATCTGCGCCACAGGCTGCGGCCCAACCTCTCGGTGCTGCCGCTGCCCGCTATGAGCAACCGGTTCATGGAAACGATCTCCAACACCTTCCTCGCGATCCTCGACGCACGCTTCCGGCAGGGAAGCCGGATCGTTCACATTCACGCCGTCGGCCCGGCACTCCTTGCCCCGTTGGCGCGGGCGCTTGGCATGAAGGTCGTGATGACCCACCACGGTGACGACTATCGCCGCGCAAAGTGGAACGGCTTCGTTAAAGGCATTCTGAAGACCGGAGAACGGGTCGGGATTGGCTCCGCCCACCAGGTCATCGCCGTGTCCAGATCACTCGCCGAGCGGCTGAAGCGCGAGTACCCGCAAAAGGCGGGTGTGATTCACTATGTTCCCAACGGTGCGGACCACATTCTCGACGAGGCTAGATCCAGCAAGCGGTCGGCCGAGGACTGGGTGGCGCGGTTCGGGCTGTCCGGTACGCCGTTCATGGTTTCGGTCGGGCGGCTGGTTCCGGAAAAGGGTTTTGCCGATCTGATCCGCGCCTATGCCATCGCCCGCCCAGCTGCGCGGCTGGTGATTGTCGGCGGACAAAGCGGCTCCGCCCATGATGCAGAGATTGCCAACCTGATCGCAGAGAAGGGATTGCAGGACCATGTGATCCTGACCGGAGCCATCCCGCGCGAAGGTGTTGCCGCGCTACTGTCACGGGCAAACCTGTTTGTTCTGGCTTCGCATCACGAAGGCTTGCCCATCGCAGCGCTGGAAGCAGCCGCGATGTCCACGCCCATCCTCGTCTCCGACATCCAGCCAAATCTCGACCTCGGCTTGTCGAGCGAGCACTACTTCCCGGTCGGCGACCACGAAGCGCTTGCCCGGATTCTGCGGAATTCCTGGGATTCCACGCCGGAGGCCGACGTGCTGTCGGACTTCAACTGGGCGCGTATTGCGACGCAGACAGGTCGGATCTACGATAGCCTCGGGTTCGAAGCATCCTGATGGTTCAATGACACAACGGCAGCGGGTTCAGGCACAGGACGACATCGCCGGGCGCCCATCCGCCCTTGCCGGAGCCGCGTGTTTTCACGCCCCGGGAATGACACGCCGCGCGGTACTGCGCAGCGGTGGCGCAGCGATGGTGTCGGCAGCCGCCATAGGGCAGGCCACATCCGCGATGGGGTCCTGCCCTGTTGCGCGTCTGCGGGCCGACAGTGGAGAAGTCATTTCGAAAGTGGGGGACGTGAAAGTTGTTTGAACGTATTGCAGTCGGCGTGCAGCAGGATGACGGTACCGGTGACACCCTGCGCGCCGCGTTCGAGAAGGTGAACGAGAATTTCAGCCGCCTGTCCGAAGCGCTCGCGCAAATCGCCGCTCAGAACGGGGATGCACAGGCCGCTGCCGCGGCGGACTGGCCCGGTGATTTCGTCGCCCGTCACGTCTCGGATATGGCCCCTGACGCTGCGCCCCCGCTGCTCGGTTCGGTATGGGTCGATTCCTCCGAACCGGCTGTCTATGTCTCCGTCGGGACCGGGAGCCGGGATGACTGGCTCAAGCTTGCCAGCCGCGGGGCCTGAACCGGCATGGTGCAAACCCTGTACCTGAGCCCGGAGGGAGGCGGCAGCGGGACAAGCTGGGACGATCCCGCACCGCTTTCGCAACTGGCAACCGCACTCGATCAGGCAAGCGATGGCGTTCTTGTCGGTTTCCCGCCAAACCGGGATTCGCCCTGGTTCTGGGACGATACCCAGGCAGAGGCGCTGATCGCGGGAACAGCAGATCGGCGGTTCCAACTGGTGTTCGGTCAGCGGGTAAACAGCAACGGCGTCGAACCCGCGCCCCGTGGCCATCCCCCCCTTTTGCGCCGCCGCCGTCAGCCCTTCCCGACGCAGACCCGGCCGGATCCGACGGGCAAACCCTTTATGGTGCTGAAGGATCCCACCTACATCGACGTCTCCGGACCGGTCTACGAAGGGTCCGGCGCGCAAGGCATGTTCCGGCTCAGCGGAGATGGCAATTCCCTTGGCTTCACCGGCCTTCATGCTCGAATGGCCGGGCGCGTTCTTGATACCGAGCCGGGTACGCGCCTCACCGATCTCACAATTCGCGACAGCTCCGGCTATGGCCTGATCCGTGGATTTGGCCGTTTCCATGACCTGTCGGACGCACGGTTCGAGCGGTTGGACCTCGACGCCGCCGGTATCGACGGCGGCGGCACGCGGGTCTGCCAAATGATCGCGGTGGGCAAGGGACAGAACCTCGTCTTTGACGGTGTCCACATGCGGCGCGCGGCGAACCTGTTGGACGTCGAGGAACGCGGATCGACCTATGTGCAGGGCGATGGCGTCGTGTTGGAGGAAGAGACTTCCAACGCCACCTTCATCGATTGTCATGCCCGGGATTTCGGCGATGCCGGGTTCGACATGAAATGCGATGGCATCCGGTTCGAACGATGCTCGGTCGCCGGGTGCAAATACGGCGTGCGGGTCTGGCGGGACAATCCCGCAAATGAACTGCTGCTCTGCCATATCTCTGCCCCACATCCCCGACCGCAAAACTCGGCTGCCTGTATCTGGCTTGGCGGGCAGGTGACGATGCGCGACTGTGTGTTGCACACATTGCCCGACAGTGCGGCGATCCGGTTCGGCAAGGGTCACGACACGGAGACGCGGGTCGCGACCATGATCGGCGGTAGTATCGACACAAGTGCAGGTGGCGCACTGCTTGCCGGCGAACCGGGAACATTGGTGCTCCAGAACGTCCGGTTGAACGGAGAGCCGGTCACTGGCGAGGCTATCTGGACCGGGGCCGGCCTTGAGTGGCGTTGACCGGCGACGCCCCGCGCCACGCTAGATATCGAAGACGAACTGCTCTTCTGTCAGGGTCGCCCCGCGCAGTTCGATCTCCGGCGCGGCCCCACCGGCAATCCGTGCAAGGTCGATGATGATACGGTCACCATTGACCTCGACACCGGTGTCGTGCCGGCCCAACTGGCCATCGCGGTTGCTATCGAGGTCGCGGAACGTATCGAGATCCTGACCAAATCCAATGATCGCGATCCGGTCGCCTTCCCGCGCCGAGAAATCCTTGAGTTCGACCATGGCATTGCCATCCGCGGCGGTGAAAACGAAGGTGTCGGCACCGTCGCCGCCCTTGCTCGTCCCGGCGCCCGACCCGGCGGCCAATGTGTCATTGCCATCGCCACCTTCGAGCTGGTCGTCGCCCGTGCCTCCGACCAGTACATCGGCGCCAGCTTCACCCTTGAGGCGGTCATCTCCGGTGCCACCTTCCAGCCGGTCCGCCCCGTCGCCCCCCTTCAACTCGTCCGCCCCGTCCTGACCGGACAGATGATCCGCCCCGCGATCTCCCTCCAGACGGTCATCTCCGGCCCCTCCGTCGAGGGCGTCTTCGCCATCGTTCCCTCTCAGGCGATCGTCGCCGGCGCCACCATCGAGGGTGTCGTGACCCTGCCCGCCGAACAACCGATCATCGCCATCGCCGCCAAACAACAGGTCGTTGCCCCGGCCGCCGTCCATCTCGTCCTTGCCGCCCTCGCCCGCCAGCGCATCGTCACCATCGCGGCCCTCCACTCTGTCGTCACCTTCTCCCGCAAAAACCCGGTCGGGCGCATCCGTGCCGCGGATGTCATCGCCCCCCGCTGTCCCGATGATCGCACCCGGCCCCGGCTGCGGGGTGCCGCCGCCGCCATCGGTCCAGGGCAGGAAGGTATAGACCGAGCCATCTCCGACATCGGCCTGGGCGGAACGGTCGATCAGCCAGGGTGTGGCGGCAAAGCTGTTGCCCTCGAAGGCAATGTCATCGGAAAACCACAGATCGTGGAACTTGCCGGAATCGTCGATCTTCACGGTCGCATTGGTGCCTGTCGCGCTGTTCCCTTGAAACGACACGCCCTGCCCGCCGATCACCCGAAAGGCCGCGTTTCCGGCATTCGACACCTGGTTGTCCGCAACGAGAACATTGGCGATCTCGTAGGTGTATCCCGCTTCAAGAAACCCGGGTATATAGTTGGGAAGGTTGGTATAACCGCCGATCTCTACTGCAACATGACCGATGTCCTGGAGGATGTTACCCTCCACGATCACGTCCCGGGAACCACCCTTGAGCGAGATACCGACATAGCCAATGTCCTGGAATGTGTTGCCGGAAATCACGACCCGAACCCCGCCGACCATGTCCAGTCCGCTTTCCTTCCCCGTCCCGCCGAGGATCGTATTCGAGGTCACGACGATGTCGGCAACCTTCGACAGTTTGAGTCCGTCGCCAGCGCCACGCTCGATGACATTGCCATCAAGCGTGATTTCGGTCGCCATGTCCCTGCCGCCATCGTTCCCGTGAACATGCACCGCCTGTTTCGTATCATCGCTGCCGCCCTTGATTCTGAACCCCGATACCGAAACCCTGTCCGCACCGGCGATCTCGAGGGTATCGAGCGACCTGTCGGCGGGTTTCAGGACCGTGTTCGCCGGACCGTCCGCCGCGACCAGGGTGATGTCGTTCTTCCGGATCACGAGGTTTTCCGAGTAGGTCCCGGCGTGAACGACGATCCGGTCGCCACCTTGGCTCGCATCAATCGCCGATTGAATGGACGTGAAGCTGCCATCGGCCCAACCAGGCTGGCTCAGGTTCTCATAGACGTGGAGTATCGCCATCGAAACGGGTCCTTTGAACAATGAGCACGCGGGTACATGGGTGCCTGACGCAATCGGGTTCTTTTGCGGCGCTCTGGCGTCAGCTTTGTGGCGCCTCGCGCGATGAAGTCGCGCACGGGACCGCCTGTTTGCACTGGCTACAAGCTCCCAGACCCTTGTGCACCTGGGACTTCCAGTCCTTTTGGACCAATCGGCTGGTCCTCGCCGATGTGAGCAGTCCCTGTTCAGCTACCGCGTAGCATGAGAGATGATGTGCCTCGAATTCGCCCAATTTCAAGGCATCGCCCCGAGGAAACCGATGCGGGCACCGCGCGACAGCCGCCCTCCGAATCGTACGCGTTCCGAACCTAGACCCGGTGGCGTTACCAACCGGTAAACCCACTCTGGACGCTGCGAACAGCAAAGGTCCGGGGCGCGCTTACGCGGACAATTTCCAATTCCGGTTGCGTGATCCGCCGTGCAGCGATATTGCTGTTCGCGCTGCGGGTGTAGTTCAATGGTAGAACGGCAGCTTCCCAAGCTGCATACGAGGGTTCGATTCCCTTCACCCGCTCCAGCCCAGCCATTGGCAATATCACCCATTTATCAGGGTCCAGACGCCCGGAATCGCCGCGGCAGAGTGCGGAGCCCTGTATCTTCTCTCGGGCATAAGGACGTTGGTGCGACGGGGCGTTCCACGCACCCCGGACCCGATCTCCGCGCCTTCGCGAGGAAATGAACCTGACCTGCCGGCCCAGTGTCGCGCATTCCGCAAACACCAGTGGCCATTCGGAGCATCCGGGTCATCTCCAGTCGCGAGGCGTCCAAACCTTGACCCTGCCCGGTGCGGCGCAGAGACTGAAAGCAGGCCGCACTTTCCGGTGGCATACAGGTGGCGACATCGCTAAAACGCAAACCGGTGGCCCAAGTGGCGGAATGGTAGACGCAGGGGATTCAAAATCCCCCGATGGCAACATCGTGAGAGTTCGAGTCTCTCCTTGGGCACCAATTACCTCATCAGGATGCTCGCTCCGGTCAGTCCGTCAGGCCTGCCGAACAGTTGCGTGGTTCGGTACTTCAAAATGCGACAACCGGAGCCCACACGGCGTCGCTGGATGGCAGAGGATCGCCTTGGGAAAGACACACCGGACCGGTCAGCGGTCTCCCGGCCTTTCAGGATGTGCATGGCCTTCGGGAAATCCATGCGATTCTGGGCCTTGGGGCCGACAGCACCAGAAGAAACCCGTAGGCGCCTCACCATAGGAACGGACCACCGGCCCTCCCCCTCAAACGACCAAGGCTCCACCAAACACTTCCCCAACAACTGGCGATCACCAAAAAAACGAAAAGCCCCGGCGATTCCCATCGCCGGGGCCGTTCCATTCTACCACCGAGGCCCGCGTCAGGCACACAGACGGGGTTTGTGTCGTCTACAGGGCGAACGCCCCGGACGCTCAGCGCTTGTCCACGGGCACGTAGTCGCGGAAGGGCGCACCGGTGTAGAGCTGGCGCGGCCGGCCGATCTTGTGCGCCGGGTCGGACAACTGCTCGTGCCACTGCGAGATCCACCCAACGGTCCGCGATAATGCGAAGATCGGAGTGAACATCGAGGTCGGGAAGCCCATCGCCTCAAGAATGATCCCGGAGTAGAAATCAACATTCGGGAACAGCTTCTTCTCGGTGAAGTACGGATCCGCGACCGCGGCCGCTTCCAGTTCCTTGGCGACCTGAAGCGTCGGGTTGTCCTCGATCCCGAGAAGGTCGAGCACCTCGTCGGCGGATTGCTTCATCACCGTCGCGCGGGGGTCGAAGTTCTTGTAGACCCGGTGACCGAAGCCCATCAGGCGGAATGGATCGTCCTTGTCCTTGGCGCGCGCGATGTACTCGGGAATACGATCCACCGATCCGATTTCGCGGAGCATTTCCAGGCAAGCCTGGTTGGCGCCGCCATGGGCCGGTCCCCAGAGACAGGCCGCACCGGCCGCGATGCAGGCAAACGGGTTGGCACCGGAGGAGGACGCAAGACGCACGGTCGAGGTCGAGGCGTTCTGCTCGTGATCCGCATGCAGTGTGAAGATGCGGTCCATCGCGCGGGACAGGATCGGGTCGATCTGGTATTCCTCGGCCGGAACCGAGAAGCACATGTTGAGGAAGTTCGACGCGTAATCGAGGTCGTTCTTCGGATACACGAAGGGTTGGCCGATCGAGTATTTGTAGGCCCAAGCCACCAGCGTCGGCATCTTGGCGATCAGGCGGATCGACGCGACTTCGCGCTGCCACGGATCAGTGATGTCGGTCGAGTCGTGGTAGAAGGCCGACATGGCGCCCAGCACGCCCACGATGATCGCCATCGGGTGCGCATCGCGACGGAAGCCGCGGTAGAAGAAGGTCATCTGGTCGTGCAGCATCGTGTGGCGTGTCACACGGTTTTCGAAATCGGCCATCTGAGCGCTGGTCGGCAGCTCCCCGTAGAGAAGCAGGTAGCAGACCTCGAGGTAGTGGGACTCGGCAGCCAGCTGGTCGATCGGGTAGCCGCGGTGCAGCAACTCGCCCTTTTCGCCATCGATGAAAGTGATGGTTGATTCACAGGCGGAAGTGGAGGTGAAGCCCGGGTCATGGGTGAACACGTCGCCCTGCGCGTAGAGCTTGCGGATATCCAGCACGTCGGGGCCAACGGTCGGCGAGTGGATCGGCAGTTCGAGCGTCTTGCCGTCGAACGTCAGCGTCGCTTTTCTATCTGTCATTTGTGTTCCTTTCTGACTCTACCCGACGTCGCAAACGGTCGCCGGGGTCGGCTTTTTTCTTCTCACGGGCCCGGGGGTCCCTCACCCCGTTGGCTGGCCCGTGGCATCCTCTATGCGGCCGAGGGTTTCGTCCCGACCGATCACGAGCATCATGTCAAAGACGCTCGGAGTGGCTGTTCTTCCGGCAAGTGCGGCACGGAGTGGCTGGGCTATCTTGCCCAGTTTCAACTCCCTGCTCTCCGCGAAGGCCGCAATGGCCTCCTCCAGCCCGTTGCGGGACCAGCTAGCATTTCGCAGGTGCGGCGTCAATTCGCTCAGTATACCACGGGATACAGCATCGAGGGATTTCGCCGCTTTCTCATCGGGCTCGAAGGGACGTTGACCGAGCACAAAGTGAGCCTTGTCAACAAGTTCTCCGAAGGTCTTCGCACGTTCTTTAAGACAACACATGGCCCGCGACATCCCGTCCCGCTGTGCGTCAGTCAAGGGATCGGCCGAAATTGCCTCTAGGTAAAGTTCCAGTTCGGCCAACAAATCGGAATCTTCTGCAGCTGCAACATGCTGCCCGCAGAGATTCTCCAGCTTCTTGAAATCGAACCGTGCTGCGGCCTTGTTGATGCCATCGAGATCGAACCAGTCGAGCGCCTGGGCATCGGTAAAGAACTCGTCATCACCATGGCTCCAGCCAAGCCGTGTGAGGTAGTTGCGCATCCCCGCCGCAGGGTAGCCCATCTTCTGGTATTCCTCGACACCGGTGGCGCCGTGGCGCTTGGACAGTTTCTTGCCGTCCGGCCCGAGGATCAGCGGGATATGGGCATAGGTCGGCAACGGCCAGCCCATCGCGGTGTAGATCAACGACTGGCGCGCAGCGTTGGCGAGGTGATCGTCGCCACGGATCACGCAATTGACGCCCATGTCCACGTCGTCGACGACAACGGCGAGCATGTAGGTCGGCGTTCCGTCAGACCGCAGCAGGATCATGTCGTCCAGATCAGAATTTTTCCAAGTCACCCTGCCCTGCACGGCGTCCTCGATCACCGTTTCCCCCTCACGCGGGGCCTTGATACGGATCACGTAGGGCGCATCGGGGTAGGTTGCAGGGTCCGCATCCCGCCAGGGCGAGCGGAAGAGCGTCGACGTGCCCTCGGCGCGGGCGGCATCACGGAAGGCGGCGATTTCCTCCTGGGTGGAGAAACACTTGTAGGCAGCGCCGCGCGTCAGAAGGTCGTGGGCAACCTCGGCATGCCGCTCGACGCGGGCGAACTGGCTCACGGCCTCTCCATCCCAGTCCAGCCCCAGCCATTTCATGCCGCGCAGGATGGCCTCGGTTGCTTCCGGGGTCGATCGCGCCCGGTCCGTGTCCTCGATCCGCAGCAGGAACTTGCCGCCGCGCCCACGAGCATAGAGCCAATTGAACAGCGCCGTGCGCGCGGTTCCGATATGCATGAAACCCGTCGGCGACGGGGCGATACGGGTGACAACGGGAGTGCCGTCCTGCATGGGAGAGAGCGACCTTTCGAGCGGTTTCGGGGGGCACGAACGAGGGATCGGATCACCCCGGACGCACCCCGGAATTTCGGGATCGAAAGGGGTATAGGCCGCGTCGAAGATGAAGGGAAGAAGAAAGCCATGGCGAGACGGTCCCTTGCCCGTGGCAAGAGTGGTGAAATCTGTCACGCCGGGCCAACAGAGCTTTGCGTGGCGCGGCCACCAGCCCGTGTTGCCCGCCGGGCACTGCGCTGAGGTCTCAGGGGCCTGTCGCTTTCGCCAGCCTGCCGATTGCAGCGAATGCTCGAACGGTTGTCGCCGGCACTTGGCACACCAACGGTCGGGAAAACGGCGCTGAAGCACAGACACATCCTGCACACGGTCCCCGCATGAGCCTTGTGTCCGGGCGGGCGCCGTCCATTCATGGTCCTCGCCCCAGCGCGTCGTCCCCGGAAACGAGAGGAGGCGCCAAGGGACAAAGTGGCCCTCCTGCCCCATCTCCGTGCATCACGACCGGTCCTGCGCGGCATTAGGGGTCACGCCCGGCGATTGACTTCCAGCCGCAGGAGGTAAACCGTCCTGATCGCAGTCCGTGTCCCCGCGCCCTGCCCCATGCGTGCGCATCTACCAGATGGAGACCTGCCCATGAACCTGCGGCCACTGATGATCATTCCGCCAATCGTGCTTGGTATCCTTGGATTTCGCATGATGATGCAGACGCCCGACACCGACGGGACGCCACCGGAAACCCGACCTCTTGCTGTTCGCGTGATGCAGCTGGAACCGCAGGCCATGTCGGCAACTGCCGTGGGCTACGGGCATGTCGAGCCGGTCCGTGTCTGGTCCGCCATCTCCGAGGTGCAGGGGCGGGTCATCCGGCTGGCCGACGGACTCGCCGTGGGCACGGTTGTGGCGGAGGGAGAGGAACTGGCCGCAATCGACCGCACCGACTACGAGCTGGGACGCCAGAAAACGGAGGCCAACATCGCCGCTGTCGAGGCTCAGATCTCCGAACTGGACCGCCAGATCGAGAACTCCCGTGCAACGCTGGAGGTGGAGGAACGCATCCTCGCCGTCGCACAGGCAGAGTTCGACCGCGTGGCCTCCCTCGTGGGCCGTGGCGCTTCGACCCAGGCGACACAGGACGCGGCTCAAAAGACCCTGTTGGCGCAGACGACCGCCGTCACCAACCTGAAGAACACGCTGGAGCTCTACCCCGCGCAGCGGAAATCGCTGGAGGCGACCCTCGCCGTTCGGAAGGCGGAACTGGCGGAGGCAAACCGCTCGCTTGAGAAAACCACCATCACCGCCCCCTTCCGCGGCCGGGTCTCGGAGTTGAACGTAGAAGTCGGGCAGTTCGCCCGCTCCGGTGACGTGCTGATGGTGCTCGATGATATCTCTGCCGTAGAGATCACCGCCGAAATCCAGCCCTCCGCTTTCGTCCCCATGGTCACCGTGGCACTGGGCGACGAGATCGCCAGCGATGGCACGGTGGACACCAGCCAGGCAGTGTCGTTGATGCGCGCGGCGGGCGTCACCGCATCGGTCAGCATGGAAATCGCCGGGCTCGACGCCAGATGGCCCTCCGAAATCAAGCGGTTGCGCGGCACAATGGACAGCCAGACCGGGACGCTGGGCCTCGTGGTCCGCGTGGACGATCCCCTCGTGAGCCGGCGAGAGGTCAATCGCCCACCCCTGAACGTCGGGTCCTTCGTCACGGTTACCCTTGCCACCCAACCGGTCGCGGGCTCGCTGACCGTGCCCCGCGACGCGCTCCGCTATACCGACGAGGGCAAGCCCTTCGTCTACATCGTGGAGGCCGGCGACACGCTGGGGCTCGCCGAGGTGACCACCGGCCAGGTGATCGGCAACGAGGTCGTGGTATTCGACGGGCTGGAAGGTACGGAAACACTGGTGCTTTCCGATCCCCACCCGCCCGTGCTCGGCATGGCACTGACACCGGTCACGCCGGCGGCGATGGTCACCGCCGCGAAGGAGCAATGACGTGGTCGACTGGTTCGTAAGACATCCCGTCGCCGCCAACCTGCTTATGGCGCTGATCTGCGTCCTGGGTTTGTCCACCGCCGGCGGGCTGGAACGGGAGACCTTCCCCGAGATCACCGCCTCGACCGTGCAGGTATCGGTCATCTATCCGGGCGCCTCGGCCCGCGACGTGGACGAAGAAATCTGCTCTCCGCTGGAGGACGCCCTCACCGGCACGTCGGGGTTGGTGGATCTCGACTGTCTCTCGGTCGACGGGCGGGGATCGGCCACGGCGGAACTCGAAGAAGGCGGCGACCTGATCCAGTTCTACAACGACGTCTTCTCCGCCGTCTCCGGGATCAACGACTTTCCGACCGAGGCCGAAAGTCCGTCGGTCAAGCTGGGCAACCGGGACGAGTTGATCGCGATGGTGGCGGTCTCCGGGCTGAACGGAAAGCGCGGGCTGATCGAATACACCGACACGTTGGCGGACAGGCTGATGGCGTTGAACGGGGTCACGAATGCCACCGTTTCCGGCATCACCGACCGGGAACTGCGCGTGACATTCGACGAGGCGGCATTGCGGCGCTACGGGCTTTCCAGCCTCGACATCGCGGACGCGATCGGCGCCCGTTCGCTGCGCCTTCCCCTGGGCGAGGTCGAGACCGACACCGGCGGCATCACCCTGCGCTACACCGATGCGCGCCGGACCATCGCGGAGCTGGAGGACCTGATCCTGCTGCATTCCGACAACGGTGGCATGGTGCGGCTTAAGGACCTCGGGCAGGTGCGGATTGTCGACGCGGACGAGAACCTGCAAGCTTTCATCGACGGGGAACAGGCGGCCATCATCTCTGTCTTCAAGGGGGCGGAGGGCGATTCAATACGCCTTTACAACGCACTGGAGGAAGTTCTTGAGGACGAGCGGGCGGCCTACCCGTCCCCCTTCAGCCTCAAGGTCACCTTCAACATGACCGACCTGGTGAAGGAGCGTCTGACGCTGATCCTCAAGAATATCGGCATCGGGCTTGTGCTTGTCTTCCTGACAATGTGGCTCTTCTTCACACTGCGGGAGGCGCTGTGGATCTCTGCCGCGCTGCCGGTCTCTTTCCTCGGCACGCTGTTCCTGATGAGCAGCTTTGGCCTCACCATCAACATGATCACGCTGGTCGCGCTGTTGATGGCGGTCGGGCTGATCATGGACGATTCCATCGTCATCGCGGAGAACATTGAACGCTGGCGGCTCCGGACCGGGCGGCTCGACGCCGCCAAAAGGGGCACGCTCGAAGTGATGCCGGGCGTCGTCTCATCCTTCCTGACCACCGCCTGTGTCTTTGGCCCGCTGATGTTCATCACCGGCAACATGGGACAGATCCTGAAGTTCATACCCATGGTGCTGCTGCTGACACTGGCGATCTCGCTCGTGGAAGGGTTCCTGATCCTGCCGCATCACCTGAGCCATTCGGGCAGCAACGACCCGGCTGCCCATGAAGCCCGCCCCGCCGCTCGGCTCCTCGACCGGTTCAAGGAGGCGGTGGTGATCCCGCTGGCCGGCGCGCTGGTGCGGGTGCGCTACCTGACCATCGGCACCGTTTTTGCCGGGCTCATCCTGTCGATCGGGCTGATCGCATCCGGCACGATCAAGGTCATCCCCTTCCCCGCGATCGAAGGGGACACCGTGCAGGTGCGCATCTCCCTGACCACCGGAATCAACCGGGAGCGGACCGTGGCAACGGTGGAGAGCCTGCTGGCCGCGCTCGAAACGGTCGATGCGGAGCTGACGCCCGGGACGGAAGGCGGCCAGCCGCTGGTCAGACAGGTGATGGTCCAATACGGCACCAACTCGGACGTGAACGACAACGGCTCGAACACGGCAACGATCACTGTGGACCTGCTGGAAAGCAGCAAGCGCAATGTGATGGCCGACGATGTGCTGGATGCCTGGCGCCGCGCGGCCGGCCCCTTGCCCGACATCTTCCAATCCTCCTTTGCGCAGGCGGAACTTGGCCCGGCGGGGGCGGATCTCGATCTGGAAGTGTCCGGGCGTGACCTCGACGAAGTCGAGGCCGCGGCCAACGCCCTGCTCCGTCGGATCCTTGCCCATGAGGACGTGACCGAAGCATTCACCGACTTCTACGGCGGCCGGCGCGAAGTGCAGCTTTCGCTCAACGACTATGGCTATTCCATCGGGCTCACGCCACAGGCACTGGCGCTGCAGTTGCGCAATGCCTTCGAGGGCGCCGAGACCGACAGCTTCCGCACCGGCCAGTCGACCGTGACCGTACAGGTGCAACTGGGCGACACCGTGTCAGACCGGGCGGATCTGGAGGCCTTTCCGATCTCCGTCGGTGGCGGCCGGCAGACCGCACTGGCAACCGTGGCCGACATGACGTTGGCCACCAGCTTTCCGACCATCACCCGCAAGAACGGAGAGGTCATTGCCCGGATCAAGGGGCAGATCGACCGGAATGCCACCACGACGACGGCAATCTCTGGCTGGGTTCTGGACACGTTGGCTCCGGAACTGGAACGCCAGTTCCCGGGCGCCACGGTCACGGCGGGCGGTGGTGCGGAGGAGCAGGCGGAGACCTCTTCGTCGATGGGTTCGAAACTGATCCTCGGCCTCCTCGGCATCTATATGGTGCTGGCGTTCCAGTTCCGCAGCTACACGCTGCCGCTGGTGGTGATGCTGTCGATCCCGTTCGCGCTCATCGGCTCGATCCTCGGGCACTATGCGATGGGAATCGACATGGCCATGCCGAGCTTCATCGGCTTCGCGTCGCTCTCCGGCATCGTGGTGAACAATGCAATCCTGTTCCTGACCTTCTTCCAGACCCACCTGAAAGACGAGGATCACGTCGCCGCGGCGCTGGATGCGGTGCGGGAACGGTTCCGGCCGATCCTGCTGTCCACCGGCACCACGGTGATCGGATTGCTGCCGCTGATCTCGGACGGCAGTCCACAGGTGCAGGTGATGGTGCCGTTGGTCGTCTCTGTTGCGGCGGGGCTCATGGCTTCGATGATCCTCGTAATCCTGGTGCTGCCGTCATTGCTGTCGATCTATTTCGATGTCTTCGACGTCAGGAAATGGCAGGCGCAGTTCGCCCCGAAGGATAGCGGCGCTCCGGTGAAGCAGAGTTGACGCTGACCGCTGCGGGATCGCCTCCAAACTGGTGCCGCATCCGGATTGCCCACTCCGAGCGATATCGACCGCCGCAGCAACCGACGCGGGGCAGTCTCGAACTCAAATGGCCCGCCGGTGGAAGGACTTCAGGCGAACGTGAAGTCGCTTGAGCCGAGGTTTGCCGCCAGCATGTCGATCTCGATCGTTGTTTCGGCGAAGCGGATCGTGGCCCCATCGTCCTGCCGCGTGATCTTCAGGTCGCCCAGATTCTCCGCGCCAGAGGTGATGCGAATACGGTCTGCCTCCGTGAAGGCCAGGATCCGATCCACCCCGTCGGCCCGGTCAAACACGAACACATCCGCTCCCGCGCCGCCGTCCAGCACGTCGCGGCCATCGCCGCCGACCAACCAGTCGTCGCCGTCACCGCCCGACAGGATATCATTGCCCGTCCATCCATCGAGGACATCGACGCCCGCATTGCCCAGAATGTGGTCATCACCCGCATCCCCACGCAGCACGTCGCGCCCGTCATGGCCCCGGAGAACGTCCGCACCGGCACCACCGCGAAGGTTGTCGTTCCCGCCCCTGCCAAGCAGCGTGTCATCGCCATCGCCGCCCCAGATCTCGTCGCCTCCGCGCCCGCCGTCGAGCCGGTCGTCGCCCGTGCCTCCGGCAAGCTTGTCGTGGCCGTCCTCGCCAAACAGCCTGTCGGCCCCTCCGTATGCCGTCAGGGTGTCATTGCCCGCCCCGCCGTACACCACGTCGATGCCACGGCGCCCGTCTTCGGCCGAACCGAGGAACGTATCGTCGCCGGTGCCGAGGTCCACGACATCGCGACCATAGCCGGCGCGAACGAGGTCGTCCCCGGACCCGGCACGAATGCGATCGTTGCCACCACCCCCATGAATCACATCGTCGCCTGCGCCGCCAAAGAGCCGGTCGCCGCCGTCGTTGCCCTGCAACAAGTCGTTGCCCGCCTCCCCTTCCAGTCGGTCCGCGCCCCTGCCACCCGACAACCGGTCCGCGCCGGACCCACCATTGAGCACATCGGCCCCGCCACCGCCATTCAGGCGATCGTGACCGGCTCCGCCATAGGCCGTATCGGCCCCGGTCGGGCCGGATTGCAGGGATTCGTTGTAGGTATCGTTGCCTTCGCCAAGATGGGCGACATCCGCGCCCCTGCCACCGTGAACCACGTCGTTGCCGGCCCCGCCCACGATCACGTCCGCTTGATTGCCCGCGTGGATGCGGTCGTTGCCGTCGCCGCCATTCAACCGATCGCGACCGACCCCGCCCGTAATCTCGTCCGCGCCTCCGAGCCCCTGCAGGACATCGCCGGCTGCGGAGCCCCGGATCACGTCGCGCCCGGCAGAGCCATCGTAGACATCGGGACGATCGACGGCCGCACCATCCTGCCCGGCATCGAGGAAGGTGATCCGGAGGACACCATAGGCGCCAATGTCGAAGGTCGCGCTGGCCGCGGCGTTCGGCACCCCAGCGGAAATGGTCAGCACCGGCTGGGCAAACGCATCGCCCGGCTTTCCGTCGGAGCCAAGCTCCGTGGTCCAGTAGAACTGGCCCGCCACGCCGAGCGCTTTGAGATCGAGGGTGAAAGCCTCCGTTTGCGCCTTGCGGGAGTTGACGAAAACGACGGTCTCCGCACCCTTTTCGTAGACGAAGACATCGCCGGCATCGCCGAGATCCTCGTGCCGGACCAGGGTCTTGCCGGCCACGCTCTCTGACAGCAGGCGAAACGTCTCCCCGGCGATGCTGAGGACAGGGTCGCCCTCGTTGCCGGTCAGTTTGTTGAGCGTGTTCTGCTGGACCGGCCAGACATAGGCCGCATCCACACCCTGCGCGACCATCTCCGAGAACATCCACACCAGCGTGGATGCCTGTTTCAGCCCCTGCTCCGCGCTGCGCCCGTTGGCAGCGTTCCATTCCGTGACGTGGTATTCGATCCCTTCGAAACGGCCGTTGTATTCCCAGGTGTCGAGACGATCGAAGAAGTACTCGAAGTTCTCAAGCTCGGCGTAGCTGCCCCAGGTGTAGTAATGAACCACCACGGCATCGATCGCCTGCGCTGCCCCGTTGGAGAGCGACGCCATGATGGTCTCGTTCTGGGCAATCCCGGGTTCCGTCGAGAATGCGCCATACTGGCCGACCTGCACGGCGATCTCGGGCTCGACCCAGCCTTCGGGGGCTGCGCCACTGGCCCTGTGGTCGTCAATGGCGGCCTGTGCGGCCTCCGCGACGACACTGGCCACAGCGGCGTATTCATCGTCCGTCATCTCGCCCGAGAGCCAGTATTCGTTGCCGATCTCGATCGTGGTGATATCCGCGTCGCCGTATTTTCCCGCCAGCACGTCTGAAACGTAACGCTTCACGTCCGCATAGGCAGAGCCGAGCGGTTGGCGCAGGCCGATTGCGCCGTTTCCGAGAAGCGCCCCGGTCGGGATCACGAGGTTCACGCCAACCCCGAGGCTGGCCGATTGCGACAGGAAATCCGACAACGGCAGCAGGTCCCGGTACTCTCCGCGTTCCGGCGCCCAGACCCGAGCCTTGTCCGGATCGTTGATGTCGAAATACCACTCGGTGATGGAACCGCCAGGGTAGCGCAGGTTGCTGAGATTCAGGGCCCGGACCGCGTCGTCATAGGTCCCTTGCCCCATACGATCCCGGTCGATCAGGAAGTTGCCTCCGAACATGTCCGTCCCGACCTTTCCCATCCGGGATTGCGAAGACGAAAACGCGACCTGCACCACCATTGCCCTGCCCTTGTTGGTGAGTTCGCCTTACGACTTGCTGACGTAACGCGACCCGGTTCAGACAGCCGCAGGAAAGAGGAAAGGAGATGGTCCAAGCCGAGCAGGACCGAGGCAAGATTGTGGCGCTTTGCCGGGATTTTCATAAATGTTAACGAGGGGGTGAAAGACGCGACGCGTTTCACGCGCTCTTGAAAGTGAAATTATTGTTGTAATTTACATAATTAGGAGTTGAAATTGATACGCCGCACGCCAAGGCGTGGTTAACGATTGTTAAGCAAGGAGAGTGGTGGAGATGCGACAGAGCGCGCCACCCTGTCGCCATCCGGAAGGGGTACGATGCCGTCCGACCTGCTGGCCGGCGGACGGTCAGAAACTGGCTGGGCTGCGCCAGATGGCGGCGTCAGAGAACAGACAGCAGGAGCGTGGCAGTCACGACCGCGAGAACGACGGCAAGGGTCAGGCCGACGAAAGTCTCGACATCGCTCTGGGCACGACTTTGCAGGTTGCGCGGGGCCGTGGTGCGGGATGTCTCCATTTGGGGTCTCCAGGGGTTGACCGGCAATCGGGGTCGATTGCTCTCCGGGTCATGGCAGATATGGGAAGTCCAGCCCATCGCGTCCCGTCCCGTAGCTGCGTGACCAAAGGTTGACACACGGTCGTCGCGGCCCAACGCGCGCCCGACGGTCCGGACGCCGAGGCGAGGCAATCGCACAGGCTCCCGCCGAAGGACGCAGGCACGCTTCGGGCAGGTTTCGGTGGGGTGTTGCACCAAATAGGGCTGCTTCACCGAATGCCTCTCTCTCCGAGCCTGTCGAGTGGTTTAGGTTGAGATACCGGCAACAAAACGGCCCGAACCAGCAGGACCGCCCTGAAATCTGTGCCAAGGCCGTCCGGCAGGATGGCGATGCTGCCCGGCAGGAAAGCCGCCCTGAACCGACATAGCCCGGCGCTTCCCAAATCATCAAACAGAAAGCCCCGCCCAAATCTCGCCAGCACGCTCCCACCCGGACCAATCGATGGCCCACCGCCGACGGGACCGCGAACCCGGCTGTGCAGGCGATGGGCAATTAACCATGGCGGCACCTAATCAGTGCTAACGAAACCTTAACGCGGTACTCTAAGTCCCGCCGGGCCTTGCACCAGAACGGTGCCACCCGACCCAGCCCAACCTGAACATCCGGGAGTATGCTTGTGAAATGGCTTCTCTTTCTGCTTGCACTCATTCCCGCTGCCTGCGGACCGCAGCCGGATGTGCGCACCAATGTCACCTCGCGCGCCGCACACGAATCCTATGCCTGCATTGCGCCGAAGCTGAACCGGTTGCCCGTCCGGTACACGACGCATCGCGCGCCGGGGGGGTGGCGGATGGACCTGCAGGTCTTTGGCGGGCCACCGACAGGCTGGTACAAGAAGGGCAGTATCGAATACAGCACCGGAATCGTCCTGTACTATCCCAACAGTGCTACAATGGGGATCATGACCCAGGAGGTGCAGCGCGACATCCGCCCGATTCTGAGGCGCTGCTCCCGGGGCTAGGCAATGGGCAGGTTCGCTTGCGAAGGGTTCGGCGCCAGCGTCCGAAAGCCGGGCGACGCCGCATCTGGCGGCCCCCGGATTCAGGCGCGAACAGGCGAAATCACCATTAACTGCCCGGCACACCTGCCCTTGTGACCTACCCGTCCGCAGACACACAGGTAGAGCGCGCCGGTGCGGCGCTCGCACCGACCACCATTGGAGCCAGAATCCTGCCGTGCGAAATGAGCCCACGAGGGGGCACCGCCCTGCTATGAACGTTCGCGTTCAGAGCTGCCCTTCCTTCACCGCCTCCATCGCAACGTAGGTCGATGTTGACGCGACATGCGGCAGGGCGGAGAGCTTCTCCGCCAGCACCCGCCGGTAGCTCTCGATATCCGCGGTCCGTACTTTCAGGAGGTAGTCGAAACTGCCGGCGATCATGTGGCATTGCTCGATCTCCGGGATCGACTGGATCACCCGGTTGAAGGCCTGCAACGCGCCTTCACGGGTGTCCATCAGCTTCACCTCCACGAAGGCCACATGAGCGCGACCGAGCCGGATCGGATCGAGCAACGCGTGGTACCCGGTGATGATCCCCTCCGCCTCCAGCCGCCTCAGCCGGGCCTGCGTCGGGGATTTCGACAGGCCGATCCGCCGCGCCAGGTCGGTCACTGCAATGCGCCCCTCCGTGGACACGACCTTCAGAATGGCCTGGTCAAAGGCATCGAGGGAATCAATCTTCATGGGCATTCCGTCCATCCTCCCGCTGTTTGGCATGAAATCAGCCAATTTGCCCGACGTTTCACAAATCAAGGGCAATATTCCCTTTTGGGCGCGGATACAATCGCGGGACCCGAATTCCTGACCGAGGCCTCGCCGATGACCTTGACCACCGAAACCGCCCGCACGCGCCTGCGTGCCGACTACCTGCCCGATGAACCTGCCCGTCTGGCGGAGTTGACGGCCATGGCCGGGCTGAGTGACACCGACCGAACGGCGATCAGCGTGGAGGGCGCCCGCCTTGTGGAGCAGATCCGGGCCTCGGACGATCCCGGCCTGATGGAGATGTTCCTGGCGCAATACGGATTGTCGACCGACGAGGGCATTGCCCTGATGTGTCTCGCCGAGGCGTTGTTGCGGGTCCCCGATGCGGCCACGATCGATGCGCTGATCGAGGACAAGATCGCGCCATCGGACTGGAGCCTGCACCTGCGGAAGTCGGCCTCCATGATGGTCAATGCCTCCACCTGGGGGCTGCTGCTGACCGGCAAGGTTCTGGAGGACACCCATGGCGGACTGGCCGGCACCCTGCGCGGCGCGGTTCGACGGTTGGGGGAGCCGGTGATCCGTACTGCCGTAGGTCAGGCCATGCGGCAGATGGGAAACCAGTTCGTGCTGGGGGAAACCATCGACAGCGCCATGAAACGGGCCGCGAAGATGGAAGAGAAGGGCTATGGCTATTCCTACGACATGCTGGGCGAGGCTGCGCGAACCGAAGCGGATGCGCTGCGCTACCACGCGGCCTATCTCGCCTCCGTCGAGGCCATAGCCCCCGCCGCGACCAGCGATGCGGTCCGCGACAATCCCGGCATCTCGGTCAAGCTCTCGGCGCTGCACCCGCGCTTTGAAGTGGCGCAAAAGGACCGCGTGATGCGCGAACTGGTGCCACGGCTGCGCGACATCGCGCTGGCCTGCAAGCACGCGGGCATGGGGCTCAATGTCGATGCGGAAGAAGCCGACCGGCTGGAGCTGACGCTCGACGTGTTCGAGGCCGTCGCCCGCGACCCGGCGCTCCGGGGCTGGGACGGGTTCGGCACCGTGGTGCAGGCCTACGGGCCGCGTGCAACGGCAGCCATCGACTGGATCATCGCGCTGGCCGGGGAACTGGATCGGCGTTTCACGGTGCGGCTCGTGAAGGGCGCCTATTGGGACGCGGAGGTGAAGCGCGCGCAGGTCATGGGCCTGTCGGGCTTCCCCGTGTTCACCCGCAAGGCGGTCACGGACGTTAGCTACATTGCCTGTGCCCGCAAGTTGCTCGGTGCCACCGACTGGATCTACCCGCAGTTTGCCACCCATAATGCCCATTCCGTTGCCGCGATCCTTCACATGGGCAAGGACCGGCAGAGCTTCGAGTTCCAGCGGCTTCACGGCATGGGCGAGCGGCTGCACCAGATCGTCAAGGATGCGGAGTCTACCCGCTGCCGGATCTATGCGCCTGTGGGCGCGCACCGGGACCTGCTGGCCTACCTCGTGCGGCGGCTGTTGGAGAACGGCGCGAACTCCTCCTTCGTGAACCAGATTGTGGACGAGGACGTGCCCGCATCTGTTGTCGCCCGCGATCCCTTCCAGGACGCGCAAGCGGCATTGTCCCGCCCGACGCCGGTTGTCCTGCCCGCGGATATCTTTGGCGAGGGCCGAAAGAACGCACGCGGCTGGGACCTGACCCATCCGGAGGACCTGGCGGAGATCGATGCGGCCCGCGATCCTTTCCGGCAGGTGCGGTTCACGGCCGGGCCGATCGTGGACGGGCAGGCCTATGCCGATGGCGGGGTGGATGTGATCAATCCGGCCGATCCGTCCGATGTCGTCGGCACCGTCACCGAGGCCACGGAATCGCAGATCGAGACAGCGCTCGCGGCCGCGCGCCCCTGGCAGGCCGAGCCCTTCGAGCGCGCCGCGACCCTGCGCCGGGCCGCCAGCCTCTATGAGCAGAATTTCGGCATGTTCTTCGCATTGGCCGCGCGGGAGGCGGGCAAGACCCTGCTGGACGCGGTGGGCGAGTTGCGGGAGGCCGTCGACTTCCTCCGCTACTACGCGGCCCGGATCGACCATCTCGACCGTCCCGCGCGCGGCATTTTTGCCTGCATTTCCCCCTGGAACTTCCCGCTGGCGATCTTCACCGGGCAGGTGTCGGCAGCACTGGCGGCGGGCAACGCGGTGATTGCCAAGCCTGCCGAACAGACGCCGCTGATCGCCGCCGCCGCCATCAATCTGTTGCACGAAGCCGGTGTTCCGGGAAGCGCGCTGCAACTGCTGCCCGGACGGGGCGAGACGGTCGGTGCCGCGCTGACCTCGGATGCGCGCATCGATGGTCTGTGTTTCACCGGCGGTACAGACACGGCGCAGATCATCCACCGCACGATGGCCGAGAACCTGTCGCCCTGTGCGCCACTGATCGCGGAGACCGGCGGGCTGAACGCCATGATCGTCGATTCCACCGCCCTGCCCGAACAGGCCGTGCGCGACATCCTCGCCTCCGCCTTCCAGTCGGCGGGCCAGAGATGCTCCGCCCTGCGCTGCCTCTACGTGCAGGAAGATATCGCAGACGGGCTGCTGGAGATGCTCAAGGGCGCGATGCAGTGCCTGCAACCGGGCGCGCCCTGGGACCTGTCGACCGACATCGGCCCGGTGATCGATGCCGAGGCCAAGGCCGCCATTGACGCCCATGTTGCGACAGCCAGGACCGAAGGCCGGTTGATCTTCCAATTGGACGTGCCCGGCACCGGTCTCTTCTGCGGCCCGGCGGTGATCCGTGTCGAAGGGATCGAGGACCTCGGGCGGGAGATCTTCGGCCCGGTTCTGCATGTGGCGACCTTCAAGGCGGCCGAGCTTGATGAGGTGATCGCGCGGATCAACGCGACGGGCTACGGGCTGACGTTCGGGCTGCACACGCGGATCGACGATCGCGTCCAGTCCGTGGTCGACCGCATCGACGCCGGCAATATCTACGTCAACCGCAACCAGATCGGAGCCGTCGTCGGCTCGCAGCCCTTCGGAGGGGAGGGTCTTTCAGGCACAGGACCGAAGGCGGGCGGGCCGGAATACCTGCCAAAGTTCACCGCCCTCGTGGCCGCGCCGGATGTCACCGCCTTCACGGACGTCGCAAACACCGGCGATGTGCAGGCCGCAATCGAAGCCAGCGAAACCCTTCGGAAGGCGATCGAACAGCTGGACCTGCCGGGTCCGACGGGGGAGTCCAACCGCCTGAGCACCCTGCCCCGCGGTCCGGTTCTCTGTCTCGGTCCGGGCGCGGCCGCGGTTGCCGGACAGGCAGCCGAGGTCCGCGCCGCGGGTGCTGTCCCGGTCCCCGTGAACGGAGCGCTCGACCTGGACGCGCTGGAGCTTCTGGAGGGGTTTGACGCAGTGGTCTGGTGGGGCGATGAGGACACCGGCACGGCCTACCGCCGCGCCCTCGCGGCGCGGGATGGACCGATCCTGCCACTCGTCTGCGGACGCGGCGACACCTCCGCCTTCCATCTGGAGCGGCATGTCTGCGTCGACACGACAGCGTCGGGTGGCAATGCGGCGCTGCTCGCGGCAGCCGCCGAGTAGAGTAGCGCGCGGGTCTGACTGCCGGGCCACCCCGCGGGGTAGCAGGACCTCCGGCCAGTGGCGTCAACGCAGCGTGCAGGGCAACAGCCGTCATTGGCGGGGACGGGATCGGTTTGGTACCTGACACACCCCGTGCGCGGTCAGACATCAGGTGCGGGAAAGCCCGGGTGCGGCCGTGGCAGGAGGCGAAAAACTGCCTCCGGGGCCGTCGTGCACTCGGGCGGATGCCTCGTTCCCTTTGCGGGAGGCCCCGCTCGGGTGGCTGTGAATAGCGCGCGCCTCCCGCCTTCGGCCGGAGACCTGAAAGGCTCGCCAACTGCTTTCGCGTCAAGCTGGTCCATTGCTGCGACAGGCGACTGCGCGCATCGCGTCGACAGGGCCACCACGGAAAGGATGTCGGCACGAATGGGTCGCCAACCGAGAGCCTCGGCGGTCCACCAGTCTCCCTCCGCCCCTCAAGTCGAAGGTCGCCCAAGGGCCGATGCGCTCTTGGGTCGTTGATCACGAGGCGTCCGGGCAGATTGGCGCAGCACCCACCTGTACGAGCCGCACCGCGCAACCGGCGTGGCCGGCATTGCACCGCGCCGCGCACCGTGGCATGGCGCCCGCATGGCTCGACTGCCCTCTTCCATATGGCCGAAACTGCTCACCGCAGGCCTCGCGGGGATCTTCGCAGGGATTATCGCCCGTTGGATCGGAATGCCGCTGCCGTGGATGCTTGGGCCGATGATTGGCTGCGGTGCCATTGCCTTGGCTGGCGTCCCGGTCCTCGCGCCGACCGGGTTGCGGCAGGTCGTGATCCCGGTGATCGGCGTCATGCTCGGGTCCGGGTTCCATCCCGAACTTCTGGATCACATCGGGTCGTGGGCTGGGACGCTTCTTCTGTTGCCGGCCTTCCTCGCCGTCGCCGCAGCGGCCAGTTATGCCTTCTATCGGTTTGTCGGCGGCTACGACCCGGTGAACGCCTTTTTCTGCGCTGCGCCGGGTGGTCTCAACGAAATGATCATCCTTGGCGGCGAGGCTGGCGGCGACGAGACCCGGATCGCGCTCGCCCATTCGCTGCGTGTGTTCCTCGTGATCTCCATCATCGCGACGAGTTATGCACTTGCACTGGACATACGCGCCGCGCGCGGCCCCGACACCTGGGTGGCGGTGACCGACCTCTCATTGCTCGATACCGCGATCCTGCTGGCCACCGGGGGGCTCGGCGTTCTGGCGGGCAAACGGCTGCACCTGCCCGCACCGATGCTCTTCGGCCCGATGATCCTGAGCGCGGCCGCACACATGGCGGAGATCGTCACCGTCCCGCCCCCGAGCCTGCTTGTCACCGCTGCCCAGATCACCATCGGCACGATCCTCGGGTGCCGTTTCGCCGGTGTCAGCCCGGCCAGCATGGGCCGCGATTTGCTGCTTGGGCTTGGCGCGACCATCGTGCTGCTCTGTGTGACAATCGTCTTCGCGGCCTTCCTCGGACCGCTCACCGGGACACCGCTGGCGCAGGGCGTGCTGGCGTTCTCGCCCGGCGGCCTGACCGAGATGTCGCTGCTCGCTCTCTCCATGGATCAGGACATCGCCTATGTCTCGACCATGCATGTGATCCGTATCGTGCTCGTGCTCTTCGGCATGCCGCTGATCTTTCGGGCCATTGGCGGGCGGCTGATCGATGGGTCGCGCAAGAGTAAGGATTGAGTCACGTATCGTTGCAGTTTTGCAAGATTGTTTCACGATCGACCCACCTCTACCAATTGGGGATATATTTTCGGGCCTTTTTGGTGTTCATTGAAAGTACAACGAAACGCGACAGGACCTGCGCCACCCAGTCGCACCAATTGTGAGTATGTGTCATGTCTGATTTCCAGGCGCCCGCGCCGAAGAAACAACCCGAGAGCCCCGGTCACCCGCGCGCCAATCGCGATCCCGATCGGGAACAGCAGAAACCGACCCCGGAACTGGGTCAGAACCCGCGCTTCACCTTCAAGGATTTCGCTTCGATCTGAGCTTGGCCCCTGTCGCCGGCACGGCTATGACCTGCTTGCATGGGAACGCCGATCTCCAGCATACGAAACCTTGGACCGGCCATGGAACAGGCCTGTGCCCGCGCTGGCATTCACTCGGCTGAAGAGTTGCGAGCGCTCGGCGCCGACGAGACCTACTTCCGGTTGCTGCGCACTGGCTCCAAACCGCATTTCATTGGCTATTACGTCATTGAAATGGGGCTGCAAGGTCGCCCATGGAATGATTGCAAGGGCAAGGAAAAGGACGCGCTTCGCGCCCGGTTCGATGCCATCGTCGCCCGGGCGGCGGAAAGCGGCGAGGGAGCAATCGAGCGCATCCTGAACGAGATCGGAACAGGATTGCGCCGCTAGGGCCGTTAGTACGTGTCCCAGGGCAACCGGCTGCCCTCGAAAACCCTGCGCGGCTCCGCAAAGAGATCCGGCTCATCCAGTGACCCGGCAAAGATGAAAGTCAGATGCGGCGCCATTTCCGAGGTCTTGAACAGCGGGCTGCCACAGTTCCGGCAGAAACCAAGGTTCACTTCGTTGCCCCTGTCGGAGGTTGATCTCCAGGTGCGGACCGGCCCCAGGTAGCTCATCCCGCGCGTATCGACCGCGAGTTGCGGGGCATGGCCGCCGCCGGTCGCCTTCTGGCAATCGCCGCAAAAGCACAGGATCGAGAACCGTGGCGCGCCGCTGAATCGGTATCGGGAGGCCCCGCAAAGGCAGCCGCCGGAATGAAACTCCATGTCAGATCCTCCTCGTGCAGCCTGAAATTTGCTGCCACCGTCGCACAACGCCACGAAAAAGGGCCGCTGCCAACCCGGCAGCGGCCCCTTCACGAAAGGATGCGAATTGCTTCAGCCAACCAGTTCGAGGCCGGAGAAGAAGTAGGCAATCTCGACAGCCGCGGTTTCCGGGGCATCAGAGCCGTGCACGGAGTTCTCGCCGACGGATTCGGCAAACTCGGCGCGGATCGTGCCGGGGGCTGCGTCGGCGGGGTTGGTGGCACCCATCACTTCGCGGTTTTTCGCGATGGCGCCTTCGCCTTCCAGAACCTGCACGACGACCGGCTCGGAGGCCATGAATTCGCAGAGCTCACCATAGAAGGGGCGTTCCTTGTGCACTTCGTAGAACACGCCGGCCTGCGCCGGGGTCAGGTGAATGCGCTTCTGGGCGACGATCCGCAGGCCGGCGTCCTCGAACTTGGCGTTGATCTTGCCGGTGAGGTTGCGCTTGGTGGCGTCGGGCTTGATGATGGAAAGCGTGCGTTCGATGGCCATTGGAAATCTCCCCTGGGCGCTGTTTGAAGTTGCGCGCGCCCTAGCATGGCGGACCGGGGTTGAAAAGCCCTTCGCGCGGCCCCTGCCGGTGCGGCGCCCCCGCCCTTTGATCAGCGAGCATGCGGACACCGACGCAATACGTGGCAGTCCCTGCCACAGGGCGCGGGCGCGGCGCATCCAGTGTTTGCACGGCCCGAGGGCGGAGGCGGCGCCGACGTCGGCCCGCCGGAGCATCGGTTCCGGCACGCGACCGGGGGCATCGGCATTGCCACCCTGTTGCTGCCCTGCCCGGCCCCGCGCGGTCACGGACAAAGCGCGCCACCAAAATGACTGAACCACACGGGCCGACGCGCAGCAACCGGTAGACATACCAACACCGTTTGCAAAGGCAACAGGTCGGAATGGGCGAAACGCCCTTCGCTCGTGGCACCAGTTTGCCGCCGGGTTGCAGCAACGATGGGGCCCGTTGGCCGGACATGTGCCGCCCCGCCCGGATCACGCCATCCACCGCGATAGCTGCCGCCCCACCCGGGCGGCCAAGGCGCCCGCTCGCAGAAGGGCCGGCGGGGCGATTGACAGTGCAGCATGGCTGGGGCACAGCCTCGCCATGCTGAGACTCCAAGACATTTCCTATTCGGTCGATGGCCGCCCGCTGATCGAAAACGCCTCTGCCGTGATCCCGACCGGCCACAAGGTCGGGCTGGTCGGACGTAACGGCACGGGCAAGACCACGCTGTTCCGCCTGATCAAGGGGGAGTTGACGCTGGAGACAGGATCCATAGAGGTCCCGCGAGGCGCCCGGATCGGCGGCGTGGCGCAGGAAGCGCCGGGAACGGAGGTCTCGCTGCTCGACACGGTTCTGGCCGCCGACGAGGAACGCACCGCGCTCATGGCCGAGGCGGACACCGCGACAGATCCCGCGCGGATCGCCGAGGTGCAGACCCGCCTTGCCGATATCGATGCATGGTCGGCGGAGGCGCGGGCCAGCGCGATCCTGCGCGGCCTTGGGTTCGAGACCGAGAAACACGCCATGCCCTGTTCGGCCTTCTCGGGTGGCTGGCGGATGCGGGTGGCGCTGGCCGGTGTGCTGTTTGCGCAGCCGGACCTGCTGCTGCTCGACGAACCGACCAACTACCTCGATCTCGAAGGCGCCCTCTGGCTGGAAACCTACCTGACGCGATACCCGCACACGGTGCTGATCGTCTCGCACGACCGGGCGTTGCTGAACCGGTCCGTGGGGGCGATCCTGCACTTGGAGGATCGCAAGCTGACGCTCTACCAGGGCCCCTACGATACATTCGCGGAAACCCGCGCCGCCCGCATCGCCGCGGCGGAGGCCGAGGCAAAGAAGCAGGAAGCACGGCGGGCACACCTCCAAAGCTATGTCGACCGGTTCCGCTACAAGGCCGACAAGGCCCGCCAGGCCCAGTCGCGCCTGAAAGCCATCGCGCGGATGAAGCCCATCGCGACCCCGCAGGAGGCGGCGTTGCGCCGCTTCACCTTCCCCGAACCGGAGGAGCTTTCTCCGCCCATCGTGGCGACCGAGGGCGCCGCGGTCGGCTATGGCGAGACCACGGTCCTGTCCCGCCTGTCCCTGCGCATCGATCAGGACGACCGCATTGCGCTTCTGGGCAAGAACGGTGAGGGCAAGTCGACCCTGTCCAAGTTCCTCTCCGGTCGGCTGGACGCCCAGAAGGGGCGCATCCAGCGGGCGAGCAAGTTGCGGGTTGGCTATTTCGCCCAACACCAGGTCGACGAGCTTTTCATCGACGAAACACCGCTGGAGCATATCCGCAGACACCGTCCCGACCAGACACCGGCGAAGTTGCGCGCCATGCTGGGCGGTTTCGGGATCGGCGTAGAGCAGGCCGACACCGTGGTTGGCAAGCTCTCCGGCGGGCAGAAGGCCCGGTTGTCGCTTATGTTGGCGACGCTGGATGCGCCGCACCTGCTGATCCTCGACGAACCGACGAACCACCTCGACATCGAGAGCCGGGAAGCACTGGTGGAGGCGTTGACGGCCTATTCCGGCGCGGTGATCCTCGTCTCTCACGACCTGCACCTGCTGAGCCATGTGGCCGACCGCCTGTGGCTGGTGTCCGGCGGGTGTGTGGCGCCCTTTGACGATGATCTCGATGCCTATCGCGCCATGCTGTTGGAACGGGAAAAGCCGGAGCAACCAAAACAGGCCGACAAGCCGAAGCGCACCAGCCAGGCAGTCGTGCTGGAACTCAAGGCCAACGTGCGGAAGTGCGAACAGCGCATGGAGAAGCTGGAGGAGATGCGCGAGGCGCTGTCCGAACGGCTCGCCGACCCGCGCGTGTACGACGACGAGAACCGCGCCCGGCTGGAGGAATGGCAGGCGAAGTTCACGGAGGTGGAAGCCGCGATGGAGCGGGCCGAGACGCTCTGGATCGAAGCCGTCGAACGGCTGGAGGCCGCCGCGCCGTAAAGAGGGGGGCCACCTCGCCGCGCACCGACCGCCCCGGGCCACCGCTGCCGATGGACAGCCAGCGCCAGGGTGCAAAAAGTCCTTCAAGAACACGACATAACGGCACGATTCGACCACAGTCTGACCTCATTCTGCGCGTATCGACGTAACGGCAACGTGACGACAACCCTTCGGTGGCCGTGCCGCCGAAGCACGCAACGAATGAGGGAAAACATGTCCATGACTGTAATCGCGGCGCTGATCTGCGGCGCATGCCTGACCTATCTCGTGATCTCGCGCACGCTCAAGAAGCGCCGCAAGGAAGAGGCCGATTCGGCCCAGTGACTCCGGCACGACCACACCGGAACCACCGGGGGCAGCGCGCGTTTTCGTGCGCTGCTTTCCCATGGCATTGGCACTGACCGGGGCACCCGCCCCACGCGCGATCGGCTTGCGGGAATTTTGGCGTGACCCCGGCCGGCTTCGGCGCTAAAGCGCTGCCATGGACATGACGTTTTACATCAGCGCCTTCGTGGCGCTCTTTGTCATTATTGACCCGATTGGCCTCGCGCCGGTCTTTCTTGCGTTGACGCAGGGCCATAGCGACGCGGAGCGGCGGGCCATCGGGCGACGGTCGCTGCTGCTTGCACTCGCGTTGCTGACAGTCTTTGGCCTGCTGGGCGAGGCTGTTCTGAATTTCATCGGCATTTCAATGCCTGCCTTCCGTATCGCCGGTGGCATCCTTCTGTTCCTGACTGCGCTCGACATGCTGTTCGAGCGGCGAACGGCGCGACGCGACCACCAGGCGGAGGAAGAACGCCCCGACCCGTCTGTCTTTCCGCTCGCCATCCCGCTGTTGTCCGGTCCCGGTGCGATCACCACCATGATCCTGCTCGTGGGACAGAGCGACGGCGCGGTCCAGGCCGGCGGTGTCTTTGTCGTCATGGCGCTGGTGCTGGCCGTCGTGGCCTTCATGTTCCGCATGGCCGGACCGCTCGAACGCCTGCTCGGACGGACAGGGACCGTGGTGGCCACGCGTCTGCTGGGAATGCTGCTGGCGGCGCTCTCCGTGCAGTTCGTGCTTGATGGGCTGCGAGGTGCCGCGCTCCTGCCTGCGTGACCTGATGCGACTGGCAAGTGATTGGCACCGTGCCTACATCTATCCCGACGCCACGACCATCAAGGACCCTGAATGAGCTCTGACCAGACCGCCTCGCTGATCTACCTTGTCCTTCTGGGCTGCGTGATCGGCAGCTATTTCTTCGTCTCCCACCGCATGTCGCTGGGACGCGGATTGCGTATGGCAAGCCTGTGGGTGTTCATCTTCATCGGAGTGGTGGTGTCCTACGGGCTCTGGGAGGACCTCAGCGATACGGTCATGCCCCGGCAATCGGTGGTATCCGAGGAAGGCCGGATCGAAGTGCCGATGATGCGGGACGGCCACTATCATCTTGTGCTTGGGGTGAATGGCGTGCCGGTGCAGTTCGTGGTCGATACCGGGGCGACGGATATCGTGCTGTCGAAGCAGGATGCGGAGCGGGTCGGGCTCGATCCGGATGCATTGCAGTATTTTGGCAGCGCGATCACGGCCAACGGCGAGGTTCGAACGGCTCGCGTGCGTCTTGACGAGGTTGACCTTGGTGGGATCGTCGACACCGGGGTGCCTGCCGTGGTCAATGGTGGCGAAATGAAGGGATCGCTGCTTGGCATGCGCTATCTCAACAGTTTCGCGGAAGTGAGTTTTGGCGGCGGCAAGATGGTGTTGACCCGGTAGCATTCTGCCCGGGTCGCGAGCTGCCGACACGCGCGGGCGTTTTAAGGTCATCAAGACTGTTGCGCCGGGGCGCCGTGCGCCCCGGCCGGGCCGATTGGCAACACGCCAATCAGGCAGCGGCGACCTGTTCCTGCGTCAGGCCAGACAGCGCCGAACGCAGGGCGGCGGCCTCGTCCGGGGAGGTCACGATGCCAGTTTCCGCATCAACCTTGTCAAAATAGCTGCCGATGGCGAGGCTGCCGCGCAGATCGGCGCCGAAGAACGGCGCAGTGGCCGTTGCGGTGCCGAGCACGTTGGTGCCGCCCCGCGGCCCGGGAGAGGTCGCCAGCATCACGACAGGCTTGTTCTGGTAGATGCCCATGTCGATCCGGCTGGCCCAGTCGAAGACGTTCTTGAAGGCAGATGTGTAGGAGCCGTTGTGCTCCGCGAAGGAAACGATCACTGCATCCGCCGCGCCGATCTTGTCGAAGAACGCACGGGCCTCTGCGGGCACGCCGCCTGCCAGTTCCCGGTCGGGGCTGTAGATCGGCATTTCGAAATCGTTGAGGTCAATGGTCTCGATCTCGGAATCCGGTGCGATTTCGGCCTTGAACACCTCGGCTGCATGTTCGGCAAGACGCTTGTTGATCGAGTTGGAATTGTTGCTCGCGGCGAAGGCGAGGATCTTGCGGGGGGTATGCATGTGATCTCTCCGGTATGAGGCGAGGCGGCAGCGCCGCCCTGTCGTTTGTGTCTTTGGTGGGAAGATGTATGCTGCACATTTGGAACTCAACGCGCGCTTTTCCACAGAACATGCGCGCAAAATGTGCACTGGACCGGCAATGGACAAATGGACGGAATTGCGCACGGCCTACAGCGTGGCGAAGCTCGGCACAGTGAGCGCGGCCGCAGAGGCGTTGGGGTATCACCGGGCAACGGTGAACCGGCATATCGATCTGCTGGAAGAGACACTCGGCGCGCCGATCTTTATTCGCCATGCACGGGGATATGCACTGACGGATCTGGGCGAAGACATGCTGCAAGTGGCGCAAAAGACAGAAGAACTCACCAATGATCTCGCGAACCGTGCGCGCAGCGGCGACGCCGGGCTGGAGGGGGAGATCCGGGTGACTGCGCTCCCCGTCTTTCTGCGCATCCTCATGGGGCCGATAGAGCGGTTCCGGCAGGACAACCCGCGTTGCCGTGTCTCCATCCTCGCCTCTTCCGAGCTTGCACGGCTGGAACATGGCGATGCCCACGTGGCGCTCCGGGTGGGCGAAAGGCCCGATCACCCGGACTACGTTGTCACCCCCTTCGGCTCCACCACCACCAACCTCTACGCACAGGAAAGCTACATCGCGCGAAGGGGGATGCCGGCGGGAGCGCACGATCTTGACGGGCACGAGTTCGTGGTGCTCCAAGGCCTCCCGCAACGCCTGCCCTTCGCCAGATGGTTCACCGAGCGGGTGTCGCAATCGCAGATCGCCGTGTCCTCGGCCCACCCGCAGGCGGTGACCGAAGCGGTCAAGGCCGGCCTCGGGCTGGGCTTTCTGGGCGAGATCGACGCGGAGAGACGGCCGGATCTCCACCCGGTGTTGCCCCCCGAGGAAGCCTGGGCATCGCAGCTCTGGCTGGTAACGCATGTGGACCTGCACCGGACAGAGAAGGTTCAGGCGATGCTGAAGTGCCTGCGGGAGGTCCGATGCCCCGATCCATGACCTGTGTCATGGCGCCGTCGCCGCATTCGCGGTAGACTCGGAGCATGGAGGCCCGCCCCGGATGCTCCGACACCAAGGGCGCCCCGCCTCCGCAAAGAAAGGAGGCCAACCATGCGTAGAACAATCAGACTCCTGTGTATCATCGGAGCTGCCGTGCTTGCGCTCGGCGCTGGCGGCGCGGTCTCCGAGGAAGATCTCGGACGCCAGGAATTCATGAGCGCCTGTGCCTCTTGTCACGGTGCCGACGGGAAAGGCGCCGGCGACGTGGCGAAGTTCCTCACGGTCGATGTGCCGGACCTGACCGGTCTTGCGCAACGCCATGACGGCAAGTTCCCGATGCTCGACGTGATCCACATCATCGACGGGCGCACCGGTATGCGCGGCCACGGCAGCGAAATGCCGGTCTGGGGAGCTTTTTTCTCCAAACGCGTAGGCGAGAGCGCGGGCGTCTTTGGCGGAGAAGCCATCGTCCGAGGCCGTCTGCTGTCGCTGGCCTACTACCTGGAGACCATCCAGCAATAGGCCAGCCGCTTCGGGCCTTTCGGGGGGGGGAAGGGTCGGAGTCACGCCGCGCGGCCCCCGGGTCGCGCGGCGTCATCGTGCCATGTGATCGGCCGGCGAGTGGTTTCAGCTCTCCGCCTTCATTTCCCACTTGCCGCTTTCTTCCGACCAGTATTGCGCGGACGCCCCGTCGCCGGTGAGCGCCTTCCACTGGCCACGGGCGTGCTGCACCGCCGCCTGATCGTGACCATCGAACAGGATGCAGACGCGGTCCATGCCGGCGATTTCCTCGACACTGACGGCGGCGCCGTCAATGGACATCAGGCAGGCCGCCCCGTTCGGGACCTCCTCTGAGCCGGTCAGGAGCACCGGCTGGTCGGCATCATGCGGCCCGCCCGAAAGCCCATGCGGCAGAAAACCCTCCTCCGGTCCGAGCCAGAGGCGTTGGTCGAGCCATTGTAGACGCCGTTCGTCGTTGCCGCGCACCACCACCCGCCAGCCACGCTGCATGGATTTCTCCAGCAGCATCGGCAGCGTCACCTCCAGCGGGTGACGGGTGAGATGGTAGAAGAACGCCTGCCCCATCGCAGCTATGCGCCCTCGTATCCATCCCGGATCATCCGGTCGAGCGCCATCACGCCCCAGCCGGAGGCGCCTTTCGGCGCCCATGCCGGGGGCTTTGCAGGCTGCGCGACACCGGCGATATCGAGGTGAATCCAGGGCGTGTTGTCCTTGACGAAATTGTGCAGGAACTCCGCCGCGGTGATCGAACCGCCGGCCCGGGTGCCCACATTGCGCATGTCGGCCTTGGGCGATTTCAGAAGGCTTGCGTAGCCCGGACCGATCGGCATTCGCCAGGCGCCCTCCCCCTCGGTCTTCGCGGCGGCGAGAAAGGCATCGGCAAAGGCATCGTCGTTGGAGAAGACGCCCGCGTTGTCATGGCCGAGCGCCACGATGATGGCGCCGGTGAGCGTGGCCAGGTCGATCATCCCGCAGGGATTGAAACGATCCTGCGCGTACCACATCACGTCGCCCAGCACGAGGCGCCCTTCGGCATCTGTATTGATCACCTCGACGGTGTCACCCTTCATCGAGGTGACGATATCGCCCGGTCGCTGGGCCTTGCCATCGGGCATGTTCTCCACCAGCCCAACGATACCAACCACGTTCGCCTTCGCCTTGCGCAGCGCCAGCGTCTTCATCACACCCGAGACCACGCCGGCCCCGCCCATGTCCATCGTCATGTCTTCCATGCCGGCGCCGGGTTTGAGGCTGATGCCGCCGGTGTCGAAGACCACGCCCTTGCCGATCAGCGCAAGCGGGGCCTCTTCACCGCCCCCGTTCCATTGCATGACGACCACTTTGGACGGGCTCTCCGAGCCTTGCCCCACCCCCAGCAGCATCGTCATGCCGAGCTTGCGGAGGTCCTTTTCGCCGAGCACCTCGACGGTGATGCCCAGCTCTTCCAGCTCCACAAGCTTCAGCGCGAAACTCTTTGTGGTGAGGTAGTTGGCGGGCAGGTTCACCAGATCGCGGGTCAGGTAGACACCGTCGACGACCGCGTTGACCGCAACCATCTCCGCGCCGAGCGCCTTGTGCCCCGTGGCCATCACGGTGACACTTCCGCCGGCCGGCTCGGCGGCTTCGCCGGTACGGCATTCCTTGAAGGCGTAGCTACGCAGCAGAAGCCCCTGCAGGACGTCCGAGAGCCGCTTGCGCGTTCCGCCCAACACCAAGAGGTCGTGTTTGCCACGCGCAGCACCTATGGACGCGCCAGCATTCCGCGCCGTCTCCGGCTCCGGGTCGGTTCCCAGCCGGACCACCTGGACCGCTACCGCGTCCAGCCCCGCCGGCCAGCCCAGGTCCGAGGCGTCGCCATCGTCCATCTTGCCAAAGGCCTCGCTCTGCACGAAGCGATCCAGCGCCCCGTTGCAGAGCTTGTTGACCCGTCGCGCGGCCTTGTCGAGTTTTCCGTCCTCGGGAACGAAGACGATGATACGGCCTGCGAATGCGGGGATCGCATCGAGGTCGGTGGCGCAGATATCAACGGCTGGCGCGTTGGTCATTGGGGGATCTCCGTTCAGCTTTCACAATTCCTAGCCGCCACGCGGGCGATGTACCAGAGCCACGCGACAGCGATTGCGCCGACGCCCGGTTCCCATGGCCCCCCGGCGCGTCTACGGTGGCCACAGGACTGTGTTCAGGCGTCGTGGGGAGGACAGATGCAGGACAAACCCGGCAAGCGCGAGTTCACCGCCGCCGAGATCGGCGCGCTGGCGCATCTCTATCGCGGCGAAGTCTACCGCAGCACGATCTGGCGGACGCGGCTGGACACGACAACGAACTGGTCGATCGTCTCACTCGGCGCCGCGTTCTCGATCTGCTTTTCCTCTCCCGAGGCATCGTCGCTGCCACTGCTGCTGGTTGGTGTCCTGATCTGGACCCTGATGTTGCTGGAGGCGCGGCGGTATCGCTATTTCAACGTCTGGCGCGCCCGGGCCCGCTACCTGGAGACGCATTTCTACGCGCCGCTGCTTCTCGATGGCGATCTGCATACGGAGGAGGACTGGCAGAAGGTCCTGGCCGAGGATTACTGGCGGCCCGACTACCATGTCAGCCTGCTGACGGCGATGGGTCGGCGGATCCGGCGCAATTACCTGTGGATCCTGACCGTACAGATGGCCGCTTATGTCGGGAAACTGGTAATCCACCCCGTACATGCCACATCGTTGCAGGACGTTGTCGACCGGGCCGACACTGGCCCCCTGCCCGGCGAATTGGTGATCGGGTTTGGCCTGGCCTACCTTCTGGCCTTCCTGTTCATCGCCCACCTGACAGGCCGCCGCGACGCCGCCAGCACGGCGCAGCGGGGTCGCGGCAGATCGCTGGGCTAGGAACGCCCGCGCAGCTACCCCCTCGGGCCTTCGTGGACCGGATCGGGTCCTGCGAACGATCAGGCGCGCCGGTGGCCGGGCGGTTGGATAGCCCGGCACCCTGATTGCAGGTGTGCGCCCGGTCCACGCGCGCTCGTCCCACCGCCCCGCCCCGGGACACTTCTCCCCATCCCGGAACGGGGCGACGCTCGCGCTTCGATCAGGAGGCCACATGCGGTCACGATTTGGTGAGACCGGAAACGCCGCGCGACCGCCCGTCTCACCACGTTCCATTGCTGCCGAGCCGCGCCGAACGCCTTGCCACGGGCGCCTACGCCGGAACCGCATCCGACAAAGCCGCCACGCCGGATCGGCGAGGACACGCCAAGAGCGCCAGGGGGGTGCGCAACTCCACCGATCCCGCACAATATCGCGCGACGGGTTTTACCCGTGACCCGATATCGTCTAATCCGGAACAAACAATAAGCCGGAGCAGAGCCGCGTGGCGCGATTCGACCGATACTTCCTCTACCAGTTGACCGTGCTTTTCGGTTTCTTTTCGCTGGTGCTGGTCTCGGTCTACTGGATCAACCGGGCCGTGATCCTCTTCGATCAACTGCTGGCGGACGGCCAGTCCGCCGGTGTCTTCCTCACGCTGACCCTCTATACCCTGCCGAACGTGATCCGCATGGTGCTGCCGATCTCCGCCTTCGTCGCGGCTGTCTATGTCACCAACAGGCTGACGACCGAGAGCGAGCTGGTGGTGGCGCAGGCGACGGGCATGTCGCCCTGGCGCATGGCCCGCCCGGTGTTCCTGTTCGGCCTGCTGGTCTGCGTCCTGATGATGGTTCTGGTGCATTTCCTGGTCCCGATGAGCCGCACCCAACTGGCCGAGCGGTCCGAGGAAATCGAGGCCAATGTCGCCGCGCGCATGCTGACGGAGGGGCAGTTCCTGCACCCTGCGAAGGGTATCACCTTCTACATTCGCGAGATCACCCGGGAGGGCGAACTGAACGATGTCTTTCTCGCCGATGCCCGCGCCGATACCACCCGAACGGACTACATGGCCACGCGCGCCTATCTGGTACAGGAGGGCGGCGCGCCGAAACTGGTCATGGTGGATGGCTCCGCCCAGACATACCAGCGCGAGGATGGACGGCTTCTTGTCACCACCTTCGACAGTTTCACCTACGATGTCGGCGCATTGATGGAGAACTCTGGCCGGACCCGGACGGACGTACGGGAATACGACACGCTCACGCTCTTCTCCCCGGATCAGGCCGCGCTCGACGCCACGCGGCGGGACCCGTCCAACTTCTACTACGAGGGGCACCTGCGCATTGCCCAGCCGCTCAACCCGCTGATTGCCGCCCTCATCGGTTTCTCCGCGCTCATGGTGGGCTCTTTCAGTCGCTTCGGCGTCTGGAAACAGATCGGTGTTGCCGTGGTGCTGATCATCGTGTTGCAGGCGATCGAGAACGGTACCGCCGATGTCGCCCGCAGCGACGCGTCCCTCTGGCCGCTGATCTACCTGCCGACCATTCTGGGGCTCGTGATCGTTGCCACCTTGCTGTGGCTGGCCGGCCGGCCCGCGTTGTTCAAGCGGGTGCCCCGCGCGAACGCGTCTGACGTTGCCCCGGGCACGGCGGGAGTGGCGACATGAAGCTCCAGTTCTATTTCGCCCGCAAGTTCCTGATGACCCTGCTGGGGATTTTCGTCGTTTTCGCCGCTTTCATCACCCTGCTGGACATGGTGGAGCAGATGCGGCGATTCGATTCCTCGGAGTTGTCCTTTGCCGGTGCGCTTGAACTTGCGCTGCTGTCCTCCCCGGAGACGCTCTACTCGATCCTGCCGCTCGTGGTCATGCTCGCCACGCTGGCGCTGTTCCTGAACCTCGCGCGGACGTCGGAACTTGTGGTCACCCGGGCCACCGGCCGCTCTGCGATCCGGGCCATGATCTCTCCGGCGCTGGCCGCGGCGCTCGTCGGCGTTCTCGGCGTCACGGTGATGAACCCGCTCGTGTCGGCCACGAAGCATGTCTATGAAAAACGAGCCGCCGAATACTCCGGCAACGGACGCTCGGTGCTGTCTGTCAGCGGCGAGGGCCTGTGGCTCCGGCAGGGCGGGCCAGAAGGTCAGACCGTGATCCGCGCGGTGCGGACGAACATAGACGGAACAGTGCTTTACGACGTGACATTCACGGGATTCGCGCCGGAAGGATCCGGCGTATCCGGCCCCGTGCGCCGTGCCCAGGCCGGCAGCGCGACCCTCATCGATGGCGCCTGGAAGCTCAATGACGTGAAGCTATGGCCGCTCGGTGTTGCCAACCCCGAGCAAGAGGCCTCCTATCACCACGAACTACTGCTGCCCTCGACCCTGACGCAGGAGCAGATCCTTGACAGCTTCGGCTCGCCCGCAGCTGTATCGATTTGGGATCTGCCCGCCTTCATCCGCAACCTCGACGAGGCTGGTTTTTCCGCCCGGCTGCATCGTGTCTGGTTCCAGATGGAACTGGCGCTGCCGTTGTTTCTCGCCTCCATGGTGATGATCGGCGCCGGGTTCACCATGCGGCATACACGGTTCGGGCGGACCGGGCTCATGGTCCTCTTCTCGTTGCTCATGGGCTTCTCGGCGTTCTTCATCCGCAGTTTCGCGCAGATCCTCGGCCAGAATGGGGATATCCCGGTCTCTCTCGCGGCATGGGCGCCACCGGTCATCGCCATACTGATGTCGCTGGGCATCCTCCTGCACCTGGAGGATGGTTGATGCCCCTGCCCTTCGCACCCCCCGGTAAGCTCGGTCGGCGGGGCACGCGATGCATCCGGGGCCAGACCACAATCGCCATCGGGATCGCCGCGGCGCTGCTGGCCGCGCCAGCGACCGCGCAGGTGCAGGCGCCGGAGAGCACGTTCTCCACCCTGATCGCCGACCGCGTCGACATCACCGAGGACGGAAAGCTTGTCGCCACGGGCAATGTCGAAGCGCTCTATGGCGACACGAGGATCAAGGCAGGCCGCATCATCTACGACGACGATACGGGTAACTTGCAGATCGAGGGGCCGATCGTGATCACCCAGGGCGAAAACGCGCTTGTCCTGGCCGACAGTGCCGAGCTTTCGACCGACCTGACGGAAGGGTTGATCCGCTCTGCGCGCGTGGTTCTGGACCAGCAACTGCAACTGGCCGCAACCGAGATCAACCGCGTGAGCGGCCGCTACACGCAACTCTACAAGACGACCGCCTCCTCCTGTGAGGTCTGCGCCGCTCACCCGGTGCCGCTGTGGCAGATCCGTGCCCGCCGCGTGGTCCACGACGAGGTGGAGCGGCAACTCTATTTCGACGACGCGATCTTCGATGTCGTGGGGGTACCTGTGGCCTACCTGCCGCGCCTGCGCCTGCCTGATCCGACGCTCGACCGGGCGACCGGGTTTCTCACCCCGAGCCTCCGTTCCACCGACGAACTCGGCTTCGGCGCGAAGATCCCGTATTTCATCAAGCTCGGCGATTCCCGTGACCTGACGGTGACGCCTTACCTGTCGACCAACCGGACCCGCACGCTGGAATACCGCTACCGGGAGGCGTACCGCGGCGGCGATATCGAAGTGAACGGCGCCTTCAGCAAGGATGACATTGTCGATGACCCGCGCGCCTACCTGTTCGCGGAAGGGGAGTTCAGGCTGCCGCGCAACCTGAAGCTCGAATTCGACGTGGAGCTGACCTCTGACGACACCTATCTGCTCGACTACGATTATTCCGACAAGGACCGGCTCGACAGCGCACTGACGATCTCCCGCGCGGACCGTCGCCAGCTCGTGGTCGCGGAGCTCATCGCCTACGAGTCGTTGCGGTCCTCAGAGGACAACGAGACACAACCCTTTCTCGTCGGCGACCTGACATGGATCGAAAAGTTCCAGCCGCGGTTCCTCGGCGGCATCGCCCGGTTCGAACTTGACGGGCATGGCCACCAGCGCAACAGCAACAAGGATGTGGTGGGACGGGACGTGACGCGGATCTCCGGCGCGCTGGACTGGCGGCGCGACTGGAAGGGACCGTGGGGGGTGCTTTTTTCCACCGCTGCGCAGGCCCAGATGGACCACACCAGCGTCTACAACGACAGCACCTATCCCGACGACATCTCCGAGTTCACCCCATACGGTCTTGCCGAAGTGCGCTGGCCCTGGATCAAGCAGGGCGCTCGCGCAGGGCATGTGATCGAGCCGGTGATGCAGATGGTCTGGAGCCCCGATGACGGAAAGGACACGCCGCGGGACGAAAGCACCCAGCTTGAGTTCGACGAGGGCAACCTCTTCTCGCTGTCGCGCTTCCCTGCGGGGGACGCGCTGGAACGTGGGCTCAGGGCGAATATCGGGGTGAGCTGGACCCGCTACGACCCGACCGGCTGGTCGCTGGGGACAACTGTCGGGCGGATCCTGCGCGAGCGCGATCTGCACCAGTTTGCCGGGTACGAGAGCCTTGACGGGTTGCGCTCGGACTGGCTCGCCGGGGTGCAGCTGCGCCTGCCCAACGCGATGTCCTTCACCAACCGGACGCTCTTCGACGACGCCTTCGACGTGACCAAGAACGAGCTGCGCTTCGACTGGGAGAACGAATGGATCGATATCGGGTCTTCCTACATCTGGATGGAACCCAGCGTGGCGGAGGATCGCGACGCCGTCACCCATGAGCTGACGGTGGATGGCGACTGGCAGGTGAATGACCGTTGGCTGACAACGGTCGATGTGCGCTACGACATCGAACTGAACCGCTCCGCCTCGGCGCGGTTCGGGCTGGAATACAGCACCGAATGCGCCACCTTCGACTTCTCGATCCGGCGTCGGTTCACCTCTTCGGCGCAGATCCGCCCGACGACGGACTACAATTTCGAGATCAAGCTGGCCGGGTTCGGGGACACCGGCTCCGGGCGGCAGCGCCCCAGCCGGCCGGGCTGCCGCCTCTAGTGCGGCTTGTGGGACCGGCGGTGCTGGCTTAGAACGCGACAAGGGCTTCGGACAGGATCCGGGGCGAACGGCAGGAAGTGCAGGAACGAATGGCGATGGTGGTCAGACTTCTGGTGGCGGTTGCGGTGTTTGCGGGCTGGGTTGGCCTCGGCACCGAAAGCCGGGCGCAATCGAACCTCTTTGCCCCCGTGGCCAAGGTCAACGACAGCACGATCACCCGTTTCGAGCTGGAACAGCGGATCACGATGATGCGTCTTTTCCGGGCCCCCGGTGACATCGAGGAAGAGGCGCTCAAGGCCCTGATAGAAGACAGGCTGCGCCAGCAGGCCGCGGCGGAAATGGGCATCGTACTCGATCCCGACGAAATCCTCAGCGGCATGGAGGAGTTCGCAGGGCGCGCAGACATGGACGCGGAGACCTTCACCAGCATGCTGGCTGCTGACGGTGTCACCTCCGAAACCTTCCGGGATTTTGTCGAGGCGGGCCTGCTGTGGCGCCGCGTGGTGCAGACGCGGTTCGGGCCGCGCACCCAGGTCACCGACGCGGAGGTCGACCGGGCGCTGGCGCTGACCTCCCGTCGTGGTGGCGCCGAGGCGTTGCTGGCGGAAATCATCCTGCCGGCCCGCAACCAGGAAGAGCTTGAGCGATCCCAGGCGCTCGCAGAGCAACTGACCGAGACCATCAGCACGCCTGGCGCCTTCGCCGCCGCCGCACGCCAGTATTCCGCCGCCACGAGCGCGGCAAGCGGTGGGCGCATGCCACGCGCCCTGCCCCTCACCGAACTGCCACCGCCACTGCGGGCGCAGATCCTGACGCTTGCGCCCGGGCAGATTGCCGAACCGCTGACAGGCGGCAATGCGATCGCCTTGTTCCAGTTGATCGAGTTGCGGGAGACGGGCTTCGCCGAGGCCACGAACGTGACGCTGGAATATGCGCGCTACCTGATCCCCGGCGCCGGGACAGAGGCTGCCGCGCGCGAGGCGCGGGAGGTGAGAAACCGCGTCGACACCTGCGAGGACCTCTACGCGGTGAACCAGGGGCAGCAGCCCGAACGGCTGGAGTTCCACACACTGCCCGTGTCGCAGGTTCCGCAGAGCATCGCCCTCCAGTTGGCAAAGCTGGATCCAGGAGAGATCTCGACCAGCACCAGCCAGGCCGGATCGCTGGTCATGCTGATGTTGTGCAGCCGGACGGAGAACTTCGAGGAAGCGCCCGACCGGGAGGACGTCCGGCGCAGCCTCGTCGGGCAGCGCGTTGCCTCCTACGGCGAAGGTTACCTTGAGCAGCTGAAAGCCGACGCGATCATCCGGTACCCGTGATGGCAGAGCCTTCCCCGACGCTTTCGGCGGTGTTGCCACCGGTGATGACCTGCGGCGAACCCTCCGGCGTCGGCCCGGAGATCGCGGCCCGCATTCATGCCGAACACGGCGCAAGCCTGCCATTTGCCTGGATCGGCGATCCGGCGCATTTGCCACCCGGCACCGGGATCGTGGAGATCGCGCGCCCGGCGGAGGCGCCAGAGGCGGCCCGTGACGGCCTGCCCGTGCTGCCGACACCATTCCCGAAGCCTGCGGTTCCGGGAACCCCGGACCCCGCCAACGCCGCCGGTGTGATCGAGGTCATCGCACGGGCGGTGGACCTGGCCAGAACCGGCGCCGCCGGCGCGATCGTCACCGCCCCCATCAACAAGAAGGCGCTCAAGGACGGCGCGGGGTTCGCCTATCCCGGTCACACCGAATACCTCGCCGCGCTGGCGGGGGTGGAGCGCGTGGTGATGATGCTCGCCTGCGATGCCTTGCGGGTCGTGCCCGTTACGATCCATATTGCGCTGGAAGACGTCCCCGCAGCCCTGACGGAGGACCTGCTGTCCGAGACGATCCGCATCACGGCGCGGGCGATGGCGCGGGATTTCGGTATCGCACATCCGCGCCTTGCCGTGGCGGGACTGAACCCCCATGCCGGCGAGGGCGGAACCATGGGCCGGCAGGAAGGCGAGATGATCGCGCCCCTGCTGGAGCGGCTCTGCGCCGAGGGGTTCGCCCTGTCCGGCCCCCTGCCCGCCGACACGATGTTCCACCCCGAAGCCCGGGCCCGCTACGATGCGGCGCTCTGCATGTACCACGATCAGGCGCTGATCCCGATCAAGACGCTGGACTTCGCGCGCGGCGTGAACGTGACGCTGGGGTTGCCATTCATTCGCACCTCGCCCGATCACGGCACCGCCTTCGACATAGCCGGAAAGGGAATCGCGGATATCCGCTCGACGGTGGAGGCGCTGCGAATGGCCGTCCGGATGGCGCAGGCGCGGGCCGAAGCGTGAGCGGACGTGTGGGCACATCACGGGCCGTGGGCCAGTCCGACCCCGAATGCGCAGCGCCCCCCGGCGCGGGCGGCAATGCCCAAATGACAAAGGACCCTGGCCGTGGCTATTGACGGGCTTCCCCCCCTGCGAGAGGTCATCGCAACCCATGAACTGGCGGCGAAGAAATCGCTGGGTCAGAATTTCCTGCTCGACCTGAACCTGACGTCGCGGATCGCACGGATCCCGGGCGACCTTTCGTCAGCGTCTGTGCTCGAGGTCGGACCGGGTCCCGGCGGCTTGACCCGCGGGCTGCTGGCCGAAGGCGCGGGCCGGGTCCTAGCGATCGAGAAAGACGCGCGCTGCCTGCCCGCGCTGGCCGAAATCGCCGCGGCCTACCCGGAGCGGCTGGACGTCGTCGAAGGGGATGCGCTCGACATTAATCCGCTCTCGCATCTGCAGGCGCCGATCCACGTCGTGGCCAACCTGCCCTACAACGTGGGCACGGAATTGCTGGTCCGCTGGCTGACGCCCGCAAACTGGCCGCCCTACTGGGCCTCGCTGACGCTGATGTTTCAGAAAGAGGTCGCGGAGCGGATCGTCGCCACGCCGGGCTCGAAGGCCTACGGCAGGCTGGCCGTGCTCGCCCAATGGCGATGCGAGGCGCGGATTGCCCTGCGGCTGCCCCCGGAGGCCTTCACACCGCCGCCCAAGGTCAGTTCCGCGGTGGTCCATCTGCGACCGCGCCCCGAACCGCTCCATCCGGCCGATCCGGAGGTGTTGAGCCGGGTCGTCGCCATGGCCTTCAACCAGCGACGCAAGATGCTGCGCTCCGCATTGAAGGGGCTGGGCGGCGATGTCGAGGGATTGCTGTCCGACGCAGGCCTTGCCCCGACAGAGAGGGCCGAACGCGTCGATATCGCCGGGTTCGCGGCACTCGCCCGGGCGCTGGCGGCACGATAGCCCCATTGTGCGGGCCGATGCTGCGCTCCGCATTGAAGAGGTTGGGGGGATTATCGAGGCGTTGCTGTCCGACGCTGGCCTTGCCCCGACAGAGAAGGCCGAACGCGTCGATATCGCCGGGTTCGCGGCACTCGCCCGGGCGCTGGCGGCACGATAGCCCGACAGCGCAGACGATGCCGCCAATGACGTCCCCGGCGCCTGCCGGGGCGTAATCGTTTCAGGTTACTCGGCGGCTTCCGAAGGCCCCTCGCCGCCCTCTACCGGGGCGTCTTCCGCTTTTTTGGCAGGCGCCTTGCGGGTGCGTTTCTTCGGAGCGGGAGCGGCCGGGGCATCGGCGGATTCGCCGTCCGTGGAAGCGGCTGCCGGTGCGTCGGGCTTCGGCGCACGCGGTTTGCGCACACGGGGCGACCTGGCTTTCGGTTTCGGCGCGGTCTCAGGGGTTTCCACCAGACCGGCATCGGCAGCGGGCGCACTCTCAAGACCGACAAGGTCCGGCTGGGGCGCGCTTGTCATCGTGTCTTCGATCAGGTCAGGCTGCTCGCTCTGCGCCGGATCGACCGCCTGCAATGCTTCCGCCGGCGGCTGATGCTGGGGCTGCTGCTGCGGCCGCGGCTGTTGATCCTGACCGCCACCTCCGCCGCCACGGTTCGCATTCTGCTGATTGTCGGAGTGACGTTCCCGCTGACGCTCGCGGTTCTGCTGTTCCTGCTGCTCGCGACGGGCTTCCTGTTCCCGCTGCGCCTCGCCCAGCATTCGCGTGTAGTGCTCGGCATGCTGCTGGAAGTTCTCGGCGGCTACACGGTCGTTGCCAAGCGTCGCATCGCGGGCAAGCTGGGTGTACTTGTCGATAATCTGCTGCGGGGTGCCACGCACCTTGCCTTCCGGACCGGAAGAATCGAAGACCCGGTTGACAATGTTCCCTACCGACCTCTGACGGTTCGACTTGGAACGCGAACGTGACTTTGATGATCTCATTGGTTTCTTTGATCCGCCTTGTTGCGGTGAGCCGGACCTTGTGTCCCTGACAGCGGGAAGAAAAATCCCGTCGCATGGTCCGCGTTGTTGTGGTTGCTCGTACGGGGGGCTGCTGCCCGTCGCTCCGTACACTGTCTGATAATCATGGGATACCGCCGGTGACAAGTCAAAAACCGGTAACTCACGCCATTTTGGGGCGTTCGGGCGCGGAATCGTGCCTAAAAGGCTACGATTTGGCCGTTGGACGGCGTGCAGCGACCACTCTGTCGCGCCCGTCGAAATCTGGGTGGACGGTGATGTTCTCAAGCCCGGCCTCCCCGAACAGGCCGGCAACAGCCTCGCCCTGGGTGGGGCCGATCTCGACCAGAACCCGGCCGCCGGGGACAAGATGCGCGGTGATCCCGGCCGCAATGGAGCGATAGGCCGTGAGCCCGCAGGCCTCGTCGGTCAGCGCCATGCGCGGCTCCCAGTCACGCGTCTCCGGCGCGAGGTCCGTCATTTCCGCGGCGGCGATGTAGGGCGGGTTGGAGACCATCAGGTCGAAGCCCCCTTCCACGGCGCCGTACCAGTCCGACTTCTGAAACGTTGCGGCAATGCCGAGCCGCTCGGCATTGCGCCGCGCCACCGCGAGCGCAGCCCCTGAAAGATCCGTACCGACGCCTTGGGCCGACGGACGTTCCACCAGCAATGTCAGAAGGATACAGCCCGAACCTGTTCCAAGATCCAGGACCCTTTCGAACGGTTCCTGCAAGGCATGCGCAATCAGGTCCTCGGTCTCGGGCCGCGGGTCCAGAACGTCTGGCGTGACCTCGAACCGGCGCCCCCAGAACAGCCGTTCGCCGACAATCTGCGACACGGGCTGTCGTCGCTCCCGCGCCTTCAACGCCCGCTCCAGCGCCGCCTCCGCCTCGAACGGATCCCGCATGGCAAGGGACAGGCGATCGGGTGCGATCCCGGCGGCGAAGGCCACCAACCGGCGGGCATCCCGCTCCGGGGTGTCGATCCCGGCCGCGCGCAGCCGCAACTGCGCCTCCGCGACCGCCGCCGCGATTGTGCTCACGTGCCCAGCTCGGCCAGCTTCCGGGCCTGGTCGTCCGCAACCAACGCGTCGATCACCTCCGACAAGTCCCCCTGCATCACCTGATCAAGCTTGTAGAGGGTCAGGTTGATCCGGTGGTCCGTCATGCGGCCCTGCGGGAAGTTGTAGGTTCGGATGCGCTCTGACCGGTCCCCGGAGCCGACCTGGCTCCGGCGATCGGCGGCCCGCTCCGCGTCGGCCTTCTGCCGCTCGATATCGTAGAGCCGCGCGCGCAACACCTGCATGGCGATCTCGCGGTTGCGATGCTGGGATTTCTCGGAACTGGTGACGACGATCCCGCTCGGAAGGTGGGTGATCCGGACGGCCGAGTCGGTGGTATTGACGTGCTGGCCGCCGGCACCGCTGGCGCGCATCGTATCGATCCGCAGATCCGTGGACGGGATGGCGATGTCCACCTCCTCCGCCTCCGGAAGCACCGCGACGGTCGCGGCGGAGGTATGGATACGCCCACCCGATTCCGTTTCAGGCACGCGCTGCACGCGGTGAACGCCGGATTCGTACTTCAGCCGGGCAAAGACACCCTCGCCCTGCACGTGAATCACCGCTTCCTTGATCCCACCCAGCTCGGTTTCCTGCGCCTCGATGACGTCGAACTTCCAGCCCTGCGCCTCCGCATGGCGCTGGTACATGCGCAAAAGATCACCGGCAAAAAGCGCCGCCTCCTCGCCGCCCGTTCCCGGCCGGATCTCGATCATCGCCGGGCGGGCATCGGCGGCATCCTTGGGAAGCAGCGCCATCCGCAGGGCCTGCTCATGCCCGGGCAGGCGTTCACGGAGGACCGGTAGCTCCTCCTCCGCCAGTGCCTTCATCTCCGGATCGTCCAGCATTGCCTCCGCCTCCGCGATATCGGCAAGGCATTGCTTCCACGCGGCGATTTCGGCCACAACGGGCTTCAGATCGGCATATTCCTTGGCGAGGCGTGCGATCTCGCTTGCCTCGGCACCACCTGCCATCTTCGCTTCCAGAAACTCGAAGCGTGCGGCGATCTCGTCCAGTCTGTCCTCGGGAACCATGCCGGCTGCCTGCCGCAAAGAGCAGGTTTGGTCAAGAGCACAGACCATGCTAGGATTCAGGAATGCGCTGGATAACGGTTTTTTTCGCGGCACTGCTCACGCCACCTGCTGTCGCAGACGTAAAGACACCCGCAGGCAAGGTTATCGACTGTTACTGCACCGACTCCACCGGCAGTCGCGTGGAACTGGGCGAGATGATCTGCCTGCATGTCGACGGACGCATGTTCATGGCGCGCTGCGAAATGTCCCTCAACAACCCGATGTGGCGTGAGGTCAGCGAAGGATGCATGAGTTCCAGGCTACAGAGCGTGGCGCAGGAAGACGAGCGGCCCCGGACGTTTTGACCCGTCGCATTTGGTTCAGCCGGGCACGCGTCGGAAGCGCGCGACACCTGAGTCCATCGCCAGAGGCGTCGGCCGGGCCGGAATGGGAGTGACCACCTCTGGCCGGCCAATTTCCAACCAACGTGGTGCACGTATCCATCATTGACGTCGGCATTCAGACGCCGCGAACGATGTCAGGACCGCAGAAAACGCTCAGAGTAACTTTTTTGGCCGGTATTGGACGGTTGCTCCAATGCTGACCGCAAAGCCCGCCAGCGACCCCGATTTGCCTGGCTCATGTGTTCCCCTACGGTGGCGATCAAACAGCATGTCGCCTGCGTGCCGCCCGGCACCAACGTCTGATCCGAGGCGGTCCATAGCCCCGGATCCTATACTGGCTACGTGACGGAGACCCCGGCATCACGGCAGGAATCGGTGACCCCGGCGGCGCTGACCGTCTTTGCCGGGAAATCCCCGTTGCCAGAGACACAACCGCGGAGAGGACCTGCAAATCGACCGCCAGCAGAAGCTGCAGGGTTGCGACGCCTGCGCCCCGTGGCCCCACACACGACAGCGGCAATCGCCACCCATAAGCGCCTTTGGCGTGGGATCTGGTCAGATTGGTCAAACCTACCGCGGCGATGAAAGCTCGCAGGCAAGAAGCAAATACAATTTATTTGAATAGCTTACCGGACGTTCCTCAGTTGCCAGACACGGGCCGCGTGACGCCGGGATCGGGATTGCTCGCTCCTCGAATGAGTCGCGTCTCCGCTCTCCCGGCGCTGACGGCAATGGGTGCCTTCGGACAGCCGGCTACGGCCAATGCCCTGCCCAGACACTCTCTGTGGTCGTATGCGCGTTGGGATACCCTGCCTCAGTTACCGGCCTGCCTGCCGCCGCGTCCAGCACCACAGGCACAGGAGTTCCGTCGCGACATGGGCCCCGGCAATCGCAGTCGCCCCACTGGTATCGAACGGCGGGGAGACCTCGACCACGTCACCGCCGATCATGTTGATCCCGGCCAGGTCCCGCAGGATCGCCGCCGCCTGCCAGGAGGCCAACCCGCCCCAGACCGGAGTCCCGGTGCCGGGCGCGAATGCCGGATCAAGCGCATCGATGTCGAAGGTCAGGTAAACCGGGCTGTCACCGACGATCTCCTTCACCCGCGCCGCGACCTCGCCGGGGGCGGCCTCATGCACGCTGCGCGCATCGATCGTATGCACACCCAGCGTGTCCTCATTGGTGGTGCGTATCCCGATCTGGACGGAACGTGCGGGATCCACGATCCCCATCTTCACCGCCTTGTAGAACATCGTGCCGTGATCGATCCGGTCCATGTCATCGTCAGGCCAGGTGTCGGAATGAGCGTCGAACTGCACCAGCGACATCGGTCCGAACCGCTCGGCATAGGCCTGCAGGATCGGAAAGGTGATGTAGTGGTCACCGCCCAGCACAAGGCTCGCGGCGCCCGCATCCAGGATGCCGCCGATGTGGTCCTTCAGCGCCGCCGGGAACGCCGGGACCATGGCATAGTCGAAGGCAAGGTCGCCGTAATCCACCACCGCGAACTCAGAGAGCGGATCGAACCCCCAGCCATAGGGCGGATCAATGGGCTGCAAGGTACTCGCCTCCCGAATGGCCCTTGGCCCCAGCCGGGTCCCCGGGCGGTTCGTGACCGCCTGGTCGAAGGGGACACCGGTGACGGCCAGGTCAACCCCGGCTAGGTCCTTGGTATAGCGCCGCCGCAGGAAGGAGGTCGCGCCTCCGAAGGTGTTTTCGCTCGCCAACCCACGCAGATCCTTGCGCGTGAACGCGAGATCCACCTCGTTCTTTGCATCTTCCAACGCCATTGGTCTTCTCCCCTTTTTGCCCGGGATTGCCGTCGCATCACGCCCCGACAGGTGGCCCAAGGACCCGGCGTGTGCTTGCAAACTCACCCGAGGCCCCATTCGCTCCCCTTGATCCATAAACCCGCGGGACTCGCAACGGCAATCGCTCCGCCCGACCCTTTTCGCGGCACCGATCCCGCGCGCCGCCGCGCCGCAAGGCGCGGCCCGGCCCGGCCCAACGGTTTTTTGTAGTCCGCCAGGACGGCCCAAACCGGCGGGAGCCCCCGGTTCACGCGAGCGGTAGGGCACGCTCCACGAGGCGGGCAAAGAAACTTGCCCCGATCGGCGCCGCCTCGTCGTTGAAATCGAACTCCGGATGGTGGCACATCGGCCCGATTCCCTGCCCCAGGAACAGGAACGCCCCGGGCCGCGCTTCCAGCATGTAGGAGAAATCCTCCGCCCCCATCTCTGGCGGGCGGGCCGCATCGACCTTTTCGGGACCGACAACTTCCCGCGCCACTTCCGCCGCAAATGCGGTCTGCGCCTCGTGATTCACCGTCGCCGGGTAGCCCACCTCGTAGGTGACCTCGATCTCCACGTTCATCGCCTGCGCGATCCCGTTGCAGATCTCCCCGATCCGGCGCCTGACAAGCTCCTGCGCCTCCTTCCGGAAGCTGCGAACCGTGCCACCGACGAAGCAACTCGCGGGGATCACGTTGTGTGCGGTCCCGCCTAGGATCTGGGTCACGGAGACGACCACCCGATCCAGTGGCGGCACATTCCGTGCCAGGATGGTATTGAGTGCCGAGGCGACCTGCACCGCGGCGGCCAGCGGATCCACCGCCTCATGCGGCCATGCCGCATGGCCGCCCACCCCCTTGATGTCGATGGCGAACTCGTCCACCGCTGCCAACAGCGGCCCGCTTCGGGTCCCGAAAACCCCAACCTCCGCATCGGGCGTGTTGTGAAGCCCGTAGACCTCGCCAATACCGAAGCGGTCCATGATGCCCTCCTCGCACATGACCTGACCGCCGCCGCCAAGCTCCTCGGCTGGCTGGAAAATCAGGGCAACCGTGCCAGCGAACCGTCGCGTCTCCGCCAGGTATTTCGCCGCGCCAAGGAGCATGGTCGTGTGGCCGTCATGGCCACAGGCGTGCATACGGCCCTCGGTTTCGCTGGCGTGGTCCGCCCCGGTCTCCTCCTGGATCGGCAGGGCGTCCATGTCGGCGCGCAGACCGATGCACGGCCCGTCCCCCTGGCCACGAATGATCGCCACAATGCCGGTCTGCGCGATCCCTTCGTGCACCTCGTCGACGCCGATCTCGCGCAGCCGCTCTGCCACGAAGGCCGAGGTCTTCGGAAGGTCGAATCCCAGCTCGGGATTGCGATGCAGCCAGCGGCGCCACTCGGTCATTTCCGCGGCATAGCCTGCGATACGATTGAGAACTGGCATGGACTTGTCTCCCGGGATGGTCCTAATCGGAGACAAGCCTAGACCTGCGCCGGAGCCATGACCATGTCCGATTCCCTGATCCACGATCCGAATGGCGGCATGCCGCGGCTGCTCGAAATCATGGCCCGGCTGCGCGATCCCGAGACCGGCTGCCCATGGGATATCGAACAGACCTGGGACACCATCGCCCCCTACACGATCGAGGAAGCCTACGAGGTCGCCGATGCCATCGAGCGGGAAGCCTGGGGCGAGTTGAAGGGCGAGCTGGGCGACCTGCTGCTCCAGGTTGTCTACTTCTCGCAGATGGGCGCCGAGGAGGGCCGCTTTACCTTCGCGGAGATCGCCGACGGGATCTCCGACAAGATGGTCGACCGCCATCCCCATGTCTTCGGCAACGAGTACCGGGACAAGAGCGCGGAGCAGCAAACGCGCGACTGGGAGGTTCAGAAGGCGAAGGAACGCGCCGCCAAGGGAGAGGCGCGCGTGCTCGACGGCGTGGCCCTCGGCCTGCCGGCCCTTCTGCGCGCCTACAAGCTTCAAAAACGCGCCGCAAGGGTTGGATTTGACTGGGACAATGCGGATCTCGTTCTCGACAAGATCCGAGAAGAGGCAGAGGAACTCGCGGAGGCTGCGGCCACAGGCGATCATGACGCCATCGAGGACGAGATGGGGGACATGTTGTTCGTGCTGGCCAACCTTGCGCGTCACCTTGGTGTCGATCCCGAACAGGCCTTGCGGCGAACCAACGCGAAATTTGTCCGCCGATTCAGAGCGGTCGAAGATGCCCTTCACGCGAACGGCTCCAGTCCGCAGCAGGCCAGCCTCGACGATATGGACAGCCTCTGGAACCGCATCAAGGCGGGCGAAAAGACCGACCTGCCGGGTGATACCACCCCGGAGGGCTCCCTTGCTGACCGCCTGCCGCGCGTCACCGCGACAGAGGATCTCGAAGCGATCTATGGCGACGCCATACCGACATCGCTGACCAAGGTCGTCGACCGGATCACTCCGCTCTATCGCAAGTGGATCGAAAGCTCCCGGTTCGTCGTCCTGTCCACCGTCGGCCCCGAGGGCACCGATGCCAGCCCGCGCGGCGACATCGGGCCGGTTCTGCGAGTCGCGGACCAGCGGACCCTGCTGCTGCCCGACTGGCGCGGCAACAACCGGATCGACTCGCTGCGCAATATCGTCCGCGACCCGAGGGTGAGCCTGATGTTCCTCGTGCCGGGCAGCAACAACGTCGTGCGGGTCAACGGCTCCGCCTTCGTCACGACTGACCCGGGGCTGCTGGAGAGATTCGAACACAACGGAAAGCAACCGCGATCCATCGTCGTCGTGAAGGTCCGGGAGGCCTATTTCCAATGTGCCAAGGCGCTCATGCGGTCGGCGCTCTGGACGTCAGGAGACACGGGCAGCAGGGTCCCGACCGCCGGGGAGTTCCTGAAGGCCGTGGACGAAGGCTTTGACGCCGAATCCTACGACACCGGGTACGAGGACCACGCCCGCGACAAGATGTGGTGACGGACGAGGCGCACCGGCCAGCGGCGCCGGTTCAGGCCCCGAGCGAGGAAAGCACACCGGGCAGCGCCTCTGGGAGGTCCTCGGCGATCAACCCGGGTCCAAAGCTTCGCGCGGCCTCGACATGCATCCATGTGGCGGATTCCACGGCCCGGACTGGCCAGAACCCACGGGCCAGAAGGCCGGTGATCATCCCTGCAAGAACGTCCCCGGATCCAGCGGTCGCGAGCCACGGCGCGGCACGATCGTAGCTGGCGGCATGGACCAGCGCCCGTCCTCCCGGTTCCGCAATCACGCTGTCCGGCCCCTTGAGCAACACCGTGCACCCTGCCCGCGCCGCCGCCTCCTGCGCCGCCTCGATCCTGGAGTACGCCGGTCCGCGCTCCGGTTGCCGCGACAGGCGCTCCCAGATGTCGGGAAACAGGCGCGCGAACTCGCCCGTATGCGGCGTCAGCACGACCTTGGAATGCAGATGCGCGAAAAGCGTCGGCGGCTGGTCGGCGAAAGACGTCAGCGCATCGGCATCCAGCACGCAGCGCCGCCGGCTCCCCAGCGCCGTTACCACCATGTCCCGCGTCGCCGCTCCGAGGCCGAGCCCCGGGCCAAGGCAGAGCGCGTTCAGCCGGTCATCCTCCAACAGAACCCCGAGGTCGGATGCGCCGTTGCAGCGCCTGAGCATAACCGAGGTCAGGTGCGCCGCACATTCGGCCATCGCCGTGCCCGGTGCCGCGACGCTGACCAGCCCGGCCCCGACCCGCAGGGCCGCCCGCGCGGCCAGCCGCGCGGCGCCGCTGCGCCCCGGCCCGCCAGACAGAACGAGCGCGTGGCCATAATCGTACTTGTGCGCGATCGGGTATTCCTCCCCGCCCTTGCGCAGAAAGTAGATATCCGGTTTCGCGAGCGCCGCCATGTCCGACAGGTCTTCGCGCAGCCGCTCCCGCGCCAGCCGCAGCGCGCCCTGATCGAGACCGATATCGGCCACCCGAACCTGACCACACCACTCCGGTCCGTTGGCGAGCACATGGCCGCGTTTCAGACGGTGAAAGGAGATTGTCAGATCCTGCCGTGACGGGAGCTCGCCATCGTGGTCGGGATCGATGGGGCGCCCCGAATCCATGCACAGACCGGAGGGCGCGTCGACGGCGACCCGCCGCACGGTCCCTTCCGGAAACCGGGTGTCCAGTTCTCGCAGCGCCTTGTCTAGGTCGTCGGCGAGCGGCCGCGTCAATCCGGTTCCGAACAGCGCGTCGACGATCAGGCTGGGCGTTTCTTCCGCGTCCCCGTACCCCCAGCGCAGCGAAAACCGCCAGTCCCCGAACGGCACCACCGTGCCCATGCCCGCCCAGCGGTCGTGGTTGGCCTTCGCGTCGGGCGGCAACCGTGCCGGATCGCCGTAAAGGTAGCATTCCGTGCGCCAGCCGCGTTCTGACAGGAGGCGCGCGATGACGAAACCGTCACCCCCGTTGTTGCCCGGCCCGCACAGCACAAGCGCCACCGGGCGGCTGTCCTGCAACTTGGGAAAGACCTCGAACACGGCGTCGACGACACCCTGCCCGGCCCGTTCCATGAGTTCGGCGCCGGTCACCTCGCCGCTATCGAAAGCAGCCTGTTCGATGGCGCGCATTTGGGCAGATGTCAGCAGGTCGGTCATGAATTCCAGCTCTTCCTGTTCTCATAGCGCCCAATTTGCAGGCAACTTGCACGGATTTTCACCTCATGCACCGGAAACGACTCACGGCTATCACCGCTCGTCCGCTCTTGAATTGTTCCGGTGCCGTGTAGATGGTCTCTGCGATTACCGGGACGGATCAAGGGGAGTCGGCCGCCACCATGAAAAAAATCGAAGCCATCATCAAACCTTTCAAGCTCGATGACGTCAAGGAAGCGCTCCAGGACGTCGGCGTGCAAGGGCTGAGCGTGATCGAGGTCAAGGGTTTCGGGCGGCAAAAGGGACATACGGAGCTCTACCGTGGCGCCGAATATGTCGTCGACTTCCTGCCCAAGGTAAAGATCGAGGTCGTCCTTCCCGACGACCAGCTCGACATCGCGATCGAGGCGATCACGGCCGCCGCCAAGACCGACAAGATAGGCGATGGGAAGATCTTCGTTTCCAGCGTCGAACAGGCGATCCGCATCCGCACAGGCGAAGACGGCGACGAGGCACTCTGAGCCCGTCTTCCACAGGACACCACCACTAGTACACTGACAGAGGAACCAAGGTCACATGAGCAAAGAAACTGTTCTTCAGACCATCAAGGACGATGAAGTCGAATACGTCGACGTCCGTTTCACCGACCCGCGTGGCAAGCTTCAGCACGTCACCGTGATGGCCGACCAGGTCGACGAGGATTTCCTGGAAGAGGGCTTCATGTTCGACGGCTCCTCCATCGCCGGTTGGAAATCCATCGACGAATCCGACATGAAGCTGATGCCCGACACCGGCTCCGCCTACCTGGATCCGTTTTATGCCGAAAAGACGCTGGCCGTGCATTGCTCGGTCGTCGAGCCGGACACCGGCGAGCATTATGACCGCGACCCGCGCGGCACCGCCGAGAAGGCCGAGGCCTACCTGAAGTCCTCCGGTATCGGCGACGTGTCCTACTTCGGTCCGGAAGCCGAGTTTTTCCTGTTCGACGACGTCCGCTTCAAGGTCGACATGAACAAGGTGTCCTACGAGATCGACGCGGTCGACGCGTCCTGGAACACCGACACCGAGTACGAGATGGGCAACATGGGCCACCGTCCGGGCGTCAAAGGCGGCTATTTCCCCGTGAACCCGATCGACGATGCCCAGGACCTGCGCTCCGAGATGCTCTCCACCATGAAGCGCATGGGCATGAAGGTCGACAAGCACCACCACGAGGTGGCGTCGTGCCAGCACGAACTTGGCCTGATCTTCGGATCGCTCACCCACCAGGCGGACGAACTGCAGAAGTACAAGTACGTCATCCACAACGTGGCGCACGCCTATGGCAAGTCGGCGACCTTCATGCCGAAGCCGATCGCTGGCGACAACGGCACGGGCATGCACGTCAACATGTCGATCTTCAAGGACGGCAAGCCGCTCTTTGCCGGTGACAAGTATGCCGACCTGTCCGATGAGGCCCTGTGGTACATCGGCGGCATCCTGAAGCACGCCAAGACGCTCAATGCCTTCACCAACCCGTCGACCAACTCCTACAAGCGCCTGATCCCCGGCTTCGAAGCCCCGGTCCTGCGCGCCTATTCTGCTCGCAACCGCTCTGGCTGCGTGCGGATCCCGTGGGCGGAGAACCCGAAGGCCAAGCGTGTCGAGGCCCGTTTCCCCGACCCGGCGGCAAACCCCTACCTCTGCTTCTCGGCCCTGCTGATGGCCGGCCTCGACGGGATCAAGAACAAGATCGATCCGGGCGAAGCCATGGACAAGGACCTCTACGACCTGCCCGCCGAAGAGCTGGCCGGTATCCCGACGGTCTGCGCCAGCCTGCGCGAAGCGATGGAGAGCCTCGAAGCCGATCACGAGTTCCTGCTCGCCGGCGACGTGTTCACCACGAACCAGATCGAGGGCTACATGGACCTCAAGTGGGAAGAGATCTACGCCTACGAGCACACCCCGCACCCGATGGAATTCAAGCTGTACTACAGCTGCTGATTTCACGGGACAGTGCAGAAAACGAAGGGCGCCCTTGTGGCGCCCTTCTCCGTTTCCGGTCGAAGTCGCGGTCCGCAGGTCATGCGGCCACGGCGAGGCCTATTCCATCGGTGCGACGTTGACGATCACCCCGCGGGCATCGGTCGTGCATTGCCACGGCAGGGTGGAGCCCGGAACCTTGACCATTACGGTCGTTCCCGTGGATCCCGCAGCCGTGCTGACCTTGGTCAGTTCCGATTCCGAAGCGCCACTCTGGGCCGCTGTCGCCATCAGGCAGTTCTGTCCCGGATCATGCAACGGCGCCGGCGGGGGCACCTCCTCGCCCGGACCGGTGAGGGTGATCATCTCGCCTTCCTCGCCGGTTTCGATCTCCTCGGCTGTAAGCCGGCCGGCCTGACCGGCGTCAGGCAGGGTTGCCGTATCCACCGTTTCCACCGTCGTGGTCGCCGTCGGTGCCACTGGCGCGCCGCTCGGGAAAACAGGATCCGTCGGATATTCGCATCCCATCAGAGCAAGCGATCCGATGGCCATGGCCGCCAGAGGCAGTGGTTTCCGTTGCATCGGCAGGTCTCCTTCGTCCGGTTCATTCGGAGTGCATACTGGCAAATTCCGACGGCGAGGATAGCCCCTAAAATCGCCTATTCGGTGGTGATCCTGGCTTTGACTTGCTCGGCAAGCTCCGGCGTCACGTCGAGCCCATGGACTTCCTTCGCGTGCGCGGCGGCCTCCCGAAGGATTTCATCCGTGGTCTCGGCCCGAGCCTCGAAATCGCATCCGGGCATCAGGTCACCGCATTTCAGAACCTTGGTCATCGCGATCCCTTTCCTTGATGTGAAGGGGCCAGTGTACCACGTACCAGTGTCTTCCCCAACGTCACCTGCGAGAAAGATGCACCCCGGCCAACATGCATCGCACCGACCCGCCTGCGAGCTCTATCGTGGGCACATCAAGCGGCAGAAGCCGGACACTGCGTTCAATCACGGCGCGTTGTTCCGGTCGCAGGGCCGCCATGGCCCGGCGGGAGAGCGCAAGCACCCTGCCCTCACGCCCCTGCAACTCCAGCGCATTGGCCCCGAACTCGGCGATCTGTTCGTTGGTGAGTTCGACAACATGCCGACCGGACTCCTCGATCCGCGCCAGGACTTGCGCGCGCCGCGCTGTGTCCACGATCATGTCCGAGCCGATGATCACGAAATCCGTCGCAATGCACATCAGGACATTGGTGTGATAGACCGGCGTGCCCGCGGTGTCGCGGGCCTCGAACGCCATCGGCTCGTAGTGGAAATGTGAACAGAACCGCTCCAACGGGATCGGATCGGCGCGGTTGGATCGGGCGACATAGGCCACCCGCTCGATATGGTCGAGCACCATCGCCCCGGTGCCTTCGAGGAACAGCCCGTCCCGCTCAAGCCCGGAATAATCCACCACATCTTGCACACGGTATTCGGCCTTCAGCATCTCGATGACATCGGCGCGCCGTTCCTTGCGCCGGCTTTCCGCATACATCGGGTAGAGCGCGACATGCCCCCCGGATGGGTCGAGAACCAGTTGTTCGGAAAGACGGAATCCGGTGTGTCCTCCCGCGTGTCGTCAAAGACATGCACCCGGATTCCTGCCTGCTCCAGCGTCTGTGCCGCGCGGGTCACTTCCCCATGCGCCGCTGCGGCCAGACCCGCCAGTGATCGCCCACCGGTGTCCTGCTGGAAAGCGTTGTCCCGTGCCGTTTCGCTGTTGAGCGAGAAATGGTTCGGGCGGATCAGGATCACCGCCGCCGGCACCTGGACCGAACGGCGCACCGGCGGCGTGGCGTTCACCGCTTGGCCCCGGCCCGCAGGATCATGCCGAACAGATCGCGCGGCTCGTCCGGGTCCGCGATCATGTCGAGGTTTTCATACCGGCCGGTCCGTTCCAACTGGTCGCGCAGCCAGCGCAGCGCCGAGAAGTCTTCGATCGCGAAACCCACGCTGTCGAAGAGCGTGACCTGACGCGCGGAGGTCCGACCCTCCGCCCGGCCGGTCAGCACCTCCCAGAGCTCGGTCACCGGGTGGTCCTCGTCAAGCTGCTGGATCTCGCCCTCGATGCGCGTCTGCGGTGGGTATTCGACAAAGATGTCGGAACGCAGCAGGATATCCCGGTGCAGTTCGGTCTTGCCGGGGCAATCGCCGCCGATGGCGTTGATGTGCACGCCGGCACCAACCATGTTGTCGGTCAGGATCGTCGCGTATTGCTTGTCCGCGGTGACGGTCGTGATGATCTGGGCGCCTTCCACGGCGTCTTCCGGTGTTGCGCATTCAACGATCTCGAAGCCACGACCCGCGAGGTTATCCGCACATTTGCGCGTGGCCGTGCGGTCGACGTCGTATAGGCGCAGCTTTCGGATCCCAAGAAGCGCCTGAAAGGCCAGCGCCTGGAACTCGGATTGTGCCCCGTTGCCGATGATTGCCATGCAATCGGCATCCTTCGGCGCAAGGGCGCGGGCCGCGACCGCCGACATGGCCGCAGTGCGCAGCGCGGTCAGGATCGTCATTTCGGAAATCAGGACCGGATATCCCGAATCCACATCCGACAACACGCCGAAAGCGGTCACCGTCTGCAACCCCTCCCGCGTGTTCTTCGGGTGCCCGTTCACGTATTTGAACGCGTATTTCACTCCGTCAGAGGTCGGCATCAGCTCGATCACCCCGACACTGGAATGCGCGGCGACGCGCGGCGTCTTGTCGAACAACTCCCAACGGGCGAAGTCCTGCGCGATGTAGTCGGCAATGCCCGACAGGCAGCTCTCGATCCCGATATCGAGCACGACATTCATCATGTCATCGACCGAGACAAAGGGAACCAGGTTCAGGGACTGACGATCGTCAAAGGACATGTTCGGGGCCTCTTGGCGGTTGCGCGCGTGCGGGGTCTGGAAGTGAGAGAACAGGATAGCCGCGCGACAAGCCTGCCGAAATGTCAGTTCTTTACAATTTCAATAAACCAATAGAGCATATTGTCAGCAATATCTGACGATATGGGAGAAAAACATGCCGCAATCCCAGGATGGAAAGCACATCCTTGACCAACTGGATCGGGATCTCGTGGCAATCCTGCGCCGTGACGGGCGGGCTCCGCTGTCGAAACTGGCAGAGATCCTCGGGGTGTCCCGTGGGACGGTGCAGAACCGGATTGATCGTATGATCGCCTCTGGCACGCTCCTGGGATTCACGGTCCGGGTCCGCGAGGACGCGACCGATGTCATCCGCGCGGTGATGATGATCGAGGTGGTCGGCCGTTCCACCACGGAGGTCATACGCCGGTTGCGGGGCATTCCGGAGCTGTCACAGCTGCACACCACCAATGGCAACTGGGATCTGGTGGCCGAGATCCAAGCCGAGAGCCTGAGCGATTTTGACCGCATCCTGCGGGAGGTCCGTGCCATCGACAACGTGCTCAACAGCGAAACCAGCCTGTTGCTGAGCAGTGTCTAGGGACAAGCCGGCCAACCAACCCGATTGCCCCCTTGCACTCTGCGCGGCGCGCGCGTTCCATGCCGCCGAACGGGCAAGAACAGGAGAACAGGGATGAGCATCGCAAGGACCGCCGTGGCCGTGGCGCTTGCCGCGGCGATGGCCCATGGCGCCGCCGCGCAGGGCCTCAAGGATCGGCTCAAGCAAGGGGCCGACATACTGAAGGACGGTGCCGGACTTGCACAGGACGGCGCGGAAGTGCTCAAGGACGGCGCCGTCGTCGTCGGCGACCGGGTGGAGGAGAGCATGAAGTCCACTGTCGACCTGATGACAAACGAGGCAACGCCTGAGGAAACCCGCGCGGAACTCGATACCATGTCCGGGGAGACCCTTGCGCGCCTGTTCGCCGAATACCCCGAAGCCCGCACACTCTTTGCCGAGAGCGTCGGTTATGCCGTCTTCGACACCCGAAAAGTCGTGCTGGCCGGCGTCGCCGCCGGTGGCGGCCGGGGTGTGGCGGTCTCCCACGCCGGCCCTCGGACCTACATGAACATGGGAACGGCGGGCGTTGGCGTGTCGCTCGGCATCGGCGGATTCGAGACCCAGGTGGTGATCTTCTTCAAGGATGCGGTGCAGTTCCAGACCTTCATCCACAACGGTTACGACGCGACCGCGGAGGCAGGCACGTTGTTCGGCGAAGACAAGTCGAGCCTCGGGCTCCAGTGGGTCGACGGAAGGGCGATCTTCTACCTCACCGCGCAGGGCTGGAAGGCATCGGCCACGGCCGCTGGCACACGCTACTGGGTGGATCGCTCTCTCAACTGACCGGGCGCCGGGACGACGTCCCGGCGGGATCGGTGCGGACCGCGCCCGGCATTTCCTTTGTCGTGCCACGTTCCGACCCAATTGCAGCGGCAGCATGGAGCAAACATGAACAGTCGAGGCGAGTTCCATGCCATTGTCCAACCAGGTTTCTGCAACACTGCTGCTGCCACGGCCAGCCACATTCACAGCCGAGCGGCTGCTGGAGCGGGTGAATGACGGGCTGTCCGGCGCCGGTGTGCACTTTCGCCTGCGGGAAACGCCGCGAGGCATCCTGCTGACCAGTGACACGATCCATGTGCAGGTCATGGCGCGCGACCTTCCGGTACAGGACCGCCGCTTCGAGGCCGCGTTGACATCCGATCTGCCGCGACTTCTGGGCGAGGACTGGGCGGAATTGGTGGCAGAGCATCGCGCCTCGGTGAAGATCTGCGCCGGGCCGGGTCCACGGCCGGGTGAAACACCAGGCACGGGCCCGGAACTGGGCAAGCAGGACAGGCAGGATCTCGCGGACCTGATGATGCTGGCCTGCCACGAGGTCGCCGTTCGCATGGCCGAGACATGCCCGCCCCTGGCGGTCCATTGGAACCAGTCGCAACAGATCCTGACACCAGAACGGTTTGCCGCCGTCGCCAACATGCGATTCCCCCTGCCCCTGTTCCTGCACGGGCGACCGACGGAGACCGGCCCGGGCGGGCTGGGCCTTCGGATTGTCGGCGCAGAGGCGCTGGTCGGTCACGCGCTCGAAATTTCGCCAGTCGCGAGGCCACATGACTGGCTCATGTCCCGAGTCCTTGCCTTCGTCTCCTTCCTGCGCGCCAGAGGCCATGTACCGGCCGACGGGTCTGCGTTCGGGGTGGAGGACGGTGAGCGGATCGTCGTGCGGCGCACCGATGGCGGCGGGATCCGGCTCGTGGTCGAAGCGCATGGAGGCAAGTCGGTGAAATCCCCGACGCACCGGGTGGCGACCGATCAGGCCGCGTGACGACGCTCCAGCACGGCGAGCTGTTCTGCCGACATTGAAGCGCGCTCCAGCAGCATCGTATGGATCGAGAAGGCCACCGCGCCACTTTCCGGCAGGCGCACCAGGCATTGCCGTTCGGAGCGGAACCAGGGCGCAACGGGTCCGCCCACCGGCCTCGGATCATCCTCCGTGCGCGGCTGGAACAGCGCCGGATCATCGTAGAACAGCGCGTTCGACCGTGTGAGCGGGCGCCCCGGCTGGACACCGTCCAGCAGCCGCTGCACCCGTGCCGCCAACCTGTCATCATAGATATCGACCGGCACGTGAATGGCCAGCATCGGGCGCCCGATCTTTTGCGCCAGCGTCCAACTCGCCGGAAAGCAAAGCACAGCGGCGGTCAGCAGGTGTTCGGCGCCTCCCTCCGGCTTCTGGAGGATGCAGAAATCCTCCTGCACCAACCGTCCCAGCGTGGGGAGGGGGCGGTCGCGATCCAGATCGACCAACCGTCCGTCCGGACAGCGCATCCTTTTGCCCATGGGTTCGAAACCGGGGTGGGAATCGAGATGGGACAGAACGAGATCGAAGAGTTCCCGCGCAGCAGGCTCTGCGCCTGGCGCGCATTGCAGAACGGCCTCGGGCTGTTCCGCCAGCAGCCGCTCCCGCTCCGCCATCTGCCCGGCGTAGCTGTCGAGCACCCAGAGCCAGTCGGTCGGATCGAACGGAACGGTCCCCGGCAAGGTCTCCGCCCGCGGCAGCATCCAGGGCGGGTTCGGGACGTGGCGGTTCAGGTAGGGCGGATGGTGCGGCCGTGTCTGTGTCATGGGCCGACCCTGCGCCTCCGCGCCGAGAGAAGGAAGCGCGTCATGGCGACGCGACCTCGCACCGCGCGGAGCCCGGGCGCGTTTGTGCAGGGTGAGAACTCCGGCGACCGGGGGAACGGTGGTGGGCATCTCCGAGCCATGGCTTCCGCACCGCCCGGAACACCAAGCCGGCGCGGTCGTATTCCGGGGGCTGTGCCACGAGCCGACCTTTGAGGTTACCTCCCCGGAGCCAACGCCAGCGCAACCACACCGCGCGCGGTTTCGCGCGCTTCGCCCACCGGAGGCAGCTGGCACATGTGGCTATCTCGACACCGGCTGCGGCCTCCAGACCAAGACGGCACCGGACACGCAAAGCGTACACCGCCCCTTGCTCATAGAACGGCACCCTGAGCCCCGTCGGCCATATCACCGGACTCGGCGTCCAGAACATTGGCTTTCACCGCGACGAAGCTATCGGGCGTCACCGAAATCGAATCGATCCCGGCCGCCACCAGCAAGCGTGCGAAGTCCGGATCGTTGCTAGGCGCCTGACCGCAAAGCCCGATCTTCGCGCCCGCGGCGTGGGCCCGGGCAATCACGCTCTCGATCATCCACAGCACCGCCGGATCACGCTCCCGGAAGAGAGCGGCCAGCCCTTCGTTGTCGCGGTCGATGCCGAGCGTCAGCTGCGTCAGGTCGTTGGACCCGATGGAGAAGCCGTCGAACCGCCGGGCAAACGCCTCCGCAACGATCACGTTGGAGGGGATCTCGCACATGACATAGACCTCGAGGCCGTTTTCACCGCGCACAAGCCCGTGCCTCGCCATCTCCTCCAGCACCTTGTCGGCCTCCTCCGGCGAGCGGCAGAATGGGATCATTACCAGGACATTGTCGAAGCCCATCTCCTCCCGCAGGCGCCGAATGGCCCGGCACTCCAGCGCGAAGCCGTCGCGGTAGGCATCGGAGTAGTAGCGCGATGCGCCACGGAACCCGATCATCGGGTTTTCCTCGCCCGGCTCGAACTGCCGACCGCCCAGCAGGGCCGCGTATTCGTTTGTCTTGAAGTCGCTCATCCGGACGATGCAGGGGTTGGGATACCACGGCGCGGCAATGCAGGAGAGGCCCATGGCGAGGCTTTGGACAAAGTAGTCACAGCGATCCGCGTAGCCCTGTGTCAGCACGTCGATCGCGGCCTTGTCCTCCTCCAACTGCAACTGGTCGTAGCGGGTCAGCGCCAGCGGATGCACCCTGATCTCGTTGTTGATCACGAACTCCATACGCGCCAGTCCAACGCCATCCGCAGGCAACCGCCACCAGCGCATGGCAGCTCCCGGATTGGCAAGGTTCAGCATTACCCTGGTGCGGGTTTCGGCCACCGCGTCGAGCACGGTTTCCTCCACCTCGACCTCCGCCGCACCGGCATATACCGCGCCACGGTCTCCCTCCGCGCAGTTGACCGTCACCATCTGGCCGTCATGCAGGATGTGGGTCGCGTCCCCGGTGCCGACGATGGCGGGCAGGCCCAGTTCGCGGCTGACGATGGCTGCGTGGGACGTGCGGCCGCCGTGATCAGTGATTATTGCGGAGGCGCGCTTCATGATAGGCACCCAGTCCGGGTCGGTTATCGAGGTCACGAGGATCGCGCCATCGACAAATCGCTCTATATCGGAGGCGGTCTCGATCAGGCAGACCTCGCCGGTCGCCACGGACAGGCCGACGCTCAACCCGTCGAGCAGCTTCTCCCCGGCATTCGTCACCTTGTAGGACTTCAGCACCTCGCCGCCGGCGCGCGACTGCACGGTCTCCGGACGCGCCTGAACGATGTAGAGCTTGCCGGTGTCGCCGTCGCGGGCCCATTCCATGTCCATCGGCTGGCCATAATGCGCCTCGATGGTGCAGGACATCCGCGCAAGGTCGAGGATCTCGCTGTCGGACAGGACAAATTGCCCGCGCTCCCTGCGGGAGCAGGCCACGTTGCGGGTCCGGGCCCCGGCACCTGCCGCATAGATCATCTTGATCTCCTTGGCCCCAAGCGCCTTCTTCAGGATCGGCGTCAGGTCGGGACGGTCGAGGAAGGGTTTGTAGACCTGGTATTCATCTGGATCGACCGCGCCCTGCACGACATTTTCGCCAAGCCCCCAGGCCGCATTGATCAACACCACCTTGTCGAAGCCGGTTTCCGTGTCGAGGCTGAACATCACGCCCGATCCCCCGATGTCGGAGCGGATCATCAGCTGGACCCCGATCGACAGTGCCACAGCGAGATGGTCGAACCCCTGGATCTCCCGGTAGGAGATCGCCCGGTCGGTGAAGAGCGAGGCATAGCAGTGCCGGCAGGCCCGAAGCAGATCCTCCTCGCCACGGACATTGAGGAAGGTCTCCTGCTGGCCCGCAAAGGAGGCATCCGGCAGGTCCTCCGCCGTCGCACTGGACCGCACGGCCACCGATGGCTCCGCCGTGCCGACCCGCGCCCCGAGCGCGGCATAGGCGTCGCGGATCTCGGCCTCAATCTCGGTGGGCCAGTCGCCGGCCCGGATCTCCGCCCGGATCAGCTTGCCTGCCTCCTGCAAGGTGATCCGCTCCCGCGCGAGGTCATCGAGGCAGGATGTCAGGAAGGTCTGAAGGTTGTTTTTCCGAATGAACCGCCGGTAGGCCTCGGAGGTCGTCGCAAAGCCCGGCGGGACGGAAATGCCCTCTTCGCCAAGGCTGCGCACCATCTCTCCCAGCGATGCATTCTTACCGCCCACGGTCGCGACATCGTCACGCCCGAGGTCCTCGAACCAGATCAGGTTGTCGTGTGTATCGAACATGGTCGCTCCTCCGCAAGATCGACGCGACTGTCCCGGCTCAAGTATAGCGCCGATGCGACGCGCGCGCGTTGATCGGCGTCATGGAAGCGGGGTTTGCGGCCCGGCATCGCAACCGGCGCCGACTGGAAATCCGGGTCAGCGGACGGCCTGAGTCAACTCGGCCACGACGGCACTTGCGGCACGGGCCACCTCCGCCGACAAGCCCGCCCTGGCGGTGAAATCCGCCCCCTCGATCCCGATCACCTCCAGCCGGTCGGGCAAGCGGCCCAGCCGCCGGGCCGTTTCAACCGCTTCGGCGAGGCCGAATTCATGTGTCGAATTGTGAAACAGCGGCCGGGGGAGTGACGTCTTGATGGCATCGAAACGGACGATGCTGCCCGGGGCGGACCCGCTTCGGGTGGCGTCGATCAGCGTCAGGTTCGTTTCTGTCCCGAAAATCCAGATCAGGCCCATACCATCCGCCGACCAGACCCGTGCACGCAGGCCGCCGTCGGCGAGCCGGGTTGCAATCCAGGGACCGACGCCATCGTCGCGCCGCATGGCATTGCCGAAACCGATGACGAGCCGCCGATCAGCCACGATCCACCGACAGGTCGAGGAAATGCGTCGCACAAGAGATGCAGGGGTCATGGTTGCGGATCACCTGCTCACAGCGCAATCGCAAGGCGGTGTCGTCGAGCCCCCGCGAGGCCCGGATCACCCGTTTCAGATCGGCTTCGATCTGTGGCTGGTTCTGCGACGTCGGCGGCACGATGGTGGCGGAGACGATCCTGCCCTTCGCATCGATCCGGTAGCGATGATGGCAGATCCCGCGCGGTGCCTCGGTGCATCCCTGCCCGATCCCGGCGCGGGGATGCACCTCCGCTGCGGGCGGGTCGGGCGGCACGTACGCACCTGCCAGCCGCAGTGCTTCTTCGCAGGCATATTGGACTTCCAGCATGCGGACGAGGATCGACCTGAAGGGATTGCATTCGACCTCTGCCACCCCGCAATCCTGCGCCGTCTTCAACACGGTTGGGCCAAGATGGTCCCGGTTCAGGGCGTAGCGTGCCAGCGGCCCGACAAGGTAGGCCGCGCCATCCCGCATCCGTCCGTGAAGTGCGGTCGAGCGGACCACCTGCTCCTCTGTGAAATGGTCGTGGAAGTCGCTGACGGGTATGTCCAGCCCCCGGCTGGAGCCAATCCGACCGGCTTCGATCGGGTAGACCTGCGGATGGACCATGGCCACAAAGGTATAATCGCCCCGGTCGTCGGGAAAGTCGAACTCCGCGAACCGAAGCGCCAGCGTGCGGGCGGCACCGATCCCCCATTCCAGCTCCGGAAGGAGGGCGGAGATGGCGGCCCTGTCCGGCGCCCGGAAGAAGCCGCCAACCCGGGTATTGACCGGGTGGACGGCACGGCCACCGATCACTTCCATTATGTCATTGCCAAGTTTCTTGAGCCGCAGGGCCGTGGTCACCAGCTCTGGTTCGACCTCCGAGATCTCGATGATGTCCCGCAGCCCGAGGTAGTCCGGCGCATGCAGCATGGCAGCGTGCAGGACATGGCTCTGGATCCATTCGCCACAATAGATCAGCCGTCGCAGGGCGGCGATCTCGGGCGGGATGTCGGTGCCCCACGCCTGCTCCACCGCCTGGCAGGCGGAGGTGATGTAGGCAACCGGACAGATGCCGCAGATCCGGCTGGTGATATCGGGCGCCTCGGTGGCCTCCCTGCCCTGCAACAGCCCTTCGAAAAAGCGTGGCGGCTCGAAGATCCGGAACTCGACGATCTCCACGTCGTCGCCGCGCAATCGCACGTGCAACGCCCCCTCGCCCTCGACGCGGGCCAGTGCATTGACGGTGATGGTCCGCTCACTCATGGCGTGCCGCCTCCTCCGCAAATGGCTGGGCGCCAGCGTTGAAGCCCCGGTAGAGTGCCATGATCTCTCCCGCCGTCATCCCAAGGTCCCGCAATTGCGCGGACATGGCCGCGCAATTCGCGCCCTCCACGGGCCCGAAGCAACCGTAGCAGCCCCGCCCGATCCGTGGGCAGAGGTTGCCGCACCCGGCCCGTGTGACCGGTCCGAGGCAGGGGGTGCCCGTTGCGACCATGACGCAAACGGTCCCCGCACGTTTGCACTCGGCACATTGCGCGACATCGGGAAGATCGGGCCGCCGCCCGGCGAGGCTCGCCGCGACAAGCTCCAGCAGATCCCGACGGGACACCGGGCACCCCCGCAGTTCGGCATCGACCGCCACGTGATCCGACACGGGCGTCGAGCGTTCCAGAACCTCGATGAGCGCGGGATCCGGGTAGACGCTGCGTTTCAAGGCGTCGAGGTCGCGCGTATCGCGGAGCGCCTGGATCCCGCCCGCCGTGGCGCAGGCCCCGATCGTGACGAGCCGGGCCGAGGCTGCCCGGATTTCCCGAATGCGCACCGCGTCCTGCGCAGTGGTGATCGATCCCTCGACAAGGGAGAGGTCATAGGGCCCCGCCTCCACGCGGCTGCTTGCCTCCAGGAAGTGAGAGATCCGGACCGCCCCGGCCAGCTCCAGCAACGCCTCTTCGCAGTCGAGAAGGCTCAACTGGCACCCGTCGCAGGACGCGAATTTCCAGATGGCAATGCGGGGCGCACCCATATCAGATCCCCCGTATCCTGAGCCGCGCGGCGACCCGGTCCCACCGGAACACCGGCCCGTCGCGGCAGACGAAATCGGCACCGAACTGGCAATGTCCGCAGCTTCCGGTGGCGCATTTCATGTTGCGCTCCATGCTGATCCACTGCGCATCCGGCGGCACGCCCATATCCTCCAGTGCAAGGCAGCAGTGCCGCATCATCACTTCCGGCCCACAGACTAGCGCGCTGACATTGGCCGGATCACACCTGTCCAGGGCCCGCGCCAGACGCGTGGTGACGACCCCAACCATGCCGGACCAGCCCGGCGTGGCACGGTCCACTGTCACCGAAAGCGCGAGCGCGGGCTCGCCCGCCCAATCCCGAAGCTGCTCCGGATAGAGCAGGTCCGTTGGGCTTCGTGCGCCAACCACCAGAATTATGGACCGGAACCTCTCTGGCATGGCCAGCGCCTGCAGGATGGCTGGTCGCAGCGGGGCAAGGCCAAGCCCGCCCGCGACGATCAGCAGGTCCCTGCCCGCCTGCGCATCCACGGGCCATGGTTTCCCAAAGGGACCGCGAAGGCCCAGCATATCTCCCGGTTGCAACTGGCACAGCGCATGAGACACAGCCCCGACATCCCGTATCGTGTGCAGCAGGCTGTCCGCGTTGCCCGGATCACCGGAGATCGAGATCGCGATTTCACCGACCCCGAATGCGTAGAGCATGTTGAACTGCCCCGGCCGGAAGGGCGCCAACCGGCCATCGACCGGGCAGAGCGACAGGGTCGCAACGTCGTCCGGCCCCTGCCGACGGTGCGCCACACGGGCCCGCATGGGCAACAGGGCCGAGGGTATCCGGGCCGTTTCAGGCACCCTCGCCACCATAGAGATCCGCCACCTGAAGCCTTTGCGCCCGGAACCGTGCCGCCAGATGCGGCAGCCAGTACTTGAAAAGCTGGTAGCCCAGCATCGGGTCGTCGTCGCATTTCCCGCGCAGGCAGGCCGCATCGAGGCCGACGCAGCTGACCTCCGTCAGGGCGCGGGCGTCGAACAGGGTTCTGTAGGGCGGGATCAACCACCCCCAGCCAAGGATATCGCCGCCGTGAACCGTCTCGACCACCGTCGGGCTGATATGGGCGGCCGAGATCTCGATCGCCACATCGCCCTTGCGCAGTACATAGACCAGCTCCGCCGGCGCTCCTTCCTTCTGGATCAGCTCGCCCGCTCCGAAATGGAAGTTGCGGGCGCAACCGGCCAGCGTTTCGATCGATCCCGCATCGAAGCGCCCAAGGATCAGGTGATCCGCCAGCAGTTCCGGTATGCTCTGAACGTCCATCGTCTAGTCCCCCTCAGTCAATGCCCGGGCCTCGGCAACGAGGTCGATCCCCGCCGGACACCATGTGATGCAGCGCCCGCACCCGGTGCAGCCCGAGGTCCCGAACTGCTGGTGCCAGCCGGACAGCTTGTGCGTCATCCACTGCCGATAGCGCGCGGCACCGCTCGACCGGACTGGCCCGCCGTGCACTTCGGAGAAACCTGGCGTGAAACAGCTGTCCCACCGTTCCCAACGCTCCGCCCTCTGGTCGGAGAGGTCGGTGCGGTCGACGATATCCGTGCAGAAACAGGTCGGGCAGACAGCGGTGCAATTGGTGCAATGCAGGCACCGTTTCGCGATGGCCTCCCAGCGCGGCGATTCCGCCGCCTCTGGCAACCGCTTTGCAACGTCCTTCGGCAGGGCGCGTGTCTGGCTGGCGGCGGCTTCCGCGATGCGCGCCCTTGCGCGCGCGCGCATGTGATCGGACGCGCGGCGAAGTCCAAGTCCCTCCAGCAGTGACGCGCCCGCGTCGGTCCCCACCTCGACAAGCATTCCTTCGTCCGTCTCCGTCAGGGCAAGGTCGAAACCGTCCTCCGCGCGCGGGCCGGTCGCGGTGGATACGCAGAAACAGGTCCGGGCGCTGCGCCCACAATTGACCGCAACGATCCGCGTGGCCGATACCCGGGTTGCATGGGCGGGATCAGCTGCGCGGCGGAATACCTCTGCCTGACGCGCGATCGCGGCAAGGTCACAGGCACGCACGCCGAAAAAGATCGTGGGCGGCCAGTCCTCCACCTCCGGGCGGATCTCGAACCCGTCTTCATTGCGCAACGCCCTCCAGAGCCGGCGCTCGGGAGGGTGCAGCCAGTGTTTCCAGCCGCGCGGACCGACAACCGCATCGAACCAGCGCCGCGTGGCCCCCTCCTCCAGCCGGTAGTGACCGGGCGCCTGGCTGTCCAGGATGCCGCGTGGCAGGTCATCTGCGTCCTGCACCACATCGGGCACCAGCGCACCCTCGCTGAGAACCGGCGCAATAACCCGCCAGCCCGCCGCCAGGAAGTTCTCCAGCAGCAGGCGCGGGTCATCCAGGGCATAGCACTCACGCATCCCGGCCTCCGGCAGAACCTTCGGTCTCGCCGCGGGGTGCAGCCACCTTCCGCGGCCGATGCGTCATGATTGCCCACTTTCGGACGTCTGGCGTTGACGTGGGTCATGGCGCGCAGGGGCAACAGATGCGAAAATAAGAATGGGAGGAATCCGCCATGCTTGGTACGATCCGGAAAGAGTCCGGAGGGACTCGAGGTGTGTCTCTTCCCGATCCGGATGAGACACGCAGGACATTCACCTGGGACCTTGCGGAGGCGTTGCTTGACGGCTTGCCGGACGGTGGGCTGAACATCGCCCACGAGGCCGTCGATCGCCATGTAGGCGCGGGCTACGGAGAGCAGGTCGCCATACGCTGGCTGGGCAAGACCGGCACCCGCGAGGATATCACCTATGCCGATCTGGCCGAACGGACGTCGCGCTTTGCCAACGTGCTGAAGGCACAGGGCCTTGCGGCCGGCGACAGCGTGTTCGGCCTGATGGGACGGGTGCCCGACCTCTACGTCGCTGCCCTTGGCACGCTGAAGGCGGGACTGGTCTTCACACCGCTCTTTTCCGCCTTCGGGCCGGAGCCGATCCGCACCCGGATGGAGATCGGATCGGCGCGGGTTCTGGTGACGACCGAAACGCTCTATCGCCGAAAGATCGCGAACTGGCGGGCAGAGATGCCGACCCTGAAGCTGGTCCTGATCCTCGGCGACGCGGCACCGGAAGGCTGCCTTGCCCTCGGTCCGGCAATGGCGGCGTCCGAGACGGTTTTCGACGCCGCGCAGACGCTGCCCGAGGACCCCGCGCTGATCCACTTTACCTCTGGCACAACCGGCCGCCCGAAGGGGGCTGTGCATGTGCACAAGGCGGTCATGTATCACGCGATTTCAGGTCGTTACGCACTGGAGCTGACCCCCGGTACGATCTACTGGTGCACCGCCGACCCGGGCTGGGTGACCGGCACCTCCTACGGGATCATCGCGCCGCTGGTGAACCGGGTGACGATGATCGTCGACGAGGCGGAGTTCGACCTCGACCGCTGGTATTCCACACTTGAGCGCGAACGGGTGGAGGTCTGGTACACCGCCCCCACCGCTATCCGGATGATGATGCGGGCGGGCGACGCCGCAGCGAAGTCCCGCGACTTCTCGGCCCTGCGCTTTCTCGCATCGGTCGGAGAGCCGCTGAACCCGGAGGCCGTGGTCTGGTCGAACCGCGTTTTCGGCAAGCCGTTTCACGACAATTGGTGGCAGACCGAAACCGGCGGCATCATGATCGCCAACCTGGCGGCACAGGACGTGCGGCCGGGCTCCATGGGCAAGCCGATGCCGGGCATCCGCGCCGGGATCGTCGCACGGTCGGCCGCCGGCGTGACCGAACTGGGCGACGGTGATATCGGCGAACTGGCCCTCAGGCCCGACTGGCCCTCGATGATGCGAAGCTATCTGCACGAGCAGGCCCGCTACGACAGGTGTTTCGTCGATGGCTGGTACCTCTCTGGCGATCTCGCGATGCGGGACAAGGACGGCTACTACTGGTTCGTCGGACGTGCCGACGACCTTATCAAGTCCTCCGGCCACCTCGTGGGCCCGTTCGAGGTCGAAAGCGCATTGATCGAACACGAGGCAGTTGCAGAGGCCGGCGTCATCGGCGTGCCGGACGACACCGCGGGCGAGGTCATCAAGGCCTACGTGGTGCTCAATCCGGGCTTCGAAGCGACCGGGGCGCTTGAACGTGCGATCCGTGGCCACGCCCGGAAACGGCTCGGCGCCGCCGTCGCCCCGCGGGAGATCGTCTTTCGCAAGACCCTGCCCAAGACCCGCTCCGGCAAGATCATGCGCCGCCTCCTGAAGGCGCGCGAACTCGGGTTGCCGGAGGGAGACATCTCAACCCTGGAGACTGACGAGACATGACGGTTATGGACAAACCGCGCCTGACGCGAGACCACGTCCTGTCGCTTCTGACGGGAATGATCAGAATTCGGAAGTTCGAGGACAAATGTGCCGAACTCTACCAGCAGCAGAAAATCCGCGGCTTCCTGCATCTCTATGACGGTGAGGAGGCGATTGCCGCCGGGGTGATTCCGGTCCTTGGCCGCGATGACAAGATCGTCGCCACCTATCGTGAACATGGGCAGGCCCTTGCGCGCGGTGTGCCGATGACCACCGTCATGGCAGAGATGTACGGCAAGGCGGAGGGGTGCTCCGGCGGCCGCGGCGGGTCGATGCATATCTTCGACAAGGACACCAACTTCTATGGGGGCAACGCCATTGTCGGCGGCGGGCTGCCGCTGGCCACCGGCATCGCGCTGGCCGACAGGATGCGCGAACAATCTCACGTCACCGCCTGTTTCTTTGGCGATGGCGCGGCAGCCGAGGGCGAGTTCCACGAGGCACTGAACCTCGCCGCGCTGTGGGACCTGCCCGTGCTCTTTGTCTGCGAGAACAATGGCTATGCCATGGGCACCGCCATCGACCGCTATGATTCAGAAACCGACATCCACCAGAAGGCCAGTGCCTACGGGATCGAGAGTCGCCGGGTGGACGGGATGGATGTGGTCGCGGTGGAGGTCGCTGCACGCTCCGCCATCCGGCACATCCGGGAGACCGGCAAACCGGTGTTCCTCGAATGCCAGACCTACCGCTTCCGCCCGCATTCGATGTTCGACGCACAGCTCTATCGCAGCAAGGCGGAGGTCGCCGAATGGCGAAACCGCGGCCCTATCGTCCGCTTCCAGGACTGGTTGCTGGAAAACGGGTTGCTGCATGCGGAGGATATCGTCCGCATCGAGGCGGCCGCCGATGCCGAGATCGCCGAGGCGGTCGACTTTGCGGAGGCGGGCACCTGGGAGCCTGTGGAAGATCTGCTGAAGCACACCGTGGCAACCGCGCAGCCCGATCCATTGCCGACCGCTCCGGCTGGCCGGACGGAAGAGGTCACCTACCGGGAGGCCGTGAAACAGGGCATTCGCGATGCGCTCCAGCGCGACGATCGTGTTTTCCTGATGGGCGAGGATGTCGGCGCCTATGGCGGCTGCTACGCCGTCTCCAAAGGGTTGATCGACGAGTTTGGCGAGGATCGCATACGCGACACGCCGCTGTCGGAATCCGGTTTCACCGGCGCCGGAATCGGCGCAGCGGCCGCCGGCATGCGGCCGATTGTCGAGGTGATGACAGTGAACTTCTCGCTGCTGGCCCTCGACCAGATCCTCAACACCGCCGCCACGCTCCGCCACATGTCGGGTGGCCAGTTCGGTGTTCCCGTGGTGATCCGGATGGCGACGGGCGCGGGCAAGCAACTCGCCGCGCAGCATTCGCACAGCCTGGAGGGCTGGTTCGCCCATATCCCGGGTCTCAGGGTCCTTGCCCCCGCGACGCTGGAAGATGCCCGGGGGATGCTCTGGACCGCGCTGGAAGATCCCGATCCGGTGCTGATCTTCGAGAATGTCATGCTCTACAACCGCACCGGCCATCTCGATGTGAATGCCGGACCCGTCGACATCACCCGGGCGGCCGTGCGGCGCAAGGGAGATGACGTCACGCTCATCACCTATGGCGGTTCGCTGCACAAGGTGATGGACGCAGCCGGGACGCTGGCCCGCGATGGCATAGAGGCCGAGGTCATCGACCTTCGCGTGCTCCGCCCGCTGGACGATGCAACGATCATCGCCTCGCTCGCCCGCACCCGTCGCGCGGTCATCGTGGACGAAGGCTGGAAAAGCGGCTCGCTCTCGGCAGAGATCGCGGCGCGGATCCATGAACAGGTCTTCTGGCACATGGATGCGCCGGTTGGACGGGTCTGCGCGGCTGAAGTGCCGATCCCCTACCCGGCCCATCTCGAACAGGCGGCGATCCCGCAGGTTCCACAGATCGTTGCGGCGGCCAGGGCCACGCTTGGGCGGGGGGCGTCATGAGCATTTTCCAGATGCCGTCGTTGGGCGCCGACATGGAGGCCGGTACGCTGGTCGAATGGCTGGTTCGCCCGGGAGATCGTGTGACGCGGGGCGACATCGTGGCCGTTGTGGAAACCCAGAAAGGCGCCATCGAGATCGAGATCTTCGAGGACGGGATCGTGCATTCCCTGGACGTGGAGTTGGGCGCCAGATTGCCCGTCGGCGCGCAACTCGCAACGATCCTGTCCGACGGAGAGGCGCCGCCGTCTGCCCCGGCGGCGCCAATACCGGACACACCCTCGTGCGCGGCGGTTGCGCCTGAAATGTCCGCACCGCCACCGCGCCCGGACACGACGGCGCCAGTACCCACCGGCTTCGGGATCGCCGCCTCGCCTGCGGCGCGGCACCGGGCGGCAGAATGCGGCCTGGATCTCGCCGGAGTGACCGGACGCGGCCCCGACGGCGCGATCCTGTTGGCCGACGTGGAGGCGGCGGCCACGGGTGGGACCACCAAAGGCACGCCACGGCCCGCCGCCACCAGCGATGCGATGGCGCAGATGCGCAAGGCGATTGCAGCGGCCATGCAGCGCTCCAAGCGCGAGATCCCGCATTTCCAGCTCGCCCAGACCATCGACATTCATACCGCCTCGGACTGGCTTGCGGCCCGCAACGCCGATGTCCCCCCCGGTGAGCGCATCCTGCTGGGCACGCTGTTCATGAAGGCCGCCGCCGTGGCAGCCGCAAATGTGAAGGAGATGAACGGACACTACGAGGCGGACGGGTTCCGCCCGGCACCGGGCGTCAACCTGGGCGTCGCCGTGGCCCTTCGTGGCGGCGGCCTTGTCGCACCTGCGATCCCGGATGCGGACCGGCTGCCGCTGCCTGCGCTGATGGCAGCCATGAAAGATCTCGTCTCGCGCGCCCGCGCCATGCGCCTGCGTTCCTCGGAACTGACTACCGGCACGCTGACCGTGTCCAGCCTCGGCGAGACAGGCGCCGACGCCATGAGCGGCATCATCTTCCCACCACAGGTGGCCCTGCTAGGCATCGGCGCACCGAAGCTTCGGCCGTGGGTGTTGGACGGGACGGTGGTTCCGAGACGGCTGGCCACGTTTACCCTTTCGGCCGATCACCGGGTCAGCGATGGCCGCCAAGCCAACCGTTTTCTCGCAGAGATCGAAACAGCACTGCAACACCCGGAGGCCCTATGACACGTGAAGACGCCAGAATTGCTTTCCTTGAAGAACTGGTGAAGGTGGCGCCGGACCTGGATCCCGGCTCGATCGCGGATGGCGATCACATACAGGCTGACCTCGAACTGGATTCGATGGATGTTCTCAACCTCGTGGCGGCGCTGCATGAGCGCCTTGGCGTCAACATCCCCGAACCCGACTATGTGAAAATCGCCACGCCCGCGCTTGCCTCGGTCTATTTGAGCCAACGATTGGCGGGATAAGGCTCGCCCTCCGGACGAGGCGCAATTGCCTGCGGCGATCCCCTGCCAATCCCGGCAAATCCTTCCCGCCACCCATGTCTGCCGCGCAATGCCCGGAATGCGTTGTCTGGGCGCTTCGCCCGAACGATCCGCAAACTGCCAGGCGGGTCGTGTCCACAGTCAACGGAAAGGTCCACGCGGGCTGCAATGGCAGACGGATCGCTTGTGGCTTGCGGACCCCCAGCCATCGCAACACGGGTCGCGGTCGCCAGGCCGGGTTGCGTCCGGCTGGAAGCGCTGGGGCGTGACCCCGGAGCGATCCACGCGCGTCAGGCCTCCCTGCCCGCCCATCCGCTTGCCACACACGCTGCCCCTTTTTTCGCTGCGGCCGAACCCGATCCCGATCATCGCATCGCCACTTTCCGCCCGGATCAGGCCGCCCCCGCAGCCAAAGCTCGCGCAATCCCGTGCAAAAATCGGGGTTTGTCAGCAGATGCTGCATGTGGATATCGTCTATGGGGACGCCCGATGACCATCAGGACCGGAGAGCAAACCGATGGACGCCACGACCACAGCATCGCTGTATACCGAGATCACCATGCCGATCCTGTCGATTCACTGGGTCGCCTTTCTACTTCTGCTCGCCCTGCCCACGGCAGCGATCGTGGGCTATTTCACCGGAGCGGCGCGTCGAAAGTCGCTCCTTGCACAAGGGCAGAAAGTCGATGCCGTGGTGGGCGAGGCAACGCTGGGGGCGATCCTTGCTCTCCTCGGTCTGTTGCTCGCCTTCAGCTTCGGAAATGCCCTTGGGCTTACGAACGAACGCAAGTCCGCGATGGTCGAGGAAGCTGCGTCGCTGGGAACCGTCTTTCTCCGGGCCGACTACCTTCCCGATCCCGGGCGCACCGAACTTCAGAAATCGATCCTTGAGTATGCCAAGACCAGGATTTTTCCCGGCAATGGGCAGATCAACAACGAGGAGAATGCGCGCGCCTTCATTGTCCGGACCCTTGAGGCTCAGGCGAAACTTTGGCCGCTCACCCTGGAAGCAACGCGGGATCCGACACCAAACCCAATCAAGACCTTTGTTGCCAGCGCAATGAACGATGCCATCGACGCACATCTCTTCCGGCTCAAGGCATTGTCGAACCCCGTGTCGGATATCACGCAGTCCATGTTGCTCGCCGCAGCACTGGTATCCCTGTTCCTGCTTGGAAACAGATCCGGGATGGTTGGCCGCAAGCTCACCTGGCGGACATTTGTGTTTTCCGGATTCCTGTTCGTTGTCATGGTGACCATCGTCGACACCCAACGTGGTGGCGAGGGGTTTGTCCGGATAGATGATTTCGCGTTGAGAGCGACGATCCATGAATTGGAACAGACTCTCGCAAGCCGTGGGATCAGTGGATAGCGGCCGTTCCGACCCACCACGTCAATCGCACGCGGATCGCAGGGCGCACGCGACGGTATGCGCCCGGTCACAGTATTACCGGTCACGGCCAATTGCGCACGCGCTTCAGTGACGACCCTGACAGATCGCCGACCTCCCGTTCGACCAACATTGCATCGCCCGCACATCCGCTGTTCGCTGGTCGACAAACCCGAAAGGCCATTTCGGCTTGCCCTCGTGGGGACCGAATGTGCAAGTCACCTTCTGGAAGGAAGGGTTTGGAATGATTCGAGGATTGCTGATCCCGTTCGGGTTACTGTCGCTCCTGGCCGGTTGCAGCGCGGACGGCGAGCGGATTCCGCCGAACGAGACCATACGCGCGTCCGGCATCACGATCTCGGGTCAGGCCGTAATGGGCGTGGTGGGCGGTTCGGGCTCGTCGGCGCAATTCGTTTCAGGGCTCAAGTAAACGCGGACCTACCCCGCCGCGCCCCAATGTGAAGGCGGCAGCTGGCACGTGATCTGCAGAGGATCGACCACTGTCCAAAACAGCCTGCACTCGGCGACTATTGAATGGCAAAGGGCCTGCGACACGGCTTTTCCATGTTCAGGCGGACCAATAGCACGGGGCCATGTGGGACCGAAATTTGGCTGGTCTTCGCGCGCATCGGAACAGTGCTTGTTGGCACGCACCGAGAGCACATACGGGCCGGGATACGATACGAAGACTCCCTTATACGGGATCGAAGTGCGCAATCTCGTCGCTTCCACCGCGAAAGCTTGCCGGAATCACACTTCAAAAACGCAACGTATCGCATTGATATTTTTGCATTATGTAGATCGTGGTGCCGGCAGAGGGACTTGAACCCCCGACCCCCTGATTACAAATCAGATGCTCTACCAGCTGAGCTATACCGGCACTGGCGGTGGGTTTACTTCCTGCCCCGGCAACAGGCAAGGGTCCAATGTTGTTTCCCTGCGGCCAGCAGAGAGGTGTCTGTCACCGGCAGAGGAACCACTACTGGCATCGCCAAGGTTTACAGGCAGCAGTGCCCCTTTTGGCCGAGCCCGGGAACGCAAGCGTTGCCGCATGCCCGTACGTCGGAGACAGCGTCTCGCCATGTGCTCCGCTTCGGGCACGAACTTGTTTCTCTGCCCCTGTGGAACAGCGCCAACCCAAGCGCCGATCTACCGCGAAACCACGCGCCTCGGTTTGACTGGCACTCGCCCTGCCAGCCGCCAGATCCACACTGCCGACAAAACAGATGAGAAACGAGCCGAGTCGCGGTAGGCTGAGGCAATTACACCAGGGGGATGACCAATCCGGGGCATCCGTTTCACACAGATTTTGGGAGTCCGACATGTTTACGCGCGCCTCAACTGCTGCCTGTTTGGTCCTTGTTGCCGGTTCCGCCGCAGCCCAGATCCACCCGAGCCCGGAATCGCTGAGCGGGCTTTATCCAGGGAAGGCCTATTCGCCCTACGCCGAACGCGGCTTTCCCTCGAAAGTCTACTGGGGGGACACCCACCTTCACACGGGCTACTCGATGGATGCCGGCCTCTTTGGCAACACCACCGGTCACGACACAGCCTACAAGTTTGCCCGTGGCGAAGAGGTCATGGCGGCCTCCGGTCAGCCGGCGCGCCTTGCACGGCCGCTGGACTGGATGGTGTTGACGGACCATTCCGACGGCATGGGGCTGATCTTCGACCTCAAGGATCAGAAACCCAACGTCATGGAGTTCGAGCAATCGCGCCGTTGGGCCGAAGGGCTCTCGGAGGGAGGCGAGGCCAGCGCCGCCGCCGCGCTCGACCTGATCACCACGTTTTCGCAAGGGGCCATCGACCCCGACCTGATGGCGCAATACTCGCCGGGATCAGCGATCTATGCCACGGTCTGGGAGACCGTGGTTCAGAAGGCGGAAGAATACAACGAGCCGGGCGTCTTCACCGCCTTCATCGGCTACGAATGGACGTCTCTGGTGAAGGGCAACAACCTGCACCGCAATGTCGTCTTGCGCGACAACGCCGACCGGGCGCTGATGGTCGAACCCATGGTCACGCAGCCGCCGGTGGGCTCGACGGACCCGTTGGACCTCTATCAATGGCTGGAGGAGTACGAGTCCAAGACCGGCGGCAAGGTGCTGTCGCTTTCCCACAACGGCAACCTCTCCAACGGATTGATGTTCCCGACCGAGCAGCAATACACCGGCGCTCCGATCGACGAGAATTACTCCCGTTTGCGGCACAAGTGGGAGCCGCTCTACGAGTTCACCCAGATCAAGGGCGACGGAGAAACCCACCCGGTCCTGAGCCCGGAGGACGAGTTCGCGGACTACGAGACCTGGGATGTTGGCAACCTCGACCTTACGGAAGCCAAGACCGAGGACATGCTGAAACGCGAATACGCCCGGGAAGCGCTCAAGCAAGGCCTCGCGCTGGAGAAGAAGCTCGGCGTGAACCCCTACAAGTTCGGCGCTGTCGGATCGACAGACAGCCACACATCGCTGACCACGGCAGACAGTGACAACTATTTCGGCAAGGCGACCAATGCCGAGCCCAGCCCGACCCGGATGCAACATCCGTTCACCAAGACCGACAAGGGAACCTTCGAGGGCTACGAGCTTGTGGCCTCGGGCTACACCGGCGTCTGGGCGGAGGAGAACAGCCGCAAGGCGCTCTGGGACGCCATGGCCCGCAAGGAGACCTACGCCACCACCGGCCCACGCATGATGGTGCGGTTCTTCGGGGGATGGGACTATTCCGAAACCGATCTGCGGTCGCGCCAACCGGCCTTCGCGGGCTATGAGCGCGGCGTCCCGATGGGCGGCGACCTGCGTGCAGCCCCTGATGGCGCAGAGGCACCGACCTTCATGGTCTACGCGCTCCGCGATCCCGTCGGGGCCAATCTCGACCGGATCCAGATCGTGAAGGGCTGGATGGATGCGGCCGGGGATCTGCATGAAGCTGTCTATGATGTCGCGTGGTCCCAGGGCCGCGAGCCCGATGCCGATGGCAAACTGCCGGCGGTGGGCAACACGGTGGACCTCGACGCCGCGAGCTTCACCAACACCATCGGAGCGCCGGAGCTGATGACGGTCTGGACCGACCCGGATTTCGACGCCGGAGAAGCCGCATTTTACTACGCACGCGTTCTGGAGATCCCGACCCCGCGTTGGGTGGTCTACGACAAGGTGCGTTTCGGCGTGGAGATCCCCGCCGAAGCCCAGACCAGCCATCAGGAGCGGGCCTACACATCAGCGATCTGGTACGGCCCGGAGGGCTGAGACCATCTCAGACCGGCCAACCACGCCTTCCCTGATCGCGGCGCGGCCCGTGTCCGGACGGCGTGGGCAGGTCGCTGGCCCTGACCCTGTTACCGCCTGGGTGAAGGAAGTGTCGAGGGGACGCAATGTCAGAAACTCGCGCCCGGGTTCAATGGAACAAGACCCATCGCCGGGCGAATGGTCGTGCTCCCGAGCAACTTTTCGGGGGCGTTGCAGAATGGCTAGTCCGCACCGGGGTGACCATCCCTGTGCAGGCCAGCGATATGGCGCGTGGAGCCCCGATCCCGGTCATTGGCTTTCATGATAGCCCTGTGCTATGCGACCGGCTTCGCCTTCGACGGTAGCGCAGCGCCCATTTCGATCCCAGATGCCACAGATGACCCAGCCCGACACCCAAGCCCCTGACGGAACACCCGACGACACGGATGCCATCGCCCGCGCCGCCCGTCTGTCCGTGGCGCCGATGATGGACTGGACCGACCGTCACTGCCGGGTGTTTCACCGGCTGATGTCGCGGCAAACGCTGCTGTATACCGAGATGGTGACCGCCCCTGCCCTCGTCCGCGGCGGCGCCCGCCACCTGCTGGCCTTCGATGCGGCGGAACACCCGGTGGCGCTGCAACTTGGTGGTTCCGATCCGGAGGAGCTTGCTGCGGCCGCGCGCATGGCCGAGGAGGAAGGCTACGACGAGGTCAACCTCAATGTCGGATGCCCCTCGGACAGGGTGCAGTCGGGCTTCTTCGGCGCGGTGCTGATGGAGAAGCCGGACTTGGTGGCCGAATGCGTCGCGGCAATGATGGCGCGGGTGCGGATCCCGGTGACGGTGAAGTGCCGCATCGGCGTCGACGAGCAAGACCCGGAGGTCGTCCTGCCCGCATTCGTGGCCCGGATGCAGTCCGCCGGGGTTCGGCGCATGACGATCCACGCGCGCAAGGCCTGGCTTCAGGGGTTGAGCCCGAAGGAGAACCGGGACATCCCGCCGCTGGACTACCCGCTGGTGCAGGGGCTGAAGGTCGGGTTCCCGGAAATGCACCTGTCGATCAATGGTGGGCTCGCCACGCTCGATGCCGCGGAGGAGCAACTCGCCGCGGGGATGGACGGGGTGATGATCGGTCGGGCCGCCTACCACCAGCCGGCCGACATCCTGATGGAGGCCGACGCGCGGATCTTCGGCGCCGCACCGAGTGGCCGGACGGTTTTCGATGTCGTGGACGAAATGCGGCCCTACATCGCGCGCCACCTCGCCGATGGCGGACGTCTGCACCAGGTCACGCGCCACATGCTGGGGCTCTTCGCCGGTCGCCCCGGGGCGCGGGGCTGGCGGCGGGCTCTCAGCGAGGGCGCCACGCGGTCGGGCGCGGGTCTGGACGTCCTCGATGCCGCGCTGGAACCGGTTACACAGGCTGCAGCTGCGGCCGAATAGGCCGTCGCCCGAAGGCGCGACTGCGTAGGGGATCCCTGTTGCCGGGACACGGCTCGGCAATTTCCGGCACAGCCACCGTCAGACAGAAGTGCCAACGACGTTCACAATGACCGGACAACCGTTCCTCTGAGGCGGGCCATGCAGTGCCGCCGACCTGTAGGGGCTTTGTGCGGACATTGCGCGGTTCGCGGTCCAGCCGACCGTTCCGCCGGGGCTGCACAAGCGCCATGCCGATCACACGCCGATACGGCGAAAGGCCCTTGCCAGTTGCGCCGATGTCTCGCCCAAGCCCTCCGATCAATTTCTGTTCAAAGCGCATCCCTGCCCAAGGGACGCCCCAATGCCCAGCAAAGTATGGTAGCCGCGGCCATACCACTCGCCTTGGGCAGCATTTGAGTGGTGGCGCGCGCAAAGGCCAATTGCTGTGTACGCAGACGGCACTGCGGCTGTGTCTGTGATTGCCGGCGAGGTCGTCAGGTGCCCCCAGCTTCCCTCAGCTTTTGTCGCCGGGGACCTCCGTACCGACCGATGCCGAGGCGCCCAGCCGGGCCGATCCATTGCCAAGGCCGCAACCCCACGGAAGCCCTTCGATCCACCCAAAGACTGCATTGGAAAAGCGACTGAGCGGCGCCGGCAAGGGCAGAAGCCCGACGCCAAAATCCCAGCCTGCGACGCGGGGAGGCGTGATCTAGTTGCCGCCCAACGGGCTGGGCTCCGCGCGGAAGCCATGCCGGGAAAGCACCTCCAGAATGTCGTCGCCGACATCGGGATTCGAGGCAAGTGTTTGCGAAATGAGGAACTGTGCGGGGAAGTCTGGCCAGGTTTCCCGCAACTCGACGACGAGGCGCCGCGCCTCTTCCGTCTCACCCAACTTGTCATGCGCCGCGGCCTGGAACACCAGCGATGGCGGGCTGACAGGATCGCCCGCGGCAGCGGCACCGGAGAAGGCGTCGACGCTCTCCCGGTAGTTTCCCAGCACATATTGCGAAACGCCCCAGATGTTCCGCGCTCCGAACCGACCCTCTCCCGTCCGTTCCCGTTTCGGATCAGACACTTCCGCTGCCAGTTCGGGCGCTCCGCTCACGAGAGACACCATACCGACAACATCCAGAACATGACCGTCTGCTGGCGAAAGGTCGATTGCTGTCCGTGCCAACCCCATCGCGGCGTCCCGATTGCCAGCGGCGGCTTGTACCCATGCAGAAGACGCGTTTGCCCACCCGTCCGCCCGCGCGGTTTCCATCGCCCGGGTCGCATAGGCCTCCGCTTGCGACAGGCGCTCCTCCCGCACCCCGGGGTCGGGCGTCAGAATCGCGAGCGTTGCGAGCGTCTGGGCGGCCCCCGCGTAGCCACCGGAATAGGTCGGATCCAACTCGATGGCGTGCCGAAACAACTGCAGTGCCAAGGCCTGACGTTTCAATTCGAAGGCGGGGAAAAGCATCCCGCGCGCCTGATCCGTCAGGTTGACGGCCTGAAGGCGCGGAACAGGCAGGTCACGCGCGGCGGTTTCTACGGTCGGGCCGAACCCGTCCGACGGCGTCCCTGCCGGGCGCGAGAGAAAGCTCACACCCGCGACCGCCGCAACGAGAAGCAGGACCACGGCAACTCCCACGCCCCTCCATTTCCGCGCACCCGGCGCGTCCTCAACGGCGATTTCCGAGGGCGTGGTTTCAGGCTGCGGGGGCGGGGCGTGCCCCTCCGTCAGTTTCGGTCTGTATCCCCCGGCCGGGACCTGAATCCGGATATCCTCCTCCGCCCCCTCGCCTTCGTAGTATTCCGCCAGCAAGCGGCGCAGGCGCCGGGCTTCGACCCGGACAAGATTCAGGCCACTCGCTCCATCGTCACCATCCAACCGACGCCCGTACACCTCGACGGCAATCGCCTTGCCCCGAATTCGGTCTCCGTGCCCGGACAAGGCTTCTTCGACGATAAAAGTCAGGAACTGTTGCAAGCGGGGTGAGGCGGCAAAGGCCTCGCTTTGCACGACCTTCGCCAAAGCCAGCCTTACGCGGTCGGTGAAACCGGACGAACTTTCCGTGTTTTCAATTGCTTCCGTTGGTCCGCGCACGTCCAACTCACCCCCAGCTTACCCCAGCTTACGTCGTCGAACCGACCGACACGGCTTAGGATTGAACATATCCAGACGGTAGAAACCACCAGTTGAGAGTCAACGTTGATCCTTCGTCACGATTTGCCCGATCTCGCCGGGGTCATCCTCGCGCATGCGGAGGACCACCCGTCGCTCAGGGAAGCGCTGTGCGACTACGAGCTGGCCCGGGCAAGCGAGGACGATGAAACGCTCAATGCCGAGATTCGCGCCGAATGGGCAGAGATACGCAAGGAACTCGTCGGCGAACTTGAACGACACGCTCGACGCCTGACAGGACACCAGAACCAGCAGAGGACACTCGAATGACCAATGATCATCGAGACGACCCCCAACACCCTACCCCAACGAACGCCGAAGCCGACGGACCGCAGGATCCCTCCCGCCGCGATCTCCTGAAGGGCGCCGGTGCCGGCGCCGGTGCCGTTGCCGCCGGGGCAGTTGGACTTGGTGCGGGAACGGCCGAAGCCCACCCCGCCGACGGCCCGTTGGGCGAGGCCCTGAAGAACCCCTATGGTGGCCGGCCCGCCGGCGGCATCTCCCTGCCAGAGTATTTCCGCCCGACGAAATACATGACCGGGTCCAACGCCAACTACTTCCCGCTCAGCGAAGAGCTGGGGCCGGACGAGATGCGGATCTCCTTCTGCGGGTCAACGCCCTTCCCGCCACGTGAGGATCAGGCCGGCACCTGCATCATGGTCGAGCTTGGCAACGGCAAACGGTTCTTCTTCGATTTTGGCTCCGGCAGCCTGCGCAACATCATCTCCATGCAGGTGCCCGCTCAGCTCATAAACGACATCTTCGTCACCCACCTGCATGTCGACCACTACGCCGACATCCCCTACCTCTATCCGTTCCGGGCCTGGGCAGGCGGCTATACCCCGCTTCGCATCCATGGCCCCTCCGGCCGCACGCCGGAGCTTGGCACGCAGGGCATGGTCGACGGCATGAAGCAGATGTTGAAATGGCATCTCGAAGCTTTTGACGTGTTCCCAATCGGCGACGGCTACGAGATCGAGGTCAACGAGTTCGATTTCCGCAAGGAAGGTGGCATTGTCTATGACGAGGACGGTGTCGTGGTCCGCTCCTGGCCGCGCAGCCACGCCAAGGACGGCGCGGTGGGCTACCGTCTCGACTGGAACGGTCTCAGCTTCGTCTGGACCGGCGACGGTCGTCCCGACGAACTCAGCCGCGAATACGGCAAGGGTGCGGACGTCTTCGTGACGGAAATGTCGGGTCAGGATATCGGCCAGCTGATGACCTACAAGTACGGCATCCCGCAGCAACTCTTCAACTACACGATCGACACCCACCACACGTCGCATTACGCCGTCGGCAAGCTCTTCGCCGATGCCAAGCCGCGGCTCGGCATGGTGACCCACTTCACCCAGGACGACGACATCGACGCCGAAATGCTCGCCGGTATCCGCGCCCACTGGGATGGCCTGTTCCAATGGGGCATCGACGTGGCCGTGGTGAACGTGACCAAGGAGGCGATCTGGTACCGCAAGGCCGCGCTTCCGGGCAAGTCCGGGCAGGTGCCCCCGTTCCGCGAACTCGCCGCTGCCGCCAAGGCGGGCCGGATCGAGCTGCCGGACGAAATCGTTCTGCCCAACCCGCGCAGGACCCGCGAGGAGCAACAGGACCAAGCCTATCGCGACATGGAGATCGACCCGAAGGAATACTATCCGTCCGACGTGTTCCGTGCCCCGGATGGCGACTGGCCCAATGATTTCACGGTCAAGGTGTCGGATATCATCCAGACCGACGACGACAAGTAAGGGCGGAGTGATCGCATGATCGAATTTGGCTCGGCGACAGCCGTTCCCGTCACCATCCTTACCGGCTTCCTCGGGGCCGGTAAGACAACCCTTCTGAACCGGATCCTGACCGGCAACCACGGCCTTCGCGTCGCGGTTCTGGTCAACGATTTCGGCTCCATCAACGTCGATGCCGACCTCGTGGTCGGCGTCGAGGACGACGTCATGAGCCTGGCCAATGGCTGTGTCTGTTGCTCGATCCGCGATGACCTCATCGAAACGGTCGAGGAGGTTCTGCAGCGCCCCGAGCGGCCGGAGTACATCCTGCTGGAGGCAAGCGGTGTGTCCGATCCATCCTCCATCGCCATGACGTTCACCGACCAGCGGTTCCGGGACACGATCCGGCTCGACAGTATCATGTGCCTCGTCGATGCCGAACAGGTGTTCGCCGCGCCCGAGCAGATGGAACTCAAGCTGCGCCAGATCGCGTTCTCGGACATGGTGATCCTGAACAAGGTCGACCTGGTGGAGCGGGAAACCGTCCAGAAGGTACACGACTGGTTGAAGTCCCGTTTCCGTCGCTACCGCCTGGTGGAGGCCGTGGATGCCGACGTTCCGCTGGACATCCTGCTGTCGGTTGGACGTTTCGCAGCCGAGCAACTCGACGCGGAGGTGCCCGATCATCACGAACACGGTCCGGGCTGCGGCTGCCTGGAGCATGATCACACGCACGGGCATGCCGACGGGCACGACCACGCGGCACATTTCTCGACCACGATGTTGCGGTCGGATCGCCCCGTCCCGCTGGCCGGGCTGCGCGAGGCCATCAAGCGCCTGCCGGGGGAAGTCTATCGCGTGAAAGGCTTCGTCTACAGCGAAGAAGATCCCGACCATCGGATCGTCGTGCAGGTTGTCGGCAAGCGCATCGACATCGCCAGTGATGAGCCCTGGGGCGAGCGCGCTCCCGAAACCCGTCTCGTGGCGATCGGGGCGCCGGGGGCGGTTTCGGAAGACATGCTCGAAGCGGTGTTCCTCGAACCAGCCTGATCGCGGGCAGGTCTCCCATCGACCTGAACTTCGCCCGGCAACGCCGTCCTTCCAGACGGGATTGCCGGGCGATGTGCCGTATCTTCGCCGCTGACAACCGGAGCACGCCTGCGGTGTCTTTCTCGATAGCTATATCCCCGCTCGGCGCATTCGGTCTCCCTTCGACCGCACGAACCCCAGATCGCACCCTTAGCCAACTGGCGAACCGCCCTGCCCGTCGGCACCTCCGGCATCGGTCTTGTAAAGGCAGGGATAGTCGGTCGGACTGGCCCTCTGGCGGGGGTCCTCTTGGCGGCACGTCGGGCAAATGTGCCACCAGTGGGCCGCGGTCGATGCGCCGACGCTGTTTCAGGTTTCGCTTCTAGCACCCACCAGCCAGCTAGAGAAGGAACGTCGGAGCGTGGCCGGTGCTGTACGAACGGTCCGGTGCGAGATCGCTTTGCGATGTCGCATGTCTCCCCTAAACTCCCGGGCACACCTCGCCTCCGGTGCTACAGCATTGCGACAGCGATGCGCGCCGCCCGACCCCGCCAGAAAGGACATTTTGTGCAGAGACTTGTTGCCTCCGGGATGATTGTCGTGCTGACAACCACGACGGCGCTGTCGCAGCCCGCGATCACCACTGCGACCGTCAATTTCCGCTCCGGCCCCGGCACCTCCTACGGGACCATCGGAACGATCCCTGAAGGAAGCAGGGTCGAGCTGTCCGACTGCAACGATTCCGGAAGCTGGTGTGCCGTCGATTTCGACGGTGAGACCGGATTCGCCAGTGGCAAGTACCTACAGCTTGCCGAAGCGGACGGCGACATGGGCTGGCCGCGTGCCTTCGACCTGTCCGGCAACGGTATCATTGTCTTGCACGAACCCCAGTATTCCGAGTGGGACAAGGTGGAGACCCTGGAGGCGCTGGTGGCGGCGGAATACTACCAGTCGGCAGAGGCCGAACCCGTCTTCGGCGTGCTCGGCCTGACCGTGAATCTGCGCCGGACCGATGATCCGGAAGTCGTCTCGATGACAGATCCGACCATCTCGCGCATGGACTTCGGCACCCTGGGTCGCGATGCGGTGACAGCGCTGTCCGCCGATGTCGGGGACCTTCTTCCGACGGGCGAAATCCTCGTTCCGACCGAGCGCGTCGCGGCGAAACTGGCAGATATCGGCGATCAGGAAGACGTGGGTGGGCTGGCCAGTGACGCCCCCGCGATCTTCGTGTCCGACGGCCCGGCACGGCTTCTGATGACCGACGGAGAACCGGTCTTTGCCCCTGTCGGCGGCACCTCGACGGCGGAATTTGTCGTGAACACGAACTGGGACCTTTTCCGGGACGCCGGACAACTCTACCTGCGCGACGAGACACATTGGCTGACGGCTCCCGATGTCACCGGACCGTGGAAGACCGCCGATGCGCTGCCGGAGGCTCTTTCCGCGCTGCCGGAGGACGGATCGTGGGACGACGCGAAGGCTGCAATGCCTGGCACCCCGTACGATGGGGACGCGCCACAGGTGTTCTACTCCGACGCCCCGGCCGAGTTGATCAACACCGATGGCCCGCCCGTTTTCGAAGATGTGCCCGGTGGTGACCTGGAATGGCTGTCGAACGCGGAATCGGATGTATTCCGGCTCAAATCAACCGGCGTCTTCTACTACCTCGTCTCTGGCCGGTGGTTCAGTGCGCCATCTCTGGAAGGGCCCTGGGCTTTCGCAACGGCGGATCTCCCGGCGGACTTCCGGGCCATTCCCGACGACGTTCCCTACTATTCTGTCCGCGCTTCGGTCCCGGATACATCGGAGGCCAGGGAAGCACGGCTGCGGGCGTCCATACCGGAAGTCGTCGAGGTGAGCCGCGACATGGTTGAAATGCCGACAGTCATCTATGACGGTGAACCGGTCTTCGAGCCGATCGAGGGAACCGACATGATGCTTGCCGCCAATACGGACTCCCAGGTGATTCGGGTTGGCGACGACTATTTCCTGATCCTCGATGGCGTGTGGTTCACATCGACCTCGGCGGAAGGTCCATGGGAAATTGCAGAGAACGTCCCGGAGAAGATCTACGACATTCCGCCGACGTCCCCGGCCTACAACACCACCTATGTCCGGATCTACGAGAGCAGCCCCACGCGTATCTACTATCGTTACCGGCCCGGCTACTGGTGGTCGTTCCTGGCATGGGGCGTTCTGGTCCATGGCACCGGCTGGCGCTACAGGCCCTATAACCGCTACTACCGCGTTCCGGTCTACTACCCGCGCCCGGTCACCTATGGGACGCGCGCCTACTACAACCCCGCGCGCGGCGCATTCGGCCGATATGGGTATGGCTACGGGCCCTATCGCGGGCTGGCGGCGGCGTCTGTCTACAACCCCTCCAACGGGAGCTATGCGCGCGGTGCGAAGGCCTGGGGCGAGAACGGTCAACGTGGTTTCGTGGCCGCGGGCGCTCCGGCGAACAGAGCGGGCGTCGTGGCCCGTGGCGGCAGCGGCGCCTACGGCAGTTGGGGGTCGGCTGTCGTCCGGAAAGGACCCGATGCCGGAAGGGTCGCGGGCGGATCGACAGGCGACGGCCGCGGCGTGAAGTGGGATAGCACGAAGGGAACCGGATTTGCTGTCTCTGGTCGGCGGGGAAATGTCCTCGCAGGCAACGACGGAAGCGTCTACCGCAAGTCCGGAGACACGTGGCAGAAGTGGGATGGCAGCGGCTGGAACGGCGTCGCGCCACCCGAACGCGGGGATATCCGGGGATCGGAAAGGGCGTCTGACTTGAAAGATCGCGCGGCCGCCGCAGGGGCCGCCGGCGCAGCAGCCGGAGCGTTGAAGAACCGGCCTGCCGGATCGCGGGCCGGACTACCCGCCGCAGGTGCAAATCGCCCTGCAACCGGGAACACGGCACCGAAGAAACCGGCATACCTGCCGCAGGTGAACAGGCCTGCGGCGACACCGGGTGAAAAGGCGCCGGCACGCACGCAGCAGGCGCGCCCGCAAACGCAGCAAAGAGCCCCGGCCAACGTCCAGCGCGACAGCCAGGCGCGGCACAAGGCCAACCAGCGGTCCATTCAGAAATCGGCGCCCAGAAACGTCACCCCGCAACGGTCCCGCCCCAGCGGCGGAAGGCCCGCTGGTGGACGGCCCGGCGGTGGCATGCGTGGCGGTGGTCCGCGCAGGTAGCCGCCCCGGCACCCCAACCTGCGACAGCCACCATTTCCGCCCGGGAAGGGTGCCGCGCCGGTTGCAATCCGTGCACCCGGCGCGCCAATCGAGCGTTCAGCGCCTCCGAGGACGCTCCTCCGACACGGGCGGGTGCGGCCAAGGGAAGGCAACGTTGAAGGGCTGATCTGCGTGGCAGGCAAACCGCGGCCCTGCGAGGGCCTGATCGCCTACGGTACGAAGGTTGGCGGGGCGAACGTCACATGCGGAAAGCACCGGACATGATGGCTGGCCGAGGGGTGCTGGCCGAGCGTCACCTGCCCGTCAGATACCTCCGGATCCGAAGCCCCGGCGGTTCAGCAGGGCCATTTCCGGAATGACGGTCGCCACGCACCGGCGCGCGGAACTCTACCTGACCGAATGGATCGAGCTTTCGAGCAGGTGTCGCGTATAGGGATCGTTTGCCTCCAGCTTCCGCATTTCCCCGACCCCGAGCACTTCTACGATTTCCGCGGATTTCATGACCGCGATCCGTTCGCAGAGATGCCCGACAACACCAAGGTCGTGAGAGACCATGACATAGGTCAGGTTGTGCTCTGCCCGGAGATCGGCAAGCAGGTTCAGGATCTCGGCCTGCACCGAGACATCAAGCGCCGATGTCGGCTCGTCCAGCAACAGGATCCTGGGTTCGGGCGCGAGGGCGCGTGCGATGGCAACGCGCTGGCGCTGCCCCCCGGACAACTGGTGCGGATAGCGGAAACGGAACCCCGAGCCGAGCCCTACGTCGTCCAGAAGCCGACCGATACGGCTGTCGATATCGGTGAAGCCGTGCAGACCCATCACCTCCGACAGCACCCGGTCGACGGTCTGACGGGGGTGGAGCGAGGCATAGGGATCCTGGAACACCATCTGGACATTGCGGTAGAACTGACGGCTGCGCCGTTTGCCCAGCACTTCGCCGGCAATCGACACATGGCCGGACCAGTTCGGCGCGATCCCCTCGATGGCGCGCAGGATCGTCGACTTTCCCGACCCGCTTTCGCCCACCAGGCCGAAGCTTTCGCCCTCGGCCACGTCAAAGCTGACATCCTTCACGGCGTCGGAGCGCTCGGCGCCGGCACCGAACCAGACATTCAGGTTCCGAATGGTAATCGCACTCATGTTCGTGCACTCACAGATGGGGCCTCGCGCCAGGCGGGGTCACGTTGCAGCACCTCCAACCGCTCCCGCGGATGCTCAAGATCAGGCACCGAGTTCAGCAGACCGAGCGTATAGGGATGCGAAGCGTTGCGAAGCTCCGACGCCTTGCAGACCTCCACGATCCGCCCTGCATACATGATAACGATCCGGTCACAGAATTTGGCCACCAGGTTCAGGTCGTGGCTGATGAAGATCAGGCCCATGCCACGCTCCCGCACCAGCCGGTCCATGATGTCGAGCACCTGAAGCTGCACCGACACATCGAGCGCGGATGTCGGCTCGTCCGCGATCAGAACCTCCGGATTGGGCAACAGCATCATGGCGATCATGATCCGCTGGCCCATGCCGCCCGAGACTTCGTGCGGGAAAAGATCGTAGACACGCTCGGGATCGCGGATCGAGACTTCTTCCAGCATCGCGATCGCACGTGCCCGCGCCTCCGCCTTAGAGACGGACTCATGGGTGCGCAAGGCCTCGACCATCTGCTGGCCGACGGACATCACCGGGTTCAGCGAGAACTTCGGGTCCTGCATGATCATCGAGATCTTGCCCCCCCGGAGCTGCCGCATCCGCTTCTCCGGGACCGAAAGCAAATCCTCGCCATGGAGCGCCATGCGGTCGGCCTCGATGGTGCCGGGCGACCGGATCAGACGCAGGATCGCGCGCCCTGTCATCGACTTTCCGGAGCCGGATTCTCCCACGATCCCGAGCCGTTCACGGCCAAGGGTAAAGGAGATCCCGCGCACGGCTTCGAACGTGCCGGTCCGGGTCGCGAACCGCACCTGGAGGTTCTCGATATCGAGTAGAGGTTTGTCGTCGTTCACGACGTTCCTTCCTTTGGATCGAGCACATCGCGCAGGCCATCACCCAGGAGGTTGAACGCCAGCGAGATCGCGAAAATGGCAAGCCCGGGGATCGTGGCCACCCACCAGTAGTCGAGGATGTACTTCCGTCCCTCGGAAATCATCGCCCCCCATTCCGGGCTGGGCGGTTGCGCGCCAAGGCCAAGGAAACCGAGCCCGGCTGCGGTCAGGATGATACCGGCCATATCGAGGGTGACCCGGATCACCAGCGAGGAGATGCACAGCGGCCAGATATGCCGGGTCACGATCCGGGTGTGCCCTGCCCCCTGCAGCCGGATGGCGTGAATGAAATCGGAGTTGCGCATGGTCAGTGTCTCCGCCCGGGCGATCCGCGCATAGGGCGGCCAGGCAGTCAGAGAGATCGCCAGGACCGCATTCTCGATCCCCGCCCCGAGCGCTGCGACGAAGGCAAGCGCCAGGATCAGGCGCGGGAAGGCGAGGAAGATGTCGGTAATCCGCATCAGCAACACATCAACCCAACCCCCGGCATAGCCCGCGACGGTGCCGACGATCAGCCCCACGAGGGGCGCAACCATGGCGACAAGCAGTACGATATAGATCGAGATCCGCGCGCCGTAGAGGATGCGGGAATAGATGTCCCGGCCGAGGCTGTCGGTCCCGAAGAGGTGACCATCGACGCCGGGCGCCAGCAGCCGCGCACCCAGGTCCTGTGCAAATGGGTCGTGCGACGCCAGAAGTGGCGCGAAGATCGCCGCCAGGATCAGCACGACGAGCACTCCGAGCCCGAGCATCGCAAGCGTGTTGGACCGGAACGTCAGCCAGCCCTTGTACCAGGCCGACAGGCTTGCCTGCCGGCGGGAGGTCGGTTCGTCGGAGAGCAGCCAGTCGCGCAACCCGTGGGTATTCGTTGTCATTTGGCCCTCGGATCGAAGAAACGGTAGAGAAGGTCGGAGAAGATATTGATGCCCACGAAGATCGTTCCGATCACGATGGTTCCGCCCAGAACGGAGTTCATGTCATTGGCCAGAAGCGATGTCGTGATGTACTGCCCGATCCCGGGCCATGCGAAGATGATCTCGGTCAGGACCGATCCTTCCAGCAGGTTGGCATAGGCCAGCGCGATCACCGTGATCAACTGGATGCGGATATTCCGAAAGGCGTGCCCCCAGATCACGTTCCATTCGCTCAACCCCTTCACCCGCGCAGTGGTGACGTATTCCGCCCCCAGTTGCTCCAGCATGAATGACCGGGTCATCCGGCTGATATAGGCAAGGCTGTAGTAGCCCAGGAGCGATGCCGGCAGGATGATGTGGGAGAAGGCGTCCCGGAACACGGCCCATTCACCGCGAAGGGCGCTGTCGACAAGGAGCATCCCGGTGATGGGTTCGACCACGCCCTGGTAGAAGATACCGACCCGTCCGGGGCCCGCGACCCAGCCCAGCATGCCGTAGAACACCAGTAGCCCCACAAGGCCCAGCCAGAAGATCGGCATCGAATACCCGATCAGGCCGACGAACCGCGCAATCTGGTCGATCCAGCTTCCGCGCCGGACCGCCGCGACGACCCCCAGCGGCACGCCCAGAATGACACCGATCAGCGTGCCCAGCGTGGCGAGTTCCAGTGTCGCGGGGAATACGCGGGCGATATCGCTTGAAACCTGTTGCCCAGTCCGGATCGAGGTGCCGAAATCGCCGTGGATCACGTCGTTCACGTAGATGCCGAACTGTACGAGCAGCGGCTTGTCCAGCCCCAGCTCGCGGAATGTCTCGTCATACTGGGCTTGCGTCGCGCGCTCTCCGATCACCGCGAGAACGGGATCAATCGGCATCACGCGGCCGATCATGAAGGTCACAAACAAAAGGCCCAGGATGGTGGCTGCGACCGTTGCCAACGTGGCGAGGGTCTTTCGCAACCAGGGTGGGAGGGACGGCAATTGCCGTCCCTCGTCGCTTGCGTAGCTGTCGGCCATCTACTTCGTGATGACCCAGTAAGAGACCGCCGTGGTGGCACCGCCGGCCACGAAGTTCTCGACATTCGAGCGCATGCCGTTCTGCTCGATCTGCTGGAACATGACGCCGAAGGGGCTCACCTGCTGATGCTCGGCCTGCAACGCCAGGTACATCTCCTTGCGCGCCTCGGTGTCGTTCTCGACCACGGCCGCCAGGGTCTTTTCGCTCATTTCCGGGATACCCCAAGCATTGCGCCACGCCAGAAGACCGGTTGCGCCGGCTTCGTCGGAATTGTCCGGGTTGAAGGCGAAGGTACCGGCATTGGTGTTCGGGTCGGGATAGTCCGGCCCCCAGGCACCGAGGTAGATGTCATGCTCCCGCGCGCGGTAGCGGTCGAGCGTCTGTGCGCCGGTGCCGACGATCAGCTCGACCTCGCAGCCGATCTGGCCCCAGGTGTTCTGAAGCGACTGACCGATATCGAGACGTTCCTGCGCGTCCCGGACCGAGATCTTGATCGGCCCGCACTCCGGATAGCCAGATTCAGCCAGGGTGGCCTTGGCCTTGTCGATGTCGAAGCCGAAGGGCGTGTCTTCCAGCGCGCCGAGGAAGGTCCGCGGAAGGAAGGCCTGGTGAACCGTGTACTGGCCCTTGAGGAACGAGTCCGACATGCCGGCATAGTCGGTGGACCATTTCAGCGCCTCGACGACCTTGGGATCGGCAAGCATCTCGTTCTTCTGGTTGGCAGCCCAGTACATCAGGCGGCCACGCAGCTCGTCGACGACCTTCACGCCATCGACGCCCTCAAGCCCCGCCACGTCCTCGGGCGACAGGTTGCGGGCCACGTCGATATCGCCGCGCTCAAGCTGAAGCCGTTGGGTCGCGCTTTCCTGGATATGCTGGACAATGACCCGCTCCATCGCCGGCGCTTCGCCACCGTAGTTCGGGTTGAGATCCATCAGGACGCTTTCGCTCGGCTTCCAGTCGACGACCTTGTAGGGGCCCGAACCGACCGTGTTGGTGCGCAGCCAGGCGTTGCCCATGTCGCCATCGACCTCGTTCTCCATCGCCGCCTGCATGTCGACGATCCCGCCGATGGTGGCGGTGAGGCAGTTCAACACGAAGGAAATCGCGTAGGGCTTGTCCAGCGTCAGCACCAGCGTCGACTCGTCGGGCGCGACGATGGTCTGCTCGACGTTCTCGGGGGTGAAGCCGAACTGGGTCAGGATGAACGACGGCGTCTTGTTGAGAAGAACGGCACGGCGGAGCGAGAACTCGGCGTCCTTTGCCGTCACCGGGTTGCCGGTGGAGAAGACATGTCCCTCGGCCATGGTGAAGGTGATGGTCTTGCCGTCATCGGAAATCTCCCAGCTGGCAGCAAGCTGCGGCTGGTAGCCAGCGTCGAGGTCGAGCGGGTCGAAATTGACAAGCTTTTCATAGACATTCCGGCTGACGTCGGCGCCGGCGAACTCGAAGCTCTCGGCCGGGTCAAAAGTCTTGATGTCATCGATCCGGTTGGCGATGACCAGCATGTTGGGCGGGGTTTCCGCGGACACCGGAACCAACCCCGGGCCGGCCAACAAGGCGGCCACGGCCGCGCTTGCAAGTGCATATCTCAGTTTCATGTTGATAACTCCCTGTTCGGTTATTCTCTTTGGGACCGCGCTACTTTCCCCACGTCCTGCGCAGCACACGCAACCGGTTTCCCTGCGTTAGCCAGATCATATCGACCGAGCCGCCTTCCTGCGGACCCAAACCCGCCAGAAGATTAGGCGCTCCGGTACAAACATGTATCGGTTTGGGAACATGTGCTCCTGTGAAAGCCCAGATCAGACCCCGCGCGGACCTGCTCCGAACTTTCGACCAGATGGTCGAAATCGCGGCGCCCGATGTCAAGTGCCTCGTCACCTTAACTGCACTTCGCGCAAAAGAAAGATCAGCCATCAGGGTGGATTCGCGACCGGATCCTGAGCGTCTGGGCTTTCCCCTGCTGGCGAGGCGGTGGCGACAGGCCGCCACTTCCGGCGGCATCGCAGCAGCCAGCGGCGCGCCCACGACGTCTGCTCGCCATGCCGCAGAGCGCCATGGCCTGGGATGCGCGCTGGGGCGCGACCGTCATGCAAGCCCCAAGCACCGACGCCGTCGCAAAGGGGCGAAGTTCCGCAGGCGCCTGCATTGGCAATTGCCGGCGCCCTGCCCCGCCCCCTGCCCGACCGGTCCAACGGCAGGTCTGACACCGGCCTTGCTCTCTTTGCGCGGGATACGCATTTCAACAGGTTGGGGAATCGGCCCCGGGCATAGGCCCATCGCTTGCCGATGCGCTCCGGGCGCCCCAGCAGGCCGAGACATTTGCGATTGTGCCGCCCCCTTTTGGACGCACCGTCATGGCACCGCGGATCGGGCGGCGATCATCCCGGTCGCAACGATTGCGTCAGGCGTTCGGGATTTCTCACCAATGGCGCCGATACTCCTCGCCAATGTGATGGTGAACCGTCGAAAACACTCCGATACCACGCGCCCCTACGCACACAGGGCAGTCGGAAATGCAGGCGCATTGCCAAGACTCAGGCGCCGCAGGTGCATGAGGCGCAAAAAGCGCTATGTCCGATTGTGGCTCCGGTTGACAACAAGTCCGGGGCGCATTGCAAGGCACTTGCCCATGCGGCCCCCCGGGTGCAATCAGCGGTGCTGAAAGTGCCGGACAAGAGGAGCTCCCGCAGATGACCCTGAACTCTGACTTCACCCGGAATGTCATCGTCCGCCCGGAGGACAATGACTGGGTAGCCTCGCCGGTGCCGGGTGTCGACCGCATGATGCTCGACCGGATCGGGGACGAGGTCGCAAGGGCCACGACCATCGTTCGTTTCGCACCGGAGAGCCGCTTCTCCGCCCATACCCACGACGGCGGCGAGGAGTTCATCGTCCTGGACGGCGTTTTCGAAGACGAGCACGGGGCATTCCCGGAAGGCGCCTATATCCGCAACCCGCCAACGTCGCGACACACACCGGGATCGCCACCGGGCTGCGTGATCTTCGTCAAGCTCTGGCAGTTCCAACCGGAGGATCGCACCCATGTTCGCATCGCAACCGACAAGCTTGGAGGCGTCGCGGACGGGGAGCGTCCGGGCGTCGACATTTCGCCCCTCTTCCGAGACGCGCAGGAAGATGTTCGGATCGAGCGATGGTCGGCCAACACCACCGCACCGGTCACGGCGGACGGCGGCGCAGAGATCCTGCTGCTCTCCGGAAGCCTGCAACTCGACGGCGAAACGCTGTCGCCCTGGACCTGGATACGCCGTGCCGATGGCAATGGCGTGACGCTGACGGCCGGGCCCGATGGCGCGCGGCTCTGGATCAAGGCGGGCCACCTTCGCGACGTCCGGGCGCCGGGAGCCTGACACCAGAGCCAGTACCGGCTGCTGCCCGGCATAGACGTGCCCCGGCGCGCGATCGCCGTGTCCCATCGCCGGCATATAGATCCGACTGGATCCCGTCGAGCGACACCGAAATGTCCGGGCCATCCTGTGCACCGGGAGGGCCGCGACCTGCGCCGAGGCAATGCCACCCGGTCCCGACGGCGGGCCGACACCCTCCCCATTTCCAGCCGCCATACGGCCGCAAATTTCGAACAGCGGAGGTCTGTTTCAAGCGCGTGGGGATCAGTTGGAGCACGCAGCATCAGCCGAAGGGTACTCAAACTGCTTCACCGGGCTATGGTGTGCCAGACCGTAAGCACATGTGAGGACGCAAAATGGAACGTTCTGAGATCGGATTGATCGGCCTTGGCACGATGGGGGCGGCCCTGTCACTCAATATCGCGGAAAAGGGTTTCCGCATCTCAGTGTTCAATCGCACGGTGTCCAAGGTCGATACGTTCCTGTCCGACTCCGGCCCCCTGGCAAAACGGATTTCGCCGACCCGCTCCCTCGAGGAGTTCGTCACCTCGCTGAAGGTGCCTCGCGCAATCGTCCTCATGGTCCCGGCCGGGGACCCCGTCGACGCGCAGATCGCGGCCCTGCGCCCCCTGCTCGACCCCGACGACCTCATCATCGATGCCGGCAATGCCAATTTCCACGACACCAATCGGCGGGCCGCGCAGGCGGTCGACGACGGGGTGCCCTATCTCGGTATCGGCGTCTCCGGCGGCGAGGACGGCGCGCGGCATGGTCCCTCCATCATGGGCGGCGGCGACCGGGCCCACTGGGATAGGGTGGCGCATATTCTGGAGGCGATCAGCGCCCGGTACGAGGGCCAGCCCTGCGCCACGTGGATGGGCGAAGGCGGCGCCGGGCATTTCGTGAAAACGGTGCACAACGGCATCGAATATGCCGACATGCAGCTCATCGCCGAGACCTATGGCGTGATGCGCGACGGCATGGGGATGCCGGCTGCGGCCTGCGCGGACGTATTCGCCAGCTGGAACCAGGGCCCGCTGCAATCCTACCTTGTGGAGATCGCGGCCGAGGTTTCCGCCGCCACGGACCCGGCTACGGGCGCGCCAATGCTGGACGTCATACTCGACCGCGCCGGCCAGAAGGGCACCGGGCGCTGGACAGTCATCGAAAGTCAACAGGTCGGCGCCCCCGTGCCCGTGATCGAAGCCGCCGTCGCAGCGCGCAATCTCTCGGCGGCGCTTGAGACACGTCGGGCCGGTGAAGCGCTTTTCGGTGCGGCGTCACGGCGGCTGCCGGACGCGGCGTTGAGCCTCGACGACCTCGAGGCGGCGATGATCGCCGGAAAGGTCATGTGCTATGCGCAGGGTTTCGACCTGCTCGCCCGGACAGGCACGCAATACGGCTGGACGCTGCCGATGCCGGAGATCGCCGAGGTCTGGCGGGAGGGCTGCATCATCCGCTCCGCGATGCTCAACGACATGGCCGGCGCGCTGCGCACCGATCCCGACCGCAACCTGCTGTTCGCCCCCTATTTCGCGGATCTCGTATCCCGCCACCACACTGCGCTGCGGAAGGTGGCAGCCACCGCGGCAACCCACGGGCTGCCGGTGCCCGCACTCTCGGCCGCGCTAGGATATTTCGACAGCATCCGCACCGCACGGTCGACAGCCAACATGATCCAGGCACAACGGGATTTCTTCGGCGCCCATGGATTCGAAAGGATCGATGCCGAGGGCCAGCATCACGGGCCTTGGGGCGGCGGCGGGTGACGCCGCCACCCGGAGCGCGACCGAAACGGGGCGTACCCCGGCGGCGTTTTCGGGCGTCTTGTGGCGGGCGATCAGCGCGAGGAGCGCCGGTGCTAAGCAGACAGACACGACAGTCGACAGCAACACACCGCCCGCGATGGCAGTCGCGAAGAGGGGCCAGAAATCGTCAGCTGGGAGGATGGAAGGGCAGGAAACCACCAAAGGTAGTGACCGTCGGCGACATAAAGGGCGGGAGGACGTCACGAAGACCTCCGCCATGAACGAACCCTCCCCGGCCTCCACGCTGGTTCCCGACTGCCAAGGCCTTCGAGGGCAGCAAACGATGCAACAGCACGGTGTGTCAGTTCCTAAGGATCGCGCCTGTGAAGCAAGGCTATGACCGCCATCCCGGTGGCGACCAGCCAGAAGCATCGCGCTCTGATAGTTGCACCGGCCTGCTTCGACCTTCGCGGCACGATATGGGGCGGCAGGACAATGGAATTGCAACCCGTACCCAAGGTACGCCTATCAAGAGCGATTGGCTCTTCACGTGTGACACACGTGACAGGTTCGGGATTTCCCCGTCCGTACCGCTCTTGCAACACCCGAACCCCCGCGAGGCATCAGTTCATGCAGAAATGTAGCTCTGTCTGAACATAGATTTCATTGATCGGATAGCTGCTACGCCCAGGATGACAGGATCCATCGATTTGGTTGCGGTTTCGGCGCGATCTTGTTCGAAGCACCCGATCTTCAGGGGGCGAAATGGGCAATCGTTTCCCCACTGAATGATGAGAAGATCGCACGACTCCGTCCTTACTTTCGAAGAGCCATGGCAAGCCACGTGTCGATGGCGGGCATGTTCCGAGTGGCACAATCTTCATCACCCGCAATGGTTTGCGTTGAGCGGCCCACCAAGGGAGTATGGCCCACCAGGACGCTCTACAACCGCTGGAAGCGGCTCCTCTCGGGCATGCAGAGCATGCCCTGCCCGGCAGCGGGTCCGCGACGTCATCGGCGCCAGGACGCTGGCGGGCAACCTGCCATCAGCTGATTGGCGACTAAAAGATCGAGGATACTGAGCCGTTTCGCACCATCGGTCCGCGCGACAATGGCGAATGCGGACTGGCCCTGAGAGGCCTTGATAGGGATGCGGATTAAGCCCTGCATCCCTGGAGGCAAGTCGCGCGGCAAACAAATCAGACACGACAAACGAAGGGTCAAGGGACGCAAGAACATGCTCGGACGCCTGGAGGACTGTCGGCGAGTTGCCACCCGCTACGACAGATCCCCGACCCTATTCCCCTCAGCAAACGCGCTCGTAGCGACCCTAGTGTTCCGGCTCTGAGTCAATGAGACTTGAACCTAGGCTCTGGCCTGCCAACGGCGATCGGCAAATGTACCTCGTTCGCCGGTCACGATTGATCGCCGATCTTCGAACTCAGCGTTTCTTGCGTGGAGACCATCACCACCCCCTCTTCCAAATATCGCCATCAAGCTCATGCTTCGGGTCGTGGTCAGCGCGATAGCCATCAACATGGCGCAGGTTGAGTGCGACGTCCGACTTGCATCCCGTTGGCGAGCTCGAATTGACGATCGGCAAAGGGCCTGATCTCGACATCTTCAGAACCGCGTCCCGGTAGGTACATCGAAAGGCTGGCGTCACCCAGCCATCAACGGTTTTTTGGACTTGCATGTGGTCTCGCGGCCATTGGCGGGCAAACATGATCGAATGACGCTCTGTCTCGCCACATACAATGTAAGACAAGAGCCATGCGCCGAGCGACGGCGACCATCGCTACCGTACGCCCCCGACGTTTTGCGACAAGCGATGTCCAGGTTTGAAGCCGAGATAGGCACCTTCGATGCTTGGCGACCGTGGCCGCCTGACACAATACGCGGCGCAAGTTGGAATCCCCTTGCCGTCGCGATGCTTCACATCACATCTCGCGCGCCGGATTGGTTGCGGGATGGTGCCAGGCCAACCCAAGGGCCGACGCGTTTGGGTGACCGGAACCGGCAGGAATCATCGACCGCCGGCTTGAAGGTCAGCCCCACCGCCGCTCCGATCCCGGGAAAGTCACAAGAAGGCGGCAGACCGCGATCTAGCCATTGGGACGCGGCCAAGATTCCAGACCGACCAAAGCCGCCTCTCCTGACAGGGCCACAAGAGAAATCGCCAATCGCCTCGGGCTCACAAGCGGCTTTCGCCTCCTCTACGACCTCTCGGTGCTCGTTCAGAACGCAGAGCACCGGTTTTTTCTGGCGCAACGTCCATTCCGACAACCAGTTCCTTTGCAACGCCTCCGTCAGGTGCAGGTGCAGGTGCAGGTGCAGGTGCAGGTGCAGGTGCAGGTGCAGGTGCAGGTGCAGGTGCAGGTGCAGGTGCAGGTGCAGGTGCAGGTGCAGGTGCAGGTGCAGGTGCAGGTGCAGGGAATGGCGCCATCCCACGTCGAGCTGATCAAGTGCAACGGCGACATCATGCGCAGGCCCCGTTGCGGCATCTCATAGCCAGAAAATGACATTGGCGGCGAGGGCGATGGCTGACCGGCAGTCCTTCGGGCGCCGGTCGTTGCGGGTGGCAGTGCCAATTTTCGAGCCCGCTGGACTAGGTTTCAATACGGTTTCGACGGCGGCACCGCCGCTTGTCGTACTTGGCGGGTTTCTTACGCACTTTCTAGCAGAGATGCAGGCACGTATTCCCTTGCACTATTGTACTTCTCGGGACCATTCGGCGCTCGCCATTGCTTCTTGAACCCATCGCGCACCAAGGCTCGCTATCCCTATCGGCGATCAGCCCGTCGGCAACAGGAACGCTGTCTGGGAACGCCGCCGCACTTTCATCGTCGCGGGCTTGCCCGTTGGTCATCAGAACCGAATTGCGTGACCTGACGCCTCAGCAATCTTATGCAGCTTGGTCGCCATTCCGCCTGTCCGTGGGCGGAGTATTCCCCGGGTCGTTTCGTGAACTGCTTCACTCGGTCGGCCGGAGAGAGTTGCCCATCACGCCTCCTGAAAGTCGGAAGAGTGAAGCGGTCACCTGAGCAGATTGAAACCAAATCAATGGGCGCAGACCCCAAGTGCTCTCAAGGATAGCGGGGAACAGCCCGCTGGCCAGTCGGCACACATCGCTGGTGTTGTCCGGCCAATCGAGCGAGGCAGGGATTGTGGACACAGCCGCGCCTGGTCTTCCCTCCGTGAAGTGGTCCTCTGCAATGTTCAGTAAAGCGGAGGAATCACATGGCCAACAAGCGACCCAAGCCCGAGGAGATTGTACCGAAGTCACGGCAAGTTGAGGTTCTGACGGGGCAAGGTATGCCGCGTCTGGATGCGATCCGGCAGATTTGCGTGACTGAACAGACCTATTACCGCTGGAAGAAGAAGTACGGTGGAATGGGCACTGACCAATTGAGGGAACTGAAGCGGCTTCAGAAAGAGAACGAGAGGCTTCGCAAAGCTGTTTCTGATCTGACATTGGACAAGCTGATCTTGGCGGAAGCCGCGAAGGGAAGCTTCGTTCGCCATTGTGCTTGAACCAATGGCGCTACAACGGCTCACCCCGCTCGTCGCCGTGCTTGCATTGATCGTGTTCGTGCGGAGCTGAATTTCCCGGAACGCCGCGCCTGCCGGGTACTGAGACAGCACCGATCCACACAGCGCGGGGCGCCCGTTGGCCGCCGGGATGAAGAACGATTGGTGGCCGACGTGATCGAGTTGACCCGGCAATATGGCCGATACGGCTATCGTCGGATCGCAGCGCTGCTGAGAGATGCGGGCTGGCATGTGAACGACAAGCGGGTCGAAAGGCCGTGGCGACGAGAGGGGCTGAACGTGCCAATGAAACACCCAAAGAAGGGGCGGCTCTGGCTGAATGACGGATCGTGCGTTCGGCTACGGCCGGAGCATCGCAACCATGTCTGGTCTTGCGACCTCGTACATTGCCGGACTGACGACGGAAAGGCGTTCCGCACGCTCAACATCATCGACGAATACAGCCGGGAATGCCTGGCCATCCGTGTTGATCGCAAGCTGAACCCAGGCAACGTCATCGATGCGTTGAACGACCTGTTCATCCTGCACGGTGCGCCTTCGTTCATTCGGTCTGACAATGGCCCGGAGTTCGTTGCTCAAGCCGTGCAGGATTGGATCAAAGCCGTCGGCGCAAAGACGGCTTGCATCGAACCAGGGTCACCCTGGGAGAACGGATACTGCGAAAGCTTCAACGCCCGGTTCAGGGATGAGTTCTTGAATGTCGAAATCTTCCAGAGCCTGCGAGAAGCTCGAATCCTGATCGAAGAATGGAGGAAACACGACAACACGAAACGCCCACATAGTGTTCTGGGCCACCGCCCTCCGGCCCCGGAAACCATCGTCCAGATGGACCGAAGGCCAGTCATGCACTGACAATCAGATTGCACCACTCAAGTGAGGCTGATCAGCTTGGGCGGCGCTTGGAGCAGAGCGTTTCCGAGAGGTCGTCGAAGCGGCGCGCGTGGATGACGGCTTCGAGCATAGGGCGCGAAAATCCCGCGGGTTAGCTATTGGGTTGGGGGACGTGGAGTGGTTTTTCTACTTGAAGGTAGCGGCATAACGTGGAGCGAAGAATCTTGTGAAAGCTCTCACTTCTTGCCTCCTGTAGGCGTCTGGCGAAATCAGCATCATGTTCGACCTGGTCAGTTCCTCGATGGAACCTGAACAGCGAATGAGTGAGTCGTCGGAGGCTGCGATTCTCAGGTTGACCAATCCCAACCCGTGACCGGACCTGATGGACGCCTGCACCAACTCCACCTCATTGAATGACATGATGATCTGGTCAGGTGAAACGCGGCGCAAAAGCCACTTGTGCAAATAGTCCGGCACATCGTCGTGCTCGTACGTCACGAACCGGTGGCCGCGCAGGTCGTCCAGTGACTTCGGAAGGCCGAACTTGTCGGCGTAGATTTGCCCTCCGAACAATGCCCAGCGTGCAGTGCTGATCTTTCGGCAAATCAGGTTTTCGTCGAATTCGTTCTTGGCTATCCGGAACGCGATGTCCGCCTCGCCTTCAGCGAGGTTCAAGACCTTTACGCTTGGAATGAACTCGAATGCGACGCCCGGGTTCGAAGCGGAGAACTCGCTGAACAGATCCATTACCCTGTCCGAAAAAAAACCAGGTGAGGTGACCCGAATGGGTCGTTGCCGGCCCAGTTCTCGGACATTGTCGACAAAACTATCAACGGCCTGTTCAACACCCTCTGCCAAGGCCACAAGGCTTCTGGCTTCCTCTGTTGGCTTGAACCCGCGCGTGTCGCGCGTAAACAAAGTGAGACCGGTCTCGCTTTCCAATGCCTCAATGCGCCGGGCTACGGTTGGCTGAGAAATACCCAGCTTGCGTGAAGCCGCCAGCGTCGAGCCCTCCTGAATGACAGCGAGAAATACCCGAATGTCCGACCAGTTTCGGAGTTGGCTATTCATATTTGTAGAACAACACAACGTCGCGACGGATACCAGAAAATTGGGTGTAGCAGCTACGATTGAAACAACGAAACAACTCTCGAAGGGATCGAACAATGGCATCTCATACCATGTCGCCAAGCATCTGGGGCAGCTTCGGAAACTTGTTCGGTGGCTTGACCGGGAACCGCGCCGGACATTCGAATATGGAACCGTCTCATGAAGAACGAAGTGCAGAACGAGATATCATCAACGAGATGATCTGGAACAACCCGGACGCGTTTTCTAGCGAACTCGACGTGCAGAGCATAATGCTGATGTATTCTCACTAGTTGTGATCGGTTTCCAATCGTCCGAACCGTAAAAGCGGACATCACTGAGCTTCACCCATTGTCTCCAATGCGCGTCGAGCGGCCGACTGGTTGAGGCCGCAGACCGGCGGGTTTGTCGCGTTCCCATTTGGCGTACTCCACCACCGGGTTGTTCTTTCTGGAACCCGATCCACCTGGCGCCGGGACAGAACGCCTAGCGAGAGAGGAACCCTCCATCTACCGGAAGCGAATGGCCATTGATCATTTCCGAAGCGTCGCTCAGCAAGAATGCAACGATCCCCGCGATGTCGCCGGTCTCGGCAAATCGACCGATCGGCATCCGGTCAAGAACCGGCCGGGACTTTGCAGGATCGCTCCACGCTTCGGCAGCAAGTTCCGTCAGCGTAATGATTGGGTTGACGCAGTTAACGCGGATGCCGTGTTCACCGAGTTCGTTGGCCATCACGCGGCTCATTGCATCCAAGCCGCCCTTTGAAGCGCAATAGGCCGCATGGTCCGCGAAGCCTACGAAAGAAGACATGCTTGAAACCTGGACGATCGCGCCGCCACCGCCATTTTCGATGCGATGCGCCGCAAACTCCTGTGAGACAATCATTGCGGCACGCAGATTAGTGGCGATGATCCGATCAAAATCATCAGTGGAAACATCGAGAAATGATTGCAGTATGTTGGTTCCTGCACAGTTCACGAGGAAATCCGCCGGCATCGCTTCTCGCGCTGCGTTTCTTGCAGCGACTGCATCTGCCAGATCGACGACGATGTAGCGTCCGCCAATCACGTCACAGAGGCTCTGCAAATCCGCTTCGGTACGCGCCATCGGAACAATCTGAGCTCCCATCTTCGAAAGCCCAAGTGAGATTTCGCGCCCAATCCCTTTTCCGGCTCCGGTGACTACGACTGTCTTGTTTGAGAAGTCCATATTCTCGCCTCCTTGGCGTACTTTCTTGGACTCTTCGGGAGGGTCACTCAATAGCTAGGCCGTGTTGACAAAAGAGTTTCACCCTACGCGCTGATCCTGATTCATAATGTCATCAGCGATGAAGACCAGCTTGGCACGAGACTTGATGTCGGAATGAAACGGGCCGGGTTTCGGTCCGGGGGGGGGCCGTTGCCCCGGTGAATGAGTAGGCGTTTGTCGCACCGTTTATCTGTTCTGTCCGCGCCCCAAATGGGCGCAAACCCACCAACCATCGCCTTGTTCTTGAAGGTGTTCTCTTGCTCCTCCTGAACAGGAGAGCCTTGGCGGGACTTGCCCGAAGTATTCGGAAAAGCGTCCCACCTCTATCGGCAGTTTCAGCGCTGGACGCTTTTTGGCTTCTGGGAGCAGATCCTGGAGGCTCGGATAGAGGGCCGATTCGTCCCTGACGACCTTCGAATGGTCGAAAGCACTTTCGGTCTTCCCCCAGTGAAGTAGTCCTGCGCTATGTTTAGGAAAACCGAGGAAACACATGGCCAACAAGCGACCTAGGCCCGAGGAGATCGTAACGAAGTTACGGCCGGTTGAGCACGGCAACCTGGCCAGCCATCCAGAAGGTTCGGCGAAGCCGTGCATTGCCATATTTGGAGATGCGGCTTTGTCCTCGGAACATGCCGGACTGCACGGTTGCGAGGTCCATGCCGCAGAACTTCAAGAATTGGCGGTGATGGCGGAAACGGCGCAGATCGCCAGCTTCGGCCAGGATGGTCATGGCGTTGATCGGACCGATGCCGGGAATGGTTGTCAGCAATTGGTAGTCTGGGTGATCGGACAGAAGCTCGACAGCCCGCGCCTCGATCTCATTGCGCTGTCGAACCCGGCTGCGCTCATCGGCCAGCACGAGGCGGAACATGCGAACGGCATCGGAGTCCGGGTGAACGGGCAGACCGACAGAGCCAACCGCTGTGGCGTAAATATCTGAAAGCAGGCGTTCTTTGGATACTTTGCGACCAACCACTTGCCAGGCATCGGCTACGAAAGCTTAGCGGCCCATGGCTGAGATCATTTGCGGTGTTGGGTACTTCTCAAGGAACGCCAGGAACCAATCCGTCCGAGAACTTCGGTGAAATCGCTCCGCCTCGTGAAAATACAGCGGCAGGTAATGCGTGAGAATGCGGTGCTACAGCTCGGTCTTCGAACGCGAGACCATCTCATGCGTCTTCGACAGCTCCTGGATGTCAGCAATGCCCATTACCAGCGGATCGTGGAAGAACTGCACCGCGCCGATTACCAGCATGTGCAAGATCACCTGGGCGTCCTTCGGATCGTTCTTGTCCCAACTGTTGTGAAGGGCTTCGCGCGTCCGAGCCACCCCGACAGAGGACACGAGCTTCAGTTCAAACCCAGCCTAGCCGAGATGGTGCGCCAACGGTCGATGATAGTTGCCGGTTGCCTCGAACCCGATCCTCACGGGCAGGCCGTAGTCCACAAGGATGGCGGCCAAGCGCCGAAAGTCGTCGAGCGTGTTCGTGATCGTCAAACGACGACGGCGCTTCTTGCCAGGAACGCCAATCAGTACCTCGTGGCGGTGCTTGGAAATGTCGATGGCGACCAACAAGGTCGAGGCGGTAGTATCGGTGGCGGTCATAGCCGGTCTCCTCAGCGGTGTGGTTTGTGCAAAACCACTGTTGAGACCTGAGACCCGGCTATGGCCAACCGCTGCGCTATCTGAAGGCTGCGCGCGCGGCCATAACCTCAAACAAGCGCTTCTTCCCGAGGTGCTACGGCCCGGAGTTCATTGCGCAGAAAGTGCGGGACTGGATCGCAGCCGTCGGCGCCAAGACCGCCTACATCAAACCAGGCTCACCATGGGAAAATGGCGACTGCGAGAGCTTCAATGCCAGGTTCCGAGACGAGTTGCGCAACGGGGAAATCTTCTACTCACTGAAGGAGGCGCAAATCATCATCGAGGATTGGAGGAAACACTGCAACACCATCCAGCGCTACAGCGCCCTGGCATACCGAACACCCGTGCCCGAAAGCGTCATCCCGTTGGACCAGAGGCCGGTAATGCACTAGCTTTCAATCCGGACCACTCGATGGGGGCATTCTAAAGGGTTCATTCGCGTTGCACTGACCGCCGGTTCGATCGGCTGTGTCGATGGAAACCCACAGAGATCGTTTTGTTTGACGTTTCTGCCAGAAATGATCGAAACTGCGAATGCGCTGAGCCGCAACCAGGTCTCATGACAAATCCCGGGGGAGACAGAGTTGGCCAACCTACCGGTCACTCGGGCTGCGCATGTCATCGCGTTCTGTGAAGAGTTTTGGCGACTTGGGGCGCCTGTCCAAACCCAATTGGAGCGAGCGCGGCTGCCGGCGTTGCTTGAGGAGCAGCCGGATGCATATGTGAGCTACATCTTCGCCACGTCTTTCGTGGGTCAGACCGCCGCCGCTGAAGGGATCGAAGATGTGAGCTGGCTGGGGGCGAATGCCTTGCGAGACGGTCAGTTGAACGCCTCCCTGCGCGACGCGATGTTCCCGGCGCACACCGTTTCGAGCCGGTTGAAGCGGTTCTTCGTGCTGAGTAGAATCGAGAATTCAAACCTCAGGGTCGAAATGCGGGCCCACGGAAATCGCGTGCAGATCATCTCGAAGATGGACATTTCCAAGAACACTCCCGGGAGGGACGCGCCCAATTGGACCCAGGTTGCATTCATAATCGAGGCGATCCGCAGCATCGCCGGCCCTGACTGGGCGCCGGCGACCATCTGCTTCAAGACGGCGTTTGACGTCTTCCACGACGCTCTGGAGGCATGTGACAACACCCGCATCATTACCGGCGCGCCAACGACGGCAATCTACTTTTCTCGGCAGGCCCTTTCATTGCGGGCACAGGTAGCGAGCATGCCGCAGGCTCATGACCAACCTGAAAGCGTGGAGATGAGCGACTTGGATTGCCTGCGCTCCGTCCTACGACCCTATTTCCGAGGTAGGCCTCTGGCGATCTCGGAGGCGTCAGAGATTTTGGGCACCAGCGTTCGAACGCTGCAACGGCGGTTGCAGGAACACGGCACCTCCTACAGCGAGCTTGTGGACACAACCCGCTTTTCCATCGCTGCTGACCTTCTGACCCACAGCGACCGCCGCTTGATCGAGGTTGCCATTGCGATCGGATACGAGGATCTATCGAATTTCGCACGCATGTTCCGAAAGTACGCCGGTATGAGCCTCGGCGAGTTCCGCCGCGCTCAGGCCGCGCGGGCCTGACCGGCAGTCCCGTCGGCTGCAACTCCAGGTCATTTCTGGCGCGATCTGATCAAACAGGCGTCACACGCTCTCATGGGCTTTTCTCGACGGCAGTTTCGCGGGAGGAACCGATGAACCGACTTGGATTGGCCCTACCCGTCGCAAGCCTGTTGCTGCCTGCCATTGCCGACGCTCAGGAAGCGGATCGGTCGACCTCCCTGTTCGATGGTTTCGAGAAGCGCCAGACGGCGGCGTATTTCGTGTCGGCCACTTCGACAATGGAAACCCGGTTCGGCAGGCTCGAGTTCGACGGCGGGGGCTTTCCCACACCGGATACTGCCCAATAAACTGTTCGACGAGATGGACCTGCAGCGGGCCACTCAGGCCCCCATGGGTTTCTTCCCAAACATGTTGCTCCACTCTATCGTGCGGGCACGAGATAGGTGGGCGACGTCCCCCTAGCCGCGGCGTGCATGTTGCCCGCCCCCTTCTCGGTGCCGGTGAGATTTCTCGCGAGGTTGGCGCGATCTGACCAAAATCGCTCCGTAAGCCGAGGCATCTCTTGCAAAAATCCCTGCCGTCCACGTCGAGCGGAGGGCAGAATGAAACCCACGACCCGGGTGCTGGTGTTGCTCGCCCTGATCCTGCTTGTCTGGTTCCTGTTTGCGACCGGCTGACACCGTTCTCCAACAATGCGCCCGTCAAGGCGGTGGTCACCCAGATCGTGCCCAAGGTATCAGGCGAAGTCATCGAGGTGAATGCGGTCAATGGCGAGCGGGTACAGGCTGGCGCCGTTCTGGCCCGGGTCGACCCGCAACCCTACGAGATTGCCCGCGACAGGGCGCAGGCGGATTTGCAGACGGCGCTCCAGCAGATCGGGGCCGGTTCGGCACAGGTCGCGGCGGCGCAAGCGCGCCTTGCACGAGCAACGACCGATCTCAAGAACACGCAATTGCAAACCGCGCGGGTGTTCGAGATGGAAAGGAAAGGACTGGCCGCCGCCGAAATCGCATTGAGCGGGGCGAAAGCCGATCTGGAACGGGCGCAAGCCAGCTTGGGCCGAAGGAGGAGGACAACCCGGTTGAGGTTGTGCTCGACATTCATCCCGGGCGCATCCTGAATGGTACCGCTAAGAATTTCTCGACCGCCTCGTCCATCGGCCAAGGCTCGCCCGATGGTCTTTCGACGCTACCCCGAACGTCGGGTTGGATGCGTGATCCGCAGCGCTTCCCGGTACGGATTATCCTGCCGGGCTACGAGACCGGGCCGGATGCCGAAGACGATGTGAATTCTCAGTTCAACGGGCAGGCCGAGATCGTCGTCTTGACTGGCGAACGCGACGTGCTGAACATGTTTGGTGGGTGGTAAATCCGCCTGATGGCACTTCTGTCCTGTGCGTGCTGAGGCCGTTGCGCCGGTTGGGGTCGAGCGCAAGGGCGTTCGGCTGGCGATTGGCGTGGCCGGGATCTTCATCACCGCCATGGCCTTTCAATGGCCCTTCGCTTTCCTGAGCGCCGTCTTCACGGCGATGTTCCTGCGGGCCCCGGCGCCGCCGAGCATCGCCGACGGGGTCAGACTGGTCCTCTTGGCCTTTGCGTTGCTGATCTTCGGCTACGGTCCCTTCTCGATCCTGCGGCCCGATCGACCGAACATCGTGATCGCGCAGATCCTGTTGCTGATGGGGGCCTTCTGGCTCTCGGTCACCGGCAAATCACCCCTGCTGGTGGTGCTGGCATTGCTGGAGGCAGTGCTGATGCCCTACCTCGTCCACCTGTCGCTGGACCTCGCCCATAGCTTCGGCTCCTGGTTGCCGACGAACATGGGTTTTGTCCTGTTGGCGACATAGTGCGCCTTCACGCTCCTCTCCGCGGCGCCCTCGCCGGAGGCAGTCCAGCAGTACGCTGCCAAGGTGGGCCCGCATGGTCCAATCCGCCGGCTCGTTCGCATGACGCTGGTAACCGCCGCTTATTCACCCTCTTCTTCATGTGCGACCGCGGGCGCGGTCATCACGCTGATCTTCGTCGCCATCCTGTCTCACCAACTTGCCGCCAGTGCCGCCGAAGGCCCCAGGGTCGCCAAGGCCATGCTGCTCGCCAACCTCATCGGCGGCTTCATGGCGTGGGTGGCGCACGAGTTGATCGTGATCAACCCGACCTTCACGTTCATGGCGCTGACCGTACTTCTGCTCTGTTTCACGCTGTGGAACCGGCTGATCTCCGGCAACCCCTCCGCCCCGCTTGCAGCGACCGCCCTCACATCCGCGCTGATCATCCTCGGCGGCGCAATGGCGCCCTTGGGAAAGGACATCGACCTGAAGATCTTCGACCGCCTCTTTCAGTTGGCTTCAGCCCTCGCATGGGTGCTACTGTCCTTTGTCACCATTGACGAGATCCTGCCCGAACGCCGCGCCGCCCCCCAGAGCGCCCAATAGGAACGCGACACATCATGGAACACTACCTCGTCCATATCGCCCTCGTGATGCTCCTCTATTGCCTGTTCTCGGCAAGGATCGGCTCTTTCGGCATCACCATGCCCATGGTCTTCCTCGGGCTGGGCGTCCTCGTCGGTATCGATGGCGAGCCGCTGACCCTGGCCTACGCCACGGCCTTCCACCACCTGGCCGAAGTCACGCTTGCCCTGCTTCTCTTCGCCGACGCCACCACCCTGCGCCGCGATGCCCTCGACAAGATTGGCCAGCGGACGGGTCGGATGCTGCTTCTGGGACTGCCCTTCGCGATCCTTCTCGGCGCCGGGATCAACCTCGTCCTGTTGCCCGACTGGCCGCTCTGGGAGGTCTGCCTGCTGGCCGCATTGCTTGCACCGACCGACGCGGCGCTGGGTCAGTCTATCCAGTCGAACACCCGTATCCCGCAGACCTTCCGCGATGCGATGAACGCCGAAAGCGGGCTGAACGACGGGCTTGCCCTGCCTTTCGTGATCTTCTTCGCCGGTATGGCCATCAGCGGTGCAGGGGCCGGCGACGTCGGCGACGGCTCGCTGCTCAAACTGGTGGCCACCCAGATCGGACTTGGCGCCGCAGTCGGCGTGGCGGGCGGCTTCGCCATCGGCAAACTGCGGAATTTCGTTCTGGAGCGGGAGTTGATGGACCACGGCCTCGGTCAGGTTGCAACGCTGATCCTCGTCGCCTTCATCTTCTTCGCTGCCGAACATGCCGGGGGCAATTCCTTCGTCGCCGTCTTCGTGGCCGGCATCGCCTATGCCAATGCCGCCAGCGGGTCGGTTAGCCACGCCCGCCACTTCCTCGAAGGCGACGGGCAGTTCCTCGCCATGCTCAGCTTCTTCTTCATCGGCGCACTGTTTGTTCCGGAGGCGCTGGAGTACCTGACATTCGCAGGGTTCTTGGTCGTCATCCTGTCGCTGGTGCTCGTGCGCCCGGTTGCCATATGGCTCTCGCTCATGGGCACGGACACATCGCCCAACGAACGGCTCTTTTACGGCTGGTTCGGCCCGCGCGGGCTGGCCACCGCCCTCTTTGCCGTCTTCGTGGTGATGGATTTCGAGGGCGTGGAGAATATCGAGGGCATCCTCGTCATTGCGATCACCGCCGTGCTGATCTCCGCCTTCGTGCACGGGATCACGGCGAAATACGCGCCAGAGATCTTTCGCTTCGGCGACATCAGCGACAGGGACGGCCAGGGTCGTTGAACTGGACGCGGAGGAACGAGGAGCCGACATGCTGAGAGATACCCCCGAGGTGCGTTGGGGTGCTTTGCTGGTGCTGCTGCTGGTGGCGATCCTGCTGGAGCCCGTGTTCGGTGCGTCGCGGCCGGTCGAACTGCTGGGGCTTGCGCTCCTCCAGTTCGTTGTCGTGCGCGCCCTGTTTACCAGCGTCACTGACAGGCGGGGCCGTATTGCGGGCCTCGCACTTGCGCTGTTCTGGTTCGGCGCGACGCTGTTTGCCATCTTCGTCGACGCCCTCCACGGGGTCGTCGCCGCTGTCTCCGTCCTTATGCTGGCCGGTGCGCTCTACGTCACCTTCCGCAACCTTCTCGACCGCGAGGCCGGCGATCTGGAGGCGCTCGTCGGCGCGGTCTTCGGTTATGTCCTGCTGGCAATGGCCTGGGCCATGTTCTTCGTGCAGATCGAACGCTGGCAGCCGGGGGCCATTTCCTTCCCAGACGACGCGCCGCTCTGGTCCTCGTCGGTCTACTACAGCCTGGTCACCCTGACCTCCCTCGGCTACGGCGACATCCTCCCCGTGCATCCGCTCGCCCGAGTCATGTCGGGGCTGGAGGCCGTCGTCGGCGTGCTCTACATAGCCGTCATGATCGGAAGTATCGTCGGAAGCTACCGTGGACGGCGCTACGACAAATAGGCCTTGCAACAGAACACGGCACAGGTTCCGGGGCAACTTCCAGGAGGCATTTTGAGTTTGAAGGTGGCATGAAAAACGGGGCGGGATTAAACCTCTAGAGTCCGTCTCTGCAACAGGACGGCGAAAGCACGCTGCCGCGCCGAGTTCCCGCTTCTCGACCTTTTTTTTAGGATTTCTGCGCAACTCATCAAGGCCCGAAACAGGCTCATTCCTGCATTGCGGCGGCGCAGCGGGCAACACATGAGCTGCGCTCCTTGAGCGGACATCGCCGCAGTTCAGTTTATTCCCGGCCTTCAGCCAGTTAACCCCAAAAGCAGAACTTCGGCAGCTGGAAACGATAGTTGGTTCAACAGCGCCGGAACGACCGCATCGAGCCCACTGCGGACCCATCGGAAACTCGCTGCGCGCGCTCGCAGAGAGTCTATCGCTGCAACCCCGCAAAAATCGCCGCTACAACGCGGCGAGAAAAGCCACCATTCCGGCAGGCCGCAGCGATGCTTCAAGGGCGAATGAGCAAGGTGCGGACAAACCGGTCGCTCGCCTCCGGTTGGCCAACTGGCGCTTTCTGCCCGGAGCCGACGTTCATCGTTAGCCGTTCGAACAGCCGCCTCCAGCCGCTGTTGATCGATTGGCAAGAGAACGAACTCGACGCAAAAACTGAACTGGTGCTGCTACCAAACCTAGGCAGACCCACGAAGGGTCTTTGATGGTGTTTCACCGAAGTGAGAGCGATAGAGTCCAGCTGTTCGTCCGAGATGCGAGAACCCGGCTTCATGCATCAACTTGGAAACCGTTGTGTGGCCGGGTGCGCCTTCGCGGAGGAGCGAGCGCAGCTTGTACAGGCGAAGCATTTCGTCAACCTTACGCGGACCAAGTCCAACTTGGGCTTGGAAAGCGGCGTAGAGTGACCGCCTTGAGCAACCTACTGTCGCGCTGAGTTTGGCCCCTGAAGCATCAGTTTCAGATCCGTGCTCTTTCAAATATTCCGTAGCCGCTTTGACAATTCGGCCTTGCGAGCGGACCGATCCGCGGACACGTGCTGCAGTGATTGGATTGTAAAGGGCATTGCTGGTGAGCGCATCGAGTGCCGTCAGCAGCCGCTCTACTCGAACCGTTGTTTTAACGATAGTGCCACGACTAGCCAGCGCCGTTTCCAACTCCATAAGCGCGGCAAACTCCTGGGCGGACCGCGTGGAAACTTGCAAGTGACTTGGCGTTGGAAGAATCCAGCCTCTGTCCTTCGCTACCGATATGGGCAACTCAACCATGTAGTTACATGTGCCTGGCTCCACGGTGTAGTCCCATTCCGTTCTGCCCAGACCGTGCCATGAAACAAAGGTTTGGCTTTCAAGTTGTCTGGACAGGAAACGGATTGGGTCACCCTTGGGCATCAACAGACCCAAGTACAACCTGTCGCCCGTCTGGACCTCCTGAAACCAAAAACGACTCTGAAAACTCTCGATATGGACGCGCAAGGAACCAACCGGCGCTGACCGGACGAGTGCTCGCACCTTGCCCCGCCCGAGGGGCAGGATTTCGTGCTGCACATCCGGATAGACGGGCAAGTCATCAACCGATTTGATTTCTGTGACCCAGTAAACCACCGACTGTCGTCGCTCCGGAACCGCTGCGTGAAGAGCAACGCGATGGTTGATTTGTTACCAAAATAAGCACTAATCGGATAGTCAAACTTCTGTGTGCCGATAGCGTTCTTGAGAAGAGACAACTAACTGCCAATCGCTGGAGCACACCCATGAAAATAGCAATATATTCAGCTGCATCGTTGCTCGTGGCCGCAAGCGCTTTCGCTCAGAGCGCCGACCGCATATTGCTGAACGGGACCATTGAAACGATGAACCAAGTGCAGCCCGCTGCAGAAGCCTTGGTCATAAAGGACGGACGTATCCTGTTTGTCGGCGACAGCGAGGACGCTCAGGCCTTTGTCGGAGACACGACCGATGTGATCGATCTAGGCGGGAAGTACGCTACGCCCGGCGTGATCGAGTCGCACAATCACGTCGTGTCGTCGAAGTGGATCACGACCGGAGTCAACGTCAGTGACGCGCGGTCGGTCGACGATATCGGGCGGATGATGAAGGAGTACGTGGACGCCAACCCGGGCGAGACCGGCCCCTTGATCGGCTTCGGCTGGATGCCGGCGAACCTCGGCAACGTGCAGCCTCGAGCGGCCGACCTCGACAAGTGGGACCTTGGTCGTCCGACGATGGTCATTGGCAACGCCTCGCACGATGCGGTTCTGAACACGCTTGCACTCGAAGCGGCCGGGATTACCAAGGATACGCCGGACACGCAGCCGGGCGTGATCTACTGGGAGCGGGATGCCGACGGTAACCCGACGGGTCTCGCGATCGAAACGATCTTCTTCGAGGCCTATGTCGACATGGGCGCTTGGGATCCGGAAACCATCGTGCCGCAATCGGCGGATTTCCTTCAGGATTTCCTGGCCAGCAAAGGGGTGACGACGGCGATGGTGCCGGGACTGGTCACGCCCGGTCTGTCGATCAGCACCGAAAAGGCCAAATCCGACATGCGCGAGATCATGGCCGTGTTGAAGGAGCGCGAGGATGCGGGCCACGCTAAGCTGCGCCTGAACGTCATGCCCTGGTACAAGCTGCCCGATGCCGATGCGCAAGATATCGTCGATTTCGCGCTGGAGATGAAGGCGCTCTACGACACCGACATGTTGCGCACGGACAAAATCAAGGTCCACCCCGAGAACGCCTGGCTGTCACGCGGGGCGACGCAGCTTGTGCCCTATCTGCCGGCCAATCCTGGCGATGCACCGACGTGGGGCACCTATGGCGTTCCGCCCGAACGGCTGTTCGAGATGGTCAACCGGGCAAACATGAACGGGCTGGACGTGGTCACGCATGCTGACGGCTCGCGATTGATCAAGCGATTGCTCGACATCATCATCGAGGCGAAACAGTACTACCCGGACGCCCGCAACCGGCTCGACCACCTAACCTCGATGGACGACGAGACCCGCGACCGCATGGTGCTGCACAATGTTGGCAGCAATGCCAGCCCGCTCTTCTACAACGAGCTGGACTCGGGGCGGAACGGGTCCGAACTGTTCAAGATCATGCAGGAAGCCTTCGCTCGAGAAGCTCATGGTCAGTATACCGAGTTGGCGCAGATGTATGACAACCTTTCGCTCTCCGGCGACGCACCGGGTGCGCCCATCGAGCGGGCCTATCCGTCCTACCTTTTCCAGCAATCCATGACGCTGATCGAACCTTCCATCGAGGGCGCCCAACCGTTCCCGGACTGGCGCCCGGTTATGACAATCGATCAGGTTTTGAACGCCTACACTCGTGCTCCGGCATGGCAAATGGGCATGGAAGACGTCATCGGGACGCTGGAAGTGGGCAAATACGCGGACATCGCGATCTGGGAGAAGAACCTGCGCGAGATCGCCGGCGAGAACATGATCGAGGAGGCGAATGTCGTCGGAACACTACTGAACGGCGAGTTTACCCATCGCGATGGTATGTGAAGGAACCGAATACCGAGACTTACTCTGGCCATGCGGGACAGCCCGGAGGAGATCAACGCGTCGGTGACGAGCTTCTTGCAACAATGAGAAGGACGGCGTGCCCATCTTTAGGCTCGACGTCCCCGCTCTGCCTGACGCTGTTGCGCCATGCTGAAAAGATTCCCGTCAATTGACGGGGACTTCTGAATAGCTCGGTGTGACCCCGTAGATGTCCTGTGCCGAATACTCGACCGTTGCGAAGTCGATTGCGTCTATATCAACCTTGCGAATGTCGAGATTGTCGTAGGTGCGCAGGTAGTAGTCCTTGTTGCCGAAGTCGATGACGACCGAATAGGCATCCATTTGCGGTTCATCACTGAGGAAGCGCCAATAGACCGAACCGCGCGGGATCTCCATCGCATTGACCGTCGACCAGGCCATGTTCACACCGTCCATGTCGGTGTTCACCACGTCGGTGTCGCGGGTCATGTTGATGGCTACGAGGTTCAGAAAGCGCCCTTCCGGGCTTTTGTCGAAACCGGCAAACCGCTCTTCCGGAAAGACTGCCTTTGCGTCCTCGTAGCTCGTCCCGTCGATGAGCGACTTCGCGAACGACATCTGCGTAGGGTAGGCGGGATCGTTGGTCATCACGCCAAGTGTGTTCTCGTAGACGTCCGGCGTGCCTTTGCCGTTGGTGTACTCGACCACAACAGAACGTTCCGCATCGGTGATGACAAAGTGGAAGCCGATCGGAATATCGCCGAACTGGCTCATGTTGTCGGTTTCGATAGCGACGGTCTTGAGCAGTTCGACGGCTTCGTCGGTGCTGGAGGCATTGCCGAGAACCATGGCCGGCAGCTGCAGGACGCTGAGATCGCCTTTGCCTTTCTCGGCATAGACGCTGGTTCCGAGCGCCAGGCCCTCGATATTCACGCCGTGCTCGTTCAGTCCGGACGAAACGAAAGGATCGTCGCCATGCTTCAGGCCGACAAAGCCATGTTCGATTTCGACTCCGTGGAAATCGTGCCCTTGCGGAACGACGACAAGTTGCTCGTCAGTCTCGATGGGCAGCTCGTTGGTGCGGCCGGCGAAGTGGTTGTCGTTGGCCGAGAAGTTGAAAAATGAGCAGGCCGTTGCGGTCATTGCGGTAGTGCTCAATGCGGTCGCGAGAACGGCGGTGACAGCCATGGACGCCAGCGAGCGGGGTTTGGAGGTGGAGGGGATCATCATTTCTTCCTGCAGGTTGGGGACGTTTCCGTCTGCGTTTGATGAGGAAGATCTAGCCGCTGACCTGTCTGCTCGGGAGTTGAGCAACGGTTGCCAAACGGTTCGGACCAAATGCCGGTCAACCGTTAGGCAACCGTTACCCAACTCCTGCGCCGCTTCAATTGAGGTCATCTGTTGCCCATCAAACGAACTCGATGCAACCGCCAGAAATGAGGAAAAAGAAATGACCAAATTTACCTGGAAATCAAAAATCGTCAGCGCTGTTCTCGTGGCGGCTCTGAGCTCCACCGCAATCACCGCAAATGCCTGCTCTGCCTTCGTCTTCGACACGCCACAGGGCAACCAGATCCAGGGCCGCACCATGGAACTGGGCTTCGAGGCCGGCGAGCGCTTCATGATCGCGCCGCGTTTCCATGATCTCAAGGGTGTCAGCGGCCCGATCGGCTATGTTGGTATGCGTCACGCCGACACCGAATGGGTGTCGTCCGGCATGAACGAACACGGCCTGTCGGTCGAGGGCAACGCACTTGCCGCGTCCTCCTATGCACCGGAAGGCGAAAACCACATCAATTACCTGAACATCGGCGCCCACGTTCTGGCCAATGCCAAATCCGTCGACGAGGCTGTCGAGATCCTGAGAAATACGAAGGTGTCGACCACCAAGATCGCCGTTGCCCATGGCGTGGAGGTCGGCATGCACTTCTCCATCGCTGACACAGAGCGGCGGATCGTCGTCGAGTGGCAAGACGGATCCGGCTATCCGGAGATCTTCGAGAATCATGTGGGCGCGATGACAAACGACCCGATCTACCAGGAACAGCTTGGTAACGTGATGGCCATGCTCGACATGCAGGGCGAGACCCTGGACACCGCGCAGGCAACGATTTCTGAGCAGACCTTCTCTGGCTTCGACAAGTCGTCCCAGGGCCGTTTCGAACAGGCCGCAGCGCTGAACCATGTTCTCGACCAGTCGGTCATCAAATCGGACCTCGATGCGGTCAACACCGCCTGGTCGATGGTCAATGTCTTCGATATCCCACGTGGCACGCTCTACTGGCGCTGGCTCGACCCCGCGCCGCAGATGGTTGGCTACAGCATCGTCGCGGATACCGGCAACGCCGACTACTACTTCCGCACCTATGACAACCAAGAGATCCGCAAGGTTGACGTGGACGGGATCGACTGGACGACAGTCAAGTACACCGAGAAGCCGATCTTCGGGACGCTCGAAGGTGTCGGATATACCGATTTCCTGAACTGATCACTGGCGATACCAACGGCGCGGCACTTGGAGGCACAGGTGCCGCGCATCCTTCAACACCTCTAATGAAAAGCTAGAAAGATGCTTGAACTTGAACAGAACACCCGAATCGTGAGCAATCGTCTTCGGAGATCACGTTGTAGTCTCCGTCTGGCGATCCCAATGGCCCTTAGCCTCCTGGTAGCGCCGCTATTCGCTGAAACGTCACCTGAAGCGGAAGTTCAAAACGCAGTCGATGCGCTATGGAGCGCTGCCAGCAATCTTGACACGGACAACTCCTTCGGTCGCTCCCTGCCGAATGATGGAGGATTCTACATCATGGACGGACACGTCGTCTGGACACGGGAAGATACTCTGGATCTTTACCGCGAAACGTTCGGCGCGGCGGGGAAGAACGAGATCGCGATGTCGGACGAGCGCGTGACCATGCTAGCCGACGATCTGGCGCTCTATGTTGGCGCTGGTTCATATGACATGGCTGATCCGGCTGGGGCGTCCATGGGCAATGGACCGATGGCGCTGACCCTCCTGCTGAAGAAAGTGGCTGGAGAATGGTTGCTCATGCATGCCCATCAGTCCTTCCCAAGTGGGGAGCAGGCGGGCTGACTCTTGCATGATCAACGATCACGAACCGTTCACACCGTAGGATTTTGCACAAAATGGATAGACACTGACGAACTGTCAGAACAAAGGTCGGTCTCAAAGTATGCTCACAGCGAGACCAACGACAATGACAAAGCAGTTCTTCCCGGTTGTCGCCATTGCCAGCCTGGTCGCGACCATTTTCAGTGGTTCAGCCCATGCGCAAGATGATTGCGATGCCGCCTGTCAGGCAGCGCGAAACGCTCAGGACCCGCTCGCACCGGTGACCGCGCTCTTCTCCGACAATACCATCGGTTACGGTCCGAATGACGAAGACACCACCTATAATTTCCAGGTTCAGGGCGCCACGACAATTGAAACGGAGGCGGGAAACCTGATCGTTCGGGGCATTTTGCCGTTTCTTGGCAAACCGGATGACCCCCTCGCCAAGGATCTTGGCGCCGGCGATGTGATCGGTCAGTTCTTCTGGGTTCCGCATGCCGAGCCGGGTGCCTTCAAGATCGGCTTCGGGCCGCAGTTCTCGTTGAAGACCCGAGACACCAAACTTGGCGGGCCCGGAAATGGTGCCGGCATTGCAGTTGTCGGGTTCGGCTTTGCCGGAGATCTGTCCTATGGCGGTATTCTCGGACATCTTTGGGGGGAAGACGATTTCTCGGTTTCGACCATCCAACCCATCGTTTTCTACAACCTGGAGAATTTCCTCGGTGGATCCTACATCGGGTACAACAACTCGGTGACCTATAACTGGAACACGGAGAAGGGCCTCGAGGGCTGGACCGTGCCCGTCGGCCTGACGCTTGGCAAGACATGGCCGCTTGACAATGGTGGAGCGTTCGACGTCAGCCTCGGTGGCTACGCTATGGCCGCAAAGCCGGACGGTGCAAACGAAAGCCAGTTCAAGTTCTCGTTCAACTACTTCTTTCCGTAGAGAGCGGTTGCAGTTCTCCTGATCGACAAAACTGCCGTACATGCCGGTGAGTTGCCGAAGCCGACAAGTTGTCCGGAATGGCAACGGGGGCCGCGGGACTGGTCCATACCATCGATCCATTGCCGTCTTAAAGGCGCCGCTTGCGGATGGCACCTGCTTGCACAAGGCAATAGATTGTCCGACAGTTCTGTTGTGACGCTTGATGCGTCAGCGAAACCGAGGCCGTTTCAGAGAGGTAAGTTGTGCCGGACGAGGTGAAGCCTGATCAGATCAAGCGGCAGCTGGAGAGAATGACGAAATCGCCTGATTTCAATGCAGGTCCTCGTGCCAAACGCCTTCTTGCCTATATTGTGAATGAAGAACTTGATGGACGTGGCGACTTGATCAAAGGCACGACCCTCGCAATAGATGTTTTTGGCCGAGGCTCAGACTTTGACTCCAATACCGATCCTGTTGTTCGTATCGAAGCGGTCAAGCTTCGCAAAGCCATCAGCACCTATTACCGGACTGGTGGCGTCGATGACGAAATCGAGATCTCGATCCCGAAAGGACGATACCGCCCTTCATTCAAACACGGGCCGCCCACGCAATCGTCGCCACCTGAAATCCCGTCCCAAGGATTGCCCTCGATCCATGTCCAGCCCTTTGGCGGTTCCGAAGGCGAGATGGCAATGCAATTTCGTCAGGCACTTCCTGAGGATATCGCCCTTGAGCTGACCCGGTTCGGTCATATCGAGATTGTCTCCGATTGGGATCAAGAAAAGGATGGCGGCTCTGAAAATCCGTTGGAGGGCTCGCACTATGCGCTGGCAGGAAATGTACGCGAGTCAGCCGGGCATCTGCGAATCTCAGTGACACTTTCCAGATTGCCCGGTCGCACTGTAATTTGGTCCGAACGGTTCAGCGCCAACCTGCTCGATGGCGATCCGTTTAGCGATCTGGAAACCATTGCCCAGACCTGTGCAATCCGCCTTCTGGGTGCATATGGCGTCGTTGCTGAAGACGTAACCACGCACCTTTCGGAGCATGCCCAATCCAACACGGACGTCTATGAAGCGGTCTTGGCGCTGCATGCCCAGTTGCGGACATCGCGGAGAGAAAGCTATCGCTCTTTCGAGACCATCGCTTCAGATGCGTTGCGCGAAAATCCCAACAGTGGGTTGGCCCACGCCCTCGTCGTCATAGGAATGTTGGATGCGTTTTCGATGGGGAACAGAGGAGCCGACGGCCTGATTAGCGTGGGGCGTCCATTGGCGGAACGTGCCATTGTTCTCGCACCGAACTGCCAGGAAGCGCTGTTTGCCGCCGCAGTAATCGCCCGTTTGCAAGGAGATGAAGAGCGATTCAATCACCTGATCCGCAGCGCTCTTGCCGCCAATCCAAATGGCACGTTGATGATTGCCCTTATTGGAGCATGGCTCCTGCGGCTTGGAGAGGTCGAAACGGGCATGAGACTGCTGGACGAAGCCTGCGAAAAAAACCCATCTCTACCGATCTGGACTAGGGTGTCGCGTACGATGGGACCAATAATGTCCGGTGAGTACGAGTCCGCATCGGACACGGTCCGGAACCTCGATGCACGCGACAGCCTGTATGATTGGATGCTGATCACGGCCTCACATGGTCTGGCGGGACGCGGGAAAGAAGCCGGGGCAGCCTTGAAAGCATTCAAAGATGCCGAGGTCGATCCGTTGGAGTTCTTGGCCTCTTTTCCGATGCACGAGAAGCTGGCCCAACGGCTCCAAACCGGCTTGACCCGCGCGACAGCGTGATAGCGTCAACGCGTTGCGCGTTCGACAGATCAACGTCTTTTAACTCATTGATTTTTATCCATAGAACATGGGTTGGTTCCAGACGCCGAATATGCCCCGGAGTTCGATTCCAAGGTCTCCGTCAGAACGCTCAACTGCGCGGCGGCAACCGTTTGGAAACCGTCGCCCAACTCCTTTAGGCTCAAAGCCACGTCTATCTCTTCCTCATCAGTAAGCGGCGTCCCAAACGCCACGAACCGAAAGGAAACGAGAAATGACCTCCCGCACGAAATCACCGCTGATGAACCGGCGTAACCTCCTGAAACTCGGCGCAGCCCTGAGCGTTGGCGCTGCCGTGGGACGCGTTCCCAAGGCCCTTGCAGCCAGCGCGCCGCAAGCCACGGCCAGTCAGAAGGGACCCGGCGATGCCTATTTCCGGGATCAGGCCAAGGGCATCCGTTGCTACGTCGAATCCGAGTGGGCTCCGCTTAAGGCCTGCATGGTGGGTCACCCGCATTCGCTCTACATCTCCGACCCGAACACGCCGGAAAGCCAGAACATGCTGGCCGGCAACGCATCGCCCGAACTCCTCCAGTTCCTGAACACCTACAAGGGTCAGAACCTCAAGGATGCCGATCCGGCGCTCTACGAGGTCTTTGCACATGAATCGGATATGTTGGCCAAGAACCTTCGCGATGCCGGGGTTCATGTGATCCGAAACGAGAGCGGACAGGTCGCAGATGAGCTCATCAACTACAGCACTGGCTGGGGACGGCAGAAATACTGTTCGCTTTTCATGCAAGCTGCGTTCGAAGTCGTTGGACATTGCCTGGTGTCGACCTGGGAGGCTTCCCCGAGCCGACCTCTGGAACTCGAATACCGTGCTGCCGTTAATGAGATCATGCAGAACGACCCCGAAGCCGTCTGGTTGACCATGCCTGCGCCGTATCCATCGCGCGACGTTCCGACGCCGGCCCCCTTCTTGAGTGCTGGTGATTTCCGGATCATGGGCGACAAGACACTGGTCCTCGGCTACGGCGTGTCCGATCCCTCGCACATCAAAGATCGGACGAAAGGCCGCTCCTCCGGTGACGAGTTCGGTGGCGAAATCCTTCGGCGGATGCTGGCAGCTTATGGCTGGACAGTCGAAGAGGTCTATTTCAACCGCAACCTCTCCTACCACATCGACTGCGTGATGATGGTCGTAGACGAAGGACTCATCGGCCTGCCGGAAAACGGGCTGTTCACGCCTCTGTCCGACAAGTTCAGGGACTGGCAAGTTTTCACCATTCCCCAAGAGGAACTAAAGGCTGGCATTGGGAACTCGATTCCGCTGGGTAATAAACGCATCCTGGTTCCGGAGGGTGGTCCCAAGACCGTAAAAGAACTGGAAAGGCGTGGCTACACGGTTATCGAAACGCCCTATCAGACCATCTACGGCGCCTTCGCGAGTGGTATTCACTGCTCGACCGCACCGCTTTGGCGCGAAGCCTGAGTGACGAAGCGAACCGCGTAATCAACTACGCTAGCGCCGCAACTACCTTTTCCCGCCGCCTGCTCCAAAGGGCGGCGGCACTCTTTTGCAAACAGCTCGAGTGTGAGAACGAGGTATCGGAAACCCGCAGAAATCGAGTTCTGTGATTTGCCGCCATATTTGCGCATTGCATACATGTTTTGGGTGCTACTCGACGGGGTTGTTTTTGGCGCTCGATCTCCAGACGTTTGGAGCGTTCGCAGCGAATGTCTGCATACCGCCCATTCTTACTGATGCTGCCTCATCCACGAAGGTCTCCAGTGAGCTCACATCCGACTTGCGGCAGCGCAGAGCGCTGCGCTTGAAATGCCCTCTGAGAGCGAACATCGGCACCGTGTAGGTTATTCTCGATATTCAGTCAGTTAACCCGATCAGTGAACCTTCGACATCTGAAAGCGGGCGCCGGTCGAACAGCCCGGAATGACGGCACTGAGCCCACACCTGCCGGTCGATAGCACAACGACAACCGCCTGCTTCGCCATTTCTTCGCGACTTTTCTCACAGGTTTCGCGTCTCGTCCGATCGGATCAACCGGGTATATTCTGCCGACGGAATCCAAGGGCCAACAATCTGGCCTCCCTATCCGAGCAGAAACGCCGCCCGCTCTACCGCCCAGACCGCTGCAACGACGGATACCGATGCGGCGATGGCCCCTCGGGTGCCGGTCCAAACCACCTTCGGCATGCGGCGGAATATCAAAATTGCCGGCCAAATCAGGGCTACTATGGCGAGTTGACCAAACTCGACCCCAAGGTTGAAGGCCAGCAGGCTCTGCCAGACGTTGTCGGCATCCACGCGCAGGATCTCTCGCAGCATGAAGGAGAAGCCAAACCCGTGCAGTAGCCCGATGGCCGCCGTAACGGCAACGGCGCTGCGATTGTTGCGGGCGCTACCGGGGCGCTGGAGCACGGCATCGGCTGCGGCCCATATGATACTTAGAGCGATGGCCGTCTCAACGGCCGGTATGAACCATGCAGCCGACGGGGCGAGGCCAAAGAACCCGAGCACGAGCGTGACCGTGTGACCGATCGTGAACCCCGTGACACGCGCCAGAAGTGCTCCGAGGGTCGTCGCACCTATCACCATGCAAATCACGAAGAGAACGTGGTCGATGCCTTCGACTATGTGGCGAATGCCTTCGACGAAGAAAGTCGATGCCGCCGAAACGGACGAGTCTGACACCAGAACCGGATCAGTCATGAGCCCTGTGGCCCTGTAGGTTCGGGTCGTGTCGCCCCGGTAGTCGAGGATGAGATTTGCCGTTTCCTCCTGCCCCGGAAGACCTGGGTCGGTCATCATGGCAATGCTGTAGGCAGGCACCAAGCCCGCCGGAACTTTCAGGTGCACGTCCACCACCGTGTCGCCGACATAGGTTTCGCCCAAATCTGCGGACACCACGGCACTGCCATCCAATGCCAGCATGGCCTCGTCCCGGGTTGCAAAGCCCGGCTCGCTGGCAATCCTGTGAACGCGCACGGACACGACCTCGGCGTCAAGCGGTCTGCCGCCAGCTTCGATCCGGAGCCCATCCGCCGCGATCAGGCCCAGGCCATGCGGATCTGCACGAAGCGCGCCCGGATCGACCAGATGCATGGCCACCCCGCCTTCGAGCCGGTTCGACGTGAAGGGCGCAGGGGTGGGCAGTCCATCGGCGCCAACTGGCCCGAGTTTGTCCGCGACTAGGTATGACATCGGTGTGCGAAGGTAGATATCCAGCCCCTCCGGCCCATGCACGACATGGAAAATCCGCACGTTCAGATTGAGCGTGAAATGCGCCCAAGCCACGTCGCTCACCGTGAACGACAAAAGGGCAATCAGAAGGGTAAGTAGCCGTTTCATTGGTCGCCTCATGTCCGGGTTTGTGCGCTGAGTATCGTCAGGCCGTTCAGGAACCACTGGTCCGCTTGCCGGGAAACGTCGATGAGCCCGCGATAGGTGACGAGTCGGCGGTGCAGGTGGCCCCAATGACCGCCGCTTACCGAGGCTGTCCAAGTGGCAAGGATCTGGCTGCCGTTGCCATCAGATTCCGGTGTGACTTGTTCCACTTCGATATCCACGATCTCATCGGTCCGAGCCAACGCACCAGACGGCAGGGTAACGGATAATCCACGGCGCATCTCGGCGCCGACGTCGTTCGCCCTTTCGGGCCTCACAAACGGGGCAAGGGCGAGTTCGAACTGATCGGGTCGGGTTTCCAACATCGCGGTCCCGGCATTCTCCAGCAAACCGGCCATGACGTGCTGCGTCGCCTCAGCATCCGGCCCCGGTTGCCCCGGCAATTGAACCGGGGTCGTCCTTGGGGCGAAAATGGCTGCCGCGACCATTCCAGCCACGCAAACAGTCGCTGCCGCAATTCTCCGAGTGCCTTTGTTGCGGAAAGCCGTCCAGGCTGCGGCAAATGCTGCAACGATGAACCCGCCTGCCAGCACCGGCAGATCAAGGACCTTTGCGGTCGAAACAGTGACCCTCTCTGGTTTGGGATCGGTCCAGGATGTCAGGTGGTTGGTCCAGGAAACGACGGAATCGTCGCGGCGGACCACGGCCGGGACGCCGCCGGCGGGATCGGTGAGGGTGACGGGCACCGTGTCGATCCCCTCCGGGAACAAGTCCCATGTCATCTCGACGTCGCTGGCGAGCGTTGTTCGAGGGTAGGCCAGCACGATGCCAAGGAGTGCGGTCGCGCGGTCGCTCTGCTCGCCGTCTTCCAGCACCCGCAGACCCTGCGCGCCAACAGCGATGCGAGAGACGCGGATATCGACGGGCACGACGGCCTCTCCATCAATGACGACGGGATTGCGCCTTTCGAAAAAATCCGCCGCCCTGGGCGCAACCTCGGCCATCTGCGCAGACCCGAGGGAACCGGTCGCGTCGAGGTCGAGCTCGACCCAGCCTTCGAGGTCCCGCAGGCGGACGATAATCTCGTGCCGCACCTCTCTCGGTTCCATCGACAGGAAAGACATTAGCGGGGACTTGTGGTGGCGTGTCAGGTTGGGGTTCTCGAAAGCGCTGAACCAGGGATCCTCCCAGTCCGGCACCAGAGTTTCCGCGCGGGAAAGATACCTGTAGTCGGTGACCGGTACGCCGAGGTGATCGACCAGCAGGCCAAGCGAGGCGACGGGCATTCCCGACATGTCGAGCGGCGGCGTGAAGGTGATGCTCTCGGGCTGTCCGGTGAAGGGGAACTCCATCTCGGCATAGATCACGTCATCGCTGCGCGGGCGCGGCGGTACGGCAACCGTTGTGGCAGTCGCGCGGGGCTGGCGCGGGCGCAGGTCTACGGTGCGGATCACGGGCGAGAGCGGCTGTCCATTGGCTGAGACCTGAACTGTCCGGCCCGTCCTTTCGGCAAGGGATGCCTTTGCATTCTCATCCGGCGCGACGAAATAGGGATAGTCGGCCGGGTCGATCTCCAGCGCCAACCGTACCCGGTCGTCCAGCACGGAGATCTCGACGAAGTTCGGTGCGGTCTCTCCGCCATAGGGCGAGACAAGATCGGCCCTGGCCGGCCCGTTCGTCAAGAGGGCCAGCGATGCGACGAGTATTGTGCGAAGAAATGGGGACATGGTGATCGCCTTTGAGTCCTGGATCTTGCCCCGGCGTTTTTCGACGCCGGGGCTGAGAGGCGTTATTCGTCGCCCGGATAGGGGAAGTCGCGACCAAGTGTTTCCGATGCTTCTTCGAAGATCGGGCGCAGAACATCGTCGACGTCCCAGAAGCCGCCTTCAGTGAATTCCGAGAAGCCCATCTTGTCTTGATCGAGCCCATTCTCCTCTGCGAATGCCACTCGGTCGTCCAGGCTGGGCGGTTCGGCCGGCGCACCCAGTGGCGGCGCCCAAGTTGCCTCTTCCGTCACCGCCATCCGCACGTGAATCTCGTCCTTGGTCACGTTCCATACCATGTAGTCATCGGCGAGACTGAGCGGTCCGTCATATGTCTGCCGGATCCGGTCATAGACGGCAGTCGAGGTGTCGAAATCATTGAAGAAGTGATAGGCCACGGCCAGCCGGGGCTGGATCTCGCTCATCACCTTACCGAAGGCCTCCGGCGCCGTGTGGACCTGCGTTCCGACGAGCAGCGCCGATTCCGGGCTGAACTTCATCTTGTTGACGAGGTCGGGCACGGCGATGAAGCATTCGTGGACGGCCAGATCTGCATCCTTTGCATATTCGATGAACCACTTGTTGGGATAAGTGTCAGAACTGAACACGAACTTCAGGTCGTTCCATTCAAGCGCATAGCTGACTGAACCGTCGATTGCATGGATCGCCGGAAAAGTGCGGATTGTGACCCCGTTTTCTTCGTAGATCACCTCGTTCTCAAGCTTGTAGTCGAACTCCGTGACCTCAAGGCGGTATCCGCGGAAATCCACGTTGCCTGCACGACCAGCCATGTCCCATGTCAACATCTGCATCATACCGTTGAGGGCGTGGGCGGTTCCAAGTTCGGGCGTTGCTCCACTCGGTCCCCATACCTTGAGCGGGACGTTCCGGCCCATCAATGCGCCGCCAATGAAGAGGTCATGCAGCGAACCGAAATGGTCCGTGTGCAGGTGCCCGATGAACACCTTGTCGAGATAATTGTAGGGGATCTGCAAGGACGAGATCCGCTCCGCCGAGCCCGAACCAATATCGAACAGGAACTTGTCTCCGTTGCCAAGCTCGACGAGGAAGCAGGCCGCGGCCTGTGCGGCGCGCGTCGTCGGCATGCCGGTGCCGCAGGCAATCACGCGCATCTCGTCGGGGGCAAGGTCTTCGGTGTTCGGATAATAGGTGTCCCGCTTGCGATCCCGAACCATCGTCGGCGAGACCTCTTCCCCGGCTTCCTGTGCGTGGGCTGCGCCGACAAGTGCGGTGTCTGACCAGTCATCCGGAAGCGGGGCGCCAAGCCACGTTCCAAACGCGATTCCAGCCAGGAAACTGGCCGTTCGCGTGAGCACTTTCTTTCGGTCTTTCATCCTAGGGTCCTCCAGGGTTGAACTTTGCTTCCATCCCTGACGGAGCGGGACGAAATGCCAGAGCCAGGTGCGTTGAACGGCCCAAGAACCCGCCGTCGCAGGAGTGTTCGGATAACGCGATCAATCCATTGCGGGCTCCGACCGTCCGCCGCTCCGCGACATGTGATTAGAACGGAACGAACAGGTTGAGTGTTGCGGCCGCAGAGGCGCCACGTAACGGAGTCATCGTGACTCACATGGTGACTCCGGTGCGGAACACTGTGATAGTCGCCTGAAATAGCTGGAGAACAACGACGCGATGACCGAGATCGGATCGCAGGCCGAATTGTCGCCGGAGGACCGGAAGGCGGCGCTTGAGAGCATCCTCGCATCGCCGGTGTTCGAAGGTGCCGGGCGCCTGCGTGACTTTCTGGTCTACATCGTGGACGAGGAGGCGGCGGGCAGAGGCGACGCCATTCGTGGCAAGACTATCGCTCAGGATGTCTATGGCCGCACCTCGGAGGATGGCCCGGACCCCGAGAACATCGTTCGTGTGGATGCGAGGCGCCTGCGGCAAATGCTGGAGCATTTCTATGCGACCGACGGCGCGGACGCGCCTGTGAAGCTGCATCTCGATACCGGCACTTACTGCCCGCGTTTTGAGGCTCTTCCGGAACCCGCAGCCAGACGGTGGAGTGGTCTGCGGACACGGTTTCCAGCCTATGTTGGCCTCTTCGTGCTGGGCACCTTGGTCGGTATTGGCATCAAATCGATCCTTCTGCCGGAACAGCCGGTCGAGCATGTGGCCAACTCGGAAGCATCGCTCGACCTCTCAACACAAGTTGCTGCCGACCGGAAGGTGGCCGAACGCACCGCGCTCATGGACAAATCACCCGCCTCACTTGAGGCAATCCACCTCGCCGAACAAGGCCGGCGGATGTTTTTCCCAATCTTCGATGCGCCGCGTCAGGAGTTGCTCTCCTTGGTGTTTGAACGGGTGATCGAACTCGATCCCGACTATTTCGGTGGCTATGCAGGGCTTGCGCATGCCCTCGCAACCCGCGCAATCCTATCCTCCGACGTGGACAACCGTGAAGCCCTCGTCGCTCAGGCAACGGCCTCAGCCCGCAAGGCCGTGCGCCTTGCCCCCACGCAAGCCTGGACGCAGTCCTCGCTCGCGTGGGTCACTTTCGCAGCGAAAGACTATGACGAGGCGATGCGTCTTGCGGAACTTTCGGCAAGGCTCGATCCCGACAATGGACAGATCCTCGACATCCTGGGATCGGTTGCGCTGTTTGCCGGCAATTTCGAACGGGCCGTGGAAGCAGCAAATGGCGGCGAGGCGCGAGTTGGAGCCAATCAGCGCTTCGTCAATCGAAATATCTTCTCGGCAGCAAGCTTTCACCTGGGAAACTATCGCGATGCTTCCGAAGGTTTTGCGGCGGCAGCGGCCTCCGGAGACCCGCTCAGCGCGCCCTCCCTCGCCTATCAAGCGGCGGCATTCGCAGCACTCGGGCGCGAACAGGACGCGAAGCGAAAACTGACGGAGTTGGAACGCGCGTGGCCAGATGCGCCGCTTGGTGCGATGTTGTACGGGATCCACCGCGACAAGGCAGATGCCGACGCCGTGTTGGACAGGTTGCGCGATTTGGGATGGACCGATGGGTAGCGCGCAAACAATCCGTTGCTTCAGACGCCGTTTATTGCCGGAAGATTCGTTCTTTTCGTGCTACCAGGCCACCGCAAACGATCTTTTGCCGGTCAGGTTTGACACTTCACCCCATGCATTTGCCCATTTTCCATTCGTGGCAAAACCGCTTTGCGTCAAGAGCAGTCCATCGCGCTAGTAGAATTCACGGCAGCTTGGTCCGCTAGTGAGACGTTTGTCGCGCCCGCTGCGAATGGGCGGTCTGGGCTCGAGCCATTTTGACCAAGTTCAACGACCGCTTACGGGAATCTGTGCTGCAGCGCCACGACCAACTTGAGGACTTGGCGATCTGGTGGGCGCAAGTTTCGCTGCACGAGCAAAAGGCAGAAAGTCGCCAACTCGGCCGATCGCTCGACATCGGCCACTGACCGCAATGCGCAGGGAACAGACGTCTCGCCGCTTTCTGGCAGCGGCCGCTTCGTCCCGCAACTGAGACACCCGACGCCGGTGCCGCGGACGACCGGTTTGGATTTGGGGCAATTCGCCCCGGTCAACGACCGGTTTGCGGGAAGAACTGTCATTCAGGCCGAACGCAGCGATTGACTGGAAAGTGCCCTCAGCGGACTCCGGCTTTCGGTCCAGTTCGCGCATGCAGCATCTTGCGGCGGCTCCTGGCGAACTGCGGCGCAGTGCCGGGACCGGACGTTCACGCCGTCCGCAGCGAAGATTGCAGGCAATACGACCGAGTTGCGGGGCGAAACGGACATTGCCAGTTTCGGCCTCCTCCACCTCACTTCGGATTCGCAGCAATACGCCGTTGCGGCCAAAGAACCTCGAAGAACACCGATCCCGACACGACGACGATCGCAGCAAGCTGCAACCACGTCGGACTGTCCCCCAGGAAGACGATCGCCAGGCCGGCGGCAATCACCGGCTTAAGGAAAAACAGATAGGAGGCGCGCGTCATATCGGAAGCCGAGGCCAGCCCTCCAAGCCACAGCAATTGGGTAATCGTCGTATTCCATAACCCCAGGATAACTAGAGACCAGATTGCGACAGATGGCTTCTCCGCAAGCGAAATCGGGTTCACCCATTTCCCCCAGAAGATGCCAACGCCGACCCACAGCCCAATGGCGCCAATGGAAATCGCGAGGGTTGTAATCCGCATTCCACCGTGCCGGACCATGAGGGGTTTGGCGAGAACCGAATAGCCCGCAACGAGCGCCGCACAGAGTATCGCCATCAGAACGCCCCAGAGCGACGCGCCGCCAGCGGACAGAACGTCCAGATACCCGTCCGTGAGCAATGCCGCGATGCCCACCACAGCCAGAACGCCTGTGATGATCTTGGCCGTGGAAATCGGCGTACGGTTAACCGCCAGATTGATCAGTCCGACGAAGATCGGGATGGTCGTAACCAGTGTGGCCACCTGAATCACGCTCGCGAAATCCAGCGACCAGTGAAAGAGCAGATAGGCAAGTGAGACCCCAAGCAGAGACAGCGGTATCAGCATCCGCCACTCCTCCCGAAGCGGTGTCGCAAGGTCGCGCGTGTCTTTGCGAGAGAGTGACCAAACGAGCAGCCCCGCGGCGCCTATGAGGTATCGCCAGACTGAAACTTCCGGACCGGCCACACCGGTTAGTTTCGCGAAGAATTCCGAGCTCGCATGCCCGCAAACCCCGACAAATACAGCAAGATAGGCCCAGCGGGCGGGGATATTCATGGCTGCTCGATCTCCGCTGCAAACTTCGCGAGGCTTTCGGCAAGCTGCTCCGGTCGTTCAAGCGGCAACAGGTGACCGGCGTTGTCCCAGTCTTCGCGACGGGCGTCCGGCAGCAGAGAGAACAGACGATCGATAACCTCGGGGTCTCGGAACACTCTGTCATGCAATCCGGTAATCGAAAGCACGGGGAGGTTCAGAGAAGACCAGTCGAAATCCCAGCGCGTGTCGACCGAATTTCGCATCAGATTCGCGTGGCCATGATCCCGATCCAACGGCGTGTAAGGTCCGCTCAGGTAGTTTTGCCGTATGCCAGAGGCAAAGTCCGGGTTGGTCAGAAGCGGCATCATCAGCCCCATGAACAAGCCGGCGCCACCGGTCGCCACGTAGTGCGGAAGCGCGTCGTTGATCCATGCAATGCGCGGGTTGATTTCCCGCAGAGTGTTGAGAAGGACAATGCCACTGGCAGCGGCACCTTTGGCGTATGCTTGCGATGCGTAGAGCCCGCCGATGGACAATCCTGTCAGGATCGGAGTGCGGGGGCTGATCTCGCGGAGAAGGCGGACCAGGTCGTCGACGATCAGAGAATTCGTCAGTTCCGTTCCCTGAGCGAAGGGGGACTTGTCCTGCCCCCGATAGTTGTAGCTGAGCGTCCCGAAGCCGCGCTTGCGCAAGCTTGGCGCGACCGCTGCTTCCCAATGGTCCGTCGAGCCCGTCAGGGCATTCACAAACACGAAAGTCGGTGCGCCTTCGCGTGTTGGCAGCGTGTGAAGGAAGAAGATCGAGTTACTGGAATCGATATGTAGATCGGACATAAATCGCCCCCCAACGTCAGACAGACACCTTACAGCAAAACGCGGTTTCGGCCTAATTGCCCGCGTGCAAGGGACGCATAGCTCTCGAGCGACGTACCCCCCAAAAGGTCCGGAGTGGGCTTGAAGCCGCCTTGCGGAATCGCAGAGCTACCGGCTTGGACTGCGCTCCGAGAGCAGACTTTGGCGCAGTCCAGGCTATTCTAGGTCTTCAATCAGTTAGCCCGACCAACGGATCGTCTACGGTTGAAAGCGATGGCTCGTCGAACAGGCCCAAAGCGACGGCACCGAGCCCGGAACAAGCCCTTCAAAAAAGGTGTTCGGCCTTGGTTGCGGGCATGATAGTCACAACAAGATGTCACACGACAAAACTTGCAGTCTCCCCTCTGGCGGGGCGCGTTTGTTCGTACGCCAGAGCGGCGCGGGTCATGCTCTGCTGTGCCTGCACGCAGGTGTCGCGGACCAGAGGATGTACACGGCGCAGCACGCCGAGCTTTCAGACATGGCTAGGGTCATTTCCTATGACCGAAGGGGGTTTGGGCTGACAACCACGCCGGACGAGCCGTTTGCCCAAATTGATGACCTAGAGAAGGTGGTTGAGGCCTGCAGAATTGATGCGGCCGTGCTGATTGGTTGTTCCCAGGGTGGACGCATTGCAATCGACTTCGCGCTCAGACACCCAGACTTCGTTACAGGGCTATTCCTCGTAGCGCCGGTGGTAAGCGGAATGCCCCAGCCGGACCTGCCGCCCGACCTGAAAAAGCTAGATGATGCCATAGACCTGGCCTACGAAGTCGAGGACTTGGAACGGATCAACGAACTGGAAGTGAAGGCTTGGCTTGATGGCCCGAGGTCAGAAACCGGTCGCACCGGGAGGGCGGCCCGTGAGTTGTTCACCGAGATGAATGGCAAGGCGCTTGAACACTCGGAACTGACCTTGGAACGGAAGCCGGATAGCGCCTGGGATCGGGTACAGGAGATTACGGCGCCAGTCCGGCTGTACTGTGGCGACCTTGACTTCCCTTACATGCAGGACCTGGCTAGAGGCCTGGCCGACCGCCTCCCCAATTCCGATTTCCGTTCCCTTTCCGGCATGGCCCATTTGCCGTTTCTGGAGAGTCCGGAAACGATGAATGCCGAGCTCAGGGACTTTCTGAGTTCACTGTAGATCAGAGTGCCGGATACGCCGCTTCCCGAGGGCGTGCTTTGTCCGCAACTCGGTCATAGACCGCCCGATCCTCGCTGCGCCTAAGACGAACGGCCGCTTTCTTGGCTGCAGCGCAGCTTGGCTCGCGGATCGGAGCGGGCGATCAGTTCGCTGCTGGAGCGAAGGAAGCGATTTCTATCAATCCGCCTTGGGGTCAACTCGGCCATCTGAGTCCAATTGTCGGATGACCGCAGTGTCGGCATACTACCAGTTCGAACAGTGCGCAGAAGCGGTAAATAAGGGCTCGGTGCCGTCGTTGCGTCCTCGATCGTCGGGCAACCGCTTTCGACTGTCGAATGGCGGGGCGTCGGGCCACACTACTGAAAAGGATCGAGGAGCCGTATTCCGGTAACGGCTGCTTCCGGAACCCCCTTCAAACTCTTCCCGCTGCACTGCGTCAGGCCGCTCTGAGCCCAATGTGCCGGGTGTTGCGCCACGATCTAGGGTCCGCTTCCTATCTATTTCGATCGAAGGCACGCAAACGGCTCATTGTGACCGGCGTGACTCCCAAAAAGGAAGCAATCAACGAATGAGTGAAGATGTCTTCATATCCGGGGAATGATTGGCGAAACCAACTGAGCCGCTCAGCACCTCCAAGCGCCGCGAGGCACCATTCGCGTTCAGCCTTCTTGCTCAATGCGTCTTGAAGAACTGCATTGGCCCAATTTCGGATGGACTCGGATGAGAGCATCAGGCCTGAAAGCAGCTCACTGTCAATCCAAGCAAGCGTAGCATCAGTCGTTGCCGCAATGGACACGAGAGACACACCATCCCGCGTTCGCGCGATATTTGGCGTGACAACACAGGGGCCCATGAAAAAGCCAACGCAGACTTCCCTGCCTTCCTGGTCACAAATGCTGCTGGCCAGGCATCCTTCCAAGAGAATGAACTCGTCTGTTTCGGGTTGCTCTTGTCGGGAGAGGTACGCCCCTTTGTGCAACCTCTTTGATCTCCAGCGAGACGCGAATTCGTCTGCGAAGGCCATATCTGACAAGTCAGGTGACTGCTTGAGAAAGGTCCGTAAATCCATCTTGGCAAGCCTTATCAAATGATAATGCGGGTGTCTTCGTCTGGGGCCATGAGTGACACAGTTCAAGGAGGTTGCGAAATGACGAACGGAATTCTGTCCCGGCACATCGGAGTTATCGCGATCGGCTGCGGGGTGATCGGTGCATCAATCTATCTGCTGATGATAAAAGTTACGCTCGCCCACATTGAGGCAGTCTCGGGGTACGTCCCGTTCGATATGCGTCCCATAGGCTATAGCCCTGCAGACGCCGCGACGCTTCTTGAGGCGCTTGGTGCCGAGGGGCGTGCGTACTATCTTAGCTACCAGATACTTCTGGATACGTTATATCCGGCCGCGCTCGCTTTGACGCTGATCGCCACACTTCTCTGGATCGGGCAACGGATATCAGGCAGCATGCTCGTCCGCTTCGGTATCGCCCTTTCCGCTAGCAGTGCTCTGTTCGATTACATCGAGAACCTTGGTATCGTTGCCATGATTTGGAGCTGGCCAAGTATTTCAGTTCCTCTGGTCAATGCCGCCAGCACAGCCACGATCGTCAAATCCGTCATCACAACGTTGGCTGTACTTGTCGTGCTTCTTTCTGGGATTATCCGGACGCGCCAGCCCAAAGCCGACCTTCGTCTATAGGCGCGCAACGGCGGCTTCGTCCGCATCCTCCCAGTTCGGTACCGGCGCAGCGAATGACAGCAACGGATTCCGCGGTTGATGGCGCCCGCGAATGACCGGTCCGGGGAAAATCGCTGCGCTGGCAAAGTGGCACCGCCGCAGTCGCGAAAACTCGTCACAGATTTCAGCAATCACACTCGCTGCAGCTGTACGAGTCCGGGACGTCCCGCATGAAAGACTTCTGCCGCTTCCGCGGCGAACGGCCGGAATGGGGTCCGGCCCGAATGGCCGAGTTCGATGCCGTCTTTGGGAAATCCTGCTGCTGTGCCGCGCCGATCATCGCGTCTCGGCCGCCGGTTGGAGGCATATCTCGCGCATCAGTATCGGGAGGCTCCGTTCGCATGCCCGACCTTGGTTCTAGCCCAGTGAAGGTCGGAGATCCGCCGAATTGGCATGATTCTGAGGTGTTATCGACTGCCCAAACCAAGGGTCTCGCCAAGCAGCATAGGGTATCTTTCTTGGTGCTGGTGAAATCTCCGGGAGTTCGTGCTTGACGGCAGAAAATCAGTGAAATATTCACCACCAACACTGCGCGGGCGTTGTGTAGTGGTAAGACCTTAGCCTTCCAAGCTAATGACGCGGGTTCGATTCCCGCCGCCCGCTCCAGTTTTCTCTTTAACTCATTGAAAATAACCAGTAAATTAATCGACCTGTCGCAAAATCGACTGTTTCCCGCAACGCTTCCCGCAACGGCCTTTGACTCAATAGAGTGGACGTTTTTTGATCATACCCCGTGGTAGTGAGAACCCTTGCACGGGGATGCAGGCGCCCAAGGTGAAACGCGCAGAGTTCGTTGAGACTCGGATCAGAAAACGGTTTTCAGGACCTTGGCTGAACCGTCAACGAGTTCCGAGATCTCGTCTTTGGTGGGCTCCCGTCCCTTGGCGTGGCTACAGATATTTCTGGTGTCAGCGAGGCTCTGAATGAAACGTTCCTGAGCCAGCGTGATGACATTGGATTTGCGCAGCAACTGGGCAAGGTCCGAGATGCCCGGGTTCTTCTTCGCGATTTTGAGGCCATGAGTTCCACGAACATGATTCAGGTGTTTTTCGATTACAACACCGCAGATGGCGCCAGCGGCTCGCAGGTAGCCAGCCTTGGCCAAAGCTCCGGCGGTTTCGATTTCAGTGTCGAACAGGTCGGCTTGCAAAACCGCTGAAAGGTCCAGAAGGGTCGACTCAAGCGTATCCTTGGCGGCTTTAACCAAGTTTAGTTGCTGCTTGAATTCTGGAATGGCAGCGGAGCCGTCAGCAACGACCTTTTTTCATAGCCACTAGTGATTTGAAGGCCCTGTAAATAGTCCCTTATCATGTAGTTCTGAAAGTCAATTTTCTTTCGAACGCGAGGATACTCATAGTATGAGATGAAGTCTGACAATCGGTCCGGCAAAACTTGTTTGATGACGGCTTGCGCCTCAGAGTACCATTTCTGATAGTCATCCCTGAAAGATGGAAAATCTTTCAAAATCTTCTCGGCTTTCTCTTCGTCATTGTCGACTGCCTTATAGATCTGCTCGGAAACCGTATCCGGGTAGCATTCATACTGGATTGAGTTGAGGAGTTCGTTGCCTTCCACGATCAAACGTTTCAGATCGTCTGAAAACTTCTTGGTTCTTTCGGACATTCGGTCCTCGCTGCTCAATCTCTTTGAGACAGTCCGCTCGCCCCGGCGTCCTGTCAAGAGTTGCGTACCCACCCAAAAGCGCACCAGTGCGAGACGGCACAGCGCCATTTGAAGCCTGTACTCGAAACGTGTTGGTTGGGCGAAGCCATTGTCGGGAGAACCGAACAAACACGCAACACACGGCAGAGGTGATTCGATTCAACTAATTGAATTATTTGAGTTTTGTTGGCTTTACCGGAAGCCCTTGGAGCGCGCCGCCCGCTCCATTCCCTCCTCAATGCAGTTTCACACCCGGCGCATCCGACGTCCGTCGAACCGATGTGACACACGGCCCCCCTACCCTTACACAGGCGTGTGGTTGGGATCACTCGTGCAGATCACGCGGGTCTGGGCGGCTTCGGCCGCTTGCAAGAAGCTCTCCGGCAACGGTCCGTCGGTCACAACGACATCAAGCTCCCCGAGGCTGCAAATCCGGACCGATGCATCGACGTCGAACTTGGAGCGGTCGACGACAAGGATTTTCTGTCGCGCATTGCGCAGGATCGCGCGGGCAACGGCGACCTCGCGTTCATCAAAGTCGAGGATCGCCCCGTCTGCATCCAGAGAGGAACACCCGATCACGGCGAAATCCGCCTTGTGCCGGTCCATGAAGGCAACGGCATCGCCACCGATAATCGCGCCGTCGGAGGGCCGAACGCTGCCGCCCGCGATCTTGAGCGAGGCGATCTCCGACATCCTCAGGATGTGCACGACGTTGATATTGTTGGTGATGACCAGCAGATCCTTGTGGTTGCTCAATGCCTGGGCAACCTGTTCGGTCGTGGAACCGATGTTGAGCATGATCGAGCTGCCATCCGGGATCATGTCGGCGACGACCCGGCCGATGGCTTCCTTCTCGCGTGCATGCCGCAACCGGCGATCCTCGTAGGCGAGCGTTGATGTCGAGGCCCTGCGTTGTGCCCCCCCGTGGGTCCGGACAGCCAGGCCGCGTTCGACCAGGACTGCCATGTCGCGCCGGATGGTCTGTGGGGTCACGTCGAACCGGCGGGCCAGGTCCTCTGTCTCGACCGAGGTCTCCGCCCGCAGAAGATCGAGAATCGCTTGTTGCCTGTCAGTTCCGGACATGGGGCCTCACACCGCTTTGGATTGCACACCGGCCGCACGACCGCTCAGCGAGAGTTTCACTTCAAGTTCGAATTTCGTCAATCGAACAAAGTTCAGAATTCTATTAGTTATTTATTTTCAATATATTAAGCATCTTCACGTCAATTACTAAGATTATAGTTTGACAGATCACATGTTCGTATGAGCATGATTTGCACACCGGCAACGACCGGAAATGCGTTCAACAGGGAGGAGACCAGGATGCGCAAATACCTGTTGGGAGCCGTAGCGTTCCCAGCCATCGTGGCCATGCAATCGGCCTATGCCGACGAGATGGCGGCCCAGAAATGGATCGACGAGGAGTTCCAGCCGTCCGTCCTCAGCAAGGAAGAGCAACTGGAGGAGATGAAGTGGTTCATCTCTGCTGCCGAGCCCTTCAGCGGCATGGAAATCAACGTGTTGTCGGAGGGGATTCCGACCCACTCCTACGAATCCGAAGTGCTGACCAAGGCCTTCGAGGAAATTACTGGCATCAAGGTCAACCACCAGATCCTCGGCGAAGGCGAGGTCGTACAGGCGGTGCAGACCCAGATGCAGACCAAGCGGAACCTCTATGACGCCTATGTCAACGATTCCGACCTGATCGGCACCCATTCGCGTCTGCAACTCGCCTACAACCTGACCGACTGGATGGCTGGCGCAGGCGCCGACGTGACCAACCCGGGGCTGGACCTCGATGACTTCATGGGCATCCAGTTCACCACCGGCCCGGATGGCGACCTCTACCAGCTGCCCGACCAGCAATTCGCGAACCTGTACTGGTTCCGCAAGGACTGGTTCGACCGCGAAGACCTGCAAGCGGCGTTCAAGGAAAAGTACGGCTACGATCTCGGCGTGCCGGTGAACTGGTCCGCCTACGAGGACATCGCACAGTTCTTCTCAGAGGACGTCAAGGAAATCGACGGCACCAGGATCTATGGCCACATGGATTACGGCAAGCGCGCGCCGGACCTTGGCTGGCGGATGACCGACGCCTGGCTCTCGATGGCCGGTGCCGGGTCCAAGGGCGAGCCGAACGGCGTGCCGATCGACGAATGGGGCATCCGCATGGAAGCCGGCTCCTGCAACCCGGCCGGTGCGTCTGTGTCGCGCGGTGGCGCCACCAACGGTCCGGCCGCGGTCTATGCGATCCGCAAGTGGGACGAGTGGCTGCGTGCCTATGCCCCGCCGGGCGCAGCATCCTACGACTTCTACCAGTCGCTGCCCGCCCTCAGCCAGGGCAACGTCGCCCAGCAGATCTTCTGGTACACCGCCTTCACCGCCGACATGGTCGCGCCGAAATCCGCGGGCAACAACACGGTGGATGACGAGGGCACGCCGCTCTGGCGGATGGCTCCCTCGCCGCACGGCCCCTACTGGGAAGAAGGCCAGAAGGTCGGCTATCAGGACGTGGGGTCCTGGACGATCCTGAACTCCACCCCCGAGGACCGCGCCAAGGCGGCCTGGCTCTATGCCCAGTTCGTGGTCTCCAAGACCGTGGATGTGAAGAAGTCCCACGTCGGTCTGACCTTCATCCGTGACAGCTCGGTCCGGCATGAGAGCTTCACCGAGCGTGCGCCGAAGCTGGGCGGGCTGGTCGAGTTCTATCGCTCGCCCGACCGTGTGGCATGGTCGCCCACCGGCATCAACGTGCCGGACTATCCCAAGCTCGCGCAGCTCTGGTGGCAGCAGATCGGTGACGTGAACTCGGGCGCCTTCACGCCGCAGGAAGCCATGGATCGCCTCGCCGGCGAGATGGACCAGGTGATGGCCCGGATGCAGGCCGCCGATGAGCAGGCCGATGTCTATGGCGGCTGTGGCCCGCGGCTCAACGAGGAGATGGATCCCTCTGAGTGGCTCGGCAAGCCCGACGGCCCCAAGGCAAAGCTCGACAACGAGAAGCCGCAAGGCGAGACCGTGAACTACGACGAGCTGGTCGCACGCTGGGCCTCCCAGTGACCTGACACCTGCCCGGGCCGCCAGCCGGCCGGCCCGGGCATCCCGACGGACGCCTGTTCACGCGGCAGGCAGCCGCCCACCCTCCCCTCAACATCCTGCGCCGTGCGGGCACGGGCCCGACGCTGGACGGGCATGGACAAAATGACACTAGACCTCAGAAACGTGACCAAGCGCGTCGGTGCAAACCTCCATATCAAGGAGACGAACCTGACGCTTGAAACCGGCCATTTCAACGTCCTGCTCGGCGAAACGGGCGCGGGGAAGACCTCGCTGATCAAGCTGATGGCCGGGCTCGACCCGCTCGCCTCCGGACAGATCCTGATGGATGGTGAAGATGTCTCGAAGCTGAACACGCAGAAACGCAATATCAGCCTCGTGCACCAGTTCTTCATCAACTACCCGCACATGACGGTTTTCGACAATATCGCCTCGCCGCTGAAAGTGGCCGGGATGGCGAAATCGGAGATCCAAGGGCGCGTGGAGGAAGCGGCGGACATCCTGCAACTGCGGCCGATGCTGCATCGCCGCCCCCACGAGCTGTCCGGTGGCCAGCAGCAGCGGACCGCGCTGGCCCGCGCAATTGCAAAGGAAAGCCGCGCGGTCTTCCTCGACGAGCCGCTTGCCAACCTCGACTACAAGCTGCGCGAAGAACTGCGCGACCAGTTGCCCGAGCTTTTTGCGGGCCGTGGCGCGGTCGTGGTTTACGCGACCTCGGAACCGGAGGAGGCCCTTCTGCTGGGTGGCATGACCGCGCTGATGCATGACGGACGCGTCACGCAGTTCGGACCCACCGCCAAGATCTACAGGGACCCCGCCAACGTGACCTCGGCGGACGTGTTCTCCGACCCGCCGATCAACATTGGCCAGATCACAAAGCAGGGCGCGGAAGCCGTGCTCGGCGATCAGGCGCGCTGGCCACTCGATGGAGCGGCGGCCGCCCTTCCGGATGGCCCCTATACCGTCGCGATCCGCCCGAACCGGGTTCTGCCCCGGCGCACGGAGGCCGCGAATGTCCGGCTGACCGGGAAAGTTCTGGTCACTGAGTTGAGCGGCTCGGAGAGCAGCGCACACTTCAGTTTCGGCGACGACAACTGGGTCTCGCTCTCCGCCGGCGTCTACCCGTTCGAGGTCGGCGAGGTGCAGGAATTTTTCATGGAACCCGCGCATTGCCTCTATTTCGGCAGCGACGGCAACCGGGTGGCGTGAGGACAACATGGCAAAGATCACACTCTCCAACCTCCGCCACAGCTACTATCCGGACCCCAAGGGTCCCGATGACTACGCGCTCAAGATGATCGACCTCGACTGGAACGACGGTGGCGCCTATGCCCTGCTCGGCCCGTCGGGATGCGGAAAGTCGACGTTGCTGAACATCATCTCCGGCCTGCTGGTTCCCAGCGAGGGGCGCATCCTCTTTGACGACAGGGATGTGACCGAACTGCCTCCCAGCCAGCGCAACATCGCGCAGGTTTTCCAGTTCCCGGTGATCTACGACACGATGAGCGTGCGCGACAACCTCGCCTTCCCGCTGCGCAACCGCGGTGTGGACGAGGCAACGGTGTCGCGCCGGGTGACCGAAATCGCCGAGATGCTGGAAGTGACGGACATCCTCGACCGCAAGGCCGCCGCGCTGTCGCCCGACAACAAGCAGAAGGTTTCGATGGGGCGCGGACTGGTCCGTGACGACGTCAACGTGGTGATGTTCGACGAACCGCTGACCGTGATCGATCCGCATTTGAAGTGGAAGCTGCGCTCGAAACTCAAGGAACTGCACCAACGGGTGCGCGCGACGATGATCTACGTCACCCACGACCAGACAGAGGCGCTGACATTCGCCGATCAGGTCGTGGTGATGCAGGAAGGCGAGATCGTGCAGATTGGCACGCCGGTGGAGCTGTTCGAGCGGCCCGCGCACACTTTCGTCGGCCATTTCATCGGCTCGCCGGGCATGAACATCCTGCCCTGCGAAACAACGGGCGGCACGGCCATGTTTCGCGGCCAGCCGGTTGCGCTCGAGGGCGAAATCGTGCCCGGCGATGGCGCGCGGACGGAGATCGGCATTCGCCCCGAGTTCGTGAGCCTTGCCGACAGCGGCATCGAGGCGGTTGTCCGCAAGGTCTCCGACGTCGGCCGACACATCGTGGTCGAAACCCTGATCGGCGAAGATCGCGTCGCGGCGATCGTCAAGGACAATGCGCCCGCGACTGGCGAAACCGTGCATCTGAATTTCCGCCCCGACCGCACGCGGCTCTACCGCGACGGCTGGCTGGCGACGACCGCAGGGGAGGCGGCGCAATGAAAACCGAAAACCAACGGGCGTGGTTTCTCGTCCTGCCGGTGCTACTTCTGGTGGCGTTCAATGCCCTGATCCCGATGATGACCGTGGTCAACTACTCGGTGCAGGAGACCTTCGGCGACAACCTGTTCTTCTGGGAAGGGCTGGGCTGGTACGAGCAGATCCTGCGCTCGGAGCGGTTCCACGCCGCGCTTGGCCGCCAGTTCCTGTTTACCGGCCTGATCCTCGTGATCGAGGTGCCGCTGGGCATCATCATCGCGTTGTCGATGCCGCGTCAGGGCATCTGGGTGCCGGTCTGCCTCGTGCTGATGGCGCTGCCGATGCTGATCCCGTGGAACGTGGTCGGCGCGATGTGGAACATCTTCACCCTGCCCGATATCGGCCTGCTGGGCTATTTCCTGAACCATACGCTGGGCATCAACTACGACATGACACAGGATCCGCTTGCGGCCTGGATCACCATTGTCACCATGGATGTCTGGCACTGGACCTCGCTGGTGGTGCTACTGGCCTATGCCGGGCTGGTCTCCATTCCGGATGCTTACTACCAGGCGGCCAAGATCGACGGCGCCTCCAACTGGGCGGTGTTCCGTTTCATCCAGCTGCCAAAGATGAAAAACGTGCTGACCATCGCCATCCTGTTGCGCTTCATGGACAGCTTCAACATCTACACCGAACCCTTCGTGCTGACGGGCGGTGGCCCGGGCAACTCCACCACGCTTCTGTCCATCGACCTGGTGAAGATGGCGCTGGGGCAGTTCGACCTCGGACCGGCGGCGGCCATGTCGCTCATCTACTTCGCAATCACCCTTGGCGTCAGCTGGCTCTTCTACACGCTGATGACCAGAGATGACCTGAACTGAGGGAGGGCACGATGCAGAAAAGATCCATCATTCCCGTCGTCTACATCCTGTTCCTGATGTTGCCGATCTATTGGCTCGTGGCAATGAGCTTCAAGACGACGAACGAAATCCTGTCGGGCTTCTCGCTCTTTCCGCAGACGTTCACCTGGGAGAACTACACAACGATCTTCACCGACCCGACATGGTACTGGGGCTACATCAACTCGATCATCTACGTCACGATCAACACGCTGCTGTCGGTGACGGTGGCGCTGCCGGCGGCTTATGCCTTCTCGCGCTACCGGTTTCTTGGCGACAAGCACCTTTTCTTCTGGCTGCTGACGAACCGCATGGCACCGGCGGCGGTGTTCGCCCTGCCCTTTTTCCAGCTCTATTCGGCGGTCGAGCTTTTCGACACTCACCTTGCCGTGGCGCTTGCACATTGCTTGTTCAACATTCCACTGGCGGTCTGGATCCTCGAAGGTTTCATGTCCGGCGTGCCGAAGGAACTGGACGAAACCGCCTTCGTCGACGGCTATTCCTTCCCGCGCTTCTTCACCACGATCTTCATCCCGTCGATCAAGGCCGGTGTGGGCGTAGCGGCATTCTTCTGCTTCATGTTCTCCTGGGTGGAACTGTTGCTGGCCAAGACGCTGACAGCGGTGGCCGCCAAGCCGATTGCCGCCACGATGACCAAGACGGCCTCCTCGGCGGGCTATGAGCTTGGCCTTCTGGCCGCGGCGGGGACGTTGACGATCATCCCCGGCGCCATCGTGATCTATTTCGTTCGCAACTACATCGCGAAGGGCTTCGCGATGGGGAGGGTTTAAACATGAGCTGGATGGCATGGACCTGGCCGACGGCGCTGTTCTTCATCGGGATCTTTTCCGCCATGGGAGTGCTGACCGTACTCGAACTGCGCCATCCCGGCGGCGACGAGCGCAGGGGCGCGCTCGGGTTGGTGACCACACGCGGAGATCGCCTCTTCATGACGATCCTGGGGTCGATCTACATCCTCCTGGCGGGCCTGGGTTTGTTCGGAATGCCACTCTGGGGACCGCTTGCCGTGGCATTTGCCTGGGCCATCTTCTGTTTCTGGAAGGTTTAGGCATATACCGGAAATGGAACAGCGGCGGCTCACCCTCCGGCGGGCCGCAACACTTGGAGCCCACATGCGAAAACGTCAAGCCAGCGGTACGTTGACCGAGGTCGAACTGGAATTCATGAACGTGGTCTGGGAGATCGGCGGCGGCACGGTGCGCGATATACACGCAGCACTCAATCACGACTCCGAACGCGCCTATACCTCCGTCGCGACCATTCTGAAGATCCTCGATCAGAAGGGCTATCTTTCGTCCACCAAGGTGGAAAGGTCGCTCGTATACCGTCCGGCGGTTCCCAAGGCTGCCTACCAGAAACAGACGCTCAAGCACCTGTCCAACAAGCTCTTCGATTCCACCCCGTCGGCACTTGTTGCCAGATTGGTGGATGATGATACCCTGTCGGAGGAAGCGCTGGAGGAAATCCGGACCTTGGTGAACAAGAGGCTAGAGGATGGCGGCTGAAGGCATCCTGGATGCGTGGATTGACGCGAATATCCTGCTGCTCGTCCTGGTGGCGGCATGGGTGCCCACGCGGCGTGTCCTTGCGCGCAGCGGCCTTGGGCAGGCGCTTGTCGGGCAGGCCCGCGCCATGGAGTGGATCTTCATCGCCGTCATCGTGGCCCCCTTCCTCGCGCGGCTGGTCTCCGGCCCGTCGGCCGGACACATGAACCTGTCCGACCTGTTGGTCGCCCAGTACCTGGACGGCAATCTTGAAATGAGTGCCACACGGTTCGAGTCCCTTCTCGGGCTGCGGACGGACCTGACCGATACCTTCCTTCTGCAACGCACATTCTGGGCGCAGGCCATGTTGGTGCTGTTGGTTGCCGGTCTGGTGCTGTCGGCATCGCGGCTCGGCCTCTCGGCCCTGCGCCTGTACCGCGTGCTCCGACGCGCCCATGCGTGGCGTCGTTTCGGGCGGCTGGAGCTTCTGATTTCCGACGAGACGACCGTGCCCTTCTCCACTTGCGGCCTGCGCCGCCGGTTCGTGGTGCTGCCCGCCGATGCGTTGGCACATGGACGCGATCTGCATTTCACACTGGCGCACGAGTTCCAGCATCTGCGGCAGTCCGACCTGCTGCACGAGTTTGCCGTCGAGGCGTTGCGCCCGTTCTTTTTCTGGAACCCTGCCTTCCATATCTGCAGCCGCCAGTTGCGGGACCTGCGCGAGATGGCCTGCGACCAGGCCATTGCCCTGCGGCGTCCGTTCGAGCTCGGCGGCTATTGCCGCAGCCTGATCCGGGCCTGCAGCCGCGCCCGATCCGACAGGGCGGTCTTCGTACCAGTCGGCCCGGCCGTGGGCTTCGTGGAGACCTGCCCCGGAACGGCCCTCAACAGCCAGCTTGGCAGACGCATTGTTGCGCTCACCGGACGTCCGCCGTCAAGCAACGGGCAACGGGCATGGAAGGTCATCGGATTGCTGTTCTGCACTTTGCTCGTTCTCGGAGCCGTGCTCATGCGCAGCCCGACAGGCTGGAGCCACGACCGCATCATGCTCAGCACGATCGTCAACCTGGAGCGGTTGGACGAACGCAATGCTTCCACGCCAATGACGTCCGGAGCAATGGCAGCCGACGACCGGGTCGCGCCGCTGCAATAACGCCTGGGTTTGATCTTCCGCGTCCCGCGACATCGGCTGCAATCTCATGGCCATGTGTCGGGAATGTCCGCCCGGATCCGAACATTCTTCCGGTACGATCGAAACGTCCTATCACATCTCCAGGCCGCGGCAGCCCTCGTATCCTGACCCCGACACAATTGATTGCCATTCAAAGATGGGGGCGTTCCCGCCCCCTGCATTGCTCATCCGACAGGCCACGGGGTGTATGGGGCCGGGATCAGGCGGTATCGGAAGCGGCGGCACCATGACCGCCATGCGCGGCCAGCGGCCCACACGCCACTGGCAGCGGCCACCTGGGGGAGCGACCTTTCGTTTCGGGCGACACGGATCCCATTGCGTCCTCCGCCCGGGCGGATCATGCTGCGCCAGAACGCCGGTGCAGACCGGCGCAAGGAGCCTGTCATGTCAAAACCCTGCATCATCTGTGTCGCCATTACCGGGTCGGTTGCCACGAAGGAAAACAACCCTGCCGTGCCAATTACCGTTGCCGAGCAACTGGAGAGCATTCACGAATCCTTCGAGGCCGGCGCCGCGATCGCGCATTGCCACGTGCGAAACGATGACGGCACCCCGAGTTCCGATCCGGAGAAGTTCGCCCGGCTCGGAGAGGGCATTCGAAAGCATTGTCCCGGCATGATCGTGCAGTTTTCCACCGGTGGCCGGTCAGGTGCCGGGGCGGCGCGGGGCGGAATGCTGCCGCTCTCGCCGGACATGGCATCGTTGTCGGTCGGGTCGAACAACTTCCCCACCCGGGTCTACGAGAACCCGCCGGATCTGGTGGACTGGCTGGCCGGGGAAATGCGAACCTATCACGTGAAGCCCGAGATCGAAGCCTTTGATCTATCTCATATTCACCAGGCTGTCGCGATGAACCGTGACGGGCGGATTCCGGGGCGGCTCTATGTGCAATTCGTCATGGGGGTGAAAAACGCGATGCCGGTGGATCGCGACGTGTTCGACTACTACCGCAAGACCATTGCGCGGCTGGCGCCGGAAGCCGACTGGTGCGCGGCCGGGATCGGGCGGCACCAGTTGACGGTCAACGAGTGGTGCATCGCGGAAGGCGGGCACACGCGGACCGGGCTGGAAGACAATGTGCGGTTGGATAAGGACCGGCTGGCACCCTCAAACGCGGCGCTGGTGGCGCGCGCGGTGGAGCTTTGCGAGAAATACGAGCGCCCGGTGGCGACCTGGCAGCAGGCGCGGGAGATATTGGATCTGCCCTTGCCCGGCTGAGCGCGATTGGCGCAGGCGGATGGGGGCCAGCCCCCGTCCCGGCAGGCCGGGACTCCCCCGGGATATTTCCGGAAAGATGATGGACCCTGTCAGGTCGGGATATCGACCGGGGCGCCGGTGGCAGAGGCGGTCATGATCGCGGCGATGAGGTCGTGGACGTGGAGCGCCTGCCGGCCGGTTACGTGCGGGGGGCGACCGGATATCAGGGCATCGACGAAATCCTCGATCATCGCCTGGTGAAGGGTGTGGGAGAGATTGATCGGAGTGGCGCGGGAGGCGTCCTCGCCGTGGACCTCGTGGCGGCCATCCCGCCAGTGGACCTCCAGTTGCCGGGCTCCGACGGTGAGGGACGCGTTCTGGCAGTGGAAGGTGAGGCTTTCCCTGCCACCGGGGAAGGCGGCGGTGGTGGCGAAAAGGGAGCCCGTGGCGCCGTTTTCGAAGTCGAGGCCAGCGGAGACGAAATCCTCGGTCTCCATCTGGTGGATGGCGGTGGTACGGGCCATGGCGGTGACACGGGAGACGCGTCCGGCGAGGTGCAGCATGAGTTCCATCGGGTGGATGGCCTGGGTGAGGAGCACACCACCACCGTCGCGGGCGAGATCGCCACGGCCCGGTTCGTCGTAGTAGGATTGCGGGCGCCACAGCGGGATGCGGGCCTCGACAGCCGCCAATGAACCAAGGGCGCCGCCCTGCATCAGTTCGGCCGCCTTGATTGATGTGGTGCGGGCGCGGTGGTGGAAGACGATGCCGAGCGGCACCCCTGCCCTTTCGCAGGTTTCGACAACGTCGCGCGCGGCCTCTGTCGTCCGTTCGATCGGTTTTTCGAGCAGGATCGGGATGCCGGCGGCGGCCAGCGGTGAGACGAGCGCCATGCGCACATCCGGCGGGGTGCAGATGATGGCGAAGTCGACTGCCGTGTCTACGGCTATCTCCTGTATATCCGTGTAGGTGCGCGGGGTGTCACCCAACGGTTCGGCCCATGTTTCGGCGAAGGCCGCCGCCTTATGACGCTGACGGGCGAGGACTCCGTGCAGTTCGACGCCGCTGCGCGATGCGGCGATGGCCGCTGCATGGGTTTCGGCAATTGTGCCCGGCCCGATCAGTGCTGCCTTCATTTCGTCTCTCCGAATGTGAACCGCGGGAAAGATGGACATGCGGGCGGCGAATGGAAAGCGGTATTGCCTCGGTCAGGTGGGGAAACGTGCTCGGGTTCGGTTGGCGAAGGCGACCAGCGAGAGCATCACCGGCACTTCGACCAGCACGCCCACGACCGTGGCCAGCGCCGCGCCGGAGCCGAGGCCGAAAAGCGAGATCGCGACGGCGACGGCCAGTTCGAAAAAGTTCGAGGTGCCTATCATGGCGCAGGGGGCGGCGATGCGGTGCGGGACGCCCCAGGCGAAGGCCGCGCCATAGGCCAGTGCGAAGATCGCGTAGGACTGGATCAGGATCGGGATGGCGATCAACAGGATGACAGTGGGATTGGCGACGATGGTTTCGCCCTGAAGGCCGAAGAGGATGACCACCGTGACGATCAGGCCGATCACCGAGTACGGTTTCACCTTGTGCTTGAAGGCTTCGATGGCCGCTTCGGAGCCCAGCATGCGGCGGGTCCAGAGGCCCGCGGCGAGTGGCAGGGCGATGAACAGGACGACCGAGAGGATCAGCGTCTCCCACGGGACGGTGATGTCGGTGACCCCGAGCAGGAAGGCCACGATGGGCACGAAGGCCACGACCATGATCAGGTCGTTCACCGTGACCTGCACAAGCGTATAGGCCTCGTCGCCCTTCGTCAGGTGGGACCAGACGAAAACCATCGCCGTGCAGGGGGCCGCGCCGAGCAGGATCAGGCCGGCGATGTATTGCTGGGCGTCCTCTGGCGCAATCCAGGCAGCGAAAACATGCTCGAAGAAGAGCACACCAAGGAATGCCATGGTGAAGGGTTTGATCAGCCAGTTGACGGTGAGGGTGATGATCAGCCCTTTGGGTTGCCGCGCGACGTCTCTCAGCGAGCTTGGATCGACACCGACCATCATCGGGTAGACCATGGCCCAGATCAGCACCGCGACGACGAGGTTGACGGAAGCGAGTTCCGCAGCGGCGACGGCATCCACCAGCGCGGGGGCAATGTTGCCGATGACAATCCCGGCCAGGATTGCGGCAGCGATCCAGATGGAAAGGTAGCGTTCGAACAGGCTCATGCGTGGGCCTCTGTTTTCGTGTGTGGTGTGAGCTGCCCTGCCCCGTAGCGGCTGAGCAGGACGAGGGCGGCAGCGGTGGCAAGGCAGAGCGGCAGGCCGCCGATCTGGTAGCTGAGGCCGGAGAGCAGCGTGCCAAGCAGGCGCCCGGCGGCATTGGCCATGTAGTAGAAGCCCACATCCATGGTGACGCGATCGTCATGGGTGAAAGCAAGGATCAGGTAGGAATGCAGCGAAGAATTCACGGCAAAGATCGCGCCGAAGGCCATGAGGCCGGCAACAAGCGTCACGGTGAGCCAGGTGGCGGGTTCGCCCGCACCCCAGACAAGCCCCGCGAGCACCACCGGCACGACAGCGAGCATCGTGGCCCAGCGTTTCGCCTCCGCCACCAGTTCGGCCTCCGGACGCACCGCAGCCCGCAGTAGTTTAGGGGCGGAGGCCTGAATGTAGCCGTACAGGATCGTCCAGACCGCCATGAAAGCGCCGATCGTGAAGAAAGCCACACGGTTGCCCGCCTCGGAGCCGTCCGAAAGCACCGCGTAGAAATAGACCGGGATACCAACGACAAACCAGACGTCTCGGGCGCCAAACAGGAAGACGCGGGCGAAGCTCAGCCAGTTGATATTGCGGGATTTCGAGACAACTTCGGAGAATTTGGCATCCTTGCGCCCCTTGGGCAGACCGGCGGGCATCCAGATGACCACGGCGACGAGGATCGCCAGCAGGATCGCCGCCATGCCGAGCACGGACGGCCCGAACCCGACCAACGCCAGCAGCCCGGCGCCCACGAGGAAGCCTAGCCCCTTCACCGCGTTCTTGGAGCCGGTCAGAACGGCAACCCAGCGGAAGAGCCCGTCGCCCTCCGTCGGGGCGAGCAGTTTCACCGCCGACTTGGAGGACATCTTTGCCAGATCCTTCGCCACGCCGGACAGGCCTTGCACGGTCATCACGAAGATCACCGACGCGGCGATCGACCACGCTGGATCAAGCTGCGACAGCGCGAGCAGCGCCAGCACCTGAAGCCCGAGGCCCGCGTAGAGCGTCGAGGTCAGCCCGAACCGCGCGGCGATCCAGCCAGCGGACAGGTTGGTCACGACACCGGCAATCTCGTAGAGGATGAAGAGATAGGCCAGTTGCACCGGCGAGAAGCCAAGGGTGTGGAAGTGCAGCAGCACCAGCATCCTGAGCGCCCCGTCGGTAAGCATGAAGGCCCAATAGGCGGCGGTCACCGCGACATAGGCCTTCAGGCCACCATTCTGGCTCATAGCGACCGGCCCACCATCAGCGCCACGTCAACCAGCCGGTTGGCATAGCCGAACTCGTTGTCATACCAGGCGTAGACCTTCACCTGCGTCCCGTTCACCACCATCGTGGACGGGGCATCGACGATGGAGGACCGCGGGTCGTTCACGTAGTCGGCGGAGACAAGCGGGCGCTCTTCATAGCCGAGAATGCCTTTGAGCGCGCCCTCGGACGCGGCCTTGAAGAGCGCGTTGACCTCCTCCGTCGAGGTTTCTCGCGCGACTTCGAAGACGCAATCGGTCAGCGAGGCGTTGAGAAGCGGCACGCGCACCGCATGGCCGTTCAGCTTGCCCTTCAGTTCCGGGTAGATGATCGTGATTGCCGTGGCCGACCCGGTGGTGGTCGGGATCAGCGAATTGAGCGCGGACCGTGCGCGGCGCAGATCCTTCGCGGGGCGGTCCACGATGGTCTGCGTGTTGGTGACGTCATGGATCGTTGTCATCGAGCCGTGTTTGATCCCGAGCCCTTCGTGAAGGACTTTCACCACCGGCGCGAGGCAATTGGTCGTACAGCTTGCGGCGGTGATTATGTCATGTTCGTCAGGAGCATATATGGCGTTGTTCACCCCATGGACGATATTGACGGCATTGCCGTCCTTCACCGGCGCGGAGACAACGACCTTCTTTACGCCAGCCGCGAAATAGGGGGCGATCGCCGCCTCCGTCTTGAACACGCCCGTGCAGTCGATCACCACATCGACGCCATCCAGCGGAAGGTCCTCGATCCGCGTTTCCCGATGGATCGGCAGGCGGGTGCCGTCGATGGAGATCGTGCTCTCGCCATGCGAGAAGTCGGCGGGCCACCGGCCGTGCACCGTGTCGAACTCCAACAGATGCGCGTGCATTTCCGGGCTTCCCACGGCGTCATTCAGCCAGGCGATTTCGGCTCCGGCCTCAAGCAGCGGTCGCAGGGCAAGCTTGCCCATGCGCCCTAACCCGTTCAGGGCATAGACAGTCATTCTTCATCCTCGATCTGGGCAATTGCATCGACGCGCCGCTGAAGCGAGGCACGGTCAAGCGTTTCGACAGGCAGTGCGGAGAACGCCCGGATGCGATTGCGCAACTGCCCATAGGCCTGTTGGAAGGCGAGCCGTTTCTCGGCGTCGGTCCCATCGGCCCTCACGGGATCCGGCACCCCCCAATGTGCGCTGATCGGCTGGCCGCGCCAGGCCGGGCAATCCTCGTTCGCCGCAAGGTCACAGACGGTAAAGATGAAGTCCATCACCGGGGCGTCATCCTGCTGGAACTCGCCTAGGTTCTTTGCGCGCAGGCCGGAGATGTCGTGCTCCTTGCCCGCGAGCAGTTCCAGCGCAAAAGGGTTCAGCTCCGATTGCGGCCGCGTCCCGGCGGAAAAGACGTTGAACCGGTCGCCAGCCTCGGCGCGCAGAAGCGTCTCCGCAAAGATCGATCGTGCGGAATTGCCGACGCAAATGAAGAGGGCGTTGAACTTCCTGTCGGGCATGACGCCAATCTTCGCCGAGTCGACGTTCGCCCGTGGGGTGCAGAGATCAGGCCGCCCCCGGCAGCAGTCCCGAGAGAGGAAGTCGATCATTTCGTTCACCGATGCCCACTCCACCCGGTAGAGCAGTGACGTCCCCTGCCGTGTCTGGCTGATGAGTCCGGCCCTGGTCAGTGCGGAAAGATAGACCGAAGCCGTGTTCGGCTTGAGCTCCAGGACGCGCGCGATCTCTCCGGCGGGCACCGCGTCCGGAAACCGGCGCGCGAGCAGCCGGAACACCGCAAGGCGGCCGGCATGTCCAAGCGTCGTGAACTGGTCGAGAACAACAGATTCCATATTTCACGAATATTGGAATAAATTGTCTCTGGCAAGGGCCGCGATCATCGGAAACCGCCGATTAACGATTGATCTCTATGGACACATCGTGGCTGCCAGAATGGCGGCACGTGATCCCGATGGCCGATGCAGGAGTTGCACATGGCACAGAATGTCGTCGTAGACGATGGCAGCACCCAGGTTTCCCTCGGCACGGGTGACAGCCTCTATGTTCCAGCGGACATCGACATCATCAACACCGATGGCGGCCCCGCCGTGAGATCCGCAGGCAGCTCCGCGAACGCCCAGAGAGTTGTCGTGGACGGTACCCTGGTCGCCTTCAACGGCTCCGCTCTCATGTTGAATGGCACAACGACCGGCGTCGGCGGGAGCTACGTCGGCATTGGCGCCTCCGGGAGCATCTCTACCGTCAACTCGGCCTGGGGCGCCGCGGTGGCCCTCTACGGCTCGAACACATTCTTCAGCAATGCCGGGTCACTGTTCAGTGCCAACGGCGCGTCGTTCAGCAATGGTGAAGCAATCTCCATCCAGAACTCGGGCGCCCTTCGGGCATTCCGCTACAACGGCATACTCCTGTCAGATATCGACGAGGCGTCGATCTCCAACACCGGAGAGATCGTTGGCCAGACGGGGCTTCGGTTCAAGGCCTCCAACGGGTTTCTCGTGAATTCGGGCACCTTGATTGGCCTCAGGCAGGAGGCCATTTCCGCGACGACGGCCGAAGATACTGTAAAGGTCTTCAATTCCGGTACGATCTCGGCAGCCAGTATTGCCATCGCGACAGGCAGCGGCTGGGATGTTGTCCGGAACTCGGGACATATCGAAGGCAATGTGAGGCTGAACGCCGGTGTGGATTCCTTCACGATGCACGCCGGTGTTGTCGCCGGAACAATCGACATGGGGTCCGGAAACGACACCTTTGATGGCCGGGGAAGGGGAACTTTCGGGGTTGTCTACGGCGATCACGGAAACGACACCCTCAAAGGCGGCGCAAGCGCCGACGAGTTGAACGGAGGCGCAGGAGACGATTGGATCATCGGCAATCGGGGCAGCGACACGCTGAACGGCGGAGACGGCGCCGACACGATCAAGGGACGTTCCGACGACGATGCGCTCGATGGGGGCGACGGGGCAGACATGCTCTGGGGCGGATCGGGAGACGACCTGTTCTACGGCGGTGGCGGCGGCGACACCATCCGGGGCGGGTCCGGCGATGACACGTTCTACGGTGGCGGCGGCAACGATATCCTCAAAGGGAACTCCGGCGACGACGAAATGGATGGCGGCGCCGATGACGACACGATCCGCGCGGGCTCAGGCAACGATACGCTTCTGGGCGGTGACGGAAACGACACCCTGCGCGGGCAAAACGGGGACGACGATCTGAACGGCGGGGATGGCGATGACGTGCTGATTGGCGGCAGGGGCAAGGATACGCTCGAGGGCGGCGCCGGAGCGGACGTGTTCGTGTTTTCCATCGGCGCGGGCAACGACCGGATCACCGATTTCTCGACCGGCGTCGACATGATCTCCCTGGTTGGCTTCGGATTGACGTCCTCGAAATACTCCAGCTACGTCTCCCCGTCGCTCAAGGACAACGGATCGGGCGGCACGGTGTTGCACTACGAGCATCTTGGCGGGGCGGGCACGCTGCTGATCGAGGGTGTCCCCAAAGCCGAGCTCGATGCCTATGACTTCATCTTCTGACGCGACCACGACACGATCGTGACGAATGTGGCGTCGGGGTTACCTGCCCTGCCCCAACTCGTCACGCAGCAATTGCAGAACAGCGGCGCGCGGTACATCCCCGGTGACGAAAGCATTGCCAATCCCGCGGGTCAGGATGAACCGCAACTCTCCGGCGACCACCTTCTTGTCCTGCCCCATCAGATCCAGCAACGCCTCGGCGCCGGGCAACTCGCCCGGAATATCGCAGATATCGACGCGCATCCCCATGCCGCGCAAATGCGCCCGCACGCGCGACGGATCCTCCTGCGTGGCAAGCCCCAGCCGCGCCGACAGTTCGACCGCGAGGGCACAACCGATCGCGACCCCCTCGCCATGCAGCAGACGGTCCGAATACCCTGTCGCGGCCTCGAGCGCATGCCCGAAGGTGTGACCAAGGTTCAGCAGCGCCCGATCGCCCTGCTCCGTTTCATCCCGAACAACGATATCGGCCTTCATCTGGCAGGACCATTTCACGGCCGCGATGCGCGCCCCCACGTCGCCCGACGCAATCGCGTCTCCATTCTGCTCCAACCACTCGAAGAACCCCAGATCGCCGAGCAGCCCGTATTTGACCACTTCGCCATAGCCGGCAAGGAAATCGCGCGCCGTGAGTGTCCGGAGCACATCGACATCGGCGAGGACCAGGCTGGGCTGATGGAACGCACCGATGAGGTTCTTCCCGACGGGAGAGTTGATCCCGGTCTTGCCGCCGACCGAACTGTCGACCTGCGCCAGTAGCGTTGTCGGGATCTGCACGAAGCGAACACCACGCCGCAGGATCGCGGCCGCAAACCCAACGAGGTCACCGATCACGCCTCCCCCGAAAGCGATCACCATGTCCTTGCGTTCGACGCGTTGCCCCAACAACCACTCGACGGTCTGCGTGAGATACGGCCAGGACTTCGTCGCCTCGCCCGCAGGCAGCGCCAGCACGGCGCAGTCGATCCCCTGAGCCTCCAGCGACGTCCGAAGCTGATCCATGTGCAACGAGGCAACGGTTTCATCCGTGACGATGGCCACCTTCGGACGCTCCAGATGCGGCCCGATCCAGTACCCGGCACGATCCAGCAGACCGGATGCAATCCGGATGTCGTAGGCCCGCTCGCCAAGGGGCACATGAACCGTTTCCATTCCGCTAGTTCTCCTCAAGCACGTCCGGTCGCGTCCGCAGGACCGCATCCACCGCGGCCACCATGTCGGAGATGGCGTATTCCGGCCGCGCCTTCACCGCAAGGTCCGCCAAGCCATAGACAGGTGCCCGTTCGGCATAAATCGCCTCAAGGGTCGCACGCGGGTCCGGAGTGCGCAGCAGGGGCCGGGTGTCCTTGTGCTTCACCCGGTTCCAAAGCAGGTCCAGATCCGCATCCAGCAGCACGGATACACCCCGGTCGTGAATCATCTGCCGATTGCGCTCCGCAAGGAAGGCGCCGCCACCGGTCGACAGGATGCCCGGCGCCCCGTCCAGCAGGCGGGAGATCACCTCCGATTCGCGGTCGCGAAAAAACGCCTCGCCATCGCGGGCAAAAATCTCCGCGATGGACATTTTTGCCGCCTCGACGATTTCCGCATCGCTGTCGAGGAAAGGCACGTCCAGCTTTCGCGCCAGGGCTGTGCCAACGGCTGTTTTTCCGGCCCCCATCATGCCAACGAGCACCACCGTTTTCTTCAGCCGCGCCACCATCGGCTCTCCTCTTGCCCCGGCGCCAAGTCGCCGAATGTGAAAATTTCCTACTCTGAATGGCGTGAATTCGCCCGCGATGCCATGTATAAATCGTCGGGAACGCACATATGAAGGCGGCATTGCAAAATGGCAGGCAGGAAATGAAGAGACTTTTCAAGCTTTTGCTCTACCTCGTGGTCCTCGGGGCGATCGGTCTGACGGGCTATGCCTATCTGGCCGATCTCACGCCGGAACAGGTACGTGTCAGCGAGCCTGTTTCGCTGGATGTGGATTGAGCCATGAGAGGGCTTGCCCTGGCTGGATCCCTGGTGCTTGCCGCGGCGAGCGCCCCGGCCCAGACGGAGGGTGACGCAACGGCGCCGATCTCGGCCATCGACTGGCTGTCCGACAGCCTGTCCTCGCCGTCCGGCGCCCCCACCGGGGACTCGCCCGTCACCCAGGGCATCGTCACCGAAGAGATCACGGTCGAGCCGCTGGACGCGCCGTCACCGGACGGCGTCGGTCTCCTGCCGCATTCCGTGACCGGACTGCCGCCCGACCTCTGGGGCAGTTCGGAACTGCACCGGCTGGCCCAGCTTATTGCGGCCTTTCCGCCCGAGCCTCTACCCGCCGTGCAGGACCAGTTCCGCCGCCTGATGCTGGCCGAACTGGAACCGCCGCAGGGCAGCACTCCCAAGGCGCCACTCCTGCAAACGCGGGTCGATGCCCTTCTGGCCCGGGGCGCGGTCGATGAAGCCGAAGCCTTGTTGGAGCGCGCTGGCTCCACCGAGCCCGAGCTTTTCCGCCGCGCCTTCGACGTCGGATTGCTGACCGGGCGCGAACAGGCCGCCTGTGCCCGCATGCGGGCGGTCCCGGGCATTTCACCCTCATTCCCGGTAAGGATCTTCTGCCTGGCCCGCACCGGCGACTGGCCGGCGGCGGCCCTGACGCTCGAATCGGCCAATGCGCTCGGCCAGCTGTCCCCGGAAGAGGACTCCCTGCTGGCCCAGTTCCTGGATCCGGAGCTTTCCGAGCTTCTGCCCCCGATCTCGGCCCCGCGGCGCCCGAGCCCGCTGACCTTCCGGATGATGGAGGCCATCGGCGAGCCGATGCCCACCTCGCCGCTGCCACTTGCATTCGCGCATTCCGACCTGCGCCCGACGGCCGGCTGGAAGGCCCGCGTCGAAGCCGCGGAGCGGCTGGCCCGCGCCGGCGCCCTTCCCCCCGAGGTTCTGCTGAGCATCTACGGCGAGCGCCGCCCGGCGGCCTCGGGCGGAACCTGGGATCGCGTCGGGACCGTGCAGACCCTGTCCCGGGCCATCCGGGACGAAGACATCGAAGGTGTTGCCACAACCCTGCCGGAAACATGGGAACACATGCGCGCGGCCGGCCTCACCCTGCCTCTCGCACGCGCCCTTGGCCCCGACCTCGCGGCGCTTCCCCTAGAGGGAGAAGCGAACGGCATCGCCACCACGCTCGGGTTGCTGTCGGACACCTATGAAAGCGTCGCGCTGGCACTGCCGCCTTCCGCGCCGTCGGAACTCCTGGTGGCCGCCGGACTCGCCCGTGGCCAGTCGGAGGGAGCACCGGACGGGTCGATTGCAGCCGCGCTCGCAGCCGCTTTCGCCGATCCTGCCCCTGCCCTGCCAACCCGGCTGAGCGACCTTGCGGAGCGGAACCGCCTCGGAGAGGCACTCCTCCTTGCACTTCAGACCCTGGCGCCGGGCGCCGAAGCCGATCCGGGCGACATCACCGGGGCCCTCGCGTTCCTGCGCGATATCGGCCTTGAGGACACCGCCCGCCGCGCGGCGCTGCAAATCCTCCTGCTGGAGCCCAGGGGATGAGCGGCCCGGCCAGCGCCGAACTCTGGATCTCGACCTTCCTGGAGGCGCAATCGGCCGAGCTTGACGCGGCAAGAAACACGCTGCTGAGCTATGGCCGGGACCTGAAGGATTTCGCCGGCTGGAGCGCCCGCCGAGGTCTGGACCTGCAAGCGGTCACGCGCGAGGATGTCGAGGCCTACCTCGTCTTCTGTGACGACCAGGGACTGGCCCGCGCCACCCGCGCCCGTCGCCTGTCATCCATTCGCCAGCTTTACCGGTTCGCCTTCGAGGAAGGCTGGCGCGAGGACAATCCGGCGCTACGGATCAAGGGACCTCGCAAGGAAAAGCACCTGCCGAAAACCCTGAGCCACGAAGAGGTCGACACCTTGCTGAAGGCGGCGGAAACCACCGGCCGCACCAAGGCCGACCGGCTCCGCAACACTTGCCTCATGCAGATGCTTTACGCGACAGGCATGCGGGTGACCGAACTCGTCTCCCTGCCGGTGGCTGCGACCCGGGGCCACCCGGAAATGCTGCTGGTCCGGGGCAAGGGAGACAAGGAACGTTTGGTGCCGCTCTCGCCACCTGCCCGCACCGCCCTCGACCACTGGCTCGCGGAAAGGGACACCCTCGAAGACCTCGCCCGGAGCAAGGGCAAACCCAAATCGCCATTCCTCTTCCCCTCCACCGGGAAGGCCGGTCACCTGACCCGGCACCGTTTCTACGCCCTGATCAAGGAATTGAGCGTTGCTGGCGGCGTCGATCCCTTGAAGGTCACGCCCCACACATTGCGCCACGCCTTTGCAACCCACCTGCTTGCCGGCGGCGCCGACCTGCGCACCATCCAGACCCTACTCGGCCATGCCGATATCTCCACGACCGAAATCTACACCCACGTCCTGGAGGACCGTTTGCGCACCCTTGTCCACGACCATCACCCTTTGGCACGGAAGGATTAACCCCGATCCGGGCGACCACGAGCCCGAAGGGCGTAGGAGGAATGCGCCGCAAGGCGCGCAATTTGGTTGCCAGATGCATTCCTGCTGGCCTTTTCTGCGCATGCACGGTATCGCCCGCCCAACTCTCCAAAGGACGAACACATGGACCTGCGCAATATCGCGATCATCGCCCACGTGGACCACGGCAAGACGACGCTGGTCGATGAACTGCTCAAGCAATCCGGCGCTTTCCGGGAAAACCAGTCGGTGGCCGAGCGCGCGATGGACAGCAACGACCTGGAACGCGAGCGCGGAATCACCATCCTCGCCAAGGCGACCAGCGTCGAATGGCACGGCACGCGGATCAACATCGTCGACACCCCCGGCCACGCCGATTTCGGTGGCGAGGTGGAGCGCATCCTCTCCATGGTCGATGGCGTGGTGCTGCTGGTGGACGCCGCCGAAGGCCCGATGCCGCAAACGAAATTCGTGACGTCCAAGGCGCTTGCCCTCGGCCTGCGTCCGATTGTCGTGCTCAACAAGGTCGACAAACCAGATGCCGAGCCCGACCGGGCGCTTGACGAGGTTTTCGACCTCTTTTCCTCGCTTGACGCCAACGAGGATCAGCTCGACTTCCCGCATCTCTATGCCTCAGGCCGCTCCGGCTGGTGCGATCCAGAGCTGGACGGCCCGCGCCAGGATCTCGCTGCCCTGTTCAACCTGATCGTCAACCACGTCCCCACGCCGCGCCAGCTCAAGCATGCGAACGATGACTTTTCCATGCTGGCCACCACGCTCGGCGCCGACCCCTTCATCGGGCGCACGCTGACCGGACGGGTTGAAAGCGGCACGCTGAAGGTCGGCGCAACCGTGCAGGCCCTGTCCCGCGTCGGTCAGAAGATCGAGCAATTCCGCGTCTCCAAGATCCAGGCCTTTCGCGGCCTTGGCATGCAGGAGATCGACGCCGCCGTTGCCGGCGACATCGTCACGCTCGCGGGCATGTCCAAGGCAACCGTGGCCGATACGATCTGTGCGCTGGCGGTCGAGGACCCCCTGCCCGCCCAACCGATCGATCCCCCCACGATCACCGTTACCTTCGGCATCAACGACAGTCCGCTGGCAGGCCGCGACGGCAAGAAGGTGCAGTCCCGCGTGATCCGCGACCGGCTGATGAAAGAGGCCGAGACAAACGTTGCGATCCGCGTGACCGACACCCCCGGCGGCGAGGCCTTCGAGGTCGCGGGCCGTGGCGAACTCCAGATGGGTGTGCTGATCGAGAACATGCGCCGCGAAGGCTTCGAGCTTTCGGTCTCCCGCCCGCAGGTGCTGTTCCGCGAGGAGGACGGCCAACGCATGGAGCCGATCGAGGAAGTCACCATCGACGTCGATGACGAGTATTCCGGTGCCGTGATCGAAAAGGTGACCGGCCCCCGCAAGGGCGAGATGGTCGATATGCGCCAGAATGGCGGCAAGACCCGGATCATCGCACATGTCCCGTCGCGCGGCCTGATCGGCTACCACGGCGAGTTCCTGACCGACACCCGCGGCACCGGCGTGCTCAACCGTGTGTTCTACACCTGGGCGCCCTACAAGGGCGCGATCCCGGGGCGCCGTGCGGGCGTGCTGATCTCGATGGAGGCCGGCGACGCCGTGGCCTATGCGCTGTGGAACCTGGAGGAGCGCGGTCGCATGTTCATCGGCCCGCAGGAGAAGGTGTACCAAGGCATGATCATCGGCGAACACAGCCGCGACAACGATCTCGAGGTCAACCCGCTGAAGGGCAAGAAGCTCACCAATGTGCGTGCGTCGGGCTCCGACGACGCGGTGCGGCTGACGCCGCATGTGCAGTTCTCGCTCGAAGAGGCCATCGCCTATATCGACGATGACGAACTGGTCGAGGTCACGCCGAACGTGATCCGGCTCCGCAAGCGTTACCTCGATCCGCACGAGCGCAAGCGGCAGGCAAGAGCCGCCGGCTGATCCGCCACAGCACTGCAAACCTGCTCCCGGCATCGCCCGTGGACGGCGACGCCGTGCGCCTGCGCGCATTGGCCTCCTGTATCTGCCCCGCCTTATTCTGATATCCTTGATATTGGTTTAGGTGGGCAGAGAAGGAGTGCTGCATCCATGGACCTTGCGCCGAGTGACGATTGTTTCCGCGACCTTGTCCTCCTTGCCAACGAGGCCGCGCTCGACCCGAGCAAGTGGAACTGGTTTCTCAAGAAAATGAGCACCCTGGCGGGGGGCGCGCGGGTGCAGGTCTTCTCTCACGATCTCCGGTCAAACCAGCCGCTGGGACATTTCGAACACGGATATGATCCGGAGTTCCTCGACAGCTACCGCGCCTACTACGGGGCCCGAAACAGCTGGATCCGGCAGTTCGGCAAGCTTCGCCCGGGGCGAACCGCCTATGGCAGCGAGCTTGTTGCCGACGATGTGCTGGAAAGCACGGAGTTCTACAATGACTGGGTGCGTCCGCAGGAGGACATGATCGGCAGTGCGGCGACAATTCTGGAGATCACTGACCGGAGGGTGACCGCTATCGCCGCGAATATCCGGCGGGCAGATCGGGACCGGCTGGAAAAACCGCTCCATGACCTCATGCAACGCATTGCCCCCCACCTCACGCAGGCACTGCGCACCGCGGAAACGATCGGCCGGCTGAAACTCGAAAACCACATTCTCTGGACAGGAATGGATCCCGCCATCTCCGCCCTGTTCATCCTGGATGCGCAATCCAGGGTCCGCTACGCCAACGCTCGTGGCAACGCTCTGGTCGATCGCGGTACGATCGTGCGGATTGACGCGCACTCTCGGCTGTCCATGTCCGACGTTGAAGCGAATACCGAGCTTGCACGTCGTCTTCATGACGACCGCCTGCACGGGGTGAGCCTGTCCCTGCCGTTTTTCACCAAGGGCACACGAACGGAGCACTTTGTCTGTCGCGCCGTGCCCCTGTCGACAGCCGAAGGGCCGCAGCCCTGGTTGGGCAGCAATGTCGGGGAGGGCAATGGCTACACCCTGCTCATCCTGTCTCCCGTCGCGCCACACGTTCCGAAAGCGGCCCACCAAGCCAGAATGTGATGACAGACGCCTTCGCCGGTTACTCGGAGGTCTCGACGATCAGGAGTTCACGTTCCGAGGCGCCACGCGCATGCGACAGCGCTTCCTGGTACCGGTCCGAGTGATAGCAGGCTTCCGCCGCCTCGACCGACGGGAAACGGGCAACCACGTTGCGCGGCCGCTCCTTGCCCTCCAACTGCACGTAGCGACCGCCACGCGCGATGAAGCTTCCGCCGTGTTCGGCAATCGCCTCGGACGCTATGGCCGCGTACTTGCCGTAGGCCACGTCGTCGGTCACCGTTACATGCGCAATCCAGAGTGCGGGCATGGTCTATCCTCCGATCACCGCTTCCGCCGCCTTGATGGCCGCGTCCGCGTTTTCCACATCCTTGCCGCCGCCCTGGGCCATGTCGGGGCGGCCACCGCCGCCGATCCCGCCCAGTTCCACCACGGCCGCCTTGACCAGATCCACAGCGGAGACCTTCTCGGTCACGTCACCAGTCACGCCCGCCGCAACAGCGGCCTTGCCGCCGGTATCGGCAATCAACAGCACCGCACCGGACCCGATCCTCGACTTGTGGTCGTCGATCAGACCCCGCAGATCCTTGGCCGTCACCCCTTGAAGCACTTGAGCAACGAAGGGTATTCCATTGACTTCACGCATATTTCCAGCGCCGTTTGCTGCCCCGGCGCCGCCGGCCATGGCGAGTTCCCTACGCAGTTGCGCGATCTCGTTCTGCAGTGTCTTGCGTTCGTCCATGAGCGTCCGGACCCGTTCGACGACATCCGCCGGCGGCGTCTTCACCGCGCCTGCCACTTCCGCAAGACGCTGGGCCTGCCGCGCCAGATGCTGACGCGCCGCCTCCCCGGTCAAAGCCTCGACCCGACGCACCCCGGCGCTGGATGCGCTGTCGCCAAGGGCCACGAAGAGACCGATGTCACCGGTCTGGCGGACATGCGTACCGCCGCAAAGCTCGATGGAGTAGGTCTTGCCGTCCGCCCCTTTGCCGGTATCGGCCTCACCCATGGAGACGACACGAACCTCGTCGCCGTACTTCTCTCCGAAGAGCGCCTGGGCACCGATGGCGCGCGCATCGTCAGGGGTCATGATCCGCGTCTCCACGGCCGTGTTCTGCCGGATGAAGGCGTTGACTTCCGCTTCGACGCTCGCCAGATCCTCGGGCGACAGGGCATGATTGTGCGAGAAGTCGAACCGCAACCGGTCCGGCGCATTGAGCGAGCCACGCTGCGCAACGTGATCGCCGAGCCGCTCCCTCAACGCTTCATGCAACAGATGGGTCGCAGAGTGGTTCGCCCGGATGGCGCTGCGCCGATCGTGATCGACAACCAGCTCCGCCCCAACACCGACAGGCACGACACCTTCCGTGATCTCCGCCATGTGCACGAAAACCCCGGCGATCTTCCGCGTGTCCGTCACTTTCGCCTGGCCACCTTCGACGGCAAGCGTCCCGGTGTCACCAACCTGACCACCGGATTCCGCATAGAAGGGCGACTGGTTCAGGACAATCTGCACGGTTTCGCCTGCCGACGCGCTCTCGACCACGGCGCCATCCCGGACGATGGCCACAATCTGCCCTTCGGCCTTTTCGGTGTCGTAACCAAGGAAATCCGTTGCGCCGTGCTCTTCCGCGATGTCGAACCAGATCGTTGAATCCTGCGTTTCGCCGGTGCCACTCCATGCGGCGCGCGCCTTGGCCTTCTGCTCCGCCATCGCGGCATCGAAGCCGTCAGTGTCGACGCTGCGGTCCTTCTCCCGCAGCGCATCCTGCGTCAGGTCGAGCGGGAAACCATAGGTATCGTAGAGCTTGAAGGCCGCCTCACCCGGAAGGTCCGCGCCCTCGGGCAGCCCCGCCAACTCGTCATCGAGCAACCGCAAACCCCGCTCCAGTGTCTGGCGGAAACGGGTTTCCTCAGATTCAAGCGTCTCCGTGATAAGCGCCTGGGCCTGCTGCAATTCCGGGTAGGCTCCGCCCATCTGGCGCACCAGTTCAGGTACCAGCCGATACATCAGCGGATCCTTCGCGCCAAGAAGGTGCGCATGCCGCATGGCGCGGCGCATGATCCGGCGCAGCACATAGCCCCGGCCCTCGTTCGACGGCATCACGCCATCGGCGATCAGGAAAGAGGTCGAACGCAGATGGTCGGCGATCACGCGGTGATGCGTCTTGCCCGGCCCGTCAGGATCAGTCGAGGTCTGGTTCGCAGACGCCTCGATCAGCGCCCGCATCAGGTCGGTCGCATAATTGTCGTTCGTGCCCTGCAACAGAGCCGCGACACGCTCGATGCCCATGCCGGTATCGATCGATTTTTTCGGCAGTTCCACCCGTGAGCCGTCCTCGAACTGCTCGAACTGCATGAAGACCAGGTTCCAGATCTCGACGAACCGATCGCCGTCCTCTTCCGGAGAGCCCGGAGGGCCACCCCAGATGTGGTCGCCGTGATCGAAGAAGATCTCCGACGACGGCCCGCATGGCCCGGTCGGACCCATCATCCAGAAATTGTCGTTTGTCGCGATGCGAATGATCCTGTCATCGGGAAGGCCCGCCACCTTCTTCCAGAGATCGGCCGCCTCGTCGTCAGTGTGATAGACAGTCACAAGGAGCCGGCTCGCATCGATCCCAAGTTCCTTGGTAACGACGTCCCAGGCAAAGGGAATGGCCTCCTCCTTGAAGTAGTCGCCGAAGGAGAAATTCCCCAGCATTTCAAAGAAGGTGTGGTGCCGCATCGTGTAGCCCACATTGTCGAGATCATTGTGCTTGCCGCCGGCGCGCACACACTTCTGGGAGGTCGTTGCGCGGGTATAGTCGCGGTGTTCGACCCCTGTGAACAGGTTCTTGAACTGAACCATGCCCGAGTTTGCGAACATCAGAGTGGGGTCGTTGCGAGGCACGAGGGGCGAGCTGTCGACCACCTCATGTCCTTGGCGGCGGAAGTAGTCGAGAAAGGTCGTGCGAATGTCGTTCAGGCTGGGCATCTGGCTCTCCGGCGGATCTGTCGCGAAGGTGTAGCCGCAGCCACGTGGGCTGTCCACCGGCTGCGACGCCGAGACCGGGATCGAACCCTGTTTTTCAGCCACATGCGGAGGCCGTTGTCGCTCGCCCGAGTGTCGGGGGACACGGGACGACACGTTGTAGGCTTACACGTGAATTCGATGATGATCGAGGCGACCGACAGCATCCCCCAAAAAGATAGGGGCCACGCAATGTGGCCCCGATACGACCCGTTCTGGGTCAGCGGTCTCGGTGCTTTGCACCGCCCGTTTTCTAGGCTTCGAGGACGTCTTCCTCGCCGCCGACATCAAAGTCGAGTCCGTGCGCGGCGCGGATCTTGTCCTCGATGTCCAGCGCTATGGGCGTGTTTTCCTTCAGGAATGACTTCGCGTTTTCCCGTCCCTGGCCAATACGCTCGTCGCCGTAGGAATACCACGACCCGGATTTCTCAACCACGCCAGCCTTCACCCCAAGATCCAGCAACTCGCCGGTCTTCGAAATGCCTTCACCATACATGATGTCGAACTCCACCTGCTTGAACGGTGGGGCGACCTTGTTCTTCACGACTTTCACCCGGGTCGCATTGCCGACAACCTCATCGCGATCCTTGATCGCTCCGATGCGCCGGATATCAAGGCGAACCGAGGAGTAGAACTTCAGCGCATTGCCGCCGGTTGTTGTTTCCGGGCTGCCGAACATGACGCCGATCTTCATGCGGATCTGGTTGATGAAGATCACCATGCAGTTCGACCGCGAAATCGACCCGGTCAGCTTCCGCATGGCCTGGCTCATCAACCGGGCCTGAACGCCAACGGAACTGTCGCCCATATCACCTTCGAGTTCAGACTTGGGCGTCAGTGCGGCGACGGAATCCACGACCACCATGCTCACCGCACCGGAGCGAACCAGAGTGTCCGTGATTTCGAGCGCCTGCTCGCCGGTATCAGGCTGCGAAATCAGCAACTCATCAAGATCGATTCCAAGCTTTTTGGCGTATTGCGGGTCCAGCGCGTGTTCGGCGTCGACGAAGGCACAGACCCCGCCCTTCTTCTGCTCTTCCGCAATGCAGTGAAGCGTCAGGGTTGTCTTGCCCGAGCTTTCCGGGCCGTAGATTTCGATAATGCGACCCTTCGGCAATCCGCCGATACCGAGAGCAATATCCAGACCGAGCGATCCGGTCGACGTCGCTTCGATCTCCGCCACGGGGTTGTCGGCCCCGAGCTTCATGATGGATCCCTTGCCGAACTGGCGTTCGATCTGGGCCAAAGCGCTGTCCAGCGCCTTCTGTTTGTCGGAACTCTGTTTGCCTGCCATGTCGAGAAGGTTCGCCGTCGCCATTTGTTTCGTCCTTATCTCATAGACCGCAGGGAGCGGCAATGACATCTGATGTTCTGCTCTTGTTCTCACTTTATGAGATCAAAAAGAGAACAATTCAAGCTGTTTTCTCCTCAATCCTTATTGGTCAATGACCTTAAGGAGCGGTAAACAACGACCAGAATCCGAGCGACTTCAGCAAATCGGGACGAAACAGCAGATGATGATTTTCTGGGAAGCCGGGCTCGTGTTGCTGGCGGTACCCAAGACCGGCACGCAGGCCGTCGAGGCAGCCCTCGCCGCCGATGCCGATATCGTTATTCGGAACCCGCCCGTTCAGAAGCATATGCCGCTGCGCGGGTACCGTCGCTCGATACAGCCGTTGTTCTCCGATGCCGACACGCGCCGCCTGGAAACTGTTGCCGTGATCCGGGAACCTGTCGCATGGCTGGGAAGCTGGTACCGGTATCGAAGTCGCGAAGATATCGCCGGAACACCCAACAGTACCAGAGATCTGGATTTTGATGCGTTTGTGCAGGGATACCTGGCGATTCCGCAGCCCGCCTTCGCCCGCGTCGGTGCGCAATCAAGATTCGTTTCAGCGGATGGGTCGACATGCGGGGTCGACCACCTATTTGCCTACGAGAGGATGGATGCCTTTCTTGCGTTTCTGGAAGATCGTCTGACCAGATCGATCACCCTCCCGCGAACCAATGTGTCACCAGAGCGAAATCTGGAACTGGAAAGCAAAACCCTCAGCTGCTTCAAGTCGGTCTATGCCTCCGACTTTGAACTACATGCCCGCGCGCTTGACGCCTGAGCGCGCTCACATGTCTTTCTCAGGCATGGCGAATGGCGGTTGCTTTGTTCGAGGCGCATTGACTCAGAGCCGGAACACTAGGGTCGCTACGAGCGCGTTTGCTGAGGGGAATACAGTCAGGGATCAGTCGTAGCGGGTGGCAACTCGGCCCCAATCTTTCTGGCGTCCGAACATGATCTTGCGTCTCTTGACCTTTCGTTTGTCGTCTCTGATTGGTTTGCCGCGCGACTTGCCTCCAGGGATGCAGGGCTTGATCCGCATTCCTATCAAGGCCTCTCGGAACCAGCCCGCATTCGCCATTGTCGCTCGGACCGATAGCGCGAAACGGCTCAGTATCCTCGATCTTTTAGTCGCCAATCGGCTGATGGCAGGTTACCCGCCAGCGTCCTGGCGCCAGTGTCGGCGCTGATCGTTGCCGCGCTGCCGATGCTCGCATCGCCGAGAAGAGAACCCGAAGTGATGAAGTTCCGGATCGGACGCCCCGCGGCGTCAGTGACGGCATGCAGCTTCGGGTTCAGGCCGCCTTTCGTGCGCCCGATCAGCCTTCCACACCCCCTTGTTCAACCACGGGCTGACGGCCGTTCGATGCGCCTTGAGGTATGTCGCGTCATGATCTTTTTAGATCCGTTGCTTCCGAAGCCAACCCCACCATGATCCGGGCAAGCACGTCCGTGTCGCTCCCGTTGCCCGGCAGGGCACGGTGCTGTGTACACCCGAGTGGAGCCGCTCCCAGCGATTATAGAGCATCCTGGTGCGCCATCTTCACTTGGTGCGCCTCTCTAACGCAAGTCGTTGCAATTTATAAAAAACGCCACGCTGACCACGTTCGCCATCGACGCATGGCCTGCCATGGCTCTTCGGACACTACGGCCGGAGCCGTGCCATCGGCTCATCGTTCGGCTGGGAAACGATTGCTCACTACGCCCCCGGAAGAATGGGAGCTTGGATCAAGCTCGCCCGGAATTTGCAACCAGATCAATGGGTCCTGGCACTAGTGGATCTGGTCACGGACTGTGGCGGTTAATTCGTTCAGCGAAAACGGCTTGGGCAGAAAGACGGAGTTGGGGATTCGTGATTGCTCGTCAGAGAAGTGTTCCTCGGCATAGCCGGAGACGAAGATCACGCGCACATCAGGCCTTTGCTTCAAGGCCTCTCGAACCCAGCTTGGGCCATCCATACCCGGCATGATGACATCCGTGACAAAGACGTCCACCTTCAACGAATTGTCCTCGAGGGTCAGCAGAGCTTCTTCTGCGCTCTCGGCCTCGATGACGGTGTAGCCCCGCATGCGAAGAGCGCGTGAAGCGAAAGCGCGCACCGGCGCCTCGTCCTCGACCAGAAGAATGACACCATCCCCCTGTTGCAGGGAGTTCACCGGAAGCGACTTGCGTGAAACAGGTTCGACGGACTGTGCCTTGTCATGAGCCGGGAAATAAAGCGACACAGTGGTACCTTTGTCGACTTCGGAATCCACAAAAATGTAGCCACCGGTCTGCTTGACGATGCCGTAGGCTGTGGACAGCCCCAACCCCGTCCCCTCGCCCGTCCTTTTTGTGGTAAAGAATGGCTCGAAGATCTTCGCGAGCTTGTCGGGCGGAATGCCCACGCCCATATCGACCACCTTCACAATGACATAGTCACCAGGCGCCACGACGGCTCGGTCCCTTGAAAAAGATTGCGAAATATGAGCGCTCTCTGATTCAAGACGGATCTCCCCACCGTTTGGCATCGCATCTCGAGCATTCACGACGAGGTTCATGATGACCTGCTCCAGCTGCCTCTTGTCTGCCCGGATCGGGCGAAGGGCCGGATCGTGGAACAGGGAAAGGGTCACTTTCTCACCTACAAGCCGGTTCAAAAGATGGGTCAGATCCGACAATGTATCCCGCAGGTCAAGAACCTCCGGTTGAAGGTTCTGTTTTCGGGAGAAGGCCAGCAACTGCCCGACGAGACTCGCGGCGCGATTGGCGTTCTGATTGATCTGGACCAGATCGCCATAGTCCTGGTCGCCTTGATCGTGCCGCAGGAGCAACAGGTCGCAATGGCCAGAAATAGCCGTCAGCAGGTTATTGAAATCATGTGCAATTCCGCCCGCCAACTGGCCGATTGCCTGCATTTTCTGGCTTTGAACAAACTGAGCCTCCAGCGTCTTCAACTCCGTGGCGTCATTCAGCACGGCGATGAGATCGACGTCCTTGCCATCCTTTACGCGTCCAAGAGTGATCTGGAGGTAGAGTTCTTTTTCACCAACGCTGGCTCGGACGAACTCCGACCGTCCCAGCCCCCTCCCACTTGCTGCCTCTTCGAGCCAGTCCTTGACCGACCGTCCGAGTCCTTCCACCAGTCGATGAAGTTCACCGTCCTCTTGTGCTGCCTCGCCGAGGAGGTCGGCAGCCGCGCGATTGACACCGCGAATCATTCCGCTTCTGTCGAGACGCAGCAGCGCCACCGGCAGGGAATCCATGCTGCCATCCTCGATCGCTGAGGACGTGGGTGCGACATCGGTGGTTGTATCCGGGATCAGGAAGATCTCCCGACGTCCGCCAGCGCCTTCCACCTCCACGACGCGCACGGAGACCGCCCCATCGATTCCGTTCAGAACATGGGTGTCATTGGGCCGGATGGGCAAGTCGGAAAAAACACGATCCAGCGTCTTGACGCGCCCCCCCATCAGCCGCCGCAGCGCATCGTTCATGAACAGCACAGCGCCGGAATGGCTGACGGTCATCATCGGAAGGCTGAGTTGCTCGGCGCCGCGGCCCACCGGGCCTCTCTCAACCAGATCCTCCAGCCGCCAGAGATAACGTTCCTCGCCGATCATGTGCACCGCCAGACGCACGTGTCCGCGGCGCGTCACGATATCCTCCCGTGCGCTTCCGCGCGCCTCGGCCCGGTTCTGAAGGCGCATCAGAACGGCAGATGGGTTGGCAAAAATCTCTCTCAGCGTGCGCGCGAGCGTTTCTTCGATACCTAAATCGCGACCGAACCGTTCGCGTGCTGCCCGGTTGCGCTGCTGGATGACACCGTCGACATCGGTCGTGAAACTCGGCGATCCGTCGTTCTCGATGAAGCCAGAGACCGCATCGCCAAGATCTTCTTTGGCGGCGACATGACGGGTTGAAAAGAAGCGGATCAGCACCGCGAGCGCAAGGAGTGTCCCGCCCCCGGCAAAGAGGGCAAGTCCCAACTTCGCGTCCGGGACATAGAAGGCCGCCGCAACCAGGACCACAGAGAACAGCGTAAGATAGAGCGTTCGCCCCGAATGTGCCGCTGCCGTACGTGTCACTGGATGAGGAGCAAGCGCCGGATGTGACAAGGATCCTCTCCCTCAGATTCGTCCGCGCCCATTTCCGCCCCAATAGGTTAATCGGTGCTTAAGCGTCTCCTGATTGAAGCAAATGCCCGGCAAAAACTCACGCATTTCTGCGAAAGACGGCCAAAAAGAACCCGTCGCCGCCTTCGAGCGGCGAGAATCGGCGCCCGCTCTCCCACGCCCAACCGTCGCGTTTCAGGAACCAATCCGCCTGATCCTCGTTCTCGCTTCGGAACATGGAGCAGGTGACATAGGCAAGGGCGCCACCGGGCGCAACGAACGGTGCCACGTCATCGACAATCTCGCGCTGAAGCGCGAGCAGACCTTCCAGCATGTCCGGCTCCAGTCGCCAGCGCGCCTCGGGTTGCCGCCGCCACGCCCCGCTGCCGGAGCAGGGTACATCCGCCACAACTAGGGCATAGGGCGCATGCCGGGCCACATCATTGCCCGAGAGCCGCTCGACCGAGGCACCCGCCCGCGCTGCCCGCGTCGGGAGGTCCTTCATTCGCCGCGGATCTGCATCATGCGCGAAGATCGGGCCTGCCCCACGGGCGGCCAAGGCGAGTGTCTTCCCGCCCCCGCCAGCACAATAATCCAGAACGGCCCCGGCATCCGGGAGGGGAATGGCGTCGGACACGGCCTGCGATGCGGCATCCTGAATCTCCACCAGGCCATCGCGGTAGCAGGCCGATCCCTGCACACGCCGCGCGCCCTCGACCGCCTCAAGGGCCGAGGGCGACAAAGGGTGAGGCCGGGTGACGATGTCTTCGACCGCGAGCCTGTCCACCGCCGACTGGCGCGAGGTCCTCGCGAGGTTGGCCCGAAGATAGACCGGCGCACGATCCCGCATGGCCTCCAACGTCCGATCACGCTCTTCGCCGAGGCTTCGCGTGCATTCGGGCAGGAGCCAGTCAGGGCAATCGAGCCGTTCCCCCAACTCCAGCGAGCGCGGCGGCTGACGTTCGGCATCGGTCAATAGGTCCGGCGCATGCCCGATGCCGGAGAACAGCTCCTCGGGATCCTGACCGGTGCTCCGGAGATAGCCCAGCACAAGCGCCCTGCCCGTCTCCCCATGTCCGAGCACGGCGGAGGAGCGCCGCCTGCGTATCGCGGAGAACACGAGGTCACGCACCGCGGCGCGATCCTTGGAACCCGCAAAGCGGCTTGCGCGCGACCAATTGGTCAGGATCTTCTCCGCCGGTTCGCCGGCCAACCAGCGATCCAGTATCTCTGCTGCTGCCGCGCAGCGCGCCCCGGGGGTCATGCCCGCCCCCAACGCGGGGTACCGCAGGACGGCCCACGCTCTGTGCCAATGGCACCCGCCGTGCTGGCAGCACTCGGAGAGGTCACATCCCGTAGACCGACGATCTGCCCGCAAGCCCCCTTCTCGAGATGATGCATTTCGTTCAACACTCGCAGCCCTCCACGACTCGCCGTCAACTCAGCCATGCCTGATGATGCAGTGATGGTAAATCCGGCGCAGTGGATTCGCCCGCAATCCATGGCGGGGTGAGCCGGGGACAAAGCCGTACAGGCGGGATCGCGTGTGCCGTAGAGATGCAAGTTAAACCACATATTATATTGATATTATTCAATTTTTCCAACTAAACACTTTGGCACTGCGGGGTGACGCCGGTCGATCCCCTCCGGTCTGGCTGAACCTTGCCCGCCGAAACACGCGGCGTAACTGTACGATACAAGATCCCGGTATCCGCGCGTGCTGACGTGGGTCTTTCCGTCGTTGCATGCGTGGGAGGCGTGAATTGCCGTCTGGGGACAAACCACGGCTTGGGTGATCCACGTTCCAAGACAAACCGGGTACGAGGGGCCGATACGAAACCTGCTCGCATCCCCTGAAGCGGGACCGATGTGAGCCCCCTTGCCCCAGCCCGGGCCAACGACGGATCGGCCCGCTACGACGGCGGGCCGACTCCGTTATTCAACCCACTCACCCCAAACGGTAATTCGGGCTTTCCCGCGTGATCTGGACATCATGCACATGACTTTCCTTGAGCCCGGCGCCGGTGATCTTCACGAACTGGCACCCGCCCCGCATCTCGGCCACGGTCGGTTTGCCGGTGTACCCCATGGCCGCGCGCAGGCCACCCACAAGCTGGTGGATCACGGCGCCGGCAGAGCCCTTGTAGGGAACCTGTCCTTCGATCCCTTCCGGAACCAGCTTGTCAGAGGCCGCGTCCTTCTGGAAATAGCGGTCGGCCGAGCCGCGCGCCATGGCGCCAAGACTGCCCATTCCGCGATAGGATTTGAAGGACCGCCCCTGGTACAGGATGACCTCGCCCGGGGATTCGTCGGTGCCCGCGAGCATGGATCCGACCATTGCGCAGGATGCTCCGGCAGCGATCGCCTTGGCGAAGTCGCCGGAGAACTTGATGCCCCCGTCGGCGATTACCGGCACGCCGCTGGCCTGGGCCGCCTCGGCACAATCGGAGATCGCGGTGAGCTGTGGCACGCCGACGCCTGCCACCATCCGCGTGGTGCATATCGACCCCGGTCCGATGCCGACCTTGATTGCATCCGCCCCGGACCCGATCAGCGCACGGGTCGCCTCGCCGGTCGCGACATTCCCGGCAACCACTTGCACTTCGTTGGACAGCTTCTTCACCCGTTCGACAGCGAGCCCCACCCCTTCGGAATGGCCATGCGCGGTATCGATCACGATCATGTCGACCCCCGCCTCCACAAGCGCGGCGGAGCGTTCGAAACCGGCGTCGCCCACGGTCGAGGCGCCTGCAACCCGGAGCCGGCCAAGCTCGTCCTTGCAGGCTTGCGGGTTCAGCACCGCCTGATCGATGTCCTTCAAGGTCAGCAACCCGGTGAGCTTGCCGGCCTTGTCCGTCACCAGCAGTTTCTCGATACGACGCTCGCGCATCATCGCGCGGGCTTCGCCCAGATCGGCCGGCTCGGTCAGGACAGCGAGCTTCTCGGCGGTCATCATTGCCTTGACCGGGGTTTCATCCTCGTGGGCGAACCTCATATCCCGGTTGGTCACGATGCCAACGACAAGGCCCCTCTCGTCCACCACCGGGAAACCGGTGATGTTGTAGCGATCCTGAAGCGCCTTCGCATCGGCCAGCGTCTGGTCCGGGGTCAGGGTGATCGGGTTGTAGACAACGCCGCTTTCGAAGCGCTTCACACGGCGGATCTGTCGGGCCTGCTCCTCGATATCGAGGTTGCGGTGAATGACACCGATGCCGCCGGCCTGCGCCATGGCAATAGCCATGCGGGCTTCGGTCACGGTGTCCATCGCCGAGCTGAGCAGCGGAATATTCATCCGGATGGACTTGGTCACAAAGGTCGAGGTATCGGCCGTCGCCGGCAGCACCTTGCTCTCGGCGGGAACGAGCAGAACATCATCGAAGGTCAGGGCCTCACGAATCTCCATGGCATCCTCCTGGAGGGGGGTCGTTTGGCGCACCCCCTATACACGCTTTGACGTCGCATGAAACCCCGCATTTCGGGGATTCCCACTTGGCAGTGGCAGATCTTGTTGCAAAACTCCGCGCCATGAGTGGACATGGATATGAAAGCGGGCGGCTTGATCTGCCCTTCGTCGGCGTCTCGACCTTCGGGAAACGCCCCTTGGTGACCGACTGGAACGCGATCGAGGCGGATGCCGCGATCCTGGGCGCACCGTTCGATGCCGGCACCCAGTTTCGCGCTGGCGCGCGGTTCGGGCCGCGTGGTGTTCGCGAAGCCTCCACGCTCTTCAGCTTTGGCCATGCGGGCGCCTATGATCATGAGGACGACGAGGTTTACCTCGGCCCCGACGTACGGATCGTCGATATCGGGGATGCCGACATCGTCCACACCGACACCGAGAAGAGCCACGCCAATATCGAGGCCGGTGTGCGCGCCATCCTGAAAGCCGGCGCGCTGCCCGTTGTCATCGGCGGCGACCACTCCGTGAACATTCCCTGCATTTGTGCCTTCGACGATCAGGCGCCGTTCCACCTCCTGCAGATCGACGCCCACCTAGATTTCGTGGATGAACGGCACGGGGTCCGCCATGGCCACGGCAACCCGATGCGCCGTGCCGCCGAGAGGGACCATGTCACGGGCCTGACCCAACTGGGCATCCGCAACGTCAGCTCGACCGCGAAGGAAGGCTATGCCGCCGCACGCGACATGGGCTCCGATATCCTGTCTGTCCGGCAAGTCCGAAAGCTCGGCACGGAGGCCGTGCTGGACCGGATCCCGGACGGGGCCCGCCTCTATGTGACCCTCGATATCGACGCCTTCTGCCCCTCCATCGCGCCGGGAACCGGAACGCCGTCACACGGCGGGTTCCTCTACTACGAGGTGCTGGAGCTTCTTCAAGGTGTCGCCAGGCGGAACAGGATCGTGGGGTTCGACCTTGTCGAGGTCTCTCCCGACCACGATCCGGCACGGGTCACGAGCATTCTCGCCGCGCAGGTGGCGCTGAACTTCCTCGGCTTCATCTTCGCCGCCCGTACACGCGGTTGACGTCAACGCGTCGTCGGGCCCGCAACCCGGAAAGGCGGCAGGCGTGTCAGGTCAGGGTTGCGCGCGCCGTCGTGGCAAGCTCACGGATGGCGGCCGCAACCGTCGTTGCATCCGCCCCAACCCCGAGGAACCGCGCCCCGAGCTCCTGAAACCGCGGATAGAGGTCGGAATCGTAGTGAATGATCCCGGCCGCCTTGCCGGTGGCCGCAATCCGGCGGATCGCTGTTTCGATGATCTCCACGATCTCGGGATCGTCGCCATTGTCCCGAAAGCCGAGGTTCGCCGAAAGGTCGGCCGGACCGACGAAGACGCAATCGACACCGGGAACGGCGGCAATGGCTTCGAGGTTCTCCAGTGCCGTCGCGGTCTCGATCTGAACGATCACGCAGATCTCGTCATTCGCGGTGGAATCATAGTCCGTGATCGCTGCGTAGTTCGTGGCCCGCCCCAGCATCGCCCCACGGCCGCGAATGCCCTCGGGCGGGTACTTGCAGGCGGCCACGACAGCCGCGGCCTGTTCCGGCGTGTCGACCATCGGAACCATGATCGTCTGGACGCCGAGGTCCAGAACCCGCTTCAGGATCCAATCCTCCCCCCAGGCCACGCGCACGACCGGCGCGGCGTCGAACCCCTGCATGGCGTTGAGCTGCGCATGGATCATGTCCAGCGTGTTCGGCCCGTGCTCGGCATCGATGAGACACCAGTCGAAACCGGCGCTTGCCGCGATGGAGGCGATGGGAGGGTGTCCGAGATCCAGCCAACAGCCCATTTGCAGGCGGCCTTCGGACAGGGCGTGTTTGATCGGGTTCCTGGGTGCGGGCATCAGCGATACAACAATGAGGTTCCGTCCATGAAAACATGGACCTTTTCAGGTGAAGCGGTCATGTGAAGGGTCTGCCCCTTCAGACCACGGTGAATGCCGGGAAGCTTGGCGATGACGGGGTCCTTGCCCGGCGCATCGGGCACGAAGAAGAGCAGCGTAACCTCCCCGAGATTCTCCTGAACGTCAACTGTCCCCGTGTACCCGGTCCCGTCCTCGGACACATGCATGTCTTCGGGTCGGACGCCGACGTTGACGGTCTTGCCCATGTCCGCCGCGGTCGAGGGATAGGCCGACACGATGTCACCATGGTCGTCGGCCAGCCGGATCGTTGTCCGCTCGCCCGTCGCGGTAATCTCACCGGGGAAGAGGTTCATCGCGGGTGAGCCTATGAATTGCGCCACGAACTCGTTGCGCGGCTTCTCATAAAGCTCCAGCGGCGTACCGACCTGGCTGATGCCCTTGTTGGCCAGCACAACGATCCGGGAGGCAAGCGTCATCGCCTCCACCTGGTCATGGGTGACGTAGATCATGGTGCGATCCGGCATGCTTTCCTTGAGCTGCGCGATCTCCAGCCGGGTGGCGACACGGAGGGCAGCATCGAGGTTGGACAGCGGCTCGTCGAAGAGGAAGACCTTGGGATCACGCACGATACAGCGGCCGATGGCGACACGCTGGCGTTGCCCGCCCGAAAGCGCCTTCGGCAACCGGTCGAGATAGGGCGTGAGTTGCAGGATGTCGGCGGCTTTGCGCACCGCGTCGTCGATTTCCTGCTTGCTCATCTTCGCCAGTTTCAACGCGAAGGCCATGTTGTCATAGACAGTCATGTGCGGATAAAGCGCGTAGCTCTGGAACACCATCGCGATGCCCCGCTGCGCCGGCGGCACGTCGTTGACCACCTGCCCGTCGATCTGCAACTCGCCGCCGGTAATCCTCTCCAGGCCCGCGATCATCCGCAGAAGCGTGGACTTGCCGCAGCCGGACGGACCGACAAAGACGATCAGCTCCCCCGCGTCGATGTCCAGGTTGATGTCCTTCAGAACGGATACATCGCCATAGCTCTTGGCGACATCGGTCAGTTTCAGTCCTGCCATCTGTTCCCCCTCCTCAGGCCGGTTTGGCGGTCGCGAACACCGCCTGGTACGGCGGCAACGTGGCCCCGCCTGCATCGATTGTCGAGCTGAATGGATTGTCCGGCACTGCGGCCCAGTTGCCCGGCGGCAAGTCGATTGCCCGGGCGTTGTCCGACAGGTTGAACGCGCAGAAGACACGCTCGCCCCCGTGCTCCCGGACAAAGGCAAGGAAACCGTCTTCTACGATATGCGGCAGAAAGCTGCCTTTTTGCAGGGCCGGATGTGCGCCGCGGAGCGCAATGATCCTGCGATAAAAATGCAGCAGAGCATTCGGGTCACGTTCCTGGGCGGCCACCGACTTGTCCAGGTGCTCGGGCGCCACCGGCAGCCAGGGAGTCCCCTCTGAGAAGCCACCGTTCGCAGCCTCGCCGGACCAGACCATCGGCGTCCGGCACCCGTCCCGCCCCTTGAACTTCGGCCAGAACCGTTTGCCGTAGGGGTCCTGCAGGTCCTCGAAGGAAACATCGGCCTCCGTCAGGCCCAACTCCTCTCCCTGGTAGAGACAGACCGTACCCCGGAGCCCCATGAGCACCGCGGCGTAAAGGCGCTGCTGTGTTTCGGTCAGGGACCAACGGCTCCGGTGACGCGGCACGTCGTGGTTCGAGAAGGCCCAACAGGCCCAGCCATCCGCCGCCATGCCATCAAAGGTCTCCACCACGTTTCCGACATGAAGACCGGTCGGAAACTCGTTGGAAAGAAAGGCGAAATCATAGCACATGTGCAGCTTATCGCCGCCCGAGGTATACGCAGCCTGCACCTCCGCCCCTCGCTGCCCCTCGCCGACTTCGCCCACCGATGTGATCGCCGGATAGAGGTTCATCAGGCGGCGGAGTTTCCGGAGGAACGCGATGTTTTCCGGACGGGATTTGTCGAACAGGTGGTCCTGGAAGTTGTACGGGTTCACCGCCGGCGCGGTCTTGTCGTTGATCTCCTCCGGCGCAAGCGGAGGATTGTCCCGCAAGTGCTTATCATGAAAATAGAAATTTACCGTGTCCAGCCTGAACCCGTCGACGCCCTTTTCCAGCCAGAACCGGGCCACATCCAGAAGCGCTTCCTGCACCTCGGGCTCGTGGAAGTTAAGATCCGGCTGCTCGATCAGGAAGTTGTGCAGGTAGTACTGCATACGCTCGCCGTCCCATTCCCAGGCCGAACCGCCAAAGATCGAGAGCCAGTTTGTCGGCGGGGTTCCATCCGGTTTCGGATCCGCCCAGACATACCAGTCTTTCTTTGGGTTATCGCGGCTTGCCCGACTTTCCTTGAACCAGGGATGCTGGTCGGAGGTGTGCGACAGCACGAGGTCGATCATCACCTTGATACCAAGCCCGTGGGCGGTCTCGATCATGGTGTCGAAGTCACCCAGCGTGCCGAACATCGGGTCGATGTCGCGGTAGTTCGAAACGTCGTATCCGAAGTCCAGCATCGGCGAGGTAAAGAATGGCGAGATCCAGATGCAATCCACCCCGAGTGAGGCAATGTAGGGCAACCGCTCGATGATGCCCGGGATATCGCCGATCCCGTCGCCATTGCTGTCCTGATAGGACCGCGGGTAGATCTGGTAGATCACCGCACCACGCCACCAATCCGGATCGACCGAGGCATTTTTCACTATGGTATCAGACATTTATGAGCCCTACTTGACAGAGCCGGCCAGCAGACCGCGCACGAGGTAACGTTGCATGGCAAAGAAGACCGCGATCGGCACCGCCATGGAGATGAAGGCCGCCGTGGCGAGGATTTCCCAATTGCCGCCGCGGGTGCCGAGAAGCTCGACGATCTGCTTGGTCATGACCGTCGTCTCACCGGTCGAGTCCACAAGGAACACCATTGCGACAAGCAGGTCGTTCCAGGTCCAGAGGAACTGGAAGATCGCGAAGGAAGCGAGCGCCGGGAAAGACAGCGGCAGGATGATCTTCACGAAGATCTGGAAATCCGTCGCGCCATCGACCTTGGCATTCTCGATGATGTCGCGTGGCAACCCGACCATGTAGTTCCTGAGCAGGTAGATCGCGAGCGGCAAGCCGAACCCCGTATGCGCGAGCCACACCCCGACGTACCCCTTTCCAATGCCGATCACATTGTGGAACTTCAACAGCGGGATCAGCGCCAGTTGCAGCGGCACGACCAGCAGTCCGACAACGGCTGCAATCAGCAGCGCACGGCCGGGGAACTCCATCCAGGCGAGCGCATAGGCGGCGAATGCGGCAATCACGATCGGGATCACCGTGGAGGGAATGGTCACCGTCAGCGTCGAGAAGAAGGCCTTGGTCATGCCTTCGGAGTTTCTCGGGTCGAGCAACATGCTCTCGTAGTTTGCCGTGGTGAACTCCGGTGGGGTCGTGGCGGTGATGAACACCCTCTGACCACGCGACCCGGTGAATTCCTCCGTGTTTTCCATCCTGTAAGTGCCGTCCGGATTGACGGTGATGGTGCCGCCCTTGTTCAGCTCAGCGGTATCTCCGGCCTTGTAGTCCGCGATGGCGCGGGAAGAGATGCCCCAGACGGACACAGTGCCGGCGGAGCGCCCTTCGAACAGGTCTCCCTCGATCACGTAGAGATCGCCCTGCTGCACCTGGGTATCCGGAGCAGCGGCGCGAATGACCAGGTTTTGCTCGGCGGGGAACATGGATTTCCACCAGCCGGATGTCGCGATCTGGTCCGCGGTCCGGAACGAGGACACAAAAAGCCCCACCGTCGGAAAGAGCCAGAGGATGACGAGAAACGCCACGGACAGATGAACTGCCCAGGTCAGACCGGATTTGGTTCCTGCAATATTGTCCATGATCCTGCCCCCTACTTCATCTCGCGGCGCGCGTTGCGCACGTTCATGACAAGGATCGGCGTGACCAGCAGCATGATGACCATGGCGGCCGCCGACCCCACGCCCCAGTCATTGGCGCGGAAGAGCTTGTCGTACATGTAGTTGGCAAGCACCTGCGTTCCCCACTGGCCGTTGGTCATGGCAAACACGATGTCGAAGACCTTGAGCACGGTGAGCGTGATCGTCGTCCACACGACGACGATCGTGGGCATGATCTGTGGCACCTTGATCTTGAAGAAGATCGTGAAGGGCCCTGCCCCGTCGACGATCGCCGCCTCGACGGTTTCCTCTGGGATGCCCCGCAGGGCCGCGGACAGGATGACCATGGCAAACCCGGTCTGGATCCAGATCAGAACGACCATCAGGAAGAAGCTGTTCCAGATCGGCAGCGTCAGCCATTGCTGCGGTTCGCCGCCGAAACTGACCCAGATTGCGTTCAGCACGCCGATCTGGTCCTGCTCGGCGGGGCGTGCGTCGTACATCAGCTTCCAGATCACCGAAGCGCCGACGAAAGAGATCGCCATCGGCATGAAGATCAGCATCTTCGCGATATTGCCCCAGGAGATACGGTCGGTCAGCTGGGCCACGATCAGGCCCATAGCCGTGGACATGGCCGGCACCACGAACAACCAGAGCATGTTGTTGCGCATCGCCTCCCAGAATTTCGGCTCGCTCATCATCTGGGTGTAGTTGTCGACACCGACGAACTCGTAGCCGCCCGGGATCCGCTGCGTGAAGGACAGCCGGAACGTCTCAAAAACGGGATAGGTCAGGTAGAGCCCCAGCGCTACCATGGCCGGCAGCAAGAAAAGCCAGGGCCGGATCATGTTGGCCCTGGAGATGTTGCGGCCGGCGGTGGTCGCGCCGGAGCCGAAAACGAAGTCGTTGAGCCTCCACAATCCGAGGATCAGCGCACCGGCCAAGACAAGCCAGAGGAAGCCCTGAACCGAGAACAGCGCGTCGGTCATCAGGAAACCGATCGCGATCAGCACGGACGGGATCGCGAACAGGAAGATCGTGCCAAGCTTGCGCCGCGCCGCGGTCTGCTCGGCGCTGAAGGCGCGTGCGGGCAGCAGGAACCTGTCCAGGAGGTAGTTGGAAAGGACAAAGTACCCGACGCAGCCGCCGACACCGATGATTATGGTTACGAGACCCTGCAAGGCCGGATGCATGACGTCCTCCCCATGGCGATCATGAATGGCGAAGCGGGCGGCCCGGTACGAGCCGCCCACTGGTGTTTGTCAGGTTACTTCAGAGCGTCCCAGGAGTTCTGGATCTCGTCGGCGACCGTCTGAGCATCCGCGCCGCCCGCGTAGTCCACCATTCCTGTCCAGAAGGTGCCTGCGCCCACGCCGCCCGGCATAAGGTCGGACCCGTCGAAGCGGAACGTGTCTGCGTTCAGCAGGATATCGTTCATCTTCTTGAGGGTCGGATCGCCGAAGAGGTCCGTGTTCACGCCCTTGTGCGGGGTGAGGAAGCCGGATTGTGCCATCCAGACTTCATGCGCAATCGGCGACTGAAGGAACTTCATCAGCTCCTGTGCACCGGGGCTGTCATTGGTAATGGCAAAGACGGTGCCGGCGCCGAGAACGGGCTTCCCGAGATCCTTCTCGGCATAGGCCGGGAAATAGAAGAAATCCGCATCCTCACCGATCACCGTGCCTTCCGGGAAGAAGGTCGGGATGAACGACGCCTGACGGTGCATGTAGCACTGCGGCGGCGAGGAGAAGAGACCCTTGGGGCTGTCGCGGAAATCGGTGGAGGCAACCGCCCCGGCACCGCCGGCGACATGGTCGTCATTGCGGGCAAACCAGCCGAACTCTTCGATGGCGGCCACGACCTTCTCGTCGTTGAACGGCAGATCGTTGGTGACCCACATGTCATACGTGGCCGGATCCTGCGTGCGCAGCATCATGTCCTCGACCCAGTCGGTCGCCGGCCAGCCGGTGGCCCCGCCGGACCCGAGCCCGATGCACCACGGCGTTTCGCCGTCGGCAACGATCTGCTCGGTCAGAGCCTTGAGGTCTTCCATGGTCTCGGGCACTTCGTAGCCCGCATCCTCGAAGTTCTCCGGGATGTACCAGACCAGCGATTTCACATCGACCTTGTAGAAGAAGCCGTAATACTCGTCCTCGCCGCCAGGTCCGGCATAGGTCCCGAGGTCCACCCAGGATTGCCCGGCAGCATAGTTCTCGCGGGTCCAGTCAGCGGTTTCCTGCGGCAGCGGTGTCAGCTGGCCACGGCCCGCCATGTCGGCAGCAAGGCCCGGCTGGGGATAGATCGCGATATTCGGGGCCGAGCCACCCTCGACATCCACCACGATCTGTTGCTCGAAGCTGTCGGATCCGGTGTAGCGTACATCGGCGCCCGTCGCTTCGCGGAAGTACTCCAGCACGCTGTCGACGAGTTCCTGGTCCGGGCCGAGCCACGGGCCGAAAACCGTGATCTGCTCGCCGCTGAGGTCGACAGACTTCAGGGCCTCATAGCTGTCCCAGTTGAATGCACCCTCTCCGGGCGCGAATCTCAGCTCTGCATTCGCCGCCCCGGCAATCAGGGCAAGACCGGCCACGCTGGCCAATAGGTTCAATTTCATGAATAGCCTCCCGAGTAAGTCCCGGAGCCGTCGCCCCGGCGACCAAGTTTGCCCGCGCCGCGAATCGATCTCAAAGCGCTTTGGACGCCAATCAATCTAGACCTCCCACGCAGGCTGTCAACGAAACAAAGATAACCTCTTTTTTCACCCGCGGTGCGACTTTTCCCCGGCTTCCTGCTCAAAATTCCGACCCAAAGCCCTTTGACTAGCCGTGAAGACAGGCGTAACCTCCCCATGTCGAAATCGGACTCAACACGGATGAACCTCAAGGACCTGGCCGCCAGCCTCGGGCTCAGTCAGACCACTGTCTCGCGCGCCCTCAATGGCTACCCGGAAGTTTCCGAAGCGACCCGAAAGAGGGTCACGGAAGCGGCCATCAAGTATGGCTACCGCCCCGACAGCCGCGCCCGGTCGCTGGCGACGGGCAAGGCCATGGCGGTGGGACTGGTTATCCCGATGACCAGCAGCCACGAGATGGTGAACCCGGTTTTTGCGGATTTCGTTGCCGGCGCGGGAGAGACGCTGTCCGGCCGCGGATACGACATCGTCCTGTCGCTTGTGTCCGAGGCGGACCAGACGGCCGTCTATCGTGCGTTGGCCACAAAGGGGCGCGTCGACGGGCTGATCATGCAGGCGCCCCTGACCGGCGACGAACGGATCAGCATGCTGAAGAAGCTCGGGCTGCCGTTTGTCGTGCACGGCAGGGTGTCGGATCACGACGACCAGTATTCCTGGATGGACATGGACAACAGCCATGCCTTTCACCGCGCCACTGACCATCTGCTGGACCTCGGGCACAAGAGGATCGCATTGCTGAACGGGATCGAGGCAATGGATTTTGCCCATCGCCGCCGCGACGGCTTCATCGATGCCCATAGCGAGCGCGGCCTGCCCGTCTTTCCCGAGCTGATGGCAAGCGAGGCGATGACGGAGGTCTACGGGTTCAATACCACGAACAGGATGCTCTCCATGCCGGCCCCGCCGACGGCCTTTCTGACCTCCTCCCTGCTGGTCGCAATGGGTGTGCGTCGGGCGATCGAGTCGCGCGGGCTGCGCATGGGACAGGATATCTCCATCGTCACCCATGACGACGCGCTCTCGTACCTTCCCAACGGCACCGAGGATGTGCCTATTTTCACGGCCACGCGTTCTCCGGTGCGGAAGGCCGGCCATATCTGCGCCGAGATGCTGATGAAACTGATCGACACACCGGGCTCCGATCCGATCCGGACCAAGCTCGAAGCCACCCTGACACTCGGCCCTTCCAGCGGCCCCGCTCCCAATTCCTGAGGTTCCCCATGTTCAAACGCAGCGACTTCCCCGATGACTTCGTCTTCGGCGCGGCCACCGCAGCCTACCAGATCGAAGGCCACGCGTTCGGCGGCGCCGGCCGCACGATCTGGGATGACTTTGCAGAAACCGCCGGCAATGTCGTGCGGGCGGAGAATGGTGCCGTCGCCTGTGACCACTACCATCGGTGGCCCGAGGACCTCGACCTGATCCGAGATGCCAACCTCGACGCCTACCGCTTCTCCGCCTCCTGGGCCCGGGTGCTTCCCGAGGGCCGCGGGACCGTCAACCAGGAGGGGCTCGACTACTACGACAAGCTCGTCGACGGCATGCTGGAGCGCGGCATCAACCCGATGCTGACGCTCTATCATTGGGAACTTCCCTCGACGCTCAACGATCTCGGTGGATGGGCCAACAAGGATGTGGCCAAGTGGTTTGCCGACTACGCCGAGATCCTGATGGGTCGGATCGGCGACCGCATTTGGCGGACGGCGACAATCAACGAGCTTTGGTGCGTTTCCGTTCTCAGCCACTACCTCGGAGCTCACGCACCGGGGGTCCGCAATGTCCGAACCGCCGTGCGCGCCATGCACAATGTCTCGCTGGCGCATGGCACGGCCGTTCAGGCGCTTCGGGCAATGGGTATCGGTGAGATTGGCGCGGTATGCAATTTCACCTATCCCGAACCCTTCGACGACGGCCCGGAGACGATGGCCGCCGCCCGGCGGATGGACGACCTGCACAACCGCTTCTTCATTTCCGGGTTCTTCTGGAAACAATACCCGGAGGAGTTCCTCCACCACGTGGGCCGGCACCTGCCCGAGGGCTGGCAGGATGACATGGACGTTGTCGGCAGCAAGGTCGACTGGCTCGGTGTCAACTACTACACCCGCAACATCGTCGCGGCGGCCGACGGCCCCTGGCCTGCGACGCGCGAGGTCGAGGGCCCGCTGCCCAAGACCCAGATGGGCTGGGAGATCTACTCCGAGGGTCTTCTGCATTTCCTGCGAATGTGCCACCGCGAGTTCACCGGCGACACGCCGCTTTACATCACCGAAAACGGCATGGCGAACCCGGACGTCGTGCAGGACGGTGCCGTCGACGACGCGATGCGCATCAGTTTCCTTGAGAGCCATTTCGAGCGGGCACGAGAGGCCATTGCCGATGGTGTGCCGCTGAAGGGGTATTTCGTCTGGTCGCTGCTCGACAACTACGAATGGGCGCTTGGGTACGAGAAGCGGTTCGGATTGGTCCATGTCGATTTCGAAACCCAGAAGCGCACCCCGAAAGCCTCCTACCACGCCCTCAAATCCGCCCTGTCCCGCTGAGGAGACCGCGATGACCGCCCCTTCCCTTCTCGCCGATATCGGCGGCACCAACACGCGCGTTGCCCTCTCTCAGGGTGGCAAACTGATACACGGTTCTGTCCGGCACTATCCCAATGCCGAGTACGACGCGCTTGAGCCGGTTCTGCACCGCTACATCGCCGAGACCGGCACAGAGACACCCGCTGCGGCCTGCCTGGCGATGGCCGGTCCCGTGCGCGATGGCGTCGGCACCCTGACCAATCTCGACTGGACACTGGACACCCACACGCTCGCGGCCGCGACAGGCGCCCGTACCGTTACCGTGATGAACGATCTTCAGGCGCAGGGACATGCGCTGGGGCACATTCCGGCCGAAGCCCTCTTCCCCGTTGTCGCCGGCCCCCCGCCCCGGGTCGAGGCCACCCAGCTGGTGATCGGAATCGGCACGGGGTTCAATGCGGCACCGGTCTTCGCAACGCCTTCGGGACGGTTCGTACCGCCCTCCGAAAGCGGCCACGTGGCGCTGCCGGTCAGGACGGACGAGGACATTCGCCTCGCTCGGTTTCTGGAACGGGATCACGGGTTTGCCGCGGTGGAGGACGCCTTGTCCGGGCGCGGTCTGGTCGCGCTGCACGAGTTCGTCTGCCACGAATCCGGCGCGCCTGAGCAAGCGACACTTAAGGGCAAGGAAATCATGTCGGCAGTGGCTGCGGGCGATTCTCTCTGCCGCAAGGCCGCTGCGATCTTCAGCCGCCTGATCGGTGCCGTCGCAGGCGACCTTGCCCTGACGTTGCTGCCATTTGGCGGCATCTTCCTGATTGGCGGTGTGGCGCGTGCCATGGCGCCCTATTACGTGGAAATGGGCTTTGTCGACGCCCTGTGTGACAAGGGCAGGTTCGGCCCGTTCATGGAGCAGTTTCCCGTGACCGTTGTCTCCGATGACGACGCCGCATTGACCGGCATGGCTTTGCATCTGGAGGCTCTTTTGGCCGCGCGCTGAAAACCTGTTTCCCGAAACGCTATTTTAACGGCTTGGCCCCTAGACCTCTTCGTGCAACAGACGAGAGGGTTTTCGAGCCGTGCCAGTTCAAGTCAATCCCGCGTGGGGTCTGCGGTGAGCGCCCGGTACGCGCTGCCTGAGCGGCTGGACCTGCCAGCCGCGGCCCCGATCGCCGACGCGCTGAAAGACCTCGTTGGCGACGATCTGGAACTCGATGCGTCCGGCGTCCGCCAGGTGGGAACCCCCGGACTTCAGGTCCTGCTCTCGGCGCGCCGAAGCTGGGGGGAAGCAGGCCGCCGACTGACACTATGCGACCCGTCGGAGGCTCTGGTCGAGCAACTCTCCATCCTTGGTCTTGCTCCCGAAGCCCTGACCACATCACCGTCGGAGGAGTGACCGCATGAGCCTCAACATCCTTGCCGTCGATGACAGCAGAACGATCCGGGACATGCTCAAGTATGCTCTCACCCAGGCCGGCATTTCGACCAGCCTCGCGGAAGACGGGATGCACGGCCTCGAAGTTCTTGGCGGCATATCCCCCGACGCGATCATTACCGATATCAACATGCCACGCCTTGACGGGTTCGGGTTTATCGAGGCTGTCCGGCAGCAACCGCTCCACCGTGCGACCCCCATTCTGGTCCTGACAACCGAGAGCGCGCCGGAACTCAAGGCACGGGCGCGCGCCGCGGGGGCCACCGGATGGATCGTGAAGCCGTTTGTTCCGGAGAAACTGGTCCACGCCCTGCACATGGTCGCAGGAACTGGAGATGGGCAATGACAACACCCGATCCCATGGAGGAAATCCGTGCCTCGTTCTTCATCGAATGCGAGGAGTTGCTTGAATCCCTGCAGGACGGACTGACCGCCATCGACGCCGGCGACAGCGACCCTGAAACCGTCAATATCTGTTTCCGGGCAGTCCATTCCATGAAAGGTGGGGCCGGAGCGTTCGGCCTCGATGATCTGGTGCGGTTTGCGCATCGCTACGAGACGGTTCTCGACGAGGTCAGGAACGGAAACCTGGCCCTTGGCCATGATGAGACATTGCTCTTCATGCGAGCGGCGGACGTCCTGTCCGATATCGTTCGGGCGTCCCGGGATGGCGAAGACATAGATACGACGGCCTTTGATCCGACGCTCAAGGAGTTGGAGGCCATCGCAGGCAGCGACGACGAGGAGGACGATGAAGCCGCTATCGCGTTTCAGCCCATGGCGCTGTCACTGTTACCGATCGAAGCCCTGCAATCACCGCTTGAAGTCAGCGATGACGCTGCGCCTCCGTCCGGTGTCGTGATTTCCTTTGCTCCCGAACCGGAGCTCTTTCGGTCGGGAAACGAACCCCTTCACCTCATTCGCGCTTTGCATGCTGTCGGAAAGACCACTTGCGAATGTGATTCCAGCCGCATTCCGGCCTTGTCCGATCTTGATCCCGAAGGCGCCTACCTGTCGTGGAGTATACATGTCGACGCCGACGCCTCCGAGCCGGAAATCGAGGAAGCATTCGATTTTGTGGACGGATTGTGTGACCTGGAAATTGCCGATGCATCCTCTTACCCGGCTCCGATGGCACACATCCCGGGCCTGCCACCTCTCCCCCCACTGGAATCGTCCACCGCAAGCGATAGCGAAGCACCGGCCCCTGTGGTGGCCGATGTCACCCAAGTCACGCCGGAGAGCCCATCGCCACGGATCACACTGACCGTTTCGGATACGGGAACAGCCCCCCCCCCTGCTAGAAACCTTACTCCGCAGAAGCCGAAGGAAACCTCCGCCGAGGGGGAAAGCACACCAGGCCCAGCACAGAAGCCGGGCAAACCGGCGAAACAGGGGCAAGCATCGCCAAGCCCCGCGAAAGCTACTGTCAGGGTAGACCTCGAAAGGATTGATCGACTCGTCAATCTGGTGGGCGAACTGGTAATCAATCAGGCCATGCTCACCCAAAGTGTCGCCCAGGCCGGTGTGCCACCAAACTCGCCGGTGTCACAGGGGCTTGAAGAGTTCATGCAACTCACCCGCGACATCCAGGACAGCGTGATGATGATCCGCGCGCAACCGGTCAAGTCGCTGTTTCAGCGGATGGGTCGCATTGTCAGGGAATCGTCAAGCGCGGTCGGCAAGCGTGTCCGAATGGTGACCGACGGTGAGGCGACCGAGGTCGACAAGACCGTCATCGAACGTCTCGCCGATCCCCTCACCCACATGATCAGAAATGCCGTGGACCACGGCCTGGAGCATTCTCAACAGAGGGTCGACACCGGAAAGTCCGAGGAAGGCACCATCACGCTTTCAGCAGCGCATCGATCCGGACGGGTGGTCATCGAAGTGAGCGACGACGGCGCAGGGATCGACCGCAAGAAAGTCAGAGAAATCGCCGAAGGAAAGGGTCTGGTGGCGGCGGGGCAGTCGCTATCAGACAGCGAAACTGACGGCCTGCTGTTTCTTCCAGGTTTTTCGACAGCCTCCAAAGTGTCGAACCTGTCAGGCCGAGGCGTCGGAATGGATGTCGTTCGAAATGCGATCCAGGACCTGGGCGGACGCGTCAGCATTGCGTCCACACCGGGAAGCGGAACAAGCTTCTCGATATCCTTGCCACTGACCCTCGCGGTTCTGGATGGGATGGTCGTGAATGTTGCCGGCGAAACGCTCGTCGTTCCATTGGGCGCAATTGTCGAAACGCTCACGTTGCGCCCCGAAGACGTTCGATCCCTCGGCCGGTACACACGGGTCCTACAGATACGGGAATCATTCGTACCACTTCTCGATCTCGGTACAGAGCTCGGATATCGCCCCCCCCAAAAAACACACAACGGTGCTGTGGTCCTTCTGATTGCCAAGGACGACGGAGAGAAAGCAGCCCTGATCGTCGACTCGATCCTTGAACAACGGCAGGTTGTCATCAAGGGCCTGCAGGACAGCTACGGCCGCGTACCCGGAATAGCTGCAGCGACGATCCTGGGAGACGGCCAGGTTGCGTTGATTCTCGATCCTGTTGACCTGATGACCCATGCAATCAGACGAACGCGACCAACAGCCGATGCGCTCGCCCCCACTGGATAGGCAAACCGATGATTGAACGTGAAGCAACACATCCCGAACCGACAGAGCGCGAGCTGCTATCTTTCAAGGTCGGTGAGCAAGAATACTCAGTCGACATCATGTCGGTTCGCGAGATACGCGGGTGGACGCGCCCGACGCCACTACCTCACGCAGCTCCCTTCGTGCGCGGGGTCATCAATCTTCGCGGAACAGTACTGCCGATTGTCGACTTGGCAAAGCGACTTGGCATAGAGGTTGAAGAGGCAAGCGAACGAAACGTTATTATCGTCGCAAAGGTGCAGCACCAGACGGTTGGAGTTCTCGTGGACGCAGTATCCGACATTCTTGCCATCTCAGAATCCGAACTTCAGCAACCACCAGAAATGGTCGCGGATGCAGGAACCACGTTTGTCGAAGCAATAACCGTGACACAGGGACGGATGCTCCGAATCCTCGATTTGGACTCCGTTCTTCCAGACACAACGAAAGATGTTGCCTAGCGTGAGCAATGACATTCGCCTTCCCATCGTCGACGGCAAGCAGAAATCTCTCCTGAGCGATATATCCAAAATTGCCTACGAAGAAGCAGGCCTGATTGTTGTGCCTGAGAAGGCTCCAATAGTCCTATCGCGAGTATCAAAGAGATTGAGGGCCTTGAAACTCGACAGCATGACCGACTACCAAGAGATCCTACACGGACCAAACGCCGCAACCGAGCGGCGGGAGTTAATCAGTTGCCTTACGACCAACGTCACCAGCTTCTTTCGTGAGAAACACCACTTCGAGTATCTAAAACTACACATGGAGGGAATTCGCGAGAGAGCAAAATCAGGACATGAGGTTCGAATCTGGTCCGCTGGATGTTCAAGCGGTCAGGAACCTATATCAATCGCCATCACAATCCTTGAGGCGATTCCCGAAGCAGGAAGTTTGGATATTCGAATTCTTGCCAGCGATATTGATCAGCACGTCCTGAAGATCGCCAGAGAAGCTACCTACACGGCCTCGCAAACCGAGTCGATCACCCCCACGCTCCTCAAGAAGTATTTTCAAAAAGTCAAAAACCCAGACTGCAGCAATCGCTACCAAGTATTGCGAAGTGTGCGGGACCTCATATCATATAGAGAATTGAATCTGTTTTCTTCTTGGCCCATCAGAAAACAGTACGACGCCATCTTTTGCAGGAATGTGGTTATTTATTTTGATCGTCCGTCCCAGGTTCATTTGTGGAAGAGGTTCTGGGACGCCTCCCGCCCCGGGGGGCTCATGTTCATCGGACATTCGGAAAGGATTCCCTTGGAGATCTCCCATCGTTTTCTGTCTATTGGTACAACAACGTACGTCCGGGAGGCGCAACCCACATCCGCACATGCGCGAACGAAAGGCGAGAACCTTGGCACTTAGAGAACTGCTCCACGTTATGGTTGTTGATGACATGTCCACCAGCCGCGGTCTTATCCTGCAAGCGCTCGATGGCTTTGGAGTGCGAAATGTACGTTATACCAGCGATGGACCGAGTGCATTGTCGGCCCTTGTGGAAAGGCCCGCCCACCTAGTGATCTCGGACTACAACATGCCTGGAATGGACGGACTGCAACTACTGCAGTCCCTGCGGTCGGAACCCAACCTTGGCAATATTGGCTTCATTCTCATTACTGGAAAGGCCAACAAAGAAACAATAGAGCGCGGTCAAAGGTTGGGCATGAATAACTTCCTAAGAAAACCATTTGAAACAGTCGATCTCTTAAACTGCATGGAATCTGTTGTTGGAAGACTATAGAAAGACACCTCATGAAGAACACCGAGAAGGTTTTGACCACTCAAGGCCAGGAATATTCTGTATGCAACCAGCACCTTTTGAAGCAAATTTTCAGAGAGTTGGAATCCCTGCATGGAGATCTGATAGACTTCCAGTCTGATCTTTCTGACATGTTATTGACAGTAAAAATCTCCAACGCTCAGCTATATCGGCTTCAATTTTTGGACAAGACCACTCAGGAGCTAGGAGAACTGGCAAGAATCGGAAACTATATTTTCGGCAAGGAAGTTGATCAACGCTCCACCATTACCGGCAGTGAAGTCGAAAGTTTTGTCTGCCTTTCCGATCTAAGAAATAGAATTGTAGATGGCTCTCGACCTGAAGAATGTCAAACGCTATCGACTAATTGTGAAGTTGGCGATGTAAACTTTTTCGAAAACTGATTCAACGGAGTACGGATAGTTCTCGAGTCTCTCGTGTTACGGCGTTTATGAAAATCCAAAATCTTGAGATCTGTTTGGTTCTGGTGCGCGAATAGGATGATCGACGCTTCACCCCCTACCCCGGACGGATTCATCCCCGGGCTCTGTAGCAGCGACTCCTAGAACAGTTTAGGGTCAGGACCCATAAACCTTCTTGAGCCCGTTGGACGATCGTGCTTCACGCTGCAAAACAATGGGGGCAGCATGAGCGACTACTACTGGTTGACGGAGGCGCAGATGGTGCGTCTTCGACCGCACTTTCGGAAATCTCGGGGTAGGCCCAGGGTGGATGATCGGCGGGTTCTTAGCGGGATCATCTACGTCAAGCGGAACGGTTTGCAGTGGCGCGATGCTCCATCGGTCTA
>NZ_PVTD01000002.1 GCF_003003255.1 Aliiruegeria haliotis
ACCCCGCAGCTTCGTTCAATCCGGCTTCAATGAGGTCCGCGACACCACTTGGCGTCGATCTCACGCACGCGGACCTCACGGAACCCTCCAGATTCCTGACCGGAATCCACCCGGAATCCACTTTGGTCAAATCCACCACCCGGAATCCTCCCGGGGAATCCACCCTGACAACGACCCAGAACGGACATCCGCATGGACCTGGTATTCTCCCCCGACCGGATCGAGACCTGGCCGGTCGAAAGGCTGCGCCCCTATGCCGGCAACGCGAAGATGCATGGGTCAGACCAGGTCGCGAAGATCGCGGCCAGCATGGCGAAGTTCGGCTGGACCGTTCCCTGCATGGTCGCTGACGACGGCGAGCTGATTGCCGGGCATGGCCGGGTGCTGGCAGCCTCAATGCTCGGCCTGAAGGAGGTGCCGGGGTGCTGTCAGACTAGTTCGAACTCGTCTCTACAAGGGCAGGATGGCTGGTCCTTATGCCGTGCCGAGTTGGCGCCACTCGGCGAGAGTGCGGCACGGTTCTTCTTGAAGTTGGCTCGTGAGTAGAAGCTGCGCTCCGAGTTGAAATGGTTAAAGACAGAGGCGTGGACGGCGGCGAACATCTGCAGACTTCGCATTCGCCGGAAGCGTTGCATTGCCCGTTCTCGTCGTCGGAACGGTAGGTGCGAATTCTCAGCCCCGTTGTTCAGCCAACGGCCGGTTTCTTGCAGCGCCGAAGCGCCAATCGCCTTCAAGGCCGCCCGGTAAGAGCGAAGCAAATCAGTGACGATGGTCTCCGGCCGACAGTAGCGGCGCATTGTTTTCTTGAGGAATTTCAATGCCGCCTTCTTGTTCCGCCGCTTCGTCACGAAACTTTCCAGGACCTCGCCTTCGTGGTCGACGGCCCGCCAAAGGTAGTGGCGCTCGCCATTGATCTTCACGAATATCTCGTCCAGATGCCATTGCCACTGCGGCCAAGAACACAGTCGCTCGGACCGTTTCTTACGGATCTCGGCAGCGAAAATCGGACCGAAGCGACGCAACCAAAACCGGACCGTTTCGTGGCTGATTTCGACACCGCGCTCGTGCAACAAGTCTTCGACGTTCCGAAGCGAAAGTGGGAAACGGATGTACAGCATCACCGCCAGGCGGATCATTTCCGGGCTGCTTTGAAAGCCCTTGAACGGGTCAAGTTTGGTCATGTTCCGACGCTACGAGACCGCCCTGCCCGTCTCAACCGTAATCCTTCTGACAAGACCTCACCGCCAGGCGGATGATCTCCTCGCTCGTGTTGAAGTATTTGAACGGGTCACATTTCTTCATTCCGGGACGCTACTCAGCCCCCTGCCCCGCCGCAAGCCAGGTTGCTCTGACATCACCCACCAGCCCGCCTCTATCGCGCGGACCGGCCGCCGATTGCGACTCAGGGTCTCTTGTCCTGATCAGTCGCTATCAAATCCCCAACGCTCCAGGTTTTTGAGCACTTTTTCCTGAAGGATTGGCGGGTAATTATCCTCAAACCGCATGATTAACGGTCGGTTGAAGCCCATACGTTCCTTCGACGCCAGGCAACTGTAGATGCAAAGGCCACTTGACGTATGGGACAGGTGCTCATTGACATTCGTATAGGCTTCGAGGCCCGTTCCGTAGAAGCCCTTATAGTCGAAGAAATAGGTGCCGTCCCTGGCATGATTGCGGGTCGCGAACGCCCATGAGATGAGATCGGGGCGGGACGGATCGATATCCTCTCCGACGACGATTATTTTCGCGACAGTGTGGCCAACATGTTTGTTCTTCTCCCAGAACACTTCGGCGATCTTCTTTATGAAATCATCGGTGTTCAACCCGGTCCGTTTGTGCCAATCGCTGTGGACGCGGACGACGGTCCAGTGCAGCGCGGACTCGAAGGTCATCAGGGCGTCGATGACCGGGAGCCCGGCATCCTGCAAAGTGTCGGTGATATCGGCGCCGCCGAAGAAGCCCATGCAGATATGGGTGGTGTCCGTCGGCACGCCAGGCAGGGCGAGCGGTAGGATCGGGTTGTTTCGAAACGTCACTGCCGTGATTTTCATTACAGGAGCGGGCCCTTTGGCATCCTCAAAAAGGTAGCCAGGAAACTCGCCAAACGGACCATCGATCTTCTTGTCGGTAATCGAGACCGTGCCCTCGATCACGATTTCGCTGTCCGCTGGAACGAGCAGTTCATTTGTTTCGCATTTGACCATATCTAGGGGAGCGTCCATCAGGGCGCTTGCAACGTCGTACTCGTCAACCCAATCGGGAATGCGCGACGCGGCCTGCGTCGCGACGGCCGGGCTGACGCCCAGCGCGATCGCGAAAGGCATGTCTTTGCCCTCCTTGTCCCACATTTCGTGGATGATGCCGTTATGCTGGGTCTTGCGCAACCAAAGCCCCGTCATGGTGTCTTTGTCGACGATGCACCCGCGATTGGTGGACCAGTTGGTCCATTTCCCATCCGGAGTTTGGCAAATATTGATCCCCGCCTGGTTGATATACCGCGCGCTGTCGCCGAGGCGGCCGAGCGGCGTCGGGAACTTGTTAAGATCGATGTCGTCGCCGAACCACTTGTTTTCCTTACACGGCGCGTCGGCCTCGCTCACAATATTCGGATCGTGCCGCTTGCCTGTCTTGACCGCGTCCCTGTAGGCTTCCAGCATATCCATCAGACCGCTGTCCGGCGGCATCCCGAGCATAACGGCAAGCCTGCCCTAAGTCTGGCCCGGCGTACCACTTTTGGCCATTCCGAAGCACGCTGCACGGAACCCGTCCGGGCTATCCTTGATCTTGTTGAAGATAGGTCCGGGCAAGCACTGCTCGGTGCAGCGGCGCAGGATGGCTCCTTCTTCGTAGTTCCAGTCAACCTCATCGTCGATCTCGCGCATTTCGCCCATGCTTTTGAGCTGGTCGAGATAGTCGCGGTACGTCCGTGGGATAGCGGTGCGATCAATAGTGAGTGACACTACGGCCTCCAATGTCATTTCATCTTACCTTAAGTATCTGTGGTTGCTTTTGGATGTTGTGGGCTGCTTTGGTCCTCTGACACAGGCTTGCCCGTGGCAGCTTCTGGTTGTGAAAGTTTCGAGCCCTCAAAATGTGGATATGGCCCCTCCCAGCGTTTAAGGAGGCCCGCATCAATATCGAAGAGATCCAGCACCCGTCCGACCCCGTGATTGACGATATCGTCAATGGTCTTTGGGCGGTTGTAGAAGGCCGGCATCGGCGGGGCGATGATCGCACCGAGTTGAGCTGCTTCAAATAACAGCTTGCAATGACCGACATGCAGCGGCGCCTCTCGGGGCATCAGGACTAGCCGGCGCTTTTCCTTGAGCACCACATCGGCCGCGCGCGTGACGAGATTGTCGGTCATTGAATGTGTTATCGCCGACAAGGTACGCATAGAGCAGGCGGTAACGATCATACCTTCCGTCTGGAATGAGCCGCTTGAAATCGCCGCAGCCTGATTGCCACTGTTGTGTACGACATCCGCAAGATCCTCGACGTACTTCGCGGTGAAATCGGTCTCGATCTCGATGTTCATACGAGCGTACCGGCTCATCACGAGATGGACTTCGTAACCACCGATCGCCTTCAGGACTTCGAGAAGGCGAATGCCGTAGATGACGCCGCTCGCGCCAGCGATACCGACAATTATCCGTTTCATGCGTCCGTACGCTCCTCTTTGGAAAACTTGTTCTCGGACGGATCGAGGACCTCGATGTCCACAAAGTCTCCGTCGCTCTTCTTCAGCAGGTCACGCAGCCTGGCCGGCGCAATGAGTTCGATCTGCAGGCGTGGATATTGCGGGACTTCGGGAAGAACGATGGCGCCTGACACCCTCCCGTCGATCAAAACCGGGTAGCAGCGCGCATCGCAGTCACGCGGTCCGTCATGTGGGTTTTCAATCCGGATTCCCGGCGTGCCGCGTAGGTTCAGCCAATTCGAGGTCGAGTCCAAATCGTCTTCAACCATCAGGTTCAGCGTCCCAGGAAACGGGTCCATCCCCAGCTTTTCGACGAACTGGGCACGCGCCCAGTCAAGCTGGGTGAAATATTGTCCCCGCCCATGACCACTTTGTATGCCGCCGCGCATGTGTCTCCATTGCGAAGAGGACGGCCGCAGCCATTCAAGATAGGTCACGGCCACACCGTCGGGATCACGCAATTGAAAAAGTCGCGCACCCCAAGACACGGTGACAATTCCCGGTGCTTCAATTGAAACTGCGTCGCGCGCACTTTCAATATCCGCGACCTCGACCACAATGTGGATCCGGTCTGCTGGTGAGCCGAGGTTCAGCGACCTGCGCTCGCGCCGATTGTCGAGGATCTCCAGACGCATGCCATCAAGGTGGTGCTGGCAGACAAATTCTAACCAGTCTCCGAATGGCCAGTGAGCATGTCCCTTATGCAGCGCAGAGTTGGCGCCACTCGTCGAGAGCAGCGGCACGGTTCTGCTTGAAGTTTGCTCTGGAAGAGAGGCTACGCTCCGAATTGAATTGGTTGAAGACAGAGGCGTGGACGGCGGCGAACATCTGCAAACTTCGCATCCGCCGAAAGCGTTGCATTGCTCGCTCACTTCGTCGAAACGGCAGGTGCGAATTCTCCGCCCTGTTGTTAAGCCAGCGGCCTGTTTTCTGCCGATCGGCCGCACCGATCTCCCTCAGCGCAGCACCATAGGATCGGAGCCGGTCAGTGACGATGACTTCTGGACGGCCGTAGCGTTTCATTGATTTTCTCATGAATTTTAATGCCGCTTTCCGGTCCCGCGTTTTTGTCACGAAGCTTTCGAGCACCTCACCCTCGTGATCGACCGCCCGCCAAAGGTAGTGGCGTTCGCCGTTGATCTTCACGAAAATCTCGTCCAGATGCCATCGCCATTGCGGCCAGGAGCGCATCCGCTCGGCGCGTTTCTGGCGGATCTCAGACGCGAACATCGGTCCAAACCGATGCCACCAGAAGCGGACAGCTTCATGACTGACATCGATGCCGCGTTCGTGCAGAAGATCCTCGACATTTCGCAGCGATAGCGGGAACCGCACGTACATCATCACCGCGAGGCGAATGATTTCAGGGCTCGTCTTGAAGTACTTGAACGGGTCGCGTTTCGTCATCCGGAGACGCTACCCAGCCCCCTGCCCGGCTTCAAGCCAACTTCCTTTGACAACACCGGTGTTGCCCGATCCAGTCGGGTGTCAGGGTGTCACTGTTTCCGACGATGAAGTCCTCGGGCGGATGGTAGCCGCGTACAGAGAGATCACTCGCAAATCCGGGGTCGATGACAACCTCGTCGGGTGTCTCTAGCCAGACATGGAAATCTTCGGGCCTTGTAAGTCCGACAGGGACGTTCGGGGCGATATCCGCTACATCTCCGCATGCGAGCACAAGGGCCTCGTCCGGCGCGTGAAGGTACAGCACCACCGCGTCACCAACGACGGGAGTGGATATCTTCCCAAGGCAGGACAGCGCGAGCGAACTGACCCCTGCCAGATAGATGCAGTTCCCTTCATGTCCGACCCTGTCAGGGTGCTGCTGGGCCAATGACATGCGCGCCACCTCTACCGCGCGTCGAATATCGATCAATGCATTCTCGCTCATGCCGCCACCTCGCTTTCCGAGGCCATGGCCTGCAGGTTCGCAAGATGCGTCCTCGCGTCAGCGAGGTGCTGCTCGTGGGCCTCTCCTATAGAGCCAGCGGCTGCACGCGCTGCGGCGATGACGAGGTCCCGCTCACCGGCGAGATCGTCGTGCTCTTCCGGCCACGGCAGGCCAAGGCCTCCCATGTGGGTGGGGGCCAGTTGATAGAGCAAGGTACTCAGGGTCTGCCGGACGTCTACGCCGCAGGCAGGATAGTCCGCGACGAGGTCACGGAGTGCGGAGGTACGGAGGGCGACCCCTTCGATACGGTGGTCGGATCGAGGGGGTCTCGATGCGGACGGCGTGCTGTCCGTGGTCTTGGTACTTTTCATGGATCATCACCCAGTTCATCGGGGATCGACGGCCAGCACCGCGTTCGGCCTCCTCCCGGATGTTGAAGGTTGCGGTGCTTTGGGTGGTGATCGGGTCGGCCCAGAGCGGCTGCTGCCGGGGCGAGATGTTGTGTTGTCTTTGCATTGTCACACTATGTCCTGTATTTCTTGGATGTCTGGCTTCATCACCCGGATTTTGGCCCGGCTCCCGCTTCATTGCGGGGCCGGGCTTTTCTGTTTCGTTCATTGGGCGGTCTCTGGCCCCGGTGTCGTCACGACCTTCGCATCGGTCAGGTCGATATCGAGCGTCTTGGCGACGAGGCCGAGGATGGCCTTCCTGCCGCGTCCTTGGGTGCATTTGGAGCAGACCGATGCGTAGAGCGCTCCGTTCGCCCCGCTGATGGGCACACGCACGCCAACGGTTGGGAAGCGCGACCCTTCGTAGGGTGCCTTGCAGCAGCAGCAGCAGGCGGCGGCTCCGTCCGTCTGGCCGGAGGCGATGGCTCTGGAGATTTGCTGGATCAGGAGGGCGTTCTGCATTGATCCTGCGCCGGTCAGGATGGCTGTTGGGTCGAGGTTGAATAGTTCCATTCCGGAGGCGGTCGGTGGGTCGATCTGTTCGTGGCGCATTCGCCTGTCTCCATCGTTGTGGTCGAGCCTGTGCGACCGGTTCTGACGGATCGGCTGGTGGTGACTGGCCTGCGCGAACTGGCCCGTGCGATCCTGCGCTTTTGTGGAGATTTGCCAGATCGGGTTTCTCGTGAGACCCTGTGCTCATCTCCGCTTCAGGGGTCGGGACCGGCGGCAAACGGTCTCAACAACACCGCCGGTCCCTGCCGCTGGGTATCAAGCGGCGTTCTGTTGTGCCCTGAGGAGGTCTGCCCCGAGCACGAAATCCTTCGACTTGATCTTGGTGATGGTCAGCCCCCGGTCGAGCGCCCATGCGTTGAAGAGGGGCTGTGGCAGGCGCAGGAGGGCGGCACATTCCTTGCGGGAATAGTAGCTGTCCAAATTAATCCGGCCTGAGGTCGGCAGCAGGTCGTCGGGCGGGAGGATTTCGACTTTGCCGGTCATCTGGTTCATGCTGCTTCTCCTTGTCTGTCTTGTTGGTCAGTCTGCGACGGATCAGTCTTAAGGTTCGACCCCACCGAACCTTAGTTTTTCTCGCCGTAGTCCCTGATGCGCCGACGCAGCAGGTCTGTGGCCCGCTCGGCGGCGGGCGTCATCTGGTCTCTACCGGGCGGAACCCAGTTCGCCATGGTCCGGGCTGCGGCCTGAACGCGCGCCTCACCTTCGCCGCCCTTGGTGGGCAGCCAGACGTGGGTCCACTGCTCGATATCGGATATCCCCGCTGGCCAACCCTCGCTGGTCAGGACATCGGCGACCGCCTGACGCGCGGGTGTCGCCCTCTCACCATTGGCCCTGAGGACGACGACGGCGGCGAGTGCGTAAACCCTGACGGCAATCTCCGCGATCTTGAGGGTGCTCCCTCTGTCCGATGGCATCTGCAGTTCGGCCTGCAGTAAGATCAGCGGTTGCATCAGGTCGCTCAGTGCGAGGGCTGGGCTGGTCGAGTTCACGTAGTGGAGCATGTAGGCCAGTGCCAGCGAGCGGCGCTGACGCTCACTCATGTCCTGCCGCTTCAACCACTGCAGGCTGAGGACCAGTTCCATCATATCCAGATCGTGCCGGATGATCTCGGTCGGTTCGTTGCCCATCACTCTCCTCCCACCAGCGCTCTCAACCGGGCGATGCTCGGTTCGACATGGCCGAACCACTCGCGGGTCAGGCGTTCGTTGTCGCCGATGAACTCGTCAATCTCGGACAGCCGGTCGAGCAAGAACCGGGCCTCTTTGGTGATCGCATCCATGTTGTTGGTCTCCGTTTTCAGTTCATCCTCGTGTGCGAGGAAATCCAGCGGCCATCAGGTCGACCTCCTGACCCGACCCTGCCGGGTATTTTCTCTTTCCGGGCAGGTCTGATCCCGCTAGTGAGGCTGTGCCCGGCTGCTTCTTCTGTGACGGTCGGGTGTGGTAGCTGGGTGTGGTAACCCGGCAAACACGCTGGGGGTGGTTCCCCGGCGGACACCCGGCCCCTTCGGGGGTCGGGTGTTTCTAAACAGCAGCCCGATCCCGACTTTCCAACCACGCATCGACCTCGTCCTCGAACCAAGCGTTCAGGCTGGAGGTCACCTTGATCGGCTTGGGGAAGTCGCGATCCTTGATCGCCTCGTAGATCGCACTGCGGGAAAGGGTCGTCTTCGCGCTGACCTGCGGCAGGCGAAGCATCTGGCGTGGTTCATTGGCCTCGGACATTTCGGGTTCCTCCTGTCGGTAGTAGTGTCCATGTGGACACTCAACTGGACCCGGAGGCGGGTGCATTTCGATAGGGCCGTCAGGTTGATGCACCCACTATTTGCTCTCAGGGCAACAAAAGACCCAACCGAAACGCCAGTCCCTACGATTGATGTTGAAAGCGCGCGTCCGGTGACCCGTCGCGCGTTTCGGCTTTGCCGACTTCGCGGTCATCAGCGGAGTGCGTCAGATGATTGGCGCTGAGCCCATCGCGGCCGTTGAAACATGACAACGCTTGCGCAATCCTGCTTAGTTCGGCCGATCACTTGATCTAGCGCACTCCCAAAGCAGCCTTGCTGACAGGATATCTCGCAGAAATTTTTGAGAAACTCTTGGAGGCCACAATATCGTCAAACCAAGCAGTGGACGCTGTCGTGGTTCTACCAACGCCTTCGTATCGGTAGATAAATAGATTTGTGATGATCTTTGAACCCGCGTCTGCCGCAAGCGTTGCCCCGGAAAAACTGTAGACGAGCTTTCCATTGTGGAGGACCCTATAAACTCCGTCGCTTCCTCTTGACCACTTCGCATAGATTACGAACTCATGCCAACGATCAAATGTTGGTCCCGGAACATAGGTATTCTTGGGGCTGCCGTGATCATACCTTCCGTTAACGCAACGGTGTTGTATGTGAAGGGCTTTCCTCGGAATACTGTATTGGATATTGAAGCACGCGCCACTCCCATACTGGTAGTTCTGATACAGATTGACCTCCGGATGGTAGTTTTGAAGGGCTGAAAAGTCCCGGCTCAGCAAAACTGAAAAGGCATAGAATGACGATTTTGCCGTGGACCCTTGCGTAGTGACTTCAATACGTTCGTTCCTCAACTTGCAGTCGTCCCAAGAACCGGGCCCGGCGCTGCGGCCGCAGTCACCCGGTTGGATTTGAAAACGAATAGATGACTTGCCTGACCGCACCCGAGCGGGGTCCGTCTCGACGACGATCCTGCCTGGTCGGAAGTTCGCTGCTTTGCCGTGTTTCGGTTTCAGTCCTGAGAAGTTCTCTTTGGCCAACTGATGACTGAACTTCAATCCACCATTGGAAGAAACTGTCCCCGGAGGCGGAGCGGTCTCTGCTACTCCGACCGCTGTGCCGAAAACCGACCCTAGTACAACTATCAAACACGCAATCAAAATGATCCTTCGCATATTCGCCTCCGCTGGTAACTAAGGAGAAACCAAATTCGCACTCTAATACCTAATGCCCCCAATGCTGGGGATACACGCAGCATAGTCGAAACCTTTTGAAAACCAAAAGGTTATTCGCCCCAAATTTCTGTAGGTCATTTCGAATAGAGCACATATCGGAGCGGAACTTGGGAAAAAAAAATGGGGCACCGACCAGCGGCGCACGTGCAGGATGTTCCGGATCGTTCGTTGAACCGCCATTGCCGGAAGTCTTTCCAATGTCGGCTTTTCAGTCAGCGGACTTCCGGAAGAAACCGTCGAGAGAGATGTCAGCCAAGGCGGATCTGGAGTGCGACCAAGCGCCAAGTTCACAGTGAAGTGGGCCCGCCAAACCAATGGCGGGCCGGTTGTTTTCAGCTTGTACCGCGAGCGTTGGCACCGAAGCGGGGTCTCTCGTTACCTATGTTGACTTACCTCGTTGAAGCGCGGATTTGATAGCTGATCGGCCAGTGCTGTCGAACCGTTCTGCAAGTGTTGGGTCGCGCTTCAGGACACACCTAGCCGCCTGCATCAGGCTTCCGCCTTTCTCCTGCTGGAACCTTTCTGCGGCATCACGAAACTGGGCATCCCGATTTGATCCGGGGTGGCCCGACTTGCCGGGTCGCTTGCGTGCGACTTTTTCGTTCCTGACCGTACTGAAGGCCTTGCGGCCATGAGCAATGTGAAGGGCGGCCCCAACGGCATCTCCAGCGGCGAGGAGCCTCCGGGCGATGCTTGCGCCCCTGCGTGCGGAGAGCCACGCAGAGCGGCTCTCCACGGCCTTGGGCGTGCGGATCGTAGCCTCTGGCCCGATCAGATCCGCGAAGAACCATTCAGCCTCGCCGATATCGGCATCCAGCAGATCGATCTCCCGCTTGATGTCGTCGGACCAGTCGATTGGCTCATTGTAGATCGCCTCTGTCTCGGCGATGGCTTGCCGGGTCTCGTGGTCGAGTTCATTCAGCAGCATGGAGCAGCCCTCCCTCGTTGACCTGAGCGGCGACGAAGCCCTCCCACGCCTCCATGAGAGGACGGCGCTGATCGAGGAAGTCCGACCGGCGGTATGCCCGCTCCACGGCATTGCCGATGGTGTGGGCAAGCTGGTCCTCGACATGGTCTCGCGAGTAGCCTGAGCCGTTGGCCCAGTCGCTGAACGTCGAGCGCCATCCGTGGGGCGTGTAGTTGCCCAGTCCCGACCGACGCATGGCCTGCGCCATGGTCATGTCGGAGATTGGGCGGCCCGAGGTGCCGGGATGAACCAAATCGGTGCCAGCGAAACGGTGCTGCGCGAAGAGGTGCGCCTCCAGCAGTGGCGTCAGCGGGATGCGATGGTCGCGCCGCGCCTTCATCCGGTCCGCCGGGATCAGGATGTGGTCGTCACGGATGTCCGACCAGCGCAGGTTGCGCGCCTCGCCAGAGCGGAGGCCGGTCAGGATAGCGGTGACCATGGCCGCGTAGCCCATGCCGTTGTCACGCTTCACCCAGAGCCTCAGAAAGGCGTCAGGGGCGTCGGTGACCGGCACGGCGGCATGGTGCTTCACAACCCGGACCTTGGCCTGCTTGGGCAGCAGGAAGCCCAGCTTGCCATCCATGTCGGCGGGGTTCCGACGATCCCGATCCTCTTTCGCGTCGGCGAAGGCGAGGATTTTCTCGATCCGCTGACGGACGCGAGAGGCGGTCTCCATCTTGGCCATCCAGATCGGATCGAGGCAGGTGTGGATGTCCGACGCGGTGATGTCGGCGCAGGTCATCGGCAGTAGGCTGGCAGCGTGCATGCGCAGGCTGTTCTCCCACTGGGTCTTGGCCTTCCGGTTGGTGAGGGTCTTCAGGTGCCCGGTCAGGAACTCCTGCATGGCGGTCTCGAAGGTCATGGCCTTCACCTCGACCGGCGCGACAGCGGCGGCCTTGGCTGCTTCCTTGGCGACCTTGGGGTCACCGCCGGTGGCGATGATCTCGCGGTTGCCTGCAGCCTTCTGGCGAGCGGTGGAGAGGGTGACGGACTGGATCGAGCCGAGGCCGATCTCCTTCTTCTTGCCGCCGAAGGTGTAGCGGAAAATCCAAGAGCGGCTGTTTCCCTTGGCGCGGAGGTAGAGGCCGCCGCCATCGCTGTGCATGCCATTGGGCAGCGACTTGATGGAACGGGCGGACAGTTGATTGAGTGCGGTTACACGCATTGTGTTTCTCCTGTGATGAGGCCGCTGGTGAGGCGGCGTGGTCTGGTGCCGATGATCGGCGTTCTTTGTTTTCTTCCCTACGGGGTCACTAAACCGGTCGAGAGAGGCTCGTTGGTTGGACGAGCCTGTCCTTACCGAAACCTTACCGAGGGTTCGCGTCTGGACGGTAGGGTACGGACATCCACGGACATACGGAAGGCCCAAAAGCCTTATTTTACTGGATGTCTGGATATGCTTGGATGGGTATCTGGCGGAGAGACAGGGATTCGAACCCTGGAGACGGTTTCCCGCCTACACACTTTCCAGGCGTGCGCCTTCGACCACTCGGCCACCTCTCCGGTGCCGCACGGTCTATCCAAGAGTCGGGGAGACATGCAAGGGGGCAACGGCGTTTTTCGCGCCCCGGAGTGCAAGTTTTTTCAGCTTTGCAAGAGCATGTTCACACGGCGGTTCCTGGCCCCCTTTTTCTCCACTTTTCCAAGGGCAATGCGCCCGATCTCCCCGGTGCGGGCAACATGGGTGCCGCCACAGGGTTGCAGGTCGACCTGGGCGGCCCCTTCGCCGATGCGGATCAGGCGCACGCGCCCCTGCCCCTTCGGCGGCTTGACCGACATGGTCTTGACCAGACCTGGGTTTGCGGCGAGTTCCTCATCCGTAATCCAGTCCTCGGTGACTGGCAGATCGCGATCGATCAGATCCTGCAACGCGGCCTGAACGGCCTCCTTGTCCTCAAGTGCCTCCGGCATGTCAAAATCCAGCCGACCCTTCTCGGGAGAGATCGACCCGCCGGACACCGGCAGCGGGATCACGACGGATAACAGGTGCAGACCGGTGTGCACCCGCATGTGTCGGTATCGGCGATCCCAGTTCAGAACCTGGCGCACCTCTGCGCCGACCGGCGGAAGCGCGGCCGCCTCGGAAGGAACCAGCACGATGCTGTCCCCGTCTCCCTTGACAGCCGTGGCGATCTCCAGTGTCCCGCCGTTCCAGTGAACCGCACCGCTGTCACCGGGCTGACCGCCCCCCTTGGGGTAGAAAACACTAGCATCGAGCACGATTCCGCCTTCCGGGGTGTGCTCCAACACCGTCCCCGCGGCCTCGCGCGAATAGGCATCTTTCCGAAAAAGGGGCTCGGTCATTCGTCGTCCTCGCTGGGTATCTCCGGGTTTGCATCTGGCTCGATGGGCGCGGTGGACGCGATCTCCGCCGCGGGGACCGGCACGGACCCGCCCCCCAGCGCCTCGGGATTGCGCAGCCAGATGTCGCGCTGCGCAAACGGAATCTCTATCCCGGCCTCGGCCAGCCGTTCGGCGATCCGGTGATTCAGCTCCGTCCGCGCGCCAAGGCCGAAGTTGATGTCACGCAGGATCACACGGATCTCGAAATCCAGCGAATCCGCACCGAACCCCTGGAACACGACCGTCGGCGGTGGATTGACGATGACCAGCGGGTGTTCCTCGGCCACTTCCTGCAGAATCTCCGCAACCTTGCGGGTATCTGTGCCATAGGCAACGCCCACCGTCAGGATCAGGCGACCTGTCAGGCTGCCACGGGTCCAGTTGGTGACCTGTCCGGTGACAAGGTCGGAGTTGGGCACCACAACATTCGTGCGGTCGAAGGTCTCCACCGTTGTCGCCCGGACCGAGATCTTTCGGACCGTGCCCATGACACTTCCGACCTCGATCCAGTCGCCCTCTGTCACCGGGCGCTCGATCAGCAGGATCAGACCCGAGACAAAGTTCTGCACGATGTTCTGGAGGCCGAAGCCGATCCCCACCGACAGCGCCCCGGCGACAATCGCGAGGTTTGAAAGGTCGAGACCGGCGACGGAGATGGCCACCATGGCCGAGGCGAAGATGCCGACATAGCCGAGGCCGGAATCCACGGCGTTCCGCGCGCCCGGGTCCAGCGATGTGCGGGGCAGGACCGAACTGCGCATTGCGCCCTGAATGATCCGGGTCAGGAGGTAGCCGCCAAGGAACACGATCACGAAGATCATGAACACAGAGGGCGAGATACTTGTGTCGCCGACCTTGAACCCTTCGCGGACCGTCGCCCAGATCTCCGTCAGATCGGCCCAGCGCGCACCCCAGATCAACGCAAAAAACGGGAGCGACGCGATCATGATCGCGAAGTTGACAAGGACCGCCGCAAGCCCCGTGCCCGTGCGCCCTGCCGGGGCAAACATCTGGAACAGCCCCATCGAAAGCCGCTGAAGGAACGTCACAAGCGCGAGCAGCGCAATCGACAGACCCGGCGCGAGCGTCAGGGAGACCGCCGCGCGCGTATATCCGAGAACCGCCGCAATCGGACCCAGAAACGCGAGCACCAGGCAGATCCTGCCGACGATGTAGATCATGCTCTGCAGGAAGCCCCTTTCGTCCACCTCGTCCCGATCATCTTGTGTTTCGAACGCGTGCTGCTCGCCGCCGCTTGCGATCAGCAGGCGGGCGATCCCGGCGAGGCACAGCGCGGTCATGACAATGACCGGGAAAGCGAAGACAGCGCCCGTTGCTGTCCCCAGCGCAAACAGATCCGTCAAGTTGGAGATCAGGATCGCCAATGCGACCATGACGCCCAGAGAGTTGAAGTAGAACCGACCCCGGACGCGTTCACGCGGCGGGAGATCCAGCGTCCGCGGCCAGTTGTCCATCTTCGGGAAGGTCTGCCCGCCAAGCCAACGCGCACCGAAAAACGCCGCCCCCATGAATGGCAGGGTCAGCAGAATCTCTTCGCCGCTGGACCCGAACATGGATGTCAGTTGGAGCGCGGCAACCAGAAAGGCGATCCCGATCATTGGCAAGAGCACCTGCCCCACCGAGATGATCATCGCCACGACAAAGAGCCGCTCGCTGCCGGGGCGGTTGGCCACCAGCCAGTCCACCAGCTTCTGAAACCAGCCCCGGCCACGGACCAGCAGCAGCCCGGCAAGCGCGACGAGGATGGCAATACTGGGCAGGTTGTCCAGAAACAGGACCCTGTCACTGCGCAGGTTCAACGAGGACGACACCTCGCCGATCAGGATGCGTACGATCATCCGGGCATCTTCGAGCGCCTTGACGACATGTGTCGGGTTCACCGGGGAAGGGCCGCGTTCCAGCATACGCTGTTGCTGGCGCTCCCGGAGCAGGTGATCGACCTGCGAAATCAGGCCGCTGGCGCGGGCATGCGCCTCGATCGCGAGGAGTACGGGCTTTCGAAGCGTCTGGTATTGCGCGTTCAGTTCGGCACGGCGGTCGGACAGATCCACGCTTTCGGCTTGGCCTTCCGCCGGCGTACCGAGTGAGGCTATCTGCGCCTCAAGCGTTTCGATACGGTCGGAGTTTCGTCCCTGCTCCGCCTGGAACAGGCTGCGCCAGTCTACCAGTTCGGTGCGTAACTCCTCGAAGGCTTGATTGGAGGCCTTCGCGTCGTCCAGCGCCCGCTCGGCTCGGCGCGCGGTGCGTTCCCAGGCCTCGAAATCCTCTTCCGTCAGTGGCGCCTGCGCGTCCTGCGCGTGGGCTGCTGCCGGGCCTAGGTGCAACGGCGCGGTACCCGGCCCCGCAGGCAAGCTCCCCAGGACAGAGAGCGCCAGGGCAAGCACCAGCAGCCGGGACAGGAGCCAATGCATCGCTCAGACGTCCTCGAAGACCGACGGCAGCTCCGCCGACGGTTTGGCGAGCCAATGCGGCACCGGAAGTCCCTTTTCTCTCAGGAAGTCCGGATTGAAGAGCTTCGACTGGTAGCGCGTACCGAAATCACACAACACGGTCACGATCGTATGGCCCGGTCCCATTTCCTTCGCCATGCGGATGGCGCCCCCGACATTGATCCCGGACGATCCACCGAGGCAAAGACCCTCGTGTTCCACCAGGTCGAAGACGATTTGCAGCGCGTCGGAATCGGGAATCTGGAACGCCATGTCCTGCATGAACCCTTCAAGGTTCGCGGTGATCCGCCCCTGACCGATCCCCTCGGTGATGGAACTGCCCGTGGCCGCAGCGGTTCCGGTGGTCAGCAGCGAGAACATGCCCGAGCCCATCGGATCGGCTAGGCCGATCTTCACGCCCCTCGGCTGCAACGCCTCTGCCACCCCGGCGATTGTGCCACCGGAGCCGACGGCACAGATGAACCCGTCAACCTTGCCGCCGGTCTGTTCCCAGATCTCTGGCCCGGTTCCTTCCACATGGGCCTGCCGATTGGCCACGTTGTCGAATTGGTTGGCCCAGATCGCCCCGTTGGGATCGGTCTCGTTCAATGCCGCCGCAAGGCGACCGGAGTATTTCACGTAGTTGTTCGGATTCTTGTAGGGAACCGCCGGAACCTCCACCAGTTCGGCACCAGCGAGCCGGATCATGTCCTTCTTTTCCTGGCTCTGCGTCTCCGGGATCACGATCACCGTCTTGAACCCCATCGACGCCCCGACCAGCCCGAGGCCGATACCGGTATTGCCCGCAGTTCCCTCCACGATCGTGCCACCGGGGCGCAACGTGCCCTTCGCAATGGCATCGCGGATGATGAAAAGCGCCGCGCGGTCCTTCACCGAGGACCCGGGGTTGAGGAACTCCGCCTTGCCAAGGATCTCGCAGCCCGTGGCCTCGCTGGCCGCGCGAAGACGGATCAGCGGTGTGTTGCCAATCGCATCCGCGAGATCTTTCCTGATGGTCATGACCGGTATCCCTTCCACAAATGAGCCTGTCCCTTGCTAGCGGAGGGCCGTGTCGTGTCAACCGCCGCAGGCCCCTCACATGCAGGATCAACAATTTGTCAGCGCAAACCGTCCCGCACGCTGCGGGCCTTGCTGTCATGCGCGTCCGTGGCAGTTGAAGCGCAACGTTCGACATCGGGAACAGAGAGGCGCTGGCATCCGTACCTGTAGCGGTCCGTTGGTGGCGACGCTCTCGTGGAAAAGCAGGCTCCAACCGGCGCATCTGGTGGCCAAGACCGATCTGGCCGACAGCCACCGCTGCCACTGCTCTCACACACCCAAAGGTGTTGGTGCGTTCCTGTGCACCGGCGCACGCCTTAGGCCCTGTCGGACCTGAGTTCGACACCGATCGTCCGCGGCGATACTCGCACCCATACATCAAGCGCTATGTGCCCTTCGTCCCGTCCCCTGGCAACGGTCCGGGTCCAACCGAATCCAGCCTTGCCGCAGCGACACCTCTCGGCGACAAGGCAGACCGCTTGGGCGACTTGCACGCCAACACCTCCTGCCGCCCCGAGCCTCTTCAATGCGGTGCCAAAGCCCGAGCACGGCCCGATCCAACGTCAGTGTTCTCCCGGCCCTAGCAAGGCATGTCGGCCCACCGTAGGTGCCACCCCCAACCCGAGTAGCGGCGCCAGCCGCGTCGAGGGGCGGGAGCCTTCCGCCACGGCTCGGATACTTTTCGGTAGCGGGACAGGATGAAGGTTTCGGCACCTCCAACGGGGTGACCGGCAGCCGTTCCCGAGCGCACGGCGCGACCCGCACTGCATGGGTCAGTGCAATCACCCGGCCCGCAGGGCGTCCCGCTTTCTTTCAAGGTGAAGGATCAGCAGAATGAGCGGGCCGACGTTGATCTCCCCGCTTTCGACCAGTTCCAGTGCCCGGTCAAAGGAGATCACGTGACTGCGGATGTCCTCATCTTCCGACGGCAATCCTCCAAGCCGCGCAGACCCATCGGGCAGGTCCGCCACGCCGATATACCCAAACAGATACTCGGTCTTGGCCCCCGGGGTCGGATAATACTGCGACACCAGATGCAGCGCGCCGAGTTCCAATCCAGCCTCCTCCAGGGATTCCCGCCGCGCCGCTTCCTGCGGCGTCTCGCCTCCGTCGATGCGGCCGGCGATCGCCTCCAGCATCCAGGGTTGGGTGTCGCCACGCGCAAACGGACCGGCGCGGAACTGCTCCACCAGCAAAACGCGGTCCCGCACGGGGTCGTAGGGCAGCACCGTCACCGCGTCGGCGGATATGAAGGCGGTCCGGTTCATCTCCCGGCTGCGCCCGCCGGCAAAGGTCGCATGGCTGAAATCGTATTCCTCGACCGAGAAGAAATTCGAATAGACGAGTGAACGGCGCCGCAGGTCCACGTCCTCGGGGCGCGCGGTGCGCCGCAGGGTCGAGGGGGCCACCTGACGTGCATTTAGCCGCGCCTGACCGCGCGCGCGCATCGGGCCGAAACGGCGGGCCACCTCGGAGGCCGGTCGAACCTCCATGTCGTCCATGATCTCCTGCACCGTGACGAGGGTCAGCTCCCCCCAACGCGCGACCCACTCGGCAAGGTCCCACCGGTCCCCGGCAAGCTCCTCCCCGCCCCGGCCACGATAGAGCCGCGCCCGTGCCGGGCCGGCGTCGGTTTCCACGTCGACCTCCGCCGGCAGGGCGTCGAAACTGTTCTGGTAGTATTCCAACCGCGACATCGCCTCGTCCGACGGCATCTCGAGCAGCAGCCCGTCTGTCACCTCTCCCGGCGCCTCGATGAGCAGCGGAATGTTGTCGCCCCGCGTCCAGTGCACTGCGTGATCGGGCAGCCGCGCCGGGGTCAGCCGCAGCGGCTCCCCGCCGGTCACCACAGTCAGCAGTGGTGAATGGCACAGCATTCCATAGAGAAAGATCCCGTCCATCTGGTCAGCCCCCGATTGCCGTGCCGGACCTTTCGTGTTCAGGCCCCGCGGTTCGGACCCGGTCGCCTCAGGCCCAACGTTCGTCGGCCCATTCCGCCAGGAACGCGGCGAGAACGCCGCCCGCGAGCAGCACAATGGGCACCTGAGGATCGCTTATCATCAGGCGGAAATACTCTGCAACGAGATCCATCATCCCGACAAGCGCGGCGGTCGGCCCCTCGTAGTGCATTTGCGTCGAACGTTCGACCATCTCGATCCCTGCCCAGATCACGAGCACGTAGAAAAGGATCACCGCAACCGTCCGCACACCGGATCCCGCGGCCGCGTAGTACCCCTTGCCGGCCAGCCGCCCCATGACCATCCAGCCACAGAGCAACCCGACGAAGGTGTTGACCGGGGTCAGCATGCCCGCATTCGTGCCTTCCGGCAGCAAGGGCTTGAACACCTCGGAGGCAAAGAAGGCCACGAGGGCAAATGCGATGGATGCAAAGAGCTTGGCGGCTGTGGGCATGGGAGCGTCTCTTCCGGGTCTGTCGTTCGGGTCGGCGGGTTAACCGTGTCCGAGTGACATCACAGCTTCCGGACGAAAATATGGCAACGCAGAAGCAGGGAAGCCCCCTTCATGCAGCGGTTGTGACCTTCCGGCCACGGTCCCGGCACCTGCGTCGCTCCACGCGCCTCGCGCCGCCATTCCTGCCTACCCGACCCGTTCTGCTAGCCCAAAGGCCACGGGCTGCCGGTCACGGCGTCGCATAACGTCGCGGTCCGTGCGGACTGCCCATCCAGCGATGGATTTTCGGGACGGCACCGCTAGCCGGCGGCACTGTCGCTCCCGGATCTGTCCCGGAAGCTTTCGTAGGCCGCAAGGGCCCGCGCACGCCCCTCTGGCAACCCTACCACCGGATCGGGATAGGCATCCTCGGGGGACATGTTCCAACTGCGTGGCAGCGCCTCGAAGACCTCCAGCGCCAAAGGCGACGGGTCCGGCGACATCTCGGCGATCCATGCAGTCGTGTACTGGCCTTGCGGGTCGAATTTCTGCTTCTGGGTCTCGGGATTGAAGATGCGGAAATAGGGCGAGGCATCCGGCCCGCAGCCTGCCACCCATTGCCAGCCCATCGCGTTCGAGGCCGCGTCAAAATCCACCAGATGCTCGGCAAACCAGCGTTCGCCGATGCGCCAGTCGGTCAGCAGGTGCTTTGTCAGGTAGCTCGCCGCGATCATGCGCGCCCGGTTGTGCATGGTCCCCGTCACCTGCATCTCCCGCATCGCCGCATCCACGAACGGCACGCCGGTGCGACCCTGTTTCCAGGCCAGAACCTCCGGCGTATCGCCGGACCTGTTCCACGGGAAATCCTCCCATTCCGGGCGCCAGCACCGGTCGGGCAGCGCCCCGTCATGAAACAGGAGGTGACCGGCAAAATCGCGCCAGGCCAGTTGGCGCAGGAAGGCACTGGCACCGGAATTGCCCGCCGCCTCCTCGGCCATGATCGCGTGCCAGCACTGGCGCGGGCTGATCTCACCCAGCGACAGCGCCGCACTGAGGCGCGACGTGCCGGGCGCGCCGGGAATATCCCGGCGGTCAGGATAGGCCGCCAGCCCGTCGTGGCGGAACTCCGACAGACGGTCAAGTGCCGCGGCCTCGCCCACGCGGACATGCCGCTCCAGAACCGCAGCGCCACGCTGCATCGCCCGCCCCAGCGCCCAGGCCTCCAGCGCCTCGCTCTCCGGCCAGACCTCGGGCGCCGGCAGGCGTGTCGGGGCCGACAGGGGCGCGGGGATCTCCTGCTGCTGAAGCGCGCGCCAGAACGGTGTGAAAACCCGGAACGGTGTTCCGGCGCCGGTCGCGATCTGCCAGGGGTCGACAAGATACTGACCGGAGAAGCTGCGCGCCTCGATCCCGAGCGCCTTGAGCGACTGCTTCACAACCTCGTCGCGTGCCCGTGCCGCAGGGTCATGAAGCCGGTTCCACATCACAGAAGTCGCCCCGGTCTCCGCGATCAGCGCCTTGAGGACCGTCATCACCGGACCGGATCGCAACACCAACCGCCCACCGACATCGCCCAGACGCCCCGACAGGGCATCCAGCCCCTGCCCGAGCCGCCACGACGGTGCGGCGCCTAGATTCTCGATCAGACCATCACGGATAAAGATCGGGATCAGCGGACGTCCCGTCTGAAGCGCGGCCTGAAGCGCGGCGTTGTCGTGAAGCCGCAGATCGCGGCGAAACCAGAGTAGGATCGGTGCGTGTGTCATGTCCCGGATCTAGCGCAGGAATTGCCGCGGGAAACCACCCTTCCCCGGAAGGTGCGGCGCCCGAAGCCGGAACTTCGCCGGACCGCAAATCTCCCCGGGGCGCGGCCACCCGCGCCGGTCAGAGCACCTTGTCGAGCGCGGCGAGAAGTTGCTCGATCTCCGCCTCGCTGGTGTAGTGCACGAAGGACAGCCGCAGCACTCCCCGCTCGGGCTCGATGCCAAGTGCTTCAAGCGGGCGCACACTGTAGAAGCTGCCTGCCCCGGCCATGATGCCATGCTGCGCCAGTTCCCGCGCCACCGGGGCGGGATCCCGGCCGAGGTCCACGGCGACAGTCGGCGCCCGCCGGGATGCATCCCGGGGACCGATCAACCGCACATCATGGCGGGCCGACAGATAGTCGAGAAGCGGTTGCCCGATGCGCGCCTCGTGGGCGCGCATCAGGTCATGCAGGACAGTCGCAGTCTCGGCCGGATCTGCCGCGGCGATTCCGTGATGTGCGGCCAGTGCGTCGTAGTAATCCGCGATACCGGCGCTGGCAGCGACCTGGGCATGGTCAGGGCCCGCCGGCGTGAAGCGCTTGTAAAGCGTATCCGCGTTGAAGAAATGCCCCTGGTTGGGCAGTTCGAAACCGAACTGGCGGCGGATCGTCATGATCCCCTGGTGGGGCCCGTAGGTCTTGTAGGCGGAAAACAGGTAGACGTCCGGACCCAGCGCCCCGATATCTGGCATTCCGTGCGGCGCGTAGGAGACCCCATCCACCACCGTGAAGGCCCCCGCTGCGTGGCACAGCGCGGTGATCGCCGTGACGTCGTTGATCTCGGCCACGACATTGGAGCAATGCGGGAAACAGACCAGCCGGACGTTCCCGTCCTCCAGCAACACGTCGAGATCGGTCGGATCGAGCGATCCCGTCTCGCTGTCCACCCGCCACTCACGCACTTCGATCCCCTCGTCGGCGAGCCGGCGCCAGGGGCCCGAGTTGGCCTCGTGGTCCTGATTGGTGACGACTATGGCCTCCCCCGGCGTAAGCCAGCAGCGCACCGCATTGGCCAGGACGTAGGTGTTCTGCGTGGTCGAGGGGCCGAAAGAGAGTTCGTCCGTCTCCACCCCCAGAAGCGCGGCAAGCCGGTCCCTCGCCTCGTCCATCTCCGCGCCCGCCGCCTCGGCCGCCGGGAAGGGGTGATAAGGTTGCACCTTCCGGGCGTGGTAAAATCGCGTCAGCCGGTCGATCACCTGCCGGCAGGTGAAGGAGCCGCCGGCATTCTCGAAGAAGGCCTGTCCCTTCAGCGAGGGTTCGGAAAAGGCGGGAAACTGTGCCCGCACGAAATCGATATCGAGTGTCATGGCGACAGTTGTCGCAAAAAGGCCCCGCCGCGCAAGCGCCGGGGCCGGATTTCTTTCGTGGGTTTCCCCAACGACAGGGCTACTTCGGCTCGCTCATCAACCCACGCAGAATTGCAACACACATCAGCAGAAGCACGAAGGCAAAGGGCAGCCCGGTGGAGATCACCATGGCCTGCAAGGCGCCCAGCCCACCGCCGAGCAGCAGCGCGATGGCAACCGCGCCTTCAAAGGTGCACCAGAACACCCGCTGCGGCACCGGGGCGTCGATCTTGCCACCGGCGGTGATCGTGTCGATCACGAGGCTGCCACTGTCCGAAGAGGTGACGAAGAACACGATCACCAGCACGATGCCAAGCGTCGAGGTGATCGCCGACATCGGCAGGCCCTCCAGCATCGCAAACAGGGAGATCGGCGGGTTGTAGCTGTCGATCACCTGCGCCTTCACGGCGCTGTTCTCGGGGTCGGACAGCACCTGCTCGATCGCGGCACCGCCAAAGACGGCCATCCAGAGGACACAGACGATCGAGGGGATGATCAGCACGCAGATGATGAATTCCCGCACGGTGCGACCACGGCTGACGCGGGCGATGAACATGCCGACAAAGGGCGACCAGCTGACCCACCAGGCCCAGTAGAAGGACGTCCAGCCTTCTACGTAGCCCGAATCCTCGCGCCCGACCGGGTTCGACAGGGGCACCAGCTCCGTAAGGTAGGTGCCGAAACCCGCGACGAAGTCGGAGAGGATCACCCCCGTCGGCCCGACGAACAACACGAACAGAAGCAGCACCGCGGCCAGCACCATGTTGATCTCGCTGAGGACCTTCACGCCGCCATCCAGCCCGCGCAGCACCGAGATCAGCGCCACGATCGTGATCAGCGTGATCAGGATCACCTGCACGTTCACGGAGTTCGTCACGCCAAAGACATGCTCAAGCCCCGCGTTGGCCTGCTGCGCACCGAACCCCAGAGATGTGGCGAGTCCGAAGAGCGTGGCAAAGACCGCCAGCGTGTCGATGATGTGCCCGGTCCAGCCCCAGACGCGCTCGCCGAAGATCGGGTAGAAAGCGGAGCGGATGGTCAGCGGAAGGCCCTTGTTGAAGGTAAAGAGTGCCAGTGCCAGCGCAACGACGGCATAGATCGCCCAGGGGTGCAGGCCCCAGTGGAAAATCGTTGCCGCCAGCCCCATGCGCCGCGCGGCATCCACGTTTTCCTCGATCAGGCTGCCGTCCTCTGCAAAGGGCGATGGCACGCCAAGCGGTTGCGATACCGCCATGTGGTACACAGGCTCCAGCACGCCGAAGAACATCAGGCCGATGCCCATCCCCGCAGCGAAGAGCATCGCGAACCAGCCAGCATAGCTGTAATCGGGCGTTGCATCCTTGCCGCCGAGGCGAATGCCGCCCCATGGGCTGACGACAAGGAACAGGCAGAACAGCACGAAGATGTTGGCCGCAGTGAGGAAGAACCAGTCGAACGTGCCGGTCAGCCACGGGCGCAAGGCCCCGAATGCCGCCGCGGCCTGATCATGAAACACGAGCGCGTAGAACACGAAGAGCACGATGGTGACGCCGGAAATCGCGAAGACCGGGTTGTGGATATCGAAACCGAACGGACCGACCGCGCCTTCGACGTTGTCCTGCCCGATCTCGTATTCGGTGTCGATGATCTCGACCGGCCCTTCCGGCTCCGGAATGCCCTGGGTCGTGGTTTCGTCCGTCATGGCTTGGCCTCCACTCGTTGCCGCAATTCAATCGCTGCCGGTCCGTGCTCTGGCGCAGGAACCGGCGTGTCGCAAGATCACTGTGGGAGCCAGCCTAGTAGAAACGAGCGAAAAAAACGACCGTGCCACGGATATTTGCGGCACGGTCGCGTTGAATGGCCACTGGCGGGCGGAAATCCAGACCGGTCAGGCGTTGACGTCGACGACCACGCGGCCACGCACCTGGCCCTTGAGTATATCCGCGCCCAGCTTCGGCAGGTCCGCGAGCGTGGCCTCGACCATCATCCCCTCCAGCTTGTCCATCGGCAGATCGCTGGCGATCCGCTGCCAGGCCTGCAGCCGGTTCTCGTAGGGTTGCATCACCGAATCGATGCCCAGCAGGTTCACCCCGCGCAGCAGGAACGGGATCACCGTCGCCGGGAGTTTCGCCCCTCCCGCGAGGCCGACAGCCGCCACCGAGGCGCCGTAGTTCATCTGCCCCAGAACGCGAGCGAGCATGGCGCCGCCGACCGCGTCGACACACCCCGCCCAGGTCTCCCGCTCCAGCGGGCGCTTCACGGTTTCGGCCAGCTCGTCGCGGGTAACGATCTTGGATGCGCCAAGATTGGCAAGGTATTGTGCCTGTTCGGGGCGCCCGGTAACGCCGGCCACCTCGTATCCGAGATTTCCGAGGATCGCCGTCGCGACCGAGCCGACACCGCCGGCAGCACCGGTGACAAGCACCTCGCCCTGCCCCGGTTTCAGCCCGTGCGCCTCCAGCGCCATCACCGCGAGCATGGCCGTGAAGCCTGCGGTGCCGACCGCCATGGCCTGCTTCGTGCTCAGCCCTTCGGGCAGCGGCACCAGCCAGTCGGCATCGACCCGGGCTTTCTCGGCATAGCCGCCCCAGTGCACCTCTCCGACGCGCCAGCCCGTCAAGACGACCTTGTCGCCGGGCGCATAGCGGTCATCCCCGCTGCTTTCCACGGTGCCGGCGAAATCGATTCCCGGAACATGGGGGTATTCGCGGACCAGACCGCCCCCGGGGCCCACGCACAGCCCGTCCTTGTAATTGACGGTCGAATAGTCGACCGCGACGGTGACATTTCCCGCCGGCAAGCGGCCCTCGTCGATTTCCTGGATGGCGGCGCTGGTGCTGCCATCCTCGGCCTTTTCCACGATCAATGCCCGCATCGGGTGCTCCCTGGTTGATGGCCCGCAACGCGGGGCCGGTCACGTCGTCATTCCTCCGGCATGAACACGAGATCCGTGGCTGCCGTCTCCGCCCCCGCCGCTGTCAGCATCGCATGGACCTGACCGCGGTGGTGTGTCTGGTGATTGAACATATGGGTCACGCAGGTTGCAATGGGCTTCACGATGTCTTTCCCCTGCAATCCCGAATACCAGACCAGATCCCCACGCAAGTTGGCCGGCCTCAAGCGCTGCGCCCACAGCCGTATCCGGCCATCCGCACGGGCGCGGTCGCCCGCCCAGCAGGCCAGCGTGGGACACAACGACAGGTTCTCGGTCATCGAGCCTGCGGGGGCCTCCCACCCCGCCAGTCGGGACATCCAGAGCCGGTCGGCCCAGAGCAGGTGATTGAGCGTGGCGAGGATCGAGCCGAAAAAAGCGCCGCGGTCCCGCGTGAGCGCATCGCTGTCCAACGCCGCCGCCGCCGCGCCCAGCGCCGTGTTCTGCCACTCGTTGTAGCGGGCCATTTCCCTGACAAACTCGACCGAGACCATCGCGCAGGCTCCCTCAAGACTGGTATTCGCGCGGATATTTCGAGCGGGCGCAGCGCCGATGTCAACGGTTTTGCCGCAGGGCAGCATGGGCAGGCCGGGAACAGCGCGGCATCGGGTGGCAGGCACCGACCGGCCAAGCTCACGCTCTCCGCAGAGGAACCGCAGCATCGTGGACGCCGGACGGCCCGACAAGCGCGCTCCTGCTCTACCCGCTGCCGATCAGGATCCCCGCCGCCAGGACAAGACCGCCGCCGAGAACGACCTGCAACGCGGCTCTCCAGAAAGGTGTCTGCATGAACCGGTTCTGGATCCAGGCGATAGCCCACAGCTCGATGAACACGACGACCACCGCGATCGTGGTCGCGGTCCAGAAATCCGGGATCAGGTAGGGCAAGGCATGGCCCAACCCGCCAAGCGTCGTCATCACGCCGGACGCAATCCCCCGTTTGACCGGGCTGCCCCGGCCCGACAATTCACCGTCGTCGGAGGCAGCCTCCGTGAAGCCCATGGAGATCCCGGCGCCGACCGAGGCCGCAAGTCCGACCAGGAATGTGCTCCATGTGTCGCCAGTAGCAAAGGCCGCCGCGAAGATCGGCGCAAGGGTCGACACCGAGCCATCCATCAACCCGGCAAGCCCCGGCTGCACCCAGGTCAGGATGAACTGGCGCCGCTCGTGGTGGTCTTCCTCTGCGAGGGCCTCGTCGGTCAGGTGAAGCTGTGCCAACTCACCTGCCCTTTTCTCATGTCCGGCTTCCGCCGCGGCCAGATCCCCCAGCAGGCGCCGCGTTTCCGCGTCCGTCACACGGGTTGCGGCCTTTTCGTAGAAACTGCGGGATTCGTACTCCATCTCCGACAGGATCTCCCGAACCCGCGACAATGACAGTTGATCGAGCAGCCATTCCGGCTTCCGGTCGTAGAATCCGGCAACGTGGGCGCGGCGTATGAGTGGAATGGACTGGCCGAAACGGATTCGGTAGAGCGCAATCAGGCTCTGGCGATGCCGGTCTTCCTCCGCCGCCATGTCCATGAACATCGCCGCCGTAGACGGATAGTCCTTTTGCAGGCGCGCCGCGAAATTGCGGTAGATCCGCCCGTCGTCTTCCTCCGAAGAAATTGCAAGCGCGAGGATTTCCGCCTCCGAAAGATCACGGAAATGCATCTTGTTCGACAGGAATGCGGGCATGGAGACCTCACCCAAAGCTGTGTTTGAAATACACCTACAAAATGGATGCGCAGAAGAAAACGCTACCTGTTGCCGCTTGAACCGCGCCGACAATGCGCCTAGATTTGATATGTTCCCTCGGGAACTATGGCGATAAACGCGCTCGTAATAAGCGGCTCGGACCCGGGGGCGGTACCCGGCGGCTCCACCAAACATCCCTTGTTGGGGGATCATGGGGCCGAAATAGGATCGACGGACGTCTAAAGGGGTTAGCTTTCGCTCGGTGAGGTACCACCGTTACCGGTCCGTTATGCATAATTGCCAACAACAATCATGCTCCGGTGGCCGTCGCTGCTTAATGCAGTTGACCAAAACCGAAATTTAAGCCCAGTCCTCTAGCAAGGGCTGGCGGGGTTCGCAGGCACCTGGCAACAGAAGCCTGCACTACTCCCCACAAGCGATAGTTTTCATTGACTTAGTAAACTAGATAGCTGGTGCAATCGGACCATTTGCAGACCCGGACCCCAGCTAGTCGCTAGCGGCGATCCTTCTTCCTGGGGATGTTCGGGAGCGGCTCTTCGGCGTCGATCTGCGCGCTTTCCCGTTCGCCCGCCTCCGCCGATGTCGTGTAGTACTCCAGCCGGATTCGCCACGCCCGCATCCGATCGCGGACGAGCTCCTTGATCTCGTCATCCAACTGGCGGTTCAGGGCCATCTGGCGATACACAGTCAGGGCCACAGTCGCGAGCAGAGTCCGCGAGTGCAGGTCCAGCAGGCTCTGTTGCACAAATCCGATGACGGTCGGACTTCCCCTTTCCCAAACAGACTTATCCCTTGGCCTCAGCGACAGGTGTGCCGAGGGCGGTATAGCCGTTGAGCACGGCAATTCGGACCTGTAGTTCGGGAACCTGGCGGTCAAAGTCCCGCGCCATGAGGCGTTGTCCCAGATATTTCACGCAATGCATCCACGGACCGGCAGTGGTTTGCTTGCAAACGATGAGAGCGACCCACGCTGCTGCTGGTGACCTCGACAACCCTGACCTCCAGCGTTTCTTCGTTGATCCGGAGGTGAATCTTGCGCCAGATCCGCCGTTTCCGGCCACCCGCTGCCCGGCAGTCGAAACGCAGTTTCGATGAGAGGGAGGTTTGCGGGCGTTCCATTCGCCTTCACCCTCAACCTCTAACCCGGTGCTGTCCGCAACCCGGCTGGGTATTGTACAGCAATGCCCGAGAGGAGATCAGCAGGGGCCCCTTCGAAACGCGATATGGGATGTTCACCGCCAGTGTTCGAGTGAGCTTTCGCGGCCCCACAGGGGCCACGGTCCCTGCCTAACCGATGTTTGAGGTTATATTTTTTGCCTCTCGCGGTTGCGGATTTGAGCGCGGAACTCCTGTGTTCGACCTCGCGGTCGCGAGCCTTTCGCAACTGTAATTTGCTAGGAGTGGCAGTCCGTAGGGGAATCTGAGCAGGCGTTCAAAGGCCATTAAATATGGCTCCAGGTGTCCCACGGACCATCGAATGCGGTGTAATGAGATCAATGGCTTGGAATGGCCGTGCCCCACGGCTGCCTGACGACGTTGCGAAGAGGAAGGTCGCCATTGTCGTGGAGTAGCATCGCGATCGGAGCAGATGCCTCCGTCTTGCGATTGCTATGACCGGAATAGACGAAGCCCCGAAGCCTGCGTGGCATTCTGGTCTTCTCGTCAGATCGGCCCTAGAAGCGGACGGTGTCAACTTTTTGTTTCGATGACGGGCGATAGGAGCTCTATCGGAGCTCCCTGAGAAGTCAGGGTCACGGCAATTTCCCTCGGGACCTTGTTCTCACTGTGTCTGTTCAGCCCACCGCATCGTGCTCACCCCGGATGAAACGGCCCAGCACGGCTTCGCCGCCCGGATTGAAACCGACTTTGCGTCGCTCCTCGCCTCGGAACTGTCCGCAGAACTCGGAACGACTTCCGCCCATCTCGATTGCCGACGGTCGCGCCGGTTATACCGCACGGAAAAGGCTTGCGTTTTTGCGTGCAGGCGCTTTCCTGGCGACATGGCGAAACTGGTTCTCTTACACAAGGCAGACTCGATTTACGAGGATGAGCCGGACCGCGTCTACGATTTCCCCAAGAACTACCTGAAAGCCATTGAGGCCGCCGTAGGAGACTGGGTCGTCTACTACGAACCGGTTAAGGCGGGGCCTCGAGGGTATTTTGCCGTTGCGAAGATCTCGCAGGTCATCCCGAAGCCGGGAACGGAGGGGCGCTTTCTTGCCCTGATCGCGCCAGGCACCTTTCTGCAATTCGACAGTGAGGTTCCACGTTTGCTTAACGGCCGACCGCTCGAAGCCGCGCTCACCGAACCCGATGGAACACCCAAGCGCGGAGGCCTCGTCCAAAGCGCAGTGCGGGTCCTGCCCGAGCAGGAGTTCGCCAGGATCGTCAGCCTCGGCCTTCCGGAGAACCTCATCGATATGGAGGCCACCCGTTACGACCCACCCGGAGACCACATCCTGGAACCGGCGGCGACATTCGAGCGACCTGTTCTGGAACGCCTGACGCGCCGCCCCTATCGCGATGTCGCCTTCCGTCGGAAAGTCCGCGCAGCCTATGACTACCGCTGCGCCATGTCCGGGCTCCGATTGCGCAATGGCGGTGGCCGGCCTGAAGTTCAGGCCGCCCACATCCGGCCAGTGGAGCATCAGGGCAGCGATTCCGTCCGAAATGGACTTGCCCTCTCCGGAACCCTGCACTGGATGTTCGACCGTGGTCTCATGTCGGTGGCAGATGATTGCCAGACGATCCTGGTCTCCCGCAACAAGGTCCCCGGAGAGGTCGTGGATCGTCTCCTGTCCCCGACCGGCAAGCTGCTCACACCGGAGGACCCGCGAAACATGCCGCACCCGGAGAACCTCCGCTGGCACCGCGAGAACGTGTTCGGCAATGTGCAATCTGACGAACCCGCCCCCTGGGAGTAGGTGCGATCGGGGCACCTGACCGGAAGCGCCATTCACCTGCAATCTCGAAAAAAATCTCGTTGCTGGAAGTGCAAACAACGCTCGAGCGTTGGTCCCGTCTCACTCCGACGCCTGCACAGGGCGCTGTAGTTCGGCACCGGCCAGTCGAGGCCGATCAATCTCAACAGGTTGCCGACGAACACGCCTCGCCAATGATTCTCGGACCAGTGGCGCTCCCATGGCTCAATCTGGCGCAAGGCCATCCCGTACAAGACCTTCATCGTTGGACAAGTCTGAACCGCGGCGTCGGCGTATGTCTTCTGTCGACCGAGGTTGCCAGTCGGCAAGGCACCCCACGACATCTCGAGGTCGAACAAGGTTGTTGGAGATCCGCGCTCAACAAGTTCGCTCGCCATTGTGCTCGAACCAAGCGTTCTCTGAGGGCAGGTACGAACCCGGAACGCCAGTGCTGGTCGCATCCGATCGTCTGGCCCGATCCGATCGAGTTCGAGAACTGCACCACGGAGCCCATCATGCTTTCGTCCAGTTGCGCGGACGTGTTGTACACGATCAGTTCCCTGACCTCGATCCCCGGATCATAGACCGCCTTCAAGGCGTCGCCCGGGCGGAAACAGCCTTGGCGCGAGAGACGGATTGTCTGGCTCCGATCCGAGTTGTACGCTCACCTTGGAAACCCGGCGTGCTGATTGTTGCCCGCCTGGCTGGCGGAGTTTTGAGTTTTGATTGTCCCGAACCATGTACTCGAAATGCTCAAACGGGTGCGTGCGTTGTATTATCAGGATGGCCGCGAAACCCGCATGCTGCCCGACGATGCGGCGCATTCCCCGTTCCGCGGCGCGCAATCGGCTTCGGCGGCATCGATCACCGGGTTGTGGGAAGCGCTGCGCAACCAGGGCAAGGCCCGGGGGCGAAGCCAGTCCATTCTGGCGGATCCCGAGACGCTGGCGAATGCCGAGACCTACTCCGGCAATATCGAGAACATGATCGGCACCGTGAAGGTGCCCGTCGGTGTGGTGGGGCCGCTGCGCGTGCGGGGTCTGCATGCCGATGGCGACTTTCATCTGCCGCTGGCCACGACCGAGGCTGCACTTGTCGCGTCCTACGGGCGCGGGGCCCTCGCCGCCACACGGTCCGGCGGCATCAGCACCGCGGTTCTCTATGAAGGCGTGCTCCGGTCCCCGGCTTTCGTCTTCGACAGCCTGTTGAACGCGGGGCGTTTCGTCGACTGGGTGGTCACACAGGTCGACGACCTGCGCGCCGCGGCCGAGGCAACAACCGCCCACGGTCGGCTCGTCTCGCTGGAGCCGATCATCGACAACAATGTCGTGTTCCTGCTCTGCCGCTTTACGACCGGCGAGGCGGCCGGACAGAACATGGTGACCATCGCAACCGATGCCCTTTGCAGGAAGGCCGTTGACGATTGCCCTGCCAAACCGCTGCGATGGTATGTCGAGGGCAATTTCTCCGGCGACAAGAAGGCGACATCGCTCGGGACGCTGACCGGGCGCGGGCGCAAGGTCAGCGCCTCGGTGACACTGCCCGAGCAGGTTGTGCAAAAGGTGCTGCGGACGGACATCGACGCGATGCTGGACTATGGTCGGGTCGCGGGGCTTGGTGCGCTGCTCTCAGGCCAGTTCGGAGCTCAGGCCCACTATGCCAACGCGCTGGCAGCCTTCTATATCGCCACCGGCCAGGACGCCGCCTGCGTGGCCGAGAGCGCGGTGGGGTTTACGCGGATCGAACGCCGCGAGGACGGCCTGTTCTGCTCTGTCACCTTGCCGAATATCCTCGTAGGAACGGTCGGCGGGGGGACCGCATTGCCAAGCCAACGCGCCGCACGAAGTCTTCTCGGCCTCGAGGGGCCGGGCAGCGCGGCGGCGCTGGCAGAGGTCACCGCGGCGCTCTGCCTGTGTGGAGAGATATCCATCGTGGCCGCCATGTCCGCTGGCCATTTCACCTCTGCCCACCGCAAGCTGGCCCGCACGCGATGAGCACGGGGCTGGCACGGCGTCTCTGGATCTATCAGGCGGAACGGTTCCCACTCGCCCGAACGGTGCCCCTGCTTGCGGTCTTCTCCGCCGCAAGCATCAATGTCTCGGCGATGCTCTCAGGACGTCCGCTGCCCGGTCCCCTCGCCTACCTGGTCGCGGCACTGCTGGCGCTCGGCATCTTCTTCCAGATGCGGGCCTGCGACGAGGCCAAGGATCTGGAGGACGACCGCCGCTATCGCCCGGAACGCCCCATCCCGCGCGGATTGGTGAGCCTTCGCACCGTGCTCGCGCTCGCGGCGGGCGTGGGAATCGGGATGCTGGCACTCGCATGGTCGTGGAACATGGCGACGCTGGGCTTGCTGTGCCTGAGTTGGGGCTGGCTGGCCCTGATGACGGTCGAGTTCGGCGTGCCGGACTGGCTCAAGGCACGCCCGATGACCTACCTCCTGAGCCACATGCTGATCATGCCGCTGATCGACCTGCTGCTGACCGGGATCGAGTGGACCGCAGCCGGGGCAACGCCCTCCCCGGCGCTCGGACTGTTCCTTGCGTTGAGTTTCGTCAATGGCTGTGTGCTGGAGATCGGCCGAAAGGTCTGGGCACCGGTGAACGAGCGCGACGGCGTGGAGACCTATTCCGCGCTTTGGGGGCCCCAGCGTGCGGCGCTGATCTGGTTGGCAACCGTAGTCGTGGGCTTTCTCCTGTTGGCCGCTCTCGGGCGGGCGCTTGGCGCTGCCGTGGCCGTCACAACCGTCGGCGGGATCGGGGTTGTGATGGTCGGCATGTGCGCGATGCGGTTCCGGGCCAATCCTGATCCGGTTTGGCAAGGGCGCGTGGACATGGCCTCCGGGCTTTGGGTACTGGTGTGTTATCTTGCGGCCGGTTTCCTTCCCCTGGCATTCGGAAGGTAAAACATGAATCTTGTCTTGCAATCCACTGAAATAACGCTGGAAACCGCAGGCGGAAAAGGTGCTTCCCTGCACCGGCTTGCGGCTGCCGGTTTCGACGTTCCGGCCTTCTTCGTGGTCTCGGCAGAGGCATGCAGGCACCACGATGGTCGCGTCGTCCCGCAGCCATACCTGGCGGCGGCCCTCTCGAATGCACTCGACCAACTGGGGCCCGGCCCCTACGCGGTGCGGTCCTCCGGTCGGGCCGAGGATGGTGCGGCTCACAGCCACGCCGGGCAGTTCCAGACACGGCTCGACGTGCCTGCCTCCGGCGTCGGGGCAGCAATTGCAGATGTCTGGGCATCGGGGTTTTCCGAGGCGCTGGACAGGTACCGGGAGGCAACGAATGCAGCCCCGGCCGAGGCGCCAGCGATCATCGTGCAACAAATGGTGCCGGCCCGTGCCGCAGGCGTCGCCTTCTCCGCCGATCCGGTCACCGGCCTTCGGGACCGCCGGGTCATCTCGGCCATTTCCGGACTGGGCGAGGCGCTGGTCTCCGGCGAGGCCGACGGCGAGGACTGGCAGGTCGCCACCACCGGCGACATGCTCGCAAGCCCCACCGCGCCAACGGTCCTCACGACCGAGGAAGTCGTGGAGATCGCCGCCCTCGCCGCCCGCACGGAGGCGTTTTTCGGCACGCCACAGGACATTGAGTGGGCGATTGACGACACCGGGCTTCACCTGTTGCAATCCCGCCCGATCACGACGCCGCTGCGCCCGCAACCGACGCCGGACAATACCCTGATCGTGCTCGACAATTCCAACATCGTGGAAAGCTACCCGGGCATTGTCAGCCCGCTCACCTACAGTTTTGCCTGTTTCGTCTACGGCCGAGTCTACCGGGCCTTCGTGGCGCTACTCGGGGTCGGCCCGGCCGAGGTCAACGCCAATGCGCCTGTCTTCGACAATCTGCTCGCGCGGGTTGACGGGCGGGTCTACTACAACCTCGGCAACTGGTACCGTGCGCTGGCGCTGCTGCCCGGGTTTTCTCGCAATCGGGACCACATGGAAACCATGATGGGCGTCGACGAGCCGCTTCCGTCCGAGTTGCGCGACACCATCGGGCCGCCACCGGCCACCGGGATGAAACGGCTCGCCGAAGCGGTTCGAACCCTGCGCGTGACGGCGGGCCTCGGTTGGGCCGCCCTTCGCCTGCCGGTCACGAAACGGCGGTTCGAAACACGGCTGCAGACGGCACTTGCCACTGGCAAGGCGCCAGACCGCGCCAACCTCACTGAACTGGCCGCGACCTGGCGCGCCATCGAGGCAGACCTGCTCGACCGTTGGGATGCCCCCCTGATCAACGATTTCCTCTGCATGATGGCCTTCGGCGCCTCTCGCAAGCTGCTGGAGGCCTGGGCCGGACCAAAGGGCGTGGCGCTGCACAATGACGTCATGATCGGTCAGGGCGATATCGTCTCTGCCGAACCGTCAAGGCGGATCGCGGAGATGGGCCGGATGGTGGCCTCGGCCGGTCTGGCGGGTAATCTCGTCCGTGATGGCCGCGCGGCCCTCGCCGGGCATCCGGATATCGAAACGGCCTTCGACGCCTATATCGCGCGGTTCGGCGATCGGTGCACACAGGAGCTGAAGCTGGAATCGATCACACTGGACGAAGATCCGACGCAACTCCTTGCGGCGATCGCGGCTAGCGCGGCGCGTCCCGCGGCCCCGGCGGCCGACCGTGCGGAGCCCGACTGGAACGCGGTGATACCCGACCGGCCGGGCCGGCGCCGGTTGGCGCGCTGGATCACCGGCTATGCGAGGGCCCGCGTGCGCGACCGGGAGAACTTGCGGTTCGAACGGACCCGCATCTTCGGCCACGCGCGGCGTGTGTTCCTCGCCATGGGGCGCGAATTCTGGGCCTGCGGACGGCTGGACGCGCCGCGGGACATTTTCCACCTGACCGTCGACGAGGTTCTGGGAGCGATCGAGGGCAATGCCCTGTCGACCGACCTTCGCGCGATTGTCGCGTCCCGCCAGGCGGACCACCGGCGGCACGAAGACCGGCCCGACCCGCCGGAACGGCTTGTCGGGCACGGGGCGGCGACGCTGGTGAGAACGCGCCCGGGCGAGGAACCGCCAGCCGAAACCGGCGATGCACGGATCGGCACCGGCTGCTCCGCCGGTCGCGTGACCGCGCCGGCACGGGTGGTCCGCGACCCTCGGGTGGAGCACCTCGCCTCCGGCGAGATCCTCGTCGCCCGAAACACCGATCCAGGCTGGATCGCCGTCTTTTCCAATGCCGCAGCCATCGTCGTCGAACGCGGCTCGTTGCTGTCGCATTCCGCCATCGTCGCGCGGGAACTGGGCATTCCCTGCGTGGTCGGCATCAAGGGGGCGACAGACTGGGTGCCTGACGGGGCCCGCCTGACGGTCGACGGGGAAACCGGAGAGGTTCGGCTGGCCGATGACACGCAATGACATAGCCGACCGCGCCCGTTTCGATATCATCCGATACGCCCAGCTCTGGGAGGATGCGGACGTTCTCGTCGCCGCGATGCACCCCGGATCCGGACAGCGCTTCCTGTCGGTCTGCTCAGCGGGTGACAACGCACTGGCGCTATTGACGCTGGACCCAGAAAAAGTCACGGCGGTCGATCTGTCGGTGGCGCAACTCGACTGCCTGCGCCTGCGGATCGGTGCCATGCGGGCGCTGGAGCAGCCGGAATTCCTCGAACTCATGGGATCACGTCCAAGCGACCGCCGCGGGGTGCTGCTCGACCGGGCGCTTGCCGAACTGCCCGAAGAGGCACGTCTGCGGTGGGGGAATCTGCGCCCCGAGGTCGTGGCCCACGGAGCGGGTGGCGTTGGCCGGTTCGAACGGTATTTCCGGATCTTCCGGAAACGGGTTCTGCCGCTGGTGCATTCGCGCCGAACCATCGACGATGTCTTTGTCGCGCGACCACCGGCCGAACGTGCGCGGTTCCTCGACGAGCGCTTCGTCACCTGGCGCTGGACGCTCATGCTGCAACTCTTTTTCTCTCGGTTCACAATGGGACGGATGGGCAGGGACAAGGCATTTTTCGATCATGTGGAGGGATCGGTGGCCGAGCACGTGGCGCGCCGGATCCGCCACGCAGGCGTGACCTGCGACCCCGCGGAGAACCCGTACCTGCACTGGATCCTCAAGGGCGGACACGGCGCGGCGCTGCCTATGCCGTGGCGCCCGGAGCAATACGAGATCATCCGGAACAGGCTGGAGCGAGTGGAACTCGTGCATGGACCGCTGGAGGCCTGCGGCAACACGCCGGTCGATGGTTTCAACCTGTCGGACATCTTCGAGTACATGTCCCCCGCAGCCTCCGAAGCAGCCTATACGCAGCTTCTGGCCCGTGCGACGCCGGGCGCGCGGCTTGTCTATTGGAACATGATGGCGCCGCGCCGGGTGCCGGAAGCGCTGGCAGACAGGGTCACGACCCTCTCGGATCTGGAGGATACGCTCAAGCAACAGGACAAGGCCTTCTTCTACTCCGATTTCGTGATCGAGGCGGCGCGGTGATGGCAGTGCTGGGACCAGTGGTGATGGCCGCCCTGTCGATCGCGGTGCTGCTGTGGGTCATGGCGCAGGTGCGCCGAAATGCGGAGGTGAACGGCTGGAGTGCCGAGGTGCAGCGCAAGATCATCCACGTTGCCACCGGACTCTACGCAATCTGCCTGCCTATCCTGTTTGCGGAGGACTGGCCTGTCTATCTTCTGCTCGGCCTGACGGTCGTGGCGATGGCCGCGATGCGGCTGCCGGCACTGCGCTCCAGTGGCGCGAGCGCCGCGCTGCATTCGGTCGACCGCCAGTCCTACGGGGATTTCCTGCTCGCGGCAGCGGTGGCGCTGGTCTTCCTGCTCAGCCACAGGGATCCGCTGCTCTACGTCCTGCCGCTCGCGGTCCTGACGCTGGGCGATGCCGCCGCGGCGCTGGCAGGCAGCGCCTATGGCAAGCGGTTCTTCGCTGTCGAGGACGGGCATAAGAGCCTTGAGGGCAGCGCCGTGCTGTTCCTGGTGACGGTGATCCTTTCGATGACCTGCCTGCTGCTGTTGTCGGAGATCCCGCGCGTCAATGTCGTGATCCTTGCCTTCCTGATCGCGACCTTTTCCACGTTGGTTGAGGCCGACAGCTGGCGCGGTTTCGACAACCTGTTCCTGCCGCTCGCGGTGCTGATCATCCTGCGCGAGCACGCGACGGGCAGCACGATGGACCTGGCGATTCTGTTCACCACCTACCTCTGCGCACTGGTCCTGTTTCATGCAGCCGCCCGCCAGTTCGGCATGACCAACCATGTCGCGCGGGTCTACCTGGCGGCAATCTTCCTGTTGCTGTCGGTCACCGCCACGCAAAACGTCGTGTTTTGCGTTCTGATGTTGTTGCTGCACCTCGTGGCCGAGCGAAAGGCGCCCAGCGCCAGCGCACACCCCGAACTGGATGCGGTGACGACGCTGGCGGTGCTGAGTTTTGGCTGGCTGGCCGCAGGCAACGCGACGGGGTTCAACGCGCTTGACGCGTTCGGAGCGTGCCTTGCCGGGGTCTGCATGGGGCTGGCGATGCTGGCAATGTCAGGTGAAAGCGTCCGGCTGCGCATGGCGGTCTTCCTCGGGCTTGGCCTCGCGATGCCGCCGCTCTGGATCTGGCTGATGGGCTTCAACCCGCCGGAGAAACACTGGATTCCCCGGGCCGGGTGGATCATGGCTGCCAATGTCGGGCTGGTGGGTCTTGCCACGCTTTCCCGGCCCGCCGCCTTTGGCCGCCACCGAATGACCCGGATCGGCGCGCTGGCTGTCCTGGCGCCGGCGTTTGCCTATGCCACATACGCCGCAACTTTCGAGGGAGGATTGCCGTGACACAGGCCTTCAACCAAGGAACTGCCAGCGTGACGTTGTTTCCCGAAGCACCGGACTGGGACGGTGCGCCGACGATGGCCTTGGGCAAGTTCACCTGCAAGTCGGCCGAGGATGGCGCGACGGTTCTGACCGAGGCAAGCGAAGCGGCCCGCCGCGCGGGCGCCCGCAGACTCCTCGGTCCTATGGACGGCACAACATGGAACAGCTACCGGCTGGTGATCGAAAGCGACGGCTCCGCGCCATTCCTGATGGAACCGACCTCCGGCCCGTCGGACATTGCGGCCTTCGAGGGGGCCGGGTTTGCCCCGATCGCCCGGTATTTCTCCGCCGGGGTCGCGCTCGCCGACATGCGCAACCCACCTCCCGGGGAGACCGACATAGAGGTCGCGCCGTGGGACGGCACCGACCCGGAGGCGCATTTCTCGCAGGTCTACGACCTGTCCCTTTCAGCCTTTGCGGGCAATGCCTTCTACACGCCGATCTCGCGCGAGGCCTTTCTGGGCATGTACCTCCCCTACGTGCCGGTTCTCCGAAAGGAGTTCGTCCTGTTTGCCCGCAACGCCCGGGGCAGCCTCGTGGGATTTCTCTTCGGCATTCCGAACTACGCGGCCGGTCCGAGCCCGGATGCGGTCATCCTCAAGACCTACGCCAGCCTGCAACATGGCGCCGGGCAGGCACTGGCGCACGCCTTTCACCACGCGGCGCTTGATGCCGGTTTCACAACGGCGATCCATGCGCTGATCCACGAGACGAATACCTCCGCACAGCGAAGCGCACAGCTGGGTGCCCATGTGTTCCGTCGCTATGCACTGATGGGAAGGCGGCTCGATGACGACGCTGGTTGAGGCCTTCGCTGCGAGGGTGGCCCACAGCCCCGACGCCCCGGCGATCCTCGATCCCTCGGGCGACGTCACGACCTATGCCGCGCTCGACCGCCGCTCCTCCGCTTTCGCAGCGCGGCTCGGGTCCCGTGGTTTGCAAAAGGGGGACCGGGTTTTGGTGGCCGCGCCCGTCACCGCAGATCTCTACGTGATCCTGGCCGGGATCTGGAAAGCAGGGCTGGTGGCGGTTTTTCCCGAACCGGCGATGGGTCTGCAGGGGTTACTGCATGCCGTGCGCACGACCCGCCCTGCGGCGCTCGCCACTGCGGGGCCCTACTGGTTGCTACGCCTGTTGCCCGTGCTCTGGCGTGTGGCCTTGCTGAGAGTTGAACATGCCGGGCCGGAGACCTGCCGCCCTGTCGATCTCGAGCCCGGCGACCCGGCACTGATTTCCTTCACCTCCGGGTCCAGCGGCGTGCCCAAGGGCATCCAGCGCAGTCACGGCTTCCTGATGGCACAGAACGCGGCCGTGGCGCCGCTGCTCGCCTCGGATCGGCCGGAGCGCGATCTTGTCGGGTTCCCGGTCTTCGTGCTGGTCAACCTTGCAGCCGGGCGCTGCTCCGTTCTGCCCAACTGGCCCCTGACCCATCAGGACCGTGCGGACGCAGGGGCACTCCGCGCGTGGATGATCCGAAGCGGCGCGAACCGCCTTCTGCTCCCGCCTTCGATCTGCGAAACGCTGGCGCAAACCGGCGTGCCGCCGCAGGTCACGACGATCTTCACCGGTGGCGGGCCCGTCTTCCCCGATACCATCCAGCGCCTTTTGGCGGGACGGCCGGACCTGCGGATTGTGGCGGTCTATGGCTCGACCGAGGCCGAACCGATTGCGGAGATCGGGACGGAGGCGATTTCCGACGCCGACTGGGCCGAGATGGAGGCCGGCGGCGGGCTCCTTGCCGGTCCCCCGGTGCCCGGCATCGCGCTGCGCCTCGTGGACGGAGAGATTCAGGTCGCCGGAGAGCACGTCAACAACGGCTATATCGACCCGGCACAGGATGCGGGCCGGAAGATCCACGAAGACGGGCGCGTCTGGCACCGGACCGGCGATGCCGCTCGGCTCGACGACCGGGGGCGGCTGTGGCTTCTGGGCCGATGGCAAGAAGGGGGGCTCTCGCACCCGATGCCGCTTCAAGTGGAAACCGCGGCCCGCCACTGGCCCGGGGTGCGCCGGGCGGCGCTTGTCCGCCAGCACAGCAAGCCTGACGTGCTGGCAATCGAGGGCGACCCGCACCAGATCGAAGACTGGCGCCGGACCGCCCGGGCGCATGGCGTGGACCGGGTCGTGTGTGTCGAGCACATCCCCATGGACCGGCGACACGCTTCCAAGGTTGACGAAAACCGACTCCGCCGTCGGCTCGCACGTCAGATCGGGACCGGCGGAGCGGCATAGCCGGCATCTCGCGCGCGCGACATGGCAAGAACAGCACTGATCGAGGGGCTTTGGTGCAGCGGCGGCTTCGGCCTAAAGGGGCCTCGCCCTGCCCCGATCGTCGCGCTTCACCCCGCCTGTGGAACGGCTCGCACGACCGGCAAACGGCCCACTCGTTTCGCATGCGGTGCTGCACAGGCCCTGTGCGGCACCGCTCCGGTTGTATCCCGGCCGCTCCGGCATATTTGTTCGAAAACGCCTTGAGGTCGCCATTCGCGCGGCTGAAAACGGCACCAAAGCAACGGACCCCACAGCGTGGGCCGAGCAGCAAAGCAAAAGGATGACCCCATGCCGAAGGATTTCTACGAGCCGCCCAAAATCTGGACCTGGGACGCGGAAAGCGGCGGCGAATGGGCCAAAACCAACCGCCCCACTGCCGGTGCCACGCACGAGAAGGTTCTGCCGCGCGGAAAACACCCGCTTCAGCTCTATTCCCTCGCCACACCCAACGGCCAGAAGGTCACCATCATGCTGGAGGAGCTGCTGGCGCGCGGCGTAACCGGCGCGGAATATGACGCCCACCTGATCCGTATCAGCGGCGACCAGTTTTCCTCCGGTTTCGTCGAGGTGAACCCGAACTCGAAGATCCCCGCACTGTTCGACACCGACGCCGACGTGCGTGTGTTCGAATCCGGTGCGATCCTCCTCTACCTGGCCGAGAAATTCGGGCATTTCCTGCCTGAAGACCCCGCCGCCCGCACCGAGACGCTCAACTGGCTGTTCTGGCTTCAAGGTTCCGCCCCGTATCTCGGCGGTGGCTTCGGGCATTTCTACAAATACGCTCCCGAGAAGTTCGAATACCCGATCGACCGCTTCACGATGGAGGCCAAGCGGCAACTTGATGTTCTCGACCGGCGGCTTGCGGAGGTTCCTTATCTCGGCGGCGAAGCCTATTCCATCGCGGATATGGCCACCTGGCCCTGGTACGGCAACGTGGTGCTGGGCGATGTCTACGACGCCGCCGAGTTCCTGCAGGCCGAAAAATATACCAACGTGCTCCGCTGGGCGAAGGAGATCCGCGCCCGTCCCGCTGTCGGGCGTGGTCGCATGGTCAATCGCACCTGGGGCGATCCGTCCGAGCAACTGCACGAGCGCCACGACGCATCCGACTTCGACCTGCGGACGCAGGACAAGCTGGAGCAAACCGAGGACGCGTAACCTCGGCGAACGTCACCCCGCGACGCCGTTCCCTCAAGGGACACGGCGTCGCCGATGGCAGGTTCTGTGCCCGCTCAGGCTGGAAAGGCGGCCATCATCTGCCTCGCCAGCCCATCGAGCGTTGAATCGACCTCATCCGGTACCGGCACGCCTTCGGCGGGCAGCAGGGCGTTGCCCGGGCGTGTGACCAACGCCGCACGGCACCCTGCAGCTTGCGCGCCGATGGTGTCCCACAGGTGGCAGGCTACAAGGCACAGATGTGCCGGCGCGCCTTCCAACGCCTCGGCCACCTGTCCATAGGTCTGCGGTGCGGGTTTGAACTGCCGAACCCCGTCGACGCTGAAATGCCGCTCGAAATAGTCGGCGATCCCCGCCTTCTCCAACGGCGTCGGAGAGCCCGCCGGCGCAGAGTTCGTCAATGTCACCAACCGAAACCCGGCCTCCCGCAGCATGGTCAACGCCGGGGCAACATCCGCGTGGGCCGGCATAGCCCCCATGAGCGTTTTCATCTCCTCCAGGTCCGTGGAATCGACGGCCACGCCCCGGATTTCCGCCACCATCTTCAACACCCCGGCCCCAAGCGCACCGAACGGCGTGTATTTGCCGGACAGAGTCATTGTCTGTGAATAGAGGATCAGCTGCGCGAACCACTCTCGCATGACGTCGCCATCGCCGAACAGCCGCGCAAACAGCGGTTCCAGCGTGGTGATGTCCAGAAGGGTCTCGTTGACGTCGAAGACAAGGATCGTTTCGCGTGGCATCGGATGACCTTTCCCCATGCGGTGAGTGGCGCCCGGCCACAAGGCTGCGCCGGACGCGAGGGAAAAGCAAAGGAAAGCTGGCGGCAAACGTGGTACGAAGGCACGCCCGCTGGCGCCGCCGTTGTACACAGGAGTTGCGCCGGACACGGGACGCGATGACGCGGCGGATTGAGCCCGCCGCTTTCAGCTTCGATTGGCGGGCCTCAGCCCGCCAGGGTCTCTGCCGCGGCCTTCGCCTCTTCAGGCGTGCCGACGGTCCGCGTTGCAACGGCGCGATCGATCCGCCGGATCATGCCTACGAGTGCCTTGCCGGCGCCAATCTCCCAGATCTCGGTGACTCCTTGCCCCGCCATCCAGGCTACGGATTCGCGCCAGCGCACGGAGCTTGTCACCTGTTCGACCAGCAGCTTGCGGATCACCTCGGGGTCGCTCACCGCCTCCGCGCGGACATTGGCCACAACCGGCACCTTCGGCGCGTGGATATCCACCCCCGCCAACGCCTCTGCCATTGCATCGGCTGCCGGTTGCATCAATGCGCAGTGGAACGGGGCGCTAACCGGCAGCATGACGGCGCGCTTGGCGCCTTTGCCCTTGGCGATCTCCACCGCCCGTTCAACGGCTGCCTTGGTGCCGGACACCACCACCTGCGCGGGGTCGTTGTCATTGGCCGCCGCGCAGACATCACCCTGCGCCGCCTCCGCTGCGACCTCCCCCACGGCATCGAAGCCGAGGCCGAGGATCGCGGCCATCGCGCCCTGACCAACCGGCACGGCCTGCTGCATCGCCCGCCCGCGGGTCCGCAGAAGCCGCGCGGTGTCGGTCACGCTCAGCGCCTCTGCCGCGGCGAGCGCCGAGTATTCGCCGAGCGAATGGCCGGCCACGAATGCCGCTGCGTCCAGCCCGACGCCCTCCGCCTGTAGCGCCCTGAGCGCGGCCACCGATGTCGCCATCAGCGCGGGCTGGGCATTCTCCGTCAGCGTCAGCGTCTCTATATCGCCGTCCCAGATAAGGTCGGAGAGCTTTTGGCCGAGCGCTTCGTCCACCTCGTCAAAGACTGCCTTCGACTCGGGACAGGCTTCCGCCAGCGCCTTGCCCATGCCGATCGCCTGTGCGCCCTGCCCTGGAAATACAAATGCCCGGCTCATGCCATGTCCCTTCCGTTGCGTTTTCAGTCCTTTGCTTCAGTGCCGTTTACTCGCAAGTCGGCTGCCCGACAAGCGCGGGCCCGGCGGGCTGGCTGCGGCGCACCCGCACAAGGCAGGCACGGCGTGCCGCCCTTCCCGCAACATCGTGGGCCGTATTCTCCGGCTGGACAGGATCGGCACCCTTGGGCAGGGTGCAGCGACCAAAGGAGCGCTTATGGCCGAGAACGACACCCGCCCCGACAGCCTCGATCCCGCCGACTGGCCCCGGTTCCGGGCCGAGGCCCACGCCATGCTCGATGCCGCAATCGACCGGATGGAACAGGCGACCGAAGGACCTGTCTGGCAGGCCCCGCCGCCGGAACTGCGCGCGGCGATGCAGACGCCCCTGCCTCGTGCCGGCCTCGGCGCGGAGGCCGTCCAGACCCAGCTTCGCGACTTGCTCCCCTACGGCGTCGGCAATACGCATCCGCGTTTCTTCGGCTGGGTCCATGGCTCGGGAACGCCCTCCAACCTGATGGCGGACATCGCGGCTGCCGCACTCAACGCCAATCTTGGCGGGCGCGACCATGGCGCGATCCATGTCGAACGGCAGGTGATCCGCTGGTGCCGCGCGCTTTTCGGCTTTCCTGCCTCCGCCAGCGGCCTCATCGTCTCGGGCACCTCCATCGCGACGATCATCGCCCTGAAGGCCGCCCGAGATCGCACCATCGGAGCCGAGGCGCGCACGAAAGGTCCGCAGGCACGGCCGCTGACCGGATATACCTCCGCCCAGACCCATGCCTGCGTCGCCCGCGCCTTCGACATGCTGGGGCTGGGCAGCGATGCCCTGCGCCGTATTCCCACGAACGGCGCGTTCGAGATCGACATTGATGCACTGCGCGCGAGCATCGCGGCCGACCGCGCGGCTGGCAGCATTCCCTTTGCCCTCATTGGCACGGCGGGCAGCGTCAACACCGGGGCGATGGACGACCTTGACCAGCTGGCCGGGATCGCTGCCACGGAGTCCCTCTGGTTCCACGTCGATGGGGCCTTCGGGGCGCTCGGGATCCTCACCGAGACACTCCGCCCGCGCCTCGCGGGGCTGGAACGCGCCGACAGCCTGGCCTTCGATTTCCACAAGTGGATGCATGTGAACTACGATGCCGGTTTCGTGTTGATCCGGGACGAAGCGGACCACCGCGCAGCCTTTGCGGACCGGCCCGACTACCTTCAGGGGGCCGAGCGCGGACTTGCCGGCGGCAACCCGTGGCCGGTTGACTACGGGCCGGAGCTGTCGCGCGGCTTCCGCGCCCTGAAGGTCTGGGCCCAGATCGCCGAACATGGAACAGACCGCATCGGCCGGCTGATCGAGCGCAATTGCGCGCAGGCCCGGCAGTTGGCCGCGCTCGTCGACGCGCATCCCCGGATGGAGCGCCTGGCGCCGGTCGCGCTCAATATCTGCAACTTCCGTTTCGCGCCCGAGGGGGTCCCGGATCTCGACGATCTGAACAGAGAGATCGTCACCCGGCTGCAGCTTCACGGCCTCGCCGCGCCGTCGACCACGACGCTGAATGGCCAGACCGCCATACGGGTGAATATCACCAACCACCGCACCCGCGACAGCGACCTTCCGTTCCTCGTGGAGGCGGTCGAGCGGACCGGGAACGACCTCCTGTCCGCGCGCTGATCACCTTCGCTTCCGGAACCTGTCGCCGAGGCGGTGGGCTCGCCGCTCCACGCCGGGCAGCGCGGCCCCCTTGCCCCTTGCAAACCCGCCCCATCCGGCGTAAAGCCCCCCATCTTCGCAAACACATGTGACCAGCGGCACCTCTCGTGGATGGGCTGCGAAGATTTCGCCCGCCCTATGAAGGCCGCTTTAGAAATGACAGGAGCACACATGCCGCTTTACGAGCATGTCTTCATTGCGCGTCAGGACCTGTCCAACGCGCAGGCCGAGGGTCTCATCGAGCACTTCTCGACCGTCCTCTCCGACAACGGCGGCCAGGTCGTCGAGCAGGAGTACTGGGGCGTCAAGACCATGGCCTACAAGATCAACAAGAACCGCAAGGGCCACTACGCCTTCCTCAAGACCGACGCTCCGGCGCCGGCCGTGCAGGAGATGGAACGCCTGATGCGCCTGCATGACGACGTGATGCGCGTGCTGACCATCAAGGTCGATGCGCACGTGGACGGTCCGTCCATCCAGATGCAGAAACGTGACGAGCGCGAAGATCGCCGTCGCGAACGCCGCTAATTCGAAACCTGAGAAAAGGAGCATAAACCATGGCTGCAAAACCATTTTTCCGCCGCCGCAAGGTCTGCCCGTTCTCTGGTGAGAACGCGCCCAAGATCGACTACAAGGACACCCGCCTCCTGCAGCGCTACATCTCTGAGCGTGGCAAGATCGTGCCGTCCCGCATCACCGCCGTTTCGGCAAAGAAGCAGCGTGAACTGGCCCGTGCGATCAAGCGCGCCCGCTTCCTCGCCCTGCTGCCTTACGCCGTGAAATAAGGAGACCGATCAATGGACGTCATCCTTCTGGAACGTGTGGCCAAGCTTGGCCAGATGGGCGAAGTCGTTTCCGTCAAGGACGGCTATGCCCGCAACTTCCTGCTGCCCCAGGGCAAGGCCCTGCGCGCCTCGGACGCCAACAAGGCCCGTTTCGAGGCCGAGAAGGCCCAGCTGGAAGCCCGCAACCTCGAGTCCAAGGCCGAAGCCGAAAAACTCGCCGCGACGCTCGATGGACAGCAGTTCATCGTGATTCGCTCGGCCTCCGACGCTGGCGCGCTCTATGGCTCCGTCACCCCGCGTGACGCCGCCGAATCCGCCACCGCCAATGGATTCTCTGTCGACAAGAAGCAGGTCACCACGGCCAAGCCGATCAAGGAACTCGGCCTGCACGAAATGACCGTGACCCTGCACCCCGAGGTCATGGTGACGATCGTCATGAACGTCGCTCGCTCCGAGGAAGAAGCTGAGCTTCAGGCCTCCGGCAAGTCCATCCAGGAACTGGCCGCCGAGGAAGAGGCGCAGAACGAGTTCGAGATTGCCGAGCTGTTCGACGACATCGGCTCCGCAGCCGAAGACGACGAGGACCTCCGCGGCGCAACCGCCGAGGAAGCTCCGCAGGATCCGATCGAAGACTGATCGGGCCAAACGCCTTTCAAGGGGCCGTTCCGAAAGGAGCGGCCTTTTTTCGTGGGCAGTTGACGCCCCATTGGCTGCGGGCTGCGGAACCGCGGATGCAGAAGTGGCGCGCCAAACGCTTGACCTCCCCGCCCGCCGCCATCACTCGTAGGGCAACCGTGACCGAAGCAGGCGGGCCCCATGACCGATTACGAACTTGTTATCTTTGACTGCGACGGCGTGTTGATCGACAGCGAGTTGATCTCTGCGCGCATGTTGGTGGCGGAACTTGCCAATTGGCAGGTGGACGTCGACCTCGCTTATGTCGTGCATCACTTCCTTGGTCGCAGCTACCCGGTCGTCATTTCCCAGATCCGCAAGGAGTTCGGCCTGGAGTTGCCGCCCGAGTTCGAGGCCGACTACCGCGCCCGGCTGCTTGCCGCCTTCGACGAGGAGCTGGAGGAGATGCCCGGCGTCCGGGAGGTCATCGCGGCATTGGCCGTTCCCTGTTGCGTGGCGACCAGTTCCAGCCCGCCCCGGGTGGAGCGGGCCCTTGAGATCGTTGGGATGTCAGGTCTGTTCGGCGACCGTGTCTATACTGCGTCGGAAGTATCGCGTGGCAAACCCGCGCCGGACCTCTTCCTGCACGCCGCCGCGAAGATGGGGGCCGCGCCAAAGCGGTGCCTGGTGATCGAGGACAGCCTGAATGGCGTCCGTGCCGGGCTTTCCGCGGGTATGACAGTTTGGCAATTCACCGGCGGCAGCCACATGTCCGGCGTCGCGCTTGATGCGCCTGACCTGCCGCAGGCACACCGCCGGTTTGCATCCTTCGGCGATTTCTTTCACCCTGCACCAAGCCTCGAAAGGACCCGCCCCATACCATGAACCTGGCCAAACCAAGCGAATCCGACACAACTCCGCTCGATGAAGCCGCCCGGGCTGCCTGGCTCTACTATGTGGGCGGCAAGACACAGGATCAGATCGCGCGCGAACTCGGGATTTCCCGGCAGCGGGCCCAAAGGCTGGTGTCGAAGGCAGTCGCCGAAGGGTTGATCAGCTTCCGGCTGGAACACGGGCTCTCCTCCTGTCTTGAGCTGGAAGCCGCATTGACGCGGCGCTTCGGGCTGGAGCTGTGTCGCGTGGCCCCAAGCCTCGGCGCCGGTGTAGATCCGACACGGAGCATTGCCTCCGTGACCGCAGTCGCACTGGAGCGGTTTCTGTCGGCAAGCGAGCCGATCGTCGTGGCGCTTGGCACCGGGCGTACGCTTCGGGCAGCGGTGGAGAGCCTGCCAGCCATGGATTGTGCCCACCACAAGCTCGTGTCGCTCAACGGGAACATCTCGCCGGACGGAACAGCCTCGCACTATGACGTCATCATGCGGATCGCCGACAAGGTGCACGCCCCGCACTATCCGATGCCGCTACCGGTGATCGCCGCGTCCGCTCGGGAGCGGGACATGTTCCACGCGCTGGAGCCGATACAGCGCACGATGGAGCTCGCCCGGAATGCGGATGTCACTTTCGTGGGGATCGGCCAGATGGACGAAGGTGCGCCATTGCTCAAGGACGGGTTCCTCTCGGAGGCGGAAATTGCCTCCATGCAGGAGGCCGGCGCGGCCGGTGAAATCGTCGGATGGATCTTTGACGAATCGGGTCGGTATCTCGATTTTGGCCCGAATCTGCGTGCAGCGGGTGTCCGGGTCGACGTTCCGACCGCCAACATCGTGATCTCCACAGCCGCCGGAGCATCGAAGGTCACGCCGCTACATGCCGCATTGAAGGGCAGATTAATCAACGGCTTGATCACGGATGAGCCGACGGCTCGCGACTTGCTGGACAGATAGAAACCCGAAATTCGTGACCTGCAGGCAACAGCACTGTTGACAGAACCGCGCCTATGAGTGAGCATTACTTCACTAGATGAGCATATGCTCGTAAATGCTTAGGAGGAGAAGCATGTCCCTCAAGGTTTCCACCTTGCTCAGCGCCTGCGCTGTTACCGCCCTGACAACTGCTGCCACCGCAGAGACGATCACGATTGCGACCGTGAACAACGGCGACATGATCCGGATGCAGGGTTATACCGACGATTTCACGGCCAAGACCGGCCATGAGGTCGAATGGGTGACACTGGAAGAGAATGTTCTTCGCCAACGTGTGACCACCGACATCAGCACCAAGGGCGGTGCTTTCGACATCATGACCATCGGCATGTACGAGACTCCGATCTGGGGCGCCAATGGCTGGCTGGTTCCGCTCGACAACCTGAGCGAGGCGTATGACGCGGCCGACATCCTGCCCGCGATGGCGGGTGGCCTGTCGCACGACGGCACCCTCTACGCCGCACCCTTCTACGGCGAAAGCTCGATGATCATGTACCGCACCGACCTGATGGAAGCTGCGGGCATGGAAATGCCGGATGCCCCTACATGGGAGTTCATCCGCGAAGCCGCTGCCGCGATGACCGATCGCGACAACGAGATCAACGGCATCTGCCTGCGCGGCAAGGCCGGTTGGGGTGAGGGCGGCGCCTTCATCACCGCGATGTCCAACTCCTTCGGCGCCCGCTGGTTCGACGAAGACTGGAAGCCCCAGTTCGACACCCAGCCGTGGAAGGACACGCTGGAATTCTACGTCGGCATGATGAACGAATCCGGCCCTCCGGGCTACGCCACCAATGGCTTCAACGAGAACCTCTCGCTGTTCCAGCAGGGCAAGTGCGGTATGTGGATCGACGCAACGGTCGCGGCGTCCTTCGTGACCAACCCCGACGATTCCACGGTCGCCGACAAGGTCGGCTTTGCGCTGGCACCGGACAACGGGCTCGGCAAGCGGTCCAACTGGCTCTGGGCCTGGGCGTTGGCGATCCCCGCCGGCACCCAGAAGGCTGACGCCGCGCTTCAGTTCATCGAGTGGGCCACGTCAAAGGACTACATCGAACTGGTGGCCGCGAAAGAGGGCTGGGCCAACGTTCCTCCGGGCGCGCGCACATCGCTCTACGAGAACCCGGAATACCAGAAGGTTCCGTTCGCGAAAACGACACTGGACTCGATCCTGTCGGCTGATCCTGGCAGCCCGACCGTGGACCCGGTTCCCTATGTCGGCATCCAGTTCGCGGCTATTCCGGAGTTTGCCGGCATCGCCACCGAGGTCAGTCAGGAATTCTCGGCTGTCTATGCCGGTCAGCAATCCATCGACGAGGCCCTTGAAAAGGCGCAGGCGTTGACCGCCGACGCAATGGAAGCCGCAGGCTACTGATACGGCCCAAGGTTCCGGGGCGGCCAACAGGCGCGCCCCGGAACCACCTCCCCGTCCGGAAGGCTGTCTCCATGTGGCGCCCGGACACCCATTTGCCAACGTCCACTGCCAACCGTCCCGGGCTGATCGATTCTCGCCCTCAGAGGAGGTGATTCCATGGCAACCCAGCATTCCCGCGCAGCGGCGCGCATCATGATGGCACCGGCGGTATTCCTGCTCCTGGTCTGGATGCTCGTACCGCTGACAATGACACTCTACTTCTCGTTCAAGAAATACCTGCCACTGCGTGGCGGCGATCTCGGCTGGACGGGGTTCGACAACTACGTGCGTTTCGTGACCTCCAGCTCGTTCTGGCCAAGCGTCCAGACGACGCTCGTGATCGTGGGCGGCGTCCTCTTCATCACCGTGATCCTCGGGATCATGCTGGCGGTGTTGCTCAACCAGCCGATGTGGGGTCAGGGAATCGTTCGGATCCTCGTGATTGCGCCTTTCTTCGTCATGCCGACGGTCTCGGCGCTGGTGTGGAAGAACATGTTCATGGATCCCGTCAACGGGCTGTTCGCGCATCTGTGGAAGTTCTTTGGTGCCGAACCCGTTCAGTGGCTCAGCCAGGCCTCTCTGCAATCGATCGTCATGATCGTATCGTGGCAGTGGTTGCCCTTCGCGACGCTGATCCTGCTCACTGCGATCCAGTCGCTCGACCGCGAGCAGTTGGAAGCCGCCGAGATGGACGGCGCCCAGCCGGTGCAGCGCTTCGCCTTCATCACCCTTCCCCACCTCGGCCGTGCCATCACCATCGTAATCCTGATCCAGACGATCTTCCTGCTGGCGATCTTCGCCGAGATCTTCGTCACCACCGGCGGCGCCTTCGGCACCCGGACGCTCACCTACCTGATTTTCCAGCGCGTTCTGGAAAGCCAGAATGTCGGGCTCGGCTCGGCGGGCGGTGTCTATGCAATCATTCTCGCCAACATCGTTGCGATCTTCCTGATGCGCATCGTCGGCAAGAACCTGGACGCGTGAGGAGGATATCATGGCCCGCGCAGTTACAACCAACCGCAAGATCATCAACACCACCGCCGCATGGGCGATCGGTCTGCTGATCTTCTTCCCGATCCTCTGGACCATCCTGACCAGCTTCAAGACCGAGGCACAGGCAATCGCCGACCCGCCGATCTTCCTTGGCTTCGACTGGACGCTGGAGAACTACGGCGTGGTCATGGAGCGCTCCAACTACATGCGCTTCCTGACGAACTCGATCATCATCGCCGGTGGCTCGACGATCCTCGGCATTATAATCGCTGTGCCGGCCGCCTGGTCCATGGCCTTCGTGCCCTCGAAGCGGACCAAGGACATCCTTCTGTGGATGCTCTCCACCAAGATGCTTCCGGCGGTCGGCGTCCTCTACCCGATCTACCTTCTGTTCATCAAGATGGGGCTGCTGGACACCCGCTTTGGCCTGACCATCGTGCTGATGCTGATCAACCTGCCGATCATCGTCTGGATGCTCTACACCTACTTCAAGGAGATCCCCGGCGAGATCCTCGAAGCGGCAAGGATGGATGGGGCAAGCCTGCGCGAAGAGGTGCTCTACGTGCTGACCCCGATGGCCATCCCCGGCATCGCTTCCACACTATTGCTGAACGTGATCCTGGCCTGGAACGAAGCCTTCTGGACGCTCAACCTGACTGCCTCCAAGGCCGCTCCCCTGACCGCTTTCATCGCCAGCTATTCGAGCCCGGAAGGCCTGTTTTTCGCCAAGCTCAGCGCTGCCTCCACCATGGCCATCGCGCCGATCCTGATCCTCGGCTGGTTCAGCCAGAAGCAACTCGTCAGCGGCCTGACCTTCGGCGCCGTCAAGTAAGGAACTGAAAAATGGGACATATTTCGCTCAACCAAGTCACCAAGTCCTTCGGCGACGTGAATGTCATCCCGCCGCTGGACCTTGAAATCAACGATGGCGAGTTCGTCGTCTTCGTCGGCCCCTCGGGATGTGGCAAATCCACACTTCTCCGCCTGATTGCCGGTCTCGAAGACGTCACCTCCGGTCATATCGAGATCGACGGCAAGGATGCCACCGAGGTGCCCCCTGCCAAGCGCGGGCTGGCGATGGTCTTCCAGAGTTACGCGCTCTACCCGCACATGTCGGTGCGCAAGAACATCGCCTTTCCGTTGCGTATGGCGAAAGTCGACCAGGCGGAGCAGGATCGCAAGATCGAGGCGGCTGCGAAGGCGCTGAATCTCACCGACTATCTTGACCGGCGCCCCGGCCAGCTCTCAGGCGGTCAACGTCAGCGGGTGGCAATCGGTCGCGCCATCGTACGGGAACCGGCAGCGTTCCTTTTCGACGAGCCGCTGTCGAACCTGGATGCCGCGCTGAGGGTCAACATGCGTCTGGAAATTTCCGAACTGCACCAGACACTCGACACCACGATGATCTACGTCACCCATGACCAGGTCGAGGCCATGACCATGGCCGACAAGATCGTCGTGCTGCGGGCCGGCAACATCGAACAGGTGGGTTCGCCGCTGGAGCTCTACCGCGCGCCGCGCAACAAGTTCGTCGCCGGCTTCATCGGCAGTCCGAAGATGAACTTTCTCACCGGGGCGACGGCGGCGGCCCATGGCGCACATACCATCGGCATCCGCCCCGAACACATCGAGATCTCCCGCGAGGCTGGCGCATGGAAGGGCAAGGTCGGCGTTTCCGAGCATCTCGGTTCCGACACTTTCTTCCACATCCCGGTGGCGGACGCCGAAGATACCCTGACCGTGCGCGCCAGTGGTGAACTGGGTCTCGAACGCGGGGAAGAGGTCTTCCTCTCTCCGATCATGGAACACCTGCACATGTTCGACGCGCAGGGCCTCGCGGTTCGCTGAGCCTGCGTGCCGGGCGCCCCCTCGTCCTCCCGCGGCGGGGCGCCCATCCGGACCACGTCCCGGCCAAATCCATCGTCGCGCGGCGCGACCTGCACCGGCGGCACAACGATGAGCTTTCACCATGAAACTTTCCACCGAAACACTGTCAGACCTTCCCGAGCAGATCGCGCGCCCGAGCTACGACCGCAGCCGGGTGACCGCAGGTATCCTGCATGTGGGCCTGGGGAATTTCCACCGGGCGCACCAGGCGGTCTATCTGGATGATCTGTTGAACCGCGGTGGGTCCACGGAATGGGGCATCCTCGGTGCCGGTGTCATGCCGGCGGATGCGACGATGCGTGAAGGGCTGAAAGCCCAGGACTGCCTCTACACGGTACTGGAGCAGGATGCCGCCGGCGATCGCTGTCGCGTCATCGGGGGTATGACTGACTTCGCGCCGGTCGCCGCCGGACATGCGGGCATTCTGCGCGCAATCCGCGGCGCCGAGATCCGCATCGTGTCACTCACCGTCACCGAGGGCGGGTATTTCATCGATCCCGCAACCGGTCTCTTTGATGCAGGCCATGCTGCGATCGCGGCCGACATCGCAAGTCCGGAGACACCGACCACGGTTTTCGGGGCCATCGTCGCCGGTTTGCGGTGGCGGCGAGATACGGGAATGGCGCCCTTTACCGTGATGTCTTGCGACAACGTTCCCCACAACGGCGATGTGGCCCGTGCCGCCGTCATTGGCATTGCCGAGGGTCAGGACCCGGCACTGGCCAACTGGATCGCCGCGAACGTCGCATTTCCCAATGGCATGGTGGACAGGATCACCCCGGCCACGACAGACGCCCGCCGCGCCCATCTGCGCGACGCGTTCGGGATCGAGGATACGCAGCCGGTCTTCTGCGAACCCTTCCGCCAGTGGGTCCTGGAGGACAGGTTCAGTGATGGCCGCCCTGCTCTCGAAGAGGTGGGGGTCCAGTTCGTCTCCGACGTCACCCCCTACGAGCATATGAAAATCCGCATCCTGAACGGTGGGCACGCAATGATCGCATATGCCAGCGCGCTCATGGGGTTGCACTATGCGCATGATGCGATGGCCAACCCGCAGGTGCGCGGCTTCCTCGAGAAGGTGGAACGAACCGAAGTCATCCCCATCGTTCCGCCAGTCCCTGGAACCTCGTTGACCGATTACTTCTCGCAGATCGAGGAGCGGTTCGCGAACCCAAGGGTCGAGGACACGATACACCGGCTCTGCTACGACGGCTCGAACCGGCAACCGAAGTTCATTGTTCCTTCCGCCGCCGATTGCCTGGCTGCGGGCCGGGGCGTGCAGGGGCTTGCGCTGGCCAGCGCGCTTTGGTGCCGATACTGCTACGGCGAAGGGGAACGGCACGAGACGTTCGAGGCCAATGACCCCGCATGGGCGCGGCTGAAGGAGCGGTCGCGGGTCGCGCGGGATCGGCCAGCTGCGTGGTTGGAGATGTCGGACATCTACGGCCCGGTCGGCCAGTCCAAAGTGTTCCAGGATGCCTTTTCCGAGGCGCTCGGCGCATTGTGGGCAACCGGCACCGAAGCGACACTGCGGCGCTACATCGACACCGGGCTGTCCTAGCCGGCGAGGCACCGGATGGCTTCCGGCGCCGCAAATACCACCAAACCGGCCTCGCTGACGGCCAGCCACCTACCCTTCGTGTCCCTGCGGCGGAACCCGTTTCCGGTCGAACGGGCAATGGGGCAGTCCACACTGATCCGATCAAAACCCGACACCTGAGGCCCCTTCACGGCGTGACGCATAGACCGAGCTCTGGCTCTGTCCTGGCTCCGCATCCTGACCGTCGCACATCGTGGCGCCGAACCTGTGGCCCCCGGCAGCCTTCGGGTTGGGAAGGGCCAGCGGACCGCCCAAACGCAGTAAGGGATCAGACGAATTGGTAGTCCGGCTCCTGCAACGTCTGCGGGACGCCGTCCCCCGGCGCCGCAAGCACCGCGAGCATATGGCGCGCGAGCAATCGGCCGGCCTCTTCCACGTCCTCGTGGACGGCATCCGCAGTAGGATCGATCAGGGACAGGATCCCGGAGATCGACTTTGAAACCGCGTGTACATCCTCCCCGATTCGCAGGCCGGCCTGCTGAAAGCCGTTGCGAACCGCGAGGTAGGAGGCTTCCCCGGGACAGATGAAACCGTCCGGCCGGTCCGCTTCGCGTGCCACCCCTGACGCCCAGTCACTGATCTGTTCCGGCTTGCTGTCAAGCGTCACACTCTCGGGAATAAAGTACCCTACCCCGGTTTCGCGGACCGCGCGCATCAGCCCGTATCGCAGATGCTGGCGGAAGGTCAGCTTCTCCGGCGGCAGGATGGCGCAGACCCTGCGGCACCCTTTCTCCACGAGACGCAGCGCCGCGCGGTAGGCAAAATCCTCGTTGTCGAAATCCACCCAAGGATGCGGCTCGGTGAACTCTGTGCGCCCGTGGGAAACGAAGGGAAACCCACGTTCCAGCAAGAACCTCGCCCGGTCGTCGAAGGGCGCCGTCCGGGTGAAGATCACCCCGTCGGCCTGGCGATTGGTCACGATCTGCCGGATTGGCACGAGCGATTCCCTGTCCGTGAAATGCGGCGTGACAACGAGATTGTAGCCGCTGCCTTCTAGGGTCGTGGTCAACCCCACCAGCAAGGCGTTGCCGAATCCCAGGATCTCGAAGTGAGGGTCCAGCATCAGGTTGATGACCATCGTCTTTCCGGTGCGCAGCCGCCGCGCCGCCCGGTCGGGCTCATAGCCCACCGATCGCGCCACTTCCGACACCCGCTTGCGGGTCGCCTCCGCGATCTTGGGGTCATTGGACAGGGCGCGGGACACCGTTGCCACGGCGAGGCCGGAAAGCTCGGCGACGGTCTTCAGGGTAGGTCGGTCTTCAGTGCTCATGGTCGCGGGCCGGCCCGGACTTCGGGTCCTCAGGAAGGGCGCCCGGCATGTTAAAACGTTTGAAATACCGGAGCACACGGGAATGTCCGGTCAACTCTAGCGGCAAAATATCAAAAAGGAAGGGTGTTCGCGCCAACAGTGTTGACAAGCCAATTTGATTATAACGTTATAAATGCACGAGATCGCTCGCACGTTTCATCGGGAGGAAAAAATGAAACTCAAGCTTGCTCTGAAATCCACCGCATCTGTTGCCGTGCTTTGCGCCGCATCGATGGCGACGGCCGCCGAAGTGGAAGTGCTCCACTGGTGGACCTCCGGCGGCGAAGCCGCAGCGCTGAACGTGCTCAAGGAAGACCTTGAGGGCAAAGGCGTCACCTGGAAGGACATGCCCGTGGCTGGCGGATCCGGCGTCGAGGCCATGACGGTTCTGCGCGCCCGCGTGACCTCCGGCAACCCGCCGACCGCCGTGCAGATGTTGGGCTTCGACATCAAGGACTGGGCGGCGGAAGGCTTCCTGGGTGACCTCTCCGACGTTGCCGCCGCAGAAGACTGGGACGCAGTCGTGCCGCCGGCGCTTCAGGAGTTCTCCAAGTGGGATGGCAAGTGGATCGCCGCTCCGGTGAACGTGCACTCCACCAACTGGATGTGGATCAACAAGGACGCGCTGGACGCCGCTGGCGGCAAGGCGCCGGAAACCTGGGAAGAACTGATCACCGTGCTTGATGCGATGAAGGCCAACGGCATCGTGCCGCTGGCACATGGCGGCCAGGCCTGGCAGGACGGCACCGTGTTCGACTCGGTTGTGCTCGGCCTCGGCGACGACTTCTACAAGAAGGCGATCATCGAGCAGGATCCCGAGGCGCTGAGCGGCGAGATGATGGTCGAAGCGTTCAAGCGCATGGAAGTGCTCCGCGGCTATTTCGACGACAACTTCTCGGGCCGCGACTGGAACCTGGCCTCCGCCATGGTCATCAACGGCGAGGCCGGCATGCAGGCCATGGGCGACTGGGCCAAAGGCGAGTTCGTGAAGGCCGAACAGGTGCCGGGCGAGGACTTCGTTTGCATCCGCTTCCCGGGCACGCAGGGCTCCGTGCTGTTCAACTCCGATCAATTCGCCATGTTCGACGTGGCCGAAGAGCAGGTCGAAGCGCAGAAGATGATGGCCTCCGCCGTCATGAACCCGGACTTCCAGGTTGCCTTCAACCTTGTGAAGGGATCGGTTCCGGCGCGCACCGACATCGACGACACAGAGTTCGACGCTTGTGGCAAGAAGGGCATGGCCGACCTGGCCGAGGCCGCCGCGAACGGCACGCTGCAAGGCTCGATGGCGCATGGCCACGGTGCCAGCTCCAACATCAAGAGCGCCATCTTCGACGTCGTCACCGCGCATCTGAACGGTGAATACAGCGCCGAAGAGGCCGCCGAAGAGCTCGCGAACGCCGTCGAAGCGGCAATGTAAGCGCCTTCCCCGGGCGCGCGCATCCTCGCATGTCGCGCACCCACCAGCGACCGGCGGGCGCAATGCCTGCCGGTCCCTCCCACATATCGGTGGTTTCATGAGAGATCGACTACAGGAATGGGTGCCGCGCATCGTGCTCGCGCCCAGCTTCGTCGCCGTCCTGATCGTGGTCTACGGGTTCATCCTCTACACCGGATGGCTGTCGATGACCGACTCGCGGATGCTCCCCAACAACGAGTTCATCGGGCTTGAAAACTATTCCAAGCTCTTCGCACTCAAACACTGGAACATCGCCCTCACCAACCTGGCGATATTCGGCATCCTCTATATCGTCATTTCCTCCGTGCTCGGGCTCTTCCTCGCCATCCTGCTTGACCAGCAGATCCGCGCAGAAGGCTTTATCCGCACGGTCTATCTCTACCCGATGGCGATCTCCTTCATCGTGACCGGCGTCGCCTGGAAATGGTTCCTCGACCCTGGCATCGGACTTGAGAACACCATGCACCAATGGGGCTGGGAGAGTTTCGAGTTCAACTGGATCAAGGACCGCAACTACGCGATCTACACCATCGTCATTGCCGCGATCTGGCAAAGCTCCGGCTATGTGATGGCGATGTTCCTCGCCGGTCTGCGCGGCGTCGACAACGAAATCATCAAGGCGGCACAGGTCGATGGTGCCAGCGGGTTCCTGATCTATCGCAAGATCATCATCCCGTTGATGCGCCCGGTCTTCCTGTCGGCCTTCGTCGTGCTCACCCACCTGGCCATCAAGTCCTACGACCTCGTCGTGGCGATGACCGGAGGCGGCCCGGGCCGGGCGACCGAGATGCCGGCGACCTTCATGTATTCCTACACGTTCACCCGCAACCAGATGGGGGTCGGTGCATCCTCGGCGATCATCATGCTGATCATGATCTTCTCGATCATCATCCCCTATCTCTACAGTGAAATCCGGGCGGGAGGAGACAAGCGATGAGCATTCCCAGTCAGGACAATGCCATCCAGTCCGGCCGCCTGATGCGCGTGGCGATCTACGTGCTGCTGATCTTCTTCGTGATCTACTACCTGTTGCCGCTCTGGGTCATGGTTTCGAACTCGCTCAAGACCCTGGACGAGATCCGCGGCGGCGACATGCTCGCGCCGCCAAAGGACATCACCTTCGAACCCTGGCGGCAGGCCTGGTCGCAGACCCAGATCGGCGTCGAGGCAACCGGGCTCAAGCCCTATTTCCTCAACTCGATCATCATGGTCGTGCCGGCCGTGACCCTGTCGACATTCCTCGGCGCGCTGAACGGCTACGTGCTGACGAAATGGGCCTTTCGCGGGTCGAACCTCGTCTTCGGACTGATGCTGCTGGCCTGCTTCATCCCGTTCCAGATCGTGCTGATCCCGATGGCGCGCATCCTCGGCATGCTGGGGCTGGCGGGCACGCTCGGCGGGCTGATCCTGGTGCACACGGTCTACGGGCTCGGCTTCACCACGCTGTTCTTCCGCAACTACTACGCGGCCTTCCCGACGGAACTGGTGCGCGCGGCGCAGATCGACGGGGCGAGCTTTTTCCAGGTGTTCTGGCGAATCCTCGTGCCCTCCTCCGGGCCGATCTTCGTCGTCACCATCATCTGGCAGTTCACCAATGTCTGGAACGACTTCCTCTTCGGGGCGTCATTCTCGGGCTACGAGTCGACGCCCATCACGGTGGCGCTCAACAACCTTGTGAACTCCTCGACAGGGGTGAAGGAATACAACGTGCACTTCGCCGGCGCGATCCTCGCCGCCCTGCCGACCCTCATCGTCTACATCGTCTCCGGACGCTACTTCGTGCGTGGCCTGATGGCCGGCGCCGTGAAGGGATAAGCCCATGGCCTCTCTGACCATTGACAACCTCGTGAAAAGCTTCGGCTCGGTCGACGTGCTGAAGGGGATCAACCTTGAGATCGAGGACGGCGGCTTCCTCGTCCTCGTCGGGCCCTCGGGCTGCGGCAAGTCCACCCTGCTGAACTGTATCGCCGGCCTGGAAAAGATCACCAGTGGCGAGATCCGCATCGGCGATCGCAACGTGGAAGGCTTGCACCCCTCCAAGCGCGACATCGCCATGGTGTTTCAGAGCTATGCGCTCTACCCAAACATGACGGTGCGCGGGAACATCTCCTTCGGGATGGAGATCCGTGGCATCGACAAGGTGGAACGGGACAAGGCGATCCAGGAGGTCGCCGACATGCTCCAGATCGGCAACCTGCTCGACCGCAAACCCTCGCAGCTTTCCGGCGGTCAACGCCAGCGGGTCGCCATGGGGCGCGCGCTTGTCCGCCATCCGCAGGTCTTCCTCTTCGACGAGCCGCTCTCCAACCTCGATGCAAAGCTGCGCGTGGACATGCGCACGGAGATCAAACGCCTGCACAATCGCATGGCGACGACCATCGTCTATGTCACCCACGACCAGATCGAGGCGCTGACGCTCGCCACGAAGATCGCGGTTCTGGAGGCGGGCTACCTGCAACAGTTCGGCACCCCGGACGAGATCTACAACGACCCCGCCAACATGTTCGTGGCGGACTTCATGGGGTCGCCGTCGATGAACCTGATCAATGGCACGCTGGAACAGGTCGATGGGTCGTTGCAGGTCCGGATCGAAGGGCACGGCGGCAGCTCGATCGCCCTGCCGGTGCCGGAGACGGACGAAATGCGCGCCCATGTCGGTGGTCCGATCGTGTTCGGAATTCGCCCGGAGGCAATGACCGATCCCGACGGCGCCGACCGCACCTCGCCCCATATCGAGACCCGCGACTGCTTCATCGAGGTCAGCCAACCAGCCGGTTCCGACACCTTCGCGCTGACCCCACTGGGAGGCAAGGAGTGCATTGCCCGTTTCCGCGCCGACGCCAGGATCGAGTTGGGCGCCTTCTCCCCGATTTCCTTCAACATGGCCAAGGCCGTGTATTTTGACCCCGCAACAACCAAACGCATCCGCTAGAAAGCCTGCCCCGATGAAACGCTCCACGATCAACGAGATCATGGCCGCCGCCGACGATATGATCCGGCACTACGGCTTTGTGCTTCCCCCTTTCGCTTACTGGACGCCGGAAGAGTTCCGGCAAAAGGCCCAATCCGCCAGCCGCGTGATCGACGCCCGCATGGGCTGGGACATCACCGACTATGGCCAGGGGGATTTCGACAAGCTCGGGCTGTTCCTGTTTACCCTTCGCAACGGCGATCTGGGCGACCTGCGACGCGGCGGCGGCATGTGCTACGCCGAGAAGCTGCTGATTTCCCGACAGGACCAGATCAGCCCCTGTCACACGCACGTCATCAAGGCCGAAGACATCATCAACCGCGGCGGCGCGACCATGGCCATCGAGCTTTATGGTTCCGACGCGGACGGCAATTTCGACGAAACCGCCGGCGGTACAGTGATGTGTGACGGATTGCCCCGCAGCTTCACGCCCGGCGAGGTCCTGTTGTTCCAGCCGGGCGAAAGCGTGACCCTGATGCCGGGCGACTGGCACGCATTCTGGGGCGAAGGCGGCGACGTGCTGATCGGAGAGGTCTCCACGGTCAACGACGACCTCACCGACAACATATTCCGCGAACCTCTCGGGCGCTTTGCGGAGATCGAAGAAGATGTCGACCCGACCCACCTGCTCGTCAGCGACTACGACCGCTGGCTCAGGTGACCGACGCCGACTCGGTGCGGGCGGCCGTTTTCCGGCGCGCCCGGGCCAGTCGACACGGTTTCCGCATGGCCTTTTTCAACCCGACCGGGCTGCGGCGTTTCGTCCGCTAAAGCCTTGCTTTCAGGTGAAAACCGCCATGCGCCCGTCGAAACTCTGACCCGGAAATCCTGCGCCCACCCGTGGCTCCGGCCACTATGGCTGGCGACCCAATCGGCCGCCACGACCGTCGTGCTACCTCTTGCCCGAAGCATGGTTTTTTACATTGTTTGGGAGACGATTTACAAATAATATCAAATTATTCCCTGTCCCTAGGACCAACCGGACCATTGCTGAATCCCGGCCTGCCCCGTCATCCGCCACTCGTTGCGCCGCAAGCGGCGCCTCTGACGTTGCCGCAAGTATACCGACCCCTGGTGCCGCCGCGTCGCATTCAGGTCGTGCAAATGCGGGCTTGCCGATTCCCGCAGAGCCCGGTAGCGCCGCCGTTGACAAGCGCGCGCCCGCGCGAGTCTGGCACTTCCCCGGGACACGGACGTCGACTTCTCCATCCGGGCAAGTCGATGTAGCCGACGACCCGATCTCATCCCACGTCGCCCTTCGGGACCCCCCGTCCGGGCATTCCGCGTTTTCAAGGAGAGCCCATGGAAAACGAGCTGTTGGTATCCCTGCTTGAGCGAAGGGTCGATTTTGCCCTCGTCGTTCTCTACCTCGTGTTCATCGTCGCCATCGGATTGCTGTTCAGCGGCAAGTCCAACACCCCCAGCAACTACTTCCGCGGCGGCGGAAAGCTCCTGTGGTGGATGACGGGCGCCTCGGCTTTCATGGTGCAGTTCAGCGCCTGGACCTTCACCGGGGCCGCCGGCAAAGCCTACAACGACGGCCTCGCGGTCGCGGTCATCTTCATCGGCAACTCGATCGGGTATTTCGTATCGTTCCTGCTGGTGGCAGAGATGTTCCGCCAGACCCGGTGCATCACCCCCGTGGACGCCATCCGGAGACGCTATGGCCCTGTAAACGAACAGTTCTTTACCTGGGCCCAAGTGCCGCTCGGCGTTATCCAGGCCGGGATCTGGCTCAATGGTCTTGCGATCTTCACCTCTGCCGTGTTCGGTATCTCCATTGAATGGACCATCGTGATCACCGGCATGATCGTGATGTTCGTGTCGCTGACAGGGGGCGCCTGGGCGGTTGTCGCCTCCGACTACGTGCAGATGCTCGTGATCATGGCAATCTCGATCACCGCGACGGTGTTCGTCGCCGCCGAGTTTGGTGTCGGCACGGTGATCGCCGAGTTCCCCAACGACCTGCTCACCAATGACATCAACTACTTCGGCCTCTTCGTCGTGTGGGCGCTGATGTCGATCTCCAAACAGATCTTCTCCACCAACAACATGTACGACGCCTCTCGCTACCTGGTGGCGAAGGACAGCAGCCACGCCAAGAAGGCAGCGCTGCTGGCCTCGGTTCTGATGTTCGCGGGCACGTTCATCTGGTTCCTGCCACCGATGGCCACGGCCGTCATGGGCGTGGACCTGGCCGCGCAATACCCGACGCTGGGGAACAAGGCCCCCGACGCCGCCTACCTTGCCTTCGTCGATTTCGCGATGCCGGTCGGGATGGTGGGCATCATGATGGCCGCGCTTTTCTCGGCCACGATGTCGTCGATGGACTCCGGGCTGAACCGCTCCGCCGGGATCATGTGCATGAACTTCTACCAGCCGGTCATCAAGCGCGGCCGGGCCACCGATGCCGAGCTTATGGTCGTGGGAAAGGTGATCACCTTCTGCTTCGGCGTGGTCATCGTGCTGGTCGGGCTGTTCATCTCCTCTCTCAAGGAGATCAGCCTCTTCGACATCATGTTGCAGATGGGCAGCCTGATCCAGATGCCGATCCTGATCCCGCTGTTCCTGGCCGTGTTCGTCAAAAAGGTACCGGACTGGGCGCCCTGGGCAACTGTCCTGGTCGGTGTGGGCGTCTCGCTGCTGTCGAAATATGTGCTCACCTCGGACGTGCTCGGCGGCATCTTCGGCGTCGAATTCACCAGCCGCGAAGGCAGCGACCTGGTGTTCATCGTCTCGATGGCCCTGCACCTGACCGTCACCACCGGCTTCTTCTTCTTCACCCGCTTCTTCTACAACGGGTTGACGGATCGGCGTCATGACGAGGTCGATGCGTTCTTCGAAGATATCGCCACCCCGGTGGTCTCCGAAGAAGGTGTCAGCCAGACCGATCTGGAGCAGCGCAACAAGCTGGGCACGCTGGCGATGATCTACGGCGGCACGATCTTCCTTCTGCCGCTGATCCCGCAGCCGGATGGTCGCACGGCCGCGGTTCTGGGCTTCGCGCTCGTGGGCGGGATCGTTCTCGGGATCGGAGCGCTGCTGAAGCTCTCGGCCAGACCGAAGGCGGGCCAGCGCGTCATTCCCTGACGCCCGGGACGCCAGCCAGACAACGCGGCCCGCTCCGAACGGAGCGGGCCGCTATCACATCGCCGCGCGGCCCGGGTCTCAGGCAGACGCGAACAACCGCCCGGCCGTCGGGAACGACCCCTTGAGCCCGGACAGTTTCAGCATATGCCAGCCAAGCGCCAGGTTGCTGGACAGCACGGGCATGCCGATCCGCGCCTCGATCTCCGGGATCACGGCAAGACAACGAAGGTTGGTGCAGGCGATCACCAGCCCGTCGCAGGACGCCTGCGACGCAACCTGCTCCGCCGCAGCCACGATTGACGGCTCAGTGATGCGGCCGACGATCCGGTCATCGGCCTCCTCGAACGAGCCGAAACCGGCGATCGCGAACCCCGCCTCTTCCAGTTTCGCACGCATCCGAACAGACACGTCGGGCACATAGGGTGTCACGAAGCCCAACCGCCGCAGCCCGAGCTGCCGCCCTGCCGCGATCAGCGCGGCGAGAGGATCCGTTACCTGCGCCCCGGGGAAGACAGATCGAATGGCCAAAGCCACCCGATCCGAACCGATCACCGTGGCAGCCGATGTGCAGGCGTAGCCGATCACAGCGAAGTCGGGCGCGCCGGGCAGGAGCCGGGCCGCATCCGGCAGCGCGGCTTCCATGCGCGCAAGCGTGTCGGTGGCAATCTCCGCGACCATGGGAATGCGGCTGTGATAGAGCGCCACCCCGTCCAGCGCCATCATGCGCGCAAACTCGGGCTCCACGGTTTCATCCGCCTGAAGGACGATCAGCCCCAATGTCGCGCGGGCACCAATCCCGGCATCGGTTTCGAATTGCAGTTTCATTTCGCCTCCTCAGATCACCGGCAACTCCGGCGCAGCGCGCTCGGTCAACAGCTCCGCCCCGCCCGCGCGAACGACGATGTTCTCTTCGTGAACCATGACATGCCCCGCACCATGGACAAGCGACGGCTCAAGGGTCAGCACCATGTTCTCCTGCAGCACCGTCTCGTCAAAACCGGCAATTGAGGGCCATTCCGTCAACTGCATCCCCAGCCCGTGGCCAAACCGCCCGACGGTACTGCCCTGCGGGCCAAGCTCCGCCTGCATGACCTCCTGCAATTCCCGGCAGGGGACGCCAGGGCGGACGGCAGCGATCGCCGCCTCCGTCGCGCGCCAGAGCGCGGCATAGGCACGACGCGCGGCGGCATCGGGAGTGCCAACGGCGTAGTTCCGGTTGAAATCGCAGAAATATCCGTCCCAGGTCGCGCCGGTGTCGAGCATCAGGATATCGCCCTTTCGCAAGGGTTTCCGGGTGGGCGGAGAGATCACGTCGCCATAGCCGCCCTGCCCGGCCCCACCGACAAGGTAGGGCACATCGTCGGCCCCCTGCGCCAGCGCCTCCTGCCGAAACTCCCGGAACAACGCCTCCAGCGGCTGGCCATCCCGGGCCAGTGCGGGAACGCGGGCAAAGGCGCGGGACCCGATGGCGCAGATATGGGCGATCTTCGCAATCTCGGTGTCGGACTTCACCATCCGCAATGACCGAAGAATTCCGGTGGCATCGACGATGTCGAGACCGGACAGACGGGCAAGCAGGGTTTCAAAGTCCCCAAGCGGCATGCGCAGATGGGTCTCCGGCCCCTTCGGAAGACCGACCCGCGCACCTTGCGCGGCCAGCGGGGCAAGGATGTCGGTCAACAGGCCAAGCCCGTCGTCCTGCGGTCGCGGAGCGGGCCATGTCCGGATGTCCTCGATCCAGCATCGCCGCATCAGCGGGGCGCCGATCTCCGGGATGATCGCAATGGGTTTGCCTTCTGCGGGCAGAAACAGGAACCACGGCCGTGTCGGACTCTGCCAGAACAGCGTGTGAAAACCACTGAAATAGCGCACCTCCGCTTCGGTCGTCAGCAACAGCCCGGACAGCTCCTGCGCAGCCATCAGCGCCTGAGCCCGCGCGGTGCGCGCGGCGTATTCAGCCACCGGGAACCCCTGCTCCGGAGCGTCAGACATGTGCCTTGCTCCCCGTTGCCCCTGCACGATACGCCACCGTTTGCGCGCGGAGCTGCCCTTCACTGTCACCTGTCACGTCAGCCCCTCCTCTGCATGTCCTTGCGGCCATCCTCGCAGGTCTCGGCGTACCGTGCGATTGCCATGCCCCTCGGCCACGCAAAACCTGCGCGACCGCTTGGGGATGCCGCGCGCGAAGCGGTGGCCGCCGCCGCCTGCCCCGGCACCTGGCTGGCGACGACGTCGGAAGCCCCGGCGTGGGCATGCGCGGTCAGTCTCCGCGCGGGTAGCGCGCACGGTGCTCGACCTCGTTGAGGTCCATGTGGTTGCGCATGAAACGTTCGCTGGCCCGTTGCAACGGCTGGTAATCCCAAGGAAAATACGCACCGTTCCGCAGCGCCTCGTAGACGACCCAGCGACGCGCCTGGCTCTTGCGGACAGCGGCATCGAACCGCTCAAGGTCCCAGCGGGCGTCGGCCTCGGACCGGAAACGCGCCAGCACCTCCGCGTGAGCCGGCGCGGCCACGAGATTGGTCAACTCGTTGGGGTCGGCCTCAAGGTCGAAAAGCTGTTCTGGATCGAGCGCACAGCGTGTGTATTTGAACCGCCCCGCGCGCAGCGCGACCAGCGGTGCATAGGATGCCTCGGCCGCATATTCCATCGGCACCATCCCACGCTCCGCCCCCCCGATCACGGGCAAAAGGCTGCGGCCCTGTGTCCACGGAGCGATTTCCTCCATGCTGATGCCGGCGAGGTCGCACAGCGTCGGGCAGACATCGATGGTCGAGACCGGATGGTCGATCCGACCAGGCGCCAGCCCCGGGGCACTGATCATCATCGGCACCCGCGCGGACCCTTCGAAGAAGGTCATCTTGAACCAGAGCCCGCGTTCCCCCAGCATGTCCCCGTGGTCGGAGACGAACAGGATGGTCGCCTCCTGATCGGTCGCCTGCAGGATGTCGAGGAACTCTCCGATCTTCTCGTCGAGATAGGAGATATTGGCGAAATAAGCGCGACGCGACCGGCGAATGTCGTCCTCGGAGATATCGTAGCTGCGCCAGTCGTTGGCATCGAATATCCGCTGCGAATGCGGGTCGTGCTCGGCATAGGGCATTGCCGCGACCTCGGGCAACAGGTGCTCGCACTCCTCGTAGAGGTCCCAGAACCGGCGACGCGCCAGATAGGGATCATGCGGATGGGTGAAGCTGACCGTCAGGCACCACGGCCGCTCGTCGTGGCGTCGTGCCAGATCGTAGAGCTTGCGCGAGGCGCAATGGGCGACCTCGTCGTCGTATTCCATCTGGTTGGAGATTTCCGCCACCCCGGCCCCGGTCACCGACCCCATGTTGTGGTACCACCAGTCGATCCTCTCACCGGGCTTGCGGTAATCCGGCGTCCAACCGAAATCGGCCGGGTAGATATCGGTGGTCAGCCGCTCCTCGAACCCGTGCATCTGGTCGGGTCCGACAAAGTGCATCTTCCCCGAGAGCGACGTGTGATAGCCCGCCCGCCGCAGGTGGTGGGCATAGGTCGGCAGGTCCGAGGGAAACTCGGCGGCATTGTCGTACACCCCGGTGACGGACGGCAACTCCCCCGACATGAAGCTTGCCCGCCCCGGCGCGCAGAGCGGTGAGCCGGTATAACAATTGGCGAAACGCACCGAACGCTCCGCAAGGCGCCGAAGGTTAGGCGCGTGCAGCCAGTCGGCCGGGCCGTCCGGAAACAATGTCCCGTTCAATTGATCGACCATCAGGATCAGGATATTCGAGCGGGTCATTGCGGGGCCTCCGGTTCTGGGTTCGATCGGCACGCTACATCGGTCACGAGGCGCGCTCCAGCGTTCCCGAACCGCGCGTCAGGTCCGCGCTGCCAGTGTCACGATTGAATTACCGAACCGGGTCTCTGGCTTTGCCCTTTCGGGCAACTCGCGCCCTCCAACTGGCGCAGCCCCGGCAACTGTTGGCTACCGTATCCTACAGGCAGGCACCTTCCGCGATCCCGTGGTTGCTCCCATCTGTTCAAGGGAAAGCAGATGAGGAGACAGAAACAATGGACCGTATGCAGCAACTCGCAATCCTTCGCGGGCAGTACCCGTCGACGACATCGGCGGCCCAGACCCTGTTTGTCGTTGCCGGCGACCTGAAGGACAACAACGTGGTTCCGGCATGGACTGATGCGGATGGCGTCGACCTTGCCCCTCGGTTCTTCGAGGACTGCCTCGACGAGACCATCGGCTGGGCCGTCCGCGAGAGCGGCGAGACCGACCCGAAACGGTTGCTGGCCTTCCTGGAAAGGATCCTCGCGCAGTATTTCGATGCCTGTCCCGATGCCGGCATTTCGCAGGGCCGGGTCGTCAATCGTCTGTCCGAGAGGATCGACGAAGGCTGTGTGGCATTCCGCGAAGCCAAGAAAGCGCTGGACGCCGACGCCCGCAGCGCCGCCTGATAGACCCGCGGCAGAACTCGCTGCGGAGTTTCGGCCCCGCAGCAACCTACGGTGCGACCCGCGCCCACGGCAGCCCACCACCATAGAGAGTAACCCCCCGGGAGGCCGCTTGGTCGCTGGGGCTGAGCAGTTTGAGGGGCGCGCAGATCCAATCCTTCGAATCCGGTGGGCTTTGCGGGCAGTGGCGCGCTCGTTGCCATATCGGTGCCAGGGCCACAGGGATGTCCGGTACGCCAAGGAATCATCGATAGTCCCGTTGGAGGCACTTGCAAATGGGTGAGGGTGCAGCCTCGGCCACATGCGGACCCGCCCCCCGAACGAACCGTGGCAAGTGGTTGGCCAATCGAGCCCCATGCCCTTGCAGGGAAGACCCCGAGTGGCGTGCATGTCCCGACTGCGACGCCGGTAGCGCTCCATCCCTGTGGCGCCGCCACCTAAGACAAGATAAGAACAATTTGCAGACAATTGGTCTGATTGTTCGAGAATCTACCGGCACTCTGCACCTTTGAACATGGTGCGCCACGAGCCAGGATCGCCAATTATCCAATGGCGGGGGGACGGGTATGGCAGGTGCTGGAAATGGGTGACTTACTGGTGATAGGCGGAGTTTTATTGTTCTTTGTTGTTATTCTGTATCCGAATATCCCAACCTGGTTCCGGCGCCTGTCATACTTTGTGCGCAACCTTGCGCTCGATGCCGTGGACGAAGCCGCGAGGCTCTCCCGCTTCGTCAAGGCCGGTGCGCGCAGGCTGAAGCTGTCCGGCTCGACGGCCTGCACATCGGAGGAGTCCCCCGACAGGTGAATTCCATTGATTGAACAAGCCAGTTCCCAGCTTCCGCCTCTATTGGACCGGAAGTTGGTATTGTCCCTGGGAAGGCGGAGTTGAAACGTGAAGTATTCTGTTGAAGTTTTAGATGATTGCTGGTTCGCGTTTCTCGCACCGAGTGCGAATACCAACCGTCAACTGCGGTCGCCGAGGAAACGCTTTGAAACCAACCCTAAAATGGAACGCTCGCCGACAAAGCAGTTGCCTTTGAACTCGGCTTCCGACCGCTCAAACCTCGCATCGACATAATCGTTGGAGAGACTTGGGAGGTTCCTTTCCCCGAACAGACGCGTGCAATGCACGTTCACCGGGGCGCAGTTTGCGCCCTCCGGTGGGGTCTTTTTCGATAGGGATTGTGTTTTCGCCATATGCCTGCAGCCCGTTTGCAAGCCCCCGCAACGTGACGGTTGCATGGAAAGCTAGCGTTGATTAAGGCCCAATCAGGAAACAAACCATTTCCCCGGACCGGTTCCGTCCCGGTGTAGCTGCCGCTACGACACCGCGCGAAGCCGCGGCGGACGATGGTGCGCACTTGCCTGGCTGGAGGTCAGCGCCGGCATGCTCAGTAGCGCATAGCTGCGGCCATCGTTCTCACAGCGATAGACACGACCGATCTGCAGGACGTTGTGACCGAGTTTTCGCAACGCCCGCAATAGTGCAGGCGGCGACAGGGACACCAGGGTGGTGGCGCCGTTCGCAGTTGCAATCTTGGCAAGGCCATCCACGATCAGGTCAAGACAACGGGTCCGGTCCTCGGCCCCCGAGATCTTGTCGGAAATCGCCAGCCGGGTGCATTCCCAACTGACCGAAGGCTCGAAAGGTCCGTCTATCAGGTCGGCAGGAATGCCATCCAGCAGCCCCATCGATGCGTCCTTGAACATGCTCGTATGATGACCCCAGTTGGCGTCCACCGGCATCGTTCTCGCGCCTCCGACAACCTCGCCATCCTGCACGACCAGCGAGAAATGTGCCAAGGGATTGTCGTACTGGTCCATCTCGACCACATCATTATGTGGTATGTCCCAGTTCAGCGTATCCACGAAGAGTTTCTTGCGAAGCCGCAGGAACCCGTAGAACGCGTCTCCATGCTCATGCATGGATGCCATGTCGAAGCAGATGTTTTGCATCGGTCCCCACCGTTTCTCTCGGGCAGAATGACAAGGTTGGATGCGTTGTGAAACGAAATCTCCGGGCGAGCTCGGATAAACTTGGGTCAGTGGCAATTATGCCATTCTGAACAAGCCCCTACGCTCCGCAATTGTCACGGCGTGAATGGTGTTCCGGGCATCGAGCTTGGTCTTCACGCTCTTCAGGCGCTGTTTCACCGCGCTCTCGCTGATCTCCAGTTCATGGGCAATCTGCTTGGTCAGCAGCCCGTCCCGAAGCATGCGGAGAGTCTCGATCTCGGCATCGGTCAGGATCAGCGCGATCGGTTCCTGCCGGTGGAGTCGGGCAAGGTGCGCCGTGAGCGTGGCAATCTCCTCGTCGGTGAAATCGGTGTCCGACCGGGCAAAGGTGCCGAACGTGCGAATGCCCGGTTCGTTCTCGTCGACCACACAGATCGCGGCGCCAAACGTCAGCCCGTGGTTCGCGGCCAGTGCGAGGACGTTTCGAGGATCGTCCAGCCCAATCTCACTCCACCTCACGGAGCCGGTGTTCTCGTAGATCCATCGGGTCACCGGGTCGTAGAGCATCAACGCGTCCCGCGTGTAGACACAAACCCAGGCGCGCGGCAACGTATTCCATTCATATTCCGGAAACGCGAAACCAACACGGACGGCGACGTGGAATCCGGCGGGCGCCAGCATTTCCAGTACATCCTTGTCCTGTTCGATTTCGTCTCGTGCCATTTCTACTGCCAGATCGTTTGTTGTCGAACTTTCGAGACTTCTGCTAGGCTGCAATCACGCGGCCGTATAGATCCACTCACAATCTAGGCCTACCGGGAAACAAAGGCAAAAAATGGACGACATAGGTCAAGTTCGTGTCATTCTGGCGGAGATCAACGATGCGTGCAGTGCTGGCTTCGCCGTTGCGCTTCATGTCAGCTTTTCAACACCGAAATTTCTGTTTCAGACCTACCGTCCGGACTGGGCAAAGGTCTATTCCGAGAAAGGGCTGGTCATGCACGACCCCACGGTCAAGTGGGGCTTGCAAAACGAGGGAATCATCGATTGGTCGGAGCTGGAAGGTGACGATCCCGCCAATGTCATCGGCCTTGCCCGGGAACACGGCATCGAACACGGTTTCACTGCCTCGGTAAATGATGTCGGAACGCGCAGCGTCGGCAGTTTCGCAAGGACGGATACGCCGTTTTCCGAGGAGGATCTCCGCGCCATCAACGACAGCTTTGTCCGCCTTCACGGTCTCACGAATGTTGACGGAGCCGATGACAAGGCGCTCGCGGAGTTCCTTAAAAACCTGTCGGTCGAACTGACCCACGGCTGGGCCTAGGGCGCGTCAGCAGTTTTTTTTGTCGCAACGGATCGGTTCCGGCAGTCGTTGACAACAGCTGGAGCGGCCTTCGCGCCGGGAGGCTGCATCTGCCTCGTCGACTGGGCCCTCACCGGTCGATGACGGCAGAAGCTGCCGCGCCCGTCTGTCCCCGTGCATATCACGCTCGGAATCGGCCATAGCAGTCGCAACGCGCATGGCCCTCTGCGGCGCCATGCGCGTTGAACACTGCGGGCCGATATAACTCGCAAGGTTTTGATTTCATGAAAAATGGTGGGTGATGAGAGGCTCGAACTCCCGACATCTTCGGTGTAAACGAAGCGCTCTACCAACTGAGCTAATCACCCTCGCGGCGGTTCATACCGCATCATTGGCAGAGCGTGCAACCCCGTCGCGACCGCGATCACACGGGGCGACATATCCCCGTGTCAATGCTTCCCCCGGGTGCAAAGGCTCCGGCACTCTGGCCCGCCCCATATCTCAAAGCGCAACGACCGGTGAATCCGCGGCGAGGGCTTCGCGGATCCCCTGGCGCGCTGCCTGATCCGGAATGGCGCGCAAGGCCACGAGGTTGAATAGCGCGGACGCCCCGGCACCAACTCCGCTGGTCGACCTGTGAATCCGCAGAACCTGCGTTTCAAAGGCCGACTTGTTCCCATGGGGCACCATCACGGGAGCCGTGCCGTTGATCGAGAACACCAATGCCGTCGTTGTCGACAGAACCTCCAGAACAAAGGCGCCGGGGGGAGGTGTCCCGTAGGCCGTCGTTGTCCCTCGATTCGGTCCGATGACACCGGAACTCTGACAGGAAATGGCGCTGATGAACCGATCGTCGTTCCAGTCATCGTCCCCCGGCAAACCGATGGAAACCAGCCGGCTGTTGGAGGCAAGGAACTCAGGCCGCACCGCTGCGGCCAGATAGAGTTCACTGCCCGAATGCACAAACGGAAGGTCCATGCAATCGTCCACCCCGTCGCCGACGATGGCCGGGTGCCCGTCCACCAACCCAAGCGTAGGTCGCGTCTCCAAGCCCCCCGCCTGCAAGGCCTGCCCCCACTGCCCGACCGGATCGCCGATGACCGTTGATGTCGTGGCGGAAACGTCCTGCCAGATCTGCCCCGCACTCAGGCTCTCTGCCACCGACAGTGCAACACCCGACGGATCCGCCGCGAGGGCCAGATCGCGTGCCTGATCAAAGGTCACCGCCATCGGCGGGATTTCTCCGGACAAAGCGATCCCTCTCACGGCCAGGCGCGACGCGGACCGCGCGAACACCTGTCCAATCTCAGCACTCGACAGAGCGGTGTCGAAATAGACCATCTCGGCGATGTCGTAGGCACTGTCGAAGCCGGGAATCTCGTTCACGAAGTGCACATCTCCGACGGCCAGCTTCAGGCCGGCATCATTGATCGCGCGCGGCGCCGAGCCGGTTGTGACGACATTGCCCCCGTCGTGAGACTTGAAACCGACGAACTCGCCGGTGGAGGCATGCGACCAGGCGACAAAAAACCACGACCCCGGCACGTAGGGGGCGGCGTGAATATCGTTGTTGGTGATCCCGCCGGTGCTGTTGACCGTGTTGCACCGAATGTGTCCGGTGCTAGGTGGGATCACGAAGGAACAGCTACCGGGACTGCCACTTGCCCGCATTGCGCCTCCGGAAATGACACCGAGCCCACCCGTGGGCATCCGGATCGCCATACACATCGTCATGTCCTGCGGTTCTTCCAGGTCGGACAGCAGCCCGTTCTTGTGGCCCGGCGCCAGGGTCATGTAGCCATCCGAGAGAGCCGGCGGATCTCCGAACTCGTTCAGACTGTTTCCAGCCTGCCCGTCGTGGTTCGGGTTGTCGGCCCCGAACATCCAGTGTCCAATGGCCTCGGTTTCCACGTGATCGACCTCGGCGTCCACCAGTTCGCTGTTCAGGTCCGAAAGCGCCGTGTGGAACCGCCCACCGAGAAGACGCAGACTTGCCGCATCGAAATGGAGGTCGTCGCCAATGTCGGTCAGGCCATCGGAACTCGCAAATGCCACATGGGTCAAACGCGTCTGGATTTCCTTGAGGGTGTCCTGAACCGTCGCCGAATATGGGAAAGCGTCGACGGGAATAGACGGCAAAAGGCCACCACAGACGAAGGGGGTCGTGGCACTGGCCGCGGTCACATCGTTCCGCAGACTAGCAACCATCGCCGCCAGCCGATCGCCATAGGCCTCCGCAGCCTCGACGCTCTTTGAATCCGCCTCTCCCTGTTGCCAGAGAATCCCCGCCAGTCGGAATGTCGGGTTCTCGGCAAAAAGCGTGTTGGCACGCGCGACGAGATCTTCGTACAGGTCATCTCCCGAGTTCCAGTGGCCGTCGGCGAAACCGGATCCGCCTTGCGCTGCGGGCAGGAGCACCAGATCGCGGTTCGGCCTGGCGGTCGTGTAGTCGATGGCAAACTGCAAGCTGAGGCCCATGCTGCCAGCCTGCGGGCTGTGGTGGTCGAGCGGTGGCGTCGCCGCAACAAGGGTGCCGGCGCGCGTATACTGCATGACCCCTGTCGGATAGAGTTGCCCCCCATCGAAATCCGCTCGCCCAGCCATGTTGGACTGACCTGCCAGCAGGAACACTTCGGTAATCCTTGAGGTTCCGCCTGGCCCATTCCCGCGACCACCGGGGATGGGCGCCGACATGGAGGTCGAGAATGGTCTCACAAGGGAACGGGTGGTGCTCATGGGAATCTCCTGAATTCGGACGCATTCCACGAGAGGCGGATTTCAGCAGCGCTAATCCCGCGCACGAACCGTTAACCGGTTGTTTGCAAATCGGAGCCGTACCCGCGACCGTGTCCGTTTTCTCGGGCCGGCCTGAAAGGTCGAACTTCCGACCGGCCTCAATCCGCCCGCCTTCCAGCAAGCCACTGTTGTCATTAAAATAAAAAGAGGGCGACAGGCCATCCCCATGAGCCTGCCGCCCTCGCGCCACCCGCAGGTGCTGCACGTGAGTGGTGCATAGTTCGCTCCTTCGAGAAGGAACGCCCCTTCGGCCGAAACGAGAAAAGGCCACCGGGGTGTTCGGGCTGACGCGTCACCTGGAATTGGACCGGTATCCGACATCGTGTTCGGCTGGGCCCGTCGCAGCTCTGCGGCGTGCTCGTCAAACCCGTGTACCGGCCACATCAGGTGGCGTCCTGCCTTCGATGAAAGGGATATAGTGGGTTCGAACCACTCGGATCAGTCCCGAACCTGCGTGACACCGGTTCGGGGGCGTCGGATTTCGCCTAGGCGGCGGGTTGCAATACCCCGACGCCAAGCCCTTTGACTGCGGCTGTGGTGCGATCGTTCACGCCGAGTTTTCGGAAAATACGTCGCACATGCGTATCGACCGTATGGATCGATATCCCCAGAATATCGGCAATGACCGAGTTCGACTTGCCCTTTGCAATCCACGCAAGAACCTCCTTCTCGCGGTCGGTCATGCCGTGGCTGTCCACTTGTCCGCGCTCCGACATCTTGCAGTAGGTCAGATGTGCCAACTGCGCACCGAGCTGAATCACACGCGCGTCCCGTTGGCTGGTTGCCGGGCGGGCGCCGCCATAGGCCAGTTGAAACAGGCCATTGCGCGAGGTCGGACCGAACACCGGAATGGCTAGGCCGTCACCGAGGTTCTTCTGGAGGACGTCGTCAATAAACGCCGTTTCCTCCTCCAGAAGGTCCGACATGCGCGCGACATCAGACCAGAACATGGGCTCAGTGGAGCGTGAGACGATGTCCGGGATCGGGTTAAGCAGATACAGCCGCTCGTTCAGAATCCGTTCGAGGAAGGCTTGCGGGATGCCATCGGTCGCCATCACCGGCACTTCGTTGGGGTCAGGGAGGCCCACGAAGTACCGATATCCGACCATCCTGACGCCAAAGCCATGAAAGAACTCCAGCGAGAGCGCCCAGAGCATGTCAGTGTCCTGAACCCTCTGGGCCCGGGTAATAAACTCACGCAACTCCATGCAGCTCACCGCTCCGGCAAATCGTGACGACTGGAGAGTAGCATGAAAGCAGCGGGGCACCAGAGATCTATGTGCGCTCCAGCCGGGTTTGCTGGCCATCTGCGACGCGATAGACCGCGCCCTGTCCGTCCCTGTAGCATGCCATTTCTTCGAGGTCGGCGCCGAGCAACTGCCCCCGGAGAAGGAGCGCCGTCACACCGTGGGTGACAATCACTGCCGACGCGGGACAGTCGGACAAAAAGGAGCGGACACGAGCCTGAGCGGCCTCCAGACGTTCTCCGCCGGGCGCGAAGAACTTCCACAGAAACGGGTGCGGGTCCGTCAGCGCGTCGGGCCATCCCTCTTCGATCTCGTCCATCGTGAGCCCCTGCCATTGACCCATGGCAACCTCGCACAAGCGCCCGTCTTCCCGGATGGGGGCACCGGGCAGAGCGATCCGCGCGGTCTCGATCGCGCGCGGCTGTGGACTACAGAAGACCGGAAGCTCACTCCCGCCGTTGGCCCGCAGGACGTCTCCCTGGCATTGCGCCTGGCCGCGCCCGCGCTCGGTGAGCGGCGAATCCTGGCTCCCCTGCATCCGGCCCTGCACGTTCCAGCGTGTCTCACCGTGGCGGAGGATATAGAGCATGGAGCCATCCATCTTCGATACACCGGCCCCGTCCAAACACACGCGTTGCACGCGGGAGGCGCCGGGGCCGAGCAGGACAATGGACCAAGCGGCGGCCGGTGACAAACCGCAATGTCGATCTACGAGTCCCGGCCGGCACAGTACTCGCCATCCCCTACGTCATTCCTTTACTATCGAGAAAACCGTACACCTCCCGCGGCCTGCAGCCTTGGAGCGATAGAGCGCAACGTCGGCGTCTTTCAGCATCGTGTCGGCCGAGACCGCGCCAGGTCGGATGAGGCTGGTGGTGATGCCGACACTGGCGGAGATACAGCACAGATCGTCGTGGTACGGCACCGGCTGCTCAATCCGGGCAATCAGACGCTTGGCCAGTTTCGTGAGCACTTCCGCATCTGTCAGCCTTTTGAAAATAATAACGAACTCGTCTCCGCCTAGCCGGGCAACGGTGTCGGTATCTCTGGTTTCCACGGCGAGAGCCTGCGCCGCGACCTGCAAAACCTCGTCACCGGCGGCATGACCATAGGTGTCATTCACCTGTTTGAAGAAGTCGAGGTCCACATGCATCATCCCAAACGGCACACAATCGTCGATCAGGCGTTTCAACACGTGATCCAGGGCGCGACGGTTCTTCAAACCAGTCAGCGTATCCGTAAAAGCCTGCTCCTCCGCCGCCACCTTGGCGCCCTGCAGGCGAAGGTTCAGCTTGCGGGATTCGTGCAAGGCAGCGGACTTGGCCTCCACAAGGTAGAGCATCTCGACCGCGAGATCCGTGGACGCGAAATCACCGGCTGTCAGATCGTGGTTGCGAACGGCATCAATCACGGAGAATCCGAAGGACAGGTTGAGCAACCCTCCAGCCTCGCAGGGCAACGGCACGATGAGCCCCTTGAAACTCTCCTTCGACCCCTCCCGAAAGGAAAGGGACACGCGCCCACCATCGCTTGCCAGCAAATCCCCGACGGTGCAGCAGTCACGGGGCCTCCGAATATCGAACAGATCGAACAGAGCCGCCCCCTGCAGGCCGATGTCCGGGCGAAGCTTGCGCAGCGTCGGGCCGGTTCGCAGGATGCGTCCGTCCTGCGAGACAGCCAGGTGCATGGGCATCATCAGGTCGAGTGAGTCCAGCCGGATCGAGAGGCCCGCCATGCAGCCGTGCTTGCCACATGTCTCCTTCCAACAGGGCAGCCTTTCCAAATGGGGCACAGCCGGCTTGTTCAACGCCCATCCCTCCCCGAGGCACCCGAGGGGTTGGCAAGGCTGAACGCCCTGCCCTCGCTGAAGTCGGAGTCGAATATCCGGATCAGTATGATCGACCGGTCTGCTCCGCTTTCCTCCAGATCCATCAACACGAGGGCACCGTAGTCGTCCGCAAGGGCACGCAATACCCCCAGCAGAACACAAGCAAATCCTGGATGTCCGGTGACGCTCAGCGTCAGGATTCCGTCCTCCCCGTCGGCAACTTCCAGTTGCGGGATCTCGAGGTCCGGAACGGCAAGCCGCGCACGATCGGGCAGATCGTCCAGAGAGTTGAGGAGTTCCGAAAAGGTGTCGCCGCCGAACCGGAGAAGCCGTCGAACCGCCTCGGCTTCCCGGTTGCTGATCAGGTAGGTTCCCACATCTTCCAGTACCATCGCCTCAGGCTTGTGGAGCCGCTCGGAAATGGTCGCGATCATTCGCTCCGTCAGTTCGTCATCATAGCTGAAAAGGGCTTCGAATCCCTCCGGCTCGATCCCTATCGCGGCTGCGACCTCTCCCCAGAGGTCGAGACCATAGGTATCTCGAACGAAACATTGAATGGAACGGTTCACCAGTCCGTGCATGGCCCACACCTCTTCTGATCAATGAGGCTAGTTCGCGTGGTTTAACAAAAGACGAAGCCGGGGCGAGAAATCTTTGCGGGGTCAGAAGTCGGTTGGCGCGCCGCCCTCGGACTTGCGACGGGCAACGAAATCAGAGAGTTGCTCTGCGATCGCAACGTCCATGGCGGGTGGCTCGAACTCGTTCACGATCTTCTTCCAAATCTCGTGCGCACGCGCGGCAGTCCAGGTGCCGCCCGCAAGGTCCCACGCCTCGTAGTTGCGCAAATCCGACAGAAACGGCTGGTAGAAGGCCGTGGTATAGCGCTCCTGCGTGTGCGGCGTTCCGAAGAAATGGCCGTTTGGCCCAACCGCTGCGACCGCCTCCACGGCGACATCCTCGGGGCCGGTGGCGACGATCCCGGGCTCAAAATAGCGCTGGATCTGCTGGATGATCTCGCAATCCATGACGAATTTCGCGGGGCTCGCAATCAGCCCCCCCTCCAGCCAACCGGCAGCGTGATAGACGATGTTGGTGCCCGATTGCACCGCCGACCAGAGCGCATTGGACGTTTCCCAGGTTGCCTGTCCATCCGGCACATTTGCCGCGCAGGACCCGCTGGCACGCATCGGCAGACCGTAGAAGCGCGCCATCTGTCCCGTCATCTGTGTCGCGCGCATGTATTCGGGAGTGCCAAATGCCGGTGCGCCGGATTTCATGTCGACGTTGGAGGTGAACGTCCCGATGACGCAGGGACACCCGGGCCGCACCCATTGGAACAGGGCGATTGCGGACAGCGCCTCCGCGATGGATTGTGCGACGGCCCCCGCCATCGTCACGGGCGCCATCGCCCCTGCAAGGGTGAAGGGCGTCACGAAGACCGCCTGCCCCCTGCGGATCAGCCGCAGGCAGCCATCGATCATGGGAATGTCGTGTTTGAGCGGCGATGTGGAGTTTATGTTGGTGTACATCCGGGGCGTGGCCTGAAAGGCCTCCTCCGACAATCCGCCTGCAATCTTAACCATCTCCACGACATCCTCGACGCGCTCGGGCCCAAGGGAATAGGCGTGCACCACCTTGTCGGTCAGCATCAACTTGTCATGAAGCACGTCGAGATGACGGACGGAGGCGTGAATGTCCACCGGCTCGACCGGATAGCCACCGGCAAAGTGGATACAGTTGAAGTATTGGGTGAGCTTGAGCAGATCGCGGCACTGGCTACGGGTGCCGGGGACTTTTCCGGTCTCCGCATCCCAGTAGTTGGGAGGGGAAGAGACATTGCCGAACAGGATCGTGCGCCCGCCCACGGTGAGCGTCCGATCCGGGTTGCGGGGAGTGAGCGTGAAACTGGAGGGAGCCTTGCCCACCATCTCCATGACCCAGTCGCGCCCCATGCGGACATTGGTGCCCGAGACCGTGCACCCCGCGTCCCGGAAAAGCGCCAGCGCCTCGTCGTTGAGGAACTCGATTCCCACCTCTTCCAGAATGCGCATTGCGCCGGCATGGATCGCCTGTACGCCGCCCTCGTCGAGCGGCTCGGTCGGACGGTCGGTGTTCTCTGGCAGGCGCCACGGCATCTGCTCGATCACGCCCGTCGCCACCCGCCGGGCATTACCCGCTCGCCCGCCGCTGCGCCCACGCCGTCGTGGCTGGCCTTCCCTGGACGGGACGCCGGAAGTGTTCGCAGGGGTCTCGGCAGTCATCACGGTCCTCCATCGAGCCCTCGAATCATGACGATGCCCCGGCAGAGCGAGCCTGCCGAAACCGACTGTCCGTGTCGCAAATGGCTCAGGCCGGGACGCCTCGCGCGGTCAGACCACGCCGAGCCATGCCGGAAGGTGACCGATATCGGGCAACACGACCTCGGCATGGGACGACAGGTCTGCTTCGCTCGCGGTGCCTGTCAGAACGGCAACGGGGACCATTCCGGCCGCGGCACCGGCGAGCAGGTCATGGGTACTGTCCCCGATCATGGCCACCTCGCCCGGCGCCACGCCAATGGCATCGGCAAAGGCCAGGCATTGCCCGGGGTCGGGTTTTGCCCCATGTCCCGAATCTGCCCCGATGATCAACTCGAAAACGCTTTCGACCCCCAGCCCGGCAAGCTGGGCGCGGGCTGGATCCTCCGAATCGTTGGTTGCCACGCCAAGCAGGAACCCAGCCTCCTTCAGTTGCGACAAAAGCGGTGCGAGCGGTGCGGCCTCAACCGGGGCCAATCCCCGGGACCGCTCGATCATCGTGAAGAGGATTTCGTCCTGCGACAGGTGCGGCAATCCGGGGTGCAGCGCGGCGGCGGCTTCGTCGGCGGTGCCAGCAATGGCAACGCTGTCCGGGTAAAAACGCCGGGCAGCGCGGTCCAACCGGATCAGCGCAGACGCGGCATCGGCCAGATCGGCGTCATTCCCCGCAAGCTCCAGAACGAGATCCGCGGCCCAGCCGCCCCAGCTCGCCTGGAAATCGAACAGCGTGCCGTCCTTGTCGAACAGCAGGCCGCGCAGACCTTTTCTGGTGGCTATCCCGGTCACGAAAACGTCAGGTCCAGTTGCGAACCAAGCCGCCGGGCAACGCCTGACGCGCCTCGAGCGGTGCTTCGAGGGGCACGCCGGTGCTTTCGCTGAATGCGGCGATCCAAGCGTCATCCATGATCAGGAAATCGAGAACGGAGGCAAGGAATTCAGGATCTTGCGCCCGGTTCTTCACATCGTCCAGCGAAGCGCCGGTGGCGCCGAGAAAGACCGGAAGCATGTCGTCGCTCCCAGCCAGCCAGGCCAGTGCCGTCAGGGCGAGTGTCTCGGCGCTTTCTTGCTTCATTCAGGCCTCCCCGGGCTTTTCGACCCTTTGCGTCGATGGCGTTAAAGGTTTCCTTAACCAATCCCAACAAAAGATGATCACGACAAGGGCCGGTGGAAGCCTATCACAGGAGTGCGTCGCAATGCCCGGAAGAATTCTGGTCGTCGACGATGTTGCGACCAATCGCATCATACTGAAGGTCAAGCTGACCAATGCGTGTTATGACGTGTTGCAGGCTGGCGGTGGACGTGAAGCGCTTGAGATCGCCCGGCGCGAACGACCGGAGCTGATCCTCCTTGACATGGCGATGCCGGACATGGACGGGCTGGATGTCTGCCGCGCGCTGCGGTCCGACCCCGCCACCGCGGATATCCCCGTGATCGTGGTAACGTCCCATACCGAAATGGATCTGAAGCTTGCGGCGCTGAAAGCGGGTGCCGCGGAATTCCTGTCCAAACCCTTTGACGAGATGGAGTTGCTGGCCCGCATCCGCAGCCTGCTTCGCGCCCGCGGTGTCGCGGCCGAACTTGCCCTGCGGGACGGCACCAGCCAGGCCCTTGGCTTTGCCGAACCGGCCAGCAGCTTCACCCCCGCCGGCCGCATCTGCCTTGTGGGTGCGGGGCACAAGGGTATGCAGCCGCTGAAACAGCAGCTGACCGACCTGACCAGCGACCGGATCGAGCTGCAAAGCCGCGAACAGGTTCTTAGTGGCGAAGAGCAGATGGACCTCTTTGTTGTTCCGGCCGATCTCGATTGGCCCGGCGGTGGTCTGCTCCTCCTGTCCGAGCTGCGCTCCCGCCCGGCAACCCGTCACGCCGGCATCGTCATCGTGACCGAACCCGGAAGCAGGCAATCCGCCACCATGGCGCTCGATCTGGGAGCATCGGACATCGTCTCGATGCCAATCCATGCCGACGAGTTGGTCTTGCGCCTGCGCGCCATGATGCAGCAGAAACGGCAGGCTGATCGGCTGCGCAGCAAGGTTCGCGACGGCCTTCAGATGGCAGTGACCGACCCCCTGACCGGGCTCTTCAACCGGCGCTATGCGATGTCGCACCTGAGCCGCATCCGCGAACAGGCGGAGACCGCAGAGCGGGCTTTTGCCATCATGCTCATCGATCTTGATCACTTCAAACGGGTGAACGACACCCATGGCCACGCGACTGGCGACCATGTGTTGAAGACCGTAGCCGAAACCCTCTCGGCCAACCTCCGCAACGTGGACCTGATTTCCCGCATCGGCGGGGAAGAGTTCCTAGCAGTGCTTCCGAACATTTCTGCCGCCGCTGCGGTCAACGCCGCCGAAAGACTCCGCGGGGCTGTTGCAAGTCAACGGTTCCGGGTGCCGGCGGTCGACGGCGCCCCGAAGCCGGCACCATTGGAACAGACCATCTCCATCGGGCTCGTGGTCTGTCAGCCCGATCCGCGCGGGCGGGAAAGGACCTCCAGCCTTCTCGACCGCGCGGACAAGGCTCTCTATGCCGCCAAGGCCGAGGGTCGGAACCGGGTCAATACGCATCAGACCAACCGGGCGGCGGCGTGATCGGAGCGGTCCAGCATCAGGACCCACTCAAGACAGCCTGAAGGCAATCAATCTGCGTGAGAACGCGGCCCCTCTCCGCGATCGCCCTTGCGATGACCCTCGCCGTTGGGCGGTTCGCCCTTCCGCCAGTCCCGGCCCCGGATCCCGTTTTCCAGATCATCGGCAAAGGCCCGGCGCGCCTCCGGAGACATCTCGCCCAGCCGCGCGACAAGGATGTCCTGTCCGAGCCGCCAGCCGGAAATCGCCTGCCTGTTCTGGATCTCCAGAAGGTCCGCCATGCGCATCGCATCAAAGGGGTCGGATCGCAACACGGCAAGGCTCTCCGCGAAGGCCTGCCGCCATGCGTTGCGCCCCTCCCGCAGGCTGTCTTTCCGCGCCCGCGAGGCCTTCAGGATTGCCCGGCGGTCATCTTTTTCCAACGCCATGAGATAGGGTCCAAGACCGAGTTCGCGGGAAATCCGGATCGGCCGATCCTCGTCATGGCGCCAGGTGCCGGATACCGCGCCCCCGACAAGTCCGAGGATCGCGAGGTTCAGTGCCAGCGAAACGAACAGCACCACCCGCATCCACACAGGGCTGCGACGGCGGGTCGGGTCGGGCGTTTGGGGCCCATGGGTCATGTCTTGCGGTTCCTATTCATCGGCCAGCAGCAGGTCATATGCAGGCAACGTTCCATCCAGCGGCAAACCATACCCACTGTCGAGAACGTCCAGCGAAAGGGTTTCGAGCGCGAGCGGGGGGCTGTAGCCGATCCAGACACCTGCCATCGTCGCCGCGGCAAGTCCGGTCATTGCCGGCCATCCTCCCATGGCCTCGATCGCCCCGGAAAGCCAGCCACGGCGCGGCGCTTTCGCGGGTGCGGTCACTGCAGGCCCGGGCGCCGGTTGCTCCTCATAGGCGTCGGCCAGAACGCGCGCCATCAGATCCGCAGAGGGATCGCCATCCACGTCACGGGCGGCCTTGAAGAACGTTTCCAGTTCCGTATCGACGGTTTCGGCAGACTTACGTGTCATCGCTCAACCCCAGTTCTGCCCTGCGTCCCAAAAGCCGGGACGCAAGAGCGCGCTTTCCTCGGGCGGTCAGGCTCTCGACCGCCTCGACGCCGATGTCCATCACAGCGGCAATCTGAGGGTTCGACAAGCCCTCGAGATGCCGGAGCACCACGGCCTGACGCTGCCGATCCGGCAATTCCGCCAGCGCCGCGCGCAAGGCTGCGGCGCGGTCGCGCTCCAGAAGGCGCTGGTCGGCACCGGGTCTTTCGTCCTCCGGCTCTCCGCCGTCGCCAAAAACCTCGTCGAGCCCCACCCCGCGCCGACGGCGCAACCGGTCGATGCAGAGATTGCTCGCCACCCGATAGAGCCAGGTCGAAACCAGCGCTTCTCCATCGCGCCACTCGGGCGCGATCTTCCAAAGCCGCAACATCGCTTCCTGTGCCACGTCCTCGGCCTCTGCCCGGTCGCCCAGCATACGCAGCGCCTGGGCCAGAACCCGCGGCGTCAGCCGGATCGTCAAGACGCGGGCCGCCGCCCGGTTGCCGCTCGCATAGAGCGCCAAGAGGGCTTCGTCCGATGTCTCGGCTTCGGCGTCAAGCGGCATGGTCATGGTATCCGTGGCCTAGACCTGAACTGGATCGGAACGCAATGCCCGGTAGTTAGAGCCCCGCGCGACCGCCGGCCGCGCGGGACATTGCCAGAGACCGTGCCTCAGTTGTTCCAGAACGGCATCCGGTCGCCGCCGCGCTTGCCGTCGCGATCGCCACGACCGCCCCGTTCCCCCTTGCCGCCGCGCATCTGCATGAATTTCTGCGCCTCGGCGAACTCCGCCTCGGAGATCGCTCCATCCTTGTCAGTGTCGAACCGCTCAAGGAAGCGGCCGCCCGGCTCCGCCGACCTGCGCTGTCCGGCGGCGGCCACCATTTCCTCCCCGCTGATGGCGCCGTCCTTGTCGGTATCCAGACGCGCGATCATGCGATCGACCCGCGCGGCCTGGCGATCCGAACGCGCCGTTTCGATCGCCGCGCCCATCTCCGCCTTCGAGATCTTGCCGTCGCCATCGGTATCTGCGGCCTTGAACCGTTCGGCCATCTTCGCGGCGGGGAAGGCCGCCATTTCCTCTGCCGTCACCTTGCCGTCGCCGTTCGTGTCCAGTTCGGCGAAAGTCGGGGCCTCCATGGGGCCACCCCTGCTGCCAAAGCCACGCGCCTGAACGTCGCTCGTCGCGGCGAGTCCGACGACGATGGCGGTCGAGAGAAGTGCAATCCGGATCATCACGTGTATCCTGTTCTTCGTTTCTGGTCCTACCCGGCTGTTCGCGCCGTGTATGGTTCTCCAACGCCGCGATGGCCGCGTTCCGTCGGCGACGGCAGTTTTTTCTTCGCTGCTGTGCGGGCAGGATCGGAGGGAAGAGGTTGGCGGCTGCGGAAAAATGCACTTCAGGGCACTGATATTCATGAATTTATCTCGAATTCACGACTGCGGAACCGCCCGCCACCCGGATGCCATCACATGAACGTGAGGCGCGATCCGGGTGCCGTGCCAGCGCCGCCCGGCGCGTTCAGGCATAGCCCGGCCCTGTTCGCGACATCCCGCCGCAAGCGGCGCCAACCGCTTCGCTTCCCCGTTCGAAACTGTCATCCTGCCGGCGCGAACGGGTGCGGCTCCGGAAAGGCCGCCAGACACAGGAGACGTGGGTATGCAAACCCCGAACACGGGCGCGGCCCTTGCAGCCGTCGAAGAGCGCCCGCTGAAACGTGCCATGGCGCGCGGGTGGCGCCGACGCTGCCCCAAATGTGGCAGCGGTCCGCTGTTTTCCGGCTATCTGAAGGTGGCTGACCATTGTGCTGTCTGTGGCGAAGCCTTCCACCACCAGAGAGCGGACGACGGGCCGGCCTATCTCACGATCCTGATCGTCGCGCACATGGTCGGTTTCGCGCTGCACCTCCTTTATTCCCAGTTGCGGCTGGACCCGCTGATCATGGCCACGGTCCTGAGCATTCTCTGCGTGGCTGCCTCGCTCTACCTGCTTCCGCGGATCAAGGGGGCCTTTGTCGCGCTGCAATGGTCGCGGCGGATGCACGGCTTCGGCCGGGAGCCCGCGCCGCCCGCAAAAGGGCACGAGACCGGAGCCTGAGACGTGAACCCAGACAAAACGGCACTCCGCGATGCCTCGACCGTGATCCTGTGGCGCCAGGGCGGCAGCGGCCCGGAGGTGTTGATGGGGCAAAGGGGGGCCGGTGCTGCCTTCATGCCGAACAAGTTCGTCTTTCCAGGCGGAGCTATTGACGACGACGACGGCGAGGTGCCGCTGGCGGACCTGCCGGATCCGACCTGCCTGAGGCGACTTGGCCAACAGGCGAGCGCCGCACGGGTTCCGGCGCTGCTGTCCGGCGCTATTCGGGAGGTCTGGGAGGAAACCGGGCTGGTTCTGGGTCGGAAGCAAGGGTGGTCCGCACCGGGTCCGGATTGGGAGAGCTTCGCCGCCACCGGGCACGCGCCCTCCGCGGCACATCTGTCTTTTGTGTTCCGCGCCATCACGCCCCCCGGTCGGCCCCGCCGCTTCGACGCGCGGTTCTTCCTTGTCCCTGCCAGCGCCGTAGCCGGCGATCCGGACGATTTCTCCGAGGCCTGTGACGAGTTGCGGCACCTGCAATGGATACCGCTCTCGGAGGTGCGCGGCTTCGATTTGCCGTTCATAACCGAAGTTGTTCTGGCGGAGGTGGCGCCGTTGATCTCCCGCTCTGGACCACCGCAAACCGTGCCGTTCGTACGCAACGACGACATGGTCTCCGGCATCACGCGCCTGCGCTGAGGGGCGGGCGGCTCCCGCCATCGGCGGACGCGGGCAAGCCGCGCCACGCAGATGTTGGGCCGGGCGGCGGCTGCGCCGCCGTGGCGCGTCAGGGAACCGTCATACCAACAGGACGAGCAGGACGAGGCTGACGAACAAGAGCGCGATGCCCGCGATCTCCCGCCGCGACAACCGCTCGCCAAAGAGTATGGCGCCACCGGCAATGGAGAACAGCAGTTCCACTTGCCCGACGGCGTAGACATAGGCCGCGTTCTGCAGGGCGAAGGCCACGAACCAGCAAAAACTCCCGGCGAGGCTGGTGAGCCCCATCACGACACCGGGGCGCCAGGCACGCAGCACGGTGCCGATCTGTGCCCGGTCGCGGGCGATAAACCAGACAGCCATCAGCAGGGTCTGGGCCATCGTCACCAATGCGAGTGCAAGGGCGGCACGGAAGACCACCGGCCCGTCGCCAAGTGCGAGGGTTGCGCCGCGATACCCGACACCTGCAAGCGCGAAGAACGCGCCACTGGAAAGCCCCAGCGCAACCGATGGGGTCAGGAACCGCCGCAGACCCTGCCCTCTCGCGTCGCCATCGACCTCTCCTGACAGCACCAGCAATGCGACGAACCCCAGGGCCAGCGCGCCGAAGCCGCTCGCGCTGACTGTCTCTCCGAGAAGCAGCCAGCCGACGAGAACCGTCTGCAACACTTCGGATTTCTTGAAGGTTATCCCCACCGCGAAGTTGCGCCGAGAAAACAAGGCGACGACGCAGATCGTGGCAAGGATCTGCGTCACGCCACCGGCAAGCGCAAAGGCCCAGAAACGGGCCGTGATCGGCGGCAGGTCGACCCCGGACACCGCCAGCCAGCCAACCATGCCGCAGCCAAGCAGTGGTGCGGACCACACGAACCGCGCCCAGGTTGCGCCCGTGGCGGACAGCCCGGCCAGTTTCAGCCGTTTCTGAAGGGCGAAACGTGCCGTCTGAAACAGCGCGGCGGCGATCGTGGCGACGATCCACAGGTCGGGCGCGGCGCTCACCCTACATCAGTCCAGACAGTTGGTGGCCAGTTGCCCGTTGTCCATGATCACCTCATGGCAGCCAAAGAGCGGCACCGCAGGGGCGCAGGTCTTGGACCGTGCGAGGCAGAGCCCCTCGCAATCGGCCCCGGTCGTACATGCCTGGTTGGCATCCCTCGGCGTGATCGTGCAGACCCGAAGAGCGCCACCGGGCCGGGTCGCAAGGTAGCCACCCCTGGCAGTGCAGCTTGCCTCGGCCTGCTGCACGGCTTCCGGCGTCCCCGGCAGGATCGGCGCGGGGTCTTCCTTTTCCGCCGGGAGACAGCCCGACAGGATGGCTGTCAGGGCAAGGCTTGCGAGTATCAGAGTGCGGTTGCGCATGGATTGTCCGGTGAATGTGGTGAGGGCGCGATCAATAGGGCATGGGGTGCCCGCGATGGGCCTCGTTGATATCCTTCAGCGTTTCCGCGTCGAGCACAAGGTCCCGACCGGCCAGGATGCGTTGCAGTTGCTCGCTGGTCGTGGCGCCGAAGATCGCCGACCCCATGAAGGGACGCGACCGGCAGAATGCCAGTGCCATGTGCACCGGATCGAGGCCGCGCGCCTGCGCGATGCCGACATAGGCGGCGACAGCGGCCGCGGAGCGTGGCGTGTTGCGCCCGCCGAGAGCGGCGTTGATGTCCATGCGACTGCCCTCCGGCACCTTGCCGTCAAGGTATTTTCCCGTGAGCAAGCCTGTCGCGAGGGGGGAATACGCCAGCAGCCCAACGCGCTCGTTGACACAGAGTTCGGCGAGGTCGGTGTCGAAGAGGCGGCACATCAGCGAGTATTCATTCTGGATCGAGATCATTCGCGGGCCGCCGGTCTGCGTGGCAAGACGCAGCCATTCGGAGGTGCCCCAGGCGCTCTCGTTCGAAAGGCCGACCTCGCGGATCTTGCCCTGGCGCTGCAGCCGACCGAGCGCCTCCAGGACGAGAACCATGTTGGCCTCGGTCTCGGCACGGTTCTGCGTGGACGGATCGAAGTCCCAGTATTGGCGGAAGTGGTAGGATCCGCGGTTGGGCCAGTGCAGCTGGTACAGGTCGATCACATCCGTCTTCAACCGCTGGAGCGAGCCATCGACGGCCTCTATCAGGGTTTCTGCGTCGATCCCCCGACCCTCGCGGCAGATACCGCCGTTGGCGCCGGTGATCTTGGTGGCAAGCACGATATCGTCGCGCCGTCCAGACGTGGCGATCCAGTTGCCGATGATCTCCTCGGTCTTGCCGATGTTCTCGGCGCGGACGGGATTGACCGGGTACATCTCGGCCGTGTCGATGAAGTTGATCCCGGCGGCCAACGCCATGTCGATCTGCCGGTGGGCATCGACCTCGGGTGTCTGGGTGCCGAAGGTCATAGTGCCAAGGCACAGGTCGCTGACCTCCAGGGCGGAGGTTCCAAGGGGGTGCTTCTGCATGATCGTTTCCATTCCTGCGGTTGCGCGGATTCATACCTATCGTCCGCCGGTGGGCAAGCCCGGAGCGACATTGCATGGGGCGAGGCACTCCCGCCCGTCGTCGATGCATCACAGATGCACCTCCTCCCGTTGGGCCGGGCGCCCTTCGGGCGCGGCGTCGCCCGATGTCTGACCAAACGCGGAGCTTTCAGGCACAATGCCCGGTTCCGCACTGCTCCAAGCCCGGTTCCAATGTCGCGGTCAGCCGCTCGGGTTTTTGTGCGCGGATTCGGGGGCATGGCGGGGCTTCGGCGTCGGGGCCTACACCGCGCAGCGGTGCTTTCGCCGCTCGAGCTCCGCTCGGTGGCAGTCCCCCCTTCCGCCGGCGCGTCGGTTTGTGGGGAGCGTTTTGCGGTCTCCCCGTCTCGCCTGCACCTATCGACTCCGAAGGCCACTGTGGACCATTGGCGTCGGCCTGCCCTGATGGTTTCGCGACCACATCCGTCGCTCCCCTTTCGATGGGCATCGCCCCCGTTTCCTGCGCCCTGCGGTCTCTCGGTGATCCGAAAAATCCCCGGGAGGATCGGGCTGGGCATGCCATGTCGCGAGCGCTGCCGGGGCTCCTGACGGGTCAGTTGCCTCCGGTCTTCTCTTGATCTGCCGGAACAATCGCTTCGCCCGTGGATCGGCACGTTCAGGCGCGCTACACGCGGGTGTCGCTGTGTTCCGGGCGTTCCTGCACTGCTCTGCACTTGAGAACATAAAGGGAACACTCTACACTTCCTCCATGAGCCGCCACGCTGCCCTGCTGTCCCGCACGTCCCAGCCCTCCCGTCCCGCGCTGCCGGTTCTGGGGGACATGACATTGTCGCTCGCCCGCGCCCACGAAATCTGCGGGCCGGCCCGGCGCACGCTGGCGCTGGACGTGGCGGCGGCCTGCGACGGGCCGGTGCTCTGGATCGCTCCCGCCTGGCTCCCGGAGCGGCTGAACGGCGAGGGGGTGACATCCCGCATCGATCCCGGTCGCCTGCTGGTCCTGCACCTGCGCCGGTCGGAAGACCTGTTGTGGTCGATGGAAGAGGCGCTGCGCAGCGGTGCGGTGCCGCTGGTGGTGGCAGATCTGCCGGGGCCACCGGGTCTCACCCCTGTGCGCCGACTGCACCTGGCCGCGGAAACCGGCATGGCGGAGGGGGCGGTTTCGCCGCTGGGATTGCTGCTCACGCCGGGGGATGGAGGCGCGGCCGGCGTCGAGAGCCGCTGGCACATCGCCCCGCACCACAGCGCCAGCGAGAGCCGTTGGACGCTGGAACGTCGACGTGCCCGTGCGGCGCCCCCGGGTCGCTGGCAGATCGGGCAGAGTTCCAAGGGATCCGAGCAGCGCCTGCGCCTGACCCCGCCGCCCGCCACCGAGACGCCAGAACCACGGGAGCCACGCGCCACGGTTCGTTCGCCCGAGCCATGAACGGGTTCACCACGCCGGGAATACGCCCCCGCCCGGCGTCAGTATCAGGCAAGGCCGGCGGTCCCGGCGCGCCTTCACAGCGTCCGACGGGATGCGGTCCAGAGACATCTCCTCCGGACCACCAAAACACCACGGTGCCGACGGCCGGCCGGAACTCACGGCGGAGACCGGGTTGAGAGACACGGCCACCGGACCGACGCAATCCAACGTGCCGAGACCGGACGAGCCCGTTCGAACGACGCGCCTTCGGTGGCATCCGCTGCAAGTCGGTCGCGGGAACCTTGTAGGGGCGCAAAGGGCCACCAGGTCACCCGGCGGACATGACGGCGCGAGGAATCGTCGAAGCAGGCACCTGTACGCGGCCTGAGACCATCTGCCCGACGCCCCGACCAACCGGCGAGTGCCGCAACCGATGCCGGCCAACCAGACACCCGGACGGCCATCGACGGACCGATCACCTCTCCACCACGACCAACGCAACCACGTAGCCTTTTCGGAACCGCCCAACGTTTGCGCAGCTTCTGTCGAACCGGGCCGCCCTCTCCTCAAAAAATCCACGCGTCGGCATTGCCCTGCTTTGACAAGCCAGTCGCACCCGGTCTATTGGCCCTGCGGGTCCCCAATCCGACACCGCCGTCGCAAACGGGCCAGAATCCCACCGACCCGGCGCCTAGAGCGGACAGGTCCATTACCAAAGCCTGATCCCATGCGCCTGCTGATCTCCTTCGCCGCCCTGTTCCTGTCCGTCTTCCTGTTGCAACTGTCTTCCGGCGGCGTGGGGCCTCTCGACGCGCTCTCCGGGCTGGCCCTTGGCTTCAGCACCGCGCAGATTGGTCTGCTCGGCTCGGCGCATTTCGTTGGTTTTTTCATCGGCTGCTGGTGGGCACCGCGGCTCCTTGGGACAGTCGGCCACTCGCGCGCCTTCGCCGCCTTCACCGCCGCGGGCGCCATCGGACTGCTCTCCCACACGTTGACCGAGAATCCCTACGCCTGGACCATCTTCCGGGTGGCCATCGGCATCTGCATTTCCGGCAGCTACACGGTGGTCGAGGCCTGGCTACAGGCCAAGGCCCGCAATGCCAACCGTGGACGTGTCATGGGCGTCTACCGGATCGTCGACACGGTGGGGTCGCTTGCGGCACAGTTGATGATCGCGGTGCTGGAGCCGGCGGCCTATGTTTCCTACAACATCCTCGCGCTGCTCTGCATGGCGGCGCTCTTTCCCCTCACGCTCAGCCAGGTTCGCCAGCCCCGGACACCGAAGGCACCGCGCCTGAGGCCCGGGCTAGCCTGGCGGCTGTCACCGCTCTCGGTGGCCGGGGTCATCGTCGCAGCGGTCTCAGCCGCGTCCTTCCGGATGGTCGGGCCCGTCTATGGCCAGGAGGTCGGACTCTCGACCGGGCAGATCGCTTGGTTCCTCGCGGCCTGGGTGCTGGGCGGCGCCATGGCGCAATGGCCCGTGGGCTGGCTCGCGGACAAGTTCGACAGACGCAACGTGCTGATCGGCCTGTCTGTGGCCTCGATCGTGAGTTGCGCAACCACCATCGCGCTCGGCGCGGCGGGCGATTTGGCCGTTTTTGCCAACGCCACGATCTTCGGAATGGTGAGCTACCCGATCTACTCGGTCTCCGCCGCCCACGCCCATGACTTTGCCGACAGCTCGGAGCGGGTGGAGCTTTCGGCCGGGCTGATGTTCTTTTTCGCCGTGGGGGCAATCGGCGCGCCCTACCTCTCCTCCACGCTGATCCAGGGCTTTGGTCCGGCAGCATTGTTCGGGATGATCGCCGTGGCCCATGCCGGGCTGATCCTCTTCGGGATGGTGCGACGCCGTGCCCGCCCGACGGTCGAGGACAGGACACCCTATGTCTATTCGCCGCGCACCTCCTTCACCATCGGCCGGCTGCTGCGCGGGCAACGCGACACGAAATAGGCCCGGCACCTCGCAGCCTGCCCTTGCTGCGCGCGAGCTGCCCTGCGCGACACAATCGGGCGGTGCGCAACGCTGGCACTTCTGGCGGGCTTGGTCTAAAGGCTCGTGGCAAGACGAAATGGAGCCTCACGAGACATGTCGCGCATCCTCATCACCTCGGCCATTCCCTACATCAACGGGATCAAGCACCTGGGCAACCTGGTGGGCAGCCAGCTGCCCGCGGACCTCTTTGCCCGCTACATGCGGGCCCGTGGCAACGAGGTCCTGTTCCTCTGCGCCACCGACGAGCACGGCACGCCCGCCGAGCTGGCCGCCGCCAAGGCCGACATGCCGGTGGACGAATACTGTGCCCAGATGCACCGCACGCAGGCGAAACTGGCGGCAGGGTTCCGGCTGTCCTTCGATCATTTCGGGCGCTCATCCTCGCCGCAGAACCATCGCCTGACGCAGTATTTCGCCGGAAAGCTGGCGGAGAACGGATTCGTAGAAGAGGTCTCGGAGAAGCAGGTCTATTCCAGCGCCGACGGTCGTTTCCTGCCGGACCGCTACATCGAGGGCACCTGCCCCAACTGCGGCTACGACAAGGCCCGTGGCGACCAGTGCGAGAACTGCACCAAGCAGCTCGACCCGACCGACCTGATCGACCCGCGCTCTGCCATTTCCGGCTCCACCGATCTGGAAGTGCGCGAGACCAAGAACCTGTACCTCCGGCAGTCGGCGCTGAAACGGGATCTGGACGCCTGGATCGACAGCAAGGCCGACTGGCCGGTGCTGACCACCTCGATTGCCAAGAAATGGCTGCATGACGGTGACGGCCTTCAGGACCGTGGCATCACCCGCGACCTCAACTGGGGTATCCCGGTGAAGAAGGGCGAGCAGGATTGGCCCGGCATGGAAGGCAAGGTCTTCTACGTCTGGTTCGACGCGCCGATCGAGTACATCGCTTGCGCCGCCGAGTGGGCCGAAGCGCAGGGCAAGGACGAGGAAGACTGGTGGCGCTGGTGGCGCACCGACGCGGGCGCGGAGGATGTGCGCTACGTGCAGTTCATGGGCAAGGACAACGTGCCCTTCCACACCCTGTCCTTCCCGGCCACGATCATGGGCAGCAAGGAGCCGTGGAAGCTCGTCGATTACATCAAGTCCTTCAACTACCTGAACTACGACGGTGGCCAGTTCTCCACCAGCCAGGGCCGTGGCGTCTTCATGGACCAGGCGCTGGAGATCCTGCCGGCCGACTACTGGCGCTGGTGGCTGCTGTCGAACGCGCCGGAGACGTCGGATTCGGAGTTCACCTGGGAAAAGTTCCAGGCGGGCGTGAACAAGGACCTGGCCGACGTCCTCGGCAATTTCGTGAGCCGGGTGACGAAATTCTGCCGTTCCAAGTTCGGCGAAACCATCCCGGAGGGTGGCACCCTGACCGAGGAGGGTGCGAAGCTGGTGTCCGATCTTTCGGAGGGCATGAAGGCCTATGCAAGCCACATGGATGCCATCGACGTCCGCAAGGCGGCAGCCGAGCTGCGCGCGATGTGGGTGGCGGGCAACGAGTTCCTGCAAACCGCCGCGCCCTGGACATCCTTCAAGACGGATCCGGAACGCGCCGCGGCGGACATTCGCCTCGCGCTGAACCTGATCCGCGTCTATGCGGTAATCTCTGCGCCGTTCATCCCCGATGCCACCGCACGCCTGCTGGAAGCGATGCGCACGGACGAGGCCGACTGGCCCGAGGACATGCAAGCCGCGCTACAGCTCCTCCCGGCCGGGCATGGCTTCGCCGTCCCAGACACGCTGTTTGCAAAGATCACGGACGAGCAGCAGGAAGAATGGGCGCAGAAGTTCTCTGGCGTCAGGACCTGACCCGAGCCAGCGACCTGTATGCGGCCGGCTGGACGAAACCGGCTGCAGACCTTCCGGGCGTACCTTTGACGCGATCGGTCTGACCGCCCCCCACCGTCTTCGGTGGCGCCGCGATGAAGCGGTTTCGCACCACGCTCAGGAACCGTGTCCCTTGACGGACCTGAGTGCGGCGCGGGGCATGCCCGCCAGCCCGCAAGAGCAATACAACGCCGGGATGCGCCCAGTGTGGCTCCGCCGATGCCCGCCCGACGATCCCCCGCTTCGACCGCCGCCGGGCCGACTGTGTCGATGACCAACGCGCCTTGACCACAGGCCTTGACCACGGGCCAGGTGTTTGATCTCGGGTCTTGATGGTGCGATCCGTGATTTGGAATGGGAGGAAGCCCTATGGCACAGGTAGGCCAAGGCTTCGCCACGATCGCGTTGACCCCCGGGCCAATGCCCGTATTCACCGAGAGGCGCGCCCGTCCTCAGAGCAGCAATTCTGCGATGGCAGGCTTCACGATCTGTATCCAATAGCGGTGCCGTTCTGGGTGCCGACCAATGCCTCGGCGCGAACGGGTGGCATTTCCACCGACCGCCACGCGACACCGCCGCCGCAGCATCGCCGGATGACCCGGCCAGACGCACGCCTTGCGGGGCACCCTTTTCCTTGGCTGTGCAACGGGCTAGGTCTCCACTGTGCACGTGAGCGCAAGTGACAAGGCCGACCATGCTGATCGACGCCCGGGACCTCCACAAGAGCTACATGACGGCAGAAGGGTCTGTGCCCGTTCTGTCCGGTGTCTCGCTTACCCTGGGAGCCGGTGAAACCCTTGCCCTGACCGGAGAATCCGGCAGCGGCAAGAGCACGCTGCTCCACTTGATCGCGGCTCTCGACCAGCCTGACCGGGGCGAGGTCCGGCTCGGCGGCACCTCCCTGACCGGACAGACCGACCGACAGCGCGCGGAGATGCGCCGCAAATCCGTCGGTCTCGTGTTTCAACAGTTCAACCTCGTTCCCTCTCTGACCGTCGCCCAGAACCTTGCCTTTCAGGCCCGTCTGGCCGGCCGGTTGGACTCCGCTTGGCTCGACCGGCTGACCGGGCAACTGGGCCTCTCCGGGATGACCGACCGCTACCCCGAGCAGCTCTCCGGCGGACAGCAGCAACGGGTCGCCATCGGGCGCGCACTCGCCGCGCGTCCCCCCGTACTGCTGGCCGACGAACCCACCGGCAATCTCGACGAGGCGACAGCCGATACCGTCCTCGCGCTGATCCTCGAACTGGTCACGGAAACCGGGGCGGGGCTGCTGCTCGTCACCCACTCCGATCGCCTTGCCGGGCGGCTTTCCCGCAGGCTGCACCTTCGTCAGGGCCATATCGCATGAGACGCGCCGCCCTGCAGGCGCTGCTGTCGCACTGGCGGAGGCAGCCGTTGCAATTGCTCACACTGCTGGCAGGGCTTGCGCTCGCCACCGCGCTCTGGTCGGCCGTTCAGGCCATCAATGCCGAGGCCCGCCGGTCCTATGCGCAGGCCGCCTCCGTCCTTGATCGCGGAACCCTCGCCAACCTGACCGCTCCGGGCGGAACGATAGCGACCGACACCTACGCCGCCTTGCGCCGGGCCGGCTGGAAAGTCTCCCCTGTCATCGAGGGGCGGATTGTTCGCGGCGGCCAGAGGGTCGCGATCGTCGGGCTGGAGCCCCTCACCGCCCCACAGGGCGCCCTGCCAGAGACGGTCGGGCCGGCGGTGCCGCCGCAGGAGATGTTCTCCCATCCCGGTGTCGGCTTTGCTGCCCCGCAGACAGTTGCGGCGCTTGCCGACCTGCCCGACAGCCACGACCTCCCCCGCCTTGTCGCCGCCGCCTCGATGCCACCCGGCCAGATCCTGACCGACATCGCGGTGGCCGGACGGCTCCTCGATCTGAAGGGGAGCATGCATCGCCTGATTGTCCTGCCGGAGCAGCCTGCCACCCGCCGCCCGCTGGAGGACGTGGCCCCGGACCTGACCCTCACGCCACCGCGAGACGGCGGTGATCTCGCCCGTCTGACCGACAGTTTCCACCTCAACCTCACGGCCTTCGGATTGCTGTCCTTCGCCGTCGGCCTGTTCATTGTGCATGGTGCCGTGGGCCTCGCCTTCGAGCAGCGCCGGCAGGTGTTCCGCACCCTGCGTGCGCTTGGACTGCCGCTCGGCACGCTTCTCGGCATGCTGCTGGCGGAATTGTTGATCCTCGCTCTGATCGCCGGGAGTTTCGGGGTCACCGCCGGCTACCTGATCGCCGGCGCACTGTTGCCCGATGTCGCCGCCACATTGCGCGGTCTCTACGGCGCTTCGGTCCCCGGCAGCCTGACCTTCGATCCGGGTTGGGCCGTGTCCGGGCTGGGCATTGCGCTGCTGGGCACGCTGGTCGCCGCCGCAAACGGGTTGCTCGCGGTCCGGCGCATGCCGCTTCTAGCCAGCGCCCAGCCCCGCGCCTGGGCCACGCTTTCGGGCCGCGCCGTGCGACGGCAGGCCGTCGCGGGCGCGGTCCTTGCCACGCTGGGCGCCCTCGCTCCATTGCTGGCAGATGGCCTCGTGGCGGGGTTCGTCCTGATGGGCGGCCTGCTTCTGGGCGCCGCTCTGGCCTTGCCGTTTTTTCTGACCACCGTTCTCGGGATCTGTGCCGGGCGGGCCCGTTCGGCAACATGGGAGTGGTTCTGGGCCGACACGCGGCAGCAATTGCCCGGCCTGTCGCTGGCGCTGATGGCGCTGCTGCTGGCGCTGGCGACCAATATCGGCGTGACGACGATGGTCTCCTCCTTCCGCCTGACCTTCACCGGGTGGCTGGATCAGCGGCTGGTCTCCCAACTCTATGTCACGGCCCGCAACGAAGCCGATGGCGAAGCCTTGCGCGCCTGGCTGACCCCGCGCGCCGAGGCGGTGCTTCCGATCTGGTCGCTGGAGCTGCCGCTCAATGGCACGGTCGGAGAGGTCTATGGTATCATCGACCATCCCATCTACGCCGAAAAGTGGCCCCTGTTGGCCAAGGTACCGGACGCCTGGGACCGGCTGGCCTCCGGCACCGGCGTTCTGGTCAACGAGCAACTGGCACGCCGCGAGGAGGTGTCCCTTGGCGATCCACTGTCCATCGGAGAGGACTGGACGCTGCCTGTGGTTGCCATCTACTCCGACTACGGCAATCCCCTGGGGCAGGCGATCACGGGGCTGGACCCGCTTCAAGCCGGCCACCCTGAGCTGCCGCGACTGCGCCATGGGGTCCTCACCGACGATCCCGACGGCTTGCTCACCGCGCTACGCGAAGACTTTGGCCTGCCCGACGCCAACATGACCCATCAGGCGAACCTCAAGGCTTTCTCGATGCAGGTATTCGAGCGTACCTTCGCCGTGACCGCCGCTCTCAACGTGCTGACACTTGCGGTGGCGGCCTTCGCGATCCTGACCTCGCTGCTGACCCTCTCAGCGATGCGCCTGCCACAGCTGGCGCCGGTCTGGGCGCTCGGCCTCACGCGCAGTCATCTTGCCCGGATGGAGGTGGTCCGCAGCCTCGCCCTCGCCGCGCTCACCTTCGTGCTTGCCCTGCCGACCGGGCTGTTGCTCGCCTGGGCGTTGCTGGCCGTGGTGAATGTCGAGGCATTCGGCTGGCGGCTGCCGATGTTCCTCTTCCCGGCGCAATGGCTCGCACTCTTCGCCCTTGCTCTGCTGGCCGCCCTGATCGCCGCCGCGCTTCCCGTGCGCCGCCTCGCCCGAACCGCACCGGCCCAGTTCCTCAAGGTCTTCGCCGATGAACGATAACCTCGCGCACCCGTTTCCCCGCGCCGGATGGCGCAATGCCCTCGGCGGTCTGCTTCTGGCGGCCACGGCAAGCCTGGCACACGCCCCGGCGAGTGCCCAGGGCTACGCGGGGCTCGGCACCGAGGCCGAGGGTTTTGCCCTGCCTTCGCCGGAGACCAACTTCTCCTTTCCCCGCGACCATGGCCCGCATCCCGATTTCCGGATCGAATGGTGGTATCTCACCGCGAACCTGAGTGGGGAGGACGGGAACGAATACGGGATCCAATGGACGCTTTTTCGCTCCGCTCTCCAGCCGGGCGAGGCCGACGGCTGGGACAGCCCACAAATCTGGATGGGCCATGCCGGCCTGACGACACCCGATGCCCACTTCGTCGCCGAACGCCTTGCACGCGGCGGGATCGGACAGGCCGGCGTCTCCGCACATCCTTTCGAGGCCTGGATCGACGACTGGCAGATGCGCCAGACGGGCGGATCAACCGCAACGCTGGGCTCCCTGTCGCTTTCGGCGCGCGGAGAGGGGTTCGGCTACGACCTCTCCCTGCAATCCGACGGGCCGCTGGTTTTTCAGGGAAACGACGGATACTCGGTGAAATCCCCGGACGGACAAGCCAGCTACTACTACTCGCAACCGTTTTACCGGATCACCGGCACGCTTTCGCTCGCCGACGGCCCTGTGCGGGTAACCGGCGAGGGTTGGCTCGACCGGGAATGGTCCTCCCAGCCGCTGTCGGAAACACAGGACGGATGGGACTGGATCTCGCTGCATCTTGCCACCGGGGCAAAGCTGATGGGATTCCGCCTTCGGGACCGGGCGGGAGAGCCCTTCACTTCCGCGACATGGATTGACCCGGACGGCACGGCATTCCCCTATTCCGACGGGCACCTGAGCTTGACCCCGCTGGCGGCGAGCGACGTGTCCGGCGCCGACATTCCGACCAGCTGGCAGGTCGACCTGCCGGACCGGGCGCTGTCGGTGACGCTCTCCGCACTGAACCCGCAAAGCTGGATGTCGACCTCCTTCCCCTATTGGGAAGGGCCCGTCATGATCAGCGGGACCCATTCCGGGCGCGGCTATCTGGAGATGACCGGATACGGTCCGGAATAGCCGACGGCGACACCACGCGGCTGACAGGTAACGCACCTCCCCCGCCTGCCCCCGCCCAGACGCCGTCGGCACAACCTGAGCGGGGCAGATCGACAGGCGGCAACGGCCCGCAGGGCGCAGGGGGAATGCGCCGCAGGCGCGCATTTTGGCAGCCTATCCCGCCTTTTGGGAGCCAGTCCGCCTTTTCCTTCCCGCCGGGTTTCTGTACACGAGGCGCGACGCTCGCGAGGGATCAGACCAATGCCGATGGAAAAGACATTCGACGCCGCTGCCGCAGAGCCGCGCATCTCAGCCGCCTGGGAACAGGCCGGTGCCTTCCGCGCCGGGGCCAATGCCTCGCACGAGGAGAGCTTCTGCATCATGATCCCGCCGCCCAACGTGACGGGCGCGCTGCACGTGGGCCATGCCTTCAACAACACGCTGCAGGACATCCTTGTCCGCTGGCACCGGATGCGCGGCTATCACACGCTCTGGCAGCCGGGTCAGGACCATGCGGGCATTGCCACGCAGTTGCAGGTCGAGAAGATGCTCGCCGCCCAGGGCAGCGAAAGCCGCCGCGAGATGGGCCGCGCGAAGTTCCTCGACAAGGTCTGGGAGTGGAAGGGCGAATACGGCGGCACGATCATCAACCAGCTCAAGCGGCTGGGCTGCTCCTGCGACTGGGACCGCAACGCCTTCACCATGGCCGGCGCTCCGGGCGACCCGCGCACGGGCCACGAGAACTCGCCGAACTTCCACGATGCCGTCATCAAGGTCTTCGTCGACATGTACGAGAAGGGCCTGATCTACCGCGGCAAGCGGCTGGTCAACTGGGACCCGCATTTCGAGACCGCGATCTCCGATCTGGAGGTCGAGAACATCGAGGTCGCGGGCCACATGTGGCACTTCAAATACCCGCTCGCCGGCGGCGAGACCTACACCTATGTCGAGAAGGACGAGGATGGAAATGTCGTGCTCGAAGAGGAGCGCGACTATATCTCCATCGCCACGACGCGGCCTGAAACCATGCTCGGAGACGGCGCCGTTGCCGTTCACCCGTCGGATGAGAGATACGCTCCAATCATTGGAAAACTCTGTGAAATCCCAGTCGGCCCAAAGGCGAATCGCCGCCTGATCCCGATCATCACCGACGAATACCCGGATCCGGACTTCGGTTCCGGCGCGGTGAAGATCACCGGGGCGCATGACTTCAACGACTACGGCGTCGCCTCCCGCGCGAACATCCCGATGTATCGCCTCATGGACAGCCGCGGCCACATGCGCTCCGACGGCGAGGGCTACCTGAAGGACATCGCAAAGATCGACGATATCGAGGGCGACGGCAGCGTGGCCGACATCGCCTTCATCGACGACATCAACGTGGTGCCGGACGAGTTGCGGGGCCTCGACCGCTTCGAGGCGCGCAAACGCGTGGTGCAGCAGATCACCGACGAGGGTCTCGCCGTCACCCACCAGATCACCCGGACCGACAAGGAGACCGGCGAGGAAATCACCGAGACGGTTCCTTACGTCGAGAACAAGCCGATCATGCAGCCGTTCGGTGATCGCTCCAAGGTGGTAATCGAGCCGATGCTGACCGACCAGTGGTATGTCGATGCCGAGAAGGTCGTCGGCCCCGCTCTTGAGGCCGTCCGCAACGGCGACACGAAGATCCTGCCAGAAAGCGGTGAGAAGACCTATTACCATTGGCTGGAGAACATCGAGCCCTGGTGCATCAGCCGGCAGCTCTGGTGGGGCCACCAGATCCCGGTCTGGTACGCGCCCGCGCTCTTCGATCATGAGGGCGAGCCAGAGGCCTTGTGGCGTCCGTTCTGCGCGGCAACGCAGGAAGAGGCGATGGCGAAGATGGCCGAGTACTACGGCCACAGCGATTTCAAGCTGGTCACCGACAAATCGGAGGCGGAGCAACTTCTGCGTGCCGCCGTGGGCCGGACCCGGACCGAAGGCCGCATTCGCTCTCCGCAGGAACCTTCTGCCCTGCCCTTCTACCGCGACCCGGACGTGCTCGACACCTGGTTCTCTTCCGGGCTCTGGCCGATCGGCACGCTGGGCTGGCCTGAAGATACCGAGGAGCTGAAGCGCTACTTCCCGACAGATGTGCTGATCACCGGCTTCGACATCCTCTTCTTCTGGGTCGCCCGGATGATGATGATGCAACTTGCCTTGGTCGATCAGATCCCGTTCCACACCGTCTACCTGCACCAGCTCGTCCGCGACGAGAAGGGCAAGAAGATGTCCAAGACCACTGGCAATGTCATCGACCCGCTTGAGATCGTGGACGAGTATGGTGCCGACGCCCTGCGTTTCACCAACACCGCGATGGCGGCACTCGGCGGCGTTCTGAAGCTCTCCAAGGAGCGTATCGCCGGCTATCGGAACTTCGGCACGAAGATCTGGAACGCCGCACGGTTCGCGGAGATGAACGGCTGCTACGAAAGCGACGTTCCCGCGCTCGATCTGGCCCACCTGCCGGCGGCGACAGTGAACCGCTGGATCATCGGCGAAACCGCAAAGGTCCGCGAAGAGGTGGATGCGGCCCTGGAAAGCTACCGCTTCAACGACGCCGCCCATGCGCTCTACGCTTTCGTCTGGGGCAAGGTCTGCGACTGGTATGTCGAGTTCTCCAAACCGCTGTTGCAAGGCGAGGATGCCGCCGCCCGGGCGGAGACACAGGCAACCATGCGCTGGGCCCTGGACCAGTGTTTCACGATGCTGCATCCGATCATGCCGTTCATCACCGAGGAGCTCTGGGGCACGCTCGGCGACCGGCAGAAGATGCTCGTGCATGCCGACTGGCCGACCTACACCGCGGCGGATCTGGTCGACGAGACCGCGGATGCGGAGATGAACTGGGTCATTCAGCTCATTGACGGGGTGCGCTCGGCCCGCGCGCAGGTGCGCGTGCCCGCCGGCCTACAGGTGCCAATGGTCCATGTCGGGCTCGACGCTTCCGCGCAGGCGGCATGGGACAACAACGAAGCGCTGATCAAGCGCATCGCCCGCATCGATTCCCTCGAAGGCTTCGACGAGATGCCCAAGGGCTGCATCACGGTGCCGGTCCCGGGCGCGACCTTTGGCCTTCCGGTGGCGAACATCATTGATGTTGCCGAGGAAAAGGCCCGGTTGGAGAAGAGCCTTGCCAAGCTGGACAAGGAAATCGGCGGGCTGTCGAAGCGGCTCGACAACCCGAAGTTCATCGCCTCCGCGCCCGAAGAGGTGGTCGAGGAAGTGCGGGGCAATCTCGCCGCGCGCAGCTCCGACCGGGAGAAGCTGGCGGAGGCGCTGCAGCGACTGGCCGAACTGGACTGACATCAGCCGACGAGACCGAACACGACGGCCCGGGTGCAACGCCCGGGCCGTTTTGCGTTCGCCCCCGGGTGAAGGCGGCAGCATCGCCCCGTGTGACCGGCGGGATTTGGTGCAACGGCATGGCGCATGTGTCTGCACAGTTGCGAAGAACCGTTCATTGCGCCCTACATTCCACACGGTGGCAGGATGCCCACAGATTCCGCCTGCCCCGGTCACGCCTTCTTTGCTCACACCTCCCCTGGTGCCCGTCCGAAACGAAGCAGACCGCTCCTTTGATGACTTTGAGGTCCCCTTTCCAAGCCCGACCCACCACGCTCTGACGTGAACGTGACCAACGGGCCACCGACGGCCGCTGCTGGATTGCCCCTTGAACTGGCGCAGCGCACCACGACCTACAGTGGTGGCAGGTCTCGCCGGAAGGAGAACGAGATGGTGACGCGCTGGGACAAGATCTCGGAACAACGTATGCGCAAGGCAGAGGCCGAGGGGCACCTCAAGGGGCTCTCCGGCGAGGGCAAACCTTTGCCGCATCGACCCGAAGCGGCATTGATCGACAGCGGCACCGCCGTGGGGCACCGGATCATGGCAGAGGCCGGGGCATTGCCACGGGAGATTGAGCTCAAGAAACAGATCGCCGCCCTTCACGAACGGCTTGCACTGGAAACGGATCCCGCAGCGCGGCGAGCATTGATGGCCGAGGTGTCGACGCTCCAGACGAGGCACGCGATGGAAGCAGAGGCGCGCCGCAAGTTCATGGGCATGTAGCCCCCCAACCAGCACCTCCGGGGAGCCTGTCCCCAAGTTCAGGGACTCGCCATCCGGCCGGGCGATATGCTTGTTGTTCTCCCGGACCCAGTTCCTTCCCGTTGGAAAGCCTCCTGATGCTCGAATTCGACATCACCCGCGGTGAGACCGCCGCGGCGCGTCGCAACCCGTTTCTGTTTGCCCAGGTTGTAAACGAGGCAACCCGCCCCCCCGCCATGGACGAACCAAAGCTGCGTGCGCTCTACGAAGCCCAGAACCCCAACGGGATCGTGCGCCGATACCTTGCCGCGACGAGCGAACACCCAGCATCCGGCGCGCCGGCAGAGGCTCTGCACTTCCTGATGCGCTTCGGCGGCCCCCAATGCCTTCACGCATGGCCGGAACGCCAGGGGCTGCACAATGCCATCCGGGTGCTCGAAACCCATCTGGCCCTGCTGGGGCCGCGGGGCCACGGAACAGATGCAGTCGACGGTACCCCGGTCACGCCCGTCCTGGACTGAGGCCGGAACGCGCGGGAGGCGCGCAGAGTTTGCCGCCACCGCCGGTTTCCGTTGACTTCCGCCCGACACGGGAGCACAGAGACGCCGCACATATATCCTGCAACCGGGCGTTCCGTGGGCGCCAAACCGACGAGGAGAGCCAAGATGGCCAACATTTCCCTCACATTCCCCGATGGCGCGAGCCGAGACTTCCCGCAGGGCGTAACGCCCGCCGAAGTCGCCTCTGCCATCTCCACCTCGCTGGGCAAGAAAGCCATCTCGGCACTGGTCAATGGCCAGCACTGGGATCTCCAGTGGCCGATCGAAACCGACGCGAGCGTTGCGATCAACACAATGAAGGACGACGGGCCGGCGCTGGAACTGATCCGGCACGACCTTGCCCATATCATGGCGCGCGCCGTGCAGGAGATCTGGCCCGACGTTCAAGTCACCATCGGCCCGGTCATCAAGGACGGCTGGTATTACGATTTCGACCGTGAAGAGCCCTTCACGCCCGAGGATCTTGGCCAGATCGAGACCAGGATGAAGGAGATCATCAACCGCCGTGACCCGGTCACCACCGAGGTCTGGGAACGCGAGCGGGCGGTGAAGTTTTATGCCGCCAACAACGAGCCCTACAAGGTCGAGCTGATCGAGAGCATCCCCGGCGACGAGCCGATCCGGATGTACTGGCATGGCCATTGGCAGGACCTGTGCCGCGGCCCGCACCTTCAGCACACGGGACAGGTCCCGGCGGACAGCTTCAAGCTTATGAAGGTGGCCGGCGCCTACTGGCGCGGAGACAGCAATCGCCCGCAGTTGCAGCGGATCTACGGCGTGGCCTTCCAGAACCGCAAGCAGCTCAAGGAGTACTTGACCTTCCTCGAAGAGGCCGAGAAGCGCGATCACAGGCGCCTTGGCAAGGAGATGGAGTTGTTCCACTTCCAGGAGGAAGCGCCGGGGATGGTCTTCTGGCACCCCAATGGCTGGACCATCTACCGCGAGATGGAAGAGTACATGCGCCGCAAGCTGGACAAGGCCGGCTACAAGGAGATCAAGACGCCGCAGGTCGTGGACCGCAAGCTTTGGGAAGCCTCGGGCCACTGGGACAAGTACCGCGAAAACATGTTCATCACCGAGATTGATGAGGAACATGCCAATGAAAAGCGGATGAACGCGCTCAAGCCGATGAACTGCCCCTGCCACGTGCAGGTGTTCAATCAGGGCATCAAGAGCTATCGCGACCTGCCGCTGCGGCTGGCCGAGTTCGGCTCCTGCCATCGCTACGAGGCGCATGGCGCGCTGCACGGGCTGATGCGCGTGCGCGGCTTCACGCAGGACGACGCGCATATCTTCTGCACCGAAGACCAGATCGAGCAGGAATGCGCGGCGTTCATCGACTTGCTGTCGGACATCTACCGCGACACCGGCTTCTCGAAGTTCGATATCAAGCTCTCGACCCGCCCCGAGGTTCGGGTTGGCTCCGACGAAGTCTGGGACAAGGCGGAAGCCGCACTGGAGAAGGCGATTCTCAAAGTGCGCAACGATTTCGAACTGGACCCCGGCGAAGGCGCTTTCTACGGGCCGAAGCTCGACTTCAAGCTGACCGATGCAATCGGGCGCGAATGGCAATGCGGCACCTTCCAGGCCGATTTCAACCTGCCCGAACGGCTCGACGCCCATTACATCGGCCAGGACAGCGAGAAGCACCGCCCGGTGATGCTGCACCGCGCCATTCTTGGCTCCTTCGAGCGGTTCATCGGCATCCTGATCGAGAACTACGCCGGCCGCATGCCGATGTGGCTTGCACCCCGTCAGGTGGTCGTGGCCTCGATCGTCTCGGATGCGGATGAGTTCGTTCTGGAGGCGGTGAAGACGCTGCGGGATGCCGGACTGCGCGCCGAGGCCGACATTCGCAACGAGAAGATCAACTACAAGGTCCGGGAGCACTCGGTGGGCAAGGTACCGGTGATCCTCGCGGTCGGGCAACGGGAGGTCGAGGAACGGACTGTCACCCTGCGCCGCCTTGGAGAGAAGCGCACAACAGTCGTGCCGCTCGACCAGATCGTGACGGAGCTGGCCCGCGAAGCCCTCCCGCCCGATCTCGCGGACGCCTGATAGCTCTGCTGGCGCGGCCCCGATCGGGGCCGCGTTTTTTTTGAGCCCATAAACCAATTCGAAACGCGCGCCGTTGCATGACCGAACTGGCTGCATGCAAGTGAGGCGCTATGGCGGAGAATTGGTTAACCTGTTGGAAACTTTCCGACTTTGACGGATTGATCTCCGGCGATTCAAAATCGGCGGAGACGGTGGGCCGATCGCTGGTGGGGTCGCGCGCCGAACTGTCGGACACGGCCAGCCAGGTCTCCTTCAAGGTCTCCGACGACGACAACCTGTTGCAGGACGCCTACAAGGAAACGGGCGAATACTCGACGCTGGCGCAGGATCTCGTGATCGACGGCATCACCTTCGCCGCGGACTCTACCTATATCGAGGCGGAGTATCGCCTCTACACGGACGACGATCCCGCGATCGAGTTCACCGTGATCGCAATCGGCGACAGCAGTTCGAACACAACCTCCAGCGGCACCAAGCTGAACTACCTCGTCTACGCGGACCAGCCGCTTGATCCCGGCGCGACCTACACCTTCGCAAAGCACTCAGACGGACCGTCGCTCGGATACGAAGGACCTCCCGACACCATCTGCTTTGCAGCGGGCACCATGATCGATACGCCGCACGGTCCCGTTGCGGTCGAGGCCCTTCAGCCCGGCGACAAGGTCCTGACCCGGGATTCCGGCGCCTTGCCGATCCTGTGGACCGGCCAGCGCCATTTCACGGGCAAACACCTGCATCTGGCCCCGCACCTGGCGCCGATTCGGATCCGCGCCGGTGCACTTGGCCCCGGAAGCCCGGCGAATGACCTCCTCGTCTCGCCCCAGCATCGCGTCGCGATCGAGAACTGGCGATGTGAAACATTGTTTGGCGAGGCGTCGGTACTGGCCCCGGCCAAGGCGCTCTGCGATGATTGCAATGTAACAATCGAAGGCTCTGCCGATGGCGTCACCTATTGCCATCTGCTTCTGGAGAGCCATGAACTTGTACGCGCAAACGGCCACTGGGCAGAGACGCTGCTGACAGGACCACAAGCACAGGAAGCCCTCGGCACCTCGCAGATCCTTGAAATAGAAGAAATTTTTCCAGAGCTTATCACCCAGGCCCAGATCCCGGCCTGCCCGATCCTGACCGTCTATGAAGCGCAGTTGCTGATGAACTGACACCCTGCCGCCGTTCACGAAACCTGTTTCACGGGATGACGGGGCTGTGTCACACGGCCCTGTGAATGGCAGTTGAACGGCCCCCCTGCCTAATCTTTGTTCATGCCCCGCAACGACGCGGCGGCTGACTGAACACGAGAACAGGAAAAGGGATCCCCATGTCCAACCACATGAAAACGCTCGCTATCGTCGGAGCCGTCGCCGCGGCCGTGTCCGCAACCGCAGCCACGCAGGCTGTCGCGCAGGACGGAAAGGAAAAGTGCTACGGCGTTTCGATGGCCGGCAAGAACGACTGCGCCGCGGGCCCCGGCACCACCTGCGCCGGCACCTCCACCGTCGACTACCAGGGCAACGCCTGGACGCTCGTCGATGCCGGCACCTGCACGTCGATGGAACTGCCGGACGGCCGCATGGGTTCGCTCGAACCGCTGGACCGCGACTTGCCGGCATAAAATGCAATCGTGCCCGGCGCGGACACCGTCGGGCACGCCGTGCCCACATTTTCAAGTGACCTCAGGACCTGGAGGAGAGATTCCATGACCAAGCATGTAAAGACACTCGCAATTGTCGGCGCTGTCGCCGCCGCCATTTCGGCCACCGCGACCACCGAGGCCGCCGCCCAGGACGGCAAGGAGAAGTGCTACGGCGTATCGATGGCCGGCAAGAACGACTGCGCCGCGGGCCCCGGCACCACCTGCGCCGGCACCTCCACCGTCGACTATCAGGGCAACGCCTGGACGCTGGTCGATGCCGGCACCTGCACGTCGATGGAGTTGCCGGACGGCCGCATGGGCTCGCTTGAACCTCTTGACCGGGACCTGCCGGCGTAATTCCCTTGTGTGACCCGGGCATATCGCCCGGGTATGGTTCCGATGCCCGGCAGCCCCCCTGCCGGGCATCTCCCGACCCCGACGGAGATTCCCATGCTCGATGCCACCACCCACGACGCCCTCCCCCTGGCTTCCGGTGTCGGGTACAAGCCACAGCATTTCAGTGACATCGTTGCCGATCCCGGGCCGGTCCGCTGGCTGGAAATCCACGCCGAGAACTACATGGGCGACGGCGGTCGGCCGATTGCCCAATTGCGGCACCTGGCGGAGCGGTTCCCGATTTCGGTGCACGGTGTCGGTCTTTCGATCGGCGGCGAGGGCACACTCGACACCGATCATTTGGCCCGCTTGCGGCACCTTGTGGACTGGTTGAAACCGGCCAGCTTCTCGGAACACCTGGCCTGGTCCACACATGACACCGCCTTTCTCAACGATCTGCTGCCGCTTCCCTATACGGAGGCGACATTGACCCGTGTGGCCGAGCACATCGACCAGGTGCAGGAAACGCTTGGCCGCGAGATGCTGCTGGAGAACCCCTCCACATATCTCGCCTTCGCCGAAAGCGAGATGGCAGAGACTGATTTTCTGCGCGAGGTCACCCGCAGGACAGGCTGCGGCCTGCTTCTTGATATCAACAATGTTTTTGTCTCCTGCACCAACCAGAAGCTCAACCCGCGCGACTACATTGCCAACTTCCCCCTCGATCTGGTGGGAGAGGTGCATCTCGGCGGGCATGACGCGCAGGAGGACGAGCACGGCGCGCCGCTGCTGATCGACTCCCATGGCACCGAAGTCGTGGACCCGGTCTGGACGCTCTACGCGGAAACCGTGGTCGCGATGGGCCCGCGTCCGACCCTGGTCGAGTGGGACAACGACGTGCCCGATTGGCCGGTGCTCGCGGCCGAGGCCGAACGCGCCGCCCGGATCCTGGCCCCGGTGCTGCAATGAACGTCGACCAGACACAGTTTCGCGCCGCCGTTCTCGATCCGGCCCGAACAGTCCCCGACGGGTTGATCGACCCCGAGGGTAGAAGGGCCGGAAAACGGTTCGACGTCTATCGCAACAACGTCGTCGTCAGCCTGTCGAAGGCCTTGGCGGAGGCTTTCCCGGTGATCTGCAAGCTCATCGGTGACAGTAACTTCAGCATCCTCGCAGGCCACTTCGTCCGCCAGCATCCGCCCGAAAGCCCGCTGATTGCCTTCTACGGCAGCGCGATGCCAGAGTTTCTCGCCGGGTTCGAACCGCTTCGGAACCTCGGCTACCTGCCCGACGTTGCCCGGCTGGAACTGGCCCTGCGGGAAAGCTACCACGCCGCCGATGGCACGTCGTTCGATCCAGTGATCCTTCAGGACCTGCCACCGGAGCGCCTTCTGGCCGCCCGCTTCACACTCGCCCCCGCGCTGCGGCTCGTGTCCTCCGACTGGCCGATTGCCGCGATCTGGCACTTCAACACGACCGACGGTCCCAAGCCGGAGATGACGCAAGAGGCGGCACTGGTCACGCGACCGGGGTTCGACCCGGTAGTCACGGCGCTGTCCCCGGCCGGCGCGGCCTTTGTGGAAGCGCTGACATCGGGGGAGACCTTCGGGACAGCCGTGGAGGCCGCCACCGCAATCGACCCCGAGTTCGACCTGACTCCAACTCTCGGCGCCCTTGTGTCCGGCGGCGCCCTCACCGCCATCATCGAGGATTGATCCCCATGTCCGACGCCAGCACCTCGCCCACCTCTTCGCGCAGCCACGCCGCCAGATCGGCCTTCACCGCAATTGTCTCGCTGCACAACGCGATCTTCTCCCGGATCGACGCTGCGCTGTCGTCCTGGGCAATACCGACGCTCGCACGTTTCACATTTGCCGCCGTGTTGCTGATGTATTTCTGGGCGTCGGCCATGACCAAGCTCGGCGACGGGATCTTCGGGCTCTTCAGCCCCTCCGTCGGCGCCTACGCGCAGATCTTCCCGCAGAAGGCCGAAGCGGTTCTATACGACACGTCCCAGTTCTCGATCTTCGAGAAGCTGGTGATCCTGGCCGGCACCTGGGCGGAGTTCATCCTCCCTTTCCTGCTGGTCATCGGCCTCTTTACCCGACTGGCCGCGCTCGGAATGATCGGATTCGTCGCTGTGCAATCGCTGACCGACATTCACGGTCACCATGCCGATGCCGCCACGATCGGCACCTGGTTCGACCGCGCATCCGACAGCCTGATCATGGACCAGCGCGCCTTCTGGATGTTCGTACTTCTCGTGTTGGTGCTACGGGGAGCAGGTCCGATCTCGGTTGATCGTTTCATCGGTATCGACAGGCCGAAAACCGGGTGAAGCCGGGACCGGCGGTTGTCTTGTTGCAAATCTCCGGCACCATCGGATCCGTGACGATGCCATACAGGTCCCACTGGCGCTGGCCTGAAGGAAGTCCGGCGACGTGACCACGCCGCCGCAATTTCTCGCGGGCGGAGAAAGGTGAGAAGAAGCGGACGCGGGAAATGCCGACAGGCGCCGTGAAATGATTTAACACTGCAAACGGTTACGGTTTTGTCGCCCCCGAAGACGGCGGCAAGGGTATTGTTCTGCCTATTTCATCCGTGGAACGGTCAGGCCCCACCGGCTACCGGACGACATGAAGGTAGAGTTGGACTTGCGCGAAGGGCGCGACGGACGCATGTCAGCCGTCGATATCGAGCCCGATTAGCCCGTCAACCGGCCGTCCGCCAAACGCGGGAGGCCCTTCCACTGCCCTGGGAAACGCCGCATTGCGGCATTTGCATGTCTCCCGGCCCACCGTTTGCGATAGATTCCCCACAGCGGGAGGGAGTCTTGCTGGCGAGGGCTCACCTTTCGATCGGAGTTCGGCCCTTGCCAGATGGAGCAGGAAATGCCGGATCTCTTGAAAATTCTTGCCTTTTACCAACTCGTTCTCACGTTCTCGATGGCCGGCGCCCTGCCGGGAGAATGCCGGGCAGCGGCCGAGCCGGAGCGGTCGCGCGTTTGCGAAGCCTTCCTGTCTCGCTCCGAGCGGAATGATCTTGCATCTGCGGACCCACGCCTGCGAGATGCCCGGCTTCGAAAGGGATACCTTCGGTTCGAATCCTGGGAGCGCGCAAATCCGGACATTGTTGCCGTGCTCATGCGCAAGGCCGCTACATGACTCAATAGTGACAGCAATTGCCTTTCTTCTGGGCAGTTTTGCTGGATGCCGCCGTGCATTTGATCAGTTTGATCACGACCCGATACGCCAAATGATCTCAGGCGCCAAGCATGCTGCGCTGCAGCATTGTTTGTGGTAGGAAAAACCCATGCGTCAACCCTTTGGCGCGGATCCAACGGAGGCAGGAACGCCACGCGCGGCTACTCCCTACTGCGCGGCATCCCCCCGGACCGCTTTCCTGCCTCCTACCGCTGTGGACCGTCAGCCTCGGCAAGCCCATTCCGGGCGTTCCAGCCGGCAGTTCAAGCCCTCAATGGCCATCGCCGCTTCGCCGGACTTCGGGACAAGGTCACTTCACTTCGCATGACCCCGCGATCCCGCTGAGTACCCATCGCCTGCCCTTCAGTGTCGCACCGAACCCGACCCTTGTGATCAAAGGGCGTGCGCCCCTGCGCTCACGCCTCGCACCCCCAGGTCGCCTTCGCAGCCGCATCCCAACCGAGCGTCCGTTTGCCCTTCGCTTCGATAACCGGCCGCTTCATCAACGTCGGATGGGCCCGCAAAAGCGCCGCAGGATCGCCCGCGCGGTCACTGTCCGACAGGCCCTTCCAAGTCGTGGATCGCCTGTTCAGCAAGGTATCTCCGAACTGCTCCAGCAAGGACACCCAGTCCGCCTCGTGCAGCGGTTCCTTGCGAATATCCCGAAAGGTGACGTCATGGCCGGCGGCTTCAAGCGCCTTGCGTGCCTTGCGGCAAGTGTCACATGTGGGAATGCCATAGAGGATCATCAGGAGCTCCGGAGTCGGGGGAAGAGGACGGGTTGCTGGACGCTATCGCGCGAGGCCTGTGGCGACAAGCCAGGCGTCCATTGCCGATTGCAGCCTGAACGCGGCCCCCATAAGTTGCGCGCACCTGAAGGGAGGCCATTTGCGATGCCCGATTCCGATCCCCGGACCATTTATCTCGCCGATTACACGCCGTTCACGCATGTCGTGGAACAGGTTGAGCTGACCTTCCGACTTGCCCCCGCGACCACGAGAGTTCTTTCGAAGATCACCTTCGCTCCGAATCCGGAGAGCGACGGCGGCACGTTTTTTCTGCATGGTGAAGCATTGAAGCTCATCAGTGCCAGAATTGACGGTGCAGCCGTCGAGGTCCGCCCCGTCGAGGGAGGGCTTACCTGTGATGTGCCTAGCGGTCGCTTTGTCTGGGAGGCGGAGGTCGAGATTTCCCCGGAGAGCAACACCGCGCTCGAAGGGCTCTACATGTCGAATGGCATGTACTGCACGCAATGCGAGGCCGAGGGCTTTCGCAAGATCACCTACTACCCAGACCGCCCCGACGTGATGGCCCCGTTCAAGGTTCGTATCGAAGGCGACTTGCCGGTGCTGCTGTCCAATGGCAATCCCGTGGCGCAGGGCGAAGGCTGGGCCGAATGGGTGGATCCCTGGCCCAAGCCCGCCTACCTCTTCGCGCTGGTGGCGGGCGAGCTGGTCAACCATCTCGACAGCTTCACCACAGCCTCCGGAAAGCAGGTGGAGCTGAACATCTGGGTGCGCCCCGGTGACAAGGACAAATGCGCCTTCGGAATGGACGCGCTGAAGCGCTCGATGGCGTGGGACGAGCAGGTCTACGGGCGCGAGTATGACCTCGACATCTTCAACATCGTCGCCGTGGACGATTTCAACATGGGCGCGATGGAGAACAAGGGATTGAACATCTTCAACTCCTCTGCGGTGCTCGCCAGCCCCGAAACCGCGACCGATGCCAATTTCGAGCGCATCGAGGGCATCATCGCGCATGAGTATTTCCACAACTGGACCGGCAATCGCATCACCTGCCGGGACTGGTTCCAGCTCTGCCTGAAGGAAGGGCTGACAGTTTTCCGCGACCAGCAATTCACCGGCGACATGCGCTCGCACCCGGTCAAGCGGATCTCGGATGTGCTCGAATTGCGCGCGCGGCAGTTCCGCGAGGACAACGGCCCTCTCGCGCACCCGGTCCGGCCGGAAAGTTTCGTGGAGATCAACAATTTCTACACCGCCACGGTCTACGAGAAAGGCGCCGAAGTCATCGGCATGCTCAAGACGCTTGTGGGCGACACGGGATACAAGGCGGCGCTGGATCTGTATTTCGAGCGACACGATGGCGATGCGGCGACGATCGAGGACTGGCTGAAGGTTTTCGAGGATGCCACCGGGCGCGACTTGTCGCAATTCAAGCGCTGGTATAGCCAGGCAGGCACACCGCGTGTCGGCGTGGAGGAGGCCCTCAGCGATGGCACCTACACATTGACGTTGACCCAAGCCACACCGGCGACACCGGGCCAGGAGGTGGCGGAGCCGCTGGTCATCCCGGTTGCCGTCGGATTGCTGTCGCCAAATGGGGACGAGGTGGTCCCGACGCAGGTGCTGGAGCTGACGGAGACACGGCAGGAGTTCACATTCGAGGGGCTCGGTGCAAAGCCGGTCCTGTCGATCCTGCGCAACTTCTCCGCCCCCGTGATCCTCGAGCGCGACAGCCCCAACGCGGAGCGCGCCTTCCTGCTGGCCCATGACACGGACCCGTTCAATCGCTGGGAGGCCGGCCGGGCACTGGCCAAGGATGTCCTGGTGCGGATGATCACTGAAGACGCCGCGCCTGCCCCGGACTATCTCTCTGCGCTGAACACCGTCGCGCGAGACGAAACCCTCGATCCTGCTTTCCGCGCCCTCGCGCTCGGACTGCCGAGCCAGGACGACCTTGCGCAGACGCTGTTCGAGGCCCGACGCACGCCCGATCCGCTCGCGATCCGCAGGTCCGTTCGCGCGCTGTCCCGGGCCATCGCCGAGCATTCCGGCGAAACCCTCTCGGATCTCTATGACGACATGATCGTACCGGGCCCCTATTCGCCGGATGCCGAGGCCGCGGGACAACGTGCCCTGCGCGGCGCCGCACTCGGCTACCTGACGCTTGTCGACGACGGCACCCGGGCGCGGGCACAGTTTGAAACGGCCGACAACATGACCGAGCAACTCGGCGCGCTTGCCGCGCTGCTGAATATCGATGCCGCCGAAAGCGAACTTGCGCGGTTCCGCGCGCAGTGGCAGGGCGACCGGCTGGTCATGGACAAGTGGTTCGGGCTCCAGGCTTCCATGGCGCCACCCGATCAGGCCGCCGAGCGGGCGCAGTGCCTGACCGAGGACAGCGATTTCGACTGGAAGAATCCCAACCGGTTCCGGGCCGTGATCGGCGGTCTGGCCATGAATGCGGCGGGCTTCCACGCGCCCACCGGCGCCAACTACCGGCTGGTCGGAGACTGGCTGATCCGGCTCGACCCCGTGAACCCGCAGACCACGGCCCGGATGACGACGGCTTTCCAGACCTGGCGGCGCTACGATGCAGATCGGCAGGGCATGATCCGGGAGGTGCTGGAGAAGATCGCCGCCACCGAGGGGCTGAGCCGCGATACCACAGAAATGGTTGGACGAATCCTTGCCGGGTGAGGCAGCGCGACCGGACGGGATCGCCGGGACCTGCGCCCGGCGCGCAATTCGGGTTCCAGGGCCAGAAAAGTGAGCGTCCGATTGCCGTTGTCCGCTCTGGGGGCTGTAAATGCTTCACAAAGACGTTAAGTTAGGGCTGTAGAGCGGGCGGACCGCACAAGCGGAACGCCGACAAGGCCGGGGTCGTCTCGATTGGAACAGACATTGGGTATTGCCCCCAGATGCCCCGAAACGGGGAGGTTTTGAGAGATGCGTGAGCGAATCGATCCCCTGATCGAGGAACGTGCCGCGTGGCTGTTCCAGGACAACCTTGTCGCCCGGAGTGCCCACAGTCTTCTCAACCATATGCTCGGCTACGAGCGTACGGTGGAACTCGGCCGTCAGCTGCAGGACGAACCCACCGACGTGATCATGGCCCATATGGCCAGGATGATCGCCAAGGATGTGGATATTTCCGGGCTGGAGAATGTCCCTTCGAATGGCCCCGCCCTGGTGGTTTGCAATCACCCGACCGGCATCGCCGACGGCATCATCATGTGGCACGCAATCACCCAGTCCCGCGCCGACCCGTTCTTCTATGCCAACTCCGACATCCTGCGGGTGCTGCCGCAGATGACCTCCATGATTGCCCCTGTCGAGTGGCGGCTTGAAAAGCGCAGCCATGCCAAGACGCGGGAGACGATGGCCTACACCCGCAAGGCCATCGAGGCGGGGCGTGTCGGTGTGATCTTTCCTTCTGGCCGGCTGGCAAAGCGGCGCTGGCTGAGGCTGCACGAACGGGACTGGATGGCCTCCGCCGCGATGATCGCGCGCAAGTTCGATCTCGATGTGATCCCGGTGAACGTCCGCGCCCGCAACTCGGCGCTGTTCTACCTGTTCGACATGATCCATCCGAGCCTGCGCGACATCACGTTGTTCCACGAGACGCTGAACAAGGACAGACAGCCCTACCGCCTGAACTTCGGCCGCCCGATCCCCGCGAAGTCGCTGTCATCGAATTCGAACGAGGCGATCGAGGAGTTGAAAGCGGCGACGCTGAAGCTCGGTGGCCGTCATGCGCCGACGGTCTCGCTGGCGGAGATGACCCGCCGCCCGCGGTGGGTCCGCTCGACAATGTCGGCCTGATCACAAGCCCATAGAGATGACAGGGTGACGTGGCCATGGGCAACGCGCCCGGTCCATTCCCCGCGAGAGAAAGCAGTGCCATGAGCCGGTTCTGGAGCCCGTTTGTCGAGACGCTTGCCCCCTATACGCCCGGCGAGCAGCCGCGCGGCAGGCGCTTCATCAAGTTGAACACGAACGAGAACCCCTACGGTCCCTCGCCCGCCGCGTTGGAAGCGATGCGCGCAGAGATCGGCGATACGATGCGTCTCTACCCCGATCCGATGGCAACCGACCTTCGCGCGGCGATTGCCGATGCCCATGATCTGGACCCCGGGCAGGTCTTTGTCGGAAATGGCTCCGACGAGGTCCTGGGGCACGCATTCAACGCCTTCTTTCGCGACAAGGGGCCGGTTCGCTTCCCCGATGTGACATACAGCTTTTATCCGACCTGGTGCGGCCTGCATGGCATTCCTTTTGCAACCGTCGCACTGGACGAGGCGTTCCGCTGGCGCGCCGATGCCTTCGATGGGCCGTGCGGCGGGATCGTGTTGGCCAATCCGAACGCGCCGACCGGGATTGCGGCCCCGCTGTCAGCGGTCGAGGCCGTGTTGTCGGCCCATCCCGACACCGTGGTGATCGTGGACGAGGCATATGTGGACTTCGGAGGCGAAAGCGCCGTGGGGTTGGTGCCGCGATATGACAACCTGCTGGTGGTGCAGACCTTCTCCAAGTCGCGCAGCCTGGCCGGGCTTCGTGTCGGCTTCGCGCTTGGGCAACCCGAGTTGATAGAGGCGCTTGTCCGCGTCAAGGACAGCTTCAACTCCTACCCGCTGGGCCGTGCCGCGCTCGCGGGGGCTCAGGCGGCCTTCGAGGACCGGGCGTGGTTCGAGGAAACCTGCGGCCGGGTCATCGTGGATCGGGACCAGATCGCAGAGACCCTACAGGGGCTTGGCTTCACGGTCCTGCCCTCCTGCGCCAATTTCATCTTCGCTTCCCATGCAACTGTTCCGGCAGAGGAAATCCTTTCCGGCCTTCGGGAGCGGGGGATCCTCGTGCGGCATTTTCCGCAGGAACGGACCCGCAACTGGTTGCGGGTTTCCATCGGGACGGCGACAGAATGCGATGCGCTGGCAGAGGCGCTTTCGTCGGTGGTGGCAACAGGCTGAGACGATGCCGGCTCAGAGGGCGGAGAGAACACTGGTTCCCCCCCAAAGCAGCAACACGATCCCGGACCCGAGGTCCAGCCAGCGCGTCGCGCCGGGGGTCAGCCGGGTCCGGGCCACAAGGGCCATCTGCACCAGCAACAGCCACCAGAGGGCTGATCCAGCGAAGACGCCGCCGACCAGCCAGTACGGGGCCGCCGGCTGTGAAGCGGCGGCCGAGCCGAGGGCAGCCACCATGCCGACAAAGGCAAGGATCGTCATCGGGTTCGAAAGCGTCAGCGCGAAGGTGGTCGCCCAGGCGGACAGGACACCGCGTGCCGGGTGGTCATGTCCCACCGGCAAGCCCGCGGTCAGTCCAGCGACCGGCGCCCGCAGGAAGCCCCGCACCGACATCAGGCCCAGCCAGGCGATCAACATCCCCCCACCTATTGCAAGCGGCCGGGCATGGGAGACCAGCACCCCGGTGGCCGCGAAGCCTGCCGCCACCATCAGCCCATAGACCGCATCGGCCGTCGCCGCCCCCGGGCCGGTGGCCACACCGGCCGCTCGCCCGTCTACAAGTGTGCGCCGGATACACAGCAGGCCGATCGGACCCACCGGCGCGGCGATGGCAAATCCGATCCCGACCGCGCGCAGGAATATGTCGAGGCTAGCGACCACTGTCCGACTTTCCTGAGATGGGAACTGTCAGCGTCTCCTTCAGTGTCGAGAGCGCTATCACGCTTTCTGTCCGCTGGACCGCCCGAAGGGGTTTGACCACATCGTTCAGAAAGGATTGCAGCGCACGTGTGTCCGGCAGCCGCAGCTTCATCAGGTAGGAATGCGCGCCCACCACATGATGCAGTTCGAGCACCTCAGGCCGGGCCACCAGGACCTCGCAGGCCTCCGCCTCTCCCTCGAAGGCCATGTCCAACCAGACATGTGCGCAGAGCGCCGCGCCGGCGGCCTGACGGTCCAGCACCGCGTGCCAACCCTGCACGACGCCCTGCGCGGCAAGGCGGCGGATGCGCTCATTGGCGGAAGAGACAGACAGGCCAACAGCCTCCGCAACCTCGGTGCTGGAGGTGCGGGCGTTGGCTTGGAGAAGCGCGCAAATTTTCCGGTCAGTGGCATCCATGTCCGAAAATTTGCGGGCATCCCCGTAGAGAGTCAACATATACTACGGCCATATCATGCAAGGGCGGCACATATTCCGGGAAAACACCCAGACTCCCGGAAGCGTTCCGCCCTAGCCGTTCATGCCTTTGAACAGTGTCGCCGGGCCCTTTACCTCCGGCTTCGGCTGGCAGAAGGGCTGCGCGTTCGTCCAGGCGATCATGTCATTGCGCTTCTTGGAGGAATGGAACGGCCCCCAATCCGCCGCGACGCCCCGCATCCCGCGCGAGACAACGCCATCGCGCGGCACGGTGCGGGACATGATGCGGATGGCACAGGAGACGTTCTGGGAGCCATTCTTCAGGGCCGTTCCGCTGCGCGCCTCGCAGCCATAGAGCCGCGCGGTCGAAGGCGCGATCTGCACCAGCCCGAACCAACGCCCCCCACCGCCCACGGCAGCCGGGTTCCATGTGCTCTCGTGCTTGGCCAAGGTCGAGATCAGCCCGATCCAGAACGCCTCGCGGTCCTCAAGGCTGGCGGTTGCATAACCCGGACACCAGGTCTCGATGTCATGCGGCACCAGCGAGGGCAGGACGGATCCGTGCGAGCGCAGAGCCTCCAGAGCCGTGTCGGTCCAGTTGTCGGATTCGGGGCGGTGGTCCCACCGCATGTTGTGATTCTTCGAGGATGCCGTCGCGGTCTTGGTGGCATCGCTTGCGTCATTCATCGCCTCGGTGGTCGAACAGGCACTGATCGACAGGCCGAGGCCGAAAACGAGGGCGACCTTGAGGACGCGGAGGGAAAACTGGGTCATCAGAACATCTCGTGGCAGCACCGGCAGGCTCCGGCGCGGCAAGTTCTAGCCGATCCGGGACGAACGGCAAAGGTGACACGGGCTCCCATCGGCATCTTCCTGCCCCCGGCGCGGGGAAACCGGCCTATCGGAACACGCCGCGATAGCGCACACCCGCGGTCGCGCACAGCTCTGGGGCCGCCGGTTCACCCTGCATGTCGAACTGCAAACGCAGCGGGCGCGCTGTCGATGCCTCAAGCCGGAAGCCGTAGCGACGCCAGTCAGTTGCGGATATTTCAAGCGTTTCGACCCCGTGTGGAACGTCCCTTAAAAGCGCCTGAACCGAGCCAGTCGGGCGGATCGCTCCCGCCTCGATCCCGCAGACGGGAAGCACGAGGATATTCGGACCGGGTTCCAACGGGCCGGGACAGCCCATGCAGAGCGCCCCGCCCTCGACCCAGATCTCCCGTGGCAGGTGAAGGGCCGGGCAGTGGCCGGGCAGCCGCAACCCCAAGGCCACCGCCATGCGCCGGCGGGCCGGATCTCTCGGCAGGCCCTGCGCATGCTCCAGCCAATCGTCCAGCGCGGTCAGCGCGATGTCCTGCATCGCCGCGCGCAGGAGTTCGTCCGGGACCATCCTGTCCGGGATTTCGGGCGCTCCGGAAGCGTCACTTGAGGGCTGGTCGGTACGGGTGTTTTGCCCGGGGCGGGCAGAAGGGCGTGCGCCGCTGTCCTCCGGTTGACCCGACCAGCCCCCCGAGAAAGGGCCGGACGTGTCCGCCCCCCCGTCCGCCCGCGGCATTTCAGGGCGCTGCGCCGCACCGCCCGAGTGGGCCCAGCTCGCCTCTGCCGCACGGCGCGCGGCATCCGAACGATGGCGTTCCATTGTCGGGTCGGACTCGGGTTGCGGGTCATCCTGGGCAAAGGGCCGGCTTGGCGCCCGCGCTGACGGATAGCCCCGAGCGTTGTCGGCGGATTGCACCCGCTCCTGCGCTTCGGCCCATTCCATCGCCTCGTCCCAGGCGCGGCGGTCTTCACCGGCGCGATCCCGCCCCGCAGTGCCTATGCCGCCTGGGTCCCTGTCAGCACGGCGCAGCGCATCGTAGGTCGCGTTGATCCGCGCCATGGCCTCTCGCGAGGCGCGCTCGCTTCCCGCGTCTGGATGATACCGCCGTGCAAGACGGCGATAGATCTTGCGCAACTCCTCCGGTGGCAGCCCCGGCCGGAGCGCCCCGATATCGGCCACAAGTCCCTCTGCACGGCCGCTCATGGCGCCCGCCATCGGCGCAGCACAAACGCCGGTCGTCCGAGGAGATACGGCATCCCCAGCCCCCTTTGACCATCGGGCCCGCACCGGCCCGCACCTTTTCCCATTGTTCAGGCTCGGGCCGGATCGAGGCAGAAATCTGGCGACGGGCGGATGGCGGGCGGGCGAGACCGGCAGATTTGGCGCAAATTCGGAAGGTTCGACGCCGGCGGAGCGGGTATTGGCTGGCAATCACCGCCGCACGGAGCGAAAACGCCCTCCCCGGCCGCCATGCCCTTGCCCCTGCGCGGCGCCTCCCCTAATACCACGTGGACTTCGGCCACCCGCTCCAAGGACGCTGCAATGCTCGACCTCACCTATGAAGCCCCCAAGCCCAAGGTCATCGCCGGGGCCAAGGAAGACTGGGAACTCGTGATCGGGATGGAGGTGCACGCGCAGGTGTCCTCCAATGCCAAGCTGTTCTCCGGCGCCTCGACAACGTTCGGTGCCGAGCCCAATTCCAACGTGGCCTTCATCGACGCCGGCATGCCCGGCATGTTGCCGGTGATCAACGAGTTCTGCGTGGAGCAGGCCGTGCGCACAGGCCTCGGCCTGAAGGCCGAGATCAACCTGTTTTCCGCATTCGACCGGAAGAACTACTTCTACCCGGACTTGCCGCAGGGCTACCAGATTTCGCAGCTCTATCATCCCATTGTGGGCGAAGGCGAGGTTCTGGTCGACATGGGACCGGGCGTGGCCCGCGAGGTTCGCATCGAGCGCATCCACCTGGAGCAGGACGCGGGCAAATCGATCCACGACATGGATCCGCACATGTCCTTCGTGGACCTCAACCGGACCGGCGTCGCGCTGATGGAGATCGTCTCCCGTCCCGACATTCGTGGCCCGGAAGAAGCGGCGGCCTATGTCGTAAAGCTGCGGCAGATCCTGCGGTATCTCGGCACCTGCGATGGCAACATGCAGAACGGCAACCTGCGGGCGGACGTGAATGTCTCTGTCTGCCGCCCGGGCGACTACGAAAAGTACCGCGAAACCAATGACTTTTCGCACCTTGGTACGCGTTGCGAGATCAAGAACATGAACTCGATGCGCTTCATTCAGCAGGCAATCGAGTACGAGGCCCGCAGACAGATCGCGATCCGCGAGGATGGTGGCGAGGTGGTGCAGGAGACCCGCCTGTTCGATACCGCGAAGGGCGAAACACGGTCGATGCGCTCCAAGGAAGAGGCGCATGACTACCGCTACTTCCCTTGCCCCGACCTGCTGCCGCTGGAGATCGAACAGGGATGGGTTGACAAGATCGGCAGCACTCTCCCCGAGCTTCCGGACGAGAAAAAGTCCCGTTTTGTGAGCGACTTCGGGCTGACGGAATATGACGCATCCGTTCTGACCGCCGATGTGGAATCGGCGGACTACTTCGAGGAAGTCGCCGCAAACCGGGACGGCAAGCTCGCGGCGAACTGGGTGATCAACGAGCTGTTCGGCCGGCTGAAGAAAGAAGATCACGACATCACTGAAAGCCCGGTGTCCGCGGCTCAGCTTGGCGGGATCATCGACCTGATTTCCAAGGGCGACATCTCCGGCAAGATTGCCAAGGAACTGTTCGAGATCGTCTATACCGAAGGTGGCGATCCTGCTGAAATCGTTGACAAACGCGGTATGAAGCAGGTTACAGACACCAGTGCGATCGAAAAGGTCGTCGACGAGATCATCGAGGCAAACCCCGCCCAGGTGGAGAAGGCCAAGGTGAACCCAAAGCTTGCCGGGTGGTTTGTCGGCCAAGTGATGAAGGCCACTGGTGGCAAGGCCAATCCGAAAGCGGTGAACGAGATCGTCGCGAAGAAGCTCGCCTAAGGCGCCGGCCCGAAGCGAGCGGACTGACGCTCGAAACCCGCCGGCGGGCGGCAACGTTGCGCCGGGTTTGCAGTGTGCATGCTCCGGCGCGTCCTGATCGTTTGGAGCGAACCCCGACAGACCCAGACAGCGGTGCAACGTCCCACGTCCCGGTATCGACGAGGTGCGCAAACGGCCGTTTCTTGCCGGTGGGCCGCCGGAACCGGCGCTGGTCGGCCAGAGGTCTCCGGTCCAGACGCACAGCAGTTTGGACCTTCCCGGGCGAATCGGTTAAGAGACGGGCTTTCACGCGGTATCGACGGAGCCCGAAATGCCCATCTTCGAATACAAGGTCATCCCGGCCCCGGCCAAAGGCCAGAAGGGCAAGGGCGTAAAGGGCGCCGCCGGACGCTTCGCCAACGCGCTCGAGGCGCGGATGAACGAGCTTGGTGCGCAAGGCTGGGAATATGTCCGCGCAGACACGTTGCCGGCGGAAGAACGTAGCGGCCTGACTGGGTCGCAAACGGTCTACATGAACATGCTGGTGTTCCGTCGCGCCAAGGGGGAAGCGGTGGCCAGCCCTGCCCCACAGGCCGCCGCAACCACTGCGCCGGCCCCGGCACAGGTCGCTACCGCACCGGAGCCTGCCGCGCCGGATACCTCCATCGCTCCCCCGACGCCTGTGGCCAAGCACCCGACGGAAACCACCACGGCGGCGGCTGCCGCTGCGGCTGCGGCGCTGACGGCCTATCGTGAAGCGTCTCCAAATGCGCCCAAGGTCGGCCCGGCGACCGGCGACTCCGGTCCCGACGACGAGGACTCCCGCGAAGTGGCCGCGCAATAGCAGCGGTCCCGGATCGCGGTGCTCTGCGGTCTTGCACCCACGCGCCGACCGGGGCACAGGTGGCACATGACGTATTTCGTGATCCTCGGCCTGCCGCGCAGCGGCACCACGTATCTGCAGACGCTTCTGAATTCCGACCCGCGCATCCAGTGCCGGGGGGAGAGTTTCGACCCCTGGCAGATTGACGACGACGGCCAGAAGATCAACGATTTCGACAGACTTGTGGCGCGCGATGCCAACCCTGCGGCGTTTTTCGACGAGCGGTTGAGCCTGCGGAAATGGGGGACCAAAGACGCGCTGGAGGCGGTCGGAATCAAGGTGCTGTTCCAGCACAACCCCCGTCTTTTGTCGGACATTCTGCCGTCACGTCCGGATCTGAAGCTGATCTTTGTGCACCGGGCAAACAAGCTGGCGCAGTTCGCATCCATGCGACACACCGAGATCACCGGCGAGTGGACCCGTACCGGCGCGGGACAGCCAGCGCCGAAGCTGAAGGCACATGTGCATTGGCTCACGTCGCAGTGCAACGAACTGGCCAACAAGGATTTCCTCCTGGGGCACTGGCTCCAGACATTACCCAACCAGCTGTTGACGGTGGAATACAGGGATATGTTCGCGCCGGGGTTCGACCGCCGAGTGCTGGAACATCTCGGCTTGCCACCCGGTGCCGGGCTTTCCAGCCCGCTGCGCAAGCAGGGCAACAACACGGTCGTTGAGCGGTATGAGAATGCCGACGAGATCGCGGATTACCTGACACGGGTCGGCAAGGCCAATTGGCTGGGGCCGGAGCTTCAGGCTTAGGAGATCCTTCCTCGGCACGCGCCCCCTGCCATGACGGGGATCACCGTGATCTGCGGTTGGACGCGGCAACGGATCACCGTGCCATCTGCACTGGTCGGCAATCAGCCGCAGAACCCGCAAACGGCGAAGCCTTTACCTGCCCGGCCCCGCGAACATGACCTCACCCCTCCGCGCTTGCGCCGGTGCGTTCACGACAGGGGCCAAAGGCGACGGCCAGCGCGAGGATGAGGCCGGAGACCGTGGCGATCATGCCAGCGGCGGAAACCGCGTCGGTGCCCCCCAGCCACAGCGGTCCGTACCCCGCCAGGACATATCCCAGAATGGCGGAGATCACCGCAAACACGACTGACCACGCGACCTGATGTTCAAGCCGGTTGGTCATCAGGCGCGCGGCAGCAGGCGGGCAGATGAACATCGCGATGACGATGATAGACCCGACGGCATCGAAGGCAGCGACTGCTGCGATGGCGGAGACGATCACCAGCGCCATACCGAGCGCGCCGGTGCGCATCCCGATCACGCGCGCGAAGCCCTCATCGAAGGTGGAGATCTTCAGCGGGCGCCAGAACACCCAGAGGAAGCCGATCACACCCAACATGGTCAGGAATATCCGCAGTAGCTCGGGCGGCAGACCGGCAAGTGCAACGGGATCAACAAGGCTCTCCCAGCCGGTCGCATCGAGCCAGATCAGGGATTCGAGGTTCCCCATAAGCGCATGTTCGACGTCGAGATGCACGGTTGAGGTGTCCGACCGTTCAAGCAGCAGCACGCCACCCGCGAACATCGAAGTGAAGACGACGCCCATGGCCGCGCCGGTCTCGATCCGACCAAGGCGGCGGATCGCCTCGATCAGGATCACGGCGAGGATAGAGGCGGCGGCCGCCCCGATCATCATGGGCCAGGTCCCGACAGTGCCGGTGACAAGGAAGGCCACGACGATGCCGGGCAGAACGACATGGCTGATGGCATCCCCGATCAAAGCCTGTTTGCGCAGCACGAGGAAGTTCCCCGGCAGCGCACAGGCGATCGCGGTGAAGATGCCGATCAGGATCGGAGTGAGGCTGAGGATGACAAACTCGGCTCCCATTATGCAGTCACCCCCTTCGGACCGCCGATCGTTGCGTCGATCTCGCTGATCTGGTCGCTGGTCAGGACGGTCTCGATGTCCCGCAGCCCGTCATAGAGACTTGCCGCACCTTCGTATTCCGGCAACCGATGCACGACCTGCCAGCGACGCTCGTCCCGCAGGGCTTTCGCCGCGCGTGCCTTGCCGGCCTCGGTCGGCACGCCATCAGGACGCGCGAGCCCCTCGCGAGCGAGAAGACGCCGGGTGAGCGGTTCGTAGACCGGCTGCTGCTGGGCAAGCGCAAGCAACCCCTGCCGCAGGTGGACCCGCTTCTGGAAGCGGCGATGGCGTAGGAAGGCCGCCAGCACCCCGCGTTCGGGGGCGAGGAAGAGCGAGAGGACGAAAAGCGCAAAGCAGGTCAGCACGATGATCGGACCGGTGGGCAGCGCGGGCGCGGAGGCAGAGATCGCGGCGCCGACATAGCCGGACACTCCGCCGATGGCACCGGCGATCAGCACGACGTTGGCGCTCTTTTCGGTCCAGAAACGGGCGGTGACGGGCGGAATGATCAGCAATGCCACGATCAGGATGAGACCAACGATCTTCAGACCGACCACCGTGACCGCCATGACAAGGCCCATGGTCATCATGTCCACCCGGCGCGGATCGATGCCGATGGACGTGGCGTATTGCGGATCGAAAGCCACCAGCGTCATCGGGCGGCGCAGGAGCAGCACCAGCGCCAGCGTGATGGCGCCACCGGCGGCGATAATCAACGCATCCGCATACAACATGCCGGCGGTCGAGCCCAGAAGCAGCCCGTCCAGCCCCGCCTGTCGGCCGGATGACATGGTCTGGATCACGGTCAGAAGCACCACGCCGAAGCCGAAGAACACGGAGAGGACCGCGCCGATGGCGGCATCTTCGGCGAGCCGCGTCTTGTGAGAGATGACCTGCACGCAGACCAGCCCGAGCCACGCGGAGACCGCCGACCCCAGCATCAGGCCGGCCAGGTTGCGCCCGTCGCCGCCCAGCGTGGCCATTAGGATGAAGGCAAGGCAAACACCCGGCAGAGTGGCGTGGCTGATCGCGTCACTGACCAGCGCGCGTTTGCGCAGAAAGAGAAACGTCCCCGTGACCCCGGCGGAGATCCCCAGCAGGGCGGCGCCGATGGCAACCAGCGTGGCGTTGTAGCCGAGCTGGAGCGTCAGGGCATCAACAAGCATGGATCTACCCGGCGGCCAGCGCCAGTTCCTCGATCTGGCCGGTGCCGAGGCGTCCGCCGTAGGCGTCCTGGAGGTTGGCCGACGTGAAAGTGGTTTCCACCGGTCCTTCGGCAACCTTGCGGACATTGATCAGGAAGACGTGGTCGAAATACTCGGTCACGGTCGACAGGTCATGGTGCACCGCAACCACGGTGCGGCCCTGATCCTTGAGGGATTTCAGAACGTCGATAATGGCCTTCTCGGTGGCGGCATCGACACCGGCAAAAGGTTCGTCGAGCAGGTAGAGGTCGGCCTCCTGGGCAAGCGCCCGGGCGAGGAAGACTCGCTGTTGCTGGCCTCCGGAGAGCTGCCCGATCTGCCGTTCGGCAAAATCCGTCATGCCCACCCGGGAAAGGCAGTCGAGGGCGGTCTTCCTGTGGCTGTCCCGGACCCGGCCGAGCAGGCCCAGTTCCCGCGACAGGCCCATCAGGACCACATCGATCACCCGTGCCGGGAAGTCCCAGTCGATGGAGGCACGCTGCGGCACGTAGGCAACGCGTGCGCGCTGGATGTCGAGCGGCTGACCGAAAACGGTGACAGTACCGGACAATGGCGAGACCACGCCGAGGGCAGCCTTCAGCATCGTCGACTTTCCGGCGCCATTCGGGCCGACGATGGCGGTCATCGAGCCTGGCGCGATGGTTGCGTCGATGGAAAAGACCGCCGGTTTCTCGCCGTAGGAGACCGTGAGGCCGCGAATAGCCAGCGGGCTGTCGGCGGCGGGGGCCTGAGCGACGGGATGTCCGTGGTCTGCAGCGAGTTCGAGATGGGTCATGTCTGCCTCACAATCCCGCGGAAAGCTTGCCGGAGACACCCTGCGCGGGCGCCTCCCCGCCGAGCGCACGGGTGATGGTGGTGACGTTGTGGTCGATCATGCCGAGGTAGCTGCCCTCGTAGGTGCCGGGCGTGCCCATGGCATCGGAGAACAGCTCGCCCCCGATGGAGACCGTGTGGCCCTGCGCCGCGGCGCCTTCGATCAGCGCACGGATATTGCGGTCAGAGACGGAGCTCTCGACGAAGACCGCGCCGATCCTGCGTTCGACAAGGGTGTTCACCAACGTGCCGATGCGGTTCAGCCCGGCCTCCGATTCCGTGGAAATACCCTGGATTCCCATGACCTCGAAGCCATAGGCCGCGCCGAAATAGGAGAAGGCGTCATGCGCGGTGACAAGAACGCGGCTCTCTGTCGGGATGGTCGCGGTGGCCGCCGCCGCATAGTCGCCCATCGCCAGAACCTCCGTGCGGAAGCTTTCGGCGTTGGCGGCAAAGGTCTCCGCATGGTCCGGCAATGTTGCCGAAAGGGCATCGCGAATGACGGGGATCACATCGGCCCAGAGCGTCGGTACCATCCAGACGTGGGGATCGAACTTGTCGTCATAGTCGGGATGGCTGAGCAGTTTGTCCCTTGGCAGCCCCTCGGCGACCGCGACGACATTGCCGCGTTTGCCCAGCTTGTGGAAGAAGTCCTCCATCTGGGCTTCGAGGTAGAGTCCGTGCCAGAGCACGAGGTCAGCCTTTGTAATGGCAACGATATCCGTTCGCGTCTGTCGGTATCCGTGCGGGTCGACGCCCGGTCCCATGAGGCCGCGGATCTTCACGAGGTCACCACCGATCCGCGCAGCCGTGTCGGCAATCATCCCGGTGGTCGCAACAACGGATATCTGGCCAGTAGATGCGCGGGCCGGCATCGCAACGAGCGCCATGGCGGCCGCACCGCTCATTGCCATGAAGTCGCGTCGTTGCATGCAATTCCCCTTTTTTCATCCGTAGCCATGGCGGACTCCGCCCAGTGTCGTCCGGTTCTATATGCGAGTCTCTCGCAAGAAGTCAATGCAGTTGCGAGTGATTAGCATCTGCAAAACGCGCATGCCTGCTATCTGCTGACGACAAGGGCAATCCACCAGAACTGCGCCCAGTTTGCAGGCGTCATTCGAATGCGCCCCCCGCATTTTGTGCAAACCAGACAGTGCCCCCTTTGGAAGGCCCACCCCCAGCCCGAGCGTCCCCGCCAGGCGAGACCGCCGCCCATGGCTAAACTGCTATGCAAAATCGCACTTGGATGCCCCAAACCCGCGCGCCGATCCATGGCGGGACTCCCGTGCCCGAAGCTCTGCCTGTCCCCTGTACACGAGAATCTCCGCCCTGCCCCATCGATCTGCGGGAAAACCGGATTTTCCGGTTGACCGCGTTTTCCGGTTTGGCTATTTCCGCCCGGCGTCGGGCGACGTGCTGCAAGGTGCGGCAGCGGACTGTAACTCCGCCGGGGAGACCCATGCCTGGTTCGATTCCAGGGTCGCCCACCATCTTTCCAAGATGTTGGTTTTCCTAAAAAATCCCCAAGGCACGAGCCGCAAAGTGCCTCAGATATCGTACTTTTTTGCCTTGATATCGTACTTTTGCTCTCAGACCATGGGGGCATGACCCAGCAAAAGATCCGATACCTGACCCCCGGAAACGACCGAAACTTCTACTATCAGCGCAAGGTGCCAAAGGCGCTCGTGCCGGTCCTCAAGATGTCCCGTTGGTATATCCCGCTCGGCGATGACTTCGAGACGGCGAAGGATCGGATTACCGATCTGAAGCGGGAACACAACGCGATGATTGCCGCCGCCAAGGCCGACCCCGACTACGCCACCAAGATTCGACGCGAGGCCGAGGGCACCCAACGCGCTAAGCGTGCGAAAAAGGCTGAGCCACTTCAAGAGTTCATGACGCAGGTGGAGAGCGGGATAATCGACTGCTACGCCGCGCGGGCGGAACTTGCCTTTCAACAGGCACTAGCCGAAGAGCGCGGCCCGGAGTGGAAGCACACCACCGGCTTCCTTGCCGATCTAAAATCGCTCCGAGAGCCATGGGTAGAGATGACGACCCACTCCCCACGCGAGACCCCTGTTAGCGAGCAGGAGGCGGAAGCTGCACTGGACAAGCACGACGACTTAATTCCGCGCGATGTTCGTCAACGTTGGCGTTCAATCATGGTGGGCAGCACCGCCAATCATAGACTGACCCGTATCGAACCGATATCGGACTCGGAATACTGCGACCGACTGCAAGAGCACCTTGATACGTTTTTCACTCCCAACAACGCCCCCACCGATGAGGAGGAGCGGATGGAATGGGACCTTTTCAAGATGCGCATTGAGCGCCTTATCGCAGCCAACGCGCAGGACCCGGACCGGCTGTCGGCGGTCTTCGAACGCTTCCTGCGTTTCAACGCCATCAGAACCGAGGACAAATACCGCCGTAGCTTCCGCCAGTTCACTGACGAGGTGGGAGACATACCGATCTCTCACGTCACGACAAAGATGCTCCGTGAGTATCGGGACCAGATGTTCAACCGGGGCGTCAAACTCGCCAGCGTGAAGGCGGCTTTCTCTCCCATCAAGAGCTTGTTTAGGTACGCATGTGACGAAGAGATTGTGGACTTGGACCCAACCTCCGCCGTGACTTTTCCTCGGGAAAAGCGCGGGATCAGCGAGGTCAAGCACCTGCCCTTTTCGCCAGACGAAATGGTGCGCATCCTCGACACTATAGACGACCGTTGGATGCACAATGTCCGATACCTGTCCAAGGATCGTGCCGCTGCCCTACGGCAGGCGGTGCGTGCAATGGCGTTCACTGCATGCCGATCCAAGGAAATCCTTACACTGGAACCCGGCGACGTGACCGATACAGCCATTCACATCCGCGTTTCAAAAACGGAAAGTTCAACACGCTACATTCCCGTACATCCCGAGATTTCCGACTTCCCAGCATTCGTCCGGTCTGGCGGATTGAAGTGCTTGCAGACAGCGGAAAAGGACCCTGTCTCGCCGGTTCGGCACAACTTCATCCGCATTATCCGCAAGATCATGGACCCACCAATACTGGAACCTCGCAAGTCGCTCTACAGCTTCCGTGCGACTTTCCAAGATGCTTTACGCCGCGCTGGTGCACCGGAGGATGTGCGCAAAGCGGTTCTAGGGCACAGCACCCCCGGAGCGATGAGTCACTATGACAGTGGGCCGGAGTTCGACGATCTGACGAAATGGGTTCATGCTGCCGACCCTCGCACTAGTTGACCATGCGTCCGCGTCAGCGGACCATCTCAACTCTGCTCTGAGCTTGCAGTGTAAGTGACCGAGGGACCCGCACGGGTATCCCCCGGTACGATTTCGGCCCCTTCGGCACCCGTTTGTATCTGTTGTAGCAACTGTTTGTTTTCGGTTGCATGGGGTCAAATGTGAGATCTCGCCAAGCCCATGAAATAACTCAAGATTCACGCCCAAAAATTTCAACAGAAGAACAGGAATCATTGCAACTGGAGCTTAACCAGACAAGAAAGCACCTCGTCGCCGGTTGAAAAATTGAAGGAAAGAGTGCATTTAGCCGCCCATCGCAACAGCCGCTCGCCCCGGCACAATGAACCAAGGGCGCTCACAAGGAGACGTCTGATGACGCATTCAAATCAAAATCGCCGGAGGCTCTCCCTGTAAGTTGCGGGGTCCTCCGCCCAAAATAGGAGGATCCAATTGTCCTTAGATCACGCTGAATACACCAAGCTTCGAGTCCAGATTGGAAATGCCGAGAGGCGTCAATACGATCAGGATGCCGAAGAAATTCCAGCGTTTGTGAAGGTGTTGACAAGAGCTTCTACCGATCAAGCGTCCTTGGCGGACGATTTCTGGGACGGCGTTCAAGATGTATTGAACCGCCCCACATCTGATCCCAGAGAGGATTGGGAATCCATCGCATATGATTTGGCAGGTCATGAGCTACTTTCCACCGGCGGCCTCTGTGTCGACGAGGACTGTCAGAACTGGCAACCAGTTCAGTATCACGCCGATGTTCTGAATCAGTTTGTTTCAGATCACTTCGCAGAGTGGCCGCAGGGTGATCGCTCCCACGATTTCGCACTTCGTGATGCGCGCTGCATTCTTTTTCAGGAAAAGTACAACCTTCTTCAGCGTGAGTTATCATCGCAGAAGAAAAAGGCACACAGTCAAAAGAAGACGAAGCAGCCCGAAGCCTTCCGCTTGATCAACAGAGAAATTTCAACACTTCAAGGCCCTATCGACAATTTGGAACTCGACGCAATAGTGCGGCGACTTTCGAGAAAGATTGGATTCTCCAAGGATCTGCAAGCCTTCAATTATCTGGTGGAGGGATTGGCGCAATGCGAACACATCCACTTAGGAAAGCGAGACGCTCGAAAGCTTGTCGATAGGATTGTCAAAGAGCAAGCCAAGGCAAACCGTCCCGTTAATCAACGCGATGCGGTTCCGATTGTAAACGAATGGTCGGACCACGAAATGGCTGACTTTGCGCAAGACCGGCTTTCCGAACAGACGGATCTGAATGGGGACCCTGTCGTGTACCACTTCAATGACGACGTATGCGACCTGCGCGATGGTACACGCCGCATGCTGACGGAAGCACAATTCGCAGCCGTTCTGGATACCCACACTCGGTGGGCGCGACGAAACGGAGAGGGCGATCTTAGGGGTGAATTTGCGCCAAAGCAGATCGTAAAGCACAACTTTCACCGTTCCGAGAAGAAGTACCCCGTTCTTTCTGAAGTGAAATCTTCACCCTTCTTCACGTCAACTGGTCGCCGCGTGGATGTATATGGGTATGACGAACCGTCTGAGACCTTTCTCGATTTCGACCTCGACGTGCCGACTGTAAGCTCTGCGCCTTCGATGCAAGAGGTCATCGAAGCAAAGACGCTCATAATCGATGAAATGATGGGAGACTTCCCGTTCGAAGGCATTGTAGATCGGGAAGAACGGATGGAGCGCGCGCTAAATAACAAGCCCGGCACCGTGCCGATGCCATCGGTCGCGCATGCAGTTTGCATGTGTCTCGAGAGATCTGTTCGCGATGTCATCAATGGTCCGACACCGGTATATGCTCCTACAAAGCCTCTTCCGGGAACTGGTGCTGGTAGACTAATCGGCGCCGCAACGCTTGCCGCTACAGGACGGAAGGCTGCGGCAGAGCCAATGCCGACATCAGATGAAGAATATGCCAAAGTAATGGGAGCGCACATCAGTCAATCGGCGGAGTTTGCATTCTTCGACAACATGAACGCAGCACTGACCCTCGGTTCTTTCGCCTCTAATGTCTCTGAGGGCCGCGTCCGCACGAGGCTCTTGGGTTCGAGTCGAATGATCGAAGCAGATGTCCGGCACACCTGGATCGCCGCAGCGAATAACATCAAGGGTACAAGTGAAATTCTACGGCGCATGGTAATGATAGAACTCGACGCCAAGACCCCGAATCCCGAAAAGCGAAGCGGATTTAGGCATGCCGATCTGGAGGCATGGGTGGCCGATAACCGCCCCAAGCTCGTGTGGGCAATTTTGACCTTGGTTCAGAACTGGATTGCCAAGGGAATGAAGCCGTGGACCGGAAAGCCAAAGGCAAGCTTTGAGGCGTGGAGCCGCGTAATGGGTGGCATTCTTCGCGACGCCGAAATTCGCGGCTTTCTAGAAAATGAAGACCGTTTGCGATCATACGGCTCCACTGGCGGAGATAGTGGGCTCGAAGTGTTCATCCAACATCTCGCGACTCATCATAGCTCGGGGGCGCTGTTTCGCGCGGGCGGCACTTCAGAGATCCGTGGTCGAATGGGCGATGCAGTCTATAGCATCAAGGACGAACTGAACCGGGCCGATGACGGTAAGCCCTTACTTTTGGATGGGTGGGGCTACAATCGCGAAGACGGGCAGTACAACCATGCACGAGGGATCTCATCCCAGTTCCGAGAGGCAGCACGACGAGCTTACGAGGTGACCTTGTTCGAGAGCGAACGACCTGTGCGATTTGCGATCAGCTTCACTGAAGAGCCTGACCCGCAGTCGCCAAAGCAGTTCTACTGGGAAATGACGAAGGACAAAGTCAACTAGAACATCAAGAGAGCATCGTCCCCGCGTCAGCGGGGCGATATGCGGTGTAAGAGCGGCGCCAAACCCTCTGCGGTCAACGTTCATCGATGCGGGCGTGCGCGGTCGTGCATGTCCGCAACCCCGCAGACCTGTTTTTAAAGGGGAGTCTTTCCTCCTTTCCGCTGTGCGGACAAGTATCTCGGTTCAATGGCCCTACTGGTGGAATTTTTTTCTGGGCCCTGCAGCGACCTCATCGTCGATGCCTCGCTTCACGCTTCTCGAAAAAAGAGCCTCACTCGCCAAGCAGCCAACCTAGACCCAGAGCCCCGCAAGCCCGCAGGTTCCTGTTTAGCGATTGAAATAATAACGAATTTTGACGCGGCCTTATGCCCGCCGCACCCCGCAATACGTCCGCACACTACGCAAGCCAAGAGCAAGCGGTGTCCGAATTGCGTACACTCTGACGAGACGCCGAAAATTCCCCCCAGAATGTCCGATTAGGCTTGCGAATCACTTATCGGACATTGCAGTATTTACAGGACACCAAATGAGACACTTGGAGAGTTTGTTCATGGGCGAGTTGATTGGATATGCGAGAGTCAGCAGCAAGGGGCAAAACCTGCAATCGCAAATCGATGCCCTAACGGACGCCGGGGTTCAACAAGAACACCTCTATTGCGAAAAGGTCTCGGGAACGACCCGCGCTGGGCGTACGGAACTCGAGGATTTGCTTTCTCGCGGCATTCGCAAGGGGGACACAGTCGTGTGCGTCCGCCTCGACAGATTAGCTCGATCGACTCGAGATCTCCTCCAGATCGCTGAGACCTTGGAGGACAAAGGTGTTCATCTGAGGTGCTTAGAGCAACCCATTGATACGACCACACCGGAAGGACGCTTGTTTTTCACGATGCTCGCCGCATTTGGACAGTTCGAGACAGAGATACGGAAAGAGCGGCAACGCGAAGGAATTGAGGCCGCAAAGGCACGAGGCCCGCAAAGCCCGTTCAAGGGTCGCCCCGCGAGCATAGACGCCCAGAAAATTGCTCTTCTACATCAGCAGGGCATGACGCCCACTGAGATTGCGAAAGAACTTGGGATCGCTCGTTCATCGGTTTATCGCCTCTTCTCCAAACGCGGAGCCGCACCCAAGACAACTCAATATGCTCGATGATTGACGCAAGGCGCGCGGCAAAAGTGCTCTCCGCAAGAAAACTTGCACGATTGCCAAACCCAAAAAACCGGACTGTATCGAGAATCTGGCTTTCACATGCTCCTTGAGAACCGAGAAGCTGTGAAGCGCACTACATGCAAGCCCACGTGAGTTGCCTCGCCAACTCACATCGCTCCCAACCGAACGTCTGCGTCGATGATTGTCGCTTCAAATGTTGACGGCCCCATCATATGGTGCCGAACACGAAGAAAAACACGAGCCACCAATGGACGGCGTTGCTGGCGCAACGGACCAGAGAGGCAGAATGCTAGTGACCGAAGAAGAAACTCGGGACGGGTATGTCCGTGACATAGTGTCAGGACGTGAAGTACGAGCGACCCCAGAAGAAGTCGAAGCCGTACAGGTCTTCGCGCGTCGACTCATTGAAGACTTTGACTACCCCAAGAGCCATATTCAGACGCGTCCGCAGTTTCGGGTCCGGGCACGACCATCTGAAGAGCGGGCAAGGACGTATCCAGTGGACATCGCAGTTTTCTCAGCCGAGAGAAAGCTAGAAGATGATGTAGATATCATCGTCGAATGCAAAAGAAAAAACAGAAGCGATGGAGAGAAACAACTTAAGCTGTACCTTTCCATGAGTTCGGCTCGGATCGGCGTGTGGTTCAATGGCGACGACCACCTCTATCTATATAAGCGCTACAAGACAGACGGCACTCTAGAATGGTCTGTGCTGCCAAACATTCCGAAATTTGGCCAAACTGTAGAAGATATCGGCCTTTTAAAGCGTCGAGAACTGCAAGCGCCTACAGATCTAAAAGCCCACTTCAGAACAATCAGAAACTACCTTGCAGGAAACGCAACTGGTATTACCAGAGACCAATCGCTTGCCGAAGCGATCATGTCTCTACTCTTCTGCAAGATCTACGATGAGCTAAACACGCCACCAGAAGACCTCCCACGATTTAGAACTGCTGTCGATGAACCAGTCGAAAGGGTTTTCTCGCGAGCTACAGAGCTCTTTCAACATGTCAAAGAAGAGTATCCGGATGTATTTCAAGAACATGAAATCATCGCGCTCGACCCTGAAAGCTTGCAATACGTAGTTGGCGAGCTACAAAACTTCGCAATTACCGAAAGCTCGCGGGACGCAATAGGTGATGCGTTTGAAGTATTCATAGGTCCGGCGGTTCGAGGTGAGGAGGGGCAGTTTTTTACGCCTCGAAATGTTGTCCAAATGATGGTTGATATACTCGACCCTCAACCGAATGAAACTCTAATTGATCCATCATGCGGTTCTGGCGGTTTTTTGGTGGTTGCTCTTGAGCACGTCTGGAAAAAGATGGAGAATCAAGGAGAAAGGAATGGTTGGTCGGAGACCGTTCTAGAACGACGAAAACGAGAAGTCGCCAGTCGAGGTTTCAGAGGCTTGGATAAGGATAGCTTTCTAACCAAGGTTACGAAGGCATATATGGCGATCATTGGCGACGGTCGAGGCGGAGTGTTCTGCGAAGACAGTCTTGCCGAACCTCAAAACTGGTCAGCTATGACTCAGGAACGGACAAAACTGGGTTCGTTCGATGTGGTGATCACCAACCCTCCATTTGGCTCAAAAATAAAGGTCACCGGGCGGCAGAAACTCTCTCAATACAGGCTGGGTCACAGATGGAGGCAACCCAGAGGAGAAGACTGGCGAGAGGAAGGTTCGGTTCGAACAGACCAGAGTCCGCAGGTCCTGTTTATTGAACGATGCATTCAGCTCCTTAAACCCGGAGGGCGCCTAGGCATTGTTCTACCAGAAAGCCTGTTTGGCATGTCAAACTATGGGTATGTCCAGAAGTATCTCCTTGAGAACTTTAAGTTGATCTCCTTCATATCTCTTCCAGATGAGGTTTTCCAGCCATACACGCACGCAAAAACTTGCGTCGTGATTCTGGAGAACTCCCCTCCTAGCGATGACGACATCCATATGGCCATCGCGGATTGGTGTGGTCATGACAGCCGTGGCAAGCCAACCAACCGCGTGAATGACGACGGCTCGATTGAGTTGCTGGATGACTTGCCCAAAATTGCAGAGAACTTGGCACCATTGATGGATTGGCACTCAAATGACTGATCATTTGAGGTTTTCCATTAAGCGCAGCGAGTTGCGATCTCGAATCCTAATTCCGAAGTATTATGACCCGGAACTGGGCGAAAATGCAGAGCTGGCTCAATCCGAATTCACGCTGAAACCTCTTGGAGAGCTACTTGAAGAGGGTCCGCAAGGGAGCCGTTTAGGGCATTGGGTGAGGCGCGACAACTACGGAACTGGAAGCATCCCTTACGTCCGAACCAGTGATTTGGAGGCGTGGCGTATAAGGCCAGACTTTAAAAAGGGTCTGAGCGAAGAAGTATACGAACAGTTCCGAGACAAGCAAGATGTACGTCCCTACGATCTTTTGTTCGTTGCGCATGGTACATACTTGGTCGGAAACGTGGGGATTGTGCTCCCCGGTGAAGAACGCTTAGTCCTTCAGGATCACGTGTTTCGCCTGCGGCTCTCCAATAGCGCCGAGATATCGCCGCATTACCTATTGGCGGCTCTCTCAACTTCATTTTGCCGACGTCAAGTCCGAGCGAAACAGTTTTCAGCAGATATTATTGACAAGATTGGAAACAGACATCTTGAAGTTCTCATCCCGATTCATAAAGAACGCACTATTAGAGAAGATGTAAGCCGGAGCGTCGAAGAGTTACTTTCAGAACAGAACTCGATATCTCAGAACGTGTCGAGGATCATTGGCGCTGATTTTCGTATGCTAAGGGAGAGACCTGAAACTAATCTTGGATTTAGAATTAAACCATCAGGGATAAAGTCCAGAATCCTAATTCCGAAGTACTATGATCCATCGCTTGTTGCGGACATCGAAGCGAAGGCTGCTGAACACGACGCAAACTGGATTGAGATTTCTGAACTTGTAGCTAGCGGACTGCTCTCGGTCACCACCGGTGTCGAGGTCGGAAAGCTCGCCTATGGCACAGGGGAAATTCCCTTTTTGCGGACATCGGACATCGCCGGCTTGGAGGTCCGACATGATCCGAAGCACTGCGTAAGCCACGCAATCTTTGAGCAATACGAAGACAAGGCTAGCTTGGAACCAAATGACATTCTCCTCGTGCGCGACGGAACGTATCTGGTGGGATCGTCTGCTCTGGTCGGCAACGAGACTGGGCCATCGCTGTGTTGCGGTGGAATGTATCGTCTGCGCTCCAACAACAAGGACGAACTTGATCCGATTGTGTTGCTAGCACTTTTGAACCAACCGCTTAGCAGAAGGCAGATGAGAGCAAAGCAGTTTACTCGAGACGTAATCGACACGTTAGGGAAGCGGCTGCTCGAAGTCTTGATCCCTTCTCCATTTTCGCCAAATTCGCTTGAGATGGGAGCAAGACTAAGTGCAGAAATGAGGCGAAAGGCCAGAGTCCGACTAAGACTTCAGGACGCAACGGGCCAAATTGAACCGGACATCCCGGATCGTTCAATAGGGCGTCCCGGCTGGTCAATGCGAGCGTAAAAAACGTACACGAGTAGAGTGCACGCTGAAGAGGTCCGAGATCGGCATGCACCGGAGGTCACTTCGCATTTCCAGAAAGAGCTGGTTCTATTCCTCAGGCGCTCTCTGGCAATCTACTAGCAGCAACCGCTTTATTTTTCCGCTTGCTGAGCTGACGCGACGAATCCTCATGTCTAGTTTGTTTCGGGTACCAATATTACTCCCATGTAGCGACCAAGTTAGCAAAGAAAGGTCACCCACGGAGAAATCGGCGTCAGGTCGAATGGGGATCACACGGTCGAACTGATCAACAAAGACCCGAGCGTTTCGCGATAGTGAATTGTAGCGGGTGACATTGCCGCGCACAACTTCTAGGCCGACCGACTCTTCTTGCGTGTTAACCCAATCTTTTGTGTCCTCGTTGAACTTGACAAGCTCGTTTCTTGCGGAACCAATAGAAATACTGGAAATTGTGCCCTCAGCGCCTATCGGGCGGTGTGCCGCTTGAAGGCTGCCCTCTAACGTTTCGGACAGCTCGTCAAAGTCTACCGGTGGCTTCTTAAGGGGAGGCGGTTGTTTCCGTTCATAAATCTTCCTGAGGGGTGTAGTCTGTGGCTCTGCATCAAGCGCGCCAGTTGCCCTGCTGAAGGCCGTCTTGATGAAGTCGTAGAACATCGGGCCACCCACAGAGGCCGCCAAGGCTGACATTGCGGGATAGGCTTCAATTAACACGATCAACTCGAAGATGAAGCTGCCTTGTCTGGCGGGCTTCAACAAAATGGACGCCTTTTTTAGAGCGGTGGCCCGTGTCGTGACTTCGCCAGTCATGTAGGCGTGAGTAGCGATATGCATAGCGCGAGCAATGCCGTCGATAGATGTGGCGCCATCATAGCCGGGGAGCACGTTTTCGTCGGCCAATCCGCCCATGTATTTGATTTTAATGCGATGTTCGGATAGTGTAACCATGTGCTGCCCCAGTGCTTTTGACTTTTGGGGAACGCTAGATCGTGTGAGCGCTTGATGCATCAAAAAAAGGAGGAAATCTGGCGCCCCAAATCCAACAGTTGACAAACCGCATGTGTCCATAAGGGGACGGCAAGGCTCTGGATGCATTGATCGAGTTGTCTGCTCTGTCCGCACGGGCGACTGTCGCTCCCAAAAACTTCTGCGGCGATATCGAAGGACCGATTCCAGTTTCGACACCGCTGCATTGAAGCTTGTTTTGCCAACCGAAAGTCCACCCTCCTTCCGTCCGCTATCTACGTATTGCCGCTGCTAGCGAACCCCGCAGCAGCTATCAAGCAGGCTCGCAACGGGCTTTTGCCGCACCGGCCACGAGCGGCTGATTCCGGTTTCGCGATGGCAAACCTTTCGAAAGCTGCTCTTGCGAAAGAGAAACGTTGTTCCAGTATGGAGAAAGCGAAGCCAATCGCTGCTCTCCCCTCCACCGAAATATCGCGGTTATTGCTTAAGGACGTGTCCGTACGCCTTGTGGTCCGGATGGATTGGGTGTCCGTCATTCTCCGCCGTGGCCGCAAGGACCCCGTGGATATGACCGGCAGCGAAGGCGAGGCCAGCATGACCAACATCGGCATGGCCCTGATTTACAACATCAACACGCCCGATGTGGACGGCTTCCGCAAAAGCTAAACTTAAACTGACGCGGATACATTCCGCTCCACGTTGCGTGCCGCCAGCAGGAACTGAAGGAGAGATGACCGAGCAAAACATCGACCTACAACGAAGCCCCATACCCTCTGGGGCAGCACCGCCCGGTGATTGAGAAGATCCGGCTGCGACTGAGATTGGACAAGAACGGCTTCAAAATTGACCGCCGCGCACGAGAACCGGAAGAGGAAGAAGGCGACGATTCCGACACCTGACTCTGCTCCCAATATCGTACTTTTTGCCTCCGATATCGTACCTTCTGCCTTAGGCGTCGGATTCCCTGTTGCTTTTATTTCCGTTTTTCAATCCCTTACAGGGTGCGTCAGACTTTCACACTTAGATTCCAGGGTCGCCCACCACCACATCGTGTGGTTTCCACTCCCCCCCCAAAAAACTTGATGCGTGGGCACCAGCGCCCCCTCGGGCCCGGGAGTTCCCCGCATCACGTGGTGCCTCTGGAGTCCACAAAGCGCTCCGCCTCAACAGTCTCTGAAGTCAACGCCGGCAATCCCTGCCATGTCGCTTCGCCTGGGCGACGTTTGCGCAAATGAACTGCGAAGCTCATCGGGTGATCCCCGGAACGCTCAGGGTTCAGGCTATCGCCGCGAGAAACAGCAATCCACGGAGCCGAGGACGCCCCGCATCCTCCTCTCCGCCGCAATCGCCTCACAAGCTGATCTCCGCTTCGGCGAAGCCGCGGCAGCGACCAGCAGCATCGCCTCCCCTGTCACATCCCGGTTCAGAAGTACCTCACCCACAGGTAGCCATTTGCGATCACCAGGGTCAGCACCATGATCGGGAAGGAGATCCTGGCGAAGGCGACAAATCCGATGGGCTGCTTGGCCTTTTCGGCAAAGGCCGCAACGGTGAGGTTGGCCGAGGCCCCCAACAGCGTGCCATTGCCGCCCAGACACGCGCCGAGCGCAAGCGACCACCAGAGCGGCTCGATCGCCTCGGCGCCACCGAAGGTATCGGCCGTGGATTGGATCAGCGGGATCATCGTGGCCACGAAGGGGATGTTGTCGAGGATCGCGGACAACAGGCCGGATGCCCAGAACACCAGGAAGGAGGCCTTCATCAGGTCGCCATCAGTCAGTTCCAGCACCTTTTCACCCAGCATCTCCAGCAGGCCCACGTTCTCGACACCGGCAACGATCACGAAGAGACCCCCGAAGAAGAAGATCGTCACCCACTCCACCTCGGCAAAGATATCATGCACTGATTCCGACTGCTTGTCGGCACCCTGACGCCCGAAGGCGAGCAACATCAGCAACGCTGCTCCGCCAAGCGCAGCCGTTCCGGGCGCGATCCCGTAACCATGGCCAAGGGTGAAACCCGCGAGCACCAGTGCCAAAACGAACAGCGACTTGACCAGGAGCGCGGTATCGGTGATCGCTTCCGCTTCGTTGAACTTCATGATCCGTTCGGAGGCCGAGGCCGGGATCCGCGACAGCGGGCCTCGGTTCATTAGGTAGATGATAATCGTCACCACGACGAGCAGGATCGCCGAGATCGGGGCAAGGTTGACGATGAAATCGTTGAAGCTGAGGTTCGCCGCCGACCCGATGATGATATTGGGCGGGTCGCCGATGAGCGTGGCGGTGCCGCCGACGTTGGAGGCCAGGATCTCCGCCACGAAGAACGGAAAGACCCGGGTCTCCAACGCCTCGGTGATGAGCAGCGTGATCGGTGCGATGAGCAGCACCGTGGTCACGTTGTCGAGCAAGGCCGAGAAGATTGCCGTGATCAGGGTCAGCATGATCAGGATACCGGTCGGATTGGCCTTGACCACCTTCGCCGCCTTGATCGCCGCCCATTGAAAGAGGCCACATTTCGAGGTGATGCCGACAATCACCATCATGCCGATCAACAGGGCCAGCGTGTTGGCATCCACTCCCGCAACTGCCTGTTCCTGGTTGATGATCCCGAACAGAACCATCAGCGCGGCGCCCAGCATCGCGAGGATCGCGCGGTTCAGCTTCTCGGTGATCATGACCGCGTAGATGGCAATGAGAATGCCGGTCGCGATCCAGAGCGGATCTATGCCCAGCAGGTCGGCGACGGAGAGGCCGGGCTCTCCGTGCGATGTCGTGTGTTCGGTCATGGTCGGTGTCCGCTAGTGGGGTTCGATGAGAACGTGATCGAGGAGGGAGTTGGCGCTCATGGTGCCGACGAAACGGCCGGTTTCCGGTTCCACCAGGATCACGTGTCGCTTGTACTGGTAGATCAGGAAGATACCCTCCATGACCGGCGTGTTGGGAGCGATGACGGGGATGTTGTTGGGGTCGGACATGTTGTCAAAGACCTTCTCCCCCTTCAGCCGCTCCACCTGGGCATCGAAATCGGCTTCGTCGAGGCTCATGAAGCTGAGGTTGCCAAGATGCCCGCGCTTGGCCTTCGACTTCGACGAGATCGATCCGAGCGGCGACAGGGTCGCGGCCTTGGGCAGGATCAGCTTCAGCAGCGTCGGCGCAGTGAAAACGCCGAGGTATTTGCCGTCAGCGTCGACCACGGGCAGGAATCTCAGGCGAGTGTTCTTGATGATGTTCAGGGCCGCGGCGACGGACGTGTCCGGCGGCACGGTGTGCTGCTTGTCCGGCGGCACCATAACATCCTTGCAGGTCAGTCCCATCACGCTCCTCCAGCCTTTGAGGGAAGAGCAGCCAGCCTGCCGCAAATTCGGTTTCCCCGGAAGGGTCTGAGGGGTGGGAATGCACCTTCAGGAGGGCCGGGCCGCTCTTCGGTGAGGGTCATTCCACGACGCGGATCGTATTGCTACCCACCCGGACCATGCGCCGCAGGTGTGCGTTCGGCCGGACACACCGATATCGGACAGGTGCCAGACGGAAGAGTCAGGAGAGACGGGACTTGCAGGAAATGGCGCAGACTGCAAATTTATTGTTAAGTTTCAATTTGTTAAATCCAAAACCTCGAGGGCAGATCTGCCTCCGGCATTCCACGGATCGCCCCGGTCGGCACTGTATGAGCCGGATCCCTTGCCCTCGGTCAGCCCCTGACTTCACACAGGCGGAGAGCGGCTATTCCGTGACAGCATGCCCGATCCGATGCGTGCGGGCGCGAGATACCGCTTCCACGTTTCGTCCGAGCACCCGACGGTGAAATACCCGGCGCTTCGGTGCGGGGTATTGCAATTCTGCGAATCCCCGGCTAGTACACCGCGACTGTCGGCATGCTCCGTTCGTCTATCGGTTAGGACGCCAGGTTTTCAACCTGGAAAGAGGGGTTCGATTCCCCTACGGAGTGCCACGGTTCCCTCGAATGCCCCCATGCGCCTTGCCGTCCGGCCACGCTCGAACGACATCTGCGGCGCGGACCATGCCAAGCCCCCCAACCGCATCCTGATCCACCCGCGTCATTGCGATTGGCCCACGGGATGGAAAGAGACCCCTGCAAAGCGGACGCCGCTCAGCTCCGCCATATCGCGTTTCCAGGTTGCGATGTCGGCCTGGCGGAAATCCGACAGGCTGTGGTGGCCGCAGGCCCGGGCCAGAACCTGCATCAACTCGACGCTCGCGCCGAAATAGCGTGCAAGGCGGTCTGCACCGGTCTGCACGTCCAGCCTTTTGCGCAGTTCCGGCTTTTGGGTTGCGATGCCTGCCGGGCAATTGTTGGTGTTACACATGCGCGCGGCAACGCAGCCCACTGCCTGGATGGCCGAATTGCTGACAGCGACCGCATCCGCCCCGAGCGCCATGGCCTTGGCAAAATCCTCGGCGACACGAAGCCCGCCGGTGATGACCAAGGTCACCTCTCGCCCAGCCCGATTGTCGAGGTAACGTCGCGCGCGGGCCAGCGCGGGAATGGTCGGGACCGAGATGTGGTCGCGGAAGATCAGCGGCGCGGCGCCCGTCCCGCCGCCGCGGCCATCGAGGATGATGTAGTCGGCACTGGCCTCCAGCGCGAAGTCGATGTCGTCCTCGATATGGTTGGCCGACAGTTTGAAACCGATCGGAATGCCCCCGGACCGCTCCCTAACCTCGTCGGCGAGTTTCCTGAAATCCTCGGGCGAAACGAGATCTGGGAATGTCGCGGGCGAAACCGCCGGCTCTCCGGGCTCCAGCCCGCGCACTTCGGCGATCTTGCCGCGCACCTTGTCGCCCGGCAAATGGCCCCCGGTTCCCGTCTTGGCCCCCTGCCCGCCCTTGAAATGGAACGCCTGCACCCGTGCAACCAGATCGAGGTCCCAGCCGAACCGGGCCGAGGCCAGTTCGTAGAAGTAGCGGCTGTTCTCGGCCTGCTCCTCGGGCAGCATCCCGCCCTCGCCGGAGCAGATGCCCGTCCCGGCCAGTTCCGCGCCACGGGCAAGCGCGATCTTGGCCTCCTCGGAGAGCGCGCCAAAACTCATGTCGGAGACGAAGAGCGGTATGTCGAGGCGCAGCGGCGCCATTGCGCGCGGTCCGATCGTGACGTTCGTTGATACCGGAGTATCGTCCAGCAACGGTTTGCGGGCCATCTGCGCGGCGAGAATCTGGATATCGTCCCAATGCGGCAGATCCTTGCGCGGCACTCCCATGGCGCCCATTTCACCATGGTGGCCGAGCTTCGACAGTCCGTCGCGCGCAAGCGCGTGGATGCGCGCCACGGTTGGCTCTTCGGGTGTCGGGCTGGCCTTTGGCACGTCGCCGGTGCTCTCCGGCGCAGGATCGCCCACCTCATAGTCGCCCAATGCGGCATGGCTTCCATCGCAAAACGGCGCATTGCTGCTGGTCTTGCAGCGGCACAGCGTGGCGGACCCGGTCTCCTCTGCGGTGAACTTGAGCGGGGACAGGCCCGTTCCCTTGTGGCTGCCGTCACAGAAGGGCTGGTTCTTCGACCGCCCGCACCGGCACCAGAAATATTCCTTTCCTTCTTCAAGGTCGACCTGTGTCGGCGTCTTGGCGGCGATGATGGGAGCTTTGGAATCAGTCATGGCGGTGTCACCTCGTTACTGTTCGTCAAAGATAGGAGAGAGAAGCCTTCCGTCTAGCCAGCATTTTTCCGGGCTGCCGCGTCGGCGAAGCCCGGTGCTGCGCAAGGGGGCATTGCCTGACCGGGACACGAAGGAGCAGGAGCGCTCTTCAGCAAGACCAAGGGTCCGCACCGAAGGCGTCGGTGCAGACAACGGTGCCGGTCGACACGGTACGAAGCCACCGGTCACATCGCACCGCACCCGGACGCCCGCACCATCATGGAAGGGATGAGACGAAAGGCCCGTGCACGGCGGCTTGACAGTCCGGGGCAGAAACGACCGCCATGGCCGTTGCGCGGATGGCCCGCTCACTCAGGCGTCGGTTGCGCGCTTGATATCGCCGGTGTGCAGAACCGGTGCTGCATCGATATCCTCGGCGTCGAGCATTGCCGCCACCCGTTCGAGATTGGCGACCATCATGGCCTGCTCCCAATCGTCCAGTTCCGAGAATTTTCTCACGAACCGTTGCTGAAGGGGATCGGGTGCCTCGGAGAGCGTCTGCCGGCCCTTGTCCGTGACCAGAATATTCGTCTGGCGCCGATCGAGTGCCGATTTCTCCCGCACCGCCATGCCATCGCGCACCAGCTTGTCCACCAGCGAGGTGACCGTGGCCTGCGAGACGCGCATGCGCTGCGCAATCTCCTTTGCGGTGACCTGGCCCGTTTCCGCGATGATCTGCAACACGCGGAACTGCACCGCCGTGATCCCGGCGGCCTGCTTGAGCTCCCGTCCAAAAAGCTCCGTTGCCCGCAGGATGCGGCGAAGGGCGATCAGGCTGCTGTCGAGGCGGTCCATCGGTGTCCCGGTTGCGAGGAATGCTTTAGCATATTTAGAGCTTTTCGACGACACAATCCCGATTTTATTTTGATAAACGAAGCATAATTCTGATCGATCTCAACCAATATTAAGCCAAGATAAATAAAAACAGCTGTGACAGTGAGTTTTTTGATTAGCCTGTTGAAGTTCCCGCCTCAGTCCGTTACTTCGCCTATCGAAGCAACTGGAGACCCTCGACCATGCAGCACCCACGCGATATCGTCCGCCCCCCCCTGCCAAGCCTGCGCAGACCAAGGGCCGTGGATGGCGCCGCGATCTGGAAGCTCGTGCGCAGTTGCCGTCCGCTCGACGAAAACTCGATGTACTGCAATCTCATCCAGTGCGATCACTTCGCCGACACCTGCGTGCTGGCGGAACTCGACGGCGAAGCCGTTGGCTGGGTGTCCGCATATGTCATGCCGAACGACCCCGAGACGCTCTTTGTCTGGCAGGTCGCGGTCGGTGAACAGATGCGCGGCGCCGGTCTGGGCGCGCTGATGTTGCAGAGCATCCTCGGTCGTCCAGCCTGCGAAGGCGTGCGTCGCTTGCAGACAACCATCACCTGCGAGAACGAGGCGTCCTGGGCGCTGTTCCGCAAGTTCGGGCGCCTGCAGGGCAGCTCGCTCGACGTGCAGCCCTACTTCACGCAGGCGCTGCATTTCCAGAACCGGCACAAGACCGAGAACCTCGTCACCATCCCGCTGGCGAGGAAAATGGCCCGCGCCGCCTGATGTGGCGCCCGCCGGTTCTCACAACACCCATTCCCGAATTCGAAAGAGGTCGTATGTCTACGAAACCCTCCAACATTTCGGTGTTCAAACGCCGCGAATCCGAGGCGCGCAGCTATTGCCGCGGCTTCGACACCGTCTTCACCTCGGCCAGTGGCTCCGAGATGACCGATGCCTCCGGCCGCAGCTATGTCGACTTCCTCGCCGGCTGTTCATCGCTGAACTATGGCCACAACGACCCTGACATGAAGGCGGCGCTGATCGACCACCTTCAGGCCGACGGGGTGGCGCACGGGCTCGACATGCATACGGATGCCAAGGCGGCATTCCTGGATGCCTTCTGCACCAGGATCCTCGCGCCCCGGAGCATGGATCACAAGGTCATGTTCACCGGCCCCACGGGGGCGAATGCCGTCGAGGCTGCAATGAAGATCGCGCGGAAGTCCACCGGGCGCACCAACATCGTGGCCTTCACCAACGGCTTCCATGGTGTGACACAGGGCGCGCTGGCCGCGACCGGCAACGGCTATCACCGTGGCGGCGCCGGCACGACGCTGCATGGCGTGACCCGGATGCCGTATGACGGCTACATGGGTGACGCGTTCGACACTCTGGACCTGCTCGAAGCAATGCTGACGGACAATTCCTCCGGCCTCGACATGCCGGCCGCGATCCTGCTGGAGACCGTTCAGGGCGAAGGCGGGCTGAACACTGCGCGTCCCGATTGGCTCAAGCGCGTGGCACAGCTTGCCCGTGACCATGGGATTCTTCTCATCGTCGACGACATTCAGGCCGGCTGCGGCCGCACCGGGTCTTTCTTCTCGTTCGACGGGTTGGACATCGTCCCCGACATCGTGACGCTTGCCAAGTCGGTTTCAGGCTTCGGTCTGCCGATGGGGCTGGTGCTGGTCCGGCCCGATCACGACGTGATGGGCCCCGCCGAGCACAACGGCACCTTCCGTGGCAACACCCATGCCTTCATCACCGCCCGCGTCGCGATCGAGAAATTCTGGGCCGACGATACGTTCCGGTCGGATATCGAACGCCGGTCCGGGATCGTCGAAGATGGGCTCAAGCTCATCGCCGCGATGGTGCCCGGCGCACGGCTCAAGGGGCGTGGCATGATGCGTGGCGTCGATGTCGGCTCAGGCGACCTTGCCGGCGAGATCTGCGCCCGCGCCTTCCAGAAGGGGCTGATCGTGGAAACCTCCGGGCCGGACGACGAGGTGGTCAAGATCCTCGCGCCGCTCACCACGCCAGATGCGACCCTTCGCAAGGGTCTGAACATCCTGGCGGATGCCGCGCGCGACGTCGTGGGCCAATCCCGTATCGCAGCGGAGTGACATCATGATCGTCAGGGATTTCAACCAGATCATCGAGAACGAACGCAACCGCGTCACCTCCGACGCGAAATGGACCAGTGTGCGCATGTTGCTGGCGGATGACGGGATGGGGTTCTCCTTCCACGTCACCTTCCTCGAAGCCGGGTCCGAGCACACGTTCGAATACAAGAACCACTTCGAGAGCGTCTATTGCATGCAGGGCACCGGCTCGATCACCGATCTTGCCACCGGCGAGACGCATCACATCAAGCCCGGTGTGATGTACGCGCTGGACAAGCACGACCGGCACACGCTCCGCGCGGACGAGGAACTGGTGATGGCGTGCTGTTTCAATCCGCCGGTCACCGGCACGGAGGTGCATCGCGAAGACGGGTCCTACGCCGCGCCGGAAGACGTCGAGGCCTGACACATGGCACATACTGTGGAAAAGATCGGCGGGACATCCATGTCCCGCCTCGATCAGTTGCGCGATACGCTCTTTATCGACAATGACGGCCCGCGCTACGGACGGATGTTCGTTGTATCGGCTTTCGGTGGCATCACGAACCTGTTGCTGGAGCACAAGAAATCCGGCGAGGCCGGTGTCTATGCCCATTACGCCAACGCGGATGACGGTCATGGCTGGCACGATGCGTTGACCCGGACGGCCGAGGCGATGATCGCAGCCCACGAGGCCGTTCTCGATTTCCCCGGCGATGTAGAGCGGGCCACCGCCTTCGTGCAGGAACGGATCGAGGGGGCGCGAAACTGCCTGATCGATCTGCAACGGCTGTGCTCCTACGGGCATTTCCGGCTGAATTCGCACCTGCTTCAGGTCCGCGAGCTTCTGTCTGGCCTGGGCGAAGCGCATTCGGCGCTGGTTGCGACGCTGATGCTACAGCGTGCCGGGGTGAATGCGCGGCTGGTGGACCTGTCGGGTTGGCGGGACGAGGCCGAGAAACCGCTGGAGGCACGGATCCTGCACGCCATGGACGGCGTCGACCCGACCCGCGAAATGCCCATCGTCACCGGCTATGCGCAATGCACCGAAGGTCTGATGCGGGAATTCGACCGGGGCTATTCCGAGGTCACCTTTTCCCGGCTCGCCGCGCTCACCGGCGCCCGGGAGGCGATCATTCACAAGGAGTTCCACCTCTCTTCCGCCGATCCCAAGCTTGTGGGCGCGGAAAACGTGCGCAAACTCGGCCATACGAACTACGATGTGGCCGACCAGATGGCGAACCTCGGCATGGAGGCCATCCACCCCTCCGCCGCAAAGACCCTTCGCCAGGCGGGCGTGCCGCTGCGCATCGCCAATGCCTTCGAGCCCGACGATCCCGGCACGATCATCGACGAACAGCCTGCCGAAACCCCCGCGGTCGAGATCGTCACAGGCCTCGACATCATTGCGCTGGAAGTGTTCGAGCAGGACATGGTCGGTGTCAAAGGCTACGACGCCGCCATCCTCGACGCATTGACCCGCCACGACGTTCGTATCGTATCCAAGGTCTCCAATGCCAATACGATCACGCACTATGTCGATGCCTCCCTCAAGTCGATGCGACGCGTCGAAAGCGACCTGGCGACGCTTTACCCGCAGGCACAGATCTCGGCGCACAAGCTGGCGCTCGTATCAGTCGTGGGGCGCGATCTTGGCGGGTTGCAGGTTCTGGCGCGAGGTATGCAGGCCCTTGCCGGGGCTGGGCTGGAACCGCACGGGGCGTGTCAGGGACCGAGAAACGTGGACTCACAGTTCATCGTCGACCGGTCGGACCGTTCGGCAGCGATCCGCAGCCTGCACGCAACCTTTGTCGAGTCTACAACGTCGGATTTCGCGCTGGTCGCCTGACCGACCGAACCGCCGGAAACGTGGGCCAAACAGTGACAGCGCGGCGCGCAAGGCGGCGCCGCACCTCTCCGGCAGGCCAGTCGGCAGCGTCGTCGCGTCCAGAGTCCGACACCGCGAGGCCGCGCTGCAACTCCCCCTGATCTGCGGCGGTCTGTACCACCCCCGTGACGTCTTCGGTCGCGAGGTTGGTTCCCGCCCCTCCGTCCGCCCGCCCTGCGCCATCGCTTCCCTGATGTCATAGGCGGCCAGACCATTCAGCACGATCCTGCAGCAAGCCCCAGAACCACCGGGCATTTACGGATTGTCCGACACCGAATAGGCTCACGGCATGACAGCGGACCAGACACTCCTTTTTGCCCTGTTTGGTGCAGTCTTCGCGATGCTCCTCTGGGGGCGGTTCCGCTATGATCTGATCGCCTTCTCGGCGCTGATGGCCGCCGTCGTCCTGAACCTCATTCCCGCCGATGCCGCGTTTGCCGGCTTCGGCCACCCCGCCACGCTCGTGGTCGCGCTTGTGCTGGTGGTCTCGGCCGGGCTCGAACGGTCGGGCGCCGTCTTCCTGATCACCCGGACCCTCGTCGATTCCGCCCGCAGCCTCGGCGCGCACATCGCCTTCATGGGCGCGATTGCGGCGGTGTTGTCCGCCTTCATGAACAACGTGGCCGCCCTTGCCCTGCTGATGCCGGTGGACATCCAGACCGCGCGCAAGGCCGGTCGCTCCGCCCGGCTCTCGCTCATGCCGCTGTCTTTCTGCACGATCCTGGGGGGCATGGCGACGCTCATCGGCACCCCGCCGAACATCATCATTGCGGGTATCCGCCGGGACCAGCTCGGCGAAGGGTTCAGCATGTTCGACTTCGCGCCTGTCGGTGGCGTGGTCGCACTTGCCGGGCTTATTTTCGTGGCCCTGATCGGCTGGCGCCTGATCCCGAAAGCCGAGGGCGACGGTGTCCTGTCCGAGGCGCGCGAGCGGGTGAAGGACTACATCGCCGAACTGAAGATCCCCGCCGGATCTGCCCTGATCGGGCAACGCCTGTTCGAAACCTACGATGTGGCCGAAAAGAACGATGTTGCGATTCTCGGGCTGACCCGGAACGGCACTCGCCGCTATGGAACCCAGCGCAACACCGTTCTGAAGGAAGGCGATGCGCTGGTTCTTGAGGCGCGGCCGGAAGCGCTGGACGAATATCGTGCCGCGGTGGGGCTGGACTTCATCGATGGCGACGAGGGCAAGCGGATCGGTATCGCCGGCGAGGGTCTGTCCATCGTCGAAGCCGTCGTGCCGGACACCGCGCGGCTTGTGGGCAAGACGGCGCGACAAGTCGGCCTCGCCCGACGGCAGCGCACAGTCCTGCTTGGGATCTCCCGTGGTGGTCGGCGCATAACGAAAGAAGTCCGTAGGACCGAGATCCGCCCCGGCGATATTCTTCTTCTGCTGACACCCGAGGGGGACGAGGCCGTGGTGACGGACTGGCTCGGCGTCCTTCCGCTGGCAGACCGTGGCCTCGTGGTCACGGATTTCGGCAAGGTCTGGACCGCGATCGGCATCTTCGCCCTCGCCGTCGCCGCAGCTTCCTTCGGCCTGGTCTACCTCCCCGTGGCCCTCGGAATCGTCGTCGTCGCTTACGTGCTGACCGGGGTGCTGTCGCTTTCTGACCTCTACGACAATATCGAATGGCCGGTCATCGTCTTGCTGGGGTCGATGATCCCGCTGGGCGCGGCGCTGGACTCCGCGGGTGGAACGGCGCTGATTGCCAACGCGCTGGTATCACTGGGCGCCGGATGGCCGGCATGGGCATTGCTCTGCCTGCTGATGGTCGTGACCATGACGCTGTCGGATGTGCTCAATAACACCGCCACGGCCGTTGTCGCGGCGCCGGTCGCGATCCAGATGGCGCAGAGCCTCGGTGTCAGTCCGGATCCGTTCCTCATGGCAGTCGCGGTTGCGGCCTCTTGCGCGTTCCTGACCCCGATCGGGCACAAGAACAACACGTTGATCCTCGGGCCCGGCGGCTATTCCTTCGGCGACTACTGGCGCATGGGCCTGCCGCTCGAAATCCTCGTCGTTGCGATTGCCATCCCGATGATCCTGCTTGTGTGGCCGCTCTAGCCCCGGAAGGCCTTCGCGGAGCGGCCGGGCGAGGGCAACGCACGCTGATGATCCTCCCTTCAATGGCAGAACAGCGATTTCCGACCGCTTCGGGTCGTGACTACCAGGTATCATGGAGTAACCGAAGTACCGGGTCCTTGATTGCCCGGCAAACCACAGATGAAAAAGCGGCCACCGGGTGTGATTCCGGTGGCCGTTGCATGGTGCCTTTTCTCGGAACGCACCTCAGAGCGCAGGCCGGCCCGATTGCATCACACGAAAGCGACGCGCCTTACACGTTCGCATTGGCCGATCGCGGTCCGGCGACGAACCAGATCAGGAAGCCGACGAGCGGCAGCAGGACCACGAGCAGGACCCACAAGACTTTGCTCCCCGTGCTGGCAGTGGACCCGACGATCGAGATGATCGCCCAAATGTCGAGAACGAGCAGCAGGACGCCGAAGAAACCGGAAAGTTCAAACATCGAATGTCTCCCTTGAGGTCAATTAGTCTGCATTGGCAACGCGCAGCCAGAACGAATGTTCCACGGGGCTTGCCAGTCGGTGCGTGGCACTGATGCCTCCGGCGCAGCGTCGCGACGGGCAACCCCGCCGCGTTAGAACGTTTTGGCCCCCACTTTTGTTCCAGTAAATTTCGCAAATATTTCAAATCGATAGCAGGAACATCCCTGCGCCATTGGCGTTGGTGTGGTGGAAGCGGAAGGCACGTGCCATCCGCAAGGGAAACGAAAGGAGATCTTCGATGCGACGCCTTCTGACCACCACAGCAGTCGTGCTCATGACAGCCATGCCGGTCTATGCCGAGACACAGACTGGAACGACCGATGGCATCGACCACTCCACCGGGGATATGGGCAAAGCCGATACGATTGGCCACGTTGCAGCAGATGCCGGCGCGGCCATGGCCGACGATCCGTTCACCACGTCGGGTTCCCTGACGATCCACGCCTCGCACCTGATCGGTCAGCCGGTCTACATCAGGGGCGATGCACCGTCTGATGCCGACGTACCGGCGGCACTGCCCGAAGTTCCGCAGACATGGGACACGGTCGGAGAGATCGGCGACGTGATCCTGTCGCCCGATGGTGAGATCGACGCAATCACCCTGGACGTTGGCGGTTTCCTCGGCCTTGGCGAAAAGCACATTCAAGCGTCGATGGAAAACCTGGAATTCGTGAAGGAATCCGACGGCGGCGATACCTTCTTCGTGCTGTACCGGGGCGGCCGATCCGCGCTTGACCTTGAGCGCGACTACGATCTGTCGGCACTCGAACTGGATGGATACAGCATCTGGTCGGCGCAGCGGGAAACCGTCCGCATGGCCAACGAAAGCGCCGCGGAAGTTGGTGGGATGGCCGCCTCCGACGGTATGAAAGCGGCATCGAACACGCCGCTGACCGCGGCGGAACTGAAAGGCATGCCCGTGATCGGCGAAGGCGGTGATCGCGTTGGTGAGGTCTCGGAAATCGTCATTTCCGAGGGTGGCGAAATCGAGAAGGTGATCGTCGATGTGGGCGGTTTCCTGGGGCTCGGCGAGAAATCCGTGGCCCTTGCGTTCGACGACATCGAGATCGCGGACAACATGGGGACGGCCGGACTTGCCGAGCATGTCGTGCGGATCGACAGCACGGAAGAAGAGCTGAAGTCCATGGAGACGTGGCAAGGCTGACGTCCACACCAGACATCAGCAAGGCAAACTGAACCCGTGACGGGTGACATTCGCGGCGGTCGGCACAACGTGCTGGCCGCCTTCCCGTCTGACCCGGGCGAGAGTACGTCAATCAGTCGTCGCTCGGCGCTACAACGCGAGACATCCTTGACCAAATGGATCTCGCCTTCGATCCGAGGGACGGGAGTTGGGCACGTTTGGCCTCGCTCGCGCGTTTTCTCCGCCCAGCGGCATCAAACGACCCATTGCCAATGGTTCCGTTCCAAGCTTCCCGAAACGGCGTCAGGGATCGTGCCGGATGGCGATGGTCGCGAAAGCCACCCCCGACACCACTGTGCGATCCTCCAAGCCGGTCGCGCATTCGACTCCCCGAGCCGGTCGGACTGTCCCAGCTCAAAACCCGCAGGCTACGGCATCAGAACCGCTGCGCGATCCCAACGCCCCTCTTCCGTCGTGCCGTCGTCAAACACGAGGCGCAAACTGATGCTTTCGACACTCCCGAGCGGCGCGGTGATGTAGATCTCGTGCCCTTCTCCCGTCAGCGCATTCGGCGCAGGCGTCCCCTCGTGACAGGGCTCCATGTCCAGCGCGACCTCGGGCGCGGCCCCGTTCAATCCGTAGAAAATGCCATCCAGCCCACAGCGCCAACTCAGGACAGCGGTAAAATAGACCAGATCCTGACCATCGAACTCGCGCACCGCGACCCAGCGGTCCTTCTGCATTCCGAGGATCGGCTTGACCTCGGCCGCAGTTGTGAAGTTTTGCGCCGCGACGGGCGTTGCCCCCAGGCCTAGGCAGATCAAGGCCATTGCAAGTCTCATGTGGCTTCCTTTCCCGCCCTCTCGGGCCGGTTTGCTCCGCGGTCGCCGCCAGTCTGCAACCGCGCGGAGGATCCGCCAACCCCTGCGGCCTTGGCGCCGCTGGCGGCATTCGCCATAAATCCGGCAAGGTCGCGTGGCAGGACGGGGCTCAAGCAAGGGATCGGCAATGGCAACGCAGTCGGAAGCGCAGGGAAGGCAAGCGACGCGGTTCAACGTCGCCGCCATCGTGCAGGGCGGCCGGTTGCAGTACGAGGCGCTTCTGCTGGCGGCCTCCCTGCGCGCCTCCGACCCCGATTTCGCGGGTCGCCTGATCCTGCTTGAGCCGCAGCCCGGCGGCGCCTGGCCCGAGGACCCGCGCATCACCGGCGACGCAACGCGTGCCGCTCTTGATCGACTGGGCGCGGAGATCGTGCCCTTTGACGCGCGCCATTTCGGCGCCAGCTATCCCTACGGCAACAAGATCGAGGCACTGGCCGCCCTGCCCGCCGGCGAACCGTTTCTCTTTCTCGATACCGACACCTTGATCACCGGGCCGCTGAGCCGCGTGGATTTCGATTTCGCCCGGCCCAGCGCCTCGATGCGGCGAGAAGGCACCTGGCCCGAGATCGAACTCTATGGACCCGGCTACACGGAGATCTGGAGCAGCCTCTACGATCGTTTCGGACTGGATTTCGCGCGCTCGCTCGACCTGAGCTGGCCGGACGAATACTGGCAGCGCTACCTCTATTTCAACGCGGGCTGGTTCTTTCACGCCGATCCGCATGTCTTTGGCGCGCGGTTCCTCGACTATGCTCGCAATGTGCGCGATGACCCGCCCGCCCAACTCGTCTGCCAATCGCTCGACCCGTGGTTGGACCAAGTGGTGCTGCCACTGGTGATTCACTCCCTCGGCGGGGGACGCCCGGGGCCGAGCCTCGCCGGTCTCGACGGTGAAATCACCTGTCATTGGCGGGTCCTGTCACTGCTCTATGCCCGTGAAAGTGTCAGGGCGGTGGACCTGTTGGAAGAGATCGCCCGGACGAACTGGATCAAGAAAGCGTTGCGGGAATACGAGCCGGTCCGGCGGCTGGTCTACCAGGGCAAGGGGCGACTGGTGCGGGACATGTTCGACCGCCCCAACCTGCCCCGGCCCGAACAGAAGATCCGCCAGAAGATCAAGGCGGCGGGCCTCTGGCTGCGATAGGACTTTCGGCCTGTGCGGGGCGCGTAGGCGACAGCGGACAGGCACGGTGAACACACCCACCCCGACAGGCCCGGACGCGCCAGACGTTTTCCAATGCGTATCATGCGCTGCGTGACCGTGCTCTGGCGTCACGACCATGGGCCTGACCACATGCCGCGACAGGTCGCAAGGTCATCGCCAGGACTGCCCCTCGAACCCGGGAGGCCCGGCAAATGGCAGCCTGGCCGGCTCAACTTGCCCGCCCCGCTTCGATCCGTTCAGCTTTTGTCCGGCAGAGGAGGAAGGGTCCGCAGATACATGATGATAGCCGCAAGATCATCCTCGCTCATCCGAGCAAGATACCCGTAGGGCATGGGCGGCATCAGCGGATTGCCATCAGCACCGAGTCCCTCGGTGATCATCGCCGCGATCTGCTCGTCGGAATATCCGGCCAGCCCATCCTCGTGGCTGGTCAGGTTCGGCGCGTGGGAGGTGCCCCATGGCCCATGGAAGGCGAACCCACCCCGGCCAAAGTCGGTCTCCAGCATCGGCCCTTTCGGCCCGAAGGGCGTATGGCACTCCATGCAATGGGCAACAGGCCCGGCGAGGTATTCGCCGTATTCGACCGTGACGCCACGCGGGATGTCGGCGACGCTCTCTACTGGAGGGCCGTATGCGGGCGGCAGGGGCATGTTGTAAACGGATGAACCGAGATCGTTTTCGACCGCCGGAAGGGTTCGCAGGAAAGCAACCATCGCGGCAGCGTCACTGTCGGAGAGGCCGCGGTACATTGCATAGGGCATCGGCGGCCCGATCAGCGAGCCATCGGGGCGAAGCCCCTCGCGGATCGCGCGTGCCAGTTCCGCATCGGTCCAATCCGCGATCCTGCCGGCCGGGGTGAGGTTTGGTGCGATGGCAGTGAATGCCTCGGTTTTCTCCACCAGTCGCCCGGCGAGTTCCTGATCCGCGAGAGGACCGTCCGGGCCCATGGGTGTGTGACAATTCCCACACCCGGCGATGCCGCGGACGAGGTATTCTCCCCGCTCCTCGGGCGTTTCCGCCTGCGCGGACAAGGCTGAAATCAATGCGCTGGCAAATAGGATACCTGCTGACCTGAACATACGTTTCTCCAATGCTGGACTGTTCGCGGCGGGATCGTAGCACAGGCGGGGCCATTCCCACAGCGCGGCGGACAAGGCCGGAGGAGCATTGGCCCGTGGTCGGGTCACGGTCAGATCTGAGCCGCGCTCTTCGAGGGCGCGGGACAGAGGATCGGTCAAGCCTGATAGGTGGTCCGCAGGAACAGTTCACCTGCGATTTCCCATGCACTCGGACAGAGCAAAACCTGCCCCCGGGGCGGGAACCGCGCGCTGCATCCTCCCGCCATTGTTCCCGCGCCCACCATCCCCTAGTCTCCGCGCGACGCAATGCACCATCCTTGGAGGACACCATGACCGACGACCGCCAGCAGGGCTTCGACACGCTGCAGATCCACGCAGGCGCCAGCCCCGATCCGGCCACGGGCGCGCGGCAGACGCCGATCTACCAGACCACAGCCTATGTCTTCCGCGATTCCGACCACGCGGCGGCGCTCTTCAACCTTCAGGAAGTCGGCTACATCTATTCCCGCCTGACCAACCCCACGGTCTCGGCATTGGCGGATCGGATCTGCGCGCTTGAGGGCGGCGCGGGCGCGGTGTGCTGCTCCTCGGGCCACGCGGCGCAGATCATGGCGCTCTTCCCGCTTATGGGTCCGGGCTGCAATATCGTCGCCTCTACCCGGCTTTACGGAGGCACGATCACTCAGTTCAGCCAGACAATCAAACGCTTCGGATGGTCCTGCACCTTCGTCGACACCGATGATTTGGATGCGGTCAAATCCGCCATCGACGAGAATACCCGCGCGGTCTTCTGCGAATCCATCGCCAACCCGGGCGGGTACATCACCGACATCCCGGCGCTGGCGGCCATCGCCGACGATGCCGGCGTGCCGCTGATCGTGGACAATACGTCCGCCACGCCATACCTCTGCAACCCGATCTCGCTCGGCGCGACGCTGGTGGTGCATTCCACGACCAAGTACCTAACCGGCAATGGGACCGTCACCGGCGGGGCCATTGTCGATTCCGGCAAGTTCGACTGGTCCGCCTCCGACAAGTTCCCGTCGCTCAGCCAACCGGAGCCAGCCTATCACGGGCTTGCCTTCCATCCCGCACTCGGCCCGATGGCCTTCACCTTCCATTCCATCGCCGTCGGCCTGCGTGACCTCGGCATGACGATGAACCCACAGGGGGCGCATTACACGCTGATGGGGATCGAAACGCTGTCGCTGCGCATGCGCAAACACGTCGCCAATGCCCAGAAGGTCGCCGAATGGCTGGAGAATGACCCGCGGATCGACAGTGTCACCTACCCGGGGCTGCCCTCTTCGCCATATCACGACCGGATCGAGAAGATTTGTCCGAAGGGGGCCGGCGCACTTTTCACTTTCGCGGTCAAGGGCGGCTACGACGCCTGCGTCAAGCTCGTCGACAGCCTGGAGCTTTTCAGCCATGTCGCGAACCTCGGGGACGCGCGCTCGCTGATTATCCATTCGGCATCGACGACGCACCGCCAGCTGTCGCCGGAACAGCAGGAGGCCGCAGGCGCGGCACCGAACATGGTGCGGGTCTCCATCGGGATCGAGGAAGCCGAGGACATCATCGCAGACCTAGACCAGGCCCTGGCCAAGGCCACCGCCTGATCGCACAAATAAACTTGCCCGCTCCGGATCCATTCCGGAGCGGGCATCGGTCGAGGGTCTGGGCCGCCCTTGCAGGCACCTGTTGTGTCCACGAAGGAAACGCCGTTTCACGGAACCGTTTCCGAGAACCAAACAAGCCTGTGCACCGTCGTTGTCGACCAATGCGAATGCAGGCCGCGAACGCCCGGTGAACGGACATGGCTTTTCTGTCCGGCAATTCTGTCAGTACCGCAATCAGCCCAAGTTGTCGGCGCACCGTGCCGAAAAGCCCAATGGTTTCACTACCCGGCCGGCGACACGGTTCGCCTGCATTGCGCAAACGGCCGAATGCGCCCCTCTGTCTCCCAATCACAGCAATGCGTTGGCCCTTCTGGAGTGAGGTTGCCGTGAACGGAGCCACGGCAGACTCGGGGTATCGCGCACCACCCGCAGATCCCTTTACCCGCCCGCGTGAGACCCTCGCAGCGCGGTCTGCGTAGTATTGCATCTCAAACCAACATGTCGTTCCAACCGTGACCGCTCGCCGGGCTGCAATCGGCATTGCCGCCAGTGACAGTGTTAGATGCTCAAGCGCCGCGCAGTGAACGACTATCGACCCGGCCGCGAAACCGCCGCAGCAGCCCGACAGAGAAAGGCTCCGCCTTTGGTTTCAACACGCATCGAATGCTCGCCTGCTTGGCGAAGAGCGTATAGCTTCTCTTCCCGATCTTGGTCGCCGTGGCGTCCTCAAGACGGTCGGCAACTCCGGACGGGTTCAATTGGGTTCGCAGGCGGGTTTCCGGTTCACCGGCCCAACCTTCGAAGGCATGGCATCGCCGGAACCGTGAGGAAGGGCGTTGCTTCGAACACTGGCTTGGTCCGGGGGGAAACATTTCGCGTGTACGAACCCAACGATCCCGCTCCTACTTTGTTTTGGAAAGAGGTGTGGTCGTCCCGGGGAGCGCCCCACGTCCGATGGGGCCGTGAAATGGCGCGCGCAGACTATGTCCGAACCGGCCTTGCGGTTCAGGAAACGCGCTCGACTACATTGGCGAGACGGGCCAGGGCACCGCCTCGGCGATGCAACCCCGAGAATGGAGAATTCGGACGGCCAGCCAGCGCGGCAGGTAGCCCGGCAAAACTCCGAGGTCCCGATGCCCGACACTACTTCAACCCTACGCGCGGAGATCCCGCCGTCGCACGGAATTTGGCTGTCCCGGATGTGGTTCCGATCCGAAAGGGAGTTCATGATTGGGTGGCTCGTGTCGAGTCTGCTCGCGCTGTACGGGTACAGTTCACCAGCCCGCCGCGGAAGGGACCACACCTGTTTCTGGCAGGTCGGCTACCTCGTCAGGGCGGCCCGGCTCACCTCGTATGGGGACTGGACCCGCGCCCTTGCTCCGAACTCCTCGAACAGGCGCTCGCCCAGTGTCAGCGGGCGGCGGGCTTTCTCCGCAGCGGCGGCCTCCCGGCGCAGACGCGCCTTCGCACCTTCCATCCGGTCAGCCTCGCCCATGGCGGCGCCGATGGCGTTCGCCCAGTCGATTGCATTGTCTCGCTCCACGGCAACCCGTTCCAACGCGCCGACAAGCCCCAGCCCCGGGTCGGCGGAGGCCAGCTTCTCTCCACTGGGACGAATACCGACCATTTCCAGCATCTTGTCGAAGATCGCGGCAGCGCCGGGTGCTCCCCCGTCATCCTGCTGCGCCGCGCTGTCCGTCGGGTTGGACGCAGCCTCCCCCGGGGTTACGACGATGCGGCGGGCACCGGTCGCCGCGATCTCTCCCGATTGCAGCAAGGTATCCCGTGCACCGACATCATTCGGCATGCCGAAAATCCCGGCGCCAAGACAGAATGCGACCAGCATCGTGCGTCGCAGAACGTAAAGAAGGAACCCGCGCAGCTGCTCAAGGGTGAAATCGTCCATCCGTTCACTCCATCTCCGCTTTGGCGGTTTGCGCCAGCACTTCGACCTGGTCCTTCACCATCCGGTCGATGGCCTGTCGAGCCCGCATCGGGGTTCGTGTAATCACGTATCCCGTCTCGCCCATGGTGACACGAGCCCCCTTAAGAGAATGATACTGCACGCGGTCCTCGGCGCTGGTCGGGAGCGGTCCGACAACCGCCATGATCGCGGCTTCGTCATACCCGATGCGGGTCGTGTCGGACCGCAAACCGAACTGGCCCGCGAACCATTCGTTCCAGCGCTCCACCCGCGCGGCACGTTCCTCCAGCCCGGCCCGCGCGCGGGCCTCGGACACGGTGCCAGCATCGATGACGGTGAAAACCGGGTCAGTGGCCAGCGGCAACCGCGTGCGATCGATCCCGCACCGGACGAGGTCGGCATTGTCCAGGATTTCCACCGGGACGGAACGCGGCAGGTTGGCGACCCCGGGTGCCTCGCCGCCCAGCAGCGACACACCGGATATCCGCGCGTCCCCGACCTTGTGGATGTTCCAGAGAACCCGTCCCGCCCCGGCCTGCAGGACAAGGTGCACCGGGTGCTCAACCTCTGTCACGACTACTTCCATGACGGTGTACTGGACCTGCTGCCAGAAGGGCACCGGGCCGCCATCGGTCTGCCCCCCTGAGAAGGCCACCATGCCTCCGGTCGAGGCGGCGGGGGCCGCCGCCGCAGATTTCCGCCGGTCCTGTGCCGCGCGCGCCGCGAGCGTGACATCGATCTCGTCGAAGGCATAGAGCGAGATGCTCTCAAGCGTGCCATTGGAGAAGATGTTGGCGAGCCGCGCCTTGCGGGCTGGCGGGGTGAAGGTGCAATCCTCGCGTGCGGCAACCTGAACCGGCCGGGCGGGCACCTCGCTCGCCACCGGATCGGCATAGGCCTCCATCACCTCGTCGATGAAGACGGGGCGCAAATGCTCTGTCGCAGCGACCGGACCACCCACGATTTCGCGCCCGTCCACCTCGCGCACGAAACTGGCCGGATCATTCAGGTCATAGCCTTCGCGCACCAGCGTCTGGCGAATCGCCTGGTGGCGAAGGTCGACGACCATTCCCGTCCCGACCGGACGGGACGTGGTGGGCGAGCCACCACCCAATGAAAACTCCTGTTGGCCAAGAAAATAGACGCCCCCAAAGAGCGCCGCAAACATCACGAGCAGTACCTTGCCGTCCATCCTGGCCCCGAAATCTTCACAGTTGGTTTCGAATACCCGGGAAGGATGAGCGGACAAGATGGCAGCGATGAGGCGGCAATCCGCAAAAAGGGCGTCGCGCCTCAGCGCGGTTCGAGCGCGTAGACGATGATGACGGATGCGGTGACGGCAAGCTCGCCGGCGGCAACCTGCACGCCAGAGGCGCCGACGCCCGCGTCCATCTCCGCGCGCATCATGAGGGGCCTGGCATTCCCCTGCTCTGCGATGGAGAGGATCGGCCCGAGCGTCACGCCAGCGGCCTCGGCATAGAGCGCGGCCTTGCGGGCGGCCTCGGCCACGGCCGCCCGGCGCGCATCGTCCTCCCGTGGCTGCGGGTCCTGCAGGCCGAAGCGCAGGCCGTGCAACAGGTTGGCACCGTCCCGGGCCGCCCGGTCAAGCACGGCACCGAGCCGGTCAAGGTCACGAACCCGCACTGTGATTTCGCTGGAGGCCGTGAACGTCTCGATGGCGCGACGCCCGTTCGTGTCATAGCTGCGATCCGACCAGCGCGGCTGCACCGACAGGCCGCTGGTCTGCAGGTCCTCGGGGGAAATCCCGGCCTCCCGCAGCCGTGCCAGCACTGCCTCCAGATCGGCACTCATGGCCGCGACCGCCCGGGCGGCCTGCTCGTCCTCGGCCAGCACGCCAAGACTGATGGTTGCCATGTCGGGCGCGGCAGTCACCCGCCCTTCCCCGACCACGGTCATCCGCGGCCCTTCGGTGATCACAGTATCCGCCAGCGAGACCACCGGCGAAAGAAGTGCTATTCCAAGGGCAAGTGCCGTCACGATACGCATTTCATCGATCCTTCCACCATCGGCGTTCTTCTGCCGTTCCTTGCCAGCGGGGCGCCACCTCGCGGGCTGCTATCTGTTTCTTTCATGGCAGTCCTGCGATACAAAGAGAAGACACCGCTTCGCGGTCCCACGCCTTGCCGAGAGAACTGCCGAACCGATCATGATCCCGACCTTTTCCCTGATCCTCGACGAAGACGGAATTGCCCTCGAACACCGATCCTCCGCCGGTTGGGAAAGACTTGGCAGCGTATCCATCGACACGCCGGACCTGACCGGCGCTCTGGCCGCGCTCCGGGCGCAGGCGATCGCCTTGGCCGGAGACACGCCACTGCGCAGCCGCCTTGTCATCCCGAACTCGCAGATCCTCTATACCTCGACCCCGGCCAGCGGCCTTGGGGATGACGCCGACGAGGCGCGTATTCTGAGTGAGCTTGATGGCGCAACTCCCTACGATGTCGAGGAAATCACCTTCGACTGGCATGCCGATGGAGAGCTGTTGCGAGTTGCGGCGGTGGCGCGTGAAACCCTTCAGGAGGCAGAGGATTTTGCAGCCGGGCACGGGTTCGCGCCGGTCTGCTTCGTCTCCATCCCGGAGGATGACGGGTTTGCGGGCGAGGCCTATTTCGGCAAGACGCAACAGGCCGCGATCCTGTCCTCACCGGACACGCTGAACGCAGCCGAGGCGGCCGCGACTTTCGACGACGTCGCCGAACCGGTTGCGATCGAAGAGCCCGCTCCGCAGGTGGATTGGCAAGACCAGGCCGAGACCGCTCCGGACCCCGAGCCCGGGACCGGTGCCGATGTTGGCGCACCGCCTGCCGATCCGGCCATTGGCCAGCCCCAAGCTACAGCGGCTGCGCCTGACCCCGTTGACGTGCCAGTTGCGACGGCTGCGGACGCCCCGACGGATCATTCCGCGTCTGAACCTGCTGCTGAAGCCGACACGGATCCGGCGGATCTGGCAGCCGCGATTGGTCCGGCAATAGCAAAGCCCAAGCCGGAAGCGGACCTCATTGCGGAGTCTGAGGACCCCGACATTGCAAGTTCGGACAGGGCAGCCACGAAAGGCGCCCCGGCGGAACCGGACAATGAACCCCGGCCATCTGCGACAGATGCGGGTCCGGCAGCGGACGCTCCCGCCGCTCCGCCGGCGACGGAGCCGCCCGAAGAGGTCAAACCGCTTGAACCTCTGATCGCCTTCAGCTCGATCCGGGGGAACTACGACACAGCAGGCGCTGCAACCAGCGAGGACAAGTCACCCACATCGACAGCCGAGCCAACACCGCCAGCACGGACGCCTCAAACCGTCAAGGATACGGCCGCCGACACGCAAAAGGGCAAGACCAAGGCCGGTAGGAAAGCGAAAGCCAGTGCAAAGGGCAAAGGCCGAAAAACGCCGAAGGTCACTGCGGCGGCACGATCAAGCACGGCATTGCCGACAGAGCCGGCGCTGACATCGCAGGCGCCCAGCACGCCGTCCCCCGCCGCGCCCAAGGTTGCGGTTGCCGTTCGGGGGGCCGTGCAGTCCGGTATGTCGGAGGCGGAGGTGCTTACGGTCTTCGGGGCGCGAAAGTCTGCGGCCGGGCGGCGTAGCGGTCGGGCAATCGGCCTCGCTGTCGCTGCCTCGATTGCTGCGGTCGTGGGACTGGCCGCGCTCTGGGCGGTGGCCTTTGCACCGTCCGTTGACATCACGTTGGCCCCAAATGCGGAAACGGAGTCTGCGTTGCTGTCGCCGGAAGCGGTGGTGCCACTTCAGGACGAACGCCCCTCGCCCGCTGATGCGCTGATCACGCCGGCCCCGCAAGTGCCCGAAGGCGAGGAAAGTGCCCTCTCCCTTCCCGGAACCGAGGGCGCTGCGCCCCGGACAGGGGCGGAAGGCGCTGCGCCCGGGCTGACCACGGACCCAGAGCCCGACAGCCCACAATCGGTCGCCGAACCGGTGCCCCCCGTGGTTCCGACAACGCTCGATCCCGATGCCGCCCGCGCCGCCTATGCTGTCACCGGAATCTGGCAACGCGCGCCGGAGCGGGGGTTCCTGCCGGAAGACGACCAGCTGGACGATCTCTACGTGGCTTCGATCGATCCCGAAGTAATCCCGCAAGACCCGGTCGCGCTTCCCCAGACATCGTCCGACAGTGATATCGACCCGACACTGCCCAGATCGCCCAACGCAACGCAGACGGCACCGAACGAGGGCGACACCGTCTCCCTTCGCGATGCGCCGACCGCGCCCGGGTTGAGCGACACTCCTGCGACCCTGGATGGGACGGAGCCGCTTGCGGAAAGTAGTGCGACAGGGGCGGAGGGTGTGATCGTCCGGAAAGGCCGCCCCTTCGTGGTACCGCCGCGCCGGCCGGAGACGCTCGACACCTCGACCGCAACGCTCGTGCCCGAAGCGGAGAACCCGCTGGCCGAGTTCAATCCTCGCCGACGCCCGGGCGACCTTGTCGAAACCAACGAGAAGGCCACGCTCGGCGGGCGGACCCGGGCACAGCTGGCGCGTATTCGACCGGCACCGCGACCGGCCTCCACTCAGGAGACGACCATCGCGCTTGCCGAGGCGGCGCGCATGGCCGACGCGGAAACCGAACGGGGCCAGGAAGCCATCGCCGCCGAAGATCCCCTGACACCCGAGCAGAAGGCCCTCGCCGTGGATCTGGCGACCGCCACGAGGCGTGCGGTCCCCGTTTCCCCGATGCCGCGGCTCAAACCCGCCAACATCTCCCAGATCGCCAACCGCGCGCGTTTGCAGCAGACCATCGTGGAACAGCAAGCCGCGGAAGCGGCTGCGCTGGCTGCGCAACAGCAGCGCCTGACAGACCAGCAGGCAGCCGAGCAACGCAAGCTGGCCGCCGCGAAGGCCGCCGAACAGCAGAAACTGGCCGTTGCAAGAGCCGCGCAGGAGGCGGAACGAAATAAACAGGCTGCGATCGCGGCCGCCAAGCAGAAGCAGGCTGCCGAGAAAGCCGCCGCTGCCTCCGCCGCCCGAAGCTCCGGCCCTGCCGTGTCCCGTGCCCAGCGTGCCAAACCGACCGCGCCAAGCTCCAAGGCCGTGGCCCGGCGCGCCACCGTGAAGAACGCGCTGGCGCTCAACAAGGTTTCGCTGATTGGTGTCTACGGCACGTCGAGCAAGCGCCGGGCGCTGGTTCGCCTGCCATCCGGACGGTACGTGAAAGTGAAAGTGGGAGACCGGCTCGACGGTGGCCGCGTCGCCGCCATCGGTCAGGGAGACCTGCGCTACAAGAAGGGCAGCCGGACCGTGACGATCAAGATGCCCAAGGGCTGACCCCGGCCAGAGGTGCTTGAGCCGGGGGCACGCCAGCCCGCCGGCCACCGGCTTCGTCGTCTATTACGACGATTGAGGGCACCACACTGATATGTCGGGGCGCCATGAACGCAACCAACATCCCGGCGCCGATTTATGTGGAACCGCCTTTGCCCATCGGCTGAGCCGTGCAAGCAAGGTCGGCGCGTATGCCGGGGCCGGCCCATGCGCGCCGAGAGTCCGGTCCACGGCAACGGGTTGGCAATCGGTATGCACAGGGAGAGTCCAAACGCTGCGAGTTTCGTCCCCGGGTCGGGCTTTTTGCACACCGCCGGTCACAGCCCTGTGCCAGGCACTTGCGTCATTGCGACTCGGCATGGGATGACAGGCAGAGACGCCCAACGAGGATCACCGGATGGAAGGCTTCTTCGACGACGCCACGATATTGCTCGGCGCCGCCGTGATCGGCGTGCCGATTGCGGCACGCCTCGGCCTCGGGTCGGTGCTGGGCTACCTGCTTGCGGGTATCGCCATCGGGCCGCTGCTGACGCTTGTCGGCGTCGAACCGGAAACGCTCCGTCACTATGCCGAATTCGGCGTGGTGATGATGCTGTTCCTGATCGGGCTCGAGCTGGAACCGCGCACCCTCTGGGCCATGCGCCACACCCTGATCGGGCTCGGCGGGATGCAGATCGCGCTGACGGTGGCCGTGGTGACTGCATTGTCCTACCTGATGGGCGAATCCCTGAACATGTCGATCGCCATCGGCATGATCCTTGCGCTATCCTCCACCGCCATTGTCCTTCAGACACTTTCCGAGAAGGGCCTGATGAAGACACCGGGGGGGAAGGCCACCTTCTCCGTTCTGCTCACGCAGGATATCGCCGTCATCCCGATGCTGGCGCTGATGCCCTTGCTGGCCATGCCCGCAGTCCCGCAACTCGATCCCTCGGGGATCATCCTGCGGGCCGGTGAGGCTGCTGCCCACGCGGATGAGCATGGGCACGGCGCCCATTTCTCCCTGATCGAGGGGCTCGCGGGCTGGCAGGCCACAATGGTGATCGTGACAGTCATCGTCACCGTCATCCTCGCCGGCATGTACCTATCGCCCTTGCTGTTTCGCTATGCCCACATGGCAAAGCTGAGAGAGATCCACACCGCCACCGCTCTGCTGGTCCTTTTCGGGATCGCCTACCTTATGGTGTTGATCGGTCTTTCTCCTGCGCTCGGCGCCTTCCTTGGTGGCGTTGTGCTGGCCTCCAGCGAGTTCCGGCACGAGCTGGAATCCAATATCGAGCCCTTCAAGGGCCTGCTGCTCGGCGTTTTCTTCATGTCGGTGGGCGCGGGCATCGACTTCCGCGTGATGTTCGACGACGCCGCCAACATTCTGGGATTGACGGCTCTGCTGGTCTTCGTGAAGGCCGGAATCCTTCTGTTCCTCACGCGCCTCTTCGGCCTGCATAAACGGGACAAATGGCTCTTCACCCTCGGACTTGCCCAGGCCGGGGAGTTCGGTTTCGTGCTGATTTCCTTCTCGTTGCAGGAAAACGTTCTGCCCGAGCGACTTGCGCAGACGTTGCTGCTGGTCGTGGCACTTTCGATGCTGATCACACCCCTGCTCTTTATTCTCTACGACTGGATCTCGCACCACCTCGGCGAGCATACCGAGGCCACGGACGTCCATCGCAAGCATGACGAGATTGACGAGGATGCCCCGGTGATCATCGCCGGAATCGGGCGTTTTGGTCAGGTGGTGAACCGGATGGTGGAAATGGCGGGCTTGAAATGTACCGTTCTCGACCACGATCTCGCCGCTATCGAGTTGATGCGGCATTTCGGTTTCAAGGCCTTCTACGGCGACCCGACCCGACCGGTTCTGCTGCATGCGGCGGGATTGAAGACCGCCCGGGTGCTGGTTGCCTGTCTCGACGACAAGCACGCCAGCACGCGGCTTGTCCGATATGCCCGTTCGCAACGACCGGACCTGCATATCGTCGCCCGGGCCCACGACAGGGTGCATGTCTACGAACTGTACCAGGCCGGTGCGGATGATATCGTGCGGGAAATGTTCGACAGCTCACTCCGGGCAGCGCGCTACGTGCTTGAGAACATGGATTTCTCCGAGTTCGAGGCCAACGAGATGGAGCGCACCTTCTACAAACATGATCGGATGACACTGCGCGAGTTGGCACCGCTCTGGGAGCCCGGGCGCGCGCTGAAGGACAACCCGGCCTATCTGGCCCGGGCGCGCGAGCTCAACAAGGAACTGGAAACCGCGCTTGTCGCCGCTGTCGTCGATGAGGAAGCCGAGGACAAGGCAACGGAGACGCGACCCAAAACGGTAGAATAGGCGCCGCTCCGCCCCGGACCTGACGGGGCCGGGAAGATCGGTTTCGTGTCGGTAATGGGGATGCATCGGCCGTAGACACAGGACCGAAGCGCAAGAGGTCAATCGACCGCGGACTCAACGCGCGCGTCTACGTGCCACCGCCAGCGGTGATCGTAAACTCACCCATTGGCCGGACAGCCAAACGGTTGGAATGCAGGCTGTCGCGGCAACGCATCAGGACAAAGGTGCGCCTTGAATCGACCAGAGCAGCCAAAGCTATCAGAGCGAACTGAGCCACTGCTCCGCCGTGCGGCTCACTGACACCACAGGCGGTGCGGGCATCGTCAAACGCCGTCTTCGCCACCCGGCATGGCGCGCCTCATGGGCACGCGTCTGCTTTGCGTATCGGAGTCGTTCGGTCTCCCCGGTTTGCGTCAGCCGCAACTGTGGGCCGACGCCATACCGGCAGAGGACCTGGCCGCTATCCGTCGGAAACGCCCGCTTCTGCGAAGCTCGCCATGCCGGAATGGCACGCCACCGCGCCTTTCAACACGCCTATCGCCAGCGCCCCGCCGGATCCTTCGCCGAGTCGCAGGCCAAGGCTCAGAAGCGGTTCCTTTCCCAGCTTCTGCAACATGGCCGAATGCGCCCCTTCGGCAGAAACATGGCCGGCCACGGTGTGGTCCAGCGCGCCGGGTGTGACCGCCTCCAGCACCGCGGCGGCGGCGGTGCAGATGAATCCATCGAGGATCACCGGGATCCTGTGGTGACGTGCAGCGAGGATGGCACCGGACATCGCCGCGATCTCCCGTCCGCCAAGCCGCCGCAGGACCTCAAGCGGATCACCAAGGGCATCGGCATGCACCGACAGCCCTTCATCGACCACGGCACGTTTGCGGGCGAGCGCCTCGTCGTTGACGCCGGAGCCGCGACCGACCCAGCCTGCGGCCCCACCGCCGTAGAGACCCGCGGCAATCGCGGCCGCCGAGGTCGTATTGCCGATCCCCATCTCGCCAACGACCAGCAGGTCCGCTTCGGGAGAGACAGCTTCCCAGCCCGCCACCATCGCGGCCACGAAGTCTGCCTCGCTCATCGCCGGGCTTTCGGTGAAATCCGCCGTCGGCCTGTCGAGGTCGAGGGCCACCACGCTCATGTCCGCTCCGAAGGCCTTCGAAAGCTGGTTTATCGCGGCACCGTCATTGTGGAAGTTCGCCACCATCTGCACCGTGACTTCAATCGGGAAGGCCGACACACCTTTCGCGGCGACGCCGTGGTTCCCCGCGAAGACAATGGTCTGCGGTTTCTCCAACTTCGGTCTCGCGTCGCCACGCCATCCGGCGTACCAGATCGCCAGTTCCTCAAGCCGCCCGAGCGCCGCCGGCGGCTTGGTCAACGTCGCGTTCCGCGCATCGGCGCCTGCGGTCGCGTTGGCGTCGGGTTTCGGGAGGTCGGACAGGGCGGCGCGAATTCCGGCGATGTCGGTGAAGGGAGGCGTTCTGGTCATGGTATACCCCGTGGCTTGTTTCCCCGCTTCTGCCGCCATATGCCTGCCGGGACAAGAGCTTGCGGAGCATTCCACCTATGCCGAACCAGCGACCCTACAGCCCGTTGCGCGACATCGCGCTGGCCACCGCCCTGCTCTCCCGCCTGCCAGTGCCGGTAGATGCGGATTTCGCCCGGTCTCGCGGGGCCAAGGCCGCCTGGGCCTATCCACTGGCGGGACTGTTTGTCGCTGCAATCGCGGGCGGTCTTGGCCTTCTGCTCCTCTGGCTCGGGCTGCCGGGATCGCTCGCCGCCGGAATTGCGCTCGGCGCACAGATCGTCATGACCGGCGCGATGCACGAGGATGGGTTGGCAGATGCGGCCGATGGCCTCTGGGGCGGATGGGACAAGGAACGGCGGCTGGAGATCATGAAGGACAGCCGCATCGGCACCTACGGAGTCATCGCGCTGGTGCTGTCCGTCGGGTTGCGCTGGAGCGCCCTGACGGCACTGGCCGACCACCTGCTGCCCGCCATGCTTGTTGCCGCGCTGCTGAGCCGTGCTGTCATGCTGTTCGTCATGGCCGCGCTGCCGAACGCGCGGGACGGCGGGCTGTCGAAATCCATCGGCCGCCCGGACCTGATGACGGCGACCATCGGGGCGGGCCTCGCCTTTGCGGTCTCACTTGCAATCGTCGGCACGACCGGCCTGCCGCTTGCTCTGGTGACACTGCTGGCCGCGCTGGCCTGTGCGGCCATCGCCCAGACCAAGATCGGCGGCCAGACCGGCGATATCCTCGGTGCGACACAGCAAATCAGCGCGATCTGCTGCCTTGCCGCCGCGACTGCCCTTATGTGACGGCCAAGTCGAACGGGAGACCGGTGGTTCATACCGTCAGAGGTTGGTGATCCAGATGAAGTCCGGGGAATGCGCACCACATTGCTTGCAAGAGCGGAGACCAGCGGACACCGGGAAACCCCGCTCACCCTCCCAAAGCGCCACGCGCAGGCTGGACTGACGATTCTGCGCGGATATGGCATCGCAGAAACGAAAGAAGGGGCCCGAGGGCCCCTCCAGATACCGCTGATCGACGTCGGTTCAGGCAGCCACGCGGCTCACGAGAACGTCGTCGATCTGCTTCTGCGCATCAACCTCGCCGAGACCGGAGACCGCGGCGATTTCGCGGGTCAGGCGCTCCAACGCGGCCTCGTAGAGCTGCCGTTCGGAATAGGATTGCTCCCGCTGGTCATCCGTGCGGTGCAGGTCGCGCACGACTTCCGCAATCGCGATCAGGTCGCCGGAGTTGATCTTCTGCTCGTATTCCTGGGCGCGGCGGGACCACATCGCCCGCTTCACCTTGGCCTTGCCCTTCAGCGTGGTCATCGCCTTGGACACGACATCGGGAGAACTGAGTCCACGCATGCCGACGGCCGTGGCCTTGTTGGTCGGGACCCGCAAGGTCATCTTGTCCTTCTCGAAGGAGATCACGAACAGCTCAAGCGAGATCCCGGCGATCTCCTGCTCCTCGATGGACACGATTTGCCCAACGCCATGGGCGGGGTATACAACGTAGTCGTTCGGACGAAATTCGGGTTTCTTGGTCTTGGTCATATGTACCCCTCGAGTGGACCCCCGCCAGAGCCAAAAAAAGCTTCTCCCGGAAAACCATCTTTCCGGAGAAGCTACATTTCAGGGCCCATGATTTCCACCTTACTGGTGAGCAGCCCCAGCAGGCGGGTGTCAGAATTCAAAGCTCATCGCTTATCAACATAGCAAATTCGGGGTCCTTTTTAAAGTGCCGCAGTGCGGCACCACCCGAATATCCCTTGTTTTCCTAAGCAATGCGCAAATTCTTGCCACCGGCTGCTTGCGCAATCCGGCGCATATTCGCCACTGCGATCTGCGCGAATCAGTTATTGGATACGACGATTCGGTGTCAGCCGCCCTCGCCCGGCTCCTCGGACAAAAGCTCCAGCTTGCCCGGCTTGCCGTCCATCTCGTCGGCAGTGGGCATCGGGTCCTTCTTGGACACGATAACCGGCCAGAGTTCGGCGTATTTCCGGTTCAGTTCGACCCATTTCTCCATGTCCGGCTCAGTGTCCGGGCGGATGGCGTCGGCGGGGCACTCGGGCTCGCAGACGCCGCAATCGATGCATTCGTCGGGATGAATCGCCAGGAAATTCTCGCCTTCGTAGAAACAGTCCACGGGGCAGACTTCCACGCAGTCGGTGTATTTGCAGGCAATGCAATTGTCCGTGACGACATAGGTCATGACTGTCTCCAAACTAGGCTAGGCCGTCACCTAGCCGGTTGGCGTCCGCTATTCAAGCGGATCGGGTCGAGAATTGATGAGTCTGCGACGTTCCTTTTTGGTCGGCCGCGGACCGCTGCGTTCAAGTGGTCGCTGGGAGGGCTGTTCGGAGGGCGGCGAAAGGTCCTCGTAGAGCGCCTGCGCCTCCGGCGCGGGGCCGCGCCGGGCGCCGAGGGCGAGGATCTTCACAACCCGGATCGCATTGGCCTGCGGAAAGGTCAGAACGTCCCCAGCGGACACGCTCCGCGCCGGTTTCGAGATCTTCTGCGCATTGACACGGACCTTGCCCTCCGAGACCTGTTTTGCGGCGAGGCTGCGCGTCTTGAAGAAACGCGCATGCCAAAGCCACTTGTCGATCCGAAGGCTGTCGGGGGCCTCAGTCATTGCGCCCGGCCCCGGTTCGCGCGCCGGCTCACTTCTTCTCCGTGAGCCCCATCAGCGCAGCGGCGAAGGGGTTGTCGGGATCAATGGGTTTTTCCTTTCTCGGCGGGCGGGCCTGGTAGGTCTTGCCGCCCTGCGGCTTGCCCCCCTTGCCACGCGGACCTTTTCCACCCTCGCCCTTCGGCGGGCGTTTGCCCTTGACGCGAGGCTTGTCGCCCTGGCGCTCAGGGCGATCGCCCCTGCCCTGCTCGCGCCGCGGGCGTCCGCCCCCCTGACGCCGCGGGGCCCAGGTAAAGGTATAGAAGACCTCCACTTCGGGTTCGGCGGGCTCGGACGGTTCGGAAGCGACGTCCGGTTCCCCGGCATCGGCATCAGATTCAGCTTGGGTTCCGGCTTCGGCTTCGGCTTCGGAGGGTTCAGCAACCGGCGCTTCCGTGTCTTGCCCGACCGCGGGGGGCACTTCAGCGGCACCTTCGACAGCCGTCGGCGTATCTTCGGCCGGAGCGCCTGCGTCGGGTTGCGCCGTTTCATTGGCGGTTTCCGAAGCGGCAAACTCGGGCGCTTCTTCGCCGGCCTCCTCCACCGGAGCGGCGGCAACCGCGTCCCCATCCGTTGGCGCGGCATCTTCCGGGGCAGCAGCATCGGCTTCGGCGTTGTCGGATTGCGCCTCAGGCTCCGCTTCGGCCGGAGCTGCCTTCACCTTCGGGCGTTCCGCTTTCTCCGCACGGTAGCCGAGCCCCTGCATCAGGTCGGCGAATTGCTCCAGCGTCATGCCGGTGATCGACAACATGTCCGGCAGGGCCTCGAATCCGCCACGGCTGTCCTGGCTACGCAACTGGTCGGCCAGCCGCTCCAGCATGTCGATGCGGATCGCACGGGCACCGGCGATGCGGTATCCCGACATCGCGGCATGCTCCTGCGGTGTGTCCGCAGGCACCGGCACGGTCACCAGACCCGGCGGCGGAGCTTCGGGGAAGGTGTCCAGATCGTTCCAGAGCGACCACAGCACCAGCCGCAAGCGCGTCGGCGCAGGCTTCAGCAACAGCGGCATGAAGATCGTATATTGCCCGAAGCGCACGCCATGCTTGCGCAACTGGCCGCGCGCATCCTGATCGAGCGCCTTCACATCTGCCGCAACGCTGTCGCGGGACAGCACGCCGAAGGCCTCAAGCAACTGGAAGGCGAAGCCGCGCGGCAAGCCGGTCAGCGTCTCGTCTTTACTCATGCCGAGCAGCGGCTCGAAAAGCGTCGCCACCTTGCGGTCAATGAAGTGCTGCAACCGGCGCGTCACCTTTTCGGTCACGTCATGCCCGGCTTCCTCGTCGACGAAGGCCACGACCGTCGGCTTGAATGCCTCGCCGCCCTTCACCAGCTTGCCGACAGCATGCTCGCCCCACATCAGGCCACCCTGCTCCGTAAAGTCGAGCTCGGTGTCGGGGGAATTGTAGAACCGGTCCGCCCGCAGGTGGAACTCCGGTCTGAGCGCGGTCATCGCTGCCTGACGCAGCATCTTCGCCTCTTCGGGCGTGGCTGTCGGGTCCTGGCTGAACCGGAACCCCTCAAGACGGCCCACGAATTGCTCCGCGACCGTCACCTCGCCCTTGTCGTTCACCTCGGCCACAAGGCTCTCCTTCTGCTTCAACCGGCGCATCAGAACACTCGTGCGCCGGTCAACAAATCTCTGTGTCAGTGCCCCGTGCAGGGCATCCGACAGGCGGTCTTCTACCGCGCGGGTTTCGCCGCGCCAATGGGTTTCGTCATCCACCCAGCCCGAACGTTGTGCAACATATGTCCAGGTGCGAATATAGGCCAACCTCTTGGAGAGCGTGTCAATGTCGCCCTGTGTCCGGTCGATGCGTTTCACCTGACGGGCAAGCCAATCGTCCGGCACCCGCCCAAATTCATGAAGATAGGCGAAGATCCGCTCCAGGAGCGAGGCATGCTCTGCGTGGCTGATTCCGCGGAAATCCGGGATTCGGCACACATCCCAGAGCAGCATCACGCTGCGCGGGTTGCGGATACGGGTCATCACTTCCGGCATCCCTGCGAGCGCCTTGAGCGCCATCAGGTCATCGGATTCACGGGTTCGGGTGAGCCATTCGTCATCCGTTCGGACCTCCAGCGAGCCGACAAGCCGATCCACCGAACCGAACTCGAGGTCAGAGTTGCGCCACTGCAACTTGCGGATCGGGGTGAAATGGTGATTGGTGATCGCCTCCACCACCTCGTCGTCGAGCGCCGGGGCCTCTCCGGTCACCCCGAATGAGCCGTGTGTCTTGTAGCGCCCGGCCCGACCGGCGATCTGCGCCAGCTCGTTGGGGGCCAGCTCCCGCATCCGGCGACCGTCGAACTTCCGCAGCCCCGAAAACGCCACATGCGTGATGTCCAGGTTCAGACCCATGCCGATGGCGTCTGTCGCTACCAGGTGGTCAACGTCACCGTTCTGGTAGAGCTCCACCTGGGCATTGCGCGTGCGCGGCGAAAGCGCGCCCATCACCACGGCCGCCCCGCCTTTCTGACGGCGCAGCAACTCGGCGATGGCATAGACGTTGTCCACCGAGAACCCGACAATGGCGGAACGCGGCGGCATCCGGGAGATCTTCTTGCTGCCGCCATAGGTCAGTTCCGAGAACCGCTCCCGGCGCATGAACTGCACCTTGGGCACAATGGCGGCGATGGCCCCACGCATGGTGTCGGCGCCGAGGAACATGGTCTCGTGCAGGCCGCGGGCGTGCAACAGGCGGTCGGTGAAGACATGGCCACGCTCGGGGTCGGCACAGAGCTGGATTTCGTCGATTGCGAGGAAGTCGGCCCCTATCTCCACCGGCATCGCCTCAACGGTGCAGACCCAGTAGGCGGCCCGCTCCGGCACGATTCGCTCCTCGCCGGTCAACAGGGCGACCACGTTCGGTCCCCGCAAGGCCACGATGCGGTCATAGACCTCCCGCGCCAGCAGGCGCAGCGGCAGCCCTATGACACCGGTCCGGTGCGCCAGCATCCGCTCGATGGCGTAATGGGTCTTTCCGGTATTGGTCGGGCCCAGAACCGCCGTGACAGTGGTGTTCTTCAGCATGTCGGGGCCTTGTGTTGGAAGGGGATTAGAAAGCGGGGTCGGAGAGCGCCGATCAGCGTGCATCAGGCAGCAGGCGCGCTACACCACCGATCCCGTGCAAAAACACATGCCGCGCATCCCAGGGAATCGAGGCAACAGCCGGCTTCGAAGGACGTCCAGATCAAACATCTCAGGTTCCCCCTTGCCCAGGGCGAGCCTTCAGAGCGCCTCGCCCTCGACGGTCTTTTGAAGCCGGTCGATGGCTTCCAATACCTCCGGCCTGTGCGGATGTATAGCCAGAATGGCGCGATAGACCTCCAGCGCCTCGGGTTCGTATCCAAGCTCCTCGAAGATCACCGCAAGCCCGGACATGGCCCCGAAATGGCGCGGGTTGAGCGCCAGCGTCCGCTCGATATCGGCCACAGACATGCCCAGTTCGCCCGCATGGAAGAAAGCCGTGGCACGTCCGTTCCACCCCTCCGCGAACCCTGGCGCGTGATCGGTCAGGGCGGAAAAGTGATCGATCGCGGCCATCATGTTGCCGTCGGCCATCGCTTCCTGGCCACGCTGGTACAGCAGGTCCATGGCAGGAGAACCCGACTTTGACCATTCCAGAAGAATGCTATCCTCGATCTGTCGCCAACCGGGCTGCTCCGGGCGGGCGAGCTGTTCGAAGAGCCGGTCAACCTCCGCCTCGTCCACCGCCCGGGCCGGCTGCGGGAGCAGAAGGATCAGCACGACAGGAAGTGCCGTAACGAATTTGTTGAGACCACGGAGCATAAGAACCATAACGATGCGAAGTCTAGCGCAGTTGCGGGAAAGAACAATTCCCCCCGCAATCACAACCACTGGAGGATATGCGTGTGAGTGACCTGATCGAAAAGGCCGTTTCGGCCCTGAGCGAACGTCTGGACGGCGGTTTTGCGGGTTCCGCGAAATTCATCATCAACGGGGAAGGCGCCATCATGATCGACGGTGGCGGCGTGCGTGCCGGTGACGAGGATGCCGACGTCACCCTGTCCGCCGATGCCGATGTCTTTCAGGCGATCCTCGAAGGGGAAACCAACCCGACGGCCGCTTTCATGACCGGCCAGTTGACCGTTGACGGCGACATGGGCATGGCGATGCAACTCGGCAACGTGCTGAGCTGACCGAGGATGGAGCCGGCTCCGTTTCATCACGACATTGCCGCAGCGCCAGAGGGCGCCAGGGCTTTCTGGGTGACGGCTCCCGATGGGGTACGCCTGCGGCTTGCGTTGCTGGCGCCCCCGCCCGACACGTCCCGGGGAACGGTACTGCTGTTTCCCGGCCGGACCGAATACGTGGAGAAATACGGACCCGCAGCGACGGCGTTCCTCGCGCGGGGTTTTGCCTGCCTGTCGCTCGACTGGCGCGGCCAGGGGCTGACCGACAGGCCGCTGGGCGATCCGGCCACTGGGCACGTCGCCCGCTTCAGCGAGTACCAGACCGATGTCGCGGAGGTGATCGGGGCCGCGCGTGCCCTCAAGCTGCCCGAGCCATACTTCCTTCTTGGCCACTCCATGGGCGGGGGCATCGGGCTCAGAGCATTGCACAAGGGTCTTCCGGTCAAGGCCGCCGCCTTCACCGGCCCCATGTGGGGCATTGCGCTTCCGGCGGTTTTCCGACCCATCGCGCAACTGCTGGCAGCACTCACCCATTCCTCCGGCTTCGGTCATACCTATGTGCCGTCGACCAAACCCGGCACCTACGTGCTCGACGCGCCCTTCGCGGACAATACGCTGACAACGGACCCCGAAATGTATGGCTGGATGCGCCGCCAGCTGGAAACCCACCCCGAGCTTGCCCTCGGCGGACCATCCATGACGTGGCTCAACGAGGCGCTGAAGGAACTGCGCCAGTTGCGAAGCCTTGCGCCGCCCGCCGTGCCCTGCCTGACCTGGATCGGCACCAACGAACGGATCGTGGAGATCGAGGCCGTCCGCCGCCTGATGCGCAACTGGCCCGGCGGCACCCTGAAAGAGGTCGAAGGCGCCGAGCACGAGCTGATGATGGAACCGCCCGCCATACGGGATGCTTTCTTCGACGCCGCGGCGGAGCATTTCGCCGCCTCCTGACACTTACGCGGCCTCCCCTCGACATACGTCCATCACGGTTGTGTCGCCCCGATCCGACACGAGTCCCGCGAGCCGCGAAACGGTATTGCCGAATCCCGCCCGCTGGCAGCCGCCGCCGCTTGCTTCTGCATCGACCGCCCCGCGCGGTGGTGCGCCCCGTCACCCGCATCCATTCCCCACGGCTGACAGATCCACGCGGATGCGAGCCTGCGTCGCGACAGCAAGCCGTGGGCGCCACCTGCCTTGTGCCGCAGCGGACCCTCTGGTAATGCGCGCCACCTTGGGCTATCTGCCAGCCCAACTTCTCCCCGGGGGCCGATCGTGAAAACCGCCAGCAAAGACATCTATTCCGAAGCCGTCTCCACCATCGAGGAGATCATCGAGGACGCCCGCAACGGCCGCATGTTCATCCTCGTCGATCATGAAGACCGGGAAAACGAGGGTGATCTCGTCATCCCGGCGCAGATGGCCACGCCGGACGCGATCAACTTCATGGCCACCCATGGCCGCGGCCTGATCTGCCTGACCCTGACCGGAGACCGCGTAGACGCGCTTGGACTGCCACTCATGGCCTCCTACAACTCGTCGCGCCATGAAACCGCCTTCACCATCTCCATCGAGGCCCGCGAGGGCGTCACAACCGGGATCTCCGCCGCGGACCGGGCCCGCACCATCTCAGTGGCCATCGACAGCGCCGCGACCGCTTCCGATATCGCCACGCCGGGCCACGTCTTTCCGCTGCGCGCCCGTGATGGCGGTGTGCTGGTCCGCGCGGGCCACACCGAGGCGGCGGTCGATATCTCTCGCCTGGCCGGTCTCAACCCGTCCGGCGTGATTTGCGAGATCATGAACGAGGACGGCACCATGGCCCGGCTGCCCGACCTCGTCGCATTCGCGCAACGCCACGGGCTGAAGATCGGCACAATCTCGGATCTCATCGCCTACCGCCGACGCCACGACAACCTCGTGCACGAGACCGCCAGCCGCGATGTCACCTCACTCTTTGGCGGCGACTGGACGATGCGCGTCTTCACCGACGGCACCGAAGGCACCGAGCACGTGGCGCTCGTCAAGGGCGACATCTCCACGCCGGAGCCGGTTCTGGTTCGTACGCACGCGCTCGACCCGCTGGCCGACCTGCTCGGCATCGGTGTGGAGCAACCCGACACGTTGGGCCGCGCGATGAAAATCATTGCCGAGGAAGGCCGTGGCGTGGTCTGCCTGTTCCGCGAACCGCACCCGAAGCTCCAGGAAGAGGAGGAGGAGGGGCCGCGCACGGTGAAGAACACCGGCCTTGGCGCGCAGATCCTCTCCGAGCTGGGCCTCAACGAACTGGTGTTGCTGACAAATTCCCCCGCCACCCGCTATGTCGGCCTGGATGCCTACGGGCTGACCATCACCGGCACTCGCCCGATCACGGAGTAACCCGATGGCACAGGCCGAAACCCACTACACGCTGCCGCTTCCCGAGTTCGACAGGCCGGCGAAACTGCTGATCGTGGTCGCGCCCTATTACAAGGACATCGCTGATCAACTGGTTGCGGGCGCCAAGGCAGAGATCGAGAAAGCAGGTGGCAGCCACGAGGTCATCGAGGTTCCCGGCGCGCTCGAAGTGCCGACAGCGATCCGCATTGCCTACCGGCAATCGAACTTCGACGGTTTTGTTGCGCTCGGCTGCGTGATCCGTGGCGAGACGACCCACTATGAAACCGTCTGCAACGACAGCTCCCGGGCCCTGCAACTTCTCGGGCTGGACGGCGCCTGCATCGGCAACGGCATCCTGACCGTGGAGAACCGCGAGCAGGCCGTGGTCCGTGCAGAAGCCGCCGGGCAGAACAAGGGCGGTGGCGCCGCCGCTGCCGCGCTGCACCTGATCGCCTTGACCCGTCGTTTCGGGAACGGAAACAAGTCCATCGGTTTCAAGCCGTTGCGTGATGAAATTCAACTGGCAGGCGACGCGGAAGGCCCGGCAAGCGCATGACCGACAAGAAACAGATGAAGTCCGCCTCCCGCCTCTACGCGGTGCAGGCGCTGTTCCAGATGGAAGTCTCCGGACAGACTCGCGAGGCCGTGGTGCGCGAGTTCCTCGACCTGCGGTTCGGTGCGTCCTACGAGGAAGGCGAGTTTGCCGAGGGCAATCCCGAGCTTTTCCAGACACTGGTTTTCACGGCGGTCAACGAGCAGGCAAAGATCGACCAGATGACCGACCGGGCATTGGTGGCGAAGTGGCCCATAGACCGGATCGACCCGACGCTGCGGGCGCTGTTCCGCGCCGCCGGTGCGGAGCTGCTGGAAAAGGCAACGCCTCCGAAGGTTGTGATCGTAGAATTCGTGGATGTCGCCAAGGCGTTCTTCCCCGAAGGTCGTGAGCCGAAGTTCGTGAATGCGGTGCTCGACCACATGGCGCGCGAAGCCCAGCCGGAAAAGTTCTGATCCAGCATCGCCGTCTGTCCCACTGCGCAGCGCCCGCGAGGGTATGCTGAACGGGTCGCGGCGCTTTGCCGTGGATCTTTCCCCGACCGTATAATCGCCCCCGACCGCGCCACTTGCGCGACTTTGGTCGGATCGACCGGGTCTGTTGCAGGGAAAAAGGACTCCGGTCGCCGCGAAGGGGTTTTGCCCTCCTGGCAACCGGAGCCAAACATGTGCCTTGCCGACCGGACCCTGACGGACACGAGGGTATCCGACAGCTCTCGAACCTGCGCTCCCAGGCATGCGATAATGCGCCTCGGAGAGGATGTGCAGGCGTCACTTTCCACCACTCACGGAACTCGGTCAGCAGACACGCCGCAGACCATGCGCCGGAACCTGCCCAAAAGGCTAGGTCCCGGAACACGGGACAGCGCGCCAAGAGACCTCTTTGACACAGTTTATTGCCCGGATTCGCCGGGACGTAACGTAAATGTGAAAGCCCGCTGGACACCGGCTTGGGAGATTGCCGGACTGCCCCTGCGGAAGTCGGGGATTTCCCCGGAATCGTGCGAATCAGGTGGGGCACAGGTCTTGGCCCCGATACATATTCAAGAAGGGGATTGGATCGTGTCCGACCCCACGCTATCTTGCAATGAAAGAGATTGTCATCGCCCACCACGGGCCGTCACCCGGAAGGAACGTCCATGCCGAAGCTCGTTCACCTCTACATCCGCCAGGTTGCCATCGGCTACCTGCTGTCGGCCTGTTTCGTGGCGTTGCTGCTGTGGTTGAATGTTGCCAATCTCTGGCATCTCGTGACCCACACCGATGGCGGTTGGGTCGCGGTCGGGATGCTCTGGATCTTCAACGGCGTGGTCTTTGCCGGCGTGCAGTTCGGCATTTCGGTGATGCGCATGGGCCGCGACGACGACGATACAGGGCGCGGCAAACGTATCACCTTTGCGACGCCAACCGTCCCCGAAGACGGCAGGCTGGCTGTTTCGACCGACGAGCCACGCTGAGGGAACAGAAAGCTCCCAAGGCGACCACGTCGGCCCCAATAGTTTCGTTCTTACCGATAGCTTGCACTCGCACACCGCATTCCAAGGCGTTGAAAAGGAGCGCCAGTCGACGCGCGATACCAGTGGGAGGGGACGTGTGGGCGCTGCGCACCGTTTCGGCCAGGGTCGAAAGAGCCTGACCGAAACCGGTGAACAGATGCCCGAAGGCGTGGCGGGGACCGTGCGCAACCGTGAGGGCGACTCATTCCCGAGGACCTGTATATACAGGTGGGCGCCAGGTAACCGAACCAGGGTCCGGACAGAGCCAGCTCCCTCGGAATTGCTTAAGGCCACTGGAATTTGGCCCCGGCACGGGAAGGACAGATCCGCCGACAGCCTACGTAGGGCGCGGACCATGGCCGCGCAAGGGGTCAGGCCGCTCTTTCGTCCTCTTTTGGCGCCAGCACACGCATGCGCCGCAGGTGGTCGTCCCAGCCCTCGTCTAGAGCGAGCGTGAGCCCGAACGCGGCCTCGCCCTCCGGCAGCTCCGAGTGCTCCAGACTGAGCCGCGTGCCCCCCGGCACATCTTCGAGCTGCCATTTGACATGGCTGCTGGCGCCGTTCATCGGCTTGATCGTGAAGGTGTATTCCAGCAGATCATGAGGATCGGCGCGCAGCACCTCGCCCCACATGAGCGCCTTCCCGCTCTCTGTCCCGCACATTTCGTAGGGTCCGGGCGTCAGTGTCGCGGCCGGCTTGTGGAACCAGAGCGACAGTTTCTCAGGATCGGTCAGGAAGGCCCAGACGCGCTTCTTCGGGGCGGCCAGATAGATGCTTTTCCGGATCGTGTTGCTCATTGCGTTTCCTCCTCAATGGCAGCTTTGAGAGAGGCGAGGCGGTCATCCCAGAAGGCATCGAAAACGGTGAGCCAGTCGAGAACGGGCGCCATGCCCAGTGGATTCAGTCGGTTGTATCGTTCGCGCCCTTCCGCGCGGGTCGTGATCAGCCCGCCGTCGGCGAGAACCGTCAGGTGTTTCTTGACCGCCGCCCGGGTCATGTCGAAATTCTCCGCCACCTGGGCGATGGTCATTTCCCTGTCTCGGAGCAACACGAGGATCTCCCGCCGCGTCGGATCGGACAATGCGCGAAACGCTGGTTGCGGGGCGAGGTTCATGGTGCCTTTCCTTCCCGAATTGACCGGCCGATTACGATACCTATCGGTATCACTTTCATACGATACCAAATGGTATCTCGTCAAGTGTCGTTCCGACTCACCGATCTGCCCGGGCTTTCCCTGCGGGCGACCGCCAAATCCAACGGCTTTACTCCGCTTGATCGCTCTCCCACCCTTGGATCGGGAAGCCAAGCCGCCAACAGGCCTTGCCAAACGTTCACGAATTGTTCACTCTGCCCGCATGAACGATCCCCTGCCCTCTCCCACCGAGGCTATGATGCCCGGGCAACTGCTGGCGCGAGGCGTGTGCAGGCATTTGCCAAGTCATGGTTTCGTAACGGTCGAAGAGTTGGTGCCGACGCCCGGGTTGCGGGTGGATGTCATGGCGCTTGGCCGCAAGGGCGAGATTTGGGTCGTGGAATGCAAGTCCAGCCGCGTCGATTTCACATCCGACCACAAGTGGCAGGGATACCTGGAGTGGTGCGATCGTTTCTTCTGGGCTGTGGATGAGGACTTTCCGACAGAGTTGCTGCCGGAAGAGACAGGGTTGATCCTCGCCGACGCCTACGATGCAGAGATCGTGCGCATGGGCCCCGAGTCCAAGCTGGCCGGAGCCCGGCGCAAGGTCATGACGCAGAAGTTCGCACGCCATGCCGCGAGCCGGCTACAGACCTATCGCGACCCCGGCATTCGCGGCCTGATCGAGGGCTGACTACTTCTTTTTCATTGCCTGGGCGCGCTCCGCCGCGCCGCGCAATTCCTCGGCAATCTCCAATGCCTCGTCGGGCTCGAAATCCAGCGGCAGGTCGACACCTTCCGCCTCGACGAAAATCCGGACCATTCCGAGCGACGTGGGGCCGATCTGAAGATTGGCGGCGATGTCGCTTTCCTTGTCGATCCCCATGGGAGCCTCCTGTGACGTGGTCTGCCCGCCCTAGCGTGGCCATCGGGCGGGAGCAAGGGGGCTTTCGGCCATTTACTTGACTGGATCAAGTATTTGATCGATGGTTTCGCCGAAGGAGACCCGGATGGACCAGATCGACCGCATCCGTGCATTCAACCGCCGTTACACGCGCGCGTTGGGGCTGCTCAATCGCAGCTATCTGGACTCCGGACTGACGTTGACGGACGTGCGCGTGCTGCATGACATCGGCCTGGGCGATGGCGCCGTCACGGCCCGGGACCTGTGCAAGGGACTTGGTCTGGACGAGGGCTATGTGAGCCGGATCCTGACCCGGTTCGAAAAAGACGATTGGATCGAACGCCTGGCGGACCTTGCGGATGCGCGCCGCCGTCTGCTCCGGTTGACCCAGGCAGGACGTGCGCGGCTTGCGCCACTGGAGGCAGCATCCCGGCGGGGTGTCGCGGCGCAGATCGCCCATCTGGAACCAGAGGACCTGGAGGCAACGCTCGACGCCCTAGATGTGGTCGCCGACGCCCTCGCACCAGAGCCGCCCCCTGCCCGGCCGGATTGCAGGCTTCGAACACTCCGGCCCGGCGATGCGGGCTGGATCATCCAGCGGCACGGCGAGTATTACGCCGAAGCGGAGGGGTTCGATTCCAGTTTCGAAGCCCTCGTGGCTCGGATTCTGTCGGAATTCGTCGCCAGTCACGACCCCGCCGAAGAGCGCGGCTGGATCGCGGAAACACCATGGGGGCGTCGCCTCGGCTGCATATTCTGTGTCCGGGACGATGCCGAAACCGCCCGGCTCCGCCTGTTTTTCCTGGAACCGGATGCCCGCGGACAGAAGCTCGGCCTGCGGCTGCTGCACGCCTGCATGGAGTTCGCCCGCGGTGTCGGGTACAGACGAATGGTCCTTTGGACACACAAGAGCCACGAGGCCGCCTGCGCGCTTTATGCCGCCAATGGATTTTCCTGCACGCGCGAAACCCCGGTCCACCACTTCGGCCATGACCTGGTGGAGCAAAATTGGGAAATCGAGCTTTGAGACCGAAACGGGGACTTGCACCCGGCATCGGCTCGCGATAAATGAGCGCCCTGTGCCGCCTTAGCTCAGTTGGTTAGAGCGCTGGATTGTGGATCCAGAGGTCCCCTGTTCAAGCCAGGGAGGCGGTACCAGAAAACCACCAATCCAAATCAATTGAGTATGCTCCAGAAGGCTATGCCGGTGAGCGATCTGGCCCGAAGACCCGACCGATCGCAGATCACCTGCGTCCGGCCTTCAGCGGGCGTTGGATCGTCGGCTCGGCCCGCATGACTTCAGTGGCATCGACACCATCGACAACGCCCGGCACCTTGGCGTGCTCGAGAACCCGGCAGTTCGGGGGCCGAGCTATCGATGGGATAGAGCACCCGCTTGGGCGCAGTAGTGTCTAAATGACATCATTAAGCACGATCACTCGACAGGCTCGACACGAACCTCCGCATTGATGCGCTGGACATAAGCGGAGATCGCCTCGGCACTTTCCGGTTGGTAGAGGCGAATAACCTGGGTCCAGCCGGGTTGCACATCGATGTTGTTCGGCTGGCCCGGGCAATTGTAGCGGAAGGTGATCGAGTCGTCCTCGTTGGCCTCGGCCGCGCGATCGTTCAGAGCGAAGTTCTCTTCTACGATCCAGCTCTCGGCGCTGTAGGTTGTAACCGAAAAGAAGGCGCCTTCGTCGTATTTCAGGGGTGGTCGGGGCAATGTCATTGCCGAACAGGCGCCCTCTGCGGACGCGCCTTCCGGCACGATGGTCGAGATGTAGACGGCGTCCTTGTAGGGCAACCCGCCCCAGCCCTTGGCAGTGGCAATCAGGAACATCTCGGGATCCACGTCTTCTGGGCGACCGAAAAACAACTCCGGTTTGTCGGCCTCCCCGGCACGCGCCACCAAAGACGCACGCACGGCATCCAGGCTCTCGCTGTCGAACCCCTTTGGGATGTAGGGCTCGGCGGAGCTTGCCTCGATCACAAAGCCGTCCTGGTGGGCGTGGGCGGCGGCAACTCCCGCATCGTCGGTCGATTTCAGCCCGGTTCGCATGTTGAGAAAAACGTAGCGCCCAGTGGTCAGGTCGTCCGGCGTCAGCGTGACGCTTTCGCCGGCATAGAGCACGTGCAGCGTATAGTGCGCCTCGTCGATGATCTGGATCATCGTGAGGTAGTCCCAATCGGGATTGGTGATCGTCACCCCACCTTCGGTGTCGACCACCGCATGGCTATAGAGCACATCCTTGTTCTCCGTGATGACGAACTGATTGTCTGGGCCAGAGGGGTCCCGCGCATGGCGGATCGTGTTGACTGCGTGTTCGGCCGAATGCTCGGTCATGTAGCGGTCGGTTTCGGCGATGGTGAAGTTCTCAAGCGTCACCTCAGTGCCGTCTGCGCTGGCAGGACCAACAAGGAAGGCGGCTGCGATGGCTGTTGCTACAAGTCGGGATTTCATCGGGAGACCTCTTCAACCTCGGGCAGTGTGTAGCTCCGCTCCAACACCGCCTGTCCGGGGCGGTAGATGCGCATCAGGAAGTTCCAGCCGTCGGTGATATCAACCCGGTTTGGCTGTTCGCCGCACAGCGCTTCGGACCCGTAGTGGACCGAGAAGGTGCCATCGTCGTTCAATGTCACGTTGCGGTCGTTGACGATGTTGTTGTCACTCTCCATGAACCCGTCGGCGCCATAGACCGTGATCGACCAGAATGCATCGTTCGGCGGGACGTCGTAGGTGGCCGTGTAGCACGCCTCCGCGGACGCGGGGCCGGTGTAGTTGATGTAAACGGCATCTTTTTCCGGAAAGAGCCCCCAGGCCCCGGCCACCGCGAGATGCCGCGTTTCCTCATTGACCTCACCGCGCGGCCCCATCCAGTCCGGTTCGTATTGGGCAAACTTCTGGAATTCTTTTTCGTACTCCGCGCGCAGGGCAAGCATGCTGTCCACGTCCCAGTTGGGTTCGGAGAACAGGTCGTGACTCGATGCATCGATCCTGAATCTGTTCTGCATCTCGTTGACCAGTGCCACGTCCTCCGGGTCGTCCGGGTCCATGATCTGTATGCGCATGATCAGTGACACGTACTTCGTATCGCCGGGAATGTCGTACGTGCCCGGCTCGTAGAACACGACCGGCGCGTAGTGGTCGTTGTCGATGACGAGGATAGAGAAGTAGCGGTCGTCGGGAAACTCCGGGATCGTGACTGTTGCTCCGCCCTCGGTGTCGACAACAGCGCCCGCATAGAGCGTATCGCGGTTCATTCGCACCACCGCCTGCGCATCAAGCGGAGTCGGTTTGCGAATATAGTAGAAGCGATTGACGTCGCTGCCCGCATTCAGCTGGAACTGCGCAAACGACATGTCTACCTCGGCACGGATGTAAGTATCCGGCGCGACCGCATCTTGTGCCAGGATCGGCGTTGCGGCGACGGCCACAAGGCCGGCCACTCCAGAAAAAAGCTTCATCAATCCCTCCTGTTCAACCGTCTCGGTACGGATGCCCATGAGAATTGTAGTTGGGCATCTCCATCCGGCAATGACCAAGGCTAGCAGACTCCACGACACACGATTGACAACCAGTGGTCAAATGCGTCCGATTCCCACATTTCTTAGACGGAGGTTGACGTGGACAGCGATGCAGGCATGGAGACCCTCTCCACCCGCGGATGGCTTGCCGGTACAGACCCGGAATTCCGGTCGAGCCTGCTTGCCGAGGCGGAGTGGCGACGGTTCGCAACCGGAGATCAACTGACCCTTGCAGGCGATGAAGGCGGCGACCTGATCGGTCTTGCCGACGGATTCGTCGCGTTCCACGTGTCCTTTGGTCAGCCGGCCTCTCCTATCCTGCATATTGCGCCTTCCGTCTTCTGGATGGGCTACCGCCCGATCGTGTCTGAACAGGCGCGGATCGCCACAGCCCTGGCGCGATCACCGGTCGCCTGCGCCAGGATTCCGCGCCACCGGGTACTTGCCCTGCTGGATGAACGACCGGAGTGGTGGCGCCATCTCGTTACCCTGTCACTCGAATACGGCGACACCGCTGCACTTGCCGGTGCCGACCTTTTGATCGCCGATTCAGAGGCGCGCCTGATCGCCGTTCTCTTGCGATTCGCTGGCCTGCGCGGTCGCGGCGCGTGCGATGACAGATCGGGTGCGGTGCCAGTCACGCAGCAGGACCTCGCGGGCGCCGCCAACCTCTCGCGCAACTGGGCCGGAACTATCCTGCGGCGGTTGGCGCGCCTCGGGTACGTGACGACAAGCTACAACGGCATTGCCGTGAACGACCCAAAGGCCCTGAACGCCATATTGGAGGACGCTTGCGCCTAGCGAGCGGTTTTGTGCAAGCAGCCTGCACCCTTGGCAGGCGCGTCTAAATCCGATCCGCGAAGGTGGCGACTTTCCAACCGCCGCAGGGACCAGGACCTTCGAAGTGTCAATTGCACTCTCATGGTCGTCATCGGGTTGGCTGAGATGCTGCTGGGCATTGATTTTGGCAATCTGTGCCGGTCGCACGAGAGCATTGCCCATGTACCATCTGATCCGAGGCCACTGGCGACGAGATCCAACGTACTGCTTGTGTCGGTCGCACGGAACCGAACATTCCCGTTCCCGAGCGCCCCCAGGCTCAGCTGGCCGGTGTGTCGATTGCCGCTTCCATGTCGAGAACCCTGGCCAGTTGGAACAACCGGGTTCTTACGGTGTCACTGTCAGGCACTTGCGAAGACCGAGATATCCCGAGCCTAACCGCATCAGACTCGATCCTGAGACTGGAGTGCCCGAGGATATCAGGTACGCTGGCGGAGAACCGGTGGCCAAGCAGCAACGCCCGGCCAAGGACCTCGGCCTTTCGCATTGCCGTCGGTGACAGGATTTCGGTGGCCCGGGTATCCAGCTTGGCTGGCTTTCCGCCGTATCGCGACATGATGGCGGTCGCCAGGAATGCCCGTTCCGGGTGTGAGATCCCGATAAACGGGAATTGCAGGATCCGCATGAAGCTCTCTGCTGCACGGATCTTCTGGTGATCGCGCCACGCGATATCGGTGAGCGCACAAACCGCAAGGCGCAGACGACGGTCACTTTGCGTCTCACCCGGAAAGAGGTCTTCCGTCCATTGCCCCAGCGCCTCCGAGAATTGCGGCACGCGCGCGTCTCTCAGGCCGATTGCAAGTGCCCCCTCGATCAATGGATCGCGATATCGTTCGGCCTCGCCCAGTTGCGCATAGAGCCACCCCTCCCGCAGCCCGAGCGCCGAGAACACGACACGCTCCGGCTCCAGCTTGCGCAGAAGACGCCACATCACCAATGCAGAGGCGGACAATGTATCGACCCTCCTGCCCGGCACATCGGGCAACTCCGCCACCTCCTCCGGCGACATGCGGGCAACAGATTTCGCAAGTTCGAGGATCTCTTCCGCAGGCAGTTCATACCCGTGGACGACACCGATCGGCCAATCCGTCATGGCCATATGGATCCGTGCGAGCGCCCGCCACCCACCGCCAACAGCATAGAACACGGGTTCCGTCAAAAGGGGCGGAAGACCGGCGTCGAGAATCTCGTCGACCTGCTTCTTCGACGCCTTTTGGCCCTGCTCCAGCATGGCACGAACCGGGAGCGCCCCGAGGGGCATACTGACCTTACGTTCGCCCACATGATCGCCGAGGACTTCCGCAATTTCGAGACTGCCGCCGCCAATGTCGCCAACGAGCCCACGCGGTTGGAAGAAACCGGAGATGACACCGAGCGCGGCATGTGTCGCCTCCTCGGCCCCCGACAGCAGCCGAGGCCTGAACCCGGTCTCTGCCTCAATCCTTGCGAGCAAATCGCTGCCATTCGTGGCCCGGCGCATGGCTTCGGTGGCAATGACATCCACCCGACCGACACCCATGGCATCGGAAATAGCCTTGAATCGGCCCAAGGCCGCCAATGCCCTATCCATCGCAACTTTGGTGAAGGCCCCATCCGCGTCCAGACCCTCCCCCAAGGCCACGAGCGACTTTTCGTTGAACCTCGGAAACGGAGCCCTGGACAGATCGTCATAGACCACAAGCCGCATCGAGTTGGATCCGACATCGATGACACCATAGTGGCTGGGTTCATGCCCCAGGACCCGGGCGGTCTCGATGTGTATCGTCCTTGGATCGAAATCGGCTCCTGGGCTTCCGATGGGCATGTGACACGACCTCCCCGACCTGAGAAGCCCAGCCTATCACGCAAGTACGCTTTCCGCGAAAACCTTTGGCAGGAGGGGGGGTCCAACCGGTGAACTGAAACTGGCACGCTCAGCGCCCCTCATCGGGCATCGCTCCTGGTGCCCCCGGACGCGCGACGCCGCGACACCGCGACACCGCGACACCGCGACACCGCGACACCGCGACACCGCGACACCGCGACACCGCGACACCGCGACACCGGCAATACGCCTTTGATCCCCAGTCACAAGCTGATGTCAGACCAAGGGAGACCACCAGAAAGAGTGGAAATCGAAAGCTATTCAGCCGGCCGCCTCGCACCTGCCACGGGGTCACCATCTGAAAGGACGGCGTGGTGGCTGAGCAACTGTGTTCGCCTTCGTGGGACGCCCACCCAGAAAGGCGACGGGAGCGCGCCGCAGACCCGCTCGGTCTGACTGTAGAGCCGTGGCTGACGGCGCGAGAGGCGGTTTCCTGAACCCGGCGACGATGAGACCCCCACACACATTTCAGGTGAGGCTTTGATCGACACGACCGCCTACTAGTTCTACCAAGTGGTGCAGTTGGTGTGGAGCGCGTTTCCTGAACCCGTGGTAGTACAATTGGTTCTTTCCGGGAACTTGACCTCGCCGGGCTGGTTCATCTCCTGAATGTCACGACCTGCGTCTGAGAATGCTTGCGACATGGTCTTCCGAGCATCGGATGCGCTGCCGTCTATTGACTGCATCACGCACATTCGCATGTCCGGCGAACCAGGCTGGAAACCGTAAGCCGAGCACTTCCTTGTGAAGTAGGCAACCTTGTTCTCCATCGACGTTGTTTGGTGCCAAGCGGGGCTTTCCACTACGCCCATGGACGTTGTTCCATCGGCATTGGTTGTACAGGCTGCGGCCAAGACAACGCCTCAAAGTGCCAAGATGATCTTCGCTTTCATCACTGTCTCCAGTTGGTTCGAAACGGACCGGACCAAGGGTCGCCTGACCTAGGGTCACTTGTCGCTCGATGCCAAACTGTCGAGACACGTGGTTTTTTCCAATCACGTAGTTCCGCTATGGCTGCCTGCGCGGCTGTGGAAAGCTACCAACACTGCGGAGGCCAAGGCGTTCAGGTAGGAGATCGGCAAGATGATCATTAACGCGAGGGACGAGGACCAATTGGCCCCTCTGGCGGATCGGTGCCAGACAAGCCATTGAACGGATTACCATTTCAAGAACTTGATGGTGCGGTCGAGAAGACTCGAACTTCCACGGGAGTTACCCCACAGCGACCTCAACGCTGCGCGTCTACCAATTCCGCCACGACCGCACGTGATCAGGTAGGCTCGGCGTATTTAGCGAAGCCTCCCGGGGAAGAAAAGCGGTTTTTTCACTTTTCCGCATTTGCGCCGCGACGAAGGTCGGCCTATCTGTGCCGGAGCCTTCAGACACTGGCAGGAGCGTTGCATGGTTGAGTGGATCGTCAGTCCGGAACAGGTTCCATACGAGGTCGCCGTTGCCGAAATGGAGCGACGCGTCGCTGCGATTCATGCCGGCAAGGAGGACGAGGCGATCTGGCTTCTCGAACACCCCCCGCTCTACACGGCGGGCACCTCCGCCCGAATCGAGGACCTGAAGGATCCCGAGCGATTTCCCGTCTTCGAGAGCAAGCGTGGCGGCCAATACACCTATCACGGTCCGGGGCAACGCGTCGTCTATGTGATGCTCGACCTCAACCGGCGTGGGCGCGACGTCCGCGCATTTGTCGAGGCTCTGGAACGATGGGTCATTGCCACGCTGGACACATTCAACGTCCGCGGAGAAACCCGGCCGGGGCGCGTTGGTGTCTGGGTGCAACGGCCGGAACTGGCCGCCTTGCCCGACGGCACCCCGCGTGAGGACAAGATCGCCGCGATCGGCATTCGCCTGCGCAAGTGGGTCAGCTTCCATGGCATTTCCATCAACGTTGAACCGGAGCTCGAGCATTTCGCAGGAATCGTTCCCTGCGGCATCACCGGGCATGGGGTGACCAGCCTGGTGGACCTCGGCCTGCCGGTCACGATGGCGGACCTCGATGTGGCCCTGCGATCGACGTTCAAGGACACCCTCCCCACACCTGTGGCAGATCCCGTGGCCGACCCGATCCATGCACGTGCGGCACCCTGACCGGGAAGCGACGCAAAGGATGTGAACGGAGACCAGGGATCCGACGTTCAAGCGATCGATTTCCTGCCCCGGCCATGGTGGGGCTGCGCGGCACCGCCATTGGCTGCCGGCCGACAGCTGGGCCCTCTCTGGGCTGCAACTGATGACAGAATGGGCTGTCACTGGCGCATTGCGCAGCCAGACACCGGCACACAGGACCTGCTGGGGTCCATCGCGGAGATCGTGGGAAAGCGAAGTGCCGGCGGATCTTCTGCCTTGGTTCACGAACCCGTGTTCCCGGACGTCAAACAGGGATTTGCCGCGCTGCGCGCGCCCCCGCAATGCAATGCGACCGGGGTGGCAGCAATGGCACATCAAGAAGATGCGCGTTCGGGCAGCGGACAGCGCGCGCCCGCAGGTGTACCAGTCCAAGGACGCAACTGGATGGACGCCTGGGCCGCGAGGCGCTAGGGCCATGCCATGATCACAATCTTCATTGCCATCGCCCCGGTGTTCCTGCTCATCATGACCGGCTACGGGCTGCGTCGGGGCGGCATACCGTCGACCGAGTTCTGGAACCTCAACGACAAGCTTGTCTACTGGGTCCTCATGCCCGCGTTGTTCTTCGCAAAGATCTCGGCGGCGGACCTGACCAGTCCGGAGATCTGGTCGCTTGCCATCGTGCTCTATGTCGGCTTCTTTGCTGCGATCGCTTGCGGATGGTTCCTCGGGCGCCGCTGGAGGGCAAAGGATGCGAGCTCGATCCTGCAAGGCAGCGCGCGTTTCAACACCTTCATCGGCCTGTCGCTGGCCGAGGCCCTTTTCGGTGCCTCTGGGCTTCAGACGGCGGTGCTCGGCTCGGCGCTGCTGATTCCGGTGGTGAACATTATGGTGGTCTCGCTTCTGTCGCAGCAACTTGGCAGCGGACGCGGCGGACTTCTGGGAGAGTTGGCGCGCAATCCCCTGATCCTGTCCATCATCGCCGGCGTTGGCTTCAACCTTGCCGGATGGAACGAAGTGCCCGTACTCCACGAGTTCGCACGTATCCTCGGAAACGCGGCACTGCCCATCATGCTGATGTGCGTGGGCGCCAATCTGAAGATCCGCGGCCTGCAAGGGGACGCGCTCGCAATCATCGCCGCAACCGTCGGAAAATTCGTGATTTTCCCGTCCGGCGTCTTGCTGGCATTGGCCCTTCTTCAGCCCGCGCCGCTGACAGCGGAGGTGGCGATCATCTTTGCGGCGCTACCGACGGGTGTCGCGGCATACACGCTTGCTCGGCAGATGGGCGGAAACGCGCCGCTGATGGCAGCGGTGATTACCGTCCAAACCCTGCTCAGCTTCGTGACGCTCCCGGTGACGCTGACACTTGCGCGGGCCTTTATCGGATGACTGTCGACACTCCCGATCCGGCCTGACTTCGGGCTGCAACAGGGATCGGCAGCCACGAACCCGAACAGGCATTCCGCCCGGAGCGCCCCCAACCCGCATTGCTGGCTGGTATCGGCAGGGACGAACGCGCCCCGGCCACTTTCCACCAGCAGCAAAACGCAAACAAGCGGGCTGGGATCTGGCAACGCCAATCCTTCTACGCGCCTCGCAAGTCGGCGCGGCCAGCACAGAATCCGCCTCGGCCGGCCGCAGGATGGCTCGTCGCGCGCGACCCAGAAGGGCCTAGTCGTCCTCTTTCAGGCCCTTCTTCCACTCGCCTTTCAGGATGCGACTGTGAAAAAACGGGAGCTTCACGAACTCCTCGAACAGAACCAGCGCGAAAACCCAGGTCACCGAGAGATCCAGCCACAGGATGAAAGCCGCCGTAAGCGGTAGCCGAACGAGCCACTGCGAACAGACATGCACCTTCATCGGATAGACGGTGTCACCGCTCGCGCGCAACGTATGACCGCACATCAGGTTCGACCCGCGCGGGAACGGCAGCACCAGAAGGAATGGCAGGAAACTCCAGAGCGCCGCCCGCGTCTGCGCTTCGAGCTGGCCATAGATCCCCTGGACCGAGAGCGACAAACCGAGGAAACAGAGTGACACCACGATCGCCGCAACGAAAGCCCCCCGCCACGCCCGTTTCAGAAACACCACCAGATCGTCACCCGGCACGTTGCTGCCCAGAAGCTGGGCCACGGCGATTCCCGTGGCCATGCCCCATGCGGTGCTGAAGTTGCCGGCCACAAGGACCCAAGGCTGGATCAGCGTCATCGCCGCAAAATCGTTCACGCTCATCTTCGCGTAGATCAGCATGCAGATGTTGTTGACGATGGTCATCGAAATGAACGTCCCGGCGATGGGCAGGGCGAAGACGAGGTGGCGGTGGATCGAGGCCCGAAGCGTCCCGTTCCGCCACCCCTCGACGCCGAGATAGGCACGGTTCATCCGCCAGAGTCCGGCGCCGAGAAACAGCATCCGTGTCATGGCGGCAATGGCGCTGCCCACGGCGGCACCGGACACGCCGAGTTCCGGCAGCCCCCAATGCCCATGAATCAAAACGTAGGACGTGACAACGTTGATCGGGATGGCGAGAAGATAGCTCTTGGCAGGCATCAATGTCTTGCCGCAGCCATTGAAGTGACTGCCCAGCACCTGCCCGAATGCCTCGAATACCACGACCAAGAGGAAGACTTGCAGGTAGCTGATGGCCTGATCGGCAATCCAGGGGGTGTGCGCGAAGGCACGGATGATATCATCGCCGAACAGCGCCACCAGGCCGATACCGAGTGCGGCGGAGGCGACGTTGATCAGGATACCGACATAGAGCCCCGTCTTGAGCGAGACCGGGTCACCGGAGCCGTACGCCTGTGCGATGCGGACCTGCGCAGCATTTGAGAACGCCATCAGGGTGCCGAGGATCAACCCGGCGATAGACGCCGCCAGCCCCATCGCCGCCAGCGCGGGCTCTCCGAGTGCGGAGACCAGCCACGCATCGATCACCACGATGCCGTGCAGCATCATGGCTTTGAGGCCCAGCGGCCACGCCATCCTGAAAATGGCCACGTTGGAAGGCGTGGCGGAGGGAGCCGCGATGACTGTCATCTGTGTCCGGAGTTACAAATATCGACAAATCCCCTACGCCCTTTGGGGACGAGGATTCAAGCCGAAACTCCGGATGAGAGGCCGGTACTTGCGGCGAGTGTCAGCCTCTGCGGCGCCTGCGGAGCACGACCGCACCGCCAATCGCAGAGAGCAGGAGCAACCCGCCGGCCGGAACCGGCACCGCGGCGATATCGCTGAAACTCAGGTCCTCCAGTACGCCGGAACTTGAACCGCCTGCGATCGAGACGCTCGTAAAGCTCCCCGAGAGGCTGAACGGCACATAGGCGCTGGACAGGTTGCTGACAACCTCTGCCGGACCGCCGGCGGAGGTGGTGATGCTCCAGTCGGTTTCGAATGACCCGCCGAGAAAACCGCTGATCTGCGAAATTGGCGCATCGAAGGTCATCGTCACGGTGTTCGTCGTAACTGACGTGTTGTAGGTCAGGAAGTTGGACCCGCTCAGAGCCGGGACGCCAAATCCGCCGCACTCGCCGAGGATATGCCAACCTCCGGAGAAGGTCACACCAAGCGCGGTGTATGCGTTGTCCAGCGGACCGGGGCTGCTGGCGTATGTGCAGGGCGCGGCGCCGTTTTCGTCGAAGGACAGGTTTGCGGCCTGCACCGCGCCCGCAGCAAAGCTGCCTGCACTCGCCAATGCGAGGCTCGCGGCATAGGTCTTCATGGACGACAAAATCATTCGTTTTCCAATGTGTTCCGAGATCGATTCGCTGAACACTACCATTGTGCGGAATCATCCGTCTACTCCTGTCGTGGGGACCAGGTTGGCCATTGGCCGTGCACATGTCGGCGCGGATTTGGGCCTTGACCGGTCATAGCATTCAGAATCACGCATATTGGCCATGCGGAAGGCGCATTGCTTGTTGCCGCTCCTTCCCGTTCACCCTAATGTCACCGGCGGACACGCGGGCGCCCGACAGGACAGGTGCGCCTCACGAACAGGACAAGAAAACTCCGGAGGAGCTACATGGCGGATGCAGCCATCCAGGGACATGATCATGAAGACGAGCGTGGATTTTTCACACGCTGGTTCATGTCCACAAACCACAAGGATATCGGGATTCTCTATCTCGTTGTTTCGGCCGCGGTCGGTTTCATTGCGGTGTTCTTCACCGTACTGATGCGGATCGAGCTGATGCAGCCCGGCGTCCAGCACATGTGCCTGGAGGGCTTCCGGGTCTTCGCGTCGAGCACGGAAGGTTGTACCCCGAACGGCCACATCTGGAATGTGCTGATCACGGCACACGGGATCCTGATGATGTTCTTCGTCGTCATCCCGGCGCTCTTCGGCGGTTTTGGCAACTATTTCATGCCGTTGCAGATTGGCGCACCGGACATGGCCTTCCCGCGGCTGAACAACCTCAGCTTCTGGATGTATTTCGCCGGCTGCTGCCTTGCCGTTGCGTCGGTCCTGTCTCCGGGCGGCAACGGGCAACTGGGTTCGGGCGTGGGCTGGGTGCTCTACCCGCCGCTCAGCGTCAACGAGGGCGGCTACTCGATGGATCTGGCGATCTTCGCCGTACACGTCTCCGGCGCCTCGTCGATCCTCGGTGCGATCAACATGATCACCACCTTCCTCAACATGCGCGCACCGGGCATGACGCTGCACAAGGTGCCGCTCTTTGCGTGGTCGATTTTCGTCACGGCCTGGCTGATTCTCCTGTCGCTGCCAGTGCTGGCGGGTGCCATCACGATGCTTCTGACGGATCGGAATTTTGGTACGACCTTCTTCGATCCGGCCGGTGGCGGTGACCCGGTCCTCTACCAGCACATCCTGTGGTTCTTCGGCCACCCGGAAGTCTACATCGTGATCGTGCCGGGCTTCGGCATTGCCTCCCAGGTGATCGCGACCTTCTCGCGCAAGCCAATCTTCGGCTACCTGCCGATGGTCTATGCCATGGTCGCCATCGGCGTGCTCGGCTTCGTCGTCTGGGCACACCACATGTACACCGTGGGCATGTCGCTCAGCCAGCAGAGCTATTTCATGCTGGCGACGATGGTGATCGCGGTGCCCACGGGCATCAAGATCTTCAGTTGGATCGCAACGATGTGGGGCGGCTCGGTCGAGTTCAAGACGCCCATGCTGTTCGCGATGGGCTTCCTGCTGCTCTTTACCGTCGGCGGCGTGACCGGCATCGTTCTCAGCCAGGCAGGCGTGGACCGGGCCTATCACGACACCTACTACGTCGTTGCCCACTTCCACTACACCATGTCGATGGGCGCAGCCTTCACCATCTTCGCCGGAGTGTATTTCTGGATCGGCAAGATGGGCGGCCGCGAATACCCGGAGTTCCTTGGCAAGGTACACTTCTGGCTGTTCTTCATCGGTGTGAACCTGACCTTCTTCCCGCAGCACTTCCTTGGCCGCCAAGGCATGCCACGCCGGTATATCGACTATCCGGAGGCCTTTGCGCAGTGGAACTACATCAGTTCGCTCGGGGCCTTCCTGTCCTTTGCGTCGTTCCTGCTGTTCTTCTACATCGTGTGGGTGACGCTGCGCCGTGGTGCAAAGATCACCGAGGAGAACTACTGGAACGAGCATGCGGACACGCTGGAGTGGACACTCCCCTGCCCGCCGCCGGAGCACACGTTCGAAACGCTCCCCAAGCAGGAGGAGTGGGACAAGAGCCCCGCTCACTGACCGCTTCGGTTCGGTATGCAAATGACCAGAAGGCCCCGGACCACCCGGGGCCTTTTTCATTTCCGCCCGCCGCATCGAATGTGCGATCACGGTCCTGGAAGGCCCCGGTCGGCCGTGCGAGCAAAGGGCGATTGTGCGACAGCTTGCCTCCGGTGCCCCGAACCGATAAAGACGTTCTTCGAGGTTGGGGAACCCAAAGGACATCTCAATGACGCAACTGCGAGACCGGGTCAGCGCGGCACTCAAGGACGCCATGCGCAACAAGCAGGCGGATCGCCTGTCGACCCTGCGGCTGATCTCGGCCGCCATCAAGGACCGTGATATCGCGGTTCGCACGGAGAATTCGACAGAGGGCGTGCCGGATTCAGAGCTGCTGGTCATCCTGGGCAAGATGGTCAAGCAACGGCTGGAGAGCGCGCGTGTCTACGAGGAAGGCGGGCGGCTGGAACTGGCCGAGAAGGAACGTGCCGAGATCGAGGTCATCGAGGAGTTTCTGCCGCGTCAACTCAACGACGACGAAATCCAGAAGGCAATTTCCGCCGCGATCACCGAAACCGGCGCGCAGAGTATCCGCGACATGGGCAAGGTCATGGGCACACTGAAAGCCAAATACATGGGCCAGATGGATTTTGGTGCCGTTGGCTGCCAGGTGAAGACCCATCTGAGCTGAGCGATGTCGCAGGCAAGGAATACGTGAGGAAGGATCGGCCCGGGAGGCCGGTCTTTTTTTGTCTCTCCGCCCCGGGGAACCGATCGGAACAGGGGCCGTGCAATCGGCACCGGGCAGGCTATGCAACCGTACCGAGGGCGACCAGCGGCAAACCTGAACGTCCGTTTCCACCGGGCAGCCCGACACCGGAGCCCGAGCCATGGCCCTCCGGTCTCGCGCCGTGTCCTACCCGTGCAATCGGTCGCCTTCTCGACTCCAGACTGGAGCGAGGGCCGGTGACGCCTACATCAGCCAACATTCGCCGGGATCCCTGAGTTGAACGAGGCTTGAACGTCCCGTGCACAACACGTCTGCGAATCGGCGGTGGAGGCCGAAGTCGTGCACTCTGATTTCAATGCGGGCTGGACCCTTCGGGCTGTTCCCGAAGAGTCCAATCAGCCGTCGCGCTTTCCGGTTCCGCGAGTCCGATCAGACACCTCGCGAACCCCGCTGCCCTGCTGCAAGCTTCACCCGACCTCCCGGCACCGGCTTCTGCGCTCATTGTGCGTTCCGTGCCCCAAGCCAACGGCGCTCTTTCGATGGTTCCAGTCGGGTCATACCAATCAAGGACCCACCGCAGGCATTCCCGTCGGCACCGGCAGAGCCCCGGCGGCAGCCGCTTCGAGCATCAGCGGCGGCAGCGTCACGCGCCTTGCGGGAAGATACCGAAGAGCGCCAACCCTTCCCGACATGCATGCAAACCGCAAAACAAGCTCCTCAACCCGCTCCCGGCGTGACCCGGCGGCACGTTCGCGGTGCTGCGGCGGCAGCCAACCATTGCAGACCCGGACCATACGGCCCGGATCACGCCATCGGGAAATCGGCTTCGATCCGGGCGCGTTGGGCGTCGGATGTGACGGGAAAGCGGGTGACATAGCGGGTCTTGAATCCGACCCTGCCTCGACGAACCCCAAAGTTCTCGCCGTGATTGACGATATACATCGCGCCGTCCTGGTTGAGGGGCGTCATGGGCCGACCGGCGAGCGCGGCGAGATAGGGGAACATTCGGTGTTCATGTGCGGTGGCGGCGGCGAGGAACTCTGCGTCGCGGGTGTCCACGCTAAGGTCGAAACGCCATGCCGCGCAGCTGCCGCACATCTTCCAGAAGGCCTTACGCCCCGGTGCCAGCAGCGATTGCGGCGCGCATTGGCCGATCTGGCGGCTTTGCGCATCGAGCACCAGACCACGGGTGACGAGGTATCCACCGGATGCCTTGCGCCGGACCATCTCCTCTACCGCGCGTCGGTTCAGAAGGTCGTCGGCATCGAACGTCATGGCGTAGCCCGACGTGACCCCGAGATGCGGAAGTGTCTGGCATAGCTGCGCGAGCTTGGCCCATTTGTCATTGCCCGGGACGGGCGTCGTGAACCGATGGAAACGGATCTGATCGTTGAAAGGGATAGTGTCGGGCGCATCCTGCCCGCAGATCACCGCCACCCAGCGGTCCGATGTCTGGCCAATCAGGCTGTCGACGGTGGCCCGCAGCCGTGCCTCGACATCGGCCCAGTTGCCCACATGGTGCCTGCCGACAAGTGGGATCAGGAAAACCACAGCCGGGTCATGTGGCGGCCGGGCCGCACCGTCCGCGCGCCGCTCCAGGGCCTGCCGCTCGGAGGACTGCAGGTCCATGTGGTCAAGCGTCCAGCGCGGACCCAGCGTTGCTGCCGCAAGCCGCGTCATGGCGCGTCGCGCCTTTGGTGTCGCCGGTACCTGGGCCATCTGGCTACCCCCTCGCGGGCAGGTATCGCGACAGATCGTTGAAAAGGTCAAGCCGTTCCTCCCGAGAGAGGAAGGCGCCGATCTCAACTTCGCGCCCGGCCCCGCGCAGCGTGACGTAGTTTGGCACCGGACCGCTGGTGTCATGAATCTTCACTTCGACCCAATGCGGGTTGGCCTCCCAATCCTGGGTTGCCCGGTGCGGCATGTGGCGCTCCAGGTGGACCCGGTCATGCCAGATGCGCAGTTCCTCCAGCACCTCACCGTCGCGGTAGCTTTTTTGAATCGCCCAATAGAGCAGAGCCAGCGTCCCCATCAGAAAGGGCAGCAGCCCCCAGAGCACTGGCGACCCTAGCGCGGGATAAAGCGGCACCAGCAGCAGCAGGAACGTCATGGCGATGAAGAACACGAAGCCCCTCTTCGGCAGCGACCGGTGCGGCCAGAGGTGCAACTCCCGCAGCGGCGGGTCGATCTGGTCCGGTTCGGCGCAGGGATCTGGGTCGATCCACTCGTAGGGCATGGGCGGTCGGTCCGTGGGGTTTCAGGTCCCGCAGATGTAGCGTGTTTCACACGCACAGGGGAGAGAAAGGCGCACTTCGGGCCGGCAACGGTTTGCCCCCCATCAGCGTGCCACCGGATGTAGCTTCGGCTTCCACCGCGATCCTTCCCTTGCCCCGCGCCAGACTACCCCAAGATACTTCTGTATCTCACCTCCCCACACCTTCGATACCGCGATAGAGTGATCCGCAGGCTCCGGCCCACGGGCGTGCCAGCCGCCGCCGTGCATGGGCGTACCCTACCCCGCACGCCTCTCCGACCAACTGCCTCAGACCACTCCACCCGACGCTCCGCACTCCCGCTTGACGGGGTGCCTCACGCCCCATAGGTTGCCGCCGATTTGCCCGCAGGAGTCGCACATGTCCCAACCCACCCCCACCGCGTGCCTCGCGCTTGCCGATGGCACCCTCTTCTACGGATACGGTTTCGGGGCCACTGGGCGACGCGTGGCGGAGCTCTGCTTCAACACCGCAATGACGGGCTACCAGGAAATCATGACGGATCCGTCCTATGCCGGACAGATCGTGACCTTCACCTTCCCTCACGTGGGCAACGTGGGCGTCAACCCTGAGGACGATGAGACCGGGGACCCGGTGGCCGAGGGGATGGTGGTCAAGTGGGATCCCACCGAACCATCAAACTGGCGCGCGGCCGAAAACCTCAAGCCCTGGCTGGAGCGGCGCGGCCGCGTCGGCATCGGCGGGATCGATACCCGCCGCCTGACCCGCGCAATCCGGCAGCAGGGCGCCCCGCATGTCGCCATCGAGCACAACCCGGAGGGGGTCTTCGACATCGAGGCGCTGGTAGAAGAGGCACGCGGATTCTCCGGACTGGTCGGGCTGGACCTGGCCAAGGTGGTGACCTGTGCGCAATCCTACCGCTGGGACGAGAAACGCTGGGCCTGGCCGGACGGCTACACCCGTCAGCAGGCCCCGTCCCACAAGGTCGTTGCGCTCGATTTCGGCGCCAAGCGCAACATCCTGCGCTGTCTGGCCTCTGCCGGCTGTGACGTGACCGTTCTGCCGGCCACCGCAACCGCCGAAGAGGTGCTGGCGCATTCTCCTGACGGGATCTTCCTGTCCAACGGCCCCGGCGATCCGGAAGCCACTGGTGAATACGCGGTACCGATGATCCGCGAGATCCTGGACACCACCGAGCTGCCCGTCTTCGGCATCTGCCTTGGTCACCAGATGCTGGCCCTGGCGCTTGGTGCGCGGACCATCAAGATGAACCACGGCCACCATGGCGCGAACCATCCCGTGAAGGACCTGGAAACCGGCAAGGTCGAGATCACCTCGATGAACCATGGATTCACGGTGGACAGCCAGTCGCTGCCCGCGGGCGTCAAGGAAACGCATGTCTCTCTATTCGACGGGTCGAACTGCGGCATCCGCATGTCCGAACGCCCGGTCTTTTCCGTGCAATACCACCCGGAGGCCAGCCCCGGCCCGCAGGACAGCTACTACCTTTTCGAACGCTTCGCAGCCGCGATGACCGCCCGTTCCGAGGCCGCCTGACGGTCCACGCCGCAGGCACATCGACACGCGTTGTGCTCGGTGGCCCCGGCAGGACCGCCCCCTGGGCGTGCAACCGCGCCGCAAAACGGCCGCACCCGCAGCAGATCACCGCAGGCCCGCGCTTGGTTAACACCCTGTTAACCGAGACCTTTCCACAGTCAGGGCGGAAGTGCCCCGATTCTGTGTGTTCGATGACTGCCCCAACCCGAGTGTTACGGCCTGCGCGTATCGCCTCCCTGAGCTCCCTTGGGGGCGTGCGGGTCGTGTCCGGTCAGCCGGCTCGTGTTATCGAGGGGGACGCCCCGGACCGGAAACTCCTTGGTCAACGCCTGCTGGAAAGTCGCCGCGTCGAGCCTGGCAACATGGTCAAGGCGCTGGCCATGCAGGCGCGTCAGGATGCCCGGCTCGGAGATATCCTGCTGTCCAACGGCATGATCTCCGAAGGCGCGCTGATGAAGACGCTGTCGGAGCAATGGGGCACCGAGGTGATAGACCTCGACACACGTGCCCCCGATGCGCGGATGATCGACAGCTACGGCGCGGTCCGCTGCCTGCGTGACGGTTTGGTTCCCTGGCAACGGGCTGGCTCGACCGTGATCGTCGCCACCTCCCGCCCGGAGAAGTTCGCCAACCATCGCCCGTCGCTGGAGGCGGAATTCGGCTCTGTCACCATGGCGCTCTGCACAGAGGGGGCCCTGCACCGCTCCGTCTGTGCTCTGCGCAATCCGGCGCTGGCTGCCCGGGCCGAACACCTGGTGCCACCCGACCTCTCCTGCCGCCGTTGGCGGGGTGGCGTCTCCGAGAAACTGATCGCGGCAGCCTGTATTGCTGCCCTTGTGCTGGCACTGCTGTTTCCGGTCCCGGTTTTCTCGGCCTTGGCAATCTGGGCGGTTGTGACCCTTGGGGCCACCCTTGCTTTGAAAACCGGCGCCCTCGTGGTCGCCTTGCGTCGCGCCGCTCTTGGGCGCGGGACCTTTCACACACAACGCGAGTCCGGCCCGACGATTGCACGATTGCCGACGGTCTCTGTCATGGTGCCGCTTTTCAAGGAAGAGGACGTCGCCGGCAGGCTGGTCAAGCGTCTGTCCCGCCTTGCCTATCCCAAGGAGTTGATGGACATCCTGTTGGTGGTGGAGGAGACCGACAAACAGACGCAGGACGTGCTGGCCGCAACCGAGCTTCCCCGCTGGATGCGGGTGGTGATCGTCCCCAAGGGCGGCGTGCAGACCAAGCCAAGAGCCCTGAACTACGCGCTGGATTTCTGCCGTGGCCAGATCGTCGGGGTCTGGGATGCCGAGGATGCGCCGGAGGCCGACCAGCTGCACAAGGTCGTGCGCCGCTTCCACGAGCGCGGCCCGACGGTCGCCTGTCTTCAGGGCGCGCTGGACTACTACAATGCGCGGACCAACTGGTTGAGCCGTTGCTTCACCATTGAATATGCGAGCTGGTTCCGTGTCGTCCTGCCCGGGCTACAGCGGATGGGGTTGGCGATGCCGCTTGGCGGAACGACACTCTATTTCCGCCGGGAAGCGCTGGAGAAGATGGGCGGCTGGGACGCCCACAACGTGACCGAGGATGCCGATCTGGGAATGCGGCTGGTGCGCATGGGCTACCGGACCGAGATGGTCGACACCACGACCCACGAGGAGGCCAACTGCCGGGTCCTGCCCTGGATCAAGCAGCGGTCGCGATGGCTCAAGGGTTATGCGATGACATGGGCGGTCCACATGCGCGACCCGCGCCAGCTCTGGCAGGATCTGGGGCCATGGCGGTTTCTCGGGTTCCAGATCCTGTTTCTTGGCACGCTGTCGCAATTCGTGCTGGCGCCAGTCCTGTGGAGCTTCTGGGGGCTTGCCCTCGGCCTCCCGCACCCGCTCGCCGGCGTCATCCCGGCGCTTCTCTTCTGGCCGATGGTCGCGGTCTTTCTGGGCTCCGAGGTGGTGAACCTGCTGGTCGGAATCCTGGGCGCAAGGGCGGTCAGACGGGCGCATCTCTTCAAGTGGGTGCCAACGATGCACGCCTATTTCCCACTCGCCGCATTCGCCTCCTACAAGGCGTTCTACGAGATCCTCACCCGGCCCTTCTACTGGGACAAGACCTCCCACGGCTTCCATGACGAACACGACGACCTCGCGGCGCGCGCCCAAGACGTCGACGCGGCCTAGAGGCTAACGGGCGCGTCGCTGTCGAGCGTCAGGCGCTGCACGAAGGCGCTGGAGATATGCTCCTTGAGCGCATCGTAGGCGGCTTCCTCGTCGCGTGCCTTGATCGCGGCGACGATGGCCTCATGCTGGGCCAGGGCCACCTCGCCCCGCCCCTCCGCTGCCAGCGAGGTGGTCGCCATCAGCGCCATGGAGCGATAGACGAGGTCGAGTTGCTGCACCAGGAAACGATTGTGGGACGCAAGGTGGATCTGCCGATGAAAGCGCCGGTTCGCCCGCGCAAGGGCAGAGGGATCGCTGACCAGCTTCCGGTCAGCCTCGATCAGCGCCTCAAGGACCTGCACTTCTTCCGCGGCGGCGTGCCGTGCGGCGAGGCGGGCGGCCAGACCCTCCAGTTCCGAGCGCACTACGTAGAGCTCTGCCAACTGGTTGTGATCGAGCGAAGCCACGATCAGGCTGCGCCCGTCGCGGGCCAGCAGCGATTGCGTCTCCAGCCGTTGCAATGCTTCGCGGATCGGCGTGCGCGACATGCCGAAACGTTCGGCCAGTTCCGATTCGACCAGCCGGTCACCGGGCTTGTAGACGCCGACGTCAATGGCCTCCAGGATCAGGTCATAGGCGTCCTTCTGCGGGGTCTTTTCGCTCGACATGGGAATGTCCGTACTGATTGCGCCCCCCACGCTACAAGACGGCATCGGGAAATCAAGGACTTGGCCGACGGAGCCACCCATGCGTGGCCAGGATGCCGCTTGCCAGCCTAAGCCTGCGCTCCTAGGGTCCGCCCATGGTTGCCGATCGCTTCTCCCATGTCCGCTCCTGGGTCTTTGACCTCGACAACACGCTCTATCCACCGCAGGCCCGCCTCTTCGACCAGATCGAAGTGCGGATGACGGCATGGGTGATGCGCGAACTCGGCGTCGACCGCGCCGAGGCGGATCGCCTGCGTCAGGTTTACTGGCGCGACTACGGCACGACGTTGGCCGGGCTGATGCAGGTTCACGGCGTGGATCCGGGACCCTACCTGACGGAAGTGCACGAGATCGACCTCTCGCACCTCGTCCCCGACCCGGCCCTGGCAGATGGGATTGCAGCGCTTCCCGGACGGCGGATCGTCTACACCAACGGCTCCCGCCCCTATGCGGAACGGGTGGTCGCGGCGCGTGGGCTGTCGGACCTCTTCGACGCGATCTACGGCGTCGAACATGCTGATTTCCACCCCAAGCCGGAGCGTGCGGCCTTCGAGGCGGTCTTTGCTACCGACGGGCTCGACCCCACCTTATCGGCGATGTTCGAAGACGATCCCCGCAATCTGGCGGCGCCGCACGACATGGGGATGCGCACGGTCCACGTTTCCGAGGCGCCGGAACCGGCGCCCCATATCCATCACCACACCGACGATCTGGCAGGTTTCCTGGGGCGCCTGCGCTGACCGCCGGAGCCGAACCGATCAGATGAGCTCAATCGCATCCGTGACGGCGGAGAGCCTGTTGATATTGCTGAAGATCAGGATATCGCCGGTATCGAATTCGAGTGCCTTCTCACCCTCGATCTCGGTTCCGTAGGCGCGCACCACACCGGCCGCGGTCTGGTTCTTGCCGATGTCGAGCGCGGTGCGTTGCAGCTCGACCGTGTCGAAGGCCTTCTCGAAATCGAGGATCGTGTCGACGCCCGCAGCGAAGACAAAGGTGTCCGATCCCCGCCCGCCCTTCAGATCATCCGAACCGGCCCCTCCGTCGAGCCGGTCGCCACCGGCACCGCCAATGAGCCTGTCGCCGCCGGGCCCGCCGCTGATCACGTCGCGCCCGAGCCCGCCATTGGCCGTGTCCGCGCCCTTGCCGCCCGCGAGCGTATCGTTGCCGTCCTGACCATCCAGAATGTCGTTGCCGTTCCCGCCACGAAGCTCGTCGCTGCCGGAGCCGCCACGGAGCGTGTCGTTGCCACCGCCGCCGTCGAGCACGTCCGCACCCTTGTCGCCGCGAAGATCGTCGTTGCCGCCCCGGCCAAGAAGCGTGTCGTTGTCAGCGCCGCCTTCGAGCCGATCGGCGCCCGCGCCACCGTCGAGCCGGTCGTGACCGGAACCGCCCTTGAGCGTGTCGTCGCCAGCGCCCCCCTTGAGGGTATCGCGCCCACGCCCGCCGTCGAGCGTATCATTGCCGCCGCCACCGAGGAGGAGGTCGTTGCCATTGCCGCCCTTTACGGTATCGCGACCGGCACCGCCGTCGGCCCTGTCATCCTGGCTGCCGCCGTCGAGCATGTCATTTCCGGCCCCCCCCAGAAGCTTGTCCTTGCCGGCATCGCCAAAAACCATGTCGTTGCCGTCCTGCCCGTTGACGGTATCCTTGCCCTTGCCACCGCGAACCGTATCGGGCCCGGCGCCGCCACGTACGGTATCATCGCCATTGAAGCCATTCAGGTCGTCCTCGATCGACCCACCCTGGATGGTGTCCCTGCCGCTGAAGATGGATCGGTTCAACGCAAGGTTGTCACTGTTGTCGTAGGTCTTGCTGACCCTGAAGAAATCTTCCGCCTTCAAGTTCAACCCCTTTACCTCGGTCCGGTAGTTGTTGCCGACCTCAAGGTAGCGATTGATTACCCCCACGTAGGGCGTCGACATCCCGTGGCCTTCGTGGCGCACGGTCCGGTATTTCAAACCCGCGCCGAACCACTGGTCGTCGGGGTTTTCGGCAACCGGGATCGTGGGAATTCCCGGGATATTGGGAAGGTTGGGCGTGCCCGGAATCTGTCCGCCCGGATCGAACCGGACCTTGAAACCCGATGCCGACATGGCGAAGGGTTCTGCCTTTCCCTGGAAATAAAAGGACGGAAATCCCGGAACGCCCTTGGATTGCTGGTTCTCGATCGGTCCGCTTGCAATGAAATCAACCATATCCATGCTCCAACGCTGAATTCTCCGAACGGTACCCCGCAGCCGCTCCTCGCGGCAAGTCCGCAGACCCCGCATCGCGGTGAATGCCTGGGATGCCATCATTCGGGTGGGAGAAAACCGCTCCGACGCCGGCTGCGCCGGTCGCGCGCGCGATGAGAGCGCAATGTGAGCCAGCCGCGTGCAGCGCGGGGAAAACCCGACACCTGCGGCATGATGCACCCGACGCAGCCCGGAAAAATGCGCTATCCTGCGCGGCAAAACACCGATCCGGCAAACGACACCTGGAGAGACCCGACATGAGCGATGAACACGCCACCCCGACCGAAAGCCTCACCCCCTATTCCGGCGATCGCGGCTGGAAGGGCCTGGAGCGCAGCGCCGGCGAAGGCGCTTTCTTTGCCATCGTTGCCGCGCTTCTTGTCGTGGCCGTGCTGGCCGGCGTGACCATGGGCGTGGCCGGTGTTGGTGTCGTCTTTGTCCTCCTGACCTTCGTGTCGCTCGCGGCGCTGGTGCTGATCTCCATCGGGCAATAGCCTGGCCCGGTCCCTTGCGGGACCGTTTGCCGCTTGTGCAGGGTGGCCGTCCGGCCCTACATCCGGGTGCAGGAGGGTCCTGACATGGCACGCACCGAAACCGACATCCTGATTGCCGGCGGCGGGATCGCCGGCCTCACCGCCGCGCTGACCTTTGGTCGCGCGGGATTTCGCGTTGTGCTGGTCTCCCCCGAGCCGCCGGTGACGGAGGGCGATGCGGATGGCTCCGACCTGCGCTCCACCGCTTTCCTGCAACCGGCAAAGGTCCTCTTTGAACAGATCGGGCTTTGGGATGACCTCGCGGGCACGGCAACCCCGCTTAACGTGCTGCGGGTCGTGGACACCGTCGGGTGGCCGCCGCAGATCCGCGACAGCCGGGAGTTTCAGGCAACCGACCTGGGCGAGAGAAGCTTCGGCTGGAACCTGATGAACTGGCGCGTGCTGCAAGGGTTGGCGCGAACGCTGAACGGGCTCGATAACGTTGTGCTGCGCTTCGGCACATCCTTCGCGTCGATGGTGGCGCGGGACGCAGGCGCAATCGTTCAACTCAGCAGCGGCGATTCGGTGGCCGCAAAGCTGGTGGTGGCCGCAGACGGGCGCAATTCGGCTGTGCGCGAAACCGCCGGGATCGGCGTCAAGACCACGCGCTACGGCCAGAAGACACTGGCCTTCGTGGTCGGGCATTCCAAGCCGCATGCCAATGTCTCCACCGAGATCTACAACGAGGGCGGCCCCTTCACGCTGGTGCCCCTGCCCGATCTCGATGGTCAACCGGCCTCTGCGGTGGTCTGGATGAACCCGGGCGCGCGGGCCGAGGAGCTTGCCGCAATGGACTGGGTCGCGTTCGAGGCACGGATGTCCGAGCGGTCCTGCTATATCCTCGGGCCGCTGCACCTGAAGTCGGAGCGCAGGCTCTGGCCGATCATCAGCCAGCGGGCGGAGCGTCTGGCTGCGCCGCGCGTCGCGGTGATGGCAGAGGCCGCCCATGTGATCCCGCCAATTGGCGCACAGGGGCTGAACACCTCACTCAACGACCTTGTCCTGCTGCGAGACCTGGCACTGATGGCCGGACGCGAGGGGCTTGGCGGCGACGATATGCTGGAGCGCTACGACCGCACGCGCGGCGCCGACATCCGCAAGCGGGTCCGCGCGATCGATGCCTTCAACCGCATCACCAGGTCGCCCAACCCACAGGTGCAGATGCTGCGCCTCGCAGGGATGAAGGCCGCGCATGACCTTGGCGGCTTGCGGCGCGCGATCATGAAGGCCGGGATGGGCCACTAGCGGCACCGGCCGCGCTGCCATCGGAGGCGCCTCCCGGAGGATCTCCGGAAGACGGCGTCGCAGTCAGTTTCAGAACACTTCGTCGATTGCCGCCTGCAACCGGGAGAGCGCGCCCGGCACGTCATAGAGCTTGTCGAGCCCGAAGAGCCCGAGGCGGAAGGTGCGGAAATCTTCCGGCTCGTTGCACTGGAGCGGAACACCTGCGGCGATCTGCAGGCCAAGCGCCGCGAATTTCCGACCCGTCTGGATCTCCGGATCATCGGTGTAGGAGACTACCACACCCGGCGCACCGAACCCGTCGGCGGCCACGGATTTCACGCCTTTCTGCGCCAGCATTTCGCGCACCCCGTCGCCAAGTGCCCATTGCGCCTCCCGAAGGCGCTCGAAACCGTGTTCCCGCGTCTCCAGCATCGTGTCGCGGAAGGCGCGCAGACTATCGGTCGGCATGGTGGCGTGATAGGCATGGCCGCCGTTTTCATAGGCTTCCATGATCGTGCGCCATTTCTTCAGGTCGAGTGCAAAGCTGCTGCTCTGGGTCTCGGCCAGCCGGGCCTGCGCGCGCGCGTTCATCATCACGAGGCCCGCACAGGGCGTGGACGACCAACCTTTCTGCGGGGCCGAGATCAGGACATCCACACCGGTCGCTTTCATATCGACCCAGGCTGCGCCCGAGGCGATGCAGTCGAGCACAACCAATGCGCCGACCTCATGCGCCGCCGCAGCCATTTGCGTGATGTACGCGTCCGGCAGGATCAACCCGGCGGCGGTTTCGACGTGGGGCGCAAAGACGACGTCGGGCCTTGTGTCGCGGATCCTGGCGACGACTTCCTCGATCGGCGCCGGCGCGAAGGGCGCGCGGGTGTCGTTGCCGGATTGCCGCGCCATCAGCACCGTGGTCTCGGACGTGAACTTGCCCGCATCGAAAATCTGTGACCAACGGAAGGAGAAGAAACCATTGCGCACGATCAGGGCGTGGGCATCGGTGCCGAACTGGCGTGCGACGGCCTCCATGCCACAGGTCCCGCCGCCCGGAACAATGGCCACGGCGTCAGCCTGGTAGACCTCCTTCAGCATCTCGTTGATATCGAGCATGACGCGTTGGAAGGCCGCCGACATGTGGTTGAGCGAGCGGTCTGTGAAGACGACGGAATATTCGAGAAGGCCGTCGGGATCGACGGTATCGAGCAATGCCATTGGGACCTCCGTGGTTTTAAGGCGTGGTAGCGCGTGTGGACGGTCGGGGAAAGGGCGCGATTGGCGCACGTCGGCCAAGACGCTTGACACCCCGGGGGTCCGCACCAGATGCCTTGGAGATCGAATGCACGGGGTCGGCATGAGCGACGGCGGTGGAATTGTCCTGATGATCGGCAGTGGGCCGGACGCCACGCGGTGCCGCGATTGGCCTCGCGGCGCCATTTCCACCATCGTGGCGATCAACAACGCCTGGCAGCTACGGCCGGATTGGGACTACCTCGCCTTCCCCGATGATTTCGCGGAGGACCGAAAACCCCACCGACAGGCGCCGTCCCAGCGAATCGTCCGGTCCGACGCCTATGTGCCGGCCAACAACACCTATGGCGGTGTCTTGTTCGCCGGGGGCACGATGGCCTTTTCCGCCGCCTACTGGGCGCTGGCCGCGTTGAAGCCTCGCGTCCTGGCCTTTCTGGGTTGCGACATGGTGTACCCAGCCACCGGGCGAACCCATTTCTACGGCACAGGATCCGCAGATCCGCTACGCCGGGATGTCAGTCTGCGCGATCTGGAGGCCAAGTCCGCACGGCTGGAGCTGCTCGCCGCACAGGACGGTTGTGCCTGTGTGCGCCTTTCGGAAGGGGACAGCCGCCTGACATTCCCACCGGTCGCGCCTGCCGCGCTGTCGAAGGTCGCGCGCCCCGTGCTCCGGAACAGTGGGCACGCCATCCGCGCGGCGCTGGACGCAGAGATACGGTCGGGCATGAGATTCGACAGTGGCCGCTACTGGGACCATCTCGCGGAAATCGACATCCCCGAAATTGACGAGATCGACCGGCTCTGGCGTCATGCCTTCGCGTCAGAAACCGGCCGCCACATCGATCGAGCTAGATCGGACCGGGCAGCCGTTCTTCGCTGAGCAACACATTCGCCTCGACGTTTCCCACCCCTGGCAGCGTCATGATCCGCCGACGCAGCACACGTTCGAAATCCGCGAGGTCCCGCGCGACGACCCGTAAACGGTAGTCGTAAAGACCAAGCACGTGCTCGACGGTCTGCACTTCCGGAATGGCGCTGGCCGCCCGTTCGAACTCGTCAAGGCTCACCCTGCCCTTCGTGGCCAGCTTCACGCCCAGAAAGACCGTGACGCCGAAGCCCAGCGCCTCCCGGTCGAGCACGAGGCGTCGACCGCTCAGCACGCCGGCCTCCGTCAACCGCTTCACGCGGCGCCAGGCGGCCGGTTGCGACAGGCCAAGCCGGCGGCCCAGTTCGCCGGTGCCCAGCGTAGCGTCCTCCCGGAGTGCGCGGAGCAACGCGCGATCCTGATCGTCGAGTTCGAACGAAGGCTCGGTCATATCGGAAGTTCCTCGTCGGCCTTGATGGTGGCGACATGTACAAGTGCCTCGATATCGGCGATGTGCGGCAGGGTCAGCAGGCGGGTTCGATAGAGATGCTGATAGTGGGCCATGTCGCGGGCGATGACCACGAGGCGCAGATCCACACGACCAAGAAACGTTTGTATTTCAAGAACCTCCGGAACGTTTCTCGCCTCCCGGATGAAGATGTCAAAGGCGTTGGTCTCGGTCTTGTCGAGCGTGAACCGCAGGCTCACGTGCACGGTGTAGCCAAGGGCCCGCCAGTTGATCACGGCTTCCTGTCCCTTCAGGATGCCCCTGTCGCGCAGCCGGGCGATCCGGCGGGAACAGACCGCGGAAGTGGTGCCCGCAGCATCGGCAAGCTCCGCCATCGCGATTCCCGGATCGGGCTGAAAATGGCGCAGAATGCGTCGGTCGAGGTCGTCAAGCATAATTTTTCCGGGTTTCCACTAAAACACGAATGATCGAGCGCAAGATTATTCGATTTCGCCACAAATCGAAACGTCTATTCGACCAAAACCCATATGATGCGCTTCATCAACACCGCTCAATGCTGAAGGAAAAGAACATGCGCGTGTATTATGATCGCGATTGCGACATCAACCTGATCAAGGACATGAAAGTCGCCATCCTCGGGTACGGCTCGCAGGGCCATGCCCATGCCCTGAACCTGCGCGACAGTGGCGCCAAGAACGTGGTCGTGGCGCTCCGCGACGGCTCCGCCTCCAAGGCGAAGGCCGAGGGCGAAGGCCTGCAGGTGATGGAAATCGCCGAAGCCGCCGCCTGGTGCGACCTGATGATGTTCACCATGCCCGATGAACTCCAGGCCGAGACCTACAAGAAGTACGTGCGCGACAACCTGCGGCCCGGCGCTGCGATTGCGTTCGCCCACGGCCTGAACGTGCATTTCGGCCTGATCGAGGCGCCCGAGAGCGTCGACGTGATCATGATGGCCCCGAAAGGCCCCGGCCACACCGTGCGTGGTGAGTATACCAAAGGGGGCGGCGTGCCCTGCCTCGTGGCGGTGCACAACGACGCCTCCGGTCGCGCACTGGAAATCGGCCTCTCCTATTGCTCCGCCATTGGTGGCGGCCGCTCCGGCATCATCGAGACCAACTTCCGCGAAGAATGCGAAACCGACCTCTTCGGTGAACAGGCCGTCCTGTGCGGTGGCCTTGTCGAACTGATCCGCATGGGCTTCGAGACGCTGGTCGAGGCCGGCTACGCCCCCGAGATGGCCTATTTCGAGTGCCTGCACGAGGTGAAGCTGATCGTGGACCTGATCTACGAAGGCGGCATTGCGAACATGAACTACTCCATCTCCAACACCGCGGAGTATGGCGAGTATGTCTCCGGGCCTCGCATCCTGCCCTACGACGAGACGAAAGCGCGTATGAAGGCCGTTCTGAACGACATCCAGACCGGCAAGTTCGTGCGCGACTTCATGGCCGAAAACACCGTCGGCCAGCCGTTCTTCAAGGGCACCCGTCGCCTCAACGACGAGCACCAGATCGAGCAGGTCGGCGAAAAGCTGCGTGCCATGATGCCCTGGATCTCTGATGGCAAGATGGTCGACAAGGCGCGGAACTGATCCGCAGACCGGCACGAATGCGGAAAACCCCGGTCATTCGACCGGGGTTTTCTTTTCTGTCCGCGCGCGCTGCCCCAATGCCGGACAATATCGGGGCACGCACTTGACCCGAACATCCCCGGAAGAGTGATCGGATTGACGCGGAACCAAAACAGCGCACGACACGCCACCCTGAGGGTCATATCTCGCCGCGACGCCACGTGCCCAAGCCGCCCGGACCGGGGCGGCTTTCCCGGCGCACAACGCCGTAGCCTCTTGATCCCGCGATGGTTCTCACGGAAAGGTCGCACATGAGTTCCCCTACGCCGCAGAACCCTGGCATGAGCAACTGGCTCCTTATCACCTTTCTCGGCGTGATCTGGGGCGCCGCGTTCATGACACAGGCAATCGCGTTGGAGGGGTTCGCGCCATTGACGCTGGCGGCGCTACGCACCTCCATCGCGGCGGTTTTCCTCTGGGGAGTCGGCGCGATGGCAGGGCAACCGCTTTCCAGCATCACGCGGCAGGCCGGCGCGCGGGGCTGGAGGTTCTCTTTCGTGATCGGGCTGGCGTCCTTCGCCGTGCCCTTCGTGCTGCTGGCCTGGGGATTGCAATTCGTTCCCTCTGCCTTTGCGGGCATCACCATGGGCATGCTGCCACTCCTGATCCTGCCGCTTGTGGCGGTGTTTTCACCCGAGGAAGGCATCGGACCGCGCCGCATCGTTGGCGTGACGCTCGGTTTCATCGGCTTGATCATTCTGATCGGTCCGGAGGCAATCCTGGCGAGGGCGGGCGACAACGGGCTTTGGGGGCGACTGGCCTGTATTGGCGCTGCTTGCTGCTATGCCATTGGCTCCGTGGCTACGCGCCTGGCCCCGAAGATGCCGCCCATCGCCTTCGCCGCGGCGACCCTTGGTGCGGCGGGCTGCCTCCTTATGCCGCTCGCCCTGGCCGTCGAGGGGATACCAAACGACCTCAGCCTGCGTCCGGTGCTCGCCTTGCTCTACGTCGCCCTGCTGCCCACAGCCATCGCCGGTGTGATCCGGATCCGGGTCATCACCACGGCGGGATCCCTTTTCATGAGCATCACCAACTACATGGTACCGGTCTGGGCAGTGATCTTCGGCGTCACCCTGATGCGGGAGGACCTGCCTGCACAGATGTATGTCGCGCTGGCGTTGATCCTGCTCGGCATTGCTGTCAGCCAGAGTCGCGCGATCCAGGCCAGTGTTCGGGCGCGACGCCGTTAGGCCATGCTCCCGGACGCGTCCGGGAGGCGCCGCGGTTCCATGGCCGCGCCGTCAGACGGCGGCCTGCACCGCGTCGACGACCGAATCAACGACGCGTTCAAGCAACTGCGCATCCTCGCACTCTGCCATCACGCGGATGAGCGGCTCGGTGCCGGACTTGCGGATCAGCAGCCGCCCATTGCCGGTCAGCTTGGTTTCGGCGTCCGCAATCGCAGCCTTTACCCCATCGGTGTCGAGCGGGGCCGCACCGGCCTCGTAGCGCACGTTCTTCAGCAATTGCGGCACGGTCTCGAAGCTCTTGGAGAGTTGCGAGGCCCGCTGGTTCGTCTCTGCCATCGCGGCGAGGAACTGCAGCGCCGCGATCAGCCCGTCGCCGGTTGTCGCATAGTCGGTCATCACGATGTGGCCGGACTGTTCACCACCAAGGTTCCAGCCCCCTTCGCGCATGCGCTCCACGACATAGCGGTCGCCGACAGCCGTCCGCTCCAGACGCAGCTTCTGATCCTCGAGGTAGCGTTCCAGACCAAGGTTCGACATCACCGTTGCAACCAGCGCGTCGCCCTTAAGTTGCCCGTGCTGCGCCCATCGGGCCGCCAACAACGCCATGATCTGATCGCCATCGGCCACCTGGCCATTCTCGTCGATGATCATCACCCGGTCGGCATCGCCATCGAGGCAGATGCCCACATCCGCACCGTGGGTCAGTACAGCCGCGGCCGCGGTCGCCACATGGGTGGAGCCGCAATCCTTGTTGATATTGACACCGTTGGGTGTCACGCCAAGCGGAATGACATCGGCGCCAAGCTCCCAGAGCACCTCCGGCGCGGTCTTGTAGGCGGCGCCGTTCGCACAATCCACAACCACTTTCAGCCCCGAGAGCTTCAGGTGGTTGGGAAAGCTCGCCTTGGCCCGCTCCAGGTAGCGGAACCGGCCGTCGTCAATCCGCCGCGCACGGCCGATATTCTCCGCGGCCGCAGGCTCCACACCGTTGCGGACCATCTCCTCGATCTCCGCCTCCGCCTCGTCCGAGAGCTTGAAGCCGTCGGGGCCGAAGAACTTGATCCCGTTGTCATGATACGGGTTGTGGCTGGCGGAGATCATGATCCCCACGTCTGCCCGCATCGAGGTGGTCAGGTATCCGACTGCCGGTGTCGGGACCGGCCCCAGCAGGTAGACGTTCATTCCGGTCGAGGTCAGCCCAGCCGTCAGCGCGGTCTCGAACATGTAGCCCGACAGGCGTGTGTCCTTGCCGATCACCACCCTGTGTTCGGCCTTGCCGTCGCGGCGGAAGAACCTGCCCGCCGCAGCACCGAGCTTCAACGCCGTCTCGGCGGTCATCGGATGGCTGTTCGCCCGGCCTCGCACGCCATCGGTGCCAAAAAGAGTTCTGCTCATATCGCCTCCCTCGGGGCTGTGCCGCTGCCGACGGCCTGAAACAGACGCAGCGCCTGCCGCGTTTCAAGCACATCATGCACCCGTAATATCTGCACTCCCTGTGCCACACCCGCAAGGGCCACCGCAACCGAGCCGGGCCCCCGGTCGCACGCCTCCGCCGCCCCGCCGATGGTTCCGATGAAGCGTTTTCGCGAGGCGCCAAGCAGGATCGGGCAACCGAGTGCGTGAAACAGCGACAGTCGCGCAAGCAGGGCGAGGTTGTGCTCCAGCGTCTTTCCGAAGCCGATCCCCGGATCAGCAATGATGCGCCTGCGTGCAATCCCGGATGCCTCGGCTTGCGCGATCCGCGCTTCGAGGGCGTCATAGACATCGAGCAGCACATCGTCATAGCGCGGGTCGTCCTGCATGGTGACCGGTGTCTCGATGGAATGCATGATGCAGACAGGTACGTCACGGCTCGCCACCAGCGGCGCGAGTTCGGTGTCGAACCCCAGCCCGGCAACGTCATTGACAAGATCCGCCCCGGCATCCAGCGCCGCCGCTGCGACCGGAGCCTTGCGGGTGTCGATGGAGATCGAAACTTTGAGCCCCGCGTCCCGCATCGCCGCAATAACGGGTGCCGTGCGGGCGATCTCCTCCTCGATTGCGACTTCGGCGGCCCCGGGGCGCGTGGATTCGCCCCCGATATCAATGACCTCCGCCATCTGCGCCATCTCCGTGGCACGGGCCAGCGCAGCGGTCGGCGTGTGATGTCTCCCACCGTCGGAAAAGCTGTCCGGCGTCACGTTCAGGATCCCCATGAGGGACGGGCAGTCCATGCGCAACAGCCCGAGATCGGGCCTTGGCCCGGTCAGGCGCCGAAGCGCATCGCCGGGGATCTCTGCCGCTGGCACGACTTGCGGCGCAGCGTCCCGCCGCAACACTTCAACCCGGTCGAACCAGCACCAGCCTCCAGCCAGCGATTCGGCCGTCGCGGGGCGCGCGATGTCGAATTTCGGGATCGGACGATAGTAGAGCCTCATGACACCTTCCCCCGGCACGAACCGGAACGATCACAGCATCAGTTTATCGGCAAGCGCCAGGTGCGTGCCACCCGGCACGTCGGCACCAAGGCCAAGCAGGCGCTCCGCGTCGAGGGTCCCGGCGAACCACGCGGAGAGCGCAGCGGCGTCCCGTGGGTCCACTTCCGGCCGGTCGACGGTATCCAGCACCACTTTCGACGGCGCCCAGACAACGATCCGTCCGGAGGTGATCGCATGCGTGATCTCGGTCCGGCTGTCGACTACGATACATCTAACGTCCCGTGCGGCCAGCACCCACGCGTTCTGCTCCAGCGCCAGGAGATCGATCCGCCGTTGCGGAAGCGGCGCCCCCGCGACCGGTATCGACGTCTCCGGCAATCCCACGGTCAGCACAACCGGTCGCTCAAGCGCCTCAAGCGCGTCCAGCCAGGTCGCAAGTCGCGCGTCGGCAATCGCCATGTTGGACAGGTGGACGACCAGCGGCCGCGTCTGCTCCTCCGCGACGGGTTCGGCAACCCGGGCGGTGTCGCGCGTGCGTTCGATCTCAACGCCCAGAGCAAAGGGACCCCGGTCGAGTTTGTCGATGCGGACGAAAACGCGCCGGGCCCGCGGCTCCAGCAGCAGGGTCTCCGCGATCCGCTCCGCCAGCGTCTCCAGCAATGCCAAACGCTCTTCGGAAAGGGCGCCCTCCACCGCCTCCGTGATCGCGTCATAGCTCAGGATCCGGTCCACATCGTCGGCAAGCGGTGCGCTTGCCCGACCGACCTCAACCACAACGTTGAAGCGCAAGCGCTGTGTGACCCCTCGTTCTTCCTGGAAGGCACCGATCTCGACCTCCCGCACGTAGTCACGCAGCGCAATCCGGTCGCGCGGGGCGCCTTTGGGCGCGGTTGCCGCCGCGCGGTCTTCAGGATGAGCGAATGCCAGGGGGAGATCGCGTGTCATGGCGCCTTCATGACAGATGCCGCACCGCTTGCCACGTCACAATCGACAAAAGGCCGCCCCTAGGCGACCTTGTCACGTCCGGATCGGCACGTTTCACCTGCCCGAAGCCCACAGGCTCCGGTTCGCGGTCAGGACCGGGGATGGCGATAAAAATGGTGCACACCGATCGAAGCCGTTCTGGCGAACTTCCGCGACCAGGAGGGGCGCACGGCGATGGTGTGATAGTGCGTTGCACCACTTGTCAGCAGCTTCGGCGCCCCTTCCAGCATCAAACGGGCTACCTTGCCCACGCGCTTGAACGCTTTCGGTTCCGAGATACGCTCCGGGTTGCCGTCGCAGGTGTAGGTGAACTGGCATTGATACTTTTTGCCCGTGCCCTGGTTGATGACACCACAGACCGTGTTCGGGTAGAGCGGGCTCTTCACCCGGTTCAGGATTACTTCGGCCACGGCGAACTGGCCCTTTACGCTCTCGCCGCGCGCTTCGAAATAGAGCGCCTCGGCAAGGCACTTCCACTCCGCGCCGCCGCTGACGTGGGGTTGCTTGTCCAGCCAATTGCGCGAGTAACTTACGGACTTGAACTCCCGCGGTCGCGGCATCGCGCGCACCGAAGTCGAAGGGCTCAGGCGCCCCAGATGCTCGTCGCTCAGCGAAGAAAGGACGCGGTTCTCCATCCCGAGGAGTGTTTCCAGCCGGTCAGAAGCAGCCGCGGTCGGATCGGTCGAGGTCGACAGCCGGGCCTCCGCCACGGCCATGGATCCTGTCCCCAACAGGAGTCCAGACAATAGAAATACAGCACGCAAAAGCGTCATTTTCAGTCCCACCCAGTATTGCGGAATCACCCCGCAGCAAGCCGGGAGCGGCGATAGCAATTCTGCAACAGGGTTGTAAATGCCATGGAGCCGGAAATGCGGTCACTGTGTTGACGCAGGGTCGGAATCAGGTGTTTTTGGGCAAATTTTGGCAGATTCTCGCCGAACGCCGGCGAAAAGCTGCGTGTTTTCAATCTTCTGACTCGTAGGCCTTGGCTGGCCCGAGCGCCAGGTGAGCCGCCGCGAGTCGGGCCACGGGCACCCTGAACGGCGAGCAGGACACGTAGTCGAACGACGCTTCACGGCAGAATGCGATTGTGTCCGGATCGCCTCCGTGCTCGCCGCAAACCGACAACACCACTTCCGGAAGGGTGTCCCGGCCGCGCTCTGCACCGATGTGCAAGAGCTCGCCGACGCCCTCCTTGTCGAGGGTGTGAAACGGATCTTCGTGAAAGACTTTGTTGCTCACATAGGTGCCCATGAACCGGCCGGCATCGTCGCGCGACAGCCCGTAGGTCATCTGCGTCAAGTCGTTGGTACCGAAGCTGAGGAAGGACGCGTGGGCCGCGATCTCGCCGGCACGCAGGGCCGCACGGGGTGTCTCGACCATGACCCCAAGCCGGTAGTCGAGCGCCTTCCCGGTTTCGATCCGCACTGCCGCGGCGACGGAGTCGATCCGCGCCTTCACCAGTTCCACCTCCCGCTTGGCCGAGACCAGCGGGATCATCACCTCCGGCACCACGGTGGCGCCGGCTTGCTGGCTGGCCTCCACCGTCGCTTCGAAGATCGCACGCACCTGCATGTCGTAGATTTCCGGCACCGTCACGCCCAGCCGCACCCCGCGCATGCCAAGCATCGGGTTGAACTCGGACAGTGCCTCCACCCGCCGGGTCACATCAGAGACTGGCAGATCGAGCGATTCCGCGAGCCCCATGAGCCCCTCGCGATCCTTGGGCAGAAACTCGTGCAAGGGCGGATCAAAGAGACGAATACAGACCGGAAGCCCGGCCATGATCCGGAACAACTCCACGAAGTCGGCCCGTTGCATCGGCAACAGCCGGTCAAGGGCGGCCCGGCGGTCGGTTGCGCTGTCGGTGAAGATCATCTCCCGCATCGTGATCAGGCGCGCAGGCTCGAAGAACATGTGCTCCGTCCGGCAAAGTCCGATCCCGTCAGCAGCAAAGGCGTGCGCCATTCGGGCATCGTCCGGCGTGTCCGCATTGGCGCGGATACCGATGTCGCGGACCTCGTCGGCCCAGCCCAGCAGGGTGCGGAAAGGCCGGTCCAGTGCCGGTTCGAGCATCGGGACGGCTCCGGCAAGGGCCTCGCCTGCGGAACCGTCGACCGTGACCAGGTCCCCCTCCTTGAAGACCCGGCCGTCCGGCGTCGTGATCTGTTTCTTGCGCCGGGAAACCCGCAGCCCAATGGCGCCAACGATACAGGGCAGTCCCAGCCCGCGCGCGATCACCGCCGCATGGCTGGTCATGCCCCCGCGCTCGGTGATGATCCCGTGGGCGGCGTGCATCCCGCGGATATCCTCCGGCGTCGTTTCCTGTCGGACAAGGATACAGGGGATCTCGTGGCTGGCGGACAGTTGCGCCGCCTGGCTCGAAAAGACCAGCTGCCCCGTGGCGCCACCCGGGCTCGCGGCGATCCCCTTCAGGATCACGTCCCGCTTCGCCTCGGGATCTACCTGGGTGTGCATCAGCTCGGTCAGCGATTGCGGCTCGACCCGCAAGAGCGCCTCCCGGGTCGAGATGATGCCGTCTTCGGCCAGCGACACCGCCACGCGCACATCCGCTCGCGCGGAGCGCATCACCCGCGTGGCGTCCAGCACGTGCAACTCGCCCTCGGTCACGGTGAACTTGATCTCCATCTCCTCGCGCAGCCGCTCCCGGCAGCGCAACGCGACGGTCTCAAGCTGTGCGAAGACCTCTGGCGCGACGCTCTGCATCGAAGGGCCGCGCGGATCCTCGGCGAGATACATGATCTGCCTGTCCAAGCCCCCCTGCCCCTTGCCCGGGCGCTTGTGCTTGTAGCGGCCGGTAACCTGTTTCTCCCCGGTCACGATGTCGATCATGCGCATCACGCCGGAGCCGCTCTCGTTCGGCCCGATCCCGTGCACCATCTCCTGCACCACGAGGCCCAGCCCGGCATCCACCGGCGCGCCGCGAGCCTGCCGCAACAGCCGGGCGCTCACCCCTTCCCACGCCCGCGCCATCGACCGGAGCACCTCCGAAAGCTGCCGGGCGGGGTCCTGTGGGAAGGGCTCGTCGGCCTCATCCTGGTAGATCGCCAACACGGAGCGAAGGGCATTCTCACCCTCTTCCTCGACGGCCTCCTCGAAGGGTTCGGGATCCAGCCGCGCGACTTCCATCGCGAAGGCCATGATGAACTTGAGGTATATGAACTCCGCGGCCGCCTTGCCGATCCGCTTGCCCATCTCCGCGCAGAGCGTGTCGTTCATGCCGATGTTCAGGATCGCTCCCGGCCCCCCCCAGTCGGGATCGGCACTCGACGGCCGGACAGAGACCAGTGGCGTCCGCCCGAACGCCGAGAGCAGCCGTGGCGTGTCCGGGCGCTCACCCTCCGCGATCCGGTGGACCGCATCGAAGGACAGCGCCACCGTGCGCGGCACGGGCATGTCGAGCCGGACCAGCCGTTGCAAGCACTTCGCCCTCCCGCCGTGGGTGGGTATGCTCACGTCCGCGGTGGGCGTAATCAGGGTGAAATCCTTGATATCGTCGGGCTTCAGCACGTCGGTCCGGTCCTTCTCTGCGCGGCTGCAGGATACGCGAAGCCGGCCATGCGGCAAATGCCGCACGGCTCTCCGACAGATCTTAGCCCTCGATACGTGTCAGATCCGCCGCTTTCAGGCAGATTTCACGGATCCGGTGCAGCAGGTTGAGCCGATTGCGCCGCACGATCTGGTTGTCGGTATTGACCTGAACCGCCTCGAAGAACGCATCTATCGGGGCGCGCAGGGAGGCCATGCTTGCCATGGCCGACGCGAAATCCTCGGCCTCGATGGCCGAGGAGATCGCCCCCTCCGCCGCATCGAGTGCCGCGAAGAGCGCCCGCTCCTCGTCCGTCTCTGCAAACTTCACATCCGGACCATACTCATAGGAGACCCCATCGGCCTCCTCGGCCTGGGTCAGGATGTTGTTGGCCCGCTTGAATCCCTGCAAAAGGTTTTCGCCTTCCTCGGTCTTCAGGAAATCCGACAACGCCTCCGCCCGCTTCACCAGCAGCACGAGGTCGTCATTGCCCGGCATCGCGAGACAGGCGTCGATAACGTCGTGGCGGATACCCTCGTCGCGCAAGTGGACCTTGAGCCGGTCATGAATGAAACCAACCAAATCTTCAGTTCTGAATGCAGCAACTTGACGGAGGTTTGGCAATGCCTCCTTTGTTGCAGCGATCCTTTTGTCAAACTCAGCTTCAAGTGCCGGCAAAACCTGATCAAGCAGTTCAACGGACTTCGCTTCTTCAGCCAATTCCGCCAAAGGCGTCGTGTCAGCAATCGATGTCATAGCCCCCATCACTGGTGCAAAGTGCGACCAAATCTGAGGGGCAAGCGACCCACGAAGTTTGTTCACAAGCAGCAACCTAATAACCCCCAACGCCGCCCGTCTCAGCGCAAACGGGTCCTTCGACCCTGTCGGCTTCTCGTCGATGGCCCAGAATCCGGTCAGCGTGTCCAGCTTGTCGGCCAGCGCCACGGCGACGGAGACGGGCGCGGTGGGCACGTCGTCGGAGGGGCCGAGCGGGGAGTAGTGCTCTTCGGCGGCGGCGGCGATTGCCGGGGAGAGGCCAGCGGCCTCAGCGTAGTAGCGACCCATCGTGCCTTGCAATTCCGGGAACTCGTAGACCATTTCCGAGGACAGATCCGCCTTGGCCACCTGTGCGGCCCTCTCAGCCTCCTCCGGGTCGGCGCCGACCAGCGGGGCGATTTCCTTCGCCAACGCCGCAATGCGGTCGATCCGCGCCTTCTGGCTCCCGAGCTTGTTGTGGAACGTCACGTTGTCGAGGCTTTCCAGCCACGGACCCATCCCGGCCCTGGCCACGCGCAGGTCGTTCTCCCAGAAGAACTTGGCGTCGGACAGCCGCGCGTACAGCACCTTCTGATTACCGGCAAGAATGGTCGCGCCACCATCTTCGGTCACCATATTGGCGACGGTGACGAATTTCTCGATCCGGCCAGTCTTCGGGTTCCGCACCGAAAAAAACTTCTGGTGCTCTTTCATGGAGGTCTTCAGAACCTCCGGCGGCAGGCCCAGGAAATCCTCGGCGATATCGCCCATCAGCACGACCGGGCATTCCACAAGCCCCGCGACCTCCGCCAGCAGGCCCTTGTCCTCGACAACTTCGAGACCTTGCGCGAATGCCATGTTGGTCGCGTCATGCCAGATCGTGTCGGCCCGCTCCGCCGGGTCGAGGACCACATGCGCGCGCTTGAGCTTTGCCACGTAGTCGTCAAACCCGGTGACGGTGAACGGCTCTGGCGCCAGGAACCGATGGCCACGCACCACGTCACCGGCCGCGATCCCGTCGACGTCGAGCGGTACAACGCTGGCGCCCCCCTCGTCGGACAACAGGCAGACAATGGAATGCAGCGGACGAACCCAGCGCAGGTTCCCCGCCCCCCAGCGCATCGATTTCGGCCAGGGGAAGTCGCGGATCGTCGCGTCCAGAACCTCGGCCACGATTTCCGCGGCGGGTCGCCCGGCCCGGGTGATCTGTGCGAACCACACCTTGCCCTTCTTGTCCTCGCGCGCCTCCAACTGCTCCTTCGACAGCTCCGTGGCCCGGAGGAACCCGGCCAGCGCCTTCTCCGGCGCGTCGACGCGCGGCCCCTTACGCTCCTCGGTCACGGTCGGACTCTCCGCCGACAGCCCTTCCACCGTCAACGCCAGCCGGCGCGGCGTCGTGAATGCCTGCGCCGAGCCATAGGTCAGACCGGCCTCGACCAAACCGTCGGTGACGAGCTTCTTGAGGTCCGCCCCGGCGCGGGTCTGCATCCGGGCGGGGATTTCTTCGGAAAAGAGTTCGATCAGCAGATCGGGCATTGGCGGGTCCTCAGAGCGGCAGGAAGAACTGGATCGCGAAGGAGTTCACGATGTCCACGAAGAAGGCCGAGACGAGCGGCAGGATGACGAAGGCCATGGGCGACGGCCCGTAGCGCTTGGTAACAGCAGTCATGTTGGCGATGGCGGTGGGCGTGGCGCCCAGCGTGACCCCTCCGAACCCGGAGGCGAGAACGGCGGCGCGATAGCCGCGCCCCATCGCCGGAAAGAGGATATAGATCGAAAAGACGATGGAGAGAAGCGTCTGCGCCCCCATCACGACGATCAGCACCAGACCCATGCCTTGCAGGGTCCACAGCTGAAGCGACATGAGCGACATCGCAAGGAATGTGCCAAGGGCAAAATCCGAGATCATGGCCAGTGTCGGGGTGCGGCTGATCGGTGCCGCACGGGGCAACAGCAGCGGCTTGAGGTTGCCGACCACGATGCCCATGAGCAGGCAGGGCACGAAAGGCGGCAGCCCGACACCCGCCTCTTCAAGAACCTCGAACAGCGACCAGCCCAACGCGATGGTCACATGGACCCAGAGCATGACCTGCATGAAGGTCAGATGGTTGATGGTCTCGGATTCCTCCTCGTCGAACCCAACACCGATGGTGTGTTCCTCGTCGGGGCGCTCGGGCTCGAGCTGGCCGCGATTGATCAGGAACTTGGCGATCGGACCACCGATCAGCGCGGCACAGACCAGGCCGATCGTGGCAACAGCAACACCGATTTCGCTCACGCCGGCCGCACCGCCGGTCATTTCCTCGATCCGAGGCGTCCAGGCGATCACCGTGCCATGCCCGCCGATCAGGGCCGCGGAACTGAGCAGCACAGAGAACTCCCGTGGCAGGTCGAAGATCCGGGCCCCGGCAACACCGATGAGGTTTTGCAGGATGACATAGAAGATGGTCAGCGCCAGAAGGATCGCCAGCGGCAAGCCTCCCTTGAGCAGGTCACTGAGCCGGGCATTGAGCCCGATGCCGGTGAAGAAGACGATCAGGAAATAATCCCGCGCGGCGAGGTCGAACTCGACAGGCCGCCCCCAGACAACGAAGACGGTCATCGTCAGCACCGCCGCCAACAACCCGCCGGAGACCGGTTCGGGAATGTTGAAATCCCGCAGGACGGCAACCCGACGGGTCAGCGCCGCGCCCACGAGGTACACGAGGAATGCCACCGTGACTGAAACAAAGGGGTTCAGGAGGATCGGGTCCATTACTTCTTCATCTCCTCGTTCACCTGGTGCCAGACGTAGCCGCGCCCATCTCCGAAGATGGCAACCACACGATCCACGCCATGGGCGAAGTTTCTTTCGCCGAGAAACGCCAGCGCCTCGCCCTGCTCCAGCGCCAGTCCGATTTCCTGCGAGTCGAAGCAATCGAACCAATGCGGCGCGTTGAGCGGTTCGGCCTGGGGGTAGGGCTCGTAGGTTTCGGTCAGCATGGCCTGGCTCATGGGCGTGGTGAAACAGGCACGGTAGCGGATCGGAGAGGAGGTGGCGTCGATGGCCTCGATCCCCTCGGCGAGGATCGGCTCGGGGGCACCGTACAGCAGGGTCAACATGACCTGCTCGCCAGAGGCGTCGACCTCTTCGTAGTAGTGGTAGACTTGGAGGTAGTAGATCGCGATCCCCGCGATAATCGACAACACTACGATACCCCCTGCAATGATCTTGCCACTCATGACACGACCCTCCGAGCGGCGCGGGGGTTCCGGGGCGCGCCTGTGCGTGCTAGCGCAAGGGCATACATCCCCAGAGTGAGGCCCGCAGCATGGACCCAGAACTCGCAGTCAAGTTCTTCGGCGCGCTCTTCGCGATCATGAACCCCGTAACGAACCTGCCGATCTTCCTCGGCGTGACCGATGGCGCCAGCCCGTCCGAGCAACGCGCCATCGCGATCAGGACGGCGGCCTACGTGTCCGTCTTCGGCATTGCCGTGGCGCTCATGGGCACGCAGTTGCTGAATCTGTTCGGGATCAGCGTCGACGATTTCCGTGTCGCCGGCGGTCTGGTTTTGCTCCTGATCGGGCTCAACATGCTCAACGGCAGCGAGAGCAGGTCCCACCATGGCACCGACGGAGAGAAAGCGGCCTATCCCGATGCGGCAACGGTCGCCTTCTACCCGATGACCTTCCCGATCCTCGTCGGTCCGGGCACGATCACGACGATGATCCTCTTTGCGCAGCAGGCACAGGGCCTCGGCGACTGGATCACCTACTTTGGGGTCTTCGGTGCAATCGTGGGCGCAATTGCAATTGTGTTCTGGTTTGCGGGCGATCTGGGCAAACACCTGTCCGGCACTGCGAAAGCGATCATGAGCCGGTTGATGGGCATGATCCTGGCCGCCATTTCCATTGACATGATCGCGACGGGGCTCAAGGCATTGCTGCCCGGACTCGCGGGGTAGAAGCGCATAATAAACGGTCGCGCTACGCGGCAGCCTGCCCGGACGCAGCCCGAAACGTCGCCGCACGCGCGCGCGCGGCTCGCCCCGGCTCGGGGCAGCGCCATGCAAAGGTTGCCCCCCGCGACGCATCAGGCGCTCCAGCCCCCGGCCTCGGTCGACACGAAAGCATCCGCACATTTCTTCGCCAGCGCACGCACACGCCCGATATAGGCCTGTCGCTCGGTGACGGAGATCACACCACGCGCGTCGAGCAGGTTGAACAGGTGGGAGGCCTTGATGCACTGGTCATAGGCGGGGTGCGCCATGACGATGCGCTTGCCGGTCTTGGGGTCCTGTTCCGGATGCGTCAGGATGTGATCGCAATGCGCTTCCGCTTCTTCGAACTGCTTGAGCAGCACGTCGGTATCGGCAATGTCGAAATTCCAGCGGGAGTATTCCGCTTCGGTCTGGCGGAAGACATCGCCATAGGTCAGCGGGATCGGCGCGTCGGGGCGGTTGAAGGGCATGTCCATCACGTGATCGACGCCAAGCACGTACATCGCCAGCCGCTCCAGCCCATAGGTCAGCTCTCCGGAGACAGGTTTGCAATCATGGCCGCCGACCTGCTGGAAATACGTGAACTGGCTGACCTCCATGCCATCGCACCAGACCTCCCAGCCAAGTCCCCAGGCGCCAAGCGTCGGGCTCTCCCAGTCGTCCTCGACGAAGCGGATGTCGTGCAGCGCCATGTCGATCCCGATCGCTTCCAGCGACCCCAGGTAAAGCGCCTGAAGGTCGGGCGGGCTCGGTTTGATCAGCACCTGGTACTGGTAGTAATGCTGAAGCCGGTTCGGATTTTCGCCGTAGCGGCCGTCGGTCGGCCGACGCGAGGGCTGCACATAGGCAGCGGCCCAGGCGTTCTTGCCCAGCGCCCGCAGGGTGGTGGCCGGATGGAATGTGCCGGCCCCAACCTCCATGTCATAGGGTTGCAGGACGGCGCAGCCCCTGTCGGCCCAGTAAGTCTGAAGCCGCAGGATCACCTCCTGGAAACAGGTGGGTCGGGTGGTCTCGGTCATTGCATTGCCCCGGTGGTCTCAGGTGTCGCGCCTCAATAGGCGCGAGGAAGCGGAGCGTCAATCAAAGCGCGGAAATGCGAAGGATCCGGACTGCATGAGCGCCCTGGTTGGCGCGGTGAGGGTGTCGGTTCCCGAATGATGCCAACCATCGAGGTGGCGCGGAGCGACCACGTGCCAAGTGGCCCCGCAACTTCGCCCGACAAGGGAGAGGCACGCCCTGGTGTCGGTCCCGGTGATTCCCGGCGACAAGAGGCTTGCACGATCAGCCCGCAGCGGGTCGCATTTACTGATCCTGCAGCGAGCGCGGCCCCCTGCCCCCTTCGCAATTCCATGCCGGCGCGCCGCATGGCATGGCGCGCAGGCGGCCGCTGGCTCCCCAACCGCACCTTTAGGCCGGGCCATACCGCGTGCATGGACGCAGGTTTTCCCTGGCCCTGCCGCCACGGGTCGCAGATCCGCCACACCTTCTCCGCTCCAGGCCGATCCTCCAGAATTGAGGTGCGCCTCCCCGCGCCTCTGCTAGATTGGGCAAAATGCCCGGCCGGGCTCCGGTCGGACGACATTTGCCCTCGGGCACAAAGCATCCGGCCTTTCGGCCACCAGGACAGCCCGTTTCGGGCAATCGGACATTTCGGGGACCCGTTTCGTGTACCACTTCAGACTGTTTCTCTCCCTCGTTCTAACCCTATTCCTTGCAGCGGCGCCGGGCGCGGGCAGGGCGCAGGACAGCGCCTGGGTCCAGATCGAGGCGCTGCGCACGCTGGCAGAGGCCGAAGCCCGCGCCCGCGCCTATTCCAGCGCCTTCCAGAACGTGAACGGCTTCCGGATGCCGGGGGGCTGGTATGGTATCGTGCTCGGCCCCTATTCCCGCTCGGGCGCGCAGGCGGAACTCAACGCGCTCAAGACCGGGCGGCTCATCCCGGCAGACAGTTACCTTACCGACGGGAGCCAGTACCGGCAGCAGTTCTGGCCGGTCGGTGCCGACACGCTCGCCGCCGCCCCGGTCGACACGCAAAGTAGAGCCTTGACCGCCGCTCGTCCCGGGGCACCTGTCCCGGTGGCGCAGCCGAAACAGACCGATCAGCCGGTTGTCCCGCCGCCGCCGCCCTACATCCCCGATGAGACACCGCAACAGGCCCGCGCCTCCGAACGTCTGCTCGATGCGGCGCAACGCCGGCAATTGCAGGAGGCACTCAAGTGGGAGGGGTTCTACGCCTCAACCATCGACGGGGCTTTCGGCAATGGCACGCGCCGGGCGATGGCCTCATGGCAGGAGGCGAAGGGGTACGACGCAACCGGCGTGCTGACCACTGCCCAGCGGAACGAACTCGTGGCAGATTGGCGCGCGCCCTTTGACGCCCTTGGCCTCGCCGCCATCACCGATGACGCCGCCGGGATCGAGATAATCCTGCCCGCCGCCAAGGTCGCCTATGCCCGCACGGAGGCACCTTTCATCCACTACGATGCCGCCGACGAAGATGGCATGCGCGTGATCCTGATCAGCCAGTCCGGCGACGAAGCCACGCTCTTTGGCCTCTACGACATCCTGCAAACTCTCGAAATTGTCCCCCGGGACGGGGCCCGCGAACGCAAGAAAACCAGTTTCCTGCTGACCGGTCAGTCCCCGGATCTTCATTCGCATACATACGCGGTGCTGTCCGATGGCGCGGTGAAGGGGTTCACGATCGCATGGAAACCTGGCGGAGACCCGCGCGTGATGCAGCCCGTCGTGCGCACCATGCAGGACAGCTTCCGGCCGCTGAAAGGCGTGGTATTGCCCGATACGGCGGCAACTGAGGCCGGGACCGAGCAGCGCATTGACCTGATGGCCGGGTTGGAAATCCGCCGCCCCGAACGTTCGCGCACCGGTTTCTTCGTCGATGGCACCGGCGCTGTGCTCACGACGACCGACCTGCTCGACCAGTGCCGCTCCGTCACCATCGGCGAAGAGATCGAGGCCGAAATCGCCGCACGCGACGATACGCTTGGCCTGGCGCTGCTCAAGCCCAGCCAGACGCTCGCCCCAGTCGGCGTGGCCCGGTTCACCAGCAATGTGCCCCGGATCAACTCTGAGATAGCGCTGGCCGGGTTTTCCTACGAGGACGTTCTCGACCTGCCGGTCGTCTCCTACGGCACTCTGGCCGATATTCGCGGCCTCCAGGGCGAGGCATCACTCGACCGGCTGGAGATCACCACCCTGCCCGGCGACGCCGGTGGCCCGGTCTTCGACAGCACGGGCGCCGTGCTTGGCATGTTGCAGGCCCGCGAGACCGGTAGCCGGCAGCTTCCGCCCGACGTGGGATTCACCGTCGATGTGCCCGCGCTTGCCGAGTTCCTCTCCGGCGCCGGTCTGTCCCCTGTCGCCTCGGAGGACACCGCGTCCATCGCACCCGAAGACCTCGTCGCGCTGGCCGGTGACATCACCGTGCGCGTGAGCTGCTGGAACTGACACCGGCGAAGGCGGGCTGCGGCGCGGCGAACAGGTCAACGCCCTGCGGGCCGCCTGGCGGACGGCGCGCACCGGTTTCGCGCGGGCGATGCCTCATTGGGCACCCTGCGCCGGTCCGCCCCACCCCACCGTTCCGCGTAGCCTTTGCCGCGTTGCGGAGATCACACCGCCGGCGCCCCCCAAGCCAGTGAACCACGTCCCCGCCCACTTCGTCCCGGCACCACCCGGATGGTCCCGCACCGAGCCGCTTCGCGTGACGCAATGACCGCCCGGGACCGAGGCTTTCGGTGCCACTGCCCGCTCTCCACGCTGGCCATAGCGCGGGCGACGCCTTCGCCCCGACCACCACCTGTTGCAGGTACACTGCGGCGCCACGCGCCGCTCCTTTGCCCTCTGCGCAACGTCCGCAGTCAACCCTGCCCGCGCCGTCCTATCCGTCTTGACACTGCATCAACATGGGGCCAACGCTTCGGCCCATGTTCGACATCCGCCCCGTGGGATATGTCATCGGCCTGCTGGTGGCCGCGCTCGGTGCGACGATGCTGTTGCCACTGTTGCTGGACCTGTTGTCCGACAACGGACACTGGCCGGTTTTCCTGGAATCCGCCTTCATCACTATCCTGTTCGGCAGCCTTCTGGCGTTGTCCTGCCAGAATGCCGTCGGCGAAGGCCTGACAATCCAGCAAACATTCCTTCTGACCACCGGGGTGTGGGCCGCACTGCCCCTTTTCGGCGCCCTGCCCTTCGTCATCGGCGCCACCGATGCCAGCTTCACGGATGCCTATTTCGAAGCCATGTCCGGTCTCACGACCACCGGGGCGACCGTTTTCTCGGGCCTCGATGAACTGCCGGCGGGCTTGCTGTTGTGGCGCTCGCTCCTGCAATGGCTGGGCGGCATCGGCATCATCGTCGTCGCCATGGTCTTCCTCCCCGAACTGCGGGTCGGCGGCATGCAGATCTTCCGCTCCGAAGCGTTCGACACCCTGGGCAAAATCCTGCCTCGCGCCGCCGAGATTGCCTCGCAGATCACCTGGATCTACGTCTTTCTCACCGTGGTGACGATCCTGCTCTACGCCGGGCTCGGCATGTCGTTCTTCGATGCGGTGAACCATGCCTTGACGTCGATCTCAACGGGCGGTTTCTCGACCCACGACGCCTCTTTCGGCGCGTTCCAAGGGGCGCCAGAATACGCGGCCTCCGTGGTCATGCTGCTCGCCAGCCTGCCCTTCGTCCGCTACATCCAACTCGTGAACGGCTCCGCCAAACCGATGCTGCGCGACAGCCAGATCCGCACCTACCTCACCATCATCCTGGTCGTGGCTGTGGTGCTCGCCCTGTTCCAGGTCTTCTATGATCGTCGCGGGATCGAACCGTCCATCCGCGAAGCGCTGTTCAACGTCACATCGATCATTTCCGGCACTGGCTACGCCAGCGTCGACTACCAGGAGTGGGGCACCTTCGCTGCGATGGTGTTCTTCTTTCTCGGCCTGATCGGTGGCTGCGCCGGGTCTACCGCCTGCTCGGTCAAGATCTTCCGATACCAGATCCTGTTCAGCGCCGTGGTCAACCAGATCAAGGCGCTGCACAGCCCGAAGGGTGTCTTCATCCTGCGCTACGATGGCAGGCCGATCGGCGACGATGTCGTCAACTCGGTGATTTCCTTCTTCGTGCTGTTCACGGTCTCGCTGGGCCTGTTTGCGGTTGCGCTCGCGATGACAGGGCTGGATTTCACAACTTCGATTTCCGGGGCTGCGGCGGGGCTGGCGAATATCGGCCCCGGTCTTGGCGACACCATCGGCCCTTCCGGCAACTTCTCCAGTCTGAACGCCACCGCAAAGTGGATCATCTCGGCAGCCATGTTGATCGGTCGGTTGGAGCTGGTCGCGGTGTACGCGCTGCTGACGGCGGCCTTCTGGCGAGCGTAGGCGCTGGCTTCACTGCAACGCCCTGTTTGCCGCCCGCACTTCTGGCCGGTGACTGCGCGTCCCTCACCTCGGTAACCGGAAACAGGCCATGAATGGACTGCGGGATCCCGGGGATTGCCAATACGCGACGAAAGCCGCTGGCGGGATCGAACCGCAGGGTGAGCCGCCGATATGCCCGACTCTCGCAGCGATATCCGCGTCTTTGCTCACCGGAGGGACGCCTGCAAGCTCATCAACCTGCCAGTGTGTCAGGGCGGGCCGATACCCTCGCTAGGCGTACGCAGATCCCGGGCCCGCCCTCTCGTTCCAAACAGGATGCCTCGAAAAAGGTCAGCCGACGTGGATCAACCCGGAAAACGTCCGCGGATCGAAGCTTGCAGTGTCGAAAGTCGGCCCCTCGACCAGCACTGAAATCGCATCATGGCTGTGCAGGCTCTCCTGGTGGCTTGCGATCACCCGGAAATCGCCAATCCGCGTGTCTGCCCGCAGCGCCTCGGCAAAGAGCCGCACGGCATCTTCCACGAAGATCGGATTGGCTGCGTTCAGCTCTGCGAACGCCTGCTCGTCCTCGCGTTTCACCATCACCTGTGTTTCGGTCGGGATCGCACGACGGCAGAGTTCCACCAGATCCTCGAACCACAGCACATCCGTGTCCGGCTCCACCACCAGCGAGATCCGCGCCACAGAGCGCTGGGAATGGGGCGTCGCCATCTGGCCACGCTCCCGGCGGGCGTGTTCGGAAAGCTCCAGAGAGCAGGGACAGGTCGACGAATAGACGTAGTCGAGATGCATCACTTTCAACCGCTCGCCGTCACGGTCGATCATCTCCAGCGTGATGTCGTAATACTGGTAACCTTCGAGACCGGAACGCAGCGAGCCAACCTTCATCGGGAAGGAAAAGCGCATCGCGATCCGCGCGTCACAGCTTTCCAAGTCGCGCTTGTAGGCGCCGAGCGCGTCTTCCATCACTTCGAAACTGAAAGTACGCTCCGCTGATCCGTAGAAGCTGCGCATGATCCGGGACATGTTTATGCCCTTCTTGTCGGCCTCAAGGCTGACGGTTCCTGTCACGCTTGTCTCAAGCGTCAGGTCGTCGCCATCGCGGCGATGAAAGCGGATCGGCAACCGAAAATTGGATATCCCGACATGGGCAATCTGCTGGCGTGCCCCCTTGATCAGGCTTTCGGGCCCGTTCTGAAGGTCGGGCATCGACGCGCGGTAGGCCGTATCGACCTCGAAATCCTCCGGGTAGGAGCGGCTCAGCGCGGGATAGGTGTTGGAGACACTCTCCGGCGCCAGACGCGCCACCACCGGATCGAGGTCGGCAACTTCCACGTCGGAGGCACTGCCGAGCCAGTTGCGCAGCGTCCTGAGCGCCGCCTCGGCCTCGTCTCGGGTGGGGCTTTCGGCGAAATCGGGCGCATGGATATTCATGTCAGGTCCTCGCGGTCTCTCCGGCATCCTTCATAGGTCGGCATGCAGGCAGGGTTTGTCCAGTCGCTTCTCTGGATTTACTACGCTGTCCGCCTGCGACCGGATCGTTTTTAGTTGCCCCGATAGCGCTCGACGAAATTGCGCAGGATGAGAGGAGCGGTGTCGACCTCGGCCGCCATGACCTCTTCGGTCAGTGTGGCGGCGGTCTCCGGCGGGAAGTAGCCCTTGTGCTTGTAGATCTCGATCCGCACCGCGAAGACCTCACCATCGGCCTCGGGGTGGAACTGGGTCGCATAGACGTTCTTGCCATGCCGGATCATCTGGAACGGACAGGGGGCGGAGGCCAACAGGTGCGTGCACCCCGGTGGCAAGTCCTGCACCGCCTCCTTGTGGCCGACCAGCGTGTTGAACTGCTCGGGCAGCCCTGACATCACCGGATCGGCCCTGCCTGCCTCTGTCAGAGTGCAGGCCACGGCACCGGGCGGCTCGAAATAAGCCTCCTTGCTGACCCGCGCCCCAAGGTGATGCGCGAGAATGCCGATACCGTAGCAGCAGCCCATGAAGGGAATATCCTGCTGCGTGATCTGTGGCATCAGCGCAAGGATCTCCTGCTCTATCTTCTTCTCGACCGGGGGTTTGCACTCATCCGGATCGGAGATGCAGCCCGGCCCGCCACCGACAATAACGCCCGCGAAATCGGCAAGGTCGAGGTCTGCTGGGATCGCCTCCCGCTCCAGCCGGATCCGTCGTGTCTCCTCCGGCCGTAGCCCGCCCTTGGCAAGGAACGCTTCATACTCGTTGTCCGAGGCGTCGGGCTCCGGGCGCAATTGCAGGATCAGAAAGGGTTTCATCCGCACTCCTCGTGGCTTCGGAGCATCTGCCAAAGGGAGACGGCAAAGGTCAAGCGTGCTGTCACGGCGTGCGGGTGTGGCGGCCTGGGATGCACCACGTGCTTGCGGTGACCATTGGAGCCTGCGAACTGCCGACCACACTGGACCCACGCGCCTCCGAAGCGCGCCTTGTGTTGGTCCGACGCGAACAAGGTTTGAGCGCGGTGCCCACTTGCCTGAACAGACACCGTCGCGTTCAGGTCGCGTGGCCCTTCGGTCCAATGCTCGGACGACGCGTCGATGCGCATTGCCTATGAAGGTGTCAGGACGCGTGCGCCCCGGCCCAACATACCGTTTTCAGCCGTCTTCGATCCCGTCCCGCAGCGCCTGCAACCACGGCACCACGCCCCGCGACCCGATCTCTGCCTCGCGAACCAACCCGTCGAAATGCTCCGTCAGGGACCGCACCCTGTCCCGCGAGCGAAAGGCGAGGTAGAACCGCCCCACGTAGACCACGCCGAGGAAGCTCCCGAAAACAGTCACCGGCGCGCTGAACATCCGCCTGGAATCATAGAGAAAAAGCCGCAACGAGGGATAGAGGCTCTCCCCTGCCTCGATCATCGCATCGACTTGCTCGCGCCGGATATCCGCGGCAAGCCCGTCGTAGTAGCCGGTGCCGCTGGCAAAGGCCCGCAATTCTCCCATGGAGATGCCGATTTCGTAGTCCGACATATGCTCGCCGATCAGCAGGTAGCGGTCCTGCATGGCGCCGATGGCCTGTTCGGGCGTCTTGCCAAGGTGCCGCTGGTATTCCCAGCCGAGCATGGCCTTCGTTTTCAGGACGTCAGGTAGCGTCGCGGGCACGTGCCGGATCTTGTACCCCGCGGCCTCCCGGTGCCACTCGTGCAACTGCGCATCTGCCGAGGATCGCGCGGCCTCCGTCACGGTCACCGCCGCCGCAAGCACGTCCCCGGGCCGCTCCGGGCGGTCGGAGAGGCCCAGAAGCCAGTCGGAACTGACACCGAGGACGCGCGCACATTCCGCCGCCAGATGCGCATTGGGCAGCCGCGCCGTGCCCTCCGACAGAAGTTGCGCCACGGTGGACCGGTCCACCCCGGTGGCGCGCGCCAGGGCGCTTCGGTTCATCCCCAGCACCGCCATCTGAACGGCGAGCCGGTCCCGGAACACCACGGCCCGATCGCGTTTGTCCATGATTTTCATAGTTGCAGATTTTTCTCAACATCGTGGAGAAAAGCAAGAGTATTTCCAGAATTCCCTTTCCTCAACTCCGGCGCGATAGAGGGCTGAATGAAAACGGAAAAACCGGAGGCAGGAGATGAGCGAAACCCCAGCACGCAGTATCGCGAAAGCCGTGACATGGCAGGTCCTGGGACTGGCCGTGATGACCCTGATCAACTGGTCGGTGACGGGCTCCGTCGCGAAGGGCGGCATGATCGCGGCTCTCGGGGCGGGGTGTGGCCTGTTCACCTACGTGTTGCATGAACGCGCATGGGCGCAGGTGGATTGGGGCCGCCGCGCCAGCCACGAACGGACACACCAACAGCAGCCCCATCAGGATTGGGCCGCCGAAAACCATTGACCGATGTCCACCTCTGCCACAGCGAAAAGGCACGTCGGGCGCCAGCGAAACCGGGACCAGAATCGACGCCGAGCCCATTGACACAGCATTCGACCTGCGACGCCCAACCAGACCCGGCCCGATCCATCCGGTCGGCTGCACACTGCGCGTAATGGTACGAGGCGGCAGGGCCACTGCCGCCCATCCGCTCAGACCGCGTCGAGCGCCTGCTTCACGTCGGCAATCAGGTCGTCGGTATCCTCGATCCCAAGGCTCACCCGAACCAGGCCCGGAGTGATCCCCAGTTCCGCCTTGCGCGCGTCGCTCAGACGCTGGTGGGTGGTTGTCGCCGGATGGGTGACGATCGACTTCGCATCTCCGAGGTTGTTGGAGATCACCATGATCTTCAGCGCATTGATGAAGCGGAACGCGGCCTCTTGCCCGCCCTTGATATCGAGCGACAGGACCGTCCCCGGCTTCTCCAGCAGGTTCATTGCCAGAACATGCTGCGGGTGCTGTTCAAGGCCGGGGTAGATCACGCGTTCCAGACGCGAATCCCATTGCAGTGCTTCGGCCATGGCCTGTGCTGTCGCGGCCTGCGCCCGGGCACGAAGGTCCAGCGTTTCCAGTCCCTTGAGCATCACCCAGGCGGTAAACGGGCTCATCGAGCCGCCGGTGTGCTTCATGTAGGGCTCGACGGTTCCGCGTATGAACTCCTGCGTGCCGAGGATCACACCGCCAAGCGCGCGCCCCTGCCCGTCGATATGCTTGGTCGCCGAGTAGACCACCACATCGGCGCCCAGTTCCAGCGCGCGGGAAAAGACCGGGGTCGCAAAAACGTTGTCCACGATGACCGTCGCACCGACGCGGTGCGCCATCTTTGCCACTGCCGGCAGGTCGATGACCTCCAGCGTCGGGTTGGACATGGTCTCCAGGAAAACGGCCTTGGTGTCCTTGTTGATCGCCTTCTTCCAGGCGTCCAGATCGGTGCCGTCGACGAAGGTCACGCTGACACCATAGCGGCTCAGCACATCTTCGAGGATGTAGAGGCAGGACCCGAAAAGTGCGCGGGCCGACACAACGTGGTCGCCCGCCTTCAGCATCGCCGTCAGCGCCCCGCTCACCGCCGCCATGCCGGACGCCGTGGCAAAGGCGTCCTCGGCCCCTTCGAGCGCGGCGATCCTGTCCTCGAACATCTTGACCGTGGGGTTGCCGTAGCGGGCGTAGATGAACTCGTCCGGCCCGCTCTCCAGAAAGCGTGCCTCCGCCTGCTCGGCGCTGTCGTAGACAAAGCCCTGCGTGAGATAGATTGCCTCCGCCACCTCGCCATACTGGCTGCGGCGGATCCCGGAGTGGATGAGTTTCGTGCGTGTGTTCCAGTCGTCCATGGTGCTGTCCCGAAAATGTCCCACCGAATGCCGGCGTCGGGGCCTCGTGGCATCCCCGTGCGCGGTGGCGGGTTGTCTGGCATGGCCCGCGAGACTACCTGCGGGCGGTTCATTCAACGTGCGTTGACTACGTCACATATCCATTTGTGCAATCTGACGCATTCGGGCGTTCGAATGAAAACTGGACAGGTGTCCCATGGACACCCGCCTTGCATCGGCCGGGCAGATAGAGGAGGCACTCGTCTCCGACATTCGTCAAGCTCCCAAGCGGTCGTCACCACGTCACCAATCGCAAACGCGGGATCTGCCGAACTGCGGCGTCCGACACGATGATTGCGTCAAGGGCGCAGGCTCTGCAGATCCATGCGGGTATAGAGGCGGAGGGTATGGCGGTCAAATGGCAAGTCAGCCCGATTGGTTTTCCGGCCACCCTTGCTGCGCTGCGTGCGCAGCAAAAAACCGAACCCCACAGGAGGATCCGGTGCCCTTTCGCGCGGCGCGCTCGCCCCCCGTTTCGTCGGCCGGCCTACGCATCAATCGGCCACGAACCGGGCACCGAGTGCCCCATCCGTGTTGACTCTGGACAAGAGACCGTTTGTATCGCCGCGATCCCCTGCGGGAAATTGCCAGAGGTTTCCGGAAGTGCGCACCCAGTCTCTCCAACCTGCCCCGAGGTGCAGCAGCCCCTGGTTGCACCGCGCGTCTTGCGCGCAAGCAACCCGGACGGGAAACAGCCGCTTGCCGTACACTCAGCCCAAGATGGACATTGCGGTCGCCTGATGCCCGAGCAGTTGACCATTCCCTTGCCGGTGCGTCCCGCAACCGGGCGCGAGGATTTCTTCATCTCGCCCTCCAACGCCCTCGCCGTGGCCGAGGTCGATCGCTGGCGGGACTGGCCCGCCGGAAAGCTGGCGTTGATCGGGCCGGAAGGGGCGGGCAAGACACATCTCGCGCATGTCTGGGCAACCGAGGCCGGCGCCCGCATCCTGTCGGCAAGGGATCTCGCCGGACAGGCACCGGACCCCGGCAACGTCGTGGTCGAGGACGTGCCGGAGATTGCGGGCGACGACGCGGCGGAGCGTGCGCTCTTTCACCTCCACAACCTTGTGCTGGCAGAAGGTGGGCGCCTGCTGGTGACGGGCGCGACGCCCCCTGCCCTTTGGAAGATCGCCCTGCCCGACCTCGCCAGCCGGATGCGCGGAACCCCGAGCGCGCGGCTCGATCCGCCCGACGACATGCTGTTGCAGGCCGTACTCCTGAAGCTCTTTGCCGACCGCCAGATCGCCCCGCGCCCCACGCTGCTGCCGTGGCTGCTCAAGCGCATGGACCGCTCCTTTGCGGAAGCCGGACGGGTCGTCGCGACGCTCGACGCTGCTGCCCTCGAAACAGGCAGCGAAATCGGCCCCAGGCTAGCCGCGGAAGTCTTGGACCTGCCGCCGGAACCGGGTAGATAATTCAGACACATCCGGTGGCATCCCCGCCGCGGATGCCACCGGCCGCCCGACCGGACCGCCCGATAGCAGAAAGACACATGCGATGACCCAGGCCGACTTCCTCAAAGCCCCGTTTCCCAAGCCCGTCGAACTGCCCGCAGCCCATATCACCGGCCCCAAACGGTTCTTCAACCGGGAACTCAGCTGGCTGGCCTTCAACTGGCGGGTGCTGGAGGAGGCGACAAATCCCAAGGTCCCGCTGCTGGAACGGGTCCGGTTCGTCTCGATCTCGGCCACCAACCTCGACGAGTTCTACACCGTCCGTGTCGCCGGCCTGCGGGAACTGGCGCGAGAAGGGCACATGACACCCGCCGCCGACGGGCTCACCCCGACCGAGCAACTGGCACAGATCAACGACAACGCCCGTCGGCTGCTCATGGAGCAGCAAGGCAGCTGGAACAAGCTCAAGCGGGAGATGGAGGGCGAAGGCATCAAGTTGCTGACGCTGTCCAAGCTCAACCGCACCGACAAGGCGCACCTAGAAGGGCATTTCCTGTCCCAGGTTTTCCCCGTCCTTTCGCCGCTGGCGATCGACCCGGCGCACCCATTCCCCTTCATCCCGAATGCGGGCTTCTGCCTTGCGCTTCAACTGACCCGCACCTCCGATGGCGTGGCGCGACAGGCACTTCTGCCGATCCCGGCGCAGGTCGACCGCTTCGTCCGCCTTCCCTCCGGATCGCACGAGCACCGTTTCCTGCCGTTGGAGGACCTGCTGATCCTGCACCTCGGCTCGCTCTTCCCCGGCTACAAGCTGGATGGCCATTGCGCCTTCCGCGTGTTGCGTGACAGCGATCTTGAAGTCGAAGAGGAGGCCGAGGATCTCGTGCGCGAGTTCGAAGTGGCGCTGAAACGCCGCCGCCGCGGCGAGGTGATCCGGATGAAGATGACCGCCGGCGCGCCGGAAGCCCTGCGGGAGACGATAATGGAGGAACTCGCCGTCACCGAGGACGAGGTGGTGGAGGTGAAGGGGCTGTTGGGTCTTACCGATCTCAAGGAGCTGGTGCTCGACAACCGTCCCGACCTTCTGTGGCCGACATTCACGCCGCGCGTGCCGGAGCGGGTTCAGGATTTCGACGGCGACATGTTCGAGGCGATCAAGCAGAAGGACATGCTGCTTCACCACCCCTACGAGACCTTCGACATGGTTGTCCGCTTTCTTGCGCAAGCCGCCCGCGACCCCAACGTTCTCGCCATCAAGCAGACCCTTTACCGGACTTCGAAGAACTCGCCCATTGTCGACGCGCTCTGCGAGGCGGCGGAGGACGGCAAGTCCGTTACCGCGCTGGTGGAACTCAAGGCCCGCTTCGACGAGGCCGCCAACATTCGCCAGTCCCGAAAGCTGGAGCGTGCGGGCGCACATGTGGTCTACGGTTTCACCAACTACAAGACCCACGCCAAGATCAGCACCGTGGTCCGGCGCGAGGGCGACCGGCTGGTGACCTATACTCACTACGGGACAGGCAACTACCACCCGATCACGGCGAAGATCTACACCGACCTGAGCTTCTTTACCTGCGACGACGCGCTGGGACGCGATGCGACCAAGGTTTTCAACTACCTCTCTGGCTATGCAAAGCCGGCGGTGCTGGAGAACTTGTCGATCTCGCCGCATTCGCTGAAGCCCAAGCTGGTCGAGATGATCGGCAAGGAAGCGGAACTGGCACGCTCCGGCAAGTCGACGGAGATCTGGGCAAAGATGAACTCACTCATCGAGGCCGAGGTGATCGACGCGCTCTACGCGGCCAGCAACGCGGGCGTGAAGATAAACCTCGTGATCCGCGGCATCTGCGGGCTCAGGCCCGGCATCAAGGGCCTGTCGGAAAACATCCGGGTGAAATCCATCGTCGGACGCTTCCTCGAGCATTCGCGCATCGTCTGCTTCGGCAACGGCGCAGGCCTCCCCAACAAGCGCTGCAAGGTCTTTATCTCCTCCGCCGACTGGATGGGCCGAAACCTCAACCGCCGGGTCGAGACCCTGGTCGACATCCGGAACCCCACCGTCAAGGCGCAGATCGTCAGCCAGATCATGGCGGCCAACATGGCCGACGAGGCGCAAAGCTGGGTGCTGAAGCCCGACGGCACATTCGAGCGACAGCCTCCGGGCAAGGACGGAAGCGGTTTCAACTGCCACCGGTTCTTCATGGAATACCCGTCGCTTTCGGGGCGTGGCTCGGCGGGCGCGGCGGATGTGCCGGAGTTGACGCACTCGAAGGATTGACCTTTCGTTGCGCAACGGCGCAAGTAAAGGTGCGACAACGGAGGCTGCGATGCACGACGGGACACCCGATTCATCAGGTGATTGGGGGCCGTTCGGCCGTCCTATCTTCAACGATCCTGCCGCCCGTGCGCTGTCCCGTGTGGGAGTGATCGACGTCGGGTCGAACTCTGTCAGGATGGTCATTTTCGACGGCGCCGCCCGCAGCCCTGCTTACTTCTACAACGAAAAGGTCATGGCCGGGCTCGGTGCTGGCATGGACAGGACCGGACGGCTGAACCCGAAGGGCCGGCAGAGGGCACTTGACGCGATCCGCCGGTTCACAGCGGTCGCCGCGGCGCTGAATGTCCCGCCGCTGACGGCGGTGGCCACGGCGGCGGTACGCGTCGCCGAAGACGGCGAAGAGTTTCGCCAGCAGGTCGAGGCGGAGACCGGGCAGGTCGTTCACGTGATCGATGGCGAGGAAGAAGCCAGGCTCTCCGCGCAGGGCGTTCTGCTCGGCTGGCCCACCGGTGAGGGGCTGGTCTGTGACATTGGTGGTTCCTCGATGGAACTGGCTCGGATCGAGGGCGGGCTGGTGCGGGAACGCGCCACCAGCGCCCTCGGGCCACTGCGGTTGATGACCATGAAGGGGGGCAAGAAATCCCGGACCCGGGAGATCAAGTCCACCATCGCCGAACTCGACGACCGCATTGAGCGCCACGACCGGCTCTACCTCGTCGGCGGCTCATGGCGCGCCATCGCGCGGCTCGACATGGTGCGCAAGGACTATCCGCTTTCGGTCCTGCACGACTACCGCATGACGCCGAAGTCCATCCGCGCAACACTCGACTGGATCGATGGTCAGGACCTGGAGCAATTGCGCCAGCGCGCCAGCCTGTCCTCTGCCCGGATATCGCTGGTGCCGATTGCCGGGGAGGTCTTGCGGCGGCTGATGAGCACCTTCCGTGTGAGCGAGATCATCACCTCGGGCTACGGCATTCGGGAGGGGTTACTCTATGAGCAGATGCCCCACCGGATCCGCAGCCGCGACCCGCTGCTGGAGGCCGCGAGCCATTCCGAACACACCTCTGCCCGGCTGCCGGGCTACGGACGCACCCTGCATGGGTTCATCCAACCGCTCTTTCGTGGCTCCCGCACGGATCCGCGCTGGATCAAGGCGGCCTGCCTGCTGCACGACGTCAGCTGGCGCGCGCATCCCGACTACCGGGCCGAGATCTGCTTCGACAATGCCACCCGCGGCAACCTTGGCGGCATCGACCATCCGGGCCGGATCTTCCTCGGTCTCGCGCTGGCACACCGCTATCGGAATGCCCGTCCCGGCGGCCGTTTCGACGCGCTCCTGACCCTGCTGAACGAAAAGCAGATCCGCGAAGCGGAGGTGCTCGGCAAGGCGATGCGGTTCGGCGCAATGCTGACAGTCGTGGACGCCACCCGCATGGGCGAATTACGTTACCGGCCGAAAAAGCGGATTCTTGAACTCCACCTGCCTCAGGAATCGGAGGCACTGTTTGGAGAGGTCGCGGCTGCACGCTTCGTCACACTGGCCCGCGCCCTGGAAGTCGAAACTGAGGTCAAGATCCAGAAAAAGGCGGCGAGGAAGCCGCCTGCGAAAGCCAGCGGATAGCCCGGCGTCAAGTCACCGGCCGGGACGGCGTGCCGATCAGATATCCACTTCCCCGCCCTCTGCCTCGTCCTGCGGCCCATTCTCCAACGGGATCTTGCGGCGCAGGATGATATCGCCATTGGGCAGCTTCTCGGGCGGGTGATACTGGTTCAGGTCGCCGATCAGGGATTCGAATTCCTCAAGCATCGGCAGCAGGTCCTCCGCGAAGGCACGCAGCTTTGGCTCCATCTCGATCGCCAGGTCCTTCATCATTGGCTCGATCTCATCGGATAGCCCGCGCAGCAGCAGCTTCGCACCCTCCTCGATCAGGCTGAACCCTTCCTCGACACCGCCGTCCCCATCCTCCTGTGCGATGGAGCAGACGGGCGCCGTGGCAAGCGCGATCACGAAGGCGGCAGTGGCAAAGTGTTTCATGCCGCCACTATAGTCCGCGGAAGGTCACAGGTCGATGTCGAGCGTCACCGGGAAATGGTCGGACGCGACAAGCAACGCCTCACGCAGTTCCGGCGTGCGGTAGACCCCCGCGTCATCGAAGGGATGCCAGATCCGCCAGATCGGGTTGCGCTGAAGCAGGTCGGGGGAGAGCATCACGTAGTCTAGCAATGCGGACGTGTAGCGGCGCGTCGCCTCGTCGTAGAACCGCGCCGTCGCATGCCGCGCCGTGGTCGGCCCGGTCAGCGCCGGGCGCGCATGGGGATCGAAGAGCCGCTCCGTCGACGGCCGCGTCTTGCCCAGAACGATCTCCAGCCCGGAACGGCCGAAAAGCGCCTCGTATTCGTCAAGCCCCGGCCCGTCATTGAAATCCCCCAGAACAATCAGCGGATCGCCATCGGCAAGATGCATGTCGATCCGTTGCCGGAGCCAGATGCACTGGGCCAGTTGCTTGCGCCGGTTTGCGATCGATCGCTGCATGACCTCGGCCGGGCTGGCCGCGCCATGCGGGGCCTTGGATTTCACATGAACACCGATCATCCGAAAGGCAAAACCGCTCGCGGCCTGGATCGCCAGCTCCAGCGGCGGCTTGGAAAACTGCACCACGTCGGGCTGGTTGTCGACATCGAGGTCGATCCGGAACGACCCATCGAAACGGGGGCCATCCTCGCTCCCCTTCTTGCCGACGAAATCGCCCATGGGGGCGTGGGTCGCCGCCAAGGCGTCGGGATCGTGCAGCAGCGCGATTTCCTGTTCGGTGTGGTTCCCGAAGCCGATCACCGCGCGGCGCTGGCGTAAACCGAACAGCGCCGCGAATGCCTCTAGCGCGCGCACGGTGCTGCGGCGCCGACTCTGGTCGGGCGCCTCGACGATCAGGATCGCATCCGCGTCGATGGCCGTGAAGACAATCCCCAGCGCTTCGAGTTGCTGGGCCCGGGTGATGTTGTAGCGCGCGGACCATGCATCATCTGCCAGCGGTTGCCCGTCGTTGTCGAACAGGGCGTTCATCCACTCCACATTGTAGGTCGCGATCCGCATGGCCGTCATATTTTCCTTGCTTCGCAACGGGTTGAGGTGGCCCTCATCCTCGCTCATCCATCTATGCGGCGTCATTGGCGGCGGTCAACTGGCAAGGCCCGACGCGTGGCCTGCAGGATGAAAGCGGTGTTGGCGATCTGCGAAGTCCACCCGCGCGCTCCGAGCGTGCCCCGTCAGGCCGCCTTGGCGGAGATTTCCTCCCAGGCCCGGTTGAGCGCGATCAGGCGCTGTTCGGCCATCCGGATCGCTTCTTCGGGCACGCCGCGTGCGATCATCACGTCGGGGTGACTTGCCCGCACCGCCTTGTGCCAGGCCTTGCGGATCTCTGTGACCGGCATCTCAGGTGTCACACCGAGAACCTCGTAGGGATCCGGCGCCGCATCGGGCACGGAGCGAGCACGCAGGCTGCGGAACTCGCGGTCGTCGATACCGAAGATCCGCGCCACCTCCGTCAGCACCGCGTCCTCGCGTTCGTGGTAATCTCCATCCGCCATCGCGATATGGAACAGCCCCTCCATCAGGTCGCTCAGAACCTCCGGACGGCCTTCGAACAGAGAGGCAATGCGGCGGGCGTAGACGTCGAAACCTGCAACGTCCTGCCGGGCCATGTTGAAGACACGCGCAGCGTTCTCTTCTTCATCGGGGGGGATGATGAAAACCTCGCGAAAGGCGCGAACCTCGTCACGTGTGACGGCTCCATCCGCCTTGGCCAGCTTCGCGCCAAGCGCGATCACCGCGATGGCAAAGGCCACGGAACGTTCGGGCGGGGTGCGCAGGCGGTCGAAAACCTCCGACAGCGACTCCCCGGAGGCCAACGCCGAAAGCGCGGCGGAAATGCGGGTCCAGATCGACATGAACGCACCCTAGCCCGTTGATAACACGTCCGACAGGATTTTTTGCATGAGCACGAGATCGTGCCAACGGCCGAATTTCCAGCCGACTTCCGGCAGGCGGGCGACCTCGCGAAAGCCAAGCGCCGTGTGAAAATCGATCCCGGCGCGGTTTTCGCCGCTGACGCCGGCAAAGACGGAATGAACGCCCTGCGCGGACGCTTCCGCCAGCATCACGTCCATCAGGCACCGGCCGGCCCCTTGCCCACGCGCAGACGGCAGGAGGCCGATTGTGTGCTCCCGCGTGCGGGCGTATCCGGGACCGCTCCGGAATGGAAACAGGGTGGCATAGCCGACGATGCCGCAGGAAGCCTCCGCGACCCAGAACGGCTGGCCGTCCTGCATCGCCTGCACCGTGCCGGCGACGCTCTTTTCCTCGGTGGTGAACGTGATCACCGTGTCCCGGATGATCGGGTTCGCGATGGCCACGATCCCCCCGGCATCCCCGACCTGCGCCCGGCGGATTTTCACGGCAGACGCCGTGTCCCGGAGGGTGTCGCAATTTCCGCCCGCAGGCCTGGTGCACCGTTTTCGAATACGATCCTCGGATCGGACAGCGCGAGGATCTCCGCCAACTGCGCCGCCTCCGGATGGGAGACGATCAGCCGATGCAGCCGACAGCCGCTTTCGGGCAGGTTGGGCGCCGGGTGCGCACTCTCCCAGGAGATCAGGGCCGGGTGCAGGGTGTCGAATGGCAACCGCCCGTCGTCCGGCACCGCCATCTGCCAGCGATAGGGCCCGCGTTCGAGCGCCACCGGCGCGCCGGCGCCCGTGCCGAGCCGGTCCAGTTCTGCCGACAGCGAGGGACAATTCATGATCCAGTTGGTGAGGCGAGGCGCCCCGGAGAAGTGATCGAGGTCGAACCAGCGCGGGCGCCCGAGCGGAGGGGCCTCCGGGTCGATGGCAATCACTTCGAGGTATTCTGTCCCGCCCAGCGACAGCAGCCGGTTGTGGGTGCCGAAATACGGATGATGTCCGACCGGACCCAAAGGGACGCCAAGGGCGGCATCGACCGCGGCCGTTCCGTCCGCCAGCGCCTCGCACGACACCGCAAGATGATCGAATGCCAGCATGGGCACCTCCCCGAACCGAAAAAGGGCAGGCCTGCGCCCGCCCTTTCTCTTGGACCAACTCCCCCGGCCAATGGCAAGGGGCGACGCGCTGCCGATCAGGCAGCGCTGTCCTTCTTGTTGCCGATGATGTCCATGATCTCCTGCGCGGCGGCCGGGATGTTCGTGCCCGGACCGAAGATCGCGCTGACGCCGGAATTGTAGAGATACTCGTAGTCCTGGTGCGGGATGACACCGCCACAGATCACGATGATATCCTCGGCTCCCTGTGCCTTCAGCGCCTCGACGAGGCGCGGGGCCAGCGTCTTGTGACCCGCGGCCAGGGAGGAAATCCCGATGATATGCACGTCATTGTCGATGGCATCCTGCGCGGCCTCCTCCGGCGTCTGGAAGAGCGGCCCGACATCGACGTCGAAACCGATGTCGGCGAAGGCGGTGGCAATCACCTTGGCGCCGCGGTCATGGCCGTCCTGGCCCATCTTGACCACGAGCATCCGCGGGCGGCGGCCTTCCTTCTCGGCAAAGCTCTCGACCGATTTTTGGATGGCGGCGAAATCGTCGTCACCCTCGTAGGCTGCGCCATACACGCCGGCCAGTGTCTTCACCTCGGCCCGATGGCGGCCGAACACCTTTTCCATCGCCATGCTGATCTCTCCAACAGAGGCCCGCGCACGGGCGGCTTCGACGGCGGCCTCCAGCAGGTTGCCGCCTTCGGTTGCGCGACGGGTGACTTCTTCGAGGGCTGCCTGGCAGGCAGCCTCGTCCCGTTCGGCGCGCATTTTTTCAAGCCGGGCGATCTGGCTCTCCCGCACCGCGACGTTGTCGACATCGAGAATGTCGATCTCCGCTTCTTCGGCCAGCTTGTACTTGTTGGTCCCGACGATCACTTCCTCGCCACGGTCGATCATCGCCTGCCGCTTGGCCGCCGATTCCTCGATCCGCATTTTCGGCATGCCGGAGTTCACGGCGGCGGTCATGCCGCCCATCTCCTCGACCTCCTCCATCAGCGCCCAGGCCTTCTCGACCAGCTCGTTGGTCAGGCTTTCGATGTAGTAGGAGCCGGCGAGCGGGTCGACGACACGGGTCACCTGCGTTTCTTCCTGCAGGATGATCTGCGTGTTGCGCGCGATACGTGCGGAGAAGTCCGTCGGCAGGGCGATCGCCTCGTCCAGCGCGTTGGTGTGCAGCGACTGCGTGCCGCCCAGCGCCGCCGACATCGCCTCGTAGGCGGTGCGGATGACGTTATTGTAGGGATCCTGCTCCTGAAGCGACACGCCGGACGTCTGGCAGTGGGTCCGGAGCATCTTCGACCGCGGGTTCTTCGCGCCGAACTCGTCCATGACACGAGCCCAAAGGGTCCGGGCGGCCCGCAACTTGGCGATTTCCATGAAGAAGTTCATGCCGATGCAGAAGAAGAACGACAACCGGCCGGCGAACTTGTCGACCTCCATGCCCGCCTTGATCGCGGTGCGGACATATTCGCGGCCGTCGGCCAGCGTATAGGCCAGTTCCTGCACGAGGTTCGCGCCGGCTTCCTGCATGTGGTAACCCGAGATCGAGATCGAGTTGAACTTCGGCATCTCGTTGGCGGTGTACTCGATGATATCACCGATGATCCGGATCGAGGGTTCAGGCGGATAAATATAGGTGTTGCGGACCATGAACTCCTTGAGGATGTCGTTCTGGATGGTCCCGGCGAGAACCGCCTTGTCGTGGCCCTGCTCCTCACCCACGACGATGAAGTTGGCGAGCACGGGGATCACCGCGCCGTTCATGGTCATGGAGACGGAAACCTTGTCGAGCGGGATGCCGTCAAACAGGATCTTCATGTCCTCGACGCTGTCGATGGCCACGCCGGCCTTGCCGACATCGCCTTCCACGCGGGGGTGGTCACTGTCGTAGCCGCGGTGCGTGGCGAGGTCGAAGGCCACGGAAACGCCCTGCTGCCCGGCGGCAAGCGCCTTGCGGTAGAAGGCGTTCGATTCCTCGGCGGTGGAGAACCCGGCATACTGGCGGATCGTCCATGGGCGCCCGGCATACATCGTCGCCTTCACGCCGCGGGTGAAGGGTTCGAAGCCCGGGAGCGTGTCGAGGTCGAGCTCGGCGGTATCCTCCGCCGTGTAGAGAGGCTTGACCTTGATGCCTTCCAGAGTCTCCCAGGTGAGTGCGTCGAGCGGCTTGCCGCGTAACTCCTTGGTGGCCAGTTCGGCCCAGTCCTGTGTGGTTTTCTTCGTGGTCATCGGGGTGAGATCCTCCAGTTAGAGTCACTGCGGATAGGTTGGGGGGTATCCGCATGTTCGATGAGGGTTGCGAGCCCACCTGCGCCACCGCGCAGCCAGGCAAGATCTTCGGAGTATTGAGCAAGCAGCGCAGTGCGCTGCAGCTCGTCGAATGGATACCAGCGGCCGGAGCCGTCGGCGCGCACCGGCGCCTCCTGACCGCGGTCGCGCAGCAGTGCGCGCATGCGGTCGGCCGTGGGGCTGCGCCGATGCCATCCCCTTGCCTCTGCCATACGGGACACCTGTCCCGGAAGAAAGGTGATGCCGCTCAGGGCGGCGAACTGGCGCTCCGGCAAAGCGCAGAACGCCTCCTGCGCCGCAAGGAAAAGGCGCGCTCGCGGAAATACATGGGCCACCTCTGCGATCAGGTGCCGCCAGCGCAGGGGCTGGGTGACAAGCCGGTCAAGAGCGGCCGCGTCGGGGAAACGATAGCCCTCCGCCAACCGCGAGGCCAGCAGCGAGGTCCAGAACCGGTCATAGGACCGGATGGAGATAAGGATTCGGTCGCAACGGTCGGCAAAGGCATGTTGGAATTGAAGCAGACGCTCGCCGGCCCAGGGGTAGAGCCTCCCGCTGCGCAGGCAGGTGCCCGGCGTGCCGATCATGTAGGGCTCACTCACGATCAGGCGTGCCCTGCCCTGTTTTTCCAGCCGGTCCTGCCGCAGGCGCAATAGACCCACGGAGCGGCGGCCGGTCCTTTCGTCCTTCAGGCTGACCGCCTCCGGGCGGCGCACGAGGCCGGAGATCATGCCCGCGCGCAGCTCGGGCGAGACCCAGGCGGCGATTCGGTTCGCGTGCAGATCCCGACGGTTGGCCAGCAGGAACCGCTGCAACGTGGCGACGCCGGTGCGGTGGGCCCCCAGGTGGAGGGTGACATGCATGTGCAAGCGGGCTCCCGAACGGGGCCGACGCCGTCCGTGCCGGCCCGGGTGAAGATCCCCAGGGCATAGCGCCGGCCTGCTTTCCGTTGGGTTAAGACCTTCGCCTTGCGAAAGGTTGAACGATTTGCTCTTAGCTTTCGGCGGATGCTCGCCTATATCTCTTGCAAGACGAGGAGAGACGAGATTGCCCCGTAGCCCCCTGACCCTGTTGCTGTGCCTTGCCCTTGTGGCGGGGATACCTGTCTCCGCGATGGCGCAGTCGGCAGAGGCGGCCGTTGCTGCCGAAGACAAGGCGACCACGCCCGCGTCCGAACGAGAAGCTGTGCATGCGACCGCCGAGGCCGAAAGCGAAGCTGTGCAGGCAACCGCCGAGGCCGAAAGCGAAGCGTTGCAGGCGACGGCCGAGACTGCCAGTGATCTGCAGTTCCTCGACGCCGCCGACGTGGTGCTGGACGACTTCCTCTGGACCAAACGCGTGTTGCTGGTCTTTGCCGAGACCGAGGCCGACCCGCGGTTCATCCAGCAGTTGCAGCTTATCAACCAGCGCCCGCAGGACCTCGTCTCGCGGGACGTTGTGGTGGTGCTCGACACCGATCCCGGTGCGAAATCGGATGTGCGCAAGACATTGCGCCCACGCGGTTTCGCATTGGTGATGGTGGACAAGGACGGCGTGGTGAAGCTGCGCAAGCCGTCACCCTGGTCCACGCGGGAGATCGGGCGCACCATCGACAAGACCCCGCTCCGCCGGCAGGAAATCCGCGACCGGCATGGGAGCGCCGGGTAGACGTTCAACGCCTCCCCCCCGACATCCTGTCCCCGATGTGCCGCCGGCGCCACGTCGGACGCTGGCGCGCGCACGAAAAACGGCACCGACGGCACGCCGGCAGGGGCCGGGAACACCGGCCCTCCGCGTCCGTCTATGCCATCAGGTGAGATCATTCGAACTCCATGATCACATCGTCCACGGCGAGGCTGTCGCCCGGGGCAGCGTTTATCTTTGCGACCACGCCGGATTTCTCCGCGCGCAGGATGTTCTCCATTTTCATGGCCTCCACCGTGCAGAGCGCCTGCCCCTCCTGGATCGTGTCGCCGGCCTCGACATTCAGCTTCACGATCAGGCCCGGCATCGGGCAGAGCAGCATCCTGGAGGTGTCCGGCGGCAGTTTCTCCGGCATCAGCCGGGCCAGTTCAGCCTGGCGCGGCGTAAACACCTTGACCGTCATATCGGCCCCCCGGTAGCGGATCCGGTAGCCCGACGTGAACTTGTCCACCTTGAACGCGTGTTTCGCGCCGTCGATCTCGACAACGGCCAGCGAATCGCCGGGCGTCCACTTGCTCTTCATCGCGATCCTGCGGTCGTCGAAGATCACGGTGGTGCCGTGCTTGTGCGCCTCGATGCTGACCGGGAATTCGGTGCCGTCCACGACGACAACCCAGTCGATGCCCACCTTGCGGCGGTGATTGTCGACGGTGCCGGTGATGCGCGTGCGCCGGATCTCCGCCACGCGGAACATGCCCGCCGCACAGGCAGCCACCCGCTTCAGCGCATCTTCCGGAAGGGTCACCCCCTGAAAACCGTCCGGGTACTCCTCTTCGATGAAGGCGGTGGTGATGTTGCCGTCCAGAAACCGCTGATGGTCCATCACGGCAGACAGGAAGGGGATGTTGTGTCCGATACCTTCGACTTCGAAACTGTCGAGCGCGTTGCGCATGGCGTCGATAGCGGCACCGCGCTCCGGCGCCCAGGTGCAAAGCTTGGCGATCATCGGATCGTAGTACATCGAGATCTCGCCGCCCTCGTAGACGCCGGTATCGTTGCGCACGGCCAGATCCGGGCGGTTCACTTCCGCGGGCGGACGATAGGCCGTCAGACGTCCGATCGAGGGCAGGAAACCGCGGTACGGGTCCTCGGCATAAAGCCGGCTCTCGATCGCCCAGCCCTTGATGCCGATATCCTCCTGCGTGATGTCGAGCGGTTCGCCATGGGCGATCCGGATCATCTGCTCCACTAGGTCGACGCCGGTGATCAACTCGGTCACGGGGTGTTCCACCTGCAGGCGGGTATTCATCTCCAGGAAATAGAAGTTCTTGTCGGAATCAACGATGAACTCCACTGTCCCGGCCGAGCAATAGTCGACCGCCTTCGCTAGTGCGCAGGCCTGCTCGCCCATCGCCTTGCGTGTTTCGGGGTCGAGGAAGGGGCTTGGCGCCTCCTCGATCACCTTCTGGTTGCGACGCTGGATCGAGCACTCGCGCTCATTGAGGTAGATGCAATTGCCGTGCTTGTCCGCCAGCACCTGGATCTCGATGTGGCGGGGCTGGGTCACGAACTTCTCGATAAAGATCCGGTCGTCCCCGAATGAACTCGCCGCCTCGTTCTTCGAGGACTGGAAGCCCTCGCGCGCTTCTTCATCGTTCCAGGCGATCCGCATGCCTTTGCCGCCGCCGCCGGCAGAGGCCTTGATCATCACAGGGTAGCCGATCTCGTTCGCGATCTTCACGGCTTCGTCGGCATCCTCGATCAGGCCCATGTAGCCCGGGACCGTGCTGACGCCCGCCTCCTGCGCGATCTTCTTGGAGGTGATCTTGTCGCCCATGGCTTCGATGGCGGAAGCGGGCGGGCCCACGAAGGCCACGCCCTCGGCCTCCAGCGCCTCGGCGAACTTGCGATTTTCCGACAGGAAGCCATAGCCCGGGTGAACGGCCTGGGCGCCCGTCTGCCGGATGGCGTCCATCACCTTGTCGATGACGATGTAGGATTGGTTCGCGGGCGGTGGTCCGATGTGAACGGCTTCATCGGCCATGTGCACGTGCAGCGCATGCCTGTCGGCATCGGAAAAGATCGCAACCGTCTCGATTCCCATCTTTCGTGCGCTTTTGATAACACGACAGGCGATCTCCCCCCGGTTGGCAATCAGAAGCTTTTCAAACATTTCCGTCCCCTCTCAAGTGTCCCTTGGGGCAGCCTGGCTGCCCTTCGCGTTCGCAAACACAGGAAAGGCCACCGGAGTCTTTCGCTCCGATGGCCCCCAAATATCTCAATTTCCGGGCGAAATCTCCGCCCAATTCGGTATTACCGGGTTGCGGCCGCTGCATCCTCTGCGGCCGCAGTGTCGGAATCGGACCGCTAGCGGGCCGCCTTCTTGACTTCGTTGGTAAGGGCGCCTGCCGCCGCGCCGATCGCGGTTCCGGTGGCGACACTCGTGCCGGTAACGGCCGCCACGCCGGCGCCGGTTGCGGCGCCGATGCCAGCATTCTCCAGGTTGGTGTTGGAATCGCAGGCGGCCAGGAGGCCCACGATGGCGATAGCTGCAAGAATCCTGAGAGAGTGTGCCATTTTTCTGCTCCGTTTTTGGTTTGGCTGTCGGAGGCTATGGCGCATTTGGCGACGGGCTTAAATCCCGCGTTCACAGGTCTCGGCAACAAACAGCCGAAACTGCGGCCACGGAAAAGCGGCGGCCGTGTCTTGCTGGAACACGGCCGCCAAAAGTAGAAAGGGGTACGTCTGTAGTTACCGGGCCAGTGGGGGGGGGTGCTGGGATGCGACCGGCCCAGAGCCACGCTTGCGCAGCGCGTGCAATCTGCCAAGAGGCAGTATTTCAACACGCCACGATCAGCCGGAACCTGCCGGTTGAGAGATCCCGTCGGCGACTTCACGCCCAATCTTCTCCCGCGTCATCCTCGATGATGTCGAACTTGTCGAGCACATCGGGAAAAGTCCGTTTGATCACCGAGAGATCGACGACCAGCATGGCCTCGTAGGATGCCGGGTCGAACGGGTCCTCTGCCGGCACGACTTCCTGTCCGAACAACCAGCTCAGCCGACCGGCGTCCAGATTGCCTCGTTCGAAGGGTTGATCACCGAAATGCTCCAGGATCGCCTGCAGGAAGGCCGCGTCGGCGCGTTTGTCCGCCGGTTTCCTGTCGGCGTGCCGTTTGCGCGCCTTCAGCGGGGTCGCGCCGCCCTTGTTCTCGCGCCGCAGCGTGAACTGGAAATCGGTCCCGGTCAGTCGCCCCGGGAAGCCGCGGTGCTTCAGCATGTCATTCTCCTTGCGGGCGCATCGGCCCCTGCTCCTGCCCTCTAGTCATTGCCAGACGCAGCCATCCGCCGTCGGCTTGTAGGCGCCGATATACATGGTTGCCTCGGGGTCGTAGACGCCGCGCTCGATCACGCGATCCATCAGGGTGATGTAGACCTGATCGGCGCCGCCGCTTTCCTCCACCGCCGTCATCCCATGCAGATCGCACAGGCGGTCCAGATCGCCGGCAACTTCCTCGTACCCCAGCTCGCCATCCTCCGGGCCGATCCTGGGAGAGACGAACCGAAGCGTCAGCCAGGTCTGGCCATCCGATTGCTGTTCGACGATCAGGTCGTGGAACGACGCCTCCAAGCCGGCATCCTGCGCCACGGCTGCGGCGGCAAAAAAGGCCAATGCCCATCCCAGTCCGATCAGGCGCATCCCGTCCCCCGTCCCTTTCCGGCCACGCGGCACCAGCGATCCCGCCGCGCCGGGTCTTCCAGCACGGCGCGGATCCGGCCCTCCAGCGCGCATCGGCTGAAAGCGCCATCCACACGGCCACCTGCACGCACCCGAAGTCCACCAGCGATCGTCGTCACCTCGACGACCGGGGAAAACCCGCGCTGGTGCTGCAATGCCCGCCAGAGGTCCTGCCGGATCTGGCTCGCCACTCGTTGACGTCCGCCCGGCGGTAGTTCGGTGGCGACCGCGACATCGAAGCGCGCCGGCAGCCGGCGGGCCAGCGTCAGCACCGGCCCATCGCGCCGGATGTGCCAGCGATCCCGGCTCATGGCTGTCCTCCTGACGTCATTCGCAATCGTCTCCGTCTGTCTTTGTCGCCACATCGCGTGCGGCCGGTGTGGCCGCCCCGAGCCTACTCAGAGTGGAATGTTGTTGTGCTTCTTCCACGGCATCGCCCGCTTTTTGTTGCGAAGGCTCGCGAAGGCGCGTGCGACACGAAGTCGGGTCCGCCGCGGCAGGATGACTTCATCGATGAAGCCCCGCTCGGCCGCAACGAAGGGATTGGCGAAGCGGTCCTCGTAGCTCTTGGTATGCCGTGCGATCTTCTCCGCATCGCCAAGATCCGAGCGATACAGGATCTCCACCGCCCCCTTGGCGCCCATCACCGCGATTTCGGCCGTCGGCCAGGCGTAGTTGATATCGCCTTTCAGGTGCTTTGAACTCATCACGTCGTAGGCGCCGCCATAGGCCTTGCGGGTGATCACAGTCACCTTCGGCACCGTGGCCTCACCAAAGGCAAAGAGAAGCTTCGCGCCATGCTTGATAACGCCGCCATATTCCTGATCCGTGCCAGGCATGAAGCCGGGCACATCGACCAAGGTCAGGATCGGGATTTCGAAGGCATCGCAGAAGCGGACGAAACGGGCCGCCTTCTTGGAACTGTCGATGTCGAGGCACCCCGCCAGCACCATCGGCTGGTTGGCAACGACGCCCGTGGTCTGCCCCTCCAGCCGGATGAACCCGGTGATGATGTTCTTTGCGTGCTCCTCCTGTATCTCGAAGAAGTCGCCCTCGTCCGCGATCTTGTTGATCAGTTCCTTCATGTCGTAGGGCATGTTGGCATTGTCGGGGATCAGCGTATCGAGGCTGTCGTCAATCCTGTCCGGCGCATCGAAAAACGGCCGGACGGGCGCTTTCTGCCGGTTGTTCGTTGGCAGAAAGTCGAACAGGCGCCGAATCTCTGCCAGTGCTTCGACGTCATTGTCGAAGGCACCGTCGGCCACCGAGGACTTTTTCGTATGTGTGGAGGCACCGCCAAGCTCCTCCGCCGTCACGACCTCGTTGGTCACGGTCTTCACCACGTCGGGACCGGTCACGAACATGTAGGAGGTGTCCTTCACCATGAAGATGAAGTCGGTCATCGCCGGCGAGTAGACGGCGCCACCCGCGCATGGCCCCATGATCACGGAGATCTGCGGGATGATGCCCGACGCCTCGATATTGCGCTGGAACACCTCCGCATAGCCCGCGAGGCTGTCGACGCCCTCCTGGATCCGCGCGCCACCGGAATCGTTGATCCCGATCACCGGGGCGCCATTCTGGACCGCCATATCCATGATCTTGCAGATCTTCTGCGCGTGAGTCTGACTGAGAGAGCCACCGAAGACGGTGAAATCCTGGCTGAACACGTAGACCATGCGACCGTTGATCGTGCCCCACCCGGTGACCACGCCGTCGCCGGCCGGCTTGTCGTCCTCCATGCCGAAATCGGTGCAGCGGTGGGTGACGAACATGTCGAACTCTTCGAACGTGTCCTCGTCGAGCAGAAGTTCGATTCGCTCGCGGGCCGTGAGCTTGCCTTTCTTGTGCTGGCTGTCGATCCGGCGCTGTCCGCCGCCAAGCCGTGCCGAGGCACGACGGGTCTCCAACTCGGCCAAAATGTGCTTCATGTTCCCGTCCCCTTAATTTCCCTTTCCATCGCCTAGCCCATGGACCGGGTGTGCCGGAAGTCCGAATTGGAAAATTTGCAAAGTGTTGACAGTCAAAGTTTGGCAAATCGCAAATCAGCAAACACCCATCATATTGGTCGGATTCCCCAAGCATAGATGGACTTTCTTTCGCCAGACACCTAGGTCGGGGGAATGACCACCCATGCACGGCCGGTTTTTCTCGACCGCAGCACACCGCCACATATCGTCACACTCGTTCTCCTGGCCGGTCTTTCGGCCATGAACATGAGTGTCTTCCTGCCGTCTCTGCCGGCAATGACGGAGCATTTCGGCACCGACTACACCGTCATGCAACTCTCGGTGTCGCTTTATTTGGCGACCACCGCCGTGATGCAGATCTTTATTGGCCCGCTGTCCGATCGCTTCGGACGCCGTCCGGTGGTGCTCTGGGCGCTCGTGGTCTTCCTGCTTGCGACACTGGGGTGCATGCTCGCGCCCAATGTGGAGGTGTTCCTGGCCTGCCGCATGGCGCAGGCCTTCGTCGCGGTCGGGCTCGTGCTGTCCCGCGCCGTGGTCCGGGATATGTACCCGCAGAACGAAGCCGCCTCCAGGATCGGCTACGTCACGATGGGCATGTCGCTGGTGCCGATGTTCGCGCCGATGATCGGCGGCCTGCTGGACGAGCTTTTCGGCTGGCGGGCGATCTTCGTCTTCCTGATGATGTCGGGCGGTGCGCTCGGCTGGCTCTGCTGGCGCGACCTTGGCGAAACGGCGACCAGCACCGGCATCCGCTTTGCAGACCAGATCAGGGATTATCCCGAACTGCTGCTGTCGCGCCGCTTCTGGGGCTATGCGATGTCCGCGGCCTTCGCCTCCGGCGCCTTCTTCGCCTTCCTCGGCGGAGCCCCCTATGCCGCCGACCACATCTTCGGGCTCACCCCGTTCTGGGCCGGGATCTGCTTCGGCGCGCCCGCCATCGGCTACACGTTCGGGAACTTCCTGTCGGGTCGCTTCGCGGCACGGGTGGGGATCAACCCGCTGATCCTCCTCGGGACGGCGATCGCCTCTGTCGGGCTGAGCGTCTCTGTCCTCCTTGGCGCCCTCGGGGTCTCCGGGCCCGTCCCGTTCTTTGCCTTCACCACCACTGTCGGCATCGGCAACGGGCTGGTCGTACCGAATGCCAGCGCCGGCCTTCTTTCGGTGCGACCGCAGCTTGCGGGGACGGCCAGCGGATTGGGCGGCGCGATCATGATCGGCGGCGGAGCCGCGCTTTCGGTTCTGGCAGGGGTGCTGCTGGAGGGCCGCACCACGGCAATGCCCTTGCAGATCCTCATGGCGGCCTCCTCCGCGCTGTCGCTGATCGCCATTATCTACGTGATTTTGCGGGAGCGGGAATTGCAGCTTGCAAGCTGAGCTTTGCAAAGCGTAGATCGCTGAAACGCGAAGCTGCAAAGAAACCCCATGGCCCAGAAGAAACTCTATGCCGGCGTCAAGCTGCACGAAATCCGCACCCGGCTCAGCCTGACCCAGAAGGCCTTTGCCGCCAAGCTTGGCGTATCGCTGCCCTATCTGAACCAGATGGAGAACAACCACCGGCCCATCTCCACCTCCGTGGTGCTGGCGCTGGCACAGGAGTTCGGGCTCGACGTCACAGAGCTCAGTTCCGGTGACACCGAACGCCTGGTTTCCGACATGCGCGAAGCTCTCGCCGATCCGGTGTTCTCCGACAGCGTTCCGCTGGCCGACTTGCGACTCGCCGCCTCGAATGCGCCAGCGCTCACGCGCGCCTTCCTGGAGCTGCACAGCGCCTACCGGCGGACGCAGGAACGGCTGGTCTCCCTCGACGCCGCCCTCGGTCAGGGCAGCGAGGATGTGGCCCAGCTTCCCTGGGAAGAGGTCCGGGACTTCTTCCACTACTGCGACAACTACATCGACGCGGTGGATCGCGCGGCCGAGCATTTCGCAGGCGCCGACCCGATGGCAGCCGCCAGAAAGGCGCTTGAAGAGCGCGGCATAACCCTTTTTGTCTGCGAAGAAACCGGATTGCGGACCTTTGATCCCGAGACCCGCCGCCTGACATTGTCGGCACGGGTCGGCGTGGCGACGCGGAACTTCCAGATCCTGCACCAGGTCGCCCTTCTGACACAGAACGACTTGCTGGAAGCGACATTGGATCTGGCCCGCTTCCAGACCGCGGACGCCCGCGCCATCGCGAGGATCGGGCTGGCCAACTACTTTGCCGGCGCGGCCTTGCTGCCCTATGGCCGGTTCCGCGCCGCCGCGCAGGAGACACGCCACGACATCGAACGGCTCGCGCAGCGTTTCGGCGCTTCGATCGAACAGGTGACGCACCGGCTTTCCACCCTGCAACGCACTGGCGACAAGGGGGTTCCGTTCTTCTTCGTCCGGGTGGACCAGGCCGGCACGATCACCAAGCGTCACTCCGCAACCCGCATGCAATTCGCGCGTTTCGGCGGCGCCTGCCCGCTCTGGAACGTTCACCGGGCGTTCGAAACGCCGTCCCACTTCCTGCGCCAACTGGCCGAGACACCAGACGGCGAACGCTACATCCTGCTGGCGCGGGATGTGTCGAAATCGGGAGGCGCCTGGGGCGCACCGGACCGGCGCTACGCCATCGCGCTCGGCTGCGAGGTCGCGCATGCGCCCAACCTCGTCTATGCCGACGGGCTCGATACCGGAACGCCCTCCGCCTATGAACCTATCGGAACCTCCTGCCGGATCTGCGAGCGGCGCTCTTGCCACCAACGGTCGATCCCGCCACTGGAACAGAAACTGCGCTTCACGCCGGACCGGCGTGACGTCCTTCCCTATGAAATCGGGGAGTGACGGGGCGGTTCGCCCGCCGCACGCCCCCTATGCCGCCGTCCGGAGCCTGCGGTAGATTTCGTCCTTGAGGAACATGCGCCGCTTGCGCAGTTGATGCTCGGCCAGTTCTTCCATCGGCCGCTCGTGAACCTCGGACTGGTGAACCCGAATGTTGAGGGCGGAGTATTCCTTCACCAGCGCGGCGAACACGGGGTCGCGATCGATCAGCGCCGGGATCAACTCCTGCTGTTCGGGGAATTCCTCCGCGAGCTCATGGGGGACGTGGGACATAGCGTCTCTCCTTCTGTTTTGCAGAAAATTTGTGACGCTCCCTGCAGGGCCCCGTCATTGACCTGCGTCAAACCCGGTATGCGTTAACGCCAACACCGGTCCCATTTGGCAACACGCCCCCGCGCGCGCCTTCTCCCCTGCCCTTGCGTCCGGTCCGCCCATCGCCTATGCCCGCCAGCGAAAAAGCAGGAAGGGATAGGCGCGCATCATGCCACTTCTGGTGATGAAATTCGGCGGCACATCGGTCGCCACGCTGGACCGCATCAGGCGGGCAGCGAAGCGTGTCGGCCGCGAGGTCGCCAACGGGTACGACGTGATCGTCATCGTCTCCGCCATGGCAGGCAAGACCAACGAACTCGTTGGCTGGGTCGAGGAGACCTCTCCGTTGTTCGATGCCCGCGAATACGACGCCGTCGTCAGCTCCGGCGAAAACGTGACCGCCGGCCTCATGGCCCTGACCTTGCAGGAAATGAACATCCCGGCCCGCTCTTGGCAGGGCTGGCAGGTGCCGCTGAAGACCTCCAGCGCCCACGCCTCCGCGCGGATCGAGGAGATCCCGACCGACAACATGAACGCCAAGTTCGCCGAGGGCATGAAGGTGGGGGTCGTGGCAGGCTTCCAGGGCATCTCGGAAGAGGGTCGTATCACCACGCTGGGTCGTGGCGGCTCCGACACCACTGCCGTGGCATTCGCCGCCGCCTTCGGTGCCGAACGCTGCGATATCTACACCGATGTCGATGGCGTCTACACCACCGATCCGCGGATCTCCGACAAGGCCCGCAAGCTCGACAAGATCGCCTTCGAGGAGATGCTGGAACTTGCCAGCCTCGGTGCGAAGGTCCTGCAAACCCGTTCGGTTGAACTCGCGATGCGCTACAAGGTGCCGCTCCGGGTTCTCTCCAGCTTCGAAGAATATGACCCCAACGCAGGCACGCTGGTCTGCGACGAGGAGGAAATCATGGAAAGCAATGTCGTCTCCGGCGTGGCCTACAGCCGCGATGAAGCCAAGGTCACGCTCGTATCTGTAGCTGACCGTCCCGGCGTCGCCGCCGCGATCTTCGGCACCCTGTCCGAAGGCGGGGTGAACGTGGACATGATCATCCAGAACATTTCGGAGGAAGGCCGTACGGACATGACCTTCTCCTGCCCCACCAACCAGGTGGCCCGCGCCGACCGCGCAGTGCAGGAAGCCCGCGAAAACGGGTTGATCAACTACCACGACATCGTCGTGGACAACGAGGTTTGCAAGGTCTCGGTCGTCGGCATCGGCATGCGGTCCCACACCGGCGTCGCGGCAAAGATGTTCGACGCGCTGTCCGACGAGGGCATCAACATCAAGGTCATCACCACGTCGGAGATCAAGATCTCCGTCCTGATCGACCGCAAGTACCTCGAACTGGCCGTGCAGGCGCTGCATGACACGTTCGAACTTGAGAAGACCGCCTGATCGAGACCTGATCGAATCGCGACATCCGCGCCCAACCGCGAGGGGTCGCCGCTGGCCGAGGTCACTTCGCGCTCGCGACCCCCACGCGCGGGATTGACGAGGAACACGCCGCCGACGCGCAGGCGCCCGCGCATTCGAGCCGGGCGCCGCAGGATCGGTGCCAGCGGCAAACACTGACGAAACGTGGGAGCGTCACATGTTCGAGATTGCGGCCGTGCCTTTGGAGCGTGGCACGCTCGGGGTTGCCCCGCTGCCGGGACATGAATCGTCGCTCGCCACGGATGTGGAAACGATCCGGGATTGGGGCGCCGCGGCAGTCGTCTCGATGACACCGACGGAAGAAATGCAGCGCCTCGGCGCGCAGGATCTGCCCATCGCGCTCGACGCCGCCGGCATTATCTGGCACGCGTTGCCAATCACCGACTTTGGCGCGCCGCAAGCAGCGAGCGACGCGCAATGGGCAAATCTTTCCAGAGCCTTGCATGCGGAACTTGATGCCGGACGCAAGGTTCTGCTGCATTGCCGGGGCGGTCGCGGCCGATCCGGAATGGTGGCATTGCGCCTGATGGTGGAACGCGGCGTCGATCCCGCTTCCGCGCTTGCCGAGCTTCGCACGCTCCGCCCGGGCGCGGTCGAGACGGAGGCGCAACTTGCCTGGGCCACCGCCGGCGTGCCGTAATGCCGCGGCACCGGGCACAACGGGAACGCCCCCCGCGCCCTGAGCCGCTGCCGCAGACCGGGCACGCCCAATCCTCGGGCACTCGCCTGCGCACGGCATGAGAGTGAAATCGTTAACGGTGTTACCGCCATCACCGGGGTGTTTGTTATTTTGTTTCGCGACGGACTATGGTCTACACAACGTGGTTGGCAGGAACCGGGACAGACGGAGAGCAGGCAGTGAAGCCGGAGAACAGCGACAGCAGCGGCAGCCGACGGCTGCTGGGCCGGCTGAAGCAGGCGCTTGCCGAGCCAGCCGAAGGACAGGAACGGCTTGACCGCATCACGGCGCTCATCGCCGAGGAAATGGCAACGCCTGTCTGTTCCATCTACCTGTTCCGCGATGCCGACACTCTGGAGCTTTGCGCCACCGAGGGCCTGAACACCGAAGCCGTACACAAGACCCGGATGCGCATGGGCGAAGGCCTTGTCGGGCGCGTCGCCGCCTCCACCCAGCCGATCAATACCGGGAACGCGCCGTCCGAGGCCGGGTTCCGCTACATGCCGGAGACCGGTGAGGAGATCTACTCCGCCTTTCTCGGCGTGCCCATTCAACGGTTGGGCGAGCGCCTTGGCGTGCTCGTCGTCCAGTCCAAGGAGCCGACGCCCTACGGCGAAGACGAGGTTTACGCGCTGGAAGTTGTCGCCATGGTGCTGGCGGAGATGGCGGAGCTTGGCGCCTTCGTCGGCGAAGGCGCGGCAATGGCCGCCCCGCACCAGCATTCGGTCATGGTGCGAGGGCTGTCCGCGCAGGAGGGCGCTGCCGAAGGCAACGTGCTGCTGCACGAGCCACGGGTGGTCGTCACCAACCCCTTCGCCGATGATTCCGAAGCCGAGCTTCATCGCCTGCGCAAGGCTGTGGACAAGCTGCGGATCTCCGTCGACGAAATGCTGACCGGCACCGATGCGACAGAGAAGGACCAGCGCGAAGTGCTGGAAGCCTACCGCATGTTCGCCAACTCCAAGGGCTGGTTGCGCCGGATGGAGGGCGACATCCAGCGCGGCCTTTCTGCCGAAGCCGCGGTGGAGAAGGAACAGACGGCGGCCCGGGCCCGGATGGAGCAGGTTCCCGATCCCTATCTCAGGGAACGGCTGCATGATCTCGATGACCTGTCCAACCGCCTTCTGCGTCTGCTGACGGGCCAGGGTGACGATACCGGCGTGGAAATGCCGGACAACCCGATCCTCGTGGCACGCAATATCGGTCCCGGCGAGTTGCTGGCATACGGTCGCGGCCTGCGGGGGATCATCCTCGAAGAGGGCTCCGTGGGCAGCCATGCGGCCATTGTCGCCAGAGCCCTGGCCATCCCGCTGGTGATCAACGCCGAACGCATCACCACGGAGGCGCTGAACGGCGACCACGTGTTGCTCGATGGCGACCAGGGGATCATTCACCTTCGCCCCGAGGATACGGTCGCCACGGCCTTCCGGGACAAGATGGCGATGGCCACCAAGGCCCAGGAACGCTACGCCTCCATCCGTCGGGTGCCGGCCACGACGGTCTACGGCCCGACCATCCGGCTCGACATGAACGCCGGCCTCATGGCCGACCTGCCGTCGCTGCGGTCGTCGGGTGCCGATGGTGTCGGCCTGTTCCGTACCGAATTGCAGTTTCTCGTCCGCTCCAAGGTGCCGCGCCGCGGCGAGCTGGCCAGCCTCTATTCCCGCGTGCTGGACGCCGCGGGCGACAAGCGGGTGGTCTTCCGTACCCTCGACATCGGGTCGGACAAGGTGCTGCCCTACATGAAGCCGCAGGACGAGCCCAACCCGGCGCTTGGCTGGCGGGCAATCCGTGTCGGGCTCGACAAGCCCGGCGTCATGCGGATGCAATTGCAGGCCCTGATCCGGGCGGCCAACGGGCGGCCGCTCTCCATCATGTTCCCCTTCGTTGCCCAGTTCGACGAATTCCGCACCGTGCGGCAACGGTTCTTCGACGAGCTGGAACACGAGGACAAGCTCGGCCACGTGCTGCCGGAGGAGGTCGAGGTCGGCGCGATGCTGGAGACCCCGAGCCTTGCGTTCGCACCCAAGCAGTTCTTCGACATGGCAGATTTCATCTCTGTCGGCGGCAACGATCTGAAGCAGTTCTTCTTTGCAGCCGACCGGGAGAACGAACGGGTGCGCCGTCGCTACGACACGCTGAACGTGTCCTTCCTGACCTTCCTCGAATGGATCGTCATGCGCTGCAAGGAATCCCGGACGCCCCTCAGCTTCTGCGGAGAAGACGCCGGGCGGCCCGTGGAGGCGCTGTGTTTTTCCGCCATGGGTTTCCGCACACTGTCGATGCGCCCGGCCTCCATCGGGCCGGTCAAACACCTGCTGCGCCGCTCCAACCTCTCGGAGGTGCGCGAGGTGATCGACGAGGCGCGGGCCAGCGGAGCACAGTCGGTACGTCCGGCAGTCATGGACTGGCTCCGGCAACAGGGCTGAGGTCCGCCACGACCGCGCCCTGCCCAACTCCGCACGCGCGCCTTTGTCAATCCCGTGTTTCGGTGACTTGCCCCGCCCTCTTCGGGTCGCGATGATGGCCGTTCCCGGATCAGGGATGCCGCGAAACACGCGACAGCCGGCGTCTCATCCCCAGCCTGCTCCGCGCGAACATGCAATACGGCCGGCCTGTTCTTGCCGGCCACGTGACGAGTGCGCCGTTGCGGCGTGCCACACCTGGGGAGACCAGAAAACGTGGATGATGTTCTGACGATGGAGATTCCGCGCAGCCGGAGTGAGCAAGCGCGGCAAGTTCTGGAGCGGATTTCCTGGCGCGGCTACATGCCGCCCGAAGCCGGACAGGCGACCGAGGTGCTCTGGGAAGTGCCAGCCGACCAGATCGACCTGATCCGGGCCGTCCTGCGCCGCAACCGGCGTCTGGCCGGAAGCTCGCCCACCAACTGGGGCTCAATCGACCGGGTTTGCGAGACGATTGCAGAGGCCTCTCGTCGGCTCGGTGTGCGACCGAACTACGGCTACGAAACCGGGTTTCCGCCGGCCTGATGGGCTGGCGGTGCGCCGGCCGCCGCCGCGCGCACGACGTTCCCCCGCACGCCCGTCCAGTCGCCGAAACCGAGCACACGTTCCGGGTTCGTGGGCGGCGGCATGATCACGTCGTCAAGCCGGCTGAAGCCGAAGCGACCGTAGTAGGGCGCGTCTCCGACCAGCAACATGCGATGCCAGCCGATCTCTGCACCGCGGGCAACCACGTCACGGATCATCGCCCCGCCTAGCCCTTCGCCCTGGTGTGTAGGGTGAACAGCCACCGGACCGATGAGGGCCGCCGAATGGCCGGAGATCCGCACCGGCCACGCGCGGATCGCCCCGGAGAGGATCCCGTCCTCCCGCGCGACACGGCAAAGCTCGGCGACCGGATCGACACCATCCCGCAACCGGTAGGAGGACAATGCCTCCCGGCCCGGAGCGAAACAGAGGTCGAACAGCGCCTCGACCTCCCACCAATCCTCGTCCAGCTCCTGTGTCAGCTCCACCGTGCTCGCCTCGTCTTTCCGGCTGGAAACAGCCCCCGCACAGCGTTAGGTCTTTTACAAAGGAGACGCCAGATATGTTCTATCGCCCTGAAGACGGCCACGGGCTGCCTCACAACCCCTTCAACGCCATCGTGGCCCCACGCCCGATCGGATGGATCGCCACGCGCGGCACCGACGGGTCGGAGAACCTCGCCCCCTATTCCTTCTTCAACGCCGTTGCCTACACCCCGCCGCAGGTGATGTTTGCAACCACCGGCAAGAAGCATGACCGCGACGGCACCAAGGACACGCTGGCGAACATCCGCGACACCGGGGTCTTCGCGGTGAACATCGTCGAATACGCCATGAGGGAGGCGATGAACCTGACGTCCGGCCCCTGGGACAAGGACGTCGACGAGATGGAGATGGCCGGGTTGCGGCGGGCCGAGTGCGAGAGCATCGACTGCGGTCGCGTGGCGGACGCGCCAGCGACGCTGGAATGCCGTCTGACCCAGATCGTGGAGCTGGAAGGGAAGTCGAACCTGGTCGCCTTTGGCGAGGTGACCGGCATTCACATGCGCGACGATTGTCTGAAGGACGGCCGGTTCGACGTCACCACCTTCCTGCCGCTTGCGCGGATGGGCTACCGCGACTTCACCCATGTCACCGAAACGTTCGAGATGACGCGCCCGGGCGAATGACCCTTCCTGGGGTCAGGGACCGGGCTGCACGGCAAGCATCTGCACGACGGCACCCGGCCCGTCGTGGTGCCGGCCTTCTTGAACATCCCGCACCGTTTCCTGCAGGATCTCGAAATCGAGCCCCTTGAGCTCGTCCCGCAGGCTTTCGGCATCCATCATCAACTCCGCGACCGGCGGGCCGCCCGTGTCTCGCTGCAACTGGTCGCGGGTGTAGGCTTCGAGCACCATCCTGCCGCCCGGTTTCAGGCCGGCCACGCATCCCTCGTGCACCTCGCGACGGAGTGCCGGCGGCAGGTGCCCGAAGATCTTGACGATTCCGTCCCAGACGCCGGGTTCGATGCGGAATTCTGCCAGATCTGCGTTGATCACGGTGATCTCGACGCCGCGTTCCTGTGCCAACAGCTCGGCCTTTCGGCACCCGACCGCCGAAGCATCCACAGCCGTCACCTTGTAGCCGTGTTGCGCCAGCCAGACGGCATTGCGCCCCTCGCCCTCGGCCAGGCACAGGATGCGCCCCATCGGCAAGCGATCGGCGACTTCGACAAGGAAGTCGTTCGGTTCCGTGCCATAGGCATATTCCTCGGCACCATATCGTTTGTCCCACATGTCACTCTCCCGTTGCCGTCGCACCGAGCCTACGCACTACGCCGGCAAAGACCAACAGCCCTCGCAGCCGCATTTTCAAACCGGGGAATGCTGGTCCGCAGCAGGGGTGCCACCATCGCGAGGCGGAACGCGGGCGCGGAATTTGCTGGCCGCGGGTTCGGATCGACGTGCGGCTGCAGCCGCCACCCTGAAACAGAACACCCCGCCAGTGGCGGGGTGCAGTAGCGTGCAAGCGAGGGCGAAGGAGGTCAGTGCCCCATGTGGAGCACCCCGGTGCGCACCTCGTAGTTCGCTGCGATCGCGTAGTCCGGATCGTCATCGGAGTCGACGATGAGCTGGCCGGCCTTCGACAGCAGCTCGTGGCAATCATGGCTGAGGTGGCGCAGTTCCAGCTTCTTGCCTGCTTGCTCGTATTTGCCGGCGATGGCCTCGATCGCCGTCAGCGCGGACTGGTCCGCCACGCGACTCTCGGCAAAGTCGATGACGACGCGGTCGGGATCGCTGGCCGGATCGAACAACTCGGTGAAGCCGTGGGTGGAACCGAAGAAGAGCGGCCCCTGGATCTCGTAGACCTTCTTGCCGTCGTCGGTTTCGGAGATCTTGGCATGGATGCGCGCCGCGTTTTGCCAGGCATAGGCCAGAGCGGAGACGATCACGCCCACGATCACTGCCGTCGCAAGGTCGGTCATTACCGTGACCACCGTGACCAGCACGATCACCACGGCGTCGGTCATCGGGACCTTCCGCATGATCGTCAGCGACTTCCAGGCGAAGGTACCGATCACCACCATGAACATCACGCCCACAAGGGCGGCCAGCGGGATCTGTTCGATCAGCGGGGCCGCCACGACGATGAAGGCCAGCAGGAACAGCGCCGCCGAGATGCCGGAGATCCGGGTCCGGCCGCCGGATTTCACGTTGATCATCGACTGGCCGATCATGGCACAGCCGCCCATGCCGCCAAAGAAGCCGGTCACGGTGTTTGCCACGCCCTGGGCAACGCATTCCTGCGAAGCGCCGCCGCGTTCGTGCACGATCTCTCCGACCAGGTTCAGGGTCAGCAGGCTCTCGATCAGCCCGATTGCGGCAAGGATCAGCGAATAGGGAAGGATGATTTCCAGCGTCTCCCAGGTGAGCGGCACCATGGGAATGTGGAACTGCGGCAGCCCCCCCTCGATGGAGGCCATGTCGCCGACACGAGGCACGTCGATGCCAAAAAGGATCACGATGCCGGCGGTGATGCCGATCCCCGCAAGCGGCGCCGGAATGGCGTTGGTCAGCTTCGGCAGGCCCCAGATAATGGCCATGGTCAGCGCCACCAGCGCCAGCATGACAATGAGCGGCCAGCCGGACAGCCATTCGCCTCCTGCCATGCCGTGGCCGGAGACTTCCGCGGTGCCGGGCACCTGGAACTGCGTCAACTGCGCAAGGAAGATGACGATTGCCAGGCCGTTGACGAAGCCCAGCATCACCGGATGCGGCACCAGCCGGATGAACTTGCCGAGCCTGAAGATACCGGCCGCGATCTGGATGATCCCCATCAGCACGACCGCCGCAAAGAGGTATTCCACACCGTGATCGGCCACGAGCGCGACCATGACGACGGCCAGAGCGCCCGTCGCACCCGAGATCATCCCCGGACGGCCACCGATGAGCGCCGTGATCAGGCCCACGATGAAGGCCGCATAGAGCCCCACCAGCGGGTGAACGCCTGCCACGAAAGCAAATGCGACCGCTTCGGGAACCAGTGCCAGGGCTACCGTCAGGCCCGCCAAGACCTCCGTCCGCATCCGGGCAGAGCTGAGTTTCTCGCCGGAGGAGAACTGGGCAAGGTAGTTGCTATCGGCAAGGGCTGCCATGATGGCTCGGGTCACGCGGGGCCTCGTTTGCAATGTGTCATCTGTCGGGTTTTCGCACCGACCGCTCCGCAGCTGCGAGCCGGGCCGGAGGCACGGTCATTCGATGGAACGGACCGCGGCACCCTATGCGACACGCCGGCAGCGCGCGACAATGGGACGCGATGATTGCGTTATCAGCTTCGGCATGGTGTCAGAAGGACGCCAAGCGGGAACCCGACATGCGTCACGCGCATACCTCATCGTCCGGGCGATGCATTGACGCAGTGAATCCGCGGACATAGGTCGGGATCAACGCAGCGCTGCGAGGGCTCGATGGCAAAAATTCTTGTGACCGGGGCGAACGGCAAGACGGGCCAACAGGTGGTTGCGGCACTAGGAAAGGCCGGTCTGTCCGCCCGCCGCGCCACGCGCCACCCGCTGGCGCCGGGAGACGTCCGCTTCGACTTTCTTGATCCTGCGACATGGGACGATGCGCTCGGTGGTGTTCAGGGCCTCTTCCTGATGCGCCCACCCGCCATCGCTCGGATCGACAGCACGCTGGCGCCGTTGATCGCAGCCGCGCGGGTGGCGGGGGTGCAACACATTTGTTTCCTGTCCGTCGCAGGCGCGGACCGGATGCGCTTCATCCCCCATGCCGCCGTCGAAAGGGCCCTGCGGGAGGGGCCGGCGGACTGGTCGATCCTGCGACCGGGGTTCTTCGCCCAGAACCTTCAGGATGCCTACATTCACGACATTCGGCACGATGATCGCCTCTTCGTTCCCGCCGGACGGGGCCGGGTCGCCTTTGTGGATTTGCGGGATGTCGGGTCACTCGCCGCCAGGATCCTTGCTGAGCCAGAACGCCACATCGGCGCCGCCTACACGCTCACAGGGCCAGTGGCGGCAACCTTTGACGAGGTGGCCGAGGCGCTGTCCCAGACCACCGGGCGCGCCATCACCTACCGGGCTGCGAGCGTCCCGGGCTATCTGGCGCATCTACGCAAGCAACGTCTGCCCGTCGCGCAGACACTGGTGCAGACGGCGCTTCACGTTGGATTGCGCTTCGGTCAGGCAGAGCGTGTCGATCCAACCCTTGCCACCCAATTGGGGCGACCTCCGCGGTCGATCTTCGACTACGTCCACGATCACGCGGAGGCATGGGTTCGGGTGGGCGGCTGACTGACACGCGGCATGGACATTCTGCCCAGGGAAATGCAGGCTCCGCGCGAATTTCGGGATTGAACAGACAGGCGGAGAGCGTGATGGACACGGTGATCGGCGTGATCGGAGGCAGTGGCCTCTACGAGATCGACGGCTTGGAGAACGCGGCGTGGACCGCGGTGGAGACCCCTTGGGGAACCCCTTCGGACGAGATCCTGACCGGAACACTCGATGGGGTGAAAATGGCGTTCCTGCCACGCCATGGCCGGGGTCATGTCCATTCGCCCACCACTGTCCCCTACCGCGCCAATATCGACGCCCTGAAGCGGATCGGCGTGACCGACGTGATCAGCGTCTCCGCCTGCGGCTCCTTCCGGGAAGACATGGCGCCGGGGCATTTCGTGGTGGTGGACCAGTTCATCGACCGCACATTCGCACGGGAGAAAAGCTTCTTCGGCACGGGCTGCGTGGCCCATGTGAGCGTTGCCCACCCGACCTGTCCCCGCCTCGGAGAGGCCTGCCTGGAGGCGGCAACGGCGCAGGGGATCACGGTTCACAATGGCGGGACGTACCTTGCGATGGAGGGGCCGCAATTCTCCAGCCTCGCGGAATCGAAGATGTACCGGGAGCAGTGGGGCTGTGACGTGATCGGCATGACCAACATGCCCGAGGCCAAGCTCGCCCGAGAGGCCGAGCTTTGCTATGCCTCGGTCGCCATGGTCACCGACTACGACAGCTGGCACCCCGATCACGGCGAGGTCGATGTGATGGACATCATCCAGACCCTGAGCGGCAATTCCACCAATGCACGCGGCATGGTCGCCCGCCTCCCCGCCCTGCTCGGGACCGAACGGCCCCCCTGCCTGCATGGCTGTGACCGGGCGCTCGAATACGCCATCATGACCGCCCCTGAGAAACGCGACCCGGCGCTGCTGGCCCGGCTCGATGCCGTGGCCGGGCGCGTCATCTGAGGAAATCGAAGTGTATTTGGTCAAGGTATCCGACGGTGATGTCCAGAAGCGCGACACATTCTGGGAACTCCTGACACCGAGAGTTCAGGCCGGAGTTGCCGCCCCGGTCGCGGGTGATTTGGCGTTCCTGTGGACACATGAGACTGGTCTGATTGCAGAAGTGTCGTTCTGTGATCCTGTGCGGGGGAACGCGGAGAAGATCCGGATAGTACCAAGGGCGATCTACCATCAACCTTACCTGAGACCTGAATGGCTCGCTGACGCAGATCGCGAGAAAACGACGATCCGCTCGAAGCTCAAATGCTACCGCCATTCACGAATCTGGGGGCTTTCAGACGACGAGGTCGATGAGCTGGACCGGTCTCGCAGGGAACGAGCCATTCCGGACAACTGAGCCTGTTTTCCGGTCGACGCTTGCCGGGCGGCATGTTGGCACAGTGGCGGGAGAAATCCCCTCTTCCCCCTTGCCCACACCTGTCCGGCCCTGTTGAGTGACACCGCCGCGAAACGGCGAGACAGACATTCGGAAGGAACACCTGACCATGGCCAGCCACAAGACGGTCAAGGACTACATCCGCACCATCGCCGATTTCCCGCACGAGGGGATCATGTTCCGCGACGTTACCACGCTCTTTGCCGATCCGCGCGGGTTGCGCATTGCCGTGGACCAGTTGCTGCATCCCTATGCAGGCAGGCCGATTGATTGTGTGGTCGGACTGGAAGCGCGCGGTTTCATCCTTGGCGGGGCGGTGGCGCACCAGCTGGGCATCGGGTTCGTTCCGATCCGCAAGAAGGGAAAGCTGCCCGGCCCGGTGATCTCGGAAGCCTATACGCTGGAATATGGCGAGGCCGTCGTGGAAGTCCATGACGATGCCATCGACCCCGGGGCCCGGGTGTTGGTGGTGGACGACCTGCTGGCCACCGGCGGCACCGCCGAAGCGGGCATCAAGTTGGTCGAGCGACTCGGGGGTGAGGTTGTGGGCTGTGCATTCGTCATCGATCTGCCGGAGCTTGGTGGCCGTGGAAAGCTCGAGGCCATGGGCATGGATGTCCATGCGCTCTGCGCCTTCGAAGGAGCCTAGCCGACCGCAATCAGGCAGAACTGCTGCGACAGGTCGTAGCCGGATGAGATGTCGGTCGCGCAGGACGGGATGCGCCCGGGTTGGAGCGCAACGCGTGGACTTTCTTTCGGGTGATCGCAATCACGGCTGGCAGCGGTCGCATCGCGCTCCACCACCGCTGGCTCAGTAATCAGCCCCGGCAACGGGCTCTGTCCGCCGACCTGTGACCAGCAGGCCAAGGCCCCTGCATCACCGGGTCAGAACCGCCCCCGGGTTCATGATCCCGGCTGGGTCCAGCGCGGCCTTGATGGCGCGCATCGCGGCCAGCCGACCCGGATCTCCGTAGTGCTCGAGGTCACCCACCTTCAGTCGCCCCACGCCGTGTTCGGCGCTGAAGGATCCCCCCAAGGCATGAACAAGGTCATGGACACGCCGCACTACCTCCGGTGCGCGATCCATGTAGGCTGAGCGCGCCTCGCCTTTCGGCGGGTAGACGTTGAAATGCAGGTTCCCGTCGCCGAGGTGCCCGAAGCAGTTGATCCGGAACGGGCCGACGTCCGGCACCAGCCGGAATGCGCGGTCGATGAACTCCGGCACAATGGAGACCGGCACCGAGATATCGTGCGAGCAGATGGCCCCGATCAAACGGTTGGCGACCGGGATCGACTCCCGCATTTCCCAGAACGCCAGCCGCTGCCGCTCGCTCTGCGCGACGACCCCGTCAGACACCAATCCGGCCTCGGCGGCCTTTTCGAAGATCTCCGTCAACAGCTCCTCCGGTGGCGGGCCCGCGGACACCCCCAACTCGATGAGCGTCACCCACTCGGGCAGCGTGCCAAAGGGCAGACGGACCTGCGGCATCACCTCGGCGAGAAACGCCTGCCCAGTCCGGTGGATCAGTTCGAAGGCCGATACACCCTCCGCGGCAACCTGACGGGTGATCTCCAGTAGCGACAACGCCGCCTTCGGGCTTTCCACCTGCAACACCGCTGCACCCGTGGCCCGGGGTCTGGGCGACAGCTTTAGGCTGGCTGCCGTGATGATCCCGAGCGTCCCCTCCGAACCACAGAGCAGATGGCGCAGATCGTATCCGGTGTTGTCCTTGTAGAGCCGCTTCAGCCCCCGCAGGACCGTCCCGTCCGGCAACACCGCCTCGATCCCGAGGCACAGGTCCCGGGCATTGCCGTAGCGCAGCACGTTCACGCCGCCAGCATTGGTCGCCAGCAACCCGCCGATCTGCGCCGTGCCCTCGGACGCCAGCGACAGCGGAAAGAGCCGCCCGGCAGCCTCGGCTTCATCCTGGACATGGGCGAGCACCGCCCCCGCTTCCACCTCGATCACGTTGTCCGCCGCATGCAGGGCACGGATCCCGTTCATCCGTTCCAGCGTCAGCAGGATCGGGCGAGGCAAGTCCGGCGCCACCTGGCCGCAGACCAGCCCGGTCCCGCCACCATATGGAACAACTGCCACCCGTTCACCCTGTGCGCGGCCGATGATTGTCGAAACCTCTTCCACCGATCCCGGCGCCAGAACCAGCGCGTCCGCGCCATGGAACTTCCCGCGCGGTTCCTCAAGGTATCGGGGCTCCAGCGGACGGAACACGGGCGCGGGCAAGGTGGCGCGCAGGGTCGCTTCAAAGGCCGGCGTGGCGGGGGTCAACTGCATGAATGTCTCCTCGTCCCGGTCAACCATGCTGCGGGAGGAGGATCAAGTCATCGGTCCAGATCGTCGAACCCGACATAGCGCGGTTGCAGGACGATGATCGTCGGCTCCGAGGGCAGGCTCCGCAGCGATACCTCCAGAGAGGGTTCCGGATGCTGCCGGATTCGGAAGTCGTCCTGCATACCGGCGAGAAACGCATTGAGCGAACCATAGGAGAACCAGTGCATCGGCAACACGATGGAGGCGCGCACGCGGCGCAGGATATCCATCATCACCGGCTGCGGCACAGTCATACCGCCATCGATAGGCGCCATGACCACGTCGAGCCTGCCAATGGCCGCGTATTGCTCTGGGCTCGGTTCGTGGTGCAAGTGGCCGAGGTGGCCGATGCAAAGCCCCGCCACCTCGAAGATGAAGATCGAGTTCCCGTCCTCCTCCACATCACCGCCAAACCGCCCGCGGATATCGGTGGGGACATTGCGCACCAGCATCTCGCCCAGATCGAGGTGGTGATCGGCAGGCCCGCCTTCCGGGTTCCATCCCGGCAGGACATTCGGAATGCGCGGATCCGGGGAGGCCGTCCAGTGCGAACTGTGGGCGTGGTTCATGGTCGCGACATCCGGCACGACGTCAGGCGTACCGATAAACCCCGCGTAGTCGGTCACGGCCGACAGGCCACCCTGTGTCTGAATGAGGTACATCGAATGATCGATATAACTGAGCCGCACCGTGTGATCGGGCAGAGGATCGGTGTAGCCCGCCTTCCAGACCACCTCCAGCCCCGGGGTGTTCTCCACCAGCGAAATGCAGTGGGACGGACGGCGCTCCTGCGCCTCCGCCCCCAGTGGAACGGCAAGAAACAAGGCAGCCGCGAGGGCCGTATATCTGATCATGGCGCGTCTCCGAAGGCTGGCCAACGGTCTACGGGGTCGTATGCCCCGGGATCTTCCCACGGAAACACCGGATCCCCGCATAAACTTTTCGTTGGCAGCGGTGCCGGATCGCGAAGCCCCGGCGTGTTGGGGGCAAAGGGCAAGCTCGGCCGGGCGGGTGGTTGGTCGTTTCGGCGCCTGCCGCAGACTCAACCGATCCCGGTACGTCCCCGGCGGTCGGCGCGAAGATTCGCGTAGAGCACGTGGTTGCGCCAGCGGCCGTGAATCTGCAGGTAGCTCTGCGCCACGCCCTCGTACTTGAAACCGCTCTTCTCCAGGCACCCGCGAGAGGCCGCGTTCTCCGGCAGGCAGGCCGCCTCGATCCGACTCAGGTCCAGCACGCTGAAAGCATGGTGGCTCAGGGCAGCGATGGCCTCGCGCATGTAGCCATTGCGCGCGAAAGGCGCACCGACCCAGTATCCGAACGTGCCCGATTGCGCCGGGCCGCGACGGATATTGTCGAGCGTGATCGCGCCGAGCAGCGCATCATCCGCTCGCCGTATCAGGAACAGCGGCAATGCGGTGCCCGCGGAAATCGAGCGTTGCGCCCAGAGCACCCTGTTGGTGAAGGCCTTGCGGCTGAGGTGGTCCGCCGACCAGAGCGGCTCCCACTTCTCAAGGAAATCCCGGCTGTCGCGGCGCAGGGAACTCCAGGCCCGGAAATCGGCATGGACCGGCGGGCGGAGGGTCATCCGCTCGGTCACGATCCGCACCTTCTTCCGGCCAAAGCCCATCAGGCGGCGAGCCTCTCCTGAAGACGGACCATGTCAGGCGCGTTGGCATCGGGACCGTAGAGCGCCATGGCGGATCGGCCCGACCCCGCCAGCTTTGCCGCGAAAGTCGCGACGGCCGCGCGATCCACGGCCTCGATCCGGGCGATGGTTTCTTCCAGCGGCGGCACGCGGTCCCATATCGAGACCAGCCGCGCAAGGCGTTCGGCGCGCGACGACGGGCTTTCCAGCCCCATCAGCAACCCGGCTTTCATCTGCGCGCGGGCGCGGTTGACCTCCGCGTCCGAGACATCGTCGGCGACCCGACGCAGTTCGTCGATGGTCAGTTCGGCCAACCGGCCGATATCGTCGGCGGAGGTGCCGGCATAGACGGTCATCATGCCGGTATCGGCATAGGCCCCCGCCTGCGCGAAAATGGAATAGCAGAGGCCGCGTTTCTCCCGAATCTCCTGAAAGAGCCGCGAGGACATGCCACCGCCAAGCAGCGTGGAATAGATCTGTGCGGTGTAGACATCCGCATCCGAATACGCAGGCCCTTCGAGCGCGAAGGCGAAATGGACCTGTTCCAGATCCTTGGCCTCCGATCGCTCGCCGCCGTGGAACACTGCTGTTTCATGGGTCGACAGCAGCGTGGGCTGAAGGTGTCCGAAGAGGTCTTCGGCCATCCGCATGATCTCGTCGTGATCCACCGCCCCGGCGGCGGAGAGCACCATCTGCCCCGGCCCGTAATGCTCCGTCACGAAGCGGGAGAGGTCATCGCGGTGAAAGGCGCTGACCCGCTCGGACGGTCCAAGGATCGTGCGTCCCAGCGCCTGCCCCGGATAGGCCGCCTCCTGCAACCAGTCGAAGATGATGTCGTCGGGCGTGTCGAGCGACTGGCCGATCTCCTGCAGGATGACACCGCGCTCAACCTCGATCTCGCCTTCCTCGAAGGCGGGGTTGAGGACGATATCCGCGATCACGTCCAGCGCCAGCGGCACGTCGGCCTTCAGCACCCGGGCGTAGTAGGCCGTGGTCTCGCGCGAGGTGTAGGCGTTGATGAAACCGCCCACGTCCTCGATCTCCTCCGCGATCTGGAGGGCCGTGCGCCGCGCGGTTCCCTTGAAAGCCATGTGCTCGAGGAAATGGGCGATCCCGTTCTGCTCCATCCGTTCGTGGCGGCCACCGGCGTTGACCCAGAGGCCGACAGCGGCGCTTTCCATCGAGGGCATGCGTTCGGTCACGACCCGAAGGCCATTCGATAATTTGTCCAGTCTAACCGTCAAACGGCGCGCCTTTCGCGTATCAGTTCTTCGAGGGCAGCGAGGTCGTTTTCCACGCGGCTCACACGTTCCGGACGCTCATACAGGTCCGCCATCCGATTGGGAAGGGGCGGGCGCTGGCCGGTCGCGGCCTCCACCGCATCGGGGAATTTGGCTGGATGCGCGGTGGCCAGCGTGATCATCGGGGTGGTCCCGAGGTGCTCCCTTGCGACCTTCACACCGACTGCGGAATGGGGGCAGAGGATCTCGCCGGTTTCGGCGTAGATCTGGCGGATCATCGCGGAGGTTTCCTCTTCCGAGGCGCGGCCGGAGGCGAAGGTTTCCTGCAACCCCTGAAGCGCGCCCTGGCTGATCCGGAACCCACCCTGCTCCTTCAGTTCGCCCATAAGCTGGCCAACGGCGGCGCCGTCGCGACCATAGGCATCGAAGAGCGCGCGCTCGAAGTTGGAACTGACCTGGATGTCCATCGACGGGCTGATCGAAGGCGTGACGCCGGAGGTCACGTAGCCCTGCCCGGAAAGTGCCCGGTGCAGGATGTCGTTCTGGTTCGTTGCAACCACGAGGGTTTCGATCGGCAGCCCCATGCGGCGGGCGATGTAGCCTGCGAAGATATCGCCGAAATTGCCCGTGGGTACGGTGAAAGACACCTTGCGCTGCGGCGCGCCAAGCGCCACGGCGGAGGTGAAGTAGTAGACGACCTGCGCCAGCACGCGGGCCCAGTTGATGGAGTTCACCCCGGCAAGCGCAACCTCGTCGCGGAACTCGAAATGGTTGAACATGTCCTTGAGGCGGGCCTGACAATCGTCGAAATGCCCGTCGAGCGCGAGGGCGTGGACATTGGTCTCTGCCGGGGTGGTCATCTGGCGCCGCTGCACCTCGGAGACGCGGCCATGGGGGAAGAGGATGAAGACATCCACCGCGTCGAGGCCGCGAAAGGCCTCGATGGCGGCCGAACCGGTGTCACCCGAAGTGGCGCCGACGATGGTGACCTTCTCGCCCCGGCGCTTCAGGGCAACCTGGAAGAGCTGTCCGATGAGCTGCATGGCGAAGTCCTTGAAGGCCAGCGTCGGCCCGTGGAACAGCTCCAGCAGGAAGTGGTTCGGCGCCAGCTGCACCATCGGCGCACGCGCGGCGTGTCCGAAGCCGGCATAGGCCCTGGAAATGATCTCCGCGAAGTCATCGTCCGAGAAACTGTCGCCGACGAAGGGACGCATGACGCGGAACGCGGCTTCCTCGTAGGACAGGCCGGCCAGCGCGGCGATGTCGGGCGCGCTCATCTGGGGAATGGTCTCAGGCACATAGAGGCCGCCATCGCGGGCGAGGCCGGTCAGCATGGCCTCCTCGAAGGAAAGGACGGGGGCCTGGCCGCGGGTGGAGATGTATTTCATGGCGTCTTCCTGATGGCTGCGGCGCCCTCGCACGGCGTCGCCGGGTGTGGCGAGCGCGGGAGCCTCCGGCGGGGATATTTGTGGAGAGATGATGACGGGCGGGCTGGGCCTTGCGGCTGGTGTTTCATGGGGTTCGGCGTGAGATACGCCAGAGTTGCAGCGCTGTCATCCCCAGCCAGACGATTGCCAGCCCGAACCATGTCACGGCGTAGCCAAGGTGATCGTTCGGAATGCCCGCGGTATCGACGGGCAGCGGCGTCACCGAACGCTTGGGCGGCACCGTGGCACGGGCCACGACGAGAATGGGCTCGGTTCCCAGTTCGGCGGCCATCCGGTCGAGATCGCGGGCGTACCAGTAGTTCGCCTCCACGTCGTTCTCCGGCGTGAAGCTGTCCCGGTCATCTGGCCAGTGAAGGTTGCCTCGGACGGTCAGAGCCTCGGCGGCGCGCGGCGCGTCCTTGTCCTCATCCGGAACCACGCCCTGATCGAGCAACACACGACGCCCGGACAAGGTCTCGAACGCCGTGACGATGCGGAAGCCGGGTCCGAGCTTCCGGGTGGAGATCAGCACGTGCAACTCCCGTTCGCCGGTGTGGCCCGACATCTCCACGGGCAGGTAGAGGTCGGTTTCGGCGGATGGATTTGCGGGAAGGGCCACGGGATCCGCGACGATGCGCGCCTCGATCTCGGCCAGCACGCCTTCCTTCCATGCCAGTCGCTGGACCTGCCAGACACCGAGGCTCACCAGGATCGCCGCACCGATCAATCCGATCAGCAATGTGGGTACAAGCCGCATCTTTTCCCCTGAACAAACGAAGGGGCGCGAGTTCCCCCGCGCCCCTTGGTGTTGGATCAAATCCCCTCGCCGGAGGCAAGTGATCTCTGGCTCAGCCGCCCCAGATGTAGACAGCAAAGAACAGGAAGAGCCAGACCACGTCGACGAAGTGCCAGTACCAGGCGGCGGCCTCAAAGCCGACATGGCTCTCCGGTGTGAAGTGGCCCTTGCGCACCCGCAGGTAGCACACGAACAGGAAGATCGTACCGATGATGACGTGGGCGCCGTGGAACCCCGTCGCCATGAAGAAGTTGGCGCCGTAGATGTTGCCGGCAAAACCGAAGGCGGCATGGCTGTATTCGTAGACCTGGAAGAAGGTGAAAAGCACGCCGAGCGCAACGGCCAGGATCAGCCCGGTCGCCATATCCTTGCGGTTGTTTTCGTGCACCAGCGCGTGGTGGGCCCAGGTCGCCGCACAGCCGGAGCACAGCAGGATCAGGGTGTTGATCAACGGCAGGTGCCAGGGATCGAAAGTCTCGATGCCCACAGGGGGCCAGACGCCGTCAACGGCCGGGCTTTCAGGGCCCATCGGGTAGAGCGCGTGCTTGAAGAAGGACCAGAACCATGCCGCGAAGAACATCACCTCGGACATGATGAAAAGGATGAAGCCGTATCGCAGGCCAATCAGCACGACGGGCGTGTGGTCGCCGGCCTCGTTCTCGGCAATCGTCTCCGACCACCAGGCGAACATGGTGTAGAGCACCGCCAGGAAACCGGCGAAGAAGAGGAACGGCGCGCCGCCGTGCATCCACATCACCGCGCCGAACAGCATGATGAAGGCGCCGGCAGCGCCTACGAGCGGCCAGATGGACGGCGGCAGGATGTGGTAATCGTGGTTCTTTTCATGTGCCATGTTGGTCTGTTCCCTCGCGCGTGGGTTATTTGGCAATCACAAGTGCCGCCTGCTCTTGGGGCAGGTCGATTTCATGGAAGGTGTAGGACAGCGTGATCTTGGGGGCGAATTTCGCATCCCGGTCGTTCACGATCTCCGGATCGACGTAGAAAGAGACCGGCATCATGACGCTCTCCCCCGGTTGCAGCACCTGCTCTTCGAAGCAGAAGCAGTCGATCTTGACGAAATAGGCGCCGGCATCGAACGGCGTGACGTTGTAGCTGGCCGATCCCGCGATGGGACGGTCGGTCGGGTTGCTGGCCTCGTAGAAGGCGAGGCCGGTTTCGCCGATGCGGATTTCCATCTCTCGCTGCATGGGCTTGAACTGCCAGGGCATTCCTGCCGCGAGCGAACCGTCGAAGCGAACCTTGATGGTCTTGTCGAGGATCTCCTCGGAGCCACCGTCCGCGGTATTGGTCGTACCGCCATAACCGGTGACCCGACAGAAATAGTCGTAGAGCGGCACGGATGCCCAGGCCAGAGACCCCATCAACACCACCACGCTCACCGTCTGGGCAAGCGTCCGCTTCGGTCCCTTGAGCCTCGAGAAGATCACTGACCGGCCTCCTGTGTGACCATACCGGTGCCCAGCACATCCTCGCCGTTGCCCACCTTGACGATGGTCATGCCGAACACGATTCCGACAAAGGCGATCAGCACCAGGCCAAGCCCGAGGTTGCGCGAGCGACGGCGGTCGTGGATTTCATGGGTCGCGCGGATCATGCCGCACCTCCGGTCAGTCCGAGTCCCCGCAGGGCGGCATCCGCCAGCAGGGCCGAGAAATGCAGGAACAGGTACCACAGCGACAGCTTGAAGAAGCGCTTTTCCTCGCCATAGGCATCCGCCTCGGCTTGCGGCGTGTCCCGTTTCCAGAGCTTCCAGGCCCCGACGAGGAACCGGAAATTCAGCACCAGCGCGGCGGTCAGGTAGACCGGCCCGCCAATCGTGGTGAAGGCCAACCCCAGAGAACATGCAGCCAGAAGCACCGTGTAGCCCAGGATGTGGCGTCGGGTGGCGTCGTGCCCGTGAGTCACGGTCAGCATAGGCACCCCGGCGTCGTCGTAGTCGGACTTCATGAACAGTGCCAGCGACCAGAAATGCGGCGGCGTCCAGATGAAGATCAGCATGAACATCAAAACCGACTCGACCGAAACTCCACCCGTGGCGACGGCCCAGCCGATCATCGGCGGGAAGGCCCCTGCAGCACCGCCGATCACGATGTTCTGAGGAGTCCAGCGTTTCAGCCACATCGTGTAGATCACAACGTAGAAGAAGATGGTGAATGCGAGCAGTCCCGCCGCAACCAGATTGGCCGACAGCGCCAGCATCATGACCGACAGGCCCGACAATGCCAGGCCAAGCCCCAGCGCTTCGCCCTCGCTGACCTTGCCAGAGGGGATCGGGCGCTTGGCCGTGCGGCGCATGATGCGGTCGATATCGGCGTCCCACCACATGTTCAGTGCCCCCGAGGCACCACCGCCGATTGCGATGAAGAGCACCGAGGTAAAGACGATGAACGGATGCACCGGAACCGGCGCAACCAGCAGCCCCACCAGTGCAGTGAAGACAACCAGCGACATCACGCGGGGCTTGAGCAGCGCGACGTAGTCGGCAAACTCCGGTTCCGCGCTGCGGGTCAGGTTATGAAGGCTCGTGTCACTCATGGCTTACCCCTAGGCCGGCAAGGGCCGGCTTACTCGGCCGCGGCGACGTTGATGGCGCGCGGGGTGCCCGCGTATTCCTCGATCGCCTCGTCAAGCCAGGCCTCGTAGGCCTCCTCACTTACCACCTTCACGGTGATCGGCATGTAGGCGTGGGCAATTCCGCAAAGCTCCGAGCACTGGCCGAAATAGACGCCCTCTTCCTCGGCCTTGAACCACAGCTCCGCAAGGCGGCCCGGGACGGCATCCTGCTTCACACCGAAGGCGGGAATGGTCCACGCATGGATCACGTCGGCGCCGGTCACCTGCATGACGATGGTCTTGTTCACGGGCACAACGACCGCGGTGTCGGTTGCGAGCAGGAAGTGCTCCTTCTCGTAGCCTGCCTCGACAAGCTGTGCCTCGACTTCCGGGGTCAGCTTGTTCTCGGCATCGGCCCCGATCATGTAGCTGTCGAAGGCAAAATCGTGGTCGGTGTACTCATAGCCCCAGTACCATTGGTAGCCCGTCGCCTTGATGGTGACGTCCGCTTCCGGGATGATCTGCTGCTTGAACAGGACCGGCAACGAGAACGCACCGATGAAGACGAGGATCACGATCGGAACGATGGTCCACGCGACCTCAAGCGGAGAATTGTGAGTGAAACGCGCAGGCTCCGGATTGGCCTTGCGGTTGTGGCGAACGATCACCCAGCCCATCAGCGCCATCACGAAAATCACGATGGCAAAGATGATGTAGTTCAGCAGCCCATCCAGCCACTGCAGGTCGCGGGCCAACTCGGTGGCGGCGATCTGGAAGCCGGTCCCACCGGGCTCGGGCGCCCCTTTGATCTCCAGCGCGGGTGTCTCTTGCGCCATGGCCGTGCCAGCCGTCACAAGTCCCGCAAGGGCAGCCGATAGGCCGCTCTTCAGCATCGAAATTCGCATCAATTCTTGTCCCGTTCGCTTTTCGGCCGAAACCGAACAGGGCCTCCTCCCAGATGGCCTTGGCCGTCGGGTCGGAAGTAGCCCGTTGTGTCCTGCGGTCTAGAGACCATATTACGCAAAACTGCACAACCCGGTGATTTGCGTCAACGAGTCACCTGCGAATATGTTGATTTCACGGAGGTGCCACCTTGACCGAGCCTGACAATTCCGCCTTCCGCCCCTTCGAGACGCTCCTCGATGCGGACGCGGCGCTCGCTACCCTGAAGGCGGCCACCGATGGTGCCGATGACGGTGAACTTTTCCTTGAACGCAAGCGTTCCGAAGCACTTGTCTTCGATGATGGCCGTGTGAAGACGGCCAGCTATGATGCGTCCCAGGGCTTTGGCCTGCGTGCCGTTCGAGGCGAAACCGCCGGCTATGCCCATTCGACCGAGATCACCGAAAACGCCCTGAAACGCGCCGCTGAAACGGCACGGCTTGCCGTGGGTTCCGGTGGCGGAACGCTTGCCGGGCCACCTCAGGCCACGAATCGCAAGCTCTACGCGGATGCCGATCCGATCGCCGATGCGACCTTTCCCGTGAAGATCGATGTCCTTCGCGAAATCGATGGCTTTGCACGCGGGCTGGACAAGCGCGTCGTTCAGGTCTCGGCCACCCTCGCCGCCTCGCTCCAGGAGGTCGCGATCCTGCGCCCCGACGGCACGTTGGTGACCGACTGCCGCCCCATGAGCCGCCTGAACGTGAGCGTGATCGTGGAGCAGGACGGCCGCCGCGAGCAGGGCGGAACCGGCGGCGGCGGTCGATCCGGCCTCGATGGCCTGATCGACCGCTCCCACTGGGAAAGCGTTGCGCGAGAGGCGCTGCGGATCGCACTCGTCAACCTCGAAGCTGAACCCGCCCCCGCGGGCATCATGGACGTGGTGCTCGGCCCGGGGTGGCCCGGCATTCTGCTGCACGAGGCCATCGGTCACGGGTTGGAAGGCGACGCGAACCGCAAACATACGTCCGCCTTCGCCGGACTCATGGGCCAGCAAATCGCCTCGAAGGGTGTAACCGTCCTCGACGACGGCACTATTCCCGACCGCCGCGGCTCCATCAGCGTAGACGACGAGGGCACCCCCTCCGCCCGCAACGTGCTGATCGAAGATGGCGTTCTCACCGGTTTCATGCAGGACCGTCAGAACGCACGCCTGATGGGAGTGGCTCCCACCGGCAACGGTCGCCGCGAAAGCTACGCCCATCCACCTATGCCGCGCATGACCAACACCTACATGCTCGCAGGCGACGCCGAACCGTCCGCGATCCTGTCGGACCTCAGGGACGGCCTCTATGCCGTCGGGTTCGGTGGTGGCCAGGTCGATATTACCAACGGCAAGTTCGTCTTCTCCTGCACTGAAGCCTACCGGGTGAAGGACGGAAAGATCGGTGCGCCCGTCAAGGGGGCGACCCTGATCGGCGACGGCCCCACCGCGCTGCGCAACATCACCGCCATCGGAAACGACATGGCGCTCGACCCCGGCATCGGCAATTGCGGCAAGGCGGGCCAGTGGGTGCCGGTCGGGGTTGGCCAACCGACGCTCGCAATCGGCGGCCTCACCGTTGGCGGCTCTGCGGCGTGAGTCACCTGCGTGATGCGACGGTCGGCGATATCCCTTCGCTGACCGATCTCTGGCACGCCGGGTGGCACGAGGCCCATGCAGACCATGTGCCCCCGGCCCTTTTGCAACAGCGTACCCAGGACAGTTTCCGGGTCCGGCTGGGGCGAATGATCTCCAGCATTCGGGTTGCCGTGGACGCCACCGGCGGGATTGCCGGTTTCTGCGCCATCAGGACGGCGGACCAGGGGGAGTTGGATCAGCTCTTTGTTTCTCCGGAGGCTCGTGGAGGCGGCACAGCTGCCGCCCTGCTTGCTGATGGCGAGCATCGTCTCAGGGTCAGCGGATGCGCCACTCCGACTCTAAAGTGCCTGCCGGAAAACACCCGCGCTGCACGGTTTTATGCTCGGCAGGGATGGCTGTCGCGCGGCGTGTCAGAGGTCAAAGTCGAGACCATTGACGGCCCCTTCCCCCTCCGGTGCATCGTCTTCCAGAAGAGTCTTTGAGCCCCCGGACAAGGGCCGATCCGACGCCCTTTGCGGCGGACAACAGTGGATCCGACGATCATCCTCTCGGACCTTTTTTGTTTTCCTCAAACTTTCCGAATGTCGTTTACCGCTGGTTAACCGTTTCCTAATAGCCATGGTGTCAGCAAGAGACGGAGCGGCGACGGTTTGGATTTGTTTTCTTCCCCACCCCCCCTCGCACCACCCACCTCGGAAGGACATATCCGCGCTCGCCTCCGTCTCTTGCGCTCCCACAGAGTTGGAATCCAGACCTACAAACGTCTGATGGCCGAGCATTCCGGCGACGCGCAGGCCGCTCTCGCTGCCCTCCCCCAACTTGCCCGATCGGCTGGCGTGAAAGAGTACACAGCCTGCCCGCCGGGGCTAGTCGACCGCGAACTCGCAGCCGCCCGCCGGGTCGGGGCACGGATGCTCTGGCAAGGCGACCCGCTCTACCCATCCGCCCTGCTCGACCTGCCGGATGCGCCGCCGATGCTCTGGGCAAGAGGCGTGCGCGACTTGCTTGATCGCCCCGCGGTCGCCCTCGTCGGTGCACGAAACGCATCGAGCCTTGGCCGCCGAATGGCCGCATCGCTGGCGAAGGGGCTGGGCGACAATGGCTTGGTTGTCGCCTCCGGCCTTGCGCGTGGCATCGACAAGATCGTCCACGAAACCGCCCTTTCCACCGGGACCATCGCCGTTGTCGCAGGCGGCGTCGACGTCATCTACCCCCGCGAAAACGCGGCCCTGACCGGGCTGATTGCGGAACAGGGTCTGATCCTCTCCGAAATGCCGATGGGCGTGCAGCCGCAGGCCCGCCACTTCCCGCGCCGAAACCGCATCATCTCCGGCCTGTCGCGCGCGGTGGTTGTCGTAGAGGCGGCCGTCCGCTCCGGCAGCCTCATCACCGCGCGGGATGCGCTTGATCAGGGACGGGAGGTCATGGCGGTGCCAGGACACCCGTTCGATGCCCGCGCCGCCGGATGCAACCTGCTGCTCCGCGACGGCGCGGCGCTGGTGCGCGGTCCCGACGACGTGCTGGAGGTGCTAGCGTCGCTTCCACAGCCCTCCATCCGGAACGTGGTGGACAGGACACCGGCGCCGTCCCCGCCCCGACTGCTTCGCGAAAGCGCGCCGGATCGATCAAATGTCGGTGATCCGGTGCGGGACAGAATCCTCACTTTTCTGGGCCCCTCCCCGATTGCGGAGGACCAGCTCGTGCGCGACTTGGCCCTTCCCGGGCAGGCCATAGCCGAAGAACTGCTCGCGCTGGAGATGGATGGCGCCGTCATTCGCCAGCCGGGCGGCTTGCTGGCGCGCTCCGCCTGACGCCGGTTCGCCGCGCGCGCAGGTGACGCAGCGGCAAGTTTCTGTCACATCCCCGCCGTGACGCCGCATTGACAAGGCGGGGAACGCACCACATGTTCGCCCGCCAATTGCCTGACTCGGATTTCAAAGGTCTCATCCATGCCCGTTGTCGTCGTCGAATCGCCTGCAAAGGCCAAGACAATCAACAAGTATCTCGGCGACAACTATACCGTTCTTGCCTCCTACGGGCACGTCCGGGACCTCCCCCCCAAGGACGGGTCGGTGGACACCGAGCAGGATTTTGAGATGACCTGGGAGGTCGCCAACGATTCCCGGAAGCATGTGAAGGCCATTGCCGACGCCCTCAAGGACGACAATGCGCTGATCCTCGCAACCGACCCCGACCGCGAGGGAGAGGCGATCAGCTGGCACCTTGAGGAAACCCTGCGCAAGCGCCGCGCGATCAAGAAGGACACCGACGTCAGCCGCGTGGTCTTCAACGCGATCACCAAGTCCGCGGTGACCGAGGCGATGCAGAACCCGCGCCAGGTGGATCGGCCTCTGGTGGATGCCTACCTCGCACGCCGGGCGCTCGACTACCTCGTGGGCTTCAATCTTTCGCCGGTTCTCTGGCGCAAGCTCCCCGGATCGCGGTCGGCAGGCCGCGTGCAATCCGTCTGCCTGCGGCTGATCGTTGAGCGCGAGATGGAGATCGAGGCCTTCAAGCCGCAGGAATACTGGACGGTGAAGGCCCTTCTGGCCACGCCGCGCGGCCAGACCTACGAGGCCCGCCTCACCGTGCTCGCCGGCAAGAAGCTCGACAAGTTCGACATCGCCAATGAAACCGCGGCCGAACTGGCGGTTCAGGCCATCACCTCCCGCGACCTCTCGGTCAAGGCGGTCGAGGCGAAACCCGCGAACCGGAACCCGTCTGCGCCTTTCATGACCTCGACCTTGCAGCAGGAGGCAAGCCGGAAGTTCGGCATGGGCGCCCGCCAGACCATGAGCGCGGCCCAGCGACTCTACGAAGCCGGGTTGATCACCTACATGCGGACCGACGGCATCGACATGGCGCCGGAAGCCGTGGCCGCCGCGCGCGACGCAATCAAGGACCGGTATGGTGCGGACTACGTCCCCCAAAGCCCGCGCATCTACAAGAACAAGGCGAAGAACGCACAGGAAGCGCACGAGTGTATCCGCCCGACGGACATGTCGCGCGATGCGGCAAGCCTGAAGGTTTCGGAGGCCGATCAGCGCAAGCTCTACGACCTGATCTGGAAGCGGACACTTGCCAGCCAGATGGCTGCCGCGCGGATGGAGCGGACCACCGTCGATATCGGCAGCGCCGATGGCCAGGTCGGCCTGCGGGCCACCGGACAGGTGGTGCTGTTCGATGGGTTCATGCGCGTTTATGAGGAAGGTCGCGACGACGTGGTCGTGGACGACGATGACAAGCGTCTGCCGGCAATCATGCAGGGCGAGGCCGCGGACAAGCGCGAGATTACGCCGGAGCAACACTTCACCCAGCCGCCGCCGCGCTACACCGAGGCCACGCTGGTCAAGCGCATGGAAGAACTGGGCATCGGGCGCCCCTCCACCTATGCCTCCATCGTGACCACGATCCAGGATCGCGGCTATGTACGGAAGGACAAGAACCGGCTGATCCCGGAGGACAAGGGTCGGCTCGTCATCGCTTTCCTGATGAACTACTTCCGCCGCTACGTAGGGTACGATTTCACGGCGGGCCTGGAGGAGGAACTCGATCACGTCTCCGCCGGCGAGGCGGATTACAAGGAGCTGCTGGCCAAGTTCTGGCGCGACTTCTCCGCCGCGATTGCCGAGACATCGGAATTGCGCATCACCGATGTGCTGGAAAAGATCAACGAGGTGCTGGAACCCCACCTCTTCCCGCCGACTGAGGACGGGAGCGATCCGCGCCTGTGCCCGAACTGCGGCAACGGTCGGCTGTCGATGCGCACCGCACGGTCGGGCGGCGCCTTCATCGGCTGTTCGAACTACCCCGAATGCCGGTTCACCCGGCCCTTCGGCCCGCCGGGCACCGAGGAATCCGGCATCGGCCCCGACGGCAAACTTCTGGGCTATGACAACGAGGACAAGATCACCCTGCGGGATGGCCGTTTCGGACATTACGTGCAGCGGGGCGACGCGACCGAGGAAAACCCGAAACCGCCGCGCTCCAGTCTGCCGAAGGGCTGGAAGGCGGAGGATATGGACCTCGAAAAGGCGCTTGTCCTCCTCAGCCTGCCCCGGAAGATCGGTGAACATCCCGACGGCGGCACGATCACCAGCAATTTCGGCCGCTTCGGCCCCTATGTCGCGCACCAGCTGCCCGATGACGCCAAGCCCGTCTATGTCAATCTCAAGGATCCCGCCGAGGTCTTCGAGGTCGGCATGAACCGCGCGGTGGAAATGCTGGCGGAGAAGCGCGCCAACCCCGGTGGCCGTCGTGGCGCGGCAGCGAAGCCTCTCAAGGAGTTGGGCGAGCATCCCGAGGACGGTGGTCCCGTGAACGTCATGGAGGGGCGCTACGGTCCCTATGTGAAGTGGGAAAAGATCAACGCGACGCTGCCAAAGGACACCGACCCGCAGGAGGTGACCATGGAACAGGCGGTCGAGCTGATCGCGGAGAAAGCGGCCAAGAAGGGCACGCGCAAGACCTCCAAGGCAAAGAAGAGCACCGCGAAAAAGGCGACGGCCAAGAAGCCGGCAGCCAAGAAAGCGCCCTCCAGGAAGAGCGCGGCCCAGAAGGCATCCGAATAGGTAGCCACCGCCGGGAGACCGGCGGCGGTGCCCTGGCGACAGCCGCAACAAGCGACCACAACGGATCGGAGACATCGGTCGGATGGTCGCGACTTGCCGATCTTGGAAGGCGAGCTGCCCGTTACAACGAGTGTCGTGCCCACTTCCGGGACATCGCCATTGTATCGATAGGCTGGTGAGAGCGGCTTCAAGCGGCTCGGCCCGCGCGGAAGGGCCGGTTGACAGGCCCTTTTCTGGCGGGGATCGGGACTCCTCTTTCAACGCCAAAGCGCGCGTGGCGTTTGGCTAGGTGCATCTTTCGAACCGATTGGCAGGCCTCCGTCGTTCCGGAGCTCTTTGCGCGGCGGATCCGCTGCGGACCACTGCCAGGAGTTGCGGTCGCCGCTGGTATGGCCTCACCCGCCAAAACGGTCGCACGGCCAGCCGACATCGCCCCCAAGGCTCGCAATTCGACCACGATGCACGGGCCACACGACAGGCGGACAATCGCCCCGGCTCTTGCACCTTGCGTCAGCCATGACGTTTGTCTTCCATCAGTTGAAAAAACGCCGCGAGGGTCTTTCCGCGTTCGGCGCGGAATGCTTCGCCGGTGTCTTCGAGAAGACTGATGCGATCCAGACGGAACATACGGAAGTCGTCGCGCAGCTCACACCAGGCCACGAGTGTCCAGACCTTGCCCCAGAACCAAAGACCCAGCGGCCGGATTCGCCGCGAGCTGAAAGATCCCGCGGCGTCCTCGTAGCGGATCGACAGCACGCACCGCCCGTCTACCGCCGCCTCCACCCGGTCGATCCGCTCGCGGAGGTCGTCGGTCATTTCCGGCGCGATGGATCGGACTTGTACTGCGCGGGCACGGGCGCGTTCGGCGTCCGGCAGCACGCCTTCGATCTTGATCAGCGCTTCTTCCGCTCCGCGGGCCATCGCGGCTCCACCCCAGGCGCGGATCAATCGTGCGCCCGCCACAAGGGCCACGATCTCGTTGCGGGAGAACATCAACGGCGGCAGCTCGAAACCTCCCTGCATGACATAGCCAACCCCGGCCTCGCCATCGACGGGGACCCCGGACGCCTGCAAATCGGCAATATCGCGGTAGATCGTCCGCTCCGAGACCTCCAGCCGATCGGCAAGTTGCCGGGCGGTGACGAGCCGACCGCCGCGCAGAAACTGCACGATCTGGAAAAGGCGGTCGGCCCGTCGCATCAGGTTGCGGCCCCGTAGGTGGCGTCGGGATCGGTTTCAAAGAAGCTGACCGAGTTGCCATCCGGGTCCTGGCAATAGAAGAAACGCCCCGGCGGTATGGTGATGATCGGCGAGAAACCGGTCCCGCCGGCTTCTTTCACACGATCCATGGTTGCCTCGAGCTTGCCGGGGGTGGCCAGATGCACCGTCGGCCCGGACCCGTCACCGGCCGGCTTGCCCGGATAGAGGTGGCCGGCCACGCCCTTGCCCTCGGTTTCATTGACAAACATGGCAATCGGGTTGGGTTCCATGTCGGTCACCTTGTTCAATGCCATGCCGGTGGTCGCGCTATAGAATTCCATCGCCTTGTCGAGGTCGGTCACGGGGATTTCGATCCAGACGGTGGCATTTTCGGGACGGTAAGTCATCGGGGGAAACTCCTGTTGTCATCAAATCCGATAGCACTGTTATGGCACAGCCCTCCTGACACCGTTCTGTCAGGAGCCGTCAGGATCGCCGGAAACAGTTTTGCTCAGCGGCGGACAAGCTGCGGAGGGGGCGATCGACACGTTTCGGCGCCTCAGTGACCACCCACTCGCCGATCAACCCCACGCGGTGCGCGTGGCCCGGTTCGCAGCGACAGTTTGCAACTCTCCGGGCGCACGCTGCCCGGGAAAGGGCTCGGTAAGGTGGATCGCACCCCGGCAACCGCCGGAGCCCCTTGCCCGTGCATTCGCGGGCCGGCGCCTGCCGCGGCGCAGCATTCATTTGACAGGCCCGGTATCTGCCGTCAGAAACCTCTCCCAAAGGCAATGGGAGGTTCTCCATGGACAAGGTATACGGCAGTGCCGCCGAGGCACTGGACGGTTTGCTGCAGGACGGCATGCTGATCGCCGCCGGCGGTTTCGGCCTCTGCGGCATTCCCGAGCTTCTGCTCAACGCGATCAAGGACAGCGGCGTGAAGGATCTGACCTTCGCATCGAACAACGCCGGCGTGGACGAGTTCGGCATCGGCATCCTGCTGCAAACCCGGCAGGTGAAGAAGATGATGTCCTCCTACGTGGGCGAGAATGCGGAGTTCATGCGCCAGTATCTCTCCGGCGAGCTGGAGCTGGAGTTCAACCCGCAAGGGACGCTGGCCGAGCGTATGCGTGCGGGCGGCTGCGGAATCCCAGGCTTCTATACCAAGACAGGCGTCGGAACGGTCATCGCCGAAGGCAAGGACCATCGGGAGTTCAACGGCGAGACCTACATCATGGAGGAAGGCATTTTCGCCGATCTCTCCATCGTCAAGGCGTGGAAGGCCGATCCGACCGGGAATCTCGTGTTCCGCAAGACGGCACGCAACTTCAACCCGCCAGCGGCGATGTGCGGCAGGACCTGCGTCGTCGAGGTGGAGGAGATCGTTCCCACCGGCGCGCTGGACCCCGATACGATCCACCTGCCCGGCATCTACGTCCATCGCATCGTCCAGGGCGAGCACGAGAAGCGCATCGAACAGCGCACCACCCGTCAGAAGGAGGCGTCGTAATGCCCTGGGATCGCAATCAGATGGCGGCCCGCGCCGCGCAAGAGCTTCAGGACGGCTGGTATGTGAACCTCGGCATCGGCATCCCGACGCTGGTCTCGAACCACATCCCCGACGGCATCGAAGTGACGCTTCAATCCGAAAACGGCATGCTCGGCATGGGCCCCTTCCCCTATGAGGGAGAAGAGGACGCCGACCTGATCAATGCCGGCAAGCAGACGATCACCGAGCTGCCGCAGACGGCCTATTTCGACAGCGCCCAGAGCTTTGGCATGATCCGCGGCGGCAAGATCGCCATGGCGATCCTCGGCGCCATGGAAGTGGCGGAGAATGGCGACCTCGCCAACTGGATGATCCCCGGCAAGCTCGTGAAGGGCATGGGCGGAGCCATGGACCTTGTCGCCGGCGTCGGCCGCGTTGTGGTGGTCATGGACCACACCAACAAGAAGGGCGAAACCAAGGTGCTCAAGGAATGCACGCTGCCGCTGACCGGCACCGGCGTCGTTGACCGGATCATCACCAACCTTGGCGTTCTCGATGTGGTCGAAGGTGGATTGAAGATCGTCGAATGCGCTCCGGACGTAACCGAGGACGATATCCGCGCTGCCACCGAGGCGACGCTGGTCTAGACCGAACCAGGGCACCGGGGCGGGAGCAAACCTGACCCGGTGCCACTTGCGCCGCACACGCCTGCCGACCTGGTTTGGGTCGGGTTTGGCCCTATCGCGCGCAGGATGCGCCGCCCTGCCCTTGCGTATTGCTCTGGCAGGCCTGTGTCCCGAGGCCCCGTCGCCCGAGATTTGTACTGCCTCTGGAAACATTTTCCACAATACCGCCCCAATTACCCCCTAACCCGTCACCAACGACACAAGAACGAGCAGGTCCAACGTGACGTCCAACACCGCATCGCCCGGCCGGCGCTGGCACGAGATGGCTCTCGTGGTGGCTTTGCTGGGTCTTTTCCTTGCCGGGCTGGCCGGATTGGCATTCGCCACCGGCTGGGAGGAAACGTTGGAGCAGGTGGGACGTCTCGGCTGGATCCAGGTGGTGGCACTACTTGCCTTGTCGCTGGTCAACTACATGTTTCGCGGCGGCCGCTGGCACCTGTTTGCCCGCGCCCTCGGCCTGCCCACGGCTCTGGCCCAGGACCTTCGCCATTTCTTCGGCGGCTTCGCGATGACCGTCACCCCGGGACGCGTCGGCGAATTGATCCGCATGCGCTGGCTTCGACGGGAGACCGGCTGGCCGGTCGAGCGCACCGCGCCGCTTGTCCTCGTGGACCGTTCCTCCGATCTCGCCGCGATGGCCGCGCTGCTCGGGATGTCTCTGGCACTGTCGACGGTCGGCATATCGGGCGCCCTTCCGGTCGCGATCCTGTCGATGGGCGCCGCGATCCTTGTCACCCGCCCGCGTTTGCTGACGGCCTTCGTCACGCTGGCCTATCGGATGCTGGGACGATGGAAGCGCCATTTCGGCAAGATCCGGCAGTCGACACGCTCGCTGGAATTGTTCAGCCGCCCGACCGTGCTGGGCTCCGCGCTCGTGCTCGGTGGCGTCGGTTGGCTCGCCGAGGGCTATGCCTTCTTCATGCTGCTTGGCTGGATGGGGGCTGACATCCCGTTCTGGAACGCGGTCGGCATCTTCATCTTCTCGACTCTTGCCGGGGGGCTGACCGGCGCCCCGGGCGGCGTCGGTGGCGCCGAAGCCGCGATGATCGCATTGCTGAAACTGCAAGGCGTACCGCTGGAAGTCTCCATTCCCGCGACCGCCGTCATTCGCCTGACCACCCTCTGGTTCGCCATCGGGCTCGGGCTCGTCGTCTTCCCCTTTGCGGAAAGCCATTCGAAAAAGGCCGCACATGACCTGGAAAACCGCTGAATACGCCGGCTGGGGCCGGTTCTTCACCGCCCGCGGAGAGCTTGCCCGCCCCGAGCGCATCTCGGCGCTGAGCCGGCTCGCAACCGAGACCCCTGCCCCCGCCATCGGCGCCTGCCGGTCCTATGCCGATGCCTGTCTGAACGCGGGCGGCCGGGCGATCACCACCGCGCGGTTGAATCGCCTGCTCGGCTTCGACGCGGAAACCGGGATACTGACCGCCGAAGCCGGCGTGCCCCTCGGCGATATCGTCACGGCCTTCGGCGCCAAGGGCTGGCTGCCCACGATCCTGCCCGGCACCGGCTTTGCGACCGTGGGCGGCGCCATTGCCATGGACGTGCATGGCAAGAACCATCACCAAAAGGGCAGCTTCGGCCAGCACGTGGTGGAACTGACTTTGCACCTGCCAGACGGCCCCCGGACGATCACTCCGGAGGACCCACTCTTTGCGGCAACCGTTGGCGGCATGGGTCAGACCGGCCCCATCGGCACCGTGAAACTGCAAATGCAGCCGGTGCGGGGCGATGTGATGATGGTGACCGAGCAACGGATGCCGAACCTCGACAGCTTCCTCGATCACCTGGACCGTTCCGAGGCAACCTACACCGTCGGATGGATCGACGCGACGGCCAAGGGCGACGCTCTGGGCCGCGGCATCCTAGAAGAAGGAGAAACCGGCCCCGGTCTTGTCCCCCCTGCCAAGCGCGGCAAGCGCGTGCCCATGGATGCCCCCAGTTTCGCGCTATCCGGGCCGATCGTGCGCAACTTCAATGCCGCCTATTATCGCCGCATCCCGGAGCGTGGGCGCACGGTGGTGAAGCCGCTGGAGGATTTCTTCTTCCCGCTCGACAAGATCCACGACTGGAACCGGCTCTACGGGAAGCGCGGCTTTCACCAGTTCCAATGCGTCGTGCCCATCGCGGCCCGCGAGGTGCTGCGCGACATGCTGAACCGCGTCAGCGCCTCGGGGCTGGCCTCTCCGCTTGCGGTGCTGAAACGCATGGGGCCGGGCAATGCCGGCATGATGTCCTTCCCGACCGAGGGCTACACGCTGGCCATCGATTTCCCGGCGCGCGACGAGGCTCCGGACATGATCCGCACATTGATCGGACTCGTGCAGGACGTTGGCGGCCGGGTGTACTTGGCCAAGGACGCCTTCGCGACCGCCGAACAGATGGATGCGATGTACCCAGACCGTGCCGCCTGGGCGGAGATCGTCAACGACCTCGACCCCGAGCATGCCTATGAAACCGACCTGACACGCCGTCTTGCCCTGAGGACCCAGACATGACCGAGACCCCGCAGGAAACCTGGCTCATCGTCGGCGCGACGTCCTCGATGGCGCGCGCGCTCGCCCGAGAACTGGCGGAACGCGGCGCTGCCGTGATCGTCTGCGGTCGCGACATGGTGGATCTGGACGCCACGGCGGCCGATTGCAGGCTGCGCGGCGCCCCGTTCGCCGAGGCCATGCGCTTCGATGCCCGCGACCCGGAGAGCTTTCCGGCACTGATCGACGCCATGGCCGCCCGCGAAGGCACGTTGAACGCGGCCGTGTTTGTCGGCTCGATGCCACCACAGGAGGAGATCGACGGCGCCCCGGACATGCTCGACGGTGTGGTTGCCGACAGTTTCACCGGTCCGGCACGGTTGTTGCACATGCTTGCCCCGCTCCTCGAGGAGCGCCAAGGCGGCACCATCGTTGGCGTGGGCTCCGTCGCCGGCGATCGCGGTCGGGTTGGCAACTACGTCTACGGCTCGGCCAAGGCCGGGTTCGCGACCTACATGTCCGGCTTGCGCAATCGACTGACGCGCTCCGGCGCGCACGCGGTCACGGTGAAGCCCGGGTTTGTCGATACCGCGATGACATGGGGGCTCGACGGCATGTTCCTCGTCGCCCCGCCCGAGGCTGTGGCCGAGTCCATCCTGACGGCCGTGGCGAAGAAGAAGAACGTGCTCTACACGCCCTTCTTCTGGCGCTACATCATGATGATCATCCGCGCCGTGCCGGAGCCGATCTTCAAGAAGATGTCGATCTGACGCCGATCAGTCGGAGGCGCTCGCCGTCGCCCGGACACTGGTGCGGAAGACACAGCCGTCCGAGACCAACTGCGGCTGCGTGAGGCAGAGACCGCGCGCCACGCTCCAGGCGGCGATCACCTTCGGCACGTAGTCACGCGTCTCGGCGTAAGGGGGGATGCCGCCGTTTTTCTCGACCGCGCCTTCACCTGCGTTGTACCCCGCCAGCGCCATCAGCGGATCGCGCCCGAAGCGGTTCAGCAACCAGTCGAGATAGGCCACACCGCCCTTGATATTCTCCGAGGCGATGGTGCTGTCCTTGACGCCAAAACGTTCCGCCGTTGCCGGCATCAACTGCATCAGCCCGGTTGCACCAGCATGGCTGACCGCTTGCCTCTTGCCTGCGCTCTCGATGCTGATCACGGCAAGCACCAGCGCGGGTGAGACCCGCGTGCCGATCGTTGCCTTGAGGATCTCTGCCCCGTACCTGTCCGCGATGTCCTGCATCGTCGAAAGGCGCGGTGCCTTGACGGTCCGGCCATCGGGACCGTTGTGCAAAGCGTTGATCGCGCTTTCCATCCGCCCCGACCGGCTTTTCGCAAGCTCAGGCGACATCAGGTCCCAATACCAGTCATAGGCCGCCGAAGCGACTTTCTTCGTCGCTCCATCGCCCCCATCCGGTCGGATCGAGCCATCGGGCTGCGCGGTCACGGGCTTGACGCCGTCGGGGAACGGCGCCGGCACAGCCGGGTTTACCGCCAGCAGACGCTTCTGCTCCGCCGGATCGATCTGGACAAGAATGCGCTTTCCCGCACCACCACCGCCGACCTTGACGCGCTTGAAGGTAAAATCCTTCGACTTGGCGCTGACCGTCTTCGCCTCCTGGGCCTGAGCCGCACAGGAAAACGCCACGACGGCAAGTGCGGCCACACATCTTTGCATGGATCGCCTGTACATCATTGAACTGCTCGTTTTGTCTTTTCCACAGGGTCCCAGATCGGAGATCACATTGCCAGTCACGATCGCCGAAGCCGCGATCTTTCGCGTCGGAACCGGCATTCAGGCCACAACGCAAGCGTCAAAAACAACCGGCTTGGCTCCAAATTTCGCATTCTTTCCAATCAATTACCCCAATACCCCGCCACGACCGACCTGATGCCAAAAAGGTACGATACGCGCCCAAGTCTCGCCTCAATCCGGTGGCCTATTGAGCCCATGCCAAGCGGGGATCGGGTCATTGAGAGGCCGGCCCGAGACGAACCGGAGAGGCAAATCGACACTGTGCTAGATCCTTTCTGGAGGGAAAACCCATGAAACTGTTCAACCTGATCAAGAACTTCCGCAACGACGAAGACGGCGCCGTGACCGTTGACTGGGTCGTGCTGACCGCCGCCATCGTTGGCCTGGGCATTGCCGTGCTGACCGCCGTCGAGGGCGGCGTCGAGAGCGTCACCAACGAGATCACCACCGAGCTGTCCCGCGACCGCGTGAAGACGACCTTCAACTGATCGCATACGCGTCAGTCGAACCAGTTGGCCGCGCCCGAAAGGACGCGGCCTTCTGCTATTTCGGACATGGCATCGCTTGCCCGGACAGCCACGTCCACCAAGCGCCCCCACCTGCATGTGCCCAAAGCGGACTGTCCCCCTGGATCGCTCCGGCGACGACGGCCTTCTCTCCGCCGCTGCGGAAAACTCAACACATTGAACCCGAAGCCGTTTTCACTTTCTTAGGAAAAATGTGTCTGCTGCAAAATCTCACGAAACTTGCCCAATTCCCGCCAGTTTCCGAGGGCTATATGCTCCCATACCGAACGGAGATCGGGTCATGGAGAGGCCGATCCGAGATGATCCGATGAGGTTTCGACCTACTCTGTGCTAGATCCTTTCTGGAGGGAAAACCCATGAAACTGTTCAACCTGATCAAGAACTTCCGCAACGACGAAGACGGCGCCGTGACCGTTGACTGGGTCGTGCTGACCGCCGCCATCGTTGGCCTGGGCATTGCCGTGCTGACCGCCGTCGAGGGCGGCGTCGAGAGCGTCACCAACGAGATCACCACCGAGCTGTCCCGCGACCGCGTGAAGACGACCTTCAACTGATCGCATACGCGTCAGTCGAACCAGTTGGCCGCGTCCGAAAGGACGCGGCCTTCTGCTTTTGGCCAACACTCTTCGCGGCACTTGGCGGATCCTCGGTACTGGCAGCCGAACTGCCCAAAAAAGAACGCAAATTGCCCAAATCATGCCCTCATCGACGATTTTCTTTCTACGCGACCTGACCGGGATCAGGCCACGTGGAGACCGGCCTGATCTGCTCCGTGAAGGTAGTGCCAAGGTTCAAGTTCTTTCTGGAGGGAAACCATGAAACTGTTTGATCTGATCCGGAGCTTCCGCAACGACGAAGACGGCGCCGTGACCGTTGACTGGGTCGTGCTGACCGCCGCCATCGTTGGCCTGGGAGTCGCCGTTCTGACCGCCGTCGAGGGCGGCATCGAGAGCGTCACCAACGAAATCACTGCGGAGCTGTCCCGTGACCGTGTGAAGACGACCTTCAACTGATCACTGACGCATTGCCGACCCGTATGGCCGCGCCCAATCGGCGCGGCCTTGGTGTTTCAGACCCGCCGCCATCGCGTCAATCATGTCCATGTTCGCGCTTGCCCTGCAGGCTTCGACAAAAAGATTAACGTTCCAACAAAATGTCGCCACTTTTTTGATGTCATCTGGCCACAGACCCAACCGGGAACGAGTCGCAAGCGAGGTCGGCTCGGAGTGCTCCCAGGGGGGTGGGACGACATTGTAAAAGATTTGTGGAGTGAAATCATGAAACCTCTCGACCTTCTGAACAGATTTCGAAACGACGAGAATGGTGCTGTGACCGTCGACTGGGTGGTCCTGACCGCGGCTCTGGTCGGCTTGGGAATTGCGGTTCTGAGCGCCGTCGAAACCGGGGTCGAAAGCGTTACCAACGAGATCACCACCGAGCTATCGCGGGATCGCGTGAAAACCACCTTCGACTGATATCCATTGCATCTGACGGATCGACAGGCCGCGCCCCAGTGGGCGTGGCCCTTTGTTTCCAGATCCTGCCTGTGCGCCGCCCATTCAGGTCCATTGTCCATCCAAGGTGGCCAACTATTGCAAAAAGGAACCTAACACGCCCAAATCTCGCCCCGTTTTAAGGTTTTTCTAATCCTCGACCAAACCGGGATAGGGCCATATGTGGGGCCGGCTCATACTACTCCGTCGAGGTTGACGCCAATGTGCTAAATCCTTTCTGGAGGGAAAAAGTGAAAATGTACGACCTTATCAAGACTTTTCGTGACGACGAGGACGGTGCCGTGACCGTTGACTGGGTCGTGCTCACCGCCGCGCTCGTGGGCCTGGCCATCGCGCTCATGGCGGCTGTTGCCGGCGGCGTTGACACGGCGACTAACGAGATCACGACCGAAATGGACGCGTTCGCAGTGAAGACGACTTTCAACTAGTCGTGGCGCCAACTCACCCGGCCAAGGCCGCGTCCTAACGGGCGCGGCCCTTTTCTTGGGCCCGTCCGGGGCCAAGACACGACGATCCCGGCACCGTTGCCCCGATCGCCGGTGGGTGTCGAAAGATGCCCGGATCCCGCTGTTCTCTGGCCGCATTCGGCGTACAGACTGGTTGCGTGGCCCATAGGGGTCCTGTTTGAAAGTGCGCCGCACATTGCGGCAAAGGGTGGTAAAATGTGTTTCGTTTTGCGAAGTTTCATCCAGAAGGACGATGGTGCCATTTCGTCCGACTGGGTCATTTTGGGGGTTGGAATTCTCATGTTCGCCGCTGGCGCGGCAAGCGTGATCCTGACCGGCGGCAGCACCATGTCGCTCGACACTCGGGTCGCCATGGAAGGTGCGTCCATTGGCGGCTGATCGGCCACATGACGGGCGGGGCTTGATCTTCGTTCACCTCTTCTAGAGGTTTCTCGCCCAAGTCATGGGGGTGCCAAGGTTCCGCCGCAATTGCCCCGCACAATCGAAACAGAGTCGCCACAGCCGCGCTTTGTTGCCCTGTGGGAAAGAATAGAGAAAGGACATGACATGCGAATGGTATTTGCCCTCGTCCTGATCGCTGGAGTCGGTCTGGCCGGGTTTGCCGTTTACATGGCGCAAGGCTTCATGTCGCAGATGAGTGCCGAGCGCGATGCGCTCCTCGCGGCCCAAGCTGCCGCCCCGCCCATGGTCGACGTCGTTGTGCTGAAATCCGACAAGACCTACGGCCAGCTCCTCACCAAGGAAGACGTTAGGTGGGCTCGCATGCAGGAAGACAGCCTGCCGGAAGGCGCGTTCACCGAAGCCGACAAGGAGAAGCTGTTCCCGGAGAACGGCGATCTCCGCTATGTCATCACCGCCATGCGGAAGTTCGAACCGATCCTGGCCCACAAGGTCACGGAACCGGGCGAAGATGCCGGAATCACCTCGCGACTCGCCAAGGGCAAGCGCGCGTTTGCAATCCGGGTCGATGTGTCCTCCGGCGTTTCGGGGTTCCTGCGGCCGGGCGACCGCGTGGATATCTACTGGACCGGATCGCCGAGCAACCTCTCCGAAGTGGCGGGGGATCTGACGAAGCTCATCGAAAGCAGCGTGAAGCTGATCGCGGTCGACCAGATCGCCGACACCGGCCGGACATCGCCGGTCATCGCGCGCACCGTGACGGTCGAGGCCTCCCCGCAGCAGGTCGCTGCACTGGCGCAGGCACAATCCTCAGGCCGGTTGTCACTGTCGCTGGTCGGTGCCGAGGACGATACCGTGGCGGAGGTCAGCCAGGTCGACCAGCGTGCGCTGCTCGGCATCATCGAACAGGCTCCGGTCGTGATCGAGCAGGAACGCATCTGCACCACGAAGATCCGCCGCGGCGCCGAAGTCATCGAGCAGGAGATCCCCTGCACGAACTGACCGCCCTACGAAAAGCCTTTCAAAACAACACGATCCCAATTCACGAACCCGCTGCAGTCCCCGACTGTTGCGGGTTCACTACATAAGAATCGCTCCACAACATGTTGATTCTTGCAATAAAACGCGTTTGCGGGCACTCTTCGGACAGATGCGGGCAAAGACCCGCCGTAAATCTGTGATCGAGAGGCAGGGTCACCATGACAGTCAAGTCGCTTGTGCGAGCGGGTCTTTTGGGCCTTGCGATTGCCAGTACTACCTACGTTCCCTACGCCGCCGCCGAAACACTGAGGGTGTCTGGAGGGACAGTGCAGCGGGCGCTCAAAGTGCCCATGAATCGCGCGGTTGTTGTCGAAGCCGACACACCCTTCGCGGAACTATCCATTGCAAATCCGGGGATTGCCGACATCTCGACCTTGTCGGAGTCCTCGATTTACGTGCTCGGCAAGGCGCCGGGCCGGACCACTCTGACGCTGTTGGCGCCAGACGGGTCGCTCATCACCAATGTCGAGGTGCAGGTCACCGCCGATGTCGGCGAGTTGAAGGAGCGTCTGCGCGAGGTTCTTCCCGGCGAATCCATCGAGGTCCGCCCGGCAAATGACGGCATCGTCCTGTCGGGCACCGTTTCCAGCGCGATGGCGCTGGACCGGGCCATGGACCTTGCCAACCGCTACGCCCCCGACCGGGTGTCCAACCTGATGATGGTCGGCGGCACGCAGCAGGTCATGATGAAGGTTCGCTTCGCTGAAATGAGCCGATCGGTGAAGAAGTCGCTTGGCCTCTCCGCCGCGTTGCAAGGTACCAGCGACAACGGGTCGATCGGGTTCCAGGGTGGAACCGGTGGCTTCCTGAACAACAATGACGGCACCGCAACGCTGAATTCCGAATCGCAGGGCGCGTTCCAGATCGGCTTCGGCTACGGCGACGTCGAGTTTGCGGTTCTGATCGAAGCCCTTGAATCCAAGGGATTTGTTCGCACCCTCGCCGAACCCAACCTGACTTCGCTGTCGGGTCAGGAAGCCAGCTTCCTCGCCGGCGGAGAATACCCGGTGCCGGTCCGCGACGACGACGGCAACGTGTCGGTGACCTTCAAGCCCTTCGGTATCGTGCTCAACATGATCCCGCGGGTGATCGGCGAAAACATCAACCTGTCGCTGGTGGCGGAAGTCAGCCAGATCGACAGCTCGATCGGCATCACCGACGCGGGCTTCAGCATCTCCGGCTTCTCGACCCGCAAGACGGAGAGCACGGTCGAGATGCGGGACGGCGAGAGCTTCGCCATCGCCGGCCTGCTTCAGGACGACTTTGTCGACGCCAGCGCACAGGTGCCCTGGCTGGGGGATGTGCCGGTCCTTGGCTCGCTCTTCCGCAGCGCCGACTACCAGCGTGACCAATCCGAACTGGTGATCATCGTCTCGGCCCACCTGGTGACCCCGACACGCGGCGACGCCCTCGCGCTGCCGACCGATCGGGTTCGTCCGCCGACCGAGAATCAGCTGTTCATGCGCGGCGTGACTGCGGTGACCAACCGTCCGGTGACCGGTGGCGCAGGCGAAGTCGCCCGGCAGGACTTCACCGGGTCCTACGGCTACGTGATGGAGTGAGAGAGATGAAACAGACCTTCACCATTCTCGCTTTCGCGACCATCACCAGCCTTGCCGGCTGCGGCAGCTACTGGAACGAGGAGGCAGGCGCCTCTCTCGACCAGGGCGAGTTCGGCAATGCCACGATGAACAACCAGCTGGCGCATACCTGCCGGAAGGTCACCCCGGCAAACCTGTCGAAATACGGCAACCCGATCTCCGCCGGATGCCCGGGCAGGGTGCAGGATGGCAAATATGCCCTCTTCGCCTACCAGGAGACGGTCGAAAGCGCGACCTTCACCTCCGAGATCACCGGAGAATCGGTCACAGAGGGCGTTACGGAGTAACTATACTCCGAAAAACGCGAGCCTTTTCAATGGCGCCCCCGTTTCGGTGGGCGCCATTAACCATTTGAGAGACCTCGGATTCACTTTCTACGCATCGGAAACAGAAAGCCCTATCCCGGCGAACCGAGCCCGGATACCGCACAATTTCGATAATCTGGCCCCATTTTCGCCCGGTTTCCCGATCAGACAGGATCAAAGGATTAGTGCGGGCAAAATGTGCGCGCGAAAGGCAAGAACCAGCATACGCAGGCACTGGGCTGGATCCCGGCCTTGCGCCGAGCCGGCCAAGCCATCTGTTGAAGGACGAGAATACCATGGCAAGCAGTATTGCATTGACCCCCGAGCCCGCGCCCGTCGCAGCGTGCACGGTCAGCCGTGACGTGCAGAATTTCGACCTTCTGATCGAGGACATGGAAACCGAACTGGGTGAGAGCTGGGGGGACCTGAGCTTCACCGACGCCTTGGCCTTCCTCGACCAGCCAGACGCCAACGCATTGGAATTCCTTGCAATTGCGATGGACAATCAGGACGAGGATGAGTTGATCCTGATTGGTGACCTGATCGCGGCGGCGCGTGAAAAGGGCATCAAGGCGATTCTGATCGCCGAAGACGTGAGCCCCGGGGTCTTGCACCAGTTGCTGCGCACCGGCGCAAACGACTTCCTGCCCTACCCGCTTCCCGAAGGTGCGCTGCACGAGGCGATCGAACGCATCCGTGCCCCGGAACCCGAACCTGTCACGAAGCCGATGGAGAGCGGACCCGCTACCGCGACCGGTGACAGCGGCGAGCACGATGGGGCGATTCTCTCCGTGCACGGCCTGGCAGGCGGGGTTGGCGCAACGACCTTCGCCGTGAACCTGGCCTGGGAACTCGCAACCAAGGAGAAGAAGGACGGCCCGCGGGTATGTCTGATGGATCTGGATCTTCAGACCGGCTCCACGTCGACCTACCTCGACCTGCCGCGCCGGGATATCATTTCGGAGATGCTGTCTGACACCTCCTCCATGGACAACGACAGTTTCATGCAGGCCCTGCAGACCTACAACGACAGGCTGCATGTCTTCACCGCGCCTGCCGAGATGCTGCCGCTCGACCTGATCACGCCCGATGATATCGCGGTGCTGATCGACATTGCCCGATCCAATTTCGACGTTGTGGTGATCGACCTTCCAAAGACCCTGGTTTCCTGGACAGAGACGGTCCTGCATGCGTCGCATGTCTACTTCGCGCTGATGGAGCTCGACATGCGCTCCGCCCAGAACGCGTTGCGCTTCGTGCGCCTGCTCAAGAGCGAGGACCTGCCCTACGAGAAACTGCGTTTCGCGCTCAATCGCGCGCCGCGGTTCACCGATCTGCAAGGCAAGGGGCGGGTTAAGCGGATGGCTGAAAGCCTCGACATCGATATCGAACTGATGCTGCCCGATGGCCAACGCCAGGTGACGCAGGCCTGCGACCACGGGTTGCCGCTGTCGGAATCCGCGGCGAAGAACCCGTTGCGCAAGGAGATCGCCAAACTCGCAGCGTCCCTGCACGACTTGATTTCCAGTGAGGTCGAAACCGGCTGATTTGCCGGCATTGTTACGTAGGAGAGATTGTACATGTTCTCGCGCTACAAGAAACAGGCACCAGAGGCGGTCCAGGCCGCAAACTCTGCCCCGCGCGTCGAAGCCGCCCCTGCCGCGCCGGCTCCGCGGACCCAGCGGAAATCCGCGTCCAAGCCAAAGGCGGCGGCGCAGGTCACGCCGATGGACAAGGAACAGAAGCGCAAGGAGAAGCTCGCCGAAGTCAAAGTCGAGCTGCACAAGGCGCTTCTGGACAACCTGAACCTCGCCGCGCTGGAAACCGCCTCGGAACAAGATCTCCGCGCCGAGATTGCCGCCATCGCCGCCGAGAGCCTCGAGGAGATGGCCGTTGTCCTGAACAAGGACGAACGGCTTTCGCTGCACCAGGACCTCTATGACGAAGTGACCGGCCTCGGCCCGCTCGAACCGCTTCTGAAGGATGACACGGTCAACGATATTCTTGTCAACGGCCCCAAGCAGATCTTCATCGAACGCTCCGGCAAGCTCGAAGTTTCCGAGATCACCTTCAAGGATGAACGGCACCTGCTGCGGATCATCGACAAGATCGTTTCCGCCGTGGGACGGCGGGTCGATGAATCGAACCCCTACGTGGACGCCCGTCTTGCCGACGGGTCGCGTTTCAACGCCATGGTGCCGCCCATCGCGGTGGACGGCTCTCTGGTCTCCATTCGTAAGTTCAAGAAGGACAAGCTGGGCGTCGATGACCTGGTGAAATTCGGCGCCTTCACCGAGGAGATGGCCGCTTATCTTCAGGCTGCGGTTGCCTGCCGGCTGAACATCATCGTCTCTGGCGGTACGGGCTCGGGCAAGACAACAACGCTCAACGCGCTGTCGTCCTTCATCGACAATTCGGAACGCATCCTGACCATCGAGGACACCGCGGAACTCCAGCTCCAGCAGACCCACGTCGGGCGGATGGAAAGCCGGCCTGCCAACGTCGAGGGCAAGGGCAGCGTCTCGCAGCGGGATTGTCTGAAGAACGCGCTCCGGATGCGCCCCGACCGCATCATCGTCGGCGAGACACGCGGCGAGGAAGTCATCGACATGTTGCAGGCCATGAACACGGGCCACGACGGGTCGATGACCACGATCCACGCGAACTCCGCCCGTGATGCGGTGTCCCGTCTTGAGAACATGATCGCAATGGCCGGCATCGAGATGCCGCTGAAGGCGGTCCGGTCCCAGATCGCTTCGGCCGTGAACCTGATCGTGCAGGCCTCACGCTTGCAGGACGGATCCCGCCGCATGGTCTCTGTCACCGAAATCACTGGCATGGAAGGCGAAGTCATCTCCATGCAGGAGGTGTTCCGCTACGAACGCCTCGGCCTTCAGAACGACGGCAAGATCATCGGCCGCTTCAACGCTACGGGCGTGCGGTCTTTCTATTCCGACCGGTTCAAGCAGTGGGGCTACGATCTGCCGGCTTCCATCTACGAACCCATCGTCGCGGAGTAAGTCATGCAGATTTCCGCCGAACCTCTCATTTACGGCCTGATCTTCGTCGCTGTTCTCGTGCTCGTCGAGGGCATCTACCTCACCGTCTTCGGCAAGTCGATCAGCCTGAACTCGAAGGTCAACCGCCGCCTGGACCTGCTCGAAAAGGGCGGCGCCCGGGACGAAGTGCTGGAACAACTCCGCAAGGAGATGTCGCAGCACATGAATGCCAAGGGCATTCCGCTCTATTCCATCCTTGCCGACAAGGCCCAGAAGGCAAATATCGCCTTTTCGCCATCGCAACTCGTGCTCTTGATGATCGTGTTGGGCGGGGTCGCCTTCGTCGGTCTGACCGTCGGCACCCAGGCCGGCCTCGCGGTTCGGATCGTGGTATCGATCGGCATGGGCGTGGGCGGTGTCTACGTCTGGGTCAACAAGAAGGCCAAGAAGCGGCTCGACATGATCGAAGAGCAGCTTCCGGACGCCGTGGAACTGATGGTCCGGAGCCTTCGTGTCGGGCATCCGTTCTCCTCTGCCGTCAGCATCGTCGCCAAGGAGATCCCCGATCCGCTTGGCTCCGAGTTTGGCATGATCGCCGACGAAAGCGCCTATGGCCGCGAGATCTCCGAAAGCCTCAAGGCACTGGCCGAGCGCATGGACATGCAGGACCTTCGTTTCCTCGCTGTGGCCGTGACGATCCAGCAGCAATCGGGCGGCAACCTGGCCGAGATCCTGCACGGACTGGCGCAGGTGATCCGGGCCCGCTTCAAGCTGTTCCGCCGGGTGAAGGCAATCACGGCCGAGGCCAAGTGGTCCGGCATGTTCCTGTCGGTCTTTCCGATCCTGGCGCTGATCATGATCAACGTGATCCAGCCCGATTACTATGACGACGTGAAGGAAACGTCGGCGTTCATCCCGGCCTGTCTGGTGGTCGGCGTGTTCCTGGTCGTGAACGTGATCTTCATGAAGATCATGGTCAACATCAAGGTGTAGGGGGTAGCAATGGAATTTCTGATCCAGGCCAATGAGTGGCTGGTCGCCAATTTCGGAGAGCTGGGCCCGCTCTATGCGGTCGGAGTTCTGGGCGTCGTTCTTGTCGCACTGACGCTGCCGATCTTCTTGCAACGCCGCGAGGATCCGCTCGACAAGCTGAAGCGGCAATCCCCCTCCGGGAGCGGAATGGGGCGCAAGGACAAGGCCGAGAAGAAGAAGCTGCGCTACGAAAGCGGGCGGGCCGACAAGCTCGACAAGTTCTCCAGTTTCCTGGAGCCACAGGACGAAAAGGAAATGTCCTCGGCACGGCTGAAGATGCTTCAGGCCGGATATCGCTCGAAATCGGCGGTCCGCACCTTCCACTTCGCGCAATTCGCGCTTGGAATCGGCTTCCTGTGCCTCGGCCTGCTCTATGCGATCATCACCTCCACGACCGGCGAGGTCGAGACCTCGCAGCTGATCCTGTCGGTGATCATTCCCGGCGCTGTCGGCTACTACCTGCCCAAGTACTGGGTGGAGCGTCGCCTGCAGAGCCGCCAGCAGGAAATCACCAACGGCTTTCCCGATTCGCTCGACATGATGCTCGTTTGCGTGGAAGCCGGTCAGTCGCTGGAGCAATCCATCATTCGCGTCGCCAAGGAGATCCGCGCCGGCTATCCCGCGCTTGGCGAAGAGTACGAGATGGTGTCGCACGAGATGAAGGCCGGCAAGGAGAAGATCCAGGTCCTGCGCGACATGGCCGAGCGTTGCGGCGTGCCCGACGTTGCTTCCTTTGTCACCGTGCTGATCCAGTCCACTAGCTTCGGCACCTCGATCGCGGACGCCCTGCGCGTCTACGCCAGCGAAATGCGCGACAAGCGCGTGCTGCGCGCGGAGGAAAAGGCCAACGTCCTGCCAACGAAACTCACGCTGGGCACGATGATGTTCACCCTTCCGCCTCTCCTGATCATCCTGATCGGCCCTTCGATCTACGAGATCTCGGAGACGCTGCAGGCATCGAACTTCTGAATGAAAACGGGCCCGCGTGGGGCCCGTTTCCCTGTCTGGCAGACAGGCTTTGCGGGGCGCCTTGGCGCCCCGTTGCCGTTGTTACTTTCCGAGTTTCAGGAAGTAGTCGAAAATTTCCGGCACATTGCCGTTGCCCATGTCGGCATCGACCGCCGCCTGAAGGTTATGCGACGTGCCTTCCGCGATCTCGGCCCGGGTGCCCAGGTCTTCGACCATCTTCAGGAAATAGCCCAGATCCTTGTTCGCATTGGCAATGGAAAAGCCCAGATCGCTCACGCCATCCACGGCGTAGTTCTTGCAGAACCCCATGAAGGGCGAGTTGGACGGACCGGTCGACATGATGTCGAAGAGTTGCTGGCGATCCACGCCCGCGCGATCGGCGACCGCGAAGGCCTGCGACATGGCGCAGACGGTGGTCATGCCCATGAAGTTGTTGATCAGCTTCGTCGTGTGGCCGGCGCCGAGCGCACCGAGGTAGAAAACGTTCTCGCCCTGCTCATCCAGTACCGGCTTGACCTTGTCGAAGGTCTCCTTGTCGCCGGCGGCCATGATGTTCAGCAGGCCGTCCTTGGCGTGAGCCGGCGTGCGGCCGAGCGGAGCATCGATCATGCCCGCGCCCTTGGCGGCAAGGTCGGCGCCGATCTTGCGCGTGGAGGCCGGAATCGATGTGCCGAAGTCGATCAGCACGGACCCTTCCTTGATGCCGGCAAGAATACCGTCGTCGCCATAGACGATCTTTTCGACCACGTCGGAGGTTGTGAGGCACAGCATCACGATGTCGCTGGCCTCGGCCAGGGCTTTCGGCGAAGCAGCCTCGCTGGCATTGCCACGGGCGACCACGGCTGCCACGGCATCCTTATTGAGGTCCATGACCACCAGCTCGTAGCCCTTCTTTTGAAGGTTTTCGACCATGTTGCCACCCATGAGGCCAAGGCCGATAAAACCGATAACGGGTTTGGACATGTCTGACTCCTGAAGATATGTGTGAATATTCCGCTGGGACCGGTATACCAATTTTTACAAATTTGCCAGAGCCAGTTTCGAATTTGACAACTTGGCGGAACGCTGATGGTTCGCCATCGGCGATCTGGCGCCGACACACCCCAAGCCCACCCTGTTGCCGGCGCCCGGTCGCGCAGGAACGCAACGCCGGATGGGGGCAGTTTCAAGGGAGTCGGATTTGCCACACCCCTCTTCGAACACCGCACCGACCGGATCTGCCCCCTTGGCGGGCTCCGCCGGAGCGAACACACTGCCGCAAGTTTCACCTGACAGGCTGCCTGAATGCTCCGCCCGACCGCCCTGCCCCTGATGATCTGCCTGATGCTGGCCGCCTGTGGCGAGGACCCGCGGCTCGAAGCGCTCAACGAAGGCCCGCCCGCACCGCCGGGCACCGAGACGGTCGACGACGCGGTTGACGGCTTGATCGTGGGCCACCGGCTGATGGCCGCCGGCGAATACGAATTGGCGCTTAAGGAATACCTGCGGGCCGCGGGCGAACACGGGCTCGACGTCGACGTGCTCTCCGCCCTCGGGTCCGCGAACCTCAAACTTGGCCGCCTTGGCCAGGCCGAGCGCATGCTGCGCCGCGCCACCGATGAAGATGAAGCCTTCGCCGCCGCCTGGAACAACCTTGGCGTCGTGTTGATGGAGCAGGGTGAGATTGGCGAAGCCGCGCGCACCTTCCGGATCGCCTTCGCACTGGATAGTGGCCAAAGTGCCGAAATCAGGGAAAACCTGACCCGCGCGCTCGCAAAACTGGAGAATCCCGCCTACACTTCCGAAAACAACTATAATTTTGAGCTGGTGCGCAGAGGGAGCAGTCAATACCGCCTTCTCAGCACACCCTGAGGCAGACCGAGCAGAAAAGGACGCAGAAAATGCGCCGCACGATACTTGTTACGCTGTGCCTTGGCAGCGCCATGGCCCTTTCCGCCTGTCAGAAGGCCGCCGACAGCGAAGTCGATCGCGCCATTCAGAGTGTCAACGCCATCGACGACAACAACCTTTCAGACGTCATGCTGACGGTGGCTGACCCCAACGAGGCCGTCGCCTATTTCAAGCGCACATCGGCGCAGAGCCCCGACCGGATCGACCTGCAACGTGGTCTGGCCGGGTCGCTTGTTCGCGCCAAGCAATACACCGAAGCATCCGCGGCCTGGAGCAAGGTCGTGGGAATGCCGGGCTCGACCACTGCGGACAAGGTGGAATACGCCGATGCGCTCGTGCGGGCCGGCAAGTGGGAAAAGGCCGAGCAGGTGCTCGACACGATCGCGCCCACCCACGAGACCTTCAAGCGCTACAAGCTTGAGGCGATGATTGCCGATGGCAACAAGGAGTGGAAGAAGGCCGACAGCTTCTACGAAACCGCTGTTGGCCTGACGACCAAGCCCGCGTCCGTGCTGAACAACTGGGGCTATTCCAAGTTGTCCCGCGGGGATTTCCGCGAGGCTGAGCGGCTCTTCGGCGAGGCCATCCAGTATGATCCGAAGCTCTACACCGCCAAGAACAACCTGATTCTGGCCCGGGGTGCGCAGCGCAACTACCAGATGCCGATCCTCGACATGACACAGACGGAGCGTGCACAGCTGATGCACACTCTGGCGCTGACCGCGATCAAGCATGGCGATGTCTCCATGGGCAAATCGCTTCTGCAGGATGCGATCGACACCCACCCGCAGCATTTTGAAGCCGCGGTGCACAGCCTGAACGCACTGAAGGGCGTCTGAGGCAGACATGCTCGAAATCACCACGTGGGAGGCGCTCTGCTTCCTGCCATTCGCGGTGCCAATCGGGATCTGGGTTGCTGTCAACGACATGGCCCACATGAAAATCCCCAACAAGGCGGTGATGGCGCTGGTCGCCGTCTTCGCCGTGGTGGGGCTCGTGGCCCTGCCGCTGGAGGCCTACCTGTGGCGCTGGCTGCATCTCGTCGTGGTGCTGGTGATCGGCTTTCTGGCCAACATGATCCGGTTGCTCGGTGCCGGCGACGCGAAGTTTGCCGCGGCGATGGCGCCTTTCATCGTTCTCGGCGATGCGACCAAGGTCATCTATCTTTTCGCCGGACTGGTCCTTCTGACCTATGCCGGGCACCGGATTGCCCGTGCGGTCCCGGCGATCCGGAATGCCACGCCGGATTGGGAAAGCTGGAAACGCCGCAAGGATTTCCCGATGGGCCTCGCGCTCGGCCCCTTGCTGATCGTCTACCTCGCGCTCGGCGCGCTCTACGGAACCTGACCGGGTCTCGTTTTTCCCTACAGAGCAGGTGCAAAGACCAGGACGCTAGAGGCCGCAGTCCCTCAATACATCCAGATCGTCGGTATCGAAGGCCGGGTTGTCTGCCGCGAACTGGCGCGGCATTGTCCTGTCTTCGAAAACATCGAACCCTCCGACGATTTCGGCAAACCCGCAGACCGTCTGCGGCTCGGGTGCGTTGCGCAGAAGCTCGCTCAGCACATCGAGGGGGCCGTCCCCGAGGATGATCAGAGCGCCCGCATCCACGAGCGGTTCCGAGGATTGCAGGTATGCCTCGCCGGAGATCCGCCCCTCGACGAACAGCTTGTTGAGCGTCCCGATGACCACCACCCCCTGCCCCGTCGCGACAGGAAATCCCGCATCGATCAACTTCTGCACGTTTCGCGCAGGCTGGTCCGACAGCGCGGCAAAGCCCATCGACTGCATATCGACCTGCCCCGTCGTGATGTCGTCCCGGACACAATCGCCCAGCTTCGGGCTGCCCTCGGGGCGGGGATCCGCAAGCAGGGCCTTCACGTGCTCCAAGCATAGCACCCGGTGGTCGGCCGCCGCCACATTGCCGGCGCCTGCCAGCAGCGATACAGCGAAGGCGCCAAGGCACAGGGCAGGTCTGATCATCTCGGTTCCCCATCTGGTCCGGCGCAACCGGCGCCACCGGACGAAGCATAAAGAATGGCCGAAAAAGGGAAAGCAGGCGCGGAGCCGGCACGGTTGTCGCGTCGCGTGCCGCCGCCCGACGTCAGGGTTGGGTCAGGCCCAACACAATATAGCTTTCGGTCCGGTGACGTTCTTCCAATCCGTAGCCGCCCTCCGCCAGCAGTGACAGCGTCGACTGCCGCGCAGCATTGTGGATCGGGCAGAGTGGCACCAGCACATGGTCGGCCGTCTCGATCCCCGGCAAGCCATCATACCGCCAGGGGGCTGCCCCACGCAGACGCTCGAAATCGCCAAAGAGCCAGTAGCCGGTCAGCAGATCAGCAACGAACAGCTTCGAGCCGCCAAAGCCCGCGGCCTCCATATCCCGCGCGATAGCGTCGTATAGGACGATGGACCCGGACAGGATATCGCAATTCTCCAGTACCGCCCCATTCAGGATCGTCGGTTCCACGTCCTCTTCGAGATCCGAGAAATCGACGCCGACAACGTCGAGCTCCGCCCGCACCACCGGGCGCTGCCAGCGTTCCTCGTGCACATACATATCGTCCAGCGCCAGGTCCGAGCCCGGGAACATCGGCTGAAACTCCCCGGCGTCGAGCGTCAGGTGTCGCAGCGGGCTAAACGCCAGGTTCAGCGCGGTTGGCAGGCCAATCACGAAGGCCGCCGCCCCGGCCAGTCGCACCGCATTGCGCATGTCCCAGCCGCGGGCGTTCGTCGTGCCGGGGTCTGGAGCCAGTGCAAAGAGCAGCAATCCCAGCAGGTAGATCCACTGCGGATCGTTGCCGTAGTTCTGATAGGTGACATAGGCGAAACCGGGAAAGAGCAGCAGCAACAACAACCCCTCGCGGTCGCGTCCACCCTGACGCAGCAGGACGACTGCCGCCACCGCCACGATGGAGCCGCCGAGATAGGCGGGCGCGGACAGGACGCTGCTCAGGCCGAGGCCCGGCTTCGAACGCATTTCCGAGTTCTTCACGTCCAGAAGGTCTCCGAAATAGGCGCTCCAAAAGTCGGGTCCCGCGGCAAGGGTGAAGATCGCCACCACGGCGAGCCCGGCCAGCGTCGCGGCCAGCAGGGCCATCCAGTCGCGGCGCAACAGCAGCGCGAGCGTCACCACGGGCAGGAAGGCCGCCACATAGGTCACCTTGATCATCGCAAGCGCCGCGATGGCCAGCCCGCAGATCACACCGTCTGCGATGGAGCCCTGTCGATTGACGGGCGGCAAGACCGCGATGGCGATGGCCAGGAAGGACAGCGCCCAGGCCCAGCGGTTGTAGTGCATGGAGATCGAGGCAAGCGGTTCGGCCTCCCCGTGCACCAGCGCCAGCGTCAGAACGAGGCAGATCGCCCCGAAGGCCACCGCCCATCCGAAGGGAAGGCGCGAGATACCGACCCACCAGATTGGCAGCAGCAGCAGCGCGCCCACCAGCACCTGGCTGGCGAGGATCGACATGCCCACGCCCCAGCCCATGGACGCAAACAGTGCGATCGGCGCCGTAGCGAGGTATCCGATGGGTGACATGAAATCGAGATGCGGCCATTCACCGGCGGCCTCACGCAACACGATGTCGACAAGGTGGATGGTATCGCCCTCGTGCATGGAGACGTAGAAGCCCCCCTTCGCCAGCCCGACCGCGCTCAGAACCGCCCACAGCACGAGAAGAAACCCGCCGAAAGCGGCCGCACCCTGTCTTTGCATCACTGCTCTCTTTCCATTTTTTGGCCACAATACCACGGCATGTTTCACACTGTCTGCTGAATGGCGGGCGTTGGTGTCGATTTCCGGGCGAGATTGGCAAAAATGTTTGGATGAGCGGTCAGGTGACAAGATGAACATGGAAGTCGGCAATGTGATGGCGCCCCCGGCGCCGAAGCGGCTGGAAGAGATGCAGCTTCCGCTCGTCATGATGCGGGATATCCTGCTCAAGACGATCTTCCGCAAGAACATCGAGATGGTCAGCGAACTGTCCCAGGCCGTCTGCCTGCCGATCCCCGTGACACAGGAACTCGTCGACATGGCCCGGGAGCAGAAGCTGGTGGAAGCGACCGGCACGCTGCTGGCCAATTCCGGCGGCGAGATGGGCTACCAGTTGACCGATGCCGGAAAGGCGCGTGCGCTCGATGCGCTGTCGCAATCCGAGTATTATGGCGCCATGCCCGTGCCGCTGGAGATCTACGGCGAACAGGTGAAGCGCCAGTCGATCCGCAACATCCAGATCACGCGGGACATGCTGACCGGTGCCATGGGCCACCTGGTCCTGCCGGAGAACCTGCTTGGGCAGCTTGGCCCGGCCGTTTCCGCCGGTCGCTCGATCCTGATGTACGGCCCGCCGGGCAACGGTAAATCGTCGATCTCCAACGGTATCCGCGATGCCCTCGGCGACAAGATCTACATCCCCCGCGCCATCGAATACGCGGGGCAGGTGATCACGGTCTATGACCCCATCGTGCACAGCGCCGCCGAAGAGCAGATCGACGATCCGAACTCTCTGCGACGCACCGGCAACCGGTTCGACACCCGCTATGTCCGGTGCGAACGCCCCACCGTCATCACCGGCGGTGAACTGTCGCTCTCCATGCTCGACCTCGTCTACAACCCCACCGCGCGCACCTACCAGGCGTCAATGCAGCTCAAGTCCACCGGCGGCATCTTCATCGTCGACGACCTCGGCCGCCAGAAGGAGCCTCCGCAGGCGCTGGTCAACCGCTGGATTCTGCCGCTGGAGGAGAACCGCGACATCCTTGCCCTGCAATCGGGCGAGAAATTCGAGGTGCCCTTCGACACGCTCGTGATCTTCTCCACCAACTTCCACCCCAACGAGATCTTCGACAAGGCGGCGCTGCGCCGGATCTTCTTCAAGATCAAGATCGACGGGCCGGAACAGGAGGATTTCCTGAAGATCTTCGCAATGGTCGCCAAGAAGCGGAAGATGCCGCTGGATCAGGATACGCTGATCCATCTTCTGACCAACAAGTACCCGACGATCGACAACGTCTATGCGAACTACCAGCCGATCTTCCTGATCGACCAGATGATTTCAATCTGCAGGTACGAGGGCATTCCGAACCAGATGTCGCCGGAACTGATCGACCGCGCGTGGGAGAACATGTTCGTCAAGCAGGAGCACATCGAGCATTGACCGTTCTCGGCCGGATCGGTGTTGCGGGATGTGGCCGCATGGGCGGGCCGATGCTGGCGGCGCTGGTCGCGGCCGGGTTCGAGGCGGATGGGTACGACATCGCGCCTGATGGCGTGCTGGACGATGTGCCGGTCACCGATGATCCGACGGCGTTTTCCAAGGGTCTTCAGGTTTTGGTCAGCGTCGTCCGGGACGCCGATCAGACCGACGACGTACTGTTCGGGCGCGGGGCACTGGCGCATGCCGGGGACCTGCGGACGCTTGTCATCTCCTCCACGCTGTCTCCGCGCTATGTCCGCGGCCTGAAGGACCGGATGCCGGGCCATGTCCGGCTGGTCGATGCACCGATGTCGGGTGCCCGCATTGCGGCGCAGGAGCGGCGGCTGAGCTTCATGCTTGGCGGCGACGATAAGGAGCTCGACAGGCTCCAGCCGATCTTCGATGCGATGGGCCGACACTTTCACCGCATGGGTCCTTTTGGCTCCGGCGCGCAATCCAAGGTGCTGAACAACCTCCTCGCGGCGTCGCACACTGCAATGACCCGGCTGGTTCTGGACTGGGCCGACGAGGCCGGGCTCGACGAACGGCGCTTGCTTAAACTGATCGAGACATCTTCGGGGCAGAACTGGCTGGCAAGCGGCATCGACGATATCGAGTTTGCGCGCGATGGCTGGTCGGAGGAAAACTCAATCGGCATCCTGGTAAAGGATGTCGCTGCCGCGCTGGATGCCGCGCCGGACGGTGCCGACACGCGGCTTCCGGAAACGGTCAAGGCGACCATCCGTGCATTGAAGAAGCGACCGCCGCCGAAGGCGTAAGCGCCGCGCGATCTGCGGACGCCGCGTGGTGCGTCCGGTCACTGCCTGACGCATATGGATCCGGAACAAACCGGGATCAAAAACACTGGCCTCCCCCGGCCGGTGTCCCTAAAGTCGCCCCATGTCCCGCCCGCTTCCCCCTGCTTTCACCGACTGGTTCGCCGCGCGCGGATGGGAGGTTCACCCGCATCAGCAGCTCATGCTGGACAGGGCCGACGCCCCTGCCCTCCTGCTCATCGCTCCGACTGGCGGCGGAAAGACTCTGGCAGGGTTTCTGCCCACGCTGGCGGAGCTTTCGGACGGCGACCATGGCGGGCTGCACACGCTCTACGTGTCCCCGCTGAAGGCGCTGGCCGCCGACATTCGCCGCAACCTGACCATGCCGGTCACTGAGATGGGGCTGCCGATCAGGATCGAGGACCGCACCGGCGACACGTCGGCGACACGGAAAAAGCGCCAGCGGGCCGACCCGCCACACATCCTGCTGACGACGCCGGAATCGCTCGCCCTGCTGACCTCCTACGAGGATGCGCCGCGCATGTTCGCCGGCCTCTCCCGGGTGATCGTGGACGAGATCCACGCCCTCGCCGAGAGCAAGCGGGGCGACCAGCTCATGCTGTCGCTTGCCCGCCTGTCGACACTTGCCCCCGGATTGCGCCGCGTTGGGCTCTCTGCGACGGTCGACGACCCGAAGGCCATCGGGCAACTGATGGCGCGTCACCCCGACCCGGTGGAGATTGTGCAGGCCGATCCCGGCCCCGCGCCCGACATCTCCATGCTGGAAACCGAAACGCCGCCGCCCTGGTCCGGCGGTGGCGGGCGATACGCGATCCCGGCGGTTCTCGACCAGGTTCGCCAGCACCGGACCACGCTGATCTTCCACAACACCCGCGCGCAGGCGGAGATCTTCTTTCACCACCTCTGGCTTGCCAACGACGAGGGGCTTCCGATCGGCATCCACCACGGTTCGCTCGCCCGCGAACAACGGGAGAAGGTGGAGGCCGCGATGGTCGCGGGAAAGCTGCGCGCCATTGTCTGCACCGGCTCTCTCGATCTCGGCATCGACTGGGGCGACGTGGACCTCGTGATCCAGGTCGGCGCACCGAAAAACGTCAAACGGCTGGTGCAGCGGATCGGGCGGGCAAATCATCGCTACAATGCGCCCTCAAAGGCGCTGCTTGTGCCCGCCAACAGGTTCGAGATCGTCGAATGCCAGGCGGCATTGGAAGCAGTGCAGGACGGTGACCTCGACGGCGCACCACGCGGCCCGGGCCCACGCGACGTGCTGTGCCAGCACATCCTGATAGCCGCCTGCGCGGGGCCCTTCTCCGCCGATGACCTGTATGCCGAATTGACCAGCGCCGGAGCCTATGCGGACCTGTCCCGCGCGGCGTTCGACGCCTGCCTCGATTTCGTTGCCACCGGCGGATACGCCCTGCGGGCCTATGACAAGTGGCAGCGATTGCAACAGCGCCCGGATGGCACTTGGCACCTGCGCGATCCACGTGCCGCGGCGCGCATTCGCATGAACATCGGCACAATTCAGGATTCCGACCTGCTGAAGGTCCGTATGAAGGGCCGGATGGGCGGCAAGCCGCTGGGCGAGGTCGAGGAGGCCTTCGCCGCCTCCTTGACCCCGGGCGACACCTTCCTGATCGGCGGGCAGATCGTGCGCTACGAGGGTTTGCGGGAGATGACGGTGGAGGTCACCCGCCACGCGGCCAGGAAGCCAAAGGTCGCCGTCTTCTCGGGCACGAAGTTCGCCAGTTCCACGCGGTTGCAGGAACGGATTCTGGAGATGTTCCGCCAACCCGACTGGCCGGCACTTCCGGGTCACACGCGGGACTGGCTGGCGCTGCAACGGGAGGTGTCCCGCCTGCCGGAACACGACCGGCTTCTGGTCGAGAGCTTCCCGCATGACGGTCGGCAGCATGTCTGCGCCTACGGGTTTGCCGGCAAGAACGCCCAGCAGACGCTTGGCCTGCTGCTCACGCGACGCATGGAGGACGCCGGCCTGCATCCGCTCGGCTTCGTCTCCACCGACTACGCCACCCTGATCTGGGGGTTGGATCCGCTGCGGGAGGCCGCACCGTTGTTCGCGCGCGAGACCCTGCGCGACGGGCTGGACACCTGGCTGGCCGGGAACGCGGTGATGAAACGCACCTTTCGCGCCTGCGCGACCATTGCCGGGCTTATCGAACGCAATACGATGGGCGCAAGGAAATCCGGGCGGCAGGCGACGTTTTCCTCCGACATTCTTTACGACACGTTGTTGAAATACGAACCCGATCACTTGCTGATGCAAATCACGCGGGAAGAGGCCCTGCGAGGCTTGGTCGATTTCGGCCGGATCGAGGAGATGATCGACCGGATCGGCGACCGGATCGACCATGTGCGGCTCGACCGTGTGTCGCCGCTCGCCGCGCCCCTTTTTCTCGAGGTCGGGAAGGTACCCGTTGTCGGCGAAGGACGGGAGCGGCTGGTCGCCGAGGAAGCCGCGCGTCTGATGCAGGCGGCGGGGCTTTCGGCGTGATGGGCCCGCGTGGCGACCGGCTGCGGGGAGAGGAGAGGCATGAACGCGCTGACGTTTAACGGAGAATCGCTGGTGCTGCGTCCGTCCGGCGCGCTGTGGTGGCCGACAGAGCGGCTGCTTTGTGTTTCCGACCTGCATCTGGGCAAGGCGGAACGCATGGCCCGCCGCGGGGGCGCTCTGGTCCCGCCCTACGAATGTGACGAAACCCTGGAGCGGCTGGACGCCGAAATCTCGGCCATGGCGCCACGGCGGGTGATCTGCCTGGGCGACAGTTTCGACGATGGTCCGGCGGAACACGGCCTGTCCGAAGCACACCGGATGTGGATCGCGCGCATGATGGCAGGGCGCGACTGGGTCTGGATTGCGGGCAATCACGATCCCGGGCCGGTGCGGTTGGGGGGCGAACACCTGGCGGAGGTTCGGCTCGGCGGACTGGTGTTCCGGCACATCGCCGAAGCCGATGCGGCCCCCGGCGAGGTTTCGGGCCACTACCATCCGAAAGCGCGGCTCGCCGGAAGCCGACGGCCCTGTTTCCTCACAGACGGGTGCCGCCTGATCCTGCCGGCCTTTGGCTCCTACACCGGCGGCATGGATGCTGATGCACCGGAGATTCTTGCCCTCCTGCGCCCGCCCATGAAGGCCGTGTTGACGGGCCCCACACCGGTCGTGTTTCCGATCGGCCCGTGACGGGGGGCTCCCGCCGGATCGGCCTCATCAAGGATGAGACCTCTCCGTTGGGCGTGGCCGCGCGCAAGCGCGGCCACGCCCGGTTCGCAGGACATCGAACACCACCCCTTCCAGCGCTCGGTCGGATCGGCGCAACATCGCCGCGACGGCAGCCAGCAATTGGCAGGGTCTGTTGGCTGTGGAAGGATACATCGGGACATCAAGGGGGGATGGAATGGAACTGGCGCCTGACATCGAGGACAAGATCCAGCAAAGCTTCGCCGCTCAGCGCATGATGGCCACACTTGGCGCGCGCCTTGACCGGATCGAGGCCGGCCGGGTCGCGATCCGGGCACCGATCCTCGATTGTGCGCAGCAACAGCACGGGTTTGGACATGCCGGGCTGACGTTCTCCATCGGAGACAGCGCCGCAGGCTACGCTGCCCTCTCTGTCATGCCGCCGGACGCGGAAGTTATGACCGTGGAGATGAAGATCAACCTGCTCGCCCCGGCCGACGGCGAACAGTTGCGCGCGGTTGGCGAGGTGGTCAAAGCCGGCCGACGGTTGGTCGTTGTGAAGGCTGAGGTCTTTGCCACGAAGAGCGATAGGACAACGGGAATCGCGCTTCTTCAAGGGACAATGATCCCTCTGTGAACGCGGCGCGCGCGGCGACAGCCGCGCGCCCGGCCCAACGCTTCCGGGGGGCCGCCAGGCCACCTGAAAGGGGCGGGAGCCCTACGCCGTGAGCCCTTCAGGCTCGGGCAGGCCGTTGGCCCGGCAGCAGGCCGTCAAGGTATTCGCCAGCAGACACGCGATGGTCATCGGACCGACGCCCCCGGGAACGGGCGTGATCGCGCCGGCCACCTCGACCGCAGAGTCGAACTCCACGTCCCCGACAAGGCGGGTCTTGCCGTCCTCTTTCGGGATCCGGTTGATTCCAACATCGATCACGGTCGCACCGGGCTTGATCCACGCGCCCGGGATCATCTGTGGCCGCCCGACCGCCGCGATCACGATATCCGCGCCGCGAACAACCGACGGAAGGTCCTTCGTGCGGCTGTGAGCGATGGTCACCGTACAGCTATCGCCCAGCAAAAGCTGCGCCATCGGCTTGCCGACAATGTTCGATCGGCCAACGACGACGGCGTTCAGCCCCGACAGCGAACCGTGGTAGTCCCGCAGCATCATCAGGCAACCGAGCGGCGTGCAGGGCACCATGGATTTCTGCCCCGTCCCGAGCAAGCCAACATTCGAAATGTGAAAGCCGTCGACATCCTTGGCGGGATCGATAGCGTTGATCACGAGGTCCGAGTTCAGGTGTTCCGGCAAGGGCAACTGCACGAGTATGCCATGGATCGCCGGGTCGTTGTTCAACGCGTCGATCAGCTTCAGCAGGTCCTCCTCGGAGGTGCTCTCGGGCAGACGATGCTCAACCGAATGCATACCGACTTCCCTGGTCTGCTTTCCCTTGTTGCGGACATAGACCTGGCTTGCCGGGTCGTCCCCCAGAAGAACCACCGCCAATCCGGGGGTTAGCCCATGATCCTGAACCAGTGTCGCGACCTGTGCTCCGACCTTCTCCCGTACACTGGCCGCGAAGGCCTTTCCGTCGATGATTTCTGCTGCCATGCGCATCATTCCTTTTCCCGAGCCAGCCCGCGTGGGCTCGCCCATGATTCAGACCGAGACCGGCCGTCCAATTGTCTGTGGCGCTTCACCCGTTGGCGCCACCTGATCCATCTTGGCTCAAGCGCCTTCGGAGCCCAGCACGCGTTCCTCGCGCCGGATCGACCACTCGATCAACTGCCGCCAGATCAGCTCGATCAAATCGGCGTCGAGCCCATCGGCAAGCGCTTCAGCGCGGACATTGGCAACGACCTCCTCCACCCGCGACCCGATCCGCGCCGGCTGGCCATCGACCATCTTCAATGCGGCGGCGCGGTCGATGTAGCCCGCGCGCTCGGCGAGGAGACGCACCAGGTCCATGTCCAGTGCATCGATCTGAGCGCGCAGTTCCGCCATCGACTGACAGCTCTCTGCCGGTTTGCGGGTCATTGTCATCCTACTCCTGCGGCCATCCTTGCGGCCGCAGGCATACTCCTTTGAGCGCTCAGAACAAGCCTTCGACGTCACCTGCGTCATTGAGCATGATCGCTTCAGCGGCCGGCACCCTCGGCAGGCCCGGCATGGTCATGATCTCTCCGCAGATCGCAACGATGAATCCGGCACCTGCGGACAGGCGCACCTCGCGGATCGGCACACCATGTCCGGTTGGAGCGCCGCGCAGGTTCGGGTCGGTCGAAAACGAGTATTGGGTCTTGGCCATGCACACCGGCAGCGTGCCGTATCCCTGTTCCTCCCACTGGCGCAACTGATCGCGTATCTTCTTGTCGGCAAGGACTTCCGAGGCATGGTAGATCCGCTTGGCAATGGTCTCGATCTTCTCGAAAAGCGGCATGTCGTCTTCGTAGAGCGGGGCGAACTGGGAGACACCGCTATCGGCGATCTCGGCCACGCGGGTGGCAAGTTCCTCCGTGCCCTCCGAGCCCAGTTCCCAGTGACGGCAGAGGATGGCCTCCGCGCCCTGCGTCTCAACGAACGCTTTCACGGCGTCCACTTCCGCCTCGGTGTCGGTCACGAAATGGTTGATTGCCACGACAACTGGCACACCGAAACTCTTCACATTCGCTATATGCCGCCCGAGGTTGGGGCAGCCTGCCTGAACGGCCTCCACGTTTTCCGGGCCGAGATCCTTGCGGGCCACGCCGCCGTTCATCTTCAGCGCCCGGATCGTAGCGACGATCACAACTGCGTCCGGGGAGAGGCCAGCCTTCCGGCACTTGATGTTCATGAACTTCTCGGCCCCGAGGTCGGCACCGAAGCCGGCCTCCGTCACCACGTAGTCGGCGAGCTTCAATGCCGTCTTGGTGGCGATCACCGAGTTGCAGCCATGCGCGATATTGGCAAAGGGTCCGCCATGCACGAAGGCCGGGTTGTTTTCGAGGGTCTGCACCAGGTTCGGCTGCATGGCGTCCTTGAGCAGCACGGTCATCGCGCCGTCCGCCTTCAGATCACGGGCATAGATCGGGTCCCGCGTCCGCGTGTAGGCGACGATGATGTTTCCAAGGCGTCTTTGCAAATCCCCAAGATCGTTGGCAAGGCAGAGACAGGCCATGACCTCGGAGGCCACGGTAATGTCGAAGCCGGTCTGGCGCGGGAAACCATTGGCCACACCGCCAAGGGACGTGACCATATCGCGCAACGCGCGGTCATTCATGTCGACGACCCGACGCCAGGTGACCCGGCGTTCGTCGATGCCGAGTTCGTTGCCCCAGTAGATATGGTTGTCGATCAGTGCGGAGAGCAGGTTGTGGGCGCTGGTGATGGCGTGGAAGTCGCCGGTGAAGTGAAGGTTCATCTCTTCCATTGGCACGACCTGCGCGTAGCCACCGCCGGCTGCACCACCTTTCATGCCGAAGCACGGCCCGAGCGAGGCCTCGCGGATACAGATCGCGGCCTTCTTGCCGATCCGGTTGAGCCCGTCGCCCAGCCCGACGGTCGTGGTGGTCTTGCCCTCGCCAGCCGGTGTCGGGTTGATGGCCGTCACCAGGATCAGCTTGCCATCCTTGCGCCCTCCGAGCGAGCCGATGAAGTCCTGAGAGACCTTGGCCTTGTCGTGACCATAGGGCAGCAGGCTTTCGGACGGAATTTCCAACCTGGCACCGATCTCCTGGATCGGCTTCTTGTTGGCTTCTCGGGCAATCTCAATGTCGGACTTGTGGCTCACGCTGGTCTCCTCCCGGCCGCTCGTGAAGTGTTACTTTCGCTCTTATCGTCACGGCAACCGGCCGCGCATGGTTTTTCCGACATTTTCGAGGCTGGGAGCGGCGTTGACGGCGACAACGGTTTCGTTTTGGAAACCCGGACCGCCCAGACAGCACCAGTTGTACCCGATCGGCATCCGGCATCGCACCGAGATCGGGATGTTGCCGAACCGGTCAGGACACTGCATTTGACCGGCCATGCCGGTGTCGCAGGACGTGCCGGAGCAATCGGCCCTCCCCCGGAAATTGGGCCAGTCCGACCCGCCCTGAGCCCACGTCGCGGGCCATTGAGCGCGATAGCTCACCGGGTGACCACTCCCCCAACTCAGGCGGACGCGGGCCAGCATTTGCCCTCGCCGAAATCTGTGCGCAGGCAGCGGCAGGGTCGATCCCGATTGCCTTGGCTGTCCGTCCGAGCGCCCATGCCCGGCCTGACCTATTCTTTCCGGGCGGCCAGTTCGACGAGGTGAATGCAGACCTCGGTTGCCTTCACCATGTCCTGCACCGAGATCCACTCCAACGGGCCATGGATTTCCTGCATTCCGGTGAAGATATTGGGCGTCGGCAGGCCGAACTCGGTCAAGCGGGACCCGTCCGTGCCACCGCGGATGGGCTGGGAAAAGGGCTCCACCCCACTCTCGCGGCAGGCCTCCAACGCGAGCTCCACCGGCGTCATGTCATCCTCCAGCCAATAGCGCATGTTGCGATACTGGTGGCCGATCTCGCAGGTAATCGTGGCGCGCGGTTCGGTGGCCGCCACGGCTTCGCAAACCTGCCGCAGCAACGTCCCCTTCGCCTCCAGCCCGTCGCGTTCAAAGTCGCGCAGGATGAACTTGATCCGCATTTCCGACGAGCCGCCGCTCATCTCGGTGGCATGGATGAACCCCTTGCGTCCGTCGGTAACCTCCGGCGTCATCGTCGCCTGCGGCAATGTCGCGATGATCTTCGACGCAAGGTGGATGGCATTCACCATCTTGTCCTTTGCCTTGCCGGGATGGATGGAAACGCCGGAGATCGTGACCACCGCCCCGTCGGCGGAGAAGCTTTCGTAGACGATTTCGCCGACCACGCCGCCATCGAACGTATAGGCAAAGTCGCAGGCCATGTCCTTTGGCAGCGGCTCGGTCACGCCCCGTCCGATCTCCTCGTCCGGCGTGAATGCGACACGGATCGGGCCATGCTTGATCTGCGGGTTCTCCATCAGGTGGCGCATTGCCGTCATGATGATCGCCACGCCCGCCTTGTCGTCGGCACCGAGCAGCGTCAGACCCGAAGCGGTGATGATGTCATCTCCGACCTTCTCGCCAAGATAGGCGTTCACCTCGGGTGAGAGCACCAGCGAAGGATCTTCGGGGAAGGTGATCTCGCCGCCGGAGTAGCCCCGGATCACCCTTGGTTTCACGCCGGTGGCGTTGAACTGCGGTGCCGTATCGACATGGGCGAGGAACCCGATCGTCGGCCCGGGGGCATTCCCGGGTATCGTTGCGAGTACGACACCATAGTCGGTGATCTCAACATTCTCTGCACCGATCCCGGTCAGTTCTTCTTCCAGCAGACGGAGCATATCGAACTGGATCTCCGTACTGGGCGAAGTGGTGGATTGCTCATCGGACTGACTGTCGATCGCGGCATATCGGACGAGGCGATCTTCGAGTTCCTGATTAAAAGTCTGTGTCATCGGATCTCCTGAATTCTGACCGGAGAAGGGATCGCCCGGCTGCGAGAGTCAACTCACTTCCGGGAACGGCCGCGGCGGTCGCCACCGCGGTATCCTTGTCAGCGTACCCGGCGATGTCGGGACCGGCGTGGGAAGACGCCCTTGGCACCTTGGTTTGCACCCGGCAAACAGCCTTTTAGGCGCTCAAGCCGGGAATGGGAAAGGTCAGCGGCACGCGCTCGCGCTCGGCAGGAAACAGCCCATCGGGTCGGATGCGGGCGATATCGTGGTCGCTGCTCGCGGCGGTTTTTAGTCGAAACGCCAAGGCGTCAGCGTGGCGTCCGCCCGAACCATGTAGGCGAGCGTCCCGAACCGCATCGTCACCCATGCAGGATTGGTGGCGACGATCCGTGTTTTCCGCCCCGTCCGCCGTGCACTTCAGGCACGACCGGGCGCCGGTTCCGGTTCTATTCGTGACACCAGAGGGCGCCCAAGAATGGCTTCACCGAACGGCCTTCGGGACGGAACACCAACGTCGTCAGGCAGACGCTGCACCGCCGCCCCATGAATTGCCACATGCCCTGCAAATCCTGCGCAAAAGCCCCTCCAAGAGCTGGATTCCACTCCGGAAACCAACGAAACAGCCAAACTGTCGCGGCTGCCGTCAGGCACCGGCCCTTGCAGAGACTGGGGCGATTGGGCATTTGGCTGACAAGAAAGGGAAACAGATGACCATTCTGTCCAAGACGGCCAGCCGGGTGCACCATCTCACGCGCCGGCTCTGCCAGATCCTCCTCGGGCTCATGTTCATCGGGCAGTTTTCCGTTGTGATCCTGCGATACGTCTTTGGCGTCGGGTTCATCGAGTTGCAGGATGCCGTGGCCTACAGCTTTGCCACGCTCGTGGTGCTGGGTCTGCCCGTGGCACAGGCGCTCGACGCCCATGTCCGCGTCGACGTGTTCCGCAGCGGCCAAACTACGCAGGTGCGCCACTGGTTCGACCGGGTGGGCATCGCTGCCTTCCTCATTCCCGTCTTTGGCCTGACGATCTGGTGGGGCTGGCCGGATGTGACCTACAGCTGGTCGATCCGCGAAGCCTCGGTCGAGACCGGCGGATTGCCGGGGCTCTACCTCGTCAAGACCATGTTGCCGCTCGCCTGCGTGCTGATGATCCTGCAAGGGATTTCCGGCCTGTTCGTGCCGGCCTCGGAGACCCGCGATGCTTGAGAACATGTGGCTGATCATCCTCGGGATGAGCCTTTTGGCCGGCATCCTCTCCGGAATCCCGGTGATGCTGATCCTGGCCGGCGTTCCCGTGGTCGTGGCCTTCGTGGCATCGGCCTTCGGCGCCTTCGACCTCAGCTTCCTGCAGGCATATCCGCAGCGAGCCTTCGGGGTAATGCAGAACTCCCTCCTGATCGCGGTGCCGCTGTTCGTCCTGATGGGCGTGCTGTTGGAGCGCTCACGGGTGGCCGAACGCACCTTGATGCAGGTCAGTCGCCTTCTAGGTGGCTCGCCGCGGGCGCTGGCCCTTTCCGTGCTCCTGATCGCCACGCTGATCGCCGCCTCCACCGGCATCATCGGAGCCACCATCGTCATGCTTGCCATGATCTCCCTGCCGGCCATGCGCCGCGTCGGGGTGCCGGACGCCACCTCCAGCGGCCTGATCTGTGCCGCGGGAACGCTGGGCCAGATCATCCCGCCCTCGATCGTCCTGATCCTGCTGGGCGACCAGGTCGCCAATGCCTATCTCGATGCCCAGCAACGGGCGGGGAACTTCGCTCCGGACGCGGTCACCGTCGGCGATCTTTTCGCCGGGGCGTTGGTGCCGGGATTGGTGCTGGTGCTGCTCTACGGGATCTTCATCTCCTTCCGGCTGGCGCGGGTGCCCGCCGAAGCCGTGGACACCGATCCGAAGATTGGCCTTTGGGATGTGATGCGGGAAGTGCTGCCGCCGATCCTGCTCATCCTCGCGGTGCTTGGCTCGATCCTCGCCGGTGTCGCCACCCCGACAGAGGCCGCAGCCATCGGCGTTGCCGGCACCTTGCTGATCACCGCCGCGCGCGTGACAACCGCCAGCGACGCCGCCTCCCAACCTGACGGCACAGCCCCCCGCACACCCGAAAAGCGCCGCAGCCCGGCCTGGCTGCGCCACGGCATGACCGCGACCGCTGTGGCCGGTTTCGCCCTGGTGATCCTGCGGTTGACCGGGGTCGGTCGGATCAACCTCAGCTCCGGGGAACTGACCCTTGGCGGCGGCTCGATCCTTGCCCTCGGCCTGACCGCGCTCGTGGTGATCGGGTTGAGCGTGGCCGTCGTCACATTGACCCGTTCGGGCGTTTTCGGCGCTGCACTGGGAGAGGCCGCCAAGGTCTCCGGCATGATCTTCGGCATCATCCTCGCCGCCTCCATGCTGAGCCTCGTCTTCCGCGGCTTCGGGGGCGACGACTGGGTGCACGCATTGCTGACCAACCTGCCGGGCGATCACACGACGATGTTGATCTTCACCCTTCTGGTGATCTTCGCGATGGGATTCATCCTCGAATTCATCGAGATCGTCTTCATCGTCATTCCGCTCGTCGGCCCGATCCTGCTTCAGGATGTCGATCCGGTCTGGTTCGCGGTGCTGGTTGCGCTCAACCTGCAAACCTCGTTCCTGACACCGCCCTTCGGGTTCGCCCTGTTCTATTTCCGCTCCGCCGCTCCGGAAGAGATCACCACCAGCACGATCTACCGCGCCGTGGTGCCGTTCATTCTCATCCAGGTCGTGACGCTGGGCATCGTGTTCCTGTGGCCGCCGCTGGCGACCTGGCTGCCGCAAGTTCTGTTCGGATAACTGAAGAACCGGGGCGGTGGTGCCCCGCATGAAGGGAGAAGAAGATGAAACGTCGCGATTTCCTGAAGACCGGGGCCATTGCCGCCCCCGCCGCAGCCCTCGCCGCACCTGCCATCGCGCAAGGCGTGATCGAGTGGAAATGCCCGACCTCCTTCCCGTCGAAAGCCCCCGGGATCGGGACCAATGCGACCACCTTCGTCGAGCGTGTGAATGCCATGGCCGATGGCCGGCTGAAGCTGAAGCTCTATTCGGGCGGCGAGCTTGTCCCTGCCTTTGCCGTGGAAGATGCAGTGCAGAACGGCACCGCCGAGATCGGTCATGGAACGCCCTACTACAACGCCGGCAAGAACTCCGCGAACCACTTCTTCACCACGATCCCGTTTGGGATGACAGCCACCGAGATGTCGGCCTGGTTGAAGTTCGGCGGCGGCCAGGACCTCTACGACGAGATCTACGGCCAGCGGAACCTCGTGCCCTTCAACTCGGGCAACTCGACCGTGCAAGCTGCGGGCTGGTTCAAGAAGGAGATCACCTCGGTCGAGGATTTCTCCGGCCTTAACATGCGGATCGCCGGGCTTGGCGGCGAGGCCATGCGCAAGCTCGGTGTGAATGCCGTGCTTCTGCCGCCGACCGAGATCTTCCCCGCCTTCCAGTCCGGCGCCATCGACGCCGCCGAATGGGTTGGCCCGATGCTCGACCAGGCCTTCGGCATGAACAAGGTCGCCGATATCTGCTACGCGCCCGCCTTCCACGAGCCCGGCGCAGGCCTGAACGTCGTGGTGAACAAGGACGCCTGGGAGAGCCTCAGCCCCGACCTTCAGGCGATCATCCGCAATGCCGCCGAAGCCGCGGAATCGGAGACCATCGCCCAGTTCGAGTATTTCAACGCCCAGGCGTTCAAGGCGTTGCAGGACAGCGGCGTCATGTTCAAGACCTTCCCGGAGGAAGTCCTTGCGGCGCTGAAGACGGCCGTGGTCGAGGTTCTGGACGAGCAGGCCGCCGCCAATCCCGACTTCGCGCGCTGCCTTGAGAGCTACAATGCCTACTTGTCCGTTGCCAGACCATACAGCGCCGCCTTCTCGGCCCCGTCGATGCTGCAACGCGGCTGAATGGCCCGTGCCCCCGGCGTCACCTTGGCGGCGGGGGCACAACACGCACCCCTCAGGCATCGACGCCAAAGGTGCGCCTTGGCGGGCGAGCCTTTCCCGGCAAGAGCGGTGCTTTCCAACCGTGCCCCGCATACCTTCGGCTGCCCCAATCGATGTGCCCACCGGGGGCCTGCGCCGCATCGCGGCGCCATCGCCGCTCGGGCTCTGCCCGGCGGCTGCTTCCCCTGCCCGCCTTTGATCCGCCGCAGTCAAGACGCCGGGCCAGTACGCACCCACTTCGCTCCGACATCGACTGGCCGCGCTCCGGAGGTCTGGGGCAACCACATCCGGATCGGTGACAACTCCGTGAATCTCGTTTAGAAGTGAACATGTTGACGGCCACCGCCGCCTGAACAGGGCCACTCCCCTGTCCGGGGGCCATCTGAGACGACCGTGGAGCATGACGGAACAGGACAGTGAAGAAGACTGGGGCACGCGTCTGGTCGCGTTGCTCGGCGCGCGGCTGAAGGAGATCCGTCTCAAGGCAGGCGCGGTGCTCTTTGAGCAAGGCGACCACGATGACCGGTTGTTCATCCTCGACGAGGGAACGCTGGAGATCGGGGTCCTGACCGCTGCGGGCCGGAAACTATCCCTGAGCCGCCTCGATGCCGGTGCCGTATTTGGGGAGATCGCGATTTTCGATCCGGGGCCCCGCACCGCACGGGCCAAGGCGCTGTCCAACTGCCGGCTGCGCATGATTGGGCAGGATGCCCTTCTCCGGGAACTGACCCACAGCCCCGAGATCGCCCTTGCCCTGCTCCGCGTTGCCGGTCAGCGGATGCGGCTGATGAACCAGCAGGTCCAGGATCAGGTCTTCCTGCCGCCGACTCCGCGCCTTGCGGCACAGCTGCTCCTACTGGCCGATACCAAGGACACGATCCGCATGTCCCAGGCAGAGCTTGCCGACTACGTTGGCGCGACCCGCGAACATGTCTCAAAGACGCTGGCGGAATGGCGCCGTGGCAATCTCGTCGATGTCGGCCGCGGGCGAATCCGGTTGCTGGACCGGGCCGAGCTTGCAAGGCTCCGGGATTGCGAACAAATCTGACCTGTTCTGGCCATTAATCTCGGTTAACTAGCAGCTTGTGTGAACCGGCTCACAGAAACCGGGGGTCACAGGTGCCATACATGGGACATGGCCGCGTTGGTCATGTTTCCGAGTGGACCCGTCATGATATCGCAGGACATCGAGAGCTCAAACTCAGCGGAGATTGCCTCCGTACCGATGGACTTGCGGCGACTGGCTGCCCCGCGTCGTTCGCACTTGCCTTGTTCTGGGGCTTCCCGGTGTGGCGCAGGGTATTGGTCCGGGTTTTTCTGCGGCGCCCGTCGCAACAAGCCCTTTTCAGTAGCAAGTTGTTTCCCAAATGGTCGGCTGGTGATGTCTATTCCAACATCCCCAATGTCCTGAAGGCGTGCGGCGGCACGCCGGATATATGCTCCAGGCCGATCATGGTGGGGCGGGGAGAGTGGCCCCGCCCCATCGCTTTTCTAGCCGGTGTTGCGCAGCCCCGACGCCACGCCGTTGATCGACAGCAGCAATCCGCGTTGCAACCGTTCGGTGATTTCCTCGGAACGGGCCTTCTTGAGAAGGGCGACCTGGATATGGTTCAGCGGATCGAGATACGGCGTACGGTCCTCCAGATCCTCGCCCGGGCGCTGGCCGGTGATCGTTTCCAACGCCTGCACCGTGGCCTCCCATTCCTCCGAGATCCGACTGAAGATCCGATCACGAAGCTCTGTGTCCGGCACAAGATCGGCGTAGTGCGCCGCAATCGACAGATCGCTCTTCCGGATCATCGAGGCAACCTTGTCCACCAGCGAATGGAAGAAGGGCCATTCCCGGTAGAGAGCCACAAGAGCCTCCGGATCGCCGGCATCGCTCTCCAGCCATTGCCGGATCGCGGTGCCGAAACCGTACCAGCCGGGCAGCATCAGCCGGCATTGCGCCCAACTGAAGACCCAGGGAATTGCCCGCAACGACCGGATCTCCCGCGTGGCGGAGCGCGACGCGGGGCGCGACCCGATGTTGAGACCCGCGATTTCGCTGATGATCGTCGATTCCCAGAAGAACTCCTCGAACCCCTCGGTGTTGAAAACGAGGTCGCGATAGGCCTGGAACGCAAACTCCGAGAGGCTCTCCATGATCGCGGCCGCCTCATTGGTGGCAAGGTCTTCGCCCGGCATCAGCGAGGCTTCGATCGTTGCTGTCACAAGCGTCTCGAGGTGGGCATAGCCGCTCTCGGGATGGGAATAGCGAGAGGAGATCACCTCCCCCTGCTCTGTCAGCCGGATCTGGCCATCCACCGCGCCCGGCGGCTGGGCCACGATGGCTTCGCGGGCCGGTCCGCCGCCGCGACCGACAGAGCCGCCGCGGCCGTGGAACAGCCGCATTTTCAGCGACCGGGCCTTGAACAGCTTCACCAGTTCCCGTTCCGCCTTGTAGAGTTCCCAGCCGGAGGTGACGAAGCCGCCGTCCTTGTTGGAATCGCTGTAGCCCAGCATGATCTCTTGGGTGCCCGCCTGACTGTCGAGCACGCGGGCATACTCCGGCAGGTCCAGAAGATCGGAGACGATCTGCGGCCCCATGCGAAGGTCGGCGATGGTCTCGAACAGCGGCACGACCGAGATCGTGCAGGTGCCATCAGTTTGCATCAACCCGACCTGCTTGAGCAGCACGCAGACCTCCAGGACGTCGGAGACCGACTGCGCGTTGGAGATGATCGACGTGGTGATCGCCTTCGGCCCGAACCGGTCGATGATCTCCCGGGCCGCCCTGAAGATGCGCAACTCCTTCTCGACCGCCTCCGAGTAGGTCCAGAATGGCCGGATGAGCGATCGCGGGGAGTTCAGTTCCTCGCAGAGCAGCGCGATCCGCGCCGCTTCGTCCATCTCCTTGTAGCCGGTGCCGGGCGCGATGGCCTCGAACAGCTCCGCCAACGTGGCCTCGTGCACCATCGAGTTCTGTCGCAGATCGACACTTGAGAGATGGAAGCCGAAGCTGCGGATCTTGCCTCGCAGTTCCAGCAGTCGACCGTCGGCGATAATCGCAGCCTGGTTGGCGCGCAGCGAGGCATCGACGGCGTCGAGGACCTCCATCAGTTCCTCGGTGCCCTGGTAGGGTTCGGCCGGTTGCGCCGGGCGCGGTGGCGGGGCTTCGGGATCGATGTCCTTCAGCGTCGCGGCAAGGCGGGCAAAGACCCCGATCATGACCCGCTTGTAGGGTTCGTCGTCGCGGTGGGGGGAGGCATCGGGCGACGCCTCCGCGAGGCGCCGGACCTCGTCGCTGACCTTCACGACCCGGATCGACATCGAAAGCTCCCGGGTGAGGTGGTCGACCTCTTCGAGGTAGTGTGTGAGCGCGTGGCCGGCTTGCAGGCGGAACGCATTGCGGAGGACTTCGTCGGTGACGAAGGGATTGCCGTCCCGGTCGCCGCCAATCCAGGAGCCGATGCGCAGGAACGGCGGCGTCAGTTCGCCGGGCGGGATGTTGAGAGCATCATGGGTCGTTTCGAGGATCTTCGGGACCGCCTCGAAAAAGGTATGGTCGTAGTAGGCCAGACCGTTCTTGATCTCGTCATTGACGGTCAGCTTGCTCCGGCGCAGCAGGTGGGTTTGCCACAGGGTCGCGATCTCGCGTTCGATGGCGCTGTCGATCTTCGCGTGATCGAGCCCCACCGCGCGCGCCCGTGTCCGCTCGTCAAGCAGCCGGACGATGGAGAACTCGGAGCGCATCGTGCTCTGGCGACGGATCTCCGTCGGGTGGGCCGTCAGGATCGGACTGATCAGTGCTTCTCGGAAGAACTTGAGGATCTGCTCTTCGGTGTAGCCCGCGTCGCGCACCGCCTGGATCACCACATCCAGCTCCGACGCCGCGGTGCGTTCCGCCTCAAGCGTCCCCTGATCCTGCGCGATATTCAGCAGGTGGAGGAAGTAGGTAAAGGCGCGCAGAACCTGAAGCGTGCGCTCCTCCGGCAACCCAGCAATGGTTCGTTGCAGCTTCGCATAGGCATTCTCGTCCCCGGTACGGTGGTATTCGACCGATGCCAGGCGAATGTTCTCCACCGTGTCATAGGCGAGACCGCCTTCCTGAGCGTGAAGAACGCGGCCGAGGATCTTGCCGAGGAAGCGGATACCCTGATCGGACGGAGAAAGTTGCGGACCCTTGTCGTCGGTCGCGCTTGACGGAGAAGGATTGCTCACGGAAGAGGCTCCCTGATTGGCTTGGTCGGCCCTTCCATAATGCGGTTTTCAAAGGACTGATAGCGGTAAAGGTAGCATGGCCGGCAATCGGTCCGGTTGACTCGCAAGTGATGAAATCAGGTCGACAGGGCGACCTTGCATGACCGGTTTTGCGGCAGTCCCGGTCTGGTTTCATGCATCCCGAAGCGACACAGCACGCCGTCAACACGCTGCCGCGCCATCACTCCTCGGGTCTGGCGTCCTCCAGATCCATGTATTTCTGCAACGTGACGATCTGCGCCCAGAGATAGACGAAGAGCGCGATCGGGAAACCGAAAGTCTCGATCTTCACCCAGGCGTCGGTGGACATGGTGCGCCAGACAAACTCGTTGGCGACAGCCAGAACGCCAAAGCCGATTGCCAGCCGCCATGTCAGCTTCATCCAGCCTTCGTGCGCCATCGGCATCATGTCGCCCAGCACCCAGGCGAGGTAGCTGCGCCCCTGCGCCAACCCGATGAAGAGCAGGACAGCAAACAGGCCATAGACGATTGTCGTCTTCATCTTGAAGAAGGTCTCGTCGTTGAACCAGACCGTCAGCCCCCCAAAGACGATGACCAGAAAGGCCGTGACGGCCTGGATCCGGGACAGTTTTCCAGTGAGTTTCCACAGCACCGCCATCGAGGCGAGCAGAAGCGGCACGAAGGCACCAGCGGCAACGATGAAACCGCCATATTCCGTGCCAGCGATCGTGTAGGTCTCGTCGCGCATGTACATGTAGACGACGAAGAACGCGAGTGGAGGCCCAAGCTCGAGCACCTGTTTCAGCACCGGGTTGACGGTCCGTTCTTCCATGTATCGCGCCTCTGTTCTGGTCGGGTCTGGACACCGTGTTTTGGACGGCGTGTCAACCGCCGAGTTCAACGATCACGGCGCCGAGAGCAATTGTTGTCATCAGCGCCAGACGACGTGGCCCGACGGTTTCCTTCAGCACAAGCCACCCGATGAGGGCCGCGAAGACGGTGGATGTCTCTCGCAGAACGGCGGCCTCGCCGACCTTGTCGAGACGTGTGGCGAGCATCACCGAGCCGAAGCTACCCCAGGCCACGATGGCCCCGAAGAAGCCCATGCCGAGAAGCGGGCGCAATGGCGGGTGGCTTGCCATGTTGTGCCAGCGAAGTGCGGCGATGATCGGCATGTCTATGGCGGTGAGGAAGAAGAACCAGGCAAGGAAGGTGAACGGGTCAGGTGTGTAGCGGATGCCGAAGGCGTCGTAGGTGGTGTAGAGCGCGACCATGGCGCCGGTGAACAAGGCCAGCCAGAGGGCCGCGACAAGCGTATCGCGGTCGATCTCGATATGGATCAGGTTGTAGACAGCAAGGCCGAAGATCCCGGCCACAAGAGTCAGAACGCCAAGCCATTGTATCAGGCTGAACGTCTCTCCGAAGAGCAGGTAGGCGCCGATGACCGTGAAAAGCGGGCCCGAACCGCGCACGACCGGGTAGACGACGGTAAAGGCCCCGCGGGAGAAGGCGAGCGCCATGCCGATCTTGTAGGCGAAGTGGATCACCATGGCGCCGCCAAGGATCAACCATGCCTTGCCCTCGGGCCACGGCACCACGAACAGCGCGATTGGCGCGGAGAGAACGAATAGCCAGCTATCGATTGCTCCGCGCGACAGCCACGGATCATAGCGCCCCTTTTGCAGCGCACCGAAGACCGCGTGCAGGAAGGCCGCGCCAAGCGCCAGCAGTGTCGCCACCGTCGCACCGGCGTCAGTGCCCTCAAGGCTGGTGATCCATTCGGACATGTTGTGCGGCTACTCTCGGCTCGCCCCCGGGACATCCCCCGGATCGCCGGGGGACCTGCGGAACGTCACCGCCCCCTGTCAGGTGCTTGCGCCAGTGAGGGCCTGGGCAAAGTCTTCCGGGTCGAAGGCCTGAAGGTCGTCGATCTGTTCCCCGACGCCGATGGCATGGATGGGCAGGCCGAACCTGTCGGCAAGCGCGACGAGCACGCCGCCTTTCGCGGTTCCGTCGAGCTTGGTCATCACCAGCCCGGAGACGTCGGCGAGGTCGCGGAAGGTCTCCACCTGGGAGAGCGCGTTCTGCCCTGTGGTCGCGTCCAGCACCAGCAGCGTGTTGTGCGGCGCGTCCGGGTCCTTCTTGCGGATGACACGCACGATCTTGGCCAGTTCCTCCATGAGGTCGGCACGGTTCTGAAGCCGGCCAGCAGTGTCGATCATCAAAAGGTCGGCGCCGTCCTTTTGCGCCTGCTCCATCGCGTCGAAGGCGAGGCTGGCCGGGTCGGATCCTTCGGGCGCGGTCAGCACGGGCACGCCCGCGCGGTCGCCCCAGACCTGAAGCTGTTCGACGGCGGCGGCGCGGAAGGTGTCACCGGCGGCGATGACCACGGATTTTCCCGCGGCACGGAACTGGCTGGCCAGTTTGCCGATGGTCGTGGTCTTGCCCGAGCCGTTGACCCCGACCACGAGCACGACCTGCGGCTTTCGCGCATAGAGCGGCATCGGCTTGGCGACCGGTTCCATGATGCGGGCGATCTCGCCGGAGAGCAGCCGCTGGATTTCCTCGGTGGAGAGCTTCTTGCCGAAGCGCCCCTCGGCGAGGTTGGCGGAGACGCGCAAGGCCGTGTCCACGCCCATGTCGGAAGCGATCAGGAGTTCCTCAAGCTGTTCAAGCATATCGTCGTCGAGCGTGCGGCGAACGACAGTTTTGGGCTCGGAGCGCCCGAGGATGCGGCCAAGGAATCCCGGGCGGGCCGTCTCTTCCGGGGTGTCGGGCGTGGTCGGCTCGGGCACCGGCGCGGGGTCGACCGGTTGCGGGACCTCGATCGGCGCGGGCTCGGGCATCGGCTCTGGCGCCGCCGGTGTCTCCTCCGGCGTGGCGGGCGGCCGGGACGGTGTCGGGTCGACCGGGATCTCAACCTCCGGCACGCTGACCGGCATCGGCTCGGGCTCGGGCACTTCCTCGGGCGCGGGCGCCGTGGTCTCCGGCGCGGCGGGCGGGATCGGGGCGGGCTCTTTCTCGGGCTGGGGGTCCGGCGTGGACGGCTCCGCGACCTCTGCCTCGCCACCTTCCTGGACAATCGCATCGAGCCCCTCCTCGAGTTTCGAGGAGGATTTGAACAGCCGGTCCTTGAGTTTCTTGAGGAATGCCATCTTGGAACTTTCTCTGCCAGTCCCGCTCACCTAATCAACCGCGCCGGAATATGGAAGGGTTCGGGTGACGCGGGGTTCAGGGCGTGAAGCCTCGGAGCAGCAGGTATTGCGCCGCCCAGTAGCTGGACCAGATGACGAAAGGCGCAACGCGGCGCAGGGGATGGCGTTTCGGCAGCAGGAAGAGCTCGGCCGACAGAACCGCGTCGGACAGGATGAAGAGCGCCGCTCCCGCAAGCGCCGTCGCAGGAGCGATAGCGAGCGCCTGCGGTGGCGTGGCCAGCGCGGCGAGCCCCATGGTGAGGATGATCGCGAGGTAACCCATGACGGACCAGCGCAGGACACCGCTCGCCGGCCAGAGCAACCGCCCCATGGCGCCCCCGAAAGCGAGCAGGCCGAGTGCCGCGTTCATCCGCCAGCCAGTTTGCAGAACGCCCGGGTCGGCACCGCCCGTGGCCACGAACAGAACGATATAGGCTACATGGGCAAGCGCGAAGGCCATCAGGCCGGTCAGGAAGGCCGTTTCGCCGTCTCTGGAAAGCGCCAGATCGCCGGCCGCCCCAAGCGCAAGTGCCACCGCCAGCAATGGGGGCGCATCCAAAGCCAGCGCGGCAACGGCGAGCAGTGACGTGGACATCGTTTTGCTGACCGACTTGGGCAGGCTGGGTCCGCGGTAGCATTGCGCGACCAGGTAGTAGACCGCGTTGGCGGCAGCGAGGGCGATCAGGATCGGCGGGACCATGGCGTGAGCCTAGCCGGGACCGTTCCAGCCTGCCACCGCTGCCGTGGCGGCAGGCCCGGCGGTCCATAAGCCCCGCCGTCCGGGGAGCCAATTGGTGCCCGGCCTCCACCGCTCGGGGCGACACTCTCTGGCGGGGTTGTGACTGGCCGTTCGGGGGGCACTTGTGGCAGAGTGCGCGCGACCCACCTGTCGACAGGATGCCGGACCGATGATGCGCCTTTCCCCCCTCACCTTCCTGCTCACCTTGCTGCCATTGGCCGCGACCGCACAATCCCCGATGACTGGGGAGCAATTCGATGCCCACACCCTCGGACGGACGTTGTACTTCTTCTCTGACGGCGAAGCCTACGGGGTAGAGCGGTACCGGGAGGGACAACGGGTGACGTGGTCCTTCCTCGATGGTGAGTGCAAGGAGGGGCGCTGGTATCAGGACGGGCCCTTCATCTGTTTCGTCTATGACGGCGACGGAGCGCCACAATGCTGGACGTTCTATGCCCGCGGCGATGGGCTGAGGGCCTTGTTCGAGGATCAACCCGGGGCAACGGAGCTTTATGAAGCGGGTGAGGCGGAGGAACCGATGCTCTGCTACGGACCGGAGGTCGGAGTTTGAGGTCCGGCGCCGGCTGATCAACCCCTCGTTCGGCACCATGACCATTGCAAAGCCCGCTCGCAGCGCTGTGGCCCGTGGGGATCCCGAAAGATTGCGCAGAGACTTCCCTGCGCCTTCCCCGAGATGAGTGATCGAACCTGGGCATAGTTGGCCCCTGATCCCCAAAGCCGGTACACCTGCGAGTTGATGGTTGCGCCCATCCGCGCCGGCGGCCTCGCATTCCGGCAATCGAGGATTGAGGCACACCTTGCTGAAGGTGCACGAAGCCTTCCCTCAGGGATCTGGATGAAATCGCTTGCCCGTAGCTCTGCCCTGGCCTTTCGCAGAATGATCAGGTCGGGTTGACGGCTCGAGCCGCGACAATGCCCCTGCCAGAAATCGGGCCGGCTTGGTAGAGGGCGCTCAGTGCCTCGCTCAAAGGCATCCGGTCCCATTGCATGGTGAACGCAAGGAGACGGCCCCCGTGTACGGAGGCCGTGATGATGCAGACCGTGAGACAAGGTCCCTGCCCCGACCGCCGAGGTCAGGAACGACCTTTCCACGGAACCAGGATCCGCTCGGCCATGCGCATAAGGATGTCGATGCCATACCCGATGACACCGATCAGGATGATGCCCATGATCACGATGTCGGTGAGCTGGAACTTCGACGCCGCGATGATCATCATCCCCGCGCCCTTCTGCGCCGCCACAAGTTCGGCGGCGACAACGGTGCCCCAGCAGACGCCCATGGCTACCCGGGCGCCGGTGAAGATCTCCGGCAGCGAGTTCGGGACGATCACATGCCTGAGCACCTGTCGCTTGCTGGCACCCAGCGAATACGCGGCGTGCACCTTCGAGATGCTCACCCCGGACACACCGGCCCGCGCTGCAATGGTCATGATCCAAAGGGCCGCGAGGAACAGCAGCACGATCTTGCCAGTTTCCCATATGCCGAACCAGATGATCACCAGGGGGATCAGAGCCAGCGGCGGCACAGGCCGCATGAACTCGACGATCGGGTCGAACCAACCACGGAACCAGCCCGACAGACCCATCGCGTAGCCCAGCGGAATGCCCACCAGGGACCCCAGGACAAAGCCCGCGACCACCCGAAGCAGCGACCATCCGAGATGCTCCCACAGGGTGAAGTTTTGGTAGCCTTCGGTGGCGATCTCGAAAAACCGCTCCACCACCGCTTCCGGCGGCGGCATCCAGATGGGTTCCATTTGCAACCCCTTGGCGGGCGTGAAGTTGAGCGACCCCTTGGCCGTCATTTCCACCGCGCCATCCGCGACCCGCACCCGTTGACCCGGCGCAATGGGCTGCCCGTCGACCGCGGTCACCGCAGCGCCCTCACCGTCGTTTCGAACGGCCTTCACCAGCACCGAGCGCCAGGCCCCGACGGCGACAGAATCGTCCTGCGCGAAGCCATCGCCCGGGGGGACCTCAGCCGGCGCCGCCTTGGTTCCCACCTCGTGGACGACGACATGCACACGGGCGTCATCCGTCGCCCCGGAACCATCCGTGGCGGTGTAGGCAAAGCTCGTCTCCCCAAGAAAGGGACCGGGAACGTGGAACGGCACCCACTTGGACCCCGTGAAGGCCCCCCAGATCACGAAAATCACGACAACCGAGAAAAACGAGGCCCAGCGGTCTGGCCGGATCGCGCTCTCGTCGCCGAAGGTCACTGTCTTCAGGCTGGTGTAGTCATGTTCCTTCCGGCCGATGGAGTGGATGAACCGGACGACGAAATACAGGCCGACAAAAAGGCCGACATAGATCAGCAGAAGCACAAGGCCGGTCATGCCGCGCCCTCCGCCCGGCCCATGATCTCCTCTTCCATCTCCCAAATCATCGACAGGATTTCGTCGCGGGTCTCCCCGAAGGCCGGGACCTTCTTGACCTCGCGCAGATCGGCCCCCACCGCATTGTCGGCAAAGGGCAGGTTGTACTCCCGGTAGATCCGGCCCGGACGCGGCGCCATCACGATCAGCCTTTCGCCGAGCAGCAATGCCTCCTCCACCGAATGGGTAATCAGGATCACCGTCTTTCCGGTCTCCTTCCAGAGCTTCAGCACCAGCCCCTGCATCTTCTCCCGGGTGAGCGCGTCGAGCGCACCCAACGGCTCATCCATCAGGATAACGTCAGGATCATTGGCCAGGCATCGCGCCAGCGCCACACGCTGCTGCATGCCCCCTGACAATTCGTAGACCGCCTTCTCCTTGAAGTCCTGAAGTCCGACCGTCTCCAGGAGATGATCGACGATTTCCGTGCGCTCGGGTTTCGCCATTCCCTTCATGCGCGGACCGAAAGAGACGTTCTTTCGCACGCTCATCCACTCGAACAGGGCGCCTTTCTGGAACACCATGCCGCGCTCGGCATCTGGCCCCTGGACAACGTGGCCGTTCATCCGGACCTGCCCGCCAGTGGGCGCGAGGAACCCTGCAAGTATGTTCAGCAAAGTGGTCTTGCCGCAGCCCGAGGGGCCGAGGACCGACACGATCTCGCCGGTCTTGATCTCCAGCGACACGTCCTGCAGCGCCTGCACATGCGTTCCGTCTGGCAGGTCGAACCGCATGGAGATGTTCTCGATATGAAGGCCGTCCATGGGCTGGCGGTCTCCTCTCATGTGGGGAAAAACGGGGTGCGCGCAGGGCGCAATCGGTTGTGGGAGGGGGCAGCTCGCCGCCACCCCCCTCCGCGTCCTGTGGGAGCCTACATGCTGCTGGCAGCAGTCAGCGGACCGGTGTTCACCGAATCCTCGTAGGTGTCGAGGGCGGCCGGGATGGACCCGGCATCCTTGAACACCTTGGCCACGCCAAGCATGAACTCGGCCGCGCCGCCTCCGAGCCACTTCTCGCCCAATTGCTCCTCGACAGAGGGGAACGTGAAGGTCGCAATGGTTTCCCGGGTGGCATCAAGGTCCATGCCTGCATCCTTTGCGATCACTTCCAGCATCGCGTCAGTGTTCTCACCGGAGTTCCACATCGCGTTGGCTTTTGCCGTCACCGCAAGGAATTTGGAGAGGAGTTCGGCTTCTTCGGCCGCGAAGCTTGCCGGCACGGAGGTGACATCAAAGACGAGGATGCCCAGCTCTTCCTTCTCGGCGCCGGTCAAAAGGACGTTTCCATGTTCCTGCATGCGCCGCAGCGCCCCGCCCCAGCCACAGACCATGTCCAGGTTGCCCTGGGCGAAGGCCGCCGCGCCATCGGCCGGTGCCATGTCAACGATCTCCATCGTCGAGACGTCGACCCCGAAATGGCTCATCTGGCTGAGGAATCCGTAGTGGGCGGCGGTCCCGATCGGCACGCCGACCTTCTTTCCCTCCAGCTCGCCAGCCGATTCCTTGTCGATTTCAAGCGCCTCGGCGACGACGCAATTGTCGTTCTCCGAGTAGCTCACGGCCACGTCGACGATCTGCAGGTCCTGTCCCGCCGAAGCCGCGACGACGAACGGGGGCACACCCTGGCTCACGGAAATCTGGACGTCTCCGGAGGCCATGGCCGCCGACATCGCGGTCCCGGCGTCAAAGGAAACCCAGTTCACCTCCATGCCGAGAGCCTCGTCGTACATCCCCGTCGCCTTCGCGTACTGGAACGGCATCGGCCATTCGAGGAAATACGCAACGGTCAGGCTGTCCGCTGCCAACGCGGCCTGCGAACCAGTGAGCAGCGCCACACCGGCCGCCGCTCCGAGAAGTCTGTTCTTGATGGTCATGCGTTTCACTCTCCTGTTGATTGGCAGACCTGCGGGCGCGCCCCGTCTGGTGAAGCCCACCCTGCGGCGGACCTGTCTGCGTAGGAAAAAGCTTACGCCAGAACCGGAGTCTGGCAACACGGCCATCTTTCTGGACCGATCCCAACATTGAATCTGGACCTATATCCAGCACCCTTTCCATGCAGTTTGAGAAGCAAGCTGCCGGTCGACGGAGTCCCCGGCTCGCGCCCCCTGCACTTTCAAGGAGTTCCGAGATGAATGTCTCCCTGACCGCCAATGATATCAGCCGCGTTGTCGAGGCCGACCGCGCCCATATCTGGCACCACCTCCTTCAGCACAAGCCACTGGAAACCAACGACCCTCGTATCATGGTCGAAGGCAAGGGCATGCGGTTGTGGGACGCCACCGGGCGCGAACACCTAGACGCGGTTTCGGGCGGCGTGTGGACGGTGAATGTCGGCTACGGCCGCGAATCCATCGCCGATGCGGTACGCGACCAACTGGTGAAACTGAACTACTTCGCCCAGTCGGCAGGCTCCATTCCAGGCTCGATGTTTGCCGAGGCCCTGATCGCCAAGATGCCGGGGCTGAGCCGGGTGTACTACGTGAACTCCGGCACGGAGGCCAACGAGAAGGCCTTCAAGATGGTCCGCCAGATCGCGCACAAGCGCCATGGCGGACGGAAGCACAAGATCCTCTACCGCGAGCGCGACTACCACGGCTCCTCCATCACCGCGATCTCCGCCGGTGGCCAGCCCGAGCGGAACCTGCAATACGGCCCCTACACGCCGGGCTTCGTCGAAGTGCCCCATTGCCTGGAGTACCGCGCCCAGTGGGACGTGGAGAACTATGGCGAGCGCGCCGCCGACGCGATCGAGGAAGTCATCCTCCGGGAAGGCCCCGACACAGTGGGCGCGCTCTGCCTGGAACCGGTGACAGCTGGCGGCGGTGTCATCACGCCCCCGGAGGGCTACTGGCAGCGGGTGCGGGAGATCTGTGACAAGTACGAGATCCTGCTTCACATTGACGAGGTCGTCTGCGGCGTTGGCCGCACCGGCACCTGGTTCGGCTACCAGCAATACGGCATCGAACCGGACTTCGTGACCATGGCGAAAGGCGTGGCCTCCGGCTATGCGGCCATCGCCTGCATGGTCACCAACGAGAAGGTCTTCGCGTTGTTCAAGGACGACGCGGAGGATCCGCTCAATTACTTCCGCGACATCTCCACATTCGGTGGCTGCACCGCCGGCCCGGCCGCCGCGCTGGAGAACATGCGCATCATCGAGAACGAGGACCTGCTCGCCAACACCACGGCGATGGGCGAGCGGATGCTGGGGAACCTGCAATCCCTGATGGAGAAGCACAAGGTCATCGGCGACGTGCGCGGCAAGGGGCTGTTTCTCGGGGCGGAACTTGTTGCCGATCGTGCCACCAAGGAACCGGTTGCCGAGAAACTCGCCCAGGCAGTGGTCGCGGAATGCGGCGCGCAGGGGGTCATCATCGGCGTCACCAACCGCTCACTCCCGGGGTTCAACAACACGCTGTGCTTCTCGCCGGCGCTGATTGCCACGCCCGACGACATCGACCAGATCACCGAGGCCGTCGACGTCGCCCTGGGGCGCGTGTTCAGCTAGGGCGCCGCAAAAGAAGACCGGGCGCTCCCGCCGGTTTCCACTCGCAGCAAGCTGCTCGGGAAACGGTTGGGGGTGGCCGCGCCTCCGGCGCGGCAGGGGAACTGACCGCCATCGGCTAAACCTCGTCGAAACGCTCGAGATCCAGTGCCGCCCGGTCTCGCCCAGCCTCCTGTTCGACCCATTCTGCAAAGCGCCGGACCTTCGGTTCCTGCCATCTTTCGCGATGCGAGATCAGGCAGATCGGCCCTTGCGGCGAGGTGCGGACCATGTCCGGGAACGGGAGCACCAGCTGCCCGCGCTCAATCTCTTCGCGGCACAGTACCAGATCGGCCATCACGACCCCCGACCCGATGACCGCGGCCCGGGTTGCCATGTCGAGGTTCGGGAACACGTCGCCGGACTCGGCCGACACCCCGGGCACGGGAAACCGATCCAGCCACGCCTGCCAGTCCGAACGCTCCGCGACCTCGTGCAGGAGTTTCACCCGGGCAAGGTCCTCTGGTCGCTTGAGCGCGGCCTCGCCCTCCAGCATGGAGGGTGCGCATCCCGGCGTCAGGAAGACGGGGAAAAGCTCGCGGGTCTCGATATCCGGTGACCTTCCCGGTGACAGCGCGCAGGTAAAGCCGATGTCGTATTCTGCCGCGTCGTAATTGCCGCCGGAATGAAACTCGGTCGTCAGCCGAACGCGGATCTCCGGGTGCGCGGCGCGAAAGGCGTCGAGCCTCGGTATCAGCCAACGGATCGAGGTCGCCGGCGGGCAGATGATCCTCAGGTCTGCCGCCTGTTCCGATAGCGCATTCGTGGCCCCGGCAATTCGCCCGAAAGCGTCGCTGAGCACCGGCAACAAGCGCCGCCCTGCCTCCGTCAGGGCCACGCCACGCGAATGGCGGTGGAAAAGCGGCACACCGAGATGCGTTTCCAGGGCCTTGATCTGCTGGCTGACAGCCCCGCGGGTCACGCACAACTCGTCCGCCGCGGCGATGAAGCCTTCGTGGCGGGCGGCGGCCTCGAAGGCTCGGAGTGCATTCAGCGGGGGAAGTTTCATGGCACACCATGGGAGAGATTTTCTAACTCATTCTAGCAGGTATTCTCGTTTGCGCAAAATCCACAATGGTCCAACTATCGTCCCAGTGGTCAATTGCAAAAGGACACACACGATGGCCGCCCTGTCCCGTCAGCCGTTTCTTCGCCTTTGGAGTATCTCTCCGCCGGACGCCAGCAGTAGCTGCGCTCTCCCAACCGCCGACACTGACGGCACCGAACTCCCGCATGAAGACTTGGCCCGTCTTGCGGCGCTGTCCCCGCATCTGCTCTCCGATGTGGGCTTTCGCAGGGATCCATGCCGTTCGACCACATTCCATACGGTCTGGGAACGCCAGGGGAGGCGCATCGCGGTCTGCGCCACAACAGGGGAGGTTTCGCCGCTCTCCTGACAGCCCGGTGGCCTTCCCGGTGAAACGGCGCTAGATATAGGTCCAGTTCCGTCGCATCATAGGGCCAGCCATGGCAATTCCAGCCGAGACGTTCTTCCTCGACCCCGACAGCGACCAGACCCTCCAACAGCAGATCCAGCAACAGGTGGCCGAAGCCATCCTGACCGGCCGGTTCCAACCCGGCGAAAGAATGCCGTCGTCTCGCAGGCTTGCCCGGCACCTCGGCGTTGCCCGCATCACGGTGACCATCGCCTACACCGAGCTCGTCGCCAACGACTACCTCGCCTCGCGCGGGCGGTCGGGGTATTTCGTCTCCGACAACGCCCCCCGACCACCGAACTTCGCACCGCAGGCCGCACCCACCGAAAGCCGCGTGGACTGGTCTCGCGCCCTTGGCCAGCGATTTTCCCATCGCGCGACGCTCACCCGCCCTCCGAACTGGCGCGATTTCCGTTTTCCCTTCATCTACGGACAGGCCGACGCGCGCCTGTTCGACCACCAGAACTGGCGCCTTTGCGCGTTGCAGGCGCTGGGGCAGAAGGATTTCGAAGCTCTCACCTCCGACTACTACGAACGCGACGACCCGCGACTGATCGAGTTCATTTTGCGTCACATCCTGCCCCGGCGCGGGATTTCCGCCCGCCCGGAAGAGATCCTGATCACCATGGGCGCGCAGAACGCGCTTTGGACCACGGCCCAGATCCTGCTCACCCAGCGGCGGACAGCGGTGATTGAGAACCCCTGTTACCACGGGTTGCGCGATATCCTTTCGCAGGCCCGCTGTATCACCCACCCCGTGGACGTCGACGAAGGCGGCTTGCCCCCGGACGCCATCCCCGGCGGCGCAGACGTCGTCTTCACGACCGCCAGCCACCACTGCCCGACCAATGCCACCATGCCGCTGGAGCGCCGCAAGGCACTTCTGGAGCGAGCCGCGCGGGACGGATTCCTGATCGTCGAGGATGACTACGAGTTCGAGATACCCTTTCTCCGCTCGCCCTCACCGGCACTGAAATCGCTCGATGGCGAAGGCGCCGTGATCTACACAGGTTCCTTCTCCAAATCGCTCTTTCCCGGTCTGCGGCTTGGCTATCTCGTAGCGTCGGAGCCCTTCATCCGCGAGGCCCGCGCCCTTCGTTCCCTCGTCATGCGCCACCCGCCAGGCCATATCCAGCGCACCGCGGCCTATTTCCTGTCGCTTGGCCACTACGATGCACAGGTCGCCCGCATGGGACGCGCTTACCGCCGCCGCCGGGCGACCATGGACGAGGCAATCCGCGAGAACGGCCTGAAAGTCTCCGGTCGTGGGACCTTTGGCGGCTCCTCCTACTGGATGCAGGCGCCCGACGGTATCGATACCACGCAACTCGCGCAGCAATTGCGCGAGCAAAGCGTTCTGATCGAACCCGGCCGCGCCTTCTTCGGGGCGGATCAGAATATCACTAGCCACTACCGTCTGGCCTATTCTTCCATCGCCACCGCCCGGATTCCAGATGGGATCGCCCGTATTGCCCAGGCCATCCGGGAGTCGACTTGAGCCGCGCTGAGCTGCAACCAGGCGTTCGAGGGTTCGCAAGAGAACTGGCCCCATTCCGATATTGCATCTGGCCCTATTGCGCCCACCCTCCGGACGACTAGGACTTGGGCCAAACGCGCAGTGATGGCGCCAGTCATTCCAGGAGTCCGCCCAATGAAGATGACGACCGAAGAGGCCTTCGTCAAAACCCTCCAGATGCACGGGATCGAGCATGCCTTCGGCATCATCGGTTCAGCCTTCATGCCGATCTCGGACCTGTTTCCCAAGGCCGGCATCACCTTCTGGGACTGCGCGCACGAAGGCTCCGGCGGCATGATGGCGGATGGCTACACAAGGGCCAGCGGAAAGATGTCGATGATGATCGCCCAGAACGGGCCCGGCATCACAAATTTCGTCACCGCGGTGAAAACGGCCTACTGGAACCACACGCCACTACTACTTGTCACACCGCAAGCCGCGAACAAGACGCTGGGCCAGGGCGGTTTCCAGGAAGTCGAGCAGATGGCGCTGTTCAAGGACATGGTCGCCTACCAGGAGGAAGTGCGCGACCCGTCCCGCATCCCGGAGGTCCTCAATCGCGTGATCCAGAATGCCCGGCGCGCCTCTGCCCCGGCCCAGATCAACGTACCGCGAGATTTCTTCACCCATATCATCGATGTCGAGCTTCCCGCGATCGTAGACTTCGAGCGCCCGGCAGGCGGGCAAGAGGCCATCGCCCAGGCGGCCGACCTGCTGTCTTCCGCAAGATTTCCAGTGATGCTGAATGGCGCGGGGGTCATCCTCGGTGGCGCCATTCCGGCCTCCATCGAGTTGGCTGAACGCCTGACCGCCCCGGTCTGCTGCGGCTACCAGCACAATGACGCCTTCCCCGGGTCGCATCCGCTCTTTGCGGGACCGGTGGGGTACAACGGCTCGAAAGCCGGGATGGAGCTTATCTCCAAGGCCGACGTGGTGCTGGCCCTTGGAACGCGGCTCAACCCGTTCTCCACCCTGCCCGGCTACGGAATCGACTATTGGCCCAGGGACGCGAAGATCATCCAGGTCGACATCAATCCCGACCGGATCGGCCTGACCAAGCCGGTCAGTGTCGGCATCGTTGGTGACGCGAAAAAAGTCGCGACGGCGATCCTCGGCAAACTCTCCGGCTCGGCCGGTGACGAGGGCCGCGAAGCGCGCAAGGCCACCATCGCGCAGACCAAATCCGCCTGGGCGCAGCAGCTTTCCTCGATGGACCACGAGGAGGACGACCCCGGTACCACCTGGAATGAGCGCGCGCGCGCGGACAAGCCCGAATGGATGTCGCCCCGCATGGCGTGGCGTGCAATCTCCGCCGCCTTGCCGAAAGAGGCGATCATCTCCTCCGACATCGGCAACAATTGCGCGATCGGCAACGCCTACCCGACATTCGAGGCCGGTCGGAAATACCTCGCGCCGGGCCTCTTTGGCCCCTGCGGCTACGGGCTCCCCTCTATCATCGGCGCGAAGATCGCGAAGCCGGACACACCGGTTGTCGGCTTCTCCGGTGACGGCGCCTTCGGGATCGCGGTGACCGAACTTACCGCCATCGGACGCGGAGAATGGCCGGCGATTACCCAGATCGTCTTCCGCAACTACCAGTGGGGCGCAGAGAAGCGGAACTCCACCCTGTGGTACGACGACAACTTCGTGGGCACCGAACTGGACGAACAGGTGTCCTATGCCGGCATCGCGAAGGCCTGTGGCCTTCAGGGCGTCGTCGCACGCACGATGGAGGAACTGACGGAGGCCCTGCGCCAGGCGCTGAAGGACCAGGCCGAGGGCAAGACCACGCTCATCGAGGCGATGATCAATCAGGAACTCGGCGAGCCCTTCCGCCGCGACGCTATGAAGACGCCGGTGGAGGTTGCCGGCATCGATCCCGGCGATATGCGGCCGCAAAAGGGCGCCTGACCGCCCCGAACGCCCGCAGCGCAGGGCCGCGCGCCTCCACTGTCACCATCGGTGCCTGAACCGGTGGTGGCCGTCACCAGCAATCGGAAGTTCCCCGGCAGCGGATTGGGATCGCACGTCGGTTTCCCTGTGTTCGCCTGACTGAATGCGCAGGTCGCTGCGGGCAAAGCTCCCCGCACCAGGGCAACGCCCAAATCCAATCCAAGAGTCATCATGTCCGACGTCACGACACGCCGCCTTGCGCCGCTTCGCCAATCCGCAACGACCCTGATGCCCGGCATCGTCGTGACGATGCTTGTCGCGACCACGGCCCAGTTTCTGGCCGAACACTACGGCACACCTGCGATGCTGTTGGCGCTCCTGCTCGGGATCGCCGTTTCCTTTCTTGGCGAGGAGGGCAAGACCGTTCCCGGTGTCGCCTTTTCCGCCCGCTCGCTGCTTCGGCTTGGCGTGGCGCTCCTCGGGGTGCGGATCTCGGCCGACCTGATCCTGGACCTGGGGCCGCACCTCATCGGCCTCGTCGTGTTTGGGGTCGTGGCCACGATCGGCTTCGGCCTCGCCGTCGGGCGGTTGTTTGGGCGCCGCTGGCGGTTTGCCTTCCTGACGGCTGGCTCGGTCGCCATTTGCGGCGCCTCCGCGGCCATAGCGATCTCTGCCATCCTGCCACGGGACGCCCGCTCCGAACAGAACCTCATCTTTACCGTGATGGGCGTCACCGTGCTGTCAACGATGGCGATGATCCTGTACCCGATCCTGGTCGACGCCGCCGGGCTCGACCCGCGGCAGGCCGGGGTGTTCCTCGGCGGCACCATCCATGACGTGGCACAGGTCGTCGGCGCGGGCTACACGCTCTCCGAGGAAACCGGCGACACCGCCACGCTCGTCAAGCTGATCCGTGTCTCCATGCTCGCGCCGGTCGTGCTGGTGGCCTCCCTGCTTATCCGCAGCTTCGCAGCGGCACCGCAGGACGGCATCGCGCCCCCCTTGCTCCCGGGGTTTGTTCTGGGCTTTCTCGTGCTCGCGGCGCTGAACTCCGCCCACCTGATCCCGGAGCAGATCGCGACCCTTCTCAGCGAATGCTCCCGGTGGCTCCTGCTTTCCGCAATTGCGGCCGTGGGGATGAAGACCAATCTCAGGCAAGTGCTGGAAGTCGGCGGCTCTGCCATTGGCCTGCTTGTGGCGGAAACGGTCTTCATCGCCGCGTTGATCCTCGCGGGTATCCGTCTCATCGGCTGACGATCTGGCACGGCCACAACGACTAGAAACCGCTACCCTGTCGAAGAACACGGCTTTCGGCACACCGGTGGCCTGCGCACACGTCGCCAATCGTGAAATTTCCTTTGACTTTTTCACGGCGGATCGTGAAATTTCTATCCAAAATTTCACCATTGACCGAGTCGCCCATGACGCCGCCGGAAAGCAACACATTGGGAAAGGACCTTCGTGCCCTGCGGATCTCCCGCAAGATGACGCTGGAGGACCTCGCCACGCGGCTCGACCGCTCGGTCGGGTGGCTGTCACAGGTAGAGCGCGACATCTCCACCCCGCGCCTGTCCGACCTGCGGGAAATTGCAGACACTTTCAACGTCCCACTGTCACTGCTCTTCGGCGCGGCCGATGCCCCCGCGACGGAGAAGGGCCGCATCGTGCGCGCCGCCGCGCGGCGCATCATGGGCGAGCATGACCAGGGGTTGGTCGAAACGCTGATATCTCCCGATCTCACCGACAGTTTCGAGGTCATCCACTCAACGTTCCAGCCGGGGTCGCACCGGGACAAGCCGATCTCCCGCTCCACCCAGGAGGTCGCCTACATGATCTCGGGCACGCTGGACATATGGCTGGACGAGCAACCCTTCTCGGTCTCCACCGGAGACAGCTTCCGTATCCGTGGCCAGTCCTACCGCTGGGCCAACCCCCATGCCGAACCGGCAATCGCCATCTGGGTGATTTCTCCCCCCGTTTACTGACCACCGCCCCATCTACGAACCGAGGAACCGCCCATGTCCCTTCCCTCCACGGCCCGCGTTGTCATCATCGGCGGTGGCGTTGTCGGCGTCTCGACGCTCTTTCACCTCGCAAGGGGCGGCTGGACGGATTGCCTGCTGCTGGAAAAGAACGAACTGACCGCCGGATCGACCTGGCACGCAGCGGGCAACTGTCCGTCCTTCTCCGCATCGTGGTCGGTGATGAACATGCAGCGCTACGGGCTGGAACTCTACACGACGCTGGCCGACGACGTCGGATATCCGATCAACTACAACGTCACCGGCTCGGTCCGGCTCGCCCATTCCGATACGCGGATGCAGGAGTTCGAGAAGGTCGCCGGCATGGGTCGCTACCAGGGTATCGACATGAAGATCTGCTCCCCAGAGGAGTTGCAGCACTACCATCCTTTCATGGAGACCCACGACCTGGCGGGCGGCCTCTGGGACCCGGTGGATGGCGATATCGATCCCTCACAACTGACGCAGGCCATGGCCAAGGGCGCCCGGGATCTGGGCGCGCAGATCGAGCGGTTCTGTCCCGCGACAGGAGTTTCGCGCAAGAACGGCGAGTGGATCGTCCATACGGAAAAGGGCGATGTGCGCTGCGACATCGTGGTGAATGCGGCCGGGTACTATGCGCAGAAGGTCTCCGAATGGTTCGTTCCTTTCGGCGGGCGCGTGGCGCCGGCGGCCGTCATGGCGCACCAATACTTCCTGACGGAGGAAATCCCGGAACTGAAGGCGTGGACCCGTGAGAAGGGACACAAGCTGCCGCTGTTGCGGGATGTCGACAGCTCCTACTACCTGCGGCAGGACACGTTCAGCCTGAACCTTGGCCCCTACGAGTCCAACTGCAAGGCGCATTGGACATCGCCGGAAGATCCGTTCCCGGAGGATTTCTCCTTCCAGCTCTATCCCGACGACTTCGATCGGATCGAGTGGCATATCGAGGATGCGATGGCACGGGTGCCGATCCTCGGCGCGCAGGGGGTGCAGCGCAACATCAATGGCCCGATCCCCTACGCCCCGGACGGCAACCCCATGATCGGACCCATGCCCGGCGTGCCCAACGCCTTCGAAGCCCACAGCTTCACCTTCGGCATCGCGCAGGGCGGCGGCGCGGGCAAGGTGGCGGCAGAGTGGATCATGGAGGGGATGACGGAATGGGACATGTGGTCCTGCGATCCGCGCCGCTACACCGACTACACCGATCAGCAATACTGCGTCGACAAGGCCAGGGAGGTCTACGGCAACGAGTACGCGATGCATTTCCCCCACCACGCCTGGCCCGCCGCGCGGGACCGGAAGCTTTCCCCGGTACACGACACGATCAGGGACCTCGGTGGACAGATGGGGGCCTACAACGGCTGGGAACGGGCCAACTGGTTCGCGAAGCCGGGCGACGACACCTCCGAAGAGGCGACACAGACATGGCGGCGTTCCGGTCCATGGGAACAGCGCATCCGGGAAGAATGCGAGGCAGTGCGGGATTCCGTCGGTGTGCTGGACCTGCCCGGGTTTTCCCGCTTCAACCTCTCGGGCGACGGCGCAGCGGACTGGCTGCGGGGCATGGTCGCCGGCAACCTGTGCAAGGTCAGTCGTATGACGCTGGGGTATTTCCCCGACCGCCGGGGACGGATCCTGACCGAAATGTCGATCATGCGGCATGCGGAGGACTTTTTCACCCTGATCACGGCGGCCGCCGCGCAATGGCACGACTTCGAGCATCTGAAGGCGCACTTGCCCGAGAACCTGACACTCACCGACCACACGACTGAGTATTCGACGCTGATCGTGACCGGACCGGCATCGCGGGCGCTGCTTGAGACCATTTCGGACGGGGATCTTGGATTGCCGTGGCTGTCGATCCAGCCGGCGACCGTGGCAGGCCGGAACGCGGCGCTGGCGCGGGTTTCCTTCGCCGGGGAGCTTGGCTGGGAGGTCCACGCCGCCAATGCCGACATTCCGGCCATCTACGACGCCGTGCTCGCCGGCGGGGCGCGACCCTTCGGCATGTATGCCCTCAACGCGCTCCGGATGGAGAAAGGGTATCGTAGCTGGAAAGGCGATCTTTCCACCGACTACACCCTGCTCGAGGCCGGGCTGGATCGGTTCGTGAAGTTGGACAAGGCCGAGGATTTCCCGGGAAAAGCGGCGCTGATGGCAGAAAAACAGCGCGGCGTGGCCAAACGCTTCGTGCAGATGATCGTCGAGGCCGACGATTGTGACGCGCCATACATGTCGACCGTCTGGCTGGGCGACACGGTCGTTGGCGAAACCACGTCAGGAGATTGGGGCTACCGTGTCGGCGCCTCGATTGCCTTTGGCACGGTGCGCGCGGACCTCGCGGCGCCGGGCACCGAGTTGGAGATCGAGATATTCGGGAAGCGATGCAAGGCGATCGTCCAACCCGACCGGCCCCTCTGGGACCCCGAGAACGCGCGTATCCGGGCCTGAGCCCACCCATTCGATGCAAAGGATGGCACCATGAGCGACACGTCTCCCCGCCGCCGCTCCGGCGGCCGGGCCGCACGCAGAGAAGCCCGCTCCCGGCCGCTGGACGCCGCTGTCCGCCCTGTCCGTCCGGGCCTGCCGGGCGGATGGTACAAGCCGCTCTCGGCGCAGGATGTCGTCCGGATCAACGATGCCGCACTGGACGCGCTGGAGCAGATCGGTCTGGCCAAGGCGCCGCCCTCCGCCGTCGAAATCCTGACAGGCGCGGGCGCTGTTCAAGGCAATGACGGGCGCATTCGCATTCCCCGTGGACTGGTCGAGGACATGCTGGCGCGGGCAGCGCGCGGCATCACGCTGTGCGCGCGCGATCCGGCCCATGACCTGAAACTCACAGGCACCAACACGCATTTCGGCACTGCCGGAGCAGCGGTGCACATGGTCGAGGTGGACACATGGGAGTACCGCGAACCGACCATGCAGGACCTCTACGATGCAGCGCGGATCGTTCAGGCGCTCGACAACGTCCATTTTTTCCAGCGCCCCGTGGTCTGCCGGGAGTTCGAAGACAATGCCGAGCTGGATCTTCACACGCTCTATGCCGCCTGTGCCGGTACATCAAAACATGTCGGCACGTCCTTTACCGAAGCCGCCAACGTACCCGCCTGCATCTCGCTGCTGCACGAGATCGCCGGGGGAGAGGCCGCTTGGCGGGAACGACCTTTCGTCAGCAACTCCAACTGCTTCGTCGTCCCCCCGCTCACCTTCGCCGAGGAAAGCTGCGAGGTCATGGAAGCCTGCATCCGCGCCGGAATGCCGGTGCTTCTGCTCTCCGCCGGGCAGGCTGGCGCGACCGCCCCCGCCCCGATCGCCACCGCCGTGGTGCAGGCGGTCGCGGAATGCCTCGCCGGTGTTGTCTACGTGAACGCCCTGGCACCGGGACACCCGGCCGTCTTCGGCACCTGGCCCTTCGTGTCGGACCTGCGAACGGGCGCGATGTCCGGCGGGTCAGGCGAACAGGCGTTGCTGACAGCCGCCTGTGCCCAGATGCACCAGCACTACGGCCTTCCGGGCGGGGCGGCGGCCGGGATCGCGGATGCCAAGTTGCCGGATATGCAGGCGGGCTGGGAACAGGCGATATCCAATGTCATGGCCGGGCTGTCGGGGCTCAACATGATCTATGAAGCGGTCGGCATGCATGCCTCGCTCATGGGCTTCTGCCTTGAGAGCCTCGTGCTGGGCAATGACATGCTGGGCCAGGTACAGCGCTGCGTGCGCGGTGTGGAGGTCCGGGAGGAGTTCATCTCCATCGACGTGATGAAATCCGTGGTGCTGGAGGGGCCGGGCCACTACCTCGGGCACGAACAGACGCTGCGCCTGATGCAGACCGAGTACATATACCCCGAGATCGCCGACCGATCCTCTCCCAAGGAATGGGTCGAAAAGGGGCAGCCGGTGCTTCTGGACGGTGCCAAGGCGCGCAAGGCGGCGATCCTGGAAAGCGGGAAACACCTGTTTTCTCCCGACCTGGACGCCAGCCTTGTCGCGCGTTTCGCGCTGCGGGACCTGCAGAGAGGACCGTTCTGATGGCGTCGGGCCTCCAAACGTACCGGACCGATGCGCGGCCGGCGCCGCGTTTGCCCGAGCAAGGAGACACGACATGAGCATCCCCTCCAGCGCCCGCGTGGTCATTGTCGGGGGGGGCGTGATCGGTGCCTCGGTTGCCTACCACTTGACCCGGCTCGGCTGGAAAGACGTGGTGTTGCTGGAACGCAAGCAATTCTGCTCCGGCACCACCTGGCACGCCGCCGGGCTGATTGCACAGTTGCGCGCCACGCAGAACATGACGCGGCTGGCAAAGTACTCGCAGGAACTATACGGCGATCTGGAGGCAGAGACCGGCCTGTCTACGGGCTTTCGCCGGGTCGGCTCGATCACCGTTGCCCTGACCGCGGAACGCCACGAGGAGATTTTGCGCCAGGCCTCCATGGCACGTGCATTCGGGGTAGAGGTCGAACCGATCTCACCCGGCGAGGTCAAGGCCAGGTACGAGCACCTGAACTGCGATGATCTCGTCGGTGGCGTCTACTTGCCCAAAGACGGACAGGGCGATCCTTCGAATATCGCACTGGCAATGATCCGCGGGGCAAAGGCTCGCGGCGCTGTGGCGGTCGAGCGGATCAAGGTGACCGGCATGCAAAGGGTTGGGCGTCGCGTCACCGGTGTCGAATGGTCCAGTGCGGACGCAACCGGCGTCATCGCCTGTGATCACGTTGCGAATTGCGGCGGAATGTGGGGACACGAGGTCGGCCGCATGGCCGGCACGAACGTCCCGCTTCATGCATGCGAACATTTCTACATCGTTTCGGACAAGATCCCCGGGTTGGCGCAACTCCCGGTTCTGCGGGTGCCCGACGAATGTGCCTACTACAAGGAAGATGCCGGCTCGATCCTGCTTGGCGCATTCGAGCCCAACGCCAAGCCCTGGGGCATGAAAGGCATTCCGGACAGCTTCGAGTTTGATCAGTTGCCGGAGGATTTCGACCATTTCGAACCGATCCTAGAATGGGCCGTGAACCGGATGCCGATGCTGGCCGAAGCGGGCATCCAGACCTTCTTCAACGGGCCGGAGAGCTTTACGCCCGACGATGCCTACCACCTCGGCCTCTGCCCGGAGATGGACAATGTCTGGGTTGCGGCCGGGTTCAACTCCATCGGCATCCAATCGGCGGGCGGTGCCGGGATGGCGCTGGCCGAATGGATGGAGTCGGGCGAGAAACCTTTTGACCTGGGCGACGTGGACATCAGCCGCATGCAACCCTTCCAGGGCAACCGGCACTACCTCTTCGAGCGCAGCAAGGAGACGCTGGGCCTACTCTACGCCGATCACTTCCCCTACCGGCAGAAGGCCACAGCGCGCGGCCTGCGTCGAACGCCCTTTCACGAACACCTCAAGGCGCGTGGCGCGGTGTTCGGCGAGCTGGCGGGGTGGGAGCGCGCAAACTGGTTTGCCGATGAAGGCCAGGAGCCGGACTACCGCCATAGCTGGAAGCGGCAGAACTGGTTCGCGAATGCTGCGCGGGAACACCGCGCAGTCCGGGAAAACGTCGGGCTCTACGACATGTCTTCCTTCGGAAAGCTGCGTGTCGAAGGCCCCGATGCGGAACGGTTCCTGAACCACGTCGCGGGCGCCAACCTCTGCGTCCCGGTGGGCAAGATCGTCTACACACAGTTCCTCAACACTCGCGCAGGGATCGAGGCAGACGTGACGATCACCCGGCTTTCGGAAACGGCCTTCCTTGTTGTCACCCCGGCGGCGACCCGGCTCGCGGACGAGACATGGCTGCGCCGCCACTTGGGCACACAGCAGGTCGTGATCACCGATGTGACGTCGGGCGAGGCGGTGTTGGCCGTGATGGGACCGAACTCCCGCCGCTTGCTGGAAGCCGTCTCTCCCAACACTTTCACCAATGATGCAAACCCCTTCGGAACGGCGCAAACTGTCGAGATCGGAATGGGTCTTGCACGGGTTCATCGCGTCACCTACGTGGGCGAGCTTGGCTGGGAGGTCTATGCCTCCGCCGACATGGCTGCGCATATCTTCGAGACGCTCTGGGAAGCTGGCGAGGGCATGGGCGCGAAGCTCTGCGGCATGCACATGATGGACTCCTGCCGGATCGAGAAGGGCTTTCGACACTTCGGCCACGACATCACCTGCGAAGATCACGTTCTGGAAGCCGGACTCGGCTTTGCCGTGGCGCGGGACAAGCCCGACTTCATTGGTCGCGAGGCCGTCCTGCGCAAGCGCGAAGCGGGGCTGGAGCGCCGGTTGGTCCAGTTCAGGCTGACCGATCCGGAACCGTTGCTGTATCACGCCGAACCGATCCTGCGCGATGGCGAGGTGGTGGGGCACCTGACATCGGGCAGCTATGGCCACACTTTGGGCGGAGCTGTTGGCCTCGGCTATGTCCCCTGCCCCGGCGAGACACCGGCCGATGTGCTCTCCTCTCGCTACGAGATCGAGGTCGCGGGCGCACGGATACCGGCAGAGGCCTCGCTCAAGCCGATGTACGATCCGAAGTCAGAGCGGGTCAAAGTCTGATCAGGCGAGAAGATCGGCCTCGAAGTAGACGAGTATCCCCTCCAACGCTTCGTAGTCCGAATGGTAGGCGGTCCGCTCGCGGAACCCCAGCGACCTGTAGAGCCCAATCGCCTCTGTCAGCGCAGGCCCCGTGTCCAGCCGCATGATCCGCTGACCGTCCTTTCGCGCGAGCGCCATCAACCTCAGCGTCAAGTCCTTGCCGATCCCGTGGCCGCGCGCCTCGGGCGCGACATAAACCCTCTGGATTTCCACGATCCCCGGTTCGGTCTGCCGCATCATGGCGCAGCCCACTGGCTTGCCGTCAAGCCGGGCGATCAGGATCTCGCCTGTCGGTCGGGCGTTTTCCAGCAGATACCCCGACACCAGTTCCGGCACCCGCTCGATCGGATACTTGCTCGAAATCTTCTGCCAGTGTTCCGGCACGCGCTCCCGCAGGAAGCCAAGGTACGCCGTGAACAGGGCTTCGATGACCGGTCGGTCTTCGGGCAACTGGGCGGGGTCGATGACCACTGGCATGATGTCCTCGCGTGTCGGTCGGCGGAATGTGCCACGGGACCATAGCGTTCATCATTGGCCGTGCGAAGGCGGAAGACCGGTTCCGGCGCCGTGCACGGTTCGACCGCGTCTAGATCACGGTCGAGCCAACCGCTTTCCGCAAGAGCAATTCCGGGGAAACTGGATCGGCCTACAGGTTTCCGAAGATGGCACGGACGATCCGCCCATCCCATTTCTGGACCAGCCCAAGGGAGTCAGCCGGATCAACTCCGTTCCCGGAGCAGTCAGCCTGTCGAGCCGCCTCGGAGCCTCGACAACGGCAGCTTCCGGCTGGCCTCAGGTGCCGAATGAGCAGGGTTGGCCCTTCTGTTGCCGGGGCGACGCGCAAAGCTGGTCGGTCCTCTCCCGAGCCGAAAGAGCAAATCCGGCCGACCCGACTCCGGACCGATTTAACAAAGTTGGCCGGCCCGTTTCCGGGCCGACGAAGCAAAGTTGGCCGGCCCGTTTCCGGGCCGGCCAGGCGCTTCGTGAGTGGTGAAGCAGAATACGCCCTCAGGCAACCGCCTTGAATCTCGCGGTACTGGGGTCGCATTGATAGCGGGGGACAACCTGGTCGAGTCGCGACAACAGATCGATGACGGAAGAGATCACGTAGCGCGCGGTGTCGTCGGACATCAGCGCGCTGAAGTTCAGACGGATCCAGCCCGGTTTCTCCATCTCGTTGCCCGAAAGCAGGTCGGCGTGCAGGCGTTGCGATGTGGCGCGGTCGATGCCGAGCAGACGGTGGGCATATGGCCCGGCACAGGCGCATCCGCCGCGGGTCTGGATGCCATAGATGTCGGAAAGCATGCGGGTAAAGAGCTGCTGGTGCACTGGGTTGCCGCGCTGGTCACGCACGAGGAAGGAGAAGATCGGCAACCGCCGAGCCTTGTCACATCCAAGTAGCGTCAGTTGGGGGTGCTGGAGCCAGGCGGCCTTCGCCATGGCGTTCAGCTCCGCCTCCCGGTGATCGAGCGCATCCTGCCCGATGGCCTCCTTCACGAGGAACACCAACGCGGCGCGGATATCGCCGACGATATTGGGTGTGCCCGCTTCTTCGCGCGTCGCCAGGTCGGAGGAATACGTATGATCCCACGGCGAGACGAAAGACACGGTACCGCCACCCGGCCAGCTCGGACAGTCCCGGCGCACGGCCTTGTCGCGCAGGATGAGCACGCCAGTGGCCCCGGGCCCTCCGGGAAACTTGTGCGGAGACAGCACGATGGCATCCTTTGCCGCCGCCCCTTCGCCCATGTCCATGGCCAGATACGGCCCGCCGCCGGCATAGTCCCATACAGACAGCGCGCCGTGACGCTTGAGCACCGTCGTGACGGCGACATCATCGGTGACGATACCCGTGACGTTGGAGGCGGCCGAGAAGCTACCGATCTTGATGTCGGCCTCCCCATGCTCCTTCAAGGCCGCCTCCAGCGCCGCAAGGTCCGGTCCGCCGGAGGGCCCTTCCGGGATCTCCACGACCTTGGCCTTGCTCTCCCGCCACGGCAGGATGTTGGAATGGTGTTCGTACGGACCGATAAAGACGACCGGGTTGGCGGCCTCCTCGATCCCCAGCAATGTGACCAGCCTGTTGAGGCCGGCAGTCGCCCCCGATCCCGCGAAAATGACGGAGCAGTCGTTCCCTGCATTGGTCAGGCGTGCGATTTCCGCCCGTGCCTGCGCTCGCAACCGGGTCATGTAGGCGCCACAGTAGGAAGCCTCTGTGTGGCTGTTGGCGTAAAAGGGCAGAACGTGCTCTGCGATGAAGTCCTCGACCTGGCGCAGCGCCCGGCCAGAGGCGACGTAGTCGGCGTACACCAGCTTCACCGGCCCATCCAGGCCGGGTATTTCAACGCCTTCGCCGATCAGTCCGTCGCGCAGATCGGCCATCACGTTGACACCCTGCAAGTTGGATTTGAATTGATCGAGAGACATCGGTGCTTCCTGTTCTTGTTGCTCCCGGAAGTCTGACCCGTTCGGATGATGAAAACTCCCCCTTTCTTTGCAATTGAACTCTCAATTTCCGATCATATGATAGAAATATGAGCCATAATATAGATCATATAGACCGAAACATTCTGCGTGCCCTGCAACAGGATTCCAGCCTGTCGCAGCGAGACCTCGCAGACAGGGTTGGCCTGTCACAGAATGCTTGCTGGCGCAGGTTGCGGGCACTGAACGCCTCCGGCGTGCTTCAGGGCAGCACGGCCCGCGTGGACCGGCGGGCGCTTGGCCTCGGCCTCGTGGTTTTTGTCATGGTCCGCACGCGGCACCATTCGGCCGGCTGGCTGGAGGATTTCCGTCGCCACGTTCAAGGCATCCCCGAGGTCGTTGACTTCTTCCGCATTGGCGGCGACTACGACTACCTGCTGAAAGTGGTGACCGAAACCATGGACAGCTACGATGCCGTCTACCAACGGCTGATCTCCAAGGTCGAACTGGACTCCGTGACATCCTATTTCGCCATGGAAGCGATCGCCGAGCAGCGCCCCCTGCCGCTTTGATACGCTACCGGACGCATGCGGGTGGCGCATGCCTCCTGCAACCGACTTGTGTGATGAAACTGTCAGACAGGGGCGGTAGACTCGGCCCGACACCGGATATCGAAAAGGGAACCCCATGGCCCGAACCAGTTTTCTCGGCGACCTGTTGTCCAATCTCTACGGCGTCGGTCGCTGGCCTCTCAGCAGCTCGGAACGCCGCTCGATCGAGGATCTGTGCATGGCGCTTCTGTCCAGCACGGGCGAGGTCTCCGGCATTCGGCTCGCCTCCACGATCCTGCAAAAATACAAGGCAATGAAGCCCGAGCAGAAACGCGCCTTCTTCACCTTCCTGAACGAGAAACTGGACGTGGACGCTCCGAGAGTCGCCGGCATCGCCCAGGCCTATGCCGAAGACCCCAGCATCGAGAACTTCACCGCCCTGGTCCGCGAGGCAGAGCCGCAACGCCAAGAACTGTTTCGCCGGCTCCACCAGGCCCCGGGCGCGACGGCGGAGATGGTGGCCTCCCGCATCGACCTGCTGGGAATGGTCAAGGAGCATCCGGAACTGAAGCGCACCGACATGGATTTCGTCCACCTGCTGCGCAGCTGGTTCAACCGCGGGTTCCTCCGGATCGAGCAGATCGACTGGAACACATCCGCGACCCTGCTGGAGAAGATCGTCGCCTACGAGGCCGTGCACGAGATCCACGATTGGGACGATCTGCGCCGCCGCCTGCACCCGCAGGACCGCCGTTGCTTTGCCTTCTTCCACCCGACGATGCCGGATGAACCGCTGATCTTTGTGGAGGTCGCTCTGACCAAGGGCATTCCCGGCTCGATTCAGGGCTTGCTGGAGGAGGACCGAGAAGAGCTCAAGGCAGAGGAGGCGAATACCGCGGTCTTCTATTCGATCTCCAACTGCCAGAAGGGCCTTCAGGGCGTCTCCTTCGGCAATTTCCTGATCAAGCAGGTGGTGATGGAACTCAGCCAGGAACTGCCCAACCTGTCGACCTTCGTCACGCTGTCGCCGATCCCGGGCCTTAACCGCTGGCTTCGAACACTGGAGGGGGACGCGAAGGCTGCCCGCATCCTCGACGGCACCGCCACACGGAACGAAGCCGAAGCCATGGCCGCGCGATACCTTCTTGAGGCAAAGCGCCCCGACGGCTTCCCGCGTGACCCGGTCGCCCGCTTCCACCTCGGCAACGGCGCCATCCTTCACGACGTACACTTCGGCGCCGACACCAGCCCCAACGGGTTGAAACAGTCGAGCGGTCTGATGGTCAACTACCTGTATGATCGAGCCGCGACGGAAAAGAACCACGAAGCCTTCACCGGCGACCACAAGATCTCCGCGAGCCGCGGCATGCGTTCCAAGGCCCGCAGCGACAAGGGCGGTTCATCGTCCACGAAAGAGCACCCCTCGCCGGAACCTGTCGGCAAGTAGAGAGGCCATCAGGGCGGGTCTTGCGTCGTGCGGGGGCCCGCCCGATGCTGGATCCGGGTGCATTCCGGTTTCGTTCCCGCCGCACCGCAGCGCAATCGGACCCCATTGTCCGCCTGCTCCCGAAAAATACCTGCATGGTTCAAATTGCCGCTGCGCCGCCGGGGCGGCCGCACGAAATTGAAAATTTCAAATATAAAACAGTATCTTAACCTCAATCGAACGGTTGCCCAGACAGTGCTTTTCACTCGGCAACTCGGACACATGCGCAAAGTTAGTGTTTGAATGTATACGTAAACCAATGCACAATCATGGTGCGTCTTCACTTTCTGGGAGGAGAATCATGAAACTCGCACTGACCGGACTCGTCGCAGCGATCGCGATGACCGGGAGCGCATATGCGCAAGACTATCCGTTCCGCGACATCACCACCGCAGTCGTCTGGGGTGCCGGTGGCGGCACCGACACAATCAACCGGATGATCATGGCCGAGATGGAAAAGGAGCTTCCTGTCTCCATCAACGTGATCAACCAGACCGGCGGGGTCGCAGGCTCCAACGGCATGGTCTACGTGATGAACCAGCCAGACGATGGCTACACGCTGGTCGGCCTGTCCGAATCCAACGTCACCGCCGCCGTTCAGGGTGGCTGGGACAAGAAGTTCGACTTCTGGTACCCGTTCATCGTCGGCGGTTCGCCGGACCTGATCTCGGTCGGCAAGGACTCGCCCTACAACACGATCGAAGAACTGGTTGAAGCCGCCAAGGCCGAGCCCGGCTCGATCCCGGCCGCCGCCTCTGGCGCAGGCTCCATTCACCACCTGAACCTGCTCGCCATCGAGCAAGGCTCAGGTGCGACCTTCAAGTTCGTCCCCTACAAGGGATCGGCACCGGGTCAGGAAGCCGCGCTTGCCGGTGAAGTCGCGCTGGTCGTGACCTCTCTCGCCGAGCAGGCGCCGCTGATCCTCGGCGGCGAGTTGAAGCCCCTGGCGACCCTGACGCCCGAATCCGCAAAGATCGGCGACATGGAAATCCCCTCGGCCTTCGACAGCTTTGACGGCCTGGACAAGTACCTGCCGCTCAAGCAGGCCATCGGGTTCGCGGTGCACGCATCGGCCTCCGACGATGTGAAGGCCGCGCTTGGCGCCGCGTTCGAAAAGGCCATCGCCGGCGAGACCGTCGCCACCTGGGCGGCGGAGAACTACTACGACGTGGGCGGTCAGTATGGCGACGAAGCCACTGCCCTGTTCTCGAAACTGGAAAGCACCTTTGCCTGGACCCTGCACGAGCTTGGCGCCGCCAAGGTCGACCCGGCCACGCTGGGTATCGAGAAGCCTTAAGTCGCAACCAACGGAGCGGGGCCCTTGCGGCCCCGCTCCTCGTTTCCAGGAGCGAACATGGAAGACAAGACCGCCCTGCGGGCGCGAGACTTCTGGACATCGCTGATCCTTATCGCCCTGTCCGTCTTCTTTCTCTGGCGTACCACGCACATCCCCTTCTTCGATACCCAGACTGCCGGCGTTGCCTCCGGTGACTGGTTCAACTCCGCCGCCGTCGTCCCCTACGGCATCTTCGGCCTCATGCTGCTTTGTTCGCTGGGCTTGCTCGCGATCTCCATCAAGGATGGCGGCGCAGAGCGTGCGCTGCACGGCGCAGGCGTCGGTTGGGAGCGGAACGAGATCGTGCGGATGGGCAGTATCGCCATCATCCTCTTCTTCTACATCTTCGCGCTGGTCCCCCGCGTTGACTTCGTCATCTGTTCCGCGCTGCTGATATCGGCGCTGGTCTACGGGTTTCACGACGGCCACCGGGACCGCATGAAGATTGCCGCTGCGGTGGTGGCAGCGGCCGGGCTCTATGCGCTCGTCATGAACTTCCCGCAGTCCCAATGGGCCAAACCCCACGACGACGACTGGGTGACGCTCGCCCTCTGGGCTGGCCTGACGATCTACACGCTTCTCCGTCACCGCAGTGAATATGCGATCCGCATTGCCCCGTGGATGGCCGTGCTGGTGCCATTGGTGCTGGTGCTCGCGATGGCTTTCGGCTTCCGGCAGAACGTGCCGAACCGTGCCGGGCTGCTCTTCAGTCAGATCGAATACCACTACTACGTCACCCTGAAACCGATGTGGAGCAAGTGACATGGAGTTCTTCTTCGCACAGGTCAGCGGTTTCTGGGATGCGCTGGTTCACCTCGCGTCGGATCCGATCACCTATCCCTACCTGATCGCCTCCGTCTTTCTCGGCATCATCTTCGGCGCCCTGCCAGGATTGACGGCCACACTCGCCGTCACCATCCTCACCGGCTTCTTCGGAAACAAGTTTCCGCTTGAGCAGTCCCTCATCGCCCTGATCGGCGCCTATGTCGGCGCGATCTACGGCGGCTCATACCCGTCCATTCTCCTGAACATCCCGGGCACGGCGGCCTCGGCGGCCACCGCGATGGACGGCCACCCGCTGGCGAAGAAGGGGCGCGGGGGCGAGGCGCTAGGGATGACGACGACCTCCAGCTTCATCGGCACGCTGATCGGCACCAGCTTCTTGCTCGTGTTCGTCTGGCTGTTGCTGATGATCTCCAAGAACATCGCCAGCCCGGAAAAGGCCCTGCTCGCCCTCTTCGGGATCCTCCTTTCCGGCACCCTGATGAGCAAGGATCTTGTTCTCAAGGGCTGGATCAGCGGGTTGATCGGGTTGGCGATGGCCATGGTCGGACTCGATCCGATCCTCAGCGAGACTCGCTACACCTTCGGGTGGTCCTACCTGATGTCCGGCTTCCAGGTTGTGCCTGTGCTGATGGGAGCATTCGCCGTGCCGCAGATCATGGACGGGATGCGGGCTGCGGGCTCGGTCGGTCAGGCCGTAGACGTGGGCAAGATCGTGCCCCGCGTCGGCACGGTGATGAAGCGTTTCCCGACCATCGCCCGCTCGGGTGTCATCGGCACTGGCGTCGGCGCATTGCCCGGCGTCGGCGAAGACGTGGCCGGTTGGGTCTCCTACGGTGTGGGCAAGGCCGTTTGCAAGGATGGCGACCAGTTCGGCAAGGGCTCGATCAACGGTCTGCTTTCTGCGGAGGCCGCCAACAACGCGGCCATCGGCGGTGCGTTGATCCCGCTGCTCGTGCTCGGCATTCCAGGCTCGCCCCCCGCCGCAGCCCTGCTCGGCGCGCTGAAGATCAACAACGTGATCCCCGGGCCGACCATCGACCCGCAGTTGATCCTGCACGTGGTTGCGATCCTCGTCATGGCCGCCGCAACCATGGCGATCATGGGTCTGCTGACGGCGCGGGTCTTCATCAACGTGCTGCGCATTCCGCAGACGATCTTCCTGCCGGTCGTGATGGTGCTGACCACCATCGGCTCCTTCTCCGTCGGCGGCGGGATCAACGATCTCTACCTCATGCTCTGCGTCGGCTTCGTCGCCTATGCCATGGGAAAGATGCACTATCCAATCGCCCCGCTGGTGATCGGGGTCATCCTCGGGCCGCTCTTCGACGAGACCTTCCGGCGCTCGCTCTACCTCTCTGACGGCGACCTGAGCACATTCTGGACCCGTCCCGGCGCCGCCATCCTGCTGGCGCTGAATGTCGCGCTCGTCCTCAGCCAGATGCCGGTCGTGAAGCGGACATTCCGGCGGCTGAAACCCGGCGGCATCTAAGCTCGCCTCCAGAACGAGAAAACGGGTCCCGGTCGGGGCCCGTTTTTTTGTCAGTGCTTTGTCAGTGCCCCGCAATAAGCCGTTCATAGGTTGCAAGCAGACCGTCGATCCACGCCTCAGGCGTTGCCGCCAGCGGCGTCCTCCGGGAGAAAGCGCGCTCACTCATCGCCCTGGTTTCGTCCGCCGCAAGATCGCGAAGGCGCTGCAAGGCTCCGGCAAGCCCCTGAGGATCGGAGCCGTTGTAGGAGAACCCGAGCGACAGGGCGTTGACCTCCCCGGACATCAGCGCGGTGGTCGGCAGGATCACGGGCAGCCCGCTGGCCGAGGCCTCCGCCGCAACCAACCCGAAGGGTTCCCGGGTCAGCGAAGGCATCACCAGCCCGCGCGCGCGCCGCGCATGCTCCGCGATACCGGCGGCATCGAGCCAGCCCGGGCGCGCCACTTCCGGAAACTCCCGGGCGAGGATGTCGCCCTGCGGCCCCTCGCCGATCGCCGTGAGAGGCATCCCCGCCTGACGCGCAGCCCGGGCCAGTTCCACGACCCCTTTCTCTCCGCGAAGCCGCCCCACATAGAGCAGCCCGTCGTTGGCCTCCGCCTGGACCCGCTCCGCACACCACGCGGAGGCCGGGTTGCGTTGCGTGAAGAGCTTGTCGCCGGGCACGCCACCGCGTTCCAGCATTTCCCGCATGGCCGGATGGATCATCGCCACCCCGCCCCAGGGGCGCCGCTCCCAGTCCAGCGCCTTGCGAAGCTGTCTCTGCCGAGCCACGCGCCAGAGTTTTTGAGGATAGGACCGCCGGTCGCAGTTCGTCGTGATGCATCGCACAGACATCGGCACCCGCTCGCAGGGACGATCGTCGACATAGTCCATATAGGCACCATTCGGGCAGGCAAGGAACATGTCGTGGGCGTGCAGCAGCGTCCGCGCGGCCACAGGTGCCAGCGCATCCAGAACCGCAGGCGACAGGATCTGGGCCCAGCCGTGCAGGTGATAGACGGTTCCGGGGTTGTCATTGCGCTCGATCCACCCGGCAACCATGTCCCGCGCTTCGGCATCATAGACACCCCGGCGCAGTGCCGAGAGCGCCGCCCCCTCGCGCAGCCGCGCCCGGCCGAGCGACAGCACATCCTCGGCACCGGCGACCTCTCCGGCGGCGTCACCGCAGATGAACTGGACCCTCTGGCCGCACTGCGCCAGCATTTGCACCGACAGCAGCGCCAGCCCCGTTGCGCCGCCGCGCGCCAGGCTGGAATCGTTGATCACGACTACACGGTCCGGCGCCATTGCTACGGGGCTCCACGGTTGCACAGCTTCAACGTGACTAGCGCAATTCGGCTGCACTGCCCACAGCTTCCTGAAATTGCCTTCTTTTTGCTCCCACGGCCGGCGGCTCGCGCGGTAGGGTACGCGCGGATCGAGCGGGAGCGCCCAATGAAGATCGTGCAATTTGGCCTGCCCTACAGCCCGAACGTCGGCGACGGGATCATCTCCGACTGCCTGCTTTTCGAGCTATCGCGGCAGGCGCCGGGCGCAGAGGTGCTTGCGCTCGACCTGTCGGGGCGAGAGAGTTTTGGTGACGTGGTGGTGCGCAACCGGGGGCTGGCGCTGAGGATACTTGCCTCCCTGCCGCAGTCGCTTCGTCAACGGCTGGTCGCGGCCCGCCTCGGTAGGCTTCTGGACCGTGTCACGCCCCGCTGGACAGACGCCCTGAGCGGGGCCGATCTGGCAATCATTGGGGGGGGGCAACTGATGTCGGATGCGGATCTGAACTTCCCGTTGAAGGTCGCCGCCGCCGCCGATTGCGCCCGTATGGCCGGCTGCCCTGTGGCAGTTCATGCCGTCGGGGCCTCCGACAACTGGAGCCCGCGCGGCAAAGACCTGTTCTGCAACGTCTATGAGGGCGATCTTCGGCAGGTCGGGTTGCGGGACGCGCGGTCGCGCGCCGTCTGGCAGGCACACATGGGCGCACGCGCCCCGCAAACCGTGCTCACCCGCGACCCCGGCCTGCTTGCGGCGGATTGTTACGGCCCAACGACGACCCGGTCCGGACGCATCGGGCTCTGCGTCACCGACCCCACGCTTCTGCGCTACCACGCCGAAGGCCACGCGGCATCCGGCGCGCCCGGGTTCTTTCGCGATCTCGCGCTGGCGCTTCTGGCCGAGGGACATGACCTCCGGCTGTTCTGCAATGGGGCGGTGGAGGACCGCGCGGCGTTGGTCCGACTGGCCGGGGAGCCCGCGCTCGCACCCGCCCGGCGGGACGGCCGGATTGAGGTCGCGCCGGTCCCCGAGACCCCTACCATGCTGGCCGAAACGATCCGAGACCTCGGGGGCGTCGTGGCGCACAGGCTGCACGCCTGTATCGTGGCCTACAGCTACGGCCTTCCGATCGTAGGCCTTGGCTGGGACGCGAAAGTCGCGAGCTTTCTGGAGGCCTGCCATTGCGCCGAGCATTTCATGCCACCGGCAACCCGCCCCGAGCAAATTGCGACGACGGTGACCGCTGCACTTGATACGGGTATCGACCGGCAGGTTCACGTCGCGCTGATCGCGGAAACGCGCGCGGCGATTACCGGTCTGCTTGCTCTCCTGCCCGCCAAATCCGGAAACGGTACTGCGTAACATCGCCTGTCGCGGTCCGGTTCGGCCCAACGGCAATCTCCAACCGGTCGCCGTCCTTCACCGCCAGCCCATCAAGGCGCCATTCCAGTGGCTCCGCCACGATCTGTTCGTGGAGCAGCTGCCCGTTGAGCGCCACGCGCAGGGTCACGCCATCGTCGCTGCGTGCGGCAGGAGAGAGGTCGATCCCGAGGTCGATCACGCGGTCGAGACCGGCTTCCCAGAGGTGGACGATTTCGGCGGGCCGCTCGCCCGTGCCCCCCGGCAACAGGGTTTCCGCCGTCAGTCGCACCATCGGGTCATCCGCCGCCGCCCGGTAGGGCACCCACGGCACACCTCCCCGCTCCTGGCCGGGGCGGGTAAGCAGCGGAACCTCCCTGCCGCGAAGGACATAGCGGCGGAACGGGTCGGCATCGGGATGCGGGTCCCCTTCATGGGGATAGCGATAGTCGTGAAACGAATCCGCGAGGAGCGGCTGTGGCGCAAACTGCGGATCGGCGAGGACACTCCCCTCCGTCGCGACCAAAACCAGCGGATCGGTGGCGGACAGTGTATGCGGCCCCTCCTCGGGATCACCGGCAGGTCCAAGAAACGCCACGCTGTCCGAAGCGGAGACACGACGCGGTGCGCCCCAGATCACCAGCACTTCGTCGCCAAAGCGACACCCGTAGGTGTAGGGGTCCGGCTCGAAGGCCACGACCTCCCGCCCCGCCATGCGCCTTGCGATCTGCTGCCAGGTTCGCCCCGTTTCCGTGACCTTCCCGCGGGGAGAAATCAGCGGCACATGACCGTCGCCCCGATCGTTGAGCGCGTACCAGATCACCCGTTCCACACCGGAAACCGCCATCTGGCAATAGTATCGCAGCAGATAGCCGGGCGCGGTCTCGGGGTTGGTATCGCCGAACTCGGTCACTTCGAGTGGCATGTCCGACCACGCGGGCTGCCATCGCAAAACGCCAACCTGGCGCGCGAATTGCTCCGGAGGCGTGGAATAGGGGTGCACGACCAGCGCATCCATCAGATCCGCTCCACCGAGGTCCGCCACCATCGCGAGGTACCCCGCCGGGATCGAGTGCACACCGCCACCGAGAATCCGGACGTTCGGACGCTCGGTGCGCACGGCGGCCTCCGTCGCTCGAAGGAGTGCCACATAGGCCTCCGCCCGTTCTTGCAGCGATCCGTCTTTGACCGGGCCCGAGACGAAATTCGCGCTATTGAACTCGTTGCCGACCTCCACCGAATGGATCGCCGGGAAACGGAGGGCGGTGGCCGCCGCGTGGGCGGCGAAGGCTTCCACCGCCGCGGGGCTGTGGGGCGTTGCCCCTCCGTCATGGGCCGAATGGCCGTTGTTGACCGTCAGGCTGGTCCCAGCCCCGGCCGCCGGCAACCTGTCGGGCCAGAGCGTTTCCTGAGTGTCGAAGACATACTCACCCGGCGCGCGCTCCACACGGTCCCAGTACACTGCGTCGCGGAAATCGCGTATGCCTGCGTCCAGCGCCGCCTGAAGCATCCGAGGCTGCCACCCTTGCCCGAAATTCGAGGCAGCCCCGAGCGTTGGCGCGATGGCCGGGTCTGCGAAGGCCGCCGTGGCAAACGAAGAGGCGAGTAGAGCGGAGAGTACGAGACGCACGCGGCACATTTCCTGTGGCTGGAGATGTGGCAAGCCTGCCGAACCTCCGGGCCCACTTCAAGCCCGCGTCTCGCCAAACAGCGCGTGGCTGGTATGGTGCCCCGAAACGGCAGCAGCCAAACCGGATCCCGTCCCACCCGAATGGAAATCGTTCCCTCCACCTTTCTGGCCCTCGCGGCCGTGCTGCTGATGGTGATCCGTGGCCCCTATGGTTCCATTGCCGTGTTCTTCGCCCTGACGCCGTTCGGGGCAGCTGCGGCTTTCAACTTGCCGGCGGTTGGTGGTGCGACCATCAGCGTGACCGACCTCGCAGCGCTGACGCTGCTCGCCCTCGTGCTGCTGATGCCGGAGGGCCCATCCCGGCTCGTGGGGTCCATGCGCGCCTTTCAACCCGGGTTCTGGTTGTTGCTGCTGGCGCTGTGCTGCGTGGTTGCGGCGCTCTTTCTTCCGCGCCTTTTTGCCGGAGAGACCGAAGTCTTCGGCATCGCCCGCAAGGACAACACAACCGGGATCGTCTCTCGGCCGTTGCGCCCCGGCACGGGAAACATCACGCAGCTTTTCCGGATGACATTGGGCTTCATCACCTTCTACGCGCTCGCCACCCTGTTGCGCCGTCGCCCTGAACACGGGCTGGTGATCGGCGCGCTGAGCATTGCCACCGTCATTCACTTCACGCTCGGCTGGCTCGATGTCGCAACCTACGCCATCGGGATGTCCGAACTTCTGGACCCCATCCGTACCGCCAATTATGCCATGCTGGTCGACGTGCGGATGGCCGGGCTAAAGCGCATGATCGGTGGCTTCCCGGAGGCTTCCGCCTTTGGCTACTACACGCTTGGGCTCTTCGGGTTCTGGCTGCAATACTGGCTCGCCAGTCCCGGCTCGAAACGCGGTGCCTGGATGCTCGCGGCGTCGACGCTTGTGCTGCTGCGCTCGACATCCTCGGCGGCCTATGTGGCCGCAATCGCCTTCGGCATGAGCTTCGCCCTATTTCTGCTGGTAGCCAACCTGCGCCGCACCGCCGAACGACGCTCGGTTTCGATCGCTGCCGTTCTGGGTCTGTTGGTCTGGGTCGGAGCGCTCGGCCTGATTGCCGCCTATCAGCTGGTGGACCCGGTCACGACCTACCTTGATCGCGCACTCTTCGACAAGCTGGAGACCTCCTCCGGTGTCGAGCGGATGAGCTGGAACGCCCAGGCCTGGGTGAATTTCACTGAAACCCGCTACATGGGAGCGGGTCTGGGGTCGATGCGCGCGTCAAACTGGCTGCTGGCCTGCCTGGGAAGCATCGGGATCATCGGCACCGGCGTCTTCCTCGCCTTCCTGATCTCGATTGTCCGGCTTCCGGCCCCGCCGGACCCGGCGGAACGGGTCGCCACGATCCGTGGTCTGAAGGCCGGATGCGCGGCGCTGTTCGTCTCGGCGCTGCTGACCACGGCGACGCCTGATCTTGGAAAGGTCTTCTTCGCCCTCGCCGGGCTGGCCGCCGGATTGTCCCGGGGGGCGGTGGTCGAATCATTGCCACGTTTGAGACGCTGAAGCTGTCGATTTCCCGCCCGTTTGGCACAATGCACTAGCCGCAGGCGGATTGTCCCCGAACAGCCCGTGAAATCTGTCAAAAACCTGTCCAGGTTTGACTTTGCCGACCGACCTGCGATCCTTCATCTGGTGGGAGCGACCCTTCGGATAATCCATCCGGACGGGATGTGATGGAGTATGGACCCAGGACGCGCCGTGAGTGTCGGCTGCGGCTTGGTTGCGGGACAGGATCGGGCATTTCGGACGATCCACCGCCAGTCGGGGGCCGGGACGAGTACCGCCGCGCATCCCGGGAGAAACAGCGACAATGAACAGCAGGATCACACCGGTCGAGCTTTCATCTGCCCCAGGTCAGCGCCGCCCGGCGCCGCCCGTCGACGCCGACAGCGTCGACCTGCGCGGGCTGGGCCACATGATCTGGCGCAGGCGCTGGCTGATCATGGGCTGCGCCATCGGGCTGTCGGTGCTGACCTGGGCAATCGTCAGCCTCCTGCCCCCGACCTACACGGCTGTCTCGAAGGTCATGCTGGACCCGCGCAAGGCGCAGATCATCACCAACGAGGAGGTGGTTCAGGACCTCGACCTCTCTGAGCAGGTGGTCAACGGCGAGGCTGCGGTGCTGCGGTCCAACGTCCTTTTGCGAGAGGTGATCGGCAGCATCGGTCTGGACGAAATGGCTGCCATGGCGCCGGAGACCGCCGCCCCTCTGGCCGAGGCCCGCGCCCTCGGCGACACCGGGGCCATTGCCCGGGCCGAAGAAAACATGACCCAACACTTGGTGTGGATGATCCGCAAGGACCTCGACGTCTACCGCGAGGGCGAAAGCTACGTAATCGGCATCAAGGTCGAGAACGGCGAGGCGGCGATGGCGGCAAGGATCGCCAATTCCATCGCCGACACCTACATCGGAAACCAGATCTCCGGTCGGCGGGACACGGCGAAACGTGCGACATCCTGGCTGGAAGCGCGCGTGGACGAGTTGCGACTGGAGGTCGAAGAGGCCGAAACCAAGGTCGCGGCCTATCGTGCCCGCAGCCTGATGGCCGACGGCAGCACGCTCGACACAGCAACACAGCAGCTTGCAAACCTTGCTGGCCAATTGATCGAAGCACGCTCGGACCGGGCCACGACGGAGGCGCTGCACGAGCAACTGGCCTCGGTCATCGAAACGGGCGGGTATTCAGCCGCATCCAGGATCGTCTCCTCGCCGCTGATCGAGAAACTCAATGAAGAGCGGATCGAGCTTGTCCGGCAGGATGACAATTGGGCCGAGCGATATGACGAGACCCACGTGGAACGCCTGCGCATCAAGGCAAAAATGGCGCGGCTGGACGCCGACATTGTCGCCGAAGTGAAAAAGATCCTGGACGTCCGCCGCAATGATCTGGAGATCGCGCGGATCCGCGAAGACTCCCTTCAGGAAGGGATCGCGTTGCTGGAAGAACGCATCCTCTCGATCTCCCAGAACTCCCTCGGCCTGCGCCAGCTGGAACGCGAGGCCGCCGCTGCGCGGGGCAACTACGAGTCGCTCCTCTCGCGCCTGACGGAAACCCGCACCCAGGAGCAATTGCAGGAACCGGACGCAAAGCTGATCGAGCGCGCGGTGATGCCCGGCAAGCCGTCCGCACCGCGACCCAAACTACTGGGCGCGCTCGGCGCCATGCTGGGGGGCGCGATCGGGCTGGGGATCGTGTTCTTCCTGGAGATGACGGCGCAGACCTTCCGCTCCGGCCGCGAACTGGAGGGCGGTACCGGTCTGCCTGTGCTTGCCTCGATCCCGCTTCAGGACTGGGCGGACAGCGGTCTGCTCACGGCCACACGGACGCTGCGAGACGATCCCTACAGCCTCTACGGAGAGCGCATCCGGCACTTGCGCACCGCGTTGCTGATGCGCGGAGGAAAGGAAGGCGCGCGCTCCGTGTTGTTGCTGTCGAACGCTCCCGGAGAGGGCAAGACCACGACGACCCTGGCGCTGGCGCAGATGTCGGTGCTGGCCGGAAAGTCCGTCTGCGTCGTCGATTGCGACCTTCGCCGGTCCACGATGCAGAAAGAGTTTGGCTGGGACATCGACTGTGACCTCGCCGATTTCGTCCGCGGCGACTGCGCACTGGACCAGGCGGTCTACACCGACCCTGAGTTCGGCTTCGACTTCCTTGTCGCCACGGGATCGCATCCGGACGCCGCCGACAAGCTCTCGGCGGAAGTGCTGCGACCTGTGATCGACGAACTGAAACGGGTCTATGACGTGGTTCTGGTGGATGCGCCGGCGTTGCTGGCGGTCTCGGATGCGCTGGTCGTTGCGCAGGTTGTCGATACACGGGTGATGCTGGTGCGCTGGGGGCAGACACCTCGCAATGCGGTCGCGGAAGGCCTTGCCGCAATCGGCGAGATGCGACTGGAGTTGGCCGGCACCGCGTTGACGATGGTCGACCCGAGCAAGAGCCCCGAATCCCATATCGAAAGCTACACCTACAATGCCGCCTGACTCTGGCCTGCCCGGCACGACGCCCCCTGTGCCCGCAGTGTGGAGCCTCGGCGCCCGACCGCCCCGCGTTGCGTTGATCCACTATTGGCTGGTTGGGATGCGCGGCGGGGAAAAGGTGCTGGAATCACTCTGCCGGATGTTTCCGCAGGCGGAGATCTTTACCCATGTGGTCGTGCCAGAGAAGCTGAGCCCGACCCTTCGGCGCCACAGAATTCACACCAGCTTTGTCGCGAATCTGCCGATGGCGCCGAAACTCTACCAGAAATACCTACCCTTCATGCCCCGCGCGCTGGAGCAGCTCGACCTGAGCGGTTTCGACCTGGTGATCAGTTCGGAGAGCGGACCGGCGAAGGGGGTCATCGCCCCGCCCGAGGCACCGCACCTGTGCTATTGCCACTCACCTATGCGTTACCTCTGGGACCAGTATCACACCTACCGGGATGGTGCCGGGCGACTGACACGGATGCTCATGCCGCACATGGCCCACAGGTTGCGCCAGTGGGACGTCACCAGCGCTGCGCGGGTTGACGGCTTTGTCGCCAACTCGACCCACGTCGCTGCGCGCATCAACAAGTACTGGCGCCGGGAAGCGGAGATCGTGTACCCGCCGGTCGCGGTGGAGGAATTCGCGCCGGTCGCGTCACACGAGTTGGGGGATTTCTACCTTTGGGCCGGAGAGCTGGCGCCCTACAAACGGCCCGACATGGCGGTCGAGGCGTTCAACAGGTTGGGGCGCAAGCTGGTGGTGATCGGTGGCCCGGTGTCGTCGGTCAACGCGCTGCAAGGCAAAGCGAAGGACAACATCACGTTTCTCGGACACGTCCCTTTCGATGTGCTGCGCGGGCACATGGCGCGGGCCAAGGCGCTCATCTTTCCCGGCGAGGAGGATTTCGGGATCGTCCCGGTCGAAGTCATGGCCTCCGGGCGTCCGGTCATCGCCTATGGGCGCGGTGGTGCGCTGGACACGGTGATTGATGGCAAGACCGGGCTGCTCTTTGGCGAGCAAAGTGCCGATGCGTTGGTGGCAGCGGTCGAACGGTTCGAAGCCGAGGGGATGGACCACGTTGACCCGGCCGGGCTGTCGGCCCACGCCGCGAGGTTCTCGGAACCGGCCTTCAGTTCCGGCATCACGCAGGCCCTCGGGGGCCTCGGCATCCCCGCCAACGCGATCCACGCCTGATCCGGTTCACTCCGGCAGCACCGGAATGGTGACAGAGGCCGCATCCTCTCCTCCCATGTGCAGTGTGACCCTCGCCGGGTGCGGGACAGTTTCATCCTGCGGCCTGTGTCCCCCGTTCAGGTTTCGCGACAGGTGCGGATAGCTGCTACCGGCCACATGCAGCCGAACCCGATGCCCCGCCGGAACCTGCCACGCGATATCCTGCAACGCTATTCGAACCGGATAGGTTCGCCCCGGCTCCATCAGGTCAGGCGCGTCGAAACCGTTTCGGTAGCGCAGGCGAAGCGCCCCGTCCTGAATCGTCAGAGATTGGTCATCCGGTGCGACATCGGTCAGCCGCAGGACGAGGTCGGTGTCCGGCACGTCGGTGGATACCTGCAATCGGGCCACGACCTGCCCGGTGATGCGCATTGGCCGCTCCAACGGGGCCGACGTGAAGGTCAGCAGATCACCGCGCCCCTCGATCGGTCGTTGATCCACTGGGCCGGGTTTGAGGTCGGGATTGCCTGTGCAGCAGAACGCCCCGCCAAGCGATGGCACCGGGTCCGTCGGATCGGAGGTGAAGCTGCGGTCAGAGGCATCGCCCGCTGTTGCAGTGAGGTCCGCTCCCGAAAGGTACAGGACCTCCGCCACCGTGCCCGCCGGCGGCCAGGTCGCGCTGTCGAGCCATCGGTCCTCGCGCAGCACATAGACCCGGTAGGGTGGCAATTCCGGCGCCCGCCCTTCGCGCAGATGGTGATCCAGAAAGGAAGCCTGCACCGACAAGAAATCCAGCTCCGGGCCGGTCACCGGAAGATCGCCAATCCGGCCACGGGCGAAGGCGCCGCCGAAATCGCAATGGGTTCCGGGTGCAACCAGCAGATGTGCCGGCGCATCACGACCCACAACACGCGACAAGGCAAAGCTGTTGGCGACACTGCCGTCAAACCAGCTGTCCACGAACAGGGCGGGTGCCGCGAAGCTGTCGTCATTGGCGGCATAGCCGTTTGCACGGTGCCAGTCGCGATCTTCGAAATTGTCGAGCATGGCCTCGAAATCCGTCGGGTCGGGGCGGACATTGGCGACGAGGTCGCGCAGCGGCAGGGTCCGCAGTGCCGTGGCATGGTCAACCGGAACCGGCGCCATTCGATCGGGGGTCTTGCCCCCGGAATGGGCGAACCACCCCAACGCAGCCGCCAGCGCCGGGATGCCACCAGTGTGAAAGCCAAACGCCCCATGGAGCCCCTCTGCCGTTCCCAGCCCGCCACCGGCCCCCATCGGCACCATCGCCCGGTGTGCCGGGTGTCGTGCACGCGCCAATGCGATCTGGCTTTCGCCAAGCGCCGAGCAGCCGATGGTTCCGACCCGCCCATCCGACCAATCCTGCGCCACGATCCAGTCCAGCGTCGCCACACCGTCGGGCTCGGCGTTCGGCCAAGGGGCAAATACGCCTTCCGACGCCCAGCGGCCGCGCATGTCCTGCACGACAACCACGTAGCCCCGCGGCACAAAGCTGTGGATGAGGCGATGAACCTCGCCGAAGCGTCGCTTGCCATAGGGAAGCCGGACCAGAAGGGTCGGCAGTGATGCCGCCGCCCCTGCCGGGCGATAGACATCCGTGGCAAGCCGCGGTCCGTCGGGCATGGCGAGGCGGATGGTTTCGGGCCATGAGATCTCCGGCGCGCGCCAGATCCCGTAGAGGAACCGCGCCTCGGCCCGCCAGCCCTGCACAATGGCCCGAATGGCACTGTCCCGCGCCATCCAAAAGGCCACTCCGGACAGCAGCAGGCACAGCGCCAGCCAGAGGAGTCCCCGCTTCATGATCCCGACGCCCCCCTCGACCCGGCCCCACCTGCGCCGCTAGGGTGAACGGAACAGGCAGCGGGGCGGAGATCATCGACGTGACAGTTCGGATTGACCTTTGGATCTGGTCGCTGGACCCGGCCCCGCAGGATCTCGACCGCCTGTCCGCCCATCTGTCGGCGGAGGAAGCGGCTCGCGCCGATCGGTTTGTCGCGCAGCGGCATCGTGACCATTTCCGTGCCGGGCGCGGGCGCCTGCGGGAGATCCTTGGTGGTTATACCGGTACCCCGCCGGCGGACCTGCAACTGAGGAGCGAAGGCAACGGCAAGCCCTGCCTTGAACGCGGGCCACATTTCAACCTGAGCCATTCCAATGGCTGGGCCGCGCTGGCCGTGACGCCGGCGCATCCTTTGGGGATCGATATCGAGGTCCATCGCCCGGTGGAGAAAGCTGTCGCGGAGCGGTTCTTCTCCCGGTCCGAACGCGCAGCGCTGGAACACCTGCCGGAGGACAGTTGGGCGCGCGGTTTCTTCCGGATCTGGACGCGGAAAGAGGCGCTGATCAAGGCGCTCGCACAAGGGTTGTCGATGCCGCTCGACAGTTTTGATGTCACTGCCGATGCCCGCGAGGCCCGCGTGCTGCGGCTGTCGCCGGACTGGAACGCCGGACGACCGGAGGGGTGGAGCCTGTCCGGCTTTGAGCTGGCTTCCGACTTTCCCGGAGCCATCGCCGTCCGCACCGGCGGCGCGCGCCCCGAGATCCGATTGCGGGAGGGAGAGGTGCCACTGCGCCACCTGCCCGGCTCAGCGTCGCCCTAGGTCGCGTTCGCGATCCGCGACGAAACGGTCGATTTCCCGCGCCAGATCCTCGACGCCGATCCGCTTGTCCTTGTGATCGATGACCTCGGTGAGGGTCACCGTCCTGAGCGGTCCGGTCACCACGTTCTCCCAACCGATCGAGGGTGGGAAATGCCCGCCCTGCGGGGTGATGTCCGTCACCACGTGCAGAACCGGCAGGTCGAGTGGCCGGGGACGGTACCGGTCTCGCGCCGCGGAAATGTAGCGCAGGAAGCTCTCCTGCTCTTCCTCCAGGTCGGACCAGCGCACGCGGTCGATGAGCCCAAGCGTCTTCGCAGCCTGCAACACCCCGGTCGCACGAACGATACGGTAACTGCCGAGCATGGCCGACATCGACATGGTGCCGTCCCGAACCATCCGCAGTTTCATCCTCAAGGCATGCCGCTTGTTCTGCCACCTTGCGCCCCGGTTGGCGTGAAGCGTCGCGGCAAAGCCCGGCTCCCAGACGTCCTTGACCACAACGCCGAGGATCTCGGCACCGGCGGCCTTCAGGTGGCGCGCCGCCTCAAGGGCGATATTGCCATGTACGCAAACGCCGAACAGCAGATACGGACCCTCGGGCTGCGCCTTGCGGATAACACGCGCGTATTCTGCCGCGATTTCCTCGAAGCTGCGCGGCACCTGGTCGATCCCGCGTGTGCCGTCGAAAAGCCGAACGCAGGTCGTTGGGCGCTTTGCCTCCATGGCCTTCGACGTGGAGAGAATCATCGCCGCGTTGTTGATCGAGATCAGCGGCGCAGCACCGCCGCCGCGGATCAGCCGGAGAATGCGCCAATCGTCGGCATCGCCCTCCGGTGCGCTGGAATGGTGACGGGAGATCACCCCAGCGAGGGCCGGGAGGGTCGCGTTCTCGTAGATATCCGCGATCCCGAGCGCGATTCCCCATTCCTGGCGGATGCGGGTCAGCAGGCGCACCGCCAAAAGTGAATGGCCGCCGAGGTCGAAGAAAGTTGCCTGTCGCGGTATCTCGCGCAGCGACAGGATATCCTTCCAGAATGCCCCGAGCCGGTCCTCGACCTGCGGATCCGTCGCTGGCACGGGCAACGGCTGAACCGGCGCCGGCACTGCGAGCGGTCGCAGAACGGACCGGTTGACGCCGCCCTTCGAGTTTCTGGGAAGTTCCGCGAGGATCGATACGCCGGCGGCGGGCTCCGGCAGATCGGCAGCGACGAGATGCTCCATCAACCGCCCCGGAAGCTGGTCCAGAGGAAGCGCACCGGTGTTGCGCGGCACGACAAAGGCCCAGACCCCGCCCCGCCCCTGAACGGCAGCCACCTCGTGCACCATCGGGTGTTCGGACAAGGACGCTTCCACGGCATGCACGGCGCCGCACTGGGCCGTTCCACGGTTCAAGAGACGCGGATCACAGGGCAGCGCGCCAAGCGTGACGTCGGGCTTGTCGAGGGCGACGAGGAATGTCTCCAGCAACATGTCGAGCATTCGCCGCGCCGTTTCTTCCTCGAAGAGCTCGGTCTGGTATTCCACCGCCAGCCGCCAACCGCCCGGGCGCCCGATCAGGACCGACTGAAGGTCATAGACCGAGCCCGGCACATGCGAGGGCACCGACACCAGTTCGAAGTCACCGTAGGAGCGCCCCTGAAGAAACACCGACATCATGTTGAAGTTGGTGGAAATAATCGGGTTGCGGGAGGCATCCCGTGGTGGGTTCAACCGCTCCACCAGCTTGTTGAACGGCAGCGATTGGTGTGCAATGGCGCCCTCCACCACCTGGCGCGCCGCGCCGACCTGCTCCGAGAGCGTCGTCTCCGGCGCGGTGGGCAGGCGCAAGACGAGGTTGTTGATGAAAACGCCAATCAGGGGTTCCAGATCGACATCCAGTCGGCCAGCGACCTGCGTGCCCATAAGGACCTCTGCCTCGCCGCTGAGCCGGTGCAGGAAGGCAGACGCAACGGCGGTGCCGAAGGTGAATGCGGTGACCCCTTCTGCCCTGGCGCGGTCTTCCAGCCGCTCCCGGAAATCCGGCGGCAGATCGACCTGCACGAGCCCGACCGAGGGCACCTGTTGTGCCGGGCGCGGCTTGTCCGGGGTGATCTCGAAATACGGAGCATCGCGAAGGATTTCCGCCCACCAGTCGCCCTCCTCCTGCTGCACGCCGCTGTCGAGGTAGTCCCGCTGCCACAGCGCGTAGTCGCCGTATTGCAGGGCAAGTCTCGGCAACTCTGGAGTGCGACCTTCCTCGTAGGCCTGCATCGCAGTGCCGACTTCATGGCCGAGGACACCGATGGAGTAGCCGTCAAAGGCGCTCTGGTGCGCCGTGATCAGGAGGATTGCCCGCTCAGTCTCGTACCGGACCAGCGTGGCCCGCAGAAGGCCCGGCTGCGACAGGTCGAATGGTCTGCCACCCTCCTCCAGCGCGATGGCGTCGATCCGCGCCATTCGGTCGGCCTCGGGCGTCGTGCGCAGGTCCAGCTCGCCCAAGTGGAACCGGACCCTGTCCACCACCTGCTGAATTGGCTCGCCGTCGCGGTCCACGAACCGGGTGCGCAGCATCTCGTGGCGGTCAAAGACATGCTGGAATGCGCGTTCCAGGTTGGTGGACGCGAAACGGCCCCGGATCTCCCAGCGCACTGCAATGTTGAGCGCCGTGTTGCCTGGGCGGATCTGGTCAAGGAACCAGCATCGCTGCTGGGTCGTGGTCACGGGCGCTTCGAACACGACGGAATCGGCGGGGTGTTCTACCGGGCGGTCGCTCATGCCTTCTTCCTCCAGATTGCATCGCGCCGGGCTCCGTGGCGGTAGTCCCTCAGGCTAGGGCGGGTTGGCCGGGCTTCACCGGACCGGCTCTCCGCCACCTTCGCGAGGTCGCGGACCGAGGGATGTGCGAGCACGTCCCTTGCTTCCAGCGGCAGCCCGTCCTCGATCAGGCGCGCCGCGATGCGGAAGATGTCGAGGCTGTCGGCGCCAATGGCGTGCAACGTGTCGGTCACGCTCTGCTCCCCGCCCAACACATCCTGCCAGATTGCGACAATCCGGCGTTCCATGTTGGTGTCGGCGGCGACGCACGGGCGCAGCGGCATCACGATCGCGCTGTCCTGCGGATCGGGCAGCGCCTTCCGGTCGAGCTTGCCATTGCCGGTTTGCGGCAGCGAGGTCAGCACCACCCAGGCTCGGGGTTGCATGTAATCGGGCAGTTGCCGGGCCATCGACGCCGCTAGCGCGGATTGGTCGATCTCAGCGGCAGGCTCTGCCACCAGATATGCGACGAGGTGCCGGTCACCGTTCGCGCGTTCTCGCAGGGCCACGGCCGCTGCGGCCACGTTTGGCTCTGCGCGCAGGCGGGTCTCTATGTCTCCAAGTTCGATACGGAAACCACGCAACTTGATCTGCGTGTCCCTGCGTCCGAGCACCCGAACCTCGCCGTTTGGCATTCTCCGGGCGAGATCGCCAGTGCGGTACAGGCGCCGTGTGCGCCCGCCCAATGTGACATCCCGGAAGGCGGCTCCCGTCAGGTCGGGGCGGTTGTCGTAGCCAAGCGCCAGCCCCGCGCCGCCAATGTTCAGTTCTCCGACCGCCCCCAGCGGCAACAGGGCATCCGCATCGTCGACGACATGCAGCTCCGTGTTGCCGATCGGGTGTCCGATGGTGATGGGCCTGCCGGGCGCCAGTTTTTGCACCGCCGACCAGATCGTCGTCTCTGTCGGGCCGTACATGTTCCACACCTCGCCGCCCCCCGCGAGCAGACGGTCGGCAAGGTCCGAAGCGATGGGCTCGCCGCCTGCAAGCATCCGCAGGCCGGCATGCGGCGCGAAGCCGGCCTCCAGCAGCATCGACCACAGCGTGGGAGTCGCCTGCAGGCAGGTGATATCTCCCTGCTCCAACCGCTCGACGAGCCGGAAACCGTCAAGCACTTCGTCGCGGTCGGCGATGACAACCCGCCCTCCGACCACCAGCGGCCCGAACAGCTCCAGCACCGCGATGTCGAACATGACCGTTGTAACCGAGAGCAGCGTGTCATTCGCGCTCAGCCCCGGCTCCCGCGCCATGCTGGTCAGGAAGTTGACCACGGCGCGGTGCGGGATCTCCACACCCTTGGGCGTGCCGGTCGAGCCGGATGTGAAGATCACGTAGGCTGCGGCTTCCGGGTCGCGCGGCACCGGGGCGGGCCGCGCCCGGGCCACGGCGTCGGAGGGCGACAGGCAGCGCAAGCCGCCGGCGAAGCCCGGCGTATCCTTGGCCAGAACGGCGGACACGCCAGCCGTCTGCACGATCTGACGCAAACGCGCGTCGGGCTGCGCGGGATCGAGCGGGACATAGGCGTGGCCCGCCTTCAGCACTGCGAGCAACCCGACAAGCATGCCCCCCCCACGTGGGAGCGCCACGGCAACCCGTTCGCCCGGCTCTGGCAGAGCCTGCTGGATCAGCGCCGCCAGCGCGTCCGACTTCTGTTCGAGGTCGGCGTAGCGCAATGCACCGTCCACCCCCTCCACGGCGATCGCCTCCGGCGTCGCCTTTGCCGTGAGGGTCACGAGGTCCTGCAACACCGCGCCACGATCGAACTCCATGCCGGTGTCGTTCGCCATGCCGGCCAGCGCGACCTCTGCTTCGGGATCGAGCAGCGGCAGCGCGCGGACCGGGCGCGCCATGTCCTCGACAAGCCCCCGCAGGACCGTGACAAGGTGGCCGATCCAGCGATCCACGGTGTCCTTCGCATAGAGATCCGAATTGTAGTCGACCTCGATCTGCAGCCCCTCCGGCACCTCCGCCATGTTGAAGAACAGGTCGAAATTGGTCGCGGCCTTGTCGACGCTCTCGGGTCGTGCGGTCAATCCGGCCATCGGAAAGCTGCCGGCACGTTTCTCCAGGTTGAACTGGACTTCCGTCAGCGGCATGCGGTTGAGCGAGCGTTCTATCTTCAGGTCGCGGACCAGCGCGCCATATGTCGTGTCCTGATGATCAAAGGCTCTGAGGACAGCGTCGGAGACGCGCTTCAGGTGGTCAGCGGCTGGCTCTTCCGGGTCGAAAGCCGCCCGGATCGGCAGCATGTTGACAAGGTGCCCGACAAGGTTTGGGTTCGGCAGTTGCGCCTGCCCGCCGGTTGGGACGCCAAGCACGATATCCTGTGCGCCGCTGAGACGTCCGAGCGTGAACTGCAACGCGGCAAAGAGCGTCGCGAAGAGGGTGCACCCCTGCTTTGCTCCCGCACGCCGGATCGCCTTGACCTCATCCTTGTCCAACGCCGCGCGGGTGGTCGCGCCCGCATAGGATCTGATCGCCGGACGGGGCGCATCGGTTGGCAGCTCCGGCAGGTCGGGCTGTGCCTCGTACACGCCCTGCCAGAACTCCAGGCTCTGGGCCGTGGGGGGCACCTGCGCATCGCGCGCGTGGCGCGCGAAGGAGGGCGCGGGCGGCAGATCCGCAGGAGACCCGGTGCAGGCAGCCGAATAGAGGGCCGACAGCTCCTCGAAGAGCACACCATAGGACCAGCCATCGCAGGCAATGTGATGGGCCATGAACAGGAGGACATGCCGCTCCCCGCCCAACCGATAGAGCCGCGCGCGGATCGGCAGGTCGTTGGTGATGTCCAGCGGCAGACGGGCCTCCGCGTCCAGCGCCTCCGCCAGTGCAGAATCCGGGTAGGGCCGCGTCGAAAGGTCGATATCCTCCGGCGCGAAGGGGCGGGGCTCGACCACGTCGAAATGGCTGCCACTCCGGTCGAAAACCGCGCGCAGCGCATCGTGCCGGGCCATCACGCCGTCGAGCGCGACTTGCAAGGCCGACCGGTCAAGCTCACCGTCAAGGTGCAAGACCGCGCCTTCGTTGAAGCTGCACGCTTGCGCGTCGCCCAACTGGTGGGTCATCCAGACCTCACGCTGCGCTTCGGTGAGCGGAATGGCCTTCGTGGGCACAGCGTCGCCATCCAACACCACATGCATCCCCCCCGCATCGGGCTGGAGAATTCCAACCGATTGCAGGGTATCGAGGGCTGTCTCGAATGCCTGCAGGATCGTGTCAGCATGTTCGTCAGTATGGGCCGTGGTCAGGAAACCGCCAAACCCGTCCAGAACGTGCACGCCCTCATAGCGCATGAGCGCATAGAGCAGCGAAGCCCTTGGGTCATGCTGGCTGACGCGCAGTATGAACCAGCTGGAGAACGTCTCCACGAGGTCCGGCAAGCCGCGCCGCGCCAGCGCCCCCCGCATACGTTCCACCAGACGTTCGGTCAGCGCGGCCGTGTCGTCGTGCAGCCGCGCGCCCTCTGCCTCAAGGTGATCCAGCACCGCATCCACCGCCGCAAGCACCAGCGGATGGCGCACATTTGTCCCGGCAAAGAAGGTTGGCGAAACCTCGGGTATGCTGTCGTCTCCAAACGCCCAGACACCACCGTCGAGCACATCCATAAAGCGCGCGCGCCCGGCCAGAACGCCCACGGGCATGCCGCCGCCCACGACCTTGCCATAGGTCGCGAGGTCCGCTTCGATCCCCCAGAGGCCCTGCATTCCGCGGATATGGGTGCGGAAGCCGGTGACGACCTCATCCATGATCAGGGCCGCGTCGGCTTCCTTCGTGATCTGGCGCACCTCCCGCACGAAATCGGCCGGGCGGAAGGCCGGGTGCCGGCTCTGCACCGGCTCGACCAGCGCAGCTGCAAGCGTGCCTGCGTTGTCCCGCAGCCAGTCCAATGCCGCAGGATCGCCGTAGGGCAGCACAACCATGTTGCCGAGACCCGAGCGTGGAATACCCGGAGCGATGGGCAAGGCGGTGGGCTCCCCCGCCCGCGCGCGGCCTTTGACCAGCACTTCGTCGAACTGACCATGATAGTCGCCGGAGAACACGGCAATGCGCTCGCGCCCGGTAGCGGCCCGCGCAAGACGCATCGCGGCCATCACCGCCTCGGAGCCGGTGTTGCAAAAGGTCACGCGTTCATGCCCGGTTGCCCGGGCAAACTTCCGTGCCACGGGACCGGCCATGTCTGCCTGCGGACCGATCGGATAGCCGCGCTCCATCTGCGCCATGACGGCAGCGGACACAAAGTCGGGCGAGTGACCAAAGGCTGTCTGGCCAAACCCGTTGACCAGATCGATCAGGTGGTTGCCGTCGACATCCTCGATCTCGGCCCCCTTTGCCTTGCCCACGACCAGCGGGAAGGTCAGTTCCTTCCACTCCGGGCGAAACCCCGAAACCGTGCGGGGATCGGCATAGACGGTGCGATGCTCTGCAGTCGACGCCTTGGAGCCGGCAAATTTCTCCGAGTAGCGGCGCGCGAAGTCGTCGACAAAGGCCCGCTGCGCCGCATCCAGTTCACCGCCCGTCACGTCCGGACCGCGACCGGTACGAAACCCTTTCGGCTTGGCGGTCGCGTCCGAGGATGCCGCCGGATCCGGGGACCGGGGCGTGCCGGTGTCCACCTGAGGCGTCGTTTGTGGGGACGCCGCGGCGTTTTCCGACACCGAATGGCCGTTCGACTGGAGCACGCGCAACTGGTCTGCGATGAGCGTTTGCATTGCCTGAAGCTGGCTTTGCATGAGTGCCGCGACACCATCGGCGCTGGCACCACCCTGCGGCGGCGCCAGCGGCACCACGGGACCCTGTGGGGCCGGAGTTGGGGCAAGAGCCTCCACCGGCACCGCAGGCGGCAGCGCATCCTCTGGCAACACAGTGTCGAGATGAGCGCACAAGGCCGCGATGCTGGGCGTGTCGGACAACAGGCTGCGGAAACTCATCTGCACGCCGAAACGCTTTTCGAGCGCCTGGCTCACCTGTCCCATGAACAGAGAATCAAATCCAAGCTCAAGGAACGGTACGTCGACATCGGCGGCGTCCAGCGCCTCGCCCGACAGGTCGGAGAACATCGCCAACAGTTCCTCCCGCAGGCGGTCCGCCCGTGCGGGCTGGTTGATTGGATCTTGCATCGCGGGCTCCGCTGGCAACTTGGGTTCGGTGGCAATAGCGGGGTTGCCTGTCGCGGCCACGGGGGTGGCCCCCGTCGCAGCCTCGGGCAGCGATGCAGGCGCGGCCGCGGGTGGATCCACCCAGTAGCGCTTGCGCCGGAACACCGTGCCGGGCAGCGAACACCTCCGGCGGGCGCGCGGGCCGAGCCGCGCCCAGTCCACCGGCACCCCCGCCGCCCAGAGATTGGCAAAAGCGGAGGCCATGGCATCGACATCACATTCGGTTTGGGTGTGGTCCGTCAGTGACTGAACAATCCCGCCATGGCCTCCGCGGCCGAGCACCTGGGCACTGAAGGTAGAGAGGGTCGCACCCGCCCCCACCTCCAGCAAAACCCGGGGTGCCCCTTCGCAAGCCACCTTCACGGCAGCCTGGAAATTCACTGCGGCGCGAGCCTGTGCCGCCCAGAAGGCGGGGCTTTGCGCCTCTTCGTCTGTCATCCACGTGCCGGTCACTGAAGAGACCAGCGGGATCTCTGGCGCGCTCAATATTACGCCTCTGATGTCCTGTTCCAGCGCCTCGACCACCGGGTCCATCATCGCCGAATGGAAGGCGTGGGAGGTGTGCAGGCGTTTGGCGGCAATCCCGGCGTCCGACAGCCGGGCCTCCAGTGCCTTGATGGCATCGAAAGGGCCGGCCACAACCTGCTGTTTGGGGGCGTTCATCGCCGCGAGGTCGACGCCCGCACCGAGATGCGGCCTCAGCGCATCCAACGGAGCGCGCACCGAGAGCATTGCGCCACCGGGCTGGTCCTGCATGTGTTGGCCGCGCGCCGCGATGATGCGCAACCCGGTCTCGAATTCCATGACCCCAGCCAGCGCAGCGGCGGTGAACTCGCCAACCGAGTGGCCAATCATCGCCATGGGCCGGACTCCACGCTCCATCCACAGGTGCGCGCAAGCGTATTGCACAAGATAGAGCGCCGGCTGGGTGAGCCGCGTGTCGCGCAGCGCACGGGCCGCCTCTTCGGCATCGAGATCGTTGCGTGTCAGCAAGCCGGTCAGATCGTCGCCCATGATCGGGCGCAAAATCTCCGCCCCATGGTCGATCCATTTGGCAAATCCGGGTTCGGCCTCGTAGAGCCCACGCCCCATGCCAGGGTATTGCGAGCCCTGCCCCGGGAACATGAAGACAACCTCGGCCCCGGTCTCCGCTGCCGGCTGTGTGGGCGACGAGGCCCGGCGCAACTTGCGAACGACATCGGCGGTCGTGGACCCGGCCACGGCAAGCCGCCACGGATGCGCGTGGCGACCGTCCTGCAGAGTTCGTGCGGCGGCATCGAGCGGCGGCGCATCCTCACGGTCCAGCGCGTCGGCCAGGTTGGCAGCGGCCTCCGCCAACGCCTCCGGCGACCGGGCCGACAGCGGCAGCGCCTGCACACCAGGTTCGGTCTTTTCGGCCGGATCCGTGACGTCGGGGGCCTCTTCCAGGACCAGGTGCACGTTCGTGCCGCCGACCCCGAAGGAGCTGACCCCCGCGCGCCGGGGCCCTTCGCCCTGCCAGGCCGCCACGCAGTCGGGAACCCGGAAGGCACCATCCGAAAGGTCGACCCTCGGGTTCAACTTCGTAAAACCGGGAACGGGTGGGATCTCGGCGGCCCGCAAAACCTGTACTGTCTTGATCACGCTGGCGACGCCCGCAGCGGCGTCGAGATGCCCGATGGTTCCCTTGACCGATCCGAGCGCACAACCCTCCGGCATCGATCCTTCGAAGGCACGGGCGAGTCCGGAAAGCTCCACCGGGTCGCCCAGTGGCGTCGCGGTGCCGTGGCACTCCACGTAGCCGATGGTGGACGGGTCGAGCGCCGCATCGCGATGGGCCATGCGGATCGCATTGGCCTGCCCCTCGACCGAAGGCGCGGTGTAGGAGATCTTGTCGGAGCCGTCGTTGTTGATACCGACACCCCGGATCACCGCAAGCACGGGATAGCCGTCCGCCAGCGCGTCTTCCAGGCGGCGCAGGACCACGACCCCCGCTCCGGACCCGAAAACGGTGCCATTGGCGGCGGCATCGAAGGGGCGGCACACGCCGTCGAGCGATCCGATCCCGCCTTCCTGCGGAATGTAGCCGCGCCGTTGCGGGAAGGTTATGGAGACGCCGCCAGCCAGGGCCGCATCGGCCTGACCGGCGCGCAATGCGGCTACGGCCTGCGCAATGGCCGTCAGCGAGGTCGAGCACATCGTGCCAACGTTGATCGCCGGTCCCTTGAGGTTCAGCTTGTGCGCCACCCGGGTCACGAGGCTGTCGTGGTTGTTACCCGCCGCACGGGTCATTCCGCCGAGCTGATAGGTGCCGGAAAACTGCTCTACCGAGGCACGGTCGTGAAAAAGGTTCTGCAGCAGGTAGGTGCTGGGCGAGCTTCCGGCGTAGAGCGCGATCGGCCCGGGCGGGCGCGACGGGTCGATGCCGGCATCGTCCAGTGCCAATTGGCACAATTCGAGGAAGATGCGCGCCTGCGGATCCATTTCCTGCGCCTCTTTCGGCAGGATTCCGAAATGTCGGGCGTCGAACATGTCCACATCGTCCAGCGACGGCCGCACAGGGACAAATGCCGGATCATTCCGGTCGGGCCCACCGGCGTCCAGCTCCTCCGGATCAAAGCGTCGAAACAGGTTGTCACCCTTGCGGATGTGCTCCCAGAAGGCATCGAGAGACGCGACCCCCGGCAACCGCGCGGCCATGCCGACGATGGCGATATCGCCGCTCGACACATGTTCTGACGCGGGTGCTGCCGCCGTGTGGCCCGCGTCCGCCCGCAGATCCGCAAGCGCTGCAACCAGCTCACCGAAACGCGGCGTCTCGAACATCTGTGCGATGGGGAAGCGCACGCCCAACGCGGCCTCTATCTGCGAATGGGCATCGATCAGCTGAAGCGAACTGCCCCCTGCGTCGAAGAAGGTCACGTCGCCTGAAGGTGTTCCGCAACCGAGTATCGCATCCCAGACCGCCGCGACGGCCCCGCGAACATCGAGGCCGCGCCGGACAGCGGCGTCACCAACCGGTTCCGAGCGAGTCATCAGGCGCTCCAATGCCTTTCGGTCTACCTTGCCGGCCGTGGTCAGCGGAAAGGCGTCCAGCGAAAGAACCTGCCGCGGCACTTCCATCGGGTGCAGGGTCTCGCCCGCCCGTTCGAGAACGTCCGCAACGGCCGCATTGTCGTCGGTCAGCAGCGCCGCTGCGATCCGCATTTCGCCGCGCTCGGGCGTCAGGATCACGACGGCCGCGTCACGGACCCCGGGCTGCGCCCGCAACACATGCTCGATGCCATCCAGTTCGATCCGTCGGCCGTGCAACTTGACCTGCCGGTCGACGCGGCCGGAGAAGATGAACGCGCCATCCTCGCGTTGGCTGGCAAGGTCACCGGTCAGGTAGACTGTCCCGCAATGCTCCTCGCGCGGATCATCGACGAACACCTCGGCGGTCTTTTCGGCGCGGTTGTGGTAGCCAAGGGCAACCGCCGGCCCGGCAAGGACAAGCTGGCCGGTCTGGCCGGATGGCAGCGGGCGCAAATGCTCGTCAACGACGAAAGCCTCGTAGCCTTCAAAGGGCACGCCGATCGGGATGGCACCGCCGTCCAGATCTTCGGGTCCGACCCGGTGGTGCAGGGCACCGACCGTCGTCTCTGTCGGGCCATAGCCATTCAATACCGTCACCTGCGGCCAGGCTTCGATCAGGCGCGCGACATGACCCGCGGACATGACATCGCCGACGGCCAGGTTCAGCCGAAGCGAAGCAAACGCATCCAGCCGGTGATCGATCATCAGGTGATGAAGCCCGGCATACCAGGCAACCGCCGTGACTTGCTGCGCGACCAACACCCGGGCAATGTCGTCGAGCGAGGGGTGCTCCTCCTCCACGATCGCAATGCAAGCACCGTTCAGCAATGCACTCCAGATATCGAAGGTCGAGCCGTCGCAAGCGATGGTGAGGCAATGCAGCACAACATCGTCAGGACCCATCCCGACCGCACCGATGCCATTACAGAATGCCCGAACACCCCGCCGGGTCACCAGCACTCCCTTGGGGCGCCCGGTCGAACCGGAGGTGTACATCACGTAGGCCAGGTCGTCCGCTCCCGGCGGAACATCCTCCCCCAGAGGAACGGACTGCGCCAGCGCCGTGCTCAGGTCGAGCCGTTTCGCAGTCCCTCCCAGCAGGGTGTCGGCTTCCTTGGCCCAACGCTCGGCAACGAGAACGTGTCGAAATCCGAGGTCGTCGCAGATCCCGGGGATCTGTTCCGGCGCATGGGTCGGATCGAGCGGGACATAGGCCGCTCCGGCTTTCAGTATCCCGAGAATGGCAACAATAGCGTCCACCGAGCGGGCCGCGAGCAGGCCGACCCAGTCGCCCGGTCGAACTCCTGACTGCCGCAAGGATGCAGCCACGCGGGACGCTGAAGTGTCGAGTTCTGCATAGGAGAGTATGGTGGTAGCCGAGACGATGGCCGGGGCATCAGGGGCTCGGCGGCAATGCCCGCCAAAGACCGAGAGCATATCGCACCGCCGCAACGCGGTGCCGCCCCGGTCCGGATATGGTCCAATGTCACTCGTCATCGATGTACCCTCGCCGGCAGTTCGTGCGCTCCGGCAGAAGCATCACTCGCACCCGCAACAAACAACTCACCCTACGTGACCGGCACTGCACCCCCGCACAGCAAACACCCATAAATGATGGGCACTCCGGCACATTCGCACCGAGTATCGACCCTCAAAATCACCAGTCAAAGGATTCCCGGCAAATTGCCGGACCCGACACACAGGAATCCCTGCTTCCGGCGCGGATCCGGTCACAATCCCTTAAAAACAAGTGCATTAAAAAACGGAAACAGCCCATTTCGGCTTTGGAAACAATGAGTTGCAGAGCCGACTTCAAGGCCGAAACTTGGCGGAATTGTGGCAGGAATGCGGCAAGCGGCCTTGATTGGACGGTTCCGGTTCTCAAACCGAATCTGTTCTCAGTTCCAACATGAAACCGCAACTCTCCATCATGCCCAGCCCCGGATGCGTTGGAATCCGCCGCCCAAGCTCCGGGATGGTCCAGCTGTCCCGGAGGGCGTAGCCCAAGCTGTCCACCTCCGCGAGGAAGGCCGCGCGGTTCCGGATCCGGTAGGGCACCCGCGCAGGACCGATGCGTTCCAGCGTGACAACCTCCCTCGCATCCCAAAGCGCCACCTTGTTGAGCAGGATCAACGGCGGACGCTTGGGAAGCGCGTCCACAAAACCGCCGAAAGGTTGGTCGAGATATTGCAACAGACCCGAGGCAAGGAGCAGGTCTGGCGCGGCCACCTGTGCCGGGCTGTCCGCGAAACGAATGCTGGCCGGAAGCGATCCACGCCCCTGCGCTGTTCTGGCGGCGGAAACAATCGCAGGCAGATCGGTGACGGTCCAGGTCACCTGATCCAGCGCCACCAGATCCCGGAACGCGATATATTTTGTCCCCATGTGCCCACCGGCATCGAGCAGGTTCATTCCCGGGCGAAGCTGTTTTTGCAGCCAGAAGAGAATCGGATAGTCCCACGGCGCGACCCTGCACATGCGCTCGAAGGAGATCGCTTCCGTACCGGGGGTCTCATACCCGGCGCGGCGCCCTTCCGGCAGGGCGTCGAGCGCTGCCATCCGCGTGGGCCAGGCGCCGGCGAACCGGGGCGGCCGCCCCGCGAGAAGCTTCAGCCGCGCTACGGCGGCCCCGACCGGACGCGATACATTACGCGCGGCCCCCTTCGCGATAGACACGAGCCCCACTACATGTCCCCTCCCTTCGACCCGCGCCGCCGAAGCCGACACATGACGGACCGGCGCAATTTCGGCGCGGTCACGGCAAGGCCACCCGCATAGATGGCTACGGCCGGAACACTGAAAAGCACCGCGCGCGCCATCGGATGCCACTCCCGACCAACGGGTCCGTCGCGCAACAGGACCAGACATCCCGCACCCAGCATCAACGGGACAATGAGCGGCACCATGTTCGGCACCACCTCGCGCCAGTCGATGGCCGCGTAGCGCCGGAACAGGATCGCCGTCGTCGTGATGACAGTGACCGAGATGAGGATCTGCGACACGGCCAGCGGGACCAGCCCAAAGGGTGCCGAAACCGCCACCAGCGCCACCGTCACACCGAGGTAGAGCAGAGCCACCGGCGGCAGACGGCGGATTTCGCCCGCGAGCGAAAGGACCGGCTCGGTTGTCTGGCCGAACACGGCCAGCATACGGGCGATGGCCAGCAGGCCGAGCACCGGCAAGGCCGGAAGCCACTCTTCCCCCAGCAGGCCGACAACGATGTCATGCCCCATCAGCCCGAGCCACAGGAACAATGGAATCGACGCAGCAAAGACAGCCGGGATGAACCAGTTCGCCACCGACTGGAATCCGTCCGTTTTGCCATCGTGTTTTGCCCGCGCCTGCCGGAAGAGGTTCCATGCCACGATATGCGCCGGTACTCCGACCACTTCACCCAGCGCGCCGGTCAACCGCTCCGCCGCCCGATAGAAGCCGACCGCCGCGGGGCCAAGGAAGAAGCCCACGAGGAATGTCGCCGTGTAGACCCGGAAGTTGTAGATCATCCGCGCGAAGAAGAAATGCCCCGAAGTCCTGAGCATAGTCCGGAAGGCATCGCCACGCAGACCGGGCAGCGGTGTCATTCGGGTGGCCGCGAAGCTCACCAGCAGATGTGTGGCTTGCATCGCCAACCGGCCATAGGCAAGCGCGAAGACGCCGGCACCGGAATAGAGCGCCAGCAACGCAATGCCGAGGCCGACCAGTTCACCCGACATTTCTGCCAGCGACGACGCCCGGAGCTGCCCCCGCCAGATCAGGATGCCTTTTTGGGTCGACGAGACAACCGCAAGGCAGACCCAGACGGAGAAGAGTTCGACCAGGGTGACGACCTCCGGTGACATCCCGACCGCCGCCAGCACTCCGCCGGACACGATACCGAAGATCGCGGCGAGAACCCCGCTGGCGATCGCCACGAGCAGCACCTGCCGTGGCACCGTCGTGTCGCCCGGCCACGACATGATGTATGGAGCCCAGCCGCCCTCGGCCACCCGCTGGAGCAGGATGGCGCAAGCGGCAACAAGGGCAAAGAGCCCAAAGTCGGCCGGGCCGAGCAGACGCGCTGCCACGATGAAGATGACGAGTTGCGCGACCTGGGACACGATCCGCTCCAGCGCCGTCCAAAGACCACCGCCGATCGTCCCGCTCCTGCCGGGCCGCCCACTATTGGGATTGGCGCTCGATTTCATTGCCTCTGACACTCAAGACTCCCAGGCAACCGGACCTGCACTCACCGTTCTGCCCCATCTTGCAGCAATCGAGCCATTTCGTGCTGCTTGAAAGCGCTCCTCCGGACAAGTTCCAAATCGTGAACAATCTGTTTTCGGGAGTGGGTTTGCCAAAAGTGGCCGAAAGATGGCAAACATGTGGCGGGTGTGGTCCTCATTGGCACCAGTGGGGGGAGGTCGCGCAAGCGACCATACAGAAACTATGGTGAACCAGACGGATCCGGGCGCGAGCCTGGTGGAGGCGGGTGCTGTCCTCGGACAGCGCCACAAACGCGGTGTGACAGCGTTCCCGGAGATCTCGCCAGCCAAGCGATCGCTCGACATCGTGGTCAGTGTGACCGGGCTGCTGTTCTTCCTGCCAGCCATGCTGACCATTGCGCTTGTGCTCTGGCTCCGCGAAGGCGGACCGGTCTTCTTTGCACACGAACGGATCGGACATGCGGGTCGACCCTTCAAGTGCCTGAAATTCCGCACCATGGTCCCGAATGCGACCGATGTGCTCGAGGAGTTGCTGGCGAAGGACCCGGCCGCCCGGGCGGAGTGGGAAAGCACGCAGAAGCTTGCCAAAGATCCCCGGGTCTCCTGCCTTGGCCATTTCCTACGCAAGACGTCGCTCGATGAACTGCCGCAGTTCTGGAACGTGCTTCAGGGCGACATGTCCGCCGTGGGGCCCCGGCCCATCGTCGCAGATGAAGTGCGGTTCTATCGCGACCATATCGCCGAGTACAAATCCGTCCGCCCGGGAATCACCGGCAACTGGCAGGTGAACGGGCGTTCCACCACGACCTATGCGGAGCGGGTGGCGATGGATGTGGAATATGTGCGCAATCCGTCGGTCTGGCGCGACCTCCGGATCATGGTGCGGACGATCAACGTGGTGCTGTCACGGGATGGTGCCCGCTAGCTGCGATGCCGCGTATCACGCGACCAGCAGATAGATGATCGGCGCCCAGAACAGCAGGCATAGAAGAATGACGAGACGCCAGACCGCAGACCTTGCAGTATCGATCCACGCAGGGCAATCAACTTGCAGGGGCCGGCTTTCGCGCGTCATCGGGTTCTTCCGTCGGTCTCTTGCACGCCCCCCAGCGTTCCGGTGGACCGTGCCAGTATTGAGTGAAACAGTCAAAGGGTATGTGTGATGGAGGCGACGACCCAGCCCGCCAACATGAGGCCCCGCCCGGAGGATGCCCCTGCACCGGAGCTGCCCCGCAGGCTGATCGTTGCCATCCCCAGCACAGCTCGGCGGGACATTCTGACCCGCACGGTTCGGGCTATTCGTGAGCAGACCCGGCACCCCGACCAACTTCTGATTTCAGTCGCATCGGACGGCGACATCGACCGAACCGCGCTTTCCGACCTGCCGTTTCCGATCCGTGTGCTGACCGGGCCGAAAGGTGGCAGCCCGCAGCGCAACCGCATTTTCCAACACCTCACTGAGGCTGACACGGTCCTGCTCCTCGACGACGATTTCCTTATGGAAAAAGGCTACCTGGCCGCTGTCGACGCGCTTTTCAAGACGCAACTCGACGTCGTCATGGCCTCTGGAACCCTTGTGGCTGATGATGTCTCCGGCCCCGGCCTGACACATGAGGATGGCCAGGGCCTGCTTGAAGATCTTCCGCCTACAGGATCCAGCCTGACGGATATCCACAACGGCTACGGATGCAACATGGCGTTCCGTGCACGCCCGGCGCTCCGCAACAACATCCGCTTCGATGAGGCACTGCCGCTCTACAGCTGGCTGGAGGATGTGGACTTCTCACGCCGCCTGGCACCCTACGGTCGGATTGTTCGCAATGAGGCAACAGTCGGTGTCCACCTTGGAACCAAGGTCGGCCGCTCTCCCGGGCGCCGGCTCGGCTATTCGCAATTATCCAACCCGGTCTACCTTGTCGGGAAAGGCACCATGGGGCGCAGGCGCGCCCTGCGCCTGATGACCCGGAACGTTGTGTCCAATCTCGTGTACTCGATTCGACCGCGCCCATGGACGGACAGTCGTGGGCGCTTGCGGGGCAACCTGCTCGCCATCGGCGACCTGCTCCGCGGCAGGCTGTCGCCGGCGCGCGCGGTCGACCTCTGAAGTCTGTCCTGCAGGTCGGCCAAATGGTCGACGAGACGCGGCCTCCACATCCGGCACCAATGAAAAACGGCCGCCCGGGATGCGGGCGGCCGTCAATGCATTTCACGGCGGATCCCTTGCAAGGGCCGCGAGGCTCTAGCCGACGACGTTGTAGCCACGGGAGCGCATGCAGTTGCGCACGATGACTTCCTTCTGGGAAACGTTCTGTGCAGCGCTGGAGATCCCGCCGGCAACGGCCCCTACCAATGCAGCGTCACGGGCGTTGCTGCCGGTATTGTCGATCAGCGCGGCGGTGCCCCCGGCCAGTGCGGCACCGGTCAGCGCAGCGGCCCCGGTTTCGCTGTTGACCGTTCCTTGCGACGCAGCGAGTGACTGGCATTGTGCGAGATCGGAGTTGTAGTTCGCGCTGACCGGCCCATCGATAACAGGCGTGTAGTTCGCACCGGAGTTCTCACAGGCGCCAACCAGGAAAACCACTGGAATCACGGAGAGCTTTGCAAGGCGGAACATGGCGTGTCCTTTCGTCCATTTTGTCTGTGTTGCAGGCCACTCTGGCCGGCTCGAATCAAGTCATAGCAAATACTTCCAAGCACTGGGCACTTAATCGTGAGCAGACGGCAGGATATTGCTGCACCGGCTTCCTGCTTGAACCGGCAGGGACAGCGCAACACCGGCAGCCCACATCGCGAAAGGCCCCAAGCATCGCACTGCCCGCAGCGGAGGCGACCGGAATTGCCCGGGTCTCCACGGCGGCATTCACCACGCACCCTGGCAACGAGGCTTGCGGTAGCCAGCCACGGTGGGTTGCCTTGGGGGTGCGGCATACCGCCCCGACCGGAAAACCAAAAAACCGGTATGCGCTGATCTAAGTCAAGGTTAGGTTGGTTTCGACCAGATATTGGGCACAAAAACACCGATTTCCGTCGAGGTATGTCGAATGACCACCCAGACAAGCAGAAGGGAATTCTTGCGCGCAGACGTCCTGCGCGCAGACATCCTTCGGCCGCCCGGTGCCCTGGTCGACGGCTTTCGACGCGCTTGCACCGGATGCGGCGACTGCGCCGAAGCTTGCCCGCAAGCCATCATCCAGAGCGACGGACAGGGCGCGGTCCTGCTGGACATGACGGAACGGGGATGCAACTTCTGCGGCGAATGTGCCCGGGCCTGTCCCACCGACGCCCTCAGCCCCGACCGCATAGCTGCCTGGCCTTGGGCGATCGCTGTCTCCGATACCTGCCTGTCGCTCGGCGGCGTTGCCTGCCGTTCCTGCGAAGACGCCTGCGACGAGCGTGCCATCCGGTTCCGCCTGGAGCTTGGAGGCCGGGCCCGCCCGCTGATCGACGAAAGCGCCTGCACCGGCTGCGGCGCCTGTATTTCCACCTGCCCCGCCGATGCGATGTCGCTTGCGCGGAAAAGCCTCGTAGAACTGGAGGACGCGCGATGAACATATGCGGATGCCTGGTGCATGCCGCCCCGGACATGGTCGAGAGCGTGGCACGCGCTGCCAGCGCCATGGACGGTGTCGAGATCCATGCCAGGACCGACGACGGTCGGCTGGTGGTCGTGGTGGAGGATGTCGAGGGCTCTCTCGCCTCCGAGACCATCATGGCCATGCACCAGATCCCCGGCGTGGTCTCTCTCGCGCTCACCTATCACCATTTCGAAGACCTGCAGGGCGGCGAAGACGCGCCGCAGCCGGTCGCCACCCCCTGCACCACCTGAACCGGAGCACAGCCAATGACCATGTCAGACTCTCGCCGGACTTTCCTGAAATCGACCGCAGCCGTGGCGACCGCGTCCGCCGCGGGGATCACCCTGCCCAACGCGCCCGCCGATGCCCAGGCCCGCACCCCGGATATCCGCTGGGACAAGGCCGCATGCCGGTATTGCGGCACCGGCTGTTCGGTGCTCGTGGGGACCAAGGAAGGTCGCGTCGTGGCTACGCAAGGCGACCCGGATGCACCGGTGAACCGCGGGTTGAACTGCATCAAGGGCTATTTTCTATCCAAGATCATGTACGGTTCGGACCGGCTGACCACGCCGATGCTGCGGAAGTCGGGCGGCCAGTTCGACAAGAACGGCGAGTTCGAGCCCGTGAGCTGGGACGAGGCCTTCGATGTCATGGCCGAGAAATGGAAGGCCGCCCTGAAGGAGAAGGGCGGCGCGGGTGTGTCGATCTTCGGTTCCGGCCAGTGGACGGTCTGGGAAGGCTACGCCAACGCGAAGTTCATGAAGGCCGGCCTGCGGTCGAACAACATCGACCCGAACGCGCGCCATTGCATGGCCTCTGCCGTTGTGGGCTTCATCCGCACCTTCGGCATCGACGAGCCGATGGGCTGCTATGACGATCTGGAGCACGCCGATACCTTCGTGCTCTGGGGGTCCAACATGGCGGAGATGCACCCCATCCTGTGGTCGCGCCTGACCGACACGCGCCTGACCAAGCCGGGTGCCCAGGTGCACGTGCTCTCCACCTTCGAGCACCGCTCGTTCGAGCTGGCCGACAATGGCATCATCTTCGAGCCGCAGACCGATCTCGCGATCCTGAACTTCATCGCCAACTACATCATCCAGAATGACAAGGTGAACAAGGACTTCCTGGAGAAGCACGTCAACATCACCAAGACGGCGACGGATATCGGCTACGGGCTGCGCGACGAGCATCCGCTCCAGATGGAAGCGGCGAACCCGAACTCCGGCAAGCTGGAGCCGATGAGCTTCGAGGAATATGCCGCTGCCGTCTCCGAGTACACGGCCGAGTACGTCTCCGAGCTGTCCGGTGTTCCGGTAGCGCAGCTCGAAGCGCTGGCAGAGCAATATGCCGACCCGAACCGCAAGGTAATGTCGCTCTGGACAATGGGCTTCAACCAGCACACCCGCGGATCCTGGGTGAACTCGCTGATGTACAACGTGCACCTGCTGGTCGGAAAGATCTCCGAGCCGGGCAACTCGCCCTTCTCGCTGACGGGCCAGCCCTCCGCCTGCGGCACCGCGCGCGAGGTCGGCACCTTTGCCCACCGCCTGCCTGCCGACATGGTCGTGGCCAACGACAAGCACCGCGAAATCTGCGAGACCGCCTGGAACGTGCCGGCCGGGACCATCCCGCCGAAGCCCGGTTTCCACGCCGTGCTCCAGCACCGCAAGCTCAAGGATGGCGACCTGAAGTGCCACTGGGTGCAGTGCAACAACAACATGCAGGCCGCGCCCAACATGAACGAGGAAGGCTACCCGGGCTATCGCAACCCGGAGACCTTCATCACCGTGTCGGACCCCTACCCGACCGTGACCGCGCTGGCCGCCGACCTGATCCTGCCCACTGCCATGTGGGTTGAGAAGGAAGGTGCCTACGGCAATGCCGAGCGCCGCACCCAGTTCTGGCGCCAACAGGTGCAGGCTCCGGGCGAGGCGAAGTCGGACCTTTGGCAGGTGATGGAATTCTCCAAGCGCTTCACGGTGGAGGAAGCCTGGGGCGAGGAACTCATTGCGCAGAAGCCCGAACTTGCCGGCAAGACGCTCTACGAGGTCCTGTTCGAGAACGGCGAAGTGAACAAGTTTCCGCTCAGCGAAACCGCAGAGGGGTTCCACAACGACGACGCGGAACACTTCGGCTACTACGTGCAGAAGGGGCTGTTCGAGGAATATGCCGGCTTCGGCCGGGGTCACGCCCACGACCTCGCCCCGTTTGACACCTACCACCAGGCCCGCGGCCTGCGTTGGCCAGTGGTCGACGGCAAGGAAACGCTCTACCGCTTCCGCGAGGGCTACGACCCATATGTCGAGGAAGGCAAGGGCGTGCAGTTCTACGGCAAGCCGGACGGCAAGGCGAACATCATCTTCGCGCCCTATGAACAGGCGGCCGAGAGCCCGGATGACGAATATGACCTCTGGTTCTGCACCGGCCGTGTGCTGGAGCATTGGCATTCCGGCTCGATGACCCGCCGGGTCCCGGAACTGCACCGCTCCTATCCTTCGGCCGTAGTCTACATGCATCCGAAGGACGCCCAGGCACGTGGTTTGCGGCGCGGCCAGGAGATCGTCGTCTCCACCCGCCGCGGCGAGGTCACCTCGCGCGTGGAAACCCGCGGACGTAACAAGGTGCCCGAAGGGCTCGTGTTCATGCCTTGGTTCGACGAGGGCCAGCTCACCAACAAGCTGACGCTCGACGCGACCTGCCCGCTCTCCAAGGAGACGGACTTCAAGAAATGCGCCTGCAAGGTCGAACGGGCCTGACCGTCAACCACGCAAACACGCACGACACCTGAGCCGGGGAGAGCCGCATGGCCACCGCCGCAAAACCGAAGAAAGTCGATCGCCGGCGGTTCCTGACGGACACCGCGCGGATGACGGCTGGCTGTGCGGTGGCGGGCTCTCTGCTGGCTTACGTGACGCGGGACGCCAAGGCTCTGCCGGACACCGCGCTCCGCCCGCCCGGCGCACTCGCGGAGGACGATTTCCTTGCCGCCTGCATCCGGTGTGGGCTTTGCGTGCGCGACTGCCCCTATGACACACTTGTCCTGGCCGAGCTCGGCCAGGACGGCCCGGCCACGGGCACGCCCTATTTCACGGCCCGCGACATTCCCTGTGAGATGTGCGACGACATCCCCTGCGTCGCCGCCTGCCCGACAGGCGCGCTCGACAAGGGTCTGACAAATATCGAACACGCCCAGATGGGCACGGCCGTTCTGGTCGATCAGGAAAACTGCCTGAACTACCTCGGGCTTCGCTGCGACGTCTGTTACCGGGTTTGCCCGATGATCGACGAGGCGATCTCGCTGGACCTGCTCCACAACGAGCGCTCAGGACACCACGCCATTTTCGCGCCGATCGTGCATGCGGAAGCGTGCACCGGCTGCGGTATCTGCGAACAGAAATGCGTCCTGCCCGAGGCGGCGATCAAGGTCCTGCCCGTCCGGCTCGCCCGTGGCGCCCCCGGAGAACACTACCGGCTCGGCTGGGAGGAGAAGGAAGCCAAGGGCGCGCCGGTCGTCGAGGGGATCATCGATCTTCCCGACCGCCTGCCCGGCCCCGGCACCGACAACCTCGCCGCACCGGGCGGCTTTGTCGACGGTTTGCCGGCCTCACCGGAGAGCAGTTTCCAGGGGGGCGGCTTCGAGCCGACCTACAAGCTGCCGGAGGTGACGCGATGAGCGCCAAAGGCAAGGTCCACCTCCCGGTCGGGCAGGAGGCCATCGAGGAAAAAGGCTGGTACGGTGCGCACAAGTTCCTGATCTGGCGCCGGGTGTCCCAGGCATTTTTCCTGATTCTTTTCCTGCTGGGGCCGTGGTTCGGCATCTGGTGGGTACAGGGCAACCTCGCGGGGTCCATGACCTTCGGCTTCCTGCCGCTGAACGACCCGCTGATCCTGACCCAGATGATGGCCGCCGGACACTGGCCGGAAACAACGGCCCTGATTGGCGGGCTGATCGTGCTGGCAGCCTACGCGCTCGTCGGCGGCCGGGTCTATTGCTCCTGGGTCTGCCCGATAAATCCGGTCACTGACGGCGCCCACTGGTTGCATGACAAGCTCAATATCCAGAAAGGCTGGCAGCCGAAGCGGAGCGCCCGGTACTGGATCCTCGGCACCGTCGTGGTCGTATCCGCCGTCACCGGCACCATCGCCTGGGAAATCGTGAACCCGGTCACCATGGTGCATCGCGGGCTGGTCTTTGGCATGGGCTGGATCTGGGGCATGGTTGCCGCGATCTTCCTGTTCGACCTGCTGGTCGCCCGGCGTGGCTGGTGCGGACATGTCTGCCCGGTCGGCGCCTTCTATAGCCTTGTCGGCATCAGGAGCCTTCTGCGGGTCTCTGCCGTGAAACGCAGCGAATGCGACGATTGCATGGATTGCTATGCCGTCTGCCCCGAGAACCAGGTGATCTCCCCCGCCCTGAGGGGCAAGGGCGAGGCCTCCCCCCTGATCCTGTCGCCCGACTGCACCAATTGCGGTCGGTGCATCGACGTCTGCGCGATGGACGTCTTCACCTTTACCAACCGCTTCGACACTCACGTCGAGGCCCCGAACGATGCGGCCCGGGTCACCGAGCCGTCCAACAGACATGCAGCGTGAACTGAGCAACGGAGAGCAACCATGAGACAGCCGGTCCTTGCAGGCATTCTTGCCGCCGCAGCCACCCTGACCCTGGCCGGGATCGGCCTCGCCCAATCCGCAAGCGGGCTGTCGTCGCTCCGCGGTGCCGGCGTGGAAGACCCCGTGCCACTTGAGCAGGTCTTCAAACAGGAAACACAGCGGTTCAACCGCGAATACCGCCAGCAGCCACCGCTGGTTCCGCATTCGATCGACCAGTACCAGATGGACCTGCGCACCAACCAGTGCCTGGGCTGCCACGACTGGACAAACGCTGGCGACCGCGGCGCACCCACGCTGTCGATGACCCACTACCTCGACCGCGATGGCGTGGAAATGGACCATGTGGCCGGCACCCGCTGGTTCTGCAACCAGTGCCACGTACCGCAGGTCAATGCGCCGGCGCTGGTCGACAATGAATTCGTGCCGTCTGTGACGCGCTGACAGGACCGGGCAAACAGGGGGATAACCCATGGCAAGATCGACCAATGACGAAAAGCAGCCCGGCTTCATCCGACGCATCTGGAACGCGTTCTGGAGTCCGAGCGGTGTGCTCAGCCTCGGCTTCCTGATCATCGCGGGATTCCTCGCCGGGATCCTCTTCTGGGGCGGATTCCACTGGGCGCTGGAGGAAACCAACAACGAGGAGTTCTGCATCAGCTGTCACACGATGTCGAAGAACTTCGACGAGTACACGGAGACGGTGCACTACAACAACCACTCCGGCGTGCGCGCCACCTGTCCGGATTGCCACGTGCCACATGAATGGCAGCACAAGGTCAAGGCCAAGATCATGGCCAGCAAGGACCTCTTCCACGAGATCATCGGGACCATCGATACCGACGAGAAGTACGAAGAGCACCGCCTGCACATGGCATCGCTGGTCTGGGAAAAGATGAAAAAGAGCGACAGCCGCGAGTGCCGGAACTGCCACGCCTTCGAGTACATGGATTTCACCATCCAAGAGACACGGGCCGCGAAGGACCACCAGCTGGCGATTGACGAGGGCAAGACCTGCATCGACTGCCACCAGGGCATCGCGCACGGTCTTCCGGCGGGCTATCTCGAAGAATATCGCAGCATCATCGAGGCGCTGGAATCCGGTGAGGGCGTGGAGCTTCAGAAGAGCTCCCTGCTCGACATGGGACCCGCAACCGAAGCGCTGAAGTCGTTCCTGAACGGCAAGACCGAGTGAAGTAAGGAGCACCCGAACATGCTGAACATGCTCGACATTCTTGGAACCATTGCCGGCAACGTCCTGAGCCTGCCGGGCATTCTCGGCCTCGCACTTGGCATGATGACCAGGAACCTCCTGGTGGCCGCCATTCTCGGTGGGCTCGTAGGCGTCGCGGAGCCATTCATCTTTGCGGGATTCGATGCCAGCAAGGTGGAGACGATCGACTTGGTGATCGCAATCGCCGTCGGTGTCGTCGCCGGCTGCATCGGACGCGCGATCCGGGTCAAGGGCGCCACCGTCTGACCACGGGCCGACGCCTGGATCTGTGCCGAAAGCACCGGCACCAGTTTTTTTTGGCCAGCACTACCAATACCGGGCCGGGCGCCAAGCGTCCGGCCCTTCTTCGTTGCACTTGTGCAGTGCTATCTTCGTGCAAGTCATAGGCGCCATGGGCGCTTGGCCAGTCGCCGCTCTGCCCTCGACCGGGCGTTGCATAGCCTACATCGCGTAGCGCCTGTCGTCGGGTTTTGGGCGGACATGCGCCGAGGCACCCGCCATTCTGGCGTTCAGGCGGCGTGAATCCGCAGGTTTACACGACACCGTGAGTGAGAAGCGTTGACAGGCGCCTTGCCGTCGGTAGGGAAGATACGGCAAATTCGACAAACGTAATACGAGTCAACCGAACAGGGGATCCGGCATGCTGACGCGCCGCCATTTTATAATCTCTGCTGCTGCGCTGTTCTCGCAGCCCTTGGCCAGCAAGGCCATGGCAGCCACCGCTGGCGACTGGGCGTCATGGGACGCCCAGGTCACGCCGGCCGGCTTCGATCCCGCCACGTCGAACCCCTGGGGCCTGAACCCACGCTTCCTTCCGCGCCTCGTGGAGGCCAACGACGGATTGAAACCCGGCGACATCCACGTCGATGCCGTGGCCCGGTACCTCTACCATATCCAGGGGGACGGTACGGCCATGCGCTATGGCGTCGCCATCGGTCGTGGCAATCTCTACGAACCCGGGACCTACACCATCCGGCGCAAGGCCAAGTGGCCGACATGGACTCCCACGGCGCAGATGATCAAACGCGATCCGCATCTTTACGAGCAATACGCGGACGGGCAGGCGCCCGGTCCCTCCAATCCGCTCGGGTCGCGGGCGCTCTATCTCTATGTCGGCAACCGCGACACCTACCTGCGGATTCACGGCACGCCGCAGCCCCGGACCATCGGAAGCCGGTCGAGTTCGGGCTGCGTGCGCATGGTGATGGCCCATATCAACGGGCTCTACGATCAGGTCGCCACCGGCACGATGGCAAAGCTCTATCCGGGCGAGGACTTCGTCACGGCATCGAACTGACCGGCGGGCACGTCACGTCAACTGACGATACGCCCTACAGCGAGGCCGGCACGCGGCCTCGCCCTTCACGTCGATGTACCTAACCAGCAAGATCGAGTGCGGATGCCGGGCGGGCGCAGATCGGCCGACCGTCGCGGCTGCGCAGGGGGATCCATGTGGTCTCCACCGGACCGTTCCATTGGTACCAGTAACACCCGTCTTCAGGCTGTTGCCGGGCGGTTGAAAGGTCTTGGCCCGGTGCTGCAAGAGCAACGACGTTTTCAGGCAACTCCACCGTGCGTGCGTCGACCATGCCGCCTTCGCTCAGCGTATCCAGTTCAGCGCAGGCCCCGAGCAGGGACAGGGCAAGGGTCGAAATGGCCAGGTGACGGGTCTTCATGCATTCTTCTCCGCAGTTTCCATGCCGAATACACGAGCAGGCTCGCAATGGCACAGTATTCCGATCACCGGGGCGGCGGTTTGATCCGGGAAACGGGGCGCCATTCAGCATCGGTTCGCCAACTCGTAAGCGGAAAACTGCGACAGGCCAAGGGCAAGCTGCTTCCGGGGCTTGCCGAAAGCGGGCGAGACTTGCCTTTCCGCAACGCAACGACGAGCCGCACGCGGAGTGCTGTGGACCCGGCGCTTGAGGCTGTCACGCCGCTCCACTGATCGCTTTCGACAGCTCAGCGGCCTTCTGAACGACGCTGCCAGCAAATTCCGGGACGCGCGCGACCGTTACCCGCGCAGCAAGACCGGACACAGAGATCGCGGCAACCGGTTCGCCATTGGCAGACCAGACGACGGCCGCGACACATCTCATGCCGGACACGAATTCCTCGTTATCGACGGCGTAGCCCATATCGCGAACCCTGGAAATTTCCTCCATGACCTCCTCCAGCGACCCAAGGCTCCGGGAGGTCATCGGCCGCAGCCCCTGACGCTCCACGAGGTTGCGGATCGCCTCATCAGGCCATGTTGCGATGATCGCCTTGCCCATGCCGGAATTCAGGATCGGAACACGCCCCCCCGGCGGGGCAATCGCGCGCTTGATCTCTCGGCTTTCGGCCTGTGCGATCGTCACCGCCTCCTCCGATTCCAGCACCCCGAGATTGGCGGTCTCCCGTGTCATGTCCCGCAGCGCACGCAGGATCGGACGTGCCGGGCCGACGAGGTTGGCATGGTGGGCGAAGGTCTCCCCGACAGAAAAGGCCCGGTGTCCGATCACCCATCTGCCACTATGGGGTTCGTGGTGGGCAAAGCCGCGCATTTGCATCGTTGTCAGCAACCGATGCACGGTTGAAACCGGCAACCCCAAGTCCCGTGCCACATCCGACAGCCGCGCGCCGCCATCGCTTTCCGCAAGCGCCTCTAGCAGGGCAAGGGCCCGGTCCACCGACTGAACGACACCGGCGCCGGGCTTCTCAGAAATCCGCAAGTTCCGCCCTGCCCTTTTTCCACATCGTGGAAAAGACAATCTCCGAAATTGATCCCGATCACCAGCGCGATCTACGCAGACGCAAACTTCGTGGAGAAACGAGATGAGCTATATCGAGCGCGCCGGGCTTCAGGTTGCGACAGAACTGGCGGAGTTCGCCGAGACACGGCTGCTGCGTGGAACAGGCATCGCGGCGGAGACCTTCTGGGAGGGCCTTGCCGCCCTGCTCAAGGACCTTGCCCCTGTGAACCGGCATCTTCTGAACGTTCGGGCGGAACTTCAGGCGCAGATGGATGACTGGGCGCGGTCCAACAAGGGGCAGCCGATCGATCCGGATGCCTATCGCACCTTCCTGGAGGAGATTGGCTACCTCGTGCCCGAGGGCGCGCCCTTCACCGTCGGGACAAAGGACGCCGATCCCGAAATCGCGAGCATTGCGGGCCCGCAGCTTGTCGTTCCGGTCATGAACGCCCGCTATGCGTTGAATGCCGCGAATGCCCGCTGGCGATCCCTCTACGACGCACTCTACGGCACCGACGCCCTGCCGGGTTCTCCCGCTGGCCCCGGCTATGATCCCGCGAGGGGCGCGCAGGCCGTTGCCTGGGCAGCCGGGTTCCTGGACAAGGCGGTCCCGCTCTCGGACGGCTCCCATGCCGATGTGTCGGGCTATTGCCGCAAGGGCGAACGGCTGGTGGCCCAGATCGGCGACAGTGAACAAGAGCTGGCCCAGCCCGACGCCTTCGTCGGGTATGCCGAGCGGTCGGGCACGGTGTCCTACCTGCTCCGGCACAACGGTCTTCATATCGAGCTGGTGATCGATCCCTCCCATCCGGTCGGCGCCGCCAGCGCATCCGGTCTCTGCGATGTCGTCCTCGAAAGTGCAATCACGGCCATCCATGATTGCGAGGATTCGGTCGCCGCCGTCGACGCCGAGGACAAGGTTCTGGCCTATTCCAACTGGCTCGGCCTGATGGACGGCACCCTGACCGAGACCTTCGAGAAGAACGGCAAACCGGTGGAGCGCAAGCTTGCCCACGACAGGACCTACCTGGCGCCGGACGGATCGCCGCTGGTGCTCAAGGGTCGCTCCCTCGCGCTGGTTCGGAATGTCGGCAACCTCATGACAACCGACGCCGTGCTCCTGGAAGGCGATGAGGTGCCCGAGGGGATCCTCGATGCGCTCTTCACGGTCACGGCGGCCATGCATGATTTCAACCGGGAGCAGGACCGGAATTCCGTGACAGGATCGGTCTACGTCGTGAAGCCCAAGATGCACGGGCCAGAGGAAGTTGCCTTCGCCAATACGCTGTACGGTCGGGTCGAGGACATCCTGCGCCTGCCCCGCAACAGCGTGAAGCTCGGGGTGATGGACGAAGAGCGGCGGACCTCGGTCAACCTGGTGGAGTGCATCCGACAGGTGAAAGACAGGCTGATGTTCATCAATACCGGCTTCCTCGACCGCACGGGGGACGAGATCCACACCAGCATGCATCTCGGTCCGGTGATTCCGAAGGAGGACATGAAATCCGCGCCCTGGTTGCTGGCCTACGAAGACAACAACGTCGATGCCGGCGTAGAGACCGGCCTTGGGGGGCGCGGCCAGATCGGCAAGGGCATGTGGGCCAAGCCCGACGACATGGCGGAGATGCTGACCGCCAAGATCGGGCATCCGATGTCGGGCGCCACGACGGCCTGGGTGCCCTCGCCCACGGCGGCCACATTGCACGCCACCCACTACCACGAGGTCGATGTCTTTGCGCGCCTCCAAGAAATCGCCAGGCGTCAGAAGGCCAGCCAGAAGGACCTTCTCACACCACCGATCCTGCGTGGCCGAAACCTTTCGGAAGAGGAGATCCGGCATGGCCTCGACAACAATTGCCAGTCAATCCTCGGTTACGTGGTGCGCTGGGTGGACCAGGGGGTCGGCTGCTCCAAGGTGCCGGACCTCAATGACGTGGCGCTGATGGAGGACCGCGCAACACTGCGCATTGCTTCCCAGATCCTCGCGAACTGGTTGGTGCACGGTATCATCGACGAGGGTCAGGTTCTCGAAAGCCTCCGACGCATGGCCGCCAAGGTCGATGCCCAGAATGCCGATGACCCGGCCTATTCCCCGATGGCGCCGGATTGCGACGGGTACGCATTCCAGGCGGCGCGCGATTTGATCCTGAAGGGCGCAGAGCAACCTTCCGGCTACACCGAACCCTTGCTGCATGCCTATCGCCGCAAGGTCAAATCCCAGGTTGAAAGGTAGGACCATGCTGACAATCAAACGGCTCGATATCGAGGACGCCCGCGTGCTGATCGCCGGTGCCCGTGCCAAGGCAGAGGAAATCGGTGTCCCGATGTGCATCGCCATCACCGACGAAGCCGGCAACCTTGTCGCGTTCGAGCGGATGGACGGTGGCAAGGTGACCAGCACGACCATCGCCATCGACAAGAGCTTCACCGCCTCCGGCGCGAAGAAGGCCACCCATCTCTATGGTGAAACCAGCCAGCCGGGTGCCCCGACCTATGGCATCGAATCCGCAATCGGAGGGCGATTGATGGTGGTCGGCGGCGGGTTGCCCGTCGTGGCCGACGGCGATGTCGTGGGCGGTATCGGCATCAGCTCCGGCACCCCTGCGCAGGACATGGAAGTTGCCCAGGCCGGGATCGACGCCTTCGCTGCAACGCTGTGACCGGGTGATGATGGACGCGTGCCAGTTCGTCCTGTGACCGAAAAAACGCCGCCCGGATGATCATGTGATCGCCGGGTGGCGACCTTTTATCCGCCGGCCTCTTACGCCCGGCTAGAGGAAGCCGTCGACCACCAGCCTCAGCGAGATTAATGTCAGAAGCAGCAAGAGGACTCGGTCGAAGACGTCTTTGCTAATGTGCCGGGCAAGGAAACTCCCCACCGGCATGAACCCCATGAGCGGCACAGTCGCCAGGGCGCTGTAAAGGAGCCGTTCCCAGGTCATGATCCCGAATGCGACCTGCCCGGGCAGCTGTGCGAAGGCCATCGCGGCAAAGAAGAACGAGATGGTCGAAATGAAGGCGCGCCGCTCAAGCTGCATCGCGTTCAGGAAGGTGATCGACACCGGGGCGGAAAGGCCGATCGCGCCTTGCAGGATGCCCCCGGCGACGCCCACGGGCGCGCAAAGCCGGGTCGCAAACTGCATGGAGAGCTTCCAGTGGGGACGGGCAAGACGGAAGGCAACGTATCCCAGCACGATCCAGCCCACCGCTGCCGAGAGGATCGAGCCGCTCAGCCGGGCCAGCATATAGGTCCCGAGAACCGCACCGAAGGCCCCTGCCAGCGCGAAGGTTGCGACGAAACGACGATCGGGAATGGACGTGCGATGCGTCCATGCCTGCACCGCATTCGAGGCGATGTTGGGCAGGATGAAGACCGCAACGGCAAAGGGCACATCGACGAGCAGGGCCATGATCGGCACCGCCAGAATGGGTGCGCCGGCGCCAGTGGCCCCCTTCAGGATACCGCCCAGCGCGAACGCGGCAAAGACGAGCAGCAGTTCTTCGGTCATTCCATTGCCTTCCTGGTCAGGACCCGGCACCCGCAGCGCCCGCTCTGTGCGAACCGATCACCGCCTGCCCGCCCGCCTGTATGCCCGCAAGCGCCCACCGGGTTGAGCCCTCACCCGTGCCTCCCTGCCACAAGATCGCGACAGCAACCAACGCATGGCCGTCGTTGGCGGCGCATTCGGAGGTCACGGCGCGTAGCCCGCCATTTACTCAACGCCACCGCTCGGGAGATCGGGACGGGAACCTGGGTAGTCACGCTTGGGACGTCACAAACGCCGAGGTTGGAAGCAATTCGAAAACCCACGGCGCGTCAAGCCCTTGCTGACCTGCCCCGACCTGCTCTGCCGCGGATGCTGCGCGATCGGAGACGGCGTGGCTGGGTAAGATTTCAGAACCACGATCTTTCTAGCCCACCCGGGCAGCCATACCATCGCGGACAAGCCCGCGGCCTATGGCATCGGCACCTCGTTCACGAACCTCGGCGCGTGATAACCACGCTGCACTGCAGGACGTTCCGCGATACGGACATACCAGTCGCGGACATTCGGAAACCCGTTCAGGTCAATCTGCTGCCACTCGAAGCGGGAGATCCATGGCCAGCACGCCATGTCGGCGATCGTGTAGGCGCCACGGCCATCGCCAGCGATGAATTCCCGGCCCTCAAGATGCGCGTCCAGAACGCGATAGAGCCGGTTGGCTTCCTTGGAAAAGCGCTCCTCGGCATATTCCGACAGCCCGCGGTTGTACTTCACGAAGTGATGCACCTGCCCCAGCATCGGTCCCAGACCGCCCATCTGCCACATCAGCCATTCCATCATCCGCCAGTATTCGCTGCCGGTCGCAGAGAACTTCCCGTACTTGTCGGCGAGATAGAGCATGATCGCGCCGCTCTCCATCAGGGTTTGCCCGGTGTCCCGGTCGACAATCGCCGGGATCCTGTTGTTCGGCGCAATCTTCAGGAAGTCCGGCTCGAACTGCTCCCCCTTGGAGATGTCGATGGCATGGGTGCTGTACTCGACGCCGAGTTCCTCCAGGAGGATGGAGACCTTGCGCCCATTCGGCGTGGTCCAGGTGTAGAGATCGATCATATGGTGAATCCTCTGGATACGTCCGGCTACTGCCGTCTGCGGTCATTTCGATGGTAGCCGACGCGCGGCGACCATCGAGCCCTATGCACGTTGCAACCCTGATGCCGAATTGGTCGGCCTCCTGAGCCGTTTGGTCAACGGCAAACTGAGACCGAAGACGAAAACCCGAGGAACTACACCCCGCGAAGCTATGCTTCGGAGCGCGGGGCGGAAAGCGCATCCACGGGAGAGGCCACTGGTCCAGGTGAATGCAATCACCATTCGCGCCTTTGGAAGATGTCGTCGTTGCCAGTTGTATCTGGCAAGGATACGGAGAGGGTTGCCGACCGACCCGCATACCGAAGCGTGCAAAGACTGCCTTGGCACGATCGCGATGCTCTGCCCCTTGATGGCCATTCCTGACGCTCCGGACCCGAGCTGGCTCCACGACCAGTTCAATAGGATCATTTCAAATCCCCGGGACAGGGAGTACTGAATGAGCATCCAGCAGGAGATGCAATTCCCATGACCAAAGCCCGCCGAGGCATCTATGCCGCCGCAATCACGCCCTTCAACAAGGACGGATCGGTGAACGTCACCAAGCTGATTGGCTATTGCAGGCATCTTCTTGGGGAGGGGGGATGCGACGGGGTCGCGCCGACCGGAACAACGGGCGAAGGCTGTTCCATCTCGATGCGAGATCGCCTCGCGTTGCCCAGCGCCTTTGCCGAGGCGGGGATCGAGACAGATCGGGTGATTTTCGGCACCGGGGCACCCTCTTCGGGCGACAACGTGGAACTCACACGATCCGCGGTCGAGGCCGGCTACTGGAATGTGCTGGTCCTGCCGCCCTACTACTACAAGTCGCCATCGGACGACGGTCTCTTTGCCTATTACGCAAATCTGGTGGACAAGATCGCTCACGATGATCTGCGGATCTACCTGTACCACTTTCCGCAGATGTCGGCCGTGCCGCTCTCTCCGGCACTCGTGACACGTCTGCGGGAGGCGTTCGGGCCGATCATTGCAGGGCTCAAGGACAGCTCCGGAGACTTCGAACAGTCGCGGGCCATCGTGGACGCGACCGGCGGCGTGGCGGAAGGCTTTGATGTCTATCCCTCTTCGGAGGCCATGTTGTGGGATGGCCTGTCAATCGGCACCGCGGGGATCATCTCCGGGTCGACCAATGCCTTCGCCGCGAGGGTTCAGACCGCACTGCATGCGCCGGAGGGTGCTACGCGCGATAGGGCGATGGACTCCGTCAAGGCCGCGCGTACAACGGCCACGAAGTATCCTATGGTCGCAGCGATGAAGCAGATCGAGGCGTGGCGCAGCGGCGACGACAGCTGGACCCGGCAGGCGCCACCTCTGGTTCCGTTGAGCGATGCCCAATGCGCCGCGCTGAAGGCCGATCTGGAGGGCATCGGCGCCCCGGTCCCCTCGTAGGGGCGACGCGGGCGCCTTCCGCCGACGTAGAGGCCACCGGCGACACAGCTCCTTGCCGTGCGGTCGGCTGGCATCGTGAGTTGCAGTGCGCAGCGATTGAAAGATCAACCAGCCCCGAGAACGCGCCGCACATTGGCGGCCGCGATCTCGGCGATGCGGCGGCTGGAGTCCTGGGTGACGCCCGCAATATGGGGCGTCAGGATCAGGTTCTCACATCCCCGGAACAGGGTCTGCGCAGTCTCATCGATTGGCTCCACGGCAAAAGTATCCAACGCGGCACCCCCGAGATGGCCGGACTTGAGCGCCGCGGCGCAGGCGGCTTCGTTCACGATGCCCCCACGGGCAGAGTTGATCAGGATGGCGCCGGGCTTCATCTTCGCGATGGCCGTCGCGTCGATCAGGTCGATTGTCGATGGCAGCCGGGGACAATGCAGGCTGACCACATCAGCCTCCGACAGGAGGTGGTCCAACCCGACCGGGCGGGCCGGAGTCCATGCCTCCGCGTCCGAGGACATGACTGCATCGTAAGCAATGACCTCCATTCCCATGGCGTGGGCCCGGGCGCCGACAACCTGGCCGATGGACCCATAGCCGATCACGCCCAGCCTGCGCCCCGCAAGTTCGAAACCGCTCGCATATTTCGGCCGGTCCCAGCCCCCCGCGACCATCTCAGCAGTCGCGTGGTACGCCTTGCCACGCAACAGGATCATCGCCGTCGTGAGGACATATTCGGCCACGGAGACGGCATTCGCGCCAATCGCCGGACAGACTTCAATGCCGCGGGCCTTGCATGCGTCCACGTCGATATTGTCCAGACCGACCCCCAAACGGGCCACCACTTCAAGGTTCGGCGCGGCATCCAACACCTCGCCATTCACCTGGGTCGCATTGCGCACGACAAGGGCCCGCGCGTCGGCGACCTGCGCCAGCAGTTCCTCGCGCCGGTTCCACAACCCGATGTCCCAGCAGGTATCGAATTCCGCAGCAAGGTCTCGCGCGACCGCGTCAAACATGAACTCGCTTATCACTACGTCAGACATTGCCAACCATCCTCTCTTTCGCATGCGCCACCGCTCTGGTGTGTAACGCGTAGCGGCAAACAGCGATTGACGTCCACGCCACGACCTTCTCCCCACACAATGCCGTGGACAGGCGTCGTTCGGTCGCCTGATACGAAACTCATACCGTCAACCACAACCTCGGAGAATCGAGGATGACCCACACTGCGAGAAAGAGGAAGGGTATCTGACCAACCCACAAGTCCAGTCCATGAGACCCGGCTCGGTGGCACGGCGAAGAAAGTGCCCGCGACGGTCAAACACCCGAAGCGTCTGCACCGCATCAAACGCGTCGGCACATTGCGCATCACAGATAATCTGACTGCCCTGCCGACACGTTGCCGTTTGGCATTGGAGCGCAGTTTTCCCCGGATCGTCGGACAGCAGGCAACCCGCTCAGCGTCGGGTTCTGGTTCCCGACTACGTCTGCTTTCACTTGAAGTGCACCGCGGCCTGCGCCCTGCGGCCGTCGGTCGGCACTGCGCCGGTTGCCGGGACGGGCAGCCGCATCCCGCGATGCACTTCAAGGACGTCACCCGGTTGGATTCTGGTATCGTGGGTCACTGGCCCCTTCACTTCCGCTCCAGCACGTATGAGGGTCGGGATCAGGATAGCGCCCTCCCCTTGCTGCGAGGTCGGCGGCGCAAGTCCTGCGGCGCGCAACTGCTCGTCCGCGGACCGAAGCCGTGCAAGCTCGCGCGCCTCGGCGACGCGGGCGTCCTGCAGCGCCGACAGCAAATCCAGTTCCCGGTCCTCCTCCAGCCGCACCAGCTCTCGGTCGGCCTCCGTCCTGCGACGCTCAAGCTGCATGAGGCTGGATTCGGTTTGCAGCCGGCGGGTCGACGAAATGAGCGCGGCGACACGGATATCGGCGATCCGCGCCTGGTTGAGCAGCCCGCGGGCATTGGCATCCAACCCCACGGCGAGCGCTTCGGCATCGATGGCCTCATTGGCCTTAGCCACTTCCAGAAGCCGCTGAAGGACGTCGATCTGACTATCGATCTGGGTCAGGGTGCGGACCAGATGCGTTCGCTCCTGACGATGTATTGTCTGGCGAGCGCCAAGAACTTCCTTCTCCACTCGAAGGACTTCTTCCAGCGCTCCGGGCGCGCCCGGGGCTCCAGACCATGTTTCGGTATCGAACGCGACCACCTCGCCGAGTTCCTGGCGCAAGCGCCAGACCCGGGCGCTCGCTGCGGCGGCCGATTGCCATGCACCTGCATAGTCGGCGCGGAGCGCGCTTTCATTTATGCTCGTGGACTGGACCTGCACGATCCGTCCACCCCCGGCGGCGGCAATGGCCTGCCGGACTGTCATGCCCGGGCGAAAGCGTATCTCGCCGGGCTGGGCAACGTCGCCGCCGACGAAAACCGGGCGATAGTCCGCGATGGATGCCGATATCTGGTCGCGATCCACTGCGCGCAGCACTTCGCGGCCGTCCGGAAGGTAGGCCGGCAACAATCGGCTGGACAGGGATGTCTGTATCCGGCTGCGCGTTTCGCCAATCGTAAGACCAGCGGCCTCCAACGGCCCGACAAGCGGGAAGCTCAGGCTGCCATCGATCTGGATCGACGCCCTCATGTTCATGTCCGGCACGCCTACGACGGTCAGTTCGATGACATCGCCGGGCTGAAGACGATACTCTTCCGCGCGGACGCCCACGGTCGTGCACATCGCCAGGAGCGCCGCGAGTGCGGCCCCGAATACGGGCCGTCGCCGAACTCCCACGCGCCGGGCGGGCGCCGCTGCACGTTCAGGTCGCATAGCTGGTTTCCGGTCGAACGAGTCCATCGGCAACACGCTGCCGCCACCAGCTGACGGACTTGGCGAGACCGTCGCGCAGATCGACCTTTGCCTTCCAACCGGTCGCGGAATGGAAGCGATTGCTGTCGGCGAGCAGTTCACGGACTTCGGACTTGGGCGGGCGAAGCCGTCCGACCTCCTGCACGATCGGCTTGCCGCATTCGGTCAGGGTGCACAGCAGATCGACAACCTCGCCGATGGTCACTGCGCGGCCCGATCCGGCATTGTAGGGCACACCGAACTCCAGTGCCCGCGTCGTTCCCGCCGCCACGAAGGCCGCTGCTGTATCCTTCACGAAGGTGAAATCGCGCACAGGCGTCAGGTCACCGATCCGGATCGACGTGACCTGCGGGTCTAGCGCCTGGCGGATGACGGTCGGGATCACCGCCCGTTCGCTTTGACGCGGACCGAAGGTGTTGAACGGGCGCAGGATGACAACCGGCAGGTCGTGCGAACGCGCAAAGGACTCCGCTATCATGTCCGCGCCGATCTTGGAGGCCGAATAGGGCGACTGACCCTGAAGCGGGTGAGCTTCGGAAATCGGAACCGTCTGTGCCGTGCCATAGACCTCGCTGGTCGAAGTGACCACCACCCGGCGCACGTCGTGCTCGCGTGCCGCTTCAAGAACGTTCAACGTCCCCATGACGTTGGTGTCCACGTAGGACTGGGCTGCAACATAGGAATGCGGAATGGCGATCAAGGCCGCCAGATGAAAAACGGTGTCCTGCCGCGCGGTGATGTTCCGCACGAAAGCCGCATCGCGCACATCGCCTCGAACGACGTTTATCTGCGCCCTGACGGCCTGCGGCAGGTCATCGATCCAGCCCAGCGAGTCGTACGAATTGTAAAGGCAGAGCGCCGTGACGTTCGCCTCAAGATCCACGAGCGCCTCGACAAGATGCGAGCCGATGAACCCGTCCGCCCCGGTAACTAGCACGTTGCGCCCGGAAATATCCGATGCTTCGTTCGCTTTCAGGTGGTTCATCCGCCGTTCCTGTCGAGGTTAGGCCCCGCGAGGAAGCCGGTGGTTGGCAAGTCGCGCGGCGTGAAGGTACCCAGTTCGATGCCGGCAGGCGGCACAGCACCGAATACGGCAAACACACCCCGGACGATCCAGGCAATGTCGGTCCAGATCGTTCTTGTCGGGTAATACGCGAGATCGAGGGCCGCCTTCGCCGGGAACAGGGTTTCCCGGTAGAACCGGATCAGGTCGCTGCCTTTAGGGTAAAGCGCGCATTCATTGCGGAAGGTCACCTGGCTCGGGCCGAAGATCCCCGGCCGTTCGTCAAGCACGGCCAGCACGTCGTCGGTGAAGCAATCGGCAAACGCGAGACTTTCCGGCCTTGGCCCGACCACCGCCATATCCCCGCGAAGGATATTGTAGAGCTGGGGCAACTCGTCGAGTTTCGTTTCCGCCAGAACCTTGCCGACACGGGTCATGCGCTTGTCGTTCTGAAGGGTCAGCGGGCAGCCGTCGTCGCGACGGTCGTCCAGCTTTCTGAACTTGTACATCCGGAACCGCTTGCCGTCGCGCCCGATGCGCGTCTGCGCGAAGAACACCGGGAAGCCGGACTCAACAACGATGGCAATCGCAATGACGATCATGAGCGGGCTCAGGATGACAATGCCGAGGAGGGCAAGCGCAATGTCGAGCAAGCGCCCCAGAAATGCATGAATGGGCGAACGTTTCGAATAAGTCATACCGTGTACTCCTCAAGCCAATGCGAGAATGCCTTCGAGCGCCGTTTCCAGCAGCTCCATCACAAGAAGCGCGTCAGAATCCTCCATCTTCGGATGGAGCGGGAGGGTCAGTTCGCGTTGGGCGAACTCCTCCGTCATCGGCAACCGGACCGACGGATACTGGGCGCGGTAGTGGGACAACATGTGAACCGGCGGATAGTGGATCGTGGTCTGCACGCCGCCGTCATGCAGACGGGCGATGACATCCTCCCGATCGATCTGTTTCGGAAGGACGATGGGCATGATGTGGTGTGCCGACAGGCCGCTGCGCGGTTTCGGTACAACCAGGCCTTCGTGCTGACCGCAGAGGTCCTGAAGGCCTTCCTGGTAGAGAGCGACCAGACGTGCTCTCTGCGCCGCCATGTCCTCCAGCCTCGAAAGCTGGACAATGCCAATCGCAGCGCGGATCTCGTCCATGCGGTAGTTGTAGCCGAGCATCCCCACGTCGTAGTGAGGCGAACGTGAAACGAGGCGTTGCTGGACGCTGCGTGTAATGCCGTGACTGCGCATCTGACGGGCCTGCTCCAGCAGGCTCGGATCGCGCATCAGGACCATGCCGCCCTCTGCCGTGGTCATGTTCTTATTGCCATAGAAGCTGAACGCGGCAGCTTCGCCGTAGGATCCGGCGCCGGGACCGCCAACGGCGTGGGCGGCATCCTCGATCAGCATGATCCCATGACGGTGAGCGAAGTCGCGCCAGAGATCCTTCTCGGCCATGTGCCCCGCGAAGTGCATCAACATGACGGCACGGGTGCGGCCAGTGACCTTGCTCTCGGCGTCCTCGAGCGACATCAACGGCGCCTCAAGGCTCTCGACATCCACCAGCACTGGAACCGCGCCGGCGTACAGCACCGCGTTGACCGTCGCCGCGAATGTCAGCGACGGCACCAGCACCTCGTCTCCCGGTCCCAGCCCAAGCGCCTTCAACATCAGGTGCAGGGCCGCCGTGCAATTCGCGACCGCCACGGCATCCTCGACACCATGGCATTCGGCGAAGGCTGTCTCGAACTCCCGGACGCGAGCGCCCTGGGTCAGCCATCCACTCTCCAGCACGTCCATCACCGCGCTACGCTCTTCCACCCCCAGAACAGGCTCAGCAACCAACAGCATCAGAAATTCCTCGTGAAAAAAGTCCGGCCCGCAGCGGGCCCGGTGTCGTTCAGGCCACTGTCACCAACCTTTCATGCGGTGGTGTCTGCTCGTCCCAGTCGAGTTTCTGTGCGGCCTCGAAATCCTCGATCCGACCGATGTCGAGCCACAACCCGTCGTGCCGATAGGTGTGGATGTGCTCGCCACGGGTCAGCATGCAGTGAGCCAGATCGTCGAAGCCGAAGGGAACACCACGCGGGATCAGACGGAACACTTCCGGTTCCATGCAATAGATCCCCATGCTCATGGTATTGGTCAGCCTCGGCTTCTCCTTGAAGTCGACAACCCGCCCGTCCTCGACCTCGATGACACCGAAGTCCATCAGTGTCTCACGCTCGGCAGTGGCCACGGTCACCATGGCGCCGCTCTGGCGGTGGCAGTTGACGAAAGCACCGATGCTCAGATCGGTGAGGATGTCGCCGTTGATCACCATGAACGTCGAATGGATCTCGTCCTTCAGCATGCTGAGAGCGCCGATCGTACCCAGCGGTTCATGCTCGTCCGTGTAGGTGACGCGCATATCCCACTGGCTGCCGTCACCGCAAAAACTCTTGATAATATGCTTGAGATATCCGGTAGTTATGTAGATCTCGCGGACATCGTTCCGCCGCAACCATTTCACCAGATGCTCTAGAACCGGTTGAGATCGCACCGGCATCAACGGTTTGGGAAGAACCATCGTATAGGGCCGGAGTCTCGTTCCCTTGCCTCCACACTGAATTACGACCTTCATCAACGACTCCTTTTCAATCCTCGACCGGCAGGAAAACCCACCGCCTGTTGCCTCACTGCTCCTCTTTTTGGGCATTCCGGAAATCGCGGCTCTGTATCCTTCGATATCGTTCACCGCGCACGCCCCCCTCACCATCCTAGCGGCTGTGAGAACGGACCGAGTTCGAATAAGGACAGCCTCGGTGGGGAAAAAGGGTTAATGCAGCCCGAACCTGCCCAATTCGAGCTAGGGTGGACGGGCTGCAAAGTGACCCAATGGTCGGTGGACGGGGTGGCGGGCGGCCGGCGACACCCTCAGGATTGCGGACGACACCCCTCATGGAACTGCCCCACAGACCGTTCCGCCGCAGGGCCACCGCGTCTACTCACCCAGAAATTATCAGTGTTTTTAGTATTTTGACCGGATGGCCATTTGGCGGAACGCTGCCATCTTGGGCGGCGCAGGCGATCCCCCAGACCTCACCTGAAAGCCAACTCCTTTCGGATGGTAGTGCCGCCCTACCTGACCTTCCGGTGTACCCTCCCTCCCTCGTAGTGTTTACTCACGGACGGATTGGTGTTACAAAATCTTTACAAACGTTAACGCGGAACCGGAAACCCAAGAACAGCCGCCAACCTACTGGGCGCACAATTTCTTGTGTAAAGTCTGATAGTCAGGCGCTTTGGGTACTCCACAAGTTGACCAGTGATTTAGGTTAAAAACCGCGTAGGCAATTGTGGTGCATCTTGCGAGATCGAGGTTTCTTGGGAGGACCTTGATGGAATGCAGCCGGTTGCAAAGGGGGCTTTGGCAAGAAACCGAGCGGGCAGCTGTTGAAACCAGTTGCAGGGCTGTCGCCTTGTTTTTTGTGGGGGGAAAGTAATGGAAAGCACTGTTTTTTCCGTTGCAATCGTGGATTCGTGTTCGGTCTCGTGCGCAGGCCTGAAGAGCATCCTGGATCCGCATCTATTCAAAATCGATCAAATCTGGCCAAGCCTGGAAGAGGCTGTTGGCTCGGGACCCCTGGAGGTGTCTCCGGCCGTCATTCTGATCAATGCATCCGCATCCATCCTGCCGTCGGACGAGACCCTGTCGGAGTTGCGCACCACGCATCCCGACGCCCGGCTCGTGCTGATTTCAGAGAAATGTGATCCCGCGCGGGTCCAGGAGGCCATGCATGCCAATATCGATGGCTTCCTGCTGGAATCCTTCCGGCCGCAGGCATTCTCGAAGGCCATTGAACTGATCGTACTGGGCGAACGGGTGTTTCCCGTTCTCGAGTTCGACGGTGCAACCAGTGACATCGAGCGGCAGGCCTCGCCCTTCGAGGATCTGTCAGCGCGGCAGATGCGCGTCGTCGAGCTTCTGGCAAAGGCTTATTCCAACAAGGAAATTGCGCGAGAACTGGATATCTGCGAATCCACGGTCAAGGTTCACGTAAAGGCGATCCTGCGCAAAACCGGATCCCGCAACAGAACCGACGCGGCGTTGCTGGCACGGAGCCTGGAGACCCAGACCCATCCTCCAGCTACGCTTTCGGAATTTGCGCGGCCCGAACCAGCAAGCGTCAAGCGCGCAGCGGTCGTCGGTCATCAGCGGGGCGAGCACCTTGGTGACGTCGTTGCCATGGATGCACGTGCCTTGCGCGGATAGGCGTCTGCCACAGCCTCGAGTCGGGGCGTCCAATCAGGCGTCATGCCGGTTGGTGGGCGGTAATCGGCCCTACGCCTGCTTGACGTGATCGCTATCCCGGACTGATCCGGGAAGGGCACCGCAATAATGACAGGGGCTGGCCCGGCAATGCCGGGCCAGCCCCTTGTTCATTCGTTTCGGCTTACAGGTTGAAGTCGGATTCCGAAAGATCGATGTGGCCGCGCACGAGCAACTGGAACTCGATGTCCGAGTCGTCATCCACGTTGCCGGAGATCACCGTCACATCGCTGCTGCCTTCCGCAAAGCGGACCGACAGCTCGCCCGGTGCACCGGTGAGTTCGCCGTACACGAGCTTGAAAGCCTGATTGCCGCTGACCTCCCGGTTTGCATCGATCCGGGAAAGATCGATCGTATCGCCATCGGTGAAGTCCATGATGGTATCGACACCGTAGGACTCGCGGGAATCGCTGAGACGTTTGTAGTAGAAAGTGTCGTTGCCTGCATTGCCCCAGATGAGGTCAGCCCCGTCGTTGCCTCGGATGACGTCATCCCCGGCACCGCCCTTGATGATGTCGGTCCCGTTCTTCCCGTCGATCTTGTTGTCCCGACCGTTGCCGATGATCGTTTCATCGTCACCGTCGCCCTTGAATGACCGTCCGTCGAAGGTCGGTTTGCCTTCGTCGGGCTCGGGCTTGGGATCCGGCTTCGTTTCCGGTTCCGGCTTTGTCTCGGGCTCGGGCTCGGGCTTCGGTTCCGGCTCAGGCTTTGGTTCCGGTTTGGGCTCTGTTTCAGGCTCCGTCGGCGTCTCCGGTTCAGGCTCCGTCGGCGTCTCCGGTTCGGGGTTTGATGGCTCCGTGCCATCCTCATGATCGGCGATCCACTCCGCACGCGCGGTTTCCCAGTAGTCGCGGGCCTCTTTGCCCTGCAAGACCTCCCAGCCGTCCGGCGGCATCGGATAGTCGTCCGGAAGCGGCGTGTTGGACAGGTTGAGGAACACGTTCCCCTTGGATTCGATCGTGTGATCCCAGGCGTCGAACATGCTGCGATAGCTGCGGTGGTCCACATCTTCCAACGCGAACACGCAGTCGATGAAACGCAGGTTTGGCGTGACTTCGCCATCGGTCGCGGAATCGGTCTTGATGAATGAACCGTGGGTCATCTCGCCCTTGTAGAGCGACGTCTCGAGGCGCAGGAGAACGCCCTCCATCGTGACAGTTTCCTTGCTGCCATCGACAGGGCTGGACGAGGACGGATCGATGCTCAGACCGGCGTAAACACCGTCGAACAGGCTGTCCTTGATCGTCCCGCTTTGCAGCCGGTCGTTCTCCACCGCGTCGTCGCGTGCATCGGTAACCCAGACATTCTCGATCAGGAAATCGTCGCTGTTCCAGGAAACCCGAATTGCATCCCAGGTCTCGGTGATGCGCCAGTCCCGGATAACGACACCCGGGCTATCCTCGGTCCGGATTGCCGCCGCGTTGCCTTGGTCATAGACCGTCCGCCACGCACTGTCCTGGTCGATGTTGCCAATAATCGTTCCACCTTCGAGTACAACGTTAGGCGCATCGTAGACCATGAACGGATAGGGGTTGCTCTTTCCGTCACTATCATCGTTGTCATGGCGGAAGGTTGCGCCTTCCGCATTGATGACAGTTCCGTCGTCCAGATCAGAGATCTTGTACGGGTCGTACCCGTAGTCACCTTTCAAAGTGATAGTGCTCATTTCTCCGTACCCCCAAAGAAGTACGTCGAAATGCCAGAACGCTCAAAGGCGAAATGGCATTCGGTATGCATTTCGCATACCTTCACTGTGTTTTCAGGCATTTACTGCTCCGATGGTTTGATACCACGATGGGTATCCGAGTGGGTAGTTCGCATTTCTCGAGGCAACCGTTTTCCCGGTCGCTCCTTTTGATGTAGCGATAGTTGCCCCGGCGGCCATTGAAAGGCAATCAGCGCCATTTTGCTCGGCGGCTTTATGCCAAAAGTCCCAGAAATTAACGAAAAAAATCGCTCACGACAGATATTCACGTTTGCTTATGGATCACAATAAACCCTGCATAATTCTGGCGAATTTTGCAGCCTTACCTATTTGGGAGTATGCACGAATTCTAAACATTGGCGCAACCGTGATGATGCCTGCTCGTCACACCGATCCGCGCGCTGCCACGCAGCCAAGCCGTCATCTCTGCTCGATTTCATGCCTCTTTGGTGCCAATCTGTACTCCAAGATGGCCCTTCGTCCCGGCCCTTAAAGGTGGGACAAAGGTATTGCAAAGCGTCGCCTTGGCTTTTGGCCAGGCCTTGGGTGTTGGAGCACTTGCAGCTTCCCGGATGCGAACGGGAAAGAAGCAGGCGGTCCCAATGCGGCGCATGGGGGGTGGAGATTGTTGTGAATGTTGAAGAATCTTATTGTCAGACACCACTGAATTGCCGGGATTTTGGGGCGGCAGTCTCGATTGGTATTTCGCTTTCCCGACAGAGAAGTCGGCGCGGCCACCTGTGCCGTGTACTTTCGATTCCAATTTCGCCTAGTGGCCCCTTCGAGAATTCCGCTTCGGAAATCAATTCGCTACACGTGCGAAACCAACACACCCCACGATCCCGAACGGTTGCCACGAGGGGTTTTGGGAAACCGGTCACGGGGAGGATCCGTCAGCATCTCGCGCCTCTTTCTCTGCGGCATGTCGCGCTTCATGAACCCGCGTGGTCTCCGGAATGATCCACAGCGATTCCAATTCCCTGCATTTTAGCCAGATCGCCACGCTCCTGCGGCGGCGGTGGCTGCTGGTCACGGTATTCGTCCTGATGGGATTGGGGCTGACACTGGCCGCGGCCGTATTGCTGGAGCCGAAATACACGGCCAAGGCGCAGATCCTCTTTGAGGCGCAGATGCAGGACGGCGTCGCCGTCATCGACGAGGCGGCTGTCAATACGCTCGTCGAAATGTTGATTTCTCCCAACCACATACGGCGTCTTGCTGTCAGTCTCGAAGAAGATCCGGGAGAAGTAATCGGCCAAGTCGACGCCGCCGAACCGGAGGTGCCCGACACCGAAGCGCCGGCTGCGGGCGAACTGGCCGTTCCGTCGTTCCTGCGTCCGGTTGCGGAGAACGAGACGGTCGAACGGCTCATTGCTGCGGTAAACGCTCCGCCCGAAGTGCCCGTCCTGACGTACGAGGCCCTGAAACGAGGGCTGAATGCCTACAAGGAACGCCAGTCGCGGCTGATCGCGGTCACGTTTTCGACCACAGATCCGGAAACAGCCGCGATTGTGGCCAACCGGGCCGTCGACCTTCACCTGCAACTGGAGGCGGAGTTCCAGCGGGACCGGCGGGCGTCCTACATCAAGGCCGTCAGCGAGCGCATCCCGAAGGCGCGCAGAGATCTCGACCGTGCGGAAGCGGCTCTCAGAGTGCATCAGGTCAGGTATGGCCTGAGCGACGAATCCGTGACCGACGCGACGGCGCAACAGATTTCCGAATTGAACCGACAGCTCTCGAAGGCGAGGTCGGATCTGGAGGGACTTGTCACGCAGCTTGATCGGCGCCAGGCCGCAAGCCGCAGCGCACCGGGCCGCGACACGGTGATAGACAACACCGCGCCCTCTGCCGGCGACGCGGCGCAGCGGCGCCTGTGCGGATCAGGCGGCGCCTGTCCACAACAGGGCGTTGCGCAGGTTCTGGAGCGAATGACACTGGATCGGATCGCCACCGAGGCCCGCATCGATGACATCGAACGGCGCCTTGCCACCTTGCAGCGTGCCAGTGTCGACAAGAGCGATGCCTGGACCCGCCTGCGGGAACTCCAGCATGAGGCCGAGAGTGCCGGAAAAACCTATGACAGCCTGCTGCGTCGACATGCCGATCTGCTGGCGCGCAACGACCAGCAGACACCTGTGCGCCTTATTACGACGGCCTCGGTTCCAGTCGCGCCAAGCACGCCGAACCCGTTGCTGTTTGCAGTACCTGCGGTTGTCGTCTCCCTGATCATCGGCGGGATGATCGCAGCGCTCTTCGAAAGGCTCGACCAACGGTTCCGGGGCGAACGTGACGTCGAGGAGACGCTAGGCGTCCCCTGCATCGGCCTTGTCCCGAAAATCAGCCGGCGGCGCTTCTGGTCACTGCTTCGCCTGCTGCGGGAGCAGCCATTTGCCCGCTACACGGAAGCGATCCGGGGCGTCTACCTTGCGACTTCCCGCGTTTCGGCCAATGGCACGCGGCCGGTCACGCAATTGATCACATCCTGCGCGAAGGGCGAAGGCAAGACGACGATCGCGGTCAGCCTGGCCTTGTACGCGGCGCAGTTGCAACGCAGGGTCCTTCTGATCGATCTGGACTTCCGAAACCCCGGTGTCACCCGCCTTCTCGGGCCGGATCAGCTGGTTCCATCCCTTTCCGGGATCATCCCGCCATGGGGGAGTGGCGGCGACGATGGTATCCAAACGGCGCTGCGCTCCGGCGTAGATGTCATCTCGCTGCCGCGCGCAAAAGTCGATCCGCTCTCGGTTCTGGCAAGTGACGATTTCGCCGCCTTCCTGACGGAGATGAAGTCTACCTATGACTATATCCTGCTGGATGGCGGGACCGTCGAGGACGCAACAGAGACGCAATTGCTGGCGTCCATGGTGGATCGCGTGGTTCTGACCGTGCGATGGGGCGTCACGGACGCGCGCGCCGGGCTCGCGGCCATGAACCGGATCCGAGGAATGAGCCCGGAAGCCTCGCTGCCGGTTGGCGTGATCATCAACCAGGTCAGGATGCGGGTCCACGCACGCCGTCGCTACAGCGAACCGTCCCGGGCTTCCGCCACGCCACAGGTTCAGGGCAGTTGATCGGGGGGCGCCCACAGCCGGCGCTGTCCTCCGGTGGGGTTACGCCTCTACTCATGAACAGGTTGTATCCCCCTCAATTGCCGAAACCTGCGCGAACAAGGGGTTAGAATTGATGCAGTGACTCGGGTGCCCGGGCTGTCCATTTGTACGACAGGGAGGTTTGAGGGGAGAATTGCGGTTTTACTGGAAACATAATGACGTCGGTGCGAGGACGTCTGCGCGTGAGTGGCTGGAGGACTGGGTTGCCGGCATCCGGTGGTGGAAAGTTCTCCAGACGCCTGGAAACTACTGGGAGGAACAGGGGGCAAATACCTCTGCTATTGCTCTCAGCGTTGCTTCGGGGCCCCTCACAAATATATTCGGCACGGAAGTCGCGGAGGACCTGATCGGGACCGGCCGCGACGAACGGATCTACGGATATGGTGGCAACGACCGGCTCTACGGCAAGGGCGGCAATGACGAGTTACACGGCGGAGAGGGCAACGATGTCCTCAACGGCGGTGAAGACCGGGATACCATGTTCGGTGGTCCGGGCGACGACAGCTACTATGTGGACGATCCTGGCGATATGGTCAGCGAAACATCTACGCCCGGCGTCGATGACGGTGGCACCGACACCGTCAAGAGTGACATCGGGTTTGCCCTCGGTGCCTATGTCGAGAAGCTCCAGCTGACCGGAGGCGCGGCGGTCGACGGCACCGGCAACGCGTTGAACAACAACATCAAGGGCAACGGCGCCGCCAACACGTTGACGGGTGGCGACGGTCGCGACACGATCTATGGTTACGGCGGCTCGGACATTCTCGTCGGTGGGCTCGACCGCGATTACCTTTATGGCGGAGCCGACAGCGATACCTTTGTTCTCCGGCCGGAACCGGGAGCGTGGGACAAGGTCTACGACCTGGCCAACGAAGATTTCCTCGGGATCTACGGAAGTGAGTTCGGCCTGTCCGAGGGCTCCGGCTTCATCGGCGGTGTGCTTGACCCGGACTATTTCGTTGCCGGTGCGGCTGCCACGGCGACCGGTCACGGCCAGTTCGTGTATCGCGCCGACAAGGCGGAGTTGCTCTGGGATTCGGACGGCACCGGCGCGGCGAAAGCACTCCGGATTACGCTCGTTCAAGCCGGAGCGACCGTAGACTCCTCCCAGATCATTTCCATGGATCAAGGGGGGGGCGTTTCGGTCGCGGCCTTCAGTTCGGACCCGCAAGGCGAGGATCTCGGGTCCGCCTATTTCGTCCTGACACTGGACAAGCCACTTGACGAGGACGTCGAACTGACCTTCAGCACGGTGGATGGCTCCGCCTCTGCTGCGGACGGTGATTTCGTCGGCCTGTCCGCCGAAAGTCTTGTTCTGAACGCCGGGTTCACGACGGCCTATGTTCCGGTGACCTTGCTGAACGACGATGAAAGCGAGCCGGTGGAGAGCTTCTCGCTCCAGATCGACTCGGCCAATATCGTCGGCAGCGGGGCTCCGGTGGCCATCGCGACGGCCCAGGCGACCATGTTGATCAAAGATGACGCTCCGAAAGTGGTGGCCGAGCACGCCACCGCGCCTCTTGGCATGACAGATCCCTCCGGGATCGCCTACGACGTTCGGTCCAACCGACTGATCATCGCCGATTCAGAGGTCGAAGAAGAACCCTTCTTCCAGGACGAGAACATCTTTGCGCTGACGCTCGACGGAGACCTGAAGGCCTCCCGCGAGCTGAAGTTCACCACCGAGCCCACGGGGCTGGCCATCAACACCGAGAAACGTCTTCTCTTCACGACCGATGACGACGAAAACATGGTGTTTGCCAGCAAGCCTCACAAGCCCAACAAGGTGAAATGGAAGTTCGATACGACCAAGCACGGAGGCATCGACCCCGAGGACATTGCCGTCGATAGAGACAGCGGCAACCTGTTCATCGTGAACGGGCTGGATCGAAAGGTCATCGAGGTCAACCAGCGTGGGAAGAAGCTCATCGACTCCTTCGTCCTTGATCCAGAAATCTCCGATCCCGAAGCACTTGCCTACGATCACCAGGACGAGGTGTTCTACGTGGGCGGCGGCTTCAGCGACAAGATCTGGATGCTTGATCGTGATGGCGACATCATTGACGTCATCACCGTTCTGGAAGGCGCCCGGTCGCAGGACCTCAACCGCCGGGTCAACGTCAAGGACATCGAGATCGCACCGGCAAGCGATGGCTCGGGCGAGAAACACCTCTACGTTGCAGATTACGGATGGTCCCACGAGGCGGATGGCCGGTTGATCGAGATCGACCTGGGCGATGCCGGTTCCTACTGGAACGTCGTGGCCTAAGCGTAGCAGAGACCGCACAGCCCCCCCGTACGTCTCTGCGAAGGGCATCACCCATGCATCTAATCAATGTGTGGGTGGTGCTTTCGCGCGACGCACAGGCAATGTCGAAGGGACCTGTTTTGTCCGTCGAACACTGGGTCCCCCGCACGTTCGGCTCCGCGTTTTGGTTGACGAGGCCTTGCGCCTCAGCCGTGCAGGATCAGGCGAAGACGCCTTCCAATCTGCTATCGCTCATGGTGACTGGCAGGCTGGTCCTTCGAAGGGAAAGCCGGCGCCGGGTCAGGCTGCAGAAGAGGTCTTTCCTTGCAGCGACGCGACCGGCGATCGGCTCGTCTGGAATCGCGCCTCCAGCAGGCAAATCACGATCACGAACCAGAATATCGGATGCCGCACCGTGTAGTGGAACATGCTGAAGACCAGCAATCCGATGATCAGCCCTGCAAGGGCCGGTTTCTTCGCCCGCGTGACACCGACAAGCGAGATGCTGGTGATCCAGATGAACGCCCCCACGGCGACAATGCCACCCTGCGTGAACAGATCGAGGAGTGTATTGTGGGCTTCGAACTTGGACGGTGGCGGGCGCTTGTAGGATTTGCTGGTCAGGTGCGGGCCGGGACCGAAGCCGATCAGCTTCGCGTCGAGCCCCTTGTCCAGCGCCTCCGCCCAGAGTTTCAGCCGGGTGTCGCCCTGCTCGTTTTCGCCATAAAGCGCCTCGGTGCTTTCGCCGAGCTTTTCAAGCGCTGCGGAGGCAAAGGGGACGGATGCTGCAATCGTCAGCGGCAAGGCCATGACCGCGAGGACAACCGCAGTGCCCCGCAACGACGGTGCCATCTCCTCATCCCCGACCCATGAGATCGACTTCAGCGTCGCCACAAGTGCGCCTGACAACATCAGGCCGATCATGAAACTGTCGCTGCGGCTCAGCATACCGGCGACGAACGGCATCACGCTGAGTGCAAGCGCCCGAACACTCTTCCAACCTGTCTCCGCGGTATCGAACAGGTGTAGCCCGAGCAGGACGATGATCAGGGCAAAAAAGCCAAGTTGGTTTGGGTTCTCCGCCCAACCGATCAGGCGGTCGTAGTACCAGCTCTTCGTCCCCGGTGTCGGCGCGAGGCCGAATCCGCCCGCGACCTGCAAGGTCAACGAAGCACTTCCCAGCACCAGCAGCACCCAAAGCATGTGGCGTCGTTCCGCCCTGTCACTGAGGTTGAGGGCCACCAGGAGGCTGAAGCATAGCACCAGCGTATAGGCGATGATGTCGCGCAGGATACCACTCACGTAGTGGAAGGGTTCAATGACGAGACCCACCATCATGCCGATACACTGTATGATCACCATCACCAGCCAGAAGACCGCAACCCGCCGGAAGGCCGGGTTAAGGACCAGAGGCTGGCACAGGACCTGTCGCAGGATCGCAAGCAGCATCCAGGCGATCAGCAACAGCTCCCCGGGTCCCACCGGAACGCCGGAGGGGCGTAGCTGTGTCGCCGCGATCAGCACCAGCCCGAGAGCAAGTAGCGCGGAGGTCATGGCGCGTCCTCCGGTCCGCCCGGGCCGGGGTCAGGCACGGGTGTTGGGATAGGGCCGCAGCCTGTCATGCCGGTCCTGTGTCGGCCGCCGTCCACTGCGACCCTGTTGGATCCTCGACCGTCTGCCCGGCCAGCAGTTTGCGATACAGCACGTCGTGGGATGCCGCGCCGCTTTCGACCGTGAACCGCTGGCGGACCCGATCCGGCAGGCGCGCGGCCATTGCCTTTCCTTTCTCCTTGTCGGACAGCGCGGACAGGATCGCCTGCGCCAGCAACTCCGGAGACTGCGGAGGCACCAGTCTCCCGGTCTTCTGATCCTCGATGACTTCGAGGCAGCCGGGCATACTGGTGGAGACGATGGGCAACCCCGCCAGGGCGGCTTCGAGCAAAACTCTGGGCACCCCTTCCGCGTACTCGGTCGGGAAGGCAAAGAGATCCGCCATGCGCAGCAAGGCCGGGATATCGGTCCTTGGCCCGGTCGCGACAACGGATGGCCCCATCGCGGTGATCTTCGCGGCGCTGATGGCGTCGCGACCTTCGCTCTCACGGGGGCCGACCAGCAGGAAGCGTACGCCGGGTCGGTCCTTCAGCACGATCTCGGCCGCCTTCAGGAGCGTTTCGATCCCCTTCTGGCGCGTCAGGCGTGATACCGTGATGACAACTTCATCGGTCCCGAGGCCCAACTCGTCGCGCAGGGTTTCCGGCGAGGGTGCGCCTTCGAGCGCCGCGTCGAACCGGGCGGGATCGATGCCGCCGCCGCCAGCCGGGATCACAACGGCATTCCGCCCCGCCATGCCCTGTTGTTCAAAAAAGTCACGGTCGCTGGAGTTCTGGAACACCGTGGCATCTGCGTATCGCGATGCGACCACCCCATGCAGCCCCTTGAGGACAAGGCGAACGGACATCGCGAGCGGCGACCTTGAGGAATAGACCCAGCCTCGGCCGCAAATTGTCCGCACCGCCAGCGTATCACGCCCCGACGCCGCGATCGGCAGCATCAGGCAGGGCTTCGTGTCGAAGCCTTGCGCAAGGTCCGGTTGAACCTTGTCGAGGATTTCTCCAAGCCGCCGGGTGGCCCTGCGATCGCTCAGGGGAGAGATGAAACGGTCGAACGCGAACGGCACGAAGTCGATCCCTTCCTGCACGAACGCCGCCTCGCCACCGCTTGCCGCGACGCTGACGCGATACCCCAAGGCGCGAACGGCCTTGATGAAGGGCAGGCGCAGGTCGGCGTCTTCTCCGCCGATATAAAGTACATGTGCTGTCATCTTTCGCCGTCCGTCTTTGTCCATTTAGGCGCCACCCCCCGCGGCAAATCGCGGGCGTTCCAAAGGCGCTACCGGTTCATCCGCTGGAAATAACTCTTAAAAAACTGTTGCAGGTCCGGGTACTCGCCGCCGTCCATCATTGCGAGGCTTGGACAGGATTGGGTCTCCTGCATGCCCCAGGAATAGGTCATGTCGAACGGACGGATCTCGGGAGGAAGCAGGCTGTCCCAGCGGTCGAACATCTTCTGCACATCCTCGCTGGACGGCACGCTATAGAAGTTCTTCTGATCGACGGTGCACGCCTGCCCGAAGGCCTGAAACACCGGGACAAGCCGGGACTTCGGAATGCCCGCGTCCAGCGCCCGGTTCACCCGTTCATCGATCTTGTCCATGTCGCATCCACCCAGCTTGGTGTTGCACGGATAAACAACGACCCCGATCAGGTCCGCGGAGTCAGCGAGTTGCGCAAATTCTTCCTGGTAGTAGTACCCCCCGCTGATCGCGATGAAGGAGCGCCCTTCGGGATGGTGCTTGTGAATGAGCGCGGTGCGTTCTGCTATACGTTCTGGCGCATCCGGACAGGTTGTGGGCCGTGGAATGTCCGCGATGAAATAGATACCGCTGAATTTCGGATGGTCCCTCGCCTCCTGAACGATCTTCACCAGGTCGTCATCGCTCTTCTTGAATTCACAGGTCGTGTTGTAGCCATTTCGCATCCACAGAAGCCCAAGCGCCCCGTCCGGCAATGCATCGAGCGACGCGACGGAGGAGACATCGGCGAGGTTGAAGCCGATCTTTGCGGCATCCGGGAAGTTCTTCGAGTGGTTCACAGTATAGTGCAACGCCGCTTTCCCGCCATCCACGGGTCCGAAGGCGCGCCCGGGCAGAGCGTCAAGAAACCAGGCGGCGCTGCCCCCGGCGGCAACAAGGGCAATCGCAACAAGGGTGCTGCGCAGTGTCACTTGAAAGACGATACAGAGTGTCAGTGCGACCAGCGCGCCAATCATTCCCAGAACCGGAACCACCCAGCTCCAGCCGTAGCTCTCTGCCACCGCGATCATCCATGGCATGTAGAGGGGAAACGCAAGCGCCAGAAGGACCACCGTCGTCAGGCCCAACCAGGCGAGCCACGACGACTTTGGAGGGGTATCAATTGGCCCGTCATCACGACGATCCGGAAATGACATCATACCAATCTCCCTGAGGGGTGCCTTCAGAAAAGCCCCGATCCTGCAACAGATCCGAATTGTGCCCCCCGGACCCGGAACTGGGTCGCGGTCCTTTCAAGGCGCGCGGGAACGACACCGCGACGACGCAAATGGAAATCCGGTTCACTTCCGGTCAGATCGACCCGGATGTCGGTCGCCGAGATTGGGGGCCTCCGCCCCGCACAGTTCCCGGTTCCGCCCATGCGTCACCCGCGGTCTCGACCGCGCCCTTGTCCAGCATCGCGAATTCGAACCGGCGGGAATACTATACTTGCGGATGAGAACCCAACCCCTTCGGGAGGCCTTGCGACCCCGACACCCGCCGAATGGTCCCTTTTGAGGCATTAACGGGCTGGAACCACTGCGTTAATCTCGGTCAGGTGGCGGGGTCGCCGGGTTTTTGCAACGGGCAAGCTGTCCCGGGATCCGGACGGGTCCGATCACGAGCATTTCGACGGCGGATTCATGGAAAGTCGATACCAATGGCGATTGTTGAGCAAGCGGGCACCCCTGTCCGGCGACCGGCCGGATCGCCTCGAGCTGACGCCATGACCGACGCCGACAGCGCCGCCTTCGTGCCGACCGCCGGTTCAGTTCTTGAGTTGATCGGTCCGCCGGCCTCGGGAAAGACCACGCTTGCCCTGGCTGTTGCCGCCGAGCTCCGCCAGCGTGGAACTCCGGTAAACCTGCAGGTCAGCGCGCGCCCGGGCGAGGTGCCCGGCGACACACTGGAACCAGGTGCGGCCTTGAATGATAGCGCACCACGCCCGCGCAGCCGGGCGGCCAAACTTGGCGATATTCTCCGGGACGCGCTCGGAACAACAGCGCGGGACCCTCTCGCCGCTGCCCTTCTGGAACTGATGCCATTGTCCGGCAGCCTGAACGCACTGCGCCGGCGACGCTATCTTGCCAGCCTCGCCGCCGGGCAGGGTACGGGCCTGACACTGCGGGATCAGGGTTACCTCTGCGCTGTTGCCGGGCTCGCGCTGGATTCCGGCCGCACCGACGAGGCGATCCTGAACAAGGCGCTTCGGCTGATCCCGCTGCCGGATGTCACGGTTTGGATTGATGTAGCCCCCGACGTGACGGCGGCCCGCCTGCGGGACCGCCTGTCGCAACAGGGACGAGCTGCCCGGCTGCTGGAGCGGACCCCTGACGCGAACCCGGCACTCGCCCGAGTGTTCGATACGATCATGTCGCTGCTGGAGCGCGACGGAAAATGCGTGGTGCGGGTCTGCGGAGAGGCGTGGACCGATTTCGAGGCAGCGGTCCCTGTCATCGTTTCCGCCGCGCTCGACCGTGGGCCGAAAGCCTCTGTAAAGGTGGGACCCAAGTGAGCGTCAGGACACCGAACTCAGAGTCTGGAGCCCCGCAAGCTGCCCACGAAGACGGCCTCCTCGGCAAACGCCTGTTCGCCTCCAGCTCGATGGCGTTTCTCGTTCTGGTTTCGGGTGCTGGCATCGGGCTGGTGGCGCAACTTGGGACCGTTCGGTTGATCGGCGCGGAGAGCTTCGGCCTCTACGCCTACGTGATCGCCTGGACAACGGTGCTGGGCTACATCTCCACCTTTGGCTTCCACGTTTCGCTGCTCCGGCTGTTGCCGACCTATCAAGTTGAGAGCGACTGGTCGAAAGCGGGTGGCGTGCTGCGATTTGCAGTGTCGGGCACCGCACTTGCCGGCACGGCGGTCGCAGCCCTGGCCGCGGCAACGGCCTATGCCGTGCACGGAACCGACAGCGAGCTTGGCCGGGCCCTGCTGATCGGCGCCGCCGCCGTTCCCCTACTGGGATTGCGACTGGTCAGCGCCGCGGCGGTGCGTGCCTATGGCGGCATCATCCCGGCAATGCTGCCGGAGCGCATCCTCCGCGACACCCTGGCTTTCCTCTTCCTGGCCTTTGCCGTACTGACGGGACTTGCGACCCCCAACGCCGTCACGGCCATGAGCGCGGCGCTGCTCTCGGCGGTCTTGCTGCTCTGGATACTCCGCCGTTTTCTGGTGGCGAGAGTCCCCCGGGACATCACCGACGCACCACGCAGCTACGCCCCCCGAACCTGGCTCCAGCCAGCGGTGTGGCTCACGCTGATCATGCTGGCCGACACGCTCATGTCCCGCGCCGGTATTCTGGTCCTTGGCTCCCGCGGGCTGCCGACCGAAGTCGCGATCTTCACGGTGGCCACAAGCCTGTCGCTGATCGCAGCCCTGCCACGCCTGTCAATCTCGACCCTCTTCGCGCCGACGGTCTCCGCGCTCTATGCCCGGAAGGACATGGATGGCCTGCAGAGCCTCGTGGCCCGGTCTGCGCTGTTGTCGCTTGGGGGGACGCTTGCGGTGGCACTGCCATTGATCCTGGGGGCGCCGATCATCCTGCCCTGGTTCGGCGAGACCTTCCTGGCCGCCAGACCTGTTCTCACCATTCTGATCCTCGGGCAACTCGCCGCCGCCGCGGCCGGCCCACAGCAGCACCTGCTCACCATGACCGGGCGTGAGCGGGTGGGATCCAAGCTTATGATCGCAGCAGCCATCAGCAACGTGATCTGCGCGGCCATCTTCTATGGACCTTTCGGCGTGATAGGCGTCGCCGTCGCGGCCGCCCTCAGCATGATCGGGTGGAACGTTGGGATGATGTGGTTTCTCAGGCGCAACCTTGGACTGCGCCCCGGCCTTGCCTGCGCACCCACACTTCTGAAAGACGCGTGGTCGCCAAAACCAGAAAAACCGGCCAGTATCGCCCCGGGCCTCCCGGAGGGAAAACCATGAACAAGATCGATGAATCACCCATGGCAGAGGTATCGCAACCGGAATCCGGCTCTAAACACGACCCGACCCGGGCCTTGATTGCCGCGCTCAACCGGCGGCAAGTGCGCTATTGCCACTGGAAAAGCAACATCCGGCTTCCGGAGACCATGTCAGGGGATGAGGATCTGGACGTTCTGGTGTCCCGACTCGATGCGGAGCCCTTTCTGGCCGCGCTGTCGGAAGTGGGTTTCAAGCTGGCCGACTCTCGCTACGGTGCCGGGCATCCCGGTGTAATCCACGCGTTCAGGCCGGACGCCACGTGCAGCAAACTCCTGCATGTCCACGCCTATTTCCAGGTCATCTCCGGCGACAGCCTGGTGAAATCCTTCCGGTTGCCGTTCGAAGACCTGCTGCTCGACGGCGATCATGTCGACCACGGGCTGCCAGTTCCGGCCCGGGACGCGGAGCTTGTCACCTTTCTGCTTCGCATCGTGCTCAAGCACACCAGCCTGGCGGAATGCCTGCTGGTCAACCGGCACTACGACGCCGTCCCGGACGAGCTTTCATGGCTCCTGGATCAATGCGACGAGGATGCCGGACGTGCGCTCTGGATAGCCCGCGTTCCCGGGACCACCGACGCGGAGTTCGACGACATTCTCGAGGCCGTTGCGGACCCCTCGGCCGTGCTTCGGCGGATCCGGCTGGGCCTTCGGCTGAGTTGGAGGCTGCGGGATTGGCGCCGGTTGGGTCCTATCAGCGGTTTTGCGTCCCGTATGTGGCGCCTCGGGCTGCTTGTCGTCTGTCGCATCCGGCGACGCCGGCCGCGACGGCTCATCGCCGGTGGTGCGATCGTGGCCCTCGTCGGCCCCAAGGCGAGCGGCAAGTCGACACTGGGAAAGGCTCTTGCGAGCCGGATCGGCAAACAGATCGACCTTCGCCGCATCCATGTCGGCAAACCACCGGCGACACTCCTCTCCGCACCCTTCCGGCTGTTGCTTCCGCTGCTCCGCCGCGTCATGTCCGCAGAGCGGTCCAGTGAATACCAACGACCCGAACGGCGCGCCGAGCAGCGCTACTCGCTGGCATATGTGGCGCGCATGACGTTGCTCGCCTATGATCGCCGCGCGTTGTTGCTGCGCAGCCGCCGCGCGGCCTCAAGCGGGGCAATCATCGTGGCCGATCGCTACCCATCCACCGGAACCGGTGTGATAGACAGCAGCCAGTTCAGCGAAGCCGCCGTGGAGGCCTGCGAGTCGAAACTCAAACGGTTCCTGATGCACCACGAGCGGAAACTCTACGCGGACTTGCCGGCACCGGACCTCGTCATTCGCCTGAATGCCCCAATCGAAACCACGATCCACCGCGACGCCACCCGGGACAAGGCCGACGCCCCCGATCCGGACAGCCTTCGTCGGCGGCGGGAGATCGAGACCGTGGCCGAGTTCCCCGGCACCCCGGTCCTGGAAATCAGCACCGATTGCCCGCTGGAACAAAGCGCGGCGGGTGTTGTTCGGGGTGTCTGGAAACACCTGTGATGAGGCTCGCGAATGCCGGGCGAACCACCGCGCCGGACAACCTCAAGACGGATATCAAAGGGCAGGAAAGGCGGCGAGGACAGTGGCCCAAAACTGCGGCTGTTCGTTGCAGTCACTCTCGCGGATTGACGTGGTCTCATCCCGTCGAACGTGACTGCACTTCAGGACACAACGCAGCCTCGTAGCGCGCGATATCCTCGACGGTGGCAATGTCTATCGTTCCTTCCATAGACGAACAGGAATAGGTGCTTCCGGCCTCTATGGACAAGTTGACGGCATCCGGGGTTTCCAACTCCCCGCGCGCGCTTGGCGCAATCGTGGAGAGGTACTGCATGATATCGGGCGGGAACCTGTAGCCGCCAACCACCACGAGGTTCGAATCCGGCGCCTTTGGCTTCTCGACGATTCGTCGGACGTTTCCATGGGCGTTCAACTCCACGCACCCATATCGCTCCGGTTCTGGCGACCGCATAACCCCGACTGCCCCATCGCCCGGCGCCTCGAAAAGAGCGCGCACCGTGCCCGGTGAGAAAACATTGTCCCCATAGAGCATCATGAATTCATCTGAAACGTGATCCCGTGCGGAGAGAATTGCCGCACCTGTCCCTCCAAGGCCGATCTGATCAACAAACCGGAATTCCCCGGAGTAGTTCTTTCGGATGAAGTCCTCTATCTCGGCCGATCGGTACTTCACGACAAAAGTAATGTCGTTGATCCCGAGATTTAGAAGCTCCTCCACCGGCGATCTGACAATCTCCCGGTCTGCCACCTTTACCAGTGGTTTTGGCAGGACATCCGTGAGCGGTCGCAAGCGGTTGCCGCGCCCGGCACAAAGCACGACTGCTTGCAAGTCAGCCTACCTTCCTGATGTAGTTCCTCACGGCCTCGAGCACATTGGCGCCATGAAGTTCCTTCCAGGCGCCATAGCCGAACTGGGTATTGACGAGTTGCCGCTCTATAAGGAGGGCGATTTCACCCCCAGGATAAGCGTTCCCGGATACCTCTTGAAGCCTCCGCTTCCCCAGGACAACGGCTCCCTGCTGCTCTCTCAATCTCTCCACGAATGCTTCGATGTCGGACCAATCACCCACGTATCCGCCCTCCCACGCCATGAAAAACAACACCTCGCCAGTTCGTCTGGCAGCTCAACCCACAAGAAAACCGCGAGGTCAGATCTCAAATATATTTTTCTTTCAACGCACTGTCGATTGCGCTTTATAGAATTGGGCCTGACCTAAAGTCTGCCATCTACCTCCTATTTTCCGTAGCCAGCTCTGGATTTTCACCGAAGTGGCCAGTGCCCCTTTCCGAATCGCGGACCGGAAGGAATCCGTTTGTGGAGAGACTCCGGTATGGCCTTGTCGGGGTTCTGGTGGTGTCCGGGAGCCTGTCTGGCTGGTGGGAATGGGCCCAGCCGCACCCGGCGAGCCTTGGAATGCTCACGTCGCAGGGACTGGAAGCGTACCGGCCGGACAAACGATGCGGTCATCGCCTCTCCGGCCGGGTGTCCCCTCCCTGGACCTCGGTGTCAGCTGTGGCTGGCATGTGTCCGGACCACTCGGTCCGGTTGCGGCAGCCACCCCTGAAATCCTTTGCCGGTTTTCCGGCGCCGCCCACGCGCGACCGTGGCGGGTCACAATCTGATTGAGTGCATTCGTGATGGTCCCATGTTCCGTGGAGACAGGCATCAGTTCCCGCGGCGTCCGCGGCGTTCCGATTTCTGTCCGGCAACACAGGCCGAACCGCACGCAACCAGCACATATTCAACGGTCGCACCTGCCGATTTCCGGGTGAAAAATGGTCAATGCGAGCCGCGTTCGCGAAACTTCAACACCTATCCGTGAGAAATATCCAGCAAAAATTTCCGCGTGTTTGATTTTTTGACCTTTTTCAGCCGGTTGCCGAAGAACTGGGCCAGTTACGCCGGGCGGACACCACCAGCAGATTGCCATGTGAATCTTGCCGCCGTATCGGTGACCAAATGGAAGGACATACCATGACCGATGCCCCCGCCACGGCGACACTCCATTGTCAGGGGCTGACATTCCGCGACGACCCGCGCCTCCTGTCCGCGCGGGAACGCGAAGAGATCTCTGAGGGGCCGGCGCCCGGAAGCCTGTCACATGCTGCGCTTGGAACTGCGCGACCGGGCGATCGGATCCTGGTCTTTGGCTCCGGTGCGGGATTAGTACCGGCTCTGCTGGCCGGCCGACTCGGTGTTCGGCGGCTGGGCATTGTCGAACCATCGGAGGCGCGGCGCGGCTACCTGGCCGATCTGGCCCATCGCAACCAGCTTGTTCGACTGAGCGTGCACGAGGGTATCCCTGATGCTCCCGCCGCGAGCATGATTGTGGCCGACATCGAACGGCTCGGCCGGCTTCCCGCCAATGCTCCCTGGTCGGGCCTCCGGGCGGCCACCTTGCAGGTTTCGGAGGATTTCACGCTGGTTTCAGCGGTTTTCACCACAATGAGTGACGCCGGCCTCACCTATTTCCCCAAGCGTTCCTCTGGCACTGTGCTGACATTCCTGAGAAAATGGCACTGAGGCCCCGCGAAACGCCGCCAAATGCACTCGGTCGCTACCCAATTCGGCCTCAATTCGAGTAGAAACGGGTGAGGCCAACCGCACCGATATTGCCAGACGGAAAGGAAGAGCCCGCCATGCCCGACAGCCTCCCACATACCGCACGTGCCCCGATCGCACACGCGGATTGGGAACGCCTGCTCGACGAGCATGGCGCGGAGCACGGCTATCACAAGCGGCTCGGGAACAGCCACGGCGCGCTCTTTACCGAGGATGACGACATCCTGATCGTCACTTTCGAGCCGGCGGAGGCCATCCGAGCCGCAAAAGTCCCACTGCCATTCGGCCTCACGCTGGCCGGTCGGAAGGGCTGGTCGCATCTCGGGCTCTATTGCGAAGGTGAAACCTTCTTCCGCGACGATGCAGTCTTTGCCTATTTCGACGCGCTCGTCGACGATGGCTTCTTCGACCAGTTCAGCCGCGTCGTGTTCTACGGGGCGGGCGCCTGCGGCTATGCCGCCGCGGCCTTTTCCGTGGTGGCACCGGGCGCCGAGGTCGTGCTTGTCCGGCCACTTGCGACGCTCGATCCCGCGCTGACGGAATGGGACCGGCGGCATCCGCGGCAACGCAGGACGGATTTCTCAAACCGCTACGGATACGCGCCGGACATGATCGAAGCTGCGGAAAACGTGACGCTGATCTACGACCCGCAGGTCATCGAGGATGCCATGCATGCGGCGCTCTTCGAGCGGCGGGACGTGCTGCGGCTGAAGACCCCGGGCCTCGGCCACGCGCCAGAGGAGCCACTGACGCAGATGGGTGTTCTTGCGCCGCTTCTGCTCGCAGCCGGCAAGGCGCCCGTGACTGGGGAGGTGTTCTTTGGCCTCTATCGACGGCGCTTCGAAGATCTGGGCTACCTCGCGCGGGTTTTGACGCGGCTCAAGGCTGCCAACCGGATCTGCCTGATGGGCATCTGGGCCCGCGCCGCGCTGGAACATGTCGAGTCGCGCGGCCTTCGCGCCGTCCTCGCCAAGGTGGAGCAGCAACTTGCAGCGGAGGGTCGCAGCCTGCCTCCGCCACACCGCGGCAGCTCGAAAACAACGGCGAGCGCCTGACGCCCACCGGCGGCAGGCGTCATAGCCCGCCCTCCCGCACGATGAACTCCGCGATCTGATCGACACCACCTCCGGTGCGCAGAGCGGCCATTACGTAGGGTCGGCCATTGCGAGCCGCCTGCGTGTCCGCCTCCAACCGTGCCCTGTCGACGCCGACATGGGCGGCGAGGTCGGTCTTGTTCACCACCAGCAGGTCGGAACGTGTCAGCCCGGGCCCCTTCTTGCGCGGAATATCCTGCCCGGCCGCCGTGTCGATGACATACACCGTCAGGTCGGCCAGTTCCGGGCTGAAGGTCGCCGCAAGATTGTCGCCACCGCTCTCCACCAGCACCAGGTCGAGATCGGGGAATTCCTTCACAAGCTCGTCAATCGCGGCGAGGTTGATGGAAGCATCCTCCCGGATCGCCGTGTGCGGACAGCCGCCCGTTTCGACGCCGCGAATGCGCTCGAGCGGCAGCACCTGCGCGCGCATCAGGTACTCGGCATCCTCGCTGGTGTAGATATCGTTGGTGACCACCGCCATCGAGTACCGGTCTCCGAGCGTGCGGCAGATCTGCTCCGTCAGCGTTGTCTTTCCGGCGCCAACCGGACCGCCGATGCCGACCCGAAGGGGGCCATTGGGGCTGGGCATGGGTGTGTCTCCTCGATCCTAGGTCTTGAACAGGCGCACTTGCTGGCTCTCGTGAACCATGGCGGCCATGTCGGCGCCGAAGCTTGCGCTGCCGATCTGGTCCAGCGTGGCCTCTGCGGCCTCTGCGGCCACTGCCGCGACAGGTTCATGCAACCGCCTCAACACCGCCTGCCCCTCTGTCTGGCCCAGTGGCACGAAGCGCACGGCGGCGGAAACAAGGTTGGACGTGAACGCATGCAGGTAGAGTGATGCCACGCGCGCCGGCGGCAGAGACAGGGTCGCGGCCGCGGCACCGACCGCCACCGGAAGCGCCATGGCGGGGCGCTCCGCACCGGTCAAAGCATTGACGGCACGGGTAAACGCGGCCCCCTGTTCCATCGTCTCCTGATGCCGTTCCTTCGAACTCGCCAGCGCCTCCGCCCGGGCTGCAAGCTCCTCCGGCGGCACCGTGCCTCGCATCGCGTGTACAAGCAGGATCGCATCCGCCCGCCCCGCCCCGAAGCGCAGCACCCCTGTCAGCCAGAGTTCCAGCTCTGCCGCCGAACTGACATCGCCTGCGGCGATCACCGCCTCCAACCCGTGGGAATACGCGTAGCTACCAACCGGGAAGGCAGGCGACATCCACTGCGTCAACGTCAACAGGTCGGCGTCACTCATGGGCGTGATCGTCGGAATGCGCATGTGTATGGTCGGGTCCGTGATCGTGCCCCATCGTGCGCCCATGCCCATATGCGCCACCTTCCGGGGAGAACGGTGCAGAGACCGGCGCCACGACGCCGCCGAGCTTGCGGACCATGTCGGCCAGAACGTGATCGTCACGGATCAGGAGCCGGTCGGCTTCGATCCGGCAGGGTGTGTGGCGATTGCCGATATGCCAGGCCAGACGGACAAGGTTCTCGCCGCGGATTTCCAGCAAAGGCTCAGCCGCGGCCTCCACGGCGATCCGGCCGCCATCTTCCAGAACCAGAGCATCGCCATCATCAAGCGACGTTGTCTCCGCAAGATCCACAACAACCGAGCCGCCACCAGCCGTCGCCAGCCGCTTGCGCCGCAGGAAGCGCCCGTCATAGTCCAGCCGAACCCGGTCCACGGCACCGGCAGTCGTCTGCCGGTCCACCGAAACTGCGCGCCCGAAGTCCTTCATGCTTCCCCTCACGTTCGCTGACACCCGAGAGAGCCTATCCGCTGCACCGCAGCAGGAAAAGGGGGATCAGGGATGCGCCAGCGTGAAGTGGTGTGGCGCGAAGGGCTCCGGGTCCGTGCCCTCGTCAATCCGCGCCATTTCCACCGAAAGTCCCAACGTCGGCAGGTGACTCAGCATGGAAGTAAACTCGCCCCCCTGCCAGCGATAGGTGATGAGGACCGGAAAGGCCGTGTAGGAACAGGCGCCGACCATCACCTCCGCCGTGTTGCCGGTTTGGACCGAGAGGTACTCCTCCTCCGACTCGGTGCCGTCTGCGAAGCGGTTCACCGCCACGACCTTGAACTCCTGCTCCGGCGACAGCGGAACCCTGTCGAACATATCGGGCGGGTAGCGGGTAGAGATCCGGGTCGGGCCCATCTCCCGATCGCCATCCATGTCCACTTCGTCGATGATGAAGACCCCGCCCATGGAGATCATGCGGAAATCGCCGTCGCCATCGGGGTAGCGGGTCGTTTCCTGCACCATGCCTTCGCCGATCCACTTCAAGGCAACAATGCTGCTGTCTGGATAGGTCACATAGGCCGACTCGCCGGCCTCCAAGGCGCTCCGCGTCGGACACTCCGCCCCGGTCTCGGCACCGGCAGCTGGCAGGGCGAAGAGCAAGGCAGATATCAATGGCGCACGCATGGAAGACCTTTCCCGAACGGATCCGGTTCCCGGCGACGCTAGCATGGCCCCTGGGGGAAGGCGAGCGGACCGGTCGGTCCGGGACTGATGTGCGGTAGACGTGCCGCACGATGTCCCTGCGGGCGATCCCCCAACAGGCAAGTTCTGGTAGCCCAGCGCGCTGAGCATCTCGATCTGCCGAAGTCGCCGATCGTACTGTGCGGACCGGCACTCCTACGTAAAGGTGCCAACCCTGGGCACCAAGTGTACATCGACAACGCTGATAGGTGGGAGCAGATCAGGCAGGCGGCCATGGCAAAGACCATGTTGCGTGGATCTCGGATCACCCGGCGCAACCACAGCATTGTCACATACCCCGGTTGCGAAACGCGGCCCGGCGGCGACATGACCGTTGCAATACGGACGAAAACGCCCTCCCTTCGACGCCTCACCAACCGACAATGCCGGGGGCAAGGTCAAATTTGGGCAATCCTCGCCCGCAGGCTCAGAACATGAAATACCGCTGCGCCATCGGCAATTCGCTTGCCGGTTCGCAGGTCAAAAGCTCTCCATTGGCCCGGACTTCGTAGGTTTCCGGGTTGACCTCGATCTGGGGCTTCGCGTCGTTCATCACCATGTCGGCCTTGCCGATCCCGCGGGTGTCGCCCACGGCCAGCGTGTCCTTGGCCAGCCCAAGCGAAGCGCCAATTCCCTCTGCCTGTGCTGCCGCCGAAACGAAGGTCACCGCCGAGCGCTCGACCGAACGCCCGAAGGCGGCGAACATTGGCCGGGTGTAAACCGGCTGGGGCGTCGGGATAGAGGCGTTCGGATCGCCCATCTGCGCCACGGCAATAGAACCGCCGAGGAGCACCATTTCCGGCTTCACGCCGAAAAAGGCCGGCGACCAGAGCACGAGGTCGGCGCGCTTTCCTTCCTCGATGGAACCGATGTGGCCCGACATCCCGTGCGCGATGGCCGGGTTGATCGTGTACTTGGCGACGTAGCGCTTCACCCGGACATTGTCGTTGTCGCCAATCTCGTCGGCCAGTCGGCCTCGCTGCACCTTCATCTTGTGGGCGGTTTGCCAGGTGCGAATGATCACCTCGCCGATCCGGCCCATCGCCTGGCTGTCGGAGGCGATGATCGAGAAGGCGCCCATGTCATGCAGGATATCCTCGGCCGCGATGGTCTCCTTCCGGATCCGGCTTTCGGCAAAGGCCACGTCCTCGGGGATCGACTTGTCGAGGTGGTGACACACCATGAGCATGTCGAGATGCTCTTCCAGCGTGTTGACGGTGTAGGGGCGTGTTGGGTTGGTGGAACTCGGCAGAACGTGGTTCTCCCCCACCACCTTGATGATGTCCGGCGCATGGCCGCCCCCGGCGCCCTCGGTGTGAAATGCGTGGATCGTGCGGCCCTTCATCGCCGCAACCGTGTTCTCGACGAACCCGCTTTCATTGAGCGTATCGGTGTGGATCATGACCTGCACATCCATCGCGTCGGCCACACTCAGGCAGCAGTCGATAGCGCCCGGGGTCGTGCCCCAGTCCTCGTGAAGCTTCAGTGCGCAGGCCCCCGATTTCACCTGCTCTTCCAGTGCGGCGGGAAGCGAGGCATTGCCCTTGCCCGCGAAAGCGAGGTTCATCGGGAAGGCATCGGCGGATTGCAACATGCGCCCGATGTGCCAAGGCCCCGGCGTGCAGGTGGTGGCCAGCGTGCCATGGGCTGGGCCGGTGCCACCGCCCAGCATCGTGGTCAGGCCGGAGTGCAAGGCGTCGTCGATCTGTTGCGGACAGATGAAGTGAATGTGGCTGTCGAATCCACCGGCGGTCAGGATTTTCCCCTCGCCGGCAATGGCTTCTGTCCCCGGGCCAACGACGATGTTGACGCCGGGCTGCGTGTCCGGATTGCCCGCCTTGCCGATGCGCGCAATCTTCCCGTCCTTCAGGCCGACATCCGCCTTGTAGATCCCGGTGACATCGAGGATCAGCGCATTTGTGATGACGGTATCCACAGCCCCCTCGGCACGGGTCGTCTGGGCCTGGCCCATCCCGTCGCGGATGACCTTCCCGCCACCGAACTTCACCTCCTCGCCATAGGAGGTCAGGTCGTTCTCGACCTCAATCACCAGGTCGGTGTCGGCGAGGCGCACGCGGTCCCCGGTCGTGGGGCCGTACATGTCGGCATAGGCAGCGCGGGTGATCTTGGCGGGCATGGCGGGTTCCCTCGTGGTCAGCTCTTGTCCACGTCTTCACCGGCACCGAGCCGGCGGACGTTTCTGTTGGTTTCTGCGCGAAGCGGGTGGATGGCGGCAGCCACGACCTGATCGGGTCGCTGCCCGGTCATGGCTGTGAACCCGGCGGCCATTGCCGAGGCGGCAAAGGCGGAAGGTTTCTCGGAGACCATCTTGTGTATCTCACCGCGACCCATCGGCCGGAAGCCGCACAATCGGTAGCTGCGATAGGCAAAGACGACATTCGCTTCAATGGCGAGCATCGTGGCTTCTATCCCGGTTTCAAGGAGATCACGGGAAAGGTCGGTTGCTTTGGGGGCCAGGCGGGTCATGCCACCCCCGAGAAAGATCTCAGCGACGCGGGCCTTTCGGATCCCGCACGGGGATCGGAATCGGCTGTGGAGCCGGAGCAAGCAGGCCGAGCAGGCGGTCGATGAGAGAAAGCAGACGCATGAGAGGCGATGTCCTGCAAGTTTTGACTGCTTCCTAACGTAACCCTCGCGCCGGCAGGCGCAAGGGCTTTGGCAAAATGGTTACACCTCACGCGCCGTCTTTCTTCGTATCCGCTGCCGGGGTGGCGGATTTCCGCGCCCGTGTCGTCGTCGTCGCAGCAGCTTTCCTGGCAGGAGCGCGCTTTCGCGTGGCCGCCTTCGGCGCCGAATCGGATGTCGGGGCCGTGGCCTTCACAGTGGCAGCCTTTGCGGCCTTGGGCTTGGCGGTGGTGGCCTTCGCGGTGGCCGGCGACGCAGCGGCCTTGGCGCGTGGCGCGGGCGTCTTCGCCGGGGCCGCCTCGGAGACCGGCGCAACCGCCTTGGTCGTGGACTCCGGGGTCCGGGGCTTGGAGGGGGCACGACGGCGCGGTGCAGGTTTGGCCTTCGGGGCATCAACCGGCGCCTCGGCCTTCGCTGCGGGCTTGGCAACCGGCTTCGCCTCGGGTGTCACCGGCACCAGTTTCGTCACTTTGGCCGTCGGCCGCGCGGCCTTGCGTGCCGGTGCCTTTGCGGTCTTCGGCGCTGCCGTGGGTTTGGTCGCCGGTACGGCCGCCTGCGTCGTGGAGGCCAGCCCTGTCGGCGAGAACATCTGCATCACGGCAGGCCCCGGAAACAACATGCTGCTTGTCACGCCATCGGCCATGCCGAAGGACATCCGCATCATTTCCACCTGCAACTCGGCGGTGCGGCTCCACATCGCCATTCCGGTTCGCCAGTAGTCGATCGGCGTCATGTACTGAATCATCTTTCGAAACTCCTTGAGGTGCGGCTCACTCGCCGCCATTCCGGCCGTGGATTCCTGCTATAGGTCCCCCATCACGGCCTGGTTGAAACCGAATACCCGCCGGTCGCCTGCAAGCGGCACCAGCGCCACTTCGCGACTCTGTCCGGGTTCGAATCGCACCGCCGTGCCGGCGGCAATATCGAGGCGCATTCCCCGCGCCTTCTCCCTGTCGAAATCCAGCGCCGAGTTGGTCTCGGCGAAATGATAGTGGCTGCCCACCTGAACCGGCCTGTCGCCGGTGTTGGACACCATCAGCATCAGAAGCTCGCGCCCCTCGTTCAGGGTGATCTCTCCGTCCGCCGTCATGACTTCACCTGGGATCATCGCTCGCGCTCCTCGTCTGTCTTTTCGGGTTGCATGGCGACCGCTTCGGTCACGGCACGCAGCGTTTCTTCGGTGTCGGCATCCGGTTCGACGTGATCGCGCATGCTGCGCCGTTCCTCGATCCCGCCGTCCCAATCGTCGTCGTCGTCGCCCATCGCCCCATCAGGATCCCGCATCAGCGTGTAGAGGTCGGCGCCGAAATACCCGAGCATGCCGCCCGCCACCGCGAGGTAGGCCGAACTGTTGCCACCGACGAGCGCGGTGCCAATGGCCGCCAGCAGCAGCAGGAAACCGAAGGTGAGCACCCGGAAGTCGCCCTCGTCGAGCTGGAATTCAACCTTCGCCACATCGACGATCAGCCGTTTCACGTAGGGCTCGGCGTAGCTGACGAGGAAGCCTCCAAGCAGGGAAAATATGAAGCTTGCGAACATCGGTCTACCGGAGCGGATGATGCACGGTGACGAGTTTCGTGCCATCTGGGAAGGTCGCCTCAACCTGCACCTCGTGGATCATCTCCGCGATCCCGTCCATGCATTGATCGGCCCTGACCACGCTGGCACCGGCTTCCATCAGGTCGGCCACTGAACGGCCGTCCCGCGCGCCCTCGACCACGTAGTCGGTGATCAGCGCAATCGCCTCCGGGTGGTTCAGCTTCACGCCCCGCTCAAGGCGGTTCCGGGCGACCATTGCCGCAAGGCTCACCAGGAGCTTGTCTTTTTCCCTCGGGGTCAGGTTCATCTCGGTCCTCAGTTCTGCCAGACGCGCGGCGGGACCGTGCCTCTGAAATGTGTCACCAGTTTTACCAACGCCTTGCGCAACGGCCACGCGTCGCCAGCCATGAGCCGCACAAGACAGCGTCCGTCCCAGGCGGAGGCCGCCGCTGTCACGCCGCCGCAATCCGGCAGCACCGCCCGCACCGGCGAAAGCGCATCCTCGGCCCCCTGCGCCAGCAGCGCGAGAAGGGCCACGGCCCGCGCGCCGCCGAGTAGAGCAGGATTGTCACGACCTGCAAGGCAGGATGTATCCATACGCACCGGGTCGATCAGGACCGGTCGGCCACACCGTCGAACCTCACGGCGATCGGACAGCCAGAGGTCTTCCACGGTCTCTCCCATCGCGGCGCGGCCCAGCACCAGCGTTTCGCAGAAGAGCACCTTCGCATCGGCTGCCAGATCCAGCCGGGTGGTACGGTTCAACGCGGAGCGATCAAACAGGATGGTCTCCTGCGGCAGCCAGTCGAGCGAGGCGCCTTCGCCCACCGCCATGTGGCACCGCACCTCGGCAGCGCCACCGGACGACGCATAGGCCCGTTCGGCGGTCTGCGTTGTCGCCGTGGCCCGCGCGCCCGCGCCGAGCGTCAGTTCGTACTCCAGCCTGTCACCCCCGGTCAGCCCGCCAGCCGTGTTCAGGAAAACGGCTTCGGGCTCTCCGGGCACCTTGGGGAGCATGACCTTGGCGCAACCGGACTGGTGCAGATCCGTCAGACGCGTCCGGCCATTCGACACGGCAAAGCCAACTGCGCCGCGCCCGCGGGCGCGCTGCATCGGTGTTTGGACTGGTCCGTGATCGAACATGTTGGCTCCACAAACTTGCGGCAACCTAGCGAGACGACGCCAATGCTGCAACGCGGCATGGGTGTATTTCGCCGTTGCGGTGCACATTATCCCGCTCATTGCCTAAAATTCGGGCGTCTGATTTCAGACCGCATCGCCAAGGCCGCTCTGGCGCTCGTCGGGTGGCTGGGCTACTCCGGCACTGCCATGACACAGACCCTGACGCTCCGCCGCCCCGATGACTGGCACCTGCACCTGCGCGATGGCGCAATGCTGGAGGCCGTGCTCCCCGAGACCGCCCGCGATTTCGCACGCGCGATCATCATGCCGAACCTCGTTCCGCCTGTTGTGACCTCCGCGGATGCGACCAGCTACCGGGAACGTATCCTTGCCGCCCTGCCAGAAGGCATGGACTTCACCCCGCTCATGACCCTCTACCTGACAGAGGCGACCGACCCCGCCGACGTGATTGCCGCCCACGCATCCGGCCTGATCTCCGCTGTGAAACTCTACCCGGCCGGCGCAACAACAAACTCCGCCTCCGGCGTGCGGGACTTCGACAAGGTCCGCGGGGTGCTTGAAGCAATGGCCGAGGCCGGTGTCCCGCTGTGTGTACATGGCGAGGTAACCCGTGCGGAGATAGACATCTTCGACCGCGAGGCCGTATTCATTGAAGAAGTGCTGGACCCGATCCGTCGCCGCACCCCGGGCCTGCGCGTGGTCATGGAACACATCACCACCGCCGATGCCTGCGCCTATGTCAAGGAAAGCGACGGTTCGCTGGCGGCGACAATCACCACGCACCACTTGATGATCAACCGAAACCATCTGCTCGTGGGCGGGATCAAACCGCACTACTATTGCCTGCCTGTCGCCAAGCGTGAATCCCACCGCGAGGCGCTCGCGGCGCTGGCAACTTCCGGGTTCCGGTACGTTTTCCTCGGCACCGACAGCGCACCGCATACGAAGGACACCAAGGAGTGCGCGTGCGGCTGCGCCGGTGTCTTCTCCGCCTCTGTCACCATGCCCTGTTTGGCGCAGGTCTTCGAAGAGGCCGGCGCCCTCGACAGGCTGGAAGGGTTTACCTCCCTCAATGGTCCGGCCTTCTACCGAATGCCGGTCAACGAGGACACCATCACCCTGACGAAGGGAGCCGCACTGGAGATCCCTGCGCCGCTGCCAACCGGCGACGGGCCGGTCGTGGTCTTCGACCCCGGCAGGCCGGTACATTGGCACGTCCAACGCGCCTGACCGCTCCGATGGCTCAGGCGTCCCACGAGGGGCGCTTGCCGCTCCGGGCGCGCGCCCTCGTCAATCCGGCAGGCGTTCAAACTCCCAGACGTATTCCGGCTCATCGAGCACATATTCCTGCCGGACCTTGTTCTTGGAGACACCCAGCCCAAGGGAGGAGTGACGGTTGATCATCACGACCGTGTTGGCCTCAATGGTCACGCGCTCCTCCGTCAAGGGCAGGTGCCACTGGTTCTGGTAGTTCTTGTCCCAGCTTCCACCGTCCGGACCAACCTCCGCGAACCGGTCCAGCCTTCGCGATTCATTGACGTCGCCCCGGATACGCAACTGTAGCGTCGGGTCGACATCCAGCGACAGGACATAGTACCCGCCCTGCCGTGAGAGTTGCCAACGGGCGAGTTTTGCGTCCCGCTTTTCGGCCAGCACAACCTCTGCGCCGGAAGCGGCCTCCTTCGCCTTCAGGTACTTGCCCGTCGCCACATGGCGGACCACGAACTCACCATCCGGAAGTGGATCGTGATACCAGTTGTCCAGCGCCAGCCGGGTGCTAGCCCGTATCGGCATGATGTTCTTGAACGTTTTCTTGTTGCCGCCGTGGTAGGCCTTGTCCCGGGTTTTGAGGATAAGGTCAGTACCGGCCTCGGACCGATCGGCAATGCCCCACATCTGGTAGAGTGCGATCCCCGACGGGATCTCCGGCAGGTAGGAACACTGCCAACACCCCCCCTCGGTCGGGCCACGGTGGATCACCGGGTTGCGGTGATATTCCTCCCACATCTGGCCATTGCCCAGATCCTTCCTGGCAATCCGAAACAGCCCCTGTGCCTCCGGCCAATCGGGATGCCGGATATGTCCCGTTGCCGGACCCAGGAAATAGACATGGTCCCCGTCCAAGAAAGTCCGCCCCGTCGTCGTCGTCCAACTGTTCCAGTCACCTGTCTCGTCCGAGACATCCACGATGAGCTTGTTGTTGCTCATCCAGCCGGTCATTGCGGCAGGATCCTTGGTCCAACGCAGGGCCTTGCCATTCCGGAACGACTTGTCGTCATCGTGCGCGGACTTGCGATTGATGACGATCCACCAGCGATTCCGGGCGTAGAATGCTCCGGCCGGCTTGCGCGCGAAATCCTTGTCCTTGAACTTGATCTCCCCCTTGTAGTCGAGGGACGTGCCATCGAACGTGTGCAGGACGAGCTTGTCGCGGGCTTTTTCTGCTGCCGATTCATCCTGCACCACTTGAGTGAACAGGTAGATCAACCCGTCGGGACCGGTCGCTGCACACTGATCACTATAGTGCCAGTCATTGCCGAGGTGATCCTGCGCCATGCCGAGGCCCTCGGTCGGCCACTCGAAGTTCTCCGGGCGGAAATCGTCAGCGGGACAGGTCATGATCCCAAGTTCACCCTGCTCAAACGTCTTGCTGCCCTTCTTTTGCTGACCCTTGAAGAAGGTGTAGACAACGCCATCGAGCTCCGCTGAGGCGCTGTGCAATGCACCAATCCGATCGAAACTGTTGCGGTCACTTCCACCACTGCGCGCGGCTGCATCGGTATATCTGAGGAAATCCATCGCGCCTTGTACCTCTCAATGAAGCGGAACCTAAAACGTCGCGACGACTGTACCAACGTCGCCCGGTCGGTGGTCAAGCCTCTTGCAAGCCGACACAGACCACCACCGGTTTCGCGGCGGACTGCCACGGCCCTCTGGCTGTGGGGATTCGTCTGGCATTCTCCCCCGCGCTCAAGTAACTCCGCCGAAGGCACGAAAACGACGGTCGCAACGCGGGAGTATCCGCCGCACCGAGCATTTAGACTCCAGCACACGAGGAAGGCGCAGATGATCCCGACGACCCATCCCGACGACGCAACCATGGCTCGGATCTCTGCGGGAATGCTGCTGGAGATCGGCGCGGTGCATTTCAACGCCCGGGAGCCCTTCACCCTCGCCTCGGGCTTGCCGTCTCCCACCTATATCGACTGCCGGAAGCTCATTTCCTACCCGCGGATTCGGTCGACGTTGATGGATTTTCTGACCGCCAAGGTGATGCGCGACGCAGGCTTCGAAGCCTTCACCAATATCGCTGGCGGCGAAACCGCCGGGATTCCCTTTGCGGCGCTTGTCGCGGAGCGCATGGGTCTGCCGATGACCTATGTCCGCAAGAAACCCAAGGGTTACGGACGCAACGCCCGGATCGAAGGCGTGATGGGAGAGCGGGACCGGGTGCTTCTGGTCGAGGATCTGACGACCGATGGCGGCTCGAAACTGAGCTTCGTGGACGCGATCCGGGAAACCGGGGCGTCCTGCGGCCACACTGCCGTGATCTTCTACTACGGCATTTTCCCCGAGACGGAAAAGACACTTGGCGACCACGGCGTCGCGCTGCACAGCCTGTGCACCTGGCACGATGTGCTGGCAGTGGCACGCGAGCGCGCGGCCTTCGACACCGAAACGCTGGCGGAAGTGGAGTCCTTCCTGTCCGACCCGCGCGCCTGGCAGGCCGCAAGGGGCTAGGCAGCCGAGGGTCCGGCGGATTCCCGCCGACAGGCGCGGGCCACGCCCTCCGGACCACTACATTTCGCTGAAGACTGCACAAACACCCCCAGATCGGGTAGCATGCGGACACTCACAGTTTGTCCACAAGGTTATACATTTTGACCGGGCACCGCGGAATTGCGTAAGACATCTGGAAACAAACAACGGGCAGTGCGGCGATGAACGAATTGACGACGGTTGGGGATACCGTCCCGGAACTGGCAGCTCAGGCGGAAACGGGCAGTGCAAAAACGGAGCTCATCGCTCCACACAACATCGAGGCCGAGCAGCAGCTGCTGGGCGCGATCCTGACAAACAACGATGTGTTCGACAGGGTCGCGTCCGTTATCACCGAGGAGCATTTCTATGACCCGGTGCATGCCAAGATCTACGAGGTCGCCAAGGCCCGGATCGCCAAGAACCTGCAAGCCACGCCGGTCACGCTGAAAGCGTTTCTGGAGGATCATCCGGGCCTCAAGGAGCTCGGTGGTCCGGCCTATCTTGCCAAGCTCGCCGGCGGCGCCATCGCGAGCTTTGCCGCCGGGGACTACGCGCAGATCATCTACGACCTTGCCATTCGGCGGGAGTTGATGGCCCTCGGGCGGGACATCTCGGCCAAAGCGGCAGATGTCGATGTCGCCTCCGAACCCAAGGAACAGATCGTCGAGGCGGAGCAGAAGCTCTACAAGCTGGGCGAGGCCGGCAAGGCCGACAGCGGGTTCCAGAGCTTCCTGCGCGCTGTCACCGATGCCGTTCAGGTGGCCCATGCCGCCTACCAGCGTGACGGCGGACTGGCAGGGATTTCCTCCGGCCTGACGGATCTCGACAAGAAGCTCGGCGGACTGCACCCGTCGGACCTGCTGATCCTCGCCGGGCGCCCCTCGATGGGCAAGACCTCGCTGGCGTGCAACATCGCCTTCAACATTGCCAAGGCCTACAAGCGCGGTGTGAAGCCGGACGGCACCGAAGGCGCGGTGAACGGCGGTTCCGTGGGGTTCTACTCGCTCGAAATGTCGGCCGAACAGCTTGCCTCGCGGATCCTGTCCGAGGCGTCCCGAATTCCCAGCCACAAGATCCGGCGCGGTGACATGACGGAGGAGGAGTTCCGCCGTTTCGTGGCCGCCGCGAAGGACCTCGAATCCTGCCCGCTCTTCATCGATGACACCCCCGCCCTGCCAATCTCGCAACTTGCGGCGCGGGCACGGCGGCTGAAGCGGACGCACGGTCTCGATGCGCTCTTCGTGGACTACCTCCAGCTGGTGCGCCCGGCGACGGCCAAGGACAGCAGGGTGAACGAGGTTTCCGAGATCACGCAGGGTCTCAAGGCCATCGCCAAGGAGCTGAACATCCCGGTGATTGCCCTGTCGCAGCTTTCCCGTCAGGTCGAATCCCGCGACGACAAACGACCCCAGCTTTCCGATCTGCGGGAATCCGGGTCGATCGAGCAGGACGCCGACGTGGTGATGTTTGTCTATCGAGGCGAATACTACAAGGAACGGGAGAAACCCGCCGACCATGACCTCGACGCGATGGCGACCTGGCAGGAGGAGATGGCGGCGCTGCACGGCAAGGCCGACGTGATCATCGGCAAGCAGCGGCACGGCCCCATCGGCGACGTTGCGCTGGCCTTCGAAGGCGAGTTCACCAAGTTCAGCGACCTTGTGCAGCCCTGGCAGCAGGGCGAAGACGGCGCGTATTCGTAGCTGAGACCCGGCACGGGTCCGGGACGTGCCCTAGGGTGCCCTGCCAGACCACACCCAGCGGAGCAACACCCGCCCGGGCACAGAGCGACGCGTCGCGCATGCGACGAGCCGCGCGCGAGGGTGGCCTGCCGCCCGAGGGCGCGGCTTCCCCACCCGGCCCCGCCCTTTCGTCCCTTTCTGCTTGACCTCCACCACGGGGATGGCAGAACCGGCGTCATGGCGACAGGAACACTTACGATCGATCTCGATGCGATTGCTGCCAACTGGCGCGCGCTGAACTCCAGGTCCGGCGCGGCGACAGAGACTGGCGCCGTGGTGAAAGCCGATGGCTACGGGCTTGGCGCGGCACGCGTATCCCGGGCGCTCGCGCGGGCCGGAGCGCGGCGATTCTTCGTCGCCGTCCCCGAAGAGGGCGCCGCTGTACGCGAGGCGCTCGGGCGCGGGCCGGAGATCTATGTCTTTGGCGGGCACATGCCCGGCGATACCGACATGATCCATGACCTGGACCTGATACCGCTCCTCAACTCCATCGATCAGTTGACCCGCCATTTCGAGGCCCTTCCCGGCGCGTCGTTCGGCGTGCAACTCGACAGCGGCATGAACCGCCTCGGGCTCGAACCCAGCGAGTGGAACGCTGTCGCCGAGCTTGCGCTGTCCCAGGGACCGAAGCTCCTGATGAGCCACCTCGCCAGTGCCGATGAGCCCGACAGCCCCCAGAACGCGGACCAACTCCGCCAGTTCCGGCAGATGACCGATGGCACGGACGTGCCGCGCTCGCTCGGCGCCACGGGCGGCATCCTGCTCGGACCGGATTACCACTTCGACCTGACACGGCCCGGGATCGGCCTCTACGGCGGGCTGCCCTTCGCCGAGGCACAGCAGGTCGCCACATTGTCGCTCCCCGTGATGCAGACGCGCCTCGTCACCCCGGGAGAGAGCGTCGGCTACAACGCCACCTGGACCGCCGAGACCGAGACACTGGTGGCCACCGTTGCCGGCGGCTATGCAGACGGATTGCTTCGTGCGATGTCGGGCAAGGCATTCGCCTATTCCGATGGGGTCGCCTGCCCGATCATCGGGCGCGTCTCCATGGATCTGATCACGGTCGACATCTCTGCGCTGCCACAGCCTCCCGCAAGCCTCGACTTCCTCTGCGCCGAACAGGGAATCGACGATCTCGCCACCGCGGCCGGCACGATCGGCTACGAGATCCTGACCGCCCTCGGCGAACGCCACACGCGACACAGCATCGGCGGAACCCTGCAATGAGCACGGCCATCCTGACCCGCCCGCTGGCCGCAATCGGTCGACCGGTCCTCGCCGGTCTCGCATCTGTCGGGCGTATGGCGCTCTTCACGATCACAGTGATAAGCCATATCTTCCGGCCTCCCTGGTACCCACGCGAATTCGCCCATGCGGTCATGACAATCGGCTGGTATTCCCTGCCCGTCGTTGGCCTGACCGCGCTGTTCACCGGCGGTGCGTTGGCGCTCCAGATCTACGACGGATCCTCCCGCTTCTCCGCCGAAGCCGCAGTGCCCTCCATCGTTGCCATCGGCATGGCGCGGGAGCTTGGTCCGGTCCTTGGTGGCCTCATGGTTGCCGCGCGCGTGGCCTCTTCCATCGCCGCCGAAATTGGCACGATGAAAGTGACAGAACAGATTGATGCCCTTGTCACGCTGTCGACCAACCCGATCAAGTACCTCGCGGTGCCACGGGTGCTGGCGGCGACACTCACCGTGCCGGTGCTGGTTGCCGTGGGCGACGCCATCGGCATCATGGGTGGGTGGATCGTCGGCGTGAACCGGCTCGATTTCAACTCTGCCGCCTACCTCAAGAACACCATCGATTTCCTTGAAGTGGCCGACGTGGCCTCCGGTGTGGCTAAGGGGGCGGTCTTCGGCTTCCTCGTGGCACTCATGGGGTGCTACTACGGCATGACCTCGGGCCGTGGTGCCCAGGGGGTCGGACGGGCCACGAAACTCGCTGTCGTTGCAGCCTCCGTGCTGATCCTCGGCTCCAACTACCTCCTGACAGAATTGTTCTTCTCCGCATGATCCGGCTCGACAATGTCCACAAGGCCTTCGGCGACAAACGTGTTCTACGCGGCGTGACCCTGACGGTGCCCAAGGGCGAGTCCATGGTGATCATTGGCGGATCGGGAACCGGAAAGTCCGTCACACTGAAGTGCATCCTGGGGCTGGCAAAGCCGGATTCCGGCACAATTACGCTCGACGGCGTGAATGTCGAGGAGGGCGACCACGACGCGTTTCTCGCCCGTTTCGGGATGCTGTTTCAGGGCGCGGCGCTGTTCGACAGTCTCACTGTCTGGCAGAACGTCGCCTTCCGCCTGTTGCGCGGGCGCCTCAAGCGTTCGAAGGAGGAGGCCCGCGACATCGCCATCGAGAAACTGCGCCGGGTCGGGCTGACACCGGAAACAGCCGACCTGTTCCCGGCCGAGCTTTCCGGCGGCATGCAGAAGCGCGTGGGCCTTGCCCGCGCCATCGCAGCCGACCCCGAAGTGATCTTTTTCGACGAACCGACCACCGGGCTCGACCCGATCATGGCTGGCGTGATCAACGACCTGATTCGCGAAATCGTGGTCGAAATGGGTGCCACGGCGATGACAATCACCCACGACATGACTTCGGTCCGCGCGATTGCCGACGATGTCGCCATGCTGCACGACGGCGTCATCAAGTGGTCGGGAACGGTCGCCGAGATGGACAGCTGCGACGATCCATTTGTCCAACAATTCATACACGGAAGCGCGGAAGGACCGATCGAAGCCGTCCGCTGATCCGCGCGTCTGCGTCGACCGCCTGCCCTGCGTTCCGACCCGCCCGGCCTGACGCAGATGTTTCAGAACTGAAATCTTGGGCCGCGAATTTGTTTTGATACGAACCCGTGGCTGTGCCACCATTTCCGAGGTGGATTAGAAAACCCATTTCAAAAAATGGGGGCGCCGGTTTGCTGGACCGTGAATGCGCCCCACGTCTTGAGGCAGGATTGTAGCCAAAAGGGGTGGCAATATGACTCATTCTCAAACGCCCGGAAGCGGGCACCTGACCGCATTTGCTCAGACCATTTCACTTGCCCTGATCGTGATGTTTGCCAGCATGATGGCCGGCCTCACCATGCTTTCCGCAGCCGGCATGATGCCGTGGCTGCAAGTATCCGCCGGATTCGGCAACGCGCCCAGCCCCTACGCCGGCATGGCCGTGCAGATCACCCTGACACTGTTCGCGATCGCCCTGTGTTTCTTCGTGCCCACCAACCGGCGCGTGCGGCAGCTGGAAGACAGCCACCGTGAGTTCCACATCACCATGGACGACGTCGAGCGTGCCTATGCGGCGGCACATGCGCAGGATCGTTCGGGCGCCTTCAAGCTGTCCTCGGAGTTCGATTCCGTGCGCGAGCGGCTCCTGTTCCTGCGCGATCACCCCGACCTTCGGTCGCTTGAACCCGATGTGCTGGAAGTTGCGGCACAGATGAGCGCGACATCCCGGGATCTCGCGAAGATCTACTCGGACGAGAAGATCGAGCGGGCGCGCACCTTCCTGCGTCAACGTCAGGAGGAAGCCGAAGCCTTCGACGAGCGGCTCACAATGGTTCACCACACCCTCGACGAGATCAAACGCTGGGACCAGCAATTGAATGTCGAGGAAGCCGTGCGCCAGAAGCAACTGGATACGCTGGAGAAAGACCTGTTCGAGATGCTGCCGATGCTAGGCTACGAGGTCGGCGTCGAGAAGATCGATCCTAGGGTCCTGGAAGCCCAGGTGGCGACTTCGAAACCGAATGTGGTGCCGATTGCACCAAAAGTCGGTTCCTCGTCCGGCAACACTACTCCGTAGCGGTATCCCCATCGCCGTCAGGCAATTCAAACACCTGGCCAGGGTAGATCAGGTCCGGGTCGCGGATCTGGGTTCGGTTGGCCTCGAAGATCTGCACGTAGTCCAATCCGTCCCCGTAGCGGTCGGAGGCAATGCCCCAGAGGGTATAGCCGGGCTGCACGGTGATGACAGAGGCCGCCACGCCCGATGGGCCGTCGACCTCGGGCACAAGGCGCGCCAGATCCGACGGATCCTCGCGCTTGAATGGGGTTTCGAACCGCGCCACCACCACGCCAGCCGCGTCCACTTGATCGACGCGAAGGGTATAGATGCCCGGTTTGACGGGAGGCAGCCGCATTCGCCAGCTGCCATCGGCAGCGACCTTTGCCGTCTGAACAGGCTTGTTGTTGAGGTAGACCCGGACCCGGTCGGCCGTTGGCGCGGCACCGGCCGCGCGACCAGACAGTGTCACCGATCCATCATCGGAATAGCTGATCACGTCGATCACCACCCGGTCGCTCAGCCGCTCACGAACGACGCTCGCAGGTTGCAGCAACTCGACCTCTCCCTTGCGGGCGAGGAGGACCGTTGGCGCGGCGGGCATGTCGCCGGAAGCACGGGCGACCCGCTCCGGGCTGCCGGTATTGGTCGGCACTTCCGCAACGATGCCCACGTCGCTCTCCGGACGATCCGCGTCGCGGTCCGGCGTCTCATTGGCCAGCGCCGTATCCAAGGATTCTTTCCGGTCCGTGGCGATCTCCCCAACCATCGCAACGGGCGGTGCGTCGCTGTCCGCAATTTCCTGCACAGCAGCTTCTTCCCGGACAGGCGCATCGCCCGAAGACGCGGCTTCTGCACTGCCATCAGCCAGTTCCGTGTCCGGGGTGTCAGGTTGCGTGTCGGGAGCCGGGTCAGTTTTGGTAGCGGTTTCGGCCACAACTGGCGCGTTCTGATGCGGCGCGAGGATCACGCTGTCCTCCGAGCGCACTTCTTCGCCGCCCGGCCCATAGGCCACAAGTTCGAGAACCTGCGCCGCCTCCGACACGGGCATGTCGAACAGGGCAACGAAGGCGCCGCTGCCATCTGCCGCCGCGCGCGACACCTCGGCACCATCGAGCACCAAAGAAACGTCGAACCCTATCGGCGCAGTCCCGGCCACAAGCGCGGCTCCGTCGGCGGCGACACGAACAATGTCGAAGCCGGGCGGGGGCGGTCCGAGCGCCGCGTCTTCGCCGCTGTTTTGCTGATCGGATGTGTCAGAGGTCTCCGCCGCGGCAGAAGTGTCCGGCGCATCGGGAACGGTTGCAGCGTCGGCAACCTCCCCATCCGCAGGAGCAGGTGCGGGAGACGATGGCGGGACCTCTTCAGTCTCGGCCACGGGATCGGGCCGAGCGTCGGTTCCAGAGAGTTCGGCGGAGGCATCCGCGACGGGGATCTGTGGCGTTGGGGCCGGACTGTCGCCATCCGGGCGCGTGAACCAGAAGACAAGCCCTCCGATCACGGCAACTGCTGCAAGCGCAGCAATACCGCCCGATCCGCCGAGCGTTCCCTTCTCCGACATCCTTTTCATCCCCAGTGGCCCACACAAGTCCCTGCGCGGGTTGAGCGACAATAGCAAGGTCGCTAACAAGGGTCAAAAGCACGTGTCCCCAAGGTTTTGCATCAATGTCACAGCCCTTTTCCGTTTGCGTCTATTGCGGCTCCCGCGATGGCGCCGATCCCGCCTATGCCGCAGCCGCAGAAACTCTGGGCACGGCGATCTCAGAGGAAGGCTGGCGCCTAGTCTATGGCGCCGGCGATATCGGGCTGATGGGGCGCGTGGCCCGCAGCGCCCAGGTCGGCGGGGCCGAGACCTTCGGCGTGATCCCCGCCCATCTCTTCGACCGGGAGGTCGGCAAGCGGGACCTCACCACGTTCGTCGTGACCGAGACCATGCATGAGCGCAAAAAGGTGATGTTCATGAATGCCGACGCGATCGTGGTGATGCCGGGCGGCGCCGGATCGCTGGACGAGTTTTTCGAAACACTGACCTGGGCGCAGCTCGGCCTCCATTCCAAACCCTTGTTCCTGCTGGATACCGCAGGCTACTGGAAATCGCTGAACGCCCTGATGCGCCACGTCGTGGACGAGGGGTTCGCAGAGGCGAGCCTGCTAGACTTCGTTCAAACCGTTCCGGATGTCCCGACGCTGGTGGATGCCCTGCGTATTGCACGCTCCTCCAGCACCGCCTGACCAGAGTAGAGCGCCAGGGCAGCCCATATCAAGCCAAAGGCAGTGGCGTGCCATTGCGTGAACGGCTCCCCGAACACGACGGCCGCGCAAAGAAATTGTAGCGTCGGGTTGATGTATTGCATCAGCCCGATCGTGCTCATGCGGACGCGACGGGTCGCGAAGGAGAACAGGATCAGCGGACCGGCTGTCAACGGTCCGGAAGCGGCCAGCAGCAGGTGCGTGCGAATGTCGTCGGCATCTGCCCCCAGGCCGGATCCGAACCAGAGCCAGATCAGCCAGCCGATGGCCAGCGGCGCGAGCAACAGCACTTCGCCGGTGACGGAAATCACCGCGCCGGCCGCGATTCGTTTCTTGATGAGGCCATAGAGCCCGAAGGTGACCGCGAGCGACAGCGCAACCAGCGGCACCAGGTGCAACCCGAGCGTCAGCGCCAGGACCCCTGCCCCGGCAAGGCCCACGGCCAGCCACTTCAACGGCGCCAGCCGTTCGCGAAAGAACACGGCCCCCAGGAGCACGGCGACGAGCGGGAAGATGTAGTAGCCGAGGCTCGCCTCCATTGCCCGACCGACCTGGATCGACCAGATGTAGAGGCCCCAGTTGATCGAGATAAGCAGCGCCGCAGCCCCCACAAGCAAATGATTGTGAAACAGGAACCCGCTGAGTTCCCGCAACCGCCGTTGCACCGCAAGAACCAGCCCGAAGAACACGAGCGACCACAGCGTCCGGTAGGACAGCACTTCCAGCGGCTGAACATGGGCCAGCTGCTTGTAGAAAAGGGGAGACAAGCCCCAGATCGCACAGGCCAGAACCATCGCCGCCATGCCGCGTCGCGTATCGTTCATGGGATTTCCTTTCCGGTCCGCTGGATCATGGTTTGTGGCCGGACACCAGGGATCGTGGTGGTCCTTTGCGGCCGGATCAACCCGTCGCCCGCGGCGACAGCTATGCCCCGGGGACGAGAGGCTGGGACAGGACCCGAAAACGAAAACGCCCCGTGGAGAAACCCACGGGGCGTCAAACTGTTGGCGATCGCCGGTCTTACATACGGGAGGCGACGTTCTCCCAGTTGACCAGCTTGTCGAGGAAGTTGCTCAGGTAGACCGGACGCTTGTTGCGGAAGTCGATGTAGTAGGAATGCTCCCACACGTCGCAGCCGAGCAAGGCGGTCTGACCAAAGCACAGCGGGTTCACGCCGTTCTCGGTCTTGGTCACTTTCAACGAGCCGTCGGTGTCCTTCACCAGCCAGGCCCAGCCGGATCCGAACTGGCCAGCGCCAGCGGCGGAGAACTGCGACTTGAACTCATCGACAGAGCCGAAAGCCTCCACGAGAGCCTTTTCCAGTTCGCCGGGCATGGCGTTGTCGCCCGGGCCCATCATTTCCCAGAACTGGTTGTGGTTCCAGAGCTGGGAGATGTTGTTGAAGATCCCGTTCTGCGCGACGGCGTCCTTGTCATAGGTGCCGACGATGATCTCCTCCAGCGTCTTGCCTTCCCACTCGGTGCCGGCGATCAGCTTGTTGCCGTTGTCGACATAGGCCTTGTGGTGCAGGTCGTGGTGGTACTCCAGCGTCTCCTTGCTCATGCCGTTGGCAGCAAGCGCATCGTGGGCATAGGGAAGATCGGGAAGTTCGAAAGCCATCGTGTCATCCTCAAATGTGCAGCGTTTCTCCTGCAAGGGTTCTGATGCGTGACTGGTGGTTCGTCAAGCGATATGCGGCGGGCCGCCGCAGCTCAGGCCTCGCCGCCATGGCGGGTGCGGAAGTCGCCGCGGTCGGGAAACCGGCGGGCATGTTCGGCCATGAGCAAGCGGCGCTGTTCCGGGCGCCGCAATCGCCGGCACCAGGAAATCCGGCGTTCAAGCGGCGCGGGATGCTGCGGGGCCAGCGTGTCCGCCTGCCCCATCAATTCGAACGCTTCCTCCAGACGGCCAACGCCACTCAGGGCGGAGGCCCGCATCTGGATCAACTTCGCATTGCCGCTCACGAAGTCGGGATGCTGATCCAGCAGCGCCAGCGCATCGGCGAATTCCTTGAGCTGCAACAGGAGCCGCGCAGCGCCGGAGAGTTCCTCGGCGCTCATCTCTCCCCCTTGATCGTCTTCCCCGGGCTCCTGCATCGGAGCACCGCCCTCCACATAGCTGTCGAGCACTGTGTCCATGATACGCTTCACCAGTCCCGGTGAGACATGGCGATAGTCCCCTCGCGACCAGGCGGCGTTCGGATTGCTCAGCACGACGAATTCATAGGAGGGGAAGTAGTCGACGCCCTCGGACTCTGCCAGGAAGGCGTCGATGGCCGCGCGCTGGACGGATTTCGAATAGGCATTGGCCACCAGCACGTCCATGTCGCGCAGGGTGGAGAGCAGCGGCACCGGAGAGACCGTGAGCAACATCCGCAACGGGGTCGCCCGATGCCGGGTCAGCACGGCGTAGAGGTCTCTGAGGCCGCCAAGCACGTCCTCGTAGCTCAGCACCCGGAACTCGAAGCGGTCCGGGTATGCCTTGCAGAGCGGCAGCGGCGGGGCCACGTTCAGGTAGATATCAAGCTCCGTGTCGAACCAGCATTCCACGTACCCCAGCGTGACGATGACCACGTCGGCAGTTGCGGCGCGGGCCATCACGTCGAGGTAGCGATGGCGGAAAGCAAGGATCTCCTCGAGCGAGAAATCAAGTTTGGCCGAACCGAGTTGGAGGTCGCAATAGCGGGCCTTTCCCTTCGACAACGGGTAGAGAATGCGCTCCCCGGGGAAGCTCTCCCTCTCCAACGCCCATGTGAGTTCGTTGGTGACGGAGTGTACCGAGTACTTGTTGAAGAAGTTGGCCGCAAAGCCGAGGCTTTCGCCCACGTCGCCAAGATCGAAGTCCCGACTGACGACGTTCACGTCGGCCCCGATCAACGCGGTCTCCACGTTGCGTGCGAAGCAGGAGCCGATGGTGAACACGCTGTCGCGAGGCGACATGGAGAAGCTCGGACGGCAGGCAGGGGTTGCCTGCGGGTAGAGCCGATCCCCGTCCTTTTCGGGCGAAGGATACCGGCGCAAGGGGTTGCCGGAAGCCCTGCGAAACGCGTCGAGGGCCGATAGCCGTTCCAGGTTGGTCTCTGTCATTGCCCCATACCTTGCGCCTGTCAGCCCATCGCGGGAAGGCGCGCCAGCGTGCGTTCCAGCTGCTGCCCCCGATCGGGCCAGAGTTCACTGGCCAGCTCGGTGATCATCCGAGCCTGTCCGAAGGACCCCATTGCGATCAGCTTGTTGATGAGCTTCCAGCAGAAGGTGAAGTTCTCCGTCTGCCCGGTGGCGATTTCCAAAACCTCGGCAACGCAACCGTCGTGGCCCAGTTTCTCGTATTCCGCGACCAGCGCGTTCCAGTAGCGCTGGTTTCTCGGGTGGGCGACAACGAGCCGCTCGATCCCCTGCAGACCTTCGTCAATCTTGCCGAGACTGACCCGGGCAGAGGCAAGTGCGATGTCCAGCTCCGGCTGGTTTCCATGGTCTTCGATTGCCGCACTCGCAATGTCGAATGCCCATTCCGGGTGTCCTCGCTTGGTGCAGGCGAGCGACAGGCGGGCGAGGTGGGCGGGCCATGCCCGGCGGGCACGGCGCAGCAACCGCGCCACCTCCAGCCGGTCAGCGGCGAAAACAGCCAGCGCGATGGGCGCCAGCCCGTCGGCGGCGACCAGCGCAGCACCTGTCCAATGGCCGCAATGGTCCATCGACACGGTGAATTGCCCATCGGTGGCCGGTATCATGGTCGCCTGCGCAGTATCGAACACGTCCCCGGGGTCCCACGCCACAATCACATGCCGCGTCAGGTGGCGCGGCTTGATCGCCATTTCGGCGTGTAGTTCGGGGTCATGGTGGCGGCCGAACATCCCGCTCCCCGCCCCCGCGTTCGAAGGCGAAATATCGCTCTGCGGCGACAGTGCCAAGGTTGTGGCACAACCGGCGGCCCCACCGTAGCGCAACGCGCCGTAGCCCCCCATGGAAACCCCGAACGCCAATGCATCGGAGCCGACGCGGGCAGCGAGGAGCGCGCAGACCTCCTGCATTTCACGCGATGGATACCAGTGCGGCGCCTTCGGGACGATTTCATAGACATGGTACTCCCCCGGGCGGATCATGCCGCTGCGAAACGCCTCTGCCGCGCCGGGGCTCCGCTCGCTGTCAAAGTACACGATACTGCGCGCGCCCGAGGGATCTGCCGCGGGTGTGTGAATCACCTGGACAAACGCGCCGTCATGCAGAAGGCCGGTCGGTCCTTCCGCGTCGGAATTGTCCTGCTGGTCGGGAAGCACGTCTGGAGAGAGCATCCTTGAACTCGTTTTTCTTGCGTCGGCAGGCAGCATCCCGAGAGAATGCGCCAATTTCATGACCATTGTGCAGTCGGCCCGGACAACCAGACCCGTGTCGTGGCCTCGTGTCCGGGCGCGGTCTGCGTCTACAAATCTCTTGCGTTTTTGGCGTCAATTGCCTTTCTGCGCGGAGTTTGCCCTGAACTGGTAACCAAATTCAAAATGCCCATGAAACGTACCCCGACCGACCGCCCTCATCGGGTCTTCCACCTCTTGACGTCGATCCGAAACGAGGGCCCCTACATCGTCGAATGGATTGCACATCACCGCGCACTCGGCGTGGAGCGTTTCACCTTCTTCCACAACGATTGCGACGACGGGGCGGACCAGATCCTGCGACGGCTGCAGGAGCTTGGCGTGATAGAGGCTTTCGACAACCCGGTCCGCGAAGATCAGAATCCACAGTTCGTCGCCGCGCGTCGGGCCGGAGAATTGCAAAGCATCAACAGCTCCGATTGGGTCGCCTTTCTCGACGTCGACGAGTTTCTCGACGTGCGGTGTGGCACACGGACACTCGATGCGCTGATCGATGCGGTGGGAGAGGACACTGACGCGATCTCTTTCAACTGGCGTTTCATGGGAAGTGGCGGGCAGGTCACCTTCGAGGACAATCCGGTGATGGAGCGGTTTGTGACCGGCAACCGGATCGGGGAGCTCGACCACCGGCGGTACAGGGGCATCAAGACCCTGTTCCGGCCACAGAAATTCGGTCGTATCTCTTTGCACCGCCCGATGCTGAAATCGGCCGATACGCCCGGGGAATGCGGGTTGAGGTGGGTCAACGGGTCCGGAAACCCCATGGGTGTGGAGATCTTCCAAAGTGGCTATCAGACTGGGGCCGACGCGCTCGGCTACGATCTTGCGTACTTGAACCACTACGCCGTGCGGTCCCGCGAAGAATACCTGCTGAAGCGGATGCGCGGGTCGGCGCGCCCGTCCCACAGGCGTTCACGCTTCGGTTTTCGCTACTGGGATGATTGCGACTTCAACACCTCCGTGGAGCCTCGAATCCCCACCGAGGGAATGCTGCGCGAGCGTGCGGCTTTGCTTGCGGACGCCGAACTTGCGCGATTGCACCATAACTGCGTCGAGATATCCCGTGCTAAACTGGCGACACTTCGCGACACGCCGGAAGCGGCGAAGTTCCTCGCCGGAAAACTGCCGGGCGTGCCACCGCGCATCCTCCGCCGGATCGGGCGGATCTACAGGAAGTTCACCGGGCCGGATTCTGCTGCCGCGGACAAGGCCCCGAAAGCGTAGCCCGCCACGGATCGGAAGCAGACCAGAGATATGGTTCCCGTCTCGTCGATCCAGAACGCGGCGGGAACCTGCGCCAACCGGCTGCGGCGCATCTCTCCCGGGCCAAAGGCGGCCGGTGACAGGTCGACCGGGCACAGGCGTGCCAGCACCTCGCGCGCGCCCTCGCCGGAGATCCGGAACAACGCCCGCGCATCAGAGACATCGACCGCGAGGTGGTACACGCCCTCAAGCGCCTGCGAGAGCGAGGCAACCGTCGTGCCGGCTTCCTCGTAGGGCACCAGGAGAAGAAGCTCGTCCGGAGACATCCAAGCCACCGCGGTGTTACCTGCCTGGACCATCTCACGTTGACCGGGCAGATCACAGCCCGTGAGATCCTTTACCACCGCGGCGAGCGTCTCGTCGGCAAGGTCCCCCCGAAGCAATACCATGCCTTGAAGCGCCGCTTCGCGAACAGCCGCAACCGGCCCTTGCATGCTCGCCCCGTTCAGGGCCGTCATTGCATCAGACATCCTGCTTCTCCCCGTCCGGATCGTAGAACACCGGGCTGACGATCTTTGCCTCGATCGTGCCGCCGTCGGTCTTGCCGAACCGGATCACCTCGCCCATTCGGTCGGGACCGTGCTTGACCAGCCCCATGGCAATACCACGCCCGAGCGTCGGCGAATGGTAGCTGGAAGTGACCCGCCCGATTGTATTTCGCTGGCCGTTGGCATTGTCGCCTTCGCCGAGCGCATAGGCGCCATCCGGCAGAACCGAGCCATCGAGCGTCTCCAGCCCCACGAGCTTCCAGCGATCGGGGCTGGTCATGAAGGATCGTTGCTGTGCCCGCTTGCCGAGGTAGTCGTCCTTCTTTTTCGAGATCGCCCAGTCAAGGCCAAGATCCTGCGGGATCACGGTGCCATCTGTCTCGTCGCCGATCATGATGAAGCCCTTTTCGGCACGCATGATGTGCAGCGCCTCGGTGCCATATGCCGTGGCGCCGAACTCGACGCCTGCCGCGAACAGCTTGTCCCAAAGCGCGCGGGCACGGCCAGCGGGCACGGCAATCTCGTAGCTCAACTCGCCGGAGAAGGAGATCCGGTAGATCCGGACCGGCGTTCCAGCCAGTTCGCCGTCGGCCCAGCCCATGAAGGGCAGCGCCTGGCGGGAGACATCCATGCCGCCCAGCCGTTCAAGGACCTTGCGCGCATTCGGCCCGACGACAGCGATCTGGCCGCACTGCTCCGTGACGTTGGCGACATATACCTTCCAGTCCCACCACTCACATTGCAGCCAGTCCTCCATCCAGCCATGAATGCGGTCTGCGCCGCCCGACGTGGTGTGGCAGAGGAAGGTATCCTCGTCGATTCGCGCCACCACGCCGTCGTCGGACAGGAACCCGTTCTCGTTGCACATCAACCCGTATCGGCAACGCCCCGGCTTCAGCGTCGACATCTTGTTGGTGTAGAGCATGTCGAGGAAACGACCGGCATCGGGGCCTTTCACCACGAGCTTGCCGAGGGTCGAGGCGTCGAGCAGACCCAGAGAAGCGCGGGTTGTGCGAACCTCGCGTTGCACGGCCTGCTCGATGGTCTCCCCGGGCTGCTGGTAGCAATAGGGGCGCCGCCAATGGCCGACAGGTTCCCAATAGGCACCATTGGCCTCGTGCCACTCGTGCATCGGGGTCCGGCGCAGGGGCTGGAAGATCTCGCCCCGGGCTTCGCCGGCGATGGAGCCGAAGGAAATCGGCTGGTAGGGTGGTCGGAAGGTCGTGGTGCCCACCTGGGGAATCTCCGCCCCCAGAGAACCGGCAAGTATCGCCAGACCGTTGATGTTGCTCAACTTGCCCTGATCATTTGCCATCCCCAGCGTGGTGTATCGCTTGGTCAGCTCGACGCTTTCGTACCCTTCCTGTGCGGCCAGTTGCACGTCGGAGACCTTAACGTCGTTCTGGAAGTCCAGGAACATCTTGCTACGCAACTCCGGCAGCGCCTGTTCCGGCATCACCCAGACGGGCTTCATCGGCGCCTCTTCCGCGTCCGCGGCCCGAGCCGCTGCGCTTTTGGCGGTGAAACCTGCGGCTCGGGCCGCCGCTGCTCCGGCTGCGGAGGCGTCCTGCAAGACCGAGCCAGTCCCCATCGCGCCAGAGGCAATGCCCGCCGTCCGAACGAAAACCTCCCCTTCCGCGCCCGTCGGCGCCCGGTTCGGGTCGGGATGGAAATGGGCATTCTCGTCCGACCACGTCAGCTTGCCACCGCAATGCGACCACAGGTGTACCACGGGCGACCAGCCGCCCGACATCGCGACGCTGTCGCATTCGACCGGCGCCCCTGCCCCGCCCGTGCCGTTGGCACGGCAGAGCATGACCCCCTCAACGCCCTTCTTTCCCTTCACTTTCATCACGGCCGCGCCGGTCTCCACGGCGACACCGCGCCGCGACACCTCGCGGGCAAGCGGGCTGTTCACGCGGTCGCGCACGTCGATCACGACGGGCACTTCCAGACCGGCGTCGATCAGCGTCAGTGCCGTGCGATAGGCGTCGTCATTGTTGGTGACAATCACCGTGCGATGACCCGGGGCGACGCCAAAATTGACCACATAATCCCGCACGGCGGAGGCGAGCATCACGCCGGGCAGGTCGTTTCCGGCAAAGCTCAGCGGGCGTTCGATGGCCCCTGTGGCGGTGACGATCTGGCGGGCCCGGATCTTCCAGAGCCGGTGACGTGGCCCTTCGGCCTCCGGTGCGTGGTCGGTCAGGCGTTCGTAGGCGAGCGCATATCCATGGTCGTAGACCCCCGCCCCCATGCAACGCGTGCGCAGCCTGACGTTTTTCATCGTGCCAAGGGTCTGAAGCGTCTCGTTGATCCAGACTTCAGCAGGCTGGCCCTCAATCTCCGCCCCGTCTACCGGCGCCCTGCCTCCCCAATGCGCTGCCTGCTCGACCAGCATCACCGTCGCGCCGGATTTTCCCGCCGTGAGCGCTGCCTGTAGCCCGGCAATCCCGCCACCAACAATCAGGAGGTCGACGAAGGCGTGGAAATGCTCATAGGTGTCGCAATCTTCTTCCTTGGGAGGCAGGCCGGAGGCTGCGGCCTCCCGGATCACCGGCTCGTAGATGTGCATCCAGAAGGACCGTGGCCAGATAAAGGTCTTGTAGTAGAACCCCGCCGGCATCATCGAGGCGAACCACTGGTTCACGGCCATTGCATCGAACCCCAGCGACGGCCAGGCGTTCTGGCTCATCGCGCTGAGCCCGTCGAAGAGTTCCGTCGTTGTGGCGCGCTGGTCGGGCTCGAACCGTTTGCCCTGGCCGAGTCCCACAAGGGCGTTGGGTTCCTCCGGTCCACTTGCGAGAATGCCGCGCGGACGGTGATACTTGTAGGACCGGTTGACGATGCCCTGTCCGTTGGCGAGCAACGCGGAGGCGAGGGTGTCACCCTCCAATCCCTGCATCCTTTTGGAATCGAAAGTGAAACCGACGGGGGCATCGCGGTTCACGAGGCGCCCGCCCTGTGGCAGTCGGTGGCTCACGTGCGTCCCTCCCAGTTCGGACGTCGCGCCCTGATCCGATCGGCGATCTCGGCGGGCGGTTCAGTGGTTTGTGCGCTGTAGGTTCCGAAGACCTCCAACGTGGTGGTGCAACGCGCCGCGAGGAACCACTTGCCGCAGCCATTGGCATGGCGCCAGCGTTCGAAATGCACGCCCATCGGATTGTCGCGATCGAAGAGATACGCTTCGAAATCCTCGTCGGAAGAGCCGGGACCGTGGCGTTTCAGATGCGCCTGCCCGCCCGGTGCAAGCTCGGTTTCGTCACACTGGATGCCGCAATACGGGCATTGGAGGATCAGCATTTGGATGTCCCCTCGGGATGGCTATGGCGGGACCGGGGGGCCAGCCCCCCGGAGCCCCCAGGGATATTTGCGGAAAGATGATGCATCAGTGGGCAACCCCGGCGGCAACGCTTTCGTCGATAAAGCGGCCTTCACGAAAACGGTCGAGGCCGAACTCGGCGGCCAGCGGTCCGGGTTCGCCCTTTGCCACCAGCTCTGCCATTGCCCACCCCGATCCCGGGATCGACTTGAAGCCGCCGGTGCCCCAGCCGCAGTTGATGAAGGTGTTGCCGAGCGGCGTTTTCGAGATGATCGGAGAGCGGTCGCCGGTCATGTCGACGATCCCGCCCCACTGGCGCATCATCTTCAGTCGGGAAATCATCGGGAAGGTCTCGACCAGGGCACGCACGGTTTCCTCGACGTGGTGGAAGGAGCCCCGCTGCGTATAGTTGTTGTAGCCGTCCGCACCGCCACCGATCACCATTTCGCCCTTGTCGGACTGGCTCATGTAGCCGTGAACGGTGTTGGCCATGACGACGCAGTCCATGCAGGGCTTGATCGGTTCGGAGACCAGCGCCTGAAGCGCCACGGATTCGATCGGCAAACGGAACCCGGCCATGCCGGCAAGGTGACCCGAGTGGCCAGCCACGACGATGGCGAGCTTGTCGCAGGCGATGTCGCCTTTGGTGGTTGTCACGCCGGTGACGGTGCCGCCGTCCGACCGGACACCTGTGACTTCGCATTTCTGGATGATATCCATGCCCATACCTGAGCAGGCCCGTGCATAGCCCCAGGCGACGGCATCGTGACGGGCGGTTCCGCCCCTCGGCTGCCACAAGGCTCCGAGCACGGGGTAGCGCGGCCCGTCGATGTTGATGATCGGCACGATCTCCTTCACACGCTCGGGGCCGACAAACTCCGTCTCCACGCCTTGCAGGGCATTGGCATGGGCGGTCCGTTGGTAGCCGCGCACCTCGTGGTGGGTCTGTGCCAGCATCAGCACGCCACGGGGCGAGAACATTGCGTTGTAGTTTACATCCTGGCTGAAGGTTTCGTAGAGGCTGCGCGATTTCTCGTAGATCGCCGCCGAAGGATCCTGAAGGTAGTTTGAGCGGATGATCGTGGTGTTGCGCCCGGTGTTGCCGCCGCCGAGCCAGCCCTTCTCGAGCACCGCAATATCCCGAATGCCGTAGTTCTTGCCGAGGTAGTAAGCCGTTGCGAGGCCATGTCCCCCTGCCCCGATGACGATCACCTTATAGTGTTTTTTCGGGTCCCGAGAGCGCCATGCACGGTTCCACCCGGTGTGGTGGCGCAGGGCTTCGCGGGCGATGGCAAAGGCAGAATAGCGGCGCATGGGGTTCCTTTACTCTGGCGGGGCGGCACCGCGCGGGGGCGGCACGGATCACGATATGACTTTTCTCTCCGATTCAGAACCATGATACGCCCGCCTGCGGCATACTGCGGCGCGGAAACGACCTTGTGACGGACCCATGGTCGCGGGGGGCTTTGCCCGGGCGGCCGGTCGCGATAGATGGGGGGACACTGCCGAGCTGATCGCCTGGAGGGCGCATGACATTCTGGATCGTTTCGGGGGCCCTGACCCTGCTCGCCGCCTTGCTGACCGGCTGGACGCTGTTGCGCCCGCGTGGGTCGGATCTCGCCGCGCAGCAGAAGGTTGAGATCCAGGTCTACCGCGACCAGTTGCAGGCCGTCGAAAGGGATCTCGCACGCGGGGTCGTCACCGAGGACGAAGCCGGGCGGCTCACGACGGAAATCAAGCGACGCATTCTCGATGCCGACAAGGCCGAGGCGGTGGAGGCCGGCAAGGCGCCCCGGTCGCTGACGTTCGCAGTGGCCGCGGTGTCGGGCCTTGTCGTGATCGGGGGCAGCTTCTGGCTCTACTCGGCCCTTGGTGCACCCGGATATGAAGACCAGCCGTTAAAGAAGCGGCTGGCAGAGGCAGAGCGTCTGCGCAAGGATCGGCCGAGCCAGGAAGAATTCGAGTCGACGATGCCGCCAGCGCCCGCGGTCGATGTCTCCGAGGAATACCGGCAGCTTATGGAGCAATTGCGCGCGGCTGTGGCCGAGAACCCTGACGAGGTCCAGGGGTGGGTGCTGCTGGCCCACAACGAGGCACAACTCGGCAATCTGGCCGATGCACACGCCGCGCAGCGCAGGATTATCGAGTTGAAGGGCGACGAGGCGACGGCACAGGACTATGTCACCTATGCCGCGATCCTGATCCAGGCTGCGGGCGGCAACGTCTCCTCGCAGGCCGACTGGGCGCTCAACGGGGCGCTGTCGAGGGATCCGAAGAACCACGTCGCACGCTACTACGCGGGCCTCATGCACTTGCAGACCGGTCGCCCCGACCAGACGTTCCAGTTCTGGGAACCGCTGTTAAGGGAAAGCCCGCCCGATGCCGGTTGGGTGCCGATCATTCGGGCGCGGCTGGAATCCGTGGCTGCGCTTGCCGGGATCAACTACCAGTTGCCGGCCGATCCCCACCTTTCGGCCATGGCGCCGCCCCAAGGCGGCCCCAGCGCGGAGGACATGGCCGCAGCGGCAGACATGTCTCCGGAGGATCGTCAGGCATTCATCCAGAACATGGTTGATCAGCTAGGGGCCCGGATGGCCGAAGAGGGCGGACCGCCTTCCGACTGGGCGAAACTGATCCGTGCGCATGGGGTGCTGGGCAACACCGGGCGGGCGGCCACGATCTGGTCGGAGGCGCAGAGGACCTTCTCCGATCCCGCCGATCTTGCCCCGATTCGCGAGGCTGCGGCCTCGGCAGGTGTCGACGGTATCGGCCCCGATGGTCGGGGTCCGACACAGGAAGACATGGATGCCGCGGCAGACATGGCCCCACAGGATCGTGCCGAAATGATCCGCGGCATGGTGGATCAGTTGGGCGAACGGCTGGCGACCGAAGGCGGACCACCGCAGGATTGGGCGCGCATGATCAGCGCACTCGGCGTTCTGGGAGAGACAGAGCGTGCCGCGGCAATCTGGGAAGAGGCGCAGGGACGGTTCAGCGATCCCTCCCATCTCGCGCTCATAAAGGAGGCCGCAGTCGCCTCCGGAGTGGCGGAGTAGCGCGGATGATCTGCGAGGAGATCGAGGCATTTGCCGCGACGCTGACGCCGATGCGGGCGCTCGCCGGACTGGATCTTGGCGCGGCAACCATCGGCGTGGCGATCTCGGACCGTTTGCTGTCCTCCGCAACGCCGCTGGAGACGATCAGGCGCAAGAAATTCGGAGTCGATGCCGAGAAACTGCTCCAGATCCTTGCCGACAAGGAAGCCGGTGGAATTGTGCTCGGCCTTCCGCGCAACATGGACGGGACCGAGGGACCGCGCTGCCAATCGACCCGCGCCTTTGCCCGGAACCTCGAACGGCTGACCGAGTTGCCGATCACTTTTTGGGACGAACGTTTGTCCACTGTCGCGGCCGAAAGGGCGCTTCTTGAGGCGGATACGTCCCGAAAACGTCGCGCAGAGGTCATCGACCACGTCGCCGCCGGGTTTATCCTGCAAGGGGCGTTGGACCGCCTGCGGCATCTGAGGGAGCGCGCGTGAAAGACGATTCCTGGAAACGGAATGAAGTGGATTCACCTTGCGTGAAGCTGTGCGTCGTGCATCCGGAGGAACGGATCTGCACGGGGTGTTTCCGGACGCTGGACGAAATTGCAGCGTGGTCGCGCATGGCCCCGGAGGAACGTCGGGCGCTCATGAAGGAACTTCCCGACCGCGCACCGCGCCTCAAGAAACGTCGCGGCGGACGCGCCGGACGGCTGGCGCGCTGAGGCCTCTCCCGACGGCAACGGGGAACGCACCAACACCGAAAACTGCCGCCACGCGGCCTCGACAGCGTGACTGGCGACGCCGTCAATCGTTCAACGCAGCGACCAGCCTTTCGGCCTGGCTGGAGGTGCTCGGCAATGCGTCGCGGTCCTCTCCCGGGAAGAAACGGGCACGGGTCGCGGTGGGCATGGGATCGACCGGCAGGATATGCACCTTCGGCCCGGTACGTTCGGTTTCGGCCTGCCAGCTGCGGGCAAGGGCCAGTTGCGCGGCCTTGGTCGTGCCGTAGCAGCCAAAGAACGGCTCGCCCGCACGGTTGTCCTCGATAAAGAGGGCCTGCGCCCCGGCCTGCGCCAGAAGCAGGGGCGAGACATAGGTGATCAGGCGACGGGTGGCTTCCACGTTCACGGCAAGCGAACTATCCCAGCTTTTCCCCTCGACCATGTTGGTAGGTGTCAGCGGTGCCGCGTGAATCGCGGTGTGGACCCAGAGATCGAGCCCCCCCCAGCGATCATGAACCGACCGGCAGAGATGCTGCATGGCACCGTCATCGGTGATGTCGAGCGGCGCGAGCGTGGCCTCGCCGCCTTTGGCCTTGATGCGATCGTCGAGATCCTCCAGCCCGCCCACCGTGCGGGAGACGGCGAGGATGTGATACTCGGGCGCAAGGGCCTCGGCCAGGGCGGCGCCGAGGCCGCGGCTGGCGCCGGTTACAAGGGCTAGTTTTGTCATGGCGGGCGTTTTCACCGCAGCCGCCGCCGGGGTCAAGCGAAAGGCTGACGCAGGCCAGACGGCGTCAGCCCGGCATTTCCAGTTTCTGGGTCCGTGAACCGAAGCGGATGAAAACCTCGTCCTTGCCGATGGCGACAACCTTGCCACCCGACAGGCGCCCCCCCATCGCGATCTTCTGCACGCGCCCGGAAGCGTGACGGACAAGTGCCCGTCGTTTCGTATCGGTGCCGAAGACGCCGATCAGAGCCAGTTCGTCCAGCTCTATCCCCTTCTTCGTCGTGGCGATCGCGCCTGCGCGCTTCGAACCTGTGGTTGCTTTTTCGGCCATGGACCACCTCATTGCGTCAAGCCACAGGCGACCGGCGCAATTGGGGCGCCCATCGAACGTCTGTGGAAAAACGGATGTATCAAACTCACTTCGGCCGAGGTCACGAGAGGCTCGTCCGAAGCGACGCGGGTGGGTATCACTGCCAAACGGGGAGCGAAAGGTCTCCCCGGGCGACGAAGACAGGACCGGAGGAAACCTGCCAATTGCCGCGTGGGAAATGGCGGCTTCCCGCGTGTTTTCCTTGCATCGGCGGCGGCGCATGGCACTGTGACGCAACGTCCGGCGTCACCATGGATCCGGGCCATTCGTGGCGCCCGGCCTTCTGGCAACGGGTGCGATTCCATTCCGATACCGGTGCCCTGCCGGGTCGAGGCAGAAGGCTCGGACCACATGCCCAGCGACGCAACGCTCGTTTTCTACCTGATTGCCCTGGCAGCCGTCATGATGGCGTCAAACCGTGTCCGGTATGACCTGATTGCGCTCTTTGTCCTGGTGACGCTGGCGCTGACGGGCATCCTCACGCCGACGGAAGCCGTCGCCGGATTCGGGGCGACGATCATCATCATGGTGGCCGGTCTGTTCGTCGTCGGCGAGATGCTCGACCGGACCGGCGTCGCGCGCACCGTAGGCGACCTGATCCTGAAACAAGGTCGGGGGAACGAGGTGCGGCTGATGGTTCCGCTCTGCGTGGGGGCGGCACTCCTCGGCTCTGTGATGTCGTCCACGGCCGTCGTTGCGATCTTCATCCCCATCGTCATGCGCGTGGCACGGGACACCGGCATCAACGCTTCTCGACTATTGTTGCCGATGTCCTACGGGGCGCTGCTGTCGGGCATGATCACGCTGATCGGCACGCCCGGCAACCTCGCGGTATCCGATGCCCTGCAGGATGGCACGGGCAAGCCGCTTGGCTTTTTCAGCTTCACAATCGTTGGCCTGATCGTGCTGGGCGGCACGGTGGTATTCTTTGCCTTTGTCGGACGCCATCTGCTCGGCCCGCAAATGGCGGATGGCAGCGACCGGCCACGGTTGCGTGCACGTTCGTTTGCCCAGCTCTACAACGCGCATGGGGTGGAGCGCGTCGAGGTCGTGCTGATCGAGGACGCCATCCAGGGTGCGGCGGCGCGGGAGTTTGAGGTTGCAGCACCCCGCATCCTCGCTCGGCGCAGGCGCGGACCGCGTGGGAATGTCGGGACCTCTCTCTATTCCGCGGGCATGGATTTCCAACCGGGCGACCTTCTTGTCGTCACGGGGACGGAGGCCGACATGGCGGCCTTCATCGCCCGCCCAGGTGTCACGCATGTGGGCAGTTTCTACGACGACATGAACACCTGGATCGATACGCTGGGCATCATGGAGGTCATGATCCACCCCGAGGCAGGTATCCGGGGCACAACCATCGCCGACATGGAGTTCCGTTCCACCTATGGACTAGAGGTCCTGAACCTCATGCGGGACGGAAAGGCCGTGGAGGACCTGCAGAACGAACCGCTGCGCAAAAGCGACCAGCTTCTGGTCGCCGGCCCGTGGAGCCGGCTGGATCGGATCAACACGGTCTCGCGGGATTTCGTCATTCTGGAGGAGCCGGCGGAGCGGGCGCTGTCCGTACCAAATTCGAACAAGCTCTGGATCGCACTGATCATCCTCTTCGGCATGATCGCGGCATCCCTTGGCGGCATTTCGATCACGATCGCGGTGATCCTGGCGGCGATTGCAGCAGTCATGACCGGCACCGTCAGCTCGAACCAGGCATATCGCTCGATCAAGCTTGAAACGCTGGTTCTGATCGCCGGGATGCTGCCACTCTCGACCGCGCTGAACAAGACGGGCGGGACGGAGATCATCGTCGACAACCTGCTCGCAATGGCCGGTACAGACAGCCCCCGAGCCGTGATGTTCGCGCTGTTCTTCATGACCATGTCACTCAGCTGGATCCTGTCGAACACGGCGACGCTGGTGCTCGTGGCACCAATCGCGGTGAATGCGGCCCTTTCGATGGGGGTATCCCCCGTGCCGATGGCAGTCGCGGTGTTGATCGCGGGCTCGGCCGGATTCGCCTCTCCGGTATCGTCTCCGGTGGTAACGCTCGTGGTGGCTCCCGGGGGGTACAAGTTCGTCGACTTCCTGAAATGCGGGTTGCCACTGACGCTCTTGGTCATGGCGACAACGCTCTTCGTGATCCCGGTGGTGTTTCCATTCTAGGGAGACCGGGCGCGCTCCCGCCGGCTTGTCCACATCGAAGATGTGCACAGCGCCGTTGGGCCCGGCCGCGCGCTGGCGCGCGCGGTGCGCCCGTTCAAATCCCTTGCGACGGATAGTGGCCACAGCGCAACCCGAACCCGGCCGGATGTCCGCGCGGCGTCTCGCATTGCGTCGTACCAGCCTTCCAAAATGGGTGTTGGCATTAGTTTGCCCGCACCGGTCAGGGTGCGCTTTCCGACTGCCCAGCAAGGGATGCTTCCGTGGGCGAGAACGCCGAGGGCCATCACCCGGTTGCGCTGACCCTCGATCGAAATCCGGGGAGCACAGTGGGAGGGGGCGCAATCGGACCTGCGAGACTGCCAAACTTGGCGGCCAAAAAAATCGGATAGGTCACCCTATCCGCCCCCGCCCGTCCGGAACCTCACACTGCCGAACGGTCCAGTCGCATGGCGGTTCCGTTCTCCGCCACTTCGAACCCCAGATTCTGATACAGTCCCTGGGCATCCTCCGTCGTCAGTCGCCAGACGGGAACGTCGCGAAGGTCGGGATGCGCGAGCAGTTCGCACATGATCCGCACCCCAAGCCCACGTCCCCGTGCGTCCTCGACAATGAAGACATCCATGACGTAGGCCACGAGCGCCATGTCGGAAAAAGCCCGCGCAAAACCGATCTGCCGACCGTTCTCGAAGATCCCAACAACGCAGGAGGCCGCAACTGCCCGGCGAATGCGGTCGGCACTGCGCCCCTTGGACCAATAGGCCGAGAGGATGAACTCACAGATCAGGTCGAGATCCTGATCCTCGTGGGAATGGGAAACGGTGAGCGCCATCGCGGGCGCTATTCAGCTGCGGTTTTCAACTTGAAACCACGCTCCAGCATGTCCGCCGGCTCGACCGGATACTCGCCGGAGAAACAGGCGTCGCAGTAGCGCGGGCAATTGGCATCCCGGCCCTCGGCCTCGCCGACCGCGCGGTAGAGGCCGTCGAGCGAGATGAACTTGAGGCTGTCGACCGCCAGATGTTCCCGCATCTCGTCCTCGGACATGGTGGCAGCCAGAAGCTTCTCCCGCTGTGGCGTATCGACGCCGTAGAAACATGGCCACGCGGTCGGCGGAGAGGCGATGCGGAAATGCACCTCGCTTGCACCAGCATCCAGGATCATCTCCTTGATCTTCCGGCTGGTGGTGCCGCGCACAACCGAGTCGTCGACCAGGATCACCCGCTTGCCCGCGATCAACGCCCGGTTGACGTTCAGCTTCAGGCGGACGCCCATGTTGCGGATCTGCTCCGTCGGCTCGATGAATGTCCGCCCCATGTACTGGTTGCGGATGATCCCCATCGCGTAGGGGATCCCGCTTTCCTGGCTGAAACCGATGGCAGCCGGCGTGCCGCTGTCCGGCACCGGACAGACGATATCGGCATCCACGGGGTTCTCCCGGGCCAGTTCCACACCGATCTGACGGCGGGTCTCATAGACGGAACGGCCGCCGAGAATCGAATCGGGGCGGCTGAAATAGACATGCTCAAAGATACAGAACCGGGACTTCCGCGCCTCGAACGGACGGTGGCTGACAACGCCCTTCTCAGGGGAAATCACGACCATTTCGCCCGGTTCGATTTCCCGGATGAACTCGGCACCGATGATGTCGAGGGCACAGGTCTCTGAAGACAGCACCCAGCTTTCACCGACACGTCCAAGCACCAGCGGACGCACACCCAACGGGTCCCTCACGCCAATGAGCTTGGTGCGCGTCATTGCAACAACCGAGAACGCCCCCTCGACCCGGCGCAGCGCGTCTTTCATCCGCTCGGGAATGTCGCGCTGCAAGGAACGGGCCATCAGGTGGATGATGCACTCGCTGTCCGACGAACTCTGAAAGATCGAACCCCGATCGATCAGCTCCCGGCGCAGGGCATCGACATTGGTGATGTTCCCGTTATGCGCAATAGCGGCTCCGCCCATGGAAAACTCGCCGAAGAACGGCTGGACATCGCGAATTTCCGTCTGGCCCTTGGAGCCGGCGGTGGAGTAGCGCACGTGGCCGATGGCAACGGTGCCCGGAAGCTTCTCCATCAGCGAGGGCGAAGTAAACGTATCGCGCACGTATCCGAAGCGGCGGGCGGAGTGAAAGCCCGTCTCCATGGAATGTGTGACGATCCCACCGGCCTCCTGACCTCGGTGTTGCAGGGCGTGCAGCCCGAGAGCCACGAAATTCGCGGCATCCGCGGTTCCTGTCACGCCGAAGACGCCACATTCCTCGCGGAGCTTGTCGTCGTCGAACGGGTGAGCAAGGAACGGCTTGGCGTTGGAGAGCGGGGCAGGCATGTGGCAGATGGCTCCGAATCCGGCTTTGAGCGGCGAGGCCTGTTTACGGGGTCAGGACGCCAGTGTCATCCCTTTGTCACAGTGCCCCCGGGTCGCGACGAGAAGATTGCCGCAACGCGGCATTCTTGCGACAGGCGCTCGCGTCGCATTGCGGCTGGCGGTCCGCTGCGAGTGTGACGTGGCAGCGTATCCCTGTGTCCGCAGGGTTGAACCACGCGTCGGGTGGCGGGCAAATCCTTCCAGCGACACCTTCCGCCAGACGAAGCCGGCGGCCGTGTGCCACTCAAGCAAAGAGCCCCGCGCATCGCTGCCGGGGCTCCACCTTCAAGATTTCGATGGGCGAATCAGTTGCTGCTGTCTGCCGCGTCTGCTGCCGGGGCGGGGGCGGGCGTTGCGGCCTCGCCACCGCAGGAGGCGTCGATCAGCCCCTCGAACTTGTCCGTCAACCAAGCCAGTGCTGTTTCCTGATCGGCGATTTCGCCAGTGACCTGCTCTTTCATCGACGCGAAAACCTGCGCCGAGCGGCTGTCATCGACCATCGGCACACCTTCTTCTCCGATCGCGAATTCGTAGACAACCAACGCAATCACGACAAGCAGCATGCCGCGCAGAACACCGAAGAGGAACCCGAGCCCCTGGTCGATCGCGTTCAGCGCCGAACGTTGCACAAGCGACGAGAACACCGGGGTGAAGAGCGCGAACACCACCAGAGCCAGGGCGAACACCGCCGCAAAGGCCGCAATGGTCGAAGCCGTGCAATTGCCGAGGAAATCGCTCAGGACGGGGATTTCCCGCATCAGCGGCTCCGCCTTCGGAGCAAAGATATAGGCCAGTACGGCCGCCGCGATCCAGCCGGCGATGGCCAGAGCCTCCCGTACGAAACCACGCGAATACGCGAGAATCGCCGAGAAAACGATAATGACCGCGACGCCTGCGTCGACGATAGTGAAACCTTCCATGCGCTTGCCTTTCTGCCCCCGGACAGATTTTTTTCCTGACGCCTTATCCTGCGCCGAACATTTCACCAACGAACGTGGCCAGATCCTTGACCGGCCGCGTGCCAAAGCCCGTCGGGGCCGATCCACTGGACCGGTCCGGCAGGGCCGCTTGCGAGAAACCAAGTTTCTGCGCCTCTTTCAACCTGTTTTCTGTCTGGCTGACCGGACGCAGGGCTCCGCTTAGACTTATCTCCCCAAATACCACCATGTCGGAAGGCAGTGCCGCATCTTCGCGCGCCGACAGTAGCGCCGCTGCCACAGCAAGGTCGGCCGCGGGTTCGGACACCCGCATGCCACCGGCCACGTTCAGGTAGACATCCAGCCCCACGAAAGGGATGCCGCAACGGGCTTCCAGCACAGCGAGAATCATCGCCAGCCGGCTGCTGTCCCAGCCGACCACCGTGCGACGGGCCTGCGGCGTTGGGCTCGGTGCCACCAGGGCCTGGAACTCCACCAGAACCGGGCGCGTACCCTCGATCCCGGAAAAGACCACGGCCCCCGGTGCCCGGGCTTCGCGATCGGAGAGAAACAGCGCGGAGGGATTTGCCACCTCGGTCAACCCTCCCCCGGTCATCTCAAAAACACCGATCTCGTCGGCGGGACCGAAACGGTTCTTCACCGCGCGGAGGATACGGAACTGGTGGCCGCGCTCACCTTCGAAATAGAGCACGGTATCGACCATATGCTCCACCACACGCGGCCCGGCGATCTGCCCCTCCTTGGTGACGTGCCCCACGAGGATCACCGAGCAGCCGCGGCGCTTGGCAAAGGTGACCAGTTCATGGGCGGCCGACCGAACCTGGCTCACAGAACCCGGAGCGGCCTCGACCGTGTCGGTCCACATGGTCTGGATCGAGTCGATGATCACCAGGTCGGGCCGCTCGGTATCGAGCGTGGTGAGGATGTCGCGCAGGTTGGTCTCGGCAGCCAACCGGACCGCGGCGTCTCCGAGGCCCAGTCGCTGGGCCCGCATCCGGACCTGGGCGCTGGCCTCCTCGCCGGAAACATAGATACACGACAGCCCGGCCCCGGCGAAACGCGCAGCCGCCTGAAGCAGAAGCGTTGACTTGCCGATCCCCGGATCGCCCCCCACCAGCGTTGCCGAGGCCGGCACCAGCCCACCGCCAAGCACACGGTCCAGCTCGTCGAGCCCGGATTGCGATCTGGGCGGAGGGGCTTCGGGCGTGTTCAGTTCCAGCAGCGGGACCTGTCGCCCCTTCAACCCGCCAAGCGCCTTCTTGCCCGGTCCGGTCGACAGCGGTGCCTCCTCGACGATGGAGTTCCATTCGCCACAGGCATCGCAGCGCCCCGACCACTTGGAATGACTCGCGCCACAGGCGCTGCAGGTGAAGATCTGAGATTTGGCCATGAGCCTGTGCATGCCCCAGCCGCAGGCGCGGGACAAGACCGCAGGTGCCGGAACCGGGCTCGCCCCCCCGCCTGCTTCAGGAATTGCCACGACGGGTGCGCCGCAGGCTGCGCGAGGACACCCCGGACCACCGGTCGCAATAGGTCCGCACCGCCAGCCAGGTCGCAAGTGACAGGATGGCGGAGGACAGCGCAGCCTGTCCCGGCCGGGTTGGAATGCCCAGTATCGTGATGACGAACAGGTTGCCGACGATCACCAGCACCGCAGCATACAGCAGCCAGTGCAGGCTTCGGGACATGCATGCCCGCCGCATCGCGAGCGCAAGAACCGCCAGCATGGCGATCATCGAGGCCTGCACGAGCCCCGGTTCAAGGGCGGAATGGACACCAGTCATTGGATGCTCCTGACGTGCATCCCCTCGCGGGCGCCACCATCTGCCGTCTTGGTTAAGAAACCCCTACCGGCGACGTCGTCATCACGGTTTCTCCTTCGCTATCCTTCGTTCGGCGCGAGGAGATCAAAGGCCCGCTCGCCAAGGATGCGTCCGTTTGCCTGCACGCGAAGAACGTGCCGCCCCGGATACAGCGTGAACGTCGTCGCGCCCCCCTTGAACCTGTGCCGCTTGGTAAGCGTCACGACGTTGCCCGCCGGGACCACCGTGTCCTTGAGCTTGAAGACTTTCTGGCGTCGTCGGCCCGAGGCGGTGGCAAAGTCGATCACGTAGTCCACGATCACCCGTTCCCGCTGTGCCGCACGCAGCCGAACCGCGATTTCGGCCACATCGTTGATTGCAACGGCGTCCGGCACCTCCAGCGCCTCCAGCACGACGTCGGCATCCGCGCGATACCCAAGCAACTCCATTGCCGCCGGATCGCCCGCCTTGATCCGCGTGCGCAGCGCGTGCCGTGTCATCCAGTCGAGCTCCCCTTCGGACTGCCGCCCAACAGCGCGCCACTCCGCGAGCCGGGTGATGACCACTTCCGGAGACACCTTTGATATGTCGTTGAGGTGATTGGCCACCGACCGCGTCACATACCGCGTGGAATCGCTGTGCAGGCGGTCCAGCAGCGGCAGCGGGCGGAGCGGATCGAGGGTGACCTTCTGCGCCCAGGGCAGTCTGGGCCGCGTGCCTTCGCTCACCAATCGGCGAACATGGTAGTTCGGATGCTCCACCCAGCGCTCCATCCGCGCCAGCACCTCTTCCGGCCATCGGTTCAGGAACGACCGAATCGAGAGCTCCATAGAGAACCGCTGCGTCAGCGCCTCGAAGAGGTCGAGCGACAGATCGGGATGTGCCTCCGCCCCCATCCGCTCCACCACCACGCCGAAAGGCGCGATGATGAAATCGCCGAAATCGTCATCGGTTCGTGTCGGGTCGAGCGGCGGCGGAAGCGCTCGGAAAATGACCGCTGCGGCCTGTGGGAAAGCATCCGGAAGCTGCGCCTGAAGGCAGGTCGCAATCCAGTCGATACGTGCCTTCAACTCCAGCTCCGGCAACCGCCCCATGACCTGTTCCACGAACAGGGACCTGTCAAACCCCGGATCGGCCACCGCCATCCAACCGGCCAGAAGCCCCACCTTTTCCACGTTGAAAAGGTGGTCTTTCAGGCTGAAACGGTCCTCTGTCACATCGACAGGTTCGTCGCGCCGCCGTCCAGCAGGACGTTCTGACCAACGATGAACCCGGCATGTTGCGAACACAGGAAGGCACATGTCGCGCCAAACTCTTCGGGCGTGCCGTAGCGGCGGGCCGGGATTGTCTGCTCTCGCTGCGTCTTCGCCTCCTCGAAGGTGATACCCGCCTGCTCGGAGACGCCCTTGTCGAGGCTCACGGCCCGGTCGGTCGCGTGGATCCCCGGCAGGAGGTTGTTGATCGTCACACCGTGCGGAGCGACCTGGCGCGAGGTGCCAGCAACGAAACCCGTCAGGCCGGCACGCGCGGCGTTCGACAACCCCAGCACCGGCACGGGTGCCTTCACGGACACGGACGTGATGTTGACCACCCGGCCCCAGCCGCGCTCCATCATGCCCGGCACGAGCGCCTTGATCAGCGCGATCGGCGTCAGCATGTTGGCATCCAGCGCCTGCACGAAATCGTCGCGCTCCCAGTCTGTCCACATGCCGGGCGGCGGACCGCCCGCGTTGGTCACGAGGATATCCACATCGCCCGCCGCATCGAGCACCGCGCTTCGCCCTGCCGCATCGGTGATGTCGGCGGCGACACTGGTCACCTCGACCCCATGTTCCGCGCGAATGGCCTCGGCCGTCGCTTCGAGCGCCTCTGCGCCACGTGCGTTCAGGACGAGGTCCACACCGGCAGCGGCCAACGCTTCCGCGCAGCCCCGGCCCAACCCCTTGGAAGAGGCCGTCACCAGCGCGCGCTTTCCAGAAATTCCAAGATCCATGTCGTCTCCCTTCGCCGCCCGGAATGGCGGTCCTGTTGGCGGAACCTGCACCGCGGCGCAGGCCGCCGCAAGGGCTTCAGGTGATTGACGGACGACCACCGGGGCGGCTATCCGGTCCCATGCGGCCCTGGCGCCGCGCGCAAAACAACTGGGTCAGATGCCGGACGATCTCCACGCCGACTACCACTGCCATGTCCTGCCGGGCGATTGCTTCTCGGTGATCTCGGGGGCGAACCTCGGTGATCCGCTGCTCGAGATGGAGGAGCTCTGCCCGGGCGATGTCTACCGGCTGGCGAGCGATGCGCAGGCGTTGCAACTGGCCATCGCAGACAGCGAGAGTTCGGGCGGCCAGGTGCTTTCTCCCGGCGCTGCCACCAAGCGGGTCGCGCCGGGGACGGAGTTCGGCACGCCCGGGGCATCCATCGAACTGACGGCTCGGTTGACGTTTCTCGCCCCCGAAGGGCACAAGGTAGACCTGCTGCTGCTGGAGGTGACAAGCGATGCCGCGTCAAAAGTGGCCGCGCTGCCACTGGAACCGATGGCGCCCGGACAGGGGCATACGCTCATCGGCATCGACGAGGCTCCCGGCGCGCAGCGACTGGCCGATATCACGTCCCTCGCCTTCGGACGCGGGACCCATGTGACCCTCGCCGACGGGCGGCAGGCCCGTGTCGAGGATTTGCAGCCCGGCGACCGACTGCTGACCCGCGACCACGGCCCGCAGCCGCTCCGCCGCGTCATCAAACGCACGGTGCGCGCCGTCGGCCCCTATGCGCCCGTCGTCATCCCGAACGAAACACTGGGCAATGCCGGAGACCTGATCCTCTCGCAGCATCAGAGGTTGTTCATTTACCAGCGGGGAGAGGATCGCCTGACCGCCACCGCGGAGATGCTGGTCAAGGCCGCCTACCTCGTCGATGACGAGAAGATCTATATCCGGCCGGGAGGGTACACGGATTTCTTCACTCTCGTCTTCGACCACCACGAAGTGATCTATGCCGAGTGCATCCCGGTAGAGAGCCTGGAAGTGAACAGCGCCACCCTCGCCACCCTGCCCAAGGACATTGCCCGCGAAGTTGGCGATGCCGAGCTTGAGCATCGCCCCCACATCGGAACCGAGGCCGATCGTATTGCCGGCAAGGCCGCACGCGATCGGCTGTTGAAAGATCGCAACCCACGCTAGCTTTCGGGATCCATTTGTGCGGTTGGTGCCCCACAACGGTTTTCCCGCAACGCTGGTTTCCCGGTCAGCGGATCCCGCGCGAGCGCCGAGCCAATTTCCCTGGAATGACCCATTGGGAACGGCCGCGAGTGCCTATTTCACAAGGGAGTTGAGGACTGGCGTCCATTGTTCCCGCATCGGGCGATACATCGCCTGCCCCTTGTCGAAGATCGAAAGCCCGTCTTCAGCCAGATCACCATAGGCCACCCTTTCGGTGATCCGGGCAATGGGCGGCTGGCCGACCTTGGCAAAAAACGCATCCAGCCGCGCGTTTGCCCTGCCGCGCGCCTTGATGCGGTTGGCCAGAAGCTCGATACCGACTTTCCCCTTGCGTATCCGCTTGATATCCTGAAGGTCTTTCAGGAACCGCTTGGTGCTGTCCGCATCGAAGAAGGACGGCATCACCGGACAGATCACCGCTTTGGCCTCTGCCACGAGGTTCTGGGAATCCTCGTCATAAAGCGCCCCCGGAGCGTCGATCACGACCCAGTCCACCCCCTTTGGCACTTCGCCCAGGGATTTGTGGGACGTCCAGTCGAGATGCCGGATCGCGCTGACCCCTTTCGGTCTGCGCTTGAGCCAGCGGGTCGTTGATTTCTGCAAATCGGCATCGGCAAGGGCCACCTTCCAGCCACCATCGGCAAGCGCGGCCGCCAGCGTGATCGCCGTTGTCGTCTTTCCACAGCCACCTTTTCGATTGGCGATCAATACCGTCTTCATTCGCATCGTCCTCCTCGGGATTCTTTATTCTTTTCAACAAACTGCTTTATGAAGTGCCGGATTTCGCGGGCCGCCGAGGTATCCAGTTCCTCGCAAAGACGCACGAACCTGTCCCGATCCTCGACAGGTATCCGGATCAACAACTGCCCGTCCTTCTTGTTTTTCTTCGTCCTGCCATCTGCCATGGCGCCCGCCTGCATTCTCCATTTGCATATACAGTGTATATACAAAGCGCCTGACACCACAAGAGCGCACACAATATCTGGTAGGCGCCCATTCTAGTAGCCACAAGCGACCGGCCCACCGGCACCGACTCCCCAGCCGACCCAGAGCCAGTCGCACCTGTGTCGTATCCGGGCGCACGACCGCCCCGGGCGAGGGCCCCGGAACGGATTGCCCCTGCGCCGTTGCTCGCCTATATGCGCCCCATGTTGGACACAGCCACAAACCGCCCCGACCTGCCGCCGGAGATTGCCCGTCGCCGGACCTTCGCGATCATCTCGCACCCCGACGCAGGCAAGACGACGCTGACCGAGAAGTTCCTCCTCTACGGGGGCGCGATACAGATGGCGGGGCAGGTTCGCGCGAAGGGCGAGGCGCGGCGGACACGATCGGACTTCATGCAGATGGAGAAGGATCGCGGGATCTCCGTTTCGGCTTCAGCGATGTCCTTCGATTTCGGCACCTTCCGGTTCAACCTCGTGGACACGCCGGGCCACTCCGACTTCTCCGAAGACACCTATCGGACGCTGACGGCAGTGGATGCGGCGGTGATGGTGATCGACGGCGCCAAGGGCGTGGAAAGCCAGACGCAGAAACTGTTCGAGGTCTGCCGCCTGCGTGACCTGCCGATCATGACCTTCTGCAACAAGATGGATCGCGAGAGTCGCGACACGTTCGAGATCATCGACGAGATCCAGGAGAACCTGGCCATTGACGTGACCCCGGCGAGTTGGCCCATCGGGCGCGGCAGCGAATTCGTCGGCTGCTACGACATACTGCGCGACCGGCTGGAGCTGATGGATCGCGCGGATCGCAACAAGGTGGCCGAGAGTATCGCCATCGAGGGGCTGGACGACCCGAAGCTGGCCGAGCACGTGCCCGAGCACCTGCTGGAGACCTTCCTCGAAGAACTGGAGATGGCCAGGGAACTGTTGCCTTCACTCGATCCGCAATCGGTCCTCGAAGGGCACATGACGCCGATCTGGTTTGGTTCCGCGATCAATTCCTTCGGCGTGAAGGAGCTGATGGACGGCATTGGCGCCTACGGCCCGGAACCACAGGTGCAAAAGGCCTCCCCGCGCGAGATTGCGCCGGAGGAGAAGAAGGTCTCGGGCTTCGTTTTCAAGGTGCAGGCCAACATGGATCCCAAGCACCGCGACCGGGTTGCCTTCGTGCGCATGGCCTCGGGCCATTTCAAACGGGGAATGAAGCTGACCCATGTGCGTACCAAGAAACCGATGGCGGTCAGCAACCCTGTTCTGTTTCTTGCCTCCGACCGCGAACTGGCGGAAGAGGCTTGGGCAGGCGATATCATCGGCATTCCCAACCACGGGCAACTGCGCATCGGCGACACACTGACCGAGGGCGAAGCGCTGAAAGTAACGGGCATCCCCTCTTTCGCGCCGGAATTGTTGCAGGCGTGCCGAGCGGGCGATCCGCTCAAGGCAAAGCATCTCGACAAGGCATTGATGCAGTTTGCCGAAGAGGGGGCGGCAAAGGTCTTCAAACCGTCCATCGGATCGGGGTTCATCGTCGGCGTCGTTGGCGCGTTGCAGTTCGAAGTCCTCGCGAGCCGGATCGAGCTGGAATACGGATTGCCGGTTCGGTTCGAGCCGTCACAGTTCACCTCGGCGCGCTGGGTCACGGGCCCAAAGGAAAAGGTCGACGCCTTCGCGAATGCCAACAAGGGCCACATGGCCGAGGACAATGACGGTGACCTCGTCTATCTGACCCGCTTGCAGTGGGACATCGACCGCGTGGAACGGGACCATCCGGAGCTGACGCTCAGTGCGACCAAGGAAATGATGGTCTGACCTGCCCCCATGGGGGCAGGCGCCGGGGTGCTTGAGCGCGTCACCAGCGAAACTGCACCACGTCACCGGCAATAGCCGGTCATTGGCGGCACTCCCATTGTCGGCTACCGTCTGAATGACCGGCACGCTCGCCGGGACCCGACCTCTGGACGGGACGTCGGCCACGGGTCCTGTGGCCGTGGGCACCAGACAGGAGCGGCATCGTGGCATCTTGCAGTGACGAGACTGGAACCGAACGCGGCAGACCGCGCCAGAATCGTGTCCTTCCGACGGGCGAGATCGTTGCCGTCACCTGTCGCGGGACGATGATGGGCAATCGGGGGATCCTGCACGATTCCAAGGGCATACTTGGACAGGCACGTTGGCGCCACAAGGCGTGGATCTGCTGCCGGCTCGCTTTCAAGAAGCGACAGCGACAGGTCATGGCGCCGGGGCAATACACCGAGCTGTTTTTCCTCGACGAAGCCGTTGCCCTCGCCGCTGGCCATCGCCCCTGTGCGGAGTGCAGGCGAGAGGCCTACCGTGCATGGCAATCGGCCTGGGCGCGCACCTTCGGGCGGACCGCCCGCGCCCCCGAAATGGACGATGTGCTGCACCGGGACCGGGTCGGGCGCGACAGGCGCCAGATCCGGCACATTGCGCCACTCGGAGGGCTTCCCGATGGCGCATTCGTGCTTTGGCGCGGGGTGCCCAGCCTGTGGTTCCGCCGCCAGCTTCGCGGGTTTTCCACCGACGGATACACAAGCGCGCCATCGCATGACGCGAAGGAGAAGGTCGAGGTCCTGACACCTGCGGCAACGATCGCCGTCATGGCGGCCGGGTATCGGCCCGCTGTGCATCCCTCGGCGCAGTTGGAGGTTTGACCGTCCGCCTGTCCTCCGCATCCGACATCCCGGCCCGGATGCAGCATGAGCCTGTTTCCCGACACGCTGCGAGCGCGGTCGTGCCATACTGCCGAGCAAAGGTGCTGCCCACTGAAGCCCGGCAACCACCGTCTTTGCTCAGCGCTCGGCGGGCCGTGCCGACTGCAACATTGACAGGCTTGAATGTGGCCTGCCAGATGGCTTGCAGGGAGGAGGCGACCATGCTTCGGCACATCGTGCTGCTGACTTTCAAACCGGACGCGACGCCAGAGCAGTTGGAGGCCTGGCGCATGGCAGTAGTCGATATGTGCGAAAGAAGTGCGGACGTGCTGTCGTTCACGCTTGGCAGCAATGTCGGTCATGGCCCCAACCACTACGACTCCGCACTCGTCGCCGATTTCGAGGATATCGAGGCTTTTCGCCGATATGTCGGCGGAGCACTGCACAAAGCCTATGTCGAAAACCACGCTCGCCACGTGGTCGACAGGATCGCGGCGATCCAGCACGAGGCCTGGCGCCCCGACGATTGATCTCCATATCCCTTGCGGCGCCGGACAGGCGGGCACCGGTTATTCTCCCGGATTCGCGATGCTGCCCCGGTAGAACGGAACGGGCTGGGCAGCGGCGGATCTCCAGCGCCGCCTTCTCTAGATCACTCCCTGAGAACTACAGGGTAGGCTCTCGGCTCCACGGATGGCGACATTGACCGCGCAACTCTGCAACGCTCAGTCACGTCGCACACTCGGTGCTGGCGCCAAAGTCTACCGACACAGGCCTGTCCATTCCCTGACTCAACACAACGACATCACAGGGAACGCACTGAAAGGAGCGATTCAGATTGCGATTCCGAGGTCGATTCCGGGGCGATCACGCCAACGAAGTGCGGCCGCCGGTGGTCGCGTGCGAACGTCGCAGGCATTGTGTCGGACGCACCGGCGGCGGGGTCAGAACAGGCTGCCCTGCTCCGGTTTGGACCCTTTCGACTTGCCCGCACGGGCGGCGCCGATCTTCAGGCTGCCATCGTGGAACTGGATCTCCAGCGCGCGGGCAGCCTCGGCTGTCTCTTTCGAGGTGACGACATTGCCGTCCCCCCGCACGACCGCGAACCCTCTGCGCAACGTCTCCTCGTAGTTCAGTGATCGCAGAACCCGGTCGAGCGCGGTCAGGTTGTCCCCCTTCTGGCGCAATCGGGACGCGAAGGCGGCGTCGAGGCGGCGGCCAAGACCTTCGGTGTCCTGCTGACGCCGCGCGATCTCCCGCCGGATTGGTCCGGACGAGAGAAGCCGCTCCGAGCGGTCAAACCGCGCGCGAGCCTTGTCCACGGGACGCGCAAGCGCCTGGTCGAGCCGGGCAGATCTGGTCCTGAACTGCTCTTCGGCACTTCGAAACCGTGACGCCAGTGCCTGAGGGCGCAGGCCTGCCGTCCGCTGCGCGAGTCCGATCTTCCGGTTCTGCACTCCGGCAAGAAGCGCCGCAGGCAGCCGGACGCCCGCATGATCGAGCCGTTGCGATGCCCCGGCAAGCAAGGCGTCGGCGCGGGGCAGTGCCCGGCCCAGATCGCGCAGACGCTCGCCCCGGCGGCTCATGCCTCGGGCAAGACCAGCGGACAGGCGGGCACCGAGAGCATCCAGCGACGCCATCAGGTCGAGGCGAACCGGCACGGCAATCTCAGCGGCCGCAGTCGGCGTTGGCGCGCGACGGTCGGAGACATAGTCGACAAGCGTCGTGTCGGTTTCGTGCCCCACGGCGGAGATCAGCGGGATCTCGGACGCGGCGGCAGCGCGGGCCACAACCTCCTCGTTAAAGCCCCAGAGATCCTCGATGGAGCCACCGCCCCGCGCGACGATCAGCACATCGGGACGAGGCAGCGCGCCGCCGGGGGTCATGCGGTTGAACCCTTCGATGGCTGCCGCCACCTGCGGAGCACAATCCCGCCCCTGCACAGCGACGGGCCAGACGAGCACCTTGCGCGGGAAACGCTCGCGCAGCCGGTGAAGGATGTCGCGGATCACCGCGCCGGACGGGGATGTCACGACGCCGATCACGTCCGGAAGGTAGGGCAAGGGGCGCTTTCGCTCCGCCGCGAAAAGTCCTTCCGCCTCCATCTGCTTCTTCCGCTTCTCCAGCATCGCCATCAACGCACCGACACCTGCGGGTTCCACCTGGTCGACGTTGAGCTGGTATTTGGACTGGCTGCCGAACGTTGTCAGGCGGCCGGATGCGACGACCTCCATTCCCTCCTCGGGGACCACGGTCAGCGCCGAGAGTTGTCCCTTCCAGCTCACCGACGCCAGAACCGAACGATCGTCCTTGATATCGAAATAGAGATGCCCGGAGCGTGCCTTGAACACCCGGCCAACCTCGCCGCGGACTCGGACACGTCCGAAGGCGCCCTCCAGCGTGTTCTTCACCGCACCGGAAATCTCGGACACCGTGTATTCGGGTGCGTTGGACCCTGCGCCGGGAGGGTCGAAATCGTCGTCGATCAGGTCGGACATGTCTGCTCTCGTGCCGTTTGCGACACCCTAGCTCCCGTGCCGTCGAATGGAAACCGGAGAGACCGACGGCATGCGGTGAATCGGGATGGGGCCGGGCACAGGAAAGGCGCGTTCGGCTCGTCTTTGTCCCTGCCCGGACGACAGCGACCTCCGCCCACACGCTGGTCCATGCTCCGTCTCGGACACAGGACTTCACCATGGCGATGCGCCGCCGCGTGGGGCACCGGCGCCACCATTTTGGCCACAGCCGCACGGCGTCCCTCCGTGCTGGAATCGGAAACGACCGCGCGCCAGCCCGGCAACCGCTCGTGCCAGTCTTGGTCGCCGGTTCCAAGGTTCACTGGCTCAAGCTGACCGATCCAGCCGCGGCATGTTGATCTGGCGGGCCAGCGCCTGTCGACCCGGTGCGAAGACCGCGCCTCTATGTCTCCGGCCCAGGGTACGCAACGGACCGACACCTTTTGTCTTCTGCGGCCCTCTCCTTCTCGGCATCGGAGAGCCGCGCGCCTGCAATGCGCTCAAATGCGCCACCGCGCCGACTTGTGATCCGCCGACGCCCCTCCTAGAAGCCCTACCAGAAGACAGCCGTCCGAGGAGGCGAGATGAACATATTGGTGCTCGGCGGCGGTGGCCGCGAACATGCCCTTGCCTGGGCGATCCTGCAAAACCCCAAGTGCGACCGGCTGATCTTGGCACCGGGCAACGCGGGGATTGCCCAGATCGCCGAATGCGCATCGCTCGATATCCTCGATGGCACCGCGGTTGTGGAATTCGCCGAGGCCGAGGCCATCGACTTCGTTGTCGTCGGCCCCGAGGCGCCGCTTGCAGCAGGCATTGCCGATCGCCTGGCCGAAGCTGGCATCCCGGTCTTCGGACCTTCGGCCGAAGCGGCGCGGCTGGAGGCTTCCAAGCGCTTCACCAAGGAAATCTGCGACGCTGCCGGTGCTCCCACCGCCGCCTGGGAGCGTTTTGACGCGCCCGACACCGCCAAGGCCTACATCCGCCAGCAGGGCGCACCTATCGTGGTCAAGGCCGACGGGCTCGCGGCCGGCAAGGGTGTGATCGTGGCGATGACCGAGGACGAGGCGCTCGCGGCCATCGACGAGATGTTCTCCGGCGCATTCGGAGCCGCTGGTGCGGAAGTGGTGATCGAGGAGTTCATGGAGGGCGAGGAGGCGAGTTTCTTTGTCCTCTGCGACGGGGAAACCGTTCTGCCTGTCGGCACGGCCCAGGATCACAAGCGCGTCGGAGAGGGCGACACCGGCCCCAACACCGGCGGTATGGGGGCCTATTCCCCGGCCCCGGTCATGACACCGGAGGTGACGGAAGCGGCGCTCGAACAGATCATCAAGCCCACCATGGCGGAGATGGCTCGGCGTGGCAGCCCCTACAAGGGCGTGCTCTACGCGGGCTTCATGATCAAGGATGGTCAACCGCGGCTGGTTGAATACAACGTGCGCTTTGGCGACCCCGAATGCCAGGCGTTGATGATGCGGCTGGGGGCACAGGCGCTGGACCTCATGCTTGCCTCGGCCGAGGGCCGGTTGGCTGAGCGCAAGGTCAATTGGGCCGAGGATTTCGCAATGACGGTTGTGCTCGCCGCGGATGGCTATCCCGGGACCTACGAAAAGGGCTCGGTGATCGGTGGGCTGGACAACCTTCCCGAAACGAGCTGGGAGATGATGTTCCACGCCGGCACCACGGAGGTCGACGGCCAGATCACGGCAAGCGGCGGGCGGGTCCTGAATGCCACCGCTCGTGGCCACAGCCTGCAGGAAGCTCGGGATCGTGCCTATGCCATGGCCGAGGCGGTGGACTGGCCGCAGGGTTTCTTCCGCCGGGATATCGGATGGCGGGCCCTCGGGGACGGCTGAACGGAGCGCGAGGAAGATCGCCGCCCGCGATTTGCCCCCGAGGAAAGCTACCTGACTGCGAGGCGGCAGTCGTTTCGCCCGACTTTTGGTGAGCCGAGCCGCCGCCGGAGCGCTAGCGGCACGACGGCTCCCCGGCGTCGCCTCGCATCCCGGCGCCTTCCTGCTGATGGCTTCGCTGAACGTTGCCGCTCACACAGGTGCGCATGGTGGCAAACGCGCCGTTTGGCAAGATTTCTGGGCCATTCGGAGACGACCCGGCTGAAGAACCAGCCGGCTGCCCCCTGAGTGCTGAGCTTGGGAATCGCACCAAACCGCGAGTATTCTGCTCGTTGGCAATCTAACAGGTGGGCCCCGCCCCACGCTACTACTGAGGTGCCATGCCAGCCCGTGGGAACGGGAGGCAAGCTTGGCCAGCGGCTTCGCGGATGACCTGGCTCTCTGCCGTTGCTCCTGAACGCAACGACCATGAGGTTCGAGCAGCCCTCACGCCCTCTGGGGAACAGGACGCGACATCCGCCGCCCACGACACGCGAGCGGCGCCCCGTCCTTCAGCCGGGAGCGTCAGGCCAAGTCTGGACGTGTCGCTAAACACCCATCGGGTCACCCAGCTACACCGGGGACAGCCGCCGAGCGGAGCTCGAGCGGCGATGGCGCCGCTTCGCGGCGTGTGACGGCGGCACGGCGATCACGACGCACCGTCGCTGCCAGCCGACGCCGAAGAGGTGCCTTAGAGGACGCCAGAGCGTTCGCACCCGCTCAAAGCGCCCCGACCCGCTCAGGCGACCCCGACCGCCCGCCGCGTCATATCCCAGTAGATCTGTTCGACCTCCTGCCGGCTGAGGCGTCCAGTGTCGCGAAACCATGTCGAGACGCCTGTCAGCATGGCAATGATGCCCATGGTCGCGAGCTTGGTGTCCAGCACCTCGAACACACCGGCCCCGGATCCGAACCGGAGGATTGTTTCGAGCTGCGCTTCGTACTGTCGCCGCAACCCCTCGATCACGTCAAAATTCTCCGGCTCCAGATTGCGAAGCTCCATGTAGGAGATGAACACCTTTTCCGGGCGGTCGAGGTGGTATCGCACATGAAACCGCGCAAAGGCTTCGAGCCGGCCAAGCGGATCCTCCGGGAAAGGCTCCGCCGCCCAGCTGTCCAGCAGGTGTTGCATGTGGCCTTCCAGCAGATCGAACAGCAACGCCTGCTTGTCGGCCGTGTAGGTATAGAGCGCTCCGGCCTGCACGCCGACCTCGCTCGCGATCTGCCGCATCGAAACGGCCGCATAGCCGTGCTGCGCGAAGAGCGTCAGGGCTGCGTCGCGGATACGGGGGCCGGTTATCTCGGCATGGGAGCCAGTCTTTCGTGCCATGGAAGGACTTTCCATTGAACGAGCGTTCAATTCAAGAGAGTTCCGGGCCGTGTCGCCAGGAACAAAGAGACCTTGGCCAAGTTGCGACAGGCAGGCCAACACAACCCCTGTCAGCCAAGGTCGAGCGCCGCATCCTTCCCGTAGCAGCCTCCTTGCCAGATACGGTGGCAACGGTCGCGCATGGCAAGGCATGGCCAAGACAAAAGCCCCCTGCTGCGAAGCAGGGGGCCTGGCTGTTGGTATCCCGCGTCTTTCGGCTTCGTCAGTTGGTCAGGCGAAGTGCGTTGATCGTGCGGGCAATCGCCGCAAATGCAACCGAGATGTCCTTGGCCTCGACATCAAAGAAGTTCGAGTCGCTGGAGGCGCAATCGGCAAGCGTGGTGTCCCCTTGGCCGTAGGTATCCATGCCGATGGTGAAGACGATCACACCCGAGTCCTTCGCCGCGCCACAGATGTCGCTCGTGCGATCATTCTTGGTTCCGGCTGCCCCGATCGACCCACTGTTGAACCGCGTGACGATCTGCTTCCAGTGCGTGTTGGCCGTGCCACCGAATGCCGGGGAGGCAAGATCCTCGGTGTACTTCTTGATCCCCATCGTGGCCCAAACCTCCGGCCAGGTCATTTGGACGGCTTCGGTGTCGCCTTCGGGCGCGTTGTTCCAGGTGTCATTCGAGTCCCAGAAGTAGGGCTTGCCGTCGGTCTTCGCCGGATTGACAACGGAGAACCGGCGAACGGTCTTGCCCTTGCTGTTCTCGAAGCTGTGCATGAACACCGGCGACTGGCCTTCACGGAAGGGATCCTTGATGTCCCATTGGTTGGTGTTCTCGCCGTCGGACATGACCACCAGCACCTTCATGGTGTTGGGCCGCTCGTAGGAGAAGGGCTGACCCTTGAGTTCCTCGTTCACCGTGCCGGCATCCACCATGCCGGACAGGACCGTGCTGGCACTCGGATCAAGCAGGGCGGCGCCCCATTTCGCGCCGATCTCGATGGACGTCCATCCCTGGCCTTCCATCGATTCGATACGCGCCTTCAGGTCCTCGGCATCCTGCGACCAGGGCGAGATCTTGCGGCTCTCCCAGACGGAACAGACAAGGTTCCGGTCATTTGGCGGCACGGACCGGTTGTTCGGATCGAAATGTCCGGTGCGCTCCATCGGCTCGGTGGTGGACAGGCCAGTCCTGGTGAAGTCGGCGTCGTCGAAGGTCACGCAATGAGAGGACGCGTGCTCGCCGGAAACATTGTAGTGGGCCAACAGTTCCTTGCCGGCGGTCACCTGGGTCGCGAAGGGAACAAGGGAGACCGAAACGATCCCGCCCTGCTCGTCCGCGGCCATAACCGTGTCGATGAACTCCTTTGCGGCAGGCTTGAGCAGGTCCAGACGATAGTCGTTGTTGTTTGCCATCGATCCGGAATTGTCGAGCACCAGCGAAATCTCCACGTCGGTGACCGATTCCGTCGCGACGCCACTTGCCGGGGCGGGCATCCGGTCCACGCCGATACGGCTGAGCAGGAGTGTGTCCACTTCAAGGGTGGCGGCGGCACTGACGGTCCGTTCTCCGGTGGTCTCGGTGACCGTGATCTCCACATTCGCAGGGTCGATCCCGGCCTTGGTAAAGTAGTCCTCGACCACTGTCCTCGGATCGAGTTCCTGTTCAAGATCGGCTGCCGCAAGAATTGCGGAGTCGGTGGTATTCTGAAGCTTGATGCGTGTGTATTCCGCCCGCACCGTATCAATGGCGATACCGACCGCAAGCAACATGCAGATCAATATGTAGAGAGTAAATATGATCGCGCCACCGTCTTCGCGGCGCAGGAAACGGGCTGCCCGCAGAGTAGCGGCAGCGCAACTCGCACGGTTTCCCGTGTGGTCTCGTGACAGCAACATTTTCAGCACCCTCAGTTCCCCCCGGAAATCTGGGCGCCCCAACCCGGATATCGTTTTGACACAAAAAAGCCGCGAGTTTGAGTCGCTTTCTCGCAAGCCACCTGTTTTTGCCTGATTTCTGACATTTTTGGCGAATTTCCGTTTCCTTAACGAGGACGGTTTCGCGAGACGTGCAGGGTTGTTTCAGAATTAACGCCTTATGCTCCGGAAAGTCGCCCGAATCGCCCGACAGAATCGGGCCGAAATCGGGCAGCATCCGACGGAGAAAGGTCGTGCCTTGTCAGGACTTCCGTCATAGGCTTGCCGCCACGGGGCCCGGGGCACGCGCGAAACGGCGATCGCCTGAGGACGGTGCATGGCCGGGCCGAAGGGAGGACCATATGAGTGCGCAGCGCGAACCCTCGTTCCGCGAATCCGTCGACCTGATGTTCAACCGGGCAGTTTCGGTAATGGACCTGCCGCCAGGCCTGGAAGAAAAGATCCGGGTCTGCAACGCAACCTACACGGTGCGGTTCGGCGTCCGGCTTCGGGGCAAGATCCAGACATTCACGGGATACCGCTCCGTCCATTCGGAACACATGGAGCCTGTGAAGGGTGGTATTCGCTTCGCAATGTCAGTCAACCAGGACGAGGTCGAGGCGCTGGCGGCGCTGATGACCTACAAATGTGCGCTGGTCGAGACACCGTTCGGGGGCTCGAAGGGCGGTCTTTGCATCGACCCCCGGGAATATACCGAGCACGAGATGGAGCGGATTACACGGCGTTTCGCCTATGAGCTGGCCAAGCGCGACTTGATTCACCCCAGCCAGAACGTGCCGGCGCCTGACATGGGAACCGGCCCGCGTGAAATGGCCTGGATCGCGGACCAGTACCGCCGGATGAACACGACCGACATCAACGCCGCGGCCTGCGTGACCGGCAAGCCGATCCATGCCGGCGGCATCCAGGGACGTGTCGAGGCAACCGGGCGTGGGGTCCAGTATTCGCTTCAGGAGTTCTTCCGGCATCCCGATGACGTGGCACGGGCAAACATGCACGGATCGCTCGACGGCAAACGCATCATCGTTCAGGGGCTCGGCAACGTGGGCTACCACGCTGCGAAGTTCCTCGCGGATCAAGACGGTGCGAAAATCACCGGCGTGATCGAGCGGGACGGGGCGCTGGTGGATGACAAGGGACTCGACGTCGAGGCGGTGCGCAACTGGATCGCCGGGCACGGGGGCGTCAAGGGCTATGCCGACGCCAAGTACGTAAAGGAAGGCGCGACGGTGCTGGAGAAGGATTGCGACATCCTGATCCCGGCGGCGCTGGAAGGGGTCATCAACCTGTCCAATGCGGCGAATGTGAAGGCAAAGCTGATCATCGAAGCGGCCAACGGCCCGGTGACAGCAGGTGCCGACGATGTCCTGCGAAACAAGGGCGTGGTGATCATCCCCGACCTCTATGCCAACGCGGGCGGTGTGACCGTCTCCTATTTCGAATGGGTGAAGAACCTCAGCCATATCCGCTTCGGCCGCATGCAGCGACGTCAGGAAGAGGCGCGCCATCAGCTTCTGGTCAACGAGTTGGAACGGTTGGACCGGTATCTTGGCGACAGTTGGTCAATGACACCGACCTTCAAGGACAAGTATCTGCGCGGCGCCGACGAACTGGAGCTGGTGCGGTCCGGTCTCGATGACACAATGCGGATTGCATACCAGTCGATGCGAGAGGTCTGGCACAGCCGGGATGAGGTCACGGACCTGCGCACCGCGGCCTATATCGTGGCAATCGAACGCGTGGCCCGCAGCTATCGCGACAAAGGTCTCTAAAAGGGTTTTCGCAAGGCAATCCCGACCGCAGGCACGGGACGCCGGTCGGGACCAGCGAGCACAGCGCGCCGGGCGGCTTTCGCTGCGGCGCGCCTGCACACCGGCCCGGCCTTCCACAGCCAAAGGCCGGGAGCCCGAACACTCCAACGGAATCCCTTGGGCAAGAAAACCCCTTGGCCGAGCCAACTTGCAAAGATCCCCGCCCGGGCCCCGGCGAAATGCCACACCTGATTGCGGCAACTTAGGGGCGGAACCCCACAAAACCTGTTTGAAACGGCAGAAAACTACGCGATCACGCCTAGTTGGCGCCCCAATTTGGCCCCTTTGCGCCGCTGAAATGTCACTCGGAGGACCCGCATCCGGGTTTTCGCCCCTTTTTACCTTAGGTGACACGATGACGCCCGACCAGCAGAACGCTCCGCTTGCCCCGCGCCAATCCACCCGGACCATTTTGCTCCGGCAGACCATGCCCGGATTGGCCCGACGATTCCGGCGCGACGAGTCCGGTGGCGCCATCATCTTCACGCTGTATATCGCCCTGTGCATGCTTGTCGCCGTGTCCATGGCCATCGACATCGTGCGGTTCGAATACCTGCGGGCCCACATGCAGTACACGCTCGACCGTGCAGTGCTCGCCGCTGCCGACCTCGACCAGCAGCTTGAGCCGACCAGCGTCGTGCAGGACTTCTTCAACAAGGCCGGCCTTGAGGACTACCTCGCCGAGGTGGACGTAGACGAGGGGCTGAACTACCGGACGGTTTCCGCATCCTCCGAGGCAACCCTCGACACCTTCCTGATCGACCGGTTCGGGATCAAGCTTCTGAGCGTTCCCGCTGCAGGCACCGCGAATGAAACCCGCGGCGACGTGGAGATCGCGCTGGTGCTGGACAACTCCGGCTCGATGGGCAGCAACAACAACTATCGCCTCAATCTTCTGAAACCCGCAGCCAAGGAGTTCGTTGATGCGGTCGTTCGGCCAGTGTCCGCCGAGGGCACCACGTCCGTGTCGATCGTGCCCTTCGCCACACAGGTGAATGTCGGCCAGGATCTGTTGAGCTACTACAACACGACAGGCGAGCACAATTACTCCCATTGCGTGACGTTCTCCGATTCCCACTTCGAGAGCACATCGCTGTCGCGCACCAATCTGCTCACCCAGACGGCGCACTTTGCCCCGGACTCCAACACCTGGCGCGTCACCGACAACCAATCCCCCTGCCCGACGAGTTCGCAGCGGGCGATCCTGCCATGGTCAACCGACGCAGATGAGCTGAAGGACATGATCGAAGCCATGTGGGCCGGTGGCTGGACCTCCATCGAGATTGGCGCCAAATGGGGCCTCACGCTCCTCGATCCGAGCACCCGCGGCATCCTCAATGCCAAGATCGCGAAGGACGAGATCGATCCCGAACTGGAAGACCAGCCCTTCGACTACACCCGCGACAACTCCATGAAAGTGCTGGTCGTGATGTCTGACGGCGAAAACACGAACCAGTACGACATCAAGAGCGGCTACCGCAGCGGCATGTCCAGCATCTACCACTACCAGTTGAGCAGCGGCACCAACGTCTACACCTACTACAAGAACCGCAGCGGCTCGAACGACTGGTACTGGATCTGGGAACGGGACGGCAGCACCAAGGGCTCTGGCTGGTACGACTACCAGTACGAATCCAGCAAGATGGAGAAGCTGAGCTGGCCGGAGGTCTGGGACCACATGGGTGTGGAACGCTGGGCCGCCATCATGGATGCCGCACACGGCAACGGCACCAACTACTGGGAAAACAAGGTCACGCAGCGGATCTATTCCAGCACCAAGAATCCGCGGACCAGCGACATTTGCGCCGAGGCGAAGAATGCCGGAGTGATCGTCTTCACCATCGGCATGGACACCTATGGCCAAGGGGACGCGACATTGGCGGATTGCGCCTCGTCCGACTCGCATTTCTTTGACGTCGCGAGCCTGGACATCTCGACTGCCTTTGCCTCCATTGCCCGGACCATCAACCAGCTCCGACTGACGAACTGATCCGGGACGTGAACAACACGCGGATCCGCCGGGAATTGTTGGCGGATCCGCAAAACTGAACCCGATCCGCCCCATTTCCGCCACACCGGTGCGGTTTCTATATTTCCGGGGACAAACGATGCGCCCGCAAGGGCTGCGCGGGACGGTGCAAGACAATCGGAATGGGAGTAGCTCCCGGACCCTGCGCCCGTCCGCACCGCACATCAGCTGTCCCTCTCCGGTCAGAAGGCCGGCCCCGTGATCCAGTTGAGGCCCGAACCATGTTCAGGACTGCATTCGAGAAAGTGAGACACGCGACCGGGTTCTTCCGGCGTGAGAGCGGCAATTCCACGGTCGAGTTCGTGATCGTCATGCCGTTGTTTCTCGTGCTGTTCATGTCAACTTTCGAGCTCGGACTAATCATGGTGCGGCAGGTCATGCTGGACCGGGCGACCGATATCACCGTCCGCACGCTGCGCCTGGGGTTCTGGGAGATTTCCGAGGACTCGGACGAGGCGCGGGAAGTTCATGAGAGGATGAAGGACTTCATCTGCGACAACGCCTCGATCCTGCCGGATTGCGAAAACAACCTGATGATCGAGCTGAGCCCGGTGTCGACCGAGACCTGGCAACCCCTTCCCTCCACAGCCACCTGCGTGGACAAGGAAGAGGACGTCCAGCCGCTCACCACGTTCAAGAACGGGACCGACAACGAACTGATGATGGTGCGGGTCTGCGCCCTTTTCGAACCGGTCTTTCCCTATCATCACCTTGGCATGCGCCTGCCGCGTTACGACGCCGATCACAGCTACATGATCTCCGTCTCTGCCTTCGTGAACGAGCCGAGTTGAGGACGACGCGATGAAGACCCTCCTCACAAAACGCCTGGCACGCTATTTCCGCCGCTGCGACGGATCGATCTCCGTCGAGACCGCATTGGTCATGCCGATCCTGTTTGCGCTCTATGCCGGTGCCTTCGTCTGGTTCGACGCCTACCGGGTTCAGAACATCAACCTGAAGGCGACCTACACGATTTCGGACATGATCAGCCGTGAGTACGAGAAGATCGACAGCGACTATTTCGACGGTCTCGACAAGATCTACGACTACCTCACGCACTCCACGCACCCCACCTCGCTTCGGGTGAGCACGCTGGAATGCACAGGCAATTGCGATAGCGACGAAGCCCGCACGCTGGAAGTCTGCTGGTCCCACGGCTCGACGGGCCGGGTCAACCTGACGACGGCAGACATCAAATACTACGAACACGCTATCCCGCTGTTCCACGAGGCCGACACGTTGATCATGACGGAGACCTTCCTGAACTATTCTCCGGCCTTCAACGTGGGCATCAATGCGCAGACATTCGAGAACACGGTCTTCACCCGCCCGCGTCTGGCCGGTCAGATCAAGTTCGAGGATTCGAGCGGAACGCTCAACGACTGCTATTCCAACTGACCCCACCCACCCGATTAACCGGGGATGGCTTCGCCCTGTAGCGTCCCGCGCCGGGCACCGCTCGTCAGGATGATTCTGCACTGTCGTCCGATTGTTCACCTGTCTGTGCAAGGTGGCGTTCGATGGCGATCATCTGGAGGATTTCGGCCAGCGCCTTGGTTTCGGCGGCCGAAGTAATGCCTCCCACACCGACCCGCCTGCCAAGCCGCCACCAGAGCCCCGGAGCCCAGTGGTTGCCGTCCGGGCTGTCGTTCAGACGCAACAGGAAACCGTTCGAAGGCTTGTTGGCAAAGGTCCCGCGATCGACCCGCTTCACCTGCTCGATCCGGGCGACGATCCGGCCGGAACTGTCGCGCAGAACCTCCTTGGTCAGTTCAAGCCGACCGGCCGTGGCCCGGCGCAGGGCCTCGGACAAGGTGAGCGTTGCGCCCCCGAGAAGCAGGAGAAAAACCTGCAACAGGAAGTTCGCTGGCGGTCGGGCCAACGCAATATAGATCAGCAATCCTCCGAGGGTGCACAGCAGGACGATTCCCATGGCACGGCGCGGCGCGGATGGGGAGATGACGGCCAGAATGGACGTGTCGGAGGCGGATGTCTGGGACGTATCAGTCATGCGCGCTCCCTACCGCTGCCCGTCGCCCTTGGCGAGGGGGAATGCGATGTGAGGCACGACCGCAGGCGTGCCACGGTCCACCACATCCACTTTTTCGCACACTTACTCCTGAATTTGGCCATATCTGCGCAAATTGAAACAAGCCGGTGGTGCGCATATTCTCTTGTCTGAAAGGAGTGACCTCATGTCCCTCAGACCGATTGACCACATCTCCCGCGCCGTGCCCACGATGGAGGGCGCGGGCGTGAAACTGCACCGTGCCTTCGGGTTTCAGGATCCGGAAATGATGGATCCGTTCCTTCTGTTCGATGATTTCCGCAACGAGCGGCCCGAGGATTATCAGGCGGGCTTTCCCTGGCATCCACACCGGGGGATCGAGACCATCACCTACGTGCTGAGCGGCACCGTGGACCACCAGGATTCTCTCGGCAACAGCGGGCGGCTGGGCGCCGGCGACGTGCAATGGATGACCGCCGGGAGCGGTATCCTGCATCAGGAGATGCCCGAAGGGAACCGGACTGGCCAGATGCATGGCTTCCAACTCTGGGCGAACCTGCCCTCCTCCATGAAGATGACCGCACCGCGCTACCAGGACGTCACCTCTGGCGACATTCCCGAAATCATCGACGACGACGGCACAGTCGTGCGCGTCATTGTTGGGGAGTTCTGGGGGAAGCGTGGCCCGGTTGACGGAATCGCGGCAGACCCGCAGTACCTCGACATTTCGGTGCCGCCAGGCGTCAAGAGGACCTTCCCCGTGGCGACATGGCGCCGTGCATTTGCCTATGTCTTCGAAGGGCAGGCCGCATTCGCAGATGCCTCGTCGCCGCAGGGCGTATTGCTGGAAAAGGAGGTCATGGGCAGGGAGGTGAACATTCGCGACATGTCCGGTGACCGGACCGTGATCCGCTTCGGGCGCGGCGACGAGGTGACGGTTCAGGCTGGTCCCGAAGGTGTCCGGTTCCTGCTTGTGTCCGGAGCGCCGATCGCAGAGCCGGTGGCCTGGCACGGCCCGATCGTGATGAACACCCGCGAAGAGCTGACACAAGCGTTTCGCGACCTGCGCAACGGGACCTTCATCAAACCCGCCCACTGAACCACAGCTGCGCCCTGCCCCGGGGCGCAGCCCACTACACCTGCGCCCCCGACTGCCAACGGCGCCGCGCGACAATGGCCGCGCCGCCGTCGCGCGACTTGCCGCTCCCTGCGCCACCCTCTAGGCTTTGGCCGTCCCGTTCGGAGCCCCCATGCGCAACATCTGCCTCGCCCTGCTTGCCACCGTGATCCTGACCGGATGCACGACCTTTCCCGAGTTGGACGCCGCGGTGTCGGAGGCAGGCCAGGCCGCGCCACAGCCGACCCTCGTGGACAACCGCCCACTGCTCGCACAGGCCGAAGCGCTGACCATCGACGACACCACGCGAGAAGGGTTGCAAGGGCGCGCCACGGCATTGCAGGCGAGCGCCGCCGGGCAACCGGCCTATGTGATTTCCCCCGAGGAACGGGCCGAACTGGAGGCCACGCACCTCCGCTTGCGCAACACGGTGAGCTCCGTTGCACCCGACACCTGATCGGGCTATTCCTCGCCGGGTCGTGCGCTCCGCTGCGCGGCAGCATGGATCAATCACGACCGGAGAGACAGACCTATGACCGACCCCCTTCGCCTCGGCATCGCAGGGCTTGGCACCGTCGGCACCGGCGTGGTGAAGATCATCCGCCAGAAAGCCAACCTGCTGGCAGCGCGCACCGGCCGTCCAATCGAGATCACCGCGGTATCCGCGCGCTCTCGGGACAAGGATCGCGATGTCTCTCTCTCCGGCTATGCCTGGGAAGACGATCCCGTGGCACTCGCGACCCGTGACGACATCGACGTGTTCGTGGAGTTGATGGGCGGGGCCGACGGCCCGGCAAAGGCCGCCACGGAGGCCGCTCTGGCCGCCGGAAAGGACGTGATCACCGCCAACAAGGCGATGCTAGCCATCCACGGGCAGGCGCTTGCCGAACTGGCAGAAGACAAGGGTCACGTGATCCGTTTCGAAGCCGCCGTCGCCGGTGGCATTCCGGTCGTGAAGGCCCTGACCGAGGGACTTGCCGGCAACGATGTCACCCGCGTGATGGGCGTGATGAACGGCACCTGCAACTACATCCTTACCCGGATGGAGGATTCCGGCCTCCCCTATGAGGAGGTCTTTGCGGAGGCCGACGCGCTCGGCTACCTCGAGGCTGACCCGACCCTGGACGTTGGCGGGATCGACGCGGGCCACAAGCTCTCGCTGCTTGCCGCCATCGCCTACGGCACGAAGGTCGACTTCGATGGCGTGGATCTGGAGGGGATCCAGAGGATCTCTGTCGAGGACATCGAAACCGCTGCCTCCATGGGTTTCCGCATCAAGCTGCTCGGTGTTGCGCAGATGACCGGCCGCGGGTTGGAGCAACGCATGTCTCCCTGCCTCGTGCCTGCCGACAGCCCATTGGGCCAGTTGCAGGGCGGCACGAACATGGTCGTTCTGGAAGGCGATGCTGTGGGCCAGATCGTGCTTCGCGGAGCCGGCGCGGGCGAAGGTCCGACCGCGAGCGCCGTGATGAGCGACGTCATAGAGATTGCACGCGGGACCCGCCTGACAACCTTCGGCCAGCCCGCCGCGGGGTTGGAAACCGCCGTTCCGGCCAAATCGTCCACCCCTGCGCAGTACTACATTCGCATGGTCCTGGCGGACAAACCCGGTGCGATGGCCAAGATCGCGACGGTTCTCGGCGATGCGGGGATCTCCATCGACCGGATGCGCCAGACCCGGCACGACGACACCGCCGCTCCGGTGGTTTTCGTGACCCATCGCACCAGCCGGGACAACCTCGACACTGCGCTGGCGGCCTTCCCGGGCACCGGCGTGCTGCTGGGCGAAGCCGTGGCGATCCGGATCGAAGACGTCTGAGAACACCGACCGATGGCCAAAAGGCGGGCCACCGGTTGAGCAGTGCCGCCGCGCCCGGCCCGGCGCCCCCAAAGCGTGTGGATGCGACGGTGTCTCGTGCGCGCATCTGATGGATTTCTACGCTTGAATCCCCGGATTCGAGCGCCGTTCCCCGGTCCTGTCGGTCAAACCGCGCCGGTTTGCCGCTCTAGCGCTAACAGCGCTTGCACCGCCCCCAAGTCGCCCGCTACCCCGTCTTGCAAGCCGATTTCAATCATTTCATGCAGGAACCGCCCCATGCATCATCCTCCCGAATTCCACGATCGTATGCTCTCTCTGGCGCTGGCGCGCGTGTCCGAAGCCGCCGCCATGGCGTCCGCGCACCTGATCGGGCACGGCGACGAAAAGGCTGCCGACCAGGCCGCCGTGAACGCCATGCGCGAACAGCTCAACAAGCTGGAAATCAGCGGCGTGGTTGTCATCGGCGAGGGCGAGCGGGACGAGGCGCCGATGCTCTATATCGGCGAGGAAGTCGGCCAGGGCGAAGGCCCTGAGGTGGACATCGCCCTTGATCCGCTGGAAGGCACCACGCTGACCGCCAAGGACATGCCCAATGCCCTGACCGTCGTAGCGATGGGGCCGCGCGGCTCGATGCTGCACGCCCCCGATGTCTACATGGACAAGCTCGCGATCGGGCCGGGCTATCCGCAGGACGTCGTCACGCTCAGGATGGAGCCCGCCGAGCGCGTTCGGGCGCTGGCCAAGGCCAAGGGATGTGACAACGACGATATCAACGTCTGTATCCTCGAACGAGATCGGCACGAGGACCTGATCCGGGAGGTGCGAGCGACCGGCGCTGCGATCCGCCTGATCACCGATGGCGACGTGGCCGGTGTCATGCATTGTGCCGAACCGCACCTGACCGGGATCGACATGTACATGGGCTCGGGCGGTGCGCCGGAAGGTGTGCTTGCGGCAGCGGCCTTGAAATGCATGGGCGGTCAGATGTACGGACGCCTGACCTTCCGCAACGAGGACGAGATCGCGCGCGCCCGCAAGGCCGGCATCCAGGACCTCGACAAGATCTACAACCGGGACGAGATGGTGACCCGAGACGTGATCTTCTCCGCCACGGGCGTGACCGACGGCAACCTGGTGCCCGGCGTGAAGCGGGAACCCCACCGTTTCACCTGTGAGACCATCCTGATGCGCTCCAAGACGGGTTCCGTCCGCCGCATCATCTACTCCAACCCGGTCTGATCCGGGATGGCGGCATTCCTCGGGGTGGAGCAATCGCTCACGGGCCGGACCTGGGTCGGCCCGCCCGCCGATCAGGAGCGTCGAGCCGAGGCGATGGCGCAGGCGACCCGGCTACCCGGGCCCCTGTGCCATACTCTCGCCCGCCGTGGCGTGCCGGCAGAGGAGGCCCCGGCCTTCCTTGCCCCTGCCCTGCGCGATCTGCTCCCGGATCCGCGCAGCCTGAAGGATATGGAACAGGCCGCCAACCGGCTGTTGCAAGCTGTTTCCCGCAAGGAACGGATCGCGGTCTTCGGGGATTACGACGTTGACGGCGGTGCCTCCTCGGCGCTGCTGGTCATCTGGCTCCGGTCGCTCGGCCGCCCCGCCACGCTCTATATTCCCGATCGCATCGACGAGGGGTACGGCCCCAATGTGCCCGCGATGCGGAAACTCGCCGCCGCGCATGACCTGATCCTCTGCGTCGATTGCGGCACCCTTTCACACGACGCGCTGGCTGCCGCCGAAGGGGCGGAAGTCGTGGTTCTGGATCACCACCTCGGCGGCGAGACCCTGCCGCCCGCGCTGGCGGTCGTGAACCCCAACCGGCAGGACGAGAGCGGCGATCTCGCCCATCTCTGTGCCGCTGCCGTTGTGTTCCTGCTATTGGTCGAAGCCAATCGCAAGATGCGCGAGGATGGCCAGAAGGGGCCGGACCTGATGTCGTTGCTCGACCTGGTGTCGCTGGCCACGGTCGCAGACGTTGCCCCCCTCATAGGCGTGAACCGGGCGCTGGTACGCACCGGGCTCAAGGTCATGGCGCAACGCAACCGTGTCGGCCTGCGTGCGCTGGCGGATGTGGCCGGGCTCAACGAGGCGCCCCGCGCCTACCACCTCGGCTACCTTCTGGGCCCTCGTATCAACGCCGGCGGACGCATCGGTCAATCGGATCTGGGCGCGCGCCTGCTCGCCACCGGCGACGCCGCAGAGGCTCAGGCCCTCGCCGAGCGGCTCGATCAGCTAAATCGCGACCGCCGCGAGATCGAGCAGCGCGTCACCGAGGAAGCCTCCGCGCAGGCCGAGGCGCGCGGGCTCGACGGGCCGCTGGTCTGGGCCGCGGGCGAAGGCTGGCACCCGGGCGTTGTCGGCATCGTGGCGTCTCGTCTGAAGGAGGCCACCAACCGTCCCTCCGTCGTCATTGGTATAAGCGACCGTGAAGGCAAGGGCTCCGGCCGGTCCGTCGCGGGCGTCGACCTTGGCGCGTCCATCCAGCGCGTCGCTTCCGAGGGATTGCTGATCAAGGGCGGTGGCCACAAGATGGCCGCCGGCCTCACCGTCGCGGAGGACAAGCTGGACGCCGCCATGGAACGGCTTGCCGAGTTGCTGGACCGTCAGGGGGCCGGCCAGGGCGGCCCACGCGATCTTGAACTGGATGGCCTTCTGATGCCCGGCGCCGCAACCATCGAACTGATCGAGCAGATCGAGACGGCAGGACCTTTTGGCGCCTCCGCCCCCGCGCCCCGGTTCGCCCTTCCCGACATGGCGATCCTCCATGCTCGCCGCGTTGGCGAAGCCCACCTGAAAATCACTTTCGGCGACGGCATGGGGGCGAAGATGGACGCAATCAGCTTCGGCGCCTTCGACACGCCCCTCGGTCCCCGCCTCGAAGCGCATGGTGGTGCGCGGTTCCATCTCGCCGGACGGCTGCAGATCAATGAGTGGAACGGCCGGCGCTCGCCTCAACTCCGCCTGGAGGACGCGGCCGAAGCCTGAATGGGCTTTGCGAGCCGTCGACCTGCTGGACAATCGGCTGAATCATGGATCCCTTGCGGGCCCGCCCCACCCGCGTTTTCCGGCTCCGCGTCCTTTTCTACGACATGGGCAAATTAACGCTTGCACCGGCCGTTCGCGTTTCCTAAATAGCCCATCACCAGCGACCACGCTCCGTTCGTCTATCGGTTAGGACGCCAGGTTTTCAACCTGGAAAGAGGGGTTCGATTCCCCTACGGAGTGCCACTTCCTGATCTAACGCATTGTTAGTCATTGGCTTTTGCCTCCTTCCTGTCCAACTCGTCAGAAAGGTTGGACACGTTGCCCGCGCTCAGCTTCGCAAAACCGCTGTCCGCAAGGCGCGCCCGGTTGGCCTTTTTCGTGTAGACCGCCGCCTGCGTCGTGTCCGAGTGTGCGAGGTAGGAAGCGATCTCCCATTCTGTCGCCCCAGCGTCCGCAAGGCGCGTGGCACCGGCTTTCCGCAGGCCATGCAGCGATCCGGGGACGTTCGCCTCGGCACACCTGTCCCGAAACCAGTTTCCCAGCGATGCGACGGCATAGGGCTTGTCGCTCTTGTCCTGAGTGACGAATAGCATCCGGTCTTTCGGAACGTGGCGCAGCTCCTCCGCCAGCTCGGGCAGTATGGGCATGTCAGCCGCAACAGCGGTCTTGTGCCTGCGATATGCGATCCGCCCGCCCTTGATGTGCTGACGGCCGACTCGGGCGAGGTCTTGACGCGCCATGCCGGTGTTGAGTGCCAGCAGCATGACCAGCCGCGCTTTCGTGCCCGGCCCGTGACGCTCAAGGAAGCGGTTCACCTCGGCCTCTGTCCAAGTGTGGAAGCCGTCCGGGTTCGTTTTCATCCGCTCAGCGTGACGCGCCGGGTTCGGGCCGGTGTAACTCAGCTTCTTGGCCGCGAAGTTGAACAGCATCGAAAGGTTCTTCTTGACCGTGTTCGCGGCGGTCGGGCCTTTCTTCTTCGACATGAGGGCTTCGACGTGCCGGACTTCCAGCCGCTCGAAGTGATACTTGCCTGCCTCTTTGCGCAGCCAATCCAGCTCAAGGCGGATCGTCCGCTTGCGACTGTCGGAGAGGTTCTGAAAGCGAAGGCTGCGAAGGTATTGCTCGATCAGCCATGCCAGCGTCCCGGCCAGCGCCGTCGATGAGCTGGACGCCTTGGAACCGGCAAGCGCAGCCTCATAGGCTGCCAGAAACTCGGGCGATCCGTAGGGACCGGGAATATTGGTGCGGAAGTCGCCGCGCTCAAACTTCCAGTAGACGCGCCCCTTGACCACGTTCTTGCGGACGCCGGGATATGGGTTCTTGCGCCGCGTCATTTCAGCAGCTCGTCAGGATCGGGGCCAGCGGCCTGCGCCGCCGCGCCTTCGGGAAACACGACAACGCGGCCGGTGGCATGATCCACCTCAACCCTGCCGATCCGCAGGCCAGCAGACAGCGCCGCTTGAAGGGTGCGCTTGATTTCAGCTTGGGATACAAGGGCCGGGCGCGCTGCCATCACACAACCTCCCCGCCGGGGACTTCCGGCGCATGGGCCAGCTCGGCAAGGCCATAGAGCGCCTGACTGTCTAGCCGGACCATGATTGCCCGGCCGCTGCGCGTCTTGCCGTGCCGCCGGGTGTGATACCGGAAGCGCCAGTTGTATTCGGTTTGCTTCTTGTTTTTGGTCCAGTCTGCGCCTTCATCGACCGTGCCGAAGTCCAGACCGTTCAGGTGAATATCCACCCACGCATCGCCGTCAACCCACAGCTCCACACAGTCATAGAACGACATGCCGTCGCGGCCGGTCTTGCGGTATTCGTCAGCGATCTTGCAGAGCGCAGCGGAGACCGTCTTGGGCACGTCCACGAAGAATTTCGGCAGCACTCGGTTGCCGTATTCGTCCTTGTCGCTCCACTGGATTGTGTCGTTGTAAAGAACGGGGTCGCCATCGTCCGCGCGCGTGACTTCCAGATAGCTGAAACGGGCGCTCAGAAGCTGGGCGATGGTGGCGGGCGCGGCCGTAGGCGGATCGGTCACCAGCGCCGCACAGATTGCGGTGGCATAGTCGGTGCTGACCATCTGGGGCGCGTGACGCCCCTTGCCGGAGGTGGTGAACATGCCGGACTGCCGCACGGTCTTGATGAGCGAATTGGCCCTCGGCGCGTCTCCGCCAAGGGTGCCCTCAAGCCACTTCTGTATGTCCGACAGCTTTGCCATGGGAATAGGAATGCCATTCCGATGATGCCGCGTCAAGGTAAAAGGAACGGCATTCCATAATTCGAGCGGGGTTGCATCTCCGAAGTGCATCGCCCGGTCACGTCGCGCGGTCGCGTTCGATCCGGCCCGGATTGCCGAGAATGTCCCCGATGCGGTCAAGCTGGCGGGTGGCCCGGTGCATCGCCATCACCACGCGATCCGCGACATACAGCGCAGCATCGCGGTTGAAGCCGTCCTCATCCAGATCACCGTCCTTCACAAGCGCCTCAAGCGCATGAGACAGGTGCAAGGCTTCCTCGATGCCATCGGGGTAGCTTTCGGAGTTCGGGTGCATGAGCTTGAGCGCCGCGCGGATCACCTCGGGCGGATCGCTGGGCAAGCTGTCCAGATAGGCCGCTTGGCGATCCCGCAGAGCTTGGGTGCCCTCAATGTGGTCGCGGAAGATGGGTTCGGCGCAGAGGGCGTGGCCTTTGGCGGCTTTGTTCTCCCACATGGTCACCGGCTTGAGTTCATCGGTCGAATTGGTCACGGCAGGCCCTTTCTTGTGTATCAGCATCTCTAATTTGGGTATCAGAACCATATTCGCAATCTTGTTGCTGTCAACCATCAATGTGGGTATCATCACCACATGAGTATGACCGGGACACAAATTCGCGCCGCGCGGGTGCTGCTTGAGATGGAGCAATCCGAGCTGGCGGAACGCGCCTCGGTCAGCATCAACACGGTTCGGAACATGGAAGCGAAGGGCCGTCAGGTTGTCCGGGTAAGGCTGGACACGCTGATGAAGGTCCAGAAGGCGCTTGAGGAAGCCGGGGTTGAGTTCATCGCAGAGAATGGCGGGGGCGCGGGCGTCCGCTTGAGCAAGGGACAGTGAAATGGATGATCAGAGCGCGTTCGAGCTGACGGAAGCGATCAAGAAACAGAATGAGCTGCAAGAGGAAGCGAATGGGCTGATGCGGTCGCTCATCCCGGCGATGGAAGCCACAGCGCAAGAGCTGCTTGAGCTGCGCCAGCAGCTCGCCAAGTCCGAGAAATGATGATGCGCGCCGCGCCCGCCAGAGAGAGCGGGCCGCGCGCTGTCGGGGTTGTTGCGGCACTCACCGACTGATCCGAGGCGCTTCCGGGCTGAACAAGCTCGACAAGAGACCCGAGGCGCGCCCCGCCCTATTCCTTCCAGTCCACCATGCGCATGGCCCCGGACACGTCGCCCGGCGGAATGCCCGCCTCTTTCGCCTCGGCCATCGTCTTGATGATCGCGGACAGGGCACGGGCGCGTCCGCCAGCGTCGAAGGCTTGCAGGGGCCGGATTGTGTCGATCTCCACCAGCCCGCCGAGCTTTGCGGATGCCTCATCGGCCAACAGCGCGGCGATGGGTTGCAGCGTCCAGATTGCAAGCTGGCGCTGCGCCTCCCTCACGGCCGGGCCGGTGGCGGCGCGGTTCACCAGCGACGGCAGGACGCCATAAGCCATGAGAATGCCCTCGCGGGCCGCTGCCAGCGTCTCGGCCGTCATGCTCTTGGACAGGTCCGGCGAGAGCTGATCCGGCTTCTGCCCTATCTGGGGGTTCATGCCCGCCGCCGTCGCCTGCGCTATGCCCTCGATCACCAGCGTCGAGCCGCGCCGCCCTCGGAACGCGCCTCGCATCGAGGCCATGTCCTCGGCCCCGGTGTCCGGCAGGGGCACGATCTGCGATCCGAGCGGGGCATTCTCGAAGGTCTCGCCAAGGGCCGATTCCACCGCGTGGAGCATCGCCCCGGTGAGGCTGGACCGGCGCAGCGGGGCCGTGCCGATCCACGGGGTCAGGTTATCCGAGCCGATCCGAAGGTGCAGCACCTCGGCCGCAAGAGCTGTCACCGTGCGCCCGCCGCCCGCCTCGGGGATGGACAGGCGATAGGCGCGCGGCTTGCCGTCGCGGGTGGTCACGTCCCAATCCGTTGCCGGGACAAGCCCCAGCTCGGTGATCAGATAGACCGCCTCGCCGTTCAGCGCGGCCGAGCGGGCAATCATCGCCATCGTCTGGCGGGTCAGCAGCTCGGTGCCGGACACGTCCGCCATTGCGAACCCGCCTTCCCACAGGCTGACGCAGCTCTGCACCGTCGCCGTCAGCTCGGCCACGCCACGCCGCCCGCTGATGAAGCTGTCCCGCGCTGCCATGACCTGGGCAGTATAGCCGGACCCGCTGGACCTGGCCTCGATCGGGCGCAGCTTGTTCATGAGCCATCCGAACATGATCACCTCCACCGGATCGCAGCGGGGCGGTGCGTCAGGCGCTTCGCCACCTCGCCAATGGGTTGCCAGTTCCGGGCCTCGATCTGGGCTTGCGGATAGGCGGGTTTCGTGACGGCGCTGATCTCGATCAGGTCAGCCGCCTTGATGGTCCGCAGGATCGCGGTGCCGCGTTCCTCGACCGTCTCGCCGCCCGGCCGGACGCGGAAGCCGGGGGACAAGCCCCGCACCAACCCGGCCGCGTGGGCCGAGAGGAAGTCCCGAACATAGCTGACCTGCCCCATGTCGGCGCTGATGGTCGCTTCCACCGTCAGCGCGTCATCCGATTCCGTCAGGGTCAGGGTGCCGGCCGAACGTGAGGCCAGCGGCTTGTTGAAGTCATGGCCGGACAGAAAGTGCACGTCCTCGCCGCGCTCGATCCGATCCGCGAATGCACGGGCTGCGATCATCTCACGACGCTCACGGCCCATGCCCACGCGCTCGGCCAGTACGGTTTCCCGGCCATAGGGGAAGGTTGCCCGAAGGCGGGTTTCCCCGCCCTCGGTGCGCAGCTCAAGGCTGCCGACATGAGCGCCCCAGAGCATTACGCGGCTTCCAGTTCGAGGCCGGTCAGCAGTTCGAGCTGGGCCGGGCGCGCCACGGTCACGTCCATCGTCGCCAGTGCCGTGATCCGCAGCCCGCCGGACTGCGCATCGCTGTAGGGATCGCGGATCATGTCCACCGCGCCCCATGCGCCGATGAAGATCGGGGCGACACCGCCCGCCGCGGTGGTCAGCAGCGCCGAGGTGGCGGAAGGCGTCCCGGACGGCGCGGCAAGCGCGTTGTTCGTCATGGCGATGTTGCCCGCCGGGATGTTCTTCACCAGCCGGTCCCACTCGGACACGGCCGTGCCGCTGATCAGGGCGCTGTCCAGATAGTCCCACAGTTCGGGCCGGATCAGGGCGCGCACCGCATCCGGCGAACCGGCCGCGTTGGCGGTCATGAACCGGGTGACCGCCGAGCGGAACGCGCCCCAGCTCGCCAGCGCGGCAACGGCCGTGGACGTGATGCCGTAGGTCGCCGCGCCCGCGATGACGCCGAGCGGCTGACCGTTGGCCCCGGTGCCGAGGAACGCCGCCTGATCCATCGCCGCGCCCATTGCGCCGCTCATGTCCCGCCGCACAGCCTGTTCCAGCGCCGCACCGGACTGCTTGAGCGTCTTGCGCGTGATGCGCATCTGAATGCCGAGGTTGTGGTCCGGCGACATGGCGCGGTCGGTGGTGGCGTAGGTGGTCGGCCCGGCCACGTTCGCCGTCTCGCCGTCCGCCCAGCCCGCCGTCACGGCCGAAGTCGTCACCGGCCATTCCACCGCGCCCGCGTCGATGCTGATCATCTGAGCGCCCATGCGCGCCGCCACGCTGTCCGGGAACAGCCGGTCGATGATGGGGCGGGTCTGGATCGGGTTCGGGGTGCCGCTGGCGACGGTCTCACCGGCCCGGACTTCCAGCGCCTGCCACGGCACGGGGATGCCACGGAAGCCGCCCGCGCTGCGCAGCTCGGACACGATCTCGGCCGTCTGCCCGTCAAGCTGACGCCCTTCATCGAGGGCCAGCGCGACCTGACGCATCTCGAAACCGGCCATGAGGTCGGCCCATTCCTGCGCCGTGCGGGTTTCCAGTTCGCTTCCCGCGTCCCGGCGTTCGGTATCTTCCGCGATCAGGGCGGCGCGATACCGGGTTTCGTTTGAGCGGTATTCCCGGTCCAGCTCATCCATCTTGCGGACTTCATCCTCGGACGGGTTCTCTTTGCCTGCCAGCTCGGCAAGGTTCTGGCGGATTTCGCTTTGCCGCCGGGCGATCTTCACAGATTCGAGCATTGGTTATCCTTTCTGCTCAACAGGGGTGCCGGGCCGCTCAAGCGACTCGACTGCTTGCCGCCAGTCACGGCGGTCCTCTCGGGGCGGGGGATGCCCGCACTCGATCCGGGTCTTTCGGGTGTGGCAACCGGGGCAAAGCGCCTGAAGGTTGCGCGGGTCATAGGACAGTTCGGGGTGCGTCCTGACCGGCTTGATATGGTCCACCTCAAGCCGCCCGCCGCAGCCGCAGGATTTGCAGCGATAGCGGTCGCGTTCGAGGATCTCGGCCCGCAGCGCCTTCCAGCGTTTCGTGCGGGTGATCTTCCGGGAATGCCGGTGATGCTCCTTGCGGATGCTCATGCGATGTCATCCGTCTGGGCGGTGATTTCGAGGAAGCCCCGGTTGTCGGGAACCTCCTTGATGCCGTCGATCTCGAAGGTGACGCCCTCGTGCACAAGGCGGTCATACCGGGCGATGCTGCGCCCGAATGCCGTCGCCCGGATGATGAAGCGGGTCACCAGCTTGTTGTCCCACGCGCCCGCGCTGAGGCGTTCAGCGTCGGACACGTCCCGCCGCCGGGCGAAAATCGCGGGGCCGAAGTCATTCCATTCGTTGTCAAAGCCGCCGTAGCCGTCCGGGGTCTGGGTCGCCCGCTGGATTTGGATGCGCCGGTTGAGGCTTCCCGAGTTCAGAACCATGCCATCTTCGCTTTCGTCTGGGGTTGAGCCGCGATGCGCGCGCCCTGCGCCACGGCGAGGACGGAAGCCGCCGCCGCGTCGATCCGGCCGGTGGAGCGGGCTTTCGCCAGTTTCAGGTTGTTGGCCGGGTCGCGCAGGCACACCGCATCCGCGAAGGCCGAGCGCAGCAGCAGCGACGGCCGGGCCTTCACCAGCCCGTCGAAGGCGGCGCGGCGGAACCGCTCGCAATCCTCGCCGCCGTCGCGGAAGCCCTGCCCGCGCCAGACACACGGGGCGCGGACGCCCGCCCGGTTCAGCGCCTCGCCCAGCTCGGCCTGCTTGTATCGGTCCATCGTGATTGCAATGACGTTCTGGCCCTCGACGTGGCGCATCACCTCGGCCAGCCACGGGGCCACCGGAACCGTCTTGTCCCCGAGGACGGTCAGCTCGCAGCGCTCCTGCATCTCGACGTATCGCCCGGCCACGCCGTCCGCCTGCCCTCGGTCCAAGAGGCTGGGCATGGACGGGAAGGTGCCGAGGCATTCGAGCCGCCCGGTCTGGGGCCAGTAGAACGCCGCCGCCGTCATCGAGGCCGAGCCGCCGAGGTCGATCCCGATCACAACGCCGCCTTCGCGCGGCGGCAGGGCGTCGGTTTCGCAGTTCAGCCACTCATCGAGGGTAATCAACAGGTCGCGGGACTCGCCGGACACGCGCTCATTGCGATTGTAGAGGCGGAAGGACGTGAGGCTGGACCCGCCGCGCGCAATCGCCCGCTTGGCTTGGGCTTCCAGCCATTCCAGCGAACCGCCGATGCCGTGCGGGGCGCCGGGGTTGGCGATCAGCAGGCTTTCGGGGTCATCGGCGGGCAGACCCGGCGCGGGCCGATGCTCTTGGACGTAGGAACCGGGTGCCGGATCGTCGATCCACCGGGAAAACGGGTGCGTGTCGTCGCTGGCGGACGTGCTGATGAGGAAGGCCCGGCCGTCCCGCTTGCCGAGGCCGGAAAGCAAGGCGTGTTCCAGCTCGTCGCCGCGATCCAGCGCCCAGTGCCCGCGCTCATCGAGGATCGCCATCGTCGGAGCACCGCCGAGAGCGGACTTGCCGTCAGCAGCGATGACGCGAAGGACGTGCCCGCCGCCGTCGCCCTCAAACTCGATTTCGAGGCGCGGGGCGCGGCGGTAGATCAGGCGGCGTTGCAGCTCAAGCGGCAGGGTGGCAGCGAACCCGGCCACGAAGTCCCAGATGATGCGGCCCTGATCCCGCGTCCGGGCGGCTGCGATGATCTCGCGCCGGGGCTGGCGATCCCAGACGCCAATGAGACCGCCGAGCGCAAGGCCCGCCGTGATCGCGGATTTGCCGTTGCCGCGCCCGATGCTGAGAACAGCGTTGGCGGTGTCCTCGGCCATCGCGCCTTTGATGAATTGGCTTTGAAAGGGGGCGAGGGAAACCGGCTTTCCAGCGTTCGGACCTTCCGGGATACGAAGTCCATGCATGAATTGCATAGCTCGCTCGGCCGGGGTCCCCTCATCATCCTGAGCGAAAAGAGAAAACTCAGACGCACGGTTACCGGCAAGGATGAAAGGCGCGGCATTGGGACCAGCGTGGGCCTGCATCTCGACACCCGCGAACAGATCGGCGGTATCGGCCTCGGTCGCAGCCTCGCGGTCGCAGGGCAGCAGCGATCCGTCTGCCTTGCGCCACTCTCTTTTTTTCTTCGCTGCGCCTGTCATCGTCTTGTCCTCGCGCGTCTCTCTCTGTTCAACCGTTGCTCTTGCCCTCTGCTTACTGGTGAGGGTTGCTGTGACGGTCAGCATGGCGACTTCTGAGCCGCCCGCTGACCGCCGCGATCTTGCCTGCTCACCGGAGCCGGGCCGCCGCTTAGGCCACGCCTCCGCTGTCCAGCGTCGAAGGCGCGCACTCCATCTGTTCACCGCCCGTTGGTGGCAGTGCTATCGGGCGTGGAGTGACAGGCTTTCGCCTGCATGGCCGCCCAGTTGGTGGTGCGATAGCTTCCCCGAGTACCACCGTGTCGCGCCGCCCCTCGGTCAAGTCGTCAAGCCCTGAGCGCCGCCCTGTTCTGTTCCCGCCTGCCTGCCCTGATCAGGGGCAAGGGCCGGTGTCTGCTTACCGCTCGATCACCTCCATCATCGGTTCGGGGGCAGTGCCCAGCTCGGACACCAGCCGCCGCATGATCTGCGCTTGCTTGACCGTGGGTCGCCACGATGGGCGCTTGCCATGTCGGGCGATGGACCGAACGAAGCCCTTGAGCCATTCGTCCGAGCCGTCAGCCATCACGCGCCGCATGACGATGGGCCAGCGGAAGGTGAGGATTTCGTCCAGCTCGCTATCGGTCATACCTGCACCCCGCGATACCGTGCGCCCACGCGGGCCATGTGCGGCGACGTGGTGAGGCTCTTGGCGTCCATCGGGGACCGGCCGTCATAGTGCAGCGCGGCCTGATCCATGAGGGCTTGTGCGAGGTCTGGCGGCACGTCCGCCGCCGCAGCCCCGAACCCGGCCTGATACTCGATTGTCATGCGGCTGGGGGTCAGGTCGTGATAATCCGCCAGCCAGCGGATATAAGGCCGGTTGCCGCCCACGAAGTCGAAGGCGGTGAATGCCTCGCCGTCGATGGTCACGGTCGGAACGTCATAATCCGCAACGGGGCCGATGGGCAGGCTCAAGCCGTATTCCCGCGACGGGTTGAAGATCGTCACCCGGATCGTCTGGGTCAGCAGGGCAATCTGGGCGAATTGCTCGATCTCGGCCGCTGCCGTCTCCCCGATGTTCTGGATCGCGGTATCTTCCGCGTGATCGGGCACCCGAAGGTGCAACTTGAGGTCATCGAGGACGAAGGGCAGCGCAGCGCCGCCCGCAGTCCGGTGCACAAGCATCTTCATGCCGCCACCTCCATTTCGCTGATGTGCCGGAAGAACGCCGCCTGATCCTTCGCGCTCATGGCCTCGAAGGATGCGAGGGCATATGCCTTGAGTTCGGAGCGGCTGGCGTAGGACGCCCAGAACCGGGCCTCATCCATGCCGCCGAGGAAAATGGGCAACGGAGCACCGGCCGAGCCGATGGACGCCGCCGCCGTCATTTCCGCGTGGTCCAGCTCAAGGGAATTGAGGGCCGAGAACGCCAGCGCCGCGCGCTCGGTCTCGGATAGCCTGACAGCCGCCACGAAGCTGAAACCGGACCATGCATCGGCGGTGCCGAGGGTCAGGCAATAGCCGAGCATCCGCGACATGCGCTTGTGCTCGGGCTTCATGAAGCGGCCGAGGCTGGAAGGCTTTTTGGCGTTGGACAAAGCGGGCTTTTCCGCTTTGTTTTCAATGGGGGTATTCTGGCCGGTTGGACGGGTTACAGGCTTGATTTCGTTGGAAACTGCGACAACCCTACGGAGTGCCATCGCCTGTATCCCAGCACAGGTCGCGCTGCCCCACTGCAATCCTTAGAATGTGCCCGGCAAAGCTTGGGTCGCGCAACTCTTTCGTGAGTAGCGGCAGAAAGCGGCATCACCCGTCTGCCGTCACGCGCCGTGCCGTTCAACCGGCGCGTTGGCTTTGCTTCGTGGCGTTGCTGTGCCGGAACCGTGGTCGCTGAAACTGGGCATGCGTTGGCACCATGCGGCGAAACTCTGCAAGGCGGTTGGCGGGACTGACCTCTGTTGCCGCGAACAAAGCGGCATGGACAGGTTCACGGCGTTGACGATTGACATCGTGCCGCGCGTTGGGATCCTTCGCGCGTGGCACATACGCCCGTCAAATCCGAACCGAGACGATTGGAAAAGGAGCCGGGCAACGGCCCATCCGATTTCCCACGCCCCCTCGGGCGAAAGAGGCTTGCGATACAGACCGCATCAACCTCCCTTTTCTCCGCCTGCCGGTTCGGCTACACGAGAGCAGCTTTCGAAGAACAACAAGGGGCCTGAGCCATATGACCAGGGAACACCGGGACGCGGATGTCGCATTCATCGAGGCGCTCGCAGAATTGCTGCGCGCCAAGGATCTGACGGAGCTGGAGGTCCTTCGGGAGTATGGTGACAACGACAGCCTGAACGTCCGTGTCAGCCGCCAGACCGCCGCCCCGGCGCCGGTCGCGGTCGCGGCTCCCGTTGCCGCCCCTGCAGCCGCCCCCAGCCCTGCGCCGGCGCCCGCGGCCGCCCCGGCTGCCAGTGATGTCGAGGATCCGGCGCAGTTGCCCGGCGCCGTCGTCTCGCCAATGGTCGGCACCGTCTACATGGCTCCGGAGCCCGGCGCCCCCAATTTCGTTGGCGTCGGAGATCAGATCACGGAAGGCCAGACGATCCTGATCATCGAGGCGATGAAGACGATGAACCAGATCCCGGCCCCAAAGGCCGGCACCGTCAAACGCATCCTGGTTGAAAACGGCGCCCCCGTGGAATTCGGCGCGCCCCTGATGATCATCGAGTAATGTTCGAAAAGATCCTGATCGCAAACCGGGGCGAGATCGCCCTTCGTGTCATCCGCGCCTGTGCCGAGATGGGAATCAAGTCGGTCGCGGTGCATTCCACCGCCGATGCCGATGCCATGCATGTTCGTCTTGCCGACGAATCCGTCTGCATCGGCCCCCCGTCCTCGACCCAGAGCTACCTGTCCTTTCCCGCCATTATCTCGGCCTGCGAGATCACGGGCGCTGATGCGATCCACCCAGGCTATGGCTTCCTGTCGGAAAACGCTGCCTTCGTGCAGATCGTCGAGGACCATGACCTGACGTTCATCGGCCCGACGGCGGAACATATCCGGATCATGGGCGACAAGATTACCGCCAAGGAAACCATGAAGAACCTTGGCGTGCCGGTGGTTCCCGGCTCCGACGGCGGTGTGCCGGACTACGAGAGCGCACAGAAAGTTGCGGAGGACATCGGCTATCCCGTCATCATCAAGGCCACCGCCGGCGGCGGCGGGCGCGGCATGAAGCTCGCCAATGGCCCCGACGAGTTGGAGACCGCATTCCGAACCGCCCGTTCAGAGGGCAAGGCCGCCTTCGGCAATGACGAGGTCTATATCGAGAAGTACCTCGGCAAGCCGCGTCACATCGAGATACAGGTTTTCGGCGACGGCAAGGGCACGGCCGTGCATCTGGGCGAGCGTGACTGTTCTCTCCAACGCCGCCACCAGAAGGTCTTCGAGGAGGCACCGGGTCCCGCAATCGATGCCGAGACCCGCGCGCGCATCGGCCGGGTCTGCGCGGACGCGGTGTCCCGCATCAACTACATCGGCGCCGGCACGATCGAGTTCCTCTACGAGGATGGAGAGTTCTACTTTATCGAGATGAACACCCGGCTTCAGGTGGAACACCCCGTGACCGAAGGCATCTTCGGTGTCGACCTGGTGCGGGAGCAGATCCGAGTGGCACAAGGTCTTCCGCTCTCCTTCACGCAGGACGACCTCTCCGTGAACGGCCATGCCATCGAAGTACGGATCAATGCCGAGAAACTGCCGAACTTCACGCCCTCTCCGGGCACTGTCGGCATGTACCACGCTCCGGGCGGTCTTGGCGTCCGCATGGACTCGGCGCTCTACGGCGGCTACTCGATCCCGCCGTATTACGACTCGCTCATCGGGAAGCTGATCGTGCACGGCCGCGACCGGCCAGAGGCGCTTTCGCGTCTTGACCGCGCGCTCAGCGAAATCGTGATCGAGGGGATCGATACCACGCTGCCGCTCTTTGATGCGTTGTTGCAGGAACCAGACATCCTGTCCGGCAACTACGACATCCACTGGCTGGAAAAATGGCTCGCGGCGCACGGCGAATGAGTGTCGCGCCCATGCCCCGGCATGGGCGCCTTCTTGCCCGCTCTGTCCAAGTCCATTGCCAGACGGGCAAATTTCCTGTCCTTTGGGAAGAAAGAGCAGGACAGTCGACACCGCAATGACGGGCGAGATCACTCCGGAACTCCTCCTGAGGGCCTATGCCATGGGCATTTTCCCCATGGCCGAAACCCGTGCGTCCGATGATGTGTTCTGGGTCGACCCGGACCATCGCGGGATCATTCCGCTCGACGGCTTTCATATGTCCCGCTCGCTACGCAAACGGATCCGGCAGGAACCCTTCGCCATCACCACGGATCGCGATTTCGCGGGGGTGGTAGCGGGCTGCGCAGACCGCAAGGAAACGTGGATCAACGAGACGATCCACGATCTCTACATGCGGCTGCACCGCGCCGGTTTTGCGCATTCGCTGGAAGTCTGGGATGGTCCGGATCTGGTGGGCGGCGTCTATGGCGTCACGCTCGGCGGCGCCTACTTCGGTGAAAGCATGTTTTCCCGTCGCCGAGACGCCTCCAAGATCGCGCTGGCATACCTGGTCGATCGGCTACGCATCGGCGGCTATCGCCTCTTTGACACGCAGTTCCTTACGCCCCACCTCGCCAGCCTCGGCGGGGTCGAGATCACGCGGGAAGACTACCACGACATGCTCGAGGATGCCTTGCAGGTGACGGCGGATTTCATCGCCCCGGGGCGGGCGCCACCGGCCTATTGGTTGTTACACCGCAGCATCCAGACATCATAGCGCGGGTGGTCCATGGCACTGAGCGCGGGCGAGGAGGCGATCATCCACCCTGAGAAGGCCTCTGTCGAAGCCCCATCCTGATCGATGTAGATCTCCAGCCAACCGAAAGCGTCCGAGTTGGGGTCGTTGGTCGGGTAACGGCAATCCCCAAGCGTGATCTGCAACTTTCCGATGATTTTTGTCTGCCCACGACTCATACGAACATCGGTCGTCTCGCCCGACGTCTTGTCGAGGACGCGGATCGTGCCGCCGCTTGCGCTCGTGGCCTTCGTCTGCGCGACGGCCGGCACAGCCGCCCCGACCAGTGCGAGGCACAGGATCGCGGCCCGGATCATCAGCCGTCCTCGCTGGCCGACGAAACGAACTTGGCAAGCAGGCCGATCAGGCTGAGCGCGCCCTGAGTGTCCTCGATCTCGTCCCCTGTTTCGAGGTTGAAGGGCGATCCGCCGGGCACCAGCTCGACGTAGTTTCCACCAAGCAGCCCCTCCGAGGAAATTGCGATGGAACTGTCCTCGGGCACGTCGAATCCGCCGCCGAGATTGACCACGACATCGGCGCGGAAGGTCTCCGGGTTGAGTGCGACGTCGGTTACCGTCCCGATCTTGACGCCGGCCATGCGGACGTCGGTGCCCACGCCGATGCCCTCGACCGAACGGAAGGAAGCGGTGAGGTCGAACCCATTGCCCTGGGTCGAGGCAACACCCGCCCCCTGCGAGGCATAGATCAGGAATCCAACCGCAACCGCCAGTGTGACGCCACCTGCAATGACCTCTCCGGGGCTCTCAGACATGCAATGCTCCTGCTCCGGCAGAATCGGCGCCGGCAACGTTTCGGGATCGGGTGCGAATTATTCCGGCGACCAGGCTTCGTAGTCGCTACGCTCAACCGGGTCGGTCCGCCGGATGGACCCGGCGGGCACATAGCTCCGCGCCGAACCCGACAGGTTCTCCTGGTGCGGCTTCTCCCAGTCCTTGTGCACGAACGGGCGTTCCGTCGGCGGTTCGTCGAAGGTCTTGTGCAGCCAGCCATGCCACTCCGGCGGAATGCGGGTGGCCTCGATCTCGCCATCGAAGATGACCCAGCGTTTGCTGTCATCTTCGTTCCGGTAATAGATATTACCGGCATCGTCCTCGCCCACCTTCTCACCATGACGAGAAGTGAACAGCTGGGTGCCGTAAGTCTGCCCGTCCCACCAGATGAGGGCGCGAAGCACCGAGTTCAGGATGCCCATGAATGCCTCCGGATGCGTGTCGGCCTCCGGTATGGACCAAGAGCGCGCGGAGGTCCAGAGACAGGGCCGCGCAGTCCGCACGCAGATTGTTTTCGCCGCAAGGGGAGATGGGTTTCGCCGGTGCCAGCGTCAACCGCCGCAAAGAGGCCCAACGGCGGCTTCACGACTGCGGCGCCCGCGCCGTCACCTCGATTTCGATCTTCATTTCTGCTTCCTGCAAGCCCGCCGAGAACATGGTCGCGGCTGGCTTCGCGCGCGCAAACGCCTCGCGGGTCACGGGCCAGCAGGCAGGCCAGTCTTCCGGATTCGGCAGGATATAGCGGACCCGCACCACGTCATCGAGGCTCGCGCCAGCTTCGGCCAGCGCCCCGGCGATGGTCTTGATCGCATTGGCGCATTGGTCTTCGACCGCCTGCGGCATGGTCATGGTCGCATAATCGTAGCCCGTGGTGCCGGCGACGAAAATCCAGCCATCGCAGAGCACCGCCCGGGAGTATCCGATCCGTTCCTCGAATGGCGATCCGGTGGAAATGGTCGTGCGGGTCATCCTGTCCTCCTGCCCTCGTGCAGTTGAACCATACCGACATGGCGTTCGGGAAACAGCGGTTTGGCTCTGGCTGACGGCAAGAAAAAGGGAGCCCGGAGGCTCCCGTTCCCGACTGTATCCCGGGCGTGGCTATCCAGCGAAGATCAGCCCGCCGTCGCGCCTTTGCTCTCCTCGGAATAGATCAGCAGCGGTTGCGACTCGGAGGCCACGGCCTCTTCGTTGACAACCACTTCCTCCACACCTTCCAGACCCGGGAGGTCGAACATCGTGTCGAGCAGGATGTCTTCCATGATCGAGCGCAGACCGCGGGCGCCGGTCTTCCGCTCGATGGCGCGGCGCGCAATGGCGCGCAGGGCATCGTCGGTGAAGGCCAGTTCCGTGTCTTCGAGCTCGAACAACCGCTGGTATTGCTTGACGATGGCGTTCTTGGGCTGGGTCAGGATGGTCACCAGCGCGTCCTCGTCGAGGTTCTCCAAGGTCGCGATCACCGGTAGGCGGCCGACGAATTCCGGGATCAATCCAAATTTCAGAAGGTCTTCAGGCTCCAGCTGGGTGAAGAGTTCACCGATATCCTGGTTTCCTTCGTCCTTCACATCGGCGCCGAAGCCGATGGCAGACCCCTTGCCCCGCTGAGAAATGATCTTGTCCAGTCCGGCAAATGCGCCGCCACAGATGAACAGGATGTTCGTCGTGTCGACCTGCAGGAACTCCTGCTGTGGATGCTTGCGGCCGCCCTGCGGCGGCACGGAGGCGACGGTGCCTTCCATGATCTTCAGCAGAGCCTGCTGAACACCCTCCCCGGAGACGTCCCGGGTGATCGAGGGGTTGTCGGACTTGCGGGTGATCTTGTCGACCTCATCGATATAGACGATGCCGCGCTGCGCCCGCTCCACGTTGTATTCGGAGGCCTGAAGCAGCTTGAGAATGATATTCTCGACATCCTCGCCCACGTATCCCGCCTCTGTCAGCGTCGTCGCATCGGCCATGGTGAAGGGCACGTCGAGGATGCGCGCGAGCGTCTGGGCGAGGTAAGTCTTGCCGCAGCCCGTCGGGCCGATCAGCAGGATATTCGATTTCTGCAACTCGATATCGGAGGATTTCGAGGCGTGGTTCAGACGCTTGTAGTGGTTGTGCACCGCGACCGAGAGAACGCGCTTGGCCCGTCCCTGCCCGATCACATAGTCGTCAAGAACCTCGCAGATTTCCTTCGGAGTAGGAACGCCGTCAGACGCCTTGAGCCCTGCCGACTTAGTCTCCTCCCGGATGATGTCCATGCAGAGTTCGACGCATTCGTCGCAGATGAACACGGTCGGGCCTGCGATCAGCTTGCGAACCTCGTGCTGACTCTTTCCACAGAAGGAGCAGTAGAGCGTGTTCTTGCTGTCACCACCGGATGAATTCGCCATGCCAATCCTCTAGGGCCCTGGGCCCGCTGTGCCTGCCGATACGTCGGCCATCGTCGGCGTCCGCTCCGGGCACGCCGCTCTACCAAGATTAGGACAGCCCCCCGCGGGGCACAATGCCGAAATGGATGCGGGTGCCGGGGTGGCGATTGCCATCCCGGTGCCCTCCTGCGCCGCCTCAGCTCTCCGCGCTATCCTCGGCTGTCTTGCGGCTCTCGACGATCTCGTCGATCAATCCCCATTCCTTGGCATCCTCCGCCGACATGAAGTTGTCGCGCTCCAGCGCGGCCTCGACCTTCTTGAGGGTCTGCCCGGTGTGCTTGACGTAGATATTGTTGAGCCGGTCCTTCAACTTCTGCGTTTCCTGGGCGTGGATCATGATATCCGTCGCCTGCCCCTGGTATCCGCCGGAGGGCTGGTGGACCATGATCCGGCTGTTGGGCAGCGAGAACCGCATGCCGGGCTCCCCGGCGGTCAGCAGCAGCGAGCCCATGGAGGCAGCCTGCCCAACCACGAGGGTCGAGACCTTCGGCCGGATGTACTGCATCGTGTCATAGATCGACAGCCCGGAGGTCACCACGCCACCGGGCGAGTTGATGTACATGGAGATCTCTTTCGAAGGGTTCTCCGCTTCGAGGTGCAGCAACTGGGCGACGATAAGCTGGCTCATCCCGTCATGGACGGGACCGTTGACGAAAACGATCCGCTCCTTGAGCAGGCGCGAGAAAATATCGTAGGCGCGCTCGCCGCGACTGGTCTGCTCGACGACCATCGGGACGAGGTTCATATAGGTCTCGTGGGGATCACGCATGGGGTACTGCCTCGGGATGGGGGCGGTCGCTTGCACGCTCGCCGCTGAAATTGTCCTAGAGTCGTAGTGTCGACCCGTGGGGGTTGCAAGGGCACGGCAGGCACACCGGGTCGGACGCCGGGTTTGACATCGCCCCACTCCACGCCTTACCCTAGGTATCCTGCAATTCCGCCGCCCGGTTCTCTCGGACCGTCTAACCGCGTGGTCTTGCCGAAAGGTTTCCGGCACTGCGAAATCACGGTTTCGCGAATGTTGCCGTGCCGACGAATTGGTCAAACCCGCCCACGCCATGGAAAACGGAGTGACGACGTGCCAGAAACCCTGCCCGCCCTGAGAAAGACCTATGTTCTGCCGCTGCCCGCCGAGGTTGCCTTCCGGCTGTTCGCCGAAGAGCTTGGGGATTGGTGGCCGCTGGAGTCGCATTCGCTTTCGGCCCTTGAAGGCAAGCTGCCGCTGTCGGTGCGGGCCGAGCCACGCCTGGGCGGACGGATCGTCGAGATCCGCCACGACGCCGCTGAGGCCGAGTGGGGCACGTTCACGGCCTGGGATCCGGTGCGCCGCATCGCCTTCGACTGGTACGTCGGTCGCGAGCGCGCGCAAGCAACACAGGTCGAGGTCACGTTCTCTCAACGCGGCGACGAAACGGTGCTCGGGCTCGTCCACAGTGGTTTCGAGAACCTCGGCCCCGGCGCGGAGGCCTCGCTGGCCAACTACGACGAGGGCTGGGACCTCGTGCTGGGCGAGCGGTTTCTCAAAGCCTGCGGTGGGTGATGGCATGCGGCAAATACTGTTGACCGAAGATGCAGACGGCACCTCTCATTTCTCCGATGCGGAGCTTGCCATGACGCTGGCGGATTTCGCTCCCCCGGCTCCGGCACTCTACCTGTCCGAGGCAGAGACGGCCCGGCGGGTGCTGTTCCTGACCCTGCCGCCGGGCTGGACGGGCGAGATGCACCCCTCCCCCCAGCCGCAGTTCGTGATCTGCCTTGAAGGCCGGATGCGGTTCGAAGCCGGCGACGGCGAAGCGCGTGAGGTCCGTCCCGGAGATGTCATTCGCTGCACGGACACCACGGGCTCCGGCCACCGGTCGGCGGTTCTGGGCACAGAGAACGCGCACCTTGCGATCGTGCAGATCTGACATCGCGGGCCACGAGACCGCGCGTGCAGTCGCGCTTCGGCACCATCCCGGCCCCCGGAGCCACTGCGGCGGGACGAAATGCCCGCGCTTGCCGCTTGTCTGAACGACGCCGAGACCATACCTCTGAAAACAGGAGGTCCGGTCATGTCTGCGCCAGCCGAAACACCCGCGCCCGCATTTCGCACGAGGGGGTTGACCAAGACCTATGGCGAGGGAGAGGCGGCTGTTCACGCGCTGCGCGGAGTCGATCTTGAGCTCCCACCGGGAGAGTTGGTGGTGCTGCTTGGCGCCTCCGGGTCCGGCAAGTCGACGCTTCTGAACATCCTCGGCGGTCTCGACCGCGCCAGTACCGGAACCGCCCATTTCCGGGATCGCGAACTGACCGCGATGAGCGACAGCGAACTCACCCTCTATCGCCGCAACCACGTCGGCTTCGTGTTCCAGTTCTACAACCTCATGCCGTCGTTGACAGCCGAGGAGAACGTGGAACTGGTCACCGAGATCGCGCGCAATCCCATGGCACCGGGCAAGGCACTCGACCTTGTCGGGCTGGGCGAGCGCAGGCATCACTTCCCTGCGCAGCTTTCCGGTGGCGAACAGCAGCGGGTCGCCATCGCCCGCGCTGTTGCCAAGCAACCCGACGTACTGTTCTGCGACGAACCAACCGGCGCACTGGACAGCACGACAGGCCGGGCGGTCCTGAAGGTGCTGAAAGACGTGAACGAGGCCCTTGGAACAACGGTCCTCATGGTCACGCACGCCGCCAACACGGCCGCGATGGCGCATCGGGTGATCCGCTTTGCCGATGGCAGTATTCGCACCGTGGAGATCAACGAGACCCGCCTCATGCCGGAGGAGATCGCCTGGTGAGCCTGCTCGCACCTCTCGACCGCAAGCTGTTGCGGGACCTCTGGCGGATCCGCGGCCAGGCGGTTGCGATCGGTGCAGTGGTCGGGCTTGGCGTGCTGATGCTGGTGATGATGACCGGGCTTGTGAACACGCTCGAACAGACGCGGCAGGCATATTACGAACGCTACCGACTGGCCGACGTATTCGCGCCGGTGGCGCGTGCGCCCGATCGGGTGCTGGCCCGGCTGGAGGCACTGCCCGGCGTTGCCGTGGTAGAGGGGCGCGTCACTGGCATGGCGTTGATCGATCTGGAGGACGAGATCATCCCGGTGCGCGCGCAGGCCGTATCCCTGCCCTCCCACGGCATTGCGCGGCTCAACGACATATTCCTCACATCCGGTCGGATGCCCGATCCCGACCGGGCCGAAGAAGTGTTGCTCCTCAAGGGTTTCGCGGAGGCGCGCGGTCTATCGCCGGGAGACCGGCTCTCTGCCACCATGCATGGCAGCCGGCGATCCTTCGTGATCACCGGCCTCGCGCAGTGCCCGGAGTTCCTCTATACGACGGCCCCTGGTGAGTTGGTGCCCGACGATACCCGCTTCGCGGTGATCTGGATGAGCCGGGATGCGCTCGGGGCGGCCTACGACATGCGCGGCGCCTTCAACGAGGCGCTTATCGGGCTGGAGCGCGGCGCGCAGCTGGAGCCGGTTCTGGAAGCCGTGGACAGGGTGTTGGACCCACAGGGCGGGCTGGGCGCCTACGGGCTCAGGGACCAGGTGTCGAACTTCTTCATAGAAGAAGAAATCTCCGGTCTGCGAAAGAACACGGTCGCCGTGCCGCCCCTCTTTCTCGGCGTATCCGCCTTCCTGCTCTACATCGTCATCAGCCGCATCGTGCAGGCGGAGCGGGAGCAGATCGGACTTCTGAAGGCCTTCGGCTACTCGGGAGCCGAGGTATCAGGCCACTACCTCAAGATGATCCTCGTGATCGCCATCGGGGGGGCCGTCGTGGGGTCGCTGGGCGGGATCGCGGCGGGCCGCGCGCTGTCCGGCGTCTATCAGGCCTACTACAAGTTCCCGTTCCTCGTCTTCCAGCTTGATCCACGCAGCTTCGTGCTCGGCCTGATGATCTCGGTTATGGCGGCCTCAGCCGGCGCCTTCGGCGTGCTGCGCGGGGTTTTCCGGCTCACACCTGCCGTGGCCATGCGGCCGCCAGCGCCGGCCGACTACACAGGCACGGGTGGGTCCAATGGCTGGGCCAGACGACTGCTCGACCAACCCGGCCGGATGGTCCTGCGCCGCATCCGGCGGCAGCCCGGGCGCATGGCGGGTGCGGCCCTCGGGATCGCGGCCGGCATGGGGCTGTCTGTGGGCATGATCGGCGTGTTCACCGGCTTCAACCAGACTATCGACCTTGCCTTCGGCGTTGTCGACCGGTCCGACGCGCAGGTGAGTTTCGTCGAGGCCAAGTCAGACAAGGTGATCTATGAACTCGCGCGGCTGCCCGGCGTGCTGGAAGTGGAACCGATCCGCTACGTCTCGGTGCAGCTGCGCAATGGGACGCTGAGCCATCGCGGGGCGATCAATGGGCTGACCGCTGCCCCCCGGCTCAACCGCGCCCTTGATGCGGAGCAACGCGCGCTGCCCCTGCCCGATGACGGCATCGTGCTGTCGAGCACGCTTGCCCGTGTGCTGGACGCCGAGGTTGGTGACACGATCACCGTGGATGTTCGGGAGGGTCGCCGCCCGGTGTTGCAGATCCCGGTCGCGGCGGTCGCGGATTCCCTGCTCGGTTCACCCACCTACATGCAGATCGATGCGCTCAACCGCGCGCTGCGCGAACCCGGCCGCGTCTCCGGTGCATTCCTGCGGCTGGACAGTGACAGCGAGGAAAGTGTCTTCGAGGCCGTCAAGGACATGCCCTCCGTCGCCGGGATCTCGCTGAAGTCCGACATGCGGCAGGCGATCCAGAAGGTGATGGACGAAGGCGCCGGCATGATGCGCTTCATCATGCTCGCCATCGCCGGTATCGTCACCTTCGGCATCGTCTTCAACGCGGCCCGAATTGCCTATGCCGAACGGGCCCGCGATCTCGCAAGTCTACGCGTGATCGGGTTTTCCCGCGGCGAGACGGCCTTTGTGCTCCTTGGGGAGCTGGCCGCGGTGACACTTGCCGCGCTGCCACTGGGGGCGCTTTTCGGATACGGCATGTCGGCAGCCGTCTCCGCCGCCTTTTCCACCGAAGTCTATTCCATTCCGCTGATGTTCGACGCCAGAACGGTCGGCACGGCGACGTTGGCCGTGTTGTTTGCGGCCGTGATGTCGGGATGGATCGTGAAACGCGACCTCGACCGCCTGCCACTGGTCGAAGCCCTGAAGACGAGAGAGTGACCCATGGCCCAGAAAAAGCGCAACCGCAGGCTCCTGACCGTCCTCGTCCTCGCCGCAATTGCCGGCGCGCTCGCCTTCGCTTTCTGGCCGCGTCCCGTGCTGGTCGACATTGCCGAGGTGCGAACGGGCACCCTGACCGTCACCATCGACGAAGAGGCCCGCACCCGCGTGCATGAGCCCTACGTCGTCTCCACCCCCGTCACGGGGCGCCTGTTGCGGGTCACCGTCGAGCCCGGCGACGTGGTGGAACGCGGCATAACTGTCGTGGCGCATATGCTGCCGACGAACCCCGCCGCTCTTGACGTGCGCACACGGGAACAGGCACGTGCCGCCGTGACCGCCGCCGAGGCTGCCCTGCGGGTGGCCCGTGCCGATCTTAACAAGGCCACGGCCGACAACGACCTCGCCCAGTCCGACCTCGAACGCGCCAAGCGGCTGGCCGACAGTGGCACCGTATCGCAAGCGGCGCTGGAGCGCGCGGAAGGCAGCGCAAGGGCCGCGCAGGCAACGCTCGACACCGCCGAGGCCGCCATTGCCATGCGCGAGGCCGAGGTCGACAACGCCCGCGCCCAACTCATCGGCTTCGACGACCAGGGGTTTGCCACCGCACTTCAGATCACCACGGAGAAGGCCACGCCGCTCTTTGCCCCGGCCACCGGCCGCATCCTGCAGGTCATGCAGAAAAGCGAGACGACCCTGCCCGTCGGCACGCCGATCATGGAGATCGGCAATATCGAGGATGATCTGGAGGTCGTGGTCGAGCTTCTGTCCACCGATGCCGTTCAGGTGAAGGTCGGCGACAGGGTGATCATCGACAAGTGGGGCGGCGCGCAGACCCTCGCAGGCGAGGTCATCCGCGTCGATCCCTTGGGGTTCACCAAGTATTCCGCGCTTGGCGTGGAGGAACAGCGGGTCAACGCCCGCATCAAGCTCACCGACCCGCCCGAGACCCGCGCCGCGCTCGGCCACGGCTTCCGGGTCGAGGTGCGCATTGTCGTCTGGGAAAAGCAGAACGCCACCATCGTTCCCGCCTCGGCGCTCTTCCGCCAGAACGGCGGCTGGGCCGCCTTCACGGTGGAGGACGGCACGGCACGGCTGCGCAAGGTGACGCTCGAACGATCAAACGGCATCGAGGGCGCGGTTACGTCCGGGCTCACAGAAGCAGAGCAGATCATCCTTTATCCGGCGCCCGGCCTTGCCGACGGCACCAAGGTAGCGCGACGTCACGCCAATTGACTCCATCAAGCCCGGGATATGGCTGCGACCGGCGGGCGGGCGGGCTGCAGCTGCCTACTTGGTATCGATCGGCTGCGCTTCGTCCCCGACCTCGTCATAGCCTGCCCAACCGCATTCGCCCTCCGGCTGCGGCAGCTCACGTTCCTTCACGTCGCGATGCATATGCGCCTTGGCGACGAAATTCGCTGTGATCGGCGCGGTGATGAACAGGAAGGCCGTGATCAGCAATTCGTGCAAAGAGACGTCTTCGAGAAAGATCGCGAAGTAGAGCATCGAGGCGATCAGGATCCCGCCCACTCCAAGCGTCGTCGCCTTGGTGGGGGCATGCAATCGTCGCATCGTGTCATTGAACTTGATCAGCCCGAATGACCCGAGGAATCCGAAGGTTCCGGCAACCACGAGCAGGAAGGAGATGACGATTTCCGCGATCAGGTTCATTGGATACTCCTCACTCGATGATGTTGCCGCGCAGGATGAAGCGGCAGTAGGCGACGGTAGAAACGAAGCCGAACATGGCAATCAGAAGCGAAACCTCGAAGTAGATCGCCGTCCCTTCCAGGATGCCGTAGATGTTGATCAGCGCGATGGCGTTGATGACCATCGTGTCCAGCGCCAGGATCCGATCGACAACCCCTGGCGCGAAACGAATTCGCCAGATGTTCATCAGCAACCCCAGCGAGAAGCAGATCACGGCGAAGTAGAGCGCGTAGGTAATCATTCGAAGATCTCCATCAGCCTGCGTTCGTATCGGGACTTGATCTCGTCGCGGACCGCGTCCGGGTCGTCGACATCGAGGCAATGCACCAACAGGTGGCGGGCATCGGCGGAGAGCATTGCCGTCAACGTGCCCGGCGTCATGGTGATGGTGCCGGCGAGAATCGTGATTGCTTCTGGCGAGGTCACGTCGAGCGGCACGGTGATCCAGCGGCTGTGCGTGTTGGCGTTGGACTTGAACAGGATGATCTTTGCCACCGTCCAGTTGGCCACGCAGATGTCCCAGAGCACCAGCAGGATATAGGCGGCGGCCTTGAGCGGGCGCCGCACCTTGGGCCGGTTCGGCCAGAACGGCTGCGTGATGGCAGGGATCGCGAGCCCAAGCACCAACCCCAGAACGACGTTTCCGACGGTCACCGTATTGACCAGCAGAAGCCAGATGAACAGCAGGAAGAACGTCAGCTGCGGGTGAGGGAAAATCCGGTTGAGGATGCGGTTCAGCATGGCTCAGCTCCCTCCCTGCGGGCCAAGAACTGCGGTGATGTAGCCGGCGGTGTCACGCAGCTGGACCGCCGTTTCCCGCATCATCTCGGCGACAGGCCCGGCCAGTATGGTCAGCACGACAAGCAACCCGAGAGGGATGCAGGCCGCCGTCACCGCAAGCCCGGGAATGCGGGCCGCGGCAATGGGCAGGCCCTCCTCGTCGAGGTTCTCCGGGAAGGTGAAGTTCGGGTCGAGCGGCTTCCACATGTAGCGGCTGCCTCGCAATGCGAACCCCACGATGGTCATCAGCGATGTTACCAGGATCACGGCCCAGATCCATGGCATCCAGGCGTCGGTCCGGCTGGCGTCGAGGATCAGCAGCTTGCCCACGAACCCCGAAAGCGGCGGCATGCCGGCCATGGCAATGGCGGCAACGAAGAAGAGCGAGGTGACAAGTCCGCCCGGTGCCTGCTCCGTGTTGCCCTGGCTTTGCCGGATCATGTCGAGGATCACGAACATGGCCCCGGCGGCAAAGGTGGAATGCACCATGTAGTAGAGCGCCGCCGTCGTCGCCTGCTCCGTGTCCAGCGATATCGCGAGCAACAGCGTCCCCATCGACGCCAGCACTGCGAAGGACACCTGCCGCGGCAACTGGCGCGAGCCAAGAACGCCGATGGCACCGACACAAAGCGTCACCAGCGCGACGGGCAACAGCAGGTCGGTGAAGACGGTGCCCACGGTATCGGCCCCGAAGATCAGCGTGTAGACGCGGATGATCGCGTAGGCGCCGACCTTGGTCATGATGGCAAAGAGCGCCGCCACCGGCGGGGCGGCATTGGAATAGGTCGCCGGAAGCCAGAACTGGACCGGGAAGGCCGCCGCCTTGATCGAAAACACGATGAGCAGAAGCATCGCGCCAACCAGCAGCAGCCCCTGGTCTCCGGGCGCCAGTCCACGCGCCTTGACCGCCATGTCGGCCATGTTAAGAGTGCCCAGCACCGCGTAGAGCGTCCCCATGGCAAAGAGGAACAGCGTCGAGCCGACGAGGTTCATCACCACGTATTGCAGACCGGATCGCAGCCGCATCGCACCGCCGGCATGGATCATGAGGCCGTAGGAGGCGATCAGCAGAACCTCGAAGAAAACGAAGAGGTTGAAGGCGTCACCCGTCAGGAAAGCCCCGTTGACCCCCATCATCTGGAAAGCGAACAGCGGGTGGAAGTGGCGCCCCCGGCTGTCCCAGCTTGAACCGATGGCATAGAGCACGACACCGAAGGCAAGCAGCGACGACAGCACCAGCATCGTCGCGGACAGCCGGTCGAGCACGAGGACGATCCCGAAAGGCGCCTCCCAATTTCCGAGGGTATAGACCTCGATGCTGCCATCAAGCGTCGAAATGAAGAGCCCGATGGAGATCATCATCATCGCGACCGTTCCGGCGATGGAAAACACCCGCTGCAACAGCAGGTCGTGGCGCATTGCCATGGCCATCACCGGGGCGAACATCGCCGGCAGGATGACCGGGAAGATGATCCAATGGTTCATCCGTGGTCTCCCTTCGGCCGTTGCAGGCCCGGCATGTAGAAATCGTCGTCCTCCGGCGCGATCTCGTCAGGGTCGAGATCCATCGGGTCACGTCGCATGTCGATATGGTCGGTGTCGGATTCGAGATAAGCCCCCAGTGCGATCATCACCGCCACCGCGGTCATCCCGAAGGAGATCACGATCGCTGTCAGCACCAGCGCCTGTGGCAGCGGGTCGGTATAGCCCTCCGCATATTTCGAGTAGATCGGCGGCATGTTGAATGCCAGCCGTCCGCTTGCGAAGAGGAACAGGTTGACCGCGTAGGTCATCAACGCCGTTCCGACTATCACGGAGAAGGTCCGCCGCCGCATCACGAGGTAAAGTCCGCCTGCGGTTTGTAGCCCGATCAGGATTGCCATCAGGAGTTCCATGTCAGATCTGCTCCTCTTCCCGCTCGGGCGCCGAGGGGTCGTAGTCCATTGGGGCAATGTTCACCGTCTCACCTGTGCGCCGCGCGATCCGGCTGAGGCAATAAAGCGCCAGCATCACCGCGCCCACGACCGTCAGGAAAACGCCGAGGTCGAAGGCCATTGCGGTCGCGAGCTCGAACTCCTCGATTGGCGGGAAATGGAAATAGCCATACCAGCTTGTCAGGAACGGACGGCTGGCAAACCATGCCCCAACCCCCGTGATGGCGGCGATCAGCACGCCCCAGCCGATGAAACTGTGATAGGGAATGCGCTGCCGCTCCTGCGCCCACGCAAAGCCCGAGGCCATGTATTGCATCAGCAGCGCGATGGCGACGACCAGCCCGGCAATGAACCCGCCACCCGGCATATTATGCCCGCGCAGGAAGATATAGACGCCAACCATGAGCGAGATCGGCATCATCAGCCGGGTCGCAACCACCATCATCAGCGGATGCCGGTCCTTGGAATAGACGCTGTCGTGGACCCAGTTGATCAGCCTGCGGGAGGCCTTGCCCTCCATCAGCGCCTCCTCCAGCGCGTAAATGGTGAGCGCCGCGATCCCGAGTACGATGATCTCGCCGAAAGTATCGTAGCCCCGGAAGTCCACAAGGATCACGTTGACGACATTGGTGCCACCACCGCCGGGCTTGGCATTGGTCCAGTAATAGTCCGAGATGGTCGTGAAATCCCGCGTCATCAGCGCGTAGGCCAGCGCGCCGACGGCAAGTCCGGCCACGCTCGCGATGCTGAGGTCCCGCATGCGTCGGCTGAGGCCGCTTTCGCGTGGCGTTTGCTTGGGCAGGAAGTGCAGCGCCAGCAGCAGCAGGATCAGTGTAACGACCTCGACCGTGACCTGGGTCAGCGCGAGGTCCGGTGCGGAGAGCCGAACGAACACGACGGAAACGATCAGCCCGTTGATTCCGATCAGCACCAGCGTCAGAAGGCGCGACCGGTGGTAGTTCACGATGGCGATCGTCGACGCGCAGAGCAGCACGGCCCCGACCACGTCGACGATCGTGACGGGCAGCAGATCGCGCGTGCCGGCCATGTGCTCGCCCTGCAAAAACGCGTAGATCCCGGCCGCGATCGTCGCAACACCGAAGATCGCCACGTACTTGGTGATCCGCCCGTTGTGAAGGTTTGCCGATAGGCGGGCCGCGGCAGCGGTCGTGCCATCGACGACGTTGTCAAACATGGCCTTCGCATCCGGATGCGGCAGACGGGCCCAGAAACGCTCCAGGGCCGGGTAGGAGGCGATCAGGGCCAGACCACCGAGCGTCGCGATCACGCTCATCCCAAGTGCCGGAGTGAAGCCGTGCCAGATCTTGAGCTTGTGAAGGTGCAGGTGCTCCCCGGTGACGGCATCGGCCACAACCTGAAGGAAGGGCCCGACGGTCGCCTGCGGTACAATCCCGATGACGATCACCATCGCTGCCAGCAACGCCGGCGCGATGTACATCCCGAAGGGCGGATCATGTGGATGACTGGGGTAGTCCTGCCGTTCCGGTCCGAGGAAGACATGGGCGATATAGCGGAAGGAATAGGTCGCCGAAAGCAGGCCGCCAAGGGTCGCCAGCACCGGCACCAGGAACGGGTTGCCGGCCCAGACGGTATGGACGGCCTCCTCCAGCATCAGCTCCTTCGACAAGAAACCGTTGAAGAACGGCAGCCCAGCCATGGAAAGCGAGGTGATGATGGCGATGGTGGCCGTGATCGGCATCAGGTGGCGCAGCCCGCCGAGCCGCTTGATGGAACGGGTGTGCGTCTCGTGATCGACAATCCCGGCCGTCATGAAGAGCGCCGCCTTGAAGATCGTGTGATTCATGATGTGGAACACCGCCGCCGTCGCCGCGGTCGTGGTGCCGAACCCCAGCAGCATGGTGATGAATCCGAGGTGGCTGACGGTGGAAAAGGCCAGCAGCGCCTTGATGTCATCCTTGAAGATCGCGATCCAGGCGCCGACCAGCATCGTCACCAGGCCGGTTGTGCCGACGATGTAGAACCATGCATCGGTTCCCGAAAGAACCGGCCAGAGCCGCGCCATCAGGAAGAGCCCGGCCTTCACCATCGTGGCGGAATGCAGGTAGGCGGACACCGGCGTCGGAGCCGCCATGGCATGTGGCAGCCAGAAGTGGAACGGGAATTGCGCGGACTTCGTGAAAGCCCCGAGCAGGATCAGGATCAACGCAGGGATGTAGAGCGGCGAGGCCTGGATTTCCTCGCGCTGGTGCAGGATGTCGGTCAGGTCATAGCTGCCGACGATGCTGCCCAGCAGCAGCACACCACCGATCAGGGCAAGCCCGCCCATGCCAGTCACCGCAAGGGCCATGCGCGCGCCCTGTCGTCCGGCAACCGTATGTTTCCAGTAGCCGATCAACAGGAAAGAGGACAGCGACGTCAGTTCCCAGAACACCACCATCAGCAGGATGTTGTCGCTGAGCACGATCCCGAGCATCGCCCCCTGGAACAGCATAAGGTAGGTGTAGAACTGTCCGATCGGATCATCGCGATCGAGGTAGAACCGCGCGTAAAGGATGATCAGCAGACCGATCCCGAGGATCATGCAGGCAAAGAGAAACCCGAGCCCGTCTAGCAGGAAATTCGCATTGAGCCCCAGCATCGGCAGCCAGTCGATGTGAAAGACCACCGCCTCCCCCGCAAAGACACTCGGCGACAACGTCAGCAGGAGTATCAGGGCCGAGAGCGTGGCCCAGCCGGCAGATAGCGCGCAGGCGTCGCGTCCGGCGCGGATCATCAACCCGGGGAAAAGCGCGCCTATGAATGGTAGAGCCGCAATCAGGGCAAGCGTCACATCCGAATGCGCTGTCACCATGTGTCCCCCGGGGTCTGTCGCCATTTGTGGCAGATCTTGGTCGCGGTCAGCATGGCCAACCCATGTTGGCGATTTGTAGGGTCTTCGGCGGGAAAAGCAAATCGATCCCTGCCTGCCTGCCGGGCGTCCGGGCACATTGGGCTTTGGCAGCGTCCCCGCTTCGGCTTTGCGTGCGCCGGTTCACCCCAGGTCAGGCAAAAGGCATATCACAAGTTTTTCAATGCATTACACCGCTTGAATTCGACGCACGCTCACAGTGGACAACACTGGAAATACCATCCATGCATCGTAACACCGCGAGGATCAGGGGAGGGTAAAACGCCATCCGGCCAAACGCTGTGCCCTCCCCATCTTTCGAAGAGAACGGGCACAGCGTGTGGTATGACTACTGGAAAGCCTGCAACCCGGTCTGAGCCCGCCCGAGGATGAGCGCGTGGACATCATGTGTCCCCTCGTAGGTATTCACGGCCTCCAGGTTCATGACGTGCCGGATCACGCCATATTCATCGGACACGCCGTTGCCGCCCAGCATGTCGCGAGCCTCTCGCGCGATGGCAAGCGACTTGCCGCAATTGTTGCGCTTCATCATGGAAACCAGCTCCGCCGGGGCACGATGGTCGTCCATCAGCCGACCGAGCCGCAGCACGCCCTGAAGGCCCAGCGCGATTTCGGTCTGCATATCGGCCAGCTTCTTCTGAATCAGTTGCGTCGCGGCCAGCGGGCGACCGAACTGCTTGCGATCGAGCGTGTATTGCCGCGCGGTATGCCAGCAAAACTCGGCCGCGCCGAGCGCGCCCCAGGCGATGCCGTACCGCGCACGGTTGAGGCAGCCAAATGGCCCGGCCAGCCCCTGAGCCTCCGGCAGCAAGTTCTCCTCCGGCACGAACACCTCGTCCATCTGGATCATCCCGGTCACGGAGGCCCGCAAGCTGAACTTGCCCTCGATTTTCGGGGTCTCCAGCCCCTTCATCCCACGCTCCAGCAGGAAGCCCTTGATCTTGCCGTCATGTGCATCGGATTTCGCCCAGACCACACAGATATCGGCGATGGGAGAGTTGGTGATCCAGTTCTTCGCGCCCGACACGAGGTAGCCGCCGTCAACGGGCTTCGCGCGGGTGACCATGGATCCCGGGTCCGAGCCGTGGTCTGGCTCGGTCAGACCGAAACACCCGATCATCTCGCCGGTCGCGAGTTCGGGCAGGAACCTCTTGCGCTGTTCCTCGGTGCCATAGGCAAAGATCGGGTGCATCACGAGCGAAGACTGCACCGACATTGCGGAGCGATAGCCGGAATCGACCCGTTCGACCTCCCGTGCAACCAGCCCGTAGGAGGTATAGTTCACCCCCGCCCCGCCATATTCCTCAGGAATGGTCGACCCAAGAAGGCCAAGCGCGCCAAGCTCGGTCATGATCTCGCGGTCGAAAACCTCGTTGCGGTTCGCGTCGATCACGCGGCTGGCCAAGCCGTCCTGGCAATAGGCATGGGCGGCATCGCGGATCATCCGCTCCTCTTCGCTCAACTGCTCTTCCAGCAGGAAGGGGTCTTCCCAGACAAGCGACGCCGGTTTGGCGCGTGCGGTTTCGGGCGTGTTTGCATGTGCTTTGTCGAGCATGACGTACTGAACCTCCCGGATGGACATCGGGCGCACCGCTGGTGCGCAACACTCTGGCTGCGATGCCTACTCCGAATATCGATGGCACACCAAGGCTTTTCCGCCGCACCGGACTGGATGCTGCCGCAACGTCCCGGACCGTGGCCGCCCGGCGCGGGTCCCCCCTTGCGCTCGGCCCGCTTTCGGCGATTGTGGGACAACGCATCCAGGGAGCCCCGCCATGAGCCAATGTGTCTTCATTCAGATCCGCTGTGCGCCCGGCACCACCTACGAGGTCGCCGATGCCATCGCGCTGAAGGAAATCCACTCCGAGCTGTATTCCACCAGCGGGGAATACGACCTGCTGCTCAAGCTCTACATTCCCGAGGACGCGGATGTCGGCCATTTCATCAATGCCAATGTCGCAAGCATTCCCAATATCCAACGGACATTGACCACGATGACATTCCGGGCATTCTGAGGCCCGTACAAAAAACCAAAAACGAACCCAACGGGAGACAAACATGAAAAAGGTCGGAATTCTGACCGCAGCCTGCGCTGCGGCCCTGTTCGCCGGCGCCTCTGCGCAGGCGGGCGACGTCAAGGTCGGCATGATCACAACGCTGTCTGGCGGCGGCGCGGGGCTCGGCATCGACGTCCGCGACGGCTTCGAGCTGGCGCTCAAACAGGCAGGCGCGGACAATATCGAACTGGTGATCGAGGATGACCAGCGCAAGCCCGACGTGGCCGTTCAACTCGCAGACAAGTTGATCCAGTCGGAGCAGGTCGACGTGCTCACCGGCATCATCTGGTCCAACCTCGCCATGGCGGTGGTGCCGGCGGCGACGGCGCAGGGCAAGTTCTACCTGTCACCCAATGCCGGCCCCTCGGCGCTTGCCGGAAAGGGCTGCCACGAGAACTACTTCAACGTGGCCTGGCAGAACGACAATCTGCACGAGGCCGCCGGTGCCTATGCCAAGGACACCGGCTACAAGAACTCCTTCATCCTGGCGCCCAACTACCCCGCCGGGAAGGATGCGCTGACCGGCTACAAGCGGTTCTACGACGGGGACCTGGCCGGCGAGATCTACACCAAGCTCGGCCAGACCGACTATGCCGCGGAAATCGCCCAGATCCGCGCATCCGGCGCCGACAGCGTGTTTTTCTTCCTGCCCGGTGGCATGGGGATTGCCTTCCTCAAGCAATATGCCCAGTCCGGCGTGGATCTGCCCGTCGTCGGCCCGGCCTTCAGCTTCGACCAGGGCATTCTGCAAGCTGTCGGAGAAGCGGCACTCGGGGTGAAGAACACCTCGCAGTGGTCCAAGGACATCGACAATCCTGCGAATGCAGCCTTCGTGGAAGGATTCCAGGCCGAGTATGGTCGCCTGCCGTCGCTCTATGCCAGCCAGGGCTATGACACGGCGAACCTTTTGATCTCCGCCGCAGCCAAGGCCGACGTTGCCGATGCGGACGCTTTCCGCGCCGCCCTCGCGGCCGCCGAGTTCGACAGTGTGCGCGGTGCCTTCAAGTTCGGCCCGAACCATCACCCGATCCAGGACATCTACGTCCGTGAGGTGATCAAGGAAGGCGATGTCTACACCAACAAGATCATTGCCACCGGCCTCGCCGACCACGCCGACGCCTACGCCGGCGATTGCAAGTTCTGAACCTGACCGGGGCCACCCTGCCCGGCAGGGCGGCCCCGACACCCCGAGGTCCCACGTGCTCTACACGCTTGCACTTCCCCGGTGGTCGCCACCCGATGCCGACCGCCTTGCCACCGGGCATACCCGCCACCAGCCAGAGAAATATCCGTGCACCACTGGCCGTGCAGGGCTCCAAATCGGGCGCGATGCAAGACCCTTCTACAGAACTGCGCACCGGATCCGGTACACAGCCGCGACCAACCGGCCAGTTTTTGCATGCATCGCCAATGTCACGACGCGACGTAGGATCAACGCCGTGAGCATCCGCGACCCCGAAACCGGGATAGCTGTACTGGCCCGGTCGGACGTCCCGCCTCAGCGTGCCCCCGTGGCCGCCGATATCTACGAAGGTGCAAACCATGCGCCCAGCGTCGCCGTCTGTCGGGCCGAAGGCACCGACAGGTTCGCGGCCAATGCAGACGCGAATGTCCCGCCTCCCGCAGCCCCGACCCGCAACCTGCCAGCTATGGATCCCGTCGACGGGATCATTCCCGTGCGATCAGGAGCCGCCTTCGCGATGGAAGGTGCGGATCGCCCATGACTTCGCTCCTCCTCGCCGAGCAAGTCCTGAACGGGCTGCAATTCGGCATGATGCTGTTTCTGATGTCCGCCGGGCTGACCCTCGTCTTTGGTGTCATGGGGCTGATTAACCTCGCCCATGGCTCCTTTTACATGATCGGCGCCTTCGCCTGTGCCTCGGTCGCTATGGCAACCGGGTCGTGGTTTCTGGGCCTTGCGGCGAGCCTCGCAGCCGCCGCCGTGGCCGGAGTGCTGGTGGAGTTGCTGGTCATCCGGCGGTTGTATGACCGGGACCACCTCGATCAGGTGCTGGCGACATTCGCGCTGATCCTCGTCTTTTCCGAAGGCACCCGCTACCTCTTCGGCTCCTTCCCGCTGTTTCTTGACGTGCCCGCCGCATTGTCCGGCGCCGTGACGCTGCCCGGCGGAATCGCGTACCCGGTCTACCGACTGGCCATCATCGCAGCCGGGATCGCCGTGGCCATCGGCCTGTTCTGGCTGGTCGGCCGCACCCGCCTCGGCATTCGCATTCGCGCGGGCGAAGCTGACCGGGAAATGATCGCGGCGCTCGGTGTCGATATCGACCGGCTCTACACCATCGTCTTCGCCCTCGGCGCCGCACTCGCTGGCTTCGCCGGCGCTATGCTCGGGACGATCCAGTCGGTTCAGGTCGGCATGGGCGAGCCCGTCCTGATCCTCGCCTTTGTCGTCATCGTGATCGGCGGAATCGGCTCGATCAAGGGCGCGCTCATTGGCTCGATGCTCGTAGGGCTGACCGACACGCTCGGCCGTACGCTACTGCCGGTCGCCTTTAGCACCATCCTTCCCCCCTCCGACGCGAATGCCGTGGGCTCCGCCCTCGCCTCCCTGCTCATCTACGTGCTGATGGCCGGCATTCTCGTGTTTCGCCCTTCGGGCCTCTATGGGGGGCGCAGCGCATGATCCCCGAACGCTGGCTCAACCTGGGCGTCCTGACTCTTCTGGCCGCCGTGCCCCTCGTCGCAAGCCTCGCCGGTCAACCCTTCACCGTGACGCTGGCCACCAAGATCGCCATCTTCGCGCTGGCCGCCACCGGGCTGAATATCGCGCTTGGCCTCGGTGGGCTGGTCTCTTTCGGCCATGCGGCCTTTTTCGGCGTTGGTGGCTATGCCTGCGGGATCCTCGCCAGCCATGCCCGCAACTACGAACCACTATCGACCTGGCCCTGGGACATCGAGGGCACCACGCAGATGCTCACCATCTGGCCCATCGCGGTCCTGCTCGGTGGTCTCGCGGCGTTGGTCATCGGGGCCCTTTCGCTGCGCACGTCGGGCATCTTCTTCATCATGATCACACTCGCCTTCGCGCAGATGTTGTACTACTTCGCGATTTCCTGGCCGACCTACGGCGGTGAGGACGGGCTGCCTTTCTACTTGCGTGGCGATTTCCCGGGCCTGAACACGATGGACCCGATCCAGTTCTTCGGCATCTGTTTCGCCCTGTTGCTGGCCGCCCTGTTCACGTTCCACCGCCTGCACCGCGCACGTTTCGGCCTCTCCCTCGAAGCTGCCCGCCAGAACCCGGAGCGCCTGCGCAGCCTCGGAATTCGTCCATTTCATGTGCGGCTCCTGGCCTTCGTCATCTCCGGCATGATCACCGCCTTGGCCGGGGCGCTCTATGCCGATCTCAACCGTTTCGTGTCCCCGGCGATGCTCTCCTGGCACCTGAGCGGCGAGTTGATCGTGCTGATCGTCCTCGGGGGCGTCGGTCGCCTCTGCGGTCCCGTGGTGGGCGCGGCGGCTTACTTCCTCCTGGAACACTGGGCGGGTGCGGCCAGCGAATACTGGCAATTCTGGTTCGGCCTGTTGCTGCTGGGCGTTGTTCTCTTTGCCCGGGGCGGGATCGTGGGCGCGTTGGCGAAGGATCATACCCATGACTGAGCCGATCCTGACCACCCGCAGCCTTCGAAAGTCCTTCGGCGCACTGGCGGCGACCGACGATGTCTCCCTCGATCTGCGTCCGGGCGAAATCCACGCGCTGATCGGCCCGAACGGCGCTGGCAAGTCCACCCTGATCAAGCAGATCGCCGGTGAGATCGCCCCCGACAGCGGTACGATTCATTTTGCCGGGCAGGACATCACCACGAAACATGCCGCCGCCCGCGCCCGGCTGGGCATGGCACGCACCTACCAGATCTCTTCCGTAGCGCCGGATTTCACCGTTTTGCAGAACGTCGTCCTGTCACTGGTTGCACGTCACCACGGGGCATTCGGCCTCTTTCGCAACGTGTTGAAGGACCGCCGCCTGACAGACGCCGCACGGGAGCACATTGCCCGCGCAGGCCTGTCCGGGCGGGAACGACAGCGCGCCACCGACCTGTCACACGGAGAGCGCCGCCGTCTGGAGATCGCCATGGCGCTTGCGCAATCCCCGAAGCTGTTCCTGCTCGACGAACCGATGGCCGGACTGGGCACCGAGGGCGCGAGCGAGCTGACCGGGTTGCTCGACGGGCTCCGGCAGCAAGCCCCGATCCTGCTGGTCGAACACGACATGGACGCCGTGTTCGCCCTGGCGGACCGGATCTCCGTGCTGGTCTACGGCCGGGTCATCGCAACCGGCACCGTCGCGGAAATCCGCGCCAATGCAGAGGTGCGCACGGCCTACCTGGGGGAGGACGCATGACCGCGCCGCTGCTGAAACTGGACAATGTCTCGGCGGCCTACGGCGCGGCGGAAGTGCTCTTCGATCTGTCCTTCGACATCGCCCCGGGAGAGATCGTCGCCCTGATGGGGCGAAACGGCATGGGCAAGACCACCACGATCCGCACGATCTGCCGGATGCTCGGATCCACGCATGGCCACATCACCTTCGACGGCCATGAACTCACCAGCATGAGCGCCCACAAGGCGGCGCAACTCGGGCTCGGGCTGGTGCCCGAAGGGCGGCGCTGCTTTGCCCCCCTTACTGTGGCAGAGAACCTGACCGTTGCGTCCCGCCCGGGCCCCTGGGACCTCGCGGCCGTCACCACCCTGTTTCCCCGCCTGCGCGAACGGCTTGGCCAGAGTGCCGGCTCGCTTTCCGGTGGCGAGCAACAGATGCTTGCCATCGGCCGTGCGCTGATGACCAACCCGCGCCTCCTGCTGCTCGACGAGGCCACCGAGGGGCTGGCTCCCGTGGTCCGGCAGGAGATCTGGGCGGCCATCGGCGAACTGGCGGACACCGCCGCCCTCTCCATCCTGATCGTCGACAAGAGCTTGCGGGAACTGCGCGCCCTCGCGCATCGCGCGGTGATCCTCGAAAAGGGCCGGAAGGCCTGGGAAGGGCCTATAGATGCCTTGACCGACGATATCAGCGCACGACACCTCGGGGTCTGAGCGCACCGCCCTGTACCCGCGCCCATCGCGCGAAGCGCTCAGGAGGAATGGCGCGACACGCGCCGCCGCCGGGTTGGATGTCAGCCAGACAGGCCGTCGTATGCCTGCACCATCGCGCCCCGCAAACGGGCAACCTCCGCATCGACCTCGGCCTCCGCATTGCAGTGAAACGTATCCAGCACCTCGATCCGGATCACGCCGGGCCGTGGCACGATCGCCTTGCGCGGCAGCAGCAGGTCGGAATTTGCGATCACCACCGGACGAATGGACCTGCCTGTCTCCCGCGCGACAAGGACCGCGCCCGCCTTGAACACGCCCAGCCCGTCGTCCCGTGCCCGTGTCCCCTCCGGAAACAGGATCAGGGAGCGGCGCGCTGGCATGGTCCGAACAGCTTCGACAAGCACCTGAAGTGCCTGGCTGCCGCTCTTTCGGTCAATCTCTACCAGGCCGGCAGCACGGAAACCGCGGCCCAGCAGTGCTTTCTGGAACAATTCCTTCTTCGCCCCGAAGGTTACCCACTTCTCGCGCGGGACATTGGAAAGCAGTGCAAACCCGTCGAGATGACTGCGGTGGTTGACCACGAAAAGAGAGTTCACATCCCCGGCCATGCGTTTCACGCTGCCCTCGCTGATGTCCACCCGGATGCTCAGCAACCACAGCAACCAGCCGCAGGACCGCGGCACGAGGCACCAGTACCAGGCACGAAACCCCTTGCGGTTCTCGCAGACATAGGGCGCGGCACAGACAAAGAGGAAGATCGCCGGGCCGGCAACAAGGAGCGCGAGACGCTTCAGCAACGTGATCAACTGTTTTCCGATCGGGATGGAGGCAACGGCAGCCAGCAGGCCGGTGATCCCCGGAGACCACAAGTCGCGTTGGACATCGGGAGCAAACCCGTCCCGCATCCTGAACCACGAGTCAACAACGAAGAACGCCCGGCCAACCGGCCGGGCGCTCCCCTTTCTGCACTGTCAGATCGAAATTCTGCCGATCAGAACGGGCTGTCCGGATAGTAGAACTTCTCGGCGTTTTCCTGTGTGATCAGGACCGACCCGATGACGAACTTGCCGGACACCGGTGCATTGGATACGAAGTTCAGCGCCGTCATTTCGATGGCCGTGGCGGACATCGACGGCGGATAGGTCACGTTGGCCTTGATCGTCGGGTCACCATCGGCAACGCGCTTGATCATTTCCTTCATGCCGGCGCCACCAAGCACCCACATCTCGTCCGTGCGGCCGGCTTCCTTCATCGCGCCCAGCACACCGATGGCCATGTCGTCATCAGACGCCCAGACGGCGTCGATTTCCGGGTACTTCGAGAGGAAGTCCTGCATCACGGTGAATGCGTCATCGCGGTTCCAGTTGCCGTGCTCCATCGCAAGGATCTCGATGCCGGAGCCTTCGATCGCGGCCTTGAAACCGTCAACACGTTCGTTGTCGATCGTGGTCGGGATGCCGCGCAGAACAACGATCTTGCCGCCATCGGGCATCATTTCCTTGAAGAACATGCCGGACGTGTAGCCGAAGCCGGGGTTGTCGCCCGCCACGTACAGATCTTCGATACCATCTTCGGACAGGCCACGGTCGATCACCGTCACCCATGCGCCGCTTTCCTTCACGCGCTTGACCGGGGCGGTCAGCGGCTCGGATTCGAAGGGCAGCACGACGAGCGCATCGATATTACGGGTCGCCATCATGTCTTCGATGTCGTTGACCTGCTTGGCCGGATCAGAGGCCGTTGCCAGCACAAAATCCAGCTCGGGGTAGGTGGCTTCCAGCCGCTCGACGGTCGTCTTTGCGTGGAAGTTCATGCCACCGGCCCAGCCATGGGTCGCGGCCGGAATGGACACGCCGATCACGGTGGTGTCCGCAGCAATCGCTACGCCTGCGGCCATCATGGTCGCAATCGCGGTGGCACCGAACAGATGCTTCATTTTCATGGTCTCTCTCTCCCTTTTGCAGTTTGCCCCGCGACGGGGCGCTCTTCCCGTCAGCGGGATGACGTCCTGGCGCGCTGCAGCACGACAGCCAGAATGATGATCACGCCCTGGATCGCCCCGTTCAGGTAGGGGCTCACAAGATCCGTGAGATTGAGGATATTGTCGATCAGGCCAAGGATCAGCACGCCGACCACCGTGCCCCAGACCCGGCCATAGCCGCCCGACAGCAAGGTGCCGCCGATGATCACGGCCGCGATGGTTTCCAGTTCCCACAACAGGCCGGTCGAGTTCGAGGCCGATCCGAGCCGCGGCACATAGAGAACCGAGGCCAGCCCGACCAGAACACCGAGCACGATGTAGGTCATCAGCCGCACGTTCTTCACATGCACGGCCGAATAACGTGCGACCTGCTCGTTGGAGCCAATCGCTGCGCAGTGCCGGCCATAGGCGGTGTGGCGCATGGCTATCTCGCCCAGCACCGCCACCACCGCAAAGACGATGATAGGCCAGCGGATGCCGAACAACCCGCCGTAGTAGACCGGCTCGTAGATGGACCCGAGCGAGAAGTTGAGCGAGATCGTCCCGCCATCAGCCATCCAGGTGACGAGGCTGCGGAAGATCACCATCATGCCCAGCGTCACGATGAAGGCCTCGATCCCCATTCGGGTGATCAGGATGCCGTTCAGCGCCCCCGCCGCGGCGCCCAGCATCAGGCCTACCCCCATACCGACAAGGATCACGCCCCAGGTCGTGCCGAGCGCTGGGATCAGCCCGTTCATCACCATGATCATGATGCCGGCGATGAAGGCCGTCATGGAGCCGACCGACAGGTCCAGCCCGCCCGCGGTGATCACAAAGGTCATACCGACAGCCATGATGCCGATGAAGGCGGACCGCGACAGAACGTTGGTGATGTTCTTGGAGGCGAGGAAATCAGGGTTCAGCAGGTAGCCAATCACGACCAGCGCGATCAGCGCCAGGATCGGCCCAAGCGCCTGTATGTCGAATTTGAACCCGCCCTTGCCCGGGGCATTCGTGGTCGTCTCAGCCATGGCCATTGCCCTTCTTGTCCAGTCCCATTGCGAGGCGCACGATGGTGTCCTCGTTCACGTCTGCGCCGGTCACCTCGCCGGCAATCTCGCCGCGCCGCATCACGCAGACCCGGTCGCACAACCCGATCACCTCCGTCATCTCCGAAGAGATCACGATCACCGAATGGCCTGCCTCCGCCAATTGGTGGATGAAGGTGTAGAACTGCTGCTTGGTGCCGACATCGATGCCTCGGGTGGGCTCGTCGATGATGACGATCTGCGGCTCTGCCAGCATGATCTTGGCCAGCAGAACCTTTTGCTGGTTGCCGCCCGACATGTTTCCAACCAGCACGTCCCGAGACGGTGCGCGAATATCGAAATCCACGATCGCCTTGTCGAGCGCGGCCTCCTCGGCGGCGCCGTCGATCAGCACGTTGGTAAACTTTTTCAACGCCAGTAGCGTCAGGTTGCGGCGCATGTCCTGTGTCAGGATCAACCCGTTTTCCTTGCGATCCTCCGGCAGGTAGACCAGCCCGGCGTTGACGGCATCTTCGGCGGAGTGGATCTTCACGGGCGCCCCGTTGATGGCAACCGATCCGCTTGCGGAGCGGACGCCGAACAGCCCTTCCATCAACTCGGTACGTCCTGAGCCGACCAGCCCGGCAAATCCGAGGATCTCGCCGCGTTCGAGGGCAAAGGACACATTCTTCACGATCGAGCCGACCGAGAAGTTCGCCACGTCCAGGACCGTTTCGGCTCCGCTCGCCGGACGTTTGGCGGGGAACATGTCGGATAGCTCCCGCCCGACCATGGCCTCCGCCATCTGGTCCTCGTCCATTTCGCCGCGAAGCGCCGTGCGAACGATGTGACCGTCGCGCATCACGGTGACTCGGTCGGCAATGCGCGCGACCTCGTCGAGCTTGTGCGAGGTGTAGAGGATCGCGGTGCCCTCGGCCTTCAGCCGCTCGATCTGCTTGAAGAGCACTTCGGTCTCACGCGTGGTCAGCGCGGCCGTCGGCTCGTCCATGATCAGCACGCGCGCCTTGCGGGAAAGCGCCTTGGCGATCTCGACCATCTGCTTCTCCGGCACGGAGATGTCAGCCGTCTTGGCGCGCGGGTCGATCGGCGTCTCCAGCCGCTCCAGCAGTTCCCGGGTCTTCGCCCGCATGCTGCCGTGATCCAGCAGCCAGCCCTTGCGCAGTTCATGGCCAAGAAAGATGTTCTGTTCCACGCTCAGCAATTGGGCGAGGTTGAATTCCTGGTGGATGAGCGTCACGCCCATCGCCTCCGCCTCGCGCGAACGGGAAAAAGTCACGGGCGCGCCGTCCAGAACGATCTCGCCGGCGGAAGCCGCGAGATAGCCGGACATGATCTTCATCGTGGTTGACTTGCCGGCGCCGTTCTCGCCGATCAGGGCATGGACCTCGCCCGGGTGAAGCTCGATCGAGATGTCATGGAGGATCTGGATCGGACCGAAAGAACGCTGCACATTGAGCAGCGCCAATGTGGGCGCCGCAGGCGAGGTGGCCTGCGACTGTCCTTCAGGTGTGGCGATTGCCGGGTTCATGCGCGCCTCACGCCAGCTTGACCCAGGCCGCATCCCGAGCCGAGGAGCGGACACAGGCATCGACGAAAGAGACACCGGCCAGCCCGTCCTCGACGGTGGGGAAGACGACATCGGCCGGGACCGGGTCTCCGGCCATCTTCGCACGAATGGCCCTGGCGGCTTCCGTGTAGATGTTGGCGAAGCCCTCCAGGTAGCCCTCCGGGTGGCCACCGGGCGTGCGCGACACGCGGGCCGCGACATCGCGGGCGCCAGCCCCACCGCGGGTCAGCAGCCGCTTGGGCTCGCCGAACGGCGTGAACCAGAGGTAGTTCGGGTCTTCCTGCGACCATTCCAGCCCGCCCTTGGTGCCATAGACCCGCAGCTTGAGTGCGTTCTCGTTGCCCGGGGCGACCTGGCTGCACCAGAGCATCCCCCGCGCGCCGCCCTTGTAGCGCAGCATGACGTGACCGTTGTCATCCACACGCCGCCCATCGACAAAGCTCTGCAGGTCGGCAGACAGCATGTCCAGTTCCAACCCGGTCACGAAACCGGCGAGGTTGAAGGCATGGGTACCGATGTCGCCCGTTGAGCCCCCTGCCCCGGAACGTTCCGGATCCGTGCGCCACTCGGATTGCTTGTTCTGCCCGGATTGCTCTTCGGGCTCGGTGAGCCAATCCTGCGGATACTCTACCTGCACGACGCGCAACTCGCCCAACTCGCCGTTCGCAACCATCTCGCGGGCCTGACGGACCATCGGGTAGCCGGTGTAGTTGTGCGTCAGCACGAAGAGTGCGTCGCTCTCGTTCGCGATCTTCACCAGCTTGCGGGCGTCGGGAAGAGTGCTGGTCAGCGGCTTGTCGCAGATCACGTGGATGCCGCGCTTGAGGAATTCCCGCGCGGCCGGGTAATGCACGTGGTTCGGTGTGACGATGGCCACGGCATCGATGCCGCCCTTGATCCGGTTCTCCCGGATCGCCATTTCGCGGAAATCGCCATAGATCCGGTCGGGCGCAAGTCCAAGCGCCTCGCCGCTGGCCTTTGCCCGTTCCGGAGTGGAGGACAAGGCCCCGGCGACCAGTTCGAATTCCCCGTCAATCCGGGAGGCGATGCGGTGCACCGCGCCGATGAAGGCGTCGTTGCCGCCGCCGACCATGCCAAGCTTCAACGGTGCCATGTTCAGATCCCCAGCATTTTCTTGTTGCCTTCCTCGTCGGTCCCGCCGTCGGCGAAATCGTCAAAGGCTTTTTCGGTGACGCGGATGATGTGATCCTTGACGAACTGCGCGCCTTCGCGCGCACCATCCTCAGGATGCTTCAGGCAGCATTCCCACTCGACCACGGCCCAGCCGTCGAAGTCGATGGCGGCCATCTTGGAGAAGATCGCGCCAAAATCGCACTGGCCATCGCCGAGGCTGCGGAAACGACCCGCGCGGTCGACCCAGCTCTGGTAACCGGAATAGACACCTTGCCGGCCGGTCGGGTTGAACTCGGCGTCCTTGACGTGGAACATGCCGATCCGATCCTTGTAGATGTCGATATTGTCAAGATAATCAAGGCACTGCAGCACGTAGTGGCTGGGATCATAGAGCATCATCGCACGAGCGTGGTTGCCGACCCGCTCCAGGAACATCTCGTAGGTGACGCCGTCGTGCAGGTCCTCGCCCGGATGGATCTCGTAGCAGACATTCACACCGCAATCTTCTGCATGATCGAGGATCGGCTTCCAGCGCCGGGCCAGTTCGTCAAAAGCAGTTTCGACGAGGCCCGCAGGACGCTGTGGCCAGGGGTAGATGTAGGGCCAGGCCAGCGCGCCGGAGAACGTAGCATGGGCGCCGATGCCCATGTTGCGCGAGGCCGTCAGGGCCTTCTTGACCTGATCGACGGCCCATTCCTGCCGCGCCTTCGGGTTGCCACGCACTTCCGGGGCCGCAAAACCGTCGAATGCCGTGTCATAAGCAGGATGCACGGCCACCAACTGGCCTTGAAGGTGGGTGGACAACTCCGTCACCTCGACACCGTTCTCGGCCGCCTTGCCCTTGAACTCGTCGCAGTAGTCCTTGCTTTCGGCGGCCTTGGCCAGGTCGATCAGCCGTCCGTCCCAGGAAGGAACCTGTACACCGATGTAGCCGCAATCGGCGGCCCATTTGGTGATGCTGTCCCAGGAATTGAACGGCGCCTCATCGCCGGCGAACTGCGCCAGGAATAGAGCCGGTCCCTTGATCGTCTTCATCGCACAACCTCCTCGGCCGGGATGAGCGGCGCGCATGTCGCGCAGCCCTCCTCCGGCATTTGCGAATCGCAGATGTAATCCTTTACATCGCGATCATACGAGGTATGTAATCGTTTACAAGATCCAATTCTTGCAACTATTGTGCTGCCACCTTCGCGTGAGAGAAAAGGCGCAGGGATTTGAAAAATGGGTGAAAACGGCGCTCGCGCGCCCTCGATTCGCGATGTTGCCCAGGCCGCGGGGGTCTCGACCGCCACGGTAAGCCGAACCTTGTCCAACCCCGACGTGGTAAGCGAAGGCACGCGGGAGGCCGTGTTCCGCGCAATTCGAGACACCGGCTACATCGTGAATGTGGCGGCCCGCAACCTGCGCAAGCGCGAGACCGGCGCCATAGCCGTGCTGGTTCCGAATATCGCCAACCCGTTTTTCTCCCGCATCCTCTCCGGCATCGCCGAAGTGATGAGCGAGGCCGGCTACAACGTGCTGATCACCGACACAACGCCGATGTCGCTCGATGACCACCGCTTCCCGGAGTATTTCAGCCACAACCTGACCGACGGGCTGATTATTCTCGATGGCATGCTGAACAAGGACCTGCTTCTCAATCGGGGCGCACCGGAGGTACGGGCGCCGATGGTCTTTGCCTGCGAATGGATCGATGAGGTCCCGCGCCCCACGGTCACCGTGGACAATCACGAGGCCTGCGGCATCGCCGTCCGCCACCTGATCGACCTCGGGCATCGCCGGATCGGCCATTTGGGCGGCCCTCCGGATAATGTGCTGTCGAAACACAGGATGCGCGGCGGCCGCGAGGCACTGCACACCAATGGGCTGCCCCACCGGCGCGACTGGGTCTACGAAGGTGATTTCACGCTGCGCTCCGGCGCGAAGATCGCAAACCAGTGGCTGGCGCAATCCGACAGGCCCACGGCCGTCTATTGCGCCAGCGACGAGATGGCGATGGGCTTCATCGCGGAGCTCAACCGCAAGGGGGTCCGCGTTCCGGACGAGGTTTCCGTGCTGGGCTTCGACGACCTGGAGATTGCGGAGCATTTCGTGCCGCCCCTGACAACCGTGCACCAACCCCGCGTTGCCATCGGCCGCGCTGCCGCCCGGATGCTTCTTGAACGGATGAACACGGATCCCCGGGAACGTGTTCTTGGCCCGGTCCCGAGGGTTGTGCTTCCCATCACTCTCGTGGAACGTGGCAGCACGGCTCCGCCCCCATCCTCCTGACCAGCCAGGCTATCCCATGCGCGCCCCTGCCCTCCTTGCCTTCGTCCTGTTGCTTCCGTCACCGACCCCGGCGGCTGGCCCGCCACCTCCTGTGACCGACGAGATGTACCGCCAGGTCAACCCGGCGCTGGTGGATGTGGGGCACCTGCTGTTCTGGGATCCCATTCTGTCCGGCAACCGCAACATTTCCTGCGCCACCTGCCACCACCCTCGCTTCGGCACGTCCGATGGCGTGTCGCTGTCGCTGGGTGAGGGCGGAACGGGCCTCGGACCCGATCGCGTTCCCGACCCGGACAACATGCCGGAACAGCGCATCCCGCGGAACGCTCCGGCGCTGTTCAACCTCGGCGCGGAGGAGTTCACAACTCTGTTCCACGATGGCCGCATCCAGGCCGATCCGAGCCAGCCCAACGGGATTCGCACGCCGCTGGACCAGGAAATGGTACGGGGTTTTTCCGGAATCCTGTCGGCGCAGACCATGTTCCCCGTGCTCAGCCAGGACGAAATGGCCGGGCACTATGGCGAGAACGAAGTGTCCAAGGCCATCCGATCGGGCCGCCTGACCGGCATAGGCGGCGCCTGGGACCTGATCGCGGCGCGGGTCCGCGCCATTCCGGACTACCAGCAGGCATTCGAAGCCGCCCTGCCCGAGGTCGCCGCCGGACGGCCGGTGGCCTTCACCGATATCTCCAATGCCATCGCCGATTTCATCACCGTCGAGTGGCGCTCCGATGACAGTGCCTTTGACAGGCACCTTCGGGGCGAGGCCGCCTTGCAGGATGCCGCGCTTGCTGGGATGGAGCTTTTCTATGGTGAGGCCGGATGCAGCACCTGCCACAGCGGCCCCTTCCTGACGGACCACGATTTTCACGCCATGGGGGTGCCTCAGTTCGGCCCCGGCAAGGCCGAGCGTTTCGAGAACCACGCGCGCGACGAAGGAAGGTTCCGTGTCACAGGACGGGAGGAGGACCGCTATGCCTTCCTGACACCAAGCCTGCGCAACGTCGCCAAGACCGCCCCATACGGCCACACCGGATCGCATCGGGACCTCGCGGCCTTCGTCGCTTTCCACGCCAACCCTGCGGCGGCCCAATCCGATTTCGACCGCAATCAGCCGGTTCTTCAGGACTTCGACGGAAAGCCGATCTGGTCGTCGCTTGATGACAAGGCCGAAGTCGGCAGGATTTCCACTACGCTGGACGCAATACCCGTGGATCTTTCGGCGGAAGACGTCTCCGCAATCGTCGCCTTCCTGAACAGCTTGACCGACGAGCAGAGCGTCAGCGGCCGCCTCGGCATTCCGAAGAGCGTTCCCAGCGGCCTTCCCATCGACCGCTGAGCCAACAGGCGGCTCGGGGGGTCAGTTCCGGCGTATGATCCTGACATCGAGGCCGTGCTCCTCCTGCCGCCAGATCTCCACGGCATGGTTGGCCCCGACCGAAACCCACTCGCTCGCCTCGCCCTGAGGCCAGATCATGCGCAGTTCGACCGTCTCCGCCGCACCGAGGCCGAAGTGCTCGGCCAGCGCCACCCCGCTGACATGTCCACCGCCAACCGTGATTTCGCGCGCAACGACCGATCCATCGGGGCGGCGCAACTCGATCCACCCGCCGACGGCAAAGTCGTTCACCCCGACCTGGCGGGGCTGGACCGCGATCCAGTTTCCCGTAGCCTCGGTGACGTTGCGGTAGAGCTCCATTGGTGCCCTCCGATTGACCACGACAAGATCCAGACGCCCGTCGAGATCCAGGTCCGCAAGGGCCGCGCCACGCGATCTTTCGGTCGTCGCCACGCCGGCCTCGACCGAACGCTCCTCGAAGGTGCCATCCGCCCGCTGCAACAACAGGTTGTTGGGATCGTTTATCGCGTTGCTTGGCATCTGGTCGACATTGCCCTTCGCGATGAACAGGTCGTCGCGCCCATCGTTGTTCAGATCCCCGAAGGTCGCCGTCCAACCGGTGGAGGGGCGCCCGTCGTCACCGATATGCGGCCGCTGTGCAAAGGTGCCGATGGAATAGGGTGCCGGAACATACCCGGTCTCCCCTTCCGTCAGAAGGGTGAGTTGATCGGCCATCGACGTCAGGACGAGATCCGGCCGCCCGTCCCCGTTCAGATCCCGGCTGGCAATGCCCATGCCCCAGATCGAGAACCGTTTCCAGCCGTCATCGGGGCCGAGAAGAACCGGCGGACGCTCCATGCGCCACATCTGCTCCTCGCCACCGCGCACATAGTAGTGGCGGTCGTTCGACACCCGAAGGTCGGCACGACCCGACCGGGTCCAATCGGAAAACAACATCGAGAGGGCACAATGCCCAGGCTCAAGCAGCGTCGGGGTCCCGTAGGCGCGCCCGTCCGGACGGTGCAACTCGTTGACATCACAGGCCTCGAACGGGCCGTCGGGATCGCTGCGGTCGACGTAGTTTCCGATCGCCAGTGTCGGGATCCGCTGCCCTGCTTCCCAGGTGGCGGAGAAGGCCGTGGACCAGCGATCGCCCGCATCGAAGCCAGCCGCCCGGGTCGCATCCTCGAAACGGCAATCGCCCCGTCCCTGCAGGAGCACGTTCGGCCCGACACGCAGAACCGCCAGATCGAGCAGCCCGTCATCGTTGATGTCCACCGGATAGGCCCCGGTCACACCCGTCAACGCCGGCAGACCGCCAGTTTCGGCAAAGTCGAAACCTTGCTGTCCCTCGGTGCGATTGACGAACAGCCGCGCGGTCCCCTCGCCTCCTGCCACGAAGATGTCCGGGCGCTGATCGAGATTGCAGTCGAAGACAGCCACACCGCCGCCGACGAAGTGCTCCCAGCCGCCGCTGTAGACATGCTCGACCGGCAATGCGGCACTCTCGTCGGCGAAACGGACATCCTGCGCCGCCAGCGGCCCAGCGAGAAATACCGTCACCACGCATAGCGATCTCATTCGACCACCTCGGCGGACGTCCTTGCGTCCGTCACGGCAGAGAGCGCCAGCGTCGCCGCCCCACGCGCCCAGACCAGGTCGCCCCAGGCGTTGATTTCCACCCGTGGCAATTTGCGCCCCTTGTTCAACGTCAATTCCCGCACCTCTTTCAGCACATCCTCAGCATAGAGGTAGTCGTATCTCATCCTCGCTCCCGACAGGATCACCAATGATGGATCGAACAGGTTGATCACATTCGCGAGGCCTGCCGCCAGAAACCGCCCCGCGCGACGGAAGATGGTGCGCGCGGCCTCGTTGCCGGCCTTGGCCTGATCGTAGAGGCTTTCAAGAATGACCTGCGCCGAGCCGGATTCGGTGCGATGAAGATCAAGCGCCACGGAGGCCTCCCGCACCAGCGCATAGTCGGAGACATAGGCCTCCAGACAACCGCGTTGCCCGCATCGGCAAAGCGCGCCGTCGAGCTGCACCTTTGTGTGACCAAGCTCCATGCCGACCGAGTTTGCCCCTCGATACAGCCGGTGGTTCATCACAAGCCCCATCCCGACCCCGTATTCCTGCGTCACCACGGCGAAATCCGGCAGCCTCCGCCCCGCACCGTACCAAAGCTCCGCGAGTGTCAGCACGTTGGCGTCGTTGTCCACCTGGACGGGCAGCCCCATCCGCTCGGACATCATCCGCGCGATCGGGATTTCGAGCCCGCGCAGGATCGGCGACCAAAGGATCAGACCGCGGAAATGGTCCACGATCCCGGGAAGTCCCAATCCGACCGCGGAGATGGCCGACCGGTCCATGCCGGCCTCGGCCAGCATCCGGGTCAGCAATTCGTCGGCCTCCTCGACGAGCAGATCCACCTCCGTGCGCAGGCTGGGACGATGCAGCCGCGCCTCCGCCACCGGACGACCGGCAAAGTCGATGATCACACCGGTGTGCACGAGATCGCTGAGCTTGATCCCGACCACGTATCCCGCTTCGGGGCGGACGGCGAGCGCCACTGGCGGGCGGCCACGACTTCCGGGATCGCGCGGCGCCTCGACCTCCTTGAGCAACCCGCCCGCGATCAGGTCGGACACGATCGTGGTTACCGAGGCTGGCGACACGCTGAGATGCTTGGCCACATCGATTCGCGAAATCTGCCCGTGCGAGCGCACGCATTCGAAGATCTGCTGCCGGAGTGGCGGCACCGTGGAATCGTGTGCTGGCAAGATCGGGCCACACCCCGCCTGCAAGAGCGCGCTTGCCCCGCTTTCGTCCATTCCCGCCTGCATCATTCTTTCAATCATCCAATTAATGAACATTCTGCGCCGCAGAAAGATCCGAGAAACCTGCAGCAAGGCCACAATTTTCGGCGACATCTCCGCGCATCGCTGCATTCCTGACCGATTTTTATTTTGACAAGTAAAATAATATAGTCAATGCTCTTGTCGGCGCGGTCTTACGACCGCCCGCCCAAACGCAGGGCTGAAAACTCGGGAGGAATTCATGCGTAACCTGTTCATCGCGGCTGCCGCACTGACGACGGCTTTCACTACCACCGCACTGGCACAAGACATCACCGTCGGCGTAAGCTGGTCCAACTTCCAGGAAGAACGCTGGAAGACAGACGAGGCCGCCATGGTCGCCGCGCTCGAAGCAGCCGGCGCCACATATGTCTCGGCTGACGCCCAGTCGTCTTCGTCCAAGCAGCTCTCGGACGTTGAAGCTCTGATGGCACAGGGCGTCGACGCGCTCATCGTGCTCGCCCAGGACACCGAGGCCGTGATCCCCGCCGTGCAGATGGCCGCGGACGAGGGCATTCCGGTCGTGGCATACGACCGCCTGATCGAAGATCCGCGCGCCTTCTACCTGACGTTCGACAACGTCGAGGTTGGCCGCATGCAGGCTCGCGCCGTCTTCGCCGCCCAGCCCAAGGGCAACTACGTGATGATCAAGGGCTCGCCCACCGATCCGAACGCAGACTTCCTGCGTGGCGGTCAGCAGGAGATCCTGCAGGCGGCGATCGACTCCGGTGACATCACCATCGTCGGCGAAGCCTACACGGACGGCTGGCTGCCCGCGAACGCTCAGCGCAACATGGAACAGATCCTGACCGCGCAGGACAACAAGGTCGATGCCGTTGTGGCCTCCAATGACGGCACCGCCGGTGGTGTTGTCGCAGCGCTGACCGCGCAGGGCATGGAAGGCATTCCGGTCTCCGGTCAGGACGGTGACCACGCCGCGCTGAACCGCGTTGCAAAAGGTCACCAGACCGTGTCCGTCTGGAAAGACGCACGTGAGCTCGGCAAAGCCGCGGCAGAGATCGCCGTTGCGATGGCCGGCGGAACCGCCATGGCCGACATCGACGGCGCCGCCGAGTGGACCTCGCCATCCGGCACCACGATGACCGCCAAGTTCCTGGAGCCGATCCCCGTCACGGCCGAGAACCTTACGGTTGTCACGGATGCAGGCTGGATCTCGGTCGAAGCACTGTGCCAGGGCGTCGAGAGCGGCCCCGCACCCTGTAACTAAGCAAGACCCACCACTCACGACCTGAAGACCAGAGCCCCCGCCGATCACGGCGGGGGCCATCAAACGCGCACCCCGGAGAGCGCCACAATGGCTGAAAGCACGGACAAGACCGACCTGCCGCAGCAAACCCGCCGGAACTTCCTCGACACACTTGAAATCGACACCCGCCTGCTCGGCATGATCGGGGCTTTCGTCGTCATCTGTGTCGTGTTCGATGTCTGGACGGGCGGCAGGTTTCTGACCCCTCGCAACATCTTCAACCTGACGATCCAGACCGTTTCCGTGGCAATCATGGCCACCGGCATGGTCTTTGTCATCGTCACCCGACATATCGACCTCAGCGTCGGCGCTCTGCTGGCCACCTGCTCCGGCGTAATGGCGATGACGCAGACCGCCTGGCTGCCCGGCGCCCTCGGGCTGGAACTCGGCTCGCCGATGATCGCGCCGATTGCAATTCTTGTCGGCCTGATCGTTGGCACATTGATCGGCTCCTTCCACGGCTGGCTGATCGGCTACCTCACGATCCCGGCCTTCATCGTCACGCTGGGGGGACTATTCGTCTGGCGCAATGTGGCCTGGCACCTGTCCGCCGGACAGACCATCGGGCCGCTCGACCCGACCTTTCTAAAGCTTGGAGGCATCTCCGGCACGCTTGGCGCCAGCGGCAGCTGGATCCTGGGACTGCTGGCCACCGGGTTCTCGCTCTACCTGCTGTTCAACGCACGGCGCTCCAAGCTGGCGCATGGCTTCCCGGTGAAGCCGATGTGGGCCGAACTGACCATCGCGGGCATCGTCTCGGCGGCTATCTTGGGGTTTGTCTGGATCCTGAATTCCTACGAGGTTCCAGCCCGACGCCTTGCCCGCGAATTCGCAGCGGCAGGCAAGGAGATGCCGGAAGGCTACACCGAGGTCTACGGCGTGCCCTACTCGGTGCTGATCCTGATCGCCGTCGCATTGGTCATGACCGTCGTCGCCCAGCGCACACGGCTCGGTCGCTATATCTTCGCAACCGGCGGCAATCCGGAAGCAGCCCAGCTTTCTGGTATCCGCGTACGTTTGCTGACCGTGAAGATCTTCGCCATCGTAGGCTTCCTGTGTGCCCTGTCGGCGGTCGTCGCCTCGGCCCGCCTGACCTATCACACCAACGATATCGGCACGCTGGATGAATTGCGCGTCATCGCTGCGGCGGTGATTGGCGGCACGGCGCTCTCGGGTGGCATCGGCACGATCTACGGCGCCATCCTCGGTGCACTGATCATGCAGTCGCTGCAATCGGGCATGGCCATGGTCGGCGTCGAAGCCCCCTACCAGAACATCGTCGTCGGCATCGTGCTGGTGTTCGCCGTCTATGTCGACATCGTCTATCGCAAGCGGACGGGAGACTGACCCATGCCACTTGATACCTCTGATCGCGGTACCCCTCTGCTGGAGATGCGCAACATGCGCAAATCCTTTGGCGGCATTCATGCCGTGGACGACGTCTCCATCGATCTTCACGCAGGCGAGGTCGTGGGTGTCCTCGGCCACAACGGCGCCGGGAAATCGGTGCTGATGAAGATGCTCTCGGGCGCCTATCCGCGCGACTCCGGCCAGATCTTCATCAACGGCGAGGAAGCGCATATCGACAACCCTCGCGATGCGCGCGACTACAACATCGAGACGATCTACCAGACCCTCGCGCTGGCGGACAATCTCGATGCCGCCTCCAACCTGTTCCTCGGCCGGGAACTGGTCACGCCCATGGGCCTGGTGGACGACGCCAAGATGGAAGCCGAGACGCGCAAGATCATGAACCGTCTCAACCCCAACTTCCAGAGATTCCACACCCCGGTTGCCGGTCTGTCGGGCGGCCAGCGGCAATCGGTGGCAATCTCTCGCGCGGTCTATTTCAACGCCAAGATCCTGATCATGGACGAGCCGACAGCGGCGCTTGGTGTCGAAGAGACGGCGATGGTGGCGCGACTCATCGACGAGTTGAAGTCGCAAGGCCTCGGGATTCTGCTGATCGACCACGACATCCACCAGGTGAAGGCGCTCTGCGACAGGGCCTCGGTGATGAAGAACGGCAAGCTGGTCGGCACGGTCCGGGTCGACGAAGTCACCGAAGACGACATCCTTGGAATGATCATTCTCGGCAAGAAGCCGGAGAAAGGTGTGGAATAATGTATATCGGTCTGGATCTGGGGACTTCCGGTCTCAAGGCCCTCCTGATCGACGAGGCGCAGAGCGTCATCGCCGAGGCCACGGCACCGCTTGCCGTGTCCCGCCCCCACCCCGGCTGGTCGGAGCAATCGCCGGCCGACTGGCTGGCGGCGGCCTCTGCCGCGATGGACGGGCTGGCCGCAGCGGCCTCTCTTTCCGGCGTGAAGGGGATCGGGCTTTCAGGGCAGATGCACGGGGCGACCCTTCTGGATGCTTCGCAGAACGTGCTGCGGCCCTGCATGCTCTGGAACGACACCCGCTCCCACAAGGAGGCAGCCACCCTTGATGCCGCGCCCGCATGGCGTGATGTCAGCGGCAATATCGTCTTTCCGGGCTTTACGGCGCCCAAGGTCATGTGGGTCCGCAACAACGAACCCGAGATCTTCGAGAAGATCGCGATGGTGCTGCTGCCGAAGGACTACCTGCGGCTCTGGCTCACCGGCGAGGCCGTTTCGGAAATGTCGGATTCCGCTGGCACGTCCTGGCTCGACACCGGCAAGCGGGACTGGTCGGATCCGTTGCTGGCGGCCTGCGACCTCTCTCGCGAGACCATGCCGCGCCTTGTCGAGGGCTCAGAGGTATCCGGCGAGCTCCGCAAGGAGTTGGCGGAACGCTGGGGCCTACCCGATGGCGTCGTGGTGGCCGGTGGCGGCGGCGACAACGCGGCCTCTGCTGTTGGCGTCGGTGTCGTGAACGCAGGCGAGGCCTTCGTGTCGCTTGGGACATCCGGCGTGCTCTTTGCCGCCTCGGACGCCTATCAGCCCGACCCGGCAACCGCCGTGCATACGTTCTGCCATGCGCTGCCCGACACCTGGCACCAGATGGGCGTGATCCTTGCGGCCACGGATGCGCTGAACTGGTACGCCGGGCTGGTCGGCTCGGACGCGGCCTCGCTCACCAACGAACTCGGCGCCCTGCGCAGCCCCGGCCGGGCAATGTTCCTGCCCTACCTCGGCGGCGAAAGGACACCGCACAACGACGCCGGGATCCGCGGCAGCATGACCGGCCTCGAACACGCCACCGACCGCGCCGCAGGCACTGCCGCGGTGCTGGAAGGGGTGACCCACGCCGTGCGTGACAGCTATGACGCGCTCGCCTCGACCGGCACCCGTTTCGATCGGCTGATCGCCGTTGGCGGCGGATCACGATCCGACTACTGGCTACAGGCGATCGCCACATCGCTCGACATGCCGGTCCAGGTCCCGGTGGCCGGCGATTTCGGCGGCGCCTTCGGCGCGGCACGGCTGGCGATGATGGCCGCGACCGGCGCGGGTGCAGAAATCGCGGTCATCCCGGAAATCAGCAAGGTCGTCGAGCCCGTGAAGGACCTGACGTCTGCATTCGCCGAAGCGCACGCTCGCTATCGGGACACCTACCAAGCCCTCAGAGGTCTCTCATGACAAACTTCTTCGACGGCATCGACGCCGTGAAATTCGACCCCTCCAGCGATTCCGACCTGGCCTATCGCTACTACAACCCTGACGAGATCGTCATGGGCAAGCGCATGGAGGATCACCTGCGCTTCGCTGTCGCCTACTGGCACAGCTTTGCCTGGGAAGGCGGCGACCCCTTCGGTGGACGAACCTTCGACCGCCCCTGGTATCCGCAGGACAGCATGGAGCTGGCAAAGGTAAAGGCCGACGCCGCCTTCGAGATGTTCGCGATCCTCGGCCAGCCGTTTTTCTGCTTCCACGATGCAGATGTCGCGCCCGGCGGCGACAACTTCGCCGAGTACAAGCGCAACCTTGAGGAGATCGTCGACTACTTCGGCGAGAAGATGGAGGCCACGGGCACCAGGCTCCTCTGGGGAACGGCAAACATGTTCACCCATCGGCGCTTCATGGCCGGTGCGGCCACGAACCCTGATCCGGATGTCTATGCCTGGTGCGCGGCGACCGTCAAATCCTGCATGGATGCGACCAGCAAGCTTGGCGGCCAGAACTACGTGCTCTGGGGCGGCCGCGAAGGCTACGAGACGCTGCTGAACACCGACCTGGTGCAGGAGCGCCAGCAAGCCGGGCGCTTCCTGCAGATGGTCGTTGACTACAAGAACAAGATCGGCTTCGACGGCGCGATCCTGATCGAGCCGAAGCCGCAGGAGCCTTCAAAGCACCAGTACGACTATGACGTGAACACCGTCTACAGCTTCCTCAAGGAGTTCGGGCTGGAAGGCGAGGTGAAAATGAACATCGAGCAGGGCCACGCGATCCTCGCCGGGCACAGCTTCGAGCACGAACTGGCGATGGCAGCGGCCTTCGGCATCCTCGGGTCCATCGACATGAACCGCAACGACTACCAGTCCGGCTGGGACACCGACCAGTTCCCCAACAACGTGCCAGAGGTGGCCCTGGCCTACTACGAGATCCTCAAGGCCGGAGGCTTCACCACCGGCGGCACCAATTTCGACGCCAAGCTGCGCCGGCAGTCGCTGGACGCCGAAGACCTGATCGCCGGACATGTCGGCGCGATGGACGTCTGCGCGCGCGGCTTCAAGGCTGCTGCGGCGATGCTGGAGGACGGCGGCCTGGAGAAGGCCCGCGCCGAGCGATACGCCGGCTGGGACGAGCCCACCAACAAGGCAATGCTTGAATCCGGCACGCTGGAGAGCATTGCCAAGCGGGTTCTGGCCGACGACATCAACCCCGAGCCTCGCTCGGGCCGGCAGGAGCGGCTGGAAAACTACATCAATCGCTTCGTCTGATCTGCGCCTTCGGGCGAGGACATTCCAGGGCGGCCCCTCGGGGTCGCCTTTTTTTGCGGCACCGACCATCTGCCGCAGAGGTCCCGGGGATGTCAGGGCAGCGGATCGAGGAGCGGATCGATCGCGTGCGGATATCGCTGCGCAATGATGGTGCGTTGCGCATCGGACAGGTGCAGGCGGGGCCCGGCCGACAATGCTGCGAGCGTCATCTTCCGCACGAGGGCAAATACCGCCCTCTGCGCGGTGTTGCGTTCGGTGTCCTTGCCGATGACGTCGTTGGCGCGCCGCAGCACACCGGCGGCCCGGCGCGACAAGGCCTCGTTTGCAGGTGTCGGACGCTGGAGCCCCACCGGATCGATCCCGGCGAATGCGCAGAAAGTATCGATCAGATCGGGACCGCTGTCTCCGGCGCCCGGCATCGCCGCCACCCTCAGCCGCGCTCCGAACTGCGCCCGCCAGTCGAGGATCGTCTGGTGGATATCGAGTTCCGCGTAGTCCTCGACAAAGGCCTGCAAGCTTCGGGCCGAACCACGCTTGACGGATTCCGAGTAGCTGGACAGAACGAACTCCGCCTGCGGGCGCACGAACATGATGTAGCGGAATACGGCGAAACGCTCGGACAATAGCTCATCCAGCGCAGCGCGCAACTCGGGCGTGTGAAGCCAGATCCCGATGTGCTCGCTGGAGATAATCTCCCGGTCGCATTCCGGCCGTCCGGTCGGCAGAGCCGACACAAGGTCCGCCTGGTCGCCTGGGCGCGTCAGCGCATGTTGATTTCGAAACATCTCGTCCTCAACCAGCCGATCCGCCCGCAGACAGGCCGCCAACCCGTACTCCAGTTGGCTGTAGCGGTCGATCAGCGGCGGTGCACAGGCGATCCCGCGCCTCTTCAGAGCCCGGCGGTTCGTTGCGAGGAACATCTGGATCGCGGTGGAGCCAGTCTTTGGCAGTCCAACGTGCACGATTGCCTCAGCCATGTCAGACTTCAACCTTTCCGATTCCGCCGGGGCAACACTCCATGGCCGGGGGGGCAAAGGGAAGCCGAAACACGGGCTCGATGACGCCCATCGGCCGAAAATGTCACTTTGTTTCAGAACAGGATACAGTCAGCGGCGGCCTGTTGCTCAATCCGGCGATATCCAAGACGTCTGCGCATCTTTTGATGACCGAATGACTATCCGGCGCCGGATCTATCCATATATTGTGATCATCAGGCTTTGTGAGGGCTCGGCATGAACGACCAATCCAACACCCCGTCCGCAGGCGTCGGGATCGACTCCACGCCGGAGCACCTTCAGGACTTGATCACGCTTGCACGAGAAGGCGCGACCGTCGCGGGGTTTTCGGTCATTCCACCGTCCGACGAGCCGACAATACTGCCGGAGGACACGCTGACCTCTCGTGTGCTGCTGCTGGGCGATCACATCGTTCTGGCCACGGATACCGGCCATGTCATCGTCCTGCTGGATGGCGCCATTTCCGACTCGAAGATCGAGATCGGCGAGCAGGAACTGTCGACCCGTGACCTGCGCGTGGCCGGCAACGAGACCGGTGAGTGGAGCACCCTCGCCTCCGCCCCGGTCAAGAACCTAACCGAATATGCCGGCGCCGCGCGCGATCTTGGCTCCGGCGGCACACTTCCGGTACAGGCCGGCGACCCGCTGATCGGGCTCAAGATCAGCCCCCTGCAGCTCTTCACGGAGTACCCTCCGACCCCGGACAGAGACGAGTATCGTGGGTTGCAGACCTCGCCTGCCGTGCCACTCATCACCATTGCCGACCTGTTGCGCGGTGACGAAACCGACGCTGCCTTGATGCTCTCGCCGTCAGAAGTCGTCACCCTCTCGCTCGAGGGGACAGCCGTGGGCGAGACGATTTGCGATGTCACGTTCCTTCTGGACGGCCTGCCCGCGGGCACGACGGTGTCATCCGGGGTGCTGACCGATGCCGGTGACGGGACACTTTCCCTGCGGTTCTCCGGCAGCCCGTCCGCCTTCGAAGGCCTTGTCATCACCTTCCCCACGGATTTCTCAACCGACAGCCGGAACGACTACCCGGAAGGAAACCTCGTCGCCACGCTGGAGGTGAAAACCAATCTCGGCGACGCGACGTCGGCGACAATGGAGATCCGCGTCGCACCGGAAGGCGATGTGGAGATCGACGACACCCTGCCGGACACGGTCGCGGACGAAACCGATGCAACGACCGCCGTGGTTCCCGGTGCGCTGCTGGATCCCGCTGCCACCGATATCGACGGCTCCGAAACCATCATCAAGCTGGTGTTGACCATCGCCGGCCTGCCCGGCGACGGCAGCTTCAGCACAAGCTCGGGGATTTCCGGCCTGCCCAGCGGTGCGATCCTGAACTTCTTCATTGCGGCCGATGGATCGGGCACGCTGACGATCACGCTCGACGCTGCATCGGTGGGCGACGTGGTGGCTGCATACAAGGCTATCGGCCTTCGCCTGCCCGCCGACTTCTCCACCGCCAACCGCTCCGATTTGACTGGAAATGACCCGGACGGCCCGACGAGCCTGCCGCTGACACTGACGCTGACGGCCATCACCGACGAGGACCAGAACCTCGGCGACGACACCGACACCGACGGCCAGAGTACCGTGAGCCGTGTGGTGGACATCGACTTCGAGGCCGATATCACGCTTGACGCTCCGTCCCGCGTCGAGGGGATCGAGGACGGAGGAGTGCTCGGTTCGCCCGCCCCCGGGGTGACCGTCGATCTCGACATCGCGATTGCTGTGACCGATGCAGACGGCTCTGAAACAGCTTCAACCGCGGATTCGCGCTTCACGACCGTTGTCGAGATCACGTTCGCGGGCCTGCCCAGAGGCGCAAGTGTCAATACTGGCACGCTTTCCGGCAAGACATGGACCGGTTCGGTCGCGGAGGCAGAGCAGCTCGAACTGACGCTGCCGGGCAATTTCAGCGGCGAGATCACCCACACCATCGTGGCAACCACACCGGAGGGATCGGTCAGCACCGATCAGGTGATCTATATCGAACCGCGCCCCGATATCGATGTGGATGGCGTCGTCAATGTCGATGAAACCGATGACCGTGTCGATGTCCTGATCTCCGATTTCGTGGACGTCCTGGTCACCGATCCCAACGAAACCGTGGTCGAGGTCACGTTTACCCTTCCGGGCCTTCCCCCGGGAGCGCTGGCCTATGACCAGACGACCGGCCAGTCGGTGGGCAGTTTCACCGATGCAGGCAACGGCACGGTCATCTTCGTCTACACCTGGACCGCTGGCGCCACCGATTTCGCGGACGTGGTGCTCAGTTTCCCGACCGACTACTCGACCACCAGCCCCGTGAGTACGCTGATCGCCGACCTGACGGTCACCACCGAGGAAAACGGCACCCGCCTCGACCCGGTCACCGGCCAGATCCAGGTCCACATCGTCGAGGAAGGCGATGTCGCGATCGACGACACCCTGCCAGACACCGTGCCCGACGAGACAGACGGGCCGACAGCGCTGGTGCCCGTGGATCTGCTCTCCCCCGCGGCGACCGATCTCGATTCCTCGGAAAGTCTCGAACGGCTGACCCTGGTGATCGAGGGACTGCCGGGCGACGGCTCGTTTACCCTTGCCAATGGCGTCTCCGGACTGCCTTCCGGCGCGGTGGTCAGCCTCGTGAAAGTGGCCGACGACTCGATGACGCTGACCATCTCGATGGAGGCCAGCGTAGTCGGTGACATCGGCACGGCCTATGCCGGTATCGCGCTGAAGCTGCCAAAAGACTTCTCGACCGCCAATCGGACCGACCTGCTCGGCGACGATCCCGACGGGCCGACCGAACTGCCCATCACGCTGACGCTGACCGTCTCCACCGACGAGGACCGGAACCTGTCGGACGACACGGCCAATGACGGTCAGGCGACCGTCAGCCGGGTGGTCGATATCGACTTCGAAGCCGACATCAACCTCTCTGCAAAGCCGGTCGTCACGGCCCGCGAGGATGACGGGGTGTCGGGCGAACCGGCGCCCGGTGTCACGGTGGACCTGCCCATCTCGATCGATGTGACCGACATCGACGGGTCCGAAACCACCTCCACCGCCGACAGCCGTTTCACCACAGTGGTAGAGATCACTTTTCAGGGCATGCCGGCCAACGCTGTCTTCAACCGCGGCACATTCTCGGGCGACACCTGGACAGGCACCGTAGCGGAGGCGGAGGACCTGTCCGTCACCTTGCCCGGCAACTTCTCCGGCGCCATTCCCGCCCTGATCCGGGCCACGACACCGGAAGGCACTGCATCGGCACCGCAGTTGATCATGATCACACCCACCCCGGATATCGAGATCGATGGCGAGGTGATCACCGACGAAACCGACGCCGAGGTCAGGGTTCGGCTGTCCGATTCCATCGACGTGCTGGTGCCCGATCCCGACGAGACCGTGGTCGAGGTTGCCTTTACCCTGCCTGGGCTGCCCCCGAACATGAAGGCGGTGGACGCCACCACCGGTCAACCGGTCGGCACATTTATCGTTGCCGGCAACGGGACCGTCACCTTTTCCTACATCTGGAACGCGAATGGCACCGGATCCGCCACCGCGCCCGAAGACGTCACGCTCGTCTTTCCAACCGACTATTCCTCCACCAACCCGGCTACCACACTCGTCGCGAAACTGACGGTGACGACCGAAGAAAGTGGCCAGCTCAATACACCGGTTTCGGGCGATATCGCCGTGACCGTGAACTACGAAGGCGATATCGAGATTCGCGGTGACGGCCCGAGCCTGATCGAGACCGACGCGCCGATCACCTTCGCCCCCGGCGCCTACCTGAGTCCGACCGCGACCGATCTGGACGGATCGGAGAGCGTGATTGCCGTGACCCTCGATTTGCAGGGGTTGCCGGACGGCACGAGGGTGTCCTACGACGGAGGCGCCAGTTTCTCCGCCCTCGGAGGATCGGCCCTGACATTCATTGGCACGCTTGATGAATACAACGCGCTGCGGGTCAAGCTGCCCCGGGACTTCTCGACAGAGAACCCTGCCACGACAATCGCGGGGACAGTCTCCGGACTGACCGACGAAGGCGGGCTCGAGAGCCGGGATTTCGAGGTGGTGGTCGCCGCCACTCCCGACGTCACCGTCGTGGCCCCGGCGCTGATCACCGACGCCGAGGACGGCGACGGGATCGATGGCGGCGGGGTGACCGTCGACCTTCAGATCGTAGCCGACCCCAACGACATCGACGGCTCCGAAGACAACACGCTGGTGGAAATCGCCTTCACAGGGCTGCCGCTTGGAACGACGGCATCGACCGGCACGCTGGACGCTGCCGCTGGCACCTGGAGCGGCACCGTGGCACAGGTCAACAGCCTGTCGCTAACGTTGCCGGGCGACTATTCCGGCGATATCGACCTGACGATCACCGCGACAAGCCCCGAGGGCGTCGCCACGACGACCCAGCGCATCGAGATCGCGCCCGCGGGCGACGTGGACCTCGATATCGTGGAATTGGTCACGGCCGAGACTGATGACATCGTGCTTGTGACGCCCTCCGACGCCTGGCAGGTCTCCGTCTCCGATTTTGATCCCAACGACCCGCGCGAGGTGCTGACCGAAGTCTCGCTCACCCTCGACGGTCTCCCGCCTGGCGTTCTGGTGCAAGGGGTCCCGGCCTCTACTATCACCTACGACACCCTGTCCGGTGGCACCTTCACTTTCGTCGGCACGGCCGATCAGTATGCCGCCCTGAAACTCTGGTTCCCGGCGGACTACTCAACCGAGAGCCCAACGGCAGATGGGCTCACGATTACCGGCACGCTGGCCGCGACGTCGACCGAAGGGTCGAACGGCCCGTCCGGCGTGGTATTGCGGATCACGCCCGAAGGCGATGTGGAAATCGACGATACGATGCCCGACACGGTCGCCGACGAGACCGACGGGCCGACCGCGCTTGTGCCGGTGGACCTTCTGGCGCCGGCCGTCACGGACAACGATGGCTCCGAAAGCCTCAGCCGGCTGGTCCTTGTGATCGCAGGGTTGCCCGGCGACGGCTCCTTCACCATTGCAAACGGCGTGACGGGGCTGCCAAACGGCGCCCAGGCCACGCTGACATCTGCTCTGGACGGTTCATCCACGCTGACGATCACGCTTCTCGCAAGTCAGGTCGGCGATGTGGGCGCGGCCTATTCCGGCCTTGCGCTCGAGTTGCCGACGGACTTCTCGACGGCGAATCGCTCCGACCTGACCGGGACCGATCCCGACGGCCCGACCCAGTTGCCAATCACTCTGACGCTGACGGTGGAAACGGACGAGGATCAGGACCTCACGGATGACACCGCGGTGGACGGACAGGTAACAGCCAGCCGGGTCGTGGATATCGACTTCGAAGCCGACATCGCGCTGTCCGCGCAGGACGTGGTGACAGCCCGCGAGGACGGCGGCTTCATCGGCGATCCTGCGCCGGGCGTGGAGGTCGATCTGCCAATCTCCATCGCCATCACGGATCTCGATGGTTCGGAGACCGCCTCGACCGCCGACAGCCGCTTCACCACCGTGGTGGAGATCACCTTCCAGGGCATGCCCGCGACGGCGACATTCAACGGAGGCAGCTTCGCAGGGGACACATGGACCGGCACAGTGGCGGAAGCCGAGAACCTGTCGGTAAAGCTTCCCGGGAATTTCTCCGGCAGCATCCCGAGCCTTGTGCGGGCCACCACACCAGAGGGCACGGCCGCCGCGCCGCAGCTCATCGTCATTACGCCGGTGCCCGACGTCACCGTGGATGGTGAGATCAGGACCCGGGAAACCGACGCGCCGGTCGAAGTGCTCATCTCCGACTTCGTTGACGTACTGGTGACCGACCCGGACGAAACCATCGAAGAAATCACTTTTATCCTGCCCGGCCTGCCGCCGAACATGCGGGCCGTGGATGACACGACCGGCCTGCCAGTCGGGACGTTCACCGACGCCGGCAATGGGACCGTCATCTTCTCCTACATCTGGAAGTCGGATGGCTCCGCCTCCGGCACCTCACCGGATGACGTCAAGCTGATCTTCCCGAAGGATTATTCCTCGACCAACCCGTTGACCACACTGGTGGCCGACCTGACCGTCACGACTCGGGAGAACGGGCAGCTCAATACGCCGGTCTCTGCCGACATCGCTGTCACCGTCGACTTCGAGGGCGACGTCGAGATCCAGGGGACCAACCCGGTCTTTGACGAGACGGACGACCCGATCGTCGTCACCCTCACGAACTTCCTCAACCCGGTCGCGACCGATGTGGACGGCTCGGAGAACGTGATCGCAGTAACGCTCTCGCTTGACGGGCTGCCTGCTGGCGCCCGGGTCTCCTATGACGGTGGCGGCACGTTCGCCCCAGTCGGTGCGAGCGGCACGATCACATTCATCGGCACGCTTGCCGAATACCGAGACGTCCAAATCGAGCTTCCGGCAGATTTCTCGACCGAGAACCCCGCCACCACGATCTCCGGCACCCTTTCCGGGCTTACCGACGAGGCTGGGCTGGACAGCAAGGACTTCAGGATCGTCATCAACGCCACGCAGGACGTCACGGTTGATGCGCCTGCGCTACTGACCGATGACGAGGACGGCGACGGCATCGACGGCGGAGGCGTGACTGTCGATCTGCAACTCAATGTGGCGCCGAACGATATCGACGGCTCGGAGGACAATACACTGGTGGAGATCACCTTCACCGATCTGCCGCTGGGCACAACGGCATCGAACGGGACGCTGGATGATGCGGCCGGGATCTGGACCGGCACGGTCGCCGATGCCAATGCGCTCGCCTTGCACCTGCCGGGCGACTATTCCGGCGACATCGACCTGTCGATCCGGGCCACCAGCCCCGAAGGTGTCGCATCGACAACGCAACGGATCGAGATCGCACCGACCGGCGATGTCGACCTCGATATCGTGGAGTTGACCGCTGCCGAGACAGACGATTTCGTCTTCGTCACGCCATCCACGGCCTGGCAAGTGTCCATCTCGGATTTCGATCCCAATACCCCGCGCGAGGTGATGCAGCAGGTCGACCTCACCCTTGATGATTTGCCGCCGGGAGTGGTGGTCAACGGTGTCCCCGCCGGGACCTTCAGCTACGATTTCGTCAACGGTGGAACGCTTGCCTTCACCGGCACGGAGGCCGAGTACAACGCTCTGGAGTTGCGGTTCCCGGTCGACTACTCGACCGAAAGCCCCGCAGCCGACGGGCTCACCATCAACGGGACGCTGACAGCAACTTCGAACGAGGGATCGAACGGGCCGGCGAATGTGGTGCTTCGGATCACGCCGGAAGGCGACGTGGAGCTCGACGATACCCTGCCCGACACCGTGCCGGATGAAACGGACGCGCCGACCGCGCTTGTACCGGTGCAACTTCTGGCCGCCGCGGCAACGGACCTCGACCTGTCGGAGAGCCTGGACCGGCTGGTCTTCGTTGTTGCCGGCCTGCCCGGCGACGGCTCCTTCACTATCAACAATGGCGTCAGCGGCCTCCCGGCCGGTGCAACGACGAGCCTTGTGACGGTCGCCGATGGCTCCAAGACCCTGACGATCACCCTGGAGGCCAGCGCCGTTGGCGACGTTTCGGCCGCCTATGCGGGCATCGCACTGGAACTGCCGAAGGATTTCTCGACCGCCAACCGGTCCGACCTTGCAGGCTCGCCCCCCAACGGGCCGACCGAACTGCCCCTCACGCTGACCCTGACCGTGGTGACCGACGAGGATCAGGACACCGGCAACGACACGGCTGTTGATGGTCAGGCCACGGCAACCCGCGTCGTGGATATCGACTTCGAGGCCGATATCGCGCTGTCCGCGGCCCCGGTCGTCCAGGTCCGCGAGGATGGCGGCTTTATCGGTGATCCGGCACCGGGCGTGAATGTCGATCTGCCGATCTCCATCGATATCACCGATATCGACGGGTCCGAAACCGCCTCCAGCGCCGACAGCCGCTTTGCCGCCGTCGTCGAGATCACATTCCGTGGAATGCCCGCAGGCGCCGTCTTCAACGGCGGCAGCTACAGCGGCGATACATGGACCGGCACTGTGGCCGAAGCCGAGGCCCTGTCGGTGAAGCTTCCGGGCAACTACGCCGGCACGATCCCAGCCTTCATCCGGGTGACCACACCAGAGGGCACAGAGACCGCGCCGCAGGTCCTCATCGTGACACCGGCACCCGATGTCGTCATCGACGGCGAGATCATCACCACCGAAACGGACGCGGAGGTCGCGGTTCGGGTGTCCGATTTCGTCGACATCATCGTCACCGACCCCCAGGAGACCTTGGCGCAGATCAGCTTCACCCTGCCGGGCCTTCCGCCGGGCATGAAAGCGGTCGATGTCAACAATCCCAACACCTCGGTGGGCACGTTCACCAACGCCGGCAATGGTACCGTCACATACAACTACCTGTGGAACGCGGACGGCTCCGGCTCGCCCGTTTCACCGGACGATGTCGTGCTGGTGTTCCCCAAGGACTATTCCTCCACCAACCCTGCGACGACACTGGTTGCCGATGTCACCGTCCGAACGGAGCAAATGGGGCAATTGCTGCCCCCGGTGTCCGCAGACGTCGCGGTGACGGTCGATTTCGAGGGCGACATCCGAATTGTCGACAACGGCCCGGTCCGGTTGAAGGAAACCGACGACGTGGTGGAATTCACCCCATCGGCTTTCCTGCTGCCGGAGGCGACCGATATCGACGGTTCCGAAAGCGTCGCCCTGATCAGCCTCGATTTCGCAACGCTGCCGAACGGAACCAAGGTGTCCTATGACAACGGCGCGACTTTCGTGGCTGCGACGAGCAACCTCGGCTTCATCGGAGACCTGGGAGAATACCGGGATCTCATCATCCAGTTGCCGAAGGATTTCTCGACGGAGAACCCGGCGAGCACCCTGACGGGCACCTTGCAGGCGATCACGGACGAGGGCGGTGTTGCATCCGCCACGCTGGACGTGAGCCTTGATGCCGAAGGCGATATCGAGGTCACCGACAACAGCCCGCTTGTGTTGCAGGAAAACGATGCGCCGCAGGACACCGACGAGGACAACACGACGTCCGCTCCCGTCGACGTCAAGCTTGTGGACGCGGTTACCGCACAGCCCTCGGATTCCGACGGCTCGGAATCCATCGCGCGGGTGGACGTGGTCATCAACGGCCTGCCGAACGGCACGGAGCTTTCAACCGACGGCGGCACGACATTCTCTTCGCTCCCTCCCGGGGCGAGCTACAGCACAACCCTCACTATGGCGGAGTATCGGGACCTCATCTTCCGCCTTCCCGACGATTTCTCCACCGAAAACCCGCCCACGACCATCGACGGCAGGGTGACCTTCACCACCGACGAGGCCATTCTCGCGGGTGAAACCGATGTCGATGCAACCGACGGCATCGAATCGCGCGACTTCGTGGTCAGGGTGGATTCGGAGGCCGATGTCGATATCGACGCCAAGGATTACACCGGCGACGAGGACCAGCCGCCTCACAAGCTCGACCTTGATGCGATGGTCACCGATATCGATGGCTCGGAGAGCATTACCGACATCACGGTCACCTTCACGAACCTGCCGACCAATACCGACCAGTACGGTCAGATCACGCTGACGACCAGCGAGACGACCTACACGATCGAGAGAACCTCGACCTTCACAATCACCGTGAAAGATCTGACCGAGCTTCAATCGCTGGAGTTCACCGCCTTCCCGACGCATTTCTCCGGCATTGTCACCGGAACGGTGAACGTGAAGACCGACGAGGGCGATCCGGCCGGGACCGACAGCGATTTCGAGGTTCGCATCCGGCCCGATGCAGAACCGGAACTCGATGTCGACATCAGGGTCGAGACCGGTGTCGAAAACACCAACCCCGACCAGTACCTCGTCAAGGAAGACGTCTCTTTCCTGCTGCAAATCCGCGGCGAGACACCGGATCAGGACGGCTCGGAATACCTCGACCAGGTGGAGATCCTGCATATCCCGACCGGCTGGATCACGTCGGACAACAGCGGGAATGTCGACCTGTCGCAATTCGAGGCCGGGACAGAGACCGGCAAGATTGCCAGCGCCACCATTTCCACGGGCACACTCGGCGATACACTGATCATCCAACTGGTCCCGGATGTTGTCAACTTCGATGCGAACTTGCGCTTCACGCCGCTGGCGAACGACGATCGCGACCAGTCAACGATCCTTGTCCAGAATGCCGCCGACAGCCTCGCCATCAATCTGCACGGCATCGACACGGCCGCCGGCCTTGCCGACGATCAGGCAACTGTCGTGCGCAAGTTGGATGTCGACTACGACGCCGTGATCGATCCCATGACGATCACGACAGGCAACCGGGGCACCAACGAGAACACCAACGGCAAGCGCAACGTCAACCTCGGCATCCGGGACTTCGGCCTGACAGATACGGACGGCTCAGAGGTCATCGACTCCTTGTTGCTCACGTTGACCGTGGCCACGGAAAGCGACACGTTCAACCCTCCGGACCCATCGGATATGCGGCTCCAGGTTGCGACCGGAAGCCTTCGCTATGCGGTGGACATCACCCTGGTCGGCAGCACCGCAGACAGCGTGACCTACGAAATCACGCAGGCTGCAGGAGCCACCCCGGAAGATTTCGCCAATGGCGTGGAGAAGCTGCGTCTGACCTTCCCACAACACTTTAGCGGGGTGGTCACGACCGACGGCGAAGTGACGTGGAGCGAAACGACCACGCCCACGCTCTTCCCCGGCGACGTGGAGGTCGATACCTCGGATGCCGACAACAAGGGAACGGACACATTCCGGACCCGGGTCGAAGTGCGTCCGATTGCCGAGGCCGAGCTGACACTCACGGCCTTCGTTCGCGACGATGACCTGACAACCGAGGACACGATTGCAACGAGCCCGACGAGCGTTTCGGGAACCGCAATCGACGGGGCGACCATCTCCATTGCCGATATCCTGACCCTGCGCGAGTCGACGGCAGACGGGTCCGGCCCCGGCACACCACAGAACGGCAATGACGATCAGGTCGAAGTCTACATCGGGCTGGACGCCAGCACCCCGGACACCGACGGGTCGGAGGAACTCGAACAGCTTCGGATCGCGAACATCCCCTCAGCCTGGGTCCCATTGACCTGGCAGGTCAACGGAGCCGTTCCGCAAAGCGAGTGGTCTCTTCTTCGCACCGTCGACGGAAGCGGTCAGATTCTCGCGAGCGAGTTTGCAAAGATCGACTCCATCACGTTCGATGGCACCACCGGGACAGTGGTGATCACGTTCAAGGACGATGTGACGGACTTCTCGGCCGCGCTTCCACTGACGCCGAGCACCTACGAGGACTGGGATCCCAGCCAGACAGCCCCCTTCGGAGTGATCCGTCCGGACGGCAGCTTCGGCACATCGCAGGGAACGTTCCATGGTGGCGACATCATCGTCGATATCGAAACCCGGGACGACAACACCAACCGGCAGGTCACCGAAACCGCCGAGGTCGTCGTGGACATCGACGTCGACCCGATCAACAACACCGCCTTCCTTGTCAGCCAGACCGACGGAAACGAAGCCGTCATCGACAACCTGCCCGGTGGCCCCAGCGGGATCTTCGATTTCCAGATGGTGCTGGATCATGTCGACAAGGATGTCTCCGAGGTCATCTCGGCAGTGGTGATCCGCTCCGTTCCTGTGGGTGTATCTGTCTATGTGAACTCGCGACCAGGAGATCCCACAAGCCCGTACCAACCTGCCCTGATCACCTCGATCAATCCGGACGGAACAACGGATTGGAGTCTGGAAGGTGGCACCTGGGAGAACATGCAGTTCCGCGGCCTGCCACTGCACTACGCAGGCGAGTACCCGATTGACGTCGACGTGGTCACAAAGGAATGGGACGGCGGCGGGACCAGAGTCACCCAGATTGACATGATCGTGCGCGTCATCCCAGTGGCCGACGGTGGCAACCCAACCGGCCGTGGCGGCGGGAATGAGGATACGTCTTTCGGTGTCAGCATTTCCGCAAACATTATCGACAGCGCAGCCAATCTCGTCGGAATTGACATATCATCGGAATCCGTTGATCGCTTCCGCATCGTTTCCAACGACTTCCCGCGCGACAGCTTTGGCCGTCCGTTCCTGCTGTTTGACGGTCCACCTCAAATCGATACGGCAAATCCACCGGACCCGACCGACCCCTTCAACGAATCCGGGTACCTGAACCTCATCGATCCCACGACGTGGATCGACTGGTCGAAAGTGTCGGATCTGCACATGCTCGGCGGGCTCGACAGCAACGAGGACATCGATTTCCAGATCGAGGTCGAGTACGTCGAGGACATTGACACGTCCGAGTTCACCACCAACATCGGAACGGTCCGGATCAACATGAAAGGGATCGCGGACGCCCCGGACGTAACCGTCCAGCAAGAGGATCCCGATCAGACGACGGGAAGCACTTTGGTGATCGGGGATGTCGATCCGGTCTATCGGGCAACATCGACCGATACCGACGGTGCCGGTGGCGAGCCGCCGACAGCGGAGCAGAACTTCAACCGGATCTACGGCTACGCCGGGGACGATAGTGCCCCCTTCACGCTGACGCAGCGCTTCACGGACAACGCACTACGCAATGGCTACGCGGGCCTCGATCCGTCGGATGTCTACGAGCCCGCCACGCCACTCTCTGGCATCATGACCGAGACCACCGCGATCACTGGCGGAACGCCCTTCGACGGCTCCGAAGTGATCTACTACCTGATTTCCGGCATTCCGGCTGGCGCCAGCTTCCTCGGGGTCACGCCCGTCGACCCGACAGGTAGTACCGTTCTGGTGACCGAGCTTCAGCTTGCCAACCTGACCTTTGTGCCACCTGCAGTCAGTGTCGTGACCTACTATGACATGGACTTCAATGCGATCGTCCTTGAAGACGATGTGAGCCTTGCCGCCTTCCGGGCGGCGCGGGACATGTTCTCGGATCCTATCACCGGAAAGCTCACGGACCTTGACGGCTTCCTCAAGGCCGTCGACGGCCTGCCCGGTGGAGCTGTGGTGACCGAGGATTTCAGCATCGTCGTGCTTCCGGAATCCGTCGGTCCCGGGCCGGATTGCCCGAACGAGGAACTGCTGCCGCCGATCATCTCATTGGAAGGCAACGGCTTCGAAGACCAGCAAACCGAGGTCAAGCTCGTCCTTTCACCCAACAGCCAGTACGATGACATCCTCGATCTCATTGACCTTCCGAGCGTCGGAACGCCCCCTGTAAACATCACCGGCGACCTTGGAATCGTGCTTGAGCTACCACCGGGGTCAAGCATTTCCGCAGATCCACCGGGTGCGGTCATCTACGATCCGATCTCGGGCGGTTGGGCGATCGATCTGGCAAAACTGCTCTCCGGCAACAGCGCAGGCGACACCGTGTCCGCGGGTTCGATCTTCTACACGCCCCCAGCGCATGAATCGTCTCCGGTGAACCCGTTCCCGTTCGGTGAGACCTTTGGTTCGGCGGATCCCTACGACAACCTGCCCGAGATCGAAGTCTCGATGGTGCTCAACAACATTACCTGTGGCACGAGCACGACAGGCACAGGCACGTCGAACGTGTTCATTGAGCCCGTCGTGGATGGTCCGACAGTCGACGTAATTCTCACCAGTCAGGCGCCAGCCGGCATCTATCCCTACCCGGTGCCGGAAGACGAACCGATCGGGCTCGACATCAAGGTTTCGGGCGTCGACGGCGGCGAACGACTGCTTCCCGGCAGTGGTGTGGTCATAACCATCAACGGAAGCCATATCGGCGGGCAACTGAGCGACCTGGACAAGCAACTCGGGTTGCAGCAAAGCGGCCTGTACGACAGGAACGGCAATATCATAGATGACGGCCGGTTGCAGATCGTTGGCGGCGACTACGTCTACACGCTCGATGAAAGCCAACTGGACGGTCTCTATATCATCCCCAAGAACCATATTCATGGCGATCTGACCGTTTCCGTCGAGGCGACTGCAGAAGATATCGACTTCTCCACCAAGACCGGAACCGGCAACGGCACGATCTACATCGACGCCATCGCAGACGAACCCGTTGTCGACGTGGACGAGACCGTGCTCGATCCAGAGACAGGTCTGCCCATCGCGACGATCAACGACAATGGCACTCCGCTCAATCCTTTCGACGATTTCATTGAACTGACCTACATTGAAGATCAGAAGATCTTCCTGCAGCAAATCGCGCCGGCCTTCACTCCAGACATGGACAACTCGGAAGTCGTGTCGGCGGTGTTCGAACTCATCGACGGCGTCGAAATTGGCGCCACAAGTCCTCTGACCAGCCTGATCGACAATGGGGACGGCACCTACACCGTAAATGCAGATGACTTCGACAAGATCTGGTTCAAACTCGAAGACGAGCATGCCCGAACGCCGGACAACCTTGACCCATCGATTCCGGTCGAGTTCCCGGTAACAGTCAAGTTTATCACCTACGAGCTGTCCAACGGGGACCAGAAAGAGTTCGACGCGGAGTACTTTGTTCGCGTGCGGCCGGATGCAGACAAGCCGACCGTGGCAGCTTCCATCGCCCCCAAGACCGGAACAGAGGACCAGCCCGGCTCCTATGTGCTGACCATGAGCGGCGCGACCCCGGACCCGCACGAGACCATGGACTTCCAGATCTCGGGTATCCCGGCCGGAGGCACGATCCTGCTGAACGGGGGCCCCGTCACGGTGACACCTGCCGGAACGGCGACCATCCCAGGGGTCCCGGGCGTTTCGGTCACCGGAAGCTACGGCTTCGAACCGGCCGGTACCGTGGAGTTCATCCCGCCGGCAGACTTCGCCGGATCGGTCACGTTGACCGTGGTGTCCATCACAACGGACGATGTGCCGGCGCCGTGGGACACGGATGGCTATGTCGATCAGGAGCCGTCCGACCCCGTCGACCTGATGATCGACATCGATGTGGCGCCGGACCTTGTTGTCAGCGCCACGCAACCGGCGGTGGTTCTCGACGAAACCGACGACGTTGTCACCTACACCCCGGATGCAAGCTTTGACATTCGGTCGACGGATGTCGATGGCTCGGAGTTCGTTGACAGCATTCGCTACCAGTTCAACAACATGCCCGCCGGGGTCACCTACCAGTACAGCCTGAATGGGACGGTCGTCGACCAGACCGGAGACCTCGACCTGACGGGCCTGTCACAGGCAGACTTCGCGACCTTGCAGATCCTGCTTCCAAAGGATTTCTCCACCGACGGGCAGCCCGATCTGCAAGGGGTGGTCACTGCCACCACCAACGAAGGCGGAAGCGGGTCGGCATCCAACACCATCGCCGTGAACTTCGAAGAGGATCTGGACTTCTCGGTCGACACCGACCCGGTGCAGTTGGTTGAAACCGACGCTCCCCTGCCCTTCAAGCCCGCCGACGCCCTCACACTCGATGTCACCGACATCGATGGATCTGAGGTGATCGACACTGTCACATTTGCCATGGCGGGGCTTCCGGATGGAACGACCTACAGCACTGGCGGCGCGGCCACACCGGTCTCCGGGACCCTCAACTGGAGTGGGACCGGCGCGGAGTTCGATAACCTTGTCATCACGTTCCCGACCGATTTTGCAACCAACGGCACCCCGCTGACCGCAACGGTTTCGGCAACCACGAACGAAGGAGGCTCTGACGGCGGCAGTTTCGATGTGGAGATCGCCGGCGAATTGGATTTCGACGTGAGTGTCTCGCCATCGCAGAACACCACCATCCTGCCGCTTCCGCAGGTTCTGGAATTGGGGATCGCGGCGAACGTGACCGATACCCAAACGACTCCATCCGAGACATTCGAGGAAGTCGTGATCGTCTTTGACGCACCGCTTCCGACCTCGGCGGTGCCGTCCAGCGGTACATTGGTGAACGGCAGGACCATGCTTATCCTGACCCGCGGTCCGACCGATCCCGCGACCTTTGCCGCAACCGTTGCGGCCCTGAGCATCACGTTCGACAAGGATTTCCAGGATCTGGTGTCGGGGCGGGTCGTGGGTGCCACCAACCACGGCACGGCGCTCCCGGTCGATTTCGCGATCACGATGACTGGCAATGGACCAACCGGACCGCAACCGTCTTTCCTGAGCATGACGGTTCTGAGCGACGAGGATCTCATTCCTTCCGTCGTTCCGGAAGCCGCCGTGGTGACGTCGCTGCGCGACAGCGGCGATGACCTTGAACTGGATGGTCGGGTCTATTCTCGCATGGCCGACAATGTTGGCGGACAGGTGACTGTCGACATCTCGCTTGCCAACAATGGCGACAATGCCGTGGAAAGGTCAGACGACAGTGCCTTCAGCGGGATCGACGGGTTCCATATGCAAGGCGGTGACGACCTTGTTGACCTCGACGGCAGCAGCGCCGGAATGACGGTTTGGCTTGGTGCGGGCGATGACGTAGCGACCGGCAGCGCTGGCGACGACATCATCCGTGGCGGCGCAGGTCGCGATGTGATCGATGGGCGCGCCGGCGATGACGCGCTGCATGGCGGATCAGGCAGCGATGTCCTGTCTGGCGGACGCGGCGACGACAGCCTCTGGGGCAATGATGCCAGCGACTCCCTCTTCGGAGGGCGCGGCAGCGACACCTTGCGCGGCGGCGCCGACGATGACCGTCTCGAAGGAGAAACCGGCGGAGACGCCCTCTACGGTGACATGGGTGCAGATCGCCTGATTGGCGCGGCCGGAAATGACCTCCTTGTCGGCGGCGATGGGGCCGACGATCTCTCGGGGGGCACGGGAAAGGACCGGCTCTTCGGCGGACGCGGCGAAGATGTGCTGGAGGGCGGTGACGCCAGCGACATGCTCTTCGGCGCAAATGGCGCCGACAGCTTGCGCGGAGGACAAGGCGCAGATGAACTCCACGGTGGCCGCAATGGCGATACACTGGCCGGTGGAGCCGGCAATGACCTCGTCTATGGAGGACGGGGTCGGGACGTCCTTGATGGCAACGTCGATGACGACAGTCTGTTCGGCGGTCGATATGGTGACACGCTCCGCGGTGGTCAGGGCAACGACGTCCTGAAAGGAAACCGCGGAGACGATGCGCTGAAAGGGGGACCCGGAAACGACACACTGAAGGCGGGCCTGGGCAACGATTCCCTGAAAGGCGGGCGCGGCGACGACCTGCTCGCAGGTGCGCAGGATGACGATGTGCTGGAGGGATGGACGGGCGACGACATCCTCCGCGGCGGGGACGGCGCAGACGTGCTGCGTGGTCACGATGGCAACGACATTCTGCGCGGCGGCCGCGGCGGCGACACGCTCTTTGGCGACGCGGGCGACGATGTCCTGATTGGCGGTCCGGACGGTGACGTGATGACCGGTGGCACGGGATCGGACATCTTCCGGATCGGAAACGATCTGGCCATGACCGACGTGATTGCAGACTACCAGGGACCGGAGGGAGGCTCGTCCCACGACCAGATCGACCTGACGGCGTTCGGCCTTGATGCCTCGTTCGCCTATGACAAGTCGACCGGAGAGCTTTCGGTGAACGGTGCGGTCGTGGCCGCGGTCACGGGCTTCGACGGAGGCGTTCCGGATGAGGTCGAAGTGATCTTTGAAACGGCGTCCAACCAGGCGGCGACCTCTGTAATCTGAGTGGAGCGGCGGCGCTCGCATCAAGCGGGGGCCGCCGCCGAGAATAGCTCGGGCGGCGATGGCGCCGCTTCGCGGCGCGGTCCTTCCGCCGGGTCTGGGATCAATCCGGGAGAGTCAGTTCAAGATCACGCCCCAGCAACGACCAGCCCCGCGCAACCGCGTGGCATCCAGTGGCCGAGGCCGAACCGGGACATTGCTGCCCGCGTGAGCCCCTCCATCGCAACGCCCGCAAAACGGCTTGGCACAACCGAGAGAAACAGGTGTCAGCGCTCTCGCAAGGCCTCCGCCCGCGCCTTGCGGAGAGGCTTGAGAATGTAATCCAGCACCGTGCGTTCACCGGTAAGGATGTCGACAGTGGCCACCATACCGGGCCGGATTTCGTGCGTTTCCGCACCGCGGGTCAAAACGTTGGTCTCCGTTTCGACGATGATGGGGAAATAGGTAACACCGTTGGTCTCGTCGGTTTCTGCATCAGCGCCGATCCGCGTCACATGGCCGTCGAGGGCACCGTAAATGGTGAAATCGAAGGAAGTCAGCTTCACCTTGGCCGGAAGATCCGGGCGGATGAACGCCACGTCCTCCGGCCGCACGCGTGCCTCCACCTGCAAGCGGTCGTCCATTGGTACGATCCGCAGAACCTCTTCTCCCGGGCGAATGACCTCGTCGATAGTGTTCACACTGAGGGTCGAAACGATCCCGTTTACCGGGGCCCGCAGATTGGCACGCGTGACCACATCGGTCGCGCGCTTGATCGATTCCTCTATCACCTCAAGCCGGCTCTGCACCTCGGCGCGCTCGGCGCTGATCTCCGCACGGCGGGTCAGTTCCAGTTCCCGCAGACGTGCCTCGGCCTCCTGCAACCCGGCGCGGGCCTGCACCAACTGGCTGGCGAGGTCATCACCCTCCTGGCGTTTCACTGCGCGTTCCCGCTCGATGGGCAGGATCTGGGCACGCGGGATGACGCCAGAGGCTGTCTTGAGCTCGATTTCCTCGCCCAGCAGGGCGAGACTTTCCTCGACGCGCAACTGGGCTGCCTGGATCTTGGTGATTTCCTGCCGGGCCTGATCGATCTGCGCTTCGATCACAGCCCGTTGACCAATGTAGGAGGCCAGACGGGTATCGAACAGGGCGCTTTCCCTGAGCGAGATCGGGGCGGCCGGGTCGATCCCGGCGGCTGAGAAATCCAGCGCCTCGTCGCCGGCGGCCTCCGCCGCGAGACGGTGGATCCGGGCGAGGAAGGCTTCCTGCTGGGCCTCGAACTCGCCAAGATTTGCGGCCGAACTGGTGTCGTCGATCCGCACCAGTACATCCCCTGCGGCCACCACATCGCCCTCTGCGACGTGGATCTCCCGGACAATTCCGCCTTCGAGACTCTCCACGATCCGGGCGCGTCCGGAGGGCACCACCCTGCCATCGGCGCGGGCCATCTCTTCGATCACCGCCCAGTTGGCCCAGCCAATGAAGGCGCCGATCACCACGACGAGCAACAGCAACGTAAAGGTCAACGCACGAGAGGACCGGCCCAGTTTCGCCGCCTCGCCGCCGGTCGCATAGTCGCGCAGATCCCACTGTTCGCCACTCATGCACCCTGCCCCCCGCGCGCAGCAGCTTCGAGCGCCCTCAAGACATCGGGCTTCGGACCGTCATGCAGCACCTTGCCCTGATCAAGCACCACGAGACGGGACGCCAGTTCCAGAAGGCCCATGCGATGGGTGGAGACAACCAACGTCATCGGGCGGCGCTCCAGCGCAACCGCAAGCCGTTGGATGAAGAGCTTCTCGCTGGCCATATCCATGGAGGAGGTCGGCTCGTCGAGGATCAGGACACGCGGCCGGGGCAGCAGCGCACGCGCCAGCGCCACCATCTGTCGCTGACCACCGGAGAGGTTGCGGCCACGCTCGCTGATCGGCATCGCGAACCCCTGCGGATGGGCGGCAGCGATCCGGTCCACGCCGGCGATACGGGCGGCCTCAAGAACGTCGCTGTCACGGGCCTGCGGAACCCCGAAGGCAATGTTCTCTGCCAGCGAACCGGAAAACAGCACTGCATCCTGCGGCACAAGCTGCACCTCGCTGCGCATCTGCGCAGCCCCGAGTTGCTTGATGTTGGTGCCATCCAGCAGAACCATTCCCGAGGTCGGCTGGTAGAGGCCGGCCATCAGGCGCACCAGCGAGGTTTTTCCGGCGCCAACCGGGCCCACAAGGGCCACCCGCTCCCGTCCGGCAATGTCGAGCGAAATGTCTTCGACGGCGTTCAGTTCGGTGTCGGGATAACGCAACCCGACCGCGTCGAGGCTCAGTGCCCCCTGGTCGATCCGGGCATTGAGCGGCTTGTGTTCGGGCGCAGAATCGGAGGCCATGCCCATCACTTCGTTCAGGCTCTTCAACGTGGAAAAGGCAAAGCTGCCGCGTAGGAAAAGTCCCGATAGTGCCGCGCAGGGCGCCAATGCGCGGCCGGACAGGATCATTGCCGCGATCACGGCGCCCATGGTGATCCGCCCCTCAAGCGCGAGATAGACGCCAACGATGACGATCCCGACGGATGACGCCTGCTGGAACAGGGCCGTCGCCGTGGTGGCGAAGGTTGCGAGCCGCCGGTTGCGTTCCTGCGCCATGGCGCTTTCGGTCACCTGGGTCTCCCAGCGGCGCTGCATCCGCCCCTGTCCGGCCACGGCCTTGAGCGTTTCAAGGTCGGTCACGGCCTCCACCGCCACCGCGTTTTTAACACTGCCCGTGGCTCGGGCGGCGCTGGCGGCACGGCGCATCGGGATCAACACTCCGACCCCGATCAGCAGTGTCAGGGTCAACGCGATTGCGGGCGGGATCGCAAGCGGTCCCCCGATATAGGCGATGACAGCGAGAAACAGCACGGAAAACGCCAGATCCGTCAGCGAGGCGACGGTCTGGGAGCCGAAGAAATCCCGCACCTGTTCGTAGTCCTTGAGCGTGTTCATCAAGGCACCGGTGGAGCGGTTCTGCGCCTCCAGCTTCAGGTCCGCGATGTGACGGAAAAGCGCCGATGACACCGAGAGGTCGACACGCCGCCCCACCTTGTCCACCACGCCTGCTCGCAGCCACTTCAGCGCGGCGTCCAGTGTCAGAGCAATGCCCACACCGGCCACCAGAGACCAGAGCGTGACCGTCGCAGCATTGGGAAACACCCGGTCATAGACGTTCATTGTGAAGAGGGGCACCACGAGGGCAAGCAGATTCACCACCATGGAGGCAAGTACAACCTGCATGTAGTCGGGCCAGTGCCGGTTGACCGCCCCCCAGAACCAGTGCCCGTTGCGGGTGGCGTTTGGAGCGGTCTCCGCCACCTCCTCGCTCTCGGGGCTCAGGACCAGCGCGTGTCCGGAGTAGGCCTTCTCGACCGCGCCGAGCGGCAACGTCATTGCCTCCTCGCCCTTCGCCGGCCAAATCACCCGCGCCTTGCCGCCCGGCTCGCGGGACACCAGCAGGCAGGCATCGCGACCATCGAGGAACAGCACCGCGGGAAGAACGGCCTCCGGCACATCGGCGAGCTTTCCACGGCGGGTGACCATGGCCCGAAAGCCCTGCGCCCGCGCCGCGTGCAGCGCCACCTCCGGTGTCATTCGCCCGTCGGCGGGCAATGCAAGGCCCGCACGTAGCGTGGGGAGGCTCACGTCGTGCCCGCGCAAACGCATCGCTTCAGCCAGCGATGCGGCCAGCGCATCTATGGGACCTTCGGGGAACGCCCAGCCGGGGGCCGAAGGCTGGGCCGATCTGGCCTCAACCCTGATGCGCCCTGCCGGTGCCGTGTCCTGTGAATCCGGCGTGGAAATGCCGCCCCCCTCTGCCCCGGCCAATCCGCGGCGATGGCACTCAGTTGTCGAGGCTCTTGCGCCAACTCCGGAAATCCCGCGCGTCAAACCGGGCACCGGTCTCGGCGGCATTCACCGGCGGTGCACCAACCTTTTCGCGGGCATAGATCTCCGAATCCTCCGGAGGCTCGATGCCCAGCGAGCGCAGAAGCACGCCGGAGGCCGCCAAAACACGGTACTTCACATAGGTGTCCAGAACGCGCGTGTTCACGAGGCTAGCCTCGGCGCGAAAAAGCGCGTTCTGGGTATTCAGCACATCGAGCAGTGACCGGGTCCCGACCTGGAACTCTGTCTCGTAGGTCGCGCGCAACTCGCGCAGTTCCGCGACCTGCTCCGACAGCAGGCCGACCCGTTCGCGGGCGGTCTCCATGTTGGACCAGCTCTGGCGCATCTCGCGTTCCACGAGCCGGGTCTGCGATAGCAGCCTCGCGCGGCTCTCGTTCACGCGACGCACGTGCTCCTGACGGTTGGCCTTGTTGGCGCGGCCCTGGAACTCGTAGCGGAACTTCAGCCCGACGGAGACATCGTTCACGGTGCCTTCGAGCCCCTCGACATCCTCGCCGTAGCGCCCTTCGACCTCGAGGTCTACGGTCGGAAACCGGTTGTGCGCGACGCGGCGCGACAACGATTCGGCAGAACCGACATCGGCCTGCATGAAGCGGATCGTCGGGTTGGTACGACGCGCCGTGGACAAGGCTGCGTCCAGTGATGACGGCATCCGGCTGGCAACGCTCGGCACCGAGCCGAGGCTCTCTGCCTCGACGCCGACGACCTCCAGGAAGAAGGCCCGCGTGTCGTCATAGTCGAGCTCGAACTCCAGCAGCACATCTTCGGCCACGAGCAGCCGTTCTTCGGCCTGAATCAGGTCCCCGGGGCCAACAACCCCGGTATCGAACGCCCCCTGGATACGGCTCACCACCTCCCGGTGATAGGCGACGTTGCTTCGGGCCAGACCGAGAAGTTGCTGCATTCGAAGTACGTCGGCGTAGAGGCGTACAGCCTCCAGTGCCAGGAACTCGGACCGTTCGAGAACGCGCAGCGCCGCGGCGTCTATGCGGTACGCCTGCCGTTCGATCTCCGAACGGGTGAAAAAGCCGTCGAAGATGCGCTGACTGACGATCGCACTGACTTCGTATCCTTCGACGGGACTACCCGGCCCCGCGGAATTGCTGCCGAAATCGCGGCTGGACCCCGCCCAACCCTCGAGCCTGAACTTTGGCGTCCGGAAAGCCTGTGCCCGGTCCAGTTCGAACTCGATTGCCTGCTTGTTGGCTTCAGCCGCCTGAATATCCGGATTGGTTTCAAGAACATAAATGATCGCGTCTTCAACCGTGAGGGCCGACGCCGGAAGTGCTGCCGCGGAACAAAGCAGGAGGCTGCGAGCCAGTCTCAAAAATTGCACAACGAACCCCTCTCGTGGATACGCTTGAAGATAGCCCAATCATCCAGACTCGCAAGCAATTCAACGGCGCAAGTGTCGCCTGTACGGCGGTAATGCGTCAATCCTGCCACCTGCACTTGCCCCGTCAGGGACTTGGCGACAGTATGTCGACGAAACAGCGCTTTCAAATAAAGGTAAAGCCATGCGTATTCCGGCCTTCCTCCTCGTGGCTCTCTTGTCGCTGCTACCGCTCCAGCTGCATGCGCAGACGGTCGGCACCATCAATTTCGATTTTGATTCGGCAACACTGGACGCCGAGGCTCTGGCAAAGGTCGCCACGATCGCCGAACAGCTCAAAACCAACCCGAGCTACAAACCCACGGTTGTTGTCGGCCATACCGACGCGGTGGGCAGCTATGGCTACAACCAGTCCCTGGGTCTGCGCCGGGCACAGGCCGTTGCCAACGCACTGGTCGCCGCGGGCGCACCAGTGGCGCGCGTCGGAACCGTGGAAAGCCGAGGCAAGAACGAGTTGCTCGTCGCGGTGTCCGGCCCGGAGCGCCGCAACCGCCGGGTGACCGTGACCCTTGAGGATATGCTGGCCGCCTGCCGCAGCTGGCGGGACATTGGCCTCGATGCCTCTGCCGTGGGCGAGGCGCTGCAGAACGACCTGAACACACGCCTCGGCGAGGCCGTATCCTTCTACCAACAGCTTGCGTCAAGCGGAGGCAACGGGCCGGCATTCCAGATGGCCGGTGCCGCGCGGGAGGATTGCGGCAACGCGGTTGGTTTCGATGGCGGATCCGTGCGCAAGGTCGAATATGCGCAACGCTGCATGTGCTCTTCTGCAAGGATGCGGGTCGCAGCCGGTATCAACTGACCTGCCCGGCAGCACAGACCAGCCCTGCCCTCTGATTGTGACGACGAAGCAATCGCGTTCGGCAATAGCCGACTGAAAGGTGCCCGCAAGTTCGGTTGGCTTCACTGTCCGACACCGCTCTTCATCGCGACCATCGAATGAACCCGCGTGCCGCCCGGACATCGCCACACGGGCACGCGCGCCGACCGCCGTACGATCAGGCGTTGCGAGTGCAATCGGCGCACCGGGCGAGCGCCGGGTCCACCTGCAATCGGGCGGGCGCGATGGACTCGCCGCAATCGGTGCAGAAACCGTATTCGCCGTCCTCCAGCCGCGCCAGCGCCGCTTGCAGGCGCAGCCTTTCTCCGGCCCGACGACGCAACTGCGCCTGTGCCATGGCCTGATGCTGAAGCGCGTCCATGCGTGACAGGCGCCCCGTAGAACTCTGGTCAAGCTCGACGATCTGCCGTGCCCCTGCACTGGCTTCGTCCTCCGCATCGAGCGTGGACAACAGGGCTTCAAGGCGGTGGCGGATCTCGGCGTCAGTCATCCAGGGAGCGTCGCAGGCCCGGTGCGGAGGATCAACCCGGTGTTGCGTCCGCTGTCGCGCACCGCACGGTGGACCGACCCAAAGCGCAACACCCGGCAGCACGGGGTAATGTGTCCGTGCAACGGGGCGCGGTGAAACTGCAGTTGGCTCCTGACCGATCCGCGTCCCGTTTGCCCGTCCGCCTCCCCCGGATGCAGATGCTCGGCCCGCGGCTGCCCGCGAGACACCGCTGCCGGAATGCCCTCAGCCTGTCCGGGCGTATCCTCCGTGCCTTTTTTCAGGGCCCTTGGGATCGCGAGATCGGGCTGCCGCGTTGGCTGCGAACGCTCGATCAGACCAGAGGACCTCAGGCGATCGTTGCCTCGAACTCGCGCCATTCGCCCTTGGACATTCCGGACGTCTCCTGTGTGACGTCTTCTCCCTTCAGCATCCGCCGCACGCAGTCCAGCGCCTTTGCCGAGAGGTTTACGCCACCCAGGCGATAATCCTCGAAGGCGCCGTAGGCCGCGGGCACCCAATCGGCAACGATATCGCAGATCGTCTCGGCATAGACGCGGATTTCGTATTGCGCATGCTCGTCCGCGCGTAGCCGCAGAAAGTGGAACAGGTTGTGCAGATCCACCTTCCAGTACCATTGGGTGTAGATATTGGCCGGCAGGTTCATCCGCGCCAATTCGCGCGCAAGGCCTTTCTGCCCCTCCTGGTTCAGCATCGCCTCGTAATTGTCATAGCTCCGGCCAGCATCCGTTTTCAGGATCTCGAGAACCCGCGCAGCTTCGTCTCCGGTCAAAACCTCGCCCCGGCCCTGGTTGTTCACCGTCGATTGCGCCGCAAGGTTTTCCGGCGCCGGAATATAGAACTCACGATCCAATATCGAATAGCGCGCCGAATACTCGTTCACATTCGCCGTGCGGTGACGGATCCATTGCCGTGCAACGAAGACAGGCAGCTTCACATGCAGCTTTACTTCGCACATCTCGAAGGGGGTGGAATGCCAGTGCCGCATCAGGTAGCGGATCAACCCGCTGTCATCGCGGGACTTTTTCGTTCCCGCCCCGTAGGACACCCGCGCCGCCTGGACGATGGCCGCATCGTCGCCCATGTAGTCCACCACCCGGACAAAGCCGTGATCAAGCACCTCGTGCGCGGTGTAGAGGTGCTTTTCCATCCCCGGGGACACGGCCCGAAGCGTGGATTGCGGAGAGGTTCGCAGGGTGGCGATTTCGGACTGTTGGTCGTCGGAGAGTGGCATGAGGCGAATCCCTTGAGGTTCGGAACCGGTTGACTGGCACCGTATCTATGCTCCGCCCGGCAGGAAACCTCCATATCCGGTATGTTCGCAGAAGAGTCACAGGTTCACCTTTTTGCGAGGCCCCAAGGGGTTGACAGTTGACAGAATTGCGAGCGGTTGCGCACATTTGCACAAAACAAACCGAGGCAGAGCAGTCCAATGACAAAGAATCTGGCGCTACTACTGGCGCTTCTCGGCATGCTTGCGGCATGCGGTGACGGCAGTGGGTCGAACCCCGTCTACAACACCGGCGACGATACCGAAGACACCGATGACGGTGACGACGGCGACGATGGTGACGACGGCGATGACGGTGACGACGGCGATGAGGACGATGGCGACGGCATCGGCGGCGACACCGACCTGCCGCCGGGCACGTCCAGCCCAACCCCCCAAAGCGCAATTGTCCGCTATGAGTCCAAAGCGGATGGAAACGGCAACGGCTACGCCCAGTCCATCTCCTACAACGCAAAGAACGATACGTTCAGCGTCGACAACCTCGCCTTCGACGGCGACAATGTGTACCAGCGAGCGAGTATCGGCGGAAAGAAACTGGGCAGCCTCGGCCCCTTCGCCGTTTACGAGAACGACGCAGAGTTCCTTGATTCCGTTACCGGCAAACCCGTCGACCAGCTTGAGCACAAGGCCATCTATGGCGTCAGCAAGAGCGGAAACACCCGCTTTGCCCTCGTCCGCACCGGCGCCTACGTGGAATACGGCTTTGGTGGTTTCGTCTACCAGCGCGACGGCGGGGTAACGCTGCCGACAACGGGTCAGGCGATCTACTCGGGCGACTACGCAGGCCTGCGCGATCGCAACGGCGCGGGCGGTATCGAGTATTCGACCGGCGACATGACGGTGAAGATCGACTTCGAGGACTTCAACAGCCCGACGGGTGTGCGCGGGTCGGTTTCCAACCGTGCAATCTTCGACACCAACGGCAACGACATCACCCAGGAGCTGGTGGATGCCATCAGCGACACGACCGGCTCCAGTGCCTCGTCGCTGCCGGTGCTGAACTTCGTCGTCCAGGCTGGTGTGCTCGACAAGAACGGCGAACTGGCCGGGTCGATCAACTCCTATGTGGCGGGTTCCGGCGGCACCTCGGAAGTGTTCGAGAGCGGCAATTACTACGCGGTCATCGCCGACGGAAAGAACGGCAAGGCAGCCAACGAGATCGTCGGCGTGATCGTCGTCGAAGGTGAAGACCCCCGATTTGATGGTGTGACCACACGTGAAACCGGCGGATTTATCGCAACCCGGTAAGCGCCCGGGCCGGCGCATTGCCCGGCCCTGGTTGCAGCTTCTGACGGGCGCTTCCCTGCTCTTGGGGAGCGCCTTTTCGGCATTTGCAGACACCGGACCACTCACGCTTTCCGTTGAGGAGATGCGGGCAGCGGCAACAGCCTCCCTGCAGGCACGCAACCCGGAACAGGCACTCATGCTGACCGACGCGCTTATCGCCCGCGACCCCGGCGATGTGGAGGCTCTGGTGCTGAAGTCCCGTGCGCTGCGGGACATGGGCCGGTTTGACGAGGCCACCGACATTGCGCGCGAAGCCTATGGCAAGGCGGAGACCGATCAGGAAATCTTCGCCGCCGCGATGGTTCGCGCCCAGGCGCTGGCCTCCAACGGCGCGCGCACCCGGGCACAGCTCTGGCTCCGGATGGCCGGCCAGCATGCACCAAACGAGCAAGCTCGAGCTCAGGCCGTGCGCGACTTTCGCTATGTCCGTAGCCGCAACAAGTGGTCCACGAGTCTTTCCTTTTCCGTGGCACCGAGTTCCAACGTTAACGACGGTTCGACCCATGACCGTATCAGCTTCGGCGGGTTGCAAGGTGTGGTGCTCAGCGGCGCGGCCCGCGCGCTGTCCGGCCTCGAGTTTTCGGCCGGGGCAACCACCGGATACCGCTTCTCGGAGGGCAAGAATCACTCGACTGAAGTGGGCCTGCACCTCTATCACGAGACCTACATCCTTTCCGATGAAGCCAAGGAAATCGCGCCGGACGCGAAGGGCAGCGATTTCGCCTACTCGTCCGTGGCTGTTGGTCTTCGTCACCAGTTCCGGCTCGACGACTGGAACACCCCGATGGAGCTTTCGGTGCTGACCGGACGCGGCTGGTACGGGGGCGAGGACTACTCGCGCTACACGCGGACCTCTGTCGCCAAGGCCTTCTTGCTCGGAAAGGGCAACATCTTGCGTGTGTCAGCGGGGGGAGAGACCTTCAACCGGGTCTGGGACGACGCAAGTTCCCATACGCTCCATACCAATGCGATCTGGCTGCGCGAGTTCGACAACGGCGCCGGGCTCAGGCTGTCCCTTGGCGTGCGTGACACGCGGTCCGATCTCGATTCGCTCGACTACCTGCGCAAGATCGGCGGCTTCGGCTATACGCTTCCCAAACCGGTGGGACCGGCGCTTGCAACTCTGATGCTCGACTTTGAAGAAAAAACCTACGAGGAGTACCCATTCGAAGTGGACGGGCGCGAGGATTTGCGAGCGACAGCGGGCGTGCGGTTCCTCTTCGAGCGGATGGACTACTATGGTTTCGTACCGACCGTCACCATCAGCCACGCCGAAAACCGCTCCACGTCCGATCGCTATGACACGGTGGAGACGGGTGTGAAGGTCGGCTTCCTGTCGGCCTTCTGAGGTCACGGTAAACTCACGAGATTGGCAGCGCATTCCGATTCAGCTTCGAGTTGAAATGGGCTAGGCTCTCCAAGAGTATGAATGGGAGAGGTCGATGGGACCCAAATATCTGCACACGATGGTCCGGGTGAAGGACCTGGAGGCCTCCATGGCCTTCTACCGGTTGCTCGGGCTGGAAGAGATCCGGCGCAGCGACAGTGAAGGCGGGCGTTTCTCGCTGATTTTCATGGCACCGCCGGACCAGCCCGAATGCCCAATTGAATTGACGTTCAACTGGGATGGGGACGACGGATTGCCGTCGGACGGACGCCATTTCGGGCACCTCGCCTATGAGGTGGACGATATTTATGCGACGTGCCAGCACCTGATGGACAACGGTGTGACAATCAACCGGCCACCGCGCGACGGCCGCATGGCCTTTGTTCGATCGCCGGACAATATCTCTGTGGAACTGCTTCAGAAAGGCGAGGCGCAGGCGCCGGCCGAACCCTGGGCAAGCATGGAGAACACCGGTCACTGGTAGGATCAGACGCGGGCTGGCCGCATGCGTTGCGGCCACTGCCCTGTTGCCGGCGCCTGTGGCCTCGGCGCAGGATGCCTGTCGGCTGGCCCTTCAGTTCGGGCTCGACGTTTCGGGCTCGGTCAGCGCCGCGGAGTACGATCTTCAGTTACAGGGGCTCGCCGCTGCACTAGAGGATGCCGAGGTTCGTGCGGCGCTGTTGGCCATGCCGCAGGTCCCGGTTGCCCTCTCGGCCTATGAGTGGAGTGGACGGGATGCGCAGCGGCTTCTTGCGGACTGGCAACTGATCCGCGACGAGGCCGACCTGTCCATGTTCGCCAATCAGGTTCGCGGAGCGACACGGGCCGTGATGGGCGTGAGTACTGGCCTCGGCACGGCGCTTCTCTACGGACAGGCGAGGTTCGCCAACGCGCCTGGCTGTTTGCGGCGTGTGATCGACATCTCCGGCGACGGCAAGAGCAATGACGGGCCGCGTCCGCAGGATGTTCCCGCGGACACACTTGACGGCACATTGGTGAACGCCCTGGTGATCGGGCCGGACCAGGCCAATGCCATCGGTGCGCAGGCGACAGCGATCACGGAACTCATCGCCTATTTCCAGGCCTACGTGATCCGCGGGCCGGAGGCTTTCGTGGAGGTCGCCGTGGGGTACGATGACTACGCGGCGGCCATGAAACGAAAGCTCCTGAAAGAGTTGGACGTTATCGTTCTCGGGCAGGCGAGGCCTCCGATGCGACCTTCGACACCGGGAAAAGCGTCCGACAGGCACCCACCGCGTCATGAACGCTTCGTAGCTGGGCCGGTTCCCGTTTCCTCTCCCTGATCGAAGAAGCGTTTGAAGCCTGTCGTCCGTGGGCCTCCGCCGCCGGACCACGGGCACGGGTTCGGGTTCGTCACCGCCTGCGTCCGGGAGCCCCCATCCCAGACGCAGCACGACGACAACCCGGCAAACGCGGCCCGGCTAAAATGGCCAGGTCGCGGCCGGGATCAGTAGATGTAGCGGATCTGCTCACTCCAGTATCGCTCCAGACGTCGCAGTGAAGTGGTGATATCCTCCAACCCCTCGAATGTGATGATTTCCCGGTCGATCAGACCAGTCGCATGCCGCTCGAAAAGCTCCGAGACAATCGAGCGGATGTTGCGCCCCTTCTCCGTCAGGCGCACGCGCACGGCCCTCCGGTCGATCTCACATCGCTGGTGGTGCATGTAGTCCATCTCAACCAGTTTCTTGAGGTTGTAGGAGACGTTGGACCCCTGGTAGTAGCCGCGGGTCTTCAGCTCGCCGGCGGTGACTTCGTTGTCACCGATGTTGAACAGCAGCAGCGCCTGCACGGCGTTGATATCGAGAATTCCCACGCGTTCGAATTCATCCTTGATCACGTCCAGCAACAGACGATGCAGACGTTCCACCAAGGCAAGCGTTTCCAGGTAACCGGACATGATGCCATGCCGTTCTCCGGGAAGGACGCTGCTGTGGATACTCATAATGGCCTCCGCCTTGGCTTCTTGCCTTTTGGTACGCGGAAAAGTCCCAACAACCCGTTACGAAAGTTTCAGAAATTTGCAGGGAAGTGCGCATGCAAGTGCACACGGCCTTTTTGGACCATAACTACAAGGCACTACGCCCCACGGTGCGGATGAGAACTGCAGAGTCTTCGGGCCCGTCGGGCCCTGCCATGCCGCGAGCCTGCCGGTGCGCGCAAGCTTCCGACCGGTGTTGAAGGCCGATGGAAGCCGATCACGGTTGCGGGCTCGGCTGGTGTCCGGAGATGTCGCAGACCAGAATCTGCCTCGCGATTTCAACGCGATAAGCGACGCGTCTGGCTGCGCGGGCAAATACCGCGGCAGGCGACGGCTCCGGCCCTGCCGAGCGCTTCACTTTACGAGCGCGCCGTGCCCCGAGAATGCGCATGATCGGAGATTCGCGCGAACAGGTCACCATATGGGGCAGGCACCGGATCCTGCCCGGTGATCCAGCGCAACATGTCCTGATCGTTCTCCGACAGCAACGCATCGTAGAGCGCAAGATCATCGTCGCTCAGATCTCCGAGGTGGTCATCAGAGAATTTTCCGAGCACAAGGTCCATTTCCTTGATACCGCGTCGCCAGGACCGCATGTGCAGCCGCTTCAGCCGGTTCTCGCGGCTCTCGTTGGGGTTCATTTCTCAGGGGCCTCCAGCAATGCGGTCCGGAGCCTCTTCTCGACCCGCGCCAACCTTTCGGCAGCGTCATCGACCTCGCTGCGGATCTGCCGCATCTCCAGCAAGAGCAAACGGATCTCCGGCACCAGCGAGTCGGGTTCCTCGGACGGGGCTTCAAGCCCGTCGCCCTCTCCATTGAGCAGCCATGTGAGCGACACGCCAAGGATGCCCGAGAGCATCTGCAACTTGTTCGCACGCGGTTCACTCAGGTCGTTTTCCCAGGCCCGGACGGTTTTGACCTTGACCCCAAGGCGCTTTGCCAAACCGGGCTGATCCAGCCCGACCGCCTCACGTGCACCTGCGACGCGATCACCGAATGTCGCTGTTTCGGCACCAAACCAGTCTGAATTGTCTTCCATAGGGGTCTCCATGGGGTCGGTTAAACCTTGAATAGCCTCGGGTGCAAGCCCGGGATGTGCGCACTGCGTCCTTGTGACATTGGCCTGCACGCCCTCATCGGAAAGATCGCGATCACGACATGTCCACCAGCCGCGACCGGCCGAGCAAATTGCCCTGCCCCACCGCTCATTCAGCGTCGTATGTGCCACTTGGAACTGGGGCGTTCTGGTCGGGTTCCGACCCCCCGTCACCATGTCGCGACACGGCGAGCTTGATCCGGACTGCCGCATCTCCCGATGGACAGCTTCCAGGGGCGAAGGGCGACTCGTCCCGAACCTCTCCGCGCGCACCCCTGGGCAATTGACCCGCCGCCAAGATGCTCCGCCCTCATTTCGGGGGCCGGCAATGCGCGAAGCGGCCGCCAAAGGCGCCGGGCATCAGCGAGCCTGCGCGAACGGGCCAACCAAGGGCCGTCAGTCGTTGGCGTCTCCAACGTGGCGCCAGTTCATGCGTAAACAGTCCTCTGCGCCTTGCGACGCTGGATCTCTGCAAGAAAAGGCATCAGGCGACGGCGCTATTGCCCCGGGCTGGCGTCCCTGTTCTGTTGGAACTTCAACCAGCCGAGGCCGTCGTCGGTGCTGCTGCGCGGCCTGTACTCGGCGCCGAGCGGGGCTGTGTATCCGAGCGCGTCAATATGGTCGAAGATGTGGGTGTAGTTGACCTCGCCGCAATCGGGTTCGGTCCGGTCGGGGACGGAGGCGAACTGGATGTGGCCGATCACTGGCATCAGGTCGGTCAGCCGCCGGGTCAGATCGCCCTCCATGATCTGGAGGTGGTAGCAGTCGAACATCAGCTTCAGGCTCGGGTGGCCGATCTTGGCGATGATCCGGGCAGCTTGCGCAGAGGTTTTCAGGAAGTAGCCCGGCGCGTCGTGGTGGTTGAGCGGTTCGATCAGGATCGTGACGTCGTGGGGCGCTGCCCGGTCGCAGGCGTATTGCAGGTTCGACAGGAAGACGCTCCGCGCTGAGGGCCCCTCTGCGACACCGGCCATGACATGAACGTTGGCGGCCCCGATGGCCACGGCATAGTCGATGGCCTGGTCGATGGCCGCACGCGCCTCCACTTCGCGCCCGGCCAATGCCGCGAGACCGTTTTCACCGGGTTTGCCACGGACGGTGTTCAGGCCCAGCATGGCAAGGCCGGTCTCCGCCAGCGCCGCCGCGACCTCTTCGGCCGGGATATCATAGGGCCAGTGACATTCCACGGCGTCAAACCCGGCCGCCTTCGCCGCACGGATTGCATCGGACAGGGAAAGCTCGGTCCAGAGGAATCCGAGGTTGGCGGAGAAGCGGGTCATCTCAATCGTCCCAATCTACATTGAACTTGCGCACCAGGCCCCCAATCTCGGCGTCGGTGAACAGCTTTGGGTCCAGGCCACGTGTCAGGATGGCGATTTTCGGGGTCTCTTCAAGCTCTTCCATCGCATAGCAGGCGGCCTCGATGTCCTTGCCAACGACCACCGGTCCGTGATGGGCCAGCACGACTGCGCTGCGCTTGCCCGCCAGCCCCGCCCATCGCCGGATCGCCCGGCATGAAATGGGGCAGCAGCTTCACCTTGCCGAGTTTCATGATGCCATAGGCGGTCAGCAGCGGGATCATGTTGTCTGGGTCGGTGTCCGGCAGCATCGACAGCGCGACCGAATGGGTCGAATGCAGGTGCACCACCGTGCCGGTCCGCGCTGGTCGGGTCTCGTAGAAGGTGGCGTGGAGTGCCACCTCTTTGGTGGGCTTGTCACCGTGGACACGGCGCTGGGCGCCATCACGCACCGAAAGCCGCGCCGGATCGACCCGGCCGAAGCAGCTCTCGGTTGGCGTAGCCAGCGGCCGCGCCGGGTGCCTGTTGTGCATTTGGAGTCAGCGGGTCATCCTCATCGGGTTCTCTGCCAGCAGCGGCTCGCCAACGAACCGGTTGCCCATGAAGGTCGACCGGTCGGTTTCCGCGAACGCCGGGAAAAAAAACCTCTTATGTGCATCCAGATCGGCCATCTACGCCTCGACCACGGGGCCGATATCGTCCTCGGCCGTGCTGTCGAAGGTCGATCAAGGCGAAGAAGTTCCTGCTGTGGCTGTTGAGGACGCGCCTGAAACTGCGGTCCGCCAGCAACCCGAACACGAAGCCCAGCACCGGGGAAGCGGGGTGGTATCCGTACTCCTCAGACACGTAGCCAATGCTGCCCGCTATCACGAGCACGCAGATATAGAGCATGTTGTCGGACACCGAGTGTGTGCCTGCAGACGCACAGGATCGCAATCAAGGGGGCGAGGATGCGCGGTGGCACTTTCAGGATCATGACCACCGGTCTTGCCGACAGGATGCCAATGACCTGCAACATGATCGTCGCCCAGCAATGCCACACCCCCTTGTCGAACAGAAACTCGGCAAACCCGATCGGCAGCATCGGACCCGAGCGGATGTTGTGCAGCACCAGCGCGCCCATCAGCACGGCCGTCGGCGGGCTGCGCGAAATGCGGAGAACAAGGAGGACAAGCACGGCGCCGGAAATAGTGGCGTTGATTGCCGTCTCCGGCGCAATGGTGCCCGCCATCACCCCCTTGCCAAATCTCTCTGGCTCATCGGAGGAGTTCCTTGCCATACCATAAGCGCCGCAGGCGGCGATGTTCTCGCTCACACCTGAAAGTGCACCGATCCCGACGCCGGTCACGGCCCATTTGACGATGCCGGCTGCGTTCTCCACCGGGTTCCGGAGTACTTGGATCCAGCGCCCCGTATCCGAACGGAAGTCGGCCAAAAGCGTCTTCTGTAAATATTGATGCGTGCGGAATGGCGAACAGACCGATCGCATCGGCACCCAGCGCAGGCCCCCATAGAGGTCGAGACTGCCATAGCTGAACCGCTCATAGGCCCAGAGAACCTCGGTCCCTGCGGGCGACGACATGATGCCGATCAAAATGGCAACGCCCCGAAGAAGAAACCCAGCACCGACGAAATGGCCATGAGACCCGATTGGCGTCGATTGATAAACTCGACGATGGCTCCCAAGAACTGGGCGAAATCGCCGACAATACTCGCAAGATACTCCACCGGTTTGGCATCTGCTCAGGCGCGTTCATTTGCGGCACGGATCGCAAACGCCGCGGGACACCAGCTCGACCAGCCAAGAAATGGTCGGATCGTTCGGAAACTGCGTCGCGGCAATACGGGTTAAGACTGAACGACGAGCACCACGTAGGGCACTATGATCGCAAGAATGGCCCAAAAACTCGCAGCGCGGCGGATCGCCATCTTGGCGATTCCGAAGGCCGCCGTGGCCGACGAGAACGGCACCCATCCGATCAGATCAAAAAACGAAGAAGAGCGCCACAGCGATGACAGGCTCTCACATTTCCCATTGCCCGAAATACGCCTTGAGCACGTCTGGAGGCAGGAATCAGTACCCTACGCGGGTGCGAATGGCCCCCAACACAGACCCAGCAGGAGCGGCGAAAGATCAGGACACTGGTCAGCGTCGAGAACAGACCCGGCGATGTGGCAATCTTCGACACGCCCGATGACACGGTATTGTGGATCATCAGAGCCGACTGGATTGCGAAAACGAGCGAGATCAGCATCAAGATCGGACTGATTACCAGATCCCCGGAGCGCAATCTGCGGGTTCCTTCCTCGAGTTCGAATGTGCTTCCGCCGGGGCTGGCGGCTATGTCCTTTCCGCCTTCCGCATCGTGGGGCTGGGGTCCGGTGTCAGGATCGTGTGTCATATCATCCCGCAGGGCCTGTTCGCGACCTTGGGTCACGATCGAAGAGTGGGAGAGGTGGTGGCCCATGGGCAGGAATTTCTCGGTTTTCGGGAGATTCTTGGTCATCGATGGTGAAATACCGCCATTGGCAAAGGTGAAATCATCTAGCTCGGCGGCGGCAGGAACACGCATCTTGCCATCCTAGACGTAGGAAGCGACTTCGACCGTGTTGGCACTGGCGGCAGCCACTTTGCCAGTCAGAGCCAAGGTATCACCGGCTTGGAGCCATGGAGCCCACCGCCCCTGTATTTCACGTCTCCGGCCTTTTCAAACATCGCGACCTCCACGTACCACAACTGGCCGATGCCCAAGTTGGCGACCGTAGCCGTCTCCGGGGCTTCTTTCGCGGCGGCAACGAGACCCTCGAAGGTCACGTATGGAGAATCGGCCTAGGCGGCGATGACGCCCGGCGAGCCACCGAACACGAAGTAGTTCCAGCCTTTTACAGTTGTTGTCGAGGCACCGTTGACACCGTAGGTCGTCCAGGTTTCCGACATGACTAGTACGGTGCAACCGTCTGTCGGCGCCTGCCATACGGCTTCGCCTACCTTGCCGCCAAGGCCGCCGGGCATGTTCGTCACTCCGAACGCCACGCCAAGCGGCGCTTCGACCAGTGCCCTGACTTGCGCGCGAATCTGTCTGTTCCGACGCCGGCGCTCGATACAACAATGACCCGAATGGTCTTGCACGGTTTATCGACAGCGACCACCGATCCGGCCGCCCCCTCGAACAACAACGAAACTGCAGCGAACCCTGCAAAAGCCCTCTTCATCCGTCGGGTCCTTCTTGTCAGGCTGAAACGCACCACCTCGTGCTTTCGTGTCCACCAGTCCTTTTTTGTGCTTCCGCCGTTCCGGGCGGAGCCATCAGGCGGCTTCTGCGTGGACGGCCAAGGGCGCGGCCGCCAGACTTCCTGCAAACAGCTTGGAGATTTCGGGGGTAGAGGCGCACTGCGCGAACATGTCCCGCAGTCGGACCCCGCCAAAGGCCTTGGTGACATGGCATATACCGTCGATCATTCGTGCATTGCACGCTCGCGGAAGGGATGGGGAAAAGTCGGCCACCGGTACGATAGGCGCTGCAGCGCCTGTCCAACGAGGGTCTGGCGTCCGTTGGTCTCCGGCACGGCATTCGCGTGTTGCGGTTGCCGCCCCACGACCCGCGGGAGATCTACGAGGAATTGACAGGAATCGAGACGATGGCGGTGGATTTGCTTGGCCATCGAAATCCCACCCACGAGGATCTCGCGCCGCTCTACGAGGTACTGGACGAAATGGACAAGCAACTCGCGAAAACGGACCTTGATGGCTTTGCGAACGCCGCCGAGAAGTTCCACCGCACCCTGCTGACGCTTTGCGGCAACCGGCGGATCGCCTCGATCGCGTATTCCCTTTGGGACCTTGCATTGCCCTCGCGCCGCCTGACGCTCAGGCTGCTTCCCGTTCCGCACCGCCCCAAACATGCATCGCCGCACGGTCGTTATTCTGACAGAAGGGCGGACCGATGAGGCGAGAGCGTTGCACTCTGAACAACGTGCCAGCGGTAGTACCGCAATTACCGAAGCTGTCGCTCGGTTCCACATCGAGCGCATGTAGGCGACAACCGGGCTACCTGCGATTCTCACAACCTGTCTCCAACCGCAACGGTTCCGGGGCGCGGTCCTATTCCACCAGATCGGAACGGGCCAACATGGCCGAACCCCATTGCCTCGCAGGCTCCAATCCAAACCGCGCCCGCCTGTCCCGGCCGGGCACGGGGACATAGCTGTTTCGGGCCAACAATGTGCGGACTGTGCCGCCATTCCCCGCAACGGCCGTGAGGCCCCCTTTGGCCTGGAACCGGTCGCAGGTATGGAAAGCCAAAGACCGTCACCAAACTACGCCAGGCGTGGTCGCATCGCCCTTGAACCATGGGGTTGGAACGCCAAGATCCCGCCCATCAATCCGAACGACGCCGTTGCGACGATGGCCAGCAATACAACGGTCAGAACGTCGCCATCGGCTCCGCGCCGTCGTGCGTGACGCGCAGCATGAACTCGCAGCGGATGCCGCCGAGGTCGGGCAGGTAGCTTCCGGGTTCGACCATGAGGACCATGTTTTCCTCGATCAACGCGGTCTCGTCCGGCACCAGCCGGGGCCATTCATGCACCGACGCGCCGATCCCGTGGCCGGAATGGTGCGGATAGGAATAGCCAGCGGCCTCAAGGTGCTCCCGCAAGAGGCGGTCGAAATCGCAGACCCGCATGCCGGGACGCAGCTCCGAGATGGCCAGTTGCAGCGTGCCGAAACAGGCCGCGTGCATCTCCCGATAGGCCTCGGACCCCTCGCCATCGACGATGAACCCGCTGCAACTGTCGCCCCAGTAACCCTGCACCCGCGGGGCAAGGTCGCAGACAACCGGATCGCCCGTCCGGAGCCGGTAGGCACCGGGCGGCAGGCCGAGCGTTGACGACCGTTCGACACCGGCCAGATACTCACCCGCCAATGCGCAACGAATGCCGGCTTCCGTCTCCATCCGCGCCCGGATCGCGTTGAGCACGTCGAGTTCGGACCGCCCCGGAACGGAGGCGGTCAGCGCCTCGCGCTGGCCCATCGCCGCGATCTCGGCGGAGCGTTTCAGCAAGCCCAGTTCGCGTTCGGTCTTCACCGCGCGGAGGCGCTTCAGGGGCGTGTCGATCACCACGCGCTCCGAGGGCAAGAGATCGGCCACGGCCGCCGTCAGGCTCGCAGGCTCCACCGCGACCCGGCCCGAGATGCCGAGTTTCGCGATCATCTCCTGCGTGGCCTTGAGATAGTTCCCGACCTGATCCACCACCGAACAGGCGAAGCCGGGATAGGAAACCTCTTCCCACTCGCCCCCCTGCCCTGCATCCGTGTTGGGGCAAACCACCCCGACCGCCTCGTCACGACCCACGAAGGCGATGGTCGGCCCGCCCGAAAACGGGTTCGGCCCGATCTCCACCGGCACGACATGGCCCGTGGCAAAGCATACGGAATCCGGCCCGGTCAGAACCGCCCAGTCCGCCCCGATCTCGGCCAGCATCCCGGCCAGGCGTTTTGCGTTCTCCATTCCATCCTCCCTGTGCGGCCCCTGCCGCGCGTGTGCTCAAGGCTTCCCCGAAAGGGATGTTACCATTCCGAGATCGACCCGTCCTCATGCCGCCAGACCGGCGCGCGCCAGCGGTGGCCTTGTGCTGCGGCCTTCTCCACCACGGCCTCGTCCACCTCGATCCCAAGGCCCGGGCCGGTGGGGATGGCAAGAAATCCATCCTCGACCCGCAGCCCGTTGCCCGGTGTCGTGTAATCGCCCAGATCGCTGGTGGAGTTGTAGTGAATCCCGAGGCTCTGCTCCTGGATGAAGGCGTTGTAGCAGACCGCATCCACCTGCAAACAAGCGGCCAGCGCAATGGGGCCAAGCGGGCAATGCGGGGCAAGCGCCACGTCATAGGCCTCGGCCATATGCCCAATCCGCACCATCTCGGAAATACCGCCCACATGGGCCGTGTCCGGGTTCACGATGCTGGCCGCGCGCTTCTCGAACACCGGCTTGAAGTCATACCGCGAATGCAGCCGCTCCCCGACCGTGAGCGGGATCGACGTGCCGGCGGCAAGGTCGGCCATCAGGTCGATCTGGGTCGAGACCACCGCATCCTCGACGAACATCGGCCGGATCGGCTCCAGCTCCCTGAGCAGCACCTTGGCCATCGGCCCATGCACCCGGCCATGGAAATCAAAGGCAAGGTCCATCGACGTGCCCACCGCCTCGCGCAACTCGAAGAGCTTTTTCACGATACCGTCGACCTTGGCGTAGCTGTCGACGATCTGAAGCTCCTCGCAGATGTTCATCTTGGCGGCCGTGTAGCCCTGCGCCTGAAGGCCCTTCACGCCCTCGATCAGGTTTTCGGACCGATCTCCGCCCACCCAGCAATAGGTGCGCACCTTGTCCCGCACCGGCCCGCCGAGCACAGAATGCACCGGGGCGCCAAGGTGCTTGCCCTTGATGTCCCACAGCGCCATGTCGATGCCGCTGAGCGCGCTCATCAGCACCGGCCCGCCGCGATAGCAGCCGTTGCGATAGAGCATCTGCCAGATGTCCTCGATCCGCATCGGATCGGCACCGATCAGGAAGTCTTCGAGTTCCGCGATCTTGGCGGCCAGCGTTTCCGCGTGGCCTTCGAGCACGGGCTCGCCCCATCCGGCGAGACCTTCATCGGTCTCCACCTTCAGGAACAGCCAGCGCGGCGGCACCACATAGGTGCGCAGGGCCGTGATCTTCATTGTCAGCTTTCGTTTGCCAGCACTGCGCCGCTTTCGACCAGCCCTGAGATTTCATCTCCGTCGAAACCGTAGGACGCAAGAACGTCCCGGGTGTCGGCACCGTATTGCGGGGCGTGCTTCAGCTTGGGCTCGGGGTTTTCGGAGAAGGAAATGCCCGGCGCGACAGCGGTATAGGTGCCCCCAACCGGATGCTCGATCTCCACCAGCCGGTTCCGCGTCTGCGGGTGATTGAGGAAGTCGTCGTAGTCGTTGACGACCACGCACCACACGCCGAGCGGCGCCAGCAGCCCGTCCCAATGCGCCGCCGTGTTGGTCAGCAGCAGCGCGGCCACCTCGGCATAGATCGCATCCCGCCACGCGGCCACGGTCTTTCCGTCCGATTGCTCGGGCCGGGCGGCCTTCATCTCGGCCAGCTTCGGCAAGCCCAGCGCCTGCGCTAGCACGTCAAGATCGGCTTGCGCGATGGACAGGAACCCTTCCGAACACTTGTAGATGCCGTAGGGCGGCTCCTGATAGATCGAGACCTGCGGCGAGGTTCCGCGCTCGGGCGGCGCATCGGCGGCGATATAGGACATGATCTCCTGGCACTGCATCTCCATGATGGCACCCATCATGGTGACCTTCACCTCCTGCCCCTCGCCGGTAATCGAGCGTGCGACCAGCGCGGCCAGCACGCCTTCGCAGACCATGTGCGAGGCAGAGACATCGACCATGTAAAGCGGGCTGGCCTGCGGAAGCTCGCCCGCCTTGCCGCCGTTCATCGTCAGGCCGGTGAAGCTCTGCAACAGAAGGTCCTGGCCGGGGCGGTCCTTCATCGGGCCGTCCTCGCCGTAGCCCGAGACCGAGCCGTAGACGAGCCGTGGATTGATCTCGCGCAGGGTTTCGTACTCGATCCCCAGCTTCTTCGCCACGCGGGGGCGGAAGTTCTGGATCAGCACATCGGCCTGCTCCACCATGCGATACAGAACCTCTCGGCCAGCGTCGGATTTCAGGTCCAGCACCAGCGACTTCTTGTTCTGGTTCAGCGTCACGAAACAGGTCGCATCGCCGAACTTGGTGATCCCGGCCATCGGCGCGTGGCGGGAGAAATCCCCGCCTCCCGGCGCTTCGATCTTGATGATCTCGGCGCCCATCTCGCCCATCCGCTGCGTGCAGAGCGGGCCAGCCATGGCAATTGTCAGGTCGAGCACCTTCAGCCCTTCGAGCGGTGCGCGGGTCGTGGTGGCGGTGTCAGGCATCACTTGGTCCTTCATCTTACCGTCCCCGGAAAACGGGTTCGCGCTTCTCGCCGAAGGCAGCCATGCCTTCCTGCGCATCCTCGGTCATCATGCAGAGCGTGTAGCCGTCGTTTTCCATTGACAGGCCCTGTTCGAGCGACGTGCCTTGGCTGCGCTTGATGACGTTCTTGGCGGACTGCACGGCAATCGGCGGGTTCTTGGCGAGCCGCACGGCAATGGCCTTCGCGGTCGGCATCAGGTCGTCTACCTCCACCAGGCGCTGCACGAAACCAACGCGATAGGCTTCCTCGGCGGGGAACTTGTCCCCCGTCAGGATCCAGAGCGCGGCATTGCCGAAGCCGATCATGCGGGGCAGCACCGACGTGTTGCCCGCGCCGGCGTGCCAGCCGCGCTGCACTTCGGGCGCACCGAACGTCGAGCGCGGGGTGGCAACACGAATGTCGCACATCATCGCCACTTCCAGACCACCGCCGAGGCAATAGCCGTCAATCGCGGCGATCACCGGCTTGCGCATCCGCTGGATCGGCTCGACATAGTCGCGGTCGTATTGCGCGCGGTTGCGTCCGTCCCACGGTGTGCCGAGGTCATCGAGCATGTTCACGTCGCTGCCAGCGGCAAAGGCGCGCTCCCCTGCCCCGTCGATGATCAAAACCTTGACGGTATCGTCGATGTCAATCTCCCGGCAGAGCTGCGCGATGCGGCTGCCCATGGCGGCGGTGATGGCGTTCATCTTCTCGGGGCGGTTGATCGTCAGGTAGGCGATGCCGTCCTCGACGCGGTAGAGAATGTTTTCCTCCGACATGATCGGGCTCCTTGTTATTCTGGTGTCCTGGGCAGGATCGCAATCTCGACCTGCCAGTGTTCTGTCTGACCGGGCTCCAGCCAGCGTTCGGTGCCGCTGGCCCGAGCGACCGCAAGGTCATCGGCGGGGGCCGTGGTCGGCTCCAGCGCCATCTGGTGCAGCGGGGCTTCTGGCGTCGGCCAGCCGCCAAAGCCCAGCCAGACACCGCAATAGGGCATCTGCGCTGCGCTCCACCGCAGGCGGATGCCGCCATCGGTGCCGTCGATGCCGATGCAGGCCTGATCCTGCACGGTCCCGTAGGTCTTTTGCGCAAGCCCGGAGGTCAGGTCCTGAACCTGCATCGTTTCAGGAACCGTTCCGTGGTCCTCCCACTGGCCGACTCCGTCGAGCACGATCCGTTCGCCCGGATGTGTCGCCAGCAGAAGGTGCTGGCTCCACATCCACGGCAGGCGAGCGTGAGTGGTGGCGGTGATCGTGTAGTCGCAGAGAAGGCACGGACCATCGAGGCGCAGGCCACGCGTGAACGTGAACTCCGGGCCCTCGAAACGGTTGGTCACGTTGCCCCGAGCCCGTTCGGCTTTCCAGGGCCGGCCCCAGAGATCGCCATGATCCCGCAGACGCCGCCCCCAGTCGGGGTCTTCACAGGGCGCGACGGTTGGGGCGCATTCGTCCCACCCGCGCGCTTCGGTTCCCAGATAGGCCGCAGCCTCCCCGGTGTCGCCCTCGCAAGCACCACCGACCAGCCAGTTGCGGCCCGAGCGGCGGTCCACAAGCTCGGTCACACGTGCGCCGAACTCCGGCGCGATGCTGATCGCGATGTGGTCGTTGGAGAGGGAAATCTGAGACATCGGACTTACTTTCCGGCGGCGGCCAGCTTGGACTGCTGCTTCTCGGCCCGGGCGAGGCGCCATTGACCGATGGCAACGGCCAACACCAGCAGCAGGCCCTTGGCGACGAGCTGATAGAAGGTCGCGATACCAAGCAGGTTCATCCCGTTCGACAGCGTCGCCAGCAGCAGCACCGCCAGCATCGAGCCCACGATTGTGCCCTTGCCGCCCGCCATCAGCGCCCCGCCAAGAAACACGGCCGTAATCGCTTCAAGCTCAAGGCCCTGGGTTCCGGAGGCCGGCTGACCAGAGGAGGTCCGCGCCGTGACGATGACACCGGCCAGACCGGACAGCGCGCCGGAGATGGCGTAGATCGCATAGCGCATGCGGGTCAGGTTGATACCGGCAAGGCGTGCCGCCACCGGGTTGCCGCCCATGGAGTAGATGGAGCGGCCAAAGACGGTCGAGCTCATCACGAAATGGGCGACACAGGCCACGATGATCAGGATGATGAAGGCAACCGGCAGACCGGGGAACGTTTCGGTCTGGAACAGGCGGCCAGAGCCGAGCCAGGCAAGGTTCTGGTCCAGAACGCCGATCGGGCGACCGCCTGGTGCAATCAGGAAGGCCACGCCGCGGAACGCCGAAAACGTCGCCAGCGTCGCCACGACCGGGTTCACCCGCAGGATAGAGATGATCGTCGCGTTGATCAGCCCGAGCACAACCCCGATGCCCATGCCGAATGCAACGCCGCCGATGACCGTTCCCATCTGGGTCACGGTCAGCGCACAGACAACGGAGGCACAACCGGCGATCGAGCCCACGGAAATGTCGAGCCCGGCAGAGACGATGACCAGGGTCATGCCCACGGCGATCAGGCCGACGACGGCCATGTTCTGCCCGATGTTCATCAGGTTGCGCGGAGAGAAGAAGAACTCCGTCTGCGTGGTGATCAGCGCCACCATGATGATCAGCGCAATGACCAGCGACAGGTTCTCGGCGCCGACTGCGTTGGTGATCCGCTTGAAGAGCCCGGGCCCCTCAGGGGCCATTTGCGGCGCGGCTTGTTCGGTAATGCTCACTGTCTTGTCCTCCGTGGGCATGTCAGGCGGCCTTTGTTCCGAGAGCAAAATTCACGATTGCCTCCTCGGTGGCGTCTTTCTTTTCGATTGGGTCGGAAATCACGCCGTCGCGCATGACGATGATGCGGTCGGACATGGAGAGCAGTTCGGGCATTTCGGAAGAGATCATCATGATCGCCATGCCCTGCTTGGCCAGATCGTCGATCAGCCTGTAGATTTCGGCCTTGGCCCCGACGTCGACGGCACGGGTCGGCTCGTCGAGGATCAACAGGCGCGGCGCCGCCGCCAGCCAGCGAGCCAGGACGACCTTCTGCTGGTTGCCGCCCGAAAGCTTGCCGACCTCCTGCTCCATGCTGGGGGTCTTGATCTCCAGCTGGCGCACGAAAGGCGACACCTTGTCGACCATCTGCTGGGTGCGCAGGATGCCGAAACGCGCGAGCGCGGAATAGACCGCCATCGAGGCGTTCTCGATCACTGAGCGGACGAGGATCAGGCCCTCGGCCTTCCGGTTTTCGGGGGCGAAACCGATATTGGCGGCGATGGCATCGGCGGGGGAGCGAATATCCTTCACGTCGCCGCAGATCTTGACGGTGCCGCCTTCCTTTTCAAATTCGCCGAACAGAACCTTGGCAAGCTCTGTGCGACCCGCGCCGACCAGCCCGGCAAAGCCCACGATCTCACCGGCGCGGATCTGGAAGCTGATCCCGTCGTGCCAGCGGCTGCGGAGGTTTTCGACCTCAAGCACCACTTCGTCCGTGGTAACCTCATCGCGCTTGTAGCCATGCGCCAGTTCGCGCCCGACCATCAGGCGGACGATCTCTTCCTCGTCGGTGTCCTTGATCATCAGGTTGCCGGTCGGCACACCGTCTTTCAGCACGACGACCCGGTCCGAGATCGCCATGACCTCGTGCAGCCGGTGCGAGACATAGATGATGCCCAGCCCTTCTTCGCGCAGCTTGCGGATCAGGGCAAAGAGGCGGTCGGCCTCCTTGGTGGTCAGCGACGAGGTCGGCTCGTCGAAGGCGACGACCTTCACGCCTTCCTTCAACGCGCGCAGGATCTCCACGATGTGCTGCTGCGCGGGCGAGAGCGTGCGCCCGAGGGCGTCGATATCCAGCACACCGGCAAAGCCGTAGCGCTCAAGCAGGTCGGTGGTGATCCGACGCATTTCCGCGTGATCGACACGCCCGCCGGGCAGGCGTGGATACTCGCCGATGAAGATGTTTTCCGCCGCCGAGATATGCGGCACGATTTCCGGCTCCTGCCGGACCAGCCGGAACCCGGCATCGCGGGCCTCGAGCGGGCTGGCGTGGCTGACTTCGGCGCCGTCGAGGTACACCGTGCCCTCGTCCAGCGTGTAGTCGCCACAGAGAATTTTCAGCAGAGTTGATTTTCCGGCCCCGTTTTCGCCGACGAACGCGACGACCTCTCCGGGGTGGACCTTCATATTGACATCAGAGAGCGCCTTCACACCGGGGAAGGACTTGCCTACTCCCTGAACGTCGAGGATGGCAGACGACATTGCCTGGTCCTTCTTGTTCTGGAAATTGGAGGCGAGCACCACGATAGGTGCCCGCCCGCCAGGGAGGAAATCAGTCGCAGGGCATAACGTCTGCGTAGTTGCTCGGATCAACGATCGTGGTGTTGGCCACGGTCTTGAGCGGCAGAGGCTCGCCGGTTTCGATCGAGTTGATGAGCGTGCGCGCGGCGGCGTCACCTACATCGGTGCCCGAGAGGTACAGCGCGGCCTTGAAGCCCGAGGGGATGCCGGCTTTCCAGGGGCGGCAGGCCTCGTAAGCGCCCAGACCCACGGCGATCACGTCGTCCGGCCCGTAGCCCGCGTTCTTCAGCGCGTTGTTGGCGCCCAGCACACCTTCGTCGTTGCAAGCAAAAACCACCCACTTGTCGATGCCCGGGTTCGAGGTCAGAACCGGCCCGGTCGCGGCGAGCGAGGTGTCGGCGGTGCCATCGTAGGACACGTGCACGATGCTGTCGGCGCTTGCACCGGCGGCAATGACTTGCTCCTGCGCGGCGTTGGTGCGGTCGTTGCAGACCGAAAGGGTCTGAACCTCTACGCTGAGCACACCGTACTTGGCGCCGTCCAGCCAGCCGCTTTCGACAAGCAACTCGCCGGCGCGCTTGCCGACCTCGGTGCCCATGGCCTTGCCGTCAAACCCGACGAAGGGAACGGGATTGCCGTCTTCCTGCATGATCGGGTCATCGGTCGCCACCATGAGAACACCGGCTTCGGCGGCTGCGCGCGACACGGCCGGCCCCATCGCCTGGTCGGGTGCGGTGATGCCGATCCCCTTGGCGCCGGACGCGATGGCGTCGGAAACGGCGGAGATTGCAAGGTTGGCGTCCAGTTCGACGTTGATGATCTTGGCGGTGTAGCCAAGTTCTTCTGCCGCTGCTTTGAAGCCGTCGCCCTGGTCGATGAAGTACTGCTGCGTGCCGCTCTTGTAGATCGCCACAATCTCCTTGTCCTCGGCAATGGCCGCACCGGCGCTCAGAATCGCACCGGATACAGTCGCAAGGAGTGCAGTTTTCAGATTGATGCCCATTTTTTCCTCCCAATGGTGTTCTCATCTGGATAGGTAAAGGATATGATCTGTTTATCTTATAAAGTCAACGACCAGATCGAGGAGTAGGTTCAAGTGCGCAGGTTGGAAGGAAAAATCGCCATCGTGACCGGAGCGGGACGCGGAATCGGAGAGGCAATCGCAAGGCGATTCGCCTCCGAGGGCGCCCGTGTTGTCATCGCGGAACTGGACCAAGAGCAGGGCCCGAAAACCGCAGAAGCGATCGCCGCTGACACAGGCTCCGAGACTCTGTTTGTCAGAACGGACATTTCTGACGCCGCCAGCGTCTCGGCGATGCATAAGGCTGCGCTGGAGGCTTTCGGCCCCGTCGACATCCTCGTCAACAACGCCGGCATCGCGGTGTTCCGCCCGCCGTTGGAGACCACCGACGACGACTGGGACCGGTGCATGAACGTCGACCTGAAGGGCGCATGGACCTGCACGAAAACCGTGCTGCCCGACATGGTCGGCAAGCAGAACGGCGCGGTGATCAACATCATCTCCAACCACGCCTTCTCGATCATCAAGGGAACCTTCCCCTATCCCGTCGCCAAGCATGGGCTGTTGGGGCTGACCCGCTCGCTGGCGCTGGAGTACGCCGATCAGGGAATCGCGGTGAACGCCATCTCGCCGGGATACACGGACACGCAGATCGCCGAAGACGATTTCCGGGCGACCGGCAATGCCGCCAAGGCACGGGCCAAGGTCGAGGCCATGCAGCCGGTGGGCCGCCTCTGCCGCCCCGACGAGATCGCCGCAGTCGCCGCGATGCTTGCTTCGGAGGAAGCGCGGTTCATGATCGGGGAAAACATCGTCATGGATGGCGGCGTCACGATCCGCATGTATGACGACATTCGCACGGCCGACTGACCGGACAGCCGGGCCACCTTGGGCCCGACCATCCCGTGCGCGTCACGCCAGCCAGGCCGCCCGTGCGGATGCGGCCGTCAGGACAGGCCCCTGCCCCCAGGGCACGATTCGGTCCAGCGGCACGTGCCAATAGTGTTCGTCGACAAGCGCCGACATGACCGCCGCGGACACACCGCGCAGGTTGCCCGCCTCGTCCAGATTACCGACCATCGCGCGGAATGCCTTGTCCGCGGGACCGGCAAAGGCCTCTTGCAGGACACCCTGCTTCATCCCGCGATAGAAAGCCGTCGCCATGAACGCGGCGGTCGAGGATTCCGGACCTGAGCGCGGCTCATGCACCATGCAATGCCAGTTTCCGTCCTCAAGCTGGAAGTCGACCATGGTCTCGGCCAGTCCCACGGCCTGGGCCTGAAGGGTGTCCGCACCTTCGACGTTGCCGCAGAATTTCAGAACATCCAGCATACCGAGCAACGCCCAGCCCTGTCCGCGCCCCCACCCGGGGATCTGCGAATGGCCCAGCTTTTCCAGCCAGTAATGGCGATAGGTGCCGGTGGCCTCGTCGAACAGGAAGGGACGATAGCCAAGGATCTCCCGCACGGCCGCCGCGGCCCAATCGCCATCCGCATCAACCTTCGACAGGTGGGCAAAGAACGGCGCGTCGAAATGCATGCAGTCGAGCCAGATCCCCGCACCGGGGTCGTCCATCAACGCCTGTTGCTCCGAAGAAAGCGGCACGCCGCCATAGGGCTGCCGCAGGGAACGCAAAGTGTCCTCGAATGTCACGGAAACGCCGTCGATCTTCCGCCGGTCCCGCAGATGCTGCGCGAGATCCAGAACGGCGTCCCGCAACACGGCATCCCCGGTGCGGTCGACGATGTCGCACATCACATGCCCCGGCGCGGTGTTGTCGTCGGGATGGAACGGGCGTCGACGGGTGGCCCAGGCACGGAAGAACCCGTGGCTGAAATCGACCCACTTCGGATCATCCAGCATGTCCGCCGCTGCCACCAGCCCTTCGAAACCGACCGAGTCCCCGTAGAACCAGCCCTTGAACTCATGCGCCGCCAGGCGTTCGGCAACTGCCGCAATCAGCCCTGGCTGAAGCGTCTCCGACATGATCGTCTCCACGTTGTCTGTTGTTAGGGTGTCTGCTGCGCGAGGCCGTCCTGCATATCCCGGATGGCGTTCTCGATCACCTTGCGCATCGCGGTGCCGGCGCGTTCGGCGTCGCCATCCATGAAGGCGAGATAGACCCTTTCGTGCAGTTCATGGCTCTCGTCCATTCCGACCATCTCATAGACATATCCAACGGCCGCCATCTGCAGGTCGATCGATATGCTCAAAGACGCCTCGATCACGGAGTAGAGTTGATCCAGAAGCTCCGAGTCGACGCATTCGATCAGCGCACGGTGAAAATCCAGATCGGCATCGATGAAGTTCTGCCGCTGATCGGCGGCGTCGGCCTCCGTGTCCTCCGCCACTTCGACCTTCCGGTTCCATGCCGCCTGAACCCGCGACCGCTGCTCCGGCGTCGCCATCTGGGTGGCGGTGAGCGCAATCCCCGGCTCCATGACCAGCCGCACCTTCTGTAGGTCGTCCAGCAAGGTAATCGTGTCACCGGCCTTGATACGCCAATCCATCACGTCCGGGTCCAGCAACCGCCACTCCGACCGCGGCGTAACCCGGGTCCCGTCAGAGGTCCTGCTACGGATCAACCCCTTGGCGCCGAGAATCCGAAATGACTCCCGGACAACGGACCGGCTTACGCCCAGTTCCTCGACCAGATCGGCCTCCCGGCTGATGGCATCGCCCTCCGCCCAGTCTCCGCCAACGATCCGTGTGCCGAGGTTTTCGACCGCTGCACCCAGAATCCCGCGGACTTCGATAACGCCGCCAATAGCAGACTTTCGACTGAGGGGACTCCGCTTGATCATTTCAATGTCCTTTCTTTTGTAAGATAAACGTATAAAGAACTTCCTGCAACCGGGTAATTCAGCGCCTCGCCTGCGAAGAAAGTCCGCTTTCGGCAGAGCGACATGCCATCTACACCCTGACTCGGCCCTTGGATCAAAGCTCAGCACCTGTCCCGCCGATGCCAGCATCGGCAGCGCACTGCCTGCCAGCCGCTACCGGAAAGTCCAGAGCGTATTCCCATTCCGCTTGCCCATCGGCGGCACATCGAGAAACCCCGTGCCGTCCCCGGCTTTCCGCCAGCCAAGAAAGACTGCGAGGCGCCTGAGGAACAGGCGTCCTGTGGCCAGCCAAGCAGTTGTTTTCCAATGGCTTCCAAAAGCCGGGATCCCGGGAGACCGGCAGCGGTCGCAGCCGTCGCGCAGTTGACCGCACGCCCCCGCAAGCCTAAGAAGCCCGCGGACCAATTTGCCACAACCACAAAACACCGGAGGCTGCCCATGTCTTTCCTCTCCGCGACCCTCGACCGGGTGAAACCCTCGCCGACCATCGCCGTGTCGACCAAGGCCCGCGAGTTGAAAGCCGCCGGCAAGGACGTGATCGGCCTCGGCGCGGGCGAGCCCGATTTCGACACGCCCGACAACATCAAGGCCGCCGCGAAGGCTGCCATCGACGCGGGCGACACGAAATACACCGCCCCTGACGGTACGCCGGCGCTGAAGGATGCGATCTGCGCCAAGTTCAAGCGCGACAACGGGCTGGAGTACACGCCGGCACAGATCTCCGTTGGCACGGGCGGAAAGCAGATCCTATACAACGCGCTGATGGCGACGCTGAACCCCGGCGACGAGGTGATCATTCCCGCCCCCTACTGGGTCAGCTACCCGGACATGGTGCTTCTCGCCGGTGGTGAGCCGGTTTGCGTCGAAGCCACCGCCGAGACGGACTACAAGCTGACACCGGCCGCCCTGGAGGCCGCGATCACCGACAAGACCAAGTGGTTCATCTTCAACTCGCCGTCGAACCCGACCGGTGCCGCCTATACCCGCGCCGAGTTGAAGGCGCTGACCGACGTGCTGGTGAAGTACCCGCATGTCTGGGTGATGACCGACGACATGTACGAACACCTCGTCTATGACGGGTTCGAGTTCTGCACCCCGGCGGAGGTCGAGCCGGCGCTTTATGACCGCACATTGACCTGCAACGGTGTGTCGAAGGCCTATGCGATGACCGGCTGGCGGATCGGCTATGCCGGCGGGCCGGAGAAGCTCATCGCGGCGATGCGCAAGATTCAGTCGCAATCGACCTCCAACCCCTCCTCGATCAGCCAGGCGGCGGCCGTCGAGGCGCTGAACGGCACCCAGGATTTCATCCCCGCCAACAACGAAGTGTTCAAGCGCCGCCGTGATATGGTTGTGGAGATGCTGAACGCCGCCGAGGGTATCTCCTGCCCGAAGCCGGAAGGCGCCTTCTACGTCTATCCTTCCATCGAAGGCTGCATTGGCAAAACGTCCCCCGGCGGTGTGAAAATCGAAAACGACGAGGTCTTCGCGACCGCGCTTCTGGAGGAAAAGGGAGTTGCCGTGGTCTTCGGCGCGGCCTTCGGCCTGTCCCCCTGCTTCCGCGTGTCTTACGCAACGTCGGACGAGAACCTGAAGGAAGCTTGCACCCGTATCCAGGGTTTCTGTGCGTCTCTGAACTGACGGGTTTCAGACAAGAAGCAAGCCGCCACATCCACGGGTGTGGCGGTTTTCCATTTGGACAACAGGCCCATCCACGGCGCCACGCGTGACCGTCCGATGGCTCGCCGGATCGCCCGCCGGAGGTGCGGTTGCCACTGCCGCCAGATGGCCAACACCCGTGTCCGGGACTTTCTCTCCGCCCTGATTGCCCACGTTCTCACCGCGTGCCGTGCCCGCGAAACGTCGCGCCACTCCGGGATCTGAGGGTGGCACCCCTTGCCGCCCGAGACGACAAGACCGCCCTTTGACAGGCCTCCCCCCCACCAATAGGGTTGGCTGCAGGCCGAGACGAAGGGCGCGGAAATGTCAGATCTTCCAAAGTATTACTTCCGGGTGCGGGAGAACGGAGCCGCGGTTTTCCGGGTCGACACCGAGAACCGGCACAAGCGGCTCGACATGGAGCAGATCGCAGTCCTCAACATCCGAAACGGCGAGGTGAAGCCCCAGGGGCAGAAGGTCCTGACAGAGCGTGACCTCGCGGAGATCCACACATGGATGGCGGCCCGCAAGGAGACGCTCGCCCGGCGGGATATCGACGACATCTACCGGGCCGTCGACCACCTGAACCTGACAACCCAATGGGCTCAGGCTCGGGCCACCGAGGAACAACTGGAAGAGGTTACCGACGCGTTGCTCTTCGCCATGCACGACCTGCGAACGATGCTGGTGCGGAAGAAGGCGGACAGGATGCTGAAGGCCCGCGCGACAGAAGGGTGATCGTCAGGCGGCCTGTGCCTGCAAGCGCGGCAGCGACCGGCGCCAGAAACGCCACATGAGCAGTACGTTTGCCACCAGCAGGCCAAAGACAAGCCCCGCCCAGACCCCGATCGCCCCATAGCCCAGCGTAAAGCCCAGCAGATAGCCGCTCGTGATCCCGACTGGCCAGTAGGCAGCGGCCGACATGAACATCGGCACACGTGTGTCCTGAATCCCACGCAACAACCCATGTGCGATGACCTGCCCCCCGTCAAAGAGCTGGAACAGCGCCGCCATCGCCATCAGACCGACGCCAATGGCAATGATCTCCGGCTTGCGCGGATCGTCGGGGTCGAGGAACAGGCTCAGAAGTTCCTCGGGCCAGGTCAGGAAGATCGCAATGGTGATAGCGGCAAAGAGGATGGACATCGCGATGGCGACCTCCGCGCCTCGTTTCAGCCGCTCAACCTCTCCCCGACCGAAAGCCTTGCCCGCACGAATTGTCGTGGCGTTGGAGAGACCGAGATGCACGAGGAAGGTCGCGGAGGCGAGTTGCAAGGCGATGCCATGGGCAGCCAGGGGGATCGTGCCCAGCCACCCCACCATGACTGCAGAGAAGGCGAAGAGCCCGACCTCGGACAGGTTGGTCAGGCTGATCGGCCAACCGAGCTTGAAGACCTGTGCGAAGGCGACCCAATCCGGCCTCCAGAACCTCACGAACAGCTCATGCTGAGGAAACGCCCGGATCGCATAGAGCATCAGCCCCACGAGCGATGTCACGTGAACGGTCACCGAGGCTATGGCGGCACCACGTATCCCCAACTCGGGAAAGCCGAAGGAGCCGAAGATGAGCAGGTAGTTCACCAAAGCGTTCACAACCGCGGCGAGGATCGTCACCCACAGCACGACGTCAGCCTTCTCCAGCGCGCTGAGGTAGGATTTCAGCGCCATGACGCCAAGCGCGGGTATCATGCCCCAACCGGCAATGGAGAGGTATTGCGAGGCTGCCTGCGCGATCTCGGGTGGCTGGCCGATCGACAGGAGGATCGGCTCCGACCAGATCATGATCGGCATGGCAAGGGCAGAGTACATCAGCGAAATCCACAGCCCCATGCGGGTCACGCGGCGAATATGCGCATCGCCTTCCTCATTTTCCGTCGCGGCCGCGACCATGGGCATCACCGCAAAGGCAAAGCCCGAGCCCATGATGAAAAACGTGAAGAACAGCGATCCGGCAAGCACCACGGCGGCAAGCGCCTCGACATCATACCAGCCCAGCATGATCGTATCGGTCGCCTGGATCGCGAATTGCGCCAGGTGGCCGCCGATCAGCGGAACGCCGAGAGTGAGCAACGCACGCGCGTGCCCGAGATATGACATCGATGTGGACATGCAGCCCCTTTAGGGCTGACGGTCGAACTGCACAAGCGCGCGTGTGCCAAAAAAAGGGCACCAACAGCAGCCAGGGCGCGCGAACGGCAGCGGATCGGCGGAAAGGCGCGGATGGCAAAGGGTCACCGTCTTGCCTGGCAGGTTCGACACCGTGCAAACCCTGCAACCGATCGGGATGGAAGCGACGACGCTTGCCGCCAGCGGTGAAACTCTCACAGTTTGCCGCCCGGAGCGGCCGCCTGACGTCCCTCTCATGCTCCGCGCGGGCCTGCGACCTGTCCAACGGGTCTGTCCGAGGTTCTCCAGCAGCAACGCGGCCCGTGCAAGGAAACCGATCCATCGGCTCGCCGCACGCACATCGCAGCCCGACGCGGCCTCTTCCCCAGACTGGCCATTCCTGCCAGTATGGGCCACAAGATATGCCAATGAACAAGAGCAAGAGCAGTTCCATGCCAGAAGATCTCCTTGCGGGCGGTCTCGCTGACCAGTCCTATGATGCCTCCTCCATTGAAGTCCTCGAGGGCCTCGAACCCGTGCGCAAGCGCCCGGGAATGTACATCGGCGGCACCGATGAGCGCGCATTGCACCACATGGTGGCCGAAGTGCTCGACAACTCCATGGACGAGGCCGTTGCCGGGCATGCCAACCGCATCGAGGTCGAGTTGCACGCCGACTACGCCATCACCATCCGCGACAACGGTCGCGGCATCCCGATCGATCCGCACCCCAAGTTTCCCGACAAGTCGGCGCTGGAGGTGATCCTCTGTACGCTGCACGCAGGCGGCAAGTTCTCCGGCAAGGCGTACCAGACCTCGGGCGGGCTGCACGGCGTGGGAGCCTCGGTCGTCAACGCGCTGTCCGATTCGATGGTGGTCCAGGTGGCGCGGGACCGGCAGGTTCACGAGCAGCGGTTCTCGCGCGGGCTGCCCCTCGGCCCGGTGGAGATTGTCGGCAAGGCTGCCAACCGTCGAGGCACGACGGTGACATTCCACCCAGACGAAGAGATCTTCGGCTCCCACCGCTTCAAGCCGGCCCGCCTCTTCAAGTCGATTCGCTCGAAGGCCTACCTCTTCTCAGGTGTGGAGATCCGCTGGAAGTCGGAGATCGACGATGGTGAAACGCCCACAGAGGCCACGTTTCACTTCCCCGGTGGCCTCGCGGACTACCTGAAGGAAACGCTGGGCAAGTCGACCACCTATTCGGAGGTCCCGTTCTCCGGCAAGGTCGATTTCCAGGAGAAGTTCGGGGAACCCGGCTCCGTCGAGTGGGCGATCAACTGGACGCCGGTCCGCGACGGGTTCATCCAGTCCTACTGCAACACCGTGCCGACCCCCGAAGGCGGCACCCATGTCGCCGGCTTCTGGGCCGCCATCCTGAAGGGCATTCGCGCCTATGGCGAGCTTTCCGGCAACAAGAAGGCGGCGCAGATCACCCGCGAAGACCTGATCTCCGGTGGGTGCGCGCTGGTCTCCTGTTTCATCGCGGACCCGTCCTTCGTCGGCCAGACAAAGGACCGGCTTTCCACCGAGGCGGCGGCGCGGATGACCGAGAACGCCGTGCGAGATCACTTCGACAACTGGCTCGCCGCTGACACCAAATCCGCCGGCGCCATCCTCGACTTCCTCGTGCTGCGCGCGGACGAACGGCTCCGCCGGAAACAGGAGAAGGAAACCGCCCGCAAATCGGCCACCAAACGGCTGCGCCTGCCGGGCAAACTCGTCGACTGCTCCAACTCCAACCGCGAGGGCACCGAGTTGTTCATCGTCGAGGGGGACTCCGCGGGCGGCTCCGCCAAGATGGCCCGCAACCGCAAGACGCAGGCCCTGCTGCCATTGCGGGGCAAGATCCTGAACGTGCTTGGCGCGGCGTCCTCGAAACTGGGCAGCAACGCGGAGATCAGCGACCTCACACAGGCTCTCGGCACCGGGCTGGGCACCAAGTTCGTGCTCGACGACCTGCGCTACGACAAAGTCATCATCATGACCGACGCCGATGTGGACGGCGCCCATATCGCGGCGCTGCTGATGACCTTCTTCTACAGCCAGATGCGCCCGATGATCGACGCCGGGCACCTCTACCTCGCCTGCCCGCCGCTTTACCGGCTGACGCAGGGCGCGAAACGCGTCTACTGCCTCGACGAGGCGGAGCGGGATACATGGCTGGAAAAGGGCCTCGGGGGCAAGGGCAAGATCGACGTCAGCCGCTTCAAGGGCCTGGGCGAAATGGACGCCAAGGACCTTAAGGAAACCACGATGGACCCCAACTCCCGCAAGCTGATCCGGGTGAGCATCGACGAGGACGAACCCGGCGAAACCGGCGACCTGGTGGAGCGCCTTATGGGCAAGAAACCGGAAATGCGGTTCCAGTACATCCAGGAGAACGCTCGGTTCGTGGAGGAGTTGGATGTGTGAGTGGTTTTCTCGCCCACCTGACGAAGCAATCGCTCGTACAATCGGCGAAGGATCACAACTAGCGTGAACCGCTCCCCCGAGAAGACCCGAAAGTGGGCTCCGCTACGGCGATGGCCCGGCCTTTGGGGACGACACCTCATGTCTGGGTGGCGCGGTTTGACAATGTCGTTCGTCGCAGTTTTGTTGGTGCTTGCACCGTTTTACGTGGATTTCAACTCACAGGACAGGCTTGAGACTTGGGTCCGGTGGTACGGGATGATCCTGCAGCTCATCGGCTTTGGCATGGCATTCTGGGGCGTCGAAGGATCACTCAAACAGCTAGGCGTCCCGACGATCCGACACAGGATGTCATCCTACGCAACTGGGTTCCTCTCTGCCCTTCGCGTGAAGAACGTCACCGCCAATCCAAAAGCTGGGAAAGCTCAGGGAGGCGGGTTCAGAGCCGGCTCAAAAGTCACTCCCGGCCCCGACGCAACGCTAAAGCACCGCATCGAGTTGCTTGAAGGCGCTCTTTCCTCGCTACAAGACGAAGTCGATGGGCTGACAAGCTCAACCAATAGTCAGTTCTCGGAGATGGCACGGGAATTGAAAAACGTAGATCGGTGCGCAGAGCGAAGAACACTAGACGAAAAGAAGCGAGTTAGCGATCTCTTGGTTGGCAACGCGAGTTTGGAAGCCGCCGGCATCCTCTTGTTTTTTCTCGGAGTTGTGTTTGCAACGGCTTCTCCAGAAATTGCCAAGGCGCTCATGTAGCTCTCTCACTTCCACATCTGAATCTACCAGAAATTCGCGTTTGGGGCCGCGCCCGATCCTAGGTGGGCGCTTCGGAACGCCAGTTCCTCGCGTTTTCTGGCGCGCGGCACTCCAACGACATCTCGGTCCACAGCCTCTCAAATGCGCCCTGCCGGGGGGAGGGTCGGGCGCAGCCCGGACTGCTTGCCTATGCCAAGCGAGATCGAAAGGGACGGTCTCAGGTCGAGAACGCTCACCCCGAGTGCGCGGCTTCATCCTTCTGGGGCGTGTACTCTGCATCCAGCATGTCGGAGGCCACCACGAAGTCTGCCGTGGCGGCATTGCAGGCGATCACGACCTGTTCCAGCGTCGAGATTCGCAGCAGTGCCTTCACGTCCACGTCATGCGGCATCGCCGTAAGGGGATCGGAGAAGAATATCAGCACGTCGAGATTGCCTTCCGCGATCATGGCGCCGAGTTGCTGGTCGCCGCCAAGCGGGCCGCTCTTCAGCCGTGTCACGTCGAGCCCCGTGCCCTCGGCCACCCTGCCCCCTGTCGTCCCGGTGCCATAGAGCTCATGCCGCGCCAGAGCCTCCCGGTTCCGTGCCGCCCATGCGACCAAAGCGGGTTTCATGGCGTCATGCGCCACCAGCGCGATACGCTTGCGCGCGGGCATCCGTGTCATGCGAAAATCCTTCAGCGGTTCATCAGCCGCGCGCCGTCACCAACTTCAGCAACTGGTCCGTGACCGCCCGCGTGCCCATATCGCCGCCGAATTCCATCGGACGCAAGAGGTTCTGTTCGAACCCGGTCTCCACCGCGGTGTCGATAGCCGCCGCCGCCTTGGCAAGGGTGGCCTCGTCCAGTTTTTCAGCGAGGTAGTCGAGCATCAGGGCGCCGCTCAGGATCGCGGCCAGCGGGTTGGCCTTGTCCTGGCCCATGATGTCCGGCGCGGAGCCATGCGCGGGCTGGAACAGCCCGATCTTGTCGCCGATCTCTCCACAGGCCGCCATGCCCATACCGCCGACAAGCCCGCCGGCGAGATCGGAGAGAATGTCTCCAAACATGTTCTCGGTCACCATCACGTCGAATTCCCAGGGCTTGCGGATCAGGTCCAGCGCCTGGGCGTCAACGTAGTTGTAGCCGACGTCCGCATCGGGGAATTCCGCCTTCACCTCGTCGAAGATCTTGCGGAAGAAGGCCATGGACGCGAAGACATTTGCCTTGTCCACGCAGGTCACACGCCCAAGCTTCCCCCGGGCCTTGCGCTTCGCGGCCAGCCGGAAAGCAAATCGGTGCAGCCGCTCGCAGACAGAGCGGGAGATCTTCATCGTGTCGTAGGCTTCCTCGTCACCAACAAACCGGGTGCGACCGTGAACCGCCGCGGAATAGAACAACCCTTCGGTCGATTCCCGCACGATCACCATGTCGATGGCGGCGGCGCGCGGGTCGGCGAGCCGCTGTGGAGCATTCGGGAAGGCTTTCACCGGCCGCATTCCAGCATAGAGCTCGTAGCGGTCGCGCAACCGCAGGTGGGGAGAGATCTCGGTTCCGTCCGCGTGGCGAATCGCCGGAAGACCGATGGCCCCTAGGAATATCGCGTCCGCCTGCCCGGCTTTCTCCTCACCCCCGGGCTCGATATCGACGCCGTGGTCGCGGAAATAGCCCGCCCCGGCCAGCACCTCTTGCGTGGCAAGCGCCGGTCCGCCCACGGACTCGAGGGCTGCGGACACCACCTCCATGGTAGCATCGGTGACATCGACACCGATTCCGTCGCCCTTGATGATGGTGATCAGCGGTGTCTTCGTGCTCATGGAGCGGCCCTCGTTCCCGGCTACCGCGCCAAAGTCGGCGCAACCGGATGGTTTACGGTTACGCATACATTAAAGCATCCATTGACAGTTTCAATGGCCAATTGCGCACTGGGGAGCTGTGACTCCGTGGACACAATTCGTCTCAACCTTGCGCATCAGAGAAACAAAGCGGTCTATCGCCGAAACCGTTTCGCAATCGTGCAAAATCCTGCCGCCCTCTCGGTGCTTAACCCTTCTGGTGTGGCAGGCAGATAAAATCCAACGAAAAAAGGAGCTTCCGACGTCACTGTGGCGCAACTACCGGCCTTGGCCCGAGGTTTCGGGAAAAGGGCAGCGGTCTTGCCACATTTTTTCCATGATCCGATGCCACGCCCAGTGCGCCGGGGGGCAAGAAACAGGACGAGAACGATGGCCGCGCGCGCGAACACGACCACCCTTCCCTCCGGGAGCACTCCCGTATTCAGCCGGATGGCAGATCGCCGCTACAGCGGCGAGTCGGGCGACCACATCCAGGTCGGCCATTCCAGCAAGCTTGCGCTTGGCAAGGGAACGATCTCACTTAGCTTCTCTGCCGACAGGCTCTACGGCAGCGCGGCGCTTGTTTCGAAAGACCTCGACGGCAACGGCAAGGGTCAGTTCAGCGTCTGGATCAAGGACGGCACGCTGGTGGCCTATTTCGAAGACGGCAAGGAGGCCGAGTACCTCAAGGTCCCCGATCTCGTACTGGCCGAGGACAAGACATACCAGCTGGCGATCAGCTTCGGCGGTCGGGGGCTGGAGATCTGGGTGAACGGGCAATTGGCGGCGACCGAGCCGACCTGGAAACACGGGCTCGACGGAAATGGCCAGCCGCTGCTGATCGGCGCCACCCGGGCATGGCGCGACAAGAAACAGGACGCACCGCACAGCCATTTCGACGGCGATATCGGCAACGTCCAGATCTTCAACAAGCAACTCGGACAGGGCGACATGCAGGCGCTGGCCGCCGATGTCTCGGCGGCTGCGGGCCGCAAGGCAGCCATTGCCAATGCGATGGCCGACCTGATGCCCGGCCTCGACCAACTGCACCACGGCTCCGACACCCTGAAAGATATTGCCGCGAAGTTCGGGATCTCGGAGCACGGGCACCTGATGCGGCCTGTCACCATGAAAGCCGGTGGCGGTGGCAACAACACCTTGTCCGGCACCGGCAAGGACGACACCATCGACGGGCGCGGCGGCAACGACAGGATCAATGGACAGGGCGGTGACGACCTGCTGCAAGGCAGCGCGGGCAATGACCGGCTCTATGGCGGGGCCGGGCGTGACATCCTCGACGGCGGACATGGTGAAGACATCCTGCAGGGCGGCGCCGGGCGCGACCTCCTGATCGCGCGATCCGATGCCCGCGAGCCAAAAGTCGCCTTTGATCCAAACCGTGACGAGGGAGATCCCTACCGGGAACTGACCAAAGGCAAACTCTACCCGAATCAGCCGGTCCCTGGTGACGATGTCCTGACCGGCGGCGCGGGCGCCGACATCTTCTATTTCCAGACCCTGATCAACGCCAAGAAACGCTACATCGAAAAGCACACCGGCGATGATGGCATGGTGAACTGGCATGGGGTCGCTGGCGAAAACGACAAGATCCACGACCACTGGGTCGATCACCTCGGCAACGACGTCGTCACCGACTTCAGCTTCGCCGAGGGCGACCGGATCATCATCGAAGGCCACACGACGAAGCTGCGCTCGATCTCCTACGGTGATGCCAACAAGGACGGGATGATGGATCACACGTTGATCCGCCTGTATTCCGACCAGGGCAGCAATGGCGGCGCACACAACGACGACAGGCTGGGCAGCATCACGATCTATGGCGACCTGCTGAAGCCGTCGGACATCGAAACGACAGCAAAGCCTGCCTATGGCATCGTGAAGTCCAGCGTGGACATCGCGGAGGCCGTCAAGGCGCCGGCAGCGAAGGATCGCGGTCCTATCAAGGCGCCGGCCGACCTTGCCAAGGCCCCCGACAACCCGACGTCCGGCAAAGGGCCTGTGCTTGCGCTGCCGGGCAAGACCCGACTGTCGGGTGAAGATGGCGACTATCTTGATGTGGGCCATTCCAAGGCGCTGGAGATCGGGCGCGGCACCGTTGCGCTGAGCTTCTCGCTCGACAAGCTGGCCGGAACATTCGCGTTGGTGTCCAAGGATCTGAGGGACCGCTCCAAGGGCGAGTTCACGCTCTATGCCAAGGACGGGACACTGTTTGCGGTGATGGAGACCAACGGCGAGTATGAATACCTCAAGGTCCCGGACCTGATGCTCAAGGCCCAGACCACCTATCACATTGGCCTGACCTTCGGACCGCGGGGGCTGGAGATCTGGCTCAACGGGCAACTCGCCGCCTCCGAACCGGAGTTCAAGACCTCGCTGTCAACCAACGACGCCCCGCTCGTTGTGGGCGCAACCCGCGCCTGGCGGGAAAAGGCAACCGACAGCGCCCACGACCTGCTCGACGGCACGGTGGGCCATGTGAAGGTCTATGCCCGGCAGTTGAGCGAAGCCGACATGGCGGCGCTGGCCGGCGAGGTGGCCCCAAAATTTGCCAAGGCCGGCCTCATGGCCCGGAATATGGAAGACCTGATGCCGGGCCTGACCCAGTTGCATCATGGCTCTGAAGAGTTGCAGGCGATCGCCAAGGGCTATGGCGTGAACATGCATGGCCACCTGACCCGCGACATCATGATGAAGCGCGGCACGCAAAAGGCCGATACGCTGAATGGATCGGTCAAGGCCGACGGCATCGACGGTCGCGGCGGCAACGACAGGATCGACGGCAAGGGCGGCAATGACATCTTGCAGGGCGGCTATGGCAATGACCGCGTGACCGGTGGCGGCGGGCGCGACATCCTGGACGGCGGGCATGGCGAGGATATCCTGGCTGGTGGAGGCGGCAATGACCTTCTGATCGCCCGGGCCGATGCCCGGGAGCCGAAAATCGCCAATGATCCCGGACGCGACGAGGGCGATCCTTACAAGGAATTGACGAAGGGCAAGCTCTACCCCGGCCAGCCAATCAACGGCGATGACCAGCTCTGGGGCGGCAACGGCGCGGACATCTTCTATTTCCAGACCCTGATCAACGCGAAGCAGCGATATATCGAGAAGCACACGAGCGACAACGGCATCATCAACTGGCACGGCGTAGCTGGCGAGAATGACAAGCTGCACGACCACTGGGTCGACCACCTCGGCAATGACGTCGTGATGGACTACTCCCGTGCAGAGGGCGACAGGATCGTCATCGAGGGCCACACCACCAAGATCGCCTCGATTCGTTATTCGGATGCCAATGGCGACGGTGTTCTGGACCGTTCCGTGATCCAGCTCTACTCCGATCAGGGAAGCAATGGCGGCGCGCACAACAAGGACAAGTTGGGCAGCGTGACGGTCTACGGCGACCTTGTGAAACGCTCGGACATCGAGACGACCGCCAAGCCGGCCTATGGCATCGTGAAGGCAGCGACAGACATTGCCGAGGCGATGACACCGGAGGCCGGGGCGAAAGACCGCGGGAAAATCAAGGCACCTTTCGCCAACTTGCCAAAGGGCAAGGACCTGGTTCTGGAGAAAGGCATAAAGCCGGTGCTTGCGGTTCCGACGAAGCAGTTTTTTTCGGACGATGTCGCCGATGCGATGATCTTCCAGCACAGCCCGAAGCTGGCGCTGACCCAGGGGACCGTCGCTTTCCGTTTCAAGGTGGGCCAGGAGCTGAACTGGCAGGGGCTGTTCTCCAAGGATGCCGAGGACTACGGCAAGGGCGGACATGTCTCGGCCATCGTTGAAGATGACGGCGACCTTGTGGTGCGCGTGCAGACGAAGATGGAGAGCCAATGGTTCTCCGCCCCCGGGGCGATCAAGCCCGGCAGCGCCCACGACTTCGCCTACAGTTTCGGACCGAAGGGCGTAGCCTTCTACCTCGACGGGGTGAAATTCGCCTACGACCCGAACCTCAAGGTCAACTGGAGCAGCAATCCGGAGGCATTGATCGTCGGCGGCATCGGATGGCGCAACAAATCCGGCAGTTCCGATGACGTTATCGGGCGCTTCGACGGCATGATCGACGATTTCGCGGTCTATGGACGGCAGGTCGACTCCCAGACGCTCTACGGTGACGCGGCGCGCAAGAACTACGTCTATATAGACGGAAAGGCGGCGAGTTTCGACTTCGCGGAGAAGAAGTCCGGAGCGCTCCTGATTTCAAAAGGCAACAAGACCAAGAACGTGGATGCCGGGACCAAGCAGGTCGTGTTCGATGACATGACCGTCGACCCGGACAACGTGAGGATTGGCACTGGCAGGGCGGACGAGATCGAGGGCAGCAACGCCTCCGACATCGTGATGGCGGGCAATGGCGACGACCGCGTCAATGGCCACGGCCACGACGACGTTCTTTTCGGCGGCAATGGCGATGACGCGCTCTATGGAAGCGGCGGGCAGGACCAGCTTTTCGGGCAGAATGGCGACGACTACATCGATGGCGGCGACCACGACGACATCCTGAAAGGTGGAAGCGGCAACGACCAGCTCAAGGGCGGCAATGGAAACGACCGGTTCTTTGGCGGCACCGGCGATGATTTCATTTTCGGCCAAAGTTGGGGTGACGCCGGGACCGCAAGAAATGACCGGGCTGTCTTCAGCGGCAACTTTGCCGACTACCGGTTTGAAACCGAGACGATGGGCAATTCCAGCCGCGGCAAGGACATGAAAGTCCTCGTGGTGACGGACCGGGCCAACGGCGGCAGGGACGGAATCTACGAAGGACGTGACAAGCTTGTGGACATCGATGTCCTCGTCTTCGCCGACCGCAGTGTCGACTTCATGGACCTGATCTGAAACCACAGGGCTTGTCTGTCTGCTGGCAGCGTCATTGCGGGATGTGCGCGGGAAGCGACCGGGCGGCCAGCGTTCGGTGCAATGACGCCAACGGGCGCCAAGCTGTTCTATGGCTGCGTCCTGTCGGCACCTTGGCGGGCTTCCCGCAAGATTGACCGTTGGCCGTGGTGACCTGTGGGCCAGGTGCATTCGGGGGCACTGATCCCGTGGCCGCCGATTGCCAGGTGCCGCCGTGCCCGTCCGGGGCTTTGGCGCAGAGGCTTCCCTTTTTCAAAGGTGTTCTGCCCGACGCGGGGCTTGCCGTCGAGCAAAGCTCGTACGGCGATGGCGCCGCTTCGCGGCGTGCGCAGGATTGGATAGCGCCAAGCACCCAGTGTCTATCGCAACGCATGCGATACCCGGTGCGGCGCGGCAAGGCGCAGACTGTCAAACCTTGACGCTGGCCGACGCCAATTCCATGTCCTATAAGCAAACTCAGGTGAGGCGAAAGGGGCGACCCCATGCATATCCTACTGTCCCTGGTCCTGGCACTGGCGGTGATGATCGCGCTTGTCTTCGGCATCGTGTTCCTCGGTGTGTCGCTTGCTGGATCAGCCGGGAAAGCCGTCCAGCATGGCCCGATGAAAAGCGGCCTTGTCCCGCGCATTGCCTTCGTCCTGCTTTGGGTGCTGATATTCGGCACCTCCTTCGGAATGATCGGAGCCGCCTGATGGCACAACGTTTCGGCGGCAAATACTCTCCTGACGGCGACACCCGAACCGAGCATGTAGCTCCCGTTCAGGCGCCGGTGACACGCGCACGCGCCGCAGCACGGGTGAACCTGCTGTACCTCGCTCCCGCACCGCTTCTTTTTACGGCCTTCGGCCAAAACGCCGTTGGCATGGCAGTCGACCTCGCCGCTGCCGCGGTTCTCGTCTTCGCGACCTTCACGCTCTCCGAAGGCCTCAAGGCCGAAGCCGCATACAATGAACGCAAGGTCGCGCGCCGCCCCGCCCTGCCGCGCAAGATCATCGCCGCAGCTCTGGCGGGGTTCGGCGTCGTGCTTGCGACCTTTTCGCCGGAGGCCGGAGGGCTTCTGGAGCCGCTGATCTATGGCGCCATCGCCCTGGTCTTGCATATCGCGGCCTTCGGACTCGACCCGCTGGCGAACAAGAACCTCGATGGGATCGACACGTTCCAGCAGGATCGGGTGGCCCGTGTCGTTGACGAGGCGGAGGAGCAGCTGGTGCGCATGGGCGCAGCAATCGCGCGGGCGAACGAACGCGGCCTGGAACGTCGTGTCGAGGGTTTTCAAGCGACAGCCCGCCATATGTGCCGAACGGTCGAGGAAGACCCGCGTGACCTGACGGCAGCACGGAAATTCCTCGTCGTCTACCTCAAGGGCGCGGCAGAGGCGACGATCAAGTTCGCCGACCTCTATAGCCGCAAACGCGACCCCGAGGCCCGCGCGAAGTATATTGCTCTCCTGGATGACCTGGAGCGCAATTTCAGCGCCAAGACCGAGACACTGATGGTTTCTGACCGCAGCGCGCTCGACGTCGAAATCGAAGTTCTTCGCGACCGCTTGCAGCGCGAAGGCGTGAGAATGGATTGAACGCCATATTTTTTTGGGAGGGAAACGCGATGTCACAGGAAGTTCAGAAGAAGGCCGCGGAAGTTGTGACCGCCGTCGAGGAAGTGACCGCCGTGGTCCTGCCGGAACCAGCCCACGCGACCGACATCGTGCCCCTGGAAGAGGCCGACGCGCCGATTGGTGCAGAGATCCGCAAGCGGATGGACGAGATCGACATGGGCGACACCAACTCCATCGTGGCGTTCGGGTCTGCCGCGCAGGCCGAGCTTCAGGAGATCTCTCAGGCGATGCTCGCCGACGTCAAGAACAAGGATGTCGGGCCGGCCGGGGACAGCCTTCGCAACATCGTCGGCACGATCCGTGGCTTTTCTGTCGATGAACTCGATGTGCGTCGCGAGCGCACCTGGTGGGAGAAGCTGCTGGGCAGGACCGCGCCCTTCGCCAACTTCGTGGCCAAGTACGAGGACGTCCAGGGGCAGATCGACAAGATCACCGACGATCTGCTTGGCCACGAGCACACGCTGCTCAAGGACATCAAGTCCCTCGATCTGCTCTATGACAAAACACTCCAGTTCTACGACGAGCTGGCACTCTACATCGCTGCTGGCGAAGCGAAGTTGAAAGAAATGGACGAGAATGTCATCCCGGCAAAAGCCGCCGAGGTCGATGCTGCCCCGGAACAGGAGCAGGTGATGAAGGCGCAGGAGTTGCGTGACCTGCGGGCCGCGCGCGACGACCTGGAGCGCCGGGTTCATGACCTCAAGCTCACCCGCCAGGTGACCATGCAATCGCTGCCCTCAATCCGCCTGGTGCAGGAAAACGACAAGTCGCTGGTCACCAAGATCAACTCGACGCTCGTCAACACCGTGCCTCTGTGGGAAACGCAATTGGCGCAGGCGATCACCATCCAGCGCTCGGCCGATGCAGCCACCGCGGTGCGGGATGCCAACGACCTGACCAACGAGTTGCTGACGTCCAACGCTAGGAACCTGCGTGAAACCAACAAGGTCGTGCGCGAGGAGATGGAACGCGGCGTGTTCGACATCGAGGCGGTCAAACAAGCCAACGCCGACCTGATCGCGACCATCAACGAGAGCCTCGCCATTGCTGACGAGGGCAAGGCGCGCCGGGCGGCCGCCGAGGAAGACCTGGTAAAAATGGAGCATGAATTGCGCGACACACTGGCCTCAGCGAAGGCCCGCAAGGACGGGTTGGGCGACACGGCCTCCACATCGGTACCGGCCAGCTAGGCGTGGTGCGAGCGGTCCTTCGAACGGCTCTGCTGGGCGCGGGGCTTGCGGTTCTTGCCGGCTGCGAGCCCACCGGAACCTCCACGTCGGCGCCCGGCCCGGTGGCCGTCCCAGACATTCTCGTTCCACAGCAGACGATTACACGATCCGAGACCAGCCTCGCGCTTGAAAGGCACTACGCCCGTGTTCAGGCCGACCTGCTTGCGCAGGGACTGCTGCGAACCGATGGCGGCGGACCGGACACGCCGTTCGCGGCCCACACGCTGGTCAACAATTTCGTCCGTATCGCGCTTTATGATGAGTACGTGTCGCGCGGCGGAACGCTCGTGGCACAGCAAACAGCAAGCCAACTCCGCCGTTGGGAGCAACCGGTTCGGCTGCACATGAGCTTTGGCGCCTCGGTTCCGAAGGCCAAGCAGGATTACGACAGCGCCGCGCTGAACACCTATGCCCGGCGCCTGTCTCGCGCGGCCAACCACCCGATTTCAGTGTCCAGCCAGGCCAGTGCCAACTTCCACGTTCTGGTCCTGCACGAGGACGAGCGCCGATCCTACGGCCCCGAATTGCGCCAGCTGATCCCGGGGATCGGCGACACGGCAGTACGCACGGTCGAATCCATGCCGCGGGAGACATTCTGCCTCGTCTTCGCCTTTTCCCGCGGAGACAACCCAGCCTACACGCGCGCCGTGGCGGTCATCCGCGCGGAGCACCCCGACCTGCTGCGTCTGTCCTGCCTGCACGAGGAGGTGGCGCAAGGCCTGGGCCTTGCAAATGACAGCCCCGCCGCGCGCCCGTCGATCTTCAACGACGACGAGGAGTTCGCGCTGCTGACGCGCCATGACGAGCTGCTTCTGCGCATTCTGTATGATCGGCGCCTGTCTACCGGCCTCGACGCCGAGACCGCGCGCCCGATCGTGGCAGGCATCGCCAAGGAGATGATGGCCGGCGGCAGCTGACCATTCCGGCCCCGAGTGATCCGACCGCGCACATCCGCCGTACACGGAAGTGTGAAACGGAGGACATCATGAAAACACTTCTCACCATTGCCCTGATCGTGACTGCATCCGGCGCGTCAGCAACCGAGTACTGCCTGGTCAAGCGAGCGGGTGGCGAGCCCGCAAAGTGCTTCAAGACCAGCGGACAATGCGATTCCAAGGCCGACCGCATGAATGGCTGGCGGTGCGAGAAGCGCTAGCCCGCGCGCGATCCACACATCGGCTGGCAGGGAATGGCCCTGCGGCCCCCGATATTTGGCGCTCCGCTGTTGGAACAGCGACGGGCGGTGCCTATAGTCTCCGCAACCAATTTGCTGCGAGGATATGCTGATGGGCATTCTGGATTTTCTTTCGGGTCAATTCATCGACGTCATCCACTGGACCGATGACAGCCGGGACACGCTGGTGTGGCGTTTTGAGCGACAGGGCCACGAGATCAAATACGGCGCCAAGCTTACCGTTCGGGAAGGTCAGGCGGCTGTGTTCATCCACGAAGGCCAGATGGCGGACGTGTTTACTCCCGGTCTCTACATGCTGGAGACCAACAACATGCCGATCATGACGTCGTTGCAGCACTGGGATCACGGGTTCCAGTCGCCCTTCAAGTCGGAGATCTACTTCGTCAACACGAACCGCTTCACGGATCTGAAGTGGGGCACCAAGAACCCGGTGATGCTGCGCGATCCGGAATTCGGCCCGACCCGCATCCGTGCTTTCGGCACCTATTCGATCAAGGTCACGGACCCGGCGAAGTTCATGACGGAGATTGTCGGAACCGACGGCGAGTTCACCACGGACGAGATCACGTTCCAGATCCGCAACATCATCGTGCAGGAAAGTTCGCGAGTGATGGCAGGCTCCGGCATTCCGGTGCTCGACATGGCAGCCAATACGGCGGACATGGGCAAACTGATCGCCACGACCGTTTCGGACGTGTTGGCCGAGTATGGCCTGATCATGCCGGAATTCTACATAGAGAACATTTCTTTGCCCCCGGCGGTCGAGGAGGCACTGGACAAACGTACCTCCATGGGGCTGGCCGGCGATCTGGGAAAGTTCACGCAGTATTCGGCGGCCGAGGCGATGACGGCAGCCGCGCGCAACCCCGCAGGTGGCGGCATGGGAGCCGGTCTCGGAATGGGCATGGGGATGGCCATGGCCCAGCAAATGGCGAACCCCGGCGCGGCCGGCCCATGGGGCGGTGCACCGCAGGGCCAGCCAGCCGGCGGGCCCTCCGCCGCGCCTGCTGCGGCGCAACCCGCGCCACCGCCACCACCGGTCGAGCATGTCTGGCACATCGCCAAGGACGGCAAGACCTCCGGCCCCTTCTCCAAGGCCGACATGGGCCGGATGGCTGCCGACGGTTCGCTTGCACGCGACAGCCATGTCTGGACACCAGGTCAGGATGGCTGGATGAAAGCCGGCGATGTGCAGGAACTCGCACAACTCTTCACCATCCTTCCGCCTCCGCCGCCGCCGGGCGTATAGGGCAGGTTTCCAACGATGAGCGACATCCCGAAGGTATCGCGCTCGCGGCGTGGCGGGGCACCCACCCCGCCGCCCGCGCCCGAAGACGAGTGGCCCGAGGACACCACCCCCGAGGAGAGGGCGGCCGTCGAAGAGCATCGCTTTCCCTGCCCCGCCTGTGGCTCCGACCTGAGGTTCTCTGCCGACGCAGGGGACCTGGTGTGTGACCATTGCGGCTATGTGGAACACGTCGCCGCCACTGGCCGCGCCCAGCAAGACGAGGCGCTACGCGAACTCGACTACGAGGCGGCGCTCCGCAATCAGGTCCCGGCGGACGAGGTTATCGAGGTCCGCGCCGTCCACTGCGAGAGCTGCGGCGCCGATGTCGAGATGTCCGGGGTGGAGCAGGCCAAGGAATGCCCGTTCTGCGCCTCTCCCATTGTCACCGACACCGGAACCAGCCGGCACCTGAAACCGCAGGCACTGCTGCCATTCGCGCTCGACGAGAAGACCGCGCGCGGCAAGATGACCGACTGGCTCGGCCGGCTGTGGTTCGCGCCAAACGGGTTGAAGGAATACGCCCGCAAGGGCCGAAAGATGAAGGGGATCTACGTTCCCTACTGGACCTATGACGCCGACACACGCTCCCGCTACACCGGCCAGCGCGGCGACGATTACTACACCACCCGGACCGTCATGCGGGACGGCAAACGCGTGACCGAGCGGGTGCGAAAGACCCGCTGGACCCGTGTGTCCGGACGGGTCGCACGGGATTTCGACGACGTTCTGGTGCTCGCCTCCGACAGCCTGCCACGTGACTACACGGATGCGCTGGAGCCGTGGGACCTTGGCGAGTTGAAACCATACAGCCCGGAATACCTCGCCGGATACATCGCGGAGGGGTATTCTGTGGATCTGGAACCTGGCTACGCCATCGCCCGGCACAAGATGGACGCGGTCATAGCCAGCGATATCCGCCGCGACATCGGCGGCGATCACCAGCGGATCGGCGATGTGCAGACTGCTGTCAGTGACGTGACCTTCAAGCATATCCTGCTGCCGGTCTGGCTCGCGGCCTACAAGTTCAAGGGGAAGTCCTACCGGTTCGTGGTCAACGCGCGCTCCGGCGAAGTGAAGGGGGAACGCCCCTACTCGCCATGGAAGATCTTCTTTGCCGCTCTGCTTGCGGTGATCGTGATTGGCGGGCTGATTTACCTGAATCAGGGGGGCTGAAATTTCTTCAGCAGCTCGCCGCTGTCACTTGAACGCCGGTCGGGGCACCGGCGATCCGGCACTCGTCGTTGGCTGGCTCTCGACCCTCTGCCGTGTCCGTTTCGCGAGTGCGATGTGGAGTTGGAGAGGCTTCACCCCGTGCGTGTCCGAAGGGCACGTCTCCTTCGTGCCGAGTGTCGAAATCCACCCCAAAGCCCACACCAGGGCGCCCGAGCACCAACCAGCCCAGCGGGAGTGAGAATCTCGGCGGTGATGGACCTTCGGGCGCAGCGCCGTTAGGAATGCATGACGTTCGTGACAAGGAAGCAGACGCAATGATCCTGTGTGCCGGGGAAGCCCTTATCGACATGCTGCCGCGCAGCTCCACCGAAGGGGAGCCGAGCTTTGCCCCCGTCGCGGGCGGGGCCGTGTTCAACACCGCCATCGCGCTGGGACGGCTGGATATTCCCGTGAAGTTCTTTACCGGACTGTCCACGGACCTCTTTGGCAAGAAGCTCGAAGACTCGCTGGCAACCAGCAATGTCGATGCCACACTGTGCAACCGCTCCGATCGCCCGACAACGCTGGCCTTCGTCGAACTGACTGATGGACACGCAAAATACGCGTTTTATGACGAGAACACGGCCGGGCGCCTGCTGGGGGTCGATGACCTGCCACCGCCAGAGGCACTCGACGGGATCGAAGCGATCTTCGTCGGTGGCATTTCGCTGCCGGTGGAGCCGTGTGGCAAGGCCTACGAAGCACTTGCCCTGCGCGAAAGCCCCAGGCGGCTGGTGATGATCGATCCAAACATCCGGCCCGGGTTCATCAAGGACGAGGCCAGCTATCGCGCCCGGATCGACCGGATGATCTCTGCCGCCGATATCGTGAAAGTCTCCGACGAAGACCTTGAGTGGATCTCCGGTGATGGCGACATTGATACGCTGGCCAATAACTTGCTGACCAAGGGACCACGAATCGTCTGTGTGACCAAGGGCAAGGAGGGCGTGACAGCATACCTGCCGGGCCGCAGCCACACCGCCGTGGGGAGCCGGGTCGAAGTGATCGACACGGTGGGCGCGGGCGACACGTTCAACGCCGGCTTCCTCGCCGGGCTGTCGCGCCTTGGTCTTCTCTCCAAAGATGGCATTGACGGGCTGAACGAGGAGGAGGTGCTCTCCGCGTTGAACCTTGGCAATGCCGCCGCCGCGGTGACTGTCAGCCGCGCCGGTGCAAATCCCCCGACGGCCGCGGAACTCGGGCTTTGAGGGCACTGGTTCAACGGGTCAGCCGCGCCTCTGTCACCGTGGACGGGGAGATCCTTGGGGAGATCGGTCGCGGGGTTCTGGTGCTTGTCTGCGCCATGCAGGGGGACACCACGTCGGAGGCGGAGAAGCTCGCCGCGAAACTCTCCAGGCTGCGCATCTTCCCGGACGATGACGGCAAGATGAACCGCTCGCTCCTGGACACCGGCGGAGACGCCCTCGTAGTAAGCCAGTTCACGCTGGCCGCCGACACCTCCCGCGGCAATCGTCCGGGGTTCTCCGCCTCGGCCCCGCCAGAGCTGGGAAACCGCCTCTACGAGCATTTTGCCGACCATCTTGCGAGCCTGGGCCCCCCGACCGAGCGCGGAAAGTTCGGCGCCGACATGCAGGTGGAGCTGGTCAATGACGGACCGGTCACGATCTGGCTCGACATGCCCCCGGCGTAGCCCTTTTCTTGGGCGATTGTCCCGACGATTGCCCACGCCGCGCACCCGACGCACGTTTTCATCGCTGATAGCCTGCGCTTTCAGCCGCGGATGCGCGCCACCGGTTGCGCGAAGGCAAAGGCCACGCCAATGTGATGACATGACCAAGCAGGCCACGTTCTTTGATGAATTGCTCGGGACCGACAACGTCCCCCGCAGCCCCTATTCCAATTATCACGAATGGTTCGAGAGCGAAGATATCGCCCGCCTTCGGAAAAAGTCATCCGAGGCTGAGGGGTTCTTCCGACGCACCGGAATCACGTTCAATGTTTACGGACAGGAAGAGGCTGACGAGCGCCTGATCCCTTTCGACGTGGTGCCGCGCATCCTTTCGTCGCGGGAATGGGGTCGCCTGCAACGCGGGATCGAACAGCGGGTGCGTGCAATCAACGCCTTCCTCTATGACATCTACCATCGGCGGGAGATCCTGCGTGCCGGCCGGGTGCCGGTCGAGTTGATCGAGGGCAACGATGCCTTCCTACCGCAGATGGTCGGCGTTTCGCCACCGGGCGATGTCTATACCCACATCGTAGGCACGGACCTCGTACGAACGGGCGAGGATCAGTTCTACGTTCTGGAGGACAATGCCCGCACGCCGTCCGGTGTCTCCTACATGCTGGAGAACCGGGAGACGATGCTGCAGATGTTCCCGGAGCTTTTCAACAAGATCCGCGTGCGACCGGTGCAGGACTATCCGACGCGGCTCTCCCGGTCGCTGGCGGCCTGCGCGCCACGGGCCTGCTCGGGCAAGCCGGTGCTTGCCGTGCTGACGCCGGGAATTCACAACTCCGCCTACTACGAGCATTCCTTTCTCGCCGACAACATGGGCGCCGAGTTGGTCGAGGGCTCCGATCTTCGAGTGGTCGACGGACGGATCGCGATGCGCACGACCGAAGGATACAAGGCCATCGATGTGCTCTATCGCCGGGTCGACGACGACTTTCTGGACCCGCTGAACTTCCGCCCGGACTCCGTCCTGGGTGTCCCGGGCATCATGGACGTCTATCGCGCCGGCGGGATCACCATCGCCAATGCACCCGGGACAGGGATCGCGGACGACAAGGCCATCTATTCCTACATGCCGGACATCATCGAGTTCTACACCGGCGAGAAGGCGATCCTCCAGAATGTGCCGACCTTCCGCTGTTCGGAGCCGGACAGCCTTGCCTACGTGCTGGACAACCTGTCCGAACTGGTGGTCAAGGAAGTCCACGGCTCCGGTGGCTACGGCATGCTGGTCGGCCCGGCCGCCTCGAAAAAGGAGATCGCGGCCTTCCGCGCCAAGCTGGAGGCCAAGCCCGCCAACTACATCGCCCAGCCGACGCTGGCGCTGTCCACCGTGCCGATCCTTTCGAAGGCGGGGCTGGCGCCACGCCATGTGGACCTGCGGCCATTCGTGCTGGTCTCGCCCAAGGGGATCGACCTCACGCCGGGAGGGTTGACCCGCGTCGCCCTCAAGGCCGGATCGCTGGTGGTGAACTCTTCGCAAGGGGGCGGCACCAAGGACACCTGGGTGCTGGAGGACTGAACGCATGCTCGGAAAGACCGCCGGCGGGCTCTACTGGATGTACCGCTACATGGAGCGCAGCGAGAACACCTCGCGCCTGATCGAGGCCGGGTTTCGCATTGCGCTGACCCGTGCTGCAACTTCGGACGACGAATGGTCGAGCGTGCTGGAAGCCGCCGGGGTCCGCGAGGCCTATCTTGCCCGCCACGATCAGTTCGAGCAGAGCGCCGCCATCGACTTCATGCTGCGCGACAAGTCGAACCCGTCGAGTGTCCTGAACACGATCGAGGCAGCGCGCAACAACGCCCGCCTTGTGCGCACCGCATTGAGCCGCGATGTGTGGGAGGCCACCAACGACCTGTACCTTCAGGTGAAAGCCGCGCTGGCCCGTCCTGTTCGCGACCGCGACCTGCCGGAGGTGCTGAACCTGATACGGCAGCAGAACGCCCTCGTGCGCGGCTCTACACACGGCACGATGCTGCGCAACGATATCTTCAACTTCGCGCGGGTCGGGACGTTCCTCGAACGCGCTGACAGCACGGCCCGGATCCTCGACGTGAAGTACTACGTGCTGTTGCCATCCATCAGCCAGATCGGGTCGGCGCTCGACAATGTGCAATGGGAGAACATTTTGCGATCTGTCGGGGCGCAAAGCTCGTTTCGCTGGCTCTACGGCACCGATGTGAACGCCATGGGCATCGCGGAGTTCCTGATCCTCGACCGCCGCATGCCAAGGTCACTGACCTTCTGCGCCAGCAAAGCTGCCGGTAACCTGGCCTACCTTGAAAAGGAATACGGCACGCGCCACCCGTGCCACGACCAGGCGGACGCCTTGGTCGGGCGGTTGTCGGCCACCACTATCGACGAGGTCTTCGACAATGGGCTGCACGAGTTCGTTCTCGACTTTCTTTCCGATACCAGCAAACTCGGTGCGTCAATCGAAACCGATTATCGTTTCAACGGATAAGACATGCGGCTGAAGATCCAGCACCGGACGACCTACACCTATTCCGAGCCCGTGGCCTATGGGCTGCAACAGCTGCGATTGACCCCCAAGAGCCGCCACGGACAGAGCGTGCTGACCTGGCAGACGCAGGTCGAGGGCGGCAAGATCGAGCTCGAGTTTGATGACCAGCACGCCAACCGCGTCGAGCTGATGTCGTTCAGTGGCGAAGGACACGACGTGGTGGTCAGTTGCCAGGGCGAGATCGAGACCGCCGACACCAACGGCGTGGTCGGCAAACACGCCGGTTTCGCCCCGCTGTGGTATTTCGAACGCCAAACGCCGCGCACGCGGCAAGGCGCCGGCATCCGGTCGCTGGTCAAGGGTTTGAATACGGAGATCGATGACCCGATAGCCCGGTTCCACGCGCTTTCTGACAGGGTCCGGGAGGCGGTGACCTACGAGGCGGGCAAAACCGATGTCACCACCACTGCCGAAGAAGCGTTGAGCATCGGCGCAGGTGTCTGCCAGGATCACGCCCATGTCTTCATCGCTGCAGCCCGGCAGCTTGGCCTGCCCGCGCGGTATGTCTCAGGATATCTCCTGATGAATGACAGGGTGGAGCAGGAGGCCAGCCACGGCTGGGCCGAGGTACATATCGCCCCCATCGGCTGGATCGGCTTCGACGTGTCGAACGAGATCTGCCCGGACGAACGCTATGTCCGGGTCGCCACGGGGCTCGACTATTCAGAGGCCGCTCCGATCCACGGCTTGCACTTCGGCGAGGCCGATGGTGAAAGCCTCGGTGTGGACATCCAGGTTCAGCAACAATAGGCCCGAACGGCCCCGAGACACGGAAATCGCCATGACCTATTGCGTCGGCCTGAGGCTGAATCGGGGCCTCGTCATGATGTCTGACACGCGCACGAATGCGGGCGTCGACAATATCTCTACCTTTGGCAAGATGCACACATGGTGCGTCCCCGGGGAGCGGATGATCACGCTCATGTGCTCGGGCAACCTCGCCACCACGCAGGCGGTTGTCTCCCTGCTGGAGGAGCGGTCCAAGGCGCAGGTCGACCGCAGCCCATCGATCCTCGAAGAACCCTCCATGTTCCAGGTCGCCCGCCTGGTGGGCCAGACCCTGCGCGAGGTAATCGCGGCCCAGAGCGGCGACGGACAGACCGCCGAAAGCCCTTTTGGTGCAACGCTTCTCATCGGGGGCCAGATCGCGCCGGGACCGACCCGCCTTTTTCTCGTTTACCCGGAAGGCAACTTCATCGAGGCCTCGGAGGATACGCCCTTCTTTCAGATCGGAGAGAACAAGTACGGCCGCCCGATCCTGCTGCGTGCCCATGATCCGGAAATGAGCTTCGAGGAAGCCGTGAAGCTCTTGCTGGTCAGCTTCGATTCCACGCTGAAGGCAAACTTGTCAGTGGGCATGCCATTCGATCTGCAAACCTATGAAAACGACAGTTTCAGGATCGGCCACCAGGCCCGGATCTTGCAGGACGATCCCTATTTCAAAGAGATATCAGACGGTTGGGGCGAGGCGTTGCGCACGGCCTTCGGGCACCTGCCGTCCTACAGCTTTTCGGAAGATCCATCGGAACCTTAGTTCCCGAGTAATTTATTCAGGATTGACAAGGCAAACTGTTTTAATAAGGTATCGGGGAACCTTCACTGGAGACCCCGATGACACACCTTGTCCGGCACATGATCGACACGCCACGCGCCGCGCTGCTGGCCGCCGGCGTGAACGACATGACCCAGCTGCTGCTTCCACGGGGCCTTCGTATCGAAACATTGCTCGACAGGATTGAGACTCACCAATGACCATGATGACCCAGATCAACCTGGAAAGCGGCGCTGCGCTTTCCGGCCTACCGACCTTTGATGCCCGCGCCATGACCGGCGCCGATGGACTTGCGCAGATCGTGCTGGACGAGAAGGTCTATACATTGCGCATCACGAGGGCCGGTAAGCTCATCCTTACGAAGTGATCGTAGGAGTCGGGTTCCGGGCCCGTTCAAGGCAGTTCAGCCACGAGGCACCTCACGGAGGAACTGAGTCCATCAACCTCCGTCCCGACTCCGTCACCCTGTATCGATATCTGTCGCTACACCCGCCGCGGCCATTGCAGCGGCTGCTCCACGACCCAAGCCCGGAAGCGAACCTTCAACGGGTTGAAGAAGCCCGGTGAGCGGGCGGAGTTCGTGGACATGATCCGGGCGCAGCAGGGCAGCCTCGGCCGATACGACCAATGGCACACCGCCTACACAGAGAAATGCCAACGCCTGGGCTACGGTTCAAAGGTGTGACCGCAACCGCTGCCAGGTTCCAACGGCGAGCGGGCCGCCCGCATCCGCAGACGGCACCGGGTGTACCAACTTAGTCGGGAATGCAGATTTCCTCCCGGCGAATGCCGACATAGGTCCGCCCGATCAACGCCGTCATGATCACCAGCAACAGCGCATAAAACAGCCCACCAAGGATGGCATGAACGGGCGATCCCGTGAGAGTGGCATAGTGGAACGTCGCTGTCGTCAACGCAGCAACGGGAAAGCTCAATGCCCACCAACTCAGCGCGAAGGGGCTTTTCGTGAACTTGACCGCCTGCACTGCAACCAGCAGCGCAAAGACATAAGCGGCATTCAGCAGCACACGCGCCAGCGCATCCACCTCGCCTCCGTTGAGGTTGATCCATGCGAGAAAGCCGACCGCCGGCGGCGCGATCAGGATGGTCAATGTCGGCATCAGCTTGCCGGGAAGCGGCTCGTGGAAGATCAGCCGGTTCATGACCAGTGTAAGCAGCACAAGCCAGAAGATCATCCCGGCCGAGAAGAAGAACCAGGACAGTTCCACGAAACCGAGGGCGACACCCCCGAGTGGCGCCACGACATTGCCGACCGCCGGTATGAACCAGGCCGGCGAGATATGCGGCGTCTGGTACGGCTCGTGCCCGATCCAGCCCGAGATGACGCCAAGCACGAGCGCCACCTGGAGCACCGCGCCCAGCAACCAAACGACAGTCGCAAGTCCCGGCAATACCGGGGTCAATGCGGTCGCGATCAGGAGGAGAGAAATCGAGATCGCCGGAAAAAAGGCCTTTTTGACCGGGTGTTTCCACTCCGCCAGGAACTCGGCCCGGTGGCGCCGGTACTTCCGCACCATCGCGACGGATATCGCCAGGAACGCCGCAATCGTGGCAAGCAGGAAAACGGATGACAGCACATTGGGCATGCCCCAGGTCTGCTCAACGACGTGGGTGGCCAGGCTCAGCCCCGCGAGACCCATGACCGCCGCATAGAACGCGATCGGAAAATAGGCGAGGCCGGACGCCTGGGTTGTGGTTGTGTCGGTCATTCTTCGGGCACTCCTGCGGTGTGGACCTCGGGCGATTTGACATCGGAGGTGGGGGCGATGCCTGCAGCCAATGCGTTACGGATCGGTGCGCCGACGTCAATGATACCTCCACTTTCGCCGTTCCCGGAACCGGATGTGACCGATCTGGCTGGCCAGGTAGCGAAGGCTGTCGCCAAGGCCACAGCCCTGGCTGCGCCAGTGTCCAAAGGGCCGCAGCAGGTATTCGACACCCGCCTACGAACCAAGCTGTCCGCGCAACCACCGCTCAACAGTATTGTGGCGTCTTCGTCCCTGTCTCGCTGCAAGTTCCTGTTGCTGTCAGGCTCGCCGGAAGGACCAAACTCTATCCGCATTGCAGAACACCCCGCGATCATTCATTTCCCCGACCGACGCAACACACCTTGATCTCGGTCAATAGAGGCATTCTGCACACATCTTTAATTTGGAGTGGGACCCTCAAGCGTCCTAGTCGCGCCATAGCCGCCAGGAAGCCTCGACAGAGGAAACCGGCCTCGTTCGACAACGGGGCAAAAAACCGTGTGGAACCTGACAGCCTTGTGCAGCCGCCATGCCATTGGTACATTCGCAATACACTAAAATGAGAAATCCGACTGGTCTCGTGACCTGAACCAAGCTGTCCGTGGGCACTCCGGCCCGGAAATCCAGGTGTTGGAAAGGATGTCCCCGCCATGCGTTTGACCGTTCGCACCAATCTCGCCATGCGCGCCTTGATGTTTTGCGCCGTCAACGAGAACCGCACGGTGCGAAAGGCCGAGATCGCCGAAGCCTGTAATTCCTCCGAAAACCACCTCGGCGTGGTCATCAACATGTTGGGTCAGACAGGGTTCATCGAAACCACGCGTGGCCGCAACGGCGGGGTTCGCCTGAAGGTCGATCCTCAGGTGTTGTCGGTCGGACAGGTGTTCCGCGTCTTCGAGTCGAATGTTCCCTTTGCCGAATGCTTCGCGGGCTCCGAAAACCATTGTCCGCTGACGGCAAGCTGCCGTTTGCGGGGCAAACTCTCCATCGCGCTGGAGGCTTTCTACATCGCGCTGGACGACGTGACGCTGGCGGATCTCGTCGAAGACAACACCGGGCTGCACAGCCTGCTGCAACTCGAAACCGCCTGAGACCGGACACGACCTTTCCGCATCGTCACCTTCGCCGGGAGTTGATAGCATGGCGTTGCACGCCCACATGTGCTCTCTCGCCCTGACCGGAGAATGAAATGCGCCGTCTCATCCTGGCCACCCTGGCCCTCCTGCTTGCCCCGACCCTCGCCGCAGCCGACATGCTCACCGGAACCGTCACGTATTTGCAGCGTATCATGCCGCCTCCGGGCGCCGTGCTGGAGGTGACCTTGCAGGACATCTCGCTGGCGGACGCGCCGGCAAAGGAACTGGCGACCTTCACGAAGACGGATCTCGGCGGCCCGCCCTACCGCTTCGCGTTCAAGTACGATCCGGCGACAATCAACCCATCCAACAGCTACGCGCTCCGTGCGACCATCACCAAGGATGGGGCGCTCTGGATGACGACCGATACCGTTTATCCGGTTCTTACCCGCGGTGGCGGGACCGAGGCCGAGATGATCCTGAAGATGGTTGCCGGAATGGAAGAGAGCAGCGCCAAGCCCAACTCGGACTTCGTGAACACCTACTGGAAGATCGAGACACTCGGTGGGGAGGCCATCCCGGCCCCTCAGAATAGCAAGCGCGAGGGTCATATCATCCTGCGCGCAGATGGAAACTACAGCGCAACCGTCGGCTGCAACATGATCCAGGGCGGCTACGCAGTTGATGGCGCAAAAGTGGATTTCAAGCCCGGCCCGATGACGATGATGGCCTGTGTGCCGCCGTGGGACACGTTGGAACGCACTCTTGTCGAGGTTCTCGGCTCCGCTGCGAGCTTCGGCATCAGCGGCGAAACGATGGAACTGGTCGATCCGGCGGGTGGGACGCTGGCAACTTTCCGGGCGGTCTATTTCTGAACTCTCAGGCCGCGGGCGGGAAGCCGAACCGCGGCCAGTGCTCCCGCGCAAGTGAGGGCAACACGGCAAGCGCGCCCTCCAGGTCACCAACCGGTGGACCATGCTCCGACGGTGTCACGACCACCGGCACCCCGGCAGCACGCGCCGCGGCGTATCCAACCCGGCTGTCCTCGAAGACCATGACCTCACCCGGCGCCATCCCAAGCCGCGCGAGCGCCAGTAGATAACCTTCCGGATCGGGTTTCTTCCGCGCCACGTCGTCTCCTGTCAGCACGAGGTCGAAGAGCGCCTCCGCCGGTGTCCCGAAACAGCCCGCAAACAGCGCCTTCAGGCTTTCACGCGTGGCAGCCGTCACCACCGCCAGCCGCATTCCCTCAGCCCGACCGGCAGTGATCAAATCGCGCACGCCCGGCCGCAAGGGCAATGCGCCCCCGGACAACAGGTCCGTGTAGTGGCGCCGTTTGCTGCGATGCACCGCGCGCAACAGATCGTCGGACGCACGCGCCGTCGCCGGCAACCGACTTTGATAGGTCGACATGCGCTCGAACCCGCCAGAAACCGCCAGCAACTCCTGGTTCAACTCTTCATCCCAGTGCCACGCCAGCCCATGTTCGGCAAAGGCGGCGTTGAAAGCCCGCCGATGCGCGTCCTCAGTCTCGGCCAGGGTGCCGTCGACATCAAAGATCAGCGCCTTCATTCGGCTGCCGTCTGTCGCGCACGGGCCTCGCGAACGATCTCTTGAAGGCGGTCAAAATGATCGAACGCCCAATCATGGGGCATCTCCGCCACGGGAGACTTTCGGTAGCCCTCTGTGTAAAGCGCGAAGGGAACCGCCGCCGCCCGGGCCGTTTGCGCATCGGTCTCGCTATCGCCGACATAAAGCGTTGGCCCACCTCCAAGCTCGGCAATACAGACATGCAGCATCTCCGGATCAGGCTTGCGGCTGGCCACCATCCCACCAGCGATGACGACGTCGAACACCGGATCCAGCCCCATGTGCCGCATCACAGCGCGGGCAGGCAACTCGGGCTTGTTGGTGCAAAGGCCCAGACGATGCCCCTGTGCCTTGAGGACCGCAAGCGCATCAACAACACCGGGATAGAACACCGCGAGATCAACGGCGCTCTCGTAGCGCGCCACGAACTGCCCGTAGATTTCTGCATGCCGCGCGGGCGTTTCGGGGATCTCGCGGGCATTCATCATCCGGCTGACCAGCACGCCGGCCCCCTCGCCCACGAAACTGCGCACCTCCTCCAGGCTCAAGGGCGCCTTGCCGAGCCCGTTCAGGATATCAGCGGCAACCGCCTGAATATCCGGTGCGCTGTCGATCAGCGTTCCGTCGAGGTCAAAGACAATGTTCATCGCGTCACTTCCATTTGATCGAGCAGCCCATTGACGGCACCTGTTCCGCCGGCCCCTTTCCTGTGTCAGCGACCAGTCTCATCGCCTCGAACAGATCCCGGCGCAGATCCGGCGACCCGGCCCCAGCGCGGGACGCATCTAGGCGCCCGCGATATTGTAACGCGCCGCCGGCGTTGAATCCGAAGAAATCCGGGGTGCAGGCAGCGCCATAGGCCCGTGCGACGGACTGGTCCTCATCGTGCAGGTACGGGAACGGCAGGCCCCACTCCGCCGCCTTCACGACCATATTGTCGAAATTGTCGGCCGGATAGCTCGCCGCGTCATTGGAACAGATGGCTGCAACGCCGATGCCCACTCCCTGAAGCTCGGTCGCGTCGCGAACGATCCGATCAATCACCCCCAGCACGTAGGGGCAGTGGTTGCAGATGAACATGATCAGGGAGCCGTTCGATCCGGCCACGTCAGCCAGCGAATAGGACTTGCCGTCTGTGCCGGGAAGCGTGAAGTCAGCGGCCGGCCAGCCAAAATCGCAGACGGTTGGGGTTGTGGCCATGGGATCTCTCCTTGTCCGGGACTGCCGCCGGGGTCGGCGGCCATCTGCCCCGTCCTTGAAGACTACTCCGATCCTACGGCAGCCGCACGACCAATCACCTCCCCGGAGCCGTCGCTGGCCGATCCGCCGCAGGCTTCATCGTGCAGGCCTCAACTGCCTGCGAGATGCACTTCGACAGGTCCGGAAACACCGCGCCCGCACTTCTGACAAGGCCAGACAAGGTCGGGTATCAGGGGGTATCGACAGAGGCCCGGATGGCGCGGATATTCTCCCCATAGGGCGCTGGATCCTCAACCGATCCGCCCTTGAACACGGCCGACCCCGCGACGAGCACATCGGCACCGGCCGCGGCCATCAGTGGTGCGGTCTCCGGGGTGATGCCTCCGTCAATCTCGATGTGGACCGGCCGATCGCCGATCATCGCGCGCAGGTTCCGAACCTTCTCCACCTGCGAATGGATGAACTTCTGTCCGCCAAACCCCGGGTTCACGGTCATCACGCAGATCAGGTCCACCATGTCGAGAAGGTAGTCGATATCTTCGATCCCGGTGCCCGGGTTCAGCGCCAGCCCGGCCTTGCAGCCCGCCGCCCGGATTGCCTGCAACGTGCGGTGAATGTGCGGACCGGCCTCCAGATGGGCCGTCAGCACATCGGCACCGGCATCGGCAAACGCATCAATATACGGATCGACGGGCGCAATCATCAGGTGAACGTCCATCACCGTGGAGATATGCGGACGGATCGCCTTGCACAGCGGCGGTCCGAAGGTGAGGTTGGGCACGAAATGCCCGTCCATGACGTCGACATGGATCCAGTCGGCGCCCTGCGCCTCCACCGCGCGGATCTCCTGCCCGAAATTGGCAAAATCCGCCGAAAGGATGGACGGTGCGATCTTTACACTGCGATCGAACATGGCTTTCTCCCCTGCCCTGCCTGTCGCGAAGGCATGTGACAGGAACGAACGCCCGTGTCGAGCCATTCCCCACGTCGAGACGGGACCACGCGGCACTCAGACGGTGTCGAGACGGTTCCAGTGCAGCATCTCGGACTCGACCACCCGTCGGGCAAAGGGCGCCATGCCCTCCGGCCCCGAGGCACGGTCCTTGAGGTGGATGCACAGGTCGGGCCTGCGCGCGGCAATCACACCGACGAGATCGCCGCGGATCGTATCGTCCAGCCCGGCGCCGATGACGACGCACTGGATGTTCGGCTCCGCCTCGATCTGCGCGATCACCTCCTCGCGGTTGTGCGCGCCGAGCCATTGGATGGGCAGGTCCTCCAGTTCCCGAATGACGGTCTTCATCACATCAGGCAGGCGGCCGACCAGAAGCACGACAGGTTTCATTCCCCACTCCTTTCCGCAGCCATTATCCGGGTGCGCGCTCCCTTCGACGCACCCGCCCGATCATAGCACGTTTTGATCCGCAGGTCCGCCCTGTCCGCTTCCGGTTTGCGCCCCCGCGCCAAGCCGTTACAACGAACCGACGCTTCGTGGCGCCCTGACGAAAGAGACCTGAATGTCCGATCTCCCCACCCTCCAGATCATTGCCATCATCACCGGCCTTGCCGGCACATCCGTTTTGGCGGGGATCCTTGCCGGCTTGCTGGGCGTCGGCGGCGGGATCGTCCTGGTGCCGGTCCTGTTCTGGCTACTCTCGGCGACGGACTTTCCGCCGGAGCTGTCGATGCACATGGCTGTCGCGACCTCGCTGGCGACGATCATCTTCACGTCGATCTCGTCCGCCCGCGCCCACAACAAGCGCGGCTCGGTCGACACCGCTCTGTTACGGCTCTGGGCGCCGGGCATCGCACTCGGCGCGCTTACCGGTGGGTTGGCCGCGAAATACATCGACGCGGACGGCCTGAAGCTCGTCTTCGGCTCCATTGCGGTGCTGGTGGCCATCAACATGGCGCTGCCGAAAACGCTTGTGATCTCTGACCACATGCCGCGAAACCGCGCAGTGAACGCGGCGATTTCCTACGGCACCGGCGTCTTCTCCGCACTGATGGGGATCGGAGGTGGCACGCTGTCCGTGCCGTTGCTGTCCGCCTTCTCGGTCGAGATCCGGCGGGCGGTCGGCACTGCCTCGGCATTCGGCTTCCTGATCGCGGTGCCGGCGGCGGCGGGGTTCATCTACTCCGGCCTCGGTGTCGAGGGGCGCCCCCCCCTCTCGCTGGGTTACGTGAACCTGCTCGGCGCGGTGATCATCCTTCCCTTCACGGTGGGCTTCGCCCCGGTAGGGGCGAAGCTGGCACACACGCTCGAAACAAAGTGGATCAAGCGGGCCTTTGCGCTCTTTCTCGGGATCACGGCCGTCCGGATGCTGATGTCTGCCCTTGGATAGCCCGGCAGCGAGACCATTCCCCAAAAACAGCACGACCCCGCCACAAGGACGGGGTCGCACTTTCTTGAGGCTGACCGGGCAGGCCGCCCGGTCAGTCGAGGGAACTCAGAGGAACTTCGCCATGGCGACGGCGGTGTCGGCCATGCGGTTGGAGAAGCCCCATTCATTGTCGTACCAGCTGAGCACGGAGCACAGCTTGCCATCCATGACCTTGGTCTGATCCATGTGGAAGATGGAGGAATGCGGGTCGTGGTTGAAGTCGATGGAGACGTTCGGCAGGTCGGTGTACCCCAGAACACCCTTCATCGGGCCTTCCGCGGCAGCCTTCACGGCGGCGTTGATCTCTTCCACGGACGTGTCACGCTTGGCGATGAACTTCAGGTCCACGACCGAAACGTTCGGGGTCGGCACGCGGATGGCGAAACCGTCGAGCTTGCCGGCAAGATCGGGCAGCACGAGGCCCACGGCCTTGGCAGCACCGGTCGAGGTCGGGATCATCGACATTGCGGCGGCGCGGCCGCGGTAGAGGTCCTTGTGCAGCGTGTCCAGCGTCGGCTGGTCGCCGGTGTAGGAGTGGATCGTCGTCATCATGCCCTTCTCGATGCCGATGGCGTCGTTGATCGCCTTGGCAAACGGGGAGAGGCAGTTGGTGGTGCAGGACGCGTTGGAAACGACGACATCGTCTGCGGTCAGCACGTCATCATTCACACCGTAGACGATCGTCTTGTCGGCGCCTGCGCCGGGAGCGGAGATCAGAACGCGCTTGGACCCATTTTCGAGGTGGAGGGCGGCCTTGTCACGTGCGGTGAAGATGCCGGTGCATTCCAGTGCAATGTCCACATCGCCCCAGGGCAGTTCCTTGGGGTCGCGGATCGCGGTGACCTTGATCGGGCCGCGGCCGACATCGATGGTGTCATCAGTGGTGGTGACGGTGCCGGGGAACTTGCCATGCACGGAATCGAAACGGATGAGGTGGGCGTTGGTCTCGACCGGTCCCAGATCGTTGATCGCAACGACTTCGATATCGTCACGGCCATTCTCCACGATGGCGCGGAGCACGTTCCGTCCGATGCGGCCGAAACCGTTGATGGCAACTTTCACTGTCATGGTCATGTCCTCATGTCTGAGCAGGATCATCGCGGGGATTGCCACGGGACGGCCCATGGCGCCGAGATGGGGATAAAGTCCTCTTGCTAGGGCATACACCCTTGGCCGTTGTCATACTGACATAGGCGCGGTTGTCACCCAACAAAAGCGCAGACCGGGAAGTCGCTGACTGGGTGGCAGATGTTGGATGGGTGCGCGAACCGCTGGTTCGGATCTGGCCAAGGCGCCCCAGGACGCAGAGTTCGGGCGGGGGGGGCTGATGCCGCGAAGGCGCGCGCCTGCCCGGCCAGACCGGCCCCATATCCCTTTTTTTCAAGGCATATCGGCGCATCCGAAGTGCAATGAAGAACGCACGCACCGGCTTTGCAACCATCTTGAGAGATGGTCGGACGGTTTTCGAAATCGGTGGCAATTCGCTCTGTTTAGCGCTCTCAACAGACGGTTTCGCGCTGCCAAAACGGGTTTCGGACGCATTGCGGCGTCAATCTGCCACGCCCCGCCCCGGTTGTGCGCAGCGCGCCGAGACTAGGTCGCCGCGTCAGGCTTGAGCCGTAGCAGCCCGAGTCGCCCATCGACAGCGCAGTTCGACAGCGACCGCACTCAGTCCCGAGCGTGAACCCAATGCGGCAACAGTACCCCGTGGGCCTGGATCAGCTTGTCGACCACTTGCCAGATCTGCTCCAGGTCGAGCTCGGCCCCGGTGTGTGGATCGAGCATGGCGGCATGGTAGATATGCTCCCGCTTCTCCTCGATCAGCGCCGCAACCGTCAGTTCCTGGACGTTCACATTGGTGCGCATCAGCGCCACCAGTTGCGGCGGAATGTCGGAGACGACCGAAGGCTGCACCCCGTTGCCATCGACGAAACAGGGCACCTCCACGGCGCAGCCCTCGGGCAGTTGAGGGACGTAGCCGTGGTTTGGTACGTTGCCGGCCACCCGGACAGGCGTGTCGGTCCAGACGGCATGTACGATATCGGCAGCCTCCTCGACCCGCGTCGAGAGGTCGATTTCCCCCGACGCGTCTAGGCGCGCCTGGCGGGCCTTCCACTCGTCGATCTGCTCTTCGCACCGCTTGGGGTATTCATCCAGAGGGATCTGGTATTTCTCGATCAGGTCAGGGCGGGATTGCTTGATGAACCACGGCGTGTACTCGGCAAAATGCTCCGAACTCTCGGACACGTAGTAACCGAGGCGCCCCATCATCTCGTAGCGGACCAGGTTGGCACATCGCGGATAGGTCCTGTTGTCCGGTCTGGGCAGCACGCCGGCCGCATAACCCTCCCGCAGCGCAGGGTACAGGTCGCGGAGGCTCCCATCCGACTGGACCTGGCTCAGTTCCAGAAAGAACGCCATGTGGTTGATGCCCGCACAGCGGTAGCGCATTGTCTCGACCGGGATCTGAAGATCCTGCGACAGTTCGAGGATCGACAGCGGCACCGAATGGCAGAGCCCGACCTGGCGGATGCCCGGGTAGCGTCGCGCAATTGACCAGGTGTTGATCGCCATCGGGTTGACGTATTGCAGCAGAAGAGCCTCGGGACAAAGCTCCATCATGTCCTCGCACAATGCCCAGAGATGCGGGACCGTCCGAAGCCCGCGCATGATGCCGCCAAGCCCCATGGTGTCGCCGATGGTTTGGCGCAACCCGGCTGCGGTCGGGATGTCGAAATCAATCGCTGTTGCGGGCATGTAGCCGCCGACCTGGAACGCAGCGATAACGAAATCCGCCCCGGCAAGTGCAGCGCGCTGATCATGGTGACAGGCGAAGGTCGCCGAAACGCCCAGCTGTGCCACGAGCGCCTCCGCCACGCGCCCGGCCTCCGCCAATCGCTCCGCATCCACATCGACGAGCGCCACATGCGCCCCAGCCAGCGCAGCACGGCGCAGGATGTCGGCGATTACGTTCTTCATGAAAACCGTGGAACCGGCGCCAATAAAGACAATGCGGGGACCGTCGCTCATGCATAGTGTCCTTTTGCGGAGGGATTTCCGGAAAACGCAGGCCGTGTCGGATGCTCGTCAGGGTTCGCTGCCCCAACTTCCCCGAAAACCGGTGGGAGCGGAAGGGACGTGCCGCGCATGCGCAACGACCATGGCACAGGCCGGTCAAAGAGGTCGCCTCCAACTTCGCGTCCCGTGTCCCGGTTGCCCTGCCCGAACCGGGCCGCCTGTATGTCCGTGCGTGTCGACACTACCACCATCTCACTTTCCGGATGCACTACATTACCTTTGGTGGGATGGCCTACAGCTTTTCTAGCCGTCGCATAAGGGTGCGGCAAAGAGACAGGGCCTGACGCCCGTCCACAACGGGCGGGCAATGCGCTGGCATCGGATAGGGTGAAACACAGGGGCACGACGAAACGCCGACGATGGTCGCCAGCGCGGGCCGTCACACGGACACACAAAAAAATCACCGCCACGTCCTTTCGGAACGTGGCGGCGACCAGAAACAGGTTCCAATTCTCCGAAAGCGCCGCCCCGATGGGTCCTCCCCGGCGTCTCCCGGCTACCGGCGATCTAGCCTCCGGAATTTCGGCCCAGCAATGCATCGATTGCGCAGCGGTTCATTCGAACCAGCTTGCCCGTCTCGGCGCTATACTGATCAAAGGCCGTTTTTAAGAACCGTCCCTGTATCTCTCGCATCTCCACCGGGTTGTCACAGTCAAGCAGTTCCGACTGGGTCCGGAGGTCCTCACGGATCCGATCGGAAATGAACTGTGCGACCTCGGCGCTCATGTCTGCCATCTGCTGTACCCAGACCGGATTGGGCCACCCGAAGGCCGCCACGCCAATACGCTGCCAATGTGCGAAGACCTCCCCGCCGCGCACCATCGGCATGTCCCGGGCCCAGTTGGCATCGGCTGTCATGTCTTCCTCCCCTGCCCATGTCGGTTGAGTCGACACCACAGCATTACGTATGGTTAATGCCCTGTCTTTGACCCGGATCAATGCCGGTGGGTCTGTTTCGGGGCAGGTCACGGGCGTCGAGGGTTGCGATTCGCCGCCCCTCCGGGAGAGGCACCTGTCCCGGCGATCTCCGCAATTTGGCAAAAAACGATGCACGAGCCCCCGAACCCTGCGGCCCGAAGCGCGCTTTTCCCTTTCCAACCACGGAAAACGGCCCTATACGGCGGGCTTCCAAACCCACCGGGCATACACCCTTGGAGGATGCCCATATCTAGGAGAATACCAATGGCTGGTGAGATTCCGGATCTTTACGCCACGGTTCGTGCGGGGACAGGCAAGGGGGCCGCTCGCCAAGCTCGTCGTGACGGGCTTGTACCTGGCGTTGTCTATGGCGGCGGCGAAGACCCCGTCTCGATCAACATCCCCTTCAACGAGCTTCTGAAGCGCCTCAAGGCAGGCCGCTTCCTGGCGACCCTTTTCAACCTGAAGGTTGAAGGCCGGGACGATGTTCGTGTGATCTGCCGTAGTGTCCAACGTGACGTCGTGAAGGACCTTCCGACCCATGTCGACTTCATGCGCCTGCGCCGGACGTCGAAAGTGGCATTGTTCATCCCGGTCGAGTTCACCGGCGAAGCCGATTGCCCCGGCATCAAGCGTGGCGGTGTGCTCACCGTTGTGCGTCCGGAAATTGAGCTTGTCGTGACCGCGGCCGATATCCCCGAGAAGATCGAGATCTCTCTGGAGGGGCTGGACATCAACGATCACATCTCGATCTCCATGGTCAAGCTGCCGGAAGGCGCCAAGGCCACCATCGATCGCGACTTCAACATCGCCTCGATCTCTGCACCGTCTGGCCTGGCCGCCAGCGGCGATGAGGAGGAAGAGGAAATCGAAGAGGTTGAAGAGGTCTGACCTCTCGCTTCTGACGTTTGCGAAAGGGCGTGTCACAGGGCGCGCCCTTTTTCTGTGGAGCCACGCCGGCGATCCGTCTGTTCGGAACCTGGCCACCGCCCACCCTGCCCGCTCGCTCGGCACCCACACCGTTCCGGCGCACCTATCTATCTTGCCGCCAGATGCGGTTGCCATTTGCGCGCCATCACCGAAACCGTGTAGTTTTGTGGCAAGTTGTTGTGAGGATGCGATGAAACCGATCCTGCCCGCGCGCGCCACCCTGGTCGCCATCGCTCTGCTGGCAAGCGCCGGCCTTGCTTTCGCCAGTGACCTGCCAACCTCGAAGCAGACAGCTCTCGGCCTCTATCTTTCCGCGTCGGAGGCGGCGCAGTTCCTGCAGGAGACCCCCGACGCGATCATGATCGATGTCCGCACGCCGGAGGAAATCGACGAAACCGGCATGGCGGAAACAGTCGACGCGCTGATCCCGCTGGCGGTGCTCGACCACGGCCGCTTGATCTTCAACAAGGACTTCCTGCCCGGCGTCGCGAAGCTCGCCAACGACAGGAAGCTTGTGCCAGATCAGCCGATCGTCGTCATCTGCCGCTCCGGCAATCGTTCGGCCGAAGCGGTCGATGCGATCTCACGGCTCGGCTTCACCCGGGTCTACACGGTCACGGATGGGTTCGAGGGCGATCGCGCTGCAACCGGCAATCGCAACGTCAACGGCTGGAAGAATGCCGGCCTGCCGTGGCGGCCGCAACGCGCCAGCAGTTGCGCGCCCGCCCGTGAGGGCGGGTCCTGCTAGCTGTCAGAACACCGCTCGAAATGGGCGCGTTTTTACCCTTGGATGCGAGACGAACCAGCAGCCTTCCTTGTGGCTTCAATTGCCGAGCCAAGGACTTTCGCCACACGGCTCAGCCGATGGATTGCACTGAAGAGAAAACCTCCAACTCAGGTGCCCCGATATAGATATCCTTGCTCGATCGCACTCCGGAATGGGCTTGTCGAAACGCCTCGGACTTCGTCCAGTCGCGGAAGGCGTCCTCGCTGGCCCACATGGTGTGCGAAGCATATAGCGTGTGGTCGTCCATCTCCGGGCCTCGCATCAGGTGAAATGACACGAAGCCGGGCACGTCCGGGAGCTTTGACTCGCGGCCCTTCCAGATCGCCTCGAACGCATCCTCGCAGCCCGGCTTGATCTGGAAGCGGTTCATTGTCAGGAACATGGCACTCTCTCTGTCGTTTTCACCCGCCGGCCAGAGGGCTGGCATTGCATCGCAGTTCAGGGCAAGAGAAGGACAAGGTCAACCACCCGGAACAAAGGAAACCGCCCGTGCAGTTGTTTGTCGGCCTCGGCAATCCCGGCGCCAAGTACGCCCAGAACAGACACAACATCGGCTTCATGGCGCTGGACCGCATCGCCGCGGATCATGGATTTGCCCCATGGCGCGGGAAGTTCCAGGGCGCGCTCAGCGAAGGGCGGCTCGGGTCGGAGCGAGTGTTGCTCCTGAAGCCTGAAACCTTCATGAACCGCTCGGGTCAATCGGTGGGTGAAGCGATGCGCTTCTTCAAGCTGGAGCCGGACGATGTCACCGTGTTCCACGACGAGCTTGACCTTGCGCCGGGCAAGGTGCGGGTCAAGCAGGGTGGCGGGCACGCGGGTCACAACGGTCTGCGCTCGATCCACGCGGCCATCGGCCCGGAGTATCGCCGCGTTCGCCTCGGCATCGGTCATCCCGGCCATAAGGACGCCGTTTCGGGCTATGTCCTTCGTGACTTTCCGAAGGCAGACGCGGACTGGTTGGACGATTTGCTGCGCGGCATATGCGACGGCGCCCCGCAACTGGCGTCAGGCGATACCGGCAGGTTTCTGAACGCGATTGCCCTGCGCGTGAACCCACCCCGCTCCTCGACGACACAGCAAAAAGAGGCAAAGGCCCCGCCAAAGCAATCGCCGGATGAGCGGAAGCCCGAACAGCCAGCTCCGGAGTCCCGGTCGCCCCTGCAAAAGCTCGTCGATCGGTTCAAATGACACCCGCGGACGCGGTTCGTGCCTCCTTCGCGGAGCAAGCGCCGACACTGGAGCGGTTGGGATCGCCTTTCATGGGGCGACTGATGCGGTTGCTGGCGGAGCGCCTCGCACCGGGCACGCCGATCAGTGACAAGGTTCTGGCATGGAAGGGAGATCCCCGGGCCGCTGCGGACAATGTGTCCCTGCGCCTCGCCGGTGGGCTGCATGCGCTCGTGATCTCAAACACCGAGCCGGAACTCGCTTCGGCCTACCCGCCAAACGACGTATCCGACGACGTGCTCTGGTCGGCCATCGATTCTGCTTTCAGGCGGCATTCCGACACGCTTTCCCCATGGCTCGACAGACCGCCGCAGACCAACGAGGTCCGGCGCGCCGCGGCATTGATCCCGGCGCTCCACCTGCTTGCTCGCGAAACCGGCAAGCCCCTGGCCGTGTGGGAGGTTGGATGCAGTGCCGGTCTTGCGCTCCGCATGGATCGGTTCCACCTCTCCGCCGGTTCAACCAGCTATGGCCCAGGGGAGAGCGCTGTCCGTCTGCGGCCCGACTGGACGGGAGCGCCACCGGCACCGTCCCGGATCGAGATTGTCGACCGGCAGGGTGTCGACCTTTCGCCCCTCGATCCCGCCGATCCGGAGCACCGGCTGCGGCTGCTGTCCTACCTGTGGCCTGACCAGCCGGACCGCCGGGCCCTCACCAAGGCCGCCATCTCCGTGGCGCTGGAAACGCCCGCGAGGATCCAGAAGGCGGATGCCCTCGACTGGCTGGCCAGAACACTCCCAACCCGCAGGGAGGGCGTCGCGACACTTCTCTTTCACACGGTTGCCTGGCAATACCTGCCACCGAAGGCGCGTGCCCGCGGTGAAGCGATGATCGCGGCGGAAGGCGCCCGCGCGACACCGGACAGCCCGCTTGCGCGGCTCTCGCTGGAGGGCGACGGCGAGCCGCAGGCCGCGTTGACACTGCAGGTCTGGCCGGGAGGCCGGTGTCGTCACCTCGGGCGTGCGGATTTCCATGGACGGACCGTGGAGTGGGGTTCGTCCAAGAGCTGAGGCGCGCGCCGGACGGTGGACGGCGACAAAGGTGACTTGGCGGCAGGACGCGCCTATCATGGTCGCCAACATGCAAAAGGACCCGTCGCTCAACGTTCTCGGCACCGATCTGCGACCGTGCTCGCAGGATCCCCTGACCGGCTTTTTCCGGGACGGCGCCTGCAACACCTGCGCAGAGGATCAGGGCAGCCACACGGTCTGCGCCGTGATGACAGCCGAGTTCCTCGCATACTCAAAATACGTCGGCAATGACCTCAGCACGCCCAGACCGGAGTTCGGCTTCTCTGGATTGCTGCCGGGCGATCGCTGGTGCCTCTGCGCTGCCCGTTTTCTGCAAGCCTACGGAGAGGGGTGTGCGCCGAAGGTTCACCTCGACGCCACACATGTCCGCGCACTGGATATCGTACCGCTGGATTTTCTGAAGGCGAGCGCCGCGACAGAATCCTAGGCGCCTCTTTTAGTCGGCTTCGCCCATGTCGATGCCAAGCGCACGCGCTACGGTGAAGATGTCCTTGTCACCACGCCCGCACATGTTCATGCAGATAATGTGATCGGACGGCAGTTCGGGTGCAATCTTGATCACATGGGCCAATGCGTGGCTCGGCTCCAGCGCGGGGATGATTCCCTCCTGTTCGCAGCAGAGCTGAAAGGCAGCCAGCGCCTCCACATCGGTGACAGAGACGTATTTTGCCCGCCCGATATCGTGCAGCCAGGAATGCTCAGGCCCGATACCCGGGTAGTCCAGGCCGGCCGAGATCGAGTGCCCTTCCAGGATCTGCCCGTCGTCATCCTGCAACAGATAGGTCCGGTTGCCATGCAACACGCCCGGACGGCCACCCGTCAGCGATGCGCAATGCTCCATCTTTTCGTTCACGCCCTTGCCGCCCGCCTCGACGCCGATGATCGCGACCTCCTTGTCGTCGAGGAACGGGTAGAAAAGACCCATGGCATTCGACCCACCGCCGATGGCGGCGATAATGGTGTCTGGCAGACGACCCTCGCGCTCCAGCATCTGTGCCTTGGCTTCCTTGCCGATGATGGTCTGGAAGTCACGCACCATCGCCGGGTAGGGATGCGGGCCCGCCACGGTGCCGATGCAGTAGAACGTGTCGCGCACATTGGTCACCCAGTCGCGCAGCGCATCGTTCATCGCGTCCTTCAGCGTGCCCCGACCGGAGGTCACCGGCACCACCTCGGCGCCCAGAAGCTTCATCCGGAAGACGTTCGGCGCCTGCCGCTCGACATCCGTCGCACCCATGTAGACGACGCACTTCAATCCGAACTTCGCGCAGACCGTCGCCGTGGCCACGCCATGCTGGCCTGCGCCGGTTTCGGCAATGATCCGGGTCTTGCCCATGCGCCGCGCCAGGATGATCTGGCCAAGCACATTGTTGATCTTGTGCGCGCCGGTGTGATTCAGCTCGTCCCGCTTGAGGTAGATCTTCGCGCCGCCAAGATGCGCCGTCAGGCGGTCTGCGAAATAGAGCGGCGAGGGCCGGCCGACATAATGTTTCCACAGGTCGTCCATCTCCGCCCAGAAGCTCTCGTCGGTCTTCGCGAACTCGTACTGGGCCTCGAGATCGAGGATCAGCGGCATCAGCGTCTCCGACACGAACCGCCCGCCAAACTTGCCGAAACGCCCGTTTTCATCGGGCCCGCTCATGAACGAATTGATCAGATCCTCAGGCATCTCTTCCTCGCTTCTGCCACCGCCCCTGCGGACAGTCCGCAGACCCTACACCGGCCGGGTGCGGGGGAAAACCACTCTGCACGGTGATCTGTTCGAAAATATCCCGACCGACGTGGGTTTTCCGGACGGCTGGCCACTTGCTCCGAAGCGCTCGCACGCTAAGCGCACAGCACCTTCTTGAACCCAACGTGCGAGGCCTCGTAGCCAAGCCCGCGGTAGAAGTCGTGGGCCCTGTCGCGGGATGCGTTGGACGTCAGTTGAATCAAACTGCATCCGGCGTCCCGGGCTCGCGCTTCGGCGTCCGCCATCAACGCCACCCCGATCCCCTGCCCGCGCAACTCGCCATCTACACGCACACTTTCGACCTGTGCCCGCCGCGACGCCTTGAGCGACAAGCCAGATATGAACGTCAATTGGTAGGTCGCGACGATCCGCCCCTCTGACTCCCCGACGATCAGATGATTACCGCCCTCCATGCGCATCGCATCGAAAGCCGCAAAGTAAGGATCGGGATCGGTGTCCTCGCGGGCCTTCCCCAGAACGTCATCGGCCAGCATCGCGACGATGACCGGAACATCGTAGCGCAGCGCCTCGCGCCACAGGAGGGTCATTCGCGGGCGGCCGCAACGAAGGCGGCGATGCGCGCCGGGTCCTTCACCCCGGGCGCGCTTTCCACGCCGGAGGAGACATCAACCTGGTTGGCACCCGTCAGGTGAACGGCTTCACGGACGTTCGCCGGCGTCAACCCTCCGGCCAGCATCCATGGCACCGCCCAGCGGCGCCCGGCAATCAGGCGCCAGTCAAAGGCAAGTCCATTGCCCCCCGGCAGATCGGCGCCTTTCGGCGGCTTTGCATCCACGAGGAGTTGATCGGCCACCTGACTGAACTCGGCAAGCGCGGGCAGATCCTCTTCCGACGCGACACCCAATGCTTTCATCACCGGCAACCCATAGCGCGCACGGATCTCTGCAATTCGGTCGGGGCTTTCGGACCCATGCAATTGCAGCATGTCCAATGGAACGGACTCGACGATGCCATCCAGTTCGGCCTCGCTGGCGTTCACCGTGAGGCCGACCTTCGCGACCCCTTCAGGCGCCTCGAAGGACAGCACCCGCGCCGTTTCCGGCGAGACGTACCGTGGCGATTTCGGAAAGAAGTTGAACCCGACATAGACCCCGCCAGCCGCCGCCACGGCGCCGAGGTCCTGCGGACGTGTTACGCCGCAAATCTTTACCCGGATGTCTGGCATGAGTGCCTCAGCTGGCCTTCTTGACTGCCGCTTCGTCGAGAATGGCGAGCACCTCGTCCTTGCCGGCATGCTTTTCGGTCTTCAGGCGGGACACCTCACGGTTGAGGTCCTTCACCTGCCGCTGCCGCTTGGCAACTTCCGACCGATGCTTGGCTTCGCGAATCCATTCGAGCACGTAGCCAAGGAGCAGCCCCACCGCCACGCCCCCAAGTAGCGCCACGAAGAGCGGCAATTGCAGGGAGAAGTTCCAGGCCGCAAGATTGGCAAGCTCATCAGGCAGCACAGTCAGGGTGACCGCCTGTCGGTTGGCCATGGCCATGACAACAAGACCGGCGATGATAATCGCCAGGAACAGGTAACGGATGTAACGCATCATGCTCGAACCTTTCAGGTCTCCAGGCCGTTCAAGCGGTCTCGCAACAGCTTACCCGTCTTGAAGAACGGCACGTGTTTCTCCTCCACTTCGACGGCTTCGCCGGTCCGTGGATTCCGTCCTGTCCTCGCATCCCTTTTCTTCACCGAAAAGGCGCCGAAACCGCGCAGTTCGACACGATCACCACGCGCCATCGCGTCGATGATCTCCTCGAAGACCGTGTTCACGATCTTTTCGACGTCGCGTTGATAGAGATGCGGGTTCTCTTCGGCGAGAATCTGGATGAGTTCCGATCGGATCATGTATCTCCCCCTCGCCCGCCGGGAATTGACGGTGCACCGTTCGCTCTTCCCGGAGACTATAGGGCCATTTTCCCCAGCGCGGAATGAAAAAGGCGCCGAATCCCCTGAGATTTAACGCACTAAAGCGCGGGAATCAGATGAAAAAAAGGGGCATAGTGGCCAGCGGGTACGTTTACCCTCGTTCCGCAGGCAACGCCGATCGGCATGAAAAGCGGACCGATTCGGCTCACCAATGCCTATGTGGGGGCGGTATCGTCCATAGATCGGGGACATGAAAAAGCCCCCCGCGACACATGTCGCGGGGGGCGGATTTTCTTCAGCGCCCAGGGGACGCCTGAGCTTACTCGTCGCCCTTCAGGGCCGCGCCGAGGATGTCGCCCAGCGACGCACCCGAATCGGAGGAGCCAAACTGCTCGACCGCTTCGCGCTCTTCGGCGATCTCGCGGGCCTTGATCGACAGGCCCAGACGACGGGTCTTGCTGTCGATGTTGGTGACGCGAACGTCGAGCTTGTCGCCAACCTGGAAACGCTCGGGACGCTGCTCGCCACGGTCGCGGGACAGATCGGAGCGACGGATGAAGGACTTCATGCCTTCGTACTCGACCTCGATGCCGCCATCCTCGATCGCGGTGACCGCGACGGTGATGATGGAGCCGCGCTTCACGCCGCCCGTGGCTTCGGCGAACTTGTCGCCGCCCAGCGCCTTGATGGAGAGCGAAATGCGCTCCTTGTCGACGTCCACTTCGGTGACCACGGCCTTGACCACGTCGCCCTTGCGGTACTCCTGGATGGCTTCTTCACCGCGCTGATCCCAGCTGAGATCGGAGAGGTGAACCATGCCGTCGATATCGCCCGGCAGGCCGATGAACAGACCGAACTCGGTGATGTTCTTGACCTCGCCCTCGACCTCGGTGCCCTCGGGGTGGGTCTCGGCGAAGACATCCCACGGGTTGCGCATGGTCTGCTTGAGACCGAGAGACACGCGACGCTTGGCGGTGTCGATCTCCAGCACCATAACTTCCACTTCCTGGGAGGTGGAGACGATCTTGCCCGGGTGGACGTTCTTCTTGGTCCAGGACATTTCGGAGACGTGCACCAGGCCCTCGACGCCCGGCTCCAGCTCCACGAACGCACCGTAGTCGGTGATGTTCGTGACACGGCCGGTGTGCACGGTTTCGAGCGGGTACTTGCCCTCGACGGTGTTCCACGGATCGTCCTGCAGCTGCTTCATGCCGAGGCTGATGCGGTGGGTCTCCTTGTTGACCTTGATCACCTGGACTTTGATGGTCTCGCCGATCGACAGGATCTCGGAGGGGTGGTTCACACGGCGCCAGGCCATGTCGGTGACGTGCAGCAGGCCGTCAACGCCACCAAGGTCGACGAATGCGCCGTATTCGGTGATGTTCTTGACCACGCCGTCAACCGCATCGCCTTCGGACAGGCGACCGATGACCTCGGCACGCTGCTCGGCGCGGGACTCCTCGAGGATCGCACGGCGGGACACAACGATGTTGCCACGGCGGCGGTCCATCTTGAGGATCTGGAACGGCTGCTTGAGACCCATGAGCGGGCCGGCATCGCGCACGGGGCGCACGTCGACCTGGGAGCCGGGCAGGAAGGCCACTGCACCGCCGAGATCGACAGTGAAGCCACCCTTGACGCGGCCGAAGATCGCGCCCTCGACGCGGGCTTCGTCAGCATAGGCTTTCTCCAGACGGTCCCATGCCTCTTCACGGCGGGCCTTGTCACGGGAGATGACGGCTTCGCCACGGGCGTTCTCGACACGATCGAGGAACACCTCGACTTCGTCGCCCACGGCGATTTCCGGGGCTTCGCCCGGGTTCGCGAATTCCTTGAGATCGACGCGGCCTTCCATCTTGTAGCCAACATCGATGATGGCCTGACCAGCCTCAACGGCGATCACGGTCCCTTTGACAACCGAACCTTCGTTCGGGGTGTCGATTTCGAAGCTTTCCTTCAGCAGCGCTTCGAATTCTTCCATGGTTGCTTTAGAGCACATTCAGTTGGGTTTCCTTTACTTGACGCTTTATCTGGCCGAGCGGTTGTCTCCGCCGGTCTTTGGATTGGTCGGGAAAGGCGTATCGAAACAACATACAGGGCCGGAGGTTTCCCCGACCCTGCCCGCATTCCGACGTTGACCGCCTCTTGTTTGACAAGGGGGCTATACGGCCTTCCGTCGCGCAAGGCAAGGGCGTATCGCCTTTGTTTTCATGACTCCGGCAGTGGCGCGCTCACGGCGCCCAGGGCCCCGGCGATCAGATCGCGGCGCTGGCCTGTTGGCCGACACGCTCGATCGCCCTGGCCACGGCATCGTCGATACTCAGTGTCGAGGTATCGAGCAGGAGCGCATCGGCAGCCGCAGTCATCGGCGCCGTGATCCGCGCGGCATCGCGACGGTCGCGTTCTGCGAGATCGGCGGCAACCTCTTCCAGTGTCACCTCATGCCCCTTGCCGACCAGTTCCTTGTGCCGGCGTCGCGCCCGCACATCGTCGGTGGCGGTGACAAAAAGCTTCACCTCGGCATCCGGGCAGATCACTGTGCCAATGTCCCGCCCATCGAGCACGGCACCGCCAATACGGCGGGCGAAGGCCCGCTGGAAGTCCACAAGGGCCGCGCGCACCTCGGGCATCGCCGCCACTTGGCTTGCCGCCTGCGCCACATCCGGCGTCCGCAGCGCGTCGGCATCGGCGACATCCTCGGCCGTGAGCGATTGCGCCGCCATGATGGCGCCTTCGCCATTCAGCGTACGCCGACCAACGGCGCGGTAGAGCAGTCCTGTATCCAGATGGGCGAACCCGAAATGCTCCGCGACCGCGCGGGCAATCGTTCCCTTGCCCGCTGCGGCGGGGCCATCAATGGCAACCGTGAGACTCATTCCCTGCCCTCCTCGCATGAATGGACATTTCTCATAGCCCATTGGCGCGGCGGGGGGAATACGGGATCAGCGTACCATCGTGGTGAGGTCCGGATCGTATCCCTCCGCCCGCGGAAGGTCGTCCGGGATCTCGTAGTAGTCGCCCTTGTCGGCGCAGTAGATGTGGCCGGCGCAGGCGAGCCCGGTGGCCCCGTCAATCGTACCCGCGAAGATCGAGAGGTTCTCGCCCGCTCCATCCCAGAACAGGTTCGACCCGCATGTCGGACAGAAGCCCCGTCGGGCTCTTGGTGAGGATTGGTACCAAGCCGGAGACCCGCTGATTGCGACGTCGTCACGACGCGCCGAGGTGGCGGCAACGTGGTGACCGCTTGTCTTGCGGCACTGGGTGCAGTGGCAAGCAATGACGGGCCGCAATGGGCCGGAAACCTCATAGCGCACCGCGCCGCAAAGGCAGCTTCCAGACAGTCCCACGCCGCCCTCAGCCGTTGCTGCGCACCAGCTGGGCGCCAAGATCGCGCATCAGCTGCTCGAAGATGGGGAAGGAGGTGGCGATCGGCCCGGCATCGTCCACCGTGACCGGCTTGTTGGCCGCCATCCCACAAATGAGGAAGGACATTGCGATCCGGTGATCGAGCCGTGCCTCAGCCAATGCCCCGCCCGGCACACCGCCGGGTCCCATGCCATGCACGGTGAAGCTGTCCTCGGTCTCGTCTACCGTCACACCACAGGCCCTCAGGCCAACCGCCATGGCATCGATCCGGTCGCTTTCCTTCACCCGAAGTTCGTGAACACCGGCCATCACGGTTGCCCCTTCGGCGAAGGAGGCCACGACAGAGAGGATAGGGTACTCGTCAATCATGGAGGCGGCGCGCTCGGGGGGGACGTCGATCCCCTTCATGTCAGGCGAGTACCGGGCGCGCAGGTCGGCCACGGGCTCGCCGCCCTCTTCGCGCTCATTCTCGAAGGTGAGGTCAGCCCCCATATCCTGCAAGGTCTGGAACAGGCCGGCGCGGGTCGGGTTCAGCCCGATGTTCGGCACCAGCACGTCAGAGCCCGGAACGACAATCGCGGCGCACACCGGGAAAGCCGCCGAGGACGGGTCACGCGGAACGGTGATGGTTTGCGGCTTCAGTTCGGGCTGTCCGGTCAGAACGATCCGGTGACCGTCCTCGGTCCGTTCGGTTTCGACTTCCGCCCCGAAGCCACGCAGCATCCGTTCGGTGTGGTCGCGGGTCGCCACGCGTTCCGTCACCACGGTCTGCCCGGGCGCATTCAACCCGGCCAGCAACACTGCCGACTTTACCTGGGCTGAGGCCATCGGCGTGACGTAGTCGACAGGTACCGGGTCGGAGGCGCCGACAATGGTCATTGGCAGGCGTCCGCCGTCTCGGCCAAAGGCCCGTGCACCGAACAACCCAAGCGGATCAGTGATCCGCCCCATCGGCCGGGAGCGCAGGGACGCATCGCCAGTGAAAGTCGCCGTGATCGGAGACGTCGCCATGGCGCCCATGATCAAACGCACACCGGTGCCGGAATTGCCGCAGTCGATCACCTGCTCCGGCTCACCAAAGCCTCCGACACCGACGCCGCGCACCGACCATTCACCAGGGCCGTGGTGCTCCACTTCTGCACCGAATGCCGCCATCGCCTTCGCTGTGTCGAGAACGTCGTCCCCTTCGAGAAGGCCCGCAATGCGGGTCTCTCCCACGGCCATCGCGCCGAGGATCAACGAGCGGTGGGAGATCGACTTGTCGCCGGGCACATCGGCGCGCCCCTTCAACGGTCCGCTCGCGCGGGCGGTCATCTTCTGAGCGGGTCCATTAGACGACATTGGCGGCTCCCTGTCCTGTCGGCATTCCTGTCCCTGCCGGTTACCCCAGCCCCGCCCCAGCGTCCAGCCAGCTCGGTCGGTGGAATGTGCGTCTTCGGTCTGGTCGCAACTCGGGAAGAAAGGCCAGATGGCTCCTACCGCCCCGGCAGACCGCTGACAGGGGCCTTCACCAACCCCTCTCGTCGAGTGATCCCATGCCAGAAACAGGCGACAACTCGCGGCACGCCATGCGCGCAACCGCAACGACGGTTTCGCCGCTGTCGGGGTGCTACAAGTGGAGTTCCAGCAGCCTGCCGGGTGATCAGTCCCGCCGGAATGTCAGGTAGTGTGGGACACGTCCCTCCCGAATGGCCTTCTGTTCATACCGCGTGGAGAACCAGTCATCCCAAGGCTCCCGCCAATCGGCCGGGCGTTCCGCCATCCAGTGAAACCCGTGCTTCGGGACCTGCTCAAGGGTCTGTCGGACATAGTCCGGGATATCCGTCGCAACGCGCAAAACCGCACCGTGCTTCATGACTCGCGCCAGGGGGGCCAGGTGTTCTGGCGTCACGAACCGGCGTCTGTGGTGCTTCTTCTTGGGCCAGGGATCCGGATAGAGCAGGAATGCGCGGGCGATGCTTTGCTCTGGCAGGACATCGAACATGTCGCGTGCGTCGCCGGGATGGACCCGGATATTGTCGGCGCCGGCGGAACGGATCTTGCCCAGCAGCATCGCGACACCGTTGATGAAGGGCTCGCAACCGATGATCCCGACATCGGGGTTTCGGCTTGCCTGGTGCACCATGTGCTCGCCACCGCCGAAGCCGATCTCCAACCAGACGTCACGCCCGCCAAAGAGACCGGCCAGATCCAGAGGGACCCGGTCCGGGTTCACATCCCAGTCGACCGCCCCCGGCGAGAGCTTTGACAGGTCCTCGTCAAGGTAGGTGAGCTGGCTGGGACGCAGGGTCTTGCCATGGCGGCGGCCATAGAAATTGCGCCAAGGGGCGCCGGAGGGAGACTCTTTCTTCGACATGCCGGGCCTTTCGCAAACCCGCGCCGTCCCGTCAAGCTCGCGTCAGGCCGCGCGCCCAACGGGATGAGGGGCCGAACGGCCCTGAAGACGGGCGGGAGTACCCTGCCGATGGCAGGGTCGCCGCCATCCTATCGCGTTACCTCACGGCCTTCTTCAGCGCTTCGACCAGATCGGTTCGCTCCCAGCTGAACCCACCGTCGGCTTCGGGATCGCGCCCGAAGTGACCATAGGCCGCCGTGCGCTGGTAGATCGGCCTGTTCAAGCCGAGGTGGGTCCGGATCCCGCGTGGCGTCAGGTCCATCACGCTTGCAACCGCCCGTTCGATTGCGACCTCATCGATCGCTCCGGTGCCGTAGGTGTCCACATAGATCGACAGAGGCTTGGCCACGCCGATGGCATAGCTCAGCTGCAGGGAGCACCGTTTCGCCATACCCGCCGCCACGATGTTCTTTGCAAGGTAGCGCGCGGCATAGGCCGCTGACCGGTCCACCTTGGTCGGGTCCTTTCCGGAGAAGGCCCCGCCGCCATGCGGTGCCGCACCGCCATAGGTATCGACGATGATCTTTCGCCCGGTCAGGCCAGCATCACCGTCGGGCCCGCCGATCACGAATGTCCCGGTCGGGTTCACCCACCATTCGGTCTTGTCGGTCACCCATTCGGTGGGCAGCACGTCACGAATGTGCGGCTCGACGATGGCACGGATGTCGTCCGAGCTCTGACTTTCTTCCGCGTGCTGCGTGGACAGGACCACCGACGTCACCTCGACGGGCTTGCCGTCTTCGTAGCGGATCGACAGCTGCGACTTCGCATCGGGCCGGAGGCTCGGCTCTGCGCCGGACTTGCGCACCTCGGCCAGCCGACGAAGGATCGCGTGCGCATACTGGATCGGGGCCGGCATGAGATCCGGCGTCTCCTCCACCGCGTAGCCAAACATGATCCCCTGATCCCCGGCACCTTCGCGGTCCACACCCTGCGCGATATGCGCAGACTGCTCGTGCAGGAAGTTCAGGACGTGGCAGGTGTTCCAGTGGAAATGCTCCTGCTCGTAGCCAATATCGCGGATACAGTCGCGGGCGATCTGGCCGATCCGCCCCATGTAATCCTTGAGACGTTCCTGCTCGGACAGCCCCACCTCTCCGCCAATCACGACCATACCGCTGGTCGCGAAGGTCTCGCAGGCCACGCGCGCCGTTTCCTCTTCGGTCAGGAAGGCGTCGAGGACCGCATCCGAAATCCGGTCGCACACCTTGTCGGGGTGCCCCTCGGAAACAGATTCCGAGGTGAAGATATAGTTCTGTCGGGACATGATTGCTCCATTGAAATTCTCCCGCCACGCCAGGAAGCCGTTGTGACGGTCAGGTTTCGGGCTTAGGCCCGTTTGCAGGTGGGGTCAACCGGCCGCCTTCCGCCGTCGCCGTGCAATCAAGACCAGTGTCACCAGCGCCATACCGCCCGCGATTGGCCCATCGCCCGATCTGGCGTAAAGCGGCGCGGCAATCGGCGCGGGCAGGTGGGCGTCCGCATAGCCCGCTTCGCCGAGGTCCACGCGCACAATCTCCCGGCCGTAGGGATCGAACAGGGCCGAAATGCCCGTGTTTGCGGCACGGGCGACCGGAAGCCCCTGCTCCACCGCACGCAGCCGGGCCAGCGCCAGATGCTGGTACGGGCCGGATATCCTGCCGAACCAGGCATCGTTGGTGATATGCACGATCCAGCCACCGCGGTCGTCAAGTGCAGCAATGTCTTGCGGAAAGATCGCTTCGTAGCAGATCAGGGGCACCGCGCGCCCCGCCCGGCCAAGATCCACGAGCCTCGGGCCGGGACCTGCCGAGTACCCTCCCGTGGCATTCGCCGCGAGGCCGAAGACCCCCCAGCGGGAGAACACATCCATCAGCGGCATGTACTCCCCGAATGGCACAAGGTGGTGCTTGTCATAGGTGTCCCGCACAGCACCAGACGCGTCCAGCACCGCAAGGCTGTTGAACCACCGCCCGGCATCGTCACGCCGCTGAACGCCGATCACGACCTCTGCACCATCCGCCGCCTCCGCGATCCGGCGCAGGACCGGATCGGCATGGCGCAATAGGTAGGGCACCGATGTCTCGGGCCAGACAACGACATCCGGCCGAGCACCTTCCGAGGTTGCAGCGGCGGTGTAGCGCAACTTCCGGTCCAGAAAGACCGGGATGAGGGCCGGGTCCCATTTCTCATGTTGCGGCGCGTTGGGTTGAACAAGTCGAATGATCACCGGCCGGTCAGGCCCCGCAGCTGACTCCTCGGGAACACGCAACCGCGCATAAACCGCGGGAAGGGACAGCAGCGACACAGACACGAGGCAGCCCAGAAGCGCCCGCCTGCTGCCGAACAACACCGGCATGGCCGCCGCGAGCAGCGTCATCAGTGTCAGGCCGTGCGCACCGAATATGGCCGCGCCCTGCATCTGCGGCAGGCCGATCCAGATGTGCCCGATCAAGGCCCAGGGGAAGCCCGTGAGGATGTACGACCGCAGCATCTCTGCCGTTCCCAACAGCACGATCAGCCACAACACTCTCTCCCCTGGTCCCCTCCCCAACCACGTTGCGAGCGCAAAAGCCGTGGCCCAGAACAATGCCAGGCCGCCGGCCATGAACACCAATGCAAATGGGGCCATCCACCCATGGCGGGCAAGATCGACAAGGAATGGCTCAACAATCCAGGACAGTGCAATCGCGAAGTGCCCGGTGCCAAGCGCCCACCCCCGCCACCAGGCGATCCGCCCGTCTTCGATCTGGCTGAAAAGTGCGATTGCGGCGCACATCGCAACCATCGCCAGCCAGGCCCATCCAAGCGGTGCCTGCCCCAGCGCGACCAGTGCGCCCAACGCAAAAAACGCGACCAACCCGGAGCGTCGACCAACCATTGCACGCGACACTGCTGTCGCCATTCCAGACTACTCTGCGGCCGCTGCCGTCGGCACGGCCGAACCTGACAACGCGGGGCCGGACATCGAGGGACCGGGAACTGCGGCTCCAACGCCCGGGACACGCACCCGAAGGCGCTTGATCCGGCGCGGATCGGCGTCGATCACCTCGAACTGGGCACCGGACGGATGCGGAATGACCTCGCCGCGGGCCGGAACGCGACCGATCTCCATGAACACGAGCCCGCCGAGTGTGTCGACCTCCTCCTCGTCCTCAGCCTCGACCAGTTTCAGACCGATCTCGGCCTCGAATTCCTCAAGGGGTGTCCGTGCGAAGGCGAGGTAGCAACCGGGCTTCTCCTCGACCCAAAGCTCTTCCTCCTCGATGTCGTGTTCGTCCTCGATCTCACCGATCACCTGTTCGATCAGATCCTCGATCGTCACGAGCCCGTCCACGCCACCATATTCGTCGATCACCAAGGCCATGTGGCGCCGGTCGGTCTGCATCTTTTGCAGCAGCACGCCGATCGGCATCGAAGGCGGCGCGAAGATCAGGGGCCGCAGCATCGTCTCCAATTCGAACGTTTCCGGGTTCCTGCCATTGAAGCCATGCCGGAGAGCAACGTCCTTCATGTGGACAAGCCCCAGCGGGCTGTCGAGCGTGCCGTCGAAAACCGGCAACCGCGTGTTGCCACTGTCGCGGAAGACATCGATCAGTGACTCGAGGTCGATGTCGACCGGCACCGACGTGATTTCCACACGGGGGATGGCGACGTCCTCGACCCGCATCTGGCGCAGGTTGGCCATGCCACGCGACAGGCCATTGGCCGGCGCCACCGCCCGCCCTTCGCCAACTGTGGCGACGGTCGTGAATTCGTCAGGGAGGTTTTTCCGATCACCGAACAGGAGCCAGTGAAGCCGGCCCCAAAACCCCATTCGGTTCGATATGTCGGGCTCTGGCGCGCGCTGCGCTGCGCTAGAAGAGCCCTCGGGAGTGTCGCCCATATGTCCTTTCCAAAATCAACTGGACCTTCCGGTCCGCCCTAATATGGGTTCGGAAGACCGAGTTCGCCAAGTATTGCGACCTCAATTCCTTCCATCAAGGCCGCATCTTCATCACAAATGTGATCATAACCCAACAAATGAAGGATTCCATGGACGATCAAATGCGTCACGTGAGCCTCCACCGGCTTGCCGGCTGCCGCAGCCTCCGCCCGGCATGTCTCCCAGGCGAGCGCGATGTCGCCCAGAAAGGTCGGTTCACCGGGGAAATCGGCCTCTGGCAAGGCCGGCTGTCCGCCGGGTCGTTCGGCTGAAAGGTCTTCTGCTGGCCACGAAAGCACGTTGGTTGCGGTTTCCTTTGCCCTGAAATCGGCATTCAGCACCGCAATCCGCGCGTCATCGGTTGCAAGCAGCGCGATCTCCGCCGCCTCAGGGAGTCGAAGGTGGCGCAGAACCCGGATCGCCGCGGCTTCGGCCAGTTCAGGCAGCCCGATGGTGTCCCAAGGCTCGGCCTCGACCACGATTTCGACAATCTCGTTCATCTTGCGTCCTGCGGCAGGTTTCCGCCGCCCGGAGCGCGTGATCGCGGTGAACGCGATCAGCCCGGCGGCGAATCAGTGTCATAGGCCTCGATGATCCGGGCCACAAGCGGGTGTCGCACGACGTCCTTTGCGGTGAAATAGTTGAAGGAGATTCCGTCGACACCCTTCAAGAGCTGCTCCGCCTCGATCAACCCGGACTTCACACCGCGTGGCAGGTCCACCTGGCTGCGGTCGCCGGTGACCACCATGCGGGATCCCTCTCCCAGACGGGTCAGAAACATCTTCATCTGCATCGTCGTCGCATTCTGCGCCTCGTCCAGAACGACAGCCGCGTTCGCCAGCGTGCGGCCGCGCATGAAGGCGAGCGGCGCGATCTCGATCTTCTTCTCTTCCTTCAGCTTGTTCACCTGCTTGCCGGGAAGGAAGTCGTTCAGCGCGTCATAGAGCGGCTGCATGTAGGGGTCGACCTTCTCCTCCTGCGTTCCGGGAAGGAAACCAAGACGCTCGCCGGCCTCGACCGCCGGACGGCAAAGGATGATCTTGTCCACATGCCCTTCCACGAAGAGGTTTACCGCGACCGCGACCGCAAGATAGGTCTTGCCCGTGCCCGCCGGGCCGATGCCGAACGCCAACTCGTTGGACATCAGCGAGCGTACATAGGCTTTCTGTGCCTCGGTCCGAGGTTCCACGATCTTCTTGCGGGTCTTGATCTCCACGCGCCCGCCCTGGAACATCTCCAGCTGATCGGCGGCCCGCGGCGCGGCCTCGTCTTCGAGCGTCCCGAGCCGGATGGCTCCGTCGATGTCGCCGGGCTCCAGAGAACGCCCCGCTTCAAGACGTTCGTACAACTCCTGAAGGATCACGGCCCCGCGGGCTCGGCTGTCGCCATCGCCGATCAGCGCAAGATGATTGCCGCGCCGGATGATCTGAAGTCCAAGCTGGTGCTCTATCTGCGACAGGTTCCGGTCGAACTCGCCGCAGAGTTCCACCAGTAGGCGGTTGTCGGGAAATTCCAGAGGGGTTTCCAGGATCTCGGAAGATTGCGTCGGGGGGGTCAGGGCGCTGATTCCCAAAAATGCGGCTCCGCTGCTCGTGTTGTCCGTGGTTCAATGCTGCCCTGCTTGCTGCACCTCTGGCAAGTGAAACTGCGGAAAAATCACGTGAGTGACACAAAAAGAGCCGCATGCGCGCGTCACGACTGCCATATCTAGCGTCTGGCACCGTCTCGCACTTCGCGCGCGCCGGTCCCCGCGGATGCTGCGATCCGGTGTGGAAACAACTGCTTGAACCATCCCCGTGCCCACCGCACTGAAACGCATTTTCGCTGCCCCGGCGCCAGCGGTCCGCCAGCTTCACTGAACGGGCCCGTTGTGCGAATCGCTGTTCGACCCGGATTGAGCGGAAAACCGCACCAATGCGGCGATCATTTTGCGACTGTTCCCGATATGGACACAGAAACGGCCGGGATGGGATGGTTTCAATCGGGAGGACGGGACGGCGCGAAGATAATCATTTGAAAATAGTAATGAAATTGATCGTTTCTCGATCCCGGGCTTAACAATCGACGCGGGGCGGGTATGATTTCGTGGGGTTTTACCAAAAATACACCGCTCCGGGGGCTGTCTCGGCTAGTAGGTTGCGTTCAAAAACGGGAAGGACGGTACAATGAAGAAATTGACCATGGTGGCGGTGGCCGCCGCGATTGCGTTGCCTGTGGGAGGGGCAGCATTTGCACAAGGCAAGCCCTCGCATCCCGAATCCTCCGGCAAAGGGACCATCAACATCAGTTGCTACCGCGGCGCCCTGAAGACGGTGGCCTGGGATCGTCCCAATGCCGTCTTCATCGAGGACCTTCTCAGCTACGGCTATACTTGGAAGCAGGCCCACACAATTGGTGAGCGTGTCTGTCGGGACGAATATGGCGTCGGCAATGGCGAACACAAGATCGCAACGCTCAAGCGCCTGATGGTCGAACATCCGGTCGGGTCCGACTTCTGATATACCGCTGACTCTGGCGCAATTTGAAGGGCATCGCTCCGGGCGATGCCCCGAATGCGTTCGCGCGGTTCGCACATTCCCTCAGACGAGCACACCACCCAGTGAGTTGGGTCCGCTTTCGGAAATCAGAACGCGCGCGAGCGTTCCGGCCGGCAGATCGGTCTGAACATGCACGGCATGGAGGTGGTCGGACTTGCCGACCATCTGTCCGTCCATCCGCCCGGCCCTTTCGAACAGCACACCGACCTCGCGTCCAACCATTGCGTCCTGCGCCTCGCGTTGCTGCTTGGTCAGCAATGCCTGAAGGCGTTGCAGGCGATCGTCGGCAGCCTCCGGGTCGACAAGCGGGCGTTCCGCTGCCGGTGTGCCCGGGCGGGAGGAGTATTTGAAGGAAAAACACTGCCCGTATTTCACGGCCTCCACGAGCTCCATGGTGGCACGGAAATCAGCCTCCGTCTCTTCCGGGAAGCCGACGATGAAATCGCCCGAGATCAGGATATCCGGACGCGCCGCACGGATGCGTTCGATGAGCCGGATGTACTCTTCCGCCGTATGCCCCCGGTTCATCCGTTTGAGGATGCGGTCGGAACCTGACTGCACAGGCAGATGCAAATAGGGCATGAGCTTTGCGCAATTGCCGTGTGCAGCGATCAGATCATCGTCCATGTCATTCGGGTGCGATGTGGTGAAGCGAATCCGCTCCAGCCCGTCGATCTCCGCGAGGCGCCGGATCAGGCTGGCCAGCCCCCGGCTCTGCCCGTTTTCCTCACCATGATAGGCATTCACGTTCTGCCCCAGCAACGTGATCTCCCGCACGCCCTGCTCCACCAGTCCCTCGGCCTCACGCAGCACCCGCGAGACCGGGCGGGACGCTTCGGCGCCACGGGTATAGGGTACCACGCAAAAGGCGCAGAACTTGTCACAGCCTTCCTGCACCGTCAGAAACGCGGTCGGACCGCGCTTTGGCTTGGGCCGCCTGGGCAGGTGGTCGAACTTCAGCTCCTCGGGGAATTCGGTATCCAGCGCCTTGCCACCGGCCCGTGCCTGCCGCTCCAGTTCGGGCAAGCGGTGGTAGCTTTGCGGACCGACAACAAGGTCAACCATCGGCTGGCGCCGCATGATCTCTTCGCCTTCGGCCTGGGCGACACAGCCTGCCACTCCAATCTTCAGGTCGGGATTGCCGGCCTTCAGTGGCTTGTACCGGCCAAGCTCCGAATAGACCTTTTCAGCCGCCTTTTCGCGGATATGGCATGTGTTGAGCAGGATCATGTCCGCGCCTTCGGGGCTGTCGACCTGCTCATAGCCCTGCAGCGCCTCTGCCATGCGCTCGCTGTCATAGACATTCATCTGACAGCCATAGGTCTTGATGTAGAGCTTCTTCGGCGTCTCGGTCATCTGCCACATCTCCTGTACGCTGGCGCGCCGGATACCCCAGCCGCATCAAATGCGCAACGTCCGCGCAAGCTGTGCGGCCGCTGTTGCGCGGAACCCGGCCTTGACCGTAGGCTGCCGGCCAAAGCGAGCCGGTCAAGGCGCTTGCAACCAAGGCGACAGGCAACGGATGCACTATCCCGATATCGACTCCTTCGTGAAGGCGGGCAAGGCAGTGCTCGACCGCGGGCCCATTGCCGCGATTTTCGTGGAGGACGACATAGAAATCGCCTCCACCGTCGAACACCATGTCAAATGCGGGTTTCAGACCCTGGTCTTGCTGACGGCCCCCACGGTCGAACTTCCCGGCGATCTGCCGGACTTTGTGCATTCGCTTCCCAACGATCCCCATCGCGACGAGGCCATTTGCGACCCGCTCAACCGCATTGTCGCCGCCGCCCCGGCGGGGACGTGGATGTACTATGGCTACAACGCCGAGTACCTGTTCTACCCCTTCTGCGAAGATCGCACGGTGGGCGAGATGCTGGCATTCCACGCCGAGGAACGGCGGGATGCGATGGTCACCTTTGTCGTGGATCTCTATGCCGACGACCTCGACACCTACCCGAATGCTGTCGCGTGCGACCGAGCGCACCTCGACCGCGCCGGATATTTTGCCCTATCCCGCAATGGCGAGCATGGCCCCAAGGAGCGGCAACTCGACTTCTTCGGAGGCCTGCGCTGGCGGTTCGAGGAACATGTGCCTAAGGACCGGCGCAAGATCGACAGGGTGTCGCTGTTCCGCACGAAACCCGGGCTTCGGCTGCGGCCCGATTTCACCTTCAACGACGAGGAATACAACACATTCTCCTGTCCTTGGCACCACAACCTGACGGCGGCTGTGTGCTCTTTCCGGACGGCGAAGGCGCTGAAGCTCAACCCCGGGTCATCGCCGGAAATCAGGAGCTTTGGCTGGTTCAACAGCACGCCGTTCGAGTGGTCATCCCAACAATTGATGGATCTTGGGCTGATGGAACCGGGTCAGTGGTTCTAGCTGCGGCACGACGTCTGATTCGCGAGGCACTGCAAATCCTGTTGTGCCTTTGAAAGGCGCTTCGGGATCAGGTTCGCCGAAGGCGGATCACCACATCGACACTCGCCAGTTCCGCACCCTCCGGGATCTCCGGCAGGCTTGCGATTTCGAGTTGGTCGGCCGGGGCGTCGGTCAGGCTCTGGCTGTCTTCCCAGTAAAAATGCGGATGATCCTCGGTGCAGGTGTCAAAGTAGCTCTTTGTTCCGTCCACCGTGATCTCGCGCATCAGCCCAGCTTCGCAGAAGGCCCGAAGCGTGTTGTAGACCGTTGCGAGCGAAACCCGCTCCCCGGACTTGCGCGTCGCCTCGAACAGGCTCTCGGCGGTGACATGGCGATTGCAACCGTCGCCAACCAGTAGCGCGGCCAGAAGCAGACGCTGACGCGTCGGCCGCAGGTCTCCCTGCACAAGCCACTCCGATCCGCGCTGTCTTTCCTGGGTATTCATCATGCCTGTCCGTCGCGCTGCCTGACCCATGTTATATGCGGTCCAATGTCTGGAATTCAATTGAAAACAGATCGCAACGCGCCACCGACGGGACGGTCTGGCGCCCTTGCGCCTGATCAATTTGCGGTGATAGACAGCCCGAAACACCTGTAGGGCGCATTGGGAGGCACGGCGGAATGGCCGAGAGAAAAACGAGTTTCGACAAGGAAGACCTGCTGGCGTGTGCCCGTGGAGAGATGTTCGGCCCCGGCAATGCACAACTCCCGCTTCCGCCGATGCTGATGGCCGACCGGATCACCGACATCTCCGACGAAGGTGGCGAGTTCGGCAAGGGCTACCTTGAAGCCGAGTTCGACATCGATCCGGAACTCTGGTTCTTCCCTTGCCACTTCCCCGGAAACCCGGTCATGCCCGGCTGCCTTGGCCTTGACGGGTTGTGGCAACTCACCGGGTTTGGCCTGGGATGGCGCGGGCTGAATGGCCAGGGCTTTGCGCTCGGCGCCGGCGAAGTGAAGTTCTCCGGCATGGTGCGCCCCTCCACGAAGATGATCACCTACAGGATCGACTATTCCCGCGTCATCGACCGCAAGCTCAAGCTGGGCGTCGCCAACGGCAAGGTCTATGCTGACGGCGAAGAGATCTACAACGTGACCGGCCTCAAGGTCGGCCTCGCTGAAGCCGAATCCTGATCCGCAATCGGTCTCAAGGAGAGCCATGATGCGTCGCGTCGTCGTCACCGGTCTGGGAATCGTCTCCCCCATCGGCAATTCCGCAGATGAAGTCACCGACTCCCTGAAAGCCGGCGCCTCCGGCATCGCCTTCGACGAAACGATGGCGGAGCATGGTTTCCGCAGCCAGGTTTCCGGGCAACTCAACATCAACACCGCCGAGCACATCGACAAGCGCACGCTGCGCTTCATGGGCCCGGGGGCGGCCTTCGCCCATATCGCGATGCAGCAGGCCATTGCCGATGCCGGCCTTTCGGACGACGACGTCGTCAACGTCCGCACCGGGCTGGTGGCTGGATCTGGCGGGCCCTCCACCTCCGCGATGCTAACCGCGCACCAGACCGTTCTGAAGACAGGCGCCACAAAGCGGATCGGGCCCTTCGCGGTGCCCAAGTGCATGTCGTCGACCATCTCTGCGAACCTCGCCACAGCGTTCAAGATCAAGGGGATCAACTACTCGATCACCTCCGCCTGCTCGACCTCGCTGCATTGCATCGGCAATGCCTCCGAACAGATCATGATGGGCAAGCAGGACGTGATGTTCGCCGGCGGCGGCGAAGAACTGGACTGGACGCTCTCCTGCCTCTTCGACGCGATGGGCGCCATGTCGTCCAAGTACAACGACACCCCGGAGACCGCTTCGCGCGCCTTCGATGCCTCACGTGACGGTTTCGTCATCGGTGGCGGCGGCGGGATCGTGGTCCTGGAAGAGCTTGAACATGCGAAGGCGCGCGGTGCGAAGATCTATGCGGAAGTGACGGGCTTTGCCGCGACCTCCGATGGTCACGACATGGTGGCGCCCTCTGGTGAAGGCGGCGAGCGGGCCATGCGCCTGGCGCTCGACTCGCTGCCCGAGGGCCGCTCCGTCAGCTATATCAATGCGCATGGCACCTCGACGCCGGTGGGCGATGTCGGAGAGATCGAGGCGGTTCGCCGGGTGTTCGGCGACGGCAGCACACCGCCGGTATCTTCCACCAAGTCGATGACTGGCCACGCTCAGGGTGCGGCCGGGGCGATGGAGGCCGTGTTCTGCCTGCTGATGCTGAAGGGCGATTTCATTGCCCCTTCGATCAACGTGACCGATCTCGACCCGGCCCTGAAGCCGGAGGAAATCGCTACCTCGCTGGTCGAGGGTGCGGGTCTGGACACGGTCATGACAAACAGCTTCGGCTTCGGCGGCACCAACGGGTCGATGCTGCTTTCGCGGTTCAGGGACGGGTAGAGAATTCCAGATGGCAGATCTTCTCAAGGGCAAACGCGGCCTCGTCATGGGCGTGGCCAACGACCGCTCCATTGCCTGGGGCATAGCAAAGGCCATGGCCGGTGAAGGGGCAGAGCTTGCCTTCTCCTATCAGGGCGATGCCTTCGGCAAACGTGTCGAGCCACTGGCAGAATCAGTCGGGTCCGATTTCCTGCTCGATGTGGATGTCACCGACGACGACTCGCTCGACGCGGCCTTCGGCTCGATCCGGGAGCGTTGGGGCGGTTTGGATTTCCTGGTCCACGCCATCGCATATTCCGACAAGAACGAACTCGGCGGCCGGTTCGTCAACACCACGCGGGAGAACTTCCGCAACTCGTTGACGATCTCCTGCTACTCGCTCATCGACGTGGCGCGGCGAGCCGCGCCACTGATGTCCGGCAGCGGTACGATCCTCACGCTGACCTACCAGGGGTCCAACCGGGTGACGCCCTACTACAATGTCATGGGCGTGGCGAAGGCGGCCTTGGAAAGCACCGTGCGCTACCTTGCCAACGACCTTGGCCCGGACGGCATCCGCGTCAACGCGATCTCGCCCGGCCCGATGAAGACACTGGCAGGGGCCGCCATAAGCGGCGCGCGCAAGACCTTCCGTCTGACAGAGGCCAATGCCCCGATGCGGGCGAACGCCACGCTGGAGGCAGTGGGCGGTACGGCGGTCTATCTCGCTTCAGATGCGGGTGCCTGCACAAGCGGCGAGATCATCCACGTCGATGGCGGCTACCACGTGCTGGGCATGCCACAGCCCGAAAACATCTGACGCACACCCGTTTCCCGAGAGGGAGAGAACCGGAACTGGAGGGCGGAGCGATCTCTGCCCTCCTTTCTTTTTCGGGTCCCGGCCCGGGATTTCACGGCCGGCAACGGCCTTCGCTGCGAAGCGGCATTTCCGCCATTCCCATCGTTCGGTCGCTGTGCCAGATTTGCCGCCCAAGGGAGGATGGGATGTCACGGCGTATTGTAGTGTTCGATGCCTATGGCACGTTGTTCGACATTTCTGCCGCCGCTCGACGCGCGGCCGGGGAGCCGGGTGGCGAGCCCCTGCGGGATAATTGGCAGGCCCTTGCGACGCTTTGGCGGGAAAAGCAGCTATCCTACTCATGGCTGCGCGCGATCACCGGCGCACATACCGATTTCTGGCATGTGACTTGCGATGCGTTGGATTTCGCGCTCGAAACGATGGGCTTGTCCGGCAACGCGCTACGGTCGAGGCTGCTGCAACTCTACCGAGAGCTTGACGCCTATCCAGAGGTGCCCGCGATGCTCGGGGAGCTGAAGGCACAGGACCACCAGACGGCAATCCTGTCCAATGGCTCGCCAGAGATGCTTCTGGCCGCGATCACGTCTGCTGGGGTCGGCTCGCACCTCGACGCGGTACTCTCCGTCGAGGACGCCGGGGTCTTCAAGCCGGATGCCCGGGTCTATGATCTTGTCGGGCAACACTTCGGCTGTAGCGCATCGGACGTCCTCTTTGTCTCCTCCAACGGGTGGGACGCGGCCAGTGCCACAGGCTACGGTTTCACCTCCGCCTGGGTCAATCGCACGGGGCAACCATGCGACCGCCTTCCATGGACACCGACCCATACCCTCACCGACCTTGCTTTACTTCCGGAACTGGCTGGAACGCTATGACACAGTTTTTTACCACCACCGACGGCCTGAAACTTGCCTATGACGATCGCGGCAGTGGCCACCCGGTTCTTTGCCTTCCCGGCCTGTCCCGCAACATGGCGGATTTCGAGCCGGTCGTGGATCAATTCGCGGACAAGGCGCGGATCATCCGCCTCGACCTGCGGGGGCGGGGCCAGTCCGACCACGACCCCGACTACCACAACTACAACACGATCCGCGAAGGACAGGATGTGCTGGAACTGCTCGATCATCTCGGGTTGGCGAATGTCACGATCCTGGGCACATCGCGCGGCGGCCTGATTGCGATGGGGCTTGCCATGGGGCACCCCGACCGGCTGCAAGGGGTGATCTTCAACGATATCGGCCCCGTTGTGGAGCCCGCCGGGCTTGCCCATATCTTCGGCTATCTCGGGGTCGTGCCAGAGTACCGCGACCACGAGGACGCGGCACACAAGATGGCGCACGCAATGGCGCCCGACTTCGCGAATGTTCCGCATGAAACCTACCTGCGCCACGCTCGCGCGCTCTATGCCGAGACCGAATCCGGCGTCGCCCTGCGCTACGATCCCCTACTGCGGCAGTCGATCATGGAACAGGCCGCCGATGGTGCCCTGCCCGACATCTGGCCGCTGTTCGACGCATTGAAGGGGTTTCCGACCGCATTGATCCGGGGGGCAAACTCGAACATCCTGTCGGCGGAAACCGCCGCAGAGATGTGCCGCCGCCAACCCGACATGTTTTTCGCCGAAGTCCCTGATCGTGGACACGTTCCCTTTCTGGACGAACCGGAGGCCGTGGCCGTGATCGACGCATACCTGGAGCAGATCTCTTGAACATCTCCGATATCCGGGCCGCCGATGCGCGGCTGGCCGGACGCAAGCGGGTCACACCGCTGCTGTCTTCCCCCTTTCTCGACGAGATTGCCGAGCGCCCTGTCCTCGTGAAGGCCGAATGCCTGCAGCACACCGGCAGCTTCAAGTTCCGGGGCGCCTGGTCGGCGATCTCCGCATTGCCCGAGGGCACCGGTGGCGTGCTCGCCTTCTCCTCGGGTAACCATGCCCAGGGTGTGGCCATGGCCGCGCGGATGCGCGGGCTGCCGGCGGTGATCGTCATGCCCGCCGATGCCCCCCGGCTGAAACTGGAAAACACCGCGGCGCTTGGGGCCGAGGTTGTGACCTACGATCGGGAAACCGAAGACCGCGACGAGATCGGCAGTTGCCTTGCCGACATGCGTGGCCTGTCCCTCGTCAAACCCTTCGACAACCCAGATGTCATTGCCGGGCAAGGAACCTGCGGGCTTGAGATCGCGTACCAGGCGAAAGAGGCGGGAGTGACGGAGGCGACTGTACTCACCTGCTGCGGCGGCGGTGGTTTGACATCCGGTATCGCACTCGCACTGGAAGCCGACGCACCCGGCATGAAGGTGAGACCGGTGGAGCCCGAGGGGTTCGACGACGTGTGTCGCTCCCTCAAGGCCGGCGAGATCCGCTCGAACCCGACGATGGCCGGCTCCATCTGCGATGCGATCGTCACCCCACGACCCGGGGACCTGACATTCCCGATCATGCACCGCCTGTGCGGCCCGGGCCTTGCAATCCCCGACGAGGACGCCCGCCGGGCGATGGCGCTCGCCTTCGTGCGGCTCAAGCTCGTTCTGGAACCCGGAGGCGCCGCCGCGCTCGCGGCCGCGCTGTTTCATGGCAATGACCTGAACGACGGGCCGGTGATCTGCACCGCGTCCGGCGGCAATGTCGATCCCGGGGTTTTCCGAGCGGCGCTGGACCGCTACCCAGAGGGTTGAACCAGTCGTCGTTTTCCCGGGACTCGGGCGCCCGACCGGCATTGGCAAGGAGATCGACATGCACATGGCAGACCTGGGCGATGTGGCCCTGCATTGGCGCGAGGACGGGGATCCGAAGGGCGCACCCATCGTCTTTGCCAATTCGCTCGGCACCGATCTCAGGATCTGGGACAAGGTCGTCGCCCGGCTTCCAGAGACCTACCGGGCGATCCGCTACGACAAGCGCGGCCATGGCCTCTCCGATTGTCCGCCAGCGCCCTACACTATGGGAGCTATGGTCCGCGACGTGGAGCGGCTTCTGGATCGGCTCGAAGTGCGCGATGCGGTGTTCGTGGGCCTCTCGGTCGGCGGCATGATCGCCCAGGGTCTGGCCGTGAAGCGGTTGGACCAGGTGCGGGCGATGGTGCTCTCCAACACCGCGGCAAAGATCGGCACGAAGGAGACCTGGCGCGGCCGGATCGACGCAGCCGAGCGGAGCGGGATCGACACCTTCGCCGATGACGTGATGGAGAAGTGGTTCACCCGGGCATTCCGGGACACCGCGGAAATCAAGATCTGGCGCAACATGCTGATCCGCTGCCCGCTGCAAGGCTATGTCGGGACCTGCCACGCAATCGCCGGCACAGATTTCTACACCCCGACCTCCGGCCTGACCCTGCCCACGCTGGCCATAGCCGGCAGCGAGGACGGCTCCACACCACCTGACCTCGTTCGGGAAACCGCCGAGCTTGTGAAGGGATCGGAGTTCTGTCTTCTGCGCCGGGCCGGTCACATTCCCTGCGTGGAGCAACCCGACGCCTACACCGCACGCCTGGTGGAGTTCATGACCCGGATCGGTCATTGACACGATGACGGTTGAGGCCACGTCCCCGCCGGTCGATCGCCGCGAGCGGCTCTCGCTTACGTTCATCCTGATGACGCTGGTGATCGATGCCATGGGGATCGGGCTGATCCTTCCGGTCATGCCCGACCTGATCCGGGATGTGAACGGCGGCTCGCTCGGACAGGCGGCGGTCTGGGGCGGTATCCTTGCCACTGGGTTCGCGGTGATGCAGTTCCTCTTTGGGCCGATCCTCGGCTCGCTTTCGGACGCCTTCGGGCGCCGGCCGGTGCTGCTCATCTCCCTCGGTGTCATGTCGGCGGACTACCTCGTCATGGCAGTTACCGACTCGATCTGGATCTTGCTGGTTGCCCGTATCATCGGCGGCATCCTTGCCGCGACCCACGCGACGGCAACGGCCTTCGTTGCGGATATCTCCCGCCCGGACCAGAAATCGGCCCGCTTCGGCCTGACTCACGCGGCCTTTGGGGTCGGTTTCGTGCTCGGTCCGCTCATCGGCGGCATGCTGGGGGCACTTGGCCCTCGCGCACCCTTCTACGCCGCGGCCCTACTGGCATTGTGCAACCTGGTGCTCGGCTATTTCGTGCTGCCGGAGACGGTGACGGACCGTATCCGCCGCCCCTTCCGGTGGTCCCGGGCCAATCCCTTCGGCGCAATCTCACATGTGCGCAACCTGCCCGGGCTCGGCCGGCTCCTGTCAGTGTTCTTCATCTACGAATTCGCCCTCTACGTGTACCCGGCCATCTGGGCCTATTTCACACAGGCCCGCTTCGGCTGGGACACGCCCATGGTTGGACTGTCGCTGGGCCTCTATGGCGTCGGCTATGCCATCGTGCAGGCCGGGTTGATCCGGCCGATCCTCAGGCGCCTCGGCGAGCGGCGGACCATTCTCGCGGGGCTCATTTTCGAAGCGGGTCTGCTCGTCGTTCTCGGACTGCTGACCAATGGAACCCTGGCGCTGATCCTGACCCCTATCTCCGCGCTCGGCTCGGTCGCTATCCCGGCGCTTCAGGGACTCATGTCGCAACGGGTCAGCGACGACGCGCAGGGCGAATTGCAGGGTGTGATCACCTCCACCATATCGCTCGCGACAATTCTCGCGCCGCTGGTGATGACGCAGGTGTTCTATTTCTCCACCCGGGAGGGGGCGGCTTTTCACGCGCCCGGCGCCGCATTCCTGCTTGCTGCGGTGCTGATGGTCGTCTGTGTCATACTCTATGTCGCTGGATCACAAGAATCCGACGGCGATCCGAACTGAGCTGGAGGGCACCGCCACTTCGGGAGCGCCCCAATGACCAGTATCAAAGCCGCCGTCTGCCGCGAGTTCAATGCGCCCCTGAGCGTTGAAACCGTCACCCTTGCCAATCCCGGAGCGGGAGAGGTGCAGGTTCAGATGGAAGCCGTCGCCATATGCGATTCCGACATCTCCTACATCGACGGTGGATGGGGCGGTGAGTTGCCGGCGGTCTACGGCCACGAGGGCGTCGGTCACGTGCGCGCCGTCGGCCCGGGCGTACAGGGTGTGGCGGAGGGTGACAGGGTGCTCGTGACCCTGATCCGGGCCTGCCGCGAATGCACCAGTTGCTCCTCCGGTCACCCGGCCTATTGCGAGGGAACCGCGGGCGATGGGACCGGCCCAATCACCGATGCTGCCGGCGCGCCGCTGCTCAACGCAATGAACTGCGGCGCCTTTGCCGAAGCCTCGACCGTCCATGTCAGCCAGGTGGTGAAGATCCCGGACACGATCCCGGCCGAGAGCGCCTGCCTGCTCTCCTGCGGAGTGATCACCGGGGTTGGCGCGGCGATCAACTCTGCCGGGGTTCGGCCCGGGCAGACCGTCGTGGTGATCGGTGCCGGTGGCGTCGGCCTCAATGCTATTCAGGGGGCGATGATCGCAGGCGCGGCGCGGATCGTCGCCATCGACATGTCGGCGGAGAAGCTGGAGATCGCAAGGGAGTTTGGCGCCACCGACGGCATCCTCGCCACATCAAACGCGCCGTGGGAGACACTTCGACGGATCGCGCCCAAAGGTGCCGAAGCCGTGCTGCTGTGTACCGGAGCGATCCAGGCCTACCGGGGGGCTCTCGACTACCTTGCTCCGCGCGGCAAGGTGGTGCTCGTAGGGATGCCACATGTCGGGCAAACCGTCGCGTACGAGCCGGTCAACATCGCCTCCGCTGGTCAGGGCATTGTCGGATCGAAAATGGGGGATGCCGTTCTCGCGCGCGATATTCCGTGGATGATCGACCTGTACCGACAGGGGCGCCTGAAGCTCGACGAACTGGTTTCCGGCCGCTGGGCGTTGGAGCAGATCAACGAGGCGATTGCAGACACCAAGACAGGCGGCGCGCGCCGAAATGTGATCCTGTTCTGACTCGGCGCCTACCGGGTCACTGTATGTTCTTTCCGATGCCGGGGTGGCAATCCGGCACTCCGAAATGCCCGCTCACCTGGAGGGCTGACAGTCTGGCGAGGCTGGTAGCCGACAGGACAAAAACGGCCCGTTCGACTGCGTTGCCTCCCCTGCACGGTGTCGTTCCGCCAGCCGGACCCACGACCGGACAGCGGTGCAGTCTGCCCGCCACATGGCCATGGTGACCCGCCCAGACAGGCGGATCAATGGTCCAGCATCACCGCATCGCAGACAGGTTCGCCATCAGCAACCCGCGCCGGCGCTCGGCTTCCTCGTTGATTTCCTGCGCAACGCCACTGCTGTGACTGAGGTGTTCGGCAACGAGTTCAGCATGTTCTGCCACCCAAACACCGGTCGCCGCGTGGAGCGCGCGTTCGATCACCGCGAGGATCTCGGCATCGTGCTCGTTGCTCAGCCCGCTGCCCTCGATCGCCTTCATCTCATCCAGCGCCGTCCGGGCAATTTCCTTCATCGACATCGCAATCTCCTCCCTTTCGACAACAGGTGGCACGTCCCTTCGGGCTACTCAAGTGCGCCGCGACGTTCGGTCTCGCAGACCGGCCGCCTCCATGGCGCGAAGTCCAGTCCGCGTCGGGCTTGGCGCAGTGACATCCGGAATGGCGTTGCGCGCCCGGCCGCCAGATGCAAATGCCCCGACCCCATCGCCCCACCAGTTGCAAAGCCCGGCATCCCGGCTGCTCATGGCCCGGGCGGGCACTTCGCTCGCCGTGCTGTTCGCTGTTGCCAGATGCCGTCTCGCGCGCCAGACATATCCTACCGGCCCGGCACCGCCTGCCCTATCGCCGCACGTCGCCTGCAAACCGTCACCCGGCACCCGTCCGCGCACCGCCCGACACCATCAATGAGCGATCCATGAAACTTGCCGATCTCGATATCATCGTCACTGCGCCGCCCGCCCCCGGCTGGGGCGGCCGCTACTGGATTTTCGTCAAGCTGACAACGGCTTGCGGGATCATCGGCTGGGGAGAGGTCTACGCCAGCGCGGTCGGGCCAGAGGCGATGGGGGCCGTCATCCGCGACGTCTTCGCCCGCCACATGGAAGGAGAAAGCCCCGAGAACATCGAGCTCATGTTCCGCCGCGCCTATTCCGCGGGCTTTACACAGCGCCCCGACCCAACCGTCATCGGTGCGTTCTCGGGGTTGGAGATCGCCTGCTGGGACATTCTCGGCAAGGCCCGTGAACGGCCGGTCTGGGCGTTTCTTGGCGGCAAGACGAACGAGCGTTTGCGGGCATATACATACCTCTACCCCGGCGCGGACAACGCCCTGCCCGACTTCTGGGGCGACGCGCAGGCGGCCGCCACGGTCGCGGCGCAGCGTGTCGCAGAAGGCTTTACCGCGATCAAGTTCGATCCGGCCGGTCCCTACACGATCCGCTCCGGGCACCAGCCGTCGATGCGCGACATCGCCCGCTCGGTCGAGTTTTGCGCCGCCATCCGGGCCGCCGTCGGTACGAAGGCCGACCTGCTCTTCGGCACGCATGGGCAGTTCTCCACCGGGGGCGCGATCCGCATGGCCAAGGCACTTGAACCTTACCAGCCACTTTGGTTCGAAGAACCCGTCCCCCCCGACAATGTCAACGCCATGGCGCGGGTCGCCGCTGCAACCTCGATCCCCGTTGCCACGGGGGAGCGGCTGTCGACGAAGGCGGAGTTCGCCCCGATCCTGCGCAACGGGGCCGCGACGATCCTGCAACCTGCGACCGGCCGCTCCGGCGGGCTGTGGGAGACGAAGAAGATCGCCGCCATGGCCGAAGTGTACAACGCGCAAGTCGCGCCGCACCTCTATGCGGGCCCAATCGAGTGGGCCGCCAACGTTCACCTGGCCACGACGCTGCCGAACCTGCTGATGGTGGAAACCATCGAAACCGGCGGCGCCTTTCACCGTGCGCTCATTGGCGACACGATCCGCTTCGACAACGGCTACCTTGTCCCGCCGGACGGGCCGGGCCTCGGCATCGAAGTGGACGAACCGCTTGCCCGCGCGCACCCCTTCACAGGTAGCGGGCTACACCTGGAGATGCAGGAGGCCCCCTGCGACTACCATTCCGAAAACCTGTTCGAAGGCGGTGCACCGGTCAAAAGGTGACACGCACCGAAGGCGCACCCGGCCGCGACCCGTCGGCGGCGCGTCAGCGCCAGAGCCGACGGGGCAGTCCGCCTGTGGTCAGTCGCCGGAGCCCAATATGGGGGCGCTTCGATCCAGAGCCAGTTCGGCGTCGGAGAAGCGCCAGGGCCCCCGGACGCCGGGGATGCCATCCGGCGTGATTTTCAGCCCGCGATGCTTGACTTGCGGATCGTCGAACACGCCATGCATGTCGTTGATCGGGCCGCCCGGCACCGTCGCCTTTTCGAGAGCTTGCAGGAGGTCGCTGGTTGTCCACCCCGACGTGAGCGGCTCCAGGAATGCTGTCAGGGCATCGCGGTTGGCGACCCGCGCGGGATTGGTCGCGTAGTCGGGGTGGTCGGCAAGGTGGGGTTGACCGAGGATCTCGCACAAGCGCCGGAACTGACCATCGTTGCCGACGGCCACGATGATGTGCCCTTCGGCGGTCGGCAGAACCTGGTAGGGCACGATATTGGGGTGCGCGTTGCCCCGCCGTTTGGGGGACGTGCCGGTCACAAGGTAGTTCATTGCCTGGTTGGCCATGAGCGCCGTGGCACAGTCGAGCAGCGACAGGTCGAGGTGTTGACCGCGCCCTGTACGGTGGCGTTGCTCGACGGCCGCCAGGATGCCCACGGCACCGTAAAGGCCGGTCACGATGTCCGTGACCGCAACGCCGACTTTCTGCGGCTGGCGGTCCGGCTCGCCGGTGATCGACATCAGCCCCGACATGCCCTGGATCAGGAAGTCATATCCCGCGCGGCTGGCATAGGGGCCGGTCTGGCCGAAGCCGGTGATGGAGCAATAGATCAGGCGCGGGTTGAGTGCTGCCAGCGATGCGTGGTCGAGCCCGTATTTCGCGAGCCCGCCGACCTTGAAGTTCTCGATCAGGATATCGGCGTCGGCTACAAGGTCCCGGACCTTCTGCTGTCCTTCCGCCGTCCGGAAATCTGCCGTGACGGAGGTCTTTCCCCGGTTCGCGGCATAGAAATAGGCCGCCGTGCTGTCACCATCGCGTTCGATGAAGGGAGGGCCCCAGCGGCGCGTGTCATCCCCTTCGGGCGCCTCGACCTTGACCACCTCGGCGCCGAGATCGGCAAGGGCCTGCCCGATCCAGGGTCCGGCGAGGATACGGGCAAGTTCAACGACCTTCAGACCGGACAGCGGCGTCATGGCAGGCTCCTCCAATGGTCCGGCCGTTTTGGCCGATGCGACCCTCGGGCGCAAGGCGGGGGCCGGGCTGCCGCTTGACATGGCCATGTCGCATCGCCGCATCATGGCCCGTGAGGATGTACCGGAATGACATGTACGGGGGACGCGCCGATGAAGACCGCCACCAAGGTTGCGGAAGCCGCCGAGATGATCCCCGAAGGGGCTGTCCTGCTGATCGGCGGTTTCATGGCCGTTGGCACGCCGGAGCGCATGATCGATGCGCTGGTGGCGCGTGGGGTCGGCGGGTTCACGATCGTGGCCAATGACACGGCGATGCCGGGGCATGGCATCGGAAAGCTGGTGTCCGCCGGCCTCGTGGCGAAGGCAGTCGTAAGCCACATCGGCCTGAACCCCGAGACCCAGCAGAAGATGATTTCCGGTGAGATGGAGGTCGATCTGGTGCCGCAGGGAACCTTGGTGGAGCGCATCCGCGCGGGCGGTGTCGGTCTCGGCGGTGTGCTGACAGCCACCGGTGTGGGAACACCGGTCGAAGAGGGCAAGCAGACAGTCGAGATCGATGGCAAGACCTACCTTCTGGAAAAGCCGATCCGCGGCGATTATGCCCTGATCGCGGCCCGTCAGGCCGACTACAAGGGCAACCTCGAATACGCGCTGACGGCCCACAACTTCAATCCGATCATGGCGCTGGCGGGTGCCACCGTGATCGCCGAGCCGCATGTGATCGTGCCGGTGGGCGCGATCCCTCCGGACGCGGTGAAGACACCCGGAGTACTGGTGGATCACCTTCTGGAACGGGGGCAATGAGATGAACGCAAAGGAAATCATCGCGCGCCGGGTTGCACTGGAAATCTCCGACGGGATGCTCGTGAACCTGGGCATTGGACTGCCGAGCATGGTCGCGAACTACCTCCCCGACGATGTCGACGTCTTTTTCCAGGCGGAGAATGGCGTGATCGGCTTGGGCGCGCGACCGCCTGAAGGGATGGAAGATCCCGACCTGACGGATGCCGGCGGCGGGTTCGTGACAGCGGTGCCCGGCGCGGCCTCGATCGATTCCGCGATGTCCTTCGGGTTGATCCGTGGTGGGCACCTGGACATGACGGTTCTTGGCGGTTTGCAGGTCGATGCTCGCGGCTATCTTGCCAACTGGATGGTTCCGGGCAAGATGGTGCCGGGCATGGGCGGGGCGATGGACCTCGTGGCCGGGGCGAACAGGGTGATCGTCGCGATGGTGCACAGCGCGAAGGGCGCGCCCAAGATCGTGCCGGAATGCACCTTGCCCCTGACCGCGGCGCGTCGGATCGACCTGATCGTGACCGAGATGGCCGTGATCGAACCGACAGATGCCGGGCTTGTGTTGCGCGAGGTCGGGCCGGGTGTCACGGTGGAGCAGGTCCGCAGTGCAACGGCGGCCGATCTGATCGTTGAGAGCGACGTGTCGGAAATGCCGGTCCCGTAGGGAGGGGGAAGCGATCGTCCCCTTCTGGAAGACCGCGACCCGGTAGAGCCAAGCTTGGGCGGACGTCCGACGCCGGTCAGACCGAGACGGCGCCCTTGAGGTCCTCCTTGGCCAGGTCGGCCTTGGCGCCAGACATGGAGACATCACCGCGCTTCATCACGACGAAGCGGTCGGCAAGCGTGTAGGCGAACTCGAAATACTGTTCGACCAGAACGATTGCCATGTCGCCCTGGTCGCGCAGGTATTCGATCACGCGCCCGATCTGCTGGATGATGTTGGGCTGGATGCCTTCCGTGGGTTCATCCAGCAACAGCAGCTTGGGCCGGGTGATCATCGCCCGCCCGATTGCCAGTTGCTGCTGCTGCCCGCCGGAGAGATCGCCGCCGCGGCGGCCCTGCATCTCTTTCAGCACTGGGAACAACTCGAAAATCTCGTCGGGCACCGCGTGGTCGGACTTCGGCAGGCAGGCATAGGCCGTTTCCAGGTTTTCCCGAACCGTGAGCAGCGGAAAGATGTCCCGCCCCTGCGGCACGTAGCCGATCCCTTTTCTTGCCAGTGCATGGGCCGGGAGCTTGCCCAGCAGCTCCCCGTCCAACGTCACCGAGCCGCCAGAGCGGGGATGAGTGCCGGAAATCGCCTTGAGCAGGCTGGTCTTTCCGACGCCATTGGTCCCCATGACGCAAGTGACCTCGCCGGAGGCGGCTTCCAGGTCGATGCCATACAGGATCTGGCTTCCGCCGTAGTGGAGGGTCAGGCCTTCGGTCTTCAGCATCTCAGCGCCCCAGGTAGACGTCGATGACGTCCTGATTTTTTGTTACGTGATCGAGGCTGCCCTCGGCGAGGACAGAGCCCTCGTGCAGCACGGTCACCTTGCAGTCCAGACGACGGACGAACTCCATATCGTGCTCGACGACAACGACCGCACGGGTCTTGGCCGCTTCCTTGAGGAGGTCGGTCGTATGTTCCCGCTCCGCCAGGGTCATCCCGGCGGCGGGTTCGTCAACCAGAAGCAGGCGAGGTTCCTGCGCCAGAAGCATGCCGATCTCCAGCCATTGCTTCTGGCCGTGGGAAAGTTCGCCCGACTTTCGGTCGAGTTGCTCTGCGAGTCCGATTTCCTCTGCCAGTTCCCTGATCCGGGTATCGTCGGCAGGTTGTGGACGGGAAAAGAGGACCCCCCAGGGGGTGCGGTCCTTTTTCAGCGCCATGGCGAGATTGTCATAGACCGATTGGTCTTCAAACACCGTCGGGCGCTGGAACTTGCGACCGACGCCCGCGCGGGCAATCTGACTTTCGTTCAGCTTCAGCAACGACTGGCTCATGTCGCCCCAACGGACGGACCCTTCGTCGGGCCGGGTCTTGCCGGTGACGATGTCCATGAAGGTGGTCTTGCCGGCGCCGTTGGGGCCGATGATGGCACGCAACTCCGCCGCGCCGATGGAGAAGCTGAGGTTGTTGATAGCGCGGAATCCGTCGAAGGTGACGGAAACCCCGGACACTTCGAGAAGCTGGCTCATTGTTCCGCCTCCTGTTCCTGCAAGCTGCCGGAATCGGGACCGAGGTCGGCGCCGTGCCGGTTGGGGGGCAGGCGACCGGTGAAGTAGTCGAAGAGGCCACCGATGCCCTTGGGGGCGAAAAGCGTAACGAGCACGAAAGAGATCCCGAGCAGCACCTGCCACCAGTCCACCCAGTCGATCGTGTAGAACCCGAGCGGGATCGAGGGGGCCTGTCCGCCGGTGAACCAGGTCGAGAGCAGCGAGACGACGGCAGCACCGATCACCGCGCCATAGAGGCGCCCGCGCCCGCCGATGGCGACCCAGACCGCGAGGTAGATCGAAGCGATGGGCGCAATTTCGGCAGGGTTGATGATGCCAGCCTGCGGATAGTAGAGCGCGCCCGCGATGCCGGCGATGACAGCGGTGAGGGTGAAGACAAAGAGCTTGTAGCCCTCGACCGAGTAGCCAAGGAAACGGACGCGGGCTTCGTCGTCGCGGATACCGCGGATGACCGAGCCGAACTTGCCCGAAACGACCCACGCGGCGAGAAGGTAGCCCAGCCCGAGCGCAAGGGCAGAGGCCCAGAAGAACCACAGCGAGATGTCGGCCTGCGGGATGGCATCGGCGCCGGGCAGGTTCTGCAGGCCGGAGAGGCCGTTGTTGCCGCGCAGGCCGCTGTCGTTCTGGAACAGGTAGAGGGCAAGGGCCAGCGTCATCGCCTGCGTCAGGATCGAGAGATAGACCCCGGTGACGCGGCTGCGGAAGGCGAGCCAGCCGAAGACCAGCGCCAGCAGCCCCGGGACCAGCACGACCATGAGCAACTGCAACGTGAGGCTGTCGGCGAACGCCCAGATCGTCGGGAAATCAGAGGAGCCGACGACCCCGAAGATCTGCGTTCCGATGGCGTCGATAATTTCCTGATCCGTGGGTGGGATCTCCGCGTTTGCCATAGATGCAGTGACGATCGCCTCGGTCCGGGCATACATCAGCCACATGCCGATCATGTAGCCGCCGAGACCAAAGAAGGCCATGTGACCGAGGCTGAGGATACCCGCGAAGCCCCAGATCAGGTCCATCGCGATGGCCACGAGGCAGAGGCAGAGAGTCTTGCCCAGTGTCTTCACGAAAGACGTCGAGATCGCGCCCGAGCCGATGGATTCGCTCATGACCGTGACCGCAAGGGTAAACAGCGCAAGGCAGGCGATGAAGATCAGCGCGGACGGATTTCGAGCAAAGAAGGAGCGGCTCATACGTGGGCTCCTTCGCGTCGATCCGAAGGCTCGCTCAGAACAGTGTTTGCTTGCGTCGGGACAGGAAGAACCCGTGACCGGATGCATTGCGACACTGGAACCCTGTTCGTTCCGATTGGCAGGTTATGCGCCCGAACTCTCCCGTGACGCCATAGGGAGCCTTGTCGGTGTATCCCACCCGCCTGGGTGGTTTGCCCAGGCACTCCATTCGGGCAGGGCCGGTCTCCGACACGGTGAAACTGTGCCCCCAGGTGCCGGCGCAGGAGGCCGGTTTCGGGCGCGCGACCGGTCCGTTGCGCACGACAATACTGCACGACACCACCGCGCCGCCTTGCAAATGGCCGTTGCAGTAGATGTTCCCCGATGGCGTCTCGAACCCGAAGCCATCCGCATGAGCGGACCCTGCGAGGGCCGCAAAAAGGACCATGGCAATTCGTTGCATTGGCAATTCTCCCACAATTATCAATGGGAGCGAGCATACCGGGAACGGGTATATCCGTTAAGCTCATCGTATTAGTCCCCTGCTGCGCGGCCCTTGAGGGCGATGATGCCCCGCGGCCGGAACTGGATGAAGATGATGATGAAGATGATCATGTAGGTCTGCGCCGCGAGCGTGTTGGACGGGTTCATCCACTCGATGCCCTTTTGCAGGAAGCCGATCATCGTGGCGCCGAGCAGCGTGCCCCAGATATTGCCCACGCCGCCGACGACAACGGTCATGAAGCTCTGGACGATGTAGTCGGAGCCAAGCTCGGACGTGACCTTGGCATAGAGGCCGATGGCGACGCCGGCGATGCCGGCGATGCCGGAGCCGAGCCCGAAGGTCAGCATGTTGATACGGTCCGGGTTGATACCCATGGAGGCCGCCATGCGTGGGTTCTGGGTCACGGCGCGCACTTCCAACCCCAGCCGCGTGCGCTTCATGATGAAGAGGAACACGCCGAGGAAGATCAGCGCCAGGACGAAGATCGCGATGCGGATGTAGCTGATGGAGACCACGTCGTTCAGCACCAGCGCACCATCCAGCCATGCCGGAGAGGTCAGTGGGCGGGCCTGTGTGCCGAAGATGTTCTTGGCTAGCTGTTGAAGGGCGATCGAAATACCAAACGTCGCCAGCAGTGTCTCCAGCGGACGGTTGTAGAGCCAGCGGATCACAAGCCGTTCCATGGCGACCCCGGCGGCGAATGTGACGGCGAATGCCAGCGGCAGGGCGACGAGGATCGACACAGTGTAGTCAGGGATGACCTGCTGCACGACGTAGCCGGTATAGGCGCCCATCATGATAAACTCGCCATGGGCCATGTTGATCACCCCCATCACACCGAAGGTGATGGCGAGGCCGATCGCGGCGAGAAAGTAGATCGAGGCGAGCGACAAGGCGTCGAGCGCGAGGTCGGCGGTCTGGTTCAGGCCGACCTGGGTGTTGATGCTGCCAAGTGCCTTGGCGGCCGCGTCGGTGATGGCCTCGGACGGCTCTGCGTAGCGGTCGAAGAAGATATGGGAGGCAAGCGCCGCAGCGACCTCCGCCTCGGTTGCCGTTGCGGGAACGGTTCCGGCTTCGGCAAGCGCGACATAGGCACGCTCGCGGGCTTCGTCCGTGTCGAGTTGAGCCACGGGGACGCCGCCGACAGAACCGCCTTCGATGTTGTCCTGAAGCGCCATGCGCTTTTCGCTGGCGCTGATATGGGCTGGCGCGAGGTTGCTGGAGACCAGCAGGGCATAGGCTTCGGCTTCGCTGAAATCCTCGCTGCCGGGCTTCAGCCGCTTCGCCACATTGGCATCGTCGGGGATGGCGGCGGCCGCCGTGCGGGTGGTGGCAACAAGCGGGTTCAGGGCACCGCGGGCATCGACGCCGAGATCGCCGGAGAAGCTTTCGATCGCCGAGATCCGCTCGGCGTCGTCCCGGCCATAGGTGATCGTGAGCAGCCGGACGAGGCGCTCCTTGCGCGCACGGATCTCCGGGTCGACCTCCGTCTCGATGGCGCCTTTCAGGGCAGTCAGGTGCTCCGGTGCAGGATCGCGCTGGATTGCGTCGAGCGCCTCGACCCGCTTGGCCGGATCATCGGCCATGAGCTGGAACTGAACCAGGGCCGCGCCGATCATGGAGCGGATGCCGGAATTCGGCTTGAGCTGTTTGAGCTCCTTCTTGGGAAACTCCCCCTCGATCTCGCCGGTAGCGATGTCCAGAAGGCGGTAGGTCTTGCTGTCGATCTTCTCGCCGAAGAAGAACAGCTTGTCCGCCTTGCGCTGCCAGAGCGCCTTGGCCTGCCACTGCTCAAGGACGGCTTGGGCTTCGGGAAGGCCCGAGTCGCGAAGCGCGTCGATCGCCGGCTCGATGGACTTGCGGGAGCTTTTCTCGATCAGGGTCCGATGCTCCTGAAGGAGCTGTTGGATCGGGCTGTCCTGAGCCATGGCCGTGCAGACGCAGAGCATCCACGCAGCCAGTGCTGCAAATATCGTTCTTGTCATTGGTGCCTGCGCAGCGAAGGGAGCGGGAGGGCGCAATGCACGCCCTCCCTTGTGTCGGTCTCGGCTCGGATCAGTAGTTGGACTTGATCTGAACGCAGCTGGAGGTCTCGGTGTTGTACATACCGCAGTCGAGCTCTTTCCAGTCGGACTTCAGCACTGCGGATTCTGGCAGGAAGTCGGTCCAGGCGTCGCCCGGGACTTCCTCGGTCTGGCTGATGATGTCGAACTGACCATCTTCCAGGATCTCACCGATCAGGACCGGCTTGGACAGGTGATGGTTGGTGCCCATCACGGCGGTGCCACCCGTCAGGTTCGGGTATTCCTGGCCCCACATCGCCTCGCGCACGGAGTCGACTTCGGTGGTGCCAGCTTCTTCGACAGCGTTCACCCACATGTTGAAGCCGATGAAATGGGCTTCCATCGGGTCGTTGGTCACCCGCTCTTCGCCCATCTTGGCCTTCCATGCCGCGATGAACGCGTCGTTGGCATCGGACTCGGCGGACTGGAAGTAGTTCCATGCGGCCAGGTGGCCTTCGAGGTTTGACGTGTCGAGGCCGGAGAGCTCTTCTTCGCCCACGGAGAAGGCCACGACGGGGATGTCGTCGGCGGAGATGCCGGCGGCGGCCAGTTCCTTGTAGAAACCGATGTTGGCGTCGCCGTTGATCGTGGAAATCACGCCGACCTTCTTGCCGTCCGCGCCGAGGGCGACGACGTCAGCCACGATCTTGGACCAGTCGGAATGGCCGAAGGGGGTGTAGTTGACGAAGATATCCTCTTCGGCGATGCCCTTGCCCTTCAGGTAGCTCTCGAGAATGTTGTTCGTGGTCCGCGGGTACACATAGTCGGTGCCCAGCAGCGCGAACTTCTCCACGCCAAGCTCTTCGAGGTAGTAATCGGTGGCCGGGATCGCCTGCTGGTTGGGTGCCGCGCCGGTGTAAAAGACGTTCTTGGACGATTCTTCGCCTTCGTACTGCACCGGGTAGAACAGCAGGCCGTTCAACTCCTCGATGACGGGCAGGACGGATTTCCGCGACACGGAGGTCCAGCAGCCGAACATCACGTCGACCTCCTCGACGGTCAAAAGCTCGCGCGCCTTCTCGGCAAAGAGCGGCCAGTCGGAGGCCGGATCGACCACGACCGCTTCAAGCTGCTTGCCGAGCACGCCACCCTTGGCGTTCTGCTCTTCGATGAGCATCAGCATGGTGTCTTTCAGCGTGGTCTCGGAGATGGCCATCGTGCCGGAGAGCGAGTGCAGAACGCCCACCTTGATGGTGTCGTCAGCGGCCATTGCGGAGCTTGCGAAGGCCAGTGCGCCAACCAGCGCGGAGGTCATACGGAGTTTCATGACAATAGGTCCCTGTCATTGGATCGCTGCGGATATGGAGGGTCCTTCATCCCGGGCGCATGGCGCCGGGATGCCACCAGATTGGTCGCAACGCCGGTTATTGTTGGTGCGCTGGCGATGCGATGCACCGCTTGCGCGACTGGACGAGGCGGACGTTCGCTGTCCGCGCGACCTGAATGAACGGCATGCCTCCCGATTGGGCAAATTTCAGGCAGCCGGAATCCGGTCCGAAAGGCGCCTGGCCTCGGTTCGCTCAAAAATTAGGCGCAATTTCCCCACCAAGCCTTCGGTCGGGGCGGCGTACGGTCGTTCCGGCAGCAGAATCGATACCCGGTTGAACAGGGAATGGGCGCTGCGACCTGCCGTTTTGGACAGGTTGGCAGGTGGAGATTCTGAGGAAGACCGGTGAGTGTTGGCGCTAAAACCGTCGGTGCAGGCCCGGCAAACCGGCATTCCGTGCCACCTATACGCAGAACAGGTGACAAGTGAGGGTGTGGTAGGAAGGGTGCGCAACCTCGGTTCTGCGGCGTACCGGGGCGATCAGTGATGCCGCAGCGAGAACCGAAGGCGATGGTGTCAGAAAATGTGCGCCGCCATTCAGGGCACAGGGAACGGTCGCCACCTGCACCTCCGGCACCCTGCCCTTCCGTGCGGAAGTTCGTCGACGGTGGGCGCCTGCTACGCGGGCGGATCTGGGCGCGGGATCTCAGGCTGTGGGCCTATCCTGGATCCGCACTGCGATCAGTCGACGGCCTTCTTGAACCGGTCATAGGCGGCCTTCATCCTCAGTCCAAGTTCCTTGGCCGCCTCTCCGACTTCTTCGCTGCTCTTGTCGAACTGAGCGCGGGTCAGGAACTTGTCCCATTCTCCGGTCAGTTCACCCCATTCGTTCTCGGCTTCCTTGCTGGCGAGATGCAGTTGCAGGCGCATCTCGTCGCGGGTCCGCTTGAGATCTTCCATGAGTTTGTCGATGTCAGCCATGATCAGGAACCTCCGTGGTGCAATCCGGTGGGGTTGGTTTCGGGACCCACTGTAATCCGACCATTCCGGAGTCTCCAAGCGGAATGGCAGGGCCGGATGCCGGCTGGACCCAACGCGGGTTTGGTCGCGGCAGGTGCGGCGGGAGGCAGGCTTTCAGGAGTGCGGCCAAGGCTCGCTCAGTCGAGCCGGCGCAGCAGGCGGTCACACCCCCAGCCGACCAGCCGATGCAGGACCAGTGTCAGCAAGGCCAGCACGATGAGGGTGGCGAACATGAGATCGATCTTCACCCGCCCGTTCGCGAGCAGCATCAGGTAGCCCAGCCCGCCGGCCGCCCCGACCCATTCACCGATCACGGCACCGATGGGAGCGTAGACGGCGGCAAGCCGCAGGCCGGAGGCAAGCGCGGGGATGGCAGCCGGCACCCGGATGCGCCAAAGCTGCCGGGCCGGTGAGGCGCCCATGGTCTGCCCAAGGTCGAGCCATCCCTTGGGAGTGCGCATCAGCCCGTCGAAGAAGGCCGAGGCGACGGGGAAGTAGATGATCAGCACCGCCATCAGGACCTTCGACCAGATGCCGTAGCCAAGCCACAGGGTCAGGATCGGTGCCAGTGCGAAGACCGGGAGCGATTGCGTTGCCACCAGTGCCGGGCGGATCAGGTAGCGGGCAAGAGGCGAGACAGCCAGGTTCAGAGCCGTTGCGATGCCGAGCGCCGTGCCGAGAACGAGGCCGAGCACGACCTCTGCCAGAGTGATACCGGCGTGCCAGGCGATCAGGCCCGCGTTGTCGACCAGTGCACCGGCGACGCGCCACGGACCGGGGAGGATGAAAGGTGGCAGCCCTGCGAAAGTCACCAGCGCCTGCCAGAGACCAAGGAAGAGCGCGGCGGCTGCCAAGCCGCGTTTTACGCTTTCCATTGGTGCCCCTCCCTCAAGGCGGTCAGAAGCCGCGCCTGGAACGCCAGCGTGTTTGGATCGTCGACCGGGCGAACCGTCGGGGTTGCCGGCGGGACCGCCTCCATCATGCCGCCTTCGTCAAGCAGGAAGACCCGGTCTCCCAGACGTGCCGCTTCGCCCGGGTCGTGTGTGACGAGCAGCACGGTGCGGCCGGAAAGCGTCTCGGCGGCAAGATCCTGCATGTCGGCGCGGGTTCGGGCGTCGAGGGCAGAGAACGGCTCGTCAAGGAGCACGATGGGCCGGTCCTCCATCAAGGTCCGGGCCAGTGCCACACGTTGACGCTGTCCGCCAGAGAGTTGGGAGGGGCGCTTGTGCAGATGGGGTTCCAGCCCAAGCCGCGTGACCAATGCCCGCGCGGCATCCTGATCGGGCGCCTCTCCGCGAAGCCGGGCGCCGAGGGTCACGTTGCCGAGGACATCCAGCCACGGCATCAACAGGTCTGTCTGCGCCATGTAGGCGACGCGATCAGGGATCGGCGCGCCATCGCTGGCCGAGATCCGCCCCTCGAACGCCGCACCGGTGTCCAGCCCCGCAATCAGCCTCAGGATCGTGGTCTTTCCGCACCCCGACGGGCCGAGCAGGCAGGACCAGCCGCCTGCGTCGATCTCCAGCGAGACCGGCGGGAAAAGCACGGTCTCGTCGAAAGAGGCCGATCCGAGCAGGTCCACTCCGGGCGCGATCTTCATCGGCCTAGCTCCGGTCCCAGCCCATTTGCCAGAAATCCACCTCCAGCCGGGTGGCGGTCGCGAAACGCTCGCTCAGTTGCGCCCAGCGGGGGGCAGCGGCGAAGTCGGTCCCGATCCGGCGCTCCAATGCCCGGTCGATCATCCCGCCGACATCGCGGCACAGTTGCTGATAGTCGTCGGCTGCATAGGTTTCGATCCAGTCGCGATAGGGCGTGTCGGCGGTGGCCTCGCCGGCGAGCCGCGCGCCGATCTCTCCGTAGCCCATAACGCAAGGCGCCAGCGCAGCCATCAGGTCGGCGAAATCGCCCGAAAGACCGGCGTCCATCACGTAGCGGGTGTAGGTCAGGTTTGCGGTGCTTTCGGATGCTGAATAAAGATCGGCCTCCGGAATGCCCGCCTCCTCGCAAATTCCCACATGCAGGCGCATCTCGTGATTGACCAGCCCGTCCACCGTGGCAGCAGCCGATTTCATCTCCTCCAGTGTCTCGGACTTGACCACGGCCAACGCCCAGGCGCGGGAAAAATGCACCAGAAAGACATAATCCTGCACGAGGTAGTGCAGGAAACACTCTCTCGGCAATGTGCCATCCTTCAGGCCCTCGACGAAAGCGTGCCGGGTATAGGCGGCCCATTCCGTCCGCGCGGCCTCCCGCCAGAGCCCGAAAGCCCGTCCATACTCAGGCACGCTCATTGGGCACCGAGGTCAATGGCCAGATCAGAGACCGACCGGGTGCCCTCGATCAGGCCGGAATCGGCGAGGAAGGCCTCGAACCGGGCGTAGCGACCGGCATCCAGACCGGCAGGCGCCAGCGAAAAGCGCGGCCAGGTATCGACCCAGGCCTTGGCGTTCAACTCGTCCTGCAGTTCGGCCGCGGTGCCGGAGAACACCTCCCATGCGTCTTCGGGGTTGTTGACGATGTAGTGGGTCGCCTTTTCGGTCGCGGCAATGAAACGCTGCAACTTGTCGGTGTCCATCAACTCAGGGTTGGCGACGTAGATCAGTTCGTCATACGGCGGCAGGCCCTCCTCTTCGAGGTAGAAGCAGCGCCCGCCGACACCCTCGATCTCCATCTGGTTGAGTTCGAAATTGCGGAAGGCTCCCATGACGGCATCGACCTGCCCGGTCATCAGCGACGGGGACAGCGACCAGTTGACGTTGATCAGGTCCACGTCGTCCATGCTCAGCCCGCCATTTCCGAGCACCTTCGTCAGCAGCACTTCCTCAACCCCGGCCACCGAGAACCCAACCTTGCGGTCCTTCAGGTCGGACAACTCCTTGATGGGTCCGTCTTCCAGCACCAGAAGGCAGGTCAGGGGCGTGCCGACCAATGTGCCGACACGTTTGAGCGGCAAACCCTCGGCGACCTGCAAATGCAGTTGCGGCTGATAGGAGATTGCAAGATCGGCCTTTCCGGCAGCGACCAGTTTCGGCGGGTCGGAGGGGTCGGAGGGTGCGACGACCTCGACTTCCAGGCCGGCCTCGTCGAAGTACCCAAGCTCTTCGGCAACGATGATCGGCCCATGGTCGGGGTTCACGAACCAGTCGAGGATCAGGGTCATCTTGTCTGCGGCGAGTGCCGGCGTGGCCGTCAGCAGCGCCGCCGCAAAGGCGAGATTTCTCATGGTGTGTCTCCGTTCGGTCAGGCCGTGGCGACGGGCCAAAGCGCATGGAAATGGTGTGTGGGGCCGTGGCCGTGGCCGACCGCAAGGCTGTCGGCCCCCTCGATGGCTCCTGCCAGCCAGTGTTTCGCCGTCCGGACGGCCGAGGCGAGACTTTCGCCCTTGGCCAGCTCCGCCGCGATAGCCGAAGAGATCGTGCAGCCGGTGCCATGTGTGTTCCTGGTCTCGATCCGGGGGCCTTCAAGCCAGGTGGCGGTATCTTCGGAGATCAACAGGTCGGGGGAGTCCGCGCTTTCCAGGTGGCCGCCTTTCATGAACACCGCCGCGGGGCCATGCTCAATCAACTCGCGGCCCTGGGTCTGCATCTCCCCACGGGTGGCTGCCGTGTCACAGCCAAGCAGCGCGGCGGCTTCCGGAAGGTTCGGGGTCAGAACAGTTGCAAGTGGCAGCAGGTCTTGCCGTAGTGCCGCGACCGCATCCTCTGGCAGCAGGGGATGCCCGCCCTTGGCGACCATCACCGGGTCCAGCACTACCGCACCGGTGAAATCTGTCAGAGCCTCGGCCACGCCCGTCGCAATTTCCGCATTGGCAATCATGCCGATTTTGACCGCGTCCACTCGGATGTCGTCGAAGACAGTGCGGATCTGCTGGTGGACGAACTCGGCCGGCACGACATGCACGCCGGTCACGCCTTGCGTGTTTTGCGCGGTCAGTGCGGTGATCGCGGCCATGCCGTAGACACCACGGGCAGAGAAGGCCTTCAGATCCGCCTGGATCCCCGCGCCGCCCGAAGGATCAGATCCGGCAATGGACAGGGCTGTTGGTATGCTCATTCTTGCTGCTCCCTTTGCACCGCCTCGATCAGTTTTCGGCTGGCCGCCTCCGGCTTCGGCTGACCGCAGATCGCGGACACCACCGCCAGCCCCTCCGCACCGGCGGCAAGAACCGGCCCGGCATGCTCTGCCCCAAGACCGCCAATTGCAACAGCCGGGACAGGGCATTCGGCCACGACCCGTGCCAGCCCGTCGAAGCCGAGCGGCGTGGCGTGGTCGGACTTGGTCGCGGTGGCGAAGACCGGCCCCACGCCTACGTAGTCGACAATGGCGGGATCGACCGCACTGGCGTTGGCGACGTTCTCGACAGAAAGGCCAAGGATCATGTCCGGCCCGATGCGGTGTCGAGCTTGCTCGGGGGGCATGTCGCCCTGACCGATGTGGAGCGCGTCGGCCTGCAACTCGATCGCCGCAGCGACGTCGTCGTTCACAACGAGCTTGCTGCCAGTACCGGCAAGAACGGCCTGCACCTGTCGGCCGATGGCGACCATTTCCGCGGTGGACGCCGTCTTGTGGCGCAACTGTACCGTGCGGACACCGGCGGTGACGGCGGCCCTGGTGGTGTCGGCCATGCCATAGGCGGCGCAAAGCCCGGGATCGAGGACGAGGTAGACCGAGAGGTCGAGCGTGCCCCTCATGCCACGCTCACGCGGTCTTCGTTGAGCGTGTCCGGGCCGACGGCGGCCAGCGCATCGAGGAAAGCCGGGATGAAGCTGCCAGGCCCCTCTGCCTTGTCGGCGGCGAGTTCCCCGGCGGCGGCGAAGTGGACAAGGGCCGCGACAGTGGCGTCGAAGGGCTCTACAACGGCCGCATAGGCGCCGCACACCGTGGTGAGCGAGCAGCCGGTCGCGGTGACCCTTGGCATCAGCGCAGAGCCACCGGCGATGCGGACGGCGCGGGTGCCATCGGTTACATAGTCGACCTCACCGGTGACGGCGACGACGGAGCCCGAGGCTTCGGCTACCTTCCGGGCGCCGGCTTCGGCAGCGGCAACCGGATCGCCGGCATCGACACCCTGACCTGAACTGTCCTCTCCCGCAATGGCCATGATCTCGGACGCGTTGCCACGTACGATTGTAGGCTGCATCTGCAGGAGCTTGCCTGTCCCTTCGCGGCGCAGGGTGGTTGCGAAGCAGGCAACCGGATCAAGGACCCAGGGGGTGCCCGCCTTTTGGGCGACGGCGACGGCCTCGCTCATCCCGGCGAGCCAACGGGGCGAGAGGGTGCCGATGTTGACCGTCACCGCACGCGCAACGGCGGCGAACTCGCCCGATTCCTCCGGGTCGTGGACCATGGCAGGCGCCGCGCCTGCCGCCAGCAAGGCGTTCGCAGCAAAGTTCATCGCGACGAAGTTGGTGATGCATTGAACCAGAGGCGCGGCGTCGCGCATTGCGACGAGGGATTCGGACGGGGTGGGCATATGTCTGGGCCTCCTCGGCGGAGCTTCCCGGACATCGGTTCTGACCTCGGATGTCCGCGACTCCCTCCGCCAGCATGATCTGGTTCAGGTTCAAAGGGTGCTTCTCAGTCCGATTGAACGGACGCCCCTGTCGATGGCCGACCAATAACCAGAACGGCGAACGATTGTCACGACCGAAAACGACAGCGAGCCCGCCGCAGGCGCCGCGTGCGAAGCGCGCGGCCCGGCCCAACGGGTGCGGGTGCATCTTCGATGCGCCTGCGGCGGGCGGGAGCCCTCCCGCCGAGGCTCGACGCTTGCGCATCTCGCCCCGTTTGGGCCGGGCGCGCCTTCGGCGCGAAGGACGTCACACGGGTGCCGACGCGGATCCCAAAGGTCAGCCTCTGCCGCGCAATCGGCCGACGACACCGGTTGGAAAGAAATAGACGCTCAAAACGAAGAGGACGCCAAGCCAGAGCAGCCAGCGGTCGGGGTTCAGCAAGAGCGGCAGAACAGGGACGCCTTCCAGACCCTCGGCGGCGGCGCCCATGAGAGTCTGAAGGTAGTTCTGCGCGACGATGAAAAGCGTCGCGCCAATCACGGCGCCATACATCGTGCCCATACCGCCGATCACCACCATGAGGAGGATATCGACCATGATCTCGAAGCTGAGCGTGGTGTCCGGTCCGACGTAGCGCAGCCAGATGGCATAGAGCGAGCCGGCCAGCGCGGCGGCAACAGCCGAGAGGCAGGTCGCGGCGGTTCTGTAGTAGACCACGCGATAACCTATAGCTTCGGCCCGGAAGTCGTTCTCCCGGATCGACTGTAGGACACGGCCGAAGGGCGAGTTCACGATCCGCAGCAGCAGCAGGAACAGCAGCGTGGAGCAGGCGAACACGAGGTAGTAGTTCAACAGCTTTCCGTTCACGCGGACGCCGAACAGCTTCTCGTCCATGTATTTCTGTGCCGATGTCAGGGCACGCGGGATCTTGTAGTTCAGCCCGTCCTCGCCACCGGTGAGCCCGGAGAGCTGCGAGACGAGAACGGCAACCGCCGAGGCGACGGCCAGCGTGATCATCGCGAAGAAAATCGCACGCACCCGCAACGAGAACAGTCCGATGACCAGGGCAAGGGCAGCTGCCGCGATGCCCCCCGCGAGTGTGCCCACGATCAGCGCATCGAAACCGCGGCCCATGTGAATGGAGGCCAGCGCAACCCCATAGGCCCCCATGCCGAAAAACATGGTGTGGGCGAAGCTGACGATGCCGGCATAGCCCAGCATCAGATCGTAGCTGGCCACCAGAACGATAAAGACACAGATGCGCGCGGCCGTGTCCACGGAGCGGGTGCCGGGAAAAAGGAAAGGCGCAAGAGCCAGGCTGACGAGAATGGCCAGCAGGATCAGGGTCAGCGGGAGCGAGCGCGGCGTGTCGCCGGAGAGGAGTCTGGTCAGCATGTCACTTCGCCTTCACGACCGGCATCATGCCCTGCGGGCGCCACATCAGGATTGCCACCATCAGACCGATATTGGAGATCAGCGCCAGCTTGGGTTCAAGGAAGGCGACGTAGTTCTGCATGAGCCCCACCAGCAGCGCGCCGATGAAACAGCCTTCGACCGATCCGAGCCCGCCGATGATGACCACGATGAAGATCATCACCATGAGGTTGGCGCCCATGTGGGCGGTGATGACCTCCTGGTAGAGGCCCCACATCACGCCACCGAGCCCCGCCAGCGCCGATCCGGCGACGAAGACGCCAATGAAGACAAGCCGCAGACGGTAGCCGAGGGCCTCGACCATCTCCCCGTTCTCGACGCCGGCGCGGACGATCAGGCCGATCCTGGTCGAGCGCAGCATCCAGCGCATGACGAGAAAAAGCAGCAGCCCGAAGCCAACCGCAACCAGACGGTATTTCTCGATCGCTGCCCCGGCGAAGGTGACGGCGCCCTTGAGTGCCTCCGGGCGGGTGAGGAAGATCTCGTCGGGCCCCCAGATCACGAGGATCAGCTGTTCCACGATAATCAGCCCACCCATGGTCACCAGGATCTGCTTCAGGTGGTAGCCATAGACCGGCTGCACGATGACCTTCTCGAAGGCGAGACCGAGCAGGCCGGTGGCAAGGGCGGCGGCGGTGATCGCGAGGATCACCGCCAGCAGGTTCAGCCAGAGCGACGGGGCGCCGGTGAGGCCCGACAGCCCCAGCAACACGGTCACGCCAACGAAGGCCCCAACGGAGATGAAGGCGCCGTGGCCGAAGTTGATGACGTCCATCAGCCCGAAGACCAGCGTCATGCCGGAGGCCATGATGAAGATCATCATGCCCATGGCGAGGCCGGACACGGTGAGCGTGAGCCAGGAGGAGGTCGAAGGGATAAGCAGAAACCCGAGCAATGCCAGCACCGGGATGAGCAGCAATGGCACATGTGGCTCCAGCCGCTGCCAGGGGCTGGCCTGTGCCATGGTGGGTAAATGGTCCGGGGCGCTCATGCTGTCTCCATGCTCAGGCCCATCAGGCGTTCCTGAAGGGATGTGTCGTCGGCCAGGTCCGCCATTGCACCGGTCCAGACCGTGCGCCCGTCATCCATCACCGCACAGGTGTCGCCCAGCATTCGCGCGACGCCGAAATTCTGTTCGACCAGCAGGATTGACGCCCCTTGCGCCTTCAGGTCCCGAAGGGCTCCGGCCATCGTGGCGATGATCGCCGGGGCAAGGCCCTTGGTGGGTTCGTCGATCAGGTAGAGCTTGCGCTCCTCCGCCATTGCGCGGGCGATAGCGAGCATTTGCTTCTGGCCACCAGAAAGCGTGCCGGCTTCTTTCTTCCAGAAGGTCTTGAGTGGCGGGAAGGCCGCGAAGATCCAGTCGAGCCGGGCGCTGTCCAGCGGGCCAGAGGCTGCCGCCAACGTCATGTTCTCCTCGACGGTCAGATCAGAGAAGATCCCCATGTCTTCCGGCACGAAGCCGATGCCTGCACGGGAAATCGCTGGTGTGGGCAGCGCGGTGATCTCCTGCCCATCGAAGGTGATCCGCCCCCTGTGGGCGCGCCAGAGCCCCATGATGGTGCGAAGGGTCGTGGTCTTGCCCACGCCATTGCGACCGAGCAGCATGGTCACGGCGCCCGCCGGCACCTCCAGGTCGACACCTTGCAGGATGTGGTATTGCGCGATGTTGGTACACGCTCCCTCTATCCGCAGGATTGGGGCCTTTTGCGGTGCCGGTTCAGACATCTTCCAGCGCCTTTCCCATGTAGGCTTCCTGCACGACGTCGGATGCCATGACCTCCGCGGGGGGGCCATCCGCGGCGAGCGCACCATTGTGCAGCACGATGATGCGGTCCGCGAGCGTCCGGATGACATCCATCTTGTGTTCGACGAGCAGGATCGTCCGCGACGTGTCGGCCTTGAGTTGCGCGATCAGTTCGAGGACCACGGGCGCTTCATCCACGGACATCCCGGCGGTCGGCTCGTCGAACATGTAGACGACCGGGTCGAGCGCGATCAGCATGGCAACCTCCAGCTTGCGCTGGTTGCCATGGGACAATTCCGAGACCGACTGTCCCGACAGGTCCCACAGCCCGACACGCAGAAGCACGTCGCGCGCAGCATCGTTGATACCGTCATGCGCGGCAGCCATGGAGAAGAGGTCGAACCCCTTTTTTCGCCGGGCCTGCATCACCAGCCGGACGTTCTCGAAAACGCTCAGTCCCGGAAAGAGATTGGTCAACTGGAAGGCGCGACCGATGCCAAGGTCGGTGCGGTCGGCAACCGGCAGGCGCGTAATCTCGCGATCCTTGAGGGTCACGGACCCCTCTGTGGCCGGTATCTGGCCGGAGATCAGGTTGAAATAGGTGGTCTTGCCAGCGCCGTTCGGTCCGACGATGGCGGTCAGCTGGCCCGCGTGAAAGTCACATGTGACATGATCGACGGCGACATGGCCGCCGAAGCGGACGGTCAGGTCTCGGGTCGAGAGGAGCGGTGAGGGCATCGTGGATGTCCGGTTGTGCACGGAGACAGAGTGGCAGAGACCCGCGGGGCGAACATGGTGCGCGACCTGCGGGCGCCGTTGCAACCCGGCGGCACCGCCAGGCCAGTGCTTTGAATGGGGTGATGCGCTTCGGCCCGGCCCGGTCACGCATCGCGACCGGGCCGGAGGTCCGAACGGCGCGAACGCCTGCGGCCCGATCAATTCCGGATCGGGATCTCCATGTCCTCGATCGTCAACTCGCGGACAAGCTCGGGAACGCCGTAGTCCACGTCATCCTTCACCACGGTCTTGAAGTGATACATGGATTGAAGCGCCTGATGATCTTCGGCGCGGAACTTCATGGTGCCCTTCGGCGTTTCCCATTCCATGCCTTCCATGGCGGCGATCAGGTCGTCGGTTTCGGTGGAGCCGGCCTTCTTCAGCGCCTCGACCGCGGCGATACCGGCAGCCATGCCACCCGCGGTAAAGAAATCGGGCGGCGTGTCGAAACGCGCCATGTGCTCTTTCACCAGCCAGTCATTCACCGCGTTGTCAGGGATCTCGTAGTAATAATAGGTCGCGCCCTCCATGCCGGGCAGTTCCCGGTACCCCTTGAGCGCGGCGAGGATGTTCCCGCCGGTGGAGATCTCCACGCCGAAACGTGAGGGGTCCATGGCGTTGATCTTGCCCATCGGGTTGCCGCCACCGGCCCAGATGATCCAGAGCTTTTTCTCGCCCTCGATATCCTTCATCGCGGTGAAGATCCGCTCCGCGGCGGCGGTGAAGTCTGTGGTGTCCGTCGGCACGTATTCCTCGTGCGCCAGCGTCGCGCCGGTTGCTTCCAGTGCCTCCTTGAAGGCGGCCACGCCGTCGCGGCCAAAGGCATAGTCCTGCGCCAGTGTCGCCACGGTCACGCCCTCGCCACCGATGGCGACGGCGTTGGAAATCGCATCCTGGCTGGAGTTCCGTCCTGTGCGGAAGATGTAGCGGTTCCAGTTCTCTCCGGTGATCGAATCGGCGACGGCGGGCTCCACGATCAGAATCTTCTCGTATTCCTCGGCCACTGGCAGCATCGCCAGCGCGACACCGGAACTTACCGGCCCGACGGCCAGCGTGACCTCGTCGTCGCCATAGGCTTCTTCCAGCATTGCCTTGCCGATATCGGGCTTCAACTGGGTGTCCTTCTCGATGATGACGATCTTCTCGCCATTCACCTCGCCGGTGCCGCCGGTGGCATATTCGATCCCCATCTGCAGACCGACATGGCTCTGCTTGGCATAGGCCTCGAAGGGGCCTGTCTTGCCGTAGACATGGGCGATGGTGATATCGGCGCTGGCCGCGCCCATACACGCCATCAGTGCCGCGACACTCGCGGTTGCAAGTCGTTTCATGGTGTCCTCCCCTGTCGCCCTTCCCGGGCGATCAATATCCCTGTAGCCGGTGTTCGCGCACCTTGCAGGACGTTTGCGCCACGACACAATAACGGCACCAACGAAAAAAACGATCCCGTCCCGGTGGAATTGTGGAACAAAATTGCGCTGCGGGGCAACCTGTGGAAAGTGGGTATTGCGCAAGGGAACCCGCGGGCGTGCCGCAACGCATGGCGTGTGAAAGATGGACTACAAAAGCCCCGGCAGCTTCAGACCATGTGCCCGCGCGCAGTCCCGGGCGATCTCGTATCCGGCATCGGCATGGCGCCAGACACCGGAGGCGGGATCGTTCCAGAGCACACGTTCGATCCGCTTCGCGGCCTCCGGTGTGCCGTCGGCGCAGATCACCATGCCGGCGTGTTGGGAGAAGCCCATTCCAACCCCGCCGCCGTGATGAAGACTGACCCAGGTGGCGCCCGAGGCGGTGTTGATCAGCGCATTCAGCAGCGGCCAGTCGGAGACCGCGTCGGAGCCATCGCGCATGGCCTCCGTTTCCCGGTTGGGCGAGGCGACCGAGCCTGAATCGAGGTGATCGCGGCCAATCACGACGGGCGCTTTCAACTCCCCGCTGGCCACCATCTCGTTGAACTTCAGCCCCGCCTTGTGGCGATCCCCCAGGCCGATCCAGCAGATCCGTGCGGGCAATCCCTGAAACGCGATGCGCTTCCGCGCCATGTCGAGCCAGCTGTGGAGGTGCTCGTTGTCGGGAAACAGCTCCTTCATCGCCTGATCGGTCTTGTAGATGTCCTCGGGATCACCGGACAATGCGACCCAGCGGAACGGACCCACGCCGCGACAGAAAAGCGGTCGGATGTAGGCGGGAACGAAGCCCGGAAAGGCAAAGGCGTTTTCCAGACCCTCCTCGAAGGCCACCTGGCGGATGTTGTTGCCATAGTCCACCGTGGGCACTCCGGCTTCGTGAAAGCCGACCATCGCCGCGACATGCACCTTCATCGAGGCCCTCGCGGCGGCTTCCACGGCGGCGGGATCGGTTTCGATCCGCGACCGCCACTCCGCCATGCTCCACCCCTGCGGCAGGTAGCCATTGAGCGGATCATGGGCCGAGGTCTGATCGGTCACGATGTCCGGACGTATGCCGCGGGCGAGGATTTCCGGGACGATATCTGAGGTGTTGCCGAGAAGGCCCACGGATTTCGCCGTGCCGGCCCGTGTCCAGCGGTCGATCATTTCCAGCGCCTCGTCGAGGCTTTCCGTGCTTTCGTCGAGGTATTTCGTGCGCAAACGGAAGTCGATGCTGTCAGGGTTGCACTCGATGGCGAGGCAGGAGGCCCCTGCCATCACGGCCGCCAGCGGCTGCGCCCCGCCCATGCCACCGAGCCCCCCGGTCAGGATCCAGCGCCCCGCGAGCGTGCCGCCGTAGTGCTGCCGCCCGGCTTCGGCAAAGGTTTCGTAGGTGCCTTGCACGATACCTTGCGAGCCGATGTAGATCCAGCTTCCGGCCGTCATCTGGCCGTACATCATCAGGCCCTTGCGATCGAGTTCGTTGAAGTGATCCCAGGTGGCCCAATGCGGCACGAGGTTGGAATTGGCGATCAGCACGCGCGGGGCGTTTTCATGGGTGCGGATGACCGCCACAGGTTTGCCCGATTGCACAATCAGCGTCTCGTCCGCCTCAAGGTCCTTCAGGCTCTCGACGATCAGGTCGAAATCCTCCCATGTCCGGGCCGCGCGGCCGATGCCGCCATAGACGACCAGCTCATGCGGGTTCTCCGCAACATCCGGATGAAGGTTGTTCATGAGCATTCTCAGGGGCGCCTCGGTCTGCCAGCTTCTGGCATTCAGCGTCGGGCCGGTGGGCGGAAAGATGTCACGCGTGTTCTTGCGGGTGTTGCTCACGAAGGCCTCCAGTCACACAGGGATTGCAGAAGCGGGCGGAGGATGACGCGTAGCCGATCCGCCTTGGCGCTGTCCCACGGCCAGGGCGGTGCCTCCTCCGCGAGGTAGGTGGACTGCGCGATTTCCATCTGGATCGCGTGCACGCCGTCCTGGGGACACCCATAGTGGCGGGTGGTCCAGCCACCGCGAAACCGGCCGTTCAGCACGCTTGTCAGCCCGTACGCACCGTCACAGGCCGCGCAGACCAAGGCCTCGACCTCCGCATGGCAGGTTGCGCCACCGTTTGTGCCGATGCTGAGGTCGGGAAGTCGGCCGTCGAAGAGGAACGGGATCCGCGACCGGATCGAGTGACAATCGTAGAGCACGGCAAACCCGAACTGCGCCTGCGCCCGATCCAGCTCAGCGGTCAGTGCGGCGTGGTAGGGCGCATGATGGGCGATGCGGCGTGCCTCGATTTCGTCCGCGTCGGGCGCCTGATGCTCCCGATAGATCGGCCGGCCGTCAAAGTCGGTGGTCGGGCAGAGCGCGGTTGTGTTCTGGCCGGGATAAAGGCTCCCGCCGCCAGGGTCGCGGTTGGCGTCGATGACGTAGCGATGGGTGGTGGTACGGACGGTGGTGGCATCGACCAGCCCGTCATAGAGACGGTGGATATGCCAATCCGTATCTGCCAGCGCGCGCCCATTGGCGTTCAGGCAGTCCAGAACGGACTCCGGCACATATGTCCCGGTGTGCGGCAGGCCGAGCACAAGCGGGCTGTTGCCACGGGTCACCTCGACGACACTCATGTGCGGCCTCCGTCGCTCAGCACGGGCAGGTCAAGGCCGGAGGCCAGCCGGCCATCCGCCACCAACGCGGCGGCCGCGGCGATATCCGGAGCCAGAAAGCGGTCGACGCTGATCGACGGGACCTCTTCGCGGAGGCGGGCCACGACATCCTGAAGTGTGGCGCTGGTCCTGAGAGGGGCACGGAATTCGATGCCCTGCGTCGCGCAGAGCGCTTCCACGGCGAGGATCGTGGCAAGGTTCGCGTTCATCTTGCGCAGGCGCCGCGCCGCGTGGGCTGCCATTGAGACGTGGTCTTCCTGATTGGCCGAGGTCGGCGTGCTGTCGGTCGTGCAGGGATTGGCAAGATGCTTGTTCTCGCTCATCAGCGCGGCGGTGGTAACCTCCGCGATCATCAGGCCGGAATTCAGCCCCGGTTCCGGTGTCAGGAACGGCGGCAGATCGAAGCTCAGGGTCGGGTCGACCATCAGCGCGATACGCCGCTGTGCGATGGCCCCGATTTCCGAGAGCGCCAGTGCGATCTGATCGGCGGCGAAGCCCACCGGTTCTGCATGAAAGTTGCCGCCCGAGACGATCCGGCCACTCTCCACCAGTACCAGCGGGTTGTCGGTCACCGCGTTGGCCTCGATCTCCAGGGTTCGGCCGGCGAACCGAAGGACGTCCAGCGCCGCCCCGGTGACCTGTGCCTGGCACCGGATGCAATACGGATCTTGCACCCGGGTGTCGCCATCGCGGTGGCTTTCGCGGATCTCGGAGCCTGCCATGAGCGCCCGTTGGGTGCTGGCCACTTCGATCTGGCCGGGATGGCCGCGAAGCGCGTGGATCTCGGGCAGCAGCGGCGCCGTCGACCCCATGATGGCATCGGTAGAAAGCGCGGCGGTGACGATGGCATTGGTTGCGTGGCGCCACCCGTCAAAGAGCCCGGCAAGCGCGCAGGCCGTGGAGAACTGCGTGCCGTTGATCAGGGCCAGACCTTCCTTCGGGCCCAACACCAATGGAGACAGCCCGGCCTGCGCCAGTGCCGCGTCCCCTGCGAGAATCTCGCCGTCGAGCATGGCCTCGCCGGCGCCGATCATCACGGCGGCCATATGCGCCAGCGGTGCGAGATCGCCCGATGCGCCAACAGAGCCCTGTTTCGGGATCACCGGGGTCACGCCGCGTGCGAGCATCCCTTCGAGAAGCGCCACGGTTTCCCACGCGACCCCTGATGCGCCACGGCCCAGCGAGAGCAGTTTGAGCACCATCATCAGCCGCACGGTCGCGCGGTCCAGCGGCGTACCCACACCACAGCAATGCGACAGGATCAGGTTGCGTTGCAGCGTGGCGGTATCCTCGGCAGCGATCTTGACCGACGCAAGCTTGCCGAAGCCGGTGTTGACGCCATAGACCGGCGCGTCCTCTCGGGCGGCTTTCCGGACCAGCTCGGCGGCCGCGTCAATGCCGGGACGGGCGTCGGGCGTCAGGCGCACGGACATCTCGTTGCGCCAGATCTCTTCCAGCAGATCGAGCGTGACCGTTCCGGGGGCAAGCTCGTGCATCAGGATGCCCCCGCAAACAGGCGTTCGGCGAGCGGGTTGAAGCCGATCCGGTAGGCAAGTTCGGCCGGTTGCGCCACATCCCAGATCGCCAGATCGGCGCGAAGACCGGCCCTGATCTGCCCACAATCGGGGAGACCAAGGGCGCGGGCCGCCTCTCGCGTGACGCCTGCCAGCGCCTCCTCCGCCGTCATCCGGAACAGCGTGCATCCCATGTTCATGGCAAGAAGCAGGGATGTCATGGGGGAGGACCCGGGGTTGCAATCCGTGGCCAGCGCCATCGGCACGCCATGATCGCGAAAGGCCGCAACCGGCGGATGTCGGGATTCGCGCAAGGTGTAGAAGGCCCCCGGCAGCAGGACGGCGACCGTCCCGGCATCGGCCATGGCTTTCGCGTCGGCCTCTGTTGTGTACTCGACATGATCCGCCGACAGCGCGCCGTATCGTGCTGCAAGCCGGGCACCCCCAAGGTTGGAGAGTTGCTCCGCGTGGAGTTTCGGCGGCAGACCCAACTCGCGGGCCGAGCGAAACACACGCTCGATCTGTTCGGGCGAAAACGCGATACCTTCGCAGAAACCGTCAACGGCATCCGCCAGGCCCTCTGCATGGGCGGCGCGGAGCGCCGGAATGCAGATCTGGTCGATGTAGTCGTCCGCGTTGCCGTCAAAGTCACCGGGCACCGCGTGAGCCCCGAGAAAGCTGGTGCGGACGCGGATGGGCCGCGCGGCCGCGATCCGCCGGGCCGCACGCAGCATGCGAAGTTCGGTGTCGATATCGAGCCCGTAGCCGGACTTGATCTCGATCGTTGTGAGCCCCTCGGCGATCAGCGCATCGACACGTGGCAGGGCCGTCGCCACCAGGTCATCTTCGCTCGCGGCGCGCGTCGCCCGCACGGTCGAGACGATGCCGCCACCGGCACGCGCGACCTCCTCGTAGGAGGCGCCCCGAAGCCGGAGTTCGAACTCGGCGGCGCGGTTTCCGCCATGCACGACATGTGTGTGGCAGTCGATCAACGCAGGCGTGACCAGCCGTCCGCCAAGATCCCGTTGCGGCAGTTCCCGGAGAGCGTCTGGCAGGTCTTCCTCCGCTCCGACCCAGGCAATTCGGCCATCTTCCAGCGACACCGCACCGTTCGGGATCAATCCGAACGGGCGGCCCACCACCATCGTGGCGATCGTTGCGTTCCTGAGAAGCATGTCCCGGGGCCTTGTCTTTTTGCGTGGTTTCAGATTTTTATGTCTGCACATATTAACCTGTCAAGGATGTTCACGAATGCAAAGGCTCTGGGCGCGACAGGCGCTGGTCGACGGCGCATGGCAGCGCGATGTGCTGGTCGAGATCGGTGTCGACGGGCGCATCGCGCATGTTGCCGCCGGGCGACCGGCCGAAGGGCAGACGGTCGGACTGCTGTTGCCCGCACCGGCGAATGCGCATTCCCACGCCTTTCAGCGCGCCATGGCAGGCCTGTCAGAAGGACGGGGTCCGGGCGGACAGGACAGTTTCTGGACCTGGCGCCATCTGATGTACCAATTCCTTGGCCACCTGACTCCAGCAGATGTGGAGGCGATTGCCGCTTTCGTGCAGATGGAAATGCTGGAAGCCGGGTTTGGTGCGAGTGTCGAATTCCACTACCTGCATCACCAGCCCGACGGCGCGCCCTATGCTCATCTGGCGGAGATGTCGGAGCGAATTGCCGCCGCTGCCGCAACATCCGGAATCGGGCTCACGCTCCTCCCGGTGGCCTACCAGTTCGGCGGCTGCGATGGACGCCCTCTCGGAGAGGAACAGCGGCGGTTCGGAAACGACCCCGAGCGGTTTGCGCGCCTCGTGGCGGAGGCTGGCGTGGCCTTGGCCGGGCTGCCGGACGATGCCGTGCTTGGGGTGGCGCCCCATTCGTTGCGCGCCGTCGGAGCCGCGGACCTGTCGGGTTTCGCGAAGCTGGTGCCCGGAGGACCGGTCCACATGCATCTGGCCGAACAGATCGGAGAAGTGGCGGAGGTCGAGCATTGCTACGGGCACCGACCTGTCGACTGGATCCTCGACAAGGGGCTGGTCGACGACCGCTGGTGCCTGATCCACTGCACTCAGATGACCCCGAACGAGACAACCGGACTTGCGGCGACCGGCGCGGTTGCGGGGCTGTGTCCGATCACGGAATCCAACCTCGGCGACGGGATCTTCGATGGCTTGCGCTGGGCACGCGCCGGTGGCGCGCTGGCGGTGGGATCGGACAGCAATATCCGGATCTCTCTGAACGAGGAGCTGCGGGTGCTGGAATACTCGCAACGCCTGCGGGATCGGAGCCGGGCTGTTTTAGCTACGCCGGAGATGAGCACCGGGCGGCGGCTGTTCACGGCCGTTGCCACCGGCGGGGCGCAGGCGGCGGGCCGGTCCAGCGGCAGGCTCGCGATTGGCGGATGGGCGGATCTGGTGGCATTGAACGCGGAGGACCCGGCGCTGGCGGGGCTTGACGGCGACCCGCTGCTCGACAGTTGGATCTTTGCTGCCGGTGACAAACTGGTCTGGCAGGTCTGGAGTGCCGGCAGGCATCTGGTACAGGAAGGACGGCATGTACGCCACGAGGAGATCACGGCTGCCTATTGCAAGGTGATCACACGATTGAGGGAACAGCTATGAGCGTGCAGGAATTCAGGAACTGGCGGTCCATCCGCGAGGAAGTCCTGCGGCGGATCGAGGCACGGGAATGGGAGCCGGGCGACGTGATCCCGCGGGAGGTCGCCCTGGCCGATGAGTTCAACTGCGCCCGGGCAACGGTCAACCGCGCCTTGAGGTCGCTTTCGGACGAGGGAATCCTGGAGCGTCGGCGGAAGGCGGGGACCCGGGTCGCCGAGCTTCCGACACGGCGCGCGACACTGGATATCTCCATCCTGCGGCTGGAGATCGAGGCACAGGGCCAGCACTACGGCCACCAGCTTCTTGCGCAGGACCACGAAACGGCGCTGCCACCCGACCTCGAGGCGCTGGCGGGGGTTCCGGTGCCGCACAATCTGCTGCACCTGCGGTCGCTTCACCTCGCGGACGGGGTGCCATATGCGCTGGAGGAGCGCTGGATCAACCTCGAAACCGCCAGAGAAGCGGAAGCCATGGATTTCAGAGAGATCAGTCCCAACGAATGGTTGGTGAACCATGTGCCCTACACGGCCTGCGACTTCACCTTTTCGGCCATGGCAGCCGATCCGGTTGTAGCGCGCAGCCTGAAGGCGCGCTCCGGCCAGCCGCTGTTCCGCATCGACCGGACCACACGCCAACGCGGCGCGCTTGTGACGGCCGTGTGCCAGATCTTTCCGCCCGGATACAGGTTGCGAACAGGCGTGGCCTGAGGGACATCGGATCCATTGCATGGCCCCGGGGGCTCCCGCCCCTTTGCGCAGCAGCAAAGCTGACGCGAAAAGCGTTGGGCCGGGCGCGCCTTCGGCGCGCGTGGGGCGCATCAAGCGGCGGAGATCGTACGCAGCAAATGGGCCCGGACTTCGGAAACTGCACCGGTCCCCAGGTCAGGCGGCGAATACATCGCCATAGGTCTGGCGCAGGATCTTTTTCTGAACCTTGCCCATCGTGTTGCGTGGCAATTCGTCCACGATCACGTAGTGCCGCGGTTGCTTGAACCGTGCCAGCCGCCCGTCCAGCGCATGTTCCACCGCTTCGATATCAAGCGCTGCGCCCGGCTCGGGCACCAGCACAGCCACCACGCTCTCCCCGAAATCGGGATGTGGGGCACCGATCACCGCACTTTCCAGCACGCCAGGCAAGTCATCCAGCACGAGTTCGACATCCTTGGGATAGACGTTGAACCCGCCCGAAATGATCAGGTCCTTGCCCCGCCCAACGATCGTGACATAGCCGTCGTCGCTCATCCGACCCAGGTCGCCGGTGATGAAAAATCCGTTCGGTCGCAGCTCCTCCGCTGTCTTTTCCGGCATCTGCCAATAGCCCTTGAAGACATTGTCGCCGCGCACCTCGATCATCCCGACATCACCGCGCGGGACCTCCTCTCCGGTGTCCGGGTCGGTGATCTTCAACTCCACGCCCGGCAGCGGCATGCCCACCGTGCCCGCCCGGCGTTCATGCCTGTAGGGGTTGGAGGTGTTCATATTCGTCTCGGTCATGCCGTAGCGTTCGAGGATCCGATGGCCGGTCCGCTCCTCGAACGCCTTGTGGGTCTCCGACAGGAGCGGCGCGGAGCCGGAGATGAAGAGCCGCATGTTGGAGCAAAGCTCCTTAGTGAAGGCGGGATCGTCCAACATCCGGGTGTAGAACGTCGGCACCCCCATCATCGTTGTTGCATGCGGCAGGGCCTGCATAACCTGGTCAAGGTTGAACCGCGGCATGAAGATCATCGCTCCACCGGCCAGCAGCATCACGTTGGTGGCCACGAAGAGCCCGTGCGTGTGAAAGATCGGCAGCGCATGGATCAGCACGTCACTGTCGGTAAAGCGCCAGTATTCCTTGAGCACAACGGTGTTCGAGAGCAGGTTGCGCTGGGTGAGCATCGCGCCTTTCGACAGCCCCGTCGTACCGGATGTGTAGAGCAGCGCGGCAAGATCTGTCTCAGCCCGGTCGACGACGTCGAAATGGTCCGGCTGCGATTGTGCCGCTTCCGGGAAGGACCCGGTTCCATCAAGTTCCAGAGTTTCGAACCGGACGCCCATGCGGTCGCAATCCCGTTGCAGGTCCCGCAGCGCGTCCTCCCGGCCCAGCACCAGATTCGCGCCCGAATTCTCGATGAAATAGTCGACTTCGAGATGGGTGTAGCCGGTGTTGAGCGGCAGGAAGACAACGCCGGCCATCACACAAGCCGCGTAGACGGCCAGCGCCTGCGGTGACTTGTCGACCTGCGCGGCAAGCCGGTCGCCGGGTTCCAGCCCCATGTCGCGAAGCACATGGGCGTATTGCGCTGCCATGGACATGAAGGTCCCGTGGCTTATCACGCCGCCCTCGGGCAGCATCAGGAATGGCGTTTCCTTGCCGATATGAGGCGCAAAGAGGGCATCGAACAAAGGGTTGGACATCGGAGAAGACCTCTGGAAGTGCTACCCTTCACCTACCCTTCCGCCGGCCCCGAGGGCAAGATGCCGAATGGCCCCGAGTTTTGCAGTGTCGTCGTGCCGCCTGCTATTGCCGAGGTCATGGCGACAGAGAACCGCAGTTGCCTGCCCACTGTCCCTGCCGCGCGCTGCCATGCCCCGAACATGGTTTGCCCGAAATTTGGGCAAACGCCGCCTTGCAAATCGCCAGTGGCCTGCGCAGGCTCTGAACGAGCCCGCGTCAGGATGTCCCGGCCGGGCAAGAAAAAAGTATCAGGGAGAAAAACATGCACACCGTTGTCAAGGCGGGCACCATTGCCGCGCTGACCCTTGCCTTCGCAGGCGAGTCGTTCGCAACCGAGTGGAACGTCTCGCTCTGGGGAAAACGCCGCGCCTTCACTGAACATGTCGAGAAACTGGCCGAGCTTGTCTCCGAAAAGACAGGCGGCGAGTTCACTCTAAACATCTCCTACGGTGGCCTCTCCAAGAACCGCGAGAACCTCGACGGGATCGAGATCGGCGCGTTCGAGATGGCCCAGTTCTGTGCAGGCTATCACCCCGACAAGAACCCCTCCATCACGGTGATGGAACTGCCGTTCCTCGGGATCGACAGCCTGGAAAAGGAGATCGAGGTCTCCAAGGCGGTCTACGAGCATCCGGCAACCGTGAAGGACCTTGGCCGCTGGAATGCGACGCTGCTGATGCCCTCGCCCCTGCCGCAGTACAATATCATCGGCGTCGGTGGTGCCCCGCACAGCCTTGAGGATTTCGCAGGGCTCTCCGTGCGGGCGACCGGTGGCATCGGCAAGGCGATGGAAACTATCGGCGCCGTGCCGACCTCCATGTCGGCCTCGGAAGTCCGGCAGGCGATGGATTCCGGCGTGATCAAGGCCGCAGCCTTCGCGCCGCATGCGCACATGTCGTTCGGCACCGTCGAGAACGCCACCTGGTGGACGACCAACCTCAACCCGGGCGCCGTCAACTGCCCGGTGGTCGTGAACACCGACGCCCTGGAGATGCTCTCCGATGCAGAGCGCGAGGCTCTGCTCGGCTCGGTGGACGAGGCGCTCGCGCATTACGTCGATTTCTACAACAACAATACGATGGCGAAATGGGGACCGCTGCTGGAGGAAAAGGGCATCGAGCAGGTGACCTTCTCCGATGACGCGCTCGCCGCCTTCCGCGAGAAAGTTGCGGGTCCTGCCGCAGCCGCTTGGGTCGAGGAAAACAGCAAGCGTGGCCTGCCCGCGCAGGAGCTTCTGGACCTCGTGCATTCCAAGGTGGGCATGTAGCACCGGAATGGCCCTTCGCCCCGCCTGGCAGGGCGAAGGGCCACCTCCGAAGCGGTCAGAATGCCATTGCCCACCAAGGGTGACATGGCGCCAACCTGACAAAGAACGCACCGGGAAGCGGCCGCATTCATCCGTACCTCCCGGGAGGCTACCCAAACGCGAAGTGGCCACTTCCCGGGATTTCCCACTCATCGAACGCGCGCAACCACCCGGACGCCCGACCACGCGGACGTCCCTTTCACGCAACAACACCCGAGGGACCACATGGCCGGCGCCTCTTCCGTCCTGACCGACGATTCCGCCCTCAGCCGCACCGACCGCGCGCTGTTCAGACTTGAAACATTCCTCGCCCTGATCGGCGGCATTGCAATCTTCGGGCTCATGATCCTCGCAGTGATCAACGTTGCCGGTCGGAACGGGTTCAATCGCCCGCTGGCAGGGTATGTCGACTGGATCGAGCAGTTCATGCCTATCATCGCCACCATCGGTGTTGCCTATGTCATGCGGCTTGGAGGCCATATCCGGATGGATATCCTGGTTAGCCAGCTCTCCGGACGGGCGCTCTGGCTCTTCGAGGCCATCTCCACCCTCTGCATGCTGCTTGTGACCCTGCTTCTGGTCTGGGGAAGCTGGGCGCATTTCCAACGGAGCTTCGACATGGCGATGCCGATGTGGAGCCGCGACAGCTCCATCGACATCGGATTGCCGATCTGGCCGGCCAAGCTCATCGTTCCCGTGGCCCTGTCGGTCCTCGCACTTCGGCTGCTGCTACAGCTTTACAGTTTCACGCGCGCCTTCCTGCGAGGGGACGAACGCCCGGTCGCCGTGCCGCTCATAGAGGACGCGGCCACGCAGGCCGCGCATGAAGCGGAGCACGTCTCCGGAATGGAGGACGACCGCTGATGGAACCCATTGATATCGGCCTTGTCGTCACCGGCATGCTGCTGGTCCTCGTCCTGATCGGAACACGCGTCGCCTTTGCAGCCGCGATTGCCGGCGTGGTCGGCCTTGTCTGGATCTTCTGGGCCAAGAAGGGCTACGATCCCGAGCAGTTCATGTGGGCCCTCACCGTCGCGACCAAGACAGCAGGCCAGGTGCCCCATTCCAAGGTCACGAGCCAGGCACTCAGTCTGATTCCTACGTTCATCCTGATCGGCTACCTTGCCTACTACGCCGGACTGACCAAGGCGCTCTTTACCGCTGCAAAACGGTGGGTCGGATGGCTGCCCGGCGGGCTTGGCGTGGCAACGGTCTTCGCAACCGCGGGCTTCGCCGCGGTTTCCGGGGCCTCCGTCGCCACCTCGGCAGTCTTCGCGCGCATCGCCATCCCGGAGATGCTGGAGGTCGGATACGACAAGCGCTTCGCGGCCGGTGTGGTCGCCGCCGCCGGCACACTGGCGTCGCTCATTCCGCCCTCTGCGATCCTCGTCATCTACGCGATCATCGTGGAACAGGATGTGGGCGCCCTGCTCCTTGCCGGGTTCATTCCCGGTGCTTTCTCAGCGCTGATCTACGGCGGGATGGTGATCGGCATGGCCCTCGTCTGGAAGAAGCTCGGCCCCCCGGTTTCCGGCTTCACCTGGCGGCAGCGGTTCGAGGCGCTCCCCGGGGCGCTGCCGATCTTCGCGGTTGTCGTGATCATCCTGTTCTTCGTCTACAACCCCTTCGGCGGCGATGCCTGGGGGACACCGACCGAGGGCGGTGCGCTCGGCGCATTCGTGGTCTTCTGCATCGCGGTCTGGCGCGGCATGCGCTGGAGCCAGCTCAAGGATGCCCTTCTGGAGACCGCCAAGCTCTCGGTGATGATCTTCACCATCATCTGGGGCGTGCTGATCTATGTCCGCTTCCTCGGATTTGCCGATCTGCCGGGCGCATTCTCCGACTGGATCACCAGCCTGCAACAACCGCCAATGATGACGCTGCTGCTGATCCTACTGGCTTATGCGGTGCTGGGCATGTTCATGGACGCCATCGGTATGCTGCTTCTGACGCTGCCCATCGTCTATCCGGCCGTGATCGCGCTCAATGGTGGCGAAGGCGTCGCGGCCGCGGATTCGGCCTTCGGCATGTCCGCCACGGGCTGCGCGATCTGGTTCGGGATCATCGTGGTGAAGATGGCGGAACTCTGCTTGATCACCCCACCGATCGGGCTCAACTGTTTCGTGGTCGCCGGGGTTCGGCCCGACCTGTCGGTTCAGGACGTGTTCCGCGGGACGTCGCCCTTCTTTGTCGCCGATGCGCTCACCATCGCAGGGCTGGTGATGTGGCCCGCCATCGTCCTCTACCTGCCGGGATTACTGCTCGGACTATAGGGATTTCCGGCCCTCGCGACCCTGTCCGCGGGGCCGGTTCATCTTCCGTTCACGCAGGTTCCGCGATGCCGGGCTTCAGGCTGTGGATAACTTCCGCCACTCCGAATCCGTTTTCAGCCCGGCTATGACCCGAGGTTACCCCTTGACCCGACGCACCGATCAATGGGTGCGACGATTCTTACAGACACAGGTGTAAGACTTTGATTTATTTTCATATTTTCAGAACTCGACCAAAGTTGGAACGTATGCATTAAGGCGAGAAACCACTGACATTTCTATGCTGCCCCGCCCTGCCCTGTGGATAAGTTTGTGAGCCGTTTCGGCTCCACACCTGAGCAACTTGCTGCAACGCAGCGTTATCGCACACAAATCTCCGGGGGCTCCGAAACGTTTGCGTCGATGGCCCGCACCCGCCTCATCAGGTCCGACAGTGTCGGCTGGGAGATGCTAGAGATCCTGTTCGCCGAGACGGTGGCGCAGGACCGGAACCAGATCGCGCTCCTTCAGCCACGGGTTCATGGTCAACGCCGCCTCAAGATCCGTCAACGCGTCGCGGTTCCGCCCAAGCGCCATGTAGGTCATCGCCCGTCCCGTCAGCGCACCGAGGTGTTCCGGGCTTCGATCCAGCGCGCGGTGCAGGTCTTCCAGCGCCAGTGCAAAATCCTGGCGGATAAACAGCACGAAGGCACGCTGGTTGTAACCCTCCGCATAGTCCGGGCAGTAGGCGATCAACGCCTCGAAGGCCGCCTCCGCATTGGCGAGATCGAAAGCCGCCCGCCGGTCGATCCCTTCGTCCAGAAGCTCCTGCGCATGTGCGTCCGGCGCCTCGGCCCAGATCTCCCAAAGCTCGTTGGCAAGGATCTGCCCGGAGCGGGCATCGGGCGCCTGCTGGACACGGCGCAGGATCTCGTCCCGGCGATCCAGATCGGGATCCGCGGGCGGACAGGTCTCCGCCATCGCGCCGGAGGCGATAGTGGCGAGGGCGACAATGGAAGCGATGCGGATCATGGATCAAGTGTCCCAACGCGCCGGCCCCACCGTCAACTCACGGCTGCGTCATCGTTTCTTTGCTTGACCCCGCAAGCGACACCGATAGCCTCCGCCCATGTTTCCAATCCGCGATCACAATCCTTCCGGCCGCACGCCCTACGTGACCTTCGGGTTGATCGCTGCCAATGTGCTGATTTTCCTGAGCTACTGGCCTCTGTTCGACCAGCCCCGCGCATTGGGCCTGTTCTATGCCAACTACGCACTGGTCCCCGCGCAGGCCGACCTGCACAGCTATCTTACATCCATGTTTCTCCACGGCGGCGTCCTGCACCTGCTGGGCAATATGCTGTTCCTGTGGATTTTCGGCGACAACCTCGAAGACATGATGGGCCACCTGGGGTTCCTGGTCTTCTACCTGGCAAGCGGGATCGCGGCGGGGGTCTTCCACGTTGCCTTTTCGCCGGGATCGATGGTGCCGACGGTCGGAGCCTCGGGCGCGATCGCGGGCGTGATGGGGGGCTACCTGCTGCTGTTTCCGCGTGCACGGGTCGACATATTGCTGATCATCATCATCTTCTTCCGGGTCTTTTCGATGCCCGCGTGGGTGATGCTGCTGGCGTGGTTCTTATTGCAGGTGATCGCAGCGACCGGAGCCAACCCCGATGAAGGAGGCGTGGCCTACTGGGCGCACGCCGGCGGGTTCATCATCGGCGCTGTGCTGACTCTTCCGGTCTGGCTGCGGCTTGGTGGACGGGCATTCTGGTCCCGCACACTTGGCCACCCGCCACACCCGGCGGCCAACTACCGTGTCACGAGCATCCCCACGGTCCGACGTCGTCGCTAGGCAACGGTTTCGGCCACTGACGCTCTTTGATCAGCGGTCCCGCAAAGTCTTTGCGAATTTCTCGAATACGCCGCTGTTGCAGGCGATCACGGCCCCCTGGTCGAAGATGCTGCCATCGGCGCGCAGCGGTTCGACAAAACCACCGGCCTCCCGCACCAGGATAATGCCCGCAGCGACGTCATGGGCGCTGATCTCACGCTCCCAGTAGCCTTCGTACCGGCCTGCCGCGACATAGGCGAGGTCGAGCGACGCCGCGCCCCAGCGACGCACACCAGCGCATGTCGGCATCAACTGTGCCAGGTCGTGCACGGTGGCGGGCAGTGTTTTCTTCGCCCCCCAAGGCACGCCCGTGGCGAAGATCGCCTCGCTCATCCGGTTGCGGCCTGAAACCCGAATGCGGCTCTCGTTCATCCAGGCTCCCGCGCCCTTCTCGGCGTAGTACATCTCGTCCTTCGCCGCGTCGAAGACGACACCAGCCACGATTTCGCCCTTGTGCTCGAGCGCGATGGACACGGCCCAATGCGGCAACCCATGCAGGAAGTTCGTCGTGCCATCCAGCGGATCCACGATCCAACGGCGCGTTGGATCCTTGCCCTCGACCTCGCCGGTTTCTTCGCCAACCCATCCGTATGTCGGACGCGCGGCCATCAACTCGTCGCGGATGATCTGCTCCGCGGACATGTCCGCCTTGGTGACGAAGTCGCCCGGCCCCTTGCGACCGACCTGCAGGTTTTCCACCTCGCGGAAATCCTTGACCAGCGAACGGCCCGCGTTTCGAGCGGTCTTGATCATGATATTGAGATTGGCGCTGCCCTGCATGGCGGAGGCTCCTTTGGTTCAGGCAGCGCGTATAGCGAGACTGATCGCGGAAGGGAACCCGCTTGGGCACATGGCCGGGGTGACACGCGCGGATGACTGCCGCCGGCCTGCTTCGTGGCCGGGGGGGGGCTTGGGCCACAACTGACTGAGAAATGGCCCGCGTTCCGGTATCTGGTGGCCCCTAGGATGCCGATACTTGCTCGTGGGACGGCTTCTCTCTGCCGGAAGAGGCGCGGCATCGTGTGCTTGCCGTTAGATATCTGGCCGATCGGCCGCTCCTCAACGCGATCAACCGGGCCCCGTTTACAGATCAAACCGAAGGGCGCCTGCCGCACCGGACTCCCCCGAAGTGTCGTCGGTGCACCGTGTCGGACAGGCCCATGCCAGCCAACGCGACAATGGCACGAGGCCGCCGCCCAAGAGGCCCGAACACGACGGCGCGGATTTGTCGAACCGGATGAGGCTCGCCCCAAGGCAACTGCCTGTTGGGCGCGACAGGAATATCGCGTATCGCTGTCGGAACGCCCCACGGCCCGTGCGGGCAAGGACATACAGGAGCCCGACTGTGCCTGATCCAGCCAGCCGCCCCGAAGAGATTGCCGAGAATCGCGCCCTGCGTGTTGGCATGGTTGGCAACCTGTTCATGGGGGCCTGCGGGGTCCTCGCCGCGGCGCTGTCCAATTCGCAGGCGCTGCTGCTCGACGGCTTGTTTTCCCTGATCGGTTTTTTCGCGGCTTTTGTTGCACTCCGCATCAGCCGCAAGGTCGCAGCCGGTCCCGATCGGCTGCGACCCATGGGATATGCCGTGGACGAGACGATCTTCACGACATTCAGGTCCCTGTCGCTGCTGGTGCTGGTGTGCGTCGCCAGCGTCTATGCCATCACTTCCATCCTCGCCTATCTGGACGGCACGCAGCCGCCGCCGCTCCAGTACGAGCCGATGGTGGTGTATTTCGCCATCGTCGGGCTGACCTGCGCGGCGCTTTGGTTCTTTCACTACAGTGCGTGGCGCAAGGGCGGACGGCGCAGCGAGATCCTGCACCTCGAAGCCAAGGCCGCGGCCTTTGACACGCTGATAACGGCAAGCGCCGCTGGGGGTCTTCTGGCCATCGCGTTCTTCAAGGACGGTCCACTGTCCGGCATCGCGCCAATTGGTGATTCCATCGTGGTCCTGGCGCTCTGCTGTGTGGCCACGACCAGCTACATAAGCGATTTCCGCTCCAGTCTTGGCGAGTTGGCAGGCGTTACGGCCGCCCCGGACAAGATCGCGATCGCTCGCCGTACAGTGCGCGCACAGGTGCAGCAGGCAGGACTGCGGATCGTCGACCTTACGGTGATGAAGCTCGGGCGCAGCTTTCTCGTGGTGATCTATGTCGACACCGGTGCTCCGGTAACGGCGGCCGACGTCGACAAGCTGACCGCGACGCTGGAACCGGCTCTGGGCGAGGCGCTGGGGCGCACGGATCTCTTTATCGTGCCGTCGCAATACGGTCGGGCCTTTCCCGCGCCGCTGCCTACCCGCGCTGCAACCTGACCGGAACCGTCCGCGCCAGGCGCAGGAAATGCGCCATGAAGGGCTTCTCGATATCGTCAGAGCGGGTCGCGGCAAAAAGCCTGCGGGTGATTCCCGCCTGCGTGATCGGGCGAGTCACATAGTCCGAGTTGTACCGCACCTCCCGCACGACCCAGTCCGGCAACACGGCCACGCCGCGATTGGAGGCCACAAGCAGAAGAATGACGGCGGTCAGTTCCACCTGTCTCACGGAGCGCGGCTCCACCTTTGCCGGCGTCAGGAGTTGGCTGAAGACGTCCAGCTTGCTCCGTTCGACCGGATAGGTAATCAGGACCTCACCCCGGAAATCCTCCGCCTCGACGTACTCCTTTTCCGCCAGGGGATGGCGTGAGGACGCGACGAAGACCGGCGCGTAGTCGAAGAGCGGGTTGAAAGTGACGCCGTCCATATCCTCCGGATCGGAGGAAATCACCACGTCCACCTCCTCCTTCCACAGCGCCGGCATGGCGTCGAATGCAAGCCCGGGACGAATATCGACATCGACGTCAGACCAGGCCTTGCGGAATTCCTCCAGCACCGGGAACAGCCATTCGAAGCAGGCGTGGCACTCGATTGCGATGTGCAACCGGCCGGACTTTCCCGCGCGCAGCCCGCTGAACTCCTCTTCGAGGGCCGCCATTTCAGGCAGGACACGCTCCGCGGTGCGCAACATGCGCAAACCGGCGGCCGAAAGCTTCAGCGGCTTGGAGCGGCGCACGAACAACTCCATCCCGGCCTGGTCTTCCAGCCCCTTCACCTGATGGCTCAACGCGGATTGCGTGATATTGAGCAGATCCGCCGCACGCGCCAGCCCACCGGCCTCGTGGATGGCCTTGATCGTCCGAAGGTGGCGCAGCTCAACATGCATCAGGCACATAACCTTCTTGATGATTATGAAATTGCTTCACCCGGCGTGATATGCGAAGCCCCTTTGCGACACAAGAGGATCAAAACGCGCCATGACCGTGCCCAACGTCTCGTTCGAATTCTTCCCCCCGCGCTCGGTGGAAGCCTCCTTCCGTTTGCACGACACCGTGCAGGCGCTGGCCCCGCTGCAGCCGGAGTTCGTCTCCGTCACCTACGGGGCCGGAGGCACGACGCGGCGACTCACGCACGAAGCTGTCTCCGCGATCCACAGCACGACGGAGCTGCGTGTGGCCGCGCATCTGACCTGCGTGGACGCCACACGGCAAGAGACGCTGGCCATCGCCAAAAGCTATGCCGAAGCCGGTGTGACCGACATCGTGGCGCTGCGCGGTGACCCTCCCAAGGGGGCCACGCGTTTCGAGCCGCACCCCGACGGGTTCCGCGACAGTTGCGAGTTGATCTCTGCATTGAAAGCGTCCGGCGACTTCACCATCCGCGTCGGCGCCTATCCCGACCGCCACCCGGAAGCCGCCTCCGACACGTCGGATGTCGAGTGGCTCAAGCGCAAGATCGATGCCGGCGCAGACGGGGCGATCACCCAGTTCTTCTTCGAGGCGGAGACGTTCTTCCGGTTCCGTGACGCCTGTGCGGCGGCCGGAATCGATGCACCGATCCTTCCCGGCATCCTGCCGATCGAGCATTGGGCGAACACCAAGCGGTTTGCCACGCGGTGCGGCGCGAGCATTCCCGGCTGGCTCGACGATGCATTCGCCCACGCGATTCGCGACGATCGCGAGGAACTGCTGGCCATTGCCGTTGCCACCGAACTCTGCTCGGAACTGATCGACGGCGGTGTGGAGCACCTGCATTTCTACACGCTCAACAAGCCGCACCTGACGCATGACATCTGCCACGCGCTCGGGATCACCCAACAGGCTGCGCTCGAAAACGTCGCGTGATGGGACCGACGGTCCCCACCCATCGCACGATGCCCGGCAGCCGCGTGTGACAGGGCCGTTTTTTGCCAGCACCCGCGAAGAGCTGTCCGACAGGGAAACACTGCTCTCCCTGTCCGGGTTGGACTTCATGCGTCGCGTGCAGGATGGCAGGATCTCCGGACCGCCTATCGGGGCGCTGCTGAACTATCGCGTGGAGGAGGTCGCGCAGGGACGGGTCGTCATTCGCGGCACGCCGGAGTTCGGCCATCTGAACGTGTTGGGCGGTGTGCACGGTGGCTGGTACGGCACCCTCCTGGATTCCGCGATGGCCTGCGCCGTGATGACCCTGCTGCCGAAAGGGTCAGCGCAAACAACCCTTGAGTTCAAAGTCAATCTTGTCCGTGCACTCTCCGAGGGTACGGAGGTTCTCTGCATCGGAACCAGCCAGCATGCAGGCCGCAGCACCGGTGTCGCCAGTGGTGAGTTGCGCGGAGCGGACGATGGGCAGCTCTATGCAAGCGGGTCGACCACCTGCCTGATCATGTCCAGCTAGGCGCCCCGGGCGCGGTGTCTCGGGACGACTTCATAGCCCGGCGCCTCCGGCTCGTCGTCGACCATCTCGGACGGGAAGCCGGAGGCGCGGATGTCCAGACCCGTCGCCTCCTCCAGCCGCTTGATGATGTTGGGAGAAAGTTCGCGTCCGCCAAAGCGTCGCTCCCCATCCTGAAAGATCCGATTGAGCAGGGGCGAAACTTCCAGCGGCACGCCATTGGACTCCGCTATGGACTGGAACAGGCCGATATCCTTGTTCACCAGGTCCATGGTGAAGGAGATGTCGCGAGAGCCATTCAGGATCACCTGGCTTTCTGTCTCGTGCACGAAGGAATTGCCCGAGGAAATGCGTATGGCTTCGTATGTCGTGCCGAGGTCCAGCCCTGCGGCTGCGGATGTGGCCAGAGCCTCGCACAGCGTTACCAGGTTGGCCGTGGCGAGGTAGTTGGTCATCACCTTGAGGACAGAGGCCGTGCCGATGTCGCCGGTATGCAGAACGCGGCGGCCGAGCGTGGTCAGGATCGGCAGCATCCGCTCGAAGGTCTCCCGGTCGCAGCCTGCAAAGATGGAGATATTACCGGTGTCCGCCCGATGACAGCCCCCCGACACCGGGCATTCCACCGCGGCCGCGCCGGTCGCATGCACCTTCTCTGCAAGGCGCGCCACTTCGGACGCGTCGGTTGTGGACATCTCTGCCCAGATCTTGCCGGCGCCCAATCCTTCAAGCAGCCCGTCGGGACCCTCGACAACTGCCGCGCAGGCGACCGGACTTGGCAGGCAGGTCATGACCAGATCACAGGCCTCCGCCATCTGGCGAGGGTCCTTTGCCGCCACCGCTCCGCGCTCGACAAAGGGCGCAACAGCCGCTGGGTCGAGATCCAGTACCATCAGGTCGAACCCGTTTCTCGACAAGCTCCCCGCGAGCTTTGCGCCCACGTTGCCCAAACCCACGAACCCGACACGCATTGGCATCTCCATCCCGCTGTTCCCCACATTGCCCAATTGGCGGGACCTTGAATTGCCTGCATGCGACAGGTGGATGTCGTTCGCGCGGTATGCCAAGGCATGCCCAAAAACCCTTTTACAGCGCTGTTTCCGCTACGTTATCTGACCGCATGACCAGGACCGACCAAGTTGCCGCCATGGCCGATCACCCCCGCCGCTATGACCTCGCCAACGAGTTGCATGCGCGGCCATTCCCCTCGCTCGCTGCACCCGGGCGGGCGTTTTTCCTCGCGCTCAAGCAACCTAAAAACGCCGCAAGGAGGGATCGGGACGCGGATCGCGCCCACCTTTTGGCGCTGCTGGACCGGTTCGGCGCCCCGCATCCGCAACCCGGGGCGACGCATTGGTTCGGCACTTTGGGGCGGCACAAGCTGAAATGGGAATGCCACACCGAGTTCACCACCTACACGCTGTTTCTCGACGGGTTGGAGGACCGCCCTTTCGATCCAAGCGCCTACGAGGTCCTGCCGGCGGACTGGCTCGCGGAGGCGCCAGGCGCTGTCATGACCTCGGCGCTGATCCGCATCGAGCAGTTCGAGGACGAAGCAATGATCGCGGCGAGCCTCGTGGACTGGTTCGTGGCAGAGAGCCTGGCGGCGTCCAGAGTGCTTGACGATGTTGCAATCGCAGCCAGCGATTTCCGGATCGACACGACAGGACATGTCCGCATAGCGCTGTTCGTGCGGCCGGACATGGGGGAACGCCGGGTTGGCCGGATTGTTCAGCGCCTGACAGAGATCGAGATCTACAAGACGATGGCCTTGTTGGGATTGCAGCGGGCGCGGGACCTCGACCGGAAGATGGGCCCGCTGGATCTGCAACTAACGGAGTTGGTTGGCGGGTTGTCAGGGGCTGGCACGGATGCCGAGGGCTCGCTCGGACAATTGCTGGACATCTCCGCAACGCTGGAAAACCTGCTCGCGACGTCAACCTTCCGCTTTGGCGCAACGGGCGCCTACGAGGCCATCGTAGACGATCGGATCCGAGTGCTTCGGGAGGGCCGATTCCAAGGGCGGCAGACCCTGCGGGAGTTCATGACACGCCGATTCGATCCGGCCATGCGCACGGTGCTCTCCACGGAGAAACGCCTTCAGGCGATGTCCGACCGGGCCGCGCGCGCGGGCGACCTTCTACGGACGCGGGTGGATGTGGAGAGACAGGCCCAGAACCAGAAGCTGCTTGAGAGCATGGACCGGCGCGCCGACCTTGCGCTGCGACTACAACAGACTGTCGAGGGGCTCTCCGTCGTTGCGATCAGCTACTACGCGCTGAACCTCGCAAGCTACCTGACCTACCCGCTGCAAGAACCACTGGGGCTCAGCAAGGGCACGACCACGGCGATCCTGACACCATTGGTCGTGCTGATTGTCTTCCTGTTGATCCGCCGCATCCGGAAATCGATGCACTAAGGGGCGCCCCACGGATCAGGACAGATCTCCGCCGCGTTCAGGCGCGCTTCAGGACCGCGTGCCGACCACTGGCCCAGTTCCGCACGGCATCGCCGAACGCCTCGAAGAGTGGCCTTGAAACCGGATCGCGTGCCGCCCGGTATTCCGGATGCCATTGCACGGACATCGTGAATCCCGGCGCGCCCTCGACATAGATTGCCTCAGGTGTGCCGTCCGGTGCGTGACCGTCGATGACGATCCGTTTGCCGGGGTCCTTGATCCCCTGCCCGTGGAGGGTGTTGGTCATGACCTCACGCGCCCCGAAAAGCCGGTGAAACGGCCCGCCCTCGGTGAAGGTGACCGTGTGGCGCAGGGCAAATTTCTCCTCCAGCGTGCCATCCGGCGGCATGCGGTGGTTCGACCGTCCGGGCAGGTCGCGGATTTCCGGGTAGAGCGTCCCGCCCATGGCCACGTTCACCTCCTGGAAGCCACGGCAAACCCCGAGGAAAGGCTGTCCGCGCTCCACCAGTGCGCGCACCAGCGGCAGGGTAATGGCATCGCGGGCACGATCGAACTGACCGTGCGCCTCGGTCGCGGCCTCTCCGTATTCCTCGGGATGCACATTCGGCCGCCCGCCGGTCAGAAGGAACCCGTCGCAGACCTCCATCAGATCCTGCACCGAGACAAAGCGCGGATCGGTGGGGACAACCATCGGCACGGCATCGCAGACCTCTGCCACGGCCTCCGAGTTCATCGTGCCACCGGCATGGGTCGGGTATTCGTCATTGATCAGGTAGTGGTTGCCGATAATGCCGACGACAGGTCGCGCCATGGTGCCTCGCAAGATCTTGTTTGAACCTTCTTAACCGGTGTGGCGGGCCGGACAAAGGGGCAGTGACGCACAGACGCCCTTCCGGATCCGCAGAGACCGAAGTACGGGCGCCTCCGGCCGGCGACGCGCTGTCATTGCGCCCGCCGGGTCTCCCGCCAGGCGAGGAGCGCCGCGCCGCCAAGGATCGTGCCGGCACCGAGGAACGAGATCCAGTCCGGCAGGACACCGAAGATCGCACTGTCATAAATCGTGGCAAAGACCAGTGTCGCATAAGCGAATGGCGCCACGAAGCTCGCCTCGGCTCGCGCAACCGCATTGATGTAGCAGGTCTGGGCGAGCGCCATCGCCGCCCCGAGCCCGCCCATCGCAGCCCATTGCCCCGCCGTCGGCATCTGCCAGACGGGCAGGACAGCGCAGGTCGCAATGCCAAGCCCGATCATGTTGTTGATCAACAGCACCTGAAACGGGCGTTCCCGCCCTGCGAGCTTCTTGATGAAGATCACCTCGAGCCCCATCACGGCCGCCGAGCCTACGGCCAGCAGCGCCGCGGGCTGGAAGGTTCCCGGCCCGGGACGCAGCAGGATGACAGCCCCCAGAAGTGCAATCGCCGCAGCCGACCACCGGACGCGTCCGACGTTCTCTCCCAGCAGCGGGATCGCCAGCATCATCGCAAAAACCGGATTGAGGAAGGTGATTGCGGTCGCGTCCGCCATCGGGATCCGGGCAACGGCGGCGAACATCAGCGTCACCCCCGCGAAACCCGCCGTGGAGCGCGCCACATGCAGCCCCCAATGCGGCCGCCGAACCGAGGGTCGTACAACCGCCGCTACGCTCGACAGCACCAGGAAGGCGAACAGGAACCGGCCGTGGGTGACCTGGACCGGGTGCAGGGCAGGGCCAAGCACATCCGTCCCCAACGCCTTGGCGAACAAGGTCGTAACCGCCACCAGCGAGGAGGCGGCCAGCATCAGCGTCAAGGCCAGCGATTTCGACTGGGCGGGGGCTACGAATGTGTCACTCATGCCGCCCCGCTATCCCAGCTTTGCCCTCACTGCCAGAAAGAACTGGCCCTGTCGGGGGATCTGCGCTATCGCGCTCGACATGACATTGCTGCGCGCCCCCTCTCTCCGACGCATCCGACGTCGCGCCTGACCGCGTTTCACGCGTCCGGTCCGTTCCGCGCACCCTGTCCTTCCCGCATTGACACCTAGCCCCCCCTCGGGCACTCAATTCACTCCTATTGCGAGGATTTTTCGATGATCGCCCCCGTTCTGCCGACCTACAATCGCGCTCCGCTTCACTTCGTGAAGGGAGAGGGCGTCTGGCTGACGGAGAAGGATGGACGACGTTTTCTCGATCTCGGTGCAGGCATCGCGGTGAACGCCCTTGGCCACGCAAACCCGCACCTCGTCCGGGCCTTGACTGAACAGGCCGGCGCGCTTTGGCATACGTCCAACCTCTACCATGTGGACCGGCAGCAGGCCCTGGCGGAACGGTTGGTGGACCTGACCTTTGCGGACACCTGCTTCTTCACCAATTCCGGAACCGAAGCCTGCGAACTTGCCGTGAAAATGGCACGCAAGTACTGGCACGAGACAGGCAGCCCGGAGCGCATGACGATCCTTGCCTTCGAGGGCTCGTTCCACGGCCGCTCAACGGCTGCGATTTCCGCTTCGGGTTCGGAGAAGATGACCGCCGGCTTCGGCCCGATGCTGCCGGGTTTCGTGACATTGCCTTACGGCGACACCGATGCGCTAGAAGCGGCGATGAAGGACACGCATGTCGGCGCCATTCTGGTCGAGCCGTTGCAAGGCGAAGGTGGTATCCGCCTGCTCGACGACGACGTGCTGAAGCTCATGCGCAAGCTCTGCGATGAAACCGGAACGCTGTTGATCCTCGATGAAGTTCAATGCGGCATGGGGCGTACCGGAAAGCTTTTCGCCCATGAATGGGCCGGGATCGCTCCTGACATCATGATGGTCGCCAAAGGCATCGGCGGCGGCTTTCCCATTGGTGCCGTGCTGGCCACGGAGGCCGCGGCCTGCGGCATGGTCGCCGGAACCCACGGATCCACCTATGGCGGCAACCCCCTGGGCTGCGCCGTAGCGCTCGCCGTACTCGACGTGGTGTCGGATCCCGCCTTCCTCGACGAGGTTGTCCGCAAGTCGGGCCAGCTTCGCCAGCGGCTCGAAGGGCTCGTGGCGACACATCCGGACGTCTTCGAGGCGGTCCGCGGCGAAGGTCTCATGCTCGGCCTGGCCTGCACCGCCCCCAATACGGAGGTCGTCGCCGCCGGCTACGCAGAGGAACTGCTCGTGGTGCCGGCCGCCGAAAACGTAGTCCGCCTGCTGCCGCCGCTCAATATCACCGATTCGGAGATCGACGACGCCCTCGCTCGCCTGGAGCGAACCGCGCGCCGCGTCGCAGGCGCCACACCTTCCTGATCCCTATTCTCAATCCCCGTCGCGGGGAGCGCGCATTGCGCCGGGGCAATCGGCCCCAAGACAGACGAAAGCAAAACGATGAAACATTTTCTGGACATCCACACCACCGACGCCAGCGACCTGCGGTCCATGATCGACCAGGCGCGCAGCATGAAGGCCGCGCGGGACGGGCGCCCGAAGGGCACGCATGACGACCATCTGCCCCTCGAAGGGCAGATGGTCGCCCTGATCTTCGAAAAGCCGTCGACCCGGACGCGGGTGTCCTTCGATGTCGGCGTGCGGCAAATGGGCGGGCAGACCATGGTGCTCTCAGGCAGTGAAATGCAGCTCGGCCACGGCGAGACGATCGGCGACACGGCACGGGTTCTGTCCCGCTATGTCGACCTCATCATGATCCGGACTTTCGAGGAAGCGACGCTTCTGGAACTGGCCGAAGCCGCGACGGTCCCGGTCATCAACGGGCTCACCAACCGCACGCATCCCTGCCAGATAATGGCGGACATCCTGACCTTCGAGGAACACCGCGGCCCCATCGCCGGCAAGAAAGTGGTCTGGTCAGGCGACGGAAACAACGTCTTCAACTCCTTTGCGCATGCCGCCGGGCAATTCGGCTTCGACCTGACCTTTACCGGCCCGGAGACGCTCGATCCGGAGAAGGTCTTTGTGGATGGCGCGCGCGCAAGGGGTGTAAAGGTCGAGATCGAGCGCGATCCGTTCAAGGCGGTCAAGGGCGCCGACCTCGTGGTCACGGACACATGGCTTTCCATGCACGATTCCCAGTCCGCCCAGGAACGGCGCCACAATCAGCTGCGTCCCTACCAGGTGAATGCGGAACTGATGAGGGCCGCCGGCGATCAGGCGATCTTCATGCACTGCCTGCCCGCACATCGCGGCGAAGAGGCCACGTCCGAAGTCATGGATGGCCCGCAATCGGTGATCTTCGACGAGGCCGAGAACCGCCTGCACGCCCAGAAGGCCGTGATGCGGTGGTGCCTCGGCGTTTGACGCGATCCTTGCGCGGCGGACCGCCGAAGGCTGGGCCCGCGCAAGAAAACTGTTTGAAACCGCCTCTCTGCATGCGAAAGTTGCGCAAGTGGGTGTATTCTGCTGCCCGCTCTTTTTTGGAGGACGATTCATGAAAAAGAACTATCTGGCCCTCTTCGCCGCAATGGGTTTTGCAATCGCAGCCGGAACGGCCTCGGCAGACACGGTTACCGTCATGTGCGAAAGCGGCACAGCCGGTACGAACAACGCGATCACGTTCAATGAAGAAGACGGCGCGATGCTCAAGGAAGAACTCGGCGCCGGCTTCGAAGACACTGTTTGCGAGGTTGGCAAACAGCTCAACTGGCCGGACTACGAGACCCCGACGCAGGTCAAGGTGACCATGTCGAACGGAAACGAGTACGACATCATGGCGCAACAGGTGAAGTGATCCAACTGGCGGGGGGTACTCCGCCTGAACGCAGATCCGGGCCGTGACGAACCATCGTCGCGGCCCGACTTTGTCCGGAGACTGATGCCCTGCGGACGAGGCCTCACAAAGGTCCCGTTTCGGGTCGTGTCCCCCAGCCCGTGCCACCTGTGGCCCTGACTTCAGCCCTTTCGGCGTTTCGCGCGCAGCGTCGGATCAGCCTGCGTCGGATCCTCCGGCCACGGGTGTTTGGGGTATTGCGCCCGCATGTCCTTGCGAACGTCTGCGTAGGACGCGGCCCAGAAGCCCGGAATATCCATCGTGGTCTGCACTGGGCGGCCGGCGGGTGACAGCAGCGTGACCCGCAGCGGCAAACGGCGCGGTCCGACGGTCGGATGGTCGGTCACGCCGAACATCTCCTGCACGCGCAACTGAATCGCGGGGTGTTCGCCACCAAAGTCTATCGGGACCTTGCGGCCAAGCGGGGTGACGAAAGCGCCGGGGATCTCACGGTCGAGCCGTTGTTGCCCCTCCCATCCGATGTGCAGGCGAAGCGGCTCCACGAGGTCGAGGCGGCGAATATCCTCCGCCGTGCGCACAGCGCCCAGATGCGGCAGGAGCCAGTCTCCGGCCGTTTCCAGCAGTGTCGCATCCAAGAGGTCGACGATCTCGCCCCCCTCGGTACGATAAAGCACCGCCCGGGCCTGCAACCTGCGGGAGGCCTCGCTCCACGGAAGGCCAAGCTGGCGCACGCCTTCAAGCGCAGCTTCGGCGAGAACCTCCGCCGGAGCATTCCGCCAGATCTGGTCGGCCAGCACCAGGGCGCCGAACATCTCCTGCCTGCGGGCAACCACGCGCCGGTCCCGCTTCGACCAGTCCGCAATGTCCCGCCAACTGATCTGCTCGGCGTAGAGGCCTCTCAACTCGCTTTCCGCCAACGGGACGGCGAGGCGGATCTTCGCATCCCGCCGGTCACCGTCGAGATCGGTGGCAACGAGCAGGCGCTGCCCGGCCAGGGCGTCGCTTTCGGCCATGGTCGCCCCCTTGCCGCCCGACAACAGCCACCGCGGCACGTCTCCCGGACGACGCAGGCCGATGCGGTCGGGATAGGCAAGCGCCGCCGCCTCCGCCGGGGACAGCAGGCGCTCTGTTTCCGGGGCGAGGCGGCGAAGGCGCCTTGCCTCCGACCGGATGCGCTCGACGGCCGCGCGGTTGACCTCTCCGGGCAGGTCCCTTCGCCCGTCGAGGGCTTGCAGGCGCAGGGCCAGATCCGCCGGCGCACCGCGCAGCGGGTCGCGATCCGCGAGCAGCGCGGCAAGGGGCGCCGCAGGTTTGCCGGCAAGCAGCAACATATGCGCAAGGCGTGGGTGCAACGGCAGCCGGGCAAGGGCACGGCCATGGGCGGTGATCGACCCTGTCGCATCCAGCGCCCCAAGCGAACGGAGCAACGCCTGCGCCTCGGCCAATGCCCCCTCTGGCGGCGGCGTCAGAAACGGCAACTCGGCGTTGCCCCATAGGGCCAGTTCCAGCGCGAGCCCGGTAAGGTCGGCGGCTTCGATTTCTGCCGGTGGGAAAGCCTGCAGCGCGCCTTCCTCGCCCTTCGTCCAGAGCCGATAGCAGGTTCCGGGCGACAGGCGGCCGGCACGCCCTGCCCTCTGGGTCGCTTCCGCCCGCGTGACCCGTTCGGTCACCAGTCGCGACATGCCCGAGTTCGGGTCGAACCGGGCCCGGCGCGCGCGGCCGGCATCCACAACGCATGTGATCCCGTCGATGGTGAGCGAGGTTTCGGCGATGGAGGTGGCCAGAACAACCTTGCGTCCCTCTCGCGCTGGCGCGATGGCCGCCCGCTGCGCCCGGAACTCCATGGCACCAAAAAGCGGGCGGATAACGGTCGCTGGCGGCAAGTCCCTCGCCAGCAGTGCCTCGGTGCGCCGGATCTCTCCCTCGCCGGGCAGGAAAACCAGCACGCTGCCGTCTGTCTCTCCCAGTGCCCTTCGGGTCAGTTCCGCCGTCGCCTGGTCCAATCTGGCCCGCTTGTCCAGCGGTCGCTCCAGGTGACGGATCGAGACCGGGAAAGCGCGCCCCTCGGAGGTAACAACGGGCGCCCCGCCCATCAGCTCCGCCACGGGGCCAGCGTCCAGCGTGGCCGACATCGGCAGCAGGATGAGGTCATCCCGCAGGGCGTCGCGCACCTCAAGACACAGGGCGAGCCCCAGATCGGCATTCAGCGAACGTTCGTGGAACTCGTCAAAAAGCACGGCACCGATGCCCGACAGCTCGGGATCGGATTGCAACATCCGCGTGAGGATGCCCTCCGTGACGACCTCGATCCGCGTGTCCTTGCCCACCCGGGCCTCGCCACGGATCCGGTAGCCGACGGTCGCGCCCACATCCTCCCCAAGCTGCTCCGCCAGCCGCTCCGCGGCGGCGCGCGCGGCCAGCCGGCGCGGCTCCAGCATCACGATCCGCCCGGCACACAGCCCGGCCTCCAGAAGTGCCAGCGGTACCCGGGTTGTCTTGCCAGCGCCGGGCGGCGCCTGCAATACCGCCTGCCCGGCGGCACGTAACGCCGCCACAAGGTCCGGCAGCACGGCATCGATGGGCAGGACGGGCAGGTCTTTCATGCGGGCCTTCAGCGGCGGCGCAGGACCACCGCGCCAATGGTTGTGGGGACCCGCACCTCTTCCACGCGATGCACACCGCCGTCAAGCACACGGTAGGTGACCGAGAAAGGCCAGTGCACCTTCTCCGCCATATCCTCGTCCGAGAAACCGGCAATGCGGGAATAGGTGCCCGGACATACCAGCCTTTCACCCTGCCGCTTGCCGCCGTTCATGCGGATACGAGTCCGCTCCCGCCCGTCATAGGGGGAGATATCGAGTGCGCAGGCCAGCTCCGCCGGACGGTCGCGCAGGATCGCATAGGCTGTCGTCAGCGGGTCCACCGTTCCGCCCTGGCCTGCCGGATCGGCGTGGTACGACTTTCGCCGGGTGTCGGGCGGCGTTTTCGTTATCGACGGCACTCCGCCACGGTAGCGGTATTTCGCGGTCGTGGTTTTGCTCCGTTTCGCCACCTCCTCGGCATAGGCCGATGGACGATAGCGGTTGCCGGAGACAGATCCATTGGCCGCCGCCTTGACCCGCGCCGGGTACAGGCTCCGCGCGAGCCCGGTGCTGGCCACCTGCCCGTTCACCTTGTAGCGCCCGCCGCTTTCGTTCCCCCGGAACGCAATGGTCCCCGCCCCGATGCCCGCGATGGACACCGAAAACGTGCCCTCCTCGGCGAATGTGGGCAGGGGAAGCAGGAAGGCAAACAGAATGGGAAACAGGCGCCGCATGGAAATCTCCGGACTGACAAATCGGTTGACCCACAGGGGGGCGGAAGCGTCGGTTCGGGTCAAGGCCACCGCTTCCAATGTTTCAACCCTCGGCGAAAACCCCCACATCCCCTATTCGAACCTTTTCCAACGGGATCCTTTGCGACCAAGCATGGATCGGGATTTGTCCGCTCGGACGCGCAAGAGCCGTTGTCCTCCCCCGCGAGAGCAAGCATACCTTGACCATGGAACCGGGCGATCCGGCCCGTCCTGAGCCCCCTTTCTTCGTGTCCCTTGCGGACGCGTTCGCAATGATCGGCGCAAGGAGTCGCAAATGCAGAAGATCGTCCTCCTCACCGGCGCCGGAATCTCTGCCGAGAGTGGCCTCGGCACGTTCCGCGATGCGGGAGGGATCTGGTCCCAATACGACCTTGAGGAAGTGGCCACGCCAGAGGGATTCGCGCGCAACCCCGCGCTCGTCCACTCGTTCTACAACGCACGCCGCGCCAATGCGCTGGATGCTGCGCCCAACGCCGCACACGAAGCGCTCGCCCGGTTGGAACGCGACTGGCCGGGCGAAGTGGTGCTCATTACCCAGAATGTCGACGACCTCCACGAACGTGCAGGGCACAATCGGGTCATCCACATGCACGGAGAGCTGACGCAAGCCCTATGCGCGGCCTGCGGTGCCCATTGGGAGGCACCGCGGGAAATGTTTGCAGAAGATCCCTGCCCGGAGTGCGGAGAGCCCGCCACACGCCCCGACATCGTCTGGTTCGGAGAGATGCCCTACGATATGGACCTGATCGAGCGGCACATCGCGAGTGCTTCATTGTTCGCATCCATTGGCACATCCGGGCAGGTCTTCCCTGCCGCGGGCTTCGTCATGCAAGCCAACGCCGCGGGCGCCGAAACGGTGGAACTGAACCTCGAAGCTTCGGAACTGTCGGGCATGTTCGACGAACGTCACGAGGGCCCGGCGAGCGATGTCGTTCCGCAGTGGGTGGAGCAGATGCTCGAGACACTCTGAAGCGCGACGGGGTGTATTCTCCTCGATGCACCCCACGGGGACGGATTGAAACTCTTACGATGGTATCAAAAGCGCCCCTTTGCAGCAGATACAGTTGCCCGGCGCCCCCTCTCCGCAACTGACCCGGCCGAACGGCCACTGCGCGTTTTATCGCGGTTTTTGACACCATCGAGGTCGGCCCGGACGACCACCATGGCTCCTGCGACTGTCGCCGAAACGACTATCGGCGGCGTCCAGCAACAGAACCAGCCCGACGAGCACCACTTTGGACTTCGCCTGCGCGGGTGCGAGTCCGACCCGGAGTCCGGGTCATCAGGGCGGTTCCCCGGAATGCCCGCGTTCCATTCCTGCCACCCCGTCCATCCACGAATCGAAACGTGCGCAAGGCTGCATCTCTCAGCGGTCGACCTCAGGCCAGGGCCGTCGTTTCCTCTAGCGGCGATGGCCACCGGCGTTGCACCCTGCGCCACGCCTCCGCGGCGCGATTCCCGCACCACGCGCGCCCGGTCGGCGCGTGACGGCCGGCGGATGCCGGCCCGAGCGGGCCGACACCCCGTTTGCCTCAGTGGCTCATCTTGTCCTTGCGCTTCAGGTCGACCGGGATCTCCACGGTCACATCCCCGGCCTTCTCAAAGGACAGGGTCACGGTCACGCTGTCGCCATCGTTCATCGGGCCCTTGAGCCCCATGAACATCACGTGGTCGCCGCCGCGTTTCAGCATGTGCATGCCGCCTGCGGGGATCGCGAATCCCTCTTCGACATGCACCATTTTCATCACGCCATCGCCTGCATCCTTGTGGGTGTGCAACTCGGTCTTGCCGGCGATCTCGGAACTGGCGCCGACCAGGCGATCATCCTCGGTGCCGGTGTTGACGATATGCATAAAAGCGGCGCCAGCCTTGGCATTCGCCATGGCCGCACGGGCATAGGCGTCCTCGATCTTGATCTCGGCAAGCGCGGGGGTTGCGAGGGAAAGTGCGGCCACAGCCGCGAGAAGGGACTTGAGGGACATCTGTCGTCTCCGATGGTCTGTTTGTCGTTGAAAGGGTGTCAGGTGCGGTTGTACCAACCGCTCACGCCACCGGCGGGTCCCGCGCCCCGATCCCGTGCGGTACTGCAACCGCACATTGATCCAACCGCGCCGACGGCCAGTTGCACTGGGACACCATCATGTCTCCGGCGACCACCTTCGTGGGCGACACCGCGGTTGCAGCCATCAGCGACGCGACAGCATCCGGGCACAGCGTCAACGATTCGACGGGCTTGCCATCGGCATCCACGCTGACTGTCAGAAGGCCATGACCGCTGCAAATCACGATCTGGCCGGCGGCCGGCGCCTGCCCGATAGCCATGCCGAACCCGACGGCCGACAGGCCCAGGCTCAGTATCAGGAGAAGGGATATCAGGCGCAGGCGAAACATCGGGCGCACCCTACGGCTGCGCGGAAAAAAGGCAATCTGAAAAACAAAACGGCCTCGCCCGTTTGGGCGAGGCCGTTCTTCATGTCCGGGTTTTCGTGGAAGTGATCAGGCCGCGGCCTGAGACTTCACGATATCCTTCTTGATCTTCAGCGCCTTGGCGGACAGCTCCTCATCCTTGGCTTTCGCCAGGAATGCGTCCAGACCACCGCGGTGGTCGACGGAGCGCAGCGCAGCAGAAGAGATCTTCAGCTTGAAAGAGCGCCCGAGGGCGTCAGAAATCAGCGTCACGTCCTGCAGGTTCGGCAGGAAACGGCGCTTGGTCTTATTATTGGCGTGGCTGACGTTGTTGCCAACCATCGGGCCTTTACCGGTCAGTTCGCAGACACGCGACATGGGGTTTTCCTCGACGTTCGTATGACAAATAGGGCGCAACCCGGGCCAACAGGTTTCGGCCGGGGCGCCCCGAATTCCGTCCGGGGTTTTAAGAGCATGTAGGAAGCGGTGTCAACCCGATTCCCGGCGGCACCTGATCAGCGACGTTCACCAGGCATCCGGCCCCCGCGCCCGCAATCATATCGCCCCTTTCGGCCACCGTGAACATGTCGATTGCACAAACCCATTGCACAAATGCTGCGACATGGGTGGTTCCTCAACGGCAGGCTTTTGGCAACGGACGTGCTGACGTATGGCAGACGCAGGAGGTGCTTGCGATGACCCAACCCATTCCCGTCTTTGACGGACACAATGATTTCCTGCTGCGTCTGGTGCAGGCCCCCGAAGCGCGGGAGCAGCTCTGGCTGGAGCGGGGCGACGAAGGGCACCTCGATCTGCCACGCATGCGCGAGGGCGGCTTCGCCGGTGGGCTCTTTGCGATATTCGTGCCCTCGCCGGACGAGCCGGGCGCGCCCAACATCAACGAGCTCATGGCCAACCCGCCGTATGATGTCCCATTGCCGCCGTTGATGAATGCCCCCGCCGCACTGCCGGTCGCGCTGGCCGAGGCCGCGCTGTTGCTCTGGATGGAGCGGGCCGCGCCGGAGGATTTCACCGTTTGCCGCACAGCCGGAGAGATTCGCACGGCCATGGATGCCGGCCGGATTGCCGGTGTCATGCACATGGAAGGCGCCGAGGCCATCGACGGAAACCTCGATACACTGCACGCCTTCCACGCCATGGGCCTCCGCTCGCTCGGTCCGGTCTGGAGCCGCCCGACGATCTTCGGTCACGGCGTGCCCTTCCGCTTCCCCGCCGCGCCCGACATCGGTCCCGGCCTGACGGACACCGGGAAGGCGCTGGTGCGCGAATGCAATGCGCTCGGCATCCTGGTGGACCTCTCGCACCTGAACGAAGCGGGCTTCGACGACGTCGCGAAAATCTCCGACGCTCCGCTCGTTGCCTCCCACTCCAACGCCCATGCCTGCGCGCCCACCCCGCGCAACCTGACCGACCGCCAATTGTCCATGATCGCCGAGACGGGCGGCATCGCCGGGCTCAACTTTGCAACCTTCTTCCTGCGCGAGGATGGCGGCGGCGTGACTGACTGCGGCTGGGATCCGGTGCTGCGCCACATGGACCACCTATTGGAACGGCTGGGGGAGGATCATCTCGGGTTCGGCTCCGATTTCGATGGCTGCCTCGTCCCGGACGTGATTGGCGACGTGACCGGCCTGCCCGGGCTGCTCGACGCGTTGCGGACACATGGCTATGACGAGCCGTTGCTTCGCAAGATTGCCCACGAAAACTGGATCAACGTACTTGAACGTACCATCGGCTGACCGCGGGCGGCCGCCGCGCCTCTGGCGTCGGCCGCATTTGCCATTTGCCCGAACCGGTCAGATGATAGCCGCGATGCTTCCTGTCCCAGGTCAGCCCGTATGACGATGATCGACAGATCTGCCCCCCACGAGATCGATATCGAGATCCGCGCCAGCGACATCGATATGATGGGGCATGTGAACAATACCGTGTACCTTCGGTGGGTTCAGGACGCGGCAACAGCCCATTGGGACGTCATCGCCACCGATGAAGACCAGGCCAACCTGCTCTGGATCGTGGCGCGGCACGAAATCGACTACAAGCGACCGGCCTATGCCGGCGACGATGCAGTCGCTCGGACGTGGCTGGGGGCTGCAACTGGCGCCTTCTACGAGCGCCACACCGAGATCCTGCGACGCCGGGACGGCCAGCTTCTGGCTCGGGCTCTGACGTTGTGGTGCCCGCTGGATGCGGCGACTCGCAAGCCGGTCCGGCTGACCCCGGCACAGCGGAAACGCTATACCGGTCAAGGTTGAGCCCTGCCACTTGTGTCCGTGACGCCCCGGTCCCGGGCGACGCGACGGGTCCTAGGGTTTGATCCGCCAGCCGGTGCGGAAGATCGCCCAGATCACCGCGATGCAGATCGCGAGGAACACGCAGATCGCGGCGATGGAGATACCGACCGGCACATCCGCCACTCCGAAGAAGGACCAGCGAAAGCCGGAAATCAGATAGAGGACCGGGTTGAACTGCGTCACTGTCTGCCAGCCCGGCGGCAGCATGGACACCGAGTAGAACGCGCCACCAAGGAAAACCAGCGGCGTGATGACCAGCAGCGGGATCAACTGAAGCTGTTCGAAGTTCCCTGCCCAGATGCCGATGATGAAGCCCAGAAGGGCGAAACTCACCGCTGTCAGCACAAGAAAGGCAAGCATCCAGAACGGGTGCGCAATCTGCAGGTCCACGAAGAAGGTGGAGGTGATCAGGATGATTGCCGCGATCATCAGCGCCTTGCTGGCTGCCGCGCCGACATAGCCAATCACGATCTCGATGAAGGAGAGCGGCGCGGAAAGCAGCTCGTATATCGTGCCGATGAATTTCGGAAAATAGATCCCGAAAGAGGCGTTGGTGACCGATTGCTGCAACAGGGTCAGCATGACAAGGCCGGGCACGATGAACGCGCCGTAGTCGATGCCCTCGACGGTGTCGATGCGCTGCCCGATGGCGGAGCCGAAGACCACGAAATACAGCACCGTGGACAGCACAGGGGAAACGATCGACTGCGCGATGGTGCGGAAGGTCCGGTTCATCTCGTAGCGATAGATGGAGAAGATCGCCTGCCAGTTCATTCCGCGCCCTCCTCTGCCGTTGCCCGACCGTCCTGAACCAGTTTCAGGAACACGTCCTCAAGCGAGCTTTGCCGCGTGGATAGGTCCTTCAGGCTCAGTCCTGCTTCGGAAATGGCCCCCATCAACCGTGTCATCCCCGTGCGTTCGGCATGGGCGTCAAATTCGTATGTCAGGTGCAGCCGGTCATCGGAAAGCTCAAGGTCGTATTCCGCGAGGCTCCCGGGCACCTCATCCAGCGGCTCGGCGAGCTCCAGCAGGAGTTCCTTGCGGCCAAGCTGGTGGAGCAGCTTCTGCTTTTCCTCAACCAGCAGAAGCCTGCCGTGGTCGATGACGCCGATCCGGTCGGCCATTTCCTCGGCCTCCTCGATATAATGCGTAGTCAGAATGATGATCACACCGTCGGCACGAAGCTGGCGCACAAGTTCCCACATCTCCCGGCGAAGGGTGACATCGACCCCGGCCGTGGGCTCGTCGAGGAAAAGCACGCGCGGTTCGTGGCTCAGTGCCTTGGCGATCAGTACGCGGCGCTTCATGCCGCCGGAAAGCTCCTGGTTGCGGTTGTTTCGTTTTTCCCAGAGCGACAGCGAGCGCAGCACCTTCTCGATATGCGCGTCGTCCCGCCGTTTGCCAAAAAGCCCGCGGGAGAACCGCACGGTGTTGATGACCTTCTCGAAGGGCTCGATGGTGATTTCCTGCGGCACCAGCCCAATGAGCGAACGGGCCGCGCGGAACTCGCTGGCGATATCGTGGCCACCGACGGAAATCTGCCCGGCGGAGGGCGTGACCAGACCGCAGACCGTAGAGATGAGCGTGGTCTTGCCCGCGCCGTTAGGTCCCAGCAGCGCAAGAATCTCACCCTCGTGGATGTCCAGGTCGACGCCCTTCAGGGCCTCGAAACCATCCGCGTAGGTCTTTTCCAGCCCCTTGATCGAAATGATTGCCGTCACGAAATGTCCTTCCTGTTCCCTTCTGTCCCTAGCGCGAATGTCGCGACAGGCCAATGCACAGACCTCTGCGCAGGTGCACAGAGCGGAAGGTTGATCGCGCGGTACGTGCAAATTCGACCGTGGCAGCGCGGGGCATCCGCGTACATCCGATCTACAATGCTCACGCGCTCGGCGGCTGGGGGCGGACAGGTCACGGCCAGCCATGGACCCTGCCCGGAGTGGCTTGTTGTCAGAAAGCCAACCGGAATCAACGCCCCCATTCGGACGCCGCTTGCCGCGAAAACCTGCCCAGGCTGTAGGATTGCGAACCCGGCCACTACATGGCGACGGCGGAATGAAGGAGACGGTCCTTCGATTGCGAGGGTCATTCCCCTTTTCGGAAACGGCACGGCTGAATGTCAATGGCCCCGACCGCCGGATCTCCAACTGAGAGATCCACAGAAAACCAGAAAACCCGCGACGCATGCCACGGGTACTCGTTGATTCAAATCTGGTCGAGAGTGCCTAGCGGCGGCGATCCCTGCGCGAGGACATCGGCTGGAAGGCAACGCCGACATGCGCCTCGCAATAGGGTTTTCCCGCCTGCACCGGCAGGCCGCAGAACCAGAACTCTTCTGTCGCGGGGTCGCCGATCGGCCATTTGCAGGTGCGCTCGGTCAGGTCCATCAGGCTCAACTTGCGCGCCTTTTTCTCGACCTCGCGAACGGACGCCAGCGCCTCGGGGCTGATTTCATTGGCGGACGGCTGCGGCGGCAGCGGCTGGCCGGCCGGGATGATCTGACGGCGGGCCGGGACGACAGGCGCCTCGCTGGCGGGTTCCGGCTCCGCGGCAGCGACCGGCTCCGGCTTGGCTTCCGGCTTCGGCGCGTCTTTCACGGGCTTGGGCTTGGCCTCTGCCTTCGGCTTCTCCGGTGCGGCCTCGGCCTTCGGCTTCTCCGCGGCCGCCGCGCCAGTGGTCCGGTTCGACAGACCGAGGCGATGCACCTTGCCGATCACCGCGTTGCGGGTAACCCCGCCCAGCTCCTTTGCGATCTGGCTGGCACTCTGGCCTTCGCCCCACATCTTCTTGAGGATCTCGACACGCTCTTCGGTCCAGGACATCGACCATCTCCAACACATGAAGGGCGCCTCCGGGAATGAGACCCGGCGCCGCCCTCGCTTTCAGGTTTCTTCTATTCTATGTCTCCCCATCCGGGGTTACAAGCAGGCGCAACGGCAGTTGGTGGGATGAGACAGATGACGGACCAGACGACAGGCTTTCCGGACATGGGCGTGCGCCGCTTTGGCCGGTTCAACTGGCTGGGTCTGTGGACCCTGATCGTGCGCGAGATGCGGCGTTTCCTGACCGTCTGGATGCAGACGGTGCTGGCGCCGCTTGTCACGGCGGGGTTGTTCCTGGCGATCTTCTCCATCGCCATCGGCCCCAGCCGCGGCGACGTGATGGGCGTGGGATTCCTTCAGTTCATCGCGCCGGGCATCCTGACCATGACGGTTATCCAGAATGCCTTTGCCAACACCTCCAGCTCGATCCTCGTGTCAAAGGTCCAGGGAAACATCGTGGATACCCTGATGCCGCCCCTGTCGGCCGGGGAACTCGTGGCTGGCTACATCGCCGGAGGTGTCGGGCGCGGGCTCTTCGTGGCGTTGCCAATCGGGTTGCTGGTCCTGCCCATGCTCGGTATCACGGTGCAATCCCCGCTGCTGGCGCTCGCCTTCATCACGCTGGGCGCCGCGTTGATGAGTGCGCTTGGCATGGTGGCCGCGACCTTCGCCAACAAGTTCGACCAGATGGCAGCGATCACCAATTTCATCGTCACACCAATGGCGTTCCTGTCTGGCACGTTCTACTCGGTCGAAGCCGCACCGCCGGCGATGCAGGCCCTGCTACACTGGAACCCGATGTTCTACCTCATCGATGGGGTACGGTTTGCGGTGCTGGGGATCTCCGACAGCTCCCCGTTGCTCGGATTCGCCGTACTCCTTGTCACCACAGCCGCCGTCACGGCGCTGTGTTGGTCCTGGATGCGCAGCGGCTACCGATTGAAGGCCTGATACAGGAGCCTTCGTGCTGCGCGTCCACCTTTGTTGGGCGATCGGGAGAGCACCTTGCCATGGCCGGAAGCGCGACGCACGCAAGCCGGCTGGGAGCCGAATTGGGCCAGTCTGAATTCGGACCCGTTGGCCCATTCGCCCGGTCACGTATGCGAGCTACCCCGATCGGGAATCTTCCTTGCGGAACACCACTCGGCGTGGAAGCCTCAATCGCAGCCTGCGGGGAATGCCCGTCGTTTCCATCCGGCACTGCGCGCGAAGCGCGCCCGGCCCAACGGGAGGAGATGGATCCCTGATCCGTTGACGACGGACGGGAGCCGCCCGGCGGCACTATCCGGCGGTCGCGGCCCGCGCGAGATCTGCCTGGCGGTCGATGACCGGATGGAAGGTCTCCGACGGATCGCTGCCGACGCGACGGCGCGTTCGGAGCCAGAACATCTTGGCAAATCCTCGGAACGTGCCGACTGATGGCGCGGTCACATCCCGCGGGAACCGCGCACGCCAACCTTCGGGGAACTCCAGCCCGGCGGCTTCCGCATTCTCCAGCATCCAGACCAGCGGCACATTCGCCAGCGGCCTTGCGTCCTCAAAGCCACCGAGCTGCCCACCGACATCGCCGTGAGCGCCGGGAAACCAGCGTTGCTCGACCACGCCCTGGCTCTCCGGGCGCGTCTCCCACAGAACCGGTTCGAAGGCGAGGCGGGTCTCGTCATGTGCGAGCGCGTGATACCCGCGCCGCACATGCGCCCCCAGTGAATGGTTGTGAAAGGCATGGGTCGGCTCCGTCAACCGCCAGACCAGCGGGATACGAAGCCCCAGCGCCTTGACCGTATCCCAGACGCCAATCATCTCGATGGGCACGTCGCGGTGACAGAACCGCTCCGCAAACAGTTCGGCAGATTCGCTGTTCGGCCCGCACTCGTAGTGACGATACGCGAGCCGCACATTGCGTTCCGTCGCGTGCCGCGCCTGCAGGAGCCCGATCTGGTCGATCACCCCGGCCAGGGAGCGAACCGCGAAGGCGCCCCGGGAATAGCCAAAGAGGAAGATCCGGTCGCCAGGTCGATAACGCGAGGCCAGAAAACCATAGGCGCGCCTGATCTGGCGGTTCAGCCCGCGCCCCATCAGCACATGGTGGGTGGTTGGCCAATCGCGCCACTGCAACCCCGCCTCGTAGAACAGCGAGAGCCCCGCGCGCGGTCCCTCCTCCGCCAGCAGCCGATAGGTGCGCCCGGCGTTGGTCTCCTCGCCTTGCTGAAGCGACGACATCGTCCCGTCGAGGATCACCACGTGGGTGACGGCACCACGCTTGTGCGACGGCGTCCGTGAATGGCGGTGCTTTCGACTTCGGCGAAGGCGGGTCCAAGCCATGAACTGACGGGTCAGGCGCATGGGATTGCTCCCCGCTCTGTCCGTCCGTGCCGCCTCATTACACCACTCCTCGCATGAGCCTATCCTGCCACAGATCTGGGACAGGTCCAGCCCTGCTACCAGTGCAATGAAACCCAACCCCCGAAATCGTGTCCCGCCGGGAACGCTTCGGCCTGACCTCGGAGCGGGATCCGCGTCACGACAAGGCCAGGACCGTCACCACCTCAAGGTTGCCAAAGCCGTTGAACCGGGTTCCCATTGCCGTCGAATAGGCCCCCATGCCGTGAAAGATCATCACGTCGCCCTCAGCAATGTTTCCCGGTAGCCGCAGCGTTCCCGGCAGCCGGTCGATGGAATCGCACGTCGGCCCGAACACAATCCGCGCTACCGCCGCGCCACGTCGCAACGCCCCATCGGTGTTGCGAACCTCGTAGCGATCGGTCGCGCCAATCTGGGGGAACTCCATCAAACCGCCATAGACACCATCGTCGAGGAACACATCCGCGCCGTCCCGCACCGCCCGGACGCGCGTCGCCAGCGAGAAACTCTCCGCCACCATCGCCCGGCCGGGCTCGCAGACCAGCGCCGGGGCATCGGGGCCAAAGGCTTCTCGCGTGACCTGTCCGATACGCGCGAAGATCCGTTCCAGGTCGGGCAGTTCCGCAACTTTGCGCCGCGCGGGAAAGCCACCGCCCACATTCAGCCGGCGAAGCCGCACGCCCGCTGCGCGCGCGATCTCCGCTGCCTCGCGGATATAGGCCTCCCAGGCGTCCGCGCCCATGCATTGCGTGCCCGGGTGAAACGTCATTGACGGGACGAACCCCGCCGCCTCCACCCGCCGCAGCAGATCTCGGGCAAGAGCCGCCGAGGCGCCGAACTTCGACCCGAAATCATAGGCCGCGCCCGCCACAGGCAGCGCGATCCGCACCGACACTTCCGCCCCGGCCGGCACTTGCGCCACCAGCTTCTCCAACTCGCTGCGCGCTTCCACGCTGAAGGAGCGCACACCAAGGGTGACAGCCCGCGAGATCTCTGCCCTGGACCGAACCGGGTTGTTGAAATGCAAAACGGCATCTGGTGCCTGGGCCCTGAGCAGCTCGATTTCCGGCACGGAGGCGACATCGAACCCGGAGATCCCGGCCGCGACGAGGTTCTGCAACACGATCGGATCGGGATTGGCCTTCACCGCATAGGTGACGAACCCGGGAAATCCCCCGAGAAACCGCCGTGCGGTCTGTTGCAGAACAGCCGGAACGAAGAAAAGAACCGGCCCGCCATCGGGATGGGCGCGGATGTATTCGGCCGGTGAGTTCCAGATCGTTTTCGACATCCCCATTGGCTGTCCTCCTGCCAACAAGGCACCCGTCGGCACCCGGGTCGCGGGTCCGTTCAGAATGCGCGTTTTCACTCCTGCACCCACCATCGGGCGCGTCCTGCATACAGTATGACGCAAACTTTGGTTGATACGCCCGGACAATTCGATTGAAACAACGAATATTTACGTCAAAATGACGAAAAACGAGTCAGAAAGATGGACGAGCTCGACCAAAACCTCATCTCGGCGCTGGCCGCGGACAGCTCCACCCCGACCGCGCAACTGGCCCGGAAACTGGGGATCGCCCGTTCGACGCTTCAGGCACGGATCGAGCGCCTCGAACGCACCGGCGTCATCGCCGGCTATACGATCCGGCTGGGTGAGGCGGTCGAACGGCGGCGCATTCGTGCAACCGTGCTGATCCATGTGGAGCCCCGCAGCACGGCGTCCGTTCTGCAACGGTTGCGCCCGATGCGAGCGGTAGAAGCCTGCTACACGACGACCGGGCGCATGGACATGGTGTTGCTGATCGTGGGTGAAACCACGCAGGAACTCGATGAAACGCTGGATGCCATCGGTGCAATCCCGGGCGTCCGCGACACCGAATCCCTGATCCATCTGTCCACGAAATTCGACCGGCGCACCTGACCCCGGCCAACGGCCCGTAGGCCAGTCACGACCGCGTAAGTGGCACGTCCGCCTCGCTGATTTCGAGCAGGATCGACAGGATGTCTGCCTCTTCATGCTTGCCGAGGTGCCCGCCGCTCGACCAGGCCATGGACAACGCCGCTTTGGCCGCCGCCCATTTCAACAACCTCCCGCGGTCCACGCCGAACCCGACCGACCAGAGGTCGGCCAGTCGCCGAATGCGATCGGGTTGGCGGATCAGGTCATCGGCACCGACCGGGTTTCGGAAAGCGTTGGCCAGCTCGTACCCGCGATCGCCGATCACACCCTTTGCATCGAAAGCCAGCCATCCCCGCGCGCCCATTCGGATGTTGTCATGGTGCAGGTCGCCGTGCAGTGGTGTCACATCCCGAGGAGACGCCAGCAACCCGCGTGCAATCGCCTGCGCCCGTCCGATATCGCCGCGTAGTTCGGACGGGCAATCGGAGGTCATGCGCAATGCAAACAGCGCGCTGAACCACGCCTCCAGCGTCGGCAGCGGCTCCGGAAGATCCATCGGCCCGGAATGGAGCTGTCGGGCAACATCAAGCAGGTGTTCACTCGCCACATCGTCCTGCCCGTCCCGAACGAGATCCCCGAGCGATGGCCCCTCCAGCCACTCCAAGAGCGCCAGACCCGGTTCGCGGTCGAGGAGCCGCGCCACACCGCGACCGTCCAGCGCCGCCAGCAAATCGAAGCCGTGGCTCTCGTTGCGCATGTCCCCGCCGTGGTAGAGCTTCAACGCGGCAGGTCCGGACGGTCCGCGCACTTTCCAGACCGTCGCGAGCCCTGTCACGGCAACTCTGGCTTCCACCACGCATTGATGGCGGCGCAACAGGACCTCTGCGGCGTGGCCGATCCTGCCGCCCCGCGTCACGAGAGCCCCTCCCGGTGTCGCAGGACGGCAAGGCGGGCTCGCACGTCGTCGCGGATCGCCCCGTCGCGAGGCGTATCGCGCAGCGTTGTGAACCAGTGTTCCGGCGGGGATTTCCCGCGCCGGTTTCCATCCCACCGGAGGTTTCGCATCACGACCTCTGCGGTAGGTGGCAGGCGGTCAGGGATCTCCAGACCGTTCAACACCGCCCAAACTCCGCTCCAAAGGCGCCCCACCGACCACGGATTGTACCCGCCGCCGCCCAGAACGAGGTAGCGTGGCGCCAACGAGCGCAGGGCCGCAACGACTGCCCAGTGGGCATTGTTGGAAAGGGCCAGATGGGACAGCGGGTCTTCCTCCACCGCATCGGCACCGCATTGCAGCACGATGGCGTCTGCGCGGAACCGCTCGACCAACGGCAGGATCAGCGTCTCGCGCACCAGTGCCATTTCCGTGTCATTGAACCCGGCCGGCACCGGCAGGTTCACCGCGGAGCCGCCCGCGCGCGCGTCAAGGGCACCGGTGAAGGGCCAGCGGCGCTCCTCGTGGACAGAGATCATCAACACGTCCGGATCGGCGGCAAAGGCCAGTTCCACACCGTCGGGGTGATGCGCGTCGATATCCACATAGGCGATCCTGCGTACCCCCGCGCGCCGCAGCGACAACATGCCGAGAACGGGATCATTGAGGTAGCAGAATCCGTTGGCGCGCCCGGGAAGCCCGTGATGCGTCCCACCAGCCGGATGATGGACCACCCCGCCCCTGGCCAGAAGCTCACCGGCGAGCAGCGAGCCACCGGCCGCCGTCGCCGGTCGGCGAAACACCTCAGCATAGACGGGATTGGAATGGGTGCCGAGCCCGAAACGATCCCGCTCCGCATCGCTCACCGCCTGTCGGACCTCGGCGCGCTGAAGCGCCGAAATGTACTCGGGTTCATGCCAGTGTGTCAGCGCCGCAGGACGTGCGCGGGGCGACGTAAGGTACTGGCTTCTGTCCAGCCAGCCCAGCGCCCGGCACAGGTCCATGACGGTCGACACGCGGGGCACGCGCAATGGGTGCCACGCACCATAGCTGGAGCCTCGATAGATCTCCGACCCGATGAAACTCGGCACCTGCTCCACGGCTTTCCTTCCACGTTTGACAAGTGGCAAGCTAGGTCACCCTATCTGCTCATCAACGCGGAGCACCAGAGACGCCCGTACCAGCGCGACGAGCGCATTAGCCTCCCCTCTGCTGTAGCAATTCGGATCGCGTCGCGCGCGCCACACGCTGGTTCGGGGGAGCGTGGTGGGCACAGACACACGCCAGTCGGCCCAACCCTGCCCCCGGATGGAGCAAAAGGCAGGATTGCCCGGCGGCCCGGTGCGCCGCAATCGTATCTTCAAGAGGAAGGTCGGGATCCTGTCCACCTCGCCCCGAGTTCTTCGATGGCGCATCCCCAAGGGTTGGCCGATGAACCTCCGCAGGTTGAGACAGCCACCCAACATCGAACCCGGCAAAAAGGTGGGAGACGCTGACACGCCGGGGACCGGAGCATCGTTTGAAACAGCGACCGGAATGCCGGCAGGAACAGCCATCCCGGCAGCATATCTTCGTCGCAGTCGAGCCGCTGAGGGTTCCTTTGCTAGCTGGCATCGTTGAACGCTATCTCTTACGCGACGCAATGGCGGGATCGCGCCTTCCCGTGATTTTCAGAGGAATTGACCCGGATCGGCACTGTGCGGCCCCTGCGCGGGCCCGAGTTGTCTTGCAACCGGCTGCGGTTTCCTTAAATCTCACCCTATGATCCGCTACAGCCTTCTTTGCGAAAGCAAGCACCGCTTCGACAGCTGGTTTGCCTCCGCCGATGCCTACGAAAAGCTCCACGGCGCCGGCATGGTGTCCTGTGCCGTCTGCGGCTCCACACAGGTGGAGAAGGCAATGATGGCACCCAACGTGAGTTCCGGCGAGAGCACAGCGCAACCCGAAGTGTCGGATCGCCCGCTCTCCAAACCCGCCAGCCCGGCCGAACAGACCGTTGCGGACCTGCGAAAGAAGATCGAAGAAAACAGCGATTACGTGGGCACCGAGTTTGCCCGCGAAGCGCGCGCAATCCACGACGGAGAAGCCCCGAAGCGTTCTATCCATGGCGAGGCCAACGCGAAGGACGCCAAGAGCCTGATCGATGATGGGATTCCCGTCCTGCCCTTGCCCTTTGCCCCCGGTCGAAAGACCAACTGATGCCCGCCAACACCCTGATCACCGGCGCCAATCGCGGTATTGGCCGCTCGATGGCAGCGGCCTTGGCAGCCACCGGCAATGTGATCGGGACGTACCGGGACACGCCACCCGATGCGCGCGGCATCCGCTGGGAACGGCTTGACGTTGCCTCTCCCGACAGCCAGCAGGCGCTGGCAAAGCGGATCGAGGGCCTGCCCGTCGATCTGCTCGTCTGCAATGCCGGGGTCTTTCTCGACAAGGGACACCGGCTGGAGGACGGCTACGCGCAGACTCTATGGGAACAGAGCTTCGCGACCAATGTCACCGGTGTTTTCATGACGATCCGGTCGCTGCTGCCAAACCTCCGCCTGTCGCACACCCCCAGGATCGCGATCATCTCCTCGAAGATGGCCTCCGATGCCGGGGCCCCGGGCGGCAGCTATATCTATCGCGCATCGAAGGCGGCAGTGCTCAACCTTGGTCGAAATCTCGCGGTCGATCTCGCGCCAGAGGGGATCGCCGTGGGGATCTACCACCCGGGATGGGTGCGGACGGACATGGGCAGCGCTGCGGCCGATATCTCCGTCGAGGAATCTGCAATGGGGCTGCTTGAGCGGTTCGACGCGCTCTCGCCCGAGACGACAGGCACATTCCAGAACTACGACGGAACCCCAATCGCGTTCTGACCGCTCCTGCGGATTGCCTGCGAGACGACGGCAAACCCGCCGCGAGCAAAGAGGGCGCCCGCAAAGACCGGACGCCCGAAGACGGTGACATCTGCTGCCGGGCAGACCTACTGGAACGTGCCGACTGAGAAGAACAGCGTCTCACCGGAGTGATCGTCGACCCCGTCGTTGTCGGTGGAGACGAATGCCTCACCGGACACGTCGATAGCCAGCCCCTCGACCTTGTCCTGAACGTAGCCGTTCAGCTGCCGCAGGTCCGGCAGAAGGTCCCGGACCTCTTCCTTGGACACCACTTGCAACGTGCCACCAAGCGGGGCGGGAACCATCTCCGCGGCTGGAATTCGGTAGATCTTCTTGGTCACGGCAGCTTTGCCAATCTGGTTGTCCCGCTCGATCACGTAGACCCAGTCGCCATGAGCCACGATCTCGGAAAGGCCAACCCACCCGGTCTGCGGCGCGGCCTTCGGATAGAGCACGGCTCCCCATTCCTCCGTCTTGGTGTTGTAGGACACCAGCTTCACGTGGTCTTTCGGGTCGTCCCTCCACTCGCGCTGCACCGCCATCCAGAGTGAGTCCCCGATCCGCGTAATACCCTCGAAGCCAAAGCGTCTCTCAACCGCCATCAGCTCCGCCGGCAGGCCGATCTCCTGCTGGATCTCGCCATCGGCGCCCAAGCGGTAGATCGCATGCGGGATCACGCGGTCCGTCCGCCCCTCCGAGGCGATCCAGAAGCCGCCGTCACCATCGAGGGTGATACCCTCCATGTCGAGCTTCTGCGCCGGTTGCCCGTCGCGGGTCACGCGGATGAAGTCCACGATCTTCGCCGGGGTGCTCGTCGCGTCGATCCGGAAGATGGTCGGCTGCTGCCTGTAGAAACTGTCGTTCACCGCATAGAGAATACCGGGCAGCTTTGCGTCAGCCACCTGGCCGGAGATCGCGCCCCAGCCGACGGGCGCGCCGTTGTCCAGCGTGATGCCCCTGGAGGTCAGCATCGGGTATTGCGCCGCGCCTTCGGCCAGTTCGTAGATCATGACATGCGCGCGGACGCCGCCATCCTCGATCAGATCGACCTCGTTGGCGGAGACCAGCAGGTTGCGCTCGGGGATGGCCATGAAACCCTCCGGCCCGATGCCCGACGGCAGCAACTGCCTGAGCACGGGATTTTCCGGATCGGTGGCGTCGTAGACCCCGATAACAGAAGAACGCTCCGCGCCGATGAAGATGTAGGGCGTGTCGCCAAACGTTGCGACCTCGACCGATTCCGGCTCGACACCCTTGTTGCCCGACCGTCTCTCTGGATAGTGGCCGATCTCCACCACGGCGCGTTCGAAATCGAGACCGCTGTCATAGACAACCGAGCCGTCCTTGCGAAAGATCGTCCAGCCGCGGGATCCGCCATCCATGTCACCCTCGTTGGCGGTGACGAAATGCATGTCGTCCAGCCACTTCACGGCATCCGGTTCCCGCACGCGGCCCATCTGCGCCCCGTCGAAGGTGAGAGCCCCTTCTTCGGCAATGTCGACCTTCTCCAGATCCACCGCGCCGGCGGAGAAATCGGCGATCAGCTCGCCCTCCCGGGAGATCACCACGAGGTGGTTGTTCTCCTGCATCGTCACGACCACCTCGCCAAGGCCGTTCACATCGACGAACTCCGGTTCGGGATCCTCGGGCGAGACCTCGGCCAGGCCGGTCACGTCCACGACCGTCAGGCTGTCGCAATCGGCAGCCTCTTCCGCCACCTTCACCAGAACCACGGTTCCGGCCGGCATCTGGCCGGTGCGGCCGTCGCCCGCGTCCTCATCGCGTTCGTTCTCGATCGCAATGGCGATGAAGGAGCCATCCCCGGCCGCGGCGATCGAATCCGGCTGCCCCCCGAGGTCGCAGGAGCCGATGATTTCAGCAGAGGCGATGTCGATCATCGCCAGGTACCCCGAAGGACTGGTGTAGCTCTCGGACGTGTTGATGCCCACGAATGCACGGCCACCGACGATGGCGACAGAGGTCGGCTCGCCATCGAGCGCAACATTGCCGAGCGGCTGCGGTGCCTTCGGATCGGTGATGTCGATCATGCCCACGACGCCCAGCGGGCTGTCGGTATAGACCAGCGTCATGCCGTCCGCAGTCGCGGCGATGATTTCTGCCGAGGTCTCGCGTGCCATGTCTTCGCCCGCGGCCATGTTCATCGGCGTTGCAAAGGATGCGATGCGGTTGAAGTTCATCTCGGCCTGCGCGGCGCCGGATGCGAGCGCCATGGCAGAAGTGAGCAGCAGTAGTCTCTTCATTGGTATCCCCGGTTTGAGTTCCGGGGCACCAGTGACGGCAAAGGTTGAAAGGCAGGTAACACTTGCATGTCGGTTTCATGAAAGCTGCGAGATTGCCGCGAGGGGCGCCATGTCGCGGCCGGGACAATTTACGCCACCGCACGCTCAGCCGCTGGCGCCGGGTGCCAGACGTTCGAGGATTTCGGCCAGCCAGGTTCGCATCTCCGCACTGCCGGAGATATCCACCACGCCTTCCTGCCAGCGCCCCGCCACCGTGAGCCGACCCGGCACACGCCAACGGTCCGGACGCGCGTGGTAGCTCATGCCGCAACCGGCGAGAGCCTCCGGGATTGCCCAGAGCGTCAGAGGCCCGCCCGGAACCGTCAGGCGAAGCGCATCCGATGCATCCCCCGCGCAGCCACCCTGCCCGAGGTAGAGCACGTTGTTTGCATCCCACTCGCCCAGCGTATGGGGATGTGCCGTTCCGCCGATCGGCGCCGCAGGCACCGGCAGGCGGCCCAGTTCCACAACCTGCTCGACCTGTAGAAAACCGAAGATCCGGTGATGGCGTTCCCCGGTCGCGGGATCGGCGAACAGGCCGAAGAACAGGAAGGTATCGCCGATCCCCACACCCTGATTGCGCAGATGGCCTTGGGCGGCGCCATGTTGGCCAAACGCACAGCGCCCCCCACGGAAGAACGGATCCGCATGGCACAGATCTTCTGCGCCGAGCCGCCCACGGGTGGCTTTCGCGACGAGATCTCCCAGCCCGAGATCGCCGTAGCTCGACACACTGTTGCCTTCCGCCGGGATCGGCAGGCTGACCGGGCGTCCCTCGACAATTGGTGACGGCGCGCCGCCAGAGGCGCTGTCAAAGCCTTTCCGCGAAAAGATGATCTTCATGCGCCCCTCGTATCGAAGCCATGCACCCGGCACCAGCAACGAAAAACGGCGCCGAAGCGCCGCCCGTCTGGTAGTGCAGGTCTGTCCGGTCAGGCGCGCCTGTTTCGGCGCAGGACCAGCAGCGCCCCGGCGCCTGCCAGAAGCATCGGAAACCCGGCAGGAAGCGGAACCGGCGCGGTCGGATCCATGTCCGAGACAGTCAGGAAAACGCGGCTGATGGCGCCGCCGGGTTCTCGCCAGACAGGCACGTTGAACGACAGCGACGAAAGCGGATTCTGGGTTCCGAAACGTTTCAGCGTCACCGGGTTTCCGAGAATCGATGTCACATAGGGCCCACTGCCGTAGGAGTTGACATCCCCCCGGTTGCCCAGAACCCCGATCACGTCACCTGACGAGACCGCGATGCTCAGCCCCGACACCGCTGTCGCCTGGTTTCGGACATCATAGAGCACGTCATAGGTCGAAGTTGCGCTGGGAAAGGACGGCGGATTGGCAGGCAACCGCAGGACTGCGGCATGGAAATTGGCGGATGAGGCATCTGTTGGCACATCTATGCCCACGATCCAGAAATCCGTTGGCGCCGTGAACCAGAAGCCGCGAACATCGTTCGAAAACGTCGAGATCTGTGTCCCAACGTCAATGGTGTCCACAGTTGCCGCGGAACCGTCATTGGCCGACAGACACAAGCCCGCGCTTACCAGCGCAACACCCAACCATCCAAATCTCATGGCAATGTACCCCTGCAATCTACCGCAAGGCTAGCACGACCTCTAGCCCGTTGGAAAGACATGGAATTGCGTTGCTCGGCGGAAAGCTACACCGTCATGCAAATATACTTCATCTCAAGGTAGTCCTCGATCCCGTGGTGGCTGCCTTCGCGGCCAAGCCCGGACTGCTTCACGCCGCCGAAGGGCGCAACCTCGGTCGAAATGATCCCTGTATTGACGCCGACGATGCCATATTCAAGCGCCTCGGCGACCTTGTACACACGGCTCAGATCCTTGGCATAGAAATAGGAGGCCAGCCCGAAGATGGTGTCGTTGGCAAGGGCGATGACCTCGTCCTCGTCGGTGAACCGAAAGAGTGGCGCCAGTGGGCCGAAGGTCTCGTCGTGGGCAAAGAGCATGTCGGAGGTGGCGTCCGTCACGATGGTCGGCTCGAAGAAAGTCCCGTCGTTGCCCATGCGCGCACCGCCCATGGCTACGGTCCCGCCCTTCGCCACGGCGTCGGCAACATGCTCCTCGACCTTGGCCACGGCAGCCTCGTTGATAAGCGGACCGAAGGCCACGCCGTCCTCCATTCCGTCGCCGACCTTCATCGTCGCCAGCTTTTCGGCAAGCTTCTTCGCGAACGCGTCATAGACACCGTCCTGCACGTAGATCCGGTTGGCGCAGACACAGGTCTGACCATTGTTGCGGAACTTGCAGATGATCGCCCCCTCGACAGCCGCATCGACATCGGCGTCATCGAAGACGATAAAGGGCGCGTTGCCGCCAAGTTCCATCGAGCATTTCATCACCTGGTCGGCCGCCTGCCGCAGCAGGATGCGCCCCACAGCGGTAGACCCCGTGAAGGACAGCTTGCGTACCGCGTGGTTCTCGCAGAATTCCTTGCCGATGTCGGAGGCGCCGCCATGACCGGAGGTGACAACCGACAGGATCCCCTTCGGCAGTCCGGCCCGATCTGCCAGCTCGCCCAGTGCCAGCGCGGACAGCGGGGTGGACTCGGCCGGGCGCACGATGAAGGCGCAGCCAGCGGCAAGCGCCGGCGCGGCCTTCCGGGTAATCATCGCGTTGGGGAAGTTCCAGGGCGTGATCGCGGCCGCAACCCCAATGGGCTGCTTGATCACGGTAATCCGCTTGTCGGCCTGATGGCCAGGAATGGTCTCCCCGTAAATCCGCTTCGCCTCCTCGGCGAACCACTCGATGAAGGAGGCGCCATAGCCGATCTCGCCCCGCGCCTCGGCCAGCGGCTTGCCCATCTCGGCGGTGAGGATGACAGCAAGGTCTTCCTGGTTCTCCATGATCAGGTCGTACCAGCGACGCAGCATGCCGGCGCGTTCCTTGGCCGTTCTCGCGGCCCAGTCCTTTTGTGCGGCCTCGGCCAGCGCAATAGCTCGGGCCACCTCGGCGCGGCCCAGATGGGGCACCGTGGCCAGCGTGCCGCCATTTGCCGGGTTTATGACGTCGTGGGTCTCGCCACTGTCGGCATCCACCCATTCACCACCCAGATAGGCCTGGGTCCGGAGAAGATCGGGGTCGGAAAGGCGAGCCTTCAGGCTGTCCATGGAATCGAGCATCGCGGTATCCTCCGTTGCATGGCTCTGGCGTGTCTGTGAGGGTGATGCTTAACTCACTGCCGGCCCAGACGCGAGAGACAAGAGAATGACTGACCCGACTGCCTATGACAACGCGGACTTCATCCCCGACGGGCACAGCTATTTTCCCAGATGGGCCGCGGCGGCAGAGGCCTTTCGCGCCGCGCTTCCTGCCTCACGCCAGCGTCTCGACAGGGTCTACGGACCGCATCCGTCCCAGGCATTCGACTTGTTCCTGCCCGAGGGGACGCCCGAGGGGCTGATGGTCTTCATCCACGGTGGTTTCTGGCGGCTTAGTGGTCGAAAGGACTGGTCCCACCTCGCAAAGGGATTCCTGGGCAATGGCTGGGCGGTCGCGATTCCCTCCTATCCGCTTGCCCCGGAGGTCCGGATCGCGGAGATCACCCGCTCCATCGCCCATGCAATGCCGGTCATGGCGGCCGAGGTCGCCGGACCGATCATCATCTCGGGTCACTCGGCCGGCGGCCACCTGACCTGCCGGATGCTGTGCCCGGACGTTGACCTGCCACGGGACGTGTCCGCGCGGATCTCCGGCATCCTGCCAATCTCGCCGCTGGCCGACCTCAACCCGTTGATCATGCTCCCAATGAATGCCGATCTCCGGATCGACGCGGCGGAGGCCGATACCGAGAGCCCGATCCTGCACCCGGAGCCCACCTGCCCGGTCCAGATCGTCGTGGGTTCTGCCGAGCGCCAGTCCTTCATAGATCAGGCGATCCGGCTGGCCGATGTCTGGAATCGCTCCGATCTTTCCATTTCCGATGGATGCCACCATTTCGATGTCATCGACCCGCTGGAGGATCCCCGGAGCGAGATGGTCCTGAAAGCCATTTCAATGGCTTCTACCGACTAGGTGCAGCTGGCCCCAACCGATCGACAGGCGCAAAGGTCCCAATCCGGGTTCAGGACTTCTGGCCGAGGAAGCAGGGCACCTCCGTCGCCCGTTCAGCGTCCGAAACCGCCCATCGCCTCGAAGTCGATCTGCTCCAGCACCGGGATCATGACTTCGACGGCGGCGCCGCTGGCCTGCACGAGAATGCGGTTGTCCACCAGCCCGGTCAGCTCACCGTCCTGGTTCATGAACTTCTCGCTTCCGACGCGCACCCGTTTTCCCATGAGCTGTCCAACACCGCTCAACATGCCTGCGAAGCCCTGAACCATGGCATTGTCGGCCATGATCGTCACATTGAAGCTCTCTCCGTTGCCGGCATATGTCGCTTCGGCACCGACGCCGCCGCCGAACATCGCCATCGCGGCACCCATGTCGGTGTTGATCTCGCGCGTCCAGCCATCGGGGGCGGGTGGCAGGAAATCAGTGAAGCCGGCGGTCTTCATGTCGCGCACGATCTGCTGGGCATAGGCCAGCTCTTCCAGCGTGTCCTGGATGTTCCCATCCTCGTAGGCGACCCGGGCCGCGTCGAGTGTCTCCAGGAACTCGTCGGCGACGGCCGTGTGCGCGCAGAGCGACACGCCAAGTGCAAAGGGCAAAAGGGTTTTACGAAGCATTTTCTATCTCGTTCGTTGGAAATTCACGGGGGACGCTAGCGGACGTCCCCCGGCCGCACAATTGTCAAACCATCGTGGTCCCGAATTTCTCCTGCCATGTGGGAACCGGGTCTCCCGGCGCAGTGGAGGCATGGTAGACTCCACGCGCAATCGCCCGAGCAAGGCAGCACGCGGCGGCGTGACCGAGCGCCGTCGGGCCCAGCAACGGATCCTCAACCTTCCGCGCACCGGTTGCCGCCGCGAAGACAAGATCGCCGTCGAACGGCGTGTGTGAGGGCACCAGCGCCCGCGCCATGCCATCATGGGCAGCGGTCGCCATGCGCTGCGCCTCGGCCTGCGTAAGCGCGGCATCGGTCGCGACAATCGCGATCGTGGTCGCCTGCCCCTCCTTGAGCTGCGGTTCCTCGCCGGGGCGTGGGTCGGTAACGGGACCCAGCCCGCCGAACTCCTCGCCGAACTCCCAGGACCCGGCCCAGAACGCCGCACCGTCCCCACCGGTAGGATTGCCGATCGCATTGACCGCCACGAGCGCCCCGACGGCAATGCCGTTGTCGAGCACCAGCGAGGAAGACCCCAGCCCGCCCTTCAGGCTGCGGGTTGTCGCACCGGTCCCGGCGCCCTCCGTCCCGAGAGCGAAACGGTCCGACGCTGACGCCAGTGCGGCCCGGCCGAGATCCTTGTAGGGGTTTGTCGCCCAAGCCTTGTCGCCGCCATTGAGCAGGTCGAAGAGGATGGCGCCGGGCACGATTGGCACGATCTGGTCGCCCACGGGAAATCCGCGCCCCATGCTGCGCAAGCCGTCCGCCACGCCGGACGCCGCATCGAGGCCGAATGCCGAGCCACCCGAAAGCACCAGCGCGTCGACCTGCTGCACCATCTTGTCCGGGGCTAGCAGGTCGGTCTCCCGCGTTCCGGGGGCACCTCCCATGACGTGCACCGCCGCGGTGAAGGGCGCCTCGCCCAGCAGAACGGTCACCCCGGATTTCACGCGCGCGTCGCTTGCATTGCCAACCCGCAAGCCGGGCACATCGGTGATCAGGTTGGTCTTGCCGGGGCGCATGGCGCGTTCCTCATTCTGGTTCGGGACGATGGCGATGCCCGTCGAAAGTGCCGAGGTGCCGCAACAGGTCGGTGGCATCGGGCAAAGCACCGGGCATGGTTGCCACTGCATCGGGAAAAATCAGCACGCATGTATCGTCCAGCCCCATGGCATCCTCGACCGCCTCCGCTGCTTCGGCAAGAAAAGCATGCGCCAGCCTCCGCCGCGGATCGACACCGCAGATCACCTCGACATCGTCCAGCCGAAGCCCGGGCATTGCCGCACCGAGATGGGCGAAGACCAGCGGCTGGCTGGCAAAGCTGCCGGAATACACATCTATGCGGCAGACCTCACGCATGGCTCAGATACAGCGCCCGCCATCGACCTCCAGCACGGCCCCGGTGACCATGCTGGCCTCGTCCGAACAGAGGAACGCCGCCGTGTTCCCCATGTCCTCCGGCGTGGAGAACCGTCCAAGAGGGATCGTAGAAAGGAACTTCGCCCGCATTTCCGGCGTGTCCTCGCCCAGGAAGGAGGACAACAAGGGCGTTTCACCGGCGACCGGAGCGAGGGCGTTCACGCGCACACCCGAAGGCGCGAGTTCCACCGCCATCGCCTTGGTCGCCGTCACCATCCAGCCCTTCGATGCATTGTACCAGTTGAGCCGCGGCCGCGGCGACAGTCCTGCGGTGGAGGCAACATTGAGGATCGCTCCGGCGCCGCGTGCCTTCATGGCCGGCACAAGTTCTACCGCCGTCAGGTAGACGGACTTGGCATTCACCGCCAGCACGCGATCGAACTCCTCCTCCGTGACCTCCTCCATCGGCTTGGGCAGATGGGTGATGCCTGCGTTGTTCACGAGGATGTCGACGTCACCGAACGCCGCCGCAGCAGCACCGCCCATGGCCTTGACGCTGGCCCGATCCGCGACGTCCACGACCTGCGCGATACCGCCGACCTCCGCCGCGATGGCCTCGGCCGCCTCCCGGTTGATATCAGCCACCATGACCCGCGCGCCTTCGGCTGCGAACTTGCGCACGATGCCGGCTCCGAATCCCGAACCGCCCCCTGTGACGATCGCGGTTTTTCCTTCCAGTCTCATGCAATACCTCCCTATGATCGCACGTGAGCCACGAGCGCAGGAGACACCCGATGACGCTGGACCTCAATAGCAATCCGAGACTTGGACTAGGGTGTTGGGCCATAGGCGGCCCCTTCTGGGAAGGGGAGACGCCGCTTGGCTATGGCGAAATCGAGGACAGCACATCCATTCGCGCGATTCACGCCGCGCTCGATGCGGGCGTTCGGTTTTTTGACACGGCATCGGTCTATGGCGCCGGCCATTCGGAGGTGGTGTTGGGAGAGGCGCTTGCCGGGCGGGACCACGTTGTGATCTCCACCAAGATCGGCCCGCTTGCCGACGAACGGAGCAAGCAGGTCACCGGGGCGATCACGTCGCGGGACGAGGCACTCGCGGAAATCGATCGCTGCCTGCACCGGCTTGGGCGCGACCATGTCGACATGGTTTTCCTTCACCTGAACGAGATGTCGCCGGACGACGCCCTTCAGATTTTCGATGCGCTCGAATCCGCGCGCGAGGTGGGCAAGATCGGCAACTTCGGGTGGAGCACCGACTTCCCTGACTCGGTGCGGGCCTATTCCGATTGGCGCGGGTTCACGGCAGTGCAACACACGATGAACCTCTGGGTGCCTGCAAGCCAGGTCCTTGATGCGGTCGAGGAAAACGGCCTGCTATCGGTCAATCGCATGCCGCTCGCGCAGGGCGTGTTTGCCGGAAAATACACCGCCGACACGACGTTGCAGCCCTCTGACATCCGCACCAACTCCCTGGACTGGATGGAGTATTTCAAGGGCGGCAAGGTGGTGCCGGAGGTGCTGGACATGCTGGAGGCGGTCCGCGAGTTGCTTCAGACCGATGGGCGGACGGTGGCGCAGGGTGCGCTCGGCTGGATCTGGGCAAAAAGCCCCAACACCTGCCCCATCCCGGGTTTCCGCACGGTGGAACAGGCCGAACAGAACGCGCGCGCGCTGGAATTCGGCCCCCTGCCCGACAGCGTCATGGCAGAGATCGAGGCGCTGGTGTCCCGACCGCCGGAGGGCGCCCCGCGCGCACGCTAGGGCCCGCCCGTTGCGCCACATGGGACGGCGGCTATACTTGGCTCCTGGCAAGTAGGAGGGGTGAGACATGGCTGGTGGCTGGGCGAAGGACGGCGCGGTGAACGAGCAGATCGAGGCCTCGATCCAGGACGAGCTGGCACGGATGCGCACCCATGCCGGGCCCGCCGGCGAAAGCGCGACCCATTGCGTTGAATGCGAGGAGCCCATCCCTGAGGCGCGGCGCGCGGCGATCCCCGGCGTGAAGATCTGCATCGACTGCGCTCAACAGCGGGACAGCGCTCCGGTTCTGCGTGCCGGTATCAACCGGCGCGGCAGCAAGGACAGCCAGCTCAAGTAGTGCCCCGCCCACCCGGGCCAGCCATCGCACCGCTACACGCCGGCCTGTCAGCCGTGCAGGCAGGCCACTGTTTTGAGTTCCGAAAACGCATAGAGCGCCTCGAATCCCTTCTCCCGGCCATGGCCCGATTTCCCGACCCCGCCGAAGGGAAGCTCCACACCGCCGCCAGCACCGTAGTTGTTCACAAAGACCTGCCCGGCGCGAAGCTTCCTGGCCATTCGCATCTGCCGTGCCCCGTCGCGTGTCCAGACCGAAGCGACCAGCCCAAGCCCGGTACCGTTTGCGATGGCAACGGCCTCCTGCTCCGAGCCGAAGGGTAGCAGGATCTGCGCGGGGCCGAAGATCTCCTCCTGCTCTAGCACGTGCCCGGGCTGTGCGCCGGCAATCAGGTGCGGGGCAACGTAGTGACCGCCCGCGGGCGCGCCGTCGGCGATCTGACCGGTGGCAAGCACCTCCAGATCGGAGCCGAGGCGCAGATAGCCCTCCACGATCTGCTTTTGGCGGGCGGAAATCAGCGGCCCGACCTCAAGGTCATCCAGTGCCGGACCGACACGCAAGGCGGCATACCGCTCGGCCATTCGGGCCGCGACCTCCGCAAACCGGCTCTCGTGGACGAGGATGCGCGAAGAGGCGGAACAGGTCTGCCCGGCGTTCTGGATGCCCGCATTGACAAGAAACGGCAGCGCGGCATCGAGATCGACATCCTCGAACACCACCTGCGGGGACTTGCCACCCAGTTCAAGCGTGACCGGCACGACATTCCCGGCGGCCGCCTTCTGCACCATCTGCCCCACGGGAAGTGAACCCGTGAAGGAGACATGGTTGATACCGGGATGGGCCGACAGAGCGGCACCGGCTTCCTCGCCCAGACCGGGCACCACGTTCAGGGCACCCGCGAGCAAGCCGGCCTCTTCGGCCAGCCGCGCGAAGGCGAGCGCCGTGAGGCACGCCTCCTCCGCCGGCTTCAGCACCGCCGCATTGCCCATGCAGAGCGCCGCGCCAACCGACCGGCCGATGATCTGCATCGGGTAGTTCCAGGGCACGATATGCGCCGTCACCCCCAGCGGCTCGCGCAGGGTATAGACGGTGTAACCCTCCATGTAGGGGATCGTCTCCCCCATGATCTTGTCAGCCGCGCCGCCGTAGAATTCCATGTAGCGAGCAAGGGCGATGGCATCGTTGCGGGCCTGTGTCAGCGGCTTTCCGACATCCTGCGATTCCAGTTTCGCCAGGTCGTCGACCCGTTCGAGCACGAGTTGGCCGATACGCGACAGAATGCGCCCGCGTTCGGCTGCGGTCGTCCTGCCCCAGGGACCGTCAATCGCGGCGCGTGCGGCTGCCACCGCCTCGTCGACCTCCGCCGTTCCCGCGCGCGCAATCTCACCAATCTCCTGACCGGTGGAGGGGTCTTCCAACGGCAGCGTCGCAGGCGGCTGGCGCCAGCTGCCGCCAATGAACATTTCCCGGCTGTCGAACCAGCCTGCGGTCGCTTCCCTCATGGGCTTCCCTTTCATCATTCGGCCGCCAGAGGCAGCACTGGCGCTGCCTCCAGCAGCGCACGGGTATATGGATGAGACGGGGCATTGAAGACTGCCTCGGTCTCTCCCTGTTCCACGATCCTGCCGGCCTTCATCACCAGCACACGGTCAGTGATCGCACGCACAACCGTGAGATCGTGCGAGATGAAGAGGTATGTCAGACCGTGCCGGTGTTGCAGCTCCGCCAGAAGGTCGAGTATCTGCGCCCGGATCGAAACATCGAGGGCGGAGACCGCCTCGTCCAGAACGATCAGTTCAGGCCGGGTGATCAGCGCGCGCGCGATCGCGATGCGTTGGCGCTGGCCGCCGGAGAACTCGTGCGGAAACCGGTCGGCATCGGCGGACGACAGCCCCACCTGCTCCAGCACCTCGCCGATCCGTGCATCGAGATCCGCGGGCCGGCCCAGAAGGTGGAACGGTTCGGACAGCAGGCGGCTGACCTTGTGGCGGGGATTGAACGAGCCGTAGGGGTCCTGGAACACCACCTGCATGCGGCGGCGCAGATCGGCGGGCATATCGGGTGTGACGGTCTGGCCGTCGAGCCTGATCTCTCCGCCTTGCAATGGCTCTAGCCCGAGGATCGCGCGTGTCAGCGTAGACTTCCCGCAACCGGATTCGCCAACCAGCCCCAGGCTTTCACCTCGACGGATCCGAAGGTCGACCCCATCGACGGCCCGAAAACTCGGGCGCGGACCGAACAGGCGCTGTCGGCGGAGGGTGTAGTCGCGCACCGCGCCGGACACTTCGAGCAAATGCGCCTCGTCCATCTGGGGAATGCGGACCGGGCAGTGCCGGGATGCCTCAAAAAGCGCCTTCGTGTAGGGATGCTGCATGTCGTGCAGCAACGCGTCGGTCGCACCCCGCTCCACCACCTGACCGGCCTTCATCACCGCCACGTCGTCCGCCATCTCCGCCACCACGGCCAGATCGTGGGTGATGAACAGGCATCCCATCCCCTCCTCCCGCACCAGTTCGCGGATCAAGCCGAGAATCTGGGCCTGGGTCGTCACGTCCAGCGCGGTCGTCGGTTCGTCCGCGATCAGCAACTTCGGGCGCAGGGCGATGGCCAGCGCAATGCAGACCCGCTGGCGCTGCCCTCCCGACAGCTCATGCGGATAACGGTCGAGCGGGAAGCGGTCCGACGTGAGGCCGACACGGGCGAGCCGTTCCCGGGCAATCCTCGCGGCTTCGGACCGGCTGGCCGCCCCGTGGATCAACAACGTCTCCGCCACCTGGTCGCCGATGCTCTGCACAGGGTTCAGCGCGGTCATCGGCTCCTGGAAGATCATCCCGACTTCCGCGCCACGCACCGCGCACATCTGCCGCTCTCCAAGGGCCGTCAGCTCGCGCTCCTCCAGCGTCACCTTGCCTGACAGCTCCGCGCCTTGCGGCAGCAGGCGCATGATCGACAGCGCGGTCATCGACTTCCCCGACCCGCTCTCGCCGACGATCCCGAGCGTCTTGCCGGCCTGCAGCCGCAGGGAGACATCGCGCAGGATCGGCTTGCCGCCGATGGAAAGGTTGATCTGGTCGAGCGTGATCACTTCATCGCCCTCCGCAGCCGTGGATCCAGCAGATCCCGCAGGCCGTCCCCCATGAGGTTCAACCCCAGGACCGTCATCACGATGCACAGGCCCGGTAGGATCGCCAGCCGCGGATAGGCGTAGAAGAAGGTCTGCGCATCGGCCAGCATCCGTCCCCACGACGGCGTCGGCGGCTGTGCACCGAGGCCGACATAAGACAATCCCGCCTCCGCCAGGATGCCCATGGAGAACTGGATCGTGCCCTGCACCACCAGCAGGTTGGCGATATTCGGCAGGATGTGCTCGGCGGAGATCAGCGCCCGCCCCTTGCCGGCCACCCGCGCAGCCATGATGAACTCCCGCGGCCAGATCGTCAGCGCCGCCCCCCGGGATACACGGGCAAAGACGGGGATGTTGAAGATCCCGATGGCAATGATCGCGTTGAGGGCGGACGGGCCGAACACGGCGGTGATCAGGATGGCGATGACGAGCGACGGAAAGGCAAAGACAAGGTCATTGCCGCGCATGATGATCTCGTCCAGCAGCCCGCCACGATTGGCTGCTGCCGAAAGCCCGAGCGGCACGCCGAGGACGATGCCAATGCCGACAGCCACCAGGGCCACCGCGATGGAGGTTCGCGCCCCAGCCATGAGCATCGACAGCATGTCGCGCCCGAGGTGATCGGTCCCAAGCAGGTAGCCATCACCGGAGGGCGACAGCTTGGCGGCGATGTTGAGGTCGGTGACGTCATGGGGCGTCCAGCCGAGTGACACAATGGCCGCCACGAGAAAGACGCCGAAGAGGATCGCACCCGCGACGAGTTGAACCGGCCACTTCATCTACCGTGCCTCAGGCGTGGGTCGACGAGCGCATAGGCAAGATCGACGAGGAAGGTCACGAGGATCACGGCAAAGACCAGTAGCATCACGACGGATTCCACCACGATCAGGTCACGCTGGGTGATCCCCTGGAAGATCAGCAACCCGAGTCCCGGCAGGAAGAAGACCTTCTCGATGATGATCGCCCCGGCCAGAAGAAAAGAGAATTGCATGCCGATGATCGTCAGCACCGGGATCATCGCATTGCGCATCCCGTGCCGCCGGATCGCCTGCCCCTCGGTCAGGCCCTTGGCGCGAGCGGTACGGATGTAATCCTGGTTCAGAGTTTCGATCAAAGCCGATCGCATGACCCGTGCAAGGATCGATGCTTGCGGCAGCGCCAGCGCCACCGCGGGCAGGGTCAGCGCCCGGAGCGCCGGGCCGATGCCTCCGTCCCACCCGGGGAAGCCGCCGGACGGGAAGATCGGCCAGGTGATGGCGAGGAGCACCACGAGCAGCATCGCAAACCAGAAGTTCGGCACCGCGATCCCGAGTTGCGTGGCCCCCATGATCCCGTAATCCGTAGGCCGTCCCCGGCGCGCGGCCGCCAGCATCCCCACCGGCAATGCGATCACAGTGGAGAGCGCGAGCGCGTAGAGTGCCAGCGGCAATGACACCCAGAGCCGCGCCGCCACCAGTTCTGAGACGGGCACGCGATAGGTGTATGAGGTCCCGAAATCCCCAGTGAGCATGCCTCCGACCCAAGCGACGTAACGTTCCAGAAGGCCTCCGGACAAACCAAGGTCGTCTCGCAGGGCGGCCACCGTGTCTTCGGAGGCATTGAGCCCCAGCATGAACGAAGCGGGATCGCCCGGAATGACCTCAACCACCGCAAAGATCACAAGGCTTGCCGCCAGCAGCGACAATGCCAGAGAGATCAACCGGGTGGCGGCATAGTGGATCATGGGGCGGACGTTAGTGCCCCCCACGGCGCGATGCCAGAGGGAAGCGTCGCGGGATGCCATCCGGGATGGCATTCCGGGATCGCCTTCACCTCGCAAGCAGGTCCGCGGCATACCCGAGGACAGGTGGGATATGGGAAACCGGATGTCCCGAAGGACGCGGTGAGGCATTGGACGGGGTACTCGGCAATTCTCCAGAACTTGCCGCTGCATCAAAGATATCCGGCAGGCAGTGCGCGGAAGGCGCGGCGCTTTGCCGGTCCCGCGGGTGTGGCCGGGATCCCGCCAGCCCGTATGGACGGGGCCCGCCGCAGGATCGCGGCGAGCCGATTGAACGCGACCTACTTCTTCAGGTTGGTCCAGATCTGGTCATACACCGCCTGGGTCTGCTCGTCGCAGACTGCGATAAAGGCACCGGGGCCGGCATCGGCCGGCGGGTTCGCTTCCGGCAGGGTCGCCAGTTCCGGGTCGAGGAATTCTTCCACGCCCTTCACCCCGGCGCCGTAACGGGCATAGTTGGAGACTGCGGCGATATTCTCCGGTTCCAGAAGGAAATCCATGAACTTCAACGCGTTCTCCCGGTTCGGCGCATCCTTCAGCAGCACGACATTGTCCATCCAGACCACATATCCCTGCTTGGGGAAGGCGTATTCGAGCGAGGCACGTTCGGCGCGGGCCTTGGCACCGAACCCGTCATAGATCTGGCCCACGGCGGCATCGCCCGAGACCAGCACTTCCTTGGCGGTGTCCGAGTTGAAGGACGCCCAGTGCGCCTTTGCCTCCGTCAACATCGCGTTCAGCGCCTTGAGCTTGTCGCGATCCTGGCTGCATTGCTCGATCCCCATGTGGATCGCGGCCATGGCAAGAACCTCGCCCTGGCTGTCCAGCATGTTGATCTTGCCAGACAGCTCGGCTGGCGGGTTGAACAGGATGTCCGTGGTGCTGATGTCGCCATCGTAGACCTCGCGGTCGACCATGAACGAGGTCGAGCCCCACTGGTAGGGGATCGAGTGCTTCCGGCCCGGATCGAAGGCCGGATCTGCCCAGTCGGCGGTGACGTTGCCGATATTGGCCAGTTCGCCGTCGCCGATCTCGTCGAGGATGCCCTCGTTTGCCATGATCTCGACCATGTAGTCGCCCGGCACCGCAACGTCATAGGTCCCCAGGCCGCCGGCCTTCAGGCTGGCCAGCATCGCCTCGTTGGAATCGTAGGTGTCCATTGTCACCTCGATGCCGGTCTCGGCGCTGAACTTGTCGAGAAGCTCCTGCGGCATGTATTCGAACCAGTGATAGATCACGAGCTTGCCCTCGGCGCTCGCGCCCTGCGCGGCGACCGAAAGGGCGAGAGCGGCTGCGCTTGCCTTCAGAAGTGTCTTCATTGCATTTCCCCTTGCTGGACTATTGTGTGTTGTCTTTCTTCGAAACGAAGTAGCTGATCGTGACCATGACGACGGACACACCAAGCAACATGGTCGAGATCGCCATGATATTCGGCTTGATCCCCTGTTTGACCGATCCGAAGATCGCCGTCGGCAGGGTCTCCACCCCGGCGCCCTTCACGAAATTGGTGATGATGAAGTCATCGAGCGAGATAATGAAGGCGAGCAGGAACCCGGAAATGATGCCCGGCCCCATGAGCGGTAGCAATACATATCGGAACGCCTGCACCTTGGTGGCATAGAGGTCCTGAGCCGCCTGTTCGTAGGTGCCCTCGATCCCCTGCATCCGGGCCGCGATCGGGAGATATGCGAAGGGAATGCAGAAAGCGATATGTGCCGCCAGGATCGTGGTGTAGCCGCGCGTGAACCCGATTGCGTTGAAGAAGATCAGCGTGGCAACAGCGGTCACGATCTCAGGCACCATGAGCGGCAGCGATATCAGCCCGAAGGAGAGGGTCCGCCCCCTGAACCTGCCCCCGCGCACCATGGCCGTCGCGGCGCAGGTCGCGATCACCGTCGCCGTAGTCGCCGCCATGATCGCGATGGAGAAGGAGTTGACGGCCGCGGTCTTGAATTTCTCGCTGTCAGGGCCGGTGAAGACATCGGCATACCAGCGCAGCGACACGCCCTCCCAGACCGTGATCGAGGCCGAGGCGTTGAAGGAATAGACAGTGACGACAATCAGCGGCGCATAGAGAATCACAAGGCAGAGAATGGTGATGCCGACGAAGCCGGGATAGTTGCGGACATCGGTGTTCGACGCCATCAGCCTGCCTCCTTTCCGGACTTCGCCTGCTGGCGCGCAAAGACCATCAGGATGACCAGCACCATGCTCAGAAGGATCATCGCGGCGGCCGCACCGAACGGCCAGTTGCCCGCACTGCCCTTGAACTGCTCCTCGATCAACGAGCCGATCATGAAGTTCTTCGCCCCCCCCAGCAGGTCCGGCGCGAGGAAGGAGCCCAGAGACGGGACGAAGACGAGGATACAGCCCGCAATCACGCCGGGTTTGACCGTTGGCAGAAGCACGCGACGGAGCGTGGTCCATTTGCTGGCATACAGGTCGGCCGCCGCTTCGGAGAGGGTGAAGTTGTAGCGCTCCACCGATGCGTAGACCGGCAATACCATGAACGGCAGGTAGGAATAGAACAGCCCCAGCTGCACGGCGAAGTTGGTGTTGATGATGTGAATGGGTTCGGAGACCACGCCAACCGACATCAGGAACTCGTTCAGCGGCCCGTTGTCGCGAAGCAGGAACTTCATCGAGACGGTCCGGATCAGCAGGTTGACCCAGTAGGGAATGGTGATCAGGAAGACCCAGATCGGGCGCACCTTTTCCGGTCGCGTGGCAATGAAGTAGGCCGTCGGGAACCCGATCAGAAGCGACATCACCGTCGCCAGCCCCGCCTGCCAGATCGAGCGCCAGAAGATGTTGATATAGGTCCACTCGATCTTCGGCGCCTCGTCCCCGAACAGCCCGCGGTCGAAGAAGAACTGGTCATAGGCGGCGAGGCTGAACTCCCAGATAACGCCACCGCGGAATTCCTTGGTCAGGAAGGAATAGACGAGCATCATGCCGACGGGCGCCAGCACGAAGAACCCCAGAACCGCCCAGGCCGGAAGCAGCAGCCAGGTCCGCGCCTCGGCGTATGTGTCGGTGGTGACGCTGGCGCCTGTTGCTGCTCCGCCCGCCATCAGTCCACCAACAGGCGCGCCGCGCCCCTGTCCCCGTTGACGAAGACCGGGCTGCCCTCGGGAAAGACCCTGGCGTTGCCACGGTCGGAGTTTGCCGCCCGGATGGTGAAATTCGGCCCGTCGTCCAGATCGACGATGGTCATGATGTTGGTGCCGACAAAGACATTCTCCAGCACCGTCGCATGCAATGCGTCCGGGTCGATCTTCTCATCGGTCAGGAACAGCCGTTCGGGCCGGACCGAAAGGTGGACCTTGGACCCGACGCCGATCCCCTCGACCGCATCGACCTTCATCTCGTGTCCGCCACCGAGGTGACAGACCGCCCGCCCTTCGGCGAAGGCATCGACCGACACTTCCAGCAGGTTCGTTTCGCCGATGAAATCGGCCACGAACATGTTGCGGGGGTATTCGTAGATCTCCCCCGGAGTCCCCAGTTGCTGCAACTCGCCGGCTGACATGACAGCAATGCGATCCGACATGGTCAGCGCCTCTTCCTGGTCATGTGTGACGAAAATGAAGGTAATTCCGGTCTCGCGTTGAATATGCTTCAGCTCGATCTGCATTGCCTTGCGCAGCTTCAGATCCAGCGCCGAAAGCGGCTCGTCCAGCAGAAGCACCTTGGGTTGCGGGGCGAGGGCACGTGCAAGGGCCACCCGTTGCTGCTGCCCGCCCGAAAGCTGGTTGGGCTTGCGGTTTGCAAACTGGGACAGCTGAACCAACTCCAACATCTCGCCAGCCCGCGCCCTGGCCTCGCGCCCCTTGCCGAGCATCTCCAGCGGGAACATGACGTTTTCGAGGACGGTCATGTGAGGAAAGAGCGCGTAGTTCTGGAAAACCGTGTTCACCGGGCGCCGGTTCGGCGGCAGGTCCTCGATTTCCTTGCCATACAGGAAGATCCCGCCTTCGGTGACGTCCTCGAAACCGGCAATCATGCGGAGCAAGGTTGTCTTGCCGCAGCCCGAAGGCCCCAACAGGGTGAAGAACTCGTTGTCGTGGATCGACAGCGAAATCCGCTTGAGTGCAGTGAAGTCGCCATAGCGTTTCACCGCATCGCGAACATCGATCGCGATCTGTCTTGCCTCGGCCACGCACGTCTCCCTGGCAGATCGGTTTTGGGCAATGGTTAGCGCTGACGCCGGAAATTGCGGAGTAATCTGTTCCGCAGGGCACATTAGGTATTTCCTAAGCGCGGCCGAACTCGAGGGCAAGTCAGGCGCGTGCCACCACGCACAACCGCCCTGCACAGGCTCTCAGCACATAAGCCGGAATTTCGTGCGGAATGCAAAAAGCCTTCACGCAGGATGCTCCGATGCGTGTGCTTGTGGAACTCTGGCGCAAACTCTCGCGCTGGCGCCGCCCGCCTGCTGATTAGGGCCAGCCTAATCTTCGCTGTCGCAGGTTGTACTTTTTCGGCGCGACGGTGCTGTGACTTTTGAGGGGACGACATCGCGCAGTCATCTCCAGAACGGGTCAACCTGCATCCTGCGCGATCGACACGGCCGGACAGCCGGGAAAGGCGCGACATGCAGACAGAGACGACAGATACGCTGGTTGTCGGCGGCGGTCAGGCCGGGATCGCCATGAGCGAGCATCTCGGCAAGGCCGGTGTGCCGCACCTGGTGCTGGAGCGGAACCGTATTGCCGAACGTTGGCGGTCGCAGCGGTGGGATTCCCTCGTGGCCAATGGCCCCGCCTGGCACGACCGTTTTCCCGGCCTCGAGTTCAAGGGAATGAGCCCGGACGCCTTTGCCCCGAAGGAGGACGTGGCCGACTATCTTGCTGCCTATGCCGAAAAGATCGGCGCGCCGATCCGCTCGGGCGTGGATGTGAGGTCCGTGCGCCGACTTGAAGGCAGCGCTGGGTTTCGCATTGAAACATCGCAGGGGGTGATCGAGGCAGTGCGTGTGGTTGCAGCCACCGGCCCCTTCCAGAAACCCGTCATCCCGCAGATCGTGCCGCCGACGCCGGGCATCACGCAGATCCATTCCGCCGACTACCGCAACCCGGGTGCGCTGCCGCCAGGCGGGGTGCTGGTTGTCGGCGCCGGGTCGTCCGGTGTCCAGATCGCGGAGGAACTGATGCAGGCGGGCCGCAAGGTCTTCCTTTCCGTCGGGCCGCACGACCGTCCGCCGCGGCGCTACCGCGGGCGGGATTTCGTCTGGTGGCTCGGTGTGCTGGGTCTCTGGGATGCCGAGGCGCCAGGCAACGAGCATGTCACGATATCGGTCAGCGGAGCACATGGCGGCAAGACCGTCGATTTCCGCAAGCTGGCCCATCAGGGCATGACGCTGGTGGGGCGCACTGAGCGCCATGCCGAGGGCGCGTTGCATTTTGCACTGGACCTGGCGGAGAACCTGGCCCGGGGCGATCTGAATTACCTCTCGGTTCTGGACGCCGCCGATGAATATGTCCGGCGCAACGGGCTTGACTTGCCCGAGGAACCGGAAGCGCGCACCACCCTGCCCGAGCCCGATTGCGTGACCACGCCGCTCCGGTCTCTCGATCTCTCGTCGGCCGGGATTTCCACCATTATCTGGGCGACCGGGTTTGCACAGGACTACGGCTGGTTGCAGGTCGATGCCTTCGATGCCGATGGAAAGCCGGCCCACCAGAGGGGGGTGTCAAACGAGCCGGGGGTCTATTTCCTCGGCCTGCCATGGCAGTCCCGCCGGGGGTCCTCCTTCATCTGGGGGGTGTGGCACGACGCGAAATTCATCGCCGATCAGATCGCGATCCAGAGGAGCTATGCGGCCTACGTGCCCAGCCCGGAACGCGAAACCGAAAACGCTTGAAGCCACAACGCGCCAGCCGCTTTCCGGAACATGATGCCGGGGCGTTTGCCGCGACAAGGAAATTGGAGCACCGAATGGCCCATACCCGTATCCGGAAATTCAACACTGCGCAGACATACCCGGAACAGGCCCTCGACAACGATCTCTGCCAGGCCGTTGTCACGCGGGGCGGCAGAACGGTCTGGCTGCGTGGGCAGTGCCCGCAGGATCTCGATGATGCCCGGAACATCGACAGTCACGACCCGGTGGAGCAAACGCACAAGGTCATGCAGAATATCCGGCAGTTGATCGAGGAAGCCGGCGGGTCGATGGAACACCTGGTGAAGGTCGTTGTCTACATCACCGATATTCGGCACCGGGAGGCCGTCTACCGGACGATGGGCGAATACATCCAAGGCGTGCACCCTGTTTCCACCGGGCTCGTCGTCTCCGCTCTGGCGCGCCCCGAATGGCTGGTTGAAATCGACGGCACCGCCGTCATACCGGATTGAGCTGATGACCTTCTCCCTTGTCGCCCGCTGCGCCGAAACGGGCATGTTCGGCATCGCCATCTCGTCCTCCTCCCCCGCCGTTGCCGCGCGGTGCTCCTACGCCCGTGCCGGAGTCGGCGCCGTTGCCTCGCAGAACGTGACCGACCCGACGCTCGGTCCACTCACACTCGACCTGATGGAACAGGGGGCGTCAGCGACGGAAGCCATCGCGGCCATCGTCGCACAGGGCCGGTTCATCGAGTACCGGCAGGTTCTGGCGGTGGACGGCACCGGTGATACAGCAATCCACTCGGGGCCGAATTCGCTCGGCATCTGGACGCAGGCGCAGGCTGACAACGTGGCCTCCGGCGGCAACTTGCTGGCCAACGAGGGAGTGCCACAGGCCATCGTGGACGGGTTCCTCGCTGCCTCAGGCCATCTTGGAGATCGCCTGATCGCGGCGATGCGGTCCGGACTGGCGGCGGGTGGAGAGGCCGGGCCGGTGCATTCGGCGGGCCTGAAGATCGTCGATATGGTTGCGTGGCCTGTGGCCGACCTGCGCTGCGACTGGACGGAGGACTGCCCGATCGAGGCCGTGGCCAAAACCTGGGACGTCTACAAACCGCAACTGGACGCCTATGTTCAGCGCGCGCTCGACCCGCGCGCGGCACCTTCGTACGGCGTACCGGGCGACGAATAGCGCGACGGAGACGTCCATGCCGGACCTTTCTCGCGCCCAGAGGCACGCCGGGGCCGCGGCGATGCGGCCGGGCGTTCCGCTCCCCCCGACCTCGAGTATGGGCGCCATCATGGACGGACAGCAGACCGAGCGAAGCATTCGATTTGCTGACGAAGGCCAGAAATCCGCCAATCGGGTCGCGAGCGGCAAACAAGTGACCGTCGAGGGCAAGGGGCTTTTTGTGCAGCCGACGAACTTTGACGACGTAGGCCATGATAGTCCGCTGATAGGAGACGAGGTTTTCGGCCCCGATTGCGCCACTACGCCCATCGACACCGAGGCAGGTTTGATCGTGATGACCAACGACTCGATATTTGGCACTAGCTGTTTTGCCCGGACCTGCAACCTGAGCCGCGCGCTTCGAACCGCCGAGCCGCTGGATGCGGGTAGCTGCCACCTCGCCACGGTGGATGCTCTCCTGACACGGACGCCGTTTGGCGGGTTGACCCGATCCGGCTTCGGGCGTGAACCGTCGATGCACTGTTCCGACAGGCCCGCCGCACTGAAGACCATCTCGGTTCAGTATCGCTCTTGAAGCCCCGGAACCGCATAGGCTACTTCGGCACCATGCCATTGCGGTTTACCCTTCGCCAACTGGAATACTTCGTCGCCGTTGGCGAGGCGGGGTCGATCTCGCTTGCCTCCGACAAGGTCAATGTCTCCTCCCCCTCCATCTCCGCGGCTATCAGCCAACTCGAAGAGGAGTTCGGCATTCCGTTGTTCGTGCGAAAACACGCCCATGGGCTGTCGCTCAGCCAGGCCGGGCGCCAATTCATGGTTCAGGCCAAGAAGGTGCTGGAGGAAGCGAACTCGCTCAACCATCTGGCCGGGGACGTGATGGGCAAGGTGCAGGGGCCGTTGTCAGTTGGATGCCTGTTGACCTTTGCGCAGCTACTGGTGCCCCGGTTGCGCCGGTCCTTCCAGGACCGATTTCCGGGTGTTGCCGTCAGCCAGCACGAGCTCACGCAGGCACAGATATTCGACTGGCTGCGCCGCGCCGAGATCGACATTGCCCTGTCCTATGACCTTGAGGTCCCGGCGGAGCTGGAATTCGTGCCGCTTGCCGAACTGCCGCCCTATGTGCTCGTAGGGGAGGACCATCCGCTTGCCGAACGGTCCGAGGTTTCCATCCCCGAACTGGTCGACCACCAGATGATCCTGCTGGATCTGCCCTATTCCTCGGGCTATTTCCTGTCACTTTTCACCGAACTGGGGGTCAAGGCCCGGATCGCGGAGCGTACGCGCGACATGGCCGTGATGCGATCGCTGGTCGGCAATGGGTTTGGATATTCCATCGCCAACATCCGTGCCATTTCGGAGCGTTCGCCCGACGGGCGCGTCCTGCGTTCCATTCCGCTGTCCGGAGACGTGCGGCCAATGAAACTTGGCCTGCTCATGACGCAGGGCGCCCGTTCGATCCTGAATATCTCGGCCTTTGTGGAGCATTGCCGGGAGATCGTCGACGTCAACAGCTTCCCGGGGTTGCAAGCGCCGAAGGGGCGCCCTTAGCGTCGCGACCGCGAGTTAACCGCAGCCTAATCCGTGCTTTCGACCGTGATGCTTTAACCTGCCCTACGGATCCGGGAAACTTGCCCGAAACCCAAACAGGGAAACGCCATGACCAAGATGCCCTCGACGGACGAGATCCTGACCAAGGATGCTCACCTGATCCAGTCTTTCGCCAACCTTGACGCCCTCAAACAGGCCGACGCGCGCACGGCCATTGTCGGGGCAGACGGTGTCCATGTCATCGATAGCGAAGGCAATCGCCTGCTCGACGGTATCGGGGGGTTGTGGTGCGTAAATGTCGGCCACAAGCGTCGGGAGATTATCGACGCCATCACGGAGCAACTGGAAACGCTCGATTACTATTCCACCTTCTACAACTTCACCCACCCCAAGGCCGCCGCCCTCGCCGCCAAGGTGGCGTCGCTTGCCCCGGGCAATCTCAACCGCGTGCATTTCGGCAACTCCGGTTCTGTTGCCAACGATTCCGCCGTGCGTATGCTGCACCACTATTTCAACCGTCTCGGCAAGCCGAAGAAGAAGAAGGTCCTGTCACGTCACGGTGCCTACCACGGCTCGACCCACCTCGCGATGGCGATGACGACGCCGGCCTATTCCGATGGCTGGGACACCGCCGCCGATGGGCTGGTGCATCACCTGATGGAGCCTTGCCACTACCACAGGACCGATCCGGAGATGACCGAAGCCGAGTTCCTCGACGTGCTGATCGAGGATGCGCGCAAGGCGATACACGACATCGGACCGGAGAACATCGCCTGTTTCATTGCAGAACCGATCCAGGGAGCCGGCGGCGTGCTGGTGGCACCGGATGGCTATAACAAGGCGATGCGGGAGCTGACGGCCGAGAACGAGATCAAGTACATCGCCGATGAAGTGGTGACCGCCTTTGGCCGGCTGGGGGCGATGTTCGCCAGCCAGGACGTGTTTGGCATGACCCCCGATATCATCACGACGGCAAAAGGCCTGACATCAGGCTACCAGCCCCTGTCGGCGACCATCATCGACGACGAGATCTACGAAGTGATCTCCGAGCCCGGCGCGATGTTCCTTCACGGCATGACCTATTCGGGGCACCCGGCCGCCGCCGCAGCCGCGTTGGCCAATATCGAGATCATGGAGCGCGAGGATATCCCGGGCCGGGTAAAAACAACCGGCAAGCAGTTCGAAACCGGCCTGAAGGGCCTTATCGATCTGGACATCGTCGGAGACGTTCGGGGCAGCCACTTCATGATCGGGCTTGAGTTCGTGCGGGACAAGGCAACCCGTACACCGTTCGAGGCCGACGCCAATGTCGGGATGGCGGTCGCGCAGCATTGCCAGAAACGCGGTCTTGTTGCGCGTGCACTTGGAAACAGCCTGATCCTGTCGCCGACGTTGGTGATGACGCCGGAACAGATCGACGTCGTTGTCGGGACTGTCGGCGAGAGCATCCGGGCGACGATGGCCGACCTTGGCCGGTGATCAGGACCCGGAGCAGGCATGAGCCGAACGCTTGAGATTCTCGATCGGTTGATCGCCTTTCCGACTGTCAGCGCCGACAGCAACCTGTCGTTGATCGACTACGTGCAGGAGTTGCTGCAAGGTTGTGGCTTCCAAACGCACCGAATGAACGACGAGTCCGGCACCAAGGCCGGGCTCTTCGCGTCCATTGGACCAGCAGGTGCAGGCGGCGTGATGCTCTCTGCCCATTCCGATGTCGTGCCGGTCGATGGGCAGCGCTGGCGCCGCGACCCGTTTCGGTTGACCCGGGACGGCTCGCGCCTCCATGGCCGCGGCGCGACCGACATGAAGGGGTTTCTCGCCTCGGCGCTCGCCCTTGCGGAACGTGTCCGTGCGGAGAGGCTCCGGGAGCCCCTCAAGTTTTCGATTTCCTGGGACGAGGAAGTCGGCTGCAAAGGCCTGCCGCAGATGCTGCCATTTCTTGACGGGACCATCGGTGCCCCGAGACTGTGTATCGTCGGCGAACCGACTTCGTTAAAGGTCGGCATCGGCCACAAGGGCAAGGCGGTGTTCCGCGCCAAATGCCATGGACAGGCCGGGCATTCGGCAATGGCCCCCGATCATGTGAACGCGCTGCATCTCGCCGCGGAGTTCATTCAGGGCATACGGGGGCTACAGGCCGACCTTGCCGTGAACGGTGCCCGGGATCCGGGGTACGAAATCCCCTACACAACGGTGCATGTGGGGAGGATAAGCGGAGGAACGGCTCTGAACATCGTCCCTGAGCTTGCCATTCTTGACCTTGAGTACCGCAATATCGCCGGGGATCCTCCCGAGACAATTGCGGACGCGATCGGGGACATCGCACGCGTCGCGGCGGCAAGCGTAGCGGCGGGACAGCCCGGGATCGGGATAGAAGTGGAGAAAGTCGGCGGATACCCGGGGCTGGACGTGCCGGAGCATTCGCCCGCGATCGCCGAGGTCGCCCGCTGCGCCCGCGCGACCGGGACCCTGAAGGTCGGCTACGGAACGGAGGCCGGGTATTTTGCCGGCCTTGGCATTCCCACACTTGTCTGCGGACCGGGATCGATGGCGCAGGGGCATGTCGCCGACGAATACATCGAACGTGCGCAGATCGATGCATGCGACAGATTCATGGAAAGGCTTCACGAGCGGCTCCGAAAGGGCGTGCATGAAGTGGGATAAACTGCTCGCCGACCCTCATACGGCGCTCGCGCATTTCGCTGGGTGTCAGAGGTGAGCTGACCGCGAGCGAAACTGACCCTCTGCCTGTGGGGTGACAGTGCCACGCTCGTCCGATGTCGGGTGCACGAACGGTTCCGCCCCAGTGCCGATGACGATGCGTACGCGTCTGCCGCTGCGGAGACTGTCGGTGGTCGTTCCGAGTGTCCGGTTGTGAGTTGCTTTCGGATGGTGCCACGAGACGGCCACGAGACCACGAAGGACGGAACCAACCGACACCGGTTGTCCAAACGCCAATCGGGTTGGAAGCCAAAGCCCGGGACGGCGTTGCACAAAACAGGTCGAACGCGTGTTTCCAGCCACCATGTGGCGAAACCGCCGCGCCCCGCTCAGAAACGCGGGATCAGCATACCACCGTCGGCGGCGATCACCTGCCCGGTTGTATAGGGCACCTTTCCGGAGGCGAGCGATGCGATGATCCGACCGACCTCCCAAGAATGCCCCACTCGTGGCAACACCGTCAGCCCATCTTCGGCCCGCTGCCGGTAGTGCTCGATCACCGGCGTTGTCATGGCGGTCTCGATCAGGCCCGGACGGATGTCGTAGACGTGGATTCCCTCGCCTCCCAATCGAACCGCAAAGGCCTGTGTCGTCATCGCTGCCGACGCTTTCGACGCGCAGTATTCCGAGCGAGCGACAGAGACCGCGGCGGCATTGGAGGAGGTCACGTTGACAATGGAATGGAACAGGTCGCCATCCCGGTCCCGTGCCAGAAGCTGCCGCGAGAAAGCCTGGCAGAGAAAGAACACAGCCTTGGCATTGACGGCCTGGCAACGGTCATAGCTTTCCTCTGACACATCCAGCGGATCGCCGCGCGACATCACTCCGACACCGGCATTGTTGACCAGGGTGGTCAGGGGACCGATGGCTGCCTCGATCGCCGCCAGGTGCCCGCCATGCGCTCCGACCTCGGAGACATCGAAGGCGGCAGCGACCACGGGTACCCCCTCGGCCCGGACGGTCTCAACCGCGGCCGCGAGCTCGTCGTCTTCCGCCGGGCCGTTGATCGCAATGGCGAAACCTTCACGGGCAAGTTCGACGGCAGTCGCGAGCCCGATCCCACGGCTGGAGCCTGTTACCAACGCAGCCTGCATCGTCATTGGACCTCTGCCCCGTTCTTCAGCAACTCTCGGGCGATGATCATCCGCTGGATCTGGTTCGTCCCCTCATAGATCTGGCAGATCTTGGCATCGCGATAGAGACGCTCGACCTCGAACCCTCGAATATACCCCGACCCGCCGAACACCTGTACCGCGTCGGCACTACGGGCGACGGCCATGTCGCCGGCAAAGCACTTCGCCATCGAGCAGGCCATGGTCGCATCCTCGCCCGCGTCGATCTTCATTGCCGCCGAGCGAACCAGAAGGCGTGCGGCCTCGATATCCTTGGCCATGTCCGCAAGAAGCCACTGCACCCCCTGGAAATCGGCAATCGGGCGTTTGAACTGGCGTCGTTCCTGTGCATAGTCCACCGCCGCTTCAAGGCCGCCCTGACCGATCCCGACGGCAAGCGCCCCGATACCGACACGCCCCTTGTCGAGCACGCTCATCATCATGTGGAAACCGCGCCCTTCCTCGCCCAGCAGCGCATCCGCCGGAAGCCGCACGTCATCGAATGTCAGGCCTCCGACCTGGCTGGCGCGCTGTCCCATCTTGTGCTCTTTCGGCCCACGGGAGACGCCGTCGGCATGAAGGTCGACGATGAAGATCGACATGCCACGGTGGCCGGCCTCCTTGTCCGTCCGCGCCAACACGAAGCCGATATCGGCCACCGGAGCATTGTGTATCCAGATCTTGCCGCCGTTCAGGATCCAGCCGTCACCATCGCGTCGCGCCTCGGTCCGGATGCCAGAGACATCCGTGCCGGCCTCCGGTTCGGTGATGCAATAGGCGACGAGGGTCTTGGCCGTCATCACATCAGCCAGCCACCGATCCCGCTGCGCCTCGGTGCCGTGCCGGACAAGCAGAGTGGTGATCAGTTCGACCAAACCGCATTGATCGGCGACGGAGGCATACCCACGGGAGAGTTCTTCCATAATCAGCGCATAGGTCAGTGTATCGAAACCGGGTCCGCCCATCTCTTCGGGAACACCGATGCCGAAGAGCCCGAGGTCGCCCATTTGGCGGAATATCTCCGCTGCAAAGCGCTCCTCCCGATCAAGTGCCTCGGCGGCAGGCCGGATCACGTCGTTTGCGAAATGTCGGGCCATGTCTCGGACCTGAATATGCGTCTCGCTCAGCTGCATCGTCATCCCCTATGTAACTATATGGTTACTTATCTGGAAGTCGCTCGCTCGCGTCAAGACGCACAGGCGACGAGACCAGCGACCGGTTGCCGCCCTGCCCACGTCACCGGACCTACCCTTCGTCGCCCGGAAAGACCGCAGGACGCTTCTCCCGAAAGGCCGCCGTTCCCTCGGCAACTTCGGGGGTATCACTGGCAGCGGCACTTGCGAGGACATCCAGAACCCGTTCACGCTCTTCGCCTTCTGCCGCGTTCACCAGCATTTTGGTCAGTTCCGTCGCCCTGGGCCCCCGCGCCACGACCCGTTCGGCTAGCTGAAGCGCGGCCTTCATACCGGCCCCGCTTTCGACCACCTGATCCACAAGGCCGAGGTCAAGCGCCCGCGCCGCCGGGAACACGTCTCCGAAGATGGTCATGCGCCGGACGACCTGTTGACCGAACCGGCGGACCGCACGCTGGGTTCCGGACCAGCCCGGGATCATGCCAAGGCCCGTCTCCGGCTGCCCGAGCTTCACGTGCTCTTCGGCGATGCGGTAGTCGGCACAGGCCGCAAGCTCCAGCCCGCCGCCAAGCGCATGTCCGTTCAGCACCGCAATGACCGGCAAGCGCAATCGCGCCAATGCGTCAAAGGCGTCGTGCCCATCCCGGATCCAGCGCCGACTGAACTCGGTTGCACCAAGCCCGCCCCAGGAGGTGATGTCGCCGCCAGCACAGAACGCCTTTCCTTCACCGGTGAGAACAACGCCCCGCAGGCCCGGCATCCGCTCGATCTCCGCGCAGCACCTGGCAAGATTTGCAATGGCCTCGGTCGCGAGCGCATTCAGCTTCTCGGGCCGGTTCAGCCTCAGGATCGCAACAGGACCTTCGACTTCGAGAACGATCCCGGTCATGCCGATCAGCCCGCCCCGGCGAGCGAGAGTCCCATGGGCGTGTCCCGGAACAGGCGGGCGTCCATCTCCCGCAAGTCGTGGGCCACCCGAAGCGGTGTTTGCGCCTGATCCAGAATGTCACGCTGCAAATCGATGCCGGGAGCGATTTCCGCCACGGTCAGCCCCTCCGGTTCCAGACGCAGAACGCACCGCTCGGTTACATAGGTCACGTCCTGACCCAGTTCCCGCGCCCTCCGGCCCGAGAAGGATACCTGGTCTACTTTCTCCACGATCTTGGCGACCTTGCCCTCCTGGTGGATGACCAGCCGCCCGTCCTCGATGGACATCTTCGCACCAGCGTTGAAATTCCCGGAATAGACGATCTTGCGCGCCCGGGAAGTGATATCCACGAAGCCGCCAGCCCCCGCCGTGCGATGCGGCACGGCGGACAATCTGGAGACATTGACCGACCCGTCGCTGTCGATTTCGAGGAACGACAACAGCGCGGCGTCAAAACCACCGGCCTGGAAATAGGCAAACTGGTGTGGCGAGGTGACGAAAGCTTCCGCATTGGCGGCACAGCCGAACTTGAAACCCAGCAGCGGCACACCACCGACCGGCCCCTGCTCGATGACCCATGTCACCGCGCCGTGCAGCCCCTCCTCGATGAAGATCCGCGGCACGTTGGCCGAAATGCCAAACCCGACATTGACCGCCCAGCCGTCCTGCAACTCCTGTGCCACACGCCGGGCCAACACCTTTCCAATGCCGAATTCCGGGATCTCGAAACTTTCCAAAGGCACGATGAGTTCGCCCGAGATCGCGGGATCATACGGGGTTGCGGTGGTTTGCAGCATGTCCGGCGCCTCCACCACGACATCCACCAGTATCCCCGGAACCCGCACGTCGTGAGGTCGGATCGATCCGTTTTGGGCAATCCGCCGGACCTGTGCAATCACGATGCCGCCATTGTTGCGCGCCGCCAGAGCCATCTCCATGGCGCCAAGGTACGCGCCCTCCTGTTCGAAGCTGAGGTTGCCGCGTTCATCGGCGGTGGTGGCCCGGATGATGGCCACATCCGGAACAATGGCCGGGAAATAGAGCCATTCCTCCCCATCGAAGTCCCGTCTTTGCACTATGGGTTGCGCGCGCGCCCTGCCATTCATCGCACAGCCTTCGAGCTCCGGATCGGCATATGTGCCCATACCCACTTTCGTAAGAACTCCCGGACGTTGCCCTGCCGCTTCCCGAAGCATGTCGAAAACGATCCCGGAGGGGACATTGTATGCCGCGACCTGGTCGGCCGTGATCATCTGCCAGATTTTGGGAGGCTCCGCATTTGTCGGCCCCGACGCGTAGGAACCGCCTACGATTCTGGACAGTTGCCCGGGTTTGGCGATGTGGTCGGTTCCCGCAGTGCCGAACATGTCCCCCGCAGCGATCGGGTGAATCGTGGTCAGGTTCCCGGGCGCCCCGGTTTCGTCGAACCTGGCGCCGACAGCCTCCAGGATGGTATCCGGGCAGCAAAGGCCGCTGGAGGAATTCACGGCGACAACCGCGCCGTCTGCGACCAGTTCCGCCGCCTGCCTTGCAGTTTTGACCTTGGACATTTTCTCGCGCCTCCGGACCCATAAGTAACCATTTGGTTATTTATTTCACGATCCGATCTGTCGTACAAGAAGATCCGGAAGGGAATGCCGCAGAGTCGCAGGTCCAGGCCGACCGGGATCCCGGCCCGTAGGTTTGACACCTCCGATGACGGGTGCGACGCCTGTGCCTGTCGATGCAAGCCAGCGCGGGACGGCGGCAGCCCCACGCGAAACCGCCGATCACTGGAGGCAATCAGTCTTGGAAAGCGAACCCCGCAAGACACGTGACGCAGAAGCAACGAAGGCACGCATCCTCTTGGCCGCGAAGCATGAGTTCGCCGAGAATGGCCTCGGGGGAGCGCGGGTCGACGAGATTGCGCAGCGCGCAAACTCCAACAAGCGCATGATCTACCACTATTTCGGCAACAAGGATGCGTTGTTCCAGGCCGTGCTGGTCCAAGCCTATGTCGATATCCGGTCCGCTGAGCAGGAACTCGAACTCGACCACCTCTCGCCGGAAGATGCCCTGATCCGGCTCGTGACCTTCACCTGGTCCTACTATCTCGACAACCCGGAATTCCTGACGCTGGTCAACAGTGCCAACCTGCACAAGGGGCGCCACCTGGAGGGCTCCGACACCATACGGACGGTCAGCCGACGTTTCGTCGGCATGGTGAAGGCCATTCTCGACCGGGGCGTTGCGGACGGCACGTTTCGACCCGGCGTCGACCCGGTACAACTCAACATCACGATCGCGGCGATCGGCTACTACTACCTGACAAATCGCTTCACCGGGTCGATCCAGTTCGAGCGTGACCTGATGGCTCCGGACACGCTTCGGGAAAGGCTGTCCTTCAATATCGAGACAGTATTGAGCATTGTGAGAGCATGACCGGAAGCCGCTGTGGCGGACCGGCCACCAAGCCCTGGGGGGCTTTGGGGGTTCATCCTGCGACCTGAAAAAACTTGAAACGACCGTCTGCTCCACGACGCTGGGCAAAACGACCTCGCTCCGCCCCTCAAGCCACCGGAATCTGGGAACAATGCGTCATCAACAAGATGTCAGCCAGTGACTTGCCAGTAGGGGCGCTTCAGCTTCGGTGCAGCGCAAACAGGGCACGAAACCGGCACCCGGCTTGAACTGGCGCTCAGCCTCGACCGGGCAAGCAAACGGTGAAGGACTGCAAACGCGTCGCGCTATCCTTCCTCTATCCGAGCTCGCATCTTCTTTTTCTTCAGCTTCCGGAGCAGCGACGCCAGTTGCGGCTCCTGAACCAACCGCGCGGCGCGATCTGCCGGGAACCATACCCGCTTTCGTTCGTTTTTTTCCTTCCACGCCGGGATGAGATCTTCCACAACCATGGGGAACACCTCCACGTCGCAGATCATTCCCGACCCGTCGCGCAGGATCTTGATGTATTCGTAGCTTCCAATCGGGTTTGGTCGAACCTTGCCCTTCGCGCCGGCCTCTTCGTGGGCCTCTATCCCCGCGGCTTTCCACGGTTTCTTGCCTTCCATCGTCCAGCCCTTCGGGATGATCCAACGGCGGGTCGTGCGGGATGTGACCAGAAGCACCTCGGGCTCGCCATCCGCATTCCAGCGCACCGGCAAGGCAGCGATCTGCCGTCCTTTCGGGCCTCTTCGAATACGTGTCGGCTTGCGTTGCTTCATCGGTCTCCACCTTCGGCGAACAGTCTCTGCCCGGCAAGTTGAGGGGCGTTCGCCTGCGGAACTACCAGCGCGGACTGAACGTCCGCCCTGTTTAGGCGCGACACACGCCCGCAACAACCACGCAAGGCCTCGAAACGCCAAGCGAACCGAAAGTGCGGCATATTGCCGTTACGAATCTGTTACGCGAAGCGCCGACCGGCTGTATTGAGGCGACCAAATGCAAGCTGCAAGGGGCACCCCGTGGCCGACAAGAACTTCGAACCGCGTCATTTCGAGACCCTGGACCGGGACCTCGACCGCATCTCCAAATTGGAAGCTGCCAACGCCTTCGTTGCCCGCCCGATGGCTGCCCCGGCACTCGCCGCGGCTTTCATCCTTCTGGCCGGGCTTTTTGCCGCCTTTCTGGTGGACGGCTCCAACGGAGCACTGGTGACCGTCCTTGCGGCGGCAATTGGCGCCTATATGGCCGTGAACATCGGCGCGAACGATGTCGCCAACAACATGGGACCCGCGGTCGGGGCAAATGTCCTGACGATGGGCGGGGCGATCGGGATCGCCATTGTCTTTGAAAGCGCCGGGGCGCTGATCGCGGGCGGAGACGTGGTCTCGACGGTTGCGAAGGGCATCGTCTCGCCGGAATCGACCGCATCGGCGGATGTGTTCGTCCAGGCCATGATGGCCGCGCTCTTCTCGGCCGCATTGTGGGTGAATATCGCGACATGGGTCGGAGCCCCGGTTTCGACCACCCATTCCGTTGTCGGCGGCGTCATGGGCGCAGGGATTGCGGCGGCCGGGTTCGGCGCCGTCAACTGGTCGACGATGTCGGCAATCGCCGCAAGCTGGGTGATCTCTCCCGTGCTTGGCGGGGTCATCGCGGCAGGGTTTCTGTGGTTCATCAAGGAACGCATCATCTACCAGCCGGACAAGATCGCGGCGGCGCGCACCTGGGTGCCGGTGCTCGTTGGCATCATGGCCGGCGCCTTCTCGGCCTATCTCGCGCTGAAGGGGCTGAAGAAGATCATCAAAATCGATTTCGGCACGGCGCTCGGGGCCGGGCTGCTCATCGGCATCGCCGTCTGGCTGCTTCTCATTCCCGTCATCCGCAATCAATCGAAGGGACTCGAAAACCGGAACAGGTCCCTGAAGAAACTGTTCTCTATCCCCCTGATCTTCTCCGCCGCGTTCCTGAGCTTTGCACATGGCGCGAACGACGTTGCAAATGCTGTTGGCCCGCTCGCGGCCATTGTCAGCGCCAACTCCAGCGGCGACTTCACCTCGGCGATCAATATCCCGTTCTGGGTGATGATGATCGGGGCTTTCGGCATCTCCTTCGGGTTGTTCCTGTTTGGACCGAAACTCATCCGAATGGTCGGAAACGAGATCACGCGGCTTAACCCCATGCGCGCATTCTGCGTTGCCCTGTCCGCCGCGATCACGGTCATCATCGCAAGCTGGTTGGGCCTTCCGGTCAGTTCGACCCACATCGCCGTCGGCGGCATTTTCGGGGTCGGGTTCTTCCGCGAATGGTATGCGGAACGGAGGCTGGTGCGCGCGCGACAGATGGTGCCGGATCGTCCCGTCCACACGCCGAGCGAACGACGCCAGCGGAAACTGGTTCGACGTGCGCACATGATGACGATCGCCGCGGCATGGATCATCACAGTACCTGCGGCTGCCATCCTGTCCGGGGTTGTCTTCTTCAGCATCCGCCTTGTCGCCAGCTAAGCGCGGGACTTGGCGGAGTTTTGCAAGGCCGGCGTGGCGTGGGTTCATCATGCCGGACTTGCAGAGGGGTTTGCAGGAACCGACTGACCTGGGTGCCCTGGCGCAGACGCTGCACGGCAGGAATCAGTCGCCCTTCTTGATTTCCTTGCGCAGCCATCGCGCCCGCGCGATCTGGTTTCGGACGACCTTCTGCTTCGCCTTCAGGCGCTCTTTCTTGCCCGGCTTCTTCGCCTCCTCAAGGCGCCGGTTCAGGTCAACCTCCTTGGCCTCAAGCTTCTCGATGACCTTGTCGACGTGGCTCACCTTGATCCGGTGAGCTTCCTTTCCCTGCAAGCGGTCGTGGTACTCGTTCAGCCGGGCGATCGTTTTCTTCAGAGCCATCTTGCGCGCCTCCAGATACGTCGTTTCGCTTGTGGATCGACACCGCGATCCCCTTCCGGATCACCGGCCATTGGCCGACAGTTCCTCGATTTCATCCTCTTCGAGCGCAAGGATCCGTTCGACTTCGGCAATAGCTCCATCTGTCTCGATATAGAAGACACGAGCCGCCTCGATCAGATCCGACATTGCCTCGTATGCATAGTCGGAATCGTTGAGGAACGACGTCGCCGTTGCCGCACCTATCTGGCGCTCGCGGATCAGACCCTCAATCATCCTCGTCGAGTTCTTCTTGTCGCGTTCCACCTGCACGCGCTCGTCGTCCAGCCAAAGGCTCGACCGGAGCTCCGGATCGCTCTCGTCGAGTTTGTGGATCTCCACCAGGATCCGCGCGATCTCCGTCCGCAGACCATTATAGAGATCGGTCGCCTTTCCTTGCGGATGGCTCGTATACGCAGTCGCGTTTCGGCGCATGTGCTTCACTGCCTTCACCGCACGCACATTGCGCTGTGCGGAATCCCGCAGCAGATAGATCCGCTCCATGAAATCCGCCGGCAGGTTTCTGGTCCCCGCCCGCGTGGCAAACTCGACAATCGCGGAATAGAGGGTCTTGACCCTTGTCTCGTAAGTCTCGTCGATATCCAGTTCCATCGGACTGGTACTCGCCGCCACGGTCGCGGCGACATCGTCACTCTCGTAAAGGTCGTGCCGGTGCAGGTTCAACCCATGCGCAATCAACTCGATTGCATTGTCTTGCAGGTGCTTGACCTCCTTGCGCATCGCGACCTCCATCGTCGCCGGGAACCCGTCGACCGCCTCGCTCAGGTAGCGCGGCTTGCTGACATCGGGCTCCGGCTCCGGGATTGTTCGCTCAAGGAATGACAACAGCCGTTGCATCATCGGCACCATGATCGCGACACCGATCACATTGAACATCGTGTGGAACACGGCCAGTTTGAGCGCGTAATCTTCCGCCCCGATCCCGAGCCAACCGCTGATCCGGTCCACCCCGGCAACCAACTGGTTGATCAGAACAAGGCAGACGACCGCGGTCACCAGCTTGAAGATCACATGTGCTAGCGCCAGGCGCTTGCCCTGGAAATTCGCCGTCAGGGACGCGAGAATCGCGGTGATCGTCGTGCCGACATTCGCCCCGACCACAAGCGCAATGGCATTCTCATAGGAGACCTGGTTGGCGGCCATCGCGGTGATAACCAGCACCATCGTGGCGTGGCTGGACTGCATGACAACGGTTGCCAGAGCGCCAATCAGCGTGAACACAACCAGTCCGACAGCACCGGTCATCGCAAACTGCGCCAGATCGAGCTGTTCGTTGAAAGCGGCGAACCCTTCCTTCATGTGGTGAATGCCGAGGAACAGAAACCCAAGCCCGGCAAGCACGTATCCCGCCCCGCGGATATACTTCGAGCGTTGGAATACCAGCACGATGCTGATGGCCAGCATGGGCATCGCATAGGTCGATATCTTCACCTTGAGTCCGAACCCCGCCACCAGCCACGCCCCCGTCGTGGTGCCGATATCGGCGCCGTACATCAGGCCGACGCCGGCGGCGAGCTTCATAAGGTCCGCGCTCAGAAACGAGATCGCGATCACGGAGACCAGCGAGCTTGACTGCATCGCTGTCGCCGCGACAAAGCCCGTGCACAGCGCCTTTGGCGTGGAGTCGGTTATTTTCTTGAGGATCGATTCCAGTGTGCCGCCGCTATACAGCTTGAAGCCGTCTTCGAGCATGAGCATTCCGAAGAGGAAGATTGCCACGCCGGCCGCGATCTCCTGGAAGTCCTGGCTGTTCCAGAACCCAAGGATGAGCGCCGCGAGAATGACCGGCAAGAGGAGTTTCTTCATCGACACCTGGGAATCCTATGGCAGCATCATGCCACGCAGGGCGAAAAAGAACAGCGCGGCCATGAGTGCGGCCACGGGAACGGTTATGATCCACGCCGAAACGATCTTCAGCAGAGACGAGCGCTTCACCAACTGCCGCTTCAGCGCGACGCGCAATTCCTTGCGCTGTGCCTTGGTGATAACAGCCTCGGCACCCATTTCCTTGATCTGGCTGAGCATCTCGACCTTGGCCTCGGGCTGGGCATTCTCGAAGTCCCTCAACACTCTCTCGACCTCGTCGAAATGCGGATCGCCCTCGTGCTGCGCCAGCACGTTTTCGACGACACGGTGCATCCGCTGTTCCAGGAACTCCCGCAGGAAACCGACCCCGAACACAGCGCCAAGGGCGACGTGGGTCGAGGAGATCGGCATACCCAACTGACTGGCGATGATCACCGTGATGGCCGCTGACAGCGCGATGCAGAACGCACGCGATCTGTCGAGCTCAGTGATCTCCGATCCCACCGTGCGGATCAGCTTGGGTCCGAAAAGCGCAAGGCCGACGGAAATTCCCAGCGCGCCAATCCCCATGACCCAGAATGGAATGGCGACCTTTGCGCCGCCGTCGCCTTCGGTCAGGACATCGACGATCCCAGCCAGCGGCCCAACGGCGTTGGCCACATCGTTTGCACCATGTGCAAAGCTGAGCAGCGCCGCCGCAAAGATCAGGGGCACGGTGAACAGCTTGTTCACGCCATTCCGGTCTCCGGAGAGGCTCGGCACGGCCCGACGCACCATCGGCGTCACGATGGCCCAGGTTAGAATTGCCGCGACCAGCCCGAACAGCAAAGCCGCCGGAAACGAGATCGCAACGAGTTTCTTGATGCCTTTCAGGCAAATATAGGTCGTGAATGCCCAGGACATGATCGCAATCATGATCGGCACGACGCCTTGCGCCGCTTGCAGGGGATCTTTCTTGAAGAACACCAGCCGTTTCAGCAGGTAAAGCGTGAGGGCCGCAATGATCCCGCCGGTCAACGGGGAGACCACCCAGCTCAGCGCGATCTTGCCCATCGAGTCCCAGTTGACGATCTCCCATCCGGCCGCCGCGATCCCCGCACCCATCACGCCACCAACGATCGAATGTGTCGTTGAAACCGGCGCCCCGAGCCAGGTCGCGAGGTTCAACCAGATCGCCGCCCCGAGCAATGCCCCCATCATGACCCAAACAAAGGTGTCGGGATTGTCGATGTCCGCCGGATCGATAATGCCCTTCTTGACTGTCGCGACCACGTCTCCCCCGGCGACAATCGCACCTGCGGCTTCGAACACCGCCGCAATCACAATCGCCCCTGTGAGGGTCAAAGCGAAGGAGCCAACGGCAGGCCCGACATTGTTCGCCACGTCGTTTGCGCCGATGTTCAGTGCCATGTAGGCCCCGATCACGGCCGCCGCGACCAGCAGGTAGGATTGCTCGACATGGGCGAAACGCGTTCCGGTGAAGATCATCACCGCCACGATGAAGATAACCGCCGTGCCCAGCCGCCCCACTTCAGTGCGACTGAGATCGGCCGCGCTTTCAATCTTGAGGTATTCCTTGACCTTCATGTCCCCCCCCATCTGGCATTGAGCCAAGCTCAAACCTGCACGACGCGAGGCAGCGGTCGTAGCAAACGAGCCTTGTCAACTGGATGCTAGAGGCCATCGCCGTCGGGACACCTTGATGCGAATCAACACGTGATCAATGCCGCCCGCATATGTCACTATTTTGTGACAGGCCGGCAACGCTGCACCGGGCGGCAAGTCGACTCGCGCAGCCGAATCCAACCCGCGCAGATCCGGTGACGGCCCGTCGACGCCAGAAGACTCAGCAGGCAAGTCTCAGTCAGTCAGATTTTACGGGCCTGACATTGGCGCGCAGCGGCTTTGGCCGCAAAGCGTACCGAGGCAGGTTGTCAGCGCAGGACCAGCGGGCTGTCCAGCCATGCCTCCAACGCGGCGCTTGTTGCGTCCGGTTGCTCCAGGGTCGGCAGGTGACCCGCGTCAGGGATGATCTCCAACGTGGCGTTCGGGATCAGCTCCGCCATGAACTCATGCCGTTTGACCGGGCAAAGCGCATCATGCTCGCCACAAAGGACGAGCGTCGGAACCCTGGTGGTGCGCAGCGTCTTCTGTTGGTCCGGACGACGCTGAAGTGCACGCGATTGCGAGATGAAGATCTCGGGACCGAGCGCCTCTGCCATCTCCATCACAAGGCTCAACACATCGCTGCGACGCGGCCCCGGCGCAAGGTAGCGCGGCTTCATCTCCTCCCGCATCACCTCCAGCAGGCGCCCGGTCCGGGCGGCGACGATCTGAGGCTCTCGGGCGGCCGCGACCTGTGGAGTTTCAGGCAACGGGTTGGTGTCCATCAACGCGATCCGGGTCACGCGTTCCGGTGCCCGGCGCAGCACTTCCATCGCGACGATGCCCCCCATGGAAAGACCTGCCAGCGCAAACCTGCGTGGTGCGGCCTCCAGCACGGACGCGGCAATCGCCCCGATGGACGAAGCCCCCGTCACCGGGGCCACCATGACGGCGCGACGGCTGCCGAAGTGCAGCAATTGGGGCCAGAAGAGCCGGGCATCGCACATCATGCCGGGCAGAAGCACCAGTGGTTCGTTCATCTAGGTGAAGCCTCGCTGTCCTCGTGTCCGGCCCGCTGCGGGACCTTGGCACCATGCTATTGTGCGGGATCGAAATGCGGAAGCGTTGAATGACGTTTCCACCTTCATTCCCGCCCTGCGTCAAGGTTGGCACACCATTGTGACCAAGGGATATGCATCGCTGTTCGCCCAGGTGCGGGAAACACGCGGACGGACGCCATCCAGCGGTGCTAGAGCCCCTGCACCCATTTCGTGATCACGGCACTTGCGCGGTCGGTCTGCCCCGGGCTCATGATATCCCCTGCAATGACATGACTGCCTGGATCGTCGCCCGGCCCCATGACCAGCAGTTCCCGCGCCTTTGCCTCGCCCCATGCGTCATACACCGCAAAGGTGGCCTCGGGGGACACGATTACATCATCTTCCGAATAGACGAAGAGCGCCGGGACCCTCGCCCTTCCGAAGTCCAGAGATGCAGCATGGTCCACCAGGGCCGCCATCGGCACCGTGGCAGCGATCGGATAGCGCGTTGTCCAGTAGGTCGAATGACCCTCGTTGCGGGGTTCGAATCCCCGCTCCGCACCGGCGACAACCGGCCCCCAATGCCGCACGAACGGCAGGCTCAACAGCTTTGCCGCCGGGTTGCGCAACCCGAAATTGGGGGAGACAAAGACAATTCCGGCAACATCCCTCGACAGGGCTTCGTCCACAGCCGCAAGGGAAGCAAGCGTACCACCGGTGGAGGTCGCGACGATGACCACCCTCTCCCCGATCCGCCGTCCAATGGCCAGCGCCTCGGCCAAATCCTCGATCCAGTCGCCGACCACCGGTTCGGCCATTGCAGCCGATCCGCGCCCATGGCCGGACAGGCGGGTATAGAACAGGTTGGCACCCAACGCCTCGGCCACCCTGTCGGGCACCGGCCGGATCTCCTCCGAAGTGGCGGAGAACCCGTGCAGGTAGATCACCGACACGGGTGTCACGGCACCCGGTGCACCAGCCCAGTGGATCCGCCTTTCCACGCCCGGCGTGACATCGCCCAATGCAGCCTCCCGCTCGGCCAGCCAGCTGTCCAGATCCTCGGGAAGGTCCGCGGCATCAAAGGTGACCTCGGTTTCGACAGGTTCCCGGGGCCCGAACAGCAACACCGCGCCGATCCCCAGAATCAGTACCACCAGTATCCAGCCCAACACCCGCAATACCTCGATCATGCCGCTTCCCCCCGGGCCAGAACCTCTTCAATCGCAGCCTCGATCATGGACAGGTTTTGAGGTCTGGAGAACCTGTGGTCGGCGCCCTTGACCAGCCTGAGTTGAATATCGCCCCCCTCCGCATGCTCCAGCAAGCGTAGCGCAACCGACATATCCACATCCGCGTCCGCGGTGCCATGCAGCGACCGCACCGGGAAAGGCAGCACCAGCGGGCTGCGCAGGACCAACTGGGTGCGACCGTCTTCGATGAGCCGCCGGCTGATCTTCAGGTCACCGTATTCGGTCGGCACAACCGTATAACCCCGCTCCTTGACCTCCGTTTTCCGGGCGTCCGGCAGGGCCGCCCACATGGAATCCTCTGTGAAATCGGGCGCAGCAGCAATGGTCACCATTCCGGCAATCCGCTCTGGCATCAGCCGCGCCAGAAGCAGCGATATCCACGCCCCCATGGACGACCCGACAAGGACCATCGGCCCCGATTGCGCCCGCAACACCGCCGCCGCATCGGTCGCCCAATCCCCGATGCATCCATCTTCGAACTCGCCGGAGCTTTTCCCGTGCCCGGAGTAATCCAACCGCAGAAAGGCGCGCTGGCGTCTCTCTGCCCAGTTCTGCAAATGCAGCGCCTTGGTTCCGGACATGTCCGAACGGAACCCTCCGAGGAAGACCACAAGCGGCCCGGCGCCGCAGGTCAGGTGAAAGGCGATACGTCGCCCCTGCGGGGTTTCAAAACATTCTGGATCGCTCATGTCCTGGTCCCGCACCCTCTCCGAGATCGTTGCGGCCACCCTAGCCATGCCCGCCGCCCTCGCAAGCCTTGCCGTGGCGTGCTGCATTCGCCACAAAGGCGGTCATGACCGGACCCCGACTGACACCGCTTGCCGCCTCGCTTCCCGCAACCGTACCCTTCGTGGGGCCGGAAACGCAGGAGCGCCAACGCGGCCGCCCCTTTGCTGCGCGTGTCGGTGCGAACGAAAGCGGCTTCGGACCGGCGCCATCGGTGGTGCAGGCCATCCGCAACGCAGCGCCGGATGCCTGGATGTACGGCGATCCGGAGAGCCACGACCTGCGCCACGCACTGGCCGCGCATCATGGCATCGCACCGGAGACCATCGTCGTCGGCGAGGGCATCGACGGGTTGCTGGGGTACCTGGTGCGATTGCTGGTCGGACCGGGGGACAGCGTCGTCACGTCCGACGGTGCCTATCCGACCTTCAACTACCACGTGGCGGGTTTCGGCGGCACTCTTCACAAGGTGCCCTATCGCGACGACCACGAGGATCCCGAAGCGCTCGTTGTCCGGGCAGCGGAGACGGGCGCCAAGCTGATCTACCTCTCGAATCCCGACAATCCGATGGGCACCTGGCATGACGCCGAAACAATCGCCCGCACAATCGCGGCCGTGCCGGAGGGCTGCGTGCTGCTCCTCGACGAAGCCTACGTGGAATTCGCTCCCGACGGGACCGCCCCACCGATTGACCCGAGCGACGCGCGGGTGATCCGCATGCGCACATTCTCCAAGGCACACGGGCTTGCCGGCATGCGGATCGGCTACGCCATCGGCCACCCGGAGTTGATCCTTGCCTTCAACAAGGTCCGCAACCATTTCGGCATGTCGCGACTGTCACAGCAAGCCGCGCTGGCGAGCCTCGCCGACCAGGCCCACCTTGCCGGAACACTCCAACGCGTTGCCAGTGCCAGATCGCGCATTGCCGAAATCGGTGCGGCAAACGGGCTACGCGCGCTTCCCTCCGCCACCAATTTCGTGACCCTCGACTGCGGTCGCGATGGCGAACACGCACGGGCGCTTCTCGCGGCACTGGTCGCCCGCGACGTCTTTGTGCGCATGCCCTTCGTCGCCCCGGAGGATCGCTGCATTCGCATTTCCTGCGCGCCGGACGCCGAACTCGACATCGTCGCAGAGGCACTTCGCAAGGCGCTCGCCGAACTCCGCTGAGGTCGCAAAAAAGTCACCACCCGGTGCCCGAAACCGCGGTATCCTATCGCACGTCTTTGTGGGAGGTCGGGATGAATCGCCACAATCTTGGCAGCGCGCCGAACTACACCACCGCCGCCCTGATCACACTTGGGGTCAATGTCTTCTGCGCGATGTACCTTCTGTGGGCCACGTTGGGATTCGCGGCGGTGCTGTTCGTGGCCTTCGCCGCAAATGTGGTCCTGACCCGCATCGATCGCCACCGAACCCGGTAGCACTGGACACTGGCGCTCCCCCGAGGCAATCGGTGCGCGCATATCGAAGGCCGGATCGTGGCCTTGCCAGTTCAGGCTCGGGCCAGAACGGCGGTCGCGGCTTCCAACGCCCCATGTCCATGCGGGATCCCAAGTGCCTTGAGCCCCGTATCGATGCTGCCCAGCGCACCGAGCACCATCTGCGCATTCACATGGCCCATGTGCCCAATCCGAAAGTAACCGTCGGCGGCCGGATCCTCGTCGCTGGCCATGCCAAGTCCGATCCCCAAGGTGACGCCCGCATGCTCGCTCACCCAGTCCCGAAGCCGCGCGCCATTTTCCTTGCCGATCCGGATCGCGGTCACGCCATGGCTGCGGATTGCCGGATCGCTGAGGTTCATCTCCAGCGGTCCCTCCGCCCCCCAGGCATCGAGCGCCGCCCAGATCGCCCTCGCCAGCGCGGCGTGCCGATACCATACCGCTTCCATCCCCTCGTCATGGATCAGATCCAGCGCCGCTCGCAGGCCATAAAGATGATGCGTCGGCGCCGTGCCGCAGAAATACTGGTAGAACCGCTCGGCATTCACCCTCGGACGCCAGTCCCAGTATGCGGTCGCGAGGTCGGCACCATCCCGTGCAGCATCGGCCCGACCGTTGAAGTAGACAAACCCAAGCCCCGGCGGGGTCATCAACCCCTTCTGCGACCCTGTCACCATGACATCCACGCCCCAATCGTCCATGCGGAGCTCGTCGACACCGAGGCAGGCAATGCAATCCACCATCAGGAGCGCAGGATGGCCGACCCGATCCAGAACCGCGCGGAGACCGCGGATATCGTTCCTCACCGATGTTGCCGTATCCACCTGCACGCACATCACTGCCTTCAGCCGGTGATCGACATCGGCTCGCAGCGCCGCCTCCACCTTGTCGAGATCGATCGCGGCGCGCCGTCCGAAGTCCAGCCGTTCGACCGCGATCCCCAACTGCTCGGCCACATTCGCCCAGCCATGGGCGAAATGCCCCGTCGCCAGTGCCAGAGCCGAGTCACCGCGGCTGAAGACGTTGGAAAGGGCCGCCTCCCAAGCACCGTGCCCGTTGCAGATGTAGATCGCCACATCGCCCGATGTCATCGCCACCCGCTTCAGGTCCGGGATGATCGTGTCCACGATCTCGTGCAACTCACCGGTGTATATGTTGGGCGCCGGACGATGCATCGCGCGAAGGACCTCGTCGGGAATGACCGATGGACCCGGAATCGCAAGATAGTGGCTGCCGCGCGAAAGCGTCATCGAAGGTCTCCTGAAAATCCGACGGACAGCCGGGGATAGGACGCGCCCACCATATCGTCAATTGGTGTCGGCCGCCGGCGCCGGAACAGGCCCGCCAAGCGGGCGGATACTCACCGTGTTGCCCGAAAGATGGGCAGGGCGCATGGCTGTTTGGGCACCGGCCCCGGCGCTGCCGGCGGCGCCCGCCCGCCCCGCGCACCGCGCCCTTATGACTCCGTGATTGCCCGGGGCAACACCGCGTCCCGTGCCCTGTCTAGATGGCCGCCCATGCGCCACGGCCTTCCCCGCTTGCTCTGCGCCCCTTTTTGGGGATAGACCGCATCAATCCAAGCTCGACCTTTCCCGCGCGCGTCCCAACCCGATCAGGCCCATGTTCAAACGACTTCACGATTGGTTCGACACCACCGAGCGGCGCCTGCGCAACTCCTTTGGCGACGACCTTTCCACACCTCGGACCCGCCGACAGGCCTGGTGGCATTTCAACCTTTTCGATCACGCCTTCCTGCGGATCCTGTGGACCAATTTCGACGAGGTCGCGCCGGGCGTCTATCGGTCCAACCACCCGGGCCCGCAGAGGTTGGAAAAGTACAAGGAGATGGGAATCCGCTCGATCCTCAACCTGCGCGGGGTAGACGGCCGGTCTCCCTGGCTGTTCGAGAAAGAGGCCTGCGACGAGCTTGGCATGGAGCTGAAAGTGGCAAAGATCTACGCCCGCAAACCGGCGAAACGCAAGGAGATCCTCCACCTCATCGACACCATGCGCGAGATGGATAAACCCTTTGTCATGCATTGCAAGTCCGGTGCCGACCGCGCGGGCTTCGCATCGGTTTTGTACAAGGCCATTATTGAGGGCGCTCCGCTGGAGGAGGCCAGAAAGCACCTTTCCCTGCGCTATATCCATACCGATTGGACCGAAACGGGCATCGTGGACCACATCATCGACATGTACGAGCAACGCAACGCGCAGTCGCCGATCACGATGGAGGAGTGGTTCCGCACCGAGTACGACCACAAGGAAGCAGCCGCGAGTTTCGCAGCCAGGCGCGCCGGCAAACGGGCAAAGGCCGCATGAGCAAACTTACAGATTTCGACTCCGCTGAACTGACGGCCTCCAAGCAGCGGGAACTCTTCGGCTGGCTCTGGCATGGCTGGATGAAGCCCTACTGGCCCGCCATCTTGCTCGCAGGGATCCTGATGTCGGTCGAAGGCTCCATGCTCGGGCTCATGTCCTACATGATGAAGCCGATGTTCGACGACGTCTTCATCGGCGGGAACACCGACGCGCTCGCCTGGGTCGGCGCAGTGGTCATGGGCATCTTTCTGACCCGAGCGATCACCAATATCTGCCAGAGGGTGCTGATCACCCGCACAGCGTCGCGCATCGTCTTCCAATTGCAGACCGAACTCCTTCAACACGTGATGAAGCTGGACACGCTGTTCCACCAGGCAAACCCGCCAGGCGCCCTGATGGACCGCATCCGGGGAGACACCGGTGCAATTCGCAACGTGTCCAACGTGATCATCACCGGTGTCGGCCGGGACGTGATGTCCCTTTTCTCCCTGATGGCCGTCGTCCTCTATATAGACTGGCGCTGGACCATCATCGCTTTCATCGGTGCCCCGCTGATCGTGGCGCCCTCGCTGATGGTGCAGCGTTTCGTGCGCCGCACCGCGCTGCGCAACCGTCAGAATGCGGGCAAGATGACCACGCGCCTTGACGAGATCTTCCACGGCATCACGCCGATCAAGCTCAATGCGCTGGAAGCCTATCAGGCCGGGCGCTTCCGGGAACTTGCCGACAACCAGATCCAGACCGAGATCCGCGCAAGCTTCGGCAAGGCCCTGATCCCCGCGATGATCGACATCATGTCCGGGATCGGCTTCCTGGCCGTCCTCTACTATGGCGGCTCCCAGATCATCGAGGGCGAGAAATCCGTCGGTGAGTTCATGTCGTTCTTCGTCGCCATGGCCCTTGCCTTCGAGCCGCTGCGTCGGCTCGGCGCCGTGTCCGGTGTCTGGCAAACCACCGCCGTCAGCCTCAACCGGCTTCAGACGCTGTTCTACATGGAACCCGGCCTCAAGAGCCCACCCGACCCCGTGCGCCTGCCCGAGGCCCTGGGCAATATCCGGTTCGATGACGTGTCGCTCTCCTACGGCACCCTGCCTGTCCTGAATGGCACCAGTTTCACGGCGGAGGCGGGAAAGACCACCGCGCTCGTGGGACTGTCCGGCGCCGGCAAGAGCACGGTCTTCAACGTGCTCACACGTTTGGTTGACATCAACGGTGGGGTCGTATCGCTTTCGGACACCGACATCCGAAATTTCGACCTGGCAGAGCTGCGCGGGCAGTTTTCCGTGGTCACGCAGGATGCGCTCCTGTTTGACGAGAGCCTGCGGGACAACATCCTGCTCGGGCGCACCGATGTCTCCGAAGAGGAGTTGCGGCGCGCGATGGATGGCGCCCATATCTCGGATTTTGTCGGCAACCTGCCTAACGGGCTGGATAGCCCGGCGGGACCGCGCGGCTCCTCGCTTTCCGGCGGCCAGCGGCAACGGGTGGCAATTGCTCGGGCGCTGCTTCGGGACACGCCGATTTTGCTTCTGGACGAAGCAACCTCGGCGCTCGACGCACAGTCGGAACACATCGTGCAGGAGGCACTGGAGCGCCTTTCCGAGGGACGCACGACTCTGGTGATCGCCCACCGGCTTTCGACGGTGCGTAACGCCGACAAGATCGTTGTCATGGAGGCCGGACAGGTTGTCGAAGAGGGATCGCACGATTCGTTGATCGCCCGGAATGGCGCCTATGCAGAGCTCTACCGGTTGCAATTCAACGAAGCCGAGGAGCAGGAGAACGACTGACCACCCCGGTGGACCCTGACGTGCAGCAACTCGGCCCTGCCTGTCCCCGGAACACCCGCCAGGCAAGCGTCTTCAGGTGTCAGAACGTCCCCTGGCCGCTGCGCCGGAGCCGGTTCTCCGGGTCTCGTAGCGCGCGACCAGTGTCTCGGGAGCGGTCCCGGCCAGGTAGCGCGCAAGCGTTCCAAGGTTGCGCGCCCCTCGACGTATCCAGCCCTCGGCCTCGTAGCGCGTCGCGCTTGTCGTCACCGTGGCAGGCAACATCCGCAGGCGCCCACGCAAGGCCCGCGCCAAGGCCACGTCTTCCATCAATGGAATGTCCGGATAGCCACCGACCTCATCATAGAGACTTCGGGAGATCAGCATTCCCTGATCACCATAGGGCAGGCCCAGAAACCGTGTGCGCAGGTTCGCCCAACCGGCGACGCAGGCAGCCGGCATCCCCCTCGACCGAAACGCCAGCCGGAAAACATGTGCCTTCGTCGGCGCCTCCATGGCTTCCCGGACCTGTTCCGGCCAACCGGTGGGAAGTTGGCTGTCGGCATGGAGAGCCAGGATCCATCCCCCACGCGAGGCTGCGATTCCCCGCGCCAGTTGCCCGCCTCGTCCGGCGGTGCCCTCTATCACGACGGCCCCTGTCGCGCGGGCAAGCCTGACGCTCGCGTCCGTCGAACCACCGTCCGACACCACGACTTCGCGGACCAACCCCGTGGCAACACCCTCCATGACCCCAGGCAAGCATTCGCGCAGGGCTGCCTCCGCATTGAGGGTGGGAATGACGACACTGAGGGGTGCGGGCATCGGCCGATCCTTGGACTTCGCCCTTGTCATGCGCCAAGCCGGCTCCCAGTTCAACGCCCGATCTAGGCATTGCCGCCCGGTGCTCCGAATGGCAAATGTCAACGACAGCCACGGCGCGAAGGACGCAAGACCATGCAAGGCGAACGCATCGACAACCGTACCATCCTCGCCATATCCGGCACCGACAGGGAGAAATACCTCCAGGGTCTGGTGACCAACGACACCGCCCGGCTCGCCGATGGCCTCGTCTATGCCGCGATGCTCAGCCCGCAGGGCAAGTATCTGGCCGATTTCTTCCTGAAGGCCGACGGCGACCGCATCTTGCTCGATGTGGCCAGCCCGCTTGCCCCGGATCTGGCCAAACGGCTTGCCATGTACAAGCTGAGGGCCGACGTGGCGATCGAGGAAACAGACTTGTTTGTCTCGCGCGGCATCGGTCCCGCCCCCGCCGGAGCGCTGTCAGACCCCCGCCATCCATCGCTTGGTTGGCGCCTCTACGGCGACACGCCGGGCGAAGCGTCAGAAACGGATTGGGAGGCGCTGAGGGTGGCCGCCGGTGTGCCGGAAGCCGGGGTCGAGTTGCTCCCGAACGACAGCTACATCCTGGAGGCCGGGTTCGAGCGTCTGAACGGTGTGGACTTTCGCAAGGGCTGCTACGTCGGGCAGGAAGTCACCGCACGGATGAAGCACAAGACCGAATTGCGCAAAGGTCTGGCCATCGTGGAGGTCGAGGGAACCGCCGCGCCCGGAACTGAGATCACGGCGGATGGCAAGCCGGCCGGGACGCTTTTCACCCAGGCAAACGGACGGGCGCTGGCGCACTTGCGGTTCGATCGTGCCGGCGAGGGGATGCGGGCCGGCGACGCCTTGGTCAACTGGAAGGGTTCCCGCGCAGACTGACCCCGCAAACCGGGCCGGTTGCACGGGACTTCCCCATAGGGCACTTCTGGGCCGAACATGCCCCTTAAACACGCCACCCGACTTATCTTCGGACACCCCGCTGCCACCATTCGCCCGCTCCATGGCGGAGACCTGTCGACGGTGTCGCTCCTGACGTTGCCGTCCGGGCGCAAGATCGTTGCGAAGCAGGGCCCGCAGGTTGCACGAGAGGCCCGTATGCTGTCAGCGATGGCCCGCGCCGGGGCCCCGGTGCCGGAGGTGCTGGGTCTGTCCGGTACCGTACTCTTCCTCGAGTTCCTCAGGGAAATCACTCCGGATGCGGATGGCTGGTCCACGCTCGGGCACGCGTTGCGCCGTTTGCATGGAAACCTGTCGCCAACTTTCGGCTGGAACGAGGACTATGCCTTCGGCGCAGTCGCCATCCCCAACACGCCACGGGAAAACTGGCCTGATTTCTGGGCCGAGCAGCGACTTTTCGCCGCGCCAGAAGCCCTTCCAACAGAGATTTCCCGCAGGCTGGATCAAGTTTGCAAGCATCTGGACACCTTGCTGCCCGCGCGACCTCCAGCCGCCCTGCTGCACGGAGATCTGTGGTCCGGCAACCTGCTGTTTGGCCCAAACTGCCGAGCCGCCTTCATCGATCCGGCCTGCTACTATGGCGACGCGGAGGTGGATCTTGCGATGCTGCACTTGTTCGGGGCGCCTCCCGGCGAGTTTCTTCGGGCCTACGGCCCCCTCGCTCCCGGGTGGGATGTTCGCAGAAACATCTATCAGCTCTGGCCGGCGCTAGTGCACCTGCGCCTGTTCGGGAACGGCTACCTGCCGATGATCTACAGCCGTCTGTCGGCATTGGGCTTCTGACCGATCGCCCGGCACGCCATAGCGGCCGTTCAGCCTTTTGGCGTGGCGTGCAAAAAAGGGCCGCCCAATGGCGACCCTGTGTGACGCGTTCCGGCTCAGCCGGACCAGCGCAAATCCATCACGCGCGTTCAGCGTATTCCATTGTCTCGGTGTTGACGATGATATCTTCATCCTGACCGACGAATGGCGGCACCATGACCTTCACGCCATTGTCCAGAACGGCGGGCTTGAAGGAATTCGCCGCCGTCTGGCCCTTCACCACCGGTTCCGTCTCGATGACTTTGCAGGTGACCTTCTGCGGCAGCGTCGCGTTCAACGCCTCGTGCTCGTAGTACTCGATGACGATGGTCATTCCGTCCTGCAGGAACGGGCGACGCTCCCCAAGGATTTCCACCGGAAGCTCGATCTGCTCGAAGGTTTCATTGTCCATGAACACGAGCATCCCGTCGGATTCATAGAGAAACTGCTGGTCCTTCTGCTCCAGCCGGACCCGCTCGACCTTGTCTGCACTCCGAAAACGCTCGTTGAGCTTGGACCCGTTGCGCAGGTTACGCAGTTCAACCTGCGCGAACGCGCCGCCCTTTCCGGGCTTCACGTGGTCGACCTTCACGGCGGCCCAGAGACCATCATTGTGCTCCAGCACGTTGCCGGGGCGGATTTCATTTCCGTTGATCTTTGGCATAAAGAAAACCTTGCGGAGGTTGAACGCAATCTGGCGGCCTCTATATCTGGGAGGCACGCTGCTGACAAGCCGACGATATACGGCTCGCGGCGACACAAGCCATGCGCAAGGCGCATAGGAGACATTCCGAAACGGAAATACCGAATCGCAACAAAACCGTCATATTCGGCCCTACGCCGAAAAGACAAGAGCAAGAATAAAAGGACGACGAGATGACCGATTTCGTTGACGGCACGGCTTTCAACTACGAACAAGGCCAACGAGCCCGCAAGCTCTTTGCTGCTGTTGTTCTGGCCGCGCTGGACGACGCCATTGCCGACGACAAGAAATACGGCAATGGTCCTGAGCAAATAGCCCGCTGGGCACGGTCTCGTGACGGCCGTGAAGTGCTCAGCTGTGCCGGCATCGACCCCAATGAACGGGTCGTGTCGGGACTTATGGAGTTCGTCTCCAATGGTGTTCGCACGTCGGTGGCCCTGTCCCGCGAAGAAAGCGAGCGCCGTCAGGCCGCAGAGCAGGCAGAAGCCCCCTAGCGTTTTGGCTTCGGTTCAGCCGAAGCAGCCGACGAGCCCTTGGGAAGACCAAGAAGAACAGCCGCGATCAAGTGATCGCGGCTGTTCTTTTGGGCTGGAAGCAACAAGGTCGCCCGATTGTCCAATGCCGGCCAGTGTCGGAACCGGCGTAAAATCAACTTGATCGCGCGGACGCCCGATTAAATGGCGAAGCCCTTTGATTGACCTGCGGAGCGCTCCTCGGCCGAGCTGGATCACGTTGGGAAAACCGTCGAATTCCGGAGCCGGTCGCAGCTCCGTCCGACAGACATGCCAGCATGTACCCGGCGTCTGGACGACGGCGAATGGCAGGATGTGCGGCGTATTGACCGGCGTGGAACTGGTGAGTGTTTCGTTTGCCGGTGTCAATCGACGTAAAGATCGCGGCTCACACCTGCCTCCCGATATCGTTTCCGGCACAGAATTCACCGTGCGATCCGGGCCTCCGATCCGCCCGACGCGTGTCGTGCTAGAGGCAAAGCGATCATCGCCACCATCCGTGCACCGATCCGTCACTCCCCCTTTGCCGACGCCAATTGCGCCAGAAGCCGCTCTATGAACGCCGCGATCCATCGAAGTGTTTGGCGGGCTTCCGGTACATAGCCGTCGAAGATCGGCCAGATATGCGGCGCTTCTGTCCATTCGGTCAGCGAGACCTGCCCCCTGCATTTCGCAATACCTCTGCAACGCGCCTGGCATCGTCGCGAAAGAGCTCCGTGGTCCTGACGTGCAAGGCCACTGGCGGTGGATCCCTGAACGAGGCGAAGAGTGGTGACACCCGCGGATCGCGCGGGTCGAATGCCCCGAGTGCAAACGTCGCCGCTTCGCTCATACGGTTGGCTGGCAGGAAGGGGTCGTTGCGGCGTTGGACGAAAGGCTCACTCCCGACAGCGATAGGTCCACCCAAGGCGACAGGGCAAAGACCCCAGCCGGGCGCAGGTCCCGCGCGCAAAGATCGGAAAGCAAGGCGAGCGCAAGTCCCCCTCCCGCACTGTCACCTCCCAGTATGATCCGATCGGGGCAATATCCCAGGTCGAGAAGTGCCGCATGGGCGGCCCGTGTGTCCTCGAACGCGGCCGGTGCCTAGTGTTTCGGTGCCAGGCGGTAGGCAGGTGCGGCCACGCGCAAGCCTGTGAGTTTCGACAGACGAGCGATCATGCCCGCATGCGTGTCCGGGCTTCTGGCGATATAGGCTCCCCCATGCAGATACAGGATCACGTGATCCCTCTGCACCGGCCCGACGTTGATCCAGTGCAAAGGCGGATGCCCAGGTGTCACGAGGTGCAACATGTGGGGCGGCGCGCGAAATGTCCGGCGAGCAAATCGCGCGAACTCCCGCCGCGCCTCTTGCGGTCTTGCCGTCGCCACAAGGCGTGGGCGGACCGAAAAGCGTTGAGCCCCCGGAGCCGTCGACTTGGCTGCATGCCTATCCGGCCCGACGTGCCTCGATCACCTGCCAGATGCGTTCGGCCACGTTGATCCCATCGAAACGCTCAAGCTCCTGGATCCCGGTCGGTGAGGTCACGTTGATCTCTGTCAGGTAGTCGCCGATGACGTCAATTCCGACGAAAATCTGTCCCCGTTCGCGCAATGTCGGCCCGATGGCCTCGCATATCAACTGATCACGCTCGGTCAGGCCGATCTTCTCCGGACGGCCGCCGACATGCATGTTGGAGCGAGTCTCGCCGGCGGCGGGGACGCGATTGATCGCACCAACAGGGTCGCCATCAACCAGAATGATCCGCTTGTCGCCATTTGACACGTCGGGAATGAACTTCTGCGCGATCAACGGCTCGCGTGAAAGCGACGCAAAGAGCTCATGGAGCGATGCAAGGTTGCGGTCGTTCGGATCCAACCGGAACACACCGGCGCCGCCATTGCCATAAAGTGGCTTGAGGATGATATCGCCGTGCGTCTCCTTGAAGGCCCGCAGATCCACCAAATCTCGCGCAATCATGGTCGGCGGGATCAGGTCCTCGAATTGCAGTACCAGCAGTTTTTCCGGGCAATTGCGGACCCAAAACGGATCATTGGCCACCAGCACATCCGGGGACAACTGCTCCAACAAGTGAGTCGTGGTGATGTAGCCCATATCGAACGGCGGATCCTGACGAAGCCAGACAACATCCATTCCGCTCAGATCCGCTTCGAACGCCGTGCCAAGGGTGACATGGTCACCTACAACGCGTCGCACTTCCATGGGCTGGACCCACGCAAGTACCTTTCCTTCTCTCCAGACCAAACGATCCGGGGAATAGAAGAACAGCTCATGCCCGCGTGACTGCGCCTCTTCGGCAAGGCGAAACGTGCTGTCGGCGTTGATATCGACCCCGGCAATCGGGTCCATCTGGAACGCGATCTTCAATGACATGGCGGTACCTCTTGTGGACTTCGGCCTTCATGGCCGAACTGCCGGAGCGAGGCAACATCGGTATTTAGAAGCCGATTGCGTTCTCCACGACCTGAACCCGCCCGACACCATCTACAAGCGCGACATCGAACCTGACATCGGTCATCTGCCCGTCAGGTAAATTCCCGAGGTATTCGGATGCGGTGGCATAAATCCTCTGCATCTGCCGACGCGAAACGCGCTCGGCCGCACGCGCGAAATCGCGCGCTTTCTTGACCTCAACAAAAACAAGCCTCTCCCCTTCCTGCACCACGAGGTCCAACTCGCCACCACTTCCGCGCCAGCGGCGATCGGCGATCCGCCAGCCATTTGCTTCGTAGTGTCGCCCGACGATGTCTTCGGCCTTCAAGCCGGAATGGTATCGAACGGATCCGCTTTTCATGGCTGCTCGTCACCGCCTTCTTTCAGTTGCAACGCCGCCTGGTACACATCGCGCCGCTTCATTCCGAGGCTTTGAGCAACCTGAGTTGCCGCCTCTTTCACCGAATGATCTGCCAACGCCTTGCGCAAGGCGTCTTCCAGATCGTCGGCCGATACCTCCCGCTGGCCCGGTCGGTCGACAACGAGAACGATCTCCCCCTTCAGTGTCTTGCCGTCGAGCGATTCTGCCAACTCGCCCAAACTGCCGCGCAGCGCCTCCTCGAATCGCTTGGTCAGTTCGCGACAGACGGCTGCCTGCCTCTCTGCGCCGAAGACTTGCACCATGGACCCTAACAATCGGCTAATTCGCTTGGGGGATTCGAAGAGCACAATCGTTGCGTCGACGCCGGCGAGCCCTTCGAGCCAGGACTTGCGCGCGCCCTTTGCAGTTGGCGGAAACCCCGCGAACAGAAACCGGTCACTCGGCAAGCCCGACAGGGACAGTGCCGCAAGGACAGCCGATGGGCCCGGCGCGCTGGTGACCATCAAACCCTCCGCAATTGCAGCGCGCCCGAGTTGAAACCCGGGATCGGCAACCAGCGGCGTACCGGCCTCCGATGCATATGCCACCGACTTCCCCTCTCGGATCAATCCCATAATCCGGGGCCGCTGTGCAGCGCCATTGTGGTCGTGGTAGGCAATCATCGGGCGCCCGCGCAGGGGCACGCCATGCAGATCCATCAGGTGCCGCGTCGTCCGCGTGTCCTCCGCCGCGATCACATCGGCAGAGGCCAGGATATCGAGCCCCCTGAGTGTGATATCCCGGGCGCTTCCAATCGGGGTCGCAACAAAGTGGATGCCTGGTTCCAGCGTCACTTCACGGAACGCACGGCTTCCTCGGGTCTCATCTGCTTGGGACATTTACTTGCCGCCTTCCACGGAATACGGTCGGGTCGACCAGGGCCCAGCTTTGCCCGTGCCCTCAGCCTGACCTGGAAGAGCGAGATTTAACCCATGTTTTCTGCATTTAGAAACCCTTTCGCGCTGGCCACCCGCGGTCTTGCGCTTGCCGGCGCCCTGTTGCTGGCGGCCTGTGACGGCGTTCCCAACGCTTCAGGAGGCGGCGGCCCCTCGATCGATACGAGCGCGCCGGTCCCGGTTGCGTTGCTTGTGCCCGGTGGGGCTGGCGGTGACGCGATCGTCTCTCAAAGCCTCGAAAATGCAGCCCGCCTTGCGATTGCAGATCTCGACAAGGTCCAGATCGACCTCCGGGTCTACCAGACGGGCGGCAATGCCGGCGGCGCCTCTGCAGCCGCCTCCCGCGCCGCCGACGAGGGCGCGAAGATCATCCTGGGACCGCTTTACTCCGAGGCTGCCAACGCCGCCGGTCTCGCTGTGGCGAATCGCGGTCTGAACGTGCTGGCCTTCTCCAACAACGCCTCGATCGCCGGCGGAAATGTCTTTGTCCTCGGCAATCTCTTCCAGAACACCTCCGACCGGTTGACCCGCTACGCCGCCTCCCGCGGCAAGGGCAACATCTTCGTGGTCAATGCCCGCACCACCGCCGAGGAAATCGGCCGGGATGCGATTCTGAACTCCATCAACAGCAGCCGCGCGAACCTCGCCGGCAGCGCCTCCTTCGATTTCTCCCAGCAGGGCATCGTTGCCGCCGTGCCGCAGATCTCGCAACAGGTTCAGGCCTCCGGCGCCAACTCGGTCTTCTTCACCTCGGACAACGACGGCGCCATGTCCTTCCTCGCCCAGATGCTGCCGGAGAACGGCGTCGGTGCGCCGAACCACCAGTTCATCGGCCTCGCGCGGCTGGATATCCCGCCCGAGGCACTCTCGCAGCCCGGTCTTCAGGGCGCCTGGATGGCACTTCCGGATCCCGGGCTCTCGGCCAATTTCCGCTCCCGCTACGCTTCGGCCTACGGTGGCGCTCCGCACCCGCTCGCCGGGCTCTCCTACGACGGCATCGCCGCCGTGGGCGCGCTCGTCGGCAAGGGCAAGTCGGACGCCCTGACCCGCGCTGCCTTGACACAGGGCTCCGGTTTCGTCGGCGTCAACGGCATCTTCCGCCTCCTCCCGGACGGCACAAACCAGCGCGGCCTCGCGGTCGGGCAGATCCAGAACAGCCAGGTTACAGTCATTGACGCTGCCCCAAGAAGCTTCGGCGGATTCGGTTTCTAAACCGGCCCCCGCCATCACGACCCCGCCGCTCCCGCAGGACCTCATCTGTCCCGCAGACAGGATATTCGACGTCAACGGCCTGAACGAACGCCTCGCCGCCGCGGTTGACGGCGGCGAAGGCACGGGCCGGCGCGTCCGTGCCATTGGCGTGCTGGCCGAGGCGCTTGCCAACGGGCGCGCCGCCATCGAGGAGGCTTTCGAGGCCTCGCCGCGGTCCGCCCGTCCGCTGGTGCATTCCTATGCCTGGCTTACCGATTGTATCATCCGTTCGGCCTTCTGGACTGCGAAGTTCCTGCTGGTGGAGGGCGGTGCCGACGCCAGTGACCAGCACATGTCGGTGATTGCCGTGGGCGGCTATGGCCGGGCGGAGATGGCGCCCCACTCGGACGTCGACCTGCTGTTCCTGGCCGAGGACAAGATCAGCCCTCGCATCGAGTGCATCGTGGAGGAGATGCTCTACATCCTCTGGGACCTGCGCCTGAAGGTTGGCCATGCCACCCGCACGATCCGGGAATGCCTCAAGCTGGGGCGTGAGGACTACACGATCCGAACCTCGCTGCTGGAGATGCGGCATGTCGATGGCGATGCGATCCTGACGGAGATGCTCACCTCCCGGCTGTGGAACGAACTCTTCAAGGGGTCGTCAAAAGACTACATCGAGGCCAAGCTCTCCGAACGTGCAGAACGCCACCGCAAACAGGGCGGGCAGCGCTACATGCTCGAACCCAACATCAAGGAGGGCAAGGGCGGCCTGCGCGACCTGCAATCGCTGTTCTGGATTGCGAAATACGTGCATCGCGTGAACCGGATCGAGGACCTCGTCGGGATCGGTGTGTTCACACCGGAGGAGTTCTGGTCTTTCGAACAGGCCGAGACCTTCCTGTGGGCCGCACGCGGGCATCTGCACCTGATCGCCGGGCGACCTGCCGAACAGTTGACCTTCGACATGCAGGTTCCGGTGGCCGAGCGGCTCGGCTATTCCGATCACTCTGGTCGCCGGTCCGTCGAGCATTTCATGCAGGACTACTTCCGCCACGCTACCCGGGTCGGCGAACTGACGCGAATTTTCCTGACCTCTCTGGAGGCCGCCCACGCGAAGCGCGAGCCCATGCTCGCCGGGCTTTTCCGCCGCCGAAAGGTCGAGCGGGAGGGGTTTGTCTGGCAGGGCGGGCGGCTTGCCATTGCGGACGACACAGCCTTCCTCGCCGACAAGTTGAACATCCTGCGGCTCTTTGACGAGGCACTTCAGACCGACACCCTGATCCACCCTGACGCCATGCGGCTCGTCTCTGCCAATCTGCATCTGATCGACGCGGAAATGCGCCGCGATCCCGAAGCGGCCAAGATCTTTCTGCGCCTGATGCTTGATCACGGAAACCCCGAACGGGCGTTGCGACGTATGAACGAAGTGGGAGTGCTCGCCGCTTTCGTGCCGGAATTCGAACCCATCGTCGCGATGATGCAGTTCAACTTCTACCACGCCTATACCGTGGACGAGCACACGATCCAGTGCATCCGCGTCCTCGCCCAGATCGAACACGGCGAGTTGGTGGAAGAGCTTCCCGTCGCCTCGCGAATCCTCGAAAGGGGCGTGGACCGAAAGGTGCTCTACCTTGCCGTTTTCCTGCACGATATCGGCAAGGGCCGCGTGGAGGATCACTCGGTTCTGGGCGCCCGTATCGCCCGCCCGGTGTGCAAGCGCCTCGGGTTGACGAGCGAGGAGGCCGATACCGTCGAATGGCTGGTACGGGCGCATCTGGTCATGTCCGACATGGCTCAGAAACGGGATATCGCCGACCCACGCACTGTCAGCGACTTCGCAAAGATCGTGAAAACCCGCAAGCGGCTCGACCTGTTGACGGTTCTGACGGTCTGCGACATCCGCGGCGTGGGCCCCAATGTCTGGAACAACTGGAAGGCGCAGCTTTTGCGCACACTCCACCGCCAGACCGCCGACGCGCTGGATGGCGGGATGGAGGACCTCAACCGCGAGAACATAGGCGAGGAAGCCCAGACCGCGTTGCGCGCCGCCCTGTCCGACTGGAGCGAGCAGGAGATCGAAACCGAGATCGAGCGCCACTATTCACCCTATTGGCAAGGCCTGCCCGAAGCTGCCTATGTCACCTTTGCCAAGCAGCTCAGGGGCCTGAGCGATGACGAGATCCGCATCGACCTGACGCCGGAAGCGGACCGCGACGCCACCCGCGCCTGCTTCGCGCTGGTCGACCATCCGGGTGTTTTTTCCCGATTGGCCGGGTCCCTTGCGCTGGTTGGTGCGAACGTCGTCGACGCGCGGACCTATACGTCGAAGGACGGCTATGCCACGGCGATCTTCTGGATCCAGGATGGCGATGGCGCGCCTTACGAGGCGAGCCGCCTGCCCCGCCTGACGCAAATGATCGAGAAGTGCCTGAAAGGCGAGATCATCACTGGCGAAGCCCTGCGCAAGCGCGACAAGCAGAAGAAACGGGAGCGCGATTTCCGTTTCCCGACCTCGGTGCATTTCGACAACAACGGTTCGGAGATCTACACGTTGATCGAGGTCGACACACGCGACCGTCCCGGCCTGTTGTTCGATCTCACACGGACGCTGGCCAACTCGCATATCTACATCGCTTCCGCCGTGATCGCGACCTACGGTGCCCAGGCGGTGGACACCTTCTATGTCAAGGACATGTTCGGCCTGAAGATCCACAGCAAATCCAAACAGAAAGCGCTTGAAAAGAAACTGGTCAAGGCCATCGAGCGTGGCGCCGAAAGGGCCAGAAGCGAATGAAACCGATCCGCCTTGTGGCGGGCTTCCTGACAGTGGGCTTCTGGACGCTCATGTCACGGATCCTCGGCTTTGTGCGTGACATCGTCTTCGCGGCCAAACTCGGTGACGGGCCGGTAGCGGAGGCATTCCTGATCGCCTTCTCCCTGCCCAACATGTTCCGCCGTTTCTTCGCCGAGGGCGCCTTCAACATGGCCTTCGTGCCGATGTTTTCCAAGAAGCTGGAGACAGGCGAGGATCCGAAGACATTTGCCAACGACGCCTTCAGTGGCCTTGCTGGCGTGCTCATCATTCTGACCCTGTTGGCTCAGGCGGCGATGCCGTGGCTGGTGATGGCGATGGCCTCGGGCTTTCGTGGCGACGAACGTTTCGACCTCGCCGTGGATTTCGGCCGCATCGCCTTTCCCTACATCCTGTTCATCTCGCTGGCTGCACTGCTGTCTGGCGTGCTCAATGCCACGGGACGCTTCGTGGCTGCTGCCGCCGCGCCGGTCTTGCTGAACATCATTCTCGTTTCGGCCATGGTCATGGCAGAGATCACCGGTGGCGATTTTGGCACCTGGTTGATCTGGGGCGTGCCCATCGCGGGCATTGCCCAGATGATGCTGGTCTGGACTGCTGCCTTCCGGGCCGGGTTCCGGCTGGTGCCGCGCCGCCCCAGGCTCACACCCGAACTCAAACGGTTGGCGAAGATCGCGGCCCCGGCAATGCTGGCGGGCGGCGTCGTGCAGATCAACCTGCTCGTCGGGCGCCAGGTTGCATCGTATTTCGAGGGCGCAATCCAGTACCTGAACCTCGCAGACCGGCTGTATCAACTGCCCCTCGGCGTGGTCGCGATTGCCATTGGCGTGGTGCTGCTGCCGGATCTCTCCCGCAGGCTCGCGGCCGGGGACACCACCGGCGGTCAGGACGCGCTCAACCGCGCGGCCGAATTTGCGCTTCTGTTGACCCTGCCGGCATCCGTGGCACTCGTCCTGATCCCCGAGCCCATCGTCTCCGTGCTCTACCAGCGTGGCGCTTTCGGGGAACAGGCCGCCGCCCGCACAGCAATCGTCACCGCGATCTACGGCGCCGGCCTGCCGGCCTTCGTTCTGCAAAAGGTGTTCCAGCCACTGTACTTCGCCCGCCATGACACCAAAACGCCGTTCTACTACGCCCTTGTCGCCATGGTGCTGAACGCGGCGATCGCCATCGGCGGCGCGATCTACTTCGGCTTCTACGCCGCCGCATGGGCCACCACGCTGGCAGGTTGGGCAATGGTCGCGCTGCTTTGGGCGGGATCGCGGTCGATGGGCGAGGCCGCCGTTCTGGACGCCCGCCTCAAGCGCCGTGCCGTGCGTATCCTTGCGGCCTGCGCCGTGATGGGGGCCTGTCTTTTGGGAACAGAGGCGATACTCGGCGACGTTCTTTACCAGGACGGCATTCGGTATGTCGCGCTGCTCTTGCTCGTGGGGGTCGGCATCGTCAGCTACTTCGCCGCCGCGCAGGTGCTGGGCGCAACAAACCTGGGCGAGATGCACCGGTCAATGCGCCGGGCACGGAAAGTGGAGTAGTCAGCCCGCCCATGAGGTTCGGATGCATGTCCGGTCGAGATCGCCGATGCAGGGCTATCCGTATTGGGCGGACTTGGTAGGATGCGCCCTCTGCCTACCGCTGGCGCATCGTCCGCAGCAACGCAGCCCAACCACCCGGCTGCACAACACTGGACAGCACAAAGCCCGTGGCAAACCCGGCCAACTCGGCGACCCAGTCCTTGTTGGCACCGAAGATCAGCCCGAACAGCAACTGGATCCCCATCAGGAAACCGATCAACCGAAAGGCCTGCAACTGGTTCTCGCCCGCACGGCCGTAGCCGACCCAGAGGATGAAGGTGAACGCTCCAATCAACCCGTAGGCACCGGTGTACCCACCATAAAGCGGCTGCGTCGCGCCCGAAAGCAGACCGTAGGCCAACGCCCCGACCACGCCGGACCCAAGGAAAATCGCCGCCACGGTCCATTGCCGGAACGTCTCTCCTACCATCTTGCCAAGCGCCAGCACGAAGACGCAGACCATCACCATGTGGGTGAAGGAGCCATGCACGAAGAGATAGGTCACAAAGCGCTTCACATGCTCCAGCGGCCAGCGGGAGGTCTCCATCATCCAGTGCAGGATCTCGGAGGAAAAGGCATAGTTCTGGATCGCGAAGATTCGCCAGTCGTCACCGCCCCGCGTCCCCGCGATCAGCCCCGAGCGCGACAGGCCAAAGAGCAGCTCGACCCCGAAGATCACCGCCACCAGCACCACCACGACTGGTGGCAGTGCGTTGAACGGGCTCTGTGAGTTCGGGTCCTGCATGGCTGCCTCCGGTTGACGCGATATGCCGGCATGGGTAAGCGGTCGCAGCCTGAATTTCCAGCCGGAGACTCCGATGTCTGACGAATCCAAGTTCACCCCGCGCGTCTTTTCCGGGATCAAGCCCTCGGGCGGCCTGACGCTCGGCAACTACCTCGGTGCGATCAAGCGGTTCGTGGACTGGCAGGATGCCGGCACCCACGAGACGATCTACTGCGTCGTCGACCTGCACGCGATCACCGTCTGGCAGGACCCCAAGGAACTGCATGCCGCCACCCGCGAAGTGGCCGCGGGCTTCATCGCTTCTGGCATCGATCCAACGAAATCGATCCTGTTCAACCAGTCCCAGGTTTCGGCCCACGCCGAGCTGGGCTGGATCTTCAGCTGCGTGGCGCGTGTGGGCTGGATGAACCGCATGACCCAGTTCAAGGACAAGGCCGGCGCAAACGCCGAGAAGGTCAGCCTCGGGCTCTATGCCTACCCGGCGCTCATGGCAGCCGACATCCTGATCTACCACGCCACCCACGTCCCGGTGGGCGAGGATCAGAAACAGCATGTCGAGTTGACCCGCGACATCGCGCAGAAGTTCAATCATGACTACAAGGTCGATTTCTTCCCCGAGACGGAACCCGTCATCGAGGGGCCCGCGACGCGCGTGATGAACCTGCGCGATGGCACGAAGAAGATGTCGAAGTCCGGCGAGTCGGATATGGAGCGGATCAACATGACCGACACCGCCGACACGATCGCCAAGAAATTCAAGAAGGCCCGAACAGATCCCGAGCCCCTTCCCGAAACGCTTGACGGGTTGAAGGGACGCCCGGAGGCACGGAACCTCGTCGATATCTATGCCGGTCTCTCCGGGCTGACGGACGAACAGGTGATCGCGGAATATGCCGGCGCCGGCTGGGGCAGGTTCAAGCCTGCGCTGGCAGATCTTGCAGTCGAGAAACTCGCGCCGATCTCGACGGAGATGGCCCGCCTGATGAACGATCCGGCAGAGATTGACCGCATTCTTGGTCATGGTGCGGAGCAGGCCCGGGCACTCGCCGAGCCCATCCTGAAAGAAGCATACGAGATCGTCGGCCTCGTCCGCTGATCGCAGCGATTCCGGACGCGAGATCACTCGACCTGTGGTAGTGCGCCAGTGTCGGGTTCACCCGGCGGGCATCGGTGGCTGCCCGCAGGCTGGGCCGCGGCCGGACAGGTCGAGTGGCAGCGGCCGACTTCCGCTCCCCACGCGGCGGAGGCCGAAATTGCGGCCATTTGCAGGACCGGGCTTCACAAAAGCGTTTCAGGTCCGACACGTCGGTAGGACAGGCCGTTGTCAGGTTTCATATGCGTGACCATTGCGCGCTTTGCTATGTGCTTCCGACGTGTGGAAATCTGTCTGCCCGGATTTGTCCGCAAGGATGCGCAGGCTTCGCCCGCCAGCCCCGCCTATCGCCCCACTCAGCCCGTGCGGATCGGGGGGTGCCGGAGCCCGACCCTTCCCCGGCTTCCAGTTTCCGACAGCCATTCCCGACGCCTCAAGGCCACGCGCGACAGCCACTGGACGCGTCCTTCGGACAGGCATAGTGTCGCGCGGCGCGCTCAACCGGAGGAAGCCATGGCAGTCGGCACCAACATCCGCACCTATTTCGAAGGCACCTGGCACGATGGTAATGTGCCGATCATGCGGGCGGCCGACCACGGGTCCTGGTTGGGTTCGACTGTTTTTGATGGCGCCCGGTTCTTCGAAGGGGTGAGCCCTGACCTCGACAAGCACTGCGCCCGCGTCAATCGCTCCGCTGAGGCTCTGATGGTCGACCCGACCGTGTCCACCGAGGAGATGATGGAGATCACCCGGGAAGGGCTGGCGCAATATGACGCCGGTGCCGCGGTCTACATTCGGCCGATGTACTGGGCGATCGACAGTGACAAGAGCGGTGTGCTTCCCAAGAAGGGTGCCACCGGCTTCGCGGTCTGCCTTGAGGAAATCCCGATGTCGCCCGCCGGCACCTCCACGACGCTGACGCGCACACGCTTTCGCCGCCCGGTCCTGGAATCCTCGGTCTGCAACGCCAAGGCCGGCTGCCTCTATCCCAACAACGGACGTATGTTGGCGGAGGCCTATGCCAAGGGCTTTGGCAATGCACTCGTGGCGGATGCGCTCGGCAATGTCGCCGAAACCGCAACCGCGAACGTGTTCATGGTGAAGGATGGGGTCGCCTTCACACCCGTTGCCAATGGCACCTTCCTGTCCGGCATCACACGGGCCCGGCATATCACGAACCTGCGCGCCGATGGCGTCGAGGTGGTGGAGACCGTGCTGTCCTTCGAAGACTTCGAAGTCGCCGACGAAGTCTTCCTGACCGGGAACATGACCAAGGTCACGCCGGTGACAGCCTTTGACGACGTCACCTACCAGGTTGGTCCCATCGCCCGCCGCGCCCGCGATCTCTACTGGGACTGGGCGCTCTCGGGCCGCTGACCCGTGCGTCGGCGGCTGAGGCAGCTGCTGACCCTCGGCACGCTCGTCTCCGGAGCGCTGTCGCTTTGGTTGCTGTCGCAGTCTCCGTTCGCCTCCCCCTTCGTGCTGCGAAGCGAGGCGGCGGCGCAACGTGCGCTGGACCGAATGCTTGCCCGCGAGATCGACACCGCCTGGTTGCAACCAAGGATCGATGACGCACTGGCGCGTGAGGATCTCCTCGCGCTCGGCGACTATGTCGCGCTGGCCGAGAAAACCGGCACCGAAATTCCCCGCCACCAATCGGAACAGATTGACGCGCTGACAGCCCGGTCCGAGAGCTTGATCGGTCAGACAGAGGCGTGCCTTCAATGTGCCTGGGACATCACCTCCTGCGAAAGCCTCACCCTCATGGCCGGTTGCGCCATCCCTATCGAGCTGACGCCGGTCGGTGACGCCAATGCCCTGAGGCGCGCGGCCGTGGCATGGGGCACCGGAAAGGAAGTGGATCAACTGGAGGTCGGGCTGGCCTCCCTCGGGCTTGGCGCAAGCGCGGCGGTGCTGGTCACGGCGGGCGGTTCCGGGCTTGCCAAGCTCGGCGCAACCAGTCTGCGGCTGTCCCGTCGGCTCGGCACGATGACGCCAGGATTCACCCGCACCCTGCGTGCCGCGACGCCGCCGATTGGCGTCATGGTGCGTGGTGAGGGATTGCAGCCGCTTGCCCGGATTGCCGGCGATCTCGGGACGGTGCAACGCAATACATCGCTGCCGGACACGTTGCTGATGATGCGGCATGTCGACTCGGCCGAGGACGCGGCACGCCTTGCCCGGCTTTCCAGCGTCGCCGGAGACGGAACCCGCCCGGCCCTGCGAGCCATGGGCAAAAGCCGCACCTTCAGAGCCCTGGTACGGCTCAGCGACATGGCCCGCGCAACCATTGCCGCGCTCATCGCCTTTGCCCTTCAACTCTGCGGGTTTGCGGTTTCGCTTGTCCTGCGCGCCTTGCGACGTCAGATTGCCTGAGGCGGCACGGATTTCGGATTGTGCCTTTGGGGAGACGACAGATGCGCAAGTTCCTTGTGGTGCTGGACGACAGCCGCGAATGCCTGAACGCGATGCGGTACGCCGCAATGCGGGCCGCCAACACAGGCGGTGGTGTCGAGATCCTGTCCATCATCCCACCGGAGGAATTCCAGCACTGGATCGGCATTGGCGACATCATGCGCGCCGAGGCCCGAGAGCGGATCGAAGTTCATTTCGAGGTCTTTGCCAAGTGGATGCGTGACCGACAGGGCGTCGACCCGCACCTTGTCATTCGCGAGGGCGAACCTGTGCCCGAACTCATGGCCCAGATCCGGGATGATGGCGATATCGGCGTGCTGGTTCTTGGTGCGGGTACCGGCAAGGGGGGGCCCGGACCGCTTGTCACCCAACTGACCAAGACCTCCGGAACCCTGCCAATCCCCATCACGATCGTTCCCGGCGGCCTCAGCAAGGAGCAGTTGGAGGCGATTACCTGACCAACTTAGAATCGTTCCAGATGGATTGACTTCGCGGCCTTGCAGGCGCATATACGAAGCCGACCCAGAAAGGCTTCCGACATGTTCATCCAGACTGAATCGACCCCGAACCCGGCCACCCTGAAATTCCTGCCCGGTCAGACCGTGCTCGATGCCGGCACCGCGGATTTTCCCAGCTCCGATGCAGCGGATCGGTCGCCTCTTGCCAGCCGCATCTTCTCCGTGGCGGGTGTGACCGGCGTGTTCTTCGGCAACGATTTCGTCACGGTCACCAAGTCCGACGAGGTGGAGTGGGATCACGTGAAACCCTCGATCCTGGGGGCGATCATGGAGCATTTCCAATCGGGCCAGCCGGTGATTGCCGAAGACGGCGCCGGGGCTGGCGGTCATGCCGAACACAGCGGCGAGGATGCCGAGATAGTCGGCCAGATCAAGGATCTGCTGGACACTCGCGTCCGCCCGGCAGTGGCACAGGATGGCGGTGACATCACCTTCCACGGGTTCGATCGCGGCGTCGTCTACCTTCACATGCAGGGCGCCTGTGCTGGCTGCCCCTCCTCCACGCTCACGCTGAAGATGGGGATCGAGAACCTGCTGCGCCACTACATTCCCGAAGTTGTCGAGGTGCGCCCCGTCGCCGTCTGAAGACGGACAGGGCAGGAACTGACGTCGTGACCGAAACCACCCCGCCTCCTGCCACGACCGGCCATTCCCACATCACCCTGGCCTTCGACACATCCGCCGCGCATTGCACGGCGGCTGTCCTGGCCGGGGGTGACATCCTGGCGCATCGCCATGAGGAGATGGCGCGCGGACAGGCGGAGCGACTGGCGCCACTGATCGAGGAGCTTCTGGCCGAGGCAGGTATTGCGCCATCGGATCTTGACGCCATTGGCACGGGCATCGGTCCGGGCAATTTCACTGGCGTCCGGATCTCCGTCGCGCTTGCGCGCGGCCTGTCGCTCTCTGTCGGGATCCCCGCGGTTGGGGTTTCCAGCCTCGAAGCCCTTGCGCTCGACCTGCCCCGACCGGTGCTCTCCAGCCTGGATGCGCGCCGTGCCGGTGTTTACCTGCAACTGGCCGATCCAGAGCCAGAGCCGCCCCAACTCTGCCCGCTCGATGCGCTTCCCGCGACGCTGTTCCGCGACGGGCTCGTCTGCGTGGGCGATCATGCCGAGACCCTCGCGGGGAACCTGTCGGCGGAGGTCGCGAAACCGGTGCACCCGCTCGCAGTCGCCATCGCCCGGATCGCGGCGAGTCGCCGCCATCTGACGGACCTGCCACGTCCCGCACCGCTCTACCTTCGGGCAGCCGATGCCGCACCGCCGGCCGACCCTCCGCCAGAGATACTCCCGTGACCCCCGCCGCCATGGCCGCATTGCACACGGCCTGTTTCACCACGCCACGCCCGTGGTCGGCCTGCGAACTGACCGGGATCATGGGCACGCCCGGCGTATTCCTGAGCGAGTCGGCCTTCGGCTTTGCCCTTGGCCGCGTCGTGGTCGACGAGGCGGAATTGCTCACGCTCGCGGTCTCTCCCGCTCACCGCAGACATGGCACCGGGCGCGCCCTGCTGGCCGCCTTCGAGGCGGAAGCACGCGCAGAAGGTGCCCGGACCGCCTTTCTGGAGGTCAGCGCCGACAATGCCGCTGCCTTGGCGCTCTACGAATCGAGCGACTATCGACAGACGGGACAGCGGCCAGGCTACTACACCGGACCCGACGGCACCCGGATCGACGCATTGATCTACGCCAAGTCATTGGACTGAATCGGCAAAAGCTGCGGCCTTGATCCGTGCGGAAGTGTTAAAACCGGTTGACCCCCCTCGCACGCTGCGGCCTTATTCTTCCGTGATCCGGAAAGAGATCCAGTCGCTTTCACGGTTCGGGCCATCCGGCCCGGCGAGACAAACCCAACCGGGAGACAACTTATGACATTCATGCGGAGCATTCTCGGCGCAGCAGCCACGATGGCGCTGGCCGCTGGCGCAGCGCTGGCCGAGCCGGCGTTGATTTACGACCTTGGCGGCAAGTTCGACAAATCCTTCAACGAGGCGGCCTTCAACGGCGCCGAAAGATGGGCGAAGGACACCGGCGGTTCCTACCGCGAGATCGAGATCCAGTCCGAAGCCCAGCGGGAACAGGCGTTGCGCCGCTTCGCCGAGGCGGGATTCAATCCGGTCGTCACAACCGGCTTCGCCATTGCGGAAATCATGGGCGAGGTTGCCAAGGACTACCCCGACACCAAGTTCGTGAATGTCGACGGCTTCCTGCCGGAGATTCCCGACAACGTACTGCTGATCAGCTTCCAGGAGCACCAGGGCTCCTACCTCGTGGGCATGCTGGCCGCGATGGCCTCCGAAAGCGACACGGTCGGCTTCATCGGCGGAATGGACATTCCGCTGATCCGGCATTTCGGCTGCGGCTACGCGCAGGGCGTCAAGTCCGTGAAGCCCGACGCCAAGATCATTGCCAACATGACGGGGACAACGCCTGCGGCATGGAATGATCCGGTCAAGGGCTCCGAGCTTGCCAAGGCCCAGATTTCCCAGGGCGCGGACGTGATTTACGCGGCCGCAGGCGGCACCGGTGTCGGCGTGCTGCAGACCGCCGCAGACGAGAACATCCTCTCGATCGGTGTCGACAGCAACCAGAACCACCTGCATCCGGGCAAGGTCCTGACCTCGATGCTGAAGCGCGTCGACGTCGCCGTCTATGACGCGATGACAGCTGGTCCCGACATCGAAACCGGAAAGAGCATGACTCTCGGACTCGCCGAAGATGGCGTCGGCTACGCCGTGGACGAGAACAACGCCGAACTGCTCAGCGACGACATGAAGGCAGCTGTCGAAGACGCCAAGGCAAAGATCATTGCCGGCGAGATTTCAGTCGTCAGTTACTACGAAAACAGCTCCTGCCCGGCCTACGATTTCTGATCCCCGCCGGATCCAAGACAACCACCGGGGCCGCGCGACACGTTGCGGCCCCGATGGCCAGAAATGAGGGGATGGACATGAAGGATCTCGCCGACAATTCCGCAGGAGCAGCGGGTGCCGCTCCGGGATCCCCGCCCGCGATCGAGCTGCGCGGCATATCCAAGGCGTTTGGCCCGGTACAGGCCAACAAGGATATTTCGCTCTCTGTTGCCAAGGGTGCAATTCACGGCATCATCGGCGAGAACGGCGCCGGGAAGTCTACCCTGATGTCGATCCTCTATGGCTTCTACAAGGCAGATCGGGGCGAGATCCTGATCAACGGCCAGCCGACGGAAATACCCGACAGCCAGGCCGCGATTGCCGCGGGCATTGGCATGGTGTTCCAGCATTTCAAGCTGGTGGAGAACTTCACGGTCCTGGAAAACGTGGTTCTTGGCGCCGAGGAGGGCGCCCTTCTGGCGACCACGATGTCCAATGCACGCAAGCACCTTACGGAAATTGCAGAAGAATACGAGATGAACGTCGACCCCGACGCAGTTATCGAGGAGATCGGCGTCGGACAGCAACAGCGTGTGGAGATCCTTAAGTCGCTCTACCGCAATGCCGAGATCCTGATCCTCGATGAGCCGACGGGCGTGCTGACCCCGGCCGAGGCCGACCACCTGTTCCGCATTCTTCGTGGTCTGCGCGACGAGGGGAAGACGATCATCCTGATCACCCACAAGCTGCGCGAGATCATGGATGTCACGGACACGGTATCTGTCATGCGACGCGGCGAGATGACCGCGACCGTCAAGACGGCCGAGACCTCTCCTGAAGAACTCGCGGAGCTTATGGTCGGACGAAAGGTCCTGCTGCGAGTGGACAAGAAGCCCGCCCAACCTGGTGCCACGATTGTCAAAGTCGAGAACCTGAGAGTGGTGGACGAGGACAAGGTCGAGCGCCTGAAGGGCGTCTCCTTCGAGGTCCGCGCTGGGGAGATTCTCGGCATCGCCGGCGTCGCCGGCAATGGCCAGTCGGAACTGCTCAACGTGCTTGGCGGGATCACCGCTGCCACGGGATCGATCCAGATCAACGGAAACGAGATCGACCTCACCGGAAAGCACTCCGACGGCCGCTCTCGCCGTGAACGGTCCATTGCTCACGTCCCGGAAGATCGCCAGCGCGCCGGGCTGATCATGGATTTCACGGCCTGGGAGAACATCGTCTTCGGCTACCAGTGGGATCCTGCGTACAGTTCCGGCTGGTTGATGGACAATGCAGGCATTCGCGCAGAGACCGAAGGCAAGATGGAGCGCTTCGACGTCCGTCCGCCACATCCGCAACTGGCCGCCAAGAACTTCTCGGGTGGCAACCAGCAGAAGATCGTCCTGGCGCGCGAGATCGAGCGCAACCCGGACCTGTTGCTTGTCGGCCAACCGACACGCGGCGTCGATATCGGCGCCATCGAGTTCATTCATCAGCGGATCATCGAGTTGCGTGACGCGGGCAAGGCGATCCTTCTGGTGTCCGTGGAGCTTGACGAGATCATGGGCTTGTCGGATCGCATCGCGGTGATGTTCGACGGCCGCATCATGGGCGAGCGCCTGCCCGCCGAAACAAATGAAGGCGAGCTTGGCCTGCTGATGGCCGGCGTGACCAACGGGGAGAACTCCTGATGGAAGTGATGCCGAAATGGGCCGACGTGGTCCTCGTGCCTCTGATCTCGCTGGTGCTGGCGATGATCATCTCCGCACTGGTCATTCTCGGGATCGGTGAAGATCCCTGGGCCGCGCTCAAGCTGATGGTACAGGGTGCGCTCGGCTCGCCCTATGGTTGGGGCTACACCCTCTACTACGCCACCAACTTCATATTCACCGGACTGGCGGTCTCGGTCGCGTTCCACGCCGCGATGTTCAACATCGGTGGCGAGGGGCAGGCGACGCTCGGCGGCCTTGGCGTGGCGCTGGTCTGCCTTGCGCTGCCATGGCCACACTGGGCCCTCGCCCTGCCGGCTGCCACGTTGGGCGCGGCGCTCTTTGGCGCAGCCTGGGCGGCGATTCCGGCCTACCTCGCGGCCAAGCGTGGCAGCCATATCGTGATCACAACGATCATGTTCAACTTCATCGGCGCGGCCGTGCTGAACTACATGCTGGTAAACGTACTGCGCCCGCCCTCTTCCATGGATCCGGCCTCGGCGAAGTTCCCCGACGGAACAGCCCTTCCGAGCTTCCATGACATGTTCAGCCCGATCATCGCCTTTCCCAAGTCGGTGCCGGCCAATATCAGCTTCCTCATCGCGCTGGTCGCCTGCCTGGTGGTCTGGCTGCTGATCTGGAGGACCCGTTTCGGGTTCGAGTTGCGGGCTTTCGGCAAATCCGAGAGCGCGGCAGTCTATGCGGGGATCTCGCCCACCAAGATCATCATGGGGTCCATGCTGATTTCGGGGGCGCTGGCGGGAATGATGGCGATCAACACCGTGCAGGGCGAAGCCGGCCGTCTGGTGCTGAACTCGGTCGAAGGTGCGGGCTTCATCGGCATTGCCGTGGCACTGATGGGGCGTTCGCATCCGGCGGGTGTGCTGATCGCGGCGATCCTGTTCGGGTTCCTGTACCAGGGGGGCGCGGAACTGGCGCTCTGGATGTCGATCCCGAGGGAGCTGGTGGTCGTTATCCAGGGCCTCGTGATCCTCTTCACCGGCGCTCTGGACAACATGGTCCGCATGCCCATCGAAAGGGTCTTCCTGTGGCGTCGTCGCAGCAGGCAGGCGGCGGGAGAATAAGACATGGATTTTTCGACCCTCATCCAGATTCTTGACTCCACCCTCCGGCTGGCCACACCGCTGTTGCTGGCATGTCTCGCTGGCCTTTTCTCAGAGCGTTCCGGGATCTTCGACATCGGTCTCGAAGCAAAAATGCTCATTGCGGCCTTTTTCTCGGCTGCATTCGCCTATTCCACGGGCTCGGTGTGGCTCGGGCTGCTAGCCGGTATCGCTGCGTCGATGGTCTTCGCGGCGATCCACGGGCTTGCCTCGATCACCTTTCGCGGCAATCAGCTTATCTCCGGCGTGGCGCTGAACTTCCTCGCGTCCGGTATGACGGTGCTCATCGCGCAGAACTGGTTCCAACAGGGCGGCCGAACACCGTCGCTCATCGGCGGGGCGCGCTTCGAAGGTATCGAGCTGCCCTTCGCCATCGGTCCCAACGAGGCGGCCGAAACCGGGCGCCCACTCAGCGAGTTGCTGTCAGAAGCCGGCCCGTTGCAACTTCTCTATTCCGAACTGATCTCGGGGCACTCGATCCTTGTCTACGTCGCACTGGCGGCGGTGCCGGCCACCTGGTGGATCCTCTATCGCACCCGGTTCGGACTGCGCCTGCGCGCGGTCGGCGAGAACCCGGCAGCGGTCGACACGGCCGGGGTCTCCGTCATTGGGCTGCGATATGCGGCCGTCGTGATTGCCGGACTTCTCTGCGGTATCGCGGGCGCCTACCTGGCGACCGGCCTTCAGGCCGGTTTCGTGAAGGATATGACTGCTGGCCGGGGCTATATCGCGCTGGCGGCGTTGATCTTTGCCAAATGGCGGCCATGGTACGCGCTTGGTGCCTGTCTCCTGTTCGGCGCCCTTCAGGCGTTGGCCTTGCGGACTGACGTGGCAGAGGCGATCTTCCCCTTCAAGATGCCGGTGCAATTGCTCGACAGCCTGCCCTACATCCTGACCGTCGTGATCCTCGCCGGATTCGTGGGCAAGGCGATCCCGCCGCGCGCGGGTGGACAGCCTTATGTGAAGGAACGCTAAAACAGCTTCATCTGTATGCAAGCTGGACATCAGGCACGCCCGGTTGTGCGGCAACCGGGCGCATGTGCGTGGGAATAATGACGCGATTGATGCTTCGGCGTTGCCGCGATAGCGCTCGCGGACTATCAGTCACCCATGCAGATCTACCTCCCTATTGCAGAAGTCTCGGTAAACGCATTTTTGCTCCTCGGGCTCGGCGGGCTCGTGGGAATCCTGTCGGGAATGTTCGGTGTCGGTGGCGGGTTCCTGATGACCCCGTTGCTGTTCTTCATCGGCATTCCTCCGGCTGTCGCAGTGGCGACCGAGGCCAACCAGATCGTCGCCTCCTCCTTTTCCGGCATGTTGGCGCACTGGCGCCGAAAGACCGTCGATATCCGAATGGGCGCGGTGTTGCAGATCGGCGGTCTGATCGGGGCTGCCTTCGGCGTGGTCCTGTTCAACTTCCTGAAGTCGCTCGGACAGGTCGATCTGCTCATCAAGCTCAGCTACGTGATCTTCCTTGGCATCGTCGGCGGTCTGATGTTCGTGGAATCCCTCGGCGCCCTGCGTCGCGCCAACTCCAAGGAACCGGTCAAGCCCCCGGTCCGACGGCAGCGCAACTGGGTGCACACCTGGCCCCTCAAGATGCGGTTCCGCACGTCGGGCCTCTATATCTCCGTGATCCCGCCGATCCTTGTCGGCATGGCTGTTGGCGTGCTTGCCGCGATCATGGGCGTTGGCGGTGGCTTCATCATGGTGCCGGCAATGATCTACATCCTCGGGATGCCGACCAAGGTGGTCGTGGGCACCTCGCTCTTCCAGATCATCCTCGTCACCGCGTTCACGACTCTTCTGCACGCCACCACCAACCATACAGTCGATATGGCCCTGGCGGTGCTCCTGCTGATTGGCGGCGTCGTCGGTGCCCAGATCGGAACCCAGATCGGTACCAAACTGAAGGCCGAGCAACTTCGCGTCCTGCTTGCCGGCCTCGTATTGCTGGTGTGTGGCAAGCTCGCGGCCGACCTGTTGATCCAGCCGGCCGAACTCTACTCGCTGGGAACAGAGGGAGGTCACTCGTGATCCGCCTCGTCGCCCTCGTCACGCTTTTCTGGAACCTCGCCCTGCCGGGCAGCGCACAGCATATCGTCGCCGACTTGAGCCAGAGCCGCGTCGCAATCACGGCCAGCTTCTCGGGATCTGACATCGTGGTCTTCGGCGCTGTCCGTCCCGAGCCCGGCAGCATCGTGGAGGACCCGACGATGCCCGTGGCCGCCCCGCTCGACGTGATTGTCGCGGTGTCCGGCCCGAGGGAGCGTGTGACCGTGCGCAAGAAGGACCGCCGTGCGGGGATCTGGGTGAACGCGGAGGCGCTCGACGTCGATGCGGCACCGACCTTCTACAAGGTCGCGACTTCAGGCCCGCTCGACAAGATCCTCAACGAGAGCGACGATTCGCGCCACCGGATCTCCATTGATCATGCGATCCGCTCTGTCGGCGGCGCCGAACAGGTTGGCGACACCACACCCTTCATCGACGCTCTGGTCCGGATCAGGATGGAAGACGGTCTCTACGGGATCGAAGAGAACGGTGTCTACCTGACAGAACAGACGCTTTTCCGGAGCGATATTGCGTTGCCTGCCAACCTGGTGGAGGGCGAATACACCACCCGTATTTTCCTGACGCGGGAAGGGAAGGTCGTTGCCGAATACGCCCGCGCACTGGACGTCCGGAAGGTCGGCATTGAACGCTGGATCTATACCCTGGCGCAGGAACAGGCACTGCTCTACGGCCTTCTGTCGCTCGCAATCGCGATCATCGCCGGTTGGGGCGCTTCCGCCGCGTTCAAATACGCTCGCGGCCAAAGCTGAGGCCCGCTGCCAGACCTCCGAAGCGACAACCGCCGCTCATGTCCACGAGCCCTGCAAGGCCTCAGGCGTCGCGCGATAGCCGTTCTTCCAGTACCTCGAAGGGCACCGAAGGTTCATCCTTGGCACCGCGGATCACCAGCGACGTCTTCACGCTCGCCACATTGTCCGCAGCGGTCAGTTGCTCGGTCAGGAATGTCTGAAAAGTCGACAGATCCGGGGCGACACATTTCAGAATGAAATCGATCTCACCGTTGAGCATGTGGCACTCGCGCACCAACGGCCACTCCCGGCACTTGCCCTCGAAGGCCGACAGGTCCACCTCCGCCTGGCTGCTCAGCCCGACCATGGCAAAGACCTGCACCTCGAAACCGAGTTCGCGCGGGTCGACGTCAGCGTGATAGCCGCGAATAAACCCCGATTCCTCCAGCGTGCGAACCCGCCGCAAACAGGGCGGGGCCGAGATTCCGACGCGCCGGGCAAGTTCGACATTGGTCATCCTGCCGTCCGCCTGTAGCTCCGCAAGGATGTGACGGTCGATCGGATCTAATTTGGAACCCGGCATACAGCTCTCCTGAATTTCGCAAACAGTAGCCAGCCCCCGTGGTGAGCGCAACATTATTTCACGTTAGCGCAACATTTGTCCGCTTTGTTCCCTGTGCATAGCTCGTTTTGCACACGGCAACGAGAAGGGGTTCCGGTTCCCGTCCACCCCACATATATCGGGCGGAACGCCGGAACCGGCGACGCTTTTGCCCCAGGGGAGACACACATGTCCAGCACCCGCCACACCAAGGTCCTGATCATCGGCTCCGGGCCGGCAGGATACACCGCCGCCGTCTACGCCAGTCGCGCAATGCTGGATCCGATCCTTGTGCAGGGGATCCAACCGGGTGGCCAGTTGACCATAACCACCGAAGTCGAGAACTGGCCGGGAATGACCGAGGTGCAGGGTCCCGACCTGATGGTCCAGATGGAAGAACACGCCCGCGCCGTGGGTACGGAAATCATCGGCGATCATATCTCGGCCATCGATCTGTCGAAGCGCCCGTTCACGGCGCAGGGCGACAGCGGCACGACATATACTGCGGATGCAGTCATCCTCGCCACCGGGGCGCAGGCAAAGTGGATCGGCATGCCGGGCGAGGAAAAGTTCAAGGGCTTTGGCGTCTCCGCCTGCGCCACCTGCGATGGCTTCTTCTATCGCGGCAAGGACGTCGTCGTGATCGGCGGCGGCAACACCGCAGTCGAGGAGGCGCTGTTTCTGACCAACTTCGCCAACAAGGTGACGCTGGTGCATCGTCGTGACAGCCTCCGCGCCGAAAAAATCCTCCAGGACCGCCTGTTCAAGAACGAGAAGGTGGAAGTTCTCTGGGATCATACGCCGGAAGAGATCTTTGGCTCCGATGCACCGACCAGCGTCGAGGGGCTGCGAGCCAAGAGCGTAAAGACCGGTGAAACCACGGAGATCCCCGCCGCGGGCGTCTTTGTCGCCATCGGTCATGCCCCGGCCTCGGAACTGGTCAGGGACCAACTCGACACCCACATGGGCGGCTACGTGGTCACGAAACCCGACTCGACTGCGACGTCGATCCCCGGTGTTTTTGCCGCGGGCGATCTGACCGACCACATGTACCGGCAGGCCGTCACGTCGGCAGGAATGGGCTGCATGGCGGCACTCGAAGCCGAGCGTTTTCTCGCCGAGCAGGACTAAACGCGCGCGTTTTCGGACGCTTGGTCAAGCCTCTCTCTTCCTCAGAAGCACCTGTGCGCGCACGTCGCGCGCAGGGCGAGTCCGTGGATTGTTGCAGTCAGGCAGCATTCCGCCATTTCTCAAGAAACACCCGAATCCGCTCTTTGCCCTCGGCGCTGTTCATGCAATGTGTTCACGCGTGAACACTTATTGAGTCGCCGATGAACACCGCCCGCGAAAAACCAGCATCCCCGGAAGAAGAAGACCTTCTCTTCCGGATGCTGCGCCAGCTCGACATAGCGCCGGACGCGTCGCAACGAACCACGGCCACGGCGCTGGACGTGTCGCTCGGACGGCTGAACGCGCAGCTTCGAGCGGCGGCAGAGGCCGGGCTGGTCAGGATCTCCGATCGCGCCGGACCGGACAAGCGTCAGCGTTTTGCCTATTCCATTACCCCGCGCGGCGCCGCCGAACTGCAGCGCCTCCGGGACACATTCCTGTCCCGGAAATTTGCGGAATACGACGCCCTTCATGCAGAACTGACCGGCACCTCCACCGGTCTCAACCCCTTTCAACACAGGACCAAACCGATGCAAAATCAACATGCTCCGATCCCGGAGCTCTATGTCTCGCACGAAAGCGCGCAGAAGCTGAAAGTTGAAGCTGCCGACCTGCCGAGCTGGGATCTCACTCCGCGCCAGATCTGCGACCTCGAGTTGCTGATGAACGGCGGCTTCAACCCGCTGAAGGGCTTCCTGACCGAGGAAGACTACAACGGCGTCGTGGAGAACATGCGCCTTGCCGATGGGTCGCTCTGGCCGATGCCGATCACGCTGGACGTCTCGGAAGACTTTGCGGCCTCCATCGAACCCGGCCAGGACATCGCCCTGCGCGATCAGGAAGGCGTTATCCTCGCGATCCTGTCGGTGTCCGACCGTTTCACCCCGGACAAGGCACGGGAAGCCGAAAAGGTATTCGGCGCCAATGACGACGCGCACCCGGCCGTCAACTACCTGCACAACCATGCCGGCCCGGTCTACCTCGGCGGCCCGATCACCGGGATCCAGCAGCCGATTCACTACGATTTCCGTGCTCGCCGCGACACGCCGAACGAGTTGCGCGCCTATTTCCGCAAGCTCGGCTGGCGCAAGGTCGTGGCATTCCAGACCCGGAACCCGCTGCACCGCGCCCACCAGGAACTGACCTTCCGCGCCGCGAAGGAAAGCCAGGCCAACCTGCTGATCCACCCGATCGTCGGCATGACCAAGCCGGGCGACATCGACCACTTCACCCGTGTCCGCTGCTACGAGGCTGTCCTCGACCAGTACCCGGCCGCAACGACCACCATGTCGCTGCTGAACCTTGCCATGCGCATGGCCGGCCCGCGTGAAGCTGTCTGGCACGGGCTCATCCGCAAGAACCACGGCGTGACCCACTTCATCGTCGGCCGCGACCATGCCGGCCCCGGCAAGAACTCCGCTGGCGAGGATTTCTACGGCCCCTACGACGCGCAGGAGCTCTTCAAGCAGTACGAAGAGGAAATGGGCATCGAAATGGTGCCGTTCAAGCACATGGTCTATGTGCAGGATCGCGCCCAGTACGAGCCCGCCGACGAGATCGAAGAAGGCGTGACCGTCCTCAACATCTCCGGCACCGAACTGCGCCGCCGTCTGGCCGAGGGCCTGGAAATCCCCGAGTGGTTCTCCTTCCCCGACGTGGTCAAGGAGTTGCGCCGCACCAAGCCGCCGCGTGCCAAGCAGGGCTTCACAGTGTTCTTCACCGGTTTCTCCGGCTCCGGCAAGTCCACCATCGCCAACGCGCTGATGGTCAAACTGATGGAGATGGGCGGTCGTCCGACGACGCTGCTCGACGGTGACATCGTGCGGAAAAACCTGTCCAGCGAGCTGGGCTTCTCCAAGGAGCACCGCGACCTGAACATCCGCCGTATCGGTTACGTGGCATCGGAGATTACCAAGAATGGCGGTATCGCGATCTGCGCGCCGATCGCGCCCTACGCCACCACGCGCCGGGCCGTGCGCGAAGAGATCGAGCAATACGGCGCCTTTGTCGAAGTGCATGTCGCAACCTCCATCGAGGAATGCGAGAAGCGCGACCGCAAGGGGCTCTACAAGCTTGCGCGGGAAGGCAAGATCAAGGAGTTCACGGGTATTTCCGACCCCTACGACGCGCCGGAGAACCCGGAGCTGCGCCTCGACACCGAGGCCGTGGACGTCGACTACTGCGCTCAGCAGGTCCTTCTGAAGCTGGAAAGCATGGGCCTGATCGGCGCTGGATCCTGATCTGGGTCGACGCGGGGGCCATCCCCCGCGCCCCCTTCTGAAACGACGACGCCCCGCCGGACCTCCAGCGGGGCGTTTTCAGTTCAATTGCATCGGCGCCTGCCATCGACGCTCTGCATGCGCGCACGTCACAAATCGGCTTTTGCTGCAGTGACGGCATACACCCAATATCGGCATTGGAACCAGACACAGCCCTTGCGCGCGACCACCCAAGGCCGTTCTGAACGGAAGTCTAACCTCGTCGGCGCGACAGCCTTGGCTCAGCCCTGAAGCGCCCGGGCTTCCGAGAACGTCACCAGCCGCTTGGACTCTGTATCCCACAGTTTCAGCTTCACCGTGGACAGGCTCTGCCGAATGGTCATCCGGTTGCTTTCCGCCAGTATTGCGTGATCCTTCAGGACCTCCGGCAGACGATAGAACGGGATTCGACTGTAGAGGTGATGCACATGGTGGATCCCGATATTGGCCGAAACCCATTGGAGAACCGGCGGCAGGACGTAGTGTGAGCTTCCATGCAGCGCGGATTCGTGCACCTGCCAGTCGGGCTCAGATTCCCATTGCGTGTGCTCGAACTGGTGTTGCACGTAGAACAGCCAGACACCGGCCGTGGCCGCGATCAGGGTCGACGGCAGGAAGATCAGCAGCAACGGCATCGCGCCGCCAAGATACCAGATCAGCGCCGCGGCCACGAGGATGGCCAGGTTCGTGCCCATCGAACTGATCCAGTACTTCGCACCGTCCATGAACCCCAGAGGAAGGCGGTTTTCCAGCAGGAAGACGTAGCTCGGACCAATGCCGAACAATGTGATTGGGTGCCTGTAGAGGCGATATTTCAGGCGGCCAACAGGCGACAGCGCCGCGTATTCTTCTGTCGTGAGGGTCAGGATATCCCCCATGCCACGCCGGTTCAGGTTGCCTGCGGCGCTGTGGTGAATCGCATGCGCCCGACGCCAGACGTCGTAGGGTGTCAGGGTCAGCACCCCGAGGCACCTGCCAACCCAATCGCTGACAACCCGGTTCCGGAAGAAAGACCCATGTCCGCAATCATGCTGAATCGCGAAGAGGCGCAACAGGAATGGGGCGATCAAAAGGGAAATAGCGAGCGCCAACCAGTGGCTGATCGACAATGCGTACCAGGCGAGTCCCCAGAAAACTGCGAACGGGATCGCTGTTACGGCCAGCTCGAAGGTGCTTCGACGGTCATTCGGCTCACGGTAGTTGGCAAGAACCCTGATCCAGTCGCTTGCCTTTGCAGGGCTGGGCTGCGACCCGTTACAGCCCGTAGATTCTGTCATGCGCCTACTTCGTCATTGTTCAGGATCGCTGATAAACTATCGAGAGTCGGTGACAAGGGAATTCGGTCCGAGCCGCCGTTGAGGATTAGGAGGCCACTGCGGATCCGCATGCAGCGTGCCAGGCCCTCGGGTGGATGCAACGCCTTTGGAGCGGCAAATCACTCCATAAAACGAACCAGCCATGTCACGGCCCGCTGTGGGATACTTCCTGCCTAGGGAAGTCCTTAAAATGTAGAGTTCTACTTCTCCCGGCCGTTGGCATACCTGCACGATACAGCCGACCTCTCGTGCCCGCAGAGCGGGCGCTCAGGAAGTCATGGGCTTGGGGCGGCTTCAGCCACTGAAAGGGATCGTCTTTCGCCAAATGGGCAACGCCTGCAACGGGGCACAGACCGCGGTTGCGGCGCCGGTATCAGTGAACGTTCACCGGCTCCATGTCGTTTTCGCGCGCAAGGACGAAGGCCAGTTCACGCCCCTGCACGAGGGCAATACGCTCGCCCTCCTCGGTGTGAACGGCATAAAGCTCGTCGACGCCCTCGGCCTGGTCGCGAATATCTTCGGGGAGATCGGTCACATCGACCGGGCGCACGTAGACAATGGGCCGGATCTCGATGCCCTGCTCCTCGCCGATGGGATGCTTGTAGTCCATGTCGCTCTCCTCAATCCCGGTTGATCTGGATCGTCTGCACGACCTTGTCGGGCACGGAGCGCTCCAGATCGACGTGCAGAAGCCCGTTCTCCATCGTCGCGCCGGAGACTTCAACCCCGTCGGCCAACACGAAACTGCGCTGGAACTGCCGTGCAGCGATGCCGCGATAGAGGAAGATGCGTTCGTCCTCATCCTCGGATTGCCGACCCCGGATCACCAGTTGCCGATCCTCGACAGTGATCGACAGATCCGCTTCCGCGAACCCGGCCACGGCCAGAGTGATGCGATAGCTCTGCTCGCCGGACTGCTCGATGTTGTAGGGGGGATAGCCGTCATTCCCGGACTTGGCTGTCCGTTCAACGAGGCGTTCAAGCTGTTCAAATCCCAACAGGAACGGATGGGATCCAAGTGCGGTCTTGGTCATCGGGCACGTCCTTTCACGAAGCGACCATGCATTGCACGGGCCCCGGATCCGGGCACCCGTCCCGAAAATATGGGCGCTGGGGTCGACATCTGCAAGGTTGGGCCTTTGCGAAACCGCCTTCATGGTCCTATGCTCGGGAAACCACTCGAAGAGTCGATCTCAGGCAGGCATGAACGCACCCAGTGAAATGGACCCGGTGGAGGTCAAGCGCGTGAAGCTCAATGTTCTCATGCGGGAACACAGGGATCTCGACGATGCCATTCGCGCGCTCGAGGAGACCGGCACCGCCGATACCTTCACCATTCGCCGGCTGAAGAAGCAGAAACTGGCCCTGAAGGACCAGATTTCTGTCCTCGAAGACCAGATAACCCCCGACATCATCGCCTGACCCGCCCCTGAGGCCACGCATCCGATTGCACCGCTTCGCGCCGTGGCTATAGTGCCCGCTCTGATCCAGCAGGAGGGTGAGATGTCGGAGCCGAAAGTGGGAATCATCATGGGCAGCCAGTCGGACTGGCCCACCATGAAGGAAGCGGCCAAGATCCTCGATGAACTCGGTGTCGCCTACGAGGCCCGCATCGTCTCGGCGCACCGCACGCCCGACCGCTTGTGGGAGTACGGCAAGGGGGCCGCCGGTCGCGGGCTGAAGGCGATCGTCGCAGGTGCCGGCGGCGCGGCCCACCTGCCCGGGATGGTCGCCTCGAAAACCCGCGTTCCCGTGATCGGTGTCCCGGTGCAGACCCGCGCGCTTTCCGGTGTCGACTCGCTCTACTCCATTGTCCAGATGCCCAAAGGGTTCCCGGTGGCCACGATGGCCATCGGCACGGCTGGCGCCGCGAATGCCGGTCTCATGGCCGCCGCGATCCTTGCCAACGAGGATCCGGATCTCGCCGACCGCCTCGATGCGTGGCGCGCGGCGTTGTCCGCCTCCATCCCGGAGGTGCCGGTCGATGAGTGAACCCCTCGCCCCCGGCGCCACCATTGGTATCCTCGGCGGCGGCCAGCTCGGCCGCATGCTGTCCGTTGCGGCAGCGCGTCTGGGCTATCGCTGTTACATATACGAACCCGGCGCCGCCCCCGCTGCCGATGTTGCGGCCGCCCGCACGCAGGCGCCCTACGAGGACCCCGCTGCGCTCGAGGCGTTCGCCCGCTCCGTCGACGTCGTGACCTTCGAGTTCGAGAATGTCCCGGCCGAGGCTCTCGACAGGATCGAGGCGATCGTGCCCTTACGGCCCAATCGCAAGGCGCTTTCCGTCAGCCAGGACCGGCTGACGGAAAAGGAGTTCCTCAGCGGACTGGGGCTGGCAACGGCCCCCTATGCCAATGTGGAAAGCCTCGCCGACCTTGAAGGCGCCCTTAAGACCCTTGGTTGCCCGTCGATCCTAAAGACCCGACGCCTCGGATACGACGGCAAGGGACAGGTCCGCCTGACCGATCCCGATCAGGCCGCCGATGCCATTGCTGCCACGAACGGCGCACCCGCCGTGCTCGAAGGATTTGTCTCCTTCACCAGCGAAATCTCTGTCATTGCCGCACGTGGCCTCAGCGGTGAGATTTCCTGCTTCGATCCGGGCGAGAACGTCCATGAGGGCGGCATCCTGCGCACCACGACCGTGCCCGCCCCGATCCCCTCCCGTTTGCGCACCGATGCCGTGCTGCTCGCCGGGGCAATCCTGAATGCGCTCGACTATGTTGGCGTTCTGGGCGTGGAGCTTTTCGTCACGCCAACAGGGCTGATCGTCAACGAAATCGCCCCCCGCGTGCACAACTCCGGCCATTGGACGCAAAACGGCTGCGCGGTCGACCAGTTCGAGCAGCATATCCGCGCGATCACAGGCTGGCCCCTTGGCGACGGCAGCCGCCACACGGATGTGACGATGGAGAACCTGATCGGCGACGACATGGATCGGGTACCCGACCTCGCCCGCGATCCGGCCTGCGCACTGCACCTCTATGGCAAGTCCGAAACCCGTCCGGGCCGCAAGATGGGCCACGCGAACCGCATCACCCCGCGGAGCGCCTGACACGCGCTCCATCGGTGGCCGTCCGCGGTGCGCTACCCGGCAAGTCTGAACACCTTGTCCCGGCTGGTCGCGCCCCGGACCAGTTCAAGCCGCGACTTCGGGACGCCGAGTGCCTTCGCCAGAAGCTTTTGCACCGCTGCGTTGGCTTTACCGCCTTCCGGTACGGCCGTGACATAGACCCGAAGCTCCTCGCCCGAGGCCTCTACCGCGTTGCGCGAAGCCTTCGGGGTCACCCGTACCGCAAGCTCGCCCCCCTCCACGACCAGATGCGCGAGGCCACCCTTTTCCATTCCGCCCTTCCCGTCCGGATTTCCGCTGCCTAGGGTAGCCCGCGACAAGACGGAGAACCATCATGGCCACGGGATTTTTCTGGGACGAGCGCTGCTTCTGGCATGGAGGGGGCAACTACGCCATGACCTTGCCCGTTGGCGGACTGGTACAGCCGCTTGCAGGCGGTTTGCCGGAGAACCCGGAAACCAAGCGGCGCCTGCTCAACCTGATCCGCGTGACGGGCCTCGATGCACACCTTGTCATGCGGGGCGGTGCACCGGCATCGGCGGAGGACCTTGCGCGGGTGCACCCGGAAAGCTACCTCGCAGATTTTCGCGCTCTCTCCGGGGCCGGAGGCGGCGAACTTGGCTTGAGGACCCCTTTCGGCCAGGGGGGCTACGAGATCGCCGCGCTATCCGCCGGCCTTGCCCGCGAAGCCGTGTTCGCGGTGCTGCGGGGTGAGATGGACAATGCCTACGCCCTCTCCCGCCCCCCGGGGCACCATTGCCTGCCAGAGTTCCCCAACGGTTTCTGCCTGCTTGCGAATATCGCCATCGCGGTTGAAGCCGCCTTTGCCGAAGGTATGGTCGAGCGCGTGGCAATCCTCGACTGGGATGTGCACCACGGCAACGGCAGCGAGGCAATCTTCTACGACCGGCCCGACGTGCTCACCATTTCAATGCACCAGGAGCGCAATTACCCACTGGACACCGGGGATGCCGAGGATCGTGGCGCGGGACTGGGTGATGGTGCCAATATGAACATCCCGCTGCCCCCGGGAACCGGCCACACGGGCTACCTCGCCGCCTTTGACCGCCTTGTCCTGCCCGCGCTGGACTCCTTCCGTCCCGATATTGTCGTCGTTGCCTGCGGCTTCGACGCAGCCGCAATCGACCCGTTGTCGCGAATGCTGGCAACCGCCCAGACGTTCCAGGACCTGACTGCACGCACCCGTGCCGCCGCCGAGACGCTCTGCGATGGCAAACTCGTGCTTGTGCACGAAGGGGGGTATTCGGAGGTCTACGTCCCCTTCTGCGGCCATGCCACGTTGGAGGCCCTGTCCGACGCCCCGGTTGTCGCGGAGGACCCGCTGGCCAGCACCTTCGCCACCCGCCAGCCGGGTCCCCGGCACGACGCGATGGTGAATAGCCTGATCTCGGATCTGGAGGATTTCTTCTTTCGCACTTAACTAGGGCGCAACAGATCTACGGAGTTTTCATGCCTCAACCGAACCAGGCCGCCCTCGATTTCCTGCTGACCCGCCGGTCGCGCCCGGCAAAGACACTGACGACGCCGGTGCCCGACGCGGATGCGCTGCGGACGCTTCTGACCGTGGCGGCCCGCACCCCGGACCACAAGAAGCTGGAGCCCTGGCGGTTCATCGTGCTCCAGAAGGCAGCCCTTGAACGCCTCGCCGAATTGGTGAAGGCCCGCGCCGAGGCTCTCGCGCTGGACCCGGACAAGTCGGAGAAAATGGTGCGGCAGTTCGCGGATGCCGACCTCGTGGTCGCGGTCATTGGCGTGCCGAAGCCCAACGACGCGGTCCCGGAGGTCGAACAGACCCTCTCCATCGGTGCTGCCTGCTACGGACTTCTCGCGGCAAGTCTCGCCGCGGGCTGGGGAGCCAACTGGCTCACCGGCTGGGCCAGCTTTGATCGGCCCTTTGTCGAGCAGGGCCTAGGCCTGGCGTCGGAGGAATTCGTCGCCGGTTTCATCCACATTGGCACCGAAACCGCCAAACCGCCTGAACGCCCCCGCCCCGACCTCGACGCGATCACGCAATGGGTGCGGTCATGAGGATCCTGTCCGACTTCGCGAAAGCGTTGTCGCAGATGATGGACCGGCGGTTTCTGCGTGTGCTCTTCCTCGGTCTCGGCCTGACAATCGGCCTGCTCGCCGGAGCGACGTGGCTTCTGGCCTGGGTCGTCGGCGGTCTCGTGCCGACGGATTCGACACTCTTCGGTATCTCCCTCGACTTTGCAAATGGGCTGGCATCCGGCGCTGCCATCGTGCTAATGCTCGGCGCTTCCGTGTTCCTGATGGTGCCGGTTGCCTCGGCCTTCACAGGCTTCTTCCTCGACGATGTCGCCGAAGCCGTGGAGTCCCGTCACTACCCGCACCTGCCCCCGGTCGATCCTGTCCACTGGGGGGATGCGATGAAGGATTCCATCAATTTCCTCGGCGTGATCGTCTTCGTGAACGTGATCGCGCTGATCCTCTACTTCATGGTCGGTCCCTTCGCACCGATCATGTTCTGGATCGTGAACGGGTTTCTGCTCGGTCGCGAGTACTTCCAACTCGTAGCCATGCGGCGTGTCGGTCGCGAAGGCGCAAAGGTCGCGCGCCGCCGGCACATGCCGAAGATCTGGCTTGCTGGCACGCTCATGGCAGCACCGCTTTCAATTCCGATCGTGAACCTGTTTGTTCCGATCCTCGGTGCCGCGACCTTCACGCACCTCTATCACCGGTTGGAAACTCCGGGCGCGCAGAGTCTGGCGAGAGCGCAAGACCTCTAGCCCGAAAGAAAAAGCGCCGCCGGGTTGCCCGGCGACGTTTTCGATCCCTTCGGTTCACATGACGTGCAGCGAGTTTATCCGCTCGCGGCCCGAAACAGCTCCCAGGCATCCGCCTCCGTGCCGTCGGGCAGACGGCAAATGCCGCGTTCGCCGTCGGGTGTGGTCTCGGTGAAGTACTCCCAGCCGCTCTTGACGCAGAAGGCCGCCGCCGGGTTTTCGGCTCCGGCGACAGATTGCGCCACCGGATTGGCCGGAGGTGCGGAATTGCATCCCGCCAACGCCAGCCCGGCCGCCAGACACATCAGTCTTTTCATCGTCTACTCTCCATCCTTGGTCGTTTGTGCCGCCCCACCTTCGGGACCAAACCTGTGGAACAGATCAAAGTCGTCCACGGTGATCGTCCCGGTCATGATGATGGCGCAAGTAATGCCCCAAAGCGGCAATGTCACAAGGGTCACGATCCTGGCTTTGCGTTTCAGAGCAGGGTTCGTCGGGGCAGAGCGTGGCGTACCGGGCACGACGTCCCCCGAATCATCCTGCGTGGTCAGCCGGATCGGCAGCACGATGAACAACACCATGAACCAGATCACGGCGAACAGGACGAGCGCGGAGGTGATCGCCATTCAGCCGACCTGCTCGAGTTCGATCAGGCAACCGTTGAAATCCTTGGGATGCAGGAAAAGCACCGGATTCTTGTGGGCGCCGATCTTCGGCTCACCGTTGCCAAGCACACGCGCGCCCTGCTCCGTCAGCTTGTCACGGGCGGCGAGGATATCCTCAACCTCGTAGCACATGTGGTGGATGCCACCGGCGGGGTTCTTCTCCAGGAAACCGGCGATCGGGGATTTCTCGCCCAGCGGGTAAAGCAGCTCTACCTTGGTGTTCGGCAACTCGATGAACACGACCGTGACCCCGTGATCGGGCTCGTCCTGTGGCTCGCCCACCTTGGCGCCCAGTGTATTGCGGTACTGCTCGGACGCCGCTTCGAGGTCCGGCACGGCAATGGCAACGTGGTTCAGACGACCAATCATGATCTTCTCCTGGCTTGAGTTTCGGCGCCCTTATCGCGCCGGGCGGGCGGGTGCTGCAACCCCTGGCGCCTGCGGCTCAGCGTCCATTTACCGCTCGTTAGGCAGAATCGCCGTTTACTCATTGCAAAGGATGAAAGGACGGACAATGTCGGACGATTTCGCCACGCTCGTGAATGCCCGGAAGCCCACCGCCGAACGGCCGCTCCTGGGCCTGACTGTTCTGGTTGTGGAAGACAGTCGTTTCGCCTGCGAGGCGATGCGGCTCCTTTGCCTGCGAAGCGGTGCCCGGATCCGCAGGGCGGATTGTTTGGCCTCCGCACATCGCCACCTTTCGGTCTACCGGCCGTCGACGGTTGTGGTCGACATGGGGCTGCCGGACGGATCCGGCGCGGAACTGATCCACGACCTGGCATCCTCCGCCCCGCGCGTTCCCGTGCTCCTCGGCATAAGCGGCGATGCCGGGGAGGAGCAAAAGGCCATGACAGCAGGTGCCGATGGGTTCCTGTTGAAGCCGATTACGAGCCTCGCGGCGTTTCAGCAGGCCATTCTCGACCGAATGCCAGTTGCGGAACGCCCTGTAGGACCTCGCAAGCTCAGCTCCGCTTCGATCAGCCCGGACCCGATCGCCCTGCGTGATGATCTCAGCCATGTGGCGGAAATTCTGTCCACGCCGCTCGATACCCAAACCCTTGGATACATCGCGCAATTCCTGTCCTCGCTTGCGCAATGCGCCAGCGACACCACGCTCGAACGCGCTGCCGCGCACTTGAAAGAAGGGTTGGGCAACGACCTGCCGGTGCAGGCCGCTCTGGGCGAGATCAATGACTACGTCGAGACCCGCCTGACCGGCACAGGCCCGCTCTGAAGGGGCGCGCGCCGGCATGTCTGGCATTGGCAGCGCGGGCCCAGACAGGGTGTGGGGCGTCCCGTTGGAATAGATCGGAACGCATTGGGTCGCCAATTTCCGCTCCCACCATGGGTTCAGAGGATCACGCCGGGAGCCTGCGCCATGTCGAGCCCGGGAAAGACGGCGCTCTCGAGCACCGAAACCGGCAGACCATACAGCCCGCGTATGGCCGAGGCAGCATAGGCACGAACATCCTCGGTCGGCAACAGGTCGCGTCCCGCGTAGAGATCACCCTCTGACAGCCCGGGCCATTTTCCGTGAACGATGCCCCCCCGGATTGCCCCACCTGCCAGAAGCATGGCGCCGCCGGTTCCGTGATCCGTGCCGGCGGTTCCATTCTGACGCACGGTCCGGCCGAACTCCGTCAAGGCCAAGACCGTGGTCCCGGCCCAAAGTGGCCCCAGACCGATTTTCAGCGCTAGGATTGTGTCGGCCAGTCGGCCCAGCGCCCGCGAAAGTACATAGCGCTGATTGTTGTGCGTATCCCAGCCGTTGATCGAGAATGCAGCAATCCGTGTCTCCTCCCGAAGGCGTTCGACGGCGAACTCGGCCACTTCCAGGTGTCCCCTTCCGCCTTTGGCCTGCTTCATCATCTCCTGCATCGCCATCATGTCATCGTCGGGCGCGGCCTCCACCGTCGCGGCCATCGTCCGGGTCAGTTCAAGCGCCTCGGTCACGGCATCCCGGAAAAGCGGATCCTCATGGTAGGTCATCTCCAGCAGCAGTTCCGCCTGTGGCGAGATCCGCATTTCCGTCCCCGGCGCCCAGTTCGAAACTGGCGCAGCCCCCTTCAACAGTAGCAGATCCTCCCGCCCGATTGCGTAGGCTGTGCGCGCTTCGACGCCCGGGACGGATTGAAGCATCCGGTTAAGCCAGCCATCGCGGGCCACCCGCTCGCCCGGGCCAAAACCGCCACCGGCTTCAAGCAGATCCTGTCCGTCAAAATGGCTGCGCTTGTCCCGATACGGGGTCGACACCGCATGCGCGAAAGAAAGCTCTCCCGCCGCCCACAGAGGTATGAGCGGCGACATGGCCGGATGCAGAGCGAAAAAACCGTCGAGATCGGCGGCCCCAGCACTCTCCCCGAACTTCAATTCGCGTCCCCGCAGCGCCGCGAGATCCCGATCTCCGTAGGGTTGCACAACGTCCAACCCGTCCATCCCCCCGCGCAGGATGATAACGACCAGTCGCGCATCCCACGGCGCGGCCGCAAGGGTAACCGGCGTCAGCAGGGGGCTTGCCGCAGCGGAGCAACCAAGTGCGGCAGAGGCGCGAAGGAAGTCCCGTCTTGAAACCATGTCGTACTCCTAGCGCCGTTGGAATTCGGGAGAGGACAGGACGAGGCCGATCCCGTCGCCGCGAGTTTCCGCAGCCCCTGCGGCGAACAGGGTCCGCTCGGATGCCAGTGAACCAAGCGCCACATCGACGAAATCGCGCGGGTCGGACAACTCCAACTCCGACGCCCCCTGCACACCCATCGCCCAATCGATCCGCGCAGCCAGACCTTGTGGGGTGATCCAGTGCCCGGTGTCCTCCGGCCAGCCATCGGGGCCGGTCGGCGTCTGCCAGGTCTGACCCATCAACTGGGCAGGCGTGGTCACAAGTTGCCGAAACCGCTTCGGGGTGAGGTTGGTCAGTGTCTTGCCTCTCATCCCCAAGGCCCGCAGTCCTGCGACGATGAACTCGACCGGACGGCGGACCTTGCGCATGGGCCGGGAAAAAGCTGTCGGGTGCTCAAGCAGCGCTGCATAGACGCTTGTCAGATCGCCCCCCGTCTCCAGGAAGCGTGTCTCCAGCGCAGCCACCAGGTCGGGATCAGGGGTATCCGAAAAGAAGTGCACCGCCAGTTTGCGCGCGACATGCGCGGCGGTGTCAGGATGCGTAGCGAGCGTGTCGAGAACCTCGTGGACATCCTCGATCTTCGGCTTGCGCCGCCCGAAAGCGCGCCCCAGCACGTATTCCGGCCCCGGTTCGCCCCTTCGCTCGAAATACTTGAACCCATCCGGAACGTTGCCACCCAGCCCTGCAAAAAGCTCCGCCAACTGGCGCACATCATCCTGACCGTAGGCACCGTCCACACCGAGCGAGTGAAGCTCAAGCACTTCGCGGGCGAGGTTCTCGTTCAGGCCCCTGTTCGGCTTTCCCTTCGCGAACGGCGAGTTCGGCCCGACCGACCGGGTCTGGTCGAGGTAGAACAGCATCATGGGATGCAGCGTGGCCGCCCGGAGCAAATCCGCGAAACGGCCCGCCACATGCGGACGAATGGCCTCGTCGATGAACATCGAGACCGCAGGCCGCGTGACGAAGCTCTTGCTGACCACCGTGAAATGGTCCGCCCAGAATGCGACGAGACGCTCCCGAAAACCATCCTCCGTTTCCAAACCGCGTGCAAGTTGCCGCGCCGCATACCGCCACTTTCGAGCACTGAACCGGCTGCGCAGCTTCTTGAACTCTTCCTTTTGCGACTCCACATCGCCTTCGTTCCGGCGGATCGCCCTTTGCAAGGACTGGTGGCGCCGTGCGTCTTCGGCAATGGACGAAAACGGCGGGACAGGAAAAACCCTCACCATGGAGTCCGCGCGCGTCAGCGCCGAGAGCATCGCGTCAACAGAGGCTGGTGCCTCTAAACGGGGAGAGCGACCGGTGCCGAAGCGAAACTCGGCAAGTGTCGGATCGAAGGCCAAAAGCGCCTCTCCTGAAGTTGAACCAGATCAGACCGATTGCGCGCGATCCGCGCTCGATATTCAATAGCACATCCACGAAGCCAGTTGGCCATCGGCAAAGACCCGCTCCGCGACAAAAAAAGGGCCGGGACAGAGCCCGGCCCGATCATCGGTTCGACGCGTGGATCACTCCGCCTCGATCACCCGCAGCGACAGTTCGCGAAGCTGCTCGTTGGCAGGCTCGGACGGGGCCCCCATCATCAGGTCCTCCGCGCGCTGGTTCATCGGGAAGAGCATGACTTCGCGAATGTTGGCTTCGTCCGCCAGCAACATGACAATCCGGTCGATGCCGGCCGCGCAGCCACCGTGCGGCGGAGCGCCGTATTTGAAGGCGTTGACCATGCCGCCAAAGCGTTTGATGACTTCCTCGTTCGGATAGCCGGCCAATTCGAACGCCTTGAACATGATCTCCGGCTTGTGGTTCCGGATAGCGCCGGAGACGATTTCGTAGCCGTTGCAGGCAAGGTCGTATTGGTAGCCGAGCACGTCGAGCGGGTTGCCTTCCAATGCCTCCAGACCGCCCTGCGGCATGGAGAAGGGGTTGTGCTCGAAATCGATCCGGCCGGTTTCCTCGTCCTGCTCATAAATCGGGAAATCCACGATCCAGGCAAAGGCGAAACGGTCCTTGTCCGTGAGGTTCAGCTCCTCGCCGATCACGTCGCGCGCTTTGCCGGCGACCTTCTCGAAGACAGCAGGCTTGCCACCGAGGAAGAAGGCCGCGTCGCCCACGCTCAGGCCAAGCTGCTCGCGGATAGCCTCGGTCCGTTCCGGGCCGATGTTCTTGGCCAGCGGGCCGGCCGCTTCCATACCGTCCGCGCCCTCGCGCCAGAAGATGTAGCCCATTCCCGGCAGACCCTCGGCCTGCGCGAACTTGTTCATACGGTCGCAGAACTTGCGCGAGCCACCTGTCGGTGCAGGGATGGCGCGGATCTGGGTGCCGTCCTGTTCCAGCAGCTTGGCGAAGATCGCAAAGCCCGAACCGCGGAAATGCTCGGACACATCCTGCATCTTGATCGGGTTGCGCAGGTCCGGCTTGTCGGTGCCGTACCAGAGGGCAGAATCGCGATAGGAGATCTGCGGCCAGTCACCCGGAGCATCGACCTTTCGCCCGCCGCCGAATTCCTCGAAGACGCCGGCAAGCACCGGTGCGATCGTGTCGAAGATCTCCTGCTGCTCGACGAAGCTCATTTCCATGTCGAGCTGGTAGAAGTCGGTTGGCGACCGGTCGGCGCGCGGATCTTCGTCACGGAAACAGGGTGCGATCTGGAAGTACTTGTCGAAACCGGCAACCATCATCAGCTGCTTGAACTGCTGAGGCGCCTGCGGGAGCGCGTAGAACCTGCCAGGATGCAGGCGGGAAGGCACGAGAAAATCGCGTGCGCCTTCGGGCGAGGAGGCTGTGATGATGGGCGTCTGATATTCCCGGAAATCCAAGTTCCACATACGCTTGCGCATGGAGGCCACGACGTCCGACCGGAGTGTCATGTTCGCCTGCATCGCCTCGCGACGCAGATCAAGGTATCGGTAGCGCAGGCGCGTCTCTTCCGGGTATTCCTGATCGCCGAAGACCATGAGCGGCAACTCGTCGGAGGCACCGAGCACCTCCATGTCGCGCACGAACACCTCGACCTCGCCGGTCGGAATCTTGGGGTTGATCAGCGACTCGTCGCGCGCCTTCACATTGCCGTCGATGCGAATGCACCACTCGGAGCGGACCTTTTCAACCTCGTTGAAGACCGGGCTGTCAGGGTCGCAAAGCACCTGCGTCATGCCGTAGTGGTCACGCAGGTCGATGAAGAGCACCCCGCCGTGGTCACGGATCCGATGGACCCAGCCGGAGAGACGGACGGTCTCGCCCACGTTTTCGCGGGTGAGTTCGGCGCAGGTCATGCTGCGGTAGGCGTGCATAGCGGGGCCCTTTCGGCGGGAAACTGAATTCGCGCCGATACAGCGCGCGCGGGCGCCGATGTCAAGGTGATGGGGGGATTTCCCGCATTTCCTGAAGGGCATTCCCCTCGGAGCGTTGCCTCTGCGGCGGATGATCCGCGTGCCGCCGTGCCACGCATCGGTCCGGGGACGACCTGCGGTCCGCATGCGCTTCGCAACGCTGCGTCGGGATGAAGCCCGTCCGAACCGTCCTGAATAACCACGGGCGTGGCCATCGAGCAAAGCTCGAACGGCTAAGGCGCCGCTTCGCGGCGCGGGCGACACGCTCAGATCATGACGGCTCAGATCCCTGCGAGTAGCTGTGTTAGTTCAAGCGACAGATCCGCTTGGCGGACCGCCGCGCCCGAAGGGCGCCCGACCCAACGGGAGGTGCACATCCCTGATGTGCGACCGACGGGCGGGAGCCGTTCGCCCCATGCCGTTCGTCATTCCATCTGGCCTGGCGGGCGGCCGCACGATTGCCTTTGCACGCCGGCCCTATTTCAGGATCGGCGGTTGATCCGGATCCATACCCGGGGGGGCAATCTCCGTGATCTCCGGCTTCGGCGCATCCGGCAGGTCGAACCGCAGCCCCACCCGCGCCAGCCGCGCCGCCATCGGATCGCTGGCGGCGAAGAAGGCCACGTCCAGCTCCCCGGCCTCGACGCCGGAAAAGGTGAGCACCTCGCCCACGGCCGTGGCCAATGCCCCTTCGGCGCCGTCCACGGCGTCGACGAAGGCAAGAAGATGCGTCTTGCGGCCGCTTTCGTAGGTGACCGCGGCGAGATAGACCATGGGCGCCAGGCCCGCCGCAGCGGCAAGCTTCGTGTCCAAGCCGACCAGCAGGGCTTCGGGCACGTTTCCGGGGGCCTCCAATTCGGCCGGGCGTTCCTCTGTCTCCTGGGGGCGGTGTTCGAGAGTTTCGGCCAGCCAGTCGACGGCCGTTGCCGGCAGGAGAACTTCGGAGGCCGGGGTGCCGAGATTGACCCCGAGTCCGACCCCCTGCCCTCGCAGCATCTGCACGACGAGCCGCCCCGACATTGCAGCATAGGCCGATGGCTTGCCCACGAAATCCGCCAGCCGCGCCTCCCGGTCGAAGACCAGCACCACCGGCCCATCGTCCTGTGGCAACATCAGCGGCTCGACGCTGTCGCCGTCGGACTCGCGCTCCAACAGCAGGAACATCTCCGTATCTGCAAGGCGCTCATAGAAACGCAGCCGCGCGGCAGCATTGTCTGGCGTGGCGGCCATCGCCAGTCCAGCCTCATCCAGAACCGTGTGTTGATTGCTCATGCCATCACCTCGCTCACCCGTTGGCGGAGTTCGGGCAGCAGCTCTGCCTCGAACCAGGGATTTCGTTTCAGCCACGCCGTATTGCGCCACGACGGATGGGGCAAGGGAAAGAGCCCCGGCGCATGGTCGCGCCACATCGCAACGGTCCCCGTTACTCCGACGCGCGCCGCCGCGCCGAGGTGGGATTTCTGAGCGTATCCGCCAACGAGGATTGTAAGCGGACATGGTCCGATCCACTCCAGCGTTTCCGCACGCCAGGTGGTCTCGCAAATCCGCGGTGGCGGCAGATCGGCGCCCTTCCTGTACCCCGGAAAACAAAAGGCCATCGGCAGGATTGCGACCCTGTCCCGGTCATAGAATGCGGCGCGATCCAATCCCAACCAGTCACGTAGCCTGTCACCCGAGGGATCGTCGAACGGTATGCCTGACGCGTGCACCCGCGCACCGGGGGCTTGCCCGGCAATGAGCAGCCGGGCACCGGGCCGAAACCAGGCGACCGGACGCGGCGCATGGGCCGTTTCCGTTGCAGCGAACCGGTCCGCACAGAGTCGGCAGTCCGCGATGCGCTCCAACAATTCGTTCATGATCAGAAAGATAGGGGTCCCGACGCCGGTCGCAACATTTTAGACATTGCGAAATTTCTAGAAATGTCGAAACTAAAAGCATGAGTGATCAAACCCCCACCCCGATTCCCGTCGAGATTGCGGCCTCCAGCTTCGCCGCGCTCGGCTCCGAGCAGAGGCTTGGCGTGCTGAGAACACTCGTTCGCGCCGGTCCCGAAGGTCTCAGCATCGGCGAGATCGGGACCCGCAGTGGCGTGACCGGCTCCACGCTGACCCACCACCTGAAGATCCTCGCACAGGCGGGATTGGTGGAGCAGGCACGCAAGGGGCGCAGCATCATCTGCGCCGCCGTCGCCTATGACGAGGTTCTCGCCCTCAGCCGATTCCTCCTCTCCGAATGCTGCGCCGACACCGAGGCGCCCTGCGAAAGACATCCCCATGAGTGACACGACCCAACGGGCCCATGCCCTCCCCGACCTCTGGCAGCGTGCCGAGAAGGTCTGGCTGCTGATTCTCGCGATCCCGCTGCTGCTCCTGGTGTTCGACCCACCGCAGGCTCTGCCGACAGTGACATTCGCCGCCGGGGCCATTCTGCACACGGCGCCCTTCATCCTGTTCGCGGTCCTCGCGGTGGCATACCTGAAGGCAACCGGCGCAGAGGCGCTGCTGGCCCGCGCCTTCGAAGGGCGCGAAACGCGCATGATCTTCCTTGCAGCGCTGGCCGGTGGCCTGTCCCCCTTCTGCTCCTGCGAGGTCATTCCATTCATCGCCGCAATGCTGGCGGTTGGCGCGCCACTGTCCGCCGTCATGGCCTTCTGGCTGGCCTCGCCGCTCATGGATCCCGCCATGTTCCTGATAACCTCTGGAACACTCGGCTGGGATTTCGCCATTGCCAAGACCTTCGCCGCGATCGGACTCGGCCTTCTCGGGGGCTACGGCGTAAAGGTCTTTGCAAACTCACCCGTCTTCGCCGACCCACTGCGCCAAAGCCCACAGGTCGGCGGATGCTGTAGCGCGAAGAAACCTTTCTCGGGCCAACCTGTCTGGAACTTCTGGACCGAGGCGCCGCGACGGAACACCTTTGCCACCACGGCGCGCGGAAATGCCGTGTTCCTCTTCAAATGGCTGCTGCTGGCCTACCTGCTGGAATCGCTGATGCTCACCTACGTGCCAGCCGATGCGATCGCACAGGTGCTGGGCGGCACGGGAGTGCAACCCATCCTGCTCGGCGCGCTGGTGGGCGCCCCGGCCTATCTCAATGGCTATGCCGCCGTGCCGCTTGTCGATGCGCTGCTCGCGCAGGGCATGTCCAACGGAGCCGCCATGTCCTTCGTGATTGCGGGCGGGGTCAGCTGTATCCCGGCTGCCGTTGCCGTCTGGGCGCTGGTGAAGCCGCGCGTCTTTGCCGGCTACGTCGGATTTGCCCTCGTTGGCGCGGTACTGGCGGGCGTTGCGTGGAACCTGATCGCCTGACCGCGCACCACCTGCGGCCCCGCAAAAAAAGGGGCCGCAGCTGTCCGTGTCTGTTACCAATCGTTGAACTCTGCCCGAGTTGGCGGACATAATGCCGCCTAAATGCGGTGTGATAGTTAACCGCAAGGCAAGGTGGTCCCGGCAAGGTGGCCAAATCGGCAGGCCGAGAACGGTGCATGATCGAGTTCGACAATGTCAGCAAGTCCTTCTGGACCGGGACGCAGCGCAAGGTGATCCTTGATCGTGCCAGCCTCCGCGTGGACATCGGCACCTCTGTTGGCATCCTGGCCCCTAACGGCACCGGCAAGACCACGATCATCAACATGATGGCCGGGCTGGAAAAGCCCGACGAAGGACAGGTCCGCCGGACCAGCCGTGTCTCCTTTCCACTGGGCTTCATGGGGGGCGTGGTTCACCGGCACACCGGAACCGAGAACGCCCGCTACATCGCCCGGCTCTACGGGCTCGACCCCGACTACGTTGAGGCCTTCGCCCGCTGGCTCTGCGGCTTGGACGAGTATTTCGACATGCCCGTCGGCACCTACAGCGCGGGGATGCGGTCCCGGTTCAGCTTTGCCCTGATGCTGGCACTCGACTTTGACATATACCTGATCGACGAAGGCATGCCGAACACGACGGATGTGGAGTTCAACAAGAAGGCCGGGGCCGTCCTGCGTGAGCGGCTTAAAACAACGACGGTCGTGATTGTCTCCCACCAGCCCGAAGTGCTGGAGAAGTTCGCCCGCCGTGCGGCCGTGCTGAGAGCCGGCAAGATTTATATGTTCGACACTTTGGAAGAAGCGAAACAGCTCTATGACTACGAAGGCTAAGGCGAAGAACTACCGGCTGAAGCGTGACGATGCGCTTGCCGAGGGCGTGGCGCCGGCCAGCGTCCGTCCAAAGCTGTCCGCCGTTGCCGAAGCGGCCGCGCCACCGTCTCCGCCTCAACCCAGCGCCGAAGACACCCCCACGCAAAGCCAGACGGCGCATATCGGCGAGGTATCAACCCCGCAGGACGTGGCCTCCGAAACTGACATCGCAACCATCCGGCGAGAAGGTTTGACGGGGCGCCAGCTGCGCCTTGCGCGCCGGACAGCGCAGAAACACGGGCTCGCCCCAACTTCCGACTTCGACGCCGTTCGACTGCTGCGCGCAAAAGGTATCGATCCCTTCCAGCGCTCCAACATGCTCGAACTCGTGCCGGGCAGCGGAGAGGCCGCGCCGAAAACCCAACCCGTGCAGCTTCCGCAGACAATCGTTCGGTCTCGCCCTCCCAGCTTGCCGGAGATCCCGCTCCAGATCCCGGAGGACCGCGCGGGCGAGATACTCCAGATCCAGCAGGACATCGCCCGCCGTCGGCGCCGCAAGATGCTGCTTCTGCTGGCCCGGTTGAGTATCTTCGTGTTCCTGCCGACCCTGATTGCCGGCTGGTACTTTGCAGTCATCGCGACACCGATGTACGCCACGAAGTCGGAGTTCGTGATCCAGCAGGCCGATTCCAGCGCCGCAGCTTCGGGGATTGGCGGGCTGTTCCAGGGAACGGGCCTCGCGGTCCAGCAGGACAGCACGACCGTCCAATCCTACCTCCAGTCGCGCGATGCCATGATGCGGCTCGACCAGGACATGGGCTTCAAGGCGCATTTCAGCCAGGACCGGATCGACCCGATCCAACGTCTTGAACATGATGCGTCCAACGAAGATGCCTACAAGATCTACTCGAAGAAAGTTCAGGTGGGCTTCGACCCGACAGAGGGAATCCTGAAAATGGAAGTCGTCGCCGCCGATCCGCAGACCAGCCAGGGTTTCTCGGAAGCCCTGATTGGCTATGCGGAGGAACTCGTCGACAATCTCACCCGTCGATTGCGCGAGGACCAGATGGCCGGCGCTCAGGAAAGCTACCTTTCAGCCGAGCAAAAGGTCCGGGACGCGCAACAGGATGTGCTGGCGCTCCAGGAGGAGTTGGGTGTGCTGGACCCGGTCTCTGAAACCGGTGCACTCATGCAGCAGATCACGACGTTCGAAGTGCAGCTCTACGAGAAGAAGCTGCAACTGGAGCAGTTGCAGGCAAACGCTCGCCCCAACCAGGCCCGGGTTCGTGGCGTTCAGGGCGACATCGCAAGGCTGGAAGCCCTCATCGACGACCTGCGTGGCTCCATGACGGCGAACAACACCGGCGAAGCCTCGCTGGCGCGGGTCTCCGGTCAGCTCAGAATCGCCGAGGCCGAACTGACAACGCGACAATTGCTGCTGCAACAGGCGGCAACGCAACTCGAGCTTGCGCGGATCGAGGCCAACCGGCAGGTGCGGTACATGGCAATGGGTGTGAAACCCGTTGCACCCGATGAGCCCACGTACCCCCGCGCATTCGAGAATACGCTTCTGGCATTCGCCATCTTTGCGGGTATCTTCCTGATGGTGTCGCTCACCGCGTCGGTGCTGCGCGAACAGATCTCTGCCTGAGGAGGCCTTCATGATCGACGTTCCCATCGGCCAACTGACGGTCGGAAACGATCGACCGCTGACCGTGATCTCGGGACCATGCCAGTTGGAAACCCTGGACCACGCCCTGATGATCGCCGAAACGCTGAAAGAAGCCTGCTCAGCCGTCGGTGCAAACTTCGTCTTCAAGGCATCCTACGACAAGGCCAACCGCACATCGCTCACAGGGCGCCGCGGGCCGGGTATGGCCGCCGGTCTGGACATCCTTTCGGAGGTCAGAAACCGCGTTGGCTGTCCGGTCCTGACGGACGTGCACACAGCCGATCAGTGCACGCTCGTCGCACAAGCCGTGGATGTTCTGCAGATCCCGGCCTTTCTGTGCCGCCAGACGGACCTCCTCCTGGCTGCCGGTGAATCTGACTCAGTCGTGAACATCAAGAAAGGCCAGTTTCTCGCCCCATGGGACATGGCGAATGTTGCCGCGAAGGTCGAATCGACCGGCAATCGGAAGATCCTCCTGACTGAGCGCGGCAACAGCTTCGGATACAATACGCTCGTAGCCGACATGCGAAGCCTCCCCCAAATGGCGAAAACCGGCTACCCGGTGGTCATGGACGCCACGCATGCTGTTCAACAGCCCGGGGGGCTGGGCGGCGCGAGCGGCGGGCAACGCGAGTTCGCGCCAGTCATGGCCAGAGCCGCGGTAAGCTTGGGGATTTCCTCGGTTTTCATCGAGACACACGAGGCTCCGGACACAGCGCCGTCGGACGGCCCGAACATGATTCCGCTGTCGGAAATGCCCCAGCTTCTGTCAACGTTGATGGCGTTGGACGCGATTGCGAAGGCCACGCCCGTCCGCCTTTGACCCATTGTCGGAATGATGTGTTTTTTTGGAGAGAGGGGCTTGCGGACCCCGCCACCTGACAGTATCAAGCGCTCCGCTGCTGGGGTGTAGCCAAGTGGTAAGGCAGCGGTTTTTGGTACCGTGTATCGTAGGTTCGAATCCTACCACCCCAGCCATGAAATCCCTTCCTGCCAATTGAGCATAAGAGTGCGAAAAGCCGCCTGTTCGTGCGAATCAGTGTCAAGAAGTTTTCCCTTGAACGGCGAGCGGCATAGGGCGATGCCTTGGTGCAAATTCGCACATAAAATTTCCCTGCTTGAATCGCACCCCAAAGAACATTGACTGACTGGCAAACTCAGATGACCGGCGGGAGTGGAGCCTATCTGGTGGTCGCTTGAAGGCTACTTGAGGAACGCTTCAACATCTTCACGCAGATAGAGCGGGCCATAGTCCTCCCCGTTTGGCGCAAATCTCTCCAATGCCGCTAGCAGCCGTTTTCTTGAGGTCAGTCCGAACTCACCCTTCATCATCGGCGAAGTCACAAAGCGTTTTCGAAACTCTTCGATATCGCTCTCCGAGACATAAACCCGCTCGCGCCCCCTTTTCGGATGCAGTCTGCGTGTTGCGGGCGTGTGCCCGGAACCTGCAAGTTTTTCGAACCAGCCCTGAGTACGTATGCCAACCAGTCGACCAAAGGCTGCCGCCGTGATCAAGGGACCGCCCTCAGCCTTTAATTTATCCGCTTTCACTCGGTCGACTTCGTCCTTCACCACACAAAACGCTGCATAGCCTTCAAAGTCCGGGCGCCGACCCAGTCGAAGGTTGCCTGACCGCAACCCTGCGATAATCATACCAACACCCAAATCGGACCGATGTTTGGCGTCCTGAATGCTTTCCCAGCTTTCGTCAGCGGGCTCTATTGGAACTGCTATTTCTTGAAGTTCGGCGACCAGTGCCACACCGTCCGACGCCCGCCAAGGCGACTTGACCATGGGATTGTCGATCCGAGGCGTCAAAACCCCATCTTCAACCAACGAAGCCAGTTGACCTTTCGTTGCCCCCATCGCTCGTTGCATTCCGATTGGTCCCACCAGCGTCGGGATCTCCGCCAACAGGTCGGCATAAGCCATGGCGTCAAAGGTTTTCCGTGCGATTGGCCGGTCGTCGTCAGCGTCAATCGCTCCAGCATCAACCAGGAACCTCTCAAGTAGCGAAGGCCCAATACCTGTCTCTTCCGAAGCGGAACGAATCGAGTGCCGTTGCCTTTCAGCCTGCACAAACCCAAGAACAGTTTCTCCGGCAGCAACCGGCCAGTTGCGGACGATACAATCTCTCAGAATCTTACGAAACGGGGTGAAGTCATCCTTATGCAGATGCTCTTGGCTGAAATCTACGAACAAACGACCGAGAGCTTTCTTTGGCTTGGCATTGGCGGCGTCTGAAAGCACAGCAAGCTTGTCTAACGCATCCTGGATCTCGTCCTCACCTTGGCTGGCGGCACCAAAGCCCAATGCTCGAGCGCGACGCAACTGCGCACTTTGGTCCAGATCGGAAACATCTTCCAAGCGTAGAAGCTCTGTTCCCAGGAGGGTGCAAAACGTCGTTGCCGAATAAAGGGTATAATCAGCGAGCCATGTATCGTCGGTTCCATCTCGCAGACGATTGCCGAGCCAACGATCATATGGTGAAGGATCAACTCGCGGCCTTTCACGCTTACCTTCTCTGATGTCATTCAATATGGCTGAGAAACGAGATGAAAGATCGTACCTTCCGACCAAGGGGGTCCTATGCCAAAGCGGGACCAAAGGGTGAGAATGCTTGAAGCAGAGATCGGTTTCTCGTAGCTGCCAGTGGAGTAGCCCCCTGAGAGTGGTCCACCAACTGGGATAGATTGTCCTGCAAATTGGAGGATCAGCGATGGCTGGGAAACGAGAGAAGCCCGAAGA
>NZ_PVTD01000003.1 GCF_003003255.1 Aliiruegeria haliotis
TCGCGGCCGTCAACGTCGTCTTGCCGTGGTCAACGTGACCGATCGTGCCGATGTTCATATGCGGCTTGCTGCGGTCAAACTTTTCCTTTGCCATGTGTCGTGGCGCCTCGTCTTTGGGGGGCAACCTGCGGCCCGGTTCTACATCGCGCGCGGGATATTGGGTCTGAAGACAGAAATCAAGCTGCTTCCGCAGGAACTCCCGGCAATATTCAACCTCTTCACGGGGCGTTGAGCGTTTTCCGGCGGCGGAGTTGCCTTGCCGGACTACATCCACGCTCCGAACAACTGAATGTCCTCGGCATAGTGAACTTCTATGGCAGTGCGGACGTCTTCGGTGAGGTCGTGCACGTGCGACCGGAACCTGTTGCGCGTCATCCTTCCGAGGTTCGGCACATCCCCCACGCGCTCCGCCACCATGGAAACAAGCTCATCAAGATCGCCCATCCCGAAGACCCGACTATAGTAGTCCGGGTCGGTGCCCAAAAAGTGGGAAAGCGGTTGGCTATGGTGCGCGACACTCGGCGACAGGGCCCGGTAGTCCGGCAGGAACCGCACGAACGTCGCCAGGTCGGGCCTTTCCGTCATACCGCGCGCCCGCTGCGATCCAGTCAGATCGAGGGAATCGAGGTCCCCTCCCCCGAGCACGCGATTGCCATAGCAGGACAGCAGCCGACCGACCGGATCCCGCACGACAGCCACGCGGGTGTGCGCCGCGATGCGCCGATGCGGCTGGCTTGCAAAATCCCGGGCCGGGTAGACGGCGTTGTGGATATTCCGGGCCCGCCCGTTCGCGTGGAACCTCCTGAATTCGAAACCGTTCTCGATCTCGAAAAAGAAGTGCTTCAACGATGTGCTGCCACATTTCGGCGCGTCCAGGTAGGAAAACCCTTGCTTGTACAGATGCACCGACATGTCTTCCCTCACACCGACCCGCATGGTCCTGGCAAAGTGTCACTCGCGCGCGGCGAACCACGCTTCGTTCTCGCGCAGCCAGTTTTCGATCTGCAACGCGACATTTGCCGCGAGGTTCGCAACCTGTTCGTCCTTTGTCTTGGTCAGGCCCGAACCGATGAACAGATCGGGACTGGCCGATTCAAAGACCGTAAACTGGCGCGGCTCGGCATTGATCTTGCCACCTTTCGCATCATCCCAGACCGTGGCCTCGACCACGACGACGGATTTCGGCGCCAGAACAAGCGGTACGCCCGGCACCGCGACGGAGTAGCCCAGAACCTGGACCCCGAGGTGATACAGCTGGCTGCCATCGTAGCGGCCCATCCGCGCCTGGATCGCCTCCGTCACCGCATCGTCCCAGACCTGTGGCGGAATATCTTTCGACGGCTGCACCTTCTGGACGTTCTTCACCACGACAATATTGTGCGCCAGTTTGAACTCGCCCAGCGGATCCACCGGTTTCTCCGACATCGAGGTCTGACTTGAACAGGCCGCCAATGCAGCAAGTGCGACAATGGCAAGCAGGCGGCGGGTGGTTCGGATCATCGGTGGCTCGTCTTGAATGCGGTTTGCGAAACACCTATCCGAGCGATGGGGTCGGCGCAAACGGCCTTGGGGCTTTCGTCGGCGCGACCGCCCGTCTATGTCTGCGAGGCAACAGGGAGTTTTGGGATGAGCCAGACAGAGTTTGTCGGCCGGCTGCGGCTCGGCGTGAATATAGACCACGTGGCGACGGTGCGGAACGCGCGCGGCGGCGACGTCCCGGATCCTCTGCGCGCTGCGCAGCTGGCCGAAGCGGCAGGTGCAGACGGGATCACCGCCCACCTTCGCGAGGACCGTCGCCATATCAGCGATGCCGATATCGAGGGACTGGCACGGACCCTGAACGTGCCGCTCAACTTCGAGATGGCCGCAACGGAGGAAATGCAGGCGATTGCCCTTCGCCACAAACCCCATGCCGTCTGCATCGTCCCCGAGAAACGTGAGGAGCGGACAACCGAAGGTGGGCTGGAGGTCGCGCAGGACGAAAACCGCCTGGCCCATTTCATCGCCCCGCTGCGCGATGCAGGCTGCCGTGTGTCGATCTTCATCGCCGCGGATGCCCGCCAGATCGAGGCGGCCCACCGGATCGGTGCCGCGGTGGTGGAACTGCATACCGGCGCCTATTGCGATGCCCATGCAGAAGGGCGCTTCGATGAGCGTGACGCGGAACTCGAGCGGCTGCGGGACATGGCAAGCTTCGCATACGGGTTGGGACTTGAGGTGCACGCGGGCCACGGGCTGACCTTTGACACCGTCCAGCCCGTTGCCGCGTTCCCGGAGATCGTGGAGCTGAACATCGGCCATTTCCTCGTGGGCGAGGCGATATTCGTCGGTCTGGAGGCATCGATCCGCCGCATGCGCGACCTGATGGACGCGGCACGGGCATGACCGGCTTTGCCATCGCAAAGCTGGCGTCGATTGCGGTGACCATTGCGCTGTCGATCTCGCCGGCACATGCGGTGGATGTCAGGGCCTGCCACGCCGCACCGGACCACCTGACGCGCGCCTGGAACATCGCCGAGCCATGGGAGGCCGAGACACGTACCTACGCCAACGGCGCTGTCCGCCTTGCCGTCATCGACACGATCGAACCGGCGCTGGGAGCCTTCCACCTGATGATCCTCTCGCCGCCCTTCGGGCCGGCAGGATCACGGACATGCACACTCGTCTCGGCAAATGCGCCAGGCATCGGCTTCGCGGGGTTGTCCCTTGAGGGGATCGAGGCCCGATATGACCCCGCCGCGGGATTGAGTTTTGTGGTTTCCGCACGCCGTCCCGATCCGGCCACCGGCGGCACGTTCCCAGACAGGCTGACACTTCTTCTGAACCAGGCGACAGGAACCGTCACGGTGGGGTTTCCATGATCCTCGGCATCGGCACCGACCTCGCCAATATCGAGCGCATCCAGGGCACGCTGGATCGATTCGGCGACCGGTTTCGAAACCGGGTTTTCACCGACATAGAGCAACGCAAAGCCGAACGCCGGCACGACACGGCGGGCACCTATGCCAAGCGATGGGCCGCCAAAGAAGCCTGTAGCAAGGCCCTTGGCACCGGGTTGCGCATGGGGATCGCGTGGAAGGACATGGCTGTCTCCAATCTGCGCACCGGACAACCGGTCATGGAGGTTTCCGGCTGGGCCGCCGACCGCCTGAAGGAGATGACGCCCCCGGGTCACGAGGCGATCATCCACGTCACCCTGACAGACGATCACCCTTGGGCGCAGGCGTTCGTTGTGATCGAAGCGCGGCCCGTCACCCCGGGGACGGACAGCACCGACGCTTGACACCTCGGCCCCTCCCGATCATGTAGCCCCGAGCCCGATGCGGGCCGAACCAAAGAAGGCAGAGGACAGGCATGAGCGACGCGAAGGACGGGATCGTCGAGACGATCAAGACGGTAGTCTATGCACTGCTGATTGCGGGCGTGTTCCGCACCCTGTTCTTCCAGCCATTCTGGATCCCGTCCGGGTCGATGAAGGATACGCTGCTGATCGGTGATTTCCTCTTCGTCAACAAGATGGCCTACGGCTATTCGCAGTATTCCTGCCCCTTCGGAATGTGTCCCATCGACGGGCGCATTCTCGGGTCCGAGCCGGAACGCGGCGATGTGGTCGTCTTTCGCCACCCGGTCAATGGACAGGATTTCATCAAACGCCTGATCGGATTGCCCGGCGACCGGGTTCAGGTGAAGAATGGCATTCTCCACCTCAACGGCGAGGCTGTCCCGACAGAGCCGGTCGGTATGTTCGTCGAGCCGATGGAACCGCAGGGACCGCAACAGCTTCTGCCGCGCTGTTTCAACGGTCCCGTAGGCGCCGGCGGCTCCTGCGAAAAAGAGAAGTTCGTCGAAACCCTGCCCGGCGGCCGCACCCACTCGATCCTGAACGTGGGCAATGGGCCGACCGACAACACCCCGGTCTACAGCGTGCCCGAGGGCCACTATTTTTTCATGGGTGACAACCGGGACAACTCGACTGACAGTCGGGTAAACCAACTGGCCCGTGGCGTCGGCTTTGTTCCCTATGAAAACCTGATCGGTCGCGCCGACCGGATCATGTTCTCGTCCGCCGGTCGTTCACTGTTCTATGTCTGGACCTGGCGCCCGGACCGACTGTTCAAGAGGATCGATTGAAGCTCTCGGCTGACGTTCGCGCGTTTCAGGATCGGCTCGGGTACCAGTTCCGCAAGCCGGAACTTCTGGTGCGCGCGCTGACCCACCCTTCCATCGCGTCGGAAACCCGTCCGTCGAACCAGCGGCTGGAGTTTCTTGGGGACCGGGTCCTGAACCTCATCATCGCGGAGGCGCTTTTCACGGCCGATACGGTGGCCGACGAAGGTCAGCTCGCCCCGCGCTACAACGCCCTCGTGCGCAAGGAGACCTGTGCCGATGCCGCTCGGCAGATCGACCTTGGCGCGGCACTGAAACTCGGTCGCTCGGAGATGATGTCGGGTGGGCGGCGCAAGAATGCGTTGCTTGGCGATGCCATGGAGGCGGTGATTGCCGCGATCTATCTCGACGGCGGCCTGGACGCGGCCAAGCCGGTCGTTCTTCGCCTCTGGGGTGAGCGGATCGAAAACGCCGAAGAACGCGCCCGGGATCCCAAGACCGCACTTCAGGAATGGGCGCAGGCCCGGGGAATGCCACCGCCCAGCTATGTTCTACTGGAGCGCACGGGTCCGGACCACGCCCCGGAGTTCACCATCGCGGCCAAGCTGAAGACCGGCGAAGAGGCGATCAGCCGTGCCGGTTCAAAACGGCAGGCGGAGCAATCCGCGGCCACGAAACTGCTGGATGCGCTGGATCGGAAGTGATCCGAATTCGAGCGGTGTCACTCACGCCGCTCAACCTTGGGGTGGCGAAGGCGCCCACCCATTTCCCGATGCCCCGCCTCGCGATCGACCGGTACCTTGCAACCCGAAGGCCATTTCCAGACGGCAGGTGTCTCGACCACTTGCAGGTGCCCAGGACAAAGACGAACGATGGAGCGGTCCTGGTTTATGGACCACGTTTCTTTCGTCTTAGAACGAGTTCCCCGGACCAATCCGTGCTCTACTTCGATCTGTCGACAGAGACGTTTCGGCCCCGTTTCGCCCCAGACCGCATATTCGTACCCGGCGCTTTCGAGGCCCCACCGCGACCACGGTCGCCCGCAAGGATGGCTGACCCGCCAGAACGCCATCCGGTGAGCCCGGCACCCTTTCGACCTCCAAAGCGCGCATCGCTCCTTGCGAGCCAGACCGTGCCCGCGTTTACGAGGCGCGTTGGACAGGCCGCGGGTCTCCACCGAGGGTGAAACTTCCGCTATTCTGATCGAGAACCTGCGCCTGGGTCTGCAAGGCCATGACCGCTGCCGACGTTTCCTCGAACATCGCCGCGTTCTGCTGGGTCACCTGATCCAGCCGATTGACGGCGGTGCTGATCTCCGACAGGCCCGTTGCCTGCTGTGTGGTCGCATCCGCGATTGCTCCGACCAACTCGTCAAGATTGCTCACCAGGGCTTCAATTTCCTCAAGCGAGCTGCCGGAATCGTTGACCAGGCTGACTCCGGACTCCACCTGCTGGCCACTCGTGGCAATCAGGTGTGCAATCTCTCGGGCGGCTTCCGACGAACGCTGCGCAAGGGCGCGAACCTCGGATGCCACGACCGCAAATCCGCGCCCCGCATCGCCTGCCCTCGCGGCTTCGACCCCGGCGTTCAACGCAAGGAGGTTCGTCTGGAAGGCGATGTCGTCAATCACGCTGGTGATCTTCGAGATCTTGTCAGAGCTGTCGGCAATCTCGGACATCGCAACAATTGTTCGCTGCACGACGTCCCGGCCAGCGACAGATCGTTCCCGCGCCCGCGTGACAGTTTTTGCGGCATCGGTCGCGCCATGCACCGAACTGTCCAGCGACGATGACAGCTCTGTGATCGCTGCAGCCGTTTCTTCGAGCGATGCCGCCTGGGATTCCGTTCGGCGACTGAGTTCAGCCGCTGCCGTGTTCAGGTTCTGGGATTCGACGGTGATGGTCGCGGATCCCTCCACGATAGAGCCGACCAACCCCGCGATCTTCTCGACTGCCTGGTTGAAGTCCTGGCGCAAGGTCTCGTAGGCCTCGGGGAACTGGGCGTCGATCCGGGTACTCAGATTGCCGGCGGAGATTGCTTTCAGCGAGTCGGCCAGTGCCGTGACCACCAGTTCCTGTTCCTGACGATGTTGCTCCTGTTCCGCAGCGACGCTTGCGCGTTGCGCCTCGCGCTCTGCCCGCTGCCGTTCCTCCTCCTGTCGCCGTTCTTCGGCGGACGCGGCCTCCCGTGCCTCCATCTCCCGCTCTTTCCTGTGTGCCTCCTCCCGCTCCCGGGCAATGTCGGCATCCTTGGCTGCCTGCTCGGCCTGCAGCTGCTCCCGCTCCTGCAAGGCCTGCCGGAAGACATCGATGGTGCGCGCCATATCGCCAATCTCGCCCCGCGCACCAATGGATGGCACTGGCGCGTCGTAGTTCCCTTCCCGCATGCTCATCATGCGTTCGACAAGCCCGTTCAAAGGCTTGGCAACACTGCGGACAAGGACCGTGGACAGGACCAGCAGCACAAGCAGGCTGCCCCCGAGCACCGCATTGCTGATGTTGCGAAGCGTTGCTAGTTCTGCGCGGATGTCGGAGACATAGGACCCGGTTCCCACGATCCACCCCCAGGGTTCGAAGTTCTGCGCGAAGCCGATCTTCTCTTCCGCAACGCTCGAGCCCGGCTTGATGAATTGGTAGGAGACAGCGCCTGCGCCGTCGCGGACCGCAACGTCCCGCAACTCCTGATACAGTTTCAGGCCGTTCGCATCCTCGTAGCCAGCCTTGTTCGTCCCGACCCATTCCTGCTTCACTGGAAGCACGAGGATATTCAGGTCGTGGTCGAAGGTGAAGAAATAGCCCGAGTCGCCAAACCGGATCGTATTGAGGATCCGCTTTGCTTCTGCCTGCGCGTCTGCGCGCGTCAGCTCGCCGGAAACGACTTGTTCTTCCAGATCCGCCAGCAGGCTGACGGTCGCGGCGACGACGTCGCCGAGGTGATTGTGACGCATCCGATAGGCGTTTTCGACCGCGAGGCTCAGCAAAGTCTCCGAAAGAACAGCCGTCAAAAGGGTTGCAAGCGCCACGATCGCATAGAAGCGCGTGGACAGTTTGGAAAGGCGGGCGCGGATCATTTGGGGTCCCTGACATCGACATTAATTGGGATTGCCCTATCCCAAGCGACATAACGCGCCGTTAATCCGGAACGGGTCCGTTAGAATCTTAGGGAGTTTGATCGGCGCGCGGGTCGTGGCCGTGGCCATGCGGACGAAGACTGGCCTCCGCCCTGCAAATGGACTACATGCGTTGGCCTACCCAAGGAGAGCCCCATGAGCACACGCTGCGGCTTCGTTGCCCTGATCGGAGAGCCCAACGCAGGGAAATCCACCCTTCTCAACAGGATGGTGGGCGCGAAGGTTTCGATCGTCACACACAAGGTGCAGACGACCCGGGCACGGATTCGAGGCGTGGCCGTTGATGGCGACGCACAGATCGTCTTCGTGGACACGCCAGGGCTGTTCCGCCCCCGCCGGCGTCTGGATCGCGCCATGGTCGCAGCGGCCTGGGGCGGTGCGGCCGACGCCGACCTTGTCGTTCTGCTCGTCGAGGCGCATCGCGGGCTCACGCCCGGTGTCCAAGCCATTCTCGACACGCTGGAAGACCGCAACACAGGCCAGTCGGTCGCCCTGGCGATCAACAAGATCGACCGCGTGCAGTCGAAGGAGCTGCTCGCGCTGACCCAGCAGATGAACGAAGCCTATCCCTTTGCGGAGACTTTCATGATCTCTGCCGAGAAGGGATATGGCGTCGATGACCTTCGTGTCTGGCTTGCCGGCGCATTGCCGGAAGGGCCATGGCTCTACCCAGAGGACCAGCTTTCCGACCTGCCGATGCGGATGATCGCCGCGGAGATGACGCGCGAGAAACTCACGCTCAGGCTGCATCAGGAATTGCCCTACCAGTTGACCGTCGAGACGGAGAACTGGGAGGAGCGCAAGGATGGGTCGGTGCGTGTGGATCAGCTGGTCTACGTCGCGCGGGACGGTCACAAGGGTATCCTGCTCGGCAAGGGCGGCGAGACGATAAAGGCAATCGGCCAGTCGGCACGGGCCGAGCTGGAAGAGTTCCTTGGCCGCAAGGTGCACCTGTTCCTGCAGGTGAAGGTCCGTCCGGGCTGGCTGGAAGAGGCCGAGCGATACTCCGAGATGGGTCTCGATTTCAAGGACGGCAATACGTGAGCCGATTGGCCGCAGGCCTTTGGGTTCAGGCCTACCTGATGCGGCTCCAGCTAGAATCCGTCCCCGCCTATGTCCTGTCGAAGGGCGATGACACGGCCGGGGCAATCTTGATCAAGCTGGCTCTTCTGGACGGGACAGCGAAAGTGTTCCAGAGGATCATGTCACTTGACGGCTCCCGCCCTTGGGACCTGCTCACGGAAGGCGCCGAGCCCGATGTCGATGCCCTGCTCGCCCGGCAGCGCGCCTCCGATCCGGATCTTTGGATCATCGAGGTGGAGAGCCGCGCCGGGCGTCACATGCTGGATGAACCGGGGCTGGAGTGACGCGCGCACCGGATCGTTTCCGGGCGACCGATCGGCAATCGGGTACCTGTTCGGCCCCCCCCAGCCGCCGACACCCACCGATCCGGAACCGCTTGGCTTCGCGCCGCGACCCCGCGATACTTCACGCCGATCTTCCGGAGGGAACATGGACTGGCGCGACGAAGGAACCCTGATCGCGGTACGGCCACATGGTGAGAGCGCCGCGATCATCGAGGTCTTTACCCTCGCGCATGGGCGCCACGCAGGTGTCGTGCATGGCGGCACCTCGCGCAAACTTGCCCCGGTGCTTCAGCCGGGAAACCAGCTCTCGGTCGAGTGGCGGGCGCGTCTGGAAGAACACCTCGGCACGTACCGCGTCGAGCCCATCCTGTCACGCACCTCAGCGACGCTCGGAGACCGCCGCGCGCTCTATGGGCTTGGCGCGGCCTGTGCGCTCGTCTCCTTCGCCCTGCCGGAACGGGAGCCGCATCGCGGGTTCTACACGGCCACGCAAACCCTCCTCGATTCCCTTGGAACCGAGGCGGACTGGCCCGCGCTCTACCTGCTCTGGGAGCGCGCGCTGCTGGAGGAGCTTGGCTTCGGGCTGGATCTCACGGCCTGCGCCGTGACCGGAGCCACCGAAGGGCTTCGCTATGTTTCCCCGAAAACGGGCCGGGCAGTGACCGAGGCCGGCGCCGGAGAATGGGCCGAGCGGCTGCTTCCGCTGCCCGCCCCCCTGCGCGGCGAATCTCCGTCACATGCAGGCGAGGTTCTGGAAGGACTGCGCACAACAGGGTACTTTCTGCAAACCAGGCTGGCGCCGGCGCTGGGAGACCGTCCCCTGCCAGAGGCGCGGCAACGTCTGGTGGACCGACTGGAGCGGGAGGCTCGCGAGACGTGAAAAGCTACTCCGAGATCCGGGAAATGGCCGTGCAGCGCCACGGCGAGGACGGACTTGCCGCCGCGCTTCCTCCCCCGCCTGACGTGCCGCTTCGGGACCTGTCGGACGATCGCCTGTTGTCCGAATTCTCCCGCCGTGTCTTTCAGGCCGGGTTCAACTGGTCGGTGATCGACAAGAAGTGGCCCAACTTCGAAACCGCCTTTCATGGGTTCGACATCGGTCGGAACGCCCTGATGTCAGACGATGACCTTGATGCGCACCTGAAGAACACCGATATCGTTCGCCATGCGGGCAAGATCCTCTCGATCCGGGATAACGCGGCGTTCCTCTCCGATCTCGCACGGGAGCACGGATCGGCGGCGACCTACCTTGGAAACTGGCCGGTCGAGGACACCGTTGGCCTGTTCGATCTGCTCAAGAAACGTGGTACGCGCCTGGGCGGCATGACGGGCCAGTATGCGCTTCGGTTCGCCGGATACGATGCGCTGATCCTGTCGAAATCCGTGGTGGCCGCCCTGAACATGGCCGGTGTGCTGGACGGCGCTGCGACATCGAAATCCGCACAACGCAAGGCGCAGGAGGCTTTCAACACCTGGCACGAGGAGAGCGGCGACCGCTACGCAGTGATCAGCCGGACGCTCGCCCTGTCGGTTCCGGACTGAAACCTTGCCGGGGACAGTCGGACAGCTAAAGTGCCTGCGTGCGTCGTCTGGTGGGCGACGCGGAGGAAGAGCAACACGGCAATGATCATCCCCGCCCGCACCCTGACGCTTGCCGCCTGCCTTCTGGCTCAGCCGGCTGTTGCGCTAGATCCGACCTTTCCAACCAGTGCCCGACTGGTGGCCCAGGAAGAGACACCGCTCGGCTCGCTCGCCCTTCCGCTGTCGCCCGTGCGCGACGGCACCCCGGCGACAGAGGTCGCCGACGGATCAATCCGCCACAGGGCCTGGCAGTTGCAGGGCGCCAACCTGACCACGTTGCAATTGCTCGACCCACTGCGCTCGCAGCTTGTCCAGGCCGGGTATCAGCCCGTGTTCGAATGTGAAGCGACTGAATGCGGCGGGTTCGAGTTCCGGTATTCCCTGCCGGTTCTGCCAGCACCGGAAATGCACGTGGACCTCGGAGACTACCGGTTTTTGCTCGTCCATCGTGGGGACGGCGACCAGATCGAGCGCGCGTTCCTGCTGGTCAGCCGCTCCGACAATCGCGGCTTTGTTCAACTGACAGAGGTCACGCCGTCCGATGTCCCGGCCGGCACGGCGCTGCGCGAGTCGGACACCACCGGGCCGCGTCCGCGACCGACGGTTTCCGGGACGGCCCCACCCACGGCAGACCTCGATTCCCCACTAGCCAACACACTCCGACAACAGGGTCATGTCTCCCTTGATGACCTGTCCTTTCAGACGGGCTCCTCGGCACTGGAGGCAACGGAATTCGCATCTCTCGAAGCATTGGCCACCTTTCTGACACGCGCGCCCGAAGCGCGGATAACACTCGTGGGGCACACGGATGCAGAAGGAGAACTGGCCAGCAATATCGCATTGTCGAGGAAGCGCGCTGCGGAGGTACGTGCGCGGCTGATCTCCGATCACGCTATCGCCGGCGACCGGATTTCGGCAGAGGGCGTGGGATACCTTGCTCCACGCGCACCCAATTCCACAGAGGATGGTCGCAAGCGAAACCGGCGTGTCGAGGTCATCCTGCAAGGGACAGAGTGATCCCATCGGAGCCGCCACAGCGCTTCGGAGCAACCCCGAAAGGTAAATGGCCGGAGGGGCAAACCTCCGGCCATTCAGCATCGTGTTGGATTTCGTCCGGTATCCCTACCAGATCTCCTGCCCCTTTTCGGAGAAGCTTCGGACAAGGAAGTCGATGAAGGCGCGCACCTTGGGCTGGGTAAACCGGCCCGGCGGGTACACCGCATAAATCCCAAGCGGTTCGATCGGCAGATCCGGGATCGCTTCTTCTACCAGCCCCTCGCGCATGGCGTCGGCGTAGAGGAAGCTCGGCAGATACGCGATACCAAGCCCCGAGACGGCGGCGTTGAGCAGCGACTGGCCATCATTGACCGTCAACCATCCGGCAGTGCGTACCTGGCGCCGCTCTCCCGACGGGGCTGTCAGCTTCCAGACATTGCCCGAAGATTGATTGGAATAATGCAGCAGTTTGTGTCCGTTCAGATCATCGATCTTCTGCGGCCGCCCGTAGTGCTGGTAGTAGCTTGGGCTGGCAATCATTCGTTTGCTGGTTTCGGCCAGTTTGCGTGCACGCAGCGTGGAATCTTCCAACTCTCCGATCCGGATCGCCATGTCGAAACCTTCGGAGATCAGCTCCACGTAGCGATTGTTCAGCACCATGTTGACGGTGATATCCGGGTACTCGGCGAGGAAGTCACCAAGGATCGGCGAGAGATGATTCACCCCGAAATCGGTAGCTACGGAGATCCGCAACAGGCCGGACGGCGCCGATTGCATCGATGTGACGAGCGCATCGGCCTCGCCGGCGTCGTTCAGCACGCGACGGGCGCGGTCGTAATAGGCCAGACCGATTTCCGTGGGCGAGACGCGGCGGGTGGTGCGGTTCAATAGGCGGGCACCAAGACGCGCCTCGAGCGAGGACACGTGTTTGGAAACGGCCGACTTGGAGATGCCCATTTTCTTCGCGGCATCCGTGAAGCCACCCTGATCCACAACGGTGGCGAAGGCTTCCATCTCGGTCAGGCGATCCATAAGCGATCCTCGTGAACTCTTTGTCTACGGGTCATGTATCCATTCGAATTCCGGCAAGACTGGGGCAAACTGCCGACAATGTCTGGGATTAATCGGGCATCGTTTTGCCTATGGAAACACTAGAGCGCGCAAAAAACCCTTTGGACTCTGGTGACTTGAGCAACAAATCGAGGATACGGCTACCAGTCGGCCTGCCTCATTTGCCCCTTCAGCAAGAAATTTTTTTTGTGCTGATTGCGTCCCATCGGGCGACAATCTAGGCGCGTGTCCGGCGGTTTCCGAGGGATGCGAAACAAAGAAAGGGCCCCACCAGGGGGCCCTTAAAAAGACACTTCCGCCCGATTTCTGTCAGAGCCTGGCCGCGAGCCGCACGGCTTGATCGATCGCCCGCTTGGCGTCCAGTTCGGCCGCTACATCGGCCCCACCGATCACATGGACAGGTTTGCCCTCGGCCTCGAGCGCGTCCGCAAGGCTCCGCTCCGGCTCCTGACCGGCACAGAGGATCACGGTATCTGCCTCGATCAACGTTGGGTTGTCCTGCGCATCGCCCGACGACACCCTGATGCCGCCGTCCTCGATCGCCTCGTAGTTCACGCCGCCCAGCATCTTCACGCCGAGCATCTTCAATTCGGCACGGTGGATCCAGCCCGTCGTCTTGCCCAGCCGCTTGCCGAGCTTTTCTGCCTTGCGCTGCAACAGCACAACGTCGCGTGCCGCCTGCTCCGGTTGCGGCCCCTCGGGTGCGAGGCCACCGCGGGTTTCTTCCGGATCTCCCACACCCCAGATCTCCTTCCACTCATCGAGGTTCTCTGTCGGGCTCTCACCCGTGTGTGCCACGAATTGCGCAACGTCGAAGCCGATGCCGCCGGCGCCGACGATGGCGACCTTCGGACCGACCTGTGCCTCGTCGCGCAGCACGTCGACATAGCCAAGCACATTCGCGCCATCCTGCCCCGGGATCTTTGGGTCGCGCGGGCGGACGCCGGTGGCCACGATCACCTCGTCGAAATCGACCAGCAACTCGACGGTGGCCTCCTCTCCGAGCCGCAGCTCGACCCCGGACTTGCGCACCATTGTGTCGAACCACGCAACGAGCCCGTGGAATTCTTCCTTGCCGGGAACCTTCTTCGCCAAGTTGAGCTGGCCACCGACTTCGCCGGCACGGTCGAACAGCGTCACCCTGTGGCCGCGCTCGGCCGCAGTCATTGCCGTAGCGAGACCCGCGGGTCCAGCGCCAACGATGGCAATGGACTTCGTGCCGGTGGCAGGCTCTATGCAGATCTCGGTTTCGTGGCAGGCGCGGGGATTGACCAGACAAGAGGTCAGCTTGCCGCTGAACGTGTGATCGAGGCAGGCCTGATTGCAGGCGATGCAGGGCGCGATTTCGTGCCCCCTGCCCTCGGCTGCCTTTTTCACGAACTGGGAATCCGCGAGGAACGGACGCGCCATCGAGACCATGTCCGCACACCCTTCCGACAGCACGTCCTCGGCCACCTCGGGCGTGTTGATCCGGTTGGATGTGATTACCGGGATGGTCACTTCGCCCATCAACTTCTTCGTCACCCAGGTGAAGGCACGGCGCGGCACGGAGGTTGCGATGGTGGGAATGCGGGCCTCGTGCCAGCCGATGCCGGTGTTGATGATCGTGGCACCGGCAGCTTCGATGGCCTTCGCCAATTGGACGACCTCCTCCCAGGTCGAGCCGTTGGGCACCAGGTCGATCATCGACAGCCGATAGATGATGATGAAATCCGGTCCCACGGCCTCGCGGCAGCGCTTCACAACCTCGATCGGCAACCGCATCCGGTTTTCGTAGGAACCGCCCCAACGATCAGTCCGCTTGTTGGTATGGGTCACCAGGAACTGGTTGAGGAAATACCCCTCCGATCCCATCACCTCGACACCGTCATAGCCTGCAGCCTTCGCACGGGCCGCGGCGGTGGCGATGTCGGCGATCTGCTTCTCGATACCCGCTTCATCCAGCGCCTTCGGCGGGAACGGCGAGATCGGAGATTTCACGGCAGACGCAGAGACACATTCCGGGCTGTAGGCATAGCGCCCCGCATGCAGGATCTGCATCGCGATCTTGCCGCCGTTGTCATGCACCCGGTCGGTGACGATCCTGTGGTTGGCAATGTCCTGGTCGGTGAAAAGTCCCGCGGCCCCGGGAAAGACACCCCCCTCACGGTTGGGCGCCATGCCACCGGTGACGATCAGTGCCACATCCCCGGCGGCGCGTTCACCATAGAAGGTTGCCACACGCTCCCAATCCCGGGTTTCTTCAAGGCCGGTGTGCATCGAGCCCATCAGGACCCGGTTCTTCAATGTCGTGAAGCCGAGGTCCAGCGGCGCCAGAAGATGTGGGTACGCGGTCATGAATCCCTCCCTTTTGGCCGGCAGAATGGAGATCGGCAGAGGGCTTGTCACGCGCAACGCGGCGTCACCGCTTTACGTGAACGTAAAGCGGTGACGCTCAGGTCTCCGCCGCTTCGGCGCAGTGGTGCCGAACGGCTTTCTTGAGCAGATCGAGTTCCGCGCGCAGCATTTCCAGTTCCACCCGGATGTCCTCGTCCAGAGACGGTCCTGTGACGATGGAGAACCGCGCCAGCGTCTCGTCACTGGCCATGTCTCTCACGACGAAGGTTTGCACACCATCCGACAGGAGATGCACCGGGATCGGCACCTTGAGTGTCCAGAGGTTCCCGACCTCGGCGTCGGGGGAACAGTTGCGCCCCCTCAATCGGAGTGTCCTGAAGCACAACCTCGATGAGCGGTGCCTCCATGTCTCCGTCCGGTGCGACTAATACTTCGTGCCAGACACCGCCACGAACTCGTGCTATCGAGAGGGTGAGTTCTGTCATGGCATCCTCAAAGCTCGGCACGGAAGCGGCGGTGGCACGAAACGTCCTGCAGGTGGATCATGTTCATGGCCGGCGCCTTGAAGATCAAGTCGATCCATGCGGCTTCCACGCGAGTCTCATGCATGTCGGCATAAGCGAGGTCGAATTCCAGTGCCGCAATGCCATCCGAAACTCCGACCTCGCGCGAAATCTTCTCAGTGTTTGGCCCGTGGCGAACGTTCAACCGGGCGAAGACCTCCAACGGGCGCTCGGTTTCGAGCGACGCCCGAACCCCGATCAGGTGCCGGCGCGAAAGGCCGGAGATTGCCTCGGACGGCAAATCCATCGCCAGCGACAGGAAGGACCCATTGAACCGAAAGACCTCTATCTGAAGGGCATATTTGCCATCCGGATCTGATCCGGCCGGCTCAGGAAGCTGTCGGGTGGCGATGTCGCAATCGGGACAGTCGTGAAACAGGGCCACATCCTGTGCAAGACGAGTCCCGGAGGTCAGATTGGTGTGACCGCGCGGTGTAGCCGGCTCGCACCAGAGCGACGGTCGCCATACGCAATCCGCGCCTCTCGGGGCGTTTGACCTGTGCACGTTAACCTCGTCGTCGCCGCGAGGCTCCGCCCGCTTGCCGTTCCGGCGTTGATCACCATGCCCTGTCTGGGCGTCATGGCCCACGCCTTTCGGGTCGGAGGACCCCGGCGATACGACTGCTTCCAGCCCCCGGCGCCAACGGCGCAGAACTCCCCTGTCGAAGAGACCGCCAATCCGATTGATCGCGCCCTTTGCCATGCACCCGTTCCAAGGAAACCGCCACGTCCCTCTTTACGGGAAAAGGTTTCAAACCTGCAAACACTAGCGCATGCGGGGACTGGCTGCCGCGATCCGGCTTGCGAAATCCTCGACGATGCGCATCCCGGCTTGCGACGGGATCGGGTGGTCCGGCACGTCCCTGAGCGTTGCCGTCACCATTCGCCCGTTCACTTCGAAAATCGTGCGCCAGCTCTGTCCGTCGAGAACATCGCTGTCATTCCGCTCCAGTGCGTGCACGAAATAGGCGCCATCCTTGGCGAAATGTTCGCGGATCGCGATGTGGTCGGAGTTGCCCGTGCTCGACAACAGTGCTTCGCCCCGCGTGGTGTCGAAAAAAGCGGCGAACTCCTGTTCGGACGGGAAGGCCCGACCGACGGTCGTGCCGTCGACACTGGCCGTCAGCAAACCGGGTCGGCGCGGCGTTGGCGCATCCTCTCGCCCGGTGACCGCCCGGCAGGATGCCAGCAGGACAAAAGCATCGTGGCTGTCGGAGCGGCTGCCTGGCGCATCGATGCAATAGCCGGCCGGAGCCGCGATCACCACTGCATTGTCGAGAACCGGAAAGCGGGTGAGCGTGCCGTCCACCTTCCCCGCCGTTCTGCTGACCGGCGCATCCGTTGCGCAACCGGCCAGAAGGAAAGCGGCGCAGAAATGCGCCGCCATCGTGCTCTTCGGACTACAGGTCCATGTAGACATGCTTCTCGTCTTTGCCCCCGGGGTGAGTCACGGCCCCCAGTCTGGCACCCCCCACAAGCTGCGCGTATTTCCACAGCGCGCCGGTGGCGTAGATGGTGTCCCGAGGTCCTGCCCAGCTTTTCTTTCGTTCGGCGAGTTGCTCGTCGCTCAACGCGACCGAGATCTCGCCCTTGATTGCGTCGATGGTAATCACGTCACCATCCTCGAGCAACGCAATCGGCCCGCCATGAGCGGCTTCCGGCCCAACGTGCCCGACGCAGAACCCACGGGTCGCGCCGGAGAAGCGGCCATCGGTGATCAACGCCACTTTCTTGCCCATTCCCTGTCCCGAAAGGGCGGCCGTCGTGGCCAGCATCTCGCGCATGCCGGGGCCACCGGCGGGGCCTTCGTTGCGGATCACGATAACCTCGCCTTCCTTGTAGCCACGCGCCTTTACCGCCTCGAACGCGTCCTCCTCGCAATCGAAGACACGGGCCGGACCGGAGAAGACCTGCTGCTCGGTTTCCATGCCGGCCACCTTCACGATGGCACCTTCCGGCGCAAGGTTGCCCTTCAGGCCGACAACGCCGCCGGTCTGGGTGATCGGCGTTTCGATCGGGTAGATCACGCGCCCGTCGGCGTCGCGGTCGATGCGGTCCAGTTCCTCGCCAATGGTGCGGGTCGAAGCGGTCACGCAATCCTCGTGGATCAGGCCCGCCTTGCGCAGCTCCTTCATCACGACAGGAATCCCGCCAGCGTCATAGAGGTCCTTGGCCACGTACTGGCCACCCGGCTTCAGGTCCACGAAATAGGGCGTGTCGTGGAAGATCTCGCAGACGTCGAACAGGTCGAAGTCGATGCCGGCTTCGTGGGCGATGGCCGGCAGGTGCAGCCCGGCATTGGTCGAGCCACCCGTGCAGGCAACCACGCGCGCAGCGTTTTCGAGGCTTTGGCGGGTGACGACGTCCCGGGCGCGGATATTCTGTTCCAGCAGCTTCATCACCGCCTCGCCGGACGCGGTCCCATACTGGTCCCGGCTTTCATAGGGCGCGGGCGCTCCGGAGGAATTGAACAGCGCAAGGCCGATTGCTTCGCTGACGCAGGCCATCGTGTTGGCGGTGAACTGACCGCCACAGGCGCCGGCAGACGGGCAGGCCACCCGCTCAAGGATCGCAAGTGCCTCGTCGCTGAGGGTGCCGTTCTGGTGGCGCCCGACGGCTTCGAACATGTCCTGCACGGTCAGGTCACGGTTGGCAAAATCCTCTGGCACATTCGCGCCGGCGGGCACCTTGCCCGGAAGGATAGAACCGCCGTAGATGAAGACCGACGGCACGTTCAGGCGAACCATTGCCATCATCATCCCGGGCAACGACTTGTCACAGCCCGCAAGCCCGACCAGCGCATCGTAGCAATGGCCGCGCATGGTCAGTTCGACCGTGTCGGCGATGGCTTCGCGGCTGGCAAGCGAGGAGCGCATCCCCTCGTGACCCATGGCGATGCCATCGGTCACGGTGATGGTGGTGAACTCGCGCGGGGTGCCGCTGGCAGCCTTGACGCCGAGCTTCACCGACTGGGCCTGACGGTTCAGCGCGATGTTGCATGGCGCGGCTTCGTTCCAGCAGGTGGCGACGCCCACGAGGGGTTGGTGGATCTCCTCCTCGCTGACACCCATCGCGTACATATAGGAGCGATGAGGTGCCCGCGCCGGACCTTCGGTCACGTGGCGGCTGGGCAGGTTGGATTTGTCGAACGGACCCTTCAGCATGGCTTTCCCCTGTCTGGCTTGCCGGATGGAATAGCTGTCGCGGAAAGGCGGAGCAAGCGGGAACCGCCTGAACCCTGGTTGCCGTCAACGTGAACCTGCGCGGTGGAGCGGCGAGCTGGCATCGCAGCGGACGGCGGGCACTTCTCCGGTCTGCCCACTGCGCAACGACCGGCTGTCAGCCATGGTCCTTTAGGATCGCCCCCGCGAGATACAGCGAGCCGCAGATCACGATACGGCCTGCATCCTTGCTGCCGACGATCCGCCGGATCGCCTCGGCGGGATTCACGGCCGCGGCGACAGGTACATCGAGCGTGATCGCATCGGCGAGCGCCTCGGCGTCCCATGATGCATCTTCATCGGGAATATGGACAGTCTGGATGGCTTCGACCCGTGGTGTCAGCGGGGCAAGGTAATCGTCCGGCTCGCGGCTGCGCAGCATGCCGAGGACAAGGGATGTTGGCCGGTCTGGCAAGCTGGCGAGGCTTTCGGCGAGCGCCGTCCCGGCGTGCCGGTTGTGCCCCCCATCGAGCCAGATCTCCCAGCCCGGCGCGGCCTCTACCAATGGACCGGAGCGGAGGCGCTGCATTCGGGCGGGCCAGGTTGCGCCGGTCATCGCGGCTTCGCAGGTGGCCTCGCCATGACCAAGATAGCGGAGCGCTGCAAGAACCATGCCCGCGTTCTCGACCTGGTGCGGACCGACAAGCGCGGGGCGTGGAAGGTCCAGCAGTCCGGTCTCATCCTGGAAAACCAGCCGGCCGCGTTCCTCCCAGACATGCCAGTGCTGCCCATGCGCAAGCAGTGGAACGCCAAGCCGCGCGGCCCGGGCCTCGATGACTTCCAGCGCCTCGTCCGTCTGGCGGCCGACCACGCAGGGCACGCCGCGTTTCAGGATCCCCGCCTTCTCCGCCGCAATCTCGGCGATGCTCTCACCAAGGAAGGCCTGATGATCAAGCGCGACCGGCGTGATGATCGTCAGATCCGGAGCATCGACCACGTTGGTCGTGTCCATGCGACCGCCCATGCCGACCTCGAGCAACAGGACATCTGCAGGTGTCTCCGAAAAGGCCAGGAACGCCGCGCAGGTGGTCGCCTCGAAGAAGGTAACCGGCGCCCCGGCGTTGGCCTCCAGCGTCCGCGCCAGGATATCGCGCAAGCCGGCTTCGGTGATGTCCTCACCCGCCAGAACGATACGTTCGTTGAACCTCACGAGATGCGGCGAGGTATAGGCATGCACCCGCTGGCCGACCCCACTGAAGCCCGCGCGCAACATGGCCTGTGTCGACCCCTTGCCATTGGTCCCCGCGATATGGATCACGGGCGGCAGGCGATCCTGCGGACGACCCAGACCCTCCAGCAAGCGATAGGTCCGGCCAAGCGACAGATCGATCGCCGACGGATGCAGGTCCATCATCTGCGCCAGCAGCGCAGCGCTGTCGGGTCCTGCCACGTTCAGGCGCCCGGTTTGGCTTCGTCTTCAGGATGAGTGGCAGCGGCGGGCTCGGGAGTCTCGCCAGCCTCAGCCACGGGGGCAGGCAGGTCGCCCATGACCGCGGGTGGCAGGCCAAGCATCATCCGGGTGATGGTGATCAGTTCGTCCCGCAGGTCCTTGCGATGGGTGACGCGGTCGAGCATGCCATGGTCGAGCAGGTATTCCGCTCGCTGGAAGCCTTCAGGGAGTTTCTCGCGGATCGTCTGCTCGATGACGCGCGGCCCGGCGAAACAGATCAACGCGTTCGGCTCCGCGATCTGCACATCGCCGAGCATGGCATAGCTTGCGGTCACGCCGCCCGTGGTCGGATGGGTCAGGACCACGATATAGGGCAGTCCCGCCTCGCGCAGCATCTCCACCGCCACCGTGGTACGGGGCATCTGCATCAGGCTCAGGATACCTTCCTGCATCCGCGCGCCCCCTGCCGCAGAGAACAGGATCAGCGGGCGCTTCAGTTCCACGGCACGTTCGGCAGCCGCAATGATCGCGTTGCCGACGTACATGCCCATCGACCCGCCCATGAAGGTAAAGTCCTGTGCGGCGGCGACGATCGGCGTGCGGCCCATCTCGCCCTCCGCGACCAGCATGGCCTCGGTCTCGCCCGTCTTTTTCTGGGCAGCCTTCAGCCGGTCGGGGTATTTCTTCTGGTCCCGGAAATGGAGCGGGTCGGCCACGGTATCCGGGACGGCCACTTCCGTGAAGATCCCGCCGTCGAACAGGGTCTCGAACCGGTCGCGGGGCGTCAGCGCCATGTGATGGCTGCAGTTGGTACAGACGTTCAGGTTGTCTTTGAGTTCCCTGTGAAACAGCATCGTGCCGCATTCCGGGCACTTGCTCCAAAGGTTCTCCGGCACTTCCCGGCGCGAGAAGAGGGAGTTGATCTTTGGACGGACATAGTTGGAGATCCAGTTCATCGGGGGTCCTCGCGCCTGCGTTTCGGCCCTCAGATATGCCGACGCGGCGGCAATTGCAATTCGCCGATCACCGGGTCAGCAGGCGGCGGGTGATCCACCAGACAACCAGCATGATCACGATCGAGATGCCCATGGCCAGCGTCATCCCCCCGAACTCGTTGAGAGGCGACGGCGAGACATAAAGAGCCAGCCCGGTGATCGTGTTGGCGATTGCCACGACCAGCATGCCGAAGAAATTGTTGCCAAAGTGCAGTCCCATCGCGGCCCCGAGGTTGCCGGTCTGCTCCGTCAGGTCAGCGGCGATGAGGCCAAAGATGAAGGAGGAAAGAAGGATCACGGGCAGGTTCGGACCGGCCGCGGGCGACCAGTGCAGCAATGCAAAGGCAAGAGCCGGCAGGCCCATCCAGATCACGCGGGCCGCGAAACGCGCGGCCAGTTGCTGCTGAAGGTAGCCGCGGAACAGCACCTCCTCGGCACCCGTCTGAAGGAAGATGAGCGGCAAGGCGAGGGGCAGATACCGCAGCCAATCACCGAACGCCAGGTTCGCGGTGGGCGGGTCTATCCAGGCGCCGACCAGGGAGATCGCCGCCAGGATCGGGACCTGCACCATGAGTGCCGTACCGAAGCCACGCGCCCAGTCCCCGAACGGTCCGAAGACCGACCCCGGACCTCGGAAATGAAAGGCGGCCGCCGCCAGAAGCGGCCCGGCGAAAAGGCCGGCAAAGGTGGCCAGCGCAAAAAAGACCGTCGCGGGCGTGGCGATCCCTCCTGTCCCCGCGAGGTTGGTTTGCAGCGTACGCAAGGCGGCGGTTATGTGGAACATCGTCATCGGCTCTTCGCCGGCCATTGACCTCGCCATCGCCACCACGGTCCCGACGCTTAGCGGCACCACGGTCGAGATGTATATGAAGACGATGAATAGCACGCCCAGCAGAAGGCGCCAGAGTTGCGGGTAGAGCTTTGCCTCGTGCAGGGAGGCTTCGAATTCGGGCGCGCGCATATCGGTCGGTCCTCGTGGGCTGGTCAGACTTTCAGCGCCAGCCGGGCGGCCAGCCAGACGCAGAGTGTTGTGGCGAGTTCGGGCAGCATCATGGCGGAGATCCGGGGATCGTCCATGGCCATTGGAATGTGGTAGAGCGCAAGGCCCGACCCGGGCCCGTTCAACGAGGCGACAAGAATCGCCATGACGTTGTTTGCGGCGTGCAGGCCGATGGCAGCGCCGAGCGCGCCGGTGCGCGCGGTCAGATCGGCCGCGGCGAGTCCGAAGGCCACCGTCCAGCATACATAGGCCAGCAGGTTCGGCCCGGCGGCATCGCCCGAGACATGCAGCAAGCCGAACAGGAGCGACGGCAGCACCAGCCAGAGCGGCCATTTCGGAAACCGCACCGCAAGCTGCTGCTGGAGATAGCCGCGAAAGACCAACTCCTCGGTACCGACCTGCACCATGACTGCGGCAAGGGATACCGGCAACAGCAGCAGCCAGCGATCCCGTGGCATTTCGGTGTTGCGCACATAGTCGATGTCGGTCGGCAGCAGGATCATCAGTGCCAAAAACAGCCCGCCCACAGTCAGGAAGACCCGCAGGAAGTCCGACACGACGGCGGCCCAGTCCCCGAAAAGCGTCGCCGGGCTGCGATGATGCAAACCGCGGACAATCATGAAGAGCGCGATGCCAAAGAACCCGAAGGACAGAAGGATATGAAGGGTGCCAATCACCGTATCGTCGCCGAGGGTGAGAGACTCCACGAGGCCCTGTGTCGCGTTCGGGCCAATCAGGTTGGACAGGAAGGCAAAGGCCAACTGGTAGAGCGCCAACCCGGCAATGAAGATCATCACGACGCCGATCAGCGTGCGCCAAAGCTCGGGCGTGGCCCGGGCAGGTGCAACGAAGTACTGATGTGGATCGTGACCCATCCCGGACCTCCTGCGAACAGAGCTAGGCCGGTTTGGCAATCGGTGCAATCAGGGAAGTCCCGGACGAGACCGTGGGCAGACCTGTCCGATGCCACCCCTTACGCCGCGATGACAGACCGGCCCCCCAGACAATCCGCTGCGCCCGGTGGTGGCAGGCAGCCGCTCCCGCCCGCGCTCGACGCTGGCGCATCTCGCCCCGTTGGGCCGGGCGCGCCTTCGGCGCGGGGTCAGACGGCGACGTCGCTCGCCCAATCCGCGGCCTGCATCTCCCGGAGCCGGCTCGCGGTCCGTTCGAACTCGAACGTGCCCTCGCCTTCGAGGTACAACAATTCGGGCTGGGCAGCGGCAGAGCAGATCAGCCGCACTCTCGCCTCGTAGAGCGCGTCGATCAGGGTTACGAAGCGCCTCGCCTCATTGAAATTCGACCGTCCAAGGCAGGGGATATCGGTCAGGACCAGAACCTTGGCGACCTCGGCGATGGCCAGGTAGTCGGCAGGCCCGAGGGGATGGCCGCAGAGGTCAAAAAACCCAGCCCGCGCCACGCCGTTGCGAAAGGCAGGTATCTCCACCGGTCGGGCGTTCACAGTAAGCACAAGCGGAGGCGCCTCCCCTCCGGTCAGGTCATCCCATATCCCTTGTATCGCCTCCCGTGCCTCATGGTCGTTCGGCGTGAAGTAGACAGGCGAGCCGGCAAGCCGGTTCTGGCGATAATCCTTGTCCGAGCTCAACTCGTGCACGACCATGCGCGCCTTAATGAGGTCGATGAAGGGCAGGAAAAGCTGCCGGTTCAACCCGTCCTTGTAAAGATCGTCCGGAACCCTGTTCGACGTGGTGACCACCACGACCCCGGCATCGAAAAGCCTCTCGAACAAGCGGCCGACGATCATTGCATCGGTGATGTCCGTGATCTGCATCTCGTCGAAGCAGAGCAGGTCGACATGGGCGATGACCTCGTCAGCGACAGGCGCGATCGCGTCCTCGACGCCACGCTTGCGCGCCTCGTGCAGACCGGCGTGGATTTCCTGCATGAAGGCGTGGAAATGGACCCGCCGCTTGCGGTCAGTTCGCACCGCCTCGAAGAAAAGATCCATCAGCATGGACTTGCCGCGCCCGACCCCACCCCAGAGGTAGAGGCCGCGCACGGGCTCGGGTGCCGCGGGTTTCGAGAACAAGCCGCGCAGACCGCTGGGTGAGCGCTCGGCGGGCCGCGCCATCTCGTGCCGCACCCGCTCCAACTCCGGCAGAGCCGCAGCCTGCGCGGGGTCCGGCGTCAACAAGCCCTCGGTGGCGCGGTCATTGTAAATGTCGGTCAACGTTCTGGTCATCGGGTTCGGTTTAGGCGGCGCGGCCGGAATTGGGAAGATGTGATCGCTTGCGGAAATCGGGACCATCAGGGCGCAATGGCTGCGTGGCGCTTCTGCCGCGCCGACCGAAATCCCGGCCACAGCGGAAAGCAGGCCCGGCATGATCCCCGCATCATGGGGCAAACAAAAGCCTTCCGAGCAACCTGAGCGCAACCAGCCGTCCAGATCAGACTTGAATTGACCGGGCACAGTCGTCCCGCCATGGTCGCCCTCATGGAAACACGCACCCCGCTTATCACGCCGGTCCTCGTCGCCGGCGCCACTATCCTGCTTGTGAGCTTCGCCATCCGTGCCTCTTTCGGTGTCTTCCAGATCCCTATCGCAGAGGAATTCGGCTGGATGCGGGCCGAGTTTTCCCTCGCCATCGCGATCCAGAACCTCGCCTGGGGTATTGGCCAGCCGATTTTCGGCGCGCTGGCCGAACGCTTTGGCGACCGCCTGGCCATCATCCTCGGCGCTTTGACCTATGCCGCGGGGCTGCTGCTCTCCTCTATCGCGGTGACGCCGGAACAGCACCAGGTCCTGGAAATCCTCGTCGGGTTCGGAATTGCCGGGACCGGCTTCGGCGTGATCCTCGCCGTTGTCGGACGCGCATCGAGCGACGAGAATCGCTCGATGGCGCTCGCCATCGCATCCGCCGCCGGTTCGGCCGGACAGGTCTTCGGCGCCCCTGTTGCGCAATGGATGCTCGGTTTCATGGGCTGGCAGTCGGTCTTCGTCTTCTTTGCCGTTGCAATACTCGCGACCCTGCTGGTCCTGCCGATGATGCGAGACCCACAGCCGGCAACCCGTGCCGAGTTGGAGGAGAGCATGGGCGCAGTGCTGGTGAAGGCCTTCAAGGACCCATCCTATACGCTGATCTTCCTTGGCTTTTTCAGTTGCGGCTACCAGATAGCCTTCATCACCGCGCACTTTCCGGCCTTCGTGACAGAGTTGTGCGGCCCGATCCAGACCGGCGGCCTGCTCGATGGGTTGGGAATCCGTTCCACCTCGACCCTCGGCGCGCTGTCAATAAGCCTGATCGGGGTGGCCAACATCTGCGGGACCCTGCTGGCTGGGTGGCTGGGCAAACGCTACTCCAAGAAGTACCTGCTGGCGGGGATCTATGCCGGCCGGACGGTGATCGCGGCCGCGTTCATCCTGGCGCCGATCACCCCTGCCACGGTGGTTCTCTTCTCTATCAGCATGGGCGCGCTCTGGCTCGCCACGGTGCCACTGACCAGCGGCCTCGTCGCGCATATCTACGGGCTGCGCTACATGGGTACGCTTTACGGGATCGTGTTTCTCTCGCACCAGATCGGCTCGTTCATCGGCGTCTGGCTGGGCGGGCGGATGTACGACTTGACCGGTGATTATACAGCCGTGTGGTGGATCGGCGTCGGCGTCGGAGCCTTCTCCGCCATCGTGCACTTGCCGATCAGGGAGCGCCCTCTTGGCGCGCGACTGGCCTAGCGCTTCAGAAAGGCCCGGACATCCTTGAGGCACTCACTTGCGTGGGTGTAGATCAGACCGTGGTCCGCGGCCTCCAGCACGCTCTGCTGCGCATTTCGGTTGAGTTGCGCAAGGCGGCCAAGCGCCGACAGCGGGATCACACGATCATGCCGCCCCCAGATCGCACGCACAGGTATCTTCGCCGTGGCGATTGCCTTGTGCGCGCCGGCCTGATCCTCCGCCAGCATGTTGCGGCCGCTGGAAAGGAGCGACGGAAGGTACCCGCGTGTCGTCACCTCGACACGGATCAGGGCAGGCAGGGCCGGAAAACGTTCCTCCGGACCGGTGGCGTCCACGAGATCGTCGCCGCCGTGCAACCCCCAGATAATATCGCCGACGACGGGCAGCCGACAGCAGCGTTCAAAGAACTGACCGGGATCGCAACCGAGCCCTCCCGGCGCCAGCAAGACCAACCGGTCGACCCGCGACGGTGTGGCGGCTGCGAATGTCGTCGCGATGGCCGCGCCCATGGAATAACCCAGCAATGAAACCGGCCCGGTCACCCCCTGAGAGTCCAGCAGGTCGCTCAGTTGGCGGCAATACAGATCCGCCGTGTGTTTGCGGAGGGGACGCGCCGAATATCCCCTGCCCCAGAGGTCGTAGGTCAAAACCCTGTAGCCATCCATGGCGAGTCCGCTCGCCATCGGTTCCCAGATCGGTGACGGCGTCACCAGCCCATGCACACAGACCACCACCGGCCCGTCTTCCGGCCCGAACCACCGGAAATGCGTGCGTCCGCCCGGGATGGCCGCAAACTCGCCCAAAGCCTCGGCGCGGGCCTTCGCGCCCATCGGACGGCGCCGCAGCTCAGGAACGGCCCAGGCGGCGACAAGCAGGAGCAGAAGCGCAAGGACAACGACGGATGCGCTCATGAGACCCCGGCCGCATCGAGGATATAGCGGGCGGTCATCAGGTCCAGATGTGCCCCGCCCCCGTTCTTGAACAGGGTGATGTCCCCCTCATTCCGTCTGAACCCCGCGAGGTCGTAATAGTCGGCCAACACGTCATCGCGCGAGATGGCGCCGCTCGCCAGCGGTGCGATCAACTCGCCGATGTGCTCAAGCGTGGTGTCGCGGGAATCCACGAAGAGGCGCGCGCGGGACATGGCGACATCGTCGGCTTCGCGCATGTGCGGGTTGAATGCGCCGATAAGGTCGATGTGCTGGCCCGGGCGCAGCCAGTCGCCGCGGATCACCGGCTCCTTTGCCATGGTGGCGGAGGTGATGATATCGGCTGCGCCAACCGCCGTTTCCAGATCGGTGGCGACCTCGGCGCCGACCTGCACGGCAAGCGCCTTCGCCCGGTCGGCGGAGCGGTTCCAGATCGTGAATCGCGCTTCCGGGAATGCGGCCGAATAGGCTTCTATCAGCGAACCGGCAACCGTTCCCGCGCCCACGACAAGGATCCTGCGGCTGTCCGGGCGAGCCAGGCGGCGGGCCGCGAGGAGGCTGTCGCCAGCGGTTTTCCACTTCGTCACAAGGTGGAAGTCGAGCAGGGCCTCGGCCTCGCCCGTGGCATCGGAATAGAAGGTCACGCCACCGTTGATCGACGGCTTTCCGAGTGCCGCATTGCCCGGAAAGACAGTGGCCGTTTTCACCAGGCTGCCGAGACCGTCAATCCATGCGGCACGGTTCAGCAACGTATCGTTGCCGCGATAGAGAAAGGTATCCCCGACCTCTGCTTTCGGCAGGTCATGTGCCGCGGCCAGCGCATCGGTCAATGCCAGCCAGCCCATTTCAGCCTCGGCCTCCGGCCCGATGAACGGCAGGCTCATGCGGCTTCCTCCGCGCTCAGAAGCCCCTCTGCCACAAGACGTTCCGCCCAGCCTCCGGGGCCTTCGAAAAGGTGTGTCTGCCACCCTCGCGACCGGGCGGTCTCGATATTGTCGTGGCGATCGTCGGTGAACAGGATAGCCCCGGGCGCGTGGCCACACTCCCGCTCGACGATCTCGTAGATCTCCTCATCCGGCTTGATGGTCCCGAGGTGGCCGGAAATGTGGCGCTTGTCGAACTCGTTGAGGAAGTCGTAGTGGGTGGCGGCGAGCGCGAAAGTGCCGATGCCGAAATTGGTTAGTGCCTGTACCTGGATACCCTTTGCCCGCAGCGCCCGCAGCAACCGCACAGAGTGATCGATTGGCGGCGTCGCAAGGTCCATCCAGTCATCGTGCCACATGCGGATCTCGTCCCGCCATTGCGGGTACGCATCCGCCGCAGCATAGATCGTGTCCCTGAAGTCCCCGCCGCGGTCGATGTCGTCGTTCATGCCGTGCAGATCGACTTCGGCGAACATCGCCTCGCGCCGCGCCCGTCCGATCACGCGATCATAGTATCTCTCGGGCTGCCATTCGATCAGGACGTTGCCGATGTCGAAGATCACAAGCTCTACGGTCAATACACCTACTCCCACTCAGGCACGAACCTCACCTATTGGCCATCCGTGTCAAAACTCGGTCCAAGGACTGACGAAACCGCGACCGGTCGGCCTTCGAAAACGGCCGCCCGCCCCCGGGGCGCAGAGGGTCGGCGCTGCGCAATTCTGTCATCAGGTTTCGTGTCGCCAAAGCGTTGCCGATATTGCGCCCTGTGAGCTCTTCGCCGTCAGGTTTGAGCACGATGGCACCCTTGGCCACGCAATCGGCGGCAAGCGGTATGTCGGCGGTGATGACAACATCGCCCGTGCTGCATTCCGCCACGATCCAGCGGTCGGCAACGTCCAGCCCTTCATCCACGTATTGCACGCGCACCAAGGGATTATCGGGCGCACGTATACCCCCGTTGCAGACGAGGATCATCGGCACCTTGTGCCGCGTTGCCACCTGCTCCGCCTCCATCTTCACCGGGCAGGCGTCGGCATCGACATAGATCGTGGTCAACTCAGCCCCAGCGCCTCTGCATGAAAGACCACATGGTCGGCCATGAAAGTGGAAACGAAGAAATACGAATGGTCATAGCCCTTCTGCATGCGGAACACTCCGTGCTGACGCCGCGCTGCCATCGCCTCCGCCAGAGCTTCCGGTTTCAGCAGGTCGAGGAACTGATCCTCGCTGCCCTGATCGACCAGCACCGGCACGTCGAGCCCGACCGCGCGCATTTGCAGCGTCGCGTCGTGCGGTGTCCATCCCGCTTCGTCACTGCCCAGGTAGGCGCCGAGCTGCTTGCGACCCCAGTCGGACGCACTCGGGTGCGCGATCGGCGCGAAGGCCGAGACAGAGGCGAAGCGATCGCGGTGCCCCATCGCCAGCGTCAATGCGCCGTGCCCCCCCATCGAGTGGCCGGTGATTGCCTGCCGCTTCATGTCCAGCGGGAACCGGGCTCCGAGCAGATCCGGCAACTCGGCCCCGATGTAATCCCACATCCGGAAATGGCTGGACCAGGGCGCCTGCGTGGCATTGACGTAGAACCCCGCCCCCTGCCCGAGATCATAGGCCGCGTCGTCCGCCACGCCGTCGCCGCGTGGCGAAGTGTCCGGGAAGACCACTGCCATGCCGACCTGTGCCGCAACCGCCTGTGCTCCCGCCTTCACCATGGCGTTCTCATGGGTGCAGGTCAGACCGGAGAGATACCAGAGCACCGGCACGTCCCCTTCCTTTGCCTGCGGCGGAAGGAACAGGCCGAACGTCATGTCGCAATCGCACGTCCTGCTGGCATGGCGATAGACACCCTGCGTGCCATCGAAACACCGGTTCTCGGAAACAGTTTCCATCAGTGGCTCCCTTGTCGTCGGCTCAGGCCTAGCCCGCCCGTCCGACCCGGGCAAGGGTCGATCCCCGCAGCTTCAGCTGACGGCCGCGATGAAGGCCGAGACGGTGACGATGGAGGCGGCGGTGGTAAACAGGATCGCGGTGGAGACACGGTGCGGTGCGACGCGGTAGTGCTGCGCGAGGATGTAGACATTCCCCGCCACAGGAAGCGCCGCCGCCGCGATCATCACCGAGGCCGCGTAGGGCTCCACCGGGAATACCATCAACGCCATGATCGCAACCGCAAAGGGGTGCAACAGGAGCTTGCAAGTGGACAGATAGACCGCGACCGAAAGCCGTTCGGCATTCTTGCTGGCCAGCGATGCCCCGATGGCAAAGAGTGCTCCCGGTGTTGCAGCGCCCCCGAGGATTGAAAGGAACTCGTTCATCGGCACCGGAATCGGGATCTGCAAGGCCGACCACAGGAAGCCGGCTCCAATGGACATGATCATGGGATTACGTACCAGCCCCCTTCCGACAGAGAGCAGCACGCCCGGCGCGACCCGGCCGTCCCGGCTGGCCGTTATGATGATCACGATCATCGAGCCGAAAAACAACAGGTCCACGGCCAGCACCATCATGACGGGGCCGATCGCTTCGGCGCCCATCAGCAGGGTCAGCATCGGCACGCCAAGGAATCCCACATTGCCGATCACGGCGCATTGCGCCTCCACCGCCGCTTCGTCCATTGGCAATCGCCGGACCAGCGCGACAATGGTGGCGAAGGCATAAACGATCGTGCTGCCGGCAAGATAGGCCATGATGAAGGGCCAGCTCAGCACCTCTGCCAGCGACAGGTTCGCGGCGAACTTGAACAGCATGGCCGAGAGCGCGAAATAGAACACGAACTTCGTCAGGTAGGCCGTTGCCTCATCGGTGAAGAACCGCGTTCGCCCGGCCCAGTAGCCGAGGGCGATGACGCCGAAGAAAGGCAATGTCTTTAGGAAAATCGGAAGCATAGACGCCCGTAACATGGGAATGGCGGTCGGTCACGGCATGATTTTCCGAATTTCAGGAGCATTGTGAGCCGCCTTACAGTTGCCGCCGTTGGCATCAGGTAGGGTTAATGCATTCGCCCGATGACTTTTGTGGAGGACTTCGAAATGCGTACCCTCTGTATCGCCCTGTTCCTGACGATCTCCGGCAGCGTTTCTGCCAATGCGATGTTCACATTCGACCTGCCGCGGCTCACCTTCGCGGAAGATGGCACCAGCGGTACCGGCACGACACGGGGCGCAAACACGCCTGCAACACTGCCCGTCGCGAAATAGGCTGGCGGGCTTGCCGCTACTGAACCGGTCAGTTTATTGTGCCCTCGGCAAGGAAGGGCACACCGATGAATGCTGTTGCAGGCCGGATCAAGCGGGGCCGCAAGTATGACCAGGTCGTGGAGGGCGCGCGTAACGTGTTCCTGCAAGACGGGTTCGAGGGCGCCAGTGTCGATGACATCGCGAAATCGGCCGGCGTCTCCAAGGCGACACTCTACAGCTACTTCCCTGACAAGAGGCTCCTTTTCATGGAAGTGGCCAGCGGCGAGTGTCGCAGGTCCGCGGACGGGGCCTGCTGCGAGATCGACGAGCAACTGCGCCCTCGCGAGGCGCTGACGCAGATCGGTCGAAAGATGGTCGAGTTTTACCTGTCAGGTTTCGGCCAGGCCGTGTTCCGGATCGTGGTGGCGGAGTCGGGGCGTTTTCCGGAACTGGGGAGGGAGTTCTGGAATAACGGCCCGGCTCAGTCCCGCGCCTTGCTTGCCCGGTACTTCCGGGCCGCAACGAAACGGGGCGAGCTCGCGATTGACGATTTCGATCTTGCCGCCGACCAGTTCTCGGAACTTTGCAAGGTGGATCTCTTCCCGCGAATGATACTCGGGCTTGAAGATTCCTTCTCCGAGGAGGACCGAGCCCGCGTGATAGCGGGCGCGGTCGAAATGTTCGTGGCGCGATATGGGGCGTGAACGGCGCCTCAGAGGATGAAGTCGCTCGGCACCAGGCCGTCGTCATAGTCCTGCAGAACCACCTTCGAATCCTTGTTCAGCGTAATGATGGTGTCGCCGTCCTTCTGCCGGATCGTCAGGTCCCTGAACTTGTTGGCAGCCTTGATGACGATCTTGTCGCCCTCGTCGCGGCTGAAGTCGTCGATGTCGTCGTGGCCGAACTTGATCCCCTTGAAGACGAACTTGTCGGCGCCGTCCCGGCCGCGGAACCAGTTGCTCTTGTTGTTGCCGAGAATCCAGTCGTCGGCTTCAGAGCCCTCTACGTTTTCGATATTGAAAAGCTTGTCGATGGTTCCGTAGCCGTCCCGGACACGGCCCTTGATCAGGTTGGCCACGATCCCGGCGTCGCCGCCGTCATAGCGATCCTGATAGTACTGGACCCGGTCATCGCCCTTCCCGCCGTAGAAGACATCCTGCCCGCGCAACCCGCTGAAAGTATCGGATCCGTCCGTCCCACGCATCGTGTCATTGCGGTTGGTCCCGACGACGCGATCGATATCGATAAGCTGATCTACATTCCCGTCCGGACCGATGGCCTTTTCCTTTGCAAGGTTGACGGAAACACCGCGGTTGAACGGATGATTTGAGTAGTTCCAATTGTCGTAGCTGACAGTATCCCAGCTATCTCCGTCGGTGCCGACATACTTGTCTGTACCGCCCTTGTCCTTGATGTAGCATCCGCCCTTTCCGGCCCGGACAACGTCGTCACCAGCCCCGGTTTTGACATCCATGCCCCGGATAAGGGAACGGGGACCGATATAGGTGCTGTCCTCACCGACAAGGTTTTCATATGCCTTCCAAGGGTCGTCTATCACGAAATCGTAGAATATTCCGGCATCCAGCCCGGTTTCTGTCAGCTTGACCTGAACTTTCCCGGCCTTGTTCATCCATTCGACATACTGGATCGTCCCGGAGGTGATGACCGTTTCCCCCGCCCTCTCTCCCTGGGTTGGCTTGAATGTTTTAATATCCGCGAATTGAACCTTGATCGACCACGGGGACCTGTCGCTTTCGAACTCCCTTCCGTCCCTGTTCTCGTCGTAGGTCAGTCGCAATATTCCCGTTTTCTTGTTGAAGGAGGTGACGCTGTAGTTCTGAAATTCGGAATATCTGTGGTGATAGTCCTGGAACTTGGTGAATACGACCTTGGCCATTGTGATCTCCCTATGAAAAAAGTTCGAACCGCACACCGAGAAACACGCGTGTCAATTTGACACAGCGTCAATTTAGCGGGAATTCTGGATTCGATCAAAGGGCGGGTGCCCGCCAGGGAGCCGGGTCAGTCGAGGCGCCGGACCTGCAGTTGGTTGCCTGAGCCGCGACGTGTCTCGAAGATCTTGATCGACTGGACGAGGTCGGAGAGCTTCTTCTTTCCGTAGCTCCTCGTGTCGAAATCGGGGTTGGCGGCGACGACGTATTGGCCCAGCTGCCCGAGAGCGTACCAGTCGTCGTCCGGGTCGATGGCATCCATTGCCTTCAGGATGAGGTCGCGTGCCTCGTTGAGCGACTTTGCCTTGTCGGGTTTTCGATCCGCCGGCGTCTTTTCCGATGCGGCGGCGGCGGTATCTATGTTCTCGAGGAAAATGAACCGCTTGCAGGCTTTCCGGAACGCCTCCGGTGTTTTGCGCTGCCCGATACCAAACACGTCAAGTCCCTGCTCGCGCACCCGGCTGGCAAGGCGTGTGAAATCGCTGTCCGATGATACTAGGACAAACCCGTCGAACCGCCCCGTGTGCAGCAGGTCCATCGCATCGATCACCAATGCGATGTCGGAAGCGTTCTTGCCCACGGTGTTGGCCGGTTGGTGATGCGGCACCAGCCCGAATTCCGCCTGCACCTTGGACCAGCCTTTCATCTGGGTGGAGGAGAAGTCGCCGTAACAACGACGGACCGACGCCTCGCCATAGGCCGCGATCTCGTCAAAGATCGCCTTGGCAAATTGCGGCGAGGTATTGTCGGCATCGATCAGAACGGCGAGCAGGGGGCGCTGGTCAGGCATGAATTGTCTCCGAAACGAGCTCAAGAAGGGTGTCGGGTTTGTATACATACACGCGGGGGAAAGGACAGGTTTCCAATTCTATCTCCGATAGCAGGTCGAACAGCTCCTCTCCCTCCAGAAACCAATCTGCGTGGGTATTCAGGTAAACCAAGAGATCGCATGGCGTGTAGTTTGCGCGACCTGCCTTGCGCGACACTGCTTTTCCAACGATGTCCCTGACCTTTTCCGGGTTGTGGCATGCTTCTTCGCCGACGAGCCGAGGCACAGGTTCGGCAGAGGCCCGATCGTCCTTTGCCTCCTTCGTCCATTTTGCTTGCTCGTCCGGATCGGCGGCCTCCGTCACCTCGATCCCGAATTGCTCCTTGCCGTGGCGAATGAAAAAATCGGGTCGTTCTCCTTCGAACACTTCGAAAGGGAAAGAGATTGCGCCGGATCTCTCCATTTTGCCTATCCATCCAGCGAGAACCCAACGTTCAAGGTCATTTTGCCGACCTCTTCGGTCGAGGCGCGATGGAACGTTCGCCGTCCATTGCTCAAGGGGGTGTGAGAGATCAACCGCTTCATGGGCCGACAGAACAAGCTTGTGCGCTAATAGAGCACCACCGACCGGATCGACTCCCCTGCGTGCATCAAATCGAACCCGGTGTTGATCTCGTCCAATGTCATCGTGTGCGTGATCATCGGATCGATCTCGATCTTGCCCTGCATGTACCAGTCAACAATCTTCGGCACGTCTGTCCGGCCCCGTGCACCGCCGAAGGCCGTACCGCGCCAGACCCGCCCGGTGACAAGCTGGAACGGTCGGGTCGAAATCTCTGCCCCGGCCGGCGCGACGCCGATGATGATCGATTCGCCCCACCCCTTGTGGGCAGATTCAAGGGCTGCCCGCATGACCTGGACATTTCCCGTTGCGTCGAACGTGTAGTCGGCGCCGCCCCGGGTCAGATCGACGAGATAGGGCACAAGGTCGCCTTCGACCTCCGCCGGGTTGACGAAGTCCGTCATCCCGAAACGCTCGGCCATGGGCTTCTTGTCAGGGTTCAGGTCGACACCGACGATCTGGTCCGCACCGGCCAACCGCAGCCCCTGGATCACGTTGAGCCCGATCCCCCCGAGGCCGAAGACGATAGCACGGGCGCCGATTTCGACCTTTGCGGTATTGATGACCGCTCCGATGCCTGTCGTCACGCCGCAGCCGATGTAGCAGATCTTGTCGAAAGGCGCGTCCGGATTGACCTTGGCCAGCGCAATCTCCGGCAGGACCGTGTGGTTGGCGAATGTCGAGCATCCCATGTAATGTAGGATCGGGTCGCCATCGAGCGTGGAGAACCGCGAGGTCCCGTCGGGCATCAGCCCCTGGCCTTGCGTGCTGCGGATCGACTGGCAGAGATTTGTCTTCGGGTTGAGGCAGTATTCGCACTCCCGGCATTCCGGTGTGTAGAGCGGGATCACGTGGTCGCCCGGCTTGAGCGAGGTAACGCCTGGGCCGCATTCCAGGACCACGCCCGCGCCTTCATGCCCCAGGATCGCCGGAAAGAGCCCTTCCGGATCCGCTCCAGACAGGGTGAACTCGTCAGTATGGCAAATTCCGGTGGCCTTGATTTCCACCAACACTTCACCAGCCTTGGGCCCTTCGAGGTTGACCTCCATCACCTCCAACGGCTTGCCGGCCCCGATTGCCACTGCAGCACGCGTTTTCATTGCCCTGTCCTCCGGTTAGACTATCGCAAAATCGTGGGCGAAGAGCCCGAACATTGCAACAAGCGAGAGAGATATGGACCGGAGAATTTGGGGAATAGCAGCGCTCGTCGCGCTTGCAGGTTGCGCGGATCCGTCGAGCCAGCCGGTGACCGAGGAAATGTTCGGGACCGACCCGACCGTCACGGGAACCCTGCCCGCGGCCGGGACAACAACGGTCGCGCCACTCGACGGCACCGGCCAGACCACCGATCCCGCGGCCGCGGCCGCGGCCGCAACGGCGGGAGGCGATCCCTTCGCCACGGTCCAGACCTCCGATGCAAGTGGCCTGACCGAACGTCTGCCGGACACCTGCAAGCTTGCCGAGTTCCAGCAGTTCAACAACCAGAACGCCGCAACGGTCGAGGCCGCCGGGATCGCCGCGCCCTACCGCGTAATCGCCCCCAACACGATCGTCACACAGGAGTACAACCCGATGCGGGTGAACTTCTACCTGGGTGGCAATGGCCGGGTGAACCGCATTTCCTGCGGCTGACGACAGGACACCTGATCGATCCCCCAACCGGCGCCGGTGTTGCGGCACTGACGTTCGCAGGGACGTGTCCGCAAGCGCGACGGAGGGCCCCGCGGATCGGTATGGGATGCGTGACACGTGTCCAAAAGGGAGTGGCAGGTTGGTCGCGGTACGCGCCCTTTCCGGTCCATTCGCTGGCCTGAGCCAGCCCGCGCCTCACGGGTCCACATGGCGGACGATCCGACGAACGCGGCACGCACGATCTCAGGCAGTGGCAGATCGGGTTCTGCACCATTGCCTTTGACGCGGGCTGCCATAGGGTCGTGCCATGCAAGAGCCCGTCGACCGAAAACAGATCGTAACCGACACGATGGACGCGGCGCGGGCGCAGGCACTGCGGACGTGCCTCGGACTGCCGGCACCTGGACCAGGGGCACCGCTCCCGCCGTTCTTCCATCAGATCTACTTCTGGGAGCCTGCCCCCGCCGAGGCGCTTGGCCGCGACGGCCATCCTGCGGTCGGACACTTCATTCCCGACATGGGCCTGCCCCGTCGCATGTGGGCTGGCGGTCGATTGGAGTTCCACGCGCCGCTGCACGCCGGATCGCAGGCGGTGCGCGTCAGCACCATCGCCGCGATGGCGCGCAAACAGGGGCGTACCGGACCGCTCGGTTTCGTGACCGTGCAGCACGAAATCCGGCAAGCGGGTGTCCTCTGCGTGACCGAGGAACAGGACCTCGTGTACCGCGAGGACCCCGATCCTGCCGCCCCGCCCCCGCCACCCCGACAAGCGCCGGAGGACAGCGAGCCCGAGTCGCGAGGGTTCGACAGCACGCTGCTGTTCCGCTACTCGGCGCTGACATTCAACGGCCACAGGATACACTATGATCCGGACTATGCGCGCGACCTGGAAGGTTACGCGGGGCTGGTCGTGCACGGCCCGCTTCTGGCGCAGTTGCTGATGCTCAAGGCTGAGGCCATTGCCCCACTCAGGACCTTCCGCTTTCGCGGCGTTCGCGCGCTCATCCTCGGGGAAACCGCTGTTCTGAACCGGTCAGGGCCACGGTTGTGGATCCGGAATGGCGACGGCGACCTGATCACCGAGGCCGAGGCAGGGCGGTAGCACCCCCGCGAAGCCGATCCAGAAGCGCGGCAGACGCAAAGCCGTCCGCAGGCAATCCTTCGCGCCGCTGGTAGTTCCGGATCGCCGACCGTGTATTCGGACCCGTCAGGCCATCCACCCCTCCGGTGTCAAAGCCTGCTGCCGACAAACGCTGTTGCAACTCCCGCCTGTCGTTCAGGCTCAACGGGCGCTCGTGGCGCGGCCAGGCAGTCGTGAGCGCTGGCCCTCCCCCCAGCCTGTCCGCAAGGTGGCCAACGGCAATCGCATAGGCATCCGCAGCGTTGTAGGTTCGGATAACCCGGAAATTGTTCAGCAGGAGGAAAGCGGGTCCCTGATGGCCAGCAGGCAACAGGACGGATCCGCCCCCCTCCCCGCGCAGCGGCGCTCCGGAGATCTCCTTCACCCCTAGGCGCGCCCATGCAGAGACCTCCCGACGGTCCTCCGGCGCGCCAAGCCCGGCATCGAAGTTCTCGGGCAGAAACACCTCTCGCCCCCAGCCCTCGCCCGGTCGCCAACCGGATTGCCGGAGGTAGTTGGCCGCCGAGCCAAGCGCATCGGCTGGATCATCGCTCCAGATATCCCGCCGCCCGTCACCATCGAAGTCCACCGCACGATCGAGGTAGGACGTCGGCATGAATTGAGTGTGCCCCATGGCCCCGGCCCAGCTACCCACCATCCGGCTGGCCGGTATGTCGCCCGCCTCCACGATCCGCAGGGCTGCGACAAGCTGCGCCTCGAACAGCGCGCCGCGTCGCCCGTCAAAGGCGAGCGACGCCAGTGCATTGAGTGTAGCGATGTCCCCGCGACATGTCCCGAACGCGCTCTCCAGCCCCCAGATCGCCGCAACAACTGCCCGAGGCACGCAAAACTCTGCCTCGATGCGGTCGAAGAGGTCCGTGTGCCGCATGAGCACCGCGCGCCCCTCCGCAATGCGTTTCCCGGTCACGGCCCGGTCGAGATACTCCCAGATCGGCGTGGTAAACTCAGGCTGGGTGCGATCCCGCGCAACAACCTCGGGCAGGAAGCGGAACGTCGGGCCGACGGCATCCAGGGTCTCAACGGAGATGCCCTCTGCCATGGCGCGGAACCGGAAGTCGCGCACCCAACGTGTAAACGCCTTGTCGCGCGCATCCTGCTCCGGCATGGCTGTTCCCCTCGGCCCCTGTCAGCGGCGCTTCCGTGTCACCTTGCGTTTGTCCCGACTGCTGCGCGACTTGGGACCGGATTTCTGGGCGGTTCTTGCACGCGCCTTCGCCTGACCGGGTTTGCGACGCACCGGGCGGCCGCGACCACTGCCACCACCAGACGGCGCCATTTCCTCACCCTCAAGCTCCAGCAGTTCCAGCATCAATCCACCTGTCACCGGCACCGCCTCCGACAGGCGGACCGTCACCCGTTGGCCCAGCGAGATCTCGCGCCCCGTATCCGAGCCCATCAGGGTCTGTGCCTCGCGGTCGTAGTGAAAAAACTCGTTGCCGAGCGAGCGTATGGGGACCAGCCCGTCGGCTCCGCTTTCGTCCAGACGGACGAAGACACCGAACCGCGCAATGCCACTGATCCGCCCGGTGAACTCATTGCCCACGCGCTCGGACAGGTAGGCGGCAAGGTAGCGGTCATTCGTGTCCCGCTCCGCAGTCATGGACCGCCGCTCGGTCTCGGAGATATGCTCTGCCGTGCGTGGCAGCCGGTCGATGTCATCCGGTGACAGACCATCCTTGCCCCATCCATGGCTCGCGATCAGGCCCCTGTGGACGATCAGGTCCGCATACCGGCGGATCGGCGACGTGAAATGCGCGTAGGTCTTCAGCGCGAGGCCGAAATGCCCAAAGTTCTCCGGGCTGTAATACGCCTGCGTCATCGACCGCAAAGTCGAGAGGTTGATCAACTCCGCGAAATCCGTGCCGGCGGCATCGTGCAGCAGCTTGTTGAGATGCCGTGTTTGCAGCACCTGCCCCTTTGCCAGAGTCAGCCCGCTCGCAGCTGCGGTCTCACGCAGGGCGTTCAGCTTCTCGGGATTAGGTTCCTCGTGAACCCGGAGCAGGAGGGGGGTGCGCTTGGCCATGAGTGTCTCGCCGGCGCAGACGTTGGCCAGCACCATGAACTCCTCGATCAGCCGATGCGTCTCCAGCCGATCCCTGAAGCGGACAGACGTGACCTCTCCCGTTTCCGACAGCACGATCTTGCGCTCCGGCAGATCCAGATCCAGCGGCTGGCGCTGGTCACGGGCACTGGCAGCGGCCTGATAGGCCGCCCGGAGGGGCTGGAGGACATCCTCAAGCAGCGGACCGCACTTGTCGTTCGGTTCGCCGTCGAGGGCCTGTTGCACCTCCTCGTAGTTCAGCGACGCGATGGAACGCATCAGCCCGCGATGAAAGGAATGCCCGACCTTCTGGCCCTGCGCGTTGAGCCGCATCCGAACGGCGATGCAGGCGCGCGGGACCCCTTCGTGCAACGAACACAGGTCACCGGACAGCCGGTCCGGCAGCATGGGCACAACCCGGTCGGGAAAATAGGTCGAGTTGCCCCGCATCCGCGCCTCGGCATCGAGGGCCGAGCCGGGGGTCACGTAGTGGGCGACGTCGGCGATGGCCACCCAGACGACGAATCCGCCATCGTTCTTCGGGTCGTCATCGGCATGGGCATAGACGGCATCGTCGTGGTCACGCGCATCCGCCGGGTCGATGGTGACCAGCGGCAGGTCGCGCATGTCCTCGCGCCCGGAAAGACCGGCCGGCTTCATCCGGTCCGCTTCCTCGATCACCTTGTCGGGAAAGTCGTCGGGAATACCATGCTGATGGATGGCTATCAGGGACACGGCCTTCGGTGCCGACGGGTCGCCAAGCCGCTCCACGATACGGGCCGTCGGCAAGCCGAGCTTGCCACGCGGGCTGGCCTGTTCGGCCTCCACCAACTCGCCATCCCGTGCGCCGTGGGTCGCGCCGTCCGGAACCTGCCATTCGCGATCGGCCCCCTTGTCGATCGGCGTGATCCGCCCCCCCTCGGTTCGTTTGCGATAGATTCCCAGGATCTTGTGCGGGTTGTGACCGATACGACGGATCAGGCGCGCTTCGTACTGGTGGTCGTCGGCTCGCACCTCGGTCAGACGACCGAGGATCCGGTCCCCCTCTCCCAGCGCCGGATCACTGTCGCGCGCTATGTAGAGGACACGAGGTTCCGGCCCTTCGCCGTGCCATTCCAGCGGTTTTGCAAACAGCTCGCCGTCGGCATCCGGCGACAAGACCTGAAGCACCGTGACCGGCGGCAGCTTGTCCGGATCGCGATAGTTTTTGCGGTTTTTCTGCAGATGTCCCTCGGCTTCCAGCTCCTTGAGCAGGCGCTTGAGGTCGATCCGCGCAGCGCCCTTGATCCCGAAGGCCTTGGCGATATCGCGTTTGGAAGTCTGTGTCGGATTCTCGGCGATCCAGTCGAGGACCTGCGCCTTTGTCGGAAGCTCTGCCATGCCTGCGGCGTACCATGGGGGCATTGGGCTGTCACGCAGCGAAGTCCCTCGGCGGGGCGTTGGAACACTCCGGACAGCGAAGCGCCCTCCCGTGGCACGGGAGGACGCAGCCCGATCAGAGACCGGACCTCTCACGCATTTCCTTCGGATGCCCGGTCACATCGGGATTGCCTCAGCCACCTCCACGGTGCCGCTGCCATCCTTCACCATTGGGCAGTTCTTCGCATAGCCGGTGGCCGTCACCATGTCCGGCGCCTGAACCAGCGTGTAGCCGGAGAGGGGGTTGGCGCCGCCGTATTCCTCGACGCCATCCTTCTTCACGGTCCACGATTGCCCCACCGGGTTGCCGCCATCGAGAACGGCATCGCCCATTTCCGTGAACCAGGCCTGCCATTCCGCCATGACCTGGGCGCCTTCCTCCTCGGTCTCTGGTTGCTTTCCACCGTGATATGCAAAAACAAACTTGGGCATGTCTCTTTCCCTCCTGTTGAGACTGGTACGAAACGCTCAGCCGGCCAGCCGTTCGAGCTTGCGCAGCGACGACGTCCACCCCTTGGTGTGGTTCTCGGCCGCCTCGGCGTCCGGAAGCCCCGTGTGGTCGATTACGAGGTGCGCGCCGCGATCGGTTGCGGTCACCGTCATCGTCACGTGGCTCTCGAAGCCGCGCGTGTCGGCGTCATCGTGCCAAGCCCAAGTGAAGCCGACGGACTTCGGCGGGTCAACATGGGTCACATGGCCCGACACCTTGAACCGCTGTCCTTCGGGGTTGACCATGACCGAGAACCACGGCCCCTTGCGACTGAAGTCGAGGTCGTGCTCCGGCACGCTCAGCCCTTCCGGGCCCCACCATTGCAGCAAACCCTCCGGCGTGCTGACGTAATCGAACAGGACTTGGGGCGACACCGTGAACTCGCGTTCCAGGCGGACGTCTTCCAATACGTTCATTCGTCTAACTCCCTGTTTTCCAATGCCCGCGCCAGCCGATCAAGGCTGCCTTCCCAGAAGGTGCGGTGGTCCATGGTCCAGTCCGAGATCGCGCGAATGGCCTGTGGCCGCACCGAATAGATGCGCTTTGGGCCCTCAATCCGTTGCTCGATCACGCCTGCCTCACGCAGCACCCTGAGGTGCCGGGAGATCGCGGGCGCCGAGATCGGCGCGACATCGGCAAGCTCCCCCGCAGTGCGGGCGCCTGTTGCCATCAATCGCTCGACAATGGCGAACCGGGTCGCGTCCGAGAGCGCTGCGAAGGTGGCGGGCAAACTGGTCATGCAGTCAGGGTGAGATGATTCGTCAATTAACTCAAGAGTTAATTAACTCATAAGCTAAATTGTGTTTTACGGTGAAAAGGCGAAGGGGCGCAGCGTGGAGTGCTGCGCCCCGACACGGTGCAATGGGCTTCACCCGGCCAGTTCGGCCGTTGCCGTTGACCCTGTGTCCAGCGCCCGCAAAACGGAGCCGACCACGGCCTCCGGTGTGATCCCGAAGTGCTCGAACAGCTCGTCCTCCGGTGCAGAGGCCCCGAACGTGGACATTCCGATGAAGCTGCCGTCCTCGCCGATAAACCGCTCCCAGCCAAGCCCAACGGCGGCTTCGACGGCGACCCGGGCCGTCCCGCGACCGATGACCTCGGCCCGGTAGGCCGGCTCCTGCTGCTCGAAACGTTCCCAGCACGGCACGGAGACCACCGCTGTCGGCACACCCTGCGCCTCCAGTGTCTCGCGCGCGGCAAGTGCGATCTGCACTTCGGAACCTGTCGCAAAAAGCGTGGCCCTCCGCTTGCCCGAGGCTGCCGCGAGAACATAGGCACCAAGTGCACAGGCATTCTCCGCCCCCGCTTCGGCACGGACCGCCGGGATCGGCTGACGGGAATAGACCATCGCGCTCGGACCGGTCCGGTTCGCCAACGCCAGCTCCCAGCATTCCACCGCCTCCACGGCGTCTGCGGGACGGAACACGGTGAGGTTGGGAATGGCCCGCAAACTGGCCAGGTACTCCACTGGCTGGTGGGTCGGGCCGTTGCGGCCAATTCCGATGCTGTCATGGCTGAACCCGAAAATCACCGGCAGGCCCATCAGCGCAGCCATACGAATGGCATGCCGCTCATAATCCGAGAAGACGAGGAAGGTGATACCGAAGGGGATCACACCGCGATGTGCGGCCATGCCATTCATCATCGACCCCATGGCAAACTCCCGCACGCCGTAGTGCAGGTAGCGCCCGTTGCGGTTTTCCGCCGTGAAGGCCTCCAACCGGCGCTTGTGCCTGGTCGCAGCTTCAAGGTCCGGCGCGCCGGAGACAAGCTCGGGGATTGCATCGCTCAGCGCATCGAGGATCTCCCCCGATGTCGCCACGCCTGGTTGTGTCGGGCGAGCCTCGGCATAGGCGGCCTTGCGGTCGGCCAGAACGGCCTCGTAGCCCTCGGGCAGCTTGCCCAGAACCAGACGCTCGAACTCCGCCTTGCGTTCGGGATCGGCGGCCTCAAGCCGTTTCTGCCAGGCGACGCGTGAGGCATTGCCACGCCGTCCGGCTTCCCGCCAGGGTTTCAACACGTCCTCCGGGATCACGAAAGGCGCGTGCTCCCATTCAAGCAACGCACGCGCCTCATCCGCATCCTCTGGCACCAGCTTGCCGCCATGGGCCGAACGGGTGTTGGCGATGCGCGGGACGCCGTGGCCGATCTCCGTGTGGCAGATCACGAACGAGGGGCGCGGGTCCGCCTTGGCCAGACGGATCGCGGCATCGATGGAGTCCGGATCGTGCCCGCCACATTCCACCGTATGCCAGCCCGCCACGCGGAACCGCGCGGCCTGGTCCTCGCTGATCGCCTGATAGGTCTCGCCATCATCGGTGATGTGGTTGCTGTCGAACAGGAACACGAGGTGTCCAAGCTTCAGGTGCCCGGCCAGTTCTACCACTTCCTGTGCGATGCCCTCCATCAGGCAGCCATCGCCAACCAGCGCATAGGTATAGTGGTTGCAGATCTCCGGCCCGAACATCGCGCGCAGCTTCTCTTCCGCCACGGCCATACCGACCGCATTGGCGATCCCCTGCCCCAGCGGCCCGGTCGTTGTCTCGATCCCGGCTTCGGGATCGTATTCGGGGTGGCCGGGACAGTGAGAGTTGAGCTGGCGGAACCGTTTCAGCTCCTCGATGGAGAGCTTGGCGAACCCGGACAGGTGGTTCGCGGCATAGATCAGCATCGACCCATGCCCGTTCGACTGGATGAAGCGGTCGCGGTCCGGCCAGGTCGGATCGGCGGCGTCGAACTTCATGTGCCTCGTGTAGAGTGTGGTGACGATATCAGCCGCGCCGAGCGGTGTGCCGGGGTGGCCATCGCCTGCGTTGAGGATCGAATCGACCGCGAGAATGCGGATGGCATTGGCCATGCGGGTGTAGTCGGGCATCTGTCGTTCTCCGGGCCTAGAGCAGATCGTTGAGCATGCGCATCGTGGAGGTCGGGTGGCGCCGCTTGTAGCGGGCGGCCATGCCGTCCTTGTCGATCCGGGTGGAAAGCTCTTTCAGCTTGTTCGCGATGGCGGCAGCTTCGGTGAAGACCGGTGTCGCATCGTGTTCCTTGCAGACGATGTCGAAGGCGATCCAGTCATCGTATCCGAGCCGCTCCAGCGTGTAGAACAGTTCGACGAACTCCCATGTGTGCCAGGTGCCGGGCAGGACGTCCCAGTCGCCACGGGTGTCATTGTCGTTGATGTGGACATAGAAGAGCCGATCGCACTTGTGCAGAAGCGCCGCCGTGGCTGCCGGGTTCTCCCCGGCGAGGAAGCAATGCCCTGCATCCAGCGTCGCGCCGAGGTTCTTCGCACCAACGATATCCGCGAAGGCGATCAACTCGCCGGCATTGCCGATCTGGCACCGCACGCGCGGTTCGTTGGCCTTGTATTCGATGCAGACATTGATGTCGCGGTTGTGTGCGCAGATCTGCTCGAAGCATTCGGCGGAGTAGTCCAGCGCCGCAATGGGATCGAGTTCGAACGGATAGTCGAACCCTTCGTTCAGCGGGCAGTTGTGCAGCCGAGGCGCCCCCAGTTCGGCGGCGATGTCCATCGCGCGCTTCGCGTCATCCACCGCGGCCTGCCGGTCCGCCGGATCCTCTGCGGTCCAGGCGCCGCGCAGCCAGCGATCGTTCCGAACGGAGGCAAAGTTCACAGCGGAAACGGCCAACTCATTGCGCTTCAGTGCTTCCTTCACGGCCGGGATGTCGCTGCAGTCGGCCGGGTAGCGCAGTTCCACCGCGCCGATCCCCTCTGCCGCGCCAGCGCGGTCCAGATGCGTCACAGTGTCCGCAGCGTCCTGATAGACGAGAAAGCGGTTTCTCGTCTGCCCGAGGAACAGGGTAATGATCGAAAGCTTGAGCATGGCTGGTATCCTGACTGCCTGAATGCTGTTTAGAACTCTCCGCTGACCACATGGCGCGGCTGCCCGGCGACGAAGGCTTCGATCAACCCGACCAGTTGATCGGCCAACGCCTGCTGGGCTTCGTGGCTGGCCCAGGCGACATGGGGGGTCGCGATCGTATCGGGGCGACGCGCGAGTCGCATGAAGGCGCCATCCGGCGCTGGCGGCTCGGGCAATGTCACGTCCAGTCCCGCGCCGCTGACCAACCCGCGATCCAGCGCCACTTCGAGGTCCTCCTCGACGATCAGCGGGCCGCGGGCGGTGTTGATGATCAGCGGTCGCCGTTTCATCTGTTCAAATTCGGCCATGCCGAGCAGGCCCTGTGTCGCCGGGATCAACGGGCAATGGAGGGTAATCACGTCGCTTCGCTCCAGCACCTCGTCAAAGGGCGTGTAGAGCGGTCCGAGGCCATCGACGCCCTTGTGCGCGGCGAACAGGACCTTCATCCCGAAGGCCTTTGCGCGTTCGGCCACGCCCTGGCCCAACGCTCCCTCTCCAATAATGCCGAGATTGGCGCCGGAGAGGTCGCGGATCGGGTGATCGTGGAAGCAAAACTGCCCCGTCTCCTGCCAGCGCCCCTCTGCGATGTCCCTGTCATAGCCCAGCAGGTTTCGACGCAGAGCGAGCATGAGGGCAAAGACATGCTCCGGGACCGTTACCCCGGCGTAGCCACGAATGTTCACAACCGTGATGCCGAGGTCCATGCATGCGGACGTGTCGATGCAATCCGTCCCGGTGGCAGCGACGGCAACCAGCCGAAGGTCCGGCAACTGCTCCAGCGCGGGCCGCTCCAGCCTGACCTTGTTGACGATGGCGACTTCGGCACCGGCCAGGCGTTCCACAACTTCGGTCGGCGCGGTTTTGGCGTGAGAGACCCAGCGATGCTGGAAGTCCGGCGGCCTGAGAATGATGTCTTCCGCTAGGGTTGCCGCATCCAGAAATACAATCTTGCGTTCGGCCATTGCGCCTCGCTCCTCCTCCGAGCAGACATAGACGCATACTGCAATGCATACATCATCGCATGCAATGCGACATGGAGCCCCTTTCCGGACGGAGTTGCTCCCGGGGCAGGCATCGTGGCCAGGTGACCGGACCAAGGACAATGCCGGACGTCTGCGGCCTGCCCGACTGCACCGCTTCTCACGCCGGATGTCACGCAACTGCGGGATTGGTATCGGGGCAAAGACTTCCCACATCCTACGTGTACAAGGCGGAACCCTCCTCCCCCGCCGGTACGTTTGTCACGACGATTTGTCCTGTCCCGTATGATCGCTGACACCATAGGCCCCACCTTGTGTGGCGCCTTTTGGCGTTTGAGTGATGTTGCCTATTGGGATCCCTGACCGCGTCGCTCCCACGTGCAAGCGGATCCCGATGCCCCGAAAAGCCAACTGCGCCCGCTCGGCACGGTTGGCACCTCGCTGCCCCTACCGACACGCAAGCGATCGACAACAGCATCTGTATTCTGGAGCGGGCCCCTACGTTCCGGCTTGATAGGCCACAATCGGCAAACCGGCTCATTGACCGGTTCAGCCTTTGGGTTGTGGTCAATTCTGGAACTTCGGGCCCCTGGATCACCTACGGGCAAAAGACCGGGAAAAACCGACCCGCGCCCTCAGCCCCTGCCGCGAGCCCCCGCACTCGACGGAAAACTCGCCTGCCAGCAAACCGTTCGGATCTGGATAGCGGCCGCGACCAAGGGGCCGTCCGGACGCCCGCAAGCCGACTCGTTCTGAAAGCCGTCAGAGTCCTCTGTCCGCGATCAGGCGCGCAAGGTCGCGCACGGCTGCAGCGCGCGCCGCCGCGACGCCCGCCGCCCCGCTGTCGGGCGCAATCGGTGCGGCCACGCGGAACGATCCGGACGCATCACGCCCGGACGACAGACGGGCGACGAAATACTGGCCGGACATGCGGAACGTACCGTCGATCCCGGCGACCATCTCATCCATCCGAACAACGAGGCGAGCCTGCGGCAAGTCCTCGAAGGGCCACGGCTCGGCTGCTACCCGCGCGCCCGAAAGGGCCGAGAGGTGGCTGGTCAGTTCCTGCGTCATCCCACGCGCTGGATCGTCTGCCCAAAGCGTGGAGGCATCCGCTTCCAACGCGCCGGCGGCCGTCTCGCGCCAGATCTCCTCCGTCCGCGCATATGCCGGCAGGGAAACCTCGCGCACTTCCAGTTGCGAAACGTTGATCCGGATCGGGGCCCCGGATGGCACCGGCTGCGCCGCATAGCGGACGGGCGCGTCCCCACAAGCAGCCAGGGCAAGGGTCACAAGGAGGGCAGGCAGCATGAGGCGCATGTGGAGTCCGTTCCGCAAATTGTTGGCGCGAGCATATTGGTCGCGACCACGGGGGCAAGAGGAATGGCGCAGAATGTGGCAATGGCGACCCGAAGCGGCAGGCAAGCAACGGCCACCGGCGGGGGGGGCCTTCCTTCTCGCCCGGCGCTGACACGCACCTAGGCGCATCGCCATCAAATCAAATACTGTGCCCCCACGCAGTCGAACCACCGCAGGCGAAGCCTGCCCGGCCCAACGGGAGGAGGCGCCGTATGGCGCTGACGACGGGCGGGAGCCGCCCCCGGCATCGCTCACCGCCCCGGTTCATTTCCCGGTCAGAAGCGCGTTCGGCTTGCGCTCCAATGTCCGTGCAAGCGAACGGACGGAGTCCGCCGCGCGGCTGATTTCGCGCAGGGCTGCGCGCGCCTCCCGGTTCAGGGCTCCGCTCTCGGCCAGCCCCGCCATCGCAAGCTCGGCCTCCCGCAAGACCGCCTCTGTGCGTCGCACCAGGTCGGGCAGTTCACTGGAGGCCCTTGCAACGGAATCCGCCGCCTGCTCAGCCGAAGCAAGTGCCGCATTCACGCTTTCAACCGTGCCGCCTTCACGAAGATCGGACAGCGCACCAGACACTTCGTCGAGGGCGGCGTTCAGGCTCTCAGGCAAAGCCTGGGCAGCGGCGGTTCCGATCAGGGCATCCGCACTTTCGACAAGCCCCGTGACTTCGTCGACCAGCGCATCGAGGTCCATTGCCTCGGCCTTGGCTGCCACCGCCCGGATCTGGTCGATCAGGTCGGGCAGACCCTCGGCCGCCGTGCCGATATCTGCGGCTGCGGCACTGGCACTCTCGATCGCCCCGGTCAACTTGGACACCGCGTCGGCCTCGTTGAGATCGGACATTAGCGTCGTGGCTTGCTGCACGGCGTCGTCGACGCCACCGAGCGCCTCCGACAATGTCTCGGGCAAGGCCCGGGTGGCCTCTGCGCCGATCAGCGTGTTCGCGCTTTCGGCCAGCCCCTTGGCTTGATCGAGCAGTCCTTCCAGGTCGAGCGCCTCAGCCTTGAGCACCACCGCATCGATCCGCTCGATCAAGTCCGGAACGCCCGCGACGCTCTCGCCGACCTCTGCCGCCGCCTCGCCGGCCTGCTCGACCGCCTCGACCAGCTTGGCCACGCCTTCCCGTTCTTCAAGGTCCGCGAGGACCGCCAGCAACTCGTCGGCGATACCATTCACGCGTTCGGGCAAGGCCTGCAAGTCGGCGTTGCCGATAACGGTGCGAACATCCTCCACGGCCCCGCGGACCTCGGAGGGGATGCTTTGCAGGTCTTCGCTAGACACCAGGGCGGTCGCGCTTTCCACGAAGGTGATGACATTGGCCATGAGCTCCTCGACAGGAAGGTCATTGACCCGTTGCAGCAGGCCCTCGGCGGAGGCTCCGACACTGCCGCCGGAAGTCTCGCCGGCGACACTTGGAAAGATCGGGTAGGGATCACCATCCCGCAGGAACCGCGCCGGTTCGGCATCCGGAACCTGTACCAGTTCGATGCGCAGCGCCGAGGACAGCAAACCCGCTCTGGCCAGGCGGGCGCGCCACCCCTCGGCCACGGCATCGTCGAAGAAATCGAGGATCTCTTCTGCGTCCGTGGCGCCTTCGCCAAGCTGCAACTGCTCAAGTCCGATGGAGAGAACCACGATAAGCCGCACCCGGTCATCGCCGAATTGCGCCTCGTCGACACGACCGGTCAGGCCAACGACTTCCCCGATCTCCAGCCCGCGTAGTGTGACCGGTGCACCCACCGCCAGCCCTTGCACGTTCTCCTCGAAGACCATGGCGATCTCGACATTGGCACCGTCCGGACCACCGGCTTCGAACAGGCTGGCTCTTGCATCATCCTGGCTGGCAAAAACGGAAAACCTCTGTCCGTCCGGCACGGGAGCGCCGCCGGACACGACGGTCTCGAAACTGATCCCGCCCGTGATCAGCGACGCGATGCTCTCGACATCGACGGAAGCCCCACCAGCGCCGAGATTGAAGGAAAACCCGGACGCGTCCCAGAAACGGCTGCGGGTCGTCATCAGTTGGTCGTGCGGGGAGTTGATGAAGGCTTGCGCGGTGATCGTCACCCCGTCGGGCGATAGTTGCGGCTTGCCCACGCGACCGACCTCGATCCCCTTGAAGAGAATGGGGGTCCCCTCGGAGAGCCCCTTCCCTGTCGTGGTGGTCAGGGTGATTTCCCTGCCCTTCTGGTCCGGCCGCGCCACCGGCCTGTCCTCCAGCCCCGTGAAGTGGCGTTGTAGTCCGCCAGGAGTATTGTCCCAGCTTCCCTCGATGTAGACGCCGCCCAAAACCGTATCGAGTCCGGAGATACCGCGCGCCGAAACCTCGGGCTGCACCACCCAGAAAACCGCATCGGCGTCGATGAAGGGCTCCACTTCCTTGTCCACCCGGACATGGGCGATGACCTGTGCCAGATCGTCACTGAAGGCAACGGTTTCGACAACGCCGACAGAGACTTCCCGGAACCGCAACTGCGTCTGCTCGGCAACGATACCGGAGGCCTTGGCGAAGGCGATCTCGATCAGCGCGCCGCGATCCTGGTAGGCCTGCCACGCAATCCCGAGCGCGATGACAAGGGCTGCGATGGGCACCACCCAGACGAGGGACACACGCTCCCACAGGCTTCGCTTCGCGGGCTTGACCGGGGTTTGGGGAATCTGGTCGGTCACGTTTCGGGCTCCTCGGGAAGGTCTGGCTCCAGGCTGTCCCAGATCTGTCGGCTGTCGAAGGACCGAGCGGACAACATGGTGAAGACGACGGACATGGCGAATGTCAGGGCAGCTGGTCCGGGATGAATGGACACAAAGACGGAGAGTTGCACGAGCGCAGAAAGCACGGCAACGACGAAGACATCGATCATCGACCACCGGCCGATGAACTCGACCACCTCGTAGAGCTGCAAGCGTTTGAGGCTGTCGGATTTCCATCGGTACTGGACGGAAAGGGCCAGGTAGGCCACCGCGATGAATTTCGCCACCGGAATGCAGACCGAGGCGACCAGGATGACAATCGCAACCGGCACAGCTCCGTGCATCATGAGCACCACGGCGCCACCGACGATCGTGTCGCCAGAGGTCCGCATCATGAACGTGGTCTCCAGCATCGGGAAAAGATTGGCCGGGATGTAACAGATCAACCCGACGACCCACCAAGCCCAGACCCGGCTCAATGAGCGTGTGTCGCGGGACCTGACGGCTTCTCCGCATCGCGGACACCGCGTCGTGCCACCCGGCCAGACCCGCGTACAATGCGTGCAGGCGACAAGACCGGCCTTTCGTGCCGTGGGGGTAGAATCGGCAAGATGCGAAGCGTCAACCATGGCCGGGTTCCTCCCTCAGCCCGGTTTCCGCATCGCTGTCGTCGCGGTCCGCATTGAAGGGATCCGGGTGGCCCGAATCCAGCGCGGCCCAGACCGACCAGCGGCACATGAAACCGTCTTGCAGCACCGTGATCACGACAAGGGCCGCGAACATCCAGAAGGCAAGGCCGAGTTCCACCCGTGCCATGTCCACGATCTTGACCAACGCCACCCCAACCCCGAGCACGAAGATCTCTGCCATGGACCAGGGCCGCATCGCCTCTGCCCAGCGAAAGGCGCTCCGGGCCCCGCGAAGGGCGGGGCGATGCAAGAGAAGTGGGCCGAGCGAGAATATCAGGAGCAATGCTCGCGCGATCGGGATGAATACGATCAGCGCCAGCACGGCAACCGAGAGCCCGATCATGTGTGCCTCCGAAAACGACAACGCCGCGTCCACGATCGAGGAAGAATGGCTCAACCCCGCCGCTTCGATCTTCAGAAAAGGCTGGAAAATGGCCGTGATCAGCAGGACGAGGATCGTCAGCGAAAGTGCAACGATCCGCAGGATTGCCCCTTGGATCGGCGCGATGAGCACGTGATGGCAGCGCGCACAGACGGCCCGCTCGCCATGCTTCGGCACCTCCACGCGATAGAGCGCATCACAGGACGGGCAGGCAATCAGGTCATCGAGTGCGGCTGACGTTCCCGGGGGAAGCGGCTGGAGATCCGTGGTACTGCTCATTTTCGCCTGCACCCTAGCATCAGCAACTCCGGGCGCAATGCCGTGCGGACAGGCCCGCGCCGTTGGACCGGCCCGATCCAGCGCATGCCACCGCCGTGCCCTCAAGCCGTCTCGTTCGCCCGCTCTTGCGCGGTGATCGGGCAATAGGAGACGTGCCCCGGTGCGATCTGCTGCATCACCGGACGATCGCCGGCACAGGAAGCCTGGGCCACTGGACAGCGGGTGCGGAACACACAGCCCGAGGGCGGCGACAAGGGCGACGGCAGGTCGCCCTCAAGAACCGGGTGCTCCCGGTGGAGCTCGACCTCCGGATCCGGAATCGGGACGGCCTGCACGAGCGAGCGTGTGTAGGGATGGATCGGGTTGTCGATGAGCGTATCGGCATCCGCCGTCTCCATCACCCGGCCAAGATACATCACGAGGATGTTGTCGGAGATGTGCTTAACCACGCTCAGGTCGTGGGCGATGAAGATCAGGGACAGGCCGAGGTCGCGTTGCAACTCCGACAGCAGGTTGATCACCTGCGCCTGCACCGAGACATCCAGCGCGGAAACGGGCTCGTCGCAAATCACCAGTTCCGGGTTCAGGATCAGAGCGCGGGCGATGCCGATCCGCTGGCACTGGCCTCCGGAGAACTCGTGGGGGTATCGGTTGATCAGGTTGGGCAGCAACCCGACACGCTCCATCAACTCCCCCACACGACGCTTGATCTCTGCCTTGGGCGTGTCCGGTGCGTGCGTGATCAGCGGCTCGGCGATGATCTCACCGACCTTCATGCGTGGGTTGAGTGCAGCCAGCGGGTCCTGAAAGACCATCTGCGCGGCCTGCCGGTGCTGGCGGCGGGCAGTCTTGCCCATCTGGAGCAGGTCCTCGCCCTTCCACAGCACGCGCCCGCCAGAGGCCGGCACGGTGTTTATGATGGCCCGGGCGACGGTGGACTTGCCGGAACCGGACTCGCCCACGATGCCGAGGGTCTCGCCCTTTTCAAGCTCGAAGGAGACACCACCGACGGCATGCAGCTGGTTCGACGGCGTCCAGGGCCAGGCGCCGCGCGGACGCACATCGAAGGTGACCTGGAGGTCCTCGACTTTCAGAAGCGGCTGGCTCATGCGACCTCCTCCGGGCTGCGGTGACAGGCGCGCACACGCACGTCGCTGATGCGTTCAAGGGCAGGTGGCTGGGTCTTGCAAAGGTCGTCCGCCAATGGGCACCGCGGCTGGAACGGGCAACCGCCAAAGCCCCGCAGCATGTCGGGCGGCTCGCCGGGGATCGTCGGCAGCACGTCCTCCTTGCGATCGAGCCGGGGCACGGCGTCCAGAAGGCCACGGGTATAGGGATGCGTCGGGCTCGCGAAGATCTCGGAGGTCGGACCGCGCTCCATGATCCGGCCGCCGTACATCACCATCGTGCGCTCGCAGGCACCGGCGACAATACCGAGGTCATGCGTGATCAGGATCATCGCGGTATTGAACTCGTCCTTGATGTCCCGCAACAGGTCCATGATCTGCGCCTGCACCGTCACGTCGAGCGCCGTGGTCGGCTCGTCGGCAATCAGAAGGCGAGGCCGGCACAGCAGCGACATCGCGATCATGATCCGCTGCCGCATGCCGCCCGAGAACTCATGCGGGTACATGGTGATCCGTGCGGCGGCATCGGGAATGCGAACGGCGTCCAGCATGCGGACACACTCGGCGCGCGCTTGCTTGCGAGACATGCCACGGTGGAGGGTCAGCACCTCCTCCATCTGGTCCGATACCTTCATGAACGGGTTCAGCGATGTCATCGGATCCTGGAAGATCATGGCGATCTCGGAGGAACGGATCTTGTTCAGTTTTGCCTCTGGCAGGTTCAGGATCTCCTGCCCGTCCCACTTGACGGATCCCGTGGCGTGGCCGTTGCGCGCCAGCAGGCCAATGGCGGCGAAGGCCGTCTGCGACTTGCCGGAACCGGATTCGCCCACGATCGCGAGCGTGTCGCCCTCGTAGACCTTGAAGGTCACGCCATTGACGGCGGAGACAGTGCCATCGTTGGTCTGGAAACGGACGGCGAGGTCCTGGATATCGAGAAGCGCCATGTCAGCGGTCCTTCGGATCGAGCGCATCACGCAGCCCGTCGCCGACGAAGAAGAAGGCAAACAGCGTAATGACGAAGAAGAAAAGCGGGAAGAGCAGCATCCAGAGGGTTCCATACTGCATCTGCTTTGCACCCTCTGAAATCAGCGCGCCCCATGACGTGTTGGGTTCCTGCACACCGAGCCCGAGGAAGGAGATGAAGCTCTCGAAAATGATCATGCTGGGAACCAGCAGGGTCGAGTAGACAATCACCACGCCCGCAAGGTTCGGCACGATATGGCGGCGGATGATCGTGCCCGGGCGGACGCCTATGGCATGGGCGGCTTCCACGAATTCCTTGTTCTTGATGCTTAGCGTCTGGCCGCGCGCGATCCTGGCCATGTCGAGCCAGGAGATCAGCCCGATCCCGACAAAGAGCATCAACACCGAGCGCCCGAAGATCACCAGGAGCAGGATCAGCACGAACATGTAGGGGATCGAAAGCATGACATCGACGATCCGCATCATCACGTTGTCGATGCGTCCGCCGTAGTAGCCGGCCGTCGCGCCGTAGACCGTGCCCACGACCACGGCGATCAGGGCGCCGATCAACCCGACCATCAGCGAGATCTGCGTGCCCTGAACCGTTCGGGCAAAGAGGTCGCGGCCAAGATCGTCGGTCCCGAAATAGTGCTTCGATTCGAAGCTCGGACGACCCATCGTGTCAACCTGCCCGAGGACGCCCCAATCGACCTCCTCGTTGGACCACGGGGTCAGGTACTGGCCGAATGCGGCGAAGAGCCCGACCAGCACAAGGATGACCAGCCCGGTCACCGCGGCCTTGTTCTTGAAGAAGCGAATACGGGCATCGGCCCAGAGCGACCGGCCTTCGATCGCAGCGCCGATGTCGGCGGTTTCCAGGTCCTGGGCTTTCTTGCGGCTGAGGATCATGTCTGTGGCCTCAGTAACGGATCTTCGGGTCGATACAAGCATAGAGGATATCGACCACGAGGTTGAAAAGGATCGTCAGCGCGCCAGTCAGGATGGTGATCCCCATGATCACCGAATAGTCCCGGTTGAGCGCCGAGTTGACGAAGAAGATGCCAATGCCGCCGGTCGAGAAATACATGTCGATCACGACGGAACCGGTGATCATGGCGACAAACGCGGGACCGAGGTAGGACACTACCGGCAGCAGCGCCGGCTTGAGCGCATGGCGGAAGATCACCCGGCGCATCGGCAGGCCCTTGGCCCGGGCGGTCCGGATGTAGTTGGCGTTGAGCACTTCCAGCATGGAGGACCGCGTCAGACGTGCGATGGAGGCCATGAAGGACGTGGAAAGAGCGATCACCGGCATGATGATGTACTCCCACTGACCACCCTGCCAACCGCCGCCCGGCAACCAGCCGAGCCAGAGCGTGAACACCAGCACGAGGATCGGCGCCATAACGAAGTTCGGCAGCACCTGCGCGCCGATCGAGATGCCGACAGCGAGGTAGTCGAGCCAGGAATTGTGATAGACGGCAGCGGTAATCCCGAGGGTCATTCCGACGATGGTCGCCACCACGAAGGACCAGAACCCATAGGTGAGAGTCACCGGGAAGCCCTGGTTGATGATGTCGTTCACCGTCTGGTCCTTGTACAGGTACGACGGGCCGAAATCGAAATGGACCACTACGTTCACGACGTAGTTCCACATCTGCACGATCAATGGCTGATCGAGCCCATACTTGGCATTGAGGTTCGCCATGACCTCAGGCGGGAGGGTCCGTTCGGCATCGAACGGGCCGCCGGGGGCAGCGTACATTATCAAGTAGGAGAATACGACCAGGATGAGCAGCGTCGGGATGGCGACGGCCAGCCTGCGGATGATGAATGACAGCATGGGGGGGCCTGATAAAGGTTTGGGCGCGCGAGGGGAAGCCCGCGCGCCCTGCCGTTACTGCGACTTATTCAGCCACACGGTACAGGTCTTTGGAGTACCAGTTGTTTTCGGCGTTGTTGTAGGGCCAGCCCTTGATGTCCGAGGACAGCAGGAAGGTGTTGGCGTAGTGGTAGATCGGTGCGATCGCCGATTCGTCCGCGATGATCTGCTCGGCCTTGGTGTACATCTCGTTCGGGTTGTCCGACGTCTTCGATGCGGCCATCAGCTCGTCGTATTCGGCGTTCGAGAACTTGCCGTCATTGGAGCCGTGGGTCGTGGTCAGCAGGTCGAGGAAGGTCGAGGCCTCGTTGTAGTCGGCGCACCATGCGGAGCGGGCGACGTCGAAATTGCCGTCACGACGGATGTTGAGGTAGGTCTTCCACTCCATGTTCTCGAGCGTGGTCGTGACACCGAGTTTCTGCTTCCACATCTGGGAGACGATCGTGGCGATCTGCTTGTGGCTCTCAGAGGTGTTGTAGATCAGCTTCAGGTCGAGATCCGTCACGCCGGATTCTTCCATCAGCTTCTTCGCTTCTGCGTCGCGATCGGCCTGGGACATGCCCGCGAAATCGATCTCCGGCATCTCGAAGCCAGCGGTCTTGAGGTGGGTGAAGTTGTAGGCCGGCCACTGGCCACCCTTCAGCACCTGGTTCACGATCACGTCGCGGTCGATGGCGAGCGTCAGCGCGCGGCGTACCTTCGGATCCTGGATCTCCGGCTTGGCGTCGGGACGCAGGTTGAACGCGTAGTAGTACGAGCAGAGGCGCGGCACGGAGGTCGCTTCGTCCGGAAGCTCTTCCTTCAGCGCCGGGAACTGGCCCGCGGGAAGCGGTTCAAGGTGGTCGAACTCGCCGGCCTTGTAGCGGGTCAGCGCCTGGGTCTCGGAATTGATAACGAGGCCTGTGGTCTTCTCGATGATGACGCTGTCGGCGTTCCAGTACATCGGGTTCTTCTCACGGGTGTGATACTCGTTCAGAACCATTTCCGTCAGGGTATAGGCGCCGTTGGAGACGATGTTCTCCGGGTCGGTCCACTTCGCACCATGTGCCTCGACCGTCGCCTTGTGGACGGGGGAGAGCGTCGCGTAGGTGGTCATCGCGGGGAAGTAGGGCAGCGGCTGTGTCAGCTGCACTTCGAGCGTCTTGTCGTCGATGGCCTTCACGCCCAGTTCGGACGGGTCTTTCTCGCCGGCCACGATCTCGGCCGCGTTCACCATCGAAGTCAGCTCGACATACCAGGCGTAGGGCGAGGCGGTCTCGGGGTTGGCCGCACGCTGCCAGGCATAGACGAAGTCATGTGCGGTTACGGGATCGCCGTTGGACCACTTCGCGTCACGCAGCTTGAAGGTGTAGGTCTTGTTGCCGTTGGTGGCCTCGTAGCTCTCGGCCACGCCCGGGATCAGGTTGCCGTCGGCGTCCTGGATCATCAGCCCTTCGAAGAGGTCACGGATCACGTGCGAACCGGCGGTCTCTTCGTTCAGTTGCGGGTCCAGAGTCGGAAACTGGTCCAGCAAACGGTAGGTGAAGGTCTGGTTGTCGGAAAGCTTCTCGCCCGTGACCGGGTGCTCGCCAGCCGCCATCGCTGTACCCGCGATGAGCAGCGCCGCAGCGGTGAGCTTCAGAGTTGCCTTGAGGTGCATGTCTGTCTCCCTGTTGATTTCGACACGGGCCGCGACCGACGAGGTCACGGCCTGTCTGACGGCACTATGACCGCCGACAATCGGTGGCGCCAATAAATTCTGCCCCGCGCAATCCGCAAGAGTTCCGTAGCGGAAGCGCGGCCATTCGAGGCGCTGTTCGGTGCGCCTAAGTGGAGACTGGCGGGGCCTCAAGTCACGCGTGTGCGGGATTGCGCAGAAGGCAGAAATCGACCGTTGTCAGATAGACTTCATAAGTGCCAGTTCGGGCGCGGCATAGAAGACTTCATCGTCGCACCCATCGGTCAGGTCGGCCGACCCGGTGAGGGCAATCGCGAGCGCGCGACCGGTCGATTCGTTGAACCAGACACCGCCGGTGAACCCCAGCGCGTGACCCGCGTGCCCCACCAGCGGCCCTGCGATCCGAGGGGTATCCCGGTAGGCCATCACCCCAAGCCCGAACTCTCCGTAGAGCCCATCGCAATCGGTTCCATTGGGCGCCAACGGGTTGAATTTCCACGTTGCTTCCCGTTGCAGACGTCCGCCCGGCGTATCGGCGCCAAGGAACCGGCCAAGTCGGGCAGCCTCGATCACGTTCATCCGGAGACCGGCATGCGGCGAGAACAGCAACGTATCGCGCACCGGGACATAATCGGCGAAGGATATACCCCGCCCGTCCCCCCAGACGATATCCGCATTCCAGTCTGCGCCATCGGGTTCGGTCTGGCATTCAAGCCGGTCGCCGAATCGCTGGTAGATCTGAAGCCGTCGATCCCGACGCTTCGGGGAGACCCCGGCCCAGTTGAAGCCCCCCTGTATCCCCGCCGGCCCCAGAACCAGGTCGCGCGCGAGGTGATCGAACCGATCACCGGTGACCGCTTCGAGCAAGCTGCCCAGCAAGACGTAATTTAGGTTGGCGTATTTGAACCAGCCGCCCGGCGGGTGCCCGCTGACAGCGCGATTCGCATGTGCCACGAGGTACTCCAACGGCGATGTCGGCGGCTCGAAGATGTATCCGGCGTGGTCGGTCAGACCAGAAGTGTGGTTGAGCAGGTGTTTCACAGTGATGCCCTCTACCCGGGCACCTCCCTCTCCGGCGTCGAGGACATCTGAAACCTTGGTGTCCAGATCCAAATCTCCGCGCGCGGCCAGTTCACACGCGATACGCGCCGTGACCGCCTTCGAGATCGAGGCCATGCGCATTCGCAGGCCGGGATCGGTCAAGGGGTCCGCTTTGCCCTCGCTCTCGGGCGCAAGGATCCCGTGAACCAGCGGTACTTCCCAACCGTCCGGGTCAATCAGGCAAACGGCGCCATTGAGATATGGCCCCTCCGCGATCGCCGCTCGCAGCAGCCGATCCAGACTGTCGATCACGATGACATCCTCTCGGTTCTGGCGCGCTTCCTGCGCGACCTTCAGCGCAGCGAGACTGGACGACTGGCGGCCGGGAGACAACCTGCCGACATATTTCCGAGTATTTTACTCGACGACATCTTGTCTGAGTGTTTTTATATGGTAATCAGGCACCAGAACAATTGCACATTCGCGAACAGGGACAGTCATGATTCTTCGCACCACCGCCTTCGCCGCTTTGCTCTCCGGCACGGCACTTCACGCCCATGCAGCGGCCCCCTCCGATGTCCTCTCGAACTATGCCGACATCGCGCTGGCCGGGTACGAGGACAGCCTGGAAACCGCAAAGACGCTCAAGGGCGCGCTCAACGCCCTCGTCGCCGCACCGACAGCGGCCAACCTTGACGCCGCCAGGGCCGCCTGGATCGCCGCACGCGTTCCCTACCAGCAGACCGAGGCATTCCGCTTCGGCAACCCGGTCGTCGATGCGTGGGAGGGCAAGGTCAATGCATGGCCGCTCGACGAGGGTCTGATCGACTATGTCGCGGGCAACGCTGGCCTCAACGACGAAAACCCGTTCTCGGACGCGAACGTGATCGCCAACCCGGCGCTGGACGTGTCCGGCACCAAGGTGGACGCGGCAACCATCACGCCCGAGCTTCTGCAATCCATGCACGAGATCGACGGGATCGAGGCCAATGTCACGACTGGCTACCATGCCATCGAGTTTCTGCTCTGGGGGCAGGACCTGAACGGCACAGAGGCCGGCGCCGGCACGCGCCCGGTGACCGATTTCGACCCGGCCAATTGCACCGGCGGCAATTGCGAACGCCGCATCCAGTATCTTCTTTCCGCCGCCGATCTGCTGATTTCGGATCTTGAGGAGGCTGTCGTGCTGTGGAGCGAGGGTGGGCAAGGCCGCAACGAAGTGACCGCGGATCCGGCGCAGGGGCTTGTCATGGCCTTCACTGGAATGGGCTCGCTCTCCTACGGGGAACAGGCCGGAGAGCGGATGAAGCTGGGGCTGCTGCTGCACGACCCCGAGGAAGAGCATGACTGCTTCTCCGACAACACCCACGCGTCGCATTTTTACGACGGTCAGGGCATCCAGAACGTCTACCTCGGCACCTACACGCGTATTGATGGCTCGATGATCGAGGGGCCGTCGCTCTACGACGTCGTGAAGGAAAAGGACGCGGATTTGGCCGACGCGCTGAAGGCCGACATCGAAACGACGATGGAGAAACTCGGTGCAATCGTAGCCTCCGCCGAGGCCGGCACCGCCTACGACCAGCTCATCGCTGCTGGCAACGAGGACGGCAATGCGCTGGTTCAGGACGCCATCGACGCGTTGGTGGCACAGACCCGCAACATCGACCGCGCCGTGACCGCCATCGGCCTCGAAAAGATCGACTTCGAAGGCTCCGACAGCCTCGACAGCCCCAACGCGGTTTTCCAGTAACCCCCAAAGGGGCGTTCCGCTGGAGCGCCCCCATTCGCACGGATACAGCCAGATGATCGTCTGCCATTGCCAGAACATCACCGACCGGGACATCGATGCCGCCATCGACTGGATGCGCGCTGCGGATGACAGCACGATCATCACCCCCGGCAAGATCTACCGCGCCCTCGGAAAGACCGCGGATTGCGGCGGCTGCATGCCATTGTTCTTGTCCACGATGCGCCGCAATGACAACATGGAAGTCCCAGCCCCCCTCCGCTCGTTGAGAGTCGGAAAAGCAAAGGAATTCAATTATGAAAGGCGACAAGAAGGTCATTGAGTACCTCAACAAGGCATTGCGCAGCGAGCTGACGGCAGTGAGCCAGTACTGGCTGCACTATCGCCTCCAGGATGACTGGGGACTCGCCCATATGGCCAAGAAAAGCCGCGAGGAAAGCATCGAGGAGATGAACCACGCGGACAAGCTCATCGAACGCATCCTGTTCCTCGAAGGACACCCGAACCTGCAGAAGCTCGACCCGCTTCGCATCGGGCAGGACCCGAAGGAAACGCTGGAATGCGACCTGGCCGCCGAACAGGAGGCCCGTGCGCTCTATCAAGAGGCGCGGTCCTATTGCCAGTCGGTCGGCGACTTCGTTTCGATGGAGCTCTTCCAGGAGCTGATGGCGGATGAAGAAGGCCATATCGATTTCCTTGAGACCCAGCTCGACCTGCACGAGAAGCTCGGCGCCGCGAAATATGCCCAGCTCAATGCAAGCCCGATGGACTCGGCAGAGTAGTACCTGCCATTGGCGCGCCGCGGTCGCGGCGATCTTCCTGGGCCTCCCCATCCCGGCCAGTTCCGCAAGCGATCTGGCCGGTTGGGGGGAGCCGCACCTCCCTGTCGTGCCGCGCAGCGCCGAAGAAGCCGCGCGCGTCGAGGCCGTCACCGGAGCGCCGGAGGATTTCACCTCCGCCGAGCCCTACGAAGCTCGCCCCGGTGGCGCCACGACACATTTCGATTTCGCGACGCGCACGCCGTTCTCCCTGCCCTCTGCCAACATGGAGCCGGACACGGGGCTCGACTTCCGGGTCGGCAACGGCTTCTTCAGGAAACTCTGGGTCGCGGCCCCATCGGCGACCACCGCCAGTGACGGGCTGGGACCGCTTTTCAACGGGCGGGGCTGCAAGTCCTGTCACATCCGCGACGGTCGCGGGCATCCGCCCGAGGGGCCTGAGGATCGAGGCGTGTCGATGGTTCTGCGCCTCTCCATTCCCGTCGCGGCCTCATCCCTCGATGCCGGGGCGATCGCTCGGATCGGCGTCGCACCGGAGCCCGTCTACGGCACGCAACTACAGGACAAGACCGTTGCCGGGATCCCCGCCGAAGGTCGTGTCGCCATCGCCTATGAACCACTGCCGGTGGAACTGGGCGATGGAACGGTGATCGAGCTGCGCAAGCCTGCCTATACCATTCGCGCCCCCGGGCACGGCACGCCGCACCCGGATCTTCAGATCAGCCCACGAGTGGCGCCCCCGATGATCGGCCTTGGACTACTTGAGGCAGTCCCGGAGGCCGATATCCTTGCACTGGCAGATCCCGACGACCGCGATGCAGACGGCATATCGGGCAGGCCCAACAGGGTCTGGTCGCTGGAATTCCAGCAGTGGATGCTCGGGCGGTTCGGCTGGAAGGCCGGGCAACCCACGCTCGCGCAGCAGGGTTCGGATGCATTCTTCAACGACATCGGGATTTCCACCCCGATCCATCGCGCGCCCTGGGGAAACTGCACCGAGGCGCAGGAGACTTGCCGAACGGCTCCTCATGGACAGTCCGGGAATGATGAGGGGCTGGAGATCCCCTCTATAGGCATGGACCTCGTGACCTTTTTCACGCGCAACCTCGCGCCGCCGGCACGTCGGGAGGTCGACGCCCCGCAGGTACTTCGCGGGAAGCAGATTTTTCACGATAGCGGCTGCGCCAGCTGTCACCAACCGAAGTTCGTCACCCACCGCCTCGACGGTCAGCCAGAGCAAAGCTTCCAATTGATCTGGCCCTACAGTGACCTGCTGCTCCATGACATGGGCGAGGGGCTTGCAGACAACCGGCCGGAAGCGGCGGCTTCGGGCCGGGAATGGCGCACCGCCCCGCTCTGGGGGATCGGGCGAACCGAGGACGTCTCCGGCCATACGATGTTCCTGCATGACGGCCGTGCCCGCTCGCTTCTGGAAGCCGTTCTGTGGCATGGCGGAGAAGCGGAGGCCGCGCGCGAGTCGGTCCGGTTCATGCCGGCAGAGGATCGCGAGGCCCTGATCGCTTTCCTGGAGTCACTCTGAGGCCCCCAATGCGCAGACGTCATTTCCTCGCCGCCGGAAGCGCCGCACTCCTGACCGCACCTGCCTGGGCCAGCCTTCCGCCTGCGGATTTCATCGCTGCCGGGGCAAGACCGGGAAACAGCACATGGCTGGTGGGGCTGACAGCCACCGGCGAAGTGCCCTTTGCCTTTCCGGTGCCAGGACGGGGTCACGCAGCCGCCGTGCACCCCGAGCGCGCGGAGGCCGTCGCCTTTGCCCGTCGTCCCGGCCGTTTCGCGGTGGTTATCGATTGCTCCTCCGGCACGGAAATCGCACGCCTCGACAGCCCGGCAGACCGCCATTTCTATGGCCACGGCGCGTTCACGGCGGATGGTCGGTTTCTCCTGACCACCGAGAACGCCTATGACATACCCGACGGGCGCATCGGCATCTGGGATGCGGAGAAAGGCTATGCCCGCTTGGGCGAGTTCCCCTCCGGTGGCATTGGCCCGCACGAGGTGATCCGATTGCCGGACGGGATTTTCGCGATTGCGAACGGGGGCATACAGACGCATCCGGATTTCGCCCGCAAGAAGCTGAACATCCCGGCGATGCAACCGAACCTGACCTATGTCGATGCCGAAGGGGCCATCTTGGAGCAGGTGACGCCGCCAGAGGATCTGCGCCGGAACTCCATCCGGCACCTCGCGGCCGACCGCTCGGGGCAGGTGGCGATTGCCCTGCAATGGCAGGGCGCACCGTTTTCGCAGGTCCCGCTGATCGCCCGCCACCAGCGCGGAGAACCGCTGCGGTTCGTCACCCACCCTCAGATGGCGGAGCTAAAACACTATGCGGGCTCGATCGCGGTGTCGTCTGACGGCTCCGAGATCGCCTTGACCGGCCCGAAGGGAAATCGGGTGCTGTTCTTCGACGCCACCACAGGAGCCCCCGGCCCCGTTCGGTCATGGGATGTCGCCAGCGGCGCCGCCACGACAGCGGAAGGCGTGGCCATCACCGTCAAAGGCGGGGTGCGCATCGGCACCTCGGTGCAGAGCAGGTTCATCCCTGTGACCGGAGACTGGGCCTGGGACAATCACCTCGTGGCCCTGCCCGCGACCTGAATACGACCCTCGGCACCCTTCCGCGCCCGGCTCGCGAAGGGAACTGGCTCCGGTTCTGCCCTCAGGCCACATGGGCACCGTTCCGATGGCGTCAGGCTTCGAAAGGCTTGATCATCTCGACGACCTGCGCCGTCGTTTCGTTCAGCAGGGCGCGGTCGCCTCGTGTTTCCACGTTCAACCGCAATACCGGCTCGGTCGAGGATCGCCGCAGGTTCAGCCGCCTGTTCGCAAAGCTCAGGCTGACGCCGTCCATGCGGTCGATCTCGCAAGTGTCGTCGACAAGCGCGGCCTCGATCGCCTCCATCGCCGCGGCGGCGTCGGAAACCTTGAAGTTGATCTCCCCGGAAGAGGGATAGGCGTCGCGCATGTCGCCGATCAGGGCAGAAAGCGGTTTCCCTGTCTTGGCCATGTGCTCCAGCACCAGCAACCAAGGGATCATCCCGCTGTCGCAATACATGAAATCCCGGAAATAGTGATGCGCCGACATCTCGCCGCCGTAGACGGCATCCGCCTCTCGCATGGTTCCCTTCACGTGGGCATGGCCGGTCTTCGAAACGACGGCCTCGCCACCTGCCCGCGCCACCAGGTCCAGTGTGTTCCACTGGACACGCGGATCGTGCACGACCCTTGCGCCCGGCGTCCTGGCAAGAAAGGCTTCCGCCAGAAGCCCCACCAGGTATTCGCCGTCGATGAAGGCACCGCCCTCGTCAAAAAGGAAACACCGGTCGAAGTCACCGTCCCATGCGATGCCGATATCGGCACCCTCTGCAATCACCGCCTCTGCGGTCTGGGGGCGGTTCTCTGGCAGGAGCGGGTTGGGGATCCCGTTGGGAAAGGTGCCGTCAGGTGTATGGTGATGGGTCACGAAATCGAGCTGCGCCCCACGTCTGGCCAGCGCGTCGGCCAGCGCATCGAAGGTCGGCCCGGCCGAGCCGTTGCCGGCATTCACCAGGACCTTGAACGCCCCCAGCGCAGCGGGATCGACGAAGGACAGCACCTTGTCGACATAGGCCGCTCGATGGTCGACCCGCGTTCGCGTCCCCGGCGGGACATTGGCGGCCGCGATACCGTCCGCCACGAGGTCGTGCATCTGTTGGAACCCGCCCTCGGGCGAGATCGGCCGCGACCCCGGCCCGACCAGCTTCATGCCATTGTAGTCGATCGGATTGTGGGAGGCGGTCACCATGATTCCGCCACCGGCACCGTAGTGATCGGTCGCGAAATAGACTTCCTCGGTGCCACACAGCCCGATGTCGAGCACATCGGCACCGCTCTCCAGCAGCCCTTCGATCACGGCGGTGTGGAACGCCTCGGAACTGGCGCGGCAATCGTGCCCCACGACGACCTTGCCCGGCGTCATGACCGCCACGAAGGCGCGCCCGATCCTGCGGCAGAGATCCTCGTCGAGATCCTCGCCAATCCGCCCCCGGACATCGTAGCTCTTGAAACAGCCCAGTCGCAATGCGGACCCCCTGCATGAAATGTGACTGGCGCGTTTATGCACGTCGGGCGGCGGATGGCCAAGCACCCCCGGGCCACACCGCACAGGGGGCGTTGCGTCGCGGGGGCGATCCCTTGTCCGGAGACATGGAATTCCCTAACCCGGGGACGGTCGCGAACGGGAGATTGACATGGTTGAGTCACAGGGTTGGGGAGAGTTCATCGCGGTTTTTGCGGCGTTCCTGCTGAGCCATTCGATCCCGACCCGCCCATCCGTCAAGAAACGCTTGCAGGGCTATTTGGGCCCGGCCGGTTTCACGATCGCATACTCGCTGCTCTCTCTCGGCATGCTCTACTGGCTCATCCGCGCCGCCGGTCGTGCGCCTTATGTCGAGCTTTGGTCACCGGCCCCCTGGCAGGCACATGTCGCCTTTACGCTGATGGCGCTAGCGATTGCCATCGCAGCCCTCGCCATCGGCCGGCCCAATCCACTTTCCTTAGGCGGCGCCCATGATGAGCGGTTCGATCCACGTCATCCCGGCATTGTCGGCTGGCATCGACACCCCTTGTTGCTGGCGCTACTGCTCTGGTCTCTTGCGCACCTGCCAGCCAATGGCGCGCTCGCACATGTGCTGCTCTTTGGCACGTTCGCCGGCTTCAGCCTTCTGGGGATGCGCCTTATCGACCGGCGAAAACGCCACGATCTCGGGGCGGTCAGGTGGCAGGAACTCTCCAGCACGCGCCGCATGTTCCACCCGACCGGATCCGGCCTGCTGCGCCTTGGGATCGGCGCACTCGCCTATGCGGGTCTGCTGGCGCTTCACGGACCGGTCATCGGAATCCAGCCGGCATTCTGACGTGGCCGAAACCGCAGGAAACCGGAAGAGGTTCACGCCGGGAGCTTTCCGCTTTACGACATTCGGTAGCATTCCTTCATTCCAGAGGCCCCAATGACCGAACTCAAGGAAACCTGGCAGAACTACATCGACGGCGAATGGGTCGACGGCGGGGCCGGCTGGATCGACGTCACCGACCCGGCCAGCGGCAAGGTGCTGGCCCGCCAGGCACTGGCCGATGCCCGTGACGTGGACCATGCCGTGCAGGCGGCCCGGCAGGTGCACCTCGCTGGCGAGTTCTCCGGCCTGCGACCTGTCGACCGTGGCCGAATGGTGCAGGCAATGGGGCGATACCTGCTCGAACATGTCGACGAGATCTCCGAGTTGCTGACACTTGAACAGGGCAAGCCGCTCTGGGAAGCACGGGTCGAAGTGCACGGCGCCGCGCGCTACTTCGAGTACTACGGCAATCAGGCAGAGACCGTCGAAGGCCGCTCGATCCCGCTTGGGGCGGGTTATTTCGATTTCACCGTTCACGAACCATTTGGCGTCTCCGCCCAGATCATCCCGTGGAACTACCCCCTGGAAGTGACCGCCCGCTCGCTCTCCGCGGCGCTGGCCACCGGCAACGCCGTAGTGGTCAAGTCGCCGGAACTCGCCCCGCTTTCCACCGCGTGGTTCGCCCGAGCCGCGGAAGCCGCCGGTCTGCCCACGGGAGCGGTAAGCGTGATCTGCGGATACGGGCGCGAGGCAGGCGCGGCTCTGGCGGCCCATCCGGGTGTCAACCAGATCGTCTTTACCGGCTCGGTCGCCACCGGCACGTCCATCGCCAAGGCCGCCGCAAACACCGTGGTTCCGACCATCCTGGAACTCGGTGGAAAATCGGCGGCCATCGTGCATTCCGATGCCGACCTCGATGCCTTCGTGAACGATGTACGCTGGGGGATCTTCTACAATGCCGGGCAGGTCTGTTCGGCCATGAGCCGGGTAATCGTGCACGAGAGCCGGCATGACGAACTGGTGGAGCGCATCGCGGAGATGGCGGGCGCGCTTTCCGTCGGTCCCGGCATCGATCGACGCGACTACGGCCCGAACATGGGGGCGATGATCTCCCTTCAGCAGCGGGACCGGGCCGAGTCCATGGTCACGGAGGCCATCAGCGCCGGAGCCAACCTGGCCACCGGCGGGCAGCGCCCGAAGGACCACTCCGGCGCTTTCCTGAGGCCAACCGTGCTCTTTGACGTCGCGCCGGACATGAAGATCGCACAGGAGGAAATCTTCGGACCCGTGCTGTCTGTCCTCCGGTTCAGCGACGATGACACCGCCATCGATATCGCGAACGGGACGCCCTACGGGCTCGTTGGCGGGGTCTACACGCGGGATCTCGATCGCGCGATGCGGGCAGCCGCGAAACTCCGGGCGGGGCAGGTTTTTGTCAACGAGTGGTACGCCGGTGGCGTGGAGACGCCTTTCGGGGGCTACGGCAAGTCGGGCTACGGGCGCGAGAAAGGGCGGGAGGCGCTCATGAACTACGTCCAGACCAAGAACATCGCCGTGCGACTTCGTTCGTGACCTACACTCTCTACTACTGGAACATTCCCTTCCGAGGGCATTTTCCACGGTTCGTTCTGGCGCATGTCGGGGCGCAATGGGAGGAGCCCGGCATGGACGCGCTGGTGCGCCTGAAAGACCTTCCGCCCGCCGAACAGCCACTGCCCTTTGTCGGACCACCGCTCCTGCACGATCGGAGCGCCGATCTCTGGCTCAGCCAGATGGCGGCGATACTGCTCTATCTCGGGGAGAAACACGGGCTTGTACCCGAGAGTTCGGCAGGCCGGGCAATGACCGTGAAGGTCCTGGGCGACTGCACCGATGTGCTGCAGGAGCTTACCTGCTCCTGTGGCGCCATGATGTGGACGCGGCCGGCGTGGGACACCTTCGTTTCGGCCCGCCTCCCCCGCTGGATGCAGATGTTCGAGGCGTTGGGCCGCGCCAACGGGCTCACCGATCGCGCCGGCCATATGCTCGGCACCGAGGTACCGGGGATCGCCGATCTTGCCACGTCCGCGCTCTGGCACACGATGACGGACAAGCTCCCGCCGCTTGCGCCGCTGCTCCGGGAACATGCCCCCGCAGTCGCCGCGCTATCGCACCGGATCGCCGAAACGCCCGCAATCTCTGCAATGCGGGCCGAACATGATGCCAACGCGATGGCGCTCTATTGCGCGGGACAGATCGAGGAATCGCTTCTGGGCATGCTTGGCACCGGCTGAGGCCTGACAGCCGCTCAGTTGCCACTGGCCCCTTCGAGCGCCGCTTCCTCCAGATCCGCGTCATCCCAGAACCCGATGTAGATTTTCTGCGCCCACTCGTTGCCGGTGGTCTCCGCGATCCGGCTGTCGGACATGGTTGTGCGGTTGTGGTGTTCCAGCGCCCATTCGACCAAGGCCGCGTGCAGGCGGTCGCGCTCCGCCTGAAAAGCGGGATCCGCGCCGAGGTCGTGCAGTTCCTCCGGGTCCGTCTCTTGGTCGAAGAGCATCGGGCGGAAGCCCTGCGCGTGGACATATTTCCAACGCCCGTCATGCACCATGACCATGCGGCAATCCGGGATCGGCTGGCCAAGCTCCCGCCGGGCCCTGCGGGAAGAATAATCGTATTCGCTGATCACCACCTCTCGCAGGCGTTCGACCTCCCCCCGGATCAGCGGCAGCAACGAATGGCCTTCAAGGATGTGCGGCCGCGCGTCGCCGCCCGCAGCCTCGACAAAGGTCGGGGCAAGATCGATCGCCTCCACCAGCGCCGGACTGACGGTGCCACGGGTGGCCTCAGCCTCGGGCGAGGGGTCCACCACGATCAACGGCACCCGGACCGAGGCGTCGTGGAACAGCTCCTTCTCGCCCAGCCAGTGATCCCCCAGGTAGTCGCCATGATCCGAGGTGAAGACAATGAGCGTGTCCTCCGTCAGTCCACGCTCATCGAGAAAGCGCATCAGCCGGCCGATCTGGTCATCGATCTGGGTGATCAGGCCCACGTAGGCCGGGATCACTCGTTCCCGCACGCCATCGCGCGCGAAAACCCGGCTGAACCGGTTTGCCATGTAGGCACCATGGATCGGGTGCGGATCCCGCCGTTCCAAGTCGCTGCGCACAACCGGCTGCACGTCCTGCGGCCCGTACATGTCGTGGTAGGGCGGCGGCACGATATAGGGCCAGTGCGGTTTGATATAGCTCAGGTGCAGGCACCAGGGCTCGGCGCCCGCCTCCGCGATGAACTCCATCGCCCGCGTGGTGGAATAGGGCGTCTCGCTGTCCGGTTCGGCGACGCGCGCCGGCTTGTCCGCATTCTCCATCAACCAGCCGGAAAGGACTTCTCCCCCCGCGCCTTCCGCCGAATTGGCCCAATCATGCCAGGGGTTCGGCCCATCGTAGCCGCGCGCCCGCAAGTAGTCCTGATAGTGCGACGGTTGCTTGCCACCGGTCGGGTGCAACCCGTCGAGCCGGTCCCAGACCTCGAACCCGCCCTCGGCGATCCACCGCCCACGCTCGGAATCCGGATCGATGCCGAGCCGTTTCATTCCGTCGACGTCGGCGGCCATGTGGGTCTTGCCACACAGAACGTTTCGCATCCCGCATTCGGCCAGGTGATCGCCCAGCGTCCACTCGCCAACCCGCAATGGAAAGCCATTCCACGCCGCACCATGAGAGCGCACATAGCGACCGGTGTAGAAGCTCATCCGGCTCGGCCCGCAGACCGGCGATTGCACATAGGCGCGGTCGAACCGCACCCCGCGCGCCGCAAGCGCATCGATGTTCGGTGTTCGGATATGCGGGTGACCCGTGCAGCCCAGGTAGTCGTACCGAAGCTGGTCACACATGATGAAGAGAATGTTCCTGGGCATGCTGACCTCCGCCCCTTCGTGTTCATGGCATGCCGCCACACGGGCCGGGGGTGGTTGGGGCGGCCGAGAAACCCCCTTCCCATCGGGAGGGTTTTCCCCTACATGCACCCATCTGCCGCCGACTCGCGCGGTGGAGCTTCTCCAAGGGCCCTGCTGGACGACATCCCGGCTTGCGCCATGAACCTCAAACCGAAGGAGACCCCGATGTCGATCACCGTTGAAGAAAAAGACCGCGTCATCAAGGAATATGCGACCAAGGACGGCGACACCGGTTCGCCCGAAGTCCAGGTTGCCATCCTGACCTCGCGGATCAACACCCTGACCGAGCACTTCAAGACCCACAAGAAGGACAACCACTCCCGTCGTGGTCTTCTGAAGCTCGTCGCTCAGCGTCGTAAACTGCTTGACTACCTCAAGCGCAAGGAAGAGGCCCGCTACCAGGACCTCATCAAGCGCCTCGGCATCCGCCGCTAAGATTTCGGGTCCGTTCAGGACTTAAAAAGCGCCCGTTCCGAAAAGGAGCGGGCGTTTTTCGTTTCGGAGCCGGGCGTCAATCGGGTGCAGGGACTGGCACCTCGCGGCTATCGCAGTGCCATTCTCCAACTTGATGTGCCGTGATAGTATGGTGCCACCTTGATGTGGAGGCATTCCATGCAACGTTTTTTCTGTATTCTTGCTGTCACCCTGTGTCCGGCGATGGGCATGGCGCAGTCGCATTGCAAAGGGCAGACCCAGATCGATGCCAATTTCTGCGCAAAGGAAAAATGGGAGATTGCAGACAAGGAACTCAACCGGATCTGGAAACAGGTAAAACCCCGGGCGGACGCGCGCGGCACCGGCAAGGCTCTCCTGGACAAGCAGCGCGCGTGGTTGAAGAAGCGCGATGCCACATGTGAACCGGAACGGAACTCGGACGGGAGCGCGGCGGCCATGTTCTACTGGGACTGTATGGAACGCCTGACCTTGCAGCGGAATCAGGAGCTACGCGCATATCGCTAGGATGCGAGACCGCCGACCGGGCGGCCCTTCCGGAAGGCTCAGCGTAGGAAGTTGTCCATGGCAGGCGGCGCTTCCGCGTCCTGTTGCAGTGCGGTGCGAAACGATATTGCCGAACGTCGGTTCGGAGATCGCAACGCCAGATGGGCTCGGCTGGTACATCAATGCCTCCAGCGGATTCCGCTGCACACCCTTCCCTTCGTGGCCCAAGTCCTGTATGCGCCCCGCATCTGAGACGTGACGCCTATGGCCCTGGGCGCGTGCAAGAGGATGAAAGGGTCGGCGGCAATGGGGCCGCCATTCAAACGGGAGACCCGGGATACGCCCGGGAGGGCTCCCTAACAGGATACGCTAGATGTTCAATGAAGTGAAAAAGTCGATGCAGTGGGGCGAAGAAACCCTCACGCTCGAAACCGGCAAGGTTGCCCGCCAGGCAGACGGTTCCGTGATCGCCACACTGGGCGAGACCTCCGTCATGGCCAACGTGACCTTTGCCAAGCAACCGAAGCCGGGTCAGGATTTCTTCCCGCTGACGGTGCACTACCAGGAAAAATACTACGCTGCCGGCAAGGTGCCGGGTGGTTTCTTCAAACGTGAGGCCCGGCCCACCGAGAAGGAAACGCTCACCGCGCGCCTGATCGACCGCCCGATCCGCCCGCTCTTCGTCCCCGGCTTCAAGCATGAAGTGCTCGTCATGTGCACCGTGCTCAGCCACGACCTCGTCAATGACCCCGATATGGTCGCCATGATCGCCGCCTCGGCTGCGCTGACCATCTCCGGCGTGCCGTTCCGTGGCCCGATCGGTGCCTGCCGCGTCGGCTTCGTCGATGGCGAGTACGTGCTGAATCCAGAAGTTCAGGACATGGATCAGCTCCGCCTGAACCCCGAGCAGCGTCTCGACCTTGTCGTCGCCGGCACCAAGGACGCCGTGATGATGGTCGAATCCGAAGCCTACGAGCTTTCGGAAGAAGAGATGCTCGGTGCCGTGACCTTCGCGCATGAGCAGATCCAGCCGGTGATCGACCTGATCATCGACCTGGCCGAAGATACCGCGAAAGAGCCGTTCGATTTCCAGCCCCCGGATTATTCGGAGCTCTACGAAGCGGTGAAAGCTGCCGGCGAAACCGACATGCGCGCCGCATTCGCGATCACCGACAAGCAGGAGCGCACCTCGGCCATCGCCGCTGCGCGCACCAAGATCACCGAGGCGCTGACCGAGGAACAGCTTGAGGACGCCAACCTCGGCTCCGCCCTGAAGAAGCTGGAAAGCTCGATCCTGCGCGGCGACGTGGTCAAGACCGGCAAGCGGATCGATGGCCGTGACACCACGACCGTCCGTCCGATCAACGTTCAGGCCGGTCTTCTGCCCCGGACCCATGGCTCCGCGCTCTTCACCCGTGGCGAGACCCAGGGCCTCGTGGTCACCACGTTGGGCACCGGCGAAGACGAGCAGATCATCGACGCCCTTCACGGCAACTTCCGCAGCAACTTCCTGCTGCATTACAACTTCCCGCCGTACTCGGTCGGTGAAGTTGGCCGCGTGATGGGCCCGGGCCGTCGTGAGATCGGTCACGGCAAGCTCGCATGGCGCGCGCTTCAGGCCGTTCTGCCGGCACCGACGGACTTCCCCTACACGATCCGGGTCGTGTCGGAGATCACGGAGTCCAACGGCTCCTCCTCCATGGCGTCCGTCTGCGGCGGCTCGCTGTCGATGATGGATGCAGGCGTGCCGCTCAAGGCTGCCGTGGCGGGTGTGGCCATGGGCCTGATCCTCGAAGAGGACGGCTCCTACGCCGTGCTGACCGACATCCTCGGCGACGAGGATCACCTCGGCGACATGGACTTCAAGGTTGCGGGTACCGAGAACGGCATCACCTCGCTGCAAATGGACATCAAGGTCGCGGGTATCACGCCCGAGATCATGAAGCAGGCGCTTGCGCAGGCGAAAGATGGCCGGATGCACATCCTCGGCGAGATGGGCAAAGCCCTGTCCGCTGGCCGTCAGGAGTTCTCCGCCCACGCACCGCGGATCGAGACCATGCAGGTCCCGACCGACAAGATCCGCGAAGTGATCGGTTCGGGCGGCAAGGTCATCCGCGAAATCGTGGAAGTGTCCGGCGCCAAGGTCGACATCAACGACGACGGTGTGATCAAGATCGCCTCGCCGAACAACGAGTCGATCCAGAAGGCCTATGACATGATCCATTCGATCGTGGCCGAGCCGGAAGAGGGCAAGGTCTACAAGGGCAAGGTCGTGAAGATCGTCGATTTCGGCGCCTTCGTGAACTTCTTCGGCAAGCGTGACGGCCTCGTGCACGTCTCCCAGATCGAGAACCGCCGTCTGAACCACCCCTCCGACGTTCTCAAGGAAGGTCAGGAAGTCTGGGTCAAGCTGCTGGGCTTCGACGATCGCGGCAAGGTCCGCCTCTCCATGAAGGTCGTGGATCAGGAGACCGGCGAGGAAGCCAAGAAGGAAGAGGGCGCGTAAGCCGCCTCTCCGGATCGAGACATCAAAGGCGGCAGGCTCTCCTGCCGCCTTTTTTCATGCGCATTCCCTGGCGGACGCATCTGGCACCTGACCTTGAGGACACAAAGGGGGCTTGCCGCGCTTTCACGGGCTTACCCGCATCGACGCGCAGGTGGATGAGCGACTCCGTCCCGTCCGCCCAGAAATCACCCCCGGCCTGTCAATCCGGCCATCAACGCGGTGTGCACACCGGGGGCGGCGCATACGACACCAACGGACATCCGCGTGAGTGAGTTGAAAGCGAGCGGTCGTCCGATCCGATCGGTCACCAAGGCGCCTGCCTCTGCCGCGATCAGGCCGCCGGCTGCGATATCCCACTCCCAGCTCTCTCGCAGGGTGAGCATTCCGTCGAACCGCCCCTCTCCAACCAGAGCGAGCCGGTAGGCCAGCGAACTGCGGAAGCGCCGTTTCAGATCCGGCACGCCGCCCGGCCAATGGTGCGGCTCCATCGCGGCCCTGGCCATCAACACTTCGGCGCCGCGCACATCCGTGCGGTCGCTGGCCCGGATCGGCTCGCCGTTCAGCCATGCGCCGACGTCGCGCTCTGCCGTGTAGAGCTTGTCGAGCAGTGGAAGGTAGACCACTGCCGTCACCGCGACGCCGTCCTCCACGACCGCAAGCGAATGCGCCCAGGTCTTCTGCCCTTCTGTAAAGGCCCTCGTTCCGTCGATTGGATCGACAACAAAGACCCGTTCGCATTTCAGCCGGGCCGTGTTGTCCGCGCTCTCTTCCGACATCCAGCCATAGGAAGGCCGCGCTTTCAGCAACCGGTCCTCCAGCATGCAGTCGACCTCGAGGTCGGCCTCGGTCACCGGGCCCTGGCCGGCTCCCTTGTCCCAGACCGCATGGTCCTCCTGCCAGTGTCGGCAGGCGATCTCGCCCGCGGAACGCGCCACATCGACAAGAAGGGCGAGATCACTCCCCGGCAATCGTCATCCCCTCCACCAACAGGGAAGGCACCACCCGCGACAGGTAAGTGCGCGCGTCGTTCGCAGGCCGCAGGCTCTTCAGCATGTAGCGAAGATTGCCGGCGATGGTGCACTCGTTGACCGGGTAGGCGATCTCTCCATTCTCCACCCAGAAGCCGGAGGCGCCACGGGAGTAGTCCCCGGTCGTGGGATTGATCGTCGAGCCGATCATGGAGGTCACGAGCAGCCCGGTCCCCATCTCCGCCATCAGATCCTCGCGGCTCTGCGTGCCTTGCGTAAGCGCCACGTTTGAGACCGACGGCGACGGCGGGGCAGAGGTCCCGCGCACCGCGTTTGCCGTGCTTTGCAACCCCAGCTTGCGCGCCGTCGACAGGTCGAGCACCCAGCCCTGAAGCACGCCATCAGCCACGATCTCGCACCGGGCCGTCGCCAGCCCTTCGCCGTCAAAACTCCGCGAGGCACCGACGCGTGGACGTAGCGGATCCTCGACGAGGGACATCCCTCGGGGCAGCACGTCCTCGCCCATCGCATCGCGAAGCCAAGACGCACCGCGCACGATTGCCGAGCCGTTGATCGCGCCCAGCAGGTGCCCGATCAGGCTGCTCGCCACGCGCTCGTCGTAGAGAACCGGAAAGGCTCCGGTCTCGGGTCGGCGTGCCCCGGCGCGGGCGAGTGTCCGTTCCGCTGCAAGGTTGCCGACGGTCTCAGGGCTGGGAAGGTCGGAATAGTAGACCCGGCTTTCGCCATAGTAGTCTCGCTCCATCTCCGTGCCTTCGCCGGTGATCGCCACGACCCAGAGCCCGGAATCGCTGCGGGCATAGCCGCCGGAAAACCCGCCTGAGGTGGCAAGGTGGACCTGCCGCCGCCCGTAGCCCGCGCTTGCGGTGTCCACCCGCGCGATGCCGTCATGCGACAGCGCGGCCGCTTCTGCCGCCCGCGCTGCGGATTCGAGGTCCGACGGGCTCGGCTCTGGCGAGGGATCGACCAGGTCGAGCGCGTCTGCATCCCGTACACTGGACAGCCGGTCGGGATCGGCCTGCCCGACGCCGGAATCCTCCGGCGCTTCCCGGGCCATGGCGACGACCCGTTCAGCCATGGCCGCGAAGGTCTCCGGCGAGGTTTCGGAGGCCGAAACGCAGGCCTGTCGGCGCCCGATCATGACCCGCAACCCGACCTCGACCCCTTCGGAGCGCTCCGCCTGCTCAAGCGCACCACCGCGCACGTCGATACTCAGCGACGTGCCCGCAATTGCCATAGCATCCGCGCTTTCGGCGCCGGCCTTCGCGGCGGCGGCCAGAAGCGCATCGGTGAGTGTGTCCAGAGACTGCTCCATCGGGAATCCTCACATTGGTCCTGCCCCAAAGGAGCTAGGTCGGAACCGCCCCGGGCGCAAGCGGCTTGACGGTCGCCGGGGAGGTTGAACCTGGCGGTGCTGGCACCCTATCTAACGGGCGATGCGATGCCTGCCTGAACAGTTGTCCGAGCCGCCGCGCCCTCACGCGCTCCGCCCATGGCCGAGGGCGGCGTGGCGGCGCCACTGTTCGCGCCCGCCAAATAAACCGACCTTCCAGAAGGACACCCGCCCATGCGACGTCTCGTTCCGATTGCCCTCGCGCTCCTCCTGATCAGCCCGCTCGCAGCCACGGCAGAGTCCCGCGTCCCTGCCACCGAGGCGGAGGTGAAGCTGTCGTTTGCACCGGTTGTTCGCGCCGCTGCCCCGGCCGTCGTGAATATCTACGCCACCTGGATCGTCGAACGCCGTGCCAGCCCCTTCGCCAACGATCCGTTCTTTTCCCAGTTCTTCGAGGGTTTCGGGCAAGGGGTCCCTCGAATGCAGAACTCGCTGGGCTCCGGCGTGATCGTCGACGAGAGCGGGATCGTCGTGTCCAACTACCACGTCGTGCAGGAAGCCACCGACATCCGCGTCGTGCTCGCCGACCGCCGCGAGTATGATGGCGAGGTGCTGCTGAGCGACCGCGACACAGACATCGCGGTGATCCGCCTGAAGGGCGCCAGCGATCTCCCGGCGCTGGACATCGCGGATTCGGAGGCTGCGGAGGTGGGCGATCTTGTCCTCGCTATCGGCAATCCCTTCGGCGTCGGCCAGACGGTGTCGAGTGGCATCATCTCCGCCACGGCCCGTGTTGCGGCCGTGGACCGCGGACAGGCCGGGTACTTCCTGCAAACCGATGCACCGATCAACCCGGGTAACTCGGGCGGCGCGCTTGTGGACATGAACGGCGACCTCGTGGGATTGAACACCTCGATCCTGACCCGCTCCGGAGGGTCGAACGGCATCGGCTTCGCCATCCCCTCGAACCTCGTGGCCCGATATGTCGAACAGGCGCTGGACGGCCGCGACAGCTTCTCCCGCCCCTGGGCTGGCGCTTCCGTTCAACCCGTCGACAGCGGCCTGGCCGAGGCGCTCGAACTGGATCGCCCGCGTGGCGTGCTGGTCACGGAGTTGCACCCGCAGAGCCCGCTCGCTGCCGCAGGCATCCGCGCGGGTGACGTGATCCTGTCCGCCGGAGGATTGCCGGTCAACGGGAACGAGGAATTCGAGTACCGCCTGCTGACACTCGGCTTCGGCAGCGATGTCGTGGTAAGTGTGCTGCGAGACGGCAGCCTTGAGGAAATCACCGTCGCCGTTCCCGAGGCACCGGACGACAGCGCCGGCCCGGTGCAGATCGGCGGCCGCTCCCCGCTTGCGGGCCTGACCGTTGCCGAGGTCACCCCCAGGCTGATCGAGGCGTTGGACCTGCCGCTATCAGCCACTGGCGTGATCGTGGTGCGCACCGGTGGATATGCCTCCCGGCTTGGGCTGCGGCCCGGCGATGTTCTCCGCGGCCTGAATGGTCAGGGCATCGACACCCTTGAGACATTGGAGCGGATCATCAACGACGGTGGGCGGATCTGGGACCTTGAGATCGGGCGCGGCAACCGGACCCTACGGCTCAGGGTTCGCGACTGACACAGTTTGCCGTGGCTCAGTTGCCCTAGTTGGAGCTTGGTAGTTTCGGGTTCCAAACGGTTTCCCCGGGGTGTCGGCAGATGGAACTGCTTTTTCCTGGAGTGAAGGTGCCATGTGCTCCAATGCGTGTCGCCCTGACACATCGGCTGGGCATTCGTGACATCCGCAAAAGCGGCGGTGGTGACCTATGACGAGGGGCTCAGCGACGATGCACTCCCGGTCGCCAAGGCCGGGATCTTCGGCATCGCAGAGCCGGTCTCCTCGAGAGTTTCCCGCGATCCTTTGGTGCCGGGCACAGCCAACCTTGTCACCGGGTCGATAGGGGGCGGCAGACTCGACGAGCTGAATCTGTTTTCCTTTCCCTCGACGATGCCATGGGGACTGAACACCAACTGCTGTGCGCCCGTCCTGTGCAACGCGATCACCCGGTCCGCCAGCATGATGCAACAGGGCGCTTTCTGTGGGCAACCCTGATCGCCCTGTGGTTTCAGGTCCGGCCACGCTTCCGATGGCACTGGCTGAACGTGGTGACCGTGTAGCGTTGGTCCGCCGACACGGCAGACAAGCTGCGACCGGCGATGCGATGGACGCGCGCCACAACAGGGGGTAGCAAGGGCCGGACGTCCGGCCATCCTGCTGTCGCCGGACCCCCCGCGTTTGCTGGAGGCTTCCCCTGTGTCCACCCCTGCTGGCTCGCCGAGCGAACTGAAACGCCTGACCGAGCTCTCCACGATCCTGATCCGCTATGGCTTTGGCGATCTGCTGCGGTATGCCGGCGTTGACCACCTGGTCGAGAAGGCCGGCGAGATCCTCCGCTGGAAGGATCACGGGGCCGCCACTGACGCCCCTGCCCCAATCCGGATGCGCCGGGCACTGGAGGAGATGGGGCCGACCTTCATCAAGCTTGGGCAGATCCTGTCGACCCGTGTCGACCTCTTCGCGCCGGAATACATCCGGGAGTTGGAGAAGCTGCGCGACCATGTCCCCACGCTGCCCTACGAGGAGCTGGTGGTCGAAGTCGAAACGCAGCTGGGGCGACCACTGATGCAGGTCTTTGACCGGCTGGACACCGAGCCGCTTGGCGCAGGCTCCATCGCCCAGACCCACCGTGCGCAACTCCGTACCGGAGAAGAAGTGGTGGTGAAGATCCGTCGGCCCGGCATTGGGCGCACCATCGAAGCCGACCTTCGTCTGCTCGGACGCATTGCGCGGTTCGCCTCCCGTCAGTTCGAGGATGTCGCACGGTTTCATCCGGAATCGATCATTCAGGAGTTCGCCAACTCCATCCACAACGAGCTCGATTTCGCGATCGAGGGCCGCAATGCCGAAACCATCGCGCGGAGCTTCGCCGAGGACGCGTTCATCGCTACGCCAAGGGTTTTCTGGGATTTCACCAGCGAACGGATGAACGTGCAGGAGTTCATCGACGGGGTGCCGGGCAGCGACATGGAGGCCGTGGAGGCTGGTGGGTTCGACCGCAAGTTGATCGCGCTCAGGGGCGCCAACGCGGTGCTCAAAATGATGTTCGAGGATCGCTTTTTTCATGCCGATCCACATCCGGGAAATGTCTTCTACCTGCCCGGAAACAAGATCACGTTCATCGATTTCGGCATGGTCGGGCAGCTTTCGCGCCAGCGTCGGGACGAGATGGTGGATCTGCTCTATGGAATGGTCGAGCGGCGCGCCGACAAGGTCACCGAAATCCTGTTGAAATGGGCTGATACGGACGACCGCCAGAACCTGAACCTCGAAAGCCGGATCGATGCGTTCATCGACCGCGTGCACGGCGTCTCGCTCGACAAACTCGACATCTCCGCGCTGACGCGGGACCTCTTCTCCGCCATGCGGGACCACAATCTTGCACTGCCCTCCGACCTGACGCTGATGGCGAAGGCCTTTGCCTCGCTTGACGGCATGGGACGGCAGCTTGACCCCGATTTCGACATGGTCGAGGTGGCCCGCCCCTTTCTGCAACGGCAGATCCTGCGTCGGTACGCGCCCGATCGCATCGCGCGGAAGGCCCGCGAGGGGGCTGCGGAAGGGGTCGACCTTGTCACCGGTCTCCCCAGAGATTTGAAGAAACTGCTGCAGATGGCCCAGCGCGGGCAACTCAGCCTCGGCGTCGATGTCGTGCGGATGGAGCACTACATGGACCGGATCGACCGGTCCGTCACGCGGATCACCATGGCGATCGTGATCGCAGCCCTGATCATGGGATCGTCGATCGTCATGAGCTTTTCCGGAAACCAGATGCCGGTCGGCCTTTCGGTGTTCGCGATGCTTGGCTTTGCGGGGTCCGTGCTTGGCGGGTTCTGGCTCATCTACTCGATCTGGAGAGGTGGGCGGCACTGAGCCCGCGCCGCGGCCGCTGAAACTGACACCAAGCACACCGGATCGGCGGCAATGGTGCCGTTCCATCGCCGCCGTCGTTCGACAGATCTTTCGGCATACCCAGATGCAACGGACCTTCTGGCGTTCCAAATGGAAAACGGCCGGGGAATCCCGGCCGCTTCGCGTCTCATGTGGGTCTGATCAGAACGGCAGCGGCGCGCCATTGGCGCTGATCTGGCCATCCGCACCAATACCGATCTCAGAGATCAGCTGGTCGCCGTCGCCCGGCTTGGCCAACATACCTGTCATCATCCGAGCCATCATCGCCTGATCCTCCGGCACCAGTCCCATCTTGGTCAGGTTGTCCAGCAGGCCATTGCCTCCGTTCAGAACAAGCCGCACGTTACCTTCGGGGCGCGGCATGCCGTCAAAAGTCTCAAGATCGGAATTGTCGAAGGTGAACCCACCAGTTCCGGTCAGTTCTGCCCCGCCGATTGACAGTTTCAGCTCGTTGAGATCGACGCTTTCCACCTGGCCGGGCATGGCAGAGGCCATCATTGCCTCTTCGTCGAAGATATCGACCATCCAACGTGCCTTTCCGGCGACATCCAAGATCAGCGTTGCCGGGTCACGCGGCAGAACGGCGCCAGGGTCGATCATCGCCCAGATCTGCTCGCCCACTTCAAGGTCGCCGAGAACCAACTTCATCGCGAAGGGGCTCGCCGTGTCGGATTCGGCCACCGGGATATCGAACAGCGTGGTCAGCTGCCCGGCCTGTGCGGTCACCTCCGGGAACGGGATCTGGTTTCCGGTGACGGTCACGTCGAGCCCTTCGTAGGTCACGCCATAGCGCAACTTGTCGGCGTTCATCTCGACTTCCGCACTGCCGCCGGACAGCTTGCCCTCGGCCTGAACGGTCGTGCCATCCTCCTCGAAGTCCATCTTGAAATCGACGGCCCCGTACTCGGCGCCACCCTCGGTGGAAAACCCGTCCGCGAGCATTTTCGACATGTCTTCCATGTTGGCCATGTCCATGCCCTGGCCCTTGGTCCAGGACGAAAGATCGGACAGGTTCAACGTCATCGCCATCTTGCCGCTGCCCTCCGGGTCCATGGCATCGAAGGACATGTCCATGCCGCTGGTCGTAAATTTGGAGTCGATGCCTGCCGGGCTGCGGTTGTCGATCGAATAGGTGCCATCGAAGCCCTTCATCACGGCGTTGACGGACATCGGCATGTCCTCGCCGTTCACCTTCAACTCGGCGATGGTGACGGTCGTCTGATCCGCCGTGTAGGTGAAGGTCGTGCCCTCGTCGCTATCCGCCGCGGTCATCTTCAGACCGGCCTGGATCACATCAAGGCGGCCATCCACCTTTTCGCCCGGCTCGCCTTCCCCCGAGATCGTGATCGGCATGGATTCCGACATCGTGATCGCGACCGATCCATCGCCCTGCTCGGCAAATTCGATCTGCTCGATCGATCCGGAGATGAAGACGTCCTCGACGTCATAGGTGAAAGTGACATCGCTCACGGTGAGCTTGCCGTCCATCGTCTGCTCGCCGCCGGACTTCAATTCCATCCCGTAGCTTTCGGTGCCAGCCTTCCACTTGTCCCAGGCCTCCTGGGCGGTAAGGCTCCAGCCTGCTGCCGAGCTCGTCAAAATCGCTGTGACGGACACGCCGCCGAGAATCCATTGTTTCATGGTGAAACGTCCTTCCTGTTGGAAATCTCCTCGCGCCGATCCTCTGCCACGGTCACAGGTGGGGTCAAGGCAATAGCGTGATCCCCCCTTCCGTTGGCCCCAAAAAAACGGCATGCGGTAAGGTGGAGATGACAGAAGGATGAGCCGATGTCGGACATGACGGGAAAGGTGGTGCTGATCACGGGCGCAAGCCGCGGGATCGGGGCCGAGGCCGCGCGCGAGTTCGCAGCGGCAGGTGCCAGGGTGGCGCTCGTGGCGCGCAGCAACGATGCCATCGCAACCCTTGCGGGTGAGATCGGAGAGGCGGCGCTGGCGATCCCCTGCGAGGTCAGCCGGTACTGGGAGGTGGAAGCCGCGGTAAATGCAACGGTTCAGACTTTCGGGCGGCTGGACGTGCTGGTCAACAATGCGGGCGTGGTCGATCCGATCACGCATATGGCGACGGCGGATCCCGAAGCCTGGGGGCAAACCATCGACATCAACGTCAAGGGTGTCTTCCATGGCATGCGGGCGGCACTTCCGGTGATGTTGTCCCAGGGGAGCGGCACGGTACTTACCGTGAGTTCGGGTGCAGCGCACGGACCGGTGGAAGCATGGAGCGCCTATTGCACGTCCAAGGCCGGTGCCGCGATGCTGACGCGCACGCTGGACAAGGAGTACCGGGACGCCGGCATTCGGGCCATGGGGCTCTCGCCCGGCACCGTCGCCACCGAGATGCAGAAAGTGATCAAGGCCAGCGGCATCAACCCGGTGAGCCAGTTGGAATGGTCCGATCATATCCCCGCCGACTGGCCCGCGAAAACCCTGGTCTGGATGTGTTCTGCCGCGGCGGAGGACTACGTCGGGCTCGAGATCTCGCTCCGCGAGGAGGACATCCGCCGCAAGGTGGGGCTGATTGCATGATCGACGTCGCGAGGGATGGTGCGGTCTGGACCATACGGATCAACCGCCCGGACAAGGCCAATTCTCTTACCCGGGACATGCTGTGTGCTATCGAGGCCGCCACGTCGGAAGCGGAGCAGGCAGAGATTGCCGCGCTGGTTCTGACCGGCGAGGGCAAGGTCTTCAGCGCGGGCGCCGACCTTGATGAGGCGCGCGCCGGTCTCGCGACGGACGGGATCTGGGAACGGGTGTCGTCGCGCATCGCGGCAATGCCTTGCCTGACGCTGGCCGCGCTCAATGGAACGCTGGCCGGGGGGGCCTTCGGGATGGCCCTCGCCTGCGATCTCCGGATCTCGGTGCCGAGGGCGAGCTTCTTCTACCCGGTCATGAAGCTCGGCTTCCTGCCGCAGCCTTCCGACCCAGCACGCCTTGCCGCGCTTGTCGGGCCGTCCCGGGCGCGGATGATCCTCATGGCCAGCCAGAAGATCGATGCATCGACGGCGCTCGATTGGGGGCTGGTGGACCGCATCGTGGAGCCCGCCGACATGGGCGACGAGATCGCGGCCCTGACAGAGGCCGTCTGCGCCGCGCCGCAGGAGATCCGCGCGGGCATCAAGCGGATGATCCCGGGCTGACCCCTACCGCCGACGCCGTGGCCCCGGCGAGCGCGCATGAAACCCAGGCGGCCGGCGCGCCACCCAGGCGATGAATTTCGCCAGCCGCGGGTGCGCCCGAAGGGCGTCGATGGTCGCATAGCTCCGTGCCAGCTCCGTTTCCGTGAGCGTCGCATGGATCTCGTTGTGGCAGATCTGGTGAAGCCGCACCGTCGGCCCGCCCTTGCCACCCCGGAGTTTCGGCACAAGATGGTGCAGGCTCTGCCGCGCCCCGGCCGGGATTGGGCGCCCACACAGCGGGCAGATCGGATCGTCTTGCGGCAGGTTCACGGGTGGAAGTCCGGACAAAGGCAACAGGTGCAGCATGATGCGCCCGACAGGAAGCAGGAACAAGGACCGACATGGGTACAGAGCCTCTTGAAGCCCTGGTGATCGGGGCCGGTCCCGCGGGTCTGATGGCCGCCGAGCAGATGGCGGAGGCCGGGCTGCGTGTCCTCGTGGCGGAGGCCAAGCCCTCCATCGGGCGCAAGTTCCTGATGGCGGGGAAGTCGGGCTTGAACCTTACCAAGGATGAACCGCCGGAGGTGTTCCTCGACGCCTTTGCAGAGGCCGCGCCGCATCTCGCGCCAATGCTGGATGTCTTCGGTCCAGTGGAGGTGAAACGCTGGGCGGAAGGGCTCGGCCAACCCGTCTTCACGGGATCCTCCGGGCGGGTATTCCCGGACACCATGAAAGCCTCTCCGCTCCTGCGCGCCTGGGCAGGAAGACTGTCCGCCGCCGGTGTCGATTTCCGCACCCGCTGGCGGTGGACCGGTTGGAGCGGGGCGCAGACCACCTTCGAGACTCCGGATGGCCCACAGACCTTTCGCGCCGCTCGGACGGTCCTCGCGCTTGGCGGGGCAAGCTGGGCCCGGCTGGGCTCGGACGGCACCTGGGCCGACATCCTCGCGGCCGAAGGGGTCGACCTGGCGCCGTTTCGCCCCGCCAACATGGGGTTTCAGGTCGCGTGGAGCGATCACATGTCCCGGCATTTCGGCACCCCCCTCAAGAACATTGCCCTCATCGCCGGGGCGCGCCACGTCCGGGGCGAGTGCGTAATCTCGGAACGCGGTCTGGAAGGCGGCGGGATCTACGCGGTGAGCCGGGCCCTGCGCGACGGGGCGCCACTGGCTCTCGATCTTGCCCCCGACCTCTCCCTGGAACAGGTTGCGCACCGGCTTGGCAGGTCGGGTGGAAAGCAAAGCCAGTCCAACATGTTGCGCAAGGCGCTGCGCCTCGATCCCGCCCGCATCGCCCTGCTGAACGAATTTGCGCGACCATTGCCGACCGTTCCGGCCCGACTGGCCAGTGTGATCAAGACGCTGGAGATCCCGCACATCGGCCCGCGCCCTATGGACGAGGCAATTTCCACGGCAGGTGGGGTCCGGTGGGGTGCGGTCGACTCCAACCTGTCGCTTCACGCCCGCCCGAATGTGCGGGTCGCGGGCGAGATGCTCGACTGGGAAGCGCCGACCGGCGGGTACCTGATCACAGGCTGCCTCGCGACAGGGTACTGGGCAGGCCGCATGCCCTGGCCCTGAGCGGCCACGCGAACCCATCGGCTCGCCCGCGCCCGAAGGGCGCCCGGCCCAACGGGAGGAGATGCATCCCCGATGCATCGACGACGGGCGGGAGCGCCCGGGGCCTGGCCCGGTGTCCTAGGCGGAGAGCTTCCTCAGCGCGGGTCGTGCCCGCATCCGTTCCAGATACTCCATCAGGCGTTGCTCGATGATCGGGAAGCCCGCCACATCCGCCCAGTTCCCGCAATGGGTGAGGATGATGTCCGGAACGGTCATCTGCTCCCCCATCAGGAAGGGACCATCGGCCATTCGCGCCGCAAGCGTGCGCTGACTGCGTTCGAACTCCCATTTCAGGCTGTCCTTCACCGCCGATTGCCGCAGTTCCTTGGGCAGGATGAAACTGTGGCGCGCCGCCATCCAGAGCGCCGCATCGAACTCGTCGAGCAGGAATTGCGTCAGGCTGTCCTGCCGCGCCCGATCCAACGTTCCCGCCGCGTAGGTCAACCCGCCATGCCGATCTGCGAGGAAGGCGAGGATCGCAGTCGAATCCGTGATCGGCGTGCCATCCACCAGCAGCACAGGGACCTTGCCCGCGGGGTTGAACGCGATCACGTCGTCGGATCGCGGCGGGGCCGCCACGTGTTCGTAGGGCTGATCAAGCTCTTCCAGCGTCCAGAGCACCCGCATGGCGCGGCTCCTGACGCTTCCGATCACCGTGTACATTCGCATCTCCCGGCAGCATTTCATGGGAAGCTGTCATGGCAACAGCGGAGCGTAAAGGCCGGATCGGCTGACTTCGAGGATCGTGATCGCCGGGATCAGCCCTGCCGCGGGCGACGCATCGCAAGGCGGATGAACAGCCGTTCGACAAGCGCCATTTGCGGAGCGGTTTGCGCCGCGGAGCGCAACGCGAGGTCCGTATCCACCAGATCGGAAAGCGCGCCCTCAAGCCGCCCGAGATCCCAGGTCCCCGCCTGCCGGACCATCCGGTCGCGGCGCGGACCGAAGATCGGCGGGCGCATGCGGCCAAGTGCCTGTGCCGGTCCCTGAGGATCGGCGACAGCTGCATGCAGGGCGCGAAAGTGCCGGGTCGCGGCAATCACCAGTCCGACAGGTGATTCCCCCTGCCCCTCAAGGCGCTGCATGAGTGGCCCGAGGCGCTCCACCTTGCCTTCCGCGACAGCGTTGATCAGGTCATCTGTCGCCGCTTCCAGTGTCGCGGGCGCCAGCAACGCGATCTCCTCGCCGGTCAGGGGCGCCACCTCTCCAATCTTGTAGAGCGCGATCTTCTCCAAAGTCTGGCGGAAATCGCCGGGATCGAGCGCCCGGGCGAGTGTGTCCAGGTCGTCCAGCGCGTCGGGTGCGACGCTGGCCAGCCCGGCTCGCTTCAACTCCGCCTCGATCTCTGCCCGGCTGGGCGGATCGTCGTAGATGGCCGCGCTCAGCGCGTTGCGATGTCCCTCGAACAGCTTGCGCAGTTTCGAGCGGGCGGGAAGCGCATTTCCGGTCGCCACGATCATCGCATCGCCGTCGCGCCATTCCGACAAGGCCGCATCGAGTGCGGCGAGGCATCCGTCCGTCACGTCCTCGACCAGCACCGCCCGCTGCCCGGGGAAGAAACCCACCGCCTTGACCGCATCCAGCACGATCGCCGGATCGCGTCGAAGCTCGGCCCCCGCGAAACGGGACAGGCGCATCTCCTCTTCGCCCTGCGGTCCGATCAGCGCCGCAAGCAGGTCTTGCCGCTTTATCGCAACCCGCATCGCGTCTGCGCCGTGAATCAGGATGCCAGCCCGGGTCGGGTCGGGCGCACGGAAGAAGGCGTTGGCATCCCGGGACGATAGCTTCACGGCAGCCAGGTCCCGGACGACGCCAGCAATTGCGTGACTGTCTGGTCCGCCAGAATGACCATCAGCCGCCGCGCCGCGTCTGTCTGGGAGGCGCGTGTAGCGACGGTCGTGCCAATCGCGGAGTAGGCGGTGAAGTTCTTCACCTGCCCCTGTGTCACGACCTGGCCCGTGGTCCGATCCTGAAGCTCGTATTTCACCGTGCCGGTCAGGTGATAGCGCAGCGTCTCCTGATCGGAGGTGATCGCCAAGCCGTCGGTGTCAGTGTCGATGCTGTAATTCAGCTGGTAGCGCGACGCCGCACTGCCTCCGATCCGGCGTTCGATCTGATCCGCAAAGCGGAAATCGTCCTCGTCGGACGGGGTGCGCGGCTGTATCTGATCCCGCAACCGATCACCGTTGCCACCCGGCGCATAGGCCGGGGAGAAGCCACATCCCGCAAGGGCGCCAGTGGCCAACATCCCTGCGAGGAGGCTTCGGCGGTCAGACAACGACATTCACAATCCGCCCCGGGACCACGATCAGTTTTTTCGGCTGGCCGCCGGCGAGCGCTTTCACGACCGCATCGTGCTCCAGCACCATCGCCTCTACGGTGGCCTTGTCCGCGTCCTTGGCAACCTCAAGCTCTCCGCGGCGCTTTCCGTTGACCTGGATCGGCAGCGTCACGGTATCCTCGACCAGCATCGCCGGATCTGCCTTGGGCCAGGGCGCAATGGCCACGAGCCCTTCGCCGCCCAGCATCGACCAGACTTCCTCGGCGAGGTGCGGCGTCATCGGCGACATCAGCTGCGCCATCGTGCGCATCGCCTCTGCCCTCGCACCGGCGCTCGCCTTCGATTTCGCAATGGTATTGGTGAAGGCATAGAGCTTGGCGATAGAGGTGTTGAAGGCAAAACCCTCGATCCCGTCGGTCACATCGGCGATTGCACGGTGGGTGGCCTTCGCCAGTGCAACATCCTCGGTCCCGCCCTCCGGCGCGCCGGCCTGTTTCAACTCGCAGGCGATCCGGTAGACGCGCCCCAGATGCTTGAAGGACGCCTCGGCCCCGGCGGCGGTCCATTCCACGTCCCGCTCCGGAGGGCTGTCGGACATGACGAACCACCGGGCAGTGTCCGCCCCATAGGAGGCAACGATCTCCACCGGATCGACCACGTTCTTTTTGGATTTGGACATCTTGGCGGAGGGAACCACCTCCACCGCCTCGCCGGTCGCCTTGACCTTCACGCCGGTGTCTGTGCGCTCGACATCTTCGGGCAGGTGATAGACCGGGCGATCCGCCTCGTCGCGAGTCAGGTAGATCTCGTGCGTGACCATGCCCTGCGTGAAGAGCGCGTTGAAGGGCTCCTTGCTCTTCTCCGGAAGGTGGCCGGTGATGTGCATCGCACGCGCGAAGAAGCGCGAGTAGAGCAGGTGCAGGATCGCATGTTCGATGCCGCCAATATACTGGTCGACGTTCATCCAGTAGGCCGCTTCGTCCGCCAGCGTCGGCGTTTCAGCGTGGGGCGCGGTGAAACGCGCGAAATACCACGACGAATCGACAAATGTGTCCATCGTGTCCGTTTCACGCTTCGCCGGTTTTCCGCAGCTCGGGCAAGGGGTGTCCCGCCATGTCGGATGCCGGTCAAGCGGGTTGCCGGGCACGGCAAAATCAATCGGCGTGCCGTCCTCGTCATAGGGCAACTCGACCGGCAGGTTGTCGCGGTTCTCAGGCACCACGCCGCAATCGGCGCAATGGACCACAGGGATCGGACACCCCCAGTAGCGCTGGCGGGAGAGACCCCAGTCGCGCAGCCGGAACTTGGTCACACCCTGCCCCCAACCGGCGGCCTCGGCGAAATCGATGGCCGAGGCAATGCCCTCGTCCCCGGTCTGCACCTCGGCGCCAGCGAACCCTTTGACGTAGCGCACCTTCTCCGGCTTCAACGGCACATAAGCCTCGCCGCCGAACTCGGGGGCTTCATAGTCCGCGGCACGGTCCTCCGGCTCGTATGTAGAGACCACCGGCAGGTCATATTTGCGTGCAAACTCAAGGTCGCGCGCATCATGGGCGGGGCAGCCGAAGATGGCGCCGGTGCCGTAGTCCATTAGGATGAAGTTGGCGATATAGACCGGCAGTTGCCAGTCCGGATCGAGCGGATGGCGGACCTTCAGCCCCGTGTCGAAGCCGCGCTTCTCGGCCTTTTCCAGCTCTTCTTCCGAGGTGCCCATGCGGCGGCACTCGGCACAGAAGTCCGCGATCTCCCCGTTGCCCGATTCCAGCGCCTTGGCGAGCGGATGGTCGGGAGAGATTCCCACGAAGCTCGCCCCCATGAGCGTGTCCGGCCGCGTGGTGTAGACCTCGACCTTCTCGAATCCTTCCGGCGCATCGACCGTGTCGAAGGCGAACTGCAGCCCCCGGCTTTTGCCGATCCAGTTGGCCTGCATCAGCCGCACTTTCTCGGGCCAGTCCTCCAGACCGTCCAGCGCCTCCAGCAATTCTTCCGAAAAGTCCGAGATCTTGAAGAACCACTGCGTCAGTTCCTTGCGCTCCACCAGGGCGCCCGACCGCCAGCCGCGGCCATTCTCCACCTGCTCGTTGGCCAGAACCGTCATGTCGACCGGATCCCAGTTCACCACAGCGTTCTTGCGGTAGATCAGGCCCGCATCCAGCATGTCGATGAACATGCGCTGTTGCTGGGCGTAATACTCCGCATCGCAGGTCGCAAACTCGCGCGACCAGTCGATTGAGAGCCCGAGTGGCTTCATCTGGTCTCGCATGTCGGCGATGTTGGCGTAGGTCCAGTCCTTTGGGTGGCCACCCGACGCCATCGCCGCATTCTCGGCCGGCATCCCGAACGCGTCCCAGCCCATCGGGTGCAACACGCTGAAGCCGCAGGACGATTTATAGCGGGCGATAACGTCGCCCATGGTGTAGTTGCGCACGTGCCCGATATGGATCCGCCCGGACGGGTAGGGAAACATCTCCAGCACGTAGTATTTTGGCTTTGCGGGATCGCGGACCGCTTCGAAGCACGCGGCTTCATCCCAGGCCACTTGCCACTTCGGTTCGATCTCGGAAGGGATCAGGCGGGACATCGCGCTACCTCGGCTCACGTATTTCCATCGTTCCGCGGCTTGATAAGCGCGGGCCGGGCCAGCGTCCAGTGCGGGATTCGGCCCCTAGAGCGCCGAATGCGAAATCCGCAGCTGCCGCGCGCGCGTGAGAATCGCGTCCTCGATCGCCCGGACGGTATCGGGATCGGCGGTGCCGGATTTCGTGGCCAGCGCCAGCTTGAGCGAGCGCGCATCGAGCGCGGGGTCCGTGATATGAACCGTCGCGCGGTAGGAGGTGCGCCCCCCGGGCGGCACGCCATAGCCAAAAACGATCACGCCGGAGAACGGATCAACCCGTTGAACCGGCATGAAATTCAGGATGTCAAAGGAGGCGTTCCACAGGTAGCGGTTCACTTCGAGCGTGGTGTTAGGATCGTCGATATTCGTGAACAGATCCCAGACCGTCTCCCGCTCCTGACCGTATTCATCCAGAGAGGGGTTGAACTCGTCTGGCAGATTCGATGGCTTGCCCGCAGTTGTGACACCTCCGCCGCAGGCCGCGAGGATCGCCGCAAAGCAGAAAGCGGCACCGGTCCGCATCACAGTTCGGAAGGTCATGCCCATTTGCCCTCAACCACGTTTTCGCCGTATCTATCGGAGCGGCCTCTACCTCACAAGTCTTTAAGGAATAGGCGAGCTTTCGCCACTGTGGCAAAGCTGCACCAATTTCCAGACCGGCGCTCGCCATTCCCATACCCGCCTTGCAATCAGCACCCCGGAGAGCGAGACAGTTGCCCATACCCAATTCGGATTCCCGGGTTGTGGTGAACTCTTGAGATACACGAGGGAAAACGATGAAAAAGGTTCTCTTCACTTCGACGGCTCTCGTCGCCTTTGCCGGCGCCGCGTCCGCAGAAGTTTCGCTCGGCGGTTGGGCCGAAATGGGTGTAATCGGTGGCGATGGCCTCGAAACCCAGTTCTTCCAGGACGTCGATGTTGACTTCACCCTGTCCGGCGAAACGGACTCCGGTCTGACCTTCGGTGCCAATGTCGATCTCGACGAAGCTGGCAACCTGGGCTGCACGACCTGTAACCAGGGTGTGGACATCTTCGTGTCCGGTGAATTCGGCACCGTGACCCTGGGTGACACCGACGGCGCCCTCGACTGGGCCGTTGCTGGTGTTGACGCTTGGGGCAACCCGGGTTCGATCGCTGACGACGAAACCGCACACTGGGGTCGTCAGGACAGCTGGCTGGACGGCGCCTACGACGGTCAGATCCTCCGCTACGACTACAAGACCGGTGACTTCGGCGTTGCCGTGTCCCTCGAGCAGGATGATCGTTCCGATCTGGCCCGTACGGATGCCAACGGCGATGTCGAAGACTCCGACAAGTACAACTGGGCCGTTGGTGCAACCTACGCACCGCAACTCGGCGCCGGCACCCTCAAGCTGGGCCTCGGCTACCAGCAGTCGGACCGTGGCATCGTTTCGCTGGGTATCACCGACGCACAGGGCGCAGACCTGACCGAGCGTCTTGAGACGGCTTTCGCGAACGGCGACCTGGACCAGGACGACCTGGAGTTCCTCGAAACCAACTTCGGCTACATCCCGCAGAACAACGAAGCTGACAAGATCGCCGTCGCCCTCGGTGACGACGCCAGCATCTGGGCTCTGTCCGCGGGCTACGTGACCGACTCCGGCATCTCCATCGGCGCCGTCTACTCCGACTGGGCCGGCGATGAGCTCGACGAGGGTTCCTACTGGGGTATCGGTGGTGGCTACGCCTACGAAGCCTTCTCGATCCACCTGAACTACGGTGAGCACAAGTTCGAAGGCAAAGCCGGCGGCGAGCTGAAGGCCAAAGGCTACGGCCTGGCCATGGGCTACGACCTCGGTGGCGGTCTCTCGGTTCTGGCCGGCTACGGTAAGTCCGAAGGCACCCTCTCCACTGGTGGCCGTGACTTCGACTTTGATGCATCCGACACCTACTCGCTGGGTCTGTCCATGTCCTTCTGATCTCCGATCAGATCTATCTCGGAAAGAGCGGGCCACGGCCCGCTCTTTTCTTTTTTGGGCTTACGGGCGATAGCTGTCGAAGAAGCCAAACGGATCGATAGATGCTCCCCATCAACCCTTCCCAGGTCCCTGCCGAGTTCAAAAGAGCCGTTGCTCTGCAGCGCAGCGGGCAACTGGAGCAAGCCCGAACCCTCTTTGAAGCCATCGGGCGCGTCGCGCCGAGGCTTCCGGAGATTCCGTTCCATATTGGCCGCATCGCCTTTGACACCGGCGATCTGGACGAGGCCGCCCGGCAACTCGCCAAGGCGCTGCGCCTGAAGCCGGCCGAGCCGAAGATCCTCACCGCGCTTTCAGAGGTCCTGTCTGCCGCAGGTCGTGAAGACGACGCTATCGAATTCTACGACAAGGCCATCGCGAAAAACCCAACACTCTCGAACCTACGTATCGACAAGGCCTTCCTGCTTCAGCGCATGGGCGCGTTCGAGCGCGCGGAAACCGAGCTTCGGCGTGTGCTGAAAGCGTCCCCCCTACGGGGCGACGTCTACCGCATGCTGATGGTCACCAAGAAGGTGAAGGCCGACGATCCCCTGATCGGCATGATGGAGAAAGCCCACGCCGATCCACGGGTGAAGGGCGAGAACCGGGTTCAACTCGAATTTGCGCTGGCGAAAGCCATGGAAGACACCGGCCAGACCGCGCGGGTCTTTGCCTACCTCACCCCGGCCAACCGCGCGACGAAGGCGGCCTATCGTTACGACATCTCGGAGCGGCGCGACGAGGTCGACGGCCTGATTGCGGCATTCTCGGGTCATGACTTCACGCCATCCCTTCCGGCAAGCGACGAGTTCTCGCCGATCTTTGTCACCGGGTTGCCGCGATCGGGCACGACCCTTGTGGAACAGATCCTCGCAAGCCACTCGGAGGTTACTGGCGGCGGGGAGCAGCCCTTTGCGCTCCGCCTGAGCTACGACGTGATCGGCAGGCCCGGCAGTTTCCGTTCCATGAACGAGGTGACCGAGGATGCGCTGGCCGGGCTGGGCCGGTCCTACCAGGATGCCATTCGCAAGGCCGTTTCCTTCGGCCGGGTTGTCACTGACAAGGGCATCCAGTCCCATCTGGTCATGGGCCTGTTGAAACAGGCCATCCCTTTGGCGCGGTTTGTCGTCGTGCGCCGCGATCCGCGCGACCTGCTGTACTCGATCTACAAGAACCACTTTGCGCCGGGCACGCATCGCTATGCCTATGATCTCGCCGATCTCGCTGCCTACTACGCCAGTTTCGTGAAGATCATCGACTTCTGGCGCGATGCCCTTCCGGGCGGATTTTACGAGATCGCATACGAGGATCTGGTCGAGGATCCGGAGACACGGTCCCGGGCGCTTGTCGATGCCGTGGGACTCGATTGGGAAGATCAGTGTCTGAGCTTCCATGCCGCCAAGCGTGAGGTTAAGACGCTTTCGGTTCAACAGGTCCGACAGCCAATCTATCGCTCGTCCGCCGCGGCCTGGAAAAAGTACGAAGCAGAGCTCGCGCCGCTGATCGAGGCGCTGGAGCGAGAAGGGGTTGCCTGAAATGAGCCTGACAGAAATCCGTGACCGCATCGCCAGGGCCGAGCGGGCCGCCGATCGCCCCGAGGGGGATACGACACTCATTGCGGTGTCCAAGGTCCAACCCCTGGAGCGGGTAGAAGCGGTGCTGGAAGCCGGGCACCGTGTCTTCGGCGAAAACCGTGTTCAGGAAGCGCAGGGAAAGTGGCCGGCACTCAGGGAGCGGTTCGAAGGTGTCAAGCTTCACCTTATCGGCCCGCTGCAAACCAACAAGGCCCGTGTGGCGCTTGAGCTATTCGACGTGATTCATTCGCTTGATCGCCCCAAGCTGGCAACCACTCTGGCGCGCCTGGCCCAAGAAACCGGGGCCTGCCCGCCGCTGTTCATACAGGTGAACACGGGCGAAGAAGAGCAGAAGGCCGGCGTTCTTCCGGTGGAGGCTGACACATTCATCCGCGATGCGCGGGCGATGGATCTGCCGGTCGTTGGCCTGATGTGCATCCCCCCGGTGGAGGAAGAACCGGCCCTGCATTTCGCCCTGCTTGCAAAGATCGCCGAACGCAACGGTATCGACGGCCTCTCCATGGGAATGAGTGGCGATTTCGAGCGGGCGATTGCCCTCGGCGCCACCCACGTCCGCGTCGGAAGTGCCATTTTTGGTGCGCGCGACTACGGCTAGCCCCCCGGGCGGTCCGGCATGGGAGTCATGTCGCTCACCCGCCCCCCGCATCAGCGCGGTGCAGGGTCAGCCGCGCCCGTATGCGTCTTCGTAGCGTACGATATCATCCTCCCCGAGGTAGGACCCGGTCTGAACCTCGATCAGGTACATCGGCAGCTTGCCCGGGTTCGCCATCCGATGCACCGCCCCGACGGGGATGTAGACGGACTGGTTCTCCGTCACCAGCTTCACCTCTTCGCCCACGGTCACTTCTGCCGTTCCGGAGACCACGATCCAGTGTTCTGAACGGTGGTGATGGCTCTGCAGGGAGAGAATGCCACCGGGATGCACCATGATCCGTTTCACCTGGAAGCGGGAATCGATGCAGAGCGTCTCGTACCAGCCCCAGGGCCTGTGAAAACGGGGATAGTCATCTGCCTGGGGTGCCTCGACCTCGCGCAGGGTATTCACCAGCGCCTTGACGTCCTGCGCGCGATCCTTGTCGGCAACCAGAACCGCATCCCGCATGGCCACCACGACCGTATCGTTCAGACCCAGCCCCACGACGTGGATATTGTCGTCGTCAGAGCGCAGGTAGCTGTCCGAACAATCCACCGCCGTCGCCTGCCCACGGGTGGCAACGCCTTCGGCGTCCGGTTGCTCCTCTGCCCAGAGAGCGTCCCAGGACCCGAGGTCCGACCAAGGACAAGTGAGCGGGACCGCCGCGACCTTGTCGGCCTTCTCCATGACGGCATAGTCAAAGGAGATCGACTCGGCGGCACCGAAGCCCTCGATCCCGAGCCTAAAAAGGCTCAGATCGTCCTCCCCCTGGTCCAGAGCTGCGCGGACCGGGGCAATCAGTTGCGGCGCGTTCGCTTCGAAAGACGCGATCACGTCACCGGCGCGGAAAAGGAAGATCCCGCCGTTCCAGAGGTAGTTGCCTGCCTCAAGAAACTCCGCCGCGGTGGCTGCATCCGGCTTCTCCCGGAAGCTCGTGAGCGAAATGGCCTCACCGGAGCCATTGGGCTGGGCCGAAAGCTCCAGGTAGCCATATCCCGTCTCGGGTCGCGTCGGCACGATGCCGAAGGTGACCAACGCGCCCGTCTCCGCGACCTTCACGCCGGCTTCGACGGAGGCCAGAAAGGAAGGGATATCGGAAATGACATGGTCGGACGGCGCAACCAGCATCAAGGCATCCTTGCCCTCATCCTGCGCAACGATCATCGCAGCCGCGAGGATGGCAGGGCCGGTGTCCCGGAGGATCGGCTCCACCACAACCCGCGCGTCAGTCAGGCCGATCTGCCCGGCCTGTTGCGAGGCCAGGAAGCGGAAAAGCTCGTTGGTCATCACGATCGGGCGGGAAAACATCGGGCCCGACAATCGGCGCAGCGTTGTCTGGTAAAGGCTCTCATCGCTCAAGAGTTTGGCAAACTGTTTGGGGTAGGCCTTTCGCGACGTCGGCCACAGCCGGGTGCCGGAGCCACCGCAGAGGATTACCGGGTGAATCATGAGAAACCTCCTTCGGCAGGGCCCGGAATGGCGTGGGCCCTCATGTCCCTTCCTTACTGTCTGCTAACTGAAGGCCTGTCACCCGCAAATCATATCGCTTTGCGAAACCATTACATTTCCGCAATACCTCGCGTGTCATGCCGGCTCCGACGACATCTGGTTGGGGCCTCTGGGAACCGATCTGGCAATCGCCTGGTGAGAAAAACACGGATGCATGTTCCGACACAGCCAGTCCGCCGGTTTGCCCGGGCCATTGCGCTCGGAGCCGCGCTTGCCATGCCCCTCCTGCCCGCCGCCAAGGGCGACACCGCGCACTTCGTTGTCACGGACAAGGTCCTAGTTCCGGACATCTCCCCGTTTGCCGCCACCATCACCTCCATCGGCAACGGTCGCGGGCTGTCCGGTGCCGGGGGTTTCGAGCCGATTGTCCTGCGCACGATGTTCCCCGCTCGCGACGGAACCCGGGACAGGATCGAGGCCGCGGCCGCCCATCTGACCGGGAACCACCTGTGGGGGAATGGTGCCTTCGATGGCGCGGATGTGGAGGTTCTGCGGATCGAGGATGGCGCGTTCCGAAGCGTCCGGCGGGACCGGGTCGCACCGGGTGGGTTCCATGCCCTCGGCTGGCGGTCGGTTCTTGACCCCGTGAAGATGCTGGCCCCGGAAGCAACGCGTCTGACGGTTCCCTGGGCGAAGGAGTTGAAGCGGGGGATGGAGTGGCATTTCAGAATACGGGCAATCGACCGACACGGGCGCCTGTCGGCCCCCTCCCCCAGTGTTGCCCTGAAGAGCCCGCCCGCGCCAATGCCGGATTTGCCAAACTCAAATCCAGCGTTGATCAAACGGCCGGACATGTGGGAGGAAACCCGAAATCTGCCCGGACCCGAGACCCTCCGCGCCGTGAAGACCGATGCCGGAAAACGCGTTCTGGAATGGTCGTCGGTTCCCGGAGCTGCGGGGTACATGGTGTTTCGCGCGCCGCTGCCGCCCGACCGGATGCAGCCTCGCTCCATCCGACTGCGGAACAAGGGGGAGCGTATCCGGCCAGGCGACCTCGTCATCCTGCGCCAGCGACTGTTCCGGGCGGACCGGCGGGACCTGGTCGCGCCCGGAAACTGGGCCGCGCAGGAAGCCGCACGCCAGTTCCTTCCCGGCGGGGTTCAGGTGTGGTCGGATGCCGTCGGAGGCGGTGACTGGCACCTGCTACCTCACTTGCCTGACACACCGGTCCCTGAGTCCGGGGAAACCTACCTCCGTGTGACATTGAAGGAAGGCGAAGCGTTCACGATTGGACGCGCCGTTCACTCCGGCACGGCACAATCCTGGTATGGCGTCCTCGATCCTGCCGCAGACTATCGTTTCGAGGTCTGGATGCGCGGGCGTACAACCCGACCGGCGGAGTTTCGGGTGACGGGTCCACTCGGCGCGGAGCAACCCGAGGGTCTCAAACCAATCCGATTTTCGGTGACGCCCGAATGGAAGCGCTACTCCTTCACGTTCCGCCCGCCGCGACTGGTCACGGAGGACGCCGTGGGGCGGATGAACCTGATACTGTCGGGCCCGGGAGAGTTCGACGTCGACAACTTCCGTATCTATCGGGACGACACCGCCTACATGGCGGTCCTGCCGGAAAATGCGGACGCGCTGAAGGCATCCGCGATGGCGGCACTGCGGACGCATGGGCTGATCAAGACCGGTCACAGGACTTATGACATCGGCTCTCTCGTGGCGCCGGCCGGCGCAACCAGCGCGCTGAACGGCACCACGCTGCCACAGCTCCTCGCCGCTATCGAGCACGTCGGGGCGCAGCCGTGGCTTCAGATCGAACCACACCTGTCGCGCGAGGAGTGGCTGGGGTTGGCCGAGTACCTCGCGGCGCGCTATGATGCGCAATCCGATGACCCCGCCGACATGCCCTGGGCGGCCGCGCGGTCGGCAAGAGGCGAAAGCCGCCCGGTAGACCGTTTCCGGAAGATCCTCTTCGAACTGGGTAACGAAACCTGGAACCGCATTTTCGCCCCATGGGTGTTTCCGGCCATGAACGACGCGTCCACAGGGCGCCAATACCGACCGGGGGAAGTCTATGGGCTCTACCAGCACCATGTCCTGTCCATTCTGCGCGACAGCCCGCACTGGACCGACCTATCCGCCCGGATGGTTCCCGTTCTTGGTGGCTGGAGCCTGAACGACTTCGGCACCCTGGCCGCGGAACACTCGCCCGGATCCCGATACATGACGATCACCAGCTACATTGGTGGTTGGGACGAGGGAGAGGGGCCGGTGGCCCCCACGCCGCTCGGCTTCTCGGCGATCATGGCCAACGTGCTGCGGACAACGATCCCTCGCGCGGAGGCCCTGGTGAAGGACTTGGCAGATCTCTCCCGCATGCGGGACACGCCAATCCATGCCGGGACCTACGAGGCGGGTCCTGGCTATGTGCTCTCCAGGGCGAATTGGGGCCGCCTTGGTCGGCTGGAATCGGACGCGCAGGATCGTGCGATGAAAAGCGCAGCAGCAGGTGCGGCGACCCTCGATACCTTCCTGGCCAATGCACGGGCAGGTTTTCGGCTTCAGAGCTTTTTCACGTTTGGGCGCGGCCGCACTTGGGCTTCCCACGCGCGGTGGTACCAAGGTGGGCAAAGCTACCCGGCATGGGACTGGCTCGCACAGTTCAACCGTAGCGGCACCGGCGACATGCTGGAGGTCAAGACGGTCGATGTGCCGCGCACCGACATACCGAGGCGCAAGTATTCCGAAGCGATCCGGAATGGTCCCCTGCTGGCAGTCTATGCCACGCGAAATGATGATCGCCTGACGCTTGTGGTGATCTCCCGCAAGGTGCCGGACGCGTCGGCACCCGGAGACAAAGGCACGACCGACGTGACAATCGAACTGCCCTTTGAAAAGGTCGGAAGGGCTGCTTTCTACCGGATGAGCGGCCAATTCGACAGTCAGAACGCAGCCGGTCAGCAGGCAAGGATCGAGAAGATCGACCTGACGGTTCCCGACACGCTGCCATACCTGATCGTTCCGAACATGCCGGGAGCCACCGCCCATATGTACGTATTCGAGGGCCTATCCCCCTAGGTATCGGCCCTTAAGAGCCGGAAAACAGGAGCGCGCACGACGGCGACCACGCAGGTGCAGTCTCGGCTTCACTGGTTCCCGCGTCGCCCCGCCGTTGCGGGATCGTCGCCTCCCCCTTCATTCCCCCAATGACCAGCCGAGGCCCCGACAGTCCCTCACCGGACCCATGGTCCGACGTGGCTGCGCCAGGCCAACACGGCAGAGAAAACAGTGTGGTTGGAGAACCGTGTCATTTGCCGACGCCTTCGGCCTAATTGGCGCCTTGGGAAAACCGCGCGGTCCTCAAACCTCCGTTCGGCAAGCGGTATCCAGAGTTCACGCTGTCCGGCGGACTGGCCGGGGGACACCGGTTCGCCCGCTGCACACCCATCGAGACCTGCGCGCCCAGGCCCCGCGGCCTCCGAAACGGCGACCGATTCCGATCACATCGCCGTCCTGGCCAACGCAACTCGCCATACGCTGTTGCGGCTGGGCAAGCCTCTTTGATCTATCGATTCAAAAGTGTCACCGACGGGCAGAGTATCGCGCTAACGTGCGGACGGAAAACCAGATGCGGTCGGGCCAGCCCGATCCACAACGGGGCAGGAGACGCCGGTGAGAGCGCTGGCCAGACGGTTCAGGGGTGACGGGCGCGGCGCGCGCGCGCTGCGCGGCTCGGCCTTCGCAACGTTCCAGTTCGGGACGGCGCAACTCCTCAGGCTTGCATCCAACCTCATCCTCACACGGCTGTTGTTCCCCGAAGCTTTCGGCACAATGGCCATCGTGAACGCGCTCATCACTGGATTGGCTCTCTTCACCGACACCGGCCTGCGCGCATCCATCATCCAGAACGCGCGCGGCGACGACCCCGATTTCCTGAACACGGCGTGGACGATCCAGATCATCCGAGGCGGCTTGCTGTGGCTGGTCATCCTTGCATGCGCGGCACCGGTTTCGCAGATCTACGGCGCTCCGGAACTGGCGACGATCCTGCCGGTGATCGGCTTGGGGGTCTTCGTCGCGGGTTTTACGCCGACAGCGGTCCACCGGGCCGAGCGGCACCTGCGGATCGGTCGGTTGACCGCAATCAGCCTTTCGGTTCAACTGATCTCCATCATCGTGACGATCATCGCCGCCTATGTGTTGCGCTCGGTCTGGGCGCTGGTGATCGGAAACCTTGTGAACGAAATCCTGCTGCTGGTGGCCCGCCGCCTGTTCCTGCCCGACAACCGCAACAGGCTTCGGCTCGAACCAGAGGCGCTCCGCAGCATCGTCACCTTTGGCAAATTCATTCTGCTGAGCACTGCAGCGGCCTTCGTGATCAGCCAGGGCGATCGCGTGATCCTCGGGCTCTACATCTCCCGTGCCGAGCTTGGGGTCTACAGTGTCGGCTTCGTGTTGGCGACGGTTGCAGTCCAGTTGAACAATATGCTGGGCGGCCGCATCCTGTTTCCCCTCTATTCTATGGCGCCTCCGAACGCTTCCGCCAGCAACCGATCCGCCATTTTCAGGGCGCAACGGCTGGTCGGGCTTTGCGCGCTCACGATCACCTCCGCGCTGGCTTTTGCCGGGCCGGCACTCGTCGATGTCCTCTACGATCCTCGCTATGCGCTGGCCGGCCCGATTGTGACGCTGCAGTGCCTTTCGGTGATTCCGCTGCTCACACTTCGATCGGCACAGGCATTGCTTCCGGCGATGGGTGATTCCAAGCGTCTCCTCATCCTGCAAGTCTCCACCGCAGTTCTGCAAACCGCGATCCTGTTCGCCGGAATTCATGTGGCGGGCGTGGCCGGCGCGATCCTTGCACCCGGCCTCGCGGCGCTCGGGACATGGCCTCTGGCAATCTCCTATTGCCGGAAATACGTCGCCTTCGACCCGGTGGCACAATTCGGGCTCACGTGCCTTGGCATTGTGCTTTGCGGAGCTGCCGTCCTGCTCCATGCGGAGCGAATAGTGGCGCTTTTCCCTTAGCCGAGAGCTACTTGTACTCGATCAAGGACTGCCGCGTGCCGCGACGGCGGTTCCAAAGGAAACCGGCGATACCCTGCGCCTCGGCGAATCTCCCCAGTGTCATGAATACTGCCGGTATCGCCCCCACCCGACGCGAAATCCGCAGGCCCTGAGCCGGGTAGATAAGCCCACCCAAAAGCCACCAGGGGCTCAAAAGCAGAGCGAGCGCTATCAGCGCGAACGGCAACAGCCCCCCCCATGCAAGAGCCCGCAGGGTTTCGCGCACATTGAAGTGCTCCCCCGACCTTCCATGCATCGCTGCCCCTTCGGCGAAGGCGTGCCCGGCGCGTCGCGACCGTTGCCACCATTGGGAGAACCGCGTCATGGAGGCATCGTGAAGGGTCATCTCCGCATCGATACGCATGATCGCCCACCCCGATTGGCGAAGGCGAAAACAGAGTTCGGGCTCTTCTCCGGCGATCAGGTTTGGATCAAAGCCGCCAACCTGACGAACGGCGGAACAGCGAAACAGCGCATTTCCCCCGCAGGCCGGCACGGGACCAACAGGTCCATCCCACTCGGCATCAAGCAAGCGATTGTAGAGACTCGCCTGCGGATCCCGTTCCCGCAGGCGGCCACTTACCGCGCAAAGTCCACCGTCCGCGCGCAGGGCCTCGCATCCCTTCGCGATCCACCCGGGCAGGATCTCGCAATCGCCGTCGACAAACTGAACGAACTCCGGCAGGCCCAGTTCCACAAGGCGATCAACACCAGCGTTGCGGGCCCTCGCTGCGGTAAAGGGCGTTCCAGCGTCGAGCTCCACGACATCGGCGCCAAGCCGCCGTGCAATCGCGACCGAGTCGTCGCTCGACCCGGAATCCACGTAGACGACGCTTTCGACTGCGTTACCGAGTGACGCAAGACAGCGCTCAAGTCGTTCACCTTCATTGCGCCCGATCACCACGCCCCCGACGCATTGCACCTCAGCCATGGCCCCCCGCCCCGCCAATCCGGCCCGGTGGTTCTGATCGTTCCCCGAGGAGCAACGGCTTCAGCACAACGCGGCAATGATCCCTGATGAAGTCGGCGGGCAGGTGGACGGTCCGCCCCCGAACCGCGCTGTGAAGGTGGTTCATCCAAGCCGCCGGGAGCATCGCCGCGGCCGTGAGCGCCGCACGCGAGCGGCCGAGGGTCGTGCGCAGGAAGATCCGGTGAGAGTTGTACCAGTAGTCCGGTCGGGCCGTCCGGCTCTCGTCGCTGCGGATCCGGGTCGCGGCCCCTTCTTCGTGGATGACATGTGCCTCGGCGACGAGCGCACTGCCCCAACCCGCCCGCGCAAGTCGCCACTGAAGATCGACCTCCTCGAAATAGAGGAAGTAATCGGGATCGAAGAACCCTGCCTCCCTGATGGGTGCAAAGCGGAACATCACCGCCGCGCCGGAGACCCAGTCCACCGGGCCTGTCGGCTGCTCCGGACGCAGGGGCACGACATATCTTTCGAATAACCGGCTGATCGGACCGAAGTTTGCCGTCTCGGCCAGAACCGAGATCATGCCGGGAAAGCGGAATGCCGATGTCACTGCTCGTCCACCAGGCATGGAGATCCGCGCCCCAACCGTTGCGGTTTGCGGGTGTTCATCAAGGTAGTCCGCAAGGCGCTCCATCGCCTCGTTGCCCAACCGAGCATCCGGGTTGAGCAGGAAAACCTTGTCCGGAGGAGTGTCCCGTTGCTCCAAGGCCCGAAACACGAGGTTGTTGCCACGCGCAAATCCGTGGTTCTCCTCCTCGAAGTACAGGTGGACCCGGTCGCCCCATCCGCGCTGCCCCGCCGCAGCGCGAATGGCCTGCGCATCGTCGTCGGGAGAGGCATTGTCGACAAGGTGCACTTCGATTCCGCGCCCGCCATGGTCGGCAGCCAGAACGCTCTCGACGGCCTCCAGTGCCAGTGCGGCAGTGCCGTAGTTGACGGTTATCACCGCGATTTCAGCCGGGACGGGATCTGGGCGGCGGGTCATCGAAACGGACTTCTCGCTGTCGATGGAGTCGCCCCTGCCCCTCTGTCCCGCGGGACTGGCATATAGGGTGACGCGGCCCGGGTGACGCTGGCCGGCCTCCAGGCAGGTCTCGGAGCGGCGGGATCGACATCCGGAGTCACCGTTGCCGAAGCGCGGTATTCGAGCCGACCGGCCAGCGACCCGGCAACAAGCCAGGTCAATGACGTCAGGCTGGAGTTCGGAACCAGATCCACCAGATTGGCGGCAAGGATCACACACAGCGACACGGCCGTCGCGTCGATGGCCAACGCTCTTTGCCGAAGGGTCGTAAGAACGACAGGAAGGACCATCAAACCGACCCGCGACAGGTAGCCGACCCAACCGAACGAGCCCAGCAACAGCATCCAGACACCATCTGTGACAGACGCATCCCTGCCATCCGCGTCATAGACCCTGTTGCGACCCCAGCCGCCCCAACCAAGAACCGGTCGCTCCCTGACCCGCTCCAGAAGCTGTTCCTCCTGATGAACGCGGTACATGAGCGAGCTTGCGCGACCGGGGTCCAGAGAGGAAACGACATTCGCGAAGGATTGAAACGGGATGAGGTTGGTGCTTCTGATCACCGGGTAGCAAAGAAGAGCAAGCGCCACGCAAGATGCGGCGATCAGCTGGAGACGTCGTGAACACAGAAGCATGACCGGCGCAAAAACCAGTGAAATCAATGTCGCTCCAAGATTCCGGGACAGGACGATCGTCGTCAGGAAGACGATCGACAACACCAGGAAGCCGACAGACCGTGCACCGCTCGACAGACGGATCAGGGCGACGCTCGCCAGTCCGCCCAACATCAGGACATAGCCGACAACGAGGCCATGCGACATGAACACGATCGGCCTGAACCCGCCCCCGCGAATGTGCTGTTCAAAGGAATGCGGAAAAAAACCGTAGATTGCCCGGCTGAGTTGCGGTGACATTCGAACTTCGTAGAGGACCGGCATGATGTAGAAGGCAGCGCCGATCGCAAGTACGTAGAGCAAACCACGCTGGCTTTGCGGGTCAGCCATGTATTTCCATGCGAGCCAGAACGGAAGCAGTACCAAGATCTGGGACTGGATCGCGGCAAAGCCGTCATATGACGTCATGCCCCTGAGAACCCGACGCCCGACGACAAACGTGTCACCATTGGCCGCAACCGTGCCAATAACTCCGCAGAACACTGCCAGAAGACACACGCGCACCCAGACACTTCGCGGAAACCAGCCCGGTGTGCGATAGCTGGCGGCCCGCGCCCCGTTCGGAAACTGCCGGCGCAACCGCGCGTCGGACCAGATCAGGAGCACGCCTCCAAGCAGCCCGGCGAATGACTTGTTGTAGACGGGCAGCAATGGAAGATCGACGTGTCCCCCGGCGGGCAACACCAGAAAAGCCCCGAGGATGGCCGCCGCAATCCCCGGCCCGAGCGGCAAGCGCCGGAATACCAGCAGCGCAACGGCTGGCCAAAGGAGCAGCACACCGTAGGCGAAAGCGTTCACCGTCGCACCTGCCGCGACGCTTCATTGCCTCTCCGCTCGCGCGCCGAGTGCACTGCCGCGTGTCTCATCTTCCTTGCAACTCCGATCGCTGAAGGAGCGCCGCCTCAGCCAGTTTCGGAAGGATCGCAATGCATTTTCCGTAGCGCGGCGCGAGCCGGGCCGGATCGCCGGCCATCCGCCAAGCCCATTCCAGCGCCAGTGAACGCACCACACCGGGCGCACGCCGCTGGCATCCGGCAATGAAATCGAGCCCGGCTCCCACGGACAGGAACCCCCGGTCCGGCATCCGCGCAAATGCCCGGGACGCAAGGATTTCCTGCTTCGGAGCGCCCAGCGCGAGCAACCAGATCGCGGCATCGGACTCCTGCATCGTCGAAATAAACACTTCGGCGTCCGTACCGTCGGGGTCGAACCCAACAGGGGGCGCAAGGCAGTTCGCCACACGAGCATCTGGCGCGTGGGTTTCGATGGCGGTCCTGGCCTGTGCTAGGCTCTCCGGCGTTCCGCCGAACAGGCCAAGCGACACCCCGGTCCTTGCGGCCATCTCCGCAACTGGGAGGACAAGCTCCGATCCGGGGGTCAGTTTGACGTCCTGACCGGCCATTCTTGCCAGCCAGACAATGGGATTCCCATCCGCGACAATGTGGCTGTGCGCGTCATAGGCCTCGCGGAAACGCGCAGAATGGCGCAACTTTACCACGTGATCGAGGTTCAGCGTAGCGACGGCAAACCCGCGCCCACGACCGATACGGGCTTCGAGGTCGGTCAGAAGATCCCGGCGGGACTGATGTGTCAGCCCGATCTCGTAGTGCCCGGCGAGCCCCTTACCGGCCGGGGGGACATAGATCCTGGCAAAGTACGGAGGGTGTGCCGTGACAAACACTGGACGATCTTCGGGGTCAAGCCACCCGGGAACAGCGCTTCGGGACGCGTGCGCCGGGCTCTGGCGATTGCCATTGGGCAACCGCGCGCGGGCGTACCCGCGCGGATAGTCTAGATGCGTCATTCTCACCAAAGCTCTGAAACTGTTGCCAGGCTAGCTGGCGTCCTCTGGACTCTTTCGCGTCCCAGGCGTGTCATCCGTCACACGTCTAGGCGTAGTGGTACTGGTCGTCGTATCCATAGGCACCCGCCACGTGGCGACATTTGCTGAGTATGATGCCCATCACCGTGGTGAGGTCTCCCAAATGGCGAAGTGTCGCCTCTATCTGCGCAGTTTGGGTTTCTTCGGCGGCCACCATGAGCAGCACGCAATCGACATTGCTCAGGAACCCGAAATTGTCGTCCGTCGCCATCATCGGCGGCAGGTCGCACAGCACGATATCGGGGTCCAGCTGCGCCTCCACCTCCGCCAGGCGTGCCTGGGCCTGACGGCTCTGAAGGATCTCCGAGGAAGTCTCCGTCGCACTATCGTTCAATCCAAGCGCGACATTGTCGCCAAGCCGCAGTGCCAGATCCCGGAAGTCCTTTCTGCCCTCGATGACATCACCGATGTTGCCCCTCGCGTCTTGTCCAAGGACAACGTTCAGGCACGGGCGACGAAGGTCGAGATCGAGGATGATCGACCGCACGTCCCGCTGCCGCCGGAAGGCAAATGCAAGGTTGGCGGCGGTGGTGGTCTTTCCGCACCCGGCAGTCGGCGAAACAAGCCCCACCCGACGCCAGCCATTCTGTCGCGCCTGCTGGAGAATACGAGTGCGAAGCATGTCATATGGCAATGCGCTCGAGCCTCCCTTGACGGCTATCATCCGGTTATTTCCAAGTTGTGGAGCATTTTCGTTAATTGGCGGTAAACGACTCCAATTGGCATCCACGGCCCCTGATGCAGGCTGAGGATCGCCGGGTTCCAGGAGGCCCGTGGGCTGCTGAAGCGGTTGGCCCAAAGGCTGTCCCAGCACCTCTGCACGTTGTTCTCGCGCCTTTTCGATGGCGGCCTGCAGCCTGTCCATTCAACGGTTCTCCGGTTTGCTTCCAAACACTTTGCTCACCAATGCATTCCGAACCGGTCGAGGAACGTCTGGGCAGCAACCTCCAATGGGATGTAGCGGTCGTGCACGAGGTACAGGACTGCCGGCACGCCCACGAGGATTGCCAGTATTGTCAGGAGTTTCGCGCCGCGGTCGGCAACTGCCTGCTGCCGCGAGCGGATGTAGGGGATCGTTGCGATCGGCATGACGTCGAACTGGGCGACAATGTCATCCGGTCGGCGGGGCGACCGGTTAATGGACTCGATCAGGAACACCAGACCGAGACCGGCCGCGATCCCGGCAGCGAGTCCCGCCAGCACCAGCCGAAATCGGTTGGGCTTGACGGGTTTCGTCGGCTCGACAGGCGGTTCGACAACGGTGATCCTCTGCCCATGGGACAGCAGTTCGATCCGTTCGCCGGTACTCGCGCGGCTGACCCTGTCCACGGCCGTGTTGTATTGGTCCTGAATGTTCCTGAGGTCTCGCAGCAGGCCGTCGAGGACGATCCGATTTGCCGGCGTCCTCGCGATAGACGCCTGCAAGGCGGTGACTTCCGCCTCAAGCTCCGCATTTCGTGTCGACAGGATCGAGATCTCGTCATCGAACTCGCGGACCTGCATGGCCACCAGCGGGTCGGATGCTGCGGTCTCCGCGCCGGTCGCCGACGCGATTTCCCGGGCGCGTACAGCGGCCTCGGCGTCCAACGTGCCCTCGATCTGCGCAATATGGGATCGAAGCCTCTGCACCTGCGGGCTCTGTTCGGAATAGACCGTCAAGGCGGCATCCAGCTCCGCATGCACCTTTTCGAGTCGCGCCTCCCGTGGTGAGATCTGCCTTCGGCCCATCGCGGCACTGCTTTCAAGCCTGTCTGCAAGTTCGGCCATCCGAATGACCTGATCCCTTTGGGTCTGCCGATCAGCAATCTCCGCCTCACCGCGGCTCACGCGCTCCTCAAGGCGCGCCAGCCGGGACATCCGGAAATCCAGCGTCTCCGGGAGATTGTCGGAATTGGACGTCTTGAACGCGAGGATCTGCGCGCTTTTCTTTTCCAGCTCCTCGCCAAGTCGCGCGACCTGTTGCTCGAAGAATTCCAGGGTGGAGACTGCCCGTTCGGTCCTACGTTCCGCGTCGCGTTGCAGAATAAACGTCAGGTAGGCGTTCAGAACCGCCGACGCTGCCTCGGGCGTGGGGGCGTCGTAGGTTATCTTCATGACTGCTGCCAGGTCGCGACCCGAGGAGCGCCTCAGCGTCGTGTTGGCCCGCATCGCCGACACGATCTCTCCCGGGGTCAGGTCCTCCTGATCTCGCACAGCGGTCAGGGTCGCCGCGATATCCAGTAGGTTGCCGCGCGTGAGAAGCCGTTGTTCGATCAGTTGAAGCTGTTCCGGGGCGGGCGTGTAGGCAGTCGACTCCGCCAGCCGGTCCGGGATCTGCTTGGATTCGACAACAACACGGAATTCGCCACGGTAAACCGGTGGCAAGGTCATCGCCAACCCGACTGCAAATGTCGTGACCGACATTGCCACGATGAGAAACCAGGGGAACCGCCGGGCAAATCGGGAGGCGTAGTAGCTGAGGTCAGTCATTCACCCGGCCTCGCATTCCATCAGCCCACCGCCGAAAAAGACGCCATCGTCCAGAACCCGCTCCATCACGGATGTGCCGACAACCGCCTCGGTATCGCTCCATGCGTACAGCATCGCCAGATCGCACAGCTGGTTTATCAACCGTGGAACACCGCCGGTAATGTCATGCGCCATCTCCGCCGCCGTCAGGTCGATCTCCGCGCCGCACCCACCGGCGAGCTTCAGACGGTGCACGATAAAGGCGACCGTGGATTGGCGGTCCAGCGCGTCGAGATGGAAGTTCGCAGCAACACGCTGCGCAAGTTGGTGCATGTCGGTGTCGGTCACCATCCGGCGCAAGTCGGGTTGCCCGACGAGGATCAACTGTACCAGTTCATCCTGGTTCGAGTTGATGTTGGTCAACATCCGCAGCTCTTCCAGCCCGGCCTTGGACAGGTTTTGGGCCTCGTCGAAAATCAGGACGACCCGACGCCCGGCCGCATAGTCGGCAACCAACAGGTCCTGCAAGCGGCGGAACATCTGCACGTAGCTTTCGCCCTCGTGCAGGTCCATTCCCAGCGCGTTCATCGCCCATTGCAACAACTCGCCGCGATCGCCTTGCGCATTGGCCACGAGTCCAACGCGCAGGTCGCTCGTCATCCGTCCGAGCAGTGCGTGCAACAAGGTCGTTTTGCCGGCCCCGACTTCGCCCGTGATCAGAGTGATCGGCGCCCGCGACATCACCCCGTATTCGAGTACCGCGAAGGCGCGCTTGTGCTGCGGGGACCAGAACAGAAGGTCGGGATCCGGCACCAGAGTAAAGGGTCGCCGGGACAATCCGAAGTAGCCCGCATACATGTCTTGCGACATCAAGAGCCTCCATCAGGGGCGACGGCGCAAGGCAGCTACCATGCGTGTTCTCGATCGCACCGAGGCAACACCGAACCTCCCTCTGAGTGCTGGAGACCGGCCCTGCCGTCACAATTGCCCAAAGCCCCGCCGATTGCGGCGCCAGGAAGGTCCCACCGTTCGCCGGCGGTCGCCTTCGGACACTCGGCAATGAACGCCAATTCGGTTAACCAAGTGTTACTGATTTCACTAAAATTGACTGGTCTGTCCTGTCCCCCACAGCAAAAGCTGCTACTGTGGATCGTGTTGCGGAAACCAGGTGGTGACCGACGGCGGCGTAGTCAGGTGCAATGGCGTTTTTATCCAACGATCCGACAGAACATAATCGACACAGGGTCCCGATTTCGGAGTCCGATCCCGTTGAAAGCAGGCACTCCCGGTCGATCTACCGCCGCTTTGGGAAGCGCGCGTTCGACATCCTTGCGGTGCTCCTGTTCTCTCCCGTGGTCATCCCCATCGTGGCCGCCGCCGCCATTGCAGTACGTCTTGAGAACGGGCCTGCATTTTATCGTCAGAAACGTATCGGCAAGGACGGAAAGACCTTCCAGATGGTCAAGATCCGCACGATGGTGCCGGACGCGGAAGAACACTTGGAGGCCTACCTTGCCCAAACGCCTTCAGCGAAGGCCGAATGGGATCACTGCCAGAAACTTCGGGACGATCCCAGAATCACCCGCGTCGGGCGGGTCTTGCGACGCACATCCCTCGACGAGTTGCCGCAGGTCTGGAACGTTCTGATCGGGGACATGTCGCTGGTCGGTCCCCGCCCGATGATGGTGGACCAGACGGAGCTTTACCCCGGCACGGCCTATCGCCGGTTGCGGCCGGGCATCACCGGACCCTGGCAGGTATCGGATCGGCACGAAACGAGCTTCTCTGCCCGCGCGGCCTACGATGCCGCCTATGAACGCGACCTGTCATTTTCGCATGACGTTCGATTGCTGGCAAAAACCGCCGGTGTGGTTCTGCGTTGCACGGGGATCTGAGGCGCCACTTTTAAAGCGGTTTCAGGGTCCTTCAGTGGCCTGCAAGCGATGCGACGCGTGGCCGGCATCCCGGATCTCTCCTTCTGAGGGTGAAGCCCCCAATGGCGTGGCGCGCACGTGCCTGCGTCAACGCTGGCCGAGAGCCAGCAACCCAGATCCGAAGCGCAGGACCGGCGAACTCGAATAGAGAGCGACCGCAGGTGGAAGCGTCTTGACCGCGCGTTCGGGTGTTGCGGGTCGCCGTCCCAGACCTCCGAAGATCGGCAAGGCTGACGACACGTTGCCCCCCACAAAAAAAGCCGCACCCGTTTCCGGATGCGGCGCAGGTGTTTCTCCGGCCCGGTGGCGGGCCGGGTAGACCGTGTTACCCACCAAGCACGCTCGGCAGGGTCATGGAGATTGCCGGCACGTAGGTCACGAGGATCAGCGCCACGAGAATGGCCAGGTAGAAGGGAAGGATGGACTTCAACGTGTCCTCGATCCGGATCTTGCCCACGGCGCATCCCGTGAAGAGACAGGTCCCAACCGGCGGGGTGCAAAGCCCGAGGCCGAGGTTCACCAGCATCATGATCCCGAATTGGATCGGGTCCATTCCAAGGTCCTTGGCGATGGGCAGGAAGATCGGCGTGCAGATCAGGATCAGCGCCGCCATGTCCATGATCATACCCAGAACCAGCAGCATCATGTTGATCATGAGCAGGATCATGATCTTGTTGCTGGAGATGCTGACCAACAGGTTGGAGAGCTTGTCGGGGACCTGATAGATGACCAGAAGGTAGGCAAATGCACCGGCGAAGCCGATCAGGATCATCACCATGGCCGTTGTACGCACCGCGGAGGTGAGCGCCGTGGTGAACTCCTTCCAGCCGAGCGTCCGGTAGAAGAAGGCAGTGAGGACCACCGCGTAGATCGCTCCGAAAGCGCCCGATTCCGTCACCGTGAAGATACCCGAAAGCACACCGCCCACGATGATCACTGCAGTGATCAGCCCGGGAACAGCGGTTGCACCCGTGCGCGCAACCTCTCCCCACCCGGGGAACGGTTCAGCAGGGTACTTGCGCTTGATGGCGATGAAATAGGCCGCCACGGCCAAACACAGACACATCATCACGCCCGGCACGACACCGGCCAGAAAGAGCTTGGATACCGAGATGCCGCCGCCTGCCGCCACGGCATAGATGATCATGTTGTGGCTGGGTGGGATTACGATACCGGCAATGGACGATGTGACTGTCACGTTGACGGCGTAGTCGGCATGGTAGCCGCGCTGCTTCATCACCGGGATCAGGATCGAACCGAGCGCCGAGATGTCGGCGATGGCCGAGCCGGAGATGCCGCCAAAGAGCATCGAGGACAGGATGTTCACCGTCGCCAGTCCGCCCCGGATGTGACCCACAAGGGTCGAGGCGAACTTGACAAGCCGGATCGCGATGCCGCCGTGCAACATGATCTCGCCGGCAAAGACAAAGAACGGAATTGCCAGCAGCGCGAAGACGTTGATCCCAGCCATGGTGCGCTGGAAGGTCAGCAGAAGCGGGAACCCTTCGAACCACATTGCTGAGGCTGCCGCAATACCCATGGCGAAGGCCACTGGGACACCGATAACTACACTTCCGAAGAAGATTCCAAGGAGAATGCCAAGTCCCATAGTTCAGCTCTCCTCGTGGTGGACGGGATCGGGATAGCGTTCACCGTTCCGCCAGTAAATGACTCGAAAGACTGCCCGGCAGCCGGCGAAGAGCATGATCAGGCCGCCACTGCAAACCATTGCAAGGGTCCGGAAGCTCTCGGGAATATTCAGCATCGGCAACAGGGTGTCCCAGCCGAAGTTGAACAGCACGATCCCGCCGTAGAGCATGACGGCTCCGAAACTGGCGAGGATAATGTCGATGATGAAACGGAGAAAGCCGGAGACTTTCGGTCCGAGCGCGTCGCGGAACAGCGTTACGCCAAGGTGGAATTGCTCATGGATGCCGACGGCAGCTCCAAGGAAGGCGATGTAGGCAACCAGAAGGAGGCCCAATTGCTCGACCCACGTCGGAGTCACGTTCATCACGTAGCGTCCCCAGACGAGCCAACCGAAGGAGGCAACGAGGACGGTGAGTGCGATGGCGCAGATAATGAGGCAGAGCTTTGAAAGGAGGCCTAGCCACCCCTCGATCCTCTGCACGAAGGCTAGGCTGTTTGACATGCCCCTGACTTTCTTTAGTGGCTGGCGCCCCGGAACGACCCGGGGCGCCGCAGGTTCAGGTATTGATCACTCGAAGTTCTGGAACAGCTCGACGATCTCTTTCATGTCCGGGTTCTCGGCCAGGTACTTTTCATAGACCGGCGCCATGGCTTCCTGGAACGGTGTCTTGTCCTCGATCATATTGACCTCGACGCCACCGGCCTTGACGACTTCCATCGACTTGGCTTCGCGCTCGGCCCAGAGCTCGCGCTGAAGCATGGTCGAGTTCTTGCCAGCTTCCTTGACGATCTCTTGCTGTTCCGGGGTCAACGTGTCCCAGGTCTTCTTGGCGATGACCAGGACTTCCGGAATGATCAGGTGTTCAGAGATCGAGTAGTAAGGAGCGACCTCGTAGTGAGCGGTCGACTCGTAGGACGGCGGGTTGTTCTCGGCGCCGTCGACCACGTTGGTCTTGATCGACTGGTACACTTCAGCGAAGGCCATCGGCGTTGCGTTGCCACCGAGGGCGGCGATCATGTCAACGAACAGGTCGTTGTTCATGACGCGAACCTTCATCCCGGTCATGTCTTCCGGCGTGTTGATCGGGCCCTTCGAGTTGTAGAAGGAACGCGCGCCGGCGTCATAGTAACCAAGTGCGATCACGCCTTTTTTCTCAAGACCGGCGGCGAGTGCCTCACCCGGCGCGCCGTCCATGGCACGGTGCATCTGATCGATGCTCTTGAAGATAAACGGCAGAGACACAACGTTGGCTTCGGGAGCCACAGGGCCCCACGGACCAAGGCTGAACTCAGCGAAGTCGATGATGCCGAGGCGTACCTGCTCGATGGCGTCGGGCTGCGAGCCGAGAACGCCGTTGTGGAACACCTTGCCCTTGATCTCTCCACCGGTCTTCTCGGTGACTTCGGCCATGAAGGCCTCCATACCGTGCGAAACCGGATAGTCTTCGACGTGGATGTTCCAACCACGCCAGTCCTTGGCCTCCGCCATCGGCGCTGCAACAACGGCAGCAAGAGCGATTGCGCTCGCGAAGGCGGTTGCCCCGAAACCTCTAAATGCCATGAAATCCTCCCTTCAGTCATTAGGATTTGGTGGCGCGACCCTAGCTTCATTACAAATATTTACAATATCAAGTTGTGCGACACTTTTGGCATATCAGATTCAACCCTCACTGGAAGGTGTTGCGTAGCAGGTAAGACGCTGAAACCGCATCATTTTCTCGAAACCACCGAAGCAATCCCTTTGCGCATCGACACGGCTGTGCGCAGCCCATGCCACGTTTTTGGCGCCGAATCCGAGCCTGAAACTCCGTGGGATCGAGTCGATTGACCACGATCCAGCGCAGCGCGCCGCGACCTCGCCACCGCGACCTTTCCGACGTCGCCGACAGGATCGCACGTCCAAGCGTTGCATATCGTGAGGATCGTGCTCCGGACTTCCGGAACCGAAGTACTTCGGCAGCATAAACCACCGACGGTCATCGAGGTATTCACCCAACCTGTCCATCTAGACGCGCCGGTTTGCAAACCGCAGCGGACAGCTACCCGCAACCTGTCCAAATACCGGCCATCCGGCGGAACCACCGGAACCGTCACAACTCTGGCGTCAGGAACGCCGCCCGCCCTCGTTGCGATTGCCCTCGGCGGCGGGCCGATCTCGCCGCACTCCATATCCATCAGTTCGGCTCGCCAACCTACAGAGCGAGGCGTTTCCTCCGATCTGGGCGGCCTCGATCTCCGAGACGATTTTGCCAGCCAAGGACGACCCCCGCGCGCCGACAGCCCGACGCAGCGCTCGTCCCCACCACGCACCCCTTGAAAAAAGTTGTGCCGATAGCGTGAACAAATTTTACAAATTTCATGAGTGGTGCTACCAACTCGATTGCGTCGTGTAACGACGGACGGTTTCCGTCGCGTCACCACCTTGGTTTCTTGGGAGTTTTCCATCGGAAGGAGGCGGCGCACGCAGGAGGAGCAGGGAGGTATGTCATGAGCGAAGCCCCGAAGCAGGCGGCACCGAGACCGGTGCGTCCGGGAACGCTGTCCGATCAGATATACGAAAGGATCCTGTCGGCCATTTCTGACGATACCTATCCGGTTGGCAGCAAACTCCCTACCGAACACGCGCTTTGCGAAGAATTCGGTGTCTCCCGTCCCGTTCTCCGCCAGGCCCTTCGGCAATTGCGTGAAGACGACGTGATTCAATCCCGGCAAGGCTCGGGATCCTTCGTGAAGCGGCGCCCGGAAGGCGCGGCGCTCGATTTTGCCCCGGTTGGGTCGATCGCGGATATTCAGCGAACTTTCGAGTTCCGCGCCGCGATCGAGGGGGAGGCCGCCTTCCTGGCCGCTGAGCGTCGAACGGAAGACGACCTGAAAGCCATTCGCGCGGCGATCGACGAGCTTGATCGGTGTATCCGGGAGAACCTTCTTGGAGTGGATGCAGACGAGATGCTGCACGCCGCGATCTGCCGGGCATCCGACAACCAGTATTTCGTGGCGGCCCGCGCGTCCATGCGGGAGAACATCCTCACCGGGATGAGTCTCACGCGGAACCTGTCGCTGACAAAGACACGCCAACGGCTCGATCTAGTGCAGAACGAGCACTACCAAATCGTCGATGCCATCGAGCGCCAGGACCGCGAAATGGCGCGCAGGGTCATGCGCGAACATGTCGAAAACGCCCGCAAGCGGGTGTTCGAAGGCGAGTGAGTCGCCCCCGCAATGGCGCCGGGCAAGATGCAAGACCTCACGAAAACGTTTGCAAATTCCGGCGCCATCAAGGCGGGCTAATATGCCAGTGTAAAATCTGGGACCCCTCAAGTCGGTTGAAATCCAATTCAAATCGCTGAAAATAAGGACACTTCCAGACCCTCACGAACCGAACTACCGTATCAATTTTCACAATTTGTAAAGATTTATATAGACAAATAACGCTACTGAGATATTAGATTGCCCGCAAAGCAGACCCTTGGGAGGGGGATCTTCGTGGAGGCAACTCAAACTCAGATGCGTGCGGAGCGGCGCAAGTCCGTCTCTGAACTGCTGGCGGGGATCACGCTCTCGCCGCATGAGAGCAAGGTCGCACAGATATTCGAAGCCCTCAGGAACCTGATCGTCGAAATCCGCCTTCTGCCCGGACAGCAGATCTCCGAGATGGAAGTGGCGGACGCGCTCACGACAAGCAAGACGCCGGTGCGCGAGGCACTGATACGTCTGGACGATGCCGGCCTGGTGAACATCGTCCCGAAGAGCGGCACATATGTTACTCCAATTCGCGTCGACAGATTTCTCGAAGCCTGCTTCATCCGCATCAATCTCGAAATCGGCGCCGTCCGGAAGGCGGCACAGAAGGCCCACCTGACGCCCGATGCTTATTGCAAACGCCTCCATTCGAGCATCGAGGAGCAGGAAGCCGCGATCGCCAATGACGACTACGACGCCTTCTTCGAGCTTGACGAAGCCTTTCACCGGAGCTTCTACGAACTCGCCGGTGTTCCCGGTGTCTGGTGGACGGTGAAAGGTGTGCAATCGGATGTCGATCGCATCCGCCACCTGAAGAGGATCAACAAGATCCGCCGTGGGCCGGCAATCATCGAGGAGCATCGGGAAATCGCCACCAGCATCTGCGGTGGCAACCCGGCAGCGGCAGAGACTGCCCTGCTGAACCACATCGGCGGCCTCGGAAGCGAGATCGAGACTCTCTCTCGCCAGCCCGGGCTTCTTGATCATATCGAAACACTCAACGCCGCTGTCCGGCGGTCGTAACCCTTGCGCGCTCGACGCGCATCAACTCCGGGACGGGAGGAAAGATGTCTGGCGTATTTCTCGAAGGTATCGTGAAGCGATACGGTGCCGTGGAGGTCGTTCATGGAATCGACCTCGAAATCAAACCGCAGGAGTTCGTCGTGCTCGTTGGCCCGTCGGGCTGCGGAAAATCCACGACGCTGCGAATGATTGCCGGACTCGAAGAAATCTCTGACGGCACGCTTCGTATCGGAGACAGGGCGATGAACCGTGTCGCCCCGAAAGACCGCGACGTGGCGATGGTGTTCCAGAACTATGCGCTCTACCCGCACCTCAACGTGGCCGACAACATGGCTTTCGGATTGCGCATCCGGAAGGTGCCCAAGGACGAGATTGCCAAGTCCATCGATGAGGTGGCCAAGATCCTTGGCCTCACCGAGTACCTCGAACGTCGCCCGGCAGACCTCTCCGGTGGTCAGCGCCAGCGTGTCGCCATGGGCCGCGCCATCGTGCGCCACCCTGATGTGTTCCTTTTCGACGAGCCGCTCTCGAACCTCGACGCCAAGCTCAGAACGCAGATGCGCGCCGAGATCAAGCGGTTGCACAAGCGCCTCGGCGTCACCTCTGTCTACGTGACACACGACCAGGTCGAGGCGATGACACTGGCGGATCGCATCGTCGTCATGGCCGATGGAAACATCGAGCAGATAGGTACGCCGATGGAATTGTTCAACAATCCGGCCAACACTTTCGTCGCGGGCTTCATTGGCTCGCCGCCGATGAACCAGTTCGAAGCGGTGCTGGAGGATACCGATCAAGGCCCGATTGCCCGCGCCAATGGCACCCTCATCCAGCTCCAAGGGCAAGAGGCCCTGCGTGGCGCCGCAGGGCGCAACGTGATTGTCGGCATTCGCCCGGAGCACGTCATGCTGAACGCCGAGCCCGGCACCGCCGAGATTCCGATCAGCCTGGACCTGATCGAGACACTTGGCTCCGAGGCGCTCCTGCACACACACGTCGGCAATGAGACCTTTGTCGCCAAGGTGGAGACACATGGCGAAATCGGCCACCTGAACGGCGTCAATGCGCTCCATGTGAAGCCCGAGCGCGTCAAGCTTTTCGACAAGGATACCGGCCGCGCAATCGGCCAGGCGGCCTGAGGACAGCACAATGGCAATGGTCGACAAAGAATCGTCAGCCGGGACAGAGACGATCGTCCCCAAGCTGACCATCGCGCAGCGGCTTGACCGCATCCAGATGCACCTGAAGCAGGAATGGCAGATCTATGCCATGCTTGCGCCGCTGGTCATCTGGTTCCTCTTGTTCAACTACAGGCCGATGTATGGCCTGCAGATCGCCTTCAAGGACTACTCGGTATTCCTCGGGATCGAGGGCAGCCCCTGGATCGGGTTCGAGCATTTCGAGACCCTTTTCCAGAGCGACCAGTTCGTACGGGCCTTCAAGAACACGATCATCATTTCGCTGCTCAGCCTGTTCATCGGCTTTCCCATGCCGATCATCCTGGCGCTTATGTTCAACGAGATCCTGAGCGAGACCTACAAGCGGACCGCGCAGACCATCGTCTACCTGCCGCACTTCATCTCCTCGGTGATCATCGCCGGTATCATCATCACGGCCTTCTCGCCGTCCGCCGGTATCGTGAACACCTTCCTGGGGTGGTTCGGAGTGGAACCGATCTACTTCCTGACGAAACCGGAATGGTTCCGGCCGATCTTCATCGGCGCGGGCATCTGGCAGGAAGCGGGCTTCCAATCCATCGTGTTCCTGGCAGCGATCGCGGGTGTGAACCCATCGCTCTATGAATCGGCCGTGGTGGACGGGGCGAACCGCTGGCAAATGATGTGGAAGATCACCATTCCCTGCATTCTGCCCACAATCATCATCATGCTGATCATCCGTATCGGCAACCTGCTGGAAGTCAGCTTCGAGATGATCATCCTGCTGTATCAGCCCGCGACCTATCAGACGGCGGACGTCATCAACACGTTCATCTACCGTCAGGGTCTTGTCGGTGGTCAGTACGATGTCGCAGCCGCAGCCGGTCTCTTCAACGCTGTCATGGCCTTCGTGCTCGTCATGAGCGCCAACGCGATCGCCAAGCGCGTTTCCAGAACGTCGCTGTGGTAAGGGGATAAGTCTATGAAAAACATGAACCTCTACTCCCGCGGCGACAAGTTCTTCGTCTACACGACGATGGTGTTGATCGGGATCTTCACGCTCTCCACGCTCTACCCGTTCATCTATATCGCAGCGATGTCCTTCTCTTCGGGCTTCGCGGCGCGGGCGGGCACCGTGGTCTTGACGCCGATCGACCTGACTCTGGCCGCCTATGAGCGGGTGATGTCGGAACCTGCCTTCTGGAACTCCTACAAGAACACCTTCATCTACACCTTCGGCGGAACCCTCACCTCGCTCTTGCTGGTGATCCCCGGGGCCTACGCGCTCTCGCGGCCCAATCTCTGGGGGCGGCGCTTCTGGAACCTGATGGTGGCGTTCACGATGTGGTTCAACGCCGGCATGATCCCGATCTGGCTCAACTTTCGTGATCTCGGCCTGCTGGACAGCTACTTCGGCATCATCATCGGCTTCGCCCTCAACGCATTCAACGTCATCCTGCTCAGGAACTTCTTCGAGAGTATCCCGGAAAGCTTCCAGGAGGCGGCGCGAATGGACGGGGCCAATGAGTTCCAGATCCTCTGGAAGGTCTTTGTCCCGCTGTCGAAACCGGCCATCGCAACGATCACGCTCTTTTGCATCGTATCCCGGTGGAACGGCTTCTTCTGGGCCATGGTGTTGCTGACCGACGAAGGAAAGATACCGTTGCAGGTGTATCTGCGGCACACGATATCGGCGCTTTCGGACGACGAGGAATTCTCGTCAACACTCCTGACCGCTCCGTACTCAGTGGAGACCGTGACCGCAGCGATCATCGTCTGCTCCATCATCCCGGTCCTCATGATTTACCCGTTCGTCCAGAAATACTTCAACAAGGGCATCATGCTCGGAGGTGTGAAGGAATGATCACTCAACTCGCAAGCAAACCCAGGGAGGGAAATTCCATGCGAATTGCGAAACTGACGGCTGTTGCTCTGGCGACATCGGCACTGACTTCGGTCGCGCCGGCATGGGCCGATGACCATCACAAGATCACGGAGGAGCCGCTGGAGCTCACGGTGCACATGCACCACAAGCGCTACACCAAGTACGACGAGGAGTGGCCGGTTGAACAGGCCGCCAGGGAGATGACGAACATTCATCTCAAGAACGTGACGGTGGGCTCGAACTCGACCAGCTCGGAAGAAGCGTTCAACCTGCTTCTGGCCTCGGGCAAGATCCCGGACATCGTCGGCACGTCGCGGATCAAGGACTTCGTGTTCCAATACGGTCCGCAGGGCGCTTTCCTGCCGCTCAACGACCTGATCGACGAGCATGCGCCGAATCTGAAGGCCTATTTCGATGAGCGTCCGGAAGTGAAGGCCGCGCTCAGTGCCGCCGACGGCAACCTCTACTACATCCCGTACCTGCCGGACGGGAAGTACGGTCGTGCGTTCTTCATCCGCTACGACTGGCTGGACAAGCTCGGCCTTGAAGTGCCGAATACAGTGGAAGAGTACGAAGCCGTGCTTCGTGCCTTCAAGGAACAGGATCCGAACGGAAACGGCGTGGCAGATGAAGTTCCCTACTTCGCACGTCAGTGGGAAGAACTGATCCGCCTCGTCACGCTCTGGGGTGGCCGCTCCTCGGGGTCGGATACCTATCACGACTTCTATGTCGAAGACGCCACGATCAAGTATCCGTACATGGGCGAAGGTTACAAAGAAGGCATCAAGAACCTGGCTCGCTGGTACGAAGAAGGCCTGGTCGACGCCGAAATCTTCACCCGCGGATCGTCCTCGCGTGAGTTCCTGCTCTCTGAAAACCTTGGCGGTGCGACCCACGACTGGTTCGCTTCTACCGCAGGTTACAATTCGAGCCTGCAGGACAGCATCGAAGGGTTTACCTTCAAGGCGATGGTTCCCCCCGAGAACGTCAATGGCGACCGGATCGAAGAGCACCGTCGAATCCCGATCAAGCCTGACGGCTGGGCCATCGGCGGCACCAACAAGCACCCGGTCGAAACCATCAAATATTTTGACTTCTGGTTCACCGAAGAAGGCCGGAACCTCGTGAACTTTGGTGTCGAAGGTGAATTCTGGGACATGGTCGACGGCAAGCCGACGTTCAAGGAAGAGGTCCTGAACAACGGCCGCCCGATGAACTCGCAGCTCTACGAGGTCGGCGCGCAGCTCCACGCTCGCGGCTACTTCCAGAACTACGAGTACGAGAAACAGTGGTCGAACGAATACGCTCTCGAAGGCATTGCGCTCTACGATGAGGGCGACTACCTGATCGATCAGTTCCTGGGTGTCGCGCTCAACGCCGACGAGCAAAAGGTCTATGACCGGTACTTCTCTCAAGCCCGGACCTACATGCTCGAGAAGCAGCAGGCCTGGATCCTCGGTTCCTCCGATGTGGAAGCCGAATGGGATGCGTACCTGGCCGAGCTGGATGACATGGGCATGAACAAGGTGCTTGAAGTCATGCAATCGGCCTACGAACGCCAGTACGGCGGCTAAACAGGACTCCTCCCGGTGTCGCCCGCTTCCGGCGGGCGGCATCCTCTTTTGAACCGCTATCCAAGGACACCCGTAGATGTCTTCGTCTGCAATGAAAGACGCCACCGCCTATCTCGACGAACCGAGAGCCGGGCGGCTGAACATTCAGTATTCCCCTGCCGGCGGCGAAGCAGTGGTCGAAAACCCGCCCCGCTTCACCTGGCTGCCTGTTGTCGAGGAGGATGCGCGCTATGTCCTGCGGGTTTCCCGTGACCCATCCTTCCCCCGGAAAGGCACTCGGGTTTTCTCCAATATTCCTTTGAATTTCCATACGCCTGACATCGTTTTCGAGCCCGGTGAATACCACTGGAGCTACGCCGAGTGGGACGAGGGTTCAAAGAAACCTGCCACCGCGTGGAGTCAGACCCGAGCATTCGTCATCCCCGACAGCGTGCCCGAAGTGCCGCTGGCAAGCCGTGATACCCGGTATGCCAACACCAACATGGCGCATCCGCGCCTTTGGCTCGGGCCAAAGGAACTCGACGCCTTCAAGGAGGCCGTCGCCGCCGATCCAGAACACTGCACCTGGTCGACCTTCTACGAAAAGTCGGTCAAGCCGTGGATCGACCGACCGATCATTGAAGAAATCAGGCCATACGAGAACAACCAGCGTACGCCACCGGTGTGGCGCCAGGGCTATATCGACTGCCAGGAAGTCCTCTACGCAATCCGTCACCTCGCCATCGCCGGACGCGTGCTGGACGATCAGGCTCTGCTTGACCGCTCCAAGGAATGGCTACTGTCGGTGTCCGATTGGGATGTGCATGGCACGACCTCACGGTCCTACACCGATGAATGGGCTTATCGTATCGCCAATGCGCTCACCTGGGGATACGACTGGCTCTATGACCAGTTGACCGAGGATGAACGCACGAAGGTGCGCAAGGCGCTGCTCGAACGCACCCGCGACGTGGCAGATCACGCCATCAAGAACGCCAATATCCACCTGTTCCCCTATGACAGCCATGCGGTGCGCTCTGTCTATGCCGTGATTATCCCGGCCTGCATCGCCATGCTGGGCGAGGAGGAAGACGCCCGGGAGTGGCTCGATTTCTCCGTCGACTACCTCTACACCGTCTATTCTCCATGGGGGGACCCCGATGGGGGCTGGGCCGAGGGACCGCACTACTGGATGACGGCAATGGCCTACCTCATCGACGGGGCAAACTACCTGAAGAATTTCGCCGGCCTCAATCTCTACGAGCGTCCGTTCTTCAAGAACACGGGCTACTTCCCGCTGTATACCAAGGGTCCGCTGACACGCCGCTTCACGCTCGGCGACGACAGCACCATGGGCGACAGCGTCTGCCTGAAGGTGGCCTACAACCTGCGCCAATACGCGGGCGTCACCGGAAACGGCGCGTTCCAGTGGTACTATGACGAAGTGAAGCGGAACGATCCGGGCACGGAGATGATGTTCTACAACTACGGTTGGTGGGACCTGAACTTCGACGAGATGTGCTACCGGCACGACTGGCCGAGTGTCGATCCGGAGCCCCCGGCGGATGCGGATCGTCTCAAGTGGTTCAAGGGGACCGGATGGGCCGCGATCCAGCACCGCATGGGCAACATCGACGAGCAGATCGGCTTCGTGTTCAAGTCGAGCCCCTATGGCTCGATCAGCCACAGCCACGGCGATCAGAACAGCTTCTGCCTGTCGGCGTTTGGAGAAGACCTCGCGGTCAACTCCGGCTACTATATTGGCTTCAACACGTCCATGCACCGCAACTGGCGACGCCAGACGAAGTCGAAGAATGCGATCCTGATCAACGGCAAGGGTCAGTATGCCGATGGCAACAAGGCTCTGGCCATGCAGGCCACCGGCACGATCCTCAACGCGGAGGAATGCGGCGATCACATCTACATCAAGGGCGATGCCACCGAGGCCTACAAGGTGCAGTCCCCTGAAGTGACCAATGTGACCCGCGAAGTCTACTTCGTGAACGACAGCTATTTCGTGATCGTCGACAGCGTAGATGCTTCGGAACCGGTGTCGCTCGACTTCCTGATGCACGCCAACGGACCATTTCAGGTCGGGTCCAACAGCTTCCGCTATACTGGTGAACGCGCCGGGTTTTATGCCAAGGTTGTCTTCTCCGAAGCCGGTGCACCAGAGATCACTCAGGCCGAAGGCTACGAGGGAACCGATCCGAAAGAGTACGAAGGCCTGCCTGTGGGCAGCCTGGTTCGGGCATCCTATCCCAAGGCGCAGCGCCACCGGATCGCGACGCTTGTCGTACCCTACCCCAAGGACGCACCTCGCCGTGTGTTCAACTTCATCGATGATCAGGGCTACGACGCGAACCTCTACTTCACGGATGCCGACGAGAACACCTTCCAGGTCGTCGTTCAGAAACTGATGAAAGCCTGATCCCAACCCTTCAGCCGGCCCCGACGCGCGGGCCGGCGTCCTCCTGCCACACCCCACGGAGAAAACCGATGGACGTAACCAACTTCTGCTTTTCCAAGGATAACGAACTCGAAGATCTCGGCGGTGGCGTCAGCCGTCGCATGGCCGTCTATGCGGACAATGCCATGGTCGTCGAAGTGCACTTTGAAGAGGGCGCTGTCGGCGCGGTGCACAGCCACCCGCACGAACAGATCTCCTACGTCGTTTCCGGCGCGTTCGAGTTTCAGATTGGTGACGAGACAAAGATCGTGCGCGCTGGCGACACGACCTACAAGCAACCCAACATCCCGCATGGTGCCAAGTGCCTCGAAAAGGGCATGTTGCTCGATTTCTTCACGCCCCACCGCGAGGACTTCGTGAAGTAGGCTCGCCGACGACCGCGGCCCGGTGTGACGCTCCCGCGTGCACCGGTTCCGGGAGTTGAAGGCGCCAGACCCCGGTCGCCCCCCAAAAGATGGCGCCGGGCACCGCCCACAATCCCGTCAAGATCATGTACCGCAAACCGCATGTCCAACAGCGCGTACGGGCCCGAAAGCCGGTTTGGGCGGCGCACGGAAACACCGTATTTGACTGCAGCAGACCGTGAAACCGACGCCCCTGGTGACGACATCGGATATTCGCTTGACGCACCCGCATCAAATTCATAAGAAACGCGGGCCTTAGGGGTATAGCTCAGTTGGTAGAGCGACGGTCTCCAAAACCGTAGGTCGCGGGTTCGAACCCTGCTGCCCCTGCCAGAATATTCAAATAAATCCGTGAATTACCTGTCGATGCCGCCAATGCTCTGCGTCGGATCATCCCGGCTCGGACCCGTTTCAATCCCGGCACAGCGTGCATTCGGCGATGAACCCATCCTCGATCAGTGCCCGGCGGCGAGGTCCCAGTCGTTCCTTCAGGAAAAGATGGTCCCACCATTGACGTCCAAGCAGGCCCCGGTGATGAAAGATGCCTCGTCCGAGGCCAGGAACAACGCCAGATCCGCGACTTCCTCCGCCGATCCCTCGCGCTGCAGTGCACTTGCATTGGCGATTCTCGCTCGGACCTCCTGCTTGGTGAAGATATTGTGGAAATCGGTATCAATCAGGCCGGGACACATGGCATTCACGCGGATGGCCGGGCCGAGTTCCTTTGCCATCCCACGCGTCATTGCCATGATTGCCCCCTTGGCCATGCCATAAGCAACCGCTCCGTGGCCACCACCGTCACGTCCCGCCTGAGAGGCGAGCATCGTCACCGAACCGCCGTCGTTCATGAAGGGATGTGCCGCCTGTACGAGAAGCATGGCTGATGTCACGTTCACATCAAAAACCGCGCGCCAGTGGTCGAGCGTCATTTCCGGAAGTGTCTTTCGCCCGATCAGCCCACCGGCGTTGGGAATAAGGATATCGATACTGTCCCACTCCGAGACGGTGCGTTCAACGAGCGCCCGAACGGCCTTCGGCCGTGTCATGTCGCCCTGCACGGAGAACGCCCGCCCGCCTGCAGCAAGGATTTCCTCGACCGTGCGTTCTGCGCCGTCCGCACTTCGCAGGTAGTTGACCGCCACCGCGCATCCCTCGCTGGCCAGCCGCAGGGCACATGCCCGCCCGATATCCCGTCCACCCCCGGTGACGATTGCGACCTTGCCGTCCAGTTTCATACCGACCTCCAGTTTATCGGGAGGTGTCAGGTGTTCCCGCAAGTTGCTCCCGAAGTGGCCTAGGGTATTCCCGGAAACCGCCGAAGAAAACACCGCAACCACGGGACGATCGCCTCGGCTTTTCTCCGACGCACGGATGTTCGCAAACAACAACTGGCAGGGCAGCACTCGTCCGTCGTCCCGGTGCCCAAGTGGTCCGTTACGGGCACCCCGCTCTGGTCGCGAAGCGCGCAGCAAGAGGAACGTCCGTATCTCCCGGTGGAGCCACTGGACCGGTGCGGCACTGCCGCGTGTGCTTCCGACGCGCCCATAGCCCGCGAAATACCGTTCAGGCCGGAAATATGGTAGAATAGGTCTATTTCAAAAGAGAGGGCATTCGAAAATGGATACGCGAAAATCTGTATTTGACGGCGGACTCTACGAGTTGACACACACCGCGAGCGAAAAGAACGTGCTCTTTGCCGACACGTTCCAGGACGACCCGGAAATGGCGCTTCAACTGACGGAGGCTCCCTTGCCCACGGGCCGGCCAGCCAACGTGGCTCGTACCGCCGCCCTTCCCCAGGACACTTTGACGGTGAAGCTCGTCGTAGACAGCGGCGCGCAAAAGCAGGTCATTGGTGGCGTTGCCGAGATCGGTGGGAAGGTTGTCTCCCGCGGGCCAAACGTTCTTTTGGCGAATATCCCGAGGTCCAACATTGCCGCGCTTGACGACATCGCGGGCCTTCGTCGTGCCGAGTTGAGCCGCAAATTGCAGTTGCGCCTCGACGAGGCGCGCGGTCCTGCGACCCGGGCGGATATTGCCGCTGCCAGCCACCCCGCCCTGAACGGCGAAGGTGTCGTCGTTGGTATCGTGGACAGCGGCGTGGACTGGACGCACCCCGATTTTCAGACCGGCTCCAACGACAGCCGCCTGGAGTTGTTCATCCATGCCCATCGTCATGCGGCGACCGACCAGGACATATTCGACACCTTCGACAAGGCGCAGATCGACACTGCCCTGGCAGGCGGAGGCAACGTTCCACAAGGCGACCCCAACGGCCACGGAACACACTGCCTGTCGATCGCTGCAGGCAACGGTCGCGCGTCGCAGGACGCGCAGTATCGCGGTGTGGCCCCGGGCGCGACGTTGATGGCGGTTCGCTCTGACTCGCTGTTCGACACGCATACGATCGAGGGCATACGGAGGGTCTTCGCCGCCGCCGGTGACCGGCCAGCGGTCGTGAACCTCTCTCTGGGCGGCCACATCGGACCGCACGACGGCACAAGCGCGCTGGAGAACGTGATCTCCAAGGAAAGCGGACCGGGACGGATCGTGGTTGTGGCCGCGGGAAACGAGGCACAGGACAGGATCCATTTTCGAGGGGAACTGATCGAGGGTTCCGCCCTCAATATCGAGTTCACCATTCGCGACTCGCCCCAATGGATCGATGTGTGGATCCCTAGGGGGGACGATGTCGACGCCTCGGTCATTGATCCCGACGGGACGGAAGTTGCCCTGGATGGACAGTTGCAGCAGACCGCGGCGGGTCAGTTCATCGGCGATCTGCGCAGGGACCAGTTCAATGGAGACACCAACCTCTTCTTCGCCGTGGGCGCGCTCCAGAGCAATCGCCGCTGGACCCTGCGGTTGAACGCGACAAGGGTCCTTCAGGGCGAGGTGCATGCCTGGGCACACACGGCCAGCTTCGACAACGCGCGCAACATCTTCATGTCCCAGACCTCGCCCCTTCATTCGATCGGCATGCCTGCGACCGAGGAACGCGCAATCTCCGTAGGCTCCTTTGTCAGCCGTGCGGGCATCCTCCCGGGCGACCCGCCGCTGCCGGGACTCGCTGGGGGACAGATCTCGCCCTTTTCCAGCAACGGACCCACCCGGACCGGCGTGCAGCGACCGGTGATCGCCGGGCCTGGTCAACATGTGGTCGCCGCCCTTGCCAGCAACAGCACTCTGGCCAACGATCCGAGGTTCGCGCCGCGCCGCCTGCCGGGCAACCAGTACATTTCGATTCAGGGTACCAGCATGGCAACGCCGTTTCTGACCGGCGTCATCGCCCTCATGTTGCAACAGGAACCGCACCTGACGCCTGAGGACATCCAGCTTCGGCTGCGGGCAACCGGACAAAGGGACGACGACACTGGCGCGGTCTGGAACCCGGCATTCGGCTACGGCAAAGTGGATGTCGAGGCACTTCTGGACTATCTTGTCGTGACCTGATCGCGGGGATCTGCATGAGTGACACCGGCAAGACGTCGCCAAACCCGAAGAAGATCGCGTCCAGCCTGGCCGGCTGGGCGGCGGGAGGCGACCCGGACCAGACCCGCACGGTGATCTTTCGCATTGCGCCGGACGCCGATCCCGAAGTCATGGCCCGAACGCTCACTGACTTGAACGTCACGGTAACGAGTTCCGGTGTCGGCGTCATCGTGGGCAACCTGCCCAGACGCAGCCTTTCGCGGGCCGTCGAGGTGCCAGGTATGGTGAGGATCGAGGACCCGATGAAACTGGCACCGAGGGGTGAGGAAGGTTCGGCCGAATTTCTGTCCTACATGGGCGGGAAGGCACCGCGCCTGCCGGACGATTGACACCGGCACCAAGCGTTCAAGACATTCGCGCACAATCGACCGTCCGGAGTTTCGCACTCTCCGATTGGCGGAGTGGGTTGTCGGCACCCCGGTTCTCTCGGTGCCATGTCTGGCGACGGGAGGGGACAACACCAGTTCAGCCAGCCGATGCTTGGCAACCCGCTCCAACAGCCAGCAGACCAAGATAGCTGCACGTGATCTGAAGCCGGGGCACCCAGCAGGAAGCGCCCCGTGCCAATAAAGTTGCAAGCCGATATGCCTGAAGCGACGGCGCATCCACCATGGCCTTTTCCGCAAGTCGTTGATCGCAATTGCGTTGTCGAGTCCGATTTGGCATCGTGACGGTTCTTGTCCAGACGGGATCTCAAGGAGCACGGATTGATGAAACTCCTGTTGCGCTGTTCTGTTGCCCTCACTCTTGCGGCAAGCCTTTGCCCGACATGGCTCACCGCAGAGGAGGCGCCGCGGGTCATCCGGCTGGAGGAGAACCTTGCCTTCGGTGACCTGCTCGTTCTGGGAGAGGCGGAAAACGTTCACTTGCCCGAGTTCAACGTCACATGGCCGGCCCGGATCGACACCGGGGCGACGACGACCTCTATCCACGCCGTCGATATCGAGATCTTCGAGAGGGACGGCAAGGAATGGGTCCGCTTTACCCTGCGCAACGATGAAGACGACACCTCTATCGAGACCTCCCGGCCCGTTGAACGGATGGTGCGGATCAAGAAACGCGAGAGCGAGGAAAGCCACCAGCGCGCGGTCGTCCAACTGGACGTGACAATCGGCGAGGTGTCACGCAGAATCGAGGTCAACCTGACGGATCGAGGGGATTTCGAGTTCCCTTTGCTGATTGGTCGGAATTTCCTGCAGCAGGTGGCCATCGTCGACGTCAGCCAGTCCTATGTGCAGGACACGCCCCAACCCGCCAAGGAAGAGTGACATGTCAGCCAAGTCCCAGCTTCGGATCATCGTCACGGTCCTCCTGATCGTCGGGTTCGGGATGACAGCCTTCAAGCATTTCGGCCTCGGGTTCCCGCTGACACCGGGGATGAAGGAGACCGTCTGGACAGCAGAGGCGAGGATTTCCTTCCAAGCAGCCGGTGAACCGGTGAAAGTATCGATGAGCCTTCCACAAGGCACCGACACGCTGCTGGTGGTGGATCAGGGGGCAGCCGGTCGCGGTTTTGGTTTCCACATCGAAAAGGATGGCCCCGGCCGCACCGGCGTCTGGCAAGCGCGTGCGCCGGTCGGAAACCACTCGCTCTACTACCGCGCCCGGATCTACCGCGGCAACGGCACACCGCCCGCCCATGCCCCCGGCGATCCGGAGATCCCGCAGGCCCCGATCTTCACCGAGGATCAGGCCGACGCGGCTGACACCATACTCGCAGAGGCGCACACATTCTCGGCCGACCCGGAGGGGATGGCGATCCGCCTCGCTCAGGCGCTTGGCTCTGATGCCCCCTCACCGGCCGCCACAGCGCTGTTTCCCGACGAGCCGACCAGCCGAGAGGAAGTGGCAATGATCGTTCGCTTGCTGCACGCCGCCGGGATCCCCGCGCACCAGCTGCGTGGCATTGCGCTGGACGAGGACGGATCCAATTCCGGTCTGCAAACAATGTTCGAAGTCTGGACAGGCGAGCAATGGGTCGCGATCAATCCGGCGACTGCGGAAGTCGGACTGCCTGAACTGTTCCTACCCTTCCAGCGTGGTGAAGAAGCCATTTTTGAGGTGGAGGGCGCCTTCGGATCCAAGATCCAGTTCTCCGCTATCGCCGACGAGATTTCGTCGCGGCGCGGTGCGCTCGCCGCGTCGAAGGCAAGCGGGTCATTGCTCGTCGACTTCTCGATTTTCTCTCTGCCAGTCGAGAGCCAGAAAACCTTTGCTACGCTCTTGTTGATCCCGATCGGCGCTCTCGTTGTCGTCGTGTTGCGCAACCTCGTCGGATTGCAGACATCCGGTACCTTCATGCCGATCCTGATCGCGCTGGTCTTTGTTCAGACGGAGTTGATTCCCGGGCTGACGCTGTTCCTCGTCGTGGTCAGCATCGGCCTTTTCATCCGCGGCTACCTGACCTCGCTCAACCTGTTGCTGGTTCCACGAATAGCCGCCGTCCTGATCGTCGTGATATCGCTCTACATCTTCCTGTCGGTCGTCGGATTCAAACTCGGCTTCACGACAGCCCTGTCGGTCACGTTCTTCCCGATGATCATCATCTCCTGGACCATCGAACGCATGTCCGTTCTGGCCGAGGAGGAGGGCATGAAGGACGTGCTCATACAAGGCGGGGGCAGTCTTCTGACGGCGGTTCTTGCCTATCTGGTGATGACCAACCGCTACGTCTCCTACTGGGCCTTCGAGTTCCCCGAGCTTTTGCTGGTCGTGCTCGCGATCATCCTGGTGATCGGTCAGTACACGGGCTACCGCCTGAGCGAGCTGCGCCGGTTCGAGCCGCTCGCGAGGGACAAGTGATGTTTGGCCTGGCAACCCCGTGGCAGCTTTCGCGGGCCGGGATCGTCGGCATGAACCGCCGCAATGTTCAGCTGATCGCCGAGAACAATCCCCGCCACCTCTATCCCCTCGTGGATGACAAGCTGCGAACCAAGCAGTTGCTGGAGACCCACGGGCTCGCCGCGCCACAACTGATCGGAGTGGTGAAGCAGACGGGTCAGATCAAGGAGCTTCCCGGTTTTCTGGAACCGCACAGGCAATTCGTGATCAAGCCAGCGCGAGGCTCTGGCGGAAAAGGGATCCTTGTGGTGTCCGGACGCGAGGGCGACAGCTACGTCAAACCCTCCGGAAGCACGATCGGTTTCGAGGCCGTCGCCCGACACATAAACAACACGTTGTCGGGACTGTTTTCGCTTGGCGGCAAGCCGGACGTGGCGATGATCGAGTCCATGGTCGATTTCGACCGGGTTTTCGACGGGTTCACATTCGAAGGCGTGCCCGACATCCGGGTGATCGTCTACAAGGGGTTTCCGACAATGGCGATGACGCGGTTGTCCACCAGCGCTTCCGACGGGAAGGCCAACCTGCATCAGGGGGCGGTGGGCGTCGGGTTGGACATCGCGACCGGGCACGCTCTGCGCGCCGTGATGAACGGTGTCCCGGTGGAGACGCATCCCGATACCGGGGCGACGCTCGCCGACATCCAGGTCCCGCACTGGCCAGATCTGGTCCGGCTCTCGGCACGCTGTCAGGTTGCAAGCGGTCTTGGGTATCTCGGCACAGATATCGTGCTGGACCGCAACCAGGGGCCTCAGGTACTTGAACTGAATGCGCGACCGGGACTAGCAATCCAGGTCGCCAATGGCGCTGGCATGGCTGGAAGGATTGATCGGATCGAAGCGTTGCTTGCCAGCGGCGAGGCGCCGGAACAGCCCGAGGATCGCGCGGACTGGGCGATGGAGGCGTTCGCCTAGATCAGCTTCGCTGCACCGGGTCCCTTGGAATCCCAACCGGACTATTCCGCCGCGAGCGGCATCGATGCGAGACGCCCGATATCGGCAATGTCCGAGATCACGCCCCGCAGCGTTTCCCGAAAGCCGCTGAAGTCCCGGCTGGGCTGGATCTTGCGCTCGTCCATGTAGAGCGAGCGGTCGATCTCTACCTGGATTGCATGCTGTTTGCGGGACGGTCGCCCGTAGTGCTCGGCGATGTAGGCGCCTGCGAAGGGTGCGTTTCGTGCAACCCGCAGACCTGCCCGCGTGAACGCGACCTCGACACGATCCATGATTTCCGGGGAGCAGGCCGCCCCGAACCGGTCGCCAAGAACGACATGCGGTTTGCGATTGTCCGACCCCGGAACAGATTGCACAGCCTCGTGCGGCATCGAATGGCAATCCACCAGGATGGACGAGCCGAAGGCGTTCTTACTTTCGTCCAGCAGGGATTGAAGTCGCTCGTGATACGGATGCCAGAAACCGTTCAACCGCCCTCGCGCTTCGGCCAGCGGCAGCTTTCCGCGATAGATTGCACGCCCGTTCGAAACCACTCGGGGGATCACTCCAAGACCCGAGGCCACCCGGGGATTGTGGGTCAGGCTGCGTGCGCCCTGGATCACGGCCGGGTCAAGCTCGTCAGCACCGCGGTTGAGGTCGACAAAGGCTCTCGGTGCCCGCGCGGCCAGTAACGGCGCTCCAAACCCGGTTCCCGTTTCGAACAACCGATCGACGAACGCGTCTTCCGAACTGCGAATCGACATCTCGTCCAACACGGAGCGTCGCAGGAAATCCCAACTGTAGTCGCACCCGCTGTGCGGGGACGAAAACACCACACAGGTGGTGCGGTTCGCAGGCAAACTCAGGCGAAATGGCAGTTCGGTCATATCGTCTCCTTCGCCCCACCATATAGCGGTATAAATTCTCTCTCCAAAAGCCCTTGAACCCACCGCCGGTTCCTTTTATACGCCCTCCACCGACGCGGAATCGACCGCGTCCTTTTCCTTTCGGGAACGGGACGCAGCAGGTTTGGCGCCGGACGGGCGGTTAGCTCAGCGGTAGAGCACTACGTTGACATCGTAGGGGTCACTGGTTCGATCCCAGTACCGCCCACCATGAGATTGGGCCGGGAAACCGGCTTTGTTGAAACCCTTGGCGCCGTTCAGCGCCAGAGCTAGAGAAAGGGAAGGCCATGAAGGTCCGCAACTCGCTCCGCTCGCTGAAAAACCGGCATCGGGATTGCCGTATCGTGCGCCGCAAGGGCCGCGTGTACGTCATCAACAAGACCCAGCGCCGCTTCAAGGCCCGCCAGGGCTGATCAGCGCAGATCGGAAATGAAAGAGGGTCGCAGGAAACTGCGGCCCTCTTTTCGTATTTGGTTCCCCCTCTCATCCTCCTTTTCTCTGCCACACGATCCCATTGACCGGAAATGTGCCGTGCAAAGCGGCAAATTGCCTGTTCGCTACGCAATTCTCCCCAATGCTGCCAATGCGCTTCCACGCCACCGCACGATTGCCACAACGACGACACTTTTATTGACCAGGTGAGTCGCGCCGGATACGCCTTGACCAAAGAATAAAGGAGGAAGATCTTGCAGTTATCCCAGATTCAGAATGAAGTACTTGCCGGCTCCGTCGGTTTCTCCCCGGTGGGACACGAGCCTGATATCGCAACATTGGCGAACGGCGATCTGATTGTCGTCTGGAGCGAACTCCTCGAACGGCCGACATCAAAGCACGATGACGTAGACAGCGCGGTTTTTGCGCGATTGTTCTCGGACACCGGATCGCCTCTTGGCGATTCATTTCAGGTCAACACCTGGCAACCCTTCCGGCAGGACGCCCCGCAAGTCGCCGCACTGGAAGACGGCGGTTGGAGCATCGCCTGGACGCAGTCGGCGCAATATGGCGACAATCCATTCGATGTCGATGTATTCATGTACTCCTACTTCTTGGACGGGAGCCAACGCACGAGCGGATCAATTGACCTGTACCCGGACGGCCCGTCGGAATCCGCTGACGGATCCGGTTTCGTGGAGTGGCCACAGGATCCCGCGGAGCAGCTGCACGAACTGGTCTCGATTTCAAACAATCGACTGGTGGTTGTGCTCGGCAGTGGTCAGGTCAATGTCATCTCTCCAAGCGGGTATCGCTTGGAGTCCTTCGCCGCTGCAACCCTCACCGACTACGTCGATACCGACATAGCGCAACTCCCGAATGGCGATATCGTACGGGCGTCTGCGAACGGCGACTCCGTTATTCAGTTGGTTCTGACGGATACCAGCTTCGATGCCCCGAGCGTGCGCAAAGGGATATACGGGCCTCTCAACCTGTCCCTGAAAGGCACAAAAGGCGAGGACTTCGCCAAATACCAGGTTGAGGTTGCCCCGCTCAAGGACGGGCACTTCGCCGTCGCCTACACCGAACAGATCGACAAGGAGAATATCCGCGTTCTCGTTGATGTGCTGAGCAACTACGGCGCGTTCGAGTATCACGCTGGCGAGTATACCTACCGCAACAACCAGATCGACCGCGACGGCAAGGTCGACAGCACCAGCGACACGCTCGACATGATCGGTCTGGCAAATGGCGGTGCCGCGCTGGCCGTGGACAAGACCAACGCCATCGATCTCTACCTGCTGGATGCGAATGGAGAGATTGCCGATCAGGTCACGGTCGGTCGATCAAGCGGCCCCAAGAGCGCCCCGAGCCTGACCGAAACCGATGATGGCCGCATTGCAATCGCCTTTCATGACGCAAGCGGCAGGGCGATCCGCGGCGACACCGACACCGTTCACGTTGCTTTCTATGACGTCGAGGGAGGCAATATCAAACTCACAGGCACTTCCGCCGGCGACAAGCTTCGCGGCCAGGGGGGCAACGACAAACTGTTCGGCTTCGCCGGTGACGACGTTCTCCGGGGCGGCAAGGGCTATGATCTTCTCGTTGGCGGTAAGGGGAACGACAAGCTCGTCGGCGGGCTCCAGAACGACACCCTGCGTGGCGGTGAAGGGAACGACGCCTTGTTTGGCCAGGCCGGAGATGACGGGCTGAACGGCCAGGATGGCAATGACATTCTGAAAGGCGGCTCCGGAGCCGATTCGATCTCGGGAGAGGACGGAAACGACAGACTGAGTGGCGGTCAGGGCGTCGACAAGCTTTTTGGCGGACAGGGCAACGATAAGCTCGGCGGCGGACGCGACAATGATGTCCTATTGGGCGGCCGTGGGGATGACGTGCTGAAGGCGAGCTTGGGCGATGATCTTCTACGCGGCGGCGGAGGCACGGACCGGCTCCTCGGCGGGGCCGGGTCCGACATCTTCGTCTTCGCTGGCAGCTTTGGCACCGACACGATCACCGACTTCAGCGTATCGGACGGCGATGTGATCCGGATGCTGTCTGGAAATGGCGAGGCGCACAGTCTCACAGCGTTCAAGAACGCGGCACGGAACGAAAGCGGCAGCGTGACCTACGATTTGGACAACGACGGCCTCAACGTGATCATTCTCGAAGGAATCACGATGGGAGAACTGACCGCCGGTTCCTTCGACTTCACCTGATACTGACCGGGGTGGCCATCCGCGTCGCCCCGGTCATCCCGGCACCGGATAGCCGCGCCAGGATTTGATCGACCGCAGGGCGAAGCTTGTTTGCATGCCTGAAACGCCGGGCAGGCGTGCCAGACAGTTGCGATGAATGTTGTCGTAGTGCCCGACGTCGCGGGCGACGATGCGCAGGATGTAGTCCGCCGTCCCTGTTGTCAGCACGCATTCCAGGATCTCTTCATAAAGCATCACGGCGCGCTCGAAGGCGTCCATTGCCTCCTGGCTCTGGGATGTCAGCGTGATGTCGACAAAGACCTCCAGGTTGAGGCCGAGGGCCTTCCGGTTGACCCGTGCGGAGTAGCCATCGATGAGGCCGGCACTCTCCAGGAGCTTCACCCGCCGGTGACAGGCTGACGAGGATAGCCCGATCCTCTCGGCGAGGACAGCGATGGCCACATTGGAATCGCGCTGCATCTCCCGCAGGATGTGAGCATCAAAGCGATCGAGCATTTTCCACCATTTCGCGTTGTTCTTCGGATTTTTTACCACGTTCGCGTCAGATCGCACACAAGAAACGAATCAAAGTCGGTTCCGCCCGGGAGATACTCAATCATTGCGATCAGGGAGGAGGACCTACCATGCTTATTGGCGTTCCCAAGGAAATCAAGAATCACGAATACCGGGTCGGGCTGACGCCGGAATCGGTGGCCGAACTCGTGGCGCACGGCCATACGGTTCTCGTCGAGACACAGGCGGGCATTGGTATTGGCGCCGAGGATGCGGCCTATGCCGCCGCTGGCGCCGAAATACGCGAAACCGCAGCTGAGATCTTTGCCGAGGCGGGCATGATCGTGAAGGTGAAGGAGCCGCAACCGGTCGAGACCGAGATGCTCCGCCCGGGTCAGTTGCTCTACACTTACCTGCACCTCGCCCCCGACCCCGAGCAGACCCGCGCCCTTATCGCTTCCGGCGCGACGGCCATTGCCTACGAGACCGTCACCAGCCCCTCAGGAGCGCTACCGTTGCTGAAACCGATGAGCCAGGTGGCAGGCCGGATGTCGATCCAGGCCGGTGCCACCGCACTCGAAAAAGCACACGGTGGCCGGGGCGTGCTGTTGGGCGGTGTTCCCGGTGTGGCCCCGGCCCGTGTGGTGGTTCTGGGCGGCGGCGTTGTCGGCTTCAACGCAGCTCAAATGGCAGTGGGCCTCGGCGCCGACGTCACGATCCTCGACCGGAATCCGGACGTGCTGGAACGTCTGTCCACACATTTCGAGAGCCGCGCCAAGACCGCCTATTCCACGCGGACCCGTGTTGCCGAATTGATCGCAGAGGCCGATCTGGTGGTCGGTGCGGTCCTGATCCCCGGTGCCGCCGCACCGAGACTCGTGAGCCGGGCCGACCTCGCAACGATGAAACCCGGCGCCGTCCTCGTCGACGTTGCCATCGACCAGGGCGGGTGCTTCGAGACCTCGCGCGCCACGACCCATGCCGAGCCGACCTACGAGGTGGACGGCATCGTGCACTACTGCGTTGCCAACATGCCGGGCGCGGTGGCGCGCACGTCGACCTATGCGCTCAACAATGTCACCCTCCCGTTTGCCCTGCGCATGGCGGACAAGGGCTGGCGCGAGGCACTGCTGGCCGATCCGCATTTGCGCAATGGCCTCAACGTCTGGGATGGCCGGATCACATGCGAGGCGGTCGCCGAAGCCCTCGGGTATGAGTTCACCGCTCCAGAGGTTGCACTCGCCGCCTGACCCGGACACCACCGAGCGCAAGGTGGCAGGTCGCCCGGGGTTCCATCAACGCCCGGGCGACAGCAGCCCGCTGAAGTCCGCAAGCATGCGCGCCACTACGTCGGTGCTCATATAACCCGTAACACTCATTCCATGCTGCCTCTGGAAGCGCCGGATGGCCGAGCGTGTCTGATCGTCGAACGTGCCATCGACGGCCCCGGGTTTATGCCCCATTTCGTCCAGTTGACGCTCCACCAACATCCGCGTCACCGCGTTCAGCCCCAGTTGCGCCTCCGCAGCGCGCGCCGCGACAACGGCTTCACTCTCTGCCGTGCCGAGCGCGTCAAGCCGTTCCCGGGCTTCGCCGGCGAAACTCCCCTTGGGATGCGCCTTGAGATAGGCGCGGTAGGCTGAAACCGTTCCGGCCGCAGCGGCGCGATCCCAGTCTGCCCGGTCCAGTGCCTCCTCTGCGGCCCGGTTCTCCGCTTCGATCACCGAAAGTCGTTGCTTTGCGATGGCAACGAACAACCCATCCGGGTAGCGCTCCAGATAGGTTCGCAGGTCCGCCTCGTCGCCCTTTCCAAGCGTCGCCCAGGCCTCCCTGTCGCGTTTCTCCCGCTCCAGAGCCACGCGAGCCGCATCGGCCTCCAACTCTGCCTGACGTCGCTCTGCCAGCAGCGAAAGCCGCTCGATCTGCCGGGCGTCGAGGTATCCCGTGTCCGGGAACCCCGCCTTTTCCTGAAACCGGGTGATGGCTGCCCGCGTGCCGGAACCGAAGATCCCATCGACACCGCGTGGCTGGTACCCCAGCAGGGTCAGTTGCTGTTGGATTTCCCGCCGTGCGCTTCTGGAAAGCTCCAGCGCCTCTTCGGATTGCCTCGCCACTCGATTGGGTTCGGTCTGGATTGCATCAATTGCCTTCTTGGCATCATCCGCAAAGAAACCATCCGGATAACGCTTCAGGTAGCCGCGATATCCGGCGACGGTATCCTGTGCCCGTGTCGCCTGCCAGATGGCACGCTCGACTTCGGCCGCGTCGGGAGGAGCGATCGGGCGTTCCTCACCGAGGGGCAGGAACGCAGACTGGCGCGACAGGAAACCCCGCCCTGTGATCTCCCGGGCCGCGTCGATCGCATCCGGGATACTGCGCCCTTCCTCAAGCAACTCCGATGCAACAAATCGTGCGACGTCCTCTGGCGCCCCACGGGCAAGAGTCACGCCCTGCGGGATGGCGGTGAAGGCCACGCCCGATCTCAGCCCGTCACCGGGAGAGGCTCCCCCCTCTTCGACACCGAGCGCCACGACGGCCGCGCCGGGCACACGCCCCGCGATTGTCAACACCCCGTCCAGCGACAGCCCGACATTGCCCACCGTGGCAAGATCCGATCGCTCCGCGCCGTCCTCCAGAAGCCACGCCTGACCGGCGCCGCGCACGAACTGGCCGGACAGGTGCACAACAGCGCGGCTTTCGTCTCCCAGCCCGTCCATGAACTCCGACAGCGCCGAGCGCATGGCCTCGACCGAGCCGGCATCAGCCGTGATCACCGTGAACCCGGAGTCCCGGAGCGCTTGTGCCACGTCGGGTGTTCCCGAGCCGCGCAGAAGCCCACGCCGCTCTTCTTCGGGTGCACCGATCACGAGCGCCCGGTCCGCCAGCGCATCGCTGGCTGACGCCACAAGAACACCGGCCGCAGCCAGCAGCGAAAGAAACCTGCTCATCGTCGCCTCCGTAAAGGTCTTTCTTGGTGGCAACCTATGCCCTGGCCCGCCGATATTGAATAGCAGCCGGCAAAAACCGGCAATTCCGTGCCCGGCGTTGCTGGCTCCCTCACCGCCGATGACGCCGAGTGAATTGTGCGGAATGGTGGCAACCGCGCTTCGACCCCCAAAAGACACTGGGCAATATCCTAGCGGCGATAGTTCCGCTGGCTAGTGCCCGCCTTTGAGCGGGGATAGGAACAAGCGGCAAGGCGCGCCGCGCGAGGGGGCCAATCCAACCCAAGGTGTCCGACTGCCATGCACGCCAGTGAAGTTGAACGGAGCGGACGAAAGCAACCGGGACGGCGCCCGGGAAACGACCGGGTCCGCCGGCGCAGATTGTCAATCGTAGCTGCGCTTGTCCTCCACGACGATGCCATCCTTTGGCAGCGCCCCCGGCTCCAGCACCTCGATCGATGCCTTGAGCTTCATCAGGTCGTGCACGTCGTTGGCATATTCGGTCCAGTCGCCGCCGTCGGCTTCGATCTGAACGTGCATCTTGTCCATCTCGTTCTCGCGGGTGACGATCACGCGGGCCTTGTGAACGTGACTGTGACGTGCCACCAGCGACGCGACCTGTTCCGGCCGAACGAACATGCCCTTTACCTTGGCGGTCTGGTCGGCGCGTCCCATCCAGCCCTTGATGCGGACATTGGTTCTGCCGCAGGGGCTCTCTCCGCGAAGCCAGGCGCTCATGTCGCCGGTCGCGAAACGGATCAGCGGGTAGTCGGCGTTGAGCGTCGTCACGAGGACCTCGCCGACCTCTCCTTCCGCCACGGGGTTGCCGGTGCCCGGCGTCACGATCTCCACGATCACGCCTTCATCGACGATCATCCCTTCCATCGCCGGGCTTTCGTAGGCGATGTTGCCCAGGTCGGCCGTTGCATAGCATTGCAGGCAGGATATCCCGCGCTCCGCGTATTCCTGGCGCAGCGAGGGGAAGAGCGCGCCACCGGACACGGCGGCCTTGGAGATGTTCAGGCTCACGCCCATCTCCGCGGCCCGGTCAAGGATCACCTTCAGGTAGTCGGGCGTACCGGCATAAGCGCTGGTGCCGACGTCGACGGCCGCCCGCACCTGAAGGTCCGTCTGCCCGGTGCCGGCCGGAAGAACCGCCGAACCGACCGCGCGCGCGCCGCTCTCGAAGATCATTCCCGCAGGCGTCAAGTGGTAGCCAAAACAGTTCTGAACGATATCCCCCGCACCGATCCCCGCAGCGTGGAGGAACCGGCCCATGCGCCACCAGTCCTTGCTGATCATGCCGGGTTCGTAGAGTGGTCCGGGAGACTGGAAGACATGGTCGAAATCCTGGGCACGACGCGTGGTGAACCCGCCGAAAGGCTCGTCCGCGGATTGCTTCGCGCCAAGCTCCGACTTTCGCAACACCGGAAGTGCCGCGAGAGCAGACATGTCGGTGATCGCCGCAGGATCGACATCGGCCAGAGCTTCGCCATAGCCGGACAGGGCCTTTGCCCGTGCCACCTGGCTGGGAAGGGCTTCGGCAAGGGCCGCTGCCCTTTCGTCTGCGTTGCGCGTTTCCAGCGCATCATACATGCGTACCATCGCGAAAGGTCCTCCTTCGAGGGCAGCCATTGGCACGTGACTTGCTGACTGCCTCTTCGTCGCTGCCAGCAGTTCACGCCGCATTCCGCCCGATTGCAAGTCGCAGATCGCCACGCCTGCAACGCGTGCATGGCGGTCAGACCGAAACGACGACCGTGCCCAGCTTCTGTCCCGCAGCCACGAGGTCGTGACCCGCCGGGACGTCCGACAAAGTGCCGGCATCGACAACCGCGTGGGAGAGATCGCCCGACTCCAGCCAGGCAGCAAGCTGGGCATTTCCCCGTGCCCGCATGGCGTCATCCAGAAGGTAGACCACGAAAGCGCGCAGGGTCAGGTTTTTGAACATCATGGGATAGAATTGCAGCACCGGCGTCATGACCCGGGCCGATGCATAGGCGGCAATCGTCCCGCGCGATTTCAGGACTGCCAGAGAGTCATCCTGATTGGCGCCGAAATCGACTTCCACCACCCTATCCACGCCGGCTCCGCCCGTCATTTCCATCACGGCATCGACGACGTTGGCGTCGCGGTAGTTGATCCATTCTTCCGCGGTGGAATGCTCTGCCTTGGTCTTCGAGGACACCGTTGTGATCACCCGTGCGCCCGCCAGACGGGCCATTTGTACAGCATACCGACCGACTGTTCCCGCGCCCCCGGTGACGAGAATAGTCTGCCCATCGACCGGGCCATCCCCCAACACCGCTGTCCACGCCGTGATCGCGGGAATTCCCATACAGGCGCCCGCGGCGAATGTCGCGGCATCGGGCAAGGGCACGGCCTGCGCTTGTGGGAGCGCGATCAATTCGGCAGCCGTTCCGAAGGGCCGTTGCCATTGCCCGTTCCAGATCCAGACCCTCTGACCAAGGCGGTTTCGATCAACGCCCTCGCCTGCCGCAACAATGACGCCGGCCCCGTCCGAATGGGGGATGATCCGGGGGAATTCCATCGCCGCCCCGGGGCGCGCTCCGGCACGCAGTTTCACGTCCGACGGGTTGATCGCACTGGCATGTACACGCACCAAGACCTCGCCCGGTCCGGGGGCCGGATCCGGCATCTTCCCGACAGTCAGCACCGCATCAGCGTCACCAAATTCCTCGTACCAGACCGCTTTCATGCCACGCCCCCCGCTTCACGCGGCGAGGTTCGCACGGATCGGGTTTGATGTCTCCTGAAAGGAAGGCACCCGGTCGGCTGTCAGAAACTAGCCGAGCACCCGTCCGCCACCATTCCGCCACTCGTTCAGCGACCCGAGGTTGTAGACGGTCTTGTGCCCGCGCTTGCGCAGGAGCTTTCCGGCCATGCCGGAGCGGGCACCGGAGGCACAATACAGGATCACCGGCTTGCCGGTCGTCAATGCCACCGCGCTATCCGCGCTCGATGGGTCCCCCATCCAAGAGAGCTGGGAGACCGGGATATTCACCGCCCCATCTGCCCGGGACTGCGCGAATTCTGCCGGTTCACGCACATCGATCAACACCGCCTCGCCCGACTTGACCATGGCGACCGCAGCCGCCGGCGCGATCTTGTCTGCGCCAGCAGCGAAAGGGTTGAGCAGTGCAAACATCGGGGCCTCTCAATTCAAATTCACTTTGCCGAATATATCGACAAGCCCGTGGTTGCAAGGACCACGAGATCTGCGTCGCGACCGGGAAGCAAAAGCCGACGCTCAGCGTACCAGATCAGAGGGAAACCGCGATCGCCTCACCGCTGCGGGCAGAGGCCTCTGCGGCCTCGCCCACGATGACGGACCAAAGCCCATCCCGAAGGCTGACCTCTGGCTCTCCCTTCCCGGCGAGGATCAGGTCACGGAAACGCTGGTGCTGGAAGAAGGTGGAGCCGTGATGGTCACCGGCCTGGAGCACCTCGATCGGCACATCGATCTTCTCCCGCACCACGCGTTTCGTTTCCCGCTCGGAGATCACGATCTGCGCATCCCGTTCCAATCCGTCCGTGGAGAACCGGGCGGGACCTGGCACTTTCGCCTCGATCCGCGCCTTTTCGCCGGTGACGGCGATCTCCTCCTGCCAGTATGCACCCTCGGCGAACATGCACAGGTCCAGCATTGCCCGCGCGCCATTCTCGAAATCGACGGTGACAATGGCGTTGTCGAGGATATCCGGAACGCGCCCGCCGTAGGTCTCGTCCTTGTGGTTCACGTTGCCGGCACCGGAGGCGTAGACGCGGACCGGATCGCTTGCCAACGTGTGCCGCATCAAGTCCCAGAAGTGACAGCATTTCTCCACCAGCGTGCCGCCGGTCCGCTCGTTGAAACGGTTCCAGTCGTTCACTTTGGGCAGGAACGGGAAACGATGTTCGCGAATGGTCATCATACGCGGTGTGCCGACGCGTCCGGCGGCTATCTCCGCCAGCAGCCGCTGCATCGGCGGCATGTAGCGGTATTCCATCGCCACCCAGACGGGCGCCTCGCGACCGTTGGCCCTTGCCAACAGATCGCGACAATCGTCGGAGGTCGTGCAAAGCGGCTTTTCACAAAGGATCGGTTTTCCGGTCGAAAGCACGTCGAGCATGATCTCGTGGTGCGTGTCATTGGGCGACACGATCACGTAGGCGTCGCAGATGTCTGCCGACAGCATCTCCTTCCAGTCGGAGAACCCCCGCGTACCGTTTCCCGCCGTTTGCGCCGACACAGCGCGCATTCCCTCGTCGGGATCGGCAAAGGCCGCGACCTCGGTACCTTCCAGGATGTTGAGGTTGCGAATGTGCTCCTGCCCCATCATGCCGGAGCCAATCAGGCCATATCTCAGTGTCATCGTTCAGATCTCCAGAAGAGGCAGGCCCAGTTCTGCGGCTGTTGCGCGCAGCGTCTGGCGATGATCGCCATAGGCAAGGGCCATGTGGTGTTCGAGCCCGCAGGCAACGATGTCGCCGAGAACCGCGGCCGCAGGACGATCGAAGCGGACCACGCCGGAGGTGCCGGTGAACGCCATCGGTCGACGCAGCATCTCTCCATGGCTCAACACCATCCGGGCAGAGCCGAAGGCCTGTGAGATCCGCACGAAGGTCACCGGCCCGGGTTTCAGCGGAAACTGATAGAGCAGCGGCTGTTTGCGGTTGGTATGAACGGTGGCTGTTGCCTCCGCCTCCTGATCACGCATGGAAATCGGAGCCTGGCCGCAATGCCACACAACACCGGTGTCGTCGCCCGCATCCATGTCCACCAGGTCGGTGAGGAAAACCGGCGCCTGCGCCGCCTCCAGCAGTACAAGCTGGGTAAGTGCGCCAAAGACATCCGCCTCGCAGGCGCAGGGTACCTTTCCCTCCCCCAGCATCGCGGCGGGACCACAGACCGCGCCACCGTATTGCGTGAATGTCTCCGGCCAGCAACGGATCGCGAAGGCATCGTAGCCACCGCGTTTCCGGAGATCGTCTAGCCCGGCCTTGAGGCGAAGCGACCGGTCGAGCTCCTCCTGATCCACGTCGCCCAGCCCTGCGACATCACCTTCGGCGGCTTCGCGAACGGCGTCGGCAGCTTCTTGCGAAACCTCCTTCGCGGCATTGAACAGGTCATCGAGCCGTAGCGTGTCCACGGACACTCCGGTCAGCGCATTTAGGTGCTGTGCGTCGTAGGCGCAGGTATCGAACCCCACCGGATGCTCTCCGATCCGGGCGATCCGGCGCCCTCGCAATGCGGCTGCCACACGGGCACCATCCGCCGACGTCCCGGACACGGGTTTCGCGTCGAGCCTGCCTGCCAGGCGGTCGCCTGCGAGCAGCGCCGTGAGGTCCGCGGTGATCTCGCCGGACGGATCCGCGTAGAGCCAGGAGAATGCCCGACCATTCAGCCCGAGCGCATGGCTTGCGAGGTTCAATCCACAGAAGGCATTGAGCCGCAAACGTCCGCCGAGCCGCGGCTCGGGCACCGCCCAGATCGACAATGGCTGATCGAAACTCGATGCCGCCAGCGCGGTCATCGACGCGTCGGTAAAGGTCACCTGTAGCACAAGAACCTGATCGACGGCCGCGGCCTGAAGCCCGGACATGGCCTTGCGGGTTGCGTCTTCGTCAAATAGCAGCCCTCTTTGACCCACGATTTCGTGGCCGGTTGCGTCGAGCGCGGCCAGCATCGCGGCCAGTTTCTCCTCCGCGAAGGGCACGTCGAACGTCGGGCGCCCCAGCGGCAGAATACCGATCTTCACATCACTCTCCCTTAGAAGGCGTCGTAGGAGTGGCGGAAGGAGGCATCGGCAGGCTTGAACGTCGCGCCGCCCTCGCCGTAGCACGCGTGCCCGGACCAGGCGGCGGCCTGTTCATCTGCCAACCTGCTGATGTCCGCCATGTACGCGGCACCGCCCGCGCGCAGGTCTGCCTCGATTTTCGCCCAGTCCGGGTAGTTCTCGAACGCGTCCAGCCAGATCGCACGACCTGCCAGAAAGCCGGATGCCCCTGCCGCAAACGCGTGTTCGAGCACCTTTCGGAACTCCGGCTTGCCCGCCCCGGCCGACAGCATCACCCAGGGACGCCCGGCCAGCCGGCCCATTTCATCAAAGATCGCCTGCACCGCCGCAGAGCCGTCAGCATCCTCGGCATTCACCGGGCTTTCCAGCTTGAAGACGTCCACGCCGTAGTCAGGCTTGGCGTACTCCTCGACCGTCGCAAGGACATCGTCCGATTTCTTGCCTTTCATCTCGACATAGTCGCGGGTCTGGTGCGCGTCCTTTGCCAGCGGATACACCAGCATTTCCAGCAGGAAGGGGATGTCGTATGTCGCGCAATCCTCACCGATCCGCTTCACGTAGTCGTGCTGCTTCCGCACCACGTCCGCGTCGGCATCCGGGCGGTACCAGGCCAGCACCTTCACCGCATCGCCACCCATCCGCTTGATCTTCGCAACCGACCAATCGTCGATATTGGACGACAGGCGCCCGCCCGGGGTCTCGGTGAAGATCGAGTCCTCCAGAGTCACAATCAGTCCCTTTTGGGGATCAAGGACGTCCATGGCATAGGGAATGGCGAAATGCGGATCGAGCAGCATTGCCGTGGATTGCGCCTGCAAGGTCTCCACCAGCAGGCCCTTGAAGCGGGCAACTTCCGCCCACGGGGCCTCGTCCAGGCCCAGGTGGGTCTTGATGGGGTTCTTGATCGGCGGGCGCTGGTCGGTGGCGGTCATCTTGAAGATCCCGTTGGCGTCGGCCATTCGCCGCAGACCCCAGAGTTTGCCGGGCGTGAGTTCCATCATTCGTTCTCCTTGAGAATGGTTTGCACGGCGGAGCGGTCGGGCGTGCCGGCGCGTCCGCCAAAGGTCATGCATTTCAGGGCCGCTGCGGCGTTGGCGAAGCGCACCGCATCGGGTTCGCCGGCACCTTCTGCGAGCGACAGCGCAAAGGCGCCGTGCCAGACATCCCCGGCGCCCAACGTGTCCACCACCTCCACCCTGAAGGCAGGAATATGCGCAATGCCGTTCGGGGTCGTGTAGAAGACCCCGTTCGCGCCATCGGTCACGCAGATCCAGTTGCCGTATCGCCGGGCGAGCATCTCCAGCCCGGCATCGATGGCACCCGTACCGGTAACGGATCGCAGACCCTGCCGGGAAAACGCGAGGTGGGTGGCTTTCTCCATCAGCACCGGGTCGAGAGGCGCTTCTCCATCCACGATACCGGGCACGTCCCAATCCCGGGCAAGGTCCAGCGCAGCCGCCGCACCTTCGGTCCAGCGGGTATCGACCAGCACGGCCCTGCTTCTCGGAGCTTCCGAGATCCAGCCCGTCGTTTCGGTCAGCCCCTCACCGCGGAAGTTCATGATCTGCCGCTCGCCCGCAGCGTCGACATAGACGGATGAAAAAGACGACCGCCCGTCCGGAGTGCGATGTACGAGAGTGGTATCGACACCATCCTTTTGCAGATCGGCAAGGATCAGGTCTCCCAATGGATCGTCGCCAAGCCGCGCGCCAAGCGTCGCCGCCCCCCCCAATCGGGCAATCGCACAGGCGGCATTTGCAGCAACGCCGCCGCCAACGATCCGCGCCTTGTCTGCACGGTACTTCGTGGCCTCCGTCGGAAGGCTCTGCATGGACATGACGAAATCAACAACCGCCATACCGAGGACGAGAACATCGCTCATCAGTCAATCTCCAGACCACTGGGCACATTGTCGGGGCGTCCAAGTCGGCCCTTCAGGCTTTGAGTGCCCGTGAGGGCGTGCAGGAAGGCAATGATCTCCGCGATCTCTGCATCGGTGAGCTCGACCGGGGTGATGTCGATCCGGGAGGCCAAACGGCCGCGTTCGCGCTCGTCCTGCATCGAAATGAAATCGGCCTGAGAAAGCCATGGCACATCAGGAAGATCCACTTCCTGCGGCGTCCAGCCATCAAAACCGGCGCGCGGGTCGAGGTGGTGACGCACCATCGCCTCCAATGTCCGATAGGCCCCGTTGTGGCCGTACGGCGCGGTGAGGGCGACGTTTCGCAGGGCGGGCGTGCGGAATCGGTAGGCATCGTCGATCCGGTCGGACACCGCCATGTGGCCCACGTCGCGCACGATGGAATCCCATTGACGGGTACGGCCGGGACCGAAATGCGGCAACGCCAGCGCGTGGAATCCATGGTCGGTCAGGAGCGATCCGGAATGGCAGGAGCTACAGCCTGCTTTGCCGTAGAACAGCTCCATTCCTGCATGTTGCCGGGCTGTAAGCGCAGCACTGTCGCCGGAGAGGTAGGCATCGAACGGGCTGTCGAAACTCTGGAACTCCGTCCCCTCGAAGGCGGCGATCGCGTTGACCACGTGGGTGATATCGATGTCGAAGGGGCTGTCGACATCATCGAAGGCGGCCATGAACAACTCGGCATATTCCGGGATCACGCGAACCCGCTTGGCGATGATCGGCCAGACATTGTCGATCCGGTCGTGAACCGCGCCGGCCACCTCGTTCTCCTTCGGGTTTCCCGCCATCTCGAATTGCGATGTCATCGGGAACAGCGCCTGCACCGCCAACAGGGAGTTCAGCCCGTCCGGCAGCCACTCCTGCGCCGGTGTGTTGAAGCCGTTGCCGTAAATGTCTGAGACGGACACGCGGCCGTCGTGGAACAGGACATCGACCTCCTTGGCGCCAAGATTCCAAAGCGCAGGCGCATTGCGCGGGATGCGCTTCCTGATCCGGTCCTCGCCCTCGCCAGCGGTGCGCCTGGGACCGATGCCGCTGCCGCCCTCGCCTATGCCAAGCGGAAGACCATCGGCGCTCCCGTGGTCGGGATGATGACAGGTCGCGCAGGAGATGTTTCGATTGCCCGAAAGGATCGGATCGAAGAATAGCAACTGCCCGATCTGTGCTTGGCGATCATCGAAAGCGATGAAATCATCCGCTTGCAATGGCGCCGGAAGATCGCTTGCATGGGCCCCTGTGACCGCGACCATAAATGCCATCGCGAGAGAGGAGATCCCATGCGCCGCCTTGCCCCTGCCCTCGGGCTTGCCCTTTGCCTCGCCGTAGCGCTTCCCGCCCGTGCCGAGATCGAGACCGCGCGCGACCTGATGGACGCGGGCGACTACCCGGCCGCCATGGAAGAGCTTCTGCCGGCCGCCCGTTCCGGCAACGCCGAGGCCGAGGAGTTGATCGGTGTCATGTACGCCAGCGGGCTCGGCGTCGAACGCGATGACCGACGGGCGTTTGAATGGTACCTGCGTGCCTCCATGAAAGGTCATGCGGGTGCGCAGTCGGGCGTGGGCTGGTACTACGAGGTCGGGCGCGGGCTGCCGACGCCGGACCTTGTGCGGGCCTACATGTGGTACGCGCTGTCCGCCATCGGCGGCGACCCAGATGCCGCGATGTCCCAGGAAGAAGTCGTAAAGAAGATGACGACCGAACAAATCCAGTCCGCCCATGAGCTGATTGATGATTACAGGGTGTGGTTGTACCCGTTCCGCTGAGGGATCCGGGGGGCGGAGGGCCGGCACGCAGCCGCCCCTCTGCAATTCATGTCAGCCAGGGATCACTTGAGATCCATGGCATTGGCCTCGGCCAGTTCGGCCTCGACCTCGGCAACGGCCTCGGTCAACGCGTTGAAGATCTCCTCGCCGCCATCGATATTGGCCTTGAACCAGTCGTAGACAGGTGCGGCGGCTTCCTTGAATGCGGCCTTCTCTTCCGGGCTCGGCACGTAGAGATCGCCACCACCGGCAACGAAATCTTCGTAGGCCTGGATCGACTTCCGCTTCGGTGAAGCGAAGGTGGCCTGTTGCAAGGCATAGAAACCATCGACGACGACCTGTTTCAGCTCGTCGGGCATCTCTGAGAACTTGGCGTTGTTCATCCACCACAACGCCCCCATGTAGGCATGGCCGTCCAGCGTCACGTATTGCAGCCCGGCCTCGGGGAATTTCATCGACATGATGTCGGTGATGCCGTTCTTGGACCCTTCGACAACGCCGGTCTGGAACGAGGTGAACAGCTCCGGCCAGGGGATCGGGGTCGGCGAGGCACCGAGCGCCTTCACCAACTCCTGCGGCAGGTCGGCGACAACCGTGCGGATCTTCAGCCCTTCCATGTCGGCAGGCGTCTGCACCCGACGCTTGGTATTGGCAAAGTTGCGCCAGCCGCCGGTGTTGCCGATGGTCATCAGCCGGATCATCCCGCCGGAATCCTCCAGCGCCATGTCCCGCAGGGTGCGGGTGAAATCACCCGGAAGCGCGGCCTCCGCGACCCGGTCCGAGGTCATCAGGTACGGCAGGTCCAGAACCTGCACGTAGGGAAAGATGCCCGCCGCGCCGCCAGAGGTCGACACGTAGATGTCGATCGACCCGTCCGCCACGCCCTGCAGGCACTCCGCGCCGTTGCCGCAGAGCTGCGTGCCCATGAAGATCTCGACCTCGACGGCGCCATTGGAGGCGCTTTCGACGAAGTTCTTGAACACGATGAGGCCGTCATAATCCTCGTCGTTTTCATTCGCGTTCGCGGTGGCGCGCAGCGTGTAATCCGCCGCCTGCACCGCGATGGTCGAACCGGCGAGCATCGCCGCGACCGTCACGGCCTTGATGGTTGTCCTGAACATGCTTTCCTCCCTTTTCAGCAGTCTGGATTCTCTAAGGATACACTCACTGGACGAACCCCGTCAGTCGCGGGATCGTCATGCAGATCGCCGGGAAATAGGTGATCAGGAAGATCACGATCACTTCCACGGCAAGGAACGGCAAGATCGCCCTGGAGATCGCCTCCACCTTTTCCTCCGACACGGCCGAGGCCACGAAGAGCACCAGCCCCATCGGCGGCGTCGCCAGCCCCACGGTGAGGTTGACCGACATGATGATGGCGAAATGCACCGGGTGCACGCCGAGATCGGTGAAGATCGGCCCGAGGATCGGCCCAAGGATGATGATGGCGGGGCCGGCATCAAGGAACATGCCGACGATGAACAGCAGGATGTTGATCAGGAAGAGCAGGATCAACGGGTTCTCGGAGAGGCCAAGGATGAAATGCGCCATTGTCTCCGGCGCGTGGGAGAGGCTGACAACCGTCTTGAAGGATACGGCCGCGCCCACAAGTAGGAGCACCGTTGCAGACGAAACAGCGGCCTTGGTCAGGATCGCCGGCAGGTCCCGAAGCTTCATGGAGTGCAGCACGAAGAACGCGATCACCAGCGCATAGGCCACCGCGATGGCAGAGGCCTCGGTCGGGGTGAAAACCCCGATCAGGATGCCGCCGAGAATGATGATCGGGGTCTGCAGTGGCGCGACCGCCTTCTTGCAAATGATCCGGAAGTCGGGGCTGACCCGCTTGCGCAACCCCATCAAGAGGACATGTGCAATCGGAAGGAACACCAGGAATACCGGCCAGCCGTTGAGCGACAGCTCCACTCCGGCCAGCGCCTTCATCGCAGAGCTGACGAGCGAGAACACCACCATTAGCAATCCGGCGACATTCAGCCGGGCGAGCACGAAGGATACGCCGCTTTCAAGTGGGCTGATCGACTGGCCCGGGTTCACGATCCGCTCCGCTTTGGGCAGATCGTACTTGTCCGCCATGAGCCGAACCATCACCATCAGGCCAACGCCCACAAGCACACCGGGCACGATACCGGCCAGGAACAATGCGGCGACACTCTCGCCCATGACATAGGCATAGATGATCATGATGCCCGAGGGCGGGATAATCGGTCCGATCACGGAGGATGCAGCCGTGACCGCAGCCGCGAACGTCTTGGAATAGCCGTTCTTCTCCATTGCCGGGATCAAGGTGGACCCCAGCGCGGACGTGTCGGCCACGGCCGAGCCCGACAGCCCGGCAAACAGGATCGAACTGAGGATATTGACGTGGGCAAGGCCCCCACGCAGGTGCCCCATGAGCGCCTGCGAGAACTCGACGAGGCGGGTGGTGATCCCCCCCTTGTTCATCAATTCGCCGGCGAGCACGAAGAACGGCAGCGCCATCAGTGGGAAACTGTCCATCCCGTTGTAGAGGTTACGATATAACAGCGCGATGTCACGCTCCTGGCCGTTTAGTTGCAGCAACAGGCCCGGCGCCAGAAGCAACGCAAAGAAGACCGGCATCCCGATCATCAGGAAGACAAGAAACAGCGGCAGGAAGAATGCAAGCATCAGTCGGCTCCCTGCAGAGCGTCCGGAGCGTCGGTGCTCGGAAGGTCGGCGTCCGGGTCGCCGATCTGCACTAGGTTGCGTAGGATCAGCTCGACATTGACGAGGATCAGCAGGACGAAGCCCACGAAGATCGAGGCGTACATGAAGCGGAGCTTCACCTTGACGGTCTCCATCCCGAGCCACTCCAGTGGGATGCGCAGCGAGGAGGAGTTGAACTTGCCGCCAAAGCCCATCGTATGCTCGTAGCCATGTTGCACACCCACCACGAGCACAAGCAGCGAACAGACCAGTATGAAGAGCGAAAGTAGCAACCCTGGCAGCCGCGGCAGCGCCTGCGGAAGCATGTCGATTGCGACGAAGCCTCCCCAGCGATAGGCCGACGGCGCCATGAGCCCGGTCATCCAAAGCATGAGGAACCGCGCCGCCTCGTCTGGCCAGGCCAGCGCATTGTTCAGCGCGTAGCGGAAGAAGACCTGCAGCAGAATGACGAACACCATGATCGCAAGCGCGACCCATGCCACCGTGCGGCCCATTCTCAGGATCCGGGTATTGAACCAGGACAGCGGCCCCAACAACGTGAGCACTTCTTCCTCCTCCTCCGAAGCCGACCCGCACGACTCAATGCGCGCGTTTCGATTTTCGATTTGAGCGCAACGCTCGTCGAAGCGAACTCTTCTGTCAAGCACAACTACGAACAAGAACGTCGCAAAAACGAACATTGGTCTACTCGGCCACGATCAGCCCCGCACCCGAGGCTTCGCACAAGCTCCTCAACTCTGGCGGGCAACCGGCATCCGTCACCACGGTCCGGATCTGACCGATGTGGCCGAAAGACACCGGCGCCATTGAATCGTACTTCGACGAGTCGGCCGCGAGGATCACGTTGCGGGAGCATTTCATGATCGTGCGGGTCAACGATGCCTCCCGCAAATCATAGTCAAGAAGGGCGCCGTCGCTTGCGATGGCCGCGACACCGACGATTGCGATGTCGGCCCGGAACTGGCGAATGAACTCGATCGCCGGCTCCCCCAGCAGCGCGCCGTCGGACGGGCGAACGAGCCCTCCCGGGATCATGACCTCGGCCCCGGAAAAATCCCTTGTTTCATTGGCAAGTTCAACATTGTCAACGACGATCTTCAACCCCGTATGGTGTTGAAGATTGCGCGCGACAGCCGCGGTCGTGGTGCCCGCATTGATGATGATCGCCGTGTGGTTGGGCACGAGGTTTGCCGCGGCGCGACCGATCGCTTCCTTCTGCCCGCTCGCAATCTGCTTTCGCACCTCGTAGCCGGTATATTCCGTGCCCGCCATCAACGAGGCGCCACCATGAAAGCGCATCACCTTTCCGTCGTCGGCGAGAACAGTCAGGTCTTTCCGAATCGTCTGCGGCGTCGTGTCAAAGAGCTCCGCCATCTCCTCGACCATTGCCCGGCCACGCTGACGCAGAAGACGCAGGATTGCCTGCTGTCGGGCGCTGGAGCTACGTCCGACCTTCATCTCACTCTCTCCCGGCTTGAACGTTTCCAGACAAACGTTAATTCGAAAGTTTTGAAAACTCAATAGTTTCGTTTAAACCCCAGACGACAGAGAACCTCGGGATATCGAGAAAAATCGATCGCCGTATATACGCGTTAAAGCGCGAATCTTGTATATAAATGCGTGCTATACTGCGACTCAATGGCAAAACGAAGCTCAAATCTTGATCACTCGCGCGTTTAAGGCTATCGAACGAAACAAACGCGACGCCCAGGAGGAAGAGATGATCAAGGTAGGTTTCATTGGCCTTGGACAGATGGGACGCCCGATGGCGCGGAACCTCGTTCAAGGCGGCCATACGGTGCAGGTGCACGACACCGACACCGCTGCAATGGCCGCCCTAGCGGACCATGGCGCGATCGTCTGCGCTTCGGTTGCCGATTGCGCGGCGGGTGTCGATGTTCTGATCACCATGTTGCCCAACGGAGACGTGGTGAAGGCCGTCTTGTTTGACGAGGGGGGCGCGGCCGATGCATTGCCGGACGGCGCCTGGATCGTCGACATGTCGACCGTCCATCCGCTGGCCTCCGATGGCATCGCGAAAGAGGCCACCGCCCGTGGTTTCACCTTTGTGGACGCGCCGGTCGGCCGTACGTCCGACCACGCCGAGAAGGGGCAATTGCTGGTTCTGGCGGGTACGGATGAGGCCGGCGTTGCACATCTCGCGCCACTGTTTGACTGCATGGGATCGGAAACCGTTGTCACCGGTGCCGCCGGGCTCGGGATCCGGGTGAAAATCATCAACAACTACATGAGTATCGCGTTGAACGCCTTGTCGGCAGAAGCCGCGGCACTCTGCGAGGCAATCGACCTTCCGCTCGATACCGCGATGAAGGTCATGAGCGGCACGCCTGCCGGCAACGGCCACTTCACAACGACCTGGCCGGGCAAGGTGCTCAAGGGCGACCTGTCTCCAGCCTTCATGATCGACCTCGCGCACAAGGACATCGGCATCGCGCTCGACCTCGCCAACCAGATGCATCTGCCGATGCCTATGGGCAGCGCCGCGCGGGAGCAGTTTTCCGCTGCGCGCGCGGCCGGCCGCGGCCGTCAGGACTGGAGCGCCATCCTTGAGCAGGTGCGCGCATCCGGCGGCTTGCCGCACCACTGACCCCAGCCTTGCGTATCCGCGCGAGGCTTACGGTCCGATTGGGCGCACGGTCATTCCGGCGCCCGGAATACAGGAAACACCATGCGCCATGACATCGAGCCCGCCGGAGAGGTGAAGGGTCGCCCCGTCGCGAAGATCACGCTCGAAAACGACCAGGGCATGAAGGTCGCAGTGCTGACCTATGGTTGCATCGTGCAATCCGTGCTTGTCCCCGACCGCTCGGGAAACATCGCCGATGCCACGCTCGGCTATGGCGAGCTTGATGCCTATCTGAAGGGCCATCCTTTCTTCGGCTCCATCGCAGGCCGTTTCGCCAACCGTATCTGTGAGGGCCGTTTCACGCTGAATGGCAAGACGTACACGCTGGAGTGCAACGAAGCGCCAACTGGACAACACTTGCATGGTGGGACGCAGGGATTTGACAAGGCGGTCTGGGGCTACGGTATTGAGGAGCGGGACGGAGCGTTGGCCCTGAACCTTTATCACACCTCGCCGGATGGCGACGCCGGATACCCGGGTCGCCTCGACGTCGTCCACACGATCTGGCTCGACCAGTCGAACGCGCTGGGAATGGAGTTCCGCGCGGTGTCCGATCGCGACACCATCCTAAACCTCGTCAACCACAGCTACTACAACCTCTCCGGCATCGAGGGCACGACGGTCGAGGACCATGAACTCTCCGTCTCCGCCGACACGTTCATTCCGGTGGATGACCGTATGCTGCCCACAGGCGCCATCGCGCCGGTCGCGGGGACCGAGTTCGATTTCCGCGCACCGCGCCGGCTGTCCGACGCCTTCATTGCCCGCCCTGACGGCAGCTTCGACAACAATTTCTGCCTCGGCGCTGCAGAAGAGGACGGGCTGCGTCCTGCTGCCGACCTCTACCATCCACCTTCCGGGCGCGGAATGCGCGTCCGGACCACCCAACCTGGGGTGCAGTTCTACAATGGCGCCAAGCTTTCAAATCGCGCGTGGTATGGCCGCAACGGCACCCGCTACCCTGCATACGCGGGGCTTTGCCTCGAAACCCAGCACTTCCCTGACAGCCCGAACCGCCCGCAGTTTCCCACAACGACGCTGCGCGCAGGTCAACTCTGGGAGCAACGGACGGTTCATGCGTTCTACACGCGCTGAGCGGGGCGGATCATGATCCCCACCTTCTTCATCGTCTCCGCCATTCTCTTTCTCGGGGGATTCGTCCAGGGGCTGACAGGCTTCGGCCTTGCGCTTGTCTCTGTTCCGTTGCTGTCGCTTGCGCTGGATGTCAGGGCGGCGGTGCCCGTGGCCGGAATCTTCGGCTGGCTGGTCACGTTCCCGATCGTTTGGCGGATGCGTGCGCATATCCAGTGGAACGTCGTGGCCATTCTGGTGTTGGGGTCCCTGCCCGGCTCATGGCTCGGCGCCGAGCTTCTGAGGACCCTGCCCGCCAGCATCATCCTTGCTGCCATGGGCGTCGTGTTGATCGCCTCATCGCTCTATGCCTTCATCTCCACCAATGCGCTGATCGCCGCCGCCCCACCGGGATTGAGCGCCATCACCGGCTTTTTCTCCGGTGCCCTCGGTGCGGCCGTCGGCGAACCCGGTCCTCCGGTTATCGCCTATACGTCGATGCTGCCGTGGACAGGCGATCAGGTGAAATCTACCCTCGCGGCTTTCTTCATGTTGCAGATGGTCGGGGCCATCGGCAGCTTCTGGGCAAAGGGCCTAGTCACCGAAACCGTTGTATCGCTGCTGATTCAGGCTGTACCTGGTTTTATGGCTGGCGCTGCGCTTGGCATGTACGGCTACACCCGCATGAAGGATCGCGAGATCAACTATCACCATATCGTGCACGGTCTGCTGCTGGCCGTGGGGGCAATGCTGATCGTCAAGGCCGCCTGAAGCGCGCCACTTGGACTTCCGATGGCTGCGGGTCGTCTACCGACCTTCCGGTGAAGCCCGCCTCAGCTCAGCCAACGCTTGCGACGGCGATAGCTGCGCACGTCACGAAAGGACTTGCGGCCCTCGTCTCCCACTCCGAGGTAGAATTCCTTCACGTCGGGATTCTCCCGCAGGTCGGCGGCAGGGCCGTCCATGACGACACGGCCGGACTCAAGGATGTACCCATAGTGCGCGAACCGCAGCGCCACATTGGTGTTCTGTTCTGCCAAAAGGAAACTGACGCCCTCGCCCTCGTTCACGGCCTTCACGATCCCGAAGATCTGCTCCACCAATTGCGGCGCGAGACCCATGGAGGGTTCGTCCAGCAGGATCGTCTCCGGACGGGACATCAGCGCGCGACCGATCGCACACATCTGCTGCTCGCCTCCGGACGTATAGCCTGCCTGGCTCTTCCGTCTCTCCCTGAGACGCGGAAAATAGGAGTAGACCATCTCGAGATCCGCAGCGACCGCGCCCGCCCCGTCATTGCGGGTATAGGCGCCGGTCATCAGGTTCTCCTCGACGGTCAGGTGTTCGAAGCAGTGGCGGCCTTCCATCACCTGGATGACCCCCTTTTTCACCAGCTTCGCGGGATCGAGGTCCTGAACCTCCTCACCCTTGTACTTGATCGACCCCTTGGTCACCTCGCCCCGCTCCGAATGCAGCAGGTTCGAGATCGCCTTGAGGGTCGTCGTCTTGCCGGCCCCGTTGCCCCCCAGAAGCGCCGTGATCCCACCTTTCGGCACGTTCAACGACACGCCTTTGAGCACCAGGATCACGTGGTTGTAGATCACCTCGACGTTGTTGACCTCGAGCAGTGTCTCCGCGCCGGTCTCGCGGCTCACGGAAGGGGCAGTGTCCAGCATGTCGGTCTTCTTCCTGGAGTTGGAACCCTTGATCCGCCGGCGAGCCCTGACCCGCCGGCGGAAGGCTCAAAGCCTTAGTTGCAGCTCTCGTTCACCGGCCAGGGCGCGTTGGCCTCGGCGTATTCGGCGGATTTCTCAGCCTCAAGCGGTGCGATGAAGGCCGCGTCTGCCATCAGCAAGTCGGAGGCCTGAACGAATTTCTCGCCGTCCCACTCCAGCATCCATGCACCGGAGTGCCCGGTGTGGTTATCGCAGGACGTCGAGAATGGCGGCACCATGCCGGACATTCCCAACTCCTCCAGCCGCGCCTCGCTGATATCGAGGTTTTCCAGCCCGTCGCGCAGTTGCGCGGCGTTGATCTCACCGGTGCCATGGATTTCCTGCGCCTTGGCGATGGCTTCGGCGAGGATCATCGAGATCACCAGACCACGCTGGTAGAACACCGCATTCGTGTCCTCTGCCTCGCTCATACCCTTGTCATAGACGTGGGTCTTAAGATCGGCCAACAGGGGCGCATCAGGCTGCGGCATCGACCAGGAGATGGATTTGTAGCCCTTGCCAGCCTCGCCGACCTGCTTGAGATCCGCATCGTGGCCCGACCACCAGACGCCGATGAACTGATCCATCGGGTACTTGGTCTTCACGGCTTCGGTGATGGCGCCGGCGTTCATTGCACCCCAGCCCCACATCACCACATTGTCCGGACGCTCCTTGCGGATCTGCAGCCATTGCGCGGACTGGTTCTGCATCTCCTTTAGGCCGACCGGGATCAGCACCAACTCGAACCCGTACTCCGCCGCCATGGCCTCCAGTACTGGGATCGGCTCCTTGCCGAACGGATGGTCGAGATGGAGCAGCGCGATCTTCTTGCCGTTGAGACTGCCAAGGTCGCCCGCGGCGATATCCTGAACGATCATCGACGCCGCATCCCAGTAAGAGGCGGGCGGGTTGAAGGCCCACTGGAACACCTTGCCGTTGGCCATCGGCGAGAACCCATAGCCGGGTGCCAGGATCGGGATCATGTCGGTGTTGGTCTTGGGAAGCACCTGCAACGTGATGCCGGTGGACCAGGGCTGTGTGACAACAGCATTGGCCTTGGTCCGCTCGTAGCATTCCACACCTTTCTCGGTGGAATAGCCGGTCTCGCATTCCTCGAACATGATCGGCACGCCGCCGATCCCGCCATCGCGCTCGTTCAACATGGTCATGTAGTCTTTCTGACCATCCATGAGCGGGATGCCCGTCGCCGCAAAGGGCCCGGTCCGATAGGTCAGGTTCGGCGCGAAAATCCCTTCGGCCATTGCCCCGACTCCCACAAGGCTCACCGCAGTGGCAAGCGCCAGCGTCCTGAATGTCTTCATGTCTCTCCTCCCTGAATGAACATGGTCGACTGTCGTTTTTGGGGATTTCCCCCGTGTGGATTCTCCGTTTTTTTTCGGACGCAACACGCGCCCCGGCCATCAATGCGGGAACGGCCAGATAATCAGTTTTTCCCGTATCAGCCGCCACAACTGGTTCAGCCCGTGCGGCTCGATGATCAGGAAGAAGATGATCAGCGACCCGACGATCATGATGTTCAAGTGCTCTAAAAGCGCGGATTCCACATGGATGCCCAGCCAGCCGGGCACTGTGTTGAGGACAACCGGCAACCCCACGATCAGGATCGCTCCAAGGTAGTTGCCCATGATCGACCCGAGCCCACCGATGATCGCGATGAAGAGCACCCGGAAGCTGAGCGGAATATCGAAGAGGTTCGGCTCGGCCGCCCCCCTCCACATGAAGACAAAAAGCGCCCCGGCGACCCCGACGATGTACGAGGACACTGCAAAGGCCGTCAGTTTCGACTTCATCAGGTTGATCCCGATCAACTCGGCGGCGATGTCCATGTCACGCGTGGCCTTCCACGTTCTCCCAAGGTTGCCGCGCGTCAGGTTGATCGCGAGATAGGTCAGCAGCGAGACAATCGTCAGCACCACGTAGTACTGGGTCATCGAACTAGCCTGCGGCCCAGAGACATAGAAGCCGAACATGTCGAGGTTCGGCACCTGGATGGCGCCGCTGGCATTGTAGTTGTAGAGCCAGGCCCACTTCTCGAACAGCCACACAAGGAAGAACTGTGCAGCCAGGGTGGCGATGGCGAGGTAGAATCCCTTGATCCGCAGGCTGGGGATACCGAAGAGCACGCCCACCCCAGCCGAGAATACACCCGACAACAGGATCGCGATGATCGGGTTCATCCATGGCATCAGCGTGATCATCTTGTAGCAGGCATAGGCCCCGACGCCCATGAAAGCCCCGGTTCCGAGCGAGAGCTGCCCCGCAAAACCGGTCAGAATGTTGAGCCCCAGCGCCGCCAGCGAGTAGATCAGGATCGGTGTCAGGATCGTCTGGAAAGTGAACTCGCTCGCCGTGAGCGGGAACACGACCCAGGCGCAGACGAGGATCAACCCCAGCAGAAACGCGTCCTGCCGGATCGGAAACAGCGCCTGGTCGGCGCGGTAGGAGGTCTTGAACTGACCGGCGGTACGATAGAGCATCAGGCGGAATCCCCATCTGGGCGGAATTGCTCGGGCACGGCCCGGTTCGGTCGCTTCGCATAGCCCGTCCGCTCGTTGTGCCGGACCAGCCACATATACGCCCAAAGCCCGGCCGCCGCGCCAAGAATGGCGAGCACAAGCGCGATCATCATTTGCCCGCCAGCCTCGTTGCCCGAGGACAACGCCAGGTAGCCAAACGCCCAGAAGCCCGACCAGGCCACGACGTTCAGGATTGCAACCAGCTTCGCCACTTCGGTTTCCTCCCCGATATACCGTGTCTCCCACCTGAACGGTTTGCGCACCGCCCCGACGGGGTGAATTCCTCTACGTGTTCGATGCGCCTCCGGGCGACCAGCCCCGGGCGGCGCCATCGTCTCATCACACCCTCTCGATGATCTTCTCGCCGAACAGCCCCTGCGGGCGGAACAGCAGCACGACCAGCGCCAGCACATAGGCAAACCAGCTTTCGGTGTTGCCACCGAGCAGCGGTGCGCCCCAGTAGATCTCGAAAAGCTTCTCCAGCATCCCGATCATCAGCCCGCCGATGATCGCGCCGGTGATCGACTCCAGCCCGCCCAGCATCAGAACGGGGAGTGCCTTGTAGGCGATCACTTCCAGCGCGAAGGATACCCCCGCGCGGCTGCCCCAGGCGATGCCGGTGACCAGCGCGATAATCCCCGCGATGAACCAGACCAGCACCCAGATCGTCTGAAGGCTGATGCCAACCGACAACGCCGCCTGATGGTCGTCACCCAGCGCCCGGATGGCACGGCCCATGCGGGTCTTGTTCAGGAACAGCAGGAGCGAGACGACCAGCGTCGCCGCAACCAGCACCGCGGTGATGTCGATGTGCTGCAGGATCAACAGCCCGCCAAACGGCTCCAGCACGATGTCCCCGGTCGGAATGCCGAGTTCCGAGGTGATCATAACCTTGTTCTCGCCGCCAAAGATGATCTCGCCAAACCCGATCAGGAACAGGGTGATCCCGATGGTGGCCATGAACAGGATGATATCCGGCTGCCCGACCAACGGCCGCAACACAACCCTCTCGATGGTTACGGCCAGCAGGAACATGACGCCGAGCGTCAGAGCGACGGAGATCCAGGCAGGTACGCCCATCTCGTGCAGCCCGACCAGAGTGAGGGCGGCAAACACCACCATGATGCCCTGGGCGAAATTGAATATCCGGCTGGAGCGGAAGATCAGGACGAAGCCCAACGCGATCAGCGAATAGAGCACGCCGGATACCAGCCCTTCCCAGAGCACCTGCATCAGGAAGTCAGGTGCCGCGATCATGTCCGCGAACGGTGCCACGAAGATCTTGTTCAGCAGTTCCATGCCGCATCTCCCGCAAGTTTTTGCACAGGAACCGAATGTCCCGGATGTGTTTTCCGCGTCTCGACCGGGGCTGTCCGGGGGCCGACCCTAGAATGAACCGACGGACGCTCAGTCATGGGCCACCCCGAGGTAGGCATCGATCACATCCTGGTTGGAGCGCACCTCGTCCGGCGTCCCGTCGCCAATCTTCTTGCCATAGTCCATCACGACCACACGGTCCGACAGATCCATCACCACGCCCATGTCGTGTTCGATCAGGGCAATGGTGGTGCCGAATTCGTCGTTCACATCAAGGATGAAGCGGGACATGTCCTCTTTCTCCTCGACATTCATCCCGGCCATGGGCTCGTCCAGCAGCAGCAGGCTCGGCTCCGCGGCCAGCGCACGCGCCAGTTCGACCCGTTTCTTCAGCCCGTAAGGCAACCTGCCCACCGGGGTTTTGCGGATCGACTGGATCTCCAGGAAGTCGATGATCTTCTCGACCTGTTCCCGGTTGTGGACCTCTTCGCGTTCGGCCTTCCCCCACCAGATCGCCTGCTCCCAGATCGAAGCCTTCATATGTGTCAGGCGACCGGTCATGACATTGTCGAGCACCGTCATACCCTCAAAAAGAGCGATGTTCTGGAAGGTACGCCCCACGCCCTGCCGCGCCACCTCGAAGGGTTTCATGGAAGGCCGCACGCCGCCCTTGTACCAGACCTCTCCCTCTTGCGGATGGTAGAACCCGCTGATGACGTTGAGCATCGAGGATTTCCCGGCGCCGTTCGGTCCGATGATCGCGCGGATCTCGCCCTCGCGGATGTCGAAAGAGATATCCTTGATCGCAACCACGCCGCCAAAGCGCAGGGTGATGTTCTTCATCTCCATCAGGACGCCGCCAATCCGCCGGCCGTCCTCGGTGACGTAACCCTCTGTCAAAGCGTCCATCCCTGCCCCCAGATGAATCCAGAAATAATGGCACCGGCAAGCATGGAGATGACGATAAGCGCGCCATGGATCCAGACCTTCGGCGGACGCGGCACCAACGACGGTATCGGGATTGCGAATGCCGCGCCGATGAGCGCGCCACGCACCCCGGCCGGAGCCTCACCCACCAGGGCGAGCACGATCACGACCAGGCTGATGGGCACGGTGATGTAGACCGGGAGAGATGGCCGCTGCTCGTTCATTCGGCGGCCACCTTGTGATGCCGGGGTACGACGGTCGCGGCATCGACGACCTTCAACGTCGCAGAGATGCTGCCCTTGCGCCCATCTTCGTATGTCACCTCGGTCTCTGTGGAGACCATTTCGGAGCCATCGTAGAGAGCCGTAATCAGATCGGCGTACTTCTCTTCGATGATCCGCCGTCGCACCTTTCGCGTCCGTGTCATCTCCCCGTCGTCCGCGTCGAGTTCCTTGTGCAGCACCAGGAACCGGTGAATCTGACAGGCAGAGAGCATGTCGTCCTCCGCTACCGACTGGTTCACATCCTCCACATGGGAACGGATGGTCTCAAGGACCTGCGGGTGGCCTGCAAGTTCCTGGTAGGATGCATAGGCGATGTTGTTCCGCTCCGCCCAGTTGCCCACCGCCGTCAGATCGATGTTGATGAAGGCCGTGCAATAGTCGCGGCCGTTTCCGAAAACCACGGCCTCCAGAATATCCGGGAAGAACTTCAGCTTGTTCTCGACATACTTGGGAGCGAACATGTGGCCGTCGGCCATCTTTCCCACGTCCTTGGCGCGATCGATGATCCGCAGATGCCCAGTCCCCTCCTCGAAGAACCCGGCATCGCCGGTGGCCACCCAGCCCTCCGCGTCCTTGGTCGAGGCGGTGCTTTCGGGGTTCTTGTAGTACTCCACGAAAACGCCGGGCGAGCGATAGAAGATCTCACCGGTGTCGTCGATTCGGATCTCCACGCCCGGGCTGGGCACGCCAACCGTATCCGCCCGGACCTCGTGGTCGGGCTGCTGGGCAATGAACACGCCAGCCTCAGTCTGTCCGTAGAGTTGTTTCAGGTTGATGCCGAGCGACCGGTAGAACTCGAAGATCTCCGGCCCGATGGCTTCGCCCGCAGTGTAGCCGACCCTGACCCGCGAGAAACCCAGCGTGTTCTTCAGCGGGCCGAAGATCGCAAACTCGCCAAACGCGTAGCGCAGACGATCCAGTGTGCCCACCGGCTTGCCATCGAGAATCGCCGGCCCCACGCGTTTCGCCAGGTCCATGCAACGCTTGAACAGCCACCGCTTCGTCGGGCTGGCATCCTCCATCCGGATCATCACCTGGGTGAGCTGGCTTTCGAACACCCGTGGTGGGGCAAAGTAATAGGTCGGCGCGATCTCCTTGAGGTCGGTCATCATCGTTTCACTGCTCTCCGGGCAGTTCACGCAGAACCCGTTCCAGAGCGCCTGCCCCATGGAGAAGATGAAATCTCCGACCCATGCCATCGGCAGATAGGCAAGGATCTCGTCCTCGCTGCGCAGGTGGTCGAATTCGCTGGAGTTCTTGGAGGTCTCGATAATGTTTCGGTTGGACAGCACCACGCCCTTTGGCTTGCCCGTAGTGCCCGAAGTGTAGAGCATCACGCAGGTGGAATCGTAGTCCAGTTCGGCTTCGCGCCGGTGGATCTGCTCCTCGTGGCGATGATGTGCCGCCTTCCCCTCGTCACGGATGTCCTGAAGCCAGTTCAGGTGCTCGTGGTCATATTTCCGCATGCCGCGTTTGTCGTGGTACAGCACATGATCGACCTGGTGCAGCCGATCCTGCACATCGATCACCTTGTCGACCTGCTCCTGATCGCCGCAGACCACGAAGCGCGCACCGCAATGCTCAAGGACATAGGCCATCTCTTCGGACACGGCGTCCTGATAGAGTGGCACCGGCACGGCGCCGCACATCTGTGCCGCGATCATCGACCAGTAGAGATCGGGACGGTTGCGCCCGATGATGGCAACGTGATCGCCCCGGTTCATGCCCAATGCCAGGAACCCCATCGCCAGCCACTCGATCTCGTCGAGGGCTTCGGCCCAGGTCCAGCTCTGCCAGATCCCGTATTCTTTCTCGCGGTAGGCGGGCCTGTCGCCGTATTCCCGCGCGTTGCGACGCAGGAGCGCGGGCATCGAACACAGACCGCCCGAGGGCGTTGCTGTTGCGGTCAAATCTATCCTCCCCTGGTGCGCCTCCACACACCTGCCTTGCGGCATGTCCCACTATAGGGCCGGGATTCGGGGAATCGTCAAATGTTTTTTGAACGGGCGTTCAAATAACGCCCCCACCCTTGTTTACTTTGCCATTGCAGCATTTCTTCTGCGGCAGCAAAGCGCGCGCCGTCGCCTCATGGACGCCCCGCGACGGGCAGGTTAGGAGAGACGGAACGAACCAGCGGGGACGCAATGACACATCTTTGGGTACGGGCCGAAGAGAGGCCGAACGAAGAGCGCGTGGGGATCATGGCCGAGGGCGTGAAGTCATTGCTGTCGAAGGGGTTCGAGGTGACCGTCGAGGAGAGTCCGGTGCGCCGGATCCCGATCGATGGCTACCGCGCGGCTGGCGCAGCGATCGCCCGCCCCGGCAGCTGGCGCGAGGCGCCCCGGGATGCCATCGTCTTCGGCCTGAAAGAACTGCCCTTGGACGGCACGCCGCTCAGGCACCGCCACATCATGTTCGGTCATGCCTACAAGGGGCAGGCGGACGGGCGCGAGTTGCTGAAACAGTTCAAGGCCGGAGGCGGCACACTCTACGACCTCGAATACCTCGTGGACGCGGCAGGTCGCCGCGTGGCCGCGTTCGGCTACTGGGCCGGATTTGCCGGTGCCGCCGTGTCCCTCAAATGCTGGGCGGCCCAGCAGCGGGGCGAACTCTGCGGCCCGGTCGACGTCTATCCCGACAAGCAGGCGATGCTGGACGACCTGGAAGCCGAGATCTCGGCGACCGGTGCCGCCCGGCCAGATGCGCTGATCATTGGTGCCAAGGGCCGTGTCGGCACCGGCGCAGCAGACCTCTGCGCGGCGATGGGCGTTGCATCGACCCTTTGGGACATGGAGGAAACCGCGCATGGCGGGCCCTTCCCGGAAGTCCTCGATCACACCGTGTTCCTGAACTGCATCCTCGCGCGACCCGGCACACCGGTCTTCGTTCCGGCCTCCGCGCCCTCATCGCCCCGCAAGTTGTCGGTTATCGGCGACATCGCCTGCGACCCGTCGAGCGACTTCTCCCCGATCAAGGTATATGACCGGGTGACCGACTGGGCCGATCCGGCACTCCGCGTACATGACGACCCGGTGCTGGATGTCACCGCGATCGACAATCTGCCCTCCATGCTGCCGGTGGAAAGCTCGGAGGATTATGCCACGCAGCTCTTGCCCTCGCTCCAAACTCTCGACAGGCTGGATGCCGGCGTCTGGGCACGGGCAAAGGCGGAATTCGACACCCACGTCGCCACCATCTGAGGAGAGAAACAATGACCATTCACTGGTGCGGCACCGGTCTGAGCGCCATTCCCGGGTTGCGGCGGCTGCTGGAAGCCGGACACGATATTTGCGTCTGGAACCGGACGGTCGACAAGGCACAGGACGCCGTGGGCGACCTGACCGACTGGATCGAGCGGTTCGACATATCCGTGCTGGCCGAGGCGCTGCACCCCGGGGACGTCGTGGTCTCCATGCTGCCGGGCGACTGGCACGTGCCGCTGGCCGAGCTTTGCATCGACACCAAGGCGCATTTTGTTTCTTCGAGCTACATTTCGCCAGAAATGGCGGCACTGAACGAACCTGCCCGGATCGCCGGGGTGTGTCTTGTGAACGAAGTCGGGCTGGACCCCGGGATCGATCACCTGATGGCACATTGGCTTGTGGCAGACATGCGCGCCGGCGGTCACGTGCGGCCAGGCGCGGAGTACGAGTTCATCTCCTATTGTGGTGGCGTTCCGAAGGAACCCAACGCCTTTCGCTACAAGTTCAGCTGGTCGCCTCTCGGCGTGCTCAAGGCATTGCGCTCGCCCTCGCGGTCGATCCGCGACTATTCCACGCTTGAAGTGGCGCGCCCCTGGGATGCGATCACCTCTTATGACGCGCCGCTGCCGCAACCCGAGACTTTCGAAGTCTACCCGAACCGGGATTCTCTGCCATTCATGGCGGAGTACGGGTTCGAGGAGGGCTGGAAAGTGCGCGAGTTCGTGCGCGGAACGTTGCGCCTCAATGGCTGGCAGGATGCCTGGTCGGATGTCTTCGCCGAGATCGAGACCCTTGAGGGCGCAGGGGGCGATGCGCGCCTCAAGGAGATGTCGGACCAGTTCTGGGCCGATCATGCCTATGCAGAAGGCGAACCGGACCGCGTTGTGCTCTGTGTCGGACTGAAGGTCAGCCAGGACGGTGTTCCAGGCTATCACAAGACCTACGTGATGGATGCCTGGGGCGACGCGCGGGGCAGCGCAATGGCGCGATTGGTGTCACAGACAGTGTCCTATGCCGTCGAGGCCGTGACCGCGCGCGAGATCCCGGTCGGGGTCTCCGCCGCGCCGAAGGATCCGAAGCTGTTGCAGCGCTGGCTGAAAGATGTCGACGTACAGGCGCAACGACTGGAAATCGTCGATCATCTCACCTGACGGCATTGGGGGCGGGGGGTGCCCCTCCCGCATCGACGCTTTCGCGTCTCAACGGTTTGGGGCCGGGCGCGCCAAAGGCGCGCAGCGTTCAAGCGCCTGCGGCGCCACCGGAGCCATCGCCGCCTGAGTCAGTCCCGCTCGCGCAGGCGGTCTTCCTCGTCGGCCACGCTGATACCCAGCGCATCCATACCGTCCTCCAGAAAGTCGGCCAGCTCCGGCATTCCCGACAGGTAGTCCTCCGTCGGGGCGGTTCGTTCGCGCCGGGCGGTGTACAGCGCATCCTCCAATTCGTCGGCCGCGAAGCTCTCCCGCCCGATCCACATCAACGCCACGAGGCTGACCTGCTCATCGACATTCAGTCCGGAAATGTAGTCCCGCAGATGACCGCTTTCCGGCCCGTATTCGCGGGACAGGGCAACGACCCTGACGACCTTACCGCTGCTGATGTCGAGCATGGATTTCCCCCTGTTCTTGTTCCTCCTTTTTCTCGCGCCACGGCGGCGGAGGCAAGGGGAAGCGTGGGTGAGAATGCAATCAGTGGCACCGAACGGGCAGAAACCGCGAAAACGGCCGCCGCCTGGGCGACCACGGCGCTGGCTTGACCGCCCATCTCCAGCTGGCCGTCGCGCCATCCGGAGCGGGTGGGGCGAACGCTCGCTCAGGCCCGCCTTGCAAGGCCTGCGCGATCTAGGTTCCCAAGGCCTGCGCGGTCTCTTTCAGGAGCGTGGCGCTGCGCTCCAGGGCCATGCGTTCGGCATCGTTGATGTCGGGTGCTAGATCAAGCTCGACCCCGCGGCGGCCAATCACCCGAGGGATCGAATATGCGACCTGAGGCAATCCAGCGATGCCATTGGTCTCCGTAGAGACGGACATGACCACCTTCCCATCACTGACAATCGCCCCCACGAGCCGCGCAAGCCCGGCGCCGATCCCGTAGTATGTCGCCCCCTTGCCCTCGATGATGGAATAGGCGGCGTATCGCACGCCGTCATCGATCTGGCGCCGGATATCCTCGGTGATCGGCGCCCCAGCATAGGCCGCGAAGGCATCGAGCGACATGTTCCCCGCACGCGCCCCGGACCAGGCCAGAACCTCGCTGTCGCCGTGCTCGCCCAGCACGTAGGCATGGATCGATTGCGGCGCGAGGCCGACATGACGGCTCAGGAGGCTTCGGAAACGCGCGGTGTCGAGGATTGTGCCTGACCCGATCACCCGATGCGCCGGCAGGCCAGACAGGCGTCGTGCAACCGTCGTCATGATGTCTACCGGGTTTGACGCCACAAGAAGGATCGGGTCCGGGACCACGGACAGAATCGAGCCAATGACAGCCCGGAACACATCCGCATTCCGCGACAGGAGCGACAGCCGGCTTTCACCCGGCTTCTGACCGACCCCGGCGGCGAGGATGACGATCTCCGCGCCGGCAAGATCCTCGTAGCCACCCGAGGTCACTATGGTGGTGGAGGCAAATGGCATTCCGTGGCTGATATCCTCGGCCTGCGCCCGCGCCATGGCCGGGTCGAGGTCTACCAGAACCACCGAATGTGCAACGCCGAGCAGGCCGATCGCGTAGGCCGCCGTGCTGCCGACCATGCCGGCGCCAATTATGCCAACTTTCATGGGTTTACTCTCCTGAACGGGTTCTGGCCCAAGCCATAGCATGCCTGAGATGTCAGGCCATGACAGACCCGGCTAGAACCGATCGAGCAGGCGCTCAAGATAGTCCAGCTCCAGCTCTGGGCGTTCCCGGTCGCTGGAGCGCCGACGGATTTCGTCAAGAAGCTCCCGTGCGCGGCGGTAGATATCGTCGCCTTGCAACAGGTTCTCCTCGGTCCCGAAGCTACCTGACGTTCCTGCGCGGCGTCCCAGCGGGTCGCGCTGGTCGGCGCCGTCGGCCTGCCCGGTCTGTTGTCCCTGTCCGCCCTGCTGGCGCTGCTGCTCCTGCGCCATCGCCTCCCCGAGGTTCCGCATGCCCTCGCGGATCGCCTCCATGGCCCGCGATTGCTCGTCGATGGCGCCCGCGAAATCATCGTTCTCAAGCGCGTCCTCCGCCCGGTCCATTGCCCGGCCCGCGTCGCCAAGCGACTCCCGGGCCGCATCGCCCTGTTCGGTTCCCGCGCCGGGCAGGTTCTGACGCAGCGAGTCGAGCCGTTGGCGCAGTTGCCCCTGGCGCTCCGAAAGGGATCCTTCACCGGGTTGTCCATCCTGGGCTTGTCGCCCCTGATTTCCGCCCTGCCCCTGCTGGCCGCCGGGCTGCTGTCCGTTCTGGCCCTCATGGCTCTGGCCGCGGCCCATGTCGCCGTTCCGCCCTTCGTTCTCGCCGCTCTCGCCCTGTTGGCCACGGTTCGGGTTGAACTGCTCCTGCAAATCGCGGAACGCCTCATCCGAAAGGCCCTGCTGGTCGCGCAGCGTCTCCGCCAGCCCCTGCATTGCCTGCTCGCCCGGGCTTTGACCGCTCTGCCCCTGCTGGCCCTGCGTGACCTGCATGTTCTCCATCATCTGACGGAGCTGTTCGAGGAGTTGCTGGGCTTCTGCCGTTCGCCCCTCCTCCATGAGTTGCTGCAAGCGGTCCAGCATCTCCTGAAGCTGGTCGCCGGTAATCTCCTGCGTATTCTCGGAAAGCTGTTGCTGCTGGTCAGGGTCCTGCTGCTGGGCGAGCTGGCGCATGTATTCCTGCATCGCTTCGCGCAGCTCGTCCATCAACTGGGCGATCTCCTCGTCTGTGGCACCATTCCGGATTGCCTCGGACAGGCGGTCCTGCGCGCGGCGCAAACGCTCCAGCGCATTCGACAGGTCCCCTTCCTCGATCTTCACGGCGATGTTCCAGAGAGCCTCGGCGACTTCCTCCTGAACGTCCGCCGACAATCCGTCGGGCGCAGCGATCCCGACTTCCAGCCTTCGCAGGGCGACCCGCAATGGCAGGAAGGTGCTCCCGTCACGGATGATATCGTCCGGGCGGTGCGTCACGGCCCGAATGACCTGCGCAACCCGCTTGCCGTTCCCGCGTGCCCACAAAAGGTCCCGGCGCTGCTCGATCAAGGCGGCGGCCAGCGGCTCAAAGAAACGACGGCCCGGCAGGACCATTTCCGTGGGGACCGACTGCCCGCTCTGTCCGGCTGCATCGACCGCGCTCAGCGTGATCGTCACCGGCAATCCGACCCAGGGATGCTTCGAGAAATCCTCGACCAGGGTTTCGACGAAATCTGCGCGATCGCCGGCGATCGTCATCGGGAGGTCCAGTTCGATCGGGTCACGGGGCTCCGGCGCGAGGGCAAGGCCATAGACCCGCTCCACGGCCGCCAGATCGAGGTCGATCACACCTGATCCGGCCACGACGCCGTAGTCGTCCTGCGCCCGGAATGGCTGGCTCATCCGGCCGTTGGCTTCCATCTCGGCGGTGCCTTCCAGTGATATGATCGGAGGCTGGTCGGCCAGGACATCGATGGACCACGCCTTTCCGCCCTCCCCCAGAATCGCGATCCGTCCCGATTGGTTTATCTCGAACCCCTGGCTTGGCTCGCTTGCCGGGACGACCTCCTCCCCGGCCCGGGCCGAAACGGTCTCATCCACACTTAATGCGCCGACCTCACCATAGAGCCGCAATGTCACGCGGCTACCGACAGGAACGGCAATCCCCTCGCCATCGATATCGTTGAGATAAAGGCTCGGTTTGCCGGTATAGGCCGGCGGCTCGATCCAGCCCTCCCACGATGGGCCGGCGGCGGTTGTGGCGACCTTTCCACCGGTCACAACATCGCCCACGGTTGCCACGTGCCAGAGAGATCCGAACAGCAGCGCCACGGCAATCGCGGTCGCGGCCACATACCGCAGCGCGAAGGGATCGCGCCGGGACAGGTTCAGGTCGGGCTGTACCGCCTTTGCCCCCGCCGCGCGACCCGCCATACGCTCCAGATGCGCCGCCCAGACCGCCGCGGAGGCCTCGTCTCCGGTTCCGATCGCCTGGCTGTCCTTCAACGCCTGAATGGGATTCCCCGGCAAGGTCGCGTCAAGCCGCGCCATCGCCTCTTCCCGGCTGGGCCAGCGGAACTTTCGAATGCCTGCGATAGCAAACCAGATGCTTCCTACCAGCGCAAGAAGTGCAATGATCCAGGCGATCTCAAGAGGCGCGGTTTCGTGAAGGCCCAGAAGGACAACCGTCGCCACCGCGAACAAAATCGACCAGACCGGCCAGAACGCGTGCACGAACCGCTCCGCCACCATGCCGATGCGGGTCAGCCGCAGCGGCCTGACCAGCCGTTTCTGAGCGCGCACGTGGGCGGCGTCGGGATCCATGTCGCTCCTTTCGGAGGCCCGCAACCCGGGCCCGAAGGCAGCCCCGTTACAGGAGCCACTCGGGAATGTTATCTCGCGCGATCATTTCGTCAAAGGTGGGACGTGCCCGGATGACACTGAATTGATCCCCATTCACCAAGACCTCCGGGATCAGCGGCCGGGTGTTGTATTCGGAGGACATCACCGCCCCGTAGGCCCCAGCGGAGCGAAACGCCACCATGTCACCCGCCGTCAGGACCGGCATATTGCGCTGTTTCGCAAAGGTATCTCCGCTTTCGCAAACCGGCCCGACGATGTCGAACGGCACCTGTTCGCTCCCGGCTTCGGGCTCTTGAACGGCAACGATATCGTGATGCGCATCGTACATCGACGGCCGGATCAGGTCGTTCATCGCGCCGTCGAGAATCAGGAAATCCCGCCCTTCGCCATTCTTCACGTAGATCACCGAACTCACCATGATCCCCGCGTTGCCGGAAATAAGCCGCCCCGGCTCGATCTCCACTTCACAGCCGAGATCGCCGACCGTTCGCTTGATCAACTCGCCATACTCGCTGGGAAGCGGCGGCGCAGTATTGGACCTCGCGTAAGGAATTCCCAACCCGCCGCCCAGATCAAGCCGACGAATATCGTGACCATCGGCCCGCAGGACGGCTGTCAGCTCTGCCACCTTGCGATAGGCCTGTTCGAATGGCTCCAGCTCCGTCAGTTGCGAGCCGATGTGCACGTCGATCCCGATCACCTCGAGCCCGGGCAAGGCGGCCGCACGGGCATAAACCTCCCGCGCCCGCGCGATCGGAATACCGAACTTGTTCTCTGACTTTCCAGTTGCGATCTTCGCATGGGTCTTTGCATCGACGTCCGGGTTGATGCGCAACGTGATCGGCGCCCTTGCCCCTATGGAGAGCGCCACCGCGTTCAGCACCTCCATTTCCGGTTCGCTTTCGACGTTGAACTGACGAATCCCGCCCTCAAGCGCGGCCCGCATCTCTTCGGCGGTTTTGCCGACACCTGAAAAAACGATGCGTTCGCCGGGAACGCCCGCGGACTTCGCCCGGGCGTATTCGCCGCCGGACACCACGTCCATCCCTGCACCCATCGCCGCCAGCGTCTTAAGGATCGCCTGGTTCGAGTTCGACTTCATCGCGAAACACACAAGGTGCTCCAGCGGGTCCAGCGCCTCGTCAAACAGCCGAAAATGGCGTTGCAGCGTCGCGGTGGAATAGCAATAGAATGGCGTCCCGACCTGCGCCGCGATTTCGGGCACCGGCACATCCTCGGCATGGAGCACGCCGTCACGGTAAAGAAAATGATCCATCGGGCGGCCCTTCGTCGTTTGTCGTCCGGAGGCCGGTCATATCACAGCGCCACGCCAAGGCAATCCGCGCATAACTCGACCCCGGCAACCGCTTGCGACGCAACGGTTGAAGACCGATGTGCCGTTGTCAGCGTACCCGCGCCACGACATAGTCGGCCAAATCGACCAGCATCCCGCGAATGTCGCTGTCCGGGAAAACGTCCAGAGCCGCCTTGGCCCGATCGGCCCAGAGCACGGCCTGTTCCCGGGTGGCGTCCATCGTACCGTGCTTCGCGATCAGCGCCAGGGCCTGCTCCAGGTCACCATCTTCCTGGCGTCCCTTCTCGATCGTGCGCTGCCAGAACGCGCGCTCGGCAGTATCGGCCTTGGCCACCGCCTGTATGACGGGCATTGTCAGCTTCCGCTCCCGGAAATCGTCACCGACATTCTTGCCGGTCGCGGAGGCATCTCCACCATAATCCAGCAGGTCGTCGACAATCTGAAAACTGATCCCCAGCGCGTCGCCATAGGCGTTCAGCGCAGCCACCTGTGCATCCGGAACCCCGGCGATGACGCCACCCACCTCGCAGGCCGCCGCAAAGAGCGCCGCGGTCTTGCCGCGGATCACCTTGAGGTAGACCTCCTCGTCCGTGGCAAGGTTCTGCGCCGCGGTCATCTGCAACACTTCACCTTCGGCAATCGTGGCAGAGGCATTGGCGAGAATGTCCAGCACGCGGATGCTGCCCGTCTCCGTCATCAACTGGAACGAACGGGCAAACAGGTAGTCGCCGACAAGCACCGAGGACTTGTTGTCCCACAGGAGGTTTGCCGTCGGCCTGCCACGTCGCTGGCCGCTCTCGTCCACAACGTCGTCATGCAACAGGGTCGCCGTGTGAATGAACTCCACCGTCGCCGCGAGGCGCAGGTGATCCTCGCCGACGTAGCCGCACATCCGCGCGGTCGCCAGCGTCAGCATCGGGCGCAGGCGCTTTCCGCCGGCCTCTACCAGATGCGCCGTGACCTCTGGAATGCGCGGCGCATGTTCGGAGGCCATCCGCTCCCGGATCAGCGTGTTCACCAGGCCCATATCATCGGCCAGAAGCCGCCCCAGGCGGTCATGCGGTTTCTGCGAAGCGTCGTCCAAGCTCATCACGGTCTCGTAACCCCGTCTCGACAAATCGGCCCGGGGTCCCTTAAGTCAGTGCCATGAAAGAGGTTTTACGCACAAACGACCCGACAGTGATCGCCTTCGCGAAATCCCTCCTCGCAGGCGAGGATATAGACTGCTTCGAAATGGACGTCCATATGAGCGTCCTCGAAGGATCGATCGGTATTTTGCCGCGCCGCCTGATGGTGCGCGACCGCGACCTGTTCCTCGCACGCGCGGCGCTGCGTGACAATGATATCACCGTCAGCGACGAAGGGTGACATGGACGAGGCGCTCACTCGCGACGACTACCTCGGGGGCCGTCTTTCTCTCTGGCAGCCAGCAAGAGGGTATCGCGCCGGAATAGATCCCGTGCTCCTTGCTGCGGCCTGTCCGGCGAAAGCGGGAGAGAGCATTCTGGAACTCGGCTGTGGCGTTGGAACTGCCGCGCTCTGCCTCTCGGTCCGCGTGCCCGACCTGCGCATCACGGGCGTCGAACGCCAAGCGGATATGGCGGCGCTGGCCTGTCGGAACGCCTCGGAAACCGGCGCACATTTTCAAGTTGTCACGGCGGATATCGCGACCCTCCCCGACGCCGTGAAGCAGCAAAGCTACGATCACGTCATCGCCAACCCGCCCTTTTTCCTCCGCTCGGAGAGCCACGCCTCCCCTCACCCCGCGCGCGAAGCCGCGATGGGGGAGGACACGGCGCTTGCAACATGGATGGATGTTGCCGCACGTCGGCTGAAACCAAAGGGATGGCTGACCCTCATCCACCGCACGGAACGCCTGGCGGACCTGCTCTGCGACCTGGGTACGCTGGGCTCGGTCCAGATCCAGCCATTGCAACCGAGACCCGGCCGTGAGGCCAACCTGATTCTCCTGCGAGCGCGCAAGAACGGGCGCGCACCGCTGCGCCTGCATCCTCCGGTCACGCTGCACACGGGCGAGAAGCACGTCACGGATGGTGAGGACTACAGCCCGGCCATTCGCGCGGTGCTGCGCAGCTCCGCTCCCTTCCCGGGATTCTGAACCGATTTTCAAGGCCCGCCCATATAGTCATTGCCGGCAAGGCTTCACAGAGCCCATGCAAAAAATTCACCCGGGACACCGGTTCCGGGTGACAAGCCGCGGAATTCATGGTGCACTTGATTCGTACATCGTCCTGAGAGGAGAAGTTGGCCATGTCCGAGTCCGCCCGCGTTGATGAACTCCGCAAGAAGCACGCCGCACTTTCGGCCCAAGTGGAACAAATTCAAGCAGCTCCCGGCTCCGACGACCTCGAAATCGTAGAACTCAAGAAGAAGAAGCTCCGGATAAAGGAAGAGATTACCAGACTCACGTCTGTATAGGAGCGTCTGAACTCCGGCGCGTGCTGGCCCAGGCGGCCAGCGCGGCACCGCCGGTGATGAGCGCCGCTGCCACCAACAGGTTGGGCGTCGGCGCCGCAAGACCTGCAAGGATCAGTGCCAGTGTCGACAAGAGCGGCGCGGCATAGCTTGCAACCCCGAGAAGCTGGATGTCCCCCTGCTTCACCCCGATATCCCAAACATAGAACGCAAGGCCCACGGGCCCGATCCCGAGCGCGGCGACACTCGCCCAACCGATGGACGAGTCCGGCCAAGCGGTCTGCTCCAGTGTGACGTGCGCCAATGCAGACAGCACCGCCGTGGCGAGACAGAAAATCGCGACCGTCTCCGTTGGCGCATGGCCGATCCTTCGCGACAGCACGGAGTAGCCGGACCAGAAAAAGGCACAAACCAATGCCAGGCCAAAGCCCGGCAAGGCGCCGGCACCGAGTTCGGCCCCATCGCCGAGAATGATCAGGGCGGCCCCTGCGAACCCGAGCGCGCCACCGATCAAGTGCCCTGCACGAAGTCGCTCGCCGGGCAGCAACCCCGACATCAGCACGATCAACAGAGGCCAGAGATAGGCAATCAACCCCGCCTGCGCAGGCGGAGCAAGCCGCAACGCGGAGAAATAGAAGAAGTGGTATCCGAAAAGGCCGATTGTGCCGAACGCATAGACCTTCCATCCAACTCTGCGCAGCCGGTTGTATCCACCTCCGAGCAAGGTCCAAAGGAGGCCGATTGCACCCCCGATGGCAAAACTCATCGCGGTGAGCTGGAGGGGCGGCACGGGGGCGCTACCGACAGTGAAGAGTGCAAGCAGAGCCCAAAGCAGCACTGCAATGAAACCTGTTGCGGTGGCGCGCATACGTGTCATGAAAGGTTGTCCGGCTCCCTGAAATCCCGCCCGTCTTCCAGGCGCACCATGTCTTTCGCCGCCTCATGCAACCAATCGATGAAGGCCGCAACCTTTCGCCGCTGCCGTGCCGATGGCAGGCAGAGGATGCGATAGGATCCACGGGTGTAGATGGTCAGCGGGAAGGGCGCGACGAGTAGCCCGGCCGCCATCGCCTCGCTGGCCGCCGAGATCCGACCCAGCACGACCCCGCCGCCGGCAATAGCGGTATCCACCGCGTGATCTGCCTGGCTGAAGCGCGGCCCACCCGGCGGGGGCGTGCCAAGCCCGGCAGCGCGACACCAGACATCCCAGTTGATCTGCGCCCGGTGAATTGTCGCGTAATCCTGGTGGATAAGCGGCAGGGCGAACAGATCTTCGGGCGCTGTGACCTGCTCTGCCATCGCAGGTGACATCATTGGCGTCATCCAGTCCCGCATGAATTCTTCGCAATGCAGACCGGTCGGGAGTTCTGCGCTGAAACGGATGGCGACATCCACGTCGTCGCGCTCCAGATCGGCAAAATGCAGACTTGCAGAGAACCGCAGCTCGATGTCCGGGTTCATGCGTGCGAAGTCGTACATCCTCGGTGCAAGCCATTTCGCCGTAAAGGCCGGACCGGCTGTCACGGTCAGGTTGGTGTCATTGCCGAGCCGCCGCGTATGCCGCCAGGCCCGATGCAGCGAATCAAAGCCGTCCGACAATCCCGGCGCCAGTGCCTCCCCCGCCTCTGTGAGCTCTACCGCGCGATTTAACCGGCGAAAAACCGGCTGACCCAAATGCTCCTCCAGTGACTTGATCTGGAACGACAACGCAGCAGGTGTAACGCCCAACTCGCCTGCAGCCTTTGCGAAAGACATGTGGCGAGCAGCGGCCTCAAAGGCTCTCAATGCGGTCAGCGGCGGCAGGCGGTCGGTCATTTCAGACAAGTAATACTAAACTGAAGCCATGAGAAGTCTCGTTTGTCAGCGGCCAAACCACAACCGATATTGATAACAGTCAAGGAATGCTGAACCGAAACCGAGAACGGGAGATCGCAAGATGTTCGAAGTCGCCACAACCACCGCACACCGCGACGCTATCGAGCGCGCCCATCATGAACGCGCCGAGGCCTTCGCCGACCTTCTCGCCGCGATCACCCGCCCGATTCGTTCCCTGTCCTTGCCGCAGGTTGGCACCCGCCGGTGGCGAAAGTCGCCGCAGGGCTCTCCCGCCGGCCATTGACCCTGGAAACGAAACGCCCCCGCCAATCGCATCGGCGGGGGCGCATTCGATCAAAGCTGAAGTGCGTATCAGACGAAGAACTGACCGCCATTCGCAGATATCGTCGACCCGGTGATGAAACCGGCATCCTCGGAGGCGAGGAAAACCACGCAACGGGCAATCTCTTCCGGTTCTCCCAGGCGGCCAACCGGGATCTGCGGAATGATCTTTTCGTTCAGGATCTTCTCGTCGATGGCCCGAACCATCTCCGTGCCGATATAGCCCGGGCAAACCGCATTCACGGTCACACCGAAGCGCGCACCTTCTTGTGCGAGCGCCTTGGTGAACCCCAGGTCGCCTGCCTTGGACGCGGAATAGTTTGTCTGACCCGCCTGACCCTTCTGGCCGTTGATCGAGGAAATGTTGACAATCCTGCCCCATTTACGTTCGCGCATGCCGGGGTAAACCGGGTGGGTCATGTTGAAGACGCCGTGCAGGTTGGTGTCGATCACGTCGTTCCATTGCTGCACGGACATGCGGTGGAACATGGCATCCCGCGTGATGCCGGCATTGTTGACCAGAACGTCGACCGGTCCCAGGTCCGCCTCGACCTGCTTGATGCCATTCTCGCAGCCCTCGTAATCCGCAACAGACCACTTGTAGGTCTTGATACCGGTCTCGCCGGAGAACTTTGCGGCGGCTTCCTCGTTGCCCCCGAAGTTTGCAGCGACTTCATAGCCCGCCTCCTTGAGGCCGATTGAAATGGCGGCCCCGATTCCACGGGTCCCCCCGGTGACGACTGCAACTCTAGCCATGGTGTTCCTCCAGCTTGGCGTAATACTTGGCAACTCCGTTAAATCGAGCGCCGCAACTTACGCAACATTATTGCGCGGTGATCCTGCCGCTTCAAGTTGATCATTTCGAATTCATAAAAGGGGCGCCAAATGCGGCGCCCCGGATTTCTTTGCCTGCGACCGATCGGTTACGGACGCTCGACGCACAGAGCTACGCCCATGCCGCCGCCGATGCACAGAGTGGCGAGGCCTTTCTTGGCGTCGCGGCGCTGCATTTCGAACAGGAGCGTGTTGAGCACCCGGCAACCGGAAGCACCGATCGGGTGGCCGATGGCGATGGCGCCGCCGTTCACGTTCACGATCTCCGGGTTCCAGCCCATATCCTTGTTCACCGCGCAGGCCTGTGCCGCGAAGGCCTCGTTGGCCTCGACCAGATCCAGATCGTCGACCGACCAACCGGCCTTGTCGAGCGCCTTGCGGGAGGCATAGATCGGACCAACGCCCATGATCGACGGGTCGAGACCGGCCGTGGCGTAGGATGCGATGCGGGCGAGCGGCTCGATGCCACGCTTCTCGGCCTCGTCGGCAGACATGCAGAGCACCGCCGCTGCGCCATCGTTGATGCCGGAGGCATTGCCCGCTGTCACCGACCCATCCTTCGCAAAGGCAGGGCGCAGTTTCTGCATGTTCTCGATAGTGGCGCCGTGGCGAATGTACTCATCGGCGTCCATCACCGTCTCACCCTTGCGGGTCTTGATGGTGAAGGGGACGATCTCGTCGGCGAACTTCCCGGCTTTCTGAGCCGCTTCGGCCTTGTTCTGAGAGGCCAAGGCGAACTCATCCTGCTGCTCGCGGGAAATCTGCCATTTTTCGGCCACGTTCTCCGCGGTCTGGCCCATGTGGTAGCCGTTGAAGGCATCCCACAGACCGTCCTTGATCATGGTGTCGATATACTTCATGTCGCCCATCTTCTGACCGGCGCGCAGCGCGGCGGCGTGGGTCGACATGGACATGTTCTCCTGCCCGCCGGCGGCGACGATGGAGGCATCACCGAGCATGATGTGCTGGGCCGCAAGCGCCACGGTGCGCAGGCCGGACCCGCATACCTGGTTGATCCCCCAAGCCGCGGATTCCTGCGGGAAACCGGCGTTGATATGGGCCTGCCGGGCCGGGTTCTGCCCTTGTGCTGCGGTCAGGACCTGGCCGAGGATCGTCTCCGACACCTCCGACGGGTCGACACCCGCGCGCTCGCAGACGGCCTTGAGAACGGCTGAGCCGAGGTCGTGGGCAGGGGTATTGGCAAACGATCCCAGGAAGGATCCGACGGCCGTGCGGCCGGCCGAGGCGATGACGACATTGGTCATGATGGCTCCTCTTCAAGTCATCTACAGGAGGGGCCGCGCTGCCGGTGCGGCAACCTCCCGATGCCCCTCGGGTCCAAGACTTGGTTAGGGGGAGCGTTTCGATGTGGCAACTGACAGCATGTCCCACCTTGGGTGTTCCTCCGCAGGAGCGCGGCAAAACAGGGTTCCAGCGAACATGCCCGCCCCAAAAGGGAACACAAGCGAAAGCTGCTGCCTTCGAATCCGCAAGACAGCCGTTAGGGATCTGCGCAGCCAGTCCGTGGCAGGCAAAGTACTGACGGCAGCACCTCGCCAGGTGCCCCTTTGTCGGCCACCTTTTGAAAAGGGAGGTGACCAGCAGGGACAACAATTGGCGGAGCACGCTTCCATTGCAGGAAGGCGCCCCCCACCGGCAGGAAACGAAAGCCCGGTTGCTTGTCGAAACCCTGCCTTCGGCAGCCCCTCAGACGGCCTTCCGGAAGCTCTCCGGAAATGCGTCCCAGGTCGGTTGGGTCGTTGGAACTCCGAAGTAGTAGCCCTGCATGCAATCGACACCGAAAGCCGACAGAAGATTGGCATCCTCCGCGTTCTCAACGGACTCGGCCACCGTGAACATCTCGAACTCCTCGGCGATGTGGATCAACGCCCGGGTCAGAACCTGGTTGTCCGGGTTTGCATGAATCCCCCGAATGAACTCCCCCGCGACCTTGAGAATGTCGAAATCAAGGTCCCGCAGGTAGCGGAAGGCCGTGTAGCCAGCGCCAAAATCATCGAGTGCAAAGGAGATCCCACGGTCCTGCAGGTTCTGCATGAACACCATTGTAACATCTGGCAGCAGGATTGCCGAGCTCTCCGTGATCTCCACGATCAGTCGTTCTGCCGCCTCAGGCCGGTCGGTTAGCCCCTGGGTCAATGCCTCCATCCACGGGGGGTAGCCGATGGAACGCGCCGACATGTTGATCGACAGCCGCAGCCCCGGTGCCGCCTTCAACGCGGCAAGACCGAGTTCCAGCGAGATGCAATCTATCATCCTCCCGATCTCGTCTGATTCAATGGCACCCATGAATTCTGCTGCCGGAATGACCCGTCCCGTATCGTCAAGGACACGGACCAGCCCCTCGAAAAACGCGATTCTCTCGGGCGATCTCGCGTCGACAACAGGTTGATACGCGAGAAGGACATCCCGCCGTTCCAACGACCGGCGCACCATCGCGAGGATGTTCTTGTCCCGCACTGTCACGGCCGCCGCGAGAGGATTGCCGACTCCCTCCAACGCTCCCGGAGCGATCCCGTCTGCCACTGCCTGCATGTCCGACTCCACCAACTCGTCTGCCCCATTTGTGCACCGGGGCATGAACGAGTGGTAAAGCTTCGCCTTTTGTTCCAATTTGCGGAAAATGCCGGGAACTGGAGGCGGAGAATGGGCGAACGATGCGGCTGGGCCGGGCCCGAGCAGATCTATATCGACTACCACGACACCGAATGGGGCGTGCCGATCCGCGACAGTCGCACGCTTTGGGAGAAGCTCATTCTGGACGGCTTCCAGGCCGGTCTTTCCTGGATCACGATACTGAAGAAGCGGGAGAACTTCCGCGACGCATTCGGCGGTTTCGACCCGGAACAGATTGCGACCTGGGGCGATCGGGAGGTTGAGACGCTTCTGAAGAACCCGGGCATCATCCGCCATCGTGGCAAGATCGAAGCCACCATCGGAAATGCCCGGGCGTTCCTCGAAATCGAGGAAGCGACCGGGTTTTCATCCTTCCTCTGGGATCGGCTGGACGGCAAACCGTTGCAAAACCGGTGGCAGAGGCTGGAGGACGTACCCGCACAGACGCCCCTCTCGCAACGGGTTTCGCGGGACCTGAAGTCTGCCGGGTTCCGTTTCTGCGGGCCGACAATCGTATATGCCTTCATGCAGGCCACGGGACTGATCAACGATCATCTGGTTGGTTGCCCACGCCATGCGGATTGCGCGGCGATGGGACAATAGCCAGCGCGGCCAATTGCGCCGACGAAGTTGCCTGTGTTCTGCCGCCCCAACGAGGGGGCGACCGAGACCCGGTTTGGTGACCTCAGGCGGCCTTGCGACCGCGGGAGCGGCCTCTAGACGACTGTCCACGGGAGGGCTTGCCACGCCCGTTCCCTTTTCCGGGACCATTGCCGCGGGATTGCCGCCCCTGCGTCTCGATGCCGTCGCCACCCCAACGGGTGCCGCCGAGGACCGGGATTTCCCGTCCCATCGTCTTTTGAATCGCCTTCAGCTCGGACATTTCTGCAGGCGCGCAATAGGCCACGGCGCGACCGTCACGACCGGCACGCGCGGTGCGGCCGATGCGGTGGACGTAATTGTCCGGAACGTTGGGCAGATCGTAGTTGTAGACATGGCGCACGCCCGGAATGTCGAGCCCGCGGGCGGCGACATCAGTTGCCACCAGCACCTTCAACTCGCCGTCGCGGAAGGCCTTGATTGCGCGTTCACGCTGTCCCTGGGACTTGTTGCCGTGGATGGCCCCGACCGCGTATCCCGCTTTCTCCAAGGATTTCGCCAGCCGGTTGGCGCCGTGCTTCGTGCGGGTGAAGACGAGGCCCAGTTCGGCGCGGTGAGCGTCGAGGTGCTCGATCAAGAGCGCGGTTTTCTCTGCCTGCTGGACGAAGTGGAGGCCTTGGGTGACCTTGTCGGCGGGCTTGCCCGGAGGGGCAACCTCCACGCGGACCGGATCGGTCAGGTAAGCCCTCGAGAGCTCCGCCATCAGCTTCGGCATGGTGGCGGAAAATAGCATGGTCTGACGGTCCTTGCGCAGAAGCGGGGCAATGCGGCGCAGCGCGTGGATGAAGCCCATGTCGAGCATCTGGTCGGCTTCATCAAGGACGAGGAAGCGGGTCTGGTCGAGGCGAACCGCCTTGCGGTCGATCAAGTCGATCAGGCGACCCGGCGTGGCAACAAGCAGATCCGAGCCGCGTTGCAGCCGCTGGGATTGCGCATTGAGCGAGGCACCGCCGACGACGAGATTGACCTTGAGATGCGTACCTTCCGTGTAGGCGCGCAGGTTGTCGGAGATCTGCTTGGCCAGTTCGCGGGTCGGCGCGAGGATCAGGCCGCGCACCGACTTCGGATCCGGCTTGGTGCCAGCTTTCAGGAGCTTGTGGGCCATAGGCAGGCCAAAGGCGGCAGTCTTGCCGGTGCCGGTCTGGGCGATTCCCATCACGTCACGTCCTTCGAGAGCATGCGGGATGGCTTGTGTCTGGATCGGGGTCGGCTCGGTGATGCCCTGTTCGGCAAGGCGGGTCACGAGGCGCGGCTGGAGGCCGAGGGTTTCGAATGTCATTCGGATGGATTTCCTTTGGGGCCGGACGGCCGTATCGGACCGGCGGCAGAAACGGGAACGTCGCCGTCCGGACAGGGCGGCGGATCGCAGTCGGGTTCCACGGTGCACTGGCGGCGGGCCGAACTGCCCGGAATGCCGTCACCGCGGCGGACCCCCGCGTGATTTGGGAACCTGGGAAGTATCGCGCCGCTTCATCCCGGAGAGGGAGAGCCATCGTCTGCTCACGCGGCAGAGGCGTCGATTGACCCCACTTGGGGCCTGCAGGTGCCCAAGTCAACCCGTAACCTTCGGCGGGGGCATCCGGATCGCTACATCAGCGGGTCTCGAACCCCGGCGAGCCACGGTCCTCGGGGTGGCGTTGCAGGTGCTCGGCCTTGATCCCCTCCGACATCAGCCGCGAGCCGTCGTGGCTCCAGCCCGGGGGCGCCACGCAGTACAGGAGCCGCTCGCGGAGGCTCAATCCCGGCAGCGTAGCATCGCGGAAAATGCCCACCCATTCGTGGAAGGCCACGCGAAGCGGATTGAACGTGCCGATGTTGTGGACCAGCCCATAATCCGGCTTCTCGTCCTTCAGTTCCGGAACAAACGTGCCGAACAACTTGTCCCATACAATGAAAACACCAGCGTAGTTCGCATCAAGGTAGCGGGGATTGCGTCCGTGATGCACGCGGTGGTGGGAGGGCGTGTTCATCACGGCCTCGAACCAGCGGGGCATCTTCCCGATTGCCTCGGTGTGTATCCAGAACTGGTAGATCAGGTTCAGACCGCCACAGAAAAGCACCATCGCAGGGTGGAACCCCGCCAGGATCAGCGGCGCTCGGACGATCATCATGAAGGTGAATGTCCCCGTCCATGTCTGTCGCAACGCCGTCGTCAGGTTGTAGTGCTGGGAGGAATGGTGGTTGACGTGACTGGCCCAGACCCAACGGATGCGGTGGCCGAAGCGGTGAACCCAGTAGTAGCGCAAATCATCGAGCACGAAGCACACAGCGACCGCCCCCCAGGAGGTTCCCAGGTCGAATGGCGTGATCGCCCAGAGCGCCATGAAGAAGCCCCACGCAATGAAGCCCAGCAGGATGCCCGAAGCAACGCTGCCAGCTCCCATGATCAGCGAGGTGACGGCGTCGCGTGTCTCGTACCGGCCGCCGCGGTGCCTGACGGCGATCCATGTCAGTTCCAGAAGGATCGCGGCAATGAAGACAGGGACGGCGAAGTTGACGACATCCGGATAGGACAGTTGGTCAGTCATGCAGGCAGGCTCCCGGTTTCCTCGGTGAGGATGGCACTCCATGCGGAGATGTCGGAGGTTTCGTCGAGGTGAACACGGAGCCGAGGCGCGCCGAAATCGGGAAACCGAACGTCAAGACCGTCGGCGGTTTGCTGCACCCGGGCCCCCGCGAGGGGCCGCGCAGTGGTATCCAGCCCCATGACCCAGACAATCCCCGGACCGGATTGCGCCTCGACCAGCGCGGAATGGCCACCTGCGGCAAGTGTCGCAAACCAGGCAGGATCCGCGGGAAACTCGCGTTCCCACGCGGCTAGAGCATCGGACGGGGTAGAGAGACGGCGCGAAATGGAGCGTCCTGACAGATGGGTCAGCAAGGCAATCCCGACGATTCCGACGACCACGAGGACGAGCAGTATCTCCAATGGCATGAATGACACCTCCGCCCGGAGGGTTGCCGCGCAGAGGCGTCGCTGTCAAAGACGTCGTAGCGTCACGGGCGCGTGCCCATGTGACAGGTCCGAGGCCGCAATGCCGATGCTTTCCAGCAGCCCGTGGACCTCGCCTTCAACGCCAAGAAAGGTCACTGCCGACGAAAGGTCGGTGAAGACCTCCATGTTGACCGTCGGAATTTCGTCCATGATTTCCTGCGTCATGCGGCTCATGCCGAAAGCAAGGTCGTTTGGCGCGTACTGGGCCCAGAGCACAGGTTGGTCGACCTGGGTAAAGAGCGGCCGAAACCGGTCCCGCAGGGAGATCAGGCTGAGCACCGTAATATCGGTCCCGGTCATCTGCGAGGAATCGAGAAACATCGGCAGTCCGAACCGCCAGTCCGGATCCGAGGTGACGTCGGTGACCAGGTCGCGCTGGTCCTGCATCGTCGTATGGCCGACGTATCGCATCACAAGAAGCCCGGGGTCAGGATGGATCTGGTAGCGGTATGGCATCCGCCTACTCCCTCCGACCTGCCAGGAATCGCGCGACGGGAAGCAACGGAGCGTATGCGCTCCGCACTGGTTTCCGCGTCGGGATTTGTGATTTGATCTGGCGCATGCTCTCTGTCGGCAATTTCCCGCTCATTACACCGTATCGGCGGATCATGGCCAAACGGGAAATCGCCGGTTGACGGAAAGTGTTGCCGAATGGGCCCAGATACCAGCAGCAAAGGGCGTTTGCCACGCAACGAGCACATTGTTGCAGGCAAAAGTCACCCTCCGCTCGCCTGCCGCGTCGGGAAGAATGCCGCCACAGACGGCGAGGACGAACCCGCTTCAGTCTCGTCGGAATGCCTGTCTTCGCCCCTCTGCATTGCAGTCCAAGTGGGCCGGGAACGTGGTGGGCCATGCGGCAGTTTCCGCCCGACCGTCCTGGCTCGCAAGCCACCCCGGGCGTGGATGTGGGCGGCTCTCCCGACGCACCAGCACAAGCGGCAGGCAGACCGGCCCCAGAGTTGGCCTGTCAACTGCTCATGCCGCGTGGCTTATCCCTCCGCGGCGAGCGCTTCGAGGATTGCCAAGGCGCTGTCGCTGTCCCAGTGCGCATCACCAATGAGGCGGCCGACCTCGCGCCCTTCGGGGTCGAGAACCACCGTCACCGGAAGCCCCATGACACCGAACTGCCGCGCCACCTTCTGCTTTGGATCGAGGTAATCCGGGAGGTTTGTCACACCGATATCCTCGAAGAATTTCCGGATCGCCTGCGGGTTGTTGCGCCCGGTTGCAATGGTGACGACCTCGACCGGCTTTCCATCCATCATCGTCTGGAGGTTCGAGAGTGTCGGCATCTCCTTGCGGCAGGGCGCACACCAGGTGGCCCAGAAATTCACAACCAGCCATTGTCCGCGCTTGTCGGCCAGCGAATACGACTGCCCCGCGATATCGACGACCACGACATCGATTGCGTCCTTCGGCGCCTCGTGCAGCACCAGCTTCTTCATGTCGCCCTCACGCAGCGCGGCGGCCGTTTCCACGTCGGCAGACGCCGGGTTTGCCAAGACAGCAAGCCCCGTATAGACCATCGCGGCCAATAGATGCTTCATTCCTACCTCCGAGGTCCAACCCATGAGCGATGCCTCCGACACCTCCGCCAACCAGATGTGGGGCGGACGTTTTTCCACCGGTGTAGACGCAATCATGGAGGCAATTAATGCCTCTATCGATTTCGACAAGCGTCTGGCCCGGCAGGATATCGAGGGCTCGCGCGCCCATGCGGCCATGCTGGCCGCACAGGGCATCCTGACGGATAGCGATGCGGAGGCGATCCGGGAAGGCCTTCTCACGGTCTTGTCAGAGATCGAGGGCGGAAAGTTCACCTACTCGCGTGCGCTCGAAGACATCCACATGAACGTGGAGGCCCGGCTGAAGGAAATCGTCGGCGAGCCGGCGGGTCGGCTGCACACGGCGCGGTCGCGAAACGACCAGGTGGCAACGGACTTCAAACTGTGGATGCGGGACCAGTACGATGCCGCCATCGCGGGGATCGAAGCCCTGCAAAAGGCGCTCCTCGCGCAGGCCGAGCAGGGCGCGGACTGGGTGATGCCCGGCTTCACCCATCTGCAAACTGCGCAGCCTGTAACCTGGGGCCATCACATGCTGGCCTACGTGGAGATGCTGGGGCGCGACGCCAGTCGCTTCCGTGATGGGCGCACACGGATGAACGAAAGCCCGCTGGGCGCGGCGGCGCTGGCCGGCACATCCTTCCCGATCGACCGGCATATGACGGCGGCCGCGCTCGGCTTCGACCGTCCGGCGGCAAACTCGCTCGACGCGGTGTCGGATCGAGATTTCGCACTGGAGTTCCTCGCCTCCGCCTCAATTTGCGCGATGCACCTCAGCCGGCTTGCCGAAGAGCTGGTGATCTGGTCTTCGGCACAGTTCCGTTTCGTGCGAATGTCGGATGCCTTCTCCACAGGCTCCTCGATCATGCCGCAGAAGAAGAACCCCGATGCTGCGGAACTGATCCGGGCCAAGATCGGCCGGATCATGGGCGCGATGGTGGGGTTGTTCACGGTGATGAAAGGTCTGCCGCTGACCTATTCCAAGGACATGCAGGAGGACAAGGAACAGGCGTTCGATGCCGCGGACAGCCTGATGCTTGCGCTGGCAGCGATGACCGGCATGATCGCCGACCTCTCGGCCAACCGCGAAGAGTTGGAGCGGGCGGCAGCCAGCGGGTTCTCGACGGCGACCGACCTCGCCGACTGGCTCGTGCGGGCGCTGAATCTTCCGTTCCGCGACGCCCATCACGTCACCGGGTCGCTTGTTGCTATGGCCGAGCAAAAAGGGTGCGACCTTCCGGACCTTACTCTGCCGGAGATGCAATCTGTCCATTCGGGCATTACCGAAGAGGTTTTTGGGGTTCTCGGGGTTTACAACTCGGTCGCCAGCAGGACTTCCTATGGGGGAACGGCACCATTGCGGGTGCGAGAGCAGATTTCAACTTGGAATGAACGATTGGAATGAAGCGAATTGTGATCTACCTGCCTGAGAGCATCGCCATTGGCCCTGTACCACTGGCGCCAGCGTGGGCACCGGCGGACCATCGGTCGCCGTCGGCACGGTGCATGTGAAGATCATCCGGCATGGCGTGCGCATCACCAATTGATGCGCATTTCCGATGGATCGAAAACAGGAGAAGGCAAATGCGTCAGAAGATCATCAGCGGGGTGTCGGCAATCATGCTGGCCTTGAGCCTGTCCGCCTGCGCACAGCCGAAACCCGATGCGGGGGTCTCGGTGAACGCCAACGGGAACGTGTCAGGCAACGTCGGCGTCAACTCGGGCCGCGTGCATGGCGGTGTGACGACGAGCGGAAAGCCCTATGCCGGCGTCGATGTCGTGGACACGAAGAACGTGGATGTCTCCGTCGGCACCGGCGGCGCCTCAGCCAGCGTTGGCAAGGGACCGGTCAAGGTGCATCTGGGCCGTGGCGGTGTCGGGTTGCGGCTGTGAGGCGGGCACTGGCGACACTCGGGCTGCTGGCCGCGTTCGCCGGTTGCGGCGTGGATGGCGAGCCGATCCCGCCTTCGGATCCCGATCCCGCGCGCAGCCCCGGTGTGTCCATCTCGGGGACCGCAAGCATCGGCGTGACCGGCGGCAGTTCCTAGAGGCTCCCGCGGCCTCCAGCCAAACCGCGCGCTAGTTGATCCGGTCCGGGTGTCCCATCATCCTGTCCGCTTCCAGCGACAGCGCATCGAGGTCATCTTGCAGCTTCTGCCGCAGGCATTCGCGTGTGCTGTCGTCGAGGCGCTTTGGCACCTCCACTTCCCACTTTCGATAGAGCATGACCCCGCGCCCGCCGGGTTTGGGCGAAAACATGTTGTCCCAGACCTTTGGGAGAATGCGATAGCGTTCCACCGAGTTCGAGTAGAGCCAGATCGGGCAACCGGTCAGCCGCGCCCAGTCGATCGGCACCGATTTGGCGATCCGCGCCGGACCTTCGGGGCCATCGACCGCGAAGCCCATGGAAACCCCGTCACGCGCCATTCGCGCCACCTGCAGCGAGGTTGCGGTGTTGGACTTGCGGTCCCGCATGGGCATCGTCTCCAGCCCGAAACGCTGCATGACGCCACCAACCATCCGCCCCGGGCGCGCGGCCGAGGTGACCACGCAGAGCCGGCCCCAGTCCGGGTCCCAGCCGTTTGGCGCAACGGCAAGGCGCCCATGCCAGAGCGCCATGATGACCGGCTGACCGGATCGGACCTCCGCCGCAAGGTCGTCGCGACCGACATGGGTCCAGTCGATCCGGCTGCAAACCCGCCGGATATGCCGTGCCATGAGCGTCGTGGCCGTGCCCGTGATCGCCTCGCTGTCGAGAACGGATTCGACCCGGCGGCGTATGCGCTTGGCGTATTTCGGCACGTTGACCCTTCCTGTTCTTGTGCACTTCACCGGTCTGTCCGGGCGGTGCGTTCCGGCATGTGATACGCCCTGCCACCGCCCATCAAGCCCCGTGTTTCCGCGACCGGCGAAACGCGGCGTGTCGGCGACAGGTTGCTGCGCGCGCCGACGCGTGGCAGGTCTTGTTCTGTCTGGACGGCGGAGAGGGCGATGTCACCATTGCGAATGATCTATCTTGGTCTTGCGGTTGTGGGCACGGTTCTGCCGATGGCGCATTTCTTGCCCTGGCTGGCGGCCAATGGCTGGAGCCTTGTGGCTCTGAAGGACACGTGGTTTGCCCATTCCGGCGTCGAGGGCCTTGCCTGGGACCTGACAATTGCCGCCGTGGCGCTCACCGTGTGGATTGTCGCGGAAACCCGCGTTCGGCGAAACTGGCTCGCGCTGTGGGCGATTCCGGCAACCTTCTGCATCGGCGTCAGTTGTGGCCTGCCGCTCTATCTTTTCCTGCGGACGCGGCCTGTGGAATAGGCAGACGACTCGACTCCGGGCTCGAAGCGGCTAGAATGAGAACTTAACGTGAACATTACCGTGTGCCGGATGCTGCCCGATGCCTGCCCGACGGATCCTTTCGCTCTGGTTTCCCCGCCTGGCGGCCGAACGCCTGTTGCGGCTGGAGGGCGGCGTGCAGACCGCGCCCTTCGCCGTGGTGCGCGATGTGGGCAACATGCAGGTGCTCTCCTCCCTGAATGACGTGGCACAGGCGGAGGGACTGTCCGAGGGGCAGCCGCTCCGGGATGCGCGGGCGATGTGCCCGGACCTGCTGACGCGGCTGGCCAACCCGCAGGCGGAGGCGGCGTTTCTTGCCGTGTTGAGACGATGGGCGGGAAAGTTCTCCCCCTGGGTGGCGGAGGTCCCGCCGGCCTCCCTGGTGGCGGACCTGACCGGCTGCGCGCATCTTTTCGGAGGAGAGGTGGCGCTGCTGGAGCAGGTAGAGGCGGATTGCGCGAGCCTGGGGCTGACCGTGCGGGCCGGGATCGCGGACACGCTGGGCGCGGCCTGGGCGCTGGCACGGTTTACCGGGCGAGGTGCGGAGCAGGTGCGTTCAGGCGATGCCATCGATCAGGAGGCCCGGGCGACCCGCTCCCGGGCGGCAAAGCGGCGGCATTGGGAGCGGGGCGGGGCAGCGCCGAGACATGCCGCCGACGGCTGCGATGGCACACGAATCGCCCCGCCGGGGCAGTTGCGCGCCATCCTGGGTCCGTTGCCGGTGGCCGCGTTGCGGCTGCGCCCCGAAGTGGTGGGGCAGCTCAACCGCCTTGGCCTGCGGCGGATCGACGAATTGTCCGGCCAGCCCCGCGCGGCGCTGGCGCGGCGGTTCGGCAAGGACCTTGTGCTGCGGCTCGACCAGGCCATGGGGCTGGTGCCGGAGCCGGTCTCTCCGGCGAAACCCCGGGCACGGTTCGCGGTCCGCCTGACCCTGCCGGAACCGATCGGGCTGGAGGAAGACCTGCGCGCGGGGCTGGACCGGCTGCTGCCGGCACTGTCGGAGAAGCTGCGGGAGAAGGGCCAGGGCGCACGCCGGGTGCGGTTCCAGGCCTTCCGCTGCGATCACACGATGCAGCCGGTGGAGGTCGGTCTGGCCCGGCCCTCCGCCGATCCGGAACGGCTGCGGCCGCTGTTGCTGATGAAGCTGCACGAGATCGAGGCGGGACCGGGGATCGACATGCTCCGGCTGGAGGCGCATGTGACCGAGCCGGTGCATGCGACCCAGCACCGGGGCCACGCAGGTGCCGCCGCCGATGCGGTGGCCCGCAGCACGCGCAAGGGACAGGCGGCGGCGCTGGAGGACCTGATCGGGCGGCTGGGCGCACGGGTCGGTCTGGAGTCGATCACCCGGCTGCATCCAGCCGACAGCCACATCCCCGAGAAGACGACGAAGATCCTTGCGGCGGCCTGGTCGGAGCCGGCGCGGACCTGGCCTTCCCGCCCGCCGCTGCCGCGCCCGCTGGTCCTGTTCCGACCCGAACCGGTCCATGTGGACGCGCCAGCTGATCGACCCGCGCGCCCGCCGTCGCGCCTGCGGTGGCGGCGGCGGGACCTCACCGTTGTCAGTGTCACCGGCCCGGAGCGGATCGCACCGGAATGGTGGCTGGACGAACCGGAGTGGCGCTCTGGCACGCGGGATTACTGGCGCGTCGAGGTGGAAGGCGGCGAGCGGCTCTGGATCTACTATGCCCATGGCGGGGCAATGTCGGCGGGGTGGTTCTGCCAGGGATGTTTCGCGTGACCCCCAGGCCGGCGATCAGCTTGCAGGCACCGCGACACCAACGATCGGCCCGAGCGGAAAGCCGGCATCCGAACGTCCGATGGCCGGTGCGTGGAGCCGGGACACCTTGCCGTCGAAGTAAAGTGCGTTCGGCGTCTTCAGCACATCTCGGAACAGGCGACCAAAGCTGTGGAAATTGACGCGGTTCTCCGAGATCGCGAAATGCACCGTCTTGCCGTCGGGTGCCACACCGACCCCGTTGCGAATGAACCGGCTGTCGGAATCCACAAGGAAGCGCGGATGCAGCGCTCCGTCGATGACCAGCATCGGGCCGGACTGGCTGGCATAGCGGCAACTCGGCGGATTGGCGGCGAAAGCCCGGCTTTCGATCACGGCGGCAGACCCGTCGCGAATGCAGAAAACGCCGTTCGGCAGCAGGCCGAAGTTGCCCGGGCCGTCGCGGGTGACCAGCGGGCCGCTCTGCACACCGTTTTCGAGGTAGAGACCAACCGGGCTGCGATCATCGTGATACATCCCGGCGTTCATTGCGAATGCCAGTTGCTGGCCCTGTTCCCGCAACGCCGAATCGATGGCCCCGAAGCCACCGTAGAGACGCCCGTCGGAATCGCTGTGCCAGAGGCGGAGATCGTCCTGGTCGGTCCGAACCGTGCAGACGGAATACCGGCTGCCATCGTGGGTCAGCCGCCGGCAGTCCGGATCGGCGGCCGCAGGTGTCACGGCCAGGAAGGGCGCCAGAAGGGCCGCCAGAATTGCCCCGCCCGTAAGGCGGACACACGCATCAAAGCGCATCGTCGTCCTCTTGGTCGTCCGCGATATCCCGCTTCACCGCCTCTTGAGAGAACAGGCGGCGTGTCTCGTCCATCCGATCAAAGGTGTCGTCCAGAACGAAGCGCAACTGCGGCGCATATTTCAACGCCAACCCCTTCGCCACCACCCGGCGCAGTTCCGACCGGTTGCGAATGAGCGCCTCCAGCGCCTCCTGCGCGTGATCGCCGCCCAGCGGCAGCACGTAGGCGGTGGCAACCTTCAGATCGGGCGATGTGCGAACTTCGGCCACAGTGATCGACATGCGGTTGAGGTCGGGGTCGTGGATGTCGCCATGGGCCAGCACATCCGAGAGCCGCCGGCGGACCAACTCACCGACGCGCAGCTGCCGCTGCGACGGGCCGGGACCAGTATGAAACTTGTTCTTTGCCATGCCTCCCACCTAGGGCGGCGGGACGGCATTCGCAAGCGGGGCTTTGCGTGACGGGGCGGCCTCGGCTAAAGGGGGCGGGTGCTGAAGTGGAGACTACGATGAGCGAAACACCCGGGATTGTTGTCATGGGCGCATCGGGCCGGATGGGCCAGATGCTTGTGCGCGAGGTGAACGCCCATCCGAAGATGCGGCTGGCAGGCGCAGTGGAACGCCCAGGGCACGGTTGGATCGGCAAGGACCTCGGGTCCGCAATGGGCGGGCAGCCGACCGGGCTCTTCGTAACCGACGATCCGCTTGAAGCGATGGCCGGCGCGCAGGGCGTGATCGATTTCACTACGCCGCAAGTCACCATCGACCTTTCCGTGATCGCGGCGCAGGCCCGCGCGGTCCACGTCATCGGCACCACCGGCATGACGGACGAGGACATTGCGAAACTGGACGCCGCCGCGCGTCATGCCGTGATTGTGCGTGCCGGAAACATGAGCCTCGGCGTCAACTTGCTGACGCAACTGACAAAGCAGGTCGCCGCCGCGCTCGATGAGGATTTCGACATCGAAGTGGTCGAGGCGCATCATCGCCACAAGGTGGACGCACCCTCGGGCACGGCGCTGATGCTGGGCGAGGCCGCTGCCGAAGGGCGAGGTCTGGATTTCAAGGAGGCCTACGAAGCCGCGCGGGACGGGATCACCGGCGCGCGGGCACCCGGCAAGATCGGTTTCTCAGCCATTCGCGGCGGCGACATCGTCGGTGAACACGACGTGATCTTTGCCGGCGCCGGAGAGCGAATCGTGCTGCGCCACCTGGCCAGCGACCGGGCGCTCTTTGCACGCGGCGCGCTGAAGGCAGTGCTCTGGGGGCAGGACAAGAGGCCGGGTCACTACTCCATGCTGGACGTACTCGGGTTGTGATGTCCCATCTTGAAGCCCTGTCGGAAATCCGTTCCCTGGGATTTCGCAGCGACTTCCTGGTCCTGGCCGGAGAGAGCATGGCCGAGGTGCACCCCGACCGGATCGTCCTGCGCACCCCGGACCAGCCGGATTTCTGGTGGGGCAACCTTGTTCTGTTTCGCGACGGCCAGGTCGACCCCGTGACGCAGCCCGAGCAGTTTCGTGCCGACTTCCCACAGGCCGCACACGTCTTGGTGGCATGGGACGATCCTGCCATGACAGTCGGCCCCGGCCATTCTGCGCTGGCCGAGGCAGGGTACGAGGTCGAGTCGATGGATGTGCTGACGCTCTCCGGCAATCTGGTCGCGACGCCACCGCCCGAAAACGTGGATATTCGCCCGATCGAGACGGATGCGGATTGGGAAAAGGTGATCGCGCTGCAATGCGAAACCGGTCTTGAGGAGGGTTTCGAACGCGCCTCCTATGAGGCCTTTCTGCGCCAACGATTCGCGTCTCGCCGATGCCAGATCGCGGAGGGCTGGGGGCGTTGGTTCGGCGCCTTCGATGGAGACCTTCTGGTTGGCGATCTCGGAATCTTCGTGGCCGCAGGGATCGCGCGCTACCAACGGGTCGAAACCCGCGCGAGCCATCGACGGCGCGGGATCTGCGCCGCACTGGTTACAGAAGGCGTGAACTGGGCGAGGTCACGGGATCCCAATGCCGTCCCGGTAATCGTCGCGCTCAGTGACGGGCCTGCCGGGCGCGTCTACCGTAGGTGCGGCTTCGCATGGGCCGAGTCGCAGGTCGCGGCGACGCTGCAGCCGAAGGGGGCGAAAGTGTCAGGCTCGTCTGACTGACCGGCTCAGAAGTCGATCGCCAGGCCCTTCTTCTCCCAATCGCCGTAGCGGACAGGTTCCAGCCCCTTGATGCGGCCGCCAAGTTCGGTCGGCATTCCATCGGCATCCGCCGCAGCCTTGCGGGCCTCGGCCTCTTCCAGGGCACGCAGCGCTGCCGGCGGAAGGGACTTGCGGCGCTCCGCTTCGGCTGCCGCCGCGGCTTCGGGGTCGATGTGTTGAGCGTCCTGCAGCTCTTCCCGGGTCTGATCGTCCATGCGCTTGTCCTTGTCGCTGATCCCCCGGTGATATACGCCCCGCGGATCAAAGAACCAAGGGAAGGGCCGTCACATGACCGGGAAGGGCCGGAGCGGAAAGGTCAGCGGGGTCGCCCCGCGACAACTGGCGCTGGATCTGCTGCAAGGTGTCTGGGAAGAGGGCCTGTTGCTGGCGGAGATGGAAACGCACCCCCATTTCGCCGAAGCTCCGCCCGAGATCCGTGCCCGCGCGGGCAGGCTCGCCCGGCGGACCCTGCGGCTCGCCGGGCGAGCCGATGCGGCCCTGAAACCCTACCTGAAGCGCGATCCCGGCGCCGGCATTCGCGCCCTTCTGCGGCTTGCGACGGTCGAGATGCTGTCGGAGGGAGAGGCGGCCCATGGCGTCGTCAACGCCGCCGTGAGCATGGCGCGAAAGGAACAGCCCAAGGCGGCGCCCATGGTCAACGCCGTTCTGCGACGCGTTGCAGAGGGAGGGTTGGCATCCTGGCAGACCGCCCAGCCCCAAAGGTTGCCGAACTGGCTCCGTGGCCGTCTCGGTGCGCAATATGGCAATGCCCGCGTCGCGCGGATGGAGGCCCGTTTCGAGGCAGACCCGCCGCTGGACCTGACACTCAAATCCAACGCGGATACGGTCCTGCCAGCCGGTGACCGCTTACCGACCGGCAGCCTCAGGTTGCCCCGGGCCGGTCAGGTCTCCGCGTTGCCAGGCTATGCTGAAGGCGACTGGTGGGTCCAGGATGCCGCCGCGGCCCTTCCCGCGCGGCTCCTCGGGGTGTCGCAGGGCGAGAAGGTTCTGGACATGTGCGCCGCGCCCGGGGGCAAGACCCTGCAACTGGCCGCGGCCGGAGCAAATGTGACGGCGCTCGATGTGTCAGAGGCCCGGTTGGAGCGATTGCAGGACAACCTCGCCCGAACCCGCCTGACGGCTGAGATCGTGGCCGCCGACGCCCTAGAGTGGGAACCGGAAGGCACCTTCCATGCCATCCTGCTCGATGCCCCCTGCTCCGCGACCGGAACGATCCGCCGGCACCCGGACCTCCCTTTCATCAAGGACTCCGCCGGGATCAAACCGCTCTTTGAGTTGCAGGCGGAGATGGCGGACCGGGCGGTGAACTGGCTCAGGCCCGGCGGGCGGATGGTGTTCTGCACCTGCTCGCTGCTGCCGGAGGAAGGCGAGGCGCAGTTGGAGGCATTGCTGCGCAGACATCCGAACCTGTCACCCGATACGGGGGCCGTAGAGGCTATGCCGGACATCGACCCGGAGTGGATCGCCGCCCCCGGCGCGTTGCGCATCACTCCCGACATGTGGCCGGAACGCGGCGGTCTGGACGGGTTTTTCATCGCGGCGCTGCGGAAGGCCTGACAGGCGCTGCGCCGCCGCATAGTGTCGGCGCAACGGCAATGCGGGCACGAGCGATGGAGCACACAGAGGGAAAACCGACCTGGCAGGAACAGCGTACGCGGTTCCTGAATCGGGTTGCTGCGCGCCGTGCGGCGCGTGCCCGTCCTGCCACGGCCTTCCTGTCACAACCCGAGCCACGCACCATTGGAACCTTCTCCAAGGGACGCCAGTTGCTTGCCGGCAATTTCCTGTTCGCCGGCTTTCTCGTCGAGGCTCCGGACAGTTCCCCGTGGGACATCCGGATGCCCGCGCCGCGTTTCGAGGAGGATCTGCACGGCTTCCGCTGGCTGGACGACCTTGCCGCCGTCGGCGACCTGCCTTCGCGGCGGGCAGCGCAAAGCTGGACCTGGGACTGGATCGCCCGCTACGGTCGCGGACGCGGCGCCGGATGGACGCCGGACCTGACCGGACGCCGGGTGATCCGGTGGATCAATCACGCGATTTTCCTGTTGCGGGGCCAAGACGCAGACGCCTCCCGCGCTTTCTTTGCCGCGCTTGGGGCGCAGACGATCTTCCTGTCCCGGCGCTGGCACGTGGCGGCCTCCGGCCTGCCCCGTTTCGAGGCATTGACCGGGTTGATCTACGCAGGGTTGTCGCTGGCCGGACAAGAAACCCATGTCGCCCCGGCCGTGAAGGCCCTGTGCAAGGAATGCAATGCGCTGATCGACAAGAGCGGCGGGCTGCCGACGCGCAACCCAGAGGAACTGCTCGAAGTCTTTACCCTGCTGATCTGGACGGCGCAGGCGTTGATCGATTCAGGACGGCACCCCGACGCACCGCTGGAGGCCGCGATCGTGCGCATGGCCCCGACATTGCGGGCGCTGCGCCATTCCGATGGCAGCCTGGCGCGGTTTCATGGTGGGGGGCGCGGGATGGAAGGGCGGTTGGACCATGCCCTTGCGGCATCCGGCATCCGGCCGGAACCGCACGAGGGGTTGGCGATGGGATTTGCCCGCATGGCCGCCGGACGGACCACCGTCCTGGTCGATGCTGCAGCGCCACCGACCGGAGAGGCGTCGGTCAACGCCCATGCCTCCACCCTTGCCTTCGAGCTGACATCCGGCCGGCGCCCGATCGTGGTGAACTGCGGCCCCGGCGCGACATTCGGTGAGACCTGGCGACGTGCAGGCCGGGCAACCCCCAGCCACTCCACGCTTGGGGTGGATGGCCTGTCATCCTCCCGCCTCGGCGTCGTGGGGCTGGGCCGTGGTCGGCGGGGCGAGATCCTGCACGACCTGCCGTCGGAGGTCCGTGCGCAATTCTCGGCCAACGCCCACCTTGTCCACCTGCTCGCGGGCCACGACGGCTACGTCGCCACGCACGGCCTGACACATGTGCGCCAGCTTGGGCTGGCGCGAGACGGGCGTGCGCTCGAGGGCGAAGACACGCTTGGGGCGCTGAACGAAGCCGACCGCGCCCGGTTCGAGCGTCAGTTGACCGCGACCCAGCTTCAGGGCGTGTCCTTCACGATTCGGTTTCACCTGCACCCGGACGTGGATGCGACGCTCGACATGGGAGGATACGCCGTATCTCTCGGCCTCAAGAGCGGCGAGATATGGGTTTTCCGGCACGAAGGGTCCTCCAGGCTCTCGCTGGAGCCGTCAGTCTACCTCGAGGCTGGCCGGCTGAAGCCGCGTGCGACAAAACAGATCGTGATTTCGGGCCGGGTTGTCGACGCAGCCTGCCAGATCAACTGGACCTTCGCGAAGGCACAGGATACCCCGCAGGCAATCCGCGACATCGTCAGGGACGACGATGAACACCTGAGTGACGACTGACCGAAGGACCGCTGCCATGACCGACACCCGCCCCATCCGCCGTGCCCTGCTCTCTGTTTCCGACAAGGAGGGTCTCGTGGATCTCGGCCGGGCGCTCGACGCGCGCGGGGTGGAATTGCTCTCCACGGGTGGCACAGCGCACACGCTGCGCCAGGCCGGGCTGGAGGTCGTCGATGTGGCCGAGGTGACCGGCTTCCCGGAGATGATGGACGGTCGCGTGAAGACGTTGCATCCCAAGGTCCACGGTGGCCTTCTGGCCCTGCGGGACAATGACGAGCATGTCGCCGCGATGACGGAGCACGGCATCGTCGAGATCGACCTGCTGGTGGTCAACCTCTATCCCTTCGAAGCAACTGTTGCGAAGGGCGCCGACTACGACACCTGCATCGAGAACATCGACATCGGCGGCCCGGCGATGATCCGTGCGGCGGCCAAGAACCACGCGTTCGTTTCGGTCGTGGTGGATGTCCAGGACTACGAGAAGCTGCTGGGAGACATGGACCAGCACGACGGCGGCACCTGCCCGAAGTTCCGCAGGAAGCTGGCGCAGACCGCCTACGCCCGCACAGCAGCCTACGATGCGGCAGTGTCGTCGTGGATGGCGGATGCCATCGGCGTCGAAACCCCGCGACGGCGTGCCGTTGCCGGCACCCTCGCCCAGACCATGCGCTACGGCGAGAACCCGCACCAGAAGGCGGCCTTCTACACGGACGGCTCCGACCGGCCCGGCGTGGCCTCCGCCGTGCAGCATCAGGGCAAGGAGCTGTCCTACAACAACATCAACGACACCGACGCGGCATTTGAACTGGTCGCAGAGTTTTCTCCCGAGGACGGCCCGGCCTGCGCGATCATCAAGCATGCCAATCCCTGCGGCGTGGCGCGCGGCGCTTCCCTCGAAGAGGCCTATCGCCGTGCCTTCGATTGCGATCGCACTTCCGCCTTCGGTGGCATCATCGCCCTGAACCAGCCGCTGGACGGCGCCACGGCGAAGGCCATCAGCGAGATCTTCACCGAGGTCGTCATCGCGCCGGACGCTGATGACGCCGCCCGGGAGGTCTTCGCCGCGAAGAAGAACCTCCGCCTGCTTACAACAGGTGGTCTGCCTGATCCCCTGGCTGCGGCACGGACGATCCGCCAGGTGTCCGGTGGCTACCTCGTGCAGGACAAGGACAATGGTCATGTCTCGATCGACGACCTGAAGGTCGTCACGGAGCGGCAACCGACCGAGCAGGAGCTGAAGGATCTGCTCTTCGCCTGGAAAGTTGCCAAGCACGTCAAATCCAATGCCATCGTCTATGTGAAGGATGCCGCAACGGTTGGCGTAGGCGCCGGACAGATGAGCCGGGTGGACTCGACCCGCATCGCCGCCCGCAAGGCACAGGACATGGCCGAAGCACTCGGCCTCTCCGCGCCACTGACCCAAGGATCGGTCGTTGCCTCCGACGCCTTCTTCCCCTTCGCGGACGGGCTGCTGACAGCGGCGGAAGCCGGGGCGACCGCTGTGATCCAGCCCGGCGGATCGATGCGCGACAAGGAGGTGATCGCCGCCGCGGACGAGGCCGGCATCGCCATGGTCTTCTCGGGCATGCGCCACTTCCGGCACTGACCGCATGCGGCTGCTCTGGATATCGGCCGGCCTGGCGTTTCTGCTGGACCAGTTCACCAAGAACTTCGTGTTTTACACGATGAACCTGGTGACGGAGGAGGTCATTGACGTCCTGCCTCCCTACCTGGTGCTGCGCAAGGGAATGAACACAGGCGTCAACTTCGGGCTGTTTGCCGACAGCGCCGCAGGACAGCGTTGGATCCTGATCGCGCTCTCTATCGTGCTGTGCCTGATGCTTTGGTACTGGGCGCGCCGGAACTACAATGCCGGGATCGAGTACATCTCCGCCGGCCTCGTAATCGGCGGCGCCTTGGGCAATGCCTTCGACCGGCTGATCTATCCCGGGGTTCTGGATTTCCTCAACATGTCATGCTGCGGCATCGACAACCCCTATGTCTTCAACCTCGCCGACGTCTTCATTTTCGCCGGCGCGATGGGGCTTGTCTTCTTCGGCGGCGAGGGGCGCAGAGGCGAAAACGCCTCGTGACGCGGCCTGCGGGTTGCGATACACAGACGCAAAGACGGTTCAGGAGGCAGTAATGCGGGCAGCAAAAGTGGCAAGGGCGGGCATCATGCTTGCGCTGGTTGCACTGGTGGCTGCCTGTTCGCGCGGCGACCCCAGCATGATGCACATTCAGCGGGGCATGACCACGCCGGATGAATTCGCCATCCTGCCGAACAAACCGATCGAGACCCCTCCGAACTACAACGACCTTCCGGCGCCGAACCCGCTTGGCGGCAACCGCACGGACGTGAATCCGGAGGCGGAGGCCATTGCGGCGCTTGGCGGCAATCCTGCCCGTGTCGTCCGCGATGGCAAGATCGTGGCCGATTCCGGCCTGATCCGGCACACGACACGATATGGTGTCGAGCAGAACGTGCGTGCCAACCTGGCGCTGGAGGATCTGGAGTACCGCAAGCGCAATCGCGGGCGGGCGCTGGAGCGTCTTTTCCAGGTTCCGACCTATTATTCCGCGTATGAACGTCAGGCAATCGATCAGCACGGCGCACTTTGGTACTATCGTGCGCGCGGCCTGCCGACGCCGGCTGCCCCCTCCGACCCCGAAGTCGACTGACGACCCCTCACATCCTCGTAGGGTCGCTTGAACGGCGCGCCCTGGGTCGTATGTTGACGCCTATTGCGCTCTACAAGGAGTCCCGGATGTTCCGTCAAATCGGTTCGGCTGTCGCTTTCGCACTTTGTGTGGCACTGCCCGCACAGGCGGAGGAGGTCACGACCTTTTCGCTCGACAACGGCATGGACGTGGTCGTGATCGAGGATCACCGCGCCCCGGTCGCCGTCAACATGGTGTGGTACCGCGTGGGTGCTGCCGACGAGCCCCCCGGCGTCTCCGGGATCGCGCATTTTCTCGAACACCTGATGTTCAAGGGCACCGAGACTCTGGAGCCCGGCGAGTTTTCCGCCATTGTCGAGGCCAATGGTGGGTCGGACAATGCCTTCACCAGCCAGGACTACACAGGATATTTCCAGCGCGTCGCCGCCGACCGGCTGGACCTGATGATGGAGATGGAGGCAGACCGGATGGTCAACCTGATCCTCTCCGAGGACGAAGTCCTGCCAGAACGGGATGTGATCCTGGAGGAACGCAACCAGCGTATCGAGAACAGCCCCGGTAGCCTGTTCCGGGAGCAGACCACCGCGGCGCAGTACATGAACCATCCTTACGGCATTCCCATCATCGGCTGGCGGCACGAGATGGAAGATCTGAGCCAGGAGGATGCGCTGGCGTTCTACGACCTGTACTACGCTCCCAACAACGCGATCCTGATCGTCGCTGGCGACGTGGCGCCCGATGACGTCCGCCGGATGGCAGAGACCCATTTCGGCCCGATCCCGGCGAACCCGGACCTTCCTGAGCGCGCCCGCCCGCAGGAACCGCCGCAATTGTCCGAACGCCGGCTCACCTTCGAGGACGCGCGCGTCTCCCAGCCATACGTGATGCGCAGCTACCTAGCGCCGGAACGCGACGCCGGCGCGCAGAAAGAGGCTGCGGCGCTGGTCTTCCTGTCCCAGCTTCTTGGCGGCTCGGGAACGACCTCGCTCATGGGACGGGTCTTGCAGATCGAGGAGCAATCCGCGCTCTACACCACGTCCTTCTACGATGGCGTGTCCCTTGATGACACCAGCTTCAACGTCCTCGTGATGCCGGTCCCGGGGCGCAGCCTTGCCGAGGCAGAGGCCGACATGGACCGCATGATCGCGCGCTTCCTCGAAGAGGGCGTGGACATGGCTCAGTTCGAGCGGCTGAAGATGCAGATCCGTGCGAGCGAGATCTACAAGAAGGACAGCATCCAGGGTCTTGCCCGCGCCTACGGAGAGGCGCTGACGAGCGGCCTCACGGTCGAGGACGTGCAAGCCTGGCCGGAGATCCTCCAGGCCGTGACTCCAGAGGACGTGATGTCGGCCGCCGAACGCTTGTTCGACAAGCGCCGCGCCGTGACCGGCTTCCTCCAGAAACCCCAGGCCCCTGCCGAGGAGATGACCCAATGATCCGCCTGATCCTCGCCACAGCGATGGCGGTCGTTCTGAGCCTGCCCGCCCGGGCCGAGATCGACATCAAGGAAGTCACCAGCCCCGGCGGGATCGACGCCTGGCTGGTCGAGGAACACTCGATCCCCTTCGTTGCGCTCGAACTGCGGTTCAAGGGCGGAACCAGCCTTGACGCCGAGGGAAAGCGCGGGTCGATCAACCTGATGACCGCCTTGCTGGAAGAAGGTGCGGCGGACATGGATTCGCAGGCCTTCTCCATTGCACTCGAGGGTCTGGCCGCGGAGTTCCGGTTTCGCGCTTGGGACGACATGGTCGCGATTTCGGCCAAGGTGCTGACAGAAAACCGCGATGATGCGATGGAGCTTCTTCGAAAAGCACTCGTCGAACCGCGTTTCGACGAAGCCGCCGTGGAGCGGGTCCGGGCACAGGTTATTGCCAGCATCGAGTCGGACGCCAAGGATCCGAATGCGATCTCCGCGCAGACTTTCAACACCATGGCCTATGGTGACCACCCCTACGGCTCCGCGCTCGATGGCACGATCGAAAGTGTCTCGGCGCTGACCCGTGACGACCTTGTTGCCGCCAAGGACCGCATCCTGGCGCGTGACAGAGTCTATGTTGGCGCGGTGGGCGACATCACCGCGGAAGAACTCGGGAACCTGCTCGACAGCCTTCTGGGCGTGCTTCCGGATGAGGGCGCGCCGATGCCGCAGCATGTGGATATCGCTGTCGATGGTGGCGTGACCGTTGTCGACTACCCGACCCCGCAATCGGTGGTGACCTTTGGCCAGCGCGGGTTGACCCGGCACGACCCCGATTTCTTCCCCGCCTTTGTCATGACCCACATCCTTGGCGGTGGCGGGTTCTCTTCCCGGCTCATGGAAGAGGTCCGGGAAAAGCGCGGGCTGACCTATGGGATCGGTGTCTACCTCTACCCGATGTTCTATGGCGAAGCGCTCATGGGCAGCGTCTCCACGGTCAACACGCGTGTTGGCGAAACCATCGAGGTCGTGCAGGCCGAATGGGAACGGCTCGCCACCGAAGGCGTGACGGAGGAGGAACTGGAGCGGGCAAAGACCTTCCTCACCGGCGCCTATCCACTTCGTTTTGATGGCAACGGACCGATCGCCAATATCCTCGTCGGGATGCAGATGCAGGACCTGACGCCGGAATACATCATCACGCGCAACGACAAGGTGAACGCGGTGACGGTTGAGGATATCCGCCGTGTGGCGGCCGAGTTGATTGATCCGGATCAGCTCCATTTCGTCGTGGTTGGCCAGCCTGAGGGGCTCGACGCCACCAATTGAAAGAGATCGGAGGGGGCGCCCGGCGGCCTCTCTGAAAAGCCGCACTGTGCCACTCAAGCCGGTTTCCGAATCCCGCGGGCCATGCTACCCCTTGTGGCATGGCTACGATGCACCCCAACATGAGCCCGAATTATCCACAGGCTCCCGTAATCCGGCAACTTGACGAGACGGTCATAAACCGGATCGCGGCCGGCGAGGTCGTGGAGCGGCCCGCCTCGGCCGTCAAGGAGTTGGTGGAGAACGCCCTGGACGCCGGCGCGACGCGGATCGGGATCGAGATCGCCGACGGGGGCAAGACACTGATCCGGATCACCGATGACGGTTGTGGCATCGCGCCCGAGGATCTTCCGCTGGCGCTGGCCCGCCACGCCACCTCCAAGATCGACGGATCCGACCTGCTGGAGATCCGCTCCTTCGGCTTCCGCGGGGAGGCGCTGGCGTCGCTCGGAGCGGTTGGGCGCCTCACCGTCACCAGCCGCGCAAGGGGGCATGCGGAGGCAGCGAAGGTTTCGGTCACGGGCGGTGACATGGGCAGCGTCACGCCCGCCGCCCTGACACGCGGCACGGTGGTCGAACTGCGGGACCTGTTCTTCGCCACGCCTGCGCGACTGAAATTCATGCGCTCCGACCGGGCGGAATCGCAGGCCGTTGGCGACGTGATCAAACGGCTGGCGATGGCGGAACCTGCAGTGTGCTTTACCCTTCGCGATGTGTCGAATGGCGGCGAAGGACGGATCACCTTCCGCGCCGACGCCGAAACCGGAGACCTTTTCGATGCGCTACGGGGCCGGTTGGCACGGGTGCTGGGTGCGGAATTCGGTGAGAACGCAATTGCCGTGGACACGGAACGCGATGGCTTGCGGCTGACGGGGTTTGCCGCACTTCCGACCTATTCGCGTGGGTCGTCCGTGGCGCAGTACCTTTTCGTCAACGGCCGCCCGGTGCGGGACAAGTTGCTGTACGGTGCGCTGCGGGCTGCCTACATGGATTTCCTGAGCCGGGACCGCCACCCGGCCGCAGCCCTGTTCATCGATTGCGACCCGCAGCTTGTCGATGTCAACGTCCATCCCGCCAAGGCGGAAGTGCGGTTTCGGGAACCAGGCACGGCGCGCGGGCTCATCGTGTCCGGGCTGCGCCACGCGCTGGCAGAGGCAGGCCACCGCGCATCGACGACGGTTGCCGGCGCGACCCTCGGGGCGTTCCGGCCCGAGCCCACGGGACCGGCACGGGTTTATCAGATGGATCGGCCGAGCCGTGGCGCTCTTGGGGCCGCCTATACCGGTCAGGCGCCGCTGTCGAACGATACACCTGGCACATACGCGCCCTCGCAGGTTTCCTATGCGCCCTCCGGCTTCGCGGAGACCGCTGCCCCATCGGCGAGGGTCGAAGACGTCCTCGAATCCGACGTAGCCGCTGACGACACCTCTGCCCTGCCCCTCGGGGCGGCACGGGCGCAAGTCCACGAAAACTACATCGTCGCGCAAACGTCGGATGGCATGGTCATCGTGGACCAGCATGCCGCCCACGAGCGATTGGTCTACGAGAAACTCAAGCGACAGGCCGCCGAACACGGGGTCGCGGCGCAGGCGCTCCTGATCCCCGAAATCGTGGAGATGAGCGAGGGCGACGCAGCCCGCCTGATGGCCGTGGCGGAGGACCTGAAACGCCTTGGGCTGACCATCGAGCCCTTCGGTGGCGGTGCGATTGCCGTGCGCGAGACCCCTGCCGTCCTCGGCGAAATCAACGCGCACGCCATGCTGCACGACATCCTCGACGAGATCGCGGACCTTGGAGAAACCACGACCCTCGGCGCACGGATCGACGCCGTTCTGAGCCGCGTTGCCTGCCATGGTTCGATCCGCTCCGGGCGGCGAATGCGCGCCGAGGAAATGAACGCGCTCCTCCGCGAGATGGAGGCGACGCCCCATTCCGGCCAGTGCAACCACGGGCGCCCCACATACGTGGAGTTGAAACTCTCCGATATCGAAAGGCTGTTCGGGCGCACATGATCCAGTTCGGCGATAGTGTCATTGATCTTTCCGACCCCATGGTCTTGGCCGCGTTAGTCGGCGGAGCGGTTGCCGTACTTCTGGTGGGGTTGCTTGTCATGGCCGTGCGGCGGGCCGGAGCGGCGGCACGGTTGAGCGCGCCGATGATGGCGCAGATGTCCGCGCTGACGTCGAGGGTTCAGACGTTGTCCGACGGGCAACAGCAGCTGGCCGGGGGGCTGACCCACGTGTCGGAGGCGGCGGCGAAGAGCCAGGCACAGGTCTTGCAATTGATGGAGACACGCCTTGCCGAGGTCACCAACCGGATGGGCGAGAGCCTGCAAGGCAGTTCAAGCCGCACAGCACGGTCGCTGGGCGAGTTGCAGCAGCGCCTGGAGACCATCGACCGGGCACAGGCGAAGATAGAGAAACTCTCCGGGGATGTGCTGAGCCTGCAAGACATCCTGTCGAACAAGCAGACGCGGGGCGCTTTCGGAGAAATCCAACTCCGGGACATCGTGTCAAAGGCCCTGCCCAGTGACGGCTTCGAGTGGCAGGCGACACTGTCGAACGGAAAGCGGGCCGATTGCCTGATCCGGTTGCCGAACCCGCCCGGCCCGATCGTCATCGACAGCAAATTTCCCCTGGAGGCCTACGAAGCGCTGCGAAACGCCGACACCCAGTGGGAGTTGAACGAGGCAGCCAAGGCCATGCGCGTCGCCGTGAAAGCCCATATCAAGGCGATCACCTCCAAGTATATTATCGAGGGAGAGACGGCGGATGGCGCGCTGATGTTTCTGCCGTCGGAAGCGGTCTACGCGGAGTTGCACGCGAATTTTCCCGAACTCGTCCGGGAGGGGTTCGCCGCACGGGTCTGGATCGTCTCGCCCACGACCTGCATGGCGACCCTGAACACCATGCGGGCGGTTCTGAAGGATGCGAGAATGCGGGAGCAGGCTGGTGCAATCCGACGCGAACTCGGACTGCTGCACGCCGATGTCGAGCGGCTGGAGACCCGGGTGGGCAACCTCGACAAGCACTTTTCGCAGGCGGCAAAGGATATCGGAGAAATCCGGATCAGCGCGGAGAAGGCCGGCAAAAGGGCTCGTCGACTGGACAATTTCGACTTTGAGGAAGTGGCCGGCGATGCGGTGCCCTCGGTTCCCACGCCTGATGAGACAGGGCGCGACCCTGTCCGCATTCTGCGACAGGATCCGCCCAATGGCGTGCCGTCGCCGGGCGAGTAGCCCTCGATCCCCTCAGGGGAAAAGGCCCACCGCAGGTGCCCGGCCCAACGGGAGGCGGCGCAGCGTGCTGCGCCAACGACGGGCGGGAGCGCTCCGTTCTCAGGTCATCGGGGCCAACAACTCGGCGAGCGCAGCCACAGGATCCGCACCGGACCAGATCTCCTCTCCCACGCCAAAGAAGTCCGTGACAGGGGCAAGCGATTCCACCAGTTCCGGCGTCAGGCCCCCTTCTGCCACCACGGGCAGTTCGATCATTTCTGTCCACCAGGCAAAAAGCTCCCGCTCTGCCACCGACCCGTCGCCCAGCGCCGTCGCCCCGACAGGCCCGAAGGCGGCGTAGTCGGATCCAGCCTCTCCCGCGTTCATCCCTTCGTGCCTGGAAGTGCCGCAGAAGGTTCCCACGACCGCATCCTCACCCAGCGCCTTGCGTGCCTCGCGCACACCGCGCGCGCCGTCCAGGTGCACCCCGTCCAGCCCCAGCCGCTCCACCATCAGCAGATGCGAGTCGATCACGATCGCCACGTCCCGCGCGTGGCAGACGGCCCGGCACGCGTCGGCGGCGCGGGCAATCCGATCCTCGTCGCGGCTGGCAAGGCTCAGCCGCACGCAGGCGATCTCCCGCGAGTCCAAGGTGCGGGCAAGGCTGTCGGGGTAAGTGGAGAGTTCGAATTCTGGAGGGGTGATCAGGTAAATCTGCGGGTGCTCGACGTCGGCCATTCTTCCCTCCGGCGTTTCTTGTCGTGGTTCGGGCCGGTATACTCCGCTTTTTCCCCTTGTACCATGGCTCCTTGAAGGCTCCGCCAGCCCGGCGTATCAGGGCCGAAAGACATGCCCGTCCAGGAGCCAACATGCAGCAGCCCGCCTTCATCCTCGTCCGCTCCCAGATGGGAGAGAACATCGGCGGTGCCGCACGGGCGATGTGGAACTTCGGGCTGGACCGAATGCGGCTGGTGGACCCGCGGGACGGCTGGCCCAACCCGCGCGCCGTGGCACTGGCCAGCGGCGCCGGTCGACTGCTCGACGAGGCCGGCCTGTATGAAACCGTTCCCGATGCGATCGCAGATTGCACCCATGTTTATGCCACCACCGCTCGGGTTCGTGGCCTGACCAAGCCCGTGCTGACGCCCGAACAAGCGATGGCGGAGGCTCGTGCCGTGACCGAGGCCGGGGGCCGCGTCGGCATCCTGTTCGGCCCGGAACGCGCCGGCCTGGAGAACGAAGACGTGTCGCGGGCCCATGCGATCATCACTGTGCCGGTGAACCCGGAGTTCTTCTCCCTCAACCTTGCCCAATGCGTGTTGCTGACGGCCTACGAGTGGCAGCGGCAGACCATGGACCCCATCGAGGCGCCGGAGATCGAACGCGCTACCGCCATCGAGGTCGAGGCCCTTGGCAACCATTTCGAGCAGCGCCTCGACGCGGCAGGCTTCTTCTTCCCGCCGACCAAGGCCCCGCACATGAAACTCGCGGTCCGCAACATGCTCTCGCGTCTTGCGCTGACCCGCTCGGACGTCCAGACCTTCCACGGCATGCTGCGGCAATTGACCCGCACCGTGACCGCGCCGGGGTCCTCGACATCCGGTGCCCCCGACCAGCCGCCAGAGGAGTGACCAGATGGCCGCCAAACGCAGCATCTTCGAAGAGGTAAGCGAGGAAACGCCGCAGGAACGCCAGCCGCAGGCCGTTCAGCCCGGCCTGATCGATCGCGCTTCCTCGGGCGCGCGGGGGGCCATCCGGGCGTGGCTCATGGTGCTCTTCGCCATGGTCGTTGCGATGATCGTGGTCGGCGGCCTGACCCGTCTTACCGATTCCGGCCTGTCGATCACCGAATGGGCTCCTGTCACCGGGGCGATCCCGCCGATGACGGAGGAGTCCTGGACCGCCGAGTTCGAAAAATACCAGCAGATCCCCGAATACCAGCTTCAGAACGTCGGCATGACGATCGAGGAGTTCAAGACGATCTACTGGTGGGAATGGGGGCATCGGCAACTCGGGCGGGTGATCGGCCTCGTCTGGGCCGTCGGCCTCGGCGCCTTTCTCCTGCTTGGGAAGGTCCCCACGGGATGGACGGGGCGCCTCGTGCTTCCAGGGGCCTTGGGTGGCGTGCAGGGTGCCGTCGGCTGGTGGATGGTGTCGAGCGGGCTGCAGGGCGAGATGCTTGATGTTGCCTCCTACCGGCTTGCCATCCATCTCGGCCTGGCCTTTGTCATTCTCGGGCTCCTGACTTGGTATATCTGCCTTCTCGGACGACCGGAGCGGGATCTCATGCAGGCGCGTCGCGCCAAGGAAGGCGGCCTCTTTGGCCTCTCCACCGGTCTATTGCATCTGACCTTCCTTCAGATCCTGCTCGGCGCGCTTGTTGCCGGCATCGATGCCGGCCGCGCCTTTCCGACCTGGCCGCTGATGGGCTCCAGCTTCTTCCCGCCGGATCCGTTCACGATCATGCCCGTCTGGCGAAACTTCTTCGAAGATGCGGGCCTCGTGCAATTCATGCACCGCATTGTTGGCTACCTTGTGTTCGCGCTGGCGGTCTTCACCTGGATCCGCGCCCGCAGGTCCACGCATCCGCGCACGCGACGCGCCTTTGACTGGATGCTGGTTTTCACCTTCGGCCAGGTGGTCATTGGCATTGCCGCCGTGCTGACGCAGGCGCAATGGCATGTCGCAATCACGCACCAGCTGACGGCGGTTCTGCTCTGGGCTCTCATCCTGCGCGCCCGATTCCTTTCCGGCTACCCGATCACAAGCTCCGTACGAGAAGGCCTCTGACCCTATGAACGCCTATAAAAAGCTGATGTCCCACACGCGCGAAACCGTTGCGCTGAAACAAGTGCTCGGCCGGCTCAACTGGGATCAGGAAACGGTGATGCCACGGGGCGCCGCGCCCCAGCGGGCAGAGGAACTCGCGGCGCTGGAAAAGGTGCTGCACGCCCGCCGCACGGACCCGCAGGTCGCCGAATGGCTGGCCGAAGTGACTCCGAAGGATGCGGTAGCGGATGCGCAGGTTTACCAGATCCGCCGTTCCCATGAGCGTGCAACCAAGGTGCCCGCCGACCTGTCGGCGGAAATCGCGAGGGTAACCTCCCTCAGCCAGGGGATCTGGGCAGAGGCCCGCGCCCGCGATGATTTCGCTGCCTTCGCGCCAACGTTGGGCGAGGTCCTGAACCTGCGCCGGCAGGAGGCGGACGCGCTCGCGCAAGGTGACGATCGCTACGATGCGCTGCTCGACGACTACGAGCCGGGCGAGAGCGCCGCCAACCTCACCGGGATGTTCGCAGCCATGCGTCCGCGTCTCGTAGCCCTGCGTGAGAAGATCCTCGGAAGCGAAACGACCGCACCCGCCGTCCACGGCCCGTTCAACGAGCCTCTCCAGATGGAGCTGGCAGAAGCGTGTGCCCGCGCCTTCGGCTACGATTTCGATTTCGGACGGCTCGACAAGGCGGTGCATCCGTTCACCTCTGGCCAGGGTCAGGACAGCCGTATCACCACCCGGACCTCTCCAGACGAACCCTTCGGTTGCTTCTATTCGACGATCCACGAGGTCGGCCACGGCTGTTACGAACAGAACGTGAGCGCAGAATACCTGCTTACCCCGCTCGGCGAAGGTGTCTCGATGGGCGTTCATGAAAGCCAGAGCCGGATCTACGAGAACCAACTCGGCCGCGGCCGCGCCTTTACGGGCTGGCTGCACGGTCGCTGCCAGTCTGCCTTCGGCGACATGGGGCTCGACGGGCCGGATTCCTTCTACGCCGCCGTCAACGCGGTGAACCCGGGCTACATCCGGACCGAGGCGGACGAGGTTCACTACAACCTCCACATCCTGTTGCGGTTCGACCTCGAACAGGCGCTGATCCGGGGGGATCTCGAGGTGGCCGACCTCGAAGATGCCTGGAACGCGCGCTTCAAGGCCGATTTCGGTGTCGCGGTCGACAAGGCCTCGAACGGGGTCCTGCAGGATGTGCATTGGCCCGTGGGCCTCTTCGGCTATTTCCCCACCTATTCGCTGGGCAATGTCTATGCGGGCTGCCTCTTCGAGGCGCTGAAGGCAGACGTGCCGGAATGGGAAACCGCCCTTGCGCGCGGCGACGCAAGCCCTGCCACGGACTGGCTCAGGGCGAAGATCCAGACCCATGGCGCGTTGTATCGGCCGCGCGAAGTGATCGAGAAGGCCACCGGCAAGCCGATCTCCGTCGATCCGCTACTGACCTACCTCGAAGAGAAATTCAGCGACCTCTACAACCTCTGATCTGCGCCGGGGATGTTGGACTGCCCCTACTTTCCGGCCCCGATGCGCGGTTCTTCTCCGCGCATCAACCGACGGATGTTGGTCGCGTGCCGGACATAGACCAGCAGCGCCAGCGCAATGGCAAGAACCACCAGGTCCGCGCGCCCGAGGACCAGCGCCCAGAGTGCGCCCGAAGCCGCCGCGACCAACGCCGCCAGTGACGAGATCCGCCCCACCAGCGCGACCACCAGCCATGTTGCACAGCACGCCAAACCGACACGCCAGTCCAGTGCCAACAGGACACCCAGAAACGTCGCGACCCCCTTGCCGCCCTTGAACCCAAGCCACACGGGAAACAGGTGCCCAAGGAAGGCGAAGAAACCCGCAACCTGTGCTGCATCCTCGCCCAGCACGGCGCGCGCGATCAACACCGCGGCACCGCCCTTGGCAGCATCCAGTACCAGCGTCAGGAAGGCCGCGAGCTTGTTGCCCGTGCGCAGGACGTTTGTTGCGCCGATGTTGCCCGAGCCGATGGCACGAAGGTCGCCAAGCCCAAATACGCGCGCCATCACGATCCCGAATGGCACCGAGCCCAGCAGATAGGCCAGCGCGGCAACAACAATCAGCGGCATCGCACCGGAGTCGAACGGAGGCATGGCATTCCCTGTCTGTTTCTGTGCCTGAATATCCCCGCCGGAGGGGCGAAAGTCCACGTGCAACCGACCTCAGGCTGGGGGCGGGTCGCCCATGGCAGGATCGACTTGCCGCCCGGAGGGCGGCCACCCCCAACGCCGAGGTTGCGCGCCAGCGCAACATGAGGCGGCGGGAGCCCCCGCCCCCGTTCAGCGTTCGAAGACACGTTTCCCGCCAACCCAGGTCCCGATCACCTTGCCTTCCATCCGCTGCCCGTCGAACGGCGTGTTCTTCGACTTCGACCTCAAGGCAAACCGATCCAGTACGAAGGGCGCATCCGGATCGAAGAGCACAAGATCCGCTGGCGCTCCGACCTCCAGCCGCCCACCCGGCAACCCGAGCCGTCTGGAGGGGTTCAGCGCCATGGCCCGGAAGAGCTGCGGAAGGCTCAGCAATCCCGCGTGGTAAAGCCGCAGCGCAGCAGGCAGGAACGTCTCCAGCCCCACGGCGCCCGAAGCCGCCTCCTCGAAAGGCAGCCGTTTGCTCTCCTCGTCCTGTGGCGTATGCATGGAGGAGATCGTGTCGATCACCCCCGCACTGACGGCCTCCACCACCGCCAGCCGGTCCGTCTCCGACCGCAGGGGAGGCTTGACCTTGAAGAACGTCCGGTAGTCGCCGACATCCAGCAGGTTCAGCGTCAGATGGTGGATCGAGGTGCCCGCCGTCACGTCGAACCCATTGCGTTTCGCCCGCTCCAGCGCGGGTAGCGCCCTGCGCGTGGTGATCTGGTCGGCGTGGTATTTCACCCCGGTCATCTCGACCAGGGCGATATCGCGGTCGAGCCCCATTCGTTCCGCCATTGGCGACACGGCCGGAAGGCCCTTCAGCGAAGCGAACTTGCCCGAAGTCACAGCGCCTCCCTTCGACAACCCTGGCTCCTGCGGGTGCGCAATCACCAGAGCCCCCATCGATCGGGTGTATGTGAATGCGCGCGACAGGACCTTGGTATCGGTGGTCACGGTATCACCGTCGGAAAACGCCACGGCACCGGCATCCTGGAGAAAGCCGATCTCCACCATCTCCCGGCCTGCGCGCTGCTTCGTCAGCGCAGCCATGGGTGCGATCCGGACCGGGCTGTCCTCGGATGCCCGCCGCGTCACGAACTCCAGTGTTTCGGGTGTATCGATCGCCGGCAGGGTATCGGCGCGTGTCACCATCGTGGTCACGCCACCGGCCGCAGCGGCCATGCCGGCGGTGCGGAAGCTTTCCTTGTGCCGCTCGCCCGGCTCACAGATTTTCACCCCGATGTCGACAATCCCGGGCGCCAGCACCTTGCCGCCGCAATCCAGCGCGCCCTCCGCCCGCGTATCCCCTGCCACGACCGAGGCAATCAAACCGTTCTTGACCGTGAGGGTGCCAAGCGTCTCTGTCCCGGCCTCGGGATCGATCAGGCGGGCATTTGTCAGTGTCAGGTCGCTCATGAAGCCCCCCTGTGGTTCTGGATCTGGCGCATGAGGCCCAACACCTCACGACCGTCTGGAATGAGTTCGAAACCGATGCGGTTCTGGCCTCGGGCAGTCTTTCGCCTGTCGGCGAAGCGGATGCTCTGAAGCGCGCCATCCTCCAAGTCGAGCACGGTCCCGGCATGGATCGGCCAGGAGTTCCGGTCGCGCTGGCCGAGGATTTCCGTCGCGATGAATGCACGCCGGTTGGTCAGTGTGTACCAGCTCCGTTTGCGTCGATAGGCATCGATCAGGACCTTGCCGCCGGCCTTGTCGAATCCCACCCACAGGAAGGGCAGTCCGAACAGCGGGAAGATAATCCCGAAAATGTTGCCGTCCCCGATAGAGGCCCGCATAGCCCCCGAAATCCAGAACACCGCGAACCCGAACATCACAAGCCCCGTGAGCACGTTTCCGGGTTCCAGTCCGCGGAAGGACACCTGCCCCGAGGGCCGCCCCTGCCACAGGATCTCCTCCCCGTCGTCGAGCAGCCCATCCCATCCCGGCGGTGCGTCACTCATCGCTCGCTCACCCCTGCGGTTTCGGCGATACGGCGCTGAACCTCGGCAGGATCGGCCATGTAGCGGATCAACTGCTTGTTGCCGTCCCGCGTAATCAGCTGCACCGCGCTCCCGAGGGTGCGCACCTTGTCGAGATCGCGCAGCGCAACGCTCCGGCCCGATGTGGCGGTGATCGCACGGGCGCTCAGGTCCCAGCGCAGCCCGAGTTCCTCGGACGCCAGGTAGCCTCCGCGCACGGCAATGGCGAGGCAGGCGCCCACGGCACCGACCCAGAAGTCAGGATTCCCCAGCAGAAAGAGAACCAGCGTCGCCAGCACGGAGAGCGCTACAGCCATAAGAACATGGTCCCGAATGTAAATCCGGCGATCCGGCTGCCAGCTCCGGATCACGCGGTCCACCTCGGCCACAACCCCGTCCTCAGTCATCGCCAGCCTCCCGCGCCGCGCGCAAGTTGCGAGCCAGCAGATCCATCGCGGCCATGCGCACGGCCACGCCCATTTCAACTTGCTCCTGAATCACCGAGCGGTTGATGTCATCGGCGATGGTCCCGTCGATCTCCACACCCCGGTTCATCGGACCGGGATGCATGACGATCGCATCCTCCTTCGCATGCGCCAGCTTCGCCGCATCCAGCCCGAACCGGTGATAGTACTCCCGCTCCGAGGGGATGAAGCCGCCATCCATCCGCTCTTTCTGGAGCCGCAGCATCATCACGACGTCGCAATCGGCGAGCCCCTCTGCCATGTCGTCATAGACCTCCACACCCCAATCGGCCGCCCCCGAGGGAACCAGCGTCGGCGGGCCGACCAGCCGCACCCTGTTCTCCATCTTGCCCAGCAGCAGGATGTTCGAACGCGCAACGCGCGAATGGGCAATGTCGCCACATATCGCGATGTTCAGGCGGTGCAGGCGCCCCTTGGCCCGGCGGATCGTCAGCGCATCGAGCAGCGCCTGTGTCGGGTGCTCATGCCTGCCGTCGCCTGCGTTCAGAACCGCACAATTCACCTTCTGCGCCAACAGGTCGACAGCGCCCGAATGCGGGTGTCGCACAACCAGGAGGTCGGGATGCATCGCGTTCAGGGTCAGGGCGGTGTCGATCAGCGTTTCGCCCTTCTTGATCGAACTCGCCTGCATCTGCATGTTCATCACATCCGCCCCGAGCCGCTTGCCCGCCAGTTCGAAACTGGCCTGCGTCCGGGTGGAGTTCTCGAAGAACATGTTGATCTGGGTGAGCCCGGCGAGGGTATCGGAATGCTTCACCGAGGCCCGGTTCAGCGCCACGTATTCATCGGCGAGATCCAGAACACTCGTGATCTCGATGGGGTGTAGCGTTTCGATACCCAGAAGATGTCTGGCGCGGAATGTCATGGGCCCCTCCGATATGCTGCGCCGCTTATAACAGAGCCGTCGGCACCGGCAACGCGGCCTGCTGCCCTCCTGCGACCCAAGGCGCCCCGGGCGACCGCTGGCAAAGCCACACCACTCCGGCCACTTCCCGATGGCCGCCCGATGGGATAGCAACGAGGCATGGACCAGGACCTCACTCCCTACGATGCCTTCGCCGCGCTCGATTTCCAGATCGGGCTGGGCGTGGACGAGGCAATCGGCGAGGCGCCCGTGGACCGCTACGCACAGAGCCGCGAACAGGAAGATCGCAAGCGTGCCGCTGCCGAAGCGCGCCACAACGACCCCTTCCCGCTGAAGAAGACACCGCCTGCGCCGGTCATCGCCCCGAAAGTGGATCCCGTGGCCGAAGCACGCGCCCTAGCCGAGAGCGCCGGATCGCTCGAAGACCTGCGCGACGCGATGGCCGGGTTCGAGCATTGCGACCTGAAGAAGGGCGCGCGCTCGCTGGTTTTCTCGGACGGAAACCCTAACGCGCGGGTGATGATCATCGGCGAAGCCCCGGGCCGGGACGAGGATATTCAGGGCCGCCCCTTCGTCGGCCGTGCCGGGCAGTTGCTCGACCGGATGCTTGCTGCCATCGACCTGTCGCGAGAGGCGACAGATGCCGGGAAATGGGTCTACATCACCAACGTGTTGCCGTGGCGCCCACCGCAGAACCGCGACCCGAAGCCCGAAGAGATCGCCATGCTCAAGCCCTTCGTGGAGCGGCACGTGTCGCTGGTGCAGCCCGACCTGCTTGTTCTGATGGGCAACATATCCTGTCAGGCCGGGCTGGGGCGGCGCGGGATCACCCGGCTTCGTGGCAATTGGACAGAGGCCTACGGCTTGCCTGCACTGCCCATGTTCCACCCCGCCTACCTGCTGCGGAACCCGTCCGCCAAGCGGGAGGCCTGGGCGGATCTGCTCGACCTGCAATCCCGCCTGCGCAACGACAGAGCCGCCGGATGAGCCCCAACACCTTTCCGATACCGACTTGCCAAACCGAAAGCCGACAGACATGCACAGCCCCGCCTCAGAGCGCACGTTCATTCCCGTTCGCATCGCCATCCTGACCGTTTCCGACAGCCGCAGCCTTGCCGAAGACCGTTCCGGCGACACGCTGGTGGCGCGATTGGAAGCGGCGGGCCACATCCTTGCCGACCGCGCAATCGTCAAGGACGAACGCAGCGAGATCGCGGACCGCTTGCGGGCCTGGTGCGCCGACCCGGCCATCGATGTAGTGATCTCCACCGGGGGCACCGGCCTGACCGGCCGGGATGTGACAGTCGAGGCGCATCGCGATGTATATGAGAAGGAGATCGACGCCTTCGGCACGTTCTTCACCATGGTATCCGTCAAGAAAATAGGCACCTCGGCGGTGCAGTCCCGCGCCTGCGGAGGCGTTTCCGGCGGGACTTATCTCTTTGCGCTCCCGGGCAGTACAGGCGCCTGCAAGGACGGCTGGGACGAGATCCTGGAACCGCAACTCGACTATCGCCACATGCCCTGCAACTTCGTGGAGATCTTTCCACGGCTCGACGAGCACAAGCGCCGCAAGTGACCATGCTTCAGGCTTTTTGGCGGATCTGGCAGAAAAAACCGACCAGAATGGCGGGCTGCCACGTAACAACACCGTGGCTTTGCCGATCGGCCTTCCCAGACTAGACTCGGCAGGCCATAGCGAACGGGCGTCACATCTGAAGGCTGAGCCATGCTGTTTCTCCGACGGTCTCTCACTGGGCTGTTTCTTCTATCCCTCACGTTGGGGCTGCTTGCATATGCAGGCGGGGTCTTTTTCGACGCCCTGGAAGAGCGCGCCAACCGGGAGAGCCGACAGCGCCCCGCGCGGGAACGTATCATTTCGGTCAACTCGGTCGAGGCGCAACCCGGGTCCGTGATCCCGGTCATATCGACCTTCGGAGAGATCCAAAGCCGCCGCTCGCTCGAAATCCGCGCCGGCACAGGCGGGCGCATTGTCCAGTTGAGCGAGAACTTTGAAAGCGGTGCGCAGGTGGAAGCCGGTGCGCTGCTGGCACTGGTCGACCCCAAGGACGCCGAATCCGCGGTTGAAGTGGCGCGAACCGACCTTGAGGAAGCCGAAACCGAACTGGCGGATGCGGAGCGCAACCTTGCGCTGGTGCGGGATGAACTCGCCGCTACCCAGGCGCAGGCCGACCTGCGCACACAGGCCTTGCAGCGCCAGCGCGACCTTGCAGCACGCGGAGTGGGCACGGAGGCTGCGGTCGAAACCGCCGCCCTGGCCGAAGCCAGCGCCAAACAGGCCGTCGTCGGCCGTCGCATGTCCGAGGCTGCGGCCGAGACACGGGTCGGGCAGGCAAAGAGCCGCCTGAACCGCGAGAAACTCGCGCTGGCTGTTGCCCTGCGCGATCTGGAAGATCACGAGGTTCGCGCGACCTTCAACGGCACCCTATCCGATGTCACCGTGGTCGAGGGCGGGCTGGTGTCGCAGAACGAACGCCTCGGTGCCCTGATCGATCCCACCGCGCTGGAGGTCGCGTTTCGGCTGTCCACCACGCAATATGCGCGGCTTCTGGACGATGCCGGTGACCTCATCGGTGCGCCGGTCCGGGTGACGCTGGACGTGCTGGAACTGGACCTGGAGGCCACGGGGCGTATCACGCGCGTGAACGCCCTCGTCGGCGAGGGACAGACCGGGCGACAACTCTTCGCCCGCCTCGACCAGTTCGCAGGCTTCCGTCCCGGCGACTTTGTTTCGGTGTCCATCGAGGAGCCGGAACTGCGCGGGGTGGTCCGCCTGCCAGCGACAGCGCTCGATGCCGCGAACACCGTACTTGTGATCGGCGAGGACAGCCGATTGGAAGTTGCCGAAGTCAGCCTTTTGCGGCGCCAGGGCGACGACGTGATCGTTCGCGCCGACGACATTGCCGGCGCCCGCATCGTTGCCGAACGCACACCGCTCATCGGGCCGGGGATCCGCGTAAAGGACCTCTCGGCCGATCGGGCCCCAGAGATGGCGGGGACCGACGCCACCACGCCGCAACCCATGGGCGAAGACGAGACGGTGGAACTGACCGATGAACGTCGTGCGGCGCTGATCGCGGCCGTGGAGGGCAACACGCGCATGCCCGCCGATGCCAAGGAACGCATCCTGTCACGCCTCCGGCAGGACCGGGTCCCGGCCAGCATGGTCGAGCGGATCGAAAGCCGGATGGGGGGCTGATCCATGGCCATGCCCAGACGGATAAATGGTGCGCAGGGGCTGCTCTCCTATTTCACCCGCCACAAGACGGCGGCCAACCTGCTGCTGGTGGTGCTCATCGCATTCGGCTTCTATGCCTTCCCCCAGATGCGGGCGCAGTACTTCCCCGACGTTGTGCTCGACACGGTCACGGTGACCGTCAACTGGGATGGTGCCGGGGCGGATGATGTCGACACGGCAATCGTCGAACTGATGGCGCCGACCCTCCTCGCGGTGGACGGAGTCGAAAGCTCAAGCTCCACCTCGCGCGAGGGAACCGCACGGATTTCACTGGAGTTCGAGCCGGACTACGACATGTCACGCGCCACCGAAGACGTGCAACAGGCTGTCGATACGATCACCACCCTGCCCGACGACGCCGACGACCCCGTCGTGCGCCGGTCCGTCTGGCGGGACAGGGTGTCCGACGTGGTGATATCCGGCCCCGTGGGCGTCGATCTTCTGGGACGGTTCACCGACGAGTTCGTCGCCCGGCTCTTTACCGAAGGCGTGACACGCACGACGATTCGCGGCCTCGCGGCGCCGCAGGTCGTGGTCGAGGTGCCGACGCTTGCGCTGGTGCGCAACGACGTGACCATGGCCGAGATATCAGAGGCGATTGCGGGCGAGGTGGCGGCCGATCCGGCCGGTGACGTGAGCGGAGCCAATGCGCGGGTTCGTACCGGCGTGGAAAAGCGATCCGCCGACGAGATATCCGGTATCACCTTGCGTTCGAACCCAGACGGCTCGCGGCTGACAATCGGCGATATCGCGACGATCCGTGTCGAGGGGGCGGACCGGGACCGAGGGTATTTTGTCGGGCTGAACCCGGCAATGTCCATTCGTGTCGACCGGTCCGCGCAGGGCGATGCGCTGGAAATCCAGGACACGGTGGAGCGCGTGGCCGCGGATGTCATGGCGGGCCTTCCCGCCGGCGTGACCATCGAACTGATCCGCACCCGGTCAGAGGCGATCTCGGGCCGCCTGAACGTCCTGATAGAGAATGCCCTCATGGGGCTGGCGCTCGTGGTCGGGCTGCTTTTCCTGTTCCTCAATGCGCGCACGGCGCTCTGGGTCGCGGCGGGGATCCCGGTCGCATTGCTGACCGCAATCGGGTTCATGTGGGCGGCAGGGCTGACGCTAAACATGATCTCCATGTTCGCTTTGCTGATCACCCTCGGCATTATCGTCGATGACGCCATCGTCGTGGGAGAGCATGCAGATTTCCGGGTCCGACGGCTGGGCGAGCCCCCGGTCGAAGCCGCAGAGAACGCGGCGCGGCGCATGACGGGCCCCGTCTTTTCCGCCACCATCACCACGGTCATCGCCTTCTTTGGCCTGACCGTTATCGGGGGAAGGTTCGGCAACCTGATCGCCGACATCCCGTTTACCGTGATCGTCGTGCTGTTGGCTTCGCTGGTGGAGTGTTTCCTGATCCTGCCCAACCACCTCGCCCATTCTCTGCACGCCGCAACGTCGAAGGAGGCATGGTACGACTGGCCGTCACGCATGGTGAACAGAGGCTTCACGTGGTTCCGAACCACCATTTTCCGCCGCCTGATGGGGGTCGTGATCTGGGCGCGCTACCCCGTCGTCGCCGTGCTCATGGTGATCCTCGCCAGCCAGGTCGTGCTGCTGGTGCGCGGCGACGTGCAGTGGCGGTTCTTCTCGGCGCCCGAAGAAGGGTCTGTGTCAGGCAATTTCGCGATGGCCCCCGGCGCGACGCGGGACGACACGATAGCGCAAATGCGGGCGATGCAGGCAGCGGTGGAGGCACTTGGCCAGAAATACGAGGCTGAGTATGGCACGAACCCCGTGACCTACGTGCTGGCCGAGGTTGGCGGCAACACCGGGCGCGGTCTGTCCGGGACGGAATCGAAGGACGCCGACCAGCTCGGATCCATCGCCGTCGAGCTGATCGACCCGGACCTGCGCCCCTATTCGAGTTTCCAGTTTGTCGGCGACCTGCAAGACAGTGTCGCAAGGCACCCTTTGGTTGAAACCATCAGCTTCCGGGGCTGGCGCTCCGGCCCGGGCGGCGACGCGCTGGATGTCCAGTTTTTCGGCGCCAGTTCGGCACAACTCAAGGCTGCAGCCGAAGCGCTCAAGGACCGCGTTGCTCAGTTCGGCGAGGTCTCCGCCGTCGAGGACACCCTGTCCTATGACAAGGAGGAACTCATCCTCGAACTTACCCCGCAGGGTCAGTCGCTTGGTTTTACCATCGACGAACTGGGCCGAGTGCTGCGCAATCGCCTGAACGGGATCGAAGCCGCGACCTATCCTCTGGGACCGCGCAGCGCGGAGATCCGGGTCGAACTGCCCGAAGGCGAGCTGACCGCCGATTTCATGAACCGCACGAAGCTGCGCACCCCCGCTGGCGACTACGTGCCGCTGGCGGATATCGTGGAGGTGGAACGGCGCAACGGCTTCTCAATGATCAACCGGGAGAACGGCATCCGCGTGGTCAGCGTCACCGGGGACATCGCCGACGATGACGCAGCGCGGGCCGAGGAAATCACCCAGATCCTGCGCAACGAGGTCCTGCCGGAGATCGAGGCCGAGTACGGAGTCGCCTCCCGCCTGTCCGGGCTCGCCGAGCAGGAGCAGGATTTCCTGAACGACGCGCTGGTCGGCTACAGCTTTTGCATGCTTGGCATCTACCTGACGCTCGCCTGGGTTTTCTCAAGCTGGTTCCGGCCGCTGTTGATCATGGCGGTGATCCCCTTCGGCCTGATCGGGACGATCTATGGTCACGCGGCCTGGGGCTTGCCACTGTCCATGTTCACGGTGATCGGGATCATCGGCATGTCCGGCATCATCATCAACGATTCCATCGTGCTGGTGACGACCGTGGACGAGTATTCGCGCGACAGGGGGCTTTTCCCGTCGATTGTCGATGCGGCAGCGGATCGCCTGCGGCCGGTTCTCCTGACCACGCTTACCACGGTCATCGGCCTCGCGCCGCTGCTGTACGAGCCGTCGCGACAGGCGCAGTTCCTGAAACCGACGGTGATCACGCTGGTTTATGGCCTCGGCTTCGGGGTCGTGTTGGTGCTGTTGATCGTGCCTGCACTGCTTGCCATGCAGCACGATATCCACCGGCAGTTCGAAGCCTTCCGCCGCGCCATACGAAATCCCGGGCGGACAGGTGGTGTCGCCGCGATGACCATCCTCGCGGCGGTCGCCACACTTGCCGCGTTCCTGGCCACGATGGGTGCGGTCCTCGCGACCGGGGAGGTCTGGGCACCGCTAGCCTCGTCGCTATCCTTGGGGGACGTGTCCCTGTTCATGGCTTTCGGGCTGTTTGCCGCAGCATCGCTGGCAATCGGGGTCGCGGCCTTCGTCCTCGGCGCTGTGGCACTGCGGATTGCCGGGCCGAGACGGAGGGTCGACACCCCCTGACAGGCTGTTCCCGCGATCAGTTCGTGGTGCAGCCCTGAATATCGACCGCGTGGTTGGCGCCGATGACCGTGAACCGGAGCGCGCTGCGATCGAGCGCCATCGGCCGCCCGGTCGGCGGAACAAGGTCGGCGGTGACACGAAGCGCATTGCCGGCGCGGTGCGCATCGGGTTCCGACACCCAGATATGCGGATCGCCGGCTTCTACGAGCGCGACTTCCTCGCCCTGAAGACGTGGCATTCGGATGGTCGCCTGAAGCGCCAGCCCGTCAGAGATTGGTTCAAGCTCGCAATCCACGGAGGAGACCCCTGCACGCGACCCTGGCACCGGACGCTGCGCGAGCGCATCATGGATCGTCGGATCGGATGCCCCAAGGCCCGACAGCTCTGCCTTGAAGGTCAGATGTGCGGGCATACAGATCGTCTCACACACACCGAGGTCCATCCTGCCCCGAATGACAATCGGCTGGCCCGGGTGACGAGGGTGCAACTCGATCGGCAGGACAAGCTCGTCCTTGTAGCCGATGCTGCGCATACCATAAGTGGTGAACACCTCCGGGCTCGGCCAGTGGTACTGCACCCCGCCAAGGTTCTTCGAACCCTTCCAACTGAAGCTCGGCGGGATGCCGGAATCACCCGGTGCGCGCCAGTATGTCTTCCACCCCGGCAGCAGTCGCAGGTGCAGCGCCGCCATTCGGGTGCCGTTCTCTGTCACCCATCCACCGAGGATCTTCGCCTGCACGACGTCCTGAGGTGCCCCGCCGGCCTTGGCGGAGAATGGCGAAACAGTGCCGGCAATCATGGCCGCAGCCAGCAGAAGTCGTGAAAAACGGATCATGAGCGCGACAATACGCAGCCCCCGCAACATGGGAAATCACATAATGGCGAACCTCCTCACCTGCGCGCTCACGTACTCTTGTGTGGTGCAGCGCTGCACCGCATTGTTCCCGCGATGACACGCTCCGAATCTCTCATGGATCTCTCCGGTAAACTCCTCATTGCCATGCCCGGCATGAGCGATCCCCGATTTGACAAGTCGGTGATCTTCATGTGTGCCCATTCCGAAGATGGCGCCATGGGGTTGATCGTGAACCAGCCGGCCGTGGACCTGATGTTCGACGACCTGCTGGAGCAGCTTGAAATCCCAATGAGCGAGCCGGACCTGCCGACGGAGATCCACGTCGGCGGCCCGGTCGAACACGGGCGGGGGTTCGTACTGCATTCCTCCGAATACGAGATCGAGGACACGACCTTGCGGGTGGACGATCACTTCAGCATGACGGCGACACTTCAGATCCTTGAAGACATGGCCTTTCGGCGCGGTCCGAAGAAGGCCCTGCTCGCGCTCGGATACTCGGGTTGGGCCCCCGGACAGCTGGAGGGCGAGATCGCTCACAACGGCTGGCTGACGGCCGAGGCCAGTCACGAAATCGTCTTCGAGGCGGACAATTCCCAGAAATGGGAAATGGCGCTGGCGACGCTCGGAATCGATCCGCTGACGCTCAGTGCCAGCGCCGGGCGCGCCTAGGGGCGTGGCGCGGCGGCACGGGTCAGGCGGTCGTTGATCGCGCGCCCGAGCCCATGGTCCGGGATCGGTGAGACAGCTATGGGGGCATCCCCTCTGGCATCCATCCGCCGCAAATGGTCGAACAGGTTGGCCGCCGCCTCAACGAGGTCTCCGCCGGGCGACAGGTTCAACGCCGCCCCATGCACGTGACCGAAGCCAAGCAGCCGTTCTCCGGGCTCTGGGCTGTCCACGTTGAGCCGTACCGGCGCGCCGGGGGCGTAGTGGGACGCGAGTTGCCCCGGGGCATTGGGCGTATCGCCAACCGGCGCGTGGGCGAGCGGGCGGCCCAGCGCAGCTTCGATCGCCTCGGCCGGCAAGCCACCCGGGCGCAGCATCCGGGGATGGTCGAAACAACCGATGATCGTGGATTCCACGCCGACCTCCGCCGGTCCCCCATCCAGAATCGCTGCAATTCGACCATCGAGCCCATCGAGGACATGTTCCGCGCGGGTCGGGCTGACCTTTCCGGAGATATTGGCCGACGGCGCCGCCACCGGCCCGTCGAAGAGGCGAAGCAGTTCCTGCGCGACACCACCGCCCGGAACCCGAATGCCCACCGTTTCCAAACCGGCCGACACCAATGGCGAGAGCCCGGAGTCTTCTCGCAGCGGCACCACCAGGGTCAGGGGGCCGGGCCAGAAGGCATCGGCCAGCGCCATCGCATCGGTCCCGAACACCCCGTGGCGTTCCGCCGTATCGAGGTCGGCCACGTGCACGATGAGCGGATTGAAACGAGGCCGGCCCTTGGCTTCGAAGATTCGCGCCACCGCAGCTCCCTGCCGCGCATCGGCGCCGAGGCCATAGACCGTCTCTGTCGGGAAGGCCACGAGTTCCCCGGCGCCAAGGAGTGTGCGGGCACGTGCAAGACCCGCCAGATCTGCTTCGAGACGTTCGGTTACAGGGGGCATGAAACCTCGTGACGCTGCGTCCGTTTTGTGCCGCTGTTGTGCAGGCGTTAGACTTCCTTTTGAACCAAGGGTGATACGCCTTGGGCACCGCCCTGCCAAGGCCGCATGTTGAGGTGAATCCCGATGTCCTACCGCGCTCCGCTCGCCGATTTCCATTTTCTTTTCGAAACCCTCGTCGGTCTGGACCAAGTCCGGGCCACGGACATGTTCTCCGAAGCGACCGAGGACATGACCCAGGCGATCCTGTCAGAGGCAGGCAAACTCTGTGAAGAGGTGATCGCTCCGGTCAACCGCGCCGGCGACGAACATCACTCCACGCTGGAAAATGGCCGCGTGCGGGCGGCGCCCGGCTATGCCGAGGCCTACAGCGCAATCGCCGAGGGCGGATGGGTGAACGTATCCGGCCCCGTCGAGCATGGCGGCATGGGCCTGCCGGTCGCGCTACAGACCGCGATCAACGACATGATGTCCTCCGCCTGCCTGTCGCTGCAACTCAACCCGTTGCTAACTCAGGGGCAGATCGAGGCGCTGAATGCCCACGCCTCGGACGAACTGAAGGACCTCTACCTGCCGAAGCTGATCTCCGGCGAGTGGTCGGGCACGATGAACCTGACAGAGGCGGGCGCAGGCTCCGACGTCGGCGCTCTGGTCACCCGGGCCGAACGCAACGATGACGGCACCTATGCGGTGACAGGGCAGAAGATCTTTATCACCTGGGGAGATTGCGATTTCGTCGAAAACGTCTGCCACCTCGTTCTGGCCCGCCTGCCGGATGGTGCGCCGGGGACGAAGGGGATCAGCCTCTTCCTCGTGCCGCGCAACCTGCCGGATGACAACGGGACGCCCGGCCTTGCCAATGGCGTGAAGGTGGTGAGCCTGGAAAGCAAGCTCGGCATCCACGGATCACCCACCTGCGTGATGGAATTCGACGGCGCCAGGGGCTGGCTGGTGGGCGAGGAACATCGCGGAATGGCCGCGATGTTCACGATGATGAACAATGCGCGGCTGGGCGTTGCCGCACAGGGTATCGGGCTGGCGGAGGCCGCAACCCAGCACGCCGTCGCCTATGCAATGGAGCGCAAGCAGGGCAAGGTCGGTGGCACCGGTACGATCGTTGAGCATGCGGACGTGCGCCGGATGCTGATGACCATGAAGTCGGAGACCTTTGCCGCCCGCGCTATCTCTCTCGCCAATGCGGTGGCCATCGACATGGGACACGCAACCGGCGATGCGGACTGGAAGGCACGGGCGGCCCTTCTGACGCCGATCTCCAAGGCCTATGGCACGGATATCGGCCATGAGGTCGCCAGCCTTGGCGTACAGGTGCATGGTGGCATGGGCTATATCGAGGAGACCGGCGCCGCCCAGTACCTTCGCGATGTTCGGATCACACAGATCTATGAAGGCACCAACGGCATTCAGGCAATGGATCTGGTGGCACGCAAGATGATGGATGGCGGGGCCGCGGCCTACGCGCTGCTGGACGAGGTGGAGACCAATGCCGAGGCCGCACGCGGAACGCTTCCGGACCTCGCAAAGCCGATGTTCAACGCCGCCGAGAACTTCCGGGAAGTGACCGAATGGCTGGTCGAGCAGGATATGCAGGACCGCTTCGCCGGTTGCGTGCCTTACCTGCGCGCCTTCGCCCGGGTGCTTGGTGCGCACTATCACCTGATGGCGGCCATGGCCGAAGGCGGGACCGGCCCGCGCACCAGCCTTGCGACCTTCCACATCAAGCGCCTCCTGCCGGAACACGAAGGGCTGATCGCGCAAGTGCGCGAGGGTGCCGAGGGTCTCTACACCATGAGCGTCGAAGATTTGCAGGCCGTGTGATGGACGCGCGCCCGCTCGCTCCGCTCCGCTATCCGCACGAGGCTCCGCCAGCAGAGGGTGAGGCAATCGAGGTTGCCGACGGCGTGCTGTGGCTGCGCCTGCCGCTGCCCATGGCGCTCGACCACGTGAACATCTACGCGCTCGACGATGGCGACGGCTGGACCGTGGTGGATACCGGGCTATCGAGCCGGCGCGGCCGGGCGCTTTGGGAGCGGATCATGACGTCCGGGCCGCTGGCGGGGAAGCCTGTGGCACGCGTGGTGGTCACCCATCACCACCCCGATCATGTCGGGCTGGCCGGTTGGTTCCAGTCGCAACACGGCGCGGAGCTGGTGACAAGCCGCACGGCATGGCTCTACTCCCGGATGCTGACGCTCGACGTTCAGGAAAGCTGGCCCGAGGAAACACTGGCCTTCTACCGCGGCGCGGGCATGGACCCGGAGGTCCTTGCCCGCCGCATGGAAGACCGTCCGTTCAACTTCGCCGATACCGTGTGGCCCCTGCCGCTCGGGTTCACACGCGTCAGAGAAGGTGACGTCATCCGCATCGGCGGACGTGACTGGGACGTGCACATGGGCAATGGCCACGCGGCCGAACATGCGACTTTCTGGAGCCGGGACGACAGGCTGGTGCTTGGGGGCGACCAATTGCTTCCATCCATTTCCCCCAACCTCGGTGTCTACCCGACCGAGCCGGATGCCGATCCGGTGGGCGACTGGCTGGAAAGCTGCGAACGGCTGGCCGGTCTTGCGCGAGAGGACCACTTTGTCCTGCCCGGCCACAAGCTGCCGTTCACCGGTCTGCCGGTCCGGATGCGGCAGTTGATCGACAACCATCACCACGCATTGGAGCGGCTGCTTGCACACCTTGATCAGCCGAGGACGGCGCATGACTGCTTCCAGCCGCTCTTCAAACGGCAGATCGGGGCCGGCGAATACGGTCTGGCCCTTGTGGAATCAGTCGGACACCTCAATCATCTGTTGCATGCGGGTCACGTGATCCGTCAGCGCCGTCAGGACGGTGCCTGGCTCTGGCAGCGGGTCGGAGCGGGTTGAACAACGGGAAGGATACCAGCATGGCAGGTGACAAGGACCCGAAAGGTCCACACGCCGACGAGGCCAATCCCCCACGCGCCCACGCAGTTCACGCCGATCCGGAGGCCCGTCGCGGTTTCGAATGCCATCCCCTTCCGGAGGTCGCCCGCACTCCACCCGAGAAGAAGAGTCCGGCCAAATGGGCCTATGAGCGGCTCATCCTCTATATCAAGAACTTCGAGGACCTTCTGGACGGCGACCACGAGGTCGCAATGGGCTTCACCGGCGCGACCGCAGGCGTTCTGCGGATCGAGGGGATCGGATACTTCGACCCCGATATCGTGACATTCTACGGCACCGACGGCGCCGGCACCCGGACCCAGCTGATCCAGCACGTGAGCCAGTTGAACGTCATCCTGCGGGCGCTGCCCAAACAGGGCGAAACCCAGGAGGCCCGCCGCATCGGGTTCCGACTCGCGCAGGAGTTGAACGAACAGGGCGACGGCGAGGCCTAGAGACTGGTCGCATGGATCCGAGATTTGATCGGCGAGGCTCTTAACACCGCCCGATTGATCCGCTAATCAGGCTGAGCGACAGGACATTCAACGGGAGGCGCAAGGCGCATGGCAGACTCGAAGTACGAACACGGCAGCATGGACATTTCCGTGCAGGAGAAGACCTTTGACGGGTTCATCCGCATGGTGACCTGGGGCGCCGTGATCAGCATTCTGCTGCTCATCTTCATTGGCCTGGTCAACGGCTGATCCGGGCGCCTTTCCTGGACACGGCAGAGAAGGCAACAGGAGATCCCAAAATGAAGAAACTGTTGCTGGCACTGTGCCTGCCGTTGCTGCTGGTTGCCTGCACCGGCTCCGGCCCCTGGGCGCCGGACGAGGCCGTTCAGGCTGCGCGCTACCGGGCCCCCGGTCCATCGACCATCACGCTTTTCACCATGGTCAACAATCGCTCCAACGAGGGTGCGCATTCGGGGCTGATGGTCAACGGCTCGCAACGGGTGATCTTCAACCCGGCGGGCACCTTTCACCATCCCTACGCACCGCAGCGCGCGGACGTGCACTACGGCATCACCGATCCGCTGCTGGATTTCTTCATCGACTACCACGCACGCAACACGTTCCGGGTGATCCGGCATGACGTCGAGGTGACACCGGAGCAAGCCGCCATCGCGCTCGCTCGAATCGAGTCCTACGGCGCGGTCCCGAACGCGTTCTGCACGACCTCCATCGGGCGCATCCTGCGCGGAGTTCCCGGGTTCGAGGACGCCCCGTCGTCCCCCTTCCCAAAGGCAACAATGCGCTATTTCGACAAGATCCCCGGCGTGAAGATCTCCCGCTATTATGACGGCGGCCCGGATGATCGTTCCGATCTCTATTCGGACGGCGAAAGCAACACGACCTATGTCGCCGACAACCCCGCAGCGCGGGCGGATATCATCGTCGAATACGGTCCCGACCCGGGATACAACACCCACCCCGAGTTGCAGTAGCGTCAGCCTAGCAGGTAGAGCGCGAAATAGAGCGTGCCGAGCCCGCAGGCGATTGCAGCAAGCAGGCTGCGCGTGATGTATCCCGACGCTGCGGTCACGAGCGCGGCCAGGATCCGGGCCAGATCCGGTTGACCGCCGGTGGCCTCCGGCCAGGCCACAAGCGGTGCCACGAGCGCCGGCAGAACCGCAACGGGCGTGTATCGCAGGTGGCGCTGGACCCAAGGCGGGAGTTCCCGCCCCCCGATCAGCCCCAGGAACGAAAACCGGATCAGGAAAGTGCCCACCGCCATCCCGGCAATCAGGGCCCAGATTTCCCAGGTTGCATAGGTCATCCTACCGCCCTTCGTGTCTTTCCGGCTGTCAGCCTGCGCTCCAGCTCTGCGGCGCAGACCAGCGCCACCGCGGCAGCGACCAGCATGCCGGTGTTGTAGGGCAGCCCTGCCAAGACCAGCCCCAGCACAGATGCCACGAATGCCGCCACCACATGCGGAAGTGTTCGGAGGGCCGGCGCGACAACGGCGATGAACGTGATCGGCACGGCAAAATCGAGCGCGATTTCCGGCGGGATCTGCCCGCCAACCACTGCGCCGAGATAGGTGAACGTGATCCAGCAAGGCGCAACCAACGACACCGCCCCCATGTAGTAGGCGACCCGCTGGGACAGGGGAATATCCGGGCATTCTTCGAATTTCACCATGCTGAGAGCATAGTTCTGGTCGAACATCAGGTAGGCCATCGCCATCCGCTGCCACATCGGCGCCGCGCCCAGGTAGGGCACCAGCGAGGCGGAATACATCGCCATCCGCAGGTTCACCGCAAGCGCGGAAGCCAGAACGATCAGCGCGGGTGCATTGTCCTGCATCATCTGCACCGCGGTGATCTGCGCCGCCCCGGCAATGACCAGCACGGTGAAGCCCATGATCTCCCGGATACCGAGTCCGGCCTCCGTGGCAATGACACCGAACAGGAAGCCGAAGGGCACGACGACGATCAGGAATGGGGCGCTGCTGCGCATTCCTGAAAGGAAGGCCGCAAGGGGTGTGGTGAAGTTCACTGGCAAGCTCTAGATTGCAATGGTCCGCGCATAGGGGATCCCGGCGCGGGATGCAATCAGTGGCAGCCGAACGGCTGAAAGGACGGGCGGGCGTGCGTGTCGAGCGAGGGTTTCGCGAAGAGGACAGGGACCAGGTGGCGCGAATGTTCTGGGAAGCATTCTCCGGCAAGCTCGGGCGAATTCTAGGCCCACAGGACCTTGCGCTGCGGTTTCTGCATGGCGCGGTTCGCCCCAGCCACGCCCTGACGGTTCTGGACGAGGACGGCACCTTGCTCGGCGTCGCCGGGTACAAGACCCAACGCGGCGGTTTCGTGGCGGCAACCTATGGTGACCTTGCGCGGGTCTACGGTGCCATCGGCGCGGTCTGGCGCGGCGTGCTGCTCGACCTGACCGACCGGCCGATGGCGGAGGGGCAATTCTTGATGGACGGGATCTTCGTTGCGTCGGATGCGCGTGGCCGAGGTGTCGGCACGACCCTCATCGAAGCGATCATGCAGGAAGCCGCCCGGCAGGGTATGCAGACCGTCCGTCTCGACGTCATCGACCGGAATCCGCGTGCGAGGGCGCTTTACGAAAGATTGGGGTTCATCCCGACTGGCAAGGTGCGGACGCGGCCGTTCGGTCGCATCTTCGGGTTTCGGGAAGCGACGACCATGACATGTCCGGTGCCGCCGCGCCCGCGATCAGTCAAACGTCCCTGACACCCGCCCCACAAGCATGAACGCGCGCGCCGACCGGGTTTCGGCGAAAGCTGCGATCTCTGCATCCGTCGCGTTCTTCTCGAAGCTGGCAAACGTGGTGTCGAAGCGCCGCAGGAAGTGATGGGCACAGTCGCGGAACACGGGGTCCTGCCGCATACGTCCTGCCGTCAGTGCCAGGCTGGAGCGGTCACGGATGCCGCCGAGTCCGGCAATGCTGCGCCCGCGCTCGCCTTCTGCGAACTTGCGCCAGACCTCTGCCTGGGCACTGTCCGGGGCAAGGTCGTCCATGTAGATCCCGTCTTCGGCGAGAAGCGTCAGGATGTCCTGAGCGGAGCGCACGAGGGCGGAGGCCGTCGGGTCCTTCAACGCGATGCGCAAGGCCCGGAAGCCTTCCCTGTCCCGCTCGTCCTCGGGAAAGTTTAGCGCGCGGATGAAATCCTCCGACGAAATCCGTTCCGCGATATCCTCAACCGACGTGCCGAGGGCCAGCGTGGGTTGCGCGGCATCGGGCTTCGGCTCCGCTGGCTTCGCGCCCGAGAGCGCCGGTCGCTCGGTGGGCCGCAACCGGACATTCGCCTGCGCATTGACCGAGGTCAGGTGTGCCAAAGCGGCTTCGGTTTTCTTCTGGGCCCGCGCGATCTCGTCAAGCTTCTGTTCCAGTGGCAGCCGCAACCCGTCAGCCTGCTGCGGCGCCTGGCTCGAATAGGCATGCCGCATGGCATCGATGGCGGCCTGAAGCCGCGCACTCTCCTCCCGCATCTGCCTTGCATTGCGCGCCGACGTCACGGCGATCCAGATCAGCGCAACCGGCAGGAACACCGCGAGCAGGGTCATCAGGAACCGTGCTGGGTCGAAACCCGCCGTGTCGTCCCCGGGTAGCACGAGGAAAAAGACACCGGCGCCCAGAAGCCACAGCGCACTCACCGCCAGCCCGATGACATCGGCCGGGTCCCGCCCTGCCTTCGGGGCCGGAGGTGTGGTTGCGCCGAGTTTCGGGGCGGGTTTTTGGTTCATCGCGGGGCCGACTCAGACATATTTGATGCTGAGGATCTCATACCCCTTTTCGCCGCCCGGTGTGCGAACTTCGATACTGTCGCCCTCTTCCTTGCCGATCAGTGCCCGCGCAATGGGCGACTTGATGTTCAACAAGCCCCTTTCGAGGTCGGCCTCGGGCTCACCCACGATCTGGTAGGTCTTCTCTTCGTCGCTGTCCTCGTCGACGATTGTTACGGTCGCGCCGAACTTGATCGACCCCGAGAGCGACGCGGGGTCGATCACGTTGGCGAGGGAAATGTACCCCTCCAATTCCTTGATGCGCCCCTCGATGAAGCTCTGCTTCTCCCGAGCGGAATGGTACTCTGCGTTCTCGGACAGGTCACCGTGTTCGCGGGCCTCCGCAATCGCCTTGATGATGGCAGGGCGGTCCTCGGTCTTCAGCTTCTTGAGCTCGGCGTCCAGCGCGGTGAAACCCGCGCGAGTCATAGGTATCTTTTCCATTTTGGTCTCTGCACGATCTGGAATGTCGGGATGAGAGTTGAAGGCCCTTAACCCAAGCGGGCAAGGCAAAGTCAAGGGGTTTGCGGCGCCCGCTTCAATCCATCTTGCCGGGCTCCGGTGTTTGGCAAACTGAAAGCTGGCAGGTCATTGGCCGGATTGTCGACCCGATTGCCCGGCCAACAAAGCAACCTCGCCGAGAAACCACCATGCACGCCGACCGCGCACAGCCGCCCGGAGTTTCCCAGAGACAACCGTGTTCCGTCTCGAAACCTATGGAGGTGCTACGTGTTGTTCCCCGGGTGTCCGCTCCCGTTCCGTTTCCCGAGCATGAGTGCGTCCGTGCGCTTGGCGCCGAACAGGCACAACGTGTATTCCGAATCTACTTAACGGAGGTGAAGGCGCTTTTGAAGGCTCGTGGCGTTGGTGTGCCTCCTATTTGCCTGGACACAGACGGTTGCATGAAAATGGAGTATCGGCACAGGAATCCGAAGGACGCGCCTCACGGAAATGATGTGTTCGGGGAAATCATGATCCGCAAGGTGATTGATTGGTGCAACGCGCTGCCCCCGGACGCGGATGCGCCAGCGCCTGAGGGTGGTGCGATAGCGCACTGCGTCATTGTGATGCTGCGTTACAATTGACGACGTACTTTTGTGTCCGTTAGGCAGTGCCGCAGCTACATATTGTTCCGCACAGAGCCAGAATCGGGAAAAGCAATGAGCGATATCGAACGCGAAGCGATGGACTACGATGTTGTCGTCGTGGGTGCAGGCCCCTCAGGGCTGTCGGCGGCAATCCGTCTGAAACAGCTCGACCCGGATCTCGATGTGGTCGTACTTGAAAAAGGGTCCGAAGTGGGCGCCCATATCGTCTCGGGGGCCGTCATGGATCCCGCGGGGCTCGACGCGCTGATCCCGGACTGGAAGGACAAGGGCGCCCCGATCACCACGAAGGTGAAGAAGGACGAATTCTACATGCTCGGCGAGGGCGGCCAGATCCGGCTGCCCAACATGATGATGCCGCCGCTGATGAACAACCATCACTGCTACATCGTCTCTCTCGCCAACGTCTGCCGCTGGATGGCCGAGCAGGCCGAAGCGTTGGGTGTTGAGATCTTTCCGGGCATGGCCTGCTCCGAGCTGGTCTATGGCGAGACTGGCGAGGTCAAGGGTGTGGTGGCCGGCGAGTTCGGCCGGAACCCCGATGGCACGCCCGGCCCGGGGTACGAGCCCGGCATGGTGCTGAACGGCAAGTATGTCTTCATCTCCGAAGGGGTGCGCGGGTCGCTGGCGAAGGAGTTGATCGCCAGGTACGAGCTCGACAAGGAGTGCGATGTTCCCAAGTTCGGCCTCGGGATGAAGGAGATCTGGGAGATCGACCCCGCAAAGCACCGCGAAGGCACGGTCACGCATACGATGGGCTGGCCGCTCGGTTCGAACGCAGGGGGCGGTTCCTTCATCTATCACATGGAGAACAACCAGGTCTGTGTCGGTTTCGTTGTACACCTGAACTATGCCAACCCAACCCTCTTCCCCTACATGGAGTTCCAGCGGTTCAAGCATCACCCGATGCTCAAGGAATTGCTGGAGGGTGGCAAGCGTGTGGCCTATGGCGCCCGTGCGATCTCGGAGGGTGGCTACCAGTCGATCCCGAAGAGCTGTTTCCCCGGCGGCGCGCTGCTCGGCTGTTCCTCCGGCCTGATCAACGTGCCTCGGATCAAGGGCATCCACAACGCGATGCACTCCGGCAAGGAAGCCGCCGAAGCCGCCCATGCCGCGATCAAGGCCGGGCGCGCCAGCGACGAGCTGACGGACTACAACGAGGGCCTGCGCACCGGCCCCGTCGGCAAGGATCTCAAGCCAGTCCGCAACGTGAAGCCGCTCTGGTCAAAGTTCGGACTGTTGGGCGGCCTCGCCTTTGGCGGGCTCGACATGTGGCTGGGCTCCAAAACCGGCTGGAATCCCTTCGGCACGATGAAACATGGCAAGACCGACGCGCAATCGACGAAAGACGTACGCGAATGCCAGCCGATCGAGTACCCGAAGCCGGATGGAAAACTCTCCTTCGACCGGCTGACCAACGTGAGCTTTTCCATGACCAGCCATGAGGAAAGCCAGCCCTGCCACCTGAAGCTGGCCAACGAAGAACTGGCCGTGCGCGAAGACCTTGGCCGCTACGCCGGCATATCCTCGCGCTATTGCCCCGCCGGGGTCTACGAGTTTGTCGAGGACGACGGGGCCGCACCGCGGTTCGTCATCAACTTCTCCAACTGCGTCCACTGCAAGACCTGTGACATCAAGGATCCGACCGGGAACATCACTTGGACCGTCCCGCAGGGCGGCGACGGGCCGAACTACCCGAACATGTGATCGGGACCAACACCGACCACGGCCCGGGCCATGTCCCCGGGCCGTTTTTCTTTGGGCCAGGCCACTTTGCCCCGGTGTTCCGTCCGGTTCACAGGTGTGTTCTCGCTGCCCGACCTGCAATTTCCCGCTCACGTTCACGTCAACCGGGCCACCTTGGGCCGGGGATCTTCAGCGGCGTCTATTGTTTCGCCCCCGTGCCAGAGCTACGGTATCCGTCAGCAGTTGATGATGAGGCCGAGCACTTGCCCCGTATCCATTCCCTTCGCCTGACGCTGGCCACGGCCATCGGCCTTGCCCTCGCCACCCCCGTCCCTGCACAGGACGATCCCGGGCGGGGCTTCTCCGGTGCCTACCTGGCGGCGCGCCACGCCAGCTACCACAGCGACTTCCGGGCCGCTGCCGACTATTACACCCGCGCCCTCATGCGTGACCGGCGCAATCCCATGCTTCAGGAAAGCGCGCTCGTGGCCTATGCCGCGCTCGGCGAGATTGAGATGGCCGTGCCCATCGCGCGGCAGATGCAGGCCACCGGCCTCACCAGCCAGATTTCCAACATGGTCCTCATGGGAGGGGATCTGAAGGAGGAACAGTATCAGGCGGTCCTCGATGCTCTCGGGACGAAGCTGTCTGTCGGTCCGTTGGTCGACTCCCTCGTGGAGGCCTGGTGCCTTATGGGGCTTGGCCGAGTGGACGAGGCCATGGCGGCCTTCGACAAGGCATCCTCCGACACAGGGCTGATGGCCTTCGGACTCTACCACAAGGCCCTCGCGCTATCCCTCGCCGGCGATTTCGAAGCCGCCGAGGCGCTGTTCTCAGGCGAGGGCGGCGCGCCACTGCGCCTGACGCGTCGGGGCGCCATCGCCCATTCGCAGGTCCTGAGCCAACTTGATCGCAACGATCATGCGCTGGACCTGATCGCGGCAGGCTGGGGCTCGGACCTCGACCCGGGTCTCGAAGAGCTTGTCACGCGGCTCCAGGCGGGCGAGAAAATCCCCTTCAGCCAGATCGGTAGTGTTCAGGACGGGCTGGCGGAAGTCTTCTACACCGTGGCGGGTGCGTTGGAGGGTGAGGCCGCCGACAGCTACACGTTGCTCTACGCGCGGGTGTCCGAATACCTGCGCCCCGACCATGTCGATGCAATTCTCCTCGGGGCCGGCCTTCTGGAGGCGCAGGAGCAATACGACCTCGCCACCGAAGCCTACAACCGTGTCCCGCGCGACAATGCGGGCTTCCACGTGGCGGAGATCGGCCGCTCCGCCGCTCTTCGCGCCGCCGGCAAGAACGAGGCCGCGGTCGAAGTGCTGGAACAGCTCGCGGAAACCCATGGCGACATGCCGATCGTGCAGATCACCCTTGGCGACATGCTGCGCGGCGAGGAACGCTACGAGGAAGCCTCCAAGGCCTATGACGCCGCCATTGCGCTTTTCGACGAGCCGGACCCTGCGCAATGGATCGTTTACTACACCCGTGGGATCACCCATGAGCGCATGAAACGCTGGGATGAGGCCGAACCCGATTTTCTCAAGGCGCTGGAGCTCAATCCCGGCCAGCCACAGGTGCTCAATTACCTCGGCTATTCTTACGTCGAGATGCAGACCAACCTCGACGAGGCGCTTGCGATGATCGAGGAGGCCGTCGCCGCCCAGCCCGGCTCGGGCTACATCACCGACAGTCTGGGGTGGGTCCTGTATCGCATGGGAAAATATGACGAGGCCGTCATCCATCTGGAGCGCGCTGCCGAACTCATGGCGGTGGACCCGATTGTCAACGATCACCTCGGCGATGCCTACTGGGCTGTCGGCCGAAGAATCGAAGCCGAGTTCCAGTGGCACCGTGCACTGTCCTTCGACCCGGAACCGGAGGAGGCGGAGCGCATTCGCCGAAAGCTCGACGTCGGGCTGGACCTCGTGCTGGAGGAAGAAGGGGCGGAGCCGCTTCATGTCGCCAACGACGACGGTTGAGGCCTTCGCCCCGGCCAAGATCAACCTGACGCTACACGTCACAGGACAGCGCCCCGACGGATACCACCTGCTGGACAGCCTCGTGGTTTTCGCGGATGTCGGAGATACGATCTCCGCAGAGGACGCGCCCGACACATCCCTGGCGGTGGACGGCCCGCGCCGCGCTGGCGTCCCGGTGGATGATGGCAATCTGGTGCTGAAGGCAGCGCGCCTCATGCCCGGCGCGAATGCCGCGCTCACACTGACCAAGCGTCTGCCTGCCGCCTCCGGGATTGGCGGTGGCTCGGCGGATGCCGCGGCAACCCTGCGCGCGCTGCATGCCCTGACCGGCGCCCCCCTGCCCGATGGTCGTGACGTGCTGGCGCTTGGCGCAGACGTTCCTGTTTGCCTTGAGGGTCGCGCTGTGCGGATGTCCGGGATAGGGGAGAGGCTTGCCCCGGTGCCCCCCTTGCCACCACTTCCCGCCGTCCTCGCGAATCCGGGCATCGAGGTTCCGACACCGTCGGTTTTCAAAGCCCTCGCGCGCAGGGACAACGCACCGATGCCGGACATCCCGCAGTTCACCACGCCGGGTGAAATCGCGGAATGGCTGGCAACACAGCGCAACGACCTCGAACCGCCGGCCCGGAAGCTGGCGCCGCAGATCACCGAGACGCTGACTGCTCTCTCTGCTTTGCCCGGCTGCCAACTCGCCCGCATGTCCGGATCGGGGGCCACTTGCTTCGCGCTTTTTTCTACTCCTGAGGAAGCGGAGAGCGCCGCCCGAAGCCTTCGGCAGAATCACCCGGACTGGTGGACAGCGGCCACACGCCTGAGCTGATCCGGCAATTCCGACGTGCACGCGGCTGGGCAGCTAGTGGCTCAGAGGTTGTCCTCGACCCGGAACCCGGACGGGATGCCATCGCGCCCCTCCAGCACAAGGTCCGCCATGACCTCGGCCACCTTCGGCGCCATGCCGAAGCCGATCTTGAACCCTCCATTTGCCACGAAATGTCCCGGTCTGCCCGGCCATTGCCCCAGCATGGGCGCACGACTTCGCGAGCGTGGACGAAGCCCCGCCCACCGGTCGATCACCGGTGCGTCCCGGAGGGCCGGGCAAACGGCCCGCGCCCGGTCGATCACCTCGTCGAGTCTGGCATCGGTCGTGTCCGGCGCGTCGAACTCACGCTCTGTCGTGGAGCCGATGGCCACCGTGCCGTCTACATGCGGGATCACGTGGACTGAATCGGCCAGGAGCTGCGGCATCTCCGCCCGATCCAGCTTGAAGCAGGCGGCCTGACCCTTGATCGGTGCTCCGATCGTCTTTCCCAAAGCCACGCTGAGCTCCTCCAGCCCCCGGTGGCCGATCGCCCAGACGACACTGCCTTCGTCCTCGGCATCGCCAAACACGACCTCGCCGCCACGGGCCTCGATGGCGGCAACCAGTGCCGCGGCCGCCTGCCGGGGATGCAGCCGCGCCGACAGCGTCTCGTGGATCAGCTTGCCGGTGGGACCGGGCAGCAACCAGTCGGCATAATCCGCAGCCGGCACCACGGACCAGATCGCCTTGCCTTGCCAAAGCTCCGCTGCCTCGCGCCCGCGTGCCTCAGACCGGTCCAGCGCCGCATCGTCGAGAATCGGCTGCAACCGTCCGCTACGCAGATATCCCGGATCCCTGCCGGACACTGCTGCCACCTCGGCCCAGAATCGCTCCGCCATGATCAGGCTCTCGAACTGGAACGCCTTTTTCGGGTTCCAGTTCTCGGGCACATGGGGTGCCAAAGCGCCGACAAGCCCGCCCGACGACCCCGCGCCGATACGTTCGCGCTCGATCAAGCGCACATTGGCGCCGCGGCGGCACATTTCCCAGGCGCAGGCCAATCCGAAGATACCCCCGCCGCGTACAGTCACGTCGATCCTTGCCAAGGTCGCCCCTTTCGCCCAATCTCCGCGCGATTCCATGGAGGTCTAGGGCAAGTGGGCGACGGGAGCCAGAGGGTTGCGGTAACCTGGCGGGACGGTGACGTGCCGGTTTCGACCCGGTTCGAAGATCCATATTACTCGCTGGAGGATGGGCTGGCCGAAACCCGCCATGTCTTTCTCGCGGGCAACGACCTTCCCGCTCGGCTGGCTGCCGGTTTTCACGTGGCGGAACTTGGTGTCGGTACCGGGCTGAACCTGCTGGCGCTCGCGGCCTGTGCCAAGGAGGTGGGCTGCAGCACCCTGAAATACACTGGTTTCGAAGCGTTCCCACTTTCCAGGGACGCGTTGCGCAAGGCGCTTGCACCCTTTGCCGACAAGGTGCCCCACGTGGAGGATCTGCTCTCTGCCTGGGCGCTGGACGGCTTTGCCGTACAGATTGGTCCGGTCGAGGCGCAAATGATAGTGGGTGATGCCCGCGAGACGCTGCCGCGTTGGGAGGGGGCGGCAGACGCCTGGTTCCTCGACGGCTTTGCCCCGGCCAAGAACCCCGAACTCTGGGAAGAGACACTGCTTGCGGAAGTCGGCGCACATACCGTGCCGGGCGGCACATTCGCCACCTATACCGCTGCCGGCGCGGTTCGGCGGGCACTCGGAGCGGCCGGTTTCGTTGTCGAACGTCCGCCGGGTTTCGGCCGCAAGCGCCACATGTCCACGGGAAGGAAAACCGGATGAATCAGGTCGGACAAAGCGCGCGCCTCGGCATCATCCTGATGATCGCGACCTGCTTCGTCTTCGCGGTACAGGACGGGATCTCCAGACACCTTGCCGGCGAATACAATGTCTACATGGTGGTCATGATCCGCTACTGGTTCTTTGCCGCCTTCGTTCTGACGGTCAGCGCGCGACAGGCCGGTTCGATCCGTGCCGCGGCGGCGACAAGTCAACCGGCGTTGCAGATCATTCGCGGGTTGCTGCTGACGCTGGAAATTCTGGTCATGGTCTCCGCGTTTGTGCTGCTGGGGCTGGTCGAGAGCCACGCCATCTTTGCCAGCTATCCGCTCATCGTGGCAGCGCTGTCCGGGCCGATCCTCGGCGAGAAGGTTGGCTGGCGCCGGGTGCTGGCCATCATGGTGGGGTTCATCGGCGTGCTGGTCATCTTGCAGCCCGGTGTCGCCGTCTTCTCCCCCTATGCGCTGGTCCCGCTGGCCGCCGCCTGCCTGTTCGCACTCTATGGGCTGTTGACCCGGCTGGCGGCGCGAAAAGACACCTCCGCCACGAGTTTCTTCTGGACCGGGACTGTCGGTGCGGTGGCGATGACGGCCATTGGCGGGTGGTACTGGGAACCGATGACTGCCCCGGATTGGGGTTGGATGGCGGCGCTTTGCGTCTCCGGTGCCTTCGGCCACTGGTTGCTGATCCGCTGCTACGAGGTCGCGGAAGCCAGCGCGGTGCAGCCCTTCGCCTATTTCCAGCTGGTCTTTGCCACGTTCTTCGGTGTCGTCATCTTCGGCGAAGCCCTGGAAACGAATGTTCTGGTTGGTGGCGCAATCGTCATCTCGGCGGGGCTTTTCACCGCGCTGCGCGCCCGGGCACACGGCTGAAGACGCTTACCGACGGGGGCGATGGAAGCAACGGGGCAGGTGGGGGCTCCCGCCCGCGATGCAGCGCGCCCAAGGGACGCTTGATCGCAGTTGGGCCGGGCCGCGCCTTCGGCGCGGTGGGACAAGTTCCGGGCGACTGTCCCCGGATCTATCCGTTTCGCAGGAAATCCACGACCGAAACGTCTCCCGTCTCCCCGGTCAGCCGGGCGCGATAGACCAGGATCGATTCCGAAACACGCATCACGTAGTTCCGGGTTTCGCGGAACGGGATGAGTTCGATCCAGTCGATGACATCCACAGCCTTGGAACGCGGGTCGCCTCGCGCCGCGGTCCAGTCCAGCGACCGCCCCGGCCCGGCATTGTACCCGACCGATACCAGCACCGGAGCCGGTCCAAAGACCTCGATCAGTCCCGCGAGATAGGTCGACCCGAGGGTCACGTTGTATTCCGGATCACCGGTCAGGCCATCACGGTCATAGGAGATCCCCAGTTCTGCCGACACGTCCTTTGCCGTGCCCGGCATCAATTGCATGAGCCCGCGCGCACCTGCCGGGCTCACCACCACGGGATCAAACTCGCTCTCCCGCCGGGCAATCGCCAGCGCCAGTTCCTTCGGCACTGGCAGATCGCGGTCCATGAGTGGACTGGTCGGGAAATACGCCGCCGGCAGCACGACGCCCCCACGCGCCGCCCGCTTGGCGATCATCAGGGCAAGGTGCGGCTGTTTCAGTTGCAGCATGAGCGCGCCCAGCGTGCCCGCCTGATCGCGATCAAGTTCTTCGACCAGATGGGTCAGGAATCGCTCCGCCTCGCTGAGTTCTCCGGCATCGAGAAGCAGCAGGCCGGCCACAAGCACGGAACTGTCCTTCAGCGGGCTCTCCTCCAGCGCCGGGAACACTTCCCGCCCGGTCAGGGTCGGATCCATCGCGTAGCCGCCGGCCTCCGCCGCGAGAAGGCCATAGAAGCTGGTCTGGTGTTTCGCCCCGACTTCGTAGGCGGCCTGCGCCCCCTCGCCGTCTCCCATCGCCTCCAGAGCGCGGCCACGCCAGTAGCCCGACCGCCCGAGGCTAATCGGTGTCGCCACGGCACCGGTGAACCGGTCGAAATGCCATAGCGCCAGCTCGGGGTCGTTCAGGAACCGGAGCGCGAGGAACCCCGACAACCATTCCAGATCAGCGAAGCTGGATCCCTCAACAAGGAAGTGACGGCTTGCGAGCGCATATGCATCCTCTGCCTGTCCTTCCTGCATGAGTTGGCGTGCGTAGATCCGGCGCCGGTTCGCCCATTTCTCCGGACGCCCGAGTGCCTCGGGGCTGGTCGAGCGTTCCCGCATCAGCGCGATGGCATCGTCCCTTCGCCCCTTGCGCGCACGCCATATGAACCGTTCGTAGGCAAGTCCGGCGTCTTCGCGCAACGCCTCTGGGACCGCCTCGATCCGTGCGTCCACCCCCGGCTCGCGCGCGGCCAATGTCATGCGTGCGGCTGCCAGCGCCTGCCACCCTTCGGAGACACGCCCCATCATTCGCCGCGCAGTGGTCGTCCTGCCACGCCAGAGAAGATCGTTCAGCCGTGCCTCGTGGTGCTGCGACAGCAGCTTCGGATAGAGGGCAAGAAGGGCGGATTCGCTCTCGATCGACAGCGTGCGGGTGCGCCACGCCATGACCGCAAGCGCCTCTGCATCGCCGGACTGGCCCAACGCCCGATGCGCCTGCACCAGGCGCAGAACACCGGTGCCAGTCTGCGGCAGATCGCCGCCGAAATAGGCCAGAACCTCATTCGGGTCGGCGTCCTCCGGGATCGAGCCCTCGCCCCGGGTCCGCAACAGTGCCAGCCCGGGCCAGTCCGCGCGGCGGGACAGGAAATCGCGATAGGCGTCGAACTCTGCCTGCCCGCCCTGACGCAGTCGGAACCACTCGATGATGTCGCGTCCCTCTTCGCCAGCGGGTCCGGCGGCCACGATCGCACCGCGCCAGTTGCCTTCGCGCATCTGCGAGATTGCCTCGCCGAGCGCTTTCGCCTGGGGCGTGGTATCGGCGGCGAGCCCGAAGGGTATCAGCCACAGGAAAAGGACAGTGAAAACGATCCGCACAGGACACCTGGTTCGACAAATCGGGGACGACGCGCCGAAACACTAGACGAACCATTCCCCATCGCAACTCACAAACTTGGCAAGCGGGGATCCTGTCTGTAGGGTCCGCCGCGTTTTGACAGGTAGACTCAGGGCATAGTGCCCGCCCCAGACGCGCCGCCGGCGCGGGAATCGGAGGAAAACAATGATCAAAGGCTCACTTCCCGCTCTGGTGACTCCGTTCAAAGACGGCAAACTGGATCATGAGACCCTCGATTCGCTGGTGGAATGGCATATCGAGATGGGCTCCAACGGGTTCGTGCCCGTCGGAACCACCGGCGAGAGCCCGACCCTGAGCCACGCAGAGCACGGCGACGTGGTCGAACAGGTCGTGAAGGCCGCGGCCGGGCGCGTGCCCGTGGTCGCGGGCGCGGGTTCCAACAACACCGCCGAGGGGATCGGCCTGATCCGTCACGCGGAGGCCGTCGGTGCGGACGCGGCGCTGGTCGTCACGCCCTACTACAACAAGCCGACGCAGGAAGGGCTGTACCAGCACTTCAAGGCGATCCACGATGCCAGCTCGCTGCCGATCATCATTTACAATATCCCCGGACGCTCGGTTGTGGACATGGCCCCCGACACGATGGGGCGGCTGGCCGAACTGCCGAGGATTGCCGGCGTCAAGGATGCGACCGGCGACATTACCCGGGTCAGCCTTCAGCGGCAGACCTGTGGCAAGGATTTCATCCAGCTTTCGGGTGAGGATGCCACTGCGCTCGGGTTCAATGCACATGGCGGGATCGGCTGCATCTCGGTCACAGCGAACGTTGCGCCGAAGCTCTGCGCGGAGTTCCAGGCGGCGACCTTGGCGGGCGACTACACGAAGGCGCTGGAATACCAGGATCTGCTGATGCCACTGCACACGGCGATCTTCATCGAACCGGGACTTGTCGGCGCGAAATACGGCCTGTCCCTGCTCGGAAAGTGCTCCGAAGAGGTGCGCCTGCCACTTGTCGGGCTGACCGACGGCACGAAAAAGGCCATTCGTGCGGCGATGACCCACGCGGGCCTGCTCGACTGACGCCACCGGGGTGCGGCCCATCGCGGGAGGCGCAACGACGAGGGCTTTGAACGGCCTTCGTCACCCCGACTCCGGTGTCAGTCGCTGTCCCCGGCACCCGCAGGATCGAAGGTCAGGATCAGCTTGAACAGACAATAGGCGCCGAGCGCCCCGACCAGAATGCCCCATGTCAGGTTTCCGGTCGCAAATTCCACCGCGGCCCAGCCCAGCGTCACGACGACGATCACGACGCGCCGCCACAACGGTGCGTAGAACGGGTGACTTGGGTCGATGAGTGTGAAGCGCATCCTGTCCATCCTGTTGCAGGCGCCCATGATGCGGCAGCGCCATGGCAAAGGCAAACCGATGGCAGCGTCGCGGCGCGGGCGGCAGGTCGCATGGCCCTTGGAACTTGCCCGCCAAAAGCCTATATCCCGCCCCCATGGCAAAGCCCAAAGACAATCCGAACTACAAAGTGATCGCCGAGAACCGGCGGGCACGGTATGACTACGCGATCGAGGATGACCTCGAATGCGGTATCGCGCTCACTGGCTCGGAAGTGAAGAGCCTGCGCACGACGTCAGCGAATATCGCCGAGAGCTACGCGGCGGTGGAAAATGGCGAGTTGTGGCTGGTAAACAGCTACATTGCGCCCTACGACCGCGCCATGTTCGGACATGAGGAACGACGGCGGCGCAAGTTGCTGGTCTCCCGCAAGGAGCTTTCCCGGCTGTGGAACGACACCCAGCGGAAGGGAATGACGCTGGTACCGCTAGTGCTGTACTTCAACCACAAGGGTATCGCGAAGCTGAAGATCGGTATCGCGAAGGGCAAGAAGACCCAGGACAAGCGCGCGACCGAGGCCAAACGTGATTGGAACCGTCAGAAGCAAAGACTGCTCAGACACGGCGAGTGACCAAACGGCAATAGCGGACATGGCGCGCGGCGTCGCGCAATGGGCATGTCACGCACCGGGCGACACACGCAGTGGTCGCGGTGCATGTCGATGATCGAGCCGCCACCCGCTCCCGTCCGGCCTGTTGGCACCCCGGCACCGACGACCGTTCGTTCCGCGCAGATGATCTGGAGTGCACGCCGTGCATGCGAGCGCCGGGGATGCCTGCCGCACGGGCGCCTTGCTCTTGCGTCCAAGCCCATACGGCACTAGCACTTTCTGACCAGACAGGTCGACGGAGGGAATGATGGACCACAGTGATCCCAGGACATTGGTGAGCACCGACTGGTTGGCCGCCCACATGACCAATCCGGATCTGCGAATTCTGGACGCCTCCTGGTACCTGCCGAGCGCCGGGCGCGACCCGCGCGCCGAGTACAATGCAGAGCATATCCCCGGCGCCCGTTTCTTCGATATCGACGAGATCTCGGATCACCGCTCCGATCTGCCGCATATGGTTCCGCCGCCGGAGAAGTTCATCAGCCGTATGCGCCGGTTGGGTGTGGGCGACGGGCACCAGGTCGTGGTGTACGACGGTGCCGGCCTGTTTTCGGCCGCGCGGGTCTGGTGGTTGTTCCGGCTGATGGGGCATTCCGACATCGCGGTTCTCGACGGTGGTCTGCCCCGTTGGAAGGCCGAGGGCCGTCCGCTTGAGGATCACCCCCCGAGCATGCGCGACCGGCATATCACCGTGCGGCGGCAATCTCACATGGTGAAGGACGTCACTCAAGTGGCCCATGCCGCCAAGCTCGGCGACTGGCAGATCCTCGACGCGCGCAGTCCGGAGCGGTTCCGCGGTGAGGTGCCCGAACCCCGCGAAGGCCTGCGGTCGGGCCACATACCCGGCTCCATCAACGTGCCGTACGGCACCTTGCTGAATGCGGATGGCACGATGAAGTCGCCGGAGGACCTCCGCAAGACTTTCGAGCAGGCGACCGTGAACCTGGACAAGCCCGCGATCACGACCTGCGGTTCCGGCGTGACCGCCGCAGTGATCACGCTGGCGCTCGCCCGGCTCGGCCACACACGAAACGCCCTCTATGACGGATCCTGGGCGGAATGGGGCGCCTATCCCGACCTGAAGGTGGAAACCGGATGACCATAACGCCCGCAGGAACTGAAATCCGCTATACCGTCACCTGGCTGGAGATGACGCGCCGTCCGACGTTCCCGCATCCGCCCTTGCCGGTGGGCAAACCGGCCGCGCTGCTCAAGGCTGACGAGCCGCCGGCCTGGTTCTTTCTCGGACTCTACGATGCGGTCGGACGGCACTATGCCTGGGAGGACATGTTCGAGCGGCCGGAAGAGGAACTCGAAGCCTGGCTCAAGGACCCGAACACTGCACTCTATACGCTGATGCGGAGCGGCTGGCCCCACGGGTTCTTCCTTCTGGACTACCGGGAGGCGGGGATCTGCGACATCGTCTATTTCGGCCTTGTGCCACAGGCGGTCGGTCGCGGGCTCGGGCGGTTCCTGCTCGAAAGTGCCATCCTGACGGCCTGGGAATTCCCCGGCGTCGAGAAACTCACGGTGAACACCTGCTCTCTGGATCACCCGCGCGCACTCGGTACCTACCAACGCTGCGGCTTCGAACCTGTTCGCCAGCAGGAGTTCACGCGGGTTCTGAAACGCCCCCTCGACGTCAGCCGCATTCCCTCCTGAGGTCCGATGTTCGAAACCCACATCCCCCCCGAACCCGACAAGATCCTCCGGGTCATGGCCGAGTTCGCGGCCGATCCCCGCCCTGACAAGATTGACCTCGGCGTGGGCGTCTACCGGTCAGAGGCTGGAACAACTCCCGTGCTCCGCGCCGTGAAGGCCGCCGAGGCGCGGCTTCTGGACGAACAGACCACCAAGGGCTACGTCGGGCTCGCGGGCGATCCGCACTTCCACGCGGCGATGCGGACGCTGGTGCTTGGCAATACGGTACCCGCCGATCGGATCGCCGCGCTTGCCACCCCAGGCGGCACCGGCGCGGTCCGGCAGGCCTTCGAGTTGATCCGTCTTGTGCGGCCCGGTGCCGTGGTGCACACCAGCGCCCCAACCTGGCCCAACCACGAGTCCATCCTCGACACGCTGAAGATGCCCTGGCGCCCGTACCGCTACTACGATCCGGCCACCGGTGGTGCGGATGCCGAGGGCATGATGGCGGACCTCGATGCGGTTGCGGAGGGTGATGTCGTGCTGTTGCACGGCTGTTGCCACAATCCGACCGGCGCGGACCTGAGCGTATCGCAATGGGTGGAACTGGCCGACCTTCTGGCGCGGCGCGGAGCCGTCCCGATGATCGACCTTGCCTATCAGGGCTTCGGCATGGGGCTTGATGCGGATGTTGAGGGGTTGCGGGCATTGGCGCAGCGATTGCCGGAGGCGCTGATCACCCTGTCCGGTTCGAAGAACTTCGGCCTCTACCGGGACCGCGTCGGCCTTGTGCTCGCTCTGTGCGACGGCCCCACTGTTCGAGACGCGATTCAGGGCAGGCTCGCATGGCTCAATCGCCAAACCTATGCCTTTCCGCCGGATCACGGGGCGGCTGTGGTCACGACAATCCTGGGCGATGCCGGTCTGCGTGGCGACTGGGAGGCTGAGCTGGGTGATATGCGATCACGCATCCTGTCCATGCGGCAGTCGCTTGCCGTACAGCTCCGATCCGAGACCGGCTCGGAGCGTTTCGATTTCCTGACTGCCCATCAGGGCATGTTCTCCCGGATCGGCGCTACCCCGGAACAGGTTCTGCAACTTCGGGAGCAACACGCGGTTTACATGGTCGGGGACGGACGTATCAATATGGCCGGCCTGACGCCGGGCATCGTGGCACCATCCGCCCGCGCCATCGCTGCTGTCCTCGGCTGAAATCCGAGCCTGTCTGTCGGAGTCAGGTCAAGCAGTGGGCATACGGCGCTTGCGTCGGCGGAATGCGAGGCCACCGAGCCCGAGCGCACTCGTCAGTGTCAGAAGACCGGGCGGTCCCGGGACAGAGGACACCTGACCGCCCGCGCCCCCGCTCGTCGGCTTCGCGGTCATCGCGGTCAACTGACCCCGGTAGGTCAACCTGTCCGCACCGTTCCTGAACTGCAGAACGAAGCTCTTTTTGCTGAAGAGACCCGGGTCGATTTCATCCGGCATACTGTCGTTGGTGAAGACACCCGTCTTCGCCTTGTCGAGCAGCGTGATCCGCAGGAAGTTGAAGCTATAGTCGCCAAGAGCACCGTAGGTTGACTTGTCTTGAAACTGGTAGCGGTCCTTCGCTTTGGCCCCGTCCTGGTTTCGGATCTGCGACCTGAACCTCTCCTTGCCCGGGACGCCACTCGCATAGGACCCGCCGCTCCAGGCGAACCCAAAGGCACTCGAAAGCACCCCCTTGTTGTAGAGTCCGATACTCGCATTGCCCGGCTTGGTATCAGCGACGTCTGGATCAAGCGCGAAGCTCCCGATGACTTGCACCCTGTCGGACGCCAGGAAAGGTGAGTCTTGCGCCTGTCCCTTGATCTTCCTGATTGTCAGAACGTAGTCGTACGTAACCGTGGCGGCACCTGCCCGGTCAGGCACAGCCATCAGCGTGGCCAGGCCGGCAAGTGCCGCCAAGAATGCATTCGGGAAACCGGTTCCAGTCATTCATCCAACCATTCTTCAAGTGCACCGAGCGATCCCTCACCCGAGCGCCAACCTCTCAACACCGGGTATACGAACAAATGGTCAGCATTGGGGCACGACTCGGGCGCGGCAGACATGCTGCCAGTTGGACCCGACCGACCAGGTCGCCGCGAGCCGCCGGCAATTCCCGAAAACCAATTCGGCGCGACCCACGTATGACCCCGCGTGCCGTATCGTCCATCTCCATGCGCCATTGAAATTCATTCCCACTAAGCAAACTGAATTTCTGGACCTCCACCAAAGCATCCGTTGACCACCCCATTGGCGGAGCCGGCACCCTGGCCGCAACGCGCGATCCCATCTTAACCGCACGTTAGACGACAGTCGGTATCTGGCTTTGGACTCATGGCAATTCCGGATACCTGCACCATGCTGCAAAAAAGCCTATCCCGCCTCTCCACCCGATTTTATGCGATTGTGGTACTGGCAACGGTCCTCACGGCCATTCTTGCCCAGACGCTGCTTTCTCTCGCCCTGGACAACGCCTACGCGACCCGGGAACACCACCTGAGCGACGTTGTGGAGACTGCCGTGGGCGTTCTGGGTGACCTCGATGCGCAGGTCCGCGACGGCATCCTGACCCAACAGGAAGCACGATCGGAAGGGCAGCGCATCCTGACGGAACTGAGGTATGGTGAGGCGGGCTACTTCTACGTCTTCGACCACGATCTGAATATCGTTGCTCACCCATTTCTCCCTGATTTGGTAGGGACAAATCAGGCCGATTACGAAGACGCCGAGGGACTGAAGGTTTACAAGGAACTGCGGGAAATCGCATTGAAAGACGGTTCCGGGATGCTTGAGTACTTCTTCACAAAACCGGGCTCGGACACTCCCGAGGCCAAGCTCGGCTTTGTGACAAACTACGACAACTGGAACTGGATCATCGGCACCGGATCCTACACGGGAGATATTCGAGCCGAGCTGTCCCAGTTGCGCCTCATCAGCATCTATGTACTCGGGGCAGGCATTCTGGTCCTGATCGTTGCCTCAACGCTCCTGGTTCGCAGTGTCACCAAACCGATCACAGCAATTGTCGTTCGGATGCAAGAAATGCAGGCCGGCAATCTGGCGTCGCCAGTGCCCTTTACCGACGGAAAGAGCGAAATCGGGCAGATGGCAAGGTCTATCGACGCGTTCCGGGAAGGACTCGTCGAGAGCGAACGGCTCAAGAATGAACGTGCGGAAAAGGAGGCTGAACTGGCGCGGGAACGAGAGGAAACGCTCGCACAGAAACTCGCACTGGAGGAGCAGCAGGCGAGAGACGCAGAACGGCAGAGGGAAACCGAAGAGCGCCAGCGTGAAGAGCAGGAGGAGTTGCGCAAGAAAAACGAGGTGGAACGTGAGGAAGCGCAGGCCAGGCAAGAAGGCGTGGTCAACAGCCTGTCCGATGCTCTGAGCGCGATGGCCCAGGGCGACCTGACAGTACGTATCGACACCGCATTCCCCGAGAACTACGAGACGCTTCGCCGTGACTTCAACAATGCGGTGGAGAAAGTTGAAGACCTGTTGGGATCGATCGTCGAAGGATCTGCGGCGATCCGCAATGAAAGCGATACGCTGGAGACGGCAGCCTCCGACCTGAGCCGACGCACTGAATCTCAAGCCGCGTCCCTGGAAGAAACGGCTGCAGCCATCACCGAGCTTACCGCCTCTGTCGAGCATTCAAGCGAAGGCGCACGGGATGCCGCCACCACGGTCTCCCGGGCGCGCGAGAAGGCGGAAGCGGGGCGCGAGGTTGTTCAACGAACAATCGGTGCAATGAGCGAGATTGCTTCAAGTTCGGAGAAAATCTCACGGATTACCAGCGTCATCGACGACATCGCCTTCCAGACCAATCTTCTGGCATTGAATGCCGGTGTCGAAGCTGCTCGGGCGGGCGAGGCTGGGCGCGGGTTTTCGGTGGTGGCATCAGAAGTCCGTGCATTGGCCCAAAGATCCTCCGATTCCGCACGCGAGATCTCCCAACTTATCGCAACCTCCTCGCAGCAGGTGGACAGCGGCGTCTCGCTTGTAAACGACTCCGGCCAAGCGCTTGAAGAGATCGGGGGAATGGTCGCCACGCTCAACGAACTCGTCGCCTCTATCGCCGAGACATCCACCCAGCAGGCCACCAGCCTCACGGAGATATCGACAGCGGTAAATCGCCTCGATCAGGTAACGCAACAGAACGCTGCAATGTTCGAAGAAACCACTGCCGCAGTTGCATCACTTCAGAGCCAATCCGAGATGATCGAGCGAAGCGGGAGTAGCTTCACTCTATCCCGTGGAATCGTTCGAAGACCGCGAAGCGAGCCAGCGGCTGAAGTGCCCGTTGCCGCCCCAAGCTCAAGCGGTTCACCGACACCACCAGTTTCGATCGCCGTCGGGCAGGATATTTCACAACTCCAACCTGCCAGTGACGACGACGATTGGACGGATTTCTAGATTTCGGCCGACAAGGCACCTCCATGGTGCAGCAAAACGGGCGCTAGTTTTGCTGGTGCACAACAGGGAACACGTTGCATCGATCGGCTTCGCCGTAAACCTGCAGTGGTTTGCCGGACTCGAGAACTTGGCGCCGCAGTGACGCACCGAGTGTAGATGACGGCTAGAAATGGTACCGTGGCCCAATTGTGGCAATGCACATCTGTCAAAATCTGATCGTGCCCCCCCGGATCGCGGCTCGAAAGGGATGGGTTTCACCTGTACCCTTTTGGGCAATTCGTAGGCGGAGATTGCAGTGGGTATGGAAGGCCCTCGAGTGCGCGCGCGGGCATGGTTCCAGTAGGTACGGCAATCTCAAATTCCGCCTCCAACCCAACTAGAACCCCTGGCTGCTCAGGCTGCCAGGTCGCGGGCAGCAAAGTGTCCGATCCTCCAACGCTGCCCGGTCCTCTCGACCGCCCCCCGGATAGCAAAATCGGCGAGATCATTGCCGAAGTGGCATTCGATCCCCACGAATGCCACGGCACAAGGGCAGTCTGTGGAGCCGTATCCGCCCTCCCGCCGTGCTGGAATCGCGGTCCCGCAAACAAGCTATTTCCGAAGCGGTTTGAAGCTGTGAAACAACACTTGCAACGAAAGTTTGGCGCGGATCATACAACGGCAATGGAGCGAGTTCACTTCAAACGACTAGAAACGAGACTTCTCAAGGCTTGCAGGCAGACCTCTGCAGTTCGGTGGGTGCAATTTTTTTTTGAAACGGCTGAATCAGCTCTCGTGGTAGATAGCACCGATCGCCAAGCTGCCCACTTTCAAGTGCACTATTTCCGTTCTCTACGGCCTAACCGCGACCTTCCAACCAATCCAAAGGCAAACAGAAATGCCCAACTGGAGTAGAGAGTAGTCCAGCCTACTTCGCGAATTTTGCAGATATGCAATAAGCCCTTCAAACAGGCGCGATAGTTGGAAGCAGTTTCCTGTGCTTGATCCAGAGCGGGTTTGTGGGGCCAATTGATAGAACACAGTCGGTTCGCTTCGGAGTAATTCAATCTGCTTTGGAGTGCCCGGGCGGCTCTCTTACCGCATCATGACCGGGCGCAATGCCTTGCCGCCGCGGCGGTGTCGCAGCATCCACAGGTGCGGGTCCTGAACTGTTTACTTGGACTTGACCTCGCTGTCGCGTCACCACTTTCTGCCCCGCAACCCAAAAGGAACCGCATCTCGAACTGGCAACGTGTTTGGGCCACTCAAAATGTTGCCACCGCATCTCGGGACTTGTTCCGTCAAGATACTAGACTGATTCAGATCGACTATCGCAATCCAACTCCACCCGACCTGCTGCGGGATCCTCCACGAGCTCCTTCAACCCGGTTCTCCCGTTCGCATGGTTCATGGTTTCCGAAACCCGCGACGTGACTCCAGATACCTAAAGCGGCCATCCCAAGGATACTACTGCCGCCAGTCGAAAAACCCGGGTCCGGCGCGCTCAAGCAAGCTCAGCGCCATTGCGCGTCCAATCTCAGCGCCATCTGCGATCGCGCCATGGGTTGTCTCAGAAAGGCATTCGCTTCCATCCGGGCGAAGAACCTCGCCCCGAAACCGGACTTCCCCGCCGTCCAACTCGGCAAGCCCCGCGATCGGCGTTTCGCAGGAGCCATCAAGCGCCGCGAGGAATGATCGTTCAGCCGCGAGCCTTTGACCGGTCGGACCATGATGAATGGCCTCCAGCATTGCGGCGGTTTTGGTGTCACTGTCCCGCCGTTCGATTCCAATGGCTCCTTGCGCAACGGCGGGCAGCATCTCATCTGGCTCGATCGGCGCATGGGCAACCTCCAGGCCAAGGCGTTTCAGGCCAGCACAGGCCAGGAATGTGGCGTCTGCCACGCTGTCGCCAAGCTTCTGCATTCTGGTTTGAACATTGCCACGGAACTCGACCACCTTGAGATCGGGACGCCGGAACAAAAGCTGGGCACGACGTCGCAGGGAAGATGTGCCGACAACGGCGCCCTCGCGCAGCGCACCGAACGGGGCGCCATCCAGTGTCACGAAAGCGTCCCGAACATCTTCGCGCGGAAGGTAGCAATCGAGGACAAGTCCCGAGGGCTGCGCCACCGGCATATCCTTCATCGAGTGGACCGCGATGTCGATTCGCCCTGCCAGCAGATCCTCCTCGATCTCCTTGGTAAAGAGCCCCTTCCCTCCCAGGTCCTTCAGCGGCTTGTCGGCGGCGATCAATGCCCGGTCGTCTCCGGTGGTTCTGATCACGACGATCTCGAACGCCTCCATAGGCAAGTCGAAGGCTGCACCAAGTCGAGCGCGGGTCTCACGCGCCTGCGCCATGGCAAGCGGCGAGCCACGGGTGCCGATTTTCAGGGGCGAGGCGGGGGTTGGAAGCGCATCATTCATAGCCACAGTGCTTAATTGCCGCCCCGCTCGGAGACAACACCTCGCCGCCTTGACTTCCTGACGCAGAGACCGCACCCAACAGGGCACCGCAATGGGGAGAGAAACATGGCCGAAGGCAAGAAACTGCTGCGCGCGCTGGCGGGTGAAACCCAAGCCATCCCGCCGATCTGGATGATGCGCCAGGCGGGCCGCTACTTGCCGGAGTATCGCGCAACGCGTGCGCAGGCCGGGGACTTTCTTTCCCTTTGCTACAATCCGGACCTCGCCGCTGAAGTGACGCTACAGCCGATCCGGCGATACGGCTTCGACGCGGCGATCCTGTTCGCCGATATCCTGTTGATCCCGGACGCGCTGGGAGCGGACCTCTGGTTTGTCACCGGGGAAGGGCCGCGCCTTTCCACCATCACCTCCGAGGCCGACTTCGGGAAGCTCAAGGGCAAGGACGATATCCACGACCACCTCGCCCCGGTCTATGAAACGCTGCGAATCCTCTCCCGTGAGCTTCCCTCCGAGACTGCGCTGATTGGTTTCGCGGGAGCGCCATGGACCGTCGCCACCTACATGATTGCTGGCCGTGGGACGCCTGACCAGGGCCCCGCCCACGCATTGCGGGAAGGCAACACCGCCCTGTTCGAAGCGCTGCTCGACCGTCTGACCGAAGCCACAATCGAGTATCTCTCCTGCCAGGTCGAGGCCGGCGCCGAAACCCTGAAACTCTTCGACAGCTGGGCTGGCTCACTCAAAGGAGAGGCCTTTACCAAGTACGCTCTTGAACCCACGAAACGCATCATTGCAGAGCTGAAGTCCCGTCACCCGGGCGTGCCGATCATCGCCTTCCCACGGGAGGCGGGCGAGGCCTATGTCGGTTTCGCCAAGGCAACCGGGGCCGATTGTGTCGCCCTCGACAACTCCGTCAGCCCCGAATGGGGCGCCGAGAATGTGCAGGTCGATGGCTGCGTCCAGGGCAACCTCGCCTCATCACACATGGTGACTGGCGGACAGGCGCTGGTGGACGAAACCCGGCATATCGTCGAGGCTTTCTCGAAGGGCCCGCATATCTTCAACCTCGGCCACGGCATCACACCGGATGCCGACCCGGACAACGTTTCGCTCATGATTGAAACCGTGAGGGGCGGTTGAGCCGCGTCCTGTTGCCCCCCGATCAGGTCAGAGCCACGTCCGCCCCACTCCCGACCGGCCATTGGTGTAGCGGACTTTTTCGACGTGGCCTTGGCATACCAGTTCGGTGACTGCATGCCCGCGGGAATGGGCGTATCCGGAGTACGGGAACAGGGTTGAGGTCAGCCCCGCAGAGTAGCCCCTGCCCCGACAGCTTGACGCCAACGGCACGACAGCCACACTGCCCCGATGACATTCGCCGCTCTGACCGTACTGCTGACCATCCTCGCGACCGCGACCATGGCCGCCTCTGCCGCAATTCAGGCCGTACGGCATGAGTTCGACGCCTTCGGGGCGACGGTCCTTGCGATGACCACAGCGCTCGGCGGCGGCACTGTGCGCGACCTGTTGATCGGGCGCACACCGGTCTTCTGGATCACCGATCTCACCTATATCGCGACGACCATCCCGACCGCGCTCGGAACCTACTGGCTGGCCACCCGCATGGCATCTGGCAATGGCCGACGCGAACGCCTGCTCCTTCGTTTCGACGCTATCGGGCTCGCTCTCTTCACACTTGTCGGGATTGGTGTCGCGAACCAGGCGGCCACTACGCCGGTTATCGCAGTGATCATCGGCTGCATTACGGGAACCGTCGGAGGGATGATCCGCGACATGCTCTGCAACGAAACGCCGACCATCCTGCGGCGGGACCTCTACGCCACGATTTCCCTTGCCGGTGGCGCGCTCTATCTCGGACTGGCGACCATTGCGCCGGACCCGGTCGCGATCGGTGTCAGTTTCGCGGCAATGCTGGCCACCCGCCTTCTTGTGATCGAACGCAACTCACCTACCTGAGGTGAGGGGATGTCGCATCCGGTGCGCGCAGTTGGCCCGCGACGGGTTCAGCCGTCGTCCACCCCACAGTAGCACCTGGCCTCCGATTGCCGGACTCCGTGCTCAAGGTTTGGGTGTTGATCGACGGCCTCAGCCCACGTTCAGGGCCACTTCGCCTCCGGCGGCAGCGACATCAACACCGCGTTCGCATCGTGTCCGGTGGCCAGCCCGAACTTCGTGCCGCGGTCGTAGACAAGGTTGTACTCGGCATAAAGCCCGCGATGGATCAGTTGGGTTTCCTTGTCGTCCGGTGTCCATGGTGTGGCACGGCGACGCTCGGTCACTGGCACGAATGCCGGCAGAAATGCCTCACCAACCGAGCGTGTGAAGGCAAAATCCGCATCCCACGCGCCGGTGTTGAGATCGTCATAGAAGATCCCGCCGACGCCCCGCGCCCTGCCCCGGTGCGGGACAAAGAAGTATTCATCCGCCCATGCCTTGAACCGGTCGTAATAGTCGGCGCCATGTGCGTCACAGGCCGCCTTCATCTGGGCATGGAAATCAGCCGTGTCCTCGGCGTACTCGATGCAGGGATTGAGGTCGGCGCCACCGCCGAACCACCATGCATGCGGGGTCCAGAACATCCGGGTATTCATGTGAACCGCCGGCGTATGCGGGTTCTGCATATGCGCCACGAGGCTGATCCCGGACGCCCAGAATGTCGGGTCGTCGTCCATTCCCGGCACGCCCCGTGCGGCCATCGCCTTCTGTGCGGCGGCACCCAACGTTCCATGTACGGTGGAGACGTTGACGCCGACCTTTTCGAACACCCTTCCCCCGCGCATCACACTCATCAGGCCGCCGCCGGCATCGCTGCCGTCATCGGAGGCCCGCTTTGTTTCCCGCACCTCGAACCGGCCGGCCGGGGCGGCGGCAAACGGGCCCTCTGACTGTGAGTCCTCCAGGTCCTCGAACGCGGCAACGATCCGGTCGCGCAACTCCCTGAACCAACCGGAGGCACGGGCTTTGCGGTCATCGAAGGGCTCGGTCATGGCAAATCTCCTCGCTGGAACCCCTGCGCTAGCAGGTTTGATCCCACCAAGCCACCCCCATGGAAAGGCTGCAAAATCCTCCGGTTCGATATAGGCTCACAGGCATGACACGACTGATTCTCCTACTCGCCCTGCCTGTTGCACTGGTTGCCTGCACGACCCCGCGAGAGACTTGTCTGAAATCCGCGACGAAGGATCTCGCTGTAATCGACCGGTTGATCATCGAAACGCAGGGGAACCTGCAGCGTGGCTACGGGGTGACGCGAGAGCCCTATACCGCAAGCCGGGTCGACGTCTGCGTTGGCAGCGGACGGTATCGCTACGGGTCACCGGGGCTTGCCTGGAACTACTGCTCCCGCCCGGAGACCCGCTACCGCGACAAGCCGGTGGCAATCGACAGGACGGCGGAGAAACGCAAGCTTGCGGAGTTGAAGCAAACCCGCGCGAAGTTGGTCAAGGAGACCAACCAACGCATCGGGCAATGCGACCTGCGCTACCCGAACTGACGTGCCACCCGGCCTCAGTGGGCCGGCGCGGTCACCGGGTCGAGCAGCGTACGCCCGCCATCGACCGTCAGGATCTGACCGGTCATGAAAGCCGCAGCGTCAGAGGCGAGGAATTGCGCCGCCTCCGCGACCTCGCCGGGTTTCGCAATCCGCTTCATCGGGGTGTGGTCCCGGATCTCCGCCCGGAAATCCGCGTTTTCCTTCAACGCACCCTTGAGGCTGGACGACAGGACAGAGCCGAACGACACGCCGTTCACCCGGATGCGATGCGGCGCGAGGCTGACAGCCAGCGACCGGGTCATCTGGTCCAGCGCGGCGGTCGACACCGAGTAGCCCAGCAATTGCGGGTGAGTCCTGCGTGCCGCGATCGAGGACAGGTTGATGATCGAACCGATGGCGGGCGAATCCGAATCCCCCTCCTTTTCGGCCTGCTTGATCATGCGTTTACCCACCGATTGGCTGAGGCGCAGCGCTGTCATCAGGTTCTGCTGCAACAACACTTCCACGGCGTCGTCCTCTGGATCCAGCGGGTCGGACGGGAGCATCTGCCGGCAGGCATTGACGAGGATATCCACCCGTTCGAAGGCGTCGAGTGTCGCGGACAGGAGGTTGGCAATGGTGAGCTTCTCACGCAGATCACCGGCAAAGGCCCGGGCATTGCCCGCGTCGCCGTCGCCCTTCGCCTCTCCCAACTCGTCGCACAGGCGGGATTCGTCAATGTCGGCGAACATGACGTTCGCGCCCTGGTCAACAAAATGGCGGGCAATGGCGAGCCCGACGCCGTTGGCGGCGCCGGTCACGATGGCGGTCTTTCCAGCGATCGAAAATGTCATGGGATTACCGGTAGGTCTCTGCCTGTTCTGGGATGACGGGGATAGTAGTCGAATTCAGCGGCGGGTGCGCGTGACGGATTGCCCTTTGGGCCGACGCGCCGCGTAGAGCTTGAAACCCGGCGAGCCTTGCAGTTCGCGCAGCTCGCGAAAAGCCTCCTTCAGAGGCGCTTCGTATGGCAGGTGCCGGTTGGCCACGAGCCAGAGCGTGCCATGCGATGCAAGCACGCGCGCTGCGGTTGCGATGAAGGCGGCTCCCAGCGCCGGCTCGGCGGCGCGTCCGGTGTGGAACGGTGGGTTCATGACGACGTGGTCGAAGCCCTGCGCACTCGACCAGGTGGTCGCATCTTCCCACAGGAATCGTGCGCGGTCGTCCTCGCCTATGTTGCGACGTGCAGCCTCCGAAGCGGCGTGCTCGGCCTCGACGAGCACACATTCGGTCACGCCCTTGCGTTCCAGAACATGAAAGGCGAGATATCCCCACCCGGCCCCCAGGTCGCATACCCGCCCGGGCAGTTTGTCCGGCAATGCCCCGGCCAAGGCAACCGACGCCGGATCCGGACCGTCGGCCGAGAACATGCCCGGTGCCGTGACCCAACCGTTTTCCAGTTGCGTCAATGGAGGAAGATCCCAGTCCGCGAAGATGCCCGGCGTCGCCTGAACCTGAAATACCTTGCCGTGCGCTTTCGAGTAGGGCGCGGAAACCTCCGCGCGTTTCTTTGCGTCACGCAGGATGGAATCGACCCCGTCGGTCTTGTTGCCGTCGACAATAACCGGCCCACCATGTGCAGTCGCCCGTGCAAGCAATGCCCGCGCTTCTGCCTTGGCCCGCGGAAGGATCACCACCGCTGCGGCAAAGTCCTCGGGGATCGCGGTCGATACCGAATACCCACGCTGTTCCCAACTGTCATATGCCGCTCGATTCCCCTGCACGACATCCACGCGCTCACGCGGCAGCCCCGAAAGGTCGCTGTCCGCGCGCGGGCGCAGCACGGCAATCCGCCCCGTCTGCGGCAGGTGTACGGATTGGTTGCGGAGGGCGAGGGTCAGGCGGCTATCGGACATGGGGCGGGGGTGTAGCGGTTTGGGCCGATGGGGTCACGCGGAAACTCACCTTCGCTTCTCAGGCAGAATTCGAACACGCCCAAGGCGCCGGTCTCCTCCGGCGCAGAGTGGAGCGGCGACCAGGCGCTACTCCTTCTCCATCGTGCATTGCAGAGGGTGTTGATGACGCCGCGCAAAATCCATGACCTGCGCCACCTTTGTTTCGGCCACTTCGTGACTGAAGACACCGACAACAGCGACGCCCTTCTTGTGGACGACGAGCATGATTTCGAATGCCTGCGCGTGGGTCAGCCCGAAGAAACGTTCCAGAATGTGAACGACAAACTCCATCGGTGTGTAGTCGTCGTTCAGCAACAACACCTTGTAAAGCGGCGGGCGCTGCGTTCGCGTGCGCGTCTTGACCGCCAGGCCGGCATCGCCGTCGGTCTGGTCGTCGTCCTTGTCGGACATCACGAGGTGTTGGAAGCGGGTCAATGTACCAGTCGCTCCGGGGTCGATTGGGATTTGCGGCGTTGAGACGGTTTATATAGGTGGAGGACGGCCTCTGAAAAGGGGCCAGTCCCATGCAACACCGTGACGGCCAATGAAACTGACGACAATTGCTTTCGATGCCGATGACACGCTCTGGCACAACGAGCGGTTCTTCACGCTGACACAGGACCGATTCGCCGACCTCCTGAGCGCCTACACCGAGCGGGATCACCTGGATGAGCGGCTACTGTCAGCCGAGAAACGGAATATCGGGCACTATGGGTACGGCATAAAGGGATTCGTTTTGTCGATGGTCGAGACCGCCATCGAGGTCACCGAGGAGAAGGTTCCAGCCCACGTGATCCGGGAGATCCTGGACATGGGGCGCGACATGCTGCGCCATCCGATCGAATTGCTCCCCCATGCCCGAGACGCCGTCGTGGCCATGGCCAAGTCGCATCACCGCGTGGTTCTTGTCACCAAGGGCGACCTGCTCGATCAGGAGCGCAAGCTCTCGGAATCATCGCTCCGGGACCATTTCGACGCTGTTGAGATCGTTTCGGAGAAGACGCCGGATATCTACCGCCGCATCTTCGCCGAACATGGCGACGGGTCGGAACGCTCGATGATGGTCGGCAACTCCATGAAGTCGGACGTGTTGCCCGCCATTGAGGCCGGCGCCTGGGGTGTGCATGTCCCCTTTGACCTCGCCTGGGCGCTCGAACACGCCGAAGCTCCGGAAGGACATGACCGGTTCCGGGTCCTCGACAACCTCGGCCAGCTTGCAGAACTGGTTGGCGAGATCGGCTGAATGTTGTGGCACCGAGGGGGCACGCCCCCGAGATGTTGCGCTGTTGCGTGAATGTCACCGCAAAGTTGCTTGAAATCGAACACTTTTCCGAAATCGATCAGCGTGCTAGGCTGATTCCCAAACACAATAACCTGACCCTGAAAACAGGGCGGGACGAGGCAGATAGAGGCATCATCGCGATGACGACGAGCATTCGGGGGCGCAATGCGCTCGCACTATCCGTATTTCTGTTGCTGTTTTTTGGCATCCTGTTCGGGACCAGCCTGCGCGCAAGCGCTGCGCAGTACGCGGCCATGGTCATGGACGCCCGCACGGGGGAGGTGCTGCATTCCCGCAATGCCGACACCCGACTGCACCCCGCGTCGCTGACCAAGATGATGACCCTGTACGTGGCGTTCGAAGCCGTGCGAAAGGGTGAGATCGGGCTCGATACCAAGGTGCGCATTTCGAAGAAGGCCGCAAACGAGGTGCCGTCCAAACTCGGCCTCAGGGCTGGGCAGACCATCGAGTTCCGCTACCTGATCCGCGCTGCGTCGGTGAAATCCGCCAACGATGCCGCCACCGCAATCGGAGAAGCGGTTTCCGGCAGTGAGGCGAAGTTTGCCCGCCGGATGAACCGCACGGCCAAGGCGATCGGCATGACCCGGACGACGTTCAAGAACGCCCATGGACTGACGGAATCGGGCCATCTTTCGACGGCCCGCGACATGACGATCCTCGGCCGGCGGCTGTTCTATGACTATCCCGAGTACTACAATCTGTTTTCGCGACGCTCGACCGACGCCAAGATCCGCACCGTCGCCAACACAAACCGCAAGTTTCTGGCCGCCTACAAGGGTGCCGACGGGATCAAGACCGGCTACACCCGCGCGGCAGGCTCCAACCTGGTGGCCTCCGCGGAGCGCGGAAACGTCCGCATCATCACGACGGTCTTCGGGGCCTCCTCCTCCGCAGCCCGCAACAAGCGCGTGGCCGAGTTGATGGACATGGGCTTTGATCGCGCGCCACGGCACGCAGCCGTCAAAAAGCCCGCCGCGCCGCGCTATGCCGAGGTGGGATCAAGCGCGAAGACCATCCGGGTTTCCAGTGCCGTCAAGAACTCCCTCCGGCCGTTGCGCCGCCCCGGCGTCCCGGGTTCGGCGGCAACTCCTGTCGGTGCGGTGCAGACCGCAGCCATGCAGAGCGGGATCGAGGCCGCTATTGCAATTGCCGCTGGCACCGTCACCCCGGTCAAGGCCGCAGTCAGAACCGGTCACAGCAACTTGGACGTCGCAACCAGCCCGGCCGGCATTGCCAACAGCCCGGCGCCAAAGGCGCGCCCACGCAAGTTGGATTTTGCTGCAGCCAGGCCCCAAACCCAGCCCGCCGCCGAACGTGTGGTCGTCTCGCGCGTGTCGACCTCGGGGGGCAGCCGTTGGGGCATCAACATCGGGCGCTACACGTCGCGCTTCAAGGCAGAGCGTGTGTTGCTGAAGACCGCACTCGCCGAAATGGCCACGCTTGACGGCGCCTTGCGCAAGGTGTCCCAGAAGAAGGGTGGTTTCGAAGCCAACTTCCTCGGCCTCAGCGAGGATCAGGCAGCACTCGCCTGCCGCCGCCTTGAGGCACGCGGCACGGAGTGTACCCCGATCAGCCCGACAGGGTCCTGATGCATCGCCCCGGGTTGCGGTTGGCTACGCCTGACCGCAATCCGACGCTTCCCCTGCCGGTCTACTCCTTCGGGTGGTCGTCGTACTCGTCTGAAAGGATCCTGTGGCTGTCGCCGTCGGGATCGTCATACTGATCCGACTTGATCGTCCAGAAGAATGCAGCAAGCCCGATGCCGCCAAGAAACAGCGAAATCGGGATCAGGAACGACAGCACCTCCATTCGCTCACCTCAATCGCAGGGAATTGAGAGAGACGGTGATGGACGAGGCTGACATGGCCAACGCAGCCGCGAGCGGCGTTGCCAGGCCGGCAATCGCAATCGGCACAGCAATCACATTGTAGAGCGTCGCGATCCTGAAGTTTTCCTTGATCCGCCGGACAGCCGACCGTGCCGTGGTCACTGCATCGGCAATCGGGCCAATATCTTCGCCCAGCAACACGATATCGGAGGCAACGCGCGCCGCGTCGAGGGCCGTTGCAGGCGAAATCGAGGCATGGGCCGCCGTGAGCGCCGCCGTGTCATTCAGGCCGTCGCCCACCATCAACACACGCCGACCGTCGGAAGAAAGTGCCTCTAACCGGTGGGCTTTCTCTGCGGGCAGGGCTTCGCTGACGACATTGGAGATCCCCAGCCGGTCGGCGAAGGCGGCCACGGCCGGTTCGGCATCGCCGGAGATCAGCCAGACATCCAGCCCCGCGGCCCGCAACCCGTCAACGGCGTCCTGCGCCCCGGGGCGCAAGCGGTCTGTGAAGGTGAATCGAACCGGGGTCTGTCCCTCCACCGCAAGCCAGGCCTCGGTTGATGTGCCAGTCTCGGCGCCCACCCAGGCGGCACGACCCAGCCGGACACGCAGGCCCATCCAGCGGCCTTCGGTCCCGAACCCGGGAACTTCGACCAAGTCCTCCACCTTCTCCGCGGAAACCTCCAGCCGCCCGGCTGCCTCAGCGAGGGCACGGGACAGCGGATGCGACGAGGCGCCCGAGAGACCTGCGGCAAGGGCAAGGTCCTCCGCAGCAATCCGGTCGGCATCCAGCAGCTCCGGCGCGCCCAGTGTCAGTGTGCCGGTCTTGTCGAAGGCAACGGTGTCCACCTCGGCCAAACGCTCAAGCGCGGTGCCGTCCTTGATCAGCATGCCCTTCCGGAACAGTCGCCCGGAGGCGGCAGTCGTCACGGCGGGCACCGCCAGTCCGAGCGCACATGGGCAGGTGATGATCAGCACGGCCGCCGCGATGTTGAGCGCCAGCCGCACATCCCAGGTGTAGAAATACCAGCCCACTGCAGCGACGACGGCAAGGATATGAACCCCCGGTGCGTAGAGGCCCGCCGCGCGATCGGCGAGCGAGGTGTACCGGTTCTTTGTGCTCTCAGCCATTGCGACCAGATCGGCCATACGATGGAGCGAGGAATCTTGCCCGGCGGCAGTCACGCGGACCGACAGGGGCCCGGTCAGGTTAACTTCGCCCGCGCTGACCTCCTGCCCGGGCTCCGCAAAGACGGGAAGGGTCTCACCGGTCAGAAGCGACCGGTCAAGTTCACTTGTCCCCTCCGCGATCACCCCGTCCACCGGCATCCGCCCTCCGGGTCGCACGAGGATCACATCCCCCGGCACGAGGGTTGCAACATCGACAGTTTCTTCTCGTCCATCGACCAGACGATCCGCGCGCGGCACTTCCAGCGCAGCAAGCTCCTCGGCCGCAGAGCGTGCAATCGCCCGCGTGCGATGGTCCAGGTACCGGCCGGCCAGCAGAAAGAACGTGAGCGAGATGGTTGCATCGAAATAGGCATGCTCGCCGGAATGCGCGGTTTCATAGAGCGAGGTGCCCAGCGCGAGCAGGATCGCCAGCGTGATCGGCACGTCCATGTTCAGCCGCCCATGCCGCAACGCCGACCACGCACTGCGGAAAAAGGGTTGGCCAGAGAAGGCAATCGCCGGAATCGTGATCGCCGCCGATATCCAGTGGAACAGGTCACGCGTGGCATCCGTCGCGCCCGACCAGACGGCCACCGACAACAGCATGACATTCATTGCCGCGAAGCCGGCCACCGCAAGGCGCATCAGCAGTTCGCGGCCCTGCCGGTCGGTCGTGGTCGCCGAAAGGGCCGAGGGGTCCATCTCGTGCGCGGTGTAGCCGACGGCGGCGAGGGTCGGGATCAGGTCCTCCGCGGTGACGTCCGGCTCCGCCTCCACGCTGACCCGCTTAAGTGTCAGGTTGACCCGGGCGGAATTGACACCGGGGTGCCGATCAAGCGCCCGCTCGACTGTGGTGATGCACAGAGCGCAATGAACCTCCGGAAGGGACAGCAGGATGGCACCACGGTCCGGCGCGTCGTCAAGCGTCGCGCGCGCCACCAGACGCCGCGCCATGGGCGTGACGTCACAGGCCGGGCAGGCCGAGGCGTTGGGCGTTTCGGGATAGGTGCTGTCAGTCATCCCGGATCAGTCTTCGACTTTCAGGACGACCCTCTGCCGAAAAGCGGTTCCATCCGGCGCGGTCGCCACAAGCCGAATATTCCAGTTCCCCGGCTTCAGGTCCACCGGCGCGCGAAACGTGCCGTCATCATAGGCGAACTCCGGCTCCACATCTTCCCTGACATGGGTCGCGCGTCCAACCGTGGCCTCCATCGACCCGACCTCGACGGGCAGGTCATTCCTGCCCGTGAAGGCGATGGTGAGAATGCCGTCGATCACGTCCGCATCGACCGTCCAGCCGAGGGCTTCCTGCGCGGCGCGATCGGCGTCGAACTGCTGGCTGGCGACGTAGCTGTTCTTGGTTTCCAGCCCCGGGAAGCTGCCCACGGCCAGGTAGGCCATGGTAAAGTTTACGGCCATGATGACGCCAAAGGCGCTGGCGGTGATGATAAAGACCTTGCGGCCGGTGAGTGCCATGTCAGCGTGCTCCGGTTCCCACGAACGTAGAGTCCTTATAAACCCGTTCCCCGTTCGACAAGTCCTCGACCCAGAACCGGATCTCCGTCCGGTCGGAAACGGCCGCCTCGGATCCTGCCGGCGCAAGCACATAGACACGTTGCTTGCCGGTGGTATCGGCGGGGACCATGAAACTCTCGTAAGGCGTTCCCTCGACCGCAATGCGCAGGTCCTGCGCTTCGGACGCCAGGGTCACGCGGAACCGACGGTCGTCGCCATGCTTGTTGCGCAGGCCAAAATCGTAAGTGTTGCGAATGGTGCCATCCGACATGGTCACGAACTGCGGCTGGCGCACCGGATGCACCGTTGCGGAGATATCCGGTCGCACAAAGAGCATTACCGTCAGGCCGATTCCGACCGCGGCCCAAAGCGACGTGTAGAGGATGGTCCGCATGCGGAATATATGTGCCCAGACCGACTTGGGCGCTTCGCCGCTGCGCTCCCGTTCCTCGTCCGACAGGGCCATGTAGTCGATCAAGCCGCGCGGTTTGCCGATCTTGTCCATGATGTCGTCACATGCGTCGATGCAAAGCGCACAGGTGATGCACTCCAGTTGCTGGCCGTCGCGAATATCGATCCCCATCGGGCAAACGTTCACGCAGGCCATGCAATTGATGCAATCACCCATCTCAGGTGCATCTTCGCCCTTCCGCTGCTTGCCGCGGGGCTCACCGCGCCACTCCCGATAGGCCACGGTGATCGTGTCGGTGTCCATCATCGCGGCCTGGATCCGGGGCCAGGGGCACATATAGATGCAGACCTGCTCCCGCATGAAACCGCCAAATACCAGGGTCGTGAAGGTCAGCACAGCGACCGAAGTATAGGCAGCCGGGTGCGCCTGAAGCGTGAAGAGGTCAACGAGAAGCGTCGGCGCGTCGGTAAAGTAGAAGACCCATGCACCACCGGTTGCGATGGCGATCAGCGTCCAGACAAGGTACTTCGTTATCCGCAGCCGGAGCTTCCGGGCATCCATTTTCTTTTGTCGATGCAACCGCAGGCGAGCGTTTCGATCCCCTTCGATCCATCGTTCGACGAGAATGAAAAGGTCCGTCCAGACGGTCTGCGGGCAGGTATACCCGCACCAGACCCGACCGAGCGCCGAGGTAAACAGAAACAACCCGAGCCCGGCCATGATCAGCAGACCGGCGACGAAATAGAACTCGTGTGGCCAGATCTCGATCCAGAAGAAGAAGAACCTCCGATGGGCCATATCCACCAGCACGGCCTGGTCGGGAAGGTTTGGACCACGGTCCCAGCGAATCCACGGCGTCAGGTAGTAGATACCGAGGGTCACGATCATGATCCCCCATTTCAGGTTACGGAACGGGCCGTAGACCTTGCGGGGAAAGATCGGTTCCCGCGCGGCGTATAGCTGTTCGGGTTGGCTGCCAGTATCGCTCACGGAAGCTCTCCGGTGGCTGAGGGTTCGCGGTTGGCCCGTTCTACGGGGGGACCAGAAAAGACGTCTTTGATATACATCAATGGAACTGGGACATCCATGACATCCTGTTGGTTCTAGCAAATCCGGGAGTTTCTCGCCCTGCGCCCGCGTGTCGCGTGCCGTAAACAGACCGTGATCGGGGATGCAGACAGAAAGGCGCCCCGGCTCTCCTAGGAAACGCGCGAACAGGACGGAGTGCCGGGGCGTATCTTCCAGGGGAGGACACCCTCTGGAAACGCTATGTAGATGTCGGCGTGGCGAGCGGTGTGGGCCTCGTGGCTGGCGCCGTCTCGTCGCAACCGTTGATATTGGTCTAGTGCGGCGCCCGGACCAAAGCCTTGATCCAGATCAAAAACGAGTTTGCAATACGCCTTATTGCTGGCAAGGCTGCTATGCAATGCGGGAATGGGTGCCCCCGGCCGTAGCAGAAAAACGCCCCGCGTCGCTAGGGACGCGGGGCGATGTTTTTACTGCTCGACAGGCTGTACCTGCCGAAGACCCGGATCACTCGGAGGCGACACCGCCGCCGAGGCTGTGGACATAGGTGGCAACGGCGCGCACGAGTGCCTCGTCGACAGCCGTCTCAGGGGCGCCGCCGCGAGCTGGCATGCGACCTGCGCGACCCGCCCATATGGTCTCATAGAGCGTGTCGGCGTCACCGCCGTAAAGCCAGATCGAGTCGGTCAGGTTGGGCGCACCCAGTGACTTTTCACCGGTCCCGTCTTCCATGTGGCACGAGGAACAGTTTTCCTCGTAGATCACGGCGCCGGCTTCGGCCTGGGCACTGTCGTGCTCCTGACCGGAGATCTGCTGCACATATGCGACAGCCTGCCAGATCTCCTCGTCGCTGAGAAGCTCATCGCGCCCGAAGGCCGACATCTCGCCCTGGCGAATGTAGTCCTCATCGGTCTCCTCATAGCGGATCCCGACGCTGATCGTGGTGTGGATATCCTCGATCGTACCGCCCCAGAGCCAGCTGTCATCCAGCAAGGAAGGATAGCCGCCCGCCTGTGCACCCTGGGCGCCGGCGCCGTGACACTGGGCACACCAGGTGCGGAACACGGCCGCGCCGGCATTCATCGAGTAGCTCATCAGCTCCGGATCGTTGGCAATCTCCGCCAACTCGGTATCGACAAGCTGTTGCTTGATGCCGGCATTGGCTTCCTCGAAGCGCACGATCTCGGCGGCCACATCGGCGCGCGTGGACTTGCCCAGCACCCCGGCTGTGGCACCTTCCACGAGGGGCCAGGCAGGGTACAGGACGGTATAGCCCAGGCCCCAGATCACGCATGCGTAGAAGGACCAGAGCCACCAGCGGGGCATGGGATTGTTGAGTTCCTCAATCCCGTCCCAGCTATGACCGGTGGTTTCCACCTCGTTCTTTTTCTTGATGGGTTGTTTGCTCATTCCCGAACCTCCTTCGGGTTCATCTCCGCTTTGTCCTCGTCAGGCGAGTTTTCGTGGCGGAAAATAATATTTGCGGAATCGCGTTGCTCCTTGGAGGCCCCCGGGCGGAACACCCAGAGGATCACTCCAAGGAAGAAGAGCACGAGAAACAGCAACATCCAGCTGTCTGCGAACTCTCGCATGAGGGAGTATGTATCCAAGCTCCCAGCCTCCTCAGCGATTTGCGACTGGCGTGAAGGTCGAGAAATCGACGAGCGTGCCGAGCATCTGCAGGTATGCAACGAGCGCATCCATCTCGGAAATACCGGGCTGGCCGTCGAAGTTGCGCACCTGTGCCCCCGGGTACCGCTCCAACAGCGCGTCGTAGTCGCTGTCCGGGTCGGCTTGGGCTGCGAAGTCCAGTTGGGCGTTCTCGATCATCTCGTCGGTGTAGGGCACGCCCACGATCCGGTTGGTCGCCATCAGGTCGCCGATATACTTGTCGGACACCATGCGATCCATCAGGAAGCCGTACTTGGGCATCACCGATTCCGGAACCACGGACTGCGGATCGATCAGGTGATCCACATGCCAGTCATCCGAATAGCGGCCACCGACGCGGGCAAGGTCGGGCCCCGTCCGCTTCGATCCCCATTGGAACGGATGATCGTACTGCGATTCAGCCGCCAGCGAGTAGTGACCGTAGCGCTCCACCTCGTCCCGCATCGGGCGAACCATCTGGCTGTGGCAGACGTAGCAGCCTTCGCGGATGTAGACTTCGCGCCCCTGGAGCTCGAGCGGTGAATAGGGCCTCACCCCATCCACATCCTCGATCGTGTTCTCCAGGTAGAAAAGCGGAGCGATCTCAACGATGCCACCGATGGTGACAACGAAGAAGCTGAGCGCCAGCAGGATCGTGGCGTTGGTTTCGATGATCTTGTGTTTGTCGATAAGGGCCATCTGTCATTCCCTCCCTTATTCGGCCGGCGCAGCGGCGGCTGCGGTGGCTTGCGTCTTCGGCTCGCCGCGGGTCGCGGTGAGCCAGAGGTTGACGACCATGATGACGGCGCCGGCGACGTAGAGCACACCGCCAAGTGCCCGCACGACATACATCGGGAACTTCGCGGCAACGGTGTCTGCGAACGAGTTCACGAGGAAACCGTTGGCGTCGACTTCACGCCACATCAGGCCTTCCATGATACCGGTCACCCACATCGATGCGGCGTAGAGCACGATACCGATGGTGGCGAGCCAGAAGTGCCAGTTGACAGCCGACAGCGAGTAGAGACGCTCGCGCTGCCAGAGCTTCGGCACCAGGAAGTACAGCGCGCCAAAGGTGATCATACCGTTCCAGCCGAGCGCACCGGAGTGCACGTGGCCGATGGTCCAGTCAGTGTAGTGCGAGAGCGAGTTCACCGCCTTGATGGACATCATCGGGCCTTCGAAGGTGGACATGCCGTAAAACCCGACGGAGACGACCATCATGCGAATGATCGGGTCGGTGCGCAGCTTGTCCCAGGCGCCGGAGAGCGTCATCAGGCCGTTGATCATGCCACCCCAGGACGGCATCCACAGCATCACCGAGAAGACCATGCCGAGCGTCGAGGCCCAATCGGGCAGCGCGGTGTAGTGCAGGTGGTGCGGACCGGCCCAGATATAAAGGAAGATCAGGGCCCAGAAGTGGATGATCGACAGCTTGTAGGAGAAAACCGGACGTTCCGCCTGCTTCGGCACAAAGTAGTACATCATGCCTAGGAAACCGGCCGTAAGGAAGAAGCCGACCGCGTTGTGTCCGTACCACCACTGGGTCATCGCGTCCTGGACGCCGGCCCAGATGATCACCGACTTGGAGCCGAAGATCGACACCGGGATGGTCAGGTTGTTGACCACGTGCAGCATCGCGACGGTGACGATGAAGGACAGGTAGAACCAGTTGGCCACGTAGATGTGTTTCTCCTGACGCTTCAGCAGCGTGCCGAGGAACACGGCCAGGTAGGCCACCCAGACGATTGTCAGCCAGAGGTCCACGTACCATTCGGGCTCGGCGTATTCCTTGGACTGGGTACCGCCAAGAACGTAGCCAGTGGCCGCCAGCACGATGAACAGGTTGTAGCCCCAGAACACGAACCAAGCGAGGTTGCCGCCCCAGAGGCGGGCCGCAGTGGTCCGCTGCACCACGTAGAACGACGTCGCCAGCAGCGCGTTGCCACCAAATGCGAAGATTACCGCCGAGGTGTGCAGCGGGCGAAGCCGGCCGAAGTTCATGTAGGGCTGGGCCCATTCGAAGTTCAGAACCGGAAAGGCGAGCTGAAAGGCGATGAACGTGCCCGCGATGAAGCCGATGACGCCCCAGAAGGCCGTCGCGACGACGCCGTATCGCACAACGCCATCGAGATAGCCCGTGGCGATCTCGGCGACCGGTTTTTCCTCATCGATCTGTCGCACGCTCCAGACGAACGCGACGCCAGCCGCGAGCATGATGATGATCGCATGTACGAGATAGGCTGCGTCGCGCGCGTAGTTCGCGGCAATTGCTGCGCACAGCGCCACGAGTCCCGCCGCCACGATCTTGGCGTAATCCCACATGGTGTGTCCCTTGTTATGAATTGGGAACAAGTCGGACTTGTCCCGTTGGTGTACTTTGTCCGCTTCTGATGGTACCGGCGGTATGCCGCTTTGATCTAGGTCAATGTCGTCGCAGGCATCCCTTGAGACAGGTCAAGGTGTCGCTGCATAGCAGCAAATACACTGTCGCCAATAGCGTCTAACGGAGGTGACAACCGTGGCTTACAAGACGATTCTCACAGTAATTACCGATAGCGCGCTTGAGGACAGCGCGTTGGAGGGGGCGATTGGAATCGCCCAGCTCCAGGATGCTCACCTGGAAATCCTCGCCCTCGGCGTCGATCACTCGACGCCCGGCTACTACTATGCGGGCACAAATGCCCTCATTGAACAGGCTACACTGGAGCGCGCACGCGAGGATGCGGACAGAATCGAGACCGCAGTTCGCGCCCACATGGCGAACCGCGATTGCCGCTGGGCGACCGACAGCGCACTTGCGCAGATCGGCACCATCCAGAACCTTGTCGGGAACCGGGCCCGCTTCAGCGACCTCGTCGTCCTGCCCAAGCCGTATGGTGAGGAGAAAAGCGTTGCGGAGGAAGCCGTCCTGGAGGCGGCACTTTTTGCCGGAAATGTTCCCGTGCTTGTTCTGCCGCATGGTGTAGAGCCGCGCAAACCGTCCAAGGTTGTCGTGGCGTGGAATCAGAGTGCCGAAGCGCTGGATGCGGTGCGCGCGGCCCTGCCCATGCTGCAGCAAGCGGCGATGACCAATATCGTCATCATCGATCCGCCCCGGCACGGCCCGGATCGGTCGGATCCGGGTGGAATGCTCTCGCAGATGCTCTCCCGGCATGGGGTGCGGGCCGAGATCTCCGTGATCGCGGCCACGATGCCGCGCACCGCAGATGTCCTCGCCCGTCACTGCGCGGACCAGCAGGCGGACCTGCTCGTCATGGGAGCCTACGGTCACTCCCGTTTCCGCGAGGCAATCATGGGTGGCGCAACTCGGGACATGCTCGAAGCAGCAAAGGTCCCGGTCCTGATGAGTCACTGAAGCTCAGGTTGCCAGACCCCGGCGTGTCCGTCGGGGTCGGCGCCCGGTGGACCGCGGTGAGACGGCAGCGCTGCGGCAGGTCTCAGACCAGAAAGCCGCCATCGGTGTCGTCACCGGTCTCCAGCATGAGCCTGTCGAAATCGGGAACGCTGACGTGGCGTTTTCCCGCAAGTTCGATCACGCCTTCGCGCCTCAAGGCCGAAACCTGCCGGCTGACGGTCTCAAGCGTGAGGCCAAGGTAGTCGGCCATCGCCTCCCGCGTGAGCGGAAGGTCGAATTCCAACACGTCACTGTTCCCGGTGTGTCGCAGCGAGGCGTCTCGCCGCGCGATAATCGCCAGAAGGCTGGCGATCTTCTCGCGCGCGGTCTTCCGACCGAGCAGCAGCATCCATTCGCGCGCTGCATCCAACTCGTCGAGCGTCATCTCCAGAAGGCGCTGCGCGATATGGGGGGTGTTGCGCATGAGGTCTTCGAACGGACGCCGGCGAAAGCAGCACATGACGACTTCAGTCGTCGCGGTCACGTCATATGTCGCCATTTCACGCCCCGGCCGACCCATGAAGTCCGACGGGAGCAGAAGGCCAACCATCTGCGTCCGGCCATCTTCCAGGGTCTGGCTCAACGTCGCGATTCCGCTCACGATGGTGGCCACGAAATCAAGCTTGTCCCCGGTCCAGGCGATTGTCTGCCCGGCCTCGAACGTCCGATAATACTTGATCTCTTCGAGCTGCTCCAACTCGTCTGTCTCACAACGGGAACAGACCGCCCGGTGACGTATCGGGCAGTCGGCACAGTCGACATGGCTCAGTTCTATTTCGTGCATCTTCATCCGCGCGCGCTTCTTGATCTTAATCAAGGTCCTCCCGGCGCCCTACACCTAAACGTAGGCGCATGGAAACGGTATCGCAACTCGCGAGGCTGGGGCTTTTTGATGCCCGGGTGCCTCGATACACCAGCTATCCGACCGCGCCGCACTTCAACGACGCCGTCGGTCACGAGCAGTTTCTCGAGTGGACACGGGCCCTGCCCGCGGACTCGCGAATCTCCCTCTATGTTCATATTCCCTTCTGCAGAAGGCTCTGCTGGTTCTGCGCCTGCCGCACGCAGGGCACCTCCAGCCTCTCGCCGGTTGGCGCCTACCTCGAAACGCTGAAGGCAGAGATCGACCTTTTCGCCGCATCGCTCCCCAGCGGCGTCAAATTGTCCGCGCTCCACTGGGGCGGCGGCACGCCCACGCTCCTTGACGCTGACATGATCGCCGATCTGGCCGATTCGGTCTTTCGCGCGATCCCGGCAGGCGAGGGGTTCGAGTTCTCGGTGGAAATCGACCCCAACGAGATCGACGACCCCCGGCTGGATGCCCTGGCACGAGCAGGAATGACACGTGCGTCTATCGGCGTGCAGGATTTCGACCCGGAGATCCAGAAGATCATTGGGCGAGAGCAGAGCTTCGAAGTCACGCAATCCGCAGTGGATGGCATACGGGCGCGCGGCGTAGACAGCCTCAACACCGATATTCTGTACGGCTTGCCTGATCAAAGCCGCGCACGCATCAGCGACAGCGTGCAAAAGCTCCTTTCCCTGTCGCCGGATCGCGTGGCGCTCTACGGGTATGCCCATGTTCCCTGGATGGCACGGCGCCAGACCCTCATACCTTCCGAAGCCCTGCCGACACCGCAGGAGCGATTGAAACTCTTCGACACGGCGCGCCGTCTTTTCCTCTGGGATGGATACGACGAAATCGGCATCGATCACTTCGCCCGCAAGGACGACTCGATGGCAGTTGCCGCACGTGATGGGTCTCTGCGCCGGAATTTTCAGGGTTACACGGTCGATCCGGCACCAGTTCTGGTTGGATTGGGCGCCTCTGCGATTTCGCGTTTCCCACAGGGATATGCCCAGAACCTCTCCGGAACCGGAGACTACACCAGGGCGATCCGCGACGGCCGACCGGCAACCGGTCGCGGCCACACCTTCCAGGGGCAGGACCTGATGCGTGCGCGAATGATCGAAACCCTGATGTGCTCCTTCCGGATCGACCGTCAGGAGATCACCGATACCTTTGGTGTAGAGCCCGGTTTCCTCGACGCGGCGTTTGCCGGCGTCAAGGAACGTTTCGAAGACTTTGTCGAGGTGTCCGAGGCTGGGTTGAGCATCCCGATCGAGGGTCGGCCGCTTGCCCGGATGATCGCGAAGGCGTTCGACGTATACGCAATGGACAAGGCTGGCCACAGCCACGCGATCTGACCTCGCCCGAAGGCAGCCGATCAAACATCCTGGCGCGCGATATCCGTCACCAGAACACCAACGACAAGATTGCCAAAATGGAGCCTTGCCTCTTCGCGCAGCGACCGGCGGAGCAGGTCAAGGTTCCGTGTCGACGTGAAATTCCCGTCGAACCTGCCTGCATTGGCATGCTCGAACAGCACCTGCAGAAACTTGTCCCTCAGCACCGGTTCCCGCTCGTATACTTGCTCCTTCGCACCGGTCGCGGTCTCCACCGCCAATGACATGACGACCATGGAACGCACCCGGCCATCTTCGATGACCGGAACGATGAATTGGTTGTTGAGCTTCACAAACTCCGTGTTTCCGTTTCCTGTGTCCAACGCGTCTTTCGCGCCATGGCCGCCTGCCAATGGGTCGGTCGAAGCCAGGGACATCGAACCTCCATCGTGGCCAAGGCTTCCATCACCGCCAGCGCTGATCGAACCCGACGACATATGATCCCCGCCAGACCCTGTGTGGCCTTGCTGCACCGATGCTGTGCCCGGTCGCAAAAAGACACCAGCACCAGCACCCAATGCTCCACCTGCAATAATGATGAGAAGCGGCAACAGGAACTTTTTCATCGTGGACCTCAGAACGGAAGAATGATGTCGGAAACCTGCTGCCCATAGCGAGGCTGCTGGACGTCCGTGATCTGCCCACGTCCACCGTATGAAATCCGGGCGGAAGCGATCTTGTCGTAGGTGATCTCGTTCTGTCGGGTAATGTCTTCCGGCCGGACATAGCCAGTCACGAGGAGCTCGCGAATCTCGAAGTTCACCCGAACTTCCTGACTGCCCTGTATCTTCAGGATCCCGTTCTGGAGGACCTCGACGATCGTGGCGGCGACCCGCAAGGTGAGCTTCTCACGGCGCTGAACTGACCCGTCGCCTTCTGACGAACTGGACGATTCCGTGGACACTGCCGGATCCATGGTGGCGCCGGTGGGCAGCTTTTTGTTGATCTTCTCCGGCAGCCCGAAGAACGCCGAAACACCCATCTCGTTGTCGGAACTGCGCGATCGTTCGGTCGAATTGGAGATCTCTGCCTTGTCGTCGATCTCGATGACAACTGTCAGGATATCGCCTCGCTGACCCGCACGGCGATCCCCCAACAGCGAGCTTCGATCCTTGCTCCAAAGCGATGCGGTGTCTGTGGGACGAGGCGTTTCCAGAGTCTCCGGTAGCGGGATCACGGACATCGCACGGTGTTCGTAGTTCCCCGAGTTCGGCGTGAACTCAGGACGTTTCCCGACCTCTGCGACCCGACCACATGACGCAATCGCCAGCAAACCAAGCAGCAGAATGGTGTTTTTCCACATGTTCTGTCCCGTTTCTTTTCAAGGAGTATTCTTGACAACGACCCGGCCCGGGGCATCGACAGTTCCGGTCACGGTTGTGCGCGACGAGAGATTCATGACCCTCACAAGGTCACCCATCGCGGCGCGGGCAAGAGAACGCCCGTCGGTCGCAATGGAGAGGCCGGCCCCGTGGTACACGAGGCTGACAATCTGGTTTCTTTCGATGACGGCCGGCCGCTGCAGATCATCCGCGCGGACAGGACGTCCGGCGTAGAGGACGACTTTCGCCTCCATACCTGCGGCGTCTTCGATACGTTCCAACGCTCCCGGTGTCTCTGTTTGCGTCACTATCAGGTCAGCAGCATCGATCACGGTCCGACTACGGATCGTTCTGTTCGCAATCAGCGTCTCGGCATCGGCCAACGGCGCGGATGCCAGCCCGGCCGCCACAATCAGAAGTGATGCATAGGCGTTCATCGAATCTGCGTCGTGGCGCCAAGCATCTGGTCGGCGGCCGAAATCACCTTCGAGTTCAGCTCATAGCCTCGCTGCGCCTGGATCAGTTGGGTTATCTCCTGAACGGCATCGACCGAACTGTCTTCGAGGTAGCCTTGTCGAATGGTACCGAGCCCATCGACACCCGGCGTTTCAACCACGGGCGGGCCGGACGCTTCGGTTTCCAGGAAAAGGTTGCCCCCGATGGCCTCCAGCCCCTTTTCGTTCGAAAAATCCGAAAGAGTGAACTGACCAAGCAACTCCGGCTCAACCTCGCCGTCGAAATACGCGTAGATTTCGCCATCCGCATTGATACTCAAATCCCTTGCATCATCCGGGATGGTGATTTCCGGGGTGATGGCAAAACCGTCCGACGTCACGATGAGACCGTCATGCGACAGTTTCAGCCCCCCGTCCCGCGTGTAAGCGGATGCACCGGACGGAAGGGTGACTTCGAGATAGCCGCTACCGTCGATGGCAATGTCCAGATCGCCACCCGTTTGCGACAGGGTTCCCTGCTGCGGGTTGATCGTCACCGAAAGCGGGCGCACGCCCAATCCGATCTGGACACCTGTCGGCAGCAACGTTCCGTCGGAGGCGTTGATCGTGCCAGGCCGGGATACCTGCTGGTAGTGCAGATCGGCGAACTCCGCGCGACGGGCGTTGAAGGCCGTCGTGCTCATGTTGGCAAGGTTGTTGGAAATGACATCAACCCGCATCTGCTGGGCCGCCATGCCGGTGGCTGCAATCTTCAAGGCTTGCATCGGATTCTCCAGATTAGCGTGTGAGTGTGTCGATCACGTTCGATAGCCGCTTGCCCTCACGCTCCGAGAAGGCTTGCCCCAGTTCGTAGGCGCGCTGAACTTCGATCATGCGTGTGATCTCCAGCACCGGGTCGATGTTGGAGGCTTCGACAAACCCCTGCATGACCACCGCATCTTCGACCGGCTCAACCCCGGAAGGTGAGTGAAATGTCGTGCCTTCTCCGCGCTGTAGTTGCAGCGGGTCGGTCGGCCGGACCACGCCGAGCCGGGCGACGGGGCGACCGTCCGCACTTATGGTTCCGTCGGTGGCAATCGATATGGAACGGGCGTCGGGCGGTATGAAGATCGGCGCGCCGCCTTCGTCCAGCACCATGTTCCCGCCGGGCGTCATGAGGTCGCCAGTGTCCCCGGGAAGGAACACACCGGAGCGGGTCAGCAACTCGCCATTGGCGGATTGCAACAGGAAGAAGCCTTCACCTTCGATGGCAACATCGAGACTTCCACCGGTTTGCTCAAGCTGGCCCTGCGTGAGGTCGATCACCCGAGTGTTGGCGGCAGCCATCGAGACACTGCCGGACGCGGCGGGCGTCTGCCTGATGTATTCCGAGAATACTATGCCTTCGCGCCGGAAGCCGCTCGTCGACTGGTTCGCGATGTTGTTGGCGATCGCGCGCATTTCCTGCATGAGACCCGATTGCCGGGACAGGGTGACGTATCCGCTGCTCATGCCCTATCCCCCCGACGCCAGCGGCACGATTCGGCCGGTGAAAAAGGACAGGAGCGTCTGGAGCATGAACCCCATGGACATCCAGAACACGACGACGATGGCCAGCAGTTTCGGCACGAAGGTCAGGGTCATCTCCTGAATCGACGTAAGTGCCTGGAACAGACCCACCGTCACACCGGACAGCAAGGCCGCGGTCAGGATTGGCAGCGAAACGGTCACGGCGACCCACAACCCTTCCCTCAATGTGTCGAAGAAGACGATCTCGTCCATGGCTACACCGGCATCCGGAGGATTTCCTGGTAGGCTTCAACAACCTTGTCGCGGATAGTTGCCGCCGCCTCCACGGCCAGTTCGGTCTGGCTCAGCGCCATGACCAGCGCATGAGGATCCGCCTGCGACACCATTGCGGCGCGCGCGGTGTCCTCCCCTTTCTGGAGCGTTGCCGCGAAGTCCTTTGCAAACTCGGCAGCGGAATCTTCAGTTCGGGATGCGCTCCCGGAGGGCGCAAGGGCCGGCTTGGCCGCAAGGTAGGCACCTTCGGCCTGCGTTGCTCGGATATCCATTCTGGTCTCCTGTTATTTTCTAAGCAATTCGAAGAGGCTGGAGGTCATCTGCCGTGCCTGGTCGAACATTTTAAGGTTCGCCTCGTAGCTTCTCTGGGCCTGGCGAGCGTCCGCGATCTCGATCAGGAGATCGACGTTGGAGCCGTCGAAATGGCCTGTTTCGTCGGCCATCGGATGACTTGGGTCGAAGATCTTCTCACGGTCGGACTGATCGAGGCGCACCGGCCCCGGTTTGACCAGAGAGACACCGTTCCGGTCCGCCATTGCCGTCTCGAACGAAGTCAGCTTGCGACGGTACCCCGGTGTATCGGCGTTCGCTATGTTCTCCGACACATGTCGAAGACGGGTGCCCTGGGCCTTCATTCCGCTCGCGGAAACCGCCATGGTCTTGATCAGATCACTCATCCCGATGCCCTACCCGCGACCGAGACTTGCCCGCAGCACGTTCATCCCGCTGCGATAGACAGAAAGTGCCATGTCATGCTGTTGACGGACCTCTGCGGATTTGACGATCTCGGTCTCTAGCGAGACGGTATTTCCGTTGGGATCCGCCGTATCCGATCGCACAACCATCTCCCGGATGGACGTATCTGTGGCGGCGGCGTGTACGTGCCCGGCCCGGCTCCGGCGCATTCCGTCAGACGCGGCGCCCTGCGCTCCCCAGACGTCCTGAAAACTCTCGACGTCGCGCGCCCGATACCCGGGCGTATCTGCGTGAGCGATATTCCGTGCAACCACGGCTTGCCGACTTGCCGCATGTTGCGACAGGCCCTGGGCCATTCTGAATATCTCCAGTTTTTCAAACATCGGGGCTTCTCCCACCGGCTTCAATCTCGGCTTAACCCCGATTCCTTTAGAAACTGTTTGCGATGATCAGGAGGTCAGCATGAACAGAGGCATCGACGCGCTCGCCAACGACATTCGAAACCTGTCACCGGTTCGTCCCGTTGGACGGGTCGTGCAGGCAAGCCACGGCACGCTCACCGTCGGCGGACTGGCCGGGGATGCGGCCCTTGGCGATCATGTCCGGGTGGAACTGCGCGACGGACGCCTTCGGGGTGAAGTCATCGACATTTCCGCCCAAGGCGCCATCGTGCTGCCGGACGGCTCCGGGGACGGCATCCGGATCGGCGATCCCGTCGTGCTTCAGGGCGCACCGTCGATTGCGCCGGCCAGCCACTGGGTCGGCCGCATCATCGATCCGTTCGGCGCGCCGCTCGATGGCATGGGCCTGTCCCGGGGCGCTACACCGAGGCCGGTCCGCGCCGCGCCACCACGTGCCACCGAACGCGGCCCACTCGGCGCACGGCTGACGACGGGGCTTGCAGTCTTCGACACGATGTTGCCGCTGGTCAGGGGGCAGCGACTGGGTGTCTTTGCCGGCTCGGGCGTCGGTAAATCCACGCTCCTTGCCAACCTGACAAAAGGGGTCGATGCGGATGTGACCGTCATCGCACTCGTCGGGGAGCGGGGACGTGAGGTCCGCGAATTTGTCGAGGAAACCCTCGGGCAGGAAGGGCGCAAAAAGGCCGTCGTCGTGGCCGCGACGTCGGACCAACCGCCGCTCAGCCGCCGGCGGGCGCTTTGGTCCGCCATGAGCGTTGCGGAGTTCTTTCGAGACCAGGGCCAGCATGTCCTGTTTCTGGCGGACTCTGTCACTAGGTTCGCGGAGGCCCATCGCGAAATCGCGCTTGCCGCAGGCGAGACCTCATCGCTGCGTGGCTTCCCCCCTTCGGTGGCACACCAGATCATGACAGTGGCGGAACGGGCCGGTCCCGGCACGGCGCAAAGCGGTGGCGACATCACCGCGATTTTCACCGTCCTCGTGGCCGGGTCGGACATGGAAGAACCGATCGCCGACATCCTGCGCGGTGTGCTTGACGGCCATGTCGTGCTCGACCGACAGATCGCGGAACGGGGCCGATACCCGGCCATCGACCTCCTGCGATCGGTTTCCCGCAGCCTGCCGCGGGCAGCATCAGACCCCGAGAACATGCTGATCAAACTGGCGCGTCAACGGCTTGGCGCATATGACCGCGCAGAACTCATGATCCAATCCGGGCTCTATTCTCCGGGCAGCGACCCCGAGGTGGACGCGGCGATACAGGTCTGGCCGGCACTGGACGCCTTCCTTGCCGAGCCATCCCCCGACGGGCCAGCAGAGGCATTTCGGAAGCTGGCGGGCATCCTCGGACAGCACAGTTGGACCGGATGATGACGCTCTTGGGATCTGGTCCTAGAACGTGAGGTTCATCACCGTCAGCGACACCGGAATGAACAGCAGTGTCATGATGCCACCGGCGCGCACGAAATCCTTCACCCGATAGCCGCCGGGCCCCATGATCAGGGCGTTGACCTGGTGGGTCGGGATCAGGAAAGAGTTCGAGGTTGCGATTGCCACCGTCAGGGCGAACAACCCGGGATCCGCCCCTGCCCCCAGCGCGATATTCACCGCCAGCGGCACCAGCAAGACGGTCGCGCCAACGTTGGACATCACCAGTGTGAAGGCCGTCGCGAGCACAGCCACGCATGTTTGCAAGACCCATGTCGGCATCCCGTCAAGGCCGAGAAGGAACTGGTGGGCGATCCATTCCGCGGTTCCCGTCGTCTGCACCGCCTGCCCGAGAGGGATGAGGCTGGCCAGAAGGAACACCGTGCTCCAGCCGACGGCGTCGTAGGCCTCGTCTATGGAAAGGACCTTGCTGAGAATCATCCCCACCGCGCCGACCAGCAGGCAGAGGGACAGCTGCATATGCGTGAACAGTACCAACCCCAGAGCGAGCAGGAAGAAGGTCACCGCCCAGCCGACCTTTTGCGGGCGCTCAACCTCCCGCGGGTAGTCCTGCGTCACAACGACGAAATCGCGGTCGTTCTCCAGCCGCATAAGTGCGTCCCATGAGGTGTGGCAAACAAGGGTGTCGCCGGCCTCGAATGGAAGCTCGCCGAAATCCTCGGTTTCGCGGGTATAGGCGACACCGCCACGGTACATCACCAGCGGTGACAGCCCATAAACCTTACGCATCCACAGGTCTCTCACGGACTTCCCGATCACGTCCGATCCCGGCGGAATGACCACTTCTGCGATCCCGGCCCGCCCCGGACCGAGGTCCTCGGCGAATTCTGCGAGCACGGGGGATTGCTCCAGTCCGAAGCAATAGATGAACTCCTCCACCGCGTCCGGCTCGGCGATGATGGCAAGACGGGAAGGCGCTTCGATGGCTGTATCGCGCGGCGGCGAGGGATATGTTTTTCCCTGAAATTGCGTGGCTATGATGTGCAGCCGAAGCGCCCGCTGCACATCGTCTATCGTTTCGCCGACCAGCAGGCTGTGCTCCGGCACGATGATCTCGTGAATGGCACCGTCGATCCCGTAGGTCGCGCTCACGTATTCCAGAAGCGACTGGCCCTGAGCACCTGACCGGTCCAGCCGCGAGGTTCCGGAAGGAAGGATGAAGCGGCCCAGTATCCCGAAATACAGCAAGCCCGTCGCCACCAAAGCCAACCCGATGGGAGTCACCGAAAAGAGAGAGAGAAGCTCCATACGAGATTCGGGGGCAAGCGAGGGGTTTATCCCTTCAATCAGGTCATTGAGCAGAATAAGTGGCGAGGAGCCGATGAGGGTCAAGGTGCCACCGAGGATCGCGCAGAAGCCCATCGGCATCAGGACGCGTGACATCGGAATACCCGTCCTCACCGACACACGGGATGCAACCGGAACAAAGAGGGCAGCCGCGCCGACGTTCTGCATGAAGGAGGAGATCACCGCCACCGTCACGGAAATCAGGGCAATGATCCGCGATTCGGTCGCCCCGCCCACGCGGGATATCCAGGCCGCAACCGTCGACATGACGCCTGTCCGGTCTAACCCGGCACCGATGATCATCACCGCGATGATGGAGATCACCGCATTGGACGCGAAGCCGCTGAAAAGCTGGTGAATATCGATGAGCCCTTCGAGGCCGGGAATGGCAGACAGACAGCCCAACAGCACCATAATGAGAATTGCAGCCACATCTACCCGCACCACTTCGGTCACGAAGAGGATCATGGTCAGGCCAAGCAACCCAAGAACCACGGTCATCTCGAAGGTCAGGCCAAGGGCTTCCATGGGCCTCCGCTCCGGGGCAGCCAGCCCCGCGTGTTCACATGCGCAGGCCCTTGATGTGAAACGAAACGTTCGCCAGCGGACCCGTCCCGTGAGGATAGGGAGCGCCGGGGGTCAGGTCTACCGTAAACAGGTTGCCGCAGTCAGTCTGTGCGCTCGTCGCGTGACCCAGCGTCTGCGGCCAGGTCGTTCAAGATCGGGCAATCCGGACGTCCGTCGCCAGCGCATTCCTGTACCAGGTGCGACAGGGTGCGGTGCATTTCCGTCAACTCCGAGATCTTCGCATCGATCCGGGCAAGGTGTTCACGGGCAATCGATTTCACATCCGCGCTCGCCCGGGACTTGTCCTCGTACAGTTCAAGCAGGCCACGGCAATCCTCGATCGTGAAGCCAAGCGACCGCGCACGCCCCAGGAACGCCAACTTGTGCAACTCGGCCTCCCCGAAGCTCCGGTAGCCATTCGCACCCCGGCGCGGCGCAACGAGGCCGATGTCCTCGTAGTAGCGGATGGTCTTGGCCGGCAATCCAGTCCTGCGAGCAACATCACCGATGTTCATGCGGCCAACTCCTGGGGCGACACGTTCTTGAGAATCTTGGCATCGGCTGGCGACCCCGTGGCGACAGCCGGTTTGACATAGCGCAGCCGAAGCGCATTGCTGAGCACGAAGACCGAGGAGAGCGCCATCGCCCCGGCAGCTAGGGCTGGCGACAACTGCATGCCGAAAGCCGGGTAGAGCACGCCTGCCGCGACAGGGATCAGAGCGGTGTTGTAGCCAAAGGCCCAGAACAGGTTTTGACGGATATTCCGCATCGTCCGCTGGGAAATGTCGAAGGCATTGACGACCCCGCGCAGATCGCCTGTCATCAGCACCACGTCCGCACTCTCGATCGCCACGTCGGTTCCGGTTCCGATGGCGATGCCTACATCCGACCGGGCCAGTGCCGGCGCATCGTTGATACCGTCGCCGACAAACGCCACGCCCGATCCGTTTTGCCTCAGCGCATCGATTGCGGCGACCTTTCCGTCCGGAAGAACCTCGGCAATGACATGATCGATGCCGAGGTCACGTGCGATCGCATTCGCCGCCGCGCGACTGTCACCAGAGATCATCGCAACGCTGAGGCCGAGGTCATGCAAGGCAATGACCGCATCGCGCGATCCCTTCTTGATGGGATCCGACACGGCTGCCACGGCGACCGGGTGTCCATCGACGGCAACGAAAACCGTTGTCTTGCCGTCGCCTGCCCAGTCTTTGGCAACGCCCGCAAGCGCATCAAATGAAATGCCGGCCTGCGTCATCATCCGCTCTGCTCCAACCGAAACGGCATGACTGTCCACATCAGCCCGGACCCCGAACCCCGTTTCGGACGCGAACCCCTGCGCCGCCGGCAGATCGCCACCGCCATGGGCGGCGAGGATCGCCCGGGCGACCGGATGCTCGGACCGCGCTTCAACGGCTGCAACCAGACGCAGGACCTCTGCACGATTCCACCCGTCGGCAACGACCATGTCCGTGAGCACTGGTCTGCCCTCGGTTATCGTGCCTGTTTTGTCGAGCGCGACCACGCCCACATCCTGCAACCTCTGAAGGGCATCGCCCTTGCGAAACAGTACCCCCAACTCCGCCGCCCGGCCGGTGCCGACCATGATCGAGGTCGGCGTCGCAAGCCCCATGGCACAGGGGCAGGCGATGATCAGAACCGCGACGCCAGCCACCAGGGCGTGCGTCAGGGCCGGGGTGGGACCAAGTACAAGCCAGGCCAAGACCGTCAGCATCGCGAATCCCAGCACCACCGGAACGAACCACAGCGTGATCCGGTCGACCAATCCCTGGATCGGCAACTTCGCCGCCTGAGCCTGTTCGACCATCCGGATGATCTGGGCGAGAACGGTGTCACGCCCGACTCGCGTGGCGCGGAATGTCAGGGCACCACTGCCGTTCACCGTACCGCTCACAATCGCGTCGCCTTCCGCCTTTTCGACCGGAATGGGTTCGCCCGTCAGCATGCTCTCATCAACGTGGCTGGTGCCCTCAAGCACCTCGCCATCCACCGCGATCCGCTCTCCGGGGCGAACCTGAATGGTGTCGCCGACCAGAATTCGCTCGATCGGAATGTACTCAAAACCATCGTCGCGTTGCACCCGAGCGGTACGAGCCTGCAACCCCATCAGCTTGCGAATCGCATGACCCGTGCGCCCCTTCGCCCGCGCCTCCAGCCACCGGCCGAGAAGGATCAGAACGACGATGACCGCCGCCGCCTCGAAGTAGACCGCACGCGTTCCCTCCGGCAGCCATTCGGGGAAGAACGTCGCCACAACGGAAAATCCATACGCCGCTGTTGTGCCGAGCGCGACGAGGCTGTTCATGTCAGGCGCGCCGCGCAGGAGCGCCGGGAACCCCTTGGCGTAGAAACGGCGGCCGGGTCCGAAAAGGACAAGCGATGTCAGCGCGAACTGCAGATACCAGCTCCACTGGTGGCCAATGGTCTCTGCAATCAGCTTGTGCACCCCAGGCACCATGTGCCCACCCATTTCGAGCAGGAATACCGGCAGCGCCAGGGCACCGGCGACAAGGGTCTGGCGCCGAAGGTCCTCGGCCTCTGCGTCCTTGCGATCCGCCGCTGCCGCCACTCCATACGCGTCCGCGTCCAGTTCGGCAGGAAATCCCGCGCGGGACACGATCTCGGCCAGTTGCTCAGCACCCACCTGCCCCTCCAGATACCGGACATGTGCGGTCTCTCCAGCCAGGTTTGCCGAGGCGTCCAGAACGCCCGGAACGCGGGCAAGGACCCGCTCCACCCGACCGGTACAGGAAGCGCAGTGCATGCCCTGTACCTGCAATGTCACCGCCGCACTCCGAGCCGGATACCCGGCTTGCTCCAGCGACCTGATGACCGTCTCGATCCCGGCCGGAGCCTCGTAGGTCAACCGAACGCTTTCACCAACAAGATTGACAGCGACATCCGACACCCCTTGCAGGCGCGACAAAGTCCGCTCCACGCGACTGGCACAGGATGCACAGGACATTCCATCGATGGACAGGGTAAGCGACGCCATGGGGCTCTCCGGGAACTGCCTTTTCGACGGCAGATATAGACCTTCCACCAACTGGAAGGTCAAGGAGATCCGCCGCACGGATTGTCACGGTTGCATGACGCACAACTCCGCTTGCACACCGGCGAAATTGTCTTGACCTTCCCGCGCAGGAAGCCCCCATCTGTCAAGAAAAGCAGGAGTAGCCGATGCGTTTCAACGTACCCGAGATGAGCTGCGGCCATTGCACGGCCGCCATCGAGACAGCCTTGAAGATGCTGGACGCCAGCGCCGATGTGACCTGCGACCTGGAGGCACGCATCGTGTCCGTCACCACCACACAGCCCCCAGAGGCAATCCGCACAGCGTTGGACGAAGTCGGTTTCGAGGCAACACCCGTCTGACACAGGCCGAAAGTGTACCGGGCGCAATCCGTGCTTTCCCATGTTGAGCCTTGCCAGGGCAACCGATAGACCCGGTTCAAAGGAGTGCCCGCACATGAGCCTGAACACCTTCGGTCACCTGTTCCGTGTCACCACCTGGGGCGAAAGCCACGGTCCCGGACTAGGCGCGACTGTCGATGGGTGCCCGCCGGGCATTCCGATCGAGGCGGAGGCGCTACAGATCTGGCTCGACAAACGCAAGCCGGGCACCAGCCGCTTCACGACCCAACGTCGCGAAGCCGACCAGGTGGAAATCCTGTCCGGCGTCTTCGAGGGCGTCTCGACCGGCACACCGATCCAGTTGATGATCCGCAATACTGACCAGCGGTCGAAGGACTACGGCGAGATCGCGGAGAAGTTCCGCCCCGGCCATGCCGACATAACTTATTGGCAAAAATACGGGATTCGCGACTATCGCGGCGGCGGGCGCTCCTCCGCACGCGAAACGGCCGCGCGTGTTGCCGCTGGTGGCGTTGCGCGGGAGGCACTTGCCAAGCTCGCGCCCGAGCTTTCCATCACTGGCTACATGGTCCAGATGGGAACCCAGACCATCGACCGAAGCCGGTTCGATCTGGCGGAGGTCAAGAACAACGCGTTCTGGATCCCGGACGCCGGCGCGGTCGATGACTGGTCCACTTATCTGGACAGCATCCGGAAATCCGGCTCCTCCGTCGGCGGAATGATCGAACTGCGTGCCTCCGGTGTGCCAGCAGGTCTCGGTGCGCCGATCTATGGCAAACTCGATACCGAGCTTGCCGCCGCAATGATGTCGATCAACGCGGTCAAGGGCGTGGAGATCGGTGAAGGCATGGCCGCCGCGATGCTGACCGGGGAAGCGAATGCCGACGAGATTTCCATGGGGGATGATGGACCTTGCTACAGCTCCAACCACTCCGGTGGAATCCTCGGCGGGATTTCGACCGGGCAGGATGTGGTGGTGCGCTTCGCGGTCAAACCGACGTCATCGATCCTGACACCCCGCAAGACCATATCCAAGTCCGGCGAAAACACGGAGATCGTCACGAAGGGAAGGCACGACCCTTGCGTCGGCATTCGCGCCGTTCCCGTTGGCGAGGCGATGATGGCCTGCGTGTTGCTCGACCACATCCTGATGCACCGGGGTCAGGTTGGCGAGGGTCTGCCCGGCAAGATCGGACCGACCATTTGAGGCAATGGCCGGGGCGTCCCGGCCACCACGGATCAGGCCGAAGCTGCCGTCAGCGCCTTGTCCATAAGTGCCTTGATGGACCCCTTCGACGTGTCTGCCACGATCCGGCCGAGCTCCTTGTCGCCCTTTAGGACCACCAGCGTGGACCGACGCGGGATCTTGAGCGATTTGGCAAGGTCGGATTTGCCATAGGTGTCCCAGTCCACATCGATGAAGGTAATTGCCTGATCATAGGCCGGGTTTTCCGCCTTCAACGCCTGTATGGCACGTTCCTGCGCCTTGCAGGTCGTACACCAGCTTGCCTTGAAATCGAGGAACACCGTCTCGCCGGCCTTCAGCTTTTCGGTCACGAGACCGGGTTTGTAAGCCACCGAGGCAGCCTGAGCACCGGAGGCAAGCGGCACGACAGCCGACGCGACCGCGAGGGTCAGAAAGGAACGACGGTCCATGGGAATCTCCTTGAACTAGAGGGAAACGGATAGGTCCTGAAGCCAGATCGGCATGACATCCAGCGCCCAGGCTTCGACCATGTGGTGAACATTGAAGAGCAGCGCGAGGCCCACGGCCACGAACACGCCGCCAAGTATCGGGCGGCCACGCGTGGCGACCGCCCGCATCCAGGCCTGGCGTTTCTGGATCACCGACCGGGCGCCATAGCCCAGCGCAAGGATGATGGTAGAGACCCCGGCAGCGAAAGCCACCATGATCGCGCCAGCCCAGACGAGGCTCTCCCCGGAAAAGGCAAGCGAGATCGCCGCACCGAGCGTCGGCCCCACGCAGGGGCTCCAGACCGCGCCCAGCAGCAAGCCACCGAAGAACTGACCGGACAACGAGGATCGGTCGATTTCGTCGAACTGAGCGTCGGCTGTACCCGCGAACCCGGCCGTGGCGGTTGCGAAGCTCTCGGAAAACCGCGGAACGAGCAGCACGAGACCAAAGGCAACCATCATCACGGCGGCGACCTTGCCGACCATCTGCTCATCCAGCCCAAGGCTTTGACCGATTGTGGCGAGCCCCAGCCCAAGTACGACGAACGACAGGCTCATGCCCGCCGCGAGCGCCACCGGCCCCCATCTGCTCGCCTGCAGTGCCGTCGCCAGAACGATCGGCAAGACCGGCAACACACATGGGTTGATCAGGGTCAGCAGCCCCGCGCCATATCCAAGTATCAGATCCATACCGCAGAAGTTGCGCAAAATCGGGGAGGTGTCATCACACGAAACCCCGCCGATGTCTCACTTCCGCGTGGGATTTGTGACAGGCTGCCGGGAGAGTTGCACCGCCAGGATGCCGAACATGATGACCACGACGCCGACGACATCCCAGGGGCCGAGGGTTTCGCCCAGCAGGAGCGCGGCAATTGCGACGCCGAAGAACGGGTTCAGAAAGTGAAAGGTCGCGGCCTTGACCGCGCCGATCCGGCGCACCAGCAGAAACCAAACAAGCGTGGCCACCAGCCCGGGCACGATCACCGTGTAGCTGAACGCCGCAACGAGTTGCCAGGTCCAGTCGACCACCCAAACCTCGGTCAGCAGAGACGCCGGGAACAGCACAGCCGATCCGACCAGCATCTGCAACCCGACAATCATCAGGACGTTCCCGCCCGAAGACGCCCCCCTCACAGCCAGCGTCGCAAAGGCGAGCGCCAGAACGCCAATGACGCAGTAAGCGATGCCGAATGGGTCCAGGCCACCCGCCTGCACCCGGCTTCCCATGACAATGGCCACGCCCAGAAATCCGGCAAGCAACCCCACGATACCTGTTGCCGGGATCCGCTCGCCCAGAAACAGAGCGCCTGCCAATGCAACGATCAGTGGCATGGTGGAGGCTATGATCGCGGCGAGCGACGCTTCGACCGTCTGCATCGCGACAAAAAACAACCCGAGATAGAGGGCGTTCTGGCAGATCCCGAAGATCACCGTCATTCGCGCCTGCGACGTGGTAAGTCGCCAGTTCTGGCCGAGGGCGCGGGCGATCCCCACGGCAATCAGACCGGCCAGAAGGAACCGGACCGCGGAAACACCGAGCGGCGGTGCGTGACTGACAATGATCCGCGCGGACGAAAACGCCGAGGACCACATCAGCGCGAAGGCCAACCCCATCAATATCGCACGAACATCCATAGTCTGATCCCGGATTCACCTGCTCCGGGCAGGAGATTTCACACGCAGGCGATGTGGCACCACGGTTCCGGCGAACCCTCGTGTCAACTGCCCGGTCTTTCAATCCCCAAATGACACCGGTCGTGCACCGCCGCGTCATTCGCCCAAAAGGAAAAGGGTCGCCAGTGCTGGCGACCCCTGAAACTCTTACATCTGAAGGAACGCCTATCAGGCGTTCACGGAATCCTTCAGAGCCTTGGCAATCGTCATCTTGACAACCTTGTCCGCATCCTTGTCGATCATCTCGCCGGTGGCAGGATTGCGGACCTGACGGGCCGGACGCTCGCGGCAGAAGATCTTGCCAACGCCGGGTAAGGTCACGGCACCGCCGTTTGCTACTTCGTTGGTGATAATGCCGGTCACGGCATCCAACGCAGCAGTGGCGGTCTTCTTGTCGGTCTCCATCGCATCGGCGATGGCGGCAACAAGCTGCGTCTTGGTCATCGGTTTGGTGGCCATGTATGGTCTCCTCGTTGTTGCCCTTTGTATTGGGGCTTATTCGACTGATTCTACGTCATGTTGGCTCAGCCCACAACTTTTTGTGGGTTTGTGCGCAGGAAAACAAGGGGTTTTGTGCGTTTTCCACAGTCAAAGGAAGGCTGTTTCCTCGAAACTGCGCAATTTCCGCGAATGAAGGCGCTCGAGAGGCATGCCCCGAAGCAGTTCCATGGCACGTATCCCGATCAGCAGGTGACGCGCAACCTGCGTCTTGTAGAACGCGCTGGCCATTCCCGGAAGCTTCAACTCACCATGCAGCGGTTTGTCCGACACACACAGAAGCGTGCCGTAGGGAACGCGGAACCGGAAGCCGTTGGCGGCAATCGTGGCACTTTCCATGTCGAGCGCAATGGCGCGGGACTGGCTGAGCCGCTGCACCGGCCCGGATTGGTCGCGTAGCTCCCAGTTCCGATTATCGACCGTCGCGACCGTCCCGGTGCGCATGATCCGCTTCAGTTCGTAGCCGCCGAGCCGGGTCACCTGCTCCACCGCGTCCTCGAGCGCCACCTGGACCTCCGCCAAAGCTGGGATCGGCACCCAGACCGGCAGGTCGTCGTCCAGCACCTTGTCTTCGCGCAGGTAGGCATGTGCGAGCACAAAATCACCGAGCGCCTGGCTGTTGCGGAGCCCGGCACAATGGCCGACCATCAGCCAGGCATGCGGACGAAGCACCGCGATATGATCCGTCGCGGTCTTTGCATTCGACGGGCCGACGCCGATGTTGACAAGAGTAATCCCCTCGCCGTTCTCCCGCTTGAGGTGGTAGGTCGGCATCTGTGGCAACTTCGCAGGCGGATCAAGGCGCGCGGTTCCCTCCGTGATCTCGACATTCCCCGGCGCGACGAAGGAGGTGTAGCCGCTCTCCGGATCGTCGAGGGCGGCGCGGGCGTAGGCCTCGAACTCCTCGACATAGAACTGGTAGTTGGTGAAGAGAACATGGTTCTGAAAATGGTGTGGGCCTGTCGCGGTGTAGTGACTGAGCCGCGCCAGCGAGTAATCCACCCTCTGCGCCGTGAAAGGCGCCAAGGCCCCCGAGCCATCCGGATGCTCAAATCCGAAGCGGTTGATGATATCGTCGTTGGTTGTCGCCAGATCCGGTACGTCGAACACGTCGCGCAACTGGAACTTTAGGGCGCCTTCCTGCGGAACAGAAAGGCTGGCATCGTTGACGACCGCAAAGTGAACCGGGATTGGCACTTCGGACGGGCCGATCATCACCGGCTGGCCATGGTTTTTCAGCACCAGGTTGATTTGTTGGATGAGGTAGTTCCGGAACAGGTCCGGCCGGGTCACGGTCGTCGAATAGACTCCGGGCTCCGCCACGTGACCAAACGCCAGGCGGCTGTCGGCCTGGGCGTAGCTCGTCGAAACCAGCCGGATCTCTGGATAAAAGGCGCGGTAGCGGTTTACCGGTATGTCGCCTTGAAGCGCTTCGGCGAACTTCTCTGTCAGGAAGCGGGTCGAACTGTCGTAGAGTTCGATCAACCGATCCACGGCTTTCACGGCGTCGTTGTAGAGTGCGCGATCCGGTTGATCCGGTGTCACGACATGGTTCATTCCGTTCATTCAAGAACCCCTTCGATCAGATCGGTCACCTCGAACCTGGTCACATCCACAAGACCCTTGTCGGAAATCCGCAATTCCGGAATCACGACCAGCGCCAGCAAGGAATGCTGCATGTAGGCATTGTTCAACCGACAGCCACTGGCCTCCATCGCCCGCCCGAGCGCCTCCGCCTTGGCCGCCACGGTTTCCGCGTGATCATCCGACATCAATCCCGCGATGGGAAGTTCAACCAAGGCTTTCTCCTCGCCGTCGCGGAACAGGACGACACCGCCGCCGACCTCACCAAGTCTGTTGGCTGCGCGCGCCATGTCCTCTCGCGAGGTGCCGACAACGATCATGTGGTGGCTGTCATGTGCAACCGTCGAGGCCATCGCCATCTGCCCGGAATAGCCAAACCCCTGCACAAAGGCGTTTGTGACCCCGCCGGTGCCACGGTGTCGTTCGACAAGCGCGATCTGGCAGACCTCTCCCGTGCCCTCGACCACACCTTCCTGCACCGGCAGATCCGCCGACAAAGCCTTGGTCGGCGCCTGGTTTTCCACGACACCGATTACCTTCACGCGAACGCCGTTGGCGCCCGATGGCGCGGCGACCTCGAAACTCTCAGCCGACAGAGACGCCCCGAGGTGAACCGTGCTTCGGGCATGGGCAGGCCAGCCAAGGTGCGGGCAGTCGACCTGAATTCGTCCGGCCTCGGCCACGACCTCGCCACGGGCAATCACCAATTCGATCGGCAGGGCCGTCAGGTCGGACGACAGGATGATATCCGCTCGCCGCCCCGGGGCGATCGAGCCAAGTTCCCTTTCCAGCCCGAAATGGCTTGCCGTGTTCACCGTCGCCATCTGCAACGCCACCAATGGATCGCAACCACACTCGATGGCATGGCGAACCACGCGGTTCATATGGCCATCGTTCACAAGGGTCCCGGAGTGGCAATCATCCGTGCAAAGAATGAAGTTCCGTGGGTCCAGCCCCTGTTCCGTCACCGCCGTGATCTGCTTTTCAACGTCATACCATGCACTTCCCAGACGCAGCATTGCCCGCATGCCTTGCCGGACCCTCGCGATTGCGTCGGCATCGCGTGTGCCTTCGTGGTCGTCGGCGGGCCCGCCGGCCGCATAAGCATGAAAATCGGGCCCCAGGTCGGGGGAAGCATAGTGCCCGCCCACGGTCTTGCCGGCCGCCTGGGTCGCGGCGATTTCGGCGAGCATTTTGGCGTCGCCATTGATGACCCCCGGAAAGTTCATCATCTCTCCAAGCCCAACGATCCCCGGCCAGGACATTGCCTCTGCAACGTCATCCGGAGTGATCTCGTATCCGGTGGTCTCCAGCCCGGGGGCCGAAGGCGCACAGGACGGCATCTGGGTAAAGATGTTGACCGGCTGCATCATTGCCTCGTCGTGCATGAGGCGGACGCCCTCCAACCCCAGCACGTTCGCGATCTCATGTGGATCGGTAAACATGGTGGTGGTTCCATGCGGAATGACGGCGCGGGCAAACTCCGCAGGCGTCAACATGCCGGACTCTATATGCATGTGCCCGTCGCAAAGCCCCGGGATCATGTAGCGCCCGTTTGCCTCGATCACACGCGTATCGGCGCCAATGCAGTGGCTGGCATCCGGCCCGACATAGGCGATCCGCCCGTCGGCCACGGCAATGTCGTGCTTCGGCAGCAGTTCGCGGCTGTGGACATTGACCCAGATGCCATCGCGGACAACGAGGTCGGCAGCTTCTCGACCGGCGGCAACCGCCACCAGTTTGGGCGCAGCCTGCGCCCAGGTTTTTAGCTTCTTCTTTTCCATGGGCCACAATTCTCCGTATTTCGGGCCGACGCAAGATGGCGATGGACCCGCAATCGCGCCGGGCAGCATGAGCAGAGGAAGATGCAAGTCGAAGTGAGCCAAGACCACTCGCGTGTCGTGCCAGATCGCACGGTACAGAATGCACCCCGCGGTGGCCGGATGCTTGGGAACACGTTAACTACCCTAGGCAGGTCTCAAGACGCACTGCGGAGGGTCCCATGTTGTATGAAACCAGTCTCGACCGTTTCACCGAAGCGCAGGACGGGATCTGGGCGGATGCCATGGCCGAGATCGACGCGGGTATGAAGCAGAGCCACTGGATGTGGTTCATCTATCCACAGTTGCGGGGCCTTGGATACTCTCATCGGGCCACTTACTTCGGGATCGCGGATGCGGAGGAGGCCAGTCGCTACCTTGCGCACGAATTGCTCGGGGCGCGGCTGAACGATGCCTTCGGACGCCTGTTGCCCCATGTCGGACGCGCGCCCCAGAAAATCTTCGGGGACGTGGACGCCTGCAAACTCCAGTCCAGTGCGACCCTATTTTCCACGGTTGCAACGAACCCCGCCCCATTTGACGCGGTGCTGGACGGTTTCTTCGACGGCGCGCGATGCCGGGAAACACTCAGAAGATTGGAGCGATCCCCCGACATGGACAACGGCTTGCCCGCCGGACCAGCAGGGGACATACCGGTCCCATGACAAACACCCTTCTCACGCTTGGTCACGGCTACTCCGCAAGGGCCCTGGTCGAGCATCTTCGCTCTGGCGACTGGCACTTCATCGGGACCACCCGTGCGGTGCGGGAAGCCGGCGCGGGGCAGGACGGCGTAGACCTGCGCATCTGGCCGGGATCAGACCTGACGGACGCGATATTGTCCGCCAGCCATATCCTGATATCCGCCGCCCCGAGCGATTCCGGCGACCCGTTTCTGGCCGAGCTATCCGACACTTTGTCTCGCGCTAGGCCTGACTGGCTGGGCTATCTCTCGACCACCGGAGTCTATGGTGACCACGACGGCGGCTGGGTCGATGAAGCGACCCCGTTGACGCCGACCACACGCAGGGGAAAGCAACGTGTGCTGGCGGAAAGCCAGTGGAGGGCATTCTCCGACCAGCATGGCATTCCGCTCCATGTTTTTCGTCTGGCGGGAATCTACGGACCCGGCCGGGGTCCGTTCGCCAAGGTTCGAGCGGGAACAGCGCGCAGGATCATCAAGCCCGGGCAGGTCTTCTCCCGGATCCATGTCGAAGACATCGCCCAGATACTCGCCGCGTCAATACGACACCCGTCGCCGGGGGGCGTCTACAATGTCTGTGATGATCTGGCCGCCCCGCCGGAGGATGTCATAGCGCACGCGGCAAACCTGCTTGGTATGCCCGTTCCAGACGCCGAAGCCTTTGAGGCTGCCGACATGACCCCGATGGCAAGAAGCTTCTATGCCGAAAGCAAACGTGTGCGGAACGACCGGATCAAACAGGAACTTGGCGTCAGGCTTCGCTTCCCCGACTACAGGAGCGGACTGGCCGACCTGGTGGCCAGGGCACACGCGAAGTAGGAGGTGGCGACGCAGGCAAAAAAGCCGGCCTCAGAAGTAACCTTCGACCAGTGCGCGCGAGATCAGCAACCAACCGTCCGCTATCGCGAAGAAGGCAAGCTTGAACGGCAGCGAAACCATAGCCGGGGGAACCATCATCATTCCCATCGACATGAGGATCGCGGCCACAACAAGGTCGATGATCAGGAACGGGATGAAGACGAGGAACCCGATTTCAAACGCCCGTGAGATCTCGCCAAGCAGGAAGGCGGGGATCAGGACTGAGTTCGGTGGTTCGGAAACGTCGATTTCCCGTGCGGCCGTGTCCAGTCGTAGCTGAAACATGTCGCCAAGCGTCTCTGGATCCACGCGAGCCATCATGAACTCCCGGAATGGCCCCATGATCCCGCGAAGAGCTTCGTCGATTTCGACGGTCCCTTCGACTGCCGGTCCCAGCCCGTCATTCCAGGCCTGAAGGAAAACCGGGTCCATGACGTAGTAGGTCAGCACCAGTGCCACCGAGATGATCAGCATATTGGGCGGAGACTGCTGCAAGCCGATTGCCTGCCTCAGAATGGACAGGACGGTCACGATGAATGGAAAGCTGGTGGCCATGATCAGGAGGCCTGGAGCGAAACCGATCAATCCCACCAGGAAGAAGATCTGAAGGCTGTTGGCCGTCAGTGAGCCGGACTCTCCGAAGCTCAGTTCAATATCCTGCGCCACACCCGGCCCGACACTGGCCAGCACGACAAACGCCGCCGCCAGGAGTAGCGGGCACTGGCGCCGCGCCACCGCCCACATCAGGTCAATTCCCGTCCAGGGTCAGCGATTTCGAGGATGCGGACAGCCAATTGACCGCCTCCGGCATCCTGTTCCACCAGTTCGCCACGAGCAATCAGGCGGTCCCCGACAAACAGCTCCACTGGATCCTCGACCTTCCTGTCGAGTTGGAGCACCGCGTGTTGCTCCATCCGGAGCAATTCGCCAATCCGTGGGCGCGCCCGCCCGACGGAGACGATGACCTCCACCGGAACCTGCGAAAACGGCGTGTCCTTGGGCGCATCGGTGTCAGGCATGTTGCATCTCCCCTGCTGTGGGTTCTCGGGATTGCTCAAAGAAGGCTGTCATCGACGCGGACAGTTCTTCCAAGGTCGAATCCAGGTCGATCTTTCGTTCCGACTCTCCGATCCGGAGGAATGCCTGCCCCGCCCCAAGAGAGGCCTCCGCCGCGATGGTAGCCGGCAGGTCGGTACGATCCTGTATGAGGGCTTCGATAACTTCGATGTTGTCCGGCGACACGACGATCTCCAGCGTGACGTCGGACAGACCTTCGGCATTGCTCGCGATTTGCGACAGGACCGTTTCTCCCAGCATGTCGCGAATGCTACCGGGCAGCACACTGTCCACGACGCCGCGCAGCAAACCTTCCAGTTCCGACAGTATTGCGGATCGCGCCTCGTGATACGTGAAGGACAGCGCCTGGAGGTTTCCTGCGAGTTCCGAAGATATTCGCGCCTGTTCCTCAGAGTGGGCGTTTGCAGCATCTTCCCATCCCGCCCTGTATCCGGAATCAAACGACTTCAGCTTTTCATCCTCAATATCGACGTCCACCCGGGTAGGGACCGCTTCTTCCCGGAAGGCGTTGTCAAAGCACTCGAGTTTGATCGGACGCCCCATGTCACGCCTTCTCCTTGTCGTCTTCCATCCAGCTTCGCAGGACCTCCACGGTTTCCGACTGGCGCTCTTCGATCATCTGCCTCAGTCGGGCGACGGGATCATCGGACTGCATGGGCAGGCTCGGCAGAAGGTCGAGATCCTTCGCCATGCCGCCAGACATGTCCCCGGCAACGTTGAGCGGTGGAAGGGCACCCGGCTCAGCAACATCACCGGTGGGGCCGGGCGAGGTTTCGGCTCCGGTTTCCGGGGGAGATATCTCAAGGACGTTCTGAGGTTTCGGGCGGTTCAGGATCGGTCGCACGACGAACAGGCCGAGGATGAGGACCACGACGGCCAGGATCCCGACCTGGATGATCGCCATTGGATCGAGACGGTTGGCGATGGAGGATACAGGGATAGACGCCGACGTTTCGAAAGCGCGAAACTCCATGGATTTGATCGTGATTTGATCGCCTCGCGTCTCGTCGAGCCCGATTGCCGCCCCAACGAGTTCCTGCAATGCGCCAAGTTCCTCCTCGGATCGGGGAACAATTGTCGTTTCCCCATCCGCGCCAATCTCCTCTGCCCCGTTCACGAGCACGGCAACGGTCAGTCGCTTGATCGCTCCGGGCGACTTCAGGACCTCGCGCGTCGTTTCGGAAACCTCATAATTGATGCGCTCCCGATTCTCCGAGGACTTGGTCGAGTTGCTGCTTCCGTCGCCCGCGGCGTCGCCATCGGGAAGGTTGCTGGCCACCGTGACGGCACCTGACTGGCTTCCGTTGCTGCTGCTGGACGTCGTTGTGGTATCGGAGCTGATCGCGACGCGACTGTCGGGATCGTACCGGCGTTCAACAATCGACTCCCTTTCGGTCACGGTTTCCAGACTCAACTCGACAACGGCATTGCCCGGACCGACATGTGCCTCCAGCAGTCGAATGATATTGCTCTTGAGTTCCGCGGCCTGGTTTCTTCCGACGCCGGGAGCCGTGTCAACCGAGCCAAGGACCAGTCCCGTATCGCCATCAATTACGGAGACCTCGGATGGTTTGAGTCCGGATACCGCGGACGCAACCAGAAAACGAATGGCGCGGCCCTGGGCTGCGGTCACATCGCCAGCAGCGGACGACAGAAGCACGGATGCAGTTGGAGTGGTTCCACGCCGGAACCCGCGCGTCGTCTGGTTGGAGATATGTACGCGAGCCGAACGAATCTGGGGGCTGGTCATGATGGTTCGGGCCAGCTCGCCTTCCTTGGCGCGCCAATAGGCTGCATCGAACATCTGCGATGTCGTGCCGAACCCGGACAACCCGTCCAGAAGTTCGTATCCGGCGTTGCCGTTCGCCGGCAGACCCTGCCCTGCCAGCACCATTCGGAGTTCGTCGCGGGCGGAAGACTCGACATAGATGGAATCGCCGCGAACATCATACTGCACGCCACTCTGCTCTAGCGCGGCAACGACATCTCCGGCGGCGCCTCTTTCAAGGCCGGAATACAGAAGCGTCATGCTCTTCGATGTTGCGACCTGCGATAGAATCACAAGGGCCGCCAGCATCCCGACGAGGCCCGCCAGCAACATCGCCCGCCTCTTGGCGTCCAATGCCTGCCATTTCTCTAGAGCGTTCTGCACCCGCAACCTCCGTGTCGCGCCTTCTGGCCACGGTGCATCCTTGATCGATCTCGCTTAACAACCGGTTAGCCGAAAACGATCTTCTTGACGGCTTGCATGGGACACACCGGGCAGGCCGTCAAATTACACGCAACATGTCTGGGTTAGGGCAGAGAACACCGGTGCGAACATGCCCGTTGCGCGCGGTATTCACCCGCGCGTCAGCAAATCGACTGCGCACCTCTGCTCCTGAACGCCTGCGGCGGCTAGAAGCATCGCCGCCAGAGCACCGGCCCATTTCAAGGAACGAAGGCGCTTCTACGCGCTACTTCTTCCGCCGGGGCGCGGCATGTCCGCCCTGCCCGGCCTTGCCGCCCTTGCCAGAGGTCATTTGGGCGCGGGCCTTGTTTTTCTTGCTGGAAGGCTTGCCAACAGGCGGCGGTGGCCCTTTCGGTTTCTTGCGCGAAACTCCGGGCGATGCCGCGCCGGAGTCGGAAGTCGCATTTGGCGGCTGTGCCTTGCCCCCCGCCCCTGCACGTGACGCTTTGTGCCTTGGCTTGCGCTCCGATATCTCGTCCCGGTCACCATATCGCTTCGACGTTGGCGCCTTCTCTTCCGATCCGCGCCTTGCGTCGTAGTCGGGTTTTCCAACTCCGGGCCGCTTCGGAGAACGCGGCTTGGGCCCGCGTGGCCCCTTCGGCTTGCCGGGGCCCGTTGGCTTGGCGAAGGCGGGCGCGGCATCGAGTTGGCTGACCTGGACCCCTGTTTCAGCGGTCATTTCGGGACCCAAAGCCTCGACGAACGGGCCTGCGCTTGCCTCGGCGATCTCGACAAAGGTCTGATCGGGCTGGATACGGATCGCGCCGATCTCTCCCTTTGTGATCCCGCCCGCCTTGCACAGCATCGGCAGGATGCGCCGCGGATCGGCACCTTGTGTCCGACCGAGCGACAGCGAAAACCAGACGCTCGGGCCAAACTCCCGCCGCGGTTTCGGGGCGGTGTCCACTTCGGCGATCTCCTCCGGTGCAGAGTGCTGCGCGCGGTAGAGGTCGAGGAATGCATGTGCAATCTGCTCTGCGGAGAAACGCTCCACCAGCTTTCCGACCACGTCCGGCTCGGAGGAATCGACCCGGTCGGTCCAGATCGGATCGGCCAGCAATCGCTCCTCGTCGCGGGCCTTCACGGCATCCGCAGAGGGAGCCCCCCCCCACTCTGCCTTGATCTTCGCCGCGCCCAGAAGGCGTTCGGCCTTCTTGCGGAACTTGGGCTGCACCACCAGCGCGCTGACGCCCTTGCGCCCCGCCCGCCCGGTCCGTCCCGAGCGATGCAACAGCGTCTCGTGGTTCGAGGGCAATTGCGCATGAACCACCAGGTCGAGGTTCGGCAGATCGATGCCACGCGCGGCGACATCGGTCGCGACGCAAACCCGCGCCCGTCCGTCCCGCATCGCCTGCAATGCATGGGACCGTTCGGTTTGGGACAACTCGCCAGACAGGGCGACGACCTGGAAGCCCCGGTTCGACAGCCGTGTGGTCAGACGGTTCACCATCTCCCGCGTGTTGCAGAACACGATGGCATTCGGCGCTTCGTGGAACCGAAGGGTGTTGATCACGCCTGCCTCGGCGTCGCGGTCAGCCACCAGCATGGCGCGATACTCGATATCCGCATGCTGCGCTGTCTCGGACCGTGTGACAATGCGAACCGCGTCCTTCTGGTAGCTGCGCGCGAGGTGCTCGATCTGGGCCGGGACTGTAGCCGAGAAAAGCAAGGTCTGACGACTTTCGGGAGCTTCATCGAGGATGAATTCCAGATCTTCGCGAAACCCGAGATCGAGCATCTCGTCCGCCTCGTCCAGAACGACGGATCGCACCGCGCCCAAATCAATCGACCCGCGCATGATGTGGTCGCGAAGACGTCCGGGCGTTGCAACCACGACATGGGCCCCGCGTGCCAGCGCCCGGCGCTCGTCCCGCATGTCCATGCCACCAACGCAGGAGGCCACTTGAGCACCCGCCTTGGCATAAAGCCAACTGAGTTCCCGGCGCACTTGCAGGGCAAGCTCCCGCGTCGGCGCAATGACCAATGCCAGCGGTGCACCCGCTGCGCCGAATGCCTCGTCGTTGCGCAACAGGGTGGGCGCGATTGCCAGACCGAAGCCAAGCGTCTTGCCAGAACCGGTCTGTGCGGAGACCAGCAGGTCAGCGCCTTCGAGTTCCGGCTTGGACACTGCCTCCTGAACGGGGGTTAATTTCGTATAGCCGCGCTCCTGGAGCGCGTCGGCGAGGGCTTGTTTCACGTGACTTCTTTCGTCTTGAATTGGTTGCCCAACGCGAAGCTGCGCCACGGGCAAAGAGTGTTCTGCAAGGCACGGAAACGTCTTCAGCGGTTTTTGGCGAAGCGCTGTCCGCGTCTTTGCCACCCATGATCGCTGTACTGATTTGCGCCCAAGATGCGGGACCTATCCATTCCGGACGCCCTTTTCAATCAAATTGCGCACGGCACATACGCGCGCGCTGTGGCAACAGCGCCGCTGTCCATGTTTGCCCGTCCGGCCCCACTATGTCGCCTGTGGGCAAATGGAAGACAGCAAGCTGGCATTCAGGAGAGTACATGACCGGTGAACGGCAGTTGCAGGTTTTCTCGAGAACTCTGTGTCACCCGCGTTCACGAATCGGCGAGGGCCGCATGGCCGGGAGCGAAAATCGGGCGCAACACCGACGGGCAAAGTCGGGCAGGATCGCAAATCGAATGAATGTCTCGCCGGTTTCCACCATCGCCCTTGCCCGGTGGAGCGGATTGCGGGCAAAGCAAGCCTTGTCAGAAAGCGCACCGCCCCGCGCACTCCCGGTGAACGATCTGTCACGCGCCTGCGCCATTTCCATCCATGCTCGAATGGGGATATCTGCTTGCCCATGAAACAGAATCTGCCAAAGCTGCCGCCGGAGGATCTCGCCAAGCTGGACTTCTGGCAGTTGCGCGGTCTCTATGCCCGCCTGATGATGAGTGGAGTGCGCACGCGGGTGGAACGCGACCAGCTTTCGGACGTCATGCAACGTCTGGATGACCTCTACGGACCGGCCTGGCGGGTTGGTCGGGAGCCGGTCCTACACTAGCCCGACGCCCCAACCGCACCCGTTTCTGCGCGAATTGATCCCGCAATCGCCCCATCGGGGGTAACCCGGAATTGAACTGGCCAGAAAACCTCCCGGGGGTACCATCGTACTGCGGGGCTCAAGCGGTATTTCCGTCAGTTGGATATGGCGAGCCCGTCTGTCGCGGGGAGCGCCTTCTGTGGACGTCCCCCGAACGCATTTGCGATCACGATATGCGTGCTGTCCGGCCCGACACCCCGCCAAAAGCGAAAAAAGGAATTTGCCAACCTGGCGAGTATCGCAGAGCGATGCAGAGCGTCGGGACAATTGCCCGGATCCGGGCGTGAAGGAGATTTCGCAATGCCAGCGCCGCGACGGGCCAGAGAGGGAATCGCCGTTCCCGCCATTCTCGAATTCAGCGACAATTCGGGCACGACAAACGACAACCTGACCAACGACACCACACCCACGCTCAGCGGCACCAGCGCCCCCAGTGTCGAAGTGCGCATCCTTTCCGGGAGCGTCTTGCTGGGCGTCACGAGGTCGGACGAGGCTGGGAACTGGACGTTCACGACCTCCGCGCTTCCGGACGGTCTCTATGGTTTCAGGGCCGAGACCGGACAAGGCGCTGACCGACGCACATCGGACCCATTCGAGGTCGAGATCGATACCGGCACGTCGGTGCCCGAGATCACTTCCGCCGATGAGGTGCCCGACGGTGGGCTGGAACTTGTCGGCACCGCCGAGGCTGGGACCCGTATTGGAATCTTCGATGACCGCGCGCCGATCGGAACCACAATGGCGCATGAAGGGCACTGGAGCTTCGTGGTTGGGGGCGATGCCGTGAACTATACGGTGGTCGCCACGGACCTCGCCGGCAATTCGGCCTATGGAACGTTCAGCCTCACAAGCCTTTTGCAGGGGTCAAGCCCTGGCGGCGACACGCCCCCCGAACCGATCCCGCCCCACACGGTGGGTGGCACCAGCAGCACAGCGTCATTCCGCGAGGCCGCCCCGGATGGAGATGGTGGCGCACCGACGCCCCCGGACGCTGACAGTCAAACCGACGGTGACACGGCGGACGCTACCGGTTCGACGCAAGACGGCCCGGCGAGCTTCGCAATTACCCCCACCGCAGCCATCCCTGACGCTCCCCCTGCGGCCAAAGCGGCCAACGCGACCGGGGCCACGCCGACGGTATTCGAAACCCGTGTGGCAAGCAGCAGCGACGACGCAGAGGAGCGCCAGAGTAAGGGCAGGGTCACCCTCGACAGCTCCGACCTTGAAATGACGCAGGACGGCAGCAAGGAACAAACCGTCGGCATCCGTTTCACCGGCATAGACATTCCCCAAGGGGCAATCATAACCAGTGCCTATATCCAGTTTCAGACCGACGAAGTGGATACCGGCCCCGTATCTCTCACGATCAGAGGCGATGACAGCGATGACGCCGCGGTTTTCACCAACACCAACTGGAACATTTCCTCGCGCGCGAACACCGACGCCGCAGTGGCATGGACTCCGGCCGACTGGCTGACGAAGGGCGAGGCCGGTGCCGACCAGCGGACACCTGATCTGGCAGCGATCATTCAGGAAATCGTTAACCGGGGCGGCTGGACCGCGCTCAATGACCTTGCGTTCATCATCACTGGCAGCGGTTCCCGAACTGCTGAGGCTTTCGACGGCGAAGCCGAAGGCGCCCCGCTTCTGCATGTCGAATGGCTGTCCGGCGGGCCCGAGCCGACGATCACCACACCCGCCGCTGTCTCCGTTGCCGAGAACCAGACAGCCGTGCTCGACATCGAGGCGAATGACAACGAGGACAGCGAAGGCGCGGGACTGACCTACAGCATCAGCGGTGGGGCCGACTCAGGCGCGTTCACGATCGATCCGTCGAACGGCGTTCTCAGCTTCACCAGTGCCCCGAGCTACGAAACTCCCACCGATGCCAACGGCGACAACGACTATCTCGTGCAGGTGACGGTGACCGATTCCGACGGGTTGACCGACGTGCAGGACATAACTGTTACCGTGATTGATCAGGGCGAGCCGCCGGTGCTTGACCTCAAAGGCCCGTCGACCGGAACCGGCAACGCGGTGACGTATCTCGAAAACGCTCCCGCCGTCGCGGTGGCTCCCGCCAGCGTCACCATAACCGACGAGGATGACACCCACCTCACGCGGGCTGTCATCTCTTTGAGCAATCCCCAGCCGGGAGACACGCTGGACGTGAACACCGGCAGCCTGCCCGCTGGCATCGGGGTCGATCCGGCCTCCACCGCGTCGCAGGTCATCCTGACCGGATCAGCCACGCTGGCCGATTATGAAGCGGCGCTTCAGCAGGTCCTGTTCCGCAACACCAGCGACACGCCTGGCAACGTCAGCCGGACAATCGACGTCACGGTCGAGGACGGGGTGCAGATCTCCAACACTGCACAGACCACGGTCTCCATCGACCGCGCTCCCGACCCGGTCGACGACAACGAGACCACCCCCGTCGACACCGCTGTCGTCACCGCCAACGTCCTGGCCAATGACGATCCGGGCGACGGCCCCGCCAGCATATCGACTTTCGACACCCTGAGCGTGGAAGGGGGCACGGTCGCCCACAACGGGGATGGCACGTTTACCTACACGCCACCCACGGGGCTGATCGGGATTGACAGCTTCACCTACACGGCCGCTGACAGCGATGGCGACCTTGGTATCGGGACGGTCACGATAACCGTGGGCGACAGAACGCCATTTGTCTTCGAATCCCGGATTTTGACCAGCAGCGACGACGCGGAAGAGCGTGGAAGCTCCGACCGAATGTCGCTTTCCAGCTCCGACCTCGAAATGTCCTATGACCGCACCAAGGAGCAGACGGTCGGCCTCCGCTTCACCGGGATCGACATTCCCAAAGGCGCGATCATCACCGATGCCCACATCCAGTTCCAGGCCGACGAAGTGGATACCGGTCCCGTTTCACTCACCATCCGGGGGGAGGACACCGACGACGCAGCGACCTTTACCAGCACCGCGCAGAACATTTTCTCGCGCGTGCGCACGGACGCCTCGGTGGAATGGACTCCGGCAGACTGGACAGTGGTCGGAGAGGCCGGCCCGGATCAGCAGACACCGAACCTCGCGGCGATAGTTCAGGAGATCGTCAACCGGTCCGGCTGGTCGTCGCTCAATGACATGGTGTTCATGATCAGCGGCACCGGAACCCGGACGGCAGAGGCCTTTGACGGCGACGAAGATGGCGCCGCGCTGCTGCATGTCGAGTGGGTTCCCGCCGGGCCGGTGACGGACCCGGTATCATTCAATACGCCGCCGGACTCGGATCCGGGAATGAACCAGATCGGTGAACTGGCCGCTGCCGGAGCAGCGGTCGGGATCACGGCAGACGCCGACGACCCGGACCCCGGACACACGGTCACATTCAGCATCGACGATCCGCGTTTCACCATTCATCCCACGACCGGGGTCATCACACGGTCGGGCACGGGTACGCTCGATGCCGTGACCGAACCCTTTGTGACGCTCAGCGTGAGGGCAGATTCGTCGGATTTCAGCAGCGCGGTCGAAACCTTCGTTCTCGCTGTGCAGGACGACCCGGAACCGGTCGCATTCGACACTCCCGCGGATTCGAACCCAACTGCCGACAGGATCGCCGAGGCCGCTGTCGCCGGAACCTCGGTCGGGATCACCGCATCCGCGTCCGACCCAGATCCCGGCGATTCCGTCAGCTACAGCATCGACGATGCCCGCTTCACCATCGACGCCACGACCGGTGTCATCACACGGTCAGGCTCCGGGACACTGAACGCCCTGAGCGAGCCATCCATCACGTTGTCGGTCACCGCGACATCCACCGACGGCAGCATCACCAGCGAGACTTTCGGGCTCAGCGTCGTGGGTGAGTTGCTGCCCACCGGGCTCGGATTGGTCAATTCTGTCGATGCGTCCCTGTGGTCGCCGCCTGCACCGGACACATCCGGGATTGTCTTCATCGAGCACCTGGGATCGCTTCTTGTTTCGGATGGCGAAGTCAACGAGATCCCAACGCTCTTTACCGGAGACAACCTTTTCCGGATCGACCTTGACGGCACGCTTCAGGAAACGCTCACGACCATAGGGTTTTCCGACGAACCAGCCGGGATCACATACAACCCGACCAACCGGCACCTCTTCATTTCGGACGATTCCGGGCCACGCGGCATCTACGAACTCGATCCCGGGCCCGATGGCAACTACGACACTGTCGACGACAGCGTGACGTACTTCTCGACGGGTGCCTTTGGCAGCACCGACCCGGAGGGGTTGGCCTACGATACCTCGCGCGATGTCCTCTATATCGTGGACGGGGTCGGCTCCAGGATCTATACGCTGGATCCCGGCACGAACGGTGTCTTCGATGGCGTGTCCTCCGAAGGCGGGGACGATATCGTGTTCAGCTTCGACAGTGAACCACTTGGAATCTCGGACCCCGAAGGCATCGCATACGATCCGGTTTTCGATGCGCTCTACGTGACGGCCTCAGACGATTCCGTGGCCATGATCACGACCACCGGGGAGCTTCTGGCGACGTTCGACACTTCGGCGGCCAATGTAGAGAACTCGGCCGGATTGACCCTCGGGCCGAGCAGCGGGAACGCAAGCCAGCGGAGCCTGTACATGGTTGCCCGCGGCGAGGACAACGATTCCGTGCCCGACGAAAACGACGGCGTGGTGTACGAGTTCGAGCTGTTGTTCGACGATCCCCTGCTGGCCTGACAGCCCTACGGGCACCAGAGGAGACAACGAGCCGACCACGGGCAATCCGGATCGGCGCTGGCAGCAAGCCACGTGGCGACGTGGTGGGGCCAGCGTCAGATCGCGCACGCAATTGGCCCTATCGCGCCCGCCTCGCCGCGCCGGTGGACCCGGGGCAGATCAATGGCGCGACGCAGCTCTTGCAACACGGAGCGAACCGCCGCCTAGCCCCCTTTCAGGCGTTGCAGGAGATAGACTTCCTGCACGCCATCCAGGGTCTCGTTCAATCCGCCGGTGACGATGCGACCATCCATGGCGATCGACACGCCCGCATCGATCGCGGGCTTCAGGCCCGGGTAGGCGTCGACAAGGGCCGACAGCATGTCCCGCACCGTTGTGGCCTCCACCTCGACGCAGTCCTTGCCATCGGCCAGAGGACGCAGCCCGGACCAGAGGTTCACCTCAACCATTGGCCTGGATCGCGGCGAGTATGCGCGGCGGCGTCATCGGCAATTGGCGAAGCCGTACGCCCGTCGCACCTGCGACGGCATTAGCGATGGCCGGAAGCGGCGGCGTGATGCCGGTCTCGCCGACCCCGCGAACGCCATAGGGATGGCCGGGATTGGGAACCTCCACGATCACGGTATCGATCATTGGCAGATCGGAGGCGACGGGAACGCGGTAGTCGAGGAACACGGGATTCTGCAATCTGCCATCGGTTCCATAGATGTACTCTTCATTGAGCGCCCAGCCGATCCCCTGCGCGGCGCCACCCTGGAACTGCCCTTCGACATAGGCCGGGTGGATCGCCTTGCCGGCATCCTGCACGACCGTGTAGCGCACCACCGTCGTGCGTCCGGTTTCGGGGTCGACCTCGATATCGACGATATGGGTTCCGAAGCTCCCGCCATGGCCGTTGGGCGTTGCCTCGAAATGGCCCGAGATCGGACCGCCTGTCTGGCCCATCTCGGCGGCTATCTCGGCGATGGGCATTGGCGGGAAATCTCCCGCGTTCGGCCCGGAAGGCTTGGCACATCCATCCTCCCAGATCACCGCTTCGGCATCGATCCCCCATTTGTCGGCGGCGCGCTGACAAAGCTTCCCCGCGATCTCCCGGGCTGCCTCGATGGTCGCCAGCCCGCTGGCATAGGTTGCCCGGCTTCCGTGCGTGGGTTCGTTGACACCGAGCGCGCCCGTGTCGACCACGTTGCAGCGCACGTTTTCGTAGGGGATCCCAAGCGCCTCCGCCGCCATGAGCGACATCGATGCGCGGGACCCGCCGATATCAGGCGTGCCAACGCTTACCTGAACTGTGCCGTCTTCGGACACCGCCATCGACACGGAGGTCTCTCCGCCCCAGTTGAACCAATAGCCGGAGGCGACGCCCCTGCCTTGGTTGGGCCCAAGCGGCGCCGAGTAGTGAGGATGCGCCTTCGCGGCTTCCAGCGTCTCGACGAGCCCGATCCGGGGATAGGTCGGCCCATAGCTGGACTTGCTCCCCTCCTTGACGGCGTTCTTCAGGCGGACTTCGAGCGGATCGAGCCCCATGCGACGGCACAGCTCGTCGATGGCACTTTCCGCCGCGAATGCCCCCATTGGCGCACCGGGTGCCCGGTAGGCTGCCTGTTTCGGTCGGTTTGTGATGACGTCATAGCCGATTTCGAGAATTGCCGGGATCTCGTAGCACGCGAAGGCACATTGCATGGTCTCCGCTGTCGGCGCCCCGGGAAAGGCACCGCCCTGCAAGCGAAACGTGCCCTGCGCCGCAGTGATCGTACCGTCACGCTTCATGCCCAGCTTGATGTCCATCGACGCCGACGCCGTTGGCCCCGTCGCTCGCAGGACCTCTGATCGCGACATGACGATTTTCACCGGCCGACCGGCCTTTCGCGAAAGCGCGAGCGCGACCGGATCGATGAAAATGGTCGTCTTGCCACCGAAGCCCCCGCCGATCTCCGACGGCGTGACCCGAAGCTGGCTGGCGTCCAGCCCCAGAACCGAGGCACACATTCGCCGCACGAACCAATGGCCTTGCGTGCAGCACCACAACTCGCCCTTTCCGTCAGCCCCAAGCTGCGCAAGGCAGGCGTGCGGCTCGATGTATCCCTGGTGGGTTGCTTCCGTGCGGTAGGTCGCTTCCAGCACCTCGTCGGCTTCGGCAAAGGCCGCGTCCATATCGCCACGGCCGAACTCAATTCGCCGCACGACATTGGGATGCATCCCTTCGGGCACCGAGTAATCCGCGGCACCTTCTCGGATCACCGGTGCATCGGGCCGCATCGCTGCGTCCACGTCCGTCACATGCGGCAGCGGTTCATACTCGACCTCGACCAGCTTGGCAGCGTCCCGCGCAATCAGCGCGGAACTGGCGGCAACCGCGGCCACGGCATGGCCGTCGTACAGCGCCTTTTCGCCCGCCATGACATTTTCCTGCAGGTTCCAATCCTCGCCGGTGAGTCCGGTCGGAAAGTCCGCACGGGTCACGACGGCCTTCACCCCCTTGAGAGCAAGCGCCTTGCTGGCGTCGATCTTCAGGATCCGTGCGTGTGCATGAGGCGAGCGCACGATGGCGCCGTGCAACATCCCGGGAGCCTGGATATCCGCGCCATACCGCGCCCGTCCGGTCACCTTGTCCAGCCCATCGGGCCGGTCTGGCCGTGTGCCAATGTACTTGAAGTTCGTCTTGCGATCGTCCAGTGCCATCATGCGTCCTCCCGCATCTCGGCGGCCGCATCGAGCACAGCGCGCACGATCTTGTCATACCCGGTACAGCGGCAGAGGTTCCCTGCCAGCCAATATCGGATCTCGGTTTCGCTCGGGTCCGGGTTTTGCTCCAGCAACGCCTTCGCCGCCACCAGAATGCCCGGTGTGCAGATCCCACATTGCAATGCCGCGTGTTCGATGAACTTGCGTTGCAGCGGATGCAGCGTCCCGCCGTCCTCGGCCATGCCTTCCACGGTACCGACCTGCCTGCCTTCGGCTTCGGCGGCCAATACAAGGCACGAGCAAACGAGACGACCGTCGAGTGTCACCGAACAGGCACCGCAATCACCGGTTCCGCACCCCTCCTTCGCGCCCATCTGCCCAAGGCGGTCCCTGAGGGCGTCGAGAAGCGTTTCCCGGCTGTCGCACAGGAACTCGACCTCGTCGCCGTTCACTGTCGTGTTCACATGCATCATGCTCATTTTGCGTCTCCGGCACGGTCGTAGGCAGTTCTGGCAACACGCTTTGCCAGAACGCCGGCCACATGGGTTCTGAACTCGATGGTTCCGCGTTTGTCGTCGATCGGATTGCAGGCTGCCGATACAGCCTCAGACAGGGCTGCCAGCGATGCATCGTCCAGCGTGGACCCGACAAGAGCCGCGCCAGCTTCGGGCACCAGAAGCGGAGTCGGGGCAACCGCACCAATGGCCACCCTGGCCTCGGTGATCGTTGCTCCGTCACGTCGCAGGTTCACTGCGACGCCAACCACGGCAATATCCATCTCCGTGCGCGGGATGAAGCGTTCGTAGGCGTCGCCGCCCTGCGCGCCACGCGACGGCAAGTGGATCGCGGTCACGATCTCGCCCTTCGCCAGACTGATCTTGCCCGGGCCGACCGGAACGGACTCGATGGCAATCCGGCGGGGGCCTTGCGGTCCAACAACCGACACCTCGGCGCCGGCGGCGATCATTCCTGGCACGGAGTCCGCCGCAGGCGATCCGTTGCAGAGGTTTCCGGTCAGCGTCGCCCTGCCCTGCACCTGAGTCGAACCCACCAGTGCCATGCCTTCGACAACGCCGGGCCAGTCCGCGCACAAGGCGGCATGCTCGCTCAGGCTGACGCCGGGCACGGCTGCACCGATCACCCAGCCGCCGTCATCGGAGCGGGTGATATCGCCGGTACCAGAAATGCGCTTTATGTCGATCAGATCGTCCGGTTCGACGATGTCGGCGCGCAATTGCACAAGAACGTCGGTCCCCCCGGCAAGAATGCGGGTGATCCCGGGCGCCGCCGCGGCGATTTCCGAGGCTTCCTCAAAACTGGATGGTGTGTGATATCGCATGCCTCACCTCGTCGATTGTCTGGTCTGCACGTTCGTCCGTTCGGTGCCATTGGACATGTCTGACCGCATCGGTCAACACCATGGCGCATCTGCCCGAAGGGCAACACGGTCACGGTCCCGACAGACGCCGTGCCTCTCGAAGCCCGGCAATAGCCGGTATGGCCGGGGCCGATCCCCTGTCTATCGCCCGTTTCACCTTACAAATCTGCCCGCGGGTCGAGCAACCTGCGCATCACCGTCGCCCGGGTCACCTGCCCCACGAGCTTGCCGCCCCTGTGGACGCCAACTGCGGCATTGTCGTGCAGCAGGATCCGCATCACGTCCTCGACCGGCGTATCGGCGCCCATGGTGCGGCCCGGCGCGGGAACAGTAAGATCTTCCATCACGTCGGAGGCACGCAACACGCCAAGCGGGTTCATATGCGCGACAAAGTCCTCGACGTACTCGTTCGTGGGACTGGAGAAGATCTCCCGCGGGGTGCCGCATTGCACGATGCGCCCCCCCTCCAGGATTGCGATCCGATTGCCGATCTTGAACGCCTCATCAAGGTCATGGCTCACGAAGATGATCGTCCTCTTCAACCGCTCCTGCACTTCAAGCAACTCGTCCTGAAGACGTGCGCGAATAAGCGGGTCCAGCGCGGAGAAAGGTTCGTCCATCAACAGGATCGGGGCGTCGGTCGCAAATGCGCGGGCCAACCCCACACGCTGCTGCATGCCACCGGACAGCTCGGCAACCTTTCGGTCGCCCCATTCCGACAGGTTCACCAGTTCAAGCTGCTCGTCGACCTTGGCCGCCCTCTCTGCACGCGGCATACCACCAAGCTCCAGCCCCAGCCCGACGTTCTCCCGCACGGTCCGCCAGGGCAACAGCCCGAACTGCTGGAATACCATGGAGACCTTCGAGAGGCGCAGTCGGCGCAACGTCGCCGTGTCGGCGTTCGAGATGTCGACCATCTCGCCACCGTCATTCACCTGCACGGAACCACGCGCCACCGGGTTCAGCCCGTTGACCGCACGCAGAAGGGTCGACTTACCGGAGCCCGAGAGCCCCATCAGCACCAGGATCTCGCCATGCTCGACTTCAAGCGAGCAATCGTGCACGCCGAGCACTTGCCGGGTCTCGGCCTGGATCTCCGACCGGCTCTTTCCGGCGTCCATGAGCGGCAGGGCACGCTCCGGGTGGCGGCCAAAGACGATCGAGACCTTGTCGAAGCGGACTGCGGTGGTCATTTCTTGGCCCCCACGTGCAGGATCCGGTCCAGCATGATCGCGACGACGACGATCACGAAACCGGACTCGAAACCGAGCGCCGTATTGACCTGGTTGAGCGCCCGGACGACGGGCACACCCAGACCGTCGGCACCGACCAGCGCCGCGATCACCACCATCGACAGGGACAGCATGATGGTCTGGTTCAGCCCCGCCATGATCTGCGGAAAGGCATAGGGCAGCTCGACCTTCGTCAACACCTGCGAGGGCGTCGCCCCGAAGGCCCGCGCGGCCTCAAGCAGAGGCTTGGGGGTTGAGGACACGCCCAGCCAGGTCAAGCGGATCGGGGCGGGGAGGACGAAAACGACGGTGGCGATCAAACCCGGCACCATGCCGATTCCGAAGAACACGATCGCCGGGATCAGGTAGACGAACGTCGGCAGGGTCTGCATCAGGTCCAGCACGGGCCGCATTGCCGCGTAGAGCCTTGGGCGATGGGCCGCTGCTATGCCCACCGGCACGCCCACGGACATGCAGACGACGCAGGCGGACAACACCAGGGTCAGGCTTTCCGTGGTGGCCTCCCAATACCCCTGGTTGATGATGAACAGGAACCCGAGCGCCACGAACAGGCACGTCTTCCAACTGCGCTGCAACCCCCAGGTGATTGCCACGAAGACCGCGACCGTCAGAAGCGGCGGCGGCGCCTGAAGGCCCCAGAGGATGGCATCGATCAACGCCTCCAGCAGGTCCGACAGCCCGTCGAAGAACCATTCGCCATGCGTCTGGAGCCAGTCGAAAACCGCCTCGGCCGCCGACCCGACCGGGATCTTGTATTCTGTCAACCAGTCCATTGGTTCTCCATGGGGACGGTAGTGTGCCATCGACCGACGATAGGGGCGCGCCGAATGGGCCGCCGCCTTGCCGGAAGAAACAGCCTGCGCCACAACGGGTGCGGTCGCAGGCTGCGGTCAGTCTGACCCGCGAAGGATCACATTTCCAGCGAAGCCTTCACCGCCTCGGCCGCATCACCGCCATCCTTGGTGGTAACGCCGTCGAGCCATGCCATCCAGGCGTCGCTGTTGGCTGCGAGCCAGGCACTTGCGGCCTTGTCCGGGTCCTCGCCGCCATCAAGGATCGCTCCCATGATCTCGTTCTCCATCTCAAGCGAGAAAACGAGGTTCTGCAAGAGCTTGCCGACGTTGGGGCATTCCTCGACAAATCCGGCGCGGGTGTTCGTGTAGACGGTTGCGCCCCCAAGATCGGGGCCGAAGTAGTCGTCACCGCCCGACAGGTAGCCCATTTCGAAATTGGCATTCATCGGGTGCGGTTCCCAGCCAAGGAAGACGATCGGATCGCCCTTCTTCGTCGCCCGCGCCACCTGCGCCAGCATCCCCTGTTCGGAGCTTTCCTTGACCTTGAATCCACTCAGGCCGAAGGCGTCGGCATCGATCATCGACTGGATCAACCTGTTGCCGTCGTTGCCCGGCTCGATGCCGTAGATCTCGCCGTCCAGTTCGTCCTCGAATTTCGCAATATCGCCGAAATCCTTAATGCCAAGCTCCGTGGCAACCTTGTTCACTGCCAGCGTGTACTTCGCACCGGTCAGGTTCTCGCGGACGGTGTCGACAGTGCCGGCATCGCGGTATGGGGCGATATCGGCCTCCATGGTTGGCATCCAGTTCCCCAGGAAGACGTCGATATCCCCCTCGGCCATGGACGTATAGGTCACGGGCACAGACAGGACCTTGATATCGGTGTCATAGCCCAGAGCGTCCAGAACGACCGTCGTGGCCGCAGTGGTCGCGGTGATGTCGGTCCAGCCGACATCGGAGAAGCGGATTGTGTCGCAGTTCGCATGGGCGGACCCGGCGGTCCCCAGCATGAGCATGGTGACAATGGCGGCTTTTTTCATGTCGATCGATCCCTGTTGTCGCGTTCGGTTTTTTGTTGATTGACGAGTCAATTAAAAACAATCTACCTACGTTTTTGCAACACCAAGTTTGGAGAAAGCGCGTCGCGATGCCAAGGGTCGGAATGGAGCCCATCCGTCGGGCGGCACTGGTTGAGGCCGCAATTGTTGAGATTGGCAACACGGGTTCGCTCGAGGTGACCGTCAGTCAGATCGCGAAGCGTGCGGGTGTGTCCTCGGCACTGGCGCACCATTATTTTGGCGGCAAGGAGCAGATTTTCCTCGGTGCCATGCGGTTTACCCTGTCGGCCTACGGAGCCGAGGTCCGCAAGGGACTGGCCTCTGTCGAAGGGCATCGAAATCGGCTCGATGCAATCGTGCGGGCGGGATTCACGCCAACGAACTTCCGCCGGGAAGTCATAGCGGCATGGCTGAACTTCTATGTCCTCGCACAATCCTCCAACGAGGCCCTGCGCCTGCTGACGGTCTACCAGAGGCGCCTCAAGTCAAACCTTGTGCACGACCTCCGGCCATTGGTCGGCGCCGACGCCCGTGACATCGCAGCCCGGATCGCCGGCCTGATCGACGGGCTCTACCTGCACCATGCGCTGCGAAGTGACGGAACCACGAATGACGAGGCAGAGGCGCAGGTGCGTGCTGCGCTCGAGACAGAGATCGCGGCGGCGCGGGCCACGAATTCGCCCCAGGCAGCGCCCGTTGCGGAGGTGAGGACGTCCCGATGACTGCGCCTGAGTACATTATTGTCGGCGCCGGATCGGCCGGATGCGCAATGGCCTTTCGGCTTGCGGAGGCCGATCGCACCGTCCTTGTCGTCGAGCACGGGGGGTCCGATCGCGGGCCGCTGATCCAGATGCCCGCGGCCCTGAGCTATCCGATGAACATGGGTCTCTACGACTGGGGGTTTCAATCCGAACCGGAACCGCACCTCGGCGGACGCAGGCTTGCAACGCCAAGGGGGAAGGTCATCGGCGGGTCCTCGTCCATCAACGGCATGGTCTATGTCAGGGGACACGCCGGCGACTTCGACCACTGGGCCGAAAGCGGTGCATCCGGCTGGAGCTTCGCGGATGTGCTTCCCTACTTTCGGCGAATGGAGGCGTGGAACGACGCCGGTCACGGCGGCGACCCCGACTGGCGCGGCCTGAACGGGCCACTGCACGTCACGCGCGGGCCACGTTCCAACCCGCTGCACACGGCCTTCGTGGAGGCGGGCCGGCAGGCCGGCTACGAGGTGACCGACGACTATAACGGCAAGCAGCAGGAAGGCTTCGGTCCGATGGAGCAGACCGTCTGGAAGGGACGGCGCTGGTCGACGGCAAATGCCTATCTCAAACCTGCACTGGCCCGGAAGAACTGCAGCCTGACACGGGCGCTGGCCCGCCGGATCGTCATCGAGAATGGCCGAGCGGTCGGTGTCGAGGTCGAACGCGGCGGCAGGGTCGAGGTCCTGCGGGCGCAGAAGGAAGTGATCGTCGCCGCCTCGTCGATCAACTCTCCGAAACTCCTGATGCTCTCCGGCATTGGTCCTGCGCGCCATCTGGCCGAGCACGGGATCGAGATCGTTGCCGACCGTCCGGGCGTCGGACAGAACCTTCAGGATCACCTGGAGGTCTATGTCCAGATGGCCGCGAGCCAGCCGATAACGCTCTACAAGTACTGGAACCTTTGGGGCAAAGCCCTCATCGGGGCGCAATGGCTCTTTACCGGGAAAGGCCACGGCGCGTCCAACCAGTTCGAAAGCGCGGCCTTCATCCGAAGTCGCGCGGGCGTGTCCTACCCGGACATCCAGTACCATTTCCTGCCGATCGCCGTTCGCTACGACGGCAAGGTCGCCGCCGAAGGGCACGGTTTCCAGGCTCATGTGGGCCCGATGCGATCCCCTTCCCGCGGCGAGGTCACGCTGCGATCGTCCGACCCCAAGGAAGCGCCCCGGATCTTCTTCAACTACATGTCGACGGAACAGGACTGGGAGGATTTCAGGACCTGCATCCGCCTGACCCGCGAGATCTTCGCGCAGACGGCATTCGAACCGTTTGTCAGCAAGGAGATCCAGCCCGGCCACCATGTTCAGAGCGATGCGGAGATCGACGGCTTCATCCGCGACCACGCCGAAAGCGCCTATCACCCCTGCGGCACATGCCGAATGGGGCGTGCCGACGACCCGATGGCGGTGGTTGACCCGCAAGCAAGGGTGATTGGCGTCGAGGGCCTGCGGCTGGCGGACAGTTCCATCTTTCCGCGGATCCCCAACGGCAACCTGAATGCACCGTCGATCATGGTCGGCGAGAAGGTTTCCGACCACATCCTCGATCGCAGCCTGGCACCGGAGAACCTGACACCGTGGTTCAGCCCGCGCTGGCAGAACGCGCAACGCTGAACGCGCCTTTCCGAAGGCTTCCGATTCCTGCGCTCTGTACGGTCGGTTGAGCGGCTCGGCATCGGCGGGCGAACCCGAGGCTTCCCTTCGTCGATATCGTTGTGCCCGGCCCTCCTGCGGTAGCAAAACTGCCGACGTCGCCGGCGACCCCGAGTGCCCGCAGGAAAGCCGCCCGCTTGTCGAGCCTGACGCAGGTCAACGACAGCTTTGGCCGAACCTGATAGGTGTCGGGCAGTCGGGGAGGGAGGCTTGGAAGCAACCGCTCCCGGTTGCGGCGGCAGCACGCCGGGCTACCGGCACGCCACGCCGGATGATCGCAAACCCGCTCCATTGTGGCCGGGCGCCCAAGCCGCTTTCAGCGACGCACCCGATCTCGCAGAGGCGGAGAGCTTGCCTCCGCCCGGCTGCCAACTGACAGGAGGAGGAAATGTTCACGAAAATCATGGTGCCCGTGGACCTTGCCCACCAGGAAAAGCTGACCAGATCGCTCGATTGCGCCGCCGAACTGGCACGGCATTTCGGCATCCCGGTGATCTACGCAGGTGTCACCGGCACCGCGCCGGGCGTGGCCGGGCATTCACCGGCGGACTTCACGCAGCACCTTGCCGACTTCGCGGCCGCTCAACAGGAGAGACAGGGTGTCGCCACCGGGTACCACGCCATCGTCAGCCATGATCCCCGGGTCGAACTTGACGAAAAGCTTGTGCGCGCGTCCGAAGACCTGCAAGCCGACCTGATCGTGATGGAAGGCCATATGCCCAACGTTCTGGATCACGTCCTGCCTTCGGACGCTGGCACTGTAGCCTCGCTCGCCAAGGCGACGGTCATGGTTGTGCGGGGCTGAACGGCGGGGCGACTACTCCAGCATCGTCACCGTGAGTTCGAATGACGCGTACCACCCCGCGAGGTCCTTGATCTCCGCGTCCGTCAACGGCTCTGCCATCAACGTCATCCGCCGATCCTCCCGTTTTCCGTCGCGAAAGCCCTTGAGGCTCTTTTCGAGATACAGGGCCGGTTGGCCGGCAAGGTTGGGCACGTCCGGGACCTTGGACAAGCCATCCTTGCCATGACAGGCGGAGCATTTCCGCGCCAGTTTCTGACCGTTTTCAAGGTCCGCTGCCAGGGTGGGAAGGGCAGAGAGGGAGAGGGCCGACATCAGGATGCCGGTCAACAGGGGACGTGCCATGATTTTCCAGGTTTTCCAGGTGTGAGGTAAGCAAAGGGCTGGCCGCATTGCGGCGGCCAGCCCGGGAGAGGTGTCACTCGGCGGAGTAGCTGATCCGATAGATCGCATTCGCGAAGTCATCAGAAACGAGAAGGGATCCATCCTTCATCGAGATCACGTCGACCGGGCGACCATCGTATTCACCGTTTTCATCGATCCATCCCTCGGCAAAGGGCTCGGTCGTCACGTTGCCATCAGCGTCGATGAAGCTGACCATGACCCGCGCGCCCACCGGCTCGGTACGGTTCCAGGACCCGTGCTGGGCCGAGAAGATCGCGTTCTTGTACTTCTCCGGGAACATCTTGCCAGTGTAGAAGGACATGCCGAGGTCCGCCGCATGGGCGATGGTTTCGGAGACCGGGTGGACGACATCAACCGGGACCTCTTCGCCGGCATATTCGTTGGTCCGCACGGTTCCGCCACCAAACCACGGGTGGCCGAAGTGCTGGCCGGCCTCGGTCTGACGGTTGATTTCACCCGGCGGGATATCGTCCCCCATGCCGTCGACCTGGTTGTCGGTGAACCAAAGCTCGCCAGTCTCGGGATGGAAATCGTGGCCGACCGAGTTGCGGATGCCGTAGGTATAGACCTCACGCCCAGTGCCGTCGCGGTTCATCCGGATCATGCCGCCGATCCCGACCTCATTGTAGAGGTCCAGTTTCTCGGCCGGTGCCACGTTGAATGGCTGTCCAAGTGAAATGTAGAGCTTGTCATCCGGGCCGACCTTGATGACGCGGGCGGTGTGATTGTAGCTCTCTTCGTCCACCGGGATCAGATCGCCCTGCGGAACGATGGGAACGGCGACCACGTCGGGGCTCTCATGGAAGAACTCCGCCGCAGGGTACATCATCACGCGGTTTCGCTCTGCGATGAACAGAAAACCGTCCTTGGAGAAGGCCACACCGTTGGGCACGTCCAACTCCAGCGACGGCGCGAAATCCTTGACCTCGTCGGCCACGCGGTTGCGGTCGCGGTCCATCACGGCCCAGACCTTGGACTTTTTTGTACCCACGAAAAGGACGGTCCCCTGCGGTGCCATTGCCATGTGCCGGGCATCCGGCACCAGGGCATACAGCTCGATCTTGAAGCCCTCGGGCAGCGTGATGCCTTCCAGCACCTCGCGGATGGAGTCCGCCTGCGGCCCCTCCTGTTCGATAAAGGTGTGTTCCTTGGTGCCAGTGACCTTGAAGGCCCCCAGTTTCTCAAGGTTGCTCTGGGCCAGTCCCGGCCCGGCCAGAAGCGTAAGGGCCGTGGCTGCGGTTGCAAGTGTCTTCATGGTGTCCTCCCATTTGATCGAGTTTCATCGCGGGGCGCGAGAACCTCACGCCCCGTGATCCGCTTTGCCTGTCGCCTTGGTTGTCAGATGTTGTTCTTGCCCATCTCCGCGGCGATGAAGTCGGCCTGACGGATGGCAAGTGCCACGATGGTCAGGGTCGGGTTCTCGGCCGCGCCGGTGGTGAACTGGCTGCCGTCCGAGATGAACAGGTTGGCAATGTCATGCGTCTGCCCGTGCTTGTTCACCACGCCGTCACGCGAGTTTTCGGACATCCGGTTGGTGCCGAGGTTGTGCGTGGACGGATAGGGTGGCGTCGGGAAGACCCGGGTCGCCCCAACCGCTTCGTAGACGGCCATACCCTGTTTGTAGGCGTGGTTGCGCATCGCGACGTCGTTCGGGTGGTCGTCGAAGTGCACGTTGGGCGCCGGCAAGCCGTATTGATCCTTCACGTCGTGGTTGAGCGTGATGCGGTTGGTCTCCTGCGGCATGTCCTCGCCGACGATCCACATTCCCGCCATGTTCTCGTAGCTGTCGAGCGCGGTTGTGAACTCGCGCCCCCAGCCACCGGGATCGAGGAAGGCGGCCATGAAGGGCAGGCCAAGCGCCAGCGTCTCCAACTCGTAACCACCGACAAAACCGCGTGAGGGATCGTGACGCGCCTCGTCCTGGATGATGCCCGCCATTGTGGTGCCGCGCCACATCTTCACCGGCTTGTCGAACACCGCATAGACCGAGCCGGTCATGTGCCGCATGTAGTTGCGCCCGACCTGTCCGGAGCTGTTGGCCAGCCCTTCGGGGAACATGTTTGAGGCCGAGTTCAGCAACAGCCGCGGGCTTTCGATCGAGTTCCCCGCCACGCAGACAATGCGCGCCTTTTGCAGATGCTGGTTGCCGTCGGCATCGGCATAGAGCACGCCCGTCACCTTGCCGCTGTCGTCATGCTCGATCTTCAACACATGGGCCCGCTCGCGCACTTCCAGATTCCCCGTCGCCTCGCCGCGCGGAATGTCCGTATAGGCTGCCGACCACTTGGCACCCCATTTGCAGCCCTGGAAGCAGAACCCGGTCTGCTGGCAGGCCGCACGGTCATCATTGCTGGCCGAGTTGATCGCCATGCGGCCGGTGCTGACCTCTTCGTAGCCAAGCGCCTTGGCCCCGGCTTCGAACACCTTGTAGTTGTTGTTGCCCGGCAGCCCGGCGCGGTCCCCGGTGCGGGTGACGCCTAGCTTGTTTTCGGCCTTGGTGTAGTAGTCGTCCATCTCGCGGGGATCGATCGGCCAGTCGAGCAGGTTCGCGCCCTGCACGGGGCCATAGGTCGTCGCCGCTTTCCACTCGTGGTCCTGGAAGCGCAGCGACGCGCCGGCCCAGTGCGTGGTGGTGCCGCCAACCGCCTTCACGATCCATGCCGGCAGACCGGAGAAGTCGTTCGCGACCCGCCAGTCACCCGATGTGGTGCGCGCATCGAGCCAGGCCAGCTGACCAAAGCTCTCCCACTCGTCGTTGATATAGTCCTCGGGCAGGTAACGTCCGCCAGCTTCCAGTGAAACGACGCTGACGCCCTTCTGGGCCAGTTCGTTCGCCAAAACGCCGCCGCCGGCGCCGGTTCCGATGATGACGACAACGCTGTCGTCGCTCAGTTCAAATGGTGCAGCCATTGTTACGCCCTCCCTCAGATCCAGTTGATGTCGTCAAAGCCGCGGTCGATGTACCCGCCCTTCGAGAAGCTCTCGCCCTCGTAGCCGAACAGCGGCCAGACGGCCTTCTGGTTGTAGAGGCCGGTCACCAGCCCGCCGCGAATGGTCTGAAAGAAGGTGCTGTTTTCGAGCCCGCGCAGAATGTCGACGCGGTCCCGCTCCCAACCCGCCTCGATATAGCTCGCATATCCCTTGCCACGCGCGGCCGCGTCCAGCGCGGCGATACCCGCCTCGATCATCGGCGCGGCGTCCGCGCTGTCATAGCCCTTGACGGCCGCGGCGTAGAACTCGTCGGCGACGTGATCGTGCGGATAGATGTCCCGCGCCATCTGGATTAGTGTTGCCATGGTCGTTGGCTGGACATGCTCGACATTCATCGCCCAGGCCGCCGAGCTTCCGGCGACATATCCGGCGCCGACCACGAAAGCCGCTCCCGCTGCGGCACTGCGCGACAATAGCTGCCGCCGTGTCAGTTTGGTATTCCTTGACGTCATTCTTCTCTCCTCCCCGAAGAATTGCGTGTTAGTGGAAACGTCCCAACCTCTGCAGAACCTCGATCTGGTAGCCGTCGGGGTCCTGAACGAAGAAGAAGCGCGCGAAGGGATGCCCGTCGCGGTTGAACTCCACGATCTTTCTCGGGCCATATCCGGCGGCTTCAAGTCGGGCATGCTCTGCGTCGAGATCGTCGACGCAAAAGGCGATATGGCCGTAGCCGTCGCCGAGATCGTACGGTTCGGTGCGATCCTTGTTGACGGTCAGCTCCACCTCGAAGGAGCTCTCGCCGTTGCTCATGTAGATCAGCGTGAACCCGTCGAAATCGATCCTCTCGATCGATGTCAGTCCGAATGCGGCTTCATAAAACTCAACCGAGCGGCTCTCGTCGAGAACGCGAATCATTGAGTGAATTGCTTTGGCCATAGCCTCTCCCCTGGAGCCTCTCTGGCTCACATTGGTAAGGCTAGCGGACCAATTCGGGGTGCGGGTAGTAGGTCTATACTACAGGGCGATTATTCGGCCGCGATGGCGCTCGTATCCATCTGCATGCGCCCGGCGTGGATCAGGCAGGCGCATCTCAGCAGCGAGGTGAAGTTGACAACTTCCCCCCTGAGTTCAAGGACTTCCAGATGAAGGCGAGACACGAAAGCAGGCGTGGACAGCCCTTCGGATGCCGCGATTTCATCGACGATTTCCCAGAAAGAACGTTCCAGTCGAATGCTGGTTCCATGCCCGTTGAGCCGCATCCGGCGCGTTTCAGGCTGATAATCGTCGGGTTCCTGGCCGGCAAAGATCTGGCACATGGCTGGCGCTCCGCTGGTTGGCTTCTTGGTTGTTGTGAACGCTGTAGAACCGGAAAACGGGACTTCGTCCGACCACAGTCGAAAATGGCGGCTCCTGTGTCAACGTTCCATTTGCAACGAACCGGGCCGCCAGTCGATGCGACGGGGACCTGCCGAAAGATGATATGATTGCGAACGCTTTCCGGGCGGCGCGCACCTTTCCTCGCCCGGATCAACGGCGAGTGAGGATCAATGCCAACCTGCGTCGATCAAGCCGTCGATAACGTCCTGGGCATGCGCCCCATCCCGGAACAGCGTCCTGTATAGCGCATCAAGGGGATACCCCTGCCATGCGGATTGCAGGAGGTCGTTCATCTCTCGGGCTTGGTCCATGTTTCCGAGCCGCGCATTCGTGGCGATGAGATATCCCAACGAAATCGGACTGATCGGATCACCCTTGAGGGCGCTTTCGCTGAACAGTTCCAGCGCAGCTTCGTACTTGCCGAGATGGAAGTTGGCCGTGCCACGGATGCCAAGGAGCGGAAACCTGTCCGTTGGCCCGCGCATCTCCTCGACCCGGTCCGCAGCCGCGATTGCGTGTTCGAATTCGCCGGCGAACAAGGCGACGAGCGCGTCCACGGTCAACGCATGAACGTCATCGGGCCCTAGTTGGAGAGCGCGGGAGGAACTGCGCAATGCAGCGGCGTAATCCCGCTGGGCAAAGGCGACGAGCGCCGCGGAGGAGTGGCTCCAGCTTTCGCCGATCGCGAGCGACATCGCCCGCTGCGCGGACGCCGACGCGCTGGCAATGCGTCCGTCTCTTTCCGGCCCGGGCGGCAGGGAGACCGCCAAGAGCGCCTCGACCTGAGCCGCACCGGCATATCCACCATGGAAGCCCGGATCCATTTCAATCGTCAGCCGGAACATCTGAAGCACGATCGCCAGCCAGCGGGGCTCAAGGGCCGGAAATATCAGCCTCCTTGCTTCAGCCGACAGGTTGGCGGCCTGAAGCCGTGCGGGTGAGGCCGAAAAAAGCGCCTCGCGGACGGCTCTGGCGGTCTCCTCGGTGCGGTCGGATGTTGCCTTTGCGGTCCTGCGTTCCGTGTCGCCCCAGAATCCGGAGCCCACTACACCCAGAAGGAGAATGCCTCCGGACAGGAGCAGCCCGCCTAGCGCGGCCGGCAGAAGCCATGGGCGTCTTGGTGCCGGAACCGGCGTTAGATCCACCTCCCGAGTTTCGGGCGCCGGACCATCCAACGGCTTCCGCTCAAAGGAAGGTTCGTAGCTTCCGGGAGTAAGCCGTATCCGGACCTCGTCATTCGCGCCCGAACCGGCGTAGTAGGTCTCCAGCCGACGGCGAAGGCGCCCGGCATCGACCCTGACGACGGCCATTGGATCGCGCCCTTCGACGGGAGAGCGTCCATAAACATCCTCGACGATTGTCTTGCCACGAATACTCTCCCCGCGCCCCTGCAGGGTCTCGTTGACGACATAGCCGAGAAATGCCTGTACGCGTTCCGCCCCCTCGAACTCCGGACTGTCCAGAATCGCTTCGAGCGCAGAAATGATCCCGGAGGAACCCGGGACAGACGCGTCGCCTTCCGCCTTCGAAGTCCCTGATTCACCGGGTATTCCCACAGCGTGCTCCAACTGATTTCCGCGGGTAACCCCCTGAAATCCATGATCCGTTACGTAACACGATACCCCAAGAAACCTACAGATCAACCGATAGCTGTGCGACTTTTGACTTGAACAAGAGCTTGCGCCCGCCGGGTCTGGCCAAGCACATCAGGGAGCGCTCAGGCACAGTGGAACGACTTGGAAGCGCATTCTCCGATCACTCGGAGCTGATCCGGGACCTTCGCAGACGCGATGCGGTGTTTGCGGAGATTTGCCGGGACTACGAGACACTGATGGCTTTATTGCCTCTCGATGCTGACGATCCGTGTCTGGCGGATGTGCAAGACAGCCTCGCCGGATTGGAACTTGAGCTCTGGTCCTACCTGCAACCACCGGCCTCGTGCAATCGCACTGGACCTCGATAAAGCATCCAACGGAGAGCGTTCGACAATGCTTGGAAACACCCTCTTCTACCTCGGCTTGGCGGTCTCTCTGACCATCGGGTTCATGTATTTCCGCGACCTCGGGGACGTCTCGCAGATGGTTCTCAAAGTGGAACGGAAGAACATGGTCCGCTTCATCAAGAATGAGAAGAAGTACATCACTGCGGGTATGATCGCTCTGGCGATGATGCTGGTCGGCCACTGGATGGGCGGTGGGCCCGGCTGGCTTTATGTTCTGGGCGTACCGGCGGTAACATTGCTGATCATCTTCCTCTATGTCTTTCCCTGGGTCTGGGTCCACGTCGGGCTTCGCAACCAGCAGGACACGGCGCGCTACTACTCCATCGAGGAGGCGAAGGAATGGGTAGGCCCGAGCGCACCGGTGGTCGTGATCGAGAACAATGGACATGCCCGCGCCCATCCGGATTCACAGATCATGCGACCCCACCTCGCCGGCAATGACAACGGACTCGGTGGCAAGGACATCGTCATGACGTATTGCGCGATGGCCAATCTCGGCATCGGCTACGCGCCAAGTGTCGAGGGCAAGCGGTTGGACTTGGAGGTCCTGGCCCAACACGGCAACAACCTGATCCTGCGCGACAACACGACAGGCGAGCCAATCCAGCACATCTACGGAATCCGCGAAGCGGACATCGATCCTGATGCGGAGGGGATGGTCTGCCCGTTGAAGCCCAGCCTCGCGATGCGCCCATGGCCCACCTTTCGCATGACATTCCGCGCCTTCCAGAAAGCCTACCCGGAGGGTGAGGTGTTCCTGAACAAGCCTTCGTCGAACCCCTTCCTCCGGCTTTTCGACATGCTGACGGAAATCACCTTTGGCTGGGGCATCGGCCGCCAACATCAGGAGGCGGCGCCGGTCATGGACAACATGAGCCGTTTCGACGACCGGCTTCCAAACAAGGCCTATGTCTGGGGCGTTACCATCGGCCAGGATGCTGTTTGCTGGACCGATGATTTCGTCGTGGAGCACGATTTCCTGGTCAACGCCACTGTCGGCGGGCGCGACCTTGTCGTCAGCTATGACCCGAAGTTCGAAAGCCTCGGCGTCTGGTACAATGACAGCGGACAGCCGGTGACGCGATGCGATTTCTGGGGCGAGAGCGACCGCGGCAGGTTGGAGCGCGTCGAGACACTTCGCGCCGGTGTATTCTGGCATGTCTGGGCAGAGTTCTTCCCGGAAACGGACATCAACCGGCTTGGTGCTCCGGAGGGCAAGCCTGCGGCTATGGCCGCCGCATGAAGGCAGTCGTCCGAAACACCACGTGCGAAACCGTCAGCCCACTTGCCGAATGGCTTACAGACAGGAGAACCCAATGAAACCAATAACAGTGATTGCAACTGTCCTGGTATCCGCCGCGGCAGCGCAAGCCGAGGACGCCCCGATCATCCACGACGCGGAGTACTATATTCTTCAGGCGCAGCATGCGGAGGCATGGGCCGAGGATGATCTGCAAGTCAATCAACGGCTCGATAGGTTCCGCGAATCCAATGGTGGCAAGCCTCCCAACATCGTAAGCGTCCTGATCGACGATATCGGCTTTGGCGATCTCGGGATTCCGGAGCTGAATGCGGTCCGAGGCTACGAGACGCCCAACATCAACGCCTTCTCGGACGAGGCGTTGCGAATGGTGCGCATGTATACCGAGCCGTCCTGCACCCCGACACGCGTTGCCCAGATGACGGGCCGCCTGCCGGTGCGGATGGGGATGGGCGACACGAGCGTGGACATTTCCGGATTTGGCCTTCCGGGCGGAGAAGTGACACTCGCGGAAGTGCTGAAGGAGGCAGGCTATGCCACGTCCCATGTCGGCAAGTGGCACATGGGCGACATCGCAGAAAGCTGGGCAATGAACCAGGGGTTCGACTATGCCCAGCACGCCATCCACCAGCAGGGTCAGCTGACGATCTTCAACGATGACGCGATCCGGGAACAGGTGTCAGTCGCAATCATGGATTTCGACGGCAGCTACACGGTCGACAATTGGTTCCGCCCGGACTCCTCGGCGATGATGACCGTCATCGAGGGCGAGGCTGGCGGCCCGATCCGCGAGATCCGAATGGAAACGGGTGAACGTTGGACCGCTGCCAAGTACGACGAGATGAACCAGGCCTTCCAGGACAAGACGCTGGAGGAGCTGGAACGACTGGTGGGCGGCGGCGATCCATTCTTCCTGCAATACTGGCCGATGGTCCCACTCGACAACACGCGCGCAGGTCGCGATGGGCCCGAAAGCGTCAACGGCGGGCTTTATGTCGACAAGATGCAGATGCTCGACCGTTGGCTCGGCGAGCTCTTCGAGCAGATGGACACGCTTGGCGTGGCGGACAACACCATAGTGGTCGTGATGGGGGACAACGGGCATTTCACGAAATACGCGCCGCAATCGGGCTTTACACCCATGATCTACAAGGGCGGCAAGGGCGACACGACCGAAGGTGGCGTGCGGGTCGATGCCTTCATCCGCTGGCCCGGGATGATCGAGGCGGACGGGCTGCTCAACAGTATTGTCCACGTCTCGGATCTGTATACGACGTTGTCGCGCTTCGCCGGGGCAGAAGGGTACATTCCACGCGACCGGCTGGTTGACGGTGTCGACCAATCCGCCGCGTTCCTGTTCTCCGACGAATCCAAGGCACGTCGGGACCACGTGATCCTCTATTCGATCAACAAGCCCGAAGCGATCGTCAAGGACAAGCTGAAGCTGAAAATGCCCGGCCCCGGCGAAAACCCGATCGTGGCAGAGTTCTTCGATCTGCTCCGCGACACCCGCGAGGAGTATGCCATCTCGACGGAGGTCGGTGCGTGGGGCGGCCAGGAATTCGTCCGCATCCTTGGCAGGCACATGAAGCGCAAGGAAGCCTTCCCCGACACGCCTCCGGCCTTCGGAGTCCCCTATGAAGGGATCGAGAACCTGCGCCCGGAAAGCCAGGCCGCTGTCGATGCCTTCCTCGTCAAGCAGGAAGCTGTCGTTGCCGCGACCCCGGACGGACCAGATGCCGGCGGCACGGACAGGCAGGAGTAGGCGGGCCGGACAAAATCGCCCCCCCCGCACCGCGCGCGGTGTGGGGAGGGCGCTGTCGCTCGAAGGCCTCTGGCCACGCGGGGAGGCAGAGGCTAGGACTTGGCGCACGGCCCAAACTCGGAGATCTCCGCGCCAGTGTTCACAGTCATCATCCCGGCACATGACGAGGCCGCCTATATCGGTCGGACGCTGGACGCTCTCCGCGCGCAGGACACAAACGCACCAGGCGCGGTTCATGTCATCGTCGCGGCGAACGGTTGTCGGGACAAGACGGCCGAGATCGCCCGGAGCCGGATCGAGGTGTTCACCGAACGGGGCTGGCACCTTTCGGTGGTGGAGATCCCGGAAGGGCGAAAGACCGCGGCGATCAACGCGGCAGAGGCGATCGCGCAACCGGGACCGCGGATTTTTCTGGATGCGGACGTGGTCTGCAATCCCGCCTTGTTGGGACAACTCATGCAGGCCCTCGCGCCTGCGCAGCCGCTCCATGCCACGGGAAGGTTCCAGATCAAGCCTCCGGAGAGTGCGGTCAGTCGTGCCTACGCCCGCACCTGGATGCGCGTGCCCTTCATGTCGGCGGGAACACCGAGCGCGGGGCTTTTTGCGGTTAATGCCGCCGGGCGGGCGCGATGGGGCATCTTTCCCGACATTATTGCTGACGACATCTTTGTCCGGCTGCAGTTCGCGCCACGCGAACGCGTCGCTGTGCCCGCGCCCTATTCCTGGATTCTGGCAGAGGGGTTTGGCCCCCTCGTCAGGGTCCGTCGCCGTTGGGATGCCGGCAACCGGCAACTGGCGGTTCGCTATCCGGAGCTGTTCCGAAACGAGGACACGCCGCCGGTCCGCATGAAGGACCACCTGCAGCTCTTTCTTGCAGGACCGGCCGGGTACCTTGTCTATGTGGCCGTTTCGATTGCAGCACATGCAAGGCGATACGATCCGGACCACTGGGCCAGAGGACGCGGCTAACCGGCCGGTTGCAGCAGGGCGCCGAGGCGCGCCGCCTCACGTGCGGAATCGTACTCCGAGCACACCCTTTGCCGCCCGGCATCGCCCATTGCCCTCGCCCGCTCCGGATTGTCCAGCAGGGCGGCAATGGCCTCCGCCAGCGGGCACGCGTCGCCGGGCGGCACTGTCGTGCCCGACACGCCGTCCTCCACAAGCTCGCCAACCCCGGCCACGCGGGTCGCCACAACCGGTCGCCGGCTGGCCATGGCCTCCATCAGCACAACCGGGACTCCCTCCGCAAAGGACGGCAACGCGAATACATCCGCCTCCGCAAGCAGTTCGGCAACCTCTTCCTGATTGCGAAACCCGGCAAACGTGAGGTTTGCACCGATCCCCAACGCCTCCGCGCGGGCCTCGATCAACGGTCGCTCGGGCCCGTCTCCGACGAGTGTCAACCGCGCCCCCGGATGACACACCAGAACCTGTGCGAAGGCGTCGATCAGCAACGGCACCCCTTTCATCGCTGCAAGTCGACCGACGAACACCACATGCTGTCCCGGTTCGCCACGCGGACGATCATATCGGGCGGGATCCACCCCGCAGTGCACGATGGAAAGCTTGCCCCAGTGTTCGGGATCCGAAAACAGCATCATCTGGCTGCGGCAGTAGTTGCTGATGCACGCCACGAAGCGGGCCCGCGCAACCTTCACGTCGAAGCGCCAGCGCGGAGCGTCGTAAAGCTCCAGCGGGCCGTGCATGGTGAAGCTGAAGGGAATACCCGACATCTCGCTGGCCAGCATCGCCACCGAGCAGCTGGAATCCGCGAAGTGATTGTGCAGGTGTGTAGCGCCTTCCCGCAGCAAGTGCCGGCAAAGCACCGCTGCCTCGGCGAGGTAAAACCCCTGATAGAGCAATGCCCGAGCGCCTGCAGGTCGCGTCCGCCAGGCGAGCTTCACTGCGCGCAGCCAACGGCGGGGTTGCCCCATTGCCGCCAGTTGCGCCGCCAGGAAGGCCATCGGCCGACGCGCTTCGGCCAGTACATAAAATGTGCTCGCCGCTGCCTCCCTCTCTTCTGGGCCGCGATGGTGCACGTCAGGATCCGTGCGCCGGATGGAGCAGGTCCGAACGTCGAACCCGAGCGCCCGTAGCGCGGCAACCTCTCGAAGGATGAACGTGTGCGATACCGTCGGATATGCACCGGTCAGGTAGGCAATTCGGGGTGTCTCGATCGCCCGGGTGGTCACGGCGGTGTCCTTTGCGGGGCGAAAAGGGTTCGGCACAGGTGGCACATGTCGTCTTTAGACGGCAGCCTGTCCCTGATATCAAGCCTGCTCATGGACGCGCCAAGTGGGCGTGGGAAACCGGTTGACACCCCGTGCGATCTCTTGCCACTTGCAGCCGTCGCCGATGCTGCCCGGCCGCCCGACAGCCACATCCGGAACGTGAATTTCATGACCCTTGACGTTGTATCCCTCGCCATTCCTGACGTGAAGATCATCACGCCGCGCAAGTTTGGTGATCATCGCGGCTTCTTCTCCGAGACCTACAACCGCAGGGCATTTGCCGACGCAGGCATGGACCTCGAATTCGTGCAGGACAATCACTCGCTCTCGGCCGATGCCGGGACCCTCCGTGGTTTGCACTTCCAGACGCCACCGTTCGCGCAGGACAAATTGGTGCGCGTGATCCGGGGGGCGATCTTCGACGTTGCGGTCGACCTGCGCGTTGGGTCGCCCACCTACGGACAACACATCAGCGCCGAGATCACGGCGGAAAGCTGGTCGCAGATCCTTGTTCCCATCGGTTTTGCCCATGGATTCATGACAACGCGCCCGGACACCGAAGTTATCTACAAGGTGACAAATTACTACGCGCCCGAGAATGACAAGGGACTGCTCTGGAACGATCCCGCGCTGGGGATCGACTGGCCGCTGGCGGAGGCGGTGCTATCGGACAAGGACAAGGTGCAGCCGCGCCTGAACGAACTGGACAGCCCCTTCAGGGACTCTCTGTCCTGATCCACCCGAGCCATGTGCAGGCGTCCCGTGCCACATCCCGTCGGGATCTGCCGGCAATTTGGCCCACTCCCTATCCCTTGGTGCAATCGCCAATCGGCGGGCCCTCGCCGGGCCCGGGATGGTCGGCGTACCTGCCTGCGATCCGCACGCGCGACGTTTTGGTCCCTGTCCGGATTTGCCGGGCCATCCCCTCGACCCTACGGGCACGCGGGGATACGGTGCGCGCACCGAACTCCCGGCAGCAGACAGGACAGCGCACAGGGCGCAACGAGCTTGCACGGGGCAGACGATAGGACCGAAGAATGACGAGCAGTGAGATCGAAACGATCCTGGTCACCGGCGCCGGTGGATACATCGGGACCACGCTGGTGCCGATGTTGCTGGAGCAGGGGTACAAGGTGCGGGCGCTGGACCGGTTCTTCTTCGGGCGGGAGTTGCTGGCGGATCACGCCAACCTCGATGTGATCGTGGAGGACAGCCGGCACCTGACGCCCGCGCATCTCGACAATGTCGATGCGGTGATCGACCTCGTGGCACTGTCGAACGATCCCTCCGGGGAGCTTTTTCAGGACGCCACCTACCAGATCAACCGCGACAGCCGCATCCGCTGCGCCAGGCTTGCCAAGGCCGCTGGCGCGAAACGGTATATCCTGCCGTCCTCCTGTTCTATCTACGGCTTCCAGGACCCCGGCGTGGTCGTTCCCGAAACCGCGCCGACCAACCCGCTCACCACATATGCCAAGGCCAACGAGATGGCCGAGCTGGGCGTTCTTCCGCTGGCGGATGACGACTTTTGCGTGATCGTGTTGCGGCAGGCGACGGTCTACGGGCTCAGCCCCAGGATGCGGTTCGACCTGGCGATCAACGGCATGTCGGAAGGTGCCTGGAAGACGGGCAAGCTGCCGCTGATGCGCGATGGTTCGCAATGGCGACCGATGGTGCATGTCACCGACACGGCCCGCGCCCAGATCTTCATGCTGACCGCCCCACGCGACAAGGTCAGCGGACAGATCTTTAACGTTGGGTCAGACCAGAACAACTACCAGCTCGGTCCGCTGGCCGAGATCGTGGCGCACGCGGTCCCTCGTGACGTGGAAATCGAATGGTATGGCGACCCCGATCACCGGTCCTACCGCGTTGCGTTCGACAAGATCGAGGCGCTTGGCTGGACGGCAACGAAGACAGCCGCCGATGGCACTGCGGAGATCTGTGCCGCGCTGGAGGCCGGAACCACGGCGAAGACCACCCGCACCATCACACTCGCCTGGTATCAGGAGTTGATGAAGTGGCATTCGCTCCTCCGGGGCATGGAAATGCACGGTGGCCTGGTGGACCTTGGGTCGTGAAGGTCCTGCTGCTTGGGCCGAACGGCCAGCTCGGCACCGACATCCGCGCCGCACACAGGGCTGCGGGGGAACCGTTCGATCTCGTTCCGCTGGGACGTGACCGACTGGATGTGTCGCAGGTCGACAGCATCGGCCCGGCCCTTGCCGCCAGCGATTTCGACCTGCTGATCAACTGTACGAGCTATCACAGGACCGACGAGGTCGAGGACAATGCCGCACTGGCCTTTGCCGTGAACACCCATGCGGTGGAGGCAATGGCGCGCGCCTGCGCGGACAAGGGCGCGCGCTTTGTGCATATCAGCACGGATTATGTCTTTGGTGGCGATCACACCCGGCAGGTGCCGCTTGTCGAGGACGATGCCCCCGCGCCGGTGAATGTCTATGGTGCCTCCAAGGCGTTGGGTGAAACGCTGGCCCGGCTGGCGCATGAAGACACGGTCATCCTGCGGGTCGCATCGCTCTTTGGCGTGGCAGGCGCCTCCGGCAAGGGCGGGAACTTCGTGGAAACGATGATCCGTTTCGGCATTGAGCGTGGTGCGTTGAAGGTGGTCGCAGATCAGGTCATGTCGCCCACCGCCACCGCCGATGTCGCCAACGCGATCCTCGCTCTGATCGCGCGCGAGAGCCCGCCGGGCATCTACCACGTGGCAGGCAGCGGACAGGCAAGCTGGCACGAGTTCGCGTCGGAGATCATCCGCATGACGGGGATCGAGGCCACGGTGACCCCCTGTTCGTCGGCAGAGTTCCCGACCCGTGCCGCGCGGCCGCGATACTCGGTGCTGGACAATTCAAGGGCCGCGAAACTGATCGCGCCGATGCCGGATTGGCGGGATGCGCTTGGCCGCTACCTCGCGGCGAAGGGGCACCTGTGACCGACCCGAGCAACTGCCATGGCTGATTTCGACGCGGCGGTGATCGGCGCCGGCGCTGTCGGGCTTGCCTGTGCGGCGAAGCTTTCCCAACGCGGGCAATCCGTCCTTGTGCTGGAAGCCGCCGCCCACCCCGGCGAAGGCATCTCTGCCCGCAACAGCGAGGTGATCCACGCCGGCCTCTACTATCCCACGGGTTCCCTGAAACACCGAATGTGTGTTTCCGGGCGTCGGCAGCTCTACGGCTTTCTGGAAGCGCGAGGGATTGCCTGCGCGAAGTGCGGGAAGGTTGTCGTCGCCACCTCCGAAGCCGAGCAGGAGAAAATCGAGGCCCTGCTGGTGCAGGGGCAGACCAACGGTGTCGAGGGGCTTCGCCTTCTTTCCGCATCCGAGGTTGCCGGTCTTGAACCGGAGGTTCAGGCAACCGCCGGCCTGTCGTCACCCGAAACCGGCATTTTCGACAGCCATCAATACATGTTCGCCCTGATCGCGATCATCGAGGGCGCCGGCGGGCATGTCGCCCTGCGCACGCCTTTGGCAGGCGCGACGCCGGGCAGGGGCGCCTTTACGCTCGCTACCGGTGGTGCGGAGCCAATGCAGCTCAGCGCAACGCGGCTGGTCAACAGCGCCGGGTTGTCGGCACCGGATGTCGCGCGGAAGATCGAAGGCGTGGCGATGGAGTGGGTCCCGGAGCATCGATTTGCCAAGGGCAATTACTTCCGCCTGTCCGGCAGGGCGCCATTCCGCCGGCTGGTCTATCCGGCGCCGGTCGATGGCGGGCTGGGCGTGCATGCCACGATCGACCTTGCCGGCAACCTGCGTTTCGGCCCGGACGTGGAATGGATCCCCGAGGGCATCAGGCCGGAGGACCTCGACTACGCGGTCGCACCCGCACGCGGCGACAGCTTCTATGCCGCCATTCGCCGCTATTGGCCTGGTCTGCCCGAGGGTGCGCTCAGCCCAGATTACTCCGGCATTCGGCCAAAGCTGACCGGGCCGGGCGGCACCGCCGACTTTCGCATCGACGGGCCAGAGGTGCATGGCCTCCCCGGCCTGGTCAATCTCTTTGGAATAGAGAGCCCCGGGCTGACCTCCTCGCTTGCCATCGGCGACGAGGTGGCCCGGATACTGCACTGATCAGGCAAGCGCCCGGATCACCCCGCGCAACTCTGCCAGGCCTTTCATCCGGCCGATCAAAGGATAGCCGGGCGGGTTCTGGCGTTCCGCATCCATCAGCATCTCGTGCCCATGGTCGGGGCGGAAGACAATATTGCTGTCGGCGCGCCCCTCTTGCTTGCGCCGCGCTTCCTCTTCCAGAAGGGCGCGGACGAGGTCCACCATGTCGGTGTCGCCATCGAGATGCTCTGCTTCCTCGAAGGAGCCGTCCGCGTCCTTCGCCACATTGCGCAGGTGGGCAAAGTGGATACGGTCGCCGAACTGCCGCGCGATGGCAGGTACGTCGTTTGCCGGGTTCGCCCCGAGCGAGCCGGAACACAATGTCAGGCCATTGGCCCGGCTGTCGACAGCGCCCATGATCCAGGCGATGTCATCGGCGTTCGAAACGATGCGTGGCAGGCCGAGAATATCGCGGGGCGGGTCGTCGGGATGCACACAAAGACGCACACCGAGGTCCTCCGCCGCAGGCACCACTTCTTCGAGGAACCGCTTGTAGTGAACGCGCAGTTGCTCCCGGCCAATGCCGTCATAGAGCGCGAGTGCCTTGCGCAGCCCCGCAATGTCGTAGCGGTCGAAGGCGCCCGGAAGGCCGGACATGATGGAGGCCAGAAGCGTGTTGCGCTCCTCCTCACCCGAGGCCTCGAACCAGGCCTTGGCCCCTTCCAGAACATCGGCGGGGTAGTCCTCGGCCGCCTCTTCCCGCTCCAGCATGTGGATCTCGAAGGCTGCCATGCGGGTGGCCTCGAACCGCAGGCAGGTGCCACCATATCGCGTCGGCGCCGTCAGATCGGTACGTGTCCAGTCCAGCAGCGGCATGAAGTTGTAGCAGATCGCATTGACACCCTGCTCCGCCAGGTTCGCCATCGACTGCCGGTAATTCGCGAAAAGCTGCGACAGGTCGCCATCATCGCGCTTGATGCGCTCGTGTATGGGCAGGCTCTCCACCATCACCCATTTCAGCCCGGCGCGTTCGATTTCCTGCCGTCGGTCGGCAATCGCGTCGCGTGTCCAGACATCGCCGTAGGGGACCTCGTGCAAGGCGGTGACGATCCCGGACGCACCGGTATGCCTAACCTCCGAGAGCGCGATATTGTCGTACGGGCCGTACCAGCGCCAGCTTTCAAGCATCAGATTTCTCCCACTGCGTTGCGTGCCCCGACTTCGAGCAGACGGTCATAGGCCGCCGCCACACCCGGCTCCAGCGCGACAGCCTGCGCGGAGGAGAAGACCTCCCGCACGCTGAGAAGCGCCTGCACCCTGTTCTCGTCACTCGCGCCATCGGACAACGCCCGCAGTCGTTCGGCGAGCGGGTCCTGGACATCGATCGCCTCCCCCTTCTCGTCGACACCGCCGACGTAGCGCATCCAGCCCGCGACAGCGAGTTCGAGCCCTGGAGACGGCCGACCATTGGCGTGGTTTTCTTCAAGCGTCGCCAGGATCCGCTGTGGCAGTTTCTGGCTGCCGTCCATGGCGATCTGCCAGGTGCGGTGGCGGATGGCCGGATTGCGGAAGCGTTCCAGCAATTGCGCGGCATATTCCTCCAGATCGACCCCCTCCGGAGCCGCCAGCGCCGGAATGATCTCACGCTTCCAAAGCCCTTCGACAAAGCGCGAAAAGACCGGGTCGCAGGCCACGGCGGAAATGGTCTCGTGCCCGGCCAGATACCCTAGGTAGGCCATGGAGGAATGCGCCGCGTTCAGCATCCGAAGCTTCATGTGTTCGAACGGCACCACGTCAGAGACCATCTGTACGCCGACGGCGCCGAAATCGGGCCGCTCGCCGTTCACGAAATCGTCCTCGATCACCCACTGCCGGAAGGGTTCGTGCATAACCGGACCCGCATCATGGCGCCCGGTCTCGGCTTCCAGCCGGGCGATGTCGTCATCGGTCGTGGCCGGGACGATCCGGTCGACCATGGAACAGGGGAACCGCCCTTCTTCGGCGATCCAGGCGGCAAGTTCGGGGTCGATCTTCTCGGCGAGTTCAAGCACCACGCCGCGTGTCACCCGGCCATTTTCCGGGAGGTTGTCGCAGGACAGGACAGTGAAGGGTGCACGCCCTGCGGCCTTGCGCCTTTGAAGGGCACGCACGATGAATCCCACGGCTGATTTCGGCAGCTCCCCCGCAAGATCGGCGCGGATGTCCGGGTGGTCCGGGTTCAGCGTGCCGGTGGCCGGGTTGTGGCAGTAGCCCTTTTCGGTGATCGTCAGCGTCACCAGCTTGACCATCGGATCGGACATGCGGTCGAGGAGCGCGAGCGGATCCTCCGGCGCGACCAGCACGTCCTGCACCGTCTCGATTACCCGCAGCGTACCGCCGGAGGGCGCCAGTTCCGCCGCCGTGTAGGCGAAGCCCTGTGGCGCCAACGCGTTGCGCACGGTAGGAGAGCGAAGCGAAACGCCCACGACACCCCAGTCACCGCCCGAGGTCTCCATCGCCTCAGCGATCCATGGGATGCCGAAGGCCCGGAAAAAGGCCCCCAGCCCAAGGTGGACGATCCCCACTCCCGGTCTCGGAGTGCCTTGTGGTTTCAACAGTTCAACACTCACATCTGTCTCCGTTTGCTATGCATCGGCGCCACGGGGGCAGCTTAGCGCAGATCGTCCATTGCGATCATGTCCATGTCGGTGAAGTCCACGTTGTCCCCGGCCATGACCCAGCAGAACGTGTATTGACCGGTGCCTGCCCCGCAGTGGATCGACCACGGCGGGGAAATCACCGCCTCCTGCTCGCCCATCACGATATGGCGGGTTTGCTGAGGCTGGCCCATGAAGTGGAAAACCTTCTGTCCCTCGGCGATGTCGAAGTAGAGGTAGGCTTCCATCCTGCGGTCATGGGTGTGTGCGGGCATGGTGTTCCAGGCGGAGCCCTCGTGTACGACCGTGTAGCCCATAACCAGTTGGCAGCTGTCAACCACGTCGGGGTGAATGAACTGCATCAGGGTGCGGCTGTTGATGGTTTCCTGAGCCCCAAGCTCCAGCCGATTGGCCATGTCCGCCGTCACCAGCTTCGCCTCGGTCGCCCGGTGCGCCGGGCTTGACGTGATGTAGAACCGGCCGTCGCCGGAGAAGGTCACGGCCCCTGCGCCCATCGGCAGGTAGAGGATTTCGCCCTTCTTGATGGCAAAATCCTGACCGGCGGCCGAAACTGTGCCGTCGCCGCCGATGTTCAGGATACCCATTTCCCGGCGATCGAGGATGGATGGCGTACCGGCCTCGGCCACCTTGTCGAGAACCAGCGAGCCGCCTGCCGGTACAGCACCGCCGACGATCATGCGATCGTAGTGGGTGTAGACCAGGCGGATTTCGCCATCGGCAAAGAGCCCGCCGACATGGAAGTTCTCGCGCAGGGCGTCGGTGTCCATCGCCTTTGCGGTTTCCGGATCGATGGCATATCGGGATGTCACGGTCAGCATGTCAGGGCCTTTCGGGATCGTTTGGGATTTCGGTACTTCGAGACGGGCGGCGCTCCGCAAACCGGCCTGGCGCAACTTGGGCAGGTTTGGGTGTCACCTTCGTCTCCTTTTGTGTCTGGGGCCGGCGAACGGACCTGCCCTTGGGGAAAGGCACCGCCCGGTGCGGCCCTCTCCGGGTGGGGCGCGGCCAGTCAGCGGCGCCGCCACGATGTCGTGCCTCTGCCGCAGCTACGGTCAGAGATTGTAAGCCTTCTTGACCAACCCGTAGGTCAGGTCGTGGGCGACTTCGAAAGCCTCGTCCTCATCGAGCCTTCCGGTCCGCACCTGCGTGGCAAGGAAGGCGCAATCCACACGCCGTGCCACGTCGTGACGCGCGGGAATCGAACAGAAGGCGCGGGTGTCGTCGTTGAACCCCACGGTATTGTAGAAGCCCGCCGTCTCCGTCGTCAGTTCACGATAGCGGCGCATACCCTCGGCACTGTCGAAGAACCACCATGCCGGGCCCAGCTTCAGCGAGGGGTAGACACCGGCCAGCGGCGCAAGTTCGCGGCCATAGGCGGTCTCGTCGAGGGTGAAGAGGATGATGGAGAGGCCCGGCTCCAGCCCGACGGCATCCAGCAGCGGCTTCAACGCGCGAACGTAGTCGGTGCGGGACGGGATATCGAACCCCTTGTCGCGGCCAAACCCGGCCATGATCCCGCCCGAATGGTTGCGGAACGACCCCGGGTGGATCTGCATGACCAGACCGTCCTCGATCGACATCCGCGCCATCTCGGTCAGCATGTGACCACGGAACGCATCCGCTTCCTCCGGGGAGCAGGCACCGCGCAGCGCCTTGTCGAAAAGGGCGGCCGCCTCCGACTGATCGAGGTTCTCGGTCCGTGCCGTCGGATGTCCATGGTCCGAGGATGTGCAGCCAAATTCCTTGAAGTAGGCACGGCGAACGCGGTGGGCTTCCAGATAGCCGTCCCAGGTGGACGTATCCGTTCCGGCCAGTTCTCCCAGCTTCGCGACATTCTCCACGAAACCTTCGAACTCGGGGTCCACCACGTTGTCGGGCCGGTAGGCGGTAACGACACGACCGCTCCATTCGCCGTCGCGCACTGCTCGGTGGTGTCGCAGATCGTCGAGGGGGCTTTCGGTTGTGGCAATCACTTCGATCCCGAAGCGCTCGAACAGGGCGCGTGGCCGGAACTCCGGTTTCTGCAGACAATCCGCAATGTGGTCATAGAACTTGTCCGCCGTCTCCGCAGAGAGGCGTTTGGTCAGGCCGAACACATGCTGGAAGGAATGGTCCAGCCACATCCGCGACGGTGTGGCCCGAAACAGGTGGTAATTGCTGGCGAAGAGCCGCCAGATCGTACGGCCATCCGTTTCGACCGCGCGCCCGTCAACGGAGGGCACACCCAGTTTCTCCAGCGGGATTCCCTGCGAATACAGCATGCGGAAGACGTAGTGGTCCGGGGTCACGATCAACTGCGCGGGATCGGGAAAAGCCTCGTTCTCCGCGTACCAACGCGGATCGGTATGGCCGTGCGGGCTGACGATGGGGAGGTCCTTCACCGTCTGATATAGCGCGGCAGCCAACTCCCGCGCCGAGGGTTCCATAGGAAAAAGCCGGGAGTCGTCCAGACCAGCCATCATTCGATCGCCTCCAAGAGGGGTTGCGGATCAAGCACCATTGCAATCCGGTCAACTGATATGCTAGCCGAGAAGGGTAGTCAATCCGTGAACCGTCCCGGGATCGCCAGTGTCCGACACCGTCAACAAGCTGCCGCTCGACCCGATCACCCGCCCGTCGGTGACCGACCAGGTGTTCGATTCCCTGCACGACCGCATCGTGTCTCTGGACCTGCCGCCCGGGACCCGGATGTCGGAACTCGAGGTTGCCCGTGCGCTCGGTGTGTCGCGGCAGCCCGTCCGCGACGCCTTCTTCCGCCTGTCGCGGCTTGGTTTTCTCGTGATCCGTCCACAACGGGCAACAACCGTCAGCCTCATCTCGGAAGAGAAGGTGATGGAGGCGCGTTTCGTGCGCACGGCTCTGGAGACCGAGGTTGTCCGCGCCGCCTGCGCCCGGATGGATGATGCCGGGATCGCACGATTGCGGGCAAACGTGGCCGCGCAGGACGCCGCTGTGGCGGCCGATGATCGCGTGTCTTTTCACCGGCTCGACGACGATTTCCATCGGGAAATCTGTGATATTTCCGGCCATCCGTTCGCATGGACCATCATCCGGGAGAACAAGTCGCACCTCGATCGCGTGCGCCTGTTGTCGCTGGCGTTCAACCAGCCCCGAACACTGGTTGAACACAGGGAGATCCTGGGGGCACTGGCCGCGCGGGACTCAGATGCCGCCGTGGAGCGGATGCGGCTCCATCTGTCGCGCCTGATCGTCGAGATCGACCGCCTGCGCGCGGAAAACCCGGACTACTTCGCGCCCGTTTCCGGCGCGCGATCCGACCCCGCCTGAGCGTCCGACCCGGCCGACCGCACTGGACAGGCTTTCCCGACCTGTGGTCAAAAGCCGTCACAGGAACAAGAAAGGGCGGCCGACCCCGTGCCACTGATCATCGCGGACTCCTTCTCCGACAGCCTCGACAAGCTCACCGGCAAGGAACAGGCCGCCGTGAAACAGACCGCTTTCGACATGCAGGTCAACCCGGAGAACCCCGGCCTTTCCTTCCATCGGATCGACAAGTCGAAGGACAAGTATTTCTGGTCGGTCCGGGTGAACCGCGACATCCGCATCATCGTGCACAAGCGTGGCGAATCCGTGCTACTGGCCTATGTCGATCATCATGACGACGCCTACAAATGGGCTGAAAAGCGGCGGTTGGAGGTCCATCCACGCACTGGCGCGGCCCAGATCGTGGAGCTTCGCGAACGGGTTGAGGAGGTTGTCGTTCGCCGGGTCGTGGAAGAGACAGCGCCCCCCAAACCGCCGCTCTTTGCCGGCGAGAGTGACGACACGCTGCTCGATTGCGGAGTTCCTGAGGACTGGATCGGGGACGTCCGCACGGCGACAGAGGATACGCTGCTCGACATCTGCCGGTTCCTGCCTGAGGAAGCTTCGGAAGCGGTACTGAACCTCGCCGTTGGCATACGCCCGGCACCTCCGGAGAAACCGGACACCAGCGATCCCTTCGCCCATCCGGATGCCCAGCGCCGGTTCTGGACCCTGCAACAGGGCGAAGAACTGCGCCGCGCGATGCGAGCGCGGCAAGCGAAGCTGAAGGTCTCTGTCGACAAGTCGCAACGCGACCTCTTCTCCAGCTACTTTCGGCACCCGCACAGCGACGCGGAAAACACCCGCCAGATGCGCGATCGCGATCTGGCGGAGCGGCCGGATCTCGCCTTTCGTCGCTGGAAGAAAGGCCCCGATGGCTCGCCACAATAGCCGGGACGCGGCGGCCGGTTCTGCACTTCGAGCAGGGGAGCGGATTGCCCTTCCCGGATACCTCAAGTGTGACGCGACCAGAATGAAGCGGGCAACCGAAGGACAAGGATTGTCGTGACGAAAGGAACAATGCGGACAGAGGGGTTTCCCCGTATCGAACGGGTCGGGCTGGACGGCCTGCTGGTTCGTTTCGCCGATACTCTCTCCGAACCCGCGAACAGGGCGGCGCTGGCATTTCGCGGTGCGATGGCCGGGCTGGATCACGCCGGGATCCGAGAGACCACCAGTTCGCTGGCCGGCGCGCTTGTCCTGTTCGATCCTCTTGCCCTGCCCCATGACACACTTGAAGCCGAACTGTCGCGCCTGCTTGCTGATCGCGACTGGTACGCCGCCCCCCTGCCCTCCCCCCGGCGCCTCTGGCACGTGCCGGCGGTCTACGGCGGCGCAAGGGCTCCGCAGCTGGATCGCGTCCTCTCGCTTGTGAAGATGGACAAGGCCGAGGCCGTGGCGCAGCTTTCCACGGCTCGCCTCCGGGTGATCGCGCTCGGCTTCGCGCCGGGGCAACCCTATCTCGGGCAATTGCCAGAGCAGTGGGACCTGCCCCGTCAGACCGACCTGCAGACCCGTGTGCCGCCCGGCGCGATCGGGCTTGCTGTCCGCCAGTTTGTCCTTTTCGTGCCAGAGACACAGACCGGTTGGTATCACATCGCCCAAACGGCCTTCCGCTGTTATCGCCCCAATGGCAGCCCGGCCTTTGCACTGCAACCGGGCGACGAGATGGTGTTCCCGGCCGTCGACGAGTCCCAACTCGCGGAGCACGAAGAGAACCCCGATGGTGGTGCGACATCCGAGGTTCTGGAATGACCGGCGACCTCATCGTTCATCGTGCGGGCCCGGGGATCACGGTTCAGGATCTCGGCCGCGAAGGTTGCCTGGCGCATGGGTTGTCGCGTGGGGGCGCCGCCGACCCGTCTGCCCTTGCGCAGGGGGCGGCTCTGCTGAATCAGGCGCCGAGCCTCGCGGCGCTCGAAATCGCAGGCGCGGGCATGGAGGTTTCCGCCACGCGAGCCACCTGGATCGCGCTCACCGGAGCGCCGATGCGTGCGCATCTGGCCGACAAACGGCTGATCTGGAACGCGTCCCACTGCTTGCCCCCGGGCGAGCGGCTCCGGCTTGGGCCGATGGAGTCCGGGCATTACGCCTATCTGCATGTCGCGGGCGGGATCGATGTGCCGATGGTTGTCGGCGGGCGCGGCACCCATCTTGCCTCCGGGATCGGAGCGGCGCTTGAGGATGGCGCGACCCTTCCGGTCGGCAAGGATCCCTTGCCCGACCGAAACCCGTCCCGCCTGCCGGATGATCCACGTTTCGACGGTGGCCGGATTCGGTTTCTTGAGGGGCCGCAGACACGGCTCTTCCCCGACGACGTACTCGCACGCTTCCTCGCGACGGAGTTTACCCGAACCGCCTGGGGCAATCGGCAAGGCGTGAAGCTGGGACAGGACGGCGACGGATTCCGCCCGCAGGACGGGCTCAACCTTCTGTCTGAAGTCATCAGCCCCGGCGACATCCAGATCACCGGCGACGGCACACCCTATGTGCTCGGCCCGGAATGCCAGACCATCGGCGGCTACCCCCGCATCGGCACGGTCCTGCCGCAGGATCTGCCGCGCGTCATGCAGGCCACGTCGGGCGCGCCATTGCGCTTCGACCTCGTCACGTTGGAAGAGGCCCTGTCCGACTACAGCACGCCGAAAAACCTCGTGCCGGGATTTCGCCGCCGCATCACGCCACTCGTGCGCAATCCCCACGACATTGTCGACCTGCTGTCCTACAACTTCATCAGCGGCGTGACCGCCGGCCGCGATCTCGACGAGGAGGAACCCCGAGCATGAGCCGCCACATCGATCTCAACGCCGACATGGGCGAAGGTTTTGGCCGCTGGACCATCGGAAACGACGATGCGCTGCTGGAGGTGATCACCTCAGCCAACATCGCATGCGGGCTTCACGCGGGGGACCCGGACGTGATGGCCACAACAATGGCGCGGGCGCTTGAACGCGGCGTCGGCCTCGGGGCGCACCCCGGCTTTCCCGACCTGCAAGGGTTCGGGCGCCGACGCATGTCCCTGCCGGAGACGTCGCTGCGCAACATGATCCGGTACCAGACAGGCGCAGCAGAGGCGATGGCGCGCGGCGCGGGGGGCCTCTTGCGGCATTTCAAGCTGCACGGCGCGTTGTCCAACATGGCCAGCGAAGACGCCGCACTGGCGCGGATTTGCTATGAGACGGCGCTCGACGTGAATCCAAATCTCGTGATCCTTGTCCTTCCGCAGACAGCGATGGAGGAAGTGGTGCTGGACCTGGGATGCACCTGGGCGGGCGAGGTCTTTGCCGACCGGGCCTACAACGAGGACGCGACACTGGTGGATCGCGCCTTGCCCGGCGCAATGATTCAGGACCCGGACGACGCCGCGGCGAACATGGCCGGGATGGTTCGGGAACAGGCAATCATCTGCGCATCCGGCAAACGGCTCCCGTGCCGCGTCGACACGATCTGCGTGCATGGCGACACACCGCAGAGCATCGCGATCGCGAAGGCGGTCAGGGCGCGGCTGGAGGCTGACGGCCACCGGGTTTCGCCACTCTGATATCCACGGATTCCGGGCGCTCTTTGCCTGCCTCAGAATGCCACGCCTTCGAAAATGCCTAGAAATTCGGCAGAGTTGCCGATAGACAAGGCATCGACACCAAGTGGGGACTCTGCCGGGGGGCAGTGATCCACACGCGACCGATCCCGATTGCCAAGGGCGGCCGCAGGGGATCAGATCCCCGCAGAAAAACCCTACGTCCCAAGTCCAACAGGAGGATCTCATGCCCGCAATCTCGTCAAGGATCGGGAGGCGCGCCCTGCTGGCATCCGCCACCGCGCTGACCCTGATCGCCAGTTCCGGTGCCGCGCTTGCCGCAGACAAGGTCAAGGTCGCCGCCATCTTCACGCTTCCGGTGGAGCAGCAGTGGATCAGCCGCATCCACAAGGCCCTGAACACCGCCGCCGAACGCGGCGACATCGAGTATGTCTTTTCCGAGAACGTCTCCAACACCGACTATGAACGGGTGATGCGCGAATACGCCGAGGCGGGGCATCAACTGGTGGTGGGCGAGGTCTTCGGGCTTGAGCGTGCCGCCCGCAAGGTGGCCGCCGACTATCCGGAGACCGGATTCCTGATGGGCTCGTCCTTCCAGCCGCAGAAGCCGAATTTCTCCGTCTTTGACAACTACATCCACGAGCCCAGCTACCTGACCGGCATGATCGCCGGGGAGGCAACCGAGAGCAACGTGATCGGCATGGTCGGCGGATACGCCATTCCGGAGGTGAACCGGCTCATGCATGCCTTCATGGAAGGCGCGCGCGAAGTGAACCCGGAAGTGCGGTTCCTCGTGAACTTCATCGACAGCTGGTACGATCCGCCCAAGGCCAAGGAAAGCGCCTTCGCGATGATGGATGCGGGCGCCGACGTCATGTATGCGGAGCGCTTCGGCGTGTCCGATGCCGCCGTCGAACGTGGCGTGAAAGCCATCGGCAATGTGATCGACACCTCCGCGGATTACCCGGACACGATCCTGGCCTCGGCGATCTGGCACATGGAAGCAACCATCGACAAGGCGGTCGAAGCGGTGGCCGCGGGCACGTTCGAGGCCGCGGACTACGGTGTCTATTCCTACATGGAATACGGTGGCGGCTCCATCACCGTCGACGAGGGACTGGTCCCGGCCGACGTTCTGGAGAAGGTGAAGGCCAAGGAAGCCGACATCCTCTCGGGCGCCTTCAAGGTCGAGGTCAACGACGAAGCGCCGGTGTCCGACAAGTAGGCAGATGAGCGGGGCGCCTGGCGTTCCGCTCTGACCATTGGTCCGGCCGTCAGGCCGGACCACGCCCGCCCCCTCCGCGGGGAGGGCACCTTCAAACCGCCAGACCCGATACCGCGTTCGAGACCCCGGCAATACCACGACCGGGCCACATGTTCCGCAAGCCCTCCCTGAGGTGGGCGCGTCCCGCTGCACTCAGGACACCCGACATCGCATGACCACATCCCAGCCCGTCCTTTCCCTTCGCGGAATGACCAAGCGCTTCGGCACCGTAACTGCCGCTGATGCCATCGACCTCGATCTGTCCCGGGGAGAGGTTCTTGCCCTCCTGGGAGAGAACGGCGCCGGCAAGACCACCCTGATGAACATGCTGTTCGGGCAATACACGCCCGACAGCGGCAGCGTTCACGTCTGGGACGAGAGCGGCACCGAACGCCTCCTTCCCCCTGGCCAACCGCATGCCGCCATCGAGGCGCGGATCGGCATGGTGCACCAGCATTTCACGCTGGCCGAGAACCTCTCCGTCGTCGACAACATCCTGCTCGGCACCGAACGGCTGTTCCACCTCAATCGCAATCGCCGCGCCGCCCGGGCAAAGCTGGAGGCGTTGATGACCCATTCCGGGTTGCACGCGCCCCTCGATGCCCGCATCCGCGACCTCTCGGTCGGCGAACGGCAGCGGGTGGAGATCCTCAAGGCGCTCTACCGCGATGTCCGCATCCTTGTGCTCGACGAGCCCACCGCCGTGCTGACCCCGCAGGAGGCCGACGGCCTTTTTGTCTCGATGCGGTCGATGGTGGCACAGGGGTTGTCCGTGATCTTCATCTCCCACAAGCTGCGGGAGGTTCTGAGTTTCTCGGACCGGATTGCCGTGCTGCGCCATGGCGCGAAGGTCGGCGAAATGGCCACCGCTGAAGCCGACACCCATTCGATCATCCGCATGATGATCGGCGAGGAACACGACGCCCCCGAGCGTTCGCCGGGAAAGACGGGCGAAACCGCGCTCCGCCTATCCGGGATCAACGTTGCGCCGGGACGCGACACGGGTGGATTGCTGGACGTCTCGCTCGACCTGAAAGCCGGAGAAATCGTCGGCATCGCGGGCGTCTCCGGCAATGGACAGAGCGCGCTGGCAAGGGTGATTTCCGGCCTGGTTGCGCCGTCTTCGGGGAGTATCGAAACCGCAACCGCATCGCAAACCGCCCTGACCCCTCGCACCGCACTCGCGCAGGGCATCGGCCGCATTCCGGAAGACCGGCACCACGACGGCATCGTCGCCGCACTATCGGTGGCGGAAAACCTCGTGATCGAGCGCCTGGACGACCCCGAGGTGAGCCGGGCCGGCTTTTTGAAACGCAGCGCCATGGCGAAGCATGCCGAGGACCTCAGCGCCGCCTACGATGTGCGCGGACCCGGCATCCATGCCCGCGCGGCCCTTCTGTCCGGTGGTAATATCCAGAAACTGATCCTCGCCCGGGTGCTGGAGACCCACCCCGGCGTGATCCTTGCCAACCAGCCGACGCGCGGGCTCGATTTCCGCGCTGCGGCCGAAGTCAGCCGCCGCCTGATCGCCGCGCGCGACCGGGGGGCAGGCGTCATCCTCATTTCCGAGGACCTCGACGAGGTCTTGTCGCTTGCCGACCGCATTCTGGTGATGCATGCGGGCGAACTCACCGAAACAGCCAGCCGGGACCGTTCGGCCATCGGCCAATTGATGGCAGGGCACGCCGCATGATCGAGATCACTCCGAGAGAGAACCCGTCCCGCCTGCTGACAGCCGGCGTGCCTGTACTGGCCGCCGTTCTGTCGCTGGTCCTCGCGGCCATTCCCCTTGCGTTTGCGGGGGCGCCGATCCTCGACGCCTATGGCCAGATGGTCACCGGCGTCTTCGGTTCCGCCTTCGCCTTCACCGAAATGCTGACCCGGGCCACGCCCCTGATCTTCACCGGCCTCGCCGCCGCCGTCGCCTTCAAGGCGCGGCTGTGGAACATCGGCGGCGAAGGGCAGCTCTATCTTGGCGCCATGGCCGCCGTCTGGGTCGGCACAGGCATGATCGACGGACCGCCAATCCTGATGGTGCCGCTGGTGCTGCTGGCGGGTGCCATCGCGGGCGGGCTTGGCATGCTCGGCCCGGCGGTGCTCAAGACCCGGTTCGGCGCCGACGAGGTTGTCACCTCGTTGCTGCTGAACTTCATCATCCTGATCTTCGTGCAGATGATGCTCGAAGGTCCGCTGAAAGACCCGATGAGCCTTGGCTGGCCGCAGTCTGAGCCGATCGTGGACGCGGCGGTACTGCCGCAATTGATGGAGAAGATGCGCCTGCACGCCGGGTTCCTCCTCGCCATTGGCACGGCGGTGATCGCCCACGTGATCATGGCGATGACCGTCTGGGGGCTGAAGATCCGCGCGGTTGGCGAGAACCCGGCCGCCGCGAAACACGCGGGCATTCCGGTGACACGGGTGTTTCTTGCCGTGGCCTTCGCCTCCGGCGCGCTGGCCGGGCTGGCGGGGGTTTCGGAGGTGGCGGGGCTGAAGGGCTACCTGACCGCCGACCTCTCCCCCGGTTTCGGCTACACCGGCATCGTCGTCGCGATGCTCGCCGGGTTGTCGCCACTCGGCGTGGTGGCCTCGGCGATCTTCATTGCATCAGTCTTCGTGGGGACAGATTCCATGAGCCGCGCCATCGGGGTCTCCTCCTTCCTGGCGGACCTGACGGTCTCCATGTCGCTGATCTGTGTGCTGCTTGGCGGGTTCTTCGCCCGGTTCCGCATACGACGCCTGAAAGCGGGAGAGGCAGCATGATGGACATCCTGCAGATCTTCCTGAGTGACAGTTTCTGGGCCGCATCCCTGAGGATCGCGACCCCGCTGATCTTCGGTGTCCTCGGGGCGCTGCTTTGCGAACGTTCGGGCGTGCTGAACCTCGGAATCGAGGGGATCTTCGTCGTCGGCGCCATGATGGGCTGGCTGACCGCCTACCTGACCGGCAGCCTCTGGCTTGGAGTGATCTTCGCTGCACTGTCGGGAGGGCTATTTGGCCTCTTTCACGCGGTGCTGACGGTGCCGCTTGGCCTCTCGCAACACGTCTCCGGGCTCGGGATCACGATGTTCGCGACAGCGCTTATGTCGTTCTCCTACCGGACGATCTTCCCACAGGTCTCCACCCCGCCGCGGATCGAACCCTTTCGCGCTCTCGATGTGCCCCTCCTGTCCGATCTGCCCTTCCTCGGCCCGGTGCTGTTCCAGCAAACGGCGATGACGTGGCTGGCCTTGCTTCTGGTCGCCCTCCTTTGGTGGATCATGGACCGAACCGCGCTTGGCGTGGCCATCAAGGCCGTGGGCGACAACCCGGACGCTGTCAACGCGCAGGGCTTGTCCGTGATCCGGTTGCGCATGGGCGCGGTGGTTGCCGGCTCGGCGCTGATGGCCCTTGGCGGCGCGTTTCTGACCATGTCGGCATTCGACGCGTTCTTCTTCGGGATGGTGAACGGACGTGGCTGGATTTGCATCGCGCTGGTGATCTTTGCCAGTTGGCAGCCGGGCAAGGCGCTGCTGGGTGCGCTGCTCTTCGGCATGTTCGACGCGCTCCAGGTGCGGCTACAGACCGAGGCAGGGGCGCTGATCCCCGGGCAGGTCTTCCTGATGGTGCCCTATGTGCTCTCCATTGTGGCGTTGATCATTGCCGCCCGGAAGGCAGACTACCCGCGGGCGCTGCTGCAACCCTGGTTCAAGGGACAACGCTAGATGGGGCCGGGTTCGATCAGCCACCGTTCGGCACAGCCGCTGGCCCCACCGCTCAACTGAAGGAGCCCCCGATGCTCGACCTCCTCGTCAAGAACGCAACGCTTTCCGACGGCACCACCGGCGTGGATATCGCCTGCTCCGGCGGTCGGATAACGGCGATCGAGACCGGCATCACCGCCGCGGCGACGCAGGAAATCGACGCGTCAGGGCGGCTCGTGGCGCCTCCCTTCGTCGATCCGCACTTCCATATGGATGCGACACTCTCCCTCGGGCGTCCCCGGATGAATGTCTCCGGCACCTTGCTCGAGGGTATTGCGCTCTGGGGAGAGCTCAAGAACATCCAGACCATCGAAGAGATCGTCGACCGCGCCCTGCGCTACTGCGATATCGCGGTCTCCATGGGGATGGGCGCCATACGCTCTCACGTGGACACCTGCGACGACACGCTGACCGGCGTGCAGGCCCTGCTGGAGGTGCGGGATCGGGTGAAGGACTACCTCGAGCTGCAACTGGTGGCCTTCCCGCAGGACGGGGTGTTCCGTGACCCGACGGCCATGGACAACACCCTCCGCGCACTCGACATGGGAGTCGATGTCGTCGGCGGCATTCCGCATTTCGAGCGCACGATGGCCGATGGCGCCGCCTCGGTGACGGCATTGTGCGAGATCGCGGCGGAGCGCGGGCTGATGGTCGACATGCATTGCGACGAAAGCGACGACCCGCACTCCCGGCATGTCGAGACACTCACCTACGAGACCCAGCGGCTGGGCCTGCAGGGACGCGTGGCGGGGTCGCACCTGACCTCCATGCACTCGATGGACAATTACTACGTCTCCAAGCTGATTGCCCTGATGGCAGAGAGCGAGCTGCGGGTGATCCCCAATCCGCTCATCAACATCATGCTTCAGGGACGGCACGATACTTATCCGAAACGGCGTGGGCAGACCCGTGTGCGGGAGCTTCGCGATGCTGGGCTGACCGTGGGATTCGGATCCGATTGCGTGAAGGATCCGTGGTATTCGCTCGGGCGGGCGGACATGCTGGACGTCGCGGCCATGGGGCTGCATGTCGGGCAGCTTTCATCGCGCGACGACATGCGCTGGTGCTTCGATGCCGTCACGGTCAACTCCGCTGCAATCATGGGGCTCGAAGACTACGGTGTGGCCAAGGGATGCACGGCAAACTTCAACATCCTGCAAGCGGCAGATCCGATCGAGGCGATCCGGTTGCGTGCAACACGCCTGTCGGTGATTCGCCGGGGCAGGGTCATCGCAGAAACGCCGGCCAGCACGGCCAGCCTCTCGCTTCCCGGACGTCCGGACAGGATCGACCCCGCCATGTGATCGGCACGCTTAATGCGACCGTAGCCTGGCATGGCGCGCTCCATGGTCAAAACGACCAAGGGGTTGGCATCCGCGGCGCCCGTCAAGCAGTGTGCTCCTACTGGTGCACCCGCAGGATCGGGCCGGCGGACGCCCGACGCTCTGCTTGGTTGCACAGGCGCGTTCGCTTCGCTGGCAAGCTCCGATATCTTCACGTCTGCAAAACAAAATGGCCCCGGGCGCGACTGCGACCGGGGCCAGGTCCTGGCTGACAGGAAGGGAGATCAGCCTTTGTGGAACTCAGGGTAGGCTTCGATGCCCAGCTCATGGATGTCGAGACCGTTGATCTCGGCTTCTTCGTCCACGCGGATGCCCATGACCATCTTCAGGATGAACCAGAGCGCGAAGCTGACGACGAAGACGAACACACCGACGATGATGATCGGGATCACCTGACCGGTCAGGGTCGCATCGGGGTTGCTGAGCAGCACGGCGAGCGTGCCCCAGATACCGGCGATCAGGTGCACCGGGATGGCGCCGACCACGTCGTCGATCTTCAGCTTGTCGAGCATCGGAACCGCGAAGACCACGATCACGCCACCGATACCACCGATGATGGTTGCCAGACCCAGCGAGGGGGTCAGCGGCTCGGCGGTGATGGACACGAGGCCCGCCAGCGCGCCGTTCAGCACCATGGTGAGGTCGACCTTGCCGTAGAGAACCTGGGTCAGGATCAGCGCAGCAATGGCACCGCCGGCAGCAGCCGTGTTGGTGTTGGCAAAGATGCGTGACACGTCGGCAACGTCACCCACCGTGCCCATGGCCAGCTGCGAACCGCCGTTGAAGCCGAACCAGCCGAGCCACAGGATGAACGTGCCGAGCGTGGCCAGGGCGAGGTTGGAACCAGGATAGGGATGCACGCGGCCATCCTTGTACTTGCCGATACGTGGGCCGAGGATGATGGCACCGGCGAGAGCAGCCCAGCCACCAACGGAGTGCACCACGGTCGAACCGGCGAAGTCCAGGAAGCCGTACTGGCTGTCGAGGAAACCGCCGCCCCATTTCCAGGAGGCCTGGATCGGGTAGATGACGGCCGTCAGGATGATAGTGAAGATGAGGAAGGGCCACAGCTTGATCCGCTCGGCCAGCGTGCCGGAGACGATCGAGGCAGTTGTCGCACAGAACATCAGCTGGAAGAAGAAGTCCGAGCCGGTGGAGGCATAGCCGTAGTCGTCGGCTGCGTCACGGCCGATGCCGACAGCTTCGAGGATGGCCGGGCCGAAGGCGCCGAGGTAGCCGCCGGTCTCATCGGTGCCGATGGACCAGTTGCCCAGCGGGTACATGAGGTTGTAGCCGATCAGGTAGTAGAAGATCGCCGCCAGCGAGAACAGGGCGACGTTCTTGGTCAGCTGCATGGTCACGTTCTTGGAGCGCACGAGGCCAGCTTCGAGCATAGCAAAGCCTGCCGCCATCCAGAACACGAGGAAGCCACCGATCAGGAACAGCAACGAGTTGAAGATGAAGATACTATCCGAGGAGGCGTCCACACCAGGAGCGGCCTCCTGGGCGAGGGCCATGCCGGGCAGAGTGGCTGCCGCAGCGATGACAGGAATGAACTTGGTCAGTTTCATGTGTCTAGAATTTCCCTGTTTGACCTGGGCTCAGAGCGCATCGTCGTTGGTTTCGCCGGTACGAACGCGAACGGCCTGGTTGACGTCGAGAACGAAGATCTTGCCGTCGCCGATCTTGTCGGTCTTGGCCGTCTTCTGGATGGTCTCGACAACCTGGTCAGCCATGGAGGCGTTCACGACGATCTCCAGCTTGACCTTGGGCACGAAGTTCACAGCGTATTCCGCGCCACGGTAGATCTCTGTGTGACCCGACTGCGAGCCGAAGCCCTTAATCTCGGTCACCATCATGCCTCGCACACCGATGGCGGTGAGCGCCTCGCGCACCTCCTCGAGCTTGAACGGCTTGATTGCTGCAATGATGAGTTTCACTTTGCTCCCCTTCCGATTGGCCGGGGAGAGGGCCCCGGCGGGTGATGAGGGAAGACAGACTTTGTGCGGGCCAAGGTTCAAGGAATCGCATGGCGCTCACATGGGCAGAATCCGGGTGTTTTGCACAATTTTTGCACATTTTGACCGGTCAGCCTATTTTTTAAGCTCTTCGTGGACGACTCAAAAAGCGCGAAACTCTCCCCTTCGGTCGGCAGGCACGGTATCAAGGGGCAAAACAAGAGCAGGTTTCAGTGCAAGGGCTCCCATGAGCGCATCCGGTGGCAAGCGCCCGACTCTCAGGGCCGACAAACGGTATTCGAAGGCACCCGCCAAGGGAAAATCGGCCCGGGCAAAGCCCAAGCCGACCAAGGCACAATCGAAGGCCAAGTCCAAACCCAAGGCAAAGGCGACCGCGGCCAGACGCAGCCGGAAGAGCGCGTCGCGCAAGACCCGGCAGCGGCGTGGACCCCTTGGGTGGCTGCGCCGCCTGATCGGGTTCGTGCTCGGCCTGATCTGGAGCATTGCCTGGCGGACGGCCGCTGTGGTCGGGCTGATCCTCGCGGGTGCGGTCCTCTATTTCTATGCCGACCTGCCGGAGTTCACGGAACTGATCGATGGCCGGACCCGGGGCTCGGTGACCCTCCTCGACCGAGAGGGGGAGGTCTATGCATGGCGCGGGGAACAGTTCGATTCGATCACGCATATCGAGCAGGTCTCGCCGCACCTGAAGAACGCGGTGGTGGCCGCTGAGGACAAACGCTTCTACTGGCACCTTGGCGTCAGCCCGCGCGGGGTCGCCTCGGCGATCCGGATCAACCTTTCGGAAGGGCGCAGCGCGTTGTCCGGTCACGGCGGCTCGACGCTGACACAGCAGACGGCCAAGTTGCTCTGCATCGGCATCCCCTATGACCCGTCCACAGGCCAGACCGAGGCCGAATACGAGGCCGACTGCCGGCGCGGGTCCATCTGGCGCAAGGCAAAAGAAGCGATCTACGCGATGGCGTTGGAGTTGAAGTACACAAAGGACGAAATCCTTGTGATCTACTTCAACCGCGCCTACCTCGGTGCCTCCGCGCGCGGGTTCGAAGCAGCCGCGCAGCGGTACTTCGGCATTCCTGCGGTTCAATTGTCACCGGCTCAGGCCGCAATGCTGGCCGGGCTCCTGCCCGCTCCGACGCGGTATGCACCGACCAACAATCTCAAGCGATCGCAGGACCGTGCGGATACCGTCGTGCGGTTGATGTACGATCAGGGTTATCTGAACGAGAGCCAGCGCGATCAGGCCTGGGCCAACCCCGCGACTCTGTCGGAGGCTGCACAAGCGCGCGCAGGCGGATATTTCGCGGACTGGGTAATGGATACCGGACCGAACTTCCTGACCCGTGACACGACGGAAGATGTGATCCTTCACACCACCCTGGATCAGGACATCCAGACCTCCGCCGAGGAGGCGATGAAGTTCATCTTCCAGGAAAAGGTCAAGGAAGGCTCCAAGGCACAGGCCGCAATCGTGGTGATGTCGGCCGACGGCGCCGTGCGGGCGATGGTCGGCGGGCGGGAAACGAAGGTCTCGGGCGCATTCAACCGCGCAACCATGGCCAAACGCCAGACGGGGTCGAGCTTCAAGCCGTTCGTCTACGCCGCGGCGATGGACCTCGGCTACACGCCATTGGCGACCGTTGTCGACGAACCCTACTGCATCGCACTGCCCGGCCAGCCGAATTACTGTCCGAAGAACTACAGCCGCGAGTTCAAAGGCCGCGTGACGCTTGCCAAGGCTCTTGCAGACAGTCTGAACATCCCCGCCGTGAAGGTATCCGAGGCGGTCGGACGGGAGAATGTGCGCACGATCGCGACCGATTTCGGCATCGACAACGAACTGGCGGTCGGCCCGGCGCTTGCCCTTGGGGTCTCCGAATCGACCTTGCTGGAGATGACAGGGGCCTATGCCGGCATTCTCAATGGCGGGCGCTCGGTGAAGCCATACGGGCTGATCGACCTTCGGCTTCAGGGTGAGCAGGACTCTCTCATGGGTCAGGGCGGTGGATATGGCGAGCGGGTCATCTCCGACGAGGCTGCCCGCAATCTCGTCTACATGATGCACCAGGTGGTTGAAGTTGGCACAGGCCAGCGGGCGAAGCTTGGCGACCGACCCGCCGCCGGCAAGACAGGGACGACCCAAGCCGCCCGGGACGCGTGGTTCATCGGCTTCACCGCTGACTACGTGGCCGGTGTCTGGATGGGATACGACGACAACACGCCGCTCTCGGGCGTGACCGGTGGCGGTTTGCCCGCGGAAATCTGGAACGAAGCTATGGTGCGAATCCACGATGGCCGCCCCGTGATGCCCCTGCCCATGAACCAGCCGCAGGCCGGGCGCCCGATTGCGCAAGGTGGCGGCCAAGGAGGCCAGCAAACTGCGCCCCGCTATGACGGCAACACGTCGACCGCGCAAAGCTCCAATCAGCAGAAGCCCAGAAAGGACAACCTCGCCGAGCGGGTTCTTCAGGATGTTCTGGGCAACTTGTTTGGACGGAAGAACTGATGCGGCAAGAGCGTCGGGCCATCAGAAAGATGAATGGGTCGAAGGATGCGGCACCTGCGCCGCCTTCCCTTCAACCGATGGCCAGGCGCCCGCGATCGAGTTGATCGGCGCGCCGCAGGCAAGGGTTTTCAGCGTGTGGGCGCGGGAACGTGCTGATCGAGGAAAATGGCATTTCCGTCGGGGTCTTTCAGCAGGATATGCGCCGGCCCGGTTCCGGCGGGATCGGTGGTTTCGTCCAGCGTGATACCGGCTTCCTGCAGGTGCGCCTGGATATCACGAATGTCAGTGAACGCGGCGTGTTCGCGCTCTTCCGATTGCCATCCCGGGTTGAAGGTAAGCATGTTCCCCGTGAACATCCCCTGGAAAAGACCGAGCGTGCAGGTCCCGTTCCGGAGGATGATCCAGTTGTCTGCCTCATTGCCGGCCACGGGCTCGAACCCCAGCCGGGCGTAGAAGGCCATGGAAGCCTTCAGGTCGGTCACGCTCAGGCTCACGGAAAATGCGCCAAGCTCCATTTTAGCCTCCCGTCAGTCATGCGCGGCCAGCAAGGTCAGTGTCGCTCAGCTGGCCTTTCCCAGGTCGGCGATCAGGGCGTTGATGTCACCGCCACGGCGGTCGAGCATCGAGCCGATCTCCGTCTTCTCGGTCAGCACCATGTTCACACCCTCGATGTACATGTTGATGAACTTCTCGCGGCCGGAGCGATCGGACACGAGGAATTTCACATCGAAGGGCGCCTCGCCGCGCAGATGCGCAATCGTGGTGACTTCGACGTATTTCTTGACCGGCTTGGCGCTCTGAAGCTCCAGACGGCCGCCGATGAACTCCCGGAAACGCTTGCCGTACTTCCGCGCGATATAGCCCTGGTAGGCCTTGGTGTAGGCCTTCAGTTGCGACTTGGAGGCCCTGCGGCGGTCGGCCCCGAGCGAGACCAGCGCGATCGAAGACACGTCGGCATACTTGACGAAGATTTTCTCAAAATCCCGGTACATCGCGGATTCGGATTTGCCCGAAGCGATGACCTTGTTGATGTCGTTGACCAGCTTGCTCACCAGCGCGGACGCCGATTCCGTCGTCATCGCGAACGCGCCGGATGGCATTGCAAGGCTGGCACATGCGCCCAGTCCAAGGGCCCCGAAGGACCGGCGGGATAGATCAGTCACCATAAAGCTCCTCGAAGAGATCAATGCTCTCGTCGTTTTCCGTTACCTCACCGCGGCTCATCTCGAACCGGCGATTCTGCAGATAGATCAGCCGCGACTGCGCATAGCTGTCGGCCGAATCCCGGTAGATCGAGTCCACCGTGTCCGAATACCTGAACCGATCGGTCGCCTCTCCGGCCCAGGTAAACCCGTTGGCCACGAGATTCTGTGGCCATGGGAATACATACCATAGAGGATTCATCACGAAGTCCACCGCCATCCCGGCGGTATCGCGCTGAGTTGATGGACCAACGACCGGCAGCTCCTGAAAGTTGCCTTCCGACACGCCCCAAACGTGCAGGGTTTCGCCAAAATCGGTGTCGATCTCGGGCAGACCTGCAGCCCCGGCCACGTCGATCAGACCGAGAATACCAACCGTGGAGTTGATCCCGAAACGCAATGTGTTGTGCGCTGCATCACCCGGTCTCACCTGTAGCAGGCTGTTGACCACGCGTCGCGGGTTGTCGAGGTTCGTGCCAAAATTACTGAGCGCGATCAGGGCGTTGCTGGCTCCACGCGCCGGCGCATCGGTGGCGCCTCCCTCAATGCTATCGTCGATGCCGGCCGTCGGTTGCCCTTCATCCTCCGAAAGCGGGATCTCGGCCTCGGCTCCCTCTTCAGAGCCGCCGAGCAACTGCGTGTCGACACGCTTGTTCCACTCGTGAACGCCCCTGTTGCGCGCTTCGTTCGGATCATTGATTCCGGTAGGGATGTCCGCAGGGCCACAGGCCGTAAGAGAGCCGAAAAGAACGCAAATTCCGATTGCGCCAGCACTGCGTGGCAAATAATGTTTCAAAACAGACATTGGATTTAACAAGAACTTCATCGTAGTTTGCCACCCAGCCCCATTGCAAGGCCCCCGTGGCCGGCTGCCGACGCAATCTAGCGTCGGCGGGCAAAGGAGACAACCGGCTGTAGCCAGGAGACAATCGGCAATGCGCCAATCCGAAACGGCGGCAGGCAGAAAAGAACTGCAGGATGCCCGCGTCGAAAGCCGGAGCCTTTTCATCTCCGCCTTCGTATTTTCCATTTTCGTCAACCTGTTGATGCTGACCGGACCGCTCTACATGCTTCAGGTCTACGACCGCGTGCTGGGGTCCCGATCAGAGGAAACGCTGATCGCCCTGTCGGTGCTGGTGGCCTTTCTCTATCTGATGATGGGTATACTCGACTACTCACGCGGCCGAGTGATGGCCCGGGCCGGTGCGCGATTCCAGACATTGCTGGATGCGCGCGTCTTCTCCGCCGTTCTGCGCAGCGAGACCGGGCGCCCGGGCTCCGAAGTTGCCCAGACCGGCCTGCGTGACCTGGAGGTGGTGCAGCGCTTCCTTTCGTCACCGGCGCTGACTGCGTTCTTCGACATGCCGTGGACGCCGATCTTCCTGTTTGCGATCTTCGTCTTCCACCCGTGGCTTGGCATCCTCGCTGTGTCCGGTGGCACGCTCATTGTCTGCGTGACGCTTCTGAACCAATGGCGCACGCGTCAGCCTGCGCTGGAAGCCGCCGGAATGGGCCAGCGTGCCGAGCGGATGAGCGACCAGATGCGCGACGAAGCGGAGGCCGTGGAGGCCCTCGGCATGCGCGAAGCAACCTTTGATCGCTGGCAACTCGCGCGCGGCAAGGCCGTCGAACTGAACCTTGCGGCCTCCGATCGCGCTGGCGGCTTCACGGCTGCCACGAAGTCGCTGCGGCTGTTCCTGCAATCCGCGATGCTGGGACTGGGTGCCTACCTCGTGTTGCAGAACGAGTTGACGGCCGGTGCCATGATCGCCGGTTCGATCCTGCTGGGCCGTGCCCTCGCACCGGTGGAAATGGCCATCGGGCAATGGGAGTTGCTGCAACGCGCGTCCCGCGGCTGGCAGAATCTCTCGAAGCTGTTGTCCGACGTGCCGCCGGAAATCCCGCGCACGCCGCTGCCGAAGCCTGCAGCACGTCTGGAAGGGCAGCAGGTCACCGTGGTGCCGCCCGGAGAATCACAGGCCTCGCTGCGGATGGTCAGTTTCCTGCTTCCGCCGGGTCAGGCGATGGGCGTTATCGGTCCTTCGGGTTCGGGCAAGACGACATTGGCGCGTGCCATCTGTGGCGTCTGGCGCTGCGCGGGCGGCAAGATCCGCCTCGATGGGGCTGCGCTCGACCAGTACGATCCCGACGTGCTCGGCCAGCACATCGGCTACCTGCCACAGCGTGTGACACTGTTCGAAGGCACCATCGCCGAGAACATCGCGCGACTGTCCACCCAGCCCGACGCCAAGAAGGTCGTGGAAGCTGCGCAGAAGGCCGATGCCCACGAGATGATCCTCGAACTGCCGCGTGGATACGACACCCCACTTGCCGCTGCCGGCGGACGCTTGTCGGGCGGACAGATCCAGCGGATCGGCCTGGCGCGCGCGCTGTACGGCGACCCGCAGATCCTTGTGTTGGACGAGCCGAACTCCAATCTCGACAACGAAGGGTCGGAGGCGCTGAACAAGGCGATCCGGCAAATGAAGTCGGAGGAGCGGTCGATCATCATCATGGCCCACCGCCCCGCCGCGATCCAGGAATGCGAGCTTCTGTTGGTGCTCGATGGCGGCATCCGCCGGGCATTCGGGCCGCGCGATGACGTTCTGCGCGAAGTGGTACAGAACGCCGCCCAGATCCAGAGCTCGAAGAGCCAGGGAGGTGTGACATGACCGAAGGGAAAGAACGCTCCGTGCCGTCCGCACGCAGCCACCTCGTGCTGGGATTCCTCGCGGTACTCGCCCTCGTCGGCGGATTCGGGGTCTGGTCGGTGACGACCAACATTTCCGGCGCAATCATTGCCGGAGGCCAGTTGGAAGTGGACCAGAACCGGCAGGTGGTGCAGCACCTCGACGGCGGAGTGGTCGCCGAACTGGAGGTCGAGGAGGGCGACAAGATCGAGGCCGGTGGCGTCCTGATCCGGCTCGACCCCACCGACCTTCAATCGGAACTGACAATCGTCGAGGGCCAGCTCTACGAATTGATGGCCCGTGCCGGCCGCATGGTGGCCGAGCGCGATGGGCTGGAGAACATCGAGTTCCACCCCGAATTGCTGGAGGTTGCCAGCGAGCGCGCCGAAATAGAAGAACTGCTGCACGGACAGGAGCGCCTTTTCGAGGCCCGCAAGGTGACCTTGCAAAAGGAAGTCGACCAGTTGGCCCGGCGCGGCGAACAGATCGAGTCGCAGGTCGAGGGCATTGACGCGCAGACCGACGCGCTCAGCGAACAGCTTGCCCTGATCGGAGAGGAACTGGAGGACCAGCAGGTCCTGCTCGACAAGGGGTTGGCGCAAGCGACCCGCGTGCTGTCCTTGCAACGGGAGAGAGCCCGCCTGTCCGGCCTGATCGGCGAGCTGACCGCAAGTCGGGCCGAGGCGCTCGGCCGGATCACGGAACTCGACATCGAAATGCTCAAGCTGGAGACCCGGCGGCGCGAAGAGGCAATCACTCGCCTGCGCGACCTGCAGTACACGCTTGTCGAACTGATCGAGCGCCGCCAGTCACTGCGAAAGCGCCTTGACCGCCTCGACATCACTGCACCCGTGGGGGGCATCGTCTACGGCATGACGGTGAACACCCCGCGCTCCGTGGTCCGCGCGGCCGAACCGCTTGCCTACATCATTCCGCAGGATCGCCCGTTGGTGATCGCGGCGCGGATCGAACCGATCCACGTGGACCAGGTCTTTGTCGGGCAGGAGGTCGTTCTGCGGTTCTCGACCTTCGATGCACGCACGACCCCGGAAATGAACGGCCACGTGGTTCAGATTTCCGCCGACATCTTCACGGATGAGCGCACGGCGATATCCTACTACCGCGCGGAGATTGAACTCGACCCGGGCGAGATCGACAAGCTCGAAGGCAAGGCAATCATTCCCGGAATGCCGGTGGAAGCCTACATCCGCACCGACGACCGGACACCAATGGCCTACCTTCTCAAACCCTTCACCGACTATCTCAACAAGGCCTTCCGCGAGAGCTGAACACGCCACAAAGGAGTTTCCACATGTCCGGTACCCACGAGGCCCGTCTCGCCGAACTTGGCGTGACGCTCCCCGATGCGCCTGCTCCCGCAGCCAACTACGTGCCATTCGTGCGGGTTGGCGACCTTGTCTATGTCTCTGGCCAGATCAGCATGGGGCCGGATGGGCTGATCACCGGCAAACTTGGTGACACGATGGATGTCGAGGCGGGCGCCGCCGCGGCACGGACCTGCGCTATCGCGCTTCTTGCCCAGTGCAAGGCGGCCTGTGGAGGCGACCTCGACAGGCTTGTTCGCGTGGTGAAGCTCACGGGCTTTGTCAATTCCACGGTCGATTTCACCGATCAGCCCGAGGTGGTCAACGGCGCCTCCGATTTCCTTGTCGATGCGCTTGGCGATGCCGGGCGGCACTCTCGTTCCGCCGTTTCCGCCGCGGCTCTTCCGCGAGGCGTAGCGGTCGAGATCGAGGCGATTTTCCAGGTTTCCTGACCCGATATGGCGTTGGATCCGGCGTTTCTCGCACGCCCAATTGCACACCGGGCCCTGCACGACCTAACGGCCCGGCGCCCGGAGAACTCGCGCGGAGCCGTCCGCGCGGCGATCGCGGCCGGCTACGGGATAGAAATTGATTTGCAAATGTCGGCCGACGGTCGGGCAATAGTGTTCCACGACTACGCACTGGATCGGCTGACGGGGGAGGCAGGCCCCGTGCGCGGCCGCAGCGCCGCCCAACTCGGACAGATCCCGCTGTTGAGTGGAGACGAGGGCATTCCGACCTTTGCCGAGATCCTCGACATCACGGCGGGAAAGGTCCCGCTCCTGGTGGAGATCAAGGACCAGGATGGCGCACTCGGACCGAATGTCGGCGAACTGGAAGCGGCGGCGGCGGCAGACGCGGCAGGCTACAACGGCCCGCTGGCGTTCATGTCCTTCAACCCTCACGCCATGATCGCACTGGGTCGGATTGCGCCGGACTTCGTCCGTGGGCTGACCACTTGCAGTTTCACGGCGGAGCATTGGCCAACAGTGCCGTCCTCCATGCGCGATCGTCTTGTCGGAATCCCCGACCTCGAAGAGACAGGTGCCGCGTTCATCAGCCACCGGGCGCGCGACCTGGCCTCGCCGCATGTAGCAAGGATCAAGGCAACGGGCCTGCCCGTTCTCTGCTGGACGGTTCGCAGCGCGGCGGCCGAAGCAGAGGCGCGTAGGATTGCCGACAACGTGACCTTCGAAGGATATACGGCCGCTTGATCCCGGTCGCATGAAGGCCAAGTGTAGGGCTGTCTGAAAGCGACGAGTGGTCATGAGCTCCAACGAAACCGCCATTGAAATCCTGGCGCTGCCCAGCCTCTCCGAAATCCCGGCGGAAGACTGGGATGCCTGTGCGTGCCCTGAGGCCGCCGATGGATTCCGACCGCTCGACCCGTTTACGACACACCGTTTTCTGATGGCGCTGGAAGACAGCGCATCGGTCGGTAAGGGCACCGGCTGGCAACCGACCTACCTGATCGCCAAACAGCACGAGGAGATCATCGCCGTCGCGCCGCTCTACGGAAAACACCACAGCCAGGGCGAGTACATCTTCGACCATTCCTGGGCGCAGGCATACGAAAACGCTGGTGGTTCCTACTACCCCAAGTTGCAGATAGCGGTGCCCTTCACCCCTGTGACCGGCCGGCGTTTCCTCGTGAAGCCGGGTTTCGAGCACATCGGACCCGGTGCTTTGGTGCAGGGTGCGGTACAGGTGGCCGCCGAAAACCAGCTTTCGTCGCTCCACATCACCTTCTGCACACTGATCGAGGCCAGGCAAGGCGAGCAGATGGGACTGATGCACCGTGTCACCCAGCAATTCCACTGGGAGAATGCGGACTATGCGGATTTCGACCACTTCCTCGCTGCGCTTTCCTCCCGGAAGAGGAAAAACATCCGCAAGGAACGGCGCACGGCACAGGCCTTTGGCGGTAAGCTCGTGCAGGTGACTGGCGACCAGATCGAGCCACATCACTGGGACGACTTCTGGGCCTTCTACCAGAACACCGGCATGCGAAAGTGGGGAAGCCCATACCTGACCCGCGAATTCTTCGAGATCGCACATGAGACCCTGCGCGACGACATCCTGCTGGTGATGGCCGAGCGTGACGGCTTCAACGTGGCCGGTGCGCTGAACTTCATCGGTCGGCGGTCGCTTTTCGGCCGGTATTGGGGCGCGTTGGAGCATCACCCGTGCCTTCACTTCGAAGCGTGCTACTATCAAGCAATCGACTACGCCATCGCGCATGGACTCGATACTGTGGAAGCGGGGGCCCAGGGCGAACACAAGCTGGCCCGCGGATACCTTCCCGTGGCCACGCATTCCCTGCATTGGGTTGCCGACCCTGGCTTCAAGCGGGCCATCGAGGAGTTCCTGGCGGCCGAGGCCCGCGCGGTGGAACAGGATATGGGAATCCTGACGAGCTACGGCCCGTTTCGACGCAGTGAGGAGGAACACGACTGATGCAACCCCTGAAGGACCGCTCCGCTTTGGAAGCACTTCTGGCCGCCGATTGGGCGATTCAGGACGACCGGGACGCGCTTCAAAAGACTTTCCGATTCAAATCCTTCGTCGAGGCGTTCGGCTGGATGACACGGGTTGCGCTGCATGCCGAAAAGATGAACCATCACCCAGAATGGGCCAATGTCTACGGGACGGTCGAAGTCACGCTGAGCACGCATGACGCTGGCGGATTGACCGAACTGGATGTCTCGTTAGCGCAGGTCATGGACAAACTGGCGGGGTGATACGGACCCATCCCGCGCATTTCAAAGGGATGGTATCATGGAACTCCCCGACAATCTCATTATCAACGCTCTCTACGCGCTGGCCATTGCGATCGTTGGCCTCTGGCTGTCGAACTGGGTCGCGGGGCGGATCCGCAAGCTGCCCGCCTACAACGAAAAGTTCGACCCGATGCTGGCGCGGTTTCTCGCCAGCATCGCAAAATACGCGATCCTGGCGTTTGCAATCATCTTCATACTGGGGCGTTTCGGGATCCAGACGACGTCGCTGGCGGCCCTCATCGGCTCCGTCGGTATCGCGGTCGGCCTCGCCCTTCAGGGGACACTTGGCCATCTGGCGTCCGGCGTCATGCTGGTCGGATTCCGCCCCTTCAAACTGGGTGATTTCATCGAAGTCGCAGGGCATTCCGGCACAGTCGAACAGATCACGCTCTTCACGACAGAACTGACAACCCCGGACAACGTGCAGATCATCGTGCCCAACGGGGACGTCTGGTCCTCGGCCATCGTCAACTTCTCCGCCCATGACACGCGGCGCGTGGATCTCGTTTTCGGTGTCTCCTACGACAGCGACCTGAAGGCGGCCGAGAAGATCCTGAACGACCTGATCGCCACACAGCCGCGTTTCAAGAGCGACCCCGAGCCCTTCGTCAAGGTCACGAACCTCGGCGACAGTTCGGTGGACTTCACCGTTCGCGTCTGGTGCGAGGCCGCGGATTACTGGGATCTCAAGTTCGACCTCACCCGCAAGGCAAAGGATGCCTTCGAGGCGGGCGGGATCGACATTCCCTTCCCGACGCAATTGCAGATCAACAAGGCGGTCTGATCAGCCGGGGCGGCGTTAGAGCAGCGAAAGCACCGCCTCGCCGCCCGTCATCGCACAGGTGCCGCGCCCTTCCTCGATGCGCAGGAGCTCCACCGCGCCATCGTCGACGACCATCGCGTATCGCAAGGAGCGCGCGACAAGACCGACCATCGGCGCATCGAACCGCATTCCGATGCTCTCCGTGAACTCGCAGCCGGCATCCGCCAACAGGGTGATGCCAGCCGCCGACGCTCCGGACTGTTCGCCCCAGGCGCGCATCACATGTGGATCGTTGACAGAGATCAGCAGGATCTCGTCGATGCCCTTCGCCCGGATCTCGTCTGCGGACCGGATCACGCTGGGAAGATGCGCTGTGGAGCACGTCGGAGTGAAAGCGCCCGGCATGCCGAGCACCAGCACACGCCGTCCGGAGAGCAGGGGTGCAAGGTCGACCTGCTCTGGTCCCTCTGCTCCGATCACGGTGAAACGCGCATCTGGCAGCTTTTGTCCGTTTGAAATCTTCATGGGGTCCCTCGCGCCGTTTTCATTGCTTCGGCTGCCAGATATAGGACGTGCGTTCGGAGTGACCAGCCTTTGGAGGGAAACATGTCGGGGATCGTGGTTGTAGGAGCCGGTCAGGCCGGCGCATCGCTGGTTGCAAAACTCAGGACCGAGGGGTTCTCGGGGCCGGTCACGCTGATCGGCGAAGAGCATGTCCCCCCCTATCAGCGCCCGCCGCTGTCAAAGAAATACCTCTTGGGCGAGATGGAGCTTGAACGGCTCTTCCTGCGCCCCGAAGCCTTCTATGTCGACAACGACATTCGCCTGCTGACCGACCGCCACGTCGATGCGATCGATCCGGCGGGCCGCACGATCCTGATGGGCTCGGAAACCCTGAGCTACGAACACCTCGCACTGACAACCGGGTCGGTTCCGCGTCGTCTGCCGTCAGCCATTGGCGGATCTCTGGACGGGGTGCACGTGGTGCGCACGCTGACCGATGTCGACAGGATGGCGGCAGAGGTGACGCCCGGCGCGCGGGCATTGATCGTTGGCGGTGGCTATATCGGGCTGGAGGCTGCGGCTGTCGCCCGCAAGCTGGGCCTTGAGGTCACGCTGGTGGAGATGGCCGAACGCATCTTGCAGCGGGTCGCCGCGCCCGAGACCTCGGACTACTTCCGCACGCTTCACGAAGGCCACGGCGTGGATTTGCGCGAGGGCGTCGGTCTGGAGCGCCTTCTGGGCGAAGGGCGGGTCACCGGTGCCCGGCTCACCGACGGAACCGAACTGGCCGTCGATATCGTGATCGTCGGCGTCGGCATCTCTCCCGCCACGGGGTTGGCCGAGGCCGCCGGGCTGACCCTCGACAACGGGATTGCTGTGGATGCCTTCGGACGCACGTCCAACCCGAACATCTGGTCGGCGGGCGACTGCGCCTCCTTCCCCCGGCATGGTGAGCGTATTCGACTGGAAAGCGTTCAGAACGCCATTGACCAGGCGGAACTGGTGGCCTGCAACATGCTGGGTGCGGCGGCTGCCTATGACCCGAAAATCTGGTTCTGGTCGGATCAGTACGATGTGAAGCTTCAGATCGCCGGGCTCAACACTGGCTATGACCGCGTCATGACCCGCCCGGGCGACAAGGTCGGCGTGGTGTCTCACTGGTACTATCGGGGCAACACGCTCCTGGCAGTGGACGCCATGAACGACCCGCGTGCCTACATGGTGGGCAAGAGGTTGATCGACAATGGGAAATCTCCCGATCTGAACATCGTCTGCGACCCTTCGGTCGAGCTGAAATCCCTGTTGCGCTGATGCGGATCATTTCCGGGAAGTTTCGCGGACTCGGGCTCGCTTCGGTCGGCAAGGGAGATGCCGCCGCGCATCTGCGTCCCACGTCGGATCGTGTGCGCGAAAGTCTGTTCAACCTGCTCGCGGCAAGCCACGGCGACCCGGCACCGGGGGCACGTGTACTCGACCTCTTCGCGGGGACAGGCGCGCTCGGGCTGGAAGCCATGTCGCGGGGCGCTGTACATGCAACCTTCGTGGACGAAGGCGCCAAGGCGCGCGCGCTGCTGCGGGAAAACATCGAGAAAACACGGACACAGGGCATCACGAAGCTCTACCGTCGCGATGCCACCCGTATGGGACCAAACCGCGGCGCGCCATTTGACCTGGTTTTTCTTGACCCGCCCTACGGGAAGGGACTTGGCGAACGGTCGATCGCCTCTTGCGTCGAGGGAGACTGGCTGGCGCCAGACGCCTTGATCATCTGGGAAGAGAACACACCCCAGGAGGTTCCGACCGGCTTCACACTGGAGGATCGGCGAAAGTACGGCGATACGCACATGACCCTGATGCGGCGGGTCGGTTAGTCTGGTTGTGTCGGCGACCGCCCACTGAGTGAGGGCGCGCGCTGAACGTATCCCGACGGACTGCGAAACGAACGCCCGTGCTCTCGGCAAGCTTGGTTCGGATCCGGAACGATGACGGTGCAAGAGGCCACGGACGGCCCGCCGTGAGTGGAGGTGTCCGAGGAAATTACGACGAAATGGAGAGAGTGATGGAGCGAACCTGGCAGCGCAGAGCAATCCTGGCAGGGATCGCCGCGAGCATGGCGATTGCGCCACCGGCAGGAATCGCGGCTGAACCGTCCGTGCTTGTCTACGACGTGACGTCCTCTGGTTCGCCAGCCTTGCCGCTGCTGGAGATCGATGCAAAGGCCCGGGTTCGAGTCCGGGAAGTGCCCGGGCAGATCCCGGAGGTCCGGGGCCAACTCACAGAGTACAGCCTTGCAGCGATCCTCCGTGTGCTGGTGGAAGATATCGGAGTGCTGACAATCGATGATACCCGAATCGAGGCGGAGATACGTGCCACAGACGCTGCGCGCGGAAGCGTGCCGAGCATTGCCGACGGTGGTGTGACACGGCTGGTCCTCGACGTGCCCAAAGGGCGCAACGTGATCGAGCTCCATGCAACAGCCCTGAAGGCAGGCATCTACCCCGACATCGACGACCTCCAGCGATTGCGGCAGGCAGAAACCTACCTGCTGGAACTGGTGGGGCGCCTTCGCGCCCGGTGATGCAAACCACTGCGGTGCCTCATCGCAATACATGCGCGCTTGAATCACGGGCAGACCATGTAAATTGTTGCGCCCGGACGCCGCGCCGATAAGGTCCGCGGCGTGGCAAGGACAAGCAAATCAAGGAGCGGCAAGGGCAAGTCCACCCGAACCGCGGCACCGGCGAAGACGGCCCGGTCGAAGCGCCCCGCGCTTCCCGTTCGGGTTGCGCTGTTTCTACGGCGCTGGATCTGGCGCCTGATGCTGGTCCCGCCAGTGCTGCTGCTGGCGCTGATCATCCTGTACCGGTTCGTCGATCCACCGATCACCCACACGATCTGGACCGAGCGGCATCGGCTCGGCTCGGTGGACCAGCAGTGGGTCGATATCGAAGATGTCTCCGAGTTTGCGCCGCGCTCCATCGTGGCGGCCGAAGATGCCAATTTCTGCCTGCACTGGGGCTTCGACATGGCCGCGATTCGCGAGGCGCTGGACGACGGCGGTCAGCGTGGTGCCTCCACGCTCAGCCAACAAACTGTGAAGAACGTCTTCCTATGGCAGGGGCGCAGCTGGGTGCGCAAGGCGCTGGAGGCCCTGATCACGCCGGTCGTGGAAATTGCCTGGCCGAAGAAGCGAATCCTGGAGATCTACCTCAACGTTGCCGAAATGGACGAAGGCGTTTTCGGCATCGAAGCGGCGGCGCACCGGTATTTTGACCGCCCCCCGCTGGAGTTGACCGCCACACAGGCCGCGCGGATCGCCGCCGTGCTGCCAAATCCCAAGGGTCGGAATGCCGGGCAACCGAGTTCATTCGTGCGGCGGCGGGCCGCTTCCATCGCCGACGGTGCGGCGACAATTGAGGCGGACGGCCGCGCAGCATGTTTCGAGGATTGAAAAACCCGGGGTTAGGCTGCAAGTAAAGGCATTGCCGGAAACCGAGAACACATCACCCATGAACCGACTTTATCACGTCCCGTTGTCTCCGTTCTGCCGCAAGGTGCGCCTTGTGCTCGCAGAGAAGAAGATCGAGGTGGAACTGGTCGAGGAGCGGTATTGGGAACAGGACGCGGATTTCCTGCGCCGCAATCCCGCCGGCAAGGTGCCTGTCCTGCGGATGGACGGGCGCACGATGTCGGAGAGCCAGGCGATCTGCGAATACCTGGAGGAGATCTCGCCGGAACCACCGCTGCTGCCGAGAGCACCGGAGGGGCGCTATGAGGTACGACGGTTGTGCGCCTGGTTCGATGACAAGTTTCACCACGAGGTGACGGCAAACTTGCTGTACGAGCGTGTGAACAAGAAGATCACCAAGCAGGGCTATCCCGAAAGCCGCAACGTGAAAGCAGGGGCGAAGGCGATCAAGTATCACCTCGACTACATGACGTGGCTTCTGGACCAGCGGCGCTGGCTCGCTGGCGATCAGATGTCGATGGCGGATTTCGCGGCGGCTGCGCATATCTCCGCATTGGACTATATTTCCGACGTGGACTGGAACCGGAGCGCAAATGTCAGGGATTGGTATGCCAAGATCAAGTCGCGCCCGGCCTTCCGGGGGCTTCTGGCCGACCAGATCCCGGGCTTCCCGCCGTCGGTGCAATACGCCGATCTTGATTTCTGAGATATCCAGCCGCGCGTGTGGGTGTTTGCGCCCGCTTCGGCGCGTCGTGGTGGACTGCCCGCAGGGCCTCCGTTCGTCAGGAGCAGGACTGAGCGCATGGACGGGTTGAGGGCTCGGCTGGAGGCACAGGCCCGCGCGGAAGGGTTCGTTGCAATGGGGGTCTGCCGCCCAGATTCCATCGGGCATGTTCCGGAGGCACTGTCTACGTTCGTGGCAGAAGGCTACCATGGACAGATGGAATGGATGGCCGACCGGATGGCCTGGCGTGGCGATCCCGTGGCGCTCTGGCCGGAGGCCCGATCGGTGATCGTCCTGGCAGAGAGCTATTCACCTGATGATGACCCGCGTGATGGGCTCGAACAGCGCAATTGCGGGAACATCTCCGTCTATGCGCGCGGGAAGGACTACCACGATCTCGTCAAGAAACGGTTGAAACGGCTCGCGCGGTGGCTGATCGCCGAAGCTGGTGGCGAGGTGAAGGTTTTCGTGGATACGGCGCCGGTGGCCGAAAAACCTCTGGCGCAGGCGGCAGGGCTTGGCTGGCAAGGCAAGCACACCAACCTAGTCAGCCGCGACATGGGGAACTGGGTGTTCCTGGGCTCGATCTTCACCACACTGGAGCTTCCCACAGACCCCGCTGAGGTCGATCACTGCGGGTCCTGCCGATCCTGCCTCGATGTCTGCCCGACAGCGGCCTTCGTGGCGCCGTACCGGATGGATGCCCGCCGGTGCATTTCCTACCTGACGATCGAGCACAAGGGCCAGATTCCCGAAGACCTGCGCGAGGGTCTGGGGAACCGGATCTACGGCTGCGACGACTGCCTGGCCGCCTGCCCGTGGAACAAGTTCGCGGTGGCCGCAAGCGACATGCGCTATGCTGCGCGTGACGGGACATTGGCACCGCCGCTTGCCGAACTTGCAGCTCTGGACGACCGTGCCTTCCGAGAGCGTTTCGCCGGCAGCCCGATAAAGCGGATCGGGCGAAATCGCTTCGTCCGCAACGTGCTCTACGCAATTGGGAACTCCGGTGCGCCGGCGTTGATCGCAACCGCGAAACCCCTTCTGGACGACCCGGATCCGGCAGTCGCAGACGCGGCCCAATGGGCGATCGACCGGCTATCGTAGGGGCCTTGGGGCGGCGGGTCGCGTTTGTCGGCGGCGTCGAGTGTGGTAAGATGGCGGTGGAAGTGATTTGGGGAGATCGCCATGAGCAAACATGTTCTGGATCATCCGACTCGCCGCGATTCGTCGCGCGTCGTTCCTTTCGTCACCGTTCGGCGGCGTCTGGAACCGACCATGACCAGCCCTCGGGCACGTGTGATGCTTCGCCGGACGAAAGCGCCGGTTAACGCGTCGCTGCGCACGCGCGCGTTCCTGAGAATAGAACGGGGCTACGAGGCCTGAGGTTGGTCGAAATTGCCTGAATGGCCGTCTGTGCGACCTGTCCCGCAAAGACGGGCCGGGTTGACGAAGCGTTTTGCAGGCGTGTGTTCATTGATCGGAACCCGAACCGGATTGCGATTGCTCTCCGGCGCGTTTGGGTTGGGCTGTAGCCCAGTGTTGGGACCGGGCATCACCAGCTATGTGGGCGCGCAGCATCGCGTCGCTGGCGCAAGAGACTTGCCGCCTCGGTCGACAGCCGAAGGCCGGTGGCAGCATCCGCGGCATGGTAAGGACCGAATGACGAATCGCCGACGTGAAAGGTGACATCGACACCTTGCCTGCCGGAAACCTGGTGGAGGAGGATAGAGACCTCGATGCCTTTTGCGTAAAACGCGTCGTGGAGTCTTGCGCCGAGGTAATGTGCGGCCCGTTTCTGATCAGGGGATACACCACAGTGGATATCCGCCCGAACGACCATACTGTTGGTTTCGAGTCCCTTTGCCGCCAGCCTCTCCATGGTCAAGGCAAGTGGCTGAAAAGTTGGATCCCCGGAAATGTGATAGTAGCTGAGCGCGATCGTGGCTGGCGTTGCAATCGCCACGATCATCGCCACCAACACGGATATCTGCCGCTGCGGCCGTTTCGGCGCCGAATGCTCCATGACAGGAGCCTAGGGCCGAACGACCAAAGAAATCGTTAAGCGCCAATCGTTGCCGCGTGGCGCTCGTCCTTCCGTCCCGTGGGATCAGGTGCGAACGAGTTTTTCGTACTCTTCGGCGATACCGCGGGCCAGTTCACCGACTTCGAAAGAGTAGTCGCCAATCTCGCCCACCGGGGTGACCTCGGCGGCCGTGCCGGTCAGCCAGCATTGCTGGAAGCCTTCCAGCTCCTCGGGCATGATGTGGCGCTCTTTCACCGAAATACCCTTCTGCTTGAGCATCTCGATCACCGTCTGCCGCGTGATCCCGTTCAGGAAGCAATCGGGAAGCGGGGTATGCACCTCGCCGTCACGGACAAAGAAGATGTTGGCGCCCGTCGCCTCGGCAACATAGCCGCGATAATCGAACATCATCGCATCCGAACACCCTTTCGCCTCCGCCGCGTGCTTCGACATGGTGCAGATCATGTAGAGACCCGCCGCCTTGGCATGACTGGGGATCGTCTCCGGGCTGGGGCGCTTCCACCTGGAGATATCCAGTTTGGCCCCCTTGAACTTGGCGTCACCATAGTAGGCGCCCCACTCCCAGGCGGCCACTGCCATACGGACGGGGTTGCGCGCCGACGCGACACCCATGTCTTCTCCGGCACCACGCCAGGCAACGACCCGGACATAGGCATCGTCGAGCCCCATTTCCTTCAACGTCAACGCCTTGGCGGCCTCGATTTCTTCCACGCTGTAGGGGATCTCGAAGTCGATCATCTCGGCGGACTTCCTGAGGCGCTCGGAATGCTCCACGCTCTTGAAGATCTTGCCGTGATACGCGCGCTCTCCCTCGAATACGGAGGAGGCATAGTGCATCGCGTGCGTCAGGATGTGCACGTTCGCTTCGCGCCAGGGCACGAGCTTGCCGTCCATCCAGATAACTCCGTCTCGATCATCGTATGCGCCAGCCATATCATTTCTCCGGGGCCGATTTTTCAAAAGTTGCGCAGATTATGTCCGCTTCGGACGCATTGTTGCGCAAAAACTGATCGGAGCTAGCAGTTGAGTCTGGCAATGTCAACAAGGCTGACATAAAACTCGGGAAACGACGATCAAACGAGGTCGGATATGGCAGACGGGCCAGGCGGAGGCGCACAGCGCGGTGAAACGCTGCTGTTCCTGACGGACGAGCAATTGCGCAAGGGCATCGAGGCGATGTTCTTTGCCTACAAGGGGTTTACCGCGGATCCCGACCGGATACTGGAGACCCGCGGCTATGGACGGGCTCACCACCGCGCGATTCATTTCATCCATCGCTCGCACGGGACGACGGTGAATAACCTTCTGGCAATTCTCGGAGTGACGAAGCAATCTCTGAACCGGGTGCTTCGGACCCTGATCAAGGACGGGCTGGTCGAAAGCCGGGTCGGGACGCGCGACAAGCGGGAGCGGCATCTCTACCTCACCGAGACCGGCCAGATTCTCGAACAGGAACTGAGCGATGCTCAACGTGCGCGAATGCGTGATGCGTTTCGCGTTGCAGGGCCGGAAGCGGTGGCGGGGTTCCGTACCGTCCTGGAGGCAATGATGGATGGAGAGATGCGGCGGCGCTATCTCCGGCTGACGGAGGGTGGCCAATGATTGGAATGCCGGAGCCATCGGATGTCGAGGCCCACCTGCTGATTGTCGATGACGACGAACGCATCCGCAGCCTTCTGCAGAAGTTCCTGATCCGGAACGGGTTTCTGGTCAGCGCCGCACGTGATGCGGCACATGCGCGCCGATTGCTGTCGGGATTGGAGTTCGACCTCGTCGTGCTCGATGTGATGATGCCGGGCGAGGACGGGATCAGCCTGACCCGGTCGCTTCGGGCGGATATGCCGACCCCCATTCTTCTGTTGACCGCCCGGGGCGAGACAGCCGACCGGATCGAGGGACTTGAGGCGGGGGCTGACGACTACCTTGCCAAGCCATTCGAGCCGAAGGAATTGCTGCTGCGGATCAATGCGATCCTGCGCCGGATGCCGTCCGAGGAGAACGTCGACACCGGACCGAAGGTGCTCACGCTTGGCCCTGTGCGGTACGACGTCGAGAAGGGCGAGATGTGGCGCGGCGAGGAAGCGGTTCGTTTGACGGCGACAGAAGCGCAATTGATGCGGATCTTCGCGACCCATGCCGGAGATCCCGTCAGCCGTAGCCAGTTGGTGGAGGAGCTTGGCCGCGACGGCGGACAGGCGCAGGAACGGGCTGTGGACGTGCAGATCACCCGGCTTCGGCGCAAGATCGAAAGCGATCCGCGTCAGCCACGCTACCTGCAGACGGTTCGCGGCGCTGGGTATATGCTGGCCCCCGAATGACCGCGCCGCGCCCCAAGAGGGAGCAGGACCGCGATCCGGCCCGCCCGCAAGTGGAGGGCTCAGGAGCCATGAAGAAGGAGGGCATCCGCCCATGAGCACGGCGCTATTCACCCATCCCTCCTGCCTCGGGCACGAGACACCGCCCGGTCACCCCGAATGCGCGGACAGGTTGCGGGTGATCCTTGCCGCACTTGATGATCCCGCCTTCGGGGCGCTGGATCGGCGAGTGGCGCCTTTGGGCGAGCGCGAAGACGTCTTGCGGGTGCATCCCGAAGCCCACGTTGCGGCCATCGAGGCCGCCGTACCGGCGGATGGCTGGGTCTCCCTCGATGCCGACACGCATGTGATGGCCAAATCGCTTGACGCGGCATGGCGAGGTGTCGGGGCAGTGACCGCGGCCGTGGATGCGGTTGTGGCAGGCGAGGTGCGAAACGCCTTCTGTGCCATTCGTCCACCCGGACATCATGCGGAGACATCGACTCCGATGGGGTTCTGCCTGTTCGGCAACATCTCGATCGCGGCAAAGCGTGCCCTGGATCACCACGGCCTGTCCCGTGTCGCCATCGTCGATTTCGACGTTCATCACGGCAATGGCACGCAGGACCTTTTGTGGAACGAAGCGCGGGTCCTTTTTGCCTCGACCCACCAGATGCCGCTCTACCCCGGCAGCGGGGAACGGCACGAAACAGGAGCCCACGACAACATCATGAACGTGCCGTTGCCGCCCAGTGCCGATGGTGCGGCCTTCCGCACGGCGATGGAGGGGCTGGTGCTGCCCGCGCTTGAGGATTTCAGGCCGGAACTGGTGCTGATATCTGCCGGGTTCGATGCCCACAGCTCCGACCCGCTGGCACAGCTCAACCTGGAGGTCGAGGATTTCGTGTGGGCGACACGGGCTCTGTGTGAGCTGGCCGACCGGCATTGCGGGGGGCGCGTGGTCTCGACTCTCGAAGGTGGCTATGATCTGGAGGCACTTGCCGCCAGCGTCGCGGCGCATGTGAAGGTTCTGATGGAGCAGGGCGGATGAATGACACTCCCGTCGAGAAAATGAGCTTCGAGCAGGCGATGGCCGAGCTTGAACAGGTGGTGAACCGGCTGGAGAACGGCGACGTACCGCTTGAGGAATCGATCACGCTCTACGAGCGCGGCGCCAGCCTGAAGGCCCGCTGCGAGGAGCAGTTGAAAGCCGCCGAGGAGAAGGTCGCGAAGATCACCCAGGCCGCGGACGGCACCCCAACCGGAACGGCGCCGCTGGACGAATGACATTCCCGCAGACGTTGACGGAAGCGTCGGGGCAGGTTCAGGCCTTCCTCGCGAGGGAGCTTTCGGGCTATCCCGATCAGCCGGTGATCGAGGCGATGCGCTATGCGACCACCGGTGGCAAAGGCCTGCGAGGTTTTCTTGTGCTGGAAGGTGCCGCGCTGCACGGGGTCGCGCCCGGCGCCGCCATCTATGCGGCCGCAGCGGTGGAAGCCGTGCACGCCTATTCGCTGGTTCATGACGACTTGCCGGCGATGGACAACGACGACCTGCGGCGTGGCCAGCCGACGGTGCATGTCAAATGGGATGACGCGACCGCGATCCTCTCCGGGGATGCGCTTCAGACGCTCGCCTTCGACTTTTTGGCACGGCCCGAATGCTCGCCGGAACCGGAAGTGCGGCTTGCCCTGATCTCCGATCTGGCGCTGGCATCTGGCGCGAAGGGGATGGTGCTCGGCCAGGCGCAGGACATCGCTGCCGAAACGGCGGCCCAACCGCTGGATCTGCCCCGGATCACCGAGTTGCAGGCCAACAAGACCGGTGCTTTGATCCGCTGGTCGGCCACCGCCGGAGCCCTCCTTGGTCAGGCAGATCCCGCGCCGCTGCGGGCATATGCGACGGCACTTGGCCTTGCCTTTCAGATCGCGGACGACATCCTCGACGTGGAGGGCGATGCGGCACTGGCCGGCAAGCGCCTGCGCAAAGACGAAGAGGCGGGCAAGGCGACCTTCGTCTCCCTGCTGGGGCTGGACGGCGCCAAGTCGCGCGCCCGGGGACTGGTGGAGGAGGCCGAAGCGGCGCTATCAGGATATGGTGCGGCAGCGGAGAACTTGCGGGCAGCCGCCCGTTTCGTTATCGCCCGCAAGAAATAGGAGGCCCCGCGTCGCGCGAACGCGGGGAAGCCACGGCCGTTGGAGGGCCGAGCAATGGTGAAACCGATTACCCCACTGCTGGACCGGGTCGACACCCCGGCAGATCTCAAGCACCTGTCCGACGAAGACCTCGCGCAGTTGGCCGACGAAGTGCGCGCCGAAACGATCTCGGCGGTGAGCGAGACCGGCGGGCACCTGGGGGCGGGGCTTGGGGTGGTTGAACTGACGGTAGCCCTGCACGCCGTCTTCGACACGCCGCGCGACAAGCTGATCTGGGACGTCTCCCACCAGTGCTACCCGCACAAGATCCTCACCGGACGTCGCGACCGCATCCGGACACTGCGCCAGAAGGATGGCCTGTCGGGCTTCACCAAGCGCAGCGAGTCGGCCTATGACCCGTTCGGCGCGGCGCATTCTTCGACCTCGATCTCCGCCGCCCTCGGTTTCGCGACCGCCCGCGAACTTGGCGGCACCACCGAGGTCGGCCTTGGGGACGCCATCGCCGTCATCGGCGACGGATCCATGAGCGCCGGCATGGCCTATGAGGCGATGAACAACGCCGGCCACTTGGGCAAGCGGTTGATCGTGATCCTGAACGACAACGAGATGTCCATCGCGCCCCCGGTCGGGGCAATGTCGTCCTACCTGTCGCGGCTCTATGCCGGAGCACCGTTCCAGGATCTGAAAGCCGCCGCGAAAGGTGCACTGAGCTTCCTCCCCGAGCCGTTCTACGAAGGCGCCAGACGCGCCAAGGAGATGGTCAAGCACGCCACCATCGGCGGCACGCTCTTCGAGGAGCTTGGCTTCGAATACGTCGGCCCGATCGACGGGCACGACATGGACATGCTCCTATCGGTTCTGCGGATGGTCAAGGCGCGGGCGAACGGCCCGATCATGATCCACGCGATCACGCGCAAGGGGAAGGGCTACGCCCCGGCCGAGGAGGCCATCGACAAGGGCCATGGCGTTGGCAAGTTCGACGTTGTAACCGGGGCGCAGAAGAAGGCGCAATCGAACGCGCCGAGCTATACCAAGGTCTTCGCCGAATCGCTGCTTCAGCACGCCGCCGAAGATGACCGGATCACCGCGATCACGGCCGCAATGCCGGATGGGACGGGCCTCAATCTCTTCGCTGAACGCTACCCCAGCCGCTGTTTCGACGTTGGTATCGCCGAGCAACATGCGGTGACCTTTGCCGCCGGACAGGCGGCGGGTGGGCTCAAACCCTTCTGCGCGCTCTACTCGACCTTTCTGCAGCGCGGCTACGATCAGGTTGTGCATGATGTCGCGATCCAGCGTCTTCCCGTGCGGTTCCCGATCGACCGGGCGGGCCTCGTAGGGGCCGATGGCGCGACCCACGCAGGATCGTTCGACATCGCGTTCCTTGCCAATCTTCCGGGCTTCGTGGTCATGGCAGCAGCGGATGAAAGCGAATTGAAACATATGGTTGCGACCGCCGTGGCCTATGACGACGGGCCGATCGCCTTCCGTTTCCCACGTGGCGAGGGTGTTGGCGTCGAAATGCCGGAGCGCGGCGAGATTCTCCAGATCGGCCGTGGCCGGATCGTCCGCGAGGGCTCTCGTGTGGCCCTGCTGTCCTTCGGCACGAGATTGCAGGAGGTCGAGAAAGCCGCGGAGAACATGGCCCGTCGCGGGATCAACCCGACCGTTGCCGATGCCCGTTTTGCCAAGCCCCTCGACAAGGACCTGATCCTCGGGCTGGCGGCCGATCACGAGGCGCTGATTACCATCGAAGAGGGCGCCATCGGTGGCTTCGGCTCACATGTGGCGCAACTCCTGGCGGAAAAGGGCATTTTCGACAAAGGGTTGAAATACCGCTCCATGGTTCTGCCCGACACTTTCATCGATCAGGCGAGCCCCGCCGACATGTACAGGGTCGCGGGAATGAACGCAGAGGAGATCGAGGCCAGGGTTCTCGACACGCTCGGCATCGCCAGCATTGGCGCCGCAACCGCCTGATCGCCAAGACCGGCCATCGCAATTGCATTGATGTCAGGCGACGTAGCTCCGGGCCCGGCGCCCCATCACCCCGTTCGTCAACCCGTAGGCTAGCGCACCGGGTCCAGCCGCGCCTTTGGCAGCGTGCAATCCTTGATGACGTCCCGCCCGCAGCGGCGCGGCTTCAGGTCCCGCGTGAGGCAGATCCGGGTCTCCATGATCCGGCCGGCGCGGCAGGTCACGGTAACCATATCTCGTTGCAGTTGCGGATTGGCCTCCAGCCAGGCGTCCTCGACAACCGACGCCGGCAACACCACCGGCTCCTCCAGCTTGCGCAGTACCTCAGGGCGCTCCACGCTTTCAAAGGCCAACCGGGACAGCGCGTAGTAGTCGTCCGACGGCAGGCCGGAGCAGCGTCCGTGCTTCTTCCACTGGTACCACGCCAGGCCGGCGGACCCCATGATATCCGCCATGTCGGCGGTCTGCCCACGCGATGGGTTCCGCTCGGCGGTTGGGCAGAAACTGGGCCAGCCATCCTCGTATTGTGGCCAGAGACCGTGCAGCACCCACCCGAGGTCGAGCCCCGGATCGCATTGCTCCGCCTGCTTAGCATCCCCTTCGATGGCACAAAAATTCGGCGACCAGCTCAGCGCCATGACGTAGTAGTCGAACTCCCCGGCGGCTTCCCCATCCGCCATCGCGGCGCCTGCCAGTGCCGCCAACGCAACCATCCACCGCATTTTGACTTCCCTTTCCGCTCTTGCGGTCTTATATCCCCCCCAATCCCCGAAAACGAGGAAATGCGGCCCGCCAACGGCTGCGGCCGTTTCCCGGCCACGGAAGAACTGTGCTAAGGAGTCAGACATGAACAAGCCGATCATGGCAAAAGCCACCGCCGTCTGGCTGGTCGACAACACGACGATCAGCTTCAAGCAGATCGCCGATTTCTGTGGCCTGCACGAACTCGAGGTGCAGGGGATCGCCGATGGCGACGTCGCCGCCGGCGTCAAGGGCTTCGATCCCATCGCCAACAATCAACTGGTCCAGAGCGAGATCGACGAGGCCGAGAAGAACCCGCTTCACAAGTTGAAGCTGAAGTTCAATGCCGCGGCACTTGGCGAGGAAAAACGCCGTGGCCCGCGCTACACGCCGCTCAGCAAGCGTCAGGACCGGCCCAACTCGATCCTCTGGCTGGTGAAGTTCCACCCCGAGCTGACCGACGGCCAGATTTCCAAGCTGGTAGGCACCACCAAGCCGACCATCCAGTCGATCCGCGAGCGGACGCACTGGAACATCGCCAACATGCAGCCCATCGACCCCGTCGCGCTTGGCCTGTGCAAGCAATCCGAACTCGACGCCGTGGTTCAGAAGGCCGCCGCCAAGAAGGCCGCCGATGGCGAGGTGATGAGCGACGACGAACGCCGCAAGCTCGTCTCCACCGAGCAGTCGCTGGCTGCCGATCCGGAACCGAAGATCCCGACCGCGATCTCCGGGCTGGAGACCTTCACGCTCGGCGGTGACCCGCGTGGCGACGAGGCAGAGGACAGCAACGAGCCAATTCTCGACGCAGACAGCTTCTTCAACCTGCCCGACAATGACGACGAGGACGAGGACGACGACAAGCAGCCCTGATCCGTTGCAGCGCGCCGTTCCATCGGCGCGCGGTTGATCCCCCGGAAGGATCATGCAACTTCTGGAACGTGTCGGGCTCGGGATGCCCGGGCGGTACAGTATCGGAGCCACGGACATGGCGCATCTCGGCGACGTCTCGCCCCTGGGCCGTGCCCACCGAACCTGGCTTGCGCTCTGCACCTGGGCATTGTTCGTGGCAACGATCCCGATGCCGCTGCTCTACCATTCCAACCAGAACACCAAGTTCCTGCACGGACTTGCGCAGGCGTGGCCGGAACGGCTCGGGGCGGACTGGACCGCCGGCACCGTCGACGGGCTGCCGGCCTTCACCCATCTGGTCTACCTGATTGCCGAATACGGAGACCCGGTGCTGTTCTACGCGCTGGAAGTGCTGATGCTGGGCATCATGTGCCTGTCTCTCCTGGCGCTCGCCCGGCTCGTCGGCCGGGGTTCCGGACAAGGGCTCGCCTTCACGCTGATCACCGGCAGCCTGCTCGTGATCTTCGTACACGACTGGCAGGACGACAACCTTCGTGGCGTTGCCGGTCAATACCTGACCCATGGCTACCTCCAGCCGGCAGAGTTCGGGATCCTCTTCCTGCCAGCCTTCCTGCTGGCCCAGCGCGGGCACCCGGCGGGATTGCTTCTTGCCGCAATCCCGGCGGCGTTTCACCCGGCCTACATTGCCTACTCGGGGGCCATGCTGGCCGTATTCCTTGTTCACCGTTGGCGCGACGGGCTGGGCATCCCCAAGATGGTAACACTGGCGGCACTGGCACTTCTGATCCTGCCACCGCTCGATCTCTCGATTCGCTTCGCACCGACCGATCCCGTGACCTTTGCCAAGGCCAACGAGATCCTCGCCTTCGAGCGCATCCCGCATCATTCCGACCCCTCCCACTGGTTCGACTTCGCCGCCTTTCGCAAACTCCTGGTCGCGGTCCTCGCCATCGCGGTCGCACCGCGCGGGCCGCTGCAGAGCGGGCTGATCGTCTTGCTGGTGATCGCCGCGGGCGGCACCGCCGTGGTCTGGCTTACGCGCAGCGCGGAACTGGCCCTTGTGGCACCATGGCGGGCGTCCGTCATCATCGCTCCGGTCTCTGTGGCGATCCTGTCTGGCTGGGTCGTCGACAGGGTTCTGCGCGTCCTCCCCACACGGCGGGGGCAACTGGTCGCCACCCTGCCCTTTCTTGGATACGCTCTTTTCGCGGCAACGGACGGGGCGGGCGACAAGCTCAGGCTGGTGCGCACCAGCCAGCCCGCGAACTACGTCGCCTTCGCCCGCGACAGTTTCAAACCCGGTGACAGCTATCTCGCATCACCCGCGCACAGCAGTTTCCGGCTGGACGCGCTCGTGCCCCACTACGTAACCTGGAAAACCCACCCCTACCTGGACACCGAAGTTCTGGCCTGGCGGCGGCGCGTCGAACTGGCCGATGCCGTCTTCGGCGCGAGCGAGGCCGGATCGGCAGAGGTCCCCTTCGATTGCGGTGCGCTGGATCGCCTGATGGCTGAAACCCCAGTGACCCACCTGATGATCCGGAACGCCGCGACCGCAGAGTACGCGACTTGCGACCGGTTGGAGTTGCTGCACGCATCCGACGGCTGGATCTACCGCGTCCACTGAGCACATTGATTGCCCCCGGGGCGCCGCCTAGCGTCGTGCCAGACCGATCCCGGAGCCATACATGCGGACCCTCTTCCTTTTGCTTCTGCCCCTGGCAGGCCAGCCCGCCTTCGCGGACGACATCTGCCATGACCTCTGGTTCACCCGGAACCTGATCTTCGATCGAGCAGGCTATTGCTTCGGCTCCGACCTCGGGAAGGCGGTGTTCGACAATTCCGATTGCTCCACCGGCTCTCCGCAACTCGAAACGGCGGATGCCACCCGCGTCGCCCGTGTGAAGGAAATGGAGAGCTTCCTTGAGTGCAGCGTGGACACGAAGTCCACGTGGCTCGACCTTGCGGATATCGAACAGCGCGCCCGATTCCTGACGCTTCCGGTCCGAGGCGATGGCGAGAGCGGTTGCATGGGCTGGCGCGGTGGCGTGTTGCAGCTTCATCAGGGAAAGCGGTTCGATACGCCCGTCACCGGCCGGATCGTTCCCGGCGATCACATCGGGTTCAGCTACATGCCCGAGGGCAACTGGGAGTTCGTGATCGTGCGGCGCCCCTCCACGGGGGAGGCGTTCATGGGTTGGTCGCAAGTGCCCTATTCAGAGGATGGCTGCGATCAGTGGGCCGGGTGAGGCCGTTCACATCGCCTTGCGCGCGCGCAAGGCGGCGGTGATCGTTCCGTCGTCGAGATAGTCAAGCTCACCCCCGATCGGCACGCCCTGCGCCAGCGAAGTCACCGCGATTCCCAGCGGCTCCAGTTGCTCGGCGATGTAGTGAGCCGTGGTCTGACCGTCGACCGTCGCGTTCAGCGCGAGGATCACTTCGCTGACCTCTTCTTCCTGCACCCGGGCGACGAGATGCGGGATGCGCAACTCATCCGGTCCGACGGCATCAAGCGCCGAAAGCGTGCCTCCCAACACGTGGTATCGGCCCTTGAACACTGCAGCCCGTTCCATCGCCCACAGGTCGGCCACATCCTCGACAACGCAGATTTCGCCGATGGCACGTTTCTCCGCGGTGCAGATCTCGCAGATCTCGGTCGTGCCGACGTTGCCGCAGGTGATGCACTCGCGCGCGGAGACCGCGACCGACTGCATCGCATCCGCCAGCGGGATCAGCAACTGACCACGCTTCTTGATGAGTTGCAGCACCGCGCGCCGGGCCGACCGCGGCCCGAGGCCGGGAAGGCGGGCCATCAGGTCGATCAGGTCCTCGATATCGCGCGGTGCCCGGGTCATGGCTTACATGTCGGGGATGTTCATGCCCGCGGGCAGGCCCATCTCTGCGGTGAGCTTTTCCATCTCTTCCTTGGACTTGTCCTGCGCCTTGCCCTGCGCGTCCTTGATCGCGGCGAGGATCAGATCCTCCACGACTTCTTTCTCGTCGGCGTTAAAGATGGAGGGGTCGATGTCGAGCCCGGTCAGTTCACCCTTGGCGGTGCAACGTGCCTTCACCAGACCGGCGCCGCTCTCGCCAATGACAACCGTGTTCTCCAGGTCGGACTGGAGCGCGGCCATCTTGTTCTGCATGTCCTGCGCGGCCTTCATCATCTTGGCCATGTCGCCGAGACCGCCGAGTCCTTTCAGCATGTCGTGTCCTTTCGGTTCCTGTACCGGCACGCGTCGTTTGGGCGGCCCGGTGTTTCATGTTCTGACTGCCATATGGGACATGTCGCGCCCGGCGGCAATGTCGGGCTGGCAGCAACCCGCTTTACGACAGCCGGTTCGTCAGTCCTCCTCGAACGGATCCCACTCGTCCTCGACCTCCGGCAGCGCCTCCACGGCAGCCTCGGCCTGGATTTGGTCGGGCGTGCGGATTTCGGTGATCCTCGCCTTTGGGAAGGTCTCCAGCACGGCCTGCACCATCGGATGCTCCATGGCGGCCTCCTCCAGGGCGCGCTTCTCGCTGTCGCGCGCCTCGGCCACCGTCGGCGCGCCGCCCTCGCTGACGACGGAGACCGCCCATCGGTTGCCCGTCATCGTCTGCAACCGCTGCCCCAGCCGCTGTGCAAGGTCGGGGGCTGCATCGGGGGTCGGCTCGAACTCGATCCGGCCGGGGGCGTATTTCGCCAGCCTAAGGGTGTTTTCCAGCTCGATCAGGAGGGTCACCTCCCGGTTTGCGCTGATCAGGTCGAGGACGTGATCAAAGGTCGCGAACCGCGCCAGCGCCTCCTCCGGCGCCACTTTCAACGCCGCCACGGGCCCCGCCCCGGGCGGGGTTCCGGCCGGGGCGGAGGGCGGCGGCGCGGCATAGCCAACCGGCCCGCCTTGCGGCACGCCCTGGCCACCACCGCCGGGACCGCCCGGATGGGTCGGCGGCGGTGAATCCTTCAACTTGCGCACCAGATCCCCGGGCGTGGGCAGGTCAGCGACATGGGTCAGGCGGATGATTGCCATCTCTGCCGCCATCATCGCGTTCGGAGCCTGTCCGACTTCCTCCAGCGATTTCAGGAGCATCTGCCACATCCGCGCAAGGATCGGCATTCCGATCGCCTCCGCCATCGCCCGGCCACGGTCGCGTTCGTCGGGAGGCACCGTCGGGTCGTCGGCCGCCTCCGGTGTGATCTTCGTCACCGAAACCCAGTGGCACACCTCTGCGAGGTCCCGCAGGATCGCCATCGGGTCCGCACCGTCGGCATATTGCGCCGAAAGCTCGGTCAATGCGCCCGCCGCATCCCCTTTCAGGATCATGTCAAAGAGGTCGAGCACCCTGCCCCGGTCCGCAAGTCCCAGCATCGCGCGCACGGCATCCGCGTCGGTCTCGCCAACACCCTGACTCAACGCCTGGTCGAGCAGGGACTGCGCATCCCGAGCCGATCCTTCCGAGGCACGCACCAGCAACGCAAGCGCATCGTCGGTGATCTCGCCACATTCGGCATCCGCGATCCGACGCAGCATCGCCAGCATGTCCTCCGGCTCGATCCGGCGCAGGTCGAAGCGCTGACACCGCGAAAGCACCGTGACAGGCACCTTGCGGATTTCGGTCGTTGCGAAGATGAACTTCACGTGGGCGGGGGGTTCCTCCAGCGTCTTGAGAAGCGCGTTGAACGCGCTCTTCGACAGCATGTGAACCTCGTCGATGATATAGACTTTGTACCGCGCGGAGCTTGGCGCGTAGGCCACGGAATCGAGCACCTGGCTGCGAATGTCATCAATGCCCGTGTTGGAGGCCGCGTCCATCTCCAGCACGTCGACGTGACGGCCCTCCGCAATCGCCACGCAATGCTCGCAGGCGCCACACGGGTCGGTTGTCGGGTCGCCCTCGCCATCCGCGCCGATGCAATTCATTCCCTTGGCGATGATCCGCGCCGTCGTCGTCTTCCCGGTCCCGCGGATGCCTGTCATCATGAAGGCCTGGGCAATGCGATCTGCGGCGAAAGCGTTCTTGAGCGTTCGCACCATCGCGTCCTGACCAACCATGTCGGCGAAGGTTTGCGGTCGGTATTTTCGCGCCAGGACCTGGTAGCCGGTATCGCCTGTTTCGCTCATCTCGCCTCGCTTCGTACTGACCGCGCCAAGGTAGTGGGACGCGCGGCGGAGGTCCACCGTTGCGATGTGCGGCACCTGTGGTATTCTGCCAGCGCCGCTCGCGAGGCGGCATCCCGGTCCGCGGAAAGCCGTCATCGGCACCTCGCCTGCGAAGAACCCACATCGGTTTTTCACGTTGCCCGGCATGGCGGACCATCGGGCGTGAACGGGAGAAACCACGATGAAACCCCTGGAACAATTGCGCCGTGATGCGAAGGCCCTGAAGAAGGCACACGAGGCCGGCGAGGCTCAGGCCGTCCTGCGGATGAAAGTGCATGGTCCGAAGGCCGACGGTACACTCCTGCATGCCGACTACCTGCATGTCATCGCGCAGGAACAGGGCTTTGCAAGCTGGCCAAGGCTGAAGTTCGCCACCGAAACCGAAGGGCTTGATCGTGCCGGGCGGATCCAGCGGCTGAAGATCGCGATCCACAATGGCCAGAACTGGCGGACCGAGCAGTTGCTGGCGGAGACCCCGGACCTTCCAGACGGGCTGTTCGCGATGCAGGTGGCCCTTCTGAACCGGGAGGAGGTCGCGCGGATGCTGGCGGAGGATCCCAGCCGCGCGGTGCAGGATTTTGGCCTGAGGCGACCGATGCTGCACCTGGCGTTCTCGCGCTGGATCCATGCGCGGCCGGACCTGGAAGTCGACATGCTGGCAATCGCCGACATGCTTGTCGCCCATGAGGCCGACGTCAATGACACTTGCCCGGTCGGCATCGGCAATCCCCACCCGTTGTCGGCGCTCTATGGCGCGATCGGTCATGCAAACAATATGGTTCTGGGCCGTTGGCTTCTGGAGCAGGGTGCCGACCCGAACGATGGCGAGTCCCTCTATCACTCGACCGAGTTGGGGCACCACGAGGGGTTGCGAATGCTGCTGGCGCACGGTGCGAAGCCCACCGGCACCAATGCACTGCTGCGGGCGATGGACTTCAATGACCATGAAGCGGTGCGGATGCTGCTGGACGCCGGCGCTGATCCGGATGACTTCGCCGGCGAGCACGTGGGAGGTGAACGGCCCTGGGTGATCCCGGCCCTGCACCAGGCCGCGCGGCGGATGTGCGACGGCGCGATGGCCCAGATGCTTCTGGACGCCGGCGCCGATCCGCATCGCTCATTCGAGGGGATAACCCCCTATGCCTATGCCCGCGTGTTCGGAAACGAGGAGGTCAGGCGGGCAATCGAGGCGATTGGCGACGTCCCGGAACTCTCCCCGGTCGAACGCGCACTGGCAACGGCGGCCGAGGGCGGCGACCTGCCGGAAAACCAGGTGCGACAGGAAGACCTGCCGGAGGCCTGCCGGGATCTCATTCGGACGATTCTGCATCTGCCGGGAAAACTGGAGCATGTGAAGCGGCTGGTTGCACTGGGTCTCGACCCGGATCTGCCGGACGGCGAGGGGCTGACCCCGGTACAGGTCGCCGGATGGGAGGGATTGCCGGATATGATGGGGTGGTTGCTGACCCTTGAACCCGACCTGACACATGTGAACCGGTACGGCGGTGACCTTCTCGCGACCATCGTGCACGGCTCGGAGAATTGTCCGGCGCGGGCGGAGCGCGACCATGTGGCCTGCCTCGAACTCGCCCGAAACGCCGGCGTCCCCTTTCGGGCCGACGTGCTGGCCGGTGCTGGCGAAGAAGACGTGGCCGCCTACCTGTCGGATTGGGCAACCGAAGCCAGCTAGCCAACCGGGTGCTCCCGCCCCTTTCAGCCCATCTAAGATGGGGTCGAAAGCGTTGGGCCGGGCCGCGCGCTGGCGCGCGCGGCCTTCCGTTACGGCAGGGAACGCACACCGGTTGGGTCACAGATGTCGGATCGGCGGAGTTGAAACCGGCCAAGGCCGTCAGCCCAGAACAAGGGGCACCGACCGGCATCGCGTCCACTGGCTGTTCCGGACAGGGACGTACACTATCGGTCCCTTTGTCACCGCCCCCACGACCACGAATGTGTCCACCATGGCCTGCGGACGACACCAAAGACAAAACGCCCCGGCGTGATGCCGAGGCGCTTCATCAAACGACACGATGCCCGTGACCGGGCACCCTTCGTATTCGCTATGTCTGGATCACGTGATCCGGGAGCCTCTCGGCCGCCAGCGGATCAGAGCAGACCTTCGCGCTGAGCCTTCTTGCGTGCGAGCTTACGCGCCCGGCGAATCGCTTCGGCCTTCTCGCGAGCCTTCTTTTCAGAGGGCTTCTCGAAGTGCTGCTTGAGCTTCATCTCACGAAAAACGCCTTCGCGCTGAAGCTTCTTCTTGAGCGCACGGAGCGCCTGATCGACATTGTTGTCGCGAACACTGACCTGCATGTGGGTGTCACCACCTTTCCTGTTAGAGTTGCAACTGTTTGCAGGAGGTGGCGCTATAGCAAACCCTGCGCTACTTGTCCATCGTGTGTTCGTGAAACCAGCGAGGTGTTCGACATGTCCGACACGGCCAGGCCAGAGATCGAGGGAACGGAGGCCGAGATCAGGGACCGGCTGCTCGATGCGGCGCTCTTTGGCGTTGCCTTCGATGGCTGGAGTGACGGCACCTTTCGGGCGGCTTGCGCCGACGCGGGCATCGATCCGGCCGTGGCCCGTGCCGTGTGCCCGCGCGGTGCACTCGACCTGGCCCTGGCATATCATGAGCGCGGGGACCGGCTGATGATGGAGCGCCTCTCCCGGGAGGATCTCGCCGCACTGCGTCTGCGCGACCGGATCGCACTGGCCATCCGCTACAGGATCGAGGCGATCGACGACAAGGAGGCGGTCCGCCGTGGCAGCGCGCTGTTTTCCCTGCCGGGCAATGCCGCGGACGGGGCACGGGCGATCTGGGGTACCGCAGACCGTATCTGGACCGCGCTCGGCGACCATTCCGACGACATCAACTGGTACACCAAGCGAGCCTCGCTCGCCGGGGTCTATGGCTCTACCGTCCTGTTCTGGCTCGGCGATGACAGCGAGAACTGCGCCGCAACCTGGGAGTTCATGGACCGCCGTGTCGCCGACGTGCTGAACCTTGAGAAGGTGCGCGCGCAAGTCACCGGCAACCCCGTGCTGAAACGTGTCTTCGCGGGCCCGAACTGGCTGGCTGGCCGGATCCGTGCCCCCGGAAAGACCAGAGGGTTCCCCGGAAGCTGGGAGCAGCCAGTCGCGCCCACCAGCGGCAGACCGACGCCGGTCGATCCCGACTGATTGCAATCGCGGGCATGGCGAGCGACAAACCGGGCGATCCCCGAAAGGAGCCCGAGATGAGTCTGCCTTCAACCATGCGCGCCATCGAGATCCGCCAGCCCGGCGGCCCAGAGGTCCTCGCGCTCTGCGAACGCCCGGTGCCGACGCCCGGAGCCGGTGAAATCCTGATCCGTGTCGCCTATGCCGGTGTGAACCGCCCGGACGCGTTGCAACGGGCGGGGCTCTACAATCCGCCCCCGGGTGCCAGCGACCTTCCGGGACTTGAGGCCTCTGGCACCGTGGCCGCCGTCGGGGCAGGTGTCAGCCAATGGAGCGTGGGCGACGCTGTGTGTGCCTTGCTGCCCGGTGGCGGCTATGCCGAATACGGTGTCACCCCGGCCGCCCATGCACTGCCGGTCCCTACGAACATCGGCCTGCGGGAGGCCGCCTGCCTGCCGGAAACCTATTTCACCGTCTGGACAAACGTATTTGAACGTGGCGGGCTGAAGGCGGGCGAGATCTTTCTCGTTCACGGCGGCAGTTCCGGCATCGGCACGACGGCGATCCAGCTTGCCCGCCACTTCGGAGCCCGCGTCTTTGCCACCGCCGGCTCGGCCGACAAATGCGCGGCGTGCATGGACCTCGGGGCGGAGCGGGCAATCAACTATCGTGAAGAGGACTTCGTGGAAATCCTGCGTGCAGAAGGTGGGGCAAACCTTGTGCTCGACATGGTCGGCGGAACCTATATTCCCCAAAACATCAAAGCGATGGCCGACGATGCGCGCCTCGTGTTCATTGCCTTCCTGCAAGGGTCGAAAGTAGAGCTGAACTTTGCACAGGTGATGATGCGACGGCTGACCATCACCGGTTCCACGTTGCGCCCGCAATCCGACCTCGCCAAGGCGCGGATCGCCGAGGCCCTGATGGAAAAGGTATGGCCGCTTCTGGGAGCGGGTGCCGTTGCCCCGGTGATGGATTCCGAGTTTCCGATCGAAGAGGCCGCAGCCGCCCATACGCGCATGGAAGGCTCCGGCCACATCGGCAAGATCGTTCTGAAGGTCGCCTGACGGAAGCCGCAGAATTCGCTACGGGATTCGCCGAATCTGAGTCATGCTGAACCGGCACCGCCCGACCCGGGACGGTTTCGGTTCATGTATTTCCATTCGGGGGATGTCCCAAATGACCAAGAAACTTTACGCCGAGTTCTTCGGCACCTTCTGGCTTGTATTCGGCGGCTGCGGCAGCGCGGTGCTTGCCGCTGGCGTTCCCGATGTCGGCATCGGCTGGCTCGGCGTGTCACTGGCCTTCGGCCTCACGGTGATGACGATGGCCTATGCGGTGGGCGGTATTTCCGGCGGGCATTTCAACCCGGCCGTCACCCTTGGGCTGACGTTGGCCGGCAAGGCGGAGCGGGGTGACCTTTTCCCGTATTGGGGCGCACAGGTCGCCGGCGGTCTTGTGGCCGGACTCATCCTGTGGATCATCGCCAATGGTCAGGCGGAGTTCTCCTCCGTCGGCAACTTCGCGCAGAACGGCTACGGGTCCGCCAGCCCGGCAGGCTACGGCTTCTTTGCTGGCTTCCTGACCGAGGTCGTGCTCACGGCGATGTTCCTCATGATCATCCTTGGCGCCACCTCGAAGAATGCGCCGGCGGGGTTTGCACCGATCGCCATCGGACTCGGCCTGACGCTGATCCACCTGATTTCGATCCCCGTGACCAATACGTCCGTGAACCCGGCCCGCTCCACTGGCGTGGCCTTTTTCGCGGGCGGAAAGGCGATCCTGCAACTCTGGATGTTCTGGGTTGCACCCTTGCTGGGCGGCGCGCTCGGCGCGATCCTGTGGAAAATGGTCGAGCCCGACGACGCGACGTGACTGCAAGCCGGCGGCCCCGGCCACGACGGGCCGGACATCGTCCGTCCGGTGGCATTGGTGCTGGGACAGAGCGACGCCTGCCGGGTCGCGGCACCCATGTGGTCGGTCTCGCCAGGACGGGACAGACACACCTTGCCCCGCGGCCCGACAGGAAAACACAGATAGCTTTCTGCGGCAAAACAGAGGTCCGGCCCATTCCCGGCCAGCTTCGACGCCGCTACTGCGGACTACATGAGGGAGGTCAAATTGGCTCGGGTTGAACTGGTCGCACCGCTGGATGGTGTGATGTTGCCACTGGAACAGGTGCCGGATCCGGTGTTTGCCCAGAAGATGGTCGGCGATGGCATTTCCATCGATCCGCTGAACGATCTGCTTACCGCTCCGATTGGCGGCACCATCACGCAGGTCCACCGTGCAGGGCACGCGGTCACGGTTACGTCGCCGGAAGGGGTCGAGGTGATGCTGCATGTCGGGCTCGACACCGTGGCGCTCAAGGGCGAGGGCTTTTCGCCCAAGGTGGCCGAGGGCGACAGCGTTGCCACTGGCGATCCGTTGATCGGGTTCGATCCCGATTACCTCGCCACCCATGCAAAAAGCCTGCTCACACAAGTCATCGTCACCAATTCCGATGCGATGTCGGGCATGACGGCGGCAACCGGGACTGTCTCCGCCGGGAAGGACGTGGTGCTGACGCTGGAAACCTCCGCGATCACCGAGCAGGAGGTGGCGGGCGGTGAGACCGTCGTCTCCGAAGCGATCCTTATCCCCAACACATCCGGCCTGCACGCGCGCCCCGCCGCCGTTCTCGCGAACATGGCAAAGGGATACGCCTCGAAGATCCTTCTGCAGCGAGGCGACGATCAGGCGAACGCAAAGAGCGTCGTCTCCATCATGCGGCTGAACCTCGAACATGGCGCCAAGGTGCAGATTGTCGCCGAGGGGCCGGACGCCGCCGAAGCTGTAAATGCGCTGGCACCGGAACTGGCATCCGGCCTCGGCGACGAGGGTACATCACCGGCACCTGCGCCCGCCACACAGGTGATCAAGCCTGTAGCCGCCCCGGTGCCGAAGCGTCGATCCGACGACCCGAACCTGCTGCTCGGGGTTTCCGCATCACCCGGGCTGGCCGTTGGCACTGTCTTCCAACTCAAGCGAGACGAGATCGAGGTGCCGGAGACAGGTGCCGATCCGCATACCGAGCGTCGCCGCCTCGACGATTCCGTCGATGCCGCAAAGGTGCAGCTGGAGGCATTGCAAGCGCAACTCCACGGACAGGCCGACCCGGCCAAGGCCGCAATCTTCGCAGCGCACCAGGAGTTGCTCGAAGACCCCGACCTGATCGACGTGGCCGAAAGCGTGATCGCCAAGGGCAAGAGCTCCGAATATGCTTGGCAGCAGGCCTACACCAGCCAGGCGCTTCAGCTTGAGGCCCTGCCGAATGAGCTTCTTGCCGCCCGCGCCGCAGACCTGCGAGACGTCGGGCGCCGCGTTTTGTCCGCCCTTACCGGCCAACCGCTGGAGCAGCCGGAACTGCCGGTGGGCACGGTACTGATCGCGGAGGACCTTACGCCGTCCGACACCGCGAGCCTCGATCGCGATCGTGTCGTCGGGTTTTGCACCGTGGGAGGTGGGGCGACTTCCCATGTCGCCATTCTCGCGCGCGCGCTCGACCTACCAGCCGTGGCCGGGATCGAGCCGCAGGCGCTGGAGGTCCCACCGGGCACCACAGCCGTGATCGACGGAGCGCGCGGCACCCTGCGGCTCAACCCGGACGAGGCGGAAGTGACACGGATCAGGGAGGCGACACAGCGCGCCGCCGCCAAGCGCGAAGCCGACATCGCCGCTGCGAACGAGCCTGCCACCACCACCGACGGCCACAGGGTGGAAGTGGTCGCCAACGTGGGCGGTATCGCGGAGGCAGAGGAATCCACCGGGTTGGGCGGCGAAGGGGTTGGCCTCCTGCGATCGGAGTTCCTTTTCCTTGCACGTGCCACGGCACCGACCGAAGACGAGCAGACGAAGATCTATCAGGGGGTTGCCTCAGCCCTCGGCGGGCGCACGCTGATCATCCGCACGCTCGACGTGGGGGGGGACAAGCCATTGCCCTACCTGCCGCTCCCGCGGGAGGAGAACCCATTTCTCGGCGTGCGTGGCGTCCGGCTCGCCATCGACCGGCCGGAGATCCTGCGCACCCAGATCCGCGCCATTCTCCGTGTGACGGGCAGCACCAGGCTGGGGATGATGTTCCCCATGATTTCCTCGCTGGAGGAGTTCCGAAGCCTCAAGCAGGTCGTGCAGGAGGAAACCGCCGATCTCGGTCGAACGGACCCAATCCAGATTGGCATCATGGTGGAGGTCCCGTCGGCCGCCGTCATGGCAGAGCAATTTGCACGCGAGGCCGATTTCTTCTCCATCGGCACGAATGACCTGACCCAGTACACCCTGGCGATGGACCGTGGGCACCCCAAGCTCGCACCGATGGCGGATGCGATGAACCCGGCGGTTCTGAAACTCATCGGCCAGACGGTCGAGGGCGCCCATGCCCATGGAAAATGGGTTGGCGTCTGCGGCGGGATCGCGAGCGACGAACAGGCGGTCCCCATCCTCGTCGGCCTCGGGGTGGACGAATTGTCGGTCTCGGTCCCGGCCTTGCCATCGATCAAGGCTACCGTCCGACGCCATTCCCTCGAAGAGTGCCAGGCACTTGCCCGCAAGGCCCTTTCAAGCGACAGCGCGGCGGATGTGCGCGCGCTCGTCCCGCTCGACTACTGATCCGGGAGAACGAACATGGCATCCCAAATTCTCGACACGAGCTTTGCCACGCTGCAAAAGATCGGCAAGGCGCTCATGCTGCCGGTCGCCGTACTTCCCGTGGCAGGTATCCTGCTTGGGGTCGGCGCATCGATTGCCGGCTCCGATTCTCTGGCCCCCTGGTTGATCGAGGTCGGCCGTATCATGGAGGCCTCTGGCGGGGCGGTCTTCACCATTCTGCCATTGATCTTCGCGATTGGCGTCGTACTCGGCTTCACCAACAACGATGGCGTGGCGGCGATGTCCGCCACTGTGGGCTACTTCGTCCTCCTCGCCGCCATGGGCGTGCTGGGGCTGCTGGTGATCCAGTGGAGCGCCCCTGTGACGCCGATACAGGTCGCCGGGCAGACCGCCTATGTTGAATTTGACAAGACACACGGGCGCTTCACCTGCCACGACGCCGAAGGGCGCACGCTCGAAAAGATACGCATCGACGATCTCCAGGCCGAGGTTCTCACCTGTGGCAACCTCTCGATCCCCTTCGTCATGGAGGGCAACATCGCCCAGTTCGACAGCGGCGACGGGACGATGTCTACCTTTCCGCCCGCCCAATCGCGGGCCGAGATTACCCAGGTCATGGGCTTCGAGAGCATCGACACCGGGGTGTTCGGCGGCATACTCATCGGTCTCATCGCGGCGGCCATGTTCAACCGGTTCTATCGAATGAGCCTGCCGTCCTACCTTGGCTTTTTCGCCGGCAAGCGCTTCGTGCCGATTGCGACCGCTTTCTCCGCCATCGGACTGGCTGCCATCCTGTCGGTCGTCTGGCCCCCGATCGGAGCCGGTATCCGCAGCTTCGGGGACTGGGCCGCCTACGGTAACCCGGCGATGGCCGTCACCATCTACGGCTGGGTGGAGCGGGCGCTGATCCCGTTCGGCCTGCACCACATCTGGAATGTGCCATTCTTCTTCGAGGTCGGTTCGTACACCACGCCTTCGGGAGAGGTCGTGCACGGCGTCATCAGCCGTTACTTCGCGGGGGACTACGAGGCCGGCATCCTTGGCGGTGGGTTCGTGTTCAAGATGTTCGGCCTGCCGGCCGCCGCCTTCGCCATCATCCACACGGCGCGGCCCGAAAACCGGGCGCGGGTTTCGGGAATCATGGTCTCTGCCGCGTTGACCTCCTTCCTGACGGGCATCACCGAACCGCTGGAATTCGCCTTCCTGTTCGTAGCGCCGATGCTCTACGCCGCACACGCGGGGCTGGTTGGGATCATCTACCTGATCACCTACCTGACCGGCGCACGTCTGGGCTATTCCTTCTCCCACGGGTTCATCGACTTCGCGCTCTTCTACGCGACGAATATCCGTCCATGGGTCATCTTCATCCTCGGGCCGATCTTCGCGGCGATCTACTATGTCACCTTCCGCACGTTGATCCTGAAGTTCGACCTGAAGACGCCCGGCCGTGAAGACGCGGAGGTGGCGGAGGCCGCACTAGGCGATGCGGCAGCCGACCAGATGTCCAAAGAGCTCGTTCTGGCCTTTGGCGGGCGCTCCAATATCAAGGGGCTGGACGCCTGTATCACCCGCCTGCGAATCGAGGTGGAAGATGTCGGCAAGGCAAACCAGGACAAGCTGAAGGCGCTCGGTGCTGCCGGTGTCGTGCAGGTTGGAAACAACCTTCAGGCGATCTTCGGACCGCGTGCCGAAGGGTTGATGATCGACATGCAGGAATACCTCAGGACCGCTGGCGACGAAGCCGAGTTGCCCGAAGGCGCCGCGGCCCCGCAAGTGGTCTACAAACCCGATGCGGCCAAGCCGAGGGTTGCCGACCCGCAGGCAGCCGAAAAGGCGAAGGCCATGCTGGCGGCGCTGGGGGGAGCCGGCAATGTCCAGCAGGCGGAATCCGCGGCAGAGACGCGGCTTCGGGTGACATTGGCCGATGGGGAACAGCTCGATCCGGCTGCCCTGGCGGCTGCCGGCGTTCTGGGGGTTCAGAGCCTTGGCGACGGCTTGCTACACCTGATTGTCGGCCTGAACGCCGACCAGTACGCGACCGAGATCCGGGCAGCCATGACTGCCTGAAACGGAACGCCGTCTACGAAGCGACCCCGGGGCGCCGGCAAGCGCCCCGGGGTCTCAGTTCAGATCGAACCGCTTCAGACGAAGTCGAAGGATTCGGGCGAGTTGGTGATGTCGGAACGGGCAATATCCTCAAGGTCGACATAGTTGCCCTTGGCCATCACCACCCGGGTGCTGCTGCCACCGTCCAGTCCAAAGAACTTCAACCCGTTGAAGTTCAGGCCGCCGCCAATCTCGATGACATCGACGCCAAGCTGGAAATCGGTCACCGTGTCCTTCCCGGAGATCTTGTTAACCACGAAGGTATCGGCGCCGCCGCCGCCGGCCATCTCGTCCCGGCCCTTGGCACCGATCATCCGGTCTGCGCCCCGGCCGCCGGACATATCGTCGTTGCCCTTGCCACCGTTCACGACATCGTCCCGACCACCACCGTTCATGGTATCGCTGCCGACGCCGCCCTGCATCGAATCCTTGCCGCCACCGCCATTCATGGTGTCGTTGCCAACGCCGCCGTTCATCGTGTCAGCACCGCGACCACCGTTCATCGTGTCGTTCTTGGCGCCACCCTTCATGAAGTCCGCCCCTGCGCCGCCATTCAGGAGATCTTCCCCGAAGCCGCCAATCAGGCGATCATCGCCGTTGCCGCCAAAGAGCTTGTCGGCGCCGACGCCCCCCTTGAGCGTGTCACCGGAACCCAGTCCACGCAGGGTGTCGTTGCCACGCAGACCGTTCAGGATATCGACGCCCGGCGTGCCGCCAAGGTTGTCGTTTCCATTGGTCGCGTCGAGCAGGTCGTTGACGGTGATGATGAAGTTCTTCTCCTCAGAGCCGCCATTGCCGTCGCTGACGCGAACGCGCACGGTGTGGCTCGTGTTGGTTTCAAAATCGAGGCCACCCGTCACGACAAGGTTCTGCCCCACGACTCCGAACCTTCCGCCAGCGTTGTTGACCAACGAGAAACTCAGGCTGTCGCCATCTGCGTCCGTCGCAGACAGGGCCCCGACATTGGTGCCGCTGGGGGCATTCTCATTGACGCTGTTCGAACTCAGCGCCAGACCAGTCGGCGCCACATTGATATCGAGTAGCCCGACGGGAATCGGGTTCGAGTTCCCTGCGCCACCGGCAATGTCTCTGACCAGAACAGTTCCGGCCTCGGTGCCGTCAGTCACCCAAAGTTCCGCACCGTTCGTGCCGTTGTTCGCGCGGAAGTAAACAAGGTCATTGACCGGGATCATCACGTTTGGCGTCGAGCTCGCCGCACCCGGGTTGATATCCTTGAGCAGACGCGTGCCGGCAGTCGTACCGTCCGTGATCCAAAGCTCCTTTCCGTTCGTGCCGTCGTTGGCAGCAAAGATACCGAGCGACCCATCACCGAGCGGAACAAGGTTTGTCGGATTTGACCCGCCGGCACCGGGGTTGATGTCCGCTAGCAGTTTGGTTCCTGCACCAGTTCCATCCGACACCCAGAGCTCCTGGCCGTTTGTCCCGTTGTTTGCCTGAAATACCAATGTGTTGTTGACCACGGCCCCCAGCGTGAGCTGATTGCCCAGATTGGAACCAGCAGCGCCGGGATTGATGTCTTTCACCAGTTGTGTGCCGCCAAAAGAACCATCCGTGCGCCACAGCTCCTGCCCGACCGACCCATTGTTTGCCGAGAAGAGAGAGATGCCGTTCAGCTCAGTGAAGTTGTCAGGGGTAGAGCCGCCGGCACCCGGGTTGATATCCCTTACAAGCTCCGTACCACCTGTCGTGCCATCTGTTTTCCAGAGCTCCTGCCCGGTTGTCCCATCGTTCGCCCTGAACAGGTAGGTGTTGCCAAGCAAGCCACCGCCATCGATATCCGGAGAGGAACTGCCGCCAGGGTTGATGTCCTTTAGAAGCTGGGTACCGGCAAAAGTACCGTCGGTGATGTAAACCTCTTCCCCTGTGGATCCGTCATTCGCACGGAAGATTACCTTGTCTCCGAACTTGAACAGATCGAAGAGCGCTGAGCCACCGCCACCCGGAAAGATATCTTTTGCAAGGCTTGTCCCCCCTCCCGTGCCATCGGTCTTCCAAAGCTCCTGTCCGTCCGTACCGTCATTCGCACGGAAGAGGATTTCGCCATTCAGCGTGACCATTTGCGTTGGAAACGATCCGCCACCGCCAAACTGGATATCCTTCACAAGCGAGGCGCCTGACCCGCTTGTCTTGAACAACTCGTTGCCGGCGGTGCCGTCGGTACCGCCGAAGTAGAACTCTCCGTTCAGCGTGGCGAAGTCCCGAAGGGTCGCAAATGGAGCATTGGGAAAGAATGCCGGGTTAACCCCGTTTCCGGAACCCGGATTCAGGTCCTGGATCAGAGTGGCCGTGCTGCCGTCAGCGCTCGTGGCATACAGCTCGGTACCAAGTGTGTTCGTTGTTGCCGCGAATATAAGAATGCTGGTCATGTTGATAGTCCTTGAAGTGCTGGAAAAGCGCCGGGTGAAAGGTATTGCCTCAGAACTGCTCGAAGGTTGGGCCGGTGCCTCGTGGTGCCGGGTTTGGAGAAATGCTGCTGGTCGATGCTCTCGCCTCCAACGAGACTGCTGCCTGAAATGCCAGAACAGTATGACATAAAACGGTTTTTTCTCAAATGACCGTTCCGGTAGGCGCCGATTTCGGTTTTTCCGTTTCGGCACTTGACCTTACGGCAAGTCAAGCGTTTTCTCGGTCGGCAACGGGGCGGTGAAACACGGCGAATGGCACGAATTACGGTGCCGACGATTCGTCCAATGGGGCCGCGGCCAATGCTCCGAACGGCGAAAGGTGTCGGGGTCGAGAAGTCTGGGGATAACTTTGACGCCGGGCTTGGCCGCGGGGCTGTGGGAGGCTACCAAGGATGCCCCATCACAAGAGACGCAGCCCATGACGCCTGATACCAGCCGCCGAATAACCCAGACCATCGCGCGAGAGATCGGTGCCCGCCCCGAGCAGGTGGAAGCCACGGTGGCCCTGTTGAACGAGGGCGCCACCGTGCCGTTCATCGCGCGGTACCGCAAGGAGGTCACGGGCGGTCTGGATGACAGCCAGTTGCGGGAGCTTTCGGAGCGGTTGGGCTACCTTACGGAGATGGAGGCACGCAGGGCCACGATCCTCGACACGATCCGAGACCAGGGAAAACTGACCGACGATCTGGAGAAGGCGATCCGGGGCGCCGACACCAAGTCGGTGCTGGAGGATCTCTACCTTCCCTACAAGCCCAAACGGCGCACACGGGCGATGATTGCCCGCGAGAAGGGGCTTGGTGGGCTCGTCGATGCCATTCTCGCGGACCGGAACACCGCGCCGGAAGCACTGGCCGAAGGGTTTGTCACCGACGAGGTTGCCGACGTGAAGGAAGCGCTTGCGGGCGCGCGCGATATCCTCGTCGAACAGCTGTCCGAAAACGCAGACCTCGTCGGGCGGTTGCGGGAGTTCATGAAGGAGCGGGCCTATCTCACGGCGCGCGTGAATGAGGGCGAGGAGCAGAAGGGCGCCAAGTTCTCCGACTATTTCGACCACCGCGAGCGGTGGGCCGACGTTCCGAGCCACCGTGCCCTGGCCATGTTCCGCGGCTCCAACGAGGGCGTCCTGCGGCTCGACATCCAGCCCGACGCGGAAACGGACCTGCCCGCAGTCGAGGCGATGGTTTGCGCCGCGCTCGAAACCCGGGGCAATGGGCCTGGTGATGCGTGGCTGCGCGGGGTGGCCGGATGGGCCTGGCGTGTGAAGCTGAGCCTGTCGATGCTGCTCGACCTGCAAGGTGACCTGCGGGAGCGCGCGCAGGAGGAAGCCATCCGTGTCTTTGGCCGCAACCTCAAGGACCTGCTGCTCGCCGCGCCTGCCGGAAACCGTGCCACGATGGGGCTCGACCCCGGTATCCGAACCGGCGTCAAGGTGGCCGTGGTCGATGCCACCGGAAAGCTGCTCGACACTGACACGATCTACCCCTTCCAGCCAAAGAACGACCTGCGGGGCAGCCAGGTCGCGCTCGCCAAACTGATCCGGGCCCACGGGGTCGAACTGATCGCCATCGGAAATGGCACTGCCAGCCGCGAAACCGAACGTATGGTCGCCGAGTTGCTGGCGGAACTGCCCGCACCGAAACCCACGAAGGTTGTCGTCTCGGAGGCCGGCGCCTCCGTCTACTCGGCCTCTGAACTGGCGGCACGCGAGTTTCCCGATCTCGATGTCTCGCTGCGGGGGGCCGTCTCTATCGCGCGCCGCTTGCAGGACCCTCTGGCGGAGCTCGTGAAGATCGAACCCAAGGCCATCGGCGTGGGGCAGTACCAACACGACGTCGACCAATTCCGACTGGCAAAGCAGCTCGATGCCGTGGTCGAGGATGCCGTGAACGCGGTGGGCGTGGACCTCAACATGGCTTCGGCACCTCTTCTGGCGCGAGTGTCCGGCCTCGGGCCGTCGCTGGCCGAAGCCATTGTCAGCCACCGGGACATGAACGGCGCCTTCGGGACGCGGAAGGATCTGCTGGGGGTCGCGCGCCTCGGCCCGCGGGCTTTTGAGCAATGCGCCGGGTTCCTGCGGATAACGGGGGGCGACGAGCCGCTCGATGCTTCGTCCGTCCACCCGGAGGCCTACGACGTCGCCCGGCGTATCGTCTCCGCCTGCGGACGCGACCTGCGGCAGATCATGGGCGACGAAGCACGGCTCAAGGGACTGCGCGCGGAAGATTTCGTCGACGCGACCTTTGGCCTGCCCACCGTCCGCGATATCCTTGCAGAACTGGCCAAGCCCGGCCGCGACCCGCGTCCTGAGTTCGTGACCGCCAGCTTCACCGACGGGGTGGAGCAGATCACCGACCTCAAGCCCGGCATGATGCTGGAAGGCACCGTGACCAACGTCGCCGCCTTTGGCGCATTCGTGGATGTCGGCGTGCACCAGGACGGGTTGGTCCATGTCTCGCAGCTGGCAGACCGGTTCGTGAAGGACCCCCACGAGGTTGTCAAAACCGGCGACGTGGTCAAGGTTCGCGTGATGGAGGTAGACGTGCCGCGCAAACGGATCGGCCTCTCCATGCGGAAGAACCCAGACCGGTCGGCGCAGGGCGACAAACCCGGCGGCAAGCCGGCCGGCAAGGGGCCACGGGGCGCAAAGCCGCCCCGGCAGATGCAGGCAAAGCCCAATAAAGCCGGACGCGACACAGGAGCCTTCGGTGCGGCGCTGATGGATGCGATGAAGAAGAAGTAGCGGCGAAGCGATCCGTTGCGGGAATTTGATGCTGTCGTGACAGCGGCAGGCGGGGCATCTCGCCGCCATGCATTTCGGCATTGTTCCGGGAGCTTGATCGCGCCGAACCGCGAAGCGCAGCCCCTGGCGGTGAACCGGCTACCGACGCGGCAAGTCGCCCTTGGGCTTGTTCACGCGAGCCACCATCCGTCGGGCGCCGCTATTCCGCCTTCACCCGGTAGTGGTACCGAGTCGCCGCGGTCATCCCGAGCCCCGTATAGAGCGCATTTCCACCGCCATTGTCCTCCGTCACCAGCACCGACATCCAACGTGCCCCGCGGGCCGCTGCCCAGATCGCGGCGGCATGCATGACATTCACGCCGGTGCCCTTGCGCCGAAGTGATGGCATCACCTCCAGCGCATGCAGCATCGCGACCCTGCCATGCTTCGCAACAAACGCCGTGCCCGCCGGTTGATCCGCGGAACGGCCGAGGATCGCACATTTCTCTCCGTCCACACGGTCCATGACCGCCAGCCGTGCCGGCCCGACACCGCCGTCTGCCCAGATCTCCTCCTGGATCTTCGTCGGCGGCCATTCCACATGGAAGGCCGAGACCGGAGGCGGCGCGACGGCCATCTCCTGCACCGCGCCCACATACAGAACCACCGGATCCTTCACGGTGAACCCCGACGCCGCCAACCGGGCATCCAGCGCATCCTCGCCGTCCCGGATCATCACCAGCGGCAGTTGGCCCAGAGCGCGCTGCGCGGCCTCCATCGCACTGATATCGGGGGCCGAGGTCGTGGCCGTGGCCGCCGATACACGACTGCCGCCGCCCCGCCCCTCCCGGACGCACCAGCCCGGCAATTCGATCTGGCGGACAGCGGGCCATGTCGCGTCGATGGCCTCAAAAAGCTCCGCAACCGACGGATCGCTCACGCAATGTCCCCCGGAAACAGTTTCGCCAGCCGTGTCATCGCATCATCGATCTGCCCGGCATTGGTTCCCCGGATCACGATACTCGCGCCATATACCCCGTCCTGCATGAACGGATAGGATCCGATCGACAGGTCCGGAAAGGCCTCCGCAAGCGCCGACAGCGGCGTCGCGATATCGCCTTCGCCCCGGTTGATCCGCAGCGACTGGCTCAGGACCGGGTCGCCGCCGGTCATCCCCGGCAGGACCGACGCAACCATCGCCTGGAAGATCGTGGGCACGCCTGCCATGACATGCACGTTGCCAAGGGAAAAGCCGGGCGCGGCAGAGATCGGGTTCTCGATCAGGTCAGCTCCCTCGGGGATACGGGCCATGCGCAGCCGTGCCTCGTTCAACTCCTGCCCGTTGGCATCGTAATGCACCTGCAGGATTGCCCGGGCGTCGTCGCGCACACCAAACGCTGCACCGAAGGCCTCGGCAATGCACTCGGCGGTGATGTCGTCGTGGGTTGGCCCGATCCCGCCGGAGGTGAAGACATGGTCATAGCCGGACGACAGGGCCTTTACGGCCGAAACGATTGCCGCGGGGTCGTCTGCGACCACCCGTACCTCCGCCAGCCGGATGCCCCGCTTGGTCAGCTCCACGGCGAGGTGGCTCATGTTGGCATCGCGGGTGCGGCCGGACAGGATCTCGTCACCGATCACCAGCATCGCGGCGGTGGGATTCGTCATCGGGTGCTCCTTCTTGTCTGGCCTCGAATGCCGGTATAGGCCCGCCCCATGCGCTTTCAAACCCCGCTCGTGCCCGCCCGGCTGATCCGCCGCTACAAACGCTTCCTCGCCGACGCGGTGCTGGAGGCAACCGGTGAAGAGATCACCGCCCACTGTGCCAATCCCGGCTCGATGATGGGATTGAAGGAGGAGGGCACGCGGATCTGGCTGGAACCCAACGACGATCCGAAAAAGAAGCTCAAGTACGGCTGGCGGCTGTCCGAACTGCCCGGGGGCCACTGGGCAGGGATCGACACCGCCGTGCCGAACCGCGTGGTCAAGGAGGCGTTGCACGCGCGGGCCATCCCGCAGCTCTCGGCCTATGGCAGCGTGCGTCCTGAAGTGAAATACGGCGAAGGAAGTCGGGTGGACTTCCTGCTGAGCGAGGCGGGTCTGCCGGATGCCTATGTCGAGGTGAAGAACGTCCACCTGCGCAGGGAGGGCGACTGGGCCGAATTCCCGGACTCGGTGACGAAACGTGGCGCAAAACACCTCGCGGAACTCTCCCGAATGCTGGAAGCAGGGCATCGCGCGGTGATGTTGTACCTCGTGCAGCGGACAGACTGCACACGGTTCCGCCTGTCCGGCGACATTGACCCGGGCTATGCGGCAGCGTTCGACATGGCCCGCGCGGCGGGAGTGGAGATGATCTGCCACGGCACGGTCATTGACCGCGATGGCGTGTCGATCGGGCCCGAGATGCCGGTGGACGAAGTGCCCCAGTCCCGCCGGGGTTGAGCAAAAGACGCCACGCGGATTGGACGCGCCCACGCAATGGCGAGCGCGTCCTTGCTCAGCAAACTTGTCGAAGGCAGTTCGCCCGGCTCACAGCCCGCGTTTCTGCTTCCCTATGGCTTGCCCCTGCCGGTAGACCTTCTGGAGCGAGCGATCCCGTGCACGGGCCTCCGCGAGTGTCTCGGAGTTCCGCGCATCCTCCCGCAACAGCTTCTCCCAGCGGCGCAAGCGGCCGGGATCCAGCCGCCCGGCGTCGATCTCTGCCTGAATGGCGCAGCCCGGCTCGTTGCCATGGGTGCAGTCGCTGAACCGGCACTGCCCGGCTAGATCCGTGAGATCCGCGAACACCGTGTCGATCCCCTCTGCCGCATCGGTCAGACGCAGGGCCCGCATTCCCGGTGTATCGATCAGCCAGCCGCCCGCCGTGGTCCGCCACAGCGCCCGCGACGTGGTTGTGTGCCGGCCTTTGGCATCGTCCTCACGTATGCCCTGTGTCGCCTCGCCCCGGCCAGTCAGCGCATTGGAGATCGTCGTCTTGCCAACGCCGGATGAGCCCAGCAGCGCAAGCGTCCGCCCGTCGGCGGCCCAGGCGTTGAGCCGCCGGATCTCCAGCGGGTCGGTGGCATCGATATCAATCGCCACGACCAGCGGCGACAAGGACTCCGCCCGGCGGCGGTAGGCGCCCGGATCGTCAACGGTATCGGCCTTGGTGATGATCACCAGCGGCAGGCATCCCGCCTGTGCGGCGAGGGCAAGATAGCGCTCCAGCCGCGCCTCCTTGAAGTCGGCATTGCAGGACGTCACGATGCCGAGCGTGTCGACATTCGCGGCAATCAGCTGATCCACAGCGCCAGTCCCCGCCGCACGGCGATGCAGGAGCGTCTGGCGTTCGAATCGACGCAGGCAGCGGCCGGTCTCCGGGTCGTAGCGAACCCAGTCGCCAACGGCATAGTCGCCGGTGCTCTGCCCGCCGGGCAGCGAAAGCGACACTGGCCCGTCCGGCGACAGTGCCTCCAGCCGGGTACGTTCCACGCCGCTGATACGGGCGAGGTCTTCTGGCGCATCGTCAAGCTGCGCACGGAAATGAGCCGACCATCCGAGGTCGGAAAGAGTAATAGATGTCAATGGTCTGATCCCTGGTCACGTCAATGGATCCGGCAATTTGCCGGAACGAAAACGGCCGGGCCAAGGCGCTGATGTCAGATGCGCGATGCCCGGAGGATGATCACAAGCTCTGCCATGAAACCTCCGTCGACAGGGATTGGTGAGAGGCTGGACATCGACCCAAGCGGGGCTCGTTGCGGCTGCTTCCTTCCGGACCTGACCGGGTTGGCGAGGCGCCTGCCCGCGCCAACCTCTCGAGGGGCTAGGTAGGGTATCCGATCGGAGATTGCAAGATCCCGGCCTGACCCAGCCGTCCCTGCCCGGCTATGGGCGTTTCGCCATGCCCGCTCCCGCGCCAATCTGCCCACCCGTCAAAGCGCATCTGGCATTTCCGGCCCGCGGTCCCTATGTTCCCCTCCGTTACGATTGAAGAGGCTCGATCACCGTGGACGAAAAGCGCGCACATCTGACGAAAGACGGCATCCGGCTCTACGAGCCATCGGATTTCGCCGGCATGCACGCGGCCGGCCGGCTCGCCGCCGATATCCTTGACCGCGTCGCCCCGCTCGTCTTCCCGGGCCAGACCACCGGCACCATCGACGCCGCCGTCCAGCAGATGGTGGAGGACGCCGGCGCGACCTCTGCCACGATCGGCTACAAGGGTTATCAGCACGCAACTTGCATCAGCGTGAACCACGTCGTCTGCCACGGCATCCCGAGCGACAAGAAGTTGCACGAGGGCGATATCCTGAACATCGACGTCACGGTGATCGTGGACGGCTGGTTCGGCGATACGTCCCGCATGTACGTGGCCGGCAAGCTGCCTCGCAAGGCAGAGCGGCTGATACAGGTCACGCATGACGCGCTGTTCAAGGGGATCGAGGCCGTCAGGCCCGGAAACACCTTCGGTGACATCGGCCATGCCATCCAGAGCTACGTCGAGTCTCACCGAATGTCGGTCGTACGGGATTTCTGTGGCCACGGGCTCGGGCGGGTCTTCCATGCGCCGCCGAACGTTTTGCACTACGGCCGTCCGGGGACTGGGCCGGTTCTGGAAGAAGGCATGTTCTTCACCATCGAGCCAATGGTGAACCTTGGCCGGCCGGAAACCAAGGTCCTCTCCGACGACTGGACCGCCGTGACCCGTGACAAGTCGCTCTCTGCGCAGTTCGAGCATTCCATTGGCGTGACCGCCGACGGGTTCGACATCTTCACCCTGTCTCCGGCGGAGAAGTTTCACCCCACCTGGGGCTGACGGTCCTCGCCTTCGCCGACGGGCAGCAATGCCGCACACCGCCGCTCTCGAATCTGGAACGACGGTTTCCGATAGCCGCCGGGCATGGGAAATTGTTTCGGTGCGGTTTCGGAATGCCTCCGCAATCCGGTTGCCCGACTATTTTGCCTCCCGTAAACAACGGCAACGCGCCGCCGCGCGTTCAGACTGACACTGATGATGACGAGGAGACCTCCGTCGTGCCATTCACCCTTCGCAGCCTCGCCCTTGCGGCAACCCTTGCCGTCTCTGCGGGCACCGTTTCCGCGCAGGAGGTGACGCTGCGCTTCCAGCATTTCGTCTCACCGAAATCGGCCAACCCGACCCATTTCATGGATCCCTGGGCCAAGGCGATCGAGGAGCAGTCCGGCGGCCGCATCAAGGTCGAGATCTATGCCGGCATGGCGCTTGGCGGAAAGGCAACCAGCCAGTACGACCTGATCCGCGACGGCGTGATCGATGGCGGCTGGGTCATCCCCGGCTACCAGCCCGGTCGCTTCCCCGAGGCGGAAGCGCTGGAACTGCCCTTCATCACCCCGAAGAACACCGAGGCCGCCAGCATCGCCGCCTGGAACTTCACGCAGAAATACCTGCTGGACGATTTTGCCGACGTCCACGTCATCATGGCGCATCTGCATGGCGAGGGCATCATCCACAAGAAAGGCCCCAATCCGGAGTCCCTGGAAGATTTCGCCGGCCTTCGCCTGCGCGGCCCGTCGCGTCCGGCGACCATGCTGCTCAAGGAGCTTGGCGCCACACCGGTCGGCATGCCGGTCCCGGCCTTCCCGGAGGCGCTTTCCAAGGGCGTGATCGACGGCGGGGTCGTGCCATGGGAAATCGTGCCCTCGCTCAAGCTGCACGAACTGGCCGACAGCCATACGGATGTCGCCGGCGACTACTCACTCTACAACCTCTACTTCATCTGGGCGATGAACAAAGCGAAGTACGAGAGCCTGCCCGACGACCTGAAGAAGGTGATCGACGACAACTCCGGCCTTATGGCGGCGGCCTGGGCCGGACGGGCGCATGACACCGGGGATGCGGAGGGCAAGGCGGTGGTCGCTGCCACCGTGAACCCGATCACCGAGATCAGTCCGGAGGAAACCGACCGTATCAAGGACGTCGGGGAAAAGGTCATCGCGGCCTGGATCGAAGAGGCCAATTCCAAGGGCCTTGATGGCGCCGCCCTCGTGGAGGACGCCCGCACCATGATGGCCGAGGGTATCGCCGCGCAAGCCGCCTCGAACTGACCCCGTTCGACAAAAGACCCGAAAGCGGCGGCAGTCACACCCGGCTGCCGCCCTTTTCTTGTCTGGACAACGCCCGCGCCATTCCGGAGAGGCGCGCTTTCAGGGCAATCCACGTTTCCTATTGCGGACCCTGCGCCTGACCCGTGCCTGAGTTGTCGGCCGAATGGATCCCGTCCATCGCCCGGGCCTTCCCACGCCTGCGGCAAGAAAAAAGCGCCCGCAAAGCCTGCGGGCGCATTTGATGGTTTCGCGTCTTGCAACCGGTGCAAGGACCGATTCGGCGATCGTGACCGTCCGGCTTACTCGGCTGGTATCGCACCTTCTTCCTGTGTCAGCGGATGCGGGATGTGGGCAAGCATCTCCTTCGGACAGACCTGCACGAAGTTGCACAGCTCCAGATCCCAGTGCTGAAGGATGTTGGCCGCCTTTGCGGAACCGGTTTCCTCGGCATGACGTTCGATCAGCCCGCGCAGTTCTGCCTCCCAATGGGGATGGCTGACCGCCGCGGACACAAGCGTCTCCGTGTTCATCAACTCAAGCGACGATCCATCCGGATCGTACAGGTAGGCCATGCCCCCTGTCATGCCCGCGCCGAAGTTTGCGCCGATGGAACCGAGGATCACCGCGACACCGCCGGTCATGTATTCACACCCGTTGGACCCACAGCCTTCGATCACCACCTTCGCACCGGAGTTGCGCACCGCGAACCGCTCGCCCGCGCGGCCAGCGGCAAAGAGATAGCCGTCGGTCGCACCATAGAGCACCGTGTTGCCGATGATCGTGTTGTCATCGGCCTTCAGCGGCGAGTTCATCGGTGGGCGCACAACAATCGTCCCCCCCGACAAGCCCTTGCCCACGTAGTCGTTGGCGTCGCCGGACACTTCAAGCTTGAGCCCCGGTGCCGCGAAGGCCCCGAGCGACTGCCCGGCAGACCCCGTGAGCTTGACCGTCAGGTGATCCGGCTGGAGCGCATTGCGCATGCCGAAGCGCTGGACGATATGGCTCGACGTCCGCGTGCCGATGGTCCTGAGCGTGTTCTGCACGGCATAGGAGAGTTGCATTTTCTCTCCGTCCTTCAGGAACCGCGCGGCGTCGGCCACGATCTGTGCGTCGAGCGTGTCCGGCACTGCATTCCGCGGCTTGTTCATGTCGTAGACGATGTCCTTGGCACCATCGACGGAGATCAGCAGCGGGTTCAGGTCGAGATCGTCGAGATGCGCGTTGCCGCGGCTGACCTGCGCCAGCAGATCCGTGCGACCGATCACTTCTTCGAGGCTCTTGGCGCCCAGCTCGGCCAGGATTTCCCGCACCTCCTGCGCATAGAACGTGATCAGGTTGACCACCTTGTCCGCGGACCCCGTGTACTTCTCCCGAAGCCGGGGATCCTGTGTGCAGACGCCCACCGGGCAGGTATTGGACTGGCATTGACGCACCATGATGCAGCCCATCGCGATGAGCGCGGCAGTGCCGATACCATATTCCTCGGCGCCCAGCATCGCGGCCATCACGATGTCCCGTCCGGTCCGCAGGCCGCCGTCCGTCCGCAGTGTCACGCGGCCGCGCAATTTGTTCATCGCGAGAACCTGATGCGCCTCGGTCAGGCCCATCTCCCATGGCAGGCCGGCATATTTGATCGAGGTCGCTGGCGAGGCCCCCGTACCACCATTGTGACCGGAGATCAGGATCACGTCGGCCTCGGCCTTGGCCACACCGGCCGCAATGGTGCCGACACCGCTTGCCGCCACCAGCTTCACCGTCACCTTGCAGCGCGGGTTGATCTGCTTGAGGTCGTAGATCAACTGCGCAAGGTCCTCGATGGAATAGATATCGTGGTGCGGCGGCGGGGAGATCAGCGTCACGCCCTTGGTCGAATGCCGCAGGCGGGCGATCAGGTCCGTGACCTTCAGGCCCGGCAACTGGCCGCCTTCCCCGGGCTTTGCGCCCTGGGCCACCTTGATCTCCAGTTCCTCGCAATGGTTCAGGTACTCGGCGGTCACACCGAAGCGGCCCGAGGCCACCTGCTTGATCTTGGCAGAAGGGTTGTCGCCGTTCGGTTCCGGAACGAAATGCGCCGGATCCTCACCGCCCTCACCGGAGTCGGACTTGGCGCCGATCCGGTTCATCGCCACGTTCAGTGTCTTGTGCGCTTCCGGGCTCAGCGCACCGAGCGACATGCCGGGCGTGACGAAACGCTTGCGGATGGAGGTGATGGATTCGACCTCCTCGATTGGCACCGGACGTCCCAACGGCTTGAAATCCATCAGGTCGCGAAGGTGGATCGGCGGATTTGCCCGCATCCGCTTGGAATATTGTGTCCACAGCTCGAAGGAGCCGGTGTTGCAGGCTGTCTGCATCATGTGCATCGACTGAGCGCCCCAGGCATGGGTCTCGCCCGACTTGCGCGCCTTGTAGAACCCACCGAGCGGCAGGATGTCGTTGCCGCCGAGCCAGCCCGACTTGTGCACCTTTTCCGCCTTGCGCTGGATGCCGGCCACCCCGATGCCGGAGATCCGGCTCACCATGCCCGGGAAGAACTCCGCCACCATGGCACGCGAAAGCCCCACTGCCTCGAAGTTCAGACCGCCACGATAGGAGGAAATCACCGAGATCCCCATCTTGGACATGATCTTCAACAGGCCGGCATCAATTGCCGCACGGTACTTCGCGACCGCCGTGTTGAGCGGACCGTCAAGCAACCCGCGCTCGATCCGGTCGGCAAGGCTGTCCTCAGCGAGGTAGGCATTGACCACCGTCGCGCCACACCCGATCAGCACCGCAAAATAATGCGGATCCACGCATTCGGCAGAGCGCACATTGAGCGAGCAGAATGTCCGCAGCCCCTTCCGCGTGAGCCAGGAATGCACCGCAGAGGTCGCCAGGATCATGGGCATCGCCACCTTGTCGGCGGACTGGTGGTGGTCGGTCAGAACCAGGTGCCCGGCGCCGGAACGCACGGCGTCCTCAGCCTCGGCACGGATCCGGTCAAGCGCCTCGCGCAGGGCGTTCTGTTCACCGCCCACCGGGAAGGTGCAGTCGATCTCGACCATCGGCGACTTGAACTCGGAGACAAGCTTGTCGAACTGGGCATTGCCGACGAACGGGCTCTCCAGAACGACGATCTCGGTCTGGGAGCTGTCCTCGTCCAGAACGTTCTTCAGGTTACCGAAGCGCGTCTTGAGCGACATCACGCGGTACTCGCGCAGGCTGTCGATCGGCGGATTGGTCACCTGGCTGAAGTTCTGCCTGAAGAAGTGGCTGAGCGGACGGTACTTTTCCGACAACACCGCAGAGGGCGTGTCGTCGCCCATGGAGGCGATGGCCTCCTTGCCGTCCTCCGCCATCGGCGTGAGGATCTGTTCCAGCTCCTCCACCGAATACCCCGCCGCTATCTGACGCCGGCGCAGTTCGCCGCCCGTGAACAAGGCGGTCTCGGTTTCGCCGGCGAGCACCTCGTCCATCTCGTTGACCTTCTGGACCCAATCACCGAAAGGCTGCGAGGCTGCAAGCGCGTCCTTGATCTCGACGTCGTGGAAGAGCTTGCCTTCCTTCATGTCCACCGCGATCATCTGCCCCGGGCCAAGCGCGCCCTTCTCGACGACCGTGGTCTCGTCCGTCGGCACCATGCCGACTTCGGAGCCCGCGATGAGCAGCCCGTCGCCGGTCACGACATAGCGCATCGGGCGCAGTCCGTTTCTGTCCAGCCCCCCACAGACCCAACGACCGTCAGTCATGGCCAGCGCCGCCGGCCCGTCCCAGGGCTCCATCACAGCGTTGACGTAAGAGTACATGTCGCGCCAGGGCTTCGGCAGCTCGACCGCCTGTTTGGACCAGCTTTCCGGCACCAGCATCGTCTTCGCCATCGGCGCGGAGCGGCCCGCGCGCACCAGCATCTCGAACACGGAATCGAGGGCGGCAGAATCCGACGAGCCCTGCGCGATGATCGGTTTGATGTCCTCGGCCATGTCACCGAACGTGCCGTGGGCCATCCGGATCTCGTGGCTCTTCATCCAGTTGACGTTGCCCTTCAGCGTGTTGATCTCGCCGTTGTGGGCAAGCATCCGGAAAGGCTGCGCCAGCCACCATTGCGGGAAGGTGTTGGTCGAATAGCGCTGGTGGTAGATCGCGAAGGCGCTTTCGAAACGTTCATCCTGAAGGTCGGGATAGAACTCCGCCACCTGCTCGGCCAGCATCATGCCCTTGTAGATGATCGACCGGCAGGACAGTGAACAGACATAGAAATCGTGCACCCGCGCCTCTGCCGCGGCCTTTTCGATCCGGCGGCGGATGACATAGAGTTCCCGCTCGAATGTCTCCTCGTCCACACCCTTGTGATTGGAGATCAGGATCTGTTCGATTTCCGGCCGCGTGGCATTTGCCTTCTCGCCCAGGCAGTCGATATCCACCGGCACGTGGCGCCAGCCATAGATGTAGTAACCCATCCGCAGGACTTCGCTTTCGACGATCGTCCGGCAGGTTTCCTGCTCGCCGTGATCGACCCGCGGCAGGAACACCTGTCCGACGGCGATCAGCTTGTCCACGTCCGGCTCATGGCCGGTGCGACGGATCTGGTCGTAGAAGAACGGGACCGGGATCTGCACGTGGATCCCTGCACCGTCGCCGGTCTTTCCGTCGGCATCGACCGCGCCACGGTGCCAGACCGCTTTCAGCGCGTTGATGCCGTCTTCGACAACCTTGCGGCTCTTCTGTCCGTCGATGGCAACCACGAGTCCGACGCCACAGGAGGAATGCTCCTCTGCCTCGCTGTAGAGCCCGTTTTCGGCCATCCATTCGCGCTTTGCCTTTTCCGCGGCCGCCCATGCGGTGTCGTACTTGGTCATCGGGAATGCCTCCTTTGGTGGCTGCCGTTGGCGCCGTGACCGGCGTGGCCGGTCCCGCCGGCGCGGGAACCGGGCAGCGTGGTGTAGGTATGAGTCTGGTGGCGGCTCGGGATCGGAGTGACCTCCGAACAGACCGCCATGTGGATTTCGTGCGGGTCGGTGTGACTGACCGCCACGTGCGCCGTTTGGGCGTCCAGTGCAGCCCGGCCGATCCAGCCGCCATAGAAAGGTTCAGCGAACGCGGGGGCGGCTCCAGGCGGCAGCACGCGCGGGACGACCGGGCAGTCCCGGCTCAGGTGCGTCATGGCGCGACCTCCGGTGCATAGGCGGCCAGGACCTCAGCCTCCGTCAATCGTTCGCGTTCTCCCGCGAAGGCGAAGCCCTCCGGTTTGCAGTCGATGAAGATCTCCCGGCTCAGGGAAAGGCCCCCGGCATTCTCGAACAGGCCGGCCGAAACGCTGTAGCCCCGATGCTCAGGAGAGGTCATTCGATACCACAGCGTCGAGCCGCATTCGGCACAGAAGGCCCGCTCCGCCCAGTCCGACGAGGTGAAGGTCTTTACCGGGCCCGACCATGAAAGGTCTCCATCGGCCACATCGATCTCCACAAAGGCCGATCCGGTCCAGCGGCGGCACATCTCGCAGTGACAGGCGTGCAACTCCTGCGTCTCGGGCGTCGCTTCGACTTGAACGGCCCCACACATGCAACGGCCCTTCATCGCAGACCCTCCGACGGGACCGGCGTGAAGCGGATCTCTTCAGACTGGATGCAGTCGTATTGCGGGGTCATATCCGTAAAACCGGGCTCTCCCGGGTGGACAAAACGCACCGGGCCGAGGTCGTTGGCATTCTCCTCACCGTCCCTGCGGAAAGTGTCCGGTCCGATGAAGAACAGCCGCTCCTCCTCATGCACGTATTGATTTCCCCAGACGGAGTAGATTTCCTCGCCGGTTTCCGCATCCATCGCCACAGAGGAGAACTCGGTTTCGAGCAGCGCCACCCCATCAATCGTGACGGTCTGGCCGGTCAGCTGGTCGTACCCCTGGTGCACGACGTCCCGTGTGCCGTCCGGTCCCTCCTCGCGGATGACGAAGGCGTATGTATCGCGGCCGGTCTCCAGCAGGGTACTGAGGGAGGCCGGGTCGGGCCCTTCCCCGACAAGGTGTTCCCGCGTGCCATCGCTGAAATACTGGCTGTCGAGCCACTGGAAATCACGATCGTAGACCGAGAGCGAGAAAACCCCTTCATGGTCGTAGTGGACCTCCCAGGTGGTGCCCTCCGGCGCCGCCTCGCAGCGCCAGTAGTGCGAGACGCCACACCCCTTCATCTGTGCGGTCAGAAAGCCCTCGCAGCCCTCCGGCACGATAACGGTCTCTGCCTGCGTGGGCGCGGCGGCCAAAAGACCGGCGACAACAACGAGCGCGGCCCGGGCACTCACCCGGGTCTTCCTGGCTTCATGTCCTGTCATCGGTCCCATGCCGTTCAGACATCCTTTCCTTTCCATTCCGACCGGAATTGCCCGGACGGATGCTCTTTTCGTTGGTCTGCCCGGCGCTACACGGCCAGCCCCAGGCCCTGCAAATGCGCCGAGAGCGCATCGTGCATTTGTGCTCGTGTCACCTGCTTCAGATTCCCTGCGAAAGCGTAGCCCGCAGGCTTCACATCCACATATTCCTCTTCCACCAGCGCGAATTCGTTCATGCTGTCCAGCACACCCGGCGCGAGACTCATGTTCGCAGTGGCCGCCGCCCCTGCCATCCGGAAGAAGAGGTTCGTCCCGCAGGTACCGCAAAAACCACGCTCCACCCATTTGGACGAACGATAGATGCGGATGGCCTCCTGACCTTCGAAGGTCACATTCTCGCGGACAACAGAAACGCCCGCAAAGGGCATGCCGCCCGTCCATGTCCGGCACATGTCGCAATGACAGACCGACATTTCCCGTGGCAGATCCACGGCGCGAACTTTGACCGCACCGCAGAGACATTGCCCGGTGGAGACCGCACCCATCGGGTTACTCCGCCGCCACGCCGGTTGCGACCGCATCGAACGTGGCAAGCATGGCATCGGCTGCCTCGCGGCCATCCCGGATCGCCCAGACCACAAGCGAGGCGCCGCGGGCAATGTCACCGACCGCGTAGACGCCCGGCATTGCCGTCTCGTGGGTGCGGAAATCGGCCTTCACGGTGCCCCAGCGCGTCACCTCCAGCGCCTTTTCACCCCAAAGCGTGGGCAGGTCCTCGGGCTCGAAACCGAGCGCCTTGATCACGAGATCCGCTTCTTCGACATAGTCGGCCCCCTCGATCACCTCGGGCCGTTGCCGACCGGAGGCATCGGGCGCGCCAAGGCGCATCTTCTGCACCATCACGCCCGTGACCGGCTCGCCAGTGAAGCCCTTGGGGGCGGTCAGCCATTCGAAGACGACGCCTTCCTCCTCAGCATTCTGCACCTCACGCTGCGAGCCCGGCATATTGGCGCGATCCCTGCGATAGAGGCACTTCACGCTCGTGGCGCCCTGACGGATCGCGGTACGGACACAATCCATCGCGGTGTCGCCACCACCGATGACAACCACCTTGCGACCCTCGGCGTTCAACTCACCGGAATCGAACTCCGGAACCTCGTCGCCAAAACTCTTGCGGTTGGATGCAGTCAGATAGTCGATCGCGCGTACGATCCCGGCCGCGCCCGAGCCCGGCCCACCGAGGTCACGGCTCTTGTAGACGCCGGTCGCGATGAGCACGGCATCGTGCTTTGCCCGCAGATCCGCAAAGCTGATGTCCTCGCCCACGTTGCAGTTCAGAACGAAGGTGACGCCGCCCTTTTCGAGCTGCTCGTTGCGGCGCATGACAATGTCTTTCTCCAGCTTGAAGCCGGGGATGCCATAGGTCAGGAGCCCGCCCGCACGGTCGTGGCGATCGTAGACAGTTACCTGAACACCAGCGCGGCGCAGGCGGTCGGCGGCCGCAAGCCCACCAGGGCCGCCACCGATGATCGCAACGCTCTCGCCACGCTCGACCTCCGGCTTGACCGGTGTGACCCAGCCCTTTTCCCAGGCGGTGTCGGTGATGTACTTCTCAACGGCGCCGATGGTCACCGTGCCGTGCCCCGACTGCTCGATGACGCAATTGCCTTCGCACAGACGATCCTGCGGGCAGATGCGACCGCAGATTTCCGGGAAGGTGTTGGTCAACTGGGAGAGGTCATAGGCCTCCCGCAACCGGCCTTCGGCCGTCAGGCGAAGCCAGTCGGGAATGTTATTGTGCAACGGGCAGTGCGACTGGCAATACGGCACGCCGCACTGACTGCAGCGACTGGACTGCTCGGCCGCCTTCTCCTCCGCGAACTCGCCATAAATCTCGTCGAAATCCTGCGCACGCAGATCCGCCACCCGCTTCGCGGGCATCTGCTTGTCCACATCCACGAACTGGAGCATTCGCTGTTTCGCCACTGGCTTGCCTCCGTTATTCAGTCCGCGCTGTCTACAGCGCCCGGCCGGGGAAATAAAGTCAGAACATATTACCTAATTGCAGGATTTTTTGACACCCGCACCTCAGATTTCGCCGCAGCGCCGAATTTTAAGTAAGCATTGCTTACCTTGCTCTGAGCTTTCCTTTCGGAATCATCCGGTTATGGTATCCCCGTATTTCACAGAATTGCCGGACCTCATGACACTCTTCAACATCCTTCTTGTTGCAATCATTCAGGGGCTTACCGAATTCCTCCCCGTCTCCTCCTCAGGTCACCTGATTCTTCTGCCGAATCTGACCGGCCTGGATGACCAGGGTTTGACAATCGATGTCGCCACCCATGTGGGCACGCTTTTCGCCGTCATCCTCTACTTCTGGAGCGATGTGAAACAGGCGCTCGGCGGCATACCGCGCCTTCTTCGCGGCAAGATCGACACGCCGGGAGCCCGGCTCGCTTTCCTGTTGATCGTGGCAACTGTTCCCGTGATCCTCGTAGGGCTCGTCCTCAAGGTCACGGGTCTGGCCGATGCAATGCGCTCCACCGCCGTGATCGGTTGGACCATGCTGATCTTTGGCCTTGTTCTCTACTGGGCGGACCAGAAGGGTGAGCAGACCCGCCATTCCGCCGACTGGACCCTGCGGGATGCAATCATCATGGGGCTCTGGCAGGCCGTCGCGCTGATCCCGGGGACCTCCCGTTCCGGCATTACCATCACGGGCGCACGCCAGTTGGGCTATGCCCGAGAGGACGCCGCGCGACTCGCCATGTTGATGTCGATCCCAACGATCATCGCGTCCGGCACGCTCCTTGGCATCGACGTCGTCTCCCACGCCAACTGGGCCATGGCACGCGACGCGTCGATTGCTGCGGCCCTTGCCTTCGCCGCGGCGCTGCTGGCGCTGTCGCTGATGATGCGGTTGCTTCGCTCCGTCAGCTTCACCCCCTATGTCATCTACCGCGTCATGCTGGGCCTTGGCCTGCTGGCGATGACCTACCTTTGAGGAATACCCATGCCCGACCTGACCAAACAGTGCATCGAGAAAGCATGGAGTTATCTCGCCCAAAATCCGCGACAACTCGACAATGCGCTGGCGCGCCACGTGGTACTCGAGCAGCCGGCCGAGGCTGTCTGGGCCGAACTGGAGGCCTACCAGAATACGGATGGCGGCTTTGCGCAGGGCATTGAACCGGACTTGCGGACCCCGCTGACGCAGGGCATTTCCACCAGCGTCGCATTCCAATACCTGCGCAGCAGCGGCGCGCCGAGCAGCCTGCCGATGGTGCAGCGGGCGATTGCCCACTTGCTGGAGACGCTCGACCGGAAGGCCTGGGTCTGGCCGGCCATCGACGACGGCCTCGATGCTGCCCCGCATGCCCCATGGTGGGATGCCACGGACCTCGACCGCTATATCGGCTTCGTGTTCAACCCCTCGACCGAGCTTGCAGGCTACCTTTTTGACCATGCGGCCCTTGTCCCGCCGGAGATACGCGACGGACTTGCCGCCCGGATCCTGCACAGCTTGAAAGTGGACCACCCGGGTCCACTGGAAATCTACGACCTCTACCCCTGCATTCGGCTTTTCCACAGCCCGAACCTGCCCGCCGAACTGCGCGAACTGCTGACGCGGCGCTTGCCCGGCGAGATCTCGGCCATATCGGCGGACAACGCCCACGCTATGCCGTTCCAGGTCGTGCCGACACCGACCTCCCCCGGCGCTTCCGCGTTCTCGGACCGGCTGGCGGCCATGCCTTCGACGCTTGCCGCCACACAGGACGATTCCGGCGCATGGCGTCCGTTCTGGAACTGGGATTTCGTCGATGCAACCGAATGGAAGCAGGCCGATCAGGCCTGGTCCGCCGTTCTCACGGCCAATGCCCTCATCGGGCTTCACCATCACCGAATGCTGCCCGGCTGAGCCGGACAATCACGGCAAAGGTCAGGTGTGCAGGTTCTTTCCGGACTCGGTCAAAACCTCGTACTGGCCGCTGGGACGGAACCGCCAGAGGTATTCCGGGAGAATCGCGCTCATCGCCACCGGGCGAATGCCGATATCCTCAAAACCCCTGGCGCCTTCACTGACAACATTGTCCCGAGCAAGGTTCTTGACCTGATCTACGGTCAGCGGCGCATCCACCAGACCAAAGGAAATCTTCTCGACCAGCCCGAATGCCCCCGCCATCATGCGGGCCATCCCGAAGGACACGTTGTTGATAAGCTTCTTGCGCCGGATGATCTCCAGCATCTGCTCCATCAACTCGCGGAAGGTCGCAACGTCCGGACCGCCGAGTTCGTAGATGCCAGGTTCGACCTCCCCCATGGCAGCACTCGCCGCGGCACGGGCCACGTCATCGACGTAGACCGGCTGGAATTTCGTATCCGCGCCGATGATCGACAGAACCGGCCCGAACCGGCTCATCTTCGCGAAACGGTTGAAGAATTCGTCCTCCGGGCCGAAGATGATCGACGGGCGGAGGATCACCGCATTCGGCATGTGCCGCAGAACCGCCGCCTCACCCTCTGCCTTGGTTCGGGAATACTCACTGTCAGACCCGGCATCCGCCCCGATCGCAGAGATCTGGACCATGGAAGAAACGCCCGCTTCAGCGGAGAGACGCGCGACACGCTCCGCGCCATCCACCTGCACGGCGCCGAAGCTGTTCTTCCGCGTTTCCGCGAGAATGCCGACGCAATTGATCACGGCATCCGCATCCTGCACCGCCGCGGCAACAGAGGTCTCATCACGAATATTGCAGGCCACCGGTTCGACCTGCCCCACCTCGCCGTAGGTGCGCACGAAGAGGCACTCGTCCGGCACCCGCGTCGCAACCCGCACACGCCAGCCTTCCTTCGCCATCCGCCGCGCGACGTAGCGCCCGACGAAACCAGAGCCGCCAAAGATCGTGACGAGTTTGGACATGAGAAGATCCCTCCGTTCGGTGGCTAGCAAAGCAGATAGCTTCCAGCGCGATGCGGGACAAGACGCGATTGCGTCGCGGCAGGAATGACCATCGCCAGAGCCACCGTTTCAGCCGCGGAAGGAAATCGGAAAAAAACCGTGAAACCGCGTTGACAGCACCTAACACCGGATGTAGTCACCGCGCTCACGACACCGGCCCAGGTGGCGGAATTGGTAGACGCGCTAGCTTCAGGTGCTAGTGTCCGTATGGACGTGGAGGTTCGAGTCCTCTCCTGGGCACCATTTCCCCAACAGTACCCTCGGATGGTCGAGGCATAGACCTTGACGGCAAGGCTTGGCCTTGGTGGGGCTAGTTGCAATCGACGGACTGGGATCGAAAGCCAACTCTAAGCTTGGGCCAATGAGTTGTATGGCTCCTTCGAATGGAATGTAGGTCAGGTAGTTCGACCAGGGACGAACACGCCCGCAAAAGTGGCCTCTAGGTCGCGCCTGATTAGCCAATCGGTGCACCGTGTAGGCTCCGACGAAGTGAAAGGTTCCGTTCAATCAACCGGCTCTCAGCCAAGCCAACCGGGCTTCATGGCTTGCACCGGGGCGTTCCGATTGCGAGCAATCCGGGAAACGGTTTGCTTGATCCGTCCGAATGGCAACGTGTTCAACCTCCGAAGAATGCTGCACGTTCAGATGTAGATATGGAGCAATCGCGGAACGTGGGGTCACAGAAATACGATGGCATGCGATCGCCGCCCCGACCGTACTGGTGTGCGGCGGTAGCGCTGAACGGTGGTCGCGGTAGCACCCGGCTCGTTCTTCGTTCCGATAAAGCGGAACAACGCTGACGCCCACTTGATCTCATGGCGATCAGGAGCGGCAGAACCAATGGTTCCAGAACTGGTTTTTTGGGACGGCGTCTTGTCTCAGTGGTTGAGTGCAGTCACTCCCATCGTCAGCAAGGCCTCGTGGGACCAGCACGCACCGGACAGCGCCCCCGGTTGCGGGGACGGACGACGACGTGCAGCTCCGATGCCCTGTCGACCTATGCCATTGCCTCCAGCCGAGCTGTCGGAGTGGCCGCGATGGCCGCGGCCGCAGTGTTCGGTGCCAACAGACAGCACCCGGTCGAGAGTCCATCGGCGACGGAGGCCTTCTCTGCGCTGACCGACACGAGACCGTGGCGCGCCACCGCTTCACCCGTTCCGGGGTCGAGGATATGCCCGACCTTGCCCGCGGCATCGAGGAGTGTGCCGGATGGAGAGGACGTGGCCAACGCGCGATCCTTCAGCGTGACGCGGCGGATCACCTGCCCGTCCGGATGCGCGATCCCGGCAACCCATGACGCTCCATTCCCGCGGGTGCCGCTGGCGGCGATCTCACCCATGTCGATCAGGACATCGTGCAAACCACGACCCTGCAGGAGCGCACTGATCCGGTCGGTAATGTACCCCTGCGCAACCCCGTTCAGCGTCATTTCCATCCCGGGACGGGTGAATACGACGGCTTTCGAATCGAACCGAACGGCATCCCATCCGGTGCGTGCCATTGCCCGTGCCAAAGCGTCGCTTACCGGGACCTCCCCGCGGGCAGCGGCTTCGGCCTGAAGACGCCAGATTGGCTGAATCGTCGGATCGAAAGCACCTCGGGTGACATGGTGCAAGCGTTCTGACAGGCTCAGCACCTCAAGCAACTCGGCCGGGGGATGATCGAGCCGACCGCTGCGGTTGAGATGCACAAGAGCAGACCCGGCATCGTAGAGGCTGAAGATCGACTCCAACCGGCGCAGTTCGTCGGCAACCGCCGCAAAGATCGGCTCAGCCTGACGCGGCGCGATCCCTTCGAGTCGCATACTGGCACCTGCACCAAGCGCCACCCCTCGCCACTGCGCGGCCTGTGGACCGGCGATTGCGGGAGCAGCCGCCGCGGAAGCTGCGATTGCAAGAAACCGCCGGCGTGACAGAGATCGGCTCATGAGGGTTGCTCCAACTGTTGGTCGAGATCGACAGCGCCGATTGCGGCATCGTCCGGAATGGTGTCGAGCGGCATCAAGGCGCCGCCATATTGCTCCATGAAGGATTGTGCCGCCGCCGACTGGCCGAAGGGCACGATTTCAGGAGCCCCCATGCCGCCAGCCACGCCTGCGCCCACGACATAGTGCGCGCTGTCGGCGGCGATCCAGTTCTCGGCACCGGGGCTGTCCCAGGATGTGGCAGCCCCCATGTCGCTGACATAAACGGCCAGGATATCGGCATCGCGCTCCGGGCTCTTCAGGTAGGCGACCATGTCCCGCACCTGCGCAAAGAAAATCGGCCCCGGGTAGCCCTCCAGGTGAATCTGCCCCTTGGGGCCACCGTGTTCGGCCACGTTCATCTGGCAGAAGTAGCTCAGGGCGGTTTCGGTCATCGGGGTCGGTTCGGGAATCTCGGCGACCTCTTCCTTGCAGGCTGCGAGGAGCAAGAGACAGGGGAGAAGCAGGGTTCTCATGGCTCAAGCCTCCGAAACGCCATGCGCGCAAGCACAAAGCCTGCCACCAGCCAGAAGCCGAGCGAAACCGGCGCGGCCCATGCCGGCAGACTCGCGGAGACGCCGGCCATGCCGGTTGCCAACGCCACATCGGGCGAGGCGGCCATGTTCCAGAGTCGGAAAGCATCCGCAGGGTTTGCCGCAAGCACCCAGGGGAAGATGTGCTGGGTGAAATAGCCGCCGGAATCGACCACCACGGCGCCCAGAAGGCCGAGGTCGTAGAGCACGACAAAGACGAGCCACAGCGCCGCCGAAAGCCCTGCAGCGGCTGCCGGGCTGCCAGCAAGCCCCGACAGCATGTAGCCGAAGGCCAGGAAGACAGCGCCAAGCAGGATCGACGTGCCGATCAGGCGCAGCAGCGCCGTGACGCTCTCGGGTGATGCGCCGCCGGTGGCGCCCGCGATGGCGCCGGCAGTGCCGAAACCCACAATCATGGCGAACGCGAGCGCCGAGAGATGTGCCACGTATTTCCCGGCAAGGATCTCTCCCCGGCCGGCGGGGTAGGACAGAAGCAATGCAAGCGATCCCCGATCCGCCTCGCCGGCAATGGAATCGAAGCTCATCATCAGGGCCAGGAGCGGCGCCAAGTAGACCGAAAGCGTGGTCATGGAGGCAACAGCAACCGTGAGACGGTCAACGCCCAGCGTTCCGGTCGGCGCGGACCCCGCGAAGGTCAAAGCCAGCGCGAAAAGCAACATGATGAGCGTGGCGAGGAACACCCAACGATTGCGGCGCACGATCAGCGCCTCCGTTCGGGCAATGGCAAGGATGCGGCCAATCATTGTGCGTCCTCCTGCGCGTAGTAGCGGTACAGGTCCTCCAGCCGGGGCGGGGTCATCTCTATGTCCTCCACGGCGTCGGACATGGCCGCGAAGCGACGCAACTGGTCCATCTTGGCTTCCGGCGTGCAAAGAAGCTCGACCGACGCGCCATTGACCCGTTGCCCGCCGGTATCGGCGGCAATCCTGTCGGCCTCCCCGGCGCGCGCGCGGATACGCAGTTTTGTCGGCAGTTCCGCCCGGCGCGAGAGGCTGGCCAGCGTGTCGTTGGCCACCAGACGTCCCTTTCGGAGGATCGCAATACGGTCGGTCCGCGCTTCGACCTCGGTCAATGCGTGGGACGCAACAAGCACCGCGGTCCCCTGCGCGGCAAGCTCATCGATGATCGCATAGAGCTCCATCCGGGAGATCGGGTCGAGCCCGCTGGTCGGTTCGTCGAGCAATGCCACTGCGGGCTTGCCCAGCAACACTTGTGCAAGGCCGAGCCGCTGCCGCATGCCTTTCGAATAGGTGCCGATACGGCGGTCCGCCGCATCGGCGAGGCCAACCCGTTCGAGCAGGTCCGCCACCGGCGTCATCCCCACGCCGGCCAGGCGCGCAAACAGCCCGAGCTGATCGCGTCCCGTGAGTGACTTGTGAAAGCTTACCGCTTCGGGGAGGAAGGCTGTGGCGAGGCGAGCTGCGTTGCTGCCCGGCTTCGTGCCACCGACACGGATCTCGCCGCCATCGAGCGACGTCAGGCCCAGGATCAGCTTCATCAGGGTGGATTTGCCCGCCCCATTGTGGCCGAGCAGCGCGACGCGTTCTCCGGCTGCGAGGGACAGGCTTACGCCATCGAGCGTCAACTGCTTGCCGCGGCGCTTCGTGGCGCGGTCGATCGACAGGATATCAGTCATCCAGCCCCTCCTGTGAGATCAGGTCAATTTCACGCGGTTGCATCAGGGGGTGGCTGTCGATCACGCCCCCCGGCAGAAGCGCCGGGAAGGCCGATTGCGACCAGCGCACCAACTGAACCGCAGGTGAGCCGAGCAGCAGCTTGGCCGCCGGCTGTGTCCAGAGTACATGGTCCATGCTGTCGTTGGGCCTGTAGGGAGCATCGGCGATTCCGTCACCATTCAGGTCATAGGCAGCGAAGTCGGACCAGTAGTTGCCCTCGCCGTTTTCGGACCATTCCACCCAGCGCGAAGAGACGTATTTCACCTGGGTCCGGTTGCCGATGAACGCGTTTCCCAGAATCCGGTTGCCGTCCGACCCGGCCGTGAAGTGGATACCGATGCCACAGCCTTCAAAGTGGTTTCCGGAAAAGGTGTTCTTGTTCGAATTGTAGAGGAAGGCGCATTTCTGCTCCGTTCCGCGCACGTAGTTGCCGGTGATCTCGCTGTTGTTGGCGTAGTTCATCATCACGCCATGCTCACGGTCGTCGATGGAGACGTTGTTCGCCACCTTGACCCGTTTCGAGAACATCACGGCATAGCCCAGATCGTTGCCGATGGACACGTTGCCGCTCACCTCGGACTGGTTGGCATACATGTAGTGCACCGCGAAGCGCAGGTCCCGGAACGTGTTGTACCGGAATATGTTCTTCTTCGACGAGTTGACAAAGATCCCGTCGCGGCCAAGCCGGATGTCGTTGTCCTCGACCACAGCACCGGGCGCGTTCCAGACATAGACTCCGTTGCCCCGGGTGTTCATCCGACGATCGGTGCGACCTGTGATGCGGTTGGCGGCTACCAACGCGTCGCGCGCGCCGTGGATGTCTATTCCATAGAGGTTGCCCTCAAGGACATTGCCCCGCACCACGGCCCGCTCGGCCGTTTTTGTCAGCTTGATACCGGAATCGATCTCTTCATGATCGGATCCCGATCCGATGACGGTGATCCCGGTCACGGTGACATCCGCGCCGGTGACCGTCACCACGCTGCCCTGTTCCTGCCCGTCCAGAATGGCGTGTCCCTGTCCGTCCAGAGTGACCGGGTAGTCAAGTTCGACAGTTTCGCGGTAGGTCCCGGGCCGCAGGCGAAGCACATCGCCCTCCGCGGCCCGGGCCAGTGTTTCAGCGATTGCCCCGGGCCGCACCGGCACGTCCCACTCGGCCGCGGAAAGCGGCGTGGCAAGCACAAGTGATATGGCCCAGAGCAAACGCATCGATCAGGTTGCCCGTGGCTCGACGAACATCCGGCCGCGCATCTCCATGTGGAGCGCATGGCAGAACCACTGGCAATAGAACCAGTGCACGCCCGGGCGGTCCGCCACGAAGGTGACAGAGGATGTCGCCTGCGGCCCGACCTCCATCGCGATGCCGAAGTTGGCAAGGCAGAAGCCGTGGGTCAGGTCGTCGATATCATCCATGTTGGTGACATAGATGGTGACCTCGTCACCCTGCTTGACCGTGAACTTCTCCATCGAGAATTCCGGCGCGACGGACGACAGGTATACGCGCACCTTGTTGCCATCCCGGATGATCTCTTCGTGACCCCAGTCCAGATCGACGCCATCGGCCTCGGCCTGTTTGCGCGCATCCTCCCACATCGGGTCGTCGCGCTCCCAGTTGGTGGCCGGGTTGACGATATCTCGGCGGACGATGATGGAATCATGCGGCTCCGCGAAGGTCGGGCCATCGTGCACCACTTCCATGCCATCCGACGAGATGTCGATCAGCTGCTCGTTTTCCGGCTTCAGGGGGCCAACGTTGATGAACCGGTCCTTGGAGAACTTGTTCATCGAGATCAGCCACTTGCCGTCGGCCTCCTTGGTCTCACCCATGGAGGTGGAGTTGTGGCCCGGCTGGTAGTGAACGTCGACCTTGGAGATGATCGGGTCGACCTCTTCCCCGGCGTACTGCTTGATAGCGTCCTCGATGTTCCACTTCACGACCTGGCTGTCGAGGAACAGCGTGGTGAACGCATTGCCCTTGTCGTCATAGGCCGTGTGAAGCGGGCCGAGGCCAAGCTGCGGCTCTGCCACGATGCAGGACCGCGGATCGGCATCCTCCTCGAACAGCGCGTCGAGCTTGGTGACATCCATGACCGACACCGTCGGCGACAGCTTGCCGTTGATGCACACATGCTTGCCGTCGGGCGCAGTGTTGATGCCGTGGGGCGAGTTCGGGATCGGAATGTAGCGGGTGTACTTCTTGTTGGATCCCTTGCGCCCGTCGATCACCTTGACGCCGTTCAGCTCCTGATAATCGCCCGCTTCGATACCGGCCTCGATCTCCTTGAGGTTGAAGACGACAACGTGGTCCATCTCGTTCTCGGTCATCTCGGCCAGGTTCATGCCCATTTCCGAGTTGTAGGAGGTCGAGAAGGCATACTTGCCCTGGTAGTCGCAATCGGTGTTGTCGAGGTTGCCCGACACCATCACCTGCCAGGCGATCTCCATCGTGTCACCGTCAATCGCGGTGTAGATATTCACGTATTGCGACGGATCGTCGAGGATCTTGCCGTCGTTGACCAGCGGCGCCTCGTGCTCGCCATTGGCGAAAACATAGCCGGTGCGCGGGAACTTCTGCGGACGCAGGCCGTGGATGTCATGCGCGTTCGGGATCTCGATGATCTTGTCGCATTTCATCACGTCGCAACGGACACGGGCCACGCGGGTGTTGGCCTTGTCGTTCATGAACAGGTAGCGACCGTCGTAGGTGCCATCGGTGAACGACATGTGCGGGTGGTGCAGGTCGCCGTTGTCGTAGGTGACCTTGCCGTTGGCGGCGAGGAACTTCTTCGTCTCCTCGGTCAGACCTTCGGTGAGAATCTTCAGACTCTCGTTGGTCTGGCCCCAGCCGGTGGCAGAGCAGCGGTTGAACACCGGGATCCGCATCAGCTCGCGCATGGACGGCACGCCCAGGATGCGCAGTTCACCGGTCTGGCCCGAAGACCAGAAGCCGTAGTAGTCGTCCAGCTCGCCGGGCTCCAGATGGACAGAGCCGGTCTGCGCCTTAGCGGGTGTAGCGGACATCATTGTCCCGCCGATGCCGGTGGAGGCGAGCACTGCCCCCGTGGCCGTGGCGCCGAGCATTCCGCGGCGTGTCATCGCCAGTTGTTTCAGTTTCTCAGACATGGGCGTTCCCTCCTTCAGGTTCTGTTTTCTTTGCGTTCGGGTGGTTCGAGGGCGGCATCTTCAGGGCAGAGCCGACCTTCTCGCGCCGCTTCATCTTCTTGATGACCACGGGGCATTTCGTTTTCGACTGGTAGAGGACCTGGCAATGCAGGCAGTCCACGCATTCGTTCGGGTTGATCTCTCCGGTTGGGTGGATCGCCTGCACCGGGCATTCGTTGGCGCAGGTCTGGCAGGGCGATCCGCATTCCTTGTAGCGGCGCAGCCAGTCGAACATCCGGATCCGTGCCGGGATCGCGAGTGCGGCCCCCAGCGGGCAGAGGTATCGACAGTAGAACCGCTCGATGAAGAGACCGGCCAGTAGCAACGCCAGCGCGAAGACCACAAACGGCCAGTCGCGAACGAACTTCAGAATGATCGCCGTCTTGAACGGCTCAACTTCGGCGAGATGCTCGGCAGTGGGGATCGATGCAAGCGAAACGCCGAACAGACCAAGGAAGATCATGTACTTGGCCGGCCAGAGGCGCTCATGCAGCCCCCAGGGAAGGGTCCATTGCGGCACCTTGAAGAAACGGGCGATCTGGTTGGTCAGCTCCTGCAACGCGCCGAAGGGGCAGAGCCAGCCGCAATAGGCACCACGCCCCCAGAACAGGAGCGCGGCGGCGACGGCAAACCACTGGATAAACACCAGCGGATCCATCAGGAATGCGTCCCAGCTGAAGCCTGCGCGCAATTGCCCGGCCAGCGCCATCAGGTTGACGACGGACAGCTGCGCATTGGCGTACCAGCCGATGAAGAACAGCGTCATGGTCAGATAGCCGATCCGGAACCAGTAGAAGACGCGGGCATTCATCGTCGCCTGGAACTGGAAGAAGAAAGTCGCGGTCAGCACCAGAAGCATTGCCCCCAGCACCACAATCTCGACAGTCTTGTCCCGCCAGATCCGCTGCCAGAGCGCAGATTTTGCCGCGGCTTCGTCTCCGGCATTGTCGACCACCTGCGGCGCGGGTGGCGCCAGAAGATAGCGTTCTGGCAGGGTATAGCCGAGGTCGAACGTCAGAAAGACCCGCTCCAGCGCTCCGACAGACCGCTGTACCAGAAGTTGCAGAGTAAACGGCTCGGCCGGGTCGAACTCCATGTCGGCAGGGATCTTGAAGAGATCCAGTTCCTTGAAGCTCGGCCCGCCAGGTGCGGCGAGATCACCCAGCCGTCGATGCTGCTTGTCAAAGAAGCGCGCCGAGGAATCGCCCTGGATCAGTTGAATCCGGTCGAAGATACCCCCACGCACGTAGCCCGATCCCTTGAAGGAATAGGTGCCCCGACCCAGCACGAGGATCGCGTGCTCGCCTTCTTCCAGCCACTCCACGAGGTTTTTGTACTCGTTGTCCCCCAGCAGCGAGCGTCCGATGGTGGGCACCGAAACCAGCGCCATGTGCATATCAATGAAGGTGTCGTCGGAGTCGCCCCGTTCCGGCCGCTTGATTGCGCGCTCATCGCCTGTCGCCTCGAAGGCGGCGTTGACCTGCCCGACATCGAGCGTCAGCCGCCGGATTGAACCATCACCGGACAACGTGCCCCAATCGGCCGTCTCGGTCATGGACATGTCGAGTTCGCGCTTGGGCCCGGTCACTTCCGGCACCAGCCCGCCAAGGCCAAGCGCACGCGCCACCTTGATACCGCCGCGAACGATGGAATCGTCGATCACCATGATGGTGACGGTTGCCCCGGAGATGATGTCGAGGTCGTGCGCAGAGCCGTATTCCTCGACTTCGGCTTTCAGGTCGAGCCCGGCATAGGATTGGGTGAGCGCCTTCACCTTGCTGTCCGGAATACCGATCAGCACAATGGGCTCGGAGTGCTTGACCAGTTGCACGCCAGTCAGCACCGCATCGTTGTCGATCGCCGCGACAACGTGGATGGGCTTGCCGGAATAACCGGTCGTGCCAACGAAATCGGATGTCAGGAATGCCCAGGCGAGCGTCTCGCCACCCTTCAGCAGCGGCGCCACGGCGACATCGTCGCGTACCGGACCGAACGAATCGGCCTCGGGATGGAAATCGGATGCCGTGAGTTGGGGGAGGAAACTGGCGAGCGTTTCCGCATTCGCCGTGTGGGTCGAAGCTCCGAGAACGGAGACTGCAAACACAAGGGCCAGGAACCAGCCAGTGAGGGTGCGCTTCACGTTCATGTCGCCCTCCCTTCGACCCGGGTTGGCTCCACGAACAATATTTCTGCCAAGTCTATTGCCTTTTTGTTGCGGGCTGGAGGTCCGCGATTGTCAGCCCAGAACCGGGCCGGGTTCCGCGTGTGTGTATCGCATTCGGGGCCGCGCTTCTGGGGTTCCCGCACCATGTGCGTGTCCCAACCGGCTTCGCCCGAAAGGCTGAAACCCGTCACGATCATGCAAAGCGGACAGTCGCGGCAATCGAAGCAGGGCACGTCGTCGCCCGCGATCTCGTTGCCATCGGCATCAACCCTGATCTCGACGATTCCCGACGTCGAGCAGATTTCGAGCAGCTCTCCGGCCTCATACGCCAGACCACGCACCGGGAAGATCGATTGCAGGACAACGGACAGCACCAGGACACCAAGAAAACACCGCGGAAGCCACTTCCACGGTTGGTTCCTGAACTGTCGTAGGTGCGGAAGCGGTAGCATTCAGCCTCTGTCGCGATCGTGCGATGTTGCGTTGCCGACGTCTTGGACGTCTGTCCGGCAACCTTCCTTGACTTTTGTTAGGGTTGCCGACGAAAGTCTAGTCGCCGCGGCGGAACATGTCACCCGACCCGTTGGATTTCCGCGCGGTGCCAAGTCCGCAACAGCATGTATCGCCGACGCCTTTTTGCCCCGCAGTTGGGCGCAAGCCGTGGATCTCCAGTTTGAAGAGCGTCGCTTTCAACGCGTGTTCCAGGGGTTCGATCCTTCCCGAGACCCTGGATTGCCCCTTCCCGGACACATGCGCCGCAACGAGCGGCGCCGTGTTCGGTAGACGCTCTCTCTCGCATTCGCGGGCGACCGCAGGATCGTGTATCGTTCGGGAGCCGACAGCCTGAACCGGACGACGCCCGAAACGCCGATCCCCGATGATGGACCCGAAAGGAGCCGGACTTGACCAAATACAAGGATGCGTTTGCGCATCATCCGGAACTGCGCGACCTCGTTGCGGATCCGGAAAGTTCCTTTTTCCGGACATTCCAAGCGCGGCGCTTCTTCGAGGACAAGCCCGATCTTCGGTGGGTTCTCGATCACCTCCATACCGATGACGCACGCGAAGCAACTCGCAGGGATGCGTTGGCCGGCCACGATGGCGATCTGTGGATCTTTGCCTATGGATCCCTCATGTGGGATCCGGCGATTCATTTCGTCGAGGTCCGGCGCGCGCGACTGACAGGGTACGCCAGGCGCTTCATTCTCAAGGACATTTATGGCGCGCGTGGCACGCGGGAGAACCCGGGATTGATGGCCGCGCTTGACCGGGGGGATACCTGTTCCGGGCTGGTGTTTCGCATCGCCGCCGAAGCGGTGGATCATGAGACAGAGATCCTCTGGAACCGGGAGAAGATCGGTCCGGGATACCTGCCCACTTTCGTGACGGCGGAAACAGATCGGGGGCCCGTGCAGGCGCTTACCTTCGTGGCGAACCACGACGCGCCGGCGATCTGTCCGGAACTGGACCCTGCGGAGCAGGTCCGTTTCATCGCCACGGGCTCCGGTTTCATGGGCAGCAGCCGCGACTACCTGGCCAACATCATCGACCACTTCAACGCCCTCGGCATTCAGGATCCCGATTGCCACGCCCTGCTCGAGGCGGTCGATACCTATATCGCGACCACATCGGACGGCGCGACGCCATGACCGCTTGTTGACTGAGACCCTGGACCAGCCACCGGCACCGCGGCAGTGGAGCACATCGGGAACAGCCGCGCGCGGGCCGATCCTGCGCGCAGGCGACGTTACTAACCGACCGAGGCCCCCCTTGCGTCCGCACTTTGCCAATGCCGGTTGGGAGGTACCTTGATGTAGCTTGGCGTGCCGACACGCGCGCCGCACGGTGGTGCCTCAGCTTTTCACAAACAGCTTGCGCTCGACATTGCAAAGCGGCTCGGCGGGACCGTCGTCGCGGATCAGGATCGTTTCGGTTGTCTCCAGACCCCAGGTGTCCATCCAAAGGGCCGGCATGAAGTGAAACGTCATGCCCGGCTCCAACACGGTCTCGTCCTCGCTCCGAATCGACGCGGTACGCTCGCCCCAATCGGGCGGGTAGCTGAGGCCGACCGGATAACCCATGCGCCCCGAGCGCTCGATCCCGCATCGCGCCATGACGGCCATGAAAGCGTTGGCGATATCGCAGGTACGGTTCCCCGCCCGTGCAGCTTCGAGCCCAGCGGCAATGCCCTCGATCTGCGCAGCCTCGACGCGGCGCACATCGTCTGGTGGCGTTCCGAGGAAAACGGTTCGGCAAAGCGGCGCATGATACCGGCGATAGCAGCCCGACAACTCAAAGAACGTGGCTTCACCCTCTCGCATCGGCGTGCCATTCCACGTCAGGTGGGCCGCAGTGGCATCGAGCCCCGACGGGGTGAGCGGCACGATGGCCGGATAGTCGCCCCAATCGTCCCCGACGCCAGTGATGCCGGCATGCAGGATGTCGGCCACCAGATCGTTCTTTCGCACGCCGGGCGCTGCTCGGTCGATTGCGGTCCGGATCACATGTTCCGATATACGGGCCGCCTTGCGAATGAAGGCGATCTCGTCGCTCGATTTCACAAGCCGTTGCCAGTTCACCAGCGCGGTCGCATCGACAAGGCCCGCGTCGGGGAGCTCGGCGCCCAAGACGGCATGCGCCTTGGCCGAGTAATAGTAGTTCTCCATCTCGACGCCGATGCGGGCCCGTTGCAGGCCCCGCCCCTCAAGATGCCGTGCAAGGTCCTGCATCGGGTGCACGACAGTGGATTGCACGAAATGGTCACCATATCCGAGGATATTGTCGTGCTGCATCCAGCAAGTCCGGCGACCGCCCATCATATCCATGTGACGCCCCCACCAGACCGGCTCGTCTTCCATCGTGACGATCACGCCCTGGTGCACGTAGAAGGACCAGCCGTCGTACCCGGTCAGCCAAGCCTGGTTGGACGGGTCAGTGACAAAGAGCGCATCGAGCCCGGCGGCTGCCATTGCAGCGCGCACGCAGGCAAGACGCCGTTCGTATTCCGCGATACTGAACGGCGCGTTGGACGTTGTCATTGACGACCTCCCTTCCTGTTTATCAGCCTAGCACGGACGTCACGGCTCGCACCGTGCCCGCCACCACCTGATCGGCTTCTTCGCGGGTCAGGCAGAAGGGTGGGGCAAACCCGAGTATGTCGCCCTGGGGCATGGCGCGGGCGATGATATTGTCCTGCTCCAGCAGTTTCCCGGCAATTTGCGGACCGATCTTGTCTGCGGCATCGAAGAAACGGTGGCCTACCTTGTCAGCCACGAATTCCACGGCGCACAGCATACCCTCGCCACGCACATCACCGACATGTGGGTGTTCGGTAAGCGCATCGCGCATCGTCGCATTCAGATAGCTGCCAACCGACCCGGCATTCTCGATCAACCCAAGGCTGTCGAGCAATTTCAGGTTCGCCACGCCGGCCGCTGCACCAATCGGGTGCGCGGAGTAGGTCCAGCCATGTCCGATGGGGCCATTTTCATCCGTGCCGCGTTCCAGCACCTTCCACATCCTGTCCGACACGATGGATCCGGACAGCGGCGCATAGGCCGAGGTCAGGCCCTTGGCGATCGTGATCAGGTCGGGGCGCATCCCGTAGTGGTCGGAGCCGAACATCGTGCCCAGACGGCCGAACCCGGTGACCACCTCATCGGCGATCAGCAGGATATCGTGACGCTCCAGTACCGCCTGAATCGCCGGCCAGTATCCTTCGGGCGGCGGCACGATGCCACCGGTGCCCAGCACCGGCTCACCGATGAAAGCGGCGATGGTGTCCGCGCCCTCCCGGTCGATCAGCGCCTCGAGGGAGGCCACGCATTCTGCCACGAACTCGCTCTCGGTCTGGTCGCGATTGCTGCGACGGAAATAGTACGGCGCGTCGGTGTGAACGACCTGCGACAGCGGAAGGTCGAACTTCTTGTGAAACAGCTCCAGCCCGGTCAGCGACCCGGTCATCAGCCCTGATCCGTGATACCCCCGCCAGCGCGAGATGATCTTCTTCTTCTCCGGGCGGCCAAGGATGTTGTTGCAGTACCAGATCAGCTTGATGTTGGTTTCATTCGCATCCGACCCTGACAGGCCGAAGTAAACCTTGGACATATGATCGGGTGCGCGGTCCAGAACCATCTTGGCCAGGGTGATCGAGGCTTCGGTACCATGGCCGACATAGGCGTGGTAGTAGGCCAGTTCCTTCGCCTGATCTGCGATTGCCTCTGCGATAGGTGCCCGTCCGTATCCGGCATTCACGCAGTAGAGCCCCGCGAACGCATCCAGCAGGCGGTTTCCATCGCGATCCTCGATATGGCATCCGGACCCTCCGGTCAGGACGCGGTGAGGCTGATTGCCCCGCGCGAACCCCGCCAGATGAGTCGAGGGATGAAAGAAGTTCTCGCGATCCCAGTGTTCAAGTTGATCGTTGTGTAGCATGGGCCACCCTTCCGGCTTTGGCGGCGCGCCGCCTTGTTGCGTATGAAAGGAGCCGGTTGCACGCTTTGGGGTGACTTTCCCCGGATTGAGCAGACAGGCTCCGCTCACCCGGACAGCAGCGCGCAATGCCTTTATTGCCAGGGTCGTGACGATGTTGGAGCATACAAGGCCGGGCAAAGGCAAGAGTGTTTCGCGTGGCTTGGCGGTACGAATCGCCCAGCCTGCAGAGCCTTGACCCACCGAAGGGCGGACACATGCCATGCCCGTCTGTCGGAGCCAACTGAAGGTGGTTTGCCACCGGGGCACGCTCCGCGACAGGTCGGATGCCGGAGAGCCGGCCCTGTCGGGAGGCCCGAAGACCCACGTGTGGCGACGTCATCGCCACACGCGATCCTTTCCCCCTACTGGAGTTTCATGATCCGCTTGGCCTCAAGCTCAAGGTTTTCATAGGCTTCACCCGACACGGTCACGGCAACACCCTGGATGGTACCGCCCTCGAACTCGCCCGGCGTCTCGTAGAGCGCACTCACCGCATCGCCGCTGTCGTAACCGACACAGAGCCCGTCGCCCGACAAGGTGAACTTGGCCGGTTGGGTCCGCATCTCGCCTTCGGCGACGACCTGATCGTCGATGTAGAGCTTGGCATTGCCCAGTGTCTCGCCGGATTCTCCCTGATCGGTCTTCTCGAATTCCATTCCGAGCGTGTACTTTCCGGGCGCCAATTCCACATTGGATTCAAACACCTGCTCCGGCTGAATGCCGAGGAAGTTGTAGACGTAGTAGAGCTTGCTTTCCTTGATGAACAACGAATGCCCGCCAAAGCGCGACCCATGGGCAAAGATCACGCCTTTGGCACCTTCCTCAATCTCGACATTGGCGAGGATCTTGTAGGAACGCCCCCGAATGTTGACAGCAACGCCCTCCGGCACCGGGGCGGTGTTCGGATAGTAGACGTAGGTGTCGCGTATCTCTTCCTCGGTGGGCCGTTCAATGGTCAGGATTTCCGCGGCACTGCGGTCATCCAGTGGCAGAACGAGGTTTTTGTCGGCCTCGTCGAACCAGACCGCAATCATCTCTTCCAGTTTCTCCGGGTTCTCCTGAGCCAGATCGTTCGATTCCGAACGGTCCTCCTCCACGTTGTAAAGCTCCCAGACATCCTTGTCGAAACCCGACTTGCCGGAGAGCGGCGAATGAACGGCAACCGCCTTCCAGCCGTCTTTCCAGACACCGCGGGTGCCCAGCATCGCGAAATACTGCACGTCCTTCTGCGTGGGTGCATCCGGTTCGGCGTCGAAAGAATAGGCCATCGAAACACCCGACAGCGGATATTGCTCGACGCCATTGTAGACTTCAGGCATCTCCACGCCCGCAAGTTCAAGAAGGGTCGGAACGATATCGACCGAATGGTGGTACTGGTGGCGGATCTCGCCGCGTGCCTCGATGCCCTTGGGCCAGGAAATCACCAGCGGATCGTTGGTGCCACCGGCATAGTTCGCATAGCGCTTGAACATCTTGAACGGGGCAGAGAAAGCCGCAGCCCAACCGGTCGGATAGTGGTTGTAGGTATCCGGACCGCCGATCACGTCGAGATACTTCATGTTCTCTTCCAGATCGTCGGGGTAGTTGTTGAAGAACTTGTTTTCGTTGACCGACCCATTAGGCGTGCCTTCGCCCGACGCGCCGTTGTCGGCAGCGTACAGGATCACGGTGTTCTCAAGCTGCCCGGTCTCATCCAGATAGTCGACAATCCGTCCAACCTGCGCGTCGGTGTATTCCGAGAACCCGGCATAGACCTCGGCCATCCGGCTGAAGAGTTTCTTCTGATCGTCGTTGAGGCTGTCCCACGGCGGCACGAAATCGGCCGGGTTCGCCATGTCTTCGGGGATCGGGTTCAGCGCGGTGTTGACCGTGCCTTCGGGCAGGATGCCCTTTTCGATCATCTGCCCGGTCACCCATTCGCGATACACATCGTAGCCTTCGTCAAAGGCGCCGGCGTATTTGTCGGCCCATTCCGCCGCCACGTGGTGCGGCGCGTGGTTGGCGCCGGGATTGAACCACATGTAGAACGGCTTGGACGGGTTGGTCGCGTTCTTGTCGCGCAGCATCTGGATCGCCTTGTCGGCCAGATCCTTAGACAGGTGATATCCGTCCTCAGGCCCATAGGGCTGTTCGATGAAGTGGTTGTCCTCTACCAGATCGGGATACCAGTTGTTCGTCTCGCCCCCCAGGAAACCATAGAAGCGGTCAAACCCCTGCTGGGTCGGCCATTCGGCGCGGCTGGCACCGGGGGCCACGTCCTGCTCGGGCACGTTGTGGTTCTTGCCGATCCAGAAGGTGCTGTAGCCATTGTCGCGCAGAACCTGCGCGATGGTCGTCACCTGATCGGGCAGGCGGCCATTGGCGCCCGGAAAACCGTCCGCTGTCTCGGTGATCGAGGCCATACCGTTCAGATGGTGATTGCGGCCTGTCAGCAGGGTTGAGCGGGTGGGCGAACACAGCGCGGTGGTGTGCCACTGGGTATAGGTCAGACCCTCGGCGGCCAGCCGGTCCATTGTCGGCATATTGATCCGCCCGCCATAGGGCGACCACGCCCCGAGCCCGGTATCGTCATAGAGAACGAACAGGATGTTCGGCGCCCCGTCCGGCGCCCGTTTCGGCGTGAACGGTGTCCAGTCCGGTGTGGAATCGCGGACATCCAGTTCGATCTTGCCATTAAAGCCGTCGACAGTGGGGGCGTCCTGCGCGATTGCCGGTGTGAGGTAGATGGCCGCAAGTGCGGCCGTTGCAAAGGTCTTGATCCAAGTCATGAGCGCCTTTCCTTTTTTGATTTTGGTTTAATGGATTGTGGACCGATCGGGTTTTGCGACACGGCGGATGCAAAGGTAGCCTCTCGGCCGTTCACTGTGAATGGGTTGGTACGAAATCGAGCGGTGCGCCCACGGGGATTGGCTGTTCCCTCTTGAGGCTATCGTTGAACTCTCCTGCAATCCTAGCGGCATGGGCGATGACCCACGTATGAATATGCGGGTAGTTGAACGGCTTGTGTTCCAGCGGATCGACGTCGAGGTTGATGTGATCAGCCCCACTAGGCTCTGGACCCACTAGTCCCAACCGAACTTCAGGCTCCAAACCCCGCCGCATTCGTTGCTCTGATAACGGATTTGACTCGATTCAACAGATCGCAAAGGCTTGAGCGATTAGGTGGAGGGAGACTTATGAAGAAGGTGTTTGCAGGTGCCGTGTTGGCGCTGAGTACTTCCACCACGGCCTATGCTGTTCCTGTCAGCTACGGCGCACTGTCCAGCAACACCGATGGCAGTACCGAGGTTATCACCGACAGCCTGAACAATCTGGAATGGATGCGTTGGGATATTCTGGCTGACCTGACCTATCAACAGACGGTTGATTTGATTGGCGCGGGTGGCGCGAGAGAGAGCGAAGGCTGGATGATTGCCGACAAAGCCACGGCGCAGGCGTTTACCGATGCTTTTTTGGATGGGCAGTTCAACAACTGCTCTGTGACTGGCTCGAGCACTTGTGCGGACGGTCTGGGTGTCAATTCCGATGCTCTGGTGGGTTACAACTATAGTGCGCATCCAACTATGCTTGGGTTTTGTCTGACAACGGTGCTCTTCGGGAGGTTGGGTATATCCTAACTTTCACAGGCGCCGATCAGTTGATCAAAAACAACGAGTGGGGGTCAACAACTGATTCAGACCAACATGCTGACGGCGGTTCTTTCTCCGATCTGCCCATCTCATGGCTTCTCTACCGTGAAACCGATACACCCGCACCGGTCCCAGTGCCCGCGGCCTTGCCCATGCTCGTGATGGCACTTGGCGCTCTGAGCCTGATGCGGCGCAGACGCCGTAGTTGACACGCTCTGACAGTTCTCGAAGCGCCCAGCCAACGCGGGGCGTGTTGCTTTTGGGGTGGCAATGATTAATGGGTCCAGAGCCTAGAGTGGTCCAATCTGATTGTTAGTGCACGACTGGCCTTCGGTCCATTTGGACGCTGGTTTCCGGGGCCGGAGGGCGCAATGTCCTCTCACTTCACTTCGTTCTTGTTCTCTGTGATGCGCCCGCTGTTGAAAGGGCGTTCCAAGGCGTTGAAATAAAATCGAATGTGATTGCTACGGTATCCGAGTTCCAAGATCTTCTGACGAGGGCTGCCTCATACTCTTCAATGGTACTTTTTCTTGCCAATGATTTGCTCCAAATGGTTGTATCGAGCAATCGGCATGCGGTCTGCTGCCGAGTCGCAAGGCAGCAAAATCAAAAGGTTAAAAGGAATGGGGTTGCTGCCGAGTATTTTCGAGCAAGCACGAACCGAACCGCCCGGAGACCGGACGATTCTTACAGCCCTTGGCCCAAAATTGAGGCAAGGAGACGCTTACCCTCCCTCTACACTCTCTCTGAAACTCAAACCTCCACAGCAGTTCGCCGCTCGTGGCTCCGCTACTGAGACGGCAACAGGCCACTTCCCGCTGGCGTGCCCCCAATGGGTGGTCCGGTTTGATTGTTAGTACATCGTTGGCCTCTGGTCCATCGGAACAAGGGTTTCTGGCGCGGGTGGCCTGTAT
>NZ_PVTD01000004.1 GCF_003003255.1 Aliiruegeria haliotis
GGAAACAGACCACACTCTGGCAGATTGCCAACCGCGATCAGGATGCCGAGACTGTGCACGGCACCCAGAAGCCGGTCGAATGCATGCGCCGGCCGGTCCTCAACAATTCCGATCCCGGACAGGCGGTCTACGAGCCGTTCATGGGATCGGGCACGACGCTGATTGCTGCCGAGACCACCAATCGGATCTGCCTCGGGGTCGAGCTCAACCCGGCCTATGTCGATGTCGCGGTTGAGCGCTGGCAGGCCTTCACCGGAAAGGCTGCGGTGCATGAGGCAACCGGCTCTACCTGGGCCGAACTGAAGGCGGAGAGGATCGGAACGGACACCTGACGCCGGGTTCCCGGTCGCGGAATGGCCCCTTCGCCGTCATAGTCAGGAAAGGTTTCTGATGCGATAATCGCGCCGCAACGAGGGAACCGCAGGCACATGCGCCGCAGGCAGGACAACCGACCGATCAGATCGCAGCGCGACTGGCGCCGAATGGCGAAGGAACACGAGAAGGCGCGGCGCCGGAACAATCGACCTTCGCAAAGCTGGCTCACCCGTATGAACCGCCGCTACCCGATGGCGATTCTGATCATCCCGGTCGCGGCATTCCTGCTCTGGATGGCCGCGTTCGGATCGGACAGGTACCCGGAGTTGTTTCCTGGCTTCCTTCGGGAAACCGGCAACAGCGCATCTTCCCCGACGCCGCGCGTGCTTCGTGGTGGCGACGCGCTCAACAACCGGACGGCCACCGCGCCGCAGACCTCGGGCGGTCGCAACCTGTCCGGTCGGGTCAGCCATGTCCGGGATGGCGACACGATCGAGGTGACCGGCACGCCGATCCGGATCGCGGCGCTCGACTGTGCCGAGAAGGGAACCGCGCAGGGCAATGCCGCAACCCGGCGAATGAAGCAGCTGGTTTCCGGCAAACGTCTCGACTGCGCGCTCACCGGGCGGCGCAGCTACGATCGTTGGATCGGCTCCTGCCGGCTGGATGATGGCCGCGATATCGCAGCCATCATGATTTCCGAGGGTGCCTGCCGGCGCTGGCGGTGAGTCACGCGCCAGCGATCCGGTAGACCCTGCCGCGCTCGGGCTCGGCCGTTGCCTCCACGGTCAGCCCGAGCTTCTTGCGCAGCGTGCCGGAGATCGCGCCGCGAACGCTGTGCGCCTGCCAGCCGGTCTCGTCGGAGATCTCGGCGATCGTGGCGCCGCCCGGGGCGGAGAGCATCTCGATCAGCCGGGCCTGCTTTGTGCCGGCGCGCGGCGCGCTGGGCGTGGGTTCGACCGGCTCCGGATTTCGCCGGTCCAGCCGGGTCCGGATCTCGGCCGACGAAAGCCCGATCGCTGCAAGCCCGGCCTCGGTTGCGATCAGAGTTGTGCCATGACTATCGCCGGTCTCCCGCCAGAGCGCCACGCCGCGGGTGATGTTGGCATCGACCTCCTCGAGGAAGCCGAGCTCGGTCATTCTGGTGACGGCTTTCTTCGCCGCGGCACCATGCAGGCCCTTTGGCAGCGGCATGGCAATGGCGTCGTTTCTTGCGGCGGCGAGTTCGAGAATGCGGATTTGGGTGTCGGTAAGGTCGGACATGCTGGGCTCCGTAGAAGCGGGCCCGCGGGATGCAAGCCCTCCTACGAGGCCCGGGCCCGGCCGGCGCATCCCGTTCTGGAACGCGTGCCGGGCTGGCGGGGAAGTATCCTGCCTATTCGGCGCACTCACCCTCGCGGAAGGCGCTGTCGGTGATATCGCGCAGCCGGGCCGCGTAGTGCTGCAGCGTGCCCACATCGCCCCAGCTGACCTCGTCGGGATGAGTGTTGAAATGCTCGTCGCTCAGGGCCTGCAGGCGCCTGAGCATCGTGTCGATCTCGGCCTTGGTGGCGATGAAGGTGCTCAGGGCTTCGGCCTGATTCTGTTGGCGGCGGGTCTTCATAGCTGGCTTCCGATGCAGGTCTGTTCCGTTGCAATCAGAATCGCTCTGTCGCGGAGCGCCATCAACGATAATCGAAGCAATATCATTGCTTTAATCTCTTTGGAGCGATCCATGCAGGGCATGAGTGAACGGGACTACGCCGCGCATGCCGGGCTCTCCCGCGGAGCGATCCAGAAGGCGAAACGCACCGGACGGCTAGCGCTCTTCGCAGATGGCTCGATCGATGCGGCGGCCTCCGATGCCCGCCGCGCGGAGACAACCGATCCCGATCAGCAGAGGCGCTCTGTCGGAGAGTCTGCGCTTTCCGGTCCCGGCGAGAGCAGCTCCTACCTCAAGGCCCGGACGGCGCTCACGGTTTACCAGGCGCAGGAACGGCAGATCGCAATTCAGAAGAAGAAGGGCGCGCTGGTCGACCGCGCCCGGGCCGAGGCGCTGGTGTTCCGTCTCGCCCGGCAGGAACGCGATGCCTGGGTAACCTGGCCGGCGCGGGTGGCGGCGCTGATCGCGGCGCAGGTCTCGGCCGAGTGCGAGAGCGTCTCCGGTGCATCACTCGCGATCGACACCGCGATCATGCAGAGGGTGCTGGAAGCCCATGTCCGGGAACAACTCGACGCCCTCGCCGAACTCCGGGTCTCGCTCGGGTGACCCCGATGACCTGAGCGGGATCGACCAGGGTTTCGACGGCGCCGACGACATCCTGCGGTCCTGGCGTCGTGGCCTGCGGCCCGATCCGGATCTCACGGTTTCCGAATGGGCCGACCGGCATCGCTGGCTCTCCTCCCGCGCCAGCGCCGAGCCCGGCCGCTACCGCACGGACCGCACGCCCTACCTGCGGGAAATCATGGATGCGCTCTCGCCGAGGCATCCGGCGCAGCGCATCAGCTTCATGAAGGCCGCCCAGGTCGGCGCCACGGAGGCCGGTAACAACTGGGCCGGCTTCGTGATCCACCACGCGCCGGGACCGATGCTGGCGGTGCTGCCGACCGTGGAGATGGCCAAGCGCGCCTCGCGCGGGCGGCTCGATCCGCTCATCGCCGAGAGCCCGGTGCTGCGGGATCGGGTGACACCGGCCCGTTCGCGCGAGGCCGGCAACTCGATGCTCTCAAAAGAGTTTCCGGGTGGCATCCTGGTGCTGACCGGGGCGAACAGCGCCACCGGCCTGCGCTCGATGCCGGCGCGCTATATCTTTCTCGACGAGGTCGATGCCTATCCGGCCTCGGCCGACGAGGAAGGCGATCCGGTCGCGCTCGCCGAGGCGCGGACCACGACCTTCGCGCATCGCCGGAAGGTCTTCATGGTCTCGACACCGACCATCCGCGGCCTCAGCCGGATCGAGCGGGAATACGAGGCGAGCGACCAGCGGCGCTACTTCGTACCCTGTCCGCATTGCGGCCACATGCAGTGGCTGCAGTTCGAACGCCTGCGCTGGGAAAAGGGCCGGCCGGAGACCGCCGCCTATCATTGCGAGGGATGCGAGCAGCCGATTGCCGAGCACCACAAGACCGCCATGCTGGCCTCCGGCGAATGGCGGGCAACCGCGACCTCGGCCGATCCGACGGCCATCGGCTTCCACATCTCGGCGCTCTATTCGCCGGTGGGCTGGAAGTCCTGGGAGCAGATCGCCCGGGAATGGCTGGCCGCCCAGGGTTCGGAAGACATGCTCAGGGCGGCGCGCAACACGCTGCTAGGCGAGACCTGGGTCGAGAGCGGCGAGGCGCCGGAATGGCAGCGGCTGGCAGAACGGCGCGAGCCATGGGACACCGCCGGCCTGCCGAATGGTGTGCTGTTCCTGACCGCCGGCGCCGACGTGCAGAAGGACCGGATCGAGGTCGATATCTGGGGCTGGGGCCGCGGGCTGGAAAGCTGGCTTGTCGATCACATTGTCATCGAGGGTGGGCCGAACCGGGCGGAGGCCTGGGCAGAGCTGACGAAGCTCCTCGGCCGCACCTGGGATCTCGCCAATGGCTCGGTGATGCCGATCGCGAAGCTCGCCATCGATACCGGCTACGAGGCCGCGGCGGTCTATGGCTGGACCCGGGCGCAGGGCTTCGGCCAGGTCGCACCGGTCAAGGGCCTCGAAGGCTTCAACCGGGCGACGCCGGTTTCCGGCCCCACCTTTGTCGACGCCACGATCGGCGGAAGGCGGCTGCGACGCGGCGCCCGGCTTTGGTCGGTCGCCACCTCGACTTTCAAGATCGAGACCTACCGCTTCCTGCGGCTGGAGCGGCCCGACGATGCCGAGCGGGCCGCGGGGATCTGCGACCCACCGGGGACCATGCACCTGCCGGACTGGATCGACAGCGAGTGGATCCGCCAGCTGGTGGCCGAGCAACTGGTCACGGTGCGCAATCGGCGCGGCTACGCCCGGCAGGAATGGCAGAAGATCCGCGAGCGGAATGAGGCGCTGGACACGAGAGTCTACGCCCGGGCTGCCGCCTGGATCATGGGCGCCGATCGCTGGGACGAGGCCACATGGCGCCAGCTCGAGGAACAGGCGGGGACAGAAAGCCGGGTGATCGACACACAACCGAGCCCCGGACCTGCGGAGCAGGATCAACAACCACGCGCCGGCACGCCGGTTACGCCACGGCGACGCCAGCGGGCCTATACGCCGCGCTTCATGAGGGACTGAGATGGAGATCGACAGGATGCGCAGCCTGCTCAGCGCGCTGCAGGAGGCGCGCTACGCAGGCATCCGCTCGGTGAGCTATGACGGCAAGACCATCACCTATGGATCGGATGCCGAGCTGGCCGCCGCCGTCACGGATCTCGAAGCCCGGCTGGCTTCGGCCGAGGGCACACCCCGCCGGCGGCGCTGGGGAACCTTGGCGACCAAGGGGCTCTGAGCGATGGCATTCGACTATGTTCGCCAGCTGCTCACCGCGGTGACCGGTGGATTTGACGCCGCGCAAGGTCACAGGCGGCTGCGTGGCTTCCGGGCCTCCCGGGCGCATGTGAACACGCTGATCGCCGGAGCCGGCGCGACCATCACCGCCCGGGCGCGATGGCTTGCCCGCAACAACGGCTATGCCGCGAATGCCGTCGAATCCTTCGCCAGCAATGTCGTCGGCGACGGGATCAAGCCATCGTCGCGGATCGAGGATGCGGCTCTCAAGGAAGAGGTGCAATCGCTCTGGCTCGCCTGGACCGACGAGGCGGATGCCGAAGGTGTCACCGATTTCTACGGGCTGCAGCGCCGGGCGGCCCGCGAGGTGTATCTCACCGGCGAAGTCTTCCTGCGGATCCGGTCGCGCCGCCCTGAGGACGGCCTGACAGTACCGCTGCAACTGCAGATGCTCCCTTCGGAGATGTTGCCGCTCGATCTCAACCGGGAACTGCCGGGCGCTGGATCAATCCGGCAGGGGATCGAGTTTGACGGGATCGGCCGGCGCGTCGCCTATCACTTCCTGCGCCGGCATCCCGGTGACATGACCGAGCCCGGGCTGGCCGGCGAGACGGTCCGGGTTCCGGCGGAGGATGTGATCCATGTGCTGGACCCAAGCGAGGCCGGACAATTGCGCGGGGTCTCGCGTTTCACCCCGGCGATCGTGAAACTCTTCACGCTGGATCTCTACGACGATGCCGAGTTGGAGCGGAAGAAGACGGCGGCGATGTTCGCGATGTTCATCACCTCGCCGGCGCCGGAGACACCGCTGGAGCCCGCCGAGGAGGATCTTGAGGTCGAACCCGGCCAGGTCGTCCGTCTCGATCCCGGAGAGGATGTCTCGACGCCTGCCACGCCGGATTCCGGCTCGACCTATGAGCCCTTCCAGTACCGGACGCTGCTGCAGATCTCGGCCGCGCTGGGCATTCCCTACGGGTATCTCACCAATGACACCGCGAAGGGCAACTTCTCGAATACGCGGATCTCGCTCGTCGACTTCCGCCGCCGGATCTCGGCCTGGCAACATGGCGTGCTGGTCTACCAGATGTGCCGGGCCGTCTGGACCCGCTGGATGGATCTCTCGGTGCTCTCCGGCGCGCTCGACATCCCGGACTACGATCAGAACCGACGCGCGTATCTCGCCTGCGACTGGCTGCCGACAAAGTGGGACTGGGTCGATCCGATGAAGGATGCCTCGGCCGAGATCCTGCAGATCGAGGCCGGGCTCAAATCCCGCACGCAGGCGCTGTCGGAACGCGGCTACGACGCCGAGCAGGTCGATCGCGAGATCGCCGCTGAGAGAGACCGCGAGCAGGCACTGGGCCTCGACTTCCGACGTCCGGGATCACCGGCGCAGGGGCCGTCAGAAACCGGCAGCGAAGATCAAAACGAAGAGACGGAAACGGACGACAAGCGCTCGCCAGAGGAGAAGGCCTGATGCCTTCAGGATTCGAGCAGTTCGACCCCTGGGATGCGGGCGGCTTTCCTATCGAAAGTCACCAGCGGAACGGCATCCGCCCGATGTGCCGCCGCAGCGATCATCAGGTCGGCAAAGCCGAAGCCCCCATCGCGATACTGGAAGACGGCCCGGCCGGTGTCGTCAGCCTGTTCAACCTCGATCTCGGTGGCCGACAGCAGGCCTTCGAGCGCGCCGGCGACTTCGGCGCGGCTGAAGCCATAGGCGCGCTCGAGCACCCAGACGAGTTCCACCATGACCTCGCGGCTGATGAAGCCGGGATCACTCTGGCGGAGCCCGTTCATGAAGTCCGCGGCGACGCGGGCCTGATCAGGATCGTCCTGGGTCAGGAACCGCACCAGCACATTGGTGTCGATGGCGATCACGCGTCGGAATCCTCAGCGGCGCCACCGGCAATGGCTTCATCCATCTCGTCGAGGCTGACCGGTTTCCGGCCCGGCCGGGCCAACAGGCCGGCAAGCCCGCTGACGGGTTGTACCTTCAGCAGCCGGACCTCGCCGTCGAGGATGACATACCGGACCCGATCGCCACTCGCGAGACCAAGCGCCCGCCGCACGTCCTTCGGCAGGGTCGTCTGGCCCTTCATCGTCACTGTCGATTCCTGCATGGGTGTCGCGCCTTACGTTTGAGCATTTCGCCTTACTATATCGGATTAGGGGCGGAGTTTTCAAGATCCATTGCCCCCAACCACAACGAGCAAGAGCTGATGCACCATCCTCAGATCGCCCAGCGGGTGTTCAACACGCCGCTGCTGGTGGAGCCTGCCAAGGCCGCGGCCTTCCTGACCGGCCTCGGTCCCCGCATTGCCGGACAGGAGATCGCTTTCGCGGGCTTGGGGCTCAATAAGGCCGATGTCGTGCGCGCCGCGGCGCGGGCGCAGGCATCCCTCCTTGCCGGAAATACAACCAGGCAAACCGGAGAACAGCCGGACCGGCCCTATGCGCTCACGGATGGCGTTGCCGTCATCCCCATCGCCGGCACGCTGGTGCATCGCGGTGCCTGGATCGGCCAGTCCTCCGGGCTGACGTCTTACGAGGGGATCGCCACGCAGATCGACACTGCGCTGGGCGACCCGGAGGTCCGGGGCATTGCGCTGGAGATCGACAGCTTCGGCGGAGAGGTCGCCGGCGCCTTTGACCTCGCCGATCGCATCCGCGCGGCCCGGGATGTCAAACCGGTGCAGGCCTTCGTCGCGGACCATGCGCTCTCCGCCGGCTACGCGCTCGCCTCCCAGGCCGACCGGATCGTGCTGTCGCGCACCGGCGCCGTCGGCAGCATCGGCGTGGTGCTGATGCACACTGACATGAGCGGCATGCTGGCGGCAAAAGGCCTCGCGGTCACGCTGGTCTATGCCGGGGCCCACAAGGCCGACGGTAATCCCTATGAGCCGTTGCCCGAACCTGTCCGGGACCGGCTGCAGGCCGAGCTCGAAGACCTGCGGGCCCTTTTTGCCGGGACCGTCGCGGCAGGACGTGGAGACAGGCTGACCAGCGGGGCAGCTCTTGCCACCGAGGCCGCCGTGGTCCGCGGCACAGACGCTGTGACCGCCGGCCTCGCCGATGCCGTTGTCGACCCGCGGAGCGCTTTCGCCGGGTTCGTTTCCGAACTGAACGCGCGCGGGGCCGCAGCCCTCCCGAAACACTCACCACTCACGATCGAATCCCAGCAGGAGACCCCAATGACCGAACAGACTGACGCGGCCCCGTCCGTTGCGGAAACGCCGACTATCGCGGAACTGGCTCCCGCGGCCGAGAATGAGGCGCCGACCGCAGCGGCCCCCGATGCCGACGCCATCCGTGCCGAAGCCGCCGAGGTGGCGCAGATCTGCGCCCAGGCCGGGCGTCTCGGCCTCTCGATCGACGCTGCCGATTCCGTCCGGCGTGGCCTGAAACCCGACGCCCTGCGCACGAAGATCCTTGGAGATCTCGCCGCCGCCGGTGACGCGGCCGGCATCCATGCCGCCGCCCCCGCAGCGACACCGCCCGCGGAAAGCCCGATCGTAGCGGCAGCACGCCGCGCCGCCGGCACCGCCGAGCGCTGAGCTTCTCTCTCACCCCGGAGACTGATCCATGAGTCCTCTCATCCAGCCGCCCTCGATGGGCGACGCCCTCAAATACGAGGTCAATCCGAACTACACCCGCGAGACCGTCACCCTGCTGCAGGGCATGGAATATCCCGTGGGCTCGGTCCTCGGCCGCATCACCGCCAGCGGCAAGTACACGCTGGCGACTGATGGCGGTTCCGATGGTGCCGAAACGGCCGTCGGCGTTCTGCTCTATGCCGTTGACACCACGCTGGCCGACGCCACCGGAATCGTGCTGATGCGCGGCCCCGCGATCGTCGCCCGCGAGGGCCTCGCCTTTGACGGCACCGTCGATGACGCGACCAAGATCGCCACCAAGCATTCCGAGCTCGCCGCCGCCGGCATCCTCGTGCGCGACAGCGCCTGATCCATCCCTTCCGGAGCACCCCATGACCATCATCCGCAATCCGTTTGACGCCGGCGGCTATTCGCTGGCGGAGATGACGCAGGCCATCAACATCCTGCCGAACCTCTACACCCGCCTCGCGCAGATCGGCCTATTCGCCTTTGAGGGCGTGACCCAGCGGTCCGTCATCATCGAGCAGATGGAGGGCGTTCTGAACCTGCTGCCGTCCGTCCCGCTCGGTGGCCCGGCCACGGTTGGCACGCGAGAAGGCCGCTCGATGCGCAGCTTCGCGCTGCCCTGGATTCCCCATGACGATGTGATCCTGCCGGCCGACATCCAGGGCACGCCCGCCTTCGGTACGGCGGACACTGCCGATCCGCTGGTGCAAGTGATGAACCGCAAGCTCACGCTGATGCGGCGCAAGCATGCCCAGACCCGGGAATACATGGAGATGAACGCGCTCCGCGGCATCGTGAAGGACGGCGCCGGCACGACGCTCTACAACTACTTCACTGAGTTTGGCCTGACCCAGATCTCGGTCGACTTCCTGCTCGGTACGGCTGGGACCAATGTACAGGGCAAGGTGCGCGAGGTGCTGCGTGCCATGGAGGACAACCTGCTCGGCGAAAGCATGTCCGGTGTCCATGCGCTGGTGAGCCCGGAGTTCTTCGACAAGCTGATCTCCCATGCCAAAACCGAGGAGGCCTACAAGTTCTACGCCGCCACTGGCGCCCAGCCGCTGCGCCAGGACGTGCGCCGCAACTTCCCCTTCGCCGGCATCCTCTTCGAGGAATACACCGGCAGCGTCACGCTCTCGACCAAGGCCACCGAGCGCCTGATCCCGGAAGGTGAAGGCATCGCCTTCCCGCTGGGGACCAGTGACACCTTCACCACCTATGGCGGGCCAGCGAACCTGCTGGAGACCGCCAACACGATCGGCCTGCCGCTTTACGCTCGCCAGCATCTCGACGAGAAGGGCCGCTGGATCGACCTGATGACCGAGGCCTCGATCCTGCCGGTTAACAAGCGCCCGAAACTGGCGATCCGGCTGCATTCGTCGAACTAGGTCCGATGACTGCCTTTGCCGCCGCGCTGGACCGGATCTTCGGTCATGCCGACATGGCCACGGATGCCGTCTGGATCTCCGCGGCCACATCGGAGGAGCGCACGGTCCGGGTCATGCAGAAGGGACCGGACCGGATCACCGGCTTTGGCGATGCCCGGATCCTCTCCGACACGACCACAATCGACGTCCGGGTCGGGGAGCTGCCTGCGCCGCGATCGGGAGACCTGATCATCCTCGGCGCCGACAGTTTCGTGGTTCAGGGAGAACCCATCCGGGATCGCGAGCGGCTGATCTGGACGCTGGATCTGAGGCCGGCATGAAGCTCAAGCTCGAAGTCACACCGGACCTCGTCGCCGCCATGGCAGCCGAGATTGCGGCCGGCGAGAAGGCGGTCACCGCCGCCATGCGCGAGGCTGGCACCGGGCTCAAGACCGCCTGGCGTGGGCAGATCACCGGTGCCGGGCTCGGGCGGCGGCTGGCGAACTCGATCCGGATCCAGACCTACCCGAAGTCGGGTGAAAGCCTGAGTGCCGCGGCACTGGTCTGGTCCAAGGCGCCGGTGATCATTGGCGCCCACGACACCGGCCGGTTCATTCGCTCGAAAGATGGGTTCTGGTTGGCGATCCCGCTCGAAGCGGCGGGAAAGGGCTTCAGGGGCGGTCGGATCACCCCTGGTGAATGGGAACGAAGGCGCGGGCTGCGGCTGCGGTTCGTCTATCGCCGGCGCGGGCCGAGCCTGCTGGTGGCTGACGGGCGGCTGAACACGCGGCGCCTGGGCGTGGCGTCGCGGTCAAAGACCGGTCGCGGGCGGGCCACGGTGCCGGTCTTCCTATTGGTCCCGCAGGTCAGGCTACCGAAGCGGTTGGATCTGGACCGGGATGCCGAGCGGGCGATCGACAGCGTGCCGGGGCTGATCGTGGCAAACTGGGTGGAGGGCAGAATCGGATGAGGGCGGTAATACGCTCACTATGCCGCGTTGAAGTCGAGGATACGCGTCAGAACGATTGTCGCATGTTCGAAGTTCCGCTGCTGATCACGCATTTCATATGCCCATTTGATCCCGTGAAAGAGGTTATTTCGCAAGCGAAAGGCAATGATGAGTAGTGCTTTGGCGATCTCGCCCGGCACGACGTCATCTTCCAACAAAACGGCCTCGACGAGTTCACGTCGGTCGTTCCTTCTGAAGTTCAGCCTCTGAAACTTGTGGTTGGTTCCACCGTCTGACACGTATCTCTGTCGAAAATGCAGTAGAGCATTGGCAAAGGGTTCAGCTGATCTGAAGTTTTGTTCGTTCTGATCGACAAAACGCACGATGGCATTCGCGTTGGCATTTGTCGCAAGAGCTCGCGCCTCGAAGACGCTCCAAACGATAGAAAAGCCGGCTACGGCAGATCGCTCTCCGTCTGAGAGTTCCTGGTAACCCGGTTGAGTTCGTTCAAGCCATTCTTCTGCAAGCATCACGCACCCAAATTCATCCCGTGCACACAATAACCAAGATCTCAGGTTTCTAAAACCAATGCCCACCCACCGCGAAACCATCCTCGCCGCGCTGCATTCGCGGCTCTCGGCGCTGCCCGCCACTGCCCTGCGCGGCGAGGTGCTGCCGGAACGCGTCCCGGCCGACGGCCTGCTGATCCTGCGCGACGGCGAGCCGGGGGAGCCCGAGGTGACGCTGTCGCCGCTCGCCTACCATTACCAGCACCGGGCCGAGATCGAGGCGGTCGTGCAGGGTGCCGAGCGTGACGCGGGCTTCGACACGCTATGCAGCAGCATAAGCACATCGCTCGCGACTGACCGGACGCTGGGCGGGCTCTGCGACTGGGTCGAGGCGGAAGCGCCCCGGCCTGTCGACCTGCCGGTCGAGGGTGCTGCGAGCCTGAAGGCGGCGGTCATACCCGTCATCCTGCACTACACCACCGCCGACCCGCTCGGCTGACCCCACGCACAACAGGAGAACAAGATGGCACGAGCCCAGGGGGCGCGGGCGCAGATGGCGCTTGCGTTCGAGACCGTCTATGGCACGCCGCCCGCGAGCGGCTTCACCAAGATGCCCTTTGCCAGCACGACGCTTGGTGCCGAGCAGCCGCTGCTGAACTCGGAGCTTCTGGGCTATGGGCGCGATCCGCTGGCGCCGATCAAGGACGCGGTGACGGCCGACGGCGATGTCGTCGTGCCGCTCGATGCCGAGGCATTCGGCTTCTGGCTGAAGGCGGCTTTCGGTGCACCGACTACGACCGGCACCGGCCCCTGGACGCATGAGTTTCAGTCCGGCGCCTGGACGCTGCCCAGCCTCTCGATCGAGACCGGAATGCCGGAGGTGCCGCGCTATGCGATGTATTCAGGTTGCGTGCTCGACCAGCTGACCTGGCAGATGCAGCGCTCGGGACTGCTCACTGCAACGGCGCGCCTGGTGGCGCAGGGCGAGACGGTGGACACAGCCACCGCTGCCGGTACGCTCGCCGACCTGGAACTGAATCGCTTCGGCCATTTCAACGGGGCGATCACGCGGAACGGCTCGGCGCTGGGCAACGTGGTCTCGGCCGATATCACCTATGCCAACAATCTCGACCGGATCGAGACGATCCGTGACGATGGGCGCATCGATGGGGCGGACCCGTCCATCGCCGCGCTGACCGGCTCGATCGAGGTGCGCTTCGCCGACAGCACGCTGGTGACCCAGGCGATCAATGGTGAGGCCTGCGAGCTGGAGTTCGGTTACGCACTGCCCTCGGGCGAGAGTTTCACCTTCACCGCGCACGCCGTCTACCTGCCGCGCCCGCGGATCGAGATCTCGGGCCCGCAGGGCGTGCAGGCCACATTCGACTGGCAAGCCGCGCGCGACAGCGTGGTCGGCCGGATGTGCAGCGCCACCCTGATCAACAACACGGAGACGTTCTGATGCTCACGCTCGATCTGACGAATGAACCGCGCTGGCATGACCTTGCCCCCGGCGTCCGGTTGCAGTTGCGCCCGCTGACCACCGCGCTGATGGTGGCGACGCGCAGCGATCCTGACGTCGAGGCTGTACACGAGGAGGCCTCCGACGAGGAGCGCGCGGTGGCCTTCGCAAAGGCGCTGGCCCGGCGGGCGGTGCTCGTCTGGGAAGGTGTCGGCGACGCCGACGGCAATGCCATCGAGCCCAGCTCCGATGCCATCGACGCGCTTCTCGACATCTGGCCGATCTTCGAGGCCTTCCAGCTGACCTACGTCTCGAAGGGCCTGCTACTGGAACAGGAAAAAAACGCCTCCGCGCTCTCGCCGAATGGTCCTTCGGTGGGGGCGACCGATATTGCAGCGCCTGTGCAGGGCACTGCGACGACTGCCCCGCAAGGCTGAACGAACCGCTCACAATGGAAGGTTGGCAGGTCTGGGATCTGGTCGGCCGCCTCGGTGGCCAGCTCCGGGTTCTGCCCGGTGCTGTCATCGGCTGGGATCTGGCCGCCGCGCTTGCACTCGCCGATGCGCTCGGAGTGCCGCCGGTCGCAGCAGCCGAACTGCTGCCCGTCATCGAAGCGGTGATGGTGGCCAAACTCAACGAGCAAATGGATCACGCCAATGGCTGAGAAACGCGTTTCTGTCCGCCTTGCTGCGGTCGGTGGCCGACAAGTGCGCGCCGAGCTGGAAGGTGTCGGCGAGGCCGGTGCCCGGGGTTTCGGACGGTTGTCGCGTGAGATGGAGACTGCGAATGTGCGGATGGCCGGGTTTTCGCGCCGCGTGAAGGTGGCAGCTGCCGCGGCGGTTGCTGCGGCAACAGCGGCCGGTGTCGTCATGGTGCGGTCGGGACTCCAGACCGTCGATGCACAGGCCAAGCTCGCGCAGTCCCTCGGGACCACCGTGGCCTCGATCCAGACGCTGGGGCGCGCGGGCGAGTTGGCCGGTGTCTCCATGTCCGGGATCGAACAGGCGACCAAGGACCTGACCCGCCGTCTGAGCCAGGCAGCGGCCGGAGGCGGACCGGCGGCGCAGGCGCTGGAGCGGCTGGGGCTTTCGGCCTCCGACCTGCTGGAGCTGCCGCTCGACGCACGCGTCGGGGCGATCAACGCCGCAATCGAGGAGTTCGTGCCGGCCGCCGAGCGCGCGGCCGTCGCAGGCCAGCTCTTCGGCGAGGAAGGCTCCATCGCCATATCGCGCATCGACACCGCAACGCTGCGCCAGGCGACCGAGGACGTGCGTGCCTTCGGGGTCGTGGTTTCCGAGCAGGATGCCGACCGGATCGAGCGCACGAACGATGCCATCTCCCGGCTTGGGCTAATCTGGCGGGGCCTGTCGAACCAGCTTGCGGTCGCCGCAGCCCCGGCGCTGGAGGCCGTGGCAGACGCCATGGCGGCGGTGGCCAGTCGAACCGGTCCGCTTGGCCGAGCCATCGCCGGCCTCTTTGACAATATTGGCCGTCTGACCACCTACGCCGCCACTTTTGCCGTGTTTCTGGCCGGGCGCTGGGTCGCCGGGCTTGCCGCGGCAGCGCTCTCCGTCCGCGGCCTCGCCACTGCTCTGGTTGTCCTGCGCGGGGCGCTGATCCGTACCGGGATCGGCGCGCTCATCGTTGGCGCCAGCGATTTGGTTTACCAGTTCACGAAGCTCGCGCAGGGTGCTGGAGGTTTCGGGAAGGCGCTCGAGTTGATGGGCAATGTGGCGAGAGGGGTCTGGGACGGGATCCGCGCCACCACGCTCTCCTTGGTCGACGACTTCCGGGCCGTGCGGGCGGACGTGGAAGCAATCTGGCTGAAGCTGATGGCCTTCCTCTCCCAGAAATGGGCCGACTTCCTCGGCCAGATCGGACCGACCTTCAATGCCGTCGCCGAGGAGATCGGCTCGGAGACCCGGATCGACTGGTTCGGCGCCATGTCCCGCGCCTCGATGCTAGAGCATGGTGCTGCCAATGCCGGATCCCAGGCCGAGAGCTACCGGGCACGGGCTGCCGACACGCGGGCCGGTGCCTTCGACGGCGTCGGCACCGCCATGCAGGCGCTGCGGGATGCGATGACCGGCAGTGACGCGGAGGGCGAGGCTGCCATCGACCAGGCCACCGATGCCGTGGATCGGATGAACGACGCGCTGGACACTTCGGCTCAGGCCGCGCGCGGCGCGGGCGCGGCCGGACGCGCAGCTGGAAGGGAAACCGCCGACGGAGCGGCGAAAGCCGCCACCGGTTGGCAGGCGGCCAACTCGACGCTCAGCGACTATGCCGGCAAGGCCCGCGATATCGGGGCCGATATCGGCCAGAGCCTCGTCGGTGCCTTCCAGTCAGCCGAGAGCGCGGTGGGCGAGTTCGTCAAAACCGGCAAACTCGACTTCCGGGACCTTGTGACCTCGATGATTGCGGATCTGGCCAAGCTCGCAGCGCGGAAGTTCATCCTCGGACCGATCGCCAGCGCGCTGGGCGGGGTGCTGGGCAGTGCCGGCGGTGTGTTCGCCAATGTCCTGCATAGCGGCGGAATGGTCGGTTCGGCGGGATCGTCCCGGATGGTGCCAGCACTCGCCTTTGCCGGTGCCCCGCGCATGCACAGCGGTGGCACGGTCGGACTGCGCCACGACGAGGTGCCGGCGATCCTGCAGCGTGGCGAGCGGGTGCTCTCGCGTCGGGAAGCGCAGGACTACGGCGCTGGCGGCGGAGTGACGATCAACATCAATACCCGCGACGCCGAGAGTTTTCGGCAGTCGCGAACTCAGGTCGCCGCGGACATAGCCCGGGCGGTCTCGCTGGGGCGGAGGGGCATGTGAGTGCGACCCCGCAAGTGGGAACCGGTTACGGGGCCCAGAGCACGAACCACGGAGAGAATCCATGGCATTCCATGAGGTCCGGTTTCCGGACAATATCAGCCGTGGCGCCCGGGGCGGGCCGGAGCGAAGAACGCAGATCGTCGAGCTCGCCTCCGGCGACGAAGAGCGCAATGCCAGCTGGGCCAATTCGCGTCGCCGCTACGACGTGGCCTACGGTATCCGGCGCGCCGATGATCTGGCCGCGGTGGTTGCCTTCTTCGAGGCCCGCAACGGCCGGCTGCACGGCTTCCGCTTCCGGGACTGGGCGGACTACAAATCCTGCCTGCCCTCGCAGAGCCCGGCTCCCACCGATCAGGGGATCGGCACCGGCGATGGCGAGACCTCGGGGTTCCAGCTGCTCAAGACCTACCCGTCCGGGGCACAGGCCTGGAGCCGGTCCATTGCCAGGCCCGTCTCCGGTTCGGTTCAGATCGCGCTCGATGGCGTCGAGCAGGTTTCCGGCTGGTCGGTCGATACGACCTCTGGTCTCGTCACTTTCGATGCGTCACCCGGCGCTGGCGTGCTCGTCACCGCCGGCTTCGAATACGACGTGCCGGTCCGCTTCGACAGCGACACGCTCGATGTGACGCTGGATATCGAGCGACTGGGATCGATCACCTCCATTCCGATCGTGGAGATCCGGCGATGAGTGAAGAGACGGGCTTTATCGCCACCGTGCTGCGCGATCTCACGACCTCGACTGCGGTGATCCTCGCGGCCTGGGGCGCGCTGGGTGGGGCCACCAATGCACTCACGACGAAGATGCATCTGCGGGACGCGCTGCGGCACATCCTGCTCGGCGGGCTGATCGCGGCCGGCATGGGCAGCCTGTCTATGGCCGTCATCACCACCTGGATGGGGCTTCCATCGGCGGCGATCCCGTCCGGCGGCGCGGCTGGCTCGGCGGCCTATCTGGTCGGGGTGTTCGGTCCGGCCTTCATCGAGGTGATCCTCGTACGACTACGTGGCGCGACGGGGGATGGAGATGAATGAGCTGCTCCGCCGCGCAGGTGCCATCCGCTGCGACATCCCCGATCCACGCGAGGCTTTCGGCCACCGTCTCCGCGTCGGTCTGGTGGTCGCGGCATTCATCCTGATCCTCTCACTACTCGGGTAATCCCATGCATATGACGGACCGGGGGCTCATCGCCCTCATCCGGCACGAAGGACTCGTGCCGGGACCTTACCTCGATGTCCGTGACATCTGGACCTTTGGCATCGGACATACCGCAGCGGCTGGCGATCCTGATCCAGCGTCTCTCCCGCGCGGAATGCCGGAGAACCTTGAGGACGGTATCCGCGAGGCCTTCTGCGTGTTCCGGGCCGATATCGCCCGCTATGAGCACGACGTCTGCAATGCCATTGCCGTGTCGGTTGAGCCGCATGAGTTCGATGCGCTGGTCTCGTTTCACTACAACACCGGCGGCATCGCACGGGCAGACCTCACGCGCCGCCTGAACGCGGGCAACCGGGACGCTGCGGCGCAGGCCTTCCTGAACTGGCGGCGACCAGCGGCGATCATCCCGCGCCGGGAGGCGGAGCGGATTCTGTTCCTCGAAGGTCGCTATCCCGCCGGAACCATTCCCGTCTGGTCTGTCGATGCCGGCGGCCGGGTGGATTTCTCGCGCTGTTCGCGACGGCTCACCGAGGCCGAAGCGCTCGCATTCCTGCGACCCGTGCCCGAACCGGCCGGGGTTCTCGCCCGGCTCCGGGCCTTTCTTTCCTTGCTCATCAACAGGAGATGACTATGCGATATGTCCTTCCCGCTTCCCTGACCTGGTGGAGCGGCCTGGCGTCGGTGCTGACCGGCATCGCGGCGCTGGTGCTGCCCGAAGGTGATGCGATATCAGAACTGACCGTCCTGGTTGCGCGACTGGCGAATGCCGGCGATGCCTCTCCCGCCACGCTGATCTTTGTCGGACTGGGTCTCATTGGCTTGCGCGACCGGATTGAGCGCGGGCTGGCCGGAACGCAATGAAGGCGCTGGGCACCGCGCTCCAGGCCCATCTCGACGACGGCACCACGACGCTGGCGTGGTGCTGGCGCATCACCCGCAGCGATGGCGTGGTTCTGGGCTTCACCGATCACGACCGGGATCTTGCCTTCGACGGCACCGGGTTCGAACCGGAGAGCGGCTTTGCCGCCTCAGAAGTGCGTTCTGCCTCGGACCTGTCCGTCGACGCGCAGGATGCGGAGGGCGTGCTGAGCTCGGACCGGATTACAGAGACGGACATCCGTGACGGGCGCTGGGACAATGCCGATGTCGAAGTCTGGCGGGTGAACTGGGCCAACACCAGCCAGCGCGTTCTGATGCGCCGGGGCGCCATCGGCCAGATCCGTCGCGGGCGCCTCGCTTTTGTCGCCGAGGTGCGCTCGCTCGCGCATCTGCTGGGGCAGAATGTCGGGCGCAGCTTTCAGGCGACCTGCGATGCGGTCGTCGGCGATTCCCGCTGCGGGGTGGATCTGGACGATCCTGCTTATCGGAGTGCCGGCGTTGTCACCGGTATCTCACTGGATCGCGCCTTCACCGCTTCCGGCATCGGGAGCTTTGAGGCGGGCTGGTTTACGTTCGGTACGGTGGAATGGACCTCCGGCGCCAATGCTGGCCGGCGGGCAGAGGTTTCCGGCCATGGGCTGGACGGCGGGGATGCATCTGTCAGCCTGCTCGAAGCGCCGGTCCTGCAAATCGCAGAGGGAGATGGCTTCGTCATTCGTGCGGGCTGCGACAAGCGAGTTGCCACCTGCGCAGACCGCTTCGCCAATGCCGTCAACTTCCGGGGCTTTCCGCACATCCCCGGCCAGGACACCATTCTGCGCTACGCCACGAGCGATGGCGGTCACGATGGGAGCGTGTTGTGAGAGCCACCGCCGACCCCGAACGGATCATCGCCACGGCGCGGTCCTGGCTCGGCACGCCCTACCACGATCAGGCAAGCGTCAGGGGCGCAGGCTGCGACTGCCTCGGGCTGGCCCGCGGTGTTTGGCGGGAGGTGGTCGGGCCGGAACCATTTCCGATGCCGCCCTATTCCCGCGACTGGGGCGAGACCGGGACGATCGAGGTGCTGGCTGAGGGTGCGCGGCGCATGATGTCGGAGATTGATCCTGCCGAAGCTGGACCGGGCGCGCTGATCCTGTTCCGCATGCAGCCCCGCGCCATCGCCAAGCATGTCGGCATCCTGACCGGGCCTGATCGTTTCATCCATGCCTATGAGCGACTGGGTGTGATCGAGCAGCCGCTGTCGCCCGCCTGGCGGCGGCGCATTGCCTTCGCTTTCCTGTTTCCGGATCGGAGCTGAGCAATGGCCACCCTCGTCCTCGGCGCGGCCGGTGCTGCCATTGGCGGTTCGATCGGCGGCGCCATTCTTGGTGTCAGTGCTGCCACTATCGGCGGCTTCATCGGCTCGACCATCGGGTCCTACGTGGACAGCTGGATCATTTCCTCTCTCACGCCGGGACAGGACCAGAGTTTCACCGGCCAGCGTCTCGACAGTCTGCGGGTCACGACCTCGACCGAGGGCGCGGTGATCCCGCGCGTCTTCGGCCGGTTGCGGATGGGCACCAATATCATCTGGGCCACCGATTTCCGCGAGAAGAAGAAAACCACCACTCAGGGTGGCGGCGGCAAGGGCGGTGGAGGTGGTGGCGGAACAAAAACCACCACCTACACTTACTTCGCCTCCTTCGCGGTGGCGGTCTGCGAGGGGCCGATCACCGGTGTGGGGCGCATCTGGGCAGATGGCGAGCTGATGGACCTCTCCGGCGTCACCTGGCGCTGGTATCCCGGCGACGAGGTTCAGGAGGCTGATCCTTATATTGCGGCGAAGTCGGGCGCGGAGGCCACGCCGGCCTACCGGGGCACGGCCTATCTGGTGTTCGAGGATCTGGCGCTGGCGGGTTTCGGCAACCGCATCCCTCAGATCAATGTCGAGGTGTTCCGACCTCTGGTCGAGGCGGATACGGCAGAGGGCCTGGTGCGGGCCGTCACCCTGATCCCTGCCTCAGGCGAATTTGTCTATGCCACCGAAGCCATCCGCAAGAGCAACGGCGCCGAGAACCTCAACGCCTCATCGGGCACGACCGACATGGTAGAGGCGCTCGACCGGCTCGAAGCCTCCGCGCCCAATGTCGAAAGCGTCAGCCTTGTGGTCTCGTGGTTCGGCGATGACCTGCGTTGCGGGGAGTGCCGGATCCGGCCGGGCGTCGAGCTCACTTCGAAATCGACCAAACCGAAGTCCTGGCGGGTCAATGGTGTCGCTCGGGACGGGGCGCATCTGGTCAGCCGCGATGATGAGGGCCGTCCGGTCTATGGCGGGACACCGGCGGATTTTTCGGTCGTGCAGGCCATCCAGGAGCTGAAGTCGCGGGGAAAACGGGTCACTCTCTATCCCTTCCTGATGATGGATGTCCCGGCCGACAACACCCTGCCGGATCCGTATTCCGACAACGCTTCCGGGACCGGTCAACCGCCCTTTCCATGGCGCGGCCGGATCACCTGTTCGCCGGCAGTGGGCTATGCCGGCTCGGTCGACAAGACCGCCGCGGCAGCGACGCAGGTCACGGAGTTCTTCGGCGAGGCGGAGGTGTCGGATTTCTCCGTGTCAGGCACCTCTGTCAGCTGGACGGGATCATCGCTCGACAGGGGATTCCGGCGCATGATCCTGCACTACGCGCATCTCTGCGCGGCGGCGGGGGGCGTCGATGCCTTTCTGATCGGCTCGGAAATGCGCGGCCTGACCACCATTCGCGACGGCGCGGCGAGCTACCCGGCCGTGCAGGCGCTCCGCGATCTCGCAACCGACGTGCGCGCCATCCTCGGGCCCTCCACGAAGATAAGCTACGCGGCCGACTGGTCGGAGTATTTCGGCCACCATCCGGACGATGGCTCCGACGACGTGTTTTTCCACCTCGATCCGTTCTGGGCCGATCCGGAGATCGATTTCATCGGCATCGACAACTACATGCCCGTCTCCGACTGGCGTGACGGCTTCGAGCATGCTGATGCACAGGACGGGTGGCCGGCGATCTACGACCGCAGCTACCTGCAATCCAACATCGCCGGCAGTGAGGGGTTCGACTGGTTCTATGCCAGCGCCGCCGACCGCACCGCGCAGCTCCGCACACCAATCAGCGATGGTGCGCACGGCAAGCCATGGGTCTTCCGATACAAAGATCTGCAAGCCTGGTGGTCGAATGCACATTTCGACCGGCCCGACGGGGTTGAGAGCGGGACGCCTACTTCATGGTTGCCGCAATCCAAGCCGATCTGGTTCACCGAGCTCGGCTGTCCCGCCATCGACCGGGGCACCAACCAACCCAACGTGTTCTTCGATCCGAAGTCGTCCGAGAGCTTCACGCCGTATTTCTCGCGGGGCTGGCGGGATGACGCGATCCAGCGAGCGTACCTCGAAGCAACCTGGCTCCACTGGGGCGAGGCCACGAACAATCCGACATCGTCAGTCTATGGCGGACGGATGGTCGAAGTTTCTGAAAGTGCCGCCTGGACCTGGGATGCACGGCCCTATCCCTTCTTTCCGGAGCTGACCGATGTCTGGAGTGATGGCGAGAACTGGCGCCTAGGCCATTGGCTCATCGGCCGGCTCGGATCCGCATCCTTACCAGCACTGGTGCGCCATATCTGCATGCGCGCCGGGCTGTCTGAGGACAGCATCGACGTGTCCGGCCTCTGGGGCGCGGTTGAGGGCTATGCCATCACCTCGATCGAGGCCCCGCGCACTGCGCTCACAACACTTGGGCGGCATTTCGGTTTTGATGCGGTCGAGAGCGAGGGCGTGATCCGTTTCTTCGTGCGAGGGCGGGTCCCGGTCGTGACGCTCACCTTTGAGGACCTGGTGGCCGCCGGCGAAGGCGAGCCTGTCGAGTTGACCCGCGCGCAGGAAACGGAATTGCCGCAGGCCCTGAAATGGAGCATAGCGCGGGCCGATGAGGATTATGACGCGGCGGTGGTCGAGGCGCGCCGGATCACGGTCGACTCTGCACGGATCAGCAGCGAATCCTGGCCCATCGCGGTCCCGCCCGAAGAGGCGGAGCGGCGCTGCCGCCGCGCGCTGATGGAAGCATGGGTCGGGCGTGAAACGGCCACTTTCCAGCTGCCACCGTCGCGTCTCGCGCTGGATCCGGCCGATGTGGTGGAACTCGACCATGATGGGCGGCTGGCCGAGTATCGCCTGACCTCCATCGCCGACAGCGGGGCGCGACTGATCGAGGGGATCCGCCAGGATCGCGAGACAGAAGCGCTGCCGCCCGGCAGCCCGCGCGAGACCTCACCTGATCGCCCGGTGGTGTTCGGGGAGCCGGAAGTTGTCCTTCTCGATCTGCCGCAGATCTCTGAAAACATCCCCGCGCACCGGCCACTGGTCGCGGCCCATGCCATGCCATGGCCGGGGGAGATCGCGGTCTGGCGCTCCGCTGCGGAGGACGGCTTTGAATGGTTGACCGGCATCGACACACCCGCCAACCTGGGTGTTCTCGTGTCCGATCTCTGGTCTGGACCGGTGTCGCGTTTCGACCATGGCAATCAGCTGATCGTCGATCTGAGCTCCGGGACGCTCGAATCCGTTTCGGATCTGGCCCTGTTTTCCGGGGCGAACGCACTGGCCATTGAGTCCGCGCCAGGTGTCTGGGAGATCGTCCAGGCGGGCACGGCGGAGCTTCTGGCAGCGGGGCGCTATCGGCTAACGCGGCTCCTGCGGGGCCAGCGCGGAACCGAGCACGCCATCGGCAATCCAACGCCGGCCGGGGCGCGGGTGGTCGTTCTGGATACGAGCCTAGCGCCGCTTCCCGTCGCGGAGGCGAACCTCGGCATTCCGTGGAACTGGCGCATAGGTCCCGCGAGCCATGCCATCACGGATGATACCTTTGTCGCAGAGACGTTCACGCCCACTGGCGCTGGGCTGCGGCCCTTCTCGGTCGCCCATGTCGAGCAGCCCTGGCGCAGGCCGCGGGCACTCGGCGATCTGACAATCCGTTGGACTCGCCGGTCACGGGCGCTCTCGGCGGACAGCTGGACCGCGTTGGAGGTTCCGCTTGTCGAGGAATTGCAGGCCTTCGAGGTGGAGATCCTTGACGGGGAAAGTGTCAGGCGAACGCTGACCGCCAATACCGCCAGCGCCACCTACACCGCCGCCCAACAGACAGCCGATTGGGATGCACTTCTCGGCACCGGCGACAGCCTCGCCATTCGCATCTATCAGCTCTCCGCGCTCGTCGGGCGCGGGGCGCCAAAGACCGCCACGCTCAATTTCTAGAAAGTTCCGCCCATGTCCGATGCCACCACGAACCTTATGCTGCCATATCTGGTAGCCAGCCAGGCCCAGAAGCATGTTACCCATAACGAGGCGCTGCGGCTGCTGGATGGGCTGGTCCAGATGGCGGTGATTGACCGGGATCTGACCGTGCCGCCAGCATTGCCCGCGGACGGGGACCGCTACATCGTCGGCTCGGGCACCACCGGAGACTGGTCGGGCTGGGATCTGAGCGTTGCGCTCTACGCCGATGGCGTCTGGACCCGCCTCGCGCCGAGGCCGGGCTGGCGCGCATGGGTCGAAGACGAGGGAGTGTTGCTGGTTTGGGATGGTGCGGCCTGGGCGAGCATCCTGTCCACTGAGTTGCAGGACATGGCGCTTCTCGGCATCGGCACCACAGCGGATGCTGCCAACCCGTTCTCCGCGAAGCTCAATTCTGCGCTCTGGACCGCGAAAAGTGTGGCCGAGGGCGGGAGCGGCGATCTCTACTACACCATGAACAAGGAGTCTGCCGGCGACGATCTCGGTCTCACACTACAGACCGGCTACGTGACAAAGGCTCTGATGGGGTTGTTCGGGTCCGACAAGTTCCGACTCGCGGTCTCGGCCGACGGCAGCGCTTTCTTCGACGGGCTGATCGTCGACAACACCACCGGCATCGTCGATCAGCCGCAACTGCCGCGGTTCAAAGGATACACGAACTACGACAACTACGTCAGCGTCGACACCTGGACGAAGATCGGTATCAACAACACCGACTACAACGATCAGGGGGCGTTCGACGCCGTGAACAGCCGTTTCGTTGCACCAGTTGACGGCACGTATCTCTTGGGTGCCTCGCTGCTCTACAAGGTCAATTCCAGCACTTCGTCGCGGATGCGAGGTCGGCTGGTGCTCAATGGCACGACCGAAATTCGGGGATCAATGGGGGAGATCTCCGGTTCGCATGTTTCGGACACAACCGCGCTCTGGTTGCAGACCATGGTGGCGCTCAGCGTCGGAGATACCGTCGAGCTTCAAGGGTATTTTCGGGCGGTAGACGGGTACTTCGCCGCCGAGCATACCTCGTTTTGGGGAACGAAGTTCGGGTGACCATCTTGGAGCCTTGGAATTTCACTAGCAATCGGAAGCGAGGCCCATCGTCGAACACTGACCAGCACGGGAAAGCGCAACGACCTGTCATGGCGGTGCCACTTTGCGCAGCGAGTGCTGAATGCGAACCGAACGCTTGACCGTTCAGTAGCCCTCGCTGTACATCCAAAATTTTCCGATCTGCTGGAGCATCAGCAGGAACCATGGCCGGCGCCAGTTCGATCTCCGAATGATCAGAAAGGCCTACAAGAACACGATGAAAAAACCTCCGGCCAGGTCCGTTCATTACGCGTCTTGCTCCAAACGAAAGATCGGGATGCACGCCCTAAGCCACTCGAAGCAGACAAGGAACAGCGACCATCATGTTCATAGATAGTTCATTTGTTTGGTGATCCAGAACAGGATTTCGGCCAGGATACCGATCGCCCCGGCTTTTTCTGTCAGGACGAGGGCTGTTCCTGAACTGCCAATTGGCAGGTTGGAAAGATTGGTCTCTGCCGGGGAGGCGATCAACACGGGGTATTGCGCACTTCCGCGCAACTCTCTCAGGCTCGGCAATCCGGTACGCGTGTCCAGCGCGCCTTCGGCGGTGCCGGTTGGGAAAGCCGCGATCTGCGAGGTGAACTCGGTGCCCGGCATCGTGCGAAGGGCAATGCGAATGTCGTCCCCGACGGACACATTCCCCCGGCTCGATTGCGGCAGAGCCGCAATGAGGAACCGGTCGTCACGAATGGTGAAGTTGATTGCGCCGCGGATCGTTGTGGCCCGGTTTCCGGGGCGGAGCGTCACACCAGTGACGCGGCCGTCCGCCGGGGCTCGCACGACCGTCTGTTCGAGATTCCAGCGAGCCTGCGCCAGCGCGTTCTCGACCTCAACGACACCGACATCCGTATCGTCGATCTGAGCCGCGATGCGCCTTTCCAGGCTGGCTTTGCGCGCCTCGGCGGCACGAATGCTGGCCTTGAACTGATCGATTGTGGAAACCGCTTCCTGCAACTGGAACGTCGTCGACGCGCCGCGATCTTCCAGCTCGATGATGTCGTCCCGGCGTTGGATCCCGAAGGCAAGCTGGACCTGCAAGGACTCGATCTCGGCTTCCGCCGCCACCAGATCTTCCCGAAGCTGATCGGCCGCCGAAAGCGCCGCCTCCCGCGAGGCTTCCAGCCGCGCGACCTCGGCGGCATAGACCGTGTCGTCGATCCGGAACAACACGTCACCCTCGTTGACGTCGCTGTTCGGCGCGACGGCCACTTCGGTCACCCGGCCGGCCACATTGGGGACGATGTTGGTTACCACACCCTGCACCGACACCGTCCCGGTGGGCGTTGTGTAGGTCAGCGCGCCGATCACCACGAGTGCGATGACAAGAGCACCGGTCCAGACAAGGCCCTTGAACCCGCCGTTCCAGGGCAGCAGCTTCAGCCGGAAGAAGATCAGCCAGACGAGGCCGGCATAAAGTCCAAGGATAATGAGCATCGGTCGTGTCTTTCGGTAAATGGGCGTTTGGGATCGCAAGAGGCCGGGGGCCGTTCCTTAGATGCCCTCTGCGAAATCGAGGCTCTCGGGGAGGAAGGTGTCCTCGATCGTCAGAACGCTGTTGGCAAGCCCCTGGTCGTGGGAATAGCGATACAGCGTCTCGATGGCTTTGCGGTTGGCCTCCATCCCGTAGGGATAGAAATTCTGCCCCATCAGCGCGCGGGTGTTTTCCAGCTCCTGAGAATACCACGGCAGCATATCGGTGGCCCAGGTCAGCCGGTCCTTGGTGCGATAGGCCAGCAACTTTGCCTGCGAATAGGCGTCGAACACGGCGCGCGCCAGCCAGGGATGCTCGGCGGCTGTGTCGCGGCGGATTGCCAGCACATGCATGATCGGGAAGATCCCGGTGCGGCCGAAGTACTCCTGCTCGACAGAACGGAAATCGGGAAACAGCCGCGCGATGCGTTCGTCGCCCTGAAGGTAGGCGGCCGGGGTTGCGGCATGGAACAGGGCGTCGACCTCGCCCGCCAGCAACAGTTCCGACTCGTCCATGCCCGGTGTGCCGGTTGAGACCTTCACACCCTCGGGCAAGCGGTTCTCCTGATCCGAGATATTGCCGGCCTCGCCGGCGGAGCTGTCATCGGTGGCGATCACCCATTCCAGATCGGACGGATTCACTCCGTAGTCTTCCTCGAAAATCCCGCGAATCCAGGTCAGCGAGGTCGAGGAATAGCCCGCCGTGCCGATCCGCCGCCCCTTCAGATCCTCGGGGAGATTAATCCCGGCATCAGTGCGCACAAAGACGCTCTTGTGCCGGAACTGGCGAAGCAGGGGCACGGGCAGCAGGGCATAGTCCCGGAACCCCTCATTGGCATGGGCCAGCATGAAGGGATGCAGGCCAAGCTCGGTGATTTCGTTCTTGCCGGCACCGGTAAAGGCGGCAGTGTTCATGTCGCCGATGGCATCCTGCACAAAGGTCGCCTGCGCGCCTTCGATCTCCACGCTGCCATTGAACAGGGCCTGCGTGCGGTCCAGCAGATAGCTGGACACGGTGATCGGCAGGGCGCCCTGCGCCGTGGCGCGGCTGGCCCGAAGGAATGCTGGCGTTGCCAGAACGGCGGCGCCGGTTTGAAGGAAGTCTCTGCGGATCATCTGTCAGGTCCTTTGAGTGGGTAAAAGCGAGCGGGACGCGCGCGGTTATTTCGGAAACAGCAATGTTGCCCCAAGCGTCACGCCCCAGTCGTCCGGGCCCCCGTCCGGTGAGGTGACCCAGTGCCGCGCGGTGGCCGACAGGCTGATTCGCTGGCCGCCGATGGACACCAGCTTGCTTGTCTTGAGATTGACCGGAACGGTCCATTCCTCGCTGAGCCAGTCATAGGTGCTTTCGGTGTTGAGCGCGAAGGTCCAGGCGTTTTGCGTGGTGTAGTTGACGAAGGGCTGGAGGAACGTATCGCTCTGGCTTGGCGCGGAGGTGTCGATATTCCAGATATGGTTGGCCAGCATGCCATAGGTCCATGGCCCGGATTGCTTCAGGGCCACACCCGTCAGACCGGCGCCCCATTCGTTGCGGCCCGGGCGATTGTCGGCAGTGGCGATGGCATCGAACGGGATCTGAAAGACCGGCCCGACACCCCAGGTCAGGCCACCGGCCGTCGGTTGCTTGGGGGAAAAGAAGAAACTCTGAACCACATCGGCAAGCCCCTCTCTGGACGGTCCGGGGGTGATGTCGCTCTGCGAGACAAAGGGAATGATCGTCCGCGAAATGACGTTCCAGTCCTCGGAGATGCTGAACGGAATGACCGGCTTCACGACAAAGGCCGTCTGTGATCCGTTGCCGTCCGCGCCGAGCCCCTCGTCGTAGATCAACTCGATCGGAACCGAGATCAGAGAGGCAATCGGATTGGCAAGTTGCTTGGCAAGCTCTTCCTCCGACTGGGCCTGAACGCCGGAAGCTAGAGAGGACACCGCGCCGACGAAGCAAACAAGGAGCGCGCATTTTTGATCTGGCATTCGGGGCGGTCTCCGCAGCGGATTGGAGTGGCTCAAGGCGCATTCGCCTGAGCCTCAAAGACAGCCCCCGGCCCTCAACAAGAAGGCCGGGGGCAGGACCAGCAGATTACTGATCTTCGAGCCGCACGATGCTCGTGTAGGGCTCGCCACGGGCAACCGGTGTGTGCGGGTATTCCCCGATCAGAGCGGTATGGCGCTCGACGATGTGGTCGAACTGCGCCCAAGCCCAGAGGAACTCGGCCATCAGCGGATGTTCTTCGCGCGGGTCCTTATAGATGTCGAAGAACTCGGCCCCCGCGAGTCCACCACCGCCCAGAGAGAAGTGACGCTTGAACTGCTGCTTCACCACCGAGCCAAGCTGGGCACCCTTGTAGGTAAAGACGTAGTCACGGCGCCCGTGGGTGTCGCCGTTGACGAACAGCGCAGTCTGGTCGATGCCGTCGATGATACGATCAGTCGGGATCTGGTCATACCGACCGGTGATGCGGGCGAAGGTATTGAACAGGTCCGAGACGTGGATCATGTCGCCAATCACCGTGCCCGGCTCGATCACGCCCGGCCACTTGATGAAAGCGGGCACGCGGATGCCGCCTTCGGTGACGTCGTTCTTGCCACCCCGGAAGAAGCCGTTCTGGCCGGTTTCGGGCCAGACATGGGCCATCGGGCCATTGTCGGCCATGGCGATGACGATTGTGTTTTCGGCAATGCCCTGCTCTTCAAGCAATGCGAACAGTTCACCGATCTTGGCGTCCATCCGCTTGATGCTTTCGGCCGAGGCGGTGCCATTTTGCGTCGTGAAGGGACGCACAGCATCTTCGTCTGCCAGATCGAACACGTTCGGCCACCATTGCAGCATGAACGGCTTGTCGCTGTCAGCGTGCTTGACCACGAATTCCTTCGTGCGCTCCCACATCCGTGCATTTGCGTCCTGATAGTCGGCAAAGGTCTTCGGCGTGGAGAACTCGCGAACTTCGCCGCCCTCGGTGCCTTCGACGGTCCAGATCCATTCCAACGGACGGAACGTGTCATCGAAGAAGTACTTCTTGTCGTAGCCGTCCTCGTTATAGGCCGTTGTGTAGCCGGTATTCTCGGCGTCCTCCGTGAACATCTGGCCGGCGAACTGGTTGTAGAGCGAGAAGATCGCCTCGTCCCAGCCCTGGTTGGTGACGTAACCTTCTTCCTGGTCGCCGAAATGCGCCTTCTCGAAGAAGCCGGTGTGATAGGTGTCGTCCACCACTTCGGCAATCGTCACCTCGGAGCCCGGAAGGCCCATGCGGTGGATCGGGAAGATCGGGAAAACCATGCCGGACCGCACCGCAAGACGGCCGGTCGCGGCGGCAACCCGCGTGGGCGTGCAGGAGGGCTCGGTGTACATCCGCGTGAACGAGGCGCCTTCGGCAGCCATCTGTTCGATGTTCGGTGCGTCGTAGCCCGTGATATCGGTCAGCAAGCGATGGCCGACTGAGCCATAGCGCGTGTCGTCCCACAGGATGTGGATGATGTTGGGCTTCTTGCCGAACCTCGCCTCAAGCTCGGCGAGTTTCGCCGCGACCTCCTTGTCTTCTTCGGCCCACCGGTCCCCATTCTGCTCCCAAAGGCGCTGGAACTCGGCGTCGTGTACGAGGCCGCCGGGCACAGGTGCAGTCTGAGCCGTCGCCGAAACTGCGGACAGTCCGGCGAGGGCGACGGCCGATGCGGCCAGAATCCCCGTGTATTTCGGGTGTTTGAGACGCTTCACAATGATCTCCTATCTGAGCTTTCCCAAGTGTTGTTCAGTTTGGCGGCCGGTCCGCCACGACAGACAATAGGCGGGTTCGCGGCCCCACGCGGAGGGCCGCAATCCTGAACCGGCTCAGTTGCCGATGTCGGGATCCATCGCAGGGTCAAACGGCAACTGATCCAGATGCTCGATATACTCCAGCGGATCGAAGGGCAGATCCTTCAGCACAAGCTGTGGATTCTGTTCTTTGATCAGCGCCTCGGATGCATTGGCGATCCCGGTCCATGGGATACCGTGCACTTCGGTCCGGTCCGGATAACGCTGTTTCCAAAGATCGTGGCGCAGACGCATCCGGTTGAAGGGCCGCTTGAGGTGAATGAGGTTGGTCAGCATCGGCGACGCCTCGCGCGGGTCGGCTGGCAGGAAGTAGAATGCCGCCGGAATGCCGCTTGCGTCACCCACCGGGTCGGGCGAGATGAAGTGGCGCTTGTAGTCGCCCTTCACGATCGCACCAAGCATTGGACCGGCATAGGTGAAGGTGTAGTCGCGACGGCTGTGGCTATCTCCGTTCAGCAGCAGCGCGGTCTGGTCGATGCCGTCAATCACCCGGTCGGTTGGGATGTTAGCCATAGCGCCGGCCACGCTGGCAAAGGTGGTGAAGAGGTCGGTGATATGGATCATATCGCCTGCCAGTTGCCCTGCTTCGATCATGCCGGGCCACACCGCGAAGGCCGGCACACGCACGCCACCTTCAAGAAAGTCGCCCTTGCCGCCCCGGAAAATGGTCTCGGCAAAACCGGTGCCCGGAGGCGGGTTGTGCGACATCGGACCGTTGTCTGCCATGGCGATGATCAGGGTGTTCTCGGCCACGCCCAGTTCGTCCAGCTTGGCGCGGATATCGGCGATCAGCGGATCGATCGTGCATTGCAGCCCGTTGTGCAGCATGCTGCGGGCGCGGGTGCACTTCGGCCGGATTGGCAGGAAGCTCGACATCATCGGCCAGTTGGCGACATAGAAGGGCTGTTTGGCTTCGACGCTGCGCTCCATAAACGCCATCATGCGCTCAAGACCCTCGCCATCGATCATCTCGTAGGATTCAAGGCTGTTGTCGCGCCATTGCCGCGTTTCGCCGCCCTTGGTGCCCTCGGCGACCATCACCCAGTCCTTGGTGACGAAAGTATCGTCGAGCTTGTAAGGATCTTCGATCAGCAAGTCCTCGAACAGGCCGAGCTGCGCGTTGCCTTGTTCGGCTTCGCGCGTGTTCAGAGACAGGATCTGGTTGTATCCGGTAAACAGCGCTTCATCGAAGCCCTGGTTGTGCGGATAACTCTGTTCGATGTCGCCAAGGTGCCATTTGCCATAGAACGCAGTGGCATAGCCCGCCTTGGACAGCACTTCGGCCATGGTCACTTCTTCGTCCGCCAGGCCGTGGCTTTCTTGCAGCATGCCGATATTGTACATGCCGCTGCGGATCGCCATGCGACCGGTGGCAGCCGCTGCCCGGCTGGGTGTACAGCCAACCTCGGTATACATACGGGTGAACATCATGCCGTCTTCGGCCAATGCGTTGATGTTGGGTGTGTCCAACCCGCGCACCTTTTGAATGGCGGGGATGCCCAGATCACCATAGGCGGTATCGTCCCACATGATATGAATCAGGTTGGGCGGCGTGCCAAACTTTGCTTCAAGCTCAGCAAGTTTGGCCTCGATATCGACATCCTCGGCAGCCCAACGCTCGCCATTCTGGGCGTGCAGAACGTAGTATTCTGCGTCGTGAACGATCTGGCCCGAGCTCTCGTCGCTCTGCGCCCAACCGGGAGACGCAAATATCCCCCCGGCCATTATCGCTGCAGCAGCGAATACGCCGCCGGTCAGCTTTCTTCTGCATGTCGTCATCATTGCTCTCCTGTTGAATTCAAGCGTGGATTTTTACAAGAAATTGTCATCCACGGCCTGTCTCGCGCCGCATAACCCAATAGATTTCGTCTTCCGGCCTTTTCCGGGCGTTCTGTTCCCGAAGTGTCACCGGCGACTTCGTCCCGGCGCATTCCTGCCACTGGTTCGAGGTCGCCGCTGATCTTTTCGGAGATCGTACTTGGTCGTGTATCCGATCCCAATCAGTGATCGAGTGTAGAGACCAATCTGGATCAGTTCTTCCCGGTTTCCATGGTTCTGCGAACATTCTGCTGGTATTCGATGCTCTCGGGGCGCAGATTCTCGATACCTTCAAACGGAACGCCGTGACGCGTCGGGGTGAACGGGTATTTCGCGTTCATCTGTTCATGACGTTTCTTCATCTGATCAAACGGCCCCCACGCCCACAAGAACTGCGCCATCATTCCGCGCATCTCACGGGGGTCCTGGTAGAGGTCGAAAAAGTCATTCTTCACCAGACCGGCGCGGCCGCCAACCCAAACCCGCTTGTATTGTTGCTTGATGGTCGCTGCATGCTGAGGGCCCGTGTAGACGTGATAATAGTCGCGGCGGCTCTGCCCGTCACCGAGCAGAAAGCTCGCGGTCTGGTCGATGCCATCAATGATCCGGTCTCTCGGAATATGCTGCGTGGCGTCGCCAAGCCGGGCGAAAGTGGTGAACAGATCGTGCACCGTAATCATGTCACCCATGATCGTTTCGGGTTCGATGACACCTTTCCACTCGGCGAAAGCTGCGACCCGGATACCGCCCTCGCGATAGTCGCCTTTACCGCCGGCAAACACGACCTGATACTGGGCACCGACAACCTCAACGAAGGGTCCGTTGTCTGCCATGGCGATGACCAAGGTATTCTCGGCAATGCCCAGTTCTTCGAGTTCCGCAAGAATTGTCCCGATTTCACGGTCTAGGCGCTCAATATTCTGAGCAAACGCGCTTCCGTTGCTCGTGGTCATCTCCTCGTCGTTTCGAATGACATCATAGACATTGGGCCAGTAGGCGAGGAAGAAGGGGTTGTCGTCGTTGGCTTTCCTGCGGATGAAGTCGAGGGACTTCTCGAAGTGCATCTTGTTGAGGGCGCGGTAGTTTTCGAGCGTGTCCTCGATCGTGGCAGGGAGCGTTTCCCGGGCCAGGCCGCCTTTCTCGCCCTCGATATCCATGATGTAGCCATATGGTCTGAACTGCTGATCGACCAGATAGTTTTTCTCGGTCATTTCAGGTGTGTAGCCAATGGACATCCCGGCCGCTTCACCATCCGCATGCCAGAAGTTTGCCGGGAACTGGTTGTACATCGAGAACTGGGCTTCATCGAATCCCTGATTGTGCATAAAGCTCTCTTCGATGTCGCCCTGGTGCCCTTTGCCGAAGAGCGCAGTACTATAGCCGGCTTCCGAGAGGACCTCCGCAATCGTGACTTCCTCTGCCGGTAGACCGGCGCCTTCCGGAGGAAAAGCGACTGTGTGCATTCCGCTGCGCACGGCGAGCCTGCCAGTAAGAAGCGCCGCCCGGGTCGGTGTGCAGGAAGGTTCGGTGTACATACGGGTGAAGGTCATACCCTCTTTACCCATCTGGTTCAGACTTGGAGTGTCAAAACCGCGGATCTTGTTGAGCGACGGGATGCCCACCTCGCCAAAGCTGTTGTCGTCCCACATGATGTGAACGATGTTCGGGCGCTTGCCGTACTTTTCATACATTGCATCCAGCGTCTGCTGGAGTTCCTCGTCTTGAACAGCCCATTGCTCCCCAAACTGCTCTTGCAGAATATCCTGCTCTGCATCGTGGATGATGCCGCCAGCGGTCTCGGCACCCTGTGCCCAAGCGGGGAATGTCATTGCCCCGGCCAATGTCACCGCCAGGGCGAGTGCGCCGCCGGTCAGCTTGTTTCTGCATGTCGTCATGAATGGTCTCCAATTTTTTTTTGCCATGCTGCCTGACGGGTGGCGGTCACACGCTGCCGGTTTCGTGCGTCAGGGCGCGACGAATTTCGTCTTTCAGGCCCTCAAGGCACTCAGTCACGGCATCGTCAGCCGGTCCTTCGTCCCGCAGAATTCCCGCCACCGTTTCGAGGTCGTTGCAGATCTCTGCGAACACCGGATGGCTCCCGCGCAGACGCCGTATCTCTTCCCGCCAAGTCGGGAAGAAATCCTCAGCGGTCCGTGCATCGGGATGGTTTGGTGCGGGCTCAGTCTTCATCACGGAGTGTTGCGTCATCCTTGATTTCTCAAGCAAGGGGTATACCGTGTAATCAACGTTAAACTCTCAGTTTAACATGTATTCAACATGCTGTTAGAAAAGGGAATTTTTGACAGATGCACGACGCGGCGGAGAATGATGATCCGAACGAAGCGGTGCCAGAAATGTCCATCCGTGTCGAACTCGATCGTATTCTCCGAAGCGCGGCATTCGCGAATGCCGACCGGCTGAAGGCGTTTCTGAGCTACGTGGTCGAGGAGAGTCTCGCGGGTCGGGGGCACCGTGTCGCCGGCAAGACCATCGCCCATGATATTTACGGCCGGGCACCGGATGACGGCAGCGCCAGCATTGTTCGCGTAGATGCGGGCAGGTTGCGGCGCAAGCTCTCAGAGTACTACGAGGGCGAAGGCGCCGGAGATCCGGTCAGGATCCATATCGACAGTGGCGGCTATGCTCCGCGCTTCGAGGCAATGGAACCAAGTGCAGCGACTCCAATTCTCGAGGGCCAGCCTCACGAGGCTTCGCCCCAGCCCCGTGGCGATCTTCCATGGTTGCTCATTGGAGCCGTCGTCCTGGCGTTGGTGGTTCTGGTCGGAGTATTGCTGGTCCGATGGCAGAGGACGTCGGAGGTGACACCGCCTTCGGATCATTCGTTCCAAAACCAGACGGAACGATCCGCCCTTGCCGAAAGATCCACTGCAACCCTTCAGGCGTCAAACCTCGCCGAACAGGCCAGCGGATTGCTGTTCCCGATTGCAGATGTCAATCATCAAAAACTCGCCACGTCCATGTATAGGGAAGCCATCCGGATAGAACCGGATCTTTCCGATGGCTACGCCGGTGCCGGCCACAGCCTCGGCACCCTTGCGCTGCTGGCACCGGATGCGGGAGTTGGTGCCGACCTTCTGCGCGAAGCCGGGGCGATGGCGGACAGGGCCGTCAACCTCGCCCCGCGCAGCGGATGGTCCCAGTCCGCAGCGGCCTGGGTTGCGTTTGCAAATGGTGACTACGAGCGGGCCGTGGACCTGAGCCGACTGGCGGTTTCGTTGGACGACATGGACGGCAAAACACTTGATTTCCATGGTGTCATTTTGGGAACGACCGGTCACTTCGCGGAATCCGCCGATGTCTCCGCCCCCGCACGCCCCCGAAACGACAGGGGCCGTCACCCGGCCCACCTGAACATCCACGGTGTCGCGAACTTCCACCTTGGCAACTACGAGACCGCGCTCGCCTCCTTCAATGCAGCGATTGAAGAGGGCGGGCCCGTTGGTCAACTCACCTTGATGTACAAGGCTGCCGCCCATCAGGCCCTCGGCGATACCGCCGCAGCAAAAGCCCTGCTAACGGAATTGCAGGCAACCTGGCCCGCCTTCCGCCCGGATGTCGCACTAAAGCGGTTTTACCAGCACCCGGAGCATGCCGAACAGGTTCTCGCAATGCTGGTGGCGGCCGGGTGGTCCGTAGAGCCGTAGGCTGGAGAATCAAAAAACTGCCTCAGGACAGTACGCGATCCAGCGCGCGTTTCACATTGTCCCGGTTGGCCGTCGCCACCTCGAGGATCTCGGCGGCTTTGTGATAATCCATCGATTGGAATGCACTCGTTCTCGGCTCGATCAGAAGGGCTCCGGGCCGGTCACTCAGCTGCTGCTGCAGCATGCGCCTCATCATGATCCGCATCGCCCCAACCGCAGTTTCCATCGGGCCCGGAACGTCAACACTGTCGAGCGCCTCCATACTTGCCACATCAACAGCCAGAGTGACATCCGCGTCCGCCAGTGCGTCAAGCGGAAGGTTGCTGGTGACCCCACCGTCAACAAGCACCCGGCCAGCAAGGAGCGTCGGTCGAAAAACGCCGGGGATGGCGATCGACGCTGCCAATGCAGGCTTGAGAAGGCCATCACGGAGGAACACCGTCTCACGCGCATGGAAATCCGTTGCGACCGCCGTAAATGGGATGTGGAGCATGTCGAACCGTTCGGGAACGGTCGGCGGAAGCGCGATCTCGATGGCGTCATGTGAGTTGAACGCGCCGGGCACGCCCGGAAGCCGCGCTGGATTTGATGCGAGGAACCGCCTCAACACGCGGCCGGGATTCGCCGCGACGCCGAGGATCCACTCTCGAATATCAATGCCCGTCATTCCAGCGGCATAGCCGGCCCCGATCAGTGCGCCCATCGACGTTCCTGCAATCTCAACAGGACGCAGGCCCAGTTCGTCCACCACCTCGAGGACCGGCACGTGCCCGATCCCTGCTGCTCCTCCCCCACTCAGTGCAATCGCAATCCTCATCGCCACGAGCCGCGCGATTGATACCTGACCGGAGTTCCCGCTTCCAAAGGCATAAGCTAAAATCCCCACTGCGCATTCCCACCGATGCAGCGTAGAGTGATCGTATGCGGCCGCTCAAGATGTCCTCTCGCAAAAAGCTGGGCTGCGCTCACATCCTTGTTGTGGGGGTGGCCACATGGGCCGCTCCTACCGGGTCGCAAGATCTGGAACTGAAAACGGATTTCGAACAAGCATGTCCCTCCGCTGCGACGCCTTGCGTTGAAGGGGCCGGGCGTCTTCATTGTACAGGAAAGTCCTCAAGAGAGCGGCGCACCATGAACACCGCGAAAGACGTCGCTTCCCGTCTTGCCCCGTTGCCGAGCGACGTGTCGAGGGCGGAATCCCATACGAGACACCGGAGCAATGCTCGCCTCATGACAGGTGCCCAACCCGGCGCCTTGGCAATCGCTCTGGCGGCAACCTCATTGCTTTGGGTATAAGTCTACAGCCCGGATTTTCTGAAAACTGCTTCTGGGTACTGCAAAGAATCATGAGGTTCAGATATTGGGCGAAGGTCTTGCTTCGAACGTTTCCCCGCAGGTCGGAGCGCTGCTTGCACTGGCGCTTCTGGCGGTCTTCGTCCTTTGGCGACTTGTACGATTGTCCGGGCCGGTTCAGGCATTTCTGAAGCGTTATCCATGGGGAAGCGCGGCAATCGATATGGTCCTCTTTCCGGCTGCGGTCTACGGATCCGGCCGACTTGTCGAGGCGTTGTTCGGTCGGATGGGCCTTTCGATCTGGCAAGGCGCCGTACGGGAGGTGACCGAACTCCTGATCATCCTCGCCGTCTCCTCTGGCGTGGCGCGACTGATCGAACTCTGGTTGGTGTTTCAACGGCCGGGACAGGCATCCGGCAGCCGCGAAATGAAGCTGTCACAGCTTGGTCGGACAGTTCTGTTCGGGTTCTGTTTGTTCATCGGCCTTCTCGTTTATCTGTCCGCGAACGATCTCGCGCCGACGGAACTCTACGTTTCGACCGGGGCCGTCGCTGCGGTGCTCGCCTTTGCAATGCAACAGACGCTCGGCGACCTCTTCGCGGGAATTGCGCTGAGCATCGAACGACCTTTCCGGATCGGCGACTGGCTGCGCTTCAGCGACGGGATGGAGGGCGAGGTGACGGATATCAACTGGCGAGCGACCCGGTTGCGCGGTTGGGACAACACGACCTATGTCGTTCCCAATGGGGAGCTTTCGCGGCAGAGCTTCACGAACCTGCATGGCCCGGACCACGTTTTTGCACCGTGGTACCTCGTGAATGTCTCTGGCGACTCAGATCCGCAAGACGTCAAGACCCTGCTGGAACAGGCAGCCGTACATTGTGAAGCCATTCTCAAGGAGCCCGCCCCGGTTGCGCGCCTGATGGACGGCACGTCGAACCCCTACACCTACATGGTTTGGGTCCATTTCCCCAACTACCCCACGATGTTTGCCGGCCGGGAGCAACTATATCGCGAGATCCATCGCCGGTTGAAGTCTGAGGGGTTGCAGATCTCTGCCGATATCCACGAAATCCGGAGTCGCTCGGAAGTGCACACAGAGGCCGCGTCATCCGGTGCGCCAGAAACAGATCGACCATGACGCCTGCTTGGGCGTCCATTGGGTGAACAGGGTCACGTCCGACAATGGGTATTTGGTCGGCGACGAAAAGGGCCACCAATACCGGTGCTCCCGGTCTCCAGAGCACTCTTGGGGGCCTTCCACCGTGCAATTCGTGCCGTTGCGTTTTGCAATCCACGTGTGTTGGAACTGTTGCCCTGGCCTTGCTGCGCTTCCTACCTGGGTCTTCGTTTGCTACGGATCTTCGAATGAATCACTGCTGGCCTCACTTTCTGAGCCACAGAGCACGAATCCGGGCTCATCCGCCGAACTCGGCCTCGGCTCTTTCCAGAGGACTCGTCAAACGTTGAGGTGGCGTTGATGTAAAACGCGACATCAAAAACTTGATCGGCCGAGGCCGACTTCAAGTCTTTGATATCGTGTAGGATTTCTGGTTGCGGGGGTAGGATTTGAACCTACGACCTTCAGGTTATGAGCCTGACGAGCTACCGGGCTGCTCCACCCCGCGCCAAGAGATGCTTATCTAGCTCTGTGGCTGAGGGTCCGCAAGGGGGGCAAACGACTTTTGTGAACTTTTTTCGAACCTGACCGGCAGCGGTGCTTTTTCGCCCTCGTGCCCTCGCTCCCAGCGGCGCGCGAAGCATGCATGCCTACAGAAATGGCTGGATCCAGCGTTTCGCCCGGACCAAGGGGTTGATGCGATCAACATCCAGGATCGCGCCGTTCCCAAAGCCGCCGATCAACGTTGCCACCCCCGAGAATGTCGAGTTTGAGGAACAGATCAGCCGGTCACAAGCAGCAAGAGTCCATAGGTCGACCATCGCATTCTCGGCTTCGGCTTGCAGGTTCACCTGGTTCCACCCGCCCGGTTGGTGCAGGCGGCATCCATCGTCCGAGAGGTGTTTCTCGATCACGGTGACACGGTCGAACCGATGCGTCAGCAGATCCTGGGCTTCGCGGCTGTCGGTTGCCAGAAACACCGGGGCGTCGGGCATCTTGGCCCGCAGACGTTCGAGCGCGGCGACCGTTTTTTCGAGCGGGCCCCTCATGTCGGTAAACCTCAGGTGCACGCCGATTCGTGGCGACGGCATACCGTCTACGACCTGATCGACCGCGCTCCGCACGGTTTGGTTCGGCGGGAAGTACCGTTGCAGGTAGTCGCGCAGAATCTCCTTCGCCGAGCGACCGCGAAAGCGAGGGTCCCGCATCATGTGTCCGCGAAGCCGCGGCAGTTTCGAGACATAGGACCAGTAGACGGCCACGGGTTCAGGATGATCCAGATGCCGCAGGTCGACACAGGATGCGCGATAGACACGCGCACCCTCGTGGCGATCTCCGACGATATCATTTGCGTATTCGCCCATGCGGCCCGACCAGACCGATGGCGTGACCTGGGTCTCCGCATCGAACCGGGCGGGATCGACGGTCGCGGGGGTATCGAACAGCAACGGGTAGGCGTTGGTGCCGTAGTCGGCATAGGCACCGTCCCGCCAGTCGACAACGGGGATGCGCCCCGAAAGGTCGGCATAAACAAGGCCGGTCACGGCGGCCAGCATCCGGTTTCCGAGCCCGGCCTTTCCCTTGATCACCAGATATCGTTCGTCTGCCACGTGTCGCCTGCTCCGCTTCGGTTCGGGTTAGGACAATACGCGAAGACGGGGAAGAGGAAATCCGGCCGGACGGTCCGCATGGACGCTGCTCTTGTCGCCCTCCGATCCGCCACCCCACGGTATCAAAGGCGCGCGGGGCCGCTCCATTGCCGGGAGAACGGGTCGTTGCAGCCACGAAACGAAGTGGCCGGCCGAACCACCGCACCCTATGGACCGGTCGGGCCACATGTTCTAGCAATCGAACCAAAGAAACGAACGCGGGCACGACAGGCAGGGCAGCACGGACCGGATCGACCGAATTGGCGGCGAAGCTCCGTTCCGACGCCTGCAAGCAGGAGCAGACCGAACGATGACCTCACCGACGGACAACATGGGTCCCGACTCCGTACCCCGGCCGCAGTCGACCGTTTCGGAGCCATCGGAGGACGCGCTTCCGGTTCTTGCCGTCGACCTCGACGGGACGCTGCTGCGCAGTGACATGCTACTCGAAACCTGGTGGAGCGCGGTCAGTGATGATGTCCGAGTGGCTGTTCCGCGTGCGCTTACACTGCTGAAGGGCAAGGCGGCCTTCAAGGCTGCCTTGCGCGACGTGTCGTCGGTGGATGTCGCCGCCCTGCCCTACAACGCCGAGGTTCTTGCCTATATCAAGCAGCACCGGGCGCAGGGCGGCCGGGTCGCGCTGGTGACGGCAAGCGACCAGGCAATCGCCGATGCCGTTGCCGACCACCTGAACTGTTTCGAAGATGTGCTCGGCTCGGACGGGCAGGAAAACCTCAAGGGCGCAACCAAGGCGGCCACACTGGTGGAACGGTATGGCGAGCGCGGCTTCGACTACATCGGGGATCATCCTGCGGATGTGGCAGTCTGGCGCCACGCGCGCAAAGCCATAACCGTCGACGCGCCCGCGAAGCTTCGCGGCCAGGCGGACGACGTCTCGCTGGAGGCCGAACACCTTGGCGACAGCACGTCGGCAAGCACCGCGCGGACCTGGCTGAAGGCGTGTCGGCCACATCAATGGGTGAAGAACATCCTGGTGTTCCTTCCCGCGCTGATGGCCCACAGCGCAGATGGTGGGCAATGGCTTGCGGCAACGCTCGCCTTCGTCACGTTCTCGATGGTGGCATCCAGTGTCTACCTGCTGAACGATCTGCTCGATCTGTCCGCCGACCGGGCACACCCGCGAAAGCGATATCGCGCCCTGCCCTCCGGCAACATGAAGCTGATCCACGGCTCGCTTCTGGCACCGGCATTGCTGGTGACTGGGCTTGGGCTCTCGATGCTCTTCCTACCGGGGCGGTTCACCCTCGTCCTGCTTGCCTACTTCTGCCTGACGAGCGCCTATTCCCTGACGCTCAAGCGGCAACTGGTGATCGACATCTGCACGCTCGCGACACTCTACACGACGCGCATCATTGCCGGCGGCGCGGCCGCCAATGTCGACCTGTCACCCTGGCTCCTTGCGTTTTCCATTTTCCTGTTCCTGTCGCTCGCGGCCATCAAGCGGCAGGCGGAGTTGATCAGCGACTTTGCCGCCGGGCGCGAAGGTTCAAGCGGGCGGGCCTATGTGACCGGCGACCTGCCGATCATTGCAGGCATGGCAATCTCGGCAGGGTATCTCGCCGTTCTGGTCATGGCGCTCTATGTCAACTCGCCGATCGTCACCCAGTACTACACCTCGCCGCTCTGGCTCTGGCTTATCTGTCCGATCCTGCTCTATTGGGTCAGCCGGGCCGTGATGCTCACCCACCGCGGGCAGATGCACGACGACCCGGTCGTCTTCGCCCTGAAGGACAAGATGAGCCGCCTTTGCGCTGTCCTGATCATCTGCATCGGGTTTGTTGCGACCTTTGTCTAGAACGCAATGGGGCGACACATGATGTGCCGCCCCACTTTGGCGCATATTTGGACTGCCCGCTCAGACCGTCTGGACCACGAGGTTGTCGAGGTCCATGTCCGTCGCCTCTTGTGTCATCAGGAACCAGACCAGCAGGCGTGCGGTACCAAACGGTGTGGTGAACTCGAGCGGCCCGATCGTACCGACGTCATTGACAGTATATGATCTGGTACCGGTCAGGTTGATCGATGCAATCTCACGCCCATTCTCGTCCAGGCAATCCACGCCGACCCAGATCTTCTTGCCCGGAACGCCCACGCGCGTCGCCTCGACCGACACCGCGTAATTGGTGATTTCCGACACCAGAATACCGCCGGTCCTGAGGTAGTCCTGGCTGATCCCGGTCCAGGCTGCGTTGCTGCCATCGCAGACGATCTGCCCACCGACGAGGTTGATCCCCGCCGACTCGTCCCAGGCCGCGGGATTGTCGAACCCGGCATCCACAGCGACATTCGGGCCCGGCCCGGCGCCTTCAGGGATGGCGGGCAGCAGGGCCTCGTTGATGGTTTCGTTGACAAAATCCCCGATACCGTTGGCCAATGTCGTCCCGACTGCGCCGATATCGTTGGTCGAGACCGCGCCGTCGCCGTTCCTGTCCAGTGGTCCCAGGGGTTTCAACCGGGCCTGCTCCAGCGCGTCCTGCCGATCGGCCGGCTCGAACGTGCTGCCCTGGAAAATGTCGCTGTAGCTGGTCAGGTCGGTTGGGTCGACCTTGCCGACATAGTTGCCGTAGACCGTGTTGCCGGTGTGATAGCCATCCCGGTTGGTGTCGATCCAGTGGCAGACATTGTAGCGAATGACGCTGTCGCTGAACGGGCCGAAGATCTGCGGCGAAAGCGGAACGACGCCATCCGCCACCGGCTCACGGGCCGGCAGGAAGGTGTTCCCCTCGATCTCCGCTCGCTGGATCGTGTGTTCGAACGTCACCCCGTGGCCGGATTGCAGGTAGGCGACATTCCCCTTGATCGAGAAATCCCGGTAGATATCCGCCTCGTTCACGAGGGCATGGAACAGCATGAACTGGATGCCGTTTCCCTTGCCATCCGCATCGACGACATCCGTCGCGCCCGGGAACACTGTGTTTCGATGGATGCGGACGTTGTGCACGTCGCCACCGGGCAGACTGCCTCCGCGTGGGAAGGCCTGTATGAAATCGGCATGCCGGTAATTCGCGTATGACCCTGCCCAGTCGGTGAATACGTTGTCGAAAATGTCGACATTGAAGGTGTCACCTCCCGTCGGCCGCGGGCCGAGTCGGGCAAAGTCGCCCCACATCTGCGTGGCCGAACAGCCGCGAACGGTGATGTTGTCGCCACACAGGCTCAAGGCGTTGACCATGTTGTGGAAGGTGCAATCCTCGATCAGCAAGCCGGAGATCCCGAGTTTGGTTCCGATCCCACTTGCCTCCAGTCCCGGCAGTTCCACAACTCCGGGTTCATAGGCCCCAAGCAGGCAGTCGACGTCACAGCGACGGAAGGTGATATTCTCACCGACGCCGTCGCCATAGCGGCTGAACTGCACGACATGCTTGACGATATGCGGATTGATCGCGCCGAACGCGTCATGGGCCAGCGCGAAGTTGAGATCCTCGAACGTCACGTTTCCAAAGACGCCCTCCATGGCGAACAACTCCATGCCGGTCAGCGTCGGACGGTCGTTCACATCTGACGGACGCAGCGTGACAACCTCCGTGAAATCCTTGCAAAGCTCCCTGAAGTCCTGGTTCCAGGTATCGTGTGTCCCCGGCCGGATCTCGATCGTTCGGCCGCTGATGGGCGCACCGAGGGCGATGATCGACAGGATCTCCTCTGCGGAGGCGGCGGACATGGTGTTGCCGACGACGTCGATTTCAACCGTCTCCCCGCTATCCATCGCAATCGCGTAGACGCCCTCGCCGAGCTTGTCCGCCTCGCCCTGTGCAGTTGGCACGAGATATCCGTTGGCAATCTCGAAATGCCCTGAGTCGTTGCCGGCGGCGATCTCGCCTCCGGTCACGGCGATCCCCCCCTCACCGGCACGGGTCAGCGCACCAAAGCGGACCAGATCCGCAGGCGTCCCTCCGGCAGAGACGGCAGGCCCGCTGATGTCCACAATTCGGATCTCGTGGATCTCGTAGCTGCGATTCTGTGTCACGACCCCTGCCACTCCAAAGGAAAGCTCAAGGCGACATGTTTCTTTGGGTGCAGGTCCGAATTCAAGTGTATCCATGTCGCGGCGGGCACGGCGCTCGACCAGGACCCCTCCACTGGAATCGAGAAACCGCAGGGAACAGGAGCAGGTCGCAGCCACATCCGGGTTTGGGCGAGCCTTGAAATGCACCTTGTAGCTCCGCCCCGGAAGCGCTGCACGGCGCAGGGCGAGCCGGGGATTGGACTCCGAGGTGTCGCCGAACACCATGGCACCGGGAGTCTCATCCTCGATCATAACGAGCGTCGGGTCGTGGACCAGCGAGCCCGGCACGATGTCGAAATCGGCACGTGCATCGTCGGCAAACCCATTGGCATAGAGCTTGATCGCACTGTCCGGATCGGCGTCTTGTCCCGAAAACACGACCTGAACCGGATAATCGCGACTCTCCGACGCGCCATTGCTGAGGCGGTATGTGAACTGACCGGCGAGGACGTGTTCATCGGGCAGCGGCACGGTGACGCCCGTGTCATCGTAGGTGACTCGCCCCGACGCGGTGACAGCAACCTTGCCACCGACGCCGCCTGTCAGAGTGTACCATCGGGTATCGTAGTTCTGGTCCAGGTTGACGCGGGAAACCTGCAGCGCGCGCCCCTGCGGATCGAGGCTGTCTGTCAGCAGATTGAAACCCGTCTGTTCGGTTCGGATTACCATGTCCATTCTCCAAAGGTCCTGCGGCGGGCGACGTTGCGCCGGCATTCATGTTCCCGTTCCGGACGGATGCGCTGGCCTCGCCGGTGGTGCGGGGACTGGGCCCCTTCCGGCGGTCCTTCGCAAAATCTCCGCGACTTTCTTTACCAATCGTTAAACGTTGCGAACGCAGACCGCTCCGACCCGGACATGGCTGGTGGATCAGGTTTTGATCGTCATGCAGTGAGCAATCCGGGGAACTCCGCCGCGGCCAGAATCGTGGACGGGACGAAAGGGCGATGACAGAGGGGAGTTCACCAAGTACTTCTTGGCCACCACCAGCATGAAAGGATTTGCCATGAAGGGCGCACAGGACTTCCTTGAAGAAGCAAACGCAGTTGTTCCGCGGATCTCGCCGGAAGAGGGGATCGAGAAACACGCCGCCGGTCAGACCGTTTTCCTCGACGTGCGGGATTCTTCCGACATCGCGAATTCAGGCACCATCAAGGGGGCCGTACGCATCCCCCGCGGCATGATCGAGTTTGCCGCCGACCCGAGCACACCGTTTCACGAAACGCGGCTGACGCAGGACGCGGACATCGTTCTTGTCTGTGGCGCAGGCGGGCAGGCCGCACTGGCGGGCAAGACCCTGCACGATATGGGCTACAAAAAAGTCTCGAACGTGGGTGGTTTCAAGGACTGGAAGGACGCCAACGGCCCGACCGAGGACTGATTGCAGTACAGACGTCTCTGTCCGTCGCGGCCTCAGCCGCGGCGGACCTCCTCGACGAAACCGGCGACGAAATCGGATAGCTTCTGCCGCGCGGCGTCATCCACCAAAACGCCATCGGCATCGAACGCCTTTCGCGCCTGAGAGAGCATCAACCGACCACCATGCCACTGTCGCGCCTTCAGCGCACGAAGCACGGGCAACCAGGCGTCCTGGCACAGAATCGTTCCGAATCCCCCGGGGGAGGCCCCCATGACCGCAACCGGCTTGCCGGCAAACACCCGCGCGCCCGGACCGCTGCCGATCCAGTCGATCGCGTTCTTGAAAACACCGGGAATGCCGTTGTTGTATTCCGGCGTGACGAGCAGCAACCCATCAGCCGCGTCGATCTCATCGCGCAGCCGCAAGACACTCTCGGGAACGCCCTCCCCGTTCTCCACGTCCGCATCATACAGCGGCACGCCCCGGATCGTGCCGATCTTCACTTCGGCCCCAACTGGCGCAACGCTGGCAGCCGCGCGCAACAAACTGGCATTGAAAGATCCCTCGCGAAGACTGCCGCTCAACCCAAATATCGTGGTCAAAGTCTCTCCCTTCCGTGCTTTTCAACCCTTTACCAGATGGGGGACATGCACGTTTTGACAAGTCGATCGCCGCGAGATCACACGCGAAGTGACTGCCTTGCCATGTGTCAACCGACGAGCCGAGCTGTATGATCTCAGGTCAGCCCTTTGCTCCGCGGGTGGCAGCCATCGTTCCGAAACCCGCGACGAGCGACCCTAGTGGTGCCGGTGGACTTTCCGATCACTTGACCTCGCCACCCGAAAACAGGGGCGTTTCTCAGTAATCGAGACCAAGCTTTGCCACGGCCCAAACGGCTACCTTTCAGGGGGCGTTGCGCGGATTGCCGGGCGCATGGTCCAAGGCAGGCCGATGCCTCCACTCTGGACCTTGTTCGATTGTGCAAGAACGTGATCGCCTGACCCGGAGTGGGACAGAAGAAGCTGTCGCTGTGCAAGGGAATGGGATCGCCCCGAGAGCCGTCTCTTCCCGGCCGCATGTTTTCTCAGAACAGGTAGAACTGCGACCGGCATTTCGAACGGGAGCCAGTCGAGGCCAATTCTATCGACGAAGCCCCAGCGCCCCTTCCTAGCGAAAGCCTTGCCCGGCCAAACCCATGCCTGAAAAAACGATGATTCAGGTCGTCGCTCCAGAAGACATCGACGATGTAGCAAGGCCTGCGACGATTTCCCCAAAAGCAAGGGCGCCCGAAGGCGCCCTTACGAAGTCAGTTCCAACTGCCGAGCGTTCAGTGCTCGGTCGCGGCGGCCACGTCGATGGTCACGCCCGGGCCCATGGTCGAACTCAGCGAGATCTTCTGCATGTAGCTGCCCTTGGCGCCCGAGGGCTTCGCCTTGGCAACGGCGTCGCAGAAGGCCTTGACGTTTTCGACCAGCTTGGCCTCGTCGAAGGACGCTTTGCCGACGCCGGCGTGGACCACGCCACCCTTCTCGGCCTTGAACTGGACCTCACCGCCCTTGGCGGCATCAATGGCCGTCTTGACGTCAGGGGTCACGGTTCCAACCTTGGGGTTCGGCATCAGGTTGCGCGGGCCGAGGATTTTGCCGAGGCGACCGACGACCGGCATCATGTCCGGCGTGGCGATGCAACGATCGAAGTTGATCTCGCCACCCTGGATGGCCTGCATCAGGTCTTCGGCGCCGACGATATCCGCACCGGCTTCCTTGGCTTCTTCGGCCTTGTCACCGCGGGCAAAGACAGCGACGCGCACGGTTTTGCCGGTGCCGTTGGGCAGCGTGACGGTGCCGCGAACCATCTGGTCGGCGTGGCGGGTGTCGACGCCGAGGTTCATCGCGATCTCGATGGTCTCGTCGAACTTGGCGACGGCATTGCCCTTCACCAGTGCGACGGCTTCCTCGACGCTCAGTGATTCCTTGCCGGCAACAGCTTCACGGGCGGCGCGGGTACGTTTTCCAAGCTTGGCCATGATTTACCCTTTCACCTCGATACCCATCGACCGGGCGGAGCCCAGGATGATCTGCATTGCTGCGTCGATATCGTTCGCATTGAGGTCCTTCATCTTGGCCTCTGCGATTTCCTTCACCTGCGCTGCGGTCACGGAGCCGACGGTTTCCTTGCCAGGGTTGTTGGCAGCGGACTTGAGCTTGGCAGCCTTCTTCAGGAAATAGGACGCCGGAGGCGTCTTGATGTCCATCGTGAAGGACTTGTCCTGATAGTAGGTGATGATGGTCGGGCACGGCGCACCGGGCTCCATGTCCTGCGTCTTGGCATTGAACGCCTTGCAGAACTCCATGATGTTGATGCCACGCTGACCGAGCGCGGGGCCAACGGGGGGGGACGGGTTCGCCTGTCCGGCGGGCACCTGAAGCTTCATGGTGCCGGCGAGTTTCTTGGCCATCTGGCCTCTCCTTCTTCCAACGACCCGCGAACGCGTTCGGGGCCTTCGATGTTGTCGTGGTCAGGTTCCGGGCGCGACCGGGCTGCCTCCCACGCTTGATCCCGGCGCATGCCGGGACAGGCGGATTTCCCGCCCGAACGCTCAGACCTCCTTGGAGACCTGAGTGAATTCCAGTTCGACCGGGGTCGCCCGGCCAAAGATCGACACCGTCACCTTCAAGCGCTGGTTGTCGTCGTCCACATCCTCGACCATGCCCGAGAACCCCTCGAACGGGCCATCGGTCACGTTCACGGTCTCGCCCACTTCGTAAACGATCAGCGAGCGCGGCGCTTCCACGCCTTCCTCGACGCGGTTGAGGATCTGGTTCACCTCGGCATCGCGCATCGGCATCGGCTTGCCCTGGGGACCAAGGAAACCGGTGACGCGGTTGATCGAGTTGATCAGGTGATAGCCGCGATCGCTCATTTCCATGTGCACCAGCACGTAACCGGGCATGAAGCGGCGCTCAGCGGTGACCTTCTTGCCGCGGCGAACCTCGATGACTTCCTCGGTCGGCACGAGCACCTCGTCGATCTCGTCTTCGAGACCGGCCTGGACCACATCGTGACGGATCTGTTCGGCAATCTTCTTCTCGAAATTCGAGAGGACGCTCACCGAGTACCAACGCTTCGCCATGTGCAGTGCCTTGCCTTTGTTCCTTTCCGACCCGGGGGTCGGTCGTTTCAATTTCGCAGGGCCGGTTCGCCCTTTCTCCAACAAAAAGCGGCGTGCGACTCGAATCGATGCACGCCCTTGTCGGAGAGTTCGGCTGCTTTAGCGCCCCGAACGACGGGATTCAAGGGCGCGGACGCGCCCAAGGCCCTGATCAGCCGAACATTCCGAGCACGGCTTTCAGCGCTTCGCGGATGCTCAGGTCCACCAGAAAGAAGAAAATCGCGGTCAACGTTGCCATGACAAAGACCATCGCCGAGGTCAGCAACACCTCGCGCCGCGACGGCCAGACGACCTTGGCGACTTCGGAGCGCACCTGCTGGATGAACTGGAGTGGGTTTGCCATAGTCTGACCTGCGGTTTCGGTTCGGGTGGTTCAGGCGCTGCACATACGCGGCCCTTCGGGTGAATTCAAGCGGTGTCCGCCCGAAAGGCGCGTAACAGGCGGGTAAGCCCATTTGCGCCATGGCAGATGTCCGGCTCGGGCACGTGAAACCGCAAGAGCCTCCTGCGGTGTCACGGCACAGGGAAGCGCCGGAAGCCTCCGGGTTCGACGGATCTCCGCCCGGGCCACGGGTTGGTCTGCCGTGGCACCTTTTTCGGGCCCCGCAACCGCCCCACGGCCTCAGACAGAAGTACGCCCGCTGCTCAGAGCATCGAAGGCACGATCAGGTCCGGTGGCCGGTGTCCATCGTCAAAGGTCTTGATGTTGATGATGACCTTCTCGCCCATCTCGATGCGGCCTTCGACCGTCGCCGATCCCATCTGCGGCAGCAGGACCACGTTGTCGAGGTGACGCAAGCGGGGATTGATCTCTGCGCCATGCTCATAAACGTCGAGGCCCGCTCCTGCGAGTTCGCCCGCGCGCAGCATCCGTGTCAGTGCGTTTTCGTCCACGACCTCTCCCCGCGAGGTGTTCACGAGCAACGCTGAAGGCTTCAACAGTTTCAACCGCCGCGCATTCATCAGGTGAAAGGTCGAGGGCGTGTGCGGGCAATTGATGGAAATCACGTCCATCCGGCTGACCATCTGGTCCAGGCTCTCCCACCAGGTCGCACCCAGACCTTCCTCGACCTCCGCCTGCAACCGGCGGCGATTGTGATAGTGCACTTCCATGCCAAAGACATTTGCCCGGCGCGCAACGGCCTGTCCGATCCGGCCCATACCGAGGATGCCGAGCCGCCGTCCACCCACACGCCCGCCCAGATACGCGGTCGGCGCCCAGCCGTCCCACTGACCGGTCTGCATCACCGCGAGTCCCTCGGGGATACGGCGCGTCACGGCGAGGATCAGCGCCATGGTCATGTCCGCCGTGTCTTCCGTGGTCACACCCGGTGTGTTGGACACCAGGATGCCGCGCTGCCGCGCAGTGGCGACATCGATGTTGTCGACCCCAGCCCCATAGTTGGCAATCAGCTTCACCCTTTCGCCCGAGTGCGCCAGCATGGAGGCGTCAATATGGTCGGTGATCGAGGATACGAGCACATCGGCGCGACACATCGCTGCGATCAACTCGTCGCGCGTCATGGGACGGTCGTCCTCGCGCAGTTCGGTGTCGAACAGCTCCGCCATGCGGGTCTCGACAACCTCTGGCAACCGTCGCGTAACGACAACACTCAGCCGTGGCTTCGGCATTTGTCCCCTCCTCAAACTTCCCTGGGCTCAACCTCGCTGTCAGAGTGGCGAGAGAAGCGGTGCAGCACAAGCGCCCCCGGAACCGAGCGACAAAAAGACATGGGACGACAGGCATTCCAACGCCAATTCAAGGCGTTTCCCTCATGGATTCCGGCTTTTCCGGCTTGGATGGCGGCCATCGTGCTGTGTCTCGCCAGCCTGATCGCAGGTGATTCTGCGGCGCAGCAAGTCGATCGGGGACCGGTCACGAACCTGCCGCTTCCACGCTATGTCTCGCTCAAGGCAGCCGAGGGCAATGCCCGCCGGGGGCCGTCCCTCAGCCACAGGATCGACTGGATCTACAAGCGCCGTTCGTTGCCACTACAAGTGACTGCGGAATTCGGCCACTGGCGCCGGGTACGTGACCGCGACGGCGCCGGCGGCTGGGTCCATTACTCGCTTCTGTCCGGCGTGCGCACCGTTCTCATCGAGAAGGACATGGCGCAGCTTCGCAGCAAGCCATCCGAGGATGCGCCGGTTGTTGCGCAGGCGGAGGCCGGCGTGGTTGCCCGCCTTGGTGAATGTACCCAAAGCTGGTGCCGCGTGACGGCCGGTGGTGAACGCGGCTGGATCCCGAAGGCATCGATCTGGGGCGTGGACCCGGGCGAGGTCCGGGAATAGGTCGCTAGCCCTCCGTCCCGACGGTTTCCGGAACGTCCGAGGACCGGTCCCCCATCAGATAGCGCGGCCCTGTACCGCGTTGGGCGGCCTTGTCCTCTGCGTTGTAAAGCGCGCAGCTCTCCAGCGAGAGACATCCACAACCGATACACCCGTCCAGATTGTCCCGCATCGCCTCCAGCGCGGCGATCTGCCGGTCGAGATCCGCGCGGATCGTTCCGGCGATCCCGGCCCAGTCTTCGCGCGTCGGGGTCCGGCTTTCGGGCAGCCTCGCGAGTTCGGCGCGGATTCGCTCCAGCGAAAACCCGAACTGCTGCGCGATCTGGATGAAGGAAAGGCGCCGGATCTCCGATCGCGCAAACCGCCGGTGCCCGCCAGCGTTGCGTTCCGCCCGGATCAGGCCTTGCACCTCGTAGTAGCGGATTGCCGAAACGGCGATCCCGGTACGGGCGGATAGTTGTCCAATGGTGAGTTCGCGGCCAAGCGGCATGGGGAGGCTCCCGAGAAATGTCTTGATCTGAAGTGAGGTTTAGAAATTATCACCGGTCGCGTAAAGGGAATCACACAGATGGAGGGCCACATGGGCACCGCTACACTGGAACACGCGAATATCACCGTCTCCGATCCGAAGGCCACGGCGGCGGAACTGATCGACCTCTTCGACTGGCACATCCGCTGGGAGGGCGAAGCCATCAGCGGCGGCTACACGGTCCATGTCGGCAACGACACTACCTACCTCGCCGTCTATGCCCCTCCGGGTGACAAACACCGCCCCGAGGGCAGCAGCTACGCGACCCTCGGCGGGCTGAACCACATCGGCGTAGTGGTCGAGAACATCGAGACTGCCGAGGCGCGCGTGAAGGCCGCCGGCTACACCCCACACAACCATGCCGACTACGAGCCCGGGCGCCGATTCTACTTCGACACCTCCGACGGGATCGAGATCGAGGTGGTGAGCTACTCCTGACCTGCCCCGCAAAACGATGCGCATTTCGGCGGATTGAGTATCGCGGCAATGGCCTGCCGGGCCGCAAAGCCCGGCTGGGTTGGGGGGGGAACGTCGAGTTCAACCCGGCTCCGGGTGTCGCCATGCCCAGACAGTGACAGGTGTACACCGCATGGCATCCACCCCTTCAGCAGCCGGTTCGCCACCGATTTCATCCGCGCTATGCGGCTGATCAGGCGGCAGGCAGGGCGCGTGCGATACCGCAACAATCGCTGCGTGACAACGCTGGCGGCGAGCAAACGGGAAGCTGATGGCCCTAAGCAGTGGCAGGCAGCTGGACGCGCCAGCCCGTGATCCGGTCCGAATGGCACATGTCACTCGCAATGTGCGGCCGGAGTTGGAGCGCGGGACTGACGCGACGAGCACGCCACGCTGAGCCGCCGTTCCGGGGCTTCCGCCTCCGGACCGTGCAAGGTAAAGGAGGCGCGTTGTTCAATCAGCCTCGCCCGCGTCAACCGTCCAGGAGTGCTTCCGGATGCCTGCCCACCACACCCGAATGAACATCATCGCCGCTGTGGCCTCCTGTTCGGTGGCGCTGGTGCTGGTGCTGCTAAAGCTCTGGGCGTTCGGCCAGACCGGGGCGCTCTCGATCGCAGCCTCTTTGGCCGACAGCGGGATGGATCTGGTGGTGTCTCTTGCGGCATTTGCCGCGATCTTCTACGCGGCGCGGCCTCCCGACAAGGATCACACCTTTGGTCACAACAAGGCCGAAGATCTCGCGGCGCTCGGACAGTCCCTTTTCATCCTCGCGGCGGCTGGTGTCATTGCCTGGGGATCGGTTCATCGCCTGATCTCGCCCGAACCGCATGCGTTGGCGGCAGAAGGGCTCGGGATGGCGGTAATGCTGGTCTCAATCGTGCTCACGCTCGGGCTGGTGCTGTTTCAACGCCGGGTGGCGCGTCTGACCGGCAACCGCGTCGTGGCCGCCGACGCATTGCACTACATCGGCGACCTGCTACCCAACATCGGCGCCGTCGTCTCGCTGTGGGTGTCCTCGCGCTACGGGATCGGCTCCATCGACTCCATTGTCGCCCTTGCCGCAGCGCTTTTCATGGCAAACGGTGCCTTGAGGATCGGCAAAGGCGCGTGGAATGCACTGATGGACAAGGAAGCCGCGCCGGAGGTCGTCGCCGAGATCGAGATGCTCGCGGGAAGCTGGCCCGGGATCGAGAGCTACCACGATCTGCGCACACGTTCCTCCGGCTCACGGGTCTTCGTCAATCTGCATGTCGAGATCGACGGGCGGCTCACCCTGACCGAGGCACATGATATCGGCGCGGGACTGCGCCATGCAATTCTGCGGAAATACCCGCAAGCCGACGTCATCATCCACAAGGATCCGATCCGCCACCCTGCGAAGGAAGCAGCGGATCACGATGTGGCCTAGGCCGCCGTGTCCAACCCCCGCCCCTTGAGCAGCGCCTCTATCCCGGGCAGCCGGCCGCGAAAGGCCGTGTAGAGGACATCGGGCTCTTTCGAGCCGCCAGTCGACAGGATATGCGCCTCAAGGGCCTTCGCCGTATCGGGATCGAAGGGATCACCGACCTCCTCGAAGGCGGCGAACGCGTCCGCGTCCATGACCTCCGACCACATGTAGCTGTAGTATCCCGCGGCATAGCCGCCGCCATGGAACACGTGGGCGAAATGCGGCGTGGCATGACGCATGCGGATGGCCTGCGGCATCCCGATGCTTTCCAGCACCTCGGCCTGTTTTTGCACCGGGTCGGCAGGCGGTGGACCGTCATGGAACTCGAGGTCGACCATGGCCGAGGCGATGAACTCCACCGTCTGGAAGCCCATGTCGAAATTCGCCGCTGCCAGTACGCGCTTCAGCATCGCCTCCGGCATTGGCTCGCCGGTTTCGGCGTGCGTCGCGAACTGCTGCAAAACCTCGGGCACTTCCAGCCAATGCTCGTAAAGCTGGCTCGGCAGTTCCACGAAGTCGCGTGGGACCGAGGTGCCCGAAATGCTCTCGTAGGTCACGTCGCTCAACATCTGATGCAATGCATGGCCAAACTCATGGAAGAGCGTCCGCGCATCATCGTAGGACAGCAATGCGGGCGAGCCCTCGGCTGGCTTGGCGAAGTTGCACACGTTGATGACATGGGGGCGAATGTCACCCGCGAGCTTCTGCTGGCTGCGCAGCGCGGAACACCAAGCCCCCGACCGCTTACCGGAGCGGGCAAAATAGTCGGCGATGAAAACGGCCACATGTTCGCCATCCCGCGTGACATCCCATGCCCGGGCATCGGGGCTGTGCAACGTCGCATCGACCGGCGCGAACTCGAGCCCGAAAAGGCGACTGGCACAGTCGAAAGCCGCCTCCACCATGCGGTCGAGTTGCAGGTAGGGCTTCAGCTCGGCCTCGTCGAGGTCATGCTCGGCCTTGCGGCGCTTCTCCGCATAGTAGCGCCAGTCCCACGGTTGCAACGGCAGATCGCCACCGTCGGCCACGAGCATCCGCTCCAGAACCTCCGCGTCCGCATCGGCGCGGGCCTTTGCCGGGGTCCAGACATCCATCAAAAGCTTGCGGACGTTCTCCGGCGTCCCGGCCATCTCGGTCTCCACCTTGTAGGCGGCGAAAGTGTCATAGCCGAGCAGTTGCGCCCGTTCATGGCGGAGCGACAGCATCTCCGCGACCATGGCACGGTTGTCGGTTTCGCCGCCATTGGCCCCACGGGAGGTCCATGCCTCGTAGGCCACCTTGCGCAAATCGCGGCGCGGGGAGAATTGCAGGAACGGCACCACCAGCGAACGCGACAAGGTTACCACGGGACCGCCCACCCCCTTCTCGGCACCGGCGGCACGCGCGGCATCGACCACGAAGCCCGGCAGCCCTTCGAGATCACCTTCGGACAGTTCCATGAACCAGTCCCGCTCATCGGCCAGCAGGTTCTGCCCGAATGCCGTCCCGAGTTCCGCAAGCCGCGTGTTGATCTCCCGCAAACGGGTCCGACCGGCATCGTCGAGGGCCGCCCCGGCTCGGCGGAACCCTCGGTGCGTCAGCTCCAGCACCCGCGCCTGCTCCGTGTTCAGTCCGAGATCCTCGCGCTGCTGCCAAAGGCTGTCGATCCGGGCGAAGAGCGCCTCGTTCAGGTAGACGTCCGAGGAATAGGCCGCCAGTCGCGGGGAAAAGTCCCGCTGCAGCGCCTCCCGTTCCGGGTTGGAATCCACACTGGCCAGGGTGAAGAACACCGACAACACGTCGGAGAGCTGTTTGCCCGCGAGTTCCAGCGCCTCGATCGTGTTGGCGAAATCGGGCGGCTCGGGACACTCGGCGATCGCCTCGACCTCCGCTTTGGCGGCCTCGATCGCCAAGTCGAAAGCCGGAGCAAAATCGGCGTCCGTGATGGCCGCAAAATCGGGAAGATCGAAAGGCGTGGTGCGCTCTGCAAGCAACGGGTTGGTCATGGCGGGGCTCCGTCAAAGAGGTTTGATCGGAACCTAGGGTGCCCCGCCAGCGGTTGCCAGTGCTACTCGACGGTGATGGTGATCACGTCCGAGACAACGGGCGGGTCGTGCGGCACATGGTTCAGATCGCCCAGCACCAGTTGCAGCGTGTGCGATCCGGGTGCCAGCTCCAGCGTGACTTCGGTTTGCCCCTTGCCGAAATGGATGTGGTTGTCATCGGCGGGAAGGTTGGTCGTCAGCTCGTCGGCACCGTCTTCGCCTTCGCCCAGCTGCGGACGGTCGATCAGGATGTGATGGTGCCCCGAGTTTTCCATCTCTGTGCCGGCCGGAGCAACCTCCATTCCCTCCAGTCCGAACTGGATCGTGACGGGCGACGCCACCGTTGCGCCGTCCTCGAGGTTGGCGAAATACACTCTCGCCCCTTCGGGCGACGCTGTGTCCTGTGCAAACACCGGCGCTGCGGCAAGAACGGCGGCAAGAAAAAAGGCTCTCATGGAATATCCTCCACTGCATTCAGTGATCTGTTCGCAGAACAAGGATAGCGCATTCCTCAAGCGTTACCAAAAAACGCAGTCCAGCCCCTGCCATGAAGCCGCCGACCGGAGCCGAGCATGCAGCGCCGGAGAAGCCTCTCCCTTGCGGGGCGCTATCCACCCGTGGTGTCCGACCACGTCGCCCCCGGTCGCACGGATGGCTTGGCTCCAGGGCGGTGTCAGGTGGTTCAGGTTCCGGAGATAGTGGAGTTGCAATCCTCCCGCTTTGCTTGGCCGGCGCAGGCAGGGCCGAGATGCGCCTTGCGCACGTTGAAGCGCATGCTGCCAAGACACGAGCCCTCACGTGTTGCGCGGACGGACTCCACGCGTTCCATCGTATCTAACGATATCACGGGGTGACGCGGCTTTTCTCCGGCGCGATGGACGCCAAACAGGCGCTCAACCCGGCTTGCGGCTCATGTGCCGTTCGAACCGCCGCAGCGCGAGCGACAGGGTCACGGTCATCAGGAGATAGAGATAGGCGACCACGTTGTAGGTTTCGAAATAGCGGAAGTTGCCAGCGGCGGTGATCTTGCCAAGCTGCGTGATGTCCATCACGCCGAGGACCGAGACAAGGGAGGAATCCTTGATCATCGCGATGAAGTCATTGCCAAGCGGTGGCAGGATCGTCCGGATTGCTTGCGGAAACACGATGAAGCGGAACCGCTGCCAGTTGTTGAGGCCCAGCGCCTTCGCGGCCTCGACCTGCCCCTCGTCCACGGATTGCAGGCCGGCGCGGAAGACCTCTGCGATGAAGGCCGAGTAGCCAATAGTCAGCGCGAGGATGGCGCGCCAGATCAGGGGGAAATCGCGGGTCCGGATCGTCTCCATCCCCAGCCCATCAAGCCCCCAGTTCACCGCCGCCACCAGTCCCGGCGCAATGACGAAAGCCACGTACAGCAGCAGCACGATGATCGGCAGACCGCGCACGATCTCGATATAGAACCGCGTTCCTTCCCGCAGTAGCCGGTAGCGCGAGAGGCTGCCCACGGCCAGCCCAAGTCCGATCATACAGGCAGAGGAGAACCCGACAGCCGTGACAAAGAGGGTGATCCAGACACCGCGGCTCAAAGTCACCAGCACCTGGGTGTAGAGATCGTCGGTCACAATCCTCCACAAGAAGAACGCCGCCAACCCTGCTGCCGCAACCAGCCACCAGGGGAATTCACTGTCCTTCGGAGCCTTGCCCAAGTCCTGCCTCGCAAGGGCGGTCCCGCAAGGGGGCCGGCCCGTCTTCGTTCGGTGTGTCGTCCCGCCGATTGTCACGCACGACATGCGCATTCCTCCGCCGGGACAGAGCCAATTCAGCAGTGCAGACCGCCCATCAGCCGCCCAGCTTGTAGTCGAGGAACCACTTCTTGTTCAACGCGTCCAATGTGCCGTCTTCCTTAAGCGCCCCGATTGCGGCGTTGAAGGGCTCCACAAGCTCGGATCCCTTGGGGAAGATGAAGCCGAAATCCTCTGTGCCCAGCGGCTCACCGATGATCTTCAGCCCGCCGTCGGATGCGGAGACATATCCCTGTGCGGCCGTGCTGTCCGAAAGTGCCATGTCCACGTCGCCCACGCGCAATGCCTGGATCGCGGCGCCGAAGGTCTCGAACAACTTCATACGCGGGTTCTGCTCGTCGCCATCCAGAACCTCGTAGATGCCAACGTAGAACGGAGTCGTCCCGGGTTGCGCACCGATCAGAAGATCCTCGTCGGCGGCAAACGCCTTGTGATCGGCGAACCGCTCCTCATCGCCACGCACGAGGATCATCATCTCCGAGCGCAGATAGGGATCGGAGAAATCGACCTTTTCCGCGCGATCCTCGCGGATGGTGATCCCTGTCATGCCCATGTCGTATTGTCCCTCGGACACCGAGGCGATCATCGCGTCCCAGCTGGTGTTCTCATAGACGACGGAGATGTTGATCCGCTTCGCGATCTCCTCCATCGCGTCATATTCCCAGCCGATCGCATCGCCCGTCTTGGGATCGACAAACTGGAGCGGCGGGTAGGCGTTCTCGGTGACGATCACGACCTCCTTGCCGCCAAGATCCGGCATCTCGGCCAGGGCCGGTACGGCGACAAGCAGCGCGGCGGCTGCAAGCGCAAGCGACGTGGGATTTTTCATCGGGACTCTCCACTGTTGTTTGGCCGAAGTATGACCGGCAACGGCGCAGTGTCCAGATCACCCGTGGCAGACCGGGCAATCCTCCCGGGACTTCAGGGCAATCTGCCGCGTCTCCGCATAGAGCGCATCATACAGAAGCATCCGCCCGCGCAGCGGCTCGCCGGCCCCCGCGATCAGTTTGACCGCCTCGGCCGCCATCATCGTTCCAACGACTCCCGGAAGTGGACCGAACACCCCGGCTGCCGCGCAGCTGGGGGCGAGTTCCGGCGCCGGCGCCACGGGGAAGACACACTCATAGCAAGGCGCACCGTTCTTGGGATCGAACACGGAGATCTGCCCCTCCCACTGGCTCAATGCGCCGGACACCAGGGGAATTCCCGCCGCCACGGCGGAGCGGTTCGCGAGGTAGCGCGTGTCAAAGTTGTCCGTCCCGTCGAGCACCAGGTCATATTCGGCAAACAGCTCCACCGCGATTTCTTCGGTAAGCCGCCGATGGTACGGAAGGACGGTGATGAACGGGTTCAGTGCCTCCATCGTGGCCTTGGCCGAGAATACCTTGGAGGCGCCGATGCTCTCGTCACGATGGATCACCTGCCGTTGCAGGTTGGCATTGTCGACCTCGTCATCGTCGATGACCCCGATGGTGCCAACGCCCGCCGCCGCGAGGTACAACAGCGCTGGAGAGCCAAGCCCGCCCGCGCCGATCACCAGAACTTTCGCGTCCTTGAGTTTTTTCTGCCCCGGCCCGCCAAGCTCGCGTAGTACGATGTGCCGGGCATAGCGTTCCAACTCCGCATCGCGGAATGCACCCGGTGCCGCGTCTGTTTCGGCCTCGGCCGGCTGTGCGCGGGTCTTCAGCCATCGAATACCGCGCGCATAGACCATCCCGAGCAGCGCCGCCGCGCCAAGCAACAGCCACAACGCCGGCGATTCTCCGGTCGCCATCCGCAAGGGATGTCCATCGGGCAGAACAAGGTGCTCCAACAACACGCCGACATAAAGGATGCCGATCATGGTCCAGCGCATCCGCTTCGGCGCGTTCATCAGTACGCCAGCGCCCCAGATCACCCCGGCTAGAAGCAGGACCAACAGCATCAGCCACGCCCCGTGGAACCAAAGCCCCCGGTTCCACGCGTCGTGGCGCCCAACCCTTCGGTCAGTTCGAAGCGCGCCTGGACGACGGGGGCGACTATCGCCTGCGCAATGCGCTCACCATGGGCGATGGTGAAGGGCACATTGCCGAGGTTGATCAACAAGACGCCCAGGGGGCCGCGGTAGTCGGCATCAATCGTACCCGGCGTGTTGGGCAGGCTGATCCCGTGCTTGAGAGCCAGGCCGGAGCGAGGGCGGATCTGCATCTCGTATCCCCCCGGGATCTCGACCCGCAGCCCCGTTGGAACGATCCGGCGCGCCATGGGCTCCAGTGTAAACCCATCAGCGCGATCCTCCGGTGCCAGGTTGGCCCGCAGATCTGCCCCCGCCGCGCCTGCCGTCTCGTACCGTGGCAGCGCGACCTCCGCGTCGGCCCACTCTTCCCGGATCACCTTGACCGAAACTCTCATGTAAGCGCCTCGGCAATCCGCGCGGCAAGGCGTTTCGCAACCTCATCCTTCCCGAGCCTTGGCCAGACCTCCGGCCCCTCGGCCGAGATCAGCGTGACCTCGTTCTCCGTCCCGCCCATGATCCCCGTACCTTCGGAAACGTCATTCGCGAGGATCCAGTCGCAGCCCTTGCGGTCCCGCTTGGCCGTGGCATGGGCGACGACATCGTTGGTCTCTGCTGCGAAACCCACAACAAGCGCAGGGCGACCTGCGGCCATGCCAGATACCTCGGCGAGGATGTCGGGGTTTTCCGCGAACTCCAGCGCCGGGGCCTTGCCGCTCCCATCCTTCTTCATCTTGCGTTCGGCCGCGTTGGCAACATGCCAATCCGCCACGGCCGCCGCGAATACGCCCGCCTCCGCCGGCAGTCCGTTCAGCACGGCATCGCGCATGTCCCGCGCGGTCTCGACCCTGACGATGTCGACTCCGTCCGGCGGCGGAACCGACGCCGGTCCGGTCACAAAGGTGACGTCAGCCCCAAGGTCGCGCAACGCGGCTGCAATCGCGGTGCCCTGCGCGCCCGAGGAACGATTGGCGATATAGCGCACCGGATCGATGGGCTCATGCGTCGGCCCGGAGGTCACGATGATCCGTTTGCCCGCAAGCGGGCGCGGTGTGGCCCCCAGTGCAGCTTCCACCGCCTGCACGATTTCATGGACCTCCGCCATGCGCCCGAACCCGAACTCGCCGCATGCCATCGGTCCCCTGTCGGGCCCGACAACCCGGATCCCGTCGCCACGCAATGTCTCCAGGTTGCGCTGCGTCGCCGGGTGCTCCCACATGCGCACGTTCATCGCCGGCGCGATCAGAACGGGCTTGTCCGTGGCCATAAGCAAAGTTGAGGCAAGATCATTGGCATGTCCGTTGGCCATCTTCGCCATCAGGTCGGCCGTTGCTGGTGCCACGACGACCAGATCGGCGTCCCGGCTCAGTTCGATATGGCCCATCTCCGCCTCGTCCGTCAGGTCGAACAGATCGCGGTAGACCTTTCGTGCCGACAGCGCCGATGCGCTCAGGGGCGTGACGAACTGCTCTGCGGCCGGCGTCAGCACAGGTGTCACGGTGAATCCACGGTCCCTGAGGCGCCGGATCAGATCCAGCGACTTGTAGGCAGCGATACCGCCCCCGATGATCAGAAGAATGCGCCGGTGCAATGCCATGGATCCCGTCCCTCGAAGTATCTGCACCCGGTTTAGGCAGGCCGGTGCCGGAATGGCAAGCTCGCCCGCCTATCCCCTTGCGCGAACGACCGCCCCGCGTCCACGCGCCAAAGGCGCGCCCGGCCCCAAGGATCCCTGGCGCCCGTGGCGCCTCGGATCGAGGGGAAGCCTCTATCCCTTTGTGAACACTGCACAGGGATCTTCGCGCTCCGCAGCCTCGGTCACGATCCATGTGTCATGCGGTTGGTCAGGGTCAGCGCGAAGTTCGACCTGTGCGAGGCTCACCACCGAAATCCCCGGCGACATCGCCTCCAGGTAGACCGGCATGCCCCAATCCTTCCGAGTGTGGCCGTTGCCCGTGATCACGGCCACCGGCCCGCCTGTCTCCTCCAGCGCCTGCAATGCGACCGCCGCGAAGCGCGCATCACGCAACCGCTGCGCCTCGACCATACCTCCAAGCATCTCCTCGGGCAGTGCGTCGCAATGCGCCGCCAGTTGGAATGCCTCCCGCTCTGCCTGCACGGCCTCGGGAAGCGGGCCCAGGCCGCTGTCCTCGGCGCCCCCGCCAAACACGTCGGCCGCGCCGCGCTTCATCGCATCCAGAAGGTCATCGCGATCAACAGCCATTCCGTACACTGGCGCCGACGGCGCGGCGAGGAAGACAGGGTGATACATCTCGAAGTCCGGCCAACCGCCATCGTCCCAGCCAATCGCATCCGCCAGGGCCTGCGGATCGGACCGGTCCATTTCGTTGACGATACCGGCCTGCGCGGCGTTCAGCATCTCGAACACCAGCGCGGTGGGTTCCAGCGCCGCAACGGCCGCCGCCTGCGCGAGATGATGCGCAGGATTGTCGTGCACCTCGCCAAGCAAAACGATCTGCGCACCGGACATGTCCAGCGCCTCAACCGACGCAATCTCGGCGGCACCGGCGGACGCGGAAAGTGCCAGACTCATCGAAATGGACGACGCAAGGACCCTCATGCGAGAAAGTCGTACACCGCGCCGGCCCGTCCCTCCAGTGCCTTTCTCATCTTGCCAAAGGCCGCCGCCTCCAGTTGCCGAACCCGCTCCTTCGACAGCCCCAACTCGCCACCGAGCGATGCCAGCGTGCGCGGTTCAGGCCGTATTCGCCGTTCGCGAACGATGAACTGCTCCCGCGCAGTCAACTCGTCCAGAGCCTCAAGGATCCACTGGCGAACAACTTTCGAATCTTCGTCCTGCGCCACGGTCTCCTCGGCTGACCGGCCGCCATCCTCGATGGTATCGATCCATTCGCGACCATCCTCATCGCCCCCTTGCGGCGCATTGAGGGAGAAATCCGAGCCGGAGAGCCTTCCGCGCATCATCATCACATCGCCGACGGGAACACTCAGTTCCATCGCGATACGCTCCTCCAGTTGCGCCCGGTCCAGTTCCTCGCCGCGCTCTCCCGCCTCGCGCTCAAGCCGGGCCTCAAGCCTGCGGAGGTTGAAGAACAGGGATTTCTGACTGGTGGTCGATCCGGTCCGCACAATGGACCAGTTCCGCATCACGTGGTCCTGGATCGAGGCGCGGATCCACCACACGGCATAGGTGGAAAAGCGCACTCCCCGGTCCGGGTCGAACTTCTCGGCCGCTTTCATCAGGCCAAGACTGGCCTCCTGAATGAGGTCGTTCATCGACGCCCCGTAGCGACGAAACTTGGACGCCATGGAAATCGCCAGCCGCATGTAGGCGGTTACAAGACGGTGCAGCGCCGCCTCGTCACGCCGGTCCCGCCACGCTCGCGCGAGTTCCAACTCCGTCTCCGCATCCAGAAGTTCCGCCGACATGGCCTTGCGCGTCATGGTGCGGTCACGAGGGCTCTGCGCGTTCATGCTGTCCTCCTTTGGCCCGAAGAGGGCTTTCGCTATCCTGTTCGCATCTGATACGCACCAGATCGACAAACGGATCACCCGAACCACGCCACGACCCATGACACCCCAGATCACCCTTGTCCTTGGAGGCGCCTCCTCCGGCAAATCCGCCCGCGCCGAGGCGTTGGTGCGCCACCTTGGGCGGCCACGGATCTACCTGGCGACCTCGCAGGCGTTCGATGCGGAGATGGAGGCCAAGATTGCGGCCCACCGGGCCGACCGTGGCACCGGCTGGGACACGAGGGAGGCGCCGCACGACCTTGTTGGGGCGCTTGGGGATATCCCTGCGGGACATGCCGTCCTGCTGGACTGCATCACTATGTGGCTCAGCAACCGCCTGTTGGCCGATGCCGATCCGGAGGCCGAGTTCCCCGCTCTGCTCGCAGCTCTGGAGAGCTGTGCCTGCCCGGTTGTCGCGGTGTCGAACGAGGTTGGTCAGGGACTTGTGCCCGAGACGGCGCTGGGTCGGCGTTTCCGCGATCTTCAGGGCCGCCTGAACCGGCAGATCGCGCAACGCGCCGACCGCGTCGTCGCCGTCATGGCCGGCCTGCCGCTCGCCCTCAAGGGCAGCCTACCGGAGGATGTCGAATGGTAACATGGTGGTGGATCCGGCACGGGCCAACGCACCGACGTGACATGAACGGCTGGACGGATGTTCCGGCCGACCTGTCTGATACCGACCTCCTGCGGCGGGTCGCCGATCACTTGCCTGAAAATGCCCCGGTGATCTCCTCCGACCTTTCCCGCGCGATCACGACCGCTGACGCGATACAGGGCAGCCGCCCACGCCTGCCCCATGATCGCGGATTGCGCGAAATCCACTTCGGCGCCTGGGAGGCCCGCACATTCGATGACGTGCAGGAAGAGGACCCCCGCCTCGTTCGCCGGTACTGGGAAGCGCCCGGCGACGTTCGCCCGCCCGGTGGTGAGAGTTGGAACGACCTGTCCCAGCGGGTAAACCGTAGCGTCGACTGGCTGACCGGAGAGGCCGGCGACATCATCGCGGTGGCCCATTTCGGCACAATCCTCAGCCAGGTTCAACGCGCGCTTGGGTGCTCTGCACTTGAAGTCATGGCCCGGAAGATCGACAATCTCTCCGTAACCCGCCTCCAATTCAACGGGCGCGGGTGGGACGCCGACATCATAAATCATAATTTGTGATGCTTTTGCGAATATATATAAATTTGCGTGAAGTCTTGATTGACGATAGCCTGCCCGCATGACCTATCAGCTTCATATTGGTGACTACACCTACTCGAGCTGGTCGCTGCGCGGCTGGCTCCTGTTCGATCGGTTCGGTTTGCCGGTCCGCACTTCGTTCGTCGATTTCAACAAGGGCAGTGTCGCCAGCCAGATGGCTGCCCTGCCACCGGCCCGGACAGTGCCGACACTTGAGACCGCCGACGGCACGGTCATCTGGGACTCGCTTGCGATTGCCGAGGAACTGGCGAGCCGGCATCCCGAGGCAGGTCACTGGCCGTCGGATCCGGCGGCAAGAGCCATTGCCCGCAGCCTCGCCGCCGAGATGCACTCCGGTTTCATGGCCCTACGCAGCGACTGCCCGATGAACCTCCGCACCGCCTATTCGGATGCGGCCCCCTCCGAGGCCGTCCTCGCGGACCTTAAGCGGCTTGAAGAGATCTGGGCTTTCGCCAGAGACGCCACCCAACCCAAGGGGCCATGGCTTTGCGGAGAGTATTCGGCAGCCGACGCGTTCTTCGCGCCGGTCGCGGCCCGCATCGCCGGGTATTCCCTACCGGTCTCGGACCGCGCATGCGCCTATGTCGAGGCCCATTTGGCCGATCCCTCGTTTCGGCGTTGGCGCGCGTTGGGTCTGGTTCTCGGAGGACACCTTTCCCGCTATGATCAACCCCATCCCACAATGGCATGGCCCGCAGTCGCAACGCTGCCGGCCCGGGCTGTGAAAAATGGTCCGTCGGTGAACGCCGCCTGCATTTTCTCTGGCAAACCCGTCACCCATTTCGCGGAGGTGAACGGGATCGTCATTGGCCTGTGCAACCCGACCTGCCGTGACAAGGTCGTGGCCGATGCAGCGGCATGGCCCGCAGTATGCGATCTGCTTGGTATTAACTGAATATCAACCCATTCCCGCGCATCAGTCGATCACTGATTTAACCAGGATTGGCGGGGCGTGAGAATGGTGGCGCGAGCCCATACAGTGGCGTTCGAGGGGGTGGAGGCGCGACCGGTCGAAGTGCAATGCGCGGTCACACCCGGACTGCCGGCATTCTCCATCGTGGGTCTGCCGGACAAGGCGGTCAGCGAGGCGCGCGAACGCGTGCGCTCAGCTTTGCAGGCGATGTCCATCGCCTTGCCCTCGAAACGCATCACCGTAAACCTATCTCCTGCCGACCTGCCGAAAGAGGGGTCGCATTTTGACCTGCCCATCGCGATGGCGCTGCTGGCCGCGATGGATATCCTGCCAACGGAACTTGTGGAACGCACTGTTGCCCTTGGCGAGTTGTCCCTCGACGGTGGGCTGGTGCCGGTGATCGGTGCCCTGCCCGCTGCGATGACAGCCGCCGCCGAGAGCATGGACTTGCTGTGCCCGAGGGCCTGTGGCCCGGAAGCCGCCTGGGTCGAGGCGGCCCATGTCATCGCGCCAGACACGCTTGCTTCAGCCGTGCGACACTTCACTGGACAGACCCCCCTGGCCCCTGCCCGCCCCGGAGAGGTTGTCCGGGATGTCGGACCAAAGGATTTCCGGGAGGTCAAGGGGCAGGAGCGTGCCAAGCGTGCCTTGGAGATCGCCGCCGCCGGGCGACACCACTTGCTGATGGTTGGTGCGCCCGGGTCAGGCAAATCCATGCTTGCCGCCCGTGCACCCGGCATCCTGCCACCGCTATCGCCGATCGAGGCGTTGGAGACCTCGATGATCCACTCACTAGCCGGCACGCTGGTGGATGGAGGCATCTCCCGGCAACGTCCGTTCTGCCAACCGCACCATACCGCCTCCATGCCAGCAATCGTCGGGGGTGGGCGCGGCGCGCGGCCCGGTCAGATCTCGCTTGCGCACAATGGCGTGTTGTTCCTCGATGAACTCCCGGAGTTTTCCCGCCAGGTACTGGAGACCCTGCGCCAACCCATCGAAACCGGCGAGGTGGTCGTGGCGCGCGCCAACGCACATGTGACCTATCCCTGTCGTTTCCTTCTGTTGGCTGCCGCCAATCCGTGTCGCTGCGGCCACCTCGCCGACCCTGCCCGCGCTTGTGCCCGCTCTCCGGGGTGTGGCGAAGACTACCTCGGCCGGATCTCCGGTCCACTGATGGACAGGATCGACCTGCGGATAGAGGTTCCGCCGGTTGCCTTCACGGATCTCGACTTGCCGGAGGCCGTCGAAGGCACGGCTGACATCGCAGCACGTGTGGCCGCCGCCCGGGACGTTCAAAGCCAGCGCTTTGCGGAAACTCCGGATCTGCGGGTCAATGCCGATGCTGAAGGCAGCGTTCTGGAACAGATTGCCTGCCCCGACCCGGAGGGGCACGATCTTCTGCTCAAAGTGGCAGAGAAGTTCGGCCTGACCGCGCGCGGATACCACCGCGTTCTGCGTGTGGCACGGACGATTGCCGACCTCGACGGAAGCGATACCGTTCGGCGTCCGCATGTCGCGGAAGCGGTCGGATTTCGCCTAGTGCACGGCCTGGTCAATTAGGCACCGCGACCGCAATCGCCTGTTTGCTTGATCTGACAACTATGGAAGGAACGGTGACGACCTGGCGGCGCGCTTGCCGGGCAACGGCGTGGCACCAACTGCACGATCTCGTGGCCGCACTCCAATCGATGTCTCGTTGTGTGGGCCACCTCGACTCACATCGCCGCAGGTTCCAATCGCACAGTGCTAAGCGCCCATGATGCGGAGTCTCTTGCTACTCACGATTGCCCTAGCCCACTCGATCAGCGCTCAGAGCGCCCAGTCCGAAAAAGGGACTTTTCGAACCATGCCGAAGAGCTTGGATACACCTTCTTCGTCGCCGAACTGGCCGGTATCGAATGGCGGTCGACATTCGCGATAGGGTTCATTCCAGCGTCACGGCGTTGTCCCGGTCAGTCAAAATCCCGCGCGGCCAGCGTTCTGTGGATTTCCCGGCGGACAAGTTTGCGAACGTTTTGCGTGATCTTCTCACCGAGTTTTCCACGGAGTTCCTCGTGGACGATTTCAACGACAAGGGCGCGCAGCATCTCTTCGTCCATCGGAGTCAGAGCGGTCTCGAAAATGTTCTCGTCGAGTTCATCATCTTTGCGGTTTTGGTCACCAGCATTCGGAACATCTTCCCGCGCCCGAGAAGGAGCCACACCGGAGAGAACATCCGCGAAAGCCCCCATTTTCCATGGGTGGGACGCGGCATCCTCGCCGTTTTCGGTCGCCTCGGTTTCCACCACATCGTCGTGATCCGGTTCTTCCGACGAAGCCTCGGGCGGTTCGGGACTGTCCATAGACAGCGCCTCCTCCGCGGGATTGGGCTCTGGCTTCGAGTCAGCCTCCAAACGCAATCCACCCAAAATCCGTGAGACATGCTCGCCTTCGACAACTTCCGCCTCCGTTGGAGACCCGTCTGCGTCCGCCTGGCTGGCGTCGGCCTCGTCGTACGGAACGCGTTCGATCACTTCAGCCTGCCGTGGACCGAATCTGAAACCCGCACGCGGAGCGTTTCTCGGCGGATCAGGGTCTTCCCGGTCGTCTTGGGCGTTGGCTGGTTCACCCCGCATGTCGGAATCTGGCTTGGCCTCCGGGTCCTCTTGGCCGGCAGCGAGAGGAGCATCTTCGATCGACTCGGCGTCTCCGTCTGACAGGGACGGTGTCTTGATGCCGACCGGATCATCCAATGCATCTACAATCGGCGTACCCGGATCCTCCCCCTTGTCCACGCGAATTGACGCCTTCCCGCTTTCTATCGCGGACCGAAGTGCGGCCTCATCCCTTTCCATCGCGGAGCGCAGGAATGTCGGCATGCCCTCGGGCAGAACGATTGCCTCCGCCTCGGAGGTCTCGCCATCGGCAACAGGTTCCTCTGCAGCGGTTTCGTGGACAGGATGAAACTCGATCTCGTCCGGCGAAAACCCTTCCGGCCCGGAACCGAAACCTGAAACCGCCGATGAATCGACCTCTGTTCCTGGAGCGGTGTCTTCGTCGGCATCGCGGTTCCACGCGGCGACCGAATCCTCATCGGCCGGCTCATCCGGGATGCGCAGCGCAGGCGTCAGAACAAGCGCATCGGGTTCCAGACGCTCGGCGGCCGCCTCCTCTGAATCCGCAGCGGTTTCTCCCTGCACACCCGCAGCAGCATTGTCTTCTTGCTCAGTGGCGGAGTCGGGGCGGTCCTTGCTGCTCGATACGAGTCGCCGGATTGACGACAGGACATCCTCGATCTCTGCATTCGTCACTGGATCAGACATGCTCGCTCCCGCCAATTGCGTTTCCCTCAAGGTACGTCTGCCGACCCTCTTGCACAATACGATCCAGACGGGGCGGATCACTCCACCCCGTCCAGGTCAAAAAACCATCGCTCCGCGGAATGCTACTTGCCGAGCTTCCGCAACACACGGTCAAGCTGCTTGCCGCGCGGAGAAAGACGCGCCGGTGCCGACTTGACGGCATTGTAGTAGCCTGCGGGGTCATAGGTCTGGATTCCCAGCTTCAGGTGATCGACAGTCATCAGACCCATTGCAGAAAGAAGTGAATAAACTGCTACGTACTGCGTAGCGACCGCGTCGATCTTCGCGGCGCGCGCGTCGAGCAGTTCCTGCTCCGCATCGAGCACGTCAAGCGTCGTACGTGCACCGAGCGTGGCCTCTTCGCGGGTCCCTTCGAATGCGATTTCGGCAGCGCGGATCTGCAGATCCGTGGCCAGGATCTGCGCCTTGGCCACATCGAGATTTGCCCAGGCGTTGGCAACCGATTCCTCAACCGTCAGAGTGGTTTGCAGGAGTGTCGCACGCGCAGCATCACGCCGCGCCATCGCCTGACGCTCCAGCGCCGCCAACCTGCCGCCCTGATAGATCGGCTGGCTCAGGCGCACACCCAGCGAATGGCGCTCGTTCCAGTTGTTGGTTTCGGTCGATGAGGTGATAAGGCCGGAGATCGTCGGCCGATAGGCACCGGACGCGATCTCGATCCCGATCTCCGCCACAGTGACTTCACGCTGTGCCCGGCGAACATCCGGGTGCGTTCGGACGGCGACGTTAATCGCCTCCTGAACCGATGCGGCCGTGGCCGGCAAACGTCCGGGCGTCGCCAGCGTGCCAGGATAGCGCCCGACAGCCGTGCGGAACGTCTCGCGAGAAACTTCGAGGTCACCACGCGCGGCCTCCAGCGAGCTTTGGGCCGCCGCAAGCCGGCTGTCCGCCAGCGCGACGTCCGTACGAGTCACCTCGCCGACTTCGAACCGATCCTGCGTCGCCTGCTTTTCCTGCGTCAGAACGCGAACGTTGTTCTCACGCAGATCTACGAAGGCAATGGCACGCAGGACGCCCATGTAGGAGACAACGGCCTGCAAGAGAACGGATTGCTCGACAGAGCGGAGCGCCTCCCGCGTTGCCAGAACAGTCTCTTTCTGGGAGTCGATGGTGCGACGGTTCCGTCCACCAGCATAGAGGATCAGTTCGGCCTGAAGCTGAAATGTCGCGCTCAGGTTGTCATCGAAGGTCGGGTTCCCGGTGTTGCTGAAACCGGTTATCGGGTTTGGATGAACTCCACCCCAGTCGGTGATGAAATCCAACGTCGGCCGCAAGCTGGAGATCGCCACGGCGACATCCTCGTCCGCAGCGCGCAACAGGGCTCTGTTCTGGGCGAGAAGGTTCGAATTCCTGTACGCGTCGATCAGGGTGTCGGTCAGGGTTTCGGCCAAAGCCGAGCTGCCTGAAAATGTTGTAGCGGCGACGGCCAGACCGGCCACCCCGCGTCTTAGGCGCTGTCCAAAGTTCCTCACGCGAACTGCTCCTTCTCGTGGGCCTGTAATGTGAGGGTTTACCCCCATTTTCGGCCACTATAGCAGCAGTGATTCGCCAATTACAGCTTGAAAGCAGTCTTTTGCTCGAAGCCGGGAATAACTGGTGCAAATGCGTTAAATGCGAAACGCCAGTTGATCACCCCATCGGACTTGATCCCGAGGCGAACGACGCCAAGATTGTTCTCCATGAAGAGGCAGGCAATGCGTCCGCCGTCGCGGAGTTGCTCCACATAGGCCTCGGGCAGTTCCTCAACACCGCCTTGTATCAGCATCACGTCGTAGGGACCGTGCTGAGGCGCGCCCTCGTCAAATGGGCCATGAACGACTGCGGCATTGTCCACGCCCTCTGCTGCGAGGATCGACTCTGCCTCGTCGGCAAGAGCCGCATCAGCTTCCAGCGCCACGACGGCCTGTGCCATCCGGGCAACAACCGCAGTGGAATATCCCATCCCACACGCCACATCGAGCACCAGCTCGTCGGCGCTGATGTTCAGGACATCAAGCAACTTCGCAAGCGTCCGCGGCTCCAGCACAACCCGGGAATCACCGAGGTCGATATTGGTGCCGACGTAGGCCGAGGCACGGCAATTGTCAGGAACGTAGAGTTCACGCGGCACGGACAGCATCGCATCGATGATCGGGTATTTCGTCACGTCCTGCGGCCGGACCTGAGTGTCCACCATGGTCGTGCGATGGGTATCAAAGGAGGTCATGAAGGCACCTGTAGAGCGGACGCGTCGCCATCGTGTGGCACAATCATTGCTGCGAGGCAACATGCGCACACGCCGCAGATCCGTCGGGGTGGGGATCAGGGGCGGCGGATGGTACCATTTCTACACAGCGCACGTCGTGGCCAGCGTGTTGTCGTGTCGGAGAAACTCCATTTGGCGCCGTCCGTGTTCAATCGCCCCGCTGGACACCGCGCAAGTCCGGCAGACAGTCCAGTTTGAGGGCCACGGGAATGCCGCACTTGTCGCCGGATCGGAACCGACGATCACAACCAGTCCATGCAGGGATGCCGGCACCAATCCGAGTTGATCTGTTTCGCGGGCCTGCCGTTGCCCGGGATCTCGCGCGCGAAGCCGTGTTCGAACCGATCGGCCTACCTGGCAAATCCGTTCATTCGCCGCGCTTCATCGCGTCGGCGGCCGGACGCCCGGAAGCGATAAGGCGAGCCATGTCCTGCAGGCGCGGCCCACAATGCCGGAAGAACATCGTGTAGCTCTCGCAGAAATAGTTGTGCCCTGCCTCGCCAAGCTTGTTCACAGCGAACCGATGCTTCGGACACCCGCCATTGCACGCAAACCGAAAGCTGCAATCCCTGCACTGCTGCGTGAGGCCGTTCTTCTTGTCCTGACCGAATGAATCCTGGCGGTCGGTCCAGACCATGTCGCGCAGATGTGTCTCGCCGATCTTTCCGAGCCGGTACTCCGGGTACACGTAGTGGTCGCAGGAATAGAGGCTGCCGTCATGTTCGAGGGCGAGTCCGTTGCCGCAGGTTTCGGCAAAGACACAGAGGCCCGCATCATGGCCCATCCACAGACCAAGCTGCACGTCGAAGAACTGCACGAAAACTTCGCCAATGTCGTTTCGGTACCAGCTATCGAAAATGTCGCAGAGAAACTTCCCGTAGGCGCGCGGGCTGACACTCCAGTCGGTCACGCTGTTGCCCGGATCCATATCCACCTGCGGCGCACTGGCAAGCCCGTCGCCTTCGCGCGCGCTTCGCTCCACGATCGGGATAAACTGCAGGTAGTCGAACCCGACACCCTTGAGGAACCGATAAATCTCCTTGCCCTTGCCGCTGTTGGCCCTGTGCACCGTGGTCAATGCATTGTGGTCCACTCCGTGCCGTTGCAGCACCTCAAGTCCCCGCATCACCGCATCGAAGGTCGGCCGGCCGGCGCGGTCGATCCGGTAGCGATTGTGGATCTTCTTGGGCCCGTCGATACTGAGCCCGACAAGGAACCCGTTCTCCGCAAGGAAGGTGCCCCAGGAATCGTCCAGCAGCATGCCGTTGGTTTGCAGCGAGTTGCTGATCCGCACTCCGGGCGGCGCGTGTTTCTTCTGTAGTTCCACGATCTTCTGAAAGTACCCGACGCCGAGCATCGTCGGTTCACCGCCCTGCCACGCAAAGAGCACCTCGGGCATGCCGGCCTCCACCGAAGCCTCGATCAGCTGCAGAATGTAGGTCTCCAGGACCTCGTCAGACATGCGGAACTTCTTCTCGGAAGGAAAAAGTTTCTCCTTCTCCAGGTAGTAACAATAGGTGCAATCGATATTGCACCGTGGCCCGATGGGCTTCGTCATGATGCTGAATGGTTGCGGGGCCCGGGTCATCGAATGTCTCCTGTCGTGGCTGTCGTCCCGTATCTGCGCGGAAAGGTCAATCCTGGCCGCCCTGGATCAGGCAGTTTCGCCGCCCCCCGCACAGGCGCCCCGCGCCGCGGCGACACCCTCGGCGACCAGGCCTTCGCCTGCCATTTTCAGCAATTGCCAGAGATCTTCGAACCACCCCTGTCCGCGCGCGCTTTCCCGTCGAACCAGGCCGATTGCCCGCTTGGGCTCGGGTGCCGGGAACCGTGTCAGGCGCATTTCCGGCGCCGCGGACAGTTCCTTGGCCAAGGCAATTTCCGGCATGAACGTCAGCCCGAAACCGCCGGCAACGAGACCGGACAGGGTCGAAAGCGACGATGCGCCCAGATCGACCCGCGTATCGCGCCGATCAAGGGAACAGGCCTCCAAGGCCTGATCGGCAAGGCAATGCCCCTCGTCCAGTAGCAGCAATTGCCGTGGTGTCAGTGACGACGGATCGGGCACCCGCCCCTCCGCCAACAGGGCCTCGATGCGGGTGCTGGATCCGGCCAGAAGAAACCGGTCTTCGAAAAGGGGCATCTCGGTCAGCCCATCCTCACCCGACGGCAGGGCAACCACCGCGGCATCCAGTCGGCCCATGGTCAGATCGTTCAGAAGCTCCTCTGTCGTCGCCTCCCGGACCCTCAGGTCCAGCCCGACGTTCTGCGCCCGGAGCAATGGCAGTGCCGCAGGAATCAGGTAGGGCGCGACCGTCGGGATCATCCCGAGCGCCAGACGGCCGCTGAGCCCGCTTGTGACCCTAGCACTCCGCTCCAGCGCGCCGAGCTCCGACATCACCCGGCGGGCATGATCGACGATCTCATGTCCGGCAGGCGTCAGCACCACCCGGCGCGGCAACCGTTCGAGCAGAACCACGCCAAGCGCCGCCTCCATGTCGCGAATCTGGACCGACAGCGCCGGTTGGGAGACATGCACCGCCTCCGCCGCACGCGAAATCTGACCGTGCTCGGCAACGGCAAGCAGATAGCGAAGCTGTCGCAGGGTGACACTCATACCCGCCTCCAATCCAACTCACGGACCGCATGCCCGCCCCATATCGCCGCTCCGGCCCCGCCACGCGGGATCCAGGCCCTGATTCCCCAGCACGGAAGGCGCAAGAGCACCGCCTCGCGATGAGCAACCGGCGCTGCCCGGCACCACGTCGCCCGCCGCCGCTCAGGAGCGATCCCGGTCGGTGGCAAGTCAGATCCACGCGATCCAATCCATAGGAAAAACTAATGCAAAGCATATGATTTCGCAATTTTTACTTATCAGAATACTTTGCTATCCCCTCATCGACCGACACGGCCGCGCGGTGCGATTCCCGCAGGGTGCACCCCCGGCTGGCAACCGGCCGAAGCGCCAGACACCCGCGACGGCGCGGCACCGACAAGAAACACCATCCTCGCCGAATCCACGGCGAGACCACGACACCGAAGACACCCCACGCATCACCAACGGAGGCTATCATGGACGGCAACGACACCCCCACCGGGAAGTGCCCAGTCATGCACGGAGGCAACACGGCAACCAACAAGTCCGTCATGGACTGGTGGCCGAATGCGCTGAACCTCGAAATCCTGCACCAGCACGATACGAAGACGAACCCGATGGATCCGGATTTCGACTATGCCGAGGCCGTCAAGTCGCTCGACTTCGAAGGCGTCAAAGCCGATGTGAAGGCCCTCCTGCACGAAAGCCAGGACTGGTGGCCTGCCGACTGGGGACACTATGGCGGCCTGATGGCTCGCATGACCTGGCACGCCGCCGGCTCCTACCGGCTCGCAGACGGTCGCGGCGGAGCGGGATCCGGGAACCAGCGCTTCGCGCCGCTGAACTCCTGGCCGGACAACGTTTCGCTCGACAAGGCCCGCCGTCTGCTGTGGCCCGTCAAGAAGAAGTATGGCAACAAGCTGAGCTGGGCTGACCTGCTGGCGCTGGCCGGAACCATCGCCTACGAAGACACCGGCCTGAAGACCTTTGGCTTCGCCTTCGGCCGTCCCGACATCTGGGCCCCCGAAACTGACACCTACTGGGGGGCGGAGAAGGAATGGCTGGCCCCGTCCGATGAGCGCTACGGCGATGTCAGCGATCCTTCGACGATGGAAAACCCGCTCGCCGCGGTTCAGATGGGCCTTATCTACGTGAATCCTGAGGGCGTGAACGGCAATCCCGATCCGCTCAAGACCGCCGCCCAGATGCGCGAGACCTTCGCCCGCATGGCGATGAACGATGAGGAAACCGCGGCGCTGACGGCTGGTGGACACACCATTGGCAAGACGCACGGCAATGGCGATGCGGACGCGCTCGGCGCAGATCCGGAATCCGCCGGCGTCGAGGCACAGGGCATGGGCTGGGAGAACCCGAACATGGGCGGCAAGGCCGCCAACGCGATCACTTCGGGCCTTGAGGGCGCATGGACGACGGAGCCGACAAAGTTCGACATGGGCTTCTTCGACATGCTCTTTGGCCACGAATGGGAACTGCGCAAATCCCCCGCGGGTGCCCAGCAGTGGGAGCCGGTGGACATCAAGGAAGAGGACAAGCCTGTCGACGCTTCCGACCCGTCCATCCGCCGCAACCCGATGATGACCGACGCCGACATGGCGCTGAAGATGGACCCGGTCTACAACGAGATCTGCCAGAGGTTCATGGCCGATCCGGAGTACTTCCGTGACACTTTCGCCCGCGCGTGGTTCAAGCTCACCCACCGGGACATGGGTCCGAAAGCCCGTTACGTCGGACCGGACGTCCCCGCCGAGGACCTGATCTGGCAGGACCCGATCCCCGCAGGCTCCACGTCCTACGATGTCGCGGCGGTGAAGGCGAAGATTGCAGCGTCCGGCCTGAGCCTCTCCGACATGGTGACAACCGCTTGGGACAGCGCCCGCACCTATCGCGACTCCGACAAGCGGGGCGGAGCGAACGGAGCCCGCATCCGCCTCGCTCCGCAGAAGGACTGGGAAGGAAACGAGCCCGAGCGCCTCACTCGCGTCCTCTCCGTGCTGGAACCCATCGCTGCCGAGACCGGCGCCAGCATCGCAGACGTGATCGTGCTGGCGGGCAATCTCGGGGTCGAGCAAGCCGCCAAATCCGCGGGTTTCGACGTCACGGTCCCCTTCACTCCGGGGCGCGGTGACGCTACGGACGAGATGACGGACGCCGAGTCCTTCGATGTGCTGGAGCCGATCCATGATGGTTACCGCAACTGGCTGAAGGCCGATTACGTAGTCTCCCCGGAAGAGTTGATGCTCGACCGGACCCAGTTGATGGGGCTTACGGCCAACGAGATGACCGTGCTTGTTGGCGGCATGCGGGTCATGGGCACCAACCATGGCGGCTCTGCGCACGGCGTCTTCACCGACAGGGTCGGCGCCCTGTCGACGGATTTCTTCACCACGTTGACCGACATGGCCTACAAATGGGTTCCGGTCGGCGACGGAGCCTACGAAGTCCGGGACCGCGCCAGTGGCGCGGTGAAGTACACCGCCACGCGGATCGACCTTGTCTTTGGCTCGAACTCTATCCTCCGGGCTTATGCCGAGGTCTACGCCCAGGATGACAATGCCGAAAAGTTCGTCAGGGACTTCGTGGCCGCCTGGACGAAGGTCATGGACGCCGACCGTTTCGACGTGCGGTAGAGAGACCGAGCACTCAACGACCAGCGGCGCCCCCACCAAGGGGCGCCGCTTGTTTTTCCTGGGTGACGAATATGGCGCATTTTCTGTGTATTGCTGCCGACGGCACAATATTGGCCCGCAGAGATGCACACCGGCGAACACATGCTGTGCATGCACTTTACAAAAATCCATTTTGACATCCTCGGGCAATATGTAAAATTCCGAGAAAGTTCGGGATCAATGCTCCACCCTCGGAGCGAAAGGAGGAGCGCGTGAAACTCAACGTGAATGGCAAGGTCCACGACGTGGACGTCGAAGAGGACATGCCGCTGCTCTGGGTCCTGCGGGACGAGTTGAAGATCAAGGGTGTGAAGTTCGGCTGCGGGGTTGCCGCCTGCGGGGCCTGCACGGTGCATCTCGACGGCATGGCCGTGCGATCATGCCAGACCTTCGCGGGTGATGTCGGCGAAGCCGAAATCACCACCATCGAGGGAATGGGGACGCCGGACGCCATGCACGCGGTGCAACAGGCCTGGGTCGAACATCAGGTCGCCCAATGCGGCTACTGCCAGTCCGGGCAGATCATGCAGGCCGCCAGCCTTCTGGCGGAAAATCCCGTGCCCACCGATGCCGACATCGATGATGCCATGTCCGGCAACCTGTGCCGGTGCGGAACCTATCCACGCATCCGTGCAGCGGTCAAAACCGCCGCCGCCCGCCTGAAGGAGGCCTGAGATGAGCCGGATCGGAACCATCGCCCGCCGTACCTTCCTCGTGGGCTCCGTCGCCATCGCCGGCGGGGTGGCCTTTGGATACTACCAGTACCGGAAACCCCACGCGAACCCGCTCCTCGACGAGCTGGGCGAGGGCGAGGCAGCGCTGACCCCCTGGGTGCAGATAAACGCCGACAAGATCACGTTGATCACGCCGCATTCCGATCTTGGCCAGGGGGCCGCATCCATGCAGGCCATGTTGCTCGCCGAAGAGTTGGACCTGGAGTTCGGCCAATTCGAAATCTCCCCCGGCGTCCCGAGCCCTGCGTATTACAACACGGCTCTCGCCGACGAAGGCGTTCCGTTCAATTCGCACGACCACAGCTTTCCAGCCGACGCCATGCGCGGAATCCTGGGTGTGGTCGTCAAGATCATGGGCGTGCAGGGCACCGGCGGATCGACCTCGGTCCCCGACAGCTTCGACAAGCTTCGGACCGCAGGGGCGGTCGCGCGCGAAACACTGAAGAAAGCCGCAAGCGAGAAGTCCGGCATCAACACCACAGCGCTGAAGACGGCGAGTGGCAAGGTGATCCTGCCCGACGGCACCGAATACAGCTATCAGGAACTGGCGCCGATCGCCGCCGGGATCGAACCCGTCACCCGGGTGAAACTGCGCGAGCCTTCCGAGTGGCGGTTGATCGGCAAGGAAGTGCAACGGCTCGATATCCTCGCCAAGTCGACAGGCACCCAGACCTACGGAATCGATCTGGAGATGGACGGCATGGTTCATGCCGCCGTGAAGGTGAACCCGCGACAGGGAGGCGCGCTCAACAGCTACGACGCAAGCGCTGCCGAAGGGATGCGTGGCGTTCTGAAGATCGTGGAGGTGACGAACGGCGTTGCCGTGGTTGCGGACAACACCTGGCGCGCCTTCCAGGCAGCCGAGGCCATCACTTTCGATTGGGGACCCGCCCCCTACCCGGCAGACATGGATGGTCACTGGGCAGAGGTCGCGAACTCCTTCGTGGAAGAGCGGCTGGATGCGGAATGGCGCAACGACGGCGATGTTGCGACCGCGCTGGCATCCGGGCAGTCCGTGGAGGCGGAATACCGCGCTCCCTACGTCGCCCACCAGCCGCTGGAACCGCTGAACGCGTTGGTTTTGATGGAAGGCGGCCGAGTCGATATCTGGGTCGGCCATCAGTTTCCCCGCTTCGCTCAGCAGAAGGTGGCGGAGGTCGCCGGGATCGACCCCGAGGCCGTACACTTCCACCAGCAGTTCTCGGGCGGCAGCTTCGGCCATCGTCTGGAATTCGAGAATATCACGCTGGCGACAGAGATCGCGATGCAGATGCCCGGCACGCCGGTGAAGCTGACCTTCACCCGTGAGGAGGACTTCGCCCATGACTATCCGCGCCAGATTGGCATGGCGCGCGGTGTGGGCCGCGTGAAGGACGGGAAGGTGGATGCCATCGACCTCCAGGTCGCCACCGTGTCGTCTACCGATTCCCAGATTGCGCGCCTCGGCCAGTCCGCACCGCCGGGTGCCGACACGCAGATAGCGGCAGGCGCCTGGAACCAGCCTTTCGCGGTGCCGAACTTTCGTTTTCGCGCCTACAAGGTCCCGCCGCTTTCTCCAACCTCATCCTGGCGGTCCGTCGGCGCCTCCAGCCAGGGTTTCTTCGCTTCTGCCTTCCTGGACGAGTTGATCCACGCAGCGGGCGCTGACCCGTTGGAGGAGCGGCTGCGGCTCTGCAACCACGACATCGCGCGCAAGGTGCTCGAAACCGTGGGCGACATGTCCAGCTGGGGTACGGATCCTGGAGAGAATCGCGGCCGTGGGCTCGGCTTCGTGGACAGTTTCGGCGTGCCGGTCGCCGAGGTCGTCGAGGTGACGAACACCGGGGACGGCATCCGGATCGACAAGGTCTTCGTTGCCGCCGATGTCGGCCGCGTTGTGGATCCGGTGAACTTCGACAACCACGTCAAGGGCGGTGTCGTTTGGGGGCTCGGCCACGCGATGAACTGCGAGATCACCTATGCCGACGGCATGGCGGAGCAGGCGAACTACTTCGATCACGAGGGAATGCGGCTGCACCAATGTCCGGAGATCGTCGTTAAGGGGCTTGAGAACGCGTCCAGAATCCGCGGCATCGGCGAACCGCCAGTGCCGCCTGCCGCCCCGGCACTGGCCGCGGCGATCTTCGACGCCACCGGGATCCGGCTGAGAGAGATGCCGTTCAACAAGTTCGTGGATTTTGTCTGAAATCGCCCCACCGAGCCTGCGTTCGCGCAGGCTCAGCTCAGCACCCCGCGCTCCAACAAGGTCGCGCGGCAAACTCACAGCACCGGTCGGACCAGCGCGCGAGCGCAATGTGCGACCTCCACAGCCCCGCGACCATGGCGCACCCGGTCAACAGATACGTGCTCACATTTGCCCGCCGGTCCCCCGAAACCGAACGGTCGCCTGGCAGGCCACCCTCGTGCTCGCCTCCTCCATGCGGCAAGCGGGGAGAGGTTTCGCACAACCCTCTGCGATGTGCTGACTTGTCTGGCCCGATGCGTCGCAGCCAATGACGGTCGCAAAGCTCGGCCTGCGGGCACGCCATTCATGACCGTACATCAGTTATGCACGTGCCAGAACCGCCCCGAAGGGGCGCCCGGCCCCAAGGATCCGCGACGCGCCAGCGTCAAGGATCGAGGGGCAACACACCATTCTCGGTTACCACCTCGTCGAGCCGCTGGTCGGTCGGTTCCAACGGAAGGGCTTCGGTTTGCTGATCCCCATAGGCGAAACCGATGGCCCGAACGGGCCCCGTCGCCCGCAGTCGCTCCAGCGTCCTGTCGTAGAATCCGCCGCCGTAGCCCAGCCGGTACAGTCCTGCATCGAATGCCACCAGCGGCACGATGAGCACATTCGGCACCAGAACAGCGCCTCCCACCGGGATCATGACCTTGAAGCTCCCTTCCTCAAGTGCACATCCCGGGCGCCAATCCCGGAAGGTCAGCGGACACCCGTGGCCCTCGACCACAGGGACGCAGATCCGGTTGCGGGCCGACAGGGCGCCCATAGCCGGCAGCGGATCGGCTTCAGTGCGAATCGGCAGGTAGCCCGCGATGACCTGCCCGGTCACGCCCCGCAGATACGATTCAAGCTGCGCAGAGGCTGCCGCCCGATGGCGTGCATGCGCCGTCTTGCGCCGCGCATATGCCGCCGCCCTCTCCGTCGCCTTCCGTTCCGCAAGGTTCACAACAACACCACCGCGGCAAGACCGAGGAACGCAAAGAAGCCCACCACATCGGTGACTGTCGTCACGAAGGTGCCGGAGGCCAGCGCCGGATCGACGCCCAGCTTCTCCATCATCACCGGGACGAGGATCCCGGCCAACGCCGCCACGGCCAGGTTCACGACCATTGCAAGGGCAATCACGAGCCCGAGCTGCGTCGAACCGAACCAGAGTAGCGCCACGATCCCCATGACAATCGCAAAGAACAACCCGTTCAGCAGCCCGACCAGCAGTTCCCGCCCGACCACCCGCCAGACATTGGACCCCGTGAGGTCCTTCGTGGCGATGGCCCGGACAGCCACCGTCAGGGATTGCGTCCCTGCATTGCCCCCCATCGATGCAACGATGGGCATCAGCACCGCCAGGGCCACGATTTCACCGATCGCCCCTTCAAACAGGGCAATCACCAGCGACGCGAGGATGGCGGTGGCCAGGTTCACGGCCAGCCAGGGCAAACGCAGTTTCGTCGTCTCTATCGCCGTGTCGCTCAGGCTCGACTCCTCGGTCACCCCCGCCAGACGCAGCATGTCCTCCTCGTGCTCGTCATCGAGCACCGCCATCGCATCATCGATGGTGATCACCCCCACCAAGCGGTCGTTCGCATCCACGACAGGCACGGATATCAGGTGATACTGGTTGAAGGCATAGGCCACCTCGCTCTCGTCCTGATCCACAGGCACGGTGCGGAAGGAATGCTCCGTCGCATCGCGCATGGGCGTCTCTCGCGGCGTCGACAGCAGCTTTCCCAACGTAACGTAGCCGGTGGGCCGCATCCGCGGATCGACAAGAATCACGTGGTAGAACTGTTCGGGAAGGTTCTCGCTCTCCTCGCGCAGGTAGTCGATGGCCTGCCCGACGTTCCAGTATTCCGGGGCCGTCACGACCTCCCGCTGCATCATCCGACCAGCGGAGAACTCCGGGTAGCCAAGTGCCTGCTCGACCGCGACCCGCTCGCTGGCTGGCAACGCATCGAGAACGACGCCCTTCTTGTCCTCCTCCATATCTTCGAGGATGTCGACAATGTCGTCGGATTCGAGGTCGAGGACGGCCTCCGACAGCACGTCGTCGGGCAGCATCTCGATCACTTCCTGCCGCACACTCTCATCGAGTTCCGACAGGATTTCACCGTCGATGTCCCGTCCCCAGAACCGCAGCAGGAGGTGTCGTGTCTTGTCCCCCACCTGTTCCATGAGATCGGCGATATCCGCCGGGTGAAGCTGGTCGAGCAAGCGCCCCAGACGAGCCGCATCGCCGCTGCTGATCGCCAGCAGGATCGCCTGCACACGCTCACGTTTCAGGGCATAGGCATCGTCATCCCGACCGGCCGGGTCGGCAGTCTCTTCGGCCATGGCACGCCCTTTCCACGTTTCGTCGTGCCCCAAGATACGACAGCGGCGCCGGGGCGCAACCGCCCAGCCGGACTGCCGAACCGCTTGCCGCGGCTGCCCCGTTGCACCCCACCGGCAAGGCGCCTAGGCTTTTGCCATGACCGCCATTGATCACCTGATCCTGGGGCAGGTGCTGGACATCCACGCCAACCCTTTCGACGTCGAGCCGGACGGCTGCGCACGCCACATCCGTCGTGGGGCAATCCTGGTCCGTGACGGCGCAATCCACGAGATCGGAGAAGCCGAGGACCTGCGCGCGGCCCATCCCGATGCCCGCGTCACCGATCACGGTGAGGGGGTTATCCTCCCCGGCTTCGTCGATTCCCATGCCCACTACCCGCAGACGGCCATCATCGCCTCCTGGGGGAAACGGCTGATCGACTGGCTCAACAGCTACACCTTCCCGGAAGAAATGCGGTTCCGCGATGCCGACTATGCCAACGAGATCGCGAACCGCTACCTGAACCTGCTGCTGACTCACGGCACGACCTCAGTCGCCAGCTTTTGCACCATCCACCCGGCCTCGGTCACGGCAATCTTTGCCGCCGCCGAACAGCGTGGCATGGCCGTGACCGCCGGCAGAACCTGCATGGATCGCAATGCACCCGACGGCCTGCGGGATGACGCACAGAGCGCCTATGATGAAAGCAAGGCGCTGCTGGAAACCTGGCACGGGCGCGGGCGCGCGACCTACGCCATAACACCACGGTTCTCCCCCACCTCGACGCCGGAACAGCTGGAGGCGCTCGGCGCGCTCTGGGCAGAGCATCCCGACTGCCCGATGCAAACCCATCTGAGTGAACAGACCGACGAGGTGGAGTGGGTCGCCGAGCTATATCCATCCAAGAAAGACTACCTCGACACCTACGAGGCGCATGGCCTGCTCAAACCCGGTGGCATGTTCGGCCATGCGATCTGGCTGACCGACAGCGAGCGCGACCGGCTGCGCGACCACGGCGCGGCGCTCATTCACTGCCCGACATCAAATACGTTCATTGGCTCCGGCCTTTTCGACACCGCGCGGGCAGTGGCGGAGGGACAGACGGTCGGGTTGGCCACCGACACCGGCGGCGGCTCCTCCTTTTCGATGCTGCACACGATGGCCTCCGCCTACGAGATCGGCCAGCTCACCGGAACGGCATTGCATCCCGCGCAGCTTCTCTGGCTGGCCACCACAGGTTCGGCCCGCGCCATGCGCCAGGCCGACAGGATTGGTACGCTGGCGCTCGGCTCGGCCGCGGATCTGGTTGTGCTCGACCTCGCCTCCACCCCGGCAATCGCGCAGCGACAGGCCCGGGCGGAGACCATCTGGGAAGCGGTGTTTCCGACGATCATGATGGGAGACGATCGCGCCGTTGTCGCAGTTCACGTCGGCGGGCGGCTGTTCGATACACACAAGGGGGAATGGGCCTTCCCCGACGCGAGCCACAGCAGGCCACTCAACCCGTTGATATCAGACAGCCTCGGGCTCTGACCCCGCAAGCCGCCGGGCGCACGGCCAATGACCTTCCGGGCTGTTGAGCGGTTCAGCAGCCCGGACGGGCCAGCACAAGAACCCAGGTGTTGTTCGGAGCCCGCGCAAGGCCGTACTCCGTGGGCATCCGGTGCAGCATGAGCCGCTTGTGTCCCCAGGAGTTGATCCACGCCTGTACCACAGCGGCGGAATCGCGCTGACCACGGGCAATGTTCTCTCCGGCCCAGCAATAGCTGTAGCCGGTCGCCCTCAGCCGTTCGAAGACCCGCGCGCCCTCTGGGCTCCGGTGGGAGAAATACCCGCGCCGTGCCATGTCCTGTGCGTGGATCGCAGCAACCTTTTCAAGCCGCTCGGATGGGCGAAGGCTGTTCCGGCCGTTGGTCGTGCGCAGCTGGTTCACCAGCTTCCCGACCTGCTGGGATGTGCTTGCAGACGCCTGCCAAACGAGCGGTTCCGATGGCGCGCCGAGCCGCGTCGCCGCATCCCCGATCTGCACGGAGGCCAACATGGCCAACGCTGTCACCATTGCTCCCAAAGCCATCAGATTCTCCTTCTGTCTGCCCGCAGCCTCTCAGGTCCATTCGCTTTTCGATGGGCCTTTTCATGGCAGGGTAATGGCAGAGACAAGGGATTTGCCAGATGTGCTCCGACGGATCAGCAGGGTCTTGCCAATACAAGCACCCAGGTGTCGCCGGCCCCGCGCGCCGCGCCGAATTGCCGGGCCTTGCGGCTCAGGATGTTCCTCTTGTGCGGCCCCGACCCCATCCATGCACCGACCATCGACGAGGCGCTTTTCCAGCCCCATCCTATGTTCTCGGCCGCCCAGCAGGCCTTGTAGCCGGTACGCCGGATGCGTTGGCCATGAGTCGATCCATCCGTCCCCTTGTGCGAGTAGCTTCCGGTTCGCGCCATATCGGAAACGTGGCGTGCGGCCGCCTTGTCCAGTTTGGCCGATCGGGCCAGCGCCGCACGGCCGGACCTCTGGCGTTGCGAGTTGATCAGGGCGCCGACCTGGTCGGAGGTCGCGACCAGAGTCAGCGGTGACGCCGTTTCCCGCGATGGGGCGTGCAGCACGCCGCCTGCCAGCGCGATGCACGAGGCAAGCGCCAGCAGCATGCCGGCTGTCCGTCGGATCATTGGTGTCATCGGCTGCCCTCTCGTTTTTGGGAGAGAGAATCCGAACCTAGGCGTCGTTGGCAAGCCCTTGGGCGAGGCGATTGGCCTCTCCGGCGACCTGTCGCGCATCGAGTGTGACCAGATTGCCCTCGTTCACGACCAGCTTGCCATCGACCAGCAGGTCGCGCACCCGGCGCGGGCCGGCAAGCAACAGCGCCACGGGATCCCAGGACCCCGCCGCCTCCAATCCGGAAAGATCCCAGACAGCGATATCGGCCCGCTTGCCAACCGCCAGCGCGCCACAATCGGGACGGCCGAGCACCTGCGCGCCACCAAGCGTGGCAATCTCCAGTGCCTCACGCGCGGCCATGGCGTCGGCGCCCCGCGCCACCCGCTGCAGAAGCATCGCCTGCCGAGCCTCGCCTATCAGATCGCCGGCATCGTTGCTGGCCGAGCCGTCGACCCCCAACCCCACCGGCACACCGGCATCCCGCATGGCGCGGACAGGCGCGATGCCGGATCCGAGGCGGCAATTCGAACAGGGACAATGCGCAACGCCCGTTCGGGTTTGCGCAAAGAGATCGATCTCCCTCCCGTCCAGTTTCACGCAATGGGCATGCCAGACATCATCGCCCGTCCAGCCCAGCTCCTCTGCATATTGCCCCGGGCGACAGCCGAACATCTCCAGACTGTAGGCGATGTCCTCGTCATTCTCCGCAAGGTGGGTGTGCAACATCACGTCCTTTTCACGGGCAAGGATCGCGGCATCCCGCATCAGTTCGCGGCTGACCGAGAAGGGCGAACAGGGCGCCAGCCCGACGCGAACCATCGCGCCCTCGGCAGGATCGTGGAAAGCATCCACCACCCGTTCGCAATCGCGCAGGATCGTGGGCTCGCGCTCCACCAACGAGTCCGGAGGCAATCCACCAAGGCTCTGGCCGATCGACATGGCGCCGCGGGTCGGGTGGAACCGAAGCCCAACCTCGAGCGCGGCCTCGATGGTGTCCTCAAGCCGGGCGCCATTGGGATAGAGGTAGAGGTGATCCGACGACATTGTGCAGCCTGAGAGCGCCAATTCCGCCAGACCGAGCCGGGCGGAGGCGCGGATATGCGCCGGCCCCATGCGCGCCCAGATCGGGTAGAGCGCCTGCAACCATCCGAACAGCAACGCATCCTGCGCCGCCGGTACGGCCCGCGTGAGCGTTTGGAACAGGTGATGGTGCGTGTTCACGAGACCGGGCGTCACGAGGCAACCGGCTGCGTTCAGCACGTCTGCTCCTTGGGCCTCCAGCATCGTGCCGATCTCGACGATGACGCCGTCCCGCAGACGCAGGTCAGCCCCAGCCAGTTCCCTGCGGGCCGGGTCCATGGTCACGACGTGATCGGCGTTTCGGATCAGACGGTGCGACATGGCTCAGCCCCGCAGCCGGGCGAGCGCCTCGGCGTGGATCTCAGGGTTGGCCGCGGCGAGAACGCGTCCGCCCTCATGGGCCGGGCCACCGTCCCAGTTCGTGACAATGCCGCCGGCGGCCTCGATCACCGCTATGGGCGCGCAGACGTCATAGTTGTGTAGGCCGGCCTCGATCACCAGGTCGATCTGCCCCGCCGCAAGGAGGCCGTAGGCATAGCAATCCGTCCCGTACCGTGTCAGCTGCGCGCCGGATGCGACACGCTCGAATGCGCTTCGCTCCTCCACGCTGCCAACCTCTGGGAAGGTCGAGAACAGGATCGCCTCGCAGAGCGGCCGGGAGGAGCGAGCGACCAGGGTCCGGTCGCCATGCGGGCCCGTCAGTTGCGCCTGCCCGAGCCCCCCGATCCAACGTTCCCCGGTGTAAGGCTGGTCAATCACACCCAGTATCGGCCCGGCGGCCCCATTGACCGCGATCAGAACACCCCATGTCGGCGTTCCCGACAGGAAGGCCCGTGTCCCGTCGATCGGATCGAGCACCCAGGTGAGGCCGGAGCGGCCTTCAGTGGCGCCAAACTCCTCGCCCATGATCCCGTCGAGCGGGCGGCGCTCGGCCAGACACTCCCGCATCGCCCGCTCGGCCGCGCGATCGGCCCGTGTCACCGGGTCGAACCCTTCCGTCCGCTTGTTCTCCGTGGCCAGCTCATTCGACCGGAAGAGCGGCAGGACAGCCTTGCGGGCGGTGTCGGCAAGCGCATGCGCCGTCGCAATCAACTCGGCGGCAAGCTCGTCAGGCAGTTCGGGGGCGAGGTCTTGGGTCATGCGGGCATCCCACGGCAGTGTCAGGGGCTACGCCCCATTTGCCCTCGCGGTACCGAGGCCGGGGCCGTGGGTCAAGCGACCTCGCTCAGAACCCGATCCAGGTCGAACAGCCGACGGCGTTGGTTTTCCGGAATTGCGTAGTAGGATCGCACCAGTTCCATCGCCTCTCGATCCCCGAGCAGATCGCCCGTGGGTGTGCCCCCCTCGTGATTGTCATCAAGCCCCTCAAAGAAGAAGCTGACGGGCACATCTAGCGCCTCCCCGATGTCCCACATTCGCGATGCGGAAATCCGGTTCATGCCGGTCTCGTATTTCTGGATCCGCTGGAACTTGATCCCGACACGCTTTGCCAGCTGTTGCTGTGTCATGGCGATCTTCCAACGGCGATGGCGAACTCTCTTGCCGACATGGACATCGACCGGATGTGTCATTTGGAAAGTCCAACCAGATAAAAGTTACTTGAACCAAAGGGGAACCCCGTTGGGCTAGAGCCAACCTTGGTCCCGGATCCCATGAGATGCCACCCATCCGCTGCCATGTAGCGAATTCCTAGTTCTCACCTGGCAGCAATCGGGACCGTCGGGTTGCCCGGACTCGCCCAAAACCCGCAGGTGTCAAATGACCGCGCCGGCATCCCGTTCGGGCGTCGCCACAGATTGCTACCATCGCAGCCCCGAAGGGCGTCCATCTGCCCCTTTCGCAACACCCGCCAACTGCTATCTTCCCCGAAAAACCGGGGAGAGGCTTGGTGAAGGCATTTCAGATCGCGGAATACGGCTCGACGCCTGCGCTGGTGGATATCGACCTGCCCCCTCTGGGCCCAACAGAGGTGCGTGTCGCGATCGAGGCGTGCGGGCTGAACTTTGCCGATACGCTCATGATACGCGGCCAGTATCAGGAACGGCCCGTTCCGCCGGTGACACTCGGCATGGAAATGGCCGGGACCGTGACAGCCATCGGCGCTGAAGTCGCCGGACTTGCCCCGGGCGATCGCGTTGCCGCCTTCAATGGTCAGGACGGTCTGGCAGAAGAGGCCAACCTGCACGCCGATCGATGCGTGCCGCTGCCCGACGGGATGAGCGCGCTGCATGCCGCCGCGTTCCAGGTCGCATATGGCACGTCGCACATGGCGCTGGACCATTGCGCGAAGTTGCAGCCGGGCGAGCGGCTCGTGGTGACGGGCGCGGCTGGTGGCGTTGGCCTGACGGCGGTCGAGATCGGCGCCTTGATGGGGGCTGAAGTCATCGCGATTGCCCGTGGCGCCAACAAGCTGGAGGTGGCCCGGGCTGCTGGCGCCAATCACGTGATCGACGCCGAGAGCGAGGACATCCGAGGACAGCTAAAGGCCCTGGGTGGGGCGGATGTCGTGTACGAGACCATCGGAGGCGCGGTGTTCAACGCCTGTTTCCGCGCCACGAACCCCGAGGGCCGCATCCTTGCCATCGGTTTCGCAAGTGGGGATGTGCCGCAAATTCCGGCCAACCATCTTCTTGTGAAAAACCTCTCGGTGATTGGTCTTTATTGGGGCGGATACCTGAAGTTCCGACCTGCGGTCCTGACGGGTTCGCTGTCACACCTCATGCGATGGTACGAAGACGGGAAACTGAGCCCCCACGTAAGCCATGTCCTTCCCCTGGACCGCGCGGACGAGGCGCTCAACCTCATCCGACAGCGGAAATCGACAGGGAAGATCGTGGTGACGATGCGGTGAGCCCATCCGAGCGATAGGCTTCGCGCACCAGATCCACCAGTGCCACTTCGGCCCGGCCGCGCGCGAACTCGGACACGTAGAGGTTGATCGAATAGCTTGGCAGTTCCGGCAGGCCACCATTGTGCTCGATCTGCTCAAGGAAGGGCGGTTCGGTTCCCTCCAGCATCAGCGCGACGGCGAGGTCGGCCCGCACGGTGGCCTCGATGGTGCGGTCGGAATCCGACTCGACCGCCATCTCCCATGTGATGGCACAAGCGTCCAACGCCCGGATGCCCGCCGAACGGAACAGGCACAACCGCCCCGATCCCAGGCGCAACGGGCGCTGACGCCACGCAATGCCCCCCTTTGCCCCGATCCAGGACAGGGGCTTCTGTGACAGGACCTGCGCGCCTTCGCCATGTCCGCGTTCTGTGGTGAGAATCATGGCGAACTGGCCACGGTCGAACTGCTCTAGCAGCCGCCGGGAATAGGACGAGACGAGGTTGACGCGCATCCGGGGAAAGGCGGCATTGAAACGCCGCAGGATCTCGGGGATGTGCGGGTAGACGATATCATGCGGCACGCCGAGCATGATTTCACCGCCATAGTCATGTGCTGTGAGGCGATCAATCGCCTCGTCGTTTATCTCCAGCATGCGCCGCGCATAGGCAAGGAGTTGTTCGCCCGAGGAGGTCAGCGCCACGCCCCTGCCGCTCCTGTCCAGAAGCGATACGTCGAGCGACTCTTCCAGACGCTTGAGCTGCATCGATACGGCAGACTGCGTGAGGTGCAGGAAACCTGCCGCCTTGGTCACCCCGCCGCTGTCGGCGACCGCAACGAATGAGCGCAGGGAGGTCAGGTCCAGGTTCCTCGGCATTCATCACGTTCCTTGATGGGAAAGTTCAAAAACATTCGTTTTGAAAATGAAACACACCCACCCATATAGATCAAGAGAATTGATGGCCCACCCGGTCACGTTCACAAAACGTTAAGGAACCTGAAATGAGCGCACATAGCATCAATACCCCCCTCCTGGGCGCAATGCGTCACGAGGGATTCTTCGGCCAACTCACGGGCATGATGGCCCTGCACAAGCAGCGCCGTGACCTTGCCAAGCTTGACGACCGCGCCCTCAGCGACATCGGCGTCTCCCGCTATCAGGCCGAGATCGAGGCCTCGCGTCCCGCCTGGGACGTGCCGCAGCACTGGATGAGCTGAACGAAGCGTTTCCCGGGCAAACAACCGTTTCGCTCGGGATGCTCTTGAAAATCCGCCTCCGTCGGACAATATAAACCGCAAAGACGCCCGCTGACCCAGCGGGCGTTTCAAGGAACACCACGGAGGTACTCATGGCACAATTTGATACGGTCCGGACGGCTGGCGTTACCGGCGCCCGCGCTGCCCAGATCGACGAGGGCCTTCGCGCCCATATGAACAAGGTCTACGGCACGATGTCCGTGGGCATGCTGATCACCGCACTGGCCGCCTGGGCGATCTCCGGGCTGGCCTCGACGACCGATCCGTCGCAAGCTGCGGCACAGATCAGCGCAACCACCTACCTGACCGATTTCGGTGTCGCGATCTACGCATCGCCGCTGAAATGGCTCATCATGTTCGCACCGCTGATCTTCGTCTTCGGCATGGGCGCGATGATGAACAAGATGTCCGCGGCCACCGCGCAGCTTGTGTTCTATGCCTTCGCAACGGTCATGGGCCTGTCGCTAAGCTCGATTTTCCTGGTCTACACCTCGACGTCGATCGCACAGGTCTTCCTGATCACCGCCATCGCCTTTGCCGGCCTGTCTCTCTATGGATACACGACCAAGAAGGACCTGTCCGGCTGGGGCACCTTCCTGATGATGGGCCTGATCGGTATCATCGTGGCCTCAATCGTGAACATCTTCCTCGGCTCCCCGGCGATCATGTTCGCGGTTTCCGTCCTCGGTGTGCTGATCTTCGCTGGCCTGACAGCCTACGACACGCAGAACATCAAGAACACCTACATCCAGATGGCCATGCATGGCGATCAGGAGTGGCTCGGCAAGGCCGCCATCATGGGCGCGCTCAGCCTCTACCTGGACTTCATCAACATGTTCATGATGCTGCTCTCGCTCTTCGGCAACCGCGAGTAATCGCAGCCGCACTCCAGACAGGAAAGGCCGGGCACAAGCCCGGCCTTTTTCATTGCCGTCCATCTGGTTTCAGCCTGCGCCGAGCCACTCCACCAGAAGCGTATTGTGGCCATCCTCCCCTCCTGATGCAAAGTCACCCACCGCCCGGCGGTGAAGCACGTCGGCAGCTCGTGCATTCATCTGGGAATGATCCGAAGACCCGGCGCCCAGCGCATCGGTCCACCGTACACCTCCATATCCACCCCAGCACCACCATTGCTGCGCTCTCCGTCTGCGCGTGGCCCCGCCAACCCAAGGCATCCCATCGCGGGCGCCTCCTCCCGATTGCCCAACGCGCGGCATGGTGCCAGAGCCCGCACAGGGTCGTCCACCTCGCCGATACCCAACGTTCGGCGCCATCGTTCTCGGAACCGCCCGGTCACTTGGATGAGTTTGAAGGCAGAACCGACCACGATGGCCCCGTCACGAACGGCTATGCATGACAACTCCATCGTGTCGGCAAACGTCCGGAACCCGGCAAAACTGTTGCCTCTGTCGGAGCGCTCAAATCGTAGAGGCGGGGCCGCTTACATCACTCTACACAGGGCTGCCCCCAACGCGTCGGCCCGCCCTGTACGCGGGAGGATGCCGGCACCAGATCGTGTGGAGCGGCCCCTGCCACCGTCACGGGGCACATGGGAGGGCAACTTGACGGTATCCGCCAACATCATGCGGGACGGGCGCTGCCCCTGCACGACGCTCTGGCGAAAACCGGCCGTCGCAACGCAAAAAGCCGCCCGGTTTCCCGTGCGGCTTCGAGCGTGTCCAGGGACAGGCAGATCTTACTTGATCTTGCCTTCCTTGTAGTCGACGTGCTTGCGCGCAACCGGGTCGTACTTACGAACGACCATTTTCTCGGTCATGGTGCGAGCGTTCTTCTTGGTCACGTAGAAGTGGCCGGTGCCGGCGGTGGAGTTCAGCCGGATCTTGATCGTGGTCGGTTTTGCCATGGTCGGTCTCCTGAAACGGACGAACCCGCCCGTGAAATCTGAAACTGGCCTTTTAAGCGGTGGCGACGGACTGTCAAGCCGAATCGCCACCGCCATGAGGTGCGGCGTGGCGTGCCTTGGCAATCAGGCGTGACCAAGCGTGGGCACACCCATCCGCCGGTGGATCTCGTCCCGCTCCGCGTCGCTCAGGCCGAGCCCGGAGGCAAGCTGGCGCAGGTAGGTGGCCTCGGCGGGATTGTCCAGCCGGATGGCCGCCAGCGAGGTGGAATAGATCTGCCCGCGGCCGACGTTGCCGGCATCCCGCACCAGCGCGTTGACATCGGAGGGCGCCCTCAACTCGGCCTCGACAAAGGCCCGCTCCTCGTCGCTGATATCACCAAGGCGCTCCAGGATCGCCTGTTGCTCGCCCTGATCGATTTCCCCATCCGCCTTGGCGGCCTGGATCATGGCACGGATCATCAACCGTGCTTGCTGCTCCATCGCATCGGCAACTGGAGTTTGCCCGAACATCGCCTCCATCATGTTGGACGTCTGCTGGCTGCCAGTTTCTGCAGCTCCGCGCATCGTGGCCATAAGACTGCCGAGACCCGCCGCACTCGCCTCGGTGGCACCTGCGGTTGCGGAACCCATCTGCCCGAGCATCTGCTTGACCTTCTCCGAGCCGCCGGGAATTCCGAATTGCTCCGCCAGTTGCCCCAGTTGATCGGCAGCCGGACCGGAGCCAGCCCCCTTCAGCATGTCCTGAAGCCCGGTCATTCCTCCCATGTCCTTGTACTTGTCCATTCCCTTGGCGGCAGCAAATCCCATGGCCACCGCGGCCAGTGCCTTGACGAAACTCATTTTGGCTCCTCCCTGGTATGAATAGTGCCAGACGACGCTGGCGAATGCCCACAGCCTAACGCCAAAAGGCAACGTTGCAATGAAAGCGAGGCCGGGATGATGTGCGCGGATGGCCTGTAAGCCGGATTCTGTTCCGGGGCTTGCGCCCCTTCGACGACCATTCCTCTAGGCGTGCCGTTACCGACACGCTCAAGCTGCCTACCCGACCTGCCTGGGGCTGAAGCGGCCCTGGGGACATGCCCCGCGGAGGTCCTATGTGGCATTGCTCCCGGTGGGGCTTGCCGTGCCGGGACTGTTGCCAGCCCCGCGGTGGGCTCTTACCCCACCGTTTCACCATGACCCTGCATGCAGGGCCGTCTGTTCTCTGTGGCGCTTTCCGTCGGGTTTCCCCGCCCGGGCGTTACCCGGCACCGTTGCTTCAGGGAGTCCGGACTTTCCTCGCGGCGGGTCGCCCCGCCCCGCGGCCATCCAGCCATCCGCGCAGGAGTCACTTAGGCAGTGCCCCGGGGAGGGTCAACGGGAAACCGGTGCCGCAACTCGTGGGCGAGCGCCATGTCCTCTGTCGACAAGGCACCTTTGGCCCAGGGCCGGAACCGGGATCGAAACGCCTCCAGAAGCACCTCGGGCGCCCCCCCTTGCGGGTACCCGAAACCGCTGAGACACCGGCAGAATGCCGCCATGTCGACCACAGGGAGCGTCCCGGACTCGGGCTGCGGCCAGATCGCGAGCCCATCCGCTGCCAGCCGTCGCCAGTCGAAGCGCGCCCCCGGATCCAGTTTGCGGCCCGGTGCCATGTCGGAATGCCCGATGACCCGAACCGGCGGAATGCCGTTGCGCCGCAGAACGTCGGACAGCAGGGCCTCCAGCGATTCCATGAGTGGTTCGGAAAACGGTGCGGTCCCGTCATTGTCCAGCTCGATCCCGATCGAGTGGCTGTTCACATCCGCCCTGCCGCCCCAGGAGCCAGCGCCGGCGTGCCAGGCGCGATGCGCCTCGCCGACCAGCGTCCAGACCGTGCCGCAGCGACCGACCAGGTAGTGGCAGGACACCTCGGCAACCGGGTCGCAAAGCCGATCGAGTGCCGCCTCGGCACTCTCCATCGCCGTGTAGTGCAGCACCACCATATCGGGGTCGGCACCGCCCTTGCGGGGGCCGAAGTTCGGTGAGGGCCGGTCGCGCAGGTTCACTGGCTGACGGCGCGGCGGAATGGCTCCGGATTCCACTGGCAGGCAAACCCGTCGCCGTCTGGGTCAAGCCCAAGCTTGTCCCTTTGCGGCCCGCCCGATTCGAGGAAGGCCCGCTGCGCCATCTCCGAAGAAACGTATTTTCCACATTTCCGCGCCGAACGACTCTCGTTCGTCATCCCGCGCGAATAGACCTGCTGGCCGACGCGGTTTGTGGTCTGCAAGGCATAGGCCACTATATCCGGACCGGTGTCACCCGGCCTCTGAGGCACCGCGGTCGGTGACACTGTCGCGCTCCTGACTTCCGGCTGCTGTCCGCCCTGAAACGTTTGCTGCGAACTGGCGGTCGTGTTGGCGCCGCTCACATAGGCCGCACCGGCGGCCGTTGCCGCCAGTGGCGCGCCGGCTGCGGGGGTGATCAACTGGGTGTTTGGCGCTGCTCCGATGCCTGCCGCGGCAAGGTCTGCGCTGCTGACGCCGCCCGAAGGCGCTCCGGCGGCTGTTGGCGCCCCGGTGGCCTCCGGCGGCAGCACGGTCGTACTGGCGGCAAGTTGTGCGTCACGGGCCGCCCGGGCCTGCTGCTGTTGTCGCTGGTATTCGGAATAGTCGCCGAAACCAACACCCGCCGCGGAATCCGGAACCTGTGGCTCGCAAGCTGCCAGGCCCATCAGGACCATGGCCGCAATCGCCAGACGTGTCATGCCTCTCTCCTGCCCGTTTCTTCTTGATGGAGAGGTTACCACCAGCGTGCGGGCTTGGCCACAAATCCGGCGGCGGTCTCCAGCGCCTGACCGATATTGAGCAGATCGCCCTCCTCCCATGGGCGCCCAATCAGTTGCAGACCAAGCGGCAGGCCTTGCGCGTCGAGCCCGGCCGGCACCGAGATTCCCGGCAACCCGGCGAGGTTCACCGTCACCGTGAAGACGTCATTGAGATACATCTGCACCGGGTCGGCATCCGCCATTTCACCCAGCCCGAACGCCGCCGAGGGGGTCGCAGGTGTCAGGATTGCATCCACGCCCTGATCGAAAACACGCTCGAAGTCGCGCTTGATCAGGGCCCGCACCTTGCGGGCGCGGTTGTAGTAGGCGTCGTAGAAACCGGCCGACAGCACGTAGGTGCCAACCATTACCCGGCGCTGAACCTCCGCGCCGAAGCCTTCTGCGCGGGTCTTCTCGTACATCTCGGTGATGCCGTCGCCCTGGGCCAGCCCGGCGCGGTGTCCGAAGCGGACGCCGTCATAGCGCGCGAGGTTGGAAGAAGCCTCCGCAGGGGCAATCACGTAGTAGGTCGGCAGCGCGTACTTGGTATGCGGCAAGGTGATATCGACAATCTCCGCCCCCGCATCCCGCAGCATGTCGGCGCCGTCGGCCCAGAGTTCCTCTATCTCGGCCGGCATGCCCTCCATCCGATATTCCTTGGGGATGCCGATTTTCTTGCCGCGAATGTCACCGGTCAGCGCGGCCTCGAAGTCGGGCACCGGAATGTCGGCAGAGGTCGAGTCCTTCGGATCGTGCCCGGCCATGGCGCCCAGCATGATCGCGGCATCACGGACCGATTTCGTCATCGGACCGGCCTGATCGAGCGACGAAGCAAAGGCGATGATCCCCCAGCGGGAAACCCGCCCGTAGGTCGGCTTCAACCCGGTGATCCCGGTAAAGGCGGCCGGCTGGCGGATCGACCCGCCGGTGTCTGTTCCCGTTGCGGCAAGGCAGAGGTCCGCGGCCACGGCCGAGGCCGATCCCCCGGAGGACCCACCCGGCGTCAGCGCGGCATCACTGCCATCGCGGCGCCATGGGTTCACGGCATTGCCATAGGTCGAGGTTTCGTTGGAGGAGCCCATGGCGAACTCGTCCATGTTCAGCTTCCCGAGCATGATCGCACCCGCCTGCCACAGCTGCGTGGTCACGGTCGATTCGTACTCTGGCTTGAATCCTTCAAGGATCGCGGAAGCCGCCTGGCTGGGCACGCCCTGCGTGCAGAACAGGTCCTTGATGCCGAGCGGGATGCCGCACATCGGGTTCTCCGCGCCGCCCTGGATGCGAGCATCGGCAGCGGCGGCCTGCTGGAGCGCGACCTCCGGGGTCTTGTGCACGAAGGCACCCAGAGCATCGGCCTTCTCGATCTCGTCCAGGCACGCCTGGGTCAATTCGGTCGATGTGACCTCCCCGGCGCGCAGCTTGTCACGGGCGTCGGCAATCGTCAGCTTGGTCAGTTCGGACATCACTCAACCACCTTCGGCACGGCAAAGAAGCCCTCGCGGGCATCGGGGGCATTGGCGAGCACCTTGTCCTGGTAGCCGCCATCGGTCACCTCGTCGACCCGCCGCTTCAGGCGCATCGGCGTCACGGAGGTCATGGGGTCCACGCCCTCCACGTCCACTTCATTGAGTTGCTCGATGAAGCCAAGGATGGCGTTGAACTCGCCGGCAAGTGCCGGCAGCGCCTCGTCCTCGACCTTGATACGGGCGAGTTTGGCGACACGGCGCGCGGTTTCGGTGTCGATCGACATGGGGCCTCCGGGGTCGGGCGGATGATCGACACGGGTTTATCCCCGGCCCGCGCGGGTCGCAAGGCGGTCATGACCGCCTCGGGGCGGCAATTGGCGCATATCGACCGCCCCAAGCCTCCGAAGCACCGCAATCGGGTCGTCTCGCCACGAGGTCGTGCGGAAATCGCTCCTTGTCGCATCCCCCCGGGGGGGATACGACAGACACAGAGACACCGTCCTGAAAGCCGTCGCCATGGGCAGACTCCTCACAAATCGCACCTATCGACACCTGTTCGGCGCACAGATCGTCGCCCTGATCGGCACCGGGTTGGCGACCGTCGCTCTCGGCCTGCTGGCGTTCGAACTTGCCGGCGACAAGGCCGGTCTGGTGGTGGGGACCGCGCTGACGCTCAAGATGGTGGCCTATGTCTTCCTGTCGCCGATGGCCGGTGCCCTGGCGGACCGCGTTTCCCGGCGCAGGCTCCTCGTGGCGCTCGATGCCGTGCGGGCCTGTGTGGCGCTCATGCTGCCGTTCGTGACGGAGATCTGGCAGATCTATGTGCTGATCTTCCTGCTTCAATCGGCGTCCGCCGCCTTCACGCCCACGTTCCAGGCCACGATCCCGGACGTGTTGCCGGACGAGGAGGATTACACCCGGGCACTCTCGCTTTCCCGTCTCGCCTACGACCTGGAATCCCTGCTGAGCCCGATGCTGGCAGCCGCGCTGCTGGCCGCCATGAGTTTCGATGCGCTGTTCCTCGGCACGGGGATAGGCTTTGTTGCCTCCGGTCTGCTTGTTGTTTCGGTGGCACTCCCCAACCCGAAGCCGAGCCGGAAGCGCCGCTTCGTCGATCAGGCCACGCGCGGGATCCGGATCTACCTGAACACCCCGCGCCTTCAGGGGCTTCTGGCACTCAATGCCTGCGCTGCGAGCGTCATCTCCATGGTGTTGGTCAACACGGTTGTGCTGGTACGCGGCGATCTCGGGCTTGGCGAGAATGCGGTGGCGCTGACTCTCGGCGCCTTCGGGGCCGGATCCATGGCGGTTGCCCTCGTCCTGCCCCGTGCGCTCTCGCAGATCGCAGATCGGCGGGTCATGGTCAGCGGCGCCACAGCCCTGGTTGCCACGCTCGCGGCGCTGGCCGCTGTCGTGGCTGTGGCCGGACTGACCTGGGGCGCGCTCCTTTTGGGATGGGCCGTTCTGGGCGCCGGGTATTCTGCTGTCATGACCCCCTCGGGAAGGCTTCTGAAAAGATCGGCGCACCCGGAGGACCGCCCCTCCGTCTTCGCCGCACAATTCGCACTGTCCCATGCCTGCTGGCTGGTTGCCTACCCGCTCGCAGGTTCGTTGCAGACATACGCGGGCACCATGCCGACGATGATCTGCCTCGACATTCTCGCAATGCTTGGCCTGCTCACCTCGCTCCGTCTGTGGCGGGCCAACCAACCCCGAGAATTCGAACACCGCCACGACGATCTTCCCGACGACCATCCGCATCTGCAGGACCACGGGACTGGTGCACACAGGCACACGTTTGTTATCGACGATGTCCACCGCCACTGGCCGGGCGCCGGCTGACCGCGTCAGAGCCGCGCGGCCACCACGTGCCGTCTATAAACCTCGATCATCCAGCCCAGCATGATCCCGTTCAGGATGTGCCACATGAAATGGGTCCCAAGGGGAAAGCTGCCACAGACGGTCTCGTCCACGGTGCGGAAACTCAGGGATACCACGAGAATCCCTGCCCCAATGGCCAGTCCACGCGCTGTCTCGGGCGCACGCTCGCGGAGCGCGATGGCATAGAGCGCAATCAGCAACGGCACCGGCCAATAGGCCGCGGAGACTTCGAAAAACGGCGCGCTGGCGAACACCGGCCCGGTGATCGCGGCAAACGGAATGAACCCGGCCGTGGCGAGCAACGCCCATGGAAGCCGCAGCCCCCAGAAGTCCCGGTTGGCCGCAAAGATGTAGAGCAGGATGTAGATCCCGATCGGGGCGACATCGGCAATCGCGGCCCAGACCGTGGCATGGGTGTGGAAGAGCCAGGACCCGACGCCGATCGCCGCGAGCACCGCACAGAGCGCCTCTGCCAACGGCATCTGCTGGCCGCGCACGCGTCGCCACATGATCCATGCGGCGATCACGAAGGCAAGGTTGGTGACCGCGTTCACCGGTTCCGACCAGTAGGTGAAGTCGGTGCGCTCGCAATAGCCGTCAACCTGCTCGATCAAACCTTCCATTTACCTGCCTCCGGAGTAGGGTTTCCCTGAACCTATAGCTGCGGGAGGAGAAGGAAATGAAGATCACATGGCTTGGGCATTCCGGCTTTCGCATCGAGATCGCGGATCAGGTCCTGCTGGTCGACCCCTGGCTGACCGGAAACCCATCGTTTCCCGAGAACCGCAGGGCCGAGGCTGTCGAAGGCGCTACGCATATCCTGTTGACACATGGCCATTTGGATCACAGCGCCGATGCCGTTACCCTCGCGCGGGAGGCCGGCATCCCGCTGGTCGGTATCTTCGACCTGATGAGCCATCTGGAGTCCAGCGAGGGCGTCAGTGTCGTCGGGTTCAACAAGGGTGGCACGGTAAGCCTTGGCGAGGTGGCGGTGACGATGGTCAACGCGGTGCATTCTTCTTCTGTCAGCACCGACCACGGCCCCATGTATGCGGGCGCAGAAGCCGGCTTCATGATCGCAGCCGAGGGGCACACGCTCTATGTTTCGGGCGACACGGATGTGACCGCCGACATGGGCGTGATGCAGGCCCTGCACGCCCCGGACATCGGCATCCTGTGCGCCGGAGGGCATTTTACAATGGACATGAAACGCGCGGCCTACGCGGCCAGGACGTTCTTCGATTTCAAGGTGGTGATCCCCTGTCACTACAGGACATTCCCACTGTTGGAGCAATCGGCAGAGGAACTGGTCACGGCTCTGCCCGGTGTTGACGTGAAGACGCCCGATGTGCTGGAACCCGTGGAGATCTGACCACCCCGGCGGGGTCAGCCGCGCTTGGCGGCGAAGAAAGCCCTAAGCATGGCCTCCGCCTCGTCCGCGCGGAGGCCGTCGTAGACTTCCGGAACATGATGTGCCTGTGGATGGGAGAAGATCCGCGGCCCGTGGTCAACGCCGCCGGATTTCGGGTCCGCAGCCCCGTAGTACAGCCGCGCAATGCGGGCCGCCGAGATCACGGCGGCGCAGGCGGGACAAGGTTCGAGCGTCACGTAGAGCGCATGCCCCGGCAACCGCTCCGACGCGGCGGCCGCACAGGCCTCGCGAATGGCCAGAACCTCGGCATGAGCGGACGGGTCGCAAAGCTCTCTTGTGCGGTTCCCCGCCCGCGCCACGACACGCCCTCCCGGATCGACAATCACCGCACCGACGGGCACCTCCCCTCGGAGAGAGGCAGCGCGGGCTTCAGCCAGGGCGTCTTCCATATGGCTCTTGAACGGGCTCATGTTTCTCCCCTGCACCGCCACCCGTCCCGTGTCCAGCCTTGTCCAGCCCGTCGGGCCAGCGTATCCGGGGGCATGAGTGAAAACACATCTCCCCCGAAGCCCGGCGACCGCATCGCCAAGGTCATCGCGCGCGCAGGCGTCGCCTCCCGCCGTGAGGCCGAGAAGATCATCGCGGCCGGTCGGGTCACTGTGAACGGCCGAAAGATCGACAGCCCGGCGTTGAATGTCACGCCCGCCGACAGGATCACGGTCGACGGTGTGCCGCTGGCCGAACCGGATCCGCCAAGGCTCTGGCTCTACCACAAGCCGACCGGGTTGGTGACGACGGCCAGCGACGAGAAAGGGCGAAGGACAGTGTTCGATGCCCTTCCCGACGACATGCCAAGGGTGATGTCCGTTGGACGGCTGGACCTGAATTCCGAAGGGCTGCTGCTGCTGACCAATGACGGGGAGATCAAGCGCCGGCTAGAGCTGCCGTCCACCGGCTGGATGCGCCGATACCGGGTGCGCATGAAGGGCACACCGAAGGACGAGACCTTTGCACCGCTCCGCCAAGGGCTGGTGGTCGAGGGGGAACGGTTCCAGCCCATCCAGGTGACGCTCGACCGCCAGCAGGGCGCCAACGCCTGGGCAACCGTGAGCCTGCGCGAGGGCCGCAACCGGGAGATCCGCCGCGCAATGGAGGCGGTCGGGCTTACCGTGAACCGCCTGATCCGGGTCAGCTATGGTCCGTTCAGCCTCGGCGATCTGAAAGCCGGAGAGGTCGACGAGGTGAAAGGCCGGGTATTGCGTGACCAGTTGGGGCTGGACAAGGAGTTCAAACCCGCAGCCCAACCCAAGCGCCGCCCGCAACGGAAACGTCGCTGACCGTCACGTGCTTCACGGCCGGCGCAGCAGCCAGGCGATCCTGTCTGTCGACAGTGCGTAGTGGACACAGATCAAGGCAACCATCACCAGCCCTGCGGCGTGGAGGCTGGCACCAACGAATGCGCCTGCTCCCCCCAGCAGGACCGTCAGTTCGATCAACAACCGCACCCAGCCCGGCACAGCCACGGGCGCCTCTCCAGATCGGCTGGGATCACCGGGCACGTTGAACGTTCCCCAGATCGCCGCGACCGCGACACCAATCGATGCCGCCGCGAGATACCGCCAGCCCCCATCGGCCCGGCTCCACGCCCAGATCGCGAAACCAGATAGGGCCGCGAGTTCGAGACTGAAACGGAGAAGCAGGTTTGCGCGGTTCATGGCCTGCCGTAGCATGACGCAATCACGTCCGGGGTTTTTTCTATCGCCGAGCGCCGCTATATGCGCCCCATGTCCAGCAACCCGCCCGACCTCCGCCCCGACCTGGCCCGCGCCAGGGTCACCGAAACCGCCCGCGAAGGCCAGCCAACCATCGGCATGGTCTCCCTCGGGTGCCCCAAGGCGTTGGTGGACAGTGAACGGATCCTGACCCGGCTCCGTGCGGAGGGCTACGGGATCTCGCCGGATTACTCGGGCGCGGATGCCGTGATCGTCAACACCTGCGGGTTTCTCGATTCCGCGAAGGCGGAAAGCCTGGAAGCAATTGGCGAGGCCTTGGCGGAAAACGGAAAAGTCCTGGTGACCGGCTGTCTTGGCGCGGAACCGGAGTACATCACCGGCGTGCATCCCAAGGTGCTCGCGGTCACCGGCCCGCACCAGTACGAACAGGTTCTGGACGCCGTTCACGCCGCCGTACCACCGGATCCGAACCCCTTTGTCGACCTCATGCCCGCAAGCGGCGTGAAGCTGACGCCCCGGCATTATTCCTATCTGAAGATTTCCGAGGGCTGTAACCACAAGTGCAGGTTCTGCATCATTCCCGACATGCGTGGGCGCCTGGCAAGCCGCCCGGTTCATGCCGTCCTGCGCGAGGCGGAGAAGCTGGTCGAGAATGGCGTGCGGGAACTTCTGGTCATCAGCCAGGACACATCCGCCTACGGGGTCGACCGCAAGCATTCACAGCACCCCTGGAAAGGGCGCGATGTCCGCAGTCATATCACCGACCTCGCCCGGGAACTGGGCCAGTTCGGCGCCTGGGTGCGACTGCACTATGTCTATCCCTACCCCCATGTACGGGAGTTGATCCCGCTGATGGCAGAGGGCCTTGTCCTGCCCTATCTCGATATCCCCTTCCAGCACGCACACCCCGACACGCTGAAGCGCATGGCGCGCCCGGCGGCGGCTGCCAGAACGCTGGACGAGATCGCCGCATGGCGAGCCGTCTGTCCGGACCTGGTCCTGCGGTCCACTTTCATCGTCGGGTATCCCGGAGAAACAGAGGAAGAGTTCGACACGCTTCTGGAATGGATGGACGAGGCGCAGCTGGATCGCGTGGGGTGCTTCCAGTACGAGAACGTCGACGGCGCGCGGTCGAACGACCTGCCCGATCACGTGCCCGCCGAGGTCAAGCAGGAGCGGTGGGAGCGATTCATGGAAAAGGCGCAGGCAATCTCCGAGGCCAAGCTCGCGGCAAGGGTCGGCCAGCGGATGGACGTGATCGTCGATCTCGTGGAAGAGGACGCTGCGACGTGCCGCACGAAGGCAGACGCGCCGGAGATCGACGGCAACCTTTTCATCGACGAGGGGCATCGGGACCTGTCGCCCGGCCAGATCGTGTCGGTCGAGGTGGACGAAGCTGGCGAATACGATCTCTGGGGTCGGCTGGTCTAGACCAACCGACCACTCAGGCGCTCAGCGACGGGGCACGGAGTACAGGATATACCCCTGGTAGGCGGCCACCTGCACCGCGCCGGTGTCCGTCACGAAAACACCGACGCCTTCGTAGTCCTCAGGACAGGCAACGAGGTCGGCCGCATCATCCAGGAACTGGTTGGTGTAGCCATTTTCACCCACCCGGCGGCATTGGTCGCCATCGGCACGGTATCCGTTGCCGAACAAGGGCAAATCTGACGTCGCGGGCGCAGGCGTTTCGCAGGCCATCAGAAACGCGGGAAGGGCAAGTAGTATGGGCAGTCGCATGGGAATACCTCCTGTTGAATGCCCCACCCTAGCACGGAACCGCGCCACCTCAGCCATCAGCCACGATTATCGAGGTAGTAGCGCACGGCGTCCTGCACCCTGCGGAACCGATCGCCGCCCAGTTTCACGCCGCCGTACCAGCGCGTCACCACGACGATGTGCCCTTCCAAGCCTTCGCGTTCCAACATACGCAGGATGACCATGCCCGCCCCGCTCTCGCCGTCATCGTTCTTGAGCGGGCCGTCGGGCAGCAGTACAGCCCATGTGTTGTGCGTGGCCTTGGCGAACTTCTTCTTTCGGCACAGGGCCTTCAGGAAGTCTTGCGCCCCTGCTCGATCGCCTACGGGTCCGCCCGACACCGCGTATTTGGACCCGCGATCGGTCAGAAAGCCCTCGAAGATCTCCATGCAGTTCCCCTGGTATCGAAGCCTCGGACGATGGCATGGCGGCGTGCCAAGGAAAAGAGGATCAGTGTGGTTTCAGTGCATCGAGCGCCGTACCGTTCCGGCAAAAATCAGGCGCCTGCGCAGACAGTGCCGGCCCGCCCTGCCCGGCCAGCCAGTGCTGACACGACGCGACATGGGAGCACGCCGAACAGGCCCGAACCAGGTCGAGGTATTCCTCCGCACTCAAACGTCCTTCGTCCATCGCGGCGCTGAAGTTCAATCCGATGGTACGGCCGACGCTCCGCGTGAGCCAGAAGTGGAAATCGGTATCGCCCGGGCAACCCATGGTCTCTTTCCCGCGTCAGGAGGGTTTCTGCACCTCTTTCAATGCCTTGAGGTCATCGAAAAGACCGGCGTTCGCGCAGGTCGCGGGGGCGCTGTCGATCTCGTGGTGCTCGCGCAACCAGTATTTGCACTCGCTGCCCCACTCACATCCACGGCACCGTTGCACTGTGGCCGCCCAGCTTTTCTGGTCGAACCGGCCGTCGTCGATTGCAGCTTGCAGATCGACCCCTGCGGCCTTGGCCATCGATAGCGCCAGCCAGTAGTGCTCGCGCTCGGATCCCAGTGGTTTCATGACGTATGTCCCGAGTTTCCCGTTTTTTGACTTGGGGCCAACATGCACCAGACGGGCAAACGCGCCTTGATACAGGTCAAGGCTGTCGGGCGAGCGTCGCCGAGACCTCTCGGACAAGGGCCTTTCTCTCGGCGTTTGGCGGGTGCGTGCCCAGAAACTCATCTCCCGGGTCGGGAATGCGCGCGAAATAGGCAGATCCCAGAACTGGGTCATACCCCGCCCTGGCGGCGATCACGGTCCCGAGGCGGTCTGCGCGGAGCTCCAGGACCTTGGAGAACCGCCGCGCTCCCACCTGCGCACCAAGAGCCGCCGCGGCGGCGATATCTGCCCGCGATTGTCCCTGTGCCTGGGCGAGCGACCCGAAGATCATGGCGCCTTGCTCCGCGCTGCGCTCGGTTGCGCCTATGTGCCCTTCGATCTGGTGCGCAGCCTCATGGGCAAGAATGAAGGCCAGTTCATCTTCGTTGCGGGCATCGACCAGCAGCGGCAACGTGAAGAGAATGGCTGGGCGGCCGAAGCGATCGCGGGTCTGGAAGGCGTTGCCGTCGAGTCCGGGGCGATCATCGACGAATATCTGCAGGTCACAGGAACTGACGATACCCAGCTTCTTGCATTCAGCCTCGGCCACCGGGGCCACTCGGGCAATGACCGTCTCAAACCGCTGGAGGGCCCGTGTGGCCTCGGGTGAATGCCGAACAGGCACAGGTTGCGGACCCGGCACCGGGCCGGCACACGCCGAAAGAAGCAACAGAAGGATTGTTGAAATCAGTCGATGCACGGGCAAGTCTCCATCCACTCGGTCAAATCTAGCAGCTTGCCCTTGCGCCGCTACCGCGCTCTCGCGATTGTGCTGGTGCAAGGACCGCAGGCGGCCTTGCCTGTCAGACAAGGAGCGGGGTCAGCGCATGTTCACAATCGAGCACGAATTCGACGCAACCGTTGTCACATTGATCGACGAGGGTCCAGCCCCGGTGTCCGAAGACATCACGATCAATGCGTTCGAAGATTGCGTGACGATTGAGCAACTCGATCCGCGCACCGACGAGGTCCAGAAGATCACGATGTCCATCAGGCAATTGAACGACCTCACGGCGGCACTGGATCTGCCGGAAGGCATCTACCAGATTCGCCGCGTAGAGTAGCCCTCTACGACAGCAAACGGAGAGAGAAGCTTTTTACTCCCACGCGCGGCCCGGTTGGTCGCGCGACCCGAGGAAGGCAGCATCGAGGTCCCGCCGGTATCCCAGTTGATCCGAGGGAGCGCGGATATGCCAGCGCCACTGCAATAGCCGGATCATAAGGAGACGAATATGCCCCCCAAGGCCAAGTTGATGCCGCGGTTGGCCGTACGCGCCTTGCTTCTTCACGAAGACAAGCTGCTGCTCGTCAACGCCTGGCCGGGAGAGCAGAGTGATCTCTGGTGCGCTCCGGGCGGCGGCGTGGAACCGGGTCAGTCGCTGCCGGGCAATCTGGCCCGCGAAGTCATGGAGGAAACCGGGCTGGCGATTGACGTCGGCCTGCCCTGCCTGGTCAACGAGTTTCACGATCCGCCCAGTGGATTCCACCAGGTCGAGGTCTTTTTCCGCTGCCGGCTCGCGGGCGGTCGGCTGCGCGATGACTGGCAGGATCCAGAGAGGGTCGTGACCCGACGCACTTGGGTCTCGCGTAGGGACATCGACGGCTACAGGTTGCGACCGCGGTCTCTGCCGGACGTGGCCTGGAATGACAGTTTCACCTACGATCCGCTGGAGTTGATCCTGCGCTAGGCTCCGGGGGCGCATGCAACAGCACAGGCTCATCGGCCGACACAACGGCTTCGGCGGCCTGTGGAACGGTCGGAGCGTTGGCCACATGCACCCTGTTGCGGCCAGCGACCCTTGCCTGTCGGGCAGCAGTCATTGCCGCCTCTGCCATCGCGTCAAAATCTGCTGCCTCCTCCCCCGTCGCGACACCAATGGAAACGGTCAGGGAGTGTCCGGAGATTGCCAACCGGTCCTCTGCTGCCATGCGCAATCGTTCCGCAGCGCGGACGGCCTCATCCGTGGCGCCATTCGGAAGGCACACGAGGAACTCGTCACCACCATAGCGGGCCACAAGGTCGCCTCTTCGGAGTGTTTGCATCAGCAAATCGGCGGTTTGGCGGAGAACCCTGTCGCCCTCTGCGCGGCCGTGTATGGCGTTGAGACTGCGAAACCCGTCCACGTCCACAATCAGCACCGCACCGGGGTTGCGCGCCGGCGCGCGTTTCCCGACGCCCTCACGGTTCAGCAACCCCGTCAAAACGTCCCGGTCTGCTGCGCCAGCCGAAGTGTCGAGAACTTCGGCCTGCCGCGCCGCGAGTGAATTCGCGCTATCGATCAGCAATCCCAGTTCGTCATGGCCCCCAAACTCGATTTGACGGGTTCGATGACCGGCTTCAGTCCGGCGAAGTGATATGCTCAGAAGGTCGAGTGGCGCAAGCAGGGCCGAAACAGCCTGCGCACCCCAGATCGCGGCGGCAAGCGCCGCGCAGAGAATGAGCGCCGTGCTGCCGGGCATTTGCCGCGGAACCAGCAGCCCCGCCAGAGCCGGGAGCGCCACCGCGACCGCCACGACGCAGGCAAACTTCGCCGCATAGGACCCCGGGAAGAGGCGGTTCAGGAGAGAATACAGGCGCATGGCGAAATCCCTTCCCGCTTGGGATAGCCCCGCCCTTCTTAAGATCCGGTCAATCCTTCCCTAAAAAGAAAAGGGGCCGCGTATGCGGCCCCTTCCGTCAGATAGTCCGACTGCGGATGATTACATCATGCCGCCCATGCCGCCCATGCCGCCCATGTCGGGCATGCCGGCGGCACCTCCGGCACCCGGCTTCTCGGGCTTGTCGGCAACCATGGCTTCGGTCGTGATCAGCAGCGAGGCAACCGACGCCGCGTCTTCCAGGGCGGTGCGAACCACCTTGGCCGGGTCGATCACGCCGAAGGCATGCATGTCGCCATACTCTTCGGACTGAGCGTTGAAGCCGAAGGAGGCATCGTCGCTTTCGCGGATCTTGCCAGCCACGACCGAGCCGTCGACGCCGGAGTTCTCGGCGATCTGACGCAGCGGCGCTTCGAGCGCCTTGCGGACGATGGCGATACCGGCGTTCTGATCGGCGTTGGCGCCTTCCAGACCGGCCAGTTCCTTGGCACCGTGGATCAGGGCAACACCACCACCGACGACGACGCCTTCCTGAACAGCGGCACGGGTCGCGTTCAGAGCATCGTCCACGCGGTCCTTGCGCTCTTTCACTTCCACTTCGGTCATGCCGCCCACGCGGATGACGGCAACGCCGCCGGCCAGCTTGGCAACACGCTCTTGCAGCTTCTCACGGTCGTAGTCCGAGGAGGTTTCCTCGATCTGCTGACGGATCTGGGCCACACGGGCTTCGATCTCGGCCTTTTCGCCGTTGCCGTCGACGATCGTGGTCTCGTCCTTGGTGATTTGGATCTTCTTGGCGGTGCCGAGCATGTCGATGGTGACATTCTCGAGCTTCATGCCCAGATCTTCGGAGATCACCTGGCCGCCGGTCAGGATCGCGATGTCCTGCAGCATGGCCTTGCGGCGATCGCCGAAGCCCGGAGCCTTGACGGCAGCGATCTTCAGGCCGCCACGCAGCTTGTTGACGACGAGCGTGGCCAAGGCCTCGCCTTCGACGTCTTCAGCGATGATCAGGAGCGGCTTGCCGGACTGGATGACGGTTTCGAGCAGCGGCACCATCGGCTGCAGCGAGGAGAGCTTCTTCTCGTGCAGCAGGATCATGCAGTCTTCGAGATCGGCAATCATCTTGTCCGGGTTGGTGACGAAGTAGGGGGAGAGGTAGCCGCGGTCGAACTGCATACCTTCGACGACCTCGGTCTCGGTCTCCAGGCCCTTGTTCTCTTCGACGGTGATGACACCCTCGTTGCCGACCTTCTGCATCGCATCGGCGATCTGGCGACCGATTTCGGCTTCGCCGTTGGCGGAAATGGTGCCAACCTGCGCAACCTCGTCGGAATCCTTCACTTCGCGAGCGGAGGATTTGATGGTCTCGATGACCTTGGCGACGGCCAGGTCGATACCACGCTTGAGGTCCATCGGGTTCATGCCGGCAGCAACCGACTTGAGACCTTCGCGGATGATCGCCTGGGCAAGCACGGTGGCGGTGGTGGTACCGTCGCCGGCTTCGTCATTGGTGCGGGAAGCAACTTCCTTCACCATCTGGGCGCCCATGTTCTCGAACTTGTCCTCCAGTTCGATTTCCTTGGCGACCGAGACACCGTCCTTGGTGATGCGCGGGGCACCGAAGGATTTCTCGATGACGACGTTGCGGCCTTTCGGGCCGAGGGTCACCTTCACCGCATCGGCGAGGATGTTGACGCCGGCAAGCATACGGTTGCGGGCTTCGGATTCGAACTTGACGTCCTTAGCAGCCATTGGTTGCTACTCCTGAATTCTGTGTATTTCCGAAAAGGGTGACGCGATAGCCGGGATCAGGAAATGATACCCAGGATGTCGCTTTCCTTCATGATCAGCAGCTCTTTGCCGTCGACGGTGACTTCCGTGCCGGACCACTTGCCGAACAGGATCTTGTCGCCTTCCTTGACGTCCATCGCGATGCGCTCGCCATCTTCGTCCTTGGCGCCAGCACCAACGGCAACGACCAGGCCTTCGGCAGGCTTTTCCTTGGCAGAATCGGGGATGATCAGGCCGCCAGCGGTTTTTTCTTCGCTTTCGACACGCTCGACCAGGACCCGGTCATGCAGCGGAGTAAATGCCATGTCGGAACGCTCCTACATTCTTGTTGTTTCGGTTTTGTCACTCACTGGAAGCGAGTGCTAACGCGAGGGATGTAGGCAAGTGCCAGTTACGAGTCAACAGGTCGGATGCGTTTTCGGGCGGCTTCGGCGGCTATACTTTCGGACCCGGGCTGCTAGGGTGCGCCCGAAGACCGACTGGCCATGCCTCCGGGACCAAACCGGGGCGTGTCCAACCGCCCCGCAGGACACGCACCTTGCCTCCAGACGTCCCCTCGCGACCTGGCCCGGGAGCCGACAACAACGGCGCAACGCTATTGAAGGTCCTCCTGCTGGCCGACGATTGCAATCCGGAATGGCCCTCGCTTCCGATCGTCGGATTCAAATACGCATGCGCCCTGGCCCGGCATGCCAATGTGACCGTTGCGACCCATGTCCGCAACCGCGAAAACATCGAGAAGCACGCGCCACCGGGGCTTCGCTTCCGCTACATCGACAACGAGTACATTGCCCGGCCATTGTACCGGCTCGGCACCTGGCTGAGGGGGGGCGACGAGGTAGCGTGGTCGACCGGCATGATCATGAGCTACCCCTCCTACCTCGCGTTTGAGCGCGAGGTTCGAAAGGTCTTTCGAACAGAGTTCGCCGAAGGAGCCTACGACATCGTTCACCGCATCACACCCATGTCGCCGACCATGCCCAGCGCCATCGTAGGCAGGACAGGCACGCCCTTTGTGATCGGTCCGCTGAACGGCAACCTCGACTGGCCGGCTGCATTCCGGGGAGAGCAGAAGCGTGAACGAGAACGGCTGCGCGCCCTTCGCGGTGCCCACAAATGGCTGCCCTATGCGCGCCGGACCTTCGCCAGGGCGGACCTCATTCTCGCTGGATTCGACCATACCGCGCGCGACATCGCGCCGCGGAACCGTTCAAAGCTGGTCAACTTCCCCGAGATCGGTTTCGACGCCCAGATCTTCCACGCCGACGGGCGCGCGCGCGCCTTTTCCGGACCCGGCCCACATCGCTTCCTCTTCGTCGGGCGGCTGGTGCCCTACAAACTCCCCGAAGTCGCAATCAGGGCCTTCATGGATTCGGAGATCCTGGCTCCGCATCATCTGCACATCGTCGGCGACGGGCCGGAGTACAGTAGGCTTCGCGACATTGCCGCGGGCACACGGAATGCTGACCGGATTCACTTTGAAGGGCACACGACACAAGCTGGCGTTGCCGATCGAATGCGCGATTGCGATGCCTTCGTGTTTCCTTCCATCCGAGAACTCGGCGCCGGTGCCGTGATCGAGGCGATGGCAAGTGCGATGACCTGCATCGTGGCCGACTACGGCGCTCCCGGGCATCTTGCAGCGCATGGCCGCGGCCATCGCCTGCCGATCTCGGGTCTGTCCGAAATGGTCGACGCCTGCCGGGCGCGCATGGAGCAATGTGTTCTCGATCCGGAACCGCAAACGGTAGTGGCGGAAAAGGCTCACCGTTACGCTGTCAGCGGGTTTACCTGGGACCAGAAGGCGAAGGTGACGCTTGGTTACTACCGGGACCTCATCGAGATGCAACCGATCCGGGATCGTGGCGATTTCGACTGAACAGTAGCCTGCCACGCGCGGGGCGGGCGACACCACCGTTTCAACGCCCAATCGGTTGGCCCGGCGCGATGGCGCTCACGACCAGGCGACAAAAAAGACCGACAATCCGAAGGTTGGCGGTTCACAAATCAAGTCGATCGTGGTAACGAGCGCCAACTCGTACCAAACGAGGAGGAAGCACATGATGATGATCCAACAAACCCGGAACTGCCGTTCCTGATCTCGCCGACCGGCACGTTGTTGCTGGTCCCTTCCTCACTACAAACCCGACATCGCGACCTGCCTGACGCACTCTTGCTGCGTCCGTCGCTGACGTCCTTGCATATCACCGTCTGACACCACGACCGCTTCAGCGGTTCAACATCCCCAACCCGTCGGCTTGCCGACAATCCAAGCGTTTCGCGAAAAAAAGGAGATCCTTTCCATGACCAATATTCTTCGAACACTCCGTCGGACCTGCCGCCGGTCGAACCCGCGCAAGGCAGCCTTCTCCCTTGATCATCATCAGATTCACGAGAAACACCATGACCACGCCCCTATTCGAAGCGGCCATTCTGGCCGGAAGATTCACTGAGATCCACGGCCCGGACGAGCATCCGGAAATCAATCACGTCGCACTGCCCCCAAGCCGGGCCGTCCGCGCCGAGGTCGCGGCAATGCTGCGTGAAATCGCGGCCGATCCGCCCCCCGACCGCCGCAGGCGGACACTTCCGGAACGACTGCGCGACTGGGTTCCGCGCTTCGCACACTGGTTGAGGGCCATGCCCCTGCCCTGACCCGTGCCATGCCGGGCGGCAGCCCGGCATGGCATCGTGTCCCAACACACCACCAATGCGCCCAAGGCGGCTTCTTCCGGCACGCGACACGCGTTGAGAATCTTCGGACGCTTTGGGCTTGGCTCCGGCTTTCTGAGCACCGGACGGGTCTGCCGTAGTGACCAAGGACAGCCTGGACTGTGCCCCTGCAATACAAATCGATGGCAGCACATTTGGGTCGAGGCCTATCGCAGCGTTGTGGCTTTCGCTCCTTCCGTCCGAGCCCTTGCAGCCCGGCATTTCAACCGCGACTTGCGACCTGAAGGCCTCATGCGGCCTTCATCGCCTCACGAAAGCGTCGCACCATCAATGCCATTGCGGCACTCTTGCCTAACCCTGTTTTTCCGTCGTTGGCCACAGCGAACCCCAACAGGAGCTCGCCCACGCAACAGCGCGTCAGGAGCAACTGCCATCCTGTGTTCATCAATGGCGGAAAAGGTGCGTGAGTTTTGCCACCCCAGCGCCGGGTCGTAGGTCCTTCGAGCGGGCGGTCGGCACGGTGCAATGAAAGCCCGGAGTGGTCAGCGCTGGCCAACCTTTCGCGCGCCGACAGTCGTGAGCGCTTCAGATTGGCTCCCGCTTGGAGGCACCGTATTCCGGGCAATTCGAGCCAGTCCTCCGCCGAACGGCATCATGTTCGGAGGCCACCGCGCTCAATCGCCCCATGACAGGCGCATCGCCCGCCCCTATAAGGGCCGCGATTTTCCAATCCTGACGACGGACCATACTCATGACCATCAAGGTTTTTGGCCACAAGGCCCCCGACACCGATTCCACCGGCTCTCCGATCATCTGGGCCTGGTATCTTTCCGAGATCAAAGGCACCCCGGCCGAGGCCAAGCTGCTGGGCGAACCCAACACCGAGGCTGCCTTCATGCTGGAGCGCTGGAACCTCGACAAGCCGGAGATCATAGAGGCGGCTGGCGAAGGAGAACCCTGTGTCGTGGTCGACACCAACAATCCGGCGGAACTGCCAGACGACATCAACTCCTGCGACCTGCTGCAGATCATCGATCACCACAAACTGACCGGCGGCATCGAAACCAAGGGTCCGATCGACATCACCATGCGTCCACTGGCCTGCACGGCCACGATCATGAATGACCTGATGGGCGAGAGCCGCAACGCCATGCCCGATGCGATCAAGGGCGCGATGCTCTCCTGCATTCTCAGCGACACGATGGAGTTCCGCTCCCCGACCACGACCGACGTGGACCGCGTGCTGGCAGAGCAGCTTGCACGAGATCTCGGCATCGACATCTCCGACTATGCTGCGGAAATGTTCGCCGCGAAATCCGACGTCTCCGCGTTCTCGGACGCGGAACTGATCCGGATGGACTCGAAGATCAACGAGGTCGATGGCGTCAAGTTCCGGGTCTCGGTGCTGGAAACCACCTCCCCGTCCATTCCGCTCGACCGCAAGGACAGCATTTTCGAGACCATGAAGTCCGTCTGCGAGGAGGACGGCGTCGATCACGTGCTGATGTTCGTCATCGATATCCTGAAGGAAGAAGCGACCCTGCTGATCCCGAACGATGTCGTGAAAGCCGTGGCGGAGAAGAGCTTCGGCGCCACGGTCGAAGGTGATTCCGTGGTCCTGCCGGGCATCCTTAGCCGCAAGAAGCAGATCATTCCGAACCTGAAGGTCTGATCGCGCACCCGATCCGCGTGTTTAACGCGTCTTAGACATGTCGAACGCCCGGCTTCACGGCCGGGCGTTTCCTTTTGAAGTGACAGCTCCGAACGATAGAGCGTCATCCTCCCTTTCGCCCGCATACAACGGGATCGTGTCGGAAAGCCCCCGTGACCATTCGCGCGCCAGTTGCGCGACGGCACCGATTGACCGCCCCTTGGGCTGGCAGCATCCTCGATGTAGCACATGGGAGAACCGGCCATGCCAGATGGATCCGCAACCGACCTGCGCAACCGTGCCGGCGCACCAATCCTGGAGATCCAGCGCGCGGCCTTCCTGCGCCACGGCGCCCCCGACCTCGCCCACCGCCGTGCCGCCCTGAAGAGGCTCAAGGGTGCCATTCTGGGCAATCGCGCGCGACTGGAAGCGGCTGCGCAGGAAGATTTCGGGGTCCGGTCTCCGATCGAGACCGACCTCATCGACATCGGCCCGACGATACAGTCGATCAACCACATGCGTGCCAATCTCGGTCGCTGGATGAAGCCGCGTCATCGGCCGACGCCGATGTTGATGCAGCCCGGAAAGTCCGTCCTGCATCACCAGCCCGTCGGGATCGTCGGCATTTTGTCGGCATGGAACTATCCCGTGGCGCTGGCGCTTGTGCCGCTAGCCACGGCACTTGCAGCGGGCAACCGTGTGATGCTGAAGACCTCGGAACTGGCCCCTGCGACGGCCGATGTGCTGGCGGAGATGCTGGATGGAGCATTCGCGCCCGATGAAGTTGCCACGATCACCGGTGATGCGGAGCTTGCGGCTGCCTTCACAACCTTGCCGTTCGACCACCTGTTCTTTACCGGCTCCACCGACGTGGGGCGCCGGGTGATGCGGGCCGCGGCCGAAAACCTGACCCCGGTCACGCTGGAACTTGGTGGGAAGTCGCCCGCGATCCTCTGCGATGACGCGGATTTCGTGCTGGCCGCCGGGGACATCGCTTTCGGCAAGACCGCCAACGCAGGGCAGACCTGCATCGCGCCGGACTACCTTCTGCTGCCAGAAAACCGCGTACCGGCCTTCATCGAGGCTTTCACCGCCGCCATCGAACGCAGTTTTCCCGGGGGGCTTGCAGACCCCGCGCTGACAACCATCGCCTCGGCCCGCCATCATGCGCGGCTGAACGCGTTGCTGGCGGATGCAGCCGCAAAGGGGGCCGAGATCCACCCCGTCCTCTCTGCCCACGAGGGCGCCCATCCTCGCGCGATGGCGCCGACGCTGGTTCTGAATGCCACGGACGACATGCTCATCATGCAGGAGGAGATCTTCGGCCCGCTGCTGCCCGTCCTTTCCATCGGCTCTATCGAGGCTGCCATCGAACGCGTGAACCGCGGGTCGCGGCCCCTCGCCCTCTATGTCTATGGCAAGGACAGGACTGCCATCGACCGCGTGCTTGCCGGGACCACCAGCGGCAATGTCACCGTCAACGGTACGCTCCTTCACTATGCCGTCGACACGTTGCCGTTCGGCGGTGTCGGCGACAGTGGGATCGGCGCCTATCACGGCGTGGAAGGATTCCGCCGCTTGAGCCACGCCAAGGGCGTCTTTCACCCCGGCAGGCGCCACGGCGCCCGGCTGTTGCGCCCGCCCTACGGATCGCTGGCCAAACTGGTGCGTCGACTGATGCTGCGCTGAGGCGCCACGCACGCACCCCCTACCGACGCGTGCCGGGCTGGGCTATAGCCCCGACAAGGGGTGCGGTTTGCGCCCGACACAGGCTCCGGAGACCCCATGACCCGCATCATCGAGACCTTCGCCGATATCTCCTCCATGTATGACGCTGCCTTCGTGGACCTCTGGGGCTGCATGCACAACGGCATCACGGCTTACGAGGAGGCCGTTGCCGCCTGCCGCGCCTTTCGCGCCGAGGGTGGCAAGGTGGTCCTGCTGACCAATGCGCCGCGCCCGCGCGCCTCCGTGGCCGAACAGCTAAAGCACTTCAACGTGCCCGAAGACGCCTATGACACGATCGCCACGTCCGGCGATTCCGCCCGCCTGGCACTGTTCTCCGGTGCGATAGGGAACAAGGTATACCACATTGGCGAGCAACGGGACCTGGCGTTCTACGAGCCTCTGCACATGATCGACAATCCTGTCGAGATCACCCGCGTACCCCTGCAGGAGGCCGAGGGGATCGTCTGCACCGGCCCCTTCGACGCCAAGGCGGACCCGGACGTGAACCGGCCGGACTTCCTCTATGCCAAGACCAGGGGATTGAAGCTGCTCTGCGCCAACCCCGATATTGTTGTCGACCGTGGCGACAGCCGGGAGTGGTGCGCCGGCGCCCTGGCGCGGCTCTATACCGAAATGGGTGGCGAGAGCCTCTATTTCGGCAAACCGCATCCCGCGATCTACGACCTCGCCCGCAGGCGCCTCGCCGAGGTTGCGGAGGTCCCCGATGATCGAATCGTTTGCATCGGCGACGGCATCGTCACCGACGTGAGAGGCGCCGTCGGCGAGGGACTTGACGTCCTTTTCATCACCGGCGGCCTTGCGGCAAAAGAGACGCGGACGAAACGTCAACCTGAGCCGAGGGCGCTGTCGGACTACCTGCGCGAGCATCAGGTTTCGGTCACCTACGCGATGGGATTCCTGCGCTGAACGGCCGGCCGGCTCTCAACAGTTCTGCATTGAAATCTGCCTGTTAGCGCCGCAATGCAGCGATGTTTGCGCTGCCACGCAGCGATTTGCAGATTCGCAGGTTCCACCCCGACTCATTCGCAAATCTGCGAAATTTTGTTGCGCGTTTCATGATTGCATATTGCCGATCGTTACTTTCTGCATTGCAGCAGAAATCGATTTCGGGTAGGAAATCCGTAGCATAGTGCAAAGGACCGACATGATGCTCGACAATGATATCCGCCACACGATCTTCCTTGAGGATCTGGAAATCGGGATGAAACGTGATCTGACCAAACTGATCACGGACGAGGACATCGAGAAGTTCGCCGAGGTCTCCACCGACCGCAATCCTGTCCATCTTGACGAGGAATACGCCAAGGAGACCATGTTCCAGGGCCGGATCGCCCACGGCATGCTGACTGCCGGTTTGATCTCCGCCGTCATCGGGGAGCAGCTTCCCGGGCATGGAACGGTCTACCTCGGGCAGACGCTGAAGTTCATGGCCCCCGTGCGTCCGGGCGATATTGTCCTCGTGGAAGTCGAGGTCGCAGAAATCGATCACAAGAAGCGTCGGGTGAAACTGTTCACAGAAGCGAAGATCGGTGATCAGGTCGTTCTGCGCGGAGAGGCCAACGTGCTCGCGCCCTCCCGCAAGCTCGACTGACACCAGCCCCGCGATCCGCCGCTTGCGCTCCACAGCCTGCGCGGCTAGGGGAAGCGCCATGAGGCGGATCACATCCCTTTCCCAGGTCACCGACGCGGACCGAGGCGCCTTTGCCGCGATCGGGAACTTCGACGGTGTGCACAAGGGCCACCAGGCGGTTCTGGCGCTCACGCGGCAAGCCGCGCAGGTCAAGGGCGCGCCACTGGCGGTGCTTACCTTCGAGCCGCATCCGAGGGAAGTGTTCCAGCCCGATGCGCCGCCATTTCGGCTGATGAACGCGGAGGCCAAGGCCCACCGGCTGGAGAAGCTGGGCGTCGACATCCTGTATCAGCTTCCATTCGACACGCCGCTGTATGCCCTGTCGGATACCGCCTTCTGCGAAACGGTCCTCACACGCGGGTTGGGCGTCGCGGGCGTGACCGTCGGCGCGGACTTCTGCTACGGCAAGGGTCGCACGGGCAATGTCGACACACTTCGGACAGCCGGGCAACTTAACGGATTCGACGTTCAGGTTGCCGCGTTGCTGGGGTTGGAGAACGGCGGTGAAAGGGTGTCGTCGACCGCGATCCGCGTGGCCTTGCGGGATGGGTTCCCGGACAAGGCCGCGGCGATGCTGGGGCACTGGCACCGCATCGATGGGCCGGTCATCCACGGAGAAAAGCGCGGGCGAACCCTTGGCTACCCGACGGCCAACATGGACATTTCCGGCCTGCACCAGCCGCGGCACGGCGTCTATGCGGTGTTGATCGAGGTTGTGACAGGCCCTCATGCTGGCAACTACCATGGTGTCGCCTCTCTCGGCACCCGGCCCATGTTTGGCGAGAACACACCGAATATCGAAACGTTCCTGTTCGATTTCGACGGGGACCTCTACGGCGACCACCTGTCGGTCGGTCTCGTGGAGTACCTACGACCGGAGCAACGGTTCGATGGCGTCGATGGGCTGGTTGCGCAGATGGGCGCGGACGAGTGCAGAGCGCGCGAAATCCTGTCTGCCCTGCCCGAAGGTGGCTTTCGGGGTTGGGCCTTTGGACGAAACGCGCACGATGTCACGTAGCAAGGCACGGCCACCCCAACGCAAGACCGCGCGCGCCAAGCTGCGGACCCGTTTCTGGGAGCGTGTACCGTTGTCAGAGATGACAAGCGCGGAATGGGAGGCGCTGTGTGACGGCTGCGGCAAGTGCTGCCTGAACAAACTTGAGGACGAAGACACGCAGGAGATTGCCTTCACCCGCGTCGCCTGCCGGCTGCTCGATGACGCGACCTGCCGGTGCTCGCACTATGAAATTCGCCACCAGTTCGTGCCTGATTGCGTGACGCTGTCGCCCGGAACAATCAACGAGGCCGCCTACTGGATGCCGAAGTCCTGCGCCTACCGGCTCCTGGCGGAGGGCAAGCCACTCTACAACTGGCACCCGTTGATCACGGGTGATCCGAACTCCGTGCACGAAGCCGGGGTATCGGTACAGGGGATGACCGTCTCGGAGTGGGACGTCTCGGATGAGGACTGGGAGGATTACCTCATCGAGGGCGACCTCTGACGGTCGTGCTGCCCCGCTGGGCACCGCCCTTTCCAACCGCGTTGATCCCGGTCATTGCCCGGCCAGACCACCTGTGATTGGATCGAAATCCAGACGCCGCGAACAGGTAGGTCACAGGCAGCTCGGCGGAGTTTCCTCCGACGTACTGGCAGATCCGGGAAGGGGAGCATGAAGCAGGACATCATATCGGCCGCCGAGGCGGTCACGCTCTACGGTCTGCTGAAGGAGCGTGCGCGCCGCTCTCCCAAAGCCACCGGATACCGTCAATTCAACAAGGCGTCGGGCTCATGGGAGGCCTACACCTGGCCACAGGCATTGGAACGGGCCGACGGTTTCGCCGCCGCCTTCGCGGCCGAGGGCATTTCGCCCGGCGACCGCGTCGCCCTGCTGCTGCCCAACTGCCTCGACTGGATCTGTTTCGACATGGGCGCGGCCAAGCTGGGCCTGCCGGTCGTGCCCCTCTATACCAACGACGCCGTCACCAACACCGCTTTCCTGATCGCCGACGCACGGCCCCGGATCGTTTTTGTTGACACGGTGGCGCGTTGGAAGGCGATCTCGGAGGCGTTGAGCGACACCTCCTTCATCGACAGGGTCTGGATCCAGGAGAGTGATGCCGACGCCGGCCGGAGCGGTCACGTCGAACGGCTCGACACCGTGCTGGCGCGCGCGGGACAGGCGCAGACCGGTGCCCATGATGACCCGAACGTACCTGCGACGTTGATCTACACGTCCGGCACGACCGGAAATCCAAAGGGCGCGATGCTGAACCACGCCGCGATCCTGAGCAATGCCGAAGGCGTCTACAAGGGTTTCCCCTCGCTGCCGTCGGACACCTTCCTGTCGATCCTGCCGCTCGCGCATGCCTTCGAGCGGACGATGGGCTACATCCTCGCGATGATGGGCGGATCCTGCACCGCCTATTGCCAGTCGGTCCTGCGACTTCGGCAGGATCTCACCACCATCCGGCCCACGGTCCTCATGGGCGTGCCGCGGCTCTACGAGTCGATCTACTCCGCCGCCCGGACCTCGGCCGCGGCCAGTCCGGTCCGATTGAAGATGTTCGACATGACGGCGCGCATCGGCTGGCAACGATTTGCGAAGAACCTGGGGATCCATCCCGGTCCAAGCTTCACCGACCGGCTGATCTGGCCTGTGCTGGAACGGCTTGTCGGCCGAAAGGTCCGCAATGCCTTCGGCGGCCGCCTCCGTGTGGCGGTGTCCGGTGGTGCGAACTTTCCCGCGGAAATCGGGCAGGCGCTGGTCGGCCTCGGGATCCCCATGGTCGAGGGCTACGGTCTGACCGAGGCGGGCCCGGTGGCGACCTATTCCACCTGTCCGCAATACATGCCGGGCTCGGTCGGGTTTCCTGTCGACGGGGTGGAGATCCGCAAAGGTGACAAAGGCGAGTTGCAGCTGCGCTCGCGGGGCCAGATGAGTGGCTACTGGCACCGGGAGGACGCGACGGCGGCGGTGCTGGACGCCGAGGGCTGGCTCTCCACGGGCGATCTTGTCGAGATTCGCGACGACGGGCGCATCGTCATCGCCGGGCGGCTGAAACATATCCTCGTGATGTCGAACGGGGAGAACGTGAACCCCGTCCCGATAGAGGATGTGCTGGAGGCAGATACGCTGTTCGATCAGGTCTGTACGGTCGGCGACGGACGTCCCTTCCTGTCGCTGCTGGTGGTGCTGAACAAGGATGCATGGGCCGCGCTGGCCGAAAAGGAGGGGCTCGATCCGGAGCGTCCCAACATTCCGGCGGCGGAGAAAGTGATCATGCCGCGCATCAAGGCACACATGAAACCCTTCGCCCCACACCAGCAGATCAAGGCCTATCACGCGGCACTGGAGGAATGGAGCATCGAACGTGGGCTTCTGACGCCCACGCTGAAGCTCAAGCGAGAGAAGGTTGTGGCCGAATACGAGGCTGAGATCCGGGAGATCTATGCCCGCGGCTCGCGCGGGGAGTGATGCATCTCCTTGCCGGTGTCGCGGACCTTCCCGCAAGACCGGCAAACACGGAATGGCTGACCTGCGGGTCGCGGGCCTTCACAAACGGCGCGTTCCGGGGCACATAGCGGCCATGTACTTCGCATCCGACAACACCGGCCCCGTTCACCCGAAAATCCTCGATGCGCTGACCCGCGCCAACGAGGGATATGCCCACGCCTATGGCGACGACGCGTTGACCGCCGCGGTCACCCGCCGCGTGCGCGAGGTTTTCGAGGCGCCCGAGGCGCAGGTTCACCTGGTGGCGACCGGCACCGCCGCCAATTCCCTGCTTCTGGCCACACATACCACGCCCTGGCAGACGATCTTCTGTTCCGACATCGCCCATATCCACATGGACGAGTTGAACGCGCCCGAGTTCTTTTCCGGCGGCGCGAAACTGTCTCTGGTGCCCTCCGAAGACGGGGTAATGCCGCCGGAGGCCCTGCGCGCCCGGATCGAGCAGGAGGAGACCCGCGACCTGCACGGCCCGTCACGAGGCCCCGTTTCGCTGACCCAGGTGACGGAGGTCGGCACGGTCTACCAGATGCCGGCGCTGCACGATGTCGTGGGCGTCGCGAAGGATTTCGGCCTGCCGGTACACATGGATGGCGCGCGGTTTGCCAATGCACTGGTGAAGCTCGGCTGCACCCCGGCGGAAATGACCTGGAAAGCCGGAGTGGACATGGTGAGCTTCGGCGGCACCAAGAACGGGCTGATGGGTGTTGAGGCAGCGATCATCTTTGAGCCGTCCAAGGGGCGGGAGTTCGAATACCGCCGCAAGCGGGGCGCGCATCTCTTTTCCAAGCATCGCTACCTCGCCGCGCAGATGCTTGCCTATCTCGAAGACGACCTCTGGTTGCAGATGGCGCGCGCGGCCAATGCCGCATGCCACCGGCTGGCCGAGGGCCTGCGGGCGGCACCCGGTGTAAACCTGATGTACCGGCCCCACGCGAATATCATCTTTGCCCGCCTGCCCCGCGGCACCCACCGCCGCCTGTTCGAGGCAGGTGCGGAGTACCACTTGTGGGACGGTGCGTTGGATGGCGGCCCGGAAGAAGAGCCGATCGCCGCCCGGTTTGTCTGCGACTGGTCGGCCACGGATGAAAACACCGACAGGTTTCTCGCCCTGCTTTGAGCGCCGAACGGTCTCGGATCAGAGCCCGTGCCTTGCGTTCCCCACTGTCAGGCGCGGGACCGGCCATAGTAGAGCTGAGAGACATGTTCAGCCTCGGCGAAGAAGAGCCAGCGCTCCAGAACGACGCCCGTCGCGGCAGAGATCGCGGCCAGCAGGTAGACCGGGACAGCCAGACCGGTCAGCACACCCAACAACAGCAATAGAGCGGGCGCGGCGAAGAGCGCGATCCAGGTCAAGCGCCGGAGCTTCTCTGCATGCTTCCGGGCGACGGTGAAGCCCATCTCCCGCATCACGAAATTCGGCATCGTGTGGGGCGCATCAAGCGGGCGCAATGTGTCGAGCCCCGGGATGCCGATTGCCATCTTTGCCGTGTAGGCCCCGGGATCGGCGTCAATCGCCGTCCAGTAGCGGTGCTTCAATCCCGCCGCCACGAGCAGACAGGCGAGGGTCAGCATCGGGATCGGGCGGCCAGCCACGCCCGCGAGCCCCCCCAGCAGCCCAAAGAGAATCCCTCCCGTCGCGGCCGCGAGCGCAAGGTAGATCCACGGCACATCCCGGCGGTTCCATTGGCGGATCGTCCGGAGCGACGCATAGATCATCCCGGTGCAATAGACCGTCGCGACTGCTCCGGCCGCCGTCAGCAGGGCCAGAGGCACGATCAGCCCCTCCGCCAACCCCAGCAGCCACAGCAGCCCCATCAACCCCGCCGGCACATAGGTCGCGACGGCCGCCACGCCTTCCCGGGAGAGCCAGGAACTGCGCCATTGGGAGAGCGCCCCGGGGGCACGTTCGGGATGCCCGAGGTGAAAGGTCGAGGCCAGAAGCCCCGCCGTGACAAAGACGAGCGCCACCGCGAGCATGGCTAGGGACGGCCAGCGTCCGAGCGCATCGGGGGCGATGGCCGTTGCCAGCGACAACCAGAACAGCAGGCCATAGCCCGCGCCGGAAGCGGTCGTGAAGAAGATGACGGAATAGGCCGGGTGCATGGGTCAGCTCCGCGCGGTGAGGGTACGGTCGACCCAGGCAAAGAGGGCCTCGAGTGCCGAGCCATCCGGTTCCGGTGTTGGCGTCGCCTCGGGGCTGGGCGCGGGCGGGTCGGGCTGCCGGTCGCGCGGCGGCAGGTAGCGGTTCACCGGCTTGTAGCCGAACTCTTCCAGAAGCCCGAAGCCACCGCGTGCGGCCACGCTGCGGGAGACTTCGCTGTCCGGATCACCAAGATCGCCGAACGCGCGCGCCCCGGTCGGACAGGCGCGCACGCAGGCGGGGCTGCGGTCTTCGGGCGCCAGCGTCTCGTTGTAGATCCGATCGACACAGAGCGTGCATTTCTTCATCACACCATCATCGTGATCGTATTCCCGCGCCCCATACGGGCAGGCCCAGGAACAGAGCTTGCAGCCGATGCAGGTATCGGGGTTCACCAGCACGATCCCGTCTTCCTCGCGCTTGTAGGACGCGCCGGTCGGGCAGACGGTCACGCAATCCGGCTCCTCGCAATGCAGGCAGGATCTGGGAAAGTGCAACGTACCGGAGGTGCCATCACGGGTGTACTCGTAGGAGTGGATCCGGTTGAGCCAGGCCCCCGACGGGTCAGCCCCATACGGGTCGTGGTCCGACAGCGGCGCGGAATAGCCGCCGGTGTTCCACTCCTTGCAGGAAGTCGCGCAGGCCTGGCACCCCACGCAGATATCGAGATCGATGACGAGACCGAGCTTCGTCCCGGTGTTTTCCGGCAGGGAGGTCATTCGCGTGCCTCCCGAAACTCGGCTCCAAAGGCCAGCTTGTCGGGCGATGGCGGTTGACCCGCCGTGCCAAGCGGTTCGAAGAAAGGCTCGGTCGTGCCGCTGTCCTCCGCCTTCTCCATCACGACACGCAGGTCGAACCACGCGGCCTGCCCGGTGATCGGGTCGGAGTTGGAATATCGATAGCCCCCCTCTGCCTCCGGCAACAACTCGGAGATCAGATGGTTCAGCAGGAAACCCCTGTTGCTCTCCGGCGCGTCCTCAGACAACCCCCAGGCGCCGCGCCGCTTGCCGATGGCGTTCCATGTCCAGACCGTGTCGGGGTTCACACCATCCATCAGCCGGACCTGACATTTGACCCGGCCAAGATGCGAGCGGAGCCAGACCCAGTCGTCATCCTGCACGCCGATCCGCTCCCCCACACTGGTATGGATGTAGAGCCTGTTCGCCGCCGTGATCTGCCGGAGCCAGGCGTTCTGGCTGCCCCAGGAATGGTACATGTGCATGGGTCGCTGGGTGATCGCATGGAGCGGGAATTCTTCCGCATCGACCTGTGTGCCTTCGAAGGGCGGATACCAGAATGGCAACGGATCGAAGTAGCGCTCCAGCCGGGCGCGCGCCCGCTCTGGCGGCTGCCGCTCGCCATGTCCGCGCGCGGCAAGGCGGAACTTCTGCAAGGGCTCGGAATAGAGTTGAAAGATCGTGGGTTCAGGCGAGAGACGGATTCCTTTCTCGATCCCCCAGTCAAGGTACCCGCGATTGGCATGTTTGAAATAGGCATGCGACGGGTCGAGCCGGTGCTCGAAGAAAGCACCGTTCTCGATATAGCGATCCAGCTGTTCGGGGTTTGGCGGGGCGGTGCCGAACTGTGTTCCGTCGCCACGGAAGCCAGAAAGTGGACCGATCCCCGGTTTGCGTTCGTGGTTGACGATGTAGTCGGCATAGCCGCCGGGATAGCGGGGGCTGCCGTCGTCCCTGACGAAAGCCGGCAATCCCAGCCGGGCGCCGAGATCGATCACCACCTCCTGGAAGCCGCGCACGTCGCGATCGGGTTTGACCACGGGATGGCGGATGGAATCGGCGAGGTAGTCAGGTTCCGAGATCGGCCTGTCGAGCAGTGAGATGCAATCGTAGCGCTCAAGATAGGTCGTGTCCGGAAGGATCAGGTCGGCAAAAGGCACCGTTTCGGAATAGTAGGCGTCCGAATAGATGATCTTCGGAATGACGTAGTTGCCCTCGTCGTCTGTCGCGGTCAGCGCATCGAGCGTGCCCGGCACGTTCATCGAAGAATTCCACGCCATGTTGGCCATATAGAGAAACAGCACATCGATCCCGTAGGGATCGCGCTTTGCCGCGTTATTGATGACCATATGCATCAGCCCGTGGGCCGACATGGGCGCATCCCACGAAAAGGCCTTGTCGAGCCGGCTTGGCCCGCCCTCCTCATCCAGCAGCAAATGCTCCGGCCCGTGCGGGAACCCCAGGTGTGGCCCTCCGAGCGGCATTTCCGGTTTGATGTCGCCCGCCGCGCCATGCGGCAGCAGGTTCGGCGGCGTCTGCTTGGGATAGGGCGGCTTGTAGCGGAACCCGCCGGGGCAATCGATCGTGCCCAGCAGGATCTGCAGGATATGGATCATACGGCAGGTCTGGAACCCGTTGGAATGAGCCGAAATCCCGCGCATGGCGTGCATGGAGACAGGCCGGCCGATCATCGTTTCATGTTTGCGACCGGCCCAGTCGGTCCATGGCCGGTCAAGCACGATCTCCTCTTCGAAGGCCACGTGCGCAAGTTCGGCGGCGATGCGCCTTGTCTCGCTGGCCGGCACGCCGGTCTCTGCCGCGACGGCCTCGGGGCTGTACGCCTCCGAAAGGAAGCGCTCGGCGAGCAGTTCGAAAACGGGTCGTCCCTGGCGCCCGTCCGGCAGGGTCCAGGCCCCGGACATCGCGGCCTGTGCATTCGGGTTCATTGCGCTGCAAAGAGCTTCGGTGACGGTGTCGTAGACCAGCGCCTTCCCATCTTCGCCGCGCGCGAACAGTCCGTCGTCGGCGGCCCCCGGATCCTGGATCACCAGCCAGCCGGCGTTGGTATATCGGCCAAGATAGTCGAGATCGACCGTGCGGTTCCGGAACATTTCGTGGATCAGCGCACCGACAAAGAGCCCGTCAGTGCCCGGCTTGATCCCGACCCACTCGTCGGAAACCGCGGCATAGCCGGTGCGCACGGGGTTGACCGAAACGACCTTGGCCCCACGCCCCTTCAGCTTGCCGATCCCGGCCTTGATCGGGTTCGAGGCATGGTCCTCGGCCACTCCGAACAGCATGAAATACTTCGTATGCTCCCAATCCGGGTCGCCGAACTCCCAGAAGGCGCCGCCAAAGGTGTAGAGCCCGCCGGCCGCCATGTTGACAGAGCAGAACCCGCCGTGAGCGGCAAAGTTGGGTGTGCCGTATTGCATCGCCCAGAGCCCGGTGAGTGACTGGCTCTGGTCGCGCCCGGTAAAGAACGCCAGCTTCCGGGGATCGCGCCTGCGCACCTCTCCGAGCCACTCGGTCGCAATATCGAGCGCCTCATCCCAGGTGATTTCCTCGAACCGGCCCGAGCCGCGCGGCCCGACACGTTTCATCGGCGCGCGGAGGCGTGCCGGTGAATAGTGTTGCATGATCCCGGCCGACCCCTTGCCACAGAGCACACCCTTGTTGACCGGATGGTCGCGATTTCCCTCGATATAGCGGACCTTGTCGCCACGCAGATGCACGTTGATGCCACAGCGACAGGCACACATGTAGCAGGTGGTTTGCTCCATGCGATCCCCAACCGGCGCGTTGAGGTCGATCTGCGGCTTGGTGCTCATGCTGGATATGTCCTTGCGAGAGTGCCGAAACGACGACCGCCAAAGTGGGCCGCCCGCTGACCATGCGACGGCGGATCCCAATTCGGCAATCCGGAAATCTCGCTGCAATGCAACATAAGCGCGGCACGCGGCGCACGCGGTCGAGCACCACTAGTGCAGCAATCGCACTCGGTTGCATCAGGTCCTGCGAGTGAATGGCACTTCAGAGGACCGTCTTGACGGTGCAGACGGAATTCGAGTTGGGCAATGTCGGCCTTGCTTCGCAATCAGGTGAAGCAAGACCGGGAGAAGAATGGGCGCCTGACGGTCCGGAGGATCAATCTCCCGATATCTGACCCAGCGCCCTATGGACGCAATCCGGCAGGTCACCGACCCGCTCGCAGAGAACGGTGGCGCCATTTTCCTGCAACTCACTGCGGCCGCCGTATCCCCAAGTGACACCGATGGAGGCCATACCGTTTTGACGCGCGGCGAGGACATCGAACGCCCTGTCGCCGACCATGCATCCGTCTTCCCGCCTCAGGTTCCGGGTAGAGAGGATGTGGGAGACGAGCGTGCCCTTGTCGTCAAACCTTGCGTCGAGTTCGGCACCGAACAGGTCCTCGAAGCACCCAGAAAAGCCGAAATGGTGGATAACCTGTCGCGCGAACAGCAGCGGTTTCGAGGTGCACAAGAACAACCTGTATCCGCAGCGCCGAAGGCTTGCCAGGGCATCGCGGATACCGTCGTAGGGCGCCGCATCGAACAGGCCACTGGCGGAGTAGGCCTCGCGATAGAGATCGACCGCTCGCTCCACAAACGTGTCACTTCCAAGCAGTTTCTCGAAACTGTGGCGTAGCGGTGGTCCGATAACCCAATGAAGGTCCTGATACGCAGGAGCTTCCTGTTCAAGCTTTGCCAAAGCATGCTGAACTGACGCGACGATTCCGGGTGCGGGGTCGACCAGGGTCCCATCCAGATCGAACAGAATGAAAGGCCTTGACGCTGAACTGTTGGTCATGCGTCGTCAGCTACTTGGCCCGCTCATCCCTGTCCAGTGGGGCAGCAAACCGGCATGCCTGGGCGAACCCTTCCTGCCTTGCAATACTGTCCTTCAATCGCTGGCGAATTCCCCGCGACAGACCGCATGCGGGGCGTGCAACCCCTTGGGCGATGGTGGCAATGCGGAATGGCGGGGATCAGTCACGCAGCCACGTGACTTTGTGGAACCCACGGTGATTCCCATCTGCAGGAAAAGCACCAAACCCGAAGAGGTCCCCATGAGCAGTCACCACCCCAGATCCCGCGTCGTTCCCGCTGCAACGTCCCGGCGCCAACCCACAAAGGCCGTGGTGCAAAGCCCAACCCCGGGTGCCTTGGCGGCATTTGCCGATGCTGCGGCGCAAAACCAGTTTGACTGGCGCCGTCCGGGACTGGCCGCCGATCCGGTGCGTTTTGCCCGCGATCGCTTTGCCGCCGCTTTCGGCATCGGCCACCGCAGCGTGGCCTGAGGCGGGCAGTTCCGGCGATTCCCGCTCCCCGGCCCCTAACGGATCAACCATTCGTTAACCATTCTGGGGCTTCCTTCACCCCACGCGGGCTATCGGACCGATGTGGGTGGTCGCGAGGCGCTGGAGCGTTGCGACGGATGAAGAACTTCTGGACGAGGGTGACCGGCCGCGCCGAACGGAATGCGGTGTCCGCGCCCAAATTCCCTCCGGCCCCGGCAGACGCGGGGACTGCGATCTTTCCTCCGATCCCGGCTGACGCTTCGACGACACAGCCCGCCGGATTCGCCGAGACAGGCATCGCGCCGCTGGCGCGCCCTGATGGGCCTGACACGCGGCACCGCGCGATTTCGCCCCCCGAACCGGCCGCCGGAGGACCGCTCATCCCCCCTCATCCGCAAGGCTTCGCGGAAGAAGCCACGGCACGGCAAACCGTGCTCGACCTCGGACAGGTCCGCCCGGCAACCCTTTCACCGGACGCCATGTCCGGCCTCGCGGATCTTGACGCCCGGTTGCCTCCCATCGGAACCGAGACGCGCCCGGCCACGGAGCCCCGCTACCAGCACAACGATCGCCTGAACCGGGATGTCGCCGCCGGTGGCGGGCTGGTTGCCGGGGACGATGGCGCGCTGCGGCCACACTACTGGGGCCACCGGGAACGCCTGCGGCAACGTTTTCTGAGCGGCGGGCACGAGGCAATGCCCGAATACGAACTGCTGGAAATGCTGCTGTTCGACGCGATCCCGCGCATCGACGTGAAGCCGCTGGCCAAGCGGCTGCTGGCAACCTTCGGAGACCTGAACGGCGTGATCGCGGCTCCCGAAGCCCGGCTGATGCGGGTGGAGGGCGTCGTGCCCAAGGTCTTCTACCAGTTGCGGCTGGCACAGGCCTTCGCCCACCGGATGGCGCGTGCGAAGGTGCTGCAACGGCCGGTGCTGTCGTCATGGGACACGTTGATGGAGTATTGCAAGACTGTGATGGCGCACCGCGAAACGGAGCAGTTCCGCGTGCTCTACCTCGATCGAAAGAACACGCTTGTCGCGGATGAGGCGCAGGCGGAGGGCACGGTGGACCACGTCCCGGTCTATCCGCGAGAAATCGTGAAACGCGCCCTTGAACTGAATGCAAGCGCGGTGATCCTTGTGCACAATCACCCCTCCGGCGACCCGACACCGTCAAACGAGGACATCGTGATGACCGACCGGATCAGCGATTCGTGCCGGGCTGTGGGGATCACGATCCACGACCACGTGGTGATCGGAAAGGAGGAAGACGCCTCCTTCCGGCAGATGGGATACCTGGCCTAGGCGGAGAGGCGATTCCGCCAACCGAACCGCTGGGCCGTCACCTAGGCGCCACTTTCCAGGCGTGGCGCGGACGCCAAGTGGGGTCGCATCAGCGAAGCAGTTTCGGAGGCATGGGTGATGGGCACCATGTGACCCGCGGTGGGGACCATCTCACATCTGGACCTTGGAAGGCGCCTGGCGAGCGTCGACAGGATCACGGAAATGGCGCCAGGACTTCTGCCGCCGCCGATCAGCAGGACCGGCAGTTCGAGGGCCTCCAGACGTCCCGGCGCGAGCAGGCCTGCGCAATCACCGTAAAGACCCGGCCATTGGTCCGGAACGGCGTGAATTCGATCAAGGATATAGGCTCGCTGATCCTCCCGGAAGCTGTCCCAAGGCGCGCCTGTCCCCCAGGTCTCGGTGAAGTACCGTGCAGCGGCGACGCGATTGCCCGCCCGCAACCAGAAATCGAGGCGGTCAACTTCCGCCCTCTGATCCGCCGCCTGCGGGTGCTCTCCGAGGGCAGCAAAAAGAACCGGCTCGATCAGCGTCAGGCTACGCACAAGCTCGGGTCGCTCCATCGCGAGGCGCAGGGCGACGACAGCGCCGAAGGAGTGACCAAGCAGGTGCTGACGTGCGTCAAGGCACGGGCGGCAAGCCCGGCTTGCGGCCTCGAAGAGGTTGCCGCCGCCGGGCCAGGGATCGGCCGCCCCATGACCGGGCATATCGGGGGCATACATGGTGATGCTGTCGCCAAGGTGCTCCGCGAGCGGCTGCCAGGCGCGGGAATTTCCCAGCATGCAGTGCAGGGCGAGGGCCGGTTCCGGCCCCTGCCCCAGCGATCGAAAAGGGAGCTTCCCGCTCAGAGCTTGCCCCCCAGATGTGCGTCAAGATCCGCAAGGCGGTCGTGACCCCAGAACCGCTCATCGGTGTCGGTGATGTAGAAGGGCGCACCGAACACTCCCCGGTTTACTGCTTCTTCCAGGTTCGCCGCATAGGTCTCGGCGCCCGAGAGCAGTCCGCTGTCAGCCAGTGTCGGGTCGAATCCCGCGCTCTCGAGACAGGCGCGCACGACGCTATCCTCGGCGATGTCCTTTTCCTCGGCCCAGCAGGCACGCAGGAAAGCCCGCACCAACGCTCCGAGATCTCCGCCTCCGGCCGCCTGTGCGGCGATGATCGCGTAGGACGACGGCGCGGCATTGGTCGGCCAATGGGCCGGCTTGAAGTTGATCTCCAATCCCGTCTTCACCTTTGCGCGCTTTAGTTCCTGCATCCGGTACTCCAGCCGCGACGGATGGCGATCCTTTGGCGATACGCCGCCGGTGCGCGGGAACAAGGCGATAATGTCCAGTGGCTTGTAGGTGATCGTGGCACCGTGACGGGCGGCAATCTTCTCCAGGCCATCGTCGGCAAGGTAGGTGAAGGGCGACAAGGTAGAGAAGTAGTAGTCGATATGCGGCATTGCATGCTCCCTGTTTTGCCACGGACCCTAGCGATGACCACCGGCTTTGCAACGGGTTGCAGAACATGCGGATCCCGAAAATGGGGCGCCCTTCGGTTCGGGGCATGGCAGATCCCGTGATGCCCGCAGCCCGAGCCTTATCCTGCCTCCCGAACCATTTGCAGTACCGGCTGCGGAGCGCAGCCCCCCCGCTGCGGCCACGAACAGTAAACCACCCGCTCCAGTCGCCACCACCCACGGCCCAATTGCCGCGAACCGGACGCAATTCTGTGCGTTTCGCGCCTGCATCACAGGGCCAGGGCGGAAATCGGCGCAACACAAGGGCGCACACCGGCAAACACTTGCAGGAGAAGGTTCCCAAGGCTGTCCCCATGCGCTAGGGCGAAAGCGTCACCTTTTCGTTACGATTCCGCCACTCGGAGCCGCTGCCCCAATGCAACACCAGAGCCAGCCGAAGCTGATCGCCGGCAACGCAAACCTTCCCCTCGCACAGGGGATATCCCGCCGGGTCTCGATGAGCCGAGGCATGACCGTCGGCCTTGTCGATGCCCGCGTCGAGCGATTCAACGACCAGGAGATCTTTGTCGAGGTCTTCGAAAATGTCCGCGGCGAGGACATGTACGTGATCCAGCCGACCTCCAACCCGGCCAATGACAACCTGATGGAACTGCTGATCATGGCCGACGCGCTGCGCCGCTCCTCGGCCCAGCGGATCACCGCCGTGATCCCCTACTTCGGTTACGCCAGACAGGATCGCCGCGCCAAGGCCCGCACGCCGATCTCGGCCAAGCTTGTGGCCAACATGATCGCAGCCTCCGGCGTTGACCGGGTGCTGACAATGGATCTTCATGCCACCCAGATCCAGGGTTTCTTCGACATCCCGGTGGACAACCTCTATGCGTCGCCGATCTTCTCGCTCGATATCAAGCACAAGTTCAAGAAGAGGATGGACAAGGTCACCGTGATCTCGCCGGACGTCGGCGGCGTGGGCCGGGCCCGCGAGCTGGCACAGCGGATCGGCTGTGCGCTGGCCATCGTCGACAAGCGTCGCGAGAAGGCCGGCGAAGTGGCGGAAATGACCGTCATCGGCGATGTGAAAGGACAGACCTGTGTGATCGTGGACGACATCTGCGACACGGCCGGCACGCTCTGCAAAGCCGCCGATGTGCTGATCGAGGCCGGCGCCAAGGAGGTGCACTCCTATATCACCCACGGCGTCCTGAGCGGCCCGGCGGTGGAACGGATCACAAACTCCTCGATGAAAAGCCTGGTGATCACCGATTCCATCGAACCGACAGAGTCGGTGAAGCAGGCAGAGAACATCCGCATCGTGCCGACAGCGCCGATGTTTGCGCAGGCGATCATGAACATCTGGAACGGTACGTCGGTGTCGTCGCTGTTCGACCACGAGTCGCTGGCGGCGATCTACGAGGGGACCTACTGACACCACGTCCAGTCGGGACACGCGCGGGCGCCCAATGCGGCGCCCGTTAGCGTTTCTCCGGGCGTCAATCGAGTTGCCAGTCGTCGTCGTGTGCGACCTCGCCGATTGCCAGCCAGTTGGCGCGGACGCGGCCTACCTTGGTATCGCCCCAGGTCCGAAACACCAGTTCGAACCCTTCGGCCGTGACTTGTGCCGTGGAGATATCGGCCCGCTGGTTGGTCTGGCCCTGGATGTCCCACATCGCCAGGCCGACCTGCACGGCGGGCGTGCTGCGAAATGGCCGTTCGAATGTCACGCGTCGACGCGCGGTGCGCGTGCCCTCCCCGGTCCACATGGGCCCATCGTGTTCGAAGTCTGAAAAGACCAGGGTTTCGCCCTGCTCTACCCCGACCATGTGGTTGCGCAATCTGATCATCGTACCCCCGTCGTGCCACACTTTGGCGAATTCCGGGAGCGGAGCAAGGGGGGGTCTGCACCCCGGGTGGGACCGATTTGGCGGCGCCTAGTCTTCGGGGATGAGAGGTTGAGCCTTCGGGTGCCACGACGGACGTAGCTGGTCGATCGTCGTGGCACCGAGTTGCACCATGTTGATGGTGATGTCCTCGCGCAGGATGCTGTAGAGGTGCTCCGGCCCGCCTTCGCCAAGTGCGGCCGTCGCATAGAGAAAGCCGCGCCCCAGCAAGCAGAAATCCGCCCCACGCGAAAAAGCCCGGAGCATGTCGAGCCCCCCTTCGATGCCACTGTCAAAGAGAACCGCAGCACGTCCGTTCACTTCTCGGGCGACACCTTCGAGTGCATCGATCGAGGCGGGGGCCGCATCGAACTGACGACCGCCATGGTTGGAGACAAGGATACCATCCGCGCCGATCTCGATCGCGCGGCGCGCATCTTCGGGATCCAGGATCCCCTTCAGGACGAAGGCACCGGGCCAGATGTCCCGCATCTGCCGCAGCATGTCCCAGTCCGGGCGCCCGTCGATCACCCGACCGACATGGCGCGCCGCACCTGCGAAGGTCTTGGTCGGGAAATAGGTTTCAAGTGTCTTGAACCGGGGCAGCCCACGGGCAAGGGTCGCCAGCGACCAATGGGGGCGGATCGCCGCACGGTATATCGATTGCGGTGTGAACTGCGGGGGCACGGAAACGCCCGCCGCAAGTTGCCGTTCGCGACGGCTGTTCACTGGAACGTCAAGGGTGATCATCACCGTCCCGAAACCGCTCTCCCACGCCCGGCGCAGCACATCTGCTCGGATTTCCTCATCGATCGGGGTGTAAAGTTGAAACCAGCCGTTTCCGTCGCAAAGGGGGCCGATGGTTTCCGGCGCCTCGTTGGCAACCGTGGAGAGCGTGTACGGCATGCCCGTCCGGGCCGCAGCGCGGGCGAGGAAAGGTTCCGCATCCGGCCACATGAGACCGGACAGGCCAACCGGTGCCGCACCGAAGGGAACCGACCACGACCGGTCGAACAACTCCGTCTGCAGTTCGGGTGTGAAGCGGCCGCGCGCCATGCGCGGCATCAGTTCAACCGCGTCCAATGCCTGCCGGTTGCGGTCGAGCAGGCGCTCCGCCCCGGTGCCGCTCTCAAGGTATTCCCAGGCGAAGAACGGCATTCGCTTTCTGGCCTTGGCCTTCAGATAGGCCAGCGACGGGTAACGGGTTTCGATAGACATGGGCGTGCTCGATATGTGAGTTCGCCCCCTGCTACTGTCGTGCCGCGGGAATTCCAATGCGACATCGGAACGGACGGCGCGCCCGGTCCGACGATCCGGCGGGTTGGAATCGACGAGGGCAGACGCCAACCGGCGAGGCACGATTCCATCGCCACAACGCAAGCGCGCCTCGTCGCCCGCACGGCAAAAAAAAGAACCCCGGGCGAAAGCCCGGGGTTCTCCAAACTCCTAATGACGCGGAGACTAATCCATCGCGTCCAGAAGGCTCACCAGATCGGCAACGAGCTTCTCCGCCACGTCCTTGGCATCGCCGCTGGCCTCTGCCGCGCGGGCACGGGCATCCGCAAGGAACCCCTCCAGCGCTTCCTTGCCCTCGGCGCCCTGTGAGGCGTGTTCGGCCAGGACCGACATCGCATCGGCGTTGATCTCGGCGAATCCGCCGGTCACCGCGAAGGATGTCTCGGTGCCGTCGGCGCCGGTGACGGTGACGAGACCCGGGCGCAGGGTCGTAATGACCGGTGCGTGGTCGGGCATCGCCGTCATGTCGCCTTCGGCGGCCGGGATCTGAACCTGGGTGGCCTCAAGCGACGCGAGCCGCTTTTCCGGGCTGACCAGATCGAACTGCATCGTGTTGGCCATGGGCCCTCCTTATGCGGCGTCCGCCGCCATCTTCTCGGCCTTGGCAACCGCTTCCTCGATGTCGCCAACCATGTAGAAGGCGCCTTCGGGCAGGTGGTCGTACTCGCCGGCAACAACCGCCTTGAAGGAGGCGATCGTCTTCTCCAGCGGCACCTGCACGCCGGGGAAGCCGGTGAACACCTGGGCCACGTCGAACGGCTGGCTGAGGAAGCGCTGGATCTTCCGGGCACGGGCCACGACCAGCTTGTCCTCTTCCGACAGTTCGTCCATGCCGAGAATGGCGATGATGTCCTGCAGCGACTTGTAGCGCTGAAGGATTTCCTGGACGTCGGAAGCGACCTTGTAGTGCTCCTCACCCACAACCGCCGGGTCCATCAGACGCGACGTGGAGTCGAGCGGGTCCACCGCCGGGTAGATGCCCAGCTCCGAGATGGCACGCGACAGAACGGTCGTGGCGTCGAGGTGGGCGAAGGACGTGGCCGGCGCGGGGTCGGTCAGGTCGTCCGCAGGCACGTAGATCGCCTGCACCGAGGTGATCGAGCCGGCCTTGGTCGAGGTGATCCGCTCCTGCAGGGCGCCCATGTCGGTTGCCAGCGTCGGCTGGTAGCCCACCGCCGAAGGAATACGGCCAAGAAGGGCCGACACCTCGGAGCCCGCCTGGGTGAAGCGGAAGATGTTGTCGACGAAGAACAGAACGTCGGTCCCGGACTGGTCGCGGAACTGCTCGGCCAGCGTCAGGCCGGAGAGCGCAACCCGCATACGGGCTCCCGGAGGCTCGTTCATCTGGCCGTAGACCAGGGCCACCTGAGATTCTTCCAGGTTGTCCGGGTTGATGACGTTGGATTCGATCATCTCGTGGTAGAGGTCGTTGCCCTCGCGGGTCCGCTCGCCAACACCGGCGAACACGGAGTAGCCCGAGTGCACCTTTGCGATGTTGTTGATCAGTTCCATGATGAGAACGGTCTTGCCGACGCCGGCACCACCGAAGAGGCCGATCTTGCCGCCCTTGGCGTAGGGGGCCAGCAGGTCAACGACCTTGATGCCGGTGACGAGGACCTCGGACTCCGTCGACTGCTCGGCAAACTCGGGGGCGGGCTGGTGGATGCCGCGGAACTCGGTGGCCTCGACCGGGCCGCCTTCGTCAACGGGCTCGCCCACGACGTTGAGGATACGACCGAGGGTCGCGTTGCCCACCGGAACCGTGATCGGGCCTTCAAGGTCCTTCACTTCGGCACCGCGGACGAGACCTTCGGTCGCGTCCATGGCGATGGTGCGGACGGTGTGCTCGCCCAGATGCTGCGCAACCTCGAGGACGAGGCGCTTGCCATTGTTGTCTGTTTCCAGGGCGTTCAGGATCTCGGGCAGCTCGCCGTCGAAGTGGACGTCGACGACGGCGCCGATGACCTGGGTCACTTTGCCAATGTTAGCCATGTGCTATGTGTCTCCAGTTTCTCAGAGCGCCTCGGCGCCCGAAATGATTTCGATAAGCTCGTTGGTGATCACGGCCTGACGGGAGCGGTTGAACTCGATCGTCAGCTTGTCGATCATCTCGCCGGCGTTGCGGGTGGCGTTGTCCATCGCGGACATGCGTGCACCTTCCTCCGACGCGCCGTTTTCCAGCAGGGCGGTGAAGATCTGAGTCGACACGCCGCGGGGCAGCAGGTCGGCAAGGACACCTTCTTCGCTCGGCTCGTAGTCGTACAGCGCACCGGCTTCGTCGCCCTCTTCGGGGGCGTCGAACGTTGCCGGAATGATCTGCTTGACCGTCGGCTCCTGCGAGATCACCGAGATGAACTTGTTGTAGAAGATCGTGCAGACGTCGAACTCGCCGGCGTCGTAGCGGGCCATGAGGTCCTGGGCGATGCCCGAGGCGTTTTCATAGCCGACCTTCTTCACTTCGCTCATGTCGACGTGATCGACAAAGAGATCCGAGTAGTCGCGCTTGAGCTGCTCGCGGCCCTTCTTGCCGACAGTGATGATCTTCACCGTCTTCCCGGCAGCCCGAAGCTCTTCGATCTTCAGGCGCGCGGCCTTCACGATCGAGGAGTTGAAGCCACCGCAGAGCCCGCGCTCCGAGGTCATCACGACCAGCATCTGAACCTGGTCGCTGCCCGTCCCGGCAATGAGCCGGGGCGCGCTGTCACTGCCGCCAACGGAGGCGGCGAGGCCGCTCATCACGACCTCCATGCGCTCGGCATAGGGCCGCGCGCTCTCGGCCGCATCCTGGGCCCGCCGCAGTTTCGCGGCGGCCACCATCTGCATGGCCTTCGTGATCTTTCGCGTCGACTTGACGCTATCGATCCGGTTTTTGAGATCCTTTAGGCTGGGCATCTACCGCTCCTCGCTTACGCGAAGCCCTTGGCGTACTCTTCCACCACGGCCTTGATGCGGTCCGACGCTTCGCCCTTCACCTTCGGATCCTCGTTGGTGATCCACTCCAGAAGGTCGGCGTGCTTTCCACGGACGAAGTTCAGCAGACCTTCCTCGAAACGACCGACGTCTTTGACGTTGATCTTGTCGAGGTAGCCGTTCACGCCGGCATAGATGACGACGACGATCTCGGCATTGGTCAGCGGCGAGTACTGCTGCTGCTTCATCAGTTCGGTCAGGCGCGCACCGCGGTTCAGCAGCTGCTGGGTGGCGGCGTCGAGGTCCGAGCCGAACTGTGCGAAGGCCGCCATCTCGCGGTACTGGGCAAGTTCCAGCTTGACCGGACCGGCGACGGATTTCATCGCGTTGGTCTGGGCCGAGGAGCCAACCCGCGACACCGACAGACCGGTGTTCACGGCCGGGCGGATGCCCTGGTAGAACAGTTCGGTCTCAAGGAAGATCTGACCGTCGGTGATCGAGATCACGTTGGTCGGAATAAAGGCCGACACGTCGCCGCCCTGGGTTTCGATGATCGGCAGCGCGGTCAGCGAGCCGGCACCGTTTTCCTCGTTCAGCTTCGCGGAACGCTCCAGAAGCCGGGAGTGCAGGTAGAAAACGTCGCCCGGGTAGGCTTCACGTCCCGGCGGACGGCGCAGAAGCAGCGACATCTGACGGTAGGACACGGCCTGCTTGGACAGGTCATCATAGATGATGAGCGCGTGGCGGCCATTGTCACGGTAGTACTCGGCCATGGCGGTGGCGGAATACGGAGCCAGGAACTGCATCGGCGCCGGGTCCGAAGCGGTGGCGGCAACGACGGTGGTGTATTCGATGGCGCCGGTTTCTTCGAGCTTCTTCACCAGCTGCGCAACGGTGGAGCGCTTCTGGCCGACGGCCACGTAGATGCAGTAGAGCTTCTTGCTCTCGTCATCGCCAGCGGCGTCATTGTAGGATTTCTGGTTCAGGATCGTGTCGAGCGCCACGGCGGTCTTGCCGGTCTGACGGTCGCCAATGATCAGTTCCCGCTGGCCACGGCCAATCGGGATCATGGCGTCAACGGACTTCAGGCCGGTGGCCATCGGCTCGTGCACGGATTTACGCGGGATGATGCCGGGGGCCTTCTGGTCGGCGATGCGGCGCTCGGCAGCTTCGATCGGACCTTTGCCGTCCAGCGGATTGCCCAGGCCATCGACAACGCGGCCCAGCATGTTGTCACCAACCGGCACGTCCACGATGGCATTGGTCCGCTTGACCGTGTCGCCTTCCTTAATGTCGCGGTCGGAGCCGAAGATCACGACACCGACGTTGTCGATCTCGAGGTTCAGCGCCATGCCCCGGATGCCACCGGGGAATTCGACCATCTCACCGGCCTGGATGTTGTCCAGGCCGTGCACGCGGGCAATACCGTCACCGACGGAGAGCACCTGGCCCACCTCGGCAACTTCGGCTTCCTGGCCGAAATTCTTGATCTGGTCCTTGAGGATTGCGGAGATTTCCGCAGCTTGCAATGCCATTACCCGACCTCTTTCATAGCGTTCTGGAGATTGGCGAGCTTCGCACGGACGGACGTATCGACCATCTTGGAGCCCACCTTGACGATGAGACCGCCGATGAGGCTTTCGTCGACGGTCGTGTTCAGTTTGATGTCCTTGCCGAAGCGGGATTTCAGCATCTCGGCAATCGAGCCCGCCTGAGCATCGCTCAGTGCCGTGGCGGAGGTGACATCCGCGGTCACTTCGCCCTTTTCTTCGGCGATCTTCTCGGCCAGCGCTTTGAGCACATAGGACAGCGTGAAGAGGCGGCGGTTCGAGGCCATGAGCCCCAGGCCGTTCTTCATGACCTCGCCGAGGTTCATCTTGTCGGCCAGAGCCATGATGGCACTGGTCTGATCGGCACGGCTGTACACCGGCGAGTTGATCATGTTCTGAAGGTCAGCCGAGGCATCAAGCGCAGCCGACAGGGCGTCGGTATCAGCTTCGAGGGCATCAAGCTTGCCCTCGTCCTTGGCCAGTTCGAACAATGCCTGCGCGTAGCGCCCGGCAATGCTGGAGGAAATCGAAGCCGTTTCGGACACGTCCACCCCTTTGCGTTGCGTGCGTCCAAAGCCCGGCAGCCTGGATGCACCTTGTTCCGGGCGGTAACCGCAGTTCCCCCCTCAAATCGAAGAGCGATGTAACAGACCCGTTTGCACCCCGCAACACTCTTGGGAGGCGCAAATTCGTTTCAAAATACCCCTGCAAAAATGTGCTTTTCGATCGAATCCAAGGCGCGGAGGGATTTGAAGCTGTCGTTAGCGCCCAAACCCGCTGCTTTCAGTGTGCAATGGCATACAATACATGCCGCATCGCAGCATGACCCCTAGCGGCCTTCCGTTGCGGCAGATTGTCCCGAGAATCGCGCTGCAACCCACGGGCGCAGGCTTTTCGAAAGGATTGGAACCGTTGCGAAACCTCCCGCGCAGACGCGGGAATCACCGGGAGCGGATTCGGAGCAGGCTCGGTGCCGGCGATCGGACCGGTTTTGCGCCAGCGGGTGCATTCACTGCATCGAGTACGCGAAGCGGATCGCGAACCATGTCTTTCACGGCCGATCCCCCGGGGGTTTGCAGCATCTTTGATGCCTCCGCCAGGAAGACGCCACCGGCAAGCGACGTGAACACCTGGCGTCCGAACTTCTCCCACATTCCGGAAGACCGCAGCCAGAACCGTTTCTCCGACGGCGGACCGAAGAGCGCGGCAACGTGGCGCTCGGGCGTAAATCCGTGCCGCAGCAGTTGCGCTTCGAGCTGTCCCGAGGAATAGGGCCGACCATAGCCGAAAGGTGTCACGTCGCGCCGCGCCCACAGGCCGGAGCGGTTCGGCACCACGAAGGTGACCTTGCCGCCCGGGCCGAGCACACGGTGGCATTCCTCCAGCACTTCGGCGGGATGATCGGACGTGTCCAGCCCATGCAGCAACACGAGGCGGTCGACGCTTCCCGTCTCCAGCGGCCAAAGCGTTTCCTCGCAGAGAACAGACAGGTTGGGCAAGCCCTGCGGCCAAGGCATCACGCCCTGCTGCCCCGGCATCAGCGCGATCACCCGGCGTGCCTGTCCGAGATAGGGCCGCAACAATGGCACTGCAAAGCCGAACCCGGCCACGGTCTGGCCACGGGACTCTTCGGCCGGCCAGAAATCAACCAGCTGATCCCGGATCGCGCGTTGCGCCACCCGCCCCAGCTTGGTCCTGTAGTAGAAGTTTCTCAGGTCCAGCACATCAAGATGCATTGCGCCCGGCCTGCTCCTTGCCCATCTTGGTCATGACTTTAACCGCTCCTCCGAAAAAGGAAACGCCATGGCACCGGAAATCGTCACCATCCCATGTCGCAGCGACAATTATGCCTTCCTCCTTCACGACAAGGCGAGCGGCGCCACGGCGGTGATCGACGTACCGGAGGCCGCTCCGATCCGCGCGGCCCTGGCTGACCGTGGCTGGACCCTAACGGACATCCTGATCACGCATCACCATGACGATCATATCGACGGTGTCGAGACGCTGAAGGCCGAAACCGGCGCCCGCGTGGTCGGCGCATCCGCCGATTCCCACCGGCTGCCGCCACTCGACCTTGCCGTGGCAGAGGGCGACACCATCGCCGTCGGCGGGCTCAACGGAGATATCCTGGACGTCTCGGGACACACCATCGGCCACATCGCCTTCCATTTCCCCGGTGTCGTCTTCACCGCCGACAGCTTGATGGCGCTTGGCTGCGGCCGACTCTTCGAGGGGGATGCGCCCATGATGTGGGCCTCGCTCTCCAAGCTTGCGGCGCTGCCCGAAGACACAATCGTGTGCTCGGGCCACGAATACACCTCCGCCAATGCCGCCTTTGCGGCCACGATCGACCCCGACAACGCCGCGCTCAAGGCGCGGACGGAGGACATCGCCCGCAAACGCGCCTCAGGTGCCCCCACGGTGCCGTCGATCCTGTCGGAAGAACTCGCGACCAACCCTTTCTACAGGGCGAAAGCCCCGGAGGTGAAAGCGCGCCTGGGAATGGCGGGCGCGCCGGACGTAGATGTCTTTGCAGAGATTCGCCGCCGGAAGGACGCGTTCTGAAGCACCGTCACGGCCCCGATGCGCCGCCGCCGCACCGGCGGAGCGATTCTGCCCGGTCTGGTCCTGTTCCATCGGGCGCATCGGCGGCCACGCCGTCAGATCACAGGCGGGGCCCGGGAAAATCGGCCTTCCGGGCGCAATACCGCAAGAAAACATGGCGTATCGCTTCCGCTGGCGACCTTTCACCCGCGATCACTTTTTGTGCAATTGCCGGCTTGAAGGGCCGTCAGCATGAAAAAAGACTTGAAGCCGCTGCTCCGCCCACCAAACTTTAAAACAATGGGACCAGTGTAAAGGCGGGCGACCGCCGCGGGTCCAGCCGCAATAAAAGGAGCACGAGACGTGCCGTCATTTTCGAACACACTCGAGCAGGCCATCCACGCTGCCCTGGGCTTTGCCAATGCCCGGCGTCACGAGCTGGCCACCCTTGAGCATCTGCTCCTGGCCCTGATCGACGAGCCGGACGCAGCGAAGGTCATGCAGGCCTGCGACGTCGATCTGGAAGAACTGCGCCGTACCCTTGTCGAGTTCATCGAGGAGGATCTCGCCACCCTGGTGACGGAGGTCGAGGGGTCGGAAGCGGTGCCGACCGCCGCCTTCCAGCGCGTCATCCAGCGGGCCGCAATCCATGTGCAATCCTCGGGCCGCACCGAAGTGACCGGCGCGAACGTGTTGGTCGCGATCTTCGCCGAGCGGGAATCCAATGCCGCCTTCTTCCTGCAGGAGCAGGAGATGACACGGTATGACGCCGTGAATTTCATTGCGCATGGAGTGGCGAAGAACCCCAGCTTCGGGGAAGCGCGCCCGATCACCGGGGCGGACATGGAAGAGGAAGCCTCCCAACCCGGCGTCGAGGGGGAGGCGCAACCCGGCGAACAGAAGGAATCGGCACTCGCAAAATACTGCGTCGATCTGAACGCCAAGGCGCGGCAGGGCGACGTCGATCCGTTGATCGGCCGAAGCGCGGAGGTGGAGCGTTGCGTGCAGGTTCTCTGCCGTCGCCGCAAGAACAACCCGCTGCTGGTCGGTGATCCGGGCGTTGGCAAGACCGCTATCGCCGAAGGTCTGGCGCGCAAGATCACTGCCGGAGAAACGCCGGAAGTGCTGTCCGGTGCCACGATCTTCTCGCTCGACATGGGCGCGTTGCTGGCCGGAACGCGATATCGCGGCGATTTCGAGGAACGACTGAAAGCGGTCGTGACCGAATTGGAGGACCATCCGGACGCGGTGCTCTTCATTGACGAAATCCACACCGTGATCGGCGCTGGCGCGACGAGTGGCGGGGCGATGGATGCCTCCAACCTTCTCAAGCCCGCGCTGCAGGGCGGCAAGCTGCGCTGCATGGGTTCGACAACCTACAAGGAGTTCCGCCAGCACTTCGAGAAGGACAGGGCGTTGTCGCGCCGGTTCCAGAAGATCGACGTGAACGAGCCTTCGGTTGAGGACAGCGTCAAGATCCTGAAAGGCCTGAAGCCCTATTTCGAGGAGCATCACGACATCAAGTACACCGCCGATGCGATCAAGACCGCGGTGGAGCTCTCTGCGCGCTACATGAACGACCGGAAGCTGCCGGACAAGGCGATCGACGTGATCGATGAAGCCGGCGCGGCGCAGCACCTTGTTCCCGAAAGCCGACGGCGCAAGACCATCGGCACCAAGGAGATCGAGGCGGTGATCGCCAAGATTGCCCGAATCCCGCCGAAGAACGTCTCCAAGGACGACGCGGAGGTGCTTCGCGATCTGGATGCAAGCCTCAAGCGTGTGGTGTTCGGGCAGGATCGCGCTATCGAGGCACTTTCCTCCGCGATCAAGCTCGCCCGCGCCGGATTGCGCGAACCGGAAAAGCCCATCGGCAACTACCTCTTCGCGGGCCCCACGGGCGTCGGCAAGACCGAGGTCGCCAAGCAACTCGCGGACACGCTGGGTGTCGAGATGCTGCGCTTCGACATGTCGGAATACATGGAGAAACACGCGGTCTCTCGCCTGATTGGTGCACCTCCGGGCTATGTGGGCTTCGATCAGGGCGGGCTTCTGACCGATGGCGTGGACCAGCACCCGCATTGCGTGCTGCTCCTCGACGAAATCGAGAAAGCCCATCCAGACGTGTTCAACATTCTGTTGCAGGTCATGGATCACGGCACGCTCACCGACCACAATGGCCGGTCCGTGGACTTCCGAAACGTGATCCTGATCATGACCTCCAACGCCGGCGCGTCGGACATGGCCAAGGCCGCGATCGGCTTCGGCCGCGACAAGCGGGAAGGCGAGGATACCGCCGCCATCGAGCGGACGTTCACGCCGGAGTTCCGCAACCGCCTCGATGCGGTGGTCAGCTTCGCACCGCTTGGCAAGGAGGTCATCCTCCAGGTTGTCGAGAAGTTCGTTCTGCAGCTTGAGGCTCAGTTGATGGACCGTAACGTCACCATCGAGCTGACCAAGCCCGCGGCGGAATGGCTGGCCGAGAAGGGCTATGACGACAAGATGGGCGCACGCCCGCTTGGTCGGGTGATCCAGGAACACATCAAGAAGCCGCTGGCGGAGGAGCTGCTCTTTGGCAAGCTCACAAAGGGCGGCATCGTGAAGGTCGGCCTGAAGGACGGCGAGTTGGAACTGCGGATAGAAGAGCCGGGCAAACCGCAGCTCTCCTCCCGCAAGCCACCGCTGCTGACGGCTGACTGAGATGACCGGGTATCAAGAGTTGGGGCGCCACACGGCGCCCCTTCTTGTGTTTGGCATCCTCTCGCTTCCGGTTGCGGCAGAGGCGCCGACTTTGGGCTTGCCGCTTGAATGCACGCTCGGTGTCGATTGCCACATTCAGCAATATGTCGACCGCGACCCCGGCCCGGGCGTTCAGGATTTCGCCTGTGGCAACCTGGCCAATGACGGGCACAAGGGCACGGATTTCGCCATTTCGACCCTGGCGGATATGGGGCGAGGTGTCCCCGTCGTCGCAGCCGCCCCGGGGATCGTGCGCGGCGTGCGGGACGGCATGCCCGACATCGACGCGACCGATCCGGGCGCGCCTGACCTGACCAACCGGGAATGCGGCAACGGCGTCGCGATCAGCCACGGGGATGATTGGGAAACCCAGTATTGCCACCTCCGCAATGCCTCGGTCCGGGTGCAACAGGGCCAGAAGGTGGAGGCGGGCGAGCCACTTGGGCTGGTGGGGATGAGCGGGCTGGCGACCTTCCCACACGTCCATTTCTCCGTACGCAAGGGACGCGCGGTGATCGATCCGTTCCAGCCTGACATGTCCGCAACTTGCGGGCTGGAAACGATCCCCGACCTCTGGCAGGAGGCCGCAACCTATCGCCCCGGCGGCCTGCTCCAGATCGGTGTTCTCGACCGGGTCCCGGACTATAGCGAGGTCAAGGACGGGCTACCGGGCGTCGACCTTCCCAATACGGCGCCCTCCGCACTGGTCGTCTGGGGATTCGTCTTTGGCGGCGACGTCGACGACGAGATCGAGCTGTCCCTGGCAGGCCCCGGTGGTGCGCTTGGCAGCAATGTGGACACGCTGGAAAAACGGCAACCATTTCTCTACCGCGCCTGGGGCAAGAAGGCGCCGAAAGCCGGATTCCCACCGGGCGCCTACCGCGCGGAGGTCGTTCACCGGCGTGGCGGAGAGGTCCTCGACCACCGTATGGTCGAGTTCGAGCTGAATTGATTTCGGCAACGGCGCATTTAGCCCGCTGAGGCCATCAGCGCTCGGTCAGTTTCAACTCGATCCTGCGGTTCTGCGCACGGCCCTCTGGCGTATCCTCCAGCGAAATCGGTTGGAACTCGCCAAATCCATTGGCAGCAAGCCGATCGGGCGGGAAGCCGAGCTCCTCCGTCATGAAGCGGACCACGGACAGGGCACGCGCCTGGCTGAGCTCCCAGTTGTCGGCATAGAGGCCGAATCCGGAAAGCGGCTGGTTGTCCGTATGACCATCGACCCGGATCACCCAATCGATTTCGGTGGGGATTTCGTCGGAAATGTCGGACAGGATATCAACGACCTGCGTGATCTGCTCCTGGCCTTCCGGCGCAAGCTGGGCGGAGGCGGGTTCGAACAGGACTTCCGAGGAGAAGACGAAACGGTCCCCCGCGATGCGCACACCTTCGCGGCCGCCAAGGATGGACCGCAGCTTGCCGAAGAATTCCGAACGGTAGTTCGCGAGATCTCTTGCCTCCGCTTCCAGCCGCCGTTTCTCCTCTTCCAGACGCAGGCGCTCAGCCTCTTCCAGCCGCGCGCGTGCGCGCTCCTCTGCGGCAACCTGGGCCAGCGCGGTGTTGAGCCGGGACCCCAGAGATTCAATCTGAACCTGGGCCTCTGCATCCCGCGCTTCGGCTGCATCCAGCAGGCCTTGCAACGAACCGAGCTGGCTTCGCAGCGCCGCGATCTGCTCGTTCATCACTGCCATGCGGCGCTGGCTTTCAGCCGAACGAGCCTCCTCCTGCTCCAGTTGCTTGTTGGCGGCGGCAAGCAAGGCATTGCGCTGCTCCGCTTCCGACATCTGGATGCGTCCTGCCTCCTCCAGCGCCAGCTTTGCCGCAAGCGCCGCCGCAAGTTGCCGACGGATATCGTCCCGGTCGCCCGTTGCCGCACGCAGGCTTTCGTTTTCCGCCGTCAGCCGCGCAGCCTCACTGCGAAGCTCCGCAAGATCGCGGGAGAGCGTTTCGACTGTCCGTTCCGCAGCTGCAAGGGCCGCTGCGGAGCCTGAGCCCGCCTCGACCGCTTCGGCCAGTTCGCTGCTCAGCCGCGCGGTGGCGGCGCGCTCGCTGTCCAGTGTATCGGACAGTTCCGCCACCCGCGCCTCGGCATCGGCGAGCGCCCGTGCGCTCTCGGCGTCGGTGGCCTGTGCTGCGGAAAGCTGCGCGGTCAGCGCGGCCGTGCGCGAGCGCATGGTTCCCATTTCGATCTGCAACTCGGCCAGATCATCCTGCGCCGCCGACAAGGCGGCAGCAGAGCTGTCCTGTCCGCTGCGCGCATCTTCCAGCGCAGCGGTCAGCCGGGCACGTTCGGCCTCTGCCGTTGCAAGGGCCTGAGTCAATCGTTCGGCCTCCGCCCGGGCATCGGCGAGGGCAGCGGACGTGCTCTCCCCGCGCGCCGTCTGGCTGGCAAGCTGCTCTTCAAGGCTGAGGCGGGTCAGCAATGCAGCGGCGAGTTTCTCGTCCAACTGGGCTTCGGCGGATTCTGCCGCCGCAAGCATGGTCAGGGTTTCCTCTGCTTTCTGGCGCTGTTCCTCAAGCGCCAGCGTCATCGCCGTCAACTCGTCTTCGGCTCCTTTCAAACGTTCGCGAAGCGCCTGCGCTGCGGCCGCTTCGGCAAGCCGCGCGGCTTCTTCTTCGCTCAGCCGGGCTTGGAGATCCTCCGCCTCGGCCGACCAGCTCGCCAGAGCCTCATCCGCCTGCGCATTCTTCCGTTCCAGATCGGCAACCAGAGCGTCCAGCGCCTCCCGCCGAGCAGCGGCCAGCCGGGCTGCCTCGACCTGGGCGTCAATCTCTCCGCGCGCCGTGGCAAGCGCGGTTTCCAGCGCGTCGCGTTCGCCATCCAGCTGATCGCGCTCTGCCGTCAACGCATCGCGTTCCGCCTCCAGCGCGGCGTTGTCCTGCGCCAGTTGATCTCCGGTGGTACGGGCCTGATCCCGCTGAACGAGGAGCATCGCGACCTGCGCTTCGAAATCGGATATCTGCGAGGCCTGCTGGTTGAGCTGCGCGTCAGCCTCGGCGAGTGCATCCTGCTGTTCCGCCATCTGCGAGCTCAGTGCAGCGATCAGGGCGGATTTCTCGTCGCGGTCGGCGATCGTCGCCGACAGCCGGGTATCCAATGTACCGACCTGTGCCTCCAGATCGGAGCTCTTCTGCCGCTCCAGCCCAAGGGCATCGGCCAATTGGGAGATCTCGGCGGAAAGCAGGTCAAGCTCGCTTTCCTGGCCGGTGATCGTCTCCCGCAGCATGAACTGTACGATCATGAAGATCGAAAGGACGAACATCAGCACCAGCAACAGCGCCGTCATCGCGTCCACGAAACCGGGCCAGATCGAGCCCGAGAATCGGTCACTGCGCCGCCGGGAGAGCGCCATGGGTTACTCCCCCGAGCCCGGATCGATGATGGTATTCCGCCCGGCCTGCCGTTGTGCAGCATTGCGGGTCTTGCGGATCTCCCGTGCAAGGGTTGCGAGATCGGCACGCAACTCCGCCACGGTTTCCTGCCGGCCGGCTGCGAGTTCTTCCAGGATGCGCAGGAGTTGCACGTCGATGGAACGCAGCCGCATACGGCTTTCGGCGTCGCCCGATCCACTGTCGATCAGGTCGCCCTCCTGATGGGAGCGCCCGGTCGCGACGTGCTGGATCATGCGCGTCTGACCCTCCGCCATACGCTCCTGCCCCTCGGCAATCCGCTCCAGGATGTCGGTGCTGCGGTCACCGTGCTGCATGGTGCGCGTCAGTGCCGTGACCGCGACCGCAACCTCGGACAGCTTGTCATCCACCATGGCGCGCGAAATGTCGGATTGGTTGAACATCTCCCGCATCGCTTCCATCTGCTCGGCCATGTGGTCAAGCACGCCGACCAGGGCGCCGGCCTCGCCAGTGATCTCTCCCTCGCCGCCGGCGAAACCCAGGCGCGTGATGGAGGAAAGCCATTCTTCCAGTTCACGGTAGAAACGGTTCTGTCCGCGCGAGGCAAAGAGCTCCAGCAGCCCCACGACCAGCGACCCCGCAAGGCCCAGAAGCGATGAGCCAAACGCCGTCCCCATGCCACTGAGCTGTGCCTCCAACCCGCCCATGAGCTTTTCGAAAACCTGAATACCGGTTTCGCCTTCCTTGGGTGCGAGCGACCGGATGGTTTCCACCACGGCGGGAACCGTTGTGGCCAGCCCGTAGAACGTCCCCAAAAGTCCGAGGAAGATCAGAAGGTTGACGAGATATCGGGTAATGTCCCGGCCTTCCTCTATGCGGGTGGCCACCGAGTCGAGGATCGAACTGGCCGAGGTCGAGGAGATCTGCCGGTTCACGCCACGCGATCGCAGCAGCGCGGCCAATGGCGCCAACAGGCGCGGCGCGGGGCCATCGGCGGCGGCGCGATGATCGCGCACGAATGCCTCGATCCAGCGCACGGAGGACGACAGCTGCGCAACTTGCAGGAAACAGGCCAGCACGCCGACGATGAACACGAAGGCGATGAAACCGTTCAGGTAGGGGTTCGCCCAGAAAACCGGCTTGACCGCCGGGAAAATGGCCCACCCTCCGGCGCCGACGAGGCCGCATACGGCCAGCATCTGGACGATCTGGCGCACCGGTTGCGAGAACTGGGTCGTAGTAGGGCGGTCGCTCATGATACCGGCACGTCTCGACGCTTGTTTTCCTTGGTGGCCACGTTAGTTGCCGCTCTGCAGAATGCCAATGTGCAACATGCCTCAGCGCCCATCCGATGCCGTGAGAGCACGCACACGCGCAGCCAGCCAGTCCAGATCCTCGTCCGCAAGGCCAAGTTCGGTCAGGTGATCGGCGGTATTGAACAGGTATTCGGTGTTCGGACCCCGTCCCCCCACCGCATGGGCGATGATTTGCGCCTGCTCCTCCAGTGGAAGGCCGCCGCAATACTGCACATGGTCGGGATCAATGACATAGGCCAGCGCCTGGATCGCCCGCCCATCGCGACACCTCAATGTGACGATCTCTTCGAGGTAGGCGGAGGACACCAGTTCGCGTTCACGCAGAGCCGCGAGCGTCTCCGGTTCATGGCCCGGCATCACGCGAAAGGCGAGCCCGTCGCAATGGGCAACTTCCGACTGGTCCAGTGCAAGGACGAGACCCGGATTGGCCTCCGTGCCCCGGTGATGGATCGAACTCATGCAAAAGGCGCGGTGGTATCCCGTCAGGCGCGCGACCGCCTGCTCCTCCACCGGGAAGCCCGGGTGCCAGATAAGGCTTCCGTAGCCGAAGACCCACAAGGGTTGGGTGGTGTCGATATCCTGCAGCATCTCTGGCCTCCAACGTGCTCAGAGGTGTAAACCGCAATTCGGAGCATCGCGAAAGGGGCGACATGAAACCGATCCGTCTGTTGTGGCTGGCCATTGTTCTTGCGCTGGCATGGAGCGCTTGGTGGGGCTGGGGCGCCTGGCATGCCAGGGCCGGGCTGACCGGCTGGATGGAAGAACGCCGCGCCGCCGGCTGGCAGGCGGAGTGGTCGGATATCTCGGTGCAGGGTTTTCCCACCCGCATCGATCGCACCATCACGGACCTGACGCTGGCCAACACGGAATACGGCTGGGTGTGGTCAGCGCCCTTCTTCCAGATCCTCGGGCTGAACTACGAGAAGGATCACGTGATCCTTGTCTGGCCGGATACAATGACGGTCCAGACCACGGACGAGAAAATCGCGATCTCCGGCGATGACTTGCAGGGCTCGGTAACATTCGTCCCGGGATCGGATCGGCAACTGGAGACGGCAACGTTGGTTTTCGAGGGGTTGAAGCTCCGCTCGGACGCCGGGTGGACGAGTTCGCTTGAGCAGGCCCGCATCGCGACCCGTCCGGACGATGGGAGAGAAGGCGCCCGGGATATCGGCGTGGAGATTACCGGGCTCAAGCCGCGCGCGCCGATGCTGGAAAAGCTGGCGCAGGCGGGGTTGGTCCCGGCGGAGGTCGAGCGCCTGACGGCCGATCTGTCGGTGCAATTCGACCGCCCCTGGGACAAGGCCGCGCTGGAAGGCGTGCGACCACAGCCGCAGCAGGTCGATATTCGCAACCTCGGGGCGACCTGGGGTGCGCTGGAAGTGCGGATCGCCGGCGACGTGTCGGTCTCGCCTTCAGGCCAGGTCAGCGGCGAGGTGATGGTGAAGGCAACGAACTGGCGCGATATCCTTGAGGTCGCGCGCCAGAGTGGCGCCCTGCCCGACAGCATCGCCGATCCGATCGAATCCGCGTTGCTGCTGCTCAGCGGCCTTGCCGGCCGGTCCGAGACGCTGGACATTCCGCTGACCTTCTCGAACGGGCGCACGAAGCTCGGGCCGGTGCCGATCGGGCCGGCGCCGACGATCCGCATTCCCTGAGGTCCAGTTACTTGCAGTAGGCGCCGCTGCGATAGCGGGCGGTATCGAAATGGAAATGGTCCTGGTGGTAGCGGTCGGCATTGGGTCCGAGCACCGTGCCATAAGGACCGCAAGCCGCCTTGTGCATCCGCTTCAGGATCTTGCCATCTTTCCGTGTGCGCCATCCCTTGAGCACGCTGATCTGGCTGCCGTCTTTCAGCACGAAACCAGAGATATCGATGGCATGCCCCTTGGCATGCTCTGACAGTTTGCCGCCCGGGCGGTTGTTGCGTGTGCGGCATGCGTAATGCGCAGCGACCTTGATCTGCGCCACGCCCCCGCCACGCTTGCCCACGGCCGGCTTCATTCCCTTTTCGATCCAGCTGTAGGTCGCCTTGGCGGTCGTGCAGTCCATCGTGGACGGCATCGACAGGCGCACACCGGCGATTTCCGTCACACGCACGGGGCTGGCGATACCACACCCACTCCCCGGCCGACCGACGGGCTTGATCGCCGTTCCCTTGATTGCGTTCACACCGCAAACCGATCCGGCAGAGCCATAGCTGTTGCGGCTTCGGCGTTTGAAGAGTTTCTCGAACCCCGCGGGACGCACCTTGGGATGTGGAGAGTCAGGAGTGGCCGCACGCGAACTGGCAGCGGCGAGCAGCACCATTTCCTTGGCCAGCGGGTGCGGTGGTCGCGCCGACGGCCGAAACTCCGGGTTGAACCCAACGCGCACCACCTGTCGGGTGACTTCGACCATGCCGTATCCCGCATCGTCCGCGCCGATTTCCTTTTGCAGAAAGACGCCGGAACGTGGTCTGGGCCGAATCCCGGCGTCGAACCGCACCGGCGGCAGTGCGGTGTCGTCCTGACCTTCGGCGCCAGGTGCCGTTGGCGTCAGCGTCGCCATCGTGGCTGCGGCCAGAACTGCAACCTCCGCCGGTGCAGCAGCCGGCACCGCGGGCTCGGGCGCCGAGCGAGCCACCGGACGAAGGCTTGTGTTCGGGGCTTCTGCGGCTGCCACGCCGGCCGTAAACCCGGCAGCGACAAGCATCGACAGGGTGCGGATCATCCCGATGGTCCCTCCGTCTGTCCGCCACCGCGTCCGAAATCCGGGGCGGCGGTGTCCTGACCTGCCTCGATGATGCCGCGACGGATCGCCCGCGTTCGAGTGAAATAGCTGTGCAATTGATCGCCATCGCCGGTTCGGATCGCCCGCTGAAGCGACATCAACTCTTCGATGAACCGACCGAGGATTTCCATCGTCGCGTCCTTGTTGTTGAGAAACACGTCGCGCCACATGGTCGGATCGGAGGCTGCAATCCGGGTAAAGTCGCGGAAGCCGGCGGCGGAGTACTTGATCACCTCGCTATCGGTCACCCGACCAAGATCATCGGCCACGCCCACCATCGTGTAGGCGATCAGGTGCGGCGCATGAGAGGTCACCATGAGCACCAGATCGTGGTGATCGGGATCCATGAACTCGACATTTGCCCCCATCCCTTTCCAGAAGGCCTCCAGCCGGGCGACGGCCTCCTTGTCCGTCGCCGCGTCGGGTACGACCAGAGTGTAGCGATTGTCGAAGAGCTCGGCAAAGCCCGAGCGTGGCCCGGAATGCTCGGTGCCGGCCAGCGGGTGTGCTGGAACGAAATGGACCCCCTCGGGCAGGTGAGGCTGCACCGCCGCGATCACCGCGCGCTTCACCGACCCGACATCGGTCACGGTGCAGCCCGGTTTCAGGCAAGGTCCTATTTCGGCGGCAACTTTTTCCATTGCTCCGACCGGGACGCAGAGCACCACGAGGTCGGCATCCTTCACCGCTTCGGCGGCGGTGTCCGTGACGATGTCGCACAACCCATCCTCCCGCGCGATGGCGCGGGTTTCCGCCGATCGGGCGGTGCCCACGATCTCGCGCTGAAGCCCGGCGCGCCGCCCGGCGTGAATCATCGAACTCGCAATCAGGCCGAGGCCGATATAGGCGACGCGATCGTAGATCTGGCTCATGCGTTCTCTTCCCGGAATGTGCGAATACCCTCGACGACCCGCCGACAGCCGACCGTGTCGCCCACGGTGATCCGCAAGCAGTTTGGCAAGCCATAACCGCCGACCCGCCTCACGATCACGCCGAGGGTTTTCAGGTGCAGGTCTGCAGCCTCTGCCTCGGCAGGGTCTGCAAACCGTGCGAGTATGAAATTCGTCAGGCTCACGTCCGACGGCACCCCGAGCGCGGCCAGTTCCTCTCCCAGCCAGACCCGCAACCGCGCGTTCTCCGCCTTGCACCGCGTGGCCCAGTCCTGGTCCCGAACGGCGGCGATGGCAGCGGCCATCTGAAACTCGGACAGATTGAAGGGCCCCCTGATGCGGTTCAGCACGTCGATGATCGGTTTCGGGCCATAGCCCCAACCGATCCGAAGCCCTCCAAGGCCATAGAGCTTGGAAAACGTGCGGGTCATGACGACATTGTCCCGCTGGTCGACCAGCGACACCCCGCCATCGAACCCATCCACGAACTCCGCATAGGCCCCGTCAAGTACCAGCAGAGCGCCGTCGGGCAGGCCGTCGGCAAGCCGCGCAACCTCGTTGCCGCCGATCATAGTGCCGGTGGGGTTGTTCGGATTGGCGATGAAGACGAGCTTCGTCCGCTCCGTGCAGGCCGACAGCAGCGCGTCCACATCGGTGACCCGCTCCCGTTCCGCAGCCACGACCGGCGTAGCCCCTGCCGCCAGCGCCGAGATCCGGTACATGGCAAAACCATGCTCGGTGTGCAGGACCTCGTCTCCCGGCCCGGCATAGGCCTGACAGAGGAAATTGATGATCTCGTCCGAGCCCACTCCGCAAATGATCCGCTCCGGGTCAAGGCCGTGAACCTCACCGATGGCTTCCCGCAGCGGGGCGTGGTCCGTGTTCGGGTAGCGATGCAACCGTGTCAGGCACCCGGACAGCGCCTCCGACACTTTCGGGCTGAACCCGAAGGGGTTTTCATTGGACGACAGCTTGAGGACATCCGCCACACCCTCGACATGGCTCTGCCCACCCTCGTAGAGGGCGATGTCCATGATACCGGGCTGCGGGATGATGGTGCTCATGTCAGTCTCCTTGCAAGCTCCTCTTAGCGACAGCACCCGACCGGTTCCAGTAGCGGCTTTGCCTATTGGCAAAACAGGGTTTCCGCAAAAGCGATCAATGAACTACCGCATCCGCGCCCAATTTCAACCAGCATTGGCGCAGACAGGTTTCCTGGACGTCATTTGCATGTGGGAAAAGGCGCGATGGCAAGACTCGAAACCGTTCACCAATTCAATGTGAAAAACCTGGATCTTCATCGGATCACCAAAGGGTTCATGGAAGAACTCTTCATCGAGGATGACGGGCGCGAGTTTGCGGGCATTGATGTGGGCAATGCACATGCTGTCATGTGGAACGTGGGAAACGGCAACAACATCACCGTTTTTGCCGGTCAAAAGCTCTACTATCATGAGCGGACGGGGTCGTATTCCGGAAATGTAGAGGTTCTTCTGGAGTACTATGATGTGAGATACGGCTCAGACCTTGACCATCCTTCCTGGGGAATCATGGGCGCCGAGGTCGAAGCATCGAAGGTTTTCGCAGCATCACAGACGATCTCCACGCGAGATGACCAAGCTGTTCTGAAACAGGCGCTTTCAGGAAACGACCATATGAAGTTCAGTGCCGCAGCAGACGTCGGATTTGGCTACAAGGGCGACGACAGGATGTATGGCCGAGGGGGCAATGACCAGCTTGATGGCGGAGCCGGAAACGATCTGTTGCGAGGTCAAGGCGGCAACGACTCGCTGAAAGGTCTAGCCGGACGCGACAAGCTCTTTGGCGGTACCGGCAATGATGTCCTGTTGGGCGGGAAGAACAACGACAAGCTGTTTGGTGAAGCGGACGATGATAGCTTGTTCGGACACGCGGGGTCTGATGACCTGCGAGGCGGTCGCGGAGCCGATCGGCTCCATGGCGGCAACGGCGACGACCTGCTTTCCGGGGGACAAGGCCAGGACAGGTTCATTTTCAGAAAAGGAAACGGGCAGGATGTGGTGAAGGACTTTCGTGACGATGTCGACACATTGGTACTGGACAAAGACCTGTGGGGTGGCGGGATGAGTAGGCATCAGATCCTGAACATTTTCGCTTCTTCAAACGATGGGAACACGGTTCTCGAGTTCAGCAACGGGACCATCACCTTGCTAAATATCGACAACACGAACGCGCTGATCGACGATTTGATCTTGGTGTAGGTCTCTTCACAGGTTGCTCTCCCTGACTTTTCGACCATGCTTTCTCGCGTAAGTCCATGAGGGAACCCGAAGTACAAAAAAAGGGCCGCCCCGGTTTCCCGGCGCGGCCTCTGATGTGGAATGCTCGAAGAACCTAGTTCTGAGCGTAGTATTCGATGACGAGGTTCGGTTCCATCTGCACCGCGTAGGGCACATCGCCGAGACCCGGGGTCCGGACAAAGGTCGCGGCCATCTTGGAGTGGTCGGCGTCGATGTAATCCGGCACGTCACGCTCGGGCAGCTGGGCAGCCTCCAGGACGATGGCGAGCTGCTTGGAGCGATCACGGACCTCGATCACATCGCCTTCCTTGACGCGATAGGAGGGGATGTTCACGCGCTTTCCGTTCACCTTGACGTGGCCGTGGTTCACGAACTGGCGGGCCGCGAAAATGGTCGGCACGAACTTGGCACGATAGACGACAGCGTCCAGACGACGCTCGAGCAGGCCGATCAGGTTCTCACCGGTGTCACCGCGCACACGCTCGGCTTCGGAGAAGATGCGGCGGAACTGCTTTTCGGTCAGGTCACCGTAGTAGCCCTTCAGCTTCTGCTTGGCGCGCAGCTGGAGGCCGAAGTCGGACATCTTGCCCTTGCGGCGCTGTCCGTGCTGGCCCGGGCCGTACTCACGGCGGTTGACGGGGGATTTGGGGCGGCCCCAAATGTTCTCGCCCATGCGGCGATCGATCTTGTACTTGGCAGACGTGCGTTTGGTCACGGCTGATCTCCTTCGTTAGCGCGGCGCCCGAAGGCGCCTGTGAAGGGCGTTGTCCTTTCCCTTGCGGGAGACAGGCATCCCCTTGCGGGGGCCACCAACACCAATGAATACCCCGAGCCTCGCGGCCGGGATGGCGCTTCCTAATGTCAGGCCATGGGGGAGTCAACCGCCCTTCACGCTCAGGCGGCAAGGCTCCGCGACACGAGGATTGCGGCATCCGCGGACGTGAGGCGGCGGCGCGCGGGTGCTCCGTACATCCAAGGATCCGTCGCCAGCGACGGGTCGAGGTCGAGCAGGTCTTCCCGGTCCAGCGGGTCGAGTTCATCGAGATCCGCTTCGTCCGGGTGAAAGCTCTCGCTCGGCACGCCATTCACGGTCAGAATCTGGTGATGTTCCAGCATCAGGTGGACATAGGTTACGGAGGCGACGGAAACGTCGCGCACGATCCCCGGACGGTCGCACAGGTCCTCCGCCCGCACCAGCACCTCCGGTTCCCCGAAAAGGTCGAACGCCGCGCGATCCTGCAACAGAATACGGTGGCCCGGCGATACCAACAGGTCGCTGTCGGGGCGGTTGGAAGCGAGCGCCGAGGCACGCAAGCGGATCGGCCGCAGCTGGGGCGAGGTGTGCAGCCGCGCGCCCGACATCCGGCGTCGTCCGGTCCAGAGCACGGGTTGCGGACCGTCGTCGCGTGTCAGCACCAGATCGCCCTCCAACAGGTTTTCCACCGGACGCGGGCCCTTCGGCGTCGCGATCGCAGCCCCTGCCGCAAAACAGATGACGCTGCGCTGCCCAGCCTGACGGGCCCGTTTCTCGGCACGCGTCGACGTGATCTTGCGCACGACCCAGAGCTCTACGCCCTGCGGCGGCAACTCGCCGAGGAACATTGCGAGCTCCTGCGGGCCGGCTTCGATCCGGCTGGCAACATAGGCGCGGCGCCCATCGGTCAGGACGAAACACCGGTCCAGCAACTGGTCGTCCGCGATTTCGAGCGGCGCCGGCGCCGGGGCACCGATCTGTCCCACGATCTGTCGCGCCTTTCGGGCCGCGCGCGCGTGAAGATCCGCCGATCCGATGGCGCCCCCAAGAAGGCCAATCTCGCCCGGGCCGTCCACCCGGGTCGCCTGTCCCGTCCAAACCCATGTCACGCCCGCGCGCATCTCCGACGCAGGGGCTGCGGGGATGCCATCGGTGATTGTCTGTGACCAGGGAATGACGAACGTGCCTTCGAAGCCCGTTCCCATTTCCATTTGGCTGCTCTTTTTTTCTTGTCTGAGCGAAAGGTTACCACGAAAGTCGGCATCGGGAAAGAGCCCCGCGGGCAAGGCCGTCAGCTCGCCTGGTCGAGCAGGCCGGGCAAGCTGCGCCGCAACAGGTCGACCCCGCCCGGCCGCCAACCGAGACCTGCCAGCGCGTCGACCGGCATGACGCTCACCTGCCCGGCATCCGCCCGTTGCGGCAACGGCGTCGTGCAGCCGGTCAATCGCGCCACTTCGCGCAACAGGTAGCGCCGATCCAGCAGCAGGTCGGAGACATTGAGCACCGGTGGCACCTTCCCTGTCAGGGCAAGCCGAACAGCCGCCGCGAGGTCACGTCCATGGACCTCCGTGGCGACGCGTGGGGCAATGTCTTCGCCGGCGCGGAAATCCCGAAACAGATTGGTCCACTTGTGCGGCATCCCCGAGACGGCGCAGCCATAGACTCCCGTGGCGCGCAGGCTCACCGTGCGCAGCCCCGGCCGTATCATCGCGGCCAGCGCCTGCTCGACCTCGAACTTCGCCCGGCCATAGAGCGTGTCGGGGCGCGGCGGCAGTGTCTCGGGCAGAGGCGTGCCCGGTGAATAGTCGCCATAGACGGCGCGCGACGACAGAAAGACGATGCGCCGGATCCCGGCCGATCGTGCCGCCTCGAAGACCCGCAAGCTGCCGTCGACATTGGCGCGCAGGAAACCCTTCGGATCTTCTCCCTCCCCACCTCGATACCGACCGGGAACATGGGAAAACGCCGCGTGGACCAAGGCATCGCACCCATCGAGCGCAGGTGCGGGGCCACTCAGGTCGTGGGTCTGGAATGCCACCGGCCGGGAAAACCCCTTCAGCCCTGGCTCTGTCCGACCCAGCACCTGGACCGCATCGCCCTGCCGCAGGGCCTCCTCCACGATGAACCGACCAACGGCACCCGTCCCGCCGGTCACAGCGAGTTTCACACCGCCACCCTCGCCTGATCCGGTCCGGGAAGGGTGGCAACGACCGGCACGGGTCCATCACCAGCAAATGCCTTCCAGAGTTCTATGAGCGGCGCCAGCTTCGCCGCCTTCGGATGCGGGTCCTGCCAGGGCTTCTCGTACTGGAAATGCAGCACGTGGATGGAGGACCAGTTCCACAACTCCGGCATGTTGAACCAGACGTATTGCAGCATGTTGTCAAAAATCGGCAACCCGTGCCAGTCAGGGAAGAAATGCTGCAGGAACGTCTGGTCCGTCCGCCGCCAGAACGCACCCGGCGTGTCGAGTTCCGCCAGCATTGCCTCGAAGGTCATCGCGCTTGGCCGGGCCGTGAAGACGCCAGAGTTCAGCCTGTGAAAATCCGCGAGGCTCTCGTAGACATTGGGCGCGGCCGAAAACTCCGGATAGTCGAACAGCCGATCACAATTCTTCAGCACCAGCGCATCTGCGTCGATGAAGACCACGGCCTGGTACTCCTCCATCTGCCACAGGCGCAGCTTCGCGAAATTGTCGAGCGGCGTGTGGAACGGTGGCTTCTGACCCTTGGTGAAAGGCGCAACCCCATGCAGGCGCTCGCGCGCATGGGAGTCGTTGAAGGCATCCGACGTGGGCAACAGCTCGGTCTTCACCAGCCGCGCCCCGAGGTCGCTCAGCGGCGCGAGCTGGCTGCGGGACACCGCGCCAGTGTGAAGAACGACGCAATCCGCCTCCGTCCGGGTCAGCCTGATCGAGCGCACAAGCGCCCGCGCGCCCCGCACGTAGTCGGCATTCGTGACCAGGGTGACATAGGCGAGGTGCGATTCCGGCGGGCGGTTCGCAAGGAGGCCTTCGGCCATCAGGACACGGACTTCAGATGCACCGCTTCGGGATCATGCACGACGCGCTTGGCAATATCCTTGGTCCACGCCGAGACGCAGGGGACGTGCTTGCGGTCGATCCGATGCGCATATTTCTCCGCCACGTGGACGATCTCATCGAGCAACCCTGTCTCCAGCTTGATCGGATCGAGGCCGAGCGCCATGAACCCGTCATTTTTGACGATCAACTCGTTTTCGGCGGCTTCCTTGCGCGGGTTGGGCAGGAAGGCAATTTCGCAACCGGCCATCCTTGCGATCATCTCCGCCAGGTCGCGCACGCGGTGCGTCTCGGTCATCTGGTTGAAGATCTTCACCCGGTCGCCCGCCTCCGGCGCATCCCCGAGAGCCAGTTCGATGCAGCGCACCGTGTCCTGAATATGGATGAAGGCACGGGTCTGCCCGCCGGTGCCATGAACGGTCAGCGGATACTTGATCGCGGCCTGGATCAGGAAGCGGTTCAGGACCGTGCCGTAGTCGCCATCGTAGTCGAACCGGTTGATCAACTGCTCATGCCGGGCAGTCTGATCGGTGTTGGTTCCCCAGACGATCCCCTGATGCAGGTCGGTGACCCGCAACCCGTCATTCTGCGCGTAGAACTGGAACAGAATCTGATCGAGCGACTTGGTCATGTGATAGACCGAGCCGGGTTTTGTCGGGTAGAGGATGTCGAGCCCCTTCTTCTCCCCTTCCAGGTTGGTGATCTCGACGTCGAGATATCCCTCCGGGATGGCCGCTCCGACCGACGAATACCCGTAGACACCCATCGTACCGAGGTGGACCAGATGGGCATCGATCTCCGTTTCGACCAGTGCCGTCAGCAGGTTGTGCGTGGCGTTGACGTTGTTGTCGACGGTGTAGACCTTGTGGCGGTCTGATTTCATGGAATAGGGCGCTGCCCGCTGTTCGGCAAAGTGAATGATCGCGTCAGGGCGCATCTCCGCAAGCCACTGCTTCAGCCGCTGGTATTCCTTTGCCAGGTCCAGCAAGTGAAACTCGATCTCGTTGCCCGAAACCTGCCGCCAGATCCGGCAGCGCTCCTGGATGGAATCCATGGGCGTCAGGGACTGAACGCCAAGTTCGGTATCGATCCAGCGTCGCGACAGGTTGTCGACGATGTGCACGTCATGTCCGAGATTGGACAGATGCAGTGACGTCGGCCACCCGCAGAAACCATCCCCGCCAAGAACTGCAATACGCATGAAATCCACCCTCCTGGCTGCTCGCCGCTGTCTGCCTTGCCAATTGATCTGTGGCCTTACCCAAGCGCCGTCCGGTTGTCGAATGAAACAAATACGACAACCGACTCTCCGCAGACGCACATTTAAGCCGCCATTGCGCCATGGGACTAGCTATGCGCACAGAAACCCGGCAAGTCCACTGCAACCACTTCGGAAGATTGCAACTTGCGGCAACGAGCCGCGCGACTAGGGTAACGGCGCAAGTCAAAGAGGCCAGACCATGTCCGAAACCTCCTCCCGCCTGGTGCGCGTGCTGCGCGACCTTCTGCTGGCGATGCTGAATGCCACCCTGATCCTGATCGCAATCTGCCTGTTTCTCGGCCTGCGGCTCGCCCACACGGTCGACGGCCTGACGGAGACCTTCGCGGACAACCTGATTTCTGCGGAACCGCTGCGGGACGATGTGCAAGGGATGACCGGCGAAATCGCTGCGCTGCGGGCCGATCTCGACGCAATCCGGGCGCAATCCGGTCAGTTGACCAGCGAGACCGCGCAGCGTCTGGAGGACCGCCTGCAGGCCTTCGACGCCCGCATCGCGGAGATCGGCACACGCGCGGCGGATGTTCACGCCCGGATCGACGCGGTGGCGATGGATCCCTCGGCGCTCGTGGAACAGGCAGCGGATCACCTTGTGGCGAGTGTCGCGGCCAGGTTCGGCACCCTCGGCACATGTGAGCCGCCCGGCCCCACGACGCCCTCCCGAGAGGCCGTGCCCTCCCCCGCTGGCGAGTGAGGTCAGACCCGTCCGGTCCAGACCAGCCAGCAGACGAAGGCCGCGAAGATCAGCAGGATGTTGAGCATCAACGGCGCCAGGATACCGATGAAGCGCCCCATGAGGCGATCCTTCGGGTCGATCTTTTCCAGGAAGGCCCGGAGATTCGCCTGCGCGCGCTCGACCCGTGTGTAGTCGATCTGGCGTCGCAGCTTCGGATGATCCCAGAGTTTTTGCATCTGGATCAGGTACCGGACGTCACGCTTTACCGACCTCGGCAGCAGCCCGGGCACCCTGCGCAGCTTGCTCTCGAGCGTATCCGCCCCACCCGCGCCGAGTTTCGCGCGCATGAGCTCCGCAAGTGCGGCATTCGACTCCGGAAGCGTCTGTTCAGTCATGGGCGCCGCTATAGCGCGACCATTGGGCAAGGAAAACGACAAATCGGATGCTGGCCGCGCCGGGTTCGATTGGGTAACAGACCCACATGCTGACCTTCCATCGTCTCGGCCCCGACACGGGCACGCCTCTCCTGATCGTCCACGGCCTCTTTGGCTCCGCCCGCAACTGGGGCGTGATCGCGAAGCGGATCAGCGCCACACGCCCCGTCGTGACCGTCGATATGCGCAACCATGGCGAAAGTCCGCGCTTCGACACCAACTCCTACCCTGAAATGGCCGCCGATCTCGCTGAAGTCATCATGGCGCAGGGGGGGAAGGCAGACGTGGTCGGCCATTCCATGGGTGGAAAGGCAGCGATGGTCCTGGCGCTGGAACACGCCGAGATGATCAACCGATTGGTCGTCGCCGACATTGCGCCGACGGCCTACGGACATACGCAGATGCCCCTGATCCATGCGATGCAGAGGCTCGACTTGTCCGACGTGAAAAAGCGCAGCGACGCCGATGCGCTTCTCGCGGCGGAGGTCGGGGATGCAGGGATTCGTGCCTTCCTCCTTCAATCCCTAGATCTTAAAACCGATCCACCAGGCTGGCGGCTCAACCTTGACGTGCTGGGCAAGGAAATGGACCTTATTCTCGGTTGGCCACGCTCCGCTACGGGCCAGTTTGACGGCCCCACATTGTTCCTGTCAGGCGGCGCTTCGGACTATGTCCTTCCGGAGCATCGCGCTGATATAAAGTCTCTTTTCCCCTCTGCGCGGTTCGCCAAAATTCCCGGCGCCGGCCATTGGCTTCACGCCGAAAAACCCAGAGAGTTCGAAGCCGCGGTCCTGGCCTTCCTGAACGCCTGAACTTTTTTTGTTGATCCCGGTCAATGACTCGGCCTGCGGGGCCATGCTAACGTAACGTCAGCCGATCAGCCGAAACGGGAGGATAGGATGATCACGCTGGACGATATCGAGGACATGAACTGCCTCGACCGGGATCAGATCGCAGCTATTGCCGAACATGAGCACATCGGAGAGATGCAGGCCGCGCTGCTGGCCGAATACCTGATGCATATGCCGAAGGGACCTCAGAAGGTGCAGCAGATGATCTGCGATGATATGCGGGTGGCAATGCACCGCGACGATGTCATGCATGCGAAGGACCTGTTCCGCACGTTGCAGCATTTCATGAAAGAACACCCCGAAGCCGCACGCGGAAGCATGTAATGCACGGAATCAAGTTGTTTTCGAACGACTTTCCGGGCGCTAGTTCAGCGCTCGTAGAGTTCCTTCGCAATCAGCCAGGCCACCGGGATGCCAAGAACAAGCCCGGCAACGATGGCACCGATGATTGCGGCCGCGGAAACCCAGCCCGCCACGAGCACCACGACGATGCCGATGCCCATGATCACGGTCGAGGCCAGCGCATGGACTATCAGGGCTAATCTGGTCATGACACGCTTCCGTATTTTCCGGTTCCCCGGGCGGTTGGACTGATTCCTGGCACGTCAGGAGCGCACACCGGGTTACCCTTGCGTTGCCCTAGAGGACGACCGGAGTGGCCGCTTTGCTGGCCTCTTTCCCTTCGGCGCCACTCTGGACCTCTATCGCCAGAAAACCCAAACGCCGACACGGTGCGTGCCTCCGAACTCCGCACCAATATCGCCCGGCTCTCGGGCAAGGTCGAGTGCAAACGCCGTCGCTCCTCCGCTGCACGGCACACCCTTCGGACCCGACAACCGCTGCGCGATGGAACAAGCCACTCAACGGCTGCGGGCATGTCGACGACTGATATTTGCGCGTGTCACATCAATACCGGTTCCGTCTTCCCTGATAGCACCGTGGTGGGTCACTTCGAGCCTGCCTGCGGCGGAAGCACCAACGAGAAAGGGCGGCCTGTAGCCGCCCTCCCAGATCAATCACGGTATCGGCGGGGAAAACCGCCGCAATGATCAGTAGCTGTAACCACGCCCACTCTCGATGGCGTTGCGCAGAGCGTATTCCGGCCATGTGCTGCGACCACCACGGGCCCGGATCTCCGTGAGTTGCACCCGGGCCGCCTCGACTTCCCCCTGCTCGACAAGGGCCTGCCCCATGTAGGAGCGCACTAGCAGATTGTCGGGGTTCAACTCGATAGCCTCACGATAGAAGGCCATTCCGGCGTCAATATCACCGAGCTTCCGGGTCGCAAAACCGCGGTAGGTCAGGACGCGATCACTCTGCTGCTCCGACATCGCGTCCAGCGTGTCGAGTGCGTGACGGTACTGGCCGGCATACGCGAACTCGCGAACCGCACCATACAACGTGTCATCGTCGAGACTGCCGCTCTGCGGGGCAGCGCATTTTTTCGTGTTCGGGTTCCAGACCAGCCCGTTCTTGCATTGGCTTGTGGTCTCGGTCGGCGTCGGCGGGGAGTCGCTCCCGGAACCGGCGGCATGGAGGGCCATTGGAAGGGCCAGAGAGAGGGTGGCAGCGGCGATAGTGCGGATCATGGGGTGAGTCTCCTGTGGCGAGATTGTGCAATGGTAGCGCAGGAGGCCGCGAAGTCCGTGTCAGAGTTGTTCACGGGCACGTGATCCCCGACCACTCGGGTGGGCGGGCGCAGATTTCGCCGGGCCCAAACCGCTATTCGATGGTGATCGCCCCCTCGATCGTGTTGACAAACTTGCCGGTACTCGCGTCGGTGAGCGAGGAAAAGGTCCCGCCACCGGACGCCCCCGTCCATTTGCCAGTGCCACCGGAAACGGTCCACTCACCGGTCAGCGCACCGTCTTCGCCCATTCCGCCGGCATGCCATTGCATGACCGCCTTGTCTCCGGTCGCCGTGTCGAAAACGCAGACGCCTCCGCCGGACACATCGGCCCCCATGACTTCGACCGAGCCGAAGCAGGGACCGCTTGCCCCTTTCAGGGGGTGCCCGTCGGACACTTCGAACATTTCGTAGCTGCCAGCCGTCTTCAGCACCACATGGCTGTCCGAAATTGGCATGGCTTCGTTAGCGCTGGTGCCAAGCCCCTTGGCAGTTTCCTCGAAGGTTTCAGAGATCGCGGGGGTCGCCGCCAGAGCGACGGCAAGGATCAGATTGCGCATGGTGATATCCTCCCAGGTTCATGTGTCCGGGCCGAAAGCCGCGGAAATGAAAGTGGGATAGTACCATACACGGTTCGATTTACGTAGGGGGATGCGGGTACGGGGTGCCTCTGGCCCAGTCCCGGCGGACCGTATCGATGGATGCAACGGTGCAGGGTGACATCCTCCCAACACAGACCCAATCCGGTTCCGAGCCGACAAAAACGAGAGGTTAGATAGCATACCAGTGTGGTCGCCCGCGCCTTTGACAGCGCGTGGCGCTGGTGTCCGCCATTCAAATGAATGGCACTCGACCCCGACCGGGTCAGAGGCTGCGGGTCATTCCATCTTCAGGGCGTTGATGAACGCCTCTTGCGGGATCTCGACCCTGCCGAACTGGCGCATCTTCTTCTTGCCCGCCTTCTGCTTTTCCAGAAGCTTCTTCTTCCGGGTGGCGTCGCCGCCATAGCACTTGGCGGTCACGTCCTTGCGCATGGCCGAGAGGGTTTCCCGTGCGATCACCCGGCCGCCAATGGCCGCCTGAATCGGGATCTTGAACATATGCCGCGGAATCAGCTCCTTGAGCTTTTCGCACATCGCCCGGCCCCGCATTTCTGCCCGGTCGCGGTGGACCATCATGGAGAGCGCGTCGACCGGTTCCTCGTTCACCAGCACCGACATCTTGACCAGATTGTCGGTTCGATAGCCGGAAAGCTGGTAGTCGAAGGAGGCGTAGCCCTTGGTCACCGATTTCAGCCGGTCGTAGAAATCGAACACGACCTCGTTCAGCGGCAGGTCATAGACCGCCATCGCGCGGGAGCCGGCATAGGTCAGGTCTTCCTGAATGCCGCGACGGTCCTGGCACAGCTTGAGCACGTCACCGAGGTACTCGTCCGGCACCATGATCGTGGCCTTGATGCGCGGCTCGTCGATATGGTCGATATCGGCTGGGTCCGGCATGTCGGCGGGATTGTGCAGCTCGATCTCTGTGCCGTCACGCATATGGATCTGGTAGATCACCGAGGGCGCAGTCGTGATCAACTCGATATCGTACTCCCGCTCGATCCGGTCGCGGATCACTTCGAGATGCAACAAGCCAAGGAAACCGCAACGGAAACCAAAGCCAAGCGCGGCGGAGGTCTCCATCTCGTAGGTGAAAGAGGCGTCGTTCAGCGCCAGCTTCTCGATGGCGGTGCGAAGATCCTCGAACTCCGCATTGTCGACCGGGAAGAGACCGCAGAAGACCACCGGTTGCGACGGCTTGAAGCCCGGCAAGGGCGTGTCGCAGGGCTTCTTCTGGTGCGTGATGGTGTCGCCGACACGGGTATCCCGCACCTGCTTGATCGAGGCGGTCAGGATGCCGATCTCGCCGGGGCCAAGCTCCGCGATATCCTGCATCTTGGGGCGCAGCACGGCGAGCTTGTCGACGCCGTATTTCGCGCCTGTCTGCATCATCAGGATCTGGTCACCCTTGCGGATAACACCATCCATGACACGGATCATGACGACAACGCCAAGGTAGGGGTCGTACCACGAATCCACCAGCATCGCCTTGAGCGGCGCATCGCGGTCACCGGTGGGCGCTGGCAGGCGTGTGACGATGGCCTCCAGCACGTCGGGAATGCCGACGCCGGTCTTGGCCGAAATCAGGCAGGCATCGGTGGCATCAATGCCGATCACGTCTTCGATCTGCTCGGCGATCCGCTCCGGCTCCGAGGCAGGCAGGTCGATCTTGTTCAGCACCGGTACGATCTCGTGATCCGCCTCGATCGCGGTATAGACGTTCGCCAGCGTCTGCGCCTCCACCCCCTGGGTTGCATCGACGACAAGAAGCGAGCCTTCAACCGCACGCATCGAACGGGAGACTTCGTAGGCGAAGTCCACGTGGCCGGGCGTGTCGATCAGGTTCAGGATATAGGTCTCGCCATCCTTCGCCGGGTATTCGATACGGACCGAGTTGGCCTTGATCGTGATGCCGCGTTCCCGCTCGATATCCATCGAGTCGAGAAGCTGCTCCTGCATGTCGCGCTCTGCAACAGTCCCGGTCATCTGGATGAGCCGGTCGGCAAGCGTCGACTTGCCGTGGTCGATATGGGCGACGATGGAGAAGTTGCGAATATGGCTGAGATCGGTGGTCATGGGCGGCATATGAGGGGAAGTGGCGGGTTGGTCAAGGACAAGCGCGTGCATTCAAGCTGTGCAAGCGCCATCAAGACCGCGGAACCGCCCGCAAAACCGTCGACGCGTGACACACCCCAGCGTCGAACCTGCGATAACTGATCCATGTCATTTTTCCCCCATGGGATTGCCGATAACTGCCTATAGAATCAAAAAAAGGAGTTTCTCATGGCCCTTGTCCGAGCAGCCGGTGCATTTCGCCAGGATCAATTCGACCTTGGCGCAACATACAACGTCCGCGACCATATATTCCGGTACGACGACGATCCCTGGACAACATGGGGACGGACCTACAACGACGATTGGGGCATCGCATTCTCGGCCCCGGATGGCGCCTACGTGCTCTCCTTCGTCGGGCAGAACCTCCAAATGACCGACACGGCGCTGAAGGGCGGAGAGGTCACCGGCGTCATCTACCAATACAACGGCGGTTCGGGATGGGGGGACATGTGGGCCATCCAGAACATTTCGAGCCCGGGGAACAAGATTTTCGCCGCCATGCGGACTCAGAAGCTCGGCGATGACATCGCATTGGCGAAGGATATGTTCTCCGGAAACGATCGTTTCGAGCTGGGACGGCACGACGATTTTGCGCTCGGCTACGACGGCGCCGACAGGATAAAGGGCAATCGGGGCGACGACGAGTTGAGCGGTGGCAATGGCGCTGACAGGCTTCAGGGGGATCATGGCAACGACATCTTGCGTGGAGGGAAAGGGACCGACACGCTCCTCGGTGGCAGTGGGAAGGACAAAGCCCGCGGCGGGGCTGGCAATGACCAGCTCGAAGGTGGCAGAGGGGGTGATGCGCTCTTTGGCGAGGCTGGCAGCGACAAGCTATTGGGCCAGAACGGAAATGACCTGCTTGAGGGTGGCGGCGGCGCCGACATCCTGAAGGGCGGTGGGGGCCGTGACCTCCTGCACGGCGGGCGAGGCATGGACGTGTTGACCGGCGGCAGCCATGCCGACAGCTTTCTGTTTGGAAAGAGCTCCGGGCGCGACCGGATCACTGACTTCCGCGACAACGTCGACACGATCCGTCTGGCCGCCGATCTGTGGCAAGGCAATCTGACCGTGCGCGAGGTTGTGGACACGTTCGGAGCCGTAAAGGGCGATGCGGTTGTGCTGGACTTTGGCAAGCAGGAACTCACCATCGACGGCTACGACGAGTTGGCATTCCTCATGAACGATATCCAGATCGCCTGACGCTCCGGGCGCCGGGTTCGGCCCTTTGCCCGCCCCTGCACACATTGTCTGCGCGCCCAGCCACAGCCCCCGGCGTGGCCGCGCGGGCCGCCTGCGGCTAGTGTGGCGGTCAAGGAGGAGCGCAACATGCAGAAGATACAGGTACAGGGCGTCCATCACATCACGCTGACCGGAGCCGACCGCCAGACATCGATAGATTTCTGGGAGGGGCTGCTGGGAATGCCGTTCGTTTTCGACCAGCCAAACCTCGATGATCCCGACGAAGGTCATCTCTATTTCGATCCCGGCGATGGCCGGCTGATCACGATCTTCACGGACGAGGGAAGGTCCCCCGACCCTCGGCCAGCGCCGCAGGAACCGGGCATGGTGCATCACCTGGCCTTCAACCTCAGCCGGGCGGTGTTCTCGCAGGTCGTGAAACGACTGGACGCACGGGGCATTTCCCACTCGGGCGTGAAGGACCGTGGCTTCATGGATTCCATCTACTTCCGGGACCCGATGGGATTGCTGGTCGAGCTGGCGTGCTACAGGTTCGAGCCGCCAGTTGGCTGCACCCACGCCGATGTCATGATCGAGGCACACCGGATGCGCGTCGCGCGCGGCGACTACAACATCCAGGAAATCCACCTGGCCGATGCCATCGAAACACTGGTCGGTCGTCGCCAGCAGAGCCTGTCGAAGGACCGCAGCCCGGGGGATCCCTACCGCACGCGCTAGACCGCCAAGCGGGGGGCACGGCCGGAGTACGAGGGAGCATTTCTCGATGCCGACCGGCGGTGGTGTTCTGATCAGGCGAGGACCGGCCAGAGACTCGCCACCAGGAGCGAGGCCATCAGCCCGTTGAAGACCCTCAGTCGGGCGTGGCTGGTGAGCAAACGGGCCACCTGCTGGCCCAGTACGATCCAGCCAGAACAACTGGGCAGGTTGATGGCACCGAAGATGGCCGCGGTCAGCAGCACCGCGGCAAAGGAATGGCCCGGCGTGTAGACGGTCACCGCCGTCAGTGCCATGGTCCATGCCTTCGGGTTGACCCATTGGAACACGGCCGCCTGAAGGAATGTGAGCGGGCGCCCTTCGTGTGCCCCCTGCCCGGGCGGCATTGCCGTCGCGATCTCCCACGCAAGCCAGAGCAGGTAGATCACGGAGACACCGCGCAACACATCCCGGGCGGCAGGGATCAGGTCAAAGACCCGCGCCAGACCTGTTCCGACCAGAACCACCATCACGGTGAAGCCGATCGAGATCCCCAGAAGATGGGGCAACGTGCGACGCAGGCCGAAGTTTGCGCCCGAGGTCATCAGCATTAGGTTGTTCGGCCCCGGGGTGATCGAGGAGACGAAGCAGAAGGCGGCCAGGGCTGTGAGCAAATCAGGTGTCATTGCACAATGATGCACCGATACCAGCGACATATGATTGCTTTCTCGATCGAGTACTGCCAAAAAACTGCAACAAATGACGAAGATAGATTCGATAAATGAGCGAATCTTGCAGATCCTGCAAAGGGACGGGCGGATCAGCAATGCCGAGCTGGCCGATCGGGTGGGCCTGTCCGCCTCTGCGTGCCTTCGGCGGGTGCAGGAACTGGAACGATCCGGCGTGATAGCCGGCTACCGCGCGGTGCTGAACCCGGCGCGGTTGGGTCAGGGTTTCATGGCCTATGTCGCTGTCGGGCTCTCGCAACACACCAAGTCAGCTCAGCAGGCATTCGAGCGTGCGATGGGGATCGCCCCGGAGGTTCGTGAATGCCACAACGTGACCGGCGGGGTGGAGTACCTGCTTCGCGTCGAGGTGGCGGATCTGGAGAGCTACAAGGCCTTTCACACCGACCGTCTTGGCGCCGTGCCCGAAGTGGCCACGATCACCACCTACGTTGTCATGGCCTCCCCCAAGGACGACCGGGCCTGAGCCTCAGATGACTGGCGCGACCAATCCCGTAACAGGTTGCGAAATGCCGTGCCCGGATTGTTGAAAGAATCACTGTTTTCTGTCAGGCTGGCGCAACATCGGGGAAGATCCGCGCAAAGACGGCATTCCCCAGCAACCGAGGCAGAGCATCATGAAACTCATTCCGACCACGTTGTTGATTCTTGCGCTCGCGGCACCGCTGAGCGTTGTGACCGCGCCCTCTGCGGAGGCCGGCTCCACCATCGAACGTGCCTGCATCAAGTCGAACCGCCGTGCCGCCTCGCGGCCGCTGTGCGACTGTATCCAGCGCGTTGCCGACCAGATGTTGACCCGCAAGGAGCAGCGAATGGCGGCGAAGTTCTTCAAGGACCCGCACATGGCGCAGGAGATACGGCAATCTGATCGCGCCAACCACGAAACGTTCTGGAAACGCTACAAGGCTTTCGGAACGACCGCAGGCAACGTCTGCAACTGACGGCGCCGCGCAACGGGCAAGCTGCGCAGAGCCTCACCACTCACGATGGGTCCAGGTGCTGGCCGCGTTCAAGCGCGGTCAGCAATCTTTCCGACGTCTCCTCGATGAGCGCGAGCACGTCGTCGAAATTGTCCTCGTAGTAGGGGTCTGGCACATCGGACATCGCACCTGTACCATAGTCGAGGAAAAGGCGCGCCGGGGTCTCGTTTCCAACGGGACGTTGGCGTTCCATATCGCGAAGGTTCTGTGCATCCATGGCAAGAAGCAGGTCAAACCGGTCGAAATCGGCCGGCTGGAACTGGCGTGCCCGCAGGTCGGAGAGGTCGTAGCCAGCAGCGCGGGCGCTGGCCTGCATGCGGCGATCGGGCGGGTTTCCCACGTGCCACGCACCGGTTCCCGCACTGTCCACCTGAACCTGCACCCCTCTCTGACGGGCCATTGCTCGGAACACGCCATCAGCGGTCGGCGAACGACAGATATTGCCAAGACAGACGAACAGGATGCGTTGGGCGGAGGTCGGGTTGGTCATGAAACCTGCCTGCGCCCGCGCGCGCGGCAGGTCAACCCCGTTGGCCGGCAGGGCGTTACATTCCGGGCCGTTCCCATCTGCCGTGCCGCGCGGGTCCTGCAGCCCGGCTCTGAGTGCATGGCCGCCTGCCGTGGCACTCCAACCGCTGGACATTCCCGCGTTCCGGAGGGAAAGACGGACGGTGGAACATTCGAGCGACAACGAGGAAGCCGAGCCGTGGATATCGAGGATCTTGCACGCCGGGTGATTGCCGGCGAAAGGCGCGCCCTGGCCCGCGCCATCACCCTTGTCGAAAGCCAGCGGGACGATCACCGCGACATGGCGATTGCCTTGGGCAAGGCCGTCGCGGGCACCGGACGCCAGGCACTTCGACTGGGCCTGTCGGGCACGCCCGGCGTGGGCAAATCCACCTTCATCGAGAGTTTCGGCAAGATGCTGACCGCACAGGGCCTGCGTGTGGCGGTCCTGGCGGTCGATCCGTCCTCGTCGCGCTCCGGGGGATCGATCCTGGGCGACAAGACCCGGATGGAGGAACTGTCGCGCGACCCCAGGGCCTTCATCCGCCCCTCGCCCAGCCAGTCGCAGCTGGGCGGCGTGGCGCGGCGCACGCGCGAGGTCGTGGCACTCTGCGAGGCGGCGGGCTTCGACGTGGTGCTGATCGAAACGGTGGGCGTCGGCCAGTCGGAGACGATGGTGGCGGAGATGTCGGACCTGTTCCTTCTGCTGCTGGCGCCGGCCGGAGGCGACGAGTTGCAGGGTGTGAAACGCGGGATCATGGAGATCGCCGACATGATCCTGATCAACAAGGCCGACGGCGAGTTGAAGCCGGTCGCCAACCGCACCTGCGCCGATTATGCGGGAGCGTTGCGGCTTCTGCGAAAGCGGCCCGAGGACCCGAAGGATTTCCCGAAAGCGATGACCGTTTCCGCCGTCGCGGGCGACGGGCTGGAGACAGCCTGGGAGGAGATGACAACGCTCGCCGACTGGCGGCGTGAGCACGGCCACTGGGACCTGCGCCGGGCGGAGCAATCCCGCCACTGGTTCGAGGAAGAAGTCAGGTTGGGCCTGCTTGCTCGACTGAGCAACTCAGCGGAGATGCGTGAGCGGATGCAGGCCCTCGGCAATTCGGTTGCCGGCGGGCAACTTGCCCCTGCGGCCGCTGCCGAAGAGATGTTGACCATTCTCGACGCGCGCGGCTGACGTGGGCAGCGCCTCGGAGAACCTGCGCGGGGCGTTATTCATGGTCGCCGCGATGGCGGCCTTCGCGCTGGAGGACATGTTCCTGAAATCCGCCGCGTGGGAAGTGCCCGTGGGGCAGATCCTGATGCTGTTCGGCACGGGCGGGACGTTGGGGTTCCTGATACTGGCGCGGATCAGAGGAGAGCGGGTCTTTACCCGCGCCCTCTTGAGTCGTGGCATCGCACTTCGTGCCGCGCTCGAGTCGACGGCCCGGCTGTGCTACACGCTGGCAATAGCGCTGACGCCACTGTCGAGCGCCTCCGCGATCCTGCAGGCCACACCTCTTGTTGTCGTTGCCGGTGCGGCGCTGCTGCTGGGCGAACGCGTCGCGTGGTCCCGGTGGCTGGCCATCCTCGCGGGTTTCGGAGGGGTTCTGATGATCCTTCGACCCGGGCCGGGAAGCTTCGAGGCGGCCTCTCTCTTCGCCGTATTCGGAATGCTCGGTTTTGCCGGGCGCGACCTGACCACCCGCGTCATGCCTCGTGGCCTGAGCAATGCGACGCTAGGGTTCTGCGGCTTCGTGGTCCTGATCCCGACCGGCGCGCTTTTCCTGGCCGCGACCGGTGGCGCGGTCTGGCCCAGCGCAAGCAGTTGGGCCGCGCTGGCCGCAGGCACACTCTTCGGTATCGTCGCCTATGCCGCGCTGACGGCCGCGATGCGCACAGGTGAGGTCTCCGTGGTGACGCCGTTCCGCTACAGCCGGCTACTGTTCGGCGTGACGCTGGGAGTGCTGGTCTTTGGTGAAAGGCCTGACACGGCCACCCTTCTGGGCAGCGCGGTGATCCTCGGTTCAGGTTTGTTCATCATGCTCGGCAGGCGGAAAACCGCCCCCGTCCAGCGCGCAAGTGGTGGCCGCTCAGCCTGACGCGGTGTCGTCCGGGCGCGACAGATCGATGGCAACCAGGCCCAACTGGCGGGCCGCCTTCAGGGAGAGAATGGCCGAGTTCAGCCCCTGCGGCTGCTGGAAGCGCCGGATCGCGCTGCGGGTCTCTGCGGTCAACTCCCCGGTGACCTCGCCACCATAGTATCCACGCACGCGGAGCGCCCGTTGCAACGATGCGATCACATCCGGCGTCAGGCGGTCGGGACAGGGCGTCTCGAACCAGACCTCGGAGCGTTCCTCCACGATGCGCTGCCGGGTCTCCTCGCTGTAGACTGCTTCGGCCTCGACCGTGCCATCGGCCGCACGTCTTTCGGGAGATACGAGAACACGTTCGGTCACGGTTTCAAGGGTTGCCGGGGTCTCGTCCCGGCCCCAGCACGTGCCGGGGGCGGCATCGGGCGGTCCCGACGCATCCCGCGCAGCGATCGGTTCCGCCTCAAGAATACGGGCCACCGCCGGTGCATTGTCGGAGGTACCGCAGGCTGCCAACGCCAGGCAGACGGCAAGGAAGGCAATCCGTTTCACGCGGTCGGGTCCCGTATTGATCGTCAAATCGCTCCGCGCGACGCTAGCGTGGTGACCAGACAACGGGAAGGTGTACGTGGCCTGCTGCCAGGCGGTGTGGCGTGCGGGTCTCAGAGAACGCGGGCGGCGATCCGGTCAAGCGACCTGTCGGATGCCTGCGCATTGCCCGCAGGATGGACGTGCCATGGCGTGTTCGAATGTCCCGGGCGACGTGGGCTTCCATTTGCGTACCACGCCGGACGATGGTGGCGAAAGCCCACCCCTGCGGCAGCGTTTGTGGGTGCGAGCCGGATACGGCACCAGACCCCGGAGACGTTTGCGGAGTTTGCGACTGAATGGCGCCCCCGGTCGGAAGGCTGCCGGTTTCACCTTGCGATCGTCCAGCTCGCCTCAGCGACAGGCCATCGCTGCCCTGAACGCGCGCTCGCCGGTGTTCGGCCCGATGTCGCGCGCGCGCAGACGGCCCGCCTCCAGTCTCGTCGAGACAAGCCGGGTCCAGTCACCTGAAGCGGTCACCATCTCCGTGCCCGAGCCGCAATCCCGAAGCCCCCCGGAAATCTCGCGGTCGCCAATGCGGTGGTTGCTCAGCCCGCCGAGGCTTGCGACCTGGCTCAGCGCACCGGCGTCGTAGCGCCAGACACGCAGGGTCTTTGCCAGGTGGGGCCGGTCGACATAGGCGAGCTCCACCTTGCCGTCGCCATCGAGATCGCCCACCCCGACGGGGGCCAGCCAGCGAAACCGGGTACCGATATGCGGGGTTGCAACCAGACGTGTGAAAGTGCCCGCATCAATACCCCAGATCGCCAGTCGAGCGCCGAGGTTCTGGTGGCTTTCAACCACCACGATCTCCGGCGCACCGTCGCCGGTGACGTCGACCAGCCGCGGCGCCACGTCCTCGAACACCAAGGCCTCCGGCAGTTTCACTTGCAAGCGCGCACCGCCCGGACAAGTGCCCGCGCCGGAAAGCCGGACCTCAAGCCCGCCCCATTCCGAGTCATCGCCAAGGGCGCCGTGCGGGTAGCGGATTGTCGGCTCGACATAGCGTGCACTGGAGATCTGCTCGCAGGAGATGGGCACATCCTGCGCCGCACCGGGCCCCGGAACGGCGATGGCAAGGGCCACCAGCATGCAGGCGGCCCGAAACATCATCAGATCTGCTTCTCCGGCAGCTTGACGACCAACCCGTCCATGTCGTCGGTCACCTTGATCTGGCAGGTGAGCCGCGACAGGCCCGGCTGGGTCTCGTAGGCGAAATCGAGCATGTCCTCTTCCATGTCCTCGATTGCCGGAAGCTTCTCGACCCAGTCCGGGTCGACATAGGCGTGGCAGGTCGAGCATGCGCAGGCGCCGCCGCAATCGGCCTCGATGCCTGGCACGCCATTGTCGCGCGCCCCTTCCATGACCGTCAGCCCGCTGGCGACGTCGACCACGTGCTCCTTACCGGAAAATTCGACATAGGTGATCTTTGGCACGGGTGAATTCCTTTTCGCTACTGCCCGAGTCTTCGCTGTTCCATCCGCTGACATAGGGCAATTGCCCCGGCAATGCCAGACGCGACGCCCCTTGGCTTCAAACCACGCACGTTCTATATTTGTTCTCATGGAGATCAAGGATCACATGGTTCCCAGCCCGCCGCCGGACAGTTGGCCCCGCCCGCCCAGCTGCATTCCGGCGGAATTGCTGTTCCTGCCGCCGCAGGGCGCGCGGATCTGCGTGGCCGGGCTGGTGCTGGTACGCCAGCGTCCAGGCACAGCCAAGGGAGTGATCTTCCTGACACTGGAGGACGAGACCGGGACCTGCAACGTGGTGGTCTGGGCCAAAACCTACGAGCGCTTTCGCCGGGCGGTGATCTCGGGGCGGCTGCTGCGGGTAACGGGACGGATGCAACGGGAGCAGAACGTGGTGCACGTGATCGCCGAGCAGATCGAGGACATCTCGCCCATGCTGGACGCGCTGCTGGATCCGGCGTTCGATCCGAACGCGACTCACGGCTGAGACCCGACCGCAGGTGGTCGGCCATGCCCGGACACCTGCACGGCGCTCGCTGCAACCATTCTCTGTGATTTCGGCCCCGGGTGTGTTACGCAGGGTCAACCAGAGTCGCCACATTTGATACTGGAAAACTGCCATGCTCCTCACACTCGTCGACAAAGACTCCTTCGACTATTCAGAAGCGAACCATGACGTGATCCTGGAAAAGCAAAGCTCCTGTGTTCCGCTCATCGGCGATCTGATCAAGGATGGCCACGGCCTGAGTGCGTTCAATGTCTATCGCGTCGAGGGCCGAGTGTTCCGGTCCAAGCCGGTCCGGAATGGTGAAGACACGGATTTCTCTAGCGTCTACCTGTTGGTTTCGACCGTGTCCCAGAACTGACACAACCGCCCCCTCGGACCTTCGAGAGCAATCACCGCTTCTTGGTGGAGTTCGGACTGACACTGGCGCAGAGCGAACGGCAACAGCGCCGCCGGGTACGCCGCCCGACTCGCTGGTACGCCAAAGACCCACGCCTCACGAATGCCCGTTGGTGCGTCCTTCGATGCTGAGCCCACCCGATCCTGACGGAGGCCTCTGCGGTGGCTTTACTCCCTTGCCATTGACGGACACCCTGCATCACGACCGCCTTCCCGCATCAAGCGCGACGGATCTGCTCGGCCTTTCGGGCCCGCGTCGCACCAACGATCCGAGAGAAAAGCAGAAATTCAGCGTCGCGTTTGCGTGAGCTCCTGTGCGCGACGCCCCGGAAGCCTGCCCGACTTTCGTTACATCCCTCACGGTGGCGGGAGAATGTGCTCGCGTTTCGCGAGTTCAACCCGTCCGTAGAAACCAAGCCACCGTTTCAAGCCCCCCTCGCCGCTGCGTGATGTGCCCGGCTGCACACAGACCCCTGTTCTGGCGCGGGTTCTGTTCGCCGGGCCAATCCCCATCTTGGCTTCATCGACGGCACCCAAGCCGCAGTGAAACAGATCAGTTGAACCGAAAGGACAGACCATGAAAACCATCGCACTTGCAACCGCCCTGACCGTCGCCGTCTCTGCCCCGGCTTTCGCGAACGAGCAACTTGCCAATGGCCTCGGCATCGATGCCAGCCAGTACACGACCGCGCAGATCGCAGCGCTGCGTGCCGCCACTGCCGATGACGAGCGGGCCGCCGCCAACTACATCCGAAAGAACGGTGGCGCGTCCGGTGCGACGGTCTCCACCAAGAGCTTCGGCAGCAATGACCGCGCGACCGAAATCGCCATCCAAAGCGCACTGGCCTCCGACGAGCGCGCTTCGGCCCGGTCGCTTCAAAAATCGGCTTCTGGCGTGACGGTTTCCACCAAGAGTGTCGGAACCTCCGCCGGACAGCGCCAGCTCGCCGCCTCGCTTGGTGTCGACCCGGCCGACTACACTCTGGCTGAGCTGGTCCATCTGAAGGGCGTCCAGTCGAGCGACAATGGCCGCGGCGAATAACGTAAACGGCCCCTCTGTTTCTTTGCGGCCTCACGCTCCGGCGTGGGGCCGCACATCGTTTCAAGACAGGCGAACTCGGGTACCTCCGCCCCAAAGTCACGCCATCCGCCCGGGTCTCGGGCTCTGCGGCACGCGACGCCGATCGACGGTGCACAAACAGTCCCGGAACGCGCAAGTCGCGCACTGGTCTTCAGAATCATCCTTCAGCACCGCTCGACTTGTCTGCGCCGCGCTGACGACGCGCGATTGGCTGCGCTTCGGTCCTGGACGCACCCCACGCACCCAAATGCGACGCGTGATTGCGGCGTCATGAACCACCCTGACTTTCAGCGAACGAGCGCCGGGTGCCGCGAGATTAGGCGGATGTACTGACTTGCCGGACAAATCCGCCCATTTGCTTCGAGAATTGCCTTGAGGACCTTCACGGATGGGACGACAAACGTGATTGCATGATCATATTCATATAACCGTCATGAACAGCACCGACACGATGCCCGTCGGGCGGACCGCCCGCAACCGCGCCTCCAGGTTCCTGAGCCGAACCGGATGGTTGTCGACCCTCACCAACCGGTGCCGGACACTTGTCCTTTCCAGATGTCGACCGGTTTGCTTTGCAGCTGGCCAGACGATCTACACCCAAGGCGACACTCCGGACGGCCTCTTCGGTTTCGTCGACGGTGGCATCAAGGTGTTGCGGGCTGGAGAGGACGGCGCGTTGGTGCAACTGCACCTGACCGAAGCCGGTTTCTGGACCGGGGAAACCGCGCTCTTCCATGGACAGACCCGTTTTTTCACTCTGGTTGCGACGCAACCGACGCTCGGGCTGCACCTGTCGCAGGACGATTTGACGGACTTGCTGCACTGCAACCCGGACCGAGTGCCGGAGATCTACTCGTTGTCGCACCGGAACCAGGCGACGACCCTGCGGCTCATGGCGCATCTCATGACGCCGAACTACGAACGCCGGATTGCCCTGCGGCTACTGCATTACGACGACATGTCCCAGGATCCGGATCGCTGGATCAAGCTGGGTCAGGAAGACCTCGCCCGCCTCCTCTCAGTTTCCATGCCGACGTTGCACAGGACCCTGCGCAGTTTCAAACGGACGGGATTGGTCGAACTTGGCTACGGGCGGCTGCGCGTTCGTGATCGGAGTGCACTCCTTGCAACCTGCGCGAAGGATCGTGATCCCGCCGCGTAGCGATGCCAGGCACCGCGCCGTGCTATCCAAAACACCCTCACCGGTGGTTTTTTTGATCTCACTTGCGTGACCCGTCGTGCGCCCGGCCCCTTCGGCAGGCACGTCGACAGGATACGACCGCAGCCGCACGGAGTACCGCCTCTCCCTGACCCTTTCAAAGATGCACTACGAGGAATTCAACCCCGCTCCGCCGCGCGTGATGTGCATTATCGCACAACTGCCCCGAAATTCTTCAGACTTCTGCAAAAAGATGTCGGTGCCTATCTCCCTTTCATCGAAGGCGCCCACAGCGGTGCCGCCCGAAACCGGAAAAGACACACACACGACACAAAGGACTTTATCGATGCTTCGCTTTGCTTTGACCACCGCACTGACGCTTTCCCTCGCAGCGCCCGCCTTTGCCAGCAGCCAACTTGCAAATGGTCTGGGTATCGACGCCAGCGACTACACCACCGCCGAGATCGCGGCTCTGCGCTCCGCCGTTGCCGATGATGAAACCGCGGCGGCCAACTTCTATCGCAAAAACAACGGCGCATCTTCGGCCGACACCACCGAGCAGGCAATTGCATCGGCGCTGGCCGATGACGACCGCGCCTCGGCCCGCTCGATCAAGGCGTCCGCTTCCGGCGAGACCCTCTCCACCAAGAGCGTGGGCATTTCCGCCGGTCACCAGCAACTGGCCGACAACCTCGGTGTTGACGCCAACGAATACTCGCTGGCCGAACTCGTGCACCTGAAAGGTGTACGGTCGAGCGACAACGGCCGGGGCGAGTAAAACTCCGTTGCTGTCCCGGTCCCCTCCCAGCCGGGTCGGCATGCCGACGTGATCGCAGCCCCCTTGGCTGCGATCACCCGCATCAGAACGACCATCGAAATCCCGACACCCCGCCGGACCGCCACCGGCGGGGTTTTCCGTTCCAGGGGCATCGCACGGCATGCCCGGATTCTCCCTGCCTCCTCCCCCCCACGCTCTGACAATGCGCATCGCCCGTGGCCTTGACTCGCCCGCAGGAGCCGCGTAGACCGCGCGCAACACCCGGAAGTGTAGGCTTCCGGTCCTTCCCTCGTGGAGGATCGCCACCAGTCAGCGCGTTGCGCCCACTGGTGCGTTTGTGGTTTGCGAACCGGCTTCCTACATGGAAGCCACGTGCAGTCAAAGGGCCGAAGGAGGGCCGGGGCATGTTTGAAAATCTGTCAGAACGCCTCGGTGGAGTCTTCGACCGGCTGACCAAGCAGGGCGCTTTGTCCGAAGACGACGTGAAGACCGCCCTGCGGGAGGTTCGCGTCGCGCTTCTGGAGGCCGACGTCTCCCTGCCCGTCGCCCGTGAGTTCATCAAGGCGGTGCAGGGCAAGGCCACCGGTGCCGCGGTCACCAAGTCGGTCACGCCCGGCCAGCAGGTGGTCAAGATCGTCCATGACGAACTGGTGCATTTCCTCGCCGGGAGCAACGAGACACCCGGCGAACTGAAAGTCGACAGCCCCCCCGCGCCGATCCTCATGGTCGGCCTGCAGGGCTCGGGCAAGACGACCACCACCGCCAAGCTTGCCAGGCGCCTGACGGAGAGGAACGGCAAGCGGGTGCTGATGGCATCGCTCGACGTCAACCGCCCCGCCGCCATGGAGCAACTGGCGATCCTCGGCACCCAGGTCGGTGTCGATACCCTGCCGATCATCAAGGGCCAGACGCCGGTGGACATCGCCAGGAGGGCCAAGCAGCAGGCGACGCTGGGTGGTTACGATGTCTACATGCTCGACACCGCCGGCCGGTTGTCGATCGACGACCAGTTGATGGCGGAGGTCGAGGCTGTTCGCGATGTCACCACCCCGCGAGAGACGTTGCTGGTGGTCGATGGCCTGACAGGCCAGGACGCCGTCCACACCGCGGAGAATTTTGACGCGCGCATCGGCATTTCCGGCGTGGTGCTGACCCGGATGGACGGCGACGGCCGTGGCGGTGCGGCGCTCTCGATGCGCTATGTCACCGGCCAGCCGATCAAGTTCGTCGGCCTGGGCGAAAAGATGGACGCGCTGGAGGAGTTCCACCCTGAGCGGATCGCCGGACGCATCCTTGGCATGGGCGACATCGTCTCCCTCGTCGAAAAGGCGCAGGAAACGCTGGAGATCGAGCAGGCCGAGCGCATGATGAAGCGCTTCCAGAAGGGTCAGTTCAACATGAACGATCTGCGCTCGCAGCTTGAGCAGATGCTCAAGATGGGCGGCATGGAGGGCGTCATGGGCATGATGCCCGGCATGGGCAAGATGAAGAACCAGGTCGCCGACGCCGGGTTCGACGACAGCGTCCTGCGCCGCCAGATCGCGCTCATCAACTCGATGACCAAGAAGGAGCGCGCCGCACCGCAGATCCTTCAGGCCAGCCGCAAGAAGCGGATCGCCAAGGGTGCGGGGTTGGAAGTCAGCGAGTTGAACAAGCTGCTGAAGATGCACCGCCAGATGTCGGACATGATGAAGAAGATGGGCAAGAAAGGTCTGCTGAAGCAGGCCATGGCCGGGATGTTCGGCAAGGGTGGCGACATGCCCAAGGAACTCGCCGGTGCCAATCCCGCGGATCTTGAGAAGGCCGCGAAGGCGCTCGGCAAGATGCCCGGTGGTGTCCCTGGTGGCCTGCCCGGTCTTGGCGGCGGCATGGGTCTGCCGCCGGGTCTCTCCGGCTTTGGAAAGAAGAAATAGATCCATGCGCACCCCGGTCCTTGAAACCTCACGCCTGTTCCTGCGTCGCCCCAACCGTGCCGATGTCGGCTCCGTCCTTGCGCGCCTGAAACGCGGCGAGACGCATATCGCCAGCGCCCCGTTGTCCGGCGAGGCCGCGCTGGGCCAGGTCGTTCCGATCGTCTGCCATTGGGATCTTTGCGGTCTGGGCCTGTTTGCGGTGGTGCCGAAAGGCTGCGACGACCCGATCGGGTTGGCCGGCCCCTGGCACGCCACCGGTTGGCCGGAGCCGGAACTCGGCTTCCTGTTCTTCGATACTGCCGATGCCGACACGCTTGGCCCCGAAGCCCTGCGCGCAGCGCGCGATTTTGCGGAACGCGGCGTCGGCTGGAAGGATATCATCTCATACATCGATGCGGAGGATCGCCGCGGCGCCGCCCTGCTCCGCACGACGCAGGCAATCGCCGATCCGTTCTGCGATACGCCCGAGGCCGCACTGACCTTCCGCCACCCCGTCCGCCGCAAGACAAACGGCTGGAAGCGCGCGGCGTGATCCGGACCAGCGGACATATCGCTCCCTCGCTTTCGAGGGCGAAGCGGACGGGCGTGCCCCGGGCCGCATCGGAGGTGTGTCATGACTGACGCTCCGACATTGAATACCGCACGCCTGATCCTCCGCGCCCAGCGTGTCGATGACTTCGAGCCCTTCGCGGCGATGCTTGCCACCGACCGATCCAGGTGGATGGGCGGTCCCTGCACCCGCCGGGACAGTTGGTTGTGGTTCGCGTCCGACTCCGGCGCGTGGAGCCTGATGGGCACCGGCGGCTGGACCATCGAGCGACGCGAGGACGGCGCGGTCCTGGGCCAGATCGGCTGCAACAAGCCGGACTTCTTCCCGGAAACCGAGCTGGGCTGGATGCTCTACGAGGGGTTCGAGGGGCGTGGCTATGCCTTCGAGGCCGCCGCCGCCGCCCGCGACTGGGCCTTCGGCACGCGTGGGTTGCCTACTCTGGTCAGCTACATCAGCCCGGACAACCTCGGCTCGATCAGGCTGGCCGAACGGTTGGGCGCAATCCGCGACGATGCAGCCGACCGCCCGGAGCCGGACGACCTCGTCTACCGCCACCCTCACCCTTCGGGCGACGGCGGGATGGAGGCCTACGCATGACAACGTTCAACATCCCAACGCTCCAGACCGATCGTTTCACGCTGCGCGCCCCGTGCCTGTCGGATTTCGAGGCCTATGCCGCTTTCGGCTCATCGGAGCGCAGTGCGCCCGTTGGCGGCCCCTTTGACCGTACCACCGCATTCCGGAATCTGTGCGCCCTTGGCGGGCAATGGCAGTTGCGCGGCTATGGTCGCTGGATCGTCGCGGGCAAGGAGACAGACGCCCCGCTCGGCATCGTCGGCATCTACCACCCCGACGACTGGCCGGAACCAGAGATTGGCTGGACCCTGTTCGAAGAGGCCGAAGGCCGTAGCGTTGCCTTTGAGGCCGCACAGGCGACCCGCGCCTTTGCCTATGAGACCCTGGGGTGGACGACGCTCGTCAGCCACGTCGCCCCGGACAACACGCGTTCCGCCGCGCTCGCTCGCCGCATGGGCGCCGAGAAGGAGGGCGTGTTCCAGCACCCAAGTTATGGCCAGTTCGACATCTGGCGGCACCTCTCTCCTGACGAGGTGGCGGCATGACGACGATCACGATCCCCACGCTCGAGACCGAGCGCCTGATCCTTCGCGCCCCGCGCATCGAGGATTTCGACACCTGCCGCACCTTCATCACCTCCGAACGTTCGCATTTTGTGGGCGGTCCGGTGGACGATGACAGGCAAGCCTGGCGCGCCTTCGCCCATATCTCCTCGATGTGGCTCCTGCGTGGCGCCGGGATCTTCGTGCTGGAACGTCGCGACACCGGCACCATCGTCGGCGGCGCCGGTCCCTGGGAGCCGGTGAGCTGGCCCGAGCCCGAACTCAGCTGGGCCGTCTGGAACCCGTCGGAAGAGGGCAAGGGCTTCATCACCGAAGCGATGAAGCGCATCCTGCCGTGGGTCTGGGACGACCTCGGATGGGAGACCTGCGTTTCCTATGTTGACCCCGATAACCACCGCTCCGCCGCCGTCGCACGACGGCTGGGCGCGGTGATCGATCCCGATGCCGCCGTACCCGCGGGCGAAGAAGACGAGCCACTGCACGTCTGGCGTCACCGAAAGGGGACCCGGGCATGAGTATGAATGTGGTCATCCCGACTGTGGAGACAGAACGCCTGACGCTGCGCGCCTTTCGCATCGAGGATTTCGAGACCTATGCCGCCTTCTTTGCCTCGGATCGGGCCTGCCACGTCGGTGGGCCGAAGGACCGGCGCGGCGCGTGGGGCGACTTCACCAGCGACACGGCCGCTTGGCAGCTTCGCGGAGCCGGAATGTGGGCGGTGGACCACAAGGAGACCGGTGCGCTTGCCGGTTGGGTGGGGATTGTCGAGACCGTTTTCTACGAGGAGCCGGAACTGGGCTGGATGCTGACCGAAGCCTTCGAGGGCCAGGGACTCGCCCGGGAAGCGGCGCTGGCTGCTCGCGACTACGCTCGCGAAAAGCTGGGCCTCGACGGTCTTGTGAGCTTCATCGAGGCCGGCAACACCCGGTCGATCCGACTGGCGGAACGCCTTGGCGCGACGCGCGAGGAGACCCGCGACAACGGTCGTGGCCCGTTCCACGTCTATCGTCATCCGAAAGGAGCCGCCTGATGGGACACCGCGATATCCCCGTGCTGGAAAGCGAGCGCCTGATCCTCCGTGGGCCCGAGCCCGACGACTACCCGAACTTCCGTTCGACCTTCTCTTCCTACCGCTCGCGTTTCATGGGCGGGCCGCTCAACGCCTACGAGATCTGGATGCTCTATGCCGCCGAGATCGGCCATTGGGAGATCCGCGGTTTCGGCATGTGGATGATCCATCTGCGGGATACCGACGAGACACTCGGCATGGCTGGCGGCTGGTTCCCCCCCAAGTGGCCGGAACGGGAGATCGCCTGGTTCATCTGGCCAGAGGTCGGCGGGCATGGCTACGCGCTGGAGGCCACGCACCTGGCACGCAAGTACTTCTACGAGCAGGACGGCTGGGACACCGCCGTTTCCTACCTCGACCCCAAGGACCTTGACTCCATCCGGCTCGCCGAACGCCTTGGCGCGACGAAGGACAAGGAGGCGACGTCGGTCGACGGCAACGACGTGATCTACCGCCACCCGACACCGGAGCAATTGCGTGACGGCCAGTTGCGCGACGGGATCGAACTGGAGATCCGCTCCTACTACGACCCGCTCTTCAAGCCGAAAGGATACGCAATTGACTGACGCCGTCCACAAGGCCGCCGAGGTGCTCAAGGGGCACCGGGAGAGCATAGACAGGCTTGATGCGATCCTCGTCTACACGCTGGGCGAGCGGTTCAAGCACACCCAGGCCGTGGGGAAACTCAAGGCCGAACACGACCTTCCCCCGTCCGATCCCACGCGCGAAGCCGCGCAGATCGAACGGCTCGAAGACCTGGCGAGACGGGCCGACCTGGACCCCGATTTCGCCAAGGCTTTCCTGAACTTCATCATCCAGGAAGTCATCCGACACCACAAGAAACACCAGGAATGACGGTCGCCTAGCCGACCCCATCAACGCCATTCAAAGGAGAAACACCAATGGCCATGAAAATCCGTCTCGCCCGTGGCGGCTCCAAGAAGCGCCCCTTCTACTCCATCGTTGCAGCCGACAGCCGCATGCCGCGCGATGGCCGCTTCATCGAGAAGCTGGGGACCTACAACCCGCTGCTTCCCAAGGATTCCGAAGACCGCGTGAAAATGGACCTGGAGCGCGTGCAGTACTGGCTCGACCAAGGTGCCCAGCCGACCGACCGGATCGTCCGCATGCTGGAAGCTGCCGGCGTCCGCGAGAAAGCAGAGCGCAACAACCCCGAGAAGGCCCAGCCCGGCAAGAAAGCCGTCGAGCGCGCCGAGGAAAAGGCAGCAAAGGCCGCCGAAGCTGCAGAGGCCGCCGAAGCCCCCGCCGAGGAAGCCGAAGAGGCCGCAGCCGAGTAATCGGCACGGGTCGGTCGCGGGGATATGCTGCGTCTTGTCATCTGGGGTGGGCTCTTTGCAGCCGGCCTCTGGACCGGCGTCGAGGCACATCGGATCGTCCTTGACGACCGTTGCCTCGACGCTGGCGGACGGATTGGCATGCGTGGCGTCTGCGAAGGAGTGACGAGCGATGGTTGATCGCGTGGTCGTCGGCGCAATCGCCGGCAGTTTCGGCGTCAAGGGAGAGGTGCGGCTCAAGAGCTTCTGCGCCATGCCGGAGGATATCGCGTCCTACGGCACCCTGTATTCCGAAGACGGCGCACGCAGCTTCACCGTCACACTGACCCGCCCCGTGAAGAACGGCTTTGCGGCGCGTCTGACCGACGTGGCGACGAAAGAGCAGGCGGACGCCCTGAAGGGTGTCCGCCTGATGGCTGACCGGCATCGCATGCCAGATCTGCCTGACGACGAGTTTTACCACGCCGATCTGATTGGCCTGGAGGTCCGCGACACCGGCGGCACCCTGCTGGGCACCGTGCGAGCGGTGCAGGAATATGGGGCCGGCGACATGCTGGAGATCCACGGCCCCGGTCTCAAGACCACCGTCCTTCTCCCCTTCACGCGGGAGGCTGTGCCGACGGTGGATCTCGCGGCTGGCCGGATCGTTGCCGACCCGCCCGAGGGGCTGTTCTGATGGGACAGGTCTGATGCGCTACTGGGCCCTCGGCCTGGCCGGCGGCCTGTTCTATGCCGCGCCGATCGGGGCGGGGCTCACCGGCGCTAGCTACTTCGCCATCGTGCCCTTCACTGGGCTCTTTTTCCTCTGGCTTCTGGTGATGCGGCACACACCGTTCGAGGGCGGTGCCGCGGCGATACTTCCGACGCTCATGCTGCACGGTGCACTGGCTTCCATGTGCCTTGGAGCCGGACACATGCTGCGCGCCGTTCTGGGCGTGGAGGCAAAGGCGCCGCTGCTGGCATGGCTTGTGATGGGGCTTGGCGGGATCGCCCTTGGCCGCATCATCTGGCGCCCCCGGAAGGAGGCGGAGGTGGAAGCCCTCCTCGAAAAGGCCTTGAGATCACTCGATACCTTCGCTGGCGAAGCGGAGCAGATCCTGGATGAGGAGCCGGACCTGCCACTCCGTCACCCAACCGGCGCCGAGGCTGCTGCGCTAGCTGTTGCCTATGGTGCGCTCGACGCCTTGCCCGCCGATGGCGCCCGTGAGGATACCTTGCACGATATCGTCACGCCGCTCGAACAGGAGGTGCGCAGCCATGTCCTGCTGGAAGCTCTCGCCAACCGTGCAGAGCGCACCGGCACCCGCCGCGATCGCCACGCGGCCCTGCTGCTGGCCGCCGACGGCAGCCTTGCCTGGCGCGAGTTGGGCGAAGGGCGGATGGCAACGGTCTTCGAACAGATCGTGGACTCCGCCGACACCGTCACACTTGCCCATTTCCTGCGCCACGCCAATGCACTTCTGGAGGGGTTCCCGACAACGGCCCGCGACCTGCCAGGCCCTGCGCGCCTGCGCGAAATCGCCGGCCAGATCGTCAGCCCACATCCGGAACTGGCCACGGGACTGACGCAACTCGCCCACCGGCTCGAAGACCTCCAACCGGAGATGCCCGATGACTGACACTCCCAAATCCCACGGACGGCTGTCCATCAGCGCCAGCCTGAAACCACGCGACCTGATGGGCGGAAACCCAAGACTGAAGGGCGCCTGGACCGCGAAGATTGTCACCCTCTTCCCGGAGGCTTTCCCCGGTGTGCTGGAGCATTCGCTGACCGGCAAGGCCTTGCAGGACGGGCTTTGGGCGTTGGAGACGATCGACCTGCGTCGCTTCGGCGAAGGGCGGCACCGCAACGTCGATGATACGCCGGCCGGCGGGGGCGCGGGCATGGTGCTGCGGGCCGATGTCGTGGGCCGGGCGCTCGATGAGGCGGCGGAAGGGACACGAGGTGTCTGGCCGGTGATCTACCTGTCGCCGCGCGGCAGGCCCTTCGACCAGTCCATGGCCCGGCAGTTGAGTGCAACCGACGGGGTGACGCTGCTGTGCGGGCGGTTCGAAGGGGTCGACGAACGGGTCATCGAACACTTCGGCATCCAGGAAGTGTCGCTTGGCGATTTCGTGATGACAGGCGGGGAGATTGCCGCGCAGGCCATGATCGATGCCACGGTGCGGCTCTTGCCCGGTGTGCTTGGAAACCAGGCATCAACCGAGGAAGAGAGTTTTTCCAATGGCTTGCTGGAGCACCCGCAATACACGCGTCCGGCCATCTGGAAAGGGCGCGCCATCCCCGAGGTTCTGATGTCCGGTCACCACGGTCGCATCGCCGAATGGAGACGGGAGATGTCCGAGGCACTCACGCGCGAACGTCGTCCCGACCTTTGGAAATGCCACTCGGAAGACGGATCCGACGAGCGATAGCATGCAGAACCGCCGCGGCTCGTCCCGGCGGTGCAGTGGCCCGCGCAAAGCGCTCGCGGACCGTCGCGACACGAGCCGTTGCGGCCATGATGCCGGGCTTGCGCTGTGCCGTTTCATGCAGTAGGAACCGCCCATCCCGAGCGGGCAACCGACTCGGGTGGTTTCGTTATTCGACCGGATCTTCAGGCAGGCCTTCTTCGGCCTCTTCCTGCCGGTACGGAGGACGCAACCAACCAAGGAAAGATGACCTGACCTCCGGCGGGCGCGATCGCGGACCCGATAGAAGACCAGGAGCTCCGGGGCGCGAGAGAAACTTTGCGGGCAAACCGCAAGCAGATAGAGGAGCGTTCAGATGAACCTGATCGCAGAACTGGAGGCCGAACAGGTTGCCTCCCTCGGGAAGGAAATTCCCGATTTCAAGGCCGGCGACACCGTTCGCGTCGGCTACAAGGTTACCGAAGGCTCGCGGAGCCGGGTGCAGAACTACGAAGGTGTCTGCATCGCGCGCAAGAACGGCGAAGGCATCGCCGGTTCCTTCACCGTCCGCAAGATCTCGTTTGGTGAGGGCGTGGAGCGTGTCTTCCCGCTGCACTCGACCAACATCGAAAGCATCACCGTGGTTCGCCGCGGCAGGGTTCGCCGCGCGAAGCTCTACTACCTGCGCTCGCGCCGCGGCAAGTCGGCACGTATCGCCGAAGACAACACCTACAAGCCCAAGTCGTAAGGAGAGGCGAGATGAAAAAGGATATCCATCCCGACTACCACCTGATCGACGTCAAGATGACCGACGGCACCGTGGTTCAGATGAAATCGACCTGGGGCAAGGAAGGCGACCAGTTGGCGCTGGACATCGATCCCTCCGTGCACCCTGCCTGGACCGGCGGCTCGACCAAGCTCATGGACGCCGGCGGCCGCGTGTCGAAGTTCAAGAAGAAATACGAAGGCCTCGGCTTCTGAGCCAGAGCGCTATTGGACAGTGCGAACGCCGCTCCTTCGGGGGCGGCGTTTTTCGTTGCACAGAGCGCTCGGCACCATCCGCGAGGGCCCCCTCTCCCACCGGTGCAAATCACGGGCAGAATCCGCGTGTTCGGGACTTCATCCCCCGCCTGTGCGGCGATAGGAGTGGGTCGAACCCGGAAAACCACTGGAGCACCCCATGAACATCGATCTTCTCAAACGTCTTTGCGAAACCCCCGGTGTGCCGGGCCACGAAGACCGGGTACGGGAGCTGATCCTGTCCGAGGTCGAAGGCCTGTTCGACGCCATCGAGGTCGACGCAATGGGCTCGCTGCTGTGCCGTCGCGATGCCCGGGGCGGCGCGAAAACGCCGAGCAAGGTCATGTTGCTCTGCCACATGGACGAGATCGGCTTTCTCGTCAGCCACGTCTCCAAGGAAGGGTTCGTGTACTTGCAGCCGGTTGGCGGGTTCGACCCGCGCAACCTGTTCTCCCGTCGGGTGATGATCTGCACCGAGGGCGGTGACCTGAAAGGGGTCATGAATCCCGGCGGACGCCCCGTGCACATCGCCTCGGCCGAGGACCGCAAGAAGATCCCCGAAGTGCACGAATTCTTCGTCGACACTGGGCTGGGCGAGGCAACGAAGGACCATGTGAAGGTTGGCGACATGGTCGTCATGGATGAACCCTTCCTGGAGATGGGCGACAAGCTTGTTTCGAAGGCGCTCGACAACCGGGTCGCCTGCTGGCTGGGGATCGAGGCGATCCGGAGCCTGGGAGATGCCGCACATTCGGCCGAGATCCACGTGGCGTTCACCACCCAGGAAGAAGTCGGTCTGCGAGGCGCCCGCACGGCGGCCTACCGCGTACAGCCGGATATCGGGCTGGGCATCGACACGACCCTGGCCTGCGACACGCCCGGAGTGCCCGAGCAGGATCGCACGACAGAACAGGGCAAGGGGTTCGGCCTGCATGTGCGTGACAGCTCCTTCATCGCCGACAAGGCGCTGGTTGCGGAGTTTGACGCGCTGGCGACCGAAGCGGACATCCCATTCCAGCGCACGATGCTGCGTGCTGGCGGGCAGGATGGTGCTGCGGCACAGCAAGCCGCCGCCGGGGCTCGGGCGGTCGGGATCGTGGTGGGAACCCGCTACATCCATACCGTCACCGAGATGGTCGACCGTCGCGACTTGCAGGCCGCGTGCGATATTCTCGGCGCGTATCTCTCTCGGGAAACATGATCGGCTGACGGCCGAGGTCGGGAGCGCTTGTGGGGCAGCCCCGCCTGCCCTCCCGACTGTCACTCCAATGGCCCACCCCTCCGGGTACCCACGTTGTTTCCGTCTCTCCACGGCGTCGCAAGATGCACTGTGCCCCCAACTGGGAGGCGCAGGGGCGCTGCATACACCCAGATCGGCCCATATTCGCAAAGTTTCCCCAGTGGGCCTTGCGGTCCGCCAGAGGGTTGCAGCCAATTCGGGCCGACCGGGTACAATGTCGGAACCCGCGTATCGTCAGAACCGCCGACCCTGAGCGCGAGGCCTCCTGCGCTGACGTTGGCGCCACACGTCACTCGGGCATGAGCCGCACATCAGCAGTCATTTCCCAGGAAACACCGGATCGCGTGATCGTCGCTCAGGCCGCCAACCGGGATGCAAACAGTCGCGTGCCGGGTGCCGAGAGCCGCGTTGCGCCGAGACGCAGGACATTCGCTCCAGCGCCAAGTTTGAAGCGAGCCAGTCCGGGTTTGGTCTCCGTATCGATCACATCAAGTTCCAGGCTTTGGATCCCCCGCACATGCATCCAGACCATCGCGCGCCACAGCAACAGGTTGTGCGCATCGACCCGGCGCCCTTCCGCGCCGTTCCAGCCGATATGATAGCTTGCCGCTGTGCCGTGCAGCAGGAACAGCATCGCCGCCAACGGGCGTCCGTCCCGTTCGGCCGTGAAAAGGCGGGTGGATCGCGGCCCGCCAGCGCGGGCCCATGCCAACGCGAAGGCCGGCGGGAGGGACTTGTAGCCTCGGTCCCGCGCCTGTGCCACCTCCCTGCGAAACAACCAGTGATCCGGATCGTCCGGCATTGCAGCATGTCGAACCGTCAGACCCGCCCGTTCCGCCCGACACAGGCGGTTGCGCCACTTCTGTTGCATCCGGCGGCGCATGGCCTCTGGCATTGGCGTGAGGTCAATCCGCGCCACGGAGAGTGGCGTTACCGCCGACATCCATCCAGCCGCTTCCAACGGATCCCCCTCATCGTCGAGGTCCGGTGTGACGGTCACGGCCCCGAATTCCCCCCGCAACTGCCCAAGCAGTGACCGCAATCCGTTGCGGCGCACGTCCACCGGAACCTCCGGCGCCCAAACCGGCCCCCGGGTCAGAACCGCGGAGGCGCCGAGCAGCGGCCAACGCCGCTCGAGGATCATGGCGCTGACCTTTCCGCGCCACGCCCTGTCAATGGGAGTGAAGCTGCGTGCACGCACGCCCTGTGCGGCCATCGCCCGGGCGTAGATCGGGTGTTGCTGCAATGGCGTCGCCGCATGTCGCGGCAACACAGGCACGTCGGTTTCGGTCCAGGGAATCGTCATGACGTCATTAACGGGACCGCAACCTAAGGCGTGGTTAATCGCGGTATGAAACATACTCCTCCCCCCGTTCTCGGCCAGGTTGCGCCGCCTCCTCGCCCAACGCTGCAAGGGGCGCTGTGGCTCGCCTGCTTCCTCTCGGTTCCGGTGTTCCTGCTCCTGACTGCGGCAGAGTGGACATGCCGCTGGATCTTCTGACGCCGCATCCCATTTCCGCTCTTTTCCTCGGCCCGATCCGGCAGTAGAGCCACCGGGCTGGGCTGTCGCCCGGGGCCTTCACGGATGCAATCCAGATCCGCAAGCCCCGCGCGTGGGCAATCGGGAAAGAGGACATCAGCGTGGCGCATATCATCATCGTCGGCAACGAGAAGGGCGGCTCCGGGAAATCCACCACCTCCATGCATGTCGCAACGGCACTGTCGCGGATGGGTCATCGCGTGGGGACGCTCGACCTCGACCTGCGTCAGCAAAGCCTCGGACGCTATCTGGAAAACCGCCGGGCCTATTGCTCTGCCAACGGCCTGACCCTCGCAACCCCGCATTTCATGCAGTTGCCTGAGATCGCAGAGCAGGACGTGCCGCAAGGGGTCAACCCACAGGATCATCGCCTGTCCATTGCAGTCGAGATGTTGGAGGCAGACCACGACTTCGTGTTGATCGACTGTCCCGGTTCACACACGCGCCTGAGCAAGCTCGCCCACTCCATGGCCGACACGCTCATCACGCCACTCAACGACAGTTTCGTCGATTTCGACCTGTTGGCGCGGACCCGTCCGGAGGATGGTGCCATTCTCGGACCGTCTGTCTACTCGGAGATGGTCTGGAGTGCACGGCAATCCCGCGCGGAGGCCGGGCTGCCGCCGATCGACTGGATCGTCACCCGAAACCGCCTTGGCTCGCAGCAGATGCACAACAAACGCAAGGTCGGCGAGGCGCTGGGAAAGCTGTCGAAACGGATCGGCTTTCGCGTGTCACACGGGTTCAGCGAGCGGGTCGTGTTCCGGGAGCTGTTCCCGCGTGGCCTGACATTGCTGGACCTGCGGGATATCGGGGCGGACCGGCTGAACCTGTCGAACATTGCTGCCCGCCAGGAGCTCCGCGACCTGATCACGGTTCTGAACCTGCCGGACGTGCAGGTGAAATTCTAGTAACCGGCGCCTTGCCTCAGGCGAGGCGTGCGAGACGTTGCACGAAGGGATCGGCGGCCAGGCGTGCCTCGGCGCGGCGGGACAGCTTGAGGTCCCGGGACCATTCACCACCAAGCTTCAGCGCGGAACACAGGGCGGCGCGCCCGGACGACATCCGGCGGCGGGTTTCGGGGTCTCCGACCACATGCAGACGTGCCTTGGGCGCCGCCTGCAACCGGATCCGGCGAATGGCGTCTGCCGCCTGACGGCTCGGCCGCTGGGTTGTCGCGCCAGCGGACTCGACCCGCGACGGCTTGACCGGGGCCAGTGCGGCCAGAAGCGCGGACGTGCCATCGGACCCATCTGTCATCTCGGGCACATAGGGTGCGATGCGGATGCAGGCGCCCTGCTGGCGTCGGGCATCCCGGGCCTGTGCCGATTGGCTGTGGAACAGCAGAAGCACGCCCAACAGGGCGGATCCCGATCCCAGAAGACCGGGCAACGCCGCGAACTCCGGCAGGTTGTTCTGAACGTATTCCATCGAGCCGCAAAGGATGGCGCCAAACCCGATCAACGGGATCGCGGCCACACGGCTCAGGCGGGTCTTTCCACTGGCTATGGTCACGTCGGATCTCCCTTGTTCCTAGCTTGACGCTAGGCAGAGATCGCGGCTGGTTTGTGGCACGTGTCGGGAGCTTTCTGGCCACTTTTGGGACCTGACCCGAACCCGCCGCGACCATCGCACAGGCGGCGAGCCTCAGAAGAGCGATTCGGCGGGCCGGGATTCCCGGGCCACTTCCAGGGCCTGCATCGGAGCAAGGTCCGGTCGCTCGATGGCGCGGATCCCGGCCTTGGCGAGAAACTCGCCGGCGGAGATCACATCCTCGTGGACCGTCATCACCTCGCGCCGGAAAAAGCACAGCAAGGGCGCCGATTCCTTGGCGAAGACATCAATCTCCTTGCCGAGGGTCAGCCCGACATGTTCCAGCGCAGCCACCGCCGCAATCGCGGAGATCGTCGACGGGGCGACAATCGCATCGACCGGCGGGCCCGAAACCAGCCGCTCCGCAAGGCCTGCACGCATCAGAGCGTTCGGGGCGTGGCTGTCCACCCCTTTCAGGATTTCGAGCTCCAACCCCTTCGCCGACAGCGCAGCCTTGGCCCCGTCGATCATGTGCAGGCTGTAGCTCTGGTCGCGTGGTGGTGCAATCAACAGGAAGGCCCGGCGCCCGTTGCGCAGCAGCCGGTTGGCGGCAATTTCACCGAAGGCCCGGTTGTCGAAATCGAAATAGGCATGTTCGCGACACCACCGGGTCCGGCCATAGGTCACGAAGGGGAAATTCCGCTCCATCAGGTAGGAGATCCGCGGGTCCTCATGTTCGATCTGGTTCATGATGATCGCGTCGGCGGATCGGGTCTCCACGATATAGCGGACCGGGTCCAGCCGATCCTCGTTCTTCGTGTAAGGCGTAACGATCATGTGGTAGGGGGTCGTGCGCAGCGTTTGCGCGATGGAGGCGATCAGCCGCCCGGTGTGATCGTCAATCGAATCGACCTCGGTCGACAACACGATGGAGATCACGTTGGTCTTGCCGGTCCGCAGGCGGACACCCGCCCGGTTCGGAACATACCCGACCTCCGCCGCGATGCGCCGGACCGTCTGCTTGGTCTTTTCACCGATATCCGGCGCGTCCTTGAGCGCCCGCGAAACCGTGGGCACGGCAAAGCCGCTCAGCTCTGAAATTGTCTTCAACGTAGGGCGTTTGGCAGTCATCTTTGGCTGTCGTTTTCTTTCACTGGGGGCGCAGGAACAATCGTGTTCGCCCCAAATATCGCCGCTCTCACGTATCGAGACAGTTACCCCAATCAGGACCGAATTGCGTGGGATTCCCGCTTGATTTTGAAATCTACATCGTTTTAGGCTCCGGCTACAACGATTTAGTTTGGGAGGACAATCGTGAAAACCATTGCCGGAATCCTGGCAGCCACCGCGCTGACCAGTGTGAGCGCACATGCCGCTGACCTTGAAGTCACCCACTGGTGGACCTCAGGCGGCGAGGCCGCAGCCGTTGCCGAGTTTGCAAAGGCCTTCAACGAGGGTACGGAGCACAATTGGGTCGATGGCGCCATCGCCGGATCCGGCGGCACCGCACGTCCAATCATCGTCAGCCGAATCCTCGGCGGCGACCCGATGGGTGCCACCCAGCTCAACCACGGCCGGCAGGCCGAGGAGCTTGTCGAGGCGGGCCTCATGATGGACCTGACCGAGATCGCCGAGGCCGAAGGCTGGAAGGACGTCGTCAACCCGCCATCGCTGCTCGATGCCTGTACGCTCGACGGGAGGATCTACTGCGCGCCGATCAACATCCATTCCTGGCAATGGATGTGGCTGAGCCACAAGGCCTACGAAGATGCCGGTCTCGACGTGCCGCAGAACTGGGACGAGTTCGTCGCCTCCGCGCCGCAACTTGCCGAAGCCGGGAAGATCCCGTTGGCCGTGGGCGGCCAGGCCTGGCAGTCCAACGGCGCATTCGGCGTGATGTCGATCGCTATCGCTGGTATCGACGCCTGGACCGACGTCTTCGTCAACAAGAACGAAGAGACTGTCATGGGGCCGGAGTACACCAAGGTCTTCGAGGCCGCAGCCGTTGCCCGCGAGCTTTCGAAGGACACGAAGGTGCAGGATTGGAACCAGGCAACGAACCTGGTGATCACCGGTCAGGCCGGTGCGCAGATCATGGGCGACTGGGCGCAGGGCGAATTTGCCGTGGCCGGTCAGGTCGCTGGCGAGGACTACACCTGTCTGCCTGGCCTCGGTGCAAACGAGGTGATCGATACCGGCGGTGACGCCTTTTACTTCCCCGTCAACGACGACCCGGAAATCACTGCCGCCCAGAAGGAACTCGCCTCGATCCTGATGTCCAAGGAAGCGCAAGTCGCCTTCAACCTCAAGAAGGGCTCGTTGCCGGTGCGTGGTGATGTCGACCTTTCGGCCGCCAATGACTGCATGAAGAAGGGCCTGAAGATCCTGGCCGATGGCGGCACCGTGCCGTCGGGCGACATGGCCCTTTCGCGCGACATCCTCGACGAGTTGGAAGACCTGTTGACCGAGTTCTGGTCGGATCATTCCTACAGTCCGGAAGACGCCCAGAAGGCCTATGCCGAGATCATCTCGCGCGCCGAATGATCGTCTGAGCGACTACGGGCCCGGTCATTGATCGGGCTCGCACCCACCAGGGCCGTCGCGACCGGCCGGAGGTTTCCATGCGCACCACCGACACACCCCCCGCCCTGCGGGAGGACAGCAGCCGTCCACCCAACCCGCTGTTCCGCAACCTCACCGCCAAGCTCGCGTCCCTACCGATGGTGCTGACCGCCCTGGTGGTTTTCGTCGGCTGCACCGGCTGGACAATCGTCCATTCCTTTACCGGCTCGAAGCTTCTGCCCAAGCTCAAGTGGGTCGGCTTCGACCAATACGAGAAACTCTGGAACACACGCCGTTGGCTGGTTTCGATCGAAAACCTCGCACTCTACGGTATCTTCTCGCTCTGCTTCACGCTCGTGATCGGCTTCACGCTCGCCGCCCTTCTGGATCGCAAGATCCGCTTCGAGGCGGCATTCCGCACCATCTTCCTCTATCCCTTCGCGCTCAGCTTCATCGTCACCGGCCTGGTGTGGCAATGGATCCTGAACCCGGACCTCGGCATACAGAGTGTCGTGCGGTCGATGGGTTTCACGAGCTTCGAGTTCGACCCGCTCTACAACGCTTCCATCGTCATCTACGGCCTGCTGATCGCCGGGCTCTGGCAGGGCACGGGCTTCGTGATGGTCATCATGCTCGCCGGGTTGCGTGGCATTGACGAAGATGTCTGGAAGGCCGCGCGGGTCGACGGCATCCCGGTCTGGAAGACCTACGTTCGCGTCATCATCCCGATGATGCGCCCGGTCTTCATCACCGCGCTGGTCGTGATCACCTCCGGCATCATCAAGGTCTATGACCTGGTGGTGGCCATGACCGCTGGCGGTCCCGGCATCGCCTCCGAAGTGCCTGCGAAATACGTCTATGACCGCATGTTCTCCAGTCAGAATCTCGGGCAGGGCTTCGCGGCCTCCACCATGATGCTGCTGGCCGTGGTCGTCGTTCTGATCCCCTGGGCCTATCTCGAATTCGGAGGCAAGAAGCATGACTGACGCCGCCCGCCTCCTCGATGGGCCACGCGGCCCCAAGCCGACCCGACGCCTGTCGCGCCGCAATATCATCCTCTACGGAACGCTGAGCGTCATGGCGCTCTACTACGCGCTGCCACTCTACGTGATGGTCGTCACCTCGCTGAAGGGGATGCCCGAGATCCGGATGGGCAACATCTTTGCCCCACCTGTGGAGATCACGTTCGAGCCTTGGGTCAAGGCGTGGTCGGAAGCCTGCACCGGCATCAATTGTGACGGCCTCTCGCGCGGCTTCTGGAACTCGGTGCAGATCCTGGTCCCGTCGGTGATCCTCTCGATCGCCGTGGCTTCCGTGAACGGATACGCACTCTCGAAATGGCGTTTCCCTGGCTCCGAGGTCTTCTTCACCATCCTGATGATCGGTGTCTTCATCCCCTACCAGGTAATGATCTACCCGATCGTGATCCTGCTGCGAGAACTCGGTCTCTATGGTTCGCTCTGGGGGCTGGTTCTGGTGCACACGATCTTCGGCATGCCGCTGCTCACACTGCTGTTCCGCAACTACTTCACCTCCGTTCCGGACGAGCTTTTCAAGGCCGCCCGGGTCGATGGCGCCGGTTTCTGGGGCATCTACTTCCGCATCATGCTACCGATGGCGCTGCCGATCCTTGTGGTGGCGATGATCCTTCAGGTCACGGGCATCTGGAACGATTTCCTCTTCGGCGTGATCTACACCAAGCCGGAAATCTACCCGATGACCGTGCAACTCAACAACATCGTCAACTCGGTTCAGGGCGTGAAGGAATACAACGTCAACATGGCGGCGACGTTGCTGACCGGCCTCGTGCCGCTCACCATCTACTTCATCTCCGGAAAACTGTTCGTGCGCGGCATCGCTGCCGGCGCCGTGAAGGGGTAACGCAATGCACTCCGTCTCCATTCGCTCGCTCGACCTTCACTTCGGTGCGGTGAAGGTCCTGCAAAACCTCGACCTTGATATCCACGACGGGGAGTTTCTCGTGCTGCTGGGCTCGTCGGGGTGCGGGAAATCCACGCTGCTCAACTGCATCGCCGGCCTGCTCGACGTGACCGACGGGCAGATCTTTATCAAGGACCGGAACGTGACATGGATGGAGCCCTCCGAACGTGGCATCGGCATGGTCTTCCAATCCTACGCGCTCTATCCGCAGATGACGGTCGAAGGGAACCTGTCCTTCGGCCTGAAGAACGCCCGTATGCCGCGCGCAGAGATCGACGAGCGGGTGGCCCGGGCAGCCAGGATCCTTCAGATCGAGCCATTGCTGAAACGCAAACCCGGTGCGCTCTCCGGCGGACAGCGCCAGCGCGTGGCGATAGGTCGGGCGCTTGTGCGCGACGTGGACGTGTTCCTGTTCGACGAGCCGCTCTCGAACCTTGACGCCAAGCTTCGGGCCGACCTTCGGGTCGAGATCAAGCGCCTGCATCAGAAGCTCTCCAACACGATGATCTACGTCACCCATGACCAGGTCGAGGCGATGACGCTCGCAGACCGGATCGCAATCATGAAGGGGGGCCAGATCATGCAGCTGGCGACCCCGGCAGAGATCTACAACAGGCCCGGCAACAAGTATGTCGCCGACTTCATCGGCAGCCCGTCGATGAACTTTCTGGAGGGCGACCTTTCCGACGGGCACTTCACCACCGGTGGCGAGAACCTCGATATCACCGGCTATCCCTTCGAGGGCCCGGCGACCGGTGCGGCGACCCTGGGCGTGCGTCCCGAACATGTTGCCACCGGGCACGACCTTCAGGGGCTTCCGATTCAAGCCGAGGTTGCCGTCGAACTGGTCGAGCCCATGGGCTCCGACACCCTGGTCTGGACGACCTTCGCCGGGCAGAGCTTCCGCTTCCGGATGGATGGGCAGGCAGAGGTGCGCGAGCGCGACACGATCCGTATTGGGATCGACCCCGCAAAGGCTTCCTTTTTCGACAAGGCTTCGGAACTCCGACTATGACCCACTCAACACACACCCGCGCGCTCGACCTTTCCGGCAATTGGACGGTCACCGATGCGCAAGGGGACTACAGCTTCGAAATGGCCCTCCCCGGCGACATAATCACGGGGTTGCACGCCGCCGGGCTGATCCCGGAGCCCTATTGGGGGCGCAACGAATATGACCTGCGTTGGATCTGCGAGCGCGGCTGGCGCCTGAGCCGGGAGATCGAGCTGGATCGCACGGATCTGGTGCTCGCAATCTCCGAGGTCGACACCGTGGCCAGCATCCTCGTCAATGGAACGGCGGTGTTGGAAACCCAGAACGCGCACCGGAGCTATCGCGCGGACATTTCCGGGGCGTTGGTACTCGGAACCAACCGGATCGAGATCCTGCTGCCCGCGGTGACGGCAGAATGCGACGCCCGTCAGAAGAAACAGCCCTTCCGGCTGCCGGTTCAACGCACGAACTCGCCCATCGACAACGGCAACATGCTGCGAAAGCCGCAATGCGATTTCGGGTGGGACTGGAACATCGCGCTGGCGCCCTCGGGTGTCTACGGGATGCTTGCGCTGGAACCACTCGAAACGCTTCGCATCGACAGGCTCGCGATCCGTCAGGACCATTCGGGGGACGGCGTGGCAGTGACGGTCGACGCCCATGTCGACGGCACGGCCACTCAGGATACAATGGTCACATTTGCCTTCGGCGGCACCGAAAGACGTCTGCCTGTACCGGCGAACGTGGCCAACCCAGTCGTCACGGCCGAGTTCGCGCTGTCTAATCCCGAACTCTGGTGGCCAGCCGGACAAGGGATGCAACCTCTCTATGACCTCATGGTACAGCTTGGCGACCAGGTCGAGGAGAGGCGGATTGGCCTGCGGGAGATCGAACTGATCAGCGAACCCGATGCCGTTGGCCGCTCCTTCCTGTTGAAGGTCAACGGGCGGCCGGTCTTTTGCAAAGGCGCCAACTGGATCCCCGCCGATGCTCTTGCTGGCCGGATCGACCGGGACGCGGTCGAGGATCAGCTTCAGTCCGCCGTGGACGCCAACATGAACATGATCCGGATCTGGGGCGGCGGCCGCTACGAGCCGACCTGGTTCCACGACCTTTGTGACGAGCTTGGATTGCTCGTTTGGCAGGATTTCATGTTCGCCTGCAACCTCTACCCCTCGACGCCGGAATTCCTGGCCGAGATCGACGCCGAGGTCCGCGACGTTGTCGCCCGCCTGCACCACCACGCCTCCACTGCGCTCTGGTGCGGCGACAACGAACTGGTCGGTGCGCTGGGATGGTTCGAGGAGAGCCGAAACGACCGCGACCGCTACCTTGTGAACTACGACCGGATGAACCGGGCGCTGGAAACGGCATTGATGGAGACCGACCCGACGGCGACATGGTGGCCATCTTCTCCAACACCCGGGCCGTTGTCGTTCGGCGATGCCTGGCACGACGACAGTTCGGGCGACATGCACTTCTGGTCAGTCTGGCACGAGGGGCGCGATTTCGAGCACTACAGGGATGTATCGCCCCGGTTCTGCTCCGAATTCGGCTTCCAGTCCTACCCGTCGATGAACGTGATCCGCACTTTCGCCGAGCCGAAGGATTTCAACATCTCGGCCCCGGTCTTCGAAAGTCACCAGAAGAACGCCGGCGGCAATGCCCGCATCGCCGAAACCATGTTCCGCTACTTCCGGTTTCCGACGAGTTTCGAGAACTTCGTCTACGTGAGCCAGATCCAGCAGGCGCTTGCGATCCACACGGCGGTGACCCATTGGCGCAGCCTGAAACCGCATTGCATGGGCACGCTGATCTGGCAGCTCAACGACACCTGGCCGGTCTGTTCCTGGGCCTCTCTCGACTATGGCGGCGGCTGGAAGCTGTTGCATCACATGGCGCAGAAGTTTTTCGCGCCGGTTCATGTCGCTGCCGTTCCCGATGGCGATGGAGTGTTGTTGCGGGCCACCAGCGACGAAGCGTCGGCGGTCGACCTGGCAGTCGAGGCCAGCGCCATGAAGATGGATGGCACCACCCGGCGGCTTGGCAGCGCCAATGTCAGCGTTGGCCCTGACAGGTCGGTCGAGGCGTGCCGGGTAGACGGGTTAACCGAGGACGAGGTCCTGACCTTTTCGTGGTCGCTGCCCGACGGTCGCTCCGGGCGCGATCACTTCGCTCCGAAGCCCTACAAGAGCTACGCACTTGAAGACCCTGGCCTTGTCTCGGATATTCGTCAGACCGGGTCCGGCCTGAGCATTGCGCTCACTGCCGAGAAACCTGCCTTCTTCGTCGCGCTGGAGGCCGATGTGCCGGGCCGTTTCTCCGACAACGGGTTCCTGCTGCTGCCCGGCGCGCCGGTCACCGTCACGTTTACCCCAAAGGTTCCCGGTGCGGATGCCGCCGTGACCCTGCGCAATCTCCATTCGGCCACCTGTGTCGCAGGCTGACCCATTCCCGAAAGGAAAACCCATGCGTACTTTCTCCTACCAGCTCTACAGCTCCCGCAACTTCGGGCCGCTGCCGGACACGCTCAGAATGCTGGCCGATCTCGGCTATGCGCAGGTCGAGGGCTTCGGCGGTCTCTACGACAGCGACGACAAGATCGCCGCGCTTAAATCCGCGCTCAACGAAACCGGTCTGGCCATGCCGAGCGCACATTTCGACTGGACCATGGTTTCGCAGGACCCGGGCCGGGCGATGGGCATCGCCCGCAGTCTTGGCGTCGACACGATCATCGTGCCCTATCTCGCCCCGGAAGACCGCCCGACCGACTGGGTCGCCTTTGGCCGTGCGCTGGCCGAGGCCGGAAAGCCGATCCGCGATGCAGGCTTTGCCTATGGCTGGCACAACCACGATTTCGAGTTCGCACCGACCGGCGACGGCAGCTTGCCGCTCGATCAAATCCTGGCGGGTGGCGAGGAGATCGGGTTGGAGATCGACATCGCCTGGGTTCAGGTCGCCGGACAGTCTCCCAGGGCCTTCGTGGAGAAATACGCCGACAGGCTGGTCGCCGTACACTTGAAGGACCGCGCGCCGGAGGGCGAATGCGAGGATGAGGGTGGCTGGGCCGACCTCGGCCATGGTGTCATCGACTGGCGGGAGGTCATCCCCGCAGTCGAGGCCTCCACGGCAAAGTACCTTGTCATGGAGCATGACAACCCATCCGACGATGCACGGTTCGCACGCCGCGCCATCGCAACCGCGAATGCCTTCTGAGGAGATCGAAACATGACCACCCATGGTGTCGGCATCATTGGTGCCGGCAATATCTCCACGAGCTATCTCGAACTGGCGCCCCTCTTCAAAGGGCTGGATGTGCGGGCGATTTCGGATCTGAAGCCGGAGATCGCCGAGGCCCAGGCGAAGAAGCACGGCGTCCGGGCCTGCACGACAGACGAGCTTCTCGCCGCCGATGACATCGACGTCATCATCAACCTCACAATCCCGGACGCCCATTTCGACGTGACCTCCGCGATCCTGAAGGCCGGCAAGCATGCCTATTCGGAGAAACCCTATGTTCTGACGCTGGCACAGGGGGAAGCCTTGCGCGCTCTTGCGGCGGAGAAAGGACTGCGGGTCGGGTCGGCCCCGGACACTTTCCTCGGTGGGACGCACCAACAGGCCCGCGCGATGATCGACCAGGGTGCGATTGGTACCGTGACCTCCGGCACCGCGCATATCATGAGCCGGGGTATGGAGCATTGGCATCCCAATCCTGACTTCTTCTTCCAACCCGGCGGCGGACCCGTACTCGACATGGGCCCGTATTACATCACCAACCTGGTGCAGCTCCTCGGCCCGGTGAAACGGGTCGCGGCGCTTGCCAGCATGGGATCGGCCACACGCACCATCGGAACCGGCCCACGCAGGGGAGAGACGGTGCCGGTGGACACGCCGACCAATATCCACGCGCTGCTTGAGTTCGCGTCAGGTGCGACAATCAACTTCTCCGCCAGTTGGGACGTGAAGGCGCATCACCACCGCGAGATGGAGCTTTACGGCTCCGATGGCTGCCTGTTCCTGCCCGACCCCAACTTCTTTGGTGGCGGGCTGGAGATGGCCGATGCGGATGGCAAAGTCACGGCGGTGGACGTCTGGGATCACCCGCTGGGACGTGCCAACCAGGATCATGGGGGTACGGCACAGGCGAACTACCGCGCCATCGGGCTCGCCGACATGATGGCAGCCATTGCTGAGGACCGGCCACATCGCTGCTCGCTGGAACTGGCGACCCATGTGGTCGACGTGATGACGTCCCTGCTGCGATCAGGAGAGACCGGAAGCTTCGTCGACCTGTCTACCACATGCGAGCGCCCCGCGCCGCTCGATCCCGGCGCGGCCGGTGCCTTGATGCGCAACGCCGGCTAGGTCGATGGTCCAGTGCCCGGTGCGTTCAGGCGGACCGGGCCGCCTATCCGTAGGGTTCGATCCTGTCCGCCGAGATGGCATAGCCAATGTCGGCAAGTTCGGTCGCGACTGCAGAGGCTCCAAACATGCCTGTCACCCAGACCGACTCGAAGAGGCCCTCTGACTCGTATGGCTCCTCTGTCGTCACCATGATCAACTGGTTCGCAGGCGGCGGCGGGACGTGGATACAGGCACCCACGTAGGGCACGAGAAGGAAGCTGGTCACACCCTGGCCGGAATAGTCGAGCGGCACGATATAGCCCGGAATCCGCACGGTCTTGCCGTCGAATTCATGTGTGACGTTGGCACCCTGCTCCTGATCGAAGGGCGTGCTCAGCTGGCCATGCTCGACAATTCCGAGCGACCGGAGTTGCTCCATCGTCGAGCCAGCCCCATCGTTGGGCACAAGGTCGCTCCATTCCAATTGGACAAGGTCATCCGCTGCACGTGCCGGCAGCGCAGAGACGGCAGCCATCGCCAGCGCTGCACGGCCAATCTGTCGACGGGTGAGTTCCATTTATCTACTCCGCAATCTCGCGCCGGCTCAATTGCCGTCCGGCATCGGCGCCGCCCCGGCATTTGATGCCATGGCGAGGTATTGGCTGACAGCCAGGATGTCGGGCGCGGCCCGGATTTTTCCGCTGCGCAACAGGTCGTTGAGGGTCGCAAACTGGCTCCACTCTGCGCGAAAGCCGAATTGGCGCGCCACGGCCGGGGCCAGGTCCGGTGCCGCCTCCAACGCCGCGCTGACAGCCTCCGATATCTCCGGCTGTAGTGTCGGATCGCCAGCGATGCCGTGGATGGCCAGCGCCTCGGCGATGCTCTCGCGGACGTCGAGCGGGATGGTCGTGTCCGCCAGGTAGGTCTGCGCAAGCAGCGACACGGCCTCCGTCCCGTTCAACTCGATCAGTGCGGTGGAATACGCCCCCAGCAGCGGCCCGCCGGACTTGAGAGTGAGCGCGAAACCACGCCTGAGCAGGGTGTCTGCAACCTCTCCTTCGGCCATTCCAAGCAGCAGGATACGAATCGCAAGCAACCCGGCCCCTTCAGGCCGGTACATTTGCGCACCGATGGCTTCTGCATCCGGTTTCAGATCGAGCCTGCGAAAAACATAGTAATCGGCCGTATCGAGTTCCCGCAGGGCAATTCCCTGCAGCGCCGGATCCTCGCTGCCGATGAGGTCGGCAAAGATCTGGAATCGCTCTTCATCCCCCCCCATCTGCCAATCGTCCAGGCGGGGGGCGATCCGCTCGATCACCGGTGCCAGCTCCGGCCCGACATATGTCAGGCGCTGCCACGGACCATAATCCCCGTCCCGGGCAAAGAGCACGGTAGCATCGGGGTTCAGGTCAAATCGACGGCGAGTCGCGGAATCGACAAGGTGCGGAAGTTCAACATGGTCGAGGCTTCCCTCGATCGCGCGCACGGCCTTGTAGGCGAACGGGTTCTGAGGGTCGTTCCGCGCCAGCACGATGTGGTCGCTCACAAGCAGACGCTCGACAAGCGACGGCTGGGGCGAATAGCCATGGAACCCGCAGGCAAGGCTGGCCGAGGCGGCCAGCGACAGCGCGACAGGCAGGGCGGAGCGAATCGGTATCATGACGGGAATCTGCCTGAGTGGCGTCCACATTGAAACTCACATCCGGATCATCATGCCATCTGCCAGCGACATGCGGTAGGCCCTGATGGCGGGTACGGCGCTCACAATCGCGGCAGCGACGACCACGGCGGCGAGGACGGCAAGGTCCCGGGCGCTCAGACCTTCAACAGGCAGATACAGCCCGTAGGCGGCGTCGAGCCACGGCCGCGCCACTGCCAGACCCGCGTAGAGCAGCGCGACGCCGATCGCGGCTCCCATCGCCGCCATGATGACGGCCTCGGCCATCAGCAACGACATGATGGTTCGTGGCGGGGCTCCCATGGCCCGCAGAATAGCCATCTCCCGACGGCGCTCATTCAGTCCGGACAGGATCAGTGCCATCATTCCCAGCAATGCCGTGGCGACGACAAGCGCCGAGACGCCAACCAGCGCTGTCTCGGCCACGCCGACGATGCCCCAAAGCTCTTGCAACGCCACGCCGGGAAGAACCGCAAGGAGCGGCTCCTCGGGGTATTCGTTCACGAACCGCTGCAGGGCAAAGATCTTCAGCTTCGATTTGACGCCCAGCATCACCGCAGTGATTGCCTCTGGCTGGAGGTCCATCTGCCGGATCGCCTCGACCGGGGTGGCGGCGCCGGTACGCCGAGCACCGCTTTGCCAGTCGACATGGATGGCCTCGATGGCCTCTAGGCTGACGATCACCGTTCGATCAACAGGGGTGCCGGTCTTCTCCAGAATACCGGCCACGCGAAACGGCATGTCATCGTGTTCGGTGAAAGAGGCCAGCCCGTGGGCCACGACAATCGGGTCCCCCACCGAGTAGCCTAGCTGCGCCGCGACGTCGGCGCCGATCACCGCATCGAACAGATCGCCCAGCAACCCGCCATCCGCTGCCTGAAGGCTGCGCCCGCCACGATACTGGTAGCGTTCGAAATAGGCGGGCGTGGTGCCCATGACCCGGAACTGCCGGTGGCTGTCGCCAAGCGAAATCGGCACGGCCCAGTCGACTTCCGGTCGCGCGGCAATGTCCTGGTAACTCTCCCAACTGACGTTGTTCGTCGCGTTGCCAATTCGAAAAACCGAATACAGCAGCAGCTGGACGCTACCGGAGCGCGCGCCCACGAGGAGATCGGTGTTGGAGATTGTGTCGGCGAAGCTTGCACGGGCGCCGGTGCGGATTTTCTCCACCCCGAGAACGAGGGCCACCGACAATGCGATCGAAAAGACCGCGAGTCCCACCGTGAGGCCACGGCTTCGGAGGGAGGACAGTGCCAGTTGGAAAAGGCTCATGGAGCGGCCCTCCGAACCCGGGCGATATCCTTCAGCGGCACAACCCGGTCGAAGCGGCCGGCAAGTCTGTCATCGTGGCTGACCATGATCAGGGTCGCCCCGGCGGAACCGACCTGTTCGAACAGCAAATTCAGGAAATCCTCCTGTGCAGAAGCGTCCAGCGCCGAGGTTGGCTCGTCTGCCACAATGATCGGCGGTCGACCGATCATGGCGCGGGCAACGGCAACCCGCTGTTGCTGCCCCACGGACAGGGTTGCGGCCGGACCGCCGGAGACAAGCTCTGCCGGCACACCAAGAGCTTCGGACAGGCGCAGCGCCTCGGTCCTCGCATCGCCGCAGCGCCTGCGCCGCCCCGGCGCGAAACGGAGCGGCAGGATGATATTGTCGAGCCCACTGGCATAGGGCAGCAAGTTGAACATCTGGAAGATGATCCCGATGGACTCAGCACGCAGCCGGTCCCGCGATGCGCCGCTTTCCGCGGCCAGATCTCGCCCCGCGATCAACACCTTGCCCCGCTGGGGCGTGACGATGCCGCAGATCAGGCTCAGAAGCGTGGACTTGCCCGATCCGCTCGCCCCCAGCAGAAACAGTTTCTCGCCCTGTTCGACGTGAAACTGGTCGATCGCGAGTCCGAACGCACCCCCGGGCCAAGTGAAATCAACGTCGTGCATGGCGACGCTGAGCTCTGCCCCCGTGCGGGGTGGGATCGGGTCGGTGGACGTCAGAACATGCCTCGCAAATCGAGGACCGGCGCGTCCCGTTCGATCTCCATGCTGGTCGCACCTTTCGCGGATACGATCTGGCCGCCCAGTTCCTCGGCGTTCGGGAAAAGGTCGAAATAGGGGAAACGGATTTCGGTCAGGGCATCAGGCGCTGCACAGGTGAAGGTGTATTCGGCGTGGAACTCCGAATGGGCCTCACCGTCATGGTCGGCATGGTCGGCATGGTCGTCGTGGTCCTCGTCATGACCTTCGGTGTGCTCGCCGTCCTTGTCGTGATCGTCGTGATCTTCAGCGTGCTCACCATCCTTGTCATGGTCGTCATGATCCTCGGCGTGCTCACCATCCTTGTCATGAACGTCGTGATCTTCGGCGTGCTCACCATGCTCCGGCCCGCCTTCGACATGAGCCATGTCCAACGCGCAGTTCGCGGCCTCCGGGAAGGAGAACATCTCCTGCGGGTGGGCAAGCTGATCAAGCGCCGCTTCGACGGCGGCCTTGTCCTCGTCAGTTTCTGCCGCATGCTCGAAGCCGACGATGTCGGCGCCCGGTGCGATCAACTCCATCGCGACCTTGCCGCCCTCCAGGGCGATATTGAGTGTGCCATGACCATGAACGTGGGCATCCATTTCGCGTGTGCTTTCGGCCATGGCGGGCGTCGTAACGCCGATGACGAGGGGAATCAGAATCGTGTGGCGCATCGCATTTCTCCGTCGTGAGACTTTTCCGAAGCGACAACGCCATGCAAGACCCGAGTCGCCCGGAGGGGATGAACCACTCATGTAACAGTATAACATCACATTCGGAAGTCTCGAATTCGGTCAAGGAACGGGCCGCAGCGCGAAGCATGCGGCCCGATCTCTTTCGTCTTCGAGGCGATGCCCGAGGTCCCTACTCCAGGCCAAGCGCCACGAACCGTGGCTCACCCCCACGGCGGATCAGCAGGAGGATGGACTTGCGCCCCGCGTCTCGCGCTTCCTCGATACGCGCCTCAAGGTCCTGGATCGATGCCACCTCGACCTGGCCGGCCTGGGTGATCACGTCACCGGCGCGCAACCCTTTCTCGAAAGCCTCGGAGGCATCATCGACGTCCTTGACCACAAGCCCGGCAGCATCATCGCCAAGGTTCATGTCCTCGGCCAGTTGATCGGTCACCGCGGTGACGGTCAGGCCGAGGATCTCCGCGTCCTGCGGCTCTTCGCTGCCTTCCTCCGGCGCCGAGGCAGCCGGGACAGCGCCCTCCGCAGTTTCACGGCGGCCAAGCGTCACCAGAAGCGTCTCTGTCTCGCCATCGCGGAACACCTTCACGCGGACAGCCTTGCCGATCTCGGTATTGCCGACCTGCTGCACCAGCCCTCTCGTGTCGTCCACGTCGACGCCATCGAAGGTCATGATCACATCACCGGCGAGCATGCCGGCTTCCAGCGCCGGACCCTCGGGCACATCGGTGACCAACGCGCCCCTGGCCTCCTGGAGGCCGATAGCGTCGGCCACGTCGTCGGTTACATCCTGGATGCGGACACCAAGCCAGCCGCGACGCGTCTCGCCGAACTCCTGCAACTGGTGGATCACGTTTGTCGCAACGCGGGAGGACATTGCAAATCCGATCCCGATGGACCCACCGTTGGGCGACAGGATCGCAGTGTTCACGCCAATGACTTCACCGTCCATGTTGAACAGCGGGCCACCGGAGTTGCCACGGTTGATGGCGGCGTCAGTCTGGATGTAGTCGTCGTAGCTGCCGGAGAGCGCCCGGCCCCGTGCCGAGACGATACCGGCCGACACGGAGAACCCCTGCCCCAGCGGATTGCCCATTGCCATGACCCAGTCACCGACACGCGCATCGTCGGAATTGCCCCACGGCACGAAATCCAGCGGTTCGTCGGTCTCGACCTTGAGCAGGGCAAGGTCGGTGTTCGGATCGGTGCCAATCACGGTCGCCGGTAGTTCGCCACCCTCGAAGAACTCGATCAGGATCTCGTCAGCCTCGGCAATGACGTGGTTGTTCGTGACGATGAACCCGTCCTCGGAAATCACGAAGCCAGATCCCAGCGCGGAGGATTGGCGTGGGCGTCGGGGCTGATCCCCGGGGCCGTTGCGCTCCATGAAATCGCGGAAGAAGTCTTCGAAGGGCGAGCCTTCGGGGACGATCGGCCCGGGGCCGCTGCCAGCGGCATTCGCGACACTGGTGGAAGTCGTGATGTTCACAACCGCCGGGCTGACCTGCTCGGCCAGATCGGCAAAGCTCTCGGGTGTGCCGCGCGCCTGGGCGCCAAGAGTCTGGGCTATGACCAGCGCAAGGCCAACCACGAGGGCCGGGAAGAATCGCGTGAAGGCGACCTGTCTGTGAATGGAAATGGAATGGGTACTCACTCGATTTTCCTTCTATTGGTCTCGAGGCCCGCTGGACGGGCGGGCGGATCATCCGTGCTGCGCATCCCCGCACAGCCTTTGTGCGGCCACTCTTTTTCATCGCCGCCGGAGGAGCAACTCAAAGTGCCGTCGCGCCGCGTCACGAGCGTGTGACGGTCATGTGAGAAACGGCAAACGACAGCCGGGCGAAAACTAGGCTTCGATGTCAGTTAGAGTGTCTCAAGCAGAAAGCCAGTTCGCAACCCAAAGAAACAGTGCGCCTGAGGTTATCGCCAGAAGGCCGACGAGCCGGCGGGTCTCCACCGGCATCTGGCGCAGCATCTCGAGGATCTCGTCGATACGCGAAGGGGCCAGTGCAAGCACCAGCCCCTCGACAATAAATACAAGGCCAAGGGCCAAGAGGATGGTTCCCATCACTCCGGGGTCGTCCCCATGGAGCCGCCGAAGTACTCGAAGAACTCGCTGTCGGGCGCGATGACCATGGAGGAATTGCTACCCTTTAGAGATTCTTCGTAGGCCGAGAGCGACCGGTAGAACTCGAAGAAGTCCCGGTCGGCGGCGTAGGCGCCGGCGTAGATCGCGTTGCGTTCGGCGTCTGCCTCACCTCGAACGATCTCGGCTTCCTTGTTCGCCTGCGAGACAAGCTCCACCACGGTCCGATCGGCCTGCGCGCGAACACGCTGCGCCGCCTCGTTACCGCGCGCAATCTCGTCTGCGGCTTCCCGCTCCCGCTCTGCACGCATACGCTCGAATGTGGCATTCAGGTTCTGATCCGGCAGGTTGGTTTGCTTCAGACGCACGTCGACCACATTGAGGCCAAGCGCACGCGCCTCGCTCTGAGCCTGGTCACGGATACGGTTCATGAGCCCCCGGCGATCCTCAGACAGAATCGTATCGGACGTCACCTGGTCGGCACCGAGCACTTCCCGGATCTGGGCGTTCAGGATCGAGCTCAGGCGGGTTTCGGCGGCGGGCAGTCCGCCAACGCCGACGGCCTGCCGGAACCGAACCACGTCCTCGATCCGGTAGCGCGCGAAGGCGTCCACGACGAGACGGCGATCATCCGAAGGCGTGACCTCGATCGTATCCGTGTCCAGCGCCAGGATCCTGTCATCATAGTAGACGACGTCCTGGATCAGCGGGATCTTGAACGCCAAGCCCGGGTCTTCCTTGACCCGCTTGATCTGGCCGAACTGAAGGACCAGCGCCTTCTCACGCTCGTCCACGATGAAGATCGAGGCCAGCAGCGCGGCCACGACGACAATGCCAATTGGCAGAAGATAGGTTGCGCGCTTCATCTCAGTTGCTCTCCTCGGTGGTCTTGCGGAGTTCGTTCAGCGGCAGATACGGCACGACGCCCTGCCCCGAGCCCTCGCCGCCGGTCTCGCCAAGGATCACCTTGTCGACATCGCCGAGCACCTTCTCCATCGTTTCGAGGTAGAGACGCTTGCGGGTTACCTCCGGCGCCTTCTTGTACTCTTCCAGAACGGCGGTGAAGCGGCTCGCATCACCCTCCGCCTCGTTCACGACCTGGGCACGATACCCTTCGGCCACTTCAAGGACCTGTGCCGCCTCACCCCGGGCGCCTGCAAGCACGCGGTTGGCGTAAGCGTCGGCCTGACGTTCCAGCCGGTCACGTTCCTGCTCCGCGGCCTGCACTTCGCGGAACGCGTCGATCACGTCGCGCGGCGGGTCGGCCTTGTCGAGGTTCACACGAACGATGTTGATGCCCGAGTCGTAGGTATCCAACGTGCCCTGGATGGAGGTCTTCGCGGTTTCGGCGATCAGGCCACGATCCCGGTTCAGGATCGGCGCCAGTTCGGAGGCCGCGATGATCTCCCGCATGGCCGATTCGGACACCGCACGCACCGTGTCGCGCCCATCCCGCAGGTTGAACAGGAACTTGGCCGGGTCGATGATGTTCCAGACCACCTGGAAATCGATATCGACGATGTTCGCGTCGGTCGTCAGCATCAAGCCGGAATCCCCGCGCGATGAAAAATCTTCGCCGATGTCTTCCGTCCGTTCCGAGGTCACGTTGACCACTTCGGCCGTGACGAACGGCCATGGGGCGAAGTTCAGACCGGGCTGACCGGTTGATGAAAACTCACCAAGGAACAACTCGACCGACTGTTCTTCCGGTTTCACGGTGTAGAAGGACGCCAGTCCCCAGAGCACGACCGCTGCGCCCAGGCCGAGCAGCACGGTGCCGCGCGTCAGGTGAAAGCCGTCGCCACCGCCGCCGCCACTTCCGTTGGAAGGCCCGCGTGTACCGCCGCCCCGGCCACCCATCAGAACGCGAAGCTGCTCCTGACCCTTCTTCACGATCTCGTCGATCTCGGGGATCTGCTTGCCGTCATCGCCGGGGCGTTTGCCGCCACCGTTGTTGCCGCGGTTCCCGCCATTTTGGCCGCCGCCGGAGCCGCCGCCCCAGGGTCCGCCACCATGTCCTGCCATGAAATCTCTTCCCTCTCGATTCTCGCCGGATGCTACCACCCCAAATGGTTGCCCGCGCGCCTTTTTCAAGCGCAGGCCGCCCCATCTAGGCAGTGCGCACCGGTGTCTTCAATGTCACCAGCTCTTCCGACATGGTCGGGTGAACGGCAACGGTTCTGTCGAAATCTTCCTTCGTGGCGCCCATCTTGACCGCCACGCCGGCCAACTGGATCATCTCTCCGGCGTGATCGGCAACGATATGCACGCCCAGCACCTTGCGAGTGTCGGCGCAGACGATCAGCTTCATCAGCACCCGGTCTTCACGGTCGATGAAACTCTTGTGCATTGGCCGGAAAGCCGTCGAATAGACCTCGATCGGGCCAGCGTCGCGGGCCTCCTCCTCGGTCATGCCGACCGTGCCATACTCGGGCTGTGTGAACACGGCCGAGGGGATCAACTCGTGATCCACCGGCGTCGGGTTGCCCTTGAACACGGTCTCAACGAAGGCCATTCCCTCCCGGATCGCCACCGGGGTGAGTTGCACACGGTTGGTCACGTCGCCAATGGCATAGATCGAGGGCACGGATGTCTGGCTGTAGTCGTTCACCATGACCTCGCCACGGCGCCCGATGTCAACACCGGCCTCTTCCAGGCCAAGGCCGGACGTGTTGGGCGTGCGCCCGACCGCAAAGAGCACCTGGTCGACGACATGCGTGTCGCCGGTCGTGGCCGTGACCTCTATCCCGTCGGGGACCTTGCGCATTCTCTGGATGTTCGTGCCACAGTGGATCTCCACCCCGTGGCGGATCATGTGCTCCGCGATATGCCCGCGTGCCTCGTCGTCGAAGCCCCGCAGGATCTGGGCGCCGCGATAGAACTGCGTCACCTTCGTCCCGAGGCCATTGAAGATGCAGGCCATCTCGCAGGCAATGTACCCACCGCCGATGACAAGGAGGCGCTTGGGCAGCTCATCGAGGTGAAACACCTCGTTGGAACTGATACCCAGATCCTCGTTCTCGACGCCGGGCATGGAAGGCCAGCCACCGGTTGCGATGAGGATGTGTTTCGCGGTTCGGGTTGTGCCATCAGCAAGCCGAACGGTATGGGGATCGGCCAGCGTGGCCCGCTGCGGGAAGACCTCGACGCCAGAGTTTTCCAGCAGCCGGTTGTAGCTTCCCTCCAGCCGGTCCAGCTCTCCTTCCAACCGGGTGCGGAACTTCGGCCAGTCGAAACCGCCGATCGTCACGTCCCAACCGTAGTCGATGGCCTCATGCATGCCCTCGGCGTATTCGGATGCAAAAACCATCAACTTCTTGGGCACACAGCCCCGGATCACGCAGGTGCCGCCCATGCGGCTCTCCTCGGCCAGTCCGACCTTCGCGCCTGTCTCTCCGGCTGCCACACGGGCCGCCCGAACGCCGCCGGAGCCGCCGCCGATGACAAAGAGGTCGAAATCGAAATCCATGGAGCATCCCCCGTTTGGTATTGCCCGTTTGGTATTGAATGTGTCCTAGCGCGCCTCGCAGCGCGCCGCCAGTCCCAGATAGGTGGCACAGGCACAGGATGGGAGGTCGTGGCCTGCCGCGTTCGCGTGAGCGGCCCTCGATGCCGGTTCGGCGACCGCCACGCCTGCGATCGGCCAACGCCCCGCTTGCGAACGCCCCGTCAGGCCTCGGGTCCGGCGAAGATATTGTCCCCGTCGAGGATGTCGATCTGTTCGTCGGCCACTGTACCGGCGTTGATGTCGCGCAATTCTACCGCCCCGTCGCTGTGGCCAACGATGACTACGTCACAGATATCGATGAACAGCCCGTTCTCGACCACGCCTGGGATCTGGTTCAACACCAGGCTGAGCTGGCGCGGGTTGCCGATACGGTTGAGGTGCAGATCGAGGACATAGTTGCCCTCGTCGGTGATGAAGGGCACGTCGTCATTCATCCGAAGCGTGGACTCGCGGCCCATCACATCCATGTTGACCAGCGTTTCCTCGATCAGCGCCTGAGTGGTCTGCCAGCCGAAGGGGACGGTTTCCACGGGAAGCGGGAAGGCCCCAAGCGCCCTCACTTCCTTGGCCGCGTCGGCAATCACCACCATCCGGTCGGAGGCGGTGGCCACGATTTTCTCCTGCAAGGCGGCACCACCGCCACCCTTGATCAGGTTCAGGTTCGAGTCGAACTCGTCGGCCCCGTCAATGGTGACATCCAGCCACTTCACTTCGTCGAGGGACGCCACGCGAATACCCAGTTGGCGGGCGAGATCCGCAGTCCGCGACGATGTCGGGACACCGATGATATCCAGCCCCTCGGCCTGGACCCGTTCGCCGAGGCAACGCACCATCCAGGCGGCCGTAGAGCCGGTTCCGAGCCCCACGCGCATGCCGCTTTCGACGTAATCGCAGGAACGACGTGCGGCCACGAACTTGGCGCGGTCGATCGGGGAGAGTTCGGTGGTCATTCTGGGGTCTCCGGCTGGTTTGTGGACTTATAGGAAGAAATCCCGGGCGCTGCGAGCGGTTTTCGGAGCCGGGACCAAAGCCAACACGACCTGCCCGCGCGCTGTGCGATTTGCGGGTCTCACGGTCGCCGCGGAGGCGTAGAGCAAGCGCCTTTGGCACCGAAAAGGTCGCAATCGGGCTGTCCGCCAGACAGCGCAACCGCTATCGGGAAGGGGTCAGCCATGGAGTGGGCATGTTTCTGAGCGTCTTCGACATCTTCAAGGTGGGCATCGGACCATCGTCCTCGCATACCGTGGGGCCGATGGTGGCGGCGGCACGGTTCCTTGACCTGTTGCGGCAATCGCCCTTCCACGCCCACGGGCTCCGGGCATCGCTGCATGGCTCCCTCGCTTTCACCGGCGTCGGGCACGCCACGGATCGTGCCGTTATCCTGGGCCTGGCGGGGTTCACACCGGACCGCTACGTCGCAGAAGAAGCGGATGCCGCGCTGGCAACGATTACCCGGGACCGGCTCGTCGCGCCGGAGGGCCTGGGCGAGATGCGTTTCGACCCGGAGGCGGACCTGCTGTTCGACTACGGCCCTGCGCTTGCCGGCCATGCAAACGGGCTGATCCTGATGGCGACCGATGCGCAGGGGGACGTGATCCTGCGAGAGACCTATTACTCCATCGGCGGTGGTTTCGTCGTCACCGAGGCGGAACTCGGTCACGACACCCCACCGGAGGAAGCTCGGGCCGTCCCCTACCCTTTCAAGAGTGCCGCGCAGATGCTGGAGATGGCGAAGGCCTCCGGCAAGAGCATCGCGGAAATGAAACGCGCCAACGAAATCGCCTACCACGGCCACGACGGGCTGGACGCCGGCATCGCGCGGCTGTGGCAGGTGATGTCGGAGTGCATTGACCGGGGGTTGACGGGCGAGGGCATTCTGCCCGGCGGCCTGAACGTGCGCCGCAGAGCCCCGGCGATCCATGCCGCACTGATTGACGAACGCGGACTGAACCTCGGTGCGCCTCATTCGATCAACGACTGGATGAGCGCCTATGCGATGGCGGTGAACGAGGAGAATGCCGCAGGTGGCCAGGTGGTCACTGCACCGACCAATGGCGCGGCGGGTGTGACGCCGGCGGTGATCAAGTACTGGCTGACCCATGTGCCAAGCGCCACGATCACGCGACTGCCGGATTTCATGCTGACAGCGGCGGCGATTGGCGGGTTGATCAAGGTGAATGCGTCGATCTCCGGCGCCGAAGCCGGGTGCCAGGCTGAGGTCGGCAGCGCGTCCGCCATGGCAGCTGCGGGGCTTGCGGCGGTGCTGGGCGGCACTCCGGAACAGGTGGAAAACGCCGCGGAGATCGCGCTCGAACACCACCTCGGCATGACCTGCGACCCGGTGAAGGGCTTGGTGCAAGTTCCCTGCATCGAACGCAACGGGCTCGGTGCGATCAAGGCCGTGAGTGCCGCCTCGCTGGCGTTGCGCGGCGATGGCCACCATTTTGTGCCTCTGGATGCCTGTATCGAGACGATGCGGCAGACCGGGCAGGACATGTCCGACAAGTACAAGGAAACTGCCCTCGGCGGGCTGGCCGTAAACGTCCCCAACTGCTGAAGCGCCACACCCGGGAGGCGCCCCTGGGGCGCCGACCGAGCCGGCCCGATCCCTCAGCCCTATTTGCTCAACTCGATGCCGGCAAAACCATCTGCGGCGACCAGACCACTTTCGGCCATGTCCCGGACGATGTCACGCGTCAAGGACATGGAGAAGCCGTGTCTGGGCAGAAGCACGTCGGCTTCAGCCATGGTCATCTTGCAACCGTTCTCCCGGATCAGTTGCAACAGCAGATTCGCGTTCGGCTCCGCCATTGCAACACTGGGCAAACGAGGGAAGGTCGCGAGGGGCGTACGAAGGGAAACCACACAATGTCTCCTGTAGCCATGGCGCACAGGAGTGTCCGAATTCCCCTTTGATATCAATCCAGTCAGACCAGCCGGCTGTTCTCCTTGGCCGCGCGGATGAAATCACGGAACAGCGGATGCGGCTCGAACGGCTTGGATTTCAGCTCCGGGTGGAACTGGACACCGATGAACCACGGGTGATCGGCGACTTCGACGATCTCCGGCAGGCGTCCATCCGGGGACATGCCCGAGAAGGTCAGCCCCTTCTCCTCCAGCTTGTCCCGGTACTTGATGTCGACCTCGTAGCGGTGCCGGTGGCGCTCGTCGATGGCGGTGGTTCCATAAATCCCGGCGACCTTGCTGCCCTCCTTGAGCACCGCATCGTAGGCTCCGAGCCGCATGGTGCCGCCCTTGTCGTCATCCACCTTCCGTTCGACCTTGGCGTTGCCCTGCACCCATTCCTTCAGGTGGTAGACCACCGGGGTGAAGCGCTTCTTTCCAGCCTCGTGATCGAATTCCTCGGAGCCAGCATCCTGAAGGTCGGTCAGGTGCCGCGCGGCTTCGATCACCGCCATCTGCATTCCGAGACAGATGCCGAGATAGGGCACATTTCGCGTCCGTGCGAACTCTGCCGCCTTGATCTTGCCCTCCGTGCCGCGTTCGCCGAAACCGCCGGGAACGATGATCGCGTGGAACCGCTCCAGATGCGGCGCCGCGTCTTCATTCTCGAAGATCTCCGCGTCGATCCACTCCGCCTTCACCTTCACCCGATTGGCCATGCCGCCATGGGTCAGGGCCTCTGCGATGGATTTGTAGGCGTCCTCCAGTTGCGTGTACTTGCCGACGATCGCCACGCGAACGAGTCCGTCGGAATTGTGCACGCGGTCCGACACATCCTCCCACCGCGCCAGGTTCGGGCGCGGCGCCGGCGAGATCCCGAAGGCATCCAGAACCGCCTGGTCGAGCCCCTCGCGATGATAGGCCAACGGTGCATCGTAGATGGAGCTGAGGTCCTGCGCGGCGATCACCGCCTCCTTGCGGACGTTGCAGAAAAGCGCCAGCTTGTCGCGCTCCTTCTGCGGGATCGGCCCCTCCGAGCGGCAGACCAGCAGGTCGGGCGCCAGACCAATCGACCGCAATTCCTTCACGGAGTGTTGGGTCGGCTTCGTCTTCAGCTCGCCGGAGGCCTTGATGTAGGGCAGAAGCGTCAGATGCATGAAAATGCACTGGCCGCGTGCCTTGTCCTGCGAAAACTGGCGGATTGCCTCGAAGAACGGCAGACCTTCGATATCGCCGACCGTTCCACCAATCTCGCACAGCATGAAATCGACCTCGTCCTCGCCGATGGAGATGAAGTCCTTGATCTCGTTGGTGACGTGCGGGATCACCTGGATCGTCTTGCCAAGGTAGTCGCCACGGCGTTCCTTCTCCAGCACATTGGAGTAGATCCGGCCGCTGGACACGGAATCCGTCTTGCGCGCCGCGACCCCGGTAAAGCGCTCGTAATGCCCGAGATCGAGGTCGGTTTCCGCACCATCATCGGTGACAAAGACCTCTCCGTGCTCGAACGGGCTCATGGTGCCCGGATCGACGTTCAGGTAGGGGTCGAGCTTGCGCAGGCGCACACTGAAACCGCGCGCTTGCAACAGCGCTCCGAGGGCGGCCGAAGCAAGCCCCTTGCCCAAGGACGACACGACGCCGCCCGTGATGAAGATGAACCGTGCCATAGGTGGCCGACCCCCGTGATATTGGCAATTTCCGAACGCGCGGAATCACCGATTGAAGCAGCTGACAGGTGCGTAAATTTCACACCATCACGGGACTCATAGCTTAGAGCATTCGCCGCGATGGGGCAACAGCACCGCTAGATGATGTTGCCGAATTCTCGGGATAGGCAACGCCTTGTGGCGCCGCACCCATCAATCCGCGGCTTGCGGCACCAACGGCTCGCTGCCAACCGGCGCGGGCGGCAGAAGCTCGTTGCTGTCCGGTGTCACCGGCGCAGGAGCCTCGACCGGGTCAGGCGTGTCCGCGATGCGGTCTACGACCGACCCGTCGGAGGAGTTCGCCGCCGCCAGGATCGTCAGCGTGATCGACGTGCAGATGAAGCCGATGGCAAACAGCCATGTCAGCTTGCCCAGAGCGGTTGCGGCCGCGCGGCCCGACATCACGCCGCCTGCGGCCGAGCCCATGCCAAGGCCGCCGCCCTCGTTGCGTTGCAACAGGACGATGCCTATCAGGCACAGGGCCAGAATCAGGTGGATAATCAGGATGACGTTTTCCATGCGGGGCGCCTCGAATTCGGATGGGCGGTATCTAATGGGAAGCCCCGCGCCCCGCAACCCCGAACCTGCGCCAGCGTGCGGCACCTCCTGATCGGCTGAAACAACTGCCCGGAAAAGGGTGCGACTGGCGCTCATGTCACGGTCCCGGCTCCGCGCGCGCGCATCGCGGGCAACACCCGCTGTCCAATTTGCCGCATACGGCGACGAATTGCGTGTTTCCCCGTCTCGACAAGGCCGCTATACGGTGCCGGGTTTCCCGGTCAGCCAAGGAGATGGAAATGGCCAATGTTGTCGTTGTCGGCGCCCAGTGGGGTGACGAAGGAAAAGGCAAGATCGTCGATTGGCTCTCCGAGCGCGCCGATATCATCGCGCGCTTCCAGGGCGGTCACAACGCCGGCCATACACTTGTTATCGACGGCGAGGTCTTCAAATTGTCGCTCCTGCCCTCCGGCATCGTGCGCAAGGGCAAGATCTCGGTGATCGGCAACGGCGTGGTGCTGGACCCCTGGGCGCTCGTGAGCGAGATCGAGAAACTTGCGAAACAGGGCGTTGAGATCACCCCCGACAACCTGATGATCGCGGAGAACACCCCACTCATCCTGCCGCTGCACGGTGAGCTTGACCGTGGACGCGAGTCACAGAACTCGGTCGCCAAGATCGGCACCACCGGCCGTGGCATCGGCCCGGCCTACGAAGACAAGGTGGGGCGCCGGGTGATCCGTGTCGCCGACCTTGCCGACGAAGCAACGCTTCAAACCCGCGTCGGGCGCCTGCTGGTCCACCACGATGCCCTTCGCCGCGGGCTCGGCCTGCCTCCGGTCGACGCCGACAAACTGCTGGCCGATCTGCGCGAGATCGCCCCGAAGGTTCTTCCCTTCGCAAAACCGGTCTGGCGTGAGATGAACACCGCCCGCAAGGCTGGAAAGCGGATCTTGTTCGAAGGCGCACAGGGCTCCCTGCTGGACGTCGATTTCGGCACCTATCCCTTCGTGACCTCCTCCACGACAATCTCTGGCTCGGCCGCATCAGGCACGGGCATGGGGCCGGGCTCGATCGATTTCGTGCTTGGCATTGTGAAGGCCTACACCACCCGGGTTGGCGAAGGCCCCTTTGCCTGTGAGCTTTTCGACGAGGTTGGCGAGCATCTCGCGACCGTCGGCCACGAGAAGGGCACCGTCACCGGCCGCTCGCGCCGCTGCGGCTGGTTCGATGCAGTTCTGGTGCGGCAGACCTGCGCGCTTTCGGGTGTCAACGGCATCGCCTTGACCAAGATGGATGTGCTGGACGGCCTCAAGGAACTCAAGATCTGCGTCGGCTACGAACTGGACGGAGAGACGCTGGACTACCTGCCTACCGCAGCCGACCAGCAGGCCCGGGTGACCCCCATCTACGAGACCATGGAAGGCTGGAGCGAGAGCACGGCCGGCGCCCGGTCGTGGGCCGAACTGCCCGGCGCGGCGGTCAAGTATGTCCGGCGGATCGAAGAGTTGATCGACTGCCCGGTCGCACTACTCTCCACCTCTCCCGAAAGAGAGGACACCATCCTTGTCACCGACCCATTCGCGGACTGATATGGCCCTGAGTTACAAGGCCCGGCGGCGCTGGTCGCTTTTTATCCTCGTGATCGGCATGCCGGCCTACATCGTGCTTGCCGTCACCGTTGTGAACTGGCTTGAACGCCCGCCGATCCTGGTGGAACTGCTTGTCTACGTGGTGCTCGGCATCGCCTGGATTCTGCCGTTCCGTTTCATCTTCCTCGGGATCGGCAAGCCGGATCCCGAGGAAGACGCGCCAGAGGATGGGGGCGCAGACGAGTCGGACGGCGAACCGCGCGACCGCTAGTTTGAAAACCGGGCTGGCGGCACCTACCCGCAGGATTCCGCTGCCCTTCCGATCCGCCACAGAATACCTCTATTGTGCCTGTGGTGTAGCCGGTTCGGAACGATCTACCGCCGCCCGAGCCATTACAGTGGGTGTGCTGCGGAATCTGGGCCTGCCAAGCAGAATCCGGAGCCTGTATCGGGTCTCGGAAAGAAAGCTCTCCCCCTGCGAACCGACAAACCGGACAACTCCCCCATGTCAGCTCCGGAGTAGCTTTCCAATCCCGCAGGCCAGCATCTATTGCCAGCCACGACACGGCAACAAGGTCCGGCGCGCGTCCGTCGCCAGCCCGTTCATCGCATGAAACGTGTTCGCGCCGGAAGCGCCTGCCGCACTGCGACAATTGGATTGCGAGCAGAGTGGCGCCGCTCGTGGGTCAGTCCAAGCGCACCGGGATTCACCCAAAAAATAACTGGGCAGGGCGCCTTTCGACGACCCTGCCCGGTACTCGTTACGACCGGTGTGGCAGCGGCGCTCTATCGCGCGGCGCTGCGCGTCTCCGGCGTATAACGGGAGTTTTGAGAAAGCGTGAATTGCCCCCGATCCAGTTTCTGGATCTTGCCCTGGCGCAGCAACTGGCCGAAGGTCCTCAGGCTGTCTTCCCGCCGCAGTTCGCCTTGACCGTCGAGCCTGCGCACGACGTCCATGATCTGCGGATGCGAGAAATGCGGCCGGCCTTCCACGTAGGACGTATATGCGGCGGCGCATTCCAGCAACTCCTCGAGCCCGTTTGCGCCCATACGCTCGGTGAACTCGTCAAATGTGGTGCTGTCGGCGAAGATCCCGGCAGCTTCAGCGTCGTCGGACACCATCTTCCGCGGGGCTTCCTCCTCCTGAACCGGGACGTCCAGTGCAGGAGCCGGGACGGCACTCGGGGTGGCGCTCTCGGCGCTGTCCTGGGCAAGGCGGCCGGTGGTGACACGGCGCGGACGCACGGGGCTGGCCGGCCTTGCAGGCTTGACCTCTTCCGCGACCTCAGGCGCCTCTTCCTCGCCGTCCACGCGCTGCTCTGACACGAGCATCAGCGGCGCCACACGGGGGCGGGCCGGAGTTGCGCTCGGGCGTTGGGACCGTGGGCGACCACCACTGGCAACGGGACGACGCGGGCGAACAGGCGTTTCGACGTCGGCCTGGGCCACTTCTTCCTGCGTGGTCGCCTCACCGGCGGGAACACTCGGTTCCTCCGTGGCGCGCAACGGCGTCGGGCTGGCGGCGTCTTCGACAACGGTATCCTCGACCGATGCCTCCTCCGACGCCTGCTCGTCCTCCGCAGCTTTGCCTTGGAGTTGATGCGGGCGAACAACCTTGGCGAGGTCATCCCGGTAGGGATCCTGTTCGTCGGCATCCGCATCGAGCGATTTCGGACCCTCGGCCTTTGTCGCGGCGACAGCAGCCTTCAGGTGCTCGATCGCAGAGCGACGGCGACGCTGCTCGGGGCCGTCCATCTTGGAATTGGCCTCGTCCATCAGGCGAGCGACCTGCGTATCCTCGGCGTCGGTCTGTTCCAGCACACGGGCACGACGTTCAGCCGCCGCTTCCACCCGCGCCTGCTCCGCGGAGGCTTCGGCAAGGCGCGCGACCGCATCGGCCACCTCAGCATCGACACTGCTGTCGCTCTCCTCCTCGGCGGGCAGATCCACGGCACCCTCCGCCACATCACCTTCATCGGCGAAAAGGCGAGCCACGGCAACGTCGGCGTCCGCGTCCAAGGCCGGTTCGGCGTCCACTTCGATGCTGTTCTCAAGAACGAGGACATCTTCACGTGGGGCTTCAAGCTCCTCCGCCGACGCTTCTGTTTCAACCTCCGAAAGCGTGTCGGTCACTGCTCCGTGGGCCGCGAAGTCCAGGCGGGACAGTTCCGCCTCGATCTCGTCGATCGCGTCTTCTTCCGAGGTGTCTGCTTCGGCAACCGTATTGGAGACTTCCATGTCATCGGAAGAGAGATCGTTGGCGAGGTCGCCTGCGATTGCCTCCCAGGCCGCTTCTGCCTGATCCAGCGCATGGGCGGCTGCATCCCGTGCGTCATCTGCCGGCTCCGGATCGTTCTCCAGCGCGTCGGCGTCCGACATTGCCGCGGCAAGCTCTGCATCAAGCTGGGCCTCCGGGGTGGTGTGGGCCGGAACCTCTTCGACACCCTTCTCGTCGGCCTCAGCTGTGGTGGCGAGCGCATCGGCCAGCGCGGCTTCTGCTTCGTCATCTTCCGAACGGGAAGCGGCAACGGCGGAGGTGTCGACCGCGTCGGTGGCCATTTCACGCTCGACCGCGGCAAGCTCTGCCATGAGGTCGGCTTCCGCCTCCGCAGAAAGGCCGGTTTCCTCTGCGTCCTGGACGTCCGCATCGGCAACGACGTCCGCCGTGATCTCTTCGATCTCTTCGGGAGCGTCCTCGGCAACCGGTTCTGCGGGGGTGGCTTCAACCACACCTTCGGCAGCCGGTTCAGTTATGTCCGATCCGAGGTCTTCGGCCGTTTCGACCGGAGCTTCTTCGTGGACCTCCGCGACGTCCTCGGGCTCTTCCTTCGCGCTGGAACCGCCACCGAGGGCCGCGCGCAGCGACGCCATCAGCGAGGTCTTCCGAACCCGGATGATCCGCGCCTTGGGGGCCTTTTCCTCTTCGTCAGAATCGGCGCGGGGTGTCTCCTCGACCTCGGCATCGACGTCCTCGGCCTCCGCTTCAACCTCCGCCGCAACCTCGATCGGTGCATCTTCGGTCTCAGCCGTATCGTCCTGATCCGAAGCCGCTTCGGTGGCCGGATCCTCATCGGACGTATCGTCCTGCGCCATGGCGCCAACGACCCCGGCAACTGCAGCGACGGTCGCGGCGGTGGCCATCGCGTCGGCGGCAGTACCATCGTCTTCGTCGGCCTGTCCTGCGTCGCTCTCCGGTTCCGAAACCTCTTCGGCAAAGGCCGGTGTCGGCTCCTCCCGGGCGGTTTCCAGCGTGGTCAGCACATCTTCCATGGACACGCTGCCATATGCACCATCGTTCGCGACATCCGGCTCCTGGATCGGCGCGTCAGATCCGGTGGCCTCCGTCACGTCGGCAAGCGCCGGAGCGGATTCCAGGGTTGCCGCGACCTCGTCGATCTCGCCAAAGGGTGTGGCGAACGTGTCGGCAACCGGTTCTTCCATTTCGGCGACCGGTTCTTCCGTGTCGGCAACCGGTTCTTCCATTTCGGCGACCGCGTCCGGCATCGATTGCTCGAGCGGCGCGAAATCGTCCTCGGCAAGTACCGGTTCCAGCTCTGCGGCAGGCAAGTCTGTCTCAGGTGTGATTTCGGAGAAGGAGGCCGGCGTATCCAAGAACGGTTCTTCAGCCGGTTCTTCAACTGGCGCGGAATCTTCTTCGAACGAAGTGACCGCAGCTTCGGCCGCCGGCATCTCCGGGTCCGGCACAAACTCGTCCAGAGGGGCAGGCGCGTCGGCCATCGACTCGTCGGCCGAGGCGAATTCATCTTCGTACGGCGCGTCGGAAAGCTCCGCAGCCGGGGCCTCGGGCGTCGGCACGAAGTCGTCAAGCGGAGCCGGTGCGTCCTGCACTGCATCGGCGGCCGCGACGAAATCGTCCTCGAAAGGCTCGTCGGCAAATTCAGCAGCCAACGCGTCTTGCTCCGGCGCGATGTCCGTCGGGGCGGGGGCGTCCTGCATCGAGGCAGGCTCGTCCTCGCCGGAGTCCGTGGTCGCTGTGGCAACCGGGGCTTCGGGGTCTATTGCGTTTTCGGCGAAAGGCGCCGGCGCGACAGGGGCGATTTCTTCTGCCGGCGTATCGATTGCATCCGGCTCGGCCTGAGCGGATTGGGAGACCACGGCACGAATGCGGGCGAGCTTGGCCGCAATGCTCTCGCTCGGCGCTTCATGGGAGCGTGCGGTGCGGATGCCGTCCGGTGTCGACTCGGACTCGGCAGCTTCAGGCGTTTCGGCAACTGCGGGCGTTTCGACGACTTCGGGCATTTCGTCGGCAGCGGGGCTGGCATCCGCCTGCGAGTCGATGTCCTGTGCCGGGATCGGAGCCGGATCCGAAACGGTGACGGGCGCGGTCTCGGTGCTGGGGGCCGGAGACTCGAAGGGCGCGTCAACAAGCTCCGGTTCTGCTGCGAACTCGGGCTCGGCTTCGGGTGTGGCGGCGTCCACGCTGGCCGGCACCTCGGTGGGCACGGATGCGGCCTCGGGCGCACCAGTATCCGGGGCGATCGCGTCGGCTGCCTTCAGGGTGATCCCCTGCTCGCTGACCCGCGCCTCTACCCGGCGGTGGATTTCCTTTTCGACGATTCGCTGAAGCATCTCTGCGTCGGGCGTCGGCGGCTCAGCTCCGAAATAGCGGTCGTCTGCAGCCAGATCACGGAAATACTCAGCGATCGCCTTCATCGTGCCGAAGGAATCGTCGAACCCCTCGAGTGTGCACGAGAATGTCCCGTAGGAGACGGTAAGAATCTTGTTCGAGCCAACCATAACTTGCTCACCTATTCCTTTCCCAGCGTCACCCGGTTTACCACGCATTGGTTCCGGAATGAGAACGACTAGAAGAAATTAAGGGTATCATTTCCGGGCAAGAATGTGGTCATCCTGTGGAAAACGGAACAGTGGCCGGATGGAAGATATCATTGTCCGCCGATCGAGCGGAATAACGTTGCTGGGCGGAGGCAAGGTCCGGCCCGATGAACTCACCGAATCCCTGAAGCATTGCCCTTTCCTCGTTGCGGCGGACGGCGGGGCGACGTTCGCGGTGAGTATGGGGCACATCCCGGAGGCCGTCGTCGGCGACATGGATTCCCTGCCCGACGAGGTCGCCGCGGCAATACCCGCAGACAGGATTCACGCAATCGCCGAGCAGGACAGCACCGATTTCGACAAGGCTCTGCGCTCCATCTCGGCGCCGCTCGTGCTCGGGGTCGGCTTCCTTGGAGGCAGGGTGGATCACCAGTTGGCGAACCTGAATGTTCTGGTGCGCCGAGCGGAGACGGCGTGCATCCTGCTCGGGCGCCGCGACGTGATCTTCGCCGCACCCCGGCGGCTGCGCCTGGATCTGCAGGGCGGCTCCCGTGTGTCGCTGTTTCCGATGTCACCGGTGCAGGGGCGTTCAAAAGGCCTGCAATGGCCCATCGACGGGCTGGAGATGGCACCGGGCGCGCGTATCGGGACCTCGAACAGGGTCTGCGAAGGACATTCCGGCCCGGTCGACATGAAGTTCGACGGCCCCGGAATGCTGGTCATCCTGCCGAGGGCGGCACTCCGGCAGGCGATTTCGGCACTGGTACCGCTCTCTGGCGACGTTCACGGTTGATGATGTAGAGGCCCGCCGCCATCACGACCACGATTCCGATGAAAGCCATGCCGTCGGGAAACTCGGAGAAGATCAGCCAGCCGAAGAGAGCCGCGAAGGGGATCTCAAGGTATTGCATCGGCGCGAGAGTGGACGCCGGAGCGAACCGCAAGGACCACGTCATCAGCAGATGCGCCAGCGTGCCCAGCAGGCCAAGCGCCACCAGCAACCCGATCTCCGCCATGCCGGGCTCGACCGGGTCGAACTCCGCCAGCCCGCTGCCCTCGGCCAGAGCCACGAGCGGGAACAACAGCACCGTGCCCATTACCCCGTTGATGGCCTGCATGGCGACCGGGTCGATCTCTCGCGCGATCTGGCGCGTCACCAGCATGAAAAGGGCGAAGATCACGGCCACGCCAAGCGGCAGGGTGGCCGCCCAGCCGACAGCAAGAAAAGAGGGCTGCATCACCATCATCGTTCCCGTGAACCCGACAAGGCACGCCGCCAGACGCCGGGCACCCACCGCCTCGTGCAGGACGAAACGGCCAAGGAGCAGCATGATGAACGGCATGACATAGGCAATGGCGATCGCGTCGGCCAACGGCAGGTGACGCAGCGCCAGGATCATCACCCAGATACCGGAAATGTGCAGGAGGGTTCGCCAGAGCAGCAGCCAGAACTGGCGGCGCGTCAAGCGGATCGGTTGCCCAGAGCGCCGCACCAGGGGCCACAGCAGGATGGCCTGGAACGCGAACCGGATCAGGACGATCTGACCAAGCGGTATCGTTCCCGAGAGGATCTTTGCAATTGCGTCGCCGAGCGGCGCGAGCGCGCAAAAGCCCAGCATGAGGGCGACACCAAGGAGGGGACGATCATCTGACATGGTTCGGACACGTGAGGGCAAGGAACCGGGCAAAGTGGCGCGGCGATGCAACCTTTGATCATTGCACAGCCCCTTTGTCGACCCGTGCCGGGGGCCGGGCGCCTCGGCGTGGCGGCATTCGCGATGCAAGTTGACGGCTTTCGCGCCCACCGGGTTGTGGCGGACGGCATGTTTCGCACCAGTTTCGGCCTCCACCTGCAACGCGAGCGTCTAGCCTCGTGCCACGGACAGCGATGGCGACCCGCGCATAGCCCGCGATTGATCCCGGCGGCTGCACCGGTCAGACTGAGCCGGACGCCCCCTTGCCGGACAGACACCAATGATCACTCCCCTGCGGTTTCACACGCTCGACGTTTTCACCGACACGCCCTACGCCGGAAATCCGCTCGCGGTGGTCCTCGATGCAGAGGACCTCGACACCACGCAGATGCAGACCATTGCGCGTGAGTTCAATCTTTCCGAGACGATCTTCGTGATGCCGCCACAAGATCCGGCCAACACCGCCCGCGTGCGTATCTTCTTTCCCACTGCCGAGATACCCTTCGCAGGGCATCCGACCCTCGGGTGTGCGGCGTTGCTGGCGGGGCTGCGCAACGGGGCGGGTGACTTCGAGGACCGGATCGTGCTGGAAGAGGAAGCCGGCCTCGTCCCGGTCTCCGTCCGCCGCGAGGGAACGACCCTTCGCGGAGAGTTCGTGGCCCCGGTTATTCCCTTTTCCCACGACCGTGAGATCGAGGCGGACCTGTTGGCGAAGGCGCTTGATCTTCCCGAGGATGCCCTCGGGTTCGGCGCCCATAGCGCTGGCGTGTTCGAAGGCGGTCCGGCGTTCCTCTACGCCCCTGTTCGCGACCTGGATGCGCTGGGACGGTCGCGCCCGGTCGAACCGCACTGGTCGGCCCTGATGGCGGCAAGCGGAGTGGATTCGGCCTACCTCTACACATCCGACGGAGATGTCGGATACCGGGCGCGAATGTACTCCCCCACTGCGGGCATCCCGGAGGACCCGGCAACCGGCTCCGCCTCCGCAATCCTCGCCGCTCAACTTCTTGCCGCCGGCGCGCTCGGCGAGGGCGAGAATGCGGTTGCGTTGACCCAGGGCGTCGAAATGGGCCGGGAGAGTCACATCACCCTGACGGCCTGCGTCCGCGATGGCTCCTTGCGAGAAGTCCGGATCGGCGGCAGTGCCTTGCGCATGAACGAGGGCGAACTGACGCCGCCCCCGCGACCGAAGGTATCTCCATGAGACAGAATCGCCGCTAACCCACATGCGCGAAAGGGCGTAGTCTGACATTGCCAGAACCATCTGGCGGAGACTGCCAGGGAGGTATGCGATGCAGAAGGGCTATTGGATCGCGCATGTCGATGTTCACGATCCGGAGGTCTTCGAGGCCTACAAGAAGGCGAATGCAAGACCATTCGCCCGTTATGGTGCCCGGTTCCTTGTCCGTGGAGGCCAGTACGACGTGCGCGAGGGGGAACTGCATCCGCGCACCGTCGTGGTCGAATTTCCCACATTCGCCGATGCCCTCGCCTGCTACGACGACCCGGAGTACCAGGCGGCCAAGGCCATCCGCGACCCCATTGCGCGGGGCGATCTGGTCATCGTCGAGGGCTATGGCAACTAGGGCGTCCTGGGCAATCCTGCAACGCCGCCGCGACAGCGGGTGTCGGGGCTTGATGTGCGCTGCCCCACCATTCATACCCGGATCATGTTCACTGACTTGCTCAACCGCCTCTTCGGATCCGATCCGACACCGCTGCCGGAACTGGACGGCCGGCACGCGCTGGCCGGACTTCTGGTACGCACTGCCAAGACCGACGGGTTCTACCAGGTAGAGGAAATCCGCCGGATCGACCGGATCCTGGCCGCGACCTACGGCCTGAACCCGGTGGAGGCCGCAAAGCTGCGCGCCGAAAGCGAAAGACTTGAGGCACAGGCCCCCGAGGACGGTCGTTTTGCCAGTGCCGTATGCGAGCGGCTGGATCGGGAGCACCGCGAGGCCGTCCTCACGGCAATGTGGCGCGTTGCTCTGGCCGACGGGGTGGAGAAGCTCGAAGAAGAAGCCTATCTGAACCGGGCCGGCGAGCGACTGGGCCTCGACGAAGACGCCACGCTGCGTGCCCGCAAAGCCGCCGAGACAGCGGACCCGTTGAACTACTGACCCCGCCGCAATCGCCAGAAGGTGCCTGATGTTTGCCGACCTCCTCAAACGCCTGACCCAATCCGAGCCGGAGCAATTGCCGGATCCCGACGCCCGCCTTGCCCTGACCGCCTTGCTGGTGCGGATCGCCCGGTCCGATGAGAACTACTCACCCGAGGAAGTGGCGCGGATCGATCGCATCATCGCCCGCCGCTATGCCCTGTCACCCTTCGAGACCGCCCACCTGCGCACCCAGGCAGAGAAATTCGAAGCCGAAGCCCCCGACACGGTCCGCTTCACCCGTGCGATCAAGGACGCCGTGCCCTACGACGACCGGACCGGCGTGATCGAGGCGCTCTGGGGCGTGGTGCTTGCCGATGGTGTCCGTGACGAGGAGGAAGACGCGCTGGTACGGCTGGTCTCCAACCTGCTCGGGGTGAATGACCGCGACAGCGCACTCTGCCGTCAGCGCGTGGAGGCGGAAGGCTGATGATCGCCGCGTTGCCGATGTATGATCACCCGGGCGTCCGGGCGGAGCGGGATGTGGTCTGGGCCTGCATCCGCGACCAGCTACGCGCCCGTGGGGTCGATGCCCCCGAAACCCTGCATCGCGCTGACGACCTCTGGGAGCAATGGCGCAGCCCGGACCTGCTGCTGGGCCAGACCTGCGGCCTCCCGTTTCGATTGGAGTTCAACCGCACGCAAACACTTGTGGGGTCGATCGACTACGGGCTGCCGGATACCCCTCCGGGGCACTATCACTCGCTTTTTGTCGTGCGACGGAGCGATCCGCGCGATCGGCTGGAAGATTTCGACGGTGCGGTGCTGGCCTACAATGAGGCGGTGTCCCAATCCGGTTGGGGCAACGCGATCACGGCGCCGGTCCGGTTCACCGTGGGGCCAATGACCGGGAGCCATCGCGACAGCACCCTTGCCGTCGCCCGCGGTGACGCCGAGATCGCCGCCATCGACGCGATCAGCTATCGCCTGATCCGTGCCCACACCGACTTCGCCGACACCCTTAAAGTCGTCGGCCGCAGCCCAAGCACCCCCGGAATGGCCCTGATCACGGCGTTCCCGGATCTCGTGCAGACCTTGCGCAACGCGATCACAGAGGGAATCGCGGCCATGCCCCAAAACGCGCGCGAGGCTCTCGGTGTGCGCGGGCTGACCGTGATTTCGGCCGCTGACTACATGTCCGTTCCAATTCCGCCTAGCCCGGAGGCATATGCCGCGGAAATGGTGCCAGGATAGGACGTCACGTAGGGGCACCATGCCTTTCCGCGTTGCATTCGCCTCATTTTTGCGCCCTACTTCGCTACCGATACCGCAGCGGAAAGGCTGGCCGTGCCCCAGAACGACGTCCCCGTCATAGAGATCAGAAACCTCCACAAGGCCTACGGCGCGCTGGAGGTTCTCAAGGGCGTGGACATGGTTGCCCGAAAGGGCGAGGTGATCTCGCTCATCGGCTCCTCCGGCTCCGGGAAATCCACCTTGCTGCGTTGCGCCAACCTGCTTGAAGACAGCCAGGCCGGAGAGATCCTGTTCGAAGGCGAGGCCGTGCACTGGAAGGGCGAGGGCATGACCCGCCGCCCCGGTGACCACGACCAGTTGATCCGCATCCGGACCAACCTTTCGATGGTCTTCCAGCAATTCAACCTCTGGGCCCACATGTCGATCCTTGAGAACGTGATGGAAGCGCCCGTCACAGTGCTCAGGCGCGACAAGGCTGAGGTCGAGACGCTGGGGCGCGACTTGCTGGCCAAGGTCGGCATCGGCGACAAGTGCGACGTCTACCCCGCCCAGCTCTCCGGCGGTCAGCAGCAGCGCGCGGCGATCGCGCGGGCGCTGGCGATGGAGCCCAAGGCCCTGCTGTTCGACGAGCCCACGTCGGCCCTCGATCCGGAGCTGGAACAGGAGGTGGTCAAAGTGATCAAGGCGCTGGCCCAGGAGGGCCGGACGATGATCATCGTGACCCATGACATGCGGCTGGCCGCCGATGTCTCCGACCACGTCGTGTTCCTGCACAAGGGAAAGATAGAAGAAGAAGGTCCGCCGGAGAGCCTGTTCGGCAATCCGCAAACGGACCGGCTGCGACAGTTCCTGTCACACAGCCAGGGGCATTGAGGCCCGAGCAAAAAAGACCACGTTCAACCGGGAGACCACTACATGAACAAGCTGATCCTGAGCACCGCGGTGCTGGCGATGACCGCCGGCGCAGCCCTCGCCCAAGATGTCGTCCGCATGGGCACCGAGGGCGCCTACCCTCCGTACAACTTCATCAACGATGCCGGCAAACCGGACGGGTTCGAGATCGAGCTGGGCAATGAGCTCTGCAAGCGCGCCGAACTGACCTGCGAATGGGTGACCAACGACTGGGATTCAATCATCCCCAACCTCACCTCCGGGAACTACGACACCATCATGGCCGGCATGTCGATCACCGACGAACGTGACGAGGTCATCGATTTCACGCAGAACTACTACCCGCCGACCGCATCGGCCTATGCCGCTCTGGACGAGGGCGCGGATCTGATGGGTGGTGTGGTCGCTGCCCAGGTGAACACCATCCAGTCCGCCTATGTCGCCGAGTCCGGCGCCACGCTTCTGGAGTTTGCCACCGGGGACGAGACCGTGGCCGCGGTGATGTCCGGCGAGGCCGACGCCGTCTTCGCCGATCTCGATTTCCTCGCCCCGCGTGTCGAGGAAAACGCCGAACTGATGTGGGCCGGCGAGCAGGTCCCGCTTGGCGGAGGCATCGGCATGGGTGTGCGCGAGAGCGACACCGAGCTGAAAGCGAAGTTCGACGCCGCCATCACCGCGATGAAGGAAGATGGCACCTTGAATGCCATGCTCAAGAAGTGGTTTGGCGACGATACCCAGACCTACGAATAAGGTCATCGGGAGAGCGCTTTCCGGCGCTCTCCCTGTCCCCTGATGTTCTCATATTGCGCTGATCCCAAGACCCTCGAAGGCCTCGCCTGGTTGTCGTGCTACCTGACCAACGGCGTGCACATGAAGTTCTACTGGAGCTTCGTGACAGTGTTGGTGTTGCTTGCAATCACCGCCCCCGTGGCCCTGTCGTTCGGCTTTGCGGGCGCGATGGCCTCGCGGTCACATTTTCCGCCGCTGGCGTGGCTGGGCCGGATCTACACGGCGATGGTTCGCGGCGTGCCCGACATCGCCTTTTTCCTCTTCTTTGTCATCGCGCTCGATCAGGGCCTCGAATGGCTGCGCCACCACGCGATGTGCCCGGACTGGAAAGAGCCGATCCGGCAGGGAGCGAATTTCCTTGTCTGCCCGGAAGCCAAGCTGCCGCAAAGCTCCGCGCCGCAGATATGGCACGAAATCTACAACGCCTCGCTTGCGATCTTCACCTTTGCGATCGTCTTCGGCGCCTTTGCCGCAAACGTGATCTACGGCGCAATGAACGCGGTGCCCAAGGAACAGCTGGAAACCGCGCATGCATACGGCATGTCCAATCGCCAGACATTCTGGCGCATTCTCGTCCCGCAGATGTGGATCTATGCGCTGCCCGGGCTGTCGAATCTCTGGATGATCCTGATCAAGGCCACGCCGCTGCTGTTCCTGCTGGGTGTCCAGGACATCGTCTACTGGGCACGCGAGCTGGGGGGATCCAAGACCTCGGTCTTTGCCTATCCGCATCCGGACTGGCGACTCTACTACTTCCTGTTCCTGCTGGTCTTCTACCTCGCCTTCACTCGGGTCAGCGAGATTGCACTGACCCGGTTGACCCGCAAGCTGTCGCGCGGGCAGGCCACCATGGCCGGTGAAGCCCAGAGAAAGGCCGCCGCATGAGCTGTTGGGAAACTGTCCAGGCCTATGCGTTCCGGTCCTTCGGTCTGGGGGAGCGGCTGCTGCCCAAGGCTGATATCACGCTCTGCGAGCAGGTCACGCTGATCGGCTCGGGGATGCTGTGGAACCTTTATTTCGGCGTGCTGGCGCTGGCGGCCGGTTTCTTCCTCGCGACCGGGTTGGCGTTGGCCAAGAACGCGCAGAACCCATGGCTGCGCAAGCCGGCGGAGTGGTTCATCTTCGTCTTCCGCGGTTCACCACTCTTCATCCAGTTTTTCCTCGCCTACGAGGCCTTCGTGCTGCTGCCGAAGGTTGGGGTCGAGTTCATGCTCTTCGGGATCGAGTTCAATGCCACCACGAAGTGGCTGACACGGGCCTGGCTTGGCGCCCTGATCGTGCTCTTCCTCAATACCTCCGCATATTCGGCCGAGATCTTCTATGGCGCGCTCCGGTCCGTTCCCAAGGGTGATCAGGAAGCCGCTGACGCCTACGGCCTGTCCGGCTGGCACAAGTTCCGCCGGATCACCTGGCCGACTATGCTGCGCCTTGCCTGGCCAGCCTACACGAACGAGGCGATCTTCCTCTTTCATGCCACCACACTGGTCTATTTCTCCGGTTTCCCGGCGTGGAAGCAGATGGGCGACGCGCTCTACTATGCCAGCTACTTCGCCGACAAGACCTTCAACCCCTTCGTCCCCTACCCGCTCGTGGCCGGGTATTTCATCGTGCTGACACTGATTGTCATCACGCTGTTCGGGATGGTGAACAGACGACTTAACCGCCACCTTCCACAGGCACAGAAAAAGCGGTTCCGGTTTCGCCCGCAATGGATCAGATGAGCTGGCTCGACGAAAATCCCGACATTCACAATATCCGCGTCGCCACGCCTGACCTGAATGGGCAGGCGCGCGGCAAACGGATCCCGGCGCGATTTGCATCCAAGGCAGAGAGCGGTGGCGTCCGGCTGCCGTTGTCGGCACTGAACCTCGACATGTGGGGTGAGGATATCGAGGCCTCCCCTCTGTTGTTCGAGAGCGGCGACCCGGACGGGGTTATGAAGCCCACGGAGCGGGGGTTCGTTGCCATGCCCTGGCTTGAGGTTTCGACAGCGATGCTACCGATCTCCGCCTACCACGAGGACGGCACGCCATTTGCCGGAGATCCCCGCCATGCGCTCGCCAACGTTGTGGGCCGGTTGAAGGCACGCGGACTGACCGCTGTCGTCGCCACGGAGCTTGAGTTCTACCTGGTCGACGATTCCGACGACGAGTTGCACGTTCCACGCTCACCGGGGTCGCGAAAGCGGCGCATCGGCTCCGAGATTCTGTCGCTTCAGGCTCTCGATGTCTGGGACGCCTTTTTCACCGAGCTCTACGATGGCTGCGAGGCCATGGACATTCCCGCCGACACGGCGATTTCCGAAGCGGGGCCGGGGCAGTTCGAGATTAACCTGATGCACCAGGACGATCCGTTGAAAGCCGCCGATGATGCCTGGTTCTTCAAGCTGCTGGTCACAGGACTTGCGCGCAAGCACGGGTTCGCGGCCTCCTTCATGGCCAAACCCTATCCGCAGGCCTCCGGCAACGGGATGCACACCCACTTTTCGCTGCTGGATGCAGAGGGAAAGAACATCTTCGACGACGGAACGGCAGCCGGAAGCGACGCGTTGCGCCATGCCGTTGCCGGCTGCCTGAAGGCCCTGCCCGGCTGCGGGCTGGTATTCGCGCCGCACGGCAACAGCTACGAACGCATGGTGCCCGGCGCGCACGCACCGACTGGTATCTGCTGGGCCTACGAGAACCGCACCGCGGCAGTGCGCGTGCCCGGCGGAAGCCCGAAGGCACGCCGGATCGAGCATCGTGTGGCCGGCGGCGACGTGAACCCGTACCTGTCGCTGGCCGCTATCCTTGGGGCGGCTTTGAACGGACTTGAGGATGCGGTTGACCCGGTGCCGCCGATCTCGGGCAATGCCTATGATCTCGACCTGCCGCAAATCCCCGCGAACTGGGGCGATGCGATTACCTGCTTCCAGAACGATCCTTGCGTGTCGCGCATCTTTCCGAAGGACCTCGTGCGCAATATGGTGCTCACGAAGCTTCAGGAAATGCGCAAACTGGAGGAACTGAGCCGGCGCGAGCAACTCGCGCTCTATCTCGACTCGGTTTGACGGAACTCTGAAAACCCCAAAGCCTGAACACGCTATCGGCTGCGATGACGCCAGAATGGGGCGGCATCTGCTGGTGCAATGCGCAAGACACCGCGCCACCTCTGAAATTTGATCAAATGAAACTTGCTCCCCGCTGGCGGCACGCGTAGCTTCGCGCGGAAAACAACCAACGGACCCCTCATGCGTATCGGCATTCTGCAATCCGGGCACTTCCCCGAAGAGCTTGTCCCCGAAACCGGCACCTACCCGGACATGTACGCCACCCTTCTGGATGGCCATGGTTTCACCTTCCAGACGTGGTCTGTCGTCGACGGCGTGTTCCCTGACGGGATCGACGCGGCCGATGGCTGGCTGGTGAGCGGCTCTCGACACGGGGCCTACGAAGATCACGACTGGATTCCACCGCTGGAGGAATTCATCCGCACCGCCCACGCGGCGCGTAAACCGATGGTGGGGATCTGCTTTGGCCACCAGATCATCGCGCAAGCGCTCGGCGGCAAGGTCATCAAGTTCCCCAGCGGCTGGTCCGTCGGCCCGACCCAGTACGATTTCGGCGGCGAAACGGTGGCACTCAATGCCTGGCATCAGGATCAGGTCGTAGAGGTACCCGAGGGCGCGAGGGTACTCGCCTCGACCGAGTTTTGCGCCAATGCTGCGCTGGCCTACGGCGATACGATCCTGACGATCCAGCCGCATCCGGAGTTCGGCAAGGCTGCGCTGGACGGGCTGTTGCGAACCCGCGGTCATCTCCTGACTGATGAGCTCCTGGACCGCGCGCGCAACGCGCTGGACACGCCCACCGCAAACCGGGAGACCGGACGGAAGATCGGAGAGTTCTTCCTGCGGGCACGCGAGGTATAGTCATGCTCCGCGACCTGATCGACCAATTGCCCGAGGCGGCGCAGACCTACCTTGAAGGCGCCCGGCTGGACGAGGTGGAATGCATCATCGGCGATCTTGCCGGGGTGGCCCGGGGCAAGGCCATGCCCGCCACGAAGTTCGCGAAACAATCGCATTTCTACATGCCGAACTCTGTGTTCTTGCAGACGATCACCGGTGACTGGACCGAGATTCCGGGCATGGCTTACACCGAGCCAGACATGATCCTGACCCCGGACCTGAGCACGGCAACGGCCGCACCCTGGACCGCCGACTGGACGCTGCAGGTGATCCACGACATCAACGACCAGCAGGGAAACCCGGTGCCGACCGCCCCGCGCAACGTGCTCAAGCGCGTGGTCGCGATGTTCGAGGCGGAAGGCCTGACACCGATCGTGGCCCCGGAGATGGAGTTCTACCTCGTCGCGCCCAACACCGACCCGGCCAAGGAAGTTGAACCACCGATGGGCCGGTCAGGACGTCGCGCGGCGGCCCGGCAGGCCTATTCCATGTCCGCCGTCGATGAATACGGTCCGGTTATCGACGACATCTACGATTTTGCCGAGGCGCAGGGCTTCGAGATTGACGGCATCATGCAGGAAGGCGGCGCCGGTCAGGTAGAGCTGAACATGCGCCATGGCGATCCGGTGCGGCTGGCCGACGAGATCTTCTTTTTCAAACGTCTGATCCGGGAAGCCGCGCTTCGGCACAATTGCCACGCCACTTTCATGGCCAAGCCGATCCAGAACGAACCCGGCAGCGCCATGCATATCCATCATTCCGTGGTGGAGACAGCGTCGGGTCGGAACATCTTCACGGACGCAGAGGGCAAAGACACGGAGGCCTTCCTTCATTTTATCGGCGGGCTTCAGCGGTATGTGCCGTCGATCATCGCCCTGATCGCACCTTACGTGAACTCCTACCGGCGGTACGTCCCCGACTTCGCGGCCCCGATCAACCTGGAATGGGGGCGCGACAACCGCACGACGGGCTTGAGGGTGCCGATATCCCGCCCCGAAGCGCGGCGGGTGGAGAACCGGCTCGCGGGTATGGACTGCAACCCCTATCTCGCGATCGCGGGCTCGCTGGCCTGCGGCTGGCTCGGAATGCAGGAAAAACACCCCCCCGCCGCGCCTTTCGAAGGCGATGCCTACAGCAGCGACGCGGGCATCCCGAGGACCTTCGGCGAAGCACTGCCGCTTTTTGCGCAAGCGCATGCCGTGCACGAGGTTCTGGGCGAGGAGTTTTGCAAGACGTACCAGGCTGTAAAGGAAACCGAATACAACGAGTTCCTTCAAGTCATCAGTCCGTGGGAAAGGGAACACCTCCTGCTCAATGTCTGAGTTGGTGCCAGGGTGGCAAAACTTTCACTTTCCGAATTCCCGAAAGTCGCATACTGATTTTCGGAACGTGAGGAGAGGATGACCCACCATGAGCACCGCACCGGCACCCAATGTCTATGATGCCGAAGCCATCCCGGAAGCCGCCCGTGCCGAAATCGATCGGCTGCTGAGTTCCGGCGATCTGTTTCGCTACACAGCCGCCAGCGATGCGCCTGTGACATTGCTGGAGCGTGAGTTCGCGGAGCTAATGGGCAGCCGCTTCGCGCTTGCCGTGTCTTCCTGCTCCGCTGCCCTGTTCCTGTCGCTGAAGGCGCTGAACCTGCCGCGCGGGGCCCGGGTTCTGATCCCGGCCTTCACCTTTGCCGCCGTACCGTCGGCCGTGGTCCATGCCGATTGCCATCCGGTGCTTGTCGAGGTCGGCGAGAACTACCGGATCGACCTTGCAGATTTCGAAGCGAAACTGACCGACGACATCAGCGCCATCCTCATCAGTCACATGCGGGGCCACACCTCCGATATGGATGCGATCATGGCGCTTGCCGACGCGCACAACATCCCGGTGATCGAGGATGCGGCGCATTCGCTGGGCACCGTCTGGTCCGGGCGCAAGATCGGCACCATCGGCAAGATCGGCTGTTTCTCGTTCCAGTCCTACAAGCTGGTGAATGCCGGCGAGGGCGGGATCATGATTACCGACGATCCGGACCTCGTGGCCCGGGCAGTCATCATGTCCGGCGCCTACGAGCACAACTGGAAGAAGCACGACGTGCTCGCAGAGTCCTTCGCGACGTGGCAGAACAAGCTGCCGCTCTACAATCTGCGGATGCAGAACCTCTCCGCCGCTGTCATCCGCCCGCAACTGGGCGAGATCGCGCGGCGTGTGGCAGACGGACGCTCCAACCACGACTACGTGGCCGAAAGACTGAATGCCTCGCCTTGGCTGCACGTCCCGCCGCCGTTGGCGCAGGAACTTCGCGCACCCGATTCGATCCAGTTCAACCTGCTGGACATGTCGGACGACGAGGTTTCGGCCTTTGCCGCAGCCGCCGCAGCGGCCGGCGTGACGGTGCAGGTCTTTGGCATGAGCACAGACAATGCCCGCGCGTTCTGGAACTGGCAGTTCATCGAGGGCGGCGTGCCGGAGCTTCCCAGGACCCGTAAAATGCTGATGCGGGCCTGCGATGCCCGGCTACCCGCGCGACTGACGAGACCCGATCTGGATTTCATCGTCGCGGCACTCACCAGTGCAGCCGAACAAGTCATGGGCGACGACCGCGCTTTCGGGACCTGAGTCTCAGAGCACGCGCAAATCACCCGCGAGCCACGGCATGGTCGTCGTGGCCTCCTCCACGATCATCTCTTGCAGGAGAGGCTTCAACCGCTCGACGAGCGTGCCGGCCATACCCTGCAAGTCCTCCTTGCGCGCAGAAAGCTGGATGCGACGGCTGAGCGGTGCCATCGGCAGCGGGGCCACCTTCGCCCGGTGCCGGAATCGCAACGCGCGCAGGTAGCCAAGCGGCGTGAGGATCGTCCAGCCTGCGCCAGAGGCCACCATCGCCATGATCGCGTGATAGCTGTCGAGTTCGAAGCGACGCTCGAACCGAACCCCCTGTCGTTCCAGGTGGCCGGAGATCTGACGCCCCATCAGGTGCCGCTGAGTGTACTGCACGAAAGGAACCGATCGCAGAGTGGCAAGCGGGTCGTCGCCCAGGTCGAGGCCGACCGGCACCGCGGCAATGAAAGGTTCCTCCAGAAGTGGATGAACCTCCATCCAGGATGCGGTCTCTCCCAGATCGGCGCAGACAACGACATCAAGGGCGCGGGTTTCAAGCAGGTCCATCAACCTGTGGCTGGCGCCGGTTTCCAGCAGGAAGCGACAGGTTCGGAGCTCCTCGGCCATCCCCGAGAGCAGACGCGGCGTGACGTCCGCATCGAAATCCTCGATCATTCCGAGACGTAGTTCGGTGAGGTTCTTCAGGTCGCCGGCCGAGAGCTCCGCACGCGCCTGCATGGCCTCGCTCCAGATCCTTTGTGCACGCGTCCGGAATATGCCACCGGCAGGGGTCAACTGCGCTGGCCGCCTGCTGCGATCGATCAGCGTGACGCCAAGGGCGGCTTCCAGATTGCTGAGTTGGGTGCTGACAGCGGAGGGGCTGGCTTCCAGTCGCCGCGCGGCAGCAGAGACGCTGCCGTCCTCGGCAACCGCGAGAAAAACCTCGATGCCCCAGAGCGTCACGCGGCCGGCATTCTCCGTCATCCCATCCCCGATGCGAAACAGCCACCGCCACGCATGTGCGGCTGGACCTTACTTGCCCATCCGCGCCAGCTTGGCCTGAAGATCGGCCAACTGGTTCTTGATCTCATCCAGATCCTCGCCACCGCCGCCTGCACTGCCTTCCTCGCCCGGGCTCGGCGGCCAGGTGCCCATTCCGCCGGTCATGGCGTTCAGGAAGGCCTTTTGCTGCGCCTGCATGGCGTCAAACCCGGGCATTGTCGACATCGGGTTCATCTTGCCCATGTTCTCCATCATCTTCGACTGCCCGTCACGGAGCATCTCGAAAGACATGGCCAGGAACTGCGGCACGACAGAATTGGCGGATGTGGTGTAGCTGCGAACCAGATCGGTCAGCACGTTGATCGGCAAGACACTCTCGCCCTTGCTCTCGTGCTCGGCAATGATCTGAAGAAGATACTGGCGGGTCAGGTCGTCACCGGACTTCAGGTCCACGATCTGGACCTCGCGTCCCTCGCGGATGAAACCCGCGATGTCCTCCAGCGTGACATAGTCGCTGGTCTCGGTGTTGTAGAGCCGCCGGCTGGCGTAGCGCTTGATCAGAAGCGGTGTATCGTCGGCCACGCAATTCCCTCCCTTTTGCGGTGCAGCAAACCCTAGACGAGGTGCAGAAAAAAGGAAAGGGCGGGCTTTTCAGCCCACCCTTAGGTCCACACGGGTCAGGGAGGAGGACACCCGTGCCGAACCTCTCACCGCGATTACTTGGCAGCGGTGGCTTTCTTGGCAGCGGCGGTCGCGTCGGCGGTGGCCTTCTTGACGACGGCGGAAGCGTCTTCGGAGAAGTCCTTGCCGGCGGCCAGCATCAGCTCGACGGTTTCCATCTGGACCTTCTTGGCGACCTCGGCGAAGGCAGCCATGGTTTCGGCAACCATTTCGGCCTGGGAGGAAGCATAGTCGGTCATGGCTTTCTGGTAGTCAGCCGGCTCTTCCTTCAGCTTGGTGACTTCACCCAGCTTGGTGAGCGTTTCCTTGGTCCACTTGGAGGAGATCTCGGTGGACTTCTCGGCGGCCTCGAGGGCAACTTTGGACATCTTCTCGCCAAGAGCGGCGGAGTTCTTGAAAGCGTCCTGAACGGAGGTTGCGTCCACGGGGAAAGCAGCCATCATTTCCTGCATCATCTTGGTCATGTCGTCGGTCTTGGTCATGGTATTGCTCCTTGAGAGTGCTACCCGGCCAACCGGGCGCCGTGTCATTCGATGACCAAGATATACGTGCTGCACCGCAGCATTTCAACTATTTTTCGCTGCAGTGCAGAAACTCTCTCTCAAGCTGCGGGAATCAGACCGATTTTTCCGCCTTTACGTAGGTGCCAGGCGCGGGCGCCAATGGCGGGTGATCCGAATCGCCGGGCTGGCGGGCAGGAACCTGCGCGCCTGAACGACGCTTGAGCCAGGCCTCCCAACGCGGCCACCACGAGCCTTGGTGGAACTCGCCTGTCTCCTGCCACTCTTCCGGTGACAGGCTCATGCCATCGTTGGTGTAGTGACCGTACTTCTTCTTGGAGGGCGGGTTGACGATACCCGCGATATGCCCGGATTCCGACAGGATGAAGGTCTTCTGCTTCGACCCCATTTTCTGCACGCCGCGATAGGAGCTCTTCCAGGCGGCGATGTGGTCGGTCTCGCAGGCGATGGCGCAGAGCGGAACGTCCACATCCTTGATCGACAGCGTCTCGCCACACAAGGTGAAACCCTCGCCCCCGGCAAACTGGTCATTCTGGCAGAGCCCACGCAGATACTCGACGGACATCCGCGCCGGAAGGTTGGTACCGTCGCCATTCCAGTACAACAGGTCGAAGGCCGGTGGCGCCTCGCCCAGCATGTAGCTGCGGATCGCGGGGGCATAGATCAGGTCGTTTGCCCGCAGGAAGGAGAAGGTCCGGGACATGTAGAAGCTGTCCAGCACGCCGGATTTCGTGACCTCTTCCTCGATCCCGTCAACGAAATCGTCCTGCAGGAACACCCCGACTTCACCCTGGTCGGAGAAGTCCGTCAGCGTGGTGAAGAACGTCGCCGAGCGAATCGACTTGTCGCCGCGCTTCTTCATCAGGGAGAGGGTCAGGGAAAGCGTGGTGCCAGCGATGCAGTAGCCGATGGCGTTGATCTTTTCCTCTCCACTGATGGCCTTCACCTCCTTGATCGCGGAGAGATATCCTTCCTCGATATACGTATCCATGCCGACATCGGCATAGGAGGGGTCCGGGTTTACCCAGGAAACGACGAAGACAGTGTAGCCCTGATCGACGATCCACTTGATCAGGGAGTTCTTCGGCTTCAGGTCGAGAATGTAGAACTTGTTGATCCAGGGCGGGAAGATCAGCAGCGGGGTACGATGCACCGTTTCGGTCGTTGGCGTGTACTGGATCAACTCGTACATGCGATTGCGGTATACGACCTGCCCTTCGGAGGCACCGATGTTCTCACCGACGTTGAAAGCGTCCTTGTCTGCAAGGGTCACGACGAGGTCGCCGTCATTGGCCTCAAGGTCACGCACGAGGTTCTCCAACCCGTCCACCAGCGACTGCCCCTCGGTTTCCACGGCCTTTTGCAGGGCATCGGGATTTGTGCCGAGGTAGTTTGCCGGGCTCATCATGTCGACGATCTGGGACGTGAAGTACTCCAGCCGCTGCTTGTCCTTCGGCTCAAGGTAGTCGAGCTCGGCCACTGCGGTGTGGATCGCCTCGCTTGTCAGCATGTACTGCTGCTTGATGTAGTTGAAATAGGGATGCGACTGCCAAAGCTCGCCCGCGAAACGGCGATCCTGCGGCGTTGTGTCCTCCGGGGCCTGAAGCTTGCCCGTGGTGATCTGCTGTTGGGCCTCGATGTAGTGTTTGAGGGTCTTTCCCCAGTAGTCCACCTGGTGCTCGAACACCTTGGCAGGGTTCTTCATCATCTCGGTCATGTAGGCCGAGGCGGCCTTCATGTAGAGGTCCTGACCGGGGCCCTGAAGCGATGGATCGATCTGGCGTTGCTGCGTCAGAGCTGCCACAAGTCGCTGCGAAAGCGACTCGATCTTGGCCAGATTCGCAGTGAGCGTGTCCTGATCCGGCGTGCCGGTCTCATGATCGGTTGTCATGGAAGGCCCTTTTACACTAGTTTCGTCGCGATCAATATCTTCGCAGGATTGTTCCGGCAAAGCGACCTTTTGTTCCGGTCCGCATCGGGGCGCGCCACCACAGGAAAGAGAGTGACGCATGAAATACATGGCAACCTATGACATGATGGAGTCGATCAGGGTCACCAATGAGTGGCTCGGCTCCACGGCCAAGGCCGCCTATTCGTACCCGGTATTCGGCTTGTCGATGAACCCGATGGTTGCGATGGCAGCCGCCTGGGGCGAAGTCACGGAGCGCAGTTTCCAGAGAATGGTCACGAAACCGGACTGGAATATCAACTCGGTGGTGGCGGAAGATGGCCGCGATCACCTCGTCGATGTGATCGTCGAAATCGAGAAGCCCTTTGGCGACCTGATTCACTTCGAGGTGCAGGGGCGCCCCGAACGGCCCCGCAAGGTGCTTCTGGTTGCGCCGATGTCGGGTCACTACGCAACGCTGCTGCGCAGCACGGTCATCTCCCTTCTGCCCGATTGCGAGGTCTACACGACCGACTGGCACAATGCGCGCGACATCCCGGTCTCGGCCGGCAAGTTCGATGTCGAGGATTATGTGCTCTACCTCGTGGAGTTCATGAAGCACCTCGGGCCGGACACCCATGTCATCGCGGTCTGTCAACCGGCACCGCTGACGCTGGCCGCGACGGCATATCTCGCGGAGGAGGACCCTCAGGCACAGCCAAACTCCCTGACGCTGATCGGCGGACCCATCGATCCGGGTGCCGCCCCGACGGAGGTGACGGATTTCGGACGCACCGTGACCATGGGCCAGTTGGAACAGCACGTTCTGCAACGTGTGGGATTCAAATATGCGGGCGCCGGCCGGATGGTCTATCCCGGCTTGCAGCAGCTTGCCTCCTTCATGGCGATGAACTCGGAGACCCACGCCACCGCGTTCTATGACCAGATCGTTCGATCCGCACGTGGCGAGGCTCACGAGCACGATCGCCACAACCGTTTCTACGACGAGTATCTCGCCGTTATGGACATGACGGCCGAGTTCTACATGTCCACCGTCGAGCGTGTTTTCAAAAACCGCGAAATCGCCAGAGACGTCTTCGAGGTGAACGGGAAACGGGTGCATATCGGTGCGATCACGGACGTGGCCGTCAAGACGGTCGAAGGGGCAAAGGACGACATTTCCGCGCCCGGTCAATGCGTTGCGGCGCTCGACTTGCTGACGGGACTCGATCCGTCCAGGAAGGCCAGCCATGTCGAACCTGGTGCCGGGCACTACGGCATCTTCGCGGGCAAGTCCTGGCGGAACAACATCCGGCCGCTGGTTCTGGAGTTCATCGACGCGAACATGACCCATGAGCGCCGCAAGCTGGAGTTCGCAAACATCAAGTCGTTGCACGCTCGGTAGAGACGCGATTCTTAACGAGATGCCCCGCGACCGGGGCTTCTCGACCATCTGTATGAAGCGGTCGAGATACTGGCCTTGCCGGCGCACGACCCCGTATCACACGCGGTCTCTGGGCCGGTGTCGAGTGGCTCACCAAACCGCATGATCGTCGCCGTTTCGGAGCGATTGCATACCCACCACGGCGCGATCGCGGAGAGCGCTCCCTTTCGGATTCTCCGCGTTCCCTACCCAAACCGCGGACGTGGCAGCCTCGGACCGCCACTGAGAACAGGTCCTTTGTCCTACCACTGAAGACGCACTCGTGCGATTCACCTACAAGCTGGGCAAGCGAATGGCCTCGCGGTGAACGGCTTTTCGCACTGGCCAGAGCCCTTCGGGGAATGCATCAAAAAAAGGGCGCGCCACCCCTGCGGTGGCGCGCCCCAGATCGGATAAGACGCGATCAGGCTTCGACAGTCTTGCCCTCGATGGCCTTGCTGCCGCCGATCTCGATCCGGCGCGGCTTCAGTGCTTCGGGCACCTCACGCACGAGGTCGATATGGAGCATCCCGTCGATGTGGCTGGCACCGGAGACACGAACGTGGTCGGCAAGCTGGAACCGGCGCTCGAAGGCCCGGGTGGCGATGCCGCGATGCAGGTAGGTGCGCTCCTTGTCGTCCTCGGCCTTCTTGGCAGACACAATCAACGCGCCTTCCTTGACCTCGACGCTCAGCTCGGACTCTGTGAACCCGGCAACGGCAATCGAGATGCGGTAGGCATCTTCATCGGTTTTTTCAATGTTGTAGGGGGGATAGGTCGGCTGCGGCGCATCGGCGGCCATGACCCGGTCCATCAGGTCAGCAACGCGGTCGAAGCCAACAGTGGCACGATACAGGGGTGCAAAATCAAGCGTACGCATGGAGTCATCCTCTCTTGAGCGATGTCAGTTATGCGCCCTCCATCCGGACGGGCGCCGTTTCGGTTTGTCCCGACCCGCTCGGCGGCGTCGGCACATTGATGAATTGGGAATAGCGCCGGGCGGTTTCAAGGGGTCACCCCGAGAATCCGGAAACCCGATTATAGTCAACACCCTGAGCAGATATCGAGCCTGCGCTGGCTGTGCGGTCTGTCCGTCACGCGAGGTCCCCGCTATGGCCGGACGAAGCGGGCACCAATGTCTTTTCGCTCTTTCGCGGCACCGCCGGTGTCAGGCACGCCCGGTTGCAGCCGCTTGGCCGTGAAGGCTTGTTTTGGCCAGACGCCCTCGCCACTGCGCAGCGCATCGCGGACCTCTGCCATGGGGCGCTCGATCTCCGCTCCGAACACCTGAATCTCCCCACCGTCGCGCGTTCCGCGAGATACGAGGGAGACAATGCGTGGCCGACCACCGGAAAGGTCGAAAACTGGCGCTCCAGAGGATCCATGGTCGGCATCGCAGGAAAACCGCATCACACGCTGCCCCATCGCAGTGACCGTGCAGGCCCTTTGCCAGCTCAACGCCCGGTCGCGACCCCGGGCGTAGGACACCAGGCTCACCTGCCCGCCCGGACGCACCCCGCCGCTGGCCCTGAAGGGCGCTGCAGTCGCTGCCGGGATCGGCGCGTCGAGCACGATCAGCGCGACGTCCGAACGCAGTTGCCGCAGCCAGTTCGCATCTTGCGGGGCATAGGTGGGATGCAGGACCGCCCGCACGCCATTCCGTTCTGCAATGGCCTTGCCGTCACGCAGGCCGGCCCGGAAGACGACCTGTCGCGGATCAATGCGCTTGTCTTCCCGGTCCAGAAGGCAGTGCGCTGCGGTCAGAACGAGGTCGGTCGCAATCAATACGCCGGTGCAGAACCCGCGATCAGCGAGATCCAGACGCCCCACGGCCTCCCACCCCAGCGCTTGATGGCGCAACGTCAGGCGCTTGAGATCGGTGTCCGCGACGGCGGGGCCAATGCCAAACCCCATGACCACCAAGGCCAGCGCGGCCGCCACGATATGTCGGGGCAAGGTCATGGACGCAGGAACTTGGCACCGGTTCGTGCTGGCTCCTGGCCATTGCTCAGGGCGGAACCGCCGTTCAGCACGCCCCTTGGGCGGGTCACCAGTTCTGCGCGCAGGGTCTCGATGGATTCGCGAAGCTCCCCGGCCAGCGCGACAGGCTCACCGCGTGCCTCGGCCTTCGAGGATACGACCGAAACAATGCGGGGCGCATCGCCCTCAAGCGAGAAGATCGGCGAGCCCGACGACCCGAAATCGACGGAACAGGAGAGCATGGCAACGCCACCGAACCGTTCCAGCACGTGACAGGTCCGTTGCAGCGACGGAGCCTCGGCCCGGTCCTCCGCATAGGAAACGATTCCCACCTCTTCGCCCTTGCGAAGCCCACGCCCGGTTTCGAAGGGGCGGATCCGGGCGCTTCGGATCGGCCGGTCAAGTTCCACCAGGGCGACATCCACCGCGACCCGGGCGATCTGCCGGTCCTCGCTAACCGAAAACTCGGGATGATGTACGGCGCGGCGCACCCCGCGATAGGCTTCCGCCCGGCCATTTCGCCACCCGGCAAGAAACTCGATCCTGTCGATCGGGACCGGTTCGCCGGTATGCGAATCGAACAGGCAATGCGCAGCCGTCAGGACCAGCGTCGGCTCGATCAGGGCGCCGGTGCAGAAACTGCCGCGGCCCATGTCGAGCCGTCCGACGCCTTCCCACCCGCGGGTTTCGTCGCCGGTCTCCAGCTCCTGTAATCGCGTGGATGCGAGGCCCTCTGCACGCAAGCGCTCACTCGTGAGGCCCATGGCCCCGAGGGCCAGCACAACCAACAATCCGAACCGAAACATCCGACCTCCAAAACGTTGGCAAAGTCTTAACGGCCGGATCGGGCGAGAATGTGGCGGCAGGGCCGTCCCTGTTACCCTATCGCGCGGCCCGAACAGGCGCCAGGCAGGCAGCCGTTCGCGGGATTTCGCCGCCGGTGCCAGGTGCGGCCTGGCGCACCGGCCGTGCGCAACGCCCAACCTCACCCCAAAGCGCGCGGCCTCGGCCCGCCTGTCGCCCAATCGAGCAATTCAACCGTGTGCACCACCGGCACCCCGGTTCCCGAGCCGATCTGCATCATGCATCCGATATTGCCCGCTGCGATCACATCGGGTGCCCTGGCTTCCAGCGTCCGGACCTTCCGCTCCTTCAGCTCCTGGCTGATCTCCGGCTGCATCAGGTTGTAGGTTCCCGCGGAACCGCAGCACAGATGCGAGTCCGCGGGTTCGACAACCTTGAAACCGGCACCTTTCAGAAGGGTCTTGGGGTATGTCTTGATCTGTTGACCATGCTGCAACGAACAGGCCGCATGGTAGGCCACGGTGAGGTCCGCCGGTGGCGACGCTTCAACGCCAAGATCCACGAGCACCTCGGAGATGTCTTTCGCGATGGCACTGACCGCCGCGGCCTCTTTGGCCAGAGGTTCGTTTCGGAACATGAAACCGTAGTCCTTCACGGTCGTGCCGCAGCCCGAGGTGTTGATGACGATTGCATCAAGTCCCTCGCCCTGCATCTCTGCCCACCAGGCCTTGATGTTGCGGGCGGCGGTTGCATGCGCTTCGGAGGACTTGCCCATATGGTGGGTGACTGCACCGCAACACCCTTGCCCGTCGGCGATGACCACTTCGCAGCCGAGGCGCCGCAGCAGGCGGATCGTCGCGTCATTGATGTCTGTGTTGAGCGCCCGCTGTGCACAACCGGTCATGAGTGCCACCCGCTTGCGCCGTTCGGCCCGGGGCGCAAAGACCTGCGGATCATCGTTGCGACTCACGGGCGGGATCTCCTTCGGCGCCATCTCCAGCATCGCGCGCAACCGGGCATCCGGCACCAGTCGCCGGAACGGTCGCCCTAGCTTTGCACCGATCAGCGCCCACCGGAACCGCATCGGATAGGGCAGGATCCGGGCCAGAACCCATCGCAGCATGCGGTCCATAATCGGCCGCTTGTAGGTCTCCTCGACATGCACCCGTGCGTGATCGATCAGGTGCATGTAGTGGACGCCCGACGGGCATGTGGACATGCAGGCGAGGCAACTGAGGCACTGATCGATGTGCCGGACGGTTTTCTCGTCGGCGGGGCGGTTGTTCTCCAGCATGTCCTTGATCAGGTAGATGCGGCCGCGCGGGCTGTCGAGTTCATCGCCCAGAACCTGGTAGGACGGGCAGGTCGCCGTGCAGAACCCGCAATGCACACAGGCGCGCAGGATCTCGTTGGCCCGCTGGATGCCCGGATCCTCAAGCTGCTCCTCGGTGAAGTTCGTCTGCATGCTAGCTTCCCACCTTGCGCCCGCGGCGCGGCCGTGTGTTCTCATCCGGTGTGCAGCCTTGACCGCACGCGAAACCACGCGCCAGCCGGCCACATCCTTGCAAAATCGATATCATCCCATCAGCCCCCGGTTCAGGATTCCGCGCGGATCGAACCTGTCGCGCAGACCGGCAGAGATCGCGGCGAGAGGTCCGGGCTCAGGGTGAAAGACGGGAGTGTCACCGTACGTGCCCACCGCGGGACGGACAAGTGTTGCATGACCCGGTATCCCGGCCATCGCCCCCCTGACATCGGTTCCCGGCGACACGCAAACCCACACGAGGCCGCCGCCCCAATCCAGAACAGCCTGGGCCCCCGTCATCCGTTCAACAACACGCGGACCGTCCGACGGCGCCACCGAGATACGCCAGAGATCGCCGGGTTTGCCGACCAACGGCTCGACGTCCCGAACGCTGCGCCACAAGGCCCGGGAGGCATCGACATCCGCAAGGTGCTCGACTTCGCCGAACCGGCCCAGAAGTGTCGTCAACTGCCCCGTCCGATAGCGCACCGAGGCGTCGAACCCTTCGACGCGCAGCAACGTGCGCGCGGGCGGGCCGGGCAGATGGGCGGCTCCGCTCACCTCGAAAGGTGAGCCGAGACCCGCCGACATCGCCTCGACTGCGGCGGGAACCGAAAGCCCGTGCAGGACGAGCGTTGCTTCGGTTTCCGATGCCGGCAGAACCTTGAAGCTGACTTCGCTCAGGATGCCAAGCGTACCGAACGAACCCGCCATCAACTTGACCAGATCATATCCGGTGACGTTCTTCATCACCCGGCCACCGTTTTTCAACACGGTCCCCGTCCCATCGACGAAACGCACACCGATCAGGCTGTCCCGGCAGGCACCGGCCTGAATGCGCCGCGGGCCGGAGACATTGGCAGCGACAACGCCACCAATCGTCGGCTCGCCCTCTGTGCCCATCAGTTGCCGATGATCCATCGGTTCAAAGGGCAATCGCTGCCCCTCGCCCGCCAACGCGGCTTCGACCTCCGCGAGCGGTGTGCCCGCCTGCGCGACGATCGTCAGCGCGCCGGGTTCATAGAGCGTCACGCCGGTCATTGCGGACACCGACAGGGCTTCGCCTGTCTCCGGACGACCGATCGGGCGGGTTCCGCCGCCGCGCACAACAAGGGGGCCGCTCGCAGCCGCCACCAGATCCGCCAGTTCCGCTTCGCTCGCCGGTGCCATCATCTGTTCTGGCCCTTCTTTCTGGAATAATCCTCGTGGGTGGCCCGAAAGTCAGCGGGCCCGGCAGGCATCAGGCCAGTCATTCCGCCGCGCGCCGCACCCGCGACGCCTCCAGCGGGAACACCTTTGCCGGATTCAGCAACCAGGACGGATCGAAGACATCCTTCACGGCCATCTGCGCCTCCAGATCCTCCGGCGCGTACTGCACATTCATCAGATCACGTTTCTCGATGCCGACACCATGTTCTCCGGTCAGGCAACCGCCGACCTCGACGCAGAGTTTGAGGATCTCGGCCCCCATCGCTTCGCATTTCTCCAGATCCCCCGGCTTGTTGGCATCAAAGAGGATCAGCGGGTGCATGTTCCCGTCGCCGGCATGAAAGACATTGCCGACCTCAAGCCCAAACTCCGCGCTCAGCTCGCCGATCCGCCGCAGGACATACGGCAGCTCGGAGACGGGAATTGTGCCATCGAGGCACATGTAGTCGTTGATCTGGCCCATGGCCCCGAATGCCGACTTCCGCCCCAGCCAGATCCGCGCCGATTCTTCCTCCGAGCCACTCTCGCGCAACTCGACCGGATTGTGGCGACGGGCGATCTCGAGGATCTTGGAAAGCTGCTCCTCGATTTCCGCCGCCGAGCCCTCGACCTCCACGATCAGCAGCGCCTCGCTGTCGGGATAGCCGGCCTTGGCAAACGCCTCCGTCGCGCGGATGCATGGGCGATCCATGAACTCGATGGCAACCGGCAGCACGCCAGCCTTGATGATGTCGGACACGCATTGCCCGGCAACCTCGTTGCTGTCAAACGCCATCAGGACGGGGCGTGCGCCTTCCGGTTTGCGCAGGATGCGCAGCGTGGCTTCGGTGACCACCCCCAGTTGACCCTCCGAACCGCAGACCAGCCCAAGCAGATCCAGACCCGGCGCGTCGAGATGCGCGCCGCCGATCTCCACGACGGTGCCATCCATCAGAACCATCCTGACACCAAGCAGGTTGTTCGTGGTCACCCCGTATTTCAGGCAATGCGCCCCGCCCGAGTTCATCGCCACGTTGCCGGCAATGGCACAGGCGAGCTGGCTGGAGGGATCCGGTGCGTAGAAGAAGTCCTCCTCCTCCACCGCGCCCGACACGCTCAGGTTCGTCCGGCCGGACTGAACGCGGATGTACCGGTCGGCATAGTTCGTCTCCAGCACGTCGTTCATGCGGGCCACACCCAGGATCACGCTGTCGGCTGTGGGCAAGGCGCCGCCGGCGAGCGAGGTGCCCGAACCGCGCGGCACAACCGGCACGCCCTCTTCATGGCAGATCCTGAGAACCGCCGAGACTTCTTCGGTGTTGCGGGGCAATACGGCGGCAAGCGGCGGGCACCGGTAGGCCGTCAGCGCATCACATTCGTAGGCCCGCGTTTCGGCCTCGTCATCGATGACCGCATCCGCAGGCAGCGCCTGCTTCAGACGTGCGACCACCTGCGACTTTCGCGACAGGATCGACGAATTCGGGACTGGCATTTCCATGGCGTGTCCTCCCCAGCAATTGGTAAGTTTTTAGAACCAATTTTTGCGGCTGTCTACCGGCGCGTTGCGCGATAGGGTCTCGCCATGACGCTCATAGACGGACTCGCCCTGCTCTCCACGCTCGACATGATCGCGCTGATCCTCCTTGTCGCCTGCTGGTATGGCATCGGCTGGCGGATCGAGCATGCCGGTTTCAAGCGCCGCTCCGTGTCCAACCTGATGCGTGCCTATCGCGAGGACTGGATGCGGGAATTCGTGACCCGCCAACCCCGCATCTTCGATGCCTCGATCCTGTCGACGCTCCGCCAGGGCACGACATTCTTTGCCTCCTCCTCGATGCTTGCCATCGGTGCCGGGCTGGCACTGATCGCCAACCCGCAGCCGCTCAGCGACGTCGCAGGCGATCTTGTCAGGGGACAGACCCCGGAAATCCTGTGGGAAATCAAACTCCTTCCGGTACTGCTTTTCCTTGTGTCCGCATTTCTGGCCTTTGTGTGGTCACACCGGCAATTCGGTTATTGCGCGGTGTTGATGGCCGCGGTCCCGAACGATGCCGATGATCCGCTGACCTATCCGCGTGCAGCGAAGGCAGCCGAGCTCAATTCGCTAGCCGCACGCAGCTTCAACCGTGGCATGCGGTCGGTCTACTTCGCGCTCGGTGCTACCGCCTGGCTGGCAGGCGCCGTTCCGCTGATACTCGGCACACTTGCCGTTCTGGCGATGATCGTCCGGCGAGAGTTCGGGTCAAAAAGCCGCAACCTTCTTCTGCACCACGACAGCTGACACAATCGTGACCGCGCGCATATCCCGGCTGTGGCAAGGTCGCGGGATGAAACACCTGATGCTCCTGCCTGTCCTTGTGCTTCCCGCCGCTGCCGATCCGGCGGTCATCGAGGATGTCACCGCCCGCCCATCGGGGAGCGGTTGGACCTTTTCGGTGACACTCCGTCACGGCGACACCGGATGGGACGACTATGCCGACGGGTGGCGCGTGCTGTCGCCAGACGGAACCGTACTGGGCACCCGTGTCCTGGCGCATCCGCATGAAAACGAGCAACCGTTCACCCGGTCACTGGGTGGTGTCGCAATCCCTGAGGGGCTCGGCGAGGTCGTGATCGAGGCAAGCACCAGCCCGGAAGGCTGGGGCGGCGAGAGGCGGGTCTTCCCCCTCCCCTGAACCGGCACTGCCCACCGGTGAGGGCCAGATCCGTCGCGTCAGCGCCGTCCCTCGCGCAGCCATGCACCAATCGAAAGGGCCATCGCCAACAGCAGGAACAGAAGTGGTGCGACGAGCGGGATCACGGTCAGGTCGGCCGTCCGATAGGCCTCGCGCGGGGTGATACCGATCCAGTTGCGACCGGCTGCCGCCCGCCCCTCGCGCACTTGTCGAACTGCCGACACGCCTTCTTCGATCCGGAGGACCCCGCCACGACGTTCTGCGACCGATGGCGCCAAAAGGGTGCCGGAGGCGATGGTCTGCTCGAATTCCTTCGGCGCCGCGGGCCCAAGCGCGATCACACGCTCAAGGTCGCTTTCCGTGAGCCGATAGAGCCCCGGGGCCTCGCCAGTGAAGCGGCCCGTGAACCGCCCCGGAGCTACCTCGGTCAACGGAACCAACAGGACGCTGCCGTCGGGGGCCGTAACCTCCACATCGCCGGGGGCTTCGCCGAGGCTGCGCCGCGTTACCACGACATCGAGCCCTTCGGCCACGGCGGTCAATGCCTCCTCTTCAAGCTCGGGCTCCTTCATCATCCAATGCGCAAGGCGGCGAAGCAATTCCATCTGCGGACCGCCGCCTTCGAAACCACGCGACCAGAGCCAGGCATGGTCCGACGCAAGGAGCGCCACCCGCCCCTCTCCGGCGCGGTCAAGCACCAGGAGCGGTCTATTGTCCGGGCCGTCCATGACCACGTGACCCGCCTCGGGCAACAGATCCACGATCCGGAACCAGCGCCCCCAGCCCGGTCCCTCGGACCCGTCTGCCGGTGGCGGCGCCAGCTGGTCCAGCCCTTCGGTGACTGGATGCTTGCGACCCGTTTCGGTGATTTGCGGCCGGTACCCTTGCTCCAGAACGCGGGCCGTCGGGGCGGCTGGAAGAACATCCGCCAGTGGCGAACGATAGAGACTGTCGGCACCGGCAAAGTCCGGCCCCGCGGCGACCAGTACCGCGCCACCGCTCTCCACGTAGTTCCGCACGTTCTCCAGGTAGATCATCGGCAGGATGCCCCGCCGTTTGTAGCGGTCGAAAATGATCAAATCAAATTCGTCGATCTTGTCGAGAAACAGCTCCCGCGTGGGGAAGGCGATCAGCGAAAGCTCCGTAACAGGCACGCCGTCCTGTTTCTCCGGCGGGCGCAAGATCGTGAAATGCACGAGGTCGACGGAACTGTCGGACTTCAGCAGATTGCGCCAGGTGCGCTCGCCCGCATGGGGTTCGCCAGAGACCAACAGGACCCGCAGTCGATCCCGGACGCCGTTGATCTGCACCACCGCGGCGTTGTTTCGGTCGGTCAACTCGCCCTCGGCCGCCGCGACTTCAAAGCGGACCACGTTCATCCCGCCATGCGGGAGCGTGAGTGGCAATTGCAGATCCTCGCCGACCGGCACATCGACAATCACGGGCGCGTCGCCGTCGATCCCGATGGACAGCGACACCGTGCCTTCCATGGTCGCCGGGACCGCGCCGCTCTCCTCGATCCGCAGGGTCAGGGTGACTTCTTCGCCCATAATGGCGAAAGTAGGCGCATTGCGTATCAGCAAACGCCGATCCCAATCGGTATCGTGGCCTGTCTGGAGCAGATGCAGCGGTGCGGGAAGCGCCGGCATGCGTTCGATATCGTGCAGTTGGCCATCGCTTACGAGGATTGCTCCCGCGATCCGGGCGCGGGGTTCCTCGGCGACAAGTTCCGCAAGCGCAGTGGCGGCGAGGGTGCCGGCATTGTCGTTGCCGTCGTAAACGGTCGCAATCCGCACCTCGGTGTTCGGGAGACGCTCGACCTCGTCCACGATCCGTTGGACGGCGGCGTCGGTCTGCGCCGCACGGTCGCTGATCTGCTGGCTGGCAGAACGGTCCACGACGAGCAGGACAATATCCGACAGCGCCGTGCGCTCCTCGATCTGGTAGGAGGGATTGGCGATCGCCACCAGCAACGCCGCAGCGGCCAGCCCGCGCAACCACCATCCGCGCAGCCCGCGCCATGCAGCCAGCGCCACCAGAGCCACGGCAAGCGCCGTGCCGATCCAGATGACGGCCCAGGACAGCAACGGATCGAAGAGGATATCCGTCGCCCGCGTCATTGGCCCAGCCTGTCGAGCAGCGCAGGCACGTGGACCTGGTCGGATTTGTAGTTTCCGGTCAGCACATGCATCACGAGGTTCACTCCGAAGCGCAGCGCCAACTCACGCTGCCGTTCCCCGGCGTAGCCACGGCCAACCGGGAACATGGTGTTTCCCAACTCGTCGATCGCCCAGGCCGCAGCCCAGTCATTGCCACCGATGACAATCGGCGTCACGCCATCGTTGAGGTTGCGAAAAGGCATGCCCTCGACCTGCTCGGCATCGGCGGGCGCGGCCTCGACCCAGACATCCCGACTGGCGAAGCGGCCCGGGAAGTCCTGCAACAGGTAAAACGTGCGGGTCAGCACGTGGTCCTGCGGCAGCGGTTCGAGTGGCGGGATGTCCAGCGGCTGCGCCAGTTGCTGCAGCTTGCGGCCGGTTGGCGTGCCGGAGCCGAAACCGCCGATATCCGCGTCGCGCGTGTCGAAGAGGATCATACCGCCGTTGCGAAGGTACTGATTGAGGCGCGCATAGGCTTCCGCAGAGGGGATCGGCTGTGTCTCGCTGACCGGCCAGTAGAGCAGCGGATAGAAGGCAAGCTCGTCTGTCTCCAGGTTCACACCCATCGGCGCGGCCGGTTCAACGGAGGTTCGGCGGTAAAGCGCATCGCCGACACCGGCCAGACCGGCGGCCGCGACCCGGTCCAAGCTGTCGTCCCCGGTGAGCACGTGGGCCAGAACGACCTCGGACGTCGCGAGGATCGCGAGCTCTTCTGCAACGTCCTCCTGAGCCTCGACGGGCGTGGCAGGCAGAAGGACCGCCAGTGCAATTGCCGCTGCCACACCGCCGCCCGCCCCGCGCAGGCGCCCAGACAGCCACAGCGAAGCGAAAATGTCGAGGGCAAGCATCAGCAGGGCCGCAGCCAGGACATGGCCCTTCAGCGGGGTCTCCCGCAGCAGGCCCATCCCCTCCACCGCGATACGCGCTGGCCATGCCGCGCGCTGCAACCGGTCCGCCGACGACAGGACATTGAGTGCGATGCTCCGCTCATCCGAACCGGTATAGAGGCCGGGCGGCATGTCGGCATCCATCTTCCGTGCCGCGAGGCGCTCGCCGGGCACACCGGGCAGCGTCCCGGCATCACTGACCGCACCAAAGCCGTCAAGCACGCGGGCCGCGGTCCAGGTTGTCCCCGCGAGATCTTCTGCCGATGGCACCGTCGGGCGGGAATACAGCGCCAGCCGTTCCAGCATCTGCACAAAGAGACCGGAGAGCGGCAGGTTGGACCACTCGGCATTGGCCGTGACGTGGAACAACACGACCTGCCCCTCGCCCAACCGCTTGCGGGTCACCAGCGGCGTACCGTCGGTCAGGGCCGCGATCACTCGTTCGCTCAGGTCCGGATCGGGTTGCGCCATGACTTGCGAGCGAACGACCACCTCCTCGGGCACGTCCAGCCCGAAGAACGGCGAGTTTTCCGAAAAGGTGCGAATGGTCTTGGGTTCGCCCCAACTCATCGCCCCACCAACACTGCGCCCCCCCACGCGCAGGCGGACCGGCATCAGCGAGTCTTCCTCCGCGCGGCTCAGGTCGGAAGCCGCAACCTGCGGTCCGGCAAATCGCACCAGAAGACCACCCTTTTCGACCCATTCGATCAGCCCGTCCTGCTCCGCCGGGGCGAGGCGGGCGACGTCGGCCAGAACGACTGCGTCCGGGTTGGCGACCAGCAGATCAACAAGTGCGCCGTCAAGAAGATCTGCAGTCGGTTCCAATGCCTGACGGAGGAAATGCAACGGCGATAGCAACTCCAGCCCTTCGCGGTCATCCCGGCTCGCAATGAGCGCCACCTCGCGCCGCTTGAGGCTGTCGTCGGTGAGCGTCACGGCACCAGCTGATCGATTGCCGACGATCTCGAACCGGGTAATCCGGTTGCGCAATTCCGGCGGTAGCGAAAGCTCTGCCTGAGCCTGCGCCTCGCCTGCATCAAAGCGCAGGGGCACTGAGGCCAGGCTGCGCTCCACGCCGGCCGGATCCAACCCGATGGCCGCGATCTCGATCTCGCTTTCCACGGAACTCGCCGATCGCACGGCGCCGACCTGGACGATCCCGTCGGCATATCCGGCGGGAAGCAGCCCGAGGGCGGCCCGGCCGCCCTCCAGCACGCGAACGGTCCCGCGTGCCTCCAACGCCTCCAGCATCTGCTCCCGGATGGGGCGATCCAGACCATCGGAGAACCAGACACTGTCGAAACGTGCATTTCCAAGCGCCGCAATCCAGAGATCCTGCGCCTCCTTCGCCGGCGCCCAAGGTTTCGGTTCCAGCCCGGAAATACGGTTTGCCCAGCGGTCTGCGGAGAGGAACTCCGGCGCGCCGGCCGGGAAATCCGTGCGCTGAACAAGCGCCACGGGACGGCCTGCACGGGAGGCGTCCTCGACCACGGCTGCGATCCTGTCCAGACGACGTCCCCAGTCGGGCGCCTCGGCCCAGGACCCGTCGATCACGATCAGGAGCGGGCCGCTGCCGGTCTCCTCCACCTGCGGGTTCAGGACCGGCCCCGCGAAGCCAATGATCACCGCGGCGGCCGCAAGCGTCCGCAGCAACAGCAACCACCAGGGGGTGCGATCCGTCTGTGTCTCGTCATCAGTCAACCCCAGAAGCAGCGCCACCCCCGGGAATCGCCGCCGGATCGGCGCAGGCGGCACGGCGCGCAGCACGATCCACAGGATCGGCAAGGCGACCAGCGCAAGCAGGATCAGCGGCGCCGTGAAGCCTATGGGGCCCAGCATCCACATCAGCGAGACCGCTCCAGCGCGGCATAAAGCCAGAGCAACGCCGATTGGGCGCTGTCGCCGGTGTGGTGGCATTCATAGAGCCACCCCGACACCCGGGACAGCTGCTCAAGCCTGTCCTTGCGCTCTGCCAACCGCTCCAGGTAGCGATCACGCAGATCGCCGGCTTTCATCGTTTCGTGGCTGAGGGTCCCGCCCATGCTCTCGAAGATCGTTCGGCCATCGAAGGGAAAGGTCTCTTCGGACGGGTCCAGGATCTGGAATAGGGTGCCATGCACACCGCGATCGGCGGCCTTTGCCAAGGCGGCTTCCACGCCATCCATGTCGCCCATGAAATCGGAAAGGAACACGGCGCGCGAATGCGCCGGAAGTCCCGGCGCCTCCGGCGTGCCATAGTCATCTTCCGACAGATCGCCGGTCAGGGCCTCCGCAAGCCGAACAAGCTGCAACGGTCCGCTGCGGGGTGGCGTGCCGAGGTTGGCCAGCCCGACACGCTCCCCTGCCCGCACCAGCAGCACCGAAATCGCCAGAGCCAGGAGCCGTGCACGATCCGATTTCGCAGGGCGGTTCCGGTCGCCGGAAAACCCCATGCTGCGCGAACCATCGACCCAGATCACGACGGATTGCGCCGCCTGCCATTCCTTCTGCCGGATAAAATGAACGTCGGACTTCGCCGACCGGCGCCAGTCAATCTCCCGTGCTTCGTCACCCTGCGAAATCGGACGATACTGCCAGAACTCGTCGCCCATGCCGGAACGCCGCCGCCCGTGGGATCCCAGCAGCACAGTGGACGCCAGATGCTCCGCCTGCGCCAACAAGGGCGGCAGGGCCGCCGCGAGCCCCTCGGCCCGGGTGCGAAGTTGTGGCCCGGCCTGGCTCACGCGGCTGCCTCGACCTGACTGACCTGCGCTGCCACGGAATGGATGATCTCACCGAGGTTTTCGCCCCGGGCCCGCGCCGCGAAGGTAAGCGCCATGCGGTGCAGCAATACCGGCTCGGCCATCTCCACCACGTCCTGCGGGGAAGGTGCGAGGCGACCATCCAGGAGCGCTCTGGCCCGCACCGTCAGCATCAGTGCCTGCGCCGCGCGAGGACCCGGCCCCCAGCTCACGTTGCGGGTCACAGCCTCGGGCGCGTCGGGTTCGCCGGGACGGAACGCGCGCACCAGATCAAGGATCAGTTCGACGACTTTCTCGCCTACCGGCATGCGCCGCAGCAGGGTCTGCGCGGCGATCAACTCGTCAGGCGTGAAAACTGCATGCGCTTCTGCCTCCTCGACGCCCGTGGTGGCGATCAGGATATCGTGTTCGGTCGCGCGATCCGGGTAGGGCACGTCAATCTGCACGAGAAAGCGATCGAGCTGGGCCTCGGGGAGCGGATAGGTCCCCTCCTGCTCGATCGGGTTCTGGGTGGCCAGAACGTGGAATGGCGCCCCGAGTGCCCGGTGCTCACCAGCGATGGTCACTTCCTTTTCCTGCATGGCCTGCAGGAGCGCCGACTGGGTCCGCGGCGAGGCGCGGTTGATCTCGTCGGCCATCAGCAACTCACAGAAGATCGGCCCCTCGATGAAGCGAAAGTCCCGCCGCCCGGCCTCGCCCGTCTCCAGCACCTCCGAGCCGAGGATATCCGCTGGCATGAGGTCGGGCGTGAACTGGATCCGGTTGGTGTTGAGCCCCATCACCGTCCCGAGAGTGTCAACGAGCCGCGTCTTGCCAAGCCCCGGAAGGCCGATCAGCAGCCCGTGGCCACCGCACAGCAAGGCTGACAGGACAAGGTCCACAACCCGCTCCTGGCCGATGAAACGTCGGGTGATGGACCCCTTCGCCTCGCCCAGCTTTTCACCCAGCGCTTCGATTTCTGAGACAAGATCTTCGGGCTCGGACATGACAGGATTTCCTCGGGCGTTATGATCGGGACCAGTAAGGCAGATATTCCGCCGGGAACAAATGACAAAAAAGGGATCGCGCGAAATGGACAGCACAGTCACCGCCGAGAGCCTGGCAAAGGCCGCGACAAAGGCCGGAAAATCGGGCGGCCTACCGCCGGTTCACCTCTGGGATCCGCCCTTTTGCGGCGATCTGGACATTGAGATCCGCCGCGACGGCACCTGGTTTTACAATGGAACACCGATCGGGCGGGCGCCGCTGGTGCGGTTATTTTCCACCATCCTGCGAAAGGATGGCGACGATTTCTTCCTTGTCACACCTGTCGAGAAGGTGGGGATTCGCGTCCAGGATGCGCCTTTCGTGGCCACGGACGCGAATGCTGCCGGCGACGGAAACACACAGGTGATCACATTCACCACAAACGTCGGCGACACTGTCACGGCGGGACCTGACAACCCGATCCGCGTGGTCCGCGATCCGGAAACGGGCGAACCCTCGCCCTACGTGCTGGTGCGGGTGAACCTAGAGGCGTTGATCGACCGCAAGACGTTCTACAGGCTGGTGGACCTCGGCGTGCACCATAATCACCTTGGCGAGGTCTGGTTCGGCCTCTGGTCGGGCGGGGTGTTCTTTCCGATTGTCCCCTCGGCAGACCTTCCTTGACAGCGCCGGGATCTGCCATTCCGGATCCGGCGACCATTCCGTCAACGCGGCGCGCAACCTGCCGCGGCGGCAGGGAGGCTGCCAGTCAATGTGCACCGGACTTGCACTGAAGGGCGCGGAGGAGAACTCTGCCAACCGCTCCGTTCGTCAGCTGTAGTTCGGGTCCCGCTTCTGGACGTTCGCCATGACCGTCTCGATCATGTTGGGCGAGCCGATGAGCGCTGCCTGCAACTCCGCTTCCAACCGCAGGTTGGCAGCCGAATCCGAGCCGTAGATGGCGTCGACAAGGGCCTTTCCGGCCCGGATCGCCTCCGGGGAGCGCCCCGCCAGCGCGTGGGCGAATGCACGCGCCTCGCTCACGGGATCATCGGACAGCCGGGTTACAAGCCCGAGTCGAAATGCCTCGGTGCCCTGAAGGATCCGCGCGGTCATGATCAGCGCCTTGGCCTGATCCGCAGGGAGGAGCCGCGGAAGGCTCTGGGAGATCCCCATGTCCGGGATCAGCCCCCATTTTCCCTCCATGATGGAGAACCGGGAGTCTGGCCGCGCGATCCGGAAGTCGGCCCCCAGCGCCAATTGCGCACCGCCGCCAAAGCAAACGCCCTCCAGTGCCGCCACGACCGGAACCGGCACCTGGCTCCAGACGACGGCCGGAAGCTGGAAACGATTGGCGATCTCGCCATCTTCCGGGCTCAGCATCTCTGCCTTGATGTCTTCGAGCTTCCCGGCCATCGCCATCAGTGCGGTGGTGTCGAGCCCGGCACTGAAATCCCCGCCCTCCCCGGCAAGAACCACGGCCCGCAACCCCGGCTTGTCCCTCAGCATCCGGCCCGCAGCCACCAACTCGTCCAGCAGTTCCAGCGTCAGGGCGTTTTTCTTGGTCGGGCGGTTCAGCCACACCTCGGCCACCGGGCCATCTGAATTGTCGATGCGTACCAACGGCTCGGACATGATTTCCTCCTCCAAATTGGCAGGGAGAAAACGCCAGCCCTTACCCGGGCGTCAAGCGTGACCCAGGGTCGCCTTCGGCACCGGGGCTCGCACTGTGACTTGAACCATGTCCAATCCGGCGCGCATCGCGGCAGCGGTCCTGAGCGGTCTCGATCTCCAGAACCGACCGTCGAACACCGAACCTGTCTGCGAGCACACGCTTGAGCGCGACCTTGACCGAAGCCGCAGGTGCACCGTCCTGCAGAACCACATGCGCCTCCAGCGAGGTTTCGTGCTCCCCCACCTGCCAGAGGTGAACCTGATGAACCTCTCCCACGCCGTCCACGGATTCCATGCCCTCCAATACCGCTTCAAGGCGCGGTGCGCCGGGGCTGCCGAGCATCAGGATCCGGATCACGGGCCGGACCTCCCGAACCGTATGCCACAGGATGTACCCGGCAATCCCGAGCGTCACCAGCGGGTCCACCAATCGCCAGTCGTAGAGAAGGATCAGTGTGCCGCCGACAATCACCGCAACCGAGCCCAGCGCATCCATGACATTGTGCAGGAAGGCAGCGCGCATGTTCACGCTGCCCTTGGACATCCGAAAGATCAGCATGGCCGTCACCAGGTCGACCACCAGCGCAACAGCCGCGACGACGACCACGATCCAGCCGCGCACGTCGGGCGGGTCCAACAGCCGGGTCACGCCTTCGGCCGCGAGGTAGACGGCAATCACGATCAGCGTTGTGTAGTTTATCAGGGCTGCCACGACCTCTGCCCGGCCATAGCCGAAGGTCATGTCTGCATCCGCAGGGCGACGCGCGATCCGACGCGCCGCAAGCGCAATGACGAGCGACAGCGCATCGCTGAGGTTGTGGATTGCGTCGGCGACCAGCGCGAGGGAACCGGAAATCACCCCTGCCACAACCTGCACGACCGTCAGGCCGAGGTTCACAGCGACGGCGGCAAGGACCCGACGGTCCCCGGATGCTATGTCCACATGGTGATGATGGTGGTCGTGCGGCATGGGCCTGCCCTACCCGTTTTGGCCAGCGATGCCCCCGGCAGGGCCAGCGCGCAATGCGCCAAATTGGCGAGCGACGGGGAGGCCCACCGTGGGGCCTTAGTGCGCCTCAGCCCAGTTGTCGCCGACCCCGGCATCCACAACCAGCGGAACATCGATCTTCACCGCCGGTTCCGCCGCACTTTCCATGACCTCGCGAACCCGGGCGATGGTGTCGTCCACGGCGCCTTCATCCACTTCGAAAATAAGCTCGTCGTGGACTTGCAGTAGCATCCTGGCCGGCAACCCTTCGATGGCGGCCTCCATCCGGATCATCGCACGCCGGATCACGTCAGCCGCAGTACCCTGAATCGGTGCGTTGATCGCAGCGCGCTTGGCAAACCCGGCACCGGGACCTTTCGCGTTGATCTCCGGCGTGTGAATCTTCCTGCCAAACAGCGTCTGTACGTGGCCATGTTCCTTCGCGAAGGCAATCGTTTCGTCCATGTAGCCGCGGATGCCGGGAAACCGCTCGAAGTAGCGGTCGATGAAGCCTTGCGCCTCACCGCGGGGAATGCGCAGGTTGCGGGCCAGGCCGAAACCCGAAATCCCGTAGATGACCCCGAAGTTGATCGCCTTTGCCTGACGGCGAATGTCGGGTGTCATCTCCTCCAGCGGCACGTCGAACATCTCCGAGGCGGTCATGGCGTGAATGTCGTGGCCATCGCGGAAAGCCTGTTTCAGCGCGTCGATTCCGGCCACATGGGCGAGGATTCGCAACTCGATCTGCGAGTAGTCGAGGCTCACCAGTTTTTTGCCCTTGTCGGCCACGAACGCCTCCCGGATGCGGCGCCCTTCCTCGCTGCGCACCGGAATGTTCTGCAGGTTCGGGTCGGTCGACGCGAGCCGCCCGGTGTTTGCCCCCGACTGGACATATGAAGTGTGCACCCGCCCAGTATCAGCGTTGATGTGGTCCTGAAGGGCATCTGTATAGGTCGATTTCAACTTGCTGAGTTGCCGCCAGTCGAGCACCCGCGCTGGCAGTTCGTGCTCGGTGGCGAGGTCCTCGAGCACCTGGGCGGGCGTCGACCATGCGCCGGTCTTGCCCTTCTTGCCGCCTTCCAGCGCCATCTTGTCGAAGAGGATTTCGCCCAGCTGTTTTGGCGAACCGACATTGAACGTCTCACCCGCCAGCTCGTGGATCTCCGCCTCCAGCCCGGCCATTTTCTGCGCGAAGGCGTTGGACATGCGCGAGAGCGTGTCGCGATCGACCTTGACCCCGGCCATCTCCATCCGCGCAAGGACCGGTGCAAGCGGGCGTTCCAGGGTTTCGTAGACCGTCGTCACCCTGGCCAGATGCAACTGAGGTTTGAAAAGCTCCCATAGGCGGAGCGTGATATCGGCATCCTCGGCGGCGTATTTTGCGGCCGTTTCGACCTCCACACGGTCGAACGTGATCGCGCTTTTCCCGCTTCCGATCAGGTCCTTGATCGGGATCGGCACATGACCAAGGTAACGCTCCGAGAGCGCATCCATCCCGTGCCCATGCAGACCTGCATGCATCGCGTATGACAACAGCATCGTGTCATCGTAGGGCGCCACATCGACGCCGTACCGGGCGAGGATCTTGGCGTCGTATTTCATGTTCTGGCCGATCTTCAGCACGGCCGCGTCCTCAAGGACCGGCTTCATCATCGCGACCGCCTCGTCGAGCGGCATCTGCCCTTCCGCAAGTGCTTCCTCCGCGAACAACCCGTCGCCGGAACCGGCCTTGTGTGCCAATGGCACATAGCAAGCACGCCCGGGGTCGACACACAGACAGATGCCGACAAGCTCGGCGACCATCTCGTCGAGCCCGGTCGTCTCCGTGTCGATGGCCACGCGGCCCATGGCGTTGATACGGTCGATCCAGACCTGCAAGGCGGCAGCATCGCGGACGATCTCGTAGCCGTCGTGATCGAAAGGTATCGCCTCCGGCCCCTCCGCCTCACCGGCCTCCGGCGCGGAGTCGGCAATCGCCGGCGCCTCGACGCCGAGCTGGTCGGCGATCCGCTTCGACAACGTGCGGAACTCCATCTCTCCCAGGAACCCGAGCAGGATCTCCGGGTCGGGTTCCCTGACCTCCAGATCGTCAAGCGTGAAGTCGAGCGGGGTGTCGCAATCGAGCGTGACAAGCCGCTTGGACAACTCGATCTGCTCGCGTTTCTCAAGCAGGGTCTGGCGCCGCTTGGGCTGTTTGATCTCCTCGGCACGGTCGAGCAGCGTTTCCAGGTCGCCGAAGTCGTTGATCAGCTGCGCGGCGGTCTTGATCCCGATCCCCGGAGCGCCCGGCACGTTGTCCACCGAGTCACCGGCCAGCGCCTGCACGTCGATCACTCGCTCCGGCTTCACACCGAACTTCTCCTCCACCTGCTCCACGCCGACACGCTTGTTCTTCATCGCGTCGAGCATCTCCACCCCGCTGCCGACAAGCTGCATCAGGTCCTTGTCGGAGGAGATGATGGTTACGCGTCCCCCGGCATCGCGGGCCTGGCAGGAAAGCGTGGCAATGATGTCGTCGGCCTCGTAGCCCTCGATCTCCTCGCAGGCTATGTTGAAGGCACGGGTGGCCTCCCGCGTGAGCGGAAATTGCGGCACGAGATCTTCCGGCGCCGGCGGCCGGTTCGCCTTGTAGAGGTCGTAGATCTCGTTGCGGAAGGACTTGCCGGAATAGTCGAAGATCACCGCCGCGTGGGTCGGCGCATCGGGACCGGTGTTTCCCTCGATATAGCGATGCAGCATGTTGCAGAAACCGGCCACTGCGCCGATGGGCAGTCCGTCCGACTTGCGCGTCAACGGCGGCAGGGCATGGTAGGCCCGGAAAATGAAGGCCGAGCCGTCGATCAGATGCAGGTGATGTCCCTTGCCGAATGCCATGCCGCGCTCCCTGTGTCCGGTTCGGCTCCTTGGTGCCACGTTCTCCGGGCAAGGGCCAGTGGGCCAAAGGCTGTTCTGCGGACGCGAGTCGGCGACGGAGCGGACGCTGCCTCCACCCGCAGCGTGCAGCCAAGAACACGGCTGTGTGATCCACGTCAACGTGAGTTCCCTGTGATGGCCCCCATGAACAGGGTCCGCCCATCGACAACCTGAAGGAAACGACATGCGCTTCATTCCCGCCATGGCCATTGGCCTCTCGTTCGCCACCTCTGCCGCCTTCGCCGGAGAGGAATACACAGCCGCCAATGGATTTGCCGTGTCGGGCTACGACGTGGTGGCCTACTTCGGCCTCGACCAGTCCGACGTAGGGACCCCGCAACCCGCAGCGGTGCCCGGCAACGCGGACATCACTGCCGAGTACGACGGCGCAACCTTTGCCTTCTCGAACGAGGCAAACCGCGACGCGTTCCTTGCGGATCCGGAAAAGTACTCACCCCAGTTCGACGGCCACTGCGCTTTCGGCGCGGCGAAGGGCGGCAAGGTGCCGGGCAATCCGAACCTATGGCGCATCGTCGACGGAAAGCTCTACCTAAATATCACCAAGAATGTCGTCGGATTCTGGGAAGAGGACATTCCGGGCAACATCGAGCTGGCGAACAGCAACTGGACAGATCTGGAAGCACAGCCTGCTTCAGGAAAGCCGATCCCGGACTTCTCCCCCATGGCGCCGGCCAAGTGACCGGACCGGCACAGAGTTGACAGGCGGGCCGGTCACCGGCCCGTCGCCTTACCTTGCGATCATCCGCTGACCTTCTCGGCCAGGACGAACTTCTTATCGCAATAGGGGCACTCGACCTCGCCGTCCTCCCCGAGGCTCAACCAGACTCGCGGATGTCCGAGGGCGCCTTCGCCACCGTCGCAGGCCACGCGCGACGCGGTCACGGCTTCGGTCTCGGGAGGTTCAGGGATCACGGACATGCACTCGGCTCCTGATGGTCATCGCGCGGGCATGCTTGTAGCGCCCCGCGGCTCGGCTTAGGTTCGCGGCATCATAGGGAACGCCCTGAAACGGGCAAGTGCCGGAGCGCCGCATATGTCAGGCAATGCCATCGAAATCGAAGGTCTGTCCAAGACCTATGCCGCCCACTCCGGAGAGCCGGCCAAGACCGCGCTCCAGGATGTGAACCTGGAGGTGCCCGCAGGCTCGATCTTCGGCCTACTGGGGCCGAACGGCGCCGGCAAGTCGACCCTGATCAACATCCTCGCGGGACTGGTGCGCAAAAGTGCCGGGAACGTCCGGATCTGGGGATTCGACCATGATGTGAACCCGCGCCAGAGCCGGGCCGCGATCGGCGTGATGCCGCAGGAGTTGAACCTCGACCCGTTCTTCACCGCACGCGCGGCGCTCGACGTTCAGGCAGGGCTTTACGGAGTGCCGAAACGCGAGCGGCGGACAGAAGAGATCCTCGACCTGATCGGGCTGACGGACAAGGCCGATGCCTATTCCCGCACCCTGTCGGGAGGCATGCGACGGCGATTGCTACTGGGCAAGGCTCTTGTCCACCGGCCCCGCGTTCTGGTGCTCGACGAGCCGACGGCAGGCGTGGATATCGAACTGCGCCAGATGCTCTGGAGTAACGTCCGCAAGTTCAACAGAGAAGGCATGACGATCATCCTGACCACGCACTACCTCGAAGAGGCGGAAGAGATGTGTGACGAGATCGCCATCATCCATCAGGGGCGCAAGATCGCCCATGAAAGCACGGACACGCTCATCGGGCAGCTTGACGCCAAGTCCCTGCTGATCCACCCGACGCAACCCTTTGACGGAGACATCCGCCTCCCCGAAGGCGTTGAGCTTGAGCATCGGCCGGACGGCGCCCTGGCCCTGTCCTACAGGCGGGGACAGACGGCAGCGGAAGACATTCTGGACGCTGTTCGCGCCGCCGGCATTCGTATCGCCGATGTCGCGACCGAGGAGCCCCACCTGGAGGATGTGTTCCTCGCTCTGACGTCCTCCCGCGGGACCGGTGGCGAAGAGGTGGCCTGAGTGCCGCTGCACCTGTCCAAGCCGGATACGGAGGCATTGGCACGGGGCACCCCGTTCCTGCGGCTGCTGGCGGAAGCGGCACAGGAGCTTGGTGGGCGGATCGAAATGGACCGCAATTTCGGATTCGTAGGCCGCTACACGCCGCCGGGCGGCGCGCCAGGACCGGTCTTTGGCAAGGCCCTTGGGCTGAACAGCGATGCAAGCGCCGCGCTGGCAGCGGACAAGGAGTACACGGCAACCTGGCTGGCGGCCGAAGGCCTGCCGACCCCACGCGGTGGCATCTTTTTCAGCCAAGCCTACCGGGATCGGATGGCGCTGCGCAACCGCAGTATCGCCAGCCGCCTTCCCGGCGCCGAGGCAGCACGTTCCATGGCCGCCATGCTGGGTTTCCCGGTCATTGCAAAGCCGAACGCCGGGTCGGAGGGAGAGGATGTGCACCGGTGCGAATCCCCCGAGGATCTGGACAGAGATCTGGCTGCCTTGCTCACCCGGCACGACCGGATCCGGATGGAGCAATGCGTGGCCGGCCGCGACTACCGTCTGCTGGTCCTGGAGGGAGATGTCGTGCTGGCCTATGAACGGCGTCCGCTTTCCGTGACGGGCGATGGCGCGCGCCCGCTTTCGTCCCTGATCGAGGCCGCGCTGGCCCGGCTGGCGGATCGGCACCGGGGGTGCAAGATCGCGGGCGATGATCCACGCATCGCCCGAACCCTTGCAACGGCCGGGCTCGCGCTCGATACCGTGATTGCACAGGGTGAACGGGTCGCACTTCTTGGCAACGCCAACCTCTCCACGGGCGGGGATCTTGTCGACCTGACAGACGTCGTTCCGAATGCCGCACGAAGGCTTGCCGTCCGCGCGGCCCGGTCGCTCGGGCTGCGGCTGGCCGGTGTCGATCTCATGGCGCCTGACCTGCTGGCACAGCCGGAGGCGGCGGTGATCCTGGAAGTGAATTCGGCGCCCGGCCTCGATTACTATGCCTCGGAAAGCCAGGAGCATTTTGACCGCGCGCGTGCCATTGTCCGGCGTATGCTGACAGGGCTCGGCTGAGCCGCGCAATCAGCCCGCAGGTTGCAGCATCCGGCCAAGCCCGCGCCCACCGAGTATGTGGACATGAAGATGCGGCACTTCCTGCACGCCATCGGCACCGGCATTGGCAATCAGACGGAACCCGTTGCCCCCATTCCCGGGTTGAACGCCAGCCATCTTGCACACTTCACCAACGGCACGGGTATAGTCGACGATCTCCGCCTCGCTCGCCTCAAGGGCGAAGTGGTCGTAGCAGACATACGGGCCCTTCGGGATCACGAGGACATGGACTGGGGCCTGCGGCTGGATATCCCGGAAGGCCAGTGAATGCTCCGTTTCCAGCACCGTGTCGTTGGGGATCTCTCCGCGGAGGATCTTCGCGAAGATGTTCTGATCGTCGTACTCGTAGGCCATGGGACTATCCCTCGTGCTTGTCCTCGCCGAACAGGTCGGCACTTTGCGCCACCTGTCGCGCTGTCTCCTCCGGTATACTCAGAAACCGCGACAGCGACAGCGCGATTTCAGCCGGGAGGCCGCCCTCCCGAATGTGCTCGTGATGTTCGAATCCGACAAGTCGCACCCTCTCGGCCTCGAAGGCGAGGTCATTGCGAAGCGCGGGCAGAACCCTGTCGCGCGTCGCGGTGCCCGGCGCCTCCCCAAGCAGCCCGATCTGCTGCGCGTGCCGTTGCAGCTCCTCATCGTTGAAGCGGCATTCGATCTCCAGCAGCCGGGTCGTCATCCGGTCGGATCGGAAATCCTCCATCAATTCCCTCATCGACGGATCGAGGCAGATGACAAGCGATCGGCTGCCGTGGAATCCGTAGAGCATGCGGATCAACACCCGGCGATGGCGCGCGCGTTTCTGAAGGCCCTTCTCAATTCCCCCCAGGTCAGGGAGCGGCGCGTGTTCGTCATTGAAGAGGAAGCCCGCCGTGGGGATGTCGGTACAGGCCTCGATCGCCGCCAACAGGCTCCGAGCCACATCCCATTTCTTGCAGACCACCAGCAGCAGGTCGTGGTCCTTGCCCACGTTGCCGTCGCTCTCCCAGAAACGCTTCCCGAACCGCTCCCCCACGCGACCCTGCCCGGTCAGGAACCGGTGAAGGCTGCGCCCCTCGCCGGAAATCGGAAACTCCTGTCCTGTTGCGGAGTAGAGCGTGCCAAGCCGCCACTTCAACTCCTGTGCCTCGGCGCTGATCTTGCGCGCAAACAGGGCATCCTGCCCAAGAAGCAGGTCGTAGTGATCGTTGTAAAAGGTCACCGGCACCCCGTAGTCGGTGAACATCAGGAACGTAAGCGTGCGCGACCGGATTTCCTCTCGCGGGATGACATGGCGAACGATGGTCTGAAAGAAGGTCTCGTCCGGGATCCAGGTGGTGGAGAAAAAACGCAGCACCTCTGGCCGGGCATGACAGAAGTCCAGGACTTTCGTCAGGGTCGACCGGCGCAGGCACCACCATTGGCTGCCGATCATCATCTTCAGGTCGTCGGGAATCCGCCGTTTCCAGCCCAGACGCTTTTGCAGCTCGTAGCTGCCATAGAACAGGCGCTTGTGTTTGCGTTCGTTGAAGTAGTGCCTGTAGATCAACCGCTCCTCCCGGAAGCCGGTCTTGATCCACCCACTCTCGAAGTAGTCGACGGACTCGATATGGTCCACGTCGTCCCCCCCAAGCAGCGCATGGGCAAACTCCGCCGACTTCACCGGCCAGCAATCGCCCGACAGCATGTAGAAATGCGTGGCCTCCGGAAACGCGTCCATCGCGGCCTCGATCGCCTGAAGCGTCGCCTCGACAAGGCTCCACTCCCCCCAGCCACACCGGACCCGGCGACGGGCGAAGGTCACGTTGGGGTCATCGCACAGAGCCTCCCTGAGCCGCGCGTCCTCTGACGCCGGGGCGCGGCCATCGAAATGGATCGAGACGCAATCGCCTGCGGCCGTCAGTCGACGCGCCTGCGCGATGATCGCGTCGGGGTCCTTGTGGCAAAGCAGCAGGTAGGCGATCTGCACCATTTCAGGAACAATCTTCGCAACTTAGGGGTGACTGTTATCGGTCATAGCTTGAACCGCGCCACAATTGACAGGGTTTGTTTGCTTTTTTGTTTCGATTGAGGAAAGCATGTTTGGATCACCTTAGGATGAGGCATGGCCATGGGATTTCCCGGCACCTGGATGACGGAAAGCGAGAGCATGGTCTACCGTGTGGTGCCGAAATGTGCCTGCTCCACCATTGGCCAGATCATGTACTATTCCGACCACGGGCAGTTTTTTGACGGTGACATTCACGATGCCGAGGGCGGGTTGCACAAGTGGAACCAGGACCACAGCCGTGCACCGATCACCGCGAACGTGGCGGCGCAGCGTTCCCTGACCTTCACTTGTGTACGCAATCCCTATGCCCGGATCCTGTCGTCGTTCTTCGACAAGATCTGCGGGATCCAGCGCAACGGGCGGCGGTATCGCGGCAACCTCGTGCCGCTCCTGATCCAGCGGTACGGCATCGAGGTCGGGGATCCGGAGACCGGGTTCGAGTTCGACCAGATCCGGAGCTTTCGCCGATTCCTTCTGTTTGCGCGCGACACCATCCGCTGGCGCCGGCCAATGGACCCGGACATTCACTGGTCCGACATGTCGGGACATGTGTCGACGCTCATCACCAATGGCGGCCGGTACAACCAGATCTTCTGGACCGAATCCTTCAATGACGGCATGCAGACGGTGCTCGATGCTGTCGAGACACCGAAACCGGTCGATCTCTCTGCCATCCCCCGTTTCAACGAAAGCGAAGGACATGGGCCAAAGCGCGCCCACCCGGTAGAGGCTTATTTCGACGACCTGTCGATGCATCTTGTCTACGAGATGTACCACCGTGACTTCCACCTCTTCCGCTACGATTTCGAGAACCCGGCGAACAAGATGCCGACCGGGGAAATCGACCTCGACGAAATCCATGCGAAACTGGGCGACTAGGACCATGGATTCCCGACGCTCCCCCCGGCGCCCCGCCGCCTATGACACCAGCCGCACCGAAGGCAGTGTGCACCTCTTCGTGACACGGCGTGCCGGGCTGGAGGCGGCGCTTCCCGAGGTGCTGAAAACCGTTGAGAAGAATGGCGTTATCCACGTTTTGTGGCCGGAGCGTTCCTCCGGGATCAAGACCGACCTGCGGGAACAGACAATCCGCGATGTCGCGCTCTTGCTGGGGCTGGAGGACATCAGGTCCGGCGACGCGAACGGAACGTGGTCCCGGCTGAGGTTGGTCAACCACCGGCAATTGCAATAACGTTCCCGAAATTCGGCTTGGCGTGTTCAGCCGTCTGACTTCAGCGTGACCCTGAGTTCGTAGCCGCCATCGACCTCGGTCCAGCTTGCACCCGCCTTGCCCAATGCCTTTTCCAAGGCGCGCACGGTCGAATATCCCGCTCCGGCACCGCCCTCCAACCGTTTCAAGGTCTGCACATGAACCCCGGCTGCGGCCGCGAGTTCCTTCTGCTTCATCCCGGCGGCGCGCCTTGCGCGCGCGATGACGTACCCGATCTTCATGTATGCCGCATGGCACCTGGGGGTCTCAAAATCAACCTCCTAGTCCGTAATTGATACGTCAGGTATAATTCTCTAGTCTCATCCCACCACTCCAAAGACAGGCATCGAGGAGAGCGGAGATGTTGGTGACCCTGGCGACGGGCTTCGCGTTGCTACTGACCGCGGTTCAGGGCGAGGTCTACGTGGCCCGCGCTGATACGCTGGTGATCTCCGGAACGGCCGTCCGGCTGCGTGGGATCGTCCTGCCCGACCAATCGCGCGACGAGGAAGAGGCCGCGCGTCAGGTGGTGCAGGCAATCGTCAAGGGGCATTTTGTGAGCTGCCGCCTGAATGGTGAGCGGGACGGACACATGATGCTCGGCAAATGCCTTGCCGATGGCGAGGACATTGCCGACATGTTGGTCAGCCAGGGTGTCGCGCTCGAATGCTCAGGTCGGTCAGATCGTCAGGATCCCGCGCCGGATCCCGATGGGCCGCGCGACGATCCTGCACCGGACACGACCTGCTAGGCGCGCCGCTCAGCCGAGCTCCCGAACAAGGCCCGCCTGCCGGAAGAGATCCAGCGTATCGGTTTCGGGACGCGGTCCCATGTGGCCGATCACTTCACCAGCACAAATGACCCCCATCCGCCCACAGGTCTCAAGGTCCCGGCCAGTGCTCAGCCCGAAGAGGAACCCGGCGGCGAACTGGTCCCCTGCCCCGGTCGCATCCACGGGTGTCACGCGGTGAACCGGCACCTCGATGCGCTCACCACCCCGGATCAGAACGACATCGTCGCCCGAGCGCGTGCAGACCACGAGGTCGCAATCCACGGCCGCATGGGCCAGCGCATTCTCGAGGTCGTCCGTCTCGTAGAGCGAGCACCATTCGTGAACATTGCCGATGACGTAGTCCATCTCGTTGGCCACAAGGGACCGGAAATCGGCACGATGGCGGTCAACGCAGAAAGGATCGGACAATGCGATGCCAGCCTCGCCGCCCGCCGCCTTGCACAAGCGCGTGGCAGCAAGGAAGGCTTCCTTGCCCTTGTCCTTGTCGAACAGGTAGCCCTCCAGGAACAGGATCTCGGCCCCCTCGGCAACCTCAGGCGGCACGTCACCCGGCCCCACTTCGGCAGAGATCCCGAGATAGGTGTTCATGGACCGCTCACCGTCCGGAGAAACGAAGATCATCGAGCGGGAGGTGGGCAATTCGCCCTCCGGAACCGGGACGTTGACATAGTCGGTACCGTCCTTCGCCAGCGCATCGACATAGTACCGACCCAACGCATCGTCGCGCACCCGCCCCATGAAGGCGGTCTTCAACCCAAGATGGCCAAGTCCGGCCAGCGTATTTGCCACCGACCCGCCGGGGGCCTGCTGACGGTCGTCCATGGCAGCATAGAGAACCTCGGCGCGCTCCTTTTCGATCAGTTGCATGATGCCCTTCTCGATCCCCATGATGTCGAGAAAGCTGTCATCGGAATGGGACAGCACGTCCACGATCGCATTGCCGATGCCGACAACCTTGTACTTCGGGCTCATTCCACGCCGTCCTTCTGGCAGAATTCCTCGATCACGCAGACCGAGCAGTTGGGTTTGCGCGCCTTGCAAACATAGCGGCCGTGCAGGATCAACCAATGATGGGCGTGCCGGGCGAAATCGGCCGGAACATTGTCCTCGATGGCACGTTCGACCGCGACGACATCCTTGCCGGGCGCGATCCCCGTCCGGTTTCCGACCCGGAAAATGTGCGTGTCGACGGCCTGCGTGGGCATGCCCCACCACATGTTCAGCACCACGTTGGCCGTCTTTCGACCGACGCCGGGCAAGCTCTCCAACGCGGCACGGGAATTGGGCACCTCGCCGTCGAAATCCTCGACGAGGATCTTAGAGAGCTTCATCACGTTCTTTGCCTTGTTGCGATAGAGCCCGATGGTCCTGATATGCTCGATCAACGCCTCCTCGCCGAGGTCCAGCATCTCCTGCGGCGTGGAAACCCTGGCGAAAAGATCCCGGGTGGCCCGGTTCACCCCCTTGTCGGTGGCCTGCGCCGAAAGCGCCACGGCAACGACAAGCGTGTAGGCGTTTGTGTGCTCCAGTTCGCCCCTGGGCTCGGGCTCGCTCTCCCGGAAACGCTCGAAGATCTGCCGCAGGGTGCCGTAGGGAAGTTGCCTGGCCATGGGTGCCTCGCTGGTGTTGATGCTTCGGTGTAACGCCAATCCGGCGGGATGCAACGCGAGAGCGGGAAAGGCGCAGGAAACGGGTCGCTCTGGCGCTGCGCGGTCTCTAGGTTGAAGGCCAACAGGAGGAGCGTCCGAGATGAGCACCGAGACCAGCTACCATTTTCAGGTCATGCGCCGCGCGCTGGACGAGATCGACGCCGCGCAAGAGGCTGGAGAACTGCTGTCGCTGGAGGGGCTGTCGTCGCGGATGAACATGAGCCCTGCACATTTCCAACGCCTGTTCAGCCAATGGGTGGGTGTCTCGCCCAAGCGATACCAGCAGTACCTTGCGCTGGGACAGGCCAAGGCGTTGCTGAGGGAGAGTTTCACCACACTGGAAGCCGCCGATGCGATCGGGCTTTCCGGCTCCAGCCGCCTGCACGACATGTTCCTGCGCTGGGAAGCGATGACACCCGGCACATACGCCAAGGGCGGAGAGGGGCTGGAGATCTACTACGGCTGGTTCGACACGCCGTTCGGAGAGAGCCTCGCCATGGGCACACGCAAGGGGCTTTGCGGGCTCGCTTTCACCTCGGAGACCGGGCGGGACGCCGCTATGGAAGATATGCGCAGCCGCTGGCCCGCCGCCACCTACCGGGAGGATCCGGAGACGCTTTCGCCGTGGATGGAGGCCGCCCTCGGCAATGGCGGTGAGGCACAGCTCCACTTGATCGGCGCCCCGTTCCAGATCAAGGTCTGGGAAGCGTTGCTGTCCATCCCCACCGGCCAGGTCACCACCTACTCGGAGATCGCCGGCGCCATCGGCAACCCGCGTGCCGTTCGTGCCGTGGGCACGGCCGTCGGACGCAACCCGGTGTCCTGGCTGATCCCCTGCCACCGCGCCATCCGCAAGGACGGCGACCTGGGCGGGTATCATTGGGGGCTGCCGGTCAAACGCGCGCTGCTGGCCTGGGAATCCGCCCGCGCAGAGGCCGGTTGACCACTGAAAGCTGCGCAAATCTTTGCCATCGGGCCTTCAAGGGGCTGGCAACCGGCGGCGCGTGTCGTATCAACGTTTTCAGAAACAAGAAAGCAGACGAGGCACAAAGCATGACCTTCCGCCTTCCCATGGCCGTGGCCGCCTGTGGCGTCCTGGGCCTCTCGGCCTGTACGGACCCTGCGCAGCTGAACCCGGACACCAACTACACGCGCGACAATGCCATTGTCGGAGGCGCGCTCGGCACCGTCGCCGGCCTCGCCGCCACAGGCGGCAGGGCCAAGGGCGCCCTTGCCGGGGCCGCGATCGGCGCCGGCGCCGGTGCGCTGATCGGCAACCAAATGGACAAGCAGGCCGCCGCCCTGCGCCAGTCCATCGGTGACAACCGGATCATCATCAACCAGCAGGGCGACGTTCTGGTCGTGACACTGCCGCAGGACATTCTGTTCGATGTCGACAGCACGGCGGTGCGCGCGGATCTGCAGGACGAACTGCGCGCCCTCGCATTGAACCTGAACGAGTTCCCGGACACCACCGCGCAGGTCGTCGGCCACACCGACAACACCGGTGACGCCACCTACAACCAGGACCTGTCGGTGCGCCGTGCGCAAACCGTGTCCAACATCATTGCCGCAAACGGCGTTGCGCCCACGCGCCTGACCGCGCTTGGCCGCGGCGAGGATGCGCCGGTTGCATCGAACCTGTCGGAGGAAGGCCGCGCGCAGAACCGGCGTGTGGATATACTGATCCGTCCAGCCAGCACCTGACCGACACACCCATGCCGGGGGCGCCTCTGTGGTGCCTCCAGCTCCATTTGCCCATGGCCTTGCCGCCCTCCCTCGAAAATGGTCAAATCGCTTGACCAATTGCGAGCGTTGCCATGCCATTCACCCCGATCGATTCCGAGAAACTCAGCCACGCGGTGGTCCGTCAGATCGAATTGCTGATCCTGCGCGGCGTCCTTCGCCCCGGCGAACGGTTGCCGGCGGAGCGGGACCTTGCGGAGCGGTTGGGCGTCTCCCGCCCTTCGTTGCGCGAAGCCATCAGCGAGCTGGAAGACCGCGGTCTGCTACAGCGACGTGCCGGGGCGGGCATCTTCGTAGCCGCGCTTCTGGGGCCGGCATTCTCCGATCCGATGATCCGCCTCTTCTCCGCCTATGACGAAGCCGTCTTCGACTACATCGCCTTCCGCCGCGATATGGAGGCGCTGGCCGCCGAACGTGCCGCGCGCCTGGGGTCGGACACCGACCTCGCGGTGATATCCGAGATCTTCCACAAGATGGAGGCCGCGCATTCCAGCCGCTCCGGCACCGAGGAGGCGCGGCTCGACGCCGATTTTCACATGGCCATCATCGAGGCCGGCCACAACCTCGTAATGCTTCACATGATGCGCGCCATGTATCACCTCCTGCGCGAAGGTGTCTTCTACAACCGCAAGGCCATGTTCCGCCAACGCACGACACGCAGCGCCTTGCTGGCGCAGCACAAGGCGATCCACGACACCATCATTGCCCGCGATCCCGACGCTTCACGCGCGGCCGTTGAAGCTCATCTGGACTATGTGGAGCAATCCATGCTGGACATGCGACGGGCCGAACGCAACGAGGCCGTGGCCCGGCAAAGGCTTCAGCACGCGACCGGCACGTCCTGACATTCCGGATTGCGGCAGTCAGGGCGCACCCACCGGCCAAGCCCATCGCCTCCGGACAAGGGCATTGCCAGCCCCTCGCGATCATGCCAAGCCATTCCAAAGTGCCGCCGCAAAAGGCGCATCAATCCGAGGCCCGGTAGTCCACAATGCGATCGCTGTTCAAAGCCCTTCCGCAGATCCTGTTTGTGGTTTCGATCCTCGCGACAACCTATCTCATCGGCGCGTTGTCGATGAACAACAACATCTTTCCGATCCCGCAACTCAAGCAGGCGCGGCAGATGGTCAAATCCACGCTGGACTCCGTGTTCAAGCGCGATACCCAGTTCGAGATAGCGGGCGAACAGATCATGGTCCCGCATCCTGAACGGATCGACGACCGGCTGATATTGCTGTCGGGGGTCGGGGGCGATCGTCTGAACTTCCTGCGGGTCATTGACCGCACTGGTGCCGTCGTACACGAGATCAAACCCGACTGGTTCGAGATCTGGCCCGACGATTCCGCTTTCCCGCGCAGCAAGCGCCCGAAACAGCAGCCCGGCGCGACCCTGCACGGGTTCGACATCCTCCCGGACGGTGACATCGTGGTCAACTTCGAACACCTCTCCACGTTCCGGATCGACCTCTGCGGCGAGGTTCAGTGGAAGCTAGCCAATCTCGGTCACCATTCCGTGCACCTGGCGGAGGACGATGTGCTGTGGGTCTCTGCCGAAGAAAGCACGGACCAGAACCCGTCGGGCTTCCGGAACCATCACGCCCCGGTGGCGTCCTGGACCATTCAGCAGGTGTCGCTCGACGGGGACATCCTGTCCTCCGTGCCGGTCATCAGGATCCTGGAAGACAACGACCTGCTCGGCCTGCTCTTCGCCTCCTCCCTTGAGAACACGTCCGTGAGCGCCTCCGGCGACACGCTGCACCTCAACGACATCGAGGTCTTTCCGTCCACATTGCAATCCGACGTCTTCGAGCCGGGCGACATCCTGTTTTCTCTGCGGAACATCAATAGCGTTCTGGTCATCGACCCCGATACCCACAGGCTCAAATACCACCACACCGGTCACCTGCTGCGGCAACATGATCCCGACTTCATTGGCGGAAACCTGATCTCGGTCTTCGACAACAGGAACCTGAAGCCCTCAACCGGGCCCGGTTCCCTTGCCAGCCGGGTCGTCGTTCTGGACGCTGCGACGGGTGCGCACCAGGTGGTACTGGATGGCGCCGGAGAGAACGGGTTTTTCACTGATATCATGGGCGATCATCAGCACACGCGCGATGGCAACATCCTCGTCACCTCCTCGCGCGAGGGCCGGATTGCCGAGTACGGCGCCGACGGTACGTTGCTCTGGCGCTACCAGAACAACATCGGAGACGGGCGCGTCGGCCTGATCTCTGGCAGCATGTTGCTGCCACCCGAAATGGACACGGCCTTCTTCGCTGAACGCGCCCGCTCCTGCCAACAGAACTGACCAGAGAGGACATCATGCGCACCCTCGCCCTCGCTCTCCTTCCGGCACTCGCCCTCGCATCGCCCGCGCAGGCCTATATCGGCCCCGGTGCGGGGATAGGTGCAATCGCGACCATGTTCGCGCTTGTAGCGGTCGTCATCCTGCTTGTCGTGGGCTTCGTCTGGTACCCGGTCAAGCGGCTCCTGAACCGGAACAGGAAACCCACCGGCAACGACAGCACGGAATAATGCCGTTCGCCGCCCTCGCCGCCGCGCTCCTGTCCGTGGTCGTCGTCGTGATTGCCTTCCGGCGGCTCGACGTGGCCCGACACATCGCGACCGGCATGGAGCAGGCCAACACCGGGATCGGCGCCATGTTCGATTCCACATTGGACGATGCCGAGAAGGAGGTCCGGATCCGAAAGGCCGGGCTTGGGTTGCTGGGCAAGCTCGTCCTCACCCTGTGGTGGACCGCCGTCTGCGTCCTGATCGCGGCAATACCCCTGACACTCGCACATCTCACCGGGGTGGCAACGGCGGCCGAAGTGCTCGCCGTCATGTTCGACTGGCGTTTCATCGTTGGCGTCACACTCGCCGCCATCCCGGCGGTTGCCATCATGAAACGCAGGGGCGACAGGGCAAACGCCACCTATTCCCGCGCGGACCAGGCCCTGCATCGCTTCGCTTTCTCCGGCACGGGCTTCCAGCAACGACTGGCGGATTGGGATCGACGGGCCTTCCCGGGCCGGATCGAAGCCGTCGAAGACCGGGCCCCGATCTTCATCGCCGGCCTCCCCAGGGCCGGAACAACCGTTTTGCTCAATGCGCTGCACGACCTGCCGCAGGTCGCAACGCATCGCTATCGGGACATGCCCTTCGTCACCGCGCCATTGCTTTGGGACCACGTCTCACGCCCCTTCCGCCTATCGTCGGAGACGCGACAGCGCGCCCATGGCGACGGGATATACGTGGGGTTCGACAGCCCCGAAGCCTTCGAGGAAGTGCTCTGGAAGATGTTCTGGCCAGAGAAATACAACCCCGAGCGGATTGCGCTCTGGCAATCCGAGGACGGAAACGAAGACGCCGAGGCGTTCTTTCGCGAACACTTTCGCAAGATCGTCGCTCTGCGCACCGAGGGGGCCGGCCGATACGTCTCCAAGAACAACGGCAACATCGGGCGCCTCGCCCTGCTGCCGGACATGTTCCCCGACTCGCGGATCGTGGTCCCGGTGCGCGACCCGCTCGAACACGCCGCCTCTCTTCAGCGCCAGCACGAGAACTTCCTGCGCCAGCAGGACGACGACCCGTTCGTGGAGCGCTACATGTCCGATATCGGGCACTACGAGTTCGGCCACCTTCACCGTCCGTTTGCATTCGATGGGTTTGCGCCAGACTCGCTCGACCCTTCGCAGCCGGACTACTGGTTGCACTACTGGATCGCCGCCTATTCCGACGTTCTGCAAAAGGTAGACCGGCTGGATATCGTCGACAGCGATCACCTCAGTCGACATGCCGCCCGAGATATCGTGGCAATCTGCCTTCGGATTGGGCTGGAACCCGGTGAAGCGAACCTCGCGCACCATTTCCGCCCCATCGCTCCGCGTGCCGACCGCGACTCCTATTCGCCTGGGCTGCGCGCCCGTGCCTCCGAAGTTCACGAGCAGCTTCAGGCGCAGGCCATTCGCGGCTGAGGCGGGTCACCGGTGCAAGCGGTCTGCTGCAAGCCCACGCTCGGGAGCGTTGCGGACGAGGTCTCGGGACGGGCCGGGTGGGCCCGATTGCCCTGTGTGTTTTTCCACATGGATAGCAATCGGCGCCAACCGATGCCTCGTCGTTTCTGGTGGCCAGAGGCATGCCAAGGCACCTGATGCGCATACCGAATGCTGTAGTGGACCGCTGTGGATCGGGCGAGCATGGACCGGCAGAACCATAGCCCCCTGCAAAGGGACGAACACCTGCACCAGCGGCACCATGGGTCGCTGCGCGGGTGCTTCCCGCTCGTCGATCTCTCCGGTTTCCCGGACAGGCTTTGAGGTACCGATCAGACCTACGGTCGCCTTCGGTGTTCCATCTTTCAAATGATTGTCCTATCTCGAGTTTATGCCGACACAAATCAGATCCGACCCTCCGCGCGTGGACCGGGAGCCATTTGGTCCACGGGGCCGGTAGTGCAGGCAGGGAGGGTGACGCCATGCCAAATTCGAGAACCGCTGGTTTCAGCCCACGTGGCGCCAGCACAAGATGCCGACCACGACAGACGCCCGAAACCCCGGCCCTGCAAGACACTGGCCGATCTCTTGCATTGTTCCCGGTCCCGAGCGTGTATTCGAACAGATCAGCACCCGGGTCGGGCACCGGGTGCCGCGATCACGACGGCGGGCGGTGGTGGAACACGGCACCTGTCCTGCGACATCGATCAATCTGACACCAACAACCAGTTTCCCAGAACCGAGGTAGCACCATGAGCCCGAAACTGTTCGATCTCAGCGGCAAGACCGCATTGATAACCGGATCCTCTCGCGGCCTTGGTCGCGCGATGGCAGAAGGCATGGCAGCCTGCGGTGCGCGTATCGTCCTGAACGGCGCGAACGAGGGGCGGCTCGCCACTGCGGTGCAAGAGATGAAATCTGCGGGGCACGACGTGATCGGCATTCCCTTCGACGTCGCCGATGAAGCCGCCGTCATAGCGGCGTTCGAGGCTCTCGATGCGCAGGGCGTGGCGGTCGACATCCTGGTCAACAACGCCGGAATCCAGTTCCGTAAACCAATGCTGGAGCTGGATACCGCCGATTGGCAGCGCGTGATCGACGTGAACCTGACAGCCGCCTTTGTGACAGCGCGGGAGGCCGCCCGGCGCATGGCACCACGCGGCACTGGCAAGGTCATCAACATCGGTTCGCTGCTTTCCAAACTCGGCCGCGCCACGGTGACGCCCTATGCGGCGGCCAAGGGCGGGATCCTGATGCTGACCCGGAACATGGCCGCCGAATGGGGCGCGCTCGGGATCCAGGCCAATGCGATCGGTCCGGGTTACATGGCCACGGAAATGAACACCCCGCTGATCGAGGACGAGGATTTCGATGCCTGGGTGAAGGGCCGCACGCCCATGGGGCGCTGGGGACAGCCGGACGAGTTGGTCGGAACAGCGATCTATCTCGCCTCGGACGCCTCCAACTACGTCACCGGGCAGATCATCTATGTCGATGGCGGTATGAGCGTGGTGCTGTGAAACGAATGCGGTTTCCACCAGCGTTGAACGGGTTGCAAGGATCACCGGTGGCGAGCGGATCGGGCGCCCCCCGTCACGCGCTACATTCCCACTGATCGTCCCTGGCAAAACGACACTCACCGATTGCGACGGTCGCGCTGACGGGCGGTTTCATGGGCGCACACGGATAGAGACGCGCTCTGTACAAGTGCCCGGAGGGACAAAATCGCTCGTCACTTGGCCGCCCATTGCTGCTATCCCCGCCGAACCCAATGGCAAAGCGACCAGTATCATCAAGAGTTCCAGCGTCGACTGAAGCGCCAACGCTGAAAGGCGCAGGCAGTTCCTGTTACTTCGCCCGCAACCGGCTTCGATCCTGCGCCAGAAACCACGCATAGGTCTGTGCGATACCGTCTTCCAGCGCGACCGACGCGGTCCAGCCAAGACGGGCCAGACGGCTTACATCCATGAGCTTGCGCGGGGTGCCGTCCGGCTTCGTCTCGTCGAACACCAGATCCCCCTTGAATCCGGTGACCTTTGCCACGGTCTCCGCCAGCTCACGGATCGTCACATCGGTACCGGAGCCCACGTTGATGTGGCTCAGCATCGGTTCGGTCTCGCGCCCGTAGGTCGCCTTATCAAGATCCAGCACGAAGAGCGAAGCCGCGGCCATATCGTCCACGTGAAGGAACTCCCGCATCGGCTTGCCAGAACCCCAGATCACGACCTCGCTGGCGTTGCGCGCGGCCGCTTCGTGGAACCGCAGGATCAGTGCCGGCAGAACATGTGAGTTCTCCGGGTGGTAGTTGTCACCCGGGCCGTAGAGGTTCGTCGGCATCACCGAGCGATAGTCGGTGCCGTACTGGCGGTTGTAGCTCTCGCAGAGCTTGATCCCGGCGATCTTCGCTATTGCATAGGGCTCGTTGGTCGGCTCAAGCGGGCCGGTCAGCAGTGCATCCTCGCGCATCGGCTGCTCTGCCTCCCTGGGGTAGATGCAGGACGAGCCCAATTGCAAAAGCCGCATGACCCCGGCCTCGTAGGCCTGGTGAATCACGTTGCATTCCATCATCGTGTTTTCATAGATGAACTGCGCAGGATAGCTGTTGTTGGCGACAATGCCGCCGACCCGAGCGGCTGCGAGGATCACCACATCGGGGCGCGCGCATTGCATGAACTCCCGAACGGCGCCTTGCTCGGTCAGATCCAGTTCGGCGCTCGTGCGGGTCAAGATCTCCAACGGCTCACCAGCCGCCTGCCGGGCTTCAAGCTTGCGCATGATCCCGCCTCCGACCATGCCACGATGGCCTGCAACGTAAATCCTGGTCATCTTGCCTCCGCTGGGGTTGCCCGAATGCGCATGTCGCCGAATGCGTGACATGTCTTACCGAGTGCAGCGACATTGGCCAAGCGGACACGTTCGGACAGTGGCAGCGCGCGTCAATCCGCGACCGCGCGGCCAACCGCGCTTGCGAGGGGCATCGCCGCACACCGACGCGGTGCGCTCGCAACCGGCCACCCAGGCGAGCCCGCGTCAGCCATGCCGGTCCTTTCGCTCCTGTTCCTTTTGAACGACAGCAAGGTCGCTCTCCACCATCTCGGCGACCATCTGCTCCAGCGATGTCGTGGCGCTCCAGCCAAGCTTTTCCCTCGCTTTCGTCGGATCGCCGATCAGGAGGTCCACTTCCGTCGGGCGGAAGTACCGCGGATCGACCTCGACGAGCACCTCGTTGCTGCCAGCCCGGAGCCCCTTTTCATCGATCCCGCTGCCGGTCCACTCGATCGTTATACCCACCGCCTGCATGGCGGCCTCTACGAAGCTACGCACGGTCTGGGTCTGACCGGTGGCGAGAACAAAATCATCCGCCGTGTCTTGTTGAACAATCCGCCACATGCCTTCGACGTAGTCGCGCGCATGACCCCAATCCCGCTTGGCGTCGAGGTTGCCGAGGTAGAGACGCTCTTGCAGCCCAAGCGAAATCGCAGCCGCCGCCCTTGTGATCTTGCGCGTGACGAAGGTCTCCCCACGGAGCGGGCTCTCGTGATTGAACAGGATCCCGTTGGAAGCATGCATGCCATAGGCTTCGCGATAGTTCACCGTGATCCAGTAGGCGTAGAGCTTGGCCGCCGCGTAGGGAGACCTCGGGTAGAACGGCGTGTCCTCCCGCTGCGGTACAGCCTGCACGAGACCATAGAGTTCAGACGTGGAGGCCTGGTAGAAACGGCACGTTTTTTCCAACCCCAGGATCCGAATGGCTTCGAGCATCCGCAGCGTGCCGATACCATCGGCATTGGCCGTGTACTCCGGTGTCTCGAACGAGACCTGGACATGCGATTGTGCGGCCAGGTTGTAGATCTCGTCGGGCTGCACTTCCTGGACCAACCGGATCAGGTTCGTGGAGTCCGTCATATCACCGTAGTGCAGGTGGAATTTCACATCCTGTTCGTGTGGATCCTGATACAGGTGGTCGATCCGTGCCGAGTTAAAGGACGATGCCCGTCGTTTCACGCCGTGCACATTGTAGCCCTTGCCCAGCAGCAACTCCGAAAGATACGCGCCATCCTGTCCGGTCACGCCGGTAATGAGTGCAGTTTTCATCAGGTTCCAAATTCTCCGAACAATGGACTGAGAATGGGTCTACCTGTTGGACCTTGGCAGTCAACCACTCGATCCCGGTCCAGCGAGTGTTCGCGGCGGATGCCCATTCACCGATAGTCGGAGCAACCCGGCCCCCCGCCCCGCGCACGCGACATACATGATACATATGCCCGATATCCAATGTATCCGCCGATGGGCGCTGTGGCCATCGGCAGACAGGTCCCATATCCTCGGAAAGGCCGCGCCGGCTCCAGATTTGGCCCTATTTTCGTCGTCATTCTCCAATCTGATGGTTTCAGCAACAGACAGATCACCAGCAATCACCAAGCCTATGCGTGCATTTTTCCGTTTGTCCCTACTCTACCTCGTGTTCGCCATGGTCATGGTCGAACTGGTTCGGGGCGACGCGGTGGTCTCCATCGCTGTGGGTGGAATCGACACCGCAAGCGATTTCGCAAGTTCCTGGAAGGTGATCCTGATTCTGCTCGGCGTCACGGTAGCCGCCAGTGTGTTTGGGGGCCGGTCGCGGCGGCTGCACGCCCGGTTCGCGCGGCTGGGTCTTGCCCTTGTCGGAACCGTCATGTTCATGACGGCGTTTGGCTTGTTGAAGGTCCTGATGCCGGACATCGTGCCGTTCTACGCAGACCCCGCCCTGGCCGACTTCGATTCCTGGCTGCATGGCGGCGTCGATCCGTGGCGACTGACGCATGACTGGGCGGCCAGCTTGCCGATGCGTTGGATCGAGCCGCTGTACTTCCCTGTTTGGACCTCCCTGACGCTCTTCATGCCGGCAATTCTGGCATTGCTGGACCGCGACGAAGCCCGAGTGCGGAGGTTCCTGCTGCTTTGGGCCTTCGCCTGGATCGTTGTTGGCAATGTCTTTGCCCTTGGAGGGCTTTCCGTAGGGCCGGTGTTCTATGACCGACTTCTCGGCGGCGACCGGTTCGCCGACCTGACCACCGCCATCGACAACGGCATCTTCACCAGCCCCTTGTTCGAGATCGTGCAGGACAGCCTGTGGCGCTTCTACGTGGATGGAGAACAGATTCTTGGCTCAGGGATCTCCGCCTTCCCAAGCGTTCACGTGGCCACAGCATGCGTAACCATGCTCTACCTGTGCGAGCGTTTTCCGTGGTTGGCGCCGGTCGGAATCGTCTACCTCGCCGCGATCCAGTTCCTGTCTGTCTTTTCGGGCTACCACTACGCCGTGGATGGATACTTCTCCATCCTCGCGATGTTCGCCGCCTCCGAAGCGCTCCATCGGCTGGACAAGCCACGAAATGCATCGACGAGCGCTCGACCGTTGTCGCCATGAACCGGAATGGAGTGGAGGCGAGTACCGGAATCGAACCGGTGTACACGGATTTGCAATCCGCTGCGTCACCACTCCGCCAACTCGCCTCATCTGGCTCCGACACCACCGTTTGAAGCCGGAGTCCATGGCTCGCGAGGCCCATGCTCGGGGCATCCGGCTGGATGCACAGGGGCCCACGCAAGCGTGGTGTGGAGATCCACTTACTCGGAAGTCCTGACGGGTGCAACCGGGATTGTCGTGCCGAGGCGGTGCTTCGGGCCCCTGCCCACTTGCGGCCAACGCCGCTGGCGGCGGCGCGCGAAACACTCCAATGGCTCCTGATTCGTCCCTCGCGGACCCCAAAGAGATCGCAATTGCCTTCAAAGCGGACACAGCCTAGGGTTGAACGAAGTTCACGAGGTATTCTATGAACAGTTCCACCGACGCCCGCCGCGACGCGCTCCGCACTGCTCTGACCGATATTGCCGAGGAGCAGATTTCCAGGGCCGGATTGTCATCGCTCAAGGCGCGAAAGCTGGCAACGGATGCCGGATGCTCCGTCGGGGCGATCTACAACGTCTTTGACGATCTGACAGGCGTGGTCTTCGCCGTAAACAGTCGCACCTTCGCGTGCCTCGGCGAAACCATCAACGCGGCGCTGGCGTCCGAGAAAAACGCCACCGCGCAGGAAATGCTCGTCATCATGTCCCGCGCCTACCTGTCCTTCGCCACCGAGCACGAGACCTCATGGCGCTGTCTCTTCGAGCTGCCGGTCGGGTCCGAGGACAACGTTCCGGACTGGTACCTGAAGGAGATGAACGACCTCTTTGCGTTGGTCAGCGCGCCATTGCGAGAGATCTATTCCGACCTTCCGGAAGAGGACATCCAGTTGCTCGCCCGCGCCCTTTTCTCGTCGGTTCACGGCATTGTTCAACTGGGACTGGACCGGCGGCTGTCGGGCGTCCCGGTGCCTCAGATCGAGCGCATGATCGAACTCGTTCTTTTGAACCTGTCCTCGCCGGGCGGTACCACCTCCAACCAGAACGCACCAGGGGATGCCGATCTTGCCTAGCGGTCAGTGTGTCCAGGTGCCGCGCCGGTTCGTGGCGAAGTTCTCGCCATAGCCATTCTGTCGGATGACAGGTTTACGCTTCTTCGGCTCCACGACGATGAAATCGATCCCGTGGTCGCGGGCATAGTCGACCGCCGCCTCCTTGCTGTCGAAGCGGAGCCGGACCTGGCTGCTTGTGTCGCTGCTGCCGGTCCACCCCATCAGCGGATCGACCTCGCGCGCCTGTGCGGGAACCATTTCCAGCAACCAGACCTTCGTCCGTCCGGTGCCTGACTGCATGGCATTCTTGGCTGGCTGATAGATACGCGCACGCATGAGCGGTCTCCCCTCGTCTGACACCGCTGGTTATCGCCAAGCATGCTTGTCTCTGCAAGAGGCCAATCTGTCCCGGCCCGTCGGAAACGGTTGCCAGCCGGACTGAGGGAGCGGGGGTAATGAGGGGCGTGTCGGCTGGCAACCGGTCTGCTGCGTATAACTACCGTAGGGTCAAGTCACCCGAATCGCCAAAACCATTATCCACAGATCGGCACAAATACGCCGAAATGAGAAAAACTGTTGACCCGTTAACCGCTTACGTTCGAGACCAACCCGCCTTGCGGTCGTCGCGCCGGGATGGGACAAGAACAAAAGCAGACCGATGCCCGCCCGCAGTGAGAGTGAGTCGCCGATGCCCTACGCCCATTCCGACACGTCCACACCCGTCCTGCACAGCCCCGCACCAAGGGTGGAGGAGCGGGAGAAGCTCGAAGGCGGCAAGGCATTCGTGATGCACGCGGAGTTCGAACCCGCGGGCGACCAACCGACCGCGATCCGCGAAATCGTCGAGCAGGTCGGGGAGGGTGAGCGAAACCAGGTCCTTCTCGGCGCGACCGGAACCGGCAAGACCTTCACCATGGCCAAGGTGATCGAAGAAACCCAGCGACCGGCGATCATTCTTGCACCCAACAAGACGCTCGCGGCTCAGCTCTACGGAGAGTTCAAGAAGTTCTTCCCGGAGAACGCGGTCGAGTACTTCGTCAGCTACTACGACTATTACCAACCCGAAGCCTACGTCGCCCGCTCGGACACCTATATCGAGAAGGAGTCCCAGATCAACGAGCAGATCGACCGGATGCGCCACTCGGCGACCCGCGCCCTGCTTGAACGCGACGACGTGATCATCGTCGCGTCCGTGTCCTGCATCTATGGTATCGGTTCGGTAGAGACCTACGGAGCGATGACGCAGGACCTGCATGTCGGCAAGGAATACGACCAGCGCAAGGTCATGGCAGACCTCGTGGCGCAGCAGTATCGCCGCAACGATCAGGGCTTCCAGCGCGGCTCGTTCCGTGTCCGCGGTGACGTCCTTGAGATCTGGCCAGCGCACCTTGAGGATCGCGCCTGGCGTCTGAGCTTTTTCGGCGAAGAACTCGAAGCGTTGACAGAGTTCGACCCGCTGACCGGCGAGAAGACGGACACGTTTGAACGCATCAGGGTCTACGCGAACTCGCACTACGTGACGCCCAAACCGACGATGAAACAGGCCATCGACGGCATCAAGAAGGAGTTGAAGCAGCGTCTGAACCAGCTCGTGGACGAGGGCAAGCTGCTGGAAGCGCAGCGGCTGGAGCAACGCACGAACTTCGATCTGGAGATGCTGGAGGCCACGGGGGTCTGCAACGGGATCGAGAACTATTCCCGCTACCTCACCGGTCGGGCACCCGGCGAACCGCCCCCCACCCTGTTCGAGTTCATCCCCGATCATGCGATCGTCTTCGCGGATGAATCGCACGTGAGCGTGCCGCAGATCGGCGGCATGTACCGGGGCGACTACCGGCGAAAGTTCACGCTGGCCGAACACGGGTTCCGGCTGCCGTCCTGCATGGACAACCGCCCGCTCAAGTTCGAGGAATGGGACGCCATGCGCCCTCAATCGGTCTTCGTGTCCGCCACGCCGGCCGCCTGGGAACTGGATCAGACGGGCGGTGTCTTTACCGAACAGGTGATCCGCCCCACGGGGCTTCTCGATCCGGAGGTGGAGATTCGCCCGGTCGAAACCCAGGTCGACGACGTTCTGGATGAGATCCGCCGGGTGTCGGCGGCCGGGTATCGAACACTTGTGACCACGCTGACAAAGCGGATGGCCGAGGACCTGACGGAATACCTGCACGAGCAGGGCATCCGCGTACGCTACATGCATTCCGACATCGACACGATCGAGCGGATCGAGATCCTGCGCGACCTGCGGCTGGGCGCCTTCGACGTCCTTGTCGGGATCAACCTGCTGCGCGAAGGGCTCGACATCCCCGAATGCGGTCTCGTTGCCATTCTTGATGCCGACAAGGAGGGTTTCCTGCGCTCGGAGACCTCTCTCATCCAGACCATTGGCCGCGCGGCACGGAACGCGGACGGGCGGGTGATCATGTATGCGGACCGGGTCACCGGCTCGATGGAACGGGCACTGAAAGAGACCGAACGCCGACGCGCCAAGCAGATCGCCTACAACGAGGAACACGGCATCACCCCCGAGACAGTGAAGAAAAACGTCGAGGACATCCTGCAAGGGTTGTACCAGGGCGATGTCGACATGGCGCGGGTCACAGCGAAAGTCGATGCGCCGATGCACGGTGCCAACCTCGAGGCGCATCTCGACGGACTGCGGGAGCAGATGCGCAAGGCGGCTGAGAACCTCGAATTCGAGGAGGCCGCCCGGATGCGGGACGAGATCAAGCGACTGGAAGCTGTCGACCTTGCCATTGCCGACGATCCGCTCGCGCGGCAATCGGTCGTTGAACAGGCGGTCGAAGACGCGCAGACGCGCGAGGGGCGGTCCACAGCCGGTCGCCCCGGTCAGCGGGGCGGGGTGAAACGCCGTAAACGCGGTAGATAGGCGGTCAGGCGTTCTCTCAAATTCGAGACATTTGGCAACCGCCTGTTAACGTCTCGAAAACCGAGGCGTGGAAGATTTCTCAGGGCGAAGACGACACCGCCCCAAGGCGTCCCCTGTCGGGATTCGCGGTGTATTTGCAGGCCCGGGAGGCAGTCCAATGGGAATTCTTCTTCTCTCCATCATGGTCGCTTTGACGACCACTGCTGTGTGCGCCTTGCAAGGCATGGGCGTGTTTCTGCTCCTCGGGATCTATGTCGGCAGCGGAATGCTGACCACGACCCTCCTCGCCGCTTTCGTGCTTGCGCGTGGGGCATTGCAACGACCGGGAATGCCCAATACCGGCCATTCGCCAACCCAGCTGCCGGGATAGCAGCACTGTCTCCGGCCGACAGCGCGCCGCCACATCGCCGACAGCCATGGCGGGACTGGCAGAATTAAGGTCACGTTAATCAAGTTGCACGAAATCGGGAGCATGGTCCTGCTCCGGTTCATTCTGTGCCTGGTTCTTCTGGGAGTTGCGCTACCGGCGGAGGCAGGTGGCGCTTGGCCACGGGGGAAAGGCAAGTTCTTTGGTTCACTTACCTGGTCGAGTTGGGGCGAATACGCGGGCTACATCGCCGCTCTGACCGGCCAAAGCACTACCACACCACTGGAAAGCACCGAAGAAATCGGGACCTATTTCGAATATGGGCTCTCGGACAGGCTCACCTTTGGATTGGATGGGTATCACCGCCCGGCGGCAACGACGGGGTCCACAATCCTGTTTCTTCGCGCCGCGCTCGCCCCGGCTTCCGGACCCAATCGCTACAGCACGGAAATCGGGGTCGGAACCATCCGGGACGGGCCGGGCACCGGGCAACAGGTCATACGCGCCGGCCTCGCATGGGGGCGAGGCTACGAGAGCCGGTTCGGCAACGGCTGGGCGGAAGTGGATGCGAAAGTCGGACATGTGTCGGAGGACGCCGTGTTTTACTACAAGGCCGACGCGACGCTGGGACTGAACCGAACCGATCGGAACACGTGGATCCTTCAACTCCAGCTCGGCGCAATCGACGACAATCCGGGATATGCCCGCCTCGCACCTTCCCTAGTGCGACGGCTCGGCAATCGCTTCAGCGTTGAGGCAGGGCTACTCGCCGGGGTGCAGAACGACAACAGCGCCGGCCTCAAGCTCGGTGGTTGGCTCGATTTCTGATCAGCGAAGCCGGTGGCACTGATTGTGAGCACCGAAGCTTGCTCTTGTCCCTGCGTCGGGCGTGGCGGCGCACTGCTGAAATGCTACACTGCACTGGCCGGGCGGCGGGAGACGCAGGCACGGTCCAGACAGCAGCAAACGAACGGGAGCAACAGTGACAGCAGACCCATCCGCTGCCCCCGTGTGTCGGGCAGCACTTGTTCTCGGTGCCAAGGTTTGGCCCGGCGGTCGCCCCTCTCCGGCACTTCGCCGTCGCGCCGAGCATGCGGCTGGCATTTTCCGCGCCGGCGACGTCGAGGTGATCCTTGCTTGCGGCGGTCTCGGCGAGCACCCTCCCAGCGAGGCCAGGCTGATCATGGAGATCTGCGCGGACGCTGGCGTCCCACCGCAGGCAATCATCCTGGAAGATCAATCCACGACAACGCTTGAGAATATCCGGAATGCCGCCCGTATTCTCGCCACGCTGGACATCGACACCGCTGTCATCGTGACCAACGACTACCACGCCCCCCGCGCGCGGCTCACCGCGCGTCGTTTCGGGCTCAGGGCTTCGTCCTCATCGCCTACCAACTCGGGCGTCTCGCGCCGCACGCTCTGGCTCGGGCGTCTGCGCGAGGTTCCGGCATACATCTACTACGCGTTGCGACCATGGCCCTCTGCCTGAAGAGCCCGTGGCGCGGCGACCTGTTTTATCCGTAGGCTTCCACAACGTCATACATTACCGGCTCGAAGCTGCGGCACAACGCGTTGAACCGGCGGGTGCGTTCGCGCATTTCCGGGCTGCGAAGCATGGCCTGAAAATCCTCGCGCCGTTTCCATTGTGAGTAGTTGGCAATTCGCGTCTGCGCGTCGTTCACATGCAACCCGGCACCGACGAAGCCGGGTTGCCGGGAAATGAAGTTTTCATAGGCATCGACCAGCTCCTCCATCAGGTCCTGGCAGGTGCCGGGCGTCATCTCGAATGTGGTGATAACGGTCTGGCAGGTCTCGGCTTTGGAAATCGTCAGCATGGCTCACTCCCTGTCTTCACCCGAAGCCTAGCACGGCAGGCCGGACGAGAAAGGGATTTCGCACCTCAGATGTTGGGTTCTCCCTGCAATCGCAGCAGTTTCCGGAATGCCGTCCAGTAGCCCGGCAGTTGCGGCGGCGCCTGCATTCCCGCGATACTCTCTTCCGCGTATTCGCCCATTCGGCGTCCCGCAAAGTCTCGCCCCCAGGACAGGAACGCCTCCGCATCGTCGGGCCGTAGCCGGCAGGCACTCCCGACCAGCCCGATCAGGGTTTCGGCCGGCGAATACCACTCGTCCTGGATCCCGGTCACACGCCGGCGAAGCAACGGCCCGATCATCCGAATGGCCCGGTTGCCGGAATAGGTAATGAGCAACTCGCCCAGTTCCTCGCGAGAATAGCCGATCAGCGGCGGAAAGGTGTCAAAGAAGACCCCCTTGCCGTCGATCACCGCAAGGTTGCGGATCGACGGATGGAACCCGACGCGTTGGGGATGATCCTTCACCGAGAGCCAGAATGTGGCGATCACGTCGCCCGCCGCCTCCATCAGTGGCACCGCCTCGTCGAGGGAGGCCGCGATCATCTGGGGCCGCATGAGGCCCGCCTCTGGCAACGCCTGCTGGACGATGACCGGCACCTTTTCTCCCCGCGACTCGACGAAGTGGAACTCGGTCTCGGGAAGCGCGACACCGCAATCCTGCAACACCTGAACATAGTCGCCATGGGCCTCCGCCAGCCGGTCAAGCTGGGCGTCGGATGCGTTCGAGCGATAGACCTTGATGACCCTGTCGGCGAAGGGGCCGTCCGCGGGACGGAACGGCGCACAGAAATACCCAAGTTTCGAGATCGGCTCACCCTGAACGGTCTTGCCCGCCTCGATCAGGTCCCTGAGCTCGCTTTCGCTGCCTCGCATACTGGCCTCCGTCCGTTCCGGAGGGTCCAAACGCCCACCGCGGCGGACCATATCCGCCGCGGCAGGGATTGGAAACAGGATCCGGTGAGCGCCTCAGCGGACGACATGCACCGCGCAACGGGCGTGGCGCACAACGCGCGCCGCGGTCGACCCGAGGAAGAAGTCCTGCATGCCGGGGCGGTGCGACGCGATAATGATGCAATCGGCTTTCACCTCGTCGGCATAGTCGAGGATGGTCCGCGCGGAATGGCCTTCCACGACGACCACTTCGGCATTCCCGACGCCTTCGGCCAACGCGGCCAACCCACCGGTGATATCGTCCCGTGCCTTGTCGAGGTGATCGGCGGGCAGATACTCCGTGGCATATTGCGGAAGGTGCTCCATCACATGCAGAAGCGTGATCTTCCCACCCTCTGCACGGATTGCCTGTGCAATCTCCATGGATTCGCGTGCATTGCGGTCCGCCTCGAAGGAAACGGGGACAAGAATGTTGCTGTACATCGTGCAATTTCTCCTTGGTTGGCGTCAGGTTAGCGCGGTTCGACGCCGCTTTCCTTGATTCAGGTCAGGGGAGGTTCAGGAAGTGTGCTTCCCGATCTCCCACCCGGTGTTCTCGACCAACAGCCTTTCGGCGGTCTGAACCGGCAGATCCTCCAGCGCGGAACCCATGGAATCATTCCAGCGGTTGAGATACCCGAAGAGCGCGACTACGCCCATGATTTCCACGATATCGCCCTCCTCCCAATGTGCTTGCAAGTCCGCCTCGATCTCGGGCGTGACCGCGTTGGGCACCTGGCTGGCGCCATGGGCAAAGGCTAGCGCGGCCTTCTCGGCCGGGCTGAAATGGGGGCTGTCGGCGAAGTTCCAGACATCGTCCAGACGTTCCGCGCTCGCCCCGAAGCGTTCGGATGCGAGGATCATGTGCGCCTGGCAATAGCGGCAGCCCGAGGCAAAGCTGGACACATAGCCAAGCAGCCGCTTGAACTCCGGAGTAACGGCCCCGTGGCTCGTCATCACCGCGATGTTGAGATTGGTGAAAGCCCGTGCGAGGTCCGGCCGGTGCGACATCGTTCGGACGGAGTTGGGCACCACGCCAAGCGGTCCCTTGAAGAACTGAACCTCCTCCCGAAGCCCCGGTTCGATCTCTTCCTCGTCCAGCGGCCTGACGATCGCCATGCGCGTCCTCCCTTGTCCTCGTCTCTCCCGGCGCTAACCTGCGATGCATTCCAACCCGGCGCAAGACACCATGAGCGAAAAGAAAATCGATCCGATCCGACCCACCGATGCAGAGGCGCGTTCCCTTGCGAAGGAACTGTTGCGCGGAGCCGGCTTCGCAGCGCTCGGTGTGCTGGATCCAGAAACCGGCAGCCCGATGGTGACCCGTGTGGCCATCGGCACGGACTTCGACGGTGCGCCGGTCACGCTGGTTTCCTCGCTGTCGCAACATACCACCGCGCTCCGCGCGAATGCCGCCTGCTCCGTGTTGGTCGGCGAGCCCGCGTCGAAGGGCGACCCGCTCACCCACCCGCGCCTGACCGTGCAATGCAAAGCGCGTTTCATCTCGCGCGAGGACCCGGGACACGAGCCGTTGCGGGAAAGGTGGCTGGCGCACCATCCCAAGGCAAAGCTATACATCGACTTCGGGGATTTCGGGTTCGTGCGGCTGGAGGTGGAACGCGCGTTCCTCAACGGAGGCTTCGGCAAGGCTTACGTCCTCACCGCTGCCGACCTTGGCCTGACGGGCTGAGTAGCTATTTCTCGGACACAGCCTTCAGCCGGCCGCCGCTCATCAGCAGTTCCAGGCGCCGGGAGTTGCCAGCGCTCTGGTACACATCGACGAAGACTGCCTTCCGCGACATCTTCTTCACACCGCTGCGCTTGCAGGCCTTCTTTGCGCTGCCGCACGTGCTGGCCCGCATCCGCGCATATGCCAGGTCCGTTGCGGCTCCGGTGGGTTTCAGGCCGACGGGGCCGTAGTGGACCATCTCGTAGAGTTCCACCGACCCGAACATCGCCACGGCACCGCGCAGCTTGCGCGGGCACCCGTCGCCGAAACCGCTCAGGTAGAAATCCCTCACGCCCGTGCTGCCGGGCGCCGTGTCGTAGAGCTTCCACTTGCCCGGGCCCTTCTCGACCACCTTGCCAAGCGATTTTCCGCGGACGCCGCACGCCTTGGCAACTGGCCCCTGTTCGACAACCGTCGGGGCCTTGGTGGAGGCCCGGAACAGCTTTCCAATACCTTTCTGTTCCGCCGCTCCGGGGATTGGAGCGAGGAAAACAAGGCACGACAGAGCACAGACCCGCGCAAGGGCAGCGGAAAAGGGCATGGGGAAACCTCGTGAATGGAATGGCAAGTCGGATAGCGACCGTCAGATCATCAGGCAAGTGCGACGTCGTCGCCCCCCTACACCCGGCAATTTTCCGCCAACTCCCTCGCCTAGCGCGAATAAAGCTCTTCGACGTCGAGCACGCCCTGAACCGCCTTTAGCGCGCCTCGCACTTGCGGGCTCACCGGAAGGTCCGCGCCGATCTCCAGGTCCACTTCCCCCGGAAGTGCCGGGTCCATCAGTGTCAACAGGATCGGCCCTTTCATGCGCACTTGTCCCGCCTCGACCGTCCGCGACAGGATCGAGCGGACGGTCGACACCGCGTTGCTGTCGTTGATGAACAACCGCAATCCGCCGCCCCCACCTGCGCCTGAACTGGCTTCCTGGTCGATCGGCCGCGCGCCTTTGCACAACAGCTTCAACTGTTCGGCTTCGTATGTCGCCTCTGCCGTGATCACGACGTTCTGGCCCGCCTCGAGATGCTCGCGCGATTTCTCCAACGTTTCCGAGAAGACCGTCACCTCGTACAGGCCGGACGGGTCCGAGAGTTGGACGAAGGCAAACCGGTTGCCGCGCGCCGATTTCCGCTCCTGCTTTGCAGCGACGGTCCCGGCCATCTTCACGACCGCCGCGCCGGATTTGACCAGTTCCTCGACCTGCGCCAGCGTCTGAATACCCTTGCGCTTCAATACGCCCATATAGTCGTCCAGCGGGTGCCCGGAGAGGTAGAAACCGATGGCCACATGTTCCTCGCCCAACCGCTCCGCGGGAAGCCAGTCGACAACCTGGGCCAGCTTCGGCTCCGGCAGGTCCTCCCCGGCTTCGCCAAAGAGCGAGACCTGGTTGGAGTTTCGCTGCTCATGGATGGCCGCGGAATAGGCGACGAGCGCATCAAGCGATTTCAGAACCCGCTGGCGGTTACGATCCAGAACGTCGAAAGCACCGGCTCGCGCCAGCATTTCCAGCGGTCGTTTCCCGACATGCTTGAGATCCACACGGCGCGCGAGATCAAAAAGCGTCACGAAGGCCTTGTCACCTCGCCCCTCCACGATCAGGTGCATCGCTTCGTGGCCCACATTCTTCAGCGCGGCCAGGGCGTAGACGATCTTCCCTTCCTTCACAGAGAACGTCTCGATTGAGCGATTGATGCAGGGCGGCACGATCTCGATCTCCAGCCCGCGGCGGACCTCCTCCGCATAGACGGAGAGCTTGTCTGTCAGGTGGATATCGCAGTTCATGATGCCGGCCATGAACTCGACCGGGTAGTTCGCCTTCAGGTAGGCCGTCTGGTAGGACACGACCGCATAGGCCGCCGCGTGGGACTTGTTGAAGCCGTAGTTGGCGAATTTCTCCAGCAGATCGAAGACTTCGCTAGCCTTCTTTTTGTCGACGCCGTTCTCACCTGCGCCCTTTTCGAATTTCGGGCGTTCGGCGTCCATCGCCTCCTTGATCTTCTTGCCCATGGCGCGGCGCAGCAGGTCAGCGCCGCCGAGGCTGTAGCCCGCCATGACCTGCGCGATCTGCATCACCTGTTCCTGGTAGACGATGATACCCTGTGTCTCTTCCAGGATGTGGTCGATCAGCGGATGAACGGATTCCCGCTCCTTTACCCCGTTCTTGACCTCGCAATAGGTCGGGATGTTCTCCATCGGGCCGGGTCGGTAGAGCGCCACCAACGCCACGATATCCTCGATGCAGGTGGGCTTCATCCGCCGGAGCGCGTCCATCATGCCCGAGCTTTCCACCTGGAACACCGCAACGGTCTTGGCTGCGGCATAGAGGTCGTAGGTCGGCTTGTCGTCGAGCGGGATATGGTCGATGTCGATCTCCACCCCGCGCTGTTTCAGCAGATCCAGCGCATTCTGGATAACCGTCAGTGTCTTCAGCCCGAGAAAGTCGAACTTCACCAATCCCGCCTGTTCGACCCATTTCATGTTGAACTGGGTCGCGGGCATGTCTGACCGCGGATCCTGATAGAGCGGCACGAGCTCATCGAGCGGCCGGTCCCCGATCACGACACCCGCCGCATGGGTCGAGGCATTCCTGAGCAACCCCTCGACTTGCTGGCCATAGGTCAGCAACCGGTCCACGACCTCCTCGTTCCTGGCTTCCTCGCGCAGGCGTTCCTCGGTGGCCAGCGCCTTCTCGATGGAAACCGGCTTCACGCCTTCCACCGGGATCATCTTGGAGAGGCGGTCCACCTGGCCAAACGGCATCTGCAGGACACGTCCGATATCCCGAACCGCGGCCTTGGACAGCAGCGCGCCAAACGTGATGATCTGGCCGACCTTGTCGTGACCGTATTTCTCCTGCACGTAGTGGATCACCTCCTCCCGGCGATCCATGCAGAAGTCGATGTCGAAGTCGGGCATCGACACCCGTTCGGGATTCAGGAACCGCTCGAACAGAAGCGAATACCGCAGCGGGTCGAGGTTGGTAATCGTCAGCGCATAGGCCACGAGGGAGCCCGCACCGGAACCCCGGCCCGGACCGACCGGGATGTCATGTTCCTTCGCCCACTTGATGAAGTCCGCAACGATGAGGAAATACCCGGGGAACCCCATGGACTCGATGATGCCGAGTTCAAACTCCAGCCGGTCGTTGTATTCCTCAACGCTCGCGGCATGCGGGATCACGGCCAGCCGCTTTTCAAGCCCCTCATGGGCCTGCCGGCGGAGTTCCTCCACCTCGTCCTCAGCGAAGGTGGGCAGGATTGGATCGCGCCGCTCGGAGACCACCCAACAGCGCTGCGCGATCTCCACCGTGTTCTCGATCGCCTCCGGCAGGTCGGCAAAAAGCGCCGCCATCTCGTCCGGCGTCTTCAGGTAGTGCTGTGGGGTCAGCCGCCGACGCTCCTGCTGCTGATCCACATAGGCGCCTTCGGCGATGCAGATCAGGGCGTCATGGGCCTCGTAGAATTTCGGCTTCGGAAAGTAGACGTCGTTGGTCGCAACCAGCGGCAGATCGAGCGCGTAGGCCGTTTCGACGAAGAACTTCTCGGTCCGCGTTTCGGCATCTGGCAGGCCGTCCTCGCCGGGATGCCGTTGCAACTCGACATAAAAGCGGTTCGGATAGGCAGCAGCCAGGCGTTTCAGAAGGTCGAGCGCCTTCGGCTCCTGCCCGGCCCGCACCATCCGCCCAAGCGCCCCATCCGGCCCACCTGACAGGCAGATCACACCTTCGGAGTATTGCTCCAACTCGTCCGCCGTCACGTGCGGCAACTGGTGATCTCCGCGAAGGTACAGGCAGGAGTTCAGCTTGAGCAGGTTCTCGTAGCCCGCTTCGTCCTGTGCCAGCAGCACGATCGGCGCCGGCGGCACCTGCCGTTGCCCGGGAATCACCGGCTCGTATTCCAGATCGACCTGGCACCCCATGATCGGCTGGATCCCCGCGCCGGCCGCCGTCACCGAAAACTCCAGCGCGGCGAACATGTTGTTGGTGTCTGTCACCGCAACCGCCGGCATGCCCATGTCGCGGCACAGGCCGGGCAGCTTCTTGGTGCGGATCGCCCCTTCGAGGAGCGAGTATTCCGTGTGAAGGCGAAGATGGATGAATCGTGGGGCGCTGCTCATTCCCCGACCCTAAACGCCGGAACGAAGCAGGAAAACCGGGCGCCGGGCACCTTTCTGTGGAAAAGTCCCAAGGCCCTCTCTGTGCAGGGTATTCTGCCTCCGGATCGGCTACTCACGCGAAGCCCCGGATCGGCGCTCAAATTGTGGGCAGATGCGGCTTCAATGGGCGCAATCGGGCCGGGCCGCTTGCAATGTCGCGACAAATTGGCTTTGCTGACCGATGCAACAGGGCCGCGCGCTTTCTACGCCGCATCGAGGGCGCGCCAGGGAAACGGCTTGAGGTACCGCGGCAGGCGACCCGATGAAAATCACGTTTCTTCTGAACGGAGAGACCGTGCGCGTAGAGGCTGAGCCTACACGCACGTTGCTGGACTGGCTGCGCGAGGACCGTGGTCTGACCGGCACCAAGGAAGGCTGTAACGAGGGCGATTGCGGCGCCTGCACGGTCATGGTGCGAGAGCCGGGAGCCGATCCCCGCGCCTTCAACGCCTGCATTCTGTTTCTGCCACAGCTTCATGGAAAGGCGGTTCGGACCGTGGAGGGCCTCTCCAGCCCCGAAGGCGTGCTGCACCCGGTGCAGGACGCCATGATCGCTCATCACGGCAGCCAGTGCGGTTTCTGCACGCCGGGTTTTGTCATGTCGATGGCCACGGCCCATGCCAATGGCCGGACGGATTTCGACGACCAGCTTGCCGGAAACCTCTGCCGCTGCACGGGCTATGCCCCGATCATCCGCGCGGCCGAAGCCGCGGCCGACCTGCCGGTCCCGAAATGGATCGTCGACGACGTGCCGGAGGGGCTCTGCCCCGACGCGGGCGAGGAGGCGGAGGTGGCCCTGCCCACCTCCTCCGACGAGCTTGCCACCTGGTATGAAGCCAATCCCGAGGCCACGCTCGTTGCCGGCGCGACGGATGTCGGCCTCTGGGTCACGAAACAGCTTCGCGACCTCTCCCCGGTGGCCTTCCTCGGCAAGTGTGACGACCTCAAGGCGATCGAGCACACGTCGGACGGGCTGCGCATTGGCGCCATGGCCACCATCGCCACTTTTCGGGAGGCCATCTCCGGCAGCCATCCGAGCCTTGCCGAGATGCTGCGCCGGTTCGCCTCGGAGCAGGTCCGCGCCGCCGCGACGCTCGGTGGCAACATCGCCAACGGGTCCCCCATCGGGGATGCCCCGCCCGCACTGATCGCCCTCGATGCCACCTTGCACCTGCGCAAGGGAAATACCCGGCGAGTGTTGCCGCTCCAGGATTTCTTTCTCGACTACGGAAAGCAGGACCGCGCGCCGGGCGAGTTTGTCGAGGCGGTCACGATCCCGGACCAGCCCGACCGCCTGCGGTGCTACAAGCTGTCCAAACGGTTCGATCAGGACATTTCCGCCGTGTGCGGCTGTTTCTCCGTCACCGTCTCCGATGGCATCGTGGCCGGGGCAAAGATTGCCTTTGGTGGCATGGCCGGGATCCCGAAGCGCGCGGCAATGGTCGAGGCGGCGCTTGTCGGTCAGCCGTGGACCGAGGACACGATTGCCGCCGCGTTGCCGGCCTTTGCAGAAGATTTCAAACCGCTTTCCGACATGCGTGCCTCCGCAGACTACCGGCTCGCGACCGCGCAAAACATGCTGCGCCGATATTTCGCCGAAGATACCGGCACCCCGGCGACCGTGTTGGAGGTTGCCCCATGAGCGTCAACCGCCCCCTTCCCCACGATGCCGCACGCCTACATGTGACCGGACAGGCCCGGTATGTCGACGACATTCCCGTGCCCCGCGACTGCCTGCACCTGGCGTTCGGTTTGTCCGAAATCGCGGCGGGGCATATCACGTCCATGGATCTCGAGGCGGTGCGAAATGCGCCGGGAGTGATTTCCGTGCTGACCGCCGAAGACCTCCCGGCGGAAAACGACGTCTCCCCCGCGCCATTCTGGCACGAGGAAATGCTGTCGACCGGAGAGATCCACTACCTGGGCCAGCCGCTTTTTGTCGTGGCAGCGGAGAGCCACCTCGCGGCGCGCAAGGCTGCCCGGCTAGGGAAAATCGAGTACGACGAACGAAAGCCTGTCCTGAGCATCGATGAAGCGATGGCCGCCAACTGGCGCATCGAAGAGGACCCCCGCGTCTACAGCAAGGGCAATCCCGATGCCGCGATTGCCCAGGCGGAAACGATCATCGAGGGGTCGATGGAGATCGGCGGACAGGAGCATTTCTACCTTGAGGGTCAGGCCGCGCTGGCGCTGCCACAGGAAGGCAGCGACATGGTGGTGCATTGCTCCACCCAGCACCCGACGGAGATTCAGCACAAGGTCGCCGAAGGCCTCGGCGTGCCGATGCACTCGGTGCGGGTCGAGGTGCGCCGCATGGGTGGCGGGTTTGGTGGCAAGGAAAGCCAGGGCAATGCGCTGGCGGTGTCCTGTGCCGTGATGGCGCGCGCAACCGGGCGCGCCTGCAAGATGCGATATGACCGTGACGACGACATGGTCATCACCGGCAAGCGCCACGACTTCCGGATTGACTACCGTGTCGGCGTCGATGCCGAGGGACGGATCAAGGGGATCACGTTCGAGCAGTTCTGCCGCTGTGGTTGGTCGGCGGACTTGTCGCTGCCGGTTGCGGACCGGGCGATGTTGCATGCGGACAATGCCTACAATCTGCCCCATGCACGCGTCGTTTCGCACCGTCTGCGCACGAACACGCAATCGGCGACCGCCTATCGTGGTTTCGGCGGCCCGCAGGGCATGCTGGGGATCGAACGCGTGCTCGATCACATCGCTCACGCGCTCGGGCGCGATCCGCTGGAGGTTCGGCGGCTGAATTTCTACGCCGATGCGCAGGATGGCGACGTTGCATCGGCCAACGGGGCACCGGCCCGGCAGGTGACCCACTACGGCATGGAGGTCGACGATTTCATCCTTGGCGGCCTGGTGGCCGAGCTTGAGAAAAGCGCCGACTACGCGGCGCGGCGCAAGGCGGTCGCGGCTTGGAACGCTGCCAACCCGATCCTGAAGAAGGGGATAGCGTTGAGCCCGGTGAAATTCGGGATCTCTTTCACGCTGACCCATCTGAACCAGGCCGGGGCGTTGGTGCATGTCTACAACGACGGGTCGATCCACCTGAACCATGGCGGCACCGAGATGGGACAAGGCCTGTTCCAGAAGGTGGCGCAAGTCGCGGCGGCGCGGTTCGGGGTCGGAACGGAGCGGGTCAAGATCACCGCCACCGACACCGGCAAGGTGCCGAACACGTCTGCGACTGCGGCTTCCTCCGGATCCGACCTGAATGGCATGGCCGTGAAAGCCGCCTGTGACGAGATTCGGGGGCGGCTGGCCGAGTTCCTGGCCGAACGGTTCCAAACCGACCCGGCATTGGTCAGGTTCGTCGATGGCATGGTCCATGTCGGCGCCGAGACCCTGCCCTTCGACCAGGTTGTCGGCGAAGCCTACCTCGCCCGGATCAGCCTCTCGGCCACAGGGTTCTACAAGACGCCCAAGATCCGGTGGGATCGGATCGCCGGCGAAGGAAGGCCCTTTTTCTATTTTGCCTACGGGGCAGCGGTAACCGAGGTGGTGATCGACACGCTGACGGGCGAGAACCGCATCCTGCGGGTCGACATCCTGCATGATGCCGGCGCCTCGCTGAACCCGGCACTGGATATCGGGCAGGTCGAGGGCGGCTACGTGCAGGGCGCCGGCTGGCTGACCACCGAGGAACTTGTATGGAACGACAAGGGGCGGCTGACCACGCACGCCCCTTCGACCTACAAGATCCCGGCCTGCTCCGACCGGCCCGACGTGTTCAATGTCGCGCTCCGGGACGGGACCAACCGGGAAGAGACAATTTATCGCTCCAAGGCGGTCGGCGAACCACCCTTCATGCTGGGAATCTCCGCGCTGATGGCGCTATCCGACGCCGTGGCGGCCTGCGGGCCCAACTATCCGGACCTCGATGCGCCGGCCACGCCAGAGCGTATCCTGGCCGCCGTGGCAAGGGCACGGGCGTGAGCTTCGACCCCGGCAGAATCCGTGCCACCCTCGCACGAGAGCGGCGCGTGGCGCGGGTCGTCGTGGCCGAGGTCAGCGGCTCCGCACCGCGGGAGGCCGGCGCCGCGATGCTCGTCTGGCCCGATGGGCAAAGCGGCACTATTGGAGGCGGGGCGCTGGAACTCGATGCAGCGTCGGCCGCACGGCTGGCACTTGCGACTGGCGGCACAACCGTCCGGCGCGTGCCGCTTGGCCCCGCGCTCGGGCAATGCTGCGGTGGGGCCGTGACCCTCGTCACCGAGGTTTTCGACGCCAGCAAGCTGGACGCCCTCGAAAGCTCCGCCCGACAGGGGCATGTGCTGCGACCCGTCGATCCGGATGCCCCCGCCCTGCCACTGCGCCGCCATCTTCGCGCACTCCGCAACGGCTCGGAGGAACCGCGCACCCTGCTTGCTGGAGGGTGGTTTCTGGAACCGGTCGCCCGTGCAAGGCACGCCCTTTGGCTGCACGGGGCGGGCCACGTCGGCCGCGCAATCGTCGCCACGATGGCCCCCCTGCCCGACTGGAAGATCACCTGGGTCGATACTGCTCCGGACCGGTTCCCCGAAATTCCCGACGGGGTGGATATCCTCGTCGCGGCTGATCCCGCACAGGCGGTGGCACATGCGCCCGCCGACGCACATCACCTTGTCCTGACCTATTCGCACGCACTCGACCTCGCGCTGTGCCATGCCGTTCTGGAGCGTGGCTTCGCCTCTGCCGGGTTGATCGGATCGGCCACCAAGTGGGCGCGTTTCCGCAATCGACTGGGTCAATTGGGGCATGCCGATGCCGCCATTTCGCGCATCCGTTGCCCCATCGGCGATCCGCGACTTGGCAAACACCCGCAGGCCATTGCGATTGGTGTCACGAAAGCGTTACTAGAAGCGACCGCATCCAGCGACCGCACAGCCATGGAGCGCCCCGCTTGACCGACCTTCTCACCATTCAGGGGCTGACCAAGGCCTATCCGGGGGTCGTTGCCAATGACGATGTCTCCTTTGCCATCGCCCCGGGAGAGATCCACGCATTGTTGGGGGAAAACGGGGCCGGCAAGTCGACGCTGGTAAAGATGATCTACGGGCTGGTGAAGCCCGACGCTGGCGCGATGCACTTGCACGGTCAGCCCTTCACGCCCCCGGAACCCCGAGCCGCACGTGCCGCTGGCGTGGCCATGGTGTTCCAGCATTTCTCCCTTTTCGAGGCGCTGAGCGTGGCGGAAAACGTAGGGCTCGGCATGGAAAGCCCGCCACCAATGAACCAGCTCTCGCGCGAGATCCGGGAGGTGAGCCATGCCTATGGCCTGCCGCTCGATCCGCGCCGCCTGGTGGGCGATCTGTCGGCAGGCGAGCGGCAGCGGGTGGAGATCGTGCGCTGTCTGTTGCAGGACCCGAAGCTGCTGATCATGGATGAGCCGACATCGGTCCTGACCCCGCAGGAGGTCGAGATCCTTTTCGCGACGCTGAACAAGCTGAAGTCGGAGGGGACGTCGATCCTCTATATCTCCCACAAGCTTGAGGAGATCCGCGCGCTTTGCGACGGCGCGACCATCCTCCGCCGTGGCAAGGTTGTGGGATCCTGCGATCCACGCCAGCAATCCGCCGCAGAACTGGCGGAACTGATGGTGGGCGAAGCGCTGCATGTGCCGGATCGTGCCGCATCCGAGCCGGGCGAGGTTGTGCTGCAGGTTGCCGGGCTGACGAGCGAACATGTCAGCACATTCGGCACGCGGCTCCAGAATGTCGGTTTCGAAGTGCATGCAGGCGAGGTTCTGGGCATTGGCGGGGTTGCCGGCAACGGACAGGACGAGCTTCTGAGCGCATTGTCGGGCGAGACCAGGGGCGCGCGCGAAACCGTGCGGCTGCGTGGCGACCCTGTCGGTCACCTCGGCCCCAATGCACGACGCGACCGCGGAATGCTCTCGGCCCCCGAAGAACGCCTTGGCCATGCCGCTGCACCCGACATGAGCCTGACCGAAAACGGCGTCCTGTCCGGCTGGCAGCGGGAGAAGTTGACCTCCGGCGGGTTCGTCCGGTGGGGCGCCGCCCGCGCATTCGCTGAGAAGATCATCGAGGGGTTCGACGTGCGCACACCGGGCACCCATGTGGCCGCGCGGGCGTTGTCGGGGGGCAACCTGCAAAAATTCGTGATCGGGCGGGAGATCCTTCAGCGCCCCGACGTGCTGGTGGTGAACCAACCGACCTGGGGCGTCGACGCAGCTGCTGCCGCCGCGATCCGTCAGGCGCTGCTGGATCTTGCGGCACAGGGCGCAGCGGTGATCGTGATCAGCCAGGACCTCGATGAACTGATGGAAGTCTCTGACCGTTTCGCCGCGCTGAACGCAGGCCACCTGTCGGCCCCGCGCCCGGCACGGGGCCTGACCATCGAGCAGATCGGCCTCATGCTGGGCGGCGCCCATGACATGGATGTGGCCCACACCGAGGATGCAGAGCAGATCAAGGACATGTACCAGAACCCGAAATCCGGGGAGCCACGCCCGTGATCCAGCTTGAGAAACGTCCGACCCCGTCGAAATTCTGGACCTGGACGACCCCGGTCCTCGCGGTGGCCCTGACGATGATCGCGGGCGGGCTGATGTTCGCCTTGTTGGGCAAGAACCCCTTCCTCGCCATCAAGACGATCTTCTACGATCCTATCCTTGGGGAGTTCGCCTTCTATTACCGTGGCCAGTTGCTGGTGAAGGCCGGGCCGCTGATCCTGATTGCCGTGGGCCTCGCCATGGGGTTCAAGGCCGGGATCTGGAACATCGGTGCCGAAGGCCAGTACATCATGGGTGCAATCGTCGGCGCCGGGGTAGGGCTCGCCTTCTATCCCTCCGACTCGCCGCTCATCCTGCCCGCCATGATCCTTGCGGGTGCGATCGGCGGATTGCTCTGGGCGATGATCCCCGCGATCCTGAAGGTGAAGTTCAGCACCAACGAGATCCTCGTCTCGCTCCTCCTCGTGTATGTCGCCGAACAGATCCAGGCCGCCATGGCGCTGGGTCTTCTCCGCAATCCCGATGCCACGGGCTTTCCCGGATCGCGCAACCTCGCGCAATGGGACGCCTCGGCCAACCTCGAACTGATCGCGGGCACCGGTATGCACCTTGGCGTGGTGGCGGCCCTGATCGCGGTGATCTTCGCCTATATCCTGCTGTCCCGGCACCTGATGGGCTTCCATATCCAACTCGCGGGGCAAAGCCCGAAGGCCGCCCGTTTCGGCGGCGTGAATCCGACGCGGCTGGTGATCTTCTGCATGGCAATATCCGGAGCTCTGGCGGGGCTTGCGGGGCTGTTCGAAGTCACCGGCCCGGCCGGTCAGATCTCCATCAACTTCAACTCCGGCTACGGGTTCACGGCGATCATCGTGGCCTTCCTCGGCCGCTTGCACCCCATCGGCATCCTGCTCGCCGGGTTGCTCATGGCACTGACCTACATCGGCGGCGAGGCGGCGCAGGCGACGCTTGGCATTCCGGCGGCCGCAATTCAGGCATTCCAGGGCATGCTCCTCTTCTTCCTGCTGGGGGTCGATGTGCTCTCCAACTACCGCATCCGTTTCCTGCGCAAGGGGGTGGCGTGATGGATCTCTCCTCGATCAACTGGATCCTGCTACTTGCCTCCCTGATGGTCGCCGCCACACCGATCCTGCTGGCCGGTGTCGGCGAACTCGTGACCGAACGGGCCGGTGTGCTGAACCTCGGCGTCGAGGGCATGATGATCACCGGTGCCATCTGTGGCTTCGCCATCGGGGTGGAGACCAACTCCGCCATTCTCGGCTTCGTCGCCGCGGCGCTGGCTGGTGCGGCCCTTTCCATGCTCTTCGGCCTGCTCACGCAATACCTGCTTTCGAACCAGGTGGCGACGGGGTTGGCCCTCACCCTTTTCGGCCTCGGTCTCTCGGCGCTGATCGGGCAGGGATACATCGGCATCAAGGGGCTGGAGGTGGCAAAGATCCACATTCCCCTATTGTCCGATATCCCTGTGCTCGGTCCGATCCTCTTCCGCCATGACGCGATGGTCTATGTCTCCATCTTCATCGTCGCGGGAGTCTGGGCCACGCTCAGGTATACCCGCGCCGGACTGATCCTGCGCGCGGTCGGCGAGAACCACGACGCGGCCCACGCGCTAGGGTACAAGGTCGTGCGCATCCGTCTCATGGCGATTGCCTTCGGCGGCGCCTGCGCCGGGCTGGGCGGCGCCTACCTCAGCCTCGTACGCGTGCCGCAATGGACCGAGGGCATGACTGCCGGGGCTGGCTGGATCGCACTCGCCCTCGTCGTCTTCGCATCCTGGAAACCCTGGCGCATCCTGATCGGCGCCTACCTTTTTGGTGGTCTCACGGTACTGCAACTCAACCTGCAAGCCGCCGGAATGAAAGTGCCGGTCGAGTACCTTGCCATGTCGCCATACCTGGTCACGATCCTCGTGCTCGTGATCATGTCCTCCGGTCGCGGCCGGGCGCACCTCAATGCGCCTGCCGAACTCGGCCGGTCTTTCCACGCCTCGTCCTGAGGCAGCTGCCCAAGAAAACCAACACGGGAGAAACACTCACATGAACCTCACCAAACTGCTCGCCGGCACCGCGCTGGCGCTTGGCCTGGCGACCGCCGCCGCGGCACAGGACAAGACCAAGGTCGGCTTCATCTTCGTCGGTCCGGTCGGCGATGGCGGCTGGACCTATGAGCACAACGAGGGCCGGCTGGCCGTCGAGGAGCACTTCGGCGACAAGGTTGAAACCGTCTACCAGGAATCCGTGCCCGAAGGCGCCGACGCGGAACGTGCCATGACCCAGATGGCGCTTGGTGGCGCCGACCTGATCTTCACCACCTCCTTCGGGTACATGGACCCGACGATCAACGTCGCCGCCAAGTTCCCCGATGTGAAGTTCGAACACGCCACAGGCTTCAAGCGCGCCGACAACGTATCCACCTATTCCGCCCGCTTCTACGAAGGCCGTGCGGTGCAGGGTCATATCGCCGGCAAGATGACCAAGACCAACAAGATCGGCTATATCGGCTCCTTCCCGATCCCCGAAGTCATTCGCGGCATCAACTCCGCCTATATCCACGCCAAGAAGGTCAACCCGGACGTCGAGTTCTCGATCGTCTGGGCCTACACCTGGTTCGACCCGGCCAAGGAAGCCGACGCCGCCAAGGCGCTGATCGAGCAAGGGGCCGACGTGATCCTGCAGCACACCGATTCCACCGCGCCGCAGGCCGCAGCACAGGAAGCCGGCAACGTGATCACCTTCGGTCAGGCCTCCGACATGGCGGAATACGCGCCGATGCCGCGTGTCTCCTCCATCATCGACAACTGGGCGCCCTACTACATCGACCGCGTGCAAGCCGTCATGGACGGCACCTGGGAATCGACCGACACCTGGGACGGTATTGGTCCGGGCATGGTCGAGATCGGCGAGATCACCGATGCAGTGCCGGCGGAGCTGAAGGCCGAGGCCGAAGCGCTCCGGGATTCCATCGGCGCCGGAGAGTACCATCCGTTCACCGGCCCGATCAACAAGCAGGACGGCACTGCATGGCTGGCCGAGGGCGAAGTGGCCGATGATGGCACGCTTGCCGGCATGAACTTCTATGTTGAAGGCCTGACCGGCGACATCCCGCAGTAAGCGGATCCGCAGAGGCGGACCACCCGCCTTGCCCAACTCTCGGAAGCAGCCACGGCGACCTCGTCGTGGCTGCTTTCCTTTTTCAGGAACCGGGTTTCGAGGCGAGGACCTCGACGGGATACGACGTTGACCTGTGACAATGCACTGTCCCCGATTGTCGCCTAGACTGGCAGTGGAGAGGATCAGCCAAGTCTGTGGAGGAGAAATTGCTGAAAATTGGAGAGCTATTCCGGGAAGAGCCACCAGAGGATGTCTGGGAGCTGAGGGGGGACCGGCTCCTGTGGCAAGAGCTGGGGCGGGCACTGGCATTCCGTCTTGTGCCGGAATCGGGGCTGGAACTGGAACGTATTCTTGAGGAAGCCTTCTGGGAGGCGACAGGGCACAGCCTTTCGTTCTGCAACCAGGTGCTGGTAGATCGCTTTGCCGAAAACGGTCAGTCCCGCGGAGGGATCTCCGGCGCGTCCTGGCGCTACCGGCTGTTTCCCATTGTCGTCGAACGCTACGAAAAACATCGCGCGTCCATTCCGGCCTGACCGGATTGGCGAGACCGGGCTTTCGCCCCTGCGCCGCGTTGATCGGCGCAGGGGCACTTGTATCCCTGTGGGCGTCCCTCGCCCTTGCGGGCCAGATCTATGCGCCGCAGGCGACGAAGACCATGCTGCATTCCTGAGGCCGCGACCCTGCGGCGGGATGGCGGCTTCCGTTGGCTGGCACAGACTGCCACTTTGCCTGCATGGCTGACTTCCTTGTAATCGGTGGCGGTATCGCCGGTGTTTCCGCCGCAGCGGAACTGTCCGCGCTTGGCAGCGTTCGTCTGCTGGAGGCGGAGACCGCCCTCAGCTACCACGCCTCCGGCCGCTCGGCGGCCATGTTCCTCGAGCACTACGGCAACGCTACGGTGCGTGCCCTGAACGCGGCCAGTGCCGAGGTACATCGTGACAGTGAGGTTCTTTCGCAACGTGGTTTTCTGCTGGTTGGCAAGGCGGAGCAGGAAGAACAGCTGTCAGACGCCGCGCGCAGCTTCGCAGCCGAACGGATTACCGTGGAGGAGGCTCGGGGCTTCCTCCCGATCCTCCACCCCGGAACCGTCGCCGGCGCCGCCTATTTTCCAGACGCTTTCGATCTGGATGCAGACCGGCTTCTGCAACGCTTCGCGAAGGCCCTGCGCGCAAATGGCGGACAGATCGACACTGGAATGCAGGTGACGTCGCTGCACCACGACGGTCGCGTCTGGTGTGCCGAGGCGGGCGGAGAAAGGATCGAGGCCACGGTCGTCGTCAATGCCGCTGGAGCCTGGGCAGACCGGATCGCGGCGCTCGCCGGGGTGCGCAGTCCGGGCATCCAACCCTACCGCCGCTCGATGGCGCGACTGCCTGCGCCGGGCGGTCTCGACACACGGGATTGGCCGTTCACCGACGAGGTGGAAGAGGCCTGGTATGCCAAGCCGGACGCCGGCGGTTGGATCGTCTCGCCCGCGGAGGAGGATCCGATGGATCCGCATGACACCTGGGCGGACGACATGGTCATCGCCGAGGGGCTGGCGCGCTACCAGGACTTCGTGACCGAGGAGGTCACACGGGTGGAAGCCACCTGGGCGGGGTTGCGCAGTTTCGCCCCCGACCGCGCGCTGGTGATCGGTCCCGACCCGGGACGGCCGGGCTTCATGTGGTGCGCGGGCCAGGGTGGATACGGTTTCCAGACCGCCCCGGCGGTCGCGCGCCTTCTGGCCGACCTCGCCGGGGGTCGGGCACCGGACCTGCCGCGAAGTGTTGTCGCCGCGCTTTGTCCTTCGCGCTTTGCATGACAGACATGCATCGCAGCCTGCGACGGCGGCACGTATTGCAAATCATGCATTTGTTCACCAATTGGAGATCAGACCGAATGATGGCCCCGATCCCCGAGCCGGGTTCCGCCACCGAGCCTATGAAACCGCCCCGTGACAGACACGCGGGCCCGATACCCAAGGACGACACGACATGGACTGGAACAATTTCGTCAACGACATGAATGGCCAGCTTCGCGAGTTGGGCAAGACCATCCCGGACACTACCAAGGGGTTCGGGGCGCTGTCGAAAGCTGCCAAGGAAGGCGGCGTTCTGGATGCCAAAAGCAAGGAATTCGTGGCACTCGGGATCGCCATCGCAATGCGGTGCGAACCCTGTATCGGCTTTCACGTGAAGGCGCTGCACAAGGCAGGCGGCACCCGCGAGGAGCTTGGCGACGTGCTTGGCATGGCCATTCAGATGGGCGGTGGACCATCCTTGATGTACGCGGCCAAGACCCTCGATGCGTGGGACCAGTTGACCGGGGATGCTGGTTGACCCCCTCGCAAGATCCCAAAGATCACTGAGAAAGCGGCCGGGGCTTCGGCCGCTTTTCTTTGTGCAGACAGCCGCCAATGGCATCTGCCCTGCGCATGCGCCGTGCCCCTTCGCCGTCGACAGTGGGACTCCGCCGACTGGCAAAAGGAGCCGCTCTTCGCTGTTGCCGAGAATCGTTTGTGCGGCGCTAATGGGCGAGAAGCCGGGGCGTTCCGGTGCGGCCTCGGAGATTGCCGATGAGACGGCTGGGACTTGCAGCAAGCATTCTTCTCGCGCTCGCCGCTTGTGGTGGCGGCTCTGGCGGATCGAGTTCGACGGGCGGCGACCCGGTGCGCACCGGTGGGGCCGGGCGCGATCCGGCCCGGCTCTATCCGGACTTCGCAGACCGCGATCCACACGACTGGGACGGGCGCGCACCACGCAGCTACCCGGTGCACGGCCTCGATGTCTCACGCTGGCAGAAGGGGATCAACTGGACTGCGGCCCATCGCGCCGGCATCTCGTTCGCCTTCATCAAGGCAACCGAGGGTGTGGAGGAACTCGACCCCATGTTCAGGACGCATTGGGAGGCCGCGGCGGCGGCCGGTGTGCCCCGCGCGGGCTACCATTTCTTCTATTTCTGCGCCCCGGCGGACGAGCAGGCGCGCTGGTTCATCGCCAACGTACCGCCCGCGTCCGGCAGCCTGCCCCACGTTCTGGACATGGAATGGAACCCCCATTCGCCCACCTGCACGAAGCGCCCGGACGGTGCTGTCGTGCGCGCCGAGGCCAGGACGTTTCTGGATATCCTGGAGCGGCACTATGGCCGGCGTCCGATCATATACACCAGTATTGACTTCTGGGAGGACACCGGGATCGGGCGACTGCCGCGCACCCAGTTCTGGCTGCGCTCGGTGGCCGATCACCCGCGAGAGAGATACCCGGGGCAACGCTGGGCGTTCTGGCAGTACACGGGCACCGGCGTCGTGCCGGGCGTGCCGGGCGGTGTCGATATCAACGTTTTCGCGGGATCGGCCGCGGCCTGGGCGACATTCTCGAAATAGGGATCAGGGCGTACCCGTCAGGGCCAGCCACAGGCTGCAGGATGCGATGATCAACGTCAGCGGCACCCCGTGGGCCCGCTCCGGCGGGCTTCGGGAGGCGAGGTTGCCAATGAGGCTGAGCCCGAAAAGCGCGGCGAAGGCCCACAACAGGCCGGGAAACAGCGAGGCCGGCAGGATCTGCCCCACCAACCCGCCAACCTGGGCAATCGCAACGGTGCCAATCGCCGTCAGCCCCGCAACCGCGGCGCTGGCCCGCCGAAATCGCGGGGGCAGGATCCGGTGTTCGCCACCCCAGGCAAGGTGCCCCAGCGGCGCCCCGGCTGCCAGCATCAGCTGGAACAGGGTCAACCAGGCCAGCGCGATCGTTCCCGCGATGGCGGCAACAATCGTCATCCGTTCACGCGGATGCGTGCGTTCGTCGGATCGTAGGGGCTGTCCTCCACGATCTCCGCATCCCAGAGCCGATCAAGCATCTTCACCTTGAGCCGGGTGCCGGGCGTGGCAAGGTCCGGACGCACATACCCCATGCCGATAGACTTGCCAAAGGCCACGGAATAGCCGCCAGAGGTCAGCCGCCCGACCTTCGTATCCCCCTCGTAGAGCGCTTCCCGCCCCCAAGGGTCGGCGTCTTCCGGCCCATCGACCAGAAGGGTAACGCATTGGCTGCGCACCCCGATGTCGAGCATGGCTTGCTTGCCGTGAAACGCCTTGTCGCAATCGACGAAGCGGTCGAGGGCGGCTTCCAGCGGCGTCGCGTCCCGGCCCAGCTCGGTGCCAAAGGCCCGGTAGGATTTCTCCTGCCGGAGCCAGTTTTGCGCCCGGGACCCCACGAGTTTCAGTCCGTGCACCTTTCCGGCCTCCATCAGTCGGTCCCACAGGTGGGTCTGCATCTCGATCGGGTGGTGCAACTCCCAGCCGAGTTCACCCGTATAGGCCACGCGCACTGCCATGGTGGGCACCATGCCAAGCTCGATCCGCCGCATGGAAAGCCAGGGGAAGCGTTTGTTCGACAGCACGGTTTCGGGCTCGGCATCGCGGACCAGTTCATTGAGCAGATCGCGTGATTTCGGCCCGGCGACGGCAAAGACACCCCATTGCGTGGTGACATCCTGCAACTCGATCCGGCCGAATTCTGCCTCCTTGTCCTCGATGGCCTTCCTGAGGAAATCCTGATCGTAGGCAGACCATGCCCCGGCTGACACAAGGTAATACTCGTCCTCCGCCAACCGGACGATCGTGTATTCCGTTCGCGTGGTGCCCGCTGCGGTCAGCGCATAGGTCAGGTTGATCCGGCCCACTTTCGGCAGCTTGTTGGTGGTGAACCAGTCGAGGAACGCGGTCGCGCCCGGCCCCTTGACGATGTGCTTGGTAAAGGCCGTGGCGTCGATCAGGCCCACGCCCTCGCGGATCGCCTTTGCCTCTTCCACCGCGTATTGCCACCAGCCGCCGCGACGGAAGCTGCGGGATGCGTGATCGTCGAATCCTTCGGGGGCATAGTAGTTCGGCCGCTCCCAGCCATTCACTTGCCCGAACTGCGCGCCCATTGCCTTTTGCCGGTCATAGGCAGGCGAGGTGCGCAGCGGACGCGCCGCCTCCCGCTCCTCGTCGGGGTGATGCAGGATGAAGACATGGGAGTAGCATTCCTCGTTCTTCTGAACCGCGTATTCCGTGGTCATCCACGGCCCGTAGCGCTTGGGATCGAGCGAGGCCATGTCGATCTCCGCCTCACCCTCGACCATCATCTGCGCAAGGTAGTACCCGGTGCCACCCGCTGCCGTGATCCCGAAGGAGAAGCCTTCTGCCAACCACATGTTGCGCAACCCCGGCGCGGGGCCAACTAGCGGATTGCCATCGGGCGTATAGCAGATCGGGCCGTTGAAATCGTCCTTCAGACCTACCGTTTCAGAGGTCGGGATCCGGTGGATCATCGACATGTATTCTTCCTCGATCCGTTCAAGGTCGAGCGGAAAGAGGTCGGCGCGGAAGCTGTCCGGAACCGCGTATTTGAACCGCGCGGGGGCACCCCGCTCATAGGGGCCAAGAATCCAGCCGCCGCGCTCCTCCCGCACGTACCATTTCGCATCGGCATCGCGCAGCACCGGGTGTTCAAGTGCGCCATCCTTGCGGTAGGTCACCAGCGCCGGATCCGGTTCGGTCACGATGAACTGATGCTCCACTGGGATCGCCGGGATCTTCAAGCCCAGCAGCTTTGCAGTACGCTGTGCGTGGTTTCCGGTCGCCGTCACGACGTGTTCTGCGGTAATGACGACCTGCTCCTCGGTCGGGACAAGGTTGCCACCTTTCTCCCCCATCTTCGTGCAGGTGACACGCCACTCCGAACCGGTCCATTCATAGCCATCGACCTGCCATTTCCGCTCGATGGTCACCCCATGCTGGCGGGCGCCCTTGGCCATCGCCATGGTGACGTCGGCGGGATTGATGTAGCCATCGGTCGGGTGGAAGATCGCGCCCTTCAGGTCATCTGTCCGCACCAGCGGCCAGCGGTCCTTGATCTGCGCCGGGCTGAGCCACTCGTAGGGGATGCCGACTGTCTCCGCCGTCGAGGCGTAGAGCATGTATTCGTCCATCCGGTCCTGCGTCTGTGCCATGCGCAGGTTGCCGACCACGGAGAAGCCCGGGTTAAGGCCGGTTTCGGCCTCCAGCGACTTGTACCACTTCACGGAATAGTCGTGGATGTGGGAGGTCGCGAAGGACATGTTGAACAGCGGCAGCAGCCCCGCCGCGTGCCAGGTCGATCCGCTGGTCAACTCGTCACGCTCCAGCAGCATCGTGTCCCAGCCCGCCTTTCCAAGGTGATAGGCGATCCCGGCACCAACCGCACCGCCGCCGACGACAAGAGCCTTCACATGCGTCTTCATGGCCAACATCCCTGCTGCATTCTGTCTGGAGGAAGTAAACCGCAACCCCACTCCCGGTCGCCATTCTGCGCCGACCACATGGGTTCGGAAAGCGACCTCATGTCGCCGTTGAAGCCGGGGCGGCGGGGCGTGCCGGGTTACGTGGTGTCAAATTGTCGATTTGCGCGCGCTGCGCAATATTGTTACGCAGCCGTCCATGGAAACGTGCAAGACACCCGCTGAGCTGCGCAGCCATGTGAAATGGCTCCGCAAACAGGGCCTCAGCATCGCCTTCGTTCCGACGATGGGCTATCTCCACGCCGGTCACATGGAGCTGGTGCATCGCGCCGCACAGGTTGCGGACAGGGTGATCGTCTCGATTTTCGTGAATCCCACGCAATTCGGCGATCCAAGGGATCTGGAAACCTATCCGCGCGATGTCGTCCATGACCTGGCCGTACTGAAAGCGGCCGATGTGGAGGCTGTCTTTCTTCCCGCAGCCGAAGATATCTACCCGGAAGGCTCCGAAACCATCGTGGAGACCATGCGACTCGCCACGATCCTGCATGGAGAGGTCCGCGAGGGGCATTTTCGGGGCGTGGCCACAGTCGTGGCCAAGCTTTTCAACATCGTCCAGCCTGAGTATGCCCTGTTCGGAGAGAAGGACTACCAGCAATTGCAGGTGATCCGGCAGATGGTCCGCGACCTGCACATCCCGCTGGAAATCATCGGCTGTCCGACGGTCCGGGAGCCTGACGGGCTCGCCCTCAGTTCCCGCAATGTGCGCCTTTCGCCTGAGGACCGCACCGCCGCGCTGGTCCTGAATCGGTCGCTCTGCCATGCCGAGGCCCTTGTGGCACGGGGGGCCACCGTCGAGCAGATCGTTGCCGAGGTGACCGCCATGATTGCCGCCGAGCCGAGGGCCACCCTGCGGGCCGTTGACGTGACCGAGGCGGTGACCCTCCGCCCTGTTTCCGGCAAGCCAAACGGCCCCATCGCGATCATGATTTCCGCCGAGTTCGGTGGTGTCCTGCTCATCGACCAGAGGGAAGCAACGCCTTGATCCTGCACAAGGGATAGCCCTCGATCCAGGCTCCGACTGCTTGATGCCACCCTTGCGTAGCATGGTTGATGCTGGCCGGGACCAAAGCCCAGCCCTGCCAACGGTGCGTTCAGGATGGGACCTCGCGAAATGCAAAGGCCGCCCTGTCGCGTTGCCGCACCTTGGGTTCAAGCGTTCCCGGAGGCTCCGACATGCGACGGGTCAGTTTCTTTCCCTGGCCGGTCAAACCCTTAGGATCAGTAGGAGAATTCCTCGAAGATCGGCTCAAGCTTGCCCTCCCAGACACCGTGATACCGCTCCAGCAGCTCGTCCGCCGGCACCTTGCCCGTGTCGATGCTCTCCTGCAGCGCGTTGAGGAAATGTGTCTCGTCCGGGATCAGCCCGTTTGCGCCGGGCATGGCCCGCGCCCGAAGCCCGGCCTCCGCGATGCCAACGGCGCTGCGCGCCAGATCGACAAGTTTCACGCCACCAGCTTCGCCCTGCAACCCGTGGACAGACGCCGCCACCCGCAGGCCTTCGCGGGTCTCCGCATCGAATCCCTTCACGAGGTCCCAGGCTGCATCCAAGGCCGATTGATCGTACAGAAGTCCGACCCAGAAAGCCGGCAATGCGCAGAGTCGCCGCCAGGGGCCACCGTCCGCGCCGCGCATCTCCATGTACTTCTTGATACGCGCCTCGGGGAAGACCGTCGTCAGGTGGTCGGCCCAGTCCGACAGCGTCGGCGTCTCACCCGGCAGCGCGGGCAAGCGGCCCTTCAGGAAATCCCGGAAGGACTGGCCAAGCGCGTTGATGTACTTCCCATCGCGATAGACGAAGTACATGGGCACATCGAGCGCGTATTCCACCCAGGCCTCGAAGCCGAACCCCTGCTCGAATACGAAAGGGAGCATCCCAGTCCGCGCACCGTCAAGGTCGCGCCAGATCCGCGACCGCCAGGACTTGTGACCGTTGGGCTTGCCCTCCAGGAAGGGCGAATTCGCGAAGAGCGCCGTGGCAACCGGCTGAAGCGCCAGCGCCACGCGCAGCTTGTCGACCATGTCCGCCTCTGACGCGAAATCGAGGTTCACCTGAACGGTGCAGGTGCGGTACATCATCTGTTTGCCGAGCGCACCGACCTCGTCCATGTAATCGGTCATCAGCCGATAGCGCCCCTTGGGCATCTGCGGCATCTGCTCGTGCGTCCATGTCGGCGCGGCCCCGAGCCCGATGAACCCCGCTCCGATCCCGTCCGCAACTGCCTTCACCTCGCGGAGGTGCTCGTTCACCTCGTCGCAGGTCGCGTGGATCGACGTCAACGGCGCCCCCGAGAGCTCCAGCTGCCCGCCCGGCTCAAGGCTGATATTGGCACCGTTCAGCTCCAGGCCGATGATGTTTCCCTGCTCCTCGATCGGGGACCATCCGAAGCGGTCGCGCAACCCCTCCAGCATTGCCTTGATCGAGCGCGGCCCGTCGTAGGGCAAGGGCTTCAACGTATCTTTGCAATAGCCGAACTTTTCGTGCTCGGTCCCGATACGCCAATCTTCCTTTGGCTTGCAGCCGCTCTCCAGGTATTCGACCAACTGCTCATAGCGCTCGATCGGGCCGCCGCCGGACTGGGGAATGGACATGGGATTTCTCTCCGGGACTAACGCGCAGTCCGGCCTTGGTGCGCCTCGCATCCCCACAAGTCAAGGGGGCGCGGAGCGAAGCGAGGCGCCACCGGTCGACGCGCGCAAGCGCGGCGAAACACCTTGCTGTCACAGGACCGGCAGCTGACGCGTTTCCAGCGGCCGTCGCCAAAGCTTCAACGGCATGTCGGTGTCCGGCTCGGGCACCGACATGAGAGCGCGCCCATTCATTTTCGGAAGGGTCGAGAAGACATCGTAGAGCTGTTCCGCCCCGGCCGCCGCGAGCGGCACCAGGAGCGCCTGCCCGTCGTCCTGCACCAGTCTCCAGCACCTTCGCTGCCCGGCAACATCCAGCACTTCGATCTCCCGCAGCGCACTGACCCCGACCGCGCCGCCGGTGATCGGCCCCATGTAGGAAATCCTGCCCTCGTCGATCTCGACAACACCCGGGGCTTCGATCTCCATCCTGAACCGCATGCGCCGCAACGCGATCAGGCCGAGCGCCAGTGCCGCAAGCGTGACGGCGCCGCCGATTGCGCCCAGGACCACACCGCCCAAACTGATCAACCACAGCCCGACCAGCGCCACGCCGAGGCTGACCAGCACGTCTCTCCACCGGGCCACGACCGCACGTACCTCTGGTCGCACAAAGCTCATGCGCCTGCCCCTGTCGGCCGGCATGGCACGTGTCCGTGCTGGCGCCATTCCCTACGACAGACCGGGATCATGCCTGTCACGCGGCCGCCTTGATATGCTGCGCTTCCTCGAAAATCAGCATGGTAAAACTCCCGATGTGCTCGAAACCGATCGCTTCGTAGGCGCGCGAGGCGGCAGGGCCGGACGCGAAGAGGATCGCACGTTCCACCCCGTCGGAGCGCGCCTTCTTCAGGTGCAATGCCACCACCCGCCGGGCGTGGCCCTGCCCGCGCATGTCGTCCGGCGTGAACACATTCCCGATTTGCACCATGTCGGGCAGGATCGCATTGAATGCCGTCATGGCGCAGGGCGTGCCGTCGGGCGCCTCCAGCAGCATTAACGCACCGCGCGCCAGCATGCCGTCGACGTCCCGTGGCGCGGTCTCGATGGCATCTTCCGGGGTGAAATGCACGGTTTCCACCAGGTATTCCTCGCGCCAGCGGATCAGCAGGGCCCGATCTTCCGTGGTCGCTGGCCGCAGGCTTGTGTCGCCCACGGGCACCCGCAAGCGGTCGAGATCGAGCGCATAGAGCGGTTCATCATCGTCGAGCTGTGCCGGCGCCGTGCCGAGGCCCAGCATCTGTCGCAACGGCTGTGCCTGGTCGCTGGCGCCAAGAATTCCCCGGACATCCTCGCCGCCCAGAAGCGTGCGGACCCGATCACCCTCTGCACCGGCGGGCAGTTGCATCATCACGAACCCAGCGGTGCTGATCCCGAGCACCCCGGAGACGCCGCCGTCACATTCCTGAAGCCACATTCGTGTGGCATGGGGCGCATCGCCACCGCAGGGACCGAAGGCCCGCAGGTTGTTGCGCAGGAACATCGAGGTCTCCGTGTGGGCGCGCAGGAAGGTCTCGATCGCCGGCGCGTCTTCGGTGTTTGCGGGGCGGAATGTCATCACCAGTCTCCAAGGGTGCTCTGCCAGAGCGAGAGCGCGGCCACCGCGGCCGTGTCCGCGCGCAGAATACGCGGACCGAGGCTCACGGCAAGCGCCTGTGGCATCGCGTGCAAACGCGTACGTTCGGCCTCTGAAAAGCCCCCTTCCGGCCCGATCAGGATCGCCCAAGGACCGGCTTCGCCGACCAGAGCCTCCCGTGCGCCGACGAGCGCCTCGTCGCAGAACATCAACCGGCGGCTCTCGGGCCAGTCGGCAAGGACCCGATCCAGCCGCGTTAGTTCGGCCACCTCGGGCACGAAGGTGCCGCCGCATTGCTCCGCAGCCTCCACCGCGTGCGCCTGAAGGCGGTCGCGCCGGATGCGTTCCGAGTTGGTGAACTCCGTCTGAACCGGGCAGATTCGCGCCGCCCCCATCTCCGCCGCCTTCTCGACGATGAAATCCGTCCGCGCCTTCTTGATGGGCGCGAACAGCAGCCAGAGATCCGGCGGCATCTGCAAGGGCCGCGTCCGTTCGACGCAAGCGATCTCTCCGCCACGCTTGCCCGTTTGCGTGATTTCGGCGCGAAACTCTCCGTTTCGCCCGTCAAACACGTGGAGATCGTCGCCTGCCCCCAGCCGCATCACGCCAAAAAGATAGTGCGCCTGCTCCCGCGTCAGCGAAACGCTTTGCCCAACACGCAGGCTGTGCTCTAGATACAGACGGACTTTAGACATCGTTCTCTTCCCACCTTTGCGGCAGACCTTATGACCGAGACCCAGCAGACGCCAGCCAACAGTACCTCCGAAGACCGGACCGACCCGGCCAACGCCCGCATTCCGGGCGTGGTTGCCGATGCCGTCGATGGCAATTGGGTGGACCGCTTCTCTCCCGCCGTCGCGCGCCCCTACCTGCGGCTGTCCCGCGCCGACCGGCCGATTGGTTTCTGGACGTTGATCATTCCCAGCTGGTGGGGCCTGCTGGCCGCCGCGGCGGCGACCGGATGGCGTGCCTTCGACTGGTGGATTCTTGTCGCCGTGGTTCTCGGTGCCATGCTCATGCGCGGGGCCGGGTGTACCTGGAACGATATCACCGACAGGGAGATCGACGCCCGCGTCGAGCGTACCCGCTCCCGTCCGTTGCCGTCGGGCCAGATCACCGTGAAGAACGCGACGATCTGGATGGGTGTTCAGGTATTCCTCGCGCTGCTTGTCCTGCTCACATTTAACTGGACGGCCGTCGGCATCGGGGCGGCATCGGTCCTGCTTGTGGCGCTCTATCCCTTCGGCAAGCGATTCACGTGGTGGCCGCAGTTTATCCTCGGGCTGAACCTCAACTGGGGGATCCTGGTGGCCTGGGCCGCCCACACCGGTGAGCTTTCTCCGGCCCCGTTCTTCCTGTTCTTCGGCGGTGTGGCATGGACGGTCTTCTACGATACGATCTACGCCCACCAGGATATCGAGGACGACACGCTGATCGGTGTAAAGTCCACCGCGCGGCTCTTTGGCGACGATACCCCCTCCTGGCTGCGGCTCTTCATGATGGTCACCATGCTGATGATGACGGTCGGCGTAATCCTGGCCTATACGCCCATGGGCAACCCGCTCGCGCTGGCGCTGGCACTGGTCGGTGCATGGGGGATGGGTCTGCACATGATGTGGCTGATGGGCAATCTCGACATAACGGACCCGGCGTCCTGCCTCACGCAGTTCCGCGCCCTGCGCACGACCGGGCTGATATTCACTGGTTTCCAGGTGTTGGCTCTGCTGGTCTGACGCATCGGTTTTCCGCCTTTCAACGACGATCGCACCGACCGCAGGCGTAAATCCGCCCGGTCTGCCCCCCTGCCAGAGATTGATCCCGCCATCCCGGCCATCTAAGACTGCTCCACCAGAAGCGGGAAACGAACAACCTGATGCGCCTTGGGCCTAAAATCATCTCTGCGACGTCGCTCATCCTGGCCGCCCTGGGCTGCTGGTATGTCGCGACGCTCGCCGCCGACATCATCGAGGAACGCTCCGGACAGGCCGTCGCGGTCGCGCTTATCGAGGCCGAGCACGACTGGGCGGACGTTCATACCGACGGGTTGCAGGTGCATATCGGCGGCATCGCGCCCACGGAGGCGCGCCGCTTCAATGCCCTTCACGTGGCCGGGAAGATGGTCGATGCCACGCGGATCGTCGACGGCACCACGATCGAGCCGTCCAAGCCGCTGGCACCGCCACGCTACTCCATCGAGATCCTGCGAAACGACGAGGGCATCACGCTGATCGGCCTCGTGCCGGAGAGCCTCAATCGTCCTGAAATGGTCGCCGAGATCAATGCTCTCGCACAGGGTGCGGAGGTCATCGACCTGCTGGAATCCGCCAGCTATCCGGAACCGCGCGGATGGACGACTGCCGTCGATTTCGGGATCGAGGCGGTCGGGCGCTTACCGCGTTCCAAGGTTTCCATCTCTGCCGGGGCGGTTCACGTGACGGCAATCAGCAACTCAGAGGCGGAGAAACAGCAACTCGAATCCGCGCTCGCCCGCCGGGTCCCGAAATCCATCGCTCTGAGCTTTTCGATTTCAGCCCCGCGCCCGGTGATCACGCCGTTCACCCTGCGATTCCTCGTCGACAGCACCGGCGCGCGTTTCGATGCCTGCTCCGTCGACAACACCCGGGAGCGGGAGAAGATCGTCGAGGCGGCGGTCGAGGCCGGGCTCGAAGGCGAGGTCGACTGTACATTGGGCCTCGGCGTCCCCACACCGGACTGGGCCGATGCCGTTGTTCTGGGAATCGCGGCTGTGGCCGAAACCGGCGGCTCGGTGACCTTCTCTGATGCCGACGTGACGCTGGTCGCAACAGAGGAGACACCGCAAGCGGTCTTTGACCGCGTTGTCGGTGAGCTGGAATCCAACCTGCCCGACGTGTTCTCGCTGTCCTCGGTCCTGCCCGAGAAACCGGAAGTCGCCGGCGAGGACGATGCCGATGGCCCTGCCGTCTTCACCGCCACGCGCAGCCCCGAAGGTCAGGTTCAACTGCGGGGGCGGATCAACAACGACGTGGTCCGGGAGACCGTGACGAGCTTTGCCAAGGCCCGGTTCGGGCATGAAGACGTCTACATGGCAGCCCGGATCGACGAGGACCTGCCGCCGGAATGGCCGGTGCGGGTGCTTGCCGCGCTGCAATCGCTTGCGGAACTGAGCAAGGGCGCCGCGGTGGTGCAGGAAGATGTCATCGAGATCCACGGCACCACCGGCGACAAGGACGCCAGGGCGGAGATCGCCCGTATCCTCTCCGAGAAGCTGGGCGAAGCACAGAACTACAGCATCGACGTGACCTATGACGAGGCGCTCGACCCTGTCGCCGCGTTGCCGACCCCCGACGAATGCGTCGACCAGATCAACGAAATCCTCGCGGCCTCCAAGATCACTTTCGCACCCGGCTCCACCGATATCGAAGCCTCCGCCATTGGCACGGTGAACCAGATCGCGGATGTCCTGAAGCAATGCAAGGACGTCGACATGTCGATCGAGATTGCCGGACACACAGACAGCCAGGGGCGCGAAGAGATGAACCTGGATTTGTCGCAGAAGCGCTCCGATGCCGTTCTGGAGGCGCTTGTCGCGCGGCGGGTTCTGACCTCGAAGATTGCCGCGATGGGCTACGGCGAGTCCACACCGATCGCCGACAACGAGACCGAAGAAGGCCGCGAGGCCAACCGGCGCATCGAGTTCCGCCTGATCACCCCCGAAACCGAGGCCCGCGCCGAGGATGCAAGGGCCGCCGATGCAGCGGCAGAGACGGCAGAGGACGCCGGCACTTCCGGCGAGCAGGCGACCGTGCCGGATGCCGATACGACGACCGAAGACACGGCCGAGGCCACCGACGAAAGCGCCGACGCGGAGGCAGATCTGGACGCCACGTCCGGCGCCGCGGACGACACCGAACACTCCACGGAGGACAACCAGTGAACCGCTCCGAATTCATCCTTGCGACCGCCGCGGTCCTGTTCGTGGCCTTCCTGCTGGGATGGTTTGCCTCCTGGATCATCCACCGCGTCACGCGGGTCACCCAGTCCGACATGAGCGAACTGGACCAGATGGCCCAGTCGTTGCACGAGGCCGAGGAAACGCGCGATCAGGCCATCACCTACATGCAGCAGCGCGAGGCGGAGTTGACCAACCAGCTCACGCAGACCGAGGCAGAGTTGCAGGCGGCCATGGATGGCCTGCGCGATGCGCGAGAAGAGGCAGAAGAGCTTCGGCTCTATGTCGAGCGGATGCGCGACGACGCCTGAGGCTACCAGCGGTTCAGGGCGTCTTCGTCGTCGTCCTTCGCGGCAACCCAACTTTCGCCGTCGGGCCCGCGCTCCATCTTCCAGAATGGCGCGCGAGATTTCAGATAGTCCATCAGGAATTCCGCCGCTTCGAAAGCGTCCTTGCGGTGCCGGGACGCCGTGGCAACCATCATGATCTGTTCGCCCGGCACGAGCGGCCCGTAGCGGTGGATCACCAGCGCATCCGCCAACGACCATCGCTCCAGTGCCTGATCGGCGATCTCTCGAAGGGCCTTCTCCGTCATACCCGGATAATGCTCGATCACCATCTCGGCCATCTCGCCGCTGTCGTCCCGCACGACCCCGGTGAAGCTCACAACGGCACCAGCATGTTCAACGCCAGCCGTGAAGCGATCGAGCTCTTCGCCGGCGCGGAAACGCTCCTGCTGGACCCGGATCTCCATCAGCCACCCGTCATCGGCGGGAAGAAGGCCACTTCCCGGGCGCCTTCCAGCGAGGCGTCGAACCCGGTCAGTTCCTGATCCACCGCCACCCGCAGGGCAGCGAGGTCCGAAAACGCCACCTCGTAGCGCTCCTCACGCGCGCGCAGTTCCTCGACCAGCGCGGCAACAGTCGTGGCCTCTGTCTCCAGCCGCTCCCTTGGAACGCCAATCCGCTCCCGCACCCAGGCAAAATACAGAACGTCGATCATCGCGTCAGTCCTTCAGATAGGGCAGCGACTTCTGGAAATAGTCCCACCCGGTCATGACTGTCAGGATCGCCGCCAACCAGATAAGGGCAATGCCCGCCCACCAGGCGAAAGCCATGGCCCGCAGGTTGGCGAGAAGTCCATAGAGGTCCTCGACATCGCCGTTCAGAACTCCGTTGATCAGGTTTTGATCCATTCCGAATGTCACCATCCCGACCTTGTGCTCGAAGATCCCGTGCAGGAACAGGACCGAGATCGCCACCATCTGCACCGTCGTCTTCCACTTGGCGAGCCGGGTCACCTTCAACGTCCCCGCCGTGTCGCCGAGGAACTCCCGCAACCCGGAGACAAAAACCTCGCGGAACAGGATCAGCGCGGTCGGGATCACCAACAGCGCATCCATCCCCACCAGCGCCAGCAACGCGGCCAGTGCCACGACCACCATCGCCTTGTCCGCGATCGGGTCGAGCATCGTGCCCAGCTTGGTCTGTTGCCCCCAGGCCCGCGCCAGGTAGCCGTCGAACCAGTCGGTCATCGCAGCGCCCACGAAGAGCACCAGCGCGATCCAGTCGGCGTAGGGGTGCGGCAGGACAAGGAAGACAAGGATGACCAGTGGCGCCGCAAGCAGCCTCACTACGGTCAGGATATTGGGAATTGTCCAGATCATGCATCCGTCCTACCCGAGGCCGATGGCGGGCGAAAGTCCCGAGGATGGCATGTTCAGCCCTCAACCGCGCTCGTTGAAGAAATCATAGATCTTCTCGGCAAGCCCGGCCGAGATCCCGTCGACCGCCTTCAGATCCTGCAGGTTCGCCCGGCTCACCGCCTTGGCTGATCCGAAATGCGATAGCAGCGCCCGCTTTCGCGTCGCGCCCACTCCGGGAATATCATCCAGTGGCGTCGCACCAACAGCCTTCGACCGTTTCTGTCGGTGCGCGCCAATGGCGAAACGGTGCGCCTCGTCCCGAAGCCGCTGCACGAAGTAGAGCACTGGATCGTTGTGGCGCAGCGCAAAGGCATTTTCGCCATGGCGGTGAAACTCCTCCTTGCCGGCGTCCCTGTCGACCCCCTTGGCAACGCCGATAAAAGGCACGTCTTCCACCCCAAGCTCCGCCAGGATTTCCGCCACCGCGCTGACCTGCCCGGCGCCACCGTCGATCAGCAGCAGGTCGGGCCAGGCCTCGGACTCCCTGTCCGGATCCTCTTTCAACAGGCGTTTGAACCGACGGGTCAGCACCTCCTTCATCATGCCGAAGTCGTCGCCGGGGGTCAGGTCCTCCCCCTTGATATTGAACTTGCGATACTGGCTTTTGAGGAAGCCGTCCGGCCCCGCCACGATCATGCCCCCGACGGCATTCGTGCCCTGGATGTGAGAGTTGTCGTAGACCTCTATCCGCCTTGGCGGCCCCGCGAGGCCGAAGGCATCGGCAAGGCCCTTCAGGAGTTTCGTCTGTGCCGCCGATTCCGACATCTTGCGCCCCAGCGATTCCCGCGCGTTGCGCAGTGCGCCGGCCACCAGTTCCGCTTTCTCGCCACGCTGCGGCACCAGGATCTCGACCTTGCGACCGGCCTTTTGTGAGAGAACGTCCGCCAGCAGGTCCTTGTCGTCGATGTCGTGGCTGAGGATCACCTGCCGCGGCGATTCCTTGCCGTCGTAGTACTGCCCCAGAAAACTGCGCATCACCTCACCCGGCGATTGCGTCCCCCCCGTGCGCGGGTAGTAATCATGGTTTCCCCAGTTCTGGTTGGCGCGGATGAAGAAAACCTGAACGCAGGCCTGCCCACCTTCCATGTGCAACCCGACCACGTCCGCCTCCGGCACGCCGCGAGGGTTGATTCCCTGCGCGGCCTGAACCTGCGTCAGGGCCCTGATCCGGTCCCGCAGCGCCGCCGCGCGTTCGAATTCCATCGCGTCGGAGGCCTGCTGCATCTGTTCGGCGAGTTCGGCCTGGATATTGGTCGACTTGCCTTGCAGGAATCGCTCCGCATCGCCCACCAGCCCCCCGTATTCCGCGGCCGTGATGTGGCCGACACATGGCGCGCTGCACCGCTTGATCTGGTAGAGCAGGCAGGGGCGCGTACGGCTTTCGAACGTGGCATCGGTGCAGTTCCGCAGGAGGAACACCTTCTGCAACTGGTTCAACGTCCGGTTGACTGCCCCGGCACTAGCGAAGGGACCGTAGTAGGCCCCTTTCTCCTTTTTCGCACCGCGATGTTTCTTGATCTGAGGGAAGTCATGAGACTTGGCCACGAGGATATTGGGGAAGGACTTGTCGTCCCGAAGCAACACGTTGTAGCGCGGTTTGAGCTGCTTGATCAGGTTCTGTTCAAGCAACAGCGCCTCGGCCTCGGTGCGGGTTGTCAGGAACATCATCGAGGCGGTTTCGCGGATCATCCGCGCGATCCGGGGCGAGTGCCCACCCGGACGGGAATAGTTCGACACCCGGGCCTTCAGGTTGCGCGCCTTACCGACGTAGAGCACACGGCTTTCACCATCCAGCATCCGATAGACACCCGGAGAGGCATCCAGCGTCTTCAGGTACCCCTGAATGCAGTCATAGCCCGTGGGGGCTGCTGCGTGGTCGTTCGGGGTCGTCTTTTCTCCCACGTCGCTCGCCTTGTCGCTAACTCATCGATTCCCACGGATCGCTGCAATGTACCGACGGGTGTGGCAACCGCAAACATGTCCACTTTTTCTGTGGATAACCCTCGGGACAAGCCCCTTTGGGTGGGTCGAAGACCCTTAAAAAAAAGGGGATTGATTAACCTGCCTAAAAAAAGGGCGGAAACATAAACTGCTGAAAACATTGAAGATATTTTTGGTCGCACCCCAAATGTTTGATTTTCCTATCAGTTTCCTAACAGGAATGTGACTGGGCTGCGATTGGTGCATAAGTGACTTGCAAGGCTGCGGTCGTTTCAGGACACGTCGAGGATGTCTGCAGTCTTCCACGCCAGGTGCTGCCCACCATCGACACAGAGCAATTGCCCGGTCACGCCCGGTGCATCCAGGAAATAGCCAAGGGCCGCCGTGATATCTTCGGGGTTGGAGCCACGTTGCAGGACCGTGGCGGCCCGCTGCGCCACGAAATGCGCCTCGTCCTGTTCCGCGCCCTTGAGCGTCGGGCCGGGGCCAATGGCATTGACCCGGATCCTTGGCGCCAGCGCCTGCGCCGCAGTCTGCGTGAAGGCCCACAATCCCATCTTGGCAACGGTGTAGCTCATGAAGGCCGGCGTGAGCTTGCGCACCCTCTGGTCCAGAAGGTTCACCACGAGCGACTGGGAGAGCGGCTCCTGGCGGTGGTCGTAGATGGCGGGCGGAGCCTGGGCGGCGAAATGCTCCGTCAGGACTACGGGCGCCCGCAGGTTGGACTCGAGATGACGATCCCAGCTTTCACGGGTAGAGGCGCCAATGCGATCCATCTCGAAGATGGACGCGTTGTTCACCAATAGGTTGAACGCCCCCCCCAGCGCCGCGGAGGCCTCCGGGAGCAACCGTTGCATGTCACTCTCCAAGGTGAGGTCAGCCTGCACCGCGACCGCGGACCGGCCAATCGAGCGGATTTCCTGCACAAGGCTGTCCGCGGCCTCGCGGGATCCGTGGAAATGGACCGCCACGTCATACCCGCGCCCGGCCAGATACCAGGCCATCGCGCGACCAATCCGCTTGGCCGCGCCGGTCACCAAAGCCCGGTTATCGGTCATCTTCGCCCTCGCTTGCGATCAGATAATAACAACCAGTAGGTAGCCCACATAGCCTGCCGTCAAGACCACACCTGTCCCCCGTCCCATGTCCCGTTTCATGAACACGAAGGGGAACAGAATGGCGGAGGCCGCGAACATGACCCAGATATCGAGTTGCAGGGTCTCGGGCGCCACAGGGATCGGGCCGACGAAACTCGCGATCCCGATAATGGCAAGCAGGTTGAAGAGGTTCGAACCGATGACATTGCCGATCGCGACTTCGGTCTGACCGCGCAGCGCCGCCATGACGGTTGTTGCGAGTTCCGGAAGCGACGTCCCGAGCGCAACGAGCGTCAGGCCGATCACGGTGTCCGGTACGTTCAGTTCCTCGGCGATGTTGACGGCGGAATCGACCAGCAAGTCGGCGCCGAGCGGCAATCCGATCAACCCGAGCACAAGGAAAAGCGCGACTTTCCATCCCGGCATGGAGGCATCGGCACCTTCAAGGTCCTCGAGATCGTCACCCGCAGCGCAGGCCGCGGCCTTCGTATCCCGCCGGTGGGCAATGGCGGTCCGGAAGGCGTCGCCCAGAAGTACGGCCAGCAAGAGCAGCAATACCGTGCCGTCCAACCAGTTGAACAGGTCGGTATAGGCAAGCCCGATGAAGACGACCGTGGCGATCATCATCATGACATAGGTCTTCCGGGTATCGCAGCCGGATGTATGGAGCCCGGTCATCATTGCCGGCACACCCAGCACCAGAAGAACATTCGCGATGTTGGACCCGATCACGTTGCCAAGCGCGATTCCGGCAGCCCCGGTCAGGATCGCCTGCACCGACACCAGAAGTTCCGGCGCCGATGTGCCAAAGGCAACAATGGTCAGCGAGACAAGAAACGCCGGGATGCCCAACCGCAGCGCAAGATTGACCGCGCCACGGACAAGCGCATCACCCGCCAGCAGCAGGATAACCAGCCCCAGGCAGGCCAGGGCGACATCCGTTACCATTCGATCATCCTTTTCCGCAGGGGCATGGGCCCTTGCCTACAACATACGACCCGCAGGCCTTGCATTTCCGCGGCTTGGGCGGTCGCGGCCCACCCTTGTCCCTGCGCCGCGCAGCACCCGGCCAACGCAACCGCCCGAACATGGCCAGCGCCGCGATACCAATCAGGAAGAAGGTGACGATCTTTACCAGCATCAGAGGCCGTAGCGCGCCCAGAGGGCCCTTTCTTCAAGTTCCGACGTCGCAGACGCAGCAATCGACAGGCCAAACCTACGCAGAAGGCCGCGACGCGGCCCGTGAATTACAAATTTTGCCAAATTTCCATACCGGTCTTTCATCGTTGGAACAAGGTGTCCGATCCCGTCGGCCAGCCCGACGTCGACGGACTGGCGGCCAACCCAGATGTCACCGGTGAAGAGATCGCGCTCACTGTCGAGCCGATCTCCCCTGCGGGCTTTCACATGGTTGATGAAGTTCGCGTGGATCTGGTCCTGCAGCGCGCGCAGGCGTTCGACGTCCTCTTCCTTTTCAGGTCGGAACGGATCAAGGAAACTCTTGGAATTTCCGGCGGTGTGAACACGGCGCTCCACGCCAATCCTTGCGATCATCTCGTGCAACCCGAAGGATGCGGAGATCACGCCGATGGAACCGACAATCGAATTCTCGTCCACGATGATGTCGTCGGCGGCACAGGCCAGCCAGTACCCACCGGAGGCTGCAGCATCTTCCACGAAGGCGGTCACCGGCAGTTCCTTTTCCTCGGCCAGACGGCGAATCCGGGCCACGATAAGGGAGGATTGCGAAGGCGAGCCACCGGGTGAGTTAATCACCAATGCGATGGCCTTCGGTTTGCCCTTCGTGAAGGCCCGGTCGATCATCGTTGCAGTAGAGGCATCGTTCAGGCCGCGCTGACCTGCGGCGATCATGCCGTTCAACCGAATGACCGAGATCACCGGCGGTTTTTTCAAAAATGGCAGGAAACGTCTCATCCGGCCCATGTAGGGAGCCAAACCCGACCCGGCAAGCAGCAGCGCGACATCGCGGACGGATGTTGCCGCGATGTCCCCCCGCTATGCGTCACGAAGGAAGCACCAGGATGGCCCTGAAATCGTTGACATTGGTCAACGTCGGACCGGTGACGACCTGATCGCCCAGTGTCTCGAAGAAAGAGTGGGCGTCATTTTGCATCAGGGCGGCTTCGGGATCGAGCTTCGCCGCTGCGGCTTTCGACAAGGTTTCCGGCGACACCACGGCGCCCGCGACCTCTGCCGCACCATCGACGCCGTCGGTGTCACAGGCGATTGCGTAAATCCCCGGCGCGCCGTCGAGGGCGAGCGCGAGCGCCAACGCATATTCCGCATTCGGTCCGCCGACGCCATCGCCGGTCCGGGTCACCGTGAGTTCTCCGCCGGAGAGAAGGAGCATGGGGCGCGGCCCGCGCAGGCTCTTGGCAAGCTCGGCATGTTCTCTTGCAACCTCGCGCGCCTCCCCTTCGAGATCATCACCGAGCAGTCGGATATCGCAATCAGCCTCTTCCGCCCGCGCAGATGCTGCGAACAGCGACTGCGACGGCGCGGCAATGACCATGTTCTCCACCCGGGACAGGCGTTCATCGCCCGGAGGCACGACGCCGGTCCTGGCGGCAAGAACCTCCTGAACGGAGGCCGGGGCCGGGATGCTCCACTGCGCAATGATTGCGCGGGCATCCTCGATCGTGCTGGCATCGCCTACCGTGGGGCCGGACCCGATGTAGGCCGGATCGTCTCCCGGCACGTCGGAAATCATGAGTGTCAGCATCTTTGCCGGGAAGGCCGCCGCTGCAAGTTGCCCGCCCTTCACCCGGGACAGGTGCTTGCGAAGGGTGTTCATCCGGTCAATCGGCGCGCCGCAGGACAGTAGGGCCGCGTTCACGGCCTGCTTCTCTTCCAGAGTGATCCTGCCTGCCGGTTGCACCAGCAGCGCCGAGGCCCCGCCAGAGATCAGCGCGAGCACGAAATCGTCCTCGCCCAACCCCTCCAGCAAGTCCAGCATTCGCGCTGAAGCCTCCAAGCCAACCTGGTCGGGAACGGGATGCGCCGCCTCCACGATCTCGATCCCCTGGCAGGGGCGATCGTAACCATAGCGGGTAATCACCAATCCCTCGCACGGCCCCCATGCGCTTTCGACGGCCTCCGCCATCCGCGCCGACGCCTTCCCTGCACCGATCACCACCACCCGACCGTTCGGTTTCTCCGGTAGCCGGGCCGGGATCATTGCCATCGGATCAGCCACTTCCACCGCAATATCGAACAGATCGCGGAGAAAGCCCTCGGGATCGGAAATCTGCATAGGTCTTCGCTGCGCCTCCCTCAGGCGGTTACGGCAAGACCGTCGGCATCGAAGAACAACTGCCACTGCGGGTCGAAGACGAGACCCACCCTGTCGCCCGGCTTGTGAGGATCCTGCGACGATCCCCGGACGGTGATCTGCCCCAGCGGGCCACCGTCGATAATGACATAGGTGTCGGCGCCGAGGTATTCGACAACATCCACCGTGCCATCACAATTGCCTTCGCCCTCTTCTCCGAGAGAGATATGTTCCGGCCGTGCGCCAACGCTGACGGCATTTCCTGACAAGGCGTAGTCCCCTCCGCGACCACCTTCAAGGTTGAAACGTCCGTCGCCGGTCGTGCAGGGCAGGATGTTCATCTTCGGCGACCCGATGAACTGCGCCACGAAAAGGTTGGCAGGGCGTTCATACAGCTCCCGCGGGGTGCCGATCTGGGCGATGGTCCCGAACTCCAGCACTACGATGCGATCTGCTAGTGTCATCGCCTCGATCTGGTCATGGGTGACGTAGATCATCGTTGTGTTCAGGTTCTGGCTGAGCTTTGCGATCTCGTAGCGCATTTCCACACGTAGCGCCGCGTCGAGGTTCGACAACGGCTCATCGAAAAGGAACGCCGTCGGGTCGCGCACGATCGACCGGCCAATGGCCACCCGCTGGCGTTGCCCGCCGGAAAGATCCTTGGGACGGCGGTCGAGATAGGGTTCCAGTTTCAGGATCCGCGCGGCCTCGTTCACCTTGCTGTCGATTTCCGCCTTCGGCGCGCCGGCCGTCTTGAGCGAAAAGCCCATGTTCTGTGCAACCGACATGTGCGGGTAGAGCGCATAGGACTGGAACACCATCGACAGACCACGCTTGGCAGGCGGGTGGTCGGTGACGTCGTTGCCGTCGATCAGGATCTGGCCGCGCGAGGTTTCCTCCAGGCCACCGATCATCCGCAGAAGGGTCGACTTTCCGCAGCCCGACGGGCCGACGAAGATAACGAACTCGCCATCCTGGATCTCCAGATCGACCCCCTTGATGACCTGCACATCGCCGTACCACTTTTCGACGGCCCTGAGCGTGATGGCTCCCATATCAAAACCCTCCCTTGGCTTGCGGCGAGGCGTAAGTGAGCCAGATAGCCGCGGTCCAGGTGAAATGTTGGCCGCCGGCGGGGGTACCGTCGACGGGGCTGAAGTACTCGGCAAAGCCGTGATCCGCGATCACGGCACGGGTTCCTTCGCGGATTTTCCGGGCGTGCTCGGCATACCCCATCTCTGTCAGACCGGCGCCGATCTGGCTGTTGGCCATGCCCCAGACAGGACCGCGCCAGTAGCGGATGTGGTCGAAGCCCGGCCCGTCCGGATCATAGGAGGGGATCGGGTATTTCACCGCCGCGAGAATCCGGTCGAGATGCGGCAGCATCCGCTGGTCGTCGATCCCCGCGTACCAGCAATAGAAGGACGCGCAGGAGAGCGTGCCCGTGAAGGCCCCCGTCCGCATGTTGAAGCTGTCATAATAGCCGCCATCCGGGTTCCAGAGCCGCCCGGCCCCTTCGACCATCGTGTCGATCCAGCCATCGATCTCCGTCGTGTCCCGGCCAAAGGCATCGCCGATCCACTTCAGGTCCCGGTGCGCACGCAGGAGCATGAAGGTCATACCCGGATCCGCGATGCGCAGCGGCGAAGTCCGGTTGATGGTCTCGATATCCCAGCCGCAATCCCGGCTGAAATAGAGCAGCGCGAGGTATTGGTCGTATTGCTCCTTCGTGGGGCGCATGTCGTTGTCGACATGGCTGGTGTCACGGCGCTGGTAGGCGCCGACGCCGGAGGTGTCGACATTGCTCATGCCCTCGTCCCAGTCCGGCGCGTTGTCGCGGCCCGACTCCCAAGGGTGCGTGATGCAGCACATCCCGTCGTCAACCCGAGCCCTCATAAACCAGCGATGCCAGTTCAACAGCCCGTCGTACATCGCCTCCAGCCGGGGGCGGCCGGCGACCATGTCTGCCGCGTACACCGCTCGCGCCATGGTGGCGGCGATGGGGGGCTGAGAGATGCCCGAGGTCGGCGGGTTGCCCCCGGCTCCCCAGACGTCTGGCCCGGGGAAATACTCCGGAACAACGCGATGGAAGATGATATGGGGCACCATCCCGTCGTCCCATTGCGAGGCCATCAGGGTCTCAAGCTCGACCCAGGCCCGGTCAATATCGAAGGTGGAGAACCCCCAGGCCGCAAAGGCGCTGTCCCAGTTCCACTGGTAGGGATAGAGGCCCGAGGTGGGCACGGTATAGCCGCCCCGGTCGTTGTCGCGAAGGATCTGCCGGGCCTCTTCGTCGAGGTGTTCGTAGGTCATGTGAGGTGCGCTCGGATAGGTGTTGAGGTGATCTTGCAGGTTGCTCCGGGCAACAGGGGGCCGGTCTCGCCTGTGCCGTCCGCGGCCCAATCCGCGCCCGTTGGCGTCCCCGCCGATGGCGGCCCTGGGCTGCCCGCTGCTGCCATGACATCGGATCGGTTTCGGAAAAAGGTCATTGGCCCTACCCCTTGACCGATCCGGCAGTCAGGCCCTTGGTCATGAACTTTTCCAACCCGAGGAAGAGCACCATGATGGGCACGGTCGCGATCACCGCGCCGGCCATCAGGTGTTGCCGTGGAACCTCCGAGGAGTTGAGCGACGCAACCCCCCGTGTCAGCGTGAACTTGGAGGGATCATCCAGCAACATGAAGGCCAGCAGGAACTCGTTCCAGGCAATCATGAAGACATAGAGGGAGACCGAGGCCAGCGCGGGCAGCGACAGTGGCAGGGTGATCTTCCAGATCACGGCCAACCGGCTGAGGCCATCCATCAGTCCCGCCTCCTCGACTTCGGCTGGCAACCCCCGGAAATAGCCCTGCAACATGTAGAGCGAAACGGGAATCGTCGTGACGGGATAGATCAGGACGAGGCCAAAGAGAGAGTTCCTGAGCCCGGTCATCGAGAAGACGATGTAGATGGGCAAGGCGACGACGATCATCGGCACCATGTAGATCATCAGGATTGATCGGGAGAACGCCGCCGCGCCCCTGAACCGCAACCGGGCGACGGCATAGGCGCCCGGCACTGAGAACAGCAGCGTCACGAAGACGGTGATCACCGAAACGATGAAGGACGTCCACAGGTAGGAGCCGAAATTGAAGTCCCGGAACAACTCGTGGTAGCTGCGGAAGAGCCCCCACCCCCGGCTCAGGTCCACGGTGAAATCAAGCGGATTCTGCAGCAGCGCCTGCTGCGATTTCAGCGAGGTCATGACCATCACGTAGAAAGGGATGACGACGATGGCGGTGAAGAAAACGTAGCCGAACCCGGTGAGGAAACGGATCACGATCTCCTCGAACTCGTGCCTGTTCATCTCACCTGTCGGGTGTCCGCCAAGCATGGAATGCAACGGCCAGCCCGCGCCGATACCGATAAGGACCGCTGTGAGGATCTTGTGGACGAAGGTCACGCCGTCGCCGGTCAGGACGGGACCGAAGTCGATCATCATCAACACGAAGGTCGCGACAGCGCCTCCGCCGATCAGCAGCCACTTATCCTTGACCCTGAGCGCGGCGGCGCCCAGTCCAGTCCCGATGAGGAGCGATCCGATGAGGCCCGGCCTGAATGCGGCGCCGGTGATGAAGGACATCATCACGGCCACGGTCGTGGCGATCACGAGAAGCCAGAGCAGGCCGATGACCGGGCCGACGATGTTTCCCTTGCGAAGAGCAGACATTCAGAGGCCCTCCTCACGGCTGATGAACTTGAAAAAAAAGATCGAGAACACGAGCAGGCAGCCGAAGACCACCACGGCAACCGCCGCTCCCGCGCCGATGTTGGAGACCGCGAAGGCCTGTTCGTAGACGTTCACCGTCAGCGTCCGGGTGCCCGCGTTGCCGCCCGTGAGCAGGAAGATGTCGTCGAACTTGTTGAAGGTCCAGATGAAGCGCAGAAGGAAGAGCACGCTCAGGATCCCCAGCAGCATCGGGAGGCTGAGATACCAGAATTTCTGGAACGGTGAGGCCCCGTCCATATCCGCCGCCTCGTACATGTCGCTGTCGATCGACTGCAACCGGGCGAGGATGAAGAGGAAACTGAGCGGAAAGTACCGCCAGATCTCAAAGATTGTCACCATGATCAACGCCAACGGTTTCTGACCGAAGAAATTGATACCTTCGTCGGTCACGCCCATGCGGATCAGCAACTCGTTCGCCGAGCCGGAAGTCGGATCAAAAAGCGTGACCCAGGTGAAGGCCACCGCGATCACGGGCGCCACGTAGGGAAAGAGGTAGAGCCCACGCAAGATCCCCTGCCCGCGAAACTCCTGATTCAGCAGCATGGCGGCGAACAGCCCGACAACCAGGGCACCAATCGTCCCGAAGAGGGTGTAGAACATGGTTACGCCAAACACCGACCAGAACTCGGACCCGTCAAAGATGCGTGCGAAGTTCTCCAGAGTGAACTCGGAATTGGTCAGGATGAAATCGGCCGTGCCGGTGACAATCGGCTCGCTGTCCTTCGGGTCGCCGCCCCAGTCAAAAAACGCCTGGCCAACCTCGATCTCGATCTTCATCCGATTGTTGTACTTCGGATCGATGTCCCCGAAGTCGCAGAAAAAGGTCTGCCCGTTCAGCGCACAGCCCTCCGGGACCTCGCCGGTCAGGGTCAGGCCGGGAGGCCAGTCATCCTCCAGCGTCACGCCTTTGATGGCCTTGTCCTGGCTGGAATTCCGCAAACGGTATTCTATGGTCGCCGAATCGCCGGCCGCAGCCGGTCTTCCGCGCACCTGTTCGCGCACCACGGGCACCGGGGGACGCAGGTCCGCGAGCCCGATCGGTTTGAACGAAATCCAGAAAATCGACAGCAACGGCAGGATGATGACCATCGCCACGCTGAAAATCGTCGGGAACAGAAGTCCCCAGGCCAGACGCGCCTCGCGCTTTGCGAGCGGGCCTGTACCTTTCGGAGGTACTGCGGTTGTCATTGTAGTCTCCACTGGTCGCCGGCCATCGGCGGTTCGACCGGTTCAGGAGGACGGCCCCGGAGAGATCCCCGGGGCCGGTTGGTACCTACTGGATCTTGGCCAGTTCTTCGTTGAGCGCGGCAACGGTCGCGGCGGCATCCCGCTCACCATCGGCGAATTCGCGGACCAGACGGTTGAAGACCTGCGCATTGATCATCTTCGAGGCCAATGCCAGCTGCCCCTCCTTGACACCCCAACGCTGGGCAACATCGAGCCCCCCGACGATCTCGTCGATCATCTCCGGCGCATAAAGCTCGGAAAGCGGCGCCTTCCGGTCCACACCAACGTCCAGCTGGGCCCATTCCTCGGTGAACTTGGCGGGCTCGTCCGCGGTCCCCTTCCGAACCGGGAACTTGCCCTCCGGCGCGATTGCGAGGGTCTGCATGTACCCCTGATCCATGGAGTACTTGACGAAATCCATCGCCGCCTCGGTATCCGCGTCGTTGGTAATGCCGAGGTAGCGGGTATCGCCCCATGCTGCGCCATCAGGGTTCGACGGCCCGGCAAAGGTCGTCACGATACCGGTCAGCGAGGCCAGTTCCGAGGATGTCGGGTCGTCGTTGATGGTCGGCGGGGCGCTGTCGCGCAGACCGGCCAGTTCGTCGAGGATGAACGGCGACCAGATGATCATCGCGGCCTTGCCGTCAAAATACATCTCCCGCGATTGCTTCCAGAACAACTCGCCTTTCGGAGAGGCCTCCATCAGTGCCTTGTAGAACTCCAGCACCTCGATGGTCTTGGCTTCGTCAAGCTCGGCAAACCCGTCTGCATTGACCGGTGAAACACCGTTGGCGAGGAACACATGCTCCAGCACCTGGCTCATGAATGCCTCGTCCACCTTGGTGGCGGCCACGAAGCCGTACATCTCCGGCGGATTGTGCAGTTTCTCGATCGCGGCGAGAACATTGGCGAAGGTGGTCGGCGGCTCCAGCCCGGCCTCTTCGAACTTGTCCTTGCGGTAGACGATCATCTGCGTCCAGCCATCCACCGGAACGGCAGCCACGCCGTCCTCGACAGCTGCCAGCGCAATGCCGCCCGGCGCAAAGGTGTCGCGCCCGAGCGCATCGAGCACCTCGGTCGCGGCGTCGGTATCGAGAATACCGGCTTCGGCCCACGGCAAGGCGTAGGACAGCGGGTGGTAGATGACGTCCGGCAGGTCGCCGGCTGCGAAGGCGGCCGTCGCGCGGGTGCCAAGGTCCTTTTCGGAGACCGGGATCACCTCGACCTCGATACCGGATTCGGCCGCGAAATCCTCGGCCATCTTCTGCTGCCTCTCCATGCGCGCAGGCTGGTCTTCTGTCGTCCAGAAGCGGATGCCATCGGCATTGGCAGCGATCGCCGACATGGCAAGCGCAACGGCCGTTCCGGCCAGAAGTGTAGATTTCTTGAACATCTGTTCCTCCCTAGTAATTCAGTGCTGATTTGACACGGCGGGCAACGTCCGCCGATGACAAGGCTGGCTGCCCGTGGGATCCACGGGCGAGAAAACGGGCGCGGACGGTTTCGCGCAGGGTCTCGGGGGCCTCTCCCTCGATCCGGCGGATAAGGAGCTGCGCAAGGCGCTCGCCGGCGTGTTTCATGTCCACCGAGAAGGTGGAGAGTTTCGGCGATACCAGCCCGCCCTCCGGAATCCCGTCATAGGAGATCACTGAAAGGTCGTGGCCAATGGCCAGCCCAGCAAGATGCGCCGGCTCGTATGCACCGATCGCCGCGCGATCCACACAGAAAACGATGGCCGTGGGCGGTTCCGGCAGCGACAGCAGCGCCCGCGTGGCCTCGGCACCACTGGCCCGGCTCAGCGCATCGCGGCCCACCAGATCGGAATCGAACGGCAATCCGCAACGCCGCAACCCTGCCTCGTACCCCTCCTGCCGGATCACCGAGAACGTGTATTCCCGGCTCCCGGGCACAAACCCGATCCGTCGGTGGCCGAGGCCGTGGAGTATGCGCACGGCTTCTTCCATCGCGGCTTCGCTCTCCACGTCGAACCAGGCGCATCCTTCTTCCTTGCGCGTGCGCCCGAAGAGGACGAAGGGCACGCCTTCGGCACGCAGGAACTCGGCCCGGGCATCAACCATATACGTTCGCGGCAGGATGAATCCGTCTGCCTTGTGTTCGGCCACGAGCTTTGCCAGCAATCGCTGCGTGTCCTCGTCGGAGGAGGCGGTGGCCATGGTCATGGTCCAGTCCGCGGCAGAAGCGGCCTCGCTGATCCCGGACAGGAAATCCTGAAGGAAAGGCCGGTGGCCGTCATGCTGGTTCAGTTGCAGGACAAGGCCGACGGACCGAACCTTGCCGGTGCGGATCGCCTGAGCGTGGCTCAGGGGGCGATATCCCATCGCCTCCGCCGCATGCAGAACCCGATTCCGGGTGCTTTCGGAGATGTCCGCATAGCCGTTCAGCGCCCGCGAAACCGTGCCCTTCGTCAGGCCAAGTTCCTGAGCCACATCGGAAATAGTGACACGGGGCCGCCTTGGGCCTCCGGCAGTCTTTCCCGCAGCTGGTTGCGCCATAGAATCTCTCCCTGCCGCCACTGAAAGACCCGAAACCGGTTTCGGCAATAGAAAACTGAAAAAAGTTCTCCATCGCCAGGTGCCGGCATAACCTGTTGAAAGAAAACATGTGGGGTTTTCCGACCCGAAAGCCGCTGGACAGCGAATTCTGCCCGTCGCGAAGAAATCCGCACCGGTTTCGGACGAATCATGCCCCTGGAAGCAAAGGCGCTTTCGTCCGGGATTGCCCTGTGGCCGCCTACGGCAGTGGCTCGTCCCGGATCTGGTCCGGCTCCAGATTGCCGGGTTCATCGGCCAGGATCACCGCGATGAAACGTGTGCCCGGAAAGGCCGCGCAGATGATCGTGATCATCGAGGTCATCGGGATTGCGAGGATCGCGCCCGGGATGCCCCACAGGGCCGTCCAGACCGACAGAGCGACCAGGACAACGAACGGCGACATGTTCAGTTGCCGGCCGATCATACGTGGGTCCATGACGTTGCCGACATAGGTTTGCGCCCCGGTCAACAGCAACGCCAGCAGTGCGGTGGTGAAGAACGACCCGAACTGGGCCAGCGACAGGACCACAGGAAAGACCACCCCCATCAGCGATCCGACATAGGGAATGTAGTTCAGCAGCGCGATGATCACTGCCCAGAAAGCGGCGAAATCGACGCCCATTGCCCAAAGGATGCTGTAAGAGATCACGCCGAGAATGATGTTGATCAGCGTTTTCACCGCGAGGTACTCGCCGATCCGCCGGTTCACATCGGTGACAATCTCCAGCAGCCGGTGGGCCTCGTCCGCCGGAAGCGCGGCTTCGACCCGTCGCGCAAAACGCTTGCTTTCGCCCAGCAGGAAGCCGGCATAGACCACGACGAAAAAGATCGAACCGCCGAAGCTGGTGAGAGATGACAGAAGGGTGCTGAAGAGGCTTTGCAGGCGCACGCGATCAACCGTGGCGTCGCGGATCTCCTCCCAGGAGGGGTCGTCCTGCAACCCCACCATGCCCGCCATCTGTGACACGAGGATTTCGAGGTTCTGCTGATAGGTCGGGGTGACCCGCAGCAACTCGTCCACTGTCACGCTGACAATCAGCCCGATCGCCACGACAAACAGGGTGAAGAACAGCAGGGCGAGAATTCGAAGAGCCCAGGCCGGCAGCAATCCGATCACCGGGCGTTTGCCTAGGCTGATGGCACTTGCATTCAGGATATAGACCGCGATCACGGCGGTGAAGATCGGCAACAGGATGCCCTTGCCGATCACCAGGAGCCAGCCGATCAACACGACAAGCACAAGGCTGAGAACCGTGTTCGCCAGGTGAGGGTTCGGCATGCCCGTCCGCTCCGGTATCAAGTCAGGGCCGCATATCCGTGCCGCCGGTCAGGGACCCAGATACTACCCGACCCCACCGGACGTTCAATCGCTATCGGGCCGGATACGATCCGGCCCGTTTGACCTGCGTCACTCAGCCGAGAAGCTTGGCTTTCTGGGCCTGGAACTCTTCTTCGTTGATCACGCCCTTTTCCTTCAACTCGGCCAGCTTGGCGAGTTCGTCGGCGGCGGACCGTGTACCGGCCATGTCCTGGATATAGGCCTTCTGCGCGTCCTGAATGGCTTCGGCGGCCTTCCGGTTGCGCTCCTGCATGCCGTCGCCACGAATGATGAGGTACAGCAGCACACCAAGCCAGGGCACGATAATGACACCAAGGATCCAAAGGCCCTTGCCCATGCCGTTGAGATCCTCGCTTGCGAAAATGTCACTGACCACCGCGATCAGTGTCCAGATCCAGGCGGCAAGCATGAAAATGAGGAATATGGACCAGAATATATGCAGAATAGGCATGGTGCGCTCCTTTGGGGACCTCCCCCGGTGTGGTATTCGCGGAATCTAGTCCAGCAATGCGACAAAAGATAGAAGGTTCAAGGGCCTGAAGGGCGGCATCCTTGCATGGCCCGGCAATTTACCGCTTGGAATGCCGTCATGCGAGGCTAATATCCCGGCAAGGCAACTCGAAGGAGGACCAGATGGTTCGCACGCTTATCTCCGCAGCTATCTACATTTTGGCCCATGCCGTCGGGTTGCTCGTGGCCAGCCTCGTGCTGGGCGATTCCTTCACCTTCACCGCAAAGGGTTTCATCGTCGCGACGCTGCTGCTGTCGCTGATCGAAATCGTTGTCGGCCCGCTGATCACGCGGATGTCCGAGAAGAACATCCCCGCTCTGAAAGGCGGTGTCGCGCTGGTTACAACCTTCGTCGGGTTGCTCATCACAAACGCCATCGTGGGCGGCATGCAAATCCAGGGCATTTCAACCTGGTTGATCGCGACGCTGCTCGTCTGGATCGGCGCGTTGATTGCCGGGATCGTCCTTCCCATGATCATGGCCAAGAAAACGGTGGAGGCCCACCGGCAGAAGTGAGCAAAGTGCTCGCTTCGTCAGTTCGGCACCGCGCAACACGGCCTGCTTTGGCCGCTCCCTGTCACACGGGGGATGGCGCCCCAATGCGACCACCTGATCCGGCATTGTAGAGTATGGCGCCCACGCCATCACATCGTCGTGGCAGCATGGAAGGAGGCGTGTGGCGCCGTGTTCGAGGGTAGCATACGGCCCGCACTGACGCGCCTTTTAACCTTGGCCCGCTCTGCACATCTCGCGATGTTCCAATCCCCGCCGAGGTGGCCCCTAGGCCGTCGCAATAGCCAGTTGCCGTCGCAGGTATTGCATCCCGACGTCGCCCGAGCCGCCGAGACTGATGCGCCCGGGGTTTCTCGGAGAACACCGACAGTAGCCGCGACCGCCGCCATTTAAAGCCTGGCGCCCAGCAGCAGAACGACCGGTCTATTGCAACAGGGTGTGGGACCCTCACGAAAAGACTGCCCGCGGGGCGATCGGCGGGCAGTCACAGATCCTGTGCCACCAACAAAGGAACCGTGACGGCCCGTTCGGCGGCGCCATGAATCACTCTGTTTCGGTGACGGCAACCGCGACCGCCCGATCGATGGCGACCACGATGTTGTCTCCCGGCGACCGCGCGGCGACGAAGGGAATGAGGTCATCCGGCACGAGGACGGTCTCGGTCTCGCCATCCGGCCGCTTTACCGTCGCGAGATCGGTGGCAGCGTCGTAGGAGATCAACTCAACCACGGCAGTCACGCTCCCGATCGCGCCTCCGGCCGGCCGCTCTCCGGGTGCTGCGCGGCCCATCACGACCTCGCCAACGGCCGTGCCGGGATCGGACGGATCCGCCATGCCCACGGCGATGGACTCGTAGTACTCGATCGCGATCGTGTCTCCGACCTCCAGCTCACCGAAATTCTGCACCTGCGGTCCAGCTCGGAAGGTGACCGCCGTGCGGCCATCCCGCACCCGGAATGTGCGGTTGGACTGGTCCAGCGCATCGATCGTGCCGGACAAGGAGACGGTTTCAGTTGTCTCTGCAAAGGTGGTGTTGTTTCCCGTCGCGCCGCATCCGGCCACCAACAGCAATGCTCCGGCCGCGAGTATCAGACTGGTCTTCATGAAATCCTCCGATGATCCTGCCAATGAGTTGGCTTGCCTGTAGGCACGCTAGGGAAGATACCCCAGATTGAAAAGCACCCTGCCGGGTCAGATCTCGGCGCGCAGTTGCCAGAGCTCGGGGAACAACTCCACATCGAGCATCTTGCGCAGATAACCGACGCCGCTCGTCCCTCCGGTGCCGCGCCGGGTTCCGATCACCCGTTCGACGGTGGTCACATGGTTGAACCGCCAGCAGCGGAACCGGTCCTCGATCTCCACCAACTGCCCGGCCAGCGCGCGATACCCGGCATGTCCGGCGTCCGGATCCTGGACCCGTCGCCAAAGCTGGAGGATCGACGGATGTGCCGTATGCGGGGCATCGCGACGGAACGCATCCGGCGGGAGCGTTACCTGCAATTCACCAGCGACTGACACCGAAAGACCCTCGTAGATCGAAGGACGGGAAAGCTCTGCCTCCAGTAACGCAATGGCGTCCCGGTTGGCTCCGTGTTCCTGAAGCCGCGACGGCACCCGATTGCCAAGCATGAACTCAAGGAGGCGGTACTGGTGTGACTGGAATCCGGACGCAGAGCCCAACGCGCCCCGGAAACGGGAAAAGTCCTCGGGCGCCAACGTCCGCAGCACGTCCCAACTTGCCACGAGGTGGGTCAACACCACGGCAACACGCTCCAGTGCCTTGGTCGCGGCGGGGATATGGCGCTTGGAGATGGCGTTCCGAGCCTGTTCCAACTCGTGCAGCATCAGTCGAATCCACAGCTCGCTGGTCTGGTGCTGGGTGATGAACAGGACCTCGTCGGGCACGTCGGATACCGGGTCCATGGCCCCGAGGAGCCGGGCCAGCTGCAAGTGGCTGCCATAGGTCAGGTCGTGCTTTCGGGACATGCAGGGCCTCCTTCCGCCGGGCGGCGGGTGCCCGTTCCATCGGACTAGCCGCCCGGTCACATCATCGCAACAGCCTGCGGAGAATTCCGCCAGGGCCGCGCCGCTCGCCCCGCGAACCACACGGACGATGGCTGGCAGATCTGCCCGGCTTTGGCACCCGATTGCCCTCCTCCACTCCCTACCCCATGCTCCATCGCTCATGCGACCCCGGCCTTCGGCGGGGAATCCCTATGGCGGCAATCGTTCATCGAGCGCCCGCAAAAGGCACGGGTACGAGACCGGGAAGCTCGCGTTCCTAGACGGCCCACCGCTCTCTTGCCCCCGAGGATAGAGGCCGGCGGGATGCCGGTCAGATTAATCCAATCAAATTGACCAATTTGAAGGTCAGGCTGAATGTGCGAGTGTTTGACGAACCGCCCACCGGCCATCGCTGCACCGCAGTCGCTCCGGAAGCCGGGGGGCTCTCATTCGGTCTGTTCGCCGCACGCGAGGACCCAACCGAGGAGGTACTGCAATGGACACCGACGGGCTTGCCGACCTCGTCAATCGGATCCTCACACTCCCAGAGGCGCAGCCACGCTTGCTGATCGCGCTGGCCGGCCCGCCAGCGTCGGGGAAATCCACCCTCGGCGCTTCGCTGGTGGAGGCACTGAACAGCCTTGACGCGGGCGCCGTCCTGGTGCCAATGGATGGGTTCCACCTCGACAATGCAGTCCTTGTCGCGCGAGATCTGTTGCCGCGCAAGGGCGCACCGGAAACCTTCGATGGCGCGGGCTTCGTGCACGCAATGCGACGCCTGAAATCGGAGAAGGAAGTCGTCCTGCCCACATTCGACAGGCACCGAGACATTTCCATTGCCGGCGCCATCCCGATCGGGCCGGCCGACCGTATCGCGGTGGTGGAGGGCAACTACCTGTGCCTTGCCGAAGCGCCATGGTCGGAACTCGCCGACATCTGGGACCTGTCCTGCTTCATCGATGTGCCCGAGGATGTGTTGCTGGAGCGCCTTGTCGGCCGATGGCTGGCGCACGGCCTCTCGGCCGAAGATGCTGAGACCCGGGCGCGATCCAACGATCTGGTGAATGCAGCGCGGATCAAGACAGGGACCGGGCGGGTCGACGTGGTGCTCTAGGCTCCGGCGCCGGGTGTCATGGGACGGGAGAAGACCGGTACATGCCGCACGCGCTCCAAGTATGGCACGCCCTCGGTGTAGCCGGTGCCCCCCCGCGCCCCGAGGTATTTCCGCGCCATCTGATAGTGTGCCTGCCGCCATCCGAGCAGCTTCTCGGAGAAGGCCTGCAACTCGCCTGCGATCGCCTTTCGGACCGACGGGGCAAGGGAGCCGTTCCGGCACGCTTCCTCGAAGGCGACCTCCAGCGTGCGCGGGCCTGCCTTCGCCCATGCCCTGACCTCAGGTACGGAGCGATAGGCCACCGAATCCAGGCGCTCCCGGTCGGGCACCCGGCAAAGTGCCTCGACACTCTTGTAGCCGGCGGACTGGATCGCACTCGCGCCTTCGGTGAACCGGCGGAAATCCTGGAAGGCCTCCGGCAACATCGTACCCAGCAAGGGGAACAGCCGTGCCGCCTCCCGCTGGATACGGTTCGCCATCACAAGCTGCGCCAATGCGCTGTCCGGGTTGCGTTCGATATCGCGGATTGCCTGCTCCAGCAGCACCGCCATCGCTGCGAAGTTCACCTCAAACGCCTGAAGCACCCGCAGAAACAGGTATTCGTCATGCACCCGATGCACCGGCAGCAAACTCCGCGCCATCCGGTCCGACTCGGCCTCGCCCAGCCGCGCGGCGCGCCAGGTCAGAAACGTGGCCACCTGGGCGCTGCCCTGCTCCGCCGGGCAGCCCATCCGGGACAGCGACGGCCGCATGGCCCCCAGCGCCCGTTTGACACGGCGGCGAAGATGCTCGCTGTCCGGCTGAAGAAGAGGAAGTGGGTCGTGCCCGCCGTCCGCGACCGACCACTCGTAGGCAACAAGATCACCGAGCACGGCAAGCAAGAGTTGATCCCGGCGCTGCAGAACCTCATCTGCATCGGGATTCCCCGCGCCGAGCGAACCAAGATTCAGCACTTTCAACCCGCAATAGGTCGCGTAGTCGTACCGCCCCTCGACCTTGTCGAGAGCCGCGTCCAGAAATGCGTCCAGCGCCTGCTGCTCCGTCGTTTCACCTGCAACACGTTCGCGCGCGTCCCGGATCCTGACCATCCGGGACGTAAGGGCGGCCGGTGCGAAGTGCTTTCCACGCTCGGAAAAGCCGGCAATCACCGCACGATAGGGAAATGCGTCAGCCTCTGGCGCCGCCCACCAGGCGTCCAGCGCATCACTATAGCCGGGCACGCTGTCCGCCGGCGTGTCGGTCGGTGTCGGAACGGCAGAAATGGCCGGCTGCTCCTCGTCTCTGGGCTGGCGCGCGAAATGGCCACGCATGTCGTCTCTCCCAACGTTGTAGAGCGGGGCTGGCACGCGAGCAACTTTTTCAACTGTCTGGACCCGGCCTGGCGGGAGCAGATGCCCCCTGTGAGTCGGGTCGATCGCAACGCCTTTTCGTGCCGGGGCAGGAGCGGGTTTGCCCAATGCCTGTTCGACGGCAAGGTGGCGCCTCCGGGCTGACAGTGGCGGCTGCGGGCGCCATGGGACAGCAGGCCCATGCGCAAAACGGGGTTCAGGCATGCATTTAGCGCATACCTGACACCGACCGGCTTCGAGGGTCATTGCGAGTATTGGTGCCGTTGGGCGATCTGCAAGGATCTCCTCCGCCTCCCGACGCTAGCGACGATAGTCCCGCGGCGCGCGTCCATGTTCACGGCGAAAAGCTCGGGCAAAAGCGCTTGCATCCGAATACCCGGATCGCAACGCAATCTCCGCCACGCCGAGCCGCGCCTCCACGAGGAGTCGGCGCGCCACGTTCAGCCTGAGCCGTCGGTAGACGGCCCGGGGCGTCGCGCCCAGCGCGCGTTCGAACCGCACCTCCAGTTGCCGCTGCGTGCAGCCCACGAACCGCGCGAGCGTCCCGATCGGCAGCGGTTCCTCGATATTCGCCTCCATCTCGGCCAGCGCGCGGGCCACGATGCGATCCCGTTGCGACGGCACGTCGATCACGGGCGCGTCCGCATCGCTGTGCATGAACAGTGACGCGATCTCCAGCGACAGGGCGGTCCCATGGCTACGCGACAGGTAGTCCACCACAAGCTCGTAGCTGGTCATCGCCCCGCCTGCGGTCCACACGTCCCGGTCGCGCACCCAGCGCGACCTGCGCGCCTCAACCTCTGGGAATCGCTCGGCAAAGGCCTCGAACTCGTCGAAATGGATCGTCGCGGCATGGCCATCGAGCAAGCCCGCCTCCGCCAGCAGCCATGACCCCATGTCCAACCCGACCAGCGTCGTGAACCGCTGCGCCGCTGCCCGCAACGCCCTGCTGCAAGCCGGTGTTGCCAATCTGCGGGCGCCGTAGCTCGGCAACAGGACCAGCGCGTCTCCTGTCGCCTCGGCCAGTCTCCCCGAAGGCGCGACATCGAAGCCGCTGGACGAGGTGACGGGCGCACCGTCCAGCGTCAGCACCTCCCAGCGATAGACCGCATCGCCCAGCAGGCCATTCGCCGCGCGCAGCGGTTCGATGGCATTGGCGAGGCAATGGTTCGAGAACTGCTCGAAGAGCAGCACCCCGACAGTGCGCCCTTGCTGGGTGGGGAGAATCCAATCCGGCATGATCCTGACTATTTCGGCACGGTTCTGGTGCGTCAAGCTGCGTAGTCTGGCGGGAAGGAACCAAAGGAACGCGGCAATGCCCCTGAACATGAACCGAGAGGTTTTCATCACCTGTGCCGTGACAGGCTCCGGCAGCACGCAGGATCGCAGCCCCCATGTGCCCCGCAGCCCGGAGCAGATCGCAAGGTCGGCAATCGAGGCCGCCAAGGCCGGTGCTGCAATCGTACACTGCCACGTTCGTGACCCCGAGACCGGTGCCCCCGCCCGCGATGGCGCCCTCTACCGGGAGGTGACGGACCGGATCCGCGACGCGGAGGTCGACGTGGTGTTGAACCTGACTGCGGGCATGGGTGGTGACATGGTGTTCGGCCCGACCTCCTCCCCCCTGCCCTTGCAGACCGGAACCGACATGATCGGCGCCGAGGCACGCGTGGCCCATATCGCGGAATGCCGGCCGGAGATCTGCACGCTCGATTGCGGCACCATGAACTTCGCGGAGGCAGACTACGTGATGACCAACACGCCCGGGATGCTGCGCGCCATGGGGGCCCTGATGACCGAGATGGGCGTGAAACCGGAGATCGAGGCATTCGACACGGGCCATCTCTGGCTTGCAAAGGCGCTCGTGGAGGAAGGTGTGCTGAACAGCCCTGCGCTCGTGCAACTCTGCATGGGCGTGCCGTGGGGCGCCTCGGACGACCTGAATACCTTCATGGCCATGGTCAACAACGTGCCGCGCGACTGGACCTGGTCGGCCTTTTCGCTCGGCCGTCACCAGATGCCATATGTTGCCGCCTCGGTGCTTGCCGGGGGCCACGTACGCGTCGGGTTGGAAGACAATCTCTGGCTTGGCAAGGGACAACTCGCGACCAACGCCCAGTTGGTGGAGCGGGCGCGGGGCATTGTCGAGGGCCTTGGCGCGACGGTGCTCGGACCCGGCGCGGTTCGGGACCGGCTTGGCCTGACAAAACGCGCGCCGGCCTGAGCAGATGGACCAGCGCATCGCCATTCACGCAAGCGGTCGGGGCAACGTCCCGGACACCCGGATCACGGGAGAGCCCGGCGAGGGCGGCACACACCGGCGCCCCGGTACGGCGCGGCCATGGGGCCAACCCGAAGCATTGCACATGCCCGGGCGCTTCCGGGCCACCCGGGATCAAACAGAGGCATTGGTTCCATGACACGGACGGCATCCATCATCGGGGGCGGAGTGATTGGCGGCGGATGGGCTGCACGGTTCCTGCTCAATGGCTGGGACGTCAGGCTCTTCGATCCCGACCCAGAGGCGGATCGCAAGGTCGCTGAAGTCCTCGCAAACGCGCGCCACGCCTTGCCGATGCTCTATGACCGCGCTCTGCCACCCGAAGGAACGCTGCGCCATGTCCCGACGATTGCGGAGGCTGTCGAGGGTGCGGATTGGGTCCAGGAAAGCGTGCCGGAACGGCTGAATCTCAAGCACAAGGTCTATGCCGAGATCGAGGCCGCCGCCGCGCCCGAAACGCCGATCGGGTCCTCGACCTCCGGATTCAAACCCTCCGACCTTCGCAAGGGGCTCACGTATCCCGACCGTCTCTTCGTGTCGCACCCGTTCAACCCCGTCTACCTGTTGCCACTGGTGGAGGTGGTCGGCGGCAATGAACGCTCGGCCGGTATTCTGCGCGGGATCGGCATGTATCCCCTGATGGTCCGGGCCGAGATCGACGCCCATATCGCCGACCGCCTGCTTGAGGCCGTGTGGCGCGAGAGCCTTTGGCTGGTGAAGGATGGCATCGCCACAACGGAGGAGATTGACAATGCCATCCGCTACGGGTTCGGCCTCCGCTGGGCGCAGATGGGACTGTTCGAAACTTATCGCGTTGCCGGGGGCGAGGCGGGCATGAAGCACTTCATGGCCCAGTTCGGCCCCTGCCTCTCCTGGCCCTGGACGAAGCTGATGGATGTGCCTGAACTCACCGACGACCTGGTGGATCAGATTGCGAGCCAGTCCGACGCCCAATCGGGAGACAGGTCCATCCGCGAACTGGAGCGACTGCGGGACGACAACCTGGTCGCGATGCTCCGGGCCCTGAAGGCCCGCGGTGCCGCGGCCGGTGCTTTGCTCAGCGAACACGAGGCGGCGCTCCCGTCCGGCGACCCCGGCGAGGGCCCGATTACCACCGTGAATCGCACCGTTCCCATCGACTGGACCGACTACAATGGCCACATGAACGAGAGCCGTTTCGGGCAGGCGTTTTCCGACGCCGCGGACCGGATGATGATCGAGATCGGCGCGGATGATGACTACGTCGCGAGCGGCCTGAGCTACTTTACCGTCGACATCCGCATCCGGTTCCTCAACGAAGCAAGGGCCGGCGAACGTATCCTTGTGAAAAGCCAGGTCCTGCACGGTCACGGCAAGAAACTGCGCCTCTTCCACCGCATGTACACTGCCGGCGGCGCAGAGATCGCCACGGCAGAACAGCTCCTGATCCACGTCAGCCTCGAAACCCGCCGCGCCTGCGCCCCCGGTGAGGCCGTGCGCACCCGTCTCGAAGCAATGGCCGCCTTGCACGCTCGCCTGCCACAGCCGGATGACAAGGAGCGCCTGTGATGCAATTCGGACTGACCGAGGAACAGGAGATGATCGTCGCCACCGTGCGCAGCTTCGTGGAAAAGGAGATCTACCCGCACGAAGACATGGTCGAACGCACCGGCGAGGTTCCCCGCGACATCAGCGAAGCGATCCGGCAGAAAACCATCGAACTCGGGTTTTATGCCTGCAACTTCCCGCAGGAGGTCGGCGGCGCGGGTCTGTCGCATCTGGATTTCAGCCTGGTGGAGCGCGAGTTGGGCCGCGGGTCCATGGCGCTCAACCATTTCTTCGGCAGGCCACAGAATATCCTGATGGCGTGCGAAGGCGAACAGAGGGAACGCTATTTGCTGCCCGCCGTGCGTGGGGAGAGGATGGACGCGCTTGCCATGACAGAGCCGGATGCCGGCTCCGACGTCCGGGGGATGAAGTGCACGGCATCCCGGGTGGGTGGCGATTGGGTAGTCAACGGCTCCAAGCATTTCATCTCCGGTGCCGACCATGCAGATTTCTTCATCGTTTTCGTCGCCACAGGCGTGGACGACACGCCGAAAGGCCCCAAGAAACGTATCACCTGCTTCCTTGTGGACCGGGACACGCCCGGCTTCGAGGTCCGCGACGGGTACACCTCCGTAAGCCACAGGGGGTACAAGAACTGCATCCTCGATTTCGACAATTGCCGTCTGCCGGATGGTCAGGTCCTTGGCGCGGTCGATGGTGGCTTTGCGGTGATGAACGAATGGCTCTATGCCACGCGCCTCACTGTTGCCGCGATGTCCGTGGGCCGGGCCCGGCGATGCTTCGACTACGCGCTGAACTACGCGGCGGAGCGCAAGCAGTTCGGCCAGCCCATCGGCAGGTTCCAGGGGATCGGCTTCCAGATTGCCGACATGATCACCGAGATCGACGCGGCAGACTGGCTGACACTGGCGGGGGCCTGGCGGCTGGACCAGAACCTGCCGGCCAACCGGGAAATCGCCTCAGCCAAGCTCTACGCGACGGAGATGCTGGCCCGTGTCACCGACACGACCCTGCAGATATTTGGTGGCATGGGGCTGATGGACGATTTCCCGATCGAGCGTTTCTGGCGCGATGCACGGGTGGAGAGGATCTGGGACGGCACCTCCGAGATCCAGCGCCATATCATCAGCCGGGATCTACTTCGGCCGCTGGGCGCCTAATTGCCCATGCCTGCCTCACCCGGCACATATCCCGAGGCAGACCATGGCTGGTGATCTGACACGGTTGCTGCGCCCCCGGTCCATCGCCGTGGTCGGCGGCGGCTCGTGGTGCCGCCACGTCGTCACGCAATCGCGGGCCATCGGTTTCGACGGCGCGATCTGGCCGGTTCATCCCTCGTTGTCTGACATCGGGGGAGAGCCTGCCTACCGCTCCGTCATTGACCTTCCCGCACCGCCGGACGCGGCGTTCATCGGTGTGAACCGGATCGCGACGATCGATATCGTCAGCCAACTGGCGGTCATGGGTGCCGGTGGCGCGGTCTGCCTTGCATCCGGGTTTCTGGAGGCTCAGGCGGAATCCGGAGATGGCGCGGAGATGCAACGCAGACTGCTCGACGCGGCCGGGACAATGCGGCTGATCGGCCCGAACTGCTATGGCTTTCTGAACCTCCTGGATGGCGCCGCGCTCTGGCCCGACCAGCACGGAAGCCTGCGTTGCGACCGTGGCGTCGCCATTCTCACGCAAAGCTCCAACATCGCCCTGAACGTCACGATGCAGCAACGCGGTCTTCCGCTGGCCTATGTGGCAACGATCGGCAACCAGGCGCAGACCAGCCTAGCCGAACTGGGGGCCGCGATGCTCGAGGATCCCCGGGTGACGGCGTTGGGGCTCCACATCGAAGGCATCGACAGCATCCGGGCATTCGAGGCACTGGCTGCGACCGCGCACGGCCTCGGCAAACCCGTTGTGGCCCTGAAGGTCGGCCGCTCCGAGCAGGCGCGCGCCGCAACCATCTCCCACACGGCGTCGATCGCGGGAGAGGCCGCCGGTGCCGAGGCGCTGCTCAGGCGTCTGGGGATCGGTCAGGTTGGCAGCCTGCCAGCGCTGTTAGAAGTGCTCAAGCTCCTGCATGTTGCGGGCCCGTTGCGCTCTGGCAGGATCGGCTCCCTCTCCTGCTCCGGCGGTGAAGCCGGGCTGATCGCCGACGCCGTCGTGGGGTATGGGCTGACCTTTCCCGCCCTTACAGAGCAGCAGACGGAAGGTTTGCGCGACGCTCTGGGGCCGATGGTCGCTCTCGCCAACCCGCTGGACTATCACACCTATGTCTGGGGCGATGCCCCGGCGCTGACCCGGGCCTTCCGCGCGATGCTGGACCCGGGGCTGGCGATGGTCGTGCTCATCCTCGACATTCCCAGGCGCGATCGCTGCGACGCCCACGAATGGGAGACGACGCTGCGCGCCATGGCCGACGCCGCGCGTGGCAGCGGTGTTCCCGTGGCTGTCGCCGCCAGCCTCGCGGAGAACATGCCGGAGGACATCGCGGCGATGCTGATCGAACTTGGGATCGTGCCCTTCTGCGGGCTTGCAGTGGCCGTCGAGGCGATGGATGTCGCAGCCGGGCTGGGTATGGAATCCCCATGCTCTCCGGCGTTCCTCCCAACGGAAGCCGAATGGACACGCACCCTGACCGAGTCCGCTGCGAAGGCGCGCCTCGCGGCCGCAGGGCTGCGGGTGCCCGCGGCGGCCCGCGCAAGCACGCCCAAAGGCGCCGCGATCTGCGCCGAAACGATCGGCTTTCCGGTCGCGCTCAAGGGAGAGGGCTTCGCCCACAAGGCGGAGGCCGGCGCTGTCCTGCTCGACCTCACGACCGCGCAATCCGTGGCAGAGGCCGCGCGCGCGATGCCGTGCAAAAGCTGGCTGGTCGAGAAGATGGTGACCGGCCCGGTGGCCGAACTGCTCATTGGTGTCGTGCGGGACCCCGCGCATGGATTTGTTCTGACCCTTGCGGCGGGGGGTACGCTGACGGAAGTTCTGGACGACAGCGCCTCGCTCCTCGTCCCCGCGTCCGCCGAAGAGGTCGGCAGCGCGCTTCGATCGCTTCGGATTGCCCGGGTTCTGGACGGGTACCGAGGGCGCCCGGCGGCAAACATCGACGCCATCATTGCTGCCGTGATGGGCTTGCAGGCGCTTGTCCAACAGGGTGCAATCGAGGAGATCGAGATCAACCCGCTCATCTGCACGCCGGAGGCCGCCATTGCAGCCGACGCCCTGATCAGAACCGGAGACACCGATGACTGACATGCCGATCAAGACACGCCGCGAGGGCAGCATTCTGGAGGTCACGCTGGACCGCCCCAAGGCCAATGCCATCGACCTGGCCACCAGCCGGATCATGGGTGACACCTTCCGGGCGTTCCGGGACGACGACACACTGAGGGTGGCGATCCTGCGGGCAGCGGGCGAGAAGTTCTTCTGCCCGGGCTGGGACCTGAAGGCTGCGGCTGACGGAGACGCGGTGGACGGCGACTACGGCGTGGGCGGCTTCGGCGGGTTGCAGGAACTGCCGCATCTGAACAAGCCGGTGATTTGCGCAGTCAACGGCATCTGCTGTGGGGGCGGGCTGGAACTGGCCCTGTCCTGCGACCTGATCCTTGCCTCGGACAATGCGTCCTTTGCCCTTCCGGAAATCCGTTCCGGCACCGTGGCCGACGCCGCCTCCGTCAAGTTGCCGAAACGAATCCCGTATCACGTGGCCATGGACCTGCTTCTCACCGGGCGTTGGTTCGACGCCGAGGAGGCACGGCAATGGGGCATCGTCAAGGAGATCACTACGCCCGAGGAGTTGCCGCGAAAGGTATGGGAACTGGCCCGCTTGCTCGAATCTGGACCGCCACTGGTTCAGGCCGCCATCAAGGAGATCGTCAGAGAGGCCGAGGACATGACGTTCCAGGACGCCCTCAACAAGATCACCCGCAGCCAGTTCCGGACGGTCGAGACCCTTTATCGCTCCGAAGATCAGCAGGAAGGTGCACGAGCCTTTGCGGAAGGGCGGGATCCAGTCTGGAAAGGGCGTTGATCATCCGTTGATATAGAGCGGCTCCTCCGGCACGGGTCCGATCCGGAAATCCTCGAAGACCACGGACAGGCCGCCAGTCTCCGGCGCACAGGCCATCGGGCCAAGCCGGGCGGTGTCGAAGGTGAAATCCGCCACGCGCAGGATCTGCCATCCCTGCGCCACCTTCGCATGAAGGATCGCGGCAGTCGGCGTGACCGTCAGGCGAATGCGCAACCTGTCCACGTCCGGCGCGGGCGCCATCGACCAGTCGGAGGCGCCTCGGGTCACCACGGCCGCAAGATTGGGAAGGCCGTCGGCGAACTCGATGCCGAACTTGATCCACTGGCTCTCGTCCACCCAGAGCAGGAAACCGGCCTGTTCGTACTTTCCTGTGAAGGCACCGCCAAAGGTGATCTCCGCCGCAAAGAGCCTTGGCACGTCCATCAGCAATGCATGGCCGGAGGCACGGGTAAAGCCGTAGTGGGTCTGGCGCCAGAAATCGGTTCCCCGTGTCACGTCGAATGCCAGCCTGTCGGGAGATGTCTCCTGACGTTCGGGAGGGTTCAGCCATGTCCCCTGCTCGAAGCCCAGTTGTGTCCAGTTCATCCGCGCTCTCTCCTCCCACGTGTTTGCCCACCGCACCATTTGACCGGCATAGGTGTCCCTCGCCCGGCAATGGAACCGAACCCTGACACGGTGCACCTTGCCGATTTCCAGACCGGCCCCGGGAGCGGGGACGCCTAGCGCAGGTCGGATTTCGTGTAATGTCGCTCAATCCGCGCCTGGATCAACTCGAAACAGATCGACATCGCCCAGTAGATCAGGGAGGCCGTGATCAGCATCTCCACGTGTTTGAACTCCGATTTCCCGGCCGTCTTGGCGAGGAAAGTCAGTTCCCACACCCCCACCACGGAAACCAGCGAGCTGTCTTTCAGCATGGCGATGAACTGGTTGCCCGTTGGCGGCACGATCAGGCGCATCGCCTGCGGCATCACCACCTTGGTAAAGATCTGCGGCCCCTTTAGGCCAAGCGCGGCAGCCGCTTCCGACTGGCCCCTCGGCACCCCGAGGATCCCGGCCCGGAAGATCTCGGCCATGTAGGCGCCGTAGCAGATGGAGAGCGCCGCGATCCCGGCCGGGATCGGGTCCACAACGAAACCAAGCTGCGGCAGGCCAAGGTAGATCAGGTAGATCTGCATCAGGAGCGGCAGACCGCGGAAGAAGGAGATGTAGAAGGTCGAAACCCCGAAGAACAAGGGGTTCGACGACAGCTTCGCGACCGCAGCGACCATTGCAATGACACAGGCGATGGCGATGGAAATCAGCGACACGTAGATCGTTGTGACAGCGCCTTGCGAGATCAGGAACCAGAGCTTCTTCTGGATGAAGGCGAAGTCGAGCCCAAAGGACAGAAAGAAGGCGAGAAACAGGGCGAGCAGTTCCAGCCAGACGACGGGCAGTTGCAGCCGGCGCGGCAGAAGATCCAGCACGACGAGGTTCACACCAAGCAGGAAGGTCGCCACCAGCCCGGTTGCGAACCGTCCGTACAGCCCGGAGTCTGCGGGCTCGCCGATCGCCGGGCGCAACATTTCTCCCAGCATCGACCCGCGAATATCAAGCGCCATGAACAACAGAAGCGACGCCAGCGACGCCGTGATCAGCCGGATCCGGCGGTCCTCAAGGAGGGCGAGCATCTGCATCATGTCGGAGGTCTCCGGCTGGGGCACCTCCCCGGGACTGACCCGGGGAGGCGGAAGGGGTTACTTGACGGACGTGTAGTCGACGCCAAACCATTTCTCGGACAGCGCGGTCAGCGTGCCGTCGTCATGCATGGCCTGCACGACTTCGGCAATCTTTGCATCGAACGCCTCGTCGCCTTTGTCGGTCGCCACAGCCAGCGGCTCGTAGAAGGCCGGGTCGCCCACGATCTTCATCGGGTAGTTGTTCTTCTGGGCTTCGAGGATCGTCGGCATGGCGGACATCACCGCGTCCAGACGCTTGCCATCGCCAATGCGCAGATCGTCGTAGGCGGAGGTGTCGGTGTCATAGGTGCGGATCTCGCCCGCAGTCACCTGGTAGTCGAAGGCCGGAACGCCCTCGGCATCGATCACGAGGTTCTTTTGCAGGTAGGCGTCATAAGTGCAGCCGCCGCAAACGCCGATCGTCTTGCCGCTCAGCTCTGCAATGGAGGAGACCGCGCTGTCGTTGTGGACGGCGAATGCCGCGGGCACATAGTAGTAGATCGCCGGGAAGCCGAGCACCTGCGCACGCTGTGCCGTCGGGGTCATCGACCCGATGGAAACATCCCAGCGGCCGTTCCAGCGACCGGCTGTGATGATGTCCCACGAGGGGGTGACAATCTCCAACTCCACGCCAAGACGCTTCGCGACCTCCTTGCCGACGTCGATATCGAAACCATCCATCTCGTTGGCATCGTTCAGGAAACTCTGCGGCGGGTAGGCCGGGTCGGAGGACATGACGAGCTTGCCTTCGCTCATCACCCGGTCGAGTGTCTCACCCGCGATACCGGGGGTGGCGACGAGCAGTGCGAGTACGGCGCTGCCAAGCAGTCTGACTGAGGTCTTCATGGTGTTCCTCTTCTGTTGGTGGCCATGGTGGCCGTTTGTGATCCGTGCAGCGGCACGGATTGATTGGGCGGCGCGGTTCATTCCGCGGCGCCGGGAATGGCGTCGATTTCAAGGAGCGCCGGCCCGTCGAGCGGTTGCAGGGCACCCAGCGCGTCGAGCAGGCTCTCCGGCGTTGGCCCGGCGGTCGCATGCGGCATGCCGCATGCCCGGGCAATATGGCCGAACGCCGGTGGCATAGGATCGCAGCCCACGACCTCGATCCCGGCATCCCGCATCGCGTTGCCGATCTCCTGGTAGGCTGCATTGTTCCAGATCACGAACAGGATCGGAAGCCGCTCCTCCACGGCCACCATCATCTCCGGCAGGGTGAACTGCGCGCCGCCGTCGCCCATCAACGCGATCACCGGCGCATCGGGCGCGGCGATGGCGGCGCCGATGGCTGCGGGGATCGCATAGCCCAGCGCTCCGAACCCGGTGGACCCGTTGAACCACCCGCCGGCGCGGTCGTGGTCGTAGTAGAGGTTGGCCGCATAGATCATCTGGGTGGAATCTCCCACCATGATCGATCCGGGCACGGCATCGCGGAGCGTCTCCAGCAATGTGACGAGATCCGGATAGCTTGCACCGAGCTGCCCGATTTCGGCGCGGGCGGCGTGCCGGGTGCCCTCTGCCCGTGACCGCCCCCGGGCCGCTTTCCGGTGTCGGGACAGGGCGCCGAGCAGCTCCGGCAGGACCTGCTCGACCCGTGCCTCGATGGCGACCTCGACCGAGTGCCGGGCCAATTGCGCCGGGCAGCAATCGACGCGGATGACCGGCGGAAACTCCGGCAGCCCACCGAGCGCGTACATGTCGTAGTCGGTTGGCCCGAACTCCGTTCCCAGTGCCAGAACCACGTCCGATGTCGCGATCAGCGCGCGCACGCAACTCAGGCTCGGGCTCGCCGGAACTACCAGCGGATGGCCATGCATCAGGCCGCGGGCGTTGGTGGTCTGGACGACGGGCGCGTCGAGCCGTTCGGCAATCTCACGGAGCGCCGCACCCGCGCGCCTTGCGCCACCTCCCACGAGGATGACCGGCGCCCGCGCCTCCGTGAGCCGTGCAACGGCCTCGTCCAGATCCGGCAGAGGCGTCGGTTTCTGCGGAGTTATTTCCCCGGTCGCCACTGCGGGCAGCGGCATCACGTCGGTCGGAACCTCGATATGCGTCGGCCCGGGGCGTCCATTGGACATGGCATCGAACACGCTGTCGATGGCGGGCCCTAACTCTTCCGGGGTTCGCAGTTGCTCGGCCACCAGAGATACCTTGCGCGAAAGCTCCAACTGGTCCGGCAGTTCGTGGAGCAAGCCCAGCCCCTTGCCCAGCGAAGCGCGCCGGTTGACCCCGGAAACCACGAGCATCGGCACGGAATCTTCCCGTGCCTGCGCCATGGGGGTCAGCGTGTTGGTCAGACCGGGGCCGGTGATCACGAAAGCCACCCCCGGCTTGCCGGAAACCCGCGCGTAGCCATCGGCCATGAAACCCGCACCCTGTTCGTGTCGTGGCGTGACGTGGCGGATACCGGAGGCGGCGAGGCCCCGGTACAGCTCGATCGTGTGCACGCCGGGGATACCGAACACGACGTCGACGCCGCGCGCCTTGAGGTGATGCACGAGGGCTTCGCCAACGGTCGTCATGCAGCGTCGTTCCTTTGAAAGTTGCCTGCATGCTCCGCGATGCGATCGCAGGCGCGGGCAAGGTCCCCATCTTCCACGGTGAGCGCGACACGCACCCAGCCGTCCAGGCCGGCCCCGAAAGAGGACCCCGGCATAACCGCAACCCCGGTCTTTTCCAGCAGATCCAACGCATAGTCCTTCGAGGGCAGGCCCGAGGCGGCGATCCCGAGCAGGGCAAACATGCCCGCGTCTGGACGGTGCACCTCGATGCCGGGAACATCGGCGAAACGGGCCACCATCTCGTCGGCGCGCCGCGCCAACCGCTTGCGCATCTGTGCAGCGACATGGGAGGGTTCCGAGACTGCGACAGCGGTCATGTCGGCAATGAAAGGTTGATTGCCGAACAGCATTGTCTCGGCCAACGGCAGCAGGCGTTCAGTCATCTCTTCCGGCCCCACACACCAGCCGCTGCGGAACCCGGGCGCGGCATGGGACTTCGAGATCGACGACGTCACGACCGTACGCTCGGCCAACTCCGGAATGTCCAGCGGAGAAGCAAAGTCCGTTCCGTCGAAGACAAGCTCTTCGTAGACCTCATCGGACAGGATCCAGAGGTCGTGTTGCATCGCCAGCGCGCCAATGGCCTCCAAATCGGCCCGCGTGAGAACCGCACCGCTCGGATTGTGAGGCGAATTCAGGAAAATGACCCGACTGGCTGGCGTGATCCGGGCCGCGATGTCGGCGGCGGAAATGCGGAACCCGTTCTCAGCGCGGAGGGGCACCGGCACGACACGCGCGCCACTGGCGGCAATCACGCCTTCGTAGGTCGCATACATCGGATCGCCGACAAGCACCTCGTCGCCCTCCGACACAAGCCCCATCATGACGGCAAAGAGCGATGTCTGCGTGCCGGGGAAACAGAGGATCTGCGCTGTCGTGATCTCGCGCCCGCGCAGGGCAGTGTAGCGGCGGGCCAAAGCCTGAAGAAGCTCGCCCTCGCCACGCCCGTTGGAGTACCCCGTCCGTCCGCGATACAGGGACGACACCGCCTGATCGATCAACTCCGCCGGCGTTGGCACGTCCGGCTCTCCGATGGTCAACTCGATCGTGTCGCGCCCGGCTGCCCTCAGTTCACGGGCGCGGACGTGCACGTCCCACTTGGCGCCGCCCAGCCCTGCGAGGCGGTCGTTGATCGGAGCATATCTCATTTGTCCAACTCCTTACGAAGGTCATCGTTCAGGCCGTCGAGGCCCAGAATCGCGCCGATGGCGTCGAGCGCGATGGACGTCAGTTCGTCCGGTCCGAGCATTTCCGGCAGGGCGGACCCTTCCAGCCAGAGACCGTCGACCACGGCGTTGCTGGCGATCGTCAGGCGCTTCAGATCGTCCGGCGAGGGGCGACGCCCACGCGCGGCAAGCGCGCCGGAAATCAACTCCTCCAGGCAGGACAGGAAGCTGTGGTAGTTGGTGCGGTGAATCCTGCGCATCGCCTCGTCCCGGCGCACACGCTGAATGAACCCGGCCCAGAGTTGCAGCGCCTCCGGATCGGTGACCGGCGTCGACAGCGTGGTCTCCACGAACCTTGCAAGACGCCGGACGGCGGGTTGAGAGGCATCTTCAACGGCTTGCTGGCTCATCTCGATCAGCGTTGTCATGTGCTGGTCATAGGCTGCGCCAAGCAGGTCTTCCTTGGTTTCAAAATAGTGGCGTATCAGCCCGGGCGTCACCCCGGCCTCCTCCGAGATCGTCCGAACCGTGGCCGCATCCATCCCGCGCGATGCAATCACACGCAGCGTCGCGTCGATTAGCTCGCGCCGACGCAAATCCGGGCCTTCCCGCCGAAACGGGCGTCTCTGTCTGGTGCTGTCTGGCAAGCGCGTGTCCTGTTGTTATTCGCCTGTATAACAACAGAAGGCGTGCGGATTGCAAGGCGATCGGTCAAATCCGCTTCAGATGCAGGCAACTGCCCAACTTCGCGCCGCAATCGCGACGCACTGCACCAAGGAGTGGCTGGAACAGCGTGGCGACCTAGCTGTAGCGCGCCAATGCGTCTGGCGTATCGATGTCGGACAGAACGTCGGGCCGGACCGTGACAAGGGCCTCCTGCGGCAAGTGCGCCAACAGCGGGCCGGCGCCGCGATCACCGCCGAGTACCAGCAACCGGCCGAACATCGCCGCAGGAAAGCAGGCCGGTGGCGTGCGCCGCGTCCCGTCGGTGGCAGCAGAGGCTTGGGCGGCCCCGGCTGCCGCGATGACGGCATCGACAAGATCGGCATCGACGAAGGGCATATCGGCAAGGCAGACAACCAGCCGATCCGCACCCAGCGCGCGTGCCCTCAGCACACCGGCTCGAAGGCTCTCCGCCTGGCCGCTTCCCAGTGGTGGCTGGACATGTACGAACCCGGGTGCCAGGGCAGCGACCGCCTCGCTCGTTGCCGCGATCAGCCGATGATCGACCTGCGCTGCACGAAGCGCGGAGATGCCCCACTCTGCCAGCAAACGCCCGCGAAATGGCGCCAGGAGCTTGTCCTCTGCCCCGAACCGGGTCGAGCGTCCCGCCGCAAGCAGGAGGCCGGCAACACTCACGCGCGCGCCTCGCCCGCAACGGCGAGGATCTCCGCCAGCACGGAGACCGCGAGCGTCCCGGCATCGCGGGAGGACGGGATGAGGCCGACGGGGCCATAGAGCCGGGCCCGTGCATCCTGCGGAACCCCCATGCCCTCCAGCATCAACAACCGGGCGTCCCGCGCCCGCTGGCTGCCCTGGGCACCGATATAAAAGGCCGTTGTGTCCAGTGCCGCCTGAAGGATCGGCGGCTCCCAATCGTGGTCGTGGAAGAAAAGGATGATCGCCGTCCAGGGATCGACAGCCACGTCTTCGGGCAGCATGGCGCGAACGAGGTGGCGGGTGCCGCAGCCGAGCTTCTCCGCCTCCTGCAAGGTCTCGCCATCCGGCGAAAGCAGCAGGTTCGGGTAGCCAGCGGACTGAACCAAGGCGGCAAAGGTGCTCGCTTCCGGCCCCTTGCCGAAGACCAGGAAGCGGATATCGGGTTCATGGCGGACGCGAAAAACCGCGCCGTCCCGCCCGGTATCGCCCGTCTCCAACAGAGTCATGCTGCCGCTCGCGATATCGACTTCCAGCGTACAGGGTTGCCTTGCGGCACGGCGATCGGCAAGGTCCCGCAGGACACCGCGATCCGGGCGCGGCACCAGAAGGATCTCCAGACCGCCGCCGCAGGGCAGCTGGATGTCGAGAAACGGCGAGCCGCGCCCGTAGCGCAGAACCTCAGGCCTGCCGGCCTCCAGCACATCCAGGGCATGGGTCGTGATATCAGCCTCAACGCAGCCCGACGAAAGCGACCCGGCGCGGTGCCTGTCGGCAAAAACCGTCATCGCGGCGCCGACCGGGCGGTAGGACGGTCCCTCGACCCCGATGATCACGGCCAACACCGCGTCCTCCGGACGGGAGAGGAGTTCGACAATCGGGTCCTTCACGGGACCGGAAGCGGGGGCAAGGATGGGCATGTCTGTCTCGCGTCTGTTGCGCCCAAGATGGGGCGCGGGCCCGCCAAGGGCAAGTCGTCGCGAAGTGGACAGCTTGCGGGGCCGGTCATATGTTGACCCGAACCGCAGGCATCCAAGGCGAGCAAACCCGTGTCCGATCTCCCCGTTTCAATCGACGAGACCATCGCCGCGCTGGCTGCGCAGAACTATGTCTGCGGGCGGGACCTGGGCACAGTGGCCTATCTTTCGCTCCGGCTCGGCAAGCCGCTGTTTCTGGAAGGCGAGGCCGGTGTCGGCAAGACGGAGATTGCAAAGGCGATCTCTGCCATGCTCGGACGACGGCTGATCCGGCTTCAGTGTTTCGAGGGGCTGGACGCATCCTCCGCGATCTACGAGTGGAACTTCTCCGCCCAGATGATCGCGATCCGCACGGCAGAGGCCGCGGGCGGGGCGGACCGGGCCAAATTGCAGCAGGAACTGTTCTCGGAGGATTTCCTCATCCGCCGGCCCCTGCTGGAGGCAATGGAGCCACACCCGGAGGGCCCGCCGGTCCTGCTGATCGACGAGGTGGACCGGACGGATGAACCGTTCGAGGCGTTTCTGCTGGAGGCGCTGTCGGATTTCCAGGTGACCATTCCCGAACTCGGCCCGATCCGGGCGGCCGAACCGCCGATCGTCATCCTCACGTCCAATCGCACGCGGGAGGTGCATGACGCGCTGAAGCGCCGATGCCTCTACCATTGGGTCGACTACCCCTCCTTCGCGCGGGAAATGGAGATTCTGCGCGCACGGGTGCCAGAGGCCACCGAAACCCTCTCAGAGGAAGTCGTGGCCTTCGTCCAGGGGCTTCGCGGTCAGGATCTGTTCAAGACACCGGGCGTGGCAGAGGCCATCGACTGGGCGCGATGCCTGATCGCTCTCGACACGGTTTCGCTGTCGCCGGAAGTGATTTCCGACACGCTCGGCGGGTTGCTCAAGTACCAGGATGACATCACGCGCATCGCGGGCGCCGAAGCCTCCCGGCTTCTCGACGAGGCCAAGCAGCGCCTCGCCCCGGCGTGATGGCGGCCCCGCGGCGCCTGGACCAGACAGACGGGCGGCTGGTCGAGAACATCGTGCATTTCTCCCGCGCCCTCCGAAAGGCCGGCGTCAAGGTCGGCCCGGCGCAGGTGGAGAGCGCGGTCCGCGCGGTCGAGGCTGCCGGATTCTCCCAGCGGGAGGATTTCTACTACATCCTGCGGGCGACACTCATAAACCGCGCGGTCGACTTACAGGTCTACCACCAGGTCTTCGCCCTGTTCTGGCGCGATCCGGAGTTCCTCCAACATCTGATCCACATGCTGTCGCCGACCCTCAGAAAGGACGATGCGCCACCGCCCCCCAAGGCTGCCGACCGCCGTGCCGCGGAGGCACTGGCGGACCGGCCGGATATCCCACAACCGCCTGGGAAGCGACAGGAGATACAGGTCGACATGACCCTGAGCTTCTCCGCCAACGAGCAGCTTCGCGCGATGGATTTCGAGCAGATGAGCACCGAGGAAATCGCGCAGGCAACCCGCGCGGTACACGCGCTGCGCCTGCCGTTGCCGCCGCTGACAACCCGGCGGATGGCCCCCTCCGCCCATACCGGGCGGCCGGACATGCACATGACACTGCGCGGCAGCCTGCGCCGTGGCGGAGAGATCCGGCGGATCGCACGCAAGGCGCCGCGCAAACGGCCGCCCGATCTTGTCGCGCTCTGCGATATCTCCGGATCGATGTCGGTCTACTCGCGGATGATGATGCATTTCCTGCATTCGCTTGCCACGACGTCGGAGGGAAACTGGGGTCACATCCATGCCTTCACCTTCGGGACCCGCCTGTCGAACGTCACCCGCGCGCTGCACCGCAAGGATCCGGACGAGGCATTGAAGGCCGTGGGCCAGACCGCCGAGGACTGGCAGGGTGGCACCCGGATCGGCGAGGCCCTCGAACGCTTCAACAAGGACTGGTCGCGGCGCGTTCTCGGCCGTGGCGCCGTGGTGCTGTTGATCTCCGACGGCCTGGAGCGCGGAGACGTGGCGCTTCTTGAAACCCAGGCGGAGCGCCTCGCGCTGTCGTGCAAACGCCTGATCTGGCTCAACCCGCTGCTGCGTTTCGACGGGTTCGCGGCCAAGGCCGGCGGCGTGCGGGCGCTGCTGCCGCGCGTGGACAGTTTCCATGCCTGCCACTCGCTCGACAGCCTTGCCGACATTGGCAAGGCGCTGTCAGGGCCGGGCGAGCGGGACCGCGTGCTTCGGGCGACCGGATAACGGTATGGGATGAGCGCGCCTGCGCTCGGCTACGGAGCAGGCCCGACCCCACACCACGCTTGCCGCACCGCGGCAACGCAATTGCTGCAAACGCGCGTAATTCGAAGGGGTTGGCGCCGCCAAAAGAGTTGCTTTGTGCCCGGCGTGCCGTAAGGTCCTGATTGCGAACAGCCAGCTGTCAGGAGCGCGCGACCATGGACATGACCGGTGAACACCGGATTGCGGCCCCACGCGAGGAGGTGTGGGCGGCGCTGAACGATCCGGACGTCCTCCGGGTCTGCATCCCGGGGTGTCAGGAGCTAGAGCAAACCGACGACGGGCGGCTCTCTGCCGTGGTTGTCCAGAAGATCGGTCCTGTGAAGGCGAAGTTCAAAGGCGAGGTGGAGCTTGTCAACGTCGTGCCTCCGGAGAGCTACACGATTCAGGGCGAGGGCAAGGGCGGCGTTGCCGGATTTGCCAAGGGGGCCGCGGATGTGGCGCTCGCGGAGGAGGATGGTGAAACCGTCCTCACCTACTCGGTCCATGCACAGGTGGGCGGCAAGCTCGCACAGCTCGGCAACCGATTGATCAATTCCACCTCGAAGAAATTGGCAAACACGTTTTTTGACACGTTCAGTGACCATCTGAACGGGAGCGATGCACCGGACGAGGAGTGATCCGGCGCATCCGGGCATAGAGCGGGCATAAGCCCCGCCACGACCAGGGAGGAAAGAATGGCGAAAGTGAAACTGACGGTGAATGGGCGCGCGGTAAGCCGCGATGTGCCCGACACCACGTTGCTATCGGAGTTTCTGAGGGAAGACCTGCGCCTGACGGGCACACATGTCGGCTGCGACACCAGCCAGTGCGGCGCCTGCGTGGTGCATGTCGACGGAAAGGCCGTCAAGAGCTGCACGATGCTCGCCGCGTCCGCCTCCGGAGGCGAGGTCACGACCGTGGAAGGGCTGGCAAACGGTGAGTTGCACCCGATGCAGAAGGCTTTCAACGACAACCACGGATTGCAGTGCGGCTTTTGCACCCCCGGCATGATCATGTCCGGTGTCGACATGGTGAACCGCTACAAGCAGGCCGGCCGCGAGTTGACCGAGGAGGCAATTCGCCATGAGCTCGAAGGCAATATCTGCCGCTGCACGGGCTACCACAATATCGTGAAATCCATTCAGGACGCCGCCACCAAGATGTGAGCAGCCGCCTCCGGGGCCATGCCCCGTCGAGCGCACCTGAACCAGGGAGGACAGACATGAGTGACGGAATTGGAGCGCGCGTAAAGCGCAAGGAAGACAAGCGGTTCATCACCGGCAAGGGCAAGTACACGGACGACATCCGGGTCGACAACCAGGCCTACGCGGCCTTTGTCCGCTCGACGCATGCCCATGCGCGGGTGGTCAACCTCGACACATCCGCCGCCGAAGCGATGGACGGTGTGATCGCGGTACTGAACGGCCACCAGCTGACCGGCGACGGGATCGGCAACATCATCTGCGGATGGGCGATCAACAGCAAGGACGGCAGCCCGATGAACATGGGGGCCTGGTCGGCGCTGGCGACCGAAATGGTCCGCTATGTCGGCGACGCGGTCGCCGTGGTCATCGCGGACACGCAGGCGCAGGCCCGGCTTGCCGCGGAAGCTGTCGAGGTTGAGTACGAGGAGCTTCCGGTCGTTGTCACGACGCCCGATGCCCTTGCCGACGGCGCGCCGCAGATCCACGAGAACGCTCCCGGAAACCTGATCTACGACTGGGAGATCGGTGACCAGGCGGCCACCGATACAGCCATTGCCGGCGCGAGCCACGTGACGGAGATGGAGATCACCAACAACCGGCTTTCGCCGAACCCGATGGAGCCACGCTCCGCCGTGGCGATCTATGATGAGGGCGAAGATCACTACACGCTCTACACCACCAGCCAGAACCCGCATGTGGCCCGCCTGGTGCTGTCGGCCTTCTACAACGTCGCGCCGGAACACAAGCTGCGCGTGATCGCACCGGATGTTGGCGGCGGTTTCGGCTCCAAGATCTACATCTACCCCGAGGAAATCACCTGCCTCTGGGCTTCGATGAAGACGGGCCGATCCGTGAAGTGGACCTCGGACCGCTCCGAGGCGTTCATCACGGATGCGCATGGCCGCGACCACATCTCGACCGCGAAGATGGGCTTCGATGCCGCCGGGCGTATCCTCGGCCTGAAGGTCGACACGATCGCCAACTTCGGCGCCTACATGTCGCTCTTCTCCAGCGCCGTGCCGACCTATCTCTATGCCACGCTGCTCTCGGGCCAGTACAATATCTCCAACATCCATGCCAACGTGCGCGCGGTCTACACCAACACCGTGCCGGTCGACGCCTATCGCGGCGCCGGCCGCCCGGAAGCGTGCTATCTCGTGGAACGCATGATGGAGACCGCGGCGCGGGAAATGGGCATGGACCCGGCAGAGCTGCGCCGGATCAACTTCATCCAGGAATTCCCGCACGAGACCCCGGTCATCATGACCTATGACACGGGTGATTTCGACGGCAACATGGACAAGGCACAGGCCGCGGCCGACGTGGCGGGCTTCGCCGCGCGCAAGGCCGAGGCAGCAGCACGCGGCAAGCTGCGCGGCATCGGGTACTCGGCCTATATCGAGGCCTGCGGGATCGCCCCATCGGCAGCGGTCGGATCGCTTGGCGCCGGCGTTGGCCTGTGGGAATCGGCGGAAGTCCGTGTGAACCCTGTCGGCACTGTGGAGATCCTCACTGGCTCCCACAGCCATGGGCAGGGGCACGAAACGACATTCGCCCAGATCGTCGCCGAACGCTTCGGCATCCCGATCGACAATGTGCAGGTCGTACATGGCGACACCGACAAGGTTCAGTTCGGCATGGGTACCTATGGCTCCCGCTCCGGCGCGGTTGGCATGTCCGCCATCGTCAAGGCGATGGACAAGGTCGAAGCCAAGGTGAAGAAAATCGCAGCCCACACGCTTGAAGCCTCCGAGGATGACATCGTCATCGAGGGTGGCGAAGTGAAGGTCGCGGGCACGGACAAATCCATGGCCTGGCACGAGGTCGGGCTTGCCGCCTACCTCGCCCACAATCTGCCGGAGGGCATGGAGCCCGGCCTCAAGGAGGGTGCGTTCTACGATCCGGTGAACTTCACCTTCCCCGCTGGCGTCTATATCGCCGAGGTCGAGGTCGATCCCGAGACCGGCGTCACCGACATCGTCCAGTTCACGGCGGCAGACGACTTTGGCACCATCATCAACCCTATGATCGTCGAAGGTCAGGTGCACGGAGGCATCGCCCAGGGCGTTGGCCAGGCGATGCTGGAGCATGCGGTCTATGACGAGGATGGCCAGCTTCTGAGCGGCTCCTACATGGACTATTGCATGCCCCGCGCGGATGACCTGCCGAGCTACACGCTCGATCACAACACCACGGTCTGCCCGAACAACCCGCTCGGGATGAAGGGCTGCGGTGAGGCCGGTGCCATCGGAACGCCGCCCGCGATCATCAATGCGATCACTGACGCCATCGGCAACAACGATCTCGCCATGCCCGCAACCCCGCAGACCGTCTGGCGCGCCATTCAGGCTGCCAAGGCGCCTCTGGCGGCCGAGTAAGGGAGGACACCCATGTATCCCACGACCTACCACAAGCCTGAAACGCTCGAAGCCGCCTCGGCCACGCTTGGCGACGCGGAAGAAGCGAAGATCCTCGCCGGGGGCCACACGCTGCTGCCGACGATGAAGAACCACCTCGCCGCACCGACGGACCTCGTGGACATTCGCGGCATTGCAGCGCTCAACGGGATTTCCGAGGACGGCGGCACGCTCACCATTGGTGCCACCACAACCCACGCGGAGGTCTCGAACTCTCCGGTGGTTGCATCGGCCTGCCCGGCGCTGGCCTGCCTTGCCGGCGGCATCGGCGACCCCGCCGTTCGCCACGTCGGTACCATCGGCGGATCGGTGGCCAACAACGACCCGGCCGCTGACTACCCGGCCGCAGTGCTCGGCCTCGGCGCAACGGTGGTGACCAACCGGCGGGACATTGCCGCGGAGGACTTCTTTGACGGAATGTTCGCAACCGTCCTCGAAGAGGGAGAGATCATCACCTCGGTAAGGTTCCCCAAGTGCGATCTGGCCGGTTATTCGAAGTTCCCCAACCCGGCCTCGCGCTACGCGATGGTTGGCGTCTTCGTGGCGAAATCCGGCGGTAGCGTTCGCGTCGCCGTCACCGGTGCGGGCGAAGACGGAGTCTTCCGCCACGAGGGCCTGGAGGCCGCACTCTCGGCCAACTTCTCCCCCGATGCAGTCGACGGGGTCGCTATCAGCAGCGACGGCCTGCTCTCAGACCTTCACGGCGACGCCGACTATCGGGCGAACCTGATCCGTGTCATGGCGAAACGGGCGGTTTCAGCCGTCGCCTGACCGCGGTTCCGCGCATATTTTGCAAAGAAAACGGCGGCCGGCTTCAGACACGAGGCCGGCCGTTTTCATTGCCAACCCCCGGCTGAACCTCGGTGGTCCGCACGACGGAGCAAACCGCGCAGCAGGCAGGGCGACACGGAAACACGGTCGCCCGGGTCTTCGTTCGGACGAATGCGCCACATCCGAGCAACACACCCGTCGTCCGGTCCGGTGATGGAGCCAGCCCCACACTGCAAGCCGCGCAGAGCCGATGATTGTGGGCCCGGTCGCGACCCGCTTTCGGTGCAAGACAGCGGCGGGATGGTCCTTCGCCCCCTCACCGCGTGGCATCGCCCGAACCGGCAAAGAAAGAGGGCCGCCCCCGGGGGGACGGCCCTGCTCAATTCCTGTCGATCTTCGATTACTCGATGATCTTGGAGACGACGCCGGCGCCGACGGTGCGGCCGCCTTCACGGATGGCGAAGCGGAGCTTTTCTTCCATGGC
>NZ_PVTD01000005.1 GCF_003003255.1 Aliiruegeria haliotis
CCGGGAGCCTCAGCCGCGATCTCCGTAACCTCGAACGTCTTCTCGCCACGATAATAGGCCGCCAAAATCGACATCGTTCTTTCCTTTCAGGCCGCAGGGTGCAGTTCTGCCCCTGCCATCTCTCATGCTCCGATTCACCGACGCCGACCACGATCCTCAGTGACGCAGTGGCTCGGAGCACCACACACTGCATCGATATCCAGTCTCCCGTGCGACCGTGTCGATCGCTCCGGGAATGACTACTCCGCCGACGGTTCGTGGAATTGGACCAGCAGGGAAGACAGCGACACTTCGGCCGCGCGGAGGTGTCTGGCCCTCACATCCAATGGTCCAACAGCCGCTTGCGGAAGTTTCGCTACAACACCTGCTCCTCGTCCGATCATCGTCTTTCGAGCACAGCAGAACTCATACCAAAAATTCATTTTTGGTCAAGTCAACTCGTATATGAAATGATTGCAACCCACGCTGTCTTGACTTGGCGGCTTGCGATCCACCGCAAACAGCTATTGCCCAAGATCGGCACAGCCTTGCGGGGAACCGCCGCCCAAAGAGAGGCGGCGATTTCCGTCATTCACGACCGGGTTCAGTTCACGGTCACCCAGCGCAGGATGAAGAAGTTGTCCGGCCGCTGGGTAAGCTCGATATTCGAGCGTACGCCCCAGACGAGAGGCTGGACGTAGAGCGGCACATAGGCGACCTCCTCTTGCAGGATCGTCGCGGCCTCATCCAGCATTGCCTGTCGCTTGGTGTCGTCGATCTCTGACTGGATCATCGGCAGCAACTCATCGATGCGGGCATTGGAATAGCCACCGAAGTTCCAGCTTCCGAGCTTCTTGTCGGGGTTCGGCGTCGAGGCGAGAAACCGCAGCGGATGCTCGGCATCGAACGTGCCTGGCGACCAGCCAAGCAAGTACATGTCGAAGTTGTCCGCGCGCAGTTCCGGCCAGTAGTTCTGCACCGGCATGGCATCGAGTTCGGCGGTGATGCCGACTTGTGCCAACAAGCTGACCACGGCCTGACAGACAGCCTCATCGTTGAGGTAGCGATTGTTGGGGCACTTCAGGCCAAAGGAGAACCCATCCGGGTAACCGGCCTCCGCCAGCAGGGCTTTCGCGGCGTCGACATCGAATGCCGGACGCTCCGAATGTGCCTCCGAGTACCCGCGCATTGCCGGGCTGACCAGTTGGCTGGCGGGTTCGGCATTGCCCCGCATGATGGTTTGAAGGATCGCCGGGACATTCACGGCCTGCGCAACCGCCTGCCGGACCTTGACGTCCTTGAACGGATTTGGCTTGCCGGCATCGGCGGTGAACTTCAGTTCATCGGCCTCGTGTCCGAAGCCAAGCATGATGACACGGGCTTCGATACCCTGAATGATCTTCACATCCGGATTCTCGGACAGTCGCGCGGCATCCTGGATCGGCACCGGGTTGATAAGATCGACCGCGCCGGAGAGCAGAGCGGCAACCGCGGTGGCCGGGTTCTGGATCGGTGTGAATTCGGCGCGAGTGATATTGTGTTCGACCTCGCCCCACCAATCGGCATGCGGTTCGAGGATCGTCTTCAACCCGGTCTCCCGCGAGGTCACCTTGAACGCGCCGGTTCCATTGGCGTTCAGCGTCGCGAAGTTGCCGTTTTCCTTGTCGGGTGCTGCGGACCCGTTCGCCTCGGCCCAACCCTTGTCCATGATCATCCAGTTGGCGATGGAGTCGGGAAAGATCGGGTTGGGCGCGGTGGTCAGGATGTCGATAGTGTAGGGGTCGACGACCTCGACGGATGAGACGGGGGCAAACCAGCTACGGGTATCGGCGGACTCGCCCGAGGCGCGCTCGTAGGAGAAGAGCACGTCTTCGGCATCAAAGGTGGCGCCATCGTGGAATGTGACCCCCTCGCGCAGCGTGAAGCGCCAACCTTCGCCGTCGCCGATCGGCTCCCAGCTTGTTGCGAGCGCTGGCTCGATCTTCATGTCCTTTCCACGACGGACAAGGCCTTCGTAGACGTTGTTGAGAAAGCCGAGAACCGGTGTCGAATTGACCGCGTGGGGATCCAACGTCTGGGGGTCGGTCGTCCCGGCCCACTTGAAGTCCTCGGCGACGGATTGCGTTCCGACCAGCGCAAGAAGCGCTGTCGCCAGGCCAAGATGTTTCATGGCGTTCCTTTCTGTCCTGTGCCGCGACATGGAGACCTGACACGCCAGAAATGGCAAGGTTCGCTGGAGCGATATCGCTCACGTCGCCGTGATCTGCCGACGACGCGAAGAGGTGTGCACGGTGCATTCGACCGCGGGCATGGCCACAGGTGCGCATGGAAAACCGGCGGGAGGTCGGCTTTGGCGACGGGCAGCCGGTGGCGAAGGGACACGCAGTTGGGGCCTTTGCATTCGCTTGGGTCGAACCTGTGCATGGCCGCAATCCGGCAATGGCAATCCCATGCGCGCCAGTATCGGGCGCCCGCAGGCTTTTGGGCACTGTCGGGCATCGCCCGGACATGGCGATGTGCCCTTGGCGTGGTCTTTTGGAGTTCCGTGATCGCTACGGTATGTGGGGCGTGAAACGGCCAGACATCGTGTCGGGTCACCGAGGGCGGCGCGGACCTTTTGCAAGCCTGTTCAACAGGTCAGAAAAAGGACGCTGGCCTGCGCCGTTCGCAGGCAATCCGGGCATCATCGGGCATTCCGGCATCCCGTAGGGCGTCCGATATCCTTGTTGACAGATCGAAGGCGATAATTGTCTGCTTCAATCTTGGTGTTTCCCATTCACTCGTGATGGCAGGCATGACACGTCGCCCGGAGCCCAGATGGCACAGACAGCAGACAACGCGCACAGCCGGGTCGGACCAATCGGACTGGTTCTGAGCGGCACACTTGTGGGGCTGACCTCGGTTGTCTTCGCGATCTCGTTTGCCGCGATTATTTACAACGACAGGCTGGCGCCGTTCCTTGAGCGCGGTATTGCGCACACCCTGTTGGGCGCATCGATCATGGCCGCCATCGGCGCCTTTCTGTTTTCCTATCGCGGGACCATCGGGCAACCGCAGGATATCACTGCAATCCTGTTGGCCGGCGCTGCGGCGACGATTGCGGCGGGGCCGGTATCGGCTGATCCCGAGGTGCTCTACACGACCGTTTTCATGATGGTTGCCATTGCCGCGGTCGCAGCGGGTGCCGTGTGTGTCATCCTCGGGACGATCAAGGTCAGCTTCCTCGCTCGATTTACACCCTACCCGGTGCTGGGCGCCTTCCTTGCCTCAACCGGCTATTTCCTCACCATGGGAGCGATCGGCCTTGTCCTCGGCCGGAACGTGACAATCTGGGATATGGGCTTCATCCTTGCGCCACAGAACCTCGCAGCCTGGGCGCCGTGGGTGATCCTTGGTGGCGCCATGGATGTCGCAATACGAAAGGTACCGGGAAACCACACTTTGCCTGTCTGCATCCTCGGTGCCGCCGCGGCGTTCTTCGTTTATATATATGCAGCCGGAATTGGCCTGGAGGGCGCCGAGGCACGGGGCTGGCTACTGGGACCGTTTCCCGAAGCAGGGTTCCTGGGCGAGATCGGCAGGGTCAGCCCGTCCCTGACGGATTGGCCGGCAATTGCAACGCAGGTGCCGGTGTTGCTCGCGGTCATCGGGATGACGCTCCTTGGTGGCATGCTCAACCTGACGGGATTGGAGCTGACCATTGGGGAAGATCTCGAAATCGACCGGGACCTCCGCACCATCGGGGTCACCAATATCGCGACAGGTGGTGTCGGTGGGTTGGTGGGCTATCCCCTGCTCGGAGAGACCATCTTTGCCTGGCGCATCGGGTTGAAGGGAACGGCCGCAGGCGTCAGCGCCGCGCTGACCTGTCTTGTCACCTTTCTGTTTGGTGCCGACGTGCTTGCGCTGATGCCCAAGGGGTTGCTCGCCGCCGTCGTCGCCTTCCTTGGCCTCGATCTGCTGCGCACCTGGCTCTGGCATGAACGCCAGAAATTGCCATGGCAGGATTTTCTCGTGATTCTGCTGACCCTCGCCGTTGCGGCGACGATCGGCTTTCTGGAAGCGCTTGCCTTTGGTCTGTGCGCCTCGGTCGTCGTTTTCATCGTCTCCTATGCCCGGTTGAATATCGTGCGGTCTGTGTCCGATCTTCGCGAACGCCGGTCGACCGTCGAGCGGAGCGCGCCGCAGGCGACATGTTTGAGCGGGGCCGGAGATCGGGTTCTGGTGGTTGAACTGGCCGGGCATCTGTTCTTCGGGTCGGGTGCCGGGCTGCGAAAGGCCATCTGGCAGCGCATCAATACGCCGGTCGCTCTGGATATGCTCATTCTTGACTTCAACCATGTCTCGGGAATCGATTCTTCGACGATTCTGAACCTGAACCGGATGCGCTCGGATTGCGATGCACGTGGAATTGAACTCGCGCTTTCCGGGTGTTCGGCCTTTGTTGCCGACAGGATCGCGCGCTTCAATATCCACCACAGCGAAAGACGGCTGGTCCACTACCCGACCTTGAATGATGCCTTGGAGGTTGCCGAGGAACGCATTCTTGCCCAGACCCCACCAGCCGCCGATGTCGACGGGCTGCCCTTTCTGGACGAGCTGGCACGGCGCCACCCGGCGCTCGACCTCGCATCGATGTTCAAGACTCTGGACTGCTCCGATGGAGATATCGTGCTCCGGCAGAACGACTGCACCAACGGCATATTCGTCCTGTTGCAGGGGCAAGTGAGGGCGACGATCAGCATGAGCGGGCCCAATGACCTGGAAGTCGCCCGCTTTCTTCCGGGATCTCTGATCGGAGAGATCGCGTCCTATGGAGAGGTCGAGCGCACCGCGACGGTCTCCTCGATCGGATCGTCGCGGCTCATGCGCATTGATCTGGCCCATATCGACGAGGCTGATGCGCTGAGCCCGGGGTTCGCCGCGGATTTTCACCGGCTGGTGGCCCGGCGCCTCGCCCGTCGCCTGCGGCGAACAACCTTGGAGGTCAAACAGACCCTGGATCGCCAATCACCTGTTGGCCAATAGGTTGGCCACACATGCGGGGCATTCCCGGCGAACCCGTCCCTGCTGGCCGCTTTCGGGCCGCGAAGCTTGAAGCGACGTTTCTCAAGAGGGTTTCCCTTCGGCCCCCGATCCGGCTATTGCGCTCCCTGACCGTACCGCCGCCGAGGATCCAATGGCCCAGATAGAATCCCTCTTCGTCACCCGTCTCTACCGCGCCGAGTTGAAGGAACTCGGCAAGCCAATCGACCCGGTAGAGATGGAAAACTCCTGCCTTGTCGTCGCCGAGGACGACGAGGCCGGGCAGGAATGGTGTGAGCAGAACGGCTATCCGGGCTACACCAGCTATGCCTCGCTGACCGATCTGCCGTGGCGGTTCCCGATCTTTGCCGACCTGGTCGAAGTGCTCGACCAGCATGTGGCGAAGTTCGCCGAAGATCTTGAGTTCGACCTCGATGGGCGGACGTTGAAGCTGGAGGATCTCTGGATCAACATCCTGCCGGAGGGCGGCACACATTCGTCCCACCTCCACCCGCATTCCGTCATCAGCGGCACGACCTATGTTTCGATGCCCGAAGGCGCCAGCGCGCTGAAGCTGGAAGACCCGCGGTCGGGGCGGATGATGGCAGCGCCAGCACGGCTCAAAACCGCACGGCGCGAGCTACAGACTTTCATTTATGCGAAACCGAAGGTCGGTGACGTGCTGCTCTGGGAGAGCTGGCTGCGCCACGAGGTGCCGATGAACATGGCCGAGGAAGAGCGTATCAGTGTCAGCTTCAACTACGCCTGGGCCTAGACGCCGAGGTCGCGGTGCCTAGGCCGGTGGCAGCCGTCTTCGCGTTGCGGGATGACCGCGTTCGCACGGACCGGAGGCCAGTCCAGCACGCCTGCCGGCCACGTCGAAGGTGCAGTGTTGGGCGGCGTGGCAGCATTTCTTGCGCAGGCCCCCCTTTTTTGTTGCCCTCACCGATACTCACCCTTATAGAGCGGCATCCTGCGGATTCCCGATGACGGGATTCGTGCGACCAAGTCTAATCATCCGTCAGGTCCCGAGTGACCCTGTATCAATTCCAGGGGCTCACTGACGTTTTGAGAAAGGAAATGGCGATGAACGCCACCGAACTTCGTGATCAGACTCCGGACCAGCTCCGCGAGAAACTGACCGATCTGAAGAAAGAAGCCTTCAACCTGCGGTTTCAGCAGGCAACGGGCGCCATGGAAAACACCGCGCGCACCCGTCAGGTTCGTCGTGACATCGCGCGTGTGATGACTGTTCTGAACGAAAAGGCGGCGTCGGCCGCAGCGGAGGCTTAATCAATGCCCAAGCGTATCCTTACCGGCACCGTCACCAGCGACAAGAACGAGCAGACCGTAACCGTCCTTGTCGAGCGTCGCTACAAGCACCCGCTTCTGCACAAGACGATCCGTTCGTCGAAGAAGTATCGCGCCCATGACGCGAAAAACGAATTCAAGACCGGCGATCAAGTCCGCATCCAGGAATGCGCGCCGATCTCGAAGACCAAGCGCTGGGAGGTGATTTCGGCGTAAGCCGGTCTCACGCTCAGTTTGATCGAAACCCTGGGGGGAAGAGCAAGAACATCCCCCAAAGGTCGGGAGAAACCTAATGATCCAGATGCAGACCAATCTGGATGTCGCTGACAACTCCGGTGCTCGCCGGGTTCAGTGCATCAAGGTCCTCGGCGGCTCCAAGCGGAAATACGCATCCGTGGGCGACATCATCGTGGTGTCGGTCAAGGAAGCCATCCCGCGTGGCCGTGTGAAGAAGGGTGACGTGCGCAAAGCCGTCGTCGTCCGGACCGCAAAGGAAGTGCGTCGCGAAGACGGCACCGCCATCCGCTTCGACCGTAACGCTGCCGTCATCCTCGGCAACAACGGCGAGCCGATCGGTACCCGTATCTTCGGACCGGTCGTGCGCGAGCTGCGTGCGAAGAACTTCATGAAGATCATCTCGCTCGCCCCGGAGGTGCTGTAAGATGGCTGCCAAACTGAAAAAGGGCGACAAGGTCGTCGTGCTCGCTGGCAAGGACAAGGGCAAGACTGGTGAGATCCAGGCCGTGTCCCCGAAGACCGGCAAGGCTGTTGTCGAAGGCATCAACATTGCCGTTCGTCACACGCGCCAGACGCAGACGAGCCAGGGTGGCCGCGTGGCCAAGGCCGTGCCGATCGATCTGAGCAATCTTGCTCTGGTCGATGCCAACGGCAAGGCGACCCGCGTCGGTTTCCGTGAGGAAGACGGCAAGAAGGTCCGCTTCGCCAAGACCACGGGGGACGTGATCTGATGCTCGATACTGCCAACTACACCCCGCGTCTCAAGGCGTTCTACGCCGAAACGATCCGTGCCGCGATGAAGGAAGAATTCTCGTACAAGAACGAGATGATGATCCCGAAGCTGGAAAAGATCGTCCTGAACATCGGTGCGGGCACCGAGTCGGTGAAAGACTCCAAGAAAGCCAAGGGCGCTGCGGACGATCTGACCGCCATTGCGGGCCAGCAGGCCGTCGTGACCAAGGCCAAGAAGTCGATCGCGACCTTCCGCGTGCGTGAAGGCATGCCGCTCGGCGCCAAGGTGACCCTCCGCGGTGACCGGATGTACGAATTCCTCGATCGCCTGATCACCGTCGCGCTGCCGCGCGTCCGCGACTTCCGCGGCGTCTCCGGCAAGTCGTTCGACGGTCGTGGCAACTACGCCATGGGCCTCAAGGAACACATCGTCTTCCCCGAGATCGACTTCGACAAGGTCGACGAGGCCTGGGGTCTGGACATCGTTATCTGCACCTCCGCTCCGACGGATGCGGAAGCCAAGGCGCTGTTGAAGCATTTCAACATGCCGTTCAACAGCTGAGGGACCTGACCTATGGCTAAGAAAGCAATGCTCGAACGCGAGAAGAAGCGGCAGCAGCTGGTGGAGAAGTACGCCACCAAGCGCGCGGCGCTGAAAGAGATCGCGAATGACGAAGAGCGTCCGATGGAAGAGCGGTTCAAGGCCCGGCTGAAGCTGGCCAAACTGCCCCGCAATTCCTCGGCCACACGCCTGCACAACCGTTGCCAGGTCTCGGGCCGTCCGAAGGCTTACTACCGTAAGCTGAAGATGTCGCGGATCGCGCTGCGGGACCTCGCCTCCGAAGGCAAGATCCCCGGCATGGTCAAGTCCAGCTGGTAAGGAGGAGATAAAATGAACGATCCTCTTGGTGATATGCTGACCCGTATCCGCAACGCTCAGATGCGCGGCAAGTCCACGGTTCGCACCCCTGCGTCCAAGCTTCGTGCCTGGGTTCTGGATGTGCTGGCCGACGAGGGCTACATCCGTGGCTACGAGAAGGTTGAGGACTCTCAGCACCCCGAAATCGAAATCAGCCTCAAGTACTTCGACGGTACTCCGGTCATTCGCGAGCTCAAGCGCGTCTCGAAGCCCGGTCGTCGTGTGTACATGTCGGTTGGTGACATTCCCTCGGTCCGTCAGGGCCTGGGCGTCTCCATCGTCTCCACGTCCAAGGGCGTGATGTCGGATGCAGCGGCTCGCTCCAACAATGTTGGTGGCGAAGTTCTCTGCACCGTCTTCTAAGGAGGTCAGGAATGTCTCGTATTGGCAAGAAACCGGTCGAGCTGCCGTCGGGTGTCTCCGCGTCTCTCTCCGGTCAGACCATCGAGGTGAAGGGTCCGAAAGGCACCCTGAGCTTCAACGCCACCGATGATGTGACGCTCGCAGTCGAGGACAACCAGGTTGTCGTCGAGCCGCGTGGCAAGTCCAAGCGTGCCCGCCAGCAGTGGGGCATGTCCCGCACCATGGTCGGCAACCTCGTCACCGGCGTTACCGAAGGCTTCAAGAAAGAGCTCGAGATTCAGGGTGTCGGTTACCGTGCCCAGATGCAGGGCAACACGCTGAAGCTGAACCTCGGTCTGTCGCATGACGTTGAGTTCCCGGTTCCGACCGGCATCACCGTCACCTGTCCAAAGCCGACGCAGATCGTAGTTGAGGGCATCGACCCCCAGCAGGTCGGCCAGGTCGCGGCGAACATTCGCGAGTGGCGCAAGCCGGAGCCCTACAAGGGCAAGGGCATTCGCTACGCTGGCGAGTTCATCTTCCGCAAGGAAGGCAAGAAGAAGTAAGGACGAGAGAAATGGCAAACAGCAAACGGACCCTGTTCCTGAAGCGCCGCCTGCGCGTCCGGAACAAACTTCGCAAATCGAACCCCGGCAAGCTGCGCCTTTCGGTGCACCGCTCGGGCAAGAACATCAGCGCTCAGCTGATCGACGATGTCCAGGGCAAGACCCTGGCGTCCGCCTCCTCGCTGGAGAAGGATCTCGGCATCGTTGGCAAGAACAACGTGGAAGCCGCCGGCAAGGTGGGCACCGCGATTGCAGAGCGCGCCAAGAAGGCCGGTGTCGAAGAGTGCTACTTCGACCGCGGAGGCTTCCTCTTCCACGGAAAAGTGAAGGCTCTGGCCGACGCTGCCCGTGAAGGCGGACTGAAGTTCTGAACCCTGCGGAGGGCCCCCGGGCCCTCCCGATGATCCGGGAGCCGCGTTCGCCTGCGGGGGTGGCTCACCTGGATTGAGACAATCGTGGCCGTGAGCGGCCCATGAGAAAAGGAATGCCGAATGGCAAGAGAACCCAACCAACGCCGGGGCAACCGTCGCGACCGTGACGAGACCCCGGAATTCGCCGATCGCCTGGTTGCGATCAACCGCGTCTCCAAGACCGTCAAGGGTGGTAAGCGTTTCGGCTTTGCCGCGCTCGTGGTTGTTGGCGACCAGAAGGGCCGCGTCGGCTTCGGCAAGGGCAAGGCGAAGGAGGTCCCCGAGGCCATCCGCAAAGCCACAGAGCAAGCCAAGCGCCAGATGATCCGCGTGCCGCTGCGTGAGGGCCGTACCCTTCACCACGACATCGAGGGTCGCCACGGTGCCGGGCGCGTCGTCATGCGCACCGCCCCGCAGGGTACCGGTATCATTGCCGGTGGTCCCATGCGTGCCGTGTTCGAGATGCTGGGTGTTCACGACGTCGTTGCCAAGTCGATTGGCACGCAGAACCCCTACAACATGATCCGTGCCACCATCGACGGTCTCAAGAAGGAATCCAGCCCCCGCATGGTCGCGCAGCGTCGCGGCAAGAAGGTGGCTGATATTCTGAAGAAGCCCGAAGATGCCGCTCCTGCTGCCGAGGCACCCGCCGACGCCGCCGAAGCGCCGGCTGAAGCGTAAGGAGTAGCGACACATGGCCAAGACCATCGTTGTGAAGCAGATCGGTTCCCCGATCCGCCGCCCCGCCGTCCAGCGCCAGACGCTGATCGGCCTGGGCCTGAACAAGATGCACAAGACCCGCGAACTGGAAGATACCCCTTCCATCCGCGGAATGGTTGCCAAGATCCCGCACCTCGTAGAGATCATCGAAGAGCGCGGCTGACAGGCCCAGCCATTGGTACTTGAGAGCGCCCCGCGGGAAACCGAGGGGCGCTTTCCTTTGTCTGGAGCGTAGTTGCCGCTGTTCGTATCGGCGCAGGCCTTTATCGGAGTTGCCACGGATCCGGTCCGTACGTGCATCCGCAATCCAGTCCGACGTCCTTGCGCAGGTGCCCGGACAGCGACAGGCCACGCATTTGCTGATCGCGGCAGAGCGAGGCGATCTCTTCATCGAGTGCCCGGCGAAGCGGGTCGCGGCGGTGGGTGAAAATGCGTTTCAGCATGGTGGTCTCCTCTGTCCAAGATTTGATTCGAAGCGATCGTAATTCCTCAAGTGAACTTTAGATCAAGGGGGAATGCCGGGCCTTTCCGGAGGGAGGCGTGGCTTTCCCTTGGCGCAGTGGCTCGGGCCTTGGCCAGGCGCAATTTCCTCCCGCGCTCCGATGGACTCCGATCCCACATTGGCGGCAAGCCGGTGAACCAACGCCGCGCCGGTGCGCTGAACCGGCCACTAACGCCGCGGTGCTTTTTGACCGGCGCTGTGGCGGTTCTGGCGAAAATGCTGGCGGGTCGGGCTCGGGACGCCCATGGCAGTGGCATTGCGTCCGCGCAAGCCGAAGCACGCGGCCGACAGGGCCGATCTCGCTTGAACTCCAAAGCGTTTTGGCGCTTTCCTTTCGGGAAGGCGAGGTCGGACGTGATGCAGAGAACCAGTACCAAATTCCAGGCCCGGCTGGGCGCTCTTCTGGAGCAGATTTATCCCGGGGAAGATCGTGAGCGGTTGGCAGGGGAGATCGTCGAAGCCTTCTGGCCGGACGGACGCAAGGCCCGTTCGCGGGCCCGCAAGCCCAGCAACAACCTGTGGGACGAATCCGATACGCTGGTCATCACCTACGGCAACTCGATCGTCGATGGCGCGCACAAGCCGCTCGACCTGTTGCGCCACTTCCTTGAGGAAAACGTATCGGGAGTGATCAGCGGGGTGCATATCCTGCCTTTTTTCCCGTTCACCTCGGATGACGGCTTCGCGGTCACGGATTATCGCGCCGTAAACTCGAACCTGGGAAGCTGGTCCGACATCAACCGCATTGCCGACGAGTTCAGGCTGATGTCGGATCTGGTGCTTAACCATGTCTCCAGTTTCTCGACCTGGTTCCAGGAGTACCGCCAGGGACATGCGCCGTTCGACAGGTTCTTCTTCGAGGCGTCGCCGGACGACGACCTGAGCGACGTTGTTCGGCCGCGCACCTCACCGCTGCTGCGGGAGGTCGATACGGCAATGGGCACTCGCTATGTCTGGTGCACCTTCAGTCACGACCAGGTGGACCTCGATTTCACCAATCCTGAAGTCCTTCTGGAGTTCATTCGGATCATGCGGCTGCATGTCGACAACGGTGTCCGCATCCTGCGCCTCGATGCCGTGGCATTCATCTGGAAGGAGCTGGGCACAAGTTGCGTCCACCTGCCCCAGACACATGCCATCGTCCGCCTCATGCGATTGCTCTTCGACTATGCCTCCGAGCCCGTGGTACTGCTGACGGAGACCAACGTGCCCAACGCGGAGAACCTCTCCTACTTCGGGGCGATGAACGAGGCGCACTCGATCTACAACTTCTCACTGCCGCCGTTGATCCTGCACGCGATGATGAACGGCACGGCCCGGGAGCTGAACCGCTGGCAGATGGCAATGCCGCCAGCACAGCTCGGCTGTGCCTACCTGAATTTCACGGCCAGTCACGATGGCATCGGGATGCGCCCGGTCGAGGGATTGCTCAGCCAGGAGGAGACCGACGCCCTCGTGGATGCCGTCCGCGATTTTGGCGGGCTGGTGTCCATGCGATCCCTGCCCGGCGGGGGTGAGAAGCCCTACGAGTTGAACATCACATGGTTTGACGCCATGGCCGGCACCGTCTCCGGCCCCGACCAATGGCAACTGGAGCGTTTTCTTTGCTCCCAGACGATCGTCATGGCGCTGGAAGGGCTTCCGGCCTTCTATATCCACTCGTTGATCGGAACGCCGAATGATCACGAGGGTGTCGAGAAGACCGGCATCAACCGTGCCATCAATCGCCACCGCTGGGACTACGACACGTTGCGGGGATATCTGGCCGATCCGGAGAGCATCCACGCCCGGGTGCTGGCGGAGATGAAGCGGCGGATCTCCATTCGGATCCGACAGAAGGGGTTCCATCCGAACGCGACGCAGTTCACTCTGCATCTTGGGGACCAGTATTTCGGGTTCTGGCGTCAGAGCCTCGACCGGGCGCAATCGATCTTTGCCATTCACAACGTGACCAACGAGGAGGTCGTGCTGCCGGTGGGGGCGATCAACCTGATCGGTGGCGAGACCTGGGTGGATCTGCTGTCAGACGAACCCATCGATGCGGGGCGCGGGAAGATCACCTTCGCGCCCTACCAGTGCCGCTGGATCACGAATGTGACCTGAGCGGGCGGCTGCGCGCCCTATCGATGGGTGCCGAAACGGGAGGAGGAGCGGTCATGCAAGACGGTCCAATGCGTACGCTGAGCGACAGTTTCCACGGGGCATGGGTGCTTCGGTGGCCATTCCTGCTGTCCCATCTTGTGTTCTCGGTACTGGTCTACGCGATCCTGACGCCATTGCTGGCGCTCGGTTTGCGGGCGGCGCTGTTTTTCTCCGGGCAACCTGCATTGTCGGATTTCGACATTGCCGCCTACCTGCTCTCTCCGGTCGGTTTCGTCTGCGGCTTGCTTGTCGCGAGCCTGTTTCTGAGTGCCGCCGTTCTCGACCTGGCCTTCATGATGGCGATCTCGCAGGATGTGCGACAGACCGGGCAGCGGCGTTTCGAAACTAGTGTTTTGAAGATCCTGGCGCGGTTGCCGAAGGTCATCGACTTTATCTGCCGGTTCCTGCTGCGGCTTTTGGTAATCATGGCGCCGTTCGTTGTCGCGGTGTTGCTGGTGGCGCAGCAATGGCTCACGGAATACGATATCAACTACTACCTGACGGAGAAGCCTCCCGAGTTCTATCGCGTCCTGGTGGTCGGCGCGATCCTCCTTGCGATCATGGCAATCGTGCTGCTTCGCAAGCTCTCGGACTGGGCCGTTGCCTTGCCGCTGGTGCTCTTCGATCAAAGCTCGCCGCGAGAGAGCTTTGCGCGAAGCTACGACCAGATGCAGGGACAGCGTGTGCCGTTCCTACTGGCTGTCTGTGGCTGGGCACTGGTGTCTTCTGTGCTGATTGCCATGACGCTGGCAGCCGCTCATGGGATTGCCGGCTGGATGGCGGGTCGGATCGGGGCGGATCTCGGACGTCTGGCTATCGCCTTTGGCGGATTGCTGGCACTCTGGTCCGTTCTCAATCTGCTGGTCACGGCGGTGACGTCCGGCGCCCTGGCTCAGCTCATCATGTACACGGCTGGCTGGCCGGGCGCCGCGGAGGAAGCCACCCCGGCTCACAAACCGGCCTTGAGGGTAGCCTTGCTTGGAGGTCTTGCGCTTGGGGTCGTATTGGCCATTGGCGGCGGGTCCGATCTTCTCGGGCATTCCGCGGAAGACGAGATACAGGTGATCGCTCATCGTGGTGCAGCCGGTGCGCGGCCGGAGAACACCATGGCCTCCTTCGCCCTTGCCATCGAGGACAAGGCCGATTGGATCGAACTGGATGTTCAGGAAAGCGCCGATGACGAGGTGATCGTCATGCACGACAGCGACTTCATGAAGATTGCCGGTGTGGACCTGAAGACCTGGGACGCAACGGCCGACGGGCTGGCCGATATCGACATCGGCAGTTGGTACGAGGAAGATTATTCCGGCGAACGGACACCCACGCTGCGCGAGGTTCTGGAACTGGCGAAGGACAGTGGCACCAGGGTTCTGATCGAACTGAAGTACTATGGCCATGACCGGATGCTGGAGCAGCGCGTGGCAGACGTGGTCGAGGAGACCGGCATGCAGGATCAGGTCCGGGCCATGTCCCTGAAATACGGTGCCGTTCAGAAAATGAAGGCACTGCGCCCGGAGTGGAAGGTTGGTTTGCTGGCGACGGCGACGGTTGGCAACGTCACCGCGTTGGAGGCAGATTTCCTGGCGGTGAACATGGCGGCGGCGTCTCTCCGGCTAACACGGGCTGCGCACGAGGCGGGCAAGGAGATCTATGTCTGGACCGTCAATGACCCGCTGGGCATGTCGCAGATGGCCAGCCTTGGCGTCGATGGCCTGATCACCGACGAACCGGCGCTCGCCCGTGAAGTTCTGTCGCAGCGTGCAGGGCTCAGTTCCGTCGAACGGCTGGTTCTCGGGCTTGGCAGCCAGCTTGGCCTGAAAGTCTCTGACAAGGTGTATCGTGATGCCTCGCCGTAGATTGCTTGCGGCGGCGGCCGCACTCGCAGCGCTTCCGATGTCGGGGCTCTCTGCCGATGGCCTCACAACCGGTGTTCTCTCCCGCGCGGTGGAACTGCCTGCACACGAGTGGCTTTCGGCCGTCCGAACCACGCCGGATGCGGAGCCTGATGTCTTCGTGACGGACGGTTGCTCGGGCGGAATGTCCAGCCTCTGGACCTATACCGCGGAGCGATACCCGGCATTTGCGGAGGCTCACAACGGTGTGCCGCCCTGGGAATCCTGCTGTGTGACCCATGACCGAGCCTATCACACCGGAGGCGACGACCCCGACCCGGAAGCAAGCTACGCGGCGCGGGTCTCGGCTGATGAGGCATTGCGGGCTTGCGTGGCGGCAACGGCGGATGACCGGGATGCCATCTTGCGCGACCTGTATGGAATGACCGAACCGCAGGTGAGGCTTGCCTATGAGGCTATCGCGACCGCGATGTTCCAGGCCGTCAGGTTGGGCGGCGGTCCCTGCACCGGCCTGCCGTGGCGGTGGGGCTTCGGCTATCCTCATTGCTGGTCCCGCGCCAAAGAGTAGCCGCGCAGTAGATTTGGATGGCGATCCGCTGCCTGCGCGCGCGCCAAGGTGCTTGCGGGGCAAGAATGACCGTAACAGGTGTCTGGTGTTCGCCGGGTGTTGATCCCGGGGCCGAGATTGCCTATACGCCCCCGGTGGTCCTCCGTGACCCGACTCAATCAAGAAGAAACGCCGTGGTCGTCCCTCCAGTCGCTATGGGGGCGTATCCGGCTTAGGAGAAGCGACATGAAACTGAATGAACTGAGCCCCGCTGCGGGCTCCACCCCCTCGAAGAAGCGCGTTGGCCGTGGTCCGGGTTCCGGCAAGGGCAAGACCGCCGGTCGTGGTATCAAGGGTCAGAAGTCCCGCTCGGGTGTGGCTCTGAACGGCTACGAGGGTGGCCAGATGCCGCTCTACATGCGTCTTCCGAAGCGCGGCTTCAACAAGCCGAACCGGAAGTCCTGGGCGGTCGTCAACCTCGGCATCCTCCAGAAATTCATCGACAACGGCAAGATCGACGCCGGCGCGCCGATCACCGAAGACGTGCTCGTTGCATCCGGTCTCGTCCGCCGCAAGCTGGACGGCGTTCGGGTGCTCGCCAAGGGCGAGTTTTCCGCCAAGGTGGACCTTCAGGTCTCCGGCGCATCCAAGTCTGCCGTCGAGGCAGTGGAGAAAGCCGGTGGCTCGCTGGCGGTCACTTCCGCGAAGTCGGCCGAATAAGAGGTTGTGGGGGGAGGCAATGCCCCTTACTTAAACTCAAGTTTTCCAGCGCCGCCGACCGGAAGACGGTTCGGCGGCGCACGTACAAGAGAGACCGCGAATGGCATCTGCAGCAGAGCAAATGGCGGCCAACATGAGTTGGGCTGCGCTGGGCAAGGCCACTGAGCTTCGCCAGCGTATCTTCTTCACCATCGGCCTTCTGATCGTTTACCGCCTCGGCACCTACATTCCCGTCCCGGGAATCGACGGTGGCGCGCTGAGAGACTTCATGGAGCAGGCGGCGTCCGGACTTGGCGGCATCCTGACCATGTTTACTGGCGGTGCGCTCGGGCGGATGGGTATCTTTGCCCTCGGCATCATGCCCTATATCTCGGCATCGATCATTATTCAGCTGTTGACGGCCATGGTGCCGCAACTCGAGCAGTTGAAGAAAGAAGGCGAGCAGGGTCGCAAGAAGATCAACCAGTACACACGCTATGGCACTGTGTTCCTGGCCACCTTCCAGGCTTATGGCCTCGCGGTGAGCCTCGAAGCGGGTGGCCTGGTGCATGATCCGGGCTGGTTCTTCCGTGCGGCCACGGTCGTCACGCTTGTCGGTGGTACCATGTTCCTGATGTGGCTCGGTGAGCAGATCACCGCGCGCGGCGTCGGCAACGGCATCTCGCTCATCATCTTCGTCGGCATCATCGCCGAGGTTCCCGCCGCCATGGCGCAGTTCCTGGCCTCCGGCCGCTCGGGCGCCATCAGCCCGGCAGTGATCATCGGCATCATCCTGATGATGATCGGGCTCGTGATGTTCGTGGTGTTCATGGAGCGGGCGCTTCGCAAGATCCATATTCAGTACCCCCGCCGTCAGGTCGGCATGAAGGTCTACGACGGCGGCTCAAGCCACCTGCCGATCAAGGTGAACCCGGCGGGCGTCATCCCGGCCATCTTCGCGTCCTCGCTGCTGTTGCTGCCGACGACGATCTCGACCTTCTCTGGCGGGAACACCGGGCCGGTCATGTCGACGATCCTCGCCTATTTCGGTCCCGGGCAGCCGCTCTACCTGTTGTTCTTCTCGGGCATGATCGTCTTCTTCACCTATTTCTACACGCTCAACGTGTCGTTCAAGGTGGATGATGTGGCCGACAACCTGAAGAACCAGAACGGCTTCGTGCCGGGCATTCGTCCGGGTCAGAAAACCGCCGAATACCTCGAGTATGTGGTGGTCCGTGTCCTGGTTCTCGGCTCCGGCTACCTCGCTCTCGTGGCGCTTCTGCCGGAAATCCTGCGCAGCCAGCTGGCGATTCCGTTCTACTTTGGCGGCACCTCGGTGCTCATCGTGGTCTCGGTCACAATGGACACGATCCAGCAGGTCCAATCGCATCTTCTGGCGCACCAGTATGAGGGGCTGATCGAGAAGTCGAACCTGCGTGGCAAGAAACGTGGCCGGAAGAGCCCGGTCCGTCGCTGAGGCCTTTTCGAGAAAACCGTGAATGGGGCGCCTTCGGGCGCCCTTTCTTGTTTCTGGCTGTCCCATGGCATCCTGTCGCCGGAGCGAATGGCGCGGACCGAGGCGCCGAAGTTGCTGTGCGCCGGGCACAGTCAATGGAGGTGGCGCGCGGCTGCGCGCTCGTGTCGATGGACAGCCGGTGGGGCATCCTTTAGCAAATGTCTGGCTGCCGTTTTGGCGGCCAGCGAAGGACCGGCCTCGCTCACGGCCGACCGACAGCCAGAAAAGGACTTGCTCGTCGATGACCAACATCATTCTGCTCGGCCCGCCGGGTGCCGGCAAAGGAACCCAGGCCCGCAAACTCGTCGAGGAACGGGACATGGTTCAGCTTTCCACCGGCGACATGTTGCGCGAGGCCAAGGCCAGCGGATCGGAGATGGGCAAACGTGTCGCCGAAGTGATGGAGCGCGGCGAACTGGTGACCGACGAGATCGTCATCGGCCTGATCGAGGAAAAACTGACCTCCGGTGGTGGCGGCGGCGGGTTCATCTTTGACGGTTTCCCCCGAACGCTTCCGCAAGCAGATGCACTGCGTGAACTGCTCGACCGAGTGGGCCTGTCGCTCGACGCGGTTATCGAGATGCGCTGCAATGACGAGGCACTCGTTTCGCGGATCACCGGCCGCTATACCTGCGGCGATTGCGGTGAGGGCTATCATGAGACTGCCAAGCCGACGACCAGGGACGGCGTTTGCGATGTCTGTGGTTCCACCAACATGAAACGCCGGGCGGACGACAACGAAGAGACGCTGCGCTCGCGGCTGATGGAGTACTACAAGAACACGTCGCCACTGATCGGCTACTACTATGCCAAGGGTCAGCTTAAATCGATTGACGGGCTGGCGGAGATCGACGAGGTCGCCGCATCGATTGCCGAGGCGATGGGCTGATATTGGACGACGGCTGGCGGCACCCCGGCGTTGCCCGCCGCGTCGCACAGGACGGCCGGGCTGTTTCAGAACAAGAGGCCCCGTCCCTGCATCGATCTTCGGAGCGACCTTTTTCCGGACGGCGCCCGCTCGAACACGCAGCACGCCGTGGGCGCCGCTTCGGCCCGCATGTTGTTCTGTCTTTGCGGTCCGGTTCTTTCCGGGGCGATGGTGGCAGCGAAGGGGGTGCCGCCGCCGCTTGACGCCGGTCGCGCTCTCTGAGACCCTCGTTGCGCGACGACAGGTCCGGAGGGGGATATTTCGAAATCCCTTGACAGTCGATGAATGGGGGCCTTGACGGCCGCCATGTTAGCATTTACTTGACAGCTTCTCATTCGAGAATCGCTGACCTCACCCACGCATCCAGTGCACAGGTCCGATCAGCGAAGAATCGGCCCGGTGGCGTGCGTGCTGTCGGGCTTCTGTTGTGAAAAAAGGTTCTGGAGCTACGGAACCGCAACCATGAAGGAACATTCCTCTTGGCACGTATTGCTGGGGTCAACATCCCGACCGCCAAGCGCGTCCCGATCGCGCTGACCTATATCACCGGTATTGGCAACACCTCCGCCGAAGCCATCTGCGAAGCCGTCGGTATTGACCGGACCCGCCGCGTCAACGAGTTGTCCGACGCCGAAGTCCTCGCCATCCGCGAGCACATCGACGCCAACTACACGGTGGAAGGCGACCTGCGCCGCGAAACGCAGATGAACATCAAGCGTCTGATGGACCTGGGCTGCTATCGCGGTCTGCGCCACCGCCGCAACCTGCCCGTGCGCGGCCAGCGTACCCACACCAACGCCCGCACCCGCAAGGGCCCGGCGAAGCCGATTGCCGGCAAGAAGAAGTAAGGGAGGGCAGCACAGATGGCACGCGATCGTCGCGCAACAAAGCGCAAGGTTTCCAAGAACATCGCCTCCGGCGTTGCTCACGTAAACTCCTCGTTCAACAACACCAAGATCCTGATCTCCGACGTGCAAGGCAATGCGATCGCATGGTCGTCCGCCGGTACGATGGGCTTCAAGGGTTCCCGGAAGTCGACCCCCTATGCCGCTCAGATGGCCGCCGAAGACGCCGGCCGTAAGGCACAGGAACACGGCGTGAAGACGCTGGAAGTCGAAGTCCAGGGCCCGGGTTCCGGCCGTGAGAGCGCCCTGCGCGCTCTGGCTGCGATCGGCTTCAACATCACGTCCATCCGCGACGTGTCGCCGATTGCCCACAACGGCTGCCGGCCTCCGAAGCGCCGTCGCGTCTGAGGCACAGGACTGAAAGATTCCGGATCGCGCCGCGACAGGCGCGGTCCGACTGCGCATTTTGATCCTCGGGCGTTCACCTTCTCGGACATGGAAGGCGAACAGGTATGGAGGCACATACATGATCCACAAGAACTGGCAGGAACTGATCAAGCCCACCCAGCTGGACGTCAAGCCCGGCGCCGACGCAAGCCGCAAGGCGACCGTCGTGGCCGAGCCGCTGGAGCGTGGCTTTGGTCTGACGCTGGGCAATGCCCTGCGCCGGGTTCTGTTGTCCTCGCTTCAGGGGGCCGCGATCACCAGCGTCCAGATCGACAACGTTCTGCACGAGTTCTCGAGCGTTGCCGGCGTCCGCGAGGACGTGACCGACATCGTCCTGAACCTGAAGGGTGTGGCGATCCGCATGGAAGTGGACGGGCCGAAGCGCCTGTCGATCTCCGCCAAGGGGCCTGGCGCCGTAACGGCTGCCAATATCTCCGAATCGGCCGGGATCGAGGTCCTGAACAAGGATCACGTGATCTGCCACCTCGACGATGGCGCTGACCTCTACGTGGAGCTGACGGTCAATACCGGCAAGGGCTACGTGGCGGCGGACAAGAACCGCCCCGAGGACGCCCCGATCGGTCTGATCCCGATCGATGCGATCTACTCGCCGGTCAAGAAGGTCTCATACGACGTGCAGCCCACCCGCGAGGGCCAGGTTCTGGACTATGACAAGCTGACCATGAAGATCGAGACAGACGGGTCCGTCACCCCGGATGACGCGCTGGCATTCGCTGCGCGGATCCTGCAGGACCAGCTGTCGATCTTCGTCAACTTCGAGGAGCCGGAATCGGCTGGTCGCCAGGAAGAGGACGATGGCCTCGAGTTCAACCCGCTTCTGCTGAAGAAAGTGGACGAGTTGGAACTGTCGGTGCGTTCGGCAAACTGCCTGAAGAACGACAACATCGTCTACATTGGCGACCTGATCCAGAAGACCGAAGCCGAGATGCTCCGCACCCCGAACTTCGGCCGCAAGTCGCTGAACGAGATCAAGGAAGTACTTTCGGGCATGGGCCTGCACCTCGGCATGGATGTCGAGGAATGGCCGCCGGAGAACATCGAGGATCTCGCCAAGAAGTTCGAAGATCAGTTCTGATCTTCGACCCGGTCGCGCCTCTTGGGGCGCGACCCGCACGACCCGGGCATGAAGCCCCAAGGAGAGCGGCCCGCACGCATGGGCTGCCGGACAAAGCAAAACGCTAAGCAAGGAAAAACGAAATGCGTCACGCCCGCGGATACCGCCGCCTGAACCGTACTCATGAGCACCGTAAGGCGCTCTTCTCCAACATGGCCGGCTCGCTGATCGAGCATGAGCAGATCAAGACGACGCTGCCCAAGGCCAAGGAACTGAAGCCGATCGTCGAGAAGCTGATCACGCTCGGCAAGCGTGGCGACCTGCACGCCCGCCGTCTGGCCGCGTCCAAGCTCAAGCAGGACCAGCATGTCGCGAAGCTTTTCGAAGTCCTCGGCCCGCGCTACGCCGAGCGTCAGGGCGGCTATGTCCGCGTGCTGAAGGCCGGCTTCCGCTATGGCGACATGGCGCCGATGGCGATCATCGAACTGGTTGACCGCGATGTCGACGCCAAGGGTGCTGCCGATCGCGCCCGCGAAGAGGCCGCCGAGGAGTAGCCTCCGGCGCTTTACAGCTAATCAATTCGCTGAGGCCCTCGCATTGCGGGGGCCTTTTGCGTTCCGGGTGCTGACATGGCGATGCCGCATAGCCCGTCGCATGGTCCGGGTGTCCCCCAGCGTCAATCCGGCGCTTTCGGGTTGACCAAACCGTCCTGTGCTGGTCGAAACGCGCCATGCAGGACCGTAGGAAGATCGACCGGGAGCTCAAGGCCTTGGGGCTTCTTTCCCCAAGAGGCTACTTTGTGGCGCTGCACATTCGGTTCGCGGCCCCGTTGATGACGTTCCATTCCTACGATCGGGAGTGGGTCGACCGCTACACTGCGCAGGCCTACGCGATGCGAGACCCGATGACGGCCTGGGCGTTCTCGACCACGGGTGTCACGCGGTGGAGCGAGGCCGGCGTTCCGGATCCATTCGGGATCATGGTGGAGGCCGCAGACTACGGATTGCGCTTCGGAATCCAGGTGGCCTGCGGTCCGATTTCCTCCCGTACCATTGCCGGCAGCGCCCGTCATGATCGCGAGTTCACGGCGCGCGAGATGGCCGATATCGAAGGGATCGTTCAGACCTTGCATGGCCTGACCGAGCCGCCGGAAAGCCTCACGCAGGCCCAGGTCGAGGCGCTGCGGCTCGTCGCAGCGGGAGAGCGCCACGCGGCAGCCGCCGCGCGGCTCGGGATCTCGGAAAGTGCCCTGAAGGCTCGCCTGAGTTCCGCCCGTCGGCGGCTGATGGCGCGTACGACTGCCGAAGCGATCCAGCGTGCGCGGGATGCGCGCCTGCTCTGAAAGGGGCGGCTTTTCCTTTCGCGACGGCAGGCTTAGGGTGCGGCCATGGCCGATCTCTTTGACACTCCATCCGACCGCGAATCCGGTGCATCGGCGCCGCGCCCGCTTGCGGACAGGCTTCGACCAGCAGCATTGTCCGAAGTCATCGGTCAGGACCATCTGCTTGGCCCCGAGGCGCCGCTTGGTGCCATGCTAGCGTCAGGATCGCTATCCTCGCTGATCCTCTGGGGCCCTCCCGGTGTCGGCAAGACCACGATTGCGCGCCTGCTGGCGGACGAAACCGACCTCCACTTCGTACAGATCAGTGCGATATTCACCGGGGTGCCGGAGCTTCGGAAGGTCTTCGAGGCTGCGCGGATCCGGCGTCAGAACGGTCAGGGAACGTTGCTTTTCGTCGATGAGATCCATCGGTTCAACAAGGCCCAACAGGACGGTTTCCTGCCCCACATGGAAGACGGGACGATCGTGCTTGTCGGCGCGACAACCGAAAACCCGTCCTTTGAACTCAATGCCGCCGTCTTGAGCCGGTCGCAGGTATTGGTGTTGAACCGGCTCGACGAGGACGCGCTGGAGCGGATGCTGATCCGCGCGGAGGCGGAGATTGGCGCGAAACTGCCGTTGTCCCGGGGCGCCCGGGAGGCGCTTGTTTCCATGGCAGACGGCGATGGCCGGGCATTGCTGAACCTGGTGGAGCAGGTATCGGGTTGGCAGGTCTCAGAACCTTTGGATGCCGATGGTCTCACGCGGCGCCTGACCCGTCGTGCGGCACAATACGATAAATCTGGCGATGCGCATTACAACCTGATTTCAGCGCTGCACAAATCGGTGCGCGGGTCGGATCCGGATGCGGCCCTCTACTGGCTGGCGCGGATGCTGAAGGGCGGCGAAGACCCCCGCTACCTTGCGCGGCGAATCACGCGCATGGCGGTCGAGGATATCGGGCTCGCCGATCCGCAGGCGCAGGGCGTCTGCCTGCAATCCTGGGAAACCTACGAGCGTCTGGGCAGCCCGGAGGGGGAGCTGGCCCTAGCGCAGGCCGTGGTCTACCTGGCTCTGGCGCCAAAGTCGAATGCGGCCTACGCGGGGTACAAGGCGGCGATTTCGGCCGCGACCCGCACTGGGTCCGAGCCGCCACCCAAGCATATCCTGAATGCGCCGACCTCGCTTATGAAGGATCAGGGCTATGGCGATGGCTATCAGTACGATCACGATGCAGAGGACGGGTTTTCCGGTCAGAACTACTTTCCTGAAACGATGAAACGCGGGATCTACTACCTGCCGGTCGAGCGTGGCTTTGAACGGGAACTCAAGCGGCGCCTCGACTTCTTTGCGAAGCTGCGATCCCAGCGGGGGGGCGAAGAGCGCTGACAGGACGAGATCACGCGATTGTTTGATTCGGGGCCAAAAGCGTTTCTTCAAAAAATCACGGCAGCTGTGCAAAAATCACCGACAGCAATTCCGCCGCGCTTCGTATAACGAGGTAGCATCCCCAGCTTGCAAGCAAGGAGATTTCTATGCGCAAGTACGTTTTCGTCGCCATCGCCCTTTCCCTACCGAGCCTCGCCATTGCCGACGCGTTGACCGATGCGGTCAAGACCCGGCAGGAACATATGAAGACCTACGGCAAGAACATCGGCATGCTGGCCAAGATGGCCAAGGGCGAGTTGGACTACGACGCCGATGCTGCGCAGGCTGCGGCCGATACCATCGTCGAATACTCCACGAAGGATCAGTCCGGATACTGGCTGCCCGGAACCTCGTCCGAAGACATGCCCGGTGTCTCCTATGCGTTGCCGGCGCTTTGGACCGACGGTGCCAAGGCAGGTGAAATCGCAAAGGAATTTGTTGCCAACGCCGCTGCGTTGCAGGCAGTTGCCGGCGCGGGTCAGGGCGAGATGGCAAAAGCTCTCGGTGCTGCCGGCAAAAACTGCAACGATTGCCACAAGTCCTTCCAGGCCAAGAAAGACTGACGCCAATGACCGACAGGCCGCCGAAAACCGAGACTCTTCACCGGGTTCGCCTTTGGGACCCATTCGTGAGGATCTTTCACTGGTTGCTGGCGGTCTGCGTGATCGTGACGTGGTTGTGGGGACAGATCAATCCGACCGGTTTTCTGACCCTGCACTTCTATCTTGGCTACACCATCATCGGCCTGCTGGCGTTCCGCCTGATCTGGGGCCTGTTCGGTCCATGGCCGGCCCGGTTCCGGGATTTTGTCTATGCGCCGGGCACGGTGGTCGCCTATCTGCGCACCGCCAGTCTCCGGAGGCCAAGCCATTGGCCGGGCCACAACCCGGTTGGCGCATTCTCGGTGTTCCTGCTTCTGGGTGCGCTCGCGTTTCAGGCCTACACCGGGCTCTACACGGATCCCGATGATTTCATCAATGCGGGTCCGCTCGTGGCAGGGGCGGAGGGCGCGAGGGTCAGTTGGGCCACGTTCTGGCATCAGACCATGGCTCCCGTCATCCTGCTTCTGGTTGTGCTGCACCTGAGCGCCATTGCGTTCTACAGGTTTTGGAAGCGGGAAAACCTCGTTCCGTCGATGATCAACGGTGAAAAGGTCGTGAAGGGCTATGTGCCTGCCGACCGGATCATCGAAGACCTTGAAGAGGAAGCGGCAGCAACCGGAGATCGTCGCACGGCTTGACAACCGCGTCCGGGCGCAGGACAGAGCGCCCATGATCTGGTCCCTTCTCCACGTGGCCCTCGGTGGCGCAATCGGAGCATCGCTTCGCTACCTTACGGGTATCGGCACCCTGCGCCTGTTCGGGCCGGGTTTCCCGTATGGCACCCTGACGGTCAATATCGTCGGTTCCTTCATCATGGGATTCATCGTCGTTCTGCTGGAGCGAAAGGGTGGCAACCACCTCGCACCCTTTCTCATGACCGGCATCCTCGGCGGCTTCACGACTTTCTCGGCCTTCTCCCTCGACACGATCTTCCTGATCGAGAAGGGGCAGGCCGGAACGGCGCTGGTCTATGCCGGGGCGTCCTTTGCGTTGTCGTTGACGGCACTGGTCGCCGGGCTCTGGCTCGCCAGAACCATGGTGGTGTTGCCATGAGTGGTGTTCAGCAGATCGAGATTGCCGGCGATGAGGGCGACCAGCGCCTGGATCGCTGGTTCCGTCGCCGCTTTCCGCATATTGGCCAGGGCCGGATCGAGAAGATGTGCCGCAAGGGCGAAATCCGCGTAGACGGTGGGCGGGTGAAACCGGCGACCCGCGTCGAGGCAGGGCAGGTCGTGCGCGTGCCGCCGTTGCCCGAGCCCGGTGACGTGGCCGCACAGCCAGCACGCCCACAGGTTTCCGAGGCCGATGCAAAGGCGATCCGCGCGGCGGTCATCTATCGCGACGACCACATCATCGCGTTGAACAAGCCCCCCGGACTCGCGACCCAGGGGGGGAGCAAACAGACCCGCCACGTGGACGGATTGTCCGAAGCGCTTCGGTTCGGGTTGGACGAGAAACCGCGATTGGTGCACCGGCTCGACAAGGACACATCCGGTGTCCTGCTGCTGGCCCGCACCCGTGCGATGGCAGGTGCGCTGACAGAGGCCTTCCGTGCCCGTGATACGCGCAAGATCTACTGGGCGGCAGTGGCCGGAGCGCCAACGCCGACGATGGGAACGATCCGCTTCGGACTGGTAAAGGCGCCGGGACGCGGCGCTGGCGGCGAGGGCGAGAAGATGCGGTGCATCCACCCCCGCGATGTGGACAGCACACCGGGGGCCAAGCGCGCCACGACAGACTATGCCGTTCTGTCCGATCTCGGGGGCCGGGTGAGCTGGGCGGCACTGGTGCCGGTCACAGGCCGGACCCATCAGCTTCGCGCCCATATGGCCGAGATCGGACATCCGATCATCGGAGATGGCAAGTACGGTGGGTCCGGGCAGGAGAACCTCGGCGATGGCTGGGGGGCCGGGTTGGGCGGCGCGCTCTCAAGCAAGCTGCACCTGCACGCGCGCTCCCTGAGCCTGACGCACCCTGTAAACGGCGGTCGGCTGGTTCTGACTGCGCCCCTGCCTGAGCATATGGAGCGCACCTGGAAGATGCTGGACTGGCATGCCGGTGACGTACCGCTCGACCCCTTCGAGGAGTTGGAATGATCGCTGCCGATCCCCTCCGGCTCATCGTGTTTGACGTCGATGGCACCCTTGTGGACAGCCAGGCGCATATTCTCGCCTCCATGGCGCATGCCTATGCCTGCCTGGAGGTGGAGCCGCCTACCCGGGAGGATATTCTTGGTATCGTCGGGCTGTCGCTGCCGGTTGCCATGGCGCGCTTGTCCCCTGAGTTGACCGCAGAGCAACATGGCAAGCTCGTAGAGGGGTACAAGAACAGCTTTGCCGATATCCGGAAATCCGGTGCCCCCCTCGAGATGTCGCCACTCTATCCCGGTGCGCGGGACGTGCTTGACCACCTTCTGGGCCAAGACGAACCGCTTGTGGGGATCGCGACGGGCAAGTCGCGGCGCGGCCTGACGCATCTGCTCGATGCGCACGGGTTGACCGGGGTCTTTGCCACCGAACAGGTGGCCGACAATCACCCCTCCAAGCCGCACCCCTCGATGCTGCTGACGGCGTTGGAGGAAACCGGGGTCGAGGCCGCCAATGCCGTGATGATTGGCGACACCACGTTCGATATCGAGATGGGACGTGCGGCCGGTATGGCCACGATCGGCGTGAGTTGGGGATATCACCCGACCGAAGCGCTTGCGGCGGCGGGAGCCGAACGGGTCGTGGACCGATACGAAGATCTACCCGGCGCTATCGAACGAGTCTGGGAGGGCTGAATGGCCGAGTGGAAGGTAAAGCGGTTCTGGAAGCAGGCCTCGGCGGTCAAGGCCGAGGACGGCTGGGCGATCGCGTTGGACGGACGGCAGGTCCGGACGCCGGCAAAGGCGCTTCTCGTGGTTCCAAGTCTGCCACTGGCCGAAGCCATTGCCGCGGAATGGGATGCGCAGGAAGAGCAGATCGACCCGCTGTCGATGCCGCTGACCCGGTCGGCCAATGCCGCCATCGACAAGGTGGGCCCACAGTTCTCCGAGGTTGCGGAACTGATTGCAGCCTACGGGGATACCGACCTCTGTTGTTACCGTGCCGAGGGACCGGAGCGGCTGTGCGCCCGGCAGGCAGAAGCGTGGAATCCTTTGCTGGACTGGGCGCGAGTTGCGATCGGGGTGGAGCTGGTGGCAACGGTAGGGGTCATTCCCACGGCGCAGGCGACAGAGAGCCTGGAGCGACTGCGCAAGGAAGTGGCGGCGCAGGATGCCTTCACCGTCACCGCGCTGCACGATCTGGTGAGTCTGTCGGGCTCGCTCCTGATCGGGCTTGCTGCGCTGCAAGGGGCCTTCCCGGTCGAAGACCTGTGGTTCCGCTCAAGAATTGATGAAACCTTCCAGGAAGGCGAGTGGGGCGTGGACGACGAAGCTGCCGCGGATGCCACCCGCAAGCGGGACGCATTCCTGCATGCCGCAAGATTCCTTGAACTTTCCCGCGCGACTGCCTGAATCCCGCAATCGCCAGCAGATCCCTGCACAGGAATTCATCACAATGGTCGTGTGGCCTGATTTGCAAGGGAGTCGGTGAACCTCATCCCAGAGTGGCCTTGACGTTTTCCCGGGAATTTGCCCAAAGTTGATGCGTTGAGAGAGGGAGACCTCTCTTGCGTAGCAAATCTGGGCGAAAACGCTCGAAAAAACCACTCACCCACTCGCGGGTGTGGACCATCAGGAAGAGGTACACATGAAGAAGACCGTATTCGTAGGGGCCCTGGCTGTAGCCGGCCTGTCTGCCGGTATTGCGGCTGCCGATACGTTGGCCGACGTACAAGCACGGGGCAAGCTGAACTGCGGCGTGGCCACCGGCGTTCCCGGCTTCGCTTACACCGACGCCAATGGCGACTGGCAGGGCTTTGATGTCGCCGTCTGCCGCGCCGTTGCGGCCGCCGTGCTCAGCGACCCGACTGCTGTGGAGTTCGTGCCGACCACCGGCAAGACCCGCTTCACCGCCCTCGCTTCCGGCGAAATCGACATGCTGGCGCGGAACACCACCTGGACCTTCTCCCGTGACGTCGACCTCAAGTTCGATTTCATCGGCATCAACTACTATGACGGCCAAGGTTTCATGGTTTCCAAGGAACTGGGTGTTTCCTCTGCGAAGGAACTCGACGGCGCAACCGTCTGCATCCAGACCGGCACCACGACCGAACTCAACCTTGCGGACTTCTTCCGCATCAACAACCTGAGCTACGAGCCGGTCCCGATCGAGACCAACGCCGAGGCCCAGCAGCAGTACCTGGCCGGTGCTTGTGACGTCTACACGACCGACGCCTCCGGCCTTGCCGCCACGCGTGCGTCCTTCGAGGATGCTGCCAACCACGTGATCCTGCCGGAGATCATCTCCAAGGAGCCGCTCGGTCCGCTCGTGCGCCATGGCGACAATGAGTGGGGCGACGTGGTCCGCTGGACCCTGAACGCGCTGATCGCCGCCGAAGAGCTCGGTGTGACCTCCGCCAACGTTGCCGAACTGGCTTCCGCCGCCGGCAACAACCCGGAGATCAACCGTCTGCTTGGCACCGAGGGCACCCTCGGCGAGATGCTCGGCCTCGACGCCGACTGGGCCGTCAAGGCGCTGTCCGTCTCCGGCAACTACGGTGAGGTGTTCGAAAAGAACATCGGCGAGACCACCCCGATCGGTCTGGCCCGCGGCCTGAACGCTCAGTGGACTTCCGGCGGGCTTCTCTACTCCCCGCCGTTCCGCTAATCTGACTGGGGAAGGCGCGGCCATGGCCGCGCCTTTCTTCTTTGTTCCCCAGACAACGATAAACTCCGGATCGCGGAGCGTGGGGCAAACCCCGCCCGAGGAGAATCCGGAAAGCCGCAGGGATACACATGACCTCACTGACCGACCCGCCGAAGGAGTCGTTCAGGCTCGGCATGCTGATCTACGATACCCGGTATCGCTCGCTTACAATTCAGGTTGTTGCGCTCATCGGGTTCATGATCTTCGCCGCCTGGCTGATCAACAACACGCTCGTCAACCTCGCCGTACAGGGCAAATCCATTGGATTCGGGTTCCTGAGCGATCCCGCCGGATATGATATCAACCAGCGGTTGCTTGACTACAATTCGCAATCCACCCATTGGCGCGCTGCCTTCGTCGGCCTGTTGAATACGCTGCTTGTGGCCTTTCTCGGCTGCATCACGGCAACCGTCATCGGCGTTCTGGTAGGCATATTGCGGCTTTCCAACAACTGGCTCGTCGCCCGCCTGATGACGATCTACGTCGAGATGTTCCGCAATGTGCCGGTGCTGCTCTGGATCGTTTTCACGATGGCGATCCTGATCGAGACGCTGCCGGCACCGCGTGCTTTCCGCGGCGAGAATCCCGAGGCATCGATGGTGCTGTTCGATTCCGTCGCCTTCACCAACCGCGGTGTCTACCTTCCCGAGGCTCTGTTCAGCCGTGGGCTTGGCGATATGCCGATCTTCCCGGATCGCGACAGCCCGGCCTGCCAGCCGACCGAGGACGGCTCCGTCGAGGATGGATGCGGTGTCTTCCAGATCAGCCTGGACCTGATCCTGATCCTGGCGGTCTTCGGCGCTGGCCTCTATGGCTCCAGCGTCATCCGCAAGCGCGCCGACCGCATCCAGAACCAGACAGGCGACCGGCCCACGACGTGGTACCTCCGCCTCGGCGTGGTGTCCATTCCCACGCTTATCGTTCTGGCAGCACTTGGGTTCCACCTGGGCTATCCGGCCCTGAAGGGGTTCAATTTCCAAGGTGGCACCTATCTTCGAAACTCGCTGATCGCACTGTGGCTGGCGCTGTCGCTCTATACAGCCGCCTTCATCGCCGAGATCGTGCGCGCCGGTATCCTGGCCATCTCCAAGGGTCAGACAGAGGCCGCCTCGGCTCTTGGCCTGCGGTCAAACCGGATCATGAGCCTCGTCATCCTGCCACAGGCGTTGCGGGTCATCATCCCGCCGCTGATCTCCAACTATCTCAACCTGACCAAGAACTCGTCGCTGGCGATTGCGGTGGGATACATGGATATCACCGGAACGCTGGGCGGCATCACCATGAACCAGACGGGCCGTGAGCTCGAATGTGTTCTGCTGCTGATGCTCGTCTACCTCGCCATCTCGCTGACCATTTCGGCGGTGATGAACTGGTACAACGAAAGCGTAAAGCTGGTGGAGCGTTGACATGACAGATATCAAGTTCGTTCGCGACGCCATGGTCGAAGAGCAGGAACCGCCTGCCGCAACCGCCGGATTTGTCGGCTGGATCCGGGGGAACCTCTTCTCATCGACCTTGAACGCGATCCTCACGATCCTGTCGGGCGGGTTCATCCTCTTCGTCATCTCGGCGCTTCTGCCCTGGATCATCTCGCCCACCTGGAACGCAGGTTCTCTGCGGGAATGCCATGAGATCCTCGCTGGACACGAAGGTGCATGCTGGGGCGTCATCCGAGAGCGCTGGTTGCAGCTGCTGTTCGGGTTCTACCCGTCGGAGCTCTACTGGCGCGTGGTGCTCGACTTCGTTCTGCTGATTGTTGCCGTTGCGCCGGTGCTCTTTACCGGCCTCCCGCGCAAGATGCTGGCCTTCTCGGCGATCTACCCGTTCCTGATGCCCTGGCTGCTTTGGGGCGGGACGGTCTGGCTGCCGATTGCCGTCGCGTTTGGCTTCGTGCTTGGGTTCCTGGCGCACCGTTTCGCCAAGCCGATCATCGGTGGTCTGGGCGGCGCGATCCTCGCGTTTCTCGTGCCGGTCGTCTGGTGGCTGTTCCTTGCCGGACCCGTTTCCGGGGGATTGGCGTCGGTCCTGCCGCTGGCACTCGAAACGGTGGAGAGCCGGAACTTCGGTGGCTTCATGCTCTCGATCACAATCGGCGTCGTCGCCATTGCCATCTCGCTGCCCATCGGCATCGTGCTGGCGCTTGGACGGCAGTCGGACCTGTTGATCGTGCGATCGCTCTCGGTGGGCTTCATCGAGTTCATCCGGGGGGTTCCGCTGATCACCCTGCTCTTCGTGGCATCGACATTGTTGAATATCTTCATGCCGCCGGGCACTGATTTCGACATCATCATGCGCGTTATCATCATGGTGACGCTCTTCGCCTCAGCCTACATGGCCGAGGTGATACGGGGCGGCCTTGCGGCGCTTCCCAAGGGCCAGTACGAGGCGGCGGATGCGTTGGGGCTCAACTTCTGGATGTCTCAGCGGCTGATCATCATGCCGCAGGCGCTTAAGATCTCCATCCCCGGCATTGTCTCGACCTTCATCGGTGTCTTCAAGGACACCACGCTGGTGTCGATCATCGGCCTGCTGGACCCGATCGGGCTCTCGACGACGATCCGTGCCGACCAGAACTGGAACGGTATCGTCTGGGAGCTTTATGGCTTCATCGGCCTGTTGTTCTTCATCTTCTGCTTCTCCATGTCCCGCTACTCGATGTTCCTGGAGCGCAAGCTTCAGACGGGCCACCGCTAAGGAAACACCAATGTCAGAAATTGCTCTTGAACGCGAAGTCGATCGTTCGCACATGCAGGTCTCCGACAAGGTGGCCATCCAGATCTCCCACATGAACAAGTGGTACGGGACCTTCCACGTGCTGCGGGACATCAATCTCAGCGTCAATGAAGGCGAGCGGATCGTTATTGCCGGCCCCTCGGGCTCCGGCAAGTCGACGCTGATCCGCTGCATCAACCGCCTGGAAGAACATCAGGCGGGCGATATCGTCGTCGATGGAACCGAACTCAGCTCGGATCTGAAGAACATCGACAAGATCCGCTCCGAGGTCGGGATGGTGTTCCAGCACTTCAACCTGTTCCCGCACCTGACGATCCTGGAGAACTGTACGCTGGCGCCGATCTGGGTCCGCAAGATCCCCCGCAAGGAAGCGGAGGAGACGGCGATGCACTTCCTGGAAAAGGTCAAGATCCCGGAACAGGCCCACAAGTACCCGGGCCAGCTTTCGGGCGGACAGCAGCAACGCGTGGCCATCGCGCGCTCGCTGTGCATGATGCCGCGGATCATGCTCTTCGACGAGCCGACGTCGGCGCTCGACCCGGAAATGATCAAGGAAGTGCTGGAAACGATGATCCAGCTCGCCGAGGAAGGAATGACCATGCTATGCGTGACCCACGAGATGGGCTTCGCCAAGCAGGTCGCCAACCGGGTGATCTTCATGGACCAGGGCCAGATCGTTGAGCAGAACGAACCCAACGAGTTCTTCAACAATCCGCAGCACGAGCGGACGAAGCTGTTCCTGAGCCAGATCCTCGGGCACTGATTTCGCAGGATATGCCAATGGAAGCCGCGGTCCGGAGACGGGCCGCGGCTTTGCCTTTACGGGGCGAGGGCGACGTGCTCGGCGTCAGGCACCATCGCACGCAACCAGGCACCTATATCGGTTGCATCCGTGCCTTCCAGCGAGCCGCGCCATGTTGGGGTATAGCTGCCGTGCCGGTCGGGTTGGCGGGGGATGACGTCCCCACAGATCGCGCGGTCGGGCGTGCCCGAGCCCCACAGGACGCCAACCATGATCTCGCGCCCGGCCTGTTCCAGCAGCAGTGGGCTGCCGGAATCGCCCGGCAGGATGCGCCGGCCGTCACTACGATTCGGGGGCAGGCCGACGACATGGCAGTCATTGCGCCCCCAGTACGCCACCTGGCCGGTCTGTCGAACCGGGGCGGGCGCCAATTCAATGCGGGGCATCCCGAACCCTGCATATCGCAGGCGGTTGGCTGCAAGGATGCGGTCCGGGTTGAGCGGGGGGATGCTTGCCACGGGAAATGGTCGCGCAAGGTAGAGCGGCAGCGTGGTCCGGATGCGCAGGAGGGCCATGTCGGCGCAACGGGGTAAGGCATAGGCCGTGACCTTCCGCACAAGTCGGTTCTTCTTTCGGCGGTCACCAAAGGTCAGTCGGAGTGTCGGTGTCTGGCCACTGCCGGACGGGTACCATGTGAACGGATCCTCCCAACTGCCCTTCTGCAATCCGCTTTGCTGGGTCAGCCCCTTGCAGGCGGCGAGTTCGGCGTCGGGAGGTTTTTCGGCGCGGAACACTGGCGGCAGGCAATGGGCGGCCGTCAGGACAACGGTGTTGGAGATCAGTGTGCCCGTGCACCCACCCACCGTCGCCACGGCATTGCGCAGAGGATCGTGGCGGTCGTCGCGCACCTGTATGTCGACGCTGGTTTCTTGCGCGACGGCTGGAAGGGTGAGGAGCAACAGGGCAAAGAGAACACGCATGGGCTGCACGCTAGGCCGCAACCCACGCACTGTCGAGAACCGGCCCCGGATACAGCCGGCTCGTGCCGCCGCCCCGCCCTATGCGGCAACACGCGGTGACTGGCGCACCGGCATCGCGCAGCACGGTCGTTCGGGGGGGCGAATGTGGAGCCGCCCACCCGCAGAAGGCGCTGGACCGGTGCAGGCGAAGATTGACAGAGACGGCCAAGAGAAACATTACGGCGAGGATCCGGGGCACACCGCGAGGAAAGAGGCCGACGTGAGACACAATCTGCCCTATGCGGCACCGGACCAGGTGATCGGCCTGCTCGGTGGGTCCTTCGACCCGCCGCATGCCGGACATCAGCATATCTCGAGGGAGGCGTTGCGCCGTTTCGGGCTGGACCGGGTCTGGTGGCTGGTGTCACCGGGCAATCCCCTGAAGGCGCGCGGCCCCGCGCCGCTGGAGCGTCGGGTGGCGGCAGCGCGGGCTCTCGTTCGACACCCAAGGATCCAGATCACCGATATCGAGGCGCGAATTGGCACGCGCTACACTGCGGAGACACTTCAGGCGATGATGCGTCTGTATCCGCGTGTGCGGTTCGTCTGGCTCATGGGGGCGGACAACCTCGCGCAGTTCCATCGCTGGGATCAGTGGGAGTGGATCATGGACAATGTGCCGGTCGGCGTATTGGCCCGACCCGGCGACCGGCTTTCGGCGCGTCGGTCCCGTGCGGCCGCGCATTACGCCCGGTGGCGTATCCCGGGACGCTGGAGCCAGATGCTGGGCCATGCATCAACGCCTGCCTGGTGTTTCGTGAACGTGCCGATGCTGGATATTTCTTCAACCGAGATCCGCGCATCCGGCCGCTGGGGTTGACCGCTCATTTACGGAGCCGGAAGGAGGCGATGCCGGACAGGAAGATGATGGCAATGCCCGCCATTGCAATGCCGTCGGGCAGATCGCCGAAGAAGACGAGACCGAAGAAGGTCGCCGCGATCAGTTGGAAGTAGACGAACGGCGCGAGGCGGGATGCTGGCGTGTGGGCATAGGCCATGATCAGGAGCAGGTTTCCGAACATGGAGGCGAATGCGGACACCAGAGTCTGTCCGGCAAGAGGCCAGGTCGGCGTGGGCAGCAACGGGAGTGCGATCGGAGCGAGAACAAGCGACCCGATGACCATCTGGCTCAGCAGCAACTCGACCGGTGAGCCCAGCCCCGCGAGCCAGCGGCTTGAGGTCAGGTAGGAGCCGTAGCAGACCCCTGCGAACGCCGCGATGCCGATACCGGAACTCATGCCGAATCCCGGGCGCACGACCAGCAGAACCCCTGCGAAACCAACCAGCAGAATCACCGTGCGCGCCAGAGAGACCCGTTCACGCAGCAGCATGGCCGAAAGCGCATAGCTCAGGATCGGACCAATGAAGAAGGCACCGAAGACATCGGCAATGGGTTCGGTTCGCAAGGCCGTAGCCATGGAACTGATCGCGCCGACGATCAGCAATCCGCGCACCCAGATCCGCCAGTTCGCATAGAGTCGCAGGTGCGGGGTCTGCCCGTTGGCCGCCAAGATAGCAAGGGACGCCACCGCGCCGACAACGAAGCGCGTCCACGCGACGTAGAAGGGCGAGGTTCCATGCGCGGAGACAAGGACCTTGGCCGCGCTGTCCGCGAGTGGGATCAGCGCCATGGCAAAGAGCATGATGGCGACGGAACGCGAGGTGAGGCCGGTCATGCTGCCCTGCCTAGCGGTGCCCATTTCAAAGGGAAAGCCGTGAGCCGGGCAGGTGGAGTGGCTGTCGGGCATTGGCAACACTCCATCGCGGCGGTGAGCGTGACAGTGACCGGTGCTGGACAGGAGATTCCCGCAAGTCAGATAACGCTGGGCAGTGGGGCCCGTGTTGGTGACAATGCGGTGAATTGCCGGTGCGGGCGCTTGTGGCTTGCTCGGGGCTTTGATTGAGTTGTCTGCATGTCTCAACGACCGACCTCGTTTAATCGCCGATGGATTTTGGCCGGGCTCCTTGCCGGGGCGGCGGACGCAGCCCTTGCGGCCCCGCCTACACGGTCCCTGCGGCCGGCGCCGCGCCCCGGGGGGGCCGGTGCGCGCCTCTACCCTTCGGCGGAGTTGCTGGTGGAGCGGTCTCGGCTTGGTGACGCCAAGGTGGCTTTTGCGGTGGCGGATGCCGAAACCGGCGAATTCCTGGAGACGATGAACCCTTTCCTGCCTCAACCGCCGGCAAGCACGGCAAAGGCGATCACGGCGCTCTACGCGCTGGACAGCCTTGGTGCGGACCATCGGTTCAGCACTCGGGTCGTCGGCACCGGCCCCGTGGAAGACGGCCTGCTCAAGGGAGACCTCGTGCTGGTTGGTTCGGGTGATCCGACCCTCGACACCAACCGCCTTGCAACGCTGGCCGCAAACCTCAAGGCCGCGGGCGTCCACTCGGTCGAGGGGAAATTCCTGACCTGGGATGGTGCGTTGCCGATTGTCCATGCGATCGATGCCGATCAGCCGGTTCAGGTGGGCTACAACCCGGCGATCTCGGGACTGAACTTGAACTTTAATCGGGTGCATTTCGAATGGCGAAGGGCTGGATCCGGCTGGAACACGACGATGGACGCGCGGTCCGACAAGTATCGGCCCGATGTCACGGTTTCTCGCATGTCCATCGTGAAGCGCCGCTACCCGATCTACACCTATGAGGATGGCGGCGAGGTGGATCGCTGGACAGTCGCCAGCGGTGCCCTCGGCGGTGATGGTGCCCGGTGGCTGCCCGTGCGCAAACCCACCGCCTATACCGCGGAGGTGTTCCAGATCCTTGCGCGGTCGCATGGAATCGACCTCGATGCCGCGGGCTCCGCGCCGGAAAAACCGGATGGAACGGTTCTCGCCGAGGTTGAAAGCACGGAGTTGCGCAGCATGGTGAAAGCCATGTTGAAGTACTCCACGAATATCACTGCGGAGGCTGTTGGGCTTGCCAGTTCCGCCGCGCGCGCCGGGGGTGTGCCGGAACCGTTGCCAATCTCCGCGGGGAGGATGTCAGCATGGCTCGGTGCGCGCGTGGACAGCTCACGTGTTGCCTTGCTGGATCACTCCGGTCTGGGGGGCGCCAGCAGGATTACCGCTCCGGACATGACCCGCGCGATGGTCCGCCTCGGCCCGGCGGCCGGGTTGGAGCCGCTGCTGAAACCCTTCTACATCCGGGATTCGCAGGGACGGTCTGACAGGAACCACCCGGTCAAGGTAAACGCCAAGACCGGGACACTGAACTTCGTCAACGCGCTGACTGGCTATATCAACCCGCCGGGCGGCCGAAAGCTGGCCTTCGCGATCTTCATCTCCGATGTGCCGCGCCGCGATGCACTGACTGTGGCGCAGCGGGAACGGCCAGAGGGCGGGCGCACATTCGCCAATCGTGCGCGGCGGCTGCAATCCCGCCTGATCGAGCGCTGGAGCGAGGTGCACGCTGCCTGAGCCGCGCGCATTCGCATCCTCAGACGATCATGTGACGTGCCCGCGCACCGCGTTCAATCGCGGCGGCGTTCAGACGCGGGATGTTGAACTGGTGGCGGACCTCTTCGAGCATCCGAAGCTCCTCTTCCGACAACCGGCCGTCGGCGGCGGCCACGTCGCAGCACAATGCGTAGGAGGTCTCGAAAAGATGCTCGGGCAATGCCTTGCGCGCCAGTCCAAGCAACGCATCGACGCCGTCTTCGTCCTCAAAAAGATCGAAGACCAGATTGGCCATGGTGCGGATATGGTCCACGTCGTAGTTGGCAAAGACGGGCAGATGGTTCACCACCCGCTCGATCGTGACAAGTTCGGACGTGCGAATGTTCTCGTCGGACACAGAGGTGGCGATCATCACCGCGACGAGCGCGTCCTGCGGGGATAGGGGGTTCGGGTCCTGGGGCATCTTGGGCTCCTTCGCGGCTATGCTATGCCCTGATTTATTGACGCTGGCGCTGCCCCGCAATAGGGAGAGGGCCGTTCGGGCTCAGGGTCCGAACATTTTCGCGTGGCATGGGGCCACGCCATGACAGGAAAGACGTTTCAATGTCCGAGATGCGCGAAGCAGCGATGACCTCCAAGGCCTGGCCCTTCGAAGAGGCGCGGCGGGTGCTGAAACGCTACCAGAAGGCACCGCCCGAGAAGGGATACGTGCTGTTCCAGACGGGATATGGACCCAGCGGTCTGCCGCATATCGGTACTTTCGGAGAGGTGGCCCGCACCACGATGGTGCGCCGCGCCTTCGAGATGATGTCCGACATTCCGACCCGGCTGATCGCCTTTTCCGACGACATGGACGGGTTCCGGAAGGTGCCGGGCAACCTGCCCAATCAGGAAATGCTGGCGGAACACCTCGGCCTGCCGTTGACGGACGTGCCCGATCCCTTTGGCACCCACGAGGGCTTTGCCCAGCACAACAACGCACGGCTTTGTGCATTTCTCGACAGCTTTGGCTTCGAGTACGAGTTCGCCTCGGCGACCGAGTACTACCGCTCCGGGCGGTTCGACGAGATGCTGCTCGTGGCGCTTGAGCGATTCGACAAGATCATGGAGATCATGCTGCCGACGCTGGGTGAGGAGCGGCGGGCGACCTATTCGCCCTTCCTGCCTGTCAGTCCGAAGACGGGTCACGTTCTCCAGGTCCCGACGCTGGAACGCAATGTCGAAAAAGGCACGATCGTCTACGAGGAACCGGATGGCGAGCGTGTCGAGGTGCTGGTGACTGGTGGCCATGTAAAGATGCAGTGGAAGCCCGACTGGGCGCTGCGCTGGGCCGCGCTCGGCGTCGACTATGAGATGTCGGGAAAGGACCTGATCGATTCGGTCACCCAGTCGACAAAGATCTGTCGCGCGTTGGGCCAGAAGCCGCCGGAGACACTCTCCTACGAGCTGTTCAACGACGAGAATGGGCAGAAGATCTCCAAGTCGAAGGGCAATGGCCTGTCGATGGAGGAGTGGCTGACCTATGCGGCGCCGGAATCGCTGAGCTATTTCATGTACCTGAAGCCGAAGACGGCAAAGCGGCTGTATTTCGACGTCATCCCGAAGGCCGTGGACGAGTACCACCAGCAGCTCAATGCCTATCCCGGGCAAGATCTGAAGGCGCGGCTGAACAACCCCGTGTTCCATATCCACGGGCACAACGTTCCGTCCTCCGACATGGTGGTGAATTTCGCCATGCTGCTGAACCTTGCCTCCGTTGCGGGGGCCGAGGACAAGGATGCGTTGTGGGGCTTCATCAAGCGCTATGCGCCCGAGGCCAGCGCGGAGACCCATCCGCATCTCGACGAGGCGGCCGGGTTTGCCGTGCGGTTCTACAATGACTTCGTGAAGCCGGCGAAGACCTTCCGCGCGCCAGACGACAAGGAACGCGCCGCGCTTGAGGATCTCGCCGGGCGCCTGCGGGCGTGGGACGGCGGGCTCGACGCGGAGGAACTGCAGAGCGTCGTCTTCGCCGTCGGCAAGGCGCATGAGTTCGAGCCGCTGCGAGATTGGTTCAAGGCGATCTACGAGGTGCTGATGGGTGCCAGCCAGGGCCCGCGTTTCGGCGGCTTCATCGCACTCTACGGTGTGGAAGAGACCGTGGGGTTGATCGAGAAAGGTCTGGCCGGCGAGCTGCTTTCCGCCTGACCCGGCGTGGCGTGAAGTCAACGGCGGTGCCCACCCGGGTGCCGCCGTTTCCTGTTGAGCCTTTTGAGGGATTCGACGCCGGGTCGCCTTTGACCTTCCCCGGCGTCACGCTAGGTCCTCTCGCAACGGAGGATCAGCGATGTTCTACAGAGAAGCTCTTGGCGTGGTGATGTTGGCGGTTCTGGCGCAGATGGCCCCCGCGCAGCAAGCTTCCTCGGGCAGTGTCGAAGACGTGATCCGCGACCAGATGGCGGCCTTCCAGTCTGACGACTGGGAGCGCGCATTCGGGCACGCCTCCCCTTCGATACAGGGAATCTTCAGAACGCCGGAGACTTTCGGAGAAATGGTTCGGCGTGGCTATCCGATGGTCTGGCGCCCCGGCGAGATTCGCTTCGGGGCAATGTCGGAGAAATCGGATCGTCGTGTCCAGGTTGTGATCGTGACCGATGAGCGAGGCGTGCCGCACGCGCTGGAATACGAAATGGTCCCGGCGCCCGAAGGGTGGAAGATCAACGGTGTGCGCCTTCTGCAATCGGACGTCGGCGCCTGACAAGGGTCAGTAGTGCGGCGGACGCTCGTCCGAGAACACGGCTCCGCCGCCGCCCTCCGATTCCTGCTCTGCGGCACGCTTGAGCAGCATTTGCACCCGTCGATTAAGGACCTCGATTTCCTTGCCCTGGCGCGCGACAATATCGGAGAGATCCTCCGTCGCGGCGCGTAGGAAAGCCAGTTCTTCCTCGATTTTCTGGTCGCTCATGACTGCATGCTCCAATGCGACCTTTTCCCGGGCCGCCTTGCGGGGTTGGCTGCCTTGGGCTAGACGCTGCCGCGACAAGAGAACCCGAGGACCTTCCGATGGCTAAGGACAAGAAGCCCCGCCGCCCCAAGGCAGAGACGCCCAAGGGCTTCCGCGACTATTTTGGCGCGGAAGTGGCTGAGCGCAACCATATGCTTGGGCAGATTGCGGAGGTCTACCATCTTTACGGGTATGACCCGCTGGAAACTTCTGCCGTGGAGACCGTCGAAGCATTGGGCAAGTTCCTGCCCGATGTCGACCGCCCGAACGAAGGTGTCTTCGCGTGGGAAGAGGATGGCGACTGGCTGGCACTGCGATATGACCTGACGGCGCCGCTCGCGCGGGTGGCGGCCCAGTTTCGCAACGATCTGCCGAACCCCTACCGGCGCTACGCGATGGGGCCAGTCTGGCGCAACGAGAAACCGGGGCCCGGGCGCTACCGCCAGTTCTACCAATGCGATGCGGATACCGTCGGCGCGCCGAGCGTGGCCGCGGATGCGGAGATTTGCTCCATGCTCAGCGATACGCTGGAGCGTGTGGGCATTCCGCGCGGCGACTACCTGGTGCGGATCAACAATCGCAAGGTGCTGAATGGTGTGCTGGAGGCCGTGGGGCTTAACCCGGCCGAGGATCAGGCAACCGCCGACGCGGTTCTGCGCACCATCGACAAGTTCGACAAGGTTGGCGCGGACGGCGTGCGGCAACTGCTGACCACGGGACGCAAGGACCAGTCGGGTGCCTTCATCGACGGCGTCGGTCTCGGGGATGCGGTCGCGGACACCGTTCTGGCGTTCATGCAGGCCAAGGGTGCGGATGCCGCTGCAACGATTGCGTCCTTGCGTGAAGTGGTTGCCGGCTCGCCAACAGGGGCGACCGGTGTCGACGAACTGGAACAGATCGGCGCGTTGCTCGCCGCACAGGGATACGGACCCGACCGGACGGAGATAGACCCGTCGGTTGTGCGGGGCCTGGGCTACTACACCGGTCCGGTGTTCGAAGCCGAGCTGACCTTCGAAATCATGGACGCCAAGGGCAGGCCGCAGCAATTCGGCTCGGTCGCTGGTGGCGGCCGCTATGACGACCTCGTCAAACGCTTCACCGGGCAGGCGGTGCCCGCGACCGGGGTGTCCATTGGCGTCGACCGGCTGCTCGCCGCGTTGCGGGCAAAAGGGCGCATGGATGGCATAGCCCAGGGTCCGGTGATCGTTACCGTTATGGATCGCAACCGCATGGCCGATTACCAGGCGATGGTTGGCGAGCTGCGCAATGCCGGCATCCGGGCGGAGGTCTATCTCGGAAACCCGAAGAACTTCGGCAACCAGCTCAAATATGCAGACAAACGTCTGTCGCCCGTTGCGGTGATCGAGGGCGAGGATGAGGCGGCGCGGGGCGTCGTGCAGGTCAAGGACCTCGTGCTTGGCGCGAAGATCGCGGAAAGCGCGAGCCTCGAAGAGTGGAAGAGCCAGCCGGCGCAGCGCGAAATCCCGCGCGGCGATCTCGTTGCCGAAATCCGCAAGATGCTTCGGCAGGAAGGCTGAGATATGCCCAGCAAGGACCAGATCCGGGCAGAGGCTGCCCGGCTTCAGGCGGTATTCCAGGAGGCCGGGGCGACCCCTGTCGATCCCGATATCCTGCAACCCGCAACCGCGCTGCTGGACCTGTACGGAGAGGACATTCGCGCCCGCGCCTATGTCACGGCGGATCCGCTCAAGGGGGAGCAGATGCTTCGCCCGGATTTCACCGTTCCGGTCGTGCAGATGCACGTGGCCAACGGCCATTCCGGCGAGGCGCGCTACACCTATGCCGGTGAGGTCTTTCGCCGTCAGGAGATGATCGAGCCCGGCCGGGATAACGAGTATTTCCAGGCGGGTATGGAGATCATCGATGCAGCCGATCCGGCAGCGGCCGAGGCGGAGTTGTTCGTTCAGTTCTCCGCGCTGCTCTCGCCGCTGAAACTGCGAGCGGAGATGGGGGATATCGGCTTGCTGGCCGCGGCAGTCGAGGGGCTTGACGCCTCGGATGCGCGCAAGGCGGCCCTGCTGCGCCACATCTGGCGCCCGCGCCGGTTCCGGGCGCTGCTGGACCGCTTCGCCGGTCGCGCGAAGGTTCCCGCGAGCCGGACGGCACTGCTCAGGCGGCTGGAGTCCGAGGCACCGGAGGAGATCATCGCCGCAGAGGGGCTGTTCATCGGTCTCCGCGAGCCGGCTGAAGTCGTCCAGCGCATGCGGACATTGCAGGAAGATGCGGAAACCCCACCATTGTCGGCCAACCAGGTGGCACTGATCGACGACCTGCTGGAGATCCGCGAGACGCCGTGGAATGCGCTGGCGCGGCTTCGGGACATTGCCGTGGACCTGCCCGTGCTGGATGCCTCTCTGGACCGGCTGGAACGCCGCCTGGACGTGATGTGCGAACGCGGGGTGGACCTCGCGCGGCTGGAGTTCGACACCAGCCACGGCCGCTCGACAATGGAGTATTATGACGGTTTCGTCTTCAGTTTCTCGGTTCCCGGCCGTCCAGACCTGCCGCCGGTGGCGCTTGGTGGGCGCTATGACGCGCTCACGCGCGTGCTGGGGCAGGGGCGGGAGATCCCGGCGGTCGGCGGCATGGTCCGGCCCGGCCTGTTGCTGGAACTGGCCACGGAGGGCGCGAAATGAGCCTGAAACTCGGGGTGCCCTCCAAGGGCAGGCTGATGGAGAAGACCTTCGACTGGTTCGGTGCGCGCGGTCTGGATATCCGGCGCACGGGATCGGACCGCGAGTATGCGGGCGCCGTCGGCGGCATCGACGGTGTGGATCTGGTTTTGCTGTCAGCTGGCGAAATCCCGCGCGAGTTGAACGCGGGGCGCATTCACCTCGGCGTCACGGGCAGCGACCTCGTGCGAGAACGGATCCCGGGCTGGGAAAGCCGTGTTGAAGAGCTTTCGCGGATGGGCTTTGGGCAGGCCGATCTCATCATCGCGGTGCCGAAGTGTTGGGCCGATGTGGACACGGTGGAGGATCTGGATGCGGCAGCGTCCGCATTCCGCAAAGTGCACGGCCACAGGCTTCGGATTGCCACCAAGTATCACCGGCTGGTGCGTGAGTACCTTCGGGAAATGGGTGTCGCGGACTACAAGCTGGTCGACAGTCAGGGTGCAACCGAAGGCACGGTGAAGAACCTGACGGCGGAGGCCGTGGCGGACATCACCTCCACCGGGGAGACATTGCGGGCGAACCACCTGAAGATCCTCGCGGACGGGATGATCCATCGCAGCCAGGCGACCTTGTTCCGTTCCAAGACAGCTAGCTGGAGCATGGCCCAGAAGGCGGCTCTGAATGAACTGGCGGAGATGATCTCCGCCTGACGGCGTGCTATTCGGTGATCATGCCCTGGATGTGCTGGATATAGGCTTCGCGCAGGGGAGCCATCTGCGACAGCTGCTCATCGGTGAAGGTGCAGGGCCTGGCGAACCAGTTGTCGCTGAGTTCCTGCCGTTCGATCGCGCGCGCGACTTGCTTCCCCATTGACCCGTTCAACATGCCGGCCATGTCTGAACCAAGCATCTCGTCCAGTTCCGGTTTGAGGACGTCTGCGGGCCGAGACGCCCATTCAAGGATCTGGTCGCAATCCTTCCCGTCCAGAAACAGCTCGGGCGCCATGTTCTGGGACTGTGCGGGCAGGCTGGCGGCAGCGATCGACAGGAAGATCGATGGAAACAGGACGCGAAGGGACATGGGACAATTCCGTTGCTCAAAAAAACCGTCCCCGAAGGTGGGCACATCCCTGCCATCGGTCAAGGGGTCAGCGCACGCCGATTTCCGCCAGTGCGGCGGACAAGGCCGGGGGCAGGGGGTCCTCATGTTGCCGGGCCTTAGCAAGGTCGGCGGGGGCATCCTCGGGTTTGAGGTAGCGCCAGCCCTGGAACGGACGCTTGGGCACGGCTTCCGTCCGGTGCACGGTCGTGTCGAGCACAAGCGCACAGCGGGTGATCCCGTCGCCGCCCAGAACCTCATCCAGCCGGACAATGCGCTGTCGAGCGAGAATCAGTCCCTTGAATACCCAGTAGAGCGATCCGCCATTGAGGATCTCGGCCTCGCGCTTCGGCCACATGCGGGTGATGTGACGCGGTGCGCCGTCAGGGCCCCAGGCGCGTGGCGAGCCCTGCCACTCCAGCAGATCCTCCACGTTTTCGGCACCGACACAGAGTTTTACGAGGTTGACGACGTTATCCACAGATTCCCCCACAGGCGAGGCATATAATGTACCCCTTGCGTCGCGAAGATCAAACTGTGGTGGATTTCAGCGTCGCTTCATTCTAGTGTGGTTCTCCTTCCGCGAGCTTTCAGGAAACGCCCATGACCCGCTTTGCCGCCCCGATCGCCGAATCCATCTGGGATATGAAATACCGCCTGAAACAGGCGGATGGCGCGCCGCTGGACCTGTCCGTGGAGGACACCTGGCGCCGCATTGCGCGCGCACTTTCCGAGCAGGAAAGCGATCCGGGACACTGGGAGAACAAATTCTACGCCGCGCTGGAGGACTTCCAGTTTCTCCCGGCCGGTCGGATCACCGCGGGGGCCGGCACGGGCCGAGTCGTGACGCTGTTCAACTGTTTCGTCATGGGGACGATTCCCGATGACATGGGCGGGATCTTCGACATGTTGAAAGAGGCTGCGCTGACGATGCAGCAGGGAGGGGGAATCGGCTACGATTTCTCCACGATCCGCCCGCGCGGTGCGGATGTGAAGGGCGTTGCCGCCGACGCCTCCGGGCCTCTGTCCTTCATGGATGTGTGGGATGCGATGTGCCGGACAATCATGTCGGCGGGGTCGCGCCGCGGCGCGATGATGGCAACGATGCGCTGTGACCATCCCGATATCGAGGATTTCATCACGGCCAAATCCGATCCTGCACGGTTGCGGATGTTCAACATGTCGGTGCTGGTTACCGATGCCTTCATGGAGGCCGTGAAGGCCGACGGACCGTGGGAGCTGCAGTTCGACGGCAAGGTCTACCACACGGTCCAAGCGCGCGACCTCTGGAACCGGATCATGCAGTCGACCTACGACTATGCGGAGCCGGGCGTGATCTTCATCGACCGGATCAACGCAATGAACAACCTCGCCTATTGCGAGACGATTGCAGCCACCAATCCTTGCGGAGAACAGCCGCTGCCACCCTATGGCGCCTGCTTGCTGGGGTCGATCAACCTCGCGAGGCTGGTGTCCGCCCCGTTCGAGGACGCTGCGGAGATCGACGAAGGCGCGCTGGACGAGCTGGTCACCACCGCGGTGCGGATGATGGACAACGTCGTCGATGCGTCCCGCTTCCCGCTGGAGCAACAGGCACAGGAGGCGCAGGCAAAGCGACGGATCGGGCTCGGCGTGACCGGTCTCGCCGATGCGCTGCTCATGGTTGGGCTGCGCTACGGATCGGAGGAAGCGGCGCGTCAAACCTCTCGCTGGCTGCACCGTATCGCTCGCGCCGCGTATCTGGCGTCGGTGGATCTGGCACGGGAGAAGGGGGCCTTCCCGCTCTTCGATGCCGAGAAGTACCTTGAAAGCGGCGCGCTCCAAAACATGGATGAGGATGTCCGTGAGGCGGTCCGAACCCACGGCGTTCGCAACGCGCTGCTGACATCGATCGCGCCGACCGGAACGATCAGCCTCTATGCCGGCAATGTCTCTTCCGGGATCGAACCGGTCTTTGCCTATTCCTACACGCGGAAGGTCCTTCAGAAGGACGGGTCCCGAACCGAGGAAGAGGTGGTGGACTACGCCGTGCAGATGTGGCGGGACAAGTACGGCGACCGGGATCTGCCGTCGCACTTTGTCGACGCCCAGACGCTTGCGCCCAGCGATCACGTGCGGATGCAGGCGGCGGCGCAGAAATGGGTGGATTCGTCCATTTCAAAGACCATCAACTGCCCCGAAGACATCGACTTCGACGCCTTCAAGGACGTTTACATGCAAGCGTGGGATTCGGGTTGCAAGGGATGCACGACCTATCGACCCAACGATGTTACCGGTTCGGTCCTGTCGGTCAGCGAAACCACCGATGCGACGCCAGAGGCCGATCAGGGTGCGGATGTGATCTACCTCTCCGAGCCGCTGGACCGTCCGCAGGCACTTGAAGGCAACACCTACAAGGTCAAGTGGCCCGACAGCGAGCATGCGATCTACATCACGATCAACGACATCGTTCTGAACGGCACGCGACGACCTTTCGAGGTCTTCATCAACTCCAAGAACATGGAGCATTTCGCCTGGACGGTTGCGCTGACTCGGATGATCTCGGCGGTGTTCCGGCGTGGCGGTGACGTCTCGTTCGTCGTGGAGGAACTGAAGGCGGTGTTCGACCCGCGCGGCGGTGCCTGGATGCAGGGGAAATACGTGCCCTCCATTCTGGCTGCAATCGGCGGTGTCATCGAGCGACACCTGATCTCGATCGATTTTATCGAGGGAGAAGGACTTGGACTCAAGTCGGATCCAGAGGCAGAGCGCGTCGCCGTCGGGGATCGACCGAAGGGCCCGGCCTGTCCGTCCTGTGGCCAATATGACCTGAGAATGGTCGAGGGATGCATGACCTGCATGAACTGCGGGCATTCCAAGTGTAACTAGTGTTCGGGTACATCGACAGATCCTGCGCATGGACGGAATGCAATCCCGCCGATACGTTTCCATCCCGCACGGCTTTTTCCTTCACTTATGGCCTTGGTGCCGCTTGGCCATGGCCGACTGGGCACGATAACGCTGCGAGTGTCGGTGTGTCGGTCCGATGAGGGGCCGGGGCGGCTGCAACCGGCAAAAGTGAGGGCCCACCTGGATTCAGGTGGTTACAACCGTTCCTTTCATGCGCTCGAAAAAAGCGTCTTCACCCAACGGGTGGCGTCAAGGCATTGCTGCCTTTCGTGCGGGCGGGCGATGGTGCGCTCCCTTGAGCATATCCGCGATACCGGTTTCCAGCGGCATCGAGGCACGAAATCCAATATGCTCTTCCGCGAGGGTCGGGCAGCCCGACGAGTGGCGAATGTCGCCGAGACGGTCGGGGCCGAAAGAGATCGGTGTCTGCGACCCTGCCAGTCGGTTGACCATTCGCGCCAGTTCCAACACCGAGATCGTCTGCCCGGAGCAGATGTTCAGCGACAGGAACAGTCCGGGTTCCGCAGACACTGCGAGTTTCATGGCAGCGGCCAGTGCCGTGGCGACCTCATCGACGTGGATGAAATCCCGTGTCTGGCCCCCATCCCCGTTCACATGCAAGGCTGCGCCGTTTCTTGCACCCTCGACGAAGCGGGTCAGGACGCCGGAATAGGGCGAGTTAGGCGCTTGTCCGGGGCCGAAGATGTTGAACGGGCGAAGCGCAACACCACGTGCTCCGCGCAGTTCTGCGGCCGACTTCAAATGGCGTTCACCGCCAAGTTTGTCGATCGCGTAGGGCGACTTGGGTGCCGGAACCGCCTCCTCGCGAACGGGAAGCTCCTCCTGCTCGCCGTAGATGGCCGCCGATGAGGTGAAGACGACAGGCAATTCGCCGGTGGCCTCCAGCAGCGTCACCGTGCCTTGCAGGTTGGTACGGCTGGCCTCGGCGCGATGGCTGGAACACAATTCCACCGAGGAAATCGCGGCCAGGTGAAACACTCCATCCACATCGCGGAGTGCCGTGTCGATGGCGCGGCGGTCACAGATATCGCCTGTCACCAGTTCGATGTGCGGATCAAGGCGGGCAGGATCACCCGAGGACAGGTTGTCGAGCACGACGATCTCGTGCCCCGCGTTCAACAGTGTCTCGCAGAGAACTGACCCGACGAAACCGCAGCCGCCGGTGACCAGGTAACGTTCGGTCAAGTGCGGCTCCTCATTCGTCGTCCTCATCGGCTCGTGAGCTGTTCATGTTGTACTGGTGATGCGCGATCGCATCTTCGACGTTTTCGTAGTACACGAGCTGCCCGTTATCCAACACAGCTCCTGATGTGCAAATTTGGCGCACGAGCCGCAAACCGTGACTGACCACGATTGCACTGCCATTTGCAAGACGGTTCAGGAAATAATCCCGGCTCTTGGACTTGAAAGACGCATCTCCCGTGGCTGTGCTCTCGTCCACGAGGTAGGTGTCGAACTGGATACCCATGGACAGGCCGAAGGACAGACGACCGCGCATTCCCGAGGAATACGTGCGAACTGGCAGATGATAGTGCACCCCAAGCTCGGCGAACTCCTCGACGAATCGTACCAGCTCGTCAGTGTCCACGCCGTAGACACGGGCGATGAACCGCACATTCTGCGCGCCGGTCAATTCCTTGTGAAAGCTCCCGGCGAAGCCAACGGGCCAGGAAATCGTGCCGTCCGACGTGATGAATCCGCTGTCAGGTTCGAGAGTCCCGGCAATCATTTTCAGCAGGCTGGACTTCCCCGCACCGTTGCGTCCCAACAGCCCGACGCTTTCGCCGGTTGGAAAGACAGCATTTACCCCGTTCAGAATCGTCTTGGACTCCCCTGACAGGTGAAATGTCTTTCTGAGGTCATGCAGCTGGATCACGGGGTGTCTCGCCTACCTGCGATCCCGGATCGAATAGTAGATCAGCACACAAACCGACCATGCACCGAGTGCGAACAGGCCGATGAGGGCCAGTATGACTTCCCGTTGGGGATACTCTGCTTCCTCGGCAAGTGTAGGTTTCTCATGTGCGGCGAGATAGCGGGTCTGCCGTTGTGCTTCCGCCTGCGCCGCGTCGTAGTTGGCGAGTGCGGCGAGGTAGGTCTGCTCGGCAAACTCGCGGTCCACCGTCAGGATCTCATATTCGCCGACAAGAGAGGCGAAAGCCCTTGCCCCGGGACCGGTCTCTCCGATGCCGAACTTCTTGCGCTCCTCTGCGATGCGGTTCTCGATTACATCGATCCTCTGCTCGCCCTGTCGAATTCGGGGATCACCGGAGCGGGTGTTGTCGCGCAGCATGTCGAGCTCGATCAGGGCGTCCGCAAGCTGCGCCTGCAAGTTGTTGAGCAGGCCCATTTGCCCTTGGATGTCGGCGTTCGGATCCACGATCTGCGTCCGCGCCCGGAAGTCGGTCAACGCCTTTCGGGCTTCCTTCAAGCGTTGCTCGGCAAGCTTCAACTCATTGCGGGCGTACTGCGTGGAGTCTTCGCGTGCGACACGGCTTAACTCGTTGATGATGCGGGAGCTTTCTTCCAGGATTGCCTGCGAGATGGCCTGTGCGTCCTCCGGCCGGAAGGCCAGCACGCGCGTCTCCAGCAAACCGGAACCGCCGTCGTAATAGATGGTGACCATCCGTTTCCAGTAGCTCAGGAGATCCTCGATCGAGGCGTCTTTCTCGATGGTGAAAATGGGGTCGTTCTCGGGGACGGAGTAGATCTTTCGCAGGTCGAGCTGGTCGTCGATGAGTTTCACCAGACCGTGGCTTTGAATATACGCATAGAGGATGTCGGTATCGGAGGTGTCGCCCGAGCCGAAGTCAATCACGCCACCGATCACTTCGGCCGCGTTGGCCCCCTCCTCCCTGCGGACGGAGAAGCCCATGGTGGAGGCGTACTGGTCCGCAGCGTGGGTAAACAGATACCAGCTGGCTACCACCAACGGGGCCAAGACCATAAGCAGAAAGCTGATCAGGACGCCGTAGTGACGCTTCTTTCTTTGGGCAGGTGGCGCCGGGGGCATTACTGGAATGGTTGGGAGATCGAGCTTGGAAGCGATTGGCGACACGCCGGCTTCTTTCGCGGCCTCCCGGTCCAATGGAGTCATAGGCAAACCGACTCCCTTGCCTTTGCCCTTTCCTCCCTTCTTTCCGAGTTTTCCGCGCCGTCCGACGGGTTTGTTGCGGCCCTGTTGCTGGGCACGCATGCCGGCACGCAGCCTGGCGTTTGGGCCCTTGCCGCGTTTTCCGTTGCCGCGACCTGCACCCGCGCCGGCGGGCGCTGTGTCCACAGCGTCCTCGGCAGGTGGTTCTGGCGTGGCGTCTGCGCCTGCCGTCATGCCGGGCTCGGCATTGGCCGCTCGCCATGATTTGAAACCTGCCTGCTCGTTGTCCTGGGTCGTATCGGCCGGAGTGGTGTCACTCGGACCGCTTTTTTCGATTTTTCCCACGGTTCGTTCCTGCAAACCACAATAAAGCCATGGAAGACTTTTGCTCCTTCCTACATAGTCCCGCCTGCTTTATCCAGTGTGGCAGAAAGCACAGCATGGACGAACTACTCAAACCGGTCTCCCGCCCGCGGAGTTTCAAGACCAGCCGAACCATTGTCGCGTTGATCCTGCGTGAGATGCAGACGACCTACGGAAGGAACGCCGGTGGCTACCTCTGGGCGATCCTGAACCCGGTTGGTGCGCTGGCGATGTTCGTGCTCGTCATCGCCGTCGGTCTGCGCATCCGAACGCCCGGCTTGGGCACCAACTTCCCGTTGTTCTACGCGACCGGCTATCTGCCACTGCAGCTGACGCTGACAACGATCTCCAAGGTCGCTGGCTCGTTGAACTACTCCAAGCCACTGCTCAACTACCCTGGCGTGCAATACACGGACGCGATCATTGCGCGGTTCGTGCTGAACTTTATCACGCAATGTGTGGTCGGCGTAATCATCTTTGTGGGTATCCATGTTCTGTGGGACCTCAACACGATCCGGAACCTTCCGGCGATCGTCGCCTCTTTCGTACTGGCTGCATTTGTGGGGTTGGGGATCGGAGTGCTGAACTGCTTCCTGTTCTCCGTCTCGTCGATGTGGCAGTCGACCTGGGGCATCCTGACCCGACCGCTGTTTCTGCTGTCCTGCATCTTCTTCATCTTCGAGGACGTCCCGTCCCAATATCAGGACGGTTTGTGGTGGAACCCCCTGATCCACGTGGTCGGACTGATGCGACGCGGGTTCTATGCCACCTACGAGGCGCCCTACGTGTCAATCGTCTACCTTGTGTCGGTTTCCCTGATCTGCATGACGCTTGGGCTTCTGTTCCTCAACCGCTTCCACCTGAGCATCCTGAATCGCTAGCTGGCTCCCCACCCGAACGCACATGTCATGAGAATCCTCTTCTACAACTGGGTCGACTACTTCGATCACCAGAAGCGCGGCGGCGGGGTGACCCAGTACCAGCGCAATGTGCTCGATCACCTTGATCAGTGTTCGGGTGTGAGCTGTTTTTTCCTGTCGAGTGGCACTTCCTACGATCTGGGCGGCAAGGCTCCGCGATGGGCGAAGGTCGTGCACGGGCCGAAAGACGGGCGCGACCGCCGGTTCGAGATTGTGAACTCGGAGTGCCAGGCGCCGTCTCACATGTCCTTTGGCGACCCCGCGCAGGTGGAGGGAGCAGCCACGGTCGAGGTTTTCGCGGATTTCATTGCGCGACACGGACCCTTCGACGTCATCCACTTCAACAATCTCGAAGGCATACCGGTGGACGTCCTCGCGCTGAAGGCCAGGTTGCCGCAAACCCGGTTCGTGTTCGCGCTGCACAACTACTATCCCTTCTGTCCGCAGGTGAACTTCTGGCACCAGGAGCGTCAGCATTGCTCGGACTTCGAGGGCGGTGCCCGCTGTGCAAAGTGCCTTCCGTTCAAGCTGAACCCACGAATGGGCCGATTGGCCAACGCGGTGAATTTCACCCTGCACAAGGGTGGGTTGGGTCCCGGCACCACGTTTCACACCCATGCCGCCGGGCCGGCCATGGGCTACGGGATCAAGGCGGTTCGCAAGTTCGCAGCTGCCCGTCGCGCCGCCGCGACACGACAGGGGGAGAAGTTTGCTCGTTCCGCCGCACCACAACCTGCGGTGGACCCCTTGGTCGCGGGCGCATTTCGGCAGCGCCGAAGTGAATTCGTCGCGGCGATCAATGCGCACTGTGACGACGTGCTCTGCGTTTCCGATCGCGTCCGACTGATCGCCGAGACACACGGGATCTCCCCGTCGCTCCTGCACACCAGCTATATCGGTAGTGACCACGCCGATCGCTTCGCCGAAACCAATCCGCGCGCCAGGATCCTGCACGAGGATGGCACGGCAAAGATGGCGTTTCTCGGCTACATGCGCCGGGACAAGGGGTTCTTCTTCCTGCTTGACGCGCTGGAGGCCATGCCCGCCCACCTTCTGGAACGGTTGCATGTGCTTTTTGCGGCCGCAGGTCGGGACGACGATATCGCGAGGAGGTTCGCGGCGCTTGAACGGAGACTTGCCTCACTCACTTGGGTCAACGGCTATTCCAGGGACAGCATGGACGAGATGTTGAGCGATGTGGATTTCGGGATTATCCCGGTTCTGTGGGAAGACAACTTGCCCCAGGTCGCCATCGAAATGCACGCTCGCCACATCCCGCTGCTGACCAGCGACAGGGGCGGCGCGCAAGAGCTTGGCCGCTTTCCAAACATGGTGTTCCGCTCCGAGGATGCTCAGAGCCTTCACGAAAGGATCGAGGCGATTCTTGGTGGTGAGATCGACCTCAACGCCTATTGGGCCGGGGCGATGCGCCCCGTGTCGATGGAGCAGCACGTGGCAGAGCTTCTGGCGATATACGGCCGAAAGACTCTCCCCGCGACTTGACCTCGTACCCGCGACCAAGCATGTCGCATTGCAGTGCAGCACCGAGCCCGTACACCAGTGAATAGCCTTGCGGACCAACGCGACAGCAGGAACGAGCGCTGATTGATGAAAATTCTCTATTACAACTGGGTCGACTACCTCGACGCTGAAAAGCGCGGCGGGGGCGTCACTGTCTACCAGAAGAACCTGATCACACATCTTGGTCAGAAGTCGGATGTGGATGTGTATTCTATATCCTCGGGCATTTCATACGACATGTTCTCCAACGCGCCCCGCTGGGAGCCGGTCCGGCACGGGTCAAAGGAGAATCGCGCCCGACGGTTCGAGATCATCAACTCGGCGGTGATGTCTCCCGGGCACCACGCATTCGGCCACCGGAGCCAATTGAACGATGAAGCGACGGTTCAGGTGTTCTTTGACTTCATCGAAACGCATGGTCCGTTCGATGTTGTGCATTTCAACAACCTCGAAGGGATACCGGCGGCCGCGATGACGCTCAAGGAGCGGTTTCCGGACACCAAGGTCATATTCAGCCTCCACAACTATTTCCCGGTCTGCCCGCAGGTGAACCTGTGGCAGAGAGAGCGGCGCAACTGCCTCGATTTTGAGGGAGGGCGGAAATGCACCGATTGCTTGCTGGAGATGCCCAAGGCCAACCAGATTCGGCAGGCCAACGCGCTCGCCTATGTTCTGAAGAAGAACGGGATTGCTCCGGGAACCGGACTGTTTCGGACCTTGTTCGGCCCGGCCTACAGGTTGGCCAACAAGGCGCTGCGCGTCTCCCGAAAATGGTCGAGCGGCAGCAGGGAGGTGCTCGACTTCGCGAATGCGGTCGGCCCCGATGCCGACGTCGGCGAGTTCGCCGGCAAGCCGCTGTACCAAAGGATCAGCCTGGCCGACTACTACAGCGCAAGGCGGGAGAAGATCGTCGCGATCATGAACGAGAACTGCGACCGGATCCTGTGCGTGTCCAACCGCGTAGGCGAGGTGGCGGCGAAGTTCGGACTCGACCCGGCGTTGCTGGAGACCAGCTACATCGGCACGCAACAGGCAGACCTTTTCGAGAAAACCGAGGCGAAACCTTCACTGGTGAAGGAGGACGGGACGGTCACACTGGGCTTCCTGGGCTACATGCGGCGCGACAAGGGGTTCTATTTCCTGATGCGGGCACTGAAATCGCTGCCCGAAGACCTCGCCAACCGCATCAATCTCGTTGTATGCGCCAAGACCGGTGAAGAGGACGCTATGGCGCGGTTGAACCAGGTGGGCAATCATCTGAATGATGTGCTTCATGCGGACGGCTATTCCCACAACCAACTCGACGCCTTGCTGGAGCGGGTAGACGTCGGCGTCGTGCCGGTCCAATGGGAAGACAACCTCCCGCAGGTCGCCATCGAGATGCACGCCCGTCACATACCGTTGCTGACAAGCGATCTGGGCGGGGCGCAGGAGCTGGGCAATACCCCGTCGATGGTCTTTGAGGCCAACAGTATCAAGAGTTTCGAGAGTCGGATTCGCGATATTCTCGATGGAAAGGTCGACCTTGAGGCGTATTGGGCCAATGCGATGCCGCCCGTGTCGATGCAGGATCACGAGGCGCAGCTGCTCGACCTGTATCGCAGGCTTGTATCCGGGGTCGCGGCTGCGGCATAGCAGGCTGAGCGCCCCGTGCGGGCGGGACTGAAGACAGGACAGGATGGATTCCATGAAACTTCTGATGGTCGGAGCCGGCCTTTCCGGCGCGGTGATCGGGCGCATGTTGGCGAAGGCTGGTCATACCGTGACCGTGGTCGACACACGCGACCATGTTGCCGGCAACTGCCATACGGAACGCGATGCCGAGACCGGCGTGAACCTCCATGTCTATGGTCCGCATATTTTTCACACCGATGACGAGGAAGTGTGGAACTACGTCAACGATTTCATGACGTTTCTGCCATTCAAGAACCGCGTAAAGACGACGAGCCAGGGCCAGGTGTTCTCGCTTCCGATCAATCTGCACACGATCAACCAGTACTACGGCAAGACGATGCGGCCCGAGGAAGCTCGCGCCTTCATCGAGCAGATTGCCGACAGGTCGATCGAGGATCCGCAGACCTTCGAGGAACAGGCCCTGCGTTTCGTGGGCCCCGACCTCTACGAGGCCTTTTTCAAGGGGTACACCATCAAGCAATGGGGTTGTTCGCCCACGGAGCTGCCGGCCTCCATCCTCAAGCGCCTTCCGGTGCGCTTCAACTACGATGACAACTACTTCTTCCACAAGTTCCAGGGCATGCCGGAGAATGGCTACACCGAAATGGTGGCGAAGATCCTCGATCACGAGAACATCACTGTCCACTTGAACACCAGCTTCAGCCGGGAGCAGGCGGCCGACTTTGACCATGTTTTCTATTCCGGACCGCTCGACGGCTATTTCGGCTACGATTTGGGTCGGCTGGGCTACCGCACGCTGGACTTCGAGAAATTCACCGCCGAAGGAGATTATCAGGGCACGGCCGTGATGAACTATGGCGATGTCGACGTGCCGTATACGCGCATCACCGAACACAAGCATTTCTCCCCCTGGGAAAGCCACGAGAACACGGTGTGTTACAAGGAATTCTCCCGCGCCTGTGAGCCGGAGGACATCCCGTATTACCCGATCCGTATGGTCGACGAGAAGAAGATGCTGGCCGACTATGTCGCCCTTGCCGAAAAGACTGAAAGCGTCACATTCGTCGGCCGTCTCGGCACCTATCGCTATCTCGATATGGATGTGACTATCCGCGAGGCGCTCGACACCGGACGCGCTTTCCTTGAGCATGCGGCAGCCGGCACAAGCATGCCAGCCTTTGTGAAATCGCCGCTCTAGAGCGGTCGGACGGGATTGGAAGAGCAGGTGCCGCCGCAAGGTGTTTCGACAGAAACAAACGGAGACCCGCGGATCTCGGTGATCCTTCCGGTCTACAATGTCGCCCCGTATGTCGGTGCCTGTATCGAAAGCCTGAAGGCGCAGACCTTCACCGATTTCGAAGTTATCATCGTTGACGATGGCTCCACAGACGGTAGCGATGCGGTTGCCTGGAGCGCAGTCGCCAACGACCTCCGGTTTCGTCTGCTGTCGCGACCGAACGGCGGTTTGTCAGCGGCCCGGAACCACGCGCTACCCCATGCACGCGGCACGTTCATCAGCTTCGTCGACAGCGACGACCGGCTGTCGCCGCACTACCTTGCAACGTTATACGATGCGTTGGTGAGCACCGGGGCGGACTGGTGCGCCTGCGCGGTTCGGTTTTGCGATGCCGATGGCACACATGTGGACCACTCGGCGATCCACGGCGTGCCGTTTCCGGCCGCTGAGGGGGCTGGACCGGTTGTGTACCAGTTTGACGATTGGCGGGATGTCATCCGGCATTTCCCGTCGGCCTGGAACAAGCTCTACCGGCGTGAGTTTATCGGCGATATCCGCTATATCGAGGGCACCTACTACGAGGACCACCCATTCTTCAACGCCTTGGCCACGCAGACCGATCGCATGGCCTATGTCCCACAGCCGCTTTACTGGCAAACCCAGGGCCGGCCTGGGCAGATCACCCGTGTCGGCTCCACTCGGGTTTTTGAACAGTTCCGCATCCTCGACGAGATGAAGGCTATCATGGAGGCAACATCGCGGCCGGGTAAGGCGGAAGCCTTTGAGCAAATCACCACCCGCCTGCTGTTCGAACGCAGCACGGCCGTGGGAGATACGGACTTGCGGACGGATCTGGCGCTGCGTGGGCAACGATACCTTGCCGAGAACGGGATTGCCTATCGGCCGGAGTGGGATCCCTTCATCGGTCGCGCCTGGGGGCACATGGTGAATGGACACCTGCCGCTGTCGGTGGTTCTGCCGGTGGAGGAGGTCGATGACGCCCTGGCCGCGACGCTGTCATGCCTGAAACTTCAGTGGGGCTCAGATTTCGAGACCGTCCTGGTTCGAACCCGCTCTAGCGAAGCGTCCAGGGTTAAGCTACTTGAGATTGCGGCCAAGCTGCCAAGGTGCACTGTCCTCGCGGCCGGGCTGGAGTCGCGCGAAGGCGCAATCGCACACGGGATCAACTGCGCGCGCGGCGCCTACGTCATGTTGCTGAATCCGGGTGATGTCGTGCCGCACTATTCCCTCGGCAACCGCTCCGAGCGGGTGGTGCGCGCTGGTGCGGGGATTGGCCTGCCCATAGCGGCGGCGGGGCTTCCCGATCAGCACGGCCCGCGAAACCCGTACGACCCGCTGGGAAAGCTGGAGAGCCCTGACGAGCGTATTCGCCATCTTTGTTCCGGGGAGGTGTCGACAGAATGGCCTCTTGCAGACACGCTGTTCCAAAAACAGCTGTTCGACCCGCGTGCCCTTGCCACCTTGCCGGCACTGCTTACAGCAACGAGACTCTGGGAAGCAGTCGGTGACTCGTCCCATGTGATCGTGGGATTCGATAGCGCCGATGTCAGTATGGAGTCTGCCGCAAAACCTTCGGTTTTTTTGCCGCAGGAGCCGAAGCCATGGTGATCGGTACAGCCAGATTGCGAAGCCAGACCCTTTGTGGTCAACAGGACCCAAGATTGCCGACGAGGAATTTATCATGCTGTTGAGCTGTCAGATTGCCGGAGAAACGACTTGGGAATGCCTTCTGCGGAAGGATCGGTTCGATCATGCGAATGTCTCTTTCTTCGATGCCGAGGGGGAGGATATCCTCTTCCATCTCTCCTTTCGGTTTCCGGTCGGGGCGATGGTTTTCAACTCGCGGTTCGACGGCACCTGGGGTGGCGAGGTCGTCAAGAAATGCCCGGTCGTAGCCGACGAGACCCCGCTCCGCATTTCCTTCACAAGCTCCCATATCAGGGTCGAGGTCGCCGGTCGGGAGATTCTCCGTCATCGCCGACGCTCCGGTGCCGCCCCGATCCACTGGTTTGACCTCCATGGCGGGTTTTCCGATCTGCGAATCGATGGGGCTGATGGGGGCCCTGCCACTGTCATGGGAGAGCTCGCCTTCACAGAGCCTTTTGCCCTTGAAGGGTGGGCAATCGACGTCGGTGCAGAGAAACAGGACATTCGGATCAAGTGTTCCGGTGGGGTTGGCGACTTGCCGCTGGCACGGCTGACGCGTCCGGGACTTGCCGAGGCCGCGGCCTGTTCGCAGATCAAGCTCGGCGTGAGTGCAATCCTCCCGGGCCGGTTCTGGCACAATGTACCCGAGGGCGAGGACCTTACCCTCCAGCTCGTGTGCAATGGCAAGCCCTGCGCAGCGCCGCTCCGGATCAGCCGACGGGAAATCGTCGAGATCGTTGAAGCCGCACTCGACGTGGGTTCCGACAAGAAGAAGATCGTCGATATCGGGAAGGCCGCCGCCAGTTCGAAGCCGGACAAGAGCAAGGATGCCTTTCTTCTGGTTTCGGCGGTCGAACACGCAGCCTTCGCCGATATCATTGACGACTTGAGCGCGGGCGCCCGGAAGAACCTCCTAGACACGGTCACAGCATACAAGCTGCAGGATCTACTTCCGTCCAGCCGCCTGATTGGTGATGTCGAAACAGAAGAGTTCGCCGAGATTGACAGGGAAACGGCCTTCACCGCGCCCGTGAATGCCGTCCAGAAGGATCTCGCCCGCTTTTTGGCGAAGCAGGAGACCCCGGACCCGGCGGCCTTTCTTGCGTCCGAAGGCGATCGATTGATCGAGACGATGGAGCCGGAGCAGGCCCGGCTACTGGCGCTACGCCTGACGGAAGTGTTCTGCACTCACGGCGCGATTGACGCGCTGAATGGGTTTGCGATGGCCGCGCGGCTTGGTCGCGCAGATCCGAAGCCGCCATCCTGGCAACGATCGCTGAGGCTGCCTCTCGATGTGCACAATGGGGAACGCGAGCCGGTCGTGGGCTTCTTTCAGTGGCTGGCAGAACGACCGAAGGCCTGGATATCCACGGCGAACCTCGGCTGGAGCATGCGCCAGATCGTGGAGAACTGCCCACCATTTCTTACCGACACCGACCGCGAAACTGCGGCGCGTGCATTCGTGGACTACGTCGGAACGCAAGCAGACGATTATTGGGGAACAAGCCCGTGCCGCCATCTGGTCGACACGATGGTATCCCTGCTTGAGAACCGGCACCTGTTCTCTTCCCATTTCAATGACTGGTTGGTTTATCGTGCCATTCGAATCTACTGGATGTCTCCCGGTTTCTGGACAGCATTGCAGGCCCGCCCCACGGCGGAAGCCGTGTTGGCCGAGCCGGCATTGGGGCGGGCCTATGCAGCTTGGGAACGGCTCGAAAGCGCGGTTCTGGAGCCCGATCAACCGGTCCAACGGGGTGCACCGCTACCGCCATATTCCGAGGCAACGTCCCAGGCTGTTCGAGAACTGGCGCTTGCGGGACGGCAGGTCCAAAACCTTGCCGCGATAGATCCCTTTCTCGAGCGGGATCTTGCACTTCGTCGTCTGGCCATGCCCAATGGCCGACATCTGGATGGGGCGACGCCCGATTTCATCGCGCAGTCCGTCCGTGAGTTCTCCAAGGAAGTGCCGGCGAATGAGTACGTTGCGCTTCAGGAACGTGCGAGCCGGCATGCCGTGGAGTGGATCGCCGACCTGGGCACGGATCCCGAAGCCAGCGAGGCGCAGTTGCAGGGTATCGCGCCGCTTCTGCGCGTGATCAGTGGGCGCCGTGCGGGTTTCGTCGGCATCGCGACCGCTATTTCAATGGTCAGCGCCGCCCTGCGGGAAGGCGCGGATCGGGAAGCAGAAGCCGCGGCACGCCTTGTTCGGGCGCTTCTCACGTCCGTTGCGGCCTGGGACCAGAAGGATATTCAGGTTTCGCCAGCGGTCCGTATGTCGGCATTCGGTTTGCGGCAGACAGCGCTGGTCACGGGGAATCCACAGGCCCATGTTCTGTTGGACCACTTCACCGACGCACTTGCCAACGTTCCCGAACCCGCCAGTTCCGAGATGGAACGGATGATTCCGCGCGGTGGCATGGCAGCCTTTTTCGACACGCTTGTGGTGATCTTCTCTTGCCGTCCGTTGTTGGAGACGCGGGTCAAGGCGCAGCGGGAAACCTGGATCAGGGACCTGCAGGACCGGGGTATTCCGTATGTGATTGTCGTTGGCGATGGGGATGATCGGCTGGAGGGAGACGTGCTCCACCTGAACACGCCCGATGGCTACGAAGGATTGCCGCGGAAGGTTCTTGACGCTGTTCGCTGGGTACAGGCAAACACCGCGTTCAGCCATATGTTGAAAATCGACGACGATTGCTTCCTGAGTGTCGACCGGTATTTCCACAGCCAGAGCTATCGAAAGTTTGCATACTACGGCCGCAAGCTCACCCGGGATGTCGGTCAGACCGATCGTACCTGGCATCTGTCGCGGGCGAAGGGTGGTCTGCATGAGCTCGACATCGACCGGTCTCCAGAACCCTCGGACTATGCCGAGGGCGGTACAGGATACGCTCTCAACCGAACCATCATGGAGATCCTGATCCGGACAGCGGACACCCCGAAAGGCGCACAGCTGACGCTGAGTTCCATCATGGAAGACAAGCAGACTGGTGATCTTCTGGGAATGTGCGGAATCCTTCCCGACAGCGAGGATTTCGATGCCTGCGTGATGCGCCGGTCGCACTCGAAGGCCCATCCCGTCAGCCGTTGGGTCAATACTTTCCTGCCCTCGGCGTCGAGCCCGGCAAAGGTAGCCCATCTCGATTCTGCTGACCTGCAGCCGCTCGCGGCAAGAACCCACGCCAGCGACGGTCTGTATCCGAAGAAGGTCTGGCCATCGTTCAAAGCGCCCATAATGGGCCACAATTCCAACATCGTGGAACTGGTCTGTTCCGAGGAGCAGTTCACCCGGGTCAATACCGAGGACCTCGTGGTCGTCTGCTGCGCACGCAACGAAAAGGTCATGCTGCCGCATTTTCTGGATCACTACCGGCGAATGGGCGTCAACGGGTTCCTCATGATCGACAATTTCTCCGATGATGGATCTCTGGAGTACCTCCTGGAGCAACCGGATGTGGCGACGTTCTCGGCTGAAACCGACTACTCGGAGTCGCAATATGGTGTTGCCTGGCAGCAGGCGGTCCTTTCAGCATTTCGGCAAAACCGTTGGTCGCTGGTTGCGGATGCCGACGAACTGCTCGTTCTGCGAAGCGACGAACCCTCGCTGCCCGACGTGGTCAAAGGTGACGACCTGCAAGGCTTTGATGCTGCGCGAGTATTCATGCTGGATCTATATCCGGGCGGCGATCTGTCTGATGCGCGCCTCGGCGATGACGGGCCGTTCGACGTTGCGGGGTTTGTGGATCGCGAGCCGTTCCTGTCAAACTCTTCGTCAGGGGGGCCGTTCTCCAATGCCGAGACCTACACCAGCAGCCTTCGCCATCGACTCCTGCCCGGGTCGCGGCCGGAACTCTTCGTGGCCCAAAAGATTGCGCTGTTGAAGTACAAGCCCTGGATGCGGCTCTCAGCCGGGCTTCACTATGTCGCCAACGCGCAAGTTGCGCCGCGTGACATGATTTTCGCCCATTTCAAGTATCACGCGGACTTCCATCGCAAGGTACGGGAAGAGACGGAGCGTGGCGAACACTTCAACAATGCAGAGGAGTATCGTCGATACAAGGCGTTGCTCTCCGAAGGTCGGGACAGCCTTTTCGATCCGGAGGTGTCTGTGCCTTGGAGGGACTGCGATTGGGTCAAGGCGCGGCTGTAGTCGCGCCACTTGGCCGGCGGCGGATCCCGGAGGCTGGGAGCCGCTCGGTCACATCCAGAAAAAGGGCGTTATTCGGCAGGTTGACCGAAGGCAGGGCTGGAAGCACGGTCCTGGGCCAACATCGTAACCTCGGCATGGGGGCGGCTACGTTTACCGATGATGCCGTCACGAACACCGTGCCAGAGCATCTTGTAGTACGCGCGGCGGGCGTCCCCGTAGTGACGCCCGGCCGATAGCCACTTGGTCAGGATCAGCAACAAGACCGGCCAGAACAGCATGCCCGCTGCAAAACGATACACCAGCAACCCGTTCCGCGCCGTGTAGTAGGCTTTCCAGATCGGGTTGTAGATACTGGCCTTGCCGTCGTTCGGTGTGTTGAATTCATGCTCGAACTCGAGTTCGGGCACGAAGCCGATCTTCAGGCCGGCTTTCCGCAGACCGAGTGTATAGAGAACGTCGTCGCCGTAGATGAACAGGCTGCCGTCGGGATATCCCACCTGGCGGATCGTGTTTCGCGGGATGAAAAGACCCACGAAGGACGTTGCATCGATCTCGCAAGGATCGGAGGAATAGGCACTGTCACCAATGTGAAACCCACCGCGGGACCTTCCGACAAGTGTTCCGCCCATGGTGCGGAAGAAGGTGGGCAAGTGCCAGAAGGGATTGATCGTCGGGCGGTTCATCTCGCAGATCCGGCCGTCTTTCAGGTAGACGGCGGCCGAGACCGCTCCCCATCCATTCATTTCCCCTTTTCGAAATCTCTCGAAGCAGCCGGGCTTGGGGCGAGCGTCGTCGTCCATGATGACGATCCAGTCGGGGTCGTCTTCCTCCACGGCCTTCCGCAAGCCAAGTTCGAAACCGCCGGCACCGCCGAGGTTGCCGGGCGCAAAGATGACCCGTACCCGGGAATCGTCCAGTGTCGAAAGCCAATCCTTTGTGCCGTCGGTGGACCCGTTGTCGATCACGAATACCCGATCACACGGCTCATTCAGTAGGCGATGCAATGTACGTTTTATTTGCTCGAGGCGATTGTACGTGACCACGACGGCGGCCAATGTCATCGGCGAATTCGGTTCGCGCTCGTTTTCGACGCCCCTGATTGGAGCGAAAGGGCTATTTGCGGCACCCACACGACCGGACGCCTCATCGGCGCTTGGGAAATTGTGGACCACGCGTCCCCCGCCTACTGTCCAATTCAAGAAAACAACACCCAACCTAGTATTCCCGGTTTCGGCCCTCCGCAGAAAATGCCATGCGATGAGGCGGTTCCGAGATATTCCCGTTCCCGCGAGTCGTCGCAGGAACGGCGCTGTTTGTCAAAAGACGATATCAGGAATGTCGGCAATAAACCGCCTGATTCCCATTTGCCGCCCGGGGTTTATCACCGCAGTTGGTTGTTGTAGCCGATCAGGGTGCCAAGAATTCCGAACACAGTGGAGGCGGCATTCACCGGCGATTCCGTTACAAGAACGGTGTCTCCAGAGTAGATCGGGAATTTCCCGGCGCTGAACAGCCCATCTGCGGTGGTCATGTCGATTGCAAAAACCGTGCGGGCGTTCCGCGGGCCGGTGCTGTCGCTGCGGACAGCCGATGACGGGTATTGTCGCAAAATGAGCACACCTTGCGGATTTGCTCGACGATCGTCGATGCCGGCCATGAGCGACAGGGCGTCCAGAGCGGAGATTTTGTCCTCGGAGAAGTAGACTGCCTCCTCCGTTCCAGTTGCCCCGAGCGCACGGAAAAACCGGTCATCGTCCACCAGCGCAACCTTATCGCCGCCCTTCAGAATCGTGTCGGCATTTCCGTTTTCATAGAGCCGCTCAAGCGAGGTTCCATAGGTCTTTCCGGCGCGAATCAGGCGTACCTGGGGATTGCGCAATTGATCGGGCCCGCCGCCTTGGCTGATCAGGTTGAGCACCGTGAAGTGGCCTTCGGGCAGGGGCACGGTACCAGGGCTTCGAACGCCTCCAACAAGGCTCACCGAGCCTCTCGTGCCGGGCGAAACCGACAGTTGGACCTGCGCTGATGGAACGATCGCCGTCATTTCCTGTTCAATCACGCGCCGTGCGGCGTCCGGCGTCCTGTTGGCCACGTCGACATATCCGATGTAGGGCACGAAAACCTGCCCCCTCTCTGTCACGCGGAGGTTGGTGACCTCGGTAAGTTTCGAGGTCGGCGAGGTCAGCAGCGAGTTTTCCTCGCTGTCCCAGATCGTCAGGTCGATCCGGTCGAACGGCTGAATGCGAATGTCGCCGCTCGCTGCGGTGTGGTTGATCCAGCTGAATCGGCGGACGTTGTCCGTCGCGGGCCAGGTTGCGAGCGCAGGGACTGTGTCCCGGGTCACCGAGTAGAGAGAGAGGTTCGGAAACTCCGAGTTTACCTCTGCAAGTACCTCTCGTTCGATCGGCGCGCCACGAGGAAGGGCGCAGGCCCCCAACAGTATGAAGACCATCAACGGCCGAAGCATGCTCAGCACAGTATCCCCCAGGTTTTTGTTTGGCGGCGCCAGATTGGCAGCGGCTCCGCCTGCGAAGAGATACCGTCAGCGGCTCGGGACGGTCAACCACTTGGAGCCCGAGTCAGTGCGACGCAGGGCCGGAAGTGATCCGGGCGGTTCGTCCTCGGCGGGGGTGTCCGGACCACTTGCGAAGGCCAGAGAACTCAAAGAATGACGTCGCCACGGTCGAACTCCGCGAGCGAGAAGTCGGCGATGATCAGCGTATCACCGCTCTTGAAGTCGATGGTCAGGGCGCGGCTCCCGGATACAAGCCCCTTCAGCGTCCCGAAATTGGGAAGGCTGAAGCCGGTCAGATCCAACTGGTCCAAACCGTCCTGCCAATCCGTGATCCTGTCCCGTCCACCGTTGCGGGTGAACTCGAAAATGTCGGTCCCGCGGCCACCCGTCAGCGAATCGTTCCCCGGGCCGCCATGCAGGCGGTCGGTACCATCGCCTGCCAGCAAGATATCGGCCTGTTTCCCGCCGATCAGGGTGTCGTTTCCGTCGCCGCCGTCCAGTGAATCCCGGCCATCGCCCCCGATGAGAGTGTCTGCGCCGTCGCCACCAAGCAGCGTGTCATTCCCCTGCTCGCCCTTAAGGGTATCATTGCCGGCGCCGCCCAGAAGTGTGTCATACCCGCCACCGCCGAGGAGTTCGTCGGCCAGGGCGTTTCCTCGCAGGGTGTCGCCACCAGCGCCGCCAAGGAGCGTGTCCCGGCCATCCTCGCCTTTCAGGGTGTCGTTGCCATCCCGCCCCATGAGCGTATCGTTCCCACCACCTCCGCTCAGCGTGTCCTGGCCTTTGCCGCCATCGAGGTGGTCGTTTCCGGCTCCGCCAAGCACGGTGTCCCGACCGTCGCCGCCGATCAGTTCATCGGCGCCGTCACCACCGAGCAACCTGTCGTTTCCGGCCAGACCTTCCAGCACATCGCGCCCCGCCCGTCCCTCCAGGCGATTGCTTGCGGAGTTGCCGGTCAGGGTGTCGTTTCCGGACCCGGAGATCGCGCTTTCGATCACCGTGCCAGGCATGATGACCATGTTGCCGTCCTTGTACCCGACGTCGGACACCTTGCCGGGGCGCAGGTCGATCCTTTGGTTTTGCGATGTCTTCGAGAAGTTGAGCGTATCGATCCCGCCGGAATCGACGATCGTATAGGCCATGTTTGCCCAAACGTCTTCAAGGTTGCCGTAGTAATCTCTCAGGTTCGTGTTCACGCCATAGGTGGAATCGCCCTTCCGCAAATCGTCCGGTTTCCCGTACAGGCTCCAGACGCCAAGAATATCCGCGACCATCGGCGTGAAATTATACGCCTTCGTGGCAGAGATGGCCGTGTTTTCGGTCTGGGAGAAATAGGACATGACCGAGGTTGCCCAGCTGTCATTCGCATAGACGGCGTCGGTTGCGAAATTGTCGCCTCCACCCGACGTCTTGCCATAGTCCAGGGGGTGTCCGAGGCCCAGCGAATGCCCAACCTCGTGAATGAAGGTCCGGTTGGCGTAGCTGTTGGTCGTGTACTCGGACCCGGCGATCCTCTCCAGTGATATGTTTATGCTGGCCTTCTGGATTTCCCCGTTGCTCCAGGCCGACGTGCGGGTCGTAGCGCCACTTCGCGTGTCGTCGAAAGCGATCTGCACCCTTTTGCCCGACGGTGGCGAAGCTGTTGAAAAATCTATACCTGTGGTGGCGGTCCAGGCAGAGAGGGCGCGTTTGGCGAACCACTTCCCCTCGGTTGTCAGGCTGGAGTAATCGACGTAGAGCGGATTTCCCTTGCCCGAGTCCACGTCCAGATTGTGGGTCCAGGGTGAGCCCCTGTGGCCGTTCCAGGTGCCATGGGTCAACCGAGCCGCAATCTGTGAATTGCTGAGGGAGGGCAGATCCAGGGCCGCCGCGGACGCAGAATCGATGTCGCCATTTGCCGACTGATCGGTCGTGAGCAGCCTTGCGGTCGCTTCACCCGCGCGCCGGCCGCGGTCTTCTGCGGCATGGAGCCAATCTCCGCCAAACGGATTGAATTTGCCGCAAATCTCACACACTGCTTCTTCCTCTTCCGTCCGGTGCATTCGAGTGCGTCCGGCGCGATTCTTGGTCCAAACCGTCTCCTACGGGGGCGGCTCTGTAAATACCTTGAAGCGGTTAAGGGATTGTTGGCAGGCGGGCGTGACGGCTTTCAGACACGCTTTGCTTTTGCCTTAAGGCGTTTGAGTCGCTTGCCAGGCAGGGGAAGCAGTTTCCCTGCCGTCAGGTAGATCAGGTAGATGTCCAGCCCGAGACTCCAATTGTCCCGATACATCAGGTCCAGCCGCGCCTTTCGGGGTACACACCGGCGCATGTAGATCCGCTCTGTCTGTCGGGCGGTTTTCGTGTCCCGCAACAGCCATTCCTCATGGGCGTGAAAGATCACGGTGGCCAGCCCGGTGATGCCAGTCCGACACTGCAGCACTTCGGAATAGGTTTCGGGAAACTTGCGGACATACCGGGGTGCTGGCGGTCGCGGTCCTACAAAGGACATGTCGCCGCGCAGCACGTTGAAGAGTTGCGGGAGCTCGTCCAGCCGGGACTTCCGCAGGAAGCGGCCGAGTTTGGTTATGCGGTGGCGCTTGTCGCCGCCGGAGACGCCGATTTCGGGGCCCGACCGGTCGATGTCCATGGTGCGGAACTTGAAGAGCTGGAACGATCCCGCTGGGCTGTTCACACGGGGTGATGAGTAGATGACGGGGCGCCCGTCACGAACGAGCACTACGACGGAGATAATCGCCATGAGCGGAATCCCGGGGATCAGGAGCAACACGGCAAAGCTGATGTCAAAAAGCCTCTTGAGCGGCGGCACCCGGCTGTAGCGAGACTCCGGTTCGTCGTTCGGCGCGGCTCCGATCTCAGGGATATCCATACTAACTTCCCGTCCGTTTCCGTCAGCCGTTATCGGCCGACGGCAACGTATTCTTCGAACCCGGCGCTCCTGACGTCCTCCCGGGAGTAGATATTGCGCAGGTCGGCCATTCGGGCCGACCGCATACCGGCTGCCATGCGGGACAGATCAAGCGCTCGGAACTCGTTCCACTCCGTCAGGATAACCACGGCATCGGCATCCTCGGAAGCAGTATAGGGATCTTCGGCCCATTCGACACCCGGCAACAGAGTCTCACCTTCGCGGCGTCCCTGGGGATCCACGACACGCACATTTGCGCCGGCGCCGATCATGGCAGGAACGATGGTGAGGGACGGGGCGTCGCGCATGTCGTCCGTGTTGGGTTTAAAGGTGACACCCAGTACCGCGATCGTCTTGCCATTGAAACCGCCGCCGCACATGTCGGCAATCTTGGTAATCATGCGGCGCTTCACTTCGTCGTTCACCTTGATAACGGCTTCGGTGAGTTGAAGCGGAGAAGAGTGATCCTGTCCGATCCGCGCCAGCGCGCTGGTGTCCTTCGGGAAGCAGGAGCCACCATAGCCGGGGCCTGCATGCAGGAACTTGTTCCCGATCCGATTGTCCAAACCCATCCCCTTCGACACTGATTTGATATCGGCGCCCACGCGTTCGCAAAGTGCGGCGATCTCGTTGATGAAGGTGATCTTGGTGGCCAGGAAGGCGTTCGCGGCGTACTTGATCATCTCGGCCGACTCGAGGTCGGTGTAGACGATCGGAAAATCCCTCAGGAAGAGCGGGCGATAGATATCGCCCATGACGTCCCGGGCCCGGTCAGAGCTGACGCCGACAACGACACGATCCGGCCGCATGAAGTCGTCGATCGCCGCACCCTCGCGCAGAAATTCCGGGTTGGAGGCCACGTCGAATTCCAGCTCGGGTTTCGCCTCGCGAACGATCCGTTCCACTTCGCGATTGGTGCCAACGGGAACGGTCGACTTGGTGACGATTACGGTGCCATTTGCAACGCAACCAGCGATTTCTTCTGCGGCGGCATAAACGAACGACAGATCGGCATGACCGTCTCCGCGACGGGTCGGTGTTCCGACGGCGATAAAAACCGCTTCGGCGCCATCGACAGCTTCGGCGAGGTTTTCTGTGAAGGTCAGGCGCCCGGCGGCAACGTTCTTCTCCATCAGGGAATCCAGGCCGGGTTCGTAGATCGGCACCTCGCCGCGTTCCAGCATCTCGATCTTGGCGGGATTCTTGTCCACGCAAACAACTTCATGGCCAAAATCCGAAAAACAGACGCCGGACACCAATCCGACGTACCCGGTTCCAATCATCGCGATCTTCATGTTCGCGTCCCCGTTACCAAAAAAATGTCCCCAACGCGCATGATCTATCCAGCGCGTGCTGTCAACGCGACGAGGGGTACAGAATGCAGTCGGTACCGGATTCCATCGAAAGAAGATGCCGGGGTGGCGGGGAATCGCGCACGACCTTGATTCGGGGTCATTTTGTCGGCGGTTTTGTGAGCGTTACCAGCCTCCCGAAACTCGGCATCACGGTCTTGCATTTTTGCAACGACCCAGTTTGGAAGCCTAAAACGGGTTCTGGCGCTGGGAAACACTGTGTTCGGAGGCCATTTTCTGCCGTTTTGAGTGTGGGTGCCCGCTGACGGAGGGACCGGACAGCGTTAGCGCCCCACAAAATTGCTGCAGCTGAAACTGGACACTTGCCTTTGTGTGCGATTGTGCGATGTTACCTGAGAACACCGAGCATGACGCTCGGTCTGCGCTACAGGAGTCATTGATATGCAGAAGTTTCTGATCTCGTCCGCGATGATCGTGGCCATGGCCGCCCCGTCCTTCGCCGGTGGCCTGGACGCCGTCGTCGAAGAGCCGGCGATCATCATCGAAGAAGAAGTGGGTAGCCTGGGTGGCTACGGTGCCGCTGCGACCCTTCTGGGTGGCGCTGCTCTGATCGCCCTGCTCGCCAACGACGACGACGACGACGACGACGACGACGGCCACTAAGCCTCGCCGCGTCGATATAGTCGACATCGGAAGAATTTGAGAGCGGCCCCCTTGCGGGGCCGTTTTCGCTTTTTGGGGGGAGAGTGTCGCGACGCACGGGGCCGGCCGCGACGCTGCGACGCCCGGGCGTCGCGTCGTCTTGTGCGGTGTCAGGCCTTGGCGTTGCTTTCGGTGTACCACTTCACGAAGGCAGCCACGCCTTCGTCCAGCGGTGTCGCTGGCAAGTCGCCAACAAGCTCTGTCAACAAGCCGGTATCCGCCCAGGTAGCCGGCACGTCGCCAGGTTGCATGTCGAGAAAGTTCTTCTTTGCCGTCCGCCCCAGGGCGACTTCAATCGCCGAAACGAATTTCATCAGTTCGGCAGGCTGGGAAAGGCCGATGTTCACCACGCGCCATGGCGCGACCGGCGACAGCGAGTCCTTCTCGGACGCGGTGGAACGAGCGTCCGGTTTCGGCGGCACGGCTGTCGTCAATCGCACGATCGCCTCGATCAGATCGTCGACATAGGTGAAGTCGCGCTTCATCCGGCCATGGTTGTAGATGTCGATCGGCTGGTCTTCGAGGATCGCCTTGACGAACTTGAACAGCGCCATGTCGGGCCGCCCCCAAGGGCCATAGACGGTGAAGAAACGGAACATCGTGGTCGGAATGTCGTAGAGATGGCTGTAGGAATGCGCCATCGCCTCGTTTGCCTTCTTGGTCGCAGCATAGAAAGACATCTGCGTGTCGGCCTTGTCCGTCTCGGCATAGGGCATTTGCTCGTTGGCGCCGTAGACGGAGGATGTGGAGGCCAGCAGCAGGTGCTTCGGCGTGGTCTTGCGCGCGGCCTCAAGCAATTCGAATGTGCCAAGGAGATTTGAATCGACATAGGAACGTGGGGCGTCGATAGAGTACCGCACCCCCGCCTGCGCGGCCAGGTGCACGACGATCTCCGGGGTTTCAGTCTCAAGAACGCGGGTCAGGAGCCCCGGCTCCTCAAGTCGACCGCGCATGTCGACGAACGCATCCGAGCTGTTGAGGACATCCAACCGCCGATGCTTGAGCGAGACGTCATAGTAGTCGGTTACCGCGTCGAAGCCGACGACCCGAAAGCCTTCGGCCAGAAGTCGACGGCTCAAGTGAAAGCCGATGAAACCGGCCGAACCGGTTACAAGTGCCGTTCTTGTCATCTTGGTCTCCAAAATCGCCTTACTCAAATACCAACGGCATCCCGCGAACCCACTCGGGGTGCCGGAGCGGTCATTCCTTCAGTGTCTGAAGGGCGACCTTGCCGACCTCGGGGCTGATCCACTGAATCGACTGCGGAATGGCTCCGCCGCTGGTCACCCAATAGGTGTTGCGAATCTTGAGACCGTCATCGTTTTCGCACCGCTCGGACATTTTCGTCGCCGAATAGCTTCGCCCGGTCGGCAGTTGGACGGTGTCCGAACCCGACGGCGAATAGCTGCACCGCATCAGCATCGGGACTTCGTGGTTCTCGCCGCTCAGGTGTCGGTAGACGCGGTTTGCCTGCCCGGATCGGCGGCCAGTGATCATCGAACTGGCTGTCCCGAGATCCGAAGACATGAGGTCGTAGCCCAGACCCCGCGTTCCGGTCACAATGCCGTTTCGGGTAGTGACCGTCTGGCGGCTGCTGGTCCGCCATGTCGTGTAGGGTCCGTTCTGTGCAAACCGGATCAGGACAGCGGTCCGCTGGGTCTCTTCCAGAACCGCGAGTTTGAGCGGAACCTTGGAGGAGGCGATCGCCTTCTGGATGGATTGCGCCTGTTTCTGCGCCGCCTCACCACCCGCCGAGCCGCCTTTCGACTTCCGGGAAGCCTGCTGGTCCTGGTACGCCTCGTAGAGTGTCTCCCACCCTTTCGCCTTGTCCGGTGTGTTGCCGCAACCCGCCGCCACGGCGACGAATGTCAGCGCCGCGACGATCCGCACGTGGCGCGACTGAATAATCCTGCAGACGTTCATCGCCAGAATCTCCCGCCGCTGCCCTCGATGTCAGGTTGCTGAATTCGCCGTATCCGCTCGTAGAGACGGTCGTCGACGCGCACCTTCTGGCCGCCGTCCGACGTGAACGGGCTGATCGACATCCGGTGCACGGATTTCGACGGCTGACCGGTGGCCCAGCGGAGCGGAAGCTGCATGTAGATGCCCTTGTCGAAGGAGCCGTCGCCGAAATCCTCTGCGGCAACGTCGGTCATCGTCGCGTAGGCGCCGAACTTCCATCCGTTGTCGAAGCGGCGTTCGAGGCGGAGCGTTCCGCCGTAGTCACCCGCCAGGTAGCGGCCGCCATCGACCTGAACGTTATAGCCCTTCGGCATTTCGTAGTAGACAGTGCCGTGACCGGTCAGGACATTGTAGTCTTGCAGGCCGAATCCGCCATCATACGCGCGCTTGTACACGTAGTTGACCTCGCCGCCGATCGCGAGATTGCTGTCGAACGGCTTCCAAAGCAATTCGCCCGAAACACCGGAATACATCCTTTCGAGGATGCCGGCGGTTAGGCGGCTGTGCAGTTCGGGGGCCGGGCGACCGAAGTGCGCCAGTGTCATCGTGTCGATGAACGTGTCGGTTGCGCGGGAGTACTCGCGGAAGTCGGTGCGGACGACCGGGACCTTGTCCGAGCGCTCCTTGGCGGTGGCTTCTTCAGTGTTGCCCAGAAGGCGGTGTTTGATCGAGCCCGAGGCCACGAAACCGGGCGCAAGGGTCAGCGAGCCGCCGAGCCGCAGGCCAAAGTCGGCGCGCACCGGCTCATCGGGGTCGAAAAGGCCGAAGCCGAGATAGGTCCCAAGGAACCAGTTGGCCCTTGGATACGCGTCGTCCACGAACTCCATGCCTTGCGGACGCCGGGTCTGCCCCTCGGTGAACACCGCGCGTGAGAGGATCTCTTTGGAAGCAGAGTTCTCCAGCCGCTCCAGATCGGTGCGGCGGAAGGTTACCCGATTTGCCGGAACGCCATCTGTCACAGGCGTGATCGTGACCGACTCAACCGTGGCGGGCAATCCGAGCGCCAACACGCGGGCAGTTCGCCCGATTGCCTGGGCTTCCGAATAGTAGCGGTTGTTCTGAACCCGGACCTCGGCACGGTTGGCATCCATCTGGATCGCCTCCAGCCGAATGCCTTCGTCCGCGAGCGCCTTGGAGATGCTGGACTCGACGGAGGCCCGTTCGGAGGTGCTTGTCACCCAATCCGTTGACCACTCCAGCGGCTCGGCGCTCCGGGATGGGCGCGGAATGATCGGAAGCGGGCCCGGTTCGTTGCCGGGTCCGAGCAGCGGGCGTTTCGGGTTCAACGTGAAGTTCAGCTGCGCGCCGAAAGCCTCGCCATAGAGAGAGGCGGCAGACAGGCTGACACCGTCGTTGAACCGGTATTCTGCGGCGAGGTTCCATGGTGACTGGTAGTCGACAAGGCCGCGGCGCGTTTCCTCTTCGTAGGCGTCAGAAGAGTATTCCGCTTTCAGTGTCAGCTTGTCCGTCGCCCGCCAGGAGACGCCGCCGAAGATGGCCATCGGCCCCTGGAACCAGTTGGAGGCGTTGAATTCACCGCCCTCTTCCCGGACGACGAAGTCACGGCTGCCAAACTCGGCAACAGGGTTGCGGGACCCCAGCCGACCCCAGCCGAGGCCGGCGGTCACGCGCACGTCGTCGAAGAAGGTCTTCGTCGCAACCAGGTATTCGGCGCTGAACAGCGAAGTCCCGACGATATCCTGGAAACCGACCGCGACGGCTGGAATGTACTGCGACTCTTCGAGGATCTGGAAGCGAAGGTCGAAGTTCCGGTCGTAGTAGTTCTCGCCGGGATCCCCGAAATCCGGGATCTTGGTGTAGCGGAAGGTTCCCGAAAGACGGGGGGCGAACTGGAAGGTCAAACCGACCCGAAGCTGTTCATCGGATTGGGAGAAGCTGCCGGAAAACTCCGCATCCGGGGCCATCTCCGCCGTTGGCATCTCCACCAGGCCAGGGACGCCGTAAAGGTTGTAACTGCTGGACACCAGCGGCTCGGCGACGCCACCCAACGGGCCGGCGGCGCCGTAGACAATGACAGCCGCCGCAACTGTCCGCCCGGCTGCTTTTCGTTTCTGCTCAGGCATCAATGCCCCCGCCCAAGATATTCATTGGCCCCACTATAGCGAACCGATTGGGCAGAGGAACGGGCTGCCGTCGGAGGGCGACAAAATCTGCGGGTTGTCGCGCAGATGACGCACCTTTTCACGTTCGACATGGCGGCGATTCCTACTGTTGAAGAGACAGGCAACCGGCGTCGATGACATAGAGCCCCTGAGGCCGTTTCCGGTAGGCGCCAAGAGTGGGTGCAATCCGCCGGATTTGGGTCGCTTCACAGGGCAGGCGAGGGGTTTGCCGCTTGCTGACAAAAAGGACCGGACCGTCCACGCCCTTTGGCAAGCTGTATTTCAGCACATAGTGGTTCGGCGCGCGGCCGGCCATCGGACGGGCATAGACGGCGATGTCGCTTTCCCGCCCGATGTGGAACAGGTCGGCAAGGATGTCACGGTCGTCAGCGACGATAGCCACGACCTGCTGCTCCGCAGCCTCGGCGAGGATCTGAGCGCTCATGTCCGTGCGTCCGACGTAGCGCTCCAGCAGCAAGGGGCCATCAGGGGCGGCGCGCCACCCCGTGCCCACGACCGTTGCCACGGGTAGCAGGATCGCGAGAAACAGGTGGATTGCAATGCTGGCCCGGATCCAGATCAGGCGTTTGCCCAGTAGCCATGGCACCACTAGGAGCGTCCCTGCCACATAGGCGGTCGCGGCCCAGTTGGGATAGGCTTCGCTCAGTAATGCCTGGGCGCTGACAATCAGCAGTATCGGCAGAGAAAACAGCAACAGGATGCCCTGATCGGGTGTCCTCCGCCGGACGCTGCCCGCAAGCCAGAGCAGGGCCACGAAGAGCACCGGTCCGAAGACGAACAACTGGCTGGCCAGGAACTCGGCGAGGCCGGCGAAGTTGAGGCTGGCACGGTCGCCCGGGTCGCGCACCCAATCGGCGTTGTCCAGTGTGTGCTCGACCGTGCTCATCCCGTTGACAAGGTTCCACCAGATATTCGGGGAAATGGCGATCAGGAAGGTGGCCAATCCGGCGAGCGCCGGGCGCCATCCCGGGCGAGCTTGCCACATCAGGGCGGCAGCCAACGTCGCGCAGATAACATAGTAGACGGCGGCATACTTGCCGAGGAAGGCAATTCCAAGCATGGCGCCCGCCAGCATCGCCATCGGGACGGTGCCACCGCGCTCCAGCCCGCGCAGCCAGGCCCAGAGCGCCGCCGCAAGGAACGGCACCATGATCGTGTCGGTGGACATCAGCAGGCTGCCTGCAGTTACCATCGGCAATGTCACATAGGTCGCCGCGACCCAGATCGCGACGCGGTCGCCCGTGCGCGGTGCCGCGATCGCACCAAGGATCATGGCCGTGATCGCATGCAGCAAGGGCGCGGGCAGTCGGACCCAGAAGGCGGAATCGGAGCCGCCCAACTCGGTCGACAACCGGATCACCCAGCCGATCATTGGCGGTTTGGAGTAGTAGCCGAGAGCCATTTCCCGGCCCCAGAGCCAATACTGCGCTTCGTCGACAAAGAGATCGGTCCGATTGGCCGCAAGAAGCACCACACGGAATGCGGTGACGGCGAGGACGATCAGCGCAGCCGGAGCGATCCAGCCGCGGTTGTCACTCCGGCTGGCGACGGCGTTCTGCATGGATGAGCCAGAGGTTGCGGCAGTAGATGAAGAGGCCCATCGACTGACCGAGGATGAAGACCGGGTCCTTGCGGAATATGGCATAGGCGAACAGGATCATGCCGCCCCCGATTGACAGATACCAGAAGGCAAGCGGCACCACGGAGCGCCCGACTTTTTCGGACGCGATCCATTGTACCAGGAAGCGCGCCGTGAACAGGAGCTGTCCGCACAGGCCGACAACGACCCACCAGAACTCGAACCAGTTCTCGACAGCCAGGAAGCGGAAAACGGTTTCAGTCATGGCTGGCACCCGAGGATGCTGTCACTTCCACTGCCCGGGCTTTCTTGCGTCGCCGGATCAACCAGGCGACGGCCAGAAGATCCGGAACGCCAACGATTGCGCGGCGGAAGTTCGTGTAGTTCGATGTTCCGGCTTGCCGTTCCTTGTGGCTCACATCCACCAGCAACACCTCCCAGCCGTCTCGTTTGAACAGGGCAGGCAGGTAGCGATGCATGTGGTCGAAATACGGCAGATCCAGAAAGGCATCGCGGCGAAACCCCTTGAGCCCGCACCCCGTGTCCCGCGTCCCATCCTTCAGAACCCGGCTCCGAAGTTTGTTGGCGAACTTGGACGCCCACTTCTTGGACGCCGTGTCCTGTCGCGCCACACGTTGACCAGCGACCAAGCCAAGGCGGCCGGTGTCATCCGCGAGCAGCGGCTGGAACAGCTTCGGAAGCTCCTCGGGCGGGTTCTGGCCGTCGCCGTCCAACGTGCAACACACTCGACCGCGGGCGGCAAGAACGCCGGAGTGCACCGCCGCACTTTGCCCGGCGGACGCCGGGTGGCTCAGCAGGCGGATGCGTGCGTCGGTCTCGCCAAGCCCACGAGCTACGTCCGCTGTTGCGTCGTCGGAGCCGTCGTCAACGACAATGACCTCGAAATCGGTTCCGGAGCACGCCTCGACGATCCCGGCGACCAGGGGACCGACGTTGTCCTCCTCGTTCTTCATCGGGATGACGATGGATAGATCGGTCATGGGGCCTTCGCACCTCTCTGCGCGGTGGAACCGGATGGTGTGGCGTTTAAAGGCATCGAACCCGGTATGTCCATGCGTTCACACTTAGTGTTTGCGGAGGGTGTCGCCCGGTTCAAGCTTTGGCAACAGCACAACCTGCTGGCCCGCAGCAGTGGGGTCGCCACTGGCGCATTCGGCGATGATCCTGGCTGCCGCCTCACCGATTTCACGCCGGCAGGAATCGATTGTTGCCAGTTTGCGCGGAAGACCGTCGAGCATTTCGATCCCGTTAAAGCCGGCAAGGCCAAGTTTCCCGGGGATGTCGTAGCCCATTTCCTGGCAATAGAGCAGCCCGCCCGCCCCGATCATGTCGTTGGAGTAATACAGAAAGTCGAGATCCGGGTTTCGGGTGAGCATGGCCTCGGTCATTTCGCGACCTTTCCCCAAACCGGAAGTGCCATCGTAGAATTCCTGGTCGACAATCTCGAGCCCGACCTCCCGGATTGTCTCCTCGAATCCGGCGAGCCTTTTGCGGGCACGGTGGTCTTGTGGCATCTTGGTGCCGAGCACCCCGATCCGCTTGTATCCGGCCTCGATGATCGCCTTTGCCATGTCGCGTCCGGCGCGGCGGTGGGAGATGCCGACGCAGGAATCGATGGCCTCACCGTCCACGTCCATGATCTCGACAACAGGAATGCCTGCGTTTCGCAGCATCGCCTGCGCCGAGTCCGTGCGCTCCAGTCCGGCGATGATGACCCCGGACGGGCGCCAGCTGAGCATCTCGTAGAGGACCTTTTCCTCCTGCTCCGGCGTGTAGTGCGTGACGCCAAGAACAGGTTGAAGCTCGGTCTCCTCCAGCACATGGGAGATCCCGTTTACGACCTCGGGAAAGACCATGTTGGACAGCGACGGCACGATGACAGCCACCAGGTTCACGCGACTGGATGCAAGCGCGCCCGCGATCTTGTTGGGGACGTAGCCAAGCCGTTTCGCCGCTGCCAGGACCCGCTCCCGTGTTGCCGCGCTCACGTCGCCCCGGTTCCGAAGCACACGGCTGACCGTCATTTCGCTGACGCCGGAAGCTTCCGAAACATCGCGGAGGGTCAAGGGGCGGCGGGGGTCGCCATGATGGCCATGACCCGAAGCCCGGCGGTAAGTGTCGTTGCTCATAGGAAAGTGTTAGCGCCAATTCCGAAGGTGGGAAAGGGATTGAAGCGGATTTGCAGCCGAGCCCGACCGGTATCGCGGGCGCAGGTTGTCGCACCGGCCCGACAGACCTGGAAACCGGGTTCGGGTAACGGGTTGTCAACCAGCTTGGCGCTAAGCATCGGGGCACGGAGCAGCCAGAAGGTCGCCAGGATGAGATTCCCCCCCCCACGTGGGATGAGCCATGTGTCGCGTTTGCCGGGTTGGCCCGGTGCCTTGGTCCTGTGCGTCTTGCTCGCCTGTGGAGCCCTCTCGGGGAGCGCTCGGGCGTTGACAGCGGATATCTGCGGCAGCAACGCAACCGGTGCCGCAGGCCTGACCGGGGTGCCGAGCGGGCTCCTGACGGCCATGGCGCTCACGGAATCGGGGACGACACGCTACGGATCTTTCAAGGCCTGGCCCTGGACCATCAACGAGGGCGGCAAGGGAAGCTGGTTTGCCACCAAAGCGGAGGCCGTTGCCCACGCCAGGCAACTTGTTGCCTCCGGCGTTCGGAACTTCGACGTCGGGTGTTTCCAGCTGAACTACCACTGGCACGGATCGGCTTTCAGCGACGTGAGCGCAATGTTCGACCCGGGCGCCAATGCACATTATGCCGCCCGCTTCCTTGCTGCACTCCATGCGGAGTTCGGCGATTGGAAGGAGGCGTCCAAAGCCTACCATTCGCGCACGCCGGAGCTTGCCGGGATCTACTGGACCAAGGTTGCAGCGAACCTCAGGAAACTCGGTTCGTCCCTTCCTGACAGCCTTCTGGCAGAGGCACCCGCCAGCTCGCAGAACCGCGCGCCTTCCGGTTCGGCATCTCGGCCCAACGCATATCCTTTCCTGGTTGCAGAGGTCCGCAGTGCTCGGCTTGGATCGCTGGTCCCGATCCACGGTGGGACGGCACGGCCTTCGCTGTTTCAGCCGGTGGGCAAATAGATCATGACAAAGCCCGTCCGCGATATCCTCAACCCGACGGTCCTTCTGGCGCTGGCCCTGATGGCGGTGATCGTGATGATGATCCTGCCGATGCCAGCCTGGGTGCTCGACATGGGGCTGGCGACCTCCTTCGGGTTGGCGATCCTCATCTTCACGGTGACGTTGTTCATCGAACGGCCGCTGGATTTCTCGGCCTTCCCGACAGTATTGCTCGCTTCGCTGATGTTGCGACTGTCGCTCAATGTTTCTTCGACGAAACTCATCATCGGCCAGGGGCACACCGGGACGGCCGCGGCCGGGGACGTGATCCAGGGTTTCGCCAACTTCGTTATGGGCGGAAGCGTCTTCCTCGGGTTCGTGGTTTTCTGTGTCCTGATGATTGTGAACTTTATCGTCATCACAAAGGGCGCGGCCCGGATGGCCGAAGTTGGCGCCCGATTTGCACTCGACGGCATGCCGGGAAAGCAGCTGGCCATCGACAGCGACATGTCCGCCGGGGCAATAGACCATGCCGAAGCCAAGCGTCGCCGGGAGACGGAACAGGCAGAGACTACGTTCTTCGGGTCGCTGGATGGGGCCTCGAAATTCGTCAAGGGGGACGCGGTTGCCGGCCTCCTGATAACACTGCTGAACCTGATCGTGGGCTTGATCATGGGCCTTGCGGTCCACGGGATGGATTTCTCCCGGGCGTTGGAGACCTATGCAATCCTGACTGTCGGGGACGGGTTGGTCTCGCAGATCCCCGCCGTGATCATATCTGTCGCTTCCGCTCTGCTCCTCGCGCGCGGTGGTACGAAGGGTGCAACGGATCTCGCCATTGCGTCGCAGTTGGGGCGTCACCCTGGTGCCCTCATGACGGTCGGTGCCCTGATGCTGGTCTTTGCGGCGGTACCCGGGTTTCCTGTCCTCCCGTTCCTGCTTGGTGCCGCAATCCTGTTCGCTGCTGGCTGGATCGGACTGAAAAAGGCAGCGGAGGCGGAGGCCCGCGACGCGCAGGCCGGGATGGAAGTGACCGCCGCGCCCGCCAAACAGCCGATTGGCGATGTTCTGGATCTCGACGATATCCACGTGGAGTTCGCCCCGGACCTTGTGAAAATGGTGCTGGATCCGGCCACGGGTCTCGACACGCGCATCGCGAACATGCGCAATCACGTGGCATCCACCTACGGGTTGATCCTTCCCGAGATCCGCTTGACCGACAATCCGGCGTTGCCCGCCGGACACTATGCAATCAGGATCCACGGGGTGGAGCAGGCGCATGACCAGCTTGAGCCCGATGGTCTCCTCGCTCTCGCGTCTGACACCGAAATGCCACCGGGGCGCGATGTTTCTGAGCCGGTCTACGGGGCGCCCGCGCGGTGGATCGCGGCGGGCGATCGGGAGGCCGCCGCCCTCGGCGGGACGACAGTCGTGTCTCCCACCGAAGTTCTGGCCACCCACCTTCTGGAAGTCGTGAAGAAGAACTTCTCCCGCCTGCTGACGCACAAGTCCCTGAGGCGGCTGTTGAAGGAGCTGACAAACCTTTCCGACGCAGCCCGCTCCGAGGCAAACCGGTCGCTGATCGACGAGTTGGTGCCGGACAAGGTCCCTCAGGACCTTCTGCTTGCCGTCCTGCGGCTGATGCTGGAGGAAAGGGTTTCAATCCGGAACATCCCGCTGATCCTGGAAACCATTGCCGAGGCGCGCGGCAGCTTCGTTTCGCCGGAGCCGATTTGCGAATACGTGCGGCAACGTCTCGGCTTTCAGATCATCGCGGAGCTCAAGCGCGTGGACGGAACACTGCCGCTGGTGCAGTTGGCACCCGAGTGGGAAGACCGTTTCCTGTCCCACCAGATCGACAACTCGCAAGGTGGAGAGGATGTCGCGCTTCCGCCTGACCAGTTCGGCCGCCTTGCCTCGGGCATTGCCGAGAAGCTGTCAACGGCTGCCGAAAGAGGAATCTTTCCGGCGGTCATCACATCGTCCCGGCGAAGAAGGTTCCTGGCCAATGTTCTGACTGCAAAGGGCGTCTCGACGCCGGTACTGTCGTTCGAGGAGCTTGGCCTGGACGCGAAACCCTCCGTCGTTGGCGTGGTGCCGGTATGACGCCAGCCGTGCAGGACCTCGCCACAATCGGGGCTGAGAGTTTGGCAGTGTCGACGCTGGTATTCCTGAGGATCGGGGCCGCGATGGCAGTGTTGCCGGCCTTCGGGGAGCGGTTCGTGTCGCAGAGGGTGCGCTTGGCGGCGGCGTTGGGATTTACGGCGATCGTCGCGCCGGTCATCGTGGACACGATCCCGGTTGAGTTGCCGGCGTTTCCCCGGCTGCTCGTCACGGAGACGTTGATCGGCCTCGCCTTCGGAATCAGCCTGCGCCTTATGATCATGGGCCTTCAGATCGCGGGGTCGATCGCTGCCCAGTCCATGTCCCTGTCGCAGATCTTCGGAAATTCCGCCACGGATCCCCTGCCGGCTTTCGGTCATCTACTTACGATTTCCGCCCTTGCCTTCGCGGCAATGGCCGGCCTTCATGTCAGGGTCGCAGAGGCGCTCGTCGAAGGGTTCCACCTGTTCCCCATCGGGACCGTCCTGGAACCGGGGCCGCTTGCCGAGGTGATCGTATCACGGGCATCGCAAGCATTTGCGCTGGGGTTCTCGCTGTCCGCACCCTTCGTGATCGCGGGGTTTGTCTACAATCTTGCGCTTGGCGCGATCAATCGGGCGATGCCGCAACTTATGGTAGTTCTGGTCGGTGCCCCGGCGGTCACGGGGGCCGGGTTGGCGCTACTGGCGATTGCCTCACCGTTTCTCATCAAGGTCTGGTTCGACGCGTTTGATCACGTGCTCGCGTCCCCGTTCTGGGTGAATTGATGGCGGAAGAAGAGGACGACGACAAGCAACATGAGCCGAGTCAGAAGAAACTCGACGATGCTCGCAAACGGGGAGAGGTACCGCGCTCAAATGACCTGACGGGGGCCGTCGTGTACCTCGGGTTTCTGGTATCTGCCCTTGTGCTGGGGTCGTGGGCCATGACCCGGATCGGAGAGATTGGCGTCCAGATCCTGGAGGCGCCTGAATGGATGCAGAGCGCAAGCTTCGCAGCCAGTTCCTCAAGTGCGACCGGATGGGTGCTTGCTTCCGTGGGGACGGCCATTGTGCCGGTACTGGCAATTCCGATGCTGTTCGGCCTTGCCGCTGTCATCGCGCAGCGCGCCTTTGTAGTGGCGCCCACCAGGATTGAACCGAAGCTCTCGAAGATATCGCCCCTATCCAATGCCAAACAGAAATTCGGACGTTCCGGATTGTTCGAGTTCGCCAAGAGCTTCGTGAAATTGCTGCTGGTGGCCACCGCCCTCTCGGTTTTCCTCCTGAAACGGATGGATACGATCGTCCCCGCGTTGACATTGTCGACCGGAGAGATCTCCAGGTTGCTTGGTCGCCTGTCGCTTGAGTTTCTGGCGATTCTCATCGGGATGTACGGAGCAATCGGGCTCATCGATTTCCTCTGGCAAAGCAGTGAGCATCGCCGGAAGAACAGGATGTCGCAGAAGGAGTTGCGGGACGAAGCCAAGGAGTCGGAAGGCGATCCCTTCATGAAGCAAGCCCGGCGCCAGAAGGGGCAGGCAATCGCGCTGAACTCCATGCTGGCCGACGTGGCGGAGGCCAACGTGGTGATCGTCAATCCGGAACATTATGCCGTGGCGCTCAGCTGGACGGCTGCCAAGGCGGGCGCCCCGGTATGCGTGGCGAAGGGTGTTGACGAAATCGCCGCACGAATTCGCGAGGCTGCGACCGAAGCCGGCGTTCCGATCCGGCGGGATCCACCCACCGCGCGCGCGCTCTTCGCATCCGTGGAAATCGGCGAGGAGATATCGGCCGACCACTACCGTGCGGTCGCCGCGGCAATCCGTTTCGCGGACCGGATCAGGGAGTTGGCCCGGCGGGGTGTGCTGGAGTGACCTGTTGAAACTGGATGCCAGGAAACTTGCCGCACTGCAAAATGTGACGCGCGCGAAATGGGATGCATGCAGTCAGGACCTGCGGCAGGCCGTGCGGGAGGAGCAGCAGATCCAGCGTCAACTGGATCGCTTGGCGGATCGCAAACGCCAGTACCTCGAGGTGCTTGCCTCCGACGATCCCGCGACCTGGGGCGAGAAGGAAGCAGTGCTCAAGTGGATACGCTGGTTCGAGCGGGAGCGGCGAAATCTGATTTGCGCGCTCGCCAAGGCCCGGGTCAATCAAGAGGTGGAGCGCAATCGGACACGGGAGTCCTTCGGGCGCAATCAGGCTGTCAATTCCCTGTTGGAGCGTGCAGGCAAACTCAAGCGGCAAACAGAGGCACGCAACGTTTGAATTCATCCGCACGAAGGTGTTCATGGCGACTTTGCTGTGGCGTGGTATCCACAGCGTGCCAGTCGATGGGATCCGGAGGGCGCTACTGCGTTAGCCGGTCAGGGTTGGCTTGGGCTAGCCGCCCATGATGAGTGTCCACCAGATCTTTCCGCCACGCTCCTGATACCAGGAGAAACCGAGGTCGCGGGCGGCCGGATCCATGATGACACCGCGGGTGTCGGGTTGGTCCATCCAGGCGCCGAGTGTGACAAGCTCACTCTCATAGGACTCCGAGATGTTCTCGCCAAGGAAGCGCCCGGTGTACCCGGTCCTGACGGTACGGTCGATCGGAGAGGACCCGTCGGATCCAAAGTGCCATGGCCGATTCTGCACGGACATGTCCCGCGAATGCGTCGCTGCCGCCGCGTTCAACTGGGAGTTGAGCTGTACACTGCCCAGCCCGGACGTCGTTCGCAGGCTGTTGACCGAATCCAGCATTCGAAACTGGATCTCGGCCGCGTCGCCGCTCGAGATCTTGTAGACCCGGGTGCCGTCTCCGGCGGTGCCCGACGGGTTGGGGCCGCACGCCGTCAACAGAAGTGTCAACACGGAGAAAAAAGCTATCACGCGAGTCATGGGCTGGGTCACCGTCGTCAGGATTTCCCCCATCCTCTAGCGACAAGCCTCGGGGCTTTCAAACCATTCCGCCCATTTTGGCGGCTGGCGCGTGTTTGATTTGCGACAGGGAGGCTTGCGCAATACACTCTCGCCGCACCCTGTGACCAGGAAAACCGGTGAGGATAGTATGACCGATTCGTTTGATCCAAACTTCACCCGCAGGCGGTTTATCGGAACCGTGGCCGGCGCCGCGGCGACCGTGATTGCGGCGCCCGCGATTGCCCAGACATCGAACCGGGTCGCGGATCCGAACATTGCGCGCAACATTTCCAGCTTCCGGGCGCAGAGCTGGCAACCCTACTTCTCAACCACGCGTGGTGGAGCAGTGCTTGTCGACACGTCCTCGCGGGCGCTGCACTACTGGTCGTCCGACCAGTCGATCTATCGCCTCTACCCGACGAGTGTTCCGATATCGGAGGAACTGACGCGGCGCGGGCGAACAAGTGTCGTCCGCAAAGTCGAAGGGCCGGGGTGGGCACCGACTCCCTCCATGAAGAAGCGCAATCCGGAATGGCCCGACTATGTTCCGCCGGGGCCGGGAAACCCGCTGGGGACACACGCACTCTATCTTGGCTGGAAATATTACCGCATTCACGGGACGCATGACACGCGCAAGATCGGGCGAAAATCGTCGAATGGCTGCATCGGCCTCTACAACGAGCATATCGCCGAGCTTTACAGCCTTGTCTCCCCCGGTGCGCAGGTGTTGCTAATTTGACGACATCGGCGCGGTGGGCTGACCTAAAAGGTCTGAACAATTGCCAATTTCTGAAACCTCTGTAAGTCTCTGACCACGAGGTACTACATGGATGCTCAGGTGTCCTCACTAACTACGCCTGTGCGATAACTGGAGGTTGAACATGAAGAAGTTTGCTCTCGCTGCTGCTCTTTCGCTCGCCGCTACCGCCAGCTTTGCTGGTGGCTACGAAGAGCCTGTCATTGAGCCGGTGATCATCGAAGAAGAAACCGGCACGTCCGGTGGTGGCATTTGGCTGCCGCTCGCGATTTTCGTCGTGATCGCTGCTGCTGCTGCCAGCTCGAACTAATTCGAGTTTGGAGTTCAGGAAAAAGGCGGACATCATGTCCGCCTTTTTTCATTTCTACCCTGTTGCCGAAGGGCCGGATCAGTCGACCCACCCCATCAGGTTGGTCCCGATGACGTCGGCAAGAAGCGCGATATGTGCGGGATCATCATTGAGGCACGGCACGTAGGTGAAGGTTTCTCCTCCGGCCTCCTCGAAGCTCTCCCGAATCTCCTCGTTGATTTCCTCGAGTGTCTCGATGCAATCCGCAGAAAAAGCGGGCGAGATCACGGCGATCTTTTTCTTGCCCTGGCGGGCAAGCTCGGCCACGTGCTCCACCGTGTAGGGGCGCAGCCATTCTTCGGGGCCGAATTGCGATTGGAAGGTGGTGACCACCTTGTCCTCGCCCCATCCCAGGTGTTCCCGCAGCAGCCGCGTCGTTTTCTGGCACTGGCAATGATAGGGGTCGCCCTCATGCAGGTAGCGTTCGGGAAGGCCGTGATAGGAGCAGACCAGCACGTCTGGCTGCTCTTCCATCTCGGACAAGCGCTTCGTCACTGATTCGGCGAGTGCCGAGATATAGCCGGGCTCGTCGAAATAGGGCGCTGCGATCCGGGCGGTCGGCTGCCACTTTTCCTTCATCAGTGCACGGAAGAACTGGTCGTTCGCAGTGGCGACCGTGGCGCCTGCATATTGCGGATAAAGCGGCAGAAAGAGGATTCGGTTACACCCTTGGGCGACCATTTCCCGCACCTTAGACTCGGTCGAGGGGTTTCCGTATCGCATGCAGAAATCGACCATCACGGCCTCGCCATGGCGCTCCTGGACAGCGTTGCGGATGGCGGCGGTCTGCGCCTTGGTGATCGTCATCAACGGGCTTTCCCCGGCCTCCTCGTTCCAGATCGACTTGTAGGCCGCGCCAGATGAAAAGGGTCGCTTGCTGAGAATGATCAATTGCAGAAGCGGCTGCCACTTCCACGAAGGGTAGTCGATCACCCGCTTGTCAGAGAGAAACTCGCCCAGGTAGCGCCGCATTGGCCAGTAGTCATAGCTGTCCGGCGTGCCGAGGTTGGCCAGCAACACTCCGATCTTCCCCATGGTGACCTTGGGGTGATTTGCGGGCATGTGTTCGGTGGTCATGAAGTGTCCTGCCTCTGGCGTGTGGGTCGGATTGGAAATAGCGGGGCCGGTGAGGGCGTCAATCGGGGATGTCGTCCGGGTCCTTGGGAAGCTTGAACTCCTGCGTGCCGAGGGCATCGGCAAGGCGGGTGGTAGCAGAACCCGGGCGAAGCGGTTTCGGTTGCGAGGCGGCGGGCGCCCAGCCTGTGAGCAGCAGGATCTCGAAGGTCGCGGGGATGCGGCCGTCGCTGCCGGCATGCGATTCGGTATAGCTTTCTGCGGCCCGTTGGAACAGGCGACGGGGCGCCGGAGACCGGTGGCGGTCGGCCAGGACATTGGATTCGCCCATGGCGCGGAGGTCCCGCATAAGGTGGAAGGGGGTCTCGTAGGATACCGTCAGCGGCAGGCTGTCCGCGACTGGCAGTGCAAAACCCGCGCGTTGCATCAGCGAACCGATAGCCCGGATATCTGCCATTGGCGCGATGCGAGGGGAGAGACCGCCGAGTTCCGCAACTTCGGCCGCCGCCATGGCGTAGCGGAGTTCGCACAGGGTTTCGCCGCCGAACAAGGCGGCCAGGAAAAGCCCGTCCGGCTTCAGTGCATGCCGCGCCTGGACCAGTTGGCCAACGGGGTCATCAGCCCAGTGAAGCGCCAGCGCGTGGATCAGAAGGTCGTGGGCCCCGGGGACCAAATCAAGGATTTCCGTATCCGCGACCTGCTTTGCCCCCGGCACCAGCTCGGTCCACAGGCGAGGGTATCCGGACACCACGGCAGGCGCGGTAAAGGACCTGTTAACCAGTTCCAGTCTTTCTTCCAGTTCAGTGGCAATGGCGCGATGGAGAAAATCGGCCATACCGTCACTGCGGCGCTCGGCGCGCAGTCTCGCGCGGTCGAGGGCAGGTCTGTCGGTAAGCCGGGGCTGGGTCATGATCGGAATCTTGGACGTTGGGGCAGGAATACGGGCGGTGCTGGGCGCCATTTACCCGCCTCACTGCCTGAGCTGCAATGCAATCGTTGGCACTGACGGCGGTTTGTGCGGCAGTTGCTGGCGGGATACGCCCTTTGTCACGGGACTGGTCTGCGACTGTTGCGGTGCGCCACTGCCCGGAGACGATCCCGGAGGAGTGGTCATGTGCGACGACTGCCTGAATGTGGAACGGCCTTGGACCCGGGGGCGCGCAGCTATGGCGTATCGCGACAATGCCCGCCGTCTCGTGCTTCGTTTCAAACATGGTGACCGGACAGAGATGGCGCCTGCGCTGGCCGAGTGGCTTGCCGGTGCCGGACAGGAGATCATCGAACCCGGGATGCTGGTGGCGCCGGTTCCACTGCATTGGCGCCGGTTGTTCTCGCGGCGATACAACCAGGCGGCGCTTCTGTCCGAGGCGCTGGCGCGTCGAATGGCCCTGCCATCCTGTCCGGACCTGCTGTTGCGTCGGCGGTTCACCGGATCGCAGGGTGGCAAGAGCCACGATCAGCGGTTTGCCAACATCGCCAGCGCTATCGTCGTGAACCCCCGTCGGATGTCGCTGTTGTCCGATGCGCGGGTGTTGTTGGTTGACGATGTCATGACCTCTGGCGCGACATTTGCCGCCTGCGCCGAGGCCATTGTTTCTGCGGGCGCAAAAGAAGTGAGGGTGCTGGCACTGGCGCGTGTCGCCAAGGATGACTAAGTTGCTTTCCGGACCGAGTTTCGGAGACTTTTATGCAATCAGTCGAGATCTATACCTCGCCGACCTGTGGTTTCTGCCACGCTGCAAAACGCCTGTTGGCCAACAAGGGCGTGTCCTTCGCAGAGATCGACGTCGCCCGCCAGCCTGACCGGCGACAGGAGATGATGGGCCGCTCCAACGGTGGCTATACCGTGCCGCAGATCTTTATCGGCGCGACCCACGTTGGTGGCTGTGACGACCTCTACGCGTTGGAACGCTCGGGCAAGCTCGATCCGCTTCTCGCGGGAGAATGATCGATGCGGGCTGGTCTCCTTCAGTTGAATGTGAGCGATGATCCGGAAGCGAACCTTCCAGTCACGCTCTCGATGGTCGCGGAGGCGGCCAGTGAAGGGGCGACGCTCGTTCTGACGCCGGAAGTCACGAATTGCCTGTCCTCCAGCCGAAGTCGCCAGCAGGAGGTCCTGCGGTACGAGGATCAGGACGAGACATTGTCCGCATTGCGGGATGCTGCCGCACGTCACGGGATCTGGCTGCTGATTGGATCGCTGGCGCTGAAGACCGGCGACGCGGACGGACGGTTTGCGAATCGCTCCTTCCTGATAGATCCGGCCGGGGATATCCGGGCCCGTTACGACAAGATCCACATGTTCGACGTCCAGGTCAGTGCCGAGGAAACCTACCGCGAATCGGACGGTTTTCGCCCTGGCGAAGAGGCTGTTGTCGGCGACACGCCCTTCGGAAAGCTCGGGCTGACGATCTGTTATGACATCCGGTTCCCGCACCTGTACCGTCGGCTCGCCCGGGCGGGAGCCGATATTCTGACGGTTCCGGCGGCGTTCTCGCCCGTTACGGGCGCGGCGCATTGGGAGCCGCTTTTGCGGGCGCGCGCCATCGAGAGCGGAGCCTTCGTTCTCGCACCCGCGCAATGCGGCAGCCACGCGACCAGCCGGGGCAGGCCGCGCGCCACCTATGGTCACAGCATGGCCGTGGCCCCATGGGGTGATGTGCTGGTGGATGCCGGCGATGCGCCCTGCGTGACATGCATGGACCTCAACATGACCGATGTCGCCACCGCCCGGCGCCGGGTGCCGTCCCTGCTGCACGACCGCAGCATCGCAGGCCCGCCATGAGCCAGCAGACCGACAGCCTTGCCGTTGCCCTGTTCAGCGAGATTTTCACGATCGATCAGCTGGCCCACAACCGTCTGTCAAAGGCGTTGCCCAAGGGCATGGAGATGAGCCAGTTCTCGGTGCTGAACCATCTCGCGCGGCTGAACGAGGAACGGACCCCGGCCCAACTGGCGCAGGCATTCCACCTGACCCGCGGGGCCATGTCGAACACGTTGAGCAAGCTGGAATGGGCCGGCCACGTGCATATTCGCCCGGACTGGGACGATGCGCGGCGCAAGTTCGTGTCGATCAGCCCGTCGGGGCGTGCGGCCCGGGAAGCCGCCATCGCGGCGGTCTCGCCGATTATCGCCGATGTCGTCGCCGAGATTGGCCCGGAGCGAGTGCGCGCGGCCCTGCCGGTGCTGCGCGAGCTTCGGGAGCGGCTGGGCGCAGAGTAGATGCGTTGTTTCGTGGCAATTCGCCCCACGGAGGACGCGCTCGACCGCCTGCAGGCGCTGCAACGGGAGATTCCGGCGGCACGACTCCCTCCGCGTGAGAACCTACACCTGACGCTGAGCTTTCTGGACGATCTGGACGATGCCCTGTTGGCCGCCCTCCACGAAAGGCTGGAGGCGATCCGTCAGCCGGCGTTCGATGTGACCTTCCGGGGGGTCGACCTCTTCCCAGGCAAGGCGCCAAAGATCCTGTATGCGGCCATCCGCCCCGACCCCGCACTCCTTGCCCTGCATGGTGCGGTGCGTCGTGCCGCAGAAACCGTCGGGATCGGGCTGAAGCGCGAACGGTATCGCCCCCACGTCACCCTGGGGCGGTTCAACCGGCCACCGGGTGGCTTGGACGCCGATCGGCTGGGGGCCTTTCTCGCGGTCAACGCGATGCTTGGCGGCGGCTTCGCTGTCTCCGGTTTCAGCCTGTTCCGCTCCGAGTTGGGCGGAGGCCCGGCGCGGCATACGGAGCTGGCATGCTATCCACTGGGGTCGGTCAGCGAGGTTTGACCGAGGATGTGACGTAGTTGACCGAAAGGTCGCGCGGCGAAAGCGACCAGGTCCAGAGGATGGGGTTGAAGACGAAACCCGTCGCGTCGACATGGGTCAACCCGGCGTTGGTGATCAACTCCTTAAGCTCTTCCGGCGTGATGAACTTGTTCCATTCATGGGTGCCCTTGGGCAGCCAGCGCATCACCCATTCCGCGCCGACAATGGCGACGGCGAAGCTCTTTGGATTACGATTGATCGTGGAACAGATCATCAGCCCGCCGGGTTTCAGCAACTGCTGACAGGCGGTCAGATAGGCGAGCGGGTCCGATACATGCTCGACCACTTCCATGTTCAGAACGACGTCGAATTGCTCTCCGTCCTCGGCCATCGCCTCTGCCGTCACATGCCGGTAGTCGATATCGAGTCCGGATTGCTCGGCATGAATGCGCGCCACCGGGATGTTCCGCTCCGCCGCGTCCGCGCCCACGACGGTCGCGCCCAGACGTGCCATGGGTTCCGACAGCAACCCGCCGCCACAGCCGATGTCGAGCAGCCGCAACCCTTCGAATGGCGACGGCGCGTTCAGGTCGCGGTCGAATTCCGCCGCGATCTGACGGGTGATGTAGTCGAGCCGGGTCGGGTTGAGCATGTGCAGCGGTTTGAACTTTCCGGTCGGATCCCACCAGTCGGCTGCCATCGCCTCGAACTTGGCAACTTCAGCCGGATCGACGGTGGTCTCGGTCGTGCTCATTGCATGGCTCCTTCTGTCAGGCGACTCAAAGGGCGTGGCATCGCCCGTTTGCTCGCTATATAGCTCTGTCATGGACAGGGTCGCAGGTCATAACAGCGCATTCCACTATCTCTACGCCGCGATCGCCCCATTCGATCAGCGAATGATCGAAGTTGGCGACGGCCACAAGATTTATGTGGAGCAATGTGGCAATCCCACGGGCATTCCGGCCGTGGTTTTGCATGGTGGCCCCGGCGGCGGGTGCAGCCCGGCGATGCGCCGGTACTTTGACCCGAAGAAGTATCGCATCATCCTGTTCGATCAGCGTGGGTGCGGCCGCTCCCGTCCGCACGCCAGCGTCGTGGCGAACACGACCTGGCATCTTGTCCGGGATATCGAGATCATCCGGAAACAACTGGGCATCGACCGCTGGGTCGTATTCGGTGGCTCGTGGGGTGCCACGCTGGCGCTGGTCTATGCGCAGGAGCATCCCGATCACGCGGCCTATCTGGTGCTGCGCGGCGTGTTCCTGATGATGCGGCGGGAACTCGACTGGTTTTATGGCGGTGGCGCGGGTCAGTTTTTCCCCGAGCAATGGCAGAGGTTTACGGAGATCATCCCCCCGCAGGAGCGTGGGAACCTGATCGAGGCCTATGCAGGGAGGCTCTTCAGCGACGATATCGGCGAACAGACGCGATACGCCCGTGCCTGGGCCGCCTGGGAGAACGCGCTGGCGACGATCCACCACGATGGCCCAGGGGGCACTAGTCCGGCCAACCATGCACGGGCCTTCGCCAGGTTGGAGAACCACTATTTCCGCAATCACGGATGGCTTGAGGAGGATGGGCAGATCCTGCGGGACGTTCCGTTGATTTCCCATATTCCCGGCACCATCATCCAGGGCCGGTATGACATGATCTGTCCACCGGAATCGGCGTGGCAACTGGCGCAGCGCTGGTCCCGCGGGGAGCTTCGGATGGTCGGGCTCGCGGGGCATGCGATCAGCGAGCCGGGCATCACCGCGGAACTCGTGCAGACCACGGATGCAATTGTGCGTCAGCGCGCAACTCTGGGACTCTGATCGCGGTAGGACTTCGCGCTATGCTCCATTGGCATCGTGAATCCGGGGAGGCCTGCCATGAGCGACACGCGCGCAAGTATCGAGGAACGTGAAAACGGCCCGCTGGTGGTCAAGGGTGTGACCTCCATAGAGCGCACAGACGGGCAGCCGGTCGAGGCGCGCCCGGCGATGGCGCTCTGTCGGTGCGGGGCGAGCGGCAACAAGCCTTTCTGCGACGGCAGCCACGCGAAGGTCGGTTTCGAGAGCCGTGGCGGAAAGCCAGCCGGCCGCGACCGTCTCCTCAGCTATGAGGGGGAGGCCGTCACCGTACACTTCAACCCGCTCCTGTGCGCCCACGCCGCGGAATGCGGCAGGATCGCCAGTCACATCTTCAATGATCAGCAACGCCCCTGGATCCAGCCCGACAAGGGAAGTGTCGATGAAGTCCTTGCCGTGGTCAGGTCCTGCCCGTCCGGGGCTTTGACGGTTACCGGCAAGGATGGCGCGCCGCAGCATATCCTGAGCGAAAGAACCCAGATCACGGTGCAGAAGGACGGGCCATACTGGGTGCAGGACGTTGCCCCGCCGGTGCCCACGCAAGCTGCTGGCGCGACACCCCGGAAATACGTGCTGTGCCGTTGTGGGAAATCCGGGAACAAGCCCTTCTGTGATGGCACCCACCGGGATGCTGGTTGGTCGGATGGGGCGCCGGAAGCGTAGGGTGGGCTATGGCGCATTGCCGTGTGATGGGCGCCACGCTGGCTGGCGGTGTGGGCAAGTGAGCCTGCTGCCATCCGGTATTTCAAAGTTGGCGCTGTCGTGAATCGAATCGCAAAGTGTGCGGTAGTGGTGCAGAACGGGCAGCACTCCCGCGCCCGACACCACTGCCAACCGAACCGTTGCTGAACCTGCGTCTTCCTGCATGATGTTGCCCGTCCGGTGGCGCCGGCGCCACTTGACGACTGCCGTTGAACGCCCCCGCCGGGGCCATCGTCTGCTTCGTGACCTGAACGTCAGACCACGGGTCGTGCAAACTGCGCTCTTGCGGAATCCCGGACGACTGCGTATATGCCCCTCAACAGCGGCGCTGTCGGGGCTACCCCGAAGGCTCCACCGGGAAAGATCGACGGGCCGCGCGCCCGTTTTTTTGTGCTTGGAAACACCGTGACCGACCTGATCGCAAAGACCAATATCGACAAACGGCTTGCCGAGATCGTCACCCCCGTCATTGAAGGGATGGGGTTCGAGCTGGTGCGCATTCGGCTGATGTCCGGAAGCACGCCAATCCTCCAGATCATGGCAGAAAAACCGGATGGTGGCATCGAGGTTGACGACTGCGCGGAGATATCGACGGCCGTCAGCGCGGTGATGGATGTCGAGGATCCGATCGAGGACAACTATACCCTGGAGGTCTCCTCCCCCGGGATCGATCGGCCGCTGACCCGGTTGAAGGATTTCGAAACCTGGGCCGACTACGTCGCCAAGCTGGAGACCGAGGAGCTGATCGACGGTCGCCGGCGGTTCAAGGGAATGCTCAAGGGGATCGACGGCAACGAGGTGCTGATCGAGATTGACCACGAGGGCGGCCCGGTGATCATCGGGCTGCAATTCGATTGGCTGTCGGATGCCAAGCTTGTCCTGACCGATGAGTTGATCCGCGAAATGCTGAACCAGCGCAAGCACGCGGGCGAGATTGACGAAGCCCAATTCGACGAAGTGCAGACATTCATGGCGTCCGAGGGTGACGCCACCGAAAACTCGTAAAAGAGGAACGAAGAAGAGATGGCCATCACATCCGCCAACCAGCTTGAACTGCTGCAGACCGCCGAGGCGGTTGCGCGCGAGAAGATGATCGACCCGGAGCTGGTGATCGAGGCGATGGAAGAGTCCCTCGCCCGGGCCGCCAAGTCCCGCTACGGCTCGGAAATGGACATCCGCGTGTCCATCGACCGCAAGACCGGCCGCGCGACCTTTACCCGGATCCGCACCGTGGTCGAGGACGAGTTGCTGGAGAACTACCAGGCGGAGCTGACGGTCGAACAGGCCAAGCAATACATGGAGAACCCCCAGATCGGCGACGAACTGCGCGACGAGGTGCCGCCGGTGGAGATGGGCCGGATCGCAGCCCAAAGCGCCAAGCAGGTGATTCTGCAGAAGGTGCGGGAAGCCGAGCGTGACCGTCAGTTCGAGGAGTTCAAGGACCGTGCCGGCACCATTATCAACGGTGTCGTGAAGCGCGAGGAATACGGCAACGTGATCGTCGACATCGGTCGTGGCGAAGGTATTCTGCGCCGCAACGAGAAGATCGGCCGTGAAAGCTACCGTCCGAACGATCGCATCCGCTGTTACATCAAGGATGTCCGGCGCGAGGTTCGCGGCCCGCAGATCTTCCTGAGCCGCACATCGCCGGAATTCATGGCCGAGCTCTTCAAGATGGAGGTGCCGGAGATCTATGACGGCATCATCGAGATCAAGGCGGTTGCCCGCGACCCGGGAAGCCGCGCCAAGATCGCTGTGATCTCCTATGACGGCTCCATCGACCCTGTCGGTGCCTGTGTCGGTATGCGGGGATCGCGCGTGCAGGCCGTCGTGAACGAGTTGCAGGGTGAGAAGATCGATATCATCCCCTGGAACGAGGACATGCCGACCTTCCTCGTGAACGCGCTGCAGCCGGCCGAGGTGTCGAAGGTTGTGCTCGACGAGGAAGCCGAGCGGATCGAGGTCGTGGTGCCGGACGAGCAGCTGTCGCTTGCCATCGGTCGACGCGGCCAGAACGTGCGCCTCGCCAGCCAGTTGACCGGGCTCGACATCGACATCATGACCGAAGAGGACGAATCGGCTCGGCGTCAGAAGGAGTTCGAAGAGCGTACCAAGCTCTTCATGGAGACCCTGGACCTGGACGAATTCTTTGCCCAGCTTCTGGTGTCCGAGGGCTTCACCAACCTTGAAGAAGTCGCCTATGTCGAAGTGGATGAGCTTCTTGTCATCGACGGTGTGGACGAGTCCACGGCGGCGGAACTGCAGGCCCGGGCCCGCGACTACATTGACGAGATGAACCGCAAGGCGCTGGATCGCGCGCGCGAGTTGGGCGTCGAGCAGGGCCTGATCGATTTCGAGGGTCTGACCCCGCAGATGATCGAGGCGTTGGCAGACGACGGCGTGAAGACGCTGGAAGATTTTGCCACCTGCGCGGACTGGGAGCTTGCCGGCGGCTGGACGACGGTCGAGGGCGAGCGGATCAAGGACGACGGCATTCTGGAGAAATTCGACGTGTCGCTGGCCGAGGCTCAGGACATGGTGATGACCGCGCGGGTCATGCTCGGGTGGGTGGATCCCGCCGACCTGGTGTCCGAAGGCGCCGAGATCGACGCCGAAGGCGAAGAAAGTGAAGCCATCGAGGAGGCGGGCGCCTGATTCCAGGCGCCGGCGGAGTACCTGGATTGGGTCGCGGTGGAAAGAAAGACAGCCGGGAGGTGACGGAGCGCAAGTGCATCACCTCCGGCGAGATCCGGCCGCAGGCGGAGCTGATCCGTTTTGTGGTTGGTCCCGAAGCAGAGGTCGTGCCCGACCTTGCCGGCAAGCTGCCGGGACGCGGGATGTGGGTTTCGGCCAGCCGGGATGCGCTGGAACAGGTGGTGAAAAAGCGGGCCTTTGCGCGCGCCGCCCGTCAGCAAGTTCGGGTGCCCGATGGGCTGGCCGAGGCCGTCGAGACCGCGCTGGCACGGCGGGTGACGGATCTGTTGTCGCTGGCACGGAAAGCCGGGCTGGCGATCGCGGGATACGAGAAAGTTCGCGGCTGGGTCCAGACGGGCGAGGCCACGGTGTTGCTCCAGGCCGCTGACGGCTCGGAGCGCGGAAAGAGCAAGCTACGCCTTCCAGATGAGGAAGGTGACTATTTTGACTGTCTGACAGCCGACGAATTGGGTTTGTCCTTCGGTCGAGACCATGTAATACACGCGGCGCTGTGTGCTGGAGGACTCACGACGCGTGTTGTAGAGGACGCCACACGGCTTTCCGGCCTGCGCGGCAAGATCGGGGCAACCGGCCCCGGAAAGGACGATGGGATCGCATGAGCGAGAATGACGGCAAGAAGACCTTGGGCCTGAAGGGCGGTGCACGCTCGGGCTCCGTGAAGCAGAGTTTCAGCCACGGGCGGACGAAGAACGTCGTGGTCGAGACGAAGCGCAAGCGGGTCGTGGTGCCGAAGCCGGGTTCGGCTAAGGGCGGCGGCGGATCGGCTGCTGCTGGCGGGGATCCCTCGCGCCGGCCGGCCGGCATTTCCGATGCGGAGATGGAGCGCCGCCTGAAGGCGCTGCAGCTCGCAAAGGCCCGCGAAGCCGAGGACGCGCAGCGTCGCGAGGAAGAAGGCAAGCGTCGCGAGGAAGATCGCCGCCGCCGCCGTGAAGAGGCGGAGGCCAAGGAGCGCGAAGAGCGCGAGCGCGAAGAGGCTCTCAAGGCCAAGGCCGAGGAAGAAGAGCGCAAGAAGCGCGAAGCTGCCGAAGCCGTCAGGCGCGAGAAGGAAGAGCGTGAGGCGGCCCGAAAGGCCGTGCTGTCCACGCCCTCCCGGTCGGCCAGCAAGCCGGCCAAGAAGCCCGATCCGGCGTCTGCGCCGTCTGCTCCGGCAGGCCGGGACGCGAAGGACGCACCTCAACAGCAGCGGACCTTCACGAAGCCCGACGCGACGCCGCGCCGGAACGATCGTGATGACCGCCAGCGGGAGAATCGCAACAAGGGTCGCGATGATGGCCGCCGCTCCGGCAAGCTGACGCTGAACCAGGCGATGTCTGGTGGCGAAGGTGGCCGTCAGCGGTCCATGGCTGCAATGAAGCGCAAGCAGGAGCGTGCGCGTCAGAAAGCCATGGGCGGGGTCGAGAATCGCGAGAAGGTCGTACGCGACGTGCAGGTTCCCGAGACGATCGTTGTCTCCGAGCTTGCCAACCGTATGGCCGAACGCGTCGCCGACGTGGTCAAGGCGCTCATGCAGAACGGCATGATGGTGAACCAGAACCAGGCGATCGATGCCGATACGGCCGAGCTGATCGTCGAGGAGTTCGGGCACAAGATCGTTCGTGTCTCGGATTCCGATGTGGAAGACGTGATCGATTCCGTCGAGGACAAGGACGAGGACCTGAAACCGCGTCCGCCGGTTGTGACGGTGATGGGCCATGTCGACCACGGCAAGACCTCGCTGCTCGATGCTATCCGCCATGCCAAGGTGGTGTCCGGCGAGGCCGGCGGTATCACCCAGCACATTGGTGCCTATCAGGTGACCACGGACAGCGGGCAGGTGTTGTCGTTCCTCGACACGCCGGGCCACGCGGCCTTCACCTCGATGCGTGCCCGCGGTGCGCAGGTGACGGATATCGTGATCCTCGTTGTGGCTGCCGATGACGCGGTCATGCCGCAGACTGTCGAAGCGATCAATCACGCCAAGGCTGCCGAAGTTCCGATGATCGTGGCGATCAACAAGATCGACCGCCCGGAAGCCAATCCCGACAAGGTTCGAACCGACCTTCTGCAACATGAAGTGATCGTGGAAGCCATGTCCGGTGAGGTGCAGGATGTCGAGGTCTCGGCCATTACCGGTCAGGGTCTGGATGAACTGCTGGAGGCCATCGCGCTCCAGTCGGAGATCCTCGAACTCAAGGCCAACCCGAATCGCGCCGCCTCCGGTGCCGTGATCGAAGCCCAGCTTGATGTCGGGCGGGGTCCTGTCGCCACCGTTCTGGTTCAGAACGGTACGCTCAAGCAGGGTGACATCTTTGTCGTCGGCGAGCAGTGGGGCAAAGTGCGGGCGCTGGTCGATGACAAGGGCAACCGCGTCACGGAAGCCGGCCCGTCGGTGCCTGTCGAGGTGCTCGGCCTGAACGGCACACCTGAAGCCGGCGACGTTCTCAACGTGGTCGACACCGAAGCGCAGGCTCGCGAGATCGCGGAATACCGCGAACAGGCGGCGAAGGACAAACGTGCCGCTGCCGGCGCGGCCGCGACGCTCGATCAGTTGATGGCCAAGGCCAAGGCGGACGAGAACGTTCGAGAGCTGCCGATCCTGGTCAAGGCCGACGTGCAGGGCTCTGCCGAGGCCATTGCCCAGGCGATGGAGAAGATCGGTAACGACGAAGTGCGTGTCCGCCTTCTGCACTCCGGTGTGGGCGCCATCACAGAGAGCGATATCGGTCTTGCCGAAGCTTCTGGCGCGCCGGTCATCGGCTTCAACGTTCGTGCCAATGCCCCGGCCCGGGCCGCGGCGAACCAGAAGGGTGTGGAGATCCGGTACTATTCGGTGATCTACGACCTCGTGGACGACGTGAAAGCCGCGGCCTCCGGCCTGCTTTCGGCGGAGGTTCGGGAGAACTTCATCGGCTACGCGGAGATCAAGGAGGTCTTCAAGGTCTCCAACGTCGGCAAGGTCGCCGGGTGTCTCGTCACCGAGGGCGTGGCCCGTCGTTCCGCCGGCGTGCGCCTGCTGCGCGACAACGTCGTGATCCACGAAGGCACGCTCAAGACGCTCAAGCGGTTCAAGGACGAGGTTGCCGAAGTGCAGTCCGGCCAGGAATGCGGCATGGCCTTCGAGAACTACGACGATATCCGTCAGGGCGATGTCATCGAGATCTTCGAGCGCGAGGAGGTCGAGCGCAAGCTAGACTGATCCTCGACTATCCGAACAAAGGAAAAGGGCGGCCCGAGTGAAGGTCGCCCTTTCTTGTTTCAACGAAATTCAGGCAGCAAGTGACGTGTTCGGACGTCTCAGGCGGCCTTGGAGATCGGCGTTCCCTTGAAAAGGCGCTCGCCGACGCGGACGATGATTCGGCCATTTTTCGCGTCCCGGACAAAGATGCCCTGGACCGATACGTGGCTGCCCACCGCAATCGTACGCAGCATGGTCGGTCTCCTTGCTTATCGCGTGTCCTATAAAAATAGAGGCGATCGGTTCAAAAAACACCAACAAAAAGATCACATCGCTGAAATCCACGCACAAATAACCGGCATTTAGACGATTTGACCGACAAAATGTCAGAGCCAATCGCGCAGATGCGGGATCAACGGAATGTCGGCGGCCGGCATCGGGTAGTCGCGGAGGGCATCCGGACGGACCCATTTGAGGGCCTGTCCTTCCCTGGAGCTGGGGGTGCCGTTCCACTTTCGGCAGGCGAAAAGTGGCATCAACAAGTGGAAGGTATCGTAGGAGTGACTGGCAAAGGTCAGGGGGGCCAGACATGAGGCCCAGGTGTCGATCCCGAGTTCTTCCTGCAACTCGCGGATAAGGGCGGTTTCGGGTGTCTCCCCCGTTTCGACCTTTCCGCCCGGAAACTCCCAGAGCCCGGCCATGGACTTGCCTTCGGGCCGCTGCGCCAGCAGCACACGACCGTCGATGTCCACCAGAGCTACCGCCGAAACCAGAACCGTCTTCACGACCGGTAGTCCGCGTTGATAGTGATATAGCCGTGGGTCAGATCGCAGGTCCACGCGGTGAAACTGCCGGATCCGAGGCCGAGATCCACCGTCATCTCCAACTCTGGTGCTTTCATGTAGGCAGCACCGGCGTCCTCGGTATAGCTTTCCGCGATCCAGCCCTTCTCGGCCACCAGAATGTCGCCGAAATGAATGCTGAGCCGGTCCCGATCCGCGTGGGCACCGGATTTTCCGACGGCCATGACGATGCGGCCCCAGTTCGGATCCTCCCCGGCCAGCGCGGTCTTTACCAGCGGCGAGTTGGCGATGGACATGGCAACCTTGCGGGCATCGGACTCATCGCGGGCACCAGTTACACGGATCTCGAGAAACTTGCTCGCCCCTTCACCGTCGCGCACCACCTGATGGGCGAGGTCGCGCATCACATCGTGCAGGGCAGCGACAAAGGCCGTGCCTTCGGCGCTTTGGAGATCCGTGATCCCCGTTCCCGTCCCGGTGGCGCAGAGCAGGAGCGTATCCGAGGTGGATGTGTCGCCATCGACCGTGATGGCGTTGAACGTGACCTTGTTGAGAGACGACAAGGCCTGTTGCAGCACCGGCTGTGCAATGGCCGCATCGGTGAAGATGTAGACCAGCATCGTTGCCATGTCGGGGGCGATCATTCCCGACCCCTTGGCAATCCCTGCGATCCGGACCTTCCCGGCGGGCGTGTCGACGACCTTGCCGGCGCCCTTGGGGAAGGTGTCGGTGGTCATGATCGCCTCGGCGGCGGCCTCGATCGCACCGGGCGCGAGCTTGCCGGCCAGATCGCCGAGCGCCGAGGTGATCCGGTCATGCGGCAATCGTTCGCCGATGACGCCGGTCGAGGCGGTGAAAACGCGCGACACCGGCACCCGGGTTGCCAAGGCGACGGCTGCACAGATCTCTCGCACCGAGGCCTCCCCTGCGGAGCCGGTGAAGGCATTGGAATTGCCGGAGTTTACAAGGATTGCGGCGCCCGCGTCGGGGTCGCCTCCGGCGGCCAGTTTCGTCTCGCAATCCAGAACCGGCGCCGAACGAGTGGCTGACCGGGTGAAAACACCCGCAATCCTGGTCCCCGGTGCCAATCGTGCCAGCATTACATCCGTGCGTCCGGAATACCGGACACCCGCCGCGACGGCAGCGAAGTCCACGCCGTCAATCTCCGGAAGGTCGGGGAAAGCGGCGGGGGCGAGCGGCGAAATGGGCAGCGAACCGGCCATGGCGGGCGTCTCCGTGTCTTCGGCTTACTCTGCGATCAGGCTGTTGTCGGACAGCACGGAGGGGTCGATCTCAGCCTCGGATTTCACGATCTCGATCCCGTCCATGACCTCCTTGACCACGTTGGCGACGACTTCATTCTCCAGCTCGGAAACCAGATCATCGCGTACCTCGTCGAGCGGTGGGGCATCGGCCATCCGGGTTTCATTGAGAACCACGACATGCCAGCCAAATTGCGTCTTGACCGGTTCGGAGACCTGTCCGGGTTCCAGGGCAAGGACAGCTTCCTCGAACTCCGGAACCATCATGCCCTTGCTGAACCAGCCCAGAGCGCCGCCATTGGGTCCGGACGGGCCGGTAGACTTCTCCCGGGCAAGCGCGCCGAACTCGGCGCCGGCATCCAGCTCGGACTTGACGGCCTTTGCGTCTTCCTCGGTCTCCAGGAGGATGTGGGCGGCATTGAACTCCTTCGACGGTTCGGCATCGGCGAAACGTTCTTCGTAGGCTTGCTGTATCACGTCATCGGTGATGGCCGCCTGAATCCGCTTGCCAAGCGCTTCTCCGGCCAGCAGGCCGGAGACCTGGTTGTCGATGGTAAGCTGCGTGGCCTCGGTCACGCCGTCACCCAGCGACTGCGCCAGGGCGTTCTGCTGGACCAACTGGTCGTAGATCCCCTGCCACAGCACGTCGTCCTCCAGCGCCTGGTACTGGGCGGGCAGGGTGGACTTCGCCACGATCATGTGGCCGACGGTAATCTCGACCCCGCCGACGGTCGCCACGACGGTCTTGGCGGTCACTTCCTCGGCGCTGACGGGGGCGGCAAGGGCGAGTCCGAGGGAAATCAGCCCGGCGCACCAGGTTTTGTTGGTCACAAGCATCGTATGTGGCTCCTGTTCGGCCGCGCGGTCGCGCGGCGTTGACACTGCAAAGGTGCGCCCTTACATCGCGTTTGGCACGGGTGTGCCGGGCGGCTCTTCGTTGAATGCTTGGTAACGCTGCAAGAAGGGGCCGACAAGGCATCCTCTCACACGAATGCGTCAAGGCGGAGCACATATGCTGGGATTTGGATCTATTGCACGAAAGGTCTTCGGAACGCCGAACGACCGCAAGATCAAGGCAACCCGCCCCGTCATCGACAAGATCAACGCGCTAGAGGCGGAGTTCGAGACACTCTCCGACGAGCAGCTTATCGAGAAAACGCACAATCTGCAGGAACGGGCGAAGGCGGGCGAGGATCTGGACAAGCTTCTGCCCGAGGCCTTTGCCAACGTTCGCGAGGGCGCCAAGCGCGCGCTCGGTCTGCGGGCGTTTGACGTGCAGCTCATGGGCGGGATCTTCCTGCACGAGGGAAACATCTCCGAGATGAAGACCGGCGAGGGTAAGACGCTTGTCGCCACATTCCCGGCCTACCTGAACGCGCTTTCGGGCAAGGGCGTGCATATCGTGACCGTCAATGACTACCTCGCCCGCCGTGACGCAGAGTGGATGGGCAAGGTCTACGCCCAGCTTGGCATGACCACCGGCGTCGTCTACCCGCAACAGCCGGAGGACGAGAAGCTAGAGGCCTATGCCTGTGACGTGACTTACGCGACCAACAACGAACTCGGCTTCGACTACCTGCGCGACAACATGAAGGCGGAGCTGAAGGACGTTGCGCAGAAGCATCACAACTTCGCCATCGTGGACGAGGTCGACTCGATCCTGATCGACGAGGCACGGACGCCGCTGATCATTTCCGGTCCCTCACAGGACCGCTCGGACCTCTACCGGACCATCGACAAGATCATCCCGGAAGTGAAGGATGAGCACTTCACGATGGACGAGAAAACCCGAAACGTGACCTACACCGACGAGGGTAACGAGTTCCTGGAAGAGCGTCTGACCCGCTACGGTATCCTCCCGGAGGGACAACCGCTCTACGCGCCGGAGAGCACGACCATCGTGCACCACATCAACCAGGGCTTGAAGGCGCACAAGATCTTCCACAAGGACAAGGATTATATCGTCCGCGACGGCGACGTCGTCCTTATCGACGAATTTACCGGCCGGATGATGGCTGGACGCCGGTTGTCCGATGGCCTGCACCAGGCGATCGAGGCCAAGGAAGGTTGCGAGATCCAGCCGGAGAACGTGACCCTCGCCTCCGTGACGTTCCAGAACTACTTCCGCCTCTACGACAAGCTCTCCGGAATGACCGGAACGGCGCTGACCGAGGCCGAGGAATTCATGGATATCTACGGTCTCGGCGTGGTCGAGGTCCCGACGAACCTGCCAGTGGCCCGGATCGACGAGCATGACGCTGTCTATCGCACAGCGCAGGAGAAATACGACGCCATCGTGGAGGCCATCAAGGAGGCCAACGCCAAGGGCCAGCCGGTCCTCGTCGGCACCACTTCTATCGAGAAATCCGAACTGCTGAGCCAGATGCTCGACAAGGCGAAGATGAAACACAACGTGTTGAATGCTCGCCAGCATGAGAAGGAAGCGCAGATCGTTGCGGACGCCGGCAAGCTGGGCGCCATTACGATTGCAACCAACATGGCCGGTCGAGGCACCGACATCAAACTGGGCGGCAATGTCGAGTTCAAGGTGATGGAAGCTATCGCCGCGAATCCCGAGCGTGACCCGGAGGAGATCCGCGCCGAGATCGAGGAACGCCACAAGGCCGATGAAGAAGCCGTGAAGCAGGCCGGCGGCTTGTTCGTTCTGGCCACCGAGCGGCACGAGAGCCGTCGGATCGACAACCAGCTGCGCGGCCGTTCGGGACGTCAGGGCGACCCGGGCAGGTCGAGCTTCTTCCTCAGCCTCGAAGACGACCTGATGCGCATCTTCGGATCCGAGCGTCTCGATGCGATGCTGAGCCGGCTTGGCATGAAGGAAGGCGAAGCGATCGTGCACCCCTGGGTGAACAAGTCGCTGGAGCGTGCGCAGGCGAAGGTCGAGGGCCGCAACTTCGACATCCGCAAGCAATTGCTGAAGTTCGACGATGTGATGAACGACCAGCGGAAGGTGATCTTTGGCCAGCGCCGTGAGATCATGGAAACCGAGGACCTTTCCGACGTCGTGCAGGACATGCGGCATCAGGTCATCGACGACCTGGTCGACGAGTACATGCCCAAGAAGAGCTATGCCGACCAGTGGGACACGGAAAAACTCTATGCTGCCGTCCTGGAGCAGGTGGGTGTCGACGCGCCGGTCATCGACTGGGCCAATGAAGAGGGTGTGGACGACGCCGAGATCCGCGAGCGGCTCTACAAGGCGTCCGACGAGTTCATGGCGCAGAAGGCCGTGGAGTTCGGGCCGGAAAACATGCGCTCCATCGAGAAACAGATTCTCTTGCAGACCATCGATGGAAAGTGGCGGGACCACCTGCTGACGCTGGAGCACCTGCGGTCGGTGGTTGGCTTCCGCGGCTATGCGCAGCGCGACCCGCTCAACGAGTACAAGAACGAGGCCTTCCAGCTTTTCGAAGGGCTTCTGGACGGGCTGCGCGAAGATGTGTGCAAGAAGCTCAGCCAGATCCGCCCGATGACCGAAGAAGAGCAGCAGGCGATGATGCAGCAGATGCTGGCCCAGCAGGCTGCGCAGCAACAGGCGGCCGCAATGCAGCAGGCGCAGGCGGAATCGGGTGAACCCGCAGGCGAGGCGCAAGAAGGCTTCGACGAGAGCGATCCTGCGACCTGGGGCGATCCGGGGCGCAATGATCCCTGCCCCTGTGGCTCGGGCAAGAAGTTCAAGCACTGCCACGGCAAGTTCTGACCATTTGATGGCGGCCCCGCGCCGCCAATCTCCATATTGTGCGTGTTTGCGAACAATCCTCCAAATATGGTGCGGATTGCAGGTGAACTGTGGCCCAATATGGCCCTTGCGCGGTCACGCCGCTGCCAACTTCGCTGCCTAATGTGTCTCCTGACCGATAGGAAGGGAGGTCGTCATGCAAGTGAAACGACTGACAATGGCCGGTTCCGTTTTTCTGGTGGCCTTGTCCACGGGCTACGTCATGCAGCATCAGGACGCCCTGGCCTCCCGCTTCGGAAGTGGGGAGAAGCGAACGGCAATGGCCAGCGTCTCCGGACTGCCGCTCCCGATGCGCAAGACGCAAACCGAGACGGCGCCGGTCTCGCCCCCTTCACCGGGCAACAGTGCGCATGTCGTGGACCTCCCAACGGAGCCGGCGGTGGTGAGCCTTGCAGCCCCCGCGCGGCATGGGCAGGCCAATCGCACACAGGAAGCCCCGTTTGCCGGGGCGACCATCGCCCAGGCAACCTGCCTTGCCGTTGCCAGCGCGGAGCCGGGGCCCGATGCATCGATCCTGCTTACTCTCAGCGCGCCTTGTCAGCCCCATGCGCGGGTCGAGATCACCCACGGGCCTCTGGCGTTCACCGAACAGACAGATGAAGACGGCGACCTGTCCATCCACATGCCCGCCCTTTCCGAACGGGCGACATTCTCGGTGCAGTTCGAAAACGGAACGGTGGTCGAGGCCGACACAACCGTGCCCGCAGCGCGATCCACACAGACAGTGGCCCTGCAATGGCGGGGCGACACCGGGTTGGAGTTACATGCCTTCGAGTTCGGCGCGACCTATAGCCAGTCTGGTCATGTGCATGCGCGGGCGACCCTGTCGCCAACCGTCGCGGGATTGCGCAAGGGGGGTTACATGACCCGCCTCGGGCGAGAGGACCTGCCCGGTGCCGCAATCGCCGATGTATACAGCTATCCCCTCGATCTTGCCCAGGGCGGTGCGGTCCGGATCTCTGTCGAAGCCGAAGTGACCGCCGCCAATTGCGGTCAGGAGGTTTCGGCAGAGACCCTGCAACCGCTGCTCGGCTCCGGACACGAGGTTGTCGAGGTGGTGCTTGCGATTCCGACCTGCGACGCCATCGGTGACTTTCTGGTGTTGAACAACGTGCTGAGAGACATGAAGATGGCCGCCAACTGAGGCAGGCCACCCGAGGCAGCATGATATCCCGGTCCAAACGCGCGGCGGTTTTCGCCGCGCTGCTCCTGTTTACTGGGTCCAGTGTGGCCGCGCAGGACATCGTCCTCGAATCTCGCGATGGTGCGTTGGCGCTGGAAGGCATGCTGCTCGGGTACGATGGCGAGTTTTACAGGATTTCAACCGAATACGGCGTGCTGACGGTGGACGGTCAGGGGGTGACCTGTGACGGACCGGGATGCCCGGACCTCACCACCTACGTCGCCGACATTCGCATTTCCGGTGCGAGGGCGATGGGAGAGGTGCTCCTGCCTTCGCTGATCGAGGGCTACGGTCTTCAGGAGGGCCTTCGTCCCCGGCGTGTCATTGCAGACAATGATACCTTTCGTATCGACCTGACGGATCCCGGCGCGGGACGGGTGCTGGCTCGGTTTCACTTCGCCCTGTCCACGACATCCGATGGGTTTGCGGATCTGGCGTCCGATTCCGCCGACCTTGTCATGGCGGTCCGGGAGGTGCGGCCGGAAGAAGTCGCCCGTGCCCGGGATGCTGGTGTTGGCGATCTGTCGGCTCCCCGGCGCACCCGGACAGTGGCGCTGGATGCGCTGGTCCCTGTGGTCGCTGCGGCCAGCCCGCTGACCTCCCTTGCGCCCGATGTGCTGGCGGCCATCTGGTCGGGAGAAATCGACGACTGGGCTGCGCTCGAACTGGAGGCGGGTCCGATCGAGTTGCACGAGATCGACAGCGACACCGGTTTTGCAGAGGGATTCGCAGATCGGCTTCTGGAGCAGGCTGGCCAAACCGGTACAGTGTCAGTGCGCCACCACGGGACGGCAGCGACACTTGTAGATACCGTGGCGCCGGATCCCTGGGCATTGGGCCTGACACGGTTCTCGGAGATCGGCAATGCGCGTCCGCTGGCATTGACCGCGCCGTGTGGGCGGATACTGCGCGCCACAACCGCCAGCCTGAAGTCGGAAGACTACCCTCTGGCGACCCCGCTTCTCCTCTATACACCTGAGCGACGTCTGCCCTTGCCGGCCCGGGAGTTCCTGTCCTGGCTTACAACGCCCGCGGCAGAGCGCGTAGTCCGGCGGGCGGGCTTTGTCGATCAGGTTCCGGACAGCACAACCCTGTCCGGTCAGGGCGACCGGCTCGCAAATGCTGTGCTTGCAGCCGGAGAGGAAGTCTCGTTGGCGGATTTGCAGGAAATGGTTCGGCAGATGACCGGCACCCGGCGCCTGAGCACGACCTTCAGGTTCCGAAATGGCACGGCGCAGCTGGATCCCCAGTCGGAGAGCAACGTGGATCGGCTGGCGCGCGACCTGGAGGCCGGGGTTCACGACGGGCGCGAGTTGGTGTTGGCCGGTTTCTCGGATGGAGAAGGGCCGGCGCCAGCGAACCTGCGCCTCGCTGCGGATCGCGCGGAGGCGGTGGCGCGTGCCTTGCGCGAGGCTGCGCCGGTGACGGATTGGTCGCGGGTGACCCTGATGACAGCGGCGTTTGGCGAAGCGATGCCGCTCGCCTGTGACGACACCGAATGGGGCCGGCGCACCAATCGCCGGGTCGAGGTCTGGATGCGCTGAATGGGTGCCGGACCCAAGGGCGTTGCTTGCGCGGGTTGCCAGGCGATATTCTGCCGTTTGACGGGTCCGCGATCCCGAATGAAAGGCAAAGAAAAGGGCCGCAACGCTGGTGCGCTGCAGCCCCCGATGCCCTTTTTTTGCGGGCTGCTAGCCCTTCATCTCGTCCCAGAAGGTTTTCACCTTGGAGAAGAAGTTGTGCGTCCGCGGGTTGTTCTCCGCACTCAACTCGTCGAACTCGCGCAGAAGCTCTTTCTGGCGCGAGGTCAGGTTCACCGGCGTTTCAACGACAAGTTCGATAAACATGTCGCCGATGCCGCCGCCGCGCAGGGCCGGCATGCCCTTGCCCCGCAGGCGCATCTGCTTGCCCGTCTGCGACCCTGCCGGCACTTTCACCCGGCTGCGGCCACCATCGATCGTCGGCACCTCGATCTCACCACCAAGAGCGGCGGAAGCCACGCTCACTGGAACCTGGCAGAACAGGTTCTGCGAGTCCCGCTTGAAGATACTGTGCTCGGCCACTTCGATGAAGATATAGAGGTCGCCCGAGGGTCCGCCGCGCGTGCCGGCATCACCTTCGCCTGCGAGGCGAATCCGTGTGCCTGTCTCTACCCCTGCCGGGATGTTGACAGAGAGCGAGCGCTCTTTTTCCACACGGCCCTGACCATGGCAGGACTGACACGGGTTCTTGATGATCTGGCCGAGGCCATTGCAGGTCGGACAGGTGCGCTCGACCGTGAAGAAACCCTGCTGCGCCCGCACCTTGCCCATGCCGGAACACGTGGGGCAGGAGACTGGCTCGGCGCCGCCTTCGGCCCCACTGCCGGAGCAGGATGCGCAGGCGACGGATGTCGGCACATCGATCGTCTTCTGCGAACCGGTAAAGGCTTCTTCGAGGGTGACGCGCATGTTGTAGCGCAAATCGGACCCGCGCGAGGCGCGCTGTCGACCGCCACCGGCGCGTTGCCCGCCCATGAAGTCACCGAAGAGATCGTCGAAGACATCGGAAAAGGCTGAAGCGAAATCGCCCTGCTGGTGGAACCCGCCACCGCGGGGGCCGCCGCCACCGCCCATTCCGCCTTCGAAGGCCGCGTGGCCGAAGCGGTCGTAGGCTGCTTTTTTCTCGGCGTCCTTCAGGACGTCATAGGCCTCGTTCGCTTCCTTGAACTGCGCCTCTGCGTCGGGATTGTCGGAGTTGCTGTCGGGGTGAAGCTCCCGCGCCTTCCGGCGGAAAGCTTTCTTGATTTCCTGCTCCGAAGCTCCACGCGCGACGCCCAGGACCTCGTAATAGTCACGTTTTGCCATCGGTTATCCTCTTGCCTCCAACAACGGAACCGGCCCGGTTTCCCGGGCCGGCCGCTTGAAGGATGCGGCGCGATCAGCGCTGCTTGTCGTCGCCAAGGTCTTCGAAGTCGGCATCGACGATGTCATCATCGACACCGCGCGGCTCGTCCTCGCCCTCGGGCGCGGCTTCGCCAGCCTTCTCCTGCTCGGCCTTGTAGATGGCCTCGCCGAGCTTCATGGCGGCCTCGGTCAGGTTCTGGATGCCGGACTTGATCTTGCCGACGTCCTCGCCTTCCAGCGCTTCTTCGAGCGGACCCATAGCCAGCTCGATGGCCTCGACGGTCGACGGGTCGACCTTGTCGGAGTGGTCGGAGAGCGACTTCTTGGTCGAGTGGATCAGGCTTTCACCCTGGTTCCGGGCCTCGACAAGTTCCTTCTTCTCCTTGTCCGCTTCGGCGTTGGCCTCTGCGTCCTTGACCATCTGTTCGATCTCGTCGTCGTTGAGACCTCCGGAGGCCTGGATGGTGATGTTCTGCTCCTTGCCGGTGCCCTTGTCCTTGGCAGAGACCGACACGATGCCGTTGGCGTCGATATCGAACGTCACCTCGATCTGCGGCATGCCGCGCGGCGCTGGCGGGATGTCCTCAAGGTTGAACTGGCCGAGCATCTTGTTGTCCATCGCCATCTCGCGCTCGCCCTGGAACACACGGATCGTCACGGCGTTCTGGTTGTCCTCGGCGGTGGAGAAGATCTGGCTCTTCTTGGTCGGGATGGTCGTGTTGCGGTCGATCAGGCGTGTGAAGACACCACCGAGCGTCTCGATGCCGAGCGACAGCGGGGTCACGTCGAGAAGGACCACGTCCTTCACGTCGCCCTGCAGGACGCCGGCCTGAATCGCCGCACCGGAGGCGACCACCTCGTCGGGGTTGACGCCCTTGTTGGGCTCCCGGCCGAAGAACTTTGTGACTTCCTCGACGACCTTCGGCATGCGGGTCATGCCGCCGACCAGAACGACCTCGTCAATCTCGTCAACCGAGACACCGGCGTCCTTGAGGGCCGCTTGGCATGGTTTGATCGACTTCTTGATCAGGTCGCCAACGAGGCTTTCAAGCTTGGCGCGGGTCAGCTTCATCACCAGGTGCAGCGGGGTGCCGCCATTGGGGTCCATGGAGATGAACGGCTGGTTGATTTCCGTCTGCTGGGAGCTCGACAGCTCGATCTTGGCTTTTTCAGCGGCTTCCTTCAGACGCTGAAGCGCCATCTTGTCCTTGCTGAGATCGATGCCGTGCTCTTTCTTGAACTCGTCGGCAAGGTACTGGACGATCCGCATGTCGAAGTCTTCGCCACCCAGGAAGGTGTCACCGTTGGTAGACTTCACCTCGAAGAGACCTTCGTCGATCTCCAGGATGGTCACGTCGAAGGTGCCGCCACCGAGGTCGTAGACCACGATCGTCTTGGTCTCTTCCTTGTCGAGGCCATAGGCCAACGCGGCCGCGGTCGGCTCGTTGATGATACGCAGCACTTCGAGACCGGCGATCTTGCCGGCGTCCTTGGTGGCCTGACGTTGGGCGTCGTTGAAATAGGCAGGAACCGTGATGACGGCCTGGGTGACGTCCTCGCCGAGGTAGCTCTCGGCGGTTTCCTTCATCTTTTGCAGGATAAAGGCCGAGATCTGCGACGGGGAGTATGTCTCACCGCGGGCTTCCACCCAGGCGTCGCCGTTGCCACCGTCCACAATGTTGTAGGGGACGATCTTGCGGTCCTTGGCGACCGCGGGATCATCCTCGCGGCGACCGATCAGACGCTTGACGGCGAAGATGGTGTTTTCGGGGTTTGTGACGGCCTGCCGCTTGGCGGGCTGACCCACGAGACGTTCGTTTTCGGTGAAGGCGACGATGGACGGGGTTGTCCGGGCGCCTTCGGCGTTCTCGATGACGCGGGGCTGGGAACCATCCATGATGGCGACGCAGCTGTTCGTCGTACCGAGGTCGATACCGATGACTTTGGCCATATGCTTACTACCTCTCTTGGCGATGTTGCGGGGCTCGGGCCCTGTCAGGCTCCCGCGCCCCAATCCCATTAATTCGACCGGATGGCTGCCCGGCCGAGCATCCCGGCGTATATAGGAGTGGACCTTTGGCCCTGCAAGTCGCCATCCGGCGCTGTTTTGGGGAGAAATGCGTGACGAAAGTGATAACGGACCCGGATTTGACACCTGACCTCACGATTCGCGGCGTTCCGATCTACCGTGGGCTGCTTGATGCGACAGCACAGGCCGCGATGTTGGAAAAACTGCGCGAGATTGTGGCACTTGCGCCACTCTTCCGGCCGGTAACCTCACGCGGGAAGGAGATGTCCGTGCGGATGACGTCTGCAGGCTGCTGCGGCTGGGTCTCCGACCAGCGCGGGTATCGCTACGAGGACCGGCACCCTGGCGGCATGGATTGGCCACCTATACCCGACTCTGTTCTTGAGGTCTGGCGTGCGGTTTCGGGAACGGATCGCCTGCCGGATTCCTGCCTGATCAATTTCTACGAGGACTCCGCGCGCATGGGGATGCACCAGGATCGCGACGAGGTCGATCTGGAACAGCCGGTGGTCTCCATTTCGCTGGGCGATGATGCTCTGTTTCGGGTCGGCAACCTCACCCGGGGGGGCAAGACGGAATCGGTCTGGCTGTCGTCCGGCGATGTGCTTGTCCTCTCGGGCGAGGCTCGGCTGCTCTTTCACGGGGTGGACAGGTTGCGCCCGGGAAGCTCGCAGCTCTTGCCGAAGGGTGGCCGGATCAACCTGACGATGCGGGTGGCGCGGTAGGCGTCACCGTTGATCGAGAGTGCAGCACCCACGTTCAAGGCTGGCGCCGTCGGCGTCCCGACGCAGCAGGATGACACGCCAGCCGAACTCCCGGTCGGACATGCCGTCGCTGCAGCGTGTCGCGTCGATCGAGCCGGAGATGCGCCCGGTGGGCGTTGCCGCCTCGAAGCCGAACTGGGCCGGATCGGAGCGGATGGCGCTGCGGGCTGTCGTCACGGACAGGCTTGGGAAGCTCTCCACCGGATCAGAGTAGTCAGCCGTGGCGCCGTGGAACGTGATCCCCCAGAAGGGTTCGGTGCCGCCGCAGGACATACCGGGCGGAATACCGGGTGCCGTGTCTGGCATCGCAGTCAGGTAGGCCATAGACACCCAACCGTTCGTCTCGGGGCTGCCGATCTGGCCCCAGGTTGCTTCCTCGTTCAATGCGATGACCTCGATGCCGGTGGCGTCATGGGCAAGCTCGTCGAGTTTGTCTGCGCCAGAGAAGGGGCCGGCGCGCACGTTCAGCGTGTCGTCGGACGCAACCCCAGTGACCTTGTAGAGCGCGGGCATGTGAAACAACTCTGCTGCCGTTGCGACGGTGGCCAGCAGGCAAACCAGGAAAGTGGCGATCAATATTTTGAGGTTCATCGTTTGGCCTGCCAACTGAGGGATGCATTTTTGCGCGTGTAGAACTCGCCCAGAAGCCCGATGAACAACAATGCGATGCTGAACCAGAACGGGTAGGCGATGTTGGAATAATGCGGGTTGTAATTGATAAAGACGAAACCCCGGCACTGATCGATGGTGTGAAAGATCGGGTTCCACGTGAAGAAGGCGAGGATGTATCCGGGCATCTGGTTGGCGACGAACATCTTGCCGGAGGCAATCATGTTGGCGCGGGAGTAGACGTTGGAGGCGACCTGGACGAAGCCCGGGAACCAGGGTTTGACCGCGAGCAACACCATCCCCACCGCAACGCCGGAGAACCACGAGAGCAGCACCATGCCCATCGCTCCGATCGGCTGATGGATTTGCACAGGCGTGATTCCGACATGGTAGACGCCGAGCACCACCAGCATGGACAGGATCTGGATGTAGAGAGAACTGAGTGCCGCTGCCGAGATCGCGATGATCGTGTTCATCGGCGCGTGTTTCATCATCGGGGAGGCGGGCCCTTCCGAGCCGACCACGGCGCTCATGGCCTTGGTGTGGGTCATGTAGAGGAAGATCCCCGACATGATGTAGAGCAGGAAGTCGCCGCGGATACCCGATCCGCGCAGGCCGAGCATCGAGAACATGAGAAAAAAGGCCAGCACGAAGACGACGGTCTGCATCATGTTCATCAGCAGGCCGATGAGGGCGTTGCCATGGTTCTTGCGCAGCGCCCGAACCGTGGCGTGATAGATCAGCTCTGCCAGGCGGAAGGCCGAGCGGAGGTTGGACGTCTGGTGGGTGGCTCCGAACATGGGATCTATTGCCGCTGTCTTGCCATGGCGCACGACTTTCTCTCAGGGAAATCTTGCCGATCCCTTGACGCACGACGATAAGGGGCGGGACTTGATAATTCAACGAATACACCCATCCCGAGGAGAGTGAGCATGGATTATGACCGCCTGAGCACAGTGATCCGGCGCCTTGCGCTGGAAGCCGGCGACAAGATCATGGAGATCTACAATTCCGATGATTTCGAGGTCCGTGCCAAGTCCGACGACAGTCCTGTTACCGATGCCGACGAGGCAGCCGATGCGCTCATCGCGGCAGGGCTCGCGGATGCCTTCCCCGGTGTTCTGGTGGTGACCGAAGAGCAGGCCTCGACCCATTCGGAGCGTGCCGACAGCTTCCTGATCGTCGATCCGCTCGACGGGACCAAGGAGTTCACCAAGCGTCGGGGCGAGTTCACCGTGAACATCGCGTATGTCGAGGGCGGCGTTCCGGTTCGTGGGGTGGTCTATGCACCTGCAAAGCAGCGACTTTTCTACACCGACGCTACCGGTCGGTCGGTCGAGGAAACCGGCGATTTCGCCAAGGAGGCGGCGGGCCAGGTCGAACCGATTTCCGTCACCTCTCCGGACAACTCCGCGCTGATGGTCGTGGCCTCCAAGTCGCACCGCGATCAGGCCACCGATGACTACATCGCGAAGTACACCACCAAGGACATGACGTCGGCGGGCTCCTCGCTGAAGTTCTGTCTCGTGGCGTGCGGGGAGGCAGATCTCTATCCCCGCCTCGGTCGCACGATGGAATGGGACACTGCCGCCGCCGATGCCGTGTTGCGCGGAGCCGGGGGCAAGATGGTCCGCTTCGACGATCATTCGGAATTCACCTATGGAAAGCCCGGCTATGAAAACCCGTTCTTCATTGCCTATGCGCCGGGTGTGGAGCTGAAGCCGGCAGGATGAGTGTCCTGATCGCCATCCCCGCCCGCTTTGCGTCGACGCGCTACCCTGGCAAGCCGTTGGTGCCGCTCAAGGGGGCTGGCGGGGTGGCGCGCACCCTGATCCAGCGCAGTTGGGAAGCGGCCATGGCCGTTCCCGGCATCGACCGGGTCGTGGTGGCGACCGACGACGAGCGCATTCGCGCCGCGTCCGAGGCGTTTGGTGCGGAGGTTGTGATGACCTCTTCGGAATGTGCCAACGGAACCGAGCGCTGTGCAGAGGCGCATGCCAAACTCGGTGGCGGCTACGAGGTTGTCGTGAACCTGCAAGGCGACGCTCCGCTCACTCCTGCATGGTTCATCAGTGATCTTGTAGAGGGCCTGCGGGCGGCGCCCGAGGCGGAAATCGCCACGCCGGTGTTGCGGTGCGATGGTCGAACCCTCGCCGCACTCAAAGCCGACCGGGCTGCCGGGCGCGTGGGCGGGACGACAGCTGTGTTCGGACGCGGTAACCGGGCGCTCTATTTCTCCAAGGAAGTCGTGCCATTCACGGCCGCTGGGTATGCCCCGGAGGATCCTACACCGGTCTATCACCATGTCGGGGTCTATGCCTATCGCGCGGCGCCTCTCGCAGCCTACACAGGGTGGCAACAGGGACCGCTGGAGGCGCTCGAAGGGCTCGAGCAATTGCGGTTCCTGGAAAACGGACGGCAGGTGCTCTGCGTCGAGGTCGAGGCGCGGGGCAGGCAGTTCTGGGAGTTGAACAATCCCGAAGATGTCCCCCGCCTTGAAGCGATGATGGCGGAAATGGGCATCGCATGACGCAGGCTGTCCCGGCGCCACCCACGACCTCGGTCGTGGTTGTCAGCCGGGGGCGGCCGAGCGGGGTGCGCCGGACGCTGCTGAGCCTGCGGCAGCAAGACCATCCGGCGCTGGAATGTGTTGTCGTGGCCGATGCATCCGGGCTCGCCGCGATCCGCGACCTTCCTTTTTTTTCCCGCCTCAAGACGGTGGAATTCGACGTGCCGAACATTTCGGCGGCACGCAACCGTGGTCTCGACCTTGCCGCGGGGGATGTCATTGCCTTCATCGACGACGATGCGGTTGCGGAGCCGACCTGGATCCGCCGGCTGGCGGCGCCCTTTGCTGACACGAAGGTACAGGCCGCCACGGGCTTTGTGCGGGGGCGCAACGGCATATCCTGGCAGTGGAAGGCGATGAAGGTGGATGGGCTGGGGCAGGATCACCCGATGGAGGTTCCTGCGCAAGCCAGCTTCCACCACCCGCAAGGGGGTCGCGCCACAAAGACCGTGGGCACCAACGCGGCCTTTCGCCGACAGGCGCTCGTGCAGCTCGGCGGATTCGATCCCGCCTTCCATTTCTTTCTCGATGAGACCGACCTGAACATGCGGCTTGCTGCTGCCGGCATGGTGACTGCCGTCGTCCCCGATGCGGTCGTTCACCACCAATATTCGGCCAGCCCTCGCCGGGCGCGGGACAGGACCCCCCGGGACCTGTCCCAAATCGGCGCCAGCCTCGCGTGCTTTCTGCGGTTGCATTGCGCGGAGACGGACCAGCAAGCCGCCCGGGACCGCGCACGGGCGGAACAGCGCCGACGCCTGTTGGCGCATGTGGTGGCCGGAGGGCTTGAGCCACGTGACGTTCATCGCCTGCTCGACGGATTCGACGCCGGATTTGTCCAGGGCAGCGAGCGGGCGTTGCGAAGCGACATGTGGGACGCGCCCGGTCCCCCGGCCTTCCGCGCGATGCCAGTTCCGACCGCCTTGCGTTGTTTCTGCGCTGGATATCCCTTTGAACGCAGCAAACTTCACAATCAGGCGCGTGCAGTCGCGGAGGCCGGTGGCGTGGCGACAGTGCTGCTCCTGAGCCCCTCTGTCCGCTACATGCAGGTGTCGTTTTCCGATGAAGGGATCTGGTGGCATCGCGGCGGCACATTCGGGCGGGTGTCGCGCGACGGGCCGCACTTCAGGTTGCGCAGCTTCCGAAGAGCAGCGGAAGTCGAGCGCCTCCGTGTGGCCAAATTCCGCCAATAGTTCATGCATGGGCGCAAGTGTCGCTGCATTGCAGAGCATTTCGCACATTCAAGGCAGCATTGCTTCCGGTATACTTCACATCGGGAATTAGATGCACGATTATGGCGCCGGGAAGTGTGGAGAGCACGCCCGTCTGACGTCGCCGTTAAACCGGAACGAGTTTGAGAAGGACAAAGAGATGCAGCGCAAGGTTACCAAGGCTGTCTTCCCCGTTGCGGGGCTTGGGACGCGATTCCTGCCGGCCACCAAGTCTGTGCCGAAGGAAATCATGACCCTCGTCGATCGTCCGTTGATTCAGTATGCAATTGACGAGGCCCGCGCCGCGGGGATCAAGGAATTCATTTTTGTGACATCGCGCGGCAAGAGCGCGCTGGAGGATTATTTTGACGCCGCGCCGGAGCTCGAGAGCGCTCTGCGCCGCAAGGGCAAGGACGATCTGCTCAAGGCGCTTGAGCAGACAAACATGGACAGCGGCGCCATCGCCTATATCCGCCAGCACCAGGCCCTGGGTCTTGGTCACGCGGTGTGGTGTGCCCGGCGCCTGATCGGCGACGAGCCCTTTGCCGTCATGCTGCCGGACGATGTGATTGCGGGCGAGAAGCCCTGTCTGCAACAGATGGTCGAGGCCTACGAGGAAACCGGCGGCTGCATGGTCGCCGCCATGGAAGTGCCGCACGAAAAGGCCTCTGCCTACGGTATCCTCGACGTAAAAGAAGACATGGGCCAGATGGTGTCGGTCAACGGTATGGTCGAGAAGCCCAAGGCAGACGAAGCGCCCTCTAACCTCGCCGTGATCGGTCGCTACATCCTGACGCCGCAGGTGATGCATAACCTGTCCAAGATGCGCGCCGGCACCGGCGGCGAGATACAGCTAACCGACGCGATCGCCGAAGAAATCGAGGGTGGGCGTGATGTCTATGGTTATCGCTTCCGCGGTCAGCGCTTCGATTGCGGGTCCAAGGCCGGCTTCCTTCAGGCGACTGTTGCTTTTGGGCTTGCACGTCCGGAGCTTCGGGACGAATTCTCCGACTACCTGACGGAATTGGCGGCCACCCGGAGTGCCGCCCAGTAAGCACTGGACCGGAACATGACGAAGATACTTGTAACAGGCGGTGCGGGTTATATTGGCGCGCACGCCTGCAAGGTACTGGCCCGCGAGGGCTACACTCCCGTGACCTTCGACAACCTCTCGACGGGGTGGGAACAGGCCGTGAAGTTCGGCCCGTTCGAAAAGGGGGATCTTCTGGACCGGGCTCGGGTCGACGAAGTCTTTGCCAAGCACAAGCCGGAGGCCGTGATGCACTTCGCGGCCCTCAGCCAGGTTGGCGAGTCGATGCAGGTGCCCGGATGGTACTGGCGCTCCAACGTGGGTGGTGCGGCCAACCTTTGCGAAGCGGCGGTCGAGGCCGGATGCGGGAAATTCATCTTCTCGTCTACCTGCGCGACCTACGGTGATCAGGACGGTGTCGTGTTGGACGAACACAGCAAGCAGATGCCGATCAATGCCTATGGTGCCTCGAAGCGTGCCATCGAGGATATCCTGGAGAATTTCGAGGCCGCCTGTGGATTGAAACATGTCATCTTCCGCTATTTCAACGTGGCCGGTGGTGATGAAGAGGCTGAAGTCGGCGAGTGCCACCGCCCGGAGACCCACCTGATCCCATTGGTCCTGGACGCGATCGACGGACGGCGTCCGAAGCTGACGATTTTCGGCACGGACTACGACACGCCGGACGGAACCTGCATTCGTGACTACGTGCACGTCATGGACCTCGTCGAGGCGCATGTGCTTGGCCTGAAGTGGCTGGAATCCGGCAAGGACAGCCGAGACTTCAATCTGGGCACCGGCTCGGGCTTCTCGGTTCGGGAGGTGATGGACGCCGCGGGGGTCGTGACCAACCGCACGGTGCCCTACGAAGAAGGCCCCCGCCGCGCTGGCGATGCAACTCGGCTCGTCTCCGGTTCCAGCCGGGCGATGGACGAACTGGGATGGAAGCCTCACCGCTCCAACATGCCGCAGATGATCGAGGATGCCTGGCGCTGGCATCAGTCGGAGGGCTATGGGGTCTGAGAAGGCCCCGCTGTGTCTCGACCTGACCCGGCTGCTGTCCCGCGTCGGGCGGGGGCCTTGGACCGGGGTCGACCGGGTCGAGGCCGCCTACCTTGGGGCCCTGCTAGAGCTTTCGGATCGAACCGTGTTCGCGTTGGTGCGCATGCGGTTCGGGTTCGTGCTGCTGGACCATGGGGGCATGACCGCCATTTCCGCGCGTCTGGCGGGCGACATTCCGTGGGGGCGACCGGATCTGCTTGCCCGTTCATTGCGACGGCCGTCCCGGACGACCTCCACCGATCTGCGGCGCCACGCGTTGGCGGTGACCCATCGTCGAGGGCTCCCGCGCATGCTCCGCCGACACCTGCCGCCAGGAGCGGCCTATTTGAACGTTGGGCACAGCAACCTCTCTGCCCCCGTGTTCCGAGCGATACGCGAAATCCCCGGTTCCACGATCTGCGTACTTGTTCACGACCTTATCCCGCTCGACTTTTCCCAGTTCCAGCGCCCTGGCACGTCGGAGAAGTTCGAGGCCGCAATGCGACGCGTGTCGCGCTGCGCGGATCTCGTGATTTGCAACTCCGCGGCGACCGAGGCGAGTGTGTGCGCTCGCTTTACCGACTGGGGACGGGTGCCGAACCTCGTGACGGCGCATCTTGGGCTCGATCTGTCATCGGAGAGTGTCCCTGCCGAGCCGACAGAGCCGCCGCCGTGCCAGCCGTACTTTGTGTGCCTTGGCACGATCGAACCGCGCAAGAACCACGCCTTCCTGTTGGATCTGTGGGAGGCGATGCCGGCAACGGAACGCCCCGGCCTGCTCTTTCTCGGGAGCCGGGGTTGGAACAATGATGACGTCTTTCGGCGGCTTGCCACGTCCTCATTGACTGGAGAGACTGTTTTCGAGCATTCCGGGTTGGATGACAGGGCGGTGGCGCAGTTGCTCCGTGGTGCCGCCGGCGTGCTCTTCCCGTCGCACGCGGAGGGGTTTGGCCTGCCCGCGCTGGAGGCGGCGGCCCTCGGAGTGCCGTTGATCTGCAACGATCTGCCGGTTTTCCACGAGATCCTCGGGGATTATCCCGTTTACGCGGATATTTCGGATACCTATTCTTGGACAACGGCAATTCGCAGTGCCGCGAAAAAACACATGAAGGGGCCGGAACACAGCTCGGCGCAGCCCGGAATTCCGACGTGGGACGAGCACTTCAATCTCGTCTTAAGCCGGATCTGATAGCGCCGGACCAAGGCCCTTCGAAGAGGAAAGAGTGGGCGCACTGAACTCATATCGCATGCGGTTGCGCCGCAAGAAGCTGCGCTTGCGGGCCTTTCGCAAACGGCGGGAACTCACGCCGGTCGCGGACCGGACGAAGGAGATCCGGGAGGGCGATGTGCTTGCCTTTTCAACACTCCGCAATGAGCGCGTGCGGCTGCCGTATTTCCTTCAGTATTATCGTAAGCAGGGGATCGCGCAGTTCCTGATTGTCGACAACGGCTCTGACGATGGCTCTCGCGAATATCTCGCCGATCAGCCGGATGTCTCGCTCTGGCACACGGACCGCAGCTACCGTCGAGCCCGCTACGGTGTGGATTGGCTGAACTGGCTGCAATGGCAGCATGGGCATGACCACTGGACGCTCGTTGTCGATCCCGACGAGTTCTTCGTCTACCCGTTCTGCGATACGCGCCCTATCCGGGGTTTGACGGATTGGCTCGACGCCTGTTCGATCCGATCCTTCAGCGCGATGCTGCTCGACATGTACCCCAAGGGGCCGATTGATGCCGAACGCTATTGTGAGGGGCAGGACCCGTTCGAGATCGCATCGTGGTTCGACAGTGGAAACTACCTGATTTCCCGGAACCCCGACTACCTGAACCTCTGGATCCAGGGCGGGCCGCGCGCCCGGGTGTTCTTCCCCGAGGATCCGATGCAGGCACCGTCGTTGAACAAGATCCCGCTGGTGCGCTGGCACCGCGACTACGTCTATGTGCAGTCGACGCACATGTTGCTGCCGCGCGGCCTGAACCAAGTTTATGACGATGCCGGGGGCGAAAAAACCTCTGGCGCGTTGCTCCATGCGAAGTTCCTCGACACCCTTGCTGGCAAGGCAGCGGAGGAATTGCAGCGCAAGGAGCATTTCGCCGGCAGCCGCGAGTACCGGGCCTATCACGACCACCTGTCGGACCGGCCGGTTCTCTGGAACAAGTGGTCAGAGCGCTACATCAACTGGCGCCAGCTCGAGATCCTGGGGCTGATGTCGAAAGGAAACTGGGCATGAGCGTTGGCTTCGTCATGCTGGTGCACACTGCGCTCGACCGGGCGGCGCAGACGGCACGGCACTGGGCGCAGAGCGGGTGCCCGATCGTGATCCACGCCGACCGGAAGGTGAAGCCCGCCGCCTTCGCGGCCTTTCGGGCAAGCCTGTCGGAGTTGGACAACGTCCGGTTCGTCGACAACCGGGTGCCGTGCGAATGGGGCACCTGGGGCATCGTTGGTGCGACGATCGAGGCCTGCGAGATCATGTTGCGGGAATTCGCGACCGTCAGCCATGTCTACCTCGCCTCCGGTTCCTGTCTTCCCCTGCGGCCGGTGCCGGAGATGAAGGCCTATCTCAACAGCCGCCCCCGAACGGACTTCATCGAATCCGTCACAATCGAGGATGTCGCCTGGTCCAATGGCGGATTTGACAGCGAGCGGTTTTCGCTTCGCTTCCCGTTCTCCTTCAAACGCCACCGCCGCCTTTTTGACAAGTATGTCGAGCTGCAGCGCAGCGTGGGCTTCAGGCGCAAGCTCCCCGAAGGCCTGGTACCGCATCTCGGCTCGCAATGGTGGTGCCTGACGCGCGAAACGCTTTCAGCGATCCTCAAGGACAGCCGCCGTGAGGAGTATGATCGCTTCTTCAAACGGGTCTGGATCCCGGACGAGAGCTATTTTCAGAGTCTGGTGCGCCTGCACAGTCGTCGTGTCGAAAGCCGCTCCCTGACCCTGTCAAAGTTCGACTTTCAGGGAAAACCGCACGTTTTCTACGATGACCACCTGCAGCTTCTGAGACGTTCGGACTGCTTTGTCGCGCGAAAGATCTGGCCGCGCGCAGGCCGGCTTTACGACAACTTCCTGTCGAACGACCCGACCGTCACCAAGAATGCCGAACCCAATCCGGGCAAGATCGACCGCCTGTTCGCCCAGGCCGTCGACCGGCGGATGCGGGGGCGGCCGGGGCTCTACATGCAGAGCCGTTTCCCGCTCCAGAGCAGGGATAACGGCAAGTCCTGCTGCCCGTATTCCGTATTCTCGGGGTTCGCCGACCTGTTCGAAAACTTCGAAACCTGGCTGAACAAGACAACCGGCTGCCGGGTTCATGGCCACCTCTATGGCCCCGAACGGGCGGAGTTTGCGGGCGGGGAGAAGATCTACAACGGTTGTCTCCCCGACAGTGCCCGCCTGCGGGACTACAATCCCTGCGCCTTCCTGACCAACCTGACCTGGTCGACGCGTGGGGAGCGGCAGTGCTTCATGTACGGTCCCATGGACAACCAGTATCCCGCCGGTTTCATGACCGGTGATCCGAATGCCCAGATCTCGGTGATCACCGGGGCTTGGGCGATCGGGCTGTTTCGGACCAACATCACATCCGAGGTCGTCCGCAAGGAGGCGGCGCGGTTGCAGCGGATCGAAGCCCAACAGGTGGAGACCCTGCGGGCACAATGGGCCAAGGCGCGAATCCGGATCTGGACGCTGTCGGAGTTTGTCGAGACGCCGATGGATCACCTGCAGGAGATCCTTGACGAGATCATGCCGGGGGCAACGCGCCGGCTGACGGAGGCGCCACGATTGGTGGATCTGACAGGGTTCGGGATGTTCCTCCAGCAACTCAAGAACGAAGGGATGCACCTGCACATGGCGGGTGATTTTGCCGCCGGGTTCGACCCCGCGCCGCTAGCACCCGGCCAGACCCGCCCCTACCTGGTGAAGTGAGATGGCGGATTTCGAGGGCTTCGTTCTGTTCGCAGAGATGCGCACGGGGTCCAATTTCCTGGAGGAAAGCCTCAACCTTTTTCCCGGCCTTTGTTGCCATGGCGAGGCATTCAACCCGGTCTTCGTTGGCCAACACAACTGGCAGGACCTGCTTGGCGTGACGCTGGAGGCGCGGCAGGCAGATCCGATGGAACTGCTGCGCCGGATCCGGACCCAAGGTGACGGTCTCGGCGGGTTTCGATTCTTCCACGACCATGATCCGCGGATACTCGAGACGATCCTGCCGGATCCAAAAATCGCCAAGATCATCCTGACGCGGAATCCGCTGGAATCCTACGTCTCCCGGAAGATTGCGGGAGCGACCGGGCAGTGGCGGCTCACCGACGAGAAGCATCGGAAATCCGCGAAGATCCGGTTCGACCCGGAGGAGTTCGAAGCCCATGCCGCGAAGATCGAGCTTTTCCAGCGAAAGCTCCGGCGCGGGCTCCAGTTGACCGGCCAGACCGCGTTCGAGGTGTCCTATGAAGAGGTCGGCGATGTCGATGTGCTGAACGGCCTGGGACGTTTCCTGGGGCAAACCCATCGTCTGGATGGTGCCTCGACCCGGCTCAAGCGGCAGAACCCGTCGCCGTTGGAAGACAAGGTCGAGAATTTCGAGGAAATGCAGCAGGCCCTCGGTGCGATGAATGCCCGTAGCCTTGTGGCGGGGCACGCGGAGAGCCCGCAGATGGTGGCCGTGCCCGGTTTCATCGCATCGTCGACGGCGCCACTTCTTTTCATGCCGATCAAGGGTGGCCCGACCCAATCCGTTCGGCAATGGCTTGCCGCCCATGACGACCGCTCACCGGAGGCGGTACAGGATGGGTTCACCCGCAAGACCCTTCGCCAGTGGAAAAACCGGAACAAGGGATCGCGCGCATTCACCATCGTCACGCATCCCGTGGAGCGCGCATATGGGGTCTTTGAGCAGTTCATCCTCACACGCGGGCCGGACACGTTTGACGCCATCCGCAGATATCTTCGGGACGACGTCGGGTTGCCGCTTCCGGATGATACACCGGGACCGGAGTATCCGGTTGCGCGGCGCCATGCGGCCTTCTTGGGGTTCCTGCAATTCGCAAAGGCCAACCTCGCCGGGCAAACCCCGATGCGAACCGATGCCGCCTGGCGCCTGCAGGCCGCGATCATCCAGTCGATGGGAGAGGTCCTGTCGCCAGACATGATCATTCGGGCGGATCAGGCAGAAGTTGCTCTTGGCCAGGTGTGCCTTCAGGTCGGACTGACGCGCATGCCCGCAATCCCGTCATTGGCATGCCCCGGACGGGATGCCCTTGTGGCACTCTACGACGCGGAAATAGAGGCCGCGGCCCGCAGCGCCTTCAACCGTGACTACATGGCCTTTGGGTTCAGGGACTGGGCGGCCTGAGCTCAGGCAGCCTTGGGGGACACACCTTCGGTCAGTACCGTGTGCAGGGTCGTCGGGTCGCCGTTGGCACGAAGCTTGGAGCAGACCGACGAGTCGCGCATGGTGCGCGAAATCAAGGCCAGCGCCTTCAGGTGTTCGACGCCGGCGTCTTCCGGTGCAAACAAAGCAAAGACGAGGTCGACTGGTTGCCGGTCGACGGAATCGAAGTCGAGTGCACGCTCGAGTTTGAAGAACACGCCGGTGACACCGGTGGCCCCGTTCATGCGGGCATGGGGCAGGGCGATACCATTGCCAACGCCGGTCGGGCCGAGGCTCTCCCGTTCCAGGAGGGCCTCGACCGCAGTTTCGCTGTCGAGTCCATAGGCGCTCGCAGCCGCATCACCGAGGCGCTGAAACAGCCTCTTCTTGCTGCTGGTTTCCGAGATCACCTTGACGGCGTCGGGTCTCAATATGCTCGACAGGTCCATTTTCCGTCCATTTGCCCCAGATTACTGCCGGTTCAGCCCCCTTCCCTGGGGTCGATCCAGCCAATGTTTCCATCCTCGCGGCGGTAGACCACGTTGAGGGTTTCCTTGCCTTCGGGATGGAAAACCAGCACCGGAGCGCCTGCGAGTTCCATCTGCATGACGGCCTCGCCCACGGACAGGCTGGGGATCTGGGCTTCCATCTCCGCAATGATCATCGGTTGAAGCGTGTCGGGTTCGCTGTCCCCGGCTCCATCCTCGGATGCGGCGAGGATATACGAGGCCCCGCCATAGACTTCAACCGGCTCCTTGCGATCCTTGTAGTGGTCTTTCAGACGGCGCTTGTAGCGGCGCAGTTGCTTTTCCATCTTTTCGCGGCTGTCGTCGAAAGCCGTGTAGGCGGTGGTTCCTCGCCCCGATGCCTTCGCGTTCAGCCCGGTCGAGAGATGTACGGTCGCTTCGCACAGGTACTCGTGGGCGCGCTTCGAAAAGATCACCTGGGCGTTGGTGGGACGATCGGCATACTTTCCGACAGCGTCGCCAAGCTCCGTTTTGACATGGCTCTGAAGGGCTTCTCCGATGTCGATCTGGTGACCGCTGATCTGATAGCGCATCTTGCCTCCTTGGGGTTGGGAACATGGGCCCGCCTGTCAGTGACAGGGAACCCGGGTTGAAAACCTGATGTCTCGCGAAAGCGGAGAGAGCTGCAACAAGCGTCCTTCGTGACCGGCGAGCGGCGCGGGATTGTCAAAGGATTCGGCTCGATTGTACGTCAGCATTGTCCTCATTTGGCGCCTTCCGGGACGCTTCTGTCAATTGCTACCTTGTCACATAGGCATGAATCTTGCCGCTTCAAAGGCCTCTGCGGCGCTTTGTTGCGCTAACACCAGCGCTGTTAACCTATTCGGAAGTTCTGGCCGAGGTAGACCCGCCGCACGTTCTCGTCCCGCACGACGTCCTCCGCGGTGCCACTCATCAGAACCTGCCCGTCGTGGAGGATGTAGGCGCGGTCGACGATTTCCAGCGTCTCGCGCACGTTGTGGTCGGTGATAAGGACACCGATCCCGCGATTCTTGAGATCCATCACGAGGTGCCGGATGTCGCCCACGGAAATCGGGTCGACGCCGGCGAAGGGCTCATCGAGCAGAAGGTACTTGGGCTCCGCCGCAAGGCAGCGAGCAATCTCCACCCGGCGCCGCTCGCCCCCCGAGAGCGACAACGCAGAGGCGCGGCGCAGATGCTCGATGGCGAATTCAGACAGCAGGGCCTCAAGCCTCTCGCGGCGCTTGTGGCGATCCCGAACGGCAATCTCCAGGATTGCCATGATGTTGTCTTCGACGGAGAGGCCGCGGAAAATCGACACCTCCTGCGGAAGGTAGCCGATGCCGTACCGCGCGCGGCGGTACATTGGCAGGGTCGTGACGTCACGACCATCGATCTGCACAAGCCCCGATTCAGGGGTCACCAGCCCGGCAATGGAATAGAAACATGTCGTTTTTCCCGACCCGTTCGGTCCGAGAAGGGCCACGACCTCACCGCGTTGCAACTCCAGCGTGACGTCGTGAATCACAGGGCGGCGGCGGTAGCTCTTGCGCAGCTGAACGACCTGCAGTCCGGAAGAGCCCGGCTCGACCGTCAATCCGCGTTCGGTTCGCTTCATTGGGATTCGGGCTCGCTCTCGGATTTGAATACGACGCGCACGCGGCCCTCCATTAGGCCGGTCCCGGTGTCGAGGTTCACGGTCAGCTTTTCACCAGCCATGGCGTTTTCGCCCTGGGTCAACACCACGTTGCCGGTCATGACGACGACGCCACTCTCCAGTGTATAGATGGCCTCCTCGCCCTCTGCGGCCTCCGCGCCGTTGTAGAGCGTCACGCCGCCTGTGGCATGCAGGCGCTTCACTTCGGTCGAGCCGTCGTCGCCCTCACCGTAGTCCACGTCCACCATGGCGCCCGTCAGCCGCATGTTGCCCTGTCCGACCACCACGTTGCCGGTGAACTTCGCCGTCCCGTCGGCCTGGCTTACATCAAGCTGGTCGGCGGTAATTTCGACCGGCAGCGAGCTGTCATGCTCCTCGCCACCGAAGCCGATATTGGCACCCTGCGCGAGTGTGGCGACGGGACAGAACAGCAAGGTTGCAGCAAGCAGCAGGGAACGGAAGCACACGGCAAAGACACCTTATTGGGTTTGCGGGAGGTATAGCAGCTTCACCCCATCCTTGAAAACCACGCTGACGTCATCGCCTTCGCCGGATGTCACCGTCATGCGGCCGGCATCGATCCGGCCGAGCGGCCCTTCGGCCGTTACTTCAGTGGTGGTGTCCATGTTCATGCTGTCGAGGGCGGTTTCCAGTTCCTCCGTCAGGATCGTGTAACCCGTCGAGGTCTCGATGCGAACGTTTCCGCGCAACTGGGCGCGGGATTCCTCGGCCAGCACGGTGCCGGCATCGGAGGTCACGTGGATCGAGCTGTGATCACCGGTTTCCAGCGTGCCGACCATCATGGCAGTATCGACAATGTTCAGATCATCGGGCCGGGGCGTGGCAGAGAGGGCGGAGACCTCAATGGAGCGGCCCTCCTCCGTGGTGCCGGAGAACCGGGCGACATCGACGCGTTGCTCGCTTGCCATTTCTTCAAGCTGCTGCTCGGTAAAAGGCAGTTCGGTCTCTTCCTCGCCATGGCGTGCCACGAGAAACAGCGTGGAGAGCAGCGCCAGCGCGCAGAGGGGAAGAATAACCTTCAGCCAGGCCACGACCCAGGAGTGCAGGTTGTCCCGCGTGGCCATCTCTCAGACCACGCCCGCCCGCAGGCAGTCGTGAATATGCAGGATGCCCGTTGCAGCAGCGCCGCCTTCGGGCACGACAAACAGGCAAGTGATCTTTCGGTCGTTCATCTGTGCCAGCGCCTCTTCGGCCAGCGCGGTCGGGGCGATCGTCAGCGGTGCGCTGGTCATCACGGCATCGGCCGTCAGGTCCAGCAACCCGGCCATGTGCCGGCGCAGGTCGCCGTCGGTGACGATGCCGGCCAGTGCGCCGTCGGGCTCCGTTACGCCCACGACGCCGAACCCCTTGCGGGTCATCTCCAGCAATGCATCGCCCATCGGCGCGTCGCGTGGGATCAGCGGGACCGCGTCGCCATCATGCATCAGGTCACCAACGCGGGAAAGCTGGGCGCCAAGCTTGCCGCCGGGGTGGAAGTTGCGGAAATGCTCCGGTGTGAAGCTGCGGTGCTCCATCAATGCAATCGCCAGGGCATCGCCAAGGGCAAGTGTCATCGTGGTGGAGATCGATGGCACCATCCCGAAGCCGCATGCTTCGCCCATTGCCGGGATCGGAAGCTGGACGTCCGCCTCGGTCATCAACGTGCTGTCGGGGCGGCTGGAAAGGCCGATGAGCGGGATGCCGAAGCGGCGGGTGAAGGCCACGAGGTTGGCCAGTTCCGGCGCTTCGCCCGAGTTGGAGATCGCCAGCACCACATCGCCCTTCGTCAGCATTCCGAGGTCGCCATGGCTGGCCTCCGCCGGGTGGACGAAATGCGCAGGTGTGCCGGTGGAGGCAAGTGTCGCCGCGATCTTGCGACCGATATGGCCGGATTTGCCGATACCGCTGACGATGATCCGGCCCCTGGCCGCCAGTATCAGGTCCACCGCCGCGGTGAAGCCCCCGTCGAGCGTGTCGGCGAGCGCATCAAGGGCGCGTGCCTCATCGGCAATGACCTTTCGGCCGGTGCAGAGGAAATCCTCAGGGCCGGTCATGAGTGGGCGAAGATGTCTGTTTCCGGCCAGCCGGCAAGGTCCAGCCTGGCACGGGTCGGCAGGAAGTCGAAGCAGGCCTGCGCAGTCTCGGTCCGGCCTTCACGCGCCAGCCGCCGGTCCAGTTCCTCGCGCAGCCGGTGCAGGTACAGCACATCCGAGGCCGCATATTCCATCTGTGCCTCGGTCAACTCATCAGCGCCCCAGTCGGAGGATTGCTGCTGCTTGGAGATGTCGACGCCGATCAATTCCTGACAGAGATTTCGCAGACCGTGCCGGTCGGTGTAGGTCCGCACGAGGCGCGACGCAATCTTGGTGCAATAGACCGGTGCCGAGAGCGCGCCGAAGGTGTGAAACATCGCTGCGATGTCGAAACGCCCGAAGTGGAACAGTTTCAGAACCTCGTGATCGGTCAGCATGGCGCAGAGGTTCGGTGCCTCTGTCTGCCCCTTCGCAACCTGCACAAGGTGCGCATTGCCATCGCCGCCGGACATCTGCACCAGGCAGAGGCGGTCGCGATGAGGGTTGAGCCCCATGGTCTCGCAATCGATGGCAACGATAGGACCAAGGTCCAGCCCATCAGGGAGGTCGTTCTTGTACAGATGGATGGCCATCGCGGGACTCTTCGCTTGCAAGGGTTTGGCCCGAGATACGGTCTCGGACGTGTGAATTCAATGGCGCGGGTCCGTGAGGGGCGTGGCGTATCGGCCCTGCTAGGCGTCTTCCGGAAGCCAGATCCGGAAGGTCGTGCCCTCGCCCGGAGCACTTTCGACGGAGATCGTGCCGCTATAGCGCAGGATCAGTTTGCGGCTGATGGAGAGCCCCAGGCCGGAGCCCTCGCCCTGCTTTGTGGTGTAGAAGGGATCGAAAGCACGCTGGACCACCTCAGGCGGCATGCCGACCCCGGTGTCGGTGACCTCGAACCGCACGCCGTCCCGCCCCTCAATGGTTTCGTCCCGCGTGCGAAGGGTGAGCGTCCCGCCCTGTGGCATCGCGTGGATCGCGTTGACCATCAGGTTGATCAACACCTGTTGCAGCTCGGTACGGTTGATCGCGACCAGCCGGCTCGCCTGAAGGTCCAGATCAAGCGCGATATCCACCTTGCTCAGCAAGTGCTGCACCAACGGCACGGAATCGTCGATGATCTGCGACGGCACCTGTTGCTGGTCGAAGGCCGCGAACTCGTCCGGCCGGGTGAACTGCAACAGCTTGTTGACGATGATGAAGATGGAGTGAACCTGTTCGTGGATCAGCTTGAATTCTGTCGCAAGCGGCTCGGCCTGGGGGCCAAGTTCGGCCTGAATCAGATCTAGGTTGCCTTGGATCACGGCAATGGGATTGTTGATCTCATGGGCGATGCCTGCAGCGATCTCGCCGACGGCGGCGAGCTTCTCGGACATCACCAACTGGCGGGACGTTGCCTCCAGTCGCGTGTTGGCCTCTTCCAGTTCGCGGGTGCGTTCGGCGACGCGGGCGTTCAGTTCTTCTGCCCAACTTCGCAGCGCCTTGTCGCGTTCCTGGATCTGGTCGAGCAGCGTGTCCATCTGGCCCGCGACCCGGCCGATCTCGTCCCCCCGGTGCGCCACGCCGGTTCGGGCCCCGAGATGTCCGCCCTCGACCTGTGAAATCGTGTCGAGCATTCGCTGCAGCGGGGTGAAGATCTGGCGCGCCCAGCGCAGGAAGATCGGGACGGAGAGGAGGACAACGCCGAAGAAGGCCGCGGCGAAGGTCAGCAGCGTGTTCCACTTCGCATCCCGAAATGGTGTGTCCAAGAAGCCGACGTAGAGCATGCCCACACGTTCCCCGCGGCTGTCGGTGATCGGCTCGTAGGCGGAGATATACCAGTCGTTCACCACGAAGGCCCGGTCGAGCCAGACGCTCCCCTCGTCCAGGACCGTCTTTCGCACCACGTCCGACACCCGTGTGCCCAATGCGCGCTCCTGCTGGAAGAGCCGGACATTGGTGGAGATCCGCACGTCCTCCAAGAACAACGTCGCGGTGCCGATACTGCCCTCGATCAGGCTGGCTGTCGGGTAGACGAGGCCGTTGATCGTGTCGATGAAGGCGAGATTGCGATTGAGCAGCAAGCCCCCGACCAACGCCCGCCCGCCGGCTACGGTGGAGGCTGCATGAAGGACCATGCCGCGGCTTTCCTCTATCGCGTCCGTGGGGCGCGCGGCCTTGGTCGGAACGAGGGGAAGCCGCGCCCGGTCGGCCAGCGCCGGGGAGATTGCCAGAAGATCCCCGGCACTGAAGATATCTATGGCGGAGGCGGAATGCCCCGCGATGGCGTGGCGAACAACAGGCCAGCGACGAAACCGGTCCATGTCCTCGTCGCCCGCAGGCGCGCCCGCGACCACGCCTGAGCTGTCGATCAGGTAGAGGAAGTCAAGACCGAACGCCTCGCGCCGCGCTTCCAGCAGCGCGGCCAGCCGTTCGGGATCATTCTCCAACGTGTCGGCAAACAGCGCGGATTCTCCGAAGGACCGGACCTGCAACGCGGTGCTCTCCTTGATCCGGCTGACATATTGGTGTGCGATGGTCAGCTCGCCGTTGACCTTTGCAATGAGCAGTTGGTCAAACCGCGCCGACCAGTTCAGAAACGTCACGCCGAGGAAGAGCGGCAGGATCACCAGCGTCGGCAGCAATGCGATGGCGAGCAGTCGGACGCGGACAGAAATCCCGTTCTTTCTGGGCTTTGCGTCAGACATTCCACATGGCGCATTTCCGGTCGATGGTCTTGCGCGAAATGCCCAGGCGGCGCGCGGCTTCTGCCCGGTTGCCGTTGCAGGTGTCAAGCACCGCGAGGATATGGCGACGTTCAACCGCCTGAAGCGAGTCCACGGCTTCTACCGCCTCACCCGGTTCGGAAGAGGCAAATTCCGGCGGAAACTCCCCGAGGATCAGCGACCGTTCGATCAGGTTGCGCAGCTCGCGCACGTTGCCGGGCCAGTCATACCGCGCCAGGTTGCGCAATACGCCCTCGTCCAGCACCAGCGGTTCCACGCCAAGGCTGCGGGAAATCTGGCCGATGAACATCATCGCCAGTTCCTTCAAGTCGTTCTGTCGTTCGCGAAGGGCGGGCATCCGGATATTGAGGACGTTGATGCGATGGTACAGGTCGGCCCGAAAGCGCCCCTCTTCCACCGCCTTTTCAAGGTCGGTGTTCGTCGCAAAGATGAAGCGCAGGTCGAGCGGGACTTCGCGCACCGCGCCCACTGGCCTGATGCGGCGGTTCTCGATCACACGCAGGATCGCAGCCTGGATCGATTGCGGCAGTTCCGCAACCTCATCAAGATAAAGCGTGCCGCCATTGGCATTCAGGAACAGCCCGTCGGAGCGGCTTTGCCCGGCCGCGACAAGGCCAAACAATTCGTTCTCGGCAACATCGTCCGGCAGCGCGGCACAGTTCACTGGCACGAAGGGCTTGTCGGCGCGTTCTGACATGGCATGCAGCGCGCGGGCCGCAATTTCCTTCCCGGTGCCGGTTTCCCCGGTGAAGAGCACGGGGGTCGGCAGTGGCGCGGCCCGTTCGAGCGTTGAACGGATGTCCTCGATCATGGGGGAAGTCCCCAGCAGCCGCCCGCGTGCTTCCGCGCCACCGGTGGCCAGTTCGTATTTCAGCAGGTAGTTCTCCCGCCGGAGGCTGCCCCGGTCTGCGCAGCGGGCCACGGCGTTCAGTATCTGGTTGGACCGGAACGGCTTCAGCACGAAATCCACGGCCCCCGCGCGCATCGCCTCGATGGCAGTGTCCATGTCCGCGAAGGCGGTGATGAGGATCACGTCGGCAAAGAGCCCGAGTTCTCGCTGTTCACCCAGCCAGTCGAGCCCCTTGGTTCCCGGCATCAGGTTGTCGAGGATCACGATGTCGAAATGGCTGGCGTCGAGCATCCGGGAAGCTTCCGCGGCATTGGACGCCTGTTCGACACGCCCGACGACGGGTTCGAGGATGCGGGTGATGAAATGGCGAATGCCGGCTTCGTCATCCACCACGAGGACAGAAGCCTGCGCCAACCCCGGGCCGAACTCCGAGGGGGGTGTCGGTGGCTTGGGCTGCGCGGAGGTCATTCGATGCGGACAGAGGGCCCGGCGGTCTCGGTCAGGGTGGACATGCCGATCTCCTTCGTCGCGAAGCTCGCGCCGATGCCGATGGCGATGATGGTGGCGCAGGCCAACAGGAAGGATCGCATGGGCCTCAGTCCTCTGTCATTGGTCGTGTCGCTTCTTGCAGATACTCCACCAGGTCAGAGCGGTCTTCTTCCCCGGTGATGCGCTGCATCGGCATCTTGCTTCCCTCAATATACACATCCGGACCCAGATCGAACAACGCGTCAACGGTGTCTGCGGACCAGATTATGTCGGATTTTTCGAGGGTTTCGGAATAGGAGTAGCCGTCCACGCTGCCTGCGGGGCGCCCAAAGAGCCCGTGGAGCGTGGGACCGGCGCGGCGCTCTCCATCGGGTCCGAGCGCGTGGCAGATGGAGCATTTGCGGTTGAACTGTCGCTCGCCATTGCTGGCGGTTTCGGCGCCGCGCAGGAACGTGCGGTCCTGCTGGACCATCCGCGGGGCGTCGTCGGTGCCATCGACGGGCCACGAGTACATCGCATCGTCAAGTCCGCCGGCGTGGATGTTTTCCCCATCGGCTGAGAAGGCCAGCGCCCAAATGGGACCGCGCAGCGTCGCCCGGAAGTCGGCAATGAAACTCCAGGTCGCGGTGTCGATGACGGAGATGTAGCCCTCTCCATCCCCGATCGCGAGCCGCGACAGCTTGCGGTCCGCAGCCATGGCAAGGATCGGTCGACGTTCCAGGGTCAGGTCCTTGATCTGTTCGCCCGTGGCGAGGTCGACAATCCGGGTCACGCCATCCACGGCGCCATAGGCCAGCCATCCGGCGGCCTCGTTCAGCACCAGCGTGTTGACGCCGAAGCCGTTGTTCAGGAGCTGCCCTGTCTGTGTTCCGGTTTCGACATCCCAGGTCCGGATCGATCCATCCGAACTGCCGGAATAGAGCGTCGTTCCATCGGTGGCAAAGGCGACGTCGTTTACCCCGGCGGTATGGCCTGTGAGGAAGCGTGGCGCGCCATCCCCGGCGAGATCCCAGAGGCCGATAGAGCCGTCCCAGCTGGCGGATGCGGCGCGTGTGGAATCGGTACTCACCGCAAGCGACAGCACCTTTCCCTTGTGGTGACCGAGCAGGCGCGGCGTGGCTGTCCTCAGGTCCCAGAGGTACAGCGCAAAGTCGTCGCCGGCAGAGATCGCCTGCGTTTCGTTCACGAAACGAACAGTGTTTGCGGCTGCGGAATGCGCTTCGAGCCATGCAGATTTGCCGTGAAGCCAGTGCCCGAGCGAGTTGTCGAAACTTGCCGTCAGGATGGCATCGCCCTCCGGGGACACGGCGATGCCCTTGATTGGCCCGCCATGACCCTTGAGGGTGAAGAACTCACCGGCCTGGACTGCCGCCGGCAGGAACAGGGCCAGGGCAAGCGCCGCCCGCATCACCGGATCACTCGGCCGGTGCGGCGGCGGTCCCGTTCGGGGCCTCCGCCTCCTTGGCCTTCATCTCGTCATACCAGATGGAGTGGTGTTCCTTGGCCCATTGCTCTTCGACATAGCCGGAACCCATCGCGTCAAATGCGCCCTCCATGCCCAGCGTGCCGATGTAGATGTGGCCGATGATCATTGCCATGAAGAGGAAGGCAAAGACGGCGTGGGCCAGTTGCGTGTACTGCATTTCCTGCTGCGGAGAGAGAGCTGCGGGAAGGTCGGCGAGGCCCACGAGTGGCAACATGCCCAAAGAGTTGATCCAGCCGAACAGCCCCTCGAATACGGGTGCACGGAATGGCATCAACAGGCTGAGCCCGGTGGCCACGACGCAGACCGACAGGAACATCACCGACCAGAAGATCAGCTTCTGTCCGGCGTTGAACTTTCCGGCGGGAGGATGGATGTCGTGGTTGAAGAGCCCGCCGAGCACCAGCATCCATTTCACGTCGTTCCAGTTGGGGATGTTGTAGGCAACCCATTTGAAGAAGATCAGCACCACGCCAATCATGAAGGCCCAGCAGACGTTGTTGTGGATCAGCTTCGACCAGAGGGCGAGCGTTGCATGTGCTTCCAGACCCATGACGGGGATCAGGAACTGCCGGCCGTACATGGAGACCAGCCCGGTGAGGCCAAGCAGGATAAAAGACCCTGCGGTCGTCCAGTGCATCCAGCGATCGAAGCCGCCGAACCGCAGCATGGTCCGGCCGGTTTTCTCACCGGCGATCGGGACGCGGCCGAAAAGCGCGTAAACTACAATGAACAGGGCGATCATGCCCATGAGCAACCAGCCTCCGTACTTTCCAAGCACGTCCTCGCGCAGTTGCAGCCACCACATGCCACCATCCTGGATGATCACGTCGGCGGCAGGGTTGCGGGCACTGGTGGTGATATCGGCAGTATTGTAGCGCAGGGCGCGGAACATTTCCGCGTCCGAAACGCCGCCCAGCGTGCCGAGTTGATCAGTTGCCGCCTTCGCCCGATTGGGGTCGCCGACATCCTCGCGCCGGAAGTCGAGATCCACGGTCTCGCCGCGTTGGCGGGCCATGATCGATTCGCGTGTCTGGGCTCCGCCGGTGGCCTCTCTCGCGGCCGTGAGTGTGGTTTCGTCCACTGCGTCGGGGTCCGGCGCGGGTGTCGAAAACAGGAACGCGGCGGCAATCAGCGCCACGCTCAGAGCCAGGAAGACGGCAAATCCGCTCTTTCGGTCGGCCATTTGGTACTCACTCGGTCAATCGGGGCACAGGCGGAACGCCCGGCCGGTTGGAAATCGCTGAGTGCCCCCGGTGCGGTGCACCGGAGACGGGAAGGAGCGAGCGCCCCTTTCCTGTTGGGTCGGATGAGTGGGGAGAGCGCACGCCATGCGCTCTCCCGGTCTGATATCGGACGGATCAGCCGCCCTTCTGGTCGTAGGCCGTGCCCCAACCCCAGGCGCCGCTGCCGAAGCCACGGGCCACCACGCGTTCGCGGTAGATGCCCGAGACCACGTCGCCGTCGCCGGCGAGCAGGGCCTTGGTCGAGCACATCTCCGCGCAGAGGGGCAACTTGCCCTCGGCGATCCGGTTGCGCCCGTACTTGGAGAACTCCGCATTGGAGTGGGTCTCCTCCGGGCCACCGGCGCAGAAGGTGCACTTGTCCATCTTGCCGCGCGACCCGAAATTGCCCGCCTGCGGGTATTGCGGCGCACCGAAGGGGCACGCGTAGAAGCAATATCCACACCCGATGCAGAGGTCCTTGGAGTGCAGCACCACACCTTCTTCGGTCTGGTAGAAGCAATCCACCGGGCAGACGGCCATGCACGGCGCATCAGAGCAGTGCATGCAGGCCACGGAGATCGAGCGTTCGCCGGGGCTGCCATCATTGATGGTCACCACGCGACGGCGGTTGATGCCCCAGGGGACTTCATGCTCGTTCTTGCAGGCCGTGACGCAGGCATTGCACTCGATGCAGCGCTCGGCGTCGCAGAGAAACTTGGATCTAGCCATTCTTCATTCCTCCTCAGGCTGCCGTGATCTTGCAGAGAGTTGTCTTGGTCTCCTGCATCTGTGTGACCGAGTCGTAGCCATAGGTCTGCGCAGTGTTGGTGCTTTCGCCCAGCACGTAGGGATCGGCGCCAGCGGGGTATTTCGCCCTCTGGTCCTCGCCCTGGAAGTGACCGCCGAAGTGGAACGGCATGAAGGCTACGCCCTCGCCGACCCGTGGTGTCACCATTGCCATGACCTTGACCTTTCCTCCTTCCGGACCTTCGACCCAGACCTGTGCCCCGTCACGCACGCCAAGATTGTTGGCATCGCGCGGGTTGATCTCGACGAACATGTCCTGCTGGAGTTCGGCCAGCCAGGGGTTCGACCGGGTCTCGTCGCCACCGCCCTCGTATTCGACCAGGCGACCGGATGTGAGGATGATCGGATAGTCCTTCGAGAAATCCTGCTTCTGGATCGATGCGTACATCGTCGGCAGGCGATAGAACTTCCGGTCCTCGTAGGTCGGGTAGTCGGCCACGAGGTCGCGCCGCGGCGTATAGAGCGGCTCGCGGTGCACCGGGACAGGATCCGGGAAGGTCCACACGACGGCCCGGGCCTTGGCATTCCCGAACGGCGCGCAGCCGTGGGCAATCGCGACCCGCTGGATACCGCCCGAAAGGTCGGTCTTCCAGTTGACCTTGGCCGCCTTGTCGTTGAAGTCCGACGGGAACGGCGACATGCCGGCCTCGCCCACTTCCTTGGCGCCCTTCTGGAACTCCGGAATGCCTGCGGCGCGGGCGATTTCGGCCTTCTCTGCGTCAGTCAGATCCGCATCCCAGCCCAGGTCCACCAGCATCTGGTAGGTGAACTCGGGGTAACCGTCCTGGATCTCGGAGCCGACGGAGTAGACGCCTTCGGCCAGCAGGTTGTCGCCATCGCGTTCCACGCCGAAGCGGGCGCGGAAGGTAAGGCCACCCTCTGCCACCGGCTTGGACATGTCATAGAGGTTCGGCGTGCCGGTATGACCCATCTCCGCCGTTCCCCAGCATGGCCATGGCAGACCGTAGTACTCGCCGTCATTCGGACCACCGATGGCCTGAAGCGTTGTACGGTCGAAGGTGTGCTGGTTCGCCATGTGGGACTTGATCCGGTCGGGATCCTGCCCGGTGTAGCCGATCGTCCACATGCCGCGGTTGAATTCGCGGGTCACGCTTTCGATGCTCGGCGTCTCCTCGTCCTCCATCTCGATGTTGCGGAAGAAACGATCAGCCCATCCGAACTTGTTGGCGAACTTGGCCATGATGACGTGATCGGGAAGGCTCTCGAAGAGCGGATCCATGATCTGGTCGCGCCACTGGAAAGACCGGTTGGAGGCGGTCACCGAGCCGCGTGTCTCGAACTGTGTCGAGGCGGGCAGCAGATAGACACCGTCCGTGCGGTCATGCAGCACCGCCGAGACCGTCGGGAACGGATCGACCACGACAAGCATGTCGAGCTTCTCCATCGCCGTCTTCATCTCGGTCATGCGGGTCTGCGAGTTGGGCGCGTGGCCCCAGAGCACCATCGCCCGAACATTGTTCGGCTGGTCGATGTTGTCCGCTTCCTCAAGGATCCCGTCGATCCAGCGCGAGACCGGGATACCGGTCAGGTTCTGAAGCGACTTTTCCTTGCCATCGGCGCCGGTGATCTTGTCGAACTGGCCGGCAAGCCACTCCGGATCCTCTTCCCAGACGCGGGCCCAGTGTGCCCAGGCGCCGCCCGACAGGCCGTAGTAGCCGGGCAGGGTGTGGCTGAGGACACCAAGGTCCGTCGCGCCCTGCACGTTGTCGTGGCCGCGGAAGATGTTGGTGCCGCCACCGCTGGTGCCCATGTTGCCAAGGGCCAGTTGCAGGATGCAGTAGGCGCGGGTGTTGTTGTTGCCGTTGGTGTGCTGCGTGCCACCCATGCACCAGATCACGGTGCCGGGGCGGTTGTTGGCCATCGTGCGGGCCACGCGGCGGAGCTGGCTACCGGGGGTGCCGGTGACGCGCTCGACCTCTTCGGGGGTCCATTTCGCAACTTCTTCCTTGATCTGGTCCATGCCCCAGACACGGGTGCGGATGAACTCCTTGTCCTCCCAACCGTTCTCGAAGATGTGCCAGAGGATGCCCCAGACCAGCGCCACGTCGGTGCCCGGGCGGAAGCGGACGTATTCGTCGGCATGGGCCGCGGTGCGGGTGAAGCGCGGGTCGCAGACGATCAGCGGTGCGTTGTTCTGCTCCTTGGCCCGCAGCACGTGCAGGAGGGAGACAGGGTGCGCCTCGGCGGGGTTGCCGCCGATGATGAAGATCGCCTTGGACTTGTGGATATCGTTGTAGGAGTTGGTCATGGCGCCGTAGCCCCATGTGTTCGCAACACCCGCAACCGTGGTGGAGTGGCAGATCCGGGCCTGGTGGTCCACGTTGTTCGTGCCCCAGTAGGCGGCGAACTTGCGGAACAGGTAGGCCTGCTCGTTGTTGTGCTTGGCCGAGCCGAGCCAGTAGACGCTGTCAGGTCCGCTCTCTTCTCGGATTTGCATCATCCCGTCGCCGATCTCGTTGATCGCCTGCTCCCAGGAGATGCGCTTCCACTCGCCACCCTCTTTCTTCATCGGGTACTTGAGCCGGCGCTCTCCGTGGGCGTGCTCGCGGACCGCTGCGCCCTTGGCGCAATGCGAGCCGAGGTTGAACGGGCTGTCCCAGCCGGGTTCCTGCCCGACCCAGACGCCGTTCTGCACTTCTGCGACGACCGTACAGCCGACGGAGCAGTGCGTGCACACGGATTTCACGTTCTTGACGGCGCCGTCCATGGCTTCCTGGGCACTGGCCTTCTTGACCATGCCGCCAGAGGCGCCGATTGCAGCCAGGCCACCAATGGCCAGACCGGAGCCGCGCAGGAATGTGCGGCGGTCGACAGACTTTTCAGCCGCCGACGTCAGGATACTTGTCCGCTGGGGGCGTCGCGCAACCCCGTTGGTCTTTTTCCTAAGCATGTTGTTGCCTCCCTTGCTGCCCTGAAGTCAGGGCTTGCTTGGTAAGTGTTCGGGTGTCCTCGGGCAGTCGGGCGTCACGCAACCAGTCGCCTTCGGGCGGGATGTCAGTGTCCGGTTCGCATTTCGGTCCGTGGTGATCACGGACAGCCGAAACGCATCAGAACCGGGCGCTGTCGTAGTAGGCGCGGGTATGCGCGGTGTCCTGCATGCGGTTCTCGTCGATCGCGACATCGGCCTGGGCCTCGGTCGAAACAACGGTCGCAGCAGCGGCGGCCGGGACGGAGGCCGCGGCGACTTTCAGAAAGTCACGGCGGGTGGCCTTGTCTTCGGCTGGCTTGCTCACTTTGCTTGCTCCTTGTTGTGGGCCATGGTTGCGGCCGGTTGCAGTTTCACTCGCCGCTCATGCGGAAAGCTTGCGCTTCGATCTCCATGAAGACCCGGCCGGTGGTGCCGACAGGGGCGTAGAAGATCGAATTCTGAGCGCCCTCGAGGTCACTGAAAAAGTGACCGGCCCAGGGCGCGATGTGACGGAAGAAGAAACCCTTCTGACGCTCGAGCGATGCTGGCTCGCCGAAGCGGCCGGTGATCAGCCCGGCCATCATTCCGCAGAGGCTTGCGATGTTGTCTTCCGGCTCGAAAACGTCCGGCGCGCGGGCGATATGCAGCGCTGCCATGTCCTGGCGCAGGCTGGAGAGCGGTTTCTCGTTGAGGAAACCGGTCATGTAGTAGCTGGCATAGGGCAACAGTTCCCCGCGGCCGAGACCGATGAAAAGCGCGTTGAACTCCGATTCCACCGCCTTGGCCTTCACCGCGCCTGCTACGCGCGCCAGGCCTGAGATTGCTCCGCCGAGGTCCGTGTCGTCGCCAGACAGCGACGCTGCCCGCGATAGCAGGTCCTTGCTGGGCGGGAAGGCAAGCAGGGCGCTGAGAAAATCGTAGAGATCCGCGCGGAGGCGGTCTTCTTCGGCGATGGCGATATCGGTGGCGGCGGACATTTCGGCGGGTTTTCCTCGGACGTCAGGTGAATTCGAAGCGCATGCGGCGGCGGGTCGGCGCGGGATCGGTGTCCTCGGCCTCCGTTCCAGCGGACTGCGTGGCGGGTGTTTCCGGGCGGGGTGTATCTGCGAACTGCGGCTCGGCCTGTTGCGTTTCGTCGGTTCCTGCAACCTCGATCGTTTCCTCGGCGTCGACGGGGTCTTCTTCGGACGATTGCTTGGCGGCCTCTTGCCGCTCCATTTCGAGGATGTGTTTCAACATGCCCTTGCCGACCTGGTAGGTGGTCTGAAGGTTCTCGACGACAGTTGCGGCATCGGTGAAATCCTCACCGTAGTCGACCAATCCGTCGACGTTCGCCAGGGTCGGGTTGGTCAGCCAGAGCTTGCGCAGCGCGCGGCGGCGCAGGCGTTCGGGCACCGCGGCTTTCATGAAAGCGGAGAAGTCGTCGCCGGGTTCAAGCAGGTCCGGATCCTTCAGGTCCAGTTCTTCAAGGATTTCCGCGTCGGATTTCTCTTCCTGGAGGGCCTGTTCCTCGGCCGCCTGCATCGCCTCGTTGGCGCGCTGCTCTGCCTCCGCCTCAGCGGCGACCGCGGCCTTTCGACGGGACCAGAAATCCTGACGCGCGCTCAATGCAACACCCTCCGCTTCTGGGAGCCGGGCGAGCGGTAGACGTCGGTCAATTGCGGAATGCGGGCGTCGCCGACGCCGTCTTCCTGCGCGTCGATCCGCTTCTTGTCGCGACGGCGCTTTACGAAGACCTCGTCCTCGTGATGCGCATCGACGAAATCGCGGATCAGCGCCACCAGCCCTTCGGGCATCGGTACCAACTCCACAATTTCCTCACCACTGTCGAGGTAGTCCTGCGTCTCGTAGGGCGATGCGGTGGCCAGAACGACCTCCACATCCTCCGCCGCGTCGGGATCGGTTGCATCCCGCATCACCACGCCGATCGACGGAACGCGGGCAGAGAGGCCCGTCAGGTAGGCTTCAGTGTCGGAGGCATAGAGTTCGAGTTGCACCGTTGCGGCATGGTACTCTACCGCGTCACCGTCCCGGCGCATTTCATGCCAATCCGCCGGTCCGGCGCCGGGCAATATGCCGACAGCCTTCCAACTCCAGCGCGCCCAACGTGTCACGCCTGGCATTTTCCGGATCACGATGCCCAAAGGCAGCGATACCTGCGGTGGTCGCATGCTGTCGTGGTCCTCCCCAGCGGTCAGGCGCCTGTGTTCTGGTTTCATTGGCGGCGCCCTTGCCTCATTTCAGCCCGACACTGCTCAAAACCCAAGCCAATTCTTCCCGATGGCAGGAATTTTGTCGGATCATCGCGGGCGATTGGACAAAATGGCTGTCCGTGTAGAGCGTGACGGAAGGGTTTGGACGATATGTCCACTCCGGACCTAATGCGACTAAAACCATCGGGTATGGCGGCGATTTCGAAACCGAATCACCCCGTTCGCACATGGCTGTTTCGTCTTTACCTGCCTTGGGAATCGTGACTAGGTGATATGCCGGGAGCGAGCGAACGGGCAGTGGATGCCCTGCGGCCAGTGGGGAGGACATGATGGCTAAATCCTTGATTACATGTAGCTGTCTGGACAGCCAGTCGATCGATTCAAAGGCTTTCGAGGGGCTGGATGGCGTGCGGTGCGTGGGGTCGGGGACGGCACTTTGTACCCGCGAGATCACTCGGGTCGCGGAGCTGTTGCAGGAGGGCGATACGATTGTTGCCTGCGGCCAAGAGCAGGATCGTTTCGAAGAGCTTGCCGCCGATCTCGGAGTGGAAACGCCCCAATTTGTCGACCTGAGGGACCGGGCCGGATGGTCGGACGAGGGCGATGCCGCCGCGCCGAAGATGGCAGCCCTGCTTTCGGATGCGCTGCTCGTGCCACCACCGGTCAAGACCTTTGACATCGTTTCTGAAGGGATCTGCCTTGTGATCGGTGGCAGCGAGGCGGCGCTGAGCGCGGCTGTCGATCTGTGCATGACGATGGGTGTGACGCTCCTGATCGACGAGGGGCAGGAGCCCCCATTGCAGCGCGGTTTCGACGTGATATCGGGCCGGCTGCGAAGTGCCGCCGGCGCGTTGGGCAAGTTCGACATCGGCATCGACAACCTGCGCCAGGTGGAGCCCGGAGGGCGCGGCGCGTTTCGCTTCGGGGAGCCGCGCAGTGGGGCCCGCAGTGCCTGCGACGTGATCCTGGACCTGCGCCCGGCGGGCACCGCCCCGCTGTTCCCTGCGCCGGAGAAACGGGACGGCTACCTGCGTGCCGATCCCGGGAGCCCGGCCGCCGTGGCGCGTGCCGTTGCCGAGGCTGCACAGCTTGTCGGGACCTTTGAGAAGCCGCTCTACCTGTCGTTGGACCCGTTGATTTGCGCGCATTCAAGAGCCGGGCAGGAGGGCTGCCGAAACTGCCTAGATATCTGCCCGACCGGGGCGATATCGCCTGCGGGCGACCATGTCGTGGTGGATCCACTTGTGTGCGCGGGCTGCGGAGCCTGCGCGGCGCTGTGTCCGTCGGGTGCCATTACCTACGACGACCCGTCTGCTACGTTCCTGTTTGGCCGAATGCGCACATTGTCGGAGAGTTTCCGCAATGCGGGTGGCAAGGCGCCGCGGCTGCTGGTTCATGATCGCGAGCACGGCGCCGAGATGATCTCGCTTGCGGCGCGGTTCGAACGGGGGCTTCCGGCGGACGTGATCCCAATGGACCTCGAAAGGGTTTCTGGCTTCGGTCATGCGGAGATGCTGGCGGCCCTTGCCTGTGGCTTTGCCGCTGTCGACATCCTGGTCAACCCGAAGACAGAGCGGGAGGCTTTGGAGCGGGAACTGACGCTGGCACAGGCGCTTGCGGATTCCCCTGACAGGCTGCGTCTGCTCGACCCGATCGAGCCGGCGGGGCTGTGCGATGCCGTTTACGGAAGAGAGGTCGGTGCGCCGGTCGAAACACCCGTGTTGGCACTAGGAAGCCGCCGGCAGGTGGCACGACTCGCGGCGCAGGCACTTCATCCCGGGGCCGAGCAGCCGCTGCCCTTGCCACAGGATGCCCCCTATGGGGCAGTTCTGGTCGATACCGAGGCCTGCACGCTCTGCCTGTCCTGTGCCTCGCTCTGCCCGGCGGGCGCGCTTGGCGACAACCCCGACATGCCGCAACTCCGTTTCCAGGAAGATGCCTGCCTGCAATGCGGTCTGTGCGCCCATGTCTGCCCGGAGGACGCAATCACCCTGGCGCCCCGCATGGACCTGTCGGACGCGGCGCTTTCCCAGAAGGTCCTGCACGAGGAAGAACCGGCGGCCTGTGTCGAATGCGGCAAGCTTTTCGGTGTGAAATCAACCATCGAGAAGATCGCCGCCAAGCTGGAGGGCAAACACAGCATGTTTGCCACGGGCGATGCGGCGCGGATGATCCGGATGTGTGACGACTGCCGGGTGCAGGCGCAGTACCACAGCGAGAACAATCCATTCGCCGCAGGGGAGCGACCGCGTGTGCGGACCACGGACGACTACTTTTCCAAGCGTCGGGATCACTGATGCTGGATGGGTGCCCCGAGATCGGCCGGCGCGACGCTGGCTGCAAACGCCACGATGTCTTCGATTTCCTCAAGGGTGATCTCGACCGGGCTGATATGCGGCGCCTTTCCATCGGCAAAGGGTTCGGTGACGTTGGTCACCTGTGTGAACGAGGGATGGGGCTTCAGCGCGTAGAACTCGGAGAAGCGCCGTTTCCAATCCTTGAAAGTGCGCATCACGGCGAAGGACGGTGTAGAACCGACGCCGTTCATCCGGTTGATCTCTCCGATGACATGGCAGCGGCCGCAATGAACAAGCGAGAGCTCCGCGCCGCGTTCCTGATCTCCGTCGAGGATCGGCGCCGCGGTCTCGACGATCCGGGCAAAGTCGGCACTGAACGCCGGCGGGCCGGCGAAGCCGGTGACGGTATTGCGCCCGATATCGGAGCCCAGCCAGTCGGCGAATTTCGCCAGGTGCGGATTGGCCGTGGAGGCCGCAGGAATCGTGAGATGCCAGGTCGTGTCACCGCTGGCGAAGGCCGGCGTGCCGTCCGGTGTGTCGGTGAAGGCCGCATCGGCAGACTCGCCCGGTGCGACCACCGTGATCGGGATGCCGTACTTCAGGGAAAACCGCGGCAGCAGGTGGCGCAGAAACCCGGTTTCGACAAGGGTCGCCGGCGCCGCGATATGCAGCCGCTTGTCCTGGGCCGAAAGCGGTGCCATGGCGGCAAGAAGCAACGCGACAGAAATCAGCAGGTAACTGGCGGAACGTCTCATGGCGTGGCGCCCTCCTGTTCGCAGGCGATAGCCTTCGACGTTAGGGTGTGCCGAGAGGTTCGGTCAATACGGCAGTTAAGGGAAAGGGGTGCGCCATGAGCGACGACTTCAACATGAGCATGCGGAAATTCCTCAAGCAGGTGGGTGTGACATCGCAGCAGGCCATCGAGGATGCCATGCGGAAAGCCGGGTCGGACGTGACCGCCGGAAAATCCTTCGAGATCAAGGCGGTGATCTCCATCGATGGTCTCGAAATGGAACACGTTGTGAACGGCACGATCGAGGGGCGTGAGTGAATGGCGCTGCAACGGGATGACGTGCTGGCGGTGCTCAAGGGCATCGCCCTTCCCCAGGGCGGGGACATCGTCTCTGCCGGGATGGTTCGGGCGCTGAATGTCGATGCCGGGACGGTACGTTTCGTGCTTGAGATCGACCCGGCGCAGGCAGAGGCGATGAAAGCGGTTCAGGCCGAGGCCGAAGCCGCCGTGAAGGCGCTGGAGGGGGCTGACACCGTGTCTGTCCTGATGACCGGGCATACCACGCCCTCCGCGCCGCCGGATCTGAAACCCAAGGGCGCCGCGAAGCCACAGGGGCCGCAGAAGATCCCGGGGATTGACCGGATCGTGGCCATCGCGAGCGGCAAGGGCGGCGTCGGCAAGTCGACCGTCGCCTCCAACCTTGCCGTTGCCCTCGCGGCCGAGGGGCGCCGTGTCGGACTGCTCGATGCCGATGTCTATGGCCCGTCGCAGCCGCGGATGCTGGGCGTGTCCGGCCGCCCGGCCTCGCCGGACGGAAAGACGATCCTGCCGATGCGCAACCACGGGGTGACGATGATGTCGCTCGGACTGATGATGCGCGAGGAGGAGGCGGTCGTCTGGCGCGGCCCGATGCTGATGGGCGCGTTGCAGCAGATGCTGACACAGGTTCAGTGGGGCGCGCTCGACGTGCTCCTGGTCGATCTGCCGCCCGGCACCGGCGACGTGCAGATGACGCTGGCGCAGAAGGCGGAGGTGACCGGCGCAATCGTGGTTTCTACCCCGCAGGACATCGCATTGCTGGATGCGCGCAAGGGAATCGACATGTTCCAGAAACTGAACGTGCCCCTGCTGGGGATGATCGAGAACATGTCGACCCATGTCTGTAGCCAGTGCGGGCACGAGGAGCATGTCTTTGGACATGGTGGTGTTCAGGCGGAGGCCGAGAAGCTCGGCGTCCCACTACTTGCCGAGGTTCCGCTGGCCATCGAGATCAGGAAAGCCGCGGACGGCGGTGCGCCGATTGTCGTCTCCAACCCGCAGGCGCCGCAATCCGGTGCATTCCGCCAGATCGCCCGCACGCTGATTGACGGAGGCAACGCATGAGCGACGCGCCGGCGCCGGTCTTTCCGCCGCTGTTCCACGGGCTGGCGGTTTACGGGCCAGCGGATCCCTTCGCGAAGGCCTGTACGCAGGCAATGCTTGGCTGCGACGCGGGGCTGGTGGTCTACAACCACGGCGCAGACGTGTTGCGAGCGGCGATCGTCTTTGCCCCGGAGATGCCGCTGTCGCAGGCGGTTTCTGTGGTTGTTGCCTGCGGGGTCGGGTTCCAGAACGCCCTTGGGGCGCTGGCGCCGCCGGAGGTCGCGGTACACTTGCACTGGAGCGGTGGGATACTCGTCAATGGTGCCTCCTGCGGACGGTTGCGTGTGGCAGCCTCGACCGATGACCCGGCGGCGGAACCGGACTGGATCGTGGTTGGCCTCGAGCTTTCACTGATCCCTCCCGACCCGGAGGCGCCCGGCGCTTCGCCCGATGCGACCGGGCTCTACGAGGAAGGATGCGTGGAGGTGGATTCCGTCACGCTTCTGGAGGCATGGGCACGGCACACTCTGCTTTGGGTCAACCGGATGCTGGACGAGGGCAACCGACCGCTTCACGCCGAATGGCAAGGGTTGGTGCAGGACGTCGGAAAAGATATCTCCCTTGCCTTGCAAGGCGAAACACTGGCCGGAACCTTTGTCGGAACCGACGAGGATTTCGGTATGCTGCTGCGCAACGGGGAGGTCACCGACCTGGTGCCACTGACCCGGATACTGGAACAGGGGGGCGGGTGATGAACCTCGCACGGGCGATCCATCTCGATGAGAGCGACCAGAATGTCTATTTCAGCCCCGCCCGGACCGGCGAATGGGCGATCAGCGGCGGGTTCGAGTTTTCCAACTGGACCGAGGCCGACCTGACCGGCAAGGCGCGCCAGGCCTTTTCCAATGGCTGGCTGGGGGTGGAGACCTTCGGCCGGGTGACTTTTGTCGCAGTGACCCGGGTGGAGCCCTCCGAAGTCGAGGCGCTGGAACAGGCATTGGCGCGGCATTTCGTGGAGATCTACGGCGCTCCTTCAGTGGAGGCGGCGCTTGGCGTCGCGCGGGAGGAGATCGCGCACATGGCCGAGCTTTGTGACGATCACGAACCCAATACCCTGCTGACCGTGGCGCGCGAACTGACCGACGCCGGAGTGCGGGAGCAGTACCGCTCCATCAAGGGCGAGGCCGCCGATCTGGAGCAATTTGCCGTCCACCTGACGCCCGACAGCTGACGCGCGGCGGGTGTGGTTCGGGCTGGTCGCCCGAACCCCTTTCGTGCCGCGCTATTCCTGCTTCGCGTTGAAGCTATTCCTGCTTTGCGTTGAAGGTGAACAAGGTCTCGCCATTCAGCGTGTAGCCGTCGATCAGCGCGCCCGCGCGGTCGGAGATCAGCCAGTCTTCGAGCTTCGCTGCAAGATCCGCCTTCACATGGGGGTGCGCCTCCGGGTTCACCGGGAGGTAGGCGTATTGATTGAAGAGAACGGGATCACCGGCGAAGAGCAGCTTCAGGTCGCCCTTGTTGCCGAACTTCAGCCAACTTGCGCGGTCAGACATGATATAGGCATTCATCCCCGAAGCGGTGTTGAGCGTCGCGCCCATGCCGGACCCGGCCTCCTTGTACCAGGAGACATCCCGTGCGCTCTCGCCAACCCCGGCGGCCTCCCAGAGCGACAGCTCTTTCTTGTGCGTGCCACTGTCGTCGCCACGGCTGGCGAACGGTACCCTGGCTTCCGCGATGAGGGTCAGCGCCTCCGCCGCGCTTCCGGCCGAGGCAACCCCGGCGGGGTCGTCGCCCGGTCCGATCAACACGAAGTCATTGTACATGATCTCCGTCCGGTGGGTGCCGTTGCCGCCCGCGATGAAAGCCTCCTCCGCCTTTCGGGAATGCACGAGGATCGCGTCCACATCGCCGGCCTCGCCCAGTCGGATCGCCTGACCGGTCCCCACGACCAGCAGTTGAACATCGAGGTCGAGATCGGCCTTGATCTCCGGCAGCAGCACGTCCGACAGGCCGGAGTTCTGGAAGGACGTCGTCACCGCCATTTTCATCTCCTCCGCCTGAAGTACCGTGCCCATGGTCAGGGCGGCGATGGCAAAAATTGCCTGCTTTTTCATTCCAGAATGTCTCCTCTCAGAAATGCCCGGGCTTCGGGCGTTGGCGCGCTTCCAAAAAAGCTTGGGGCAGGGCCACTGTCGTGCAGCCGGCCATGGTGTATGAACAGCACCTCGTCGGCGAGCCGGCGTGCCTGTCCCATGTCGTGCGTGGCCATCACCAGGCGGGTTCCGTCTGCGCGGGCCGCTTGCAGGATGGCCTCGATGTCCCGTGTGGCGCGGCCGTCGAGGCTCGCGCAGGGTTCGTCCAGAAAAAGGATCTGCGGTTCGCGGATCAGGGCGCGGGCCAGCGCCAGTTTCTGACGCTCGCCGCCGGACAGGACGGTGGCCTGCCGGTCGGCGGCCGCTTCCAGCCCGACCCGCACCAGCCAGTCAGCGGCCCGGTCCCGGGCTTCCTTGCGGTGGACGCCATGCAAGGTCAGCGGAAAGGCCACGTTGTCCAGAACGCTCCGACGCATCATCACCGGCGTCTGGAAGACATAGGCCTGTGCTTCCCGTGCCTCGACGTCGGGGATCTGCCAGTCGATGGTTCCATCCGCCAGCCGCTCCAAACCGTGCATCAGGCGCAGCAGCGTGGTCTTGCCCGCGCCGTTCGGTCCCATGACAATCGTGCAGCCCGTGGGTCCAAGATCCAGGTCGACCGGGCCGACAATGGTCTTGCCCTTGCGCCGGGCAACGGCGCCCGAAAGGCGCAGGGGCAGGATCGGCCGGGTCACCATCGCTCTCCCACCTCGGTGCGCGACAATGTGTGGATCACCCAGTTCACCGCCAGTGCCAGCGCGATCAACACGAAGCCGAGCGCGAGGGCGACGGCGAACTCCCCTTTTCCGGTTTCGAGCGCAATGGCGGTGGTCAGCACACGGGTGGCGTGGTCGATGTTGCCGCCAACGATCATGATTGCCCCGACTTCGCCAATCCCGCGACCGAACCCGGCCAGCGAGGCCGTCAGAAGCGCCCTGCGCCCATCCCAGAGCAGTGCGCGAATGCGCTGGTGCCGCGTTGTGTTCAGGGAAATCAGCAGGTCATGATACTCCGCCCACATGTCCCGCATCGTCTGGTGCGAGATGGAGGCAATGAGCGGCGTGAGGATGATCACCTGCGCAATGATCATCGCACTCGGCGTGAACAGCAGCCCCAGGACCCCGAACGGCCCCGAGCGCGACAGCAGCAGGTAGACAACGAGGCCCACCACCACCGGCGGGAGGCCCATCAGCGCATTCAGGGTGGCAATGGCAGCCCGCCTGTGACGGAAGCGTTTGACCGCAAGGAAGGCGCCGAGTGGCAGGCCAATGGCCGACGAGATAAGCACGGCGGTGACAGTGACCTGGAGCGAACGCAGGGAGATTTCGATCAGGTCGGAATCAAGCGTGACGATCAGCCGTCCGGCCTCGATCATGCCCTGGAGAATTTCGTTCATTTGCCGTGCACTACCGCCTGCGCTGCATGGCACATGGTTAAGCCGCCGGTCGGTCTCTGCCTAGGGGAAAGATCCGCAACGGTCGGAATAACTGGCCTCTCCACCGTGGCGCGGTTTCGCGGCGGTCAAATTGTCCAGTTGTGGCGGTCGCAATTGCGGCCAGGGCCGACAAAAGGTCCCGTGTCAGCCGTCGAAACTGCGGTAGGGCAGGAACCGGACCCGATCGCCCGGGGAGATCTGGCGAGGCGCTTCATCAAGATGCACCAGCCCGTCGGCCCAGCTCAGGCCGGAGATCCGCCCGGATCCCTCGGAATGAAACGTCTCCACGCGGCCATCGGCGCCAATGCGGGCGCGCAGGAATTCCGAACGCCCGGGTTTCTTGGTCTTGCAGAAACCGGCCGGTAGATCGAATCCCTGCGGCTCCAACCACTGTCCGCCTGCCAGTGCCTCCAAGGCGGGTCGGGCGAAAACCAATGTACAGACCAGTGCCGCAACCGGGTTGCCCGGCAGGCCGAAGACGGGCGTTCCCTGCCAGACAGCGAGTGCCAGTGGCCGCCCCGGCTTGATCGCGATCCGCCAGGTTTCCATGTGCCCCTCCGCGCGCAGCAGCGCCGAGACGTGGTCCTCGTCCCCTGTCGAGACACCACCGGAGGTCAGGATGGCATCGACATTCGCGCCGTCGAGCTTTTCCCGAAGCCCGTCTATCCGGTCGGGAGCGACACCGAGGTCGACCGGTTCGAACCCCCACAGGGCGATCTGAGCCAGCAGCATCGGGCGGTTGGCGTCGTAGATCGCGCCTGCCGCCATGGCTTCGGGCGGCACCATTCCCGGCGGCACCACTTCGTCACCATTTGAGAGTACGCCGACGCGAAGTCGCTTGAACACAGCCACTTCGGATATGCCGACCGCGCTCAGCAAGGCGACCTCCGCCGGGCGCAGCCGCCTGCCTGAGCTCAGGATCCGGGCGCCTTCCTGAACATCCTCGCCGGCATTCCGGGCATTGGCGCCACGTTTCAGTGGGCCATTTAAAGCCACGTCCCGATCGTCGGCGGCGGTGTCCTCCTGCAACACCACGGTATCGACCCCGGGCGGCAGGATAGCCCCGGTCAGGATGCGGATGGCGTGGCCTGCCGGCACTGCACCGTCGAAGGGGACGCCGGCGGCCGCGCGACCTTCGGCCAGCGGCAGGGTGACGGGTCCATCCGGCGCCGGGCCGGCAAAGGCGTAGCCGTCAACGGCGGAATTGGGCGCCGGGGGATTGGAGCGGCGCGCCACGACGTCTTCGGCCAGAATACGCCCTGCACAGGCATCCACGGGGACACTTTCGGTTCCCACGACGGCCCTCACCCGGCTCCGCATCCGGTCCAGGGCGTCGTCCATCGGCACCCAATCCACGCCCGGCGGCAGGGCAAAGCAATCGTTGCGCAGCTTCGGTGGCTTGATCATGCGAGACCTGTGTCCTTCAATACGAAATCGGCGATAGCAGCGGTGTCGTTCAGGTCGAACACCGGGCGGTCCGGCATCCTCGCGGCCATCTGGTCGGGCACGTCGCTTGCGATTGCGCGGATGGTTTCGTCTGCCACCGCGATCAACGGTTGCTCGGTTTCCTGTCTGTGCGCCTCGATCTTCGGATGGCGGTCGCGCTTGTAGCCCTCGACCAACACGAGGTCGACGGGCGCAAGTCCGGCCAGCACGTCCGCAAGCGGGGGCTCCGCATTGTCGCGCAGCTCTGTCATCAAGGCCCAGCGACGCCGGGACACCAGCATGACCTGTTCGGCGCCTGCTTCGCGGTGGCGATGACTATCCTTGCCGAGCTGGTCCACGTCGAAGGTATGGTGCGCGTGTTTGACGGTCGACACCCGGAACCCGCGTGCCGTGATCTCCGCGACAAGCCGTTCCATCAAGCCGGTCTTGCCGGAGTTTTTCCAGCCCGTGACCCCAAAGAGCTTCATGTCCGGGATTCCTCGATTCTGGCCTCTATCCTCTGCCGGGCAGCGGCGAGATCTTCGGGCGTGTTGACGTTGAAGAACGGATCGGGCGACGCATCGAACAGGACGTCCGCCGCGCCGTGCTTATCCGTCCAGATCACGACCTTCCGTACGCCCCCCGCCAAAGCCGCGCGCAGGTCGTCGCGCAGCGCGGTGGACCAGAGCCCGAAGGTCGGCTGGCGCAGGCTCCCCCGTTTGGGGTGCGGCGTCGCGGCCAGAGCGATCGGTGCGGATCCGATATCGGTGACAAGGCGATCGACCAGGTCGGTCGGGAAAAACGGCGTGTCGGCGGCCACTGTGACGATCCGTTCTGCCCCGATCCCGGCCGCCCAGTCGAGGCCTGCCAACACCCCGGCCAGGGGCCCGGGAAACTCCGCGACGCTGTCTGCAATGACGGGCAGCCCATAGTCGGCAAACCGGCTCGCCGGGCCATTGGCATTGAGCGCCATCGGACCGGCCTGCGGACCGATGCGATTGATCACGCGGGTCAGCAGCGTCTGTCCGCACAGGTCGAGAAGGCATTTGTCGCCTCCACCCATGCGGCTTGAAAGCCCCCCGGCGAGGATCACTGCCGGGATGTCGCGGTCAGCCATCCGAGGTGGCTCCTTTCCGGCGGTGCTTGCGCGATTCCTCCGCAACACCGGCAAGATCGGCGTCGTAGACCAGCCGTTCTGCCCCGCTCAGACAGGTGAAGCGCTTTCCACGCATCCGGCCGATCAGGGTCATGCCGAGTTGCTGCGCCAGTTCCACGCCCCAGGCGGTGAAGCCCGAGCGCGAGACCAGTACCGGAATGCCCATGTGCGCTGTCTTGAGAACCATCTCCGAGGTCAGACGGCCGGTGGTATAGAGGATCTTGTCAGCGGCTTCCGTGCTGTTCATGAACATCCATCCGGCGACCTTGTCGACGGCATTGTGACGTCCGACATCCTCCATGTAGACCAGCGGTTCCTCGCCCCTGCACAGCACGGTGCCGTGGATCGCACCGGCCTCCAGGTAAAGCGATGGGGTGCGATTGATCTTCGCGGCGAGCGCATAGAGCCAGCTTGTGCGCAGTTCCGCCTGCGGGAGCCGCACATCCTCCAGCCCTTCCATCATGTCGCCGAAGACGGTGCCCACGGCACAGCCACTGGTGCGGGTCTTCTTCTTCAATTTCTCTTCGTAGTCGGTTTCCCGTTCCGTGCGGACCACGACAACGTCGAGGTCCTCATCGAAGTCGACGCCCGTGATCGCCTCGCCCGGTGCCAGCATCCCCTGGTTTCGCAGGAACCCGATGGCGAGGTAGTCGGGGTAGTCCCCGATCGTCATCGCCGTCACGATTTCCTGCGAGTTTAGAAAGATCGTCAGCGGGCGCTCGGTGATCACCGAAGCATCGACCGGTTCGCCGGCCTCATCCACACCGGAAATCCGCGTCGTCAGCCGTGCATCGTCAATGCGCGGCGCGATCAGGTAGCCGGCGCTGTCGTGTAACCTGGCCAAGCCTGTTCTCCCTTTGGCTGAGGTGCGACCAGCACCAAGCCAGTTTCGCGATCCAATGGCAATGGGTGCGCGACGCCGCAGCACAGCGCAGAGCACGTGTGCCGGGAAGAAGAAACAGCGATGTCGGGGACCTGACCGGGCGTGTCCGGCTCAGATCATGGCCCAGTCGGTGAACCGATACTTCCGAACCGGCTTGGCGTCGGGGATGCGGGGGAAACGTGGCCGGATACGGGGTTTCATGGTCTTTGTCCTGGAGGTCATTCCTAAATTGGCAGATGCGCCCGGCGCATGCGGATGTCACCAGCCAAAACACCTAAAATCATCCGCTTACCCCCGCATCGGCCACTTTTGGCCGATGCGGGGGCAAAAGCCGATGCCGGAATGGGCGCGCGCTGTCCGGTTCGGAGATCATGGACCGGGACCACTGCACCGAACCAACCGGCTTTCGTTGACCGATCCGCCACTTTGGGCTCTAGATCGCTGACAAGGAGGCCGCATGTCCAACAGCCTGAAGAGCAAGGTGGTTGATCTCTACACCGGTCAGTCGAGCCGGTCTGTGCGGTTTCGCTACACGCTTATCCTGTTCGACCTTGCGACCGTCCTCTACTTCATCGTCACGACGCCGCTGCCACACGGGCAGGGCTTGCTGATCGTGAACATGCTGCTGCTCGTCGTCATCCTGCTCGACTTCATCGCCAGGTTCTGGATCGCCGACGACAAGGTAAGCCATCTCTGTCGCCTCTACGTGATCGCCGATCTGTTGGTGCTGTTGTCCTTTCCGCTGAATGCGATCACCCATGTCGACCTGACGTTCCTGAGGATCCTGCGGGGAGTGCGCCTCGGCCACTCGGAATATCTTCTACGAGACCTCCGGCGCGACTTTCCCGTTTTTCGCCTGCGGGAGGATGCGCTTGTTGCGCTGTTGAACCTGGTGATCTTCGTCTTCGTGATCACCTCTGCCGTCTTTGTGTTCTTTGTCGACGCCGATCGAAGCGTGTCAGGCTATATCGATGCGATCTACTACACCGTCACCACGCTCACCACGACCGGCTACGGCGATCTCACGCCCAAGACGCCGGGCGCCAAGCTTTTTGCCGTCGGGATCATGGTCGTTGGCGTTGGCCTGTTCCTTCGGTTGGCGAGTGTGATCTTCACGCCCTCGAAGGTCCATCATCGCTGTGGGCATTGCGGGCTGACACGTCACGACCCGGATGCGATCCACTGCAAGCATTGTGGTGAAGCCGTCAGGATCGAGACGAAGGGGTTTGGGTGACCCCGCACCACGGTGCGAGGCTCTCCGGGACGCAATCGCCCCTTGGGCCGTGGCTTTGGCGCGGCGGAAACGCGTCGTTCAGGGCAGTGCAGTTGCGGAAGCGTGCCGGAAGGTCTCTGCGCACGCAACCAGGCCCCCATGCCGGGCAGATCGTGGATTTGGATGATTATTTGTCCAAACGGGAGCAGGGCGAGCGGTGGGAGCGCTGTGCCGCGCGCGCCGGGTCAGGTCCGACGGCGTTTGCGCCGCCCGGCAACACCCAGCCCGGCCAGGGCCGTCATGCCGAACAGCAGAGACGCCGGCACCGGGACCGCAGCGATCTCGTACAGGAAGTTTGCCCCGTAGCGGCCACTGTTTCCGCTGATACTTGCCGGAAAAACGAACCCGAGATCGCCGCTCGACGGGTAGCGCCCCTGAACGACGGAAATCTCCGGCGACGTCGCGACAGTCGGACCCGAAAGGTAGCTGTCGTCGTCATTGGATGTGTAGACCGCCCCGATCGTATAGGTCCCGGCCGCAAGGACGAAGTTGGTGACGGGGCTGTAGTGGAAACCGTTGATCAGGGTGGCTAGGGAATCGACGGTGCCGGAGCCAACAAGGGTCTGGCCGCTATTCCAGATGCCAACCATGTGATCAGAACTCAGGCTGCCATCGTCGTAGATGCCGAAGTGGGTGACCGTGACATCGGTAGAGAGCGTGAAGTCCCAGCCCACGACATCGTCTGAGGTTCCTCCGTAGTAGCTGCCGAACGAACCGCCACCGGAAATGGAGGATATCGCCGCAGTCGCTGCGACGCCCTCGGTGCCGCTCGCCAAAACCAGAGCGACAGCAAGCCCCGCCAGACCGATCTTCGTTTCCATGGTATCGCCACTCCCGTCGAACTCACAGACCCACATCCCCACTGTGCCATGACGGCGGGGTCACCCGGGAATGGAGCCTAACACGATTTGACATCATCGGGATAGCCGATGATTGCGACGCGGCAACAATGATGGAATCGCGCGACACCAGGTGCCGCGCCGAGGGTCACGCTATCGCGTAAACTTCTTGTACTTCACCCGCGTTGGCTCTACGGAATCCGGCCCCAAACGTCGGATCTTGTCCTCTTCGTAGGCCTCGAAGTTGCCTTCGAACCATTCCACCCTGGCCTCACCCTCGAAGGCGAGAATGTGCGTGCAGAGGCGGTCGAGGAAGAAGCGGTCGTGGGAGATGATCACGGCGCAACCGGCGAAATCCTCCAGCGCGTCTTCCAGTGCGCGGAGGGTTTCAACGTCGAGGTCGTTGGTCGGTTCGTCAAGCAGCAGCACATTGCCGCCTTCCTTCAGAAGCTTGGCCATGTGGACGCGATTGCGTTCACCGCCCGAAAGCAGGCCGACTTTCTTCTGCTGGTCGCCGCCCTTGAAGTTGAAGGCGCCGCAATAGGCGCGGGAATTGATCTGGGCATCGCCGAGTTCGATCACCTCGCCGCCGCCGGAGATTTCTTCCCAGACGGTTGCCTTGTCATCGAGCGAGTCGCGTGACTGGTCCACAAACGAAAGTTGTACCGTGTCACCAAGCTCGATGGTGCCGGAATCCGGCGCCTCCTGCCCGGTGAGCATGCGGAACAACGTGGACTTGCCGGCACCGTTGGGGCCGATAACGCCGACGATGCCACCCGGCGGCAGGGAGAACGACAGGTCCTCGATCAACTGCTTGTCGCCGTAGTGCTTCGAGAGCCCCTCGACCTCGATGACCTTGGAGCCCAGACGTGGGCCGTTCGGGATGACGATCTGCGCCTTGGAGACCTTTTCGCGCTCGGACTTCGACGCCATTTCCTCGTAGGCGTTGATACGCGCCTTCTGTTTGGCCTGGCGCGCCTTGGCGCCTGCGCGAATCCACTCAAGCTCGCGGTCGAGCGTCTTCTTCTTGGCCGCGTCTTCCTTGGCCTCGCGTTCCAGCCGCTTTGCCTTCTGCTCCAGCCAGGCGGAGTAGTTGCCCTCGTAGGGAATGCCCCGGCCGCGATCCAGTTCGAGAATCCAGCCCGTGATGTCATCGAGGAAGTAGCGGTCGTGGGTGACGATCAGGATCGTGCCCTTGTAGTCGATCAGGTGCTGTTGCAGCCAGGCGACCGTCTCGGCGTCGAGGTGGTTGGTCGGTTCGTCGAGCAGCAGCATGTCTGGTGCTTCGAGCAACAGCTTGCAAAGCGCAACACGGCGCCGTTCACCACCCGAGAGGTTCTCGGGCATCGCGTCATCCGGCGGGCAGCGCAGGGCCTCCATCGCGACGTCGATCTGGCTGTCGAGATCCCAGAGGTTCTGGCTGTCGATCTCGTCCTGGAGCTTCGCCATCTCCTCGGCGGTCTCATCCGAGTAGTTCATCGCAAGTTCGTTGTAGCGGTCTAGAATGTCCTTCTTGGCCTTCACGCCAAGCATGACGTTCTCGCGCACGGTCAGGTTCTCGTCGAGATGCGGCTCCTGTGGCAGGTAGCCGACTTTGGCCCCCTCCGCGGCCCAGGCTTCGCCGGTGAAATCCTTGTCCAACCCGGCCATGATCTTCATCAGCGTCGATTTGCCGGCGCCATTGACGCCGACCACGCCGATCTTCACGCCCGGCAGAAAGCTCAGCCGGATGTTCTCGAAGCATTTCTTTCCGCCCGGATAGGTCTTGGAGACACCATCCATGTGATAGACGTACTGGTAGGCTGCCATTGGGTGCGCTCGCTTAGCTGGAAGGTCTGGTTTCGGCGCTATGTATCCGCCCGGGAGGCCGGTTTCAATCGGCGGTGCGAGGATCGAAGCCTTCAAGTGCACGGTGCGGAAGGGTGGCCTTTCGGAAACTTGAATGGACGTTATATCTGCTTTCCACGCGAAGGCGTTGATTTCCCCGGCGCGCCGAGTCCATGCTTGTCCCAGTTTTCAAGCCGTGAAGAGCCCTGATCAATGATATCGCGTCGTACCTTCCTCACCTCCACTTTCGCCGCCGCTGCTGCGCCCGCGTTCGCACAGACAGCCACCACGGAGGAACCGCAGGGGTTCGTGCTCGACCCACGCTTCCAGCCGCAGGTCGTCAGGATCCAGAAACAGTACCTTCCCGGGCAACTGCTGATCCTGCCGCGGAGCCACTTCCTGTACTTCGTCATCGAGTCCGGAAAGGCGATCCGCTACGGCGTCGGTGTCGGCAAGGCGGGGCTGGAATTCACCGGGACCGCCACGATCGACGTGAAGAAGGAATGGCCCACCTGGCGGCCGACGGACGAGATGATCGAGCGCGATCCGCAAACCTATTCCAAGTTCAATGGCACCGACTACGTGATGCCCGGCGGCCCCGGGAACCCGCTTGGCGCGCGCGCGCTTTACCTGTTCCAGAACGGTCGCGACACGTTCTTCCGGATCCACGGGACAACGTCCCCGGAGTCCATCGGCCGTTCGGTCTCCAACGGCTGCATCCGGATGCTGAATTCCCACGTGATCGATCTCTACAACCGGGTGCCCATCGGCACGGTCGTCACCGTCCTCTGACACGCTGTCTGCCGCGCCCATTGCGACGGGCCAAAGGCGCTTACGCCGATCCGCGGGCGTAGTTGGGCTGGCGTGATGCCTCAGGTGCGTTCGGGAAGGTCGTCTCCGACCGGAACCGGGCGCGGTCGTCCGGTCTCGTCGATAGCAACGAACGTGAAAACAGCCTCCGTGACCCTTTCCCGTGCGCCGATCCGATTGCGCAGGACCCAGGCCTCCACGTGGATGCCCATCGAACTGGTCCCGACCCGGGCCACCTCGGTGTAGACGCAAAGTACATCGCCGACCTTGACCGGACGGATGAATTTCATCGCATCCAGCGCAACGGTGGTCACCCGCCCCTGCGCGCGTGCGCCTGCCGTCATCCCCGCAGCAATATCCATCTGGCTGAGAACCCAGCCGCCGAAAATATCACCGTTCACGTTGACATCGGCTGGCATGGCAAGCGTCCTGAGCGTCAGCTCGCCATCCGGGGTTTCGCTTTCGCTCATCGTCACTCTCCGTGGTTTTCCGGGCAGTCTGCGGGAAGGCAGTGCGGCTGGCAAGCGGCAGGGAGTGCGGCTGGCAAGCGGCAGGGAGTGGCAATGCGCGCCCAGCTGTTTGCCTCCCGTTTGCATCCTATCAGTGCCTCGCATCGTTCACTCCGGGGGAGGCAGCAGCCTGCCCAAGCCTTCGGAGGTCACGTGCGGAGGCTACATCGCCGTGGACTGTCACGCGCTGTCGGCCGCATCTCCAAGGTTGAATGCCGCCGCAATCAGTTCCCGCGTGTAGTCCGTCTGCGGGGAGGCAAAGATGTTCTGCGCCGTGCCGCCTTCCACGATGTCACCCTGCTTCATGACGATCACCTTGTGACTGAGCGCGCGCACCACCCGCAGGTCATGGCTGATGAAGAGATAGGCCAGCCCGTGTTTCTTCTGAAGCCGGCGAAGCAGTTCGACAATCTGCACCTGCACCGTCATGTCGAGAGCCGATGTCGGCTCATCCAGAACCACCAGGCGGGGGCGAAGGATCATGGCCCGGGCGATCGCGATCCGCTGCCGCTGTCCCCCGGAAAACTCGTGCGGGTAGCGGTGCATCATAGCGGGGTCGAGCCCGACCTCCTCCATGATGTCGGACACCAGTTCGCGGTTGCTGCGCTGGCGGTCAACCTTGTGCACGCCGAGGCCCTCGGCGATGATCTGCTCGACGGTCATGCGGGGGCTGAGTGAGCCATAGGGATCCTGAAAGACGATCTGCATGTGCTGGCGCAGGTCGCGAAGGGTGCGTTGGGGGCGGCCCTGAACGTTTTCTCCCATGAAGACTACCGGTCCTTCGGACGCAATCAGACGCATGATCGCCAGCGCCAGCGTCGTCTTTCCGGACCCGGACTCGCCGACGATCCCCAGGGTTTCGCCGGCGCGCACGGAAACGGTCGCCTCGTTCACGGCCTTCACGTGCCCCACTGTCTTGCGCAGGAACCCGCGCTGGATCGGGAACCAGATACGCAACTTGTCGGTGGACACGATCTCCTCCGGATCGCCCTCCACCGGGGGCATGGTCCCTGTGGGCTCCGCCGCCAGCAGCATCTGTGTATAGGGGTGTTGCGGGCTGCCGAAGATCTGGTCCGTCGGACCGGTCTCGACGATTTCTCCGTCCTTCATCACACAGACCCGGTCGGCGATCTTGCGAACGATGCCGAGGTCATGGGTAATGAACAGCAGGCTCATCTGCTCGGTCTGTTTCAGTTCCGCCAGCAGATCGAGGATTTGCGCCTGGATGGTCACGTCGAGCGCCGTGGTCGGCTCGTCCGCGATCAGCAGGTCCGGCCCGTTGGCCAGCGCCATGGCAATCATCACACGCTGCCGCTGTCCTCCGGACAATTGGTGCGGATAGGCGCCGAGTCGGCTCTCCGGGTCCCGAATGCCGACCTTGTTCAACAACTCCAGCACCCGCGCACGTGCAGCGTCGCCAACGAGGCCCTGGTGCAGGGTGATCGACTCCACCAATTGCCGCTCCAGCGTGTGGAGCGGGTTCAGCGAGGTCATGGGCTCTTGGAAGATGAAACTGATGTCGTCGCCCCGGACGTCCATCAGGTCGCCCTCCGGGGCGCCGACCATCTGCGTGCCCTTGTAGTCGATGGAGCCTGCGATCGTGGCATTCTCCCCCAGCAGCGACACCGTCGACAATGCCGTGACCGACTTGCCGGATCCGGACTCGCCCACCAGTGCCACCGTCTCGCCCTCGGCGACGTCGAACGACACTCCCTTGACAGCCGGAATATCCCGCCCGTCCTGGCGGAAGGACACCCGAAGGTCGCGCACCGTCAGCAAGTTCCGATCAGACATCGCGCCCGTCCTCCCCGTCATCTTTCCGCAAGCATCCTCGGGGGGAGCGCGCCCCGCGCGCGGGGGGCAGACAGCCCCCCTCTGCCCTGTCCACATACGCCATCACTGGAATGTCTTCCTTGGATCGAATGCGTCCCGCACCCCTTCGAAAATGAAGACCAGCAGCGAAAGCATGATCGCAAAGACAAAGAAGGCGGTGAACCCGAGCCACGGCGCCTGCAGGTTCTGCTTCGCCTGCAAGGTCAGCTCGCCGAGCGACGGTGCGGAAGAAGGCAGGCCGAAGCCGAGAAAGTCCAGCGAGGCCAGCGAGCCGATGGTTGCCGTCACGATGAACGGCAGCATCGTCAGCGTCGCCACCATGGCGTTCGGCAGCATGTGCCGGAACATGATCTTCCAGTTGGACACACCAAGCGCCTTGGCGGCACGCACATACTCCAGGTTCCGCGCCCGCAGGAATTCGGCACGCACCACGCCCACCAGGGCCGGCCAGCCGAACAGGACGGTGAGGAACACCAGCAACCAGAAACTTCGCCCCAGGATCGCGAACATGATGATGATAATGTAGAGCGATGGCGTGGAGACCCAGATCTCGATGAACCGCTGGAACAAAAGGTCGATCCAACCGCCGAAATACCCCTGCACCGCGCCGGCGACAATGCCGATGACGGAAGAACAGACCGTGACAATGAGCGTGAACATGATCGACAGCCTGAAACCGTAGATCACCCGTGCCAGCACGTCGCGCGTGGCGTCATCCGTGCCGAGCCAATGATCGGCATCCGGGGGAGAGGGCGCCGGCTGACCCAGCGTGTTTGGCGTGTTGTAGCTGTAGGGCACCAATGGCCAGAGCATCCAGCCTTTCACGACCTCCTCGCCGTTGATCTCCTTCGCCCCGGCGTCGACCTGTTCGATGATGCCCTCCGGGTCATCGAAGCAATCGAGCAATCCGCCGGAGACGATGAGGCATTGCACCTCCACGTCGCGATAGACCGCTTCCGTGGGGAAATCGCCGCCAAAGGCGGTCTCCGGGTAGAAGTTGTGGATCGGGAAGTAATACTCGCCCCGGTGCTGAACGAGGATTGGCCGGTCATTCGCCAGGTATTCCGCGAAGAGCGACAGCACGAAGAGCACCGAGAAAATGATCAGCGACCAATAGGCGCGTCGGTTGCGCTTGAAGTTGCGCCAGCGGCGTTGGTTCAGCGGTGACAACCGAAAGAGGCCTTTTTTTGGCCGGGCGGCGGGGATGAAGGTCTGATCGCTCATCTCACACCTGCCGGCTCTCGAAATCGATCCGAGGATCGACAAGGACGTACATCATGTCGGAGAGGATCCCCACCAACAGGCCGATTAACCCGAAAACATAGAGCGTTCCGAAGACGACCGGGTAGTCCCGCGCCACCGCCGCCTCGAAGCCCAGCCGCCCGAGACCGTCGAGCGAGAAGATTGTCTCGATAATGATGGAGGCGCCGAAGAAGACACTGAGGAACGCCGCGGGGAAGCCCGCGATGACGATCAGCATGGCATTTCGGAAGACATGCCCATAAAGGACGCGACTCTCGCTCAACCCCTTTGCCTTGGCGGTGATCACGTATTGCTTCTTGATTTCGTCGAGGAAGGAATTCTTGGTCAGCAGCGTGAGCGTGGCGAAGCTGGAGATCGTAGAGGCCAGAACCGGAAGTGTGATGTGCCAGAAATAGTCACCGATCTTCTGGAGTGTTGTCATGTCCTCGAACCCGTCGCTCACCAGCCCCCGGAGCGGGAAGATCTGCCAGTAGGACCCGCCGGCAAAGAGCACCAGCAACAGGATCGCGAAGAGGAAGCCCGGGATTGCGTAGGCCACGATGATGAAGCCGGAGGTCCAGGTGTCGAAGCTGGAGCCGTCCTTGACCGCCTTGCGGATACCGAGCGGAATGGAAACGATATAGGCGATCAGCGTCGACCACAGACCGAGCGTGATGGAGACCGGCATCTTCTCGATCACGAGGTCCACGACCGAGATGGAGCGGAAATAGCTCTCTCCGAAATCGAAGCGCAGGTAATTGCCCATCAGGATCGCAAACCGTTCGACGATGCCGATGGTTTCCTTGCCGCATTCCGCCGCATCGAGCGTGGGCGTGCCTTCGAACCCGTCCGCGCAACTGATCCGGGCGAATCCCATGTCGATTTCAAGCTGGTCCAAAAAATCCTGCGGCAGCCCCCGTGCGCCAAGATAGGCGTCGTCACTTCCTTCCGACCCGGCGCCGCCGCCGGCATCCGCGCCGCCCGCGATGCCCTCGAACACGTCGCCTTCGCCTTCGACCTGGGCGATGATCTGCTCGATCGGCCCGCCCGGGACGAATTGTGTGAGAATGAAGTTGATCAGCATGATCCCGAACAGAGTCGGAATGATCAGCAGCAATCGCCGTAGGATATAGGCGCCCATCGAGGTGCTCTTACCTGCCTGTTGTTATCGCAGCACGCCGGCTGCTTTCAGTTTTTCTGCCTTTTCGGCATTGTACCACCAGAAGTCCAGATGGCCGAGTGCATAGGGCGGCAGTGGTTCGGGGTGTTCATACATGTCGAAATAGGCAACCGTGTGCTTGTCCTTGTACCACTGCGGCACCCAGAAGCGCTCCGCCCGCAAGACGCGGTCGAGCGCCTTGACGGCGACATGCAGCTCGTCCTTGCTCTGCGCGCCGATGATGGTGTCCACCAGGGCATCGACAGCGGGCGATTTCAGCCCCATCGAATTGAAAACCGAGCTGTCGGCGGTTTCCGAGCCGAAGTACTGCTTCAGGCCCGCCCCCGGGACATAGCCCATCGGGAACTGATCGGTTGCAATGTCGAAGTCGTAGTTCCGCTCACGGTTGGTCGCCTCGGCCTGATCCACGCGACTGTGGACGGCGTCGATACCGGCGCGGCGGAGGTTCTCGACATAGGGGTTGATGACCCGGTCAAAGGTCTGGCTGTCATTGAGGAATTCGACCTTGAGGACCTTGCCGTCCTTGCGGCGCATACCGTCGTCACCGACGATCCAGCCGGCCTGATCCAGCAGGTTCGAAGCCTTGCGCAGATTCTTGCGGTCAAGCTGGCGGGCGCTGGAGGTCGGCGCCATAACCGGCTCGCTATCGAGCACGCCTTCGGGCAGATGCTCTTTCAGCGGCTCCAGCAGGGCAAGCTCCTCGGGGCTGGGCTGGCCGGTTGCAGCCAGCTCCGAGTTTTCCCAGAACGAGTTGACGCGCGCATACAGGCCATAGAACAACTGCTCATTCGACCATTCGAAGTTGAACAGGAGCCCGATGGCTTCGCGCACCCGCGGATCCTGGAACTGCTCCCGGCGCAGGTTCATGACGAAGGACTGGCCGGTGGCGATGGTACCATCGTGCAGTTCCACCTTTTTCACGTGGCCGTTCTTGATGGCCGGAAAATCGTAGCTTGTCGCCCAGTTCTTGGAACTGGCCTCGTTCCGGAAGTGGTAGGAGCCGCCCTTGAAGCCCTCGAAGGCGACGTTGTAGTCGGCGAAATATTCGACTCGCAGGCTGTCGAAATTGTGGCGACCCTTGTTGATCGGCAGATCCTTGCCCCAATAGTCGGGGTTGCGCTTGTAGGTGGCGCGCTTTCCGACGTCGAGTTGGTCGGGCACGTAGGCGCCAGACCCGAGGAAGGGCGTCATCGAGTTTTCTTCAAGATCGAGCCCGTTGGCCTCGTAATGCGCCTTCGAAAAGACCGGGAGCGACCCGACAGTCTGAATCAGGTCGCGCTTGGGCTGATCCTCGTGGAAGATGTAGCGAACGCGGCGCTCGTCCAGCACCTCCCCTTCCTTCACCTGCTCGCGCAGCACGGCCCGGAAGCTCGGCAATCCCTTCTCCCGGAAAAGCTCGTAGGAAAACAGTACGTCCTCCGCTGTCACCGGCGTGCCGTCAGAGAAGGTCGCTACCTCGCGCAGTGTGAAGATCACTTCCGAGCGATCCTCTGGAAACTCGATGGTCTCCGCCAGAAGGCCGTAGTTCGACCCGATCTCGTCGGCCACGCTTTCGAGCAGCGTCTCGTAGGGCGCGGTGGCAAGGCCGGCGGCACGGCCCTTGACCGAATACGGGTTCATTGAATCGTAGCCGCCAAAGCCCCAGACCGACATTTCCCCGCCCTTGGGCGCGTCCGGGTTCACGTAGTCGAGGTGTTCGAAATCGGCAGCATATTTCAACGGATCGCCGGTGAAGGTCGTGATCCCATGGGAGTTGATCCAGCCCTCCGGTGTGGCTTGGGCGAATGCCGTCATTGCCAGCAGTGCCGCCCCCGACATTGCGAGCCGCGCGCGGGTGGCAATGGGCGACAGGAATTCGGGCATCGTCATGTGGGCATCTCCGGGCGGTGCAACAGTTCTATCGCACGCAGGCTAGAGAGGCCTGCTGGAAGGAACAAGGCGAGATTCCGTGAGCGCGCGTGATTGGCGTCTCGACTCGTTGCGCCTGTCGGTCAGCGCAAGGACTGTCGATGCCCCTGACTACGCGGTTGCCATGCGCAAGAGCCACTGGACGCACAGGCCGCTGGCCCTGAACTCACCTCGGGAGGTCGGGTCCAAGGCTACGACGATCCGGGCGACCGGGGCCCGGCAGTTCATCGTCATGTCGGCCATCACGCGGCCGACTTCGATCTGGAAGACGCGGCGGAAGAAAGCGGTCCGTCCGTCAAGCCGGCCGCTGCCCACAAAAAAGCCCCCGGTGATCCAGTCACCGAGGGCCCGTGTCATGTCAGGATGCAAAGCCTGTCAGCCTTCGGGGTTCTCCAGGAAGGCGATGATGTTGGCACGCTCCTCGGGCTTCTTGAAGCCGGCGAAGGCCATCTTGTTGCCCGGGGCAAAATCCTTGGGGTTGGCCAGGAACGCATTGAGGTTCTCCGGCGTCCAGACGTCGGCGGCCTCGATCAGCACACCGGAATAGCCACCGAAACTGTCGACAGCCTGCACCGGACGGTTCACGACCTGGTAGAGTGTCGGCCCGGTTGCGTTCGCGCCGTCTTCCAGCTTGTGGCAGGCTTGGCACTTCTTGAAGAGCTTGGCACCCTTGGAGGCGTCGGCACTGGCCATCAGTTCCTCGAAGCTCACTTCCTCTACCGGCTCGGCGGCTTCGCCATCGTCTTCCCCGGTGGGAATCACGTAGGCCTGGTGGTGGTCGTCGCCGTGGCCACCGCCCGTGGTGTAGATGGCGCCAGCAACCCAGGCGCCAAGAAGAAATACCAGAAGCGATCCGAAGAGGGCGCCTGCGGCCTTGGTGATAGTCATCGTGTCGAACATGTCGCATCCCGCTAAATGGTCGTTTCGCGCATCTATCGGGGTTCCAGCGCCGTGGTGCAAGCTATACTTGGCGCGACGAAACGCCCTTTCGCTTCGCGATAGTGCTAAATGGCAACGGAAAACACATGACAGACCGTCCCCGTATCGCATTTCAGGGTGAGCTTGGCGCCTATTCCCATCAGGCCTGCCACGATGCCCGTCCGGAATACGAACCGCTTCCGTGCCACGCGTTCGAAGATGTGATCGAAGCCGTGCAGACCGGCAAGGCGGAGCTTGCGATGCTTCCGGTCGAGAACTCGACCTATGGCCGCGTGGCCGACATTCACCGGCTGCTTCCCGAGAGCGGATTGCATATCGTGGACGAGGCCTTTGTCCGCGTACACATCTCGCTGATGGCCATGCCCGGTGTGCGCATGGAAGATATCAAGGTGGTGCGGGCGCATCTGGTCCTGCTGCCGCAATGCCGTGGCTTTCTTGACCAGTTCGGGATCCGTGGGGAAGCGGCCGCGGATTCCGCGGGCGCGGCTGCGGACATCGCGCGCGACGAGTTGCGGAATGTCGGCGCGCTCGCCTCGGACCTGGCGGCGGCGACCTACGGGCTCAATATCCTCGCTCGTCACATCGAGGATCGGTCGCACAACACCACCCGCTTCCTGATCATGGCCAGTGAGCCCAACTATGCCCGGCGCGGCGACCACGGCATGATGACAACCTTCGTGTTCAAGGTCCGCAATATCCCTGCTGCGCTCTACAAGGCAATGGGCGGTTTCGCGACCAATGGCGTGAACATGACGAAACTGGAGAGCTACATGGTGGACGGGTCCTTCTCCGCCACCCAGTTCTACGCCGATATCGAGGGTCACCCGGACGACCGCAGTGTTCAACTGGCGCTGGAGGAGCTCGATTATTTCACTGACCGGGTGGATGTTCTGGGCGTCTATCCGGCGGACCCGCGTCGGGACTGAACACAGGCGCGCGCGGCCCCGAGCAGGTCAGCCAGCGTGGTCCTTGCGGCCGAGGTCTTTCGCGAAGCGGCGGATGGCTCTCCTGAACCGCTTGTCGAGCGTCGCCTTGGCCAGTTTCAAGGTCTGGATCAGAACCCGCCCGGGGACAGAGGCGGGCGTCAGGTCCAGAGCCAGCGCCATGCGGGTCCGATCCTTCGGAAGCGCCTCCAGTTGAACGCTCAGAAGCGAGTTCACGCCGCTCACCCTGGAAGCGATGTCATACGCCACCGGAGCCTTCAGGTTGGTGACATTCACCTCCATCTTGCGACTCATGCCGTGAAAGTCGAACTCCGCGCTCCAGCTGTCGCCGGGTTTCAGCGCATCGGCCTCCTGCCCTGCCGTGACCTGCACGCCCTTCCCGCGGGCCCTTTCCTCGAATGTCGCGGTGTCGGTAACGGCCTTCCAGACGTCCTGGACCGGAGCGTCTATTTCCTCGCGGGTCGAAAACTTCATCGTGGCATCCCGGGTCGTGGTGTCGTGTCGGTTCGGCCGTACATTCAGGTCAATCCAGCCGGTCCGCAAGCCAGTTCGTCAGCAGGAACCGGGCGATGGCGCCGCTGCGTGCGGCCTTGATGTGGGGATGGTCGCCGGCCATCACTTGCAGCATCTCCTCACGCGTGACCCAGATCGCATCCTCGATTTCCCTGGGATCGATCTTGATCTTGCGATCCTTCGCGACGCCCCGGCACCCCATCATGAGCGAGGCCGGAAACGGCCAGGGCTGCGAGGCCAGGTATTCCACAGCACCAATGCGAACACCGGTCTCCTCGAAAGTCTCGCGGCGGACAGCGGCCTCGATGGTTTCCCCCGGTTCGACAAACCCGGCCAGCAGCGAATACATGCCGTCCGGCCAGCCCGGCGACCGCCCGAGCAGGACCGAGTTTCCATGGGTGACCAGCATGATCACCACTGGATCGGTTCGGGGGAAATGGGTGGCGTCGCAGGCCGGGCAGCGGCGTTGCCAACCGGCCTCCTCCATGTCCGAGGCGTGTCCGCACCGGGCGCAGAACCCGTGCGTCTGGTGCCAGGCCATCAATCCCCGCGCCGTCGCCGCCAGTTCCGCATCAAGCGGTGACAGCCGGTTCATGATCGTGCGCAACTCTGCGAAACGGTGGTCGTCGGGCAGTCCGGGATACCGCTGTTCGGACAGATCCACGAAGGCGCCGATGGTGTCGGTGTCCTGTCCTGCCGGTTCCCACGGCGAGATGTCGACGGCAAACCAGGGCGTGCCATCGGCCAGTCCCAGGAAGATCGGCTCCTCCGTGGCATGGGACAACGCAGCCGCGCCAGACGAAAGGCCGGCAAGCGACAGGCCGCCCTCGTCGCAGCCGACGACCAGCGGTTTCGACTTCCAGAAAGGCACGATCCGGGCCGTGTCCTCCGCCACCATTCGCGTCAGTGCCGCGCGGTCGCAGCGCAACTCCGCGGCGCGCTCAAGTCCACCGCCGCCAAATGTCACCTGTTCCGCAATCCGCATCCCGACCCCGCCTCAATGTCAGCCCGCATCGGGACGGTGATCGCATGTGGCGCGGCCCCCGGCAATCCGCATCAGCCCCCAATTCGTTAACAAAATCACCTTGTTTGTTAACTAGTTGTGTCATTTTGACCGCGAAGCCACGGTCTTGCCGGAAGGTGCCCGGTTTTCGGCTGGCAATCCGGGGGGGCAGAAGTATCGGTCATGAAGATGGGATACATGGGTTATACTCCGGGAGACGCAACGGATCCCGAGGAGAATCCCATGACCAAACGTACCGATTTCCACCTTACCCGTCGTGGCTTCATGGCGGGCAGTATCGCGGGGGCGTCCTTGATCTCGCTGCATCCTTTCTCCGCTCGGGCTGCCGGAAACCAGGCGCACTTGCGGATCATGGAAACCACGGACCTGCACGTCCATGTGTTCCCATATGACTATTACTCCGACAAGCCGCGCGACACCGTCGGCCTGTCGCGCACCGCGTCGATCATCAACGATATCCGCGCAGAGGCGACCAACGCCATGCTGGTGGACAATGGCGACTTCCTTCAGGGCAACCCGATGGGCGACTACATCGCCTACGAGCGGGGCATGAAGGAGGGCGACCTCCACCCGATCATCAAGGCGATGAACACGGTCGGTTTCGATGCCTCCACGCTGGGCAACCACGAATTCAACTATGGCCTCGATTTCCTGGATAAGTCGCTGGCCGGCGCCGACTTCCCGGTGGTTTCGGCCAATGTCGTCAAGGAAATGGGGGTGGATCCGACCAGAGACGTCACTCTCATCAAGCCCTATGTGATCCTCGACCGGGAGTTGACGGATGGCAACGGTGAGACCCATCCGATCAAGGTTGGCATCATTGGCTTCGTGCCGCCCCAGATCATGAGCTGGGACCGCCGGCACCTCGAAGGTAACGTTGCAACGCGGGACATCCTGGAGACCGCCGAAGCCTACGTGCCGCAAATGCGCGAGGAGGGGGCCGATATCATCATTGCCCTGTCGCATTCCGGCATCGGCTCGGCCGACCGTACCGATCTTATGGAAAACGCCTCGGTTCCGCTGGCCGGGATCGATGGCGTCGATGCGATCATGACTGGCCATTCGCACCTGGTGTTCCCCTCTGCAACCTTTGCCGATTTCGCCGCTGTCGATGTCGACAATGGGACGATCCATGGCAAGCCGGCCGTGATGGGCGGCTTCTGGGGCTCTCACATGGGGCTGATCGACCTGATGCTGGAAAGGGACGGCAACGCGTGGAGGGTCGTGAATTTCGAGACGTCGGCCCGCCCGATCTCCAAGCGAAACGAGGACCGTTCTGTTACGGCGCTTGTGGAAGACGACCAGGCCGTGCTCGACGCCGTGCAGACGGACCATGAGGAAACGCTGGCCTATGTCCGCCGCGCTGTCGGCAAGACCGACGCGCCCTTGCACTCATACTTCGCGCTCGTGGCAGACGACCCGTCGGTGCAGATCGTGTCCATCGCGCAGAGATGGTACGTCGAGGAGATGCTGAAGGGCACCGAGTACGCGGACCTGCCGCTCCTGTCCGCCGCTGCTCCCTTCAAGGCCGGCGGCCGGGGCGGTCCGGACTACTACACCGATGTTGCGCCCGGGGATGTCGCGATTAAGAACGTCGCAGACCTCTATCTTTACCCGAACATCGTGCGGGCGGTGAAGATCAACGGCGCGCAGCTCAAGGGCTGGCTGGAGCGGTCCGCCGGCATGTTCAACCAGGTCGAGCCGGGCAGCACCGACGCACCGCTGCTGAATTCCGATTTCCCGACGTACAATTTCGACGTGATGGACGGCGTGACCTACCAGATCGACCTCTCGCAGCCCTCGCGTTTTGGTCCGAAAGGGGAGCAGTTGAACCCGGAGGCAAGCCGCATCGTCAACCTGATGTACGATGGCAAGCCCGTCACTGACGACATGGAGTTCGTGATTGCCACCAACAACTACCGGGCTTCTGGCGGCGGGGATTTCCCGGGTGCGGATGGCAGCACGATCATCCTCGAAGCGCCGGACACCAACCGCGACGTGATCGTGCGCTATATCGTAGAGCAGGGCACGATCAGCCCGAGCGCAGATGGAAACTGGACCTTCGCGCCAATGGACGGCACGACCGTGCTCTTCGAGACCGGCCCCAAGGCCGCCGATCACATCGGCGATGTGAAAGCCGTATCGATCGAACCGGCCGGCGACGGCGCCGATGGCTTTGCCGCCTATCGCATCACGCTCTGACCGGTCGACCTGAACCCGAGACGGTCCCCGCCAGGTGCGGGGGCCTCTTTCCGGGGGAATGAGCCGCCCGTTGGACTGGCGGACGAAGTCCCCGTCGGGTCTGTGGAATGTCGTTGAGTGTGGGGCACCGATCGCAAAGCAGCCCTTTTCCGCCTGCGGGATGTGCCGAATGCGGGCGTGTCATGGTTGGCATCTATGCCGGTTTGCGGGCAATGATGAATACAGCCTTCTTTGATCCTGGCTGCCAGACGGTCTCCAACTCGAACCCGGCACCTGTGATGATCCGCTCCACATCCGCCGGCATCAAGTCGCGGACCGACGGAAGTACCCTGAGCGCCGAGCCAATGGGCAACAGGCGTTTGAACACCCCATCGATCTCGCCGAGGCATACGGTCGAGGAGAAGAACACCCCGCCGGGTTTCAGCATCCGATACACCTTCGCCGCAGCGGCCGGAGGATCGTCCAGCAGGTGCAGGATGCTCATGGCCAGGACGGCGTCGAAATGGTCATCCGGGACAGAGCAGGCGGCAAAGCCGGATAGCTCCCAGGTGATATTGGCAATCCCCGCCGCCTCGGCCTTGCTGCGGGCGATGTCCAGCATCTTCGGCGATATGTCCATCGCGTGGATGTGTTTGACCAGCGGTGCATGCTCAATGGCGGTCGAACCCGTCCCGCAGCCCAGCTCGAAGAGCTTCCAGTCCGGTTTCAGGTGGGCCTGGGTGAGGCGCAGCTTTTCACGGTAGGAAGCCTCGTCCGCCACGGGCGTTCGGGCATAGCGTTTGGCGATAAAATTCCAGAATCCTGCGCGTTCCGCCATGACGGTCTCCTTGCGGGTGTCTGTTGTTGGCTCCTAGCATGTCATGTCAGTGTTTTCCGCCATTTCTCGACCACCCGGTCAGGAAATTCGGCAAAATGCCTTGCCACAGGGCCCACTTCATGGGCTGAATGCCTGCAAAATGTGCAAAACTGGCGTTTGAAGGCGACAAATTGCTGATCCTGGCCTCGCCGTCTTCCCGGACGCCCCTCGAAGACCGCAGTCTCTTGCGGACAACGACAAGGAGGTAACGCGTGTTCCATCGCACGATCACTGCCATCGCCGCGACGGTCGCCCTGACCGCAGGTGTGGCGCATGCCGAGACGAAGGTGCCCTTCGCGCTCGACTGGAAATTCGAAGGCCCCTCGGCCGCCTATTTCGCCGCCATCGACAATGGCCATTTCGCCGAAGCCGGTCTGGAGGTGGAAGTGACGGCGGGCCAGGGCTCGCTCGATGCCATTCCAAAGGTCGCCACCGGCGCCTATCCCGTGGGCTTCGCCGACATCAACTCGCTGGCAAAATTCCTCGACCAGAATCCCGGCGCCCCGGTGACCGCGGTGATGATGATCTATGACAAGCCGCCGTTTGCCATCGTTGGCCGCAAGTCGCTGGGCGTTGAAACCCCGGCCGATCTCGAAGGAAAGGTGCTTGGCGCCCCGCCGCCTGACGGTGCATGGGCCCAGTTCCCCGCCTTTGCGGAGGCCGCAGGGATCGATCCCTCAAAGATCACGGTGGAACCCGTCGGTTTCCCGACGCGCGAGCCGATGCTGGCCGAGGGCAAGGTCGCTGCCGTGACCGGGTTCTCATTCTCTTCCTACCTGAACCTCGTGCGGCTGGGCGTGGAGGAAGCCGACATCTCGACCATCTTGATGGGTGATTATGGTCTGGAACTCTACGGCAATGCGATCATCGTGAACACGGAGTTCGCGGCGGCCAACCCTGACGTGGTCAAGGGCTTCCTTGCCGCCGTTGCGGCTGGCTGGAAGGACGTGGCCGCAGACCCGGCCATGGGGGCCAAGGCCGTCATCGCCCGCAACCCCGCCGCGGACGAAGCGCTGGAACAGCGCCGCCTGGAGCTTTGTCTTGCAGACAACGTGCTGACCGATCACGTGATGGAAAACGGCTTCGGCGGCATTGACGAAACCCGCATGGCAACAGCCATCGAGCAGCTGGGCAAGAATTACGAGTTCCAGAATGCACCGGATGCGTCGCTCTACTTCGACGCGTCATATCTTCCGGAGGGGCTCTTCTCCCTGAAGTGATCCTTCGCGTCCGCGCGCCTTCTCCAGTGGTGCGCGGACGACCCGATGCATTCGCGTTAATGCGACCGGCCGCGATATGACCGGGCAGGGCAAACAGGGCGCTGAACGCCCGGTTCTGTTCGACGATATCGCCGCCGGGCGCCACGAAACCCAAGGCAGGTCATGAGCGACGCCCCCCTGATCGAAATCAAGAACGTCAGTCACACGTTCCAGACCGCCGGTGGCCCGTTGCAGGTCCTGGACAGGCTCAATATCTCCGTCAAGGAAGGCGGGTTCTGTGCCGTGGTCGGGCCTTCCGGATGCGGCAAGTCCACCCTGACCCGGCTGGTGGCAGGTCTGCTGAAGCCGGACGAGGGCGAGGTCTGGTTGCATGGAGAGCAGGTGAAATCGCCGCGCGCCACCGTCGGAATGGCGTTCCAGAATCCCGTTCTGCTGGAATGGCGAACGATCCTTCGCAACGTGATGCTGCCGCTGGAGATCGTACCGACGAAAACCAGCAAGGCGGAGCAGGAGGAGCGTGCGCGCTATCTGCTCAACCTCGTGGGACTGGAAGGGTTCGAGGACAAGCGGCCCTCGGAGCTGTCCGGCGGAATGCGGCAACGTGCCTCCCTTTGCCGTTCGCTGGTGCACCAGCCCGACGTGTTGATCCTGGACGAGCCTTTCGGCGCGCTAGATGCCTTCACCCGCGAGGACCTCTGGCAAACCATGCACAAGGTCAAGGAGCAGGAACCCTTCACCGGCCTGCTCATCACCCACGACCTGCGGGAGTCCATATTCCTCGCCGATCAGGTGGTCGTGCTGTCCGGTCGCCCGGCGCATGCGCAATACGTGCTGGACGTCCCGATGGACGGACCACGCGACCTAGAACACCTTTATACCCACGATGCCGCCGAGATGCTGACCATCCTGCGCCACCAGATCGAGATCGCCCAGGGCCGCGCGCCCGAGGGCAGCCCAGCGGAGCCGGCATGACCTTCCAGAAAGTCTTTGTCCCGATCATCGCGATCATCGTGTTCCTTCTCCTGTGGGAGGCGCTTGTCTGGGTCATGGGATGGCCGAATTACAAGATGGCCTCCCCCTCGGATCTCTGGCCTGCCTACGTGAAATACGCCGACCTGTTCCTGATCAATGGCTGGCAGACGCTTTGGCGGACGGTGGCCGGGCTCGGTCTGGCGATCATTTTCGGCACGGCCGTGGGCATGATCATGGGCTTTTCCAAGATCATGCGAGAGGCCCTCTATCCCCTTCTCGTGGGGTTCAACGCCATTCCGAAAGCGACGGTCGTCCCGATCGTCGCGCTGATGTTCGTCGGCATGCACGATTTCAATACCGTGCTGATTGCCTTCATGATCTCCTTCTTTCCGATTGCAGTATCGGTCTCCATCGGCCTCAGCACGCTTGAGCCGGAATACCGTGACATCCTCGCCGCTCTTGGGGCCAACAAGGTCACTATCTTCTGGAAGATTGCGCTGCCGAAAACGCTGCCGGAGTTCTTTGGCGCGCTCAAGGTTTCCGTGACCCTTGCCTTCATCGGCACCAACCTGATGGAGATCGTTTCGCCGCATGGCCGCGGGCTGGGTGCGCTTTTCGACTCGGGCAAGACCAACTCGGACTATCCGCTGATGTTTGCGGTGCTGATTGCCCTCGCGGGCCTCGGAATCGTGCTCTACTATGTTGTCATCGCAATGGAAAAAGCACTGGCCGGGTGGGCCGTTCGCGATTGAGGTAGCTTGATGGGGCATCCCCCGCTGATCGTCTTCACCGACCTCGATGGCACGCTGCTGGACCATGAAACCTACTCGTACACAGCGGCCCAACCGGCGCTTCGTCGACTGGCGGAGGTTGGCGCGCCACTGATCCTCGCCTCCTCCAAGACAGCGGCGGAAATCGCCGTTTTTCAGCAGCGGATCGGTTGCGAGGCATTCCCGGCTATCGTGGAAAATGGCGCCGGACTCCTTGTGGACGTGACCGATGGACAACCGCCGTACCAGCGGTTGATCGCGGCGCTGGCGCATATCCCGGCCCGGTTGAGGGCCCGGTTCGAAGGGTTTCACGACCTTGGCCCGGACGGGATCGCGCGGGTCACCGGCCTGTCGCCGGAGGGCGCTTTCTTGGCCGGCCAGCGTCAGTTCTCGGAGCCCGGGCTCTGGCACGGGACGGAGGCGGAACAAGAGGCATTCCTCGCGGCGCTGAATGCTCATGGCGTGCAGGCCCGGCGCGGTGGCCGTTTCCTGACCCTCTCCTTCGGGGGCACGAAGGCCGACCGGATGGCCGATATCGCCTCCCGCTATGGCAGTCCGCCAAGCGTCGCCCTCGGGGATGCGCCGAACGATGTGGAGATGCTCACCACCGCCGATCGCGGCGTCATCGTCGAAAATCCGCATGGCGCGACATTGCCCCAGCTTGAAGGCGAGGCAGAAGGGAGGATTGTACGCACAGACCGCCCCGGGCCTCTCGGCTGGAATACCGCGATGCTCGACATACTGGATTCAATGCACCTCTAGAAAGGGCGCCCAATGGCCGACTTTCACCAGAACGGCAATATCGCCACGATGCACAACCTGCGCAGTGCCAATACGGAGGCGCTGACCCGGGAGCTTTCGACTTTCGCAACCTCGCGCCGGATCTCGTTGATCCTTCCATCCCTTTATTCCGAGCTTGAGGGCGAGGCGCTGCCGAGGATCCTCGATGAGCTGTCGGACGTGCCCTACCTGCATCGGATCATCATCGGGCTCGACCGCGCCAATGAGGAGCAATTCCGCAAGGCACGGCAGTTCTTCTCGCGCCTGCCGCAAAACCACGTTGTGATCTGGAACGACAGTCCGCGGATGCTGGAAATCCAGGATCGCCTGAGGGAGTTGAACCTCGGCCCGGCGGAACCCGGCAAGGGCAAGAATGTCTGGACTTGCCTTGGGTACCTGTTGGCTTGCCAGGACAGTTCCGTGGTGGCGATCCACGATTGCGATATTCTGACCTATCACAAGGACATGCTGGCCCGACTTGTCTATCCGGTGACCAACCCGACCTTTCCCTACCAGATGGCGAAGGGCTTCTACCCACGAACCGACGGCCAGAAGCTGAACGGGCGGGTGTCGCGGCTGCTTGTTTCGCCCCTGCTGATCGCACTGAAACGGGTGATCGGGGATCGGGACTATATCGACTACCTGCGCTCCTTCCGCTACCCGCTGTCAGGCGAGTTCGCCATGCGTGTCTCGACCCTTGCGGATCTGCGCATTCCGGCGGATTGGGGGCTTGAAGTCGGCGTGTTGTCCGAGGCCTGGCGGAACCTGGCGCCAAAATCCGTCTGCCAGGTGGAAATCGCCGACACCTACGATCACAAGCACCAGCCGCTGTCAGAAGAGGACGCCAATGCCGGTCTTTCCCGCATGTCGGTGGATATCTGCAAGTCGATCTTCCGCAAGCTGGCGACCGACGGCACGGTGTTCTCGGAGGAAGTTTTCCGCTCGCTGAAGGCAACCTACTATCGCTCGGCGCTCGACCTGCTGGAATGCTACTACAATGATGCGAAGATGAACGGGCTTTCCATTGACCGCCACGCCGAGGAGGCCGCGATCGAACTTTTCGCGCGAAATGTGGTGGTCGCGGGCCAGATTTTCCTCGAAAACCCGGCAGAGCCCCCCTCAATCCCGACCTGGAACCGTGTGCATGCTGCGGATGCCGAGCTGCTGCCGGACATGTTGAAGGCAGTGGAGAAGGATGCGGAGGACTTCGACTGATCCGGTCCAGCCGGTAATTATCGAGTCGCTAGAGCCATCTTGGAGCGAGTCTACCGCACCGTCCGGCACGATTTTGCGGGTTCTAACGTTGTTTCTGGCTCGGTCCTAATACGGCAGGTGGTCGGGCTGAAATCGTTCGCTCTGTGCCCCCGAGTGCCGTTTGGGCCCGTGCGGTGCGCGCGCTGGGGGGGGGCGCGCGACGAGGCTCTGTCGCGATGGTAGGGGCACACCTACGCGTTGTTCGAGCCTTCGGAGGGTGTCAGGAGCAGGTCGGCAGCGGCACTCGGAGTTTTGCGGTCTCTTCAAATGTCTTCGAGGCCGTCCAGGCTGGTGTTTTGATCGATGCCGTTGCGCCGCTGAGTTCGCTGTCGGTCACAGTGATTGCTCTGCTCCCCCGGGTATCATCGACGTCCACCGTGAAAGCCACCGTTTCCCCGCGCGGGAGGCTTTTCAGCCGCAGGGTAACAAGACGATCGCCATCTCTCACGGTTGGTCGGTCAACGACATACCCTTCGCCGCTGACGATCTCGAAAGGTTGGAAAACCTCGGTTCCGGCTCCGTTACCCGTGACGTCAAATATGACACCGGAAGCGGAGGTAGAAAGGTCCAGCGTGATGGCTGCGGCATCGAGGTCACACGTGCCGGAGTTGGTCAGGACGAAACTGTCCTTCGGTGCGCCTTCCAGGAAAGCGACCTCCAGATCGGCCATGGCCGGCGTGGAAAAAAGAGTGGCAACAACGGCAGTAACCAGGTTTCTCATAGGACGATCGGTTCCGTTCGGTTTCTTGTGGCGTGGCGGCGTTGGAAAAGGTGCGCGCCGCCTCGAGGGAGGCAAGACGGCGCGCGGAACTGAGTATTACTTGGGAAGGATCACCGCATCGATGACGTGAATAACGCCATTGGACGCTTCAATATCGGCGGTGACGACATTTGCGCCATCAACGGTAACGCCGCCATCGGTCATGATCGTCACGTCGCTGCCCTGAACGGTCGTGGCCATCATGTTGTTGCTGAGATCACCGCTCATGACCTTGCCGGGCACCACGTGGTAGGTAAGCACGGCCGTCAGTTGATCCTTGTTCTCGGGCTTCAGGAGATCTTCAACCGTGCCTTCGGGCAACGCGGCGAAGGCGTCGTCGGTCGGGGCAAACACCGTGAAAGGACCTTCGCCCTTCAGGGTGTCTACGAGCCCGGCGGCCTGAACGGCGGCCACGAGGGTGTTGAAGGAGCCGGCTCCCACAGCCGTATCCACAATGTCCTTGGAGTGGCCATCGGCAAATGCGGTGGTCGCGGCGAACAGACCGGCGGCGGCGGTGGCGGCAAAGAAAGTTCTACGAAGCATGGTATCTCCATTCATGTGAGCCCGCGTCGTGCGGAATGTTTGGGATACGGCGCTTGACGTGAGGTGGATCATCGCGACGTGAAAAATGCTGCGCCGCCGGCCGAAGGGGGCGTCGCCCGGGACTGCCGCCCCGGTGCGTATCCCCGCGCGGTCATTCGAGTCTGAGCCCACCAAGCCGTGCCTGCACCGACGTGCCCGTGTCGTCACTGTCCGAAGACACTGCAAGTCCGACGAGAACGGTTTTTGGTTCACCGAAGGCACGCTGGAAATCTGCATTCAAATCAACGCTTTCCTGGTAGCTTCCCGTGCCTGCAGGGCGCCGGATCAAGGTCTTGCCACGAGTGCCAAGGTAGGGTGTCGGCAGCACCTCGCCACGGGCGTGCGTGCCGCCCCAGACATACATGAGCACGCGGGCATCCCGGTCTCTCAGCAGCTTGCGGATGCTGGTGTTTCGGCTGGCTTCGGCGCGATCCTGCGGCAAGAACACGAAATAGAGAGCAAGGTTGCGATCGTCTCCGCCCTTCCGCGTGAGCTGCGTGCCGGGCACGCTTTCCGAGACAGACCAGTCCCAGGTGGCCCGTGTTGCAGCACCATCGGAGGCCGGCAGCCGGGTCCAGATCAACGAAACCGATCCGTTTGAGCGCACCTCTACACCTTGCGGCGACTGGCTCCACTGGTTGCCGGGCAGGCGCGGGAACTTCTGCTCCGACCATTTCCCAAATGGCACCGCACCTGCCGCAGAAGCGGCAAGGGATATCGAGAGGGCGAGGGCGGCCGCCAATTTCATGATCGTTCTCCGGGGTATTTTCAGGCTGCCGGAGACGATAGCGCTGACAAGCGGGTCGAACAGGTTGTGGGGGCGTGACCTGTCAGTGGCGCACATCGCGAAGGCGCGCGGGATCGTACCCGTTACGCCTGAGAACCTCTTCTGCGGTTGCGCGCGCCTCGTCGGAGATCGACGGGCTGCGTGCGAGGATCCACCCGGTTGTCCCACGCGGCGCACCGACAACGGCAAGGGTGTAGTCCTCATCAACATGAAGCACCCAGTAATCGCCACGGGCAAAGGGAAGCCACGGCACGAACGTGACTGACAGCTTGCCCGGACCGACAACCTTGGCCTGTCCGTCGGCCGTCTTGACCTCACCATCGGGCGCACCGATCCGACAGGTGTTCAGTACCGAAATCTTGCCGTCATCGCGCAGGGCGTATTCCGCCGTGACCCCCTCACATCCTTTCTCGAAACGGTTGGGGAAGCGCGCGATCTCGTACCACTTGCCAAGGTAGCGTTCGAGGTCGAGTTGGGACACCGGTATCATCTCCACGTCACGATCCCTATACCTCTCGGCCATCGCAGGAGCCGCGAGAATGACCATCAGCCCTGCGACCATGGCGTGCCAGATTGCCTTCATGTTCTGCCTCCGGGTTATGCAGATTGGTTTTCAGGTTCCGAGTGGACAGACGATAAGCGCTTCGCCAAAGGGCGAGGAGCACAGGTCGATTGGCCGCCGGGAGTCTGCCGTTCAGATCGGGTTCTGAGCCCCGACATAGTACAGCAGATCGCCAGTGTCATCGAACAGCGGCCGAATCCGCAGGCGATTCATGAAAGGCTCGCCCGATTTGCGGTAGTTCAGAATGTCGATCGTGAAGGTCGTCCTGGCCTTCAGCGCCGCACGGATCGCCTCGACGGCGTTCGGGTCCGTTTCCGGTCCCTGTAGAAATCGGCAGTTCTGCCCGAGGACCTCGTCCGGTGCATAGCCGGTGTGAGCCTCGAACTCATCGCTGACATAGATCATCGGGTTGTCGGGCAACGCGGGGTTGGTGATCACGACGCTCATCGACCGTTCGTCAGAGTCGAGCCGGGCAATCAGGTCTTCTTCGCTGAGGAATGTGTCGGGCACGGTAGACTCCTACAAGATGGGAGAAAGGTCCTGCCCATATCCTACCCTCCCGGCGCCATTGAGCAATAGAGCGTTTGAGCCCAACGTTCCGCGCATCCGCGAGACGCGCGAAGGTCAATGCACACGATGGACAGCGCTGCTCATGATTGCCGGGTCGGCGTCACTCCAACTTCTGGGGGCAGTGGAGTGAACCAAGGCAAACCTCGCGGTGCTGCGCCTCTCTCTCCCATCTCGGCTGATTTCGGGCTTGGGAGCGTTTTCCACGATTCTTTGGGAACATTTCCGCCGGCACGCCGTTGTCGATGCACAGTTCGATACGAAAATCGCAACGATCAAAGGAGTAAATCATGCTTGGATGGGCCATCACGTTTCTGGTTGTCGCCCTCATTGCCGCGCTGTTCGGGTTCGGTGGGATTGCCAGCGCCTCGGCAGGGATCGCCCAGATCCTGTTCTTCGTATTTCTCGTACTGTTTGTCATCGCAATGGTCGCGCGCGCCCTGCGCGGTCGCACGCCCTGACTGAAGCAGAGCTCACTTTGGTGGAGCGCGCCTGAAAGGCGTGCCGTCGACCTACACCGCACAAGATCAATAACACGCTACCGGAGACTCCAATGAACAGTCCGCTGAACATCGCCCCCAGCAACCCCATGAACATCGCCCCCTCGGACAAGGTCGTGAAGACCGGCGTCCGCGACGTGGATGCGGTCGCCGAAGGCCTCGCGGATGTGCTGTCCGAGAGCTACGCCGTGTTGCTCAAGACCCATAGCTATCACTGGAATGTCGAAGGTCCGCTGTTTCACGCGGTGCATGTTCTGACCGAGGAGCACTACACCGATCTGTTCGCGGCGATCGACGTGATTGCAGAGCGCATCAGGGCACTTGGCCGGGTTGCCCCGATGAAACCCTCCGATGTCGTGAACATGTCCAACGAGCATTCCACGCTGGAGCATCCCTCGGCGCTCTGGATGCTGGAAGACCTCGCAAAGGACAACGAAAGGTTGGCCCACAAGCTGCACGCGTTGGTTGAGCTGGCGGATGCCCGCAAGGACCATGCGACGGCCGATCTTGCGACGGCCCGGATTGCTGTACACGAAAAAGCGGTGTGGATGCTGCGCGCGCTGGCCGCGTCCTGATCCGCGAAGCGATCACCACACCAACATGAAAAAGCCCCGCGTGACGACACGCGGGGCTTTCTGTTTATGTTCTCTGCCGTGGGTCAGGCGCCGAGCGTTGCGGTCGACGCGAAGAACATGGCCTGGCTGACGGCGCCGACCACCTGATCGGGCTCATAGGGTTTGGCAATCAGGAACGTCGGCTCTGGGCGGTCCCCGGTCAGCAGGCGTTCGGGGAACGCGGTGATGAAGATCACTGGGACGTCGAGTTCCGGAAGCAGCGTCTTCACGGCATCGATGCCGCTGGAATTGTCGGCGAGCTGAATATCGGCAAGGATCAGGTCAGGTTGTTGCTTGCGTCCCATCTCGACCGCGGCATCGCGGGTGCGGGCGACGCCAGTCACCTCGTGCCCCATCATCGACAGGATGCCCTCGAGATCCATCGCGATGATTGCCTCGTCCTCGATGATCAGAACCCGGCCGCTCACCGATTTCTGCATTTCCGCGCGTGCGGTCTCCACCAGAGCGTCAGCTTCGGCGGCGTCGATTCCCATCACGAACGCCAGATCATCGATGGAGAAACCCTCGACGGTGTGCAGGAGCAATGCTTCGCGCGAGTTCGGGGTAAGTGTTGCCAGATGCTGCGTTGCCTGGGCGCGGAGTGGATCCCCCGACACCGCATCCGGCGCATCGATACTCGTCCAGATCGAATGGAACACCCGGAACAGCCCTGCCTTTCCACCCCGGCTTGCATCAAAGCAACTCGGATCGGCCAGGATTGCCTCCAACGTGGCTGCGGCCTGACGGTCCCCGCTGTCCTGCCGCCCGGTCAGCGCCCGGGCATGCCGGCGCAGAAATGGCAATTCCGGAGCAACGAGATCTGACATCTTGGTTGGTTGGCTGGGATCGGTCATGCTGTCTCCAAGAAAAATCACACTTTCGGGGAACAAACGTTTCTCTCATGCGTTTGTTCCACAAGACCACGAATTTTTTTGCGGCTGTCAACACGAGCCAAGGGACGCCACTGCCGATGCCATCGAAATCCAGAATGCTGAAAAGCCAGATAGACGACAACCTGCGCCTCATATTCGAGGAAGAGTCGCAAGCTGATTTGCCGCCGCGGTTGCAGGAACTACTTGAACGTCTCGATGAGATCGACGTGCCTGTCGGTGTCGCAAGCGGGGTTTCCGATCCCAAGACGGAGAAGAACTCGTGAACCGACAAGATGCGAAGGCCGAACTGATCGGCCATATGAAGGTCCTGCGGGCCTTCGCCATGAGCCTGACCCGCAATCCAGCCGCCGCTGACGACCTCGTGCAGGACACCGTGCTAAAGGCGTGGAGCAAGCTCGACACGTTCGAAGAGGGTACGAACATGCGGGCATGGTTGTTCACCATTCTGCGCAATGGTTTCTATTCTGATCGACGGAAGGCCGCTCGCGAGACCGATGATCCGGAGGGCAATCTCGCTGGCGCTCTGGCGGAAAAGCCTGCACATGACGGGCGGTTGCAACTGGCGGATTTTCGGGTTGCCTTCGACACTCTCCCGCCGGAGCAACGCGAGGTCCTGACACTGGTCGGAGTGTTGCAATACTCTTACGAAGAGGCGGCGGAAATGTGTGGAGTGAAGATCGGAACGATCAAAAGCCGTCTCAAGCGCGGGCGCGATGCGCTGGCGCAGGCGATGGATCTGTCGGAGGACGAACCGATCGAAATGACGGATCAGGTCACCCAGTCCGTGGTCTCCGTCAATGGAGGAGCCGCTGCGTGAGCGAGCAACGGGCCGGGCCGCTCCCGGCGAAGCGTCTTCGGCTCCCGTTTCGCGGAAGCCTGTCGCTGCGTCTTGCCTCCTTGCTCTCGATTGCACTCCTTCCATTGGGTTTGATCGCGGTCTGGCAGACGACACGGCTGGAGCGAGAGCTTGACGAGATCCACTCCCTGACGACGACCGCGATCACCGCGCGCGCTGCCAGCAACGACCGCAGGACAATCGAGGCCGCGTTTGGTGCGGCGAAGGGGCTGGCGGCCGCGATCCCCGAGATGCGGGGCGATCCTGCGCAATGCCGCGAGACGTTCCAGCGCTTCCTCGACCGGTCGGGCGGTGATTTCGCCTTTGCCGGGTTCATTGACAGGGAGGGTCACTCGGTTTGCTCCTCCGCCGACACCAGCCTCGACCTGTCGGATGATCCCGAGTACCGGGCGTTGATGTCTGGCGACCGCCGCAAGATCCTGGTGTTGCCGGAAGGACCGGTATCAGGCGCCTCGGTAATTCTGGCGGGTCAGCCAGTGCGTGATCGGGATGGCGCCGTGACGGGGTTCGTTGCTGTTTCGATCCCCCATCTGCGACTTGACCCGCCGCCTGATGACCAGATTGCCGGGCGGAAAATGGACCTGGTCACGATCAACCGGTCAGGAGAGATCCTGACTGCAACCGGCGACCTCGGTCAGGCGGAGGGCTGGCTGCCCGCGGACCGAGACGCGGCGGCGCTCGTCTATGGACCAGACCGCTTCATCGGACAGAACCGCAACGGGGAGACACGCGCCTTCTCTGTCGTTCCGATCGTCGAGGAAACTGTCTACGCCGTCGGCTCCTGGCTGCCGCGGTCCGCCGGCGAGGGCCGGGCATGGGTCTCGCCTGCGTTGTTCCCGATCCTCATGTGGCTGGCCAGCCTCGCACTGGTCTTCATGGCAGTGGAGCGGCTGGTCGTGCGGCACGTTCGCAGACTCGCAGCACAGATGCAGGTTTTCGGCCGCGACCGGAACCTGCCGCCAGCCGGGAGCGCAGAGTCGATGCCCTCTGAACTGGCCGCTATCGACGATGCGTTCGGTGAGCTGGCGGCCCGGCTCCTTCGCGACGAAGCTGACCTGCTGGATGCGATGCACGACAAGGATGTACTGCTCAAGGAGGTCCATCACCGCGTCAAGAACAACCTTCAGTTGATTTCCTCCATCATCAACATGCAGATCCGCGCCACCCAAAGCGACGAGACGCTGGCCGCGCTTCAGAATGTGAATCGTCGGGTTGCAGGCATGGCAACGGTGCACCGCCGACTATACCAGGCCGAGAACCTCGGGCTCGTTCAGGCGGGTGATCTGTTGCGAGACGTCGTGGCGCCGCTCTTGGACCTCGCGCCTCCCGGCGGCGCACGGCCGGAGGTGGAGCTGAAGCTCGACCCGGTTGTGCTCTATCCCGACCAGGCGGTTCCGGTTGCGTTGCTGACCGTCGAGGCGGTGACAAACGCGCTCAAGTACCTGCAGACTGATGCAAACGGGGAACGCTGGCTTCGAGTCTGCCTCGACGATCTTGGCGAGGGAACGGTGCGGATTTCCACGGCGAGTTCCCTCTCAGAACGGCCGGCCACCGGCGAGAGCCAGGAAGCGGTTGATGCCGGCGGATTGGGAAGCCGGTTAATCGCTGCCTTTGCGAGGCAATTGGACTCCTCGGTCGAGATTGAAGAAGGTCAGGGCGTGTTCCGGCTTAGTGTCACGTTCGAGGCTTTGCCGTTCTCCAGTGACGATCCAGCCTGAGGGGCGGTGCGAACGTCGTGGCGCGCGCGTCAAGCGGGTGGTGGCGTTTCGGATCCGCGTGGCGCTGGCCCGTCCGGGAGGCCGAGCTGCCAGCCCGTCATGCTGAGCGTCCATACAAGGAGCGGGATCGCGACAATCCCGCCAATCGGACCCCAGAGCCAGAGCCAGATTGTGAGGGACAGGAAAACAAGCAGCGGGTTGATGGTCATGCTGTGGCCCACGAGCGTCGGTGTCACGAACTGGCCCTCCGTCACGTTCAGCGCAAGGTAGGCGGCCATCGGCAGGATGCCGGCAATTCCGTCGAAGGTGAGGATGCCCGCCACGGCGAGCGCAGAGGCGAAGATTGCCGGGCCGAGATAGGGTGCGAAGTTGAACAGGAATGCCAGCACACCCCACAGGACCGGTGAGGGCATTCCCAGGGCCGACATGGTCACAGCGACGAGAATTCCAAGACCGGCGTTGATCACGCTGATCGTCAGGAAGTACCGGGACACACGCGCCTCCGCCTTGCGCAACCGATGGGAATCGACGGTTTGTGTGGCGCGTTCGACCAGCTCATAGATCTCGTCCCGCGACAGCAGGAAGAAAAACAGCGTTCCCACGAACACAAGAGCCTGTCCGGCCAGCGCCGGTGCATAGCCGAGCGCCGTCGCAACATCGGGCAGCGCTTCGTCTGGGGCGATAATCTGGTCACCGCCCGCACTCTCGGTGTCGCCCTCGTCCTTCAATGCCTCGTTCACCGTTTCCGCCATCTCCTCGACGCCCCGCAGCAGGTTGCGCAGGTTCTCGATGGCTCCTTGCGCTTCTTCCCAGAGGATCGGGGCACGGCGGACAAGTTCGCGCACATAGGGGTCCATGAAGAGCACGAACAGCCCGATGAGCATTGCTACGAGCAGCAGCCCGGAAAAGGCGGCGAGGGATCGTGGCACACCTGCGGAACGTGCAAGATCGACCAGCGGCGCGAAGACCACACCGACAACGAGCGCCAGGACAACCGGCGCCAGGATTTGCTGGGAGGCCCAGAAGACCGCCAGCATGGCCAGGATGGCGAGTGCGATCTGAGCGATACAAGCCATTCTGGCCAAGGGTGTCATACGAGTGCCTCCTCTGGTCCAACGCACAGTATCGAGGGAGGTTCCCGGCACCGCGCGATCATGTGCCATTGGAACCTTTCCCGGGCCTAGGCGTTCCCACTTCATGGATATACAGCGCACAACCCCCTCCGAGAACTCCCCTGTCTTCGCGCCGTTGCCGGCTGATCCGTCATGTGAATCGCCACGTCGTGTCGGGCTTGAGATCGAGTTCGCCGGGCTTTCGTTGCCGGACGCCACAGGTGTCGTGAAGCAGCGTTTCTCCGGCCGCGAAATCTGGAACGGCGCCGGGGAGGTAACCCTGCAGCACAGTTCCATTGGCAAGATCGAGATGTACCTGGACACGGCATTCCGCCCGGAGTCGGAGTCCGCCGCCGCGAAGGCCGGTGTGGAAATTGCCCAGTCCGTGGTGCCATTGGAGATCGTGACCGAGCCCTTGCTTCATACCGATCTGCCGCAGATGGAGGCTCTGGTCGCGGACCTGGACGCCGCAGGCGGCCACGGCGGCGGAAAGAGTCTGCTGATCGGCTGCGGTCTGCACCTGAATATCGATCTTGCCGACAGCGAAGAAGGATCGGACTTGCCCCGGATTGCGCTTGCCTACGCATTGCTGGAGGGCTGGCTGCGTTGGCGAGACCCGCCGGAGCTGAGCCGACGTCTCTTGCCATTTGTCGACCCCTTTCCGGCCGACATGGTGTCTGACCTGGCCGGGATGGGCCCCGGGATGAGTTGCGACGACCTGTTCACGCTGCTGTCGCGATACGCTCTGAGCCGCAACCAGGGGCTCGATCTCCTGCCAGCGTGGGCTGCCGTTGCACCGGAACGGTATGAGCGGGATGGGCCGGTCGACAGTGCGGTCTCCCCACGTCCGGCATATCACTATCGGTTGCCGGATTGCAGGATCGGCGATGCCGAATGGTCACTCGCCTACGAGTGGGACCGTTGGCAGCTGATCGAGAACGTGGCGCGGAGGACTGACCTGCTGGAGGCATTGTGCAACCTTTGGCTCGCGGCAGACGGAACGCAGTTGCTGCCCGGCCATACCGAATGGCACGAGGCAGTCACCGGGCACCTTGGCTCGCTGGCAACCTTGGCGCCGAACTACCGTTCGGTTCAGGAGGGCGGATAGAATGGCCCGGAGAGAGCACAATCGCCCGCTGATTGGCGTGACGACCTCTGCCCGCTCGGGGTGGCGCATCTTCCCGCTGGTCGCTTTCAACCTGTGGCTTGTGGGCGGACGCGGGATCCGCTGGGGCGCCGGGCGCCCCGCCGATCTTGATGCGGTCGATGGTTTGATCATTGGTGGCGGAGATGACATCGCGCCGGCGCTTTATGGCGGCGAGATCGTGGCCGAGGCCGTACTGGAGCCCCAGCGGGACGCGCTGGAAAGGACGCTGGCGGAGGCGGCGCTGACCCGCGGGATTCCTGTGCTCGGGATCTGCCGCGGCGCGCAAATGCTGAATATCGCTGCGGGCGGGACGCTGATGGGGGATGCCTTCGCCCGTCACCCCGAATCGCGAAAGGTCCGCACTATCCTTCCACGCCGGATTGTGTCGGTATCCGCCGACAGTTGGCTGCGCCGGATCACCGGGCGCGATACGCTCAAGGTCAACGCCTTGCACAGCCAAGCGGTTGATCGATTGGGCAATGGGCTGCGTGTGGGTGCGCGGGATGGCGGCGGCATGGTGCAGGCCATTGAAAGCACACGCGATCCGTTCGCGCTGGGCGTGCAATGGCACCCGGAGCATCTTTTCTATCGCGCCGCGCATCGGCGGCTCTTCACGGCGCTTGTTGCCGCCGCGCGTGAACGGCGCCTGGAGCGGCACGGGAACGGCCGTCAGAGGGCTGCCGTGGCCGGGGCACTGAAGCCGTCCGGCTAGGCAATGATCGTATTGGGCTTGCTAGGGGTTTGTCTTTCCTGCCGTGGGCCTGGGCAAAAAAGCTTAATAGTGCCTGCTCCAGAGATATCAGCTCGCGCGCAGATTGCCCAAAGGCCAGGACAGCCATTCGCGAACTGTTCTGGCGGTAGTCGGGATTGCTACAGCCGGCCCGTTATATCCGGTCCCATCCGGCCAGCCCCGTGGAGAGGCTGATGGCGGCTATGGGCAGGCCCGGTTGCACGTCTGTGCCGGCCCCCTCTGAAGGCCCAGCCTGAACGACTGGTGACTTGGTCCGGCGCATGTCCAATATCATGTCGGGAATCGAAAAAGTCATCCTGCTTCTCCTTGTCCTATGTGAACCCCGCGCCGGTCGGCGACGTGGCGCGGGGCGGGCGATCAAGCCGCGATCTGGATCACGGTGTGAAAGCCGAGGTCTTCGGCCGAACCGCCGGCATTGGCGCGCAGGACGTTGATGCCGAACACGACCGGGTTGGACGGGCTCGCCCAGAGCGCGGCTTCTCGCAGTGTCATTCGCAACAGGATCGCATCCGATTCCGTCGGCGCCTCGCCTTCGAAGAAGGCGGCGGACACCGGCGACCAGAGGTTGCGCAACCGTTCCGGGTTGTCGACCTGCATGAGCGCGCCGGTGAAGCTGATGTGAACGTCCTGCGCCTTGGTCACGAGCGTGAATCGCGCATCCGCGCCTTCGCCCACCGCTGCGACAAGGTCGGATTGGCGGTTGACGATGAACCAAAGCTCACCGTCACTCCGCTCCAGGTGATGTGTCATGGGTTGCGGATGCTGGCCACTTGCCGGGACCCACAACATGCCCGCCCGGGTGTCGTCGAGCGCATCGAAAACGAGTTTTTCCGGGGCTTCCCGGGCTGTGTCGAGATCCGGCATCGCTCACGCCTCCGCCAGCCAGCGATCGATAGCGTCGCGGGCTTCTTCCTTGGTCTTTCCGTACTTCTGGCGCAGCAATCCTTCGAGCTGCTCGCGGTCGCCCTCGGCTTCCGCCAGTTCATCATCGTTCAGGCGGCCCCAGGTCTCCTTGGCCTTGCCCTTCATTTCCTGCCAGTTTCCGCGAACTTGGTCCCAGTTCATCTTGGGTCTCCTTTCCGTAGTGGTCGCCTGCTCACGCGGCGCCTTCACAGAGAGAACGGCGACAGGCCCGGAATGTTCCCGGCTGGGCGCTAGACCCGTCGGACCCGAACGGGTGGTGCCCCGGTCAAGGGCGCCCGAACCGGCTTGTGACCGATTCCGGCGGGACAAATGCCGGGTCGGCGCCAAAACGCCCCTCAAAGTGAGCTCGGCACCGTGCCTAAGATGTTCGCCAGGGCGTTGCAGGTGTCGCCAGTGCTACGGTCTCGCATCGGTCTCCGTCGCGGATCGGTCGTTCCGCGCGGTGGGCAGGCAGGACCGGGCAGGGTTGGTGGACCTGGTCGCAATCCGCCATGGCCGTATACACTCTTGCGCCAAGCTGCATTGTGCGCACCAAGTGGTCCTTCCAGATGGCGCTTCATCTCGCTGGATCGGCCAACAGCCTTCTTGGCTTGCGCGAATGAAACCCAAGGCCATCAGCTATCCCATTGTTTTCGCACAAGTCGCCCCAAGCACCCGTCGCGGTACCGTCAGTGAGCGCACACCCTGCAGTCTATTTGGAGCCGAAAACGAAGCCGATCTGCCGCTTGGCGCCAGCAGGTGGCCGCGGAAAGGGCTCTGCCTTCCGGACCTGCTGGCGGGCTGCGCGAACTAGTTCCGGCGAACCCGACCGCGTATCGACCTTGACCCAGGCCAGCGTGCCGTCCGGATTGATCTCGAAGGTGACCCGTGCCAACCCGGGGGTTGATACCCGTACCGGTGGGACACTGTTCAGATGCACCAGAACACGTCCGGCATAGTTGGTGGTGCTTGCGTTTCCTGGTCCCCGATCCCTGTTCTGGCCGAGCCAGCCGTTCAGGGTCCCGTCGCGTTGATAGGCCGTCAGCGGCGATTCCATGGTCTGGGGCGCAGGGGGCCGGCTGCCGCTGCCTGCAGTGGACGGGGCGGAGGGTCGTCGATCCGGGAGTTTTGGACGCGGCGAAGATACAACAGCAAGCTCGGTCCCCCCGAGACCGTCCTCGGCGGTCTCCGGCACCGGGGCGATGTCCGTGTCGGGGGTGGCCGGGTCAATGCTCTCCTGTTCCAGCGGGATGACCGGGATCGTCGCAGGCTCTGGTGATGGCGAAACAGGCAGCGTGGGCGACACCTCGACCGGCAAGGCCGCAAGCCGTTGTGTCGGCTCCGGCGAAGGTGCATTCGACGGCTCTGTTGCTGCGGTGTCGACTGCCGCAACATCGGAGACGGGCGCGCTTTCCGGTTCTTCGGGCGATGACACGGGCTCGACGGCGCTGGGGCTGGCGGCCTCGGTCGCCGAGCCGTCCTCACCGTTCGGGGTGGAAACGGCCTCCGGCTTCGGTATCTCTGCCGGCTTGGGTTCCGTAGAACCAGCCGCGTCCGCCTGCACTGTCTCGGCCGAACCCAGGTCCGGTGCCGCGACAGGCTGTGGATCGGGGGATGCCACGAGCGCAACGGAAGTTGGGGGGTCCTGGTTCTCTGGCTCCGGCAACGGTTCGGTTGGTGGTTCGGGCGCTGGGGCCGGTTCGGGTGGCACCGGATCCGACAGGGCTTCCGCAATGTCCTCGAACGAACTGCCCAATGCGACACTATCGGACGGTGCATCGGCATGCGGTCGTTCCGCGTCAACGCGAATGCCAAGGCCGAAGACATGCGTCACCAGCGACAACAGGACGGCCGCAGTCGCGGCGATTGCCGATCTGCGGATCACTCGATGGCCTGTTCGGTGACGAGGAACACGGACGGGGCACCAAGGCGGCGGAGGGTTCCAGTCACCTCCACCAGCCTGGACGCTGGCGCATCGCGATCAGGCACGATCCGTGCCGGTTCATCAGCGCGCGTGTCCAGATACGCCTTCGGGTCACTTGGCTGGCCCCGGTAGCTCAAAGTGCCGTCCTTGTGCAGTACCAGCGCATCTGGTGGCTCCCGCCCGTCGAGGCCGGCGGTGTCCACGAGTTCCAGGTCCGGGTCGAGCGGTGGCGCGACCGTTCCAGCGATCAGAAAGAAGATCAGCATCAGGAAGACCACGTTGATCAGCGCGATGGTCGAGTCGCGTTTTCGACGCGGGATCGTGGAGCGTATCATTCGTTCACTCCAGCACCAAGACGTTGACACCTTCCACGCCGCGCAGTTGCACGAGAAGGTCAGCCAGCCTCTGTGCAGAGGTGTCGTCGTCAAGGCTCACCAGCAACTGCCCGGGCTGGACAGTCCTGGCCAATTCGTTCAGCGAAACGTCCGCCCCATTCAACACCAGTCGCGCGCCACCGAGTTGCAGAAATGCGCGCTCGGTCGGTTCTCCTGCGGCCCCGGTCCCGGCTACGGCCGCGCTCAATTCGATCTCGCCGAATTTCGCGAAGGTCGAGGATAGCATAAAGAACAACAGCAGAAGGAAAATGACATCGATGAGCGGCGTCAGCGCCACCCTGCGGCGGGTGAATGGCGCTCTGTTAGCCATGGTTCGAGGCCAAGGGCGCGAAGTCGGGCGCTGCGTCAGCAGGGTCGGTCCGGCTGGGCACCGCGACCGTCCGGAGCGCCTTGTCCGCGAACACACGTTCACCAGCAGTGCGGCTTTCGAGCCAGGCGAGTACCATCGACGTCGGCATCGCCACTGCCAGCCCGACGGCGGTTGTCAGAAGCGCGACCCAGATCCCGCCCGCAAGCAGAGACGGATCCACCGACGAGCCAGCATTCTGAAGGCTCTGGAACGCTTCGATCATGCCGAGAACCGTGCCGAACAGGCCAAGCAACGGCGCAAGCTGGGCGACAGTGTCGAGAAAACGAAAACCGCGTTCAAGGCCTGCGAGCGCCAGCCCCGCTTCGGCGTCCAACCGGTCATCCAGTCCGGGCATGTCGCGCTCTTCCATCGCCACCTTCAGAAGTGGAGCCAGGTAGCTGCGGCTTTCGGCAAGTCGCGTCCGGGCGGTTTGGCGGTCACCTGCATCCCAGGCGGCCAGCGCCTCTGAAAGATGACGGTGGCGACCCACCCCTGAGACAGCGAACTGCCAGATCTTGTAGAGAGCGACCCCGAGCGTCAGTACGGAGATCACCAGCAGGATCGCTATGACCGGACCGCCGAGGTTCACAATCTCGCCGAGCGCGTCGATGGGATTCATCCGAGCAACTCCACCGAAAGACGGCTGCCGAGCGAGAGCGACGCATCACAGATGTCGCTTTCGGCGCCGTCGACACGGCATGTATTGGCACCATTGATCAGCGCCTGCCCGATGGACTCGCAGGACCTGTCCGGCAGATCGAACTGCCGTACCCGTGGCCGATCGGCTGGCAACTCGCGGAAATCAAAAAGCGACAGGTTTACCACGCCGCCGGATTGATCGAAGACCACCGCCTCGAATACCACCTTCTCGATGGTCATTCCGGTCCCGTTGCGTGCCATGAACGTCAATCGGCACGCGCCGCCCACATCCTGCAATGCGTTCAGTTCCAGATGCAGGGTACGAGGCGTGTCTTCGGCGGACTGAGCCTGTGCCAATGCCGGCAGCACGCCAGCCAATACAGTTGTCAATGCAAAGAGACGAAACGACATGGGCAGGCTCCTGATTGCTGTTGCCGGAACATCGCGGCCTGAGAAATGTCGCGAGCGGGTGGACCAAACCCCGCTCGGATATCGCAGACCTTGCCAGATCGGAAGGCCTGCCAACGGCAATGTGATATTGCCGAGCAGCAGCGCAGGCAGGCCAATACGAATGGCCGGGGTGGAGGTGAGGCGTCTACAGCGTGTTATTTGAACCCGGCCCGATCATGCTCTGGATGGATACGTAGAAGGCCGAACTCAATTGGTATGAGTGGTTGCCGGGGATACTATGATCGCGCGCATTTCTCGGAAACGCGTGGAATGCCCTGCTCTGCAAGATCCATTCGCCAACCGGACGGCGCTCTAGGCGATCCGTTCTGGCCGAACTCGAAGTCCAAGTCTGTGGTGGAATCTGGTGCTGCCGGAGAGATTTGAACTCTCGACCTCTCCCTTACCAAGGGAGTGCTCTACCCCTGAGCTACGGCAGCATTTGAAGTGAGGGCGGGATATACAAGTTGCGGTCGCAAGTGCAAGAGGATTCTGGCAGCATTGCTTCAAATTCCGCCACGATCCCGCATGAAGGCTGGACCTGCACCGGCCCCTCGCGTAATTCCGCCTCATGAGCGGGACACGGAAGAGCCGGCCGGCACCGGATTCCCGGGAGGTCCGGCTGAAACAGGCATTGAAAGCTAATCTCCAGCGGCGAAAGGCCCAGGCGAAGGCGCGTACCGACGCGCTGGAGGACGCGCAGCAGGTCGACGGCGCCCATCCCGATACGAGGCAGGAGAACGAGTCGAATGGATAGGATTGTTGTACAGGGCGGCGGGCCGCTCAGCGGGAAGATCTCGATCTCGGGTGCGAAGAATGCGTGTCTGACGCTGATGCCGGCCACGTTGCTGAGTGAAGAGCCGCTGACGCTGACCAATGCGCCGAGGCTGTCGGACATCCGCACCATGACGACGTTGCTTCAGTCGCTCGGCGCAGAGGTCTCGTGCATGCAGGACGGCAAGGTGCTCGCCATGTCGAGCCACTGCGCCGACAACCATGTCGCTGACTACGATATCGTGCGGAAGATGCGCGCCTCCAACCTGGTTCTGGGGCCGTTGCTGGCGCGCCACGGACATGCCGTGGTGTCTCTCCCGGGCGGATGTGCGATTGGCGCACGACCTATGGATATCCACATCACGGCACTTGAGGCCATGGGAGCGGAGATCGAGCTGAAGGAAGGCTACCTCCACGCGAAAACCAACGGTGGGCTGAAAGGGGGCGACATCGCCCTGCGATTCGCTTCGGTCGGGGCCACTGAGAATGTGATGATGGCGGCCACTCTCGCCAAGGGAACCACCGTGCTGCGCAACGCCGCCCGCGAGCCGGAGATCGTGGATCTCGCGCTTTGCCTGCGTGCAATGGGGGCGCAGATCGAAGGTGAGGGCACCGACACGATCACCATCGAAGGGGTTACATCGCTGCACGGGGCCACACACCCCGTGGTCGCCGACCGGATCGAGACCGGCACCTACATGCTGGCGCCGGCGATCGCCGGAGGCACGGTCGAACTGGAGGGCGGACGGATTGGCCTTTTGGGCGCCTTTTGCGAGAAACTGGACGCCGCGGGCATTTCGGTGGAGGAGACCGCAACCGGCCTTCGCGTCAGCCGCAAGAATGGCCGGGTGAACGCGGTCGATGTCGTAACGGAGGTCTTTCCAGGCTTCCCGACCGACCTGCAGGCGCAGATGATGGCGCTCATGTGCACGGCCGAAGGCGTCAGCGTGCTGGAAGAGAAAATCTTCGAGAACCGTTTCATGCATGCGCCGGAACTGATCCGCATGGGGGCGCAGATCGACGTCCAGGGCGGGACCGCGACGGTGACTGGCGTGGACAGGCTGAAGGGCGCGCCGGTCATGGCAACCGATCTGCGGGCCAGCGTGTCGCTGATCCTCGCCGCCCTTGCGGCCGAAGGCGAAACGGTGGTGAATCGGGTCTACCACCTCGATCGCGGCTACGAGAGGGTCGAGGACAAGCTAGGTGCCTGCGGCGCACGCATTGAACGGGTGAACGAGAATGACTGATGCTACCTTCGAGGACGGTGCCGAGCGCCCGATCCTGGTGACCGCCGTCGATGCCGACGATCTCGGGGTGATCTCGGCGATGGTCCAGGACGCCGTCCTTCCGATCACGGAAATGCGCTGGGAGGCGAAAAGCCGTCGTTTCGCAATGCTGCTGAACCGGTTCCGCTGGGAGGATCGGGAGGATGCAGAGCAGCGTGGCCGCCCCTACGAGCGGGTGCAGAGCCTGCTTGTGGTCGAGGACGTCACAAAGGTCGCGTCGCAGGGCATCGATCGGACCGACAGTGACATGGTCCTGTCGCTGCTCTCTGTCGCCTTCGAACCTGGAGCGGACGGGACGGGTCGTCTGGTGCTGACGCTTGCCGGCGACGGTGCAATCGGCCTCGATGTGGAATGCCTGAATGTATCGCTCCGCGATGTCACGCGCCCCTATGTTGCCCCCTCCGGCCAGGTGCCGCAGCACGGCGACTGAACATCGCGGGCGGCCTGCTTGAGGCGGCGGAGAGGGAACGGTATGTGGGGGCCTGACGAGGAGACGCCATGCCCCAGTTCCTGACAACTGACGAATCCGATTTCGAGTCCCGTTTCGCGGCCTTCCTGACCACGAAACGCGAGGATGCGCCGGACGTGGACGAGGCCGTCGCCGCCATCATTGCCGACGTGCGTGCCCGTGGCGATGCCGCAGTCATCGAGTTGACCGAAAGGTTCGACCGTTTCTCTCCGGGCGCGGACGGGTTGGCCTTCACGCAAGCAGAGATAGACGCCGAGTGCGCAAAAGTCGCGCAGTCCGAACGCGCTGCACTGGAACTCGCCGCCGACCGCATACGTGCGTATCATACGCGCCAGATGCCGGAGGACGCCAGTTGGACCGACGCCACGGGCGCGACACTCGGCTGGCGCTGGACGCCAGTCTCCGCTGCTGGTCTCTATGTACCGGGCGGGCTTGCCTCCTATCCCTCCTCGGTCCTGATGAACGCGATCCCGGCCAAGGTCGCTGGGGTCGAGCGGCTGGTGGTCACGGTGCCGACACCGGACAATGTCGTGAACCCGCTTGTGTTGCTTGCGGCAAAGATCGCCGGTGTCGATACGGTCTACCGAGTAGGCGGGGCGCAAGCTGTCGCTGCCCTTGCTTATGGGACCGAGACAATTGCGCCGGTCGACAAGATCACCGGCCCGGGCAATGCCTTCGTTGCTGCGGCCAAGCGCCGGGTGTTCGGCAAGGTTGGCATCGACATGATCGCGGGGCCGTCCGAGATCCTCGTGATCGCCGATGCCGAGAATGACCCCGACTGGATTGCCGTCGATCTGCTCAGCCAGGCGGAGCACGACGAGAGCGCCCAATCGATCTTGATCACGCCCGACGCTGCCTTTGGCCGCGCCGTGGCGGACGCCGTTGAAAAGCGTCTTGAAACCCTAGAGCGCCGCGCGATCGCCGGCCCCTCATGGCGGGATTTCGGGGCCGTGATCACGGTCGGCGATCTGGACGAGGCAGCGGAATTGTCCAACCGCATCGCACCGGAGCACCTGGAGCTTTGCGTGGCGGATCCTGAGGCGCTGGCGGAAAAAACGATTCACGCCGGCGCGATTTTCCTTGGCGGCTGGACGCCAGAAGCCATCGGCGACTATGTCGGTGGACCCAACCACGTATTGCCAACCGCCCGCTCAGCCCGGTTCTCATCCGGGCTCAGCGTGATGGATTTCCTCAAACGCACAACGCTTGCGTCGATGACTCCCGCCGCGCTCAAGGCCATCGGACCTGCAGCCGAAACCCTTGCCATTTCCGAGAGCCTCGAGGCGCACGGCCTGTCCGTCCGGGCCCGGCTTGACCGACTCAACGAGGAGACGCCATGAGCACCTCCCGCATCTGCCATGTCGAGATCGACAACACCCACCTCGCCTCGCCAACGCCCGAGATCGAGCAAGAGCGAAAAGTGGCAATCTTCGATCTGCTGGAAGACAATTCCTTTGCCATGCCGCTCAGGCATGACGACGAACCGATCCCGGAGGGCCCATACAAGCTGCTGCTTGCGATTCGTGACCGGCGGTTGGTCTTCGATATCTCCACCGAGGACGACGGGAAAGTTGGAGAGTTCCATCTCTCCCTCGGACCCTTCCGGCAGGTGGTGAAGGACTACTTTCAGATCTGCGAGAGCTATTTTTCTGCCGTGAAAACCATGCCGCCAAGCCAGATTGAGGCGATCGACATGGCACGGCGGGGCATCCACAACGAGGGCGCCAGAGTCTTGCAGGAGCGCCTGGAGGGCAAGGCCGAGGTTGACCTCGATACGGCACGCCGTCTTTTCACTCTGATCTGCGTCCTGCATTTCGGAGGTTGACGTGGCAGCGGACCTTCCCACATCGGTACTGTTCACCTGCGACCACAACGCAGTGCGTTCCCCGATGGCGGAAGGTCTGGCCAAGCTCTACTACGGACATGCCTTCTATATCCAATCGGCAGGAGTGAAGAACGATCTGGAGATCGACGGCTTTTCGATTGCCGTCTGCGACGAGGTCGGCGTCGAGCTTTCGCGACATCGCGCGCGCAGCTTTGACGAGATGCAGGATTGGGGTGATGATCTCGGCGGGTTCGACCTTATCGTCTCTTTGTCGCCTGCAAGCCAGCGCAAGGCGCTGGAACTGACGCGGTACTACCACCTCGACGTGGAATACTGGCCTATCATGGATCCAACCGGCCTCGGCGAGACCCGCGAGGAGAAACTCGACCGCTACCGCCAGTCTCGGGACCAGATCATCGGACGGATGATCGAGCGTTTTGGCCCGCCGCTGCGACAGCAAGCGTCCTGACGGCTGTAGTTTGGATGTCGTCTGGCCGTTTGATGGTCCTGCGCAGCGCCACTTCCGCAGCTTGGCGACCTCGAGTGTTGGCAGATGTGCCTCCGTTCGCCGACATCCGCATCACATGGATGTGGCCCACGCACTCCGTTTCCGCGGCGAACGCATTCGCTGAGTGGTGGAGGAGGTCCCCGGCGCGTGCCTGCACCAGGCAATCGAAATGCGAATCCTCTTGGCTGGAGTGGTGGCCCGACCACGGCCCTCGCCATCGGAAAGACAGCGAAGCGGCGCGTAAACCCGGTCACACCGGGGAAAATGAACGCGAATCGGCCTTGATTTGTGGCGCGATCAGGCGCATTTAACGCCCACCTTCCGAGAGGGAGGCTGTTGCAAACACTTTTGGAGTGAACATGGCCAAGGAAGAACTGCTCGAATTCCCCGGTGTCGTGAAGGAACTCCTGCCGAACGCGACATTCAGGGTCGAACTCGAGAACGGCCATGAAATCATCGCGCACACGGCGGGCAAGATGCGGAAGAACCGTATCCGAGTTCTGGCCGGCGACCGGGTCCAGGTGGAAATGACCCCGTACGACCTGACGAAGGGTCGTATCAACTACCGCTTCAAGTAAGGCGCAAAAATGCGCCTCGTGCTTGGTTCCGGCAGCCCGCGGCGGCGCGAGCTGCTGGCCCAGATCGGCGTCGTTGCCGACGATATTCGTGCCCCCGACATCGACGAAACCCCGAATGACGGCGAACTGCCGCGGCCGTATTGTGCGCGCATGGCGCGAGAGAAGGCATTGGCCGTAAAGGCCGATCGAGAAGAATTGGTGCTCTCGGCGGATACGACCGTTGCCTTGGGGCGGCGTATCTTTGGCAAACCGGCGGATGCAGCGGAAGCTGCAGACTTCCTGCACCGGCTCTCCGGGCGGAGGCATCGGGTCTATACCGCCGTTGCCCTGCGGCTCGGCGAGCGGGTTTGGGAACGCGACAGCGTGAGCGCGGTGCGCATGAAGATGCTGAGCGACATTGAGGTCAACGCCTACCTGCGCTCCGGCGACTGGGTGGGCAAGGCGGGCGGCTACTCGATACAGGGGCCTGCCGGTGCCTTCATCCCTTGGATCAGCGGCTCCTACACAGGTATCGTCGGTCTGCCGCTTGCTGAAACTGCCGGCCTGCTGATGGCGGCCGGATACCCGCTCTACAGGGAGGCCCCATGAAGGGCACCAGCGTATTTCTCGATCACGTCCTGGATCGCCGCGTTGCCGTCCGAATGGTGGATGGCCGGGTGGAGGACCTTCTCGTCGACCCGCCCGAAGGGGGCCCGAATGTGCCTGGCACTGTGTTTCTCGCCAAGGTGGGACGGCAGATGAAAGGCCAGGGCGGCGTCTTCGTACAGCTTCCGCACGGGCAGGGTTTCCTGCGGCAAGCGAAGGGGCTGGCGCAGGGGCAAAGTGTTCTGGTCCAGGTCACCGGCTACGCTGAGCCGGGCAAGGCGGTCCCCGTTACGCTGAAGCTGCTCTTCAAGTCTCGGTTTGCCATCGTGACCCCGGATGCACCAGGCCTGAACGTTTCTCGCCGCATCCGCGACGAGGATGCGCGCGCGGCGCTCAAGTCCCTCGCCGAAGATCTGATGGATGGCAGCGAATTCGGCCTGATCCTGCGGTCTGAAGCCGAGGGCGCGGACGAGGGGGAAATCGCCGAGGACATCGCGGAGATGCGGAGCCTTGCAGAGGCGATCCTTGGCGAATCCTCCGGCGATCCGCAGCTATTGCTGGAGGGCGCGGATTCCCACGCTCTGGCGTGGCGCGACTGGGGCACGCCGGACGAGATCGTGACCGATGCCGGATGCCTGGAGACCCGGGGGGTGCTGGACGATCTGTCTCTGGCGCTGTCCGGCGACATCCCGTTGACCGGCGGTGGAAGTCTCGTGGTCGAGCCGACGCGTGCGCTGGTTGCCGTAGACGTGAACACGGGCGGCGACCAGTCCCCGGCTGCGGCCCTGAAGGCGAACATCGAAGCCGCCCGCGAACTCCCGCGCGCATTGCGATTGCGCGGCCTCGGTGGGCAGATCGTGGTTGATTTCGCCCCGCTGGCAAAGAAAGACCGCAGACAGATCGAGCAGGTGCTGAAATCGACCCTTCGCGCCGACCCGGTCGAAACCGCGATGATCGGCTGGACCCCGCTTGGCCATTTCGAACTGCAACGAAAACGCGAGCGCCCGCCCCTCGACCCGACTGTCACGGAGGCTCTGCGTTGAGTTGCCCGATTTGCAGCAAGGACCCGGAACCGCGCTACCGTCCCTTCTGCTCGAAGCGCTGTGCGGATGTCGACCTTGGGCGCTGGATGCAGGGGAAATACGCCATAGCGACGGAAGAGCGACCCGTCGTAGATGGGGCGTCGGACGAGTTCGACGATGCGGCTCGAAAATTCCACTGATTTTTTGCCGGCCCCTATGGACTTGCCCGATCAGCCCGATTAGAACGCCGCAACCCGCGCAGAGATGCGCACCCGTGCCCGGGTAGCTCAGGGGTAGAGCAGTGGATTGAAAATCCTCGTGTCGGTGGTTCGATTCCGCCCCCGGGCACCACTTGAAATCAAGAACTTAGTGGAATTTCGGCGGCCTTTCGAGAACTACGGCTTTCGGCTGGGGGCGCGCTGGGGGCGCTATTTGCGCGCGTTTTGCAGAGACTGATCGGGACCGATGCAGCCGGAATTCTTCCGCTATTTGGACGGCCTTTCTGCCAGGCTTTCAGCCGGGTGCGAATTTGAAAGGGGCATTTTCTGGCCCGCCTGCGCCTGCAACGCCGCCGCTTCCAGGGCGGTTGCAAGCTCGGATATCTCGGCAAGGGCCGAAGCCGGATCCAGTGCGGCCAGCCGCTTCCCCAAGCTGGCGCAGAGCGTGGCAATTGGCAGAGCGGCGACAGTCGGCGGCCGGCGTTTCTTCGGCGGGCCGTTCCGGCGGCGGCGCTGGGTCATGTTCGCCATGTTCCGGGGATCAAGGCTCGGTCGGGATTTCTTGATTGCCGCGTGCTCTGCCCACATGGCCCGCACTTCGGTCTCATGCTCGCAGCACCACATGAGCGAGCCGCGCCAGTCTGTCGGCACGTCGACGAAGCCCTGCACCTCGCACCACGCCTGAAATGCCCGGGCATATCCCGCCCCCATGGGCTTGTTCGTCCCGGCCTCAGCCATTGCCAGTCGGCGCCCTTCCATCAGCGCGCGCCCTACATCAAACAACTGATCCAGCCCCAGCTCCTGCGCCTTGCAGAACCGCCGCCATGCGTCACGGCCGGCGGCCACGACAACAGACAGTCCCGAAGCCGGTTCAGTTCTGAGCGCAACCGTTCCCATTGTGTCGGCCCTCCGGTATCCGGCCGCTTGTGCGACCGATGTCAATATACCCCATCGGATTGCAGCGCTCGCAACCGACGCAGAAGCATCGGCGCTGCACCCGGTCGGCTTCCAGTGGCAACCGCCTCCCCCCAACTCCGCACGGTGTTAGCCCGCAGGCCGGCCAGCGCTGCGGCAAACGCCAACTCGGCAGATCCTCCGGTGATCCACTTGCGCGCCGCTGTGGCTTGTCTCAAGTCGCCGTTGCGCAGTTCCGCGAAGGCTCCGGCAATCGCGCGCTCGCCGGCCAGGCGCTCGCGTTCGGTCGGAGCTGTCATTGCAGGAAGCGGCTCGGAGCGACGGGCACCGCTGGCCCTTGGTCGTGTCGGTGCCTTGGTTTCAGTGGCATTGGCGGCAGCGGCCATTTCAGGCGGACCACAAGCCGCGCCGGCGGCCCGCCCAGGCTGAAGGACACCCACCCGGCAACATGCCACTTGTCCCGCGCCTTGCCGGCTTCGTGTTCCTCACATCCCAGCAACACGGCCACGGGCGCCAGCGCGCCGCAGATTTCTCCGTCGCCACTCAGGTCCAGCATCATCGCGGCAAGCACTCCGTAGCAGAGCGGATCCCGCAATCCACGGCCAGCGGCGCGTTCTTCGCCCAGGCGTTTGGCAACAGCGGCTTTCCAGGCGGCCTTGGTTCTCGGTCGTTTTCCGTTTTCGCGAAGCGGTCGTCTCTGAGCTTTTTTCATTGCGTCCGTTCCTTTAGTTCAATCGTTCTATAGTTAGGGGCTCCGTCCGGTTCCCTTGGCCGAACCGTCCGGTTCCTTTGGCCGAACCGTCCGGTTGCCTTGGGTTTTGGTGCCAAGGGAACCGGACGGTTGCCTTGGGGCGGGTTGACCGGCGGGGGCAGAGCCAAGGGAACCGTCCGGTTGCTTTGGCGGCAGATCGGGCAGCGGCCAGGAGAACCGAAGGACACGCGGCCCGTGCGAACCTTTCTTGCCGGCGTTCGGTTCCAGAACGCCGCAAGTCTCGAGTTCGCGAAGCGCGCGCCTCGCTGAGTTGGCAACGCATCCGGCCGCGGCGCAAAGGCGTTCTCTGCCCGGCCATGCCTCGCCGTCATCGTTCACCCGGCGGATCACATGCTGCAACACGGCATAGGTGGTCCAGCGGGCAAAGCCCCGGCCAGCCTCCAGTTGCCTTTCCAGCCATTCGTCCAGGGACGTTTGCCAATCGCGGAACTGCACGGGCCGAAGCTCTGCCAGGGCTGATCCGCGCATGATCTTTCCGGCGTCCAGGTCGCGGGCAATCTGATCCAGCGCAGCCTTGGCCTGCGCATCCCTCCACGACACGGCTTCCGGCACTGGAACACTGCCGATCTTCTGAAACCCACCCGTGCCCGGCTTCCCATTTGTCACCACGGCACCAACTCCCCGCGCATCGCGGCGACAGTGCGCCACCAGACCCAAGGTGCGAACCGGGTCGGCGGGCCAATCTCCAACACCTCCAGATCCAGAAGTGCCAGTACGATTGCATCGGCCACCGCCGCGGAGATCCCAAGGGCGCCGGAAAGCTCGGAAGCCGACAGGAACGCGCCCGGCCGGATATGCCGGTCGAGGTCGGCGGCCTCGATGTCGGCACGTCGCGCGCCCAGCGCCTCCAGAATGGCCAACTTGACCAACTCGCGGGCAGAACCCCGGAAATGCCGGTCATTCGCTCCAGCGGCCTCAAGCGTAGCGGCCATGATCCATCCGGCACGCTCGCAGAGATCCCAAAAATCGGCGGTCAGGACCCAGCCTTGCCAGGCGCGCGTATCCCGGCCGTCGTCGGCCGCGGTGGTTTCATCGCGCGGCATGATCTGCCCCCGGTTCAGTGGCAGCAACAACTGCCCAAGCAGAGCTACCGGCTTGCGGTGCCGTGCCATGTGGCAGGCACGGCAGAGCCAAACCACCGACAGCGGGCGCGCATAGTCGGCGTGGTGCCCTTCGGTTCGGCAGCTCGAGCCGCAATCGCTGCACCGCTCCGCGCGCTCGAGCTCGCCGCGCTGCACCGCCCGGGCAACCTGCAACCGAGCCGCAATCTTTGCCGCGTTGCCCGGATTGCCCCGATAGGTCTGTTGCGCCTGGGCGTTGCGGAGCCGGTCCAGCTCGGCAGGATCCGGCGCCGGCAGGTCGGGAAAAAGGCTCGGTTGCAGATCGGACATGGCAAATTGCCCCCGACTGCGAAAGCAGATAGCTTCGCATTGATGGTTCCATCGGTTTTCGGTGGATGGCAGCGCCGTGCGTATCCTGTCCCGGGTCCGCGCGGCGTTTCCCTTTCAGGCGGTCAGTTGCCGTACCTGGGGATCACTCTGCTGGTGCGCGGGCGACGTCGCGCGCCGCCTTCAACTGGCCGATGTAGGCCACAAGCTCGGACAGAAGCCAGCGGCTCGAGCCGCCGGATTTCACCGGCGCCGGGAAGCGGCCCAGCGCTATGTCGCGGTAGATGGTCGGGCGTTTCTTGCCGGTCATCGTTTCGACTTCGGAAATCGGCAACAGCCGTTCGGGATAGCTTTCCAGGTCCATTCCTGCCCCCGTTTCTGATCTCGGTTCGGTTTCGATACCAATTTAGATTTCACGGGATGGATTTCCGTTCAATGCCAGCGCCGGCGGACCGGTCTAGTCTGGCCGCCGGATCGGTCCGGTCAGTTCGTCAGTCGGGGTAGTCCTTGAGGCGAAAGCCGGAGCGCTTGCGCAATGTCGTCTCGCTGGGAGCGCGTCGGTTCTTTGGATCCATGGCCGCCCAAGTCTGGAGATCATCGACAACGAAGCTCAGCATTCCATGCCAGTCGCGCCCCGTGGCTATGGCTTCGTCCCTTTTGTCAGCGGCCCGGGTTTCCCAATCACGGGTCTTTGCGCTTCGCATTTCCCCGCCAAGCTCGAGATTGGACTTGGAGCGACGCGCACCCTCCAAAACCGGGAGAGCGCCTTTCAGCGCGGCGGATTGGTCTTCTGCGAAGTCGAGCAACTCAACGTGCTTGTCCAATAGACGCGAAAGGCGTTCCTGCGTCGCGCCCAAGCTTTTCAGGGCTCCCCATGCTATCGGCCCCACCTCGTCTCGCAGGACTTGCAGTGCCGCGCATTCCTTAAGCGCCCGCAAAAGGCGTTCGGCCAACTCTGCATCCACCAAAATGCAGTGGCCCGTCCCGGTGGCCTCACGGTCTTTCAGCAACTCTCGCAGTTCGCTGTGAACATTCAAAATCTCTGCGACGGGCAGCGAGCCCAGCTTGTGCCCTTTCCCCGTTTCCGTCATGCCCCCAACCTCACAACCTGTCCGGCCAGCGGCTCGCCGGCCGCCCGCAACAGGATCCCGGCCCAGCGCTCCAGAGCCTGGGCGCGCTGCGGCAACAGCTCAGAGCGTTGATAGACGCGGGCCACGGCCGACACTCTCGAGCCGGTGGCGACATGGTTCAGCACGCGGTCCACGACGCTTTCCGAAACCCCGGCCTCTGCACAATGCGAGGCAAAGGCGGTGCGCAGATCGTGAAGCGTCCAGCCGGTCACGCCGGACAGTTCGTCCAGTCGTTCCTTGAAGCGCCCGAAACCGGAGATCGGCGTCTTGCCGGTGGTTGTAAATATCAGCCCCTTGGCCCGCTCGGCATCTTCGCGGATCCCCTCGAGCTCCGCGACGGCCGGTGCGGACAGGTGGACGATATGCGGCTTGCCGTTTTTCGTCCGGCTACCCGGGATCACCCAGCGGTCGCCCTCGAGTTCTTCCCAACGCATCCCGGCCACGTCACCGCGGCGCTGGGCCGTCAGCATCAGAAGCCGGATGTATCCGCCCCAGAGCGGCCCCAGCTTTTCCGACGCATCCCAGATGGCGGCCAGTTCCTCGAGCGTCAGCACCCGGTCGCGGCCGGTTTCGCGGTGCGGTTTCTCCAGCCGCTCGCCGATGTTCACCTCAAGGTAGCCGCGCCGGTGCGCCCAGCCCGCAAAATGCGACAACCCGGCCAGCAGCCGGTTGGCAGCAACCGGCGTCTTGCGCGCCTTGTCGTCTACCATGGCTTGCAGATCCGTTTTGGTCAGCTCTGCCATGGGGCGCGCCATGTGGATCTTGAGCGCCCGCTTCAGCGCGTTGTGGCGTCGGCTTTCATCCTTGAGCTTTGCAAGGTGAAGATCGGCGTAGCGGTGCAGCACTTCGGAAACCGAAGTCGCCTGATCCACAAGTGCCGCCTGTCGGGCTTCGCGGCGTTCGGCAACGGGATCCCGGCCGGCCGTCACTTCGGCACGCAATCGGCCGGCAGTGTCCCGGGCATCGCTGAGCGACATGGCTGGATAGTGGCCCAGGACAAACCGCCGATCCCGGCCGTGCACTTTGAGCCGTATCGACCAGGTGCGCTCGCCCTTGGCGGTGTATCGGAAATTGAGCCCCCGGCACTTTGTGTCGGTCAGCTCGAGCCGCCCGCTTTCGGGGCGTGGCAGCTTGCGCAAGGCAACTGCGGTCAGTTCGGTCTTCATGGTCTCTTGTCCCGGGTCGAAAAGCGCCCCCACTCATTCTGGGGGCGCGCTGGGGGCGCTTTTTGCACGCGCTTGGATGGTTCTGGCAGGGACGATGATAGACGTTCAGAGACGAAATATCCACCACAATACACTGAAATCAATAGATGTTTTTAGACGCCCTCAGACGGGGCGAGATTGGCTGGGAAACTCGTGATCGGAGATTGAAAATCCTCGTGTCGGTGGTTCGATTCCGCCCCCGGGCACCACTATTTCAAATATTTAAATTTAAAAACAATATGTTGAAACAATAAGGCCCTCGTCAATCCACCTTCTAGTCCCCTCCATCGGCTGCAAAGGATGGACATTGGAGTCAACTGCGGTGTCTTCGAACTGCATGCAGCCACAAAGACGGACAAAAAAACGACGCCCAGCCGGAGAACTGGTCCAAATCCAAGCACGCCTTCGGGTGCCGACCAAGGTTTCAACATGATGTTGCTCAGCCGCAGTTGAGTGGAAACATATGCTCTTGACTAACGGAACTACTCCTTTGGGGTTGCTAGAGATCTCAGGTTGTTGGTTATCTGCTCGTGAGTGAACGGGCTTCTTCGGGAAGAAAATGACGGCCAACTGTATTGATCTTTTCTCAGGATGTGGCGGTCTCTCGCTAGGCCTAGGAAGTGCTGGGTTCAAAACACGATTCGCCGTTGAAGCGCATGATGACGCCTTCGCAACCTATGAGAAAAACCTACTTCACAGGCATCCTGAAAGGCACGATTGGCCGAGTTGGCTAGAACGCAGAGCCTGGCGCGCTGAAGAACTGTTTTCAGAGCACAAAACCGAGCTGAAGGCATTGCGCGGTTCGGTTGATCTGATCGCTGGCGGCCCTCCATGTCAGGGATTTACGACCAACGGCCTCAGACGACCTGATGATCCGCGCAGCCGAATGGTGGATGTTTATCTGAACTTCGTTCGGGAGGTCCGGCCTTGTCTAGTCTTGCTAGAAAACGTTCAGGGGTTCCGCTCAATGCCACACGGCACTGGAGGCACCTACGAGGACTATGTCCGTGGTCAACTCGTGGAAGCTGGGTACGACGTCTGGAGTGATGTTCTCAGGGCAATGGACTGGGGAGTTCCCCAACGTCGACCAAGGTTCGTATTGATCGCGGCCAAAGCAGGAGCATTGACAGGAATTGACCCATTCCTAAGGCTCCGTGTCGCACGCCAGAAATTCCTTCAGGTCAGGAACCTTGGGCCAGGTCCGACGTCTGCACAGGACGCGATCTCCGACCTTGAGACCAACGGAGACGAAATGCCTTTGGATGAAGAGTGGGGGCACCTCGGCTTCAAGAGGCTCCAACGCAAAGCTTCGAGTAGCTCAAGCTTTCAGAAACTGATGAGAGTTGAAAGCCATGACCAGCCGACGGACCTACGGCTTCCGAGGCACAGACAACCTGCTATTCAAAGGATGAAGGATATTTTGTCCACATGCGAGCGGGGTGTTTGTCTGCGACGTGATGACAGAGAACGACTAGGTATCGGCAAACGTTCGACCACCCCTTTAGACCCCAACGCACCAGCGCCCACGATATCCACGCTACCAGATGACTTCGTGCACTACGGTGCGCCTCGTTCGATGACCGTTCGAGAACATGCCCGGCTCCAGTCCTTTCCGGACTGGTTCTCGTTTCAAGGTCCGTATACTTCTGGCGGGAAGCAAAGGCGAAACGCATCTCCAAGGTTTACTCAGGTTGGAAACGCAGTCCCGCCGCTTCTCGCGGAAGCTATTGGTGAAGTAATGCTAGGATTGCTGCCCATTATCCGCGACAATGATGTCTCTCATTTCTCGGAAGGCGTCAATATGCTCTGCAAAGGTCTGCCGCAAAATGGGGAAATCCATGACGGAGATATCGTCGCTACCCTGTAACGCCCACCCCTCTGGACCTTCGATTTCAATGACATGCCCGAGTGTATTTCTTTTTGCCAATATCTTTTCATTGTAACCCTTACTTTCATTTCGAAGCTCTCTTAGACGCTCCACCCTTTCCGCATCAATTCCAAATGCCTCAGGTCGGGCAGTTACGGCTCTTGAGAGCAGTCGGAAAAATTTGAAGAGCTTTAAGCTATCGACCGCTCTGGTATTCAACCGATCTTCCAGCGATCCTTCTGAGGCCGTTTTGTACTTCTCCAACAGTTTCTCGGCTGATTTGAAAACTTCATCGTCCAATTTCTTGACTTTGTCTGCACACTCCCGGTCTTGCTTCGTTATAAACAACACTGAAGTCTTCATTATGTCGTCGCATTCCGCCACAACCTTAATCGCAAGGCCTCTCATCCCAGACAACCTATCGAGTGACCGAGCCGTTTGTTCAATTAACGCGCCCGTTCGCGAAATGAACCTGTCGCGATGACTGCAATAGACGCCCTCTACCTCATTGGCCGCAATTTTCGAACGAAGCGACGATTCGCCAATTGTCCCGGAATAGAAGAGGATAGTTGTCGACGGAAACAGATTGCGCACTACCGGTGCAAGGTCATCTCCTCTCACGTCCTTCAGTTTGTAGTCCAGTAGTATTATGTCAAAGCGATGGTACAGACTGTGTTGCCGAGCAAGTTCTTCTATTCCGTCATCGTTCTCAATATTTACGATTCTCGGCAGAAACCCAGCCTCGCGTATCCGTCGTTCTAAAGCGATTCGTTCTTCCGTACTAAACGAGTCTTCAATCCAAAGAATGCCTATATCGAGATTCACGCAACATCTCCTGGTATTGAGATTTCAAAAATTGCTCGGCTTCCATCACCGACCAACACCATTGTCCCCCCCATCGTCTCGATGATCTGCCTTGCGCTGTACAGCCCTAGCCCTGTTCCTTTCGTTGATCCTGTGTATCCGCGCTCAAAGATCTTCGCCGGATCCACTCGTCGTGTGTCGATGCCAAGTCCGTCGTCGGAAACAAGAATAGCGATGGACTTTGCCGACTTCTTCGACACTTTGAACTCAATCTGGCTCGCCTTGGCCTTGCGAGCATTGTCTAGAAGGTTGTCGATCAGAACAGCGACATCGACGGGCGAAAACTCTCTGTGCAAAGAGACGTTTCCAGCTTCCAACTTCACGTTGGGTAGATCGGGAACGCCTGCAACGCGAACCTCAAAATACTCCCCGATAAACTGAACAATGTCGCCGTCAACTCGGTCCGTTTCAAGATCGACACGGATGTTGGGTGCAAAGGATAGCACGCTTCGTAACCTGTCACCTGATAGGTGCGCACCGGCGAGTGAAACCGAAACTCTTCTGGCTGCTTGCCGAATCGTGGCGAAAAGGTCCTCAGCCTCTTCCAAATCTTCAAGTTCATCCGCCTCTTGGGCCGAAGAAAGCAGCGAGTTCACTTCATGAACCGCATTTGATACTGCTGACGACAGATGACCAAGGTGAATCGTTGCTTGATGCATCAGTAGTTGAACCCTTTCAATATCAATGTCCTTGCTACTTCCTAGGAAAGCCGCCTGCTGTTCTAAGAGCGCAATCCTCGCATCGGCTCTTTGTCGTTCTTCCAGAGCTCTACGCGCTTGCTCGCGAGCTTCTTCGCGTGACTGTTTGAGTTGTTCGATTCGCCTACGCGCGCTTTCGACTTGATCAAGAAGCGCTGGGTCTCCTCGACGCTCAGCCAAGTCGGACATGGCACGAAGGGCCTTATCCGTAATGTGATCTGGGTCCTCAGATACTTTGACAATGTCTTTGTCAAAATAGTCGATCACAACATCTGTGGATCGCGCTAGATTTCCTACAACGGTTAGAACTCTGGAGCGAGCACTGTCGGTTTCAAGTCCGTCTGCTGTGTCCCGGTCCTGATCCTGCTTGTCTTGCCAGTTTACGCCAACAACATATCTTTCAAGGCGGAACACCATATTTGTGCGTATTGCCTCGTAAAGTGCTCGGCTTCTTGCATCTTCGACAAGACCGGCGTCACGACTTGAAACCTCGCGAAACAATTTCGGACGTGCGAGAACATCCACTCGCCCCAATACGTCTCGGGTTCCAAAGTATCGAGATTGGCCCTGCTGCTTTCTTCGATTTAGACCGAAAGTATCGTCCGTTTCATCTCCGATTGGAGATATCCGAAATCCATTCAAAAACAGAAAGATGCTTCCAAACTCTACAGGTCGAACACCCATACGCCTAGTAAAAGTGGATTTTGCCGACCGGTTGAGAAAGTATATTTGACCAGTAACTTCGCAATCAATCAACTCTTCGTAGGGAGAGGGTTCGCGAATGGCATAGATCTTCCTCCCCCGGTCATATAGGGTGCTGGAAATCTCTCCATGTTCAATCTTTACTTCGATCCGGCTGGTTTTTTGTTCAAGGAGGTCCGAGATCTCATTTCCAACAGGGCCATCAACACCATCTATCCATTTATCTGATCCATCATAAAGCCACGTTGAAACTTCGACAGTATCAGTTGTGCCGAATGGATCAATTAGTTTAGCTAGATCTCGGCGGAGACGTCGAACACGCTCCTCATTCCATCTATGTCGGGTTCCCTTAATCACCAATACCGTACCACTACCCTCCGGGAGTGTAGCGTTGCTTGTTTCAGGGAAGCTATTTGCTTGTGACACCAAAACGTCAATTTCTTGAAACTCTTCCGAACTGCTTTCTTCGAACAAAGTCCAGTCTATAGAGAGCTTTGCTATTTCATCCGAGCTCTCACTCCTGCTGAAGAGTTCAAGACCTACTCCAAGTGTATCGCAAGCGAACCTTCCGATTCCTTTGCTACCTGCAAACTGCCCTCCAGGTCGGATTTTGTCTCGATAGTTATCAGCTTGAGCCAGAGCTTTTTCAGAATAAGCGACAAAAAGCCATTTCTCTCTAATATCAGATTGAGACATGCCGTGGCCATCATCTACAATTGTAATGGTTTCGGCCTCTGTATCAAACTCAATGCCGACTGATGTGGCTCCAGCGTCGAACGAGTTTTTGACAAGCTCAAAGATGGCGACAAACTCGTTGGTCACCAAATCTCGACCGATGATGTCCTTTAGGTGCGAGCTGATTCTGAACTTGTCGTGTCCTTGCATGAAGACTTGCTACTCCAGTTGCCTCACAGAGCGAAGCCTGAACACTACATCACTGAACATGGGGCATCGACAGTTGCTGAATACGCTCAATGGCATCGTCAGTGAGCCAAGCTCGACTTGCATGCGTTCTTGAAGGAAGCCACAGCCAGATCAATGCCTAGGCGTTGGCAAGGACACAGTGTTTGAGTCGAAATCGACGAAACGAGCGAACTGCTTTCGAAGAATACGGCTAAGCTTTGCGAGTAAGTTCGGATCTCGAATATCGGGGCTAGGCTCAACATCAGCAGGCCCGCACATGTCGGCACAGCCGCCATTGAAGCCAGCGATTTCGTCGGCCAGCTCGTCGGCGGCTTCGGCCAGCTCGTCGGCCTGCCGGATTACTGACCCGCTGCTTTGTAGATCGCTAGAACTGCGTTCATGCGTTTCACTAGCTCGTTGTTCGTTTTCTGTAGCTGTGTTTGCTGCTCGATGATCGTTTTCAATAGTTCTCTGATTGTCTCGTCTTTGCTCATGTCGCTCTGCCTCTCTGCGTTTGCTGTGGTTGTGTTGTTTGAGTGCCGCCAGCTCGTCGGTCAGCTCGTCGCTGGCCACGACTCTACGGGCCTTGTCGAGCTGAGATGCACCCCGACGGGGCCGGTTGTGCTCTCGCAACTCTGCGGTGATTGCGTCGTATCGCTCGGCGCTGTTGATGCGTTGCAGCTCGGTTGGCTCATTGAGCAATTCGATTGCTGCGTCTCCGAAGTCGGCTTCGGATCGGGCGTCGATCAGCTCGGCGGGTTCATGAGCTGGTCTAGTTTCGATTCCGTCCGCATCGTGATTTCGATCAGCTCCCGCAACAGGGGTAGGAGCGGATCGGCCCCGGCCTCGGTCGGCCTGACGTAAGCTAGAATCTCCGTCGTGTCTCGCTTCGTCGCTTCGATCTTGATCGCGATCTCGTTGCCGCTCGGCTTCCCGGTATTCGTTGATTGCCGCGACGGCTTCGGCTCGCCGCTCAAGGAATTCTGCGACGTGCTTCGGGGCGGCTGGTGCTGGTCTGTCATGTTGTAGTGCCTCCTGTTGGCGTTTTCTCCATCGCTTTAGTGCGTGGATTGTGGATTTCGGGGCGGTGGGAATTCTCAGTTCCTCGGGGATCGGCTTTGCCGACACCTCGGCGTTGATGCCGTGCCGGTCGAAAAACTGGTTCATGCGGTCGGCAAACTGGTCTCGCATTTCGCGACCTTTGCCCTCCGTCATGATCGAGTTGAATTCGCGATCTTTCTTCTTGTCGAAGCCAGCAGCTCCGACATGACGAAGCGAGATCAGCGCCGAAACGTGGTCATTTTCGCCGTTGCCAAAAATGCCGCCGTCCTCGTGCCTCGCGAACTCGACGCCAAAGCCGCGATCAACGAGGGGTTGCAGCATTTCGCGAGCAAACTCGTTGCGAAGTTCGCCGGGAACTTCGTGCGGAATCGAAAAGTCGAACGTGCGAGCTGTCTGCGCATCTTTGCGACGCTCGACGCCTTCGGCTTCGGTCCACATGGCCACCGGATCGTGCATCCGCTCGGGCGCATCGGCGGGCAACATGACTTCAGAATGTTGCAGCTCGTCGGCCTTGTGCGAGAAGTCAAATTCGGGGTCCTTAGAGCATCGCTGATAGGCTGAGCGGCGCAGAGCGCTGCCGCCCTGCGATCTCTGAACCACTCCGAAGCTGACCCGAAAATAAGCCATGTGTTTTCGCTCTTAGCTCCGCAAGACGAAGCACGTTGGCCTTGGCCAACGTATAAGCGAGCATCCCCTTTCTTTTGAACTTCCCTTGCAATTTTAAATTGTGTGCGCATTTGAGAAATCAAGACTTTCAATTTCGGTTTATGTTTTTGAAGTCAGTTGGGGAGATTTTCATACGTGCAAAATAGAAAGACGGAGTTAGAAAAGGCAGAGGAACGGTTTCTGAAGGCAAAACTGAAGCTCGCGGAAGTGAAAAGGCGTGCTGGAGACGCCGAAAGAAAGAGGCGTGACACTGCACTGTTCACAATCGGAGCTTGTTTCGCTGCCTTACTGCGTGATCGACCAGATTTTGCCCGAAAATTTTGGAGCGAATATCTGTGTCACCTCGCGCCAGAGCTGATGAACGACACACGACGCAGGGCGTTGCGCGAAGTCTTTGATCTGGAGTCCAAGCATGACGAAACCTGAGTGATTTCGGTAGCTTATGTCGCGCCTCTTGTTCGCGGAGTCGGGGCTGCAACAGCTCGAAGATGGGGCGGCGCTGGCGCGCATGACTGATGTGCATCGCTCATACAGAGCGTTCAAGGATGCGGAGCTGGAAAAGGAAGAAGCGGAAGAAAAAATGAAGGCCGCAGGCGACGAGCTGGTGAAAGCGATTGACGGATATGGCGAGCTGAAAGATTTGCCGCATCCTATGAAAGATTATCGAGCGGGACTTTAAAATAGGGCGGAATTTACCGAGGACAGAAATGGATAACACTCTAGAAATAAAGAGGGCCATGGAGACATATTTTCGCGAGCAATATGAACTTCAAGAGCGAACTATTCGGCACTTGGAAAGCATCGAAAAGCAAAACAAGGTTTTGATTTCAATTTTCGGTGCTGCCGCGAAACATTTGGATTCCGAGCAATGATCCGGGGTCTATTCATCTTGGGGTCAATGTTGACACAAATGCACCTGCTGCGAGCGAAGAAGCTCAAACGCCGCCGCCGCTTGAGAGCGAATAGGCGGACAGCCCGCGCGGCTGCTGGTTTGCTCGCGGCACATCGAGCGATGCACATCGCGAAGAAGCAAGCTGCTCGCTACGCCGCTGAACTGGGGATGTGAGATGCTGACAGATGGACAGCGATACACGATGAAAATGACGATGTTGCTCCACGAAGATTCAGAGCGATTGCGAAAGGTTTGGGCGATCAGGAATGAACGTCTGCGGGCTGGATCGTTTCCGCTTTCTGTCGAAGAAGCTGCTGAGATCGTCACTGGCCTCGGTTACAAAGAAGAGTCTTCGCGCTGGTATCAAATGGTCTGGAAGCTATCGCGGGTGCCTGTCGGCGAGCTACGTCGTTCTCGCAGCCAGTTCCAGCACGACGAAGGCGGAGATCCCGGCGACGATGGTGCGCCGGGGTTGTCGATGGATATCGACTCGATCCTGAAAGACGCAGGTTTGTAGGGGCTGTCTGCCCCAGGCCCTGTGGGCCTCCCCCGAAGGTTTTTTCGCTCGGAAATGAGGCGATAAGGCTTCTCCTGGCCGAAGCTTGCGGAGACCAAGAGAACGACGGGGTTGCTATTTGCGAGCTGCCGCACACTTACAACATGTCCGCGTGAGCTGGGGAGCAAATCGCGGAACTCGGAAATGCCCCTCGGTCTGTTCACCTCAATGTCAGCCGAGGGTTTTTTTTATAGGAAATCGTTAAACGCGCCGCAGCTCTCGCAGGTCTTCCAGGGGATCCGCTCGCCGTTTATGAAGTCGAGCACTTCTGATCGCGGCGCGGTTTCCTCGTTCCAGCCTGGTTGTGTCCACGCTGGAATTTCACGCTCGATACTCCAACGTGTCTCGCGTTCGCAGCGGTCGTTTTCTGTGTCTACAGATTCTCTGTCCATAACGATTTCCTTGTTTAATTGTTTATTTGTTGAGTGATGTGATCGAATAGGGGGCGGGCACTGTCGTTCACTGACTGAAAGCGGGTTTCGGTCAATGCGGTGCCTTCTTCGCCACAGCGCCGCCAGCTGGGGCGGTAGAGTAGATGGCTGGGCAAGGTCGCATAGTCCGTTGTCTCAAGCCATTCTCTCGCGTTCTTAGCTTCGGCTTCGGTGGATACCTGGCTAAGTGCAAATGCGATGCGAGCGAGCGGGATTCGGGCGTCCACGAGCGCATGAGCGAGGTTTACGGAAGGCTTGAGATCGTCAAACGAATTGCTCGTTGGGATGATCGCTAGATTAGACCGCTCGGCGGCTTCGATGCTCTCGCTGTTAGCGTGGGGGCGTCCGTCGATGATTAACACGTCATAACCACGACCGAGGTTTAGCGCCTCTTTGACTGACTTAGCTTCCACGGCCTCTACAGCCTGGACCAGCTCTGCCGCTGCCCGAAGCTCGGCCCATTCGGCGCTTGTGGCTTGCTGTGTGTCCAGATCGGCCAACCGTGGGCGCTAGCCGATCTTCGACAGCTCCACGGCTAGGGTGCGAGCGAGTGAGCTTTTGCCGACTCCGCCTTTTTTTGAGACAGGAAGCTGACAACGTAGGTCATATACCCCAGCCTCGTTTTGTGTCTGCGATGAGTCCCGCCACGCGGTCTAGTTCGTCTCGAATGAGCCCGAGCAGCTTTGAATCAGTTGTGCGACTGCGCAGAGCGCGCAGGCTTCCAGCGCATTCTTCTAAGGCTGTCGCATCGCCGGTCGCATCGTCGATCTGATTAATGATCTGATTTAGCTTACTCTCGCTCATGCTGTGGATTCCTTGTTTATTTGCTTAAGTGTTGACGCTGCGAGTTTAGCGGTCGCAAGACCGAAAGCTTTTTGCGTGATCTGTTCGATAGCGTGGCGCAAGTCTTCAACCAGATCGTCGATTTCGAGCCTGTCGGCCTCGGCTTCGACGTAGTGACGCGCGGATTCCAGCAGTCCGATATGGCGGACAAGCGTGCTCTGGTTCCGCATCGTTAAGCTAACCTTAAAAATGCGGTCTGCTGGCTCGGTCGATATTGTGACGGCATCGAGCAGCATGGTGGTGTTGTTCATATCAGTGCGGATTGCTTCCATGAGTTCGGGGGCCAAGTGCGGCATAGCTTGTTTCCTGTTAACTTGTTTAGGTGTTACCGAAAGCGGTGAGGGTGGCAGCCCAGGTCACAGGGAACCGGAGACCTAGACTATGTACGGTTGTGACGAGGCTGCCTAGGATACCCACAGGAGCATCCCAAGCTGCAATAAACCAAAGGTGTTTGCCCTAGCGAAGGCCGGTCTGCGCGTCATTGCGAGATGCGATGAGGGCCCTAGAGATTAGGTATCGTCCTCGTCTAGCAGCACTTCCAATGATGTAACCTTGAGTCTGATCGTAGCGGGAGTTCTTAATTCGACCACCGAACTCGATGCCCCTCTCAAGCTTGGAACTATTCGGGACAAGACGACCACGGAATAGTCTCTCAGAAGCTTCAGCTTTTCCGATGTAAGCGGCGGCCCAATAACCCTGAAACTCAGGCTTACCATCTGGAAACTCTGTTGCGAAGTGCCACGAATTCTTTTCGCCACAAGCAACTTCGCCGCGTGTTCTCACGTCCGGAGTTCGCTTTCTTGACAACCTCCTCTCACCAGTAAACCTTTCAATATAGTCGATTGCCGCCGGGATATGATCCGCTGGCACATGCGTCAGGTGATGAATGTGCTCACCCTCTTTCGGAGACATTTCCCTGACAATGATTGACTTCGCCTTGAACCTTCTCTTGGGCCTCCAGCACCATCGCCGCCAGCCATCATTGTAAATCTTCATGAGGTCATATCCATTGGAAGAAAACAGCCGATGGTCGGGATTTCTAAGAATTGTGGAGAGCCTCGCCGTTATCAACACATTCAAAGGAGTTCCCTGCTGATAAGCTACATGGGCATACGAAACAAACTCTGACATCTCACCAATCTTTAGGCTGTTTGTAACCCTCTTAGGTCTCTTTCTGACTCCTTTAGTCATTATTGAAATATCATCTGGACCATCATGGGGGCGATACGGAAATAGATCCGCGCGTACCTTATAATAGGGGGGTGTCCGTAGAAGGCCGGTTTCGCCCTTCGGCGCAACACCTGATGATGCGACTTCGGGCATCTTTTGCTCTGAACTTTGCGCGTCTGCGTCAGCGGTTATACAGATAGTCTTTTTCATTTGGATGATACCGTTTTTTGGGCATGGGTCGTCCGTCACCTGCCGTAAGCAGGCAAGGCGTCGAGCACCGAACTCAATTGAAGGATAGATTTAGGTGAAGATGTCAGTCATGGCTGAATCAATGTCACTTTCGCGCCAGTATAGCCTGCCGCCTAGCTTCAGTGGCTTTGGAAGGCGACCGAACTCCACATCGGTGTAGATTGCGGAGCGGGATCGGCCTCCGAGTTTTTTACGAAGGTCAGAAAAATTTAGGTACTTCATGGGGCTACCATTGTTTGCTGTAGGTTGCCCAACATTGTCTGAAGTTGTCTACGTCGTCGTTAGATTTAAATTCGCCAAATAGCTTCGCATGTACTTGATCGCCACAAGTGATCGATGCCCAAGGCGGTCTTGCCCCGTGAAACACTGGTCTCGAGGTTTGGTTGATGGGGCTTGTCTTTGAAGGGGTTTTCCCCAAGCACTCCGAAGTCAAAACCATCTACCTCCGCAAGAATATCTCGATTGGAAACGTTAACCCCAACGCTGGGGGAATAGCCATCCCCTCGGAGAAGCTTCTCTTTCTCGTGAATGTAGACCCACAACGCGAATGCTCTGTGGCTATCAATTCCAGACGTTGCGTCAACACGTCGTGGACGCCCACGAACAGTAGGAAAATTATACGGTGCTCTTTGGTAGGCTTCCAAAGTTTGATACAGCAATCCGTAGAACAGTATTTTGAGAGCTCCATTGGACATGCCGTGACCCACACCGAGGATTTTTCGATAATTGACATCGTCGTCGAACAATCGACCAAAGAGATCCAAGTCTATATTTGCGTGCTCTAGAAAACCGTCAGCCTCTAATTCCAGTAGCAACAACCCGCGAATTGCGATGTCGATCACGTGGGGTTCAGCACCAATGCCAAAGCTTACATCTTCAAGCTTTTTTTGTAGTCTAAGCCTTTGGTCTTCTGCAATTGGCTCCATCAGCGTTTCAATGTCACTCAATTCGCCTCTAGCAAGCGAACTACTTGGCCACTTTTTCCGAGCAGGTGCTCTGACCAGCGTTCCATAAGCTGTCGGCGCTGTTCCAGGAAGTCGGTCCTACGATATGCGCGCTCGACGGACGATCCCGAAACATGTTGTAAGATCGTCTCACATACTTCGTTCGGCGCATCGGTAGCCTCCGCTAACCACGTTCTTAGGCTGGATCTGAATCCGTGTGGCCGCTCGTCATGGCCTTGTCTTTTCATCAACCCAGCAAGCGTGCCGTCACTAATGACGCCCTTTCTTGTCGATGGGAACAAGAACCCCTTCTTTTGAAACGGCTTTGAAAGGTCGATGACTTTTAAAGCCTCCAGCGACAGAGGAACCCGGAACTCACTTGTCTTACCTTTCAGGCCCTTCATGGAGTCACTGGGGATTGTCCAGACGTCACCATCAATTTGGTCCAGGTTAATAAACCTAAGCGGATGCGAGCGAACACCAGTCAGGATAAGTAGGCGCATCGCCAAGTTCGTAACCGACGGTTCGGTCAAGCTCTGATAGAATGACGGAACCTTGGTCCAGTGCAGAGCCGGAATGTTCTTCGGGGTATGACGTGTCTTTCCTAGGAGCAACTTAGCCTTTTCCGTGACCTGCAAGTCGACATCGAGGTCATGTGCAGCGGCGTGTCGCAGAACGATTGATATCCTGTTAAGCGCTTTTCGAGCGGTATCTGCTTTGCTGTGCCAGATTGGCGCGAGGGCATCTTTCACGTCGCGTTGATCCAGTTGTGCGACCGGAATTTTTCCCAACTTGGGAAAAACGTGGTTCTCCAAAGGGCTTAGCCATCGTCCGGCCTTACCGTCGCCCTTTAGTTCGGGCTTCTTTGCTTCAAATGCCTCAAGCGCGATTGCCTCAAAGGTGTTGTCGGCCCTTTTGGCTTCCCGTGCCTCCCTTTCGCGTTGCTTTATTGGGTCTATTCCCCTTTTTGCTATCGATCTCCAGTGATCGGCGAGGCCGCGTGCATTCTTCAGGGACACGTCGTTGAAGCTGCCGAGGCCCATCTCTCTACGCTTGCCGTGAATCGTAACTCGCAGCACCCATTGAGCCCCACCATCCTTGCGCTTATGCAGCCACAGCCCAGCGCCATCACAGTGCTTCCCTACTGGTGCGCTTCGAACAAATGACGCGGAAAGAAGTTCTTTGCCAGCCATGTCCATCCCCCTTTCTATCCACCGCAATATGTAGGATACGACCGGACAGTTCAATACAGTTTAAGACAATTAAGGCACGGAAATATTTCGAATCTAGGTTTCTCCACGACACCGAAGAACACCTAAATATAGGAATGCGATTCCGCCCCCGGGCACCACTTCACCCTGATACCATACGAGAAATCCTGGCATATCAATGGCCTGCCGTGGGGTTCGCGGAATAAGCCTCTGATATCGGTATCGACGCGGTCAACTGATCCGCATGTCGCCTGTTCCGTTGGAGGTGTCCGACTGTCGGGCCTGCTCCACTTGATGTGATTGGTCTCGTAGCTGGGGCTATCGTACCCTGCTTTCAGCACTCGGATGAAACCGTTTGAGAAAAGCGACTGTGTGGACGGGAGCCGATGCGAGGCTGAAGTGTCATGTGTCGTCGTTTGGCAGGTGGGAGACTGGATGCAGAAACGGCATTCGTGCCGACAGGCCTGTTTCGGGGCCGGTCAGGCGCCTTGCGGGTAGGAGACGCCATGACAGGTCGCAGCAATGCCTTGGATCTTTTGCTTGGCGCGGTACTCCTGTTTCCTTTGCCGGCGGCGGCCTCGGACAGGGAGCCTTGGGGAGAGGCCGGGCCGTGGAAACTCTATGTCGACAGGGCTGCCGGCAATGGGTGTGTCATGGAGCGGGACCTTGAGAACGGGCTTCGTGTCAGGATCGGGAACCTGCCCCGGAAGGGGGGCCAGTTTCTCGACATCCTAAGCCGCGAATGGACGGATGTCGTCGACGGTGAATCCGGCGAAGTCGACATCGATTTCTCGGACGATCTGTTCAGCGGTGACGCCACCGGGATCGTGGAGGGCGCGTGGTACGGTGGTCATATCTTCACGAACAATCCGGAGTTCCTTGACCTCTTTGCGCGAAAGCGCTCGCTGTCGGTGGGCGAAACGGGCATGGAAATGTACGAAATCTCGCTGGACGGGACGACCAAGGGGCTTCAAGCTTTGAGCAAGTGCCAGGAAAGCCAACCCACTCCGGTGACAGAGTAGCAGGTATCGCAGGTGTCGAGATGGGCCCGGAGAAGCGTATTGACCGGAATCGTTCTGGTCATTCTGGCCGGATCATTCCTGACACTTCTGCTATCGGCCTCGCTGTTTCAGGAAGCCCGGCGTGAGATTGCCTCCAGGGTTTTGTCCAGCGAACTGTCGGCAGAGGTTCAGGTGGGGGGCGATGTCCGCTTGCTGCCGGGGCGCAGGATCCGGGTTGAGCTGACCGACATCCGGTTGATCGATTTAGTCCCGTCCTTGCAGCGACGGATGCATCTGGATCAGGCGTCTTTCGATTTCAAGGCGGAAAGGCTGCTCGATACCGGATTCGAGATCGAGAACCTGCGGGTTTCAGGGTTTCGGGCCGATTTCGATCGTAACACCGTAGAGGAGGAGTCCGAGCCGTCGGACGTGGTGGCATTGATCCTTGGAACAGAGGACGATCCCGGAGCCGGTTTGCTCGCCTATTTCCGGCATCGCGAGGTTGTTCTGGAGCGATTGGCCGTGCGCTACGTCGACAACGTGACCGGCTTTCGCTTCGATCACAACCTGGACAGCTTCATCCTTGCGCAACCTTCCGCGGATGCACCCGGTCGGCTCTTGTCCGAGGGCAGCGTCAACGGCAAACCGTTCCGGCTGGAAGGATCGTTCTCCCCCGACCACCCGTTTCGAAGCGACATGCGGTTGGGCAAGGCCGATATTGCACTGGAAGGGCTCACCACGTCTTCGGGCGAAGAATACGATGGCACGCTGACCCTGCGCACGGCATCGCTTGGCGATACCCTCGATGCAACCTTGCTGGACGGCGAATTCGATGGCACGGCGCAATTGTCCGCATCGCTCTTTCTGGCGCCCGGGTCGTTGAGGTTGCAGGACATCGATCTGGCGGTGCAACTGGATACGGGCACCAACGTGACTGCCAGTGGCGAAGTTGGCGACCTGCTCTCACTAGATGCCGTGGACATTCTTGCCGACATTTCGTTGCCTGCCACGCGCGGCGTGACCGAAAGGGTTCGCTACATTGACGACCTCCGGTTCCTCGGCGCATCAGCGCTAATCCTCGGCACGGACGGAGATTTGCGGCTGGACGAGGTGAACCTTCACACCAACGCCATGGACGCCAACTTCGAGAGGATCGGCCCGATATCCGTCGGTTCACTGCATCGGCAGGAGGACGGCGCACTTGCCGTGAGCGAGGTCGATGTGAAGGTGGGGCCGCCGGAGTCGCCCGTGGCGTCGGCGACCGGCACCATCGGGAACGTGTTGACGGCGTCCGGCATCGCGTTCGATGGCCAGATCCACATTCCAGGTGGGTATCTGGTGTCGTTCAAGCCACTGGACGAACTGGGCATTTTCCGTGGTCAGTTCAGCGCTAGCGACGCTGGTGGCGGGTTCGGCATTGATACGCTGTCAGGAGAGATCGCAGGCAATCCGATCTGGTCGCTGTCTGCCTCGCTTCAGGCGCCGGATCTCAAAGACCTCGCCTCTCTGAGTGCGGACCTGTCTGTAGACTGGAAGGATCTGCGCGCGTTCCAGTCAAAGGTCGGGACGGCCGTCATCGGAGTGAGGGACTTGCAGGCGGATTTGGCCATCCAGGGCGGGGAAAGAGCGCTTTCGGTGGAGTCGTCCTTCGGAGTTGACGGACGGTCGGTGGATCTGTCGGTTGAGTTTGGGCTCGACATGGAGGCGCCATCGCTTCGCGGCCGCCTTGCAAGTCCCGAGGTGTCGCTGGAAGACCTGAACCGGGTCGCGGAAGCCATTCTTGCAATCGTCGATCCCAAGACCGCAATCGTCAAAGAATCCCGATCCGGACGCAGCCCCAAGCCGCTCGTTCTCGAGGAGCCGAGAAGGATCGTCAAGCCACTTGTCATCGACCCGGATGCACCGGTTGAAAGCGTTTTCGATTGGGAAGACATCCTCCGCAATGCGGATGTTGATCTAGGCATCAGGATAGGCCGGCTAGTCGGGCAACAGTCGGTCGCAGCACTCGACAGTGCGCTGTCCCTTCAAGGAGGTGTGCTGAGACTATTCCCGGTGCGTGCGGATTTCGGACCCGTTGCAGTCGATCTATCCGCCTGGATGGATGTCGTGTCTGCACCTGACCGGTTGCGCCTGCAAGGCAATATGCGCGGTGTCGACATCGGGCGCCTGATGCGGGCCTCCGGCGTTGATTTCCCGGCCTCGGGAACGGTCAGCGGGGCGTTCGACCTGACGACGGACCTTGAAGAACCATCCGATTTGCTCCTCACGGCTCGGGGGGCTGCCCGCCTGAAGCTCGATACCGGGCAACTCGGGACCAGCCTGCTCGAACTTGCGGGGCGTGGCGTGTTGCCCTGGCTGTTTTCGAGAGACCTTGCCCGAGGCGGCAGCCGCATCACCTGTGCAGTGGCTCCGCTGGGGCTGGAACGCGGGATCCTGTCGATCCGCGATGGCGTGCTGGAGACCCCGACGGTGCAACTGGTTGTCACAGGCGCGGTCGATCTGCGACGGGAGAGCCTGGAGCTTCGCGGTGAGCCACGTTCCGTGGGACAGCCATTCGAGCGCAGCCCCTATCCGTTTGCGGTCACAGGGCCGTTCGCCGCGCCAGATGTCGCCCTGCAGAACGCCCTGGCGCCCCGCGGTGGACCAATCCGTGTCAAGCCTCACCCAAACCGCAAGCCATGTGTCCCGGATCGACGGCAGTTCCGCCTTGCGCGACCGCGATGAGGGTTCCCGCCTTGGATGCGACGCATCGCATCAGGAGCCTGTCGAAACGGCCCTGCGGCGCTGGGAATCGTTGCTCAAGCCATTGCGAACAGCGAAATGACGAGGAACGTGGCTGAGACGCCGACCACCCATTTCGCAAATATCTCCCCGCGCTCGGCGCGCTTGATGAAGGTACGGTAGTCGGCAAGGTCGCTTTGCCCGTCAACTTTCGTGGGAATACGTTTCATCGGCTATCTCCGTGCGGTAGAAATCTTTGAAGGTCACGGAGGAAATGGCAGTTCAGGCTGCACGGCGGGATGTAGGCTACGGTTTCCTACGGTTCCCGCCGGGGGGAACCGGAGTAGCCCAATCCAACACTCGTGCCGAAAGACGAGGCCGGCGAATGGCATTGATCCCCGGCGTTCATTGACTTCCACGGGTGCTGCGGCCCGGGCCGTATCTGACGCAGACGCGGTCAATGGTACGCCGGCTATGGGGGCGATTGCCTCGGTGGCAGGGTCCGTCCTGGCAGCTTCGTTCAGGCTTCAGGATCGCGAAGCAGTGCTTCCGGGTTCTTGAGCGTGACGTCGCGTTGCGGGAATGGCACCTCGATTCCTTCCTCACGCAGGCGGGACAGGATCCGGTGGTTCAGTTCTGTTCGTGCGCTCAGTCCGAAATTGATGTCCCGCAGGATCACCCGCACTTCGAACTCAAGCGCGTTGTCACCAAGGCCCTGGAACACGATGAGCGGGGGCGGGTTTCCAAGCACCATCGGGTGTGATTCCGCGGCTTCCCGTAGGATCCCTTCAACCTGCCGGGAATCACTGTCGTAGGAAACACCCACTGGAATGATGAGCCGCCCGGCGGTGTTGCCCAAAGTCCAGTTTACGACCTTGTTGGTCACAAGGTCCGAGTTCGGAACGATCACCCGCTGCCTGTCGAAGGTCTCGATCGTGGAGGCACGGACAGAGATCTTCCGGACCGTCCCCATCATGTCGTCAATCTCGATCCAGTCGCCTTCGGAAAACGGACGCTCCACCAGCAGGATGATGCCGGACACGAAGTTGGAGACGACGTTCTGCAAGCCAAAACCGATGCCAACGGAAAGCGCGCCGGCAATCACTGCGAGATTCCGGAAATCCAGCCCGGCGGTTGCGATGGCCAGCAAAACCGCGAGCAGGACGCCGAGATAGCCCATCCCAGCGACCATGGCTGCTTGCGCCCCTTTGTCGATCCGGGTGCGGGGCAGGATCGAACTGCGCGCGATACCTTGCAGGAACCGCGTGACTAGGATCCCGAAAACAAGTGTGATCAGTAATACGGTGACTTTGCCCGGCGACACCTGAAGGTCACCGACGGAGAAGCCACGGCTGACGATATAGGTCGCCTCCTTCCAGTCCAGCGCCCGGACCCCCCAGACTGACGCGAGGGCCGGCAGCGACAGCAGGAACACCGTGAAGCGCGCGATCGCCGCGCCGACCGTGTCGGCGCCGTCCGCGCCTTGACCACTGACGGCGCGGAACACGTTGTCGGACATTTGCTGCATCCAGAACACCCCGGCCAGCAGCCAGATTGTCAGCGTCGGTTCCCAGACAAAATACAATCCCAGGTCCAGATAGCCCGCGAGTGCCAGGATCGGGCCGACAAGGGCGCCGAGCAGGATGACATAGCCGAGGCCCCTGGCCACCTTGCTCACAAAGGCAACCTCTCCGACCGGGTCGGCATCCACGTCATCGACTTGGCCCTGCTCGTCCGCGTCGTCCGCGCTTATCGTCGTCAGCGCCCGCCCGATTCCGGCAAGGTGAATGGCCAGCAGCAGCACGACCGGAAACGCAAGCACGACCAGTGTTTCCGCTGGCGGCTCCAACACGTTGGCCACTCTCCGCAGGAGCAATCCGACGGCAACGGGAATACCGAGAGCCGCAAGATGACGTCGGGCTTTTCGCCGGGCATCGAAGGAAATGTTCAGGGGGATCTCGACGGACTGGTCGAGCGGCAGGATCTCGGCCCCCAGCCAGCGCGGGAACAGGGCTGCCAGCGCCATAAGGGGCAATGCGCCCAGTACCGCACTGCCATCCGGGCCCGGGGCAAGCAACAGATCCAGGCCCTGCTGAAGGAACAGGCAGGCCACGATGGGCGACGCGTAGGCAATCAGGTCGTCCAGCGGGCCGCTCTCCGCCTCCGCGTCGTCCGGGGTTTCCCGGATCATGCGCCGGTAGATGACCCCGCCAAACAGAAGCGGAATGGCGACGAAGATCAGCAGCAGACCGGCGACTGCATTGCCCGCGGCCCGGCGACTCTGTGTCCTCGCATCGTCCCAGATGTCCCGCAGCCCGTCGAGACCGGCCCGGATCGTGTTGCGCTCAACGAGAACCGGACCGGGCGACAGCAATGTCTCGCGGGTGGTCTGGCGGGAAAGCTGCTCGATCCGGGATATCAGGCCGGAGGCATGGGTCGACGCCTCCTCGGACCGTCGGAGGAAGGCAACCGCGTCCAGAAGGTCCTGCTCGATCTCGTCCCGCCGTGCAGCGATGTCTTCCGGCTCGCCCCCCTCCGGGGCGTCTCCCAGAGCGGCGATCTGCGCGAGAAAGGCATCGACCGGTATGTTCGCTTGCGCCGCAATCGAGTCGAACCGACCGCGCCAGTCCCTGAGATCCGGGATATACCGGTTCAACTGCTCGATATCTGGTGGGCTGGCCGCAAGCTGTTCCTCGATTGATGTCGCCAGCCTCGTCCAGGCCCTGAAATCATCCTGAAAGGTCTGCCGCGGACCATCCTGCGCGAGGAGCATTGGACCAAGCAGGACCATCGAAGCGACCAGTGCAATCACCAGGAGCAATGGTCTCGGCACGGTCATTCTCATCAGAGGCATCTCCAACCGTCGATCAACCCGGTGGTTCTTCCGGGCCGAACTCGGCAATGCGAAACAATCTGCCCGGTCCATGGCTGGCAATCAATCCTCACAAGACTTCTCATGGTTCGTGCGAATTTGCCAATGACTTTGAGCATCTTGCCGGGAGAGTGCCCGCACGGCCCACGGTGCCATGCGGCCCCGGATCCGCCGTCACGGCGTCGGGGCGCGCCCGGTGACAGGAAACGCTTGCTCGGGCGTCTCGCAGGTGCCGGCAGTGGTGTAGGGTGGCTTCAGCCGCCTTGGCGATCGAAAGGAACGGGCACTCCTGCCCAATCTGATGGCATGCAACTGCCGCGACCCGGAAGGGAACGGGATGTGGGACGTGTTCCGCCCCCGATGAAGCAAGCTACTGTTTGGCAACGGTTGTCTACAGTCCGGTCGGCCTGCGTGGTCGGTATGTCTCGCCCAACAAATCAACGGAGGCTCAAGCGAGGCAGAGACCCATCAGACAAACGCAGAACGTCCCGCCGCAACTGTATCAAACCCGCCCCAATGGCTGTCACGGCCACTCCAGTACTTTCCGCGAAGCCTTCCTTGGGAGGCGCGCGCGGATCGACATGCTGCGTGAAGCAGAAAAGGAAGGTATCTAGGCCCCAGTCAAGGCCACTCCCCAATCCGCAGGCGCTGTCCACGGCAAGCACCACTCCCTACGACACATCGTTCCCTCGAATTGAAACCACGCCTGTCCCGACGCGATCACTCGCCGCCACGGCCCTGACCGCTCACGGTTTCAATGTCCTCCTGGGCCTGTCCTCCCCGGCAGGCCCACATTTTTTGGCTACAGGCCTGTCGACCGGGCACCGGCGGGGTCCTGCCACATTGAACCGTTGCCGCCTGCTGCCGGCGCCAGATTGCCGAGTGGATCCGAACATCGATGCGTGGACCGGCCCGTTTGCAACCGGACACACATGCACAACACTGGCAAACTCATCCGGCCATATCGAACGCGGGATATGGCGTTCCCTTTGCGCATTGACCAGGGCCTGGCGGACCCGAAGACTGAGACCGAATGCAGGTTCAGGCATTGCGGCATTTGAACGAACCGGGGCGACGAAGATGAATGTAAGGTCATTGGTGGCGATGGCGGCACTGGCGTCGTTCTGGTTCATTCCCGCAGAGGCTCAACAGCAGGAGGGCGGCTTCTTCAGCCAGTTCGTCGACGAGCAGGACGGGTACCTCGATGCGTCGGATTTTCTGGACTGAGGCGGGTTCATTCCGTTGCCGATCCTGCTGACGGAGCCGGCATTGCAGGGCGGTCTGGGGCTGGTTGCGGCCTTCATCGACATTCCGGAGGACGACAGCCTGGCCGATCCGACTGTCACGGCACTCGGCTATATTCGAACCGGCAATGAATCTGAAATCGGGTTTGGCGCCCATTCCGGCAACGCCATGGACGGCGCCTTGCGGTACATGGCGGCGCTCGGGGGCGGCTCGATCAACCTCGACTTCTACCTGGGCGACGAAGAGAAGCCCGTGTCACTCAACAACGAAGCTCTCTTTGCCCATGTCGAGGCGCAATACCAGTTGGGTGACAGCCGCTTCTTCTTCGGTCCTTCCGCCACATGGATCAACACGACCATCTCGCCCAATGAGTCCGGGGCGCCCGGCTATGTCTCCCAGGAGGTCACGCTCGCCGCACTCGGGCTGTCACTGCACTACGATACCCGCGACAACCGGTTCACGCCACGCGACGGGATCAATGCGCGGGTGTCCTATGAACGTTTCGACGAGTCCTGGGGCAGCGACGCGGAATACAATACCTACGGGGCGTTCGGGGCCTGGTTCCACTCTCCGAACGACGCATGGACCCTGTCGGCGATGGCCGACCACAGGGCGGTGGACGGCGGGGCGCCCTTCTTTGTCGAACCTTCGATCAACCTGCGTGGCGTGCCACTCAACCGCTACCAGGGCCAGGACGTCGTCTCGGCCGAAATCGAGGTTCGACGGTAGCTCTCTCCGCGATGGGGCATTGTCGGATTCGGGGGCTATGGCGCCGCCTATTCCGGCGACAGCCAGATCCTGCCCAACGACAGCACGGCCACAACCTTTGGCGGCGGCATCCGGTATCGTATCGCCCGAAAGCTCGGTCTGGATATGGGGGTCGATGTCGCGCGCGGGCCGGAAGACACAACGTTCCATATCCAGTTCGGACATGCCTGGTCGCCGCGCATGGACTAGGCCCGTCGAGGTCGTAGGATGTCGTCTGGGAGCTCAGATATCCTCGCCGCAGATGCTCCTGTCGATCTCCATCAACTCCACCGGTGCGCCGCGCACTTCGATGAAGGCAACGACAAGACCCGGGGTTGGCGAGTTGGGTTCGATGATGACCTTCTGCCCTTCGAGTGCCGCTGCGAGGTTCTCCACCTCGAAGGCAACATGCGGGACCGTTTTGACCAACTCGGGATAGGGCGCGCCGGGATCATAGCGTTGCCACTGGATTCCGAATGGATTGTCCTTGTGATCGCTGACCGTCATCGACAACTCGGGGAGCGGGATCTCGCCGTCGAATTGCGATGTCGTGGGAATGCCGATGTGGTTGAACTTCACTTTTTCCTCCACCGTCGTGAGTGACCCGCAGGCACCAGTTTATTGCCCACAGGTGCCGGTCTATCCGGGCCTGCCGGAAAGGAAGGGGCCTTCGGAGACAGGCGAGCCCTGCCCGAACCGCTCCCGGATACCGGGATCAGTCGGTGTTGCCTGAGCTCGCTTTTTCCTGCGCTGCGGTCAGGCCCACCTGCAGGCGTTGGGCGAGCTCGGGACTCATCGGGATCGTACTCGCGTATTCGACCGGGTCGAGTTGTGCACGGTCGAACACGGACAACGCCTCTCTTGCCAGGTCATGCTGCCCGGCCAGCTCATGCGCTGCGGCGATCAGCATCCAGTCATAAAGGCTGTCGCGCGCATCGACATGCCTGACCATCGCGGACGCGGTCTGGAAGTCACCTTCGACCAGGGGCCGAATAGCAAGTGCAATCGTCGTCCAGATCGGCAACAGCGGGTTTCGGGCGCGGGCGTCATCGACCAGCGCGAGGCCCTTCTCGAAATCGCCTGCCTTCGCGAACCAGCCGCCCGCAAGCGCGGTCAGCAAGGTGCCATTCTGGTTGGCCTCCACCGCGCGGTCGATCAGGTTCCGGTACCGCGCATCATCGCCGCGAGCCTGCGCGAAGGCGGCGGCGGCAAAAAGGGCTTCCTGGCAATTGGGAGCGAGGGCAATCGCCTTCTCGGCATGTCCGCGTCCGGGGTCGATGATATCGGACACGGGCATCACACCGAGCGACGCGGCCTCGATCAGGCCGATCGCAACGAGCGCATGCGCCAGGCCGCTGCTCGGGTTGTCCCGCACGGCGGCTTCGGACAGATCCCGGAACTCCTGAAGGCTCGCAAGCCGAGAGGTCCGCATATGCGCGTGGAAGGCCAGCAGCGCCTCGAACACGCTGGCATCGGCCGCCGCTCGCCCCGAAAACTGCGCACTCAGATCCTCCGCTACGGCGCCGTAGGCGTCCGCCATCCGGGTTGCGCATTGCCGGGCGATCCTTTCCTGAACCTCGAATGGATCGGCCTCGTCCGCGCCAACACGGAAACGATCCGACCACACGAGCGTTTCACCCGGAACCCGGCTCAATTGCACCGAAACCCGCAGGCTTCCGGCCGCTTCCCGGACGTTGCCACGCAGAATGTAGTTGGTGCGCCCTTCGAGTTCGGCGGGCACCGACTCGTCGTCTTCCGGGGTGTTCAACCATCCGGAGATGACCCGGATCTGACCGAAACGGGCAAGCTCCAGCGCGATTTCCTCGGGCAGGCCGTCGCGATATAGCTGCGCCTTTTCGCTGTCTCCCCCTTCGAAACGCAATATGGCCAGCGTCGGAAGGCCGTGCATCGACGGGGCGGCCCTCTGCGCGGGAGCGACCTTTCGGCGTTCGAACTCCGGGCGATACCGCCCTTTCGGCACCGAGATCACGATGTCGTCCTCGGTGCCGGAGGTGAGGTAGTAGTGTTCGATCGCCTTGCGGAGCTTGACCGCCTCGATCCTGACGATCGGGTCGTTGTTGGAATCGAAGTCAGCTCCGCGTCCGAAGACGTCCATGGCCAGCGCCGTGCCCCTGAGCAGTTCGCCGCGCCCGTCCAACTCCTCGTTCACGAGATGCGTCAGGAATTTCTGCACCCGTGGACCTGCGGTGAAATCGGGCGACGACAGCATGCGGGCGAGTTGTTCCAGAACCGCTTCGCGGGTCAGGTCTTCTTTCACGGAAATGTTCCTTCGGCAGTTCAACCGGCAGCGATCGACCGCCAGCCCGGTCAAGTATCGTAGTGTCTTCCAACCGTTGCGCAACCGTTGTCGACATCCCGTGCCCCGGCGGCGCGGTCTATCTGCCGTGCACCACCACCTGTGTCCCGGAGACCTATCATGAAGACCAAGACCTCCCTGCCTGGCCTGTTCGGGCTTGCGATAATAGCAACCCTCGCTGTGGGCTCCCCTATGGTAGCATCCGCCGGCGCGTCCAACCTGTCCCAGGCGACGGTCGGCCAGGCTCGCAAGGCCGGTGTTCCGGAGTCCTGCATTGCGAAGATGACACATGCGGATATTGCCGTGATCAAGTCGATCTCGGGCAAGCGCCGTCTCAGTGTTCCCACCCGTCAAAGGCGGACCCGGGAATACGTGAAGAAGATCTGCCGCAGACCTTGAGCCCTGCAGCCTGCAACTTGCCTGCCCCTCGCCCGACGCGGTCATCCCAAGGATGGCCGCGTTTTCGTTCGGGGGGCATGGGCGCCGGGGAAACCGTAGACAACCGTTGCCAACCTGCAATTCGCCGCTGCGGAGCCGCACATTCAGATCATCAAGAAGCGAGGACGACACAGTCCCCAAACGCAAGGAAGATGAAGATGAAATCCCTCAACCAGAAAGCCCGCTCCTGGAAATCCCTGGTCGTGACCGGTGTTTTGGCCGCAGCCATGACCTCCAGCGCGCTCACCGCCAATGCCTGTTCCCGCTGGGTCGCCGACACCGACCATGGCATCGCCGTCATCCGCACCTACGACTGGGCTGACCAGCTTGGCGCCGTCGCCCGTGTCCATCCTGTCGGCGAAGTGCGCGTTTCCAGCCCGACGCCCGGCTACGAAAACACCGCCACCTGGACCGTCAAGCACCACGCCGTCTCCTTCGAGGAGCATGACGTGTTCCACGGCACCGCGGGCGAAGTTGTCAACGACAAGGGTATGTCCGTCCACATGCTGTACCTAGACGACAGCAAGCACTTTGTTGCCGACCACGAAGATACAGGTGCCCCGGCGCTGAGCCTCAAGGATGTCTCCGCCTTCATCGCCGAAACCTACGCCAGCGTTGACGAAGCGGTTGCAGGCTTCGAGGCCGGAGAGTTTCAGTTCGCATGGCGCTCGGGCATCGACGGTGCGGTTCACGGGCTGCATGTCTCGGTTGTCGACACGTTCGGCGACATCGCGCTGTTCCAGCTGAACGAGGGCGGCGAGATGGTCGTCCACCGCGGCGATCAGGCCAGCGACCTCCGCATCCAGGCAAACGCTCCGCTTCAGCAGGACCACCGTGCCTATGTCCGTGGCTTCGCGCTGGACAAGAACCCGATGGGCCAGAACCTGCCGTCCTCGATCTCCTCGCCGGATCGCAACCTGCGCCTGCTCTGGGTCTCTGACCGGCAGAACTTCGAAGGCCTGAGCAAGCAGCAGACCATGGCCGTGATGCAGCAGAGCTTCGACAATGCTGCCGGTGTGCCCGCCGATCTGGTGGACCCGATGAATGGCGAGACCTACCGCACCTGGGTCGGCTTCAAGCACTTCCTCCAGGATGGAACGGTCACCGTGCGCGGCTACGATACCGCCACCGAGATCACCTTCAATATCGAGGACACCAAAGGTTTCAACGGCCCGGTCTGTGCCGATCTGATCCAGCAGGCCAGCGAGGGCAACACCGAAGTCACCTGGAGGGTCTGCGAAGCGAACTCCTGATCCACTCCAATCCCTTGTATCTCATGACATCGGCCGTTCCGGGAAACCGGGGCGGCCTTTTTCGTGCCGGGCGTCCCGATCCGTGATGTCCTACGCCGTGCCGGACATACCGTAGCCTACTGTTGCCTACATACCGGACGGTTCGTGTCAGGCGTATCTCAGTGTCATCGAAAGGGCCAAAGCCCAACACGCAGAAACGCTCCTCAAGGACAGAATCAATGACCAAATCGAAACTCATCGCTGCAATCGCCACCGCCGCGGCCCTGGTGGCCAGCGTACCGGCCTATGCTGCCGACGACTGGGGCGGCTCCTATGTCGGTGTCCAGCTCGGCTTCGGCGACACCGGAGAAGGCAGCAAGAAACGCTACCCCACGTTCGGGGTGCAGGCCGGACATGACTGGCAGATCGACAACTGGGTCGTGGGCCTGGGGGTCGACTCCTACCACGGCGAAATCGGCACCGGCTTCGGCAACCTGGACTCCCTGAGCCGCGTCAAGGTCCGTGGCGGCTATGCCTTCGGCGATACGCTGGCCTATGTTTCCGCCGGTGCCAGCTATGGCATGAGCCGGGACTTCGGAAACGACTGGGGCTACTCGGCCGGTATCGGTGTCGAGCATCGCATCTCCGAGCGGGTCAGCCTGACCGGTGAGATCAGCCAACACCGCTTCGACGATTTCAACAAGCTCGGCAGCCTCGATGCGACGACCGTGAGTGTCGGAGTGAATTACCGGTTTTGATATGTCCGGTGATTGGATACATCGAGATCGAACCGCGCCTGCTGCTCTCCTGCGGCAGGCGCCCGCATGATGGGGTTGCAACAATGAACAGCCTTTGGTCAATCGGACTGCCGATACTGGTTGTCGACGTCGCCAACCCAGTGCTTCTGGCCGCCGTTATCCTGGCGCTCACGACCCCACGGCCACTGGCGTTGAGCATTTCTGTCATCGCCGGGCACACGCTTGCGTATTTCGGTGCAGGTGTGCTGATCGCTTTTGGTCTAGCAGACCTGATTGGCCAGATGCTCTCCCCACTGCTGGATCGGTTCAGCAATCCCATTCCGGTCGATTTCGTGATCGGACTGGCAATCGGCATCTTGCTGCTCGTGGTTGCCTGGCGGTGGAAGGTGGCGCCGCCGGACCCTGCAAAAAAGGGGGCGGACGAGCCGAAGCAAAGTATCGGCATGGCGCTGGCGTTTGGCGGCATCATAAACTTCGCGGGCATCCCCTTTGCCCTGCCGTATTTCGCTTTCATCAACGAGCTCTACCAGCTTGATGGGGAAAGCAAGCTCAGCGCGCTGGTGGTATACAACCTCCTCTACGCCGTGCCGTTCCTGTTGCTGCCACTGGCATTTGCCATCATGGGCAAATCGGTCATGTCGGTCTTTGAGCGTATCAACGAGATCGTGGCAAAGTACTCCGCCTATATCATCCCGGCGATCATCGGTCTGCTCGGAGCTGCGCTTGTGCTGGATGCATTGCTCTATTTCTGGTCTGGCACGGGCCTCTACTGAAGGTCGAGCGCAGAAATCCAACGATCAGCCAGCGGTGCAATGCGCCTGCACTACGGTCGCCCGGTGCTGAAGGATACCGGCTTCGGAGTTTTGAGTGGTTTCCCTGCTTCCATTCGTGCCGTCTCGACCGAAACGCCAAGAGCGGGAACGTAGGACAGAACAGAGGTCAGTTGCTTCTCGCCCCGAGAGACACGCACCCGCACATCGAACCCCTCGTAGTCACACCCGGCAATGGTCAGGGGGCCGGGGTCGCCCGCAAGCACAGATATCGATGTCATCTCTACCCGCGAGCCGTCGGCAAAGATGGCCTCGCCCTCGAAATCCAGGGACACACCTGGTTCGGGTTCGTAGGATTTCGGATCCACATCCGAATGCCGGGTCATCACGCGCGTCCGGCGCAGGTTCAGTGGGCCCAGCGTCTCGATCTCATCTACGACAAGGATGCCGCCGCGTGACACCACGCGATAGCCGGCGTCGTCAATGTCATTGCGGATCCATTCGTACAGGAGGCCGTCCGAGTTCATCCGAAGCTCCACGATCCAGCCGTCGTCATAGACCAGATACGCCGGGTCGCCCGCTTGCATCGAGTCCGGCGTCGGGCATTCGGCAAAGGCCGCCGTGGCGGCGAAACCAATTGCACAGGCGGCACAGTACGAACGTATGGTGTTTCTCATTCCTGACGACCTTCTCGCGACGGGCTTGGGCCTAACCTTCGTCAGGGTTCCATGTCTGTCAATGGGATAGGTATGTGTCACGGTTCGATACGCACGCCCTTGGAGCCTTTCGGCCATGGTGACGTAGAATTGCCCCAACAGCCCGAGTGGTTCCTGCCGACTGTTGAGGCATGTCTGCCCGGGTCGTCCAATAAGTTGCCTCGGAGGCACGTCAGTGCAGCCCTCATACAGGCGACGCCGGGGCATTGCCGATGTCGCGTGCGTCAGGTCAGAGGATGACGGACCACCAAAGAGGCGGGTGAGACGGGATCAGGGGAAGAAGTAGTTGAACGAAAACTTGAACTGGCTTTCGTTTGCACCGTCCGGCTTCGCAGCCATCGCATAGGCGCCAAGGCTGGCATCGAAGGCGCCGCCATTGGCGAGCGGCCAGGTCTTGCCAAGCGTCAGCCCGACAGGAACGGTCCAGCCATCACGATCCCGCTCGGTGTTCCAGTTGTAGGTGAGCGAGTTGTTATAGCCGACGTAGGAGCCGCCGAGGAAGTTCGCCAAGTTGTAGAACACGATGGGCTGGACAGTGGTGACCGAAAAGTCGTCTTCGCCCCACAGATGCCCGAGGATACCGCCGTAGGACAGATCGCCGGCAAAGCCGAAACCGACCACGGCAAACCCGAGCCCGTTGCCCGGGCCGCCCAGCTTCGTGTCACGGGTCTTGATCGAGAATTGCGGGCCGTAGCCGAGTTTGAAACCGCCCGACGCTGCCGTCGGCACCCAGAAGACCTGCCCGACAGTATCTCCGACACCGATATCCTTGGCGAGCGGGTCGTCGGGACGCCCGAGGAACGGCAGGATGCCGCGAAAGATCAGGTTTCCGGCGTCGGTCTCGATTGTCGTGGCACCCTGAAGCTGGAAATTGTAGGTCTTGTCCTCGTCCTCCGGACCGTAGCCGATGGTGTTGTCGGTGAAGAGTGCCGTCACCGGTGCCAGCGGGTCCTGCGCATTCCGCGCTGCCTGGCAGGCCGCATCGCAATCATCCTGCGCGAGGGCCGAGGTGCCGAACAAAACGGCCAACGCCGCCGTGGCAGCAAGGATCTTTTCTTGGTGGTTCGCCATCACATGCCTCTTGCCAGAGTGTTCCCGGGGACGTCCGGGATATAGTGGGAACGGCTGGCCGGTCTATCCATTTTGTGCCAAGCCAGCCGCGGTGCCGGTGTTGTGATGTGCTTGCAATAGCGACCACCGGGAGATGAGTACGGATATTCTGGCCGCACACTTTTTCGGGGGCAGGCGGTTTTTGCGGGCGCCTTGGTTTCGTGAACCGCGCGGCGACTGCGGACGATATGCCGGACCGCCACCATCGCGTCCAATACCAAGGACGGCCGACGCAGACGGCTTCGCTCTGCCGCATTCCCGGCCATCGCAACCGATCTGGCAGTGTTTCCTGGTGGCGATGGCCGCGACCGCACAAAAACCCTTCAAATCCAACGCCAACCGTTTCGTCCGGAATGCCGACGATCTTGTGTTTCAGGTGGAAACGGCGTTCGTCTTGGCTTTCCCGTCGGAAACCCGGCCTGCATCACCCAATTCTACACCGTATTGGGACGATCTATGCCCGACTGCTGTTCGAGGAATGCGGCGACCGCCGCGTTGAACTCCTCGGGCCGCTCCCGCATCGGCCAATGACCGGCCTCCATCAAGTTCAGGGTGGCATCAGGCATCCGGTCTGCTGCCGCTTCGATACCGGATTGCGGAACAAGCCGATCGCCACGGCCATGCAGAAACAGAGTCCTGTGGGAAATCCGATGCACGTCGGGAAGGAAATTGCTGACGAGGCAGGCAGGGCCGATCTCACCGCGCTGAAAATCGGCGAATGCCCGGCCCGCCTCCCGGAGCGCGAGTTTCTCCATGACGTCTGTCACGATCGCCTCGCTCACCCGGATTGGATCGGCAGAGTGCGCTTCGACGCCACGCCGGGTCACGCCCCGGCTGCGACGCATCAGGCGGAAACTTGCGACGGTCATCGGAAGGCGTGTGAACAGATAGGACAGCAGATGCGCGGGCGCCTTGCTTTGCAATCCATAGGGGCCAGCTGCAAACATCCAGTTAAGACGAGATTGATGGTGCAGCGCAAGCCAGAGTTCAACCCCAGAACCCATTGAAATTCAGGGCACATTCGCGCAACAAATGTGCAACGCGTCGAGCAGATCCAGCAACCAGTTCCCGAGGTCGGCGATGCGAAAGGGACCGCCCAACAGGTCGCTTCCGGCATGCCCCGGCCAATCGGGCGCGATGACGTGGTGGTGCTTGGCAAGGTGCGGAAACAGCAAGCGCAATGACAAGGTTACCCGATCCAGCCCGCCACCATGAAGAAGCAGCACCGGAGCGGCAGCATCGATCCCGCCCCGGACAAAGCTGACCTGTCGCCCCCCGAGGATCAATTGCTCGGAGGGCGGGATTTCAGCGGGGGACGAACTGAGTGTCATGCAGGCTCCAGCCTGTGGGGCTGATCAAGCCGACGATCGCGAACGTCAATCGAACAAACCACTGCGTTGCCTGAGTTCTGTGCGAGCAAGATCTCGTTCTGATCCCGTACTCTTGGTGGAGTTCTTTAAGCCAGCCAGAGTGCAGTGGGGTCGTCAATTGGATTTGGCCTTGCCGGCGAGTGGCACGGTAGATCGCGATTCCGCCGTCACGGTCGATCCACGAACAATCAGACTGCCGCGAATTTTGACATCATGCGAGGCGATTGAAGTATCAATGATCGGGGCGATCACCGCCCTTGCGAGCGCCTGAATCGGCTGCCGGATCGTGGTCAGTCGCGGATACGCAAGCGCGGACATGTCGATGTCATCAAATCCGGTCAGAGCGATATCCGCCGGTACCTTCAGTCCCCGGTCCCGAGCGGCCCGCATTACGCCGATCGCAATCTGGTCGCTTGCTGCGGCCACGGCACTTGGCATGTTCGCCCGCTTTCCGGACATGATGTCGTGCCCGATTGTCTCGCCCGACTCGAAGGAGAACTGCCCCTCCCGAACCTCCAGATCGATTGGATCGTCGTGCGTGGAAAGAGCTCGTATCCGTTGGACGAAACCGTTTTGTCGCACTCTGCCGACCTCGGTATTCGGGGGGCCGGAAATGTAGCAAATGCTCCGATGCCCAAGGGCATGAAGATGCTCTGCGATCTGGATCGACCCATGTTCATTGTCGATACAGGCGAGCGGCCGGTTGCGAAAACGTCTGTCGATCGAGAGAATCGGCACGTCGCTGTCGATACTCGCTTCGGGTGAATCGGAAGAAGCGACGACGATCAACCCTCGTGGCGAACGATCCAGAAGAGCCATGATTTGCCGGCTTTCCGTCTCCAGATCGTCATGCGTGTTCGCAAGCATAACGAACTGGCCATGGGAAGCCGCCTCTGTTTCGATGGCTTTGGCAAGTTGTGCGAAGAACGGATTGGTAATGTCGGGAACGACGAGGCCGATGACATCGACGCGATTGGTCCTGAGGGCCCGGGCGGCCTGGTTGGGTTTGTAGTCGAGTTCCTCGATCACCGCTTGCACACGTTCTCTCAGGCGCTGCTTGACGGTTGCATTGCCTGACAGAACCCGGGAGACCGTCCCGACAGAAACCCCGGCACGTTCTGCCACGTCGCGAATGGTCGCCATCTCGGTTCCTCCGGCTTTGCTCTCGCCCGGTAATCGCGAACACGCCCGGGCGGTGTCGCGTATCACAGCTCATTTGACAGCGCACGTCCGGACCTCCTTTCACGTCGGCAAGGACGCAACTGCACCGGGCCGCGTCGCTGATAGTGCAGCCGCCCTCGGGGCGAACTCAACCGCGTGTTCAAGGCTGGCGCGTCGCGAAAGCTCCGCTGCAATCCCGCCGTTGAGGCAATTGGGTCCCGCGACCGTATCGACAGCCGTCACGACAGGCGCTGCGCACGATCCGCTGGACTCGCCGGTTGCCCATGCCAAACCAGTTACTCCAAGCGTAACGATAGCGCCGACACCGTGCCGCAGCGGTGCACTGGTTGGCTCCTTCGCCACCAAGCGCGTGAGCGAATCCACGCGCCTCTATCGTCTCACCAACCCGCAGCCAGCGTTCGAGTTGGATAGAAAGATCCACGTTGATGCTGCCAACCACGACCTCGGTCAAAACGCCACTCCGCTTATGAGGATAACGTTGGCGTAAGGCGTGACTTCGCCAGTGCGAATGACGGCCTTCGACCGAGACGTGCGCGCTTTGAATGCGTCGTGCGACATCTGCTCAGTGACGATCGGCTTGCCGGTTTGCTCACGCCAGACCGCCATTTCGGCGTCGAGCAGTTCGACCAGTTCTGCGCTTGCCTCTTCTGCCCAAATGGCCCGCTCGACGACGAGTTCGAGCCGCAGCGCCGCCAGCACTTCCATGAATCGCGGCAATCCCGGCACGATGGCAAGGTCGATGACCGCTACCCCCTCGGGCACCGGCAACCCGGCATCGGCTACAACGACCTCGTCCATATGCCCAAGGGTGGAGACGAGGGTGCTGAGATGGCGGTTGAGAAGTCCGGTGCGTTTCATTTCGAGGCATACTTTGCGCGATAGTAGTCAAGGATAACGGCGATGATGATGACGACGCCGGTGATCATCTGCCGCATGAAGTCGTTCAGCCCGATCAGGATCAGCCCGTTGGCCAGAACGCCGATGATGAAGGCCCCCAGCAAGGTACCAATCACCGAACCCCGGCCGCCGCTGAGGCTGGTTCCACCAATGATGACGGCAGCGATGGCATTGAGTTCGAATGCAATCCCGGCAATCGGGCTGGCGATGTTCAGTCGCGCCATGTAGACGATCGCCGCAATTCCCGCGCAGAGCCCGCAGATGGTGAAGGCCCCGACCTTGTACCAGAACACCGGATGCCCGGCGAGGCGGACGGCCTCCTCGTTGTTGCCGATGCCATAGATCAGCCGACCGAACACGGTGAAGTTCAGGATGAACCAGGCCACCACGACCAGCGCCAGCGCCACAAGGAACACGATCGGAATGCCATAGACCATGGCAGAGCCAAATTCCTCGAAGGCGAAGGGGAACGAGTATATGGTTTGTGCGTCGGAAATGTGCAGCGCCGCGCCGCGCGCGATGTTCAGCATCCCCAGCGTGATGATGAAAGACGGCAGCGCCCAGTAGGCGCTGACCACGCCATTGAAGAGGCCGCAGACCACGCCTGCCAACATCCCCGCGACAATCGCCAGGATGATCAGCTCGGCATCGCCCATCCCCGGCATAGTGATCGCCTTGCCGGCGACCACCGCCGCAAAGGCCATCACCGAGCCAACGGACAGGTCAATTCCTCCGATGAGGATCACGAAGGTCATCCCGACGGCTAGGATCAGGTTGATGGTGATCTGGGTCAGGATGTTGGTGATGTTGTTGGCTGTCAGGAAATGCTCGGTGAAGATCGAGAAAAACAGGATGATCGCCAGCAACGCCAGCCCGATCCCGGCATTGTTCAGGATTGATCGTAGCGAAAACCTGTTCGGTCGCGTGGCCTCGGCCGTCTGTGTCGTCTCGGTCATTGCCCTGCCTCTTGTGCGCGCGCTTCCTGCCCGTAGGCCATGCGCAGAATGGTTTCTTCCGAAAACGCGTCGCGATCGAGCGTTCCCTGCACTTCGTTCTTTGATAGAACCATGATCCTGTCGCACAGCGTCATCAGTTCCGGCATTTCCGACGAAACGATCAGCATCGCCACGCCTTCCGAAACGAGCCGCTTCAGGATTGCATAGATCTCGAATTTTGCGCCGACATCGACACCCCGGGTCGGTTCGTCGAGCATCAACACCCGCGGATTGCGTGCCAGCCACTTGGCGAGCACGACCTTCTGCTGGTTGCCCCCTGACAGACTAGCCGCCGGGTCCGAGGTCGCGCCGTACTTCAGGGCCAATCGTTTGCCGCCGTCTCGGGCCTGCTGCCGTTCCTGACGGAAGTTGATCAGACCACGCCGGGCGACATCTCGTAGGTTGACGAGGCTGATATTGGCGGCAATCGGCATTTCAAGGATCAGCCCCTCGTCCTTGCGATCTTCGGTGACAAAGCCGATCCCGTTGTGAATGGCGTCCTTGGGACCCTTGAAACGAACCTCGCGCCCGTCGCGGGCGATCCGCCCTTCCACGACCGGGTCCACACCGAACAGGCTGCGCAGGATCTCCGTGCGGCCGGACCCTACAAGCCCGGCAATCCCGAGGATCTCGCCATAGCGCAGCTCGAAGGAGATCGGCGCGGTGTCCGGGCTGGCCTGCACACGCAGCCCGTCCGCCCGAAGGGCGACCTCACCAATCTTGCTCTTGGGCAGGGACGCGGCCGCGCCGGACTCCACCGCGCGACCAACCATGTGCCGGACGACGCCCTCCGGCGTGGTGTCCGGAATGTTCTCCGTGGTGATCGTGATCCCGTTGCGAAAAACCGTAACGCGATCCGATATTTCGAACACCTCTTCGAGGTGATGCGAGACGAAAACAACGGTCACGCCATCGGCCTTGATCCTGCGCACGATCTCGAAAAGGCGCCGGGTCTCGCGTTCCGTGAGTGTGGCGGTCGGCTCGTCGAGAATCAGCAATCGGCTCTTCGACTGCAACGCCCGGGCGATCTCGATCAGTTGCCGGTGGGCAATGCCCAGCGAGGAGACCGGCGCCCGTACATCCAGATCGGTCAATCCGATCGATTCCACCGCCGAGCGGGCGCGTCGGTTCATCTCGGCTCGGTCCAGAAGGCCGAGCCGGCTGCGCGGCATCGCTTCGATGGAGATATTTTCAGCCACGCTAAGGTGATCGAGCAGATTGAACTCCTGGTGGACGACCTGAACGCCGGCCTGCTTGGCATCGTTCGGCGTGGCGGGCGAGAATGGCGCGCCATCGAACTCGATCATGCCGGAATCGTAACCGTAGACCCCCGTGAGAACCTTGATCAGGGTCGATTTCCCCGCACCGTTTTCCCCGACCAGCGCGTGGACCTCGCCTTGCGACAAAGTGAAATCCACACCGTCCAGCGCCTTGACGCCGCCGAAGTGCTTTTTCAAGCCCCGCACGAGGAGGAACGGCTGCTCCGGTTCGTGCGCGGGGATCGATACCGCTGGTGTCATGAGTGTCAAACCTGTCTGGAGTTCAGCCGCAATGAACCCCCGCCCGCCGCATTCGCGGGCAGGGGATGAGGCGTATGCCTATTCGCCGGTCACCAGCTCGATCGGGGTCTTCACCCAACCTTCGAGCGCCGGTCCCCCGGCAACGACTTCCAGCGCCAGGTCGATGGCGTTGGCGGCCATGTCTGTACCGAACTGATCAACAGTCGCCAGCATCCGGCCATCTTCGATCATCGGACCGACGGCCGGGATGTTGTCGAAGCCGACGACAAGGATGTCGTCCCGACCAGCAGATTCCAGCGCCTTCACGACACCGATCGCCATTGAGTCGTTGGCCGCCATGACACCTTGCACGTCCGGATTGGCGGTCAGCATGTTCGAGAAGACCGTGTTGGCTTCCTCGGTTTCCCAATGAGCCGTGCGGCTGTCGAGCAGGTCAAGCTTGTACTCGGCCACCGAGTCCTCGAAGCCAAGGCGCCGCTGGGTCGCGTTGTCGGCACCCGGGTTGCCTTCGATAATGACGACCTTGCCGCCTTCGCCGAGCTTCATGCCGAGCGCATCGCCGGCCAACTTGGCGCCGCCGCGGTTGTCAGGGCCGACGAAAGCGAGCTCCACGCCCTGCTGCTTCTTGGCTTCCTCGTCCAGGGAAACATCGAAGTTCACGACAACGATGCCGGCTTCCATCGCTTTCTTCAGGGGCCGCACCATGGCGCGGGAATCCGCCGGCGCGATGACGATGGCATCGACGCCCTGCGTGATGAAAGTGTCGACCGCGTTGATCTGGGATTCGAAGTCGGTCTCGTTCTGCATACCGACCGCCTTGAGCACATAGTCCCCGCGGGACTTTTCATGCTCCTTCGCACCTTCCATCATGTTCTGGAAAAACTCGTTGGCGAGCGATTTCATCACCAATCCGACGACAGGCTTGTCATCGGCCAAAGCGGTGCTTGAAAGCAAAGCGATACCGGTCGCTGCCGCAGCAGCGAGTTTCAGGAATTTCATGTGGACCTCCCAATTTCAAAAACACCGGACCGGGGGGAATCCACCTGTCCGATGTTCCTCAAACTGGAACACGACATCGTGATTCGGTCAATATGAAACGTTTCATAATGGAATGGTCCACGTGCGGCCTTCTGCTTCCAAGCGAGATCGGTAGCAGTCTTGCTCCTCCTGTTCGTCAGCATCGGCATGGCAGTACAAGGCTGTCCGGAAAGTGCAGTGTCTGCCCGCGTTGGCGACCCGCAAAGGCCCTTGGTCCGTTCGAAGAAGGAGATGGTCTTGCTGTCGCCGCATGACGGCAGCCCCGATCGTCCTGCTGTTTTCTCTGATGCGCTGATCCAGTTCTGTTTGTCGATCAAGGTGCTGTTCAAGCTGTCACTCAGGCAGACTGCCGGAATGTCGCCAGCCTGTTGCGCCTGGCCGGATCGGACTGACCCGTCCCAGACGATACCACCCTATGCAACTGTCGGAAGAACCCAACTGCCCTGATTCTGGAGCGTCGCGCCGACGGGCCGCAGAACCTGCTTGTCCCCTCTCGGGCAACGGATATCACCGGGATCCAGTTCCTCGGCGAAGGTGAATGACAGGCCCGTATGCACGGTGCTCCGGGACGACGCCAATGGCGCAAGGTCCACCTGACATTGGACAACGCCGCCTCCGACTTTCGAGCGGTGCAGTTCAGGCCCAGCCGAGTTGGCGACAGCCCGGTCTTGCCGAACCTACTGGCGCAGACCCCCAAAGACGAAGACACCGGTACCGTGAACGCACATAGTGCCTAAGCTACGCGACGTTGTCATACCACCATCCTTGAGCGCGACGCGGTCCCGATTATCCCGATCCGCATGAATGGCCGGTCGCGGAAAGAAGGTTGCCTGCCGCGATCCCGAGAACTGAAACCCTCAGGGCCATCCGGTACTTCGGCACGGCCTTCTGGAAGCGCCGGACAGGACTTCTCAACCGTAGCCGAATCGAGCCTAAAATGCGCAGCCTGAAATCCTTCGAGGATCACATCGCCGCCAAGGACCTCGACCGACCAACCGCCGAAATACACGTTCGCACCGCACTGATGAACCGCTTCTCACCTCTCGGCACTGCCGAGGTCGTCTGCGTCGCCTGAGACAATCGGGGCAAGGGACCGCTACACCTCAAGCCGCAGTTCTGCAACAATGCCGAGCCAAGGTCTCACGTTTCAACGACGGAGCGTCTAGGCTGTGAATCCATTGATTTGGTTGCGGTTGACGTTCCGGACTCATTCAAGCTCCTGAACTTCGGGAGACGTTATGAGCAACTTGTTCTGGATAGCCGACGAGCAGATGGCCCGGTTGAGACCGTTCTTTCCCAAGAGCCATGGCAAGCTACGTGTCGATGATCAGCGTGTGTTGAGCGGGACTATCTTCATAAATTGCAACATCTTGAGATGTTCGGATGCTCCAGGGGAATACTGTCCGTCCGAAAACCTCCAAAATCGCTGGAAACGATGGAGCGACCAGGGCGTGTTTGCCCGGATCATGGAAGGGTTGGCCGCCGGGCATTCCGATCACAATGCGATCATGATCGACGCAAACTATCTGAAGGCACATCGCACGGCCTCAAGTCTGCGACTGAAAAGGGGGCGTGAGCGCCTGATCGGGCGCACCAAGGGCGCGATGAACACTAGGTTGCACGCTATGGCGGACGCCTCTGGTCGTCCCATACGGTTCTTCATGATCGCCGGACAGGTCAGTGATTGCACGGGCGCCAGGACGCTCATGAGCAGCTTGCCCGCGGCTGATTGGATGATCGCGGCTACGATGTAAACTGGTTCCGGGTTGCCTTAACTGACAGGGGATACGGCCCTGCATCGAAGGGAGAGAATCTTGCGACACGCCAGTGCGATACGACAAGCGCAGATACAAGCGTCGCAACCGTATCGAGATCATGTTCGGTCGGTAGAAGGATTGGCGTCAAGTGGCGACACAATACGCAAAATGTCCGAAGGTATTAATGTCAACCGTCGCGCTCGCGACTGCGGAGCCATCTGGTTAAGATATTGAATGTGTCCCAATCCCAACCAGCGATCTAGACCAGTTCTTTGGGAAGCCGAAGCAATCTTTCTACGATGCGACCGAGAAGCGGTCGTCGGCCATTTCACGTCCTTCGGCGGCAACGCGCGGTGATCTGATACTTCGATGCGGCGCTGTCTAACTATCTCGAATCAAGGTCACTTCAGCCATCGACACAAGGTCAGAAGATTCCCACATTAGAAGGAGTTTTAGAATTTCTCTGTGAAGCTCAGTGAAATCACTCCCCATATGTCCCCCATTGGGGTTCGGGAAAGACGTCAACGAGAGAGGATGGCTGATGTTTCTTTGGATTGTTGGTAGCGGAGGAGGGACTTGAACCCCCGACACGCGGATTATGATTCCGCTGCTCTAACCAGCTGAGCTACTCCGCCCCAATGCGTGGGCGGGAACTAATCGAGCCTGCGAGACGCGTCAAGCGGATTCTGACCCGATATCAGGACGAATCCCTACGGCCAGATCGGCAAGGGTTCGCAGAGGATCTTATGGGCTTTACCTTCAGCGCCGCGGTTGCTTCTGTTGGGACAGGGAACCGGAGCGACAACATGCAATCACAACTGCCCCTGACGCGGGACCTCGTTCTGATCGGGGGGGGGCATACCCATGCGTTGGCGCTCCGGATGTGGGGGATGAACCGGCTTGCCGGATGCCGTGTCACCTTGGTCAACCCTGATCCGGTGTCGCTGTATTCCGGTATGGTGCCCGGCGTTGTCGCAGGGACGTATGCGCGGGAGGCCTGCGAGATCGATCTCGTTCGGCTCAGCCGTTTTGCCGGGGCGCGGTTCCTTCCGGTCCGTGCCACCGGGCTCGACACCCGAGAGAAGTTGGTGCACCTCGAAGGGAGAGCGTCGATCCGATACGACGTTGCCTCGCTCGACCTTGGAATCCACACGGCAATGTCCGAGATCGCGGGATTCGCCAGCGACGCGGAGCCTGTGAAGCCGCTCGATCGGTTTCTCGACAGATGGGAAAGTTGGTGTCGGGCGCGGACCGGGATTGCCACTGCGGATGTCTGTGTGATCGGTGCGGGCCTTGCCGGTGTGGAGCTTGCCCTCGCCGCCGGCAACCGGCTTCGCGGACTTGGCGTTTTAGCGAGGGTTCGGGTGCTGGATGCCGGTGCCGCCCTTTCGGGTGTCGCGGGCAACACGCGCAGCCTGTTGTTCGAGGCACTTCGAAAGGCGGACATCACCCTGCACGAGCATACCGGTGTGGAGGAAGTCCTCTCTGATGGCGTCCGGACGACCGATGGGCGAACCTATCCGTCCGATTTCACGATCGGCGCGGCGGGGGCACGTCCACATGCCTGGGTGGGGCAAACGGGCATGGAGACCTTTGACGGGCACATCGTTGTGGACCGTTTCCTGCGAAGTGTCAGCAGCCCGGATGTCTTCGCCAGTGGAGACTGCGCGCATTTCGGGTTCAACCCGCGGCCCAAGGCGGGCGTTTATGCCGTTAGGGCAGCACCTGTCCTCTATCGCAACCTGCGAGGTGCCCTGTCCGGTCGGCAGATGCGGAAGTTTCGACCACAAGGCGAGTACCTCAAGCTGGTCTCGCTGGGAGACGGACAGGCTGTCGCGGACCGGTCCGGCCTGTCGTTCAAAGGCGAGTGGGTCTGGCACTGGAAGGACCATATCGATCGCAAGTTCATGCGTCGGTTCCAGGAGCTGCCGCCGATGCCGCAGACCAAACTCCCCCGCGAGGTGGCCCAGGGCGTTGGTGATGTCCTGGGGGATGCACCCCTGTGTGGCGGTTGTGGCGCCAAGGTTGCGGGAGCAGAGCTGAAGGCCGGCCTGGATCGTATACCGCCACCTCAACGCAAGGACGTCCTGACCTTGCCCGGGGATGATGCGGCGATCCTGGCGATGGGTGGCGACTGGCAGGTAATCACAACGGATCACTTGCGGGCGTTCTCCAATGATACGGCACAGTTCGCGCGGATCGCGATCGTGCATGCGCTTGGCGATATCTGGGCGATGGGTGCCCGCCCGCAGGTTGCTCTTGCCAGCGTGACGCTTCCCCGGATGCGTGGCGCGATGCAATCGGAGGTTCTTGGTGAGATCCTCGATGCCGCCACGAAGGTGCTCCGTGCCGAGGGGGCTGACCTCGTCGGTGGGCATACCAGCGTCGGCGCGGAAATGACGCTCGGTTTCACACTGACGGGGCTCTCCGGCCCCTATCCCATCACCCTTGAGGGCGCGAAGCCCGACGATGTGCTCCTGCTGACGAAACCGATCGGGTCCGGAACGGTTCTGGCGGCGGAGATGCAGGGTTTGGCCCGTGGTGCCGATGTGATTGCGACGCTCGACGAGATGGCCCGGCCGCAGGGGCGCGCGGCCCAGCGTCTCCGGACCGCACATGCCATGACCGATGTGACCGGGTTCGGGCTTGCCGGACACCTGATGGAGATGTGTCTGGCCTCGGGATGCGCGGCGACGCTGAGGCCGGAGGACATTCCGCTCTACCCGGGTGCCGAAGCGCTGGCCTCCCGGGGGATTCGCTCGACCCTCTACCCCGGAAACCGGGCGACGGCCGCAGCCATGACACTTGCCAGTGGTCCGCGCACGGATTTGCTGTTCGATCCTCAGACTGCGGGTGGCCTGCTCGCGGCTGTGGATCCGAAGGAGGTTGACGCCATGCTCGATGGGCTCCGGTCCGATGGCTTCAGGGCGGCAAGGATCGGGACGATTGAGGCCGGCGCGCCGCACATCTCTGTTCTGTGATCCTCAGGCGTCCGGTCAGGACAACCTTGCCACCAGAGTGTCGGCGGCGCGGTCAAGTCCGTCGGCCTCCAGCCGGATCGGGAACCGTTCGGCGGGTTCACCCGAAGCGCTCCGCGCCTTGGCGTAGCGGCTGTCATAGTGGCGGGTGATGAGGTCGAGCGCGAGCGCTTCGAACTCCCCACGATCCACCATAGCATGCCACTCCGCCACGCGCTCCCTTCCCTGCAACCTTATCAGCAGAGACAGGATGTCCTTGAGCCCTTGCCGATCCTCCGAGATGTCGGAATAGGCCCGCGCAAGGTACTTCGCACGATCCGCAGGCGAGGCTTCCAGCCGCCAACGTGGCGCGGCGCGCATCACGCTCCAGACAGAAGGAGGGATCAGCAGGTTCCCGACCTTGCTGCTTTCAGCTTCGACCAGAACCGGCCGATTCGGATCGAGGGCCGCAAGCGCTTCGACCAACCGGCTCTCCAGCATCTTCTGGCTGGGCTGCCCGCCCGGTCGTGGACCGAGAACCGACCCCCGATGGTTGGCCAGACCCTCCAGGTCAAGTACCTGTCCCCCACGCTCCGAAACCCTGTGTAGCACCTCGGTCTTTGCAGTGCCGGTATCTCCGTCCAGAAGGACGAACCGGAAGGGAAGGGGGGCGTCATAAAGGCGTGCCACGACCGCACGGCGATAGGATTGGTAGCCGCCCTTCAGAACGTCCGCCCGCCAGCCAATCTGTTGCAGGATGGAGGCGAAGGAGTTCGAGCGTTGCCCGCCCCGCCAGCAATAGACCAACGGCTTCCAGCCGCCGTCCTTGTCGGCCAAGGGACCCTCGATATGGCGGGCGGCGTTTCTCGACACCATTGCGGCGCCGATCTTGCGGGCCTTGAACGGGCTGTCCTGCTTGTAGATCGTGCCGACGATGGCGCGTTCCTCGTTGTCGAGGACCGGCAGGCTGATGGCGCCCGGGACGTGGTCCTCCGCGAATTCGTCTGGTGAGCGGACGTCGATCACCGTATCGAAAGGGAGAGTCAGCGGGCGTGACAGGTCGGGCAGTTCCTGGGGCATGGCCAGCCCATAACGCACCTTGCTGAGAAGCTGAACCCCAAGGTCAGATGGTTGTTGAGTCCACGGACGCGCAGTCTGAGCTACTCCCGTCCGCGCAGCACATGCGCCGGGCGCGCGGACAGGGGGCGCCAGGCAAATCCCAGCCCTGCAAGGAGGTTTGCCAACACACCTCCGGTCACGATGAGCAATGCCGAGATCGGCTCGAACGTATAGTCCGTCTCCATGACGAAGGTCGTGACCGCCCAGCCGGAAATTGCGCCACAGAGGATCGCGACCAGCCCCGCAGCCCCGCCAAGCAGGGCCGACCGGATGGCAAAATACCCCAGAACCTGACCGCGCACGGCTCCGACGGTCTTCAACACGGCTGCCTCGAACACGCGCATCCGCTCTCCGGCAGCGGCGGCGCCGATCAGGACCACGACGCCCGTGAGCAGCGTCGCCATGGCCCCATAGGTGATCGCGGCTGCGATCCCGGCCAGAACCTCGCTCACACGGTCGATCGCATCGCGGACACGAATGGCGGTGATGTTCGGATAGGACCTGGCGAGGTCGCGCAGGATCGCGGCCTCGGATGCGGGGTCGGCATAGATTGTCGCGATGTGACTGTGCGGAGCGCCGGCAAGCGCTGCAGGGTTCATCGACATGATGAACCCGATCCCCGCCGTGGAGAAGTCGACCTCCCGGAAGGACGTGACCCGGGCCGTGATGTCCCGCCCGAGGATGTTTACGGTGATCCTGTCGCCGAGCGCCAGGCCCATCTCCTCCGCCTCTTCGGCAGCGAAACTGACCTGCGGGTCACCGGAGTACCCCGCAGGCCACCACTCGCCATCGAGGATACGGGTCTGCGGGGCGGGTTCGGCACTATAGGTGACCCCCCGGTCACCGTTTATGACCCAGTGGTCACCTACCACGTCCCGCGCGGGCAAGTCGTTGATGCGTGTAATTATTCCGCGCAGCATTGGCGCGGTTTCGACGCGACTGACTCCCGGGTCATTTTCCACTCGTTCCAGGAATCCTTCAAGCTGGCCCGGCTGGATATCCACGACGAAGTAGGACGGCGCGACCGTCGGCAGGTCCCGTGCAATCGCCGAACGCAGGTTTGCATCGATCTGCCCGACCGCTGCCAGCACGGTCAGTCCGAGGCCGAGGGAAAGAACGACGGATGTTGTTTCTCCCCCGGGGCCGCCGACTGCGCCGAAGGCAAGGCGCAAAGAAGGTCGCCCGCGCAGCGCACGAGATCGGCCAAGCTTGCGGGAGAGGGCGCGAATGGCGAAGGCCGCCAGTGCCAGAAGGCCAAGCGACGCGATGATCCCGGCGGCTGCGTAGAGGGCCAGACGAGGCACGCCTGAGAAGCTGGCCGCTGCCCCTACCAGCGTAGTGGCCACGAGGATCGTTAGTACGAGGTGAACCAGCCGCGGCATGCGCCAACGACCGGAAACGGCATCTCGAAACAGCGCGGCGGCGCGGATGTCCTCGGTACGGGCGAGGGGCCACAGGGTGAAAAGAAGCGCAGTCAGGAAACCATAAAGGGCAGCTTCGGCCAGGGGGGCCGGATAGATACCGAACTCCGCCGGCACCGGCAGTCGGGCTTCGATGACGGGCGCCAAGGCCAGCGGCGCAACCGCTCCGAGGACGAGTCCGATACAGACACCCAGCACCGCCAGGGCGGCAATCTGGAGCAAATACGCGGCAAAGATCGTGCCCGAGTCCGCCCCGAGGGTTTTCAGTACGGCGATCACCTCGCGCTTGCCTTCCAGATACGCGCGCACCGCAGCGGACACACCGATGCCGCCCACCGCAAGTCCGGCGAGACCGACAAGTACAAGAAAGGCCCCCAACCGATCCACGAAGGCAGCCACGCCAGGGGCACCATTGCGGCTGTCACGCCAACGCAGGCCGGTATCCCGGAACAGGTCAAGCGCCTCTCCCTTCCTCGCGTTCACGTCAGTGCCATCAGCGAACGCCAATCTGTAGCGGGTCTCGAACAACGTCCCGGCAGCGAGGAGCGATGACTCTGCAAGCGCCTCGGTGCGCACCAACGTGCGTGGTCCCAATCCGAACCCGTCACCGGCGTTGTCAGGTTCGCGCTCGATCAGGGCGGAGAGCCGGAACTCCTGTGTCCCCATGCGAAACGGATCGCCAATGGAGAGTCCCAACCGGTCCGCGAGGACACGTTCCATGACCGCTCCCGGCACGCCATCCCGGACCTCAAGGGCGGTATCGAGCCCCATGCTCGGCGAGAGCACCATCTCGCCATAGATAGGGTAGGCTGCATCGACGCCCTTGACCTGGGTCAGCCCGCGTTCCTCTGCGTCCCCTTCACCAACTACGGCCATGGACCGGAAGTCGACCACTTCGGATACGATCCGAGCGGTGTCCGTCATCCAGGCGCGCTCTGCCTCATTGGCGTAGCGGTAGGTGAACGACATCTCGGCGTCGCCGCCGAGAAGCACCGCGCCTTCGCTCGCAAGCCCGGCTTCGATCGCGGTGCGCACCGAGCCCACCGCGGCTATCGCTGCAACTCCGAGCGCAAGGCACAAGAGAAAGACCCGAAAGCCCTGCAGGCCACCTCGCAGCTCCCGGCGCGCAATCCTGGCGGCGTTGCGCAGGTTCACGCTGCGGCCTCCGCGGTGTCGACCCGACCGTCTTCCAGGCGGACCACGCGATCGCAGCGCCGGGCCAGTTCGGGTGCATGGGTCACAAGGACAAGGGTCGCGCCGTGCCGATCCCGCAGGCCAAAGAGCAATTCCATGATCGCTTCGCCCGTGGAGCCGTCGAGATTCCCGGTGGGTTCGTCCGCGAGCAGCAGTCGCGGTCGAGGTGCCGCGGCCCGCGCCAGAGCGACCCTTTGCTGTTCACCGCCGGACAATTGTGCGGGGTAGTGGTCGATCCGATCCCCGAGCCCGACGGCCTGAAGCTCCAGCGCGGCACGGTCGAATGCATCGTCAACGCCGGCGAGTTCCAATGGGGTTGCGACGTTTTCAAGCGCCGTCATTGTCGGAATCAGGTGGAAGCTCTGGAAGACCACACCCATATGATGGCGACGGAAGCGGGCCAACGCGTCTTCGCCCATCGCTGACAGATCGTGGCCTGCCGCCATGATGCTGCCGGAGGTGGCGCGTTCCAGCCCGCCCATGAGCATGAGGAGAGACGACTTGCCTGAGCCGCTCGGCCCGACCAGCCCAAGGGTTTCACCCACTGCCACGTCCAGCGTGATCCCGTGCAGGATGTCCACCCGACCGGCGTTGCCGTCCAGCGAGAGCGTCACGTCGCGAAGTGACAGGATGGGCTCGGGCATGCGCAGGATCTCCGGTCTGTTCCATCGTTTTGGATATGGCGCGGTGCAGCGGTTTCGCAAGGCAGTTTTGACAGTCCTGGTCGCGCTGTCACTTCCTGCGATGGCAGGTGCCGAAACCGTGACTATCGCAGCCCTCGGCGATAGTATCACGCAAGGCTATGGCTTGCCGGCTGAGGATGGCCTGGTGCCCCAGCTGGAATCCTGGCTGCGCGAGCGGGGCCATGATGTGACATTGATCAACGCTGGCGTATCCGGCGACACCACTGCAGGTGGGCTGTCCCGCGTTGGCTGGACACTGACGCCAGAGGTCGACGCGATGATTGTCGCGCTGGGCGGCAACGACATGTTGCGCGGGATCGACCCGGCCAATGTCCGCTTCAATCTTGACGGAATTCTCAAAGCGGCGCGGGACGCCGGGGTGGAGGTTCTTCTGGTCGGATACCAGTCTCCGGGAAACTATGGACCTGCCTACAAGAAGGCGTTCGACAATGCCTACCCCGAGCTGGCAGGTAAGTACCGGACGCTCTACCTGAGCAGCTTTCTCGCCGGTATTGCCAACCCGCCGGATGTACGCACTCTGATGCGGAAATACATGCAGCAGGATGGGTTGCATCCCAACGCCCGGGGCGTCGGGCTGATGGTCCAGTCGCTCGGACCCTCTGTCGAGGCCCTCATGGCACGCGCCGCGGAATAAACGAAGGATTTCCGATGTCCCTGATCGACCAGCTAGTTGAAATCCTTGACCCATCACAGGTTCTGACGGGCGCGGACTGCAGTCGTTTCGCCTCCGATTGGACGGGGGTCTACAGGGGAGCGCCGCTGGCAGTCGTACGTCCATCCAGTACCGAAGAGGTCAGCGCCACAGTCAAACTGGCCGTGGCCGCAGGTGTGCCCATCGTGCCGGTTTCGGGAAACACGGGCCTTGCGGGTGGGACGAAGGCCGATGGTGCGCTGGTCGTCTCGCTGGAACGCATGAATGCCATCCGGGAGATCCGGCCCGACGCCCGCGTGGCGATCGTGGAGGCGGGGGTCGTGCTCGACACGCTTCATGCCGCGACGGCGGACCACGGGCTGACGTTTCCCTTGGCCTTCGGCGCACGCGGTTCCTGCATGATCGGCGGCAACCTCGCCACCAATGCCGGTGGCTCGAACGTGCTGCGCTATGGCTCCACCCGAAGCCTGTGCCTCGGGCTGGAGGTCGTGCTGCCGACCGGCGAGGTGCTGGATCTGATGTCAGCGTTGCATAAGGACAACACGGGCTACGATCTGAAGGACCTCTTCGTCGGGGCCGAGGGCACGCTGGGAATTATCACGGCGGCCACGCTGAAACTCGTTCCCCGGCCAAGGGCCTACGCTACCGCCATGGTTGCCACCAACACCCTGGGGGAGGCACTGTCACTGTTGAACCGGTTGCAGGAGACGACTGGCGGCGCCGTGGAGGCCTACGAATACATGCCGGGGAATACCGTGGCACGAATGCTTGCCGCGCTTCCGCATCTGCGCGCACCTTTCGACGCACCCCGGGCGATCAACATCCTCCTCGAAGTCGGCGCGAGCGCTCCCCGTGACGTCACGCCGGAGGCGGATGGAAGCCTGCCCATCGTCAACATTCTGCAGGAGTGCCTCGTGGAGGGGATGGAAGCAGGGGAAGTCCTCGATGCAGTTGTTGCCCGAAGCGAGTCGCACCGCGCGGCCATGTGGGCCCTTCGGGAAGCCAATGCTGAGGTCGCACTCGCCCGAAAGCCTGCAATCAACGCCGATGTTTCCGTCCCGTTGGACCTTGTGGAGGGGTTCATTGACCAGATCGGCCCACGCCTTCAGCGAATTGATGAAGCCGTCGAGGCCCATGTCGTCTGTCACCTCGGCGACGGCAATGTCCACTATACGGCCTATCCCGGGAGCGACGATCCGAGCCTGGTGGACAGGTTGACGGAAGAGATCGAGGCCTTCGTCGAGGAGCTTGGCGGCTCCTTCTCGGCAGAACACGGCATCGGCATAGCGAAACTGCCGTCCATGCGACGGCGAAAGGACCCGGTGGCGTTGCAGGTCATGCGCCAGGTAAAGGCTGCGCTCGATCCAAAGGGATTGATGAACCCGGGGAAGGTCCTCCCCAACGCATAGTCGGCTCGGCCTTCATTGATCTGCACGGGGGCTGCGATATCCGCACAAGTTGATCTTTTGCACCGGCGAACGTTTTAAGATTGTTAGTGTTTCTGTGGGCAATTGACGGCCGAGTTCCCCCAAGGAGGCACGCGGCATGACGCCCCTGAAACACCGCATCGACTGGAGTCGGTGGACCATTCGCTCGCAGATTAACATGGCCATGGGCAGCGTCGGCGTGTTGCTGTGCCTGATCGCCGTCGTTTCCGTTGTTTTGACCAAGCAAGTCGGGAGTATTTTCACGGAGTACCGGGAGGCAGCGGGCCTGAGTGTTCTTTCGTCCGACCTTAGGAAGGACCTGACAACGGTCCGCCTCGACGCGTTGGAGTTCCGCTCCACGGCGTCCGAGGAGAGTCGCACCGAAATGTTCGCGAAGCTCGAAGAACTGCAATTCCACCTCAGCGAGAGCCAGGAGCAGTATGCTGACAACTCGGAGTTGACGGAGTTCTTCAAAACCATCGCCTCGGATCTTGACGACTACCGGAGCCATTTCGAGGGCGCCACTGTCCTGCAGGACATGAGAAACGAGTTGGTTGTCGAGATCTCAGATCTTGGGCCGAGTGCGCGGGAAAAACTGTCCGAACTGATGGACGTTGCGCAAAGACGGGGCGATATCGAGATCGGGTTCGCGGCCGGTGTCGTGCAGCAATATCTCCTGCAAGGGCGGCTTCACCTGGAACGATTTCTGCTGCAAAATCTGGAAGAAGCCTTCACCGAATCAATCGGCCAGCTCGACAAGGCGCTCAATGGGAGCACTGAGCTGGCGGACGAGTTGACAATCCCTGCACATGCGAAACTCATTCAGGGCGCTTTGTCGGATATCATCAAGTACCGTTCCCGCGCGGACCGGATCTATCATACAATCGAGCAGCGCAACGGCTTCTACCAAGCCATGGATGAGATGGGCCTCAAGGTCGAAGACGCGCTGAAGTCATTCGAAGGGGAGACCGTGGATCGTCAGAACACTCTCGGACCTGCTGGTAGTTCCGGCGTGAAGAGAGCGGCGGATGCCGTCGAAATCATGAGTCTCCTTTCGATCCTGGTTGCCTTGGTACTGGCGTGGCGCATTGGCCGGACCCTTTCCCGGAACGTCAGGCAGTCCGTCGCCACGATGAGCGAGTTGGCCGCCGGCAACCTGGAGGTCGAGGTCGTCGGGGAGGGCAAGGCGAACGAGCTTGGTGATATGGCACGGGCGTTGGTGGTCTTCAGGGACAACGCCAAGGAGGCGAGGCGTCTGGAAGCCGAGACCGAGGCCGCGAACACCCGGGAGCAGGAGCGCCAGAAAGAGCAGGCCGAAGCGGAAAGGCGCGCTGCGGAGCAAGATCGGCAACGGGCCGAAGAGGAGCGGCGGCGCCTCGAAGAACTGGAGAACTTCCGACAAGCTGTGAACCGGGTGATTGTCAAAGCCGCCGAGGGAGATTTCTCGCCTCGCGTCCAGGCGGAGACTGGCAACGAAGGCCTCGCGCAAATGGCGCAATCGATCAACGAGATGCTTTCGAACGTTGATGCAGGCCTCACAGAAACGGGCCGGGTCATTCGGGAAATGGCGGACGGAAACCTCACCAGCCGGGTGACCGGCAGTTTCCATGGCGCGTTTGCGCATCTTCAGGCCGATGTGAACCAGACGCTTGAGACAATGAACGCCTTGATTGGACAGCTCTCAGAAAGAGGATCGAGTGTTGACGGCAAGTCGAGTGAGTTGCAGGCGGCTGCAGTGGAGATGTCGCGCCGATCTGAGCGCAACGCGGCATCGCTTGAAGAAACGTCAGCGGCGCTTGAGGAAATGTCAGCAAGCGTCCGTCAGGTTGCCGCGAACGTTTCCCAGGCCAACACGGACGCGATGACCGCCACTCAGGCTGCGGAAGCCGGCGCGTCGATCAGCCGAGACGCCGTCACGGCATTGTCCGAGATCAACAACGCCTCACGAAAGATGGAATCGATTGCGGGAATAATTGAGGATATTGCTTTCCAAATCAACTTGTTGGCCCTCAACGCAGGGGTCGAATCCGCCCGAGCAGGAGATGCCGGAAAGGGGTTCGCAGTTGTCGCATCGGAGGTCCGTTCGCTCGCTCAAAGATCGACTGAATCGGTTGCCGAGATTTCTAAGGTGATCTCCTCCGCTAGGGAAAAGATCGAGACCGGAGTCGCGAGCGTTGGCAGAACACAAGAAACTTTGGACGACATCGTGGAGGCGGTGAATCGCGTAGGTGATCAGATGCAAAGCGTGGCCGAGTCGATGAACCAACAATCTTCCGGCATCTCGGAGATCAACTCAGCGGTTTCGACACTCGATTCCAGCACCCAAGCGAATGCATCGGCTTCGGAAGAAGTTACCGCAGCGAGTAGTGTTTTGAAAGATGATGCCCAAAGCCTTAGCCGAGCACTATCGACTTTCAAAGTTCAGGACATCGCGACGGCAGCCTCTCCGAAAATGGCGTCGGGGCGTCTCTCGCAGGCCGCTAGTGTAGCATGCAACATTGGCGAGGCGCGCCATGGATAGACAACAGGTAGCCGGCTTTCCCTGGCCGCCAACGTAAGTCGCGAAACGTTGCCCGAGCTAATCCGCGAAAGCAATTCGGTGCTCAAAGTCTTGCTGGCCAACGACGGTGAAGTCGCAGACAGGCGGCATATCTCTGAATCCGAAGTTGCGTTTCGAACGGCTTGCAGCGGTGGGTCGCTGAATGGTGCACGATCTACCCGAATCGTGTTTTTCCCATCTTTGCCTGCGGCTTCGATAGGGGCCATCCGGGCTAAGATCAGCCTTGCTCCATGCATATCACAAAGTGCTCGACGACCGATTGCGACGGCCAGACGATCTTAACCCCTACTTAGGCTTGTGGGGATAGTAAACATGAATGTTCGTTCCATGGAGTTTGGTATGACAGAAACGACCACGGAAGTAACGGTGTCAAACAAAAACAGTCGAGTTTTGTTCTTTTCTTCCTTGTTACTCTCAATTGCCTTGGCGGCGGCGACGTTCTGGGCCGCCTATACGAACAGAGTCCTTGGCCCCGAATTGTCTTCGAAGTTTGGGAAGAGCGAGGGGATTCTTAGCGGTCATGACTCAGCATTGCCGGCCCAAATTCCATCCTTTGTCGAACTTGAACCCATCGTTGTCTCCCTTGGCACAGCGAATAAGACCCGCCATTTGCGATTTCGCGCCCACGTAGAGGTTGGAAACGAAAACGGGGATGTTGTCGTCGCACTAATGCCGCGAATTCTGGATGTTCTGAATGGCTACCTTCGGGCTGTCGATATTCCCGAGCTTGAGCGACCAAGTTCTTTGATCCGCCTGCGCGCCCAGATGCTCCGCCGGGTCCAGTTGGTGGCTGGCGAGAGCAATGTCCGAGATCTTCTTATCACTGAATTTGTGCTGAACTAGGAGGTAGGAATGGAGTTGGTTTCTGACGTGTTGATGATTTCCGGTGCACTCGTCGCTGCACTATACTGTCTGATCCTCTCTCGCAGGCTGACACAGTTTACCGACCTCGAGAAAGGCATGGGAGGTGCGGTAGCTGTTCTTTCTGTCCAAGTAGATGATTTAAAAAGCGCCTTGGAGCGTGCAGAGGCGTCTGCTCGCGCGTCAGAACGAAGCCTGAAAGAGATAACGCACCGAGCGGAGGCCGCTGCCGCACAAATGGAAATGCTACTGGCGTCAATGCATGACATGCCGGACCTCGAAGGCCGGAGCGAGAGGGGACCAAAAGTTCGGCGGCACCGGCGCAGTGTTGCTCGCACAACCTCGGAAGGCGCCTCATGAGAGCCAAAAAAAACCTAAATCGTGTGCCGCGGCGGCGCATCCTGGTCTTAGTAGCGATCTTGCTTGCTTCCTCTGGTGGGCTAAGAACACTAAATGGTGCGAGTGCCGCATTTGCACTTCAAATTGACCTAATCAACGAAAAAGTTGAAGGGGATAAGCGAGATCCGCACTGCAATAACGAGGAAGATATTTCGCGTGTACTTGACGTTCTGCAACGTCGACAAGAGGAGTTGGATGTGCGGGAGGGGAGTGTGGAGTATCGGGCCAAGACGCTTGAGGTCATTGAGAGGGAAATAGAAATAAACCTCTCTGCGTTAGCCGAAGCGGAGGATTCACTGGTTTCTGTGCTCGCACTCGCGGATGGGGCTGCAGAACGCGACGTGGAGCGTCTAACCAGGGTCTATGAAAGGATGAAACCCGAGCAGGCGTCATTGATATTTGAGGCGATGGATCCAGTTTTCTCTTCTGGTTTCCTTGCGCGAATGCGTCCTGAGGCCGCCGCACCAATCATGGCTCAATTATCGCCGAATGCAGCGTACGCACTCAGCGCATACTTGGTAGGGCGGAATCTGAATGTACCGAAGGACTAGATTGAGCGGGCTAACTTCATGCCTTCCCGCCGTCAACTAAGAAGCAATCTTGGGAGCTCCGAATGATCGGTTTGTTGGGAATCGCGGCAACCTTCCTATTGGTGTTTGGCGGATATCTCGCTGCCGGCGGGAAGATGGCGATAATTCTAAAGTCGTTACCCTACGAGTTTACTATGATTGGCGGGGCGGCAATTGGTGCATTTCTAGTTTCCAATGATTTGCCATCCATAAAACGAACACTTAGAGATACCGGTCGTGTCTTTTCCGGTCCGAAGTGGAAGCCGGATGACTACCGTGAACTACTGTGCCTTCTATTTGAATTAATTAAGATGGCGAGGCAAAATCCGGTTGCACTGGAAGAGCATATCGAAGCGCCTGGCAGTTCCTCAATTTTTTCTCAATACCCTAGAATTTTAGCTGATCAAGAGGCGATCGAGCTTATGTGCGACACGCTCCGTTCCGCTTCGATGAACTATGACGACCCTCACCAGGTTGAAGATGTTCTCGAGAAAAGAATGGAAGCCAACTATCGCCATGCCATCCACTCGAGTCATGCATTGCAAACAATGGCGGATGGATTGCCGGCGTTAGGTATCGTCGCTGCCGTCTTGGGAGTGATCAAAACTATGGGATCGATTGACCAACCTCCCGAGATACTCGGGAAACTCATAGGCGGGGCGTTGGTTGGTACTTTCCTTGGCGTGTTCCTTGCGTACGGCCTTGTTGGACCATTTGCATCGAAGGTTCGATCGGTAACAGAGGAAGATGGACATTTTTACCAATTGATACGTGAAGTGCTCGTGGCAAATCTCCATAGTCACTCAATGAACATCTGCATTGAAGTTGGGCGACAGAACACGCCAAGCCATATTCGTCCAACGTTCAGCGAACTTGAGCAATCACTCAGCACTATTAAGCAAAAGACTGTCGCATGAATACACTACAGACGGTTTTCCTCGCTATTTTACTTTGCTCAACGTGCGCCCACGCCGAAGTTGTTCGCGTATTGTCGGGTGAGCATGAAACCTTCTCACGTATTGTCTTGATGTTTCGGACCCCAGTAAATTGGACGAAACATGAAACAAAATTCGGGTTCGTGGTTGAGTTTGACCGATCTGACTTTGAAATCGACCTAAGTCATGTTTTTGATCTTATCCCACGATCGCGTATTCAGGGGATCTCGTATGGGAGAGAAGAAGGTAATCTGAGAATTTTAAGTGATTGTAGTTGTTCGATCGAAGTGTTTTCTGCTGGATTGCACGAAATCGCGATCGATATAAAGGACACCAGATCTCAACGAGATGTCTATTCAGTTGCTTCGGTAGTCGAAGGGCAAGGTTTGGAATTGCAATCAACCTATTCTTCGCCTTTGCCATTTCCTCTTCTTGGGCGAAGTCGAGAACTTTTGAATCCAGCGGAGTCAAAAGCTGCCACAAAAAATTCGGGAGAGTTAACTATTGAGAATCAGAGTACGCTCCGATCCATATTGCTTCAGGAAATGCAGCGAGCCAACTCCGAAGGTCTTGCAGACATACGTGGGAAAGGCATAGCTGGTTCCATGGCCACGGAAATCGGTTTACGCGGTACTGGTGTGGCGAAGGCGCCCGAGTTTAGAAACCATGTCCGCGCAAGGACTGTTTTCGGTAACCTCGGAGTGATCGATGCAAGCACTATTGTGGGAAACCACTTCACTTGCGAAGACGGTCCGTTTTCCGACGGTGCGGGCTGGATACCGATCCAATCCAGCTTTGATGCCTTGGCGGAGGCGCGCTCTCTTTTGTTCGATGGCAGTGGGAAGGTCAATGGGAGTGGAGTCGAAGACTTAGTTGTGACACTCTTGGGGCTTCAGCTCGGAGCGGAAGCAGCAGTCGTCCTTTCAGAGTTTCAGGGGGAATTCGAGACCCGTGCTGTGTATCGCAGGCTGGCAAATATCATCGATAGTGTCGAGCTTACTGGTGAGAATCCACTGAGTCAGTATCTAGAATGCAACTCTCCTGCTCTTGTTTGGGCGACCCTTTCCGAGCGGAGTGTGAGCCGACTTGCCACAGTAGATGGGATTGAGATCAAAAGAAACTTCCTAGAGTTTCCGGACGGTTTTCGAAGAAGAATGGGCCCGTTGCTGGGGCGACTGTTGGCTCAGGCGGGGCTCGCAGATACGGCGGCGTTTGTGATTGCGGAGGCGCGTAGAGCTTCGGGTGGCGTCTCGGGAAAGGTCGAACTCCTCTCGCTCGGCGACACTTCATTCCTGGAAGTCGAGGGGGGCTTGGCAAACTCGTTGCCCGAAATTGTTTCCGAAAACTCCGATATTTCACCGATGGCACTTCTCGTCCAGATCGAACGTGCGCTGCGCGAAGGATATGTGGCAGAGAAAGATATCGTGCTCGTGGAGGCGTTCGCAAGTGAAATGGCGGGAACGGAGATCGGCCGGAAGTTAACACAAAGCGCGGCTGTAGCTCGAGCGACGATCGGCGACTTTGAGACGGCATTGGAGCACCATCAATCGTTGTTTTTACTTGATGAAGTCACAGAGGAGACCTCCGCAGTCTTAAATAGGGTTTTGGATCTGATGCTGGTTACCGAAGCCGATTCGGCGTTGTTGCGTTTCCTGGTTCGGGATTCGGTTGGCCAAACACCAGACGAACTCGACCAAACGGTTTTAGTTCGAGTTGCTAATCGACTTGTACAGTTGAACCTACCGGAATTGGCAGAATCCGTTGTTGGGAAAGTCCGCGGGAGAGAGCCTCCGGACGTTAGACATCTTCGCGCACGAATAAACCTGCTACGAGGCAACCCGCGTCGTGCGCTTGCGATGGTAGCGGGGGACGCCGGTCCGGAAAACGCTTTTATTCGAGCGAACTCGCTAGTGGCACTTGGAAAGAACAAATTGGCGAGCCGAGTTTTGAGAGAAACGGGAGCATTGGACATGGCGGCGAGGCAAGCGTGGTTGGGCGAGGATTTCGAGGTAGTGGCAGAACTTGGTTCCGGCTTGGAGAAGCGCTTTGCCAGTGTTGCACAAGGGTTCAGCGGTACTTCTGGGAAATCGAAGCCAGAGCTTTCGGATGGAGGAATAGCTCAGACTGAAAGGCTAGATAGTGTGTTGGCCGAAGAACTGCCAACCGTTGGTTCGCCGATGGGATCTACGCAACTTGGCGAGGGTGTTGGCTTGCGGGAAAGCTATGAGAGGATCGAGAACAGCAAAGAACTGGGCGCGGCTGTTCGTTCACTGCTTGAGCAAACCAGGTTGGATAGTCTCAAAAAGCCAGAGCTGCCAAATTGAAGTCGGAGTCTAGAAAGGGGTACTGCAAATTGCAAGCTGTGGATCGTCCTAGTCGGGTTGGTCGAATGGAGCGACGGACTCTTCCCTTTTGGAGGTCATTGGTCATAAGTGCAATCGTGACCCATTGATCTCTGCGTGGGTGTGATTCTCCTACTGGCCATGAAAAAGCGCTTCAAATAGGAGGGTAGAGCCAGTCGGGAGCGATTCGCTGCACAACTTGGCAGTCTACGAGTTGGTGGTTTGCGTTCGACAATTCGGTCGCAGAGGTCGCAACCTACATACTGCATGGGCAGCCTCGGCTGTCAGTTTTCGGAAGGCATCCTAGCAACACACTGTTCGACGCCTATTGACTCTGATTTGAAATGCCTGCGCAAAAAACTCTTTAGCTCACCTTTCAGGTTGGCCATTGAGGATCGTACGAAGGCTCTCGGCTGTGTTGGAGCAGGAGTTCACACTGCCCATGTTGCGAGTGGCTATCAACGGTGCGACAGCTGCTGGCTTTTTCTCCGATCACATGCTTTGCGAACCGGACGTTTCATTTTAGGTCAGCCCGGTGACGGCGCCGCTCCCTTTGAATGGCATTGCTATCGGAGTGTATCAGAACAACACGAAGGGCGGACAAGCGCCGCCATTTTCCGAGGGTCTCAGATTGTGGTCCAGAGTACCCCTTTTGGGTTCATCGGCTCCCCGGATCGACCATCGCGGTTTGTGGTTCGTGCCTGTGCACCTCGGTCGCGGCGTTCAGGTAGTATCGCGTGTGTCGACAGTCTGTCTCAAGCGCGATGTGGCACTGACGGCCCAATTTCCCAACATGGCGTGGCCAATAGCTTTCCGTTGGCCGGTGGGTTCGCCTGTGGAAACTCTCGATCTCGCCGTCAAATAGCCGTCTATTCTGATGGCCCACGTTCTGTCGTCCCAAGACAGAAGATCTAGGATAAACGTGGTGACTTTTGGGAAGGTCGGCAAGGCGCAGACTGCAGACCAGGTCGATGCCTCATCCCGGAACTGCTCGGAAACAGGCATACCGTTCTCCATCATGCGCAGGACACCGACGGCACGGGCTGTGGTGAAGCTTTTCTCTCCATCGGCAGTTCCCCAGTCTTCGTGCCGAGAAAATACGTCGTCCTGATGGCTATGCGGATGAGGATCACCCTCGACATGACACAGGTCGAACTTGCTTTGTTCGAGGCGCATTGACTCAGAGCCGGAACACTAGGGTCGCTACGAGCGCGTTTGCTGAGGGGAATACAGTCAGGGATCAGTCGTAGCGGGTGGCAACTCGGCCCCAATCTTTCTGGCGTCCGAACATGATCTTGCGTCTCTTGACCTTTCGTTTGTCGTCTCTGTTTGGTTTGCCGCGCGACTTGCCTCCAGGGATGCAGGGCTTGATCCGCATTCCTATCAAGGCCTCTCAGAACCAGTCCGCATTCGCCATTGTCGCTCGGACCGATAGCGCGAAACGGCTCAGTATCCTCGATCTTTTAGTCGCCAATCGGCTGATGGCAGGTTGCCTGCCAGCGTCCTGGCGCCAGTGTCGTCGCTGACCGTTGCCGCGCTGCCGATGCTCGCATCGCCGAGAAGAAAACCCGCAGTGATGAAGTTCCGGATCGGACGCCCCGCGGCGTCAGTGACGGCATGCAGCTTCGGGTTCAGGCCGCCTTTCGTGCGCCCGATCAGCCTTACACGCCCCCTTGTTCAACCACGGGCTGAAGGCCGTTCCATGCGCGTTGAGGTATGTCGCGTCATGATCTTTTCCGATCCGTTGCTTCCGAAGCCAACCCCACCATGATCCGGGCAAGCACGTCCGTGTCGCTCCCGTTGCCCGGCAGGGCACGGTGCTGTGCACACCCGAGTGGAGCCGCTCCCAGCGATTAAAGAGCGTCATGGTGCGCCATCTTCACTTGGTGCGCCTCTTTAACGCAAGTCATTGCAATTTATAAAAACGCCACGCCGACCACGTTCGCCATCGACGCATGGCCTGCCATGGCTCTTCGGACACTACGGCCGGAGCCGTGCCATCGGCTCATCGTTCGGCTGGGAAGCGATTGCTCACTACGCCCCCTGAAGAATGGGAGCTTGGATCAAGATCGCCCGGAATTTGCAACCAGATCAATGGGTCCTGGCACTGGCTCTCGAAATTGATCCCAACCAACCTTCAGGCAGCCTTGCCACCCGACGACCCATCACGATGCGCGTAGGCAATTCTACGAATTGCCCGCTTTCCATCTGTGACCATACTGAGGCTATCCTTTCGGACGAATTGCTTCCAAAGCCCTAAGCGTGCATTGCCCGTATGTGCGCCAAGAACGCCTCGCCTCATCCCCAATCGGCGAGGCGTTCGTATTCCGCCGTCAGGGAGTCGTCGGTGGACGAGTAGCATTGGGCGCCCGTTTCAGCTTTGGGACACTATTGGCCCTCGGTGCGAATACCCGCCAACTCGGACTCCTGCTGTTTGCGCCGGACGGAAGTCGCACCTACGCGGGACAAGTTGCACCGTACCGGCAAGCCCCAGCACCTGCGCATGCCGGACCGGAAAGAAAAAGCCGGCGCCTGGACATGTCCAGGACACCGGCATCACTATGAAAGAATTGCTATACGCACCACTCAACTGCGCTGAAATTCTGCTATAACAGTCACTCGCAACAACTTTGTCGACGCGGCCTCTCAAAAAGACGTCGACCAGACTGTTTCAATGTTTGCACAATGGGTCCCGGATGAGAATTCGCGAGATTGCCTAGGTAGATTTGCCTATGGGTGCCCAAGGGGACGGCGAGCGAAGCGGAGTTGCGCCGGGCTTGAAAGTTGGCGAGCCAATTGCGCATCGCTCTGTTCCGGTGGGGGTCATGTTGCAATTCCGTCCCATCTCGCCAATAGAGTGTTCATGGGAACCTTCCAGACATGAGAACATCCCTTGGGGCACTGCTCGCGATCGGACTCGCGGGGCTGCAATTCATCGCGGTCATGGTCGTGGTGTTTTCCTCCCATATCACGTCGGAGCGTGCCCTGCTGGACCACGCTCGGGGTCTCCTGAGCGACGTTGGCGCAAATATTACGGAGCACTCGAAGAGTTTCCTGGGCCCGGCGAGGGGCGCAGCCGAGCTCTCTGCCAGGCTGGCCCAAAGCGATGTGATCACAAGCGAGAACCCCGAGTTGCTGGAGCGGTTGCTGTTCCAACAATTGCAGGTCGCGCCGCAGTTCGCTGGCCTCTTCCTTGGGAGCGAGGATGGCGACTTCATCTACGTGATGCGCAGCGAGGGGCCTGCCCCCTTTCGCTCCAAGATCATCACCGTTGACAACGGCACTCGGATGACCGACCTGATCTGGCGCGATGACGATTTTACTGTCGTCGAGCAGCGTCAGGACCCGGACGACCCATACGATCCCCGGACCCGCCCCTGGTATGAAAAGGCCCGCGCCGAGTTGACAACAATCTGGACGGCGCCATACATCTTTTTCTCGTCGCAACAGCCGGGGATCACGCTTGCGTCGCCAGTTTTGGATGGCGGCGGCGGTATACGAGGGGTTGTTGGAGTCGATATCGAGATCAGCGAGATTTCGGATTTTCTTGCACGGCAACGTATTGGCAAAACCGGGCGTGCCCTCATCATTCATGAAAATGGCGACGTCATAGCCCATCCGAACAAGGAATTCCTGAAGTCGGAAGACGCGGACGGCACCTTGCGCTTCGCAAGCATCGGCGACTTCGAGGATCCGATTGCACGGGCGGCGTTCCTCCAGCTTACGGCGGGGAGCACCGAGCCGGTGACCCGGGAGGCGGTGTCACAGTTTTCCTACGAGGGAGAATCCTACGTTTCCGTCGTCAAACCCGTGGTCAGCGAGAAGCTTCCGTGGACGATCGCGGCCTACGCGCCGGAGAACGACTTTACGGAAGTTATCAAGCAAAACCGCATGATGAACACCTGGATTGCATTGGCGGTTGCCATTGTGACTGGTGTGTTCGGCCTCGCACTGGCCAACTACATTCACAAGCCCGTCCGCGCCTTCGCAGTCCGATCCGCCTTGATCTCCCAAGGTGAGATTCCACCGTCGGAGCCATTGCCGGCAACCTACCGGGAACTCGAACGGGCAAATGCTACCCTGATGCAACAGATCGCCGCGCGGCGGGAGACCGAGATCGAGTACGGACGGACCTTCGCCCTCTCCTCCCGTGGAATGGCGCAGATTGAAGCCGGCAGTGGTCGGCTCCTGCGCGTGAACGAGAAATTCTCTGAAATCACGGGGTATTCCTCGGACGAGCTTGGCCAGATGACATTCCAGGATCTGGTCATTCGGCCTGATCCAAGCCTTTCGCAGCTCTATGGCTACGTGGGCGTGGAGGATGGCGAGTTTCGCGGAGAGGTCCCGTGTCGCCGGAAAGATGGTGAGACGATCTGGACATCTGTGAATGCGATCATGGTCCACAATCAGGAAGGAGCGCCCCTGCACCTTGTGCTCACGATGGACGACATCACCCAGTACAGGCTCAAGGAAGAGCAGATTTCCGAACTCAACAAGGACCTCACCAGCCTGTCGCGGCACAACACCATGGGGCAATTGGCAGCCGGTCTCGCGCACGAGCTCAACCAGCCGCTGACGGCGATCGCCCAGAATGCAGACACGGCTCTGCTGACGTTGAAGCAACTGTCCTTGAGTGATCCCGAGTTGCAGGAAATCCTGACGGAGATCGAGGAGCAATCCCTGCGTGCCGGCGAGATCATTCGGGCCCTCAGAGGGTTTATTCGGAAGGACGAAGGTGTCCGGACGATGTTCGACCTTAAGGAACTGGTCGAGCAGACCGAACGCCTCGTGATCGCGGAGGCACATGCTGCCGACGTGACGATCGAGACCGACCTTCCGCCTCTGCCACCGGTCGAGGCCATTCGCATCCAGGTCGCCCAGGTTCTTGTGAACCTGCTGCGAAACGCAATCGAGTCGCTGGCGAGCAATACGGAGGGGGAGCGGCGCGTCCGGGTCGCCGCGACGGTAGCTGGCGACAAGGTGCAGGTTTGTGTTGAAGACAACGGTCCCGGCGTCGATCCCAATATCAACCTTTTCACAGCATTCGAGTCGACAAAGGCAGACGGCATGGGGATCGGATTGTCGATCTGCCAAACAATCGTGCAAACGAATGGCGGCGAGCTGTGGCATGAACCAGCCCCCGACGGCGGAGCGCGTTTCTGTTTCGATCTCGTCGCGGGCGGGATTGACGCTTCCGACCACATGGCTAGCTTGGATGGACCGGAGCAGAAGCGCTCCGGACAGTCAGGTGGATCAGGGCGAAGGCAGCAAAATACTTGAGCAAATCTGAAGCCAGGGTTTACGTCGTAGACGATGATCAGGATATTCGCTCCTCGTTGTCGCGTGCTCTCAAGAAGCGCGGGATGGATGTCGAGACCTATGGGTCAGCACAGGCGTTTCTGGATGCCTATGACGGAAGCACAGCCGGGTGCGTTGTCCTGGACTACGGGTTGCCGAAGATGTCCGGGCTCGATCTTCAGGACCAGCTCAACAAAGGTGGCTACCCGCTTGCCGTGATCTTCATCACTGGCCATGGCGGGGTGCCGGAATCCGTTCGAGCCATGAAGGCGGGCGCTGTCGACTTCCTTGAGAAACCGTTCCGGCAATCGGTCCTGGCGGAGTTGATCGACAAGGCGCTACAGGTGGCGGTCGACAAACATAGCCGGCAACGGGTGAGCAACGACGTCAAGGCCCGTTTCGGTCGGCTCACCGAGCGGGAGCGGCAGATCGTCGTGCACATGATTGCCAATCCGGCAGAGGTCTCCAGCAAGGAGGTCGGAAACAGCCTGGGTATCAGCCCGCGTACAGTAGATCATCACAGGGCCCGGATATTCGAGAAACTCGAGGTCAGGACCCTGGTGGAGATGCTGAACCTGGCGTCCAAGGTGAAGTTGGACACCCGGGATCACACCGGTTGACGGAGTCCGACGGGCGACGACACGACGCGCAACTGTGTGACAGTTCATGGGGAATTCTGGTGGAGCCGATCGGGATCGAACCGACGACCTCGTCATTGCGAACGACGCGCTCTCCCAACTGAGCTACGGCCCCACGGACAGTTCCATTCGCCTAACACGAGCGCGATGTCAAGCCGGCAGCTTGACGTTCTCACGCACGAAGGTCTCGATCTGGTTGGCCGGGCGGACGCCCGAGAGCCGTGCGGCCTCCCGCCCGCGATGGAACAGGATCAGTTGGGGGATTCCACGGATGTTGTAGCGCACGGTTGCGTCCGGATTTCGTTGCGTATCGACCTTTGCGAACCGCGCTTGTCCCCGCAGTGCCCGAGCAGCCTGCGCGAATTGCGGTGCCATCTGGCGGCATGGTCCGCACCAGGGCGCCCAGAAGTCGATGAGCAGCGGTAGACCGTCGGTGCGGATCGACTTTTGCGCCTCGCGGAAGGTCATTTCATGCACCTTTCCATCCAGGAGCCGGGTGCCGCAGGTCCCGCACTTCGGGCCGGCGTGGAGTGCATTGGTCGGCAGGCGGTTGATTGCCCCGCAATCGGGGCAGGTCAGCTTCACAGTGGCGGACATGGATCTCTCAAATTCTGTTTGATGAATAAATGGGCGCGCGAGCACCGGTTTCAACCGCTCCCGGCGGCGGCTTGCTCGACAAAAGAGGTGTTTTTGCCTTATAATTTGGCAGTCCCCTGCGGGAAATGTCGCAGTTTGCGATGAATCAATTCCGCCATTTCGCTTCCGTGACACTCTCGCCGCCAAAGGGAGATCAACAGTCATGGAGACCTTGATGCCGACTTCAACTGAAGAAATCGCGATGGTCAAACAGAGCTTTGAAGACTTGAAGCCGCGACTCGAGCCGACGTCCATTCATTTCTACGAAGCGCTGTTCGAGCGTGCCCCTCATCTGCGGGAGCTGTTCCGCGAAGACCTCAAGGGGCAGGGGATGCGTTTCATGAACACCCTCGGGCTGATCCTCGCCAACCTCGAAGAACCGGAGGAGAACCCGGTCGACTACAAGGAACTCGGGCACCTCCACACGATGCTGGGCATCAAGCAGGCCGACTTCGAGCCTATGGAAGACGCGCTGATGGAGTCTTTCCGGGAGAAGCTCGGAGAAGGGAAGTTCACGCCCGAGCTCGAAGCGGCATGGCGGCGGGCCTACGGTCTGTTCAGCAAGAAACTGATCGAAGAGGGCGACATTCCGGCCTGAACTGCGACCAGCCCAGCGGCTCGCTGGGTGGTCGCGGTCATCCGCCCCGGATCCCGGTTTGACCCGGGCTCCGGCAGTGCGGCGCCCTGTATCGACAGATCAGGCCGCGAGACCGGTCGAGCCGAGTTCCAAGTATTTTTTCCGGCGGTCCGCGACAAGCGCCGCCCGGTCCATCTGGCCAAGCTCTTCCAGCATTGCGTGGATGGACTCGCCGACACTGGCCATCACTGTCTCGCGGTGGCGGTGCGCGCCGCCAACGGGTTCGGGAATCACGAGATCCGTGACGCCAAGCTCCAGCAAGTCCTGTGCGGTAAGCCGCAGCGCCTCGGCGGCTTCCCGCATCTTCTCCGCATCCTTCCACAGGATCGACGCACATCCCTCCGGTGAGATCACCGAATAGATCGAGTGTTCCAGCATTGCGAGCCTGTTGGCGGTGGCAAATGCAACGGCGCCCCCCGAGCCACCTTCGCCGACAATGACGGAAACCAGCGGCACGCCGATGGTCAGGCACTTCTGGGTGGAACGGGCGATGGCCTCCGACTGGCCGCGTTCTTCCGCGCCCTTGCCCGGGTAGGCACCGGGCGTGTCCACCAGTGTCACAACGGGAAGGTTGAACCGGTCGGCAAGGTCCATCAGGCGGATTGCCTTGCGGTAACCCTCGGGTCGGGCCATTCCGAAGTTGCGCTCGATGCGGCTGGTGGTGTCGTTGCCCTTCTCGTGGCCGATCACCACGACCGGCCGGTCGTTGAAACGGGCCATTCCGCCCATGACCGCGTGATCATCCGCGAAATTCCGGTCGCCGGCCAGCGGTGTGTACTCGGTGAAGAGCGCGTCGATGTAGTCCTTGCAATGCGGGCGGTCAGGGTGCCGGGCGACCTGGCATTTCCGCCACCGGGTCAAGCCGCCGTAGAGTTCGGCCAGCATGGCGTCGGCCTTGGCGTCGAGCGCGGAGGCTTCGGCCTCGACGTCCATCTCCTCGTTCGCACGAGCCATCGCCCGGAGTTCCTCGGCCTTGCCTTCGATCTCTGCCAGAGGTTTCTCGAACTCGAGATAGTTCATGCAATGGCTCCCTTCCTGATCGGCTCCCATATGAGCCTGATGGAGGGTTTTTGCAACCTGAGGTCAAGTCGCGCCGGCGCTGGTCCGGGGATTTGCACGGTCGGGGGCGCCGGGACGCCCCCTGTCCATGTCTTGGTCGTGCAAGGTCAGGCGTCCGCCTTGGCCTCTTCGCTGATCCGAGAGGCTTCCTTCCCGTGAACTTCCTGGTAGTGGTCGAACTCGGCCTCGTACCATGCGGTGCCTTGCGTCGCTCCGCCGAGCGAGCGCGAGAGTTCCTCCAGCGAGCTGTCAGGCAAGAGGGCGTGGAAAATGTCCCACCCCTTGGCGTCCGGGTTCGGGTCGAATCCCAGGACCTGTCCCTTGAGTGAACTCACCAGTGTGACGATTGCACCGGAGAAAACCGAGGGCACATGGATATCCACACGGTCGATCGGTTGAAGCAGGACCGGACCAGCGTTTTGCAAGGCCTCTTTGACACAGGCCTTTCCGGCGGTGCGGAACGCGAAGTCAGAACTGTCGACCGAATGCGCTTTGCCGTCCGTCAGGGTTACGGCGACGTCGATGACCGGGAACCCCAGAGGCCCTTTCACCATTGCATCCCGTGCGCCGGTTTCCACCGACGGGATGTAGTTGCGAGGGACCGCGCCCCCCTTGACCACTTCGTTGAACGCGAAGCCTTCACCACGCGGTTGCGGTGCGATCTTCATATGGACATCGGCAAACTGCCCTGCGCCGCCAGACTGCTTTCGATGGCGATGTTGATGCTCGACCGGCTTGGAGATCGACTCCCGGTAGCGGGACGCAACCGGTTCCGAGCCGACGGACACACCGAAATCTGCCTCAAGTGCGGCCTGGACACGCCGCAGGTGCATTGGGCCCTGCAGGCGCAGCATGGCGTGCCCCGAGGCTTCGTCCTGTTCCACCGTCATGCCCGGATCGGTTTCGCCAAGGCGTGCCAGCGCGCTTGAAAGACGCGCGTCGTCTTTCTCGTGCACAGGTGTGACAAGGGTTGCATAGCTTGGCGTGTGACCGCGCGCCCAATCCGCCATCGGCACGGCCTCAGTCTCGGAGAAGAGGTAGCCGGAGTTCAGGTGGTCGGATTTCACAACGAGGGCAACCGCGCCGGGGGCGATGGACTGCACCGGGTGCTTGGCTTCGATATCGGAGAGGTTGGCGATCGACTCGCCGGCCAGCATTGAGCCTGAAGCGATCTCGGCCCCGAGGGAGCGCAGAACGATGGCCTTGCCCATGTGCTTGCGGAAGCTCGAAAAGACACCGGCGGCGATGGCATCGACACCAAGGCGCTCGGCTGTGGATGTCACTTGCGGTGCCTCGTGACGCAGTGATTTCATCAACCGGGTGATGCCGTTCTTGTTGGCGCCCGAGCCCAGGAAGGCAGGAATATCTTCATTGTCGCGCAGCACTGATGTGGCGATGTCATAGACTTCGTCCCGCGGCGGTTGCTTGTCCTCGATCAGTTCTTCAAGGAGGTGGTCATCGAAATCGGAGAGGTGTTCAAGAAGTTCGGTACGGGCCTCCTGTTCACGTTCCATCACGCCATCGGGGATCTCGATCAGTTGCGACGGTTTGCCGGCCTGGAACTCCCAGGCGCGTTCGGAAATCAGATCGACCGTACCCACGATTTCTCCGTCCTGATGGATCGGCACCTGGCGCAGGACGATCGAGTGATTGGCATAGGCCTGCAGCCCGGCGACGATGTCGCGGACGCGATTGTTGGTGGTGTCCATCCGGTTGATGAACAGGATACAGGGGGTCCCGGATTCCTCAATCAGTCGAAGGTATGGGGCACAGAGAACGGCGGCCTCCGGTTCCGGCGGCACGCAGAGGATCGCCGCGTCACTGGCTGCCAGCGCTTCCCCCGAATACCCGAGGAAATCCGACCCGCCAGGGACATCGAAGGCGCACCACTCCTCGTCGAGGTAGGTGAATTGCGTGATTGCGAAATGCTCGGCCAGTTCGGACCTTACGGGCTTCGAATCCAGGTGACTCAGGGCATCGATCAGGGTCGTTTTTCCTGAGTTCGATGGGCCGAGAACAGTGAAACAGCGCATACGAGAGGTCCTCCAAACAGTGCCGGTTAAGGCGGCTCGGAAGACCCTTTGCGGGAACGGCCCGCTTCTTGGGGCGGGCCTTCAGGATCCCGCGCGGTCTTGAGCCGCCGTCTGATCCTGCCGCCCTTTGCATGGGCTCCGACGTGAGGAGTTTTGCATCGCGCGGCCCTCAAGTATTCCGCTCACCTTGGGGCAAAGGTCAAGGCCATGTGAGCGCTGCCACCTGCGACATTCCCGTGCGATCGGTGGTTTCAAGGCGCTGGGGAGGCAATTGAAATCGATTTGGGTGCCAAAAACGAGGGCGCTACCTTTCGGGGTTCGGGGCATGACGAGCCGGTGTTCTAAAATTATGTCCCGGAAAATCACATTCAATAACTTGAATTTTTATTCCTGTGGGTCTACATCATGATCACAACGAGGCCTTGCGCCGGGCGACTCACCGGTGCCGGGCCTGCATTGCTTGAAACCCCGAGAGGGAAATGCGGGACCCTCCCCGGTGCTGAAATGGCCAAGGTCCGCCCGCAGCGACCGAGACAACAGGAAACACGAAAATGACCACAAACATGGGTTCGACCGATCGCGTCATCCGGGCCATTCTGGGCGCGGTTCTTCTGATCGCGGCCTTCACAGCCATTTCGAGCACACTTTGGACTGCCATTGCCGCAATAGTCGGCCTCGCGATGCTGGGAACGGCCGCGATGGGCTACTGTCCGCCCTACCAGTTGTTCGGCATCAAGACCTGCAAGATCGACAAGGTGTAGCTGCATGGAAATCGTGAACTTCACACCAATCACATCGCTGTTTGGCGGCCTGCTGATCGGGCTGGCGGCGGTGTTGCTGATGGCGTCCGTGGGCCGCATCATGGGCGCGACCGGGATCCTCTCGGCCGCGATATTCGCCGAGGATGACCGGATGTGGCGCTGGGCTCTGCTGGCCGGCATGGTGTCGGGCCCGGCCCTTTACCTGCTGATCACCGGAAACTGGCCGGAGGTCACGGTTCCGGTGTCCACTCCTGCGCTGTTACTCGGCGGTCTGCTGGTGGGCCTCGGCGTGTCCTACGGCTCCGGGTGTACCTCGGGACATGGCGTATGCGGCCTCGCCCGCCTGTCTCCGCGCTCCCTTGCGGCGGTTGCCACGTTCATGGCTGCGACGGCGCTCACCGTTTATGTCGTGCGCCACGTTCTGGGGGGCTGATTCCATGCGTCTTCTATCTGTCTACCTCGTCGGGCTTGTCTTCGGTCTCGGGATCTCGATCTCGGGCATGGCAAATCCGGAAAAGGTGCTGAACTTCTTTGACGTCGCGGGCACCTGGGATCCGTCATTGGCATTCGTGATGGGCGGGGCGGTCGCTGTGGCCTTCGCCGGCTACCGCTTCGTGCTGAGACGTCCCGGGCCGACTTTCGACCACATGTTCCACCTGCCTCAAAACCGCCGTGTCGATGCCAAGCTGCTTGCAGGTTCCGCCGTCTTCGGCGTCGGCTGGGGCATTGCCGGTTTCTGTCCCGGGGGCGCCATACCGGCGCTTGGCACCGGCCGGATCGAAGTCATCCTCTTTACCCTCGCCATGATCGGCGGGATGGTGATCGCACGGTACATCAACACGCACTTTGGCGCGCGGCTGCAAACGCCCGGTGGGCCGGCGCTGCACCAGCCGGCCGCGCATGGCCCCATCACACAGGCTCCGAAGGGCCCGGCGCCAAACACCAATTCCTGAGAGTCCGAGGAGGAAACCATGGACTACCCCATCGATATCTCCGTGAAGCCAGAAGTCACCGGCTTCTTCGATCCGCAGACACACACGATTTCCTACGTCGTCAAGGATCCGGCCTCCAACAGTTGCGCCATCGTCGATTCCGTCATGGATATCGACTACGCTGCGGGCCGCATCACCTATGAACACGCCGACGAGTTGATCAAGTTCGTGGAGGACAATGGCCTCAAGCTCGAATGGCTGATCGAGACCCATGTGCATGCCGACCACCTTTCGGCGGCTCCCTATATCCAGGAGAAGCTGGGCGGAAAGATCGGCGTTGGCGAGCATATCGTCACCGTTCAGAACGTCTTCGGGAAGATTTTTAACGAAGGCACCGAGTTTCAGCGCGACGGGTCGCAGTTCGATGCGCTCTTCAAGGACGGGGATACCTACGAAATCGGCTCCCTGAAGGTCTTTGCCATGCACACACCCGGCCACACGCCGGCCTGCATGGTCCATGTGATCGGCGACGCGGCTTTCGTGGGCGATACGCTTTTCATGCCGGACGGTGGCTCGGCACGTGCCGATTTCCCGGGCGGCGATGCCGCGACGCTCTACGATTCGATCATGAAGGTGCTCGCACTTCCAGACGAGACCCGCCTGTTCATGTGCCACGACTACGGCCCCAATGGTCGCGAGATCGCATGGGAGACCACCGTAGGCGAAGAGAGGAAGCACAACATTCATGTTGGCGAAGGAAAAACGAAGGAGGATTTCGTCAAGTTCCGCACCGAGCGTGATGCCACTCTGGCGATGCCGAACCTCATCATTCCGTCGCTGCAGGTGAATATGCGTGCGGGCGAGATCCCCACAGATGACGATGGCAATCCGATGCTCAAGGTTCCCGTGAACGGCCTGTGAGCCTATCAAGGCGTGGAAACAGGACAAGCTGCCCCGGGCGGGAGATCTGCCCGGGCGCGCCAGTGGGAGAGGATACGAGACGTGCTGGAAATCAAGAAACTGACTGATGCGATCTCGGTTGCTCCGCAGATCGAGCCCGAGGACGTGCAGAAGATCAAGGATGCGGGGTTCCGTGCCATCGTCTGCAACCGGCCCGATGGCGAAGGAGCCGACCAGCCGACCTTCGAGGAAGTCGAGGCGAAGGCAAGGGAAGTGGGGCTTGAATGCCTCTACCAGCCGGTGACATCCGGAATGGTACACGACGAACAGGCGGAGGAGTTCGGCAAGGCGCTGACCACGCTGCCGGGACCGGTCCTCGCCTATTGCCGTACAGGCACGCGCTGCACGACGCTCTGGTCGCTTTCCCATGCCAAGGACATGGAAACCTCCGAGATCCTCGCGACGGCAAAGGCTGCGGGCTACGACATGGGCGGGGTGGTGCGTCGGATCGTGAACGGCGGCAAGACCCCGACCGACTCGGGCGATGCTCGGTTCGATGTGGTCATCGTGGGTGGCGGGGCCGGTGGGATCGCGGTCGCATCGTCGCTCAAGTCCCGGATGCGTGACATCGAGATCGCGGTGATCGATCCGGCGGACATTCACTACTATCAACCCGGCTGGACCATGGTCGGGGCCGGAATCTTCGATCCGGCGACCACGGCCCGCACGATGGGCAGCCTGATCCCGAAAGGCGTGCACTGGATCAAGTCCGCGGTTGCGGCCTTCGAACCCGGCAACAATGCGGTGATCCTCGATGGCTGCCGGGTGGTGAAGTATGACCGCTTGATCGTCTGCCCGGGCCTGAAGCTGGACTGGCACGCAGTTGACGGGTTGGTGGATACGTTGGGCAAGAACGGCGTGACCTCCAACTATCGCTATGACCTTGCGCCCTACACCTGGGAGCTGGTTCAGAACCTCAAGCAGGGTCGGGCGCTCTTTACCCAGCCGCCAATGCCGATCAAGTGCGCGGGCGCGCCGCAGAAGGCGATGTACCTTTCCGGCGATCATTGGTTCCGCGAAGAGGTGCTCGGCAACATCGATATTCAGTTCATGAATGCCGGGGGCGTGCTCTTCGGGGTCAAGGACTACGTGCCGGCGCTCATGGAATACGTGAAGAAGTACGACGCAACGCTCAACTTCTTCCACAATCTGGTCGCGGTGGATGGTGCGGCGAAGACGGCGACCTTCGAGGTGAAGGAGCCCGATCACGAACCACGGCGTATCGATGTCGAGTTCGACATGATGCACGTTTGCCCGCCGCAGACCGCGCCGGACTTCATCCGTGTGTCGCCGCTGGCCGACGCGGTGGGATGGGTCGACGTGGACCAGATAACCCTGCGCCACAAGACATTTGACAACATCTGGGCACTGGGCGACGTGATGAACGCGCCGAATGCCAAAACCGCGGCTGCCGCACGGATGCAGGCCCCGGTTGTCGCCGCCAACGTGACCGCCGACATCCTCGGTGGCAACCCGCGCGGTGCCTACAATGGCTATGGGTCCTGTCCGCTTACCGTCGAACGCGGCAAGATCGTGCTGGCCGAATTCGGCTATGGCGGCACGTTGCTGCCCTCCTTCCCTAAATGGGTCATCGACGGCACCCGGCCGACCCGAATGGCCTGGTGGCTCAAGGAGCAATTGCTGCCGCCTGTGTACTGGGGCGCGATGCTCAAGGGGCGTGAATGGATGGCCAAGCCCGAGAAGGTCACCACCAAGGTGTCCGACGTCTGAACCAAGCCGCGGCGCGCCGATCGGGGCGCGCCGTTTTCTCCCGCTGCGAGACCTCCAATGCCTCCCTTCCTGCGCCAGTACCTCCCAATCCTCGATTGGGGCAAATCCTATTCGCGACAGAGCCTGGAGAGCGATCTGCTGGCTGCGGTGATCGTGACGATCATGCTGATTCCGCAATCGCTGGCCTATGCGCTGTTGGCCGGGCTTCCGGCGGAAATGGGACTCTATGCGTCGATCCTGCCGCTGGTGGCCTACGCGATCTTCGGCACCTCGCGGGCGCTGGCCGTCGGGCCGGTCGCGGTGGTCTCCCTGATGACGGCAGCCGCGGTCGGCAACCTTGGGCTTGATGATCCGCGCGCCATCGCTCTCGCGGCGATTACACTTGCGTTTCTTTCCGGTGTTTTTCTGACTCTGATGGGCTTGCTGAAACTCGGCTTTGTTGCGAACTTCCTGTCCCATCCGGTGATCGCGGGCTTCATCACGGCCTCCGGGATCCTGATCGCCACCTCGCAGCTCAAACATGTCCTCGGAGTGGACGCTTCCGGTCACAACCTGATCGAAACGCTTGCACACCTGCTGGGAAGCATTGGCGATACGAACCTCTGGACGCTGCTGATCGGCGTGACGGCAACGGCGTTCCTGTTCTGGGTCCGCAAGGGGCTGAAGCCGTTCCTGCTCGGGGCCGGGATCAAACCGCGACTGGCGGAGGTTCTGACCAAGGCCGGACCCGTCGCCGCAGTCGTTGTCACCACGGTGATCACCTGGGGGCTCGGGCTGCAGGACCGTGGCGTGGCCATCGTCGGCGCGGTGCCGCGTGGCCTGCCGCCCCTGACCGCGCCGAGCTTCGATCTTGACCTCTGGGCGGCGCTGGTCGCCTCCGCCGTGCTTATCTCCATCATCGGCTTCGTGGAATCCGTATCGGTGGCCCAGACCCTTGCCGCAAGGAAACGGCAACGCATCGACCCGGATCAGGAACTGATCGGACTCGGCACGTCCAATATCGCCGCCTCTGTCTCGGGCGGCTATCCGGTGACCGGCGGTTTCGCGCGCTCTGTCGTGAATTTCGATGCCGGGGCGGAGACACCGGCCGCCGGTGCCTTCACCGCCGTGGGCATCACGCTCGCGGCTTTGCTGCTGACACCGCTGCTGTTCTTCCTGCCCAAGGCGACGCTGGCTGCGACCATCATCGTGGCTGTCCTGAGCCTCGTCGATTTCTCCATTCTGCGCCATGCCTGGGCTTACTCGAGGGCGGATTTCTTTGCCGTCGCCACCACGATCCTGCTGACGCTGGGCATGGGGGTAGAGGTCGGCGTGTCGGCGGGTGTCGTGTTGTCGATCTTCCTGCATCTCTACAAGACATCCCGCCCCCACGTGGCCGAGATCGGGCTGGTCCCCGGGACGCAGCACTTTCGGAATATCTGCCGCCACAAGGTGCTCACAGATCCGACGATGGTGACCTTGCGGGTGGACGAAAGCCTGTATTTTGCCAATGCGCGGTTTCTGGAGGACTACGTTTACGACCGCGTTGTCGGGGACCGGAACCTCAAGAACGTGGTATTGAACTTTCCCGCGGTGAACGAGGTCGACCTCTCCGCGCTGGAGTCGCTGGAGAGCATTCTGCATCGTTTGAAGGACATGGGCATCAAGCTTCATCTGTCGGAGGTGAAGGGGCCGGTGATGGACCGGCTGAAGCGGAGCCATTTCCTCGATGAGCTGAACGGGCGGGTGTTCCTGTCGCAATACGATGCGCACATGGCGCTGTCGCAGAATGCCGAGGTACATGCGGCAGCCGAATAGCCGGAGACCGGCCGACGGGCGTCTTTGCTAGAATACGCGTCCAAAATCCGCGGACCGAACGGCTCCGAGACGCTAAGCGGTTGGCTTCAGGGGTGTGTTCGTCCTATGAGGCGGCATGGATTGGCCCGATTTCTCCGTTCAAGAGATGTGCTCCCTGTCGGTCGAGGGAAGCGGGCTGCGTCGCTCCGCGATCATCCCGCCGGACGCGCAGGGAGAGGGGTTCGACGCGGCCTATGACTGGACCACCCTTTGGTACGATGCCGTGCAGCGCGACCAGGAGGTGCTGCTGGTCTGCCCGAAGCTCCTGAACTTCAAGGCGATGATTGCGGATGGCGCCCTGCGGCTCGATGGTGCCCCGGCACGGGTCCGACGGGTCGAGGCATGGCGGCGCCATGACATTGTCCACCTGCGCGGCGCAGCGGGCCGTACCGTTGCCACCTCCGCCGGTCGATGGTCGGGCGAAAGCGGTGTGAGCCCGGACCAGTCGGGCATCTTTGCCGGGTTGAACGCCTCGCTGCACATTTCCCGCAACAACCGGCTTGAGTGGATCGCGGACTGGGCGCGGTTCCATATCGGTGAGCATGGGCTCGAGGCGATGCTGGTCATGGACAATGGCTCCGATGACTATGCCCCCGAGGCGGTGCTCGATGCCTTGGCGCAAACTGGCCTGAAGCGCGCGGTGGTGTTGAAGGTTCCGCATCCCTATGGACCCGTGCGCGCGAAAAAGGGCGGTGGTGGAGCGAAGTTCCTGCAACCCGCGATGCTGAATCTCGCGCGGCTGCGGTTTCTCTACCGCGCGCGGGCCGTGCTCAACGCCGATCTGGACGAACTGGTCTGGAGCGGCGCGGGGTCGGTCTTCGATGCGACCGTGTCGAGCCGTTTCGGTTTTCTCGCTTTCGATGGAAAGTGGCGGATGCCGCCGCTGGGGCTTGAGCCGCCGCATGTCCATGCCGACCACATTCACGAACGGGTCGGCGACAAGCCATGCCCAAGCAAATACTGCATCGTTCCGGGCGGTTGGCGGAGGGGGATTGGCTGGGACGTGCACCGGCCGGAGACGAAGTTGCCTGTAAAGTGGCTTCGGGACGCTCGTTTCGGGTATTGGCATTGCCGTGGGATCACGACCAACTGGAAAAGCTATAACCGACTGGGCTTCACCGAGGTGGGCCCGGCAGACCCGTTCACCGCAAGCAAGCTCTTGGACCGCTTGCCGCGAGCGTAAGGCTCCCCATTGCGCCGCCACGCGCTGCGTGCGACCTTGCAATCCTGAACTTCAGGGAGGACTCGCCCCGTGCAGACCGAAACCGAAAGCACGACGGCCGTGACCCGTGGCTCGGCCCACCTGCCGCAGGTGACAGAGGCCCGAAACCCCGGGATGGATCTGGACATGGACTGGGTGATGCGCGCCCAGGCAAACAGGTCTGCCATCGAACGGCGTGCCGCGACATTGCCGGGGCGGCGCTCCGTCAAGAAGGACTACCAGGCGGCATGGCTGCTGAAGGCGATCTCGATGATCGACCTGACCACGCTGGCTGGCGACGACACGCCCGGCCGGGTGCGCCGGCTCTGCGCAAAGGCGCGGCACCCGGTGCGGGCCGACCTGCTAGAGGCACTCGGGCTTGAGCGGCTGACGACGGGGGCTGTGTGTGTCTACCACGATATGGTCCCGGTGGCGGTCGAGGCCCTGGACGGCAGCGGCATTCCGGTTGCAGCGGTTTCAACCGGGTTCCCGGCAGGGCTGTCGCCGTTCCACCTACGGTTGGCAGAGATCGGCGAGTCGGTGAAGGCCGGTGCCGAGGAGATCGATATCGTGATCTCGCGTCGACATGTACTGACCGGAAACTGGCAGGCTCTTTATGAAGAAATGCAACAGTTCCGCGCGGCCTGTGGCGAGGCTCATGTGAAGGCGATCCTTGCGACCGGCGAGCTGGGCAGCCTGCGCAACGTGGCGCGGGCCTCGCTGGTCTGCATGATGGCCGGCGCCGATTTCATCAAGACCTCGACCGGCAAGGAAAGCGTGAATGCAACATTGCCGGTCAGCCTGGTGATGATGCGGGCCATCCGCGACTACCAGGACCGGACCGGCGTTCGGGTGGGCTACAAACCTGCCGGCGGGATATCAAAGGCCAAGGATTCCCTGACCTACCTGATGCTGCTCAAGGAGGAACTGGGGCATCGCTGGCTTCAGCCCGATCTGTTCCGGTTTGGCGCCTCTTCGCTGCTTGGCGATATTGAACGGCAATTGGAACACCACCTGACCGGCGCCTATTCGGCCGCCTGGCGTCATCCGCTTGCCTGACCGCGAGAAGGTGATCGGGCGCGACATGGGGATTTGGACCGGGAAGACGACATGAACATTCAGGATATCTTCGAGAGCATGGAATACGGACCTGCCCCCGAAAGCGACGCCGAGGCGCAGGCCTGGCTGGAGGGGCGTGGGCGGTCCCTGGGGCATTTCATCAACGGAACCTTCACCGAGGCAGGGACGGTCTTTGAAAGCCGCAACCCGGCGACCGGGGCGGTATTGGCGAAGGTCACGCAGGCCAATGGGGCCGATGTGACAGCGGCGGTCACGGCGGCGCGGAAGGCGCAACCCCGTTGGGCCGCCCTTGGTGGGCACAAGCGCGCGCGGTTTCTCTATGCGCTGGCGCGGTTGCTGCAGAAACATGCGCGGCTCTTCGCGGTGTTGGAGACCCTCGACAACGGCAAGCCGATCCGGGAAAGCCGGGACATCGACATCCCGCTGGCACAACGCCATTTCTACTATCATGCAGGCATGGCCCAGCTGATGGAGGAGGAGTTGCCAGGGCGCGTTCCGCTTGGCGTGTGCGGGCAGATCATCCCTTGGAACTTTCCGCTTCTGATGCTGGCCTGGAAGGTGGCGCCCGCCATCGCCATGGGCAACACCGTGGTTCTGAAACCGGCCGAGTATACGCCTCTGACAGCGCTTCTTTTCGGGCAGATCTGCCAGGAGGCGGGATTGCCGGCCGGCGTAGTGAATATCGTGACGGGGGACGGAGCGGTCGGCGAGATGATCGTCGGGGCGGAGGTCGACAAGATCGCGTTCACCGGGTCGACGGCGGTCGGTCGTGCCATTCGGTCCGCGACGGCGGGGTCCGGGAAGTCTCTGACGTTGGAGTTGGGCGGCAAGTCTCCCTACATCGTCTTCGAGGATGCCGACCTTGATTCCGCAATCGAGGGCCTGGTCGATGCGATCTGGTTCAACCAGGGGCAGGTCTGCTGCGCGGGCTCCCGTCTGCTGGTGCAGGAGGGGATCGCGGATCGTTTCCATACCAAGCTGAAGGCACGGATGGACCGGTTGCGCATCGGCGATCCGCTCGACAAGTGTATCGACGTGGGAGCGCTCGTTGATCCGGTGCAACTGGACACGGTCACACGGCTGGTGACAGAAGGTGCGAAGCAGGGTGACCTCTACCAGCCGTCCGGCACCCTGCCGGACGGGTGTTTCTACCCGCCCACCCTGATCACCGGGCTCGAACCGGCCGACACGCTGATGCAGGAGGAGATTTTCGGACCGGTTCTGGTCTCGACGACCTTCCGGACGCCAGCGGAAGCCTTGGAAATCGCGAACAACACCCGATACGGTCTCGCAGCCTCCGTCTGGTCGGAGAATGTGAACCTGGCTTTGGATATCGCACCCAAACTGACCGCAGGCGTGGTCTGGGTGAACTCGACGAACCTCTTCGACGCAGCGGCCGGGTTCGGCGGGGTCCGGGAAAGCGGCTTTGGCCGTGAAGGCGGTTGGGAAGGGTTGCTGGCCTATACCCGTGCCGGGGATGTGCCCGCGCGGGCCAAGCCGGTCGCGCCCTGTGCCGCACCGGCCGACCCTTCACGCGACGATCCGCTGGACCGGACCGCAAAGATGTTCATCGGGGGCAAGCAGTCCCGGCCGGACAGCGGGTATTCTCGGGCGATCTGGTCACAGAAGGGCGTTTTGCTTGGCCATGTCGGTGAAGGCAATCGCAAGGATATACGCAACGCTGTCGAGGCGGCCAGCAAGGCGGCCGCGTGGGCTGGGACGTCCGGCCACCTGCGTGCGCAGATCCTGTATTACGTCGCCGAGAACCTGTCGGCCCGTGCCGCCGAGTTTGCAAGGCGGATCGACGATCTGACCGGCAAGAAAGGCGGCAAGGCCGAGGTGGAGGCCGCCATCGACCTGCTGTTCACCCACGCCGCCTGGGCCGACAAGTTCGACGGCGCGGCCAAGGGCGTGCCCTTGCGCGGGTTGGCGTTGGCGGTGAATGAACCGGTCGGCGTGATCGGTGCGATCTGCCCACCGGATCGGCCACTGCTTGGCCTGATCTCCGCCATGGGTCCCGCAATGGCGATGGGCAACCGGGTTGTCCTGGTGCCGAGCGACGCCTTCCCGCTGGTGGCGACGGATTTCTACCAGGTTCTGGAGACGTCCGACGTCCCCGCCGGCGTGGTCAACATCGTCACCGGTGGGCAAGGCAGCCTGTCGGCCGACATTGCGTCTCACCTTGATGTTGACGCGGTGTGGAACCTGTCCACACCGGATCTGGATCAGGGGATCGAGGCCGCGTCTGCCGGGAACCTGAAGCGGACGTGGTGCGCGGGGATCGGAGGCGGCACGTCCGGGCGAGAGGTGCTCGCGCAGGCGACCGAGGTTCGGACAGTCTGGGTCCCCTACGGAGAATAGCGCGGAAGACCGGTCGAAGGTTGGCCGGGGCGCTCCCGCCCGTCCTCAGGGCCCGCCGGCCCATCGTCCTGTTGGGCCGGGCGCGCCGTCGGCGCGCAGGCGACCCGAAGGCTCTGTGCTGTGCTTCCGGCGACAGGGCGAGCCTTCCCCGGTGCTCGACGTGCTGTTAGGCGACACATTTTCTTTGAACGGATCCCTCAAGGAGAAGCCCGGCACGCGGAACGCGTGCCGGGCCCAAGGGGATGAGGGGCCGGCAGGCCCTGAAGACGCGCGTGAGCCTTCCGGAACCGCAAATGCGTGCGTTCAGACGGCTGTCTTGCGGCTTTCGTCCAGGTAGATCTCTCGCAAACGGGCGGCCACCGGGCCGGGCGTTGCGTCGCCAAGGTCCGTGCCGTCGATGTTCACGACCGGCATGACGAAGGTGGACGCGGAGGTGATGAAGGCCTCGTCGGCCTCCTTCGCCTCGTCGATCGTGAAGGCGCGTTCCTCGACTTCCATCTGAGCCTCCCGGGCGAACCGCAGCACGGCGGCGCGCGTGATCCCGTGCAGGATCTCGTTGCCGAGGTGCCGGGTGACGATCTTGTTGCCCGTCACGATGTAGGCGTTGTTCGAGGTCCCTTCGGTCACGAAGCCATCCTCGATCATCCACGCATCGTCGGCGCCAGCTTTCTTCGCCATCATCTTTCCCATCGAGGGATAGAGCAATTGCACCGTTTTGATGTCGCGGCGGCCCCAGCGGATGTCCTCGATGGAAATGACCTTGATGCCGACCTTCGCCGCGGGGCTGTCGGCGAGCCCGGGCTTGGACTGGGTGAACAGTACGAGCGTCGGCTTCACATCGTCGCCCGGAAAGGCAAAGTCCCGGTCGGCGGCCGCGCCACGCGTAATCTGCAAATAGACAAGACCATCTTCGATCTCGTTTCTGGCCAACAGTTCCCTGTGAATTTCAAGCAGGTCGCCCATTGCGTCGGGCGCAGGCATGTCCAGCTCGTCCAGCGACCGCTGGAGGCGCTTGGCGTGCCCCGCGAAGTCGATCAGCTTGCCGCCCAGCACCGAGGTCACCTCGTAAACGCCATCGGCAAACAGGAAGCCACGGTCGAAGACCGACACCTTGGCGTTCTCCTCGGGAAGGTACTCCCCGTTGACATAAACAATGCGGCTCACCGTCGTCTCCTTTGTCCTGGTGCAAGCGTCTTGGGCGCTGTCGCGGCCCGGGTCAAGCGCGGAGCCCAACACTGCGGCGCTGCGGCCGCTGCACCGGAGTCGTTGTGCGCCTGCCGCGTTGTCAGCCCCAGAGGGCGCGCGACGGCGGATGCACGCCAGCCTCGTCAAAGGTCAGCGGCGCCTCGCGATCTTCTGCCAGCAACAGCGGCGGGTCGAGGTCGACAACACTGGCGCCCTGCGCGACGATCTGCGCCGGCGCAATGGCCAGCGATGAGCCCATCATGCATCCGACCATCACGCCGTATCCCGCGGTCTCGGCCGCGGCGCGCAGCGCGAGCGCTTCGGTCAATCCGCCGGTCTTGTCGAGCTTGATGTTGATCATGTCATAGCGACCCGTCAGCCCGGGCAGCGAAGCACGGTCGTGGCAGCTTTCGTCGGCGCAGACCGGCAACGGGCGGTCGGTTCCCGCAAGGTCACAGTCGTTGGCGGCGGGCAGGGGCTGTTCGACCATCTCGACGCCGAGCCCGGGCAGCAGCGCCGCCATTTCCCGGTACGTATCGATGGTCCAGCCTTCGTTGGCGTCAATCACGATGCGCGCGTGGGGGGCGCCAGCGCGGACAGCACGCAAGCGCTCGATATCTCCCTCGCCCCCGAGCTTGATCTTGAGCAGCGGGCGATGGGCGTTTTCCGACGCGGCCTGCTGCATGTCTTCGGGGCTGCCGAGCGACAGTGTGAACGCGGTGAGGACCGGTTCCGGCGCTGGCAGGCCCGCGAGGTCCCACACCCGTTTGCCAGTCGCCTTGGCCTCCCAGTCCCACAGCGCGCAATCCACCGCGTTTCGTGCGGCACCCGCCCGCATTGCCGACAGGAGGTCCTGACGCGTGATCCCCGCCTGCAGCTTCGGCTCGATCGCCCGGATCTCGGCGGTGGAGCTTTCCAGCGTCTCGTTGTAGCGCGGATAGGGTGTGCATTCCCCGCGACCGGTGATGCCGTCCCGTTCAATATGGACGGTCAGGACCGCAGCTTCTGTCCGGACCCAGGGTTTCGCGTCGCCGCGCCCGGAGATCACGAAGCTTCCGGCAATCGCGAAGCTGTCCTCAACGATGGCTATCTTCATTCCTAGACCTGTCTTGTTCTGGCCAATGCAATGGCCGGATCATGGGCGGTTTCTGACATTCAGCCAAGGGCGGACAGTGCATCCACCAGCCTGCCTGACCCGTTGCGGAACGGATCCACGGTCGGCAACCCCATCCGGGCCTCGACCTCCGCAAGGTAGGCGGCGGATTCCGCGTCCGACATGTGCTGCGTGTTGACCGAGATGCCCACAACCTGCACGTCCGGGTTCACCCGCTTTGCCAGCAGCATCGCCACATCCCGCAGCTCTTCCAGCGACGGAAGCGTGTAGTCGGGCAGGCCACGCATGTGGTCCCGCGTCGGCTCGTGGCACAGGATCAGCGCATCGGGCTGACCACCATGCACCAGTGCCAGCGTGACGCCGGAAAACGACGCGTGGAACAGGCTGCCCTGGCCCTCGATCAGGTCCCAGTGATCGGCGTCGTTGTCTGGGGTCAGCCACTCTACCGCGCCAGCCATGAAATCTGCGATCACGGCATCAAGCGGCACGCCGTCGCCAGTGATCAGGATCCCGGTTTGCCCGGTGGCGCGGAATGTCGACTTCATGCCGCGCTTCTGCATCTCCGCATCCATGGCCAGGGCGGTGTACATCTTGCCAACGGAACAGTCGGTGCCCACTGCAAGGCACCGCTTTCCGGTCCGTTTCCTGCCATTGGCGATCGGGTAGTCGATCTCCGGCACGCGGACATCGTGCAATTCCCGCCCCTCGGCCTTGGCGATTTCCACCAGTTCCGGCTCGTCGGCGAGCAGGTTGTGCAGCCCCGACGCAAGGTCGAACCCTTTCAGCAGCGCTTCCGCCAGAACATGGCGCCAGGCGGGCGAGATCACGCCGCCACGGTTGGCCACGCCGATCACCAGTGTCCTTGCACCGGCCGCCTTTGCCTCGTCGAGCGTCATGTCGGTCAGGCCCATGTCGGCCTTGCATCCGTCCATTCGAAACTGGCCAACAGCGAATTCCGGGCGCCAGTCCTTGATCCCCTGGGCGACCTTCGCGGCGAGCTGGTCCGGCGCATCGCCAAGAAACAGCAGGTACGGCGTCTTGATCATTCTCGCATCTCCTTGTTCCGGATTACGCTAGCACAGGGCGATAGTTGATTTTTTGTCAGAATTACTGACCCATCGCGGGCGCCGAGGGTGATCATCCCGTTTTCCCTGAACTATTTGGGAAAAAATTCGACATGATCAAGAAATGTGCAGAATGAAAACGCGGATCTTGCCTGCGATTCGGATGGCGTCGCCAACCTGTGCCGCAGGTCGAGGCAGCTTGGCGGAGCAATACGCGCTGTCACCCTTGTAGACCATGGTCCAGACGGAAAGCCACAAGGCCACGAAGCGCACCGACGACGGACGGGAATTCTCCGCCCGTCGCCGGCGTCGGGTTCAGACGCCCTCGGAGGATTGGGCCCAGATATTGATATCCTCTTCTGAGGAAATCTCGTCGATCCGTGCCAATTCCTCATCGGTGAAGGTGAGGTTCCCAACAGCGCCGGCGCAATCGATCACCTGTTGCGGCTTGCTTGCCCCGATCAGCGCGGTGGTGATGCCGCCACCGCGTAGCACCCAAGCGATGGCCATTTGCGCAAGCGTCTGCCCGCGCTCTTCGGCCATGGCGTTAAGGTTGCGGATGCTCTGGAGCGCAGTCTCGGTCAGGAAACCGTCCCGGAAGGGACCCCCCTTCGTCGCGCGACTGCCGTCCGGCACCCCCTTCAGGTACTTGGACGTGAGCATTCCCTGTGCCAACGGCGAGAAGGCGATAGAGCCGATGCCCAGTTCGCCGAGCGTTTCGCGCAGCCGGTCACGCTCTACCCAGCGGTTCAGGATGGAATAGCTCGGCTGGTGGATCAGACAGGGCACGCCCAGGTCCTTCAGGATCGCGGCTGCATCCCGCGTACGCGCGGAATTGTAGGAGGAGAGCCCGACGTAAAGCGCCCTGCCGGATCTCACGATTTCCGCGAGCGCGCCCATGGTCTCTTCGAGGGGCGTGTCGGGATCGAACCGATGCGAGTAGAAGATGTCGACATAGTCGAGCCCCAGCCGTTTCAGGCTCTGGTCGCAACTGGATATCAGGTGCTTGCGGCCGCCCATCTCGCCATAGGGGCCGTCCCACATCCGGTAGCCGGCCTTGGTCGAGATGATCAACTCGTCCCGGTGCGCGCGAAAATCGGTGCGGAGGAGCTCGCCGAAGGCCTCCTCGGCCGCGCCCGGCGGTGGACCATAGTTGTTGGCAAGATCGAAGTGGGTGATGCCGTGATCGAAGGCCGTGCGGCAGATGGCCTGCTTTGTGCGGTGCGGCGTATCGTGGCCGAAGTTCTGCCAAAGCCCGAGCGAGATTGCCGGAAGCAGCAGCCCCGAGGCGCCGCAGCGGTTGTACACCATGCGATCATAGCGGTCCGGGGCGGGAAGGTAGGTCATTCGCATCCTCCATGAACGTATCAGGCCCCAGGTCCTCCCCGGGGCCGTTCACTCCATGTCGGTCATGCGCGGGCAGAGCGCAAGGGACGTGGTTGCGGGATGTGGCCCGTATCAGTTCACTCGGCCCATTCCCATGGGGTCGCGAAATTGCCGAGCAGGTGGCCGAGCGCGTCTTCGTCCACGTCGCCGGTGCGTTCCAGTTGCGCCACCAGTCCACGTTTCTTGCTGTCGATCACGTCCTTCACCCGCGCTTCGATCTTCGCCTCCTCCAGGACCCGGTTGAAGACACGCTTGATGGCGCTCTTGCGGAGATCCGGTTTGAAGATCTTTCCGACAGCTGTCTTGGGCAGCTCATCCACGATCTCCAGGTGCTTGGGGAAGGCGGCCCGTTCGACGATCCGGGGTTTGATGAAGGCCTGCAATTCGTCCGGCGTTGCCTTGGCTCCATCCACCAACTCGACATAGGCGCAGGGAAGTTCGCCTGCGAAACTGTCGGGCTGTCCGATGGCACCGGCAAAGGCGACTTTCTCGTTGCCGAGCAGGGCCTCTTCGATGATGGCCGGGTCGATGTTGTGGCCGCCACGAATGATCAGGTCCTTTGCGCGTCCGGTGATCCACAGGTATCCATCCGCGTCGATCCGCCCGAGGTCGCCGGTGCGCAGGTAGACATCGTGGTGGAACAGGTCGTGGTTCTTGTCCGCCTCCGTATAGGTCGAGCCGGCATAGACGCCAGGATTGTCCACACAAATCTCGCCCACCTCGTCGACGGCACACTCGCGCGGCCCGTCCTTGGTGTGTTCGAGGATCTTCACGTCGCAATGCGGGAACGGCAGCCCGACGGATCCGACCTTCTTGGTGCCCTCCACCGGATTGATGGAGACAAGGCAGGTCGCCTCGGTCAACCCGTACCCCTCGATGATCTCGACCCCCGTGGCCTGCTCAAACCGGTTGTAGAGCTCGACCGGGAGCGGTGCGGACCCGGAGAAGGCATTGTTGAGCGTGGAGACATCGGCATCGACCGGCCGCTGCATGAGTGCGGCGAAGGCGGTCGGCACGCCGATCATGAACGTGACATTCCAGCGTTCGATCAGTTTCCAGAAGTTGTCGAAGACGCCATCGCCGCGGTACCCTTGCGGCGTCGGAAAGACGACATGTGCCCCCGAGGCGATCATCGACATCAGGATCGGCTCGACCGCGAAGACATGAAAGAGCGGCAACGGGCACATCACCACGTCTGTTTCATCGAACAGGAGCCGGTTTCCGAGCCAGCCATTGTAGACCATGCCGGAGTAGAGATGCTGGGCCACCTTGGGCATGCCCGTGGTGCCGCCGGTGTGGAAGTAGGCTGCAACGCGGTCCTCGGTGGAATCGGCGAAATCAAGCGCGTCGGATCGATGCTTCGCCATCTCGGTCGTAAAGTCGTGGACCTTCGCGGTGTGGTGGACTTCGGTTTTTGGCCGCAGGAACGGAACGATGAACTTCTTGAGCCCGGTCAGGTAGCGCAGCAGATCGATCTCGATCACATGCTTCACGTTCGGAGCATGGTCGACGGCCTCCGCGGCCTTCTGGGCAACATCGGACTTCGGGAAGGCCTTGAGCGTGACCAGCACGCGCGCGTTCGTCTCGCGCAGGATGGCAGAGATCTGGTCGGGTTCTAGCAGCGGGTTGATCGGGTTCACGATCCCGGCGATGGACCCGCCGAGCAGAGTGACCACCGTCTCCGAGCAATTCGGCAGCAGGAAGGCCACGACGTCCTTCTCGCCGATGCCGAGACTGCGGAACATGTTTGCGGCCTGGACGGATTTGGCATGCAGATCCGACCAGGTATAGGTCTCGGCCGGGGCCTTCGGGTCGGAAAGCAGCTGGAAACTGACCGCGTCCCGCGCGCCGTGAGTGTCCTTCGCATGGCTCAGGAACTCGAACATGGTGGTCGGAACGTCTCGCTCCTCCCATTCCATCTCGTTGTGAATCGCGTCTCGATCGGCGAGGGTCGCAAAGCCCATCCCCAACTCCTCCCTGTTCTCGCACCCGCAGGCGCTCCCGGGCCCGTTCTTGGTGTGAAACCAGTATTGGGCGCAACAATGACGCTGCGCAACGAGGAAACGGGACGCTACGCCACGGCGCCCTCGGTGAATTGCAGCCGTGCGAGACGGGCGTAGAGGCCACCCTCCGCCACCAGCGTCTCGTGAGTGCCCTCGGCGATGATCCTGCCGCCCTCGAAAACGAGGATCCGGTCGGCCTGTTTCACGGTCGCGAGCCGGTGGGCGACAATGAGCGTTGTCCGCCCTTCGGACATGGCGGCCACGGCATCCTGTACCGCGCGCTCACTCTCCGCATCGAGTGCGGAGGTGGCTTCGTCGAGCAGCAGCACAGGGGCGTCGCGCAGGATCGCGCGCGCGATGGCGATACGTTGCTTCTGACCGCCTGAGAGCATCACGCCGCGTTCGCCAACGTAGCTGTCGTAGCCTTCCGGCAGGGCAGCGATAAAGTCGTGGGCCGCGGCGGCGCGGGCAGCGGCCTCGACCTGTGCGTCGGTCGCGTCCGGCTGGCCGAAACGGATGTTCTCGCGTGCGGTGTCTGCAAAAATGATCGGATCCTGCGGCACCAGGGCCAGCGCCTTCCGAAAATCGTCCCGGGCCATGTCGGGCAGGGCAATCCCGTCCAGGCGCACCGTGCCGCTGGTTGGATCATAGAAACGCAACAGAAGCTGAAGCACCGTCGACTTGCCGGCTCCCGACGGCCCCACGAGTGCCACCGTCTCGCCCGGCGCGACCTCGAAGGACGCGCCATTCAACGCGGCATCGGCCGGACGGCTCGGGTAGTGGAAGTCCACCTGGTCGAAGGCGATGGCGCCCCGGGTCGGCCGGGGCAGGGCCAGCGGCTCGGCCGGGTCTTGCACCGAATCCTCGGATCCCAGCAGTTCCACCAGCCGTTCGGTTGCGCCCGCCGCGCGTTGCAGTTCGCCCCAGATCTCCGACAACGCGGCGACAGAGCCTGCCATGATGCCGGCGTAGATGACGAACTGGACCAGTTCGCCCGGTGTCATGATTTCCGCCCGAACATCGCGGGCACCTATCCAGAGCACGCCGAGGATGCCGGTGAAGACCACGAAGATGATGATGATCGTCAGCAGCGCCCGTACGGCGATCCGTTTCTTGGCCGAGACGTAGCTTTTCTCTGTGACATCGGAAAACCGCGCCTTGCTGGCGGCCTCATGGGTGTAGGCCTGCACGGTTTGCAGGGACTGCAACGCCTCGACGGCATTTCCGGAGCTTTGGGCGATCCAGTCCTGGTTGTCACGGCTCAGGATGCGCAGGCGTCGGCCGAGCGCGAGGATTGGCACGATCACGACAGGGATGATCGCCAACACCATCAGTGTCAGCTTTCCGGATGTGATGAACATCATCACCAGACCGCCGAAGAACAGCAGCGTGTTGCGCAGGAACCAGCTGACCGAAGAGCCGATGACGGACAGGATCAGCGTCGTATCGGTGGTGATCCGGCTGATGACCTCGCCTGTCATCAGACGTTCGAAATACGCAGGGCTCATTCCGACCATGCGATCAAAGACCGCCTTTCGGATATCCGCCACGACCCGCTCGCCAAGACGGGTAACGATGTAGTAGCGCAGCCCGGTGCCGAGCGCGAAGATCAGCGCGATTCCGATGGCGGCAAGGAAATAGCCGTCGAGCAGGTGGACACGGGTGGCCTCGAACCCGTCGACGACGCGGCGGGCGGCCACGGGCAGCAGGAGAGAGACGGTCGCGGTGATCGTCAGGGCGATGCCGGCGAGGATGACGTAGCGACGATAAGGGACAAAGAAGGGAAACAGCGCCCGAAGCGCACTAACGCGTTTCGAGGCTTCCCGCTCCTCTTGAGCGTCTTTTCCCGGTTGCGCCATGTCCTTGCCTCCCCCACGCGGTTCATCGTGCTTTAGCTGCCGCTCTCGCTGCCGGCAACCCGGTGCCGCGCGCCCGCGACAACACTACTGTTTTGTCGTGATCCGGGTCAGTTGGCGGCGATGACCCCGGCGGTGCCCTCCCGCAGCGCCTCGATGGCGGCCGCGTTTCCACTGTATTGCGCCGTCGCGGCGTCATAGGCCGCGCGTGCCTTCTCGATTCGGCCGAGGTTGGCGTAGGACCGCACCAGCATGATCCAGCCGTCGAGATTGTCGGGGTTCTCCTCCAGCTTCGCGGCAAGCCCGGCAACCATGCCTTCGATCATGTCGTCCTGATCCTGCTGGCTCAGCCGTGATGCGGCGGCGATCTGCTCCGCATCCGGTCCGGCGGTGCCGGGGCCCCGGTCGAGCATGTCGAGCCCGAGCGCGCGGGCCGTTTCGTCAAACTTCTGGAGCACGAAGGGAGCGGCCTTGAAGTGGCTGCGGGCCTTCTCCAGCGCCGCGAGCGCCGCCTGTCCGTCGCCCAGGGCCGCGTGCTGGCCAGCCAGCGCGATCCACGCCTTGTGGTCGGTGGGATCGGCGGAAACCGTTGCCTCCAGCTCCGACACCCGCTCGGCGCTTGCCGCACCCTGCGAAGCTCCGCCAGCCGCGGCGATCTCTGCCTGCGTGGCATCCGGCATGTAGGCACGCACATCGGCCTTGAGGAAACGCGCCATGTTCACGATGTCGCGCCGAACCGTCGTTGCCCAGGGCGCATTCGGGGCACTTTCCCCCAGTAGCGCCGCCCAGTCCGTGATGGCACCGTGGAAATCCTGCGATTGGGCCTTCGCCAGGGCGATGTAGTATCGTGCGCGGGGATCTGGGTGCTCCTTCACAACCTGTTCGAAGATTACGCGGGCAGCGGCAGGCACCTTGTTTCCATTGGCCAGTGTCATCGCCTCGGCATACGCGGACAACACACCCGGATTGTCGTTCGAGAGTTCCGCAGCCCGGCGATAGGCTTCCGCAGCGGCTGCGTCGTCGCCCATCTCCGAATAGGACTTGGCCAGCATCCACCAGGTCTCGAAATCCTCGGGGGTCTCCTCGGCGGCCTGTTGCAGGAGTTGCGCGGAACTCGCGATGTCCCCGGCCGCAGCCCGTTGGGTCAGCAACTCGGTTTGACGTGCGGCGAGCGGCTGGTCCGGCGCCTGCGGTGTTCCGAGCGCGATGTAGAGCGCAGCAACGGCCACACTGCAGAGCGCCACGATCCCGATGGCGGTCGGGATCGACCGACGTCCGACGAAGAACCCCTGGTCCAGCCGCCGGGCCGACTGCAGGGCGCGGCGCTCGATCTCCTGCCGGGCGGCGTCACACTCGCCCTCGCTGATGATACCCGCCGCCAGATCGCGTTCGACCTCGTCAAGCTGGTCCCGATAGATCGAGATCGTGCTGTCGTGGGCCTCCATTTCCATCGTGCCGGATTTCAGGAAGGGACGGGCGATCCAGACCGCCGCGCCCAGGGTGACGAGTGTTGCAAGCGCCCAGAACACCATCACGCGTCCCCTCGTTTCAGCAGTCGTTGGGCTTCGGCCCGATCCGCCGCGCTCAACTCGGTGGGTGATGCCTTCGGGTTGCGCCGTCCGCGCATGTACACCGCAAGAAACCCCGCCCCCAGTAGCAGGAACGCCACTGGCGCCAGCCACAGCACGGATGTCTGGGCCGAGACCGGTGGATCGAGCAGGACGTAGTCGCCGAACCGGGACCGGACGAATTCGAGGACTTCCTCGTCGGTGTCGCCGGCTTCCATGCGTTCGCGGACGACCACCCTAAGGTCCTTGGCCAGACCGGCATTGGAATCGAAGATCGACTGGTTCTGACAGACCAGACAGCGCAAGTCGCGGCCGATGTCACGGGCGCGGGCCTCCTGCGCGGGATCGGCGAACATCTCGTCGGCTGTGAGCGCCTGCGCGCCCGTCCCGTGCGGGACGGTGACGAACAGGAGCGCAATGGCGGTTGCGATGCGCGGTCCAATCATGCGGGGGCGGGGCAGGGCGAACGGCATGGGCTGGTTCCTATTCTGCCGGTTGCGCAGCCGACGTCGCGCGGCGCGCCGACGGCGCACCGACCCGAAGTCGGCGGTCGAGCAGGGAGATCAGCGCGGAGAACGTGATCAGCAGAGCGCCGGTCCACATCCAGGGCACGCCCGGGTTGTAGTAGTAGCGGGTCACGTATCCGCCGGTGCCATCGGGATCGCCAAGAACGGCATAGAGATCACCATGCCAGAGCGTCCGGATGCCGGCCTCGGTGGTGGGCTGGCGCTCGACGGGGTACCACCGCCGCTCCGGTGCGAGCTCCGCGACGACGTCGCCCTGGCGCGTGACCGTCACGCGGGCGATCGAGGTCTGGTAGTTCGGCCCGGTTGTGTTCCGGATGCCTTCAAGGGTGAACTCGTAGGGGCCGACCCGGGTGGCGCTCCCCTGTTGCACGGTCTGGATGGCTTCCGCGCTCCAGACCGACACGGCAATGACGCCGGCCGCCGCAATGGCTAGGCCCGCATGCCCGAGGTAGAGGCCATAGGCCGCTGCCGGCAAACCGGCCGCCCGGCGCAGTGCCGTCGCGGGCCCCACCCTGGGGAGGCCAATCCGGCGGGCGTAGTCCTGCAGGGTTGCGACCATGAGGAAGGCCGCGATGAAGGCTCCGAGGAGGCCGACACCGTCGCCAAGGCCGAGCCAGAATGCGATCCCGGCCGTCACCAGCAGCGCGAGCAACGAACACAGCAATGTGCGCCGCAGGGCCTCTCGCCGGTTGGCGCGTTTCCAGGCGAGGAAGGGCCCCACGCCAGCGGCCAGCATCGCCACCCCGAAGATCGGCAGGAAGGTCTTGTTGAAATAGGGCGCTCCGACGGAGATCCTGGCGCCGTTGATAAGTTCGAGCACCAGCGGATAGAGCGTCCCGACAAAGACCACACCACAGGCGGAGGCAAGCAGGAGGTTGTTGACGAGCAGGCCGGTCTCCCGTGACCAGATGCCGAAGACCCCGCCATCCAGAAGCCTGGGAGCACGCCAGGCGAAGAGAGTCAGAGCGCCACCGATCGCGATGGAGAGCAGCAGAAGGATGAAGGCGCCGCGCTCCGGATCTGTGGCAAAGGCATGGACCGAGGTCAGGATGCCGGAGCGGACAAGGAAGGTGCCGATGAGCGAGAGCGAAAAGGTGAGGATCGCCAGCAATATGGTCCACTTCAACAGGGCGTTTCGCTTCTCTACCACGATTGCCGAATGCAGCAGCGCCGTGCCGATGAGCCATGGCATGAAGGAGGCGTTTTCCACCGGGTCCCAGAACCAGAACCCGCCCCAGCCAAGCTCGTAGTAGGCCCACCAGGAGCCGAGGGCGATGCCGGCGGTCAGGCCCGACCACGCGAGCAGCACCCAAGGCCGCATCCAGCGTGCCCAGGCCGGATCGACCCGGCCGGTAATCAGCGCGGCCACCGCGAAGGAAAAGGCGGTCGAGAAGCCGACATAGCCGAGATAGAGCAGCGGCGGGTGGAACGCCACGCCGGGGTCCTGCAACAGCGGGTTCATGCCCTGCCCGTCGATGGGGGCGGTGGCGAGGCGCTCGAACGGGTTCGAGGTCAACAGGATGAACAGGTAGAACCCGGCGCCGATCATCGCCTGCACCGCGAGGACATTGGCCCGCATGACCACCGGGATCACGCCACCGAACAGCGAGATCAGCACACCGAACAGGGCCAGCATGAGCACCCAGAGGAGCATCGAGCCCTCATGGTTCGCCCAGACCCCTGACACCTTGTAGAGCATCGGCTTGGCGGAGTGGGAATTCGCAGCGACCGTCATGACAGAGAAGTCCGACACCACGAATGCCCATGTCAGGGCCGCAAACGCCAGCGCGGTTCCGAGAAACTGAACCTGTGCGGCGGTGTCCGCCACCCGCATAGCTGCCGGTGCGCCATTGGCCGCGCCCCAGATCGGGATCGTGGATTGGATGACCGAGGCCACCAGCGCGATGCAGAGGGCAAGGTGCCCGAGTTCGACGATCATGCCCGAACCTCGTGCACGGTGCCTGGGCCCGGGCGCACCGCGGCGGGGCGGAACATGGCCGGTTCGGGGATCTCGACCGGCAGCCGGCGTTCAAGCTCACCAAGGTCGGGGACAATGAACTCTGAGGGTGACAGGAACTTCACCATCCGGGATTTCTTCAGGCGGGACAGGATGCGGCTGACCGTCTCCGCGTTCAGGCCAAGGTAATCGGCGATGTCTTCGCGCGACATCGGAAGGGTGACGAGTTGCGGCTTGGCTCGGGTCGCCCCGGACCGGATCGCCATCTCGGCGAGAAACAGTGTGACCCTTTCCACGGAGTCCAGCCGTCCGAGGGTCGTGATGTGGTTCTGTGTCCGCTCCAGGCGGCGGTGCACCACGTGAAACGTCGTGGCCAGAAACTCGGGATCGCCCTGCAACTCCCGGGCATTTCCGGAAAGGTCGATTTCGCAGACGATGCAATCGCTGAGCGCCTCCAGCCAGTTCTGGGTGCCGGGCCCTGCCATGAGGCTGCAGATCGTTTCCCCTGCGGTCTCAAGGCCCACGATCTGTCGTCGGCCGTCCTCGAATGCGGTGCAGGTCGCCGCCGTGCCATGGACCACAACCCAGAACTTCATGCAGGTATCCGACTCGCAGCTGTCCAGCCGCCGACCACGTTTCATGAAGTGTTTCTGCTTCGCTGCCTGGCTGTGGCCGGGTGGCAGGAAGGTGCAGATCATATTCCCGCAGGAACCGGGAAGCCTGCCATTCTGGTGGCCGTTGGCCGTCATCTTGAGGTTTTGCATCAGCTGCCCTGTTCGCGTCGTAGGGGGGGCTGCCTCGTCCCTATACTTGATTGAAGTTGTTCGCCTTGCTCTGGATCAAGGCCAAACACTCCTTTTTAGGTATTCCAGTTTGAGAATTCGACACCTTCCAGGGTCTTGATTGAGAAGAGCTTTTCGGAGGAGTTGCCGAATTCTGACAAATGTCAGGGCGAAGGACCTCACGGTCGCGTTACTAGAATCGGGAACGCAATGACTCTATCCAGGGAGGTCCAGCTTTGAGACGCATGTTCCTGACGCTGACGCTTCTACTCGGTGCCGCAACCTACGCGGGTGCCCAGGAAGCCGCGGGGGACGCGGAAGCGGCCCCGATGACTGTCAGTGCCGAACTGGCAGCCGAAAAGGGCTGTCTTTCGTGCCATGAAGGTATCGAGAAATTCACCCAGGGCGCGATGATGGACACCATCGAGTCGATGGGTGCCGACTACGATGACCCGGCAGGTTGTACTGTCTGTCACGGGGGCAACGTCACGGGCACGACGCCGGACGAGGCCCACGCCGGTACGCATGCCGTGCTCGCCGAGGATGGCGGACCGCACACGTTCTACCCGGATCCGGGCGCGGTGTGGATCGCGGACAAGTCCTGCGGACAGAGCGCCTGTCACGAGGGCTATGCGGAGCGTCTGATCAAGTCGCTGATGAACACCGAGGCCGGCAAGCTTCAGGGCAACCTGTGGGCCTGGGGCGTTCTGGACACGCACCAGTCGGTCTATGGCAACTACACGCTGGTCGATGACGACGGCTATGTGCCGACGGTCGGCACAGATGCCTACAAGGAATACATGGTTGCTTTCGCAGAAGCGCATCCCGAGCAGATACCTGCCTCCATGGAACAGGTGCCCGAAGTGGATGTCGATCAGATTTCGGAGCATCCGAACCTCGCCGGCATCACCTATTCGCGTCAGCAATGCCAGCGGTGCCACGTCGGTGTGAATGGCCGCGAAAAGCGCGGCGACTATCGCGGCGCCGGTTGCTCCTCCTGCCATGTTCCCTATTCGAACGAAGGCCTCTACGAGGGTGGCGATCCGGTCATCTCCAAGGAACAGCCGGGCAAGCTGCTGACGCACCAGTTGCAGGCCACGCGCAAGTCCAAGGTCAAGCATGGTGATCTCGAATACTCGGGCATCCCGAACGAGAGCTGCTCCTCCTGCCACAATCGCGGCAAGCGGATTGGCGTGAGCTACCAGGGGATCATGGAATTCCCGTATGGCTCGCCCTACAGCGCTTCCGGTGGAAAGCAGCCCAAGCTGCACACCAAGAACTACCTGTTCATCAAGGACGATCTGCATCACCAGGTGCAGTCGCGCGAGGGCAACCCTGAAGGGGGCCTGCTTTGCCAGGATTGTCACACCACCGTGGACATGCACGGAGATGGCAACCTGCCGGGCACGACCCTTGCCCAGGTGGAGATCGAGTGCGAGGACTGCCACGGCACCGTCGGCAAGTTCCCGTGGGAGTTGCCACTTGGCTATGGCGAGGAGTTCCAGCAGGAGATCGCAGACACCGCCCGCGGGCTCACCGAGGACCTGACCGACGAACAGTACTTCGCTGAGGTCTACGACGCGGAAGACGGGTACCTCCTGACCGCACGTGGCAACCCCTTCGGCAACGTCGTCAAGAAAGGCTCCAAGGTCCTGCTTCACTCCGCCTCCGGTCTCGATTTCGAGGTGCCGGTGCTGAAGCAGATCGCGATCGACGGCACCTGGAAGTCGCCGAACGCCGAAGTGGCCATGATGTCGGTCGGCAAGCACATGGAAAGCATGGAATGCTACGCCTGCCACGCCGACTGGGCACCGCAGTGCTACGGCTGCCACGTCACCGTGGACTATTCCGAAGGCAAGACGGACGTCGACTGGATCAACAACGCCAATGCGCGTGAAGACAACGGTCTGACCGGCGATGCGCCTCTCGGCACCAACGGTCTGACGTCGCCGGGCAAGGTCTCCGAGACACGCTCCTACCTGCGTTGGGAAGAGCCGACGCTCGGGATCAACGGTGAAGGTCGCGTCAGCCCGCTTATGCCTGGATGCCAGGTCATCACAACGGTCATCGACAAGGACGGCAATACGATCGTCCACAACGAGACCTGGATGACGCCGGACGCCGGTGGCACCAAGGGTGCCGAGCACGCCGCGGTGCAGCCGCACACGGCCGGTCGTCTCGCTCGCTCCTGCGAGAGCTGCCATAACAACCCGAAGGCCCTTGGCTACGGGATCAGCGGTGGCCGCTTCATGCAGGGCTACGAAAACGGCTTCATCGTGGACCTGGAGACTGCCTCGGGCGAGATCATCCCGCAGCAACACCAGTACCAGTCGCAGCCTGTGCCGTCGCTGGATCACGACCTCAGCCGGATCGTGACCGAGGATGGCAAGCAACTGGTGTCTGTCGGGTCGCACTGGCCGCTGACCGGTCCCTTGCCACAGGAGATGCGCGAGAAAATGGAGCGCACCGGACTGTGCATGGGCTGCCACCAGAACATGACCAACGAGGAGCTCTGGGACAAGGTGAACAGCCCCGAGTTCGTCACCAACGAAGAGCACCAGGATGTGATGGATCAGGCCATCCACGCCCTGGCCGACAAGAAGTCCGACTGACGTCGGTCCTCCCGGCCGCCCCGATGGGGTGGCCGGGACAGGTCTCTTGAACACCGGGGAAGTACATATGCGCAAGACACTGATCTGCTCGATCGCCGCCGTGGGGCTGGCAACGATCGCCTCAGCGGATTCCCACATGGCTCCATCGTACACTGCCAAGGAGCTTCTCAGGCCCTGTTTCGAGGCGGACAGCGACGCCCGCGACGGTGTTTTCGCCGAGGTCGAGTGCGAGCAATACCTGGTCGGTTTCGTCGATGCCCTGGCGGCTGTTGATGCCCTCGATGGCATCTGCCTGCCAGAACAGAACGTGGCGGACGAGGTTCGCTGGGCCTACATGCGTTGGGTCCACGGTGCATATTCCGCACGAACCCAACTGCCAGCCGCCGAGGCCGTCATGGGCGCTTTGAAGGAAAGCTTCGCCTGCTCCAACTGAAGTAGCCGTGAACGACCTGCCAAGCCAACAACGAGGGAGAGTGAGGCAGGCCATACCTGCCCGCGATCAAGGCCCGGCAAGTGCCGGGCCTTTTTTGGGCGCCCTGCCGCCCGCTCCCCCCCCCCCGCTGTGATCTGCCATGGAAGTGTTCCCGGGCACCTTGCCAACTCAAAGCCCGTATTCTGCCTCGTTGTCGAAGCGCATAGCTGTCTCAGGCCCCTTCGGGTGCATGAGGCCACGACCAAATGGAATGGTGTCTACGAAGCGATGTCGCGCCAGCGATCAGGAGGCGTCGGCGCATTCAAGGGTCGACAACTCCTTGACCGGGTCATCCGGTGCACATTCCTGTCCCGTGATCGGGTAGTGCGATGTATCCGTGCAGGCGGCCCCAAGGATTGCAATCCCCATGAGAGCGAAGATAGTCGAGAGTTTCATCATGAGCTCCTTCCAGTGTTCGGGCCCGGTCGCGGTTCACCCCCCTTGGGGCGTCGTCCCCTCGGTCGAGGTCCGCACCGCGCCGATGCCGGCAAATGAACTGATTCCAGGGTATTTGAACATTGTTCAGACGCAATGACGCCGAACGTCACACCGTGCTTTTCGTTTGACACGCGCAGATGCGTGGCGCATCGGGTGAGGGTTCAGACTTTCGAGGCAGATCCCTTGTCCCCCAACGTTCGCGGCGCACTTTTTATGGCGGCCTCAATGGCCTCCTTCACCCTGAATGACGCCATGATGAAATCGGTGTCCGGCGAGCTGTCGATGTTCCAGGCCCTGTCGATCCGCGGCTTGATCTCCACGATCCTGCTGGTCGCGATGGCCGCGGCCATGGGCGGCTTGCGGTTCCGGTTGCCGCGCAAGGATCGCAACGTTGTGATGCTCCGAACGCTGGCAGAGATCGCGGCGGCGTACTTCTTCATCACCGCGCTGTTCAACATGCCGCTGGCGAATGCGTCCGCTATCCTTCAGGCCCTACCGTTGACGGTTACCCTTGCCGGGGCGCTGTTCCTTGGCGAGCACGTCGGGTGGCGACGGATGTCGGCAATCCTGCTGGGCTTCGTTGGCGTGATGCTCATCGTCCGTCCCGGCGCGGAGGGGTTCACCATCTACTCCATCTATGCGGTGCTTGCCGTGCTCTCCGTCACCGCGCGGGACATCCTTGCCCGTATGGTCTCCGTCGAGACGCCGTCCATGACCGTGGCGGTTGCGGCGTCGATCGGGGTCTGGCTGTTTGCACTGGTCGGGGTCGCAACAGAAGAATGGCAACCGGTCTCCGGACAGAACCTTGCCGCGCTGACCGGAGCGTCGGTCATGATCATCGGCGGCTACCTCTTCTCGATCCTGACGATGCGGGTCGGCGAAATTGCCTTCACGGCCCCGTTCCGCTACACGTCCCTTCTCTGGGCGCTCGTTCTGGGGTTGGTGGTCTTCGGCGACTGGCCCGATCCGATCACCATGATCGGGGCGGCGATCGTCGTCGGCACGGGCCTGTTCAGCTTCCATCGGGAGCGAAAACTGGCCGTGGGAGCAGTATAAAGGACGGGAGTGCGGGCAAGGCGCCCGGCGTCTGTTGACAACCCCACCGATTCTCACTAGAGCGTGCCCACTCGGTCACGGGGATTCCGTTCGACCGGCCCTAACAGAACTAAGTGGTCAAGATCCGGGCGCCGACCGCCCCGATCCTCTGAGATCCCACCCGCGTCGTTTCCGCGTACGAGGAAACGCCGGCGGTTTTTGTGCATTGCGGACGCGCGATGTGCGATTTTGAAAAACAACCGCTCGCGGCACGCGCGAGAAGAAGAAGAAAGCTAGACTGGGGAAACCGGAATGCCGACGATCCAACAGCTGATCCGCAAGCCGCGGCAGCCCAAAGTAAAACGATCCAAATCGCAGCACCTCGAGAGCTGTCCGCAGAAGCGCGGTGTATGCACGCGCGTCTACACCACCACGCCGAAGAAGCCGAACTCGGCCATGCGGAAGGTGGCCAAGGTTCGTCTGACCAACGGCTTCGAAGTCATCAGCTACATTCCGGGTGAGAGCCACAACCTCCAGGAGCACTCCGTGGTGCTGATCCGTGGCGGTCGTGTGAAAGACCTTCCCGGTGTGCGCTACCACATCCTGCGTGGTGTTCTGGATACCCAGGGCGTCAAGGATCGGAAGCAGCGTCGCTCGAAGTACGGCGCCAAGCGTCCCAAGTAAGGAGAGACAGACATGTCCCGTCGTCACGCCGCTGAGAAGCGCGAAGTCCTGCCCGACGCCAAGTATGGCGATATCGTGCTGACCAAATTCATGAACAACCTGATGATCGATGGCAAGAAATCGGCCGCCGAGCGCATCGTGTACAACGCCCTGGACCGGGTCGAGGACAAGCTGAAGCGCTCCCCGATCGAGGTGTTCACCGAGGCACTCGACAACGTGAAGCCGTCGGTCGAGGTCCGTTCCCGCCGTGTCGGTGGTGCGACCTACCAGGTTCCCGTCGAAGTCCGTGTGGAGCGTCGCGAAGCCCTGGCCATCCGCTGGATGATCGCCGCTGCCCGTGCCCGCAACGAGAACACGATGGAAGAGCGGCTGGCCGGTGAACTCGTCGACGCCGTGAACTCCCGCGGCAGCGCTGTGAAGAAGCGCGAAGACACCCACAAGATGGCCGACGCCAACAAGGCATTCAGCCACTATCGTTGGTAACACCCCTCTACGTCTAAGGACCCTCCCATGGCCCGCGAATATCCTCTGGACCGATACCGCAATTTCGGCATCATGGCGCACATCGATGCCGGCAAGACCACCTGCTCGGAGCGTATCCTCTACTACACCGGCAAGTCCCACAACATCGGCGAAGTGCACGATGGCGCGGCGACCATGGACTGGATGGAGCAGGAGCAGGAGCGTGGTATCACCATCACCTCGGCTGCGACCACCACCTTCTGGGAGCGTACCGAGGACGGCGTCAACGCCGACACGCCCAAGCACCGTCTGAACATCATCGACACCCCCGGCCACGTTGACTTCACCATTGAAGTCGAGCGTTCGCTGGCTGTACTCGATGGTGCCGTCTGTGTTCTGGACGCCAACGCCGGTGTCGAGCCGCAGACCGAGACCGTCTGGCGTCAGGCCGACCGCTACCACGTTCCGCGGATCGTCTTCGTCAACAAGATGGACAAGATCGGCGCGGACTTCTTCAACTGCGTCGCGATGATCGAGGACCGTACCGGTTCCCGTGCCGTGCCCGTGTGCCTGCCGATCGGCGCCGAGACCGAGCTCGAGGGTCAGATCGATCTGATCACCATGAAGGAATGGCTCTGGAAGGGTGAAGACCTCGGGGCGTCCTGGGAGCAGGTCGAGATCCGCGACGAGCTCAAGGATCTGGCCGAAGAGTGGCGCGGCAAGATGATCGAAGCCGCCGTCGAAATGGACGACGACGCCATGGAGGCCTACCTCGAAGGTGAGGAGCCCGATGTCGAAACCCTTCGCAAGCTGATCCGCAAGGGGACGCTGGCGCTGGAATTCGTGCCGGTTCTGGGTGGGTCCGCGTTCAAGAACAAGGGCGTGCAGCCGCTGCTCAACGCCGTTCTCGACTTCCTGCCGAGCCCGCTCGACGTTGTCGACTACATGGGCTTCAAGCCGGGCGACGAGACGGAAACCCGTGACATCCCGCGCCGTGCGGACGATGACATGGCCTTTGCCGGTCTGGCCTTCAAGATCATGAACGACCCTTTCGTCGGTTCGTTGACCTTCACCCGGATCTATTCGGGCACGATGAAGAAGGGCGACTCGATCCTGAACTCCACGAAGGGCAAGCGCGAGCGCATCGGTCGTATGATGATGATGCACTCGAACAACCGCGAAGAGATCGACGAGGCATTTGCCGGCGACATCATCGCGCTGGCCGGTCTCAAGGACACCACCACCGGTGATACGCTGTGTGCCATCAACGACCCGGTCGTCCTCGAAACCATGACCTTCCCCGATCCGGTGATCGAGATCGCCGTCGAGCCTAAGACCAAGGCTGACCAGGAGAAGATGTCCCAGGGCCTCCAGCGTCTGGCTGCCGAGGATCCGTCCTTCCGCGTCGAAACCGACCTCGAGTCGGGTCAGACCATCATGAAGGGTATGGGTGAACTCCACCTCGACATTCTCGTCGATCGCCTGAAGCGGGAGTTCAAGGTCGAGGCCAACATCGGTGCGCCGCAGGTGGCCTATCGCGAAACGATCTCGAAAGAGGTCGAGCACTCCTACACCCACAAGAAGCAATCGGGTGGTTCGGGTCAGTTCGCCGAGGTCAAGATGGTCATCTCCCCGACGGAGCCCGGCGAAGGCTACTCCTTCGAGAGCAAGATCGTGGGTGGCGCGGTGCCGAAGGAGTACATCCCCGGTGTCGAGAAGGGCATCAAGTCGGTCATGGACTCCGGTCCGCTGGCTGGTTTCCCGGTCATCGACTTCAAGGTGGCGCTCATCGACGGTAAGTTCCACGACGTGGACTCCTCGGTCCTCGCCTTTGAAATCGCGGCTCGTATGGGCATGCGCGAAGGCATGAAGAAAGCCGGAGCCAAGCTGCTCGAGCCGATGATGAAAGTCGAGGTGATCACACCGGAAGAATATACCGGTGGTATCATTGGTGATCTGACGTCTCGTCGTGGGCAGGTGTCCGGGCAGGAACCGCGCGGCAACGCCGTCGCGATCAACGCCTTCGTGCCGCTGGCCAACATGTTCGGCTACATCAACACGCTGCGTTCGATGTCCTCGGGCCGTGCCCAGTTCACGATGCAGTTCGATCACTACGATCCGGTGCCGTCGAACATCTCCGAAGAGATCCAGGCAAAGTACGCGTAACCAACTGTGCAATCTGTCGGGCCAGGGAAATGTCTGTTCACCTTTTCAAACACGAAGTTTCTTACTTCAGCGTTCCGAAGTGCGCCTGCACTTCGCTGAAGTTGTGCTTCTTTGAAATCGAGAACGGCTTTCCCTTCCGGTCTTACACTGCGAACGGGGTGTCAAAGCACATTCACAATGCGGCCTATCCTTCGGTGCCCTACGCGAAGGTTCGGCGCGGAAGAATAGCGTCGCATTGGAAAGCTGCTGTCGTTCGACACCCGATTGGCCGTGTCTTGTCCTGTTTTAAAAATCGGGTCGAGTATCACGGCGAGTTGGACAACGTCGCATTGACGGATGAGGATCGGGAAAACGGCGTGGTAACCTCGCCGGACCTGCCCACCTTCATTCGACACTTGGAGCGGTACAAGGATCTTTCGCCGCCAGTCCGCCACCATGCGGAACCACTGTCGCATTTCCTGGGGACCGACCCCGGATACTTCGATCGGATCTATCCGATTTCCAAGGTCGACGAGTTTGCCGAGGAAATCGGCAGACGAACCGGCCGGATCGTCAAGGTGGGGCGAGAGCAGGTTTCCGGCAGCAAGGCCAGCCGAAAGGACCTCAGCGCCGAGGAGGTCTCCAAGCTGGAGACGCTTTTCGCAGAAGATCTCGAACTCTACGGTGAGTTTTTCGAATAACGCTTCGCCCGCCGGGGAGGTCGGTGGGCGACGCAGAAAAAAAGAGAAAGGACGCCATCATGGCAAAGGAAAAGTTTGACCGCAGCAAGCCGCATATGAACATCGGCACGATCGGTCACGTTGACCACGGCAAGACGACGTTGACGGCCGCGA
>NZ_PVTD01000006.1 GCF_003003255.1 Aliiruegeria haliotis
TCGTCGGCCTTCCCGGCTTCCTTCAGGCGAATGGCCTCTTCGACAGCGATCTCGTCAAAGGGGTTCATCGACATCTTCACATTGGCAAGATCGACACCGCTACCGTCCGCCTTCACGCGGACCTTCACATTGTAGTCGATCACGCGCTTGACCGGTACAAGGACCTTCATCAGCGTGTCTCCATTGGGGTCGGCAGGACAGGGGGCCTGCCGGGGCGAGAGTGGTTGATCAGTTGTGGGCTCCGCCGTCGATCAGGATTGATTGACCGGTCATGAACGACGATTCGTCCGAAGCGAGGTAGACAAAGAGCGGGGCGATCTCGGCGGGCGCGGCCTGCCGCCCCAACGGGACACTGGCGGCAATGGCGTCCTGCTGGGCGGCGGTTCCTCCCAGGTTGGCGATTGCAGCGGCATTGAAGGCCGTGTCTACCCAACCGGGGCAAAGCGCATTCACACGGATGTTGTCCGGCGCAAGCTCAAGGGCAAGCGCGTTGGTGAATGACACCACGGCCCCTTTGGAGGCGCAATAGGCCGCCAGTCCGGCCCCGCCCCGCCGTCCGGCATTCGAGGACATGTTGACGATGGCGCCACCTGTCCCAGAGGCGCGAATATGGGGAATCGCATGTTTCGCGCCCAGAAACTGCGCGCGGATGTTGATCGAAAACACCCGGTCCCAGTCGGATGCCTCGAAATCCTCGGTCGGGCCCGCCTTTTGCAAGCCGGCGTTCTGACAGAGAGCGTCGAGGCCTCCAAGCCATTCAACCCCTTCGGCGACCATGTTGGAAATCTGCGCCTCCTCGGTGACGTCGACCTGGATGAACTGGACATTGGGGCCGAGCTCTTCCGCCGTTGCCGCGCCGTCCCGCGCGTTCACATCGCCAATCACCACCCGCGCCCCCTCGGCGACAAACATGCGGGCGGCTTCCTTGCCGATATTCTGGGCGGCCCCGGTAAAAATAACGCGTTTTCCTTCGAGCCGTCCCATCGTGCTCCATCTCCCATCTCAGTTCGGCCCAGGCAAAGGTCGCACCCTGAGCTGCGGCGGTTTCTCATACGACGCTGGATAATAAAACGTTTTATCAATTTGTCTACCGCAAATACCACCGAGCATTGCGGTGGGGGTGCTGCCGGCCGGTTCTACCTTTGCCAAGGCCGGATTTGGTTGAGAGATATATCCGAACGCGTCATGCTGGGCGTTGGTATGTGGCTGATCAGGGGGTGGGGCGCCAAACGACAGGGTTGGCGTTTCGGTTCACTTGCGTATTGTGATTGTTCGACACTAGAATAGTAAAATGTTTTACCAAATTCCACTATTCCGTGTCGATTGGCCGTGATGGCCGGTTTGAGGGTGGAGTGGAGCCCCCCCTCGAGGAGAGTGGCGGGCTTGAGGGCGTGCCGCGCGAGCGATGGGGCAAGGGATCATGAAGAAGCGGGTCAGTATCAAGCAAGTTGCAGCGCATGCCGGTGTTTCGGTCGCAACGGTCTCCCTTGTCCTGAATGGCAAGGGGCGCATCTCCGAGGCGACGAAGAAAGAGGTTCACAAGTCGGTAAAAAAGCTCGGCTTCATTCCCAACAAGAGCGCGTCGCGGTTGAGGTCGGGGCGGTCTCTCCTGATCGGATTGATCGTCAACGATATCTCGAATCCGTTTTTCGCGGAGCTTTCGGCCGACGTGGAGAGCGAGGCGGCACGCGAAGGTTACCTGTCGGTCATGGCCAATACTGGCGACGATATTGACAGGCAGAGAAAGGTGATCGAGACGATGATCGGGCAAGGGGTCGCCGGCTTCATCATTTCGGCGGCCACCGGGTCCGATGCGTCCACGTTCCAGATCATCCGGGACTATGGCATTCCCTACGTCCTGTGCGTTCGGGATGTGCTCGATCACGATGCCGATTTTGTCGGGTTCGACAACTTCATGGCCGGCGGTATGGCCGGAGCGCACCTTCGCGAACTGGGCCATGAATCCGTGGTATTTGTTGGCGGCGAGCAGGCCAACATCAACAGGCGCAATCGTTTGGAGGGCGTTCGCGAAGAACTGTCTCGGCAGGGAACAAAGATCGACGATGCCTGCGTTTTGCCGGGGCCCGCAACGCGTGAGTTCGGCACGAAGGCCGTGGGGGAGTTGCTGGAGCGCGGGCGCCCCTTCACGGCAGTCGTCTGCTTCAACGACTACGTTGCCATCGGCGCCTACGCTGCGCTCGTGGAAGGTGGCATGCAGGTCGGACACGATGTCTCTGTCGTGGGATTCGACAATGTTCCCGAGTCAGGCGCCTGGTCTCCTCCGCTCACGACCGTCGAGCTTTTTCCAAGGGCGCTGGGTGCGCGCGCGGCCAAGGCGCTGCTGGCGCGTATCGGCGAGGAAAGCCTCGCTGCTGAGCGCATTCTCCTGTCTCCCCGGTTGATCGTCAGAAAATCAACGCGCCCGCCCGGGAGAAGCTGACACCCTCACCCAGTGTGCCGCGCAACCGTCACTGCGCGGTGATGATCTTGCCCACCCTGCGCGATTGTTGCGGGGTGTATTGCGTTTAGGGTCAGGCGCATTTCGGCAGTTGATAGATAAAACGTTTGAATCAATGTGTTGATCTGTGGTCGCTGTGCCTTGCCGGGCTTTGCCCGGGGCCGCGCGCTCCGTGTTCATCATCTACGCGCCGATTCTGGGGTAAGGCGCAGAAAGCGGCCAGAAACGGGACAATATGGCGTGAAATGTGGCCCAATGAGAAGATTTCCCCACGTTCGGCTGCAGCAAAAAACTCTTGACAGATTGAGGGGTGGTGTAATTAATCGTTTTATCTATCGGGCCGAGCGCCCATCAGATCAACGGGAGGACAAAATGAAACTGAAGCGGAAATGCGCCGCGTTTCTTGCGGTCAGCGCGGTCGCGCTGTCGTCGGCAACACCGGTGTTGGCCCAAGGAAAGCTCGACATTATTCACTGGTGGACATCGGGCGGCGAGCTGGCCGGTATCGAGGTGCTTCGCGAGAATATCGAGGCCCAGGGAATTGAATGGATCGACGCGGCCTCGGCTGGTGGCGCGGGCACCAATGCGCGCACGCTGTTCCGGACCCGTGTGCAGGCCGGCGATCCGCCCGCCGTCATGCAGGCGCTCGGCACCGAAGTGAACGAATGGGCCGAGACCGGTATTCTGGGTGACCTTACGGCGCTTGCCGACGAAGAGGGCTGGTACGATCTGGTGCCCGAACCGCTGCATCCCTTCATGAACGTTGACGGCAGCACCGTTGCCGTGCCGGCCGTCTGGTCGCAGATCAACTGGGTTTGGGGCAACAAGGCCATCTTCGAGGAGCATGGCGTAGCGCCGCCGCAGACATGGGACGAACTGGTCGCCGCGGCCAAGGTGTTCAAAGACGCCGGCATCACTCCGATCGCCCATGGCGGTCAACCCTGGCAGGATACGGCGATCTTCGACGGCATTCTGGTGAGCTTCGACGATCCGGAGTTCTACAAGAAAGTGGCCTTCGAGCAGGATCGCGAAACCCTTGAAGGTCCGATGTTCCGTGAGGCGATGGAGCGTCTGCGCTGGTACTCCCAGCAGTTGGACGAAGCATCGCCCGGCCGCGAGTGGACACAGGCGCAGGCCATGGTGCTGAACGGCGAAGCGGCGATGTCCTGGATGGGTGACTGGGCCAAGGGCTGGCGCGTGGCGCAGGGTCAGAAGGCGGGCGAGGATTTCATCTGCTTCCCGACGCCGGGCTCGAACGACATGTTCGTCTGGCTGGCCGACTTCTTCTTCTTCCCCAGGATCGAGGGTGAGGCGGACAACGCCGCACAGCAGGCATTTGCCTCTGCCGTGATGGAGAAGCAGTTCCAGCATGACTTCAGCCTGATCAAGAACGGCCTGCCGGTGCGCACCGACGTCGACAATGCCGAATGGGACGATTGCACACGGGACTCCATTGCCCGTGCCGAACGGGCCAATGAACGCGGCGGCCTCGTTGCCTCGCTCGGCTTCGCCCACTCCGCACGCAGCGATGTGCAGGGTGTGTTCCGCGACACGTTGTCGGAATTCGTCAACACGCCCGACATGAGCGTGGACGAAGGGATCGAGATCCTGATCGACGGTCTCGACAGCCTCTGAGTTCCTCCCTGGCGGCGCCGATCTGGGCGCCGCTGACATCGTCGGGGCGGCGGTTGCCCGAAAAGCGCGCCGCCACGGCTTTCCGAATTCCGGATACAGATCGCGATCATGGCCATCACAGACAACAGCATTCATGTGCCTACCTCGCAGCCGAGAAAGCTGCGCAAGGGGACAACCTGGGTCGGGCGGAACCTGCCGTGGCTGACGCTGCTGCCGACGGGGATCCTCGGCGCAATCTTCATCTACGGTTTCATCGTGCTCACCATCTATATCTCGATGAGCGCGTCCAAGCTGGTGCCCGACTATACGTTCGTCGGCTTCGAGCAATGGGCAAAACTGTGGGGCATGCGCCGGTGGGGCATCGCGGTGAACAACCTCTTTGTGTTCTCGGGGCTGTTTATTCTGTTCGCGACAACCATCGGGCTGGTTCTTGCAATCCTGCTGGACCAGCGCATCCGCCACGAGGGCGCGATCCGCACGATCATCCTCTACCCGATGGCGCTGTCCTTCATCGTTACCGGCACGGCATGGAAGTGGATCCTGAACCCCGGGCTGGGCATCGAGTCCCTTCTGCACGACTGGGGGTTCGTCGAGGCGCAGTTCGACTGGCTGGTACGGCGTGACCGGGCGATTTATACCGTCGTGCTTGCCGCCGTCTGGCAAAGCTCCGGCTTCATCATGGCGATCTTCCTCGCCTCCCTGCGCGGGATCGACCCGTCAATCATGCAATCGGCGATGATGGACGGCGCGAGCAGCTGGCGCATTTATCGCCGCATCATCATTCCGCAGCTTCGGCCGGCCTTCTTCACCGCCGTCGTTATCCTGCTGCACATGGCGATCAAGAGCTATGACCTTGTCATTGCGCTGACCAATGGCGGCCCGGGCACGGCCACAGATCTGCCCTCAACCTTCATGTACGACTACGCCTTCGACCGCAGCCGGATCGCGATTGGTGCTGCCAGCGCCACGATGATGCTGTTCACCATCGCGGCGATCATCGTGCCCTATCTCTACAGCGAGTTGCGCTCGCACAACCGGAGCCGTGGCCATGCATGACATCGTCCTTGGTGAACGCAGCACAACGGATCGCATCCTGCGGGCGCTGGTCTATGCCATCCTGATCGGCTTCGTGCTGTTCTATCTCGCGCCGCTCTACGTGATGGTCGTCACGTCCGTAAAGAGCCTGGAAGAGATCCTCGCCGGCGGGCTGTTGAACCTGCCGAAGAAGTTGGATTTCTATGGCTGGGACGAGGCGTGGAACAATGCCTGCGTGGGCACCGAATGCCGTGGCATGGCCCCCTTCATGATCAACTCGCTGATTGCCTCGACGCTGGCGACGATCATCCCCACAGCCATCGGTGCGCTCAACGGCTACGCGCTGTCGCTCTGGCGGTTCAAGGGATCGGAGCTGTTCTTTGGCATGCTTCTGTTCGGGGCCTTCATCCCGTTCCAGATCGTGCTTTTGCCGATGGCCTCCTTCCTCGGCTGGATCGGCTGGTCTTCCTCGCTGACGGGGCTGACATTCACCTACATCGTCTACGGTCTTCCGTTCACCACGCTCTATTTCCGCAACTTCTTCGTCAGCTTCCCGATCGATCTGGTGAACGCGGCGAAGATTGACGGGATCGGGTACTTCCGGTTTTTCTGGCGGGTCGCCCTGCCAAGCTCCGTCCCGATCATGATCGTCAGCGTGATCTGGCAATTCACCAACACCTGGAACGATTTCCTGTTCGCAAGCACCATGACCAAGCTGGAAAGCGCCACGGTCATGGTGGCCCTCAACAACTTTGTCGAGGTCGCGAACGGGGTCAAACGCTACAACGTCGATATGGCGGCTGCCATCATCGCCGGTCTTCCAACACTTGTCGTCTATCTGGTCGCGGGGCGGTATTTCCTGCGCGGTCTGATGGCAGGCGCAGTCAAGGGCTGAACAATGGCTACTCTAGAAATCGTCAACGTTCGCAAGAGCTTCGGAGCGGTGGAGGTGCTGAAAGGTGTCGACATCAAGGCCGAGGATGGCGAGTTCCTCGTTCTTGTCGGGCCATCCGGTTGCGGCAAGTCCACGCTTCTCAACTCGATCGCCGGACTGCAGTCCAATGATTCCGGCGAGATCCGGATAGATGGAGAGGATGTCAGCAATCTGCACCCGAAGGACCGGGACATCGCAATGGTCTTCCAGACCTACGCGCTCTACCCGAACCTGAGCGTCTGGGAGAACATCGCCTTTCCGCTGGAGTCCCGGAAGGTCGCCAAGAAGGAGCGCCGCAAGGAGGCCGAGCGCGTCGCGGAATTGTTGCACCTGACAGATTATCTCGACCGCAAGCCGCGGCAATTGTCGGGCGGCCAGCGGCAGCGCGTGGCCATGGGGCGGGCGCTGGTGCGCGATCCGCAGGTGTTTCTGTTCGATGAGCCGCTGTCCAATCTCGACGCGAAGCTGCGTGTAGTGATGCGCACCGAGATCAAGAAGATGCACCGGACGCTCGGCACGACCATGGTCTACGTCACGCACGATCAGATCGAAGCCATGACCCTCGCCACCAAGATCGTCGTTCTGAAAGGCGGTGAGGTGCAGCAGGTCGGCTCGCCCGACGAGGTCTACAACACACCGGCCAACATGTTCGTGGCGGGCTTCATGGGATCGCCGTCGATGAACTTCCTGGAAGGAACTCTGCGTCAAGCCGGGCAGGAGGCGCGCATGGACATCGTGCGGCCAGACGGCGGCGTCGTTGCGCTGGTCCTTCCCGTCGGGGAGGCGCTGGCTCAGGAGTTCGACGGTCGCAAGGTGATCATCGGCGTACGTCCCGAAGCGATGGTGGACGAGGAATCCGAAACCAAGGACGGCACCTACCAGCAGATCGACTGGCCGTTGGAGATCCTGGAACCGACCGGTGCCGACACGATTGCGGTGCTCCAGTCCAACCTGGAGGGCGGCGAGGAAGAGATGGTGGCCCGGTTCGCGGCCAGAACCTCCGCGCGCCCGGGCGCGATGGTGCAGCTGAACATCGACATAAGCGCGGTCGTGCTGTTCGATCCGGACTCCGAGAAAGCCATCTACCATGCGGCCGCGCCCGAAGAGGCAGGCAAGCTGGTGCATCTCCACCCGGCCCGCAACACCGCAGGCTGAAAGGACTATCGCGAGTTCGTTCCGCGTTTCGACGGGGCGGCAACTTGCCAAGAATAACTCAGGGAAAAGAACCCAATGCTTGAACTGCTCAAGGGCATACGCGTCGTAGATTTCAGCCACGTCTGGCAGGGGCCGGTGGCGACGCTGATGCTTGCGGACCTCGGAGCCGATGTCATCAAGGTTGAGCGTCCCGGTCGGGGGGATTGGTCCCGCGCCTGGGGGCCCTTCGTCAACGGCGTAAGTCTGCCCTTCGCCGCGTTGAACAGGGGAAAGCGGTCCATCGTGATCGACCTCAAGAGCGATGTGGGGCAGGCGGCACTCGACCGTCTGCTTGAGACGGCGGACGTGATCGTTCACAACTTCCGACCCGGCGTCGACAAGAAAATGGGTATCGATTTCGAGACTCTTCACAAACGGTTTCCACGTCTCGTTCATGCGTCCGCCTCCGGTTGGGGAGAAAAGGGGGCGGACGCCGAGCGCGGCCGGGCCGGGCACGCCCAGATGGCCGCTGCGGAAGGCGGGCTTTTCTCGCCAGCCGATGGCGGGCGCCTGCCGGAGCCTCCGACTGTTTCCGTGGATCACCTTGCCGGAATGGTCCTGTCGAACGCGATCCTTGGCGGGCTCCTCTCCCGGGAGCGGACCGGCAAGGGGGTTCAGGTCTTCACCGATCTGCACAGCGCGGCCCTGACTGCGCATGTCTGGGCCGGGGGCGAGCACTTGAACAGCGGGTCGCTCGACGATGCCGAAGTCAATCTGACTGTCACCGAGAAAGCGATCCGGCACAGCTGGGAGACATCGGACGGCTATATCGAGATTTCACCGGTCTTTACGGACAATCCCTTGCAGTTGATCTGCGGCGGATTGGGCATCGCTGACCTGAGCGCCGACCCAAGGTTCGCCACGCCTGTCTTGCAACTGGAGAACCAGTCCGAACTGGTCGCGCTGCTGGGGGCTCGGCTCAAGGAGCGGACAACAGCGGAGTGGCTGGAAGTGCTGGAAGCACATGGCATCCTGTGCGCCCGGATCTTCACCCCGCAAGAGGCGCTTGAAACGCCGCAAGCCAGAGCGAATGGCATGATCGTGGAGGTCGATGATCCCGTGGCCGGTCGCCTCAGACTGATCGGTTCCGCCGTTCGCAGCACCGCGCCGAAGGCGCCCAGCGGTCCGCCGCCGGCGCAGGGACAACACACCGAGGAGGTCCTCTCGGAGATTGGTCTGTCCGTGGCGCAGCCGGCGGAGTGAAGCGCGCGGCGCGTTCGGGCCAACGGGACAATCCGCAACAGAACGCCTGCGCACTGTCGGGGTGGTCGATGCGGACCTGTCCGACAGGCCCAAACAGAACACGGAAAGGCGCGTTTTCTGGCGGTGACGCCATGCTCGGGGCCGCTTTGGCGGGCCACGACGCTGCGGAGCACTACGCCCCGTGATGACGAAATTGACTGTGCCGCACCGGACGCGACCTTTTGGGTTGACGGTGCGAGCAGAGTACACCAATAATCAGGTTAAACGTTTACTCAAAATGGGAGGAAAACATGACAATGGTGCGCAACATGGTGTTTGCGGCGGTTGCCGGGCTCGGAATGATGCCGTTCCAGGCCGACGCCGTCGAACTGGCGGCCACGATCGACGGACCGGTGACCACGGGGCAGGGGCAGGGCTTCCTGAAATTCGGGGAGGTTCTGTCCGATCTGACCAATGGAGAAGTCACGGTCAAGGTGTTCCCCGATGCCCAGCTGGGATCCGGCGGCGAGGCTTTCGAGCTTCTTGAGGACGGGCAGATCGCACTCTACGCCATTGCCCCCGGCTACCTGGCGGAGTTTGCGCCGACCGTGCAGTCGCTTGTCGTGCCGTTCGTGTTCCGTGACTTCGATCATTGGCAAAGTGTCGTCAGCGGCGAGATCGGCGTCGAGTTCGCCAATGACGTCGCCGAGGCAACTGACGCGATGGTGATCGGGTATTTCGGCGGCTCCATCCGCAACCTCGTCAGCTCCAAGCCGGTCGAAACCGCCGAGGATGTTGCCGGCCTGCGCGTGCGTCTGCACCCGGCCGCGGTCCAGGTCAAAGCCTGGGAGGCGCTCGGCGTCGTGCCGACGGTCATGGCCTATGGCGAGATCTACTCCGGCCTTCAACTGGGCGTTGTCGATGGTCTTGAGAACGAAGCGGAATGGGTTCTGCGCATGAAGTTCTATGAGCAGGCGAAGTATTACGTGCAAACCGAGCATGAATACGTGACCCGCCCGGTACTGTTCTCCAAATCAATCTATGACAGTCTCACCCCCGAGCAGCAGGAGGCCGTTCTGGAGGCCGGACGCCAGGCCACAGCCTATCAACGTGAACTGGAGCACAAGTTCGATTCCGAATCCAAGGCTGCGCTGCGGGACGAGCACGGCGTGAACATCGTCGAGATCGACAAGGCGAAGATCCAGTCTGCCGTTGCCCAAGCGCTTGAGCCGGTGGTCGAAGAACTTGGCCTCGTCGAAGCGGTCGAGAGTATCCGGAACTACAAGTAGCGGCGAAAAGCGAATGCGCCGGCGGTCAATGGTCCATTGATCGCCGACGCTTGAGTGTGCGGGGAATAGAATGACGGATCTGTGTGACCGGTTGCTTCCGGACGGGGCCGAATGGGACAGTGCCTTTTGCCTGCCGTGCACCATGATCGACGGGCACCCCTTTCACACCATGTGGATCGCCGCCGACTATGCCTGCGCCCTTGTTGAGGCGGCGACGCCGGAATGCCTGACCCGTGCAGAATGTGTCCTGCGGGCATTGGCCGGGTTTCAGGATGCCGACCCGGCCTCGCCATCAATCGGGAACTTCCGGTGGGAGCACGAAGACCCCGGCGTGGAGGATCTGAATGCGGTGGTGTTCTTCGCGATCCGGATCGTGCCTCTGCTCCATCGCCACCGGGCCCGCTTGTCGGCGGACCTGCTTGACGTGCTGCTGCCCACTGTCCGCCGTGCTCTCGGTGCGATCGAGAGCATCAACGTCGGGCCGGAATACACCAACATCATCAGCCAGTCCGTCGCCGCGTTGATCGTCGGAGGGCAGTTGCTTGATGACCCGGACATCATCGCGCTTGGGAGTTGTCGCTTTCGCGAATGGGTGTCTCTGGTCGATGAAAGCGGGTTGGCCCATGAGTTCAACTCGCCCGTCTACACACAGATGACCGTTTCGGCGCTCCGGGCTATCGAAGACCTCTCTGCAGATTCCGGGCTTCGCGCTGTGGCCGCGCAGGTCCGGTTGCGCCAGATCCTGAGTGTCGCTCTCCACATCAACAGCGCCACCGGGCGCATGTCCGCCCCGCACTGCCGGGCTTATTTCCCGTTCCTGGTGGCGGAAACGCCGCCTGATATCGACGTGCTCAAGGATTGGGTGGCGCGTGGCTGGGCGCCGGACTGGATGCTGGAGCTTTGCCGTGCGGACAAGGGGATAGTCCGCGAGACATCCGACCGTGCCCGTGGCGTCCATTTGACGAGTTTCCACGGTGCCGGATATTCGGTTGGCACGGCATCGCGCGAACTCGACACGCAGAACAATCGGTATATCGCGGCACAAACCACCGCAATTGCGGTGCAGTTCATGGGCAAGGACAAGGCGCCCGGTACCCTGTTCTGCAAGTATGTCTGGAATGACGAATGGCTGGGCGACTACGCGACCGCGCCGTCGCGCCCCAGCAGGCAGGTGTTCTTCGACCACGGGGCATTCCTCGGTGTTCAGGATGGGCCCCGCATGATCGGCGCGTACCGGCCCCGCCGCCTGGATGCCTGGAACCGTACCGCCAGCGCCAAGACGTGCCTGGTGGTGGCTGATGCGCGACAGGTCGGGGCGGTTTGGGTCAAGGGGCAGAAGCTGCCGCACCTTCCGGCGGAAATTGATCCGACAGCCGCCGTCACCCTTGATCTTGGCAACGTTCACGTCGTCTTGAAACCCTTGTCATCAAAGGAGCTTCAGCCGGAGCTTCCCAACCGTCTGGTCGAGCGCGACGGCATGCTGGTTTTCGAGATACCCGACTACCTTGGCCCGGCCCGAACATTCTGGAATCAGGCCAAGCCGGGCGCGTTCTTTCAGGGGCACATCCGCGCCGGGTTCTATGCCGAAGTGTTCCCGTCATCGGCGGGTATCGATCCCTCCACGCTGGCAACGCTTGTCGATTCCGGGCTGTTGACCGATGAGTCTGATCCGCCGATCCGTCCCGATCAGGGGGTGCGCAACTGGACGCTGGCTTACGCGCGGGGAGAGTACAGCCTCGGCATGAAGATCGATCTCCACAACTGGCGCAGGCTGGCCGACTGGACAGGGGTCGGTCCGATTGGACTGCCCATGCTGGAGTCCTCTCTGGCAAAGCAATCCTGTGGCGGGCGGATCGACCTCGGGGGCGCCACTTTGATCTTCAACGCACAGCCCGCATGGTTGGTTGCGCTGCCGGACAGCGGGCTCTGGGCCGCCAGCGTTCATCCCGGTGACCTTGCGGGGCCGATCCGATTGCAGACGCCCGGCGGCAGCGTCGAGCTTCGGCAGACAAGAGGTGCGACGATACTCTGGCAGGATGGAAAGGTCTGGGTCGACCATACCGCCCCTGGAGCGCGTATCTCCGTCGAGGGTGGAAATCTGCTGGGTGCGACCTGACTGACACAACACCAGGGACCCGCGTGCATCGACTGCCAAAGTAGCAAACTTTGACACCTGCGATGGGTAGACAAAGGAAGATCAAACGATTAAGCAAATTGACGAGTCTCCGACCGAACGGGAGTGGGTATTGGGATGATAAGATCTGCCTTTCGATACGTTCTGGCCGCGCACCTGGCTGTGCTTTGCGTGCTGGTCGCCTATCAGGTCGTCGCGCGATACGTTGAGTTCATCCCACCGTTCCTGTGGACCGAAGAATTTGCGCGCCTGGTCTTCATGTGGATGGTGATGATCGGCGCCGGATACGGTTTCATCCAGCAGACGCACTTCTCCTTCACGTTTCTGAAGTCTGCGATGCCGCCGAGGTTGGGGCGCTACCTGTCCATCGTCATCCTGCTGGCTTCGCTGGCAGTCATGAGCTTCTTCGCGTGGTCAAGCTGGATCTTCTTCATGAAGGGGTTCGGGCGGACGTCGCTTGTCACCGGTTTGCCAATGGCGACCAGCTACGGCGCGCTTCTGTTTGGCGGCTTGATCAGCGTCTGTGCCATTGCGGTGTCTCTCTTCGGTGTGGTCTTCCGCTCCGGCGCATCCGACGAGCAGGAGGGCTGACATGGAACTTGTCATTCTGATGATGGTGATCATTGGCGTCTGTATCGCCATCGGTGTGCCGATCGGTGTGTCTCTCATGGCAGCCTCCGCCACGGTGCTGGTGATCGAACCGCATCTGAGCTTCTTCATGCTGGCGCGCCGCTTCTATTCCAGTCTCGATTCCTTCGTGCTCCTCGCGGTGCCGCTGTTCCTGCTTGCCGGGTCGCTGATGAATGAAACCGGGATCACCGAACGGTTGATCCGATTTGCTTATGCGATTGTCGGCCATTTTCGGGGTGGCCTGGCGCATATCAACATCGTGGTCAGCATGCTGTTCGCGGGCATCTCGGGGTCTTCGACGGCTGACACCGCCGGTGTTGGGGCCGTGCTGATCCCGGCGATGGACGGGAAAGGCTATTCCAAGTCCGTCGCAGTGGCGATCACCGCCGCTTCCTCGGTTCTGGGCGCGATCATTCCGCCGAGCATCTTCTTTGTCATCTGGGGCGCGATAACGGGAACCTCGGTTGCTCAGCTTTTTGCCGCCGGGATTATTCCCGGTATCATGATCGCCCTCGCACAGATGGCCTATGTGGCGCACCGTGCACGGCTGGAAGACTGGCCGGTGGAGCCGCGCGCCGACACGAAGGAGTTCGTGGCGTCCTTCCGCGGTGCAATTCTTGGACTGGGAGCGCCCATCATCATTGTGGGCGGGATCATGTTCGGGTTTGCCACGCCGACCGAGGCGTCGATCCTCGCTGTGCTCTACGCCTTTGGGCTCGGGTTCTTCGTATATCGAAACCTGACGATCTCCCGAAGCATCGACATCCTCTCCGATAGTGCCCGCCTGATCAGCCTCTCGCTGTTCTGCTACGGCTCGGCGGGATTGTTTGGCTGGCTGCTGTCCTTCTACCAGATGCCCGACCTGCTGCTGGCGCAAACCGAAGGCCTGCCCAACTGGGCGCTGTTGCCGATATTTGCGCTGTTGTGCATCGTGCTCGGCACGTTCCTTGATGCGTTGGTGATTGCCATCATCATCGGCCCGCTGTTCCTTCCGGCGATGGTCGCAGCCTCCGTGGATCCGGTACACTTCGGCATCGTCGCAGGGATCTCGCTGGCCATGGGCCTGATTACACCGCCCTATGGGCTGTGCCTCTTGATCGCCTGCGCCCTCGGCAAGATCGAGATGCACGAGGCAATTGCCGACACGATGAAGATGTTTGGCGTCACGGCGTTGATCCTGCTCATTATAATCCTGTTCCCGGCACTCACGACGTTCATGCCGCAATTCCTGGATATCTGACAGGGAGCAGATACAGGCCCGTTTCCTTTGGTGGCACTGCCCCGGCAGCGGAACAGCGCGGCAACCTTGGTTGCCTGCTACCTTGCCGTTCCCTATGGCAAGGCCTGAGATCCACTGGCAGGAAACGCGAAACCACCGGTCCATCCGTCTCGAACGAGACCTGACGGATCATACGCACATGTTTCGACTACTCGCGTGGATCACATGCGTACGAGGAGGGTCACCGAGCCCGTGTGCTTTTCCCGCGCAGCTTCTTTTTTAGGTGCTGCTTGCGGCCATGGTTGGCACGATTGCCGTGGGCATCTGGGGGCCGGCGGTCTACCTGATCGCGAAAGTGCTCGGTATCAACATGGAAACGACGCAGGGTTTTCTGATCGGCTATGTGGGCATCTCGTTCTTTGTTGTCACGCTCGCGAGCACTCTCGGCTTTCAGGGGCTAGTGCGGAAGATCGTCGGCATTTACGGGGCGATCAACATGCGCGACCCGTTCATGCGGGGCATCACCACGGAGTCGCAGCCATCAACACCGGGATGGGCGCTTGCGGCGGCCTACGTCGCGATCCTACTGCTGGCACTGACGGCATCGGTTGTTGCGATCCCGAGCCATGATCCAAATGCGTGAATGCAGGGACCTGTGATCCTGACTACGCGACTGATGCGAAGGCGAGCTCGGACATCACCTGTTGGCCAATGCTGGCGCTGTTCCACTTCCATTTCACGCCGGTGATCAACCATGACTGGGGCTCCGCGGTGGCGGTGGCGACGAACCTGCAACTTCTGGCGACGGTACCGCCGCTGCCGGAGTTCGACACCACCGAGAACCGCTTCCGTGACGGGCTGCTGGCTGACCCGCTCGACATCCAGGGCCAGATGGCGCGCAAGGGCCGGGTCGACATCCCGACCGGGCCGGGACTTGGTGTGGAACCCGACCGGGACTTCATTGCGAGGTACGAGGTGGCGTAGCATGGGGTGTCGGCTGTAGTGTTTGCGCCAATCACATGGAGGCATTCCCATCGATATTCCAGCACCGAAAAAGGCCTGCTGCCTGCCGTCCAGACCGGGTGAGCATCGATTGGCGGCAAAACCGGAGATCCGGCGCGCTGACATTCGGCCCAGGCGAAACTGCGTCCCGGTGCCGGGTGGGACGGCCTGTCTTGGAACCGCACGGCCGCTGATCGTGGACGATGCCGAAGGACCGCCGGTCAGAAAGCGCGTGCGGGACCTCTGGTGGGAACGTGGTGCGGTCTCGGTGGGCCAGTACCGGCACTTTGTCGAAGCGACGGGCCATGCCTCGGTCGCGGAACGGTCCGGCTGGTCCTTTGTCTTTTTCAGCCATTTGCCCGGGGCGGTTGAGGATACCCAGGGTGTACAGGGGCTGGAATGGTGGCGGAAAGTTCACGGCGCTTCCTGGGAGTTTCCGACTGGGCCGGATGGAAGGGCTGCTCGGGATGACATGCCCGCGACCCATATCGCCTGGGAGGATGCCCGCGCCTATGCGGCCTGGGCGGGCGGACGGTTGCCTCGCGAGGTGGAATGGGAGCATGCCGCGCGAGGCGGTCTGGGCGATGTCCGGTATCCTTGGGGGGACGCGGAGCCGAATGACACGGATTTCTTTCCCTGCAACATCTGGCAGGGAACGTTTCCGACGCGGAACACCGGGGCGGATGGGCACCATGGTCCTGCGCCGGTGCTTGCATACGACCCGAATGGCTATGGGCTGTACCAGATGGTCGGCAATGTGTGGGAATGGACCGCCGAACCGTTTCGCCTCAGGTCAAACACGCAAAACGCGAAACGGATCATGCAGGCCTCAAAAGGCAATCGGCTCCTGAAGGGCGGCTCGTTCCTTTGCCACAGCAGCTATTGCCACCGCTATCGGATCGCCGCGCGCATCGGAAACACGCCCGACAGCACCAGCGAACACACCGGTTTTCGCGTGGTCTACGACCGACCGCCGGGCTGACAATCAAATCCGCCGGTGCACATGCTGCTCGCCGCGGTCGCGCTCGTCGACATAGCTGCCGACGGGCGGATGGTGGCCCGGTCCCGCCAGCCAGTCGCCTTCCGCCTCCATCCAGTCAAACAGACGGCGTTTCAGGTCCGGTTGAACCCTTGCCCGCGCCGGATCGCGTTGCATGTGCGGCCGAGCAATTGATCGACTTTGGGGAAGAATGCCGAGCAACACCATCGAACCTGCGCAATCGGGCGCGGCAATGGTGCCGCAGATTGCCGCCCGGAGTTGCGAGGCAATCGTGGCGTGCCTCCTCGCGGTGGCATTTCTCGAGACCTCTTGAGGCAAGGCGATTGGCTTGCGATGGTCCTAGCAGCCCCCCGCGGCGCGTGAGAAAGGCGGCGCGCCAATTTGCGATCGGGTGCCGAAGATAACGTCCACTCGGGCCGTCCTTGGCGTCCTGCTCGCTGGCTTTCCACAAAACGTTGCGTATCGCCCCCCGGGCGCGCTACGCTCCACGATGACGCTGCGTAATTCTATGGCAGCGCAATCAGGTACCGGGGGCAGCGAGACTTGGCGCGAACAGTATTCTGGTGCCGTTGCGGCGCTTGCATTCCCATACAGGAGGTGCGCCATGTCGCATGAGGAATATCGCCAGGAGCAAGAATACCTGACCCAGAGTCTGGTCCTCGTCCGCGATTGGTGGGCTTTCATCGGATACGGGCTCACCGGCGCCAAGGGGGTGGTGACCGTCTACGCCAAGTACAACGACTACATCGACAAGTCGACCAAGATGATGGACGCCACCGACTACGCGCTGAGCGGGCTCAATTTCTTCCTGCCGCTCAAGTCGCCGATCACCGCGATACAAAGAGTGCTCAAGGCCGGGAACGATCCGATCCGGCGGATCGACGACAAGTTTGACCGGCTCGATGGGATTGCCTTCAAGACGACGCCAAAGAAAAAGGCGATCTGGGACGGTATCGATGAGGCGAAGGAGCGGTTGGACGACGCCGCACTCGCGCATTCGGTTGTCCGCGATGGCCTGACATCGACGATTTTCCTGCTGGAGAATGCCAACCAGGCGGGCGAGAACCAGGGCGCGGCAGTTCGCGCGGCCTTGCGGATCGGTACCGAAGGCCCGGGGGACGGCCTCGACGGTGCCTCGGACTATGCCATCCTCAAGCGCGCGCTCGACAAGCAATCGGCTCCCCGTGCCGACGCCATGGAGAGCATCAGGCCGAATGTCGCGGCCGTGCGTGTCAAGGTCGATGATTTCACGTCCATCCTCGACGCCATCGATTTCCCCGGGATCACGACGCAGATGGCCGGCTTGGATCGCATCGGCGAACTGCTGGAAGCGCTGAAGGTACCGCTCGACATCGCAGTCTCGGCGCTTGAACCCGTCAAGCCGTTGCTCGACGCGATCGGGCTTCTGTCGAAGCTTGTCGATTCCGTCGTCGATTTTGTGGTCGAGACCCTGGGTCTGGGCGGGCTGATAGATGCCGCGGAACAGGCAATCGCCGATCTGCTGCCCTCCGCCAAGCTGCTCGACAAGTTCCTGGAATTGGTCCGCCCCCTCGACGACCTCTTGCAGGAGATGATCGACGAGGCGCTCGGTGCCGTTGCCATGTTGGCCGACGTCGAACTGGCGGCCTTTGGTGGCGGCATGGGCGATGCGCTCAAGGGCGTCACCGGCTGGGCCGACGATGGCGATTCCGTGCTGCGCGGAGACGATGGTGGCGACGTCCTCGACGCCCTCGGAGGCGACGACAAGATCTTTGCCGGTGGCGGGGACGACATCATCGTGGCGGGCGAAGGTTCGGACGAGATCTATGGCGAGGGCGGCAAGGACTTCATCCATTTCGCCGCGAGTTTCACCGAATATGAGCTGGCCCGCGATGAGGCCGGCGACATCATCGTCAGCCACGTCAAACCCCGTGGTGCGTTCAACAGCGGCGTTGACGTATTGAAGTCACTCGACGATCTGGACGTGGTCGGCTTCTCCGACATCATGTTCTCGGGGCGTGAACTGAAGGATGCGATCATCGGCGGTTCGGTCCTGAAGGGCACGCCGCAGGCCGACCTGATGTTCCTCAGATCCACGGGGCAGAAGATCGACGGATTCTACGTGGCCGAGGGCTATGGCGGCGACGACCGCATCTTCGGTTCAACCGGCGATGACCGCCTGAACGGCGGGACAGGCGACGACGTTCTGCTCCCGGGGGAAGGGGACGACGAGGCCATCGGCGGCCCCGGGATCGACACGTTCCAGGTTCTTGAAGGCGCGCGGCGGTCGCTGCGGATCGACCTTGAACAGGGCACGGCCTTCGGACAGGGATCTGACCGCGTGATCGACATCGAGAACGTCGTCGCCATGCCCGGCCAGAAGCACTTCGTTCGCGGCACCAATGGCGCCAACACGATCTTCACCGCAAGCGGGGTCGATGTGATCTCCGGCCGTGGCGGCAAGGACTGGATCAGCGCCGGTGGCGACGACGACTACATCGTCGGCGGCGCGGGTGCGGACCGGATCGATGCGGGAAGCGGGCGCAATGTGATGATCTCGGGCAGTGCCGCGGTCAAGGGCGTCAGTGACACCTACATCGGTGGCGTGGACTACGACGTCGTTGCCTATACCTCCTCTTCGAACCTGATCAAGTTCGACATCAATGACCAGAGCGACGACCCATCGATTCTCCAGCAGCTGAAGACCTACATGTCGGAGGGCATGGACAGCGGCCGCGTGGAGATCGACGGCACCACGGGCAGGGTCGCACGCTTCAATGACCGTGGCAACAAGGTGGCGACGGACCGGACGGAAAGCGTCGAAGGGTTTGTCGGCTCCGATGTCGCCGATCTGCTGGTTGGCGGCCCGGTTGCAACGTTTCTGCACGGCGCTGGCGGCGACGATATCATCCGCACGAACGGGACAGGCTCGGTCCACGGTGGTGCGGGTGACGATCTGATCCGGGCCGAACGTGTCGATGGCGGCGCGACCCAGCTTCAGGTCGAGGGCGGACAGGGCAGGGACCGGTTGGAGCTCGACGGGGTGGGCGAGGCACGCTGGTTCTACAAGGTGGAGAGCGCCATCGCCTTGCAACTCCGTGCCCATGACATTGCGACCACGGGCGACGATCTGCGCAACGCTCGGGATGTCACGTTCTCGCTGAAGCCTCGCGACATCGAGGAGATCCTGCTGGGCGACCATGCCGACCATGCGATCTACAAACCCGGCGGCAGGCAGACGATCACCTTTGAGCTTGGCGGCGGTAACGACCGGTTCGACGGCGAGAACGGCTTGCCCGAGGTTCTGGCCGGTCCCGGCGACGATGTGGGCAACTTTTTCCGCGGCGGCGGTGGCATCTTCCGGGGTGGCGCAGGCGATGACCTCTCGATCTGGAGCGATACGAGCGTCGAGAATGCCGCGCTGATGGGGCAGGGCACCGACTCGGTCGAGATTCGCCGCTTCAAGGGGCACGCCGACGGCGGCGCCGGGTTTGACACGATCGGCTTCGAGATCGCTTTGAACTCGCGGATCGAGGCCGACCTTGGGGCAGGGACGGTACGCTCGTTCAAGGGCGTGGCGGCCAACAATGCCGAACAGGTCGACATGACCCTCGAAGGCTTCGAGCAGATCGTGGCGACCACTTTCGACGACAAGGTCCTCGGCTCTGCGGCCGGCGAACGGATCGTCGGACGAGGCGGCGCGGACACCCTGGACGGTGGCCGCGGCAATGACGAGCTTTTCGGTGGCTCCGGCAACGACGCCCTCCGTGGCGGAACGGGCGATGACACGCTGCATGGCGGCAGCGGAAACGACATGCTCGACGGCGGCGTCGGGCGCGACACCGCCTCCTACGCCTGGACACAACCCGGTGGAGTGCTCGGGGTGACAACGGCCACGGGGTTCGGTGGTGTGACGGTCAACCTCGCCGCGGGAACCGCAACCGGGGCCTTCGGGTCAGATACGCTGAAGAACATCGAGAACATCACTGGCAGCGGCGGTGACGATACCTTGACCGGCGACCAGGCGGCGAACTTCCTGTCCGGTGGCGCAGGAAATGATGCATTGACGGGTGGCGGGGGCAACGACCTGATCGTCACGGGCGCGGGGAACGACCGGGCCTCCGGCGGCAATGGCAACGACCGCATTCTTGTCGGCCTCGGCAAGAAGGTCGTGGATGGCGGCGGGGGCAAGGATGTTCTCGATTTCGGTCTGCTTGAAGGGGTCGTCACCATCAACATTCCGGCCGGCACCTATTCCGCGCGGATCGAGCAGGAAGTGCCTCGCTGGGCGCAGGGGAGCGGCAAGGGTGACGGCTTCGAGGCGCGCGACATCGGTGGAGTCATGATGACACCACGGGACGTGTTCGAGGCCGACCCGCTCCGCGCCAATGACGCGGGCGATCTGAACCGAACCCTTCCTGAGGAGGGGAAGGATGGATACGCGGCCGCTCAGATCGAGGTCGTGACGCGCCGGGTAGACGCCTCCGGCACGTTCCAGGGCATCGAAGAGTTCGAAGGAGCGCTCAGCGACGACCGGATCACCGGCGGTGGCCGCAACGACGTTCTGGATGGTGGCGGCGGGCGCGATACGCTGAAGGGCGGCGGCGGCGCAGACATGGTACGTGGCGGCGGCGGCAACGATCGGTTGCTTGGCAACGCCGGGAATGACCGCCTGTTCGGCGACACCGGCGGCGACACTCTTCTTGGTGGTAGCGGGCGCGATATGCTCCACGGCGGCGGTGGCGCTGACGTGGTGCGTGGCGGCGCCGGAAAGGACCGCCTGTTCGGCAACGCGCTCAGCGACACGCTTCAGGGTGGCGGGGGTGCCGACCAGGGGCACGGCGGCAAGGGCAACGACACGCTGATCGGCGGTGGAGGGACAGACCGCCTGCTTGGTGATGCGGGCAACGACACGCTTCTGGGCGGTAGCGACAGGGACACCCTTGTGGGCGGCCGTGGCCGCGACCTGATCGACGGCGGGGCCGGGCGCGATATTATGATTGGGGGCCGCGGTCCCGATACATTCCGCTTCCGGGATGCAAGTGTCGATGGCGACAGAATTCGTGACATGGAGAAACGCGACACGATCGATCTGTCTGCCTACAGCATCAAGTTTCGGGATCTCGGCATCTTCGAATCTGATGGCGGACGCGATGTTCGGATCACGCTGGACGGCAATGGCAGGTTCTTCCTCGACAAATTCGACGTCGACGATGTCACCCGCGATCTGTTCGACTTCTGAGAGGGGGCGACAGCGTCGCAGGCTGAGGAGGGAGTGGTTTGACGGGCCAATGATACACACATCGCAAGTCTCCAAACACCCTCTTCCTACCGATCTCACTTGCCGCGCCTCCATTGCCCGACAGTGGATCGCGCGGCGATCCAGCCCGATGCCATCGGCGCGTCCGTTGGTCGGACAGGGTCAGCGTTGTCGCCTGTTTGGCCGGGTGAACCCCACCGCTGGCTTTCGATCAATTGGTCACAAACCCTTTGGCCTCGCTGGTGGGCCGCGCAGCCCGAGCAAACCCGTATGCGTGCCAACAAGGTCGGCGGCGTTGGCAACTCAATTGACCCGGGGCTTCAGCGCCTCTGTGACCTCCTGCCGAAGGCATCCCGGATATCGGCAAAAGCCACCCGCCACCGGCATCACCTTGTCAGCCTCCCCAGGTCGAACAACTCCTGGTCGATGGCTTTGGGAAGGCGCGCGTTCAAGGCGTTGAGATTTCGGGACAGCGACGTCACCTTGCCCGTGCCAAGCAACACGCTGGCCACGTTTAGGCGGGTCTTGCAGAAGTGGAGTGCTGCCGTGGGCATCTCCACGCCGAGAGCTTCGCACTTGGCCTGCAAACGTCTCACCTTGTCGAGAATTTCTTCGGAGGCCGGCTCGTAGTTGAAGGTCGCGGACGGTCGCGGACCGGTTGCGAGGATGCCGGAATTGAAGACGCCGCCCTGAACAAGGCTCGTCCCCGTGGTGTCGCAGAGCGGTGCCAATTCTGCCTCCGCGCTCCGGTCCAGCAGCGTCCAGCGCCCGGCGAGAAGGATTACGTCGATCGGGTGGCGGCGCATGATGTCCACACAGATCTCGTTCTCGTTCACGCCTAGCCCATAGGCGCCGATCTTGCCCGCCTTCTTGAGTCCTTCCAGATGTGGCAATCCGGAGGTCAACAGCGCCTCAAGGTGCCGGGCGTTTTCGTCGCCATGCGTGTAGGTGCCGATGTCGTGGACGTATACGATCCCGACCCGGTCCAGACCGAGACGTTCGAGGCTGCCCGACAGGCTCCGTTCGATACCTTCGGCGGAGTAGTCGTAGTGGACATCGTAGGGGAGTGGGTTGATGAAGCCATCTGACGTATCCCGGGGTTTTCCAGGTGTCAGGACGCGGCCGACCTTTGTCGAAACCGTGAAGTCCTCTCGTGGCTTGCTTGCAAGGAACTTCCCGAGCCGGACCTCGGACAGTCCGCGACCATAGTGGGGCGCCGTGTCGAAATAGCGGATGCCCCGGTTCCAGGCGGCCCCGAGCACGGCCATTGCATCTTCTTCGCTGACCTCGACATAGAGGTTTCCAAGGCTGGCGCAGCCGAGGGAAACGTTGCTCACTCGGACGTCGGTGTTCGCGATCTGACGGGTCTCGATCATGGGACTGCTCCGATTCGGTGGGGGCGCTTTGGGCTGTTGCGATCTATCCTGCCACCTGAAGGCAGGCCGGGCCGAGAGGTTCGAAGACCTTGGAGGTCAGTGCAAATTCGTGGTGGCCAAGGTCTTCCGACGCGGTGCGACTGCCATGGGCGAGGGCCACGAGCTTGTCGCGGATTTCTGCGTCGACCTCGTCGAGCCCGGCGGCATCGCGCACGACCCGCCCGGCATTGACGTCCATGTCCTCGCCCATGCGTGCGAAAGTCTCCGGGTTGGCGCAGACCTTGAGCACCGGGGAAATAGCCGAGCCAACGGCGGAGCCGCGCCCGGTGGCAAAGATGACCGCATGCGCCCCCCAGGCGATCAGTTCGACGATCTCCGCCGTGTCGTTGATGTTCGGGAAGCCGAAGCGAGGCGTGCCATCGGGCACGACGTCCATGAGATACAGGCCCGCCGTTGGCGGCCGCTCGCCCGGCTTCACAATGCCGCTGATCGGCGAGGCGCCGGATTTCGCATAGGCCCCGAGGGATTTCTCCTCGATCGTGGACAGGCCGCCTTCGGCATTCCCCTGAGAGAAGGAGCCGTCGCCCATCGTGTCGTAGTAGCGGACGGCCTTCTGAACGGTCTCCACCAAGGCGTCGCCAAGCTCCGGCGACACGGCGCCTTCTGCCTTGACGTGTTCAAAGCCGATGAGTTCTCCGGTTTCTTCGAAGATGCAGGTCGCCCCTTCGGCCACCAGCCGGTCGAATGCGCGGCCGGCGGCGGGGTTCCCGGCGATCCCGGAGGTCGCTTCGGACCCGCCGCAGATCGTTCCAATGACCGGATCCGCAGGCGTCATCTCCGCCTTCGGAACGTTGGCGATCTGCCTGATCGGATCCGTGACCCAGTTCCTCCCCGCGGTGACCGAGGCCCGCGTACCGCCGGCGTCCTGAATCGAGATCAGGTGTGCGGGGCGACCGGACGTTTCGATGGCCTCCAGCAGTCGCCGTTTCTGGAAGTTTTCGCAGCCGAGCGATACCAAAAGCACGGCCCCGACGGTCTGATGGGTGCATAGCGCCTCCATCATCCCTTGCGCATAGTCATTCGGGAAACAGCCCGGAAAGCCGATCACGTGAACATCCTGCCCTTCGAAGGGGCAGGTGATCTCGCACGCGACATGGTGGGCGCATTCCACGAGATAGGCGACGACGACCGTGTTGCAGATGCCCTTGTGCCCGTCGGCGCGCAGCCAGCCTTGCATCGCTTGCCCCGTCATTTCTCTGACTCCCGGTCGCGGATGACCGTATAGCGGCTTGCGGAGTTGTGAAGATGCACATGCGCGCCCGGCGCGATGTCGCAAGTCGCGACCCCGATGGGAAAGCCGTACTTCATCACGTCCTGCCCCTCGCGGATCGGTGCCAAGGCGACCTTGTGGCCCATGCCAACCGTTGTTTCGAGCGTCACCTGCCGCGTTCCGACCTGTTGAATGCTGCCCGCAGCGGCAGACCGTTTCGACACGCCGATGTTGTCGGCGTCATTCGTCACGAGAGGGTCCTGCCTCGCCGGTTTATCCATGGCCATCAACACCGATCCTCCCCGGTTCGATTCTTTCGTGAAAGGAACATTGACGGCAAGTCATATGATTTTTTGATCATATAAAAACAACTTGAAGGAAACGTGCAGGGAGGATCCATGGGCGAGTTGACCCAGGGTGTTCCCGTGCTTGGGGCATGGGGGATTACCAAGCGTTTCGGCGGCGTGACGGCGCTGGACTATGTGGACCTTGAATTGCGGCAGGGTGAATTCTTGGCGATCGTTGGCGACAACGGTGCGGGCAAATCGACCCTGGTCTAGGCGATCACCGGCGCCATGAGCCGCGATGCCGGCGCCGTCTACTTCGACGGCAGCGAGGTGCAGATCGCCTCGCCCTCGGATGCCAAGGATATCGGGATCGAGACCGTCTACCAGGACCTGACGCGGTTCCCCGAAAGCTACCAGATGCTCGGATCGGGCTACGTGATGCCGATCTCGATCATGTTCGGCGCGGCGCTGCTGATTGGGCTGTTCCTGACCCGCACACAGTTCGGAAACCACGCTTATGCCATTGGCGGAAATGAAGAAGTTGCCCGGCTCTCTGGCGTCGACGTCGCCCGCTCGCGGATCAAGTACTACATGATCGGCGGATTGATGGCGGGCATCGCAGCGATCCTGGAGGTCTCCAAGCTCAACTTCGCACAAAGCTCGCGCGGGCAATCCTATGAGCTTTTCGCCATCGGGCTGATCATCATCCTCGCCGTCTGGTGGGACGTCTGGCAGCGCGGAACACGATAAGTCCGGCGCCGCCCCGGGGAGTTCAAGGATGGGCGACGCAATCGAAGACAAGCCAATCAAGGGAGGAAACCAGAATGGGCTACAAAATCAAGGTAATCGCCACGGCAATGACCGCCGTCATGATCACCGGTGCCGCATGGGCCGAAGACCTCAGGATCGCCCAAACCGGCTATTCCACCGACCAGCCCTTCTGGGGGGGCGTGGGCGAAGCCACCATGACACAGGCCAAGGAGATGGGCGTCGAGTTGCTCGACCTCACCGCCACGCAGGCCGACGCCGCAGCACAGAAGGACGCGGTGGACCGAGCCATTAACATGGGCATCGACGGCATCACCATCGGTTCGGTTAACAACCGCTCCTTCGGCGAGTCGCTCAAGATGGCCAAGAGCAAACCTTTGGTGGCCGTGGACATTGGCATCGAGGACGATGACATCTCCAGCCTTGTGCAGACCGACAACCTCGCCACCGCCGGAACCGCCGAAAAGTTCAACGCCGACAACGTGTCCGGGGGGGCGGTGCTGATCCTTGGAGGCTCCGCGGGCCACCAGACCGGCAACGCCCGCCGCGACGGTGTGAAGAGCACCGCCGAAGCGGCTTGCCTGAACGTGATCTTCCAGATCTGCGACTGACAGGAGGCGTGCGGCTACCGGAAGACGATCAACTTCCTGCAGTCCGACCCGATGGCGCTTGCTGCTGTGTCGGCCGCCAAGGAACTTGGCAAGCTGGAAGACCTGGTGATCGTCGGCTTCGATCGCAACCCCGGCAACCTGAAGTCGATCGCCGCCGGTGTGCAAACTGCTGACATCAAGCAGGACAACACCAAGTTGGGCCAGGAATCGGTCAAGGCCATCGTGGGTGTAATCAAGGGCGAAGAGGTCGAGGCCTTCACACCCATCGGCGGCATCCTGATCACCGCAGAGAATGTCGCCAACTTCATGTAAGAAAACCGACCGACCCCGCCGCGCGTGGGGCCGGCTCCCCCTTGAATTCCGCACCGAGAGCCCGCCATGAGAGCGCCTCAGATCAGCGACATCGAAACGACCGAGTTCCGCGAGGTCGCACCCCCGTCCCCGGGGCCGGAGAGGTGCTGCTTAAGGTGCGGCACGTCGGGCTCTGTGGCAGCGACCTGAATACCTTTCGCGGACGGAACCCGCTGGCAGACCTGCCGCGTGTCCCCGGTCACGAGATCGGGGGCCGGATTGTCGAGACCGGCGCTGCCGTCCCCGCAGAAGTCGCCCCCGGCGCCAATGCTATCATATTCCCCAATACAAACTGCGGAACTTGCACTGCCTGCCGGAAAGGCCGCGTCAATGCCTGCCAGTTCAATGCGACGCTCGGCGTGCAGCGGGATGGCGGCATGTCCGATTTCCTATGTGTGCCCTGGGAAAAACTGATCCTGAACGACGTGCTCCTGGCCCGCCACCTCGCGCTGATCGAGCCGCTTTCGGTTGGCTTTCATGCCATTGCGCGCGACCGGGTCTACCAGCGTGAAACGGTCGTTGTGCTGGGCGGCGGCATTATCGGTGTCGGCGCAATGCTTGGTGCATTGGAACGCGGAGCTGAGGTCATCGCCGACGATATTTCGGAGGCCAAGAGCGAGGCGCTTCTGTCTCTTGGAGGGAGGGCCGTGATCGACCCGGGGGAACAGGATGCGCTGGCGGCCATTCGCGACCTGACCGGTGGAAATGGTGCGGATGTGACCGTGAAGGCCGTGGGCCTGCCCGAAACCTTCCTTGCCGCTGTCGACTTGGCCAGTTTCGCGGGACGGGGCGCCTACGTGGGCCATGTCAGGGAAAAGGTCGCCTACGATACCGCGCCATTCAACCTCAAGGAACTGGACATGTACGGTTCCCGCAATGCCACCCGCGAGGATTTTGAAGCCGTGATCGCCTTTGTCGCCGCCAACCCGGAGCCGAGCGACCGGCTGATCTTACGGGTCTTTTTCGGGAACGACACACGCGAGTCCTTTGCATGGTGGGAATCCAATCGAAACAAGACGTTCAAGGCCGTCGTGGAGTTTCCGGAATGGCCGAGATCAGAACCGCATTTCTCGACCGAACATACGGCCTGTCGGGTCGAACCGCGCTCGTGACCGGTGGCGGCACCGGGATCGGTCTGGCCATTGCGCAGGCTCTTGCCAATGCGGGCGCGCGGGTGATCATTGCGGGACGGCGCGCCGATGTGCTGGACGCGGCGCTGCCGCATATCAATGGGGCGGCACAGGCCCATGCGCTCGACCTCGCAGACCTCGCAAGCCTGCCGGCGCGTTTCGCGGAACTGACTGCACGGGTCGGGACGATCGACATCCTTGTCAACAACGCGGGCAACACGATCAAGAAGCCCTTTGAGGACAGCGAGATGGAGGATTTTGACGCGGTGATGGACGTCTATGTCCGGGGGGCGGTGGAACTCACCCGGCACTTCGTGCGGCAGGCGTTTGGCTCGACACCGGCCAGCGTCGTTTTTTCATCCTCGATGACGGCCGATATCGGGCAGCCGCTCGTGCTCGGCTATACGACGGCGAAGGCCGTGATTTCCGGTCTTGTACGCGGGTTTTCGGCAGAGCTTGCCGGTCGCAATATCCGCGTCAACGGTGTCGCGCCGGGCTGGATCGATACCGCCCTGTACCGCAAGGCCACGGCGGGCGACGTTCCCCGGCAACAGGAGACCCTCAGCCGGATCCCGATGGCCCGGCTCGGGTTAGCCGAAGAGGTCGGCAACACGGTTGCGTTCCTTGCCTCGCCCGGCGCCTCGTATATCACCGGCCAGATCGTCTTCGTGGACGGTGGTGGCGCGACTGGATTCTGAAGGACCAGATATGGACGACACACAGCTTTTCGAAACGATCCGAACACGCCTTTTCACTGCCGTCGTCGGCGATGTGCTGGACGTGCTTGGGCACCGACACCAGTTCCTTCCGCAGGGAATCCTGCCACTGGATCCCGGCACGAAACTCGTCGGCCGGGCGATGCCGGTTCTGGAGGCCGACTATCCGGACGGGGTTGACGCCGGACCGCTCTCCGACAAACCCTTCGGCATGATGTTCGCGGCCCTGGACGACCTTCAGCCGGGCGAGATCTATGTCGCAACCGGCGCTTCGCTCGACTACGCGCTTTGGGGAGGGCTCATGTCCACGCGCGCGCGGCACCTCAAGGCGGCAGGAGCCGTGCTCGATGGCTTCATCCGGGACACTGCGGAGATCCGGCGCCTTGGCTTCCCCGTTTTCTCGCGCGGTGCCTATGCGCAGGATCAGGGCGTGAGGGGCAAGGTCCTTGACTGTCGTGTGCCGGTCCGCATCGGTCACGTTGACATTCACCCCGGTGATCTTCTGTTCTGCGATGAAGAAGGTGTGCTGGTCATTCCGCAGATCTGCGAGCAAGAGGCAATCGAACGGGCTCTGGATAAGGCCGAAACGGAAAGCGCGGTTGCAAAGGCCATTCGCGGTGGCATGTCGGCACAACACGCCTTCGAAACATTCGGCGTCATGTAGCCAGCACGCCACGCGGTGAACACAGGGAAACGGACTTGTCCCGAGACAACGTCATCTACAAGGAGGCATATAACCGAAGCCTCGACCGGATTGCCGAGTTTGGCGCTGGTGAGTGCCAGCCGTCCGAAGCTCGGATTGCCAGCCTGCTCGGCATTACCCGGACCACTGTCCGGGCCGTGCTGGAGCACTTGCAGGAAGTCGGAATCCTGCAATGGGAAGGGCGACGCAAGGCGATCCTGCGCCTTTCGGCTCCGCAGGACTACTACCCGGCCGATGAGACTGTCAGCCGTTCCGAGCAGGTCGAAACCGTCTTCATGGAGCACGTTCTCGGCGGCGACTTGGCGCCGGGCACCATTTTGCGTGAAAGCGAGCTTGCACGCGATTTCGGCCTCAGCCTGTCGGCTGTCCGGGAATTCCTGATCCGGTTTTCCCGTATCGGCCTGATCGAGAAAGAGCCCAATCGCCATTGGGTCCTGCGGGGATTCACCCGGAGCTTCGCAATGGAAGTGTTCGAGGTGCGGGAAACCTGGGAGAAGCTCGCCTTTGATCGCTTCCTGGCTGCCGGTCCAGACCCCGAAATGCAAAAGGCATTGCTGGCCATGCGGCCGGAACTCGAGGCGATCCGCACCGACATCGACAGGCGGTACCTTGAGTTTCCGGGACAGGACGAGGCCTTTCACCGGCTTAACTTCGAATACCTGAACAATCGTTTTGTCTATGACTTCTTCCCGGTCGTTTTGATGATCTTCCATTACCACTACCGCTGGAACAAATCCGACGAGAAGGAACGCAACCTCGCCGCCATCGAAGTTCACCTCGCAGTCATCGAGGCGCTGGCGGAGGGGGATACCGCGGCTGCCCGCCGGGCATTTCACAGCCACCTGGATCAAGCCCGCCGGACACTTCTGCAATCGGTGCGCTGGGGGGAAGAGCCGTGATCATCGATGCGCATCAGCATTTCTGGCAGTTGGACCGCGGCGTCTATGACTGGATCGACGATTCCATCGCTGGCCTTCGTCGCGACTTCCTTCCACACCACCTGGAGCCCTACCTGAAGCCGCTTGGGATCGACGGAACCATTCTCGTTCAGGCGTCTGAAACCGTCACGGAGAACGAGTTCCTTCTGAACACGGCCGAGGCATCCGGGTGCGTGCGCGGCATCGTGGCATGGCTTGACCTTGCGGCACCGAACGCGGTTTCAGAGTTGGAACGGCTCTCCGAGATACCGTTGGTCAAGGGGGTTCGCCCCGTCCTGCAAGGTATCGAGGACACCAATTGGGTTCTCCGGCGGGAGGTCCTAGAGGCGCTGCGCCACTTGCCGGGGCTCGGTTTGCGCTTCGATGCGCTGATCGTGCCGCGTCATCTTACGGCAATCGCCGAATTGGCGGATCGCCTGCCCGATCTTTCGATCGTCGTGGATCACGCTGCCAAACCCATCATCGCGAACCGCGCCCGCCCCGACGCGCATTGGAAACACGGGATGGCTCGGCTGGCCGGAATCGACAGTATCCATTGCAAGATCTCGGGCATCGCATTCGAGCAGGGGCGGGGCTGGACGACCGCGGGTCTGCAACCGGTTGCGGATCACCTTCTGGAGACCTTTGGCCCGCACCGCCTGATGTGGGGCAGCGACTGGCCGGTGTTGGAGCATGTCGGCTCCTACATCCAATGGTTCGACAGCGTGAACCAGATGATATCGGGGTGTGACGCGAGGGGCCGGGCAGCCATCCTCGGCGAAACCGCGACCGCCTTCTATGACCTTGAAACGACCTGAAACCCGAAGAAAGGTGCCGCCATGCTGATCGGCCTAGACCCCATCCTGTCGCCGCAGTTGCTCTACATCCTTCGCGCCATGGGCCATGGCGACCGCATCGTTATCGCCGACGCCAACTTTCCAGGAGACAGCTGTGCGAGCAAACTGGTCCGGCTCGACGGGGTGGATGCCTCCCGTGCCCTGAAAGCCGTGTTGTCTGTCATGCCGCTGGACACGTATGCGGAGGACCCGGCAATCTCGATGCAGGTCGTAGGTGACCCGAGTGAAGTTCCGGAGGCCGTCGCAGATTTCCAACGCATCATTGACGAAACCGCTGGCACGGCAGCCTCGATCACCCCCGTCGAGCGCTTTGCATTCTACGAGGCCGCAAAGTCGGCATACGCGGTTGTGCAGACCGGTGAACGCCGCTTCTACGGGAACATCATTCTCACGAAGGGCGTCGTCCCGGCCTGACGCGGGCTGCGTTTAGCAGAACTCTCAGGGCGACTGCGTTCGGTCGCGAAACGTCGCAGTTCCCCAGTGCCAACCGAACCCCGCATCAATTCTGGCGCCCGGTTTGGTAACGCGCGGGCAGTGGCAGAAAGCGCCGTGGGTGTCCTGCTCGCAGGCTTTCTGCGGGATGTCGCGTCGTCGGCGCGAAAACCCGGGGTTTGAGTGCAGAATACTGCCGACGAGGGCATGACGAGGGCAGCAGGAGACTGCGTGCAATGGCGCCGCCTGTCCGCGCTCACCCGACATCCCTTGTTTGAAACACGCGGCTCCTGCCCGCACGACCGTCCCGACGGGCGCCCGGAACCCCGCGTGTTTCATCGGATCTGCGCCAGTGACACGTTTGGAATGGGCGGGGTTGCGATTGGACGGCGGTCCGGTCCTCCGTGCCATACACTGCACCTAAAGTGACGACCGCCGCCTTCGTTGGTTCGGGCCGGCAGTCGACACTTGCCGGTGTGCCAGCGCAACAGTGGCGGCACGGACTGGCCGCAGGGCAACGGCAGATCCGACGCACAGGTCACGAATGCGCCGGTGAACCATCCCTATGTTGAGTATCGCAATAGCGGGCGCCCGGGACACCGGGCCGGTCGGGCTTCGGAACCACGCTCCCGGTTCCGAAACCCTACCTGTCAGCGACGCTCGCCCCTGACTGTCATTGGCGTCATGGCAGCACTTCAACCCGGACCTTTGTGAAATCGAGACCGTTGTCTGGCGTGTCCTTTGCCTTGGAACTGCCGAACGTCTTGCTGTTCACGTGAAAGGCAAGCATGCCGAAGGTATCCAGTGCGCTGCCCTCGTCGGTCTGACGGAACTCCGAGAGGGTCTCACCGTCCTTGCTCAGCGAACCGGAGATCTCGATGCCGTTGCCCAGCTTCCTGACCGCCATCACGCCGGTATAGGCCGTCCCGGCCTCGAACTGATACGGCGTGCCTCCGGATCCAAGGCGCTCATAGCCCTTCGTTGTGCCCAGCAGCCGACCTTGGCTATCGTCCTTATGCTTGCGCACATCGATGTTCGCCGCCGCAGGGTCTGACACGCCGATATCGAAATCGATCATGTAGCCGGGCAGGCCATCGTAGATCCTGTTGGGCTGCTTCGAGGAGGCGGACAGGTCGCCTTCCAGTTCGGGCCGACCCAATTTGTCGTAGAGCCCGACGCGGAAGGCGGACTCCCGGTCAGTGCCTATGGTTTCGGGCGTCGTGAACTCGAATGTGGCCCGCAGGGTCTGCCCCTCTGACAGGACCTGCGGCGCGAAGGTTGTGCGGATGCCACGACCGGACCCACCGGAAACCAGACCGAGCGCGCCCTCGGTCACCTCGATGGCGCTGCTGGAACTGGTTGTCCACCAGTTGGTATCTGCCGCGTCCGGGCCGTCGTCGCGGCCACCATCGGCGAAACTGTCCTCGAAGACGATCCCCGGTTCGGCAGGGGCAGCCGCCTTCGTGGGGTTCGAGAAGCCGCTGCCATCCCCCTTGGGCGCCGGATCGTGGGAGTAGTCGAGTTTGTAGAAGATGACCCGGTCGAAATCGGTCTCCGGTTCCGGGCTGGTGTTGTTGCCGGTGTAGGCGCCGGCCTTGAAGAACATGAACTCGTCCTCGACGCTGAAACCGCTGTCGCGCATGTCGAACGGCTCAGCGGCAACCTCGCTGCCATCGTCGCGGATGATTTTCAGGTGCAGCATCGGAATGATGCTATCGCCCTCCGGCTTGCCCTTGACCTCGATTTCGTAGGTGAAGACCTCGTCCAGCGCGATCCCGTCATCGGGATTGTCGATCCGGTCGCCGCGGCTGCCGATGACATCGACCCAGACTTCCTTTCCGGTCTCCGGATCATGCGCGAAGTAGATCGAGCCGTACTTGTTCTGCGGCAGCTTTCGGTAGTAGAGCCGGATCGGTTCGTCGTTCTTGGCGTGGATCTGGCCAATGACGACGCGGCCGACCTGATAGGCCTTCCCCTGCCGGGTTACCTGGTTCACGGCCAGTGTCGCGGTCAGCTTCCCATCGACACCTGCCGCTGCCGCCTGCGCCGAGAGTGGCGCGGACGAGAACACCCAGTTGTTCTTGTTGGGAAAACCGCCGTCCACGCGTGTGGCGATCGCGTAGTCGCCCTTGCGCAGCATGCCGCGCAACTCTGTCCGGGTGTAGCTGGTGTTCGCGGAGGTCTTCGCGCCGGCGGGCGTCACGCGAAACACCATCCCGCCGGTTGCCGGGTCGGTGTAGAAATACCTCGGGTCAGTCCAGCCCGCGGCCAGCTCGTTTTCGTAGACGCTGTCGGACTTGCCGTCGCCATCATCGTCGGCCGGGGTGGTGACGTACCAGCCGGTCAGGTCGAAGTTCTCGCCCGGCGTCTTGTCGGGATCAAGGCCAAAGAGCCCGCTGCCCTTCCGTTCGGTCAGCACTGGCTGCTCAGGTTTCTCGACAGCGACGCCACAGCCGAAGGCGGCAACTTCGACGATGCTGTTCCAGTCGTTGCTCTCGTTGCCATTGGCGACGATGCGAACAAACCGCGCCGCTGTATCGTCGAAATCGTAGGGTTCGAGGTCAAGGGTGGTGCCGCCGGACTGTCGCGTCGGGATACGCGTTTCGAAGGTCGTGCCATCGGCTGAGACCTCCACATAGAATTCCGACTTGCGGCTGTCGCCCTTGTGCCAGGCAATGGACAGCGATTTCAGTGTCTGCGTGGCGCCGAGATCCAGAAGCAGGCTCTTCGCCGCGCCCTGTCCCTGGTTCGACCAGCGCGAGTCGGCATCGAAATCGCCGTCGATCGCGTTCTCAGGGCCATGAGTTTCTTCGTAGAGACCGTCGTCGGTCGCGGAAACGATGATCAGGGCATCATTGGCATCGCAGGCACTGTTGGCCCAGGTTTGCGTGCCAAGGACTGCCCCGAGAAAGAGTCCAACTCCCGTCCGAGTTGCGTGTGTCACAATCACCTCCCAGTTGTTGTGCGACATCAAGGTTGGTTTTCAATTAGTGACAAATAAAAGGTATACACAAGCAACTTTTTACAAATTTTGATAGGCGCCAAACGCAAATGCGCCGACACGTGGCCGGCGTCAGGAAGCGTGGGAGGAGTTCGTTGCAAACTGCCAGAGAGAGACTCGCCGGCAGCGTTTGCAAGGCGGCTATTGCCGGACGACCGTGTGCAGGTACATGTCCGACATGATGTAGTAGAGGGCGATCTTCTCTTCGTCCTTCAACCCGCGATGGCGGGCGTCGATCCTATACAATTGGTAGCCCGGTGTGGTCGAGGCGGTTTCGATCGCGTTGGCAGTCTGGTGCCCGAACCTGCCGTCCACATCGCTTTGCAGGAAGCCGGGCGCCCGAAGCCGGATCTGAACGTATTCACGTTGGCGATGGGTCAGGTTGTTGAAATGTGTCTCCATATCCCCGGCAAGGGCTGACCCGGTCGAGAAAACCACGCTCCCCAGAAGGATTGATTTCACCATATTGCCCAACTGAACGCACCTCCGATCGATTTGGATGCGGTCAGGTAGCCCAGTCCCTTCGGCCAAAACCGGGCGAGAATGCGGGCACGGCGTGGCAAGCGCCTAAAGCTCTCGAAAAATCGGAAGGGATTGCGCGCTGGCGCGATGTGAGGGTTCAGATCACCGGTGGACCCGACGTCCCGCGAGTCCGGTCACCACGGGCCGATCAAACCCGCCTCGCGCCAAACCATGAGGCAGGGCGCAGGCTTAAGTGGATCACGACCAACTGGCTTCGTGTTCCAGGGCATCGGTCGGGTGAAACCCGCACCAGTAACACACCGCTGCCAGGGCGAGCGCGCGCCGGTTCCTGGCAAAGCGGATCTCGGCATAGATGTCCTGGGCTTCGTCCGCCGGTCGCGGTCGCAGCGGCGCCGGGCCAAGTCGGGCGGCAAGGTTGGAAAGCTCGTTCTGAATGCTCTTGATCATATTGTAGTTGCTCAATTTTGCTCCGTTCATATGGGGACAGGGCGCAAGCCATGTCGCGCCGGTCGTAGATAATCGTGATGAAGAAAGGGTGAAGAGGCGTTCGCGGCGGCCCGGGCATGACCCCGGTGTGCGCGCCACGCGAGCCGTGGCCGCGGATGCGTCGTCAATGGCGGCCGAAATCCAGTGTCTCTCCGGGATCCTGCGACGCAGGGACAGGTCCGGTGCTGCCGGATCCGCGGGGCAGTGTACGACTGGATCATGCGCCCGGAGAGGTGTTCCTTCCGGGCCGCATGAGGATCGGGGCGCCCGGAGAGCGCCCCGAGAAATCAGGCGAGTGCCAGGTTGGTCGCGGATTCGCGACCGTCACGGCCAGCTTCGATCTCGAAGGTCACTTTCTGACCATCGTCGAGGGCCGAAATGCCGGACCGCTCAAGTGCACTGATGTGGACAAAAACGTCGCGCTTGCCGCCTTCGGGCTCGATGAAGCCAAAACCCTTGGTCGAGTTGAACCATTTCACGGTGCCATTAGCCATCGTGTCGTCTCCTTGTTTGAATGCTGCCCGCGGAAATGCGGCAACCCGGCTCAGTCAGATCAATGTCGATACTGAAGCCGGATAAGGGAGACAGTGGTCAGAGAGATAACGTCGCCCACACTACATGGGGAGTGCACGTGCAAAACACAAGGGCGGATTTGGGGATGATCAGAAATCGAGCTCGATCTCTTCGAAGCTGGTGATCTTCTCGAATTCGGCAATCGCGGCCGGTGCGTCATGGAAGCGTCCGATCCGGTGGTCGCGATGATCCAGAAGCTCGGCGGTCGCGTCATCGGAAATCACCACCGAAGCGACGACTTTCCCGTCGCGAACGAGTTTCAGCGTGTTTGCGGTCTGCGCCGTTTTTACGACGCTGATCGGAGCACGATTTGCCATTCCTGACCTCCCGGGTTGAAACCGGCCCGGAGAATCTGGGCAAGCCACGCTCCCAAGATCACACCCGGGGCAGCAATGCCATCGGAATCCCACATCGGCGCAACAACTCGGGCACATATTTCCTGCGTCGTCGCCGGTCGGTGCTGCCGCGCGGTGGGCGGAGCGGTCGGACGGCACGCGCGACCGTCCCGGCTGGGCTGGCCACACTACGCGACCTCGCCGGCACACCGGCGCGGCGGATGCGATGGGATTCCTGCCCCTTCGGAACCCAAAACCCCTGCCCGTGGACGACGGGCAGGAGCGGTCGATAGAGGGGATTTCCTGGGACGCGCAGGACGAGGGCGCCGCGCCTAGCCCCGCGGTCCCTTCCAGCTGTTCCACCAACGGGAAGCCTTGGCACTGGTTTCGTCCCAGCCCTGCTCCATGTCGTCGAGCATCGGATCGACCCGCTTCGCGCGGAACTTGCGCCAGCGGGACCAGATCGCGAGGACGACACAGCCGAGCACGAGAAGAACACTGATCGCCGTCCAGGGGATGATCCGAACGTCGGGTCCGGCCACCGGTCTCGCGTGCACGGCATTGGGGAAGATGGTGAAAAATTCGTTGCGCCATCCGTAGTGCTTCATCGCAACCCATTGCGGGTTGGCCTTGGTGGACTTCAGGTCGGCGGCCTGGGTCTGCAGGTTCGTCGTGTCGAACTTGAAATAGGGCGGCCAACCCCAACCGGTATCTTCGTTGCGATAGACCATCGGCCGCCCGTTGGGCTTGATGGCCTGGATGAAGAAGACGTCCCTGTTGACGGTGTTCTGGGTCTCGCCGGTTTGCGGATGGGCCCAGAAGAGCGAGTTCTCACCGAAGTCGACGCGTTTCTCGTAGGTGTCGGTAATACGGACGATGTCATTCTGGGGCAGGGTGTAGTGCAGGAACGCCGCGACAAGCACCCAGATCGTGATCCAGAAGGTCCATTTGATGATGTCCCACATGGGAGTGATCCCTAGTTGAAGTTGGTGAAGTAGATGATTGTACCGATGAGCAGGATCGGCACGACGTAGACGCCGAGGATCAGTTTACGGCGGAGCGAGTCGTCGTAATCTGCGAGACCGGCCTTGATGAAGCCCTCCCGGTCGATGGCATTGGCTCCGCGGGACGGGTCGGCGAAATACTCCGTCACGAAATCCTCAAGCCCCTCGGCGGCGATCGCGTCGTTGTCCCCGGTGGCAACACCGTTGTCCCAGGTCCGCTCCAGTCTGGCGCGACGCTTGGAACGCGAGTAGAGCGACAGGCTGACATAGATCACCGTCAGCACGACGAAGAGGATCAGGATCAGTCTTGCAAGTGCGGCCATCCGCGGCTCCTTCCTATCGTCTCACCGCGCCCCAGGGGCCGACAAGCGTGATCAGCTCCTCGCGGGCGGGTGGTTCCGGTTCCTCCATCTCCGGCTCTTCGGGACCGAAGAGCGCGGCGCGGGCACCGGCCTTGTCCATCTGATACTCCGCTTCGAGGAAATCCGCGACAAAGGATTTCTTCTCCTCCGGCCAGCCCCGGTAAAGCTGGTAGAACAGCGGCTTGTGACAGATGAAAAGCTGGCGGACATCCTTCGGCGACAGCTCCGCAAGAAGCTGGTTGACGATGTCCCGATCCGGGTGGGGCGCCGCCCGCACTGTATAGAAATAAGCCGGGTGGTCGGAGCTGATCCGCGGCCAGGCGCCGCCGCCTTCGGCCCAGCGAACGAGGTCGGAAAGCTCATGGAATTCGTCCGGAAGCGCCGCGCCGAGCATCCGCGCCAGCCTGCGAAGCTCGCGGCGGTCCCCACCGGCGATGTCCTGCCCGAGCGTTGCAGCCGCGTCCACGAGGATGAAATCCATCTTCTGCCGCAGGATCGCGGCGGCATCGGCCCCTTTCGCTGTCACGATAGGCTCCACAAGCTCGTTGTCTGCCAGGAACCGCGCAATCCCGTTCCGGTCGGCCAGGTCCAGCGTGACATCAACGGGCAACTTGCCAAGCGCCTCCTTCGGGCCGACGGAGACCACGCCGGAGGTCGCCACATCCCGAAACAGGTACAGGCCACCGAAATGCGCCGTCCAGTAATTCGCTTGGGTGAAAGTCGGGTGGTCGAGGTGGATCGGATTGCGGGTGATGTCGCCGGTCCGCTTGGCCAGCCCGATCATCTCTCCGATCAAAACGTCATCCCACCAGGCGTCCGGCTCGGTACGGAATTGCTCGATTTTCTTTTGCAGGTCCTCGGCATGGGCGACATGACCCCGGGTGGTGTCGGCGGTCAGCGTGATCCGGCGGATATCGAAGAGCCTCTGAGGCGAGGACACTTCGAAGACAGAGTTCTCCAACTCCCCCAGCACCGCGTCCCTTGCTGTCAGCGCAAAAAGCTGGGTTTCGTTTGCCTCGATGAAATTGCGCAGAATGGAGCGCGACATGGAGAACTTCGCTTCGAGCAACGGCGCGGCCTTCTGCTCCGTCGTGAGCAGGATGAACTGCCGGTTGCAGCCATTCGGGTTGAGATATTGCCAATCGTTCAGCTCGTCGGCGATCTCGGGGGAGAAACCGGAAAGGTCCACGTGAAAGTCAGGCAGCGCGGTGCGCTTGCCGGAGAGCTTCTCCAGCGCACGGTTGTAGCGTTCGATCAGCGCGGGCGAGGCAACTGGGATCAGGTTCCCGAACATCAGCCCCTTTTCGATGAGGCGCATCATGGCCGGGGCCCTCCAACCTTGGTCGATGCCGCGCAATTCCCGTTCGTACCTCTGCCTTGCGTCCACGGCGCGTGCAGGCCGGTAGTGCGCCTGTGTCTGGATCGGATGCGCGTCATCGCGATGTTCCCTCCGCGTAGCGCCGCCGAGCCTCTTCCATCCGGCCCATGTCCCGAACCGCGGTCTCAATGGCCGCCTCGTCCGACTTGTCGGCATAGCGGAACTCGCTGTCGGCGTAGCGGTTGATCTCCTGAATCACCATGTCGACGGTGATCGGGCGGCGCAGTTTCTCGATCATGGCCTTCTTGGTCTCGTAGTCCCGGAACAGGAACAACTCCGGGTCCTCCATCCATTCATCGGGCAATTCGAAATCCATTGCCCGGACCTTTACCGCATCGGTGATGTTCTTGATCGCCCGCCCGGTGAAGCGCGGGTCGGCCTCCTGGATGCCCTTCAGGTATGTCCCCAGTTTCGCAATCGTGTCGAGCCGGCCGATCTCCCGCTCAACCTGTTCGTAGACCCGCACGAGGCCAGCTTCATGCGGCCGGCTGTGGCTCTCGAAGCTCTTCGCAACGGCGCGCTTGATCTCCTGATTGGCATAGAGGTCATGCGCGCCGAGCGGGATGTCGTGGTTCTTCCCCATGAGCAAGTGAAGGATGTCGATGTAGTCCTCCCGGCTCTTCGGCCCGTCGACCAGGAACCGCGCCCCGGCCCGTTGCCGGAGGGCATCGTCCACGTTCTCCGGATAATTCGAGAACATGCCGAAGGTGCAGTTGCCGCGCACAACGGTGTTGGCCCCGGCAAAGCTCTCCATCAGAACCGCGGTGATTTCCAACTGCCCTGCACTGGACTGCCGGTCGCCGCGCTTGCCGGCCAGTTGGTCGATATCGTCGATGGTGCCAAAGCCTATCACGTTCGGGTCGATGATCGAATTGATGAAGGCCTTGGCGTTCTGGCCGGACTTGCCCTGGTAGCTGTCGATGTTCTCGGTGGAGAGGTTCTGGTAGCGGAACGGGTAGCCAGCCACCTGGCAATACCCGTTGATCAGCCCCGCCATCATCTGGATCAGAGTCGTCTTGCCGGTGCCGGGCATGCCGTCGCCCATGAAGGTGAAGATGAAGCCGCCAAGCTCCGCGAACGGGTTCAGCTTGCGCTCGAAATCATAGGCCATCAGCATCTTGGCAAGCCGCATCGCCTGGTATTTGGCGATGTGGTTGCCGATGACCTCCTCCGGCGCCTTGAACGTCATGGTCAGGGCCGAACCCTTGCCCCGTCGTGCGGGCGTGAAGCCACGTATCGACAGGTCGTCTTCTTCCACCCGGTAATCGGCATCGGCAAAGCTGGCGGTCCGCGGTGCATTCTGTGCCCGCAACGTGGCCTTCTCCATCAATTGCTCGGCATAGGCGACAACGGTGGGCACCAGTCTGCTCTCGTCGCTGGCGAAGGTCGCTATCTCCTGATCCAGCTCCCAAAGGCTGCCGTGCAACGCCAGTTGGGCATTTTCCGTCAACACCTCCTCGACGGCGCCGATCTCCACCGTCGCTTCGCCGAGAGATGGCGCCAGCAGGAAGGCGGTGGCATTGGCGAAGCTGTGCAGCACCGCCAGCGCCTCGGCCTCCAGCAGTTCGGCGAAGGCATGCCCGGCCGTCCCGGCCAGCCTGCCTTCCAGGTTTTCCCGCTTCATCTCCGAAAGGCCCGTCGCTTCGGAAAAGGCCTCGCCAATGGCCAGCGAGATTGCCAGCGCGCGCCGAAGGGCCTGCAAGACGCTCGCCTGGACCGGAGACACCAGCGGGTCACCATTGTCAGCTGCCTCGATCCGGTCCACCAGCCGCACGCCGTCGGGCCGGGCCGTCGTGCGGGTGACCAGCCCCGGTGTCGTGGATCGAAACCGCCGTCGTCCGCCGATGCCCGGGGAACGTTCCGGGGTGGCAGAAGGCTCCGCCTTCGGCTTCGCGATCCGGGGCGTGTGGTCGATCCCTTCCAGCATCTCTGCGGCGGCCGCGTAATGCGCCCGGATCGCCTCTTCCTTCAGTTCCATCTGATCGGCCGGCAAACTCAACGCTCAACTCCCAACATCATCTTTCCTGAAATATCCCCGCCGGAGGCTCCCGCACGCAGCACAGGCGCAACGCTACCGGTAGGCAAAGACCCGTCCACCGCCGCTCACAACGTATTTCCGCACCGACCCGAATCCCGGCGGGTTCTTCTCGGCCAGAACCTGGTACTGGCGCTCGGGAAGAATGATCGACCGCTCGGTTGCAGTCGCGCCAGTCTCCGCGCCGCGCGCCGAGAACGGATCAAGCGCAAAGATCTCCCGTTCCGCCTTTCCGAACCAGCCGGTTTTCTCCCATTCGACCCGTTCAGAGACCAGTTCCTCGGTGGTCCAGGCCAGGGCCCAGTCCTGCCCCTTGGGCGCCCGTGCTTCCTCCAGAACCTGCGAGATCGGCCCGGATTGCTGCGTGAAGGCGCTGGAATACATCGGCCCCAGCCGCAGCCGCCGCAAGCGCTTCGGATGCAGGTCGTCGAAATCGCTGTCGAACCCCTGCGCAATCGTCACCAGCTTCAATCCCGCGATCGACTGCGCCATCAGGTGCTGTTGCACCCGCGGCCAGCGCCACTGGTCTTTCGGCAATGCGTGGTTGCCGCTGTCCTCCAGTTCCAGCAGGTAGATCACCGGAAGGTTCACCTGGCTGTCGTAGACGGCCCAATGCACCATGTAGCGGTTGCGCGCGGCGCTGTCGCCGGCGTTGCCCAGCCAGATCGCCACCGGATCGTTGCGGACCCAGAACAGCCCGCTGTTGGTCAGCGCTTCGTAGTACAGCCGCTGCGACAGCGCGAATTGCAGCTTCGTCGGGATCTCAAGGTCCCCGACGATGCTCCGCACCATCTCGTTCTTCAGCTCCTCGATACCCGGCATCCCGGCAAGATGACGCGCGGCCTGCGGGGCGTCGCTTGCCATGGTCATCAGTTCCTCGAACACCGGAAAGCCGCTTTCGTGCACATCGACGGTCAGCGACCCAAAGAACGTTCCAGTGTCGCGCCCGGTGAGAAGGTACTTGTGCGACAGCGCCTGAAAGGTGCCGTTCAGCGCCTCGAGATACCGCCCAAGCACCTTGACATCGGTCTTTGACAGGACCCGGTCGGTCGCCATCGCCGCCGCAACCCGCGCGAGATAGCCGTTGATCCGCTCGAACTTCTCGAAATAGCGGCGCGCGGCCCAGGTGTCGGCCAGTCCGACATGATCGCGCGTCAGGTCCGATACGTCACTCATTCCCGCACCTGTCGCTGCTGAGCCGGGTCCGCGCCCGGCCAAGCCCAGCACCAAGCAGAAGGACCAGCCCGACGGCCAGCCCCCAACCCAGCATCGTGTCAAACGTCAGCAACGCTGAACGCACCAGCGGTTCGGCCGCCGGCAGGTCCTGGCCCGCCAGCCACCGCAACCCGAAGGCACCCGCCATCAGGCCGGTCAGGGCTTTCTGTTTTCCGGTCATCCGCCGTAGAGGTTCCTGTCGTGCTTCTCGACGATGGTCTGGAAGCGGCGGGCAAATCGCTCGTCCGCCTTCTGCTTCTGCTCAAGGACCTTGCGGGCAAAGACCATGTGATCCTCGTGGGCCTCCATCATGTCGGCCATCCGGTCGTTGGTCGCGGTGCCGATCGCGGCCATTGCGGCCTGCGCCTCCTGATCAGTCTTCACGCCGATCTCGTTGATCCGGTGGGCAACGTCCTGTTGTTGCGCGGTTTTCAGCGACTTCGACAGGGCATCATAAAGCACCACGCGTTGCTTGGTGTCTGTCTGAAGCTTGTTGATCAGGACCATCTGCGTCGCCGCCTGGTTCTGCAGGCTGTCGACCCAGGTCTTGCCCTTCTCGATATAGCGCTCCAGCGTCTGGCTCTTGGCCAGCTTCACCTGCTCCTGCTGAACCAGTTCGTTGTACTTCGTGTTGAGCTCTGCCAACTCGGTTTCCAACTGCGTGCGCGCCGCGGCGTCCTGCTCAACCGAGATCTTGTTCTCAAGCTGGATGATGTCGGGGTCCATCCCCTGGATGTCGCCGCGCACCTGTTCCAGCTCCGCAACCGTGGCTTCACGTTCCTCCAGTGTCTCGCCGAGGTTGGCTTCGACCTTGGTGCGTTCGCCTTCCAGAATCCCGAGTTGTTCCTGCAACAACGACACGATCACGTCCGACTTGCCGATCAGATCCTGTAACTTGTCGTCGATATTCGCCGTGCGCAGCCGTTCCTGGCGCATCGATTCCGACTTTCCGCGTGCGAAGATCCCGACCAGGCTTTCCCAGCCTGTCTTGTTGCGCATTTCGTCGAAATCCTTGGAAAAGGCCGCCGTGACATCGTCCAGCCCCATGATCAGCTCGGCGATATTGGCGTTCATCGCCTCGGTATGGGCATGCACGTCTTCCAGGGTCGCGTTCTCGATATCGATGGAGATATCCTCGCCGCTGTCCATCTTCGCCCGTGCGGCCTCGATCCGGCTGGTTACCACGGCCATTTTCTCACGCGCAGCGGCCACCTGGGCCTGGCTGTCCCGAATTTGGGTTTCAAAGTCGGCCATTTCGCCTCCTCGCAATGCATCAACAAACTTGCCACGACCATAGCGGCCATTCCAGCGGGGGTCATCCGTAATCCGATGTCCCGTATCTGCGCGACTGATCTGTGGTGCCGCCCATCCCCATATCTGTGCCGTGACAGCATTTCACAAGCACTTGAAAGGACAACCCCATGATTTCCGGGCAGAAGATCACCCCAGCGGCCTTTCGCGAGCGTCTCGCGGTGCCCGGGGTCTGGAAGACCGACCTCGACGATCCTTCGCAAGCCGATGTGCTCGTGGTTGCCGCCCTCGAACCCGAGCCGGCCGAGGAAAACGTGACCCGTTTCCTGGAGCTTCTGAAGGGCCGCGGTATCTCGGTTGTGCTGTTCGATGCGGCGGAACTTTGCATGGAGACACAGAACCACCCGGGGGCCACGGAAGCCCTCCGCCAGTTCCTGCGTCTCAAGCCGCCGCAGGCGATGGTGATCTTCGGCGAAAAGGCGGTGCGCGGTGTTGCAAGGAACATCTCCGCCGAGTTGCCCGCGCCTCCGCTGCCCGGTGCCGGGCTGGCGGAAAAGGACTTCAACGGCTGCCGTGTGATTCCGCTGATGTCACTGGCGCCACCGGCCTGGAACCGCTGGAAGCGCTGGGCTTGGATGTACCTGGACGGCGTCGTCGCCGACATTGCGGGCAAACTGGTCGACCGGGACATGGGACGCGCGGCCTGAGCGCATCCCTCTCTGGCGCCGTCGTTGCCACCTGCAGGCAGGGCACGTGGGCAATCTGCCGCTGCCTGTGGCGGCGGCAACTCCATTGTGGCGACAGGGCTCCGGCGCTAGCGTTCGACCATGACACACGAACTAGATACACGCCTTGCCGCCGCCGTCGAGAGCCGGCGCGAGGCGCTCGTGGCGCTGACGCAGGACCTTATCCGTATTCCCACCCTAAATCCGCCGGGCCGGAACTACCGGGAGATCTGCGACTACCTCGATGGGCGCCTGTCGGCGGCGGGCTTCATGGTCGACCTGATCCGGGCCGAGGGCGCGCCGGCGGACAGTGACCGTTTCCCGCGATGGAACATCATCGCCCGCCGCGCCGGGCGCGGCGGCGGCGACACGGTGCATTTCAATTCTCACCATGACGTTGTCGAGGTTGGCAATGGCTGGACCGTGGACCCCTTCGGCGGAGAGGTGAGGGACGGGCGGGTCTATGGCCGCGGCGCCTGCGACATGAAGGGCGGGCTCGCGGCGTCCATCATCGCGGCGGAGGCCTTCATCTCGACATGTCCGGATTTCGGGGGCGCGGTCGAGATCTCCGCCACGGCAGATGAGGAATCCGGCGGCTTCGGTGGCGTTGCCTACCTGGCGGAGCAAGGCTGGTTCGATCCGGTGCGTGTACAGCACGTCATCATCCCCGAACCTCTGGACAAGGACCGTATCTGCCTTGGCCATCGCGGCGTCTGGTGGGCGGAGATCGAGACCAGGGGGAGGATCGCGCATGGCTCCATGCCGTTCCTCGGAGATTGCGCCGTGCGTCACATGGGGGCAGTGCTGGCGGAGATGGAAGAAAGCCTCTTCCCGCTGCTGGCCAGCAAGCGCACGGAGATGCCCGTCGTGCCCGACGGGGCGAAGCAATCCACTCTGAACATCAACGCGATCCACGGTGGCGAGCCAGTGCAGGAGGAGGGCTACACCGGCCTGCCCGCGCCCTGCGTCCCCGACCGTTGCCGCATCACGATCGACCGGCGGTTCCTGATCGAGGAAGACATCACCGAGGTGAAGGCCGAGGTGACCGCGATGCTGGAGAAGGTGAAGGCGCAGCGGCCCGACTTCGAATACGAGGTGCGGGATCTTTTCGAGGTGCAGCCGACCATGACGCCCGAGGGTGCCCCCATCGTGCGCACCGTGGCCCATGCGATCCAGAAGGTGCTCGACCGGGCGCCGGACTACGTGGTGAGCCCGGGCACCTATGATCAGAAGCACATCGATCGCATCGGCAAGCTGAAGAACTGCATCGCCTATGGGCCGGGCATCCTGAATCTCGCCCACCAGCCGGATGAATGGGTTGGCATCCAGGACATGGTCGACAGCGCCAAGGTCATGGCTTTGACACTGTCGGAGTTGTTGCCGAGCGGCGACTAGATCATCCCTTGGCGCCGGGTTGCGCTGTGCCACATGGCGGTGCGGTCAGAGCGGTCGTTCCATGAAATACACGTGATCTCGCAGATATCCGGGCAGGTCGGGCGGCTGGGGGATGTCCACGAAGCCGACCGACTCGTACAGCGCACGAGCGTGCAAGAGGAACACCGCTGAACTGAAGCGCGCGGTCGTATAGCCGTCGTCTTTCATTCGTCGAAGCATCTCCGTCAGCAGGGCAAGACCCAAGCCATGTCCGCGTGCGGCCGGATCGACGAACAGGCGCTTGATCTCTGCGACGCCCGGCGCCATCGGCTGGTACATGACGCAGCCCGCGGGCCGCCCGTCAAGCTTCGCAAGGAGAACTGCGCCTTTCGGGCGGGCATGGAGGATGTGCAACTCCTCCATGGTCTTTCGGTAGGCTTCAGGATCGAAAACCTTCACGATGATGTCTGCGTGCTCCGGAAACTCCTCCAGGTGCGTGCGGGCCCATTCGAAGCCGAGCGCGCGTGCGGATGCGAAATCTTCCTCCGTTTCCGCGAGAAATATGCATGTCTTGGCCATGGCCCCTGTCCTGATCCCGGAATGCCCGTTCAGTCACTGTGCCCGAAAACCGGCCGCGCGCCCAGAAGGGGACTGCGCGGGCAAGGCACGGCCAGTGGGCATGCAGGCAAGGGCTCCCGCCCGTTTGCGATGCCATTCGGCATCACAGCCCGGTTGGGCCGGGCGCGCCTTCGGCGCGAGGGGCGTGCCAGACGGAGCTTTCCGCACCTGGCTTTTGATCCAGCGGGCAATGCCGTTTTCGTTTCAATCGCTCAGGGGCGGATATAGGCGCCGAAGATCCGCTCTCGGTGTTCACAGAGGTAGATCCGGAGCCATGGAGTGAAGCGTTCCGGTCGGCGGGCGACTTCGGCGGTCAGGTCGTAGAAACCGACCCACTCCACCTGGGCCACCTCGTCGGGGTTCGGCTCCACCTTCATCTTGCGCTCGGCCATGGCGACGAAGATGTCGACAACCTCGTGCTCCACCATGCCGCCCCCAACATCGGCGCGGTACTCGACCCGGTCACGATGGGCGGGATAGAGACCGGTGATCCCCAGTTCCTCCCGAAGCCGCCGCACCGCGCAATCCGCAGCCGTTTCATTCCACAGCGGATGGGTGCAGCAGGTGTTCGCCCACAGGCCCGGCGTGTGGTACTTGCTCAATGCCCGGCGTTGCAGCAGCACGTTCTCCCCGTCGGTCACGAAAACCGACACGGCCTTGTGCCGGAGGCCCTCGCGGTGAACCTCCAGTTTGCCGACCGGCTTCAGGGTCCCGTCGACCCATGCTGGGATCAGATCCTCGGTCATCGTCGATTTCGTCTGGGCCGGGCATCAATGGCCCGGGGGTGGCTGCAATCGTTTCAAGTGACGGCCCGCCCTCCGGCGGGCAGACCCTGCATGATCTAAGCCCCGATCGAAAAATACTTCACGCCGACATGGTGACACAGCCTGCGCGCCGTCGTCGCTATCGACGCGAAATCGTGGGTTTGCAGCGCGGCGAGCCAAGGATGGCTGCGTTGCGAGCCATTCTGGCCTTGGTTGAGCGTGTGGCTGCGGCCATTTGACCTTGCCGGGCCCCGCGCCTATTTCCAGCCGTCATGCGGCGGCCTGCCTCCTCTGGGGATCACGTGGACTGCAGGGAGAGGTCGCCGATTCTGTCCGGGAGGAAACCATGCCACGCCACCTGTTCGTCATGCTTGCGGCCGCCACCCTCTGCGGGGGAGCCGCTGCCGCCCAGGACGCGGAAGCGGGCGCGACGGCTTTTGCAAGGCAATGCGCTACCTGCCATAGGGTGGTGGCCGAGGATGGCACGCTGTTGGCCGGGCGCGCGGGGCGTATCGGGCCCAATCTCTACGGTATTCCCGGTGCAGTGGCCGCTGCGGATGCCGGCTTTCGCTATGGCTCCAGCCTGTTGGACGCGGCCGGCTCCGGGCTGGTCTGGGAGGAGGAAGCCCTGGTGCGCTACCTGCTCGACCCGGACGAGACGCTGCGCGAAATCACGGGCAACCCGAAGGCCCGGTCCAGGATGGCCTGGAGGGTGAAGGCGAAGCAGGACGCACGCAACATCGTGGCATTCCTTGCCAGCCTGAAATAGCCACTGGGCGGGGGCGGGCGGGTCCAATCTCTGGTCACGGCGGCGGGCACTGCGCAAGCGCCAACGCCTTACCCGGCCGGGCTCGTGTCGGCGTCAACCGCTGCTTTCCGGGCAGAGATCCACCCGTCGAGACGCCACATGCCCCAGGCCAGCGGAATGGCAAGAAGGCCACCTATCACATAGGCCAGAGGCTCGTTGCCGAAACTCTCGTATAGCTGGGTGTAGAGGTGGATCGCGGCAAATGTCAGTGCGGCATTGAAGAGCCCGCGTCGGTTGTCGAAACCGGCCCAGAACACCAGGGCCGCAAGCGCCAGCGCCCAGAGCACGGCATAGGCTTCCGCCGGGATCGTCCAGGCTTGGGCAAGGTAGGTTTGCAGTTCCGCCTCGTAGTGTTCCGAACTGCTGTACCAATCCGGGTGCGGCCGGAAATAGGTCTCGCCAACGGTGTCCCCCCAGAGGGAACCCACCAACGCGCAGAGGTTGGCAACGACGAAGGCGAGCATGACGAGGATCATCACATGGCCGGCGCCGCGCTCCGGCAGGCGGGCCGAGGCCCACAGTAGCAGCGCAATTGTCCCGGCCATCTGCAGGATCGACAGCGTGGGCTCCGGCGAGTGGAAGACATAGATGGCATGGAAATACATGGTCCCGGTGTCCAGAACCTGTGCAAAGGGCACGATGGCGAATGCGGTGATCAAGCCGATATCGACGAGCCAGCCCGTCAGGGCAATTGTGGCGCTGGCATAGAGAAAGAACAGCGCCCGGGGCAGGCCGGTGACGCCGGCGTCCTGTAGCAGCATCGCCATCCCCGCAAGGTGGAGTGCCGCGCCCATCACGAACACCGCCCCGACGACGTAGCGGCCACGCGCGATCCCCCGCAGCAAGGGCAGGGCCAGGGCGAGGCAGAGCAGCATTCCTGCAACGGCCATCCCCTCGGAGGCGATATCAGGCGCCTTGTTCAGCAGTTCGACGCAACCGCCGCCGATCAACATGCCCGCACCGATCAGGGTAGCGGCATTGCCGAACATGCCATAGAGAGCAGAGCCACGCAGAAGGATCGCCAGCCCCAGCGCAAGCGCCAGTCCGCCGGAGAACGCGACGGCGAGGGCATCCGACAGCCAGAAGATCAGGCCGCCGGTCGCCGCGAGGATCCCGGCGCAGAGGACCGAATTGATCGCCAGGGTCACCATGCCCTGCCGCGCCCGTGTTTCGATCTCGGATGCCTGTTCCGGGGTGATCACGCCATCCGCCACAAGCCGGCTTGTGTCCGCAATCGCCCGCATCCGCTGCTCCCCTGTCATCGCCTGCCGCCTGATACCACGCCCTGGATCGGGGCGCACAGCCTTCCGTCGCGCCAGCCGTCGCGCCAGCCGGACCCCGTCCGGCGTGCATTGCCGGGGCTCGATGCCGCGGCAATGCGCTCCTTTCTCCCGGCGGCCCACATTTTTTACTTCGGATCGCAGCGGCTTGCGCATAGCCTTGGAGGCAAATGACAACAGGGAGTTCCCCCATGTTCAACCGTCTCACCCTCGGCGTGGCCGCGCTTGCCCTGGCCGCCAGCGGTGCCCTCGCCGCGTCCGACGAAATCACCATCGGCATGGCTCTCGAGCCGCCAAACCTCGATCCGACCGGAGGCGCTGCCGCGGCCATCGACGAAGTCGTCTATGCCAATATCTACGAGGGCCTGACCCGTTTTGCCCCCGATGGCTCCATCGTTCCCGGGCTGGCCAGCAGCTGGGACATCTCCGAGGACGGCACTGTCTACACCTTTGCCTTGCGGGAGGGTGTGACCTTCCACGACGGCACCGCGATGGATGCGGAGGATGTGAAATTCTCTCTCGATCGTGCCCGTGCCGAGGACAGCACCAACGCCCAGAAGGCGCTGTTTGCCGGGATTGCCGGGGTCGAGGTCGTCGACCCGCTCACCGTCAAGGTCACGTTGTCTGCGCCGGATGGGGCCTTCCCCTTCAAGATGGCCTGGGGCGACGCGGTGATCGTCGCGCCGGAGAGCATCGAGTCAGCGGCCACCGCGCCCGTCGGCACCGGCCCGTTCACCTTCACGAAATGGCTACAGGGCGACTCGGTCGAGATCGCGCGCAATGATGCCTATTGGGGTGAGGCTCCGGCGCTTGCCCGGGCGACGTTCAAGTTCATCTCCGACCCCAACGCGGCCTTTGCGGCCATGATGGCGGGCGATGTCGATGCCTTCCCCAATTTCCCGGCCCCCGAAACGCTGATGCAATTCGACGCCAACCCGATGTTCACCGTCATCGTCGGATCGACCGAGGGCGAAACGATCCTGTCGATCAACAACAAGTCCGGCCCGTTGGCGGATGTGAAGGTACGCAAGGCCATTGCCCACGCGATCAACCGGCAGGAGATCATCGACGGGGCGATGCACGGCTACGGCACGCCGATTGGCACCCATTTCGCGCCGCACAACCCCGACTACCTCGACCTGACCGGGCAGTCCGCGCATGATCCTGACATGGCCATGGCCTTGCTGGCGGAGGCCGGTCAGACCGATCTGAAACTGCGTCTGGCTCTTCCGCCCCCCGCATATGCCCGCCGCGGTGGCGAGATCGTTGCCGCCCAGCTCCGCAAGGTCGGGATCGAGACCGAGATATCCAACCTGGAGTGGGCCCAGTGGCTGGAGCAGGTCTTCAAGGGCAAGGATTTCGACCTGACGATCGTCAGTCATACCGAGCCTGCGGACATCAACATCTACGCCCGGCCGGACTATTATTTCCAGTATGACAACCCGAAGTTCCAGGCGCTGATGGAGGAGCTTGGCGTCACCTCCAACCCGGAGCAGCGCACAGCGCTGCTGCATACCGCACAGCAGATCATCGCCGACGACTACGTCAATGGCTTCCTGTTCCAGCTCGCCAAGACCGGCGTGGCCAACAGCAAGATCGAGGGGCTGTGGGAGAATGCGCCGACACAGGCCAATGACCTGACCGGGGTCCGCTGGACGGACTGATCCGGCGCCCGGGGCGAAACGCAGTTCGAGAATCCAGGCCTTCGGGGAGTCATTTCCCGGAGGCCGTTTCATTTGGTCAAGTGGCTTGAGTTATTCGCCCGCTCGGTGCGCACCGGAAGCATCCGCGCGCCCGCCGTACTTCCTGAAGTGGTTTCCGGTATTCTGCGGCTTGCGCCTCGCCCCTCCTCAGCGCTTCCGGGCCGCGGTCCCAACGGTCCGTAGCGCGCCGAATGGCGGACCGGGGCGAGGCGTCGTGCCTCTGGCCTGTTGTCAGCGGCGGTCTGCAAGTGCGGATTGGACGCGTGTCGTTCGAAGGACAGGGCATGGCGGCGCGCGGTCGTTCAACGCCGTGTCGATCTTGTGTGGGCTTCGGGGTGTCCGCTGGTCCCTGTGCAGACCGGAAGAAACGGAGTTGGCCGACGTCGGCCGTCTGGCAGGGGTGTGACGTGGGGCATGCGTTGCGCAATTTGCGACCCGAGTGCTGCAAGGTTTGACCACAAGCTAGAGGGCCTTCTGTCCGATGCTGTTTCGAACTCGTGCAAGGCCTGTTTCGACATATTGCAAAATCTTGCAGAGTGCTGCAAAAGGCAGCAACCCAAAGCCGCCGGATTCGCCCGTGCCCGATCCCTTTCCCAAGTCCCCCGATGCCCGGCAGGCGCGTCTGAAAGCCCGCGCTGCGGACGGCAGACCCCTTGCCCTTGCACAACTGGCAGAGGAATTCGGAGTTTCGCCCGACACCATCCGGCGCGACCTGTTGGCGCTGGAAGCGGAAGGTGCGGTGCGGCGCATTCGCGGCGGTGCGCTGCCGGTGCTCCCGCCCGATGTGCCCATGCTCGATCGCGTCACCACCCCGCGCCCCGAGGCGGAGAAACTGGCCGCAGCGGTCGTCCCCGAGCTTGCCGACGGGATGGTGCTCGTCCTGGACGGGGGGACCAGCGTGCTACAGCTTGCCCGCACCCTGCCGCCGATGCCGTGCGCCCTCGTGGTGACACCGGCGCCGGCCGTTGCGTTGGAGACCCTGTCGCGTGGGATCGAGACTGTCCTCGTCGGTGGCAAACTCTCCGCTTTCGGTGGTGTGGCGACGGGCCAGCCGGCTGAGGCAGCGCTGGAAAAATTCTCCGCGGATCTCTGCGTTCTCGGGGTGTGCGGACTGGATGCCGGGTTCGGACTGAGCGCGGATGATCTGGCAGAGGCGACGCTCAAACGTGCCATGAGCGCGGCCAGTGTTCGGACGATTGCGCTTGCCGGCGCCCGGAAACTTGGCCGAAGGGCCCGTCATCAAGTGCTGCCCGTCACCGAAATCGACCTTGTCATCACCGACGCCGACCCGGGACGGACCCGGGCCATTCAGGACGTCGGTGTGGAGCTTCGCCATGTCTGACATCACTGCCTCTCTGCAGACCTTGCGCACGCCCTGGCGGGCGGTCGCCGCAGCCTTCGCGCTCAATGGCGTCCTGCTCGGCGTCTGGGCGTCGCGCATTCCCGCCATTACCGAGATCCACGGACTCAGCCCTTCGCGGCTGGGGCTGATCCTGCTTTTCATGGGGGCCGGGGCATTGATCTCCTTCCCGCTCGCCGGGCGGCTGGCTGACAGCCTCGGCGCGGCGCGGATCACGCGGTGGGTCGCGGTGGGCTACATCTTCACGCTGATCCTTATCGGGGTCGCGCCCGGTCCGGTCTGGTTGGCGGGGGCGGTGTTCCTCTTCGGGATGCACCATGGTTCGATGGACGTTGTGATGAACACATGGGCCACGGAGGTCGAGAAACACATGGGCCGCTCGGTCATGGCCTCTTTCCATGCGATGTGGAGCTTCGGTGCGGGGGCCGGCGCGGGGATCGGGTATTTCGCGACCTCCGCCGGGCTCGGCGTTTCAAGCCATTTCACACTCGCCGCACTGCTCTTTGGCGCGCTGCTGCTGCCGTTCGTGCTTACGCCATGGCAGTCCGAAACCCGGCCGCACGACCCGAATGCGGCGGTGTTCGCACTGCCGCGCGGAGCGCTGGTACTGGTCGGGATCATTGCGCTGGCCGCAGCCGTCGGCGAAGGCGCCATTGCCGACTGGGGCGCGGTCTTCCTGGTGCAGGAAGCCGGTGCGAGAGAGGCGCAGGCGACGCTCGGCTATACCGTGTTCTCCATAGCGATGGTGGCGATGCGGCTGTCTGCCGACCGGATCATCACGCTCGCCGGACCGGTGGCCGTGGCGCGCGCCAGCGGTGTGATTGCGGCGGCCGGGATGCTGTTGGCACTGGGGTTCGCGACCCTGCCTATGACCCTGCTCGGCTTTGCATTGGTGGGCGTGGGCTACGCCGCCGCGGTGCCGCTGGCGTTCTCCCGGGCGGCCATCGATCCCGACATTCCGCCGGGGCAGGCCATCGCCTCAGTGGCGACACTGGGATACGGTGGCCTGCTGCTCGGGCCGCCGATGATCGGTTTCGTTGCCGAGGCAACCTCGCTGCGAGTGGCCTTCGGGCTCCTGGCGGCGTTGGCTCTCTTGATCACGGCCTTTGGCAGCGTACTGCGCCGCGAGGAGTGACCTACCGGGCCTTGCCGCGCCGCTTGCGGATGTAGCCGCCCACGGCACCGCCGATGGCGCCTCCGACCATGGTCGGGATGTAACCGGTCGCCCCGAACCCAAGCAGGCCGGCAAGGAAGACGCCGAAAGGGCAGGCGATCGCACCGATAATGGCATATTTGATCGGCAAACCGAGCGGGTTTAGAAAATCCAGCATGATCGTCTCCTTTATCGGTCGATACCGATGTCGAGCGTGTAGTCAGCGACCTCGTCGCGGCGGGCTGCGCTCCGATAGAGGTAGACCGAAACGGTGTAGTCTCCGGCGGCGGGCAGGGTGCCCTCGAACCGATTGCCGCTGGCCGCGCCAACGTACATGGCGGCGTCGCCAGGCCCTTTCCCGGGCGCATAGACATTGAAGTAGGCGGACGGGTTGGAGGTGGCAAAATCAACCACCATGGTCTGACCCTGTGCCGCTCCGAGTTCGTAGGCCACGGACTGGTAGCCCTTGATGCTATCGCTAATCGTTGTTCCGGACTGCCTGGCGGGAAAGTGCACGGTTTCAGTTCTCAGGTCGCCGGCAAAGGCCGGCATGGCGGCCAGAAGGGCAATTGCAACACTTGTCCAAACTCTTGTCATCTTGATCTCCTTCGGAGCGAACCTGCCCCGGTGTTGAATATGTCGAGACGCGGAGTGGCGATTGTCAGTACTGCGATTGCATATCAGAAGCGATTTGATTGCATGACTCAGCCGACGACGTTGAACTCTGGTCCGTAGGGGTAGCCGGTGATGTTTTCGTTGCCGTCTTCGGTGATCACGAGGATGTCGTGTTCCCGGTACCCGCCCGCGCCGGGCTGTCCCTGTGCGATGGTCAGCATCGGCTCCATGGAGATCACCATGCCGGGTTCCAGCACCGTGTCGATATCCTCGCGCAACTCCAGCCCGGCCTCGCGCCCGTAGTAGTGCGACAGCACACCGAAGGAGTGGCCGTAGCCGAAAGTCCGGTATTGCAGCAGGTCGCGTTCCTCGAAAAAGCCGTTGATGCGAGACGTGATGTCGGCGCAGGACGCCCCCGGCCGGAGCTGTGCGATGCCGAACTCATGCGCGGCGACATTGGCTTCCCAGATCCGCAGCGAAGCCGCGTCGACCTCTCCCACGAACAGCGTTCGTTCAAGCGCCGTGTAGTACCCGGAGATCATCGGGAAGGTATTGAGCGACAGGATATCGCCGCGTTGCAGGACCCGACCGGTGACCGGGTTGTGGGCGCCGTCGGTGTTGAGGCCGGACTGGAACCAGACCCATGTGTCTCGGTACTCGGCATCGGGGAACCGGCGGGCGATCTCCAGTTCCATCGCGTCGCGCCCGGCCATGGCCACGTCGATCTCCCGCGTGCCTTCACGGATGGCCTCGCGGATGGCGTAGCCGCCGACATCGGCCACGGCGGCCCCTTGCCGGATCAGGTCGATCTCGGCAGGGCTCTTCTTCATGCGTTGCTGCATGCAGGTGGGGGCGATATTGACCAGTTCACACGGATTCAGGAATGCAGTGAGCCGGCCTTCCGCCTCCCGCGTGAGGTGATCGGCCTCGATGCCGATGCTCTGATCGGTGCCGGTCACACCGGCGATGACACGCCAGTAATTGTCGCGGGTCCAGTCGGTGTAGGTGATATTGTCCCCGACCGACCGCCGCCAGGGCTGACCCGCGTCGATCCCGGCAGAGACGGTGACGCAGTCGCGGTCCGTCACGACGAGGCCGTAGGGGCGGCCGAAGGCACAGTAGAGAAAACCCGAGTAGTAGGCGATATTGTGCATCGAGGTAAAGACTGCCGCGTGGACTCCTAGTTCCGCCATGCGACTGCGCAGGCCGGCCAGCCGCGCCTGGTATTCCTCGGTCGCGAAGGGCAGGGCGGCCTTCTGACCATTGTGGTAGCGGTAGGATTGGGGACGTTCGTGTGTCACGGTCGATCTCCGGTTCATGGGGATGCGACCGCTGCCCGCCTTGACGAAGGGCCCGGCGCGCGCATCCCGGTGTCTTCACCGCGACATGTGGCCAGACCCCTGAGGTGTCGGGCGGATTGGCAACGGCGGTTGGGTCTATGCGAGGGGACGGCAACCCGCCCTCGCCCTTGGTCGATTTACAGCAGAGCCAGGCGGGGCGGGGACGTCCTGTTTCCGACGCCGGTTTGGATGACAGCGACATCGTTCCGTTTTGCTGCCGGAAAACCTGTTCGTCCCGTCGGTCAACACCCGCGTCGAGTGTTGATATACGGGGCGGTTCAAAACCTCCGGCGCAAAGGCGCAGGCCAGGATTCCCCACGGGGGTCGGGTGCCCGCCGCCGGTGCCCGCGGGCGGGGGACAGTCAAGGGCGGATCCCTGCCGGCTGGTCCGCGCAGGGTGCTCGGTCACCCCGGTCTGGCGAAGTGGAAATCGGGGGCGGACTTTCCCGAGAAATGCCAACGGTTTCCTTCGATTGGGTGTTGACGGAAATCGGGCTTGGAACGCACTGTTCGCGCACAAAGAGACTCAACAGGGAATAAAGCCATGTCAAAGCTGAAAGCCATTTGCCTTTCGACAGTCGCGTCCTCTGCCATCGTGCTGGCCATCCCGGCCTCTGCAGACACGCTCCGCCTTCTGACCTGGGGCGGATATGCGCCCGAAGAAGTCATTGCCAAATTCGAGGCCGAAACAGGCCACACCGTAGAGGTAACGACATCCAACAACGAGCAAATGATCGCCAAACTGCGCGCCACCGGCGGCGGCGGCTTCGATCTCGCCCAGCCCAGCCAGGACCGCATCGCCGGCCCGCAAGCAGAGTTCGGCATCTACAAGCCGATCGACATGTCCAAGATTGACACGTCGTTGTTCATCCCCTCGATGCTGGAAGCCACGCAAGGCAACACCACGGTGGACGGCGCGGTTTACGGCGTGCCGCATGTGTGGGGCACCAGCGGGCTTGTGCTGGACACCAAAATGGCGGCTTCGGTGAAGGACTACACCGACCTCTGCTCGGATGACGTTGCCGGCAAGGTCTCCTACCGCCTGAAGCGCCCAACGCTGATCGGCTTTGCCTTTGCCATGGGGCTTGATCCGTTCGCGGCCTATGGCGACGAAGCCGCCTACAGCGAAGTCATGGCGCAAGTTGAAGCCAAGCTCACCGATTGCAAGCCGAACGTGAAAACGTATTGGGGCGGCGGTGACGAACTGATCGGACTGGTGCGCTCGGGCGAAGTTGTGGCCTCGATGGCTTGGGATGCCGGCGGCTGGCAACTGAATGCAGACAACCCGGATATCAATTTTGTCGCGCCGGCGTCGGGTGCGTTGGGTTGGATCGATACCTTTGCATTGCCGGCCAAGGGCAGGGCAGACGATGCCGCCTATGATTGGATCAACTTCGTCATGCGGCCTGATATCGCGGCGATGATCACCGAGGCTTCGAGCTATTTCACCGCTTCCCAAGGTGCGGACGAGTTCGTGAACGAGGCCCAGAAGGCCCAGTTTCAAGCCAGCTTCCCGCAAGAAGCCATCGACAACATCAAGTGGTATCCGCCGGTTCCTGCCGGTCTCGAAGCCATCGAAGGTGGCGTGCTAGACCGCGTCAAGGCCGCCAACTGACGACAATTCAGCAGTGCCCGCCATCGCGCGGGCACTGCCCCCCAATTTGGATCCCCGATGCAGCCCGATCTTGAATGCGTGAACCTGACCCGTCGGTTCGGTGACACGGTCGCCGTCGACAACGTGTCCTTCGAAGTCCCGCGCGGTTCCTTCTTTTCAATCCTCGGCCCCTCGGGCTGTGGCAAGACGACGATCATGCGCATGATCGCCGGATTCCTGGAACCCAGCGCCGGGGATATCCTGATCCGCGGCGGATCAGTGATCGACACGCCGCCGAACAAGCGGCCCGTGAACATGGTGTTCCAGCATCTGGCGCTGTTCCCGATGATGAACATCGCGGACAATATCGGCTACGGGCTGCGCCGGGCCGGTATGCCCCGGGCAGAGATCGCGACCAAGGTCGAGCAGGCGCTGGAGCGGATCGGCCTGCCCGGGATCGGTGAACGAAAGATCAATGAACTGTCGGGCGGGCAGAAGCAGCGCGTGGCCATTGCCCGCTGCATGGTGCTTGAACCCGACGTCCTGTTGCTCGATGAGCCACTTGGCGCGCTGGACCTCAAGCTGCGCGAACGCATGAAGGTCGAACTGAAGGCGCTTCAGGCCGCATTCGACACCACCTTTGTCTACATCACCCACGATCAGTCCGAAGCGCTGGTAATGTCGGACGACATCGCCGTGATGAACGAGGGACGGTTTGAACAGGTCGGGAGTGGACAGGACCTCTACTATCGCCCGGATACCGCCTTCGTTGCCGGTTTCGTGGGCGATACGAACCGCTGGGCTGGCCGCATCGAACGGACGGAGGGCGATGGGATCGAGTTGCGCACCGACAGCGGCATGCTGATGCGTGGCGCGGCGCATGGGCGTGTGCTCTCCGCCGGCGACCGGGCGGAGATCTTCGTTCGGCCGGAGGCGATCCGGATCGCCCATTCCGCCGAGGAGCTATCGCATTTCGACAACCAGATGACTGGGCGCGTTGGCTCCATCCTGTTCAATGGCGCCGCCAGCCGGATCATCGTTCAGGACAGTTCTGGAAACGGTGAAATCGAGGTGAACCTGCCGCAATCCGGCGAGTTCTCCACCCTGACCCGCGGTTCGGAAGTGCAGATCGGCTGGTCCGGCGCGCAGGGCAATTGCTTCGCGGCGGCGGTGTCCTGATGCGGGCAGAGGCGAAACTAGGCTTCATCCTGCTGTTGTCCCCGCTGGTGGTGTGGCTGTCGCTGCTCATCCTCATCCCGCATATCGACATGTTGCTGGTCTCCCTGCGGGAACGGGTGGGTGTCGGCGAATATCGGATAAGCCTCGCCAACTACCTTACATTCATCAACGAGCCGCTGTACCTGCGGACCTTCATCCGGACGGCCATGATGTCGATCCTCGCGACGACCATCACGCTGCTGATTGCCTTTCCGGTATCGTATTACATCGCCAAGATCGCCCGGGGACGGGTTCAGTCGGCGCTGTTCCTGCTCTGCCTTGTTCCGTTTTGGGTCTCCGAACTGGTGCGGACGTTCGGCTGGATGATCCTGCTGCGCGAAACCGGCATCATCTCGAACCTGTTGCAGGCACTTGGTCTCGTCGATGGGCCGGTGGAGCTGCTCTACAACGATGCAGCGATCATGGTCGGGCTGGTCTATACCTCGATGCTGTTCATGGTGGTGCCTCTTGTGACCACGCTGGAAAGTCTGCCCGACGAGGTGATCGAGGCAGGCTATGACCTTGGCGGCAACGGGATCTCCGTCCTGCGCGAGATCATCATCCCGCACGCCACGCCCGGCATCGTTTCGGGCTGTATCGTCGTCTTCATGCTCAGCCTTGGAAACTACCTGACGCCGATCATGCTCGGCGGCAAGGACAGCCTGTGGTTCACCGAACTGATCTATTCGCAGTTCATCGTGCGCTTCAACTGGGAGCTTGGCGCGGCCTTCGGGTTCCTCCTGCTCGGGCTGTCGTCCTTCATTGTCTGGGGGATGCTCAAGCTCACCGGGCAATCGCTCGAAAAGACCATGGGATGAGGCGCTGACATGATCCCGACCATTCCCCAGCCCCGCGCGCTGAGCCTCGCCTACACGGCTTATATCATCGCCTTTTTCGTCTTCCTGGCGTTGCCGCTCGTTGTCGTGGCCGTGTTTGCGTTCAATGACAGCCAGTTCCCCTCGCTTCCGTGGGAGGGGTTCACCTGGAACTGGTTTTTCGGGTCCGAACGTCCGATGATCGGGGTGTTCCACGAGCGGCCGATATTGCGGGCCATCGGGACCTCCTGTTTCGTGGCAATCCTCGTTTCGCTGCTCTCCGTGGCGGTCGGGACATCGAACGCCTTCCTGTTCAACCGTTACAGGTTCCGGGGGCAGGGGCTGCTCTATGTCTTCATGCTGTTGCCGCTGGTGATCCCCGGGATTGTCCTCGGGATCTCGATCCTGGTGTTTTCCAGTCGGGTGGCCAACGGTCTCTGGGACATGGCGCAATGGGACTGGGAGGCACTTCGCCCCGGTCTTCTGCTGGTCATCCTCGGGCAGTTCTCCTTCATCGCGACGATTGCGACGCTGGTCATCGGCGCTCGCCTGCAGAAATTCGACCGCTCTCTGGAGGAAGCCGCGATGAACCTCGGCGCGAACCGGCTGACGGCGGTGCGGACGATCACCATCCCCTATCTCGCCCCGGCGATGATCGGCGCCTTTGTGGTGGCCTTCCTGATGAGTTTCGAGAATTTCAACACGACGCTGATGCTGGTCGGCTCCGACGCGCCGCTGACTATCGCCATGTTCGACCGGCTCAAGGAGGGCTCGACGCCGTTGTTGAACGCGGTTTCGCTGCTGCTGATGATCGGGTCGTCGCTGCTTGCCCTGGTCATGATCGCGTTCCAGCGCCGGAGCTGAACGCCGATTCTGCGCGGTGTCACCTGCGACCGGGCCGGTGTCGCGCCTGCCGCCGCAGTGTCGCGGCGCGTTCAAGCGTAGATGCGCGCAAAAAACGGGCCGCGCGCTGGCGGCCCGTCCACGTCCTCAGGCGCAGATCAACTGGCCGTGTCTTCGCTCAGATCCGCGAGCGTCCATCCGAGGATCTTTGCGTCGTTCGCCGACAGAGCGAAGGCGAACCCATCGACACGTGAGCGGAGGGCGTCGGCGGCCTTGGTTTCGCCCTGTACCTCGATCCTGACCCAGCGACGATCATCGCCTTCTGACCCCGGCAGCGTGTGGAGCGTGATGTGGGTTCCCGCCTCCATGCTGGCCGAGAGGTGGACACCGGTGTCTGCCTCGCCGCCATCCGGGCGGACGTCGGCGAAGTCCAGCGTTTCGAATAGTCGCGGAATCCGGGCGACATGGCCGTCGTCCTGTTCCTTGCCGTCCAGCAGGTTGGCGCCGATGATGAAATCGTCCCCGCTGCGTTCAAACGCGATGGCCGCGCCTGTTGCGGGTTGGAGCGTGGCGGACGTGATCCGGTCCGCGTCGGTTTCGAACAGACGGGTCTCGAACCAACCCGCGCGGCGGGTGGGCGGCTCGATTCTGGCGCGGGCCAGCCATGTTTCGTTTTCGTCGCCGCGGCGCAGGAACTGGCCGCCTGTCGTGCCACCGAGGGTGATGTCGCGGTCACCGGCGATGACATGGGCGATTCTGCCACCCTCCGCATTTTCGAGGATAACCTCCGTCCCGGCACCGTCCCCGGCGGTCGGGTCCGCAAGCCCGAGGTCGGCATGGCGGGTGGGATCGGTGGTTTTCGCCTCCGCGATCTCCGCCAGACCAATGGAGCCGACCAGCTCCTGCAACGCGTCCTGCGCCACCGGGTAGCCCGATGCGGCATCGACGAAGATGCCGTCGCGACGCTGGATCACGGCCTCGAAGTCGCCATCGCGCACGGTGACGCTCGCAATCGTCGCGCTTCGGGCGTCGAGATCGGGGAACAACTTCTCGCCGGCTGCGGCGAGGGCTGGCGCGGATCTGTCGAACACCGCCGTGCCGGCCGCCGCAAAAAGGGTCAGGGCCGTTGCCCCGGCGAGAATGAAAAATGATGTCCTTGCCATTTTCGCACTCCTTGTTCGGTTACGCTTCTGCGCGGGTGGGGAGGGGCCGTTTCGGCCTGCGCAGGGCGAAGGTCAGCGCCAGCAGCGCGGCCAACACGGGAACGATGCCGACATTGATCACCGTGACCCAGGATTGCAGGCGCTCCACGTCGCTGCGCAGGTCGTATTGCACCTGCCGCAGCTCTGCCCGCGCGGCCAGCAGGTCGGCCCGCAGATCTTCGGCCTGGGCAACCACCTCGGCATTGAAGAGCGCGCCGTCGCCGCCTTCGCTGGCTGCAAGGTCGTGCAGTTGCGCCTCGGCCTCGGCGATGCGGTCCAGAAGCGCCTGTTCGGTGGCGCGATAGGTGGCCTCGGCACTGCGTTGCATGGCCTCGATGCGCTCAAGCGGCCGCCAGTCGATGGCGCGGCCACGCAGGTCGGCGAGGGCCGCTCCGCCGGCCATGTGCTCGACCGTGTTCAGGAAGAAGTCCCCATTGTTGGCAAATGCCTGCGGGATGGTGGTGCCAAGAATGCTGCGCTGCTGGATCCAGTTGCGGTCCATCAGCATGTCGGCATCGGCGGATATCATGACATTTGCCGCCTCTGTGGTTGCGATATGCGCAGCGGTCCACTCCGATCCCTCGGGCTTGCCCTCAGGGAATGCCGTGGTCAATGTGCCGGACAGATGGGCCACCAGCACCGGGGCGGCCTCCGGCGTGGTCCCGTCGGCCACAAGGTCTCTTGGGTCGCCGAAACGGTCGGCGGCCTGGGTGGCGTCGGCGAGAACGGCGGTGTCGGAGGCCGTGACCAGCGGCGTGAACCCGGCTGATCCCCCGGCGGGGGCAAAGCTGCCCGCGCTTGTCATGACAAGGGCAGAAAGCCGCGCGAGCGTCGGCCGGCCGGTGTCTATCGCGCCGGGATCAAGGCGCAGCCAGGCCGGGTTGCCGACATCCACATCGCGTCCGTTGATGCGGCGTATCGTGGTCAGCGCATAGGCCGGGTCCGCGACGGCCTGTGTGGGATCATAGGCCACGCCCCATGCCTCGAAGAGCGTCGCAAGGTCGGAAGCCGCGTCTGGCGCGGGCATGCCCCGTGGGCCGATCTGCGTTTCCGCATGCGGGTCGACGAAGGCCATGAAGGCGCCGCCGCCCATGACCCATTGATCGAGCGCATAAAGCGTCGCCTCCGACAGCCCCTGCGGGTGAATCGCGGTCACGACCTGCGTGCCTTCGGGAAAGCTGTTTACGTCGCCTGTCAGCACATCGACATCGTAGAGTTCGCGCAGCATCGCGAGGCTCTGCTGTTCGGGCTGGCCGGTCACCGGGTCCCCGGAAAGGCCAATCCCGTCCAGAACCGCGATTTTCGGCTTCACCGGCTGACCAAGCTCGGCGACCAGCCGCGTCAGGTCGTATTCCAGCCAGGCCTCCCGATCAGGGGAGAACACCGGGATGGTCTTGCGCCCATCGGTCGAGTTGGTGGCAGCAAGCCCGAAGAACGTCGGCTCAGTGGCGCCGGTCAGGGCGATGCGGTTGATGCCGAAACCGACGGCGCGGTCCTCTTCGTCCGAGTAGGGTTGCGGGTCGATCACCTCCAGCGTGATCCTTCCGTCCGCCAGATCGGCGTAGGTTTGCAGCAAACCGCGCACACGGTCGGCATGGCCTGCCAGTTGCGGGGCGGCTTCCGTCAGGCCCGCCGATTGATACAACCGCAGGTGCAGCGGTTCTTACAACCCGGTCAACAATGCCCGGGTGCCATCAGATACCGTCCAGACCCGTGCCTCCGTTACATCCGCGCGCAGCCCGTCGAGCGCCCGCGAGGCAAAAACGTTGAGCGAGACAAAAAGCACCGCAGCCAGTGCGATGGACAGTCCATAGAGCCGGCGGCGCGGCTGGCGGCCGACCCATTCGGTCAGTGCGTGAAACCGTTCCATGATCATTGAGCCTTCTTGAGTTCGACAACGAGTGTATTGACGATCAGCGCGATCCCGATCAGCGAGCCGAAGAAGACGAGCGTCGGCATCTCGATCAGCCCAAAGGTGATGCGCTCGAAGTGGTTGAGCACCGAGAGCGCCGCGACGCCTTCGGTCAGCCAGTACGGCGCCCATCCCCGCAAACCGCCGAGAACAACGTCAATGCCCGCCGTGACCAGCAGGAAGGTGACGATCACCGAGCAGATGAATGCGATCACCTGGTTGCGGGTCAGCGCGGAGATGCAGGCGGAGATGGCCAGAAAGGCGCCCGCCATCAGCAAGGCGCCGAGATACCCTGCAAGGATGACGCCGTTGTCGGGCGTGCCGAGCCAGTTGACGGTGATCCAGAGCGGAAAGGTCATGGCGAGAGCCAGCGCGGTGAAGGCCCACCCCGCAAGGAACTTGCCGGCAACGATCGCCCAGGGTTTGACCGGCATCGTCATCAGCAACTCGATCGTGCCGGAGCGGCGCTCCTCCGCCCACAGGCGCATGCCGATGGCGGGAAGGAGTACCAGAAAGAGCCATGGCAACCAGGCAAAAAGTGCGGTCAGATCGGCGCTGTTGCGATCGAAGAAGCCGGACACGAAGAAGGTCATCGTCCCGGCCAGGGCAAGGAACACGACCAGGAAGATCGCGGCAAGTGGGGTCGCGAAATAGGCACGGAACTCGCGGCCGAACACGACGCCCACGGAGGAAAGCGAAGAATTCATCGGAAGTCTCCCTCAGTGTTTCAGTGATAGGGGGTCGTCACGTCGCGGAACACGTCCTCAAGGCGTGGCCGCCAAAGACCGACCTCCTCTACGGGAAGTTCCGCGTCCCGGAGCCGTTTCGCCAACTCCGTCGCATCCGCCGGCGTGTCGCCGTAGCGCAGGAGCAGCCTGGTGGAGCCGTTGCGGCGTTCCATCACCTCCAGATCGGCGCCGTCGCTGCAGGGTTTGACCTTCTCCACGACAGCCTTTTCCTCCGGCGAGCCTATTGTGACCCGGATGGCGCGGCCGTTGGCGGCGCGTTCCAGCAGGTCTTGCGGCGTGGAATCTGCAACGACCTGCCCCCGGGCAATGATGACCGCGCGGGAGCAGATCGCCTCGACCTCCTCAAGAATATGGGTCGAAACGATGATGGATTTCTCCGGCGCGATGGTCCGGATCAGGGTGCGCATCTCGTGTTTCTGGTTCGGGTCGAGCCCGTCTGTCGGCTCGTCCAGGATGAGCACGTCGGGATCGTGGATCAGGGCCTGTGCGATTCCGACCCTGCGGCGGTACCCTTTCGACAGTGTCTCGATGGGCCGCGACCAGACCTCGGTCAGCCGAACCCTATCGGCCATCTCGGCCAGCCGGTTCCGCAGGCCGGCGCCCTTCAGCCCCCGCATCCTTCCGCAAAACCGCAGGAAATCGGCCACCGGCATGTCGCCGTAGGCCGGCGCGCCCTCAGGCAGGTATCCAAGCCGGGACTTGGCCTCTTCGGGGTGCGACCAGACGTCGACACCACAGATCTCCGCCGCACCGCGATCGGGTTCGAGAAACCCGGAGATCATCTTCATCGTTGTGGATTTTCCAGCGCCATTCGGTCCGAGGAACCCGACAACTTCGCCCCGTGCAACATCGAGCGAAACGTTGTCGACTGCGATCATCTCGCCGAAGCGCTTCGAAAGCTTCTGAGCTGAGACAAGCGACATGGTCGTGTCTTTACCTCCATTCGGGCCGACATGCCGTCCAGCGGGGGCACGCCGGCGATCTGTTCTGGGAACCGTCCGGGGCGGTGCTGTGGCAGGCACCGCAGCCACCGACCGCGAACGGTTGGCGGGGGATCGGGTTCCGGGCGAAGGCCAGAAGCAGGCGTTGCCGAAGCGGAATGGAATTCGGCTGCGTACCGCTGGATCGCCCGGAACGCGAATGCGGAAAGGGAGCGGTGCCCCCTTTCCACCGGGCGTGTGCCCTACATCATGCCGCCCATGTCCGGCATCCGGGCACCCGCGCCGGCTGCGGACTTGGGCTCCGGCTTCTCGGCGACCATGGCTTCGGTGGTGATCAGAAGCCCGGCAATGGAGGCGGCATCCTCCAGCGCCGTCCGGACAACCTTGGCGGGGTCGATGACGCCGAACTTGAACAGGTCGCCATATTCTTCGGTCTGCGCGTTGAAGCCGAAACTCGCGTCGTCGCTTTCCCGGATCTTGCCGGCCACAACCGAACCGTCGACACCGGCGTTCTCCGCGATCTGGCGCAGCGGGGCTTCGAGAGCCTTGCGGACGATGGCGATACCGGCGTTCTGGTCCGGGTTGGCGCCGGTGAGCTCGTTCAGCGCCTTGGATGCCTGAACAAGCGCCACGCCGCCGCCGACGACGATACCTTCCTGAACCGCGGCCCGGGTGGCGTTCAGCGCGTCGTCCACACGATCCTTGCGCTCCTTCACCTCGACCTCGGTCATGCCACCGACGCGGATGACGGCAACGCCGCCAGCCAGCTTCGCCAGACGTTCCTGCAACTTCTCGCGGTCGTAGTCCGAAGCGGTCTCTTCGATCTGCTGCTTGATCTGCTTGCAGCGGGCCTCGATCTCCGCCTTCGCTCCATGGCCTTCGACAATGGTTGTCTCGTCCTTGGTGATGGCGATCCGCTTTGCCGTGCCCAGCATGTCCAGCGTGACATTCTCCAGCTTCATGCCGAGATCCTCGGAGATCACCTGGCCGCCGGTCAGGATCGCGATGTCCTGCAGCATGGCCTTGCGGCGATCGCCGAAGCCCGGAGCCTTGACGGCAGCGATCTTCAGACCGCCGCGCAGCTTGTTGACGACGAGCGTGGCCAAGGCCTCGCCTTCGACGTCCTCGGCAACGATCAGCAACGGCTTGCCGGACTGGATGACGGTTTCGAGCAGCGGCACCATGGATTGCAGCGAAGAGAGTTTCTTCTCGTGCAGAAGGACATACGCTTCCTCCAACTCGGTGGTCATCTTGTCCGGGTTGGTGACGAAATATGGGCTCAGGTAACCGCGATCGAACTGCATGCCTTCGACGACCTCGGTCTCGGTCTCCAGGCCCTTGTTCTCCTCGACGGTGATGACACCCTCGTTGCCGACCTTCTGCATCGCATCGGCGATCTGCTGGCCGATCTCGGCCTCGCCATTGGCCGAAACGGTGCCGACCTGGGCAATCTCGTCGCTGCCCTTCACATCCCGCGCCGCTTTCTTGATGTCCTCGATCACCGTTGACACGGCCAGATCGATCCCGCGCTTGATGTCCATCGGGTTCATTCCGGCGGACACGGATTTCAACCCTTCCCGCACGATCGCCTGGGCAAGCACGGTGGCAGTAGTGGTGCCGTCGCCCGCCTCTTCGTTGGTGCGGGATGCAACCTCGCGCACCATTTGGGCGCCCATGTTCTCGAACTTGTCCTCCAGCTCGATCTCCTTGGCGACCGAGACACCGTCCTTGGTGATGCGCGGGGCACCGAAGGATTTTTCGATGACGACGTTACGGCCTTTCGGGCCGAGGGTCACCTTCACCGCATCGGCGAGGATGTTGACGCCGTGCAGCATCTTGTGGCGGGCGTCGGATTCAAACTTCACGTCCTTTGCAGCCATTTGGCTCGTTCCTCCTGTAATGTCGTTTCCGGATCAGGCGGCCTTGGCGACCTTTGCCTCGCCGAGAATGCCGAGGATGTCGCTTTCCTTCATGATCAGCAGTTCCTCGCCATCAATCTTGATCTCGGTGCCGGGCCATTTGCCGAACAGGATCCGGTCACCTTCCCTGATGTCCATCGGGATCCGCTTGCCATCGTCGTCACGGGCACCGGCGCCCACGGCAACAACCAGTCCCTCGGCGGGTTTTTCCTTGGCAGTATCGGGAATGATCAATCCGCCCGCGGTTTTCTCGTCGCTTTCAATACGGCGCACGAGAACCCTGTCGTGAAGAGGGGTGAATGCCATATCGAACGTTCCTCCATTTGCGTTTCATGCACTTGGCACTCTCGCTGACAGAGTGCCAACGGCGAACTAATTTGGAAAAGCCGCAGCGGATTTCAAGACCCTTGGGTAACAAGTTCGTGATTGCTAAACGTGAGATTATATTCAACGAAAGCAGGTGGATACCGGACGGCAGCGCCGAATGCTCCGCCGACGGGTCCATCGACGGAGCATGGGTGCTGTGCCCTGTTGCGCGTGTCAGGATCGCAGGAGGATCAAGAGGCGTTCGCCCTCCCGCCACACCGAAAGAGCAAGGGCGCTGGGGGTCGCTCCGAGCACCCGGTCGACGTCACCTGTGTTGTCCACGGGAGTGTTGTTGATCGACAGAATGACGTCGCCCGGACGAAGCCCGGCCCGCGCTGCACGGGTTCCCGGCTGGATATCGGTCACGACGACACCGGTGTCGATTCCCTCCCGGCGCTGAGCGGCCCCAAGCGGTGCCAACTGAACTCCGGCGAGCAAGTCCGGCGTTCCGGCCCGTGCGGTGCGGGCAGGGCTGCCATCGCCGAGCTTCGTTGTCAGGGCCAGCCGTTGTCCCTGTCGCAGGGCTTCTATCTCAACCTCCGTGTCCGGCCGGAGCATGCCGATGGCTTGCCGCAACTCGGAAGAGCCGGTCACAGGATCGCCATTTACGGCAGTGATGACATCTCCGGGTTCGAGACCGGCGCGATCCGCCGCCGACTTGTCCTCGACGGAGGCAACGATTGCACCGGAGCGCGCATCGACACCGAGCGCCTCGGCCAGATCGGGTGTCAGGTCCTGTATCGTCACGCCAAGCCGTCCGCGCCGGACCTCGCCGAACCGGATCAGTTGGTCCATGACCGCGCGGGCCATGTCGACCGGCACGGCAAAGCCGATTCCGACATTGCCACCACCGGGAGAGATGATGGCCGTGTTGATCCCGACCAGCCTGCCGTCGAACGTGATGAGGGCGCCGCCGGAATTTCCCGGGTTGATCGAAGCATCTGTCTGGATGAAGTCCTCGTATCCTTCGGGGTTGATGCCGGACCGGCCCAATGCGCTGATGATGCCGGAGGTCACCGTCTGGCCGAGCCCGAAGGGGTTTCCGATTGCGACCACGTAGTCGCCGACCATCAGCGTGTCGGGGTCGCCAAAGGGCACCGCCGTCAGATCGTCCGCATCGATTTTCAGCAAGGCGATGTCGGTTGCGGGATCGGAGCCGACGACTTCTGCCTCGAAGGACCGCTGGTCGGTGAGCGTCACGCGGATTTCGGTGGCATTCTCGATCACGTGGTTGTTGGTCAGGACATAGCCGCGGTCGGCCTCCACGATCACGCCCGAGCCGGCACTCACTTGCCGTTGATTGGGCCGCGGATCCTGCGGAAACTGGAACGGGGCGAAGAACGGATCCCGGAACAGCGGTGTCAGTTGGGTCGGGGTTTCGGAGACGACCGAAATGTTGACGACCGCCTCCGACACTTTGGCAATGAGCGGTGCAATGGTGGGAAGACCCCGTTCCGGGTCGAAATCGGGCGCCTGGGCCCGGGATGGGACCGGCGCAATGGCAATCAACACGAGGATTGCCACAAAGAGACGTTTCAGCATCTCCCTGTCTCCGTCGATGTGTTGCGGTTGCTGTGGGTGATGGGCCGGGAAGGCGGGCACCTTCCCGGCCGGTGTCAGGCCGACTTCACCTCGATACGTTTCAGCCGGGCCTGCGCTTCTTCGGTCTTGGGAACCGTGACTGTCAGCACGCCATTCCGGAACGAGGCATTCGCCTTGTCACTGTCGACCCCCGGCGGTAGCGGGACCGTGCGGTAGATCGAGCCATAGCTGCGCTCGGAGAGGTAATATCCCTTCTTCTTCTCCTTGCGCTCGACCTTTTTCTCGCCCTTCAGGGTCAGAAGGTCGTCACTGACGGTCAGGTCGATGTCCTTCATGTCCATGCCGGGAAGCTCGACCGACAATTCAACGGCATCGTCGGTTTCGACCACGTCGCACCGGGCGCCTGTCCCGGCCAGGTCGAGCGGGCCGTTGGGGCGGTCGAACTGCCCCCAGAAGTCTTCGAACACGCGGTTCATTTCCCGTTGCAGGGAGGCAACCGGGTTGTCGGTGCCGGCGGTGGCCTCCGTCTCCCTGTCCTTGTTGGCCCAGGGGATCAGATCCTTGATTTGCATCGTCACTCTCCTTTCCAAACAGGTTTCACGCTGCCTTGACGGCGATTTTCCTCGGCTGGGTTTCCTCCGCGCGGGGCAGGGTGATCGTCAGGACCCCATTGCGCATCTCGGCCTCGATCCGCTCGGGGTCGAAGTCCTCCGACAAGGTGAAGGCGCGCTCGAAGTCGCCTTCTCCGTATTCCGCATGCGCAAGCTCGGCGCCATCATGCCGGGTCGTGGGCACGTTGGCGCGGATCGACAGAATCCGCCGTTCCAGCGATATGTCGATCGCCTCCGGGGAGGCCCCGGGCATTTCGAGCATCAGGGACACGCCCTGTTCTGTCTCGATGATGTCGGTGAGCGGGCGATAGGTTCGCGTCATGCCCGTCCGTTCGGCGCCGGCGTCGCGCTTGCTGTTTCCGGTGCTGGTAACCTGGTTGCTCATTGGTTTTCCTCCTGTCACGCGGCCTTGATTTCGATCCGCCGCGGCTTGTCTTCCTCCGGACGGTGCAGGGCGACCTGCAGGATACCGTCGCTGAACCGTGCTTCGACCTTGTCGGGGTCAACCGGGTAAGGGAGCTGCAAGGCGCGGCTGAACTTGCCGTAGCTGCGTTCGCGCAAGTGCCAATGTGCACCTTCCGGTGCTTGTGGCGTCTTTCGTTCGCCTGAAAGCGTGAAAAGCGTGTCCTTGACGGTGATTTCGATATCGTCGGGTTCAACGCCGGGAAGTTCTGTCGTCAGGACAGTCATGTCCCCGTCGCGCCAGACATTCACAGCGGGAAATGTCCGGGTGCCCGTGGCGGCTTGCGGGATTGCGCGGCTCATACCGCGCGCCAAGCGACCCCATTCCGCAAACGGATCATGCCGGAAATACGATGATGCGGGTGTCAGCATGTTGCCCTCCATTCATTGACCAGATGACGGTGCGTGTTCCCAAAACACGCTCCGTGGAAGGCCCACGCGGAGGTTGCAATTCGATGTCCGACACGAGGCGACGACCCGCCGGGATCGTCGACAATAACTGGTCAGGGCTCCCGGTTTCGGCAAGCCCGCGACAGTCCACCTACAGGTCGGAGCCGTCGTATGCAGTAGAACCCCAAATGGGCATTCCACTAGAAAGGTTGGGAGGGCTTAGTTCGATTTCAAGACCCGGGCCGGACTAACGAACCAGGCTTTTTTTCGAGGCCGCGACGGGCAACTGCCCCACAACCGGTCTCTGGTCTGCATGGCGGTGGCGACGTTATCTGGCGCAGGTCTTGCCGACATCGGATCGCGGATGTGCCCGGAGGAACGGGGCAGGCTCGGGCGATGCCATGGCAGGCTATCCGCGCGATGTCGTCGCCGTTCCGGCCCCCGAAGGTCATTCCGTGTGGTCGCGCCTGAATCGGCCCGCAACGGATCGGGAAGGGCAACGCCCCTGGCTCGTGACACCTGTCCCGGAAATTCCTGCGGCCGACGCCGCCCCGGGAAGCCCGGGACGGTGCCGATGATGGTGTCCGGGCAACCGGCCTGTCGAAAGGTGGAGCCTACAAAAGCTCTTCGAAAAGGGCCCGAGTGTTGTCATAGGTCATCTCCACCGGGTTACCGCCGGTGCTCGGGTCGTTCAGCGCCGATTTCGTCAACGCGTCCAGATCCGGATCGGTGACCCCGAGGTCGGTCAGTGTTTTTGGAATCCCCATGGAGGCATTCAGATTGTCCACGAATGCGCAGAACCCGTCGAAGCCGCCGTCGATGCCCAGATAGGCCGCAGCCTGCCCCAGAATGCCCTCGCACGGCGCCTTGTTGAATTGCAGGACAGCGGGCATGCAAACCGCGTTGGTGGTCCCGTGGTGGGTGTGATGCACCGCACCGATCGGATGGCTGAGCGCGTGAATGGCACCCAGTCCCTTCTGGAAGGCGGTGGCCCCCATCGCGGCGGCCGACATCATGTGTGCCCGCGCTTCGAGGTCAGTCCCGTCGGCATAGGCGCGCGGCAGGTAGTCCTTGACCAGGCGCATCCCTTCCAGCGCAATCCCCTGGCTCATCGGGTGGTAATGCGGAGAGCAGAAGGCCTCCACGCAATGCGCAAAGGCATCCAGCCCGGTGCCCGCAGTGATGAACTTCGGCATCCCGACGGTCAGTTCCGGGTCGCAGATGACGACCTCGGGGAGCATCTTCGGATGGAAGATGATCTTCTTTTCCTGGGTTTCCGAATTGGTGATGATCCCCGCCCGGCCAACTTCGGATCCGGTACCGGCCGTGGTCGGAACCGCCACGATGGGATGGATGCCGGCGGGGTCTGCGCGGGTCCACCAATCGCCGATATCCTCGAAATCCCACAGCGGGCGCGTCTGACCGGCCATGAAGGCCAGCGTCTTGGCCAGGTCGAGGCCCGAGCCGCCGCCAAAGGCCACGACCCCGTCGTAGCCGCCCGCGCGATAGACCTTCAGGCCCTCTTCGACATTCTTGTCGGAGGGATTCGGGTCAACATCCGCGAACATTGCCCTGCCAAGGCCCGCGGCCTCCAGAAGGTCGAGCGTCCGCGTGGTGATCTCCATCGTCGCAAGGCCCCGGTCCGTGACCAGCAGCGGTTTCGAGATCCCGGCGGTGGCACAGGCGTCGGCAATCTCGGCGATGCGACCGGCGCCGAACCGCACCGGCGTGGGGTAGTTCCAGTTTCCAACGAGGTTCATGATCGTCAGGCTTTCTTCAGATGGTAGGATTTCGGGCGGGTCAGCGCGTGGAAGCCGAGCACCGAGAGGCCTGCGCCACGGCCGGTGTCCTTGCATCCGGTCCAGCAGAGCGCGGGGTCGAGGTAGTCGCAGCGGTTCATGAACACGGTGCCGGTCTGCAAGCGCTTGCCGATGGCGTCGGCCGCATCGGGGTCACGCGTCCAGATCGAGCAGGTCAGGCCGAAGGCGCTGTCGTTCATCAGGGCGATGGCGTCCTCGTCGCCCGTCACCTTCATGATGCCGACGACCGGGCCGAAGCTCTCGTCGTGCATGACCCGCATGTCGTGGGTGACGTCAGTCAGGATCTGCGGCGAAAGGTAGGTGCCGCCGTCGTCCTCGGCAAAGGTCTCGATATGGCCGACCGCGCCACCGTCCAGTGCTTCGGCGATCTGGGCGCGGACCTCTTTCGCAAAACGAATGTTCGCCATGGGGCCGATCGTTGTCTCCGTCTCAAGTGGATTGCCGAGCTTGTAGCCCTTCACGATGTCCACGCATCTGACAAGGAAGTCGTCATAGACGCTTTCGTGAACATAAATCCGCTCGATCCCGCAGCAGCACTGGCCGGAGTTGAACATTGCTCCGTCAATCAGGGTATCGGCTGCGGCCTGAAGGTCGGCATCGGCGCGGACATAGCCCGGGTCCTTGCCGCCAAGCTCGGTGGAGACCGCCGTGAAGGTTCCGGCTGCGGCCCGTTCCATGGCCTGTCCGCCGCCGACGGAGCCGGTGAAGTTCACGAAATCGAAGGCGCGGCCCGCGATAAGCGCCGAGGTCGTGTCGTGGCTGAGAAAGACGTTCTGAAACACGTCCGCGGGAATACCGGCGGCGTGGAAGGCTTCGGCCATGCGCTCGCCCACGAGGATCGTTTGCGCGGCATGTTTGAGAACGACCGTGTTGCCGGCGATCAGCGCAGGGGCAATCGTGTTGATCGCGGTCATGTAGGGATAGTTCCAGGGGGCGACGACGAAGACGACACCATGCGGCTCGCGTTCGATCTTGCGCAGGAAGGCATCGCTGTCTTCGATCACGATCGGCGCGAGCGCGTCAGCCGCGATGTCGGCCATGTAGCTCGCACGTTCCTCGAAACCGCCGAACTCGCCGCCATAGCGGACTGGGCGGCCCATCTGGTGGGCAAGTTCAACGGCCATGCGATCCGTTGTCTTGCCGACCTCGGCCACCGCAGCACGAACCAGCGCAACCCGTTCTTCCAACGGGCGGGCTGCCCAGCCAGGCTGCGCGGCGCGCGCGCGGGCCGCGGCGTCAAAGGCCGCCTGCTCTTCGAGGAGCGGACGTTCCGCATAGACCGATCCGTCGATCGGCGAGATGCACTTCACTGTTTGTGTCATGATATCGTCTTTGCGTAGCTGCTGACCTCGACGAGGTTGCCGTCGGGGTCATTGAAGTAAACCGATGTTATGGGCCCGAGCGCGCCGGTCTTTTCAAACGGGCCTTCGAGGATTGCAACGCCTTCTGCCTCCAGCCGATCACGAACCTCCGCCGGGGAATGTCGGGTCAGCAGACAGATGTCGCCCGAGCCGATGCAGGCATGGTTGCGGTTTTCCTGCCCGATGACCTGCAGGTTGATCTTCTGGTCTCCGGCCATCAGGGCCTTGCGCGTCTTGGCGAATGTCTCGACCTGCATATTCAGAACACGGGCGTAGATTGCCGTTGCCCGGTCCAGATCCCGCACTGCCAGCACAACATGATCAATTCCTTCGATCATACCGCGACCCCTCAGTTTCCATTTGCCCGCCGGCACCAGACGAGATGGCACCGCTGGGCGGTCAGGCCCGTTCGAACCCGCGCGCCACTTCCCAGTCGGTCACGATGCGGTCGAATTCTTCCTGCTCCACCTCAGCGCACCGGGTGTAGTGGTCGATCACGTCGTCGCCCATCGCGGCCCGCAGCATGGCGGAGTTGCGGAACGTCTCGGTGGCGTCGCGGAGGGTTGCGGGGATCTCGCGGGCGGCCTCGTCCTCGTAGACATCGCCGCTGGTGGCCGGCGCCAGTTCGAGCTGCTCCTCGATCCCCTTGATGCCCGCCGCAAGGAAGGCGGCCTGCGCGAGATAGGGGTTGATGTCGGAGCCGCCGATCCGGCATTCCATACGCACGCCCTTGGTGCCCTCGCCGCAGAGCCGGAAACCGGCGGTGCGGTTGTCCACGGACCAGACGGCCTTTGTCGGCGCGAACGTGCCCTTCAGGAACCGCTTGTAGCTGTTGACATAGGGCGCGAGGAAGACCGTGTAGTCAGGCGCATAGGCGATCATTCCGGCGCAGAAATGGCGCATCAGCTCCGACATGCCATGCGGTGCATCACCGTCGAAAAAGGCCGGCGTGCTGCCTTGCCAGAGCGACATGTGCACGTGGCTGGCGCTGCCCACCTTGTCGTGGTGCCACTTGGGCAGGAAGCTTGCGGCGTGGCCATGGGCCCATGCGATCTCCTTGGTGGCGTGTTTGGCAATGGTGTGGTTGTCCGCACAGGAAAGCGCGTCCGCATAGCGGATGTTCAGCTCTTCCTGGCCGGTCTCTGCCTCGCCCTTGGTATTCTCCACCGGGATTCCGGCAGCAAAGAGATGGTTGCGCAGCGGGCGCATCACCGCCTCTTCCTTGGTGGTCTGGAGGATGTGGTAATCCTCGTTGTAGCCCGAGATCGGGGTCAGGTCGCGGAAGCCCCCCTTGCGGATCTCGTCGAAGCTTTTCTCGAACAGGAAGAACTCCAGTTCCGTAGCCATCATTGGCGTGAAGCCCAACGCTTCCAGCCGCGCGATCTGCGCCCTGAGCACCTGTCGCGGCGAATGGGGGACCGGTTCGTGGCTGTGGTGGTCGAGGATATCGCAGAGCACCATGGCCGTACCTTCGAGCCATGGCACGGGGCGCAGGGTGTCGAGATCCGGCTTCATCACGTAGTCACCGTAGCCCGAAGCCCAGGACGTCGAGCGGTATCCGTCCGGCGTTGCCATCTCCAGGTCGGTCGCAAGGAGGTAATTGCAGCAATGCGTCTCTTCCCAGCCGTGGTCGATGAAGTTTTGGACGTGGAAGCGCTTGCCCATGAGGCGGCCCTGCATGTCAACGAGACAGACGAGAACCGTGTCGATGGAGCCGTCGCTCGCGGCGGCTTTCAGAGCGTCGAAGGTGAGGGGGGCGGGCATGTCGATCCTCTTGTCAGGCGGCGACCGGCCCTGAGGGGCCGGTCAATTCCTTTGTGTCGGGCCGGCCCTCGCGGGCCGCTCCCTCCGGGTGTCGTCTGTCGATACCTCGGTCCGATCACGCACCGGGTGCAGTTAGAAACCGAAGCATCCGATCAGCCGTAGCGGTACGGGCGACCGGCCTTTTGCATGTCGGCGTTGTACTTCTTGAAGATCTCCACGACCTTCGCCTTGGTCTCCGACTCCGCGGCGATCTCGTCCCAGAACTTGACCGCGGCCTCTTCGACGGTGGCCCATTCCTCGTCGGGGATGGAGGTAAGCTCCATCTTGGTGCCGTTGACGCGCAGGTTTGCTTCGCCGCCCCAGTACCACCACTGGCGGTAGTAATGCGACTGGTCGCAGCAGACGCGGAACAGGGTTTGCAGATCCTCGGGCAACTCGTTCCAGCGCTCCATGTTGGCAAAGAAGGACCCTGCCCAGGCGCCGGAGATGTTGTTGGTGAGGAAGTAGTTGGTCACATCGGCCCAGCCGACGGTGTAGTCCTCGGTGATACCGGACCATGCGATGCCGTCGAGCTCGCCGGTCTGAACCGCGACCTCGATGTCTTCCCACGGCAGGGTGACCGGCACGACACCGAACTGCGCGAGGAAGCGGCCGGCGGTCGGGAAGGTGAAGACGCGCTTGCCCTTGAGGTCCGCAAGGCTGCGGATCGGGTCCTTCGTCGCGAAGTGGCAGGGATCCCAGGCACCGGCGGAGACGTGCTTGACGCCGACCTTGGAATACTCGGCATCCCAGATCTCGTTGAGGCCGTACTGGTTGAAGAGCACCGGCACGTCGAGCGAATAGCGCGAGCCGAAGGGGAAGTAGCCGCCGAAGACAGTGACTTCCGTCGGCGAGGCCATGGAATCGTCATCCGACTGCACGGCGTCGATCGTGCCGCGCTGAAGCGCTTGAAACAGCTCGCCCGTGGGCACAAGCTGGTCGGCATAGAACAACTCGATCTGCATCTTGTCGCCAGCGATCTTGTTGAACATCTCGACAGCGGGATCGATCACGTGTTCCGCCAGTGCCGGTCCGGCATAGGTCTGCATCCGCCATTTGATGGTGGATTGTGCGATCGCCGGTGTGGCCAGCGCCGCAGCGGGGGCAAGGGCGGCGGAGCCCTTCAGAAATGTGCGTCGTGTCGTCATGTCAAACCTCCTGTGGTTTCCTTTGTGTGATGCCCTGTTCGCAGGGTCTGGTGGTTATTTGTTGTACACGGTTTCCGGCAGCCAGAGCGCGATGTCAGGGAAGACCATCACAAGGCTCAGCGCGAGAACCATGACGAAAACGAACGGGATGATCGAAACATAGATATCCTTGAGGCCGATCTCAGGTGGAGCCATCGCCCGCATGAGGAAGAGATTGTAGCCGAAGGGCGGGGTCATGTAGGCGATCTGGGTGGTGATCGTGTAGAGCACGCCATACCAGATCAGGTCGAAGCCGAGCGCCTTGACCAGCGGCACGTAGAGCGGCGCGACGATGACCAGCATGGCGGTGTCATCGAGGAAGGTGCCCATCAGGATGAAGCTCAGCTGCATCAGGATCAGGATCATCCAGGGGGAGAGCCCGAGTTTCTCGGTGAAGACATCCTCGATGGCCTTCACCGCGCCCAGACCGTCGAAGACCGCGCCGAAGGCCAGCGCTGCGAGGATGATCCACATGAACATGCAGGAGATGCCGAGCGTCGAGCGGACCGAATGGTAGAACACATCCCGTGTCATCCGGCCCTTGAGGACGGCGGCGAGGAAGGCGGCTATGGCGCCGATGGCCGAGCTTTCCACCAGCGACGTCCAGCCGTTGACGAAGGGGACCATCATCGCGGCAAAGATGAAGAGCGGAAGCAGGCCCGCACGCAGCAGCGCCAGTTTTTCGGACATCGGGATGTCGCGATCTTCCTTCGGGAGGACCGGGCCCAGAGACGGTTGAAACCGGCATCGCACCGCGATGTAGATCACGAACATGGCGGCCATCATCAGTCCGGGGATGACCCCGGCGAGCCAGAGTTGCCCGACCGGTTGCCGTGCAATCATCGCGTAAAGCACCAGAACCACCGAGGGGGGGACGAGGATGCCCAGTGATGATCCGGCCTGGATCACGCCCGTGACCATCTGCTTGTCGTAGCCCCGCTTGAGCAACTCCGGCAGCGCGATCGTGGCGCCGATGGCCATGCCGGCAACGCTGAGGCCGTTCATCGCGGAGATCAGCACCATCAGGCCGATCGTGCCGATGGCCAGCCCGCCGCGCAGCCCGCCCATCCAGACGTGGAACATCTTGTAGAGGTCGTCCGCGATCCGGCTATTGGACAGGATGTAGCCCATGAAGATGAACATCGGCAGGGTCAGAAGCGGATACCATTTCATCAGCTTCATCGCTGCGGAGAAGCCCAGGTCGTAGCCGCCGCGGTCTCCCCAGAGGAAGTAGGCCGAGACGACGGCAACAAAGCCGATGGCGCCGAAGACCCGCTGCCCTGTCAGAAGCATCAGCATCATCGAGGAGAACATGAGGATGGCGATCGTGTCGTAGGACATCAGTTGAGTTCCTCGCGGGGGTAGCGTTCGCCCTTGAGGCGCAGGATGTCCTTGAACATTTCCGAAATCGCCTGAAGCAGCATCAGGAAAATTCCTGTGACCATGATCACCTTGATCGGCCAGAGGTAGGGGCGCCAGGCCGTCGGGCTGCGCTCGCCTCCGTACTTGAACGAGTAGAGCGTGCTGTCGATCCCGCCCCAGAGCAGGAAGCCAAGGTAGGTGATTAGGAAGAGGACCGTGATCGCGTCGATCTGGCTCTTCCGGCGGTCGGACCATTCGCCATAGAGCAGGTCCATCCTCACGTTGGAACCCATCTGGATCGAATAGGGTCCGCCGAGCATGTAGTAGGCCACCATCGCGAACTGGGCCATTTCCAACGTCCAGAGCGACGGCAGGAAGAATGTCTTGGAGATCGAGGACCAGAGCAGGATGCCCATCATCACGAAGATGCCATACATGACAATTCTGCCGATGACGCGGTTCATGCTGTCCACGATACGTATGTAGCGCCTTGCGAATTCCATTCCCGGTCCGTTACTCCGCCCTGTTCTGATCGCCTCGGGTTGGCTGTCCGCCAACGCCGGAAAGCCCGTCCATTGCCGCGTTCAACATCGCGACCAATTCGGTTGCCACCTGTTTCGCGCCCTCGGGCGAGTCGATGAGGTCGCTCCGGATCTCGATCATCACGTTGGGAAGGCCGGCCGGAACCGCGTGTGCGCGCAACGTATGGGTCACGCCATCGGCCGCCGCGTAGGGTGCATTCAGCTCGGTTCGCATCGACGTGTGCTCCCGCGCGATCCGCATCATCGCCTCGGCGACACGGCTGTCTGCATCGTGCAGCAGGCCCAGTTCGACGTCGCGCGGCTTGCCCATGTAGACGGGCGTGAAGCTGTGGATGGTGATGAGCGTCACCGGGCCGCTTCGCGCATCGAGCGTCCGCGCCAGAGCGTCGCGAAACGGAAGGTAGATCTCGCGGACACGGGCATCGCGGTCCGCATCGGTCAGGCCATGGTTCCCGGGGACTTCGAAACGCTCGCTTTTCTCGGTGATGGCGTCACCTGCCTCGGGAGGGCGGTTGCAATCGTACACAAGCCGGGAAACGCGCGACGCGACCAGCGGTGCGTCCAGCGACATCGCGACCTGCCGGGCCACGTCCAATGCGCCGATATCCCAGGCCGCATGAGATTGCGCCGCCTCGTCGTCCAGGCCGAGCCCGTTGAGCGCGGCGGGGATGAACCGCGAGGCGTGTTCGCAGACCACGACGTATTGCCCCCGCCCGTCGGGGTTTTCAACTTGGACAGCCGGCCCTTCGGCCGCGGTCAGCACTGAGGGTGCGTCGGTATCGCTCATGGGGGTATTTGGCTCAACGGAGGGCGGGTCTGTCAACAGAAATTCTGTAGACATCACTACAGTTAGGAAATATTCTGTACAAACCGTTAGAAAAGTTGGCAAGTATGCCCCCGATCGCCGGAAAAAAGACCGTCAAACAGATCATCCAGGATAACCTGGGGGATTTGACACGCTCCGAACAGCAATTGGCGAATGTCCTGCTGCAGGACTACCCGATGGCCGGCCTGAAATCGGTGACAAAGTTCGCCTCTGCAGCCGGGGTCTCGACACCGACGGTGATCCGGATGGCGCGCAAGCTGGGTTTCGACGGGTTTCCGCACCTGCAGGACGCCCTGCGGGACGAAGTTGCGGCGCAGATCAAGAAGCCGATTTCAAAGCATGAGGATTGGCAGACCCAGACTGCGGACAGCCATCCGCTGAACCGCTTTGCCGCTACCGTGGCGGAGAACATTCACTACACGTTGGAGCGTCTGGACAGGGACCAGTTCGACGCCGTTGCCGGGCTGCTGGCGGATCCGGAGCGCCGGATCTACGTGGCCGGTGGGCGGATCACCCGGTCGAACGCGGATTACCTGTTCAATCACCTGCAGATCATTCGCCCGAACGTCACCCAGCTTGGCAGTTTCGTGAATGTCTGGCCGCAGTACCTGCTGGACATGGACGAGCGTTCGATCCTTATCCTGTTCGATATCCGACGCTACGAGAGCAGCATCCTCCGCCTTGCCACATTGGCCCGGGAGCGGGGGTGCAGGATCGTCCTTTTCACCGATCAATGGGGTTCGCCGGTCACCAAGGTGGCGCATTACGTGTTCCACGCCCTTGTGGAGGTCCCGTCGAGTTGGGATTCCACGATTGCGATCATGCTGGTGCTGGAGGCGCTGATTGCGGAAGTCCAGCGCTCGGGATGGGACGAGAGCCGCAAGCGGATCGAGGAGTTGGATTCAATGTTCTCGGCAACGCGCCTGTTTCGAACGTTCGAGTAGGTCCACACCCGGCTCTGTCGCGGACCATCTGGTCGCACATGGCATGCCGGGCCCAGCCCATGCGTGGTAGCCCATCGGCGAAGTCCACTCCAAGCCACGGGTCTGCCTTCAATGTGACAACGCTCGCAAACCATGGCGCGACCCTGAGCAGGTCACGCCATGTGCACCTCGTCAAATGCGGAAGAGTGGTTGCAGCATCCGTGGCAGGAATGAACGGAACCGCAGCGGTGCATCGGTCGCCGCAAGGCAAATGCAGGGTAGACCGTCCCCGGCGATGGGCGTGTGTTCGACATCGTCATCGGCGACCTCGACATCCCCAGGCCCGAAGCTCCCAGCCTCGTCGCTGAAGCTGCCCTGCAGCACGAGTGTCAGTTCCAACCCGTTGTGGCCATGGTCCGGCACTGCCATGCCGGGCGGGATGTGCAGCAACCGCACCGACCCTGTTGGCTCGTGCGACAGGATGCTCTGCCGAACGCCGCCACCGAGCGCCTTCCATTTAGGTTGCGCTCCTTTGAGAGCTTCCATGATGGGGCCAGGGTAAATGCCGGACCGGCTGTAGACAGGCGCAGCCTTCTCCGGCGCATCCAGAAGCGCCATGACATCGGATTTCAGCCCGTCGGAGATACCCATGTCCGGGATGCTTTCCAGAAGCTGCCCGCCGATTGCCTGATGGGCTTCCAGCGACGCGCGGCATTCCAGGCACATGGAAACATGCGCCGCCACGACGAGCGAAAACTCGAAAGGAAGATTGCCAGAGGCATAGGCCGCAAGCACGTGTTCGGGGATATGATGCTGGATCTGTGACATCTCAGCGAAGCTCCCGCAGTTCATGCCGCAGCCGCTCCAGACCGAGACGGATCCGGGATTTCACGGTTCCCAGCGGCAGACCGGTCTGCTTCTGGATTTCCTGGTGGGACAGCTCCCCGAGATACGCCTTTTCGATCAGCGTCCGCTGGTCGTCGTTGAGGCGCGAGATAGCCAGTTTCAATTCCTGTGTTTCCTGTTCCAGGGCCAGTATCTGGCCCGCGTCCGGCTCCGCGTCCGGCTCTTCCTTGAGCGCCTCCGGGATCGGGCGCTTCTCCTTCCGCAGGATGTCGATGTGACGGTTTCGGGCGATCTGGTAGATCCAGGCCGAAACCTGTGCGCGGTGCGGGTCGAAATACGACGCTTTGCGCCAGACCGTCAGCATCACATCCTGCACGATTTCTTCGGCGTGCTCGGCCGAGGTGCCGGATCGCATGACGAAGCCCTTGAGGCGCGGTGCGAAGTGGTCGAACAACGCACCAAAGGACTCTCGGCAACGATCGTCCCGCACGGCAATCATCCATGCAGTCTCGGCGGATATATCCACGGCCGGTTGGGTCACCCGTTCAACGCTCCCATTACTCCCTTCGGAGTTAAGAGCGGTTGCGTTTGCGAAATCAAGCGTCTGCGTGAACATGACTGCATTACGGTGCATCATGCCGACCGGATCAAAGATACCGCGAAAAAAAATCCGAACGGGTGACAGGGCCGTGTGCGGCAATAGCGGGCGTTGGTTCGACCCCGGAAAGGGGACGCCCGCCTGGAGAGGTATCGAAGCAAACATCGCGGTCGGCAATCAGGGTTTTTCGAACATGATGATCGCCTCGCCAAGCTCGACCCCGAAGCGCGAGACATAGGCGCGGTTCAACACGCGGCCATCCGCCATCAACCACATCCAGTCGTCGAAATCGACGCGCATGGTGCCTTTGCGGACAGGAAGATCGATCCGGTATACCCAGTTGAAGCTGTCGCCACGTTCTACACCGGAAGCCTGTCCGATCACGCCAGGCGCCGACCCGACCCAGCTGTCCTCGCCGGTCTTGGTCAGGGTCCAGATACGCTGCTCTGTCGCGCCATCATCATAAGTGAAATCTTCGACCAGCCGCAGGTTGCGGCCATCCCAGGTCCCGTCGATCTCCACCGTGAACCTGCGTTGCACGGTGCCGAAGCGGTCCTGAAACTGGCCATGGGCAATCGTCCGGCCCTCGAAGAACTCCTCCATGTTGAGGATCCGGTCCGAAAGCACCTCATCATCCGGCCCGGGCTTGCCGGAGCATGCCGCAACACCCAGAACCAGTAGTAGCGCGAGAAGAATACGCATCTCTGTTTGCTCCTTCCATTCAGCCTATTGTGCAGCGATCGATTGCTGGGCTTCTGCCGGCTCGGGGCGCATCGTTGCGATCAGTTCCGCGACCTTGATGCCGAACTTGCGCATCTCGGAGCGGTTCATGATCGTGCCGTCTTCCATCAGGTAGAGCCAGTCGGTCACGTTCAGAACATGGCCGCCGGCGGCCTCCGGCAGCCGGATGCGGTACCGCATCATCACCGTTGCGCCAGAGATTACTCCGTAACCTTCGCCTTCGATGTCGTCGGCGGTGGCAGTGAACGTGTTGTCCGGCCCCATGGTAAGGAACCACTTCCGCTGCATGCTGTTGCCGTTGGAATAGGTAAAATCCTCGGACAGCGTGCCACTGTCGCCGCGCCACTCGCCATGCATGCGGGCGACGAAGCTGTTGGTCATCCGGCCGGACGGGCCGTAGATCAGGCCTTCCGAGATGATCGGGCCGGACAAGACCTGCCGGATGTCGAACTCCGGCGAGGTGGCTGCATAGTCCGCAGGCCGCTGGGCGCGGAAGCTGAGCAGCAGCGACCGTGCCGTCAGGACGGTGATTGCGAGAAGAAGAATGATCAGCAGGGCGGTCATCTTCATTGGGTCGTATCCTCGGTTGGAAGCGCCAGGACGAAGCCCATGGCGAGGAGTTTCAGGATGCAGGGGACGAAGGCGTAGGCGATCGTCAGGGCCCCGATGGCGTCAGGTGTGTTGTCTTCTCCGGGCGCGAAGCCGCTCGCTTGAAGAGCGGGCAGCACAAGAAAGGCTGCAAGGGCAAGTCCGAGCTTTCCGGCGAAAGACCAGATGCCGAACGCGGCCGAGGCGTTCAGTCCCGCACGGGTCAGCGCGATCGAGAACATGGCTGGCAGAACAACCATGTCGGCACCGAGCGCGGCCCCGGAAATCACGCAGATGACGGCGAAGGCGACGCTGTTGCCGGGGCCGAGAAAACCCGCGCCGACAAATCCGAGTATCGCCAGTGGCATAGCGACAAGCAGAACGGTGCGGGCGCCGATTCGGTTGACCAGCCAGGCCCATGCCGGCACGCTCAGTCCGGCGCAGACGAAGAAGAGCACGAGGAAGGGGCCGGCCAGGCCGGGCAGCATCAGGCGGTCTTCCACGAAGAACAGGAACAGGGTCGAGGTGATCGCGACCGGCAGGCTGTTGACCAGCGCCAGGGCAAGCAGCCGCATGGCGCCAGCTTTCCGGAGACCCGCCAGCGAGAGCGCCGCTCCAGGCAGAACCGGACGGCGCCACATCGGCAGTGTCAGGATGGCGACAAGGCAAGCCACGCTCCCCAGTAGAACACCGTAGGCGCCATAGCCGGAGGTCCCGTCGCCCTCGCTCGCGAGAAGGGCAGGGGCCATCGCAGCCAGAACCACGCCGCCCAGCATCCCGGCCTCGCGCCATGCGGCGAGCGTGACGAGGTCGCGCGGGTCGGAACTGCGCGCCAGAGTGGCGCTGCGCCCGTAAAGCAGAATCATTCCGAGGCTGTAGGCAGAGAAAAGCAGCACCAGAACGGCGAGCAATTGCCACAAGACCGCCCCGCCGGGCTCAAGCAGGAAGAGCAGCGGGAACCCCGCCGCGAGGCCGGCCGCCGCGATCATGGCAAACAGGGGTTGCGCCTGCGGCCATCGGTCGATGGCCCAGCCCAGGGCAGGATCCTGCACCAGGTCCACCAACCGAATGGCCAGAAGCAACGTGCCTATGGTGGCCAACCCGACTTCCAGGTGCACGGACGCGAACCGCGGCAGGTGGATGTACAGAGGTATGCCCGCTGAGGCGAGCATAAGCGCATAGAGGCTCACACGCGGATAGCGGTGTCCGGCTTGCGCTGTCTCTGCCTCGGCCGCGACGGTCATTGCCCGCGCAGCTTTCGTGTGAACCGCTGCGAGCGGCTGTTGTCACCGAGGAAGATCGACATGAACCGGTAGGTGATCCCGGAATGCGAAAGCGTACAGGTCTGCCTGCCATTGAGCCGGAAGGAGATGCGATCCGGCCCGTTCGTCACCGCAAGGAACCGGTCGCCTTTGCGCACGTCGGTGAAGCATGTCTCAAGCTGGCCGCGCACGGGCAGCGCGCCACCGGTGCGATCGAGTTCGCGCATCGTGCTTTCAACGAGGTCGAAGGCGGTGAAGTTGCGCAGATAGCGAAGTTCCAACGCAAAGTCCTCGTTCCAGTCGAGCGGTGCGCCGCCCTTCGTGTAGAGCCGCGCCTCGTAGATCGGCAGCCCGAAATGGCGGTAGACGGCCGAACCGCGTTCGCTGGCACCGGAGATGGCAGCCAATGACGGGGATGGCGTCGCAAGAAGCGACGCTGCGAGCAGCAGTGCGGGAAGAATGCGCCTATGCATGGGACAACTCGACCTGGACGACGTTGGTGTGACCGACCGCAAAGGAGGCGGCGCAGATTTCGAGGTAGTACTGCCAGTTGCGGAAAAATGGCTCGCCATGACCGAGGGATTCGATCCGACGTTTCTGCCGGGCCAGCCGTTCTGCCCAGATCCGGCAGGTTCGGGCATAGTCCTGCCCGAAAGCAAAGCTGTTCCGAACGGCGAGCCCAGCCGAGCGCGCCTGATCGGCAATGATCCGGTCGGACAACAACATGCCTCCCGGAAAGACGTATTGCCGGATGAAATCGGACGAGTTGCGATAGGTCTCGAAGAAACTGTCCGGCACGGTGATGGCTTGGACCAATGCCCGCCCGCCCTCGGAGAGGCTCCGCTGGATGGTCCCGAAATAACTCGGCCAGTAACGCTCTCCGACGGCCTCGATCATCTCGATCGAGACGATGTTGTCGTAGCGGCCCTTGATGTCGCGGTAGTCGCGAAGCTGGATGTCCGCGCGACCGTCCAGGCGGGCCTCGGCATAGCACTGCTGGTTGCGGGAAATCGTGATGGCTGAGACATCGCGTCCGGACTCGGCCGCCTGCTCGGCAAACCCACCCCAGCCACAACCGATCTCAAGCACACGCTCGCCGTCCGTCAGACGCGACAGGGCGCGTTCGTTCTTGCGGACCTGCCCATCGGCAAGGCTGCTCGCGCCGGTGTCGAACAGGGCCGAGGAATAGGTCATGCCCTCGTCGAGCCAGAGTTGGTAGAACTCGTTGCCGACGTCGTAGTGCGCGCGAATGTTGCGGCGTGCGCCACGTCGGGAATTCGCCCGCAGGATGCGATCGACCATGCGGAACTTGAACCTGTTCAGGGCGCCGGCGTGATCGTAGGCGCCAAGTTCCTCGCGGTTGCGCATGGCCAGCGTCACCAGACTCTCCACCGACGGCGTATCCCACAGACCCTGGACGTAGGTCTCGCCAAGGCCGACCTGCCCATGCGCGGCAATTGCCGACACGGCCGACCAGTCGCGGATTTCCATCTCGGCCTCGGCGCCGTGGCTGCCGAAGCGGTAGGTCTCGCCATCAGGTGTGCGGAGGGTCAGTTGACCGTCCCGCAGTCGCTCACAGCTGGACAGGAATTCTGTTTTCAGGGCTTTCGATGTCATGTTCATTGCGGGGTCCCTCCATCTGCGTCTGGTTGAGTTGGCGCACGATGCGCAAAGAGCTGGCGATGCCGTCTTCGTGGAAGCCGTGGCGGTTGTAGGCGCCGGCAAACCATGTCCGGTTTTCACCCTGGATGGCTTGAAGGCTACGTTGCGCCTGTAGCGCCGCGCCATCGAAAATCGGGTGGGCGAATTCCTTTCGATCATAGACCAGATCGTCGGGAATTTCCGCAGACGGGTTGAGCGTCACGAAGAGCGGGTCGTTCTCCGGGATCGCCTGCAGGCGGTTCATCCAGTAGGTCAGGCCGATCGCGCCATCCTGGGAGCGATACGCCCAGCTTGACCAGCAAGCCCGCCGAAGCGGCATCTGGCCGGGGTCGCGGTGAAGAACCGCGGTGTTGGGCTGGTAGCGGATCGCGCCAAGGCTGGCACGTTCCTGCGGCGTGGCAGAGCCGCCAAGGATCGCGAGAGCCTGATCGGAATGGCAGGCAAGTACGACCTCGTCAAAGGTCTCCTCATGGCCGCCACGAACCTGCAACTTCGCGCCCTTCTCGTCGCGCGCGAGGCTCACGGCGGGGGCATTGAGGCGAATGGTGACCCCCCGTGCGAGCAATGAGGCCTGAAGGCGATTGATATACTCGACGCTGCCCCCCTTCACTGTCCACCACTGGTGCTTTCCCGATCCTGCAAGAAGGGCATGGTTGCGGAAAAAGCGAACCAGGGATCGCGCGGGGAAACGGTCCACGTCGTCGACCGGTGTGGACCAGATCGCTCCACACATCGGCATCAGGTAGTTGTTCCGGAACCAACCACCGAGTTCCAGTTCCTGCACCAACTCGCCAATCGTCTTCGAATCGTCCTGGGCCGCAGCTTCGGCGTGTTTTCCAAACCGCAGGATGTCCGCGACCATGCCGTAGAATTGCGGGCGCACCAGGTTTCGTTTCTGCGCCAGCAACCCGCTCAGGTTGCCCAGGCTGTATTCGATGCGACCGCCATCAATGCTGGCGCCGAAGCTCATATCGCTTCGGGTCACGGGAACATCGAGATCGGAGAACAGCCGCGTCAGGTTGGGATAGGTCGCGTAGTTGAAGACGATGAACCCCGTATCGACGGGCTGGTCTCCGCGCAGGCCGGCCATGACAGTGCGCGCATGTCCACCCAGGCGCCCGCCGGCCTCGAACAGGGTCACGTCATGGGTCGGTGCGAGGTAATACGCCGCCGAAAGACCGGAGATCCCGGCGCCGACAATCGCGATCCTTTTGCGTGGGGCCGTTTGGCTATAGAACATGTGAACCTCAGTGGAATGATTGCAAACAATACGGCGGGCCGGACGTGGCGGATCAGATAAAGTACTGCCGCACGCAGTTGACGATGCGGCATTTTCCGACGCTTGCGAGATTCGTGGCTTTTTCGGTGTCAGGATCGATCCGGTCGTCGGGGTGTTACGTAGAAAGGCTATGATCGATCACATCGCCGGACATACATTCCACGCTCGACGTGGACATCTGAAACACGCGTTTCGCTACGGCGTGGATTTCGTGCTCGTGGATTTGCCGCTTGAGAACGCTCCACGCCTGCTGTCGGGCAACCGCTTCAACCTCTGGCATCTGTCGGACCGCCATCATGGTGGGCCCCGCGGAGATGGACGTGGCGTTGCCTGGTTCCGTGAGATCCTTGCCGCCCGTGGGTTCCCGCTGGACGACGCACGGCTGGTGTTGCTCACCCAGCCGAGCTTCCTGTGGTTTGATTTCAACCCGGTCAGCTTCTGGATCGCTCTGCGCGACGGGGCGCCGTGCGCCTTCGTGGCCGAGGTCAACAGCACCTTCGGGCAGCGGCATTGCTATGTGTGCGCCCATGACGACTTCCGCCCTATCGAGCGCACGGACAGGCTCACCGCCCGCAAGCTGATGCATGTCTCACCGTTTCAGGAAGTGGCCGGATCATATCATTTCAACTTCGGACTCACCGAGACGAAGGTGGATATCCGCATCGCCTACGAGAACGGAGGCGAAGGCGTGATTGCTACTCTGAGCGGTGAACGCCGCCCGGCCACCAACGCAACCCTTGCACGTGCCGCTATCCGGCGCCCGCTTGGTGCCGCCCGCGTGCTGGCGTTGATCCATTGGCAAGCGCTTGTCCTCTACCTCAAGCGTGCGCCCTTCCTGAAACGGCAGGCTCCGCCGGAAGCCCTGGTGTCGGACGGTCACCCCACCGCAGAGGTTCGGTCATGAACCCGCAGGGCAAGACATACTGGCTGGTCGGCGCGAGCGAGGGGCTCGGTCGGGCGCTGGCGACAGAGTTGGCAGGACAGGGCGCGTCCCTCGTCCTCTCTGCCCGCAATGAAGCGCGACTGGAGGAACTCGCGGCGGAGATTTCCGGCGCCCGCGCGGTGGCGCTCGACGTGACAGATGCGCGCTCCGTTTCCGAAGCGGCCGCAACGATCGGGCCAATCGATGGCGTGATCTACAACGCAGGAGCCTATGAGCCGATGCGCGCAACCGAGTGGAACACCGAGGCCGCACTGGCGATGACGGAGGTGAACTACCTCGGGGCGCTGCGTGTCCTGGGCGAGGTGCTGCCCGGCTTCCTCGACCGCAAGTCCGGGGATATCACGCTGGTCGGGTCGCTCGCAGGCTATCGCGGTCTTCCGGCGGCGGTGGGCTATGCTGCAAGCAAGGCGGCTCTTGTCAGCCTCGCGGAGACGATGCGCTATGACCTGAAGGGCAGCGGCGTCACGGTCCGGCTGGTCAACCCCGGCTTCATCAAGACCCGGCTGACGGACAAGAACGACTTCAAGATGCCGATGATGCAGACCCCGGAACAGGCTGCCGACAAAGTGGCACGCGCGATGAGGTCATCGCGGTTTCGCACCGACTTTCCGGCGCCGTTCTCGTGGGTCATGCGGGGGTTGGACTATCTTCCGGATGCGCTCGCATTCCGTGTGGGATGAACGGGCGGAGCGATGCCCATTCCATTGCGTCTACAAGCAACGCGGAACCCGGTTTCGTCCTTGCATCATCATCAGTTCAGGAGAGCTTCGATTTCCTGCGTGATTTCGCGGGATTGCGGGTTGGTCCGCGCTGGCCAGGTTTTCACCACCGTGCCATCCGGGCCGACAAGAACCTTGTTGAAGTTCCAGCGCGGCGCAAACCCGGTCGCCGCGCGAACATCTTTGTAGAAAGTATGTGCCCGCTTGCCCCGGACATGGGTGATATCCGTCATCGGCAGATCGAGGTCGAAGTTGACAGCGCAAAAATCCTTGACCTGCTCGGCGGTCGCGAGCTCCTGGCGGAAGTCGTTGGACGGCACCGCGAGTACGCGCAGCCCGCGCGCCTGGTATCGATCATGGAGCGCCTGCAGGTCGTCGTACTGTCTGGTGAACCCGCACCGGGACGCTGTGTTGACCACCAGAACCGGGCCACCACGCCAGTCTTCCAGCGAAATGACACCCCCGTCGATCGAGGTGAACTCGCCCGACACGGTTTCGGCGTTCACCTGGTGTCCGAGCACAATCAGGAACGTCAGCGTCAAGATACGAAGCATTCTCTCTCTCCCTGCTTTTGGAATTATACGCAGGGGACCGGCCGCTGGATCACACGTAAGGCCCGTTGCGTCTGCGCTGCCAACCGCGCGCTGCACCCACCGAACCGGTTTTTTCCGGTCGTGGCACAACGCCGGCTTGCGTCGGCACCCGGCAAGGTGCTTATGACGGGACATCTCGATGGAAGGGGGCGCAAGGCGTTCGGACATGCAGAAAATCGACCTCCCCGAGCGACCCGGCTGGCGCGATCAGGCGAAGGAACTCGGCTTTACATTCGCGGACATGCACGGCGAGCCCTATTGGGACGAAACCAGCGCCTACCAGTTTTCCCTGCGTCAGATCGAGGATGACATCGAGGATCCGTCGACCGAGTTACACGCGTTGTGCCGCGAAGCGGCTGCGGCGATTGTCGCCAGCGAAGAGCTGATGGAGAAACTCGGCATTCCCGAACCGCACCGCGATCTGGTCGCCGAAAGCTGGCGGCGCGGCGATCCGGAGATCTACGGGCGGTTCGACTTGGCCTATGACGGGGCAGGTCCGGCCAAGCTCTTGGAATATAACGCAGATACGCCCACGTCGCTCTACGAATCCGCGTCGTTTCAGTGGTCTTGGCTTGAGGGCCAGATCGCCGAACAGGTGCTTCCCCCCGACAGCGATCAGTTCAATGGAATCCACGAAGCCCTTGTGGAACGGTTCCGATCGTTGTTCGAGGAAGGGACGGATCTGCATTTCACCGCGGTCGCGAATGCGCCCGAGGACTATGCCACCGTTGAATGTATTGGCTGGGCCGCCCGGGAAGCGGGTCTTGGGGCGCATTACTGCGACCTGGACAAGATCGGGATCAGCACCGACGGGCAATTCATCGACGACGAGGATCGTGTGATCGGCACGCTTTTCAAGCTCTACCCTTGGGAGGATCTGCTGCGGGATGCCTATGCCGACCACCTGCGCGACGCAGGTTGCCAAATGCTGGAACCGGCGTGGAAAGCGCTGCTGTCGAACAAGGGTCTGCTGCCGGTACTATGGTCGATGTTCGAGGGGCACCCGAACCTGTTGCCTGCCTTTTTCGAGGCAGATATCTCCGATGCGCTGGCCGGGCGGGGGGGCGCCACAGGGGAGAATGCCGCCGCCTTCGACCGCGCGGCGGAATCGCTCGGCGCGGGCCATGTGATCAAGCCCCTGTTTTCCCGCGAAGGCGCATCGCTTGCAATCGTGGAGGCGGGGCGCGAAACTGAAGCCTCGACGAACACCGAATATGCTGCGCATCCCCGGATCGTGCAGGCCTACGTCCCGCTTCCGGTCTTTGGCGGGTTCCGGCCGGTGATTGGTGCCTGGATCGTCGGGCAGGAATGTGTGGGAATGGGACTGCGCGAGGATCGTTCGCGGATCACCCAGGACCTGTCGCGGTTCAAGCCGCATTTCATCGAGAACTGAGCAGGAGAAGGCACGCCATGAGAAAGCGTTCGAGAACCGTGGCCCTCAGCATTGTTGGCGCGACGGCCTTTGCGCTGTCGGGCTGTCGGGAGGAACAGGTCGATGCCCAGGCCTATCCCGATCTTCAAAGCTGCAAGGAAGCGGCGGCTGCCGGGAATGGGATCCTGACGGCGGACGATTGCGAAGCCGCGATCTCCGAGGCGCAGCAACTGCATGTCGAATCCGCCCCGAGGTACGACAGCCTGGCCGTTTGCGAGGAGCAGCACGGCCAAGGGGCCTGCGGGTCAGAGGCGCAGGCCGCAAGCGGTGGGTCCGGCAGTATCTTCATGCCGCTGCTCACCGGGTACCTGATCGGCAACATGCTCAGTGGGCGCGGTGGCTATGCAAGGTCTCAACCGCTATATCGCACGGCCGACGGAAAGTTCACGAATGCATCCGGTTCCAGTGTCTATTCCGGCAATTCCGGCAAAGCGAAGCTGGGCTCCAATCAATTCACCAAGCCGGCCGCGACGGTTGGCAAGCCCCCCATGACAAAGGCTACGGCCGCATCGCGCGGCGGCTTCGGCAAGACCGGCGGGGTGCGTGGGGGCTACGGAGGCTAGCGGGCGTTGCCGTTGATTTCGTTTGACCCGGTGGCATCGACCGGAACCCGCGTTGGGTTGCAGGGAACTGCGCCACGCAGGGTGCGCCACTGTCGCGGCCATGGATGTGACGGTGGCGGCAGCGACGCCTTCGCTTGATCCGAGGTTCACTGCCTCGAAGCTCGGTGCTGCCTTTCTGGCCCATAGGCCGGTCATTGTACTTCAAGGTCGGCGTACGTACCCAACTCGCCGCATTGGTGAGATCTGATCGGGCAACACCGCAATGTGCCTTCGGTGTGTGGCTCTCTGCGGGTGGCCGCAAGCCCATCGGCTTGCGGCCACCCGCACCGGCTCGGTATCAGTCTGCGCCGAAGGTCAACACGATCCCGTCGTAGCTCTTGCACAACTCGCCGGTGTCATCGGCGGGGGCGCTGCACTTGGCATTGAGAATCCCCCAGACAAAATCGACGGGAAAGGCGTCATAGACCGCGCCGCCGTGCGAGTAGAACCACGCCTCGTCCGGAGCGCCTGACGCGCTTTGTTGGTACCCGAATATGTTCAGCCGCGAGATCGAACCGACACCGGCGACGCCCGGGTTGCCGGCCGCGTTGACACTGGCCTGTGAGTGGCACGTCATGCAGGAGGCGGAGTTCACGAAACCACCCTCCGTCACCGACGCTCCCATGAGTGTCGTTACGCCGTCGTTGGTGGTGAAACTCGTTTGCGTCCCCTTCAGCCGATAGTTGCGCCACGCGGGGTCTGCCGGATCCAGCACCGCAGGGTCGGCATCCGTCGCAGCCGTTCCGATGCCAAGGCCATCGTAGAGCCCCGCCAGGGCATCCGTCAGCGTTTCCCCCGTGAGATCCGCCGAATATACCTTGCCGTAGCCCGACGGGATATCCGTGGCGGCGCCGTTCTCCGGTTCTGACAGCGGAAACGGCGGCACGTAGTTCGTCCCATGGAGCGCGCCATCGACCTCGATCCCCCTTGCCGCATAGCCGAAGCTGTCATTGCAGCCGATGAAATCGCATCGGCCTGCGTTGGCAACGTGTTCGATCGCGTACCAGTGCCACCCCGGCAGAACCTTGGACGCGTTGGTCATTGCGACGAGGTAATACAAGCCGCTGTCGACCGGGTCTGCCCCTTCCATTTCCACCGTGATGTAGGGCGTGTCCGGGTTCTGGGGCGGGTCGAGATCCGGATCGATGAGCTTGGCATCGATCATGAAGCGCTGGTGCACCCAGTCGACCTTGACCATGACCGCGTCTTCGGGGAACCGGACGCTGAGATCGGTCCGGTGGAAAGGCACATCCTTGCTAAGTGCCTCATTCATCGCGACGAAACGAGCCCCCAGACCTTCCTTCGTATAAAGGTTGTGCTCGAAGATGTAGCGGAGCATCGGCGCATTGCGATAGACCTGCTCTCCTTCCTCGTCGCGAAGCGCGCGGCCCGGGTCGAGCTCGTCGACGAAGGCGGGCGCATGCCGGTTGGTGGGGGTGATCTTCAGCGTCGGGGGATCCGTCCAGTCGCCGGGCGCATAGGGGCATCCGGCAGGTGGGGCTCCGGCTATCGGCGTGGACTGATCGAGAACACTCGGATCGCAGCAATCGGAATCGCCGGGCGTTGCACAGAGCGGCAGCGGAGAGGCCGGCCAAACCGTTTCGTCGCGTGCGTCGTTCCAGAACTCGTTCCGGATCGACGTCAGAAGGCTCACCCAGGCGAATGCGTCCGGGCAGGTCGCTGCCGGTGTGGCGATCCCGTTCCAGTCCACCACGCCTGCGGCTGCGGTCGGCAGACAGGCCGGGTCATCCTGCACGTAGGCTCGAAAATACATCATCTGTTCCTGCGTGGTCGGGCTTGCCGGTGCCGTCTGGGGCAACACGAGGAAACTGGCCGCGGCAATCGCGACCCCTGTGGTGAAACGCATGCTGAAATCTCCATCCAAAAAACGTTGTGGACAATCGTACCACGAAGCTACGGGCGCCTGTGTTAACGGATCCCGTTCATTTTGAGTCGAAGCCGTTTGGTCCCATCGCCCGCCGCTGGTCTCCGCGAGGGTGGGCAAGACCGGTCCTTGATCCGGCGCGGACGGTTGCGCGGTGATTCGCCTTTGGCGCGGGAGGGGGCTGTGGCGCAGCTGGGGATGTGACTTTCGTGCAATAGCAGGACGCGTCGGAAACACGAAAACGACAGGAGTTATCCTCTTTGCGACGCCACTGAATCGGGTTGTCCGTCGCGTTCACGATTTCATGGAATTTTCCTTGATAGGCTCAATCTGAAAGCCTACGTGGGAATTGAGCCCGGTGAGAGGCGGGGTTCTTCCCTATTGTTGGAGGTTGCGATGCTGACACGCGACGACATGATCCGCGAATACCGTTCGCGCGCCGGGACATTTCCCGCGCTGCTGCTGGTCTATGGTGTTCTTGTCAGCACGCTGGCGCTGTCGGCAAACGCCATTCTGTAGGCAGGCGACAGGCGCAGAACACTCAATCAGAGCCGTGGCTTTGCCGGACGCACCCCGAGGGTGCGCCCGTGTTTTGGCGTTTCATCATCTTCACCAGACACCGGGCGCTTCGCCGCTGGGCGGCAGGATGTGCCGGCAGCGACGAGCCGTTCGGGTCGGGGTGACAATCACGGGTCTGCAGCCTCGCCGATATTGTCGACACCGCGTTCTTCGAGCACCGTGGAAAGCCACTCCGGGTCCATTTCCGGCACGGAGGACAGCAGCAGATCGGTGTAGGGATGGTGCGGCGGGGTGAACATCTCGTCCTTGGGGCCCTGTTCGACCACCTTGCCGTGTTGCATCACGACCACCTCGTCGGCAATGGAACGCACCGTCGCCAGATCGTGGGTGATGAACATGTAAGCAAGGCCAAGCTCGTCCTGAAGCCTGTCCAGCAGCTTCAGGATACCCTCCGCCACGAGCTGGTCGAGCGCGCTGGTGACTTCGTCGCAGATGATGAACTCCGGCTCGGCGGCCAAGGCGCGTGCGATCCCGATCCGTTGCTTCTGTCCACCTGAAAGCTCTGGCGGATAGCGGCTGTAGAACTTGGCCGGGTCGAGTTCGATCAGGTCCAGAAGCTCGTCGACACGCTGCTTCAGCGCCGAGCCATGCAGCCCGCCGTAAAACTGCGCCGGCCGGCCGATGATGTCGCTGATCCGGACCTTCGGGTTCAGCGCCGTGTCCGCCATCTGGTAGATCATCTGCGCCTGTCGCAACTGGTCGCGGGTGCGGTCCTTGTAGCGCGGTGGCAGCGGCTCGCCCTTGCACATGATCTGGCCGCTCATCGGCGGCAGCAGACCGGTGATGCAGCGCGCCGTCGTTGACTTGCCGGAACCGGATTCGCCCACGACGGCCACTGTCATGCCCGGGTAGATGTCGAAGGAGACGTCATCCAGAACCTTGACGCCACCTGTGTAGGCCGCATCCACGTTCTGGACCGAGATCAGGGGCTGCGAGCCGTCTGTCGGGCGGTGGCGTTGCGGCGAGTTGAAGCTTCGGACCGCCCAGAGGCTCTTGGTATAATCCTCCTGCGGACTGTCGAGCATCACCTGCGTGGGGGCCTGTTCGACCTCCTCGCCCTTGAGCAGAACCTTGATCGTGTCGGCCATCTGCGCCACCACGGCCAGGTCGTGGGTGATGTAGATCGCGGCCGTGTCGAACTGGTCCACGATGTCGCGGATCGCGGCGAGAACCTCGATCTGGGTGGTCACGTCGAGCGCCGTGGTCGGCTCGTCGAAGATGATCAGATCCGGCCGGCACGACATGGCCATGGCCGTCATTGCCCGCTGCAACTGCCCGCCAGACACCTGGTGGGGGTAGCGGAAACCGATCTCTCCGGGGTTGGGAAGGCGCAGGCGCTCATAAAGCTCCATCGCATCTTCCTGTGCTTCCAGCCGTTTCTTGATCCGGTAGTGAACCGGCGCCTCCGTGTGCTGGTCGATGATCTTGTGGGACGGGTTGAACGAGGCCGCCGCCGATTGCGCGACATAGGCGATGCGCGAGCCGCGCAGGGCACGCCGCTCGGCTTCCGAGGCTGTCGTCAGTTCCATCCCGTCGAACTCGATCGAGCCATCGGAGATACGCGTGCCGTCGCGGGCATAGCCCATTGCGGCGGCACCGATGGTGGACTTGCCCGCACCACTTTCGCCGATGAGGCCCATGACCTCGCCGCGGTGCAGGGTGAGATCCACGCCCTTGATGATCGGCACCCAGGTCTCGTCGGAATAGCCCTCGATCTTGAGATCCTTGATCTCGAGCAGGACGTCCGCATCCTTGAACTTGTCGTGCATGTTATTGCTCCTTCAGGCCGGAAGTCCGGAACAGCATCCAGTCGACGACGAAATTGACCGCCACGGTCAGCAGCGCGATGGCCGCTGCCGGGATCAGCGGGGTGATGTCTCCGAAAGAGATGAGTGTCGCGTTTTCACGCACCATCGATCCCCAGTCGGCCGTGGGCGGCTGGATGCCAAGGCCAAGGAAGCTGAGCCCCGCGATCAGCAGGAACACGAAGCAGAACTCCAGGCCAAACTCGGCGATCAGCGGTGCCGTGGCATTGGGCAGGATCTCCCGACGGATCAGGTACCAGTCCTTCTCCCCGCGCAGTTTCGCCGCTTCGATGTAGTCCATGACGACGATATTTCCAGCCACCGCGCGGGTCAGACGGAATACCCGTGGCGAGTAGATGATGGCCACAACGACCACGATCACATGCAGGCCGGTTCCAAAGATCGACAGCATCAGCAGCGCGAAGATCAGCGAGGGAATGGACATGATCACGTCCGCCACGCGTCCCATGAGCTGGTCGAACCACCCCCCTTTCACAGCGGCCAGAAGCCCCGCGAGGGCGCCCATGAAGAAGGCGAGGAGCGTTGCGACAAGCGCCAGTCCGACCGAGTTGCGCGCGCCGTAGATGATCCGGCTGAACATGTCACGGCCAAGCTGGTCGGCCCCCAGCAACATGTTCTCGTCCGGTGGAGCGAATGCCTGGCCGATGATCTCGGCCTCGCCGTGTGGTGCGATCCAGGGCGCGAAGATACCGGCGATGGCATAGGTGAAGATCACGAACATGCCGAAGGCGGCCGTGAGCGGCGCCGTGCGCAGCTCTTTTGCGAGCCCGGGCTTCGAGATCAGGATCAGGAACTCCCGGAAGGCATAGGATGTGCCTGCCGCCAGCGCGAGAATGAAGGACGCGGTGGCGACGAAGCGCAGGGCGCCGGCCCCGCCGATGATCCCCAGCACGAAGGAGACCAGCGTCAGTGAAAACAGCAGCATGAAGACATTGCGCTGCTTGTAATAGGCCGCAAGGCAGGAGGCTGCGATCAGGGCCGTGTAATAGATGATGACGAAACTGCTCATGATTCCGCCCTCACTTCGGATGCCGCAGGCGCGGGTTGGTCAGGATTGCCCCGACGTCGGCCGCGAGATTGAGAAGGATGAAGGTCGCTGCGAAGATCAGGCAGCAGGCCTGCACCACCGGGAAGTCGCGCTTGGCGACCGCGTCGACCAGCAACTGGCCGATGCCCGGATAGACGAAAACGACCTCGACGAGCACCACGCCGGTGATGAGATAGGCGAGGTTCAGCGCCACCACGTTGATGATCGGCGCCCATGCATTGGGCAGGGCGTGCTTCACGATCACCTTCCAGGGCGGGGTGCCCTTGAGCCGTGCCATTTCGATATAGGGAGAGGCCAGGAGGTTGATGATCGCGGCGCGCGTCATCCGCATCATGTGCGCGGTCACCACGAGCACCAGCGTCAGCATTGGCAGGAAGGCCCTGTGGAGGAGCTCCAACAGGCCCATGTCACCGCTGAGGCTTGAAATGGCCGGGAACATTGTTGCCCGGACAGCGAGGAAGAGGATGAGGACGTAGCCGAGGAAGAACTCCGGTGAGGAGATCGTCGTCAGCGTCATGACGTTGGCGACCCGATCGAAGATCGTGTTGCGGTAGAGCGCGGTGAAGACACCCAGCAGGATGGAAATCGGCACGGCAATCACCGCGGCGTAGGAGGCGAGGAACAGCGTGTTGACGAAACGATCCGAGATAGCGTCGCTCACCCGTTCGCCGGACACCAGCGACACACCGAAATCGCCCGTCACCGCGCCGCCGAGCCACTCGAAGTAGCGAACGAACGCAGGCCGGTCGAGGCCCAGTTGCTCCCGCATTGCCGTCACGGTTTCCTCGGTTGCGCCCTGTCCGAGCACCGCTTCCGCGATATCGCCCGGCAGGAGCTCCACCGCGAAGAAGATCAGTACCGATACCACGAGAATGGTGCCGAGACCGAGACCCAGTCGTTTGAAGACCAGCCTGGTGAGGTCGCCCATTTGTCCCTCCGAAGCTCCGCCCGGCGACCAGCCGCCCGAGGCGTGTTTCTTGTTGTGAAAACGGCGCCGCCCCTGCGTCGCGTGTGGGGAGCGCCTTCCGTGGCCTGGCCGTCAGCTCGGTCGCACAGTGCCATCGGAGCAGAAAGCCCCGGCGCTAGACAGCGCCGGGGCAGTGAGTGATCGGATCAGCCTGTGAACCACCAACGGCTCGCCGCACGGGCGCCGTCGCATTCCCAACTCGCCGCCAACGCGTCTGGGGTGCCGACATTCGAGCGGTTGGCATAGACGAAGTTGTTGAAGAACGGGATGATGGTGCCGCCGTCGTCGCGGGCCAGCATCGCCATCTCGCGGTAGATCTCGCCGCGCTTAGCATCGTCGAGTTCGGCCTTGCCCATCAACAGCAGTTCGTTGAACCGGTCATTGACCCAGTAGCTCTCGTTCCAGGCCGCGTCGGCCTTGTAGGCCAGCGTGTACATGACGTCCGGTGTCGGGCGCGCACCCCAGGACACGAGGGTGAAGGGCTTCACCAGCCATACGTCGGAGTAATACCCGTCATTGGGTTCACGCACGACGTTGACGTTGATCCCGGCGGCCTTGGCCTGCTCGGCATAGAGAACCGCCATGTCGACCGCGCCGGCATAGACACTGTCGGCCGTGCTGAGGCTCACCGTGAGCCCTTCGGCACCGGCTTTCTTCAGCAGTGACTTCGCCTGATCGGGATCATACTCGCGCTGCGGGATGTCCTCGGGCCAGTACGGTTGGGCCGGCGAGTGGTGGAAGTCGTTGCCCTTGGTGGCGGCGCCGAAGGCGATCTTCTCGATGATCTCGTCGCGGTTCATCGCCAGCTTCATCGCGTTGCGCACATCCGGATTGTCGAAGGGCGCCTTGTTGCAATGCATCGGCATGGTGATCGCACCGGCCGAGGGGATATTGTGGATGGTGATGTTCGGATCCCGCTGCAAGAGCGCCATCGTCTTCAGCTCGATCAGCGAGACCGCATCCACGTCGCCGGTGACCAGCGCGGTCTGGCGCGCGTTGGGATCGTTCAGAACGAGGATCTCGACCTTGTCGAAATACGCGCCTTCGCGGTGCCAGCCGTCATGGCGCGACAGCTGCCAGTTCACACCGAACTCGCCGCCGTCGATCTTGTAGGGGCCCGTGCCGTCGCCGGATTTCCACTCGATGGTGCCGTCGTCATTGGCCGGGCAGATGGCGAAGTGGTAGTCGGTCATCAGCCACGGCAGGTCGGCATTGCCGCCGGTCAGGGTGATCTTGACGGTGTAGTCGCCATCCTTGGTGATCTCGACAACGTCGCTCAGGAGTGCCTTGGCGGCAGAGGTCGTGTCGTCGCCGCGGTGGTGGTTCAGCGACGCAATCACGTCATCGGCGGTGCATTTCTTGCCGCTGTGGAAGGATGCGTTCTCGTTGATCTTGAACGTCCACTCGGAGGCGTCTGCGGAGGCTTCCCAACTATCGGCAAGGTCCGGGCCAAGCGACCCGTCGCCGTTGATCATCGTCAGGTAGGACCGATGGGTATGGGCCAGATAGATCATCTGCCGGGTCACGTAGGAGCCCGGATCGTGTGTATCCGAGGTGTTGCCGTCGTGCAGACCCCAGCGGAACGTGCCGCCGGACTTGGGCTGCGCCGCGGCCTTCGTCGTCCACAGCCCGGTGGCCGTGGTCGCCGTCAGGCCGGCGGCGATGGACGTGTTGATGAAGTCGCGACGAGAAATGCGACCGGTACGCGCCGCATCCGCAATTCGATTGATCAGGACTTGGTCTTTCTTCGACATTCTGGTCTCCCGTTGGATTTCGTGTCAGTCGGCGTCGTTGCTGCGCCGTTGGTATTCGAGCGTTTCCTGCGCAGGCGGGGAGGGATTGCTCAAATACGACATGCTCTTAACCAAACACGAACAGGACGCGAGTTCTACCCCGACAGGCGAGAAACTCGATTTAACCCGTGGGCAGAGGAAGTCGGAATCGGTTGGATCGGTTCGTTTTTTGCAACGTGCCGGTTGCATCGCCTCCGGCATGCTGTGCGAAAGCAGCTTCGAGTGACCCGACATGACCACAGAAACGATCCCCTCCGGGAGCCGTGCCGGCGGCCCCGCAGCCCGGCGCGCCCGGCGCGCCAGACCCGACCTGCGGATGCTTCCGGGCTTGCACAACCGCCTTCCGCGCTGCGAGCCGATGACCCCCGACGAGGTCGCCCGGATCGACGCGGCATCCATGGACATCCTCGAAGACGTCGGTGTCGTCTTTCGTGACGAGATCGCGCTTGGGGATTGGCGGAACGCCGGGGCGGATGTGCGCGGCGAGCGTGTACATCTGGATCGCGGGCTGGTCCGGAACTTGATCGCGACAATACCGTCGGATTTCACCTACACCGCCCGGAACCCGGCGAACAGCTTGCGGCTCGGTGGGCGCGATTCGATCTTCGTCCCGATGACGGGCGCGCCCTTCCTGCGCGATCTCGACGACCGGCGGCGGAGTCCGACCCTTGATGACCTCGCCATGTTCCACAAGCTGGCCCAGATGTCGCCGGCGCTGCATTCGAGCGCGCATCACATCGTGGAACCCTGCGACCTGCCCGTGAGCCACAGGCACCTGCATATTACCTATTCCTCGATGAAACACTCGGACAAGACCTTCATGGGCATGACGACCAGCCCGAAGAACGCCGAGGACGTCATGGAGATGTGTGCGATTCTCTTTGGTGCCGAGTTCATGGAGAGCCATCCGGTCACTACCGGGAACTGCAACGGCAACTCACCCCTCGTCTGGGACGAGACGATGTTGGGAGCCATGCGCGCCTTCTGCCGCCGCAACCAGCCGGTGCTTTGCTCGCCCTTCGTGCTGGGCGGCGCCAACACGCCCGCCTCAGTCGCACCGACGGTGGCGCAGCTCAACGCCGAGGCGCTTTCGGCGCTGGCCTATACTCAGGTCATCCGGCGCGGATGCCCGGCAATCTATGGCCACTATCTCTCGACAGTTTCCATGAAGTCCGGCGCGCCGATGGCCGGCACACCGGAAATCAGCCTGATGAACTTCATGATCGGCCAGATGGCACGGCACTACGATGTGCCCTGGCGGACGTCCAACACGCTGGGTGGCGCCAAGACCTTCGATGCGCAGGCAGGTTATGAGAGCGCCACGACACTCTCGGCGGTCATCCATGCCGGTGCCAACTACATCTGGCATTCGGCGGGCTGGAACGAGGCGGGCATGCATTGCTCCGTGGCCAAGTTCATCGTTGATGCGGAGCAATGCGCCATGGCCTATCGCATGGCCGAGGGAATCCGGTGGGACGATTTCGATGCCGGGCTGGAGGCTGTGCGGGACATCGGGCCAGGCGGGCACTACCTTGGCCACCCGCATACGCAGGACAATTTCCAGCGGGCGTTCTTTCTGCCGGAGTTGTTCGACAACAACTCCATCGAGCAATGGCAGGCCGAAGGGGCGGTCGAGATCACGGGACGCGCTCTGCGTCAGGCGCGCAAGTTGCTTGATGTCTATATCGAGCCGGCCCTCGACGAGGCGAAGGACGAAGAACTGCGGGACTACATCGTGCGCCGCGAGGCCGAGATCCCAGCGGTGGAGGCACTCAACCAGGAGTTCTGACAACCGCGTGGACGCCACAGGGCGTCGCAAACGGGCCATCCTTCGCCTGGGTAAGTCGGCAGATTGAATGTGCGACAACGCCCGGAGGCACCGATGACGACACTGGACTGGCACGCGGATAGATCCGACCTGCACGATCTCGCACTGCTCGACCGGGCGCCAGAGAGCGAGGGAATCGACCTTCCCGCGGTGCGGCTCTACCGGCAGGGGCGTGTGCGCGCAGAGATGACCTCACGCGGCATCGACGCGCTCATCCTCTCCGACGCAATCAACATCCGCTATGCCACCGGAACGCGGAACATGCAGGTCTTCACCGCGCGAAACGCGCCATCGCGCTATCTGGTGCTGACCGCGAACCGCTCCATCCTTTTCGAGTTCACCGGCGCCCTTCATCTTGCCGAAGGCTACGAAACAGTGGACGAGGTGCGCGCCGCCCGGACCGCGAGCTTTGTCGCCGCCGGTCCCCAAATCGCCGAACGCGAGCGTGGCTGGGCGCGGGAAATGGCGGACCTGCTGGCGGAGTTGCTGGGACAGGGCGCGGCCACGGTCGGGCTGGAGCGGATGAACGCAGGCGTCGCGCTCGCGCTTGCCGATTGCGGGCTGAGGATCGTCGACGCGCAAGAACCGGTCGAGATGGCGCGCGCCGTCAAATCCGACGAGGAAATGAAATGCGTGCGCGCCTCGCTACGGGCGACCGAGCGTGGGGTCGCCGCCTTGCGCGCCGCCATCCGGCCGGGCCTGACCGAGGCGCAGCTCTGGTCGGTGCTGCACCGTTCGATCATCGCCCAGAACGGCGACTATATCGAGACCCGCCTGCTCAACGCAGGCCAGCGCACAAACCCCTGGTTTCAGGAGACCGGACCGAACGTGATCGGAGAGAATGAACTCATCGCGCTGGACACGGATGTGGTCGGCTGCCACGGCTACTACTCGGACTTCTCCCGCACCTTCCATGCCGGTCCCGGCGCACCATCCGTCACCCAGAGGGAACTCTACCAGACAGCGTTCGAACAGGTGAGCCACAACATGTCGATCCTGCGCCCAGGCATGTCTTTCCGCGACTATGCCAACGCGGCCTGGGATATCCCGGAGAAGTACTATGCCAACCGCTACTACCTCTCCGCCCATGGATGCGGGATGAGCGGCGAATACCCGTATCTCTATCATCACGGCGATTTCCCGGATGCCGGTTACGATGGCGAAATCCTTCCGGGGATGACGATCTGCGTGGAAAGCTTCATTGGCGAAGAAAGGGGCGACGAAGGGGTGAAGCTGGAGCAGCAGGTGCTGATCACAGAGACCGGCACCGAGTTGCTATCGCAATTTCCCTTCGAGGAGGCCTTGCTGAGTTGATCGCCGCAATGTGAGGGAGCGATAGGCTTTCCATTCCGACCTCGAGGGGACTATGCTCCAAACCGACATCTGATGTCGGAAATTGACAATGATCGGGGCACCACACGCCCCGGCTAAACGAAAGACAGGGAAGCATGAGCCACAACAGGAAAAATTCGACATTCGCGCGCCCGACGCGTCGGGCCTTTCTCGGCACCACGGCTGCTGCTGCCGGACTCGCGTCGGCGGGAACGCTTCTGGGGACTCGCGCGGCATTCGCGCAGCCCAAACGCGGTGGCACGATCCGGGTCGCCAAGGGCCACGGCAACACCGGCGACACGCTCGATCCTGCAACCTGGACCAACGGCTTCACCGTGGCCCTGACCTACGGGATGAACGGTTTCCTGACCAAGGTCGGCGTTGACGGGTCTCTGGAGCCGGACGTCGCCGAAAGCTGGGAGGCGACCCCGGATGCAAAGACATGGCGGTTCAAGATCCGCTCCGGCATGACCTTCCACTCCGGCAAGCCCGTGACGCTCGACGACGTCATCGCTTCGGTCAACTACCACCGCGGCGAGGATTCGACATCGGTTGCCAAGCCGCTGGTCGCGCCGATCGTCAACATTGCCAAGGAAGGCGAGGACACGGTTGTCTTCGAACTGGAAACCGGCAGCGCCGACTTCCCCTTTGTCTTCACCGACTATCACATGGCGATCTGTCCGGCCGATGGCGACAGCATCGACTGGCGTTCCGGCGACGGCTGCGGCCCCTACAAGCTCGTGGAGTTCGACCCCGGCGTGGTCGCCCGTTTCGAGCGTTTCGAAGACGACTGGAACCAGGATCGCGGCTACATCGACAAGGTTGAGATGCTGTCCATCGTGGACCTGAACGCGCGGACCACGGCGCTGGTCTCCGGTGATGTCGATGCCATCGACAAGCTGGACCTGAAGACAGTGGCCCTGCTCGGACGCAACCCCGGGATCTCGATCCATTCCATTGCCGGGCCTCAATACTACAGCTTTGCCGCGCGGGCAGACACGTCGCCGCTGGACAATGCGAATGTCCGTCTTGCGTTGAAGCACGCGATTGACAGGCAGGAACTGGTCGACAAGATCCTCTTCGGGCACGGAACCGTCGGAAAGGACCAGCCGATCGGCCCCAGCTATCGCTTCCACGACCCCGATCTGGCCCAGACGCCCTACGATCCCGACAAGGCGAAGTTCTACCTCAAGGAAGCCGGGCTCGACGGTCTGAACGTGCAGCTTTCGGCGGCCGACGCGGCCTTCCCCGGCGCCGTGGATGCCGCCGTGCTCTACCAGAACTCGGCTGCCGCGGCGGGCATCACAATCGACGTCAAGCGGGTGCCGAACGATGGCTACTGGTCCGATGTCTGGCTGAAGGCACCGTTCTGCGCGGTGTATTGGGGCGGTCGTCCGACCGAAGACCAGATCTTCACCACCGCCTATGCCGGCGGGGCCGCATGGAACGACAGCTACTGGGCCAATGGTCGTTTCGATGAACTGCTGGTCATGGCCCGGGCGGAGCTGGACGAGGACAAGCGGCGCGCGATGTACGCGGAAATGCAGCAACTCGTCTCGACCGATGGCGGCACGGTGTTGCCGATGTTCGCCAACTTCGTCTTTGCCACCGGCAAGCGTGTCGTTCACGGCGACATGGCGTCGAATTTCGACCAGGACGGCGAGCGCTGGATGGAGCGTTGGTCGCTGGCCGACTGACGGCTCAACTGGCGCGCCGTCACTCGCGGCCGGCGCGCCATTCCTTCCACCGAAGCGTGGCGTTGGCGCCAATGGTGGCAAGGGGTTCGGGTGGCAGGCGCTTCGGCGCCTCCATCGCGGCGAATGCGCGGGTGATCTCGCTCACTTCTCCCAAGGCCATTTCAGCGGCGGACATGCCCGCCAGCGTCCCTTTCGACGTGCCGAGCCCGTTCTGGCAGATGGCGGAAAAAACGCCGGTCGCCACCTCGCCATGTGCCGGCACCCCGTTCCAGCTCAGACAGAGATGCCCGGCCCAGCGGTACTGTATGCCCGTTTCGGCAAGCATTGGAAACCGTTCGATGAACTTGCGGTCATGCAGGCGTCCCGCCGCAGCGATGGCGCTGTTGGAGACCTCCATCGAGGGATCGCAGGTGAAACGGCTCCGTATGACAATGCGTCCGCCTCCCTCGCCATCAATACGCCGCACGGTGGTTCCCATCGGATCAGCCGGTGTCGCGCCCCAGCGTCGCGCGCCACCCAAAGCGCCGTCGGGGAGCGGTTCGGTCATCGAGGCATACGTAAAAAAATGCAGCAATCGCCGGGCAAAGAAGCCGAAGCTTTCAGCGTGGCCGTTGTTGGCTAGGATGACCTTTTGCGCGCGTAGACTGGCGCGCGAGGTCTCCAGCCGCCAGCCCTCGCCGTCTCGCAGGATCCCGGTTACCGGGCTGTCCTCGTGGAGCGCGATCGCCGGGGTCAACCCGGCAGCGAGACCGCGGATATAGGCCGCCGGTTGCAACATCACGGTGCCGGGCGTGAAGAGCCCGGAACTGTAGTATTCGGTGCCTGTCAGGGCCGCCATTTCTGCGGCATCCAGCAGCCGGTGATCCTCTCCCATCTTTGCAAGGTGCGCAGCGTAGTCCCGGTTGTGCCCGTCACCGGCGGGCGTGGCAGCGGCGTTGATCTTGCCACAGGGGTCGAATGCATCGCGCCCCAGCCCATAGTCGTCCGCCGCCGCCGCCGCGAAGGCAATGGCGGCCCGGGTGAGCCGGGTCTGCTCGGCGTCCCTGTCTTCGGTGCCGGCGTAGCTCTCGGAGGCCAGATCGTGTGGCAGGTCGATCATGAAGCCGGAGTTGCGTCCCGCCGGGCCGTCCCCGACCCGGCCTGCCTCGAGAACCGCTACCTTCAGCCCGGGATCGATCTGGATCAGGCGCCGGGCGGCGGACAGGCCGGCAAAGCCCGCTCCGATGATTGCTATGTCCGCAGTTGCGTCCCCGTCCAGAATCCGCGCGGGCGGGGGCGGTGGCAGCAACCGGTTCCACCCCGCTGACCCGGGCTGTTTCGGCAGCCTGCGCGCGGTGTAGCGTGTCATCCCACCGCCTCGTCGTCATCGTCGGCCAGGTCCACCCAGATCGTCTTGAACTGGGTGTACTGATCATGAGCGTGCAGGCCATTGTCGCGGCCGCCGAAACCCGAGGTCTTGTAGCCGCCAAAGGGAGTGGAAATATCCCCCTCGCCAAAGCTGTTCACAGTGACCGTGCCCGCCCGCAATGCCCGCGCCCCGCGCAGGGCCCGCTTAATATCGGTGGTGAAGATGGACGCCGCGAGGCCGTACTCCGTCTCGTTTGCCAGAGCGATGGCCTCGTCCAGGCCCTGCACTGTCTGGACCGCAAGCACGGGGCCGAAAATCTCCTCCCGCGCGGCAGCCGACAGGGGTTCGACGTCCATGATCGTCGGATGGACCCAGGCGCCACCTTCTGTCGCGCCACCAAGATGGGTCCGTGTCCCGGCATCGAGATAGGCGGCGACCTTTTCGAAATGCGCCCGTGACACCAGCGCACCTACGCGTGTGCCCGGGTCCAGCGGGTCGCCCACGGACCATTCGCGGGCATGGGCAAGGATGCGGGCAAGCAGTGCGTCCTTCACGTCGGCATGCACGATCAGCCGCGAGGTGGCGGAACAGTTTTCACCCATGTTCCAGAAAGCGCCGTTGACCACGTGAGCCGCAACGCGGTCAAGGTTTCCGGCATCCTCCAGCACGATGCAGGGATTTTTGCCGCCCATCTCCAGAACCACTTCCTTGATGTTGCTGTCCGCGGCATAGCGCAGGAACCGGCGCCCGGTTTCGGTGGAGCCGGTGAAAGACACCATGTCCACGTCCATGTGTCGTCCCAGAGGCTCGCCGACCTCTGGGCCGGTCCCGGGCACCACGTTGAAAACGCCCTTCGGGAGGCCCGCCTCGACGGCCAGTTCGGCCACGCGCAGCGCGGTCATCGAGGTTTCCTCCGCCGGCTTCACAACCACGGAACAGCCGGCTGCCAGCGCCGGGCCGATCTTCCAGGCGAGCATCAGCAGCGGGAAGTTCCACGGCAACACCAGCCCGACCACGCCCACCGGCTCCCGCACGATCATCGCAATATGGTTGTCGGAGGGGGGCGAGACCTGGTCGTAGATCTTGTCGATGGCCTCCGCGTGCCATTTCAGGCAATGGATGGTCTCGGGGAGGTCGACCGTCTCGCAATCAAGGATCGTCTTGCCGGACTCCAGGCTCTCCAGCACCGCCAGTTCCCGCGCGTTGCGGTTGATCAGCTTCGCCAGCCGGATCAACACGTCCTTGCGCTCGGGTGGCGCGCGTTTCGACCAGCGACCATCCTCGAACGCCTCCCGCGCCTTTCCCACGGCGAAGTCAACATCTTCGGCGCCGCAGGCGGCAATCTCGGCAAGTACCTCTCCGGTGGCGGGGTTGATCGTCTCGAAGGTCGCCCCGGACGCGGCCGGACGGTAGACGCCATCGACAAAGGCCGTGGTCGGCAGGAGCAACCCGCGCGCGATGGACTTGTATTCCTCGTGGGTCAGCAGGTTCTCCATGGTCAGCCCTCCGCCTCGATGTCCGCGATGGTCCGCTTGAGGACCCGCACAACCTGTTCCAGTTGCCGCTTGTCGTCCTTGTTGAGCGCCTTGAGCGGCGGGCGGGGCGGGCCGGCCATGAACCCGGCCATCTCCACCCCGTGCTTCACGCATTGAATGAACTTGCCACCCTGTTCCAGAACGCGCATCAGCGGCATCATCGCCGACATGATCCTCCGGCCCTTGGCGAAGTCGCCTTGCACTGCGCAGGCTCGCCATAGCGCGATGTGTTCGCCTGGCAGGAAGTTCGATCCGGCGCAGACCCAACCCGGCGCACCCCAGGCAAAGAACTCCAACGCCTGGTCGTCCATGCCGCAGAGCATCTGGATATGCGGGTAGTCGCGCGCCAGCGTGTGCACCCGATTGATATCTCCGGAGCTTTCCTTGATCGCGCAGATATTGTGCGAGCGGCCCACCCGGTCGAGGAAAACGTCGCCCATGAACGTGCCGGTGCGGCCGGGGTAGTTGTAGAGCATGATCGGCAGATCCGCGGCGCGATCGATGGCCAGCACGTTGAGCGCGTTTTCCTGCTCCGTCGGGACGGCATAGGGGGGCGAGGCGACGAGGATCGCATCGGCCCCCATCTCCCGCGCCGCTTCGGCAAGCGCAATGCTGTCAGCGGTGCGCATGGCACCTGTTCCCACAATCAGTGGTAACCTTCCGTCGAGCCGGTCCCGTGTGAAACGTGCGAGACTCACACGCTCGTCGACGGTCTGGGCATAGTTCTCCCCGGTGGAGCCGCCGGAGATCACCCCGTGGACGCCCGAAGCCACGAGATGCTCGATCACCGTTTCCAGCGCGTCGAGCCGAACGGTGCCATCGGCATCGTAGGGCGTCACAATGGGAGTGTAGATCCCGGAAAAGGTCATCCTGGGTGTCATCGCGTGCTCACTGGGCAGCGGTTCGGGGCACGGTGCCGAGCGGCGCGTCGAGTCCTTGTGGCATCACGAAACGTTCGATCTCGTCGCGCGACAACGCCCAATGCGCCTGCGCCAGCGTGGCGGCCGCCGTCGGGTCGCGGGTCTCGATTGCCGCGATCATCGCGTCATGCTGGCGTGCGGCTTCCGACAATGTCTCGGCGCGTGTCTCCGAATGGGCGCGGAAGAAAGTCATGCCGATCCGTGCGTGATCGATCAAAAGGCGGTGGAAACTGGGCAGAAGGTAAAGGTTATCGGCCATCTCTCCCGTCACCCGGTGAAACCGGTCATTGGCCAGTGTGCGATCTGCAACATCCTCCGCGGCAAGCGCAGCACGGAAGTCCCGCTGCGCCGCCTTGAGATCGCGGAGCTGTTGAGGGGTCGCGTTTGTTGCGGCCAGTTGCAGCACCGCGCCGTAGATCATCGGGGCGGCAAGGAAGAAATCGCGCAGTGTCTTGTGGGACATATCGGACACCTGCGCGCCGCGGTTCTGGCGCTGGGCGATGTAGCCCTCGCCCGCGAGTTGCTGCATCACCTCGCGCAGGGGCGTCCGGGACATACCGTAGCGCGTACAGAGCCCGGCTTCGTCCAGCGGTGTACCGGGCGCGATCTCCAGCAGGAGGATGGCGCGGCGCAGATCCGCGCAGGCGATGGCTTTCGGTGTGGGGGCAGGTTCGGTCATGAATTCCGGTTCTGATCGGCATATATTCTGTATACAATTTGTATTTGCACTTACCCAATGTAGAACAGAAGAAACGCGAACAGCACACGGCACAAATGGACGGGTCAGCGGCAGAAACCGACATCCAGGGCTTTACCATCCTTCTTGTCGAGGATTTCACACATCTTGCCTTCTCCTGTGCGATCGAGCCGCTTCGCATTGCAAACCTGATCAATGGCAGCCCGCTCTATAGCTGGCGGCTGGTGTCGGAGACCGGGACCGAGGCCACCTGTTCGAACGGAACGCGGACGATTGTCGATTGCGGTCTTGAGCCTGTGCCGGCGGGGGACATCCTGCTGATCCTCTCCGGGATCAACGTGGAGCGGCAGATCACCCCGAAGCTGCTTGCCTACATCCGACGCGAGAGGGCGCGCGGCACGAGAATCGGAGCGCTCTGCTCCGGGGCATACGTGCTGGCGAAGGCGGGGCTGCTGGATGGACGCCGCGCCACGATCCACTGGCAGTTTCATGACAGCTTCGAGGAACTGTTCCCGGAAGTCCGCCTGATCCGAAGCGTCTATGTGCCCGATGCCAAGTACCCGACGGCGTCCGGCGGTACGGCCACGGCGGATCTGATGCTGCACCTCATCGGTCGCGCGCATGGCGAAGAGCTTGCCATCGCCGTGGCCGACCAGATGCTCTACAACGCCGCCCGCAACGCCGATGCCGCTCAGCGGTACTCCCTGCAATCGCGCTACGGGTTGCGAAACACCCATATCGCCGACGCGGTTCGCCTGATGACCGACCGGATGGAGGACCCGATGTCGCCCTCCGAGATCGCGGCGGAGCTGGGGATCTCGGCACGGCAACTGGAGCGACTGTTCGGCCGCTACATGAAATGCAGTCCAAAGAAATTCGCCACCGACTTGCGACTGGACCGGGCCCGAAACCTGCTCCTGCAAACCGAATTGTCAGTCACCGAGATCGCCCATGCCTGCGGATTCGGGTCGACGGGGCATTTCTCCCGTGTCTACCGGTCCCGGTTCGAGGTCACGCCGACCCGACAGCGCGCATCGCACCGGCTGGACCGTCACTGAAACTTCGCTGTCGGTCCGGTGGGTTCCGCGACCAGGGCAAGCGCGTCTTCCAAGGCGACGCTCCGGTTGAACAGCGCACGCCCGATGATTGCCCCCGAGATATGCGGCACGTATTTCAACCGTGCAAGGTCGTCGATGGAGCGGGAAAGCCCGCTTGCGATGACCGGCGCCCGGGCGATCTCGGCCATGCGTGTGATCAACGCCAGCGAGTCCTCCGCTTCGTCGAGATCGGCGTCGATGTCGGTCACGATGATCGCCGCGAGCGGATCACTCTCGTACACCCTCAGAAGGTCTTCCGGCTCAAAGCTGCTGGTCTCCCGCCAACCGTTGCTGACGACCTTGCCCTTGTAGACATCGATGGCCAGCACGATCTGGTCCGGAAAAAGCTTGGCGGCCTCTTTTACGATATCGGGGGCGAGCACGGCCAGCGTGCCGACGACAATTCGCCCGGCGCCGGCCTCGATCCAGTCCGCGATGGATTGAAGCGAGCGGAAGCCGCCGCCGAGTTGGACGGATGTGCCGCACTGACCAATGATCTCGCGGAGCAATTCGGTGTTCCGGTCGCTGCCGCCGACACCATCGAAATCGGTGATGTGAATCCATTCGGCGCCCGCCTGTGCAAAGCTGATCGCACGTTCCAGTGGGTCGACATGCCAGATCTGGGGCTCGTCGATATTGCCTCTGAAAAGGCTCACGCAGCGGCCATCGAGCAGTTCGATCGTCGGGTAGAGAATCATCCGTGCCTCCTGTCCAGTCTCGCTTCAGGGTCGGGGCATTGGCGTGGTGCCATTCGTCCGGAAGCGACGCGTTGCAAAGCGCCGCCGCCGTCGGTTCCCGGTTTTCGCTCGGGGAGCAAGGCGGCGCCTCTCAATCGCGAGTATACATGATCTCCCTGCGCCGCCGCTTGATGGTCGGCGCGGTCGCTTCGGAGGCGGGGTCGGGTGGGATCGGTGCGTGGCCTGTCGGCAATTGGGTCACACGCCGATGGTGGCTCCGAGGCCGAGCCGCATCGCGGCGTCGCGCGCGAGCGTCGCTATGGCCGTATCCTGCACGCCGGTTCCGGTCAGGTCGCATATCGTCCTGTCGGAGTCGCTCTGTCGCCCGTGTGCTGTCCCGTACAAAAGCGATCCCAGTTCGACCGGTGAGACCTGCGCCTGAAGGCTGGCAGCGCATGCGGAGGACAATTCCCCCATGGTTTCGCATTGGCTGATGCGATCGCAGACATAGAGGTCGGCGGCGGCGAGGATCGCGGGGGCGATCTCGTTCTTGCCGGCCTGATCGGACCCCATCGCGGTGATGTGCATACCCGCGCGCAAGGCGCCGGTTTGCAGCAAGGGCGCGCGTGCCGGTGTGGTCGTGATCACAAGCTGGGCCTGCGCGGCAAGCGCCGCCGGGCTTTCGGAAATTGCGGCCTCGATCCCCAGCAACGAGGCGATGTCCCGCGCGCAGGCCTCCGCCTTGTTGCGGTCGCGCCCCCAGACCAACGCCCGGCGAAAGGGGCGCACCAAATGCGCCGCCTGCATCTGCAACCGCGCCTGCACGCCGGTGCCAAGTACGCCGGCGGTCTCTACCTCGCTCGGCGCGAGGTGGCGGGCGGCGACGGCGCCAGCAGCGGCGGTGCGGATGTCGGTCAGATAGCCATTGTCCAACAGCAGTGCCTCGACCAACCCGGTGCGGGCGGAGAACAGGATCATCAGCCCGTTGAGGCTGGGCAGGCCGATCAGAGGGTTGTCGAAGAAACCGGGACTGACCTTGATGGCGAAGCTGTCAAAACCGGGGATATAGGCCGTCTTGACGTCCACCTCCCCGTTTGCCGCGGGCAGTTCCATGGACAGCACGGGCGGCATGACGACCTTACCGCCGCCCAATTCGCGGAATGCGCGTTCGATGCAATCCACCGCTGCAAGGTCAAGTGGTACGGCCTTGCGAAGGTCGGCTTCGGTCAGGATGGTCACGTCACGGGTCATGGCGGTGTCCTTCGATTCTCCGGTCTCCAAGAACGACAGCCTCTCCGTTGATGATCTTCGTGAACAGGTCCATGTCGAGGTTGCGTCCGGTGAGTATCGTGGCGACCGGGCCAGCGGGTGCCGGCAGTTTGCCCGCCATCGCCGCAGCGATTCCCACGACGCTGCCACCCTCGGCCACGATCCGATCTTCGAAATAGAGCGCCTGCATGGCGCGGTAGATGTCTTCTTCGGTGACCAGAACGGATCCGTCGAGCAGGTCGCGACACATCCCGAGAGTGAACCGGTTGGACGCGCCGATCCCACCGCCGAGGCTGTCGGCGAGGCTCGGGACCTCGTCCACCTCGACCGGGTGGCCGGCCTGAAGGGACAGGTGCATCGCCGCACCACGATCCATGGTGATCCCGATGACACGAAGGCGCGGGCTCAGCGTCTTGGCGGCGAGGGCCACGCCGGCGGCCAGCCCGCCACCCGAGAGTGGCACCAGCAGCATCTCGAGGTCCGGCCGTGCTTCCAGGATCTCCAGCCCGATCGTGCCCTGTCCGGCGATGACCTTGGGGTCGTCGAAGGGCGGGATTTCGGCCAACCCCTCGGTCTGGCAGAGCCGCGTGCAGGCCCGCTGCGCGTCATCCTGGCTTTGCCCCTCGATCCGCACCTCCGCCCCGAGCGCGCGAATGCCCGCGACCTTTGCGTCGGGCACCAGCGTGGACATGCAGATGACCGCCCTCAACCCGTGTTCCCGAGCCGCATAGGCCACGCCACGCCCGTGATTTCCGGTGGAACAGCAGGTCACCCCGGCGACGTCATCCGGCAGGGCCATGATCGCGTTCATGGCACCCCGCAGCTTGAAGGCGCCGATGGGCTGCGCGATCTCAAGCTTCAGAAAGGCTTCCGTCCCCAACAGACCGGAGAGCAGGGGAGATGGCACCATGGGGGTCGCGTCCGCCCTGCCGCGCAAAACGGCACGCGCGGCAAGGATATCCGACATTTCCGGCCGCATGGCGCCCCCGTGGCTGGCTTGGACTTGACACCGGGAGCGCGCCTCCCGCTATGGTGTTCACCAGATCACGCCACACGTTCGCCTGTCAACGCGACCGGGTGGGGCGGTTCTCCGCAACAGATTGAAAAGGCTCCGCTCCGGGGCCGGACCCCCGCGCCAGTCGGCATCGCATGGAGGAGCACGCATGACCGCAAAGACGAATTTCCTCTGGGGCGGGCCCCTGATCGGCCGTGCGCCGTGCAGGGCATGCCAAGCCGGGCAGGGGCCATGGATGGCGGCGTCGGCCCATGAGGGTTTGGAGAGGATCGGGACCCTCCCGGGGCCTTGTGCGCGCAGGCCCGCAAGCGGCCTTGTGAAGGCATGAGCATGGACCGGCTTTCCCACGCCATCGCGATTCTCGACGACCTGATCGCCTACCCGACCGTCTCTTCGGAGACGAACCTCGAGATGATCGTCCACCTTGCCACGCTTCTGTCGGAAGCCGGCGCTCATGTGGACCTGTTCCACGACCGCTCCGGCCTCAAGGCCAATCTCTTTGCCACGCTTGGCCCGGAGGGGCCGGGCGGGATCGTGCTGTCGGGTCATACCGATGTCGTCCCCGCTGAAGGGCATGGCTGGAGTGCAGACCCGTTCCGCATGTGCAATCAGGATGGGCGTCTCTATGGTCGCGGCAGTTGCGACATGAAGGGGTTCATCGCGGCCACCCTGGCCTGCCTGCCGGACTTCGCCGCGGCGGACCTGCGCCGACCGCTGCATTTCGCCTTCACCTACGATGAGGAGGTCGGCTGCCTCGGGGCGCGGCAGCTTGTGGATGAGTTGCGGCACCGGAAGATCGCGCCAGCCATGGCCATCATCGGTGAGCCGACCGAGATGCGCATCATCGAGGGGCACAAGGGCTGCAACGAATACACGACCCGTTTCATCGGTACGGAAGGGCATGGCTCGGCGCCGGAGAGCGGGGTGAACGCAGCGGAATTCGCGGCGCGCTTCGTGCAGCACCTGCTGACCACGCGGGAGGATTTGCGCGAACGGGCTCCAGCGGACAGTCGGTTCGAGCCGCCCTGGAGCACGTTGAATGTGGGGCAGATCCATGGTGGTACGGCGCGCAACGTTCTTGCCGGGGAGGCGGAAGTCGAGTGGGAGACCCGGCCCGTGGCGGCGGCGGATGCCGCGTTTGTCAGCGAGGCCATGGAGGATTTCTGCACCAACGTCCTGCTGCCGGAAATGCGCCGGATCGCGCCGGACGCCCGGATCGAGACCGAGGTCATCGGCGAGATTGCCGGTCTCGTGCCAATGGCGGAGAACGCGGCGCGCGACCTCGTGGCGCGGCTGACGGGTGAGAACGCGGCCGATCTCGTTGCGTTCGGCACGGAGGCTGGGCTGTTTCAGGCGTTGGACATGTCGGTTGTCGTCTGCGGCCCGGGATCGATCACCCAGGCACACCAACCCGATGAGTTCCTGGAGATTGCGCAGCTCGACCGCTGTATCGACATGCTTGTCGGGCTGGTCCGACAGCCCTGATTGGGTCTGGTCTGGCTGATGGCCACCTTGCGCCCGCTACGCGACACCTGCGGTTCACGCTGCGGCTCCCTTGTGGCCGATACCAAGCGGTGGAGGGGCGCCCTTCGCAGATCCCATGACGGTGCCGCAACGGCCCCGAGTAGCCCGGGCGACGGGCAAAAGGCCGGGCTTGGAAAGGGAGGTATTGCGAACCACGGCGGTCGGAGTTGCGAGCGCTCCACTGATGGCAGCAAGGCCGGGATAATGGGCTTCAAGGGAAGGAGACGCGGCGCTACGGTGCCGCCCCGGCGCCTGTGTTGCGGCGCGGCATTTGGCAGTGCGGCGTGAGGCCCGGGGTCTTTCGTGGTACACTTGCCCCTTCGCTGACATAGGGAGAAGATCCATGACCCCTTGGGAAATCCACGGACAGGAGTTGGCCAATTGCAATTGTGATGGCGGGTGCCCCTGCCAGTTCATGTCGTTGCCGACGCAGGGCAATTGCCAGGCGGCCGCAGCTTTCAGGTTCGACTCCGGGCGCCATGGAGATGTCGACCTGGGCGGCACGAAGGCCGCGATGGTGCTCAGTTGGCCCGGCCCTATCCATGAAGGAGACGGCACCATGCAGATCATCATTGACGAGAGTGCGAGCGAGGCGCAGCGCGACGCGCTCTACAGGATCATGACCGGCGAGGACACGAACGACATGGCGACCATGTGGTGGGTATTCGCGGCCATGTCCCCGAACAAGCTCAAGACGTTGTACCGGCCGATCGACCTGCAGATCGACATGGAAGGCCGCACCGGAAAGTGCGTTGTTCCTGGTGTTTTCGAAACTGAGGCCGAACCGCTCCGTAACCCGGTGACAGGCGACCCGCACCGGGCACGCATCAACCTTCCGCACGGCTTCGAATACCGCGTGGCCGAAATCGCAAAGGGGTCCACCAGGACCAGCGGCGCAATCAGCCTTTCGCAGGTCCGTGACAGCCATGTCCACATCGTTGACATCCACCTGTCCAATGCAGGTGTTCTCGAAGCGGCCTGATCACAGCGGGATCGGGACATGCAACAGGTCAGCGTGGTCGAACGCTTCCTGAAGCGCGACAGGATGCTGCTTGGTCTTCTGATCGGCCTCCTGTTCGTGCTTGCGGGGATATACACGATCGTCGGAGTCGGCATGAACATGTCGGCTCTGGAGATGACGGCGATGCGCGGTATGCGGGACATGGCGGGTCCGCGAACTCCGGGCGATTGGAGCTTGGCCTATGCCGGGCTCGTCTTCCTGATGTGGTGGGTCATGATGATTGCGATGATGCTGCCAAGCATCGCGCCAATGGTCCTTCTGCATTCCGCATTGGCGCGCCGTTGCGGTCGCGGGCAGTCAACGGCCGCAACGTCTTTGATGTTCCTGTGCGGGTATCTCGCGGGCTGGGGCGGCTTCGCGCTGGCGGCGACCATCGCACAATGGGCGATGGAGTGGGGCGGGATGGTATCGCCATCCATGATGACACTGATCGAGAGCGTCCCGGGGGGCGTGGTCCTGATCGCGGCGGGGATCTTCCAGTTCACATCGCTCAAGGAGACCTGCCTTGAGCATTGCCGATCCCCTGTCAGGTTCCTGACCGAGCGGGGGCGTGCGGGCGCGGGCGGTGCGTTCCGGATGGGCGTGGAACACGGCAGCTTTTGCGTAACCTGTTGCTGGGGTCTTATGGCGCTGCTTTTCGTCGGTGGCATCATGAACCTGTTCTGGATCGTCGGCCTTGCAGCCTTCGTGGCACTGGAGAGGCTGAGCCCGGTCGGGCCCCGCCTGTCCCGCTACGCTGGTGCCGTGCTCGTTATCTGGGGCTGCCTTGTCATTGCCGCGTCGCTCTGGCCCCATACATGATCCCATCGACGGGCGCCGAACTACCGGGTGCGAGTTGCCTGCCCCGATCACCGGTGCGGCAGCGTTTGGATCCGGTCCGGCAACGGTGGTCTGCGTTCGGTGATCCTGACAGGCGTCGTATCCAGTTGCTCTGCTGATATGCACCAAGCCGCCCCGCTCGGCAGAGTCCGGAAAGCTTGGAGGATCTGCCGGTGTGCATTCTACGGATCCGGCAGATCCATTTGGTGAAGCCGCCGCCGGCGCTGGTCGTCAGGCCGCAGCCGCCTTTCTGCAATAGCAGGACGCGCGGATCGGAACCGTTGCGCGCGCGGCCGCCTGATCGAGTTGCTGTCGGACATGGGCGGCCTCGACCCGCTCGCCCCGGCGCACGAGGCACTCATGCAGTCCATGGAGACTCCAGACATTGCGCGGATGCTGGCAGGCGCGTGGCAACGTGGCGTCGAGGCCGAGATCGGCTCGGTACACGGCCTCGGCCTCCTCGTGGTGCCCGGCGTCCATCAGCAAGGCGCCGAGCGCATGGCGGGTTGGTTGCATCCAGCCCCACGGCTCGTCGTAGATCAGGCTGTCGTCCAACTCCACCGATCGGCGAAGATGCGCGAGCCCTTCGTCGGTCCGGCCGGCCTTGTAGGCCACCTCGCCATCCATCATCGCCTCGCCGATCAGCAACACATCGTCGGCAGTGTTGTTGAACACGTACCAGTCTTCCGGCACGGACTTCCGGGCGGCGACCGCGGCTTCACGGTCCCGGGCAGCATCATCATGCCGGCCCAGGTTGGCACAGGCGATCGCGCGCGCCTGGTGCATGGCGGCGGTGGTGTAGCAATAGAGCGTCCTGTCCTCCGGGAAAGGCTCATCGAGGATCGCCTGCCATTGGCCGAAGCGGATCATGACGTGGATTTTCTTGCCGTAGAAACTCTCGAATAGTTCCGGCATGAACCGGACGACCTCGTCGGGCAGCATGCGCATCAGCTCTTCCGACGCGGCGAGTGCGACCTCGGGCTGTCCGAGGAACATCGCGCCGTAGGCTTCGAAATGAACGTTGTGAACCCGGTAGACGGTATAGAAATTCTGCGCGCCGGCATGAGCCAGGTAGCTGCGGTCGACTTTCGCGGCCCGGCGGTTCCTGTCGACCACGTTCTGATAGTCGCCGCAAAGCACATCGATATGGGTTGCCATGTGAACCAGATGGCCGCTGTCCGGCACAAGATCGACGAGCCGGTCGCCGTGGCGCAACGCAGCCTCCGGGGTCGGGGACATTTCCATCAGGTGGATATACATGTGCAACAGGCCAGGATGGTCCCACGCCGCGGCAGTGTCGCCGAAGGCCTTTTCCAGTGCCGCCTGCGCGCGCACCGTCGTCGCGCCTTCCGCGGGGGTCCCGGTCGCGAGATCCCAGAGCAGCCACGGGGTCCGGTTCATGTGGGCCTCGGCATAGATGGTGACGACGTCGAGATCGTCGGGAAAGGCGCTGTACACGCTCTCCATCGCTTCCGAGAAATCGTCGTTCCACGGGCCGTAGTCCTCTATCTCCGGATCGGTCGGGAAACGCTCCGCGAGCGCGTCGATCAGTGCAATTTCAACTGGCGAGAGCGTGTCGCGGAGGGATCTGGCATCAGCAATCGCCTTGTGGGCACGCTCCAGCGTGGCGACCCGCTCCGCGGCGTCAAAGAACTCCCAGGGCTTGTTGTAGTTGGGGCCGATGGCATAGGCGACGCCCCAATGGGCCATTCCGCAACCGGGATCCGCCTCCAGCGCGCTTTCGAAACACGCTGCGGCTTCCTCGTGATTGTAGCCATAGAGCCAGACCAGCCCGCGGTTGAAAGCTGCCTGAGCGTCGGGCGAGGACGTCGTGACTGCACGGGAATACGTGCCCAGATCGAAATGCGTCATGTTACCTCCAGCGGTTCGGGAGCAGAAATGTGGGCACCAATACCGGTGCCGCGATGAACCAAATGCGCGGGTGACAGGGTATCACACCGGGGCGTTCTCGTCAGCGGCCGGGGCAGCGGGTGTCTGCAGCGCGGCTCGGACTGATCGAGTGCGCCGAACCGCTCCAAATGTGGCGGAGGCCTTCTGGCGTTGTCTTGGCACGGGCGGCGGGGTCGCGGCGTGCGGGGCAGGGCTGTCCGGCGCGGACACGGGCGCCGCGCTGTCGGTTGTCGCCCGGCAAGCACGTTCTCGTACGCAGCCCGCTTCCGCTCATGCGGGAAACCCGACAGGGTGCCGTCTGCACGCCGGTTCTGCCGCTAGAGCGTCGAGGGGCGGTAACAGCGTAGGGCGGCGAGGCATGCCGCCGATGTTCGTGGATTGCGGCCGTCCGAACCCGGGGTGATCGCGTGTCGACAATTCCACTGCGGGCGACAATACTAGCGCCGATGACGTTCCCGGCCAGATTCCTCTCCGTTTGCCTGCTTGCCGCCTTCCTTCTGGGGACGGTGTACCAGGTTGCGGCTGCCGGGATGATGGTGACCATGGATATGCCGGGCGCAGCACATGCGCAGATGGAGACCATGTCCTGCGCCGATTGCGATCACGACACCCGGGATGGGGCCTCGGAGTGTGGTGGGGCCTGCGTTTCCGTGCAGATGGCCTCCCTGCCGGTGGATCTGTGCGTCCCCTCGATCAGAAGAACCGGCAAGGTTGCCTTGCCGGAGGCGCGGTTTCGAACCCGGGTCGACCTCCCAGCCGAAACGCCACCTCGATCCCTGTCCTGATGTGATTCACCGCGCCGGGCTGCGGCGCACGTGACGAGGTTCGAGGCGAGGCCAAAAGGGATGCGCCGGAACCTCACCCCCATTGGACAATGGAACATGACAGAAATGACAGAACGACGGCTCGACCAGCCCAGCATCCCATGTGGTGCATCCGGCGGCTGTTACCATGCAACACCCGGGCGCCCGCCCGCCACAGGATCGTCGGACAAGTGGTCCGCCAGACCCGGCAGCCGTGCCTCCACCGTAGACGGTGCCAGCCTAGCAAGGTGCAGTGGAGATGGTGAGCGAGACGCTTTGGGGGTGGATGACCTGATCGCCGCCGCTGTAGCGCCCAACCGCATGACACTCGGTCAACCGCCGGTACCGGTGACCCTTGCGGAAATGCCGGGGTATTGGCCTGCGTTGTCCGACCCTGACTTCCGCCCGATTCCGACGACACCGCTGCATTGCAACCACGCACACCGTGCCGCTGTCGCGATCTTCTGAAGGAAACACCTGATGCAAAAACTAACACTTGCGGTTCTCGCGCTGGTCGCCACGCCCGCATTCGCCGCCGAACCGGTCACGATCTATCGCGATCCGAGTTGCGGCTGTTGTGGCGAATGGGCGGACTACATGAAAGACCACGGCTATGACGTTACGGTCATTGACGACACGAATGTCGCGGAGCGTGCGATGGCCGCCGGCGTGCCTGAGCGTGGCCTCTCCTGCCACCATTCCGAGATCGGCGGCTACGAGGTTCATGGCCACGTTCCGGAGAAGGTGATCGCCCGGCTGCTCGCGGAGCGGCCAGCCATAACCGGCGTGATCCTTCCGGGTATGCCGGAGAACTCACCCGGTATGGCGAGCGAGGAATACGGAACGCTCAAGGTCTTTTCCTACGGGCCGGACGGAATCGCCGTCTACTCCAATGAGTAGGCGCCGCCCCGACTGCGCGTCCTGGGTGCCAGCAATCCCGGGCGATGGCGTTGCGCCGGGCAGAGCCTCGGAGTGAACGCCGGTTTGCCGAGTGTGGGTGCTGCGGTGCCCGCATTCGGCAGCTACGGGACAGGCGCGCACCAATTGCGCCGCACAATCCGCTTCGTCAATTCGGAGCTCCTCACCGGCGGATGCGGAACAGGCAGCACAAGCGCCAAGACACCGGGCGGATGGGGCCGGATGGGTGGCTCAACCGCCTAACCCCCCTCGGGCAACATTCTGGAGGGCGGCCGGGTGCAACGGCCGGCCAAGGGAAGCAGCGAAGACAGGACATGGAGCAGGACACGGGACATGAACCTCGTCTTCGCGCTGCGCACTGGCGTGATGCCCGATTGCGATGCCTTCGGGGGCGCGATGGGCGAGGTTATTCAGGGCGGGACCGGGTTTCTCGAACAGCGAGACCTGATCGCGATGGCGACCTATCTTCTTGATGCGGACTGATACATCCTGCGGATCGAAGCCGGACCGCGGAGTGCAAGGAGGACACAGGACAATGATTTCACGCAGATCCATGCTGAGCGGCACTGCGGCGCTCCTGACCGCCCCGCTGGTGTCGCACCGCGCCATGTCGAGCGATGCGCCGGTGGAGGCGCTCGTAGCCGCCCCGGCCAGGGTCCAGATCGCCCCGGAGGGCTATCCGCAAACGGAGGTCTGGAGCTACGGCGGCACGGTGCCCGGTGCAGAGATCCGGGCGCGGCAGGGGGATCGCCTGCGTCGTCGGCTGGTCAACTCACTGTCTGAACCGACCTCGGTGCATTGGCATGGTATCCGCATCGACAATGCGATGGATGGCGTGCCGGGCGTGACGCAGAAAGCCGTGCCACCGGGTGGCACGTTCCTCTGCGACTTCGACCTGCCCGACGCCGGCACCTATTGGTACCATTCGCACAACCAGTCCTACGAACAGGTTGCGCGCGGTCTTCAGGGCCCTCTGATCATCGAAGAGGCCGATGGGCCGGATGTCGACCGTGAGGAGGTTCTGGTGCTCGACGACTTCCGGCTCGACCCGGAGACGGGTGGAATCGTAGGCTTCGCCAACATGCATGACTTCAGCCATGGCGGTCGCATCGGCAATATCGCGGTGACCAACGGAGTCTTCAACAAGACGCTTGCCGTGAAGCAGAACGAACGCCTGCGGTTGCGCCTGATCAATTCGGCGAATGCGCGGATTTTCGATCTGCGGTTGCAGGGGCTGACCGGCTGGATTGTCGCGCTGGACGGGATGCCGCTGGAAAGGCCACAGCCGGTTCCGGACAGGCTGCTTCTGGCACCTGCCCAGCGTGCCGATCTGATTGTCGATGTGACCGCCGAAGACGGGGGGGAGGCGCATCTTGTCCGCTTCGACCGGGAGGAGGCCTTCAGCCAGGTCCTGTTCGACGTGAAGGGCAGGGCATCAACGGCCACACGACCCGCGCCCGCCGCCTTGCCGCCCAACCCCGACATGGCCATCACCGGACTGCACGATGCGCTCCAGAGCACGCTCCGCATGGAAGGCGGGGCGATGCGAGGGTTCCAATCGGCCCGCATGGACGGTCGGGAGGTGGGCTTCCGCGAGGCCGCGCAGGCCATGAACTTCTGGGCGCTGAACGGTGTTGTCGGCATGCCCGATGCGCCCTTGCTGACGGCCGACCGTGGACAAACCGTTCGGGTCGCGATGCAAAACGACACGGCCTTCCCGCACGGGATGCACCTGCACGGGCACCACTTCCGCGAGGTGCTCGCCGATGGCAGCCTGGGGCCGATGCGGGACACGCTGTTGATGTTTGCCGACGAGCGCCGGGAGATCGCCTTTGTTGCGCATAATCCCGGTGACTGGGTGTTCCACTGCCACATGCTGAGCCATGCAGCTTCCGGAATGATGACCCGGATCAAGGTGCTGGCCTGACCGTTCGCGCAAGACAGGACGATGCAGCCGGGCATACGGGATGCGTGCATGCGCGAGGTGATCGCCGCTGACCGGATGGCCGGTCGGGACAAATGATCCGCGCCGCGCTTTTCGCGGGCCTCGGGGTGTCGGCACCACCCTGTGCCAACCGTAGAAAACCGCCTCGGGTTGATCGTCGTCTTCAGGGGGGCGACACTGCTTGGTCCCGATGCCGGCAGTCACCCGCAATGTGTCCCGCCGACCCGAGGCATGGTCGCCCAACCGCCCCGGAGACCTGTTTGGCGGCCTTTCGCAGGGACAGCCATTGCCGCGCCGACAGACAAGGCGACGCAATTTGCATGTGCGACATGCGAATTTGACCGAGGTCAAGGAAGTGTTTTTGTCGGATAGATACAGAAGCGCAGTGTTTTTGTCGGGAAGCAAATGTGCCGACGGCGAATGCGCTGTGAAACAACGACTTTCGGAGTCCGGGAATGAGCCTGTACGGAATGCCGCTTGCGCTGACCTCCCTCGGCGACCTGCTCGAAGTGACCGCGGTCGCCGGTGGACGGGCGATGCAGAGGCGGCTTGGCGATCTCGGCGTGGCCGTCGGGCAGACCCTGGAAGTTGTTCAGAAAGGCAGCGGCGGCCAGATGGTTGTTGCCGTGGGCGATGCAAGGTTCGCCCTGGGACAGGGGATGGCCCAGAAAATTCTGGTGACGCCGTCAAGGAAACAAGGATACGCGCGAAATGGATGTGAAGCTAAAGGACCTTGCCGTCGGAGATCGTGCCGTCGTGGCTGGTTTCGTTGAAGGACGAAAGGCGTATCGACAGAAGCTACAGTCGATGGGGCTCATCCCGGGCGCGGAGTTCGACGTCGTTCGCGTTGCGCCGCTTGGCGATCCGGTCGAGATCACGGTGCGGGGGTTCGCGCTGAGCCTGAGGAAGGGCGAGGCGGACGCGTTCGACGTTCGGAAGGTCTCCTGATGACCGAATTCACCATGGCAATTGCCGGCAATCCGAATTGCGGCAAGACGACACTTTTCAACGCGCTGACCGGCGCGAACCAGTATGTCGGCAACTGGCCGGGGGTCACGGTCGAAAAGAAAGTGGGCGCGTTTTCTCACAAGGGTGTCTCCATCGACCTCGTGGATTTGCCTGGTGTCTATTCGCTCAGCGTGGCCGGCGGGGCGACATCGCTCGATGAACGGCTGGCGCGGGACTACCTGGTTTCGGAGAAACCGGACCTCGTGATCAACGTGCTCGACGCGTCGAACCTTGAACGCAACCTTTACCTGACGGCGCAATTGCTCGAAATGGGCGCGCCCATGATCGTGGCGCTCAACATGATGGACGTGGCGCGCGGGCGGTCCATCGAAGTCGATGCCGATCAACTGGCGGCGCATCTCGGATGTCCCGTGATCCCGGTCGTGGCCTCCACCGGGATCGGCATCGAGGCATTGCAGGACACTGCGCTCGCCACGGCCAGAGGGAGACGCGACGTGCGAGGGGACGTGGCGTTCGGCGAGATCCTCGAAGCGAGTATCGACCGGCTGTCGAAAGAGATCGGCGCGTCCATCGAAAATGCCGATCCGCGCTGGCTCGCGATCAAGCATCTGGAAGGCGACGAGCTTTGCCCTGGCATGACTGACCCGGCACTTCACGGCGCTGTGCAGGCGGAACGCGAGGCGCTTGAGGCGACGCTTGGAATGGAGGCGGACACCGCGATCGCCTGTGGCCGCTACGATTTTGTCACCCGCATTGCCCGCGACAGCATGCGCCGTACGACAGAGTTGAACCGGACGATTTCCGACCGGGTGGACCGGGTCGTGCTCTATCGGCCGCTGGGGATCCCGCTCTTCCTGCTCGTCATGTACCTGATGTTCATGTTCACCATCAACATCGGCGGTGCCTTCATTGATTTCTTTGATATTCTGGCCGGAACGCTCTTCGTGGACGCGCCCGCGGCCCTGTTCTCCGCTATCGGGGTTCCGGACTGGCTGAACACGCTTCTGACCACGGGGATCGGCGGCGGTATCCAGACAGTGGCCACGTTCATTCCGATTGTCGGCTTCCTGTTTCTGTTCCTCTCGGCGCTGGAGGATTCCGGCTACATGGCGCGGGCGGCTTTCGTGATGGACCGGTTCATGCGGTTCCTCGGGCTTCCGGGCAAGAGCTTCGTGCCACTGATCGTCGGCTTCGGCTGCAACGTCCCTGCCATCATGGCGACACGGACGCTGGAGAACCAGCGAGACCGGACGATGACAATCATGATGGCGCCGTTCATGTCCTGTGGGGCGCGGCTTCCGGTCTATGCCCTGTTTGCGGCGGCATTCTTTCCCACCGGCGGTCAGAACCTGGTGTTCGCGCTCTACCTGATCGGTCTGGCCGCCGCCGTCGGCACGGGGCTGGTGCTCAAGAAAACCTTGCTTCAGGGGGAGGCCGCTCCGTTCGTGATGGAACTGCCGCCCTACCACCTGCCGACGTTGAAGGGACTCATGCTGCGGACCTGGGATCGGCTCAGAACGTTCATCGTCGACGCCGGACAAGTCATCGTCGCCATGGTGCTGGTGCTGGCCTTCCTCAACTCCTGGGGCACCGATGGCAGTTTCGGCAACGAGGATACCGACGCCTCGGTCTTGTCGGAAATTGGCCGGACGCTGACGCCCGTCTTCAGCCCGATGGGGATCTCCGAGGACAACTGGCCGGCCACCGTTGGCGTCTTCACGGGCATCCTGGCCAAGGAAGCCGTGGTCGGAACGCTCAACACGCTCTACGAGGGGCTGTCCGAGGATGGACAAGGCGAAGAAGAGGCCTTCTCCTTCACAGGTGGTGTCGCAGAGGCCTTCGGCACGATCGGCCCCAATCTGCGCGATGCCTTCGGAATGGCGTCGGACCCGCTGGGTCTGGACGTGGGGACCGTGGATGACCAATCCGTTGCCGCCGAGGAACAGGACGTCGCCGTGGGAACCTTCGGCACTATGGCCGCGCTGTTTGACGGCAAGGTCGGGGCCTTCGCCTACCTGTTGATGGTGCTGCTCTACATGCCTTGCGCGGCAACCATCGGCGCCGTCTGGCGGGAAACGACCGCAGGCTGGACCCTGTTCGCGAGCGGCTGGACGATGGGACTGGGCTATGGGTCCGCCGTCCTGTTCTATCAGGTGGCGACATTCGGTGCCCATCCGGCAACCTCGTCGCTGTGGATCGGCGGTGTGTTGGCGGTCTTCGGCCTGTTCGTGCTCGCGCTGCGGGAAATCGGACGGCGCGACCGGGCCAGCGTGTCGCTCGCCCCGGTTGCCGACCCGGGGTCGTGACATGCTGATGGACATCAGGGCATATCTTGAGCGGCATGGATCGGCCAACATCGTCGACCTCTCCAACCACTTCCGCGTCGCGCCGGACGCGATGCGCGGGATGCTGGAGCACTGGATCCGCAAGGGCTCCGTGACGCGGCAGGACTTCGCGCCGTCCTGTTCGGGGTGCGGGACCGGCAGTTGCGGTGGCTGCGGGGTGGCTGCGAGTTTCGAGATCTATCAGGCACGCAAGGCGACGGCGCCGTAGTCGGCGCCCCGGCCAGCTTAGAGGTAGGACATCAGAGGCGGTTCTCGCCTGTCGGCACCCAGTCGGTTCCGGCCCCTGAAAGGCCTGCGGCGAATACTCCGGCGTCCTTCCCGACGATGAGGAACCGCCCAGTGGCGCTCCCTGGCCGAACCGTTGGCAGGCACATCTCCACGTCTCCCACGCGTCGTTCAGTTGTCGACGCTTGCGCGCGCAGCAGACCTGCGGGCGAGGTTTTCTCGCGTCGCGCGACGGAATCCTTTCTCTATTGCGTATTCAGAATATAGCAATCAGATGAGAAGGGCCGTCTCCCATGAAACCGATTTTCCTCGCCGCGATCACGGCTTCGGCGCTGGCTGCCAACCCAGTTCTTGCGCAGGACGATGCATCCGCCGCGCCGGGGGTGAATTTCCTGACCAACTGGGACGCCGACGGCGATGGAACCATTGCCCTCGACGAGCTGATCACGCGCCGCGCCGATATCTTCTCCGCCTTTGACGAAAACGAGGACGGCGCGTTGAGCGCCGAGGAGTTCGGGGTCTACGACCGGACACGCCGGGACTCCATGCAGCGTCCCGAGGACCGTGGAAATGGTCCGGGCCGGGCGGAGCAGGTGCTCGGTCTGTCTGCGTCGGACACCGACGGGAATGGCAGCGTGTCGCTGGAGGAGTTCCTGGCCGCATCCGCCGTCTGGATCGGTGTCATGGACCGGAATGGCGATGACGTTCTGACCGTGGACGACTTTGGTGCCGGCGGCCGTCAGGGTGTCGGCTCTGGACGGGGTCAGGGACATGAGCGTGGGGCCGGTCAAGGTCAAGGCCAAGGCAAAGGCAAAGGCAAAGGCAAAGGTCAGGGTCAAGGCCAAGGTCAGGGGATGGGACGCCATGCGCAGATGCCGGACACCCCATATGCTCAGAAAGGGCGGGACGCAGCGTCCGGGAACGGGCGCACGCAAGGCGGAAACCGGCATCAAGGCATGGCCCCGGATCAACGACAGCGCATGGAGCGTGGGCAGGGTGGCGCCCAGGGCCACGGCCAACAGGGCGGTCAGGGCAAGGGACGCTCGCAGCAGGCTGTGGCCTTTCAGGCATTCGCGACCGCCGATGGGGCGCTCTGGATTGTCGATGAACGGACTGGCGACGTTTTGATGTGCAAGGCCATTCCAGACACGAATACCGCCGCCGGGCTGCGCCCTGTCTGCATTGAAGCCGCGATCCAGCCCCCAGCTAGTGGCACGACTGCACAGCCGCCAACCCGCGGCCGCGACCTTTGATCTGCCGCGAACGTGCCGGTAGACTGGGAGTGCGCCCCGAGGGCCGAGACGTGGCGACGGGACGACAGCGAAGTCGATGGAGTCGATCATGTCGAGCGTCGCACGGACCTTCGGATCGCCCCAACCGGATCGGCTGCCGGCGTGGTCCCGGGACGGTGCGGAGGTGGCTTCCGACTTTTCGGTCACGCCATCGACGGGGCTGGACCCCTCCGAAGCTGCCCGGCGGCGCGCGGAGACCGGTCCCAACCGCCTTGCGGAGGCAAAACCCCTGCCGTCCTGGGTTATGTTCCTGAGGCAGTTTGCCAGTCCGCTGCTGATCATCCTGATCGCCGGATCGATGGTCTCGGCCTTGACCGGGCACCGGGTCGATGCCGTCGCGATCCTGGCCATCGCGATCTTCAACGCTTTCGTCACCCACTGGCAGGAACACAAGGCCGCGCAATCTCTTGCGGCCCTTCGCAGGATGTCGGCCCCGTGGGCCTGCGTTCGCCGAGGCGGGCGACCGGTCGAGATTCCTGCCGCAGATATCGTTCCGGGCGATATCCTGATCGTGAAGGCCGGCGATATTCTCGCGGCGGACATCCGTTTCCTGGTGGCCAGTCGCGTGCAGGTAAACGAATCCACGCTGACCGGAGAATCCGAGCCTGTGGACAAGCAGGCCGATCCGATCCCCGGCGAAGACGTTGCATTGGCGGACCGGTCGAACATGGGCCTCATGAGCACGCAGGTCACCGGCGGCAGTGGCGAGGGGATCGTGGTCGGCACGGGGATGGACACCGAGGTCGGCCGCATCGCCGATCTGATGACCGCGGCCAAAGAGCCCAAGACCCCTTTGCAGCTCAAGATCGGCGTCCTTTCGAGGGTGTTGGTGGTCGCCGCGCTGATCGTCGTGGCAATCGTGATCGGCGTTGGTGTGATCAACGGCATGGGGACCTCCGAGATGCTGAACACGGCGATCTCGCTTTCTGTGGCCGCGATTCCGGAGGGCTTGCCGACAGTGGTGACCATCGTGCTCACGCTCGGCGCGCGGAACATGGCAGCAAGCAATGCGCTGGCGCGGCGCCTGTCCTCGGTCGAGACGCTGGGAAGCACGTCGGTGATCTGCACGGACAAGACCGGCACGCTGACCCAGAACCAGATGCAGGTGATGCGGTGCTGGGTGGCCGGCAAGCGCTGGGACGTCACGGGCGAGGGGTTCTATCCCGAGGGCGCCTTCGTGGACGCCGCCGGGACCGCGGCCGAGATCGACACCGAACCGGACCTGCGAGAAATGCTGTCCGTCTCCGCACTTTGCAATGACGCGCAGCTGGTCGAGGCAGACGGGCGGCCGGCGATCCTGGGCAATCCGACCGAAGGGGCGCTGGTCGTCGCGGCGGCAAAGGTCGGCATTTCCCGGCAGAAGATGCTCGAAGCGAAGGTGCAGATCCTGCGACGCTTCCCGTTCGACGCGACACGGAAAATGATGTCGGTGGTGATGCGGTTTCCGGACGGCCGAACGGTCCTTGGCATCAAGGGCGCACCGGACGTCCTCCTTTCGCGGTCAAGCCATCTGCGCATCGCCGGCGAGACGCTGGAAATGGCGCCGGCCCATCGCGATGCTGTCGAAGCCGTGATCGCGAGCTTTGCGAGCGAGGGGCTGCGGACACTTGCGGTCGCCATCCGGGATCTCTCGGCGAAGGAACCGGACCAGGGAAACCCCGAGAAGAAGCTGGTCTTGCTGGGGATCTACGGGATCATGGACCCGCCGCGTGCCGAAGTGCCCGGTGCCGTTGCCGAGGCCCGTCGCGCTGGCATCCGCACCGTCATGATCACCGGTGACCACGCCGTGACGGCCAGGGCAATTGCCGGGCAAATCGGTATCAGGACCGGCACGGCTCAGACAGTGCACAAGGGCGTGGAACTGGACCTGATGAGTGACGAGAACCTGACGTCGGTCGTGCGCCACGCTGCGGTCTTCGCCCGGGTCACGCCCGAGCACAAGCTTCGCATCGTTCGCGCATTGCAGCGAAACGGCGAGGTCACGGCGATGACCGGCGACGGCGTCAACGACGCGCCGGCACTCAGAGCCGCGGATATCGGCGTTGCGATGGGCCTTTCTGGTACGCAGGTGGGCAAGGACAGCGCGGCGCTGGTGCTGCTGGACGACAATTTCGCGACAATCGTCACGGCCGTGCGAGAGGGGCGGCGGATCTACGACAACTTGCTCAAGTTCATCCGGCAGGAACTGACAGCCAACGTGGCGGAGGTGACGACGATCCTCTTTGCGTTTCTGTTGATGGGCGCGAATCCGTTGCTGCCGGTCACGCCGCTGATGATCCTCTGGGTCAATCTCGTCTCGGACGGCCTTCCGGCGCTTACGCTGGGGTTCGAGGCGGCAGAGCCCGACCTGATGTCCCGTCCACCCCGCCCCCGCAACGAGGACTTTTTCGCGGCCGGAATGAAGGAGCGGATCCTGATCCGTGGGACGCTCGTGGGTTTGCTGACTTTCTATGTCTTCCGGGTGTTTCTGGAACAGGGCGCGACGCTTGACCATGCCCGCACAGCGGCATTCATGACGCTTATCTTCGCGCAGATCTGGCATGTCTTTGATGCAAGGACGACCACGACGCTCTTTCGCAAGTCGCCGCTGGGCAATCGGACGCTGCTGGGCGCCGTGGCGGCGTCAATCCTGCTGTCGCTGCTGGCGACCTATACCGGTGCCGGGCACGTGGTCCTTGGCACCGCGTCTCTTCCGCTTCCGCACCTTGTAGGCACATTCTTCCTGGCCTCGCTGCCGACATTGCTGCTGTCCGGCATCAAGGAGGTTTTCGGGGTGACGTGGCTCTGAAGCGGGATTGGCTCTTTCAGAAATGCGAATCGGCGCGGCATTGCCGTCGCATGGTTCGGAAGGAGGCAAGCGGATCGGGCGGGGCGTTTCCGGTAGTGGTTTGTGGAGATACGGCCGCACCGGAACTGACGGAGGATGGCGCCGCAATCGGATTGCCGATGTCGGGCGAAAGGGCAGGCGATCCCTGTTACCAAAAAAGCAGTGCGATCACCGACGCGCGGCGAGTTGGTCGCCGTGAGTCCCGCGTTTCAGAACCCCATGACCCTGTCGACGAGCCAGAAGGTGGCCACACTGCCGATGGCATAGCCCATCATCGCGGTGCCCGGCGAATGGGCTTCTCTCATCGAGCGGACCATCCCGGGAACGATCCGCCGGATCATCCCTATTGCCACGAGAACGGCGGCGACGAAGGTCAGTTGACCCAGCTCGACTCCGACGTTGAAGGCCAGCAACGCAACCGGAATATCGCCCTGCGGCAGGCCGATTTCGGTCAGCGCACCGGCAAATCCGAGCCCGTGCAGCAGGCCGAACGAGAAGGAGACCAGCCACGGTGCGCGTTCGGAAAGCCGATAGGCGCCGTCCTCATGCTTCAGGATCTCCACCGCGAGGAACACGATGGAGAGCGCGATGCAGGCCTCGACTGGTGGACCCGGCACGGTGACATGCCCGAGAGCGGCGAGGGCCAGCGTGATCGAATGCGCCAATGTGAAGGCCGTGATCGCGCCGACCAACCGCCATGGGTCCCGGATCAACACTAGAAGGGCGAACACGAAAAGCAGGTGGTCCCAGCCTTCGAGGATATGGTCGAAGCCCAAACCGATGTAGCTGAGGAAAACGCTGCCGGTCGACAGGGTTTCGGGCAGCCGGTAGGCCGGTTCACCGGGTGTCAGCCGTATGGTCGAAACGGGTTCGTCAAGCGGCTGGACCCGCAGCAGCACATCTGTTCGCTGGGCGTCCAGCCCGGGGATCGAGACGATGCCGCCGCCGATCCCGTCGGGGCAGCTGGCCACCCAGCCGGTGATCCATGCATAGCCGTCGGACTTGGGGGCGTCGCCCCGCCGCGGGGTGCAGGTCTCTGGCAGGTCCGCATCGATGTCCATGGGGGCACCCTGCACGTCCGGACGACGCCAGAACACCTGCCAGGTTTCCGGTGTGAGCTGGCGCAGGTCGAGGTAGCCCGGCTCAAGCGCGTGCGACATCGCGCCTGCCGCCGAGGCCAGCACCAGGAGCCACGCCAGAACGATTTTCCGCCCCAGGTTCACCGGTTGGCCTCGCCGGGTTGCGCAACGCTTTCGGGCAAAACGATCTCGTATTGCGCTTTCAGCCCTTCGATCTGGGCTTCGGTCAATGTCTCCGAGGTCTCCCTGCGCCAGTCCAGCAGGACGCTGTCGCGAACTTGATCGAGCGTGGGTACCTCGGCCGGCCTGGCCTCCAGAACCCGCACCAGATGCGGACCGTAGCCGGAAGTGACCGGGCCGGCCCATTCGCCGACGGGTTGCTGCACCAACTGCGCGAAGAAACCCCGCCCGAAGGTTGCATCCACCGTCCGTTCGCCTGCCGCCTGCATCGCCGGAGGCAGTAGTGACCGGCCAGAGAGCGTCCCGGGGTCCGCGCCGCCCTTCAAGGCTGCCAAGGTAGCTGTCGGATCGGTCCCTTCCGGCAGTTGCATCTGTTCGAACTCCAGCGTCGCGGAGCGCACGAAACGGTCGGGGTGGCGCTCCAGATGCGCCGCTAGGTCATCGTCCCCCGGAACCATGGATTGCGCGACCGATGTCGTCAGGAAAGACATCTTTTGCGACAGACGGTTTCGGATGACTCCGTCGCCCTGATCGAGGCCAAGCGCCTTTGCCTCGCGTACGAGCACTTCTTCGCGCACCATGGACTCCACGAGCGCGGCCAGTTCGTCCTCGGTCGGCGGCCGTCGCCAGGTCCCCTGGAACTGTGCTTCGAGCCGTTCGACATCCTGCGCATCGATCACGATTTGGCCGTCCGTGTCCGCTTCCGGATCGGGCGGATTCAGCCATGCGTACCATCCGAAGATAGCAAGGCCCAGGAGCAGGAAATGAAACAGGGGCTCTTTGAGTAAACGCATCCGGCCTTCCGAAAAAATGCTGCGATCGACGCAGACTAACAGCAGGCGTTGGCGACGCAATCGGGAAGTCGCCCGGTTCAGGAGTGGTTGGGGTGACGTCACCCGGCCGGCCTGTGATCCCCGGGGCGCAGCCACACATCCGTGCTCCCGGGGGTAAAGCTCGCCGTGGGCCGTCGGCGTTCCCGGAGGGTGGCGAATCGGGAGCGGTCACGGAGTGCGGGGGAGGGCGCCTGGCCATTGCAAGTTCCCTGTGTTTGCTCCGATGACGCAACGAAGGCGCCGCCACATGGCGCATTTTTCGCTGGCTGCCGGAATTGCCCCGGCATAACGTGAGGGTCATGCCCGCGAACCGCGCAAGGGGTCAGCATCCAAGAGGATCGTGGGCATCGCAACTCGGGAGGTATTCGTGGCGGAGATGTGAAACGAGCGGGGTGTCCCTGTCGGATTTCAGGTCCTGTCACTGCCGACCCAAGCAACACGCCTAAAAAAGGCGAACCATCACGGGAGATTGATCCTTGATCAGAAAAGTAACCATTGCTGCCCAGGCCGCGCTTCTGGCGTCCACGGGCCTCGTTTCGGCGGAGACGCTGAACTGGGCACGCGCCGGCGACAGCCTGACGCTCGATCCGCATGCCCAGAACGAGGGTCCGACCCACGCTCTGGCCCACCAGATCTACGAGCCGCTGCTGATCCGCGACATGACCGGCCAGATGGTGCCGGCACTGGCCACCGAATGGGGCCCGAATGCCGACGATCCGAATGTCTGGACGTTCAAGCTGCGGGAAGGCGTGACCTATCACGACGGCGCTGCGTTTGACTCCGAGGACGTGCTGTTCTCGCTGGAGCGCGCGCAGTCCGAGGACAGCGACATGAAAGAGTTGCTCAACTCGATCAAGGAGGTCCGCGCCCCCGATGCCTCCACGATCGAGATCGAGACCGATGGTCCGAACCCGATCCTGGCCAACAACCTGACCAACCTGTTCATCATGGACAAGGGCTGGGCAGAGGCCAACGACGTGGTCAAGGTGCAGGACTTCGAGGGCGGTGAAGAGACGTTTGCCTCGCGCAATGCCAACGGCACAGGCCCCTACAAGCTGACGTCCCGTGCTCCCGACAGCCTGACGGAGCTGGAAGCTTTCGACGGATACTGGGGCAAGGGCGAGTTCCCGCTCGAGATCACCAAGATCAAGTATACCCCGATCAAGAACGCCGCGACCCGCGTCGCCGCACTCCTGTCGGGCGAGGTGGACTTCATCCAGGACGTTCCGGTGCAGGACCTCGGACGCGTGGATGCCGATGAAAACCTCAAGGTGATCAAGGCGCCGCAGAACCGGGTGATCTTCTTCGGCCTCAACCTGGGCGACGACGATCTGACGACCGACGATGTCGAGGGCGCCAACCCCTTCGCCGACAAACGCGTGCGTCAGGCCATGAACATGGCGATCAACCGCGAAGCGATCATGAAGGTCGTCATGCGCGACCAGTCGATCCCGGCCGGTGTCGCCATGCCGCCTTTCGTGAACGGCTGGACCGAGGCGCTGGACACCATCCCGTCCAACGACATCGAGGCCGCGAAGGCACTGGTGGCCGAGGCCGGCTACGGTGACGGCTTCACCGTGACCCTGCACTGCCCGAACGACCGCTACATCAACGACGAGGCGATCTGTCAGGCCGCCGTCGGAATGATGGCGCAGATCGGCATCACGGTGAACCTGGATGCCAAGCCCAAGGCGCAGCACTTCCCGCAGATCAACAACCTGGAAACCGACTTCTACATGCTCGGCTGGGGTGTCCCGACCTACGATTCGGAGTACATCTTCAACTTCCTGGTGCACACCAAGACCGAGAACCGCGGTTCCTGGAATGGCACTCGCTACTCCAACCCGGATATCGACGCGAAGATCGTGTCGCTGGCCTCGGAAACCGATCTTGCCAAGCGTGACGCCACCATCGCCGAGATCTGGGCCGCCGTGCAGGACGAGATCCTGTACCTGCCGATCCACCACCAGGTGCTCAACTGGGGCATGTCGAACAAGGTCGAGACCGTCGTCGACCCCGAAGATGTGCCGAAGTTCAAGTATTTCACTCTGAACTGATCCAAGTGCGCCGCCTCCCCTCGCGGAGGCGGCGTCCCCCTTCCGAGGACGGAAAATGATCTCCTACATCGTGAAACGCGCCCTGCAGTCGGTGCTCGTGCTGCTGGCGGTGGGCTTCGTCGCCTTCGGCATGTTCCGCTTCATCGGCGACCCGATCGACAACATGCTTGGCCAGGAGCGCACGGACGCCGATATCGAGCGCCTGCGCGAGATCCTCGGCCTGAACGACCCGTTCCTTGTCCAGTACTGGAACTTCCTGAAGGGAGCGTTGCAGGGCGACATGGGCGTCAGCTTCCGGCAAGGTCGGCCTGCGCTCGATATCATTCTCGATCGTCTGCCCGCGACGCTGGAACTGGCCATGGTCTCGGCCACCTTCGCGATGGTCGTCGGCATCTTCCTCGGCATCTACACGGCGATCAACCGCAAGGGTCCGATCACCAATTTCATCCTGACAACCTCCCTTATCGGGGTTTCACTGCCGACCTTCCTGATTGGCATCCTGCTGATCTACTTGTTTGCAGTCGAACTGAAGTGGCTGCCGAGCTTCGGGCGGGGCGATGTCGTTCCTGTCGGTGACTGGTGGACGACGGGTCTGTTGACGGCGTCCGGATTGAAGTCGCTCATCCTGCCCGCGATCACGCTGGGGCTCTACCAGATGACGCTGATCATGCGCCTGGTCCGATCGGAGATGTCGGAGGTCCTGCGTCAGGACTACATCCGTTTCGCCCGCGCCCGCGGCCTGAAAGAGCGTGCGATCAACTTCCGTCACGCGGTGAAGAACACGCTGATCCCCGTGATCACGGTGGCGGGCCTGCAAATCGGCTCGATCATCGCCTTCTCGATCATCACCGAAACGGTGTTCCAGTGGCCCGGCGTCGGGCTCCTGTTCATCGACTCCGTCCAGTTCGTCGATATCCCCGTCATGGCCAGCTACCTGATGATGATCTCGGTCATGTTCGTGGGCATCAACTTCATCGTCGACATGGCCTACCTGGCAATCGACCCCCGCCTGCGTGGCGGCAAGGGAGGCAACTGATGGATTCCGTGAAACGTGCGTTCGACAGCGACCTGGCGTGGTCCTTCCGCCACTCGCCGGTCGCAATCCTCTCCGCGACCGTTGCGCTGCTGCTGATCCTCGCAGCCGTCTGCGCGCCGCTGATCGCGCCCTACAACCCGTTCGACCCGGCATCGCTCAACCTGATGAACGGCTTTTCGAGGCCGATGGAGCCGAATGCCTTTACCGGGGACAGTTTCCTGCTGGGCACTGACGACCAGGGCCGCGATGTGCTCTCCACGATCCTCTACGGCATGCGGATATCGCTCTTTGTCGGCTTTGCCGCAGTGGTCTTCGCGATGATCATCGGCGTGGTGGCCGGCCTCGTCGCCGCCTATGCCGGTGGCCGGGTGGACGCGATCATCATGCGCATCGCCGACGTGCAGCTGACCTTCCCCTCGATCCTCGTCGCCATGCTGATCTTCGGCATCGCCAAGGGCTTCACGCCGGTTCACCTGCGTGACCAGATGGCGATCTGGGTGCTGATCATCTCCATCGGTCTGTCCGATTGGGTGCAGTTCGCCCGCGTGGTTCGCGGCGCGGCGCTGGTGGAGAAGAGCAAGGAATACGTCGAAGCGGCCATTCTCATCGGCCGTGGTCCGATCGCCATCATCTTCCGGCATATCCTACCCAATGTGCTGTCGCCTGTGCTCGTCATCGCTACGATCTCGCTGGCATTGGCCATCATCGCCGAAGCCACGCTCAGCTTCCTCGGTGTCGGAGCGCCGCCAACCAGGCCGTCGCTCGGTACACTGATCCGGATCGGGCAGGGGTATCTGTTCTCCGGCGAGTGGTGGATCCTGCTGTTCCCGTCGCTCACACTGCTGTTGCTGGCGCTTTCGGTGAACCTGCTCGGCGACTGGCTGCGCGACGCGCTCAACCCGAAACTCGGTGACTGACATGGAATTGCTCGAAATCAACAACATGGTGGTCGAGTTCCCGAGCCGCCACGGTGTTTTCACCGCTGTCGACGATGTCAGCCTGACCGTCGCCGAAGGCGAGATCGTCGGATTGGTGGGAGAATCCGGGGCCGGGAAATCGACTGTTGGCAATGCCGTCATGGGGTTGCTGCAATCGCCGGGTCACATGCCCTCTGGCGAGATCTGGTTGCACGGCGAGCGGATCGACCAGCTCTCGCCGTCCGACATGCGCTCTATCCGGGGCAAGCGGATTGGCATGATCTTCCAGGACCCGATGACGTCGCTCAACCCGATCGAGACCATCGAATACCAGTTGGTCGAGACAATACAGACCCACCTCGACGTCGGCACCTCGGAGGCCCGGCGCCGCGCCGTCGATCTGCTGGACCAGGTCGGCATTCCCGATCCTGCCAACCGGATCAAGCAGTACCCGCACCAGTTTTCCGGCGGGATGCGGCAGCGAGTGGTGATTGCGCTTGCGCTCTGTGTCGAACCGGAACTGATCATCGCCGATGAACCGACGACCGCGCTCGACGTGACGATCCAGGCGCAGATCCTCGAATTGATCAAGGACCTCTGCAAGAGTCGCAAGCTGGGCGTGATCCTCGTCACCCACGACATGGGCGTGATTGCCGAGACGACGGACCGTGTGGCGGTGATGTACCGGGGGCGCCTGATCGAGATGGGCGAAACCGATCAGGTGATCAACGCGCCGCAGCAACCCTACACCCGGTCGCTGATCGCTGCGGTGCCTCCCTCCAACAAGAAGATCAATCGCTTCCCCAAGGTCGCGATCGAGGAGAGCGACGGCAATGCGCTCCAGAACTTCGACCTAAAGGGGCACTGGCTGGGTCGTGGCGACGCCTTCGACACCACTGTCGAGAACCTCCTGGAAGTGCGCGACCTTCAGAAGCGCTTCATCGTCAAGTCCTCGATCCTGCCCCGCAATCGCGTCTACATGGACGCGATCAAGGGGATCGATTTCGACGTCAGGTCGGGGGAGACATTCGGACTGGTCGGCGAGAGCGGCTCGGGCAAGTCCACGGTCGCACGGGTCATCACTGGGATCTATCCCGACGACGGCGGCTCCATGCGCTTTGCCGGCCACGACCTGACCGGAGCATCCGGAAAGGACGATGCCCGGGCGGGACGTCAGAACATCCAGATGATCTTCCAGGACCCGTATTCCTCGCTCAATGGACGGATGAAGATCTCCTCCATCGTCGCGGAACCGATGATCGTGAACAAGTTGACCGACACGGCGGAGGAGCGTCACCAGATTGTCACCGACCTTCTGGAGCTCGTCGGGCTGGGCAAGGATGCGGCGAAGAAATACCCGCATGAGTTTTCCGGCGGTCAAAGGCAGCGGATCTCCATCGCGCGGGCATTGGCAACGCGGCCGCGTTTCCTGATTTGCGACGAACCGACGTCCGCGCTCGATGTCTCGATCCAGGCGCAGATCCTGAACCTCCTGAAGGATTTGCAGGAGCAGTTGAGGTTGACGCTCTTGTTCATCAGCCACGATCTGCCGGTGATCCGACAGATGTGTGACCGTGTCGGGGTCATGCGGCATGGCGATCTCGTGGAGGTGGCCGATACCGAGGCTCTCTTCGAGTATCCCCAGCACAGCTACACCCAGACGCTGATCGGGCAGATGCCGAAGTTCGCGAAGTAACAACTGGACGACGACCGCATGTGCCCGGGAATACAGGCGCCGCCGGGCAGTGTGTGGCCGGCGGCGATCGCCGTGAAGTGACGGCCAGCGGTAGCGCAAGTTGCCGGATGCGCCTTGCCGGTGCTGCCGGATGCCGGGGGACTTGCCTCGACGCCACGGGAGGACTAGGGCAGGGCCATGAAAATACTCTTTCTCGGTGATGTTATGGGCCGCGCCGGGCGCGCGGCGGTGGCAGAGTGCCTGCCTCGGATGCGGCAGGAATGGCGGCTGGATTTCGTGGTGGTGAACGGCGAGAACGCAACCTCCGGCATGGGGCTCTCGGGTGCCCATGCCAAGGCACTGCTGGAGGCGGGGGCGGATTGCATCACCCTGGGCGATCACGCCTTTGACCAGAAGGACATGCTGCAGGTCGTGGAGAAGGAGCCGCGTATCCTTCGTCCGCTGAACTTCGCCAAGGACGCCCCGGGTCGGGGCGCCGCGATCTTCACAGCGGCCAATGGCAAGAAGGTGCTGGTGGCGCAGGTGCTGGGACAGGTCTTCATGAAGCGGCCGTTTTCCGATCCGTTCTCGGCCATCGACCAGGTGCTGCGGGCCCATCCGCGCGGTGGCATGGTCGCGGCCAGCCTGATCGACGTGCACTGCGAGGCCACCAGCGAGAAGATGGGGATGGGCCATTTCTGCGACGGGCGTGCCAGCGTCGTGGTCGGCACACATACCCATATTCCCACCGGCGATGCGCAGATCCTGCCCGGTGGGACGGCGTTCCAGACCGATGCCGGCATGTGCGGCGACTACAACAGCGTCATCGGTATGGAAAAGGCCGAGCCCATGCGTCGGTTTGTGACGGGAATGCCAAAGGGGCGCTTCACGCCTGCTTTGGGCGAGGCGACGGTCTCCGGGCTATACGTGGAGACCGACCCGCGCACCGGCGCCGCGACACGGGTGGAGATGGTCCGTCAGGGCGGTCGGCTGGCGCCTTCCGGACCGGCGCCACTCTAGAAATGGCTTCGGGCAGGCCAATGGCGGCCGCCCGAATGGTGCCGGCTCACCCTCCGCGCAGGTGGACAGGGCAAGGCGCTTGCGCGACCCGGTTTGCCGCGCCGGTCCGTCGTCGCTGCGTGTCCCGGATGGTCAGTTGAGGCGCACCCGCGACATCGCTCTCCCCGCGATCGGCCTCGGCCCGCGAGGTGTGCCCTCTGCTTGCAATGTCGCGATGGTATAGACGTCGCCGGGTTGGCCGTGATCTGGTGTCGGTATGCAGGGTTCTGCCGGTCCCCACGGGTTGCTGGCAGGGATGGGGAGGTCCGGTCTTGCGGTTCTGGGTGTCGCCGAAGCGAAACCCGTTCACTACTTGAATGCGCAGCAGTGGCCGTCTCTATACTGCTGAAATTCTGTAATCGTTGTTGCCGGAAGGGCTGCGAGAGCAACCGCTTCTGCGAGTTGCCTCCCCATCGAATGCAACAAAGCGAATCCATCCGGGCGGCATCGCAACTAACGGGCCTCGCGCGGTTTCAGACTCGGTGTGGCGGTGTCAGGGCATTGTCGGGATCGCGGCCCGGCCTCTATGATCGACAAGCCACGCAGCACTGCCCGGATTGGGGGCCACCACGACGCGGGGGACGCCAAAGTCCCTTGCACGTTGGGGAGGCTACGCTAAGGATGGCCTCCGGAACTAGCGCAGGGCAGTCAATGGAATTCCTCAGCCTCGGTCCGACGGTGCAGCCCGTCCTGGCGCTTGTCGTCGTGGTGGCCATGTTCGGCCTGTTTGCCCGGGAGGCTTTTCCGGCGGAGGTCGTTGCTATTCTCGGCGCGGCAATCATGCTCGCAACCGGCATCCTGCCCTATGACACCGCGTTAATGGTGCTGTCCAATCCGGCGCCCTGGACCATCGCAATGATGTTTATCGTCATGGGGGCGCTGGTGCGCACCGGCGCGCTCGACTGGTTCACCCAGATCGCCCAGAGGCAGGCCGAGACGAACCCCAGGCTCGCCGTCGGTACACTCATGGCATTTGTCGTGCTGGCCTCGGCCATCGTCTCCAACACGCCGGTCGTGGTGGTGATGATCCCGGTGGTGGTACAAATCGCGCGCACGCTCGATCAACCGGCCTCCAAGATGCTGATCCCACTGTCCTACGCGGCGATCATGGGCGGCACGCTGACGCTCATCGGCACCTCGACCAACCTGCTGGTGGATGGTGTGGCCCGCGCCAATGGCCTGAAGCCGTTCGGCATCCTCGAAGTGACGCCGCTGGCAATCTTCATCGTCGGTTGGGGCATGCTCTACCTGCGGTTCGTGGCGCCGCGTCTTCTGCCGGACCGGCAGAGCATGGCCAACGTGCTCGGGGGCAAGGGGCGGATGAAGTTCTTCACCGAGGTCGCGATCCCCGAGGACAGTGGATTGATAGGCCAGGAGGTTCTGGGCGTCGACCTCTTCAAGCGGGACGGAATTCGGGTCATCGACGTGCTGCGCGGCGATGCCTCGCTGCGGCGGGACATGAAGGGCGTGGTGCTGGAACCCGGCGACCGCGTGGTCCTGCGCACCAAGATGGAGGAGCTTCTGTCGTTGCAGGAAAACAAGAACCTGCGCGCTGTCGACAAGCTGAGCTCCGTGCGAACCGAGACCGTGGAAGTGCTGATTTCTCCGGGCGCTCGTATGGTTGGCCGCACGCTGGGTGCGCTGCGCTTGCGCCGTCGCTACGGTGTCTACCCGTTGGCGGTCCACCGGCGGAACCAGAACATCGGGCGCCAGCTCGACGATCTCGTGGTCCGCGTCGGCGATACGCTGCTGCTCGAAGGCGCGCCGGAGGATATCCAGCGCCTTGCCCTCGACATGGGGCTGGTCGACATCGCCAAACCCTCCGCCCGTGCCTTCCGCCGGGAAAAGGCCCCGATCGCCATTGCCGCCCTGCTCGCTATCGTCGGGCTCGCGGCCGTCGGGGTTGCCCCGATCCTTCTGCTGTCGTTCCTCGCCGTTGCCGTGGTGCTCATCACCCGCTGCATAGATGCGGACGAGGCGTTCTCCTTCGTCGAGGCCCGCCTGCTGGCGCTGATCTTCTCCATGCTTGCCGTTGGTGCGGCGCTGGATGCCTCCGGTGCGGTCGAACTCATCGTGAAGGCCGTGGCGCCGGGCCTGACGGTCCTGCCGTCCTTCCTCGTGATCTGGGCGCTCTACCTGCTGACGTCTGTCCTGACGGAACTGGTCTCCAACAACGCGGTCGCCGTTGTTGTCACCCCCATCGCCATCGGGCTGGCCGCCGCCCTTGGCTACGATCCACGGCCGCTGGTGGTCGCGGTCATGATCGCGGCCTCTGCGAGCTTCGCCACGCCCATTGGCTACCAGACGAACATGATGGTCTACGGACCCGGCGGCTACAGGTTCTCCGACTTCCTGAAGGTCGGCATTCCGCTGAACCTCTCCATCGGGGTGCTCTCCTCTATCCTGATCCCGTTCTTCTGGCCGCTCCAGCCTGGCTGATCGGCGGCGCCGTTCCGATGGACATACACGGCGAAAAACCACCAATTGCCGACTGCTGAGCATGTCCCTTGATCGAGCCTGTTGCGTCGCCCGGCCCAACAGTGTTTTCCTGTCGGTCACGTTCGAGCAGATCAATGAGGACAACATGACCGCAAAGTCCCGCCTGAGCCGTCGCAGCGCCCTGACCGGCGCGCTTGGTCTGGGCCTCGCCACAGCCCTTCCCCTGCGTGCGAACCAGGGCGAGGAAGAACTCATCTTCAACGCCGACAATCTGCTTCCCGGGGAGTTTACCTGGCATCCGGAACGGTCACCGACGGGTGCGGTCGCGGTGATCGTCTCCTTGCCGGAACAGTTGGTGCATGTGTACCGCAATGGTGTGCGCATCGCTGTCTCGACCTGCTCGACCGGAAAGAAGGGCCACCGCACACCCACCGGCGTCTTCACCGTGCTGCAGAAGGACAAGGACCATCGTTCCTCGACCTACAACAGCGCGCCAATGCCCAACATGAACCGTCTCACCTGGGACGGGATCGCGCTGCATGCGGGGCACCTGCCGGGCTATCCGGCCAGCCACGGCTGTGTGCGCCTTCCCTTTGCGTTCTCCGAACGGCTCTGGACGGTCACCCACTACGGCACACCGGTGATCATTGCGGGCGCCAGGAACGATCCCTGGGAACTGGTGCATCCCGGTTTGCTGCTTGACGGATCGGCAGAGGCGGATCTTTCGGTCGCCGTGGACGCGCTGGCAGCAAAGAAGCATCCCTCCGACTGGACAGAGGCTGAGGCCCAGCCCGTCACCACGGTTCTCGTGACATCTGCGGATCGCCGCGTGGTGCTGATCGAGAATGGTGAGGAACTCGCCGATGGGGAACTGACCATCGAGGGGCCTGCAACCCTTGGCGAGCATGTCTTCCTCCTGCAGCACCCGGGCGCGGGGGATGACGCGTTGGTCTGGCACGGGCTGACCCATCACCCCGACCCGGCAGCGCCGCTGGCGCAGGAAACCCGGCTTCTTGACCGCATTCGGGCGCCCAAGGCCTTCACGGCGCAGATGCAGGCGCGCATGCATCCGGGGATGACCCTCATCGTGTCCGATCTGCCGTCCACGCCGGACAGGCGCTCTGGCAAGGATTTCGTGATCATGGCGGGTGAAAACCTGACATCGCCGCGTCCGAAGATCAGAGGCGACGAGGTGCCGACACCGTCGCCCAGCAGGGGCTGAACCGGGCGATGGCTGCCGTTGGGAAAAACCGGCGGCGGCTGCCCGCGCGCCCTTCTGCGCGTGTATCGACGCTGCCGGTGCACCTTCGCTTCAGCTATCATCCGGCTGCGGGATTGCCCCGCACCCGTGCTTTGCGATAAGGAACGGCTCAAATCTGAAAGACAGCCACGATCCGAACGGAGAAGACCCATGGCCGGCCATTCAAAATGGGCGAATATCCAGCACCGCAAGGGGCGCCAGGATGCAGCCCGATCGAAGCTTTTTTCGAAGCTATCCAAGGAAATCACCGTCGCTGCCAAGATGGGCGACCCTGATCCGGAAAAGAACCCGCGCCTTCGCCTCGCCGTAAAGGAAGCCAAGTCGAATTCCGTTCCCAAGGACGTGATTGACCGCGCGATCAAGAAATCCGTCGCCGGTGAAGGCGACGACTACGAGGAAATCCGCTACGAGGGGTATGGCCCGGGTGGGGTTGCGGTCATTGTCGAGGCGATGACGGACAACCGGAACCGGACAGCATCGACTGTTCGGTCGACCTTCTCCAAGCATGGCGGCAACCTCGGAGAAACCGGCTCGGTCGGGTTCATGTTCGAACGCAAGGGCGAGATCACCTATCCCGCTTCCGTCGGCGACGAGGATTCCGTCATGGAAGCCGCGATCGAGGCCGGTGCCGAGGATGTTGAATCCGATGATGAGTTGCACATCATCTACACCGCCGACACCGATCTGAACGATGTCTCCACTGCGCTGGAAGAGGCGCTTGGCGAGGCGGAGCACACCAAGCTGATCTGGAAGCCGACGACGACGACCGATCTCGACCTTGAAGGGGCGCAGAAGCTGATGCGTCTGATCGACGTTCTGGAAGACGATGACGATGTTCAGCGCGTCACGGCCAACATGGAGATCTCCGACGAGGTCGCGGCACAGCTCTGACGCGATCTTTGGACGGCCCCCTAGACTGACCCGGCCCGCTCTATAGTCTCTACGTATCAGCCCCCGGACCCCGCGCGGATTCGGGGGTTTTGCATTTATGTGGGCCCGGTATCGCAATGGCTACCCGGTTGGTCCTGCCGCAGGCCGGCCGCAATGTCGTAGCGCTGGGAACCGCGCTCCGCATGTCGTGGATGTCAGGTGGGCCAGAGAACGGTGCGGGCGGCCTGACGGATCGCCCCGGTCAGTGGTGCGAGCGCCGGGGCCGCAATCCGGCTGACCTGCCAATGGAGTGGCGTGTCGAGCGGTAGCGTCGGGTCGAGAGGTACAAGGCGTCCCGCCGCGATATGGCCTTGGACCAGCGGTTCAGGATTCATCCCCCATCCGAGCCCGGCCAGCGCGGCGTCGACGAACGCCTGCGTGGAGGGAAGGAAGTGACTGGGTGGGGAGAGCTTTCGCCCGCCCTTCATCTGCAACCAGCGTGCCTGGAGCTGATCCTTCCGGTCGAAGGTCATGACCGGCGCCTCTGCCAGCGCCTCCGGGGTGACGCCGTCGGGGAAATGGGTCCGCATGTAGGCGGGGCTTGCGGTGGCGATATAGCGAAGCGCCCCGAGCGCGGTGCTGTCGCAGCCTTGAACCGGGGCGGCGTGCGCGGTGACGGCGGCCACGACCTCTCCCCGGCGCAGCCAGTCGGCGGAATGGTCCTGATCGTCCAGCGTGAGGTCGAAAAGCAGGCCGGGCGCGTCTCCTGCGGCGGCGGCCAGCGCGGGCGGCAGCCAGGTGGCAAGGCTGTCTGCGTTGGACGCGATACGCACGGCATGGTGCCCGGCTGTTCCCGCGATCGGGCCAATGTCGACGGAAAGCGCCTGTTCAAGCAAGGCGACCTCCTCCGCATGGCGATAGAGGCGGAGACCCGCTTCGGTGCCAATGCAAGGTTGTCCCCGCCGCACCAGCACGGTGCCCAGCCGCTCCTCCAAGGACTTGATCCGTTGCGAGATGGCCGAAGGCGTCACATGCAGCGCCCCGGCCGCGCGGTCGAAGCTGCCGGTTCGGATGACTTCGGCAAGGGCGGCAAGCTGGGCCGTGTCGATGGAGAGCATCATGCCCCAATAGGTTTAGTAAAACTGATCTGACATTAGACAGATTAGTTTGTCTTATCCCCCTTGGGGCGGTACCTGCAAGGGGAACGACAACGGAGTGCATGATGACCGAAGCCGCAACACAGGGGTTTTTCCTGAGTTTCAGCCTGATACTGGCAATCGGCGCGCAGAATGCCTTCGTGTTGCGGCAGGGTTTGCGGCGCGAACACGTGCTACCGGTGGTTCTGGCCTGTGCGGTTTCGGACGCGGTGCTGATATCGGTCGGCGTCTTTGCCTTTGCCGCGATCTCCGAGCTTTTGCCGGGTCTGGTGCCCGCGATGCGCTGGGGGGGCGCGGCTTTCCTCGCGGTATACGGTGCCATGGCGTTTCGCAACGCCTGGCGCGGGGGCGAGGCACTGGCCGCGAGCGGCGCGGAGGTGCGACGGTTGGGCCCGGTGCTGGCGACCTGCCTGGCGCTGACCTGGCTCAATCCGCACGTCTACCTCGACACTGTGGGGCTGATCGGATCGATTTCCGCAGGGTTTCCGGAGGCGCGACCGGCCTTTGCGGTGGGAGCTATCACCGCGAGTTTCGTCTTTTTCTTCTCGCTTGGCTTTGGTGCGCGCATGCTCCAGCCGCTCTTCGCGCGTCCGGCAAGCTGGCGCGTTCTTGATGTCATCATCGGCTTCGTGATGTGGTCGATCGCGCTCGGGCTGCTTCTGGGATGAGGTCCTGTGATCGGGGACGCGCGCGCCGTTGATGGTCGCTTCGGACTGCAGTCCCGATACGCGCTGGCTTCGCGTTTCCGGCCTTGTCTCGCCGAGGCTGGTGATGTCTTGTCCCGCGCATGGCTGAGACCGCCCCTTCCGTGTCCGCGCAACGCCCGCTGGTTGCTGTCTTCTGGATGGTCATCACGGGGCTCTGTTTCGTTGGGGTGACCGCAACGGTAAAGCATCTGGGCGGACGGGTGCCGGCAGCGGAGGCGGCATTCCTGCGCTACCTGCTGGGGCTGGTTTTCCTTGTGCCGATGTGGCCTTCGCTGCGCCGTGCCCGGCTTACGCGGCCCGCCCGGCGTCTGTTCTGGCTTCGCGGTGGCGTGCACACGCTCGGGGTAATCCTGTGGTTCTACGCCATGACGCGGATTACCATCGCGGAGGTAACGGCGATGAACTACCTGGTGCCGGTCTACGTGACCCTTGGCGCGGCGGTGCTCCTCGGGGAGCGTCTGGCCCTGCCGCGCATGCTGGCGGTGGGCGCGGCAATGGTGGGCGCGCTGATCATCCTGAGGCCCGGCTTCCGGGACCTCGATACGGGCCACTTCGCGATGCTGTTCACGGCCGTGTTCTTTGCCGCGTCTTACCTGATTGCAAAACGCATGACAGCAGAAGTGTCCCCGGCGGTGGTGGTGGCGATGCTGTCGATCACCGTCACACTCGGGCTTGCACCATTCGCGGCGGCAGTCTGGATCACGCCCAGCCTTGCCGACCTGGGCTGGCTGTTCGTCGTGGCCGGCTTCGCGACGGCCGGGCATTTCACGATGACGCTGGCGTTCCAGGCCGGTCCGATGGCGGTCACCCAGCCGGTGACGTTCTTGCAATTGCTCTGGGCAAGTCTGCTCGGGGCGCTGGTGTTTGCCGAACCGGTGGATGGCTGGGTGCTTGTTGGCGGCGTGCTCATTCTTGGCGCGGTGTCCTTCATCGCCTGGCGGGAGGCACGGCTGAAGGCGCGCAGCAGCCCGCCGGCGCCGGATGGGCAGGTCTAGGCGCGGATCCTGCGGCGCGGCCACCGGCACGGCAGATGCGGCGTGCCCGCGCGTTTGTCCGTGAAGTCAGCTTCTGGAGAATGTGAAGCGGGTGACCTGCTCCCAGGCATCGCCCGGCGCGACCCGGATCGAGGGGAAGGCCGGGTTGTTCGGGGCGTCCGGCCAGAACTGTGCCTCCACCGCGAGGCCACACCGCGGACCGTAGCGGCGATGATCGTGGCCACTGGCACCGGGGGAGGACATGCCCTTGGCGTCATAGATCTGCAGGCCGGGTTCGGTCGTTTCGATCCCCATGGCGACACCATCGGGGCCGGTGAGGCGTCCGACAGGGCGGATGGCCCGGCGGGCCTCGGCAAGGCAGAAGTTGTTGTCGAGCACATCCGAAGGGCCGAGCGCGCGCGGCGTACGGAAGTCGTAGCGGGTGCCGTCCACGGCGATCATCTCGCCAGTGGCAAGGTCGTTCTCGTCAGCAGGCAGGTAGTGGTCGGCGTCGATTTGCAGGATGTGGCCGTCGAACGTCGCGGCGGGGCCAAGATTCCAGTAGGAATGATTGGCGAGGTTCACGAGGCTGGGCGCGTCGGTCTCCACGCGGAAGGTCAGTGTAAGTGTCGAGCCATCAAGCGTGAAATGAGCGTCCCAGCGGCGATTGCCGGGAAAGCCGCCCTCGCCGTCGGGCGAATGGGTGGTGAGGTGCAAACGGGTTTCGGTGACCTCTGCGACATCCCATACCTTGATGTGCAACGCGGCCGATCCCCCGTGCAGGCAGTGGCCACCTGCGCCGTTGGCGTCGAAGGCCAGTTCCCGGCCATCGAGTTCGGCGCGGGCGTTCCTGATGCGGTTGGCGACCGGGCCGGCAATGGGGCCGAAGAACTGCAACGCGCCGCCCGGCTCATACTCCGCAAGCCGGTCGGAGCCGAGCGTCAACGGTCGGTCGAGCCCGGTCAGGCGAACGTCCTGCAGTGTGGCGCCATAGGTCAGGATGGAGGCTTGCAGGTCGGCGTTGGCGAGCGTGATCCGCTCGACCTCCGTTCCGAATGCGGTGGTGCCGAAGGGCTCGCGGGTCATGGCAGATCCTTCCATGTGACATCGGCGGCGGCAATGGTCATGCCGTCATGGGTGACGGGTTCGGGCGAATAGTTGATGTAGAACCGCCGTGTCGCGGTATCCCGCACGCGCAGCCCGTCGGGCAGTAGGGTGGTCGCAATGCCCAGTTCCTTACAGGCAGTCTGGAGAATGCGGGAGAGAGCTTCCGCGTCCGGCCAGCCAGCGAGGTAATGCAACGGGCCGCGCCGCACCAGGACCGGCTGACCGGAGGTGGTTTCCACCACCACGTCGGCGTGCCCTTCGAGGCGTTCCAGCCAGCGGATCACGTGCCCGCCCTGCGCCAGCGGTTCCGCGACCGAAGGGGGCAGGCTTTCGGTCAGAGCAATCGTGGCATCGAGATCCGGCAAGGCGGGCGGAAGCGGCACCGGGATGGCGAAGTCCTCGGTGCGCGTGTTGCTGCGCGGGCCGACAATGGCGATGCCCTCAAGCGCGGCGAGGCGTTCGCGCAGCGGAGCGGGCATCGTGAAGAGCCCCGGCGCCAGAACCAGCTTGTAGGCAGACAGGTCGGGAGTATCCGTCGGCAGAATGTCGACTGAAAGGCCAAGGCGCCGTAGTCCGCGATAGAAATCGAACACCAGCGCGAAATAGTCGAAATCGGCGCCTTGCGGCTGGATCTCCCAGGCCCATGCGGAGGGGTAATCGAACAGGATCGCGACCCGTGCCTGAACGGGCGTGATATCGCCCATGGCGGCAAGCTCCTCAGCCAGCTTCGCCGCTTCGGCAAGCGCGGGGGCCGGGGCGCTGTCGGGCCGCAGCAACCCGGCGTGCATCTGTTCCTGCGCGAACGGGGCCTGACGCCAGCGGAAGTAGCAGACGGCCTCGGCCCCATGGGCGATGGCCTCCCACGCCCAAAGGCGGGCCATGCCGGGCATGGGAGCAGGGTTGTAAGGCGCCCAGTTCACCGGACCGGGCTGCTGCTCCATCACCCACCAGCGGCCACGGCCGACAGCGCGATAGAGGTCGTGGTGCAGCGCCTGCATGTCCGGATCGCCCTGGCGCAGGAACCGGTGCTTGTGCTCGGAGGTCTCGTCAACCCGGTCCGAAAGGAAGCCAATCGGGTAGCTGTCCCACGAGGCAATCTCCAGATCCGCGCCGACGTCGAAATGGTCGAACTCCAGAATGCGGCCCATGTAGTTGTGGATCAGTGGCGCACCCGTGAGCCGGTGCAGCACATCCGCCTGCGCCTTGTTGAAGGCCACGACCATGTCGGAATGGTAGCGTCGCCAGTCCATCACATGGGCGGGATTGGGTTCGGTCACCGTCAGGTTCGGCGCGTCGATCTCTGCGAATTCCGCGTAGTCCATCGACCAGAAGATGTTGCCCCAGGCGCGGTTCAGCGCCTCCGGCGACTGGTATTTCTGCGCCAGCCAGTTGCGGAACCCTTCGACCGCGGTCCGGGAGAAGGACACGGTGGTCTCGTGGCAGGCATATTCGTTGTCGATCTGCCAGGCCTGAACATGCGGATTGCGACCGTAGCGTTCTCCCAGAAGGCGCGCGATGCGGACGCATTCCGCGCGGTATCCCGCGTGCGAGAAATCGTAGTGACGACGGGAGCCGAACCGGCGTGGATTGCCCTGGGCGTCGACGGCGAGCATGTCGGGATGCTTGTCGATCATCCAGCGCGGCGGCGTGGCTGTCGGTGTCCCCAGCACAACCTTGAGCCCGGCGTTGCCAAGCACGTCGATGGCGCGGTCGAGCCAGTCGAACGTCAGTTTTCCGGGCTCGGCCTCAAGCCTGGACCAGGCAAACTCGCCGATCCGCACCCAGGTCAGGCCGGTTTCGGCCATGCGACGGGCATCTTCGGCCCAGACCTCTTCTGGCCAGTGCTCCGGATAGTAGCAGACACCGAGCGCCGGTTTCACAATATCACCTTGTGTTCGCGCTGGCCCTTGGCGACATCGGGGATCGCGAAGGTCATGCCGTTCTCTGGTTGGTCTGCGAGCGTTTCGGCAGGAAGGTCGATCATGGCAGAGGTCACGAAGAGCGTGGTTAGATCGGGCCCGCCAAACGCGGGGCAGGAGGCCTGTTGCGCCGGAACCTCAACGGTCTGCACCAGGGCGCCGGAGCGATCGTAGGCCGCCACGCGGGACGCGCCCCACTGGGCGTTCCAGAACGTGCCATCGGCCCCCATCACAGCGCCATCCGGACCCCAGCTTTCCGAGCGGAAATCCAGAAAGATCTCGGACTCGCCCACGGGCCATCCGTCCGCCTCGGACAGGCGGATCTTGCGGACCACATGCTCGGCGGTGTCGCAATAGCAGGCAAAGCCGCCTTCGGGGTCGAAGCAAATCGCGTTGGTGATGGAGATGTCGGGGATGATCTTGCGGACCTCGCCACGGTAGTAGCGATAGATCGCGCCGGCGCCGGGTTCGGCGTTGAAGCCCATGGTGCCGATCCAGAACCCGCCCCATGGATCTGCGCGGCCATCGTTGGATCGCGTGACAGGGTTGTCGGCCTCAAGGGGAGCGACATGGTCCTGCGCCCCGCTGTCGAGGTCGAAGGAAAAGAGTGCAGATTCGGAGGCGACAAGAAGCTGCGTGTCGCTGATCCAGCCGGCGGCCGAGACGTGCTCCTTGAAGTCCCAGCCGCGGGTCTTGTCGTCCTCGCGGGTCAGCAATTTCTTCTGGATGATGTCGAACCAGAACAGCTGGTTGCGGGAGGGGTGCCAAAGCGGCCCCTCGCCAAGCGTGCAGATCGTCGGGTCAAAGATCGTGGTCATTGGACGGCCGTATCGTAGGCGGAAACGAGGTCGCGGGCGCGTTCGGAAATCGCATCTGTGTCCATGCCGGGTTTGAACAGGGCAGAGCCGATGCCGAAACCGTCGGCCCCGGCGGCAATCCAGTCGCGGAAGTTGTCCGGTCCGGCGCCGCCCACGGCATAGACCTCGGTGTCCTTCGGCAGCACGGCGCGCAGCGCTTTGAGGCCCGCGGGGCCGGCCATGTCACCCGGAAAGAGCTTCAGCCCGGTGGCGCCTGCGTCGAGCGCGGCGAAAGCCTCGGTCGGGGTGAAGATGCCGGGCCAGGACTGCATGTCGAGCGCGCGGGTGGCGCGGATGACGTCCGGAACGCAATTTGGAGAGACAATGAGCTTGCCGCCGGCATCGTATACCGCGCGAACGTCCTCGACGCCAAGCACGGTGCCCGCGCCGATCAGGGCGCGTTCGCCCACGGCCTTGACCATCTCGCCGATAGAGGTCAGCGGATCGGGAGAGTTCAGGGGCACTTCGATCCGGTCGATGCCGGCGTCTACGAGTGCCGTGGCGGCGGCGGCGGCCTGCGACGGGGCAATGCCTCGGAGGATGGCGATGATGGGACGGCTCATGAGGTGGCCTTTGCAAGTTTGGTCCGGGCGGCGGCGAGCCCCTTGAGGGACATGCCGTCGCCATCGGCGATGGTGGCGGAGGCGCCGAGGGTTTCGAGCGCGGTGGCATAGAGTTGGCAGAGCTTGCCGGCGCCGACGATGGCGATGGCCTGGCCGAGCCAGTAGGGACGGGTTGCGGCAAGTTCGGACCCGATGAGCTGGCCAGAAAGGCTGGCGCGGGCCGTGCCGGGTTCCAACCCGTCGAGCAACCCTTGCGCGCGCAGGGAAAACAGCCGCGCCGCGAGTTTTTCCGGGCGGGACACGGCGTCGCCGACGGCTGCGGCGAAGGCGTCGTCATCCCAGCCCTCGCCTGTCACGGAATGGCGCAGGATCGTGTTGGCCGAAAGCGCGGCAAAGATGTCGCCGGTCATGCAGGTCTGGAAAGAGACGACTTCACCGGCGGACACATGGCACCACTTGGTATGCGTGCCCGGAAGGCAGACGACGCCGTCGAACTGTGGGTTGAGCGCCTGGAAACCGGCGATCTGGGTCTCCTCTCCGCGCATGACATCAGCCGGCTCGGCCTGGCTAAGACCTCCGATGATGCGAAAGGTCAGACGCGGGTCGCGGGTCGGCGCAAGGGTCAGCCCGGCGCCGAGCGGTTCGCAGGGCACGGGTGTATAGGCCGCCTCGACCCAGCCCTGGCGTGCTCCGACCATGCCGCAGGCGATGACGTCGATCGCGGTGTCCGCACTGGTATGCGGCCCGATCAGGTCGAGCAGTGCCGGTTCGAACTGCTCCGGCGCAAGCCCGCCCATCCCGGTGTCGGAATCTTCGGACCAGAGCACGGTGCCGTCCGCACTCATCCCCCAGGCCCGCAGGGTCGATGTGCCCCAGTCTACAGCGATCCAGTCCATTCCAGTCATCCTGTTGTTACCACCCCGCCATCGAGCACCAGCGCCTGCGCCGTCATGGCGGCAGACGCGTTCGAGGCGAGAAAGAGGGTGCCGCCGACCATGTCTTCGGGCCCGAGGGTCCGCTTCAGGCATTGCCGTTCGAGATGTTGCTCCATTCCCTCTGGCGTCAGCCACTTGTCGAGCTGGCGCTGGGTGACGACCATGCCGGGAAGGAGCGCGTTGACGCGGATGCCGTCGGGGCCGAACTCCCGTGCCAGCGTCCGGGTGAGGCCGGTGATGGCGGCGTTGGCGGTGATGTAGGGCGCGTAGCCGTGGGTCGCCATCATGTAGCTGATCGAGGACATGTTGACGATCGCGCCGCCGCCCGCGGCCTGCATGCCGGGGATTACCTTCTGTGCCGCGAAGAAATAGGGCTTGAGGTTGATCGCCATTGAGGCGTCCCAGAAGGCCTCGTCGATGCCGAGTGTGTCGTGGCGTGAATCGTCGGCAGCGTTGTTGACCAGCACCCGTACCGGGCCATGCGCTTCGGCCGCGGCGTCGAGGGCGGCACGCAGGGCGTCGAGGTCGGTGATATCGGTGGGAAGGAACAGCGGTGCGGTGCCCGTCTTTTCTTTCATCTGGTCGCAGAAGGCACTTGCGTCGGAGCGCTGCACAAAGGCCGCACGGGCGCCCTGTTGCAGAAAGCCCTCGGTCAGGGCGGCGCCGATGCCGGAGCCGCCACCGGTAATGAATACCGAGGCGCCGGCGAGGTCGGGATAGATTGGATGGTCGGTCAATTGGGCCTCCGGGGGATGCACGTAACCTTGCACCAACCGCCTACGCCCAGGGATTGTCGATGTACATGCGGTCTGTGTGCAGATCGGGCGCAGGGCGTCAGCAGCATGAACTCACGGGGTGCGTTTTCTGCCATGTTGCACTTGAACGCAAGTCCTTGGCGGGCCGGAAGAATGGGATGGGCGGGCTGGTGTCGGTCCAGCCGTCGCCGAAGGGCACCGGGCCCTGGCTGGGCGCGATGCCGCATGCGGTCACTCCGAGCGGCCCGGCCCGTCCTTGAGGCGGGTGCCTTCGATCACCCACATGCGTTCGGGGAAGCTCCACGGAACCGACAGACCCTGGCTCATCAGGAAGCGACCGGAGACCTCCATCGGGGCGTCTTTCAGTGTCGGCGTCCCGCGGGAGAGCGCATGCACGTCCTGGCGGTTGACCAGTTCGATCCTGTAGCGCGCCTCGGGATCCAGGCGTGTCAGTCGCAGCGGCCGCGGAGCGACCTGGCTGGACGTGTCGGCCTTGCCGATGAAGGCGACGAAGCGGCTGCCATCCGGGGCCATCTGCTGTTCCGCGATCACGGCGGGGTCTGTGCTGTCGAGCCGCAGGATATCTGCCGCCGTCATCCAGCTACGGTTGGCTTTCCACCATGCCGTGACCTGCTTCAGCGTGGCGACCTCGTCGTCGCTCAACTCCCGGGGATCCATCTCGAACCCCATGTGGCGTTGGGCGGCCACCCAGGCGCGGAAGCGGATATCGAGTGTGCGCCCCGAGGTGTGGCAGTCGCGCGGCCCGACATGGGATCCGGTGATCGCAAGCGGCAGGAACAGCGCCGCGTTGTGCTGGATCCGCAGGCGTTCCAACGCATCGTTGCTGTCGGAGAGCCAGACCCGCTGCGTGCGGGCGAGGATGCCGAAGTCGATCCGGCCGCCGCCCGAGGCGCAGCTTTCGATCTCCACATTCGGGAAGTCGGCGCGCAGGCGATCGAGCAGGGCGTAGGTGCCGCGTGGCTGGTCGGCATCCGGCATCGGCAGCACACGGTTGTGGTCCCACTTGATGTAGTCGATGTCATTCGCGGAAAGCAGGTCGGCGATCTGGGCGTAGAGGTATTCCCGCACCTCAGGATTGGCCATGTCGAGGCACATCTGCTGGCGCCCGAGGATCTGGTCGGGGTAGCCAAGCGCCCAGTCGGGATGGGCACGGTAGGTCTCGGAATCCGGGTTGATCATCTCCGGCTCCAGCCAGATGCCGAAGGACATGCCCTCTGCCTTCACGTGTTCGATCAGAGGGGCGAGGCCGTCAGGGTACTTGCGCGGGTCTACCTGCCAGTCGGCCAGCGCCCGGGTGTCGTCGTCCCGGGTTCCGAACCATCCGTCATCCAGCACGAAGCGTTCCGCCCCAAGCGCTGCGGCCCGGCTGGCGATGTCCTTCAGGGTCGGAATGTGGTGGTCGAAATAGACCGCTTCCCAGCAATTGTAGTGGACCGGACGCGGGCGCTCGGGGGCGGGCCAAGTGACGATCCGGTCCCGCAGGTGACGCTGGAATGCGACGGCGCAGCCATTCAGTCCCTCGCCGGAGCAGGCGGCATAAAGGGTCGCGGTTTCGAACCGTGTGCCCTTGTCGGTCTCTGTCCCGTTGGCATTGCCGAACTGGACCTGGCGGCGGCCGTCGGGAAGCTCCTCGGCGACCATGCGATGGCCGCCGGACCAGCCGTAGTGAAAGGCGTAGGCTTCTCCTTGCGTATTGGTGGCCCCCCGGCACGGAATGATCAGCCCCGGGAAGGCCTCGTGCCCGGTGCGGCCGGTGCGGTTGTTACGGTAGCGCCCGCCAGCGGACCAATGCGTCGTGGCGGTCTGGAACTCGCCACACCAGCGACCGGTGAAGTCGATCAACTCGTCCGAATGATGCGGGGCCGGCAGGACCGGCGCGGCGAGCCAGTGCAGGCGGACGGGACGATCGGCCTCCACCACGGCGCGGGCTTCCAGGATGTCGGTCTGCGGGTCGATACGGAAATGCGCGGTGTAGGTGATGCCCAGACCTTCGTCGGAGTAGGTCAGGGTCAGGTGATCGTAGCCGGCGACCTCGCTTTCGTAGCGGAAGCGGGAGTACATCGGCGTGCCGTCGGTGTCGTTCAGCACCAGCCCTGGCTGACCGGGGAAGGTGCGGGTGCTCTCGGGGCAGATTGTAAGTTCGGGGTTGTGGTCGAGCATGCCGCCGGTCACGTCGATCTTGTGTGCACCGTAGATCGCGTCGAGATCCTCGCCATCCGGAAGCCTCGGCCCCCAGTAGATCACCCGGGCGAGGCGATCCTTGCGGGAACCGAAGGCAAGGGTCTGGCGGGGGCCGTCGATCCGCCAGGTCCGGATCATTTCACGGCACCCAGAGTCAGGCCGGCAATGAAGTGCTTCTGCATGAGGAAGAACATCGCAACCGGCGGCAGGGCGGCAATGATCGCGCCTGCGGAGACGAGTTGCCACTGGGCGATCCACTGGCCGTTCAACGAGTAGAGACCGGCGGTCACGGGCTGCGTTTCCTTGGAGGTCGTCAGAACGGTTGCCCAGAAATAGTCGTTCCAGATGAAGGTGAAGATCAGCACCGCAAGCGCGGCGATGGCCGGCTTCATCAGTGGCAGCACCACGTACCAGAAAATCCGGAACTCGCTCACGCCCTCGACGCGCGCTGCCTCGATCAGCTCGCGCGGGAGCGCGCGGATGAAGTTGCGCATGAAGAGCGTGCAGAAACCGGTCTGGAACGCCACGTGGAACAGAACAAGGCCGGTGGTGGTGTTGTAGAGGCCAAGGTTCACGGTCATGTCGCGGACCGGGACCATGAGGATCTGGAAGGGCACGAAGTTCCCCGCGACGAACATGAAGAAGATCCAGATGTTGCCTTTGAACTTGTAGATGCCGAGCGCGAAGCCGGTCAGGCAACTGAGTACCAGTGTGCCCAGCACGGTGGGGATCGTGACCTTGAAAGAGTTCCAGATGTACTGGCCGATGGGGGAGTTGGTGAACACGTCGGCGTAGTTGCTGATGGCAAAGGAGGACGGCAAGCCGAAGTAATTGCCCGCGGCAAGGTCCGATGCCGGTTTCACCGAGGTGATTGCCACGCCGATCAACGGCAGCAGCCAGATGATGAGAGCCACGGGCACCAGCACCTGGTAGGAGATCTGGACGGCTCTGGATTGGTGTTCGATAGGACGGGGGAACATGTCAGAGCCCTTTCCGTTCGTCGCCGACCATCTTCCAGATGAAGCCGGTGATGAAGACCATCATGATGAGGAACAGGATGACGGCGACAGAGGCGCCATAGCCCATGCGGTAGCCGTATTCGGAGAGTGCCTGTTCGTACATGTAGAACGAAAGCACGCGAGTGGATCCGTAGGGGCCGCCGTCCGTCATGATCGAGACGAGGTCGAAGGAGCGGAGCGCGCCGATGATTGTCACGACCATCGCCAGGAAGGTGGCGGGCCTGAGTTGCGGCAGGATGATGTACCACAGCATCTTGAACCCCTTGGCAGCGTCCAGCCGGGCCGCCTCGATTTGCTCGGGGTCCACGGCGTTCAGGCCGGTCAGGTAGAGGATCATGCAATACGCGATCTGGGGCCAGAGGCCGGCAAAGATGATCCCGTAGGTCGCAAAACGCTCATCTGCCAGGATGGCGATCTCGGAGCCTGTGATCTTTTCGATGATCAGCGAGAAGAGTCCGAAACCCGGCGCGTAGAACCAGGCGAAGATCAGGCCGACCACGACCTGGGAAATCACGAACGGAAAGAAGAAGAGCGACTTGTAGGCGCGCATCCCGCGGATCTTCTGGTTGAGGAAGATCGCAATCCCGAGACCCGCTGGAATGGCCAGCAGGTAGAGGACCAGCCAGATGACGTTGTTCTTCAGCGAGGTATAGAAGGCCTCGTCGTCGAAGAGTTCATGGTAGTTGGCCATGCCGATGAACTCTTTCTCGCCCAGCCCGTCCCAGGAATAGGCCGACAACCAGAAGCTCTCGAAGATCGGAATGATGACGTAGACGAGGAAGAAGATCACGCCCGGAACCAGAAAGATGTACGGGGTCAGCTTCTGCTGGTTTTCCCGCCACCAGGACCGGGTGTGGGATTCCGTGCTTGCGTGGCTCATGCGCGCATCCCTTCCGATTGATTTGTGCTGGGGGTTGGAGCCGCGGGCCGGATCGGCGCCGGGCCATCAGGACCGCGTGGCCGGACGGACCGGCCACGCGAAGGTTGGCGTTACTTGTAGATCCGTGTGCGGGCCTTCTCGAGGCGCTCCAGGATCTGGTCGCGGCGCTCTGGCTTGACCATGAACTCCTGGAAGCCTTCCATTCCCATCTTGGCCATCTCGGCCGGTGCGTCGCGGTCGAAGAACTGCGCGATGCCGCCCGGGGTGGTGGAGAGGAGCTCGAAGCCGGCCTTGATGAACGGATCGTCCTCGTTGACGGAGGCATCCTTGTTGATCGGCAGCTGGCCCATGGCCGCGTTGATCTTGGTCTGGGCCTCGGGTGTGGCCAGATAGGCCAGGAACTTCTTGGCGTCTTCGACGTTGGAGGCGCCCGACGGGATGTGCACGGTGTCGGTCGGTGCTTCCTCGGCGCGCGGCACGTCCGGGTTGATCGTCGGGAACGGCATGAAGCCGAGGGTCTCGTCGGTCAGGCCACCTTCCTTGAAGACGGCGACGGCGAAGTTGCCCATGACGTAGTTGGCGGCCTTGCCCTGAACCAGGAGCGCTGCGGCGTCCTGCCAGTCAAGCGCGGCGTGGTTCTGGGTGATGTAGCCCGGCTCCACCAGCTTGGCCCACTCGTCGAAGGTCGCCTTCACACGGTCGTCTGTCCACTCGACCTTGCCGTTGGCCAGGTCCATGTGGAATTCGTACCCGTTGGTGCGCATGTTCAGATAGTCGAAGATACCGGCGCCCGGCCACAGCGCCTTGGTGCCGGTGGTCACGCAGTCGATGCCGGCTTCCTTGAACTTGGCGCAGTTGGCGATGAACTCTTCCCAGGTTTCAGGCACTTCCGCGCCGACCTGCTCGTAGGCTGTCTTGTTGAAGTAGATGCCCCACTGGTAGTAGGTGTAGGGCACACCCCACTGCTTGCCGTCGATGGTCATCGAGGGCAGTGCGGAGGCGAGGCTGTCCTTCAGCCCGTGCTCTTCCCAGACATCCGAGACATCCATGAACTGGCCCGAATTGACAAAGGGTGCCATGCGGTTGCCGGCGTACCAGTTGGCCAGGTCCGGTGCATCTGCAGAGAGGAAGTTGCGGATTGAGGTCTTGTACCCTTCGTGGTCGAAGTTCTGGAACTCGACCTTGATGTCGGGATTCGCGGCTTCGAAGTCAGCGATGACTTCCTGCATTGCGGCGAGCGGAGCCGGATCGAAGTCACCGTAGTATTTGACGGTACCCGCGGAAACGGCAGACGCTGCGGCGACGGCAATGACCGAGGCCGACAGGGTGAGCATGGAACGCATGGTTTTCCTCCCTCGTGCGTTTTGCTTCGACGCCGCTCCGCAGCGAAAGTTTCACTATGTGGAACGACGTTTTGAATATTGAAATCATAACTGCGAATCGCCTATGGTTGTCAACAGCCGACAAGGCGGTCCCGGGCAACAGGACGCCGCACCGGCTGGGAGGGCGAGGCGAATGGCATCAACGGGAGACGGGACCGTCGGAAAGGCGCTGGACGTGCTGGACCTGGTCGCGGCCCAGGAAAAGCCGGTTCGGTTCGCGGACCTTCAGCGGATGTCGCCGCTGCCCAAGGCAACGCTCTACAGGCTGGCGCAGACGCTGGTGAACCAGGGCATGCTGGTGCAGGATCCCTCGGCCGGGACCTATACGTTGGGCGTGCGATTGGTGCGTTTGGCACATGCGGCCTGGCGTCAGGCATCGCTGGCGCCCATTGCGCGAAGGCACGTGGATATTCTGTGCCACGACACCGGGCTGACCGTGCACCTCGCCCAGATGGACCACGGACATGTGCTCTATGTCGACAAGCGGACCGCAACCGGCGCCATTCGGATGTCGCAGGAAACCGGAAAAGTGGCGCCCGCCTATTGCACCGCCGTTGGCAAGGCGATGATGGCGTTCATGCCGGAAGGTGAACTGGCGGGAGTCATAAAACGTCAAAGTTTTCATAGATTTACGCCGACAACCTTGACCAACGAGGTCGTTCTTCGCGCCGCCCTGGAACGGGCGCGGTCGCGCGGCTACGCCCGGGACCGGGAAGAACACGAGCCCGGCATGATCTGCGTCGCCGCGCCAATCCTGATCGATGGCGCGCGCGTTCTGGGGGCCGTCGGCCTGACCGGTTCGACGTTGCAGGTGGATTTCAGGCAACTGGAGGGGCAACTGCCGCGCCTCCATCAATGTGTAGAAGATATCGCCGGTGAGGCGGTTCATTGGTCCTACCCCGTTGAGGGAGAGGGCAAGACAGAAGGGAGATTGGGATGACAGGCGTCGTTCTGAACAATGTAGTAAAGCGTTTCGGCGACGTTCAGGTGATCCACGGGGTCGATCTGGAGATCGAGGATGGAGAGTTCTGCGTGTTCGTCGGCCCCTCCGGCTGTGGCAAGTCCACCTTGCTTCGGATGGTGGCGGGACTTGAAGAGACCACGGAAGGCAAGATCCATATCGGCGACCGGGATGTGACGGACATGGATCCGTCCGAACGGGGGGTCGCCATGGTGTTCCAGACCTACGCGCTCTATCCGCACATGACCGTGGCCCAGAATATGGGATTTGGTCTGAAAATGACCGGTCATCCGAAGGAAGTGATCGATTCCAAGGTCGGCGAGGCGTCGCGGATCCTGAAACTGGACCCGTATCTTGACCGCCGTCCCAAGGCACTCTCGGGGGGGCAGCGCCAGCGTGTCGCCATCGGTCGTGCCATCGTGCGGGGGCCCGATGTGTTCCTGTTCGACGAGCCATTGTCGAACCTCGACGCGGAGCTTCGTGTCGAAATGCGGGTTGAGATCGCGCGCCTTCACGAGGAAATCGGCGCAACCATGATCTATGTCACCCACGATCAGACCGAGGCGATGACCCTGGCCGACAAGATCGTTGTGCTGCGCGACGGTCGGATCGAGCAGGTCGGCAAACCGATGGATCTTTATCGTGACCCGGACAACAAGTTCGTTGCGGGCTTCATCGGATCGCCGTCGATGAACTTCGTGAAGGGCGAGGCAACCGGCGGGAAAGTAACGGTCCCCGGGTTGGCGGCGGAGTTGGACCTGTCGGTGAACCTGCCCCAGGACGGTCGCAAGGTCGAAGTGGGTGTCCGCCCAGAGCACATCGAACTGGATGCCGCAGGTGACACACACGTGGTGGAATTGACCGAGGCGCTCGGGGGGGTGTCCTATGCCTACCTCGTGGCGCCGACCGGCGAACGGCTGATCGTCGAGGAACGCGGCGACTACCGGACCGAGAAAGGCGCAAAGGTCGGCGTGAGCTATCCCATCGACAAGGTCTACCTCTTCGACGGCGAGACGGAGATGCGTCTGCGCTGATCGCACCTCACGGGCCTGCGCGGCGGGAGGGCAGCTTCCCGCCGCGTCTTCGGATGCAGGTTTCACCAATGCGACCCTTGTGGTGGCCGGTCATTGGGCCTATCCCGTGAAGCCGTCGCGGGCGTGGCGGAATGGTAGACGCATGGGACTTAAACTCCCTGGGGCGATGAGCCCGTGCCGGTTCAAGTCCGGCCGCCCGTACCAATCTGGCTTTGCCTGATATTGCGCGCGCTCGGAGTGCGGCGACGACACATTCGCCATCCGGCCTTCCCGTTGTTTCACGCGTGCGGGTTCAGTGAACAGGCTGTGTCCGACTGTCGTCCACACCACTTGCATGAGCCGAGGAAAGTGACAGCAACCGGTCACACAAGGTCGGCAGTTCCGGACCTGCGTCGAGTCCCAATGCGTCATGCGCCGCAGCGGCAAGTGACCGGCACCGATCCGGAGTGAGTGCGCCAAGCGCCGCACCGAGGCTTGCGCCGTCGGTGACCTGTATCGCGGCGTGGGTCTCTTCAAGGCGGGCGTATTGCTCCGCGAAGTTCGTCAGGTCGGTTCCGTGCAGGATCGCGCAGCCGAACTGGGCAGGTTCATAGGGCGTGTGCCCCCCCTTTGGCACCAGCGAGGCGCCCACGAAACACGCCCCCGAGAGCGCGTACCAAAGCGGCATCTCGCCCAGCGTATCCGCCAGGTAAACCTCCGCATCACCGGGGTCTTCGCCCTTGGAGCGGGTGGCGAAGTCGAGTCCTGCGCTGTCGAGCAATGCCGCGACCTCCGGGCCGCGGCGCGGATGACGCGGGGCGAGGATCAACCGCAGGCCGGGTCGCGCAGCGCGGGCGGCAAGGTGGGCCGCGATCACCTGTTGCTCTTCTCCCTCGTGGGTGGAGGCGGCGAGCCAGGTGGCGTCGCGGTCGAAATGGCGGGCATAGCGGGCACGCAACGCAGGGTCGGGTTGGGGCAGAGTGACGGTTGCCTTCAGTGTCAGGCGCGGCGCGAGAGCTTCTGGCTGCAATCCGAGAGAAAGGAAGCGGGTCTCGGAAGCGGCGTCCTGCGCCGAAAGCAGCGAAACCGCGCCGAAAATCGCACGGCAGAGGCGCGGTCTGCGGGACCAGTGTCGTGCCGATTTCTCGGAAATGCGGGCAGAGATCATGGCCACCGAGGCGCCTCGGGCTGCCGTCAGCACAAGTCGGTTGGGCCAGAGGTCTCCCTCCAGCAAGATCAGCAACTCCGGGCGGCATTGGGACAGGAACCGCATCAGGCAGAAACGGAAATCGAGCGGCGCGAGCCGCGCGGTGAGCCGGGGATGCCCCCAGCCCGTCGCAAGCGCGCGCCCAGTAAGGGAGTTCGCCGTCACAACGATCCGCAGATCGGCGTCGCGTTCCAGAAGCGTTTCGATCAACCTGCGGGCGGAGGTCAGTTCGCCATTGGAGGCACCGTGCACCCAGAATGTCCGGCCCGCTTCGGTCGGCACAGCGCCGTGCCCCAGACGTTCGCGAAGGTCGGCCCATGTTTCCTTGCGTTGCAGGATTCGCAGCGCGAACCATCCGGCAATCAGCGGAGCAAGCAGGGTCAGCAACAGGCGATACAGGAACATGCGGTCTCCCATGCACGGGCAGGAAAGCAGTACGCGCTGCGGTTGGGGGGAGCAAGGGAGGGCGGCGGCGACGCCTTTTTGGCTGCCGTGTTCACTTGGCAGGCGGTTGTCGCCCGCTGCCTGTTCTGCCTCAGGCCGGTGTCATGTTGCCCCGAGCGGTCTACCATCCTCGGGGCAGGCTGGAAGCCCGGGCTTGGGGGTCTTAGGCAGGGCGGGACGGGACTGACTGTGACCCCGGTTCTACAGACGAAACGCGCGTGTCAGGACACTCTGCCCATTCACCGTGTCAGATCGGGACGGGTCTCCGTGTCCCGACCGAATAAGGGAGCGCTCAAGCCGGCTTTTGCTCTGGTTGGGGCGCGGTGAACGCATCCGGTTCGTCCGACGCTGTAGGTCCCCCAAGTGAGTCCTCTTCCGGTTCGGCCTTTTCGGTTGTGGGAGTGGCGTCCTCCATGTGCTCAAGTTCGGCATTCACCAACCCGCCCAGCAGAACCACGAAGGCCGAGAGATAAAACCACATCAACATCGCGATCACCGCGCCGAGGGAGCCGTAGACCTCGTTGTAATTGGCGAAATTCTCCAGGTAGGTGGAGAACCCCCAGGAGACGAGTGCCCAGAGGAACATGGCCAGGATCGAGCCGGGAGAGAGCAGCGGGCTGCGCGCGCCATCCCGGTTGGGACCGAGCCGATAGAGCAACCCGATCCCCAGAAGCACGACCCCGACGCCCACCAGCCAGCGCAGGATTTGCAGCGCGAGCCCGGTGTAGGGGCCGAGTGGCAGGAAGGCGAGGGCAACCGGCGTCACGACGACCGTCGCCATCGACACCAGCGCCACGGCAACAAGCACCAGCGTCAGGAACAGTGCCATGAACATGCTTTTCAGCCCACCGCGCGGCGGGGTGCGATAGACGGCATTCAGCCCGTTTATCATGGCCGCCACCCCGGCGCGGGAGGCCCAGAGCGCGGTGCCGATCGACAGGACCGAAGCCCAACCCAGGACCTCCTTGGGGCCGTTGGCAATAGCGCGGACCTGCGCGTCGATGATTGAGAAAGCTTCTTCCGGGATCACCGACTGGTAGGTCAACAATTGCTGCTCAACGATATCCGGATCGGCGAAGAACCCCCAGAGCGTGACCACGGATGTGATGGCCGGGAAGATCGCCAGCAACCCGTAGAAGGCGACGCCGGCGGCGATCAGTGGCAGGTGGCGACGACTGATCCCGGTGCTGAGCGCACCAAGGAAAGCAAGGGCTTTTCGGAGCCGGGGAAACATTGGACGCATCGGGGCCTCGGTCAATGGGTCTCGGTTTTCCGGTCAACATAGCAGGCATCACCGTCGGGCAAAGGGGCTGCGGCGAGCGAAGCGCAGACGTGGCGGGTGGCAGTTGCAGTTGCTGCCCGAATGGGTCATTTTCCACGCCCGACAGGCATTTCGCCCGCATTCGACCTTCGGAGAGGTTTCATGTCCACCCCCGCACCCGGCATCCACCCCGACCACGGCCCCTACCAGTCTATCGCGGTTATCGGCTCAGGCGCATGGGGGACGGCACTTGCGCTGAAGGCGGCACAGGCGGGACGGCGGGTTCGGCTCTGGGGGCGCAACCCCGAGGACCTCGCGACGATCCGCAAGACCGGCGAGAACATGCGCTACCTGCCCGGCATTCACCTGCCCGAAGGGCTGGATGCGACCGCAGACATGGCGGAAGCGGTGGAGGGGGCCGATTGCGTGCTGCTCGTGACGCCCTCGGTGACATTGCGCGAGATCTGTCGGCAGGTTGCCCCGCATATCGCGGCGGGTGCGCCCGTGGTGCTCTGCGCCAAGGGGATCGAAACCGGATCCGGCAAGTTGCTGAGCGAGGTTGCCAGCGAGGAGCTTCCCGGGCACCCGATGGGGGCGTTGTCGGGGCCGACCTTCGCGCGGGAAACCGCGCTCAACTATCCGACGGCTGTCACCTTGGCCTTTCCATTCGCGCAGGCGCATCGCCGCGACCCGCAGGCAGCCCCCGCATCCCGGCTGGCGCTTTCCCTGGGCTCGGATAGCTTCCGGCCCTACATCAGTGACGATCTGGTCGGCGTTGAAGTGGCCGGAGCGGTGAAGAACGTGGTGGCGATTGCCTGCGGGATGATGACCGGCGCGGGCTATGCCGAGAACACACGCGCCGCGCTGATCACATGGGGCATCGACGAGATGAAGGCGCTGGCGGAGGCGCTGGGAGGTCGCCGGGAAACGGTGGCGGGGCTCTCTGGCGTGGGCGACCTGACCCTGACCTGCTCCTCTACCACCTCCCGGAACATGCATTTCGGTGTCCAGCTGGGCTCCGGCATCTCGCGGGAGAATGTCTTTGACGGCACCCGCGTCGTGGTGGAGGGCGAGGTGAACGCGATCTCGGTGATCGACCTCGCGGACCGGATCGGTATCGACATGCCGGTCAGCCGTGCCGTGCATGATATCCTGCATGAAGGCGCCGACTTGCGGGATACCTTCGCCGGTCTCTGGTCGCGGCCTTTGACCGGGGAGAGCAAGTTCCTGAACGTCCTTTTGCGGCATCCGATGGCCGAATAGGCACGCGGTACAGGCCGGGCACATGTATGCTGCGGGCGCAATGCTGCGTGAGCAAAGGCGCAAATGTGCCAAAGAGGCGCAGAGTTGGCCCGGGCGATCCGGTTGCTCGTTCCTGACGTGTTGCCTACATCGGAGCCGGGGGACCGGCGCCATTGTCGGTGCTGAACGATCATTGTTGTGCAAGAACAGAGGAGTGGGCCCATGTCCGCCATTCTGACCCTGAATGCCGGGTCCAGTTCCATCAAGTACTCCGTCTACCTTACGGGCAATGGCGAGCCAGAAGAGATTGCATCCGGCCAGATCGATGGAATAGGTCCCGACGCCAAACTGATCCTGAAATACAAGGGCGAGACGACGGAGACCGCGCTCGGGCAGGCGGACCATACGACCGGGCTCAAGGCGGTGCTGGAAGCGCTGAAGCCGATCCTCGGCGAAACCGAGGTTGCGGGGGTCGGCCACCGGATCGTTCATGGTGGCCCCGACTACTCCGAACCGGTCGCAATCGATGAAGAGATCCTCGAAAACCTTGCCGGGCTCGCCAAGCTGGCACCGCTGCACCAGCCGCACAACATCGCCGCGATCCGCGCCGCAATGGTGGCCTTTCCCGGTGCAGTTCAGGTTGGGTGCTTCGACACCGCATTCCACCGCAGCCACGATTGGGTGAACGACGTCTACGCGCTGCCGAAGGCATACTACGAAGAGGGCGTTCGCCGCTACGGGTTCCACGGCCTCAGCTACGACTATATCACCGGCCATGTCGCCGAAACGATGCCGGAACTTGCGGACGCCAGGATCGTCATCGCGCATCTGGGCAATGGCGCCTCCATGACCGCTGTTCGCGGTCGCAAGGCGGTGTCGTCGACGCTGGGCTTCTCGGCAATGGACGGCGTGCCGATGGGGACGCGGTGCGGCCAACTCGATCCGGGTATCATCCTCTATCTGCTCGACAAGGGCATGAGCGCACAGGAAATCTCCGACCTTCTCTACAAGGAATCGGGAATGAAAGGCCTTTCCGGCCTGACGCACGACATGCGCACCATTCAGGACTCCGACCTGCCGGATGCGAAGGCCGCGTTGGAATACTACATCGCGCGAGTTACCCGGGAAGTGGGCGCACTGGCTGCGGCAAATGCCGGGATCGATGCGCTGATCTTCACCGGCGGGGTCGGCGAACACTCGCAGATCGTCCGCAGGGGCGTTTGCGCCAACCTCGGGTTCCTGGGCATTGCCATTGACGAAGCCGCCAACTCCGCAAGTGCACAGGTTATCAGCACGGGACCGGTGAAGGTCATGGTGATCGCCACCGATGAAGAACGCGTGATTGCCCGCGCGGTCGCCGCGAAGATCGACTGACCGGCCCTGCACCGCTTCCCGCTTGGTCGCGGCACGTCCTCTGCGCCTGTTTCCTGCATTCTGTGCCCGTGTCGCGCACAGTCGGGGCAGGGCATTCGGGCAGGACGCAACCGCGTTGCGACGGGACCTCAGAAACGTCACCCTTGTGAACGGCCCGTGATTGACACCGCCGTGCCACCGGCGATGCTGTGCGCGACTGTCAGGCAATCATGGAGTAGGCCATGCGGTGGATCAGGGCGTGTCTCCTGGCAACAAGTGTCACTGCAGCGGCTGCCGGGGGACTGTCCCCGGCGTCGGCACAGACCGAGGCGGCGCAGATCACGGCGGCTTTGGAGGCATTGCCGAGCGGCGTGGCAGAGGTCGGCGGAGTGCGGATCGTAGCCACCGATTTTATACGTGATTTCTACGCTTTGCGCGACGGCAGGGTTGCCTGGTTCGACACGCCAGCGGCGGATTCTCTGCTTACGGAGATGACACAGGCCCTGACCCAAGGGTTCCTGCCGCCTGACTTCCATCTGCCACGGCTGTTCGACCTGCACGAGGCTGCGATCAACGGCGGCCCGGCGGAGGTCGCGACCTTCGAGATCGTTGCAACCGACGCGGCGGCGCGTCTGATTCATTTCATGGTTTTCGGCAAGGTCGACCCGGCAGCGATGGATGCCGCCTGGAACTTCGAGCGCCCGGTGATCGAGGCGGATCCCGTGGCCGTGGTGAACAAAGCACTTGAGGCGGGCGGTTTCTCCGAATTGATGGGCGAGTTGGCGATCCGGGACGAGCAATATCTCCTGCTGGTCGAAGCCCTGCGAACCTATCGCGAGATCGAGGCCGCCGGGGGCTGGCCACAGGTGCCCGAAGGCGCTCCCCTGAAGGTCGGGATGGACGATCCGCGCGTGCCAACCCTGTTGGAGCGGCTGGCGGTCGAGGGCGATTTCGAGGGGATCGAGACGGAAGACACCACTTATTCCACCGCCGTTCAATTGGCCGTGGTACGATACCAGCGCCGGCACGGGCTGGAGGCGGACGGGGTCGTCGGGCCGCGGACCCTGGCGTCGCTCAATGCGCCGGTGACGGATCGGATCGACAAGCTGCGCCTGAGCCTTGAGCGGTTTCGGTGGTTCGTGCGCGGGCTTGAGGACGATTTCGTGCTGGTCAACATCGCGGGGGCCCGGACATTCTTGGTGCTGGACGGGCAGCTTGCCTGGACAACCCGGTCGATCACCGGTTCGGCCTATCGCCAGACGCCAGTGTTTCGCGACGACATCACATACATGGAGTTCAACCCGACCTGGACGGTGCCGAACTCGATCTTCGTGAAGGACAAGCTCGAACGGATCCGCAAGGATTCCGGTTACCTGGAGCGCAACAATTACATCGTGCGGGACCGCGCCTCCGGAAAGATCGTGTCGGCCTCATCGGTCAACTGGGGCGCGTCCAATCCGGGCGTGGCGCTCGTTCAGCAACCGGGGCCGAACAACGCGCTGGGGCTGGTGAAGTTCATGTTCCCCAACAAGCACGCGGTGTACCTGCATGACACGAATGATCGGAGCCTCTTTGACCGCGATACGCGGAACCTCAGCTCCGGATGTGTGCGCATCGAGAATCCTTTCGTCTTTGCGGGCCTGCTGATGCAGGAAGATCCTTCCTGGACGCAGGGGCGGATGGACGAAATACTGGCCAGCGGGAAGACAACGCGGGTTGATCTTCCCCGACCGATGCCGGTCCTGCTGACCTACTGGACCGCGTGGGTCGAGGATGACGTGGTGCATTTCCGAGAGGATCCCTACGAACGCGACGGGCGCGTGCTGAAGGCATTGAACGCCGCCTTCTGACCGACGCCGCTGGCGCGATCCCCCTTGATCCGGCGGCGCCAGCGCCGGAGTGATGGCCAATCCCGTACCGACCGGGCGGTTGCGGTACGGCAGCGGGAACATGTCCGAGTTCCGGTCGCCAACGGCAAGTAGAAACGGCAGCCGGAATCGCGGAGTGGGACCTGCGCCGTGCCAATGTGCAACGCCTTGCTCGGTTTGGTTCTCAAGCGTCGAAAAACCTGTGCCGTCCCCGGATTTCAGGGTCTGTCAGTGAGCGATGATGACCGGCCCCCCCCAACGGCCAAAGCGATTTCGCCGCGGGACAGCGTGGCTCCTGCCTCGGGGAAATCGAGGTCGAGAGGCCCCCCGGAGTGCTGCAATCTGGTGTAGGCGGTGCCCTGAAAAAAGAAAGAAACCGCCCCGGGAGGGGGCGGCTTCCATGTTTCACGTTCCGGACTGTCCCGTGCGGGCCGGAGGCTTACGGGCTTCCGGCCGGGGTCGAAAGCTTCTCCATGACCTTGTCGAGGCTGAAGGAAGCCGCTTCCTGCCGCGGCGGGAATTCCTGGAAGGTCTCAAGGAACTGAGCCACGTAGGCCTGCGCCGGCACCAGCATGTAGGCACGGTCGAGCATCCAGTCGTAGTAGGTGTTCGACGTCCGGTATGCGCGTTCATAGGGGTCACGACGCAGGTTGAAGATCAATGGGATGCGCAGAGGCGTCAGCGGCTCCATCCAGGCCCGCAGTGTACCCCAGGCCTTCTGCTCCAGGAAAGTGATCTTCCAGTCACGGTAGCGCAGCGCGGCAAGGTCGCCATCATCGGTGAAATAGAAAATCTCTTCACGCGGGCTTTCGTCGGTCTCGCCGGTCAGCAGTGGCATGATGTTGTAGCCGTCGAGATGGACCTTGTAGTCACGACCGCCACCGACCTCGGCCACGGTTATCCCTTCAAGCAGATCCTCTTTCACCGTTTCGTTACCCGCGGCGGCAAGGAAGGTCGGCAACCAGTCCATGTGATGCACGATCTCGTTGACAACTTCGCCTTCCGCAATCTTGCCGGGCCAGCGGACCATCGCCGGCACGCGCCAGCCGCCTTCCCACTGTGTGTTCTTCTCACCCCAGAACGGCGTCATCGCGGCATCGGGCCAAGTGTTCATGTGCGGGCCGTTGTCGGTGGAGTAGAACACGATGGTGTTGTCGGCGATGCCCATCTCGTCCAGTTTGTCGAGGAATATGCCGATATGCAGGTCGTGCTCGATCATGCCGGCGGTGTATTCATCCACCGACTTGCCGACGATCTCGTTGGCCTGATCGCGCATCTCGGGTTTCACATGGGTGCGGAAGTGCATCCGGGTGCCCGACCACCAGACAAACCACGGCGTGCCGGCCTCTTCCTGACGCTCGATGAAGTCGATTGCTGCGGCAACCGTCTCTTCGTCGACAGTTTCCATGCGCTTCTTGGTCAGCGGGCCGGTATCTTCGATTTCACCGTCGGCCGACGACTTGATCACGCCGCGTGGGCCCCACTGCTCACGGAATGTATTTCCGCCGGGCAGCACCAGGTCGCCCGGGTAATCCTCGTTCTCCGGCTCTTCCTCGGCATTCAGGTGATAGAGATTGCCGAAAAACTCGTCGAAGCCGTGGTTGGTCGGCAGATGCTCGTCCCGGTCGCCGAGGTGGTTCTTGCCGAACTGGCCGGTGGCATAGCCCTGGGCCTTCAGCAGCCCGGCAATGGTCGGATCCTCGACCTGCATGCCCTCTTCGGCGCCCGGCAGGCCCACCTTGGACAGGCCGGTGCGGAACACCGACTGCCCCATGATAAACGACGAGCGTCCGGCGGTGCAGGACTGCTCACCATAATAATCCGTGAAGATCATGCCCTCTTCGGCGATCCGGTCGATATTGGGCGTCCGGTACCCCATCAGGCCCATCGTGTAGGCCGAGATGTTGGACTGGCCGACATCGTCGCCCCAGATGACAAGAATATTGGGCTTTTCAGCGTCCTGTGCCCAGGCTGACCCTGCGATTGTCAGGGCCGTCGTGGCAATCGCAAGGCGGCGATACCATCCGGTTGGGTTTGGAGATGATTGGTGCATCTGGGAACTCCCGGGTCGAAATCCAATTTTGCGGCTGTTCCAGTGTCCCGAAACCGGGAAACACGCGATAAACAGCCAGAAGCAGACCGACGGTGCAGGTCTGGAACCAACAAAAGAGTCCCTACGCGCTTTCGACCGACACCGTTTGCCCGCTGCCAGTATACCGGGCACAACGCTGCATTCACCATCAAGTGATGGGTTTCGTCGTAAAGAATCTGTTGGCGCTCTAAAAAAAAGGTTTAACTGTTCGCCAGATGCAAAAGGTAAAAAAATACAACGACTTCGATGAAGTTTGCGCGTTCCTTGGCCGTGTCGGATGGCTCGCGGAATGTCCGAGGTCTTCCCGCGACCTGATTTTTGGAAGCGCGCGTCTCGTCCGCTTTGCCGAGGACGAGCCTGTCTACCGGATGGGGGACCGAAGCGATGGTGTCTACGGTTTCGTGGACGGTGGCTTGCAGATCATGCTGCCGCGCGACAACCAGGAGATCGTGCCGATCCATCTGTCCGAGCCCGGTTTCTGGGTCGGAGAATCCGCGTTCTTCTCCGACAGCACGCGCCTCGTTTCTGTCGTGGCCACGCGCCCCACGGTCGGGCTCCACGTGCCACGTGCCTCTGTGATCGAACTATTGGAAAGTCATCCGGACATAATCCAGGATTTCTATGCTTTGTCGCATCGTAACCTCGCCACTGCGCTGAAGCTGCTCGCCAATCTGACAATTGCCAACTCGACCAGCCGCATTGCCCAAAGGCTCGTCTATTACGATGAAATTGCAGGGAAATGTGGTGCGCCGATACGCTTGACCCAGGAAGATCTGGCCAATCTGGTGGCGGTGTCGCTGCCGACGGTTGAGCGCGTCCTGCGGGGGCTTGGCGATGCGGGCGCGGTCGAGACAGGTCGCGGGCAGATCCGTGTGCTGGATCGAAGAAAACTTATCTCTTTGAGCTATGGGTAGGGGATGCCGCGCACGGCTCGATCAAGGCTGTCGATGGGACAAGCCCTCAACGTCTTTGCTGCTCCGGGCGCAAGGTTGCCAGCCAGAGCCCACTGGCCACACATGCCGGCGGGTCCTGAGGCTGTGATTCCATTCTTGCAGGTCGAGTGATCAGGCGTTGAATAGGAAGTGGAGGACGTCGCCGTCCTTGACCTCGTAGGCCTTGCCCTCGACGCGCATCTTGCCGGCTTCCTTGGCGCCTTGCTCGCCGTTGCAGGCAATGAAGTCGTCATAGGCGATGGTCTCGGCGCGAATGAACCCGCGCTCGAAATCGCCATGGATGACACCCGCGGCCTTCGGTGCGGGATCGCCCTTGTGGATCGTCCAGGCGCGCGCCTCCTTGGGGCCGACCGTGAAGTAGGTCTGAAGGCCAAGCAGGTCGTGCCCGACGCGGATCAGCCGATCGAGACCGGCTTCCTCAAGGCCGAGTTCGGAGAGGAACATTTCCGCCTCCTCGGGATCGAGCTGCGCGATCTCCTCCTCGATCCGGGCGGAAATCACCACCGTCGCGGCCCCCTGTTCCGCTGCCATCTTCGCAACCGCTTCGGAATGCGCGTTGCCCTCGGCGGCCTCGTCTTCCGCGACGTTGCAGACATAGAGGATCTTCTTCGTCGTCAGAAGCTGGAGCATGTCCCAGGCCTTCCGATCCTCTTCGTCCACGTCGACACTGCGGGCGGGTTTGCCATCCTCCAGCGCGGCCATGGCCGCCTTGAGCAGGCGTTCCTGTTGCAGCGCCTCCTTGTCGCCGCCCTTGATCTTGCGGACGAGGTTGGCCATGCGCTTCTCGATACTCTCCATGTCGGCGAGCATCAGCTCGGTTTCGATGGTCTCCGCATCCTCGACGGGGTTCACGCGGCCATCGACATGGGTCACGTCCCCGTCTTCGAAGCATCGTAGGACATGGGCGATGGCGTCGCATTCACGAATGTTGGCCAGGAACTGGTTGCCCAGACCTTCGCCCTTCGACGCGCCCTTCACCAGCCCGGCAATATCCACGAAAGTCATCCGCGACGGGATGATCTGCTTGGACCCCGCGATTGCGGCCAGCTTGTCGAGGCGCGGATCGGGAACAGCCACTTCGCCGACATTCGGCTCGATGGTGCAGAAGGGGAAATTCGCGGCCTGGGCCGCGGCGGTGCGGGTCAGCGCGTTGAAGAGCGTGGATTTGCCGACGTTCGGCAGGCCCACGATGCCGGTCTTGAAGCCCATTGGATGATCCTTCGGAAAAACTCGCCGCCTTCTAATTGCAAGCGGCGGGTGGGGCAAGCCGTGCTAGACTTGCGCATACACCGGGACAGGACCAGGAGGACGCGAGATGAACCCGACACCCTATGTCATGTTCGAGAACGGCCAGTGCCGGGAGGCGATGGGTTTTTACGCCGATGTGTTCGGCGGCGAAATCGAGGCCATGATCCCGGCGTCCGAAGGGCCGATGGAGCTGCCGCCTGAGAAGGACGGCTGGCTCATGCACGCGGCGGTCGAGTTCGACCAGGGTCTGCTGATGGGCTGCGACGACGTGATGGGAGGGTTCGACCCGATGACCGGCAGTTCCATCATGATGGCGGTGGAGACGGTCGCGCGTGGGCGGGAGATCTTCGAGGCACTCGCGGAAGGCGGCGCGATCTCCACACCCTTTCAGGAGACCTTCTTCAGCCCGGGTTTTGGCACGGTCAGGGACCGGTTCGGGATCAACTGGATGATATCCTGCACGGCGCCCGTCGAGGCGAGCTGATCGTCAACTGGGGATCCCGAGATCGGCGAGGTCGGGGCGCGCTATACCGCCGTGCCAGTTGCCGCCTGACGCCATGATGCACGACATGCCGTTCGGCTCGGTCAGGAGGATGGTCCAGGTGCCGGTGGCGTCGGAAGACCAGATTTCGACCAGCCGGGTGTTCGTTTGCAGCCCGAGGCCAAGCTGCGTTTCCTTGAACGTCGTCTGCAGGCGCTCCACGACATGGTCGCGCGGGGCGCAACGCAGGGATTGGGCCGGGGCAGGCGGCGCGGTGGCCAGCATGCCGAAGATCGTGGCGAGGGTGGCGATACGCTTGAACATGGTGCTCTCCTTTCCGTTCAGCGTGACAGGATCGCTGGGGCGGAGAAGCACGGGCGGCGTCCGCCTCCAAGCCAGCGTGGTGCGGCTGGTAAACCAAATGTGGGGATCGCGCGGCGGCGCGAAAAGGAATTTGCCGTGGTCGTGAGGGTAAGTGTTCGGTCGCACGGGGCCTTGATTTTCCCCGCCGCATTCTGCACGAGGGTCCGGACCACGTTTGAGGACAGCAGATGACCCGGATCGACGACACTTTTGCCCGGCTGAGTTCCGAAGGGAAAAAGGCCTTTGTTGCCTATGTGATGGCCGGGGATCCGGACTATGCGACTTCTCTGGAACTGGTGAAGGGCCTTCCGGGAGCCGGTGTCGACATTATCGAACTGGGCCTGCCATTCACCGATCCGATGGCAGACGGCCCGACCATCCAGCTTGCCGGTCAGCGCGCGCTGGAAGCGGGCATGACCCTGCAGCGGACGTTGGAGCTGGCGACAGAGTTCCGCAAGGGGGATGACACCACGCCCATCGTGCTGATGGGCTACTACAACCCGATCTACAATCGCGGCGTGGAGACGTTCCTGCGGGATGCCAGGGCGGCGGGAATCGACGGGCTGATCGTGGTGGACCTGCCACCGGAGGAGGACTCGGAGCTTTGCATTCCCGCACAGGATGCGGGCCTGAACTTCATCCGTCTGGCCACACCGACCACTGATGACAAGCGTCTTCCCAAGGTGCTCCAGAACACGTCCGGCTTTGTCTACTACGTGTCGATCACCGGAATCACCGGCTCGGCGGAAGCAGAGGCCGGTGACGTCGGACCGGAAGTCGCGCGGATCAAGGCTGCGACGGACTTGCCGGTGATCGTCGGCTTCGGCATCAACTCGCCCGAGAAATCGGAAGCGATCGCCTCCGTGGCAAATGGCGCAGTGGTCGGTTCCGCGATCGTCAAGAGAATCGGCGAGGGACAGGCGACGGACGAGGTGCTGGCCTTCGTGAAAACGCTCGCGGATGGCGCGCACCGCGCGTGAAGCGCGACGTCTGGCTGGGGCGAAGGTACTGGAGGCACCCGTGATTTCTCATCACCACCGTTGCATCTATTTTCACGTACCCAAAACCGGCGGCCAAAGCATAGAGCGCCTGTTTCTGGACGATCTTGGCCTTTCATGGGAGCAACGGGCGCCGTTGCTTCTGGGGGCCAACGAGAACCGGAAAGTCGGCCCGCCCCGGCTGGCACACATGACCGCCGATGAAATCATCGCCTTTCGGTATATTCCTGAACGTATGCTCGGCGAGTATTTCTGCTTCGCGACGGTGCGGAACCCGTGGAGCCGTGTCGTCTCCGCTTTCCGTTACATTACCAGCCATGCGCGCTTTGAGGAATTCGTTGATGATCGGATTCGTGACGGAGGACGGTTCGCGTGGTTTTTGAGACCGCAAACGGACTTCTACTATCGCAATGGCGAGAGTGTCTGCGACCAGGTGATCCGGCTTGAAAACCTGAAAGATGGCGCTGCAGGGCTGATCTCGCGGTTTGACCTGTCGTCACAACTTGGCCACGTCAATTCCTCCGGTGAGGCGTTGAAGGTCGGCGCACGGTTCAAAAATGCGGTCAAACATACCGCGGAGACGGGGGCGGCTCTCGAAGACCACTCCGACTGGCGCGAGTTCTTCACCCCGAGGACACGAGCAATAGTGGAAGCCTACTATGCCCGCGATATTGACGTCCTGGGCTATGAATTCGACGACTGACCTGTGCCTGTTGCCCTGAATGGGTTGAATTGGTAAGGGATCCTAACCAATATCGAGGGGAGGCTCGGGGACATGCCCGTCATCACCAATATCGAGGATCTCAAGCGCATCTACCGTCGTCGAGCGCCGAAGATGTTCTATGATTATGCGGAGTCCGGAAGCTGGACCGAGCAAACCTTCCGCGAAAACACGTCCGATTTCGAACAGATCCGCCTGCGCCAGCGGGTTGCGGTGGATATGTCGGGCCGCTCGACCGCGACGCAGATGATCGGGCAAGACGTGGCCATGCCGGTGGCGTTGGCCCCTGTCGGGCTGTGCGGAATGCAGCATGCCGACGGCGAGATCCTCGCCGCTCGGGCGGCGGAGAAATTCGGGGTCCCCTTCACGCTCTCCACGATGTCGATCTGTTCGATAGAGGACGTCGCGGAGAACACGTCTGCGCCCTTCTGGTTCCAGATCTACACGCTCAACGATGACGAGTTTAACCGCAATATCATCAACCGCGCCAAGGCGGCCGGTTGTTCAGCGCTTGTGATCACGGTGGATCTGCAGGTGCTTGGCCAACGGCACAAGGATCTCAAGAACGGCCTGTCCGCCCCGCCGAAGCCGACGTTGGCGAACTGGCTCGATCTTTCGACGAAATGGGCCTGGGGCCTTGGGATGCTGCAGACGAAGCGGCGCGAGTTCGGCAATATCGTCGGCCATGTCGAAGGTGTTTCCGACCCGTCGTCACTCTCCTCGTGGACGGCCGAGAAATTCGACCCGTCGCTCGATTGGGACAAGGTCCGCAAGCTGATGGACATGTGGGGCGGCAAGGTGATCCTCAAGGGGATTCTCGACGTCGAGGACGCGGTTCGGGCCGCGGAGGTTGGCGCGGACGCGATTGTCGTATCGAATCACGGGGGACGGCAACTCGACGGGGCAATGAGTTCCATCCGCATGCTGCGTCCGATCATCGACGCGGTCGGCGATCGGATCGAAGTGCATCTCGACAGCGGGATCCGCTCGGGACAAGACGTGCTGAAGGCCGTGGCGATGGGGGCCAAGGGCACCATGATCGGCCGCGCCTTCGTCTATGGGCTGGGCGCGATGGGCGAGGCGGGCGTGACCAGGGCGCTTGAAGTCATCCACCGCGAGCTCGACGTGTCGATGGCACTCTGCGGCCGCCGGCATGTCGGGGATCTGGATCGGGACGTTCTTCTGATTCCTGAGGACTTCGAAGGTCGCTGGCAGCGCTGAAACGTTTTCGCGGGTTCCACGGTAACCGAGTCGCATTCCACTAGATTCGCGCCGCGAGGGGCAAGATTGTTGCGCCGAACGCGTCGTTCGGCGCATTTGTCGCAGCGTCAAGCAGCCTGCCGTGTTGATTCGTGCCGAGGAACACGTGTTGCTGGTCAAACGTAGACAGCCGTCAGGTGGTATTTAACGTATTGTTCTGTGGACGTTTTGCGCAAACGTGGGAAAAGATTTTTACAATATCGTTCTTTCGGTCGTCAAGAAATTCACAGAAAAATCGTTTTGAAAAAAAGAGTTACCCGTTTTTTGACGGATCGCGTATGGTCTACGTAAATCGCGCAAGGGGAGGGGCGTCGATTCAGACCGTGTGTCTGTTGTCGAACCTCCTCGAGCTGTCACATCGCGTACGCTAGGGAGGAAAGCCCATGACTGCAAAAGCCAAGGCCACCGGAGCCATCCCAAAAGACTTCGCCAAGAATGCCCACATCACAGCCGCGAAATACGAGGAGATGTACGCGGCCTCCGTGGCTGATCCGGAGAAGTTTTGGGGAGAGCACGGCAAGCGGCTCGACTGGATCAAGCCCTACACGAAGGTGAAGAACACCTCGTTCGCGCCGGGCAATGTCGACATCAAGTGGTTCGAAGACGGTACGCTGAACGTCGCCGCCAACTGCGTTGATCGCCATCTCGAAAAGCGCGCGCATCAGACCGCGATCATCTTCGAGCCCGACAATGTCGACGAGCCGGCGCAGTACATCACTTACAAGCAGCTTCACACGCAGGTCTGCAAGTTCTCCAACGTTCTGGAGGAGCTGGGTATCCGCAAGGGCGATCGCGTTGTCATCTACCTGCCAATGATCCCGGAGGCCGCCTACGCGATGCTGGCCTGTGCCCGCATCGGCGCCATCCATTCCATCGTCTTCGCAGGCTTCTCCCCCGATGCGCTGGCCGCCCGCGTCAACGGGTGCGACGCGAAGCTGGTGATCACCGCCGACTATGCGCCGCGCGGTGGCCGCAAGACGCCGCTGAAGTCCAACACCGACGCCGCCCTGCTGCACTGCATCCACGACCCAAGCGTCCTTGTCGTGCGCCGCACCGGCGAGCAGACCACATGGGTCGATGGCCGTGACTTCGACTACGGCGAGATGATGCTGGAGGCCAACGACTACAATGCTCCGACCGAGGTTGGCGCAGAGGACCCGCTCTTCATCCTGTATACATCCGGCTCGACCGGTCACCCCAAGGGGGTCGTGCACACCTCTGGCGGCTACCTCGTCTATGCGGCGATGACCCATGAATACACCTTCGACTACCATGAAGGTGACGTGTTCTGGTGCACCGCCGACGTTGGCTGGGTCACTGGCCACAGCTATATCGTCTATGGCCCGCTGGCCAACGGCGCGACCACGGTGATGTTCGAAGGCGTGCCGACCTATCCGGATGCCGGGCGTTTCTGGGAAGTGTGCGACAAGCACAAGGTCAACCAGTTCTACACCGCGCCGACGGCCATCCGCGCGCTGATGGGCAAGGGCGACGAGTGGGTCGAAAAGTATGACCTGTCGAGCCTGCGCCTTCTGGGGTCGGTCGGTGAGCCGATCAACCCGGAAGCCTGGAACTGGTACAACGAGAAGGTCGGCAAGGGGAGATGTCCCATCGTCGACACCTACTGGCAGACGGAAACCGGCGGTCACCTGATCACGCCGCTGCCGGGGGCGCATGGTACCAAGCCGGGCGCGGCCTCCTTCCCGTTCTTCGGCGTGCAGCCGGTTGTCCTTGATCCGCAATCGGGTGAGGAGATCCATGCAACCGAGGCGGAGGGCGTGATCTGCTTCAAGGACAGCTGGCCCGGCCAGATGCGCGGTGTCTGGGACGACCACGGTCGCTTCGAGAAGACCTATTTTGCGGACTACAAGAACTACTACTTTGCGGGTGACGGCTGTCGTCGCGACGCCGACGGGTACTACTGGATCACCGGCCGTGTGGATGACGTCATCAACGTGTCCGGCCACCGGATGGGCACCGCGGAAGTCGAGAGCGCGCTGGTTGCACATGCCAAGGTCGCCGAGGCCGCCGTGGTGGGCTACCCGCACGACGTCAAGGGCCAGGGCATCTACTGCTACGTGACGCTGATGAACGATGTCGAGCCTTCCGACGAGTTGCTGAAGGAACTGCGCACCTGGGTTCGCCACGAGATTGGCCCGATCGCGACGCCCGATGTTGTCCAGTGGGCGCCCGGCCTGCCGAAGACCCGCTCCGGCAAGATCATGCGCCGCATCCTGCGCAAGATCGCCGAGAACGACTACGGTTCGCTTGGCGACACCTCGACGCTCGCCGATCCGTCGGTGGTCGATGACCTGATCGAAAACCGTCAGAACCGGAAGTGATCCGATGAGTGAAGCACCCACCCCACCCGTGCTGATCCTGCTGGGCCCTCCGGGGGCCGGCAAGGGCACCCAGGCACGGATGCTGGAGGACGCCTTCGGCCTCGTGCAGCTCTCCACCGGGGACCTGCTGCGCGGCGCCGTGGCCTCGGGCACCGAGGCTGGCCTCGCGGCGAAGGCCGTCATGGAGGCCGGTGAACTGGTGAGCGACGAAATCGTCATCGCCGTGCTCAAGGATCGCCTCGGCGATGACGACACCGCGAAGGGTGTCATCCTTGACGGTTTCCCGCGCACCACGGCCCAGGCCGAAGCGCTGGACGGCCTGCTTGCCTCCTCCGGTCAGAAGATCAACGCCGCGATCAGCCTTGAAGTCGAGGACGACGCGATGGTGGAGCGGATTTCCGGTCGCTACACCTGCGGCAATTGCGGCGAGGGCTATCACGACAGCTTCAAGACGCCGGCCGTGGACGGCATTTGCGACAAATGCGGCGGTACGGAGTTCAAGCGTCGCTCGGACGACAATGCCGAAACCGTGCGCTCGCGGCTGGAAGCCTATCACGCGCAGACCGCGCCCCTGATCGACTTCTACCAGGGCCGGGGCGTTCTGAAGGAGGTCGCCGCCATGGGCGCGATCGAGGAGATCGCCGGCAAGCTCAACGAAATTGTCGCGCAGGCCCGCGCCTGACCGACAGGGCGGGCAGCCTCATGCCCGCCGACGACCGGACCCGACTGTCCGGGAGAAAAACGCTGCCTTGCACGGGAGGTGCAGGGCGGGAGAACAGCCAACCAATCGGGAGGACCGAAATGTCGGACAAACCTGAAAACAATGCGTATTGGGCGACGAACATCAAGATCGTCACCTGGTGCCTCGTCATCTGGGCACTCGTGTCCTTCGGCTTCGGCATTCTGCTGCGGCCGCTGCTCTCGGGGATCGCCGTCGGCGGCTCGGACCTGGGCTTCTGGTTCGCCCAGCAAGGTTCGATCCTCGTCTTCCTCGGGATCATCTTCTTCTACGCCTGGCGGATGAACAAGCTCGACGCCGAACACGGCGTGGACGAGCAGTAAGAATAGGGACAGGGAATCATGGATCAGTTTGTACTCAACTGGATCTTTATCGGTGCGAGCTTCGTGCTCTACATCGGTATTGCGGTCTGGGCCCGCGCGGGCTCCACGTCTGAATTCTATGCCGCCGGCCGGGGGGTTCACCCCGTCGTCAACGGCATGGCCACCGGCGCTGACTGGATGTCGGCCGCCTCCTTCATCTCGATGGCCGGCCTGATCGCCTTTACCGGCTACGACAACTCGACCTTCCTCATGGGCTGGACCGGCGGCTACGTGCTGCTCGCGCTGATGCTCGCGCCCTACTTGCGCAAGTTCGGCAAGTTCACCGTGTCCGAGTTCATCGGCGACCGTTTCTACAGCCCGACCGCGCGCCTTGTGGCCGTGATCTGCCTGATCGTCGCCTCGATCACCTACGTGATCGGCCAGATGACCGGCGTCGGCGTGGCCTTCGGCCGTTTCCTTGAGGTGGACAACACCACCGGCCTGCTGATCGGTGCTGCGGTCGTCTTCGCCTATGCAGTGTTCGGCGGCATGAAGGGCGTGACCTACACCCAGGTTGCCCAGTACGTGGTGCTCATCACCGCCTACACCATCCCGGCAATCTTCATCTCCATGCAGCTGACCGGCAATCCGATCCCGGCACTCGGCCTCTTCGGGGATCACGTTGCCTCCGGTGAGCCGCTGCTGGCCAAACTCGACGCCGTTGTCGCCGAGCTGGGCTTCAACGAGTACACGACCCATCACGCCGACACGCTGAACATGGTTCTGTTCACCCTGTCGCTGATGATCGGTACCGCTGGTCTGCCGCACGTCATCATGCGCTTCTTCACCGTGCCGACCGTTGCCTCCGCGCGCTGGTCCGCCGGATGGGCGCTGGTGTTCATCGCGCTTCTGTACCTCACGGCCCCGGCCGTTGGTGCGATGGCCCGCCTGAACATCTCCGAGCTGATGTGGCCGGGTGGCACCGATGGTGAGCCTGTTTCCACCGAGATGATGGAAGCCGACGAGAAGTACGCCTGGATGGCGACCTGGCAGAAGACCGGTCTTCTCGGCTGGGAAGACAAGAACGGCGACGGCAAGATTGCCTACTTCAACGACAAGGACGCCGACAAGGTTGCCGAGATGGAAGCCGCTGGTTGGGGCGCCGAGAACGAGTTGACCAACTTCAACCGCGACATCCTCGTTCTGGCCAACCCGGAAATCGCCAACCTTCCGAGCTGGGTCATCGCGCTCGTCGCCGCCGGTGGTCTCGCCGCCGCGCTGTCGACCGCGGCCGGCCTGCTACTGGCAATCTCCTCGGCGGTGTCTCACGACCTGCTGAAGGGTCAGCTGACCCCGAACATGTCGGAAGCCAACGAACTGCTGTCGGCACGTCTTGCCATGGCCGGTGCGATCGCCGTCGCGACCTACCTGGGCCTCAACCCGCCGGGCTTCGCCGCCCAGACGGTTGCTCTCGCCTTCGGTCTGGCCGCCGCCTCGATCTTCCCTGCACTGATGATGGGCATCTTCTCGAAGCGCATCAACAACAAGGGTGCCGTGGCCGGCATGCTGGTGGGTCTGGTTGTCACCCTCGTGTACATCTTCCTGCACAAGGGCTGGTTCTTCATCCCGGGCACCAACAGCTTCACCGATGCTGACCCGCTTCTGCTGACCATCAAGTCCACCTCCTTCGGTGCGGTCGGTGCGATGCTCAACTTTGCCACGGCCTACGTCGTTTCCAACGCGACCGAGGAGCCGCCGGCAGAGATCGTCGAGCTGGTCGAAAGCGTCCGCGTGCCGCGTGGCGCCGGTGCCGCCGCGGCGGATCACTGATCCCGCCAGAGGCCGGCCGGGTTTCCCAATGACCCGGCTGGCCGACAGCGACAACAACCGGCGCGTCCCTTTGCCCGAAGGGGCGCGCCGCATGCCTTCCAGGACCCCTGTTCACGGTGAGATGATGCCAGATTCCGCCCTCGATCGAGACACCCGCATTCTGCGCTTTCTCGAACACGTCCACCCCTACGACAGCATGAAGCGCGAGACGCTGATCCGCATTTCCAAGGCCTTTCTCGATCGCAGCGCGGAAGCCGGGAGCATGATCTACGCCGCCGGCACGCAGCTCGAAGGGCTATACCTGATCGAACACGGCACGGTTGAGATCACCGATCGCAACGGTGCGCCGGTGTCCATCCTTCATGGCCGCAACTCCTTCGGAGAGCGTGGTCTGACCCGCGATGGCGTCGCGGTCACAAACGCGAAGGCCACGGAGGACACACGGCTACTCCTCCTGCCCGCAGACCAGTTCCACGAATTGCTCGAAAGTTCCAAAAGCTTCGCCCGTTTCTTCGATCGTGGGCGGAGCCCTGCGAAGGAACGGGGCGGTGATCTGACGACGCAGCGGGTGGGCGACCTGATGGCCCGCAACCCGATTGCGGTGGCGCCCACAACGCCGATCCAGACGGCCGCCACGATGATGCGCGACACCCGGGTCTCCTGCCTTGCGGTGACGGAAGGCGAAAACCAGCTTGTCGGGATCGTGACGCTCAGGGACATGGCGACCAAGGCCGTGGCGTCCGGCCTGTCGGGCGACACACCGGTCAGCCGGATCATGACGGCAGACCCCGCGAGCCTGCCGCCTTCCGCTCTCGGGTCCGACCTGCTCCATGTGATGCTGGAGCGAAAGGTCGGCCACGTCACCGTGACCGAGGGCAAGCGGATCGTCGGCATCCTGACACAGACGGACCTGACCCGCTTCCAGGCGATCAGCTCCGCATCGATGGTGCAGGAGATCGCCGACGCCTACTCCGCCGAAGCGATGGCCAAGGTCACTGCCCGCCTGCCCAAGCTGCTGATGCAACTGGTGGGCGCCGGCAACCGTCACGAGGTCGTCACCCGGCTGATCACCGATATCGCCGATGCCGTGACACGCCGCCTGCTGGCGCTTGCTGAGGGCGAGTTCGGACCACCGCCCGTGCCCTACCTGTGGCTCGCCTGCGGCAGCCAGGGGCGTCAGGAGCAGACCGGTGTGTCCGATCAGGACAATTGCATCATCATTGATGACGCGGTGACCGAGGCCGACATGGGTTACTACCGAAAGCTGGCGAAGTTCGTGTGCGACGGGCTGAACACCTGCGGATATTTCTATTGTCCCGGCGACATGATGGCGACCAACGAGCGTTGGTGCCAGCCGGTGAAGGTCTGGAAACGGTACTTCCAGGGATGGATCGACAAACCGGACCCGGAGGCACAGATGCTGGCCTCGGTCATGTTCGACCTGCGCCCTATCGGTGGCACGCAGTCGCTGTTTGCGAACCTGCAAATGGAAACGCTGGAGGCCGCGCGCAAGAACACGATCTTCGTTGGCCACATGATCGTCAACTCGCTCAAGCACACGCCGCCGCTGGGGTTGTTCCGCGGGTTTGCCACGGTGCGCTCGGGTGAGCACAAGAACGAACTCGACATGAAGATGAACGGCGTGGTGCCGGTTGTCGATCTTGGCCGGGTCTACGCGTTGCAGGGCACATTGACCGAGGTGAACACCCGGGCCCGCCTGGAAGCGGCCGAGGCCAATGGTACGATCTCGCAATCTGGTGCGCATGATCTGCTTGATGCCTATGACCTGATCGCCGAAACCCGACTGAAGCGTCAGGCCGACGAGATCCGGGCCGGACGCAAGCCCGACAACTTCATGCCGCCGTCGGATCTGAGCGATCTGGAGCGCAGCCATCTGCGCGACGCCTTCGTCGTGGTGCGGACCATGCAATCGGCGATCGGGCAGGGCAAGGGAATGCTGAGCTGACACGGCTCGGGCGCGCCGCCTAGGCGGCCATGGACCAGGGAGGGGCCATGTTTCTGGAACTGATAGCCGCTGTTGCGGCCGGTTTTTTCGGCGCGGGTGCCGCAATGGCCGCAAACTGGTTGAGCGGTGGTCGTCTACCGCGGTGGAGCATGCCGGTGGCCGCCGGCGCCTGCATGATCGCCCTTGCGATCCGGATGGAATACGCTTGGTTCGAGACCAATACGGCGGATTTCCCCGAAGGCGTCGAGATCACCAGCACGCGCGAAAGCTCTGCGTTCTGGCGGCCGTGGACCTATGTCTGGCCGATGACCGACGGGTTCACGGCGGTCGATCTGGCTTCCGTCCGGACCAACGATACCGTGCCGGATCAGGCGATGGCCAAAATGTTCTTCTTCGCACGCTGGAAGGCCCCGCGTGAGGTGCAGATGGTGTTTGACTGCACCGACAACCGCATCGCACCTCTCAACGACACTATCACCTTTGACGATAGCGGCGCCGTGGCCGAGGCCGATTGGGCGATGCTGCCTGCCGACGACCCGACCCTCACCACCGTGTGCAAGGAGATCCGACCATGACCGGAACCGATCGTCCCGCCCGTATCCTGATCGTGGAAGACGAGGACAACATCGCGCTGGCACTCACCCATGTCCTGGGTCGGGAGGGTTGGGCGGTGAGCCGTGTCGCCGATGGCGATTCCGCCTTGCCCGCGATCCGTGCGGAGCGCCCCGACCTCGTGCTTCTCGATGTGATGCTGCCGGGGATCTCCGGCTACGAGGTCTGCCAGGCGGTGCGGCTCGAAGACGACCTGTCGGATGTGCGCATCCTGATGATGACCGCGCGAGGCAATGCAATGGAACGCCGCAAGGGGCTTGCCCTCGGGGCCGACGGGTTCATTGCCAAACCCTTCGACTTGTCTCACCTTCTGGAGCAGGCCCGGGACTTGCTGTCCGGGCAGGCGGAGGCAAATGATGCATGAATGGCTAGCGCGGAAACTCAGCCTCAGGCTTCGTGTCTTCCTCTTCTTTGCCCTCGTGGCGCTTGGCGGGCTTGCGGCGGTCGCGCTCGGGCTCTGGTCCGGATATCGGCGGGTGGACGAACATGGCGTTGCCTCGGGGTTCACCTTTGCCGGGTTGATTGCGGGGTTCGGGATCCTGGGCCTCGTGGTCTGGGTCTGGTTCCTGTTCGACGAGAATGTCGCCAAGGCGATCCAGAAACTCGCCGGCGGGCTGCGCGCCCGGGCACACGCGGATATCGATGGCGATCTCGACCATGAGCCGGCCCGCTACCTCGGCGATCTTGCTCCCGCGGCGCAGGCAATCACCGGCTCGCTGAGCGAGACGAAGAACGCACTCGCCGAGGCCGTGGAGCGTGAAACAACCCGGCTGGCGGTGGAAAACGCGCGGTTGCAGGCGTTGCTTGGCGATGTGCCGGAAGGGGTGCTGCTCTGCTCGTCCGATCACCAGATCGTCTTCTACAATGGCCGGGCGCAGCAGATCCTGACCGGGGAGGTCGCGCCGGGCCTCGATCGCTCGGTTCTGGACTACCTCAGCCCGTCTCCAATCCGGAATGCCTACCAACGGCTGGTGTCGGCCGAGGACGACGACGCCGCCTGTGATGTCCTGTGCACTGCAACCCACTCTCTGGAAGTGCTTGCCGGTCGCATGCGGCTGGTGAAACTCCCGCAGCGCACCTCGGAATCGCCAGGCTACGTGCTGACCCTTCGGGACATCACCGCGGACATGGCGTTGCACTCCGTGCGGGAAGGCCTCCTGGAGGATGTGTTCGACCAGGTGCGCCGCCCGGCGGCAAACCTGCAAACCGTGCTCGATGCCGGTGTGCTGGAAAACGGCGACGGGCGGCAAGCGCTCATGGGCGAGGTCTCGGCACTGGCCCATGCAATCACCGATCTGGCGCATCGCTACGATTCCGCTCGTGGCGGGTGGTGGCCGATGGAGGAGATCCGGGGATCGGAACTGGTGGATTCCGTCGTGGCACGGGTTGCGCACGAGGGCGTCAATCTGATCGCCGAGGCCGAACGGGTCATGCTGCGGGTGGACGCCTTCCACATGGTGGCCCTGCTGACCCATCTGTGCGAACGCCTTGTGACTGTCATTGGCGCGCGCGCGCTGTCGCTGCGGATTGCCGATGACGAGGAAGGCGGCGCGATGATCACCATCGGATGGGCCGGCGATGTCCTTCAGGTCGGATTGCTGGAGGGTTGGCTGGATGTGCGCCTGGAGGTCGGGTTGGCGAATGTGACCGGGCGCACAATCCTCGACGCACATGCCACCGAGAGCTGGCCGGAGCCCGGTGCGGCCGGGCGGCGTCTGTTGCGATTGCCGCTCCGCGAGGCCTGGCCAGTGGGCGCGCCAGCGCCTGCGCCGCGTCGTTCCGCGGTCTACGATTTCGATCTGATGGACCGGGATCCCACAGGCGAACTGGCCGAAACCCCGTTGCGGGAGTTGACCTGTGTGGTGTTCGACACGGAGACGACCGGCCTGCTGCCATCCTCGGGCGACGAGATCGTACAGATCGCCGCGTTGCGGCTGCTTGGCGGCAAGCGGATCCCCGGCGAGACCTTCGAAAGCCTCGTGAACCCGCAGCGCCCGATTCCGGCCTCTGCAACCGAGGTTCACCATGTCACCAACGAGATGGTGGCGAATGCGCCGACAATCGACGTGGTCGGACGGCGCTTCCACGGCTTCGCGCAAGGCGCTGTGCTGGTGGCCCACAACGCGCCTTTCGACATGGAGTTCCTGCGCCGCCACGAGGCGGGGATCGGAAAACGGTTCGAAAACCCGGTGCTGGACACCGTTCTGCTGTCCGCCGTGGTCTTCGGGCAGTCGGAGACCCATACCCTGGATGCCCTGACCGAGCGGCTGGGGATCGTGATCCCACCGGAGGCGCGCCACACCGCCATGGGCGACACGATCGCGACGGCGGCAGCACTGGAGATGATGATCCCGATGTTGGAAGGGCAGGGCTACCGCACCTTCGGGGAGGTGGTCGCGGCCGTGCGCAAGCATGGGCGGCTCCTGAAGGATCTCAATGCGGTGGAAGTCGGAGCGCACTGAGGCATCAGGACGCGCGTGACCCCGGAAGGTCTGGGGCAAGTGGGACTGTATCCGGATAGTGCCGCTCCAAGGGGCTGCCCATAGCACCGTTCGAAGCCGCCGCCCCTTGCTGCGGTTGCTCCTACGGCGAGTTGGTCGAATTCGCCCGTCGCATCCATGGACCAACTCGACGCGAGGGGGATTGGCCAGGCCGCTTTGAGGAGCCTGTTCTTATAGTGCCGCGAAGGGATCTTGCGGATAGCCGACGCCGGCGAGGTAGAGGCCCTGAGGCGGACACACAGGCCCGCAGGCCGCCCGATCCCGCGCATCGAGCGCTGCCTTGACGTCCTCCGGCGCCCAGGCCCCGGCTCCGACCCGCTCCAATGTTCCCACGAAGCTGCGGACCTGGTTGTGGAGGAAAGATCGGGCTTCGACATGGAAGTGGATCTCCGGCCCCAGCGGCGTGGAGACCTGTTCGATATCCAGCCGGTCGAGGGTCCGGACCGGGCTGTCGGCCTGGCATTCCGAGGCGCGGAATGTCGTAAAGTCGTGCCGGCCCAGAAGCGAGTACGCGGCCTGCCGCATCGGACCCACGTCGAGTGGCGTGGCGACCTGCCAGACCTTGCCCGCACGCAGCCCGGCCGGCGCCCTGCGGTTCAGAAGCCGGAACAGGTAGCGCCGTTCATGGGCGGAGAAGCGCGCGTGCCAGCTGTCCTCCACTTCGGCAACATCGACGATCACAACCGGATGCGGCTTCAGGTGGTGGTTCAGCGCCTCCGACAGGCGGAACGGATCCCAGTGCTTGGCCATGTCGGCATGGGCCACCTGTCCAAGCGCATGCACGCCTGCATCTGTCCGGCCGGCCGCAGCGATCGGCGGGCAATCGGCCTCCAGCCGCCGCAGCGCGGCTTCGACCGCGCCTTGCACGCTCGGGTGGTCCTTTTGGCGCTGCCAGCCGGAAAACGGCGCGCCGTCATATTCTATCTTCAGGGCATAGCGGGGCATGGGCGGCGCTTAGCCAAAACAGGGCGGCCTGTCCAGCCGCCCCGCCCCGTAGGGGCGCCCGGCCCCAAACGGCTCGAGATGCCAGTGGCATCGACGGCGGAGGGGACCTGCCCCACTCGCTTGTCACGGCATCGCGGCAGGTGAGGCTGGCCCGCGGTGACGCCTGGCGCTCGGCCTGCGGTGCAGGGTTCAGGCGCATCGGCACGTCGAACCCGGGACCACAGGACGCCATTCCCCCTAGGCAGCCCGCCAACGGGCCCATATGTAGGTCACCGTGGCTGCAGGAGGCATCAGTGGTAATCGGGCGGATCGCGGACGGGCTCGTTCAGGGTGTCGAAGGCGCGGGAGCGGCCTTTTCGGAGGCTTTCCTTGAGCCGACCCTGCGTATCGGGGTGACCGGGCTCGCACGGGCGGGCAAGACGGTGTTCATCACTTCGCTGGTGGCCAATCTCATGGACCGGGGGCGCATGCCGGGGCTGCAGGCGGTCGCCGATGGTTCCATCCGCTCGGCATGGTTGCAGCCGCAGCCCGACGACACCGTGCCGCGCTTCGATTTCGAGGCGCATCTGGATGACCTGACCGGCCCCTCGCCACAATGGCCGGAGCCTACAAGCTCGGTTTCGGAGCTTCGCCTTTCACTGAAGGTGCAGCCTCAAGGCATGATAGGGGCGCTCTCCGGGCCGCGAACATTGCATCTCGACATCATCGACTACCCGGGCGAATGGCTTCTGGACCTCGGTCTGATGGAAATGGACTACGCCGAATGGTCGACCGAGATCCTGGAGATTGCCAGCGCACGAGAGGAGGCCGGCGGGTTTCTTGCGGCGCTCGAAGGGCTCGATGCCGATGCCGGGTTAGAAGAGCGGTCGGCGAGGGATATCGCGCGTGCCTATACCGCCTACCTGCGAGCGGCGCGGCGTGCGGGCTATTCCGATTGCACCCCCGGGCGCTTCCTGATGCCGGGAGACATGGAGGGGTCGCCGGCCTTGACCTTCGCCCCCCTGCCACCGGGCGCGGGGCGGGCTCCGAAGGGATCGCTCCGCCGCGAGATGGAACGGCGCTACGAGGCCTACAAATCAAAGGTCGTTCGCCCCTTCTTCCGCGACCATTTCGCCCGGATCGACCGGCAGGTGGTCCTTGTGGACCTGCTGGGGGCAATCCACTCCGGACCCCGCGCAATGGACGACCTGTCGCGGTCGATGAACCGTATTCTCGGCGCTTTCCGGCCCGGACGTACTGCATGGCTGGCACGGTTGCTTGGGATGAAGCGGGTCGACCGCATTCTCTTTGCGGCGACAAAGGCCGATCACATCCACCATACCCAGCACAATCGTATGACCGCGATCATGGAGGCCATGCTGCGCCAGGCACGGGATCGAGCCGACTTTGCCGGGGCGAAGACCCGGGCCATGGCCATCGCGGCCTTGCGGGCAACGGTCGAGGAAACCCGGGAGGTCAAGGGAGAGACCCTCGGGATGGTACGGGGTCGATTACTGGAGACCGGCCGGGAGGCGGCGCTCTATCCCGGCACCCTGCCGGAGGACCCTTCGCAACTCCTCGTGCCGGCCCGCGATGGCGCGTCGGAATGGCTCGACGACGACTACGCCGTGATGCATTTCGCGCCCGCCTCGGGGACGCTGAAGCCGGGCGAAGGGCCGCCGCATATCCGTCTGGACCGCGCTGCGGAGTTTCTGGTCGGGGATCGCCTGCGATGATCCGCCTGCGCACCGCGACCATCGGGGACGTGCCGGAGATGGCGGCAATCCTTCAGACCTGGCTCGACCAGACCCCCTGGATGCCCGACCTGCACAGGCTGGAGGGAACGAAGCGGTTCGTGGCACGGCTCCTGGAGACCACGGAGGCCGAGGTGGCCTGCGGGAGCGAGGTCGATGGGTTCCTGTGCCTTGAAGGCGCCGAGATCCCGGCGCTCTACGTTGCGGAGAGCGCCCGGAGCCGCGGTGTGGGATCCGCGCTGATCGTAGAAGCGCAGGCAAGGCGCACCCGGCTGTGTCTCTGGACCTTTCAGGCCAACAGCCGCGCGCGCCGGTTCTATGCCAGGCATGGGTTTCTGGAGGTCGAGGCGACCGATGGCGCGGGCAACGAGGAAAAGCTGCCGGACGTGCGGCTGGAATGGAGCCGGACATGAGTGACTCTCCCAAGGGACCGGTCATCATCGAGTTTGAGGACGCCGTGGAGCCGCAGCCAGGCCCCGCTGAGGCACCGCCGGTGCCGGACGTCACGCCGGACCTGCCCACGGGGCGGGCCATGCAGACGGTCGCGGTCATAGGCGCGCGCAAACCATCCCCACTCGGGCGGATGTTCTGGGGCGGGTTTGTCGGGCTGGTCGGTTTCGGCGCCTCGGTCGCGGCCTGGGATTTCGTGACCGGGTTGCTGGCACGCAACCAGCTTCTTGGCGGCATCGCGCTTGTGCTGGCAATTGTGTTCCTGGTGGCCTGCCTTGGCCTCGCCCTGCGCGAACTTGCCGGGTTCTTCCGGCTGGCCCGTCTCGATGGCGTGCATCGCGACGCCGAGGCGGCCATGGCGGGCGAGGACCTGGAACTGGCCCGGAAGGTCGTGGCTCGGCTGGAGACGCTCTACGCCCCGCGCAAGGATCTGGACTGGAGCCTTGAACGACTGAAGGAGCGGGCGGACGAGCAATTCGACGCGGAGGCATTGCTCGGGCTTGCGGAGGCGGAGCTCATGGCGCCCCTCGATGCCGCGGCGCGCCGCGAGGTGGAGGCAGCCGCGCGGCAGGTGGCCACCGTGACCGCCATCGTCCCACTTGCGCTTGCTGATGTGGCGACAGCGCTTGTTTCCACGGTGCGGATGATCCGGCGAGTCGGGGAGATCTACGGCGCACGGGCCGGCACGCTGGGAAGCCTGCGCCTGACGCGCTCCGTTCTGACCCATCTGGTGGCGACCGGGGCCGTGGCGGTCGGGGACGACCTGATCGGCTCGGTCGCGGGCGGCGGCGTGCTCAGCAAGGTTTCACGCCGGTTCGGCGAGGGAATCGTCAACGGGGCGTTGACCGCGCGCGTCGGCGTGGCCGCGATCGAGGTTTGTCGGCCGTTGCCCTTCGCGCGTCTGAAACGGCCGTCGGTCACCTCCTTGGTGAAGCGGGCGCTGTCGGGGCTGTTTGGCGCCGACTGACGGTTGGCACGGCTTTGAAACGGGAGGATGCGCATTGATCCGGGATCTGTCGGAGGCGATTGCAGCGGCCGGGGAGATCCGAGCCCAGATGTTCCCATCCGCAAATGTCGTGCTGCTCGCCGGGTCCGTTGTCCGCGGCGAAGCGACTCCCACGTCGGATCTTGACCTCGTGGTCGTGTTCGACCGTGTCGCGCAGGCCCGGCGGCAATCCTTCACCTTTTCCGGCTGGCCGGTTGAGGCCTTCCTCCATGATCCCTGCACGCTGTCGTATTTCTTCCGGGAAGTGGACCGCCCCTCCGGGGTGCCCTCGTTGCCCAACATGGTCAGCGAGGGCATCGAGATCGCCGGCAGGACAGAACCTGGCGAACGGATCAAGGCCATGGCCAACGAGGTCCTGGAGGCCGGACCGATCCCTTGGGGGCGTCTCGACCGGGACAACTCACGCTATGCCATTACCGACATGGTCCAGGACATTCGCGGGGCGCACAGCCCGGAGGAACGGCTGCCGGTCCTGGCAAGCCTGTATCCGGCAATCGCCAACCACTACTGCCGATCGCGGAGCTTGTGGGCGGCAAAGGGCAAGAGCATTCCGCGGAGGCTCCGGCGTCTCGATCCGGAATTCTGCGAACGTTTCACGCAGGCCTTTGCAGCAGCGTTCTCGGACGGCGACATCGCGGGGGTCATCCACGTGTCGGAAGAGGTCCTGACGCCGGATGGCGGATTCCTGTTCGATGGCTACACGCGCGAAGCGCCGAAGGCGTGGAGAGCGCCGGACGATCCGTAGGGCCTGTCCGCCTGACCTGTGGACACCGGGATTGCAAAGGCCCGTTGCACACGGCCCCAGCTCGGCGGCGATGCAAGACACATGAGACCCCCTTTGCGGGGTAGCGGTGCAACGCGCATCGTGAGCGCCGCCGTGCACCGCAGCGACATGCCGACGCTCTGGACCCTTCGGGGCGGGCAGTCTATAGCGGCACCCAAGATGCTGATACGGTCGATCATCATTCGAATTAGCAGCCCGGCGCTCTGATCAGACGAGCCGCCGGGACAAGGCGTTTGGAAGACCGCGCCGCCCCACATCCCAGACATTCGAGATCCGAAGGACGCGAACCCCATGTGCGCCGAGACCACCGACCCGACGACGCCCGACTACAAGTCCACCCTGAACCTGCCCCGCACCGATTTCCCGATGCGTGCGGGCCTGCCCAAGCGCGAGCCCGGCTGGCTCGATCGCTGGGCGCAGATCGGGGTCTATGAAAAGCTGCGCGAGAAGGCCGAGGCGCAGACCCGTCCGCCGTTCACGCTGCACGATGGCCCTCCCTATGCCAACGGCAACCTGCATATCGGGCACGCGCTGAACAAGATCCTCAAGGACATGGTGGTCCGCTCCCAGCAGATGATGGGCAAGGATGCCCGCTATATCCCGGGCTGGGACTGCCACGGCCTTCCCATCGAGTGGAAGATCGAGGAGCAGTACCGCCAGAAGGGCAAGAACAAGGACGAGGTTCCGGTGCTGGAGCTTCGGCAGGAATGCCGCGCCTTCGCCGACACCTGGATCGACATCCAGCGCGAGGAGTTCAAGCGTCTGGGTGTGACGGGTAACTGGGACGATCCCTACCTGACGATGAACTACCACGCCGAGGCCGTGATCGCCGAGGAGTTCATGAAGTTCCTGATGAACGGCACGCTCTACCAGGGGTCCAAGCCGGTCATGTGGTCCGTTGTCGAGAAAACGGCTCTGGCCGAGGCCGAGGTCGAATACCACGATCACACGTCGCACACGATCTGGGTGAAGTTCCCGGTCGTGCGCGCGCTGGACAAACACGGCGCGCGACAGTCGCAGCGCGGGGTCAATGTGATCATCTGGACGACCACGCCGTGGACGATCCCGTCCAACCGCGCCGTGGCATTCAACCCGGAGCTGTCCTACGGGCTCTACAAGGTCACCGAGGCGCCCGACGACAACTGGGCCAGGGTGGGCGACGAATACCTGCTGGCCGACAACCTCGCAGCGGAGGTCATGAAGGCTGCCCGCGTCGACGCCTACGAGCGCAAGGAGGCCGTGACCGCCGAGCAGCTTGACCTGATGGTCTGCGCGCACCCCTTTGCCGGTATCGAAGGGGGCGAGGGCGAGTGGGACTACGAAGTGCCGCTCCTGCCGGGGGACCACGTGACCGACGAGGCCGGAACGGGGTTCGTGCATACCGCGCCGAGCCACGGTGCCGACGACTTCATCATTGGCGTCAAGCACGGTCTGAAGATGACCCACAACGTCATGGAAGACGGGTCTTTCCGGCCCAGCCTGCCGCTGTTCGGGGGCGCCGTGATCTTTGACCACAAGGGCAAGGAGAAGGATGCCAACAAGCGGGTGATCGACGCCATGGTCGGGGCCGATGCCCTGATCGCGCGTGGCCGGATCAAGCACTCCTACCCGCATTCCTGGCGGTCCAAGGCGCCGCTGATCTTCCGCAACACCTCGCAGTGGTTTGCCGCCATCGACCGCGAGGTCGGCGACGGTCAGGACGATTATGGCAAGACGATCCGCAGCCGGGCGCTCAAGTGTATCGACGAAATGGTCACGTGGACGCCGCCGGCCGGACGGAACCGGCTCTACTCGATGATCGAGGCGCGGCCGGACTGGGTGCTGTCGCGCCAGCGTGCCTGGGGCGTGCCGCTGACCTGCTTCGTTAAGAAGGGTGCCTCGCCGCATGACGACGACTACCTTCTGCGCGACGAGGCCGTGAACCAGCGTATTGTCGCGGCGTTTGAGGCCGAGGGCGCCGATGCCTGGTACAAGGAGGGCGCCAAGGCCCGGTTCCTGGGCAACGACTACGATGCCGATGCATATGAACAGGTGTTCGACATCCTGGACGTGTGGTTCGATTCCGGCTCGACCCATGCGTTCGTCCTGCGCGACCGCGCGGATGGTTCCGAGGATGGCATTGCCGATCTCTACCTTGAAGGCACCGACCAGCATCGCGGCTGGTTCCACTCCTCGATGCTGCAAAGCTGTGGCACCAATGGCCGCGCACCTTATCGCGGTGTGCTGACGCACGGTTTCACGCTGGACGAGAAGGGCAACAAGATGTCCAAGTCGCTCGGCAACACGGTCGCGCCAGAGCAGGTCATCAAGCAATACGGGGCGGATATCCTGCGCCTTTGGGTGGCGCAGTCCGACTACACCGCTGACCTGCGGATCGGCCCGGAGATCCTCAAGAACGTCGCCGACAGCTATCGCAGGCTGCGCAACACGATGCGCTTCCTGTTGGGGAGCCTCGGTGAGTTCGAGAAGATCGAGCCCTTGGCTCCGGCGGACATGCCGCCGTTGGAACGCTGGGTGCTGCACCGACTGTCGGAACTCGACGAGGAGGTACGCAAGGGCTACGCGGCCTACGATTTCCAGGGCGTGTTCCAGAATGTCTTCAACTTCGCGACCGTGGACCTGTCGGCTTTCTACTTCGACATCCGCAAGGACGCGCTGTATTGCGATGCCGATGACAGCCGGTTCCGACGCGCTGCGCTGACGGTGCTGGACCTGCTGTTCCACCGGCTCACCACCTGGCTTGCGCCGGTGCTGGTGTTCACGATGGAAGAGGTCTGGCTGGATCGCTACCCGGGCGACGACAGCTCGCTTCACCTTCAGGACATTCCGCAAACCCCGGCCGAGTGGCGCAGCCTGGAAATCGCGAGCCTCGTGGAGCGCGTGCGCAAGGTCCGCCGCGTTGTAACCGCCGCGCTGGAAGTGCAGCGCCGCGAGAAAGTGATCGGGTCCAGCCTGGAGGCGGCGCCGGAAGTGTACGTCGAGGACGAAACTCTTGTCACCTTGCTCCGGGCGGCAAACTTCGCCGATATCTGCATTGCTTCGCAGATCACGATCACCAACTCGGCGGCGCCGGACGGGGCCTTCAGGCTCGATGACGTGGAGGGTGTCGGCGTCGTTTTCGCCCGCGCGGAGGGTGAGAAGTGCCAGCGGTGCTGGAAGATCCTGCCGGACGTGGGCGACCATGCCCACCCGGGCACCTGCAAGCGTTGCAACGACGCGCTTGGCTAATGCTATTGGGCGGCCTTCGGGCCGCCCTTTCTCTGGTGCCGAGGCGAAACACACGGCGCATCGGCCGTTCTTTGCACCTGCCCATTGATCGTGTCTTGTCCGGCGGAAATCTGGCCTTGCACGCCGCAGGTTAGGCGCCTTCCGGAGCCCGTCTGGCGAGGATCTGCTGCGCAAGACCCGCCAGCAGAAGATAGGCGGAGGTGATCAGCAGTCCGACCTGTGCCCAGCCCTGCGGATCGAAGCTGGTCCAGGCAGCCCAGGCCGCACAGAAGGTCCAGGCGATTGCCACCGGAAGCGACACGGCGCGCCAGCGGGCTGTGCGGACCGGGTGGATGAAGCGAATGTCGGAGAACATCGCGACCGTCAGCAGAAGAATGACTAGCAGCGAGACCCAGTCCGGCGGACGAATGGCGAACAGGACGATGACGACCATGTTCCAGCAGCCGGGAAACCCGGAAAAGCTCTTGTCCTCGGTCTTCATCCTGGTGTCGGCGAAGTAGAGCGCACTGGCGAAGGTTATCGCAAAGAGACCGAACCACCCCATCCAGCCCCCCAGAAGCCCCGAGGCATACAGGGCGAATGCCGGGATGAACACGTAGGTGAGGTAGTCTATGATCAGGTCCAGCAAGGCACCATCGACCTGCGGTGCATGGGTCCAGACATCGAATTTCCGTGCCAGCGGGCCGTCGATCCCGTCGACCATGAAGGCAACGACCAGCCAGAGGAACATCATCGGCCAGTCGTAGTCGACCGCCTCAAGGAGGGCGAGCATGGCCAGAACGGCCCCGGTGGCGGTGAGGAGGTGGACGGAGTATGCGCGGTGCGGCGTCTTCATGCGACGTTGATGCAGAAAACGGGCGTGGGATGCAAACCGTTGTGGCGTCCGATCTGGTGGTAGGCACGATTGGAGGCCAGCGTTGTTGAAAAGTCGCCATTGCCGATCGGCGGGGTGGAAGGTGCCTTCCGTGCCGAATCGACGTAGGGGCTGCAATTGCGGTCCTTGGCTTCGATAGCTGCGTTGCCCGAACACCGGAAATGGGCATGGCGTGCCGGTGAGGGCGCGATGAACGCCATTGCGCGGCGGTTTCGGGGGCTGTCCGCTAGGCCTTGGGATGGGCTGACCGATAGACCTCCATCAGCCGGGCGGTGTCCACAGCCGTATAGGCCTGGGTCGTCGAGAGCGACGCATGTCCGAGGAGCTCCTGAATGGACCTGAGGTCGCCTCCGGCGTTCAGCAGGTGGGTGGCGAAGCTGTGGCGCATGGCGTGCGGCGTGGCGGAGGCCGGCAGCCCGAGTTGCAGGCGGCTGCGTTCCATCACCTTTGCGATCAGTCGCGGGTTCAGCGCGCCGCCCTTTTTGCCGCGAAACAGCGCTTCTTCGGGGGCGAGATCGTGGGGACAAAGCGCGACGTACTCGGCAACGGCATCGGAGGCGGCCGCGAGCACCGGTACGATCCGTTCCTTGTTGCCCTTGCCCCGGATTCTCAGCGCCTCGCCAAAAGGCCAATCCGCGCCACGCAGCCCGATCGCCTCCGAAATCCGGAGGCCACAACCATAGAGCAAGGTGACCACCGCAACGTCCCGCGCCGCGACCCACGGCTCCCCGGACTGGATCTCTACCGTGTCCAGCATCGCACGGGCCGCGTCCTCAGCCAGGGGGCGCGGCAGCTTGCGGCGAAACTTCGGAGAACGGGTGGCGAGAATCGCGGTCACGTCGTAGCCCTCCCGTTCGGCCAGCCAGCCGGCAAATGTCTTCACGGCGGACAGCGCGCGCGCGAGGGAGCGGGCGGACAGTCCGGCAGCGCGTTCTTGCGCCATCCAGGCGCGCATGTCCGCGACCTTGACCCGCCCGAGCGCGGCCGGGCCGAGGCTGTCGCCGAAATGGACCGCGAGAAAGGACAGGAACCCCTGAACATCGCTCCGATAAGCGGTGATCGTGTTTTCCGCCCGACCGTCCACCGCGCGCAGCGTGTCCTGCCAACGGGCCAGCGCATCGCGCATCCCGTCGGAGAGGCAGGTCAGCTCAGCCACCGCCGCATCTGCCGTTCAAAGACCCCCGCAAGGAAGGCCAACAGGTCGGTCGCCTGATTGGGCCGGAACTGGTGCGGATCCTCCGAACCGAGCACCAGCATGCCGGGCAGGCGGCCCTCGCCGAAGTCGAGCTTCAGCAGCGCCTCGGAATTGATCCACTGGGTGGCATCGCCATAGAGAACTTCGGCGTCGGGTCGTAGCTGGCGCAGCGTCACCTGACGGAGCGGTACGCCGTCGCGCCCCTGTGTCAGGTAGTCGGCGATGAAGCCGGGCTTCACCACGGTCAGAACCTCACCGAGGCGCCGGACGGCAATTTCGCCTTCCGAGTTGGCTTCCGATTCCAGCACCAGCCGCAGGCTGTCGACCCGCAGGATGGCCGCAACATCCGTGCCGATGCCCTTCAGGAACCCTTCAAAATCGACCGGGTCCATCATCGTCAGCACTGCGCGGTGGATCTGATTGGTGCCTGCAAGATTGTCGTAGGCGGCGGCGATGACGGAACGGTGCGTGTCTTCGAGACGGTCGAGACGGCTCTCCAACCGTTCCATCGCAATGCCGCGCAGATCGACAATGTTGCCACCGAGAGATTTCTCGTTGGCGGAGATGAGCACGCGCATGATGTCGCGGTCGTCGAGGATGACATCCGGTTCCGTCAGAATCTTTTCCCGAAGCTCTTCCAGATCAACCGCCACGTCGCTCATGCCCATCCCACTTCAATGTCGCCTGGCAACCCTACACCAGGTCAGAGAATTTTCTGACCTGTTTTTGCCCAATCCTTCATGAAGGCGTCCAGTCCCTTGTCTGTCATGACGTGATTTGCCATGGATTTGATGACCGCGGGTGGCGCAGTTGCCACATCGGCGCCGATCAGGGCGGCTTCCTTCATGTGGTTGACGGAGCGGATCGAGGCGGCGAGGATCTCGGTCCCGAAATCGTAATTGTCGTAGACGGCGCGGATTTCGGCGATCAGTTCCATGCCGTCGATGTTGAGATCGTCGAGCCGCCCGATGAAGGGCGAGATGAAGGTGGCGCCGGCCTTTGCGGCGAGCAGGGCCTGGTTGGCGGAGAAGCAGAGAGTGACATTGACCATGCGGCCTTCGTCGGTGAGCACCTTGCAGGCCTTGAGCCCGGCCCAGGTCAGCGGCACCTTGATGGCGATGTTGTCGGCGATCTTCGCCAGTTCGCGTCCCTCGGCGATCATGCCGTCGGCATCGAGCGCCACGGTTTCGGCGGACACGGGGCCGTCGACCATGTCGCAGATCTCCTTCGTGACTTCCTTGATGTCACGGCCGGATTTCATGATCAGCGAAGGGTTGGTGGTAACGCCGTCGACCATGCCGAGGTCGTTGAGCTCGGCGATTGCATCGACTTCGGCGGTATCAACAAAGAATTTCATCGGTTTCCTCCTGTGGGGCGCTTGGGCCGGCACGCGGGAGCGGGGCCCGTCATCTTTGGGAACGGGGAAGTCCCGTCGGGGCAGGGCATGACGCATAACGATTGGTTTGCCAAGGGCGATCTGGTGGCCGTCCTGACGACGCAACCGCTGGATCGGCTGTTGGACTACAAGGCGCCGGAGGGGGGATGTTCGCTCGGCGCGTTCGTGGAAGTGCCGCTTGGGCCGCGCAAGGTTCTGGGCGTCGTCTGGGGTCCGGGCGCGGGAGATTTCGACCGCAGTCGCGTGCGGTCGGTGAACCGGGTGCTGGACGTGGCGCCGATGACCGGCACATTGCGGGAATTTCTGGGAAAGGCGGCCGACTACACGCTGACGCCGATGCCGTCGATGCTGCGGCTGGCGACTCGGGCACCGGGGCTGAGCGATCCACCATCGATGCGGAAGGTTTACCGGCGCGGCGAAGGAGAGCCCGACAGGATGACCGATGCCCGCCGCAAGGTGCTGGAGGCGCTCGACGAGTACGGTGGGCTGGCCTTCACCCTGTCCGAGTTGTCGGCCCATGCCGGGGTGACCAATTCCGTCATCAAGGGGCTGGTGAAGCAAGGCGTGGTGCGGGAGGAAGAGGCGCCGAGGGATCTGCCCTATCCAAAGCTCGACGCGGGTCGGGCGGGGGTGCCGCTGAGCGAGGCTCAGGCAGCGGCAGCAGCGGTGCTGCGCGCTTCCGTGAAACGCGGTGTCTACGGCACCACCCTGCTGAAAGGGGTCACGGGCTCGGGAAAGACCGAAGTCTACCTCGAGGCGGTCGCGGAGTGCCTTTCCCAGGGGCGGCAGGCGCTCGTGTTGCTGCCGGAGATCGCGCTGACGGGCGAGTTCCTGGCCCGGATCGAGGAACGTTTCGGTGCGCGACCGACGGAATGGCACTCCGGGGTGACGATGACGGAGCGGCGCCGGGCGTGGAAGATGGTCGGGGCTGGGGGCGTCGACGTGGTCGTCGGGGCACGGTCCGCATTGTTCCTGCCGTTCCGAGACCTTGGCCTCATCGTCGTCGATGAGGAACATGACACGTCCTACAAACAGGAGGACGGGGTTTTCTACAATGCACGTGACATGGCGGTCCTGCGGGCCTCCATTTGCGACGGTCACGTCGTGCTGGCCTCTGCCACCCCATCGCTGGAGAGCTGGGCCAATGTCGAAGCGGGGAAATATGGCCGGGTGGAGCTTGGCGCGCGTTTCGGCGCTGCCGAGATGCCCGAGATGCGGGCCATCGACATGCGCGAAGACAAGCTGCCCGCGACCCGCTGGATCTCGCCCCGATTGCAACAAGCCGTGGCGGCGCGGATCGAGGAAGGCGAGCAATCCCTGCTTTTTCTCAATCGGCGCGGCTATGCGCCGGTCACGATCTGCCGGGCCTGTGGCCATCAGATCGCCTGCGCCCAGTGCGATGCGCGGATGGTCGAACACCGGTTTCTGAAACGTCTCGTCTGCCACCAATGCGGCGAGACCAGGCCCATGCCGGAGGCCTGCCCGTCCTGCGAGGTGGAGGGGCGTCTGGCGCCCGTCGGACCCGGGGTGGAACGGTTGGCGGAGGAGGTCGTGGACCTGTTCCCCGATGCACGGGTCGCGGTTCTGTCCTCCGATCTGTTCGGAACGGCCCGGGCGCTCAAAGCAAAGATCGCAGAGATCGCGGAAGGCGCCGCCGACATCATCATCGGCACGCAACTCGTTGCGAAAGGGCACAACTTTCCGCTCCTGACGCTTGTGGGCGTGATTGATGCGGACCTTGGCCTGCAAGGCTCAGACCTGCGGGCAGCGGAGCGGACCTTTCAACTCGTGCGGCAGGTGGCCGGGCGCGCCGGGCGCACGGCCGAGCGCAAGGGTGTGGCCCTTCTGCAAAGCTATCAGCCCGAACACCCCGTGATCCGGGCGATCCTGTCCGGCGACGAGGAAGGGTTCTGGAGCGCCGAAGCCGCCGAACGCCGCGCCGCGGGCGTGCCGCCCTACGGACGGATGGCCGGGATCATCCTGTCCTCGGAGGATGTGCAGCAAGTGTTCGATTTTGGAAATGACCTGACCCGAAAGGACGGTCCCCTGCGCGAGATTGGTGCGATTGTGTATGGTCCCGCGCCGGCCCCGATTGCCCGCGTCCGCGGCCGTCACCGTGTTCGCCTGTTGGTCAAGGCCGCGAAGGGGGCGCCGTTGCAGGCGGCACTGGCGCGGTGGCTGGCACAGGTCCGCCCGCCGAACGGGCTGCGCCTGTCGGTCGATATCGATCCGCAGAGCTTCTGGTAGCTGCGTACGAAACGCTTCAAGGATGGGCAGGTTTGCCAGTTTGGCGCGCACCGGCGGTCCGCGTGGCGGACCTGCGCCGGCGCAGGTTCCCGGGCCTTCCCTTGAGGCGCTTTCGGCGCTAAGGCGCTTCCATGCGCAAACTCACGCTCTCCGAAGCGCGGGCCCTGCCATTCTGGCGCCGGCCCGTCACGCTGCTTTTCGTCATGTCAGCCGCCATGCCGATCGCATTTGCCACGTGGTCTGCGTTGCTGAACAATTTCGTCATCGAAGTCGCCCGCTTCGACGGATCCGACATCGGCTTTCTCCATACCGTGCGGGAGATCCCCGGCTTTCTTGCCATTGCCGTGATCGCCCTGATCCGGCTGATGCGGGAGCAGGTGCTGGGGGTCATTTCCCTGCTGCTGCTCGGTGTGGCCACTGCGGTCACAGCCTGGTTCCCCACGATGGGGGGCATCCTGACGATCACCATGCTCAGTTCGATCGGCTTTCACTACTACGAAACCGTGAACCAGTCGCTGCAACTCCAGTGGATCGACAAGGTACGCGCCCCTCGGGTACTGGGATGGATGCTGGCCACGGGCTCGGCATCGACGCTTGTCGCCTACGGGCTGATCGTCGGCACGTGGAGGGCCTTCGATCTGGACTACAATACCGTCTACATGACGGCCGGGCTCATCACCGCCATTGTCGCGGTCTTCTGCCTGCTGGCCTATCCGCAGTTCGACTCGCCGACCGTTCAGGTCAAGAAATTCGTCCTGCGTCAGCGCTACTGGCTCTACTACGCGCTGCAGTTCATGGCCGGCGCCCGGCGGCAGATCTTTGTCGTGTTTGCCAGCTTCATGATGGTGGAGCGCTTCGGCTTCGAGGTGCATGAAATCACCAGCCTCTTCCTGATCACGCTCGTGACCAACATGGCGGCGGCGCCGCTCTTCGGGTGGGCTGTGAGCCGTTTCGGCGAGCGTCGGGCGCTGATCTTCGAATACGCGGGCCTCGCGATCATCTTCCTCGCCTATGGCGGTATCTATTGGTTCGGCTGGGGCGTTCTGGTGGCCGCGACCCTCTACGTGATGGATCACATCTTCTTCGGACTGGCGCTGGCGCTGAAGACCTATATCCAGAAGATCGGCGATCCTGCCGACATGGCACCCACCGCCGCCGTGGCCTTCACCATCAACCACATCGCAGCCGTGTTCCTGCCGGTGTCCCTTGGCTATCTCTGGCTGGCCTCGCCAAGTGCCGTCTTTCTGCTGGCGGCCTTCCTGGCCGTTGCGTCGCTCGGCCTGTCGTTGCTGATCCCGCGCCATCCGGCCCCGGGGAACGAGACCATCTTTGCCAGGTACCACCCGGCGACCTCGGCCCCGGCGGAGTGACCTCTGCGAATGGCGTGGTCACGTTCTCGCGGGGGGCGGTGGACCTGTTCGGGTCGTGTCACCATATTGGGGGCAACGCTCAAAGGAGACGCCACATGTTCCTGTTCAACCGCACCAAGATGGAGATGGTCAGCCCGGACGAGGCACTGCCCGGGCGCGACACGCCCATCGCCACCGCCAGCACCCATTTCGTCACTGGTCGACCGCTGACGATCGAGCCCCCCGCCGGGATGGAGGCCGTCCTGTTCGGCATGGGCTGTTTCTGGGGGGCGGAACGCATATTCTGGCAGCTGCCGGGCGTCCACGTCACGATGGTCGGCTATGCGGGCGGCACCACGCCCAATCCGACCTACGAGGAGACATGCACGGCCAAGACCGGCCATGCGGAGGTTGTGGGCGTTGTCTTCGACCCGGCAGAGCTGCCGTTCGAGACGCTTCTGAAGGTGTTCTGGGAGAACCACGACCCGACCCAGGGCATGCGTCAGGGCAATGACGTTGGCACACAGTACCGCTCCGCGATCTACACCACCACGGCCGAGCAACTTGCTCTGGCACGGGAGACACAGGCCAGCTACCAGTCGGCCCTTTCAGCCGCGGGCCGCGGCGCGATTACCACGGAAATCGCCCCGGCTGACGCGTTCTACTTCGCTGAGGACTACCACCAACAGTATCTCGCAAAGAACCCGTCGGGCTATTGCGGAATCGGCGGAACCGGGGTCACTTGCCCGCTGGGGACGGGTGTCACGTCCCAGAGTTGACGCAAGGGGCGCGATGGCGGGACATCGCATTCATGTATTCGGGGCCAGTGGAGCAGGGACGACAACGCTCGGCCGGGCGCTTGCCACTGCGCTGGAAACGCAGCATTTCGACACCGATGACTTCTATTGGGTGCCGACCGACCCGCCCTTTCGCCAGAAACGCTCCCCAGAGGTGCGGCTGCGGCTGATGGAAGACCTGTTTCTGCCGCGCCGCGACTGGGTCCTTTCGGGCTCCATCGACAGCTGGAGCGAGGGGATCGATCATCGCTTCACCCTCGCGATCTTCCTTGTTCTGGACACCGAGACCCGCCTGCGACGCCTGCGCCTTCGGGAGGGGTGGCGCCTTCAGGATCCGGCCGAACGGCCGGAAATGGAGGCCTTTCTCGATTGGGCCGCCGCCTACGAGGACGGCCTGTTGCCGGGCCGAAACCGCGCCCGCCACCTCGCCTGGGCCGATACGCTCGGCTGCCCTGTGATGACGCTCGACTCGACCGGGCCGGTGGCTCGGCTTGTCGACGATGTGCTCGCGACCCTTGACCAGATCAGCGGGCTCGCCTAGCGCAGTCCCACCCGGTCGCCCGGGAGAAACCGACATATCCGGACGCCGCGGGCACCGGACCAGATCAGGAACCTGCCAATGCCGACCTTCACCGCCCTGACCACGCTTCCAGGCAGGGAGCAGGCCGAAGCCCTTGGCGCCGCCCTGGAGAACCTGGTTCCCGAGCCAATTGGGGTTGGCGTCTTCGAACTGGAAGACGGCTCCGGCCTTTGGGAAATCGGCGGCTACTTCGTCGAAGCGCCCGACGTGGCGGCCCTCGCGGTGCTTGCCGCGGCATTCGGTGCAAAGGACTTCGCGGTGTCGGAGCTTCCGGAGACCGATTGGGTCGCCAAGGTGAAACGCGAACTCGCGCCGGTGCGCGCCGGACGGTTCTACCTCTATGGCAGCCATGATGCCGATACGGTCCCCGACGACGTCGAGCCGCTGTTGATCGAGGCCGCCATGGCCTTCGGAACCGGACATCATGGAACGACGCTGGGCTGTCTGAAGGCGCTGGACCGGCTGGTCGCGGCTGGCGAAAAGCCGCTGCCGGTGGCTGACATCGGCTGTGGCACGGCCGTGCTTGGCATGGCTGCGGCGCGTGTCTGGTCGGGCAAGGTGCTCGCCTCCGACATTGATCCGGTAGCGGTGGAGGTCGCGGCGACCAATGCAGCGGCAAACGGTCTGTCCGATCGTATCGACTGCATCGAGGCTACCGGTTTCGATCATCCGCGTCTGGCCGAGGCCGCGCCTTTCGGCCTGATCCTCGCCAATATCCTTAAGGCGCCGCTCGTTGCACTGGCGCCCGACATGGCGGCGGCCCTGAAGCCCGGGGGATTCGCGATCCTTTCCGGTCTGCTGAACGAACAGGCCGCGGATGTTGTCGCCGCCTATGCCGATCAGGGCCTCATTGTCCACGGCTCTGAGGAAATCGGTGACTGGACAACGCTTTGTCTTCGGAAAAGCTGACCAAGAGTCCCAATTTGCGCCACATTTCGGCCTTAGTCTGAGGGGATGCGGGGCGAGATAGGTATTTGGAGTCTGTCATGAGCGATACCCAGATGAAGGAGTTCGAGGGGCGCATCAAGCGCATCGAGAAGATCAACCGCCGTGGCGGTGGCTTCGAAGCCGTCGGGACCCTCGGTCAGTCCTTCTACACCCGTGCACGCAAACGCACGCAACGCCGCCCGCTCCTGCGGTCCACCATCGTGGTGCTGATGGTCATGGTGACCTTCAAGGGCTTCCTGCTCGCAGCCAACGGCGAGACGGCCTACACCGCGAAGCTGGAGGCCCTGCAGGAAGGGACCGCCGTTCAGAAGGCCGGCAGTTTCGTGATGGCAATCGACCCGCTGACCCGCGCTGTTGCGACCTGGGTCAAGCCAATCGTCGGCTGAGCCGGTCCAACTTGCAAACGATATGAAAATCCCGCGCTGTTGAAGGCGCGGGTTTTTGCTGTCGTCCGAGGGCACGCGGTCGCCCGCTCCTCAGCTGTTGCGTAGCTGGGCGTCACTCATCTGGTCGATGTCTTCGCGCTTCAGGCCGATGTCGCAAAGCTCGCGGTCAGTCAGTTTCGACAGGGCCTCACGCGTGTTGCGCGCATCGCGCCAGGCGAGAAACTCGGAAAACACGGTCCCGACCGCACGGCGCAGGCCGGTGGCAGGGACGGGACGGGTCGTGTCATGGAATGCCATGGTCTACTCCGGTTGGTCGTTGCTGGAAACGGGACGGCTACTCGACGTCCTCGAACCCCAGCTAAACTTGGCCCCATCGACTGGCAAGTGGCAGGAAGCGCATTGCACTTCTTCGCCAGATGCATGGCTTCCAGCCCCCTCTCTGGCCACGATCAACCACGGTCCGATTGCGACGTTTCAGCATGTCGAAAACGGGGTACCAGCGTCGATATCCCCTCCCGTGCCGTCGTTTTCGGACACCGGCCGCCTGCGCGACGAGCGCTTCCGTCTGGTCGATGTTCGCTTTTCGTGCTAGTCCATCAAAAAAACCGAAATGATACTCCAGAGGCAGGACGGCAACAGATGCGTGTGATCGGGATCGATCCGGGGCTGCGGACCCTCGGTTGGGGGGTGATCGAGATGCATGGCTCGCGACTCACTCATGTCGAAAATGGCCTGTGCTGTTCGGCGGGGAAGGATCTCGGCGCGCGGCTGTTGTCGCTGCATGAGCAACTGACCGAGGTCTTCCGAACCTACGAACCGGCGGCGGCTGCCGTGGAGCAGACTTTCGTCAACCGTGACGGCGCCGGGACGCTCAAGCTGGGGCAGGCGCGCGGAATCGCGATGCTGGTGCCCGCGCAGGCGGGGCTGAGCGTGGGCGAATATGCGCCGAACGCCGTCAAGAAGGCGATCGTCGGCGTCGGACACGCCGAGAAGCACCAGATCGCCCACATGATCGGCGTCCATTTCCCGGGCGTCAAACTCGCTGGCGCGGATGCCGCCGATGCGCTGGCCATTGCCGTGACCCACGCCCATCACCTGCAATCCGGCGATCGCCTTCAGGCCGCCATCGCGAGGGCGTCATGATCGGGCGTCTTGCGGGGCGGGTGGACTATCGCGGGACCGATCACGTGTTGCTGGATGTGGGCGGCGTCGGCTACATCATCTTCGTGTCCGACCGGACGTTGATGAGCCTCCCCGCAGCAGGGGAGTTCGCTGTCTTGTATACCGATCTCGTGGTGCGCGAAGACCTCCTGCAACTCTATGGATTCCTGTCGTTGCAGGAGAAGGAGTGGCACCGGTTGCTGACGTCCGTTCAGGGGATAGGTGCAAAGGCGAGCATGGCAATCCTTGGCGTGCTCGGCCCCGATGGCGTCAGTCGTGCGCTGGCGTTGGGCGACTGGTCCGCCGTGAAGGCGGCCCCCGGCGTTGGCCCGAAGCTGGCGCAACGCGTTGTCAATGAGCTGAAGGACAAGGCGCCGGCGGTAATGGCGATGTCGGGCGCGATGGGCGGCGTCGTCGAACCCACGCAAGCCCCCGAGGCTACCGCCACGTCTGCAAATGCGCCTGCGCGCGCGCCCGCATCGACAGCCGTCGCGACCACTCAGGCCGACGCGCTTTCGGCGCTCGGAAACCTTGGTTACCAGCAGGGCGAGGCGGCCGCCGCCGTTGCCCAGGCGCTTGGCGAGGATCCGGATGCCGATACCGCGACCGTGATCCGCAATGCACTCAAACTGCTCGCACCGAAGGGATAAGCGATGATCCTGGCCGGATGCCGTCAGACCATCGACATCGCCGCACGGGTAGGGGCGCACCGACCGGGGCACGGAACCGTTCGCACCATGACGTTCTGCTCTCCCATTGACGAAGGCCATTCCTGATGACGGACCCTGATCCGCTCCTCCGCCCCACACCGACACCCGAAGACAGCGGAGAGGACAGGGCGCTCCGTCCGCAGGCGCTGACCGAGTTCATCGGCCAGGCCGAGGCACGCGCCAACCTCGCTGTCTTTGTCGAGAGTGCGCGGCGGCGTGGCGAGGCAATGGACCACACGCTGTTCCACGGACCACCCGGGCTGGGAAAGACGACGTTGGCGCAGATCGTGGCACGCGAGCTTGGCGTCAACTTCCGCATGACCTCCGGGCCGGTGCTGGCCAAGGCCGGGGACCTTGCTGCGATCCTGACCAACCTGGAGTCGCGGGACGTCCTTTTCATCGACGAGATTCACCGCCTGAACCCGGTGGTCGAGGAGGTGCTCTATCCCGCGCTGGAGGATTTCGAGCTCGACCTCGTGATCGGGGAGGGACCGGCGGCCCGAACGGTTCGCATCGAACTTCAGCCCTTTACCCTCGTCGGCGCGACCACGCGGCTGGGGCTGCTGACGACCCCGCTCCGGGACCGTTTCGGCATTCCGACCCGCTTGCAGTTCTATACGATCGACGAGTTGCACGAGATCGTCACCCGCAACGCGCGGCTTCTCGGTGTGCCTGCCGAACCCGACGGCGCGCGCGAGATCGCGGCCCGGGCCCGTGGCACGCCGCGCATCGCGGGGCGCCTGCTGCGCCGCGTGGTCGATTTCGCGCTGGTGGAGGGCGACGGGCGTCTGACCCGGGAGTTGGCGGATTCGGCGCTGACGCGTCTCGGGGTCGACAGGCTCGGTCTTGATTCCGCTGACCGCAGGTATCTTTCCCTGATCGCGGAGAACTACGGTGGCGGTCCCGTCGGGGTGGAAACGATGTCCGCCGCCTTGTCGGAAAGCCGTGACGCGCTGGAAGAAGTGATCGAGCCCTATCTGTTGCAACAGGGCCTGATCCAGCGGACCCCGCGCGGAAGGATGCTGGCACGGAAGGCGTGGGATCACCTCGGCCTCGCCGTGCCCCAACCGCCGGGGCAAAGCGCCCTGTTCGAGTGACTAGATCGACAGGGAGCCAATCCACCGGTCTGCCACGGCACAGCCTGGCGGAAGAGGATTTGACAATCCGTCCCCGGCTGCGCATGGCTGCCGAACGCACCGGAGGGTTTCATGGACGCGAACGATATCGAGGCCTTGTTCACGCGCGGCGACGGCAGCTACCTATGCGCACGGTGGGAGCGGCCCATCGTGCCGATTGTCTTCGGCGTCGACGAACGCACGCTGGGCGTCGTGAAAGGCGCCTGCGAGGCGGTCGTCACGTTGGCCGGGCACAAGATGGCCGAGACCGATCCCGAACTGGGGGCCAATCTCATGGTCTTCTTCTTTCGGGAATGGAGCGAATTGCTCGAAGTGCCCGATCTCGACGGGCTGTTTCCGAATCTGTCGGAGCTTGTCGCGCGGCTTCAGGAGGCGGGCGCCAGCCAGTACCGAGCCTTCCGTTTCGAGAAAAACGGGGCCATTCGCGCGGCGTTCGTTTTCCTGTGTATGGAGAGCCCGCTGAAAGATGTCCCAGCGGAGGATCTGGCGCTTGCCGAAATGGCGCAGGTCATTCTCCTCTGGTCGGACAGCGCATTTTCCACCCGATCGCCGCTTGCGGTGACGCCCGAAGGGCACACGATCCTGCGGCCGGATATCTCGGAGGTGATCAGCGCAGCCTATGACCGTGTGATGCCGGGCGCGGCCGAGGACCCAAGCCATGCGTTGCGCCTTTTCGCGAGGATCGCCGCCAGTATCGGGCGCCAGGCCTGACAACAGGGCGCGATCGCCGCGGCCCGCCCACTTGCCGGGGCATGTGATCGGGCGTAGCGCTATGGCGAACATCTGGAGAGCCAGAGCCATGCCGTCACCGCACATTTTCGAGCTTCGGGTCCACGATGGAGACACCGACATCGTGCCAGACTGCCCTTGGCAACCACTATGGGCGCCTTTTTGAGACTTTTGGGCCATCGCTATCTTGACCGTCTCGCGCTTTGGCTCCGTGTCGCGGCATGGCTCCACGGGCGAATTGGAGCCATGCAACCGAAAGGAACCGACCGAGCCGCGCTTTCCGACCTCCGTATCCAAGCTCTCAAATGGACGACATGTTGCCGTGGGCGGTGCCCTGAATGTCCGCCTCGTCCCATCGGGTCTCAAGTCGTGGGTTGCTCGCGCCGGTAGCAAGTCCTTCCAGTTTAGCCGGTTCCCACACGTCTCCCTCGCCGACGCCAGTGTTGCCGCAGGCGCCGCCTTCCAGACGCCGACCCTGGTCCCGAACGTCTGGGAGCATTGGTTGGAGGAGGAGATTCTCTCCAATCACAAGCGACCGCAGAACGCCGCCACCTTGAGGCCCGTATGGACGCCTGTCTGGGACCGCCGCGTTGAAACTCTGGAACGAAGGGAGCTTGATGACCTCTTGCAGAAGTTGCACGACATTGTGCCAATGCTGGCCACTCGGGCCACTTCCAGACTTCGCGCGGTGCAGATCTAAGCAGTTGGGCTTGGGTTGATCGAAGTACCGCCACTCTGAGAGCGATCTCCCGTGCCGAGCGGCGCGACGCGCTGGCCGCTTGAGGTACTGAAGTTGAGCGCCTTGCGACACAAGCTTGAGGATATCGAGAGTCTTCCCTGACGTTGCTGTCTCCATCGCAAGCGTCCGGTTGACCCGACCTGCCTGTATTGAGCTTTGCCGGATGGTGTCCGCAAAAGAGTGGTGGACGCTATTTGATGAGTAGGCAGCGAGGCCGGGGAAACTACCCTCACGATTTCAAAACGGCGGGTTGTGGTGGAGACGCTGGTCGCGAGCCGGACGGTTGTCGGTGTTTCGCATCGTCATGACCTGAAAGCCAACATCGTGTTCAATGGTGCAACGACGACCGTTTCCGGCCTGCGCCCGATCCGGCGGTTCTGTTGCCGGTCGAGGTTGTTGGCTGGGTTGATGACGGCACCACATCAGGCCCATCGTCGCCAGGGTCGAGATCACCACCCGGAGCGGGCATTGGTTGGTGGTGTCCACAGCGAAGTCCCGTCTACAATCGCCGATCTTGTCAGGGCGCTCGAAGCCGTATGATCCGGGTCCCGTCAAATACCAAGGTGTGGATTGCCGCCGGGGTCACGGACATGCGCAAGGGGTTCAACTACCTGACGGCTCAAGCCAAGAAGGTGCTGGCGGTAGATCCGCATTCCGGTGATCTGTTCGTTTTTTGTGGCCGCAGGGGCGGCGTGGTGAAAGACATCCGCCTTTTGGACATGCAAGCATGCCCTGCAGGGCAAAGGGTCGGACACCCAAGGGCGTGCTTGTTCTCGGAGCCCTTGGAAAAAGGCCGCGTCCATCAGGCTTTCGTCGCCCTACTGGGGCGAGGCTCTCAGGTCACTCTGGCCTGCAACCAAGGACGGCAAGGTCAACGTCACATCGGCGAAACGATCGATGCTGCTGGAGGGGTTAGGAAACAGATGTTGTGAGCGTTTCAAGTGTGCTGCGTGCAGCCAATAGAGATGCGACATGTACAGTCCTGTCGGCGTTGAATCAGGACGCCACAATGAATGGAACTGGCCACACCATTGTCTGCTCAGCATGGAACACCGTTTGTCCGGCAAAAAAAATCCGGCAGATGACGGCAGTGAGCCGCAACCGGAAGAGTTGTTCTACTTGCGCTCGTAGATGCAGAAATGCGATCGGCGGGTTTCGTCAACAGCACTGCAGAAAGTAAATCGGCCGTTCGTTCCCACCGCAGCGAATTCAGCATGCGGAATGACTGGGGTGCGGACAAAGCGGAAGTACTTCAAGCTTTTTTGGATGGTCGCTTTCGTAGTTGCGGGGCACGTAGAATCGACAGGTGTTTCCGCCCTACCGAACGGGTAGGGTCCGCGCGCCACTTTGGTGCTGTAGATTTCTCGACCTACGACGATTGGTTCGTCGCTCATCTTGTCGATCTGCTCGGCCGGGATTGGATACCTCACCGGCTTGCCATTTCTCAGGGCGCATCCGGAACCGAAACGACGCGCGATAGCTTGCCGCGCCCTGCGTGTGGGCTTCGCCGTCCTGCTATTGGTTCAGTTCGGGTATCCTGTAACTCAAAGTGACTTGCCTTTGCGCTGCGGTGCTTCCCTGTGTATCTGGGTGGTTGCGGTCAGCCCATCCCTGCCATGGCTCCATGCCGCAAGCTGGAGCCGTGCCACCCCGGAGCCCTTGTTTCATGGCACATACGTTCGACTTGAGGGTCTACTACGAAGACACCGACATGGCCGGAATCGTCTACCACGCGAACTATCTCAAGTTCATCGAGCGTGGCCGATCCACGTGGGTTCGGGAAATCGGCATCGATCAGAACAGGTTGCGGGAGGAGGAAGGCAAGGTGTTTGTCGTCCGCCACATGGAAATCGATTTCCTCGCGCCGGCCCGCTACGAGGATGTTTTGACGGTGGAGACCGAGCTGGTGGCGATGAAAGCGTCGAGCTTCACGGTCGAACAGCGCGTGCTGCGTGCCGACCGGTTGTTGTTCAAGGCACAGGTTCAGGCGGTCTGCATGACCCTCGCCGGCCGGCCGGTGCGCCTTCCCGACCTGGTTTGCGATGCATTCGCGAAGTAGGCATCGCGCGATGGGACGCGTTGGAAAAAGCCGGATCCGGACTCCATCCGCGGTCCGTGGACGCACCAGTGGATGCTCCGACGCCGATGGGTGGCAGTTTCGGTCCATCCGGCGGCAGGGCCTGCCGATCATGACGCCGGCAATGCCCGTCGGCACGCGTGGCAGCCCCGCGGCCCGACGCCGTCAGGAGCCGCGTTGCGTGGCGGAGATCCGCTCAGATTGCCTTCGCAGGCAGGTCTGGCACCCGGCTCGCAGCTTCGTGTTGGCCTTTTCCCTTCAAAGCCTGTAAGTTCTCAGGCAATGAAGGCCGCCGACAGAGCGGTAACAACACGAGCAGGCAGCATGGACCCCTCGACCCTCCATATGGCGCAGGAGATGGATTTCTCCCTGTGGGCGCTTTTCGCGCGCGCCACTATCACTGTGAAAATCGTTATGCTGATGCTGATTGCAGCCTCTTTCTGGGGCTGGGCGATCATCATCCAGAAACACATCACCTACCGACTCGTCCGACGCGAGAGCGAAGCGTTCGACGAACGCTTCTGGTCCGGGGAGCCGCTGGATGAGCTTTTCGACCAGATCGGACCCGATCCATCGGGCGCCTCGGAGCGGATCTTCGCCGCCGGCATGATCGAGTGGCGGCGCTCGCACCGGGACGACGGCGGGCTGATCGCCGGGGCGCAGGCGCGGATCGACCGGTCGATGGATGTGGCCATAGCCAAGGAGGCGGAGGGTCTGAACAGGGGCCTCGGGTTCCTTGCCACGACCGGGTCAACGGCGCCGTTCGTCGGCCTGTTCGGGACGGTCTGGGGCATCAAGAACGCCTTCGAAGAGATCGCGATCGCCCAGAACACCAACCTGGCTGTGGTCGCGCCGGGCATTTCGGAGGCACTGGTGGCCACCGGGCTCGGCCTGCTGGCGGCCATTCCGGCGGTGATCTTCTACAACAAGCTCAGCGCCGACAGCGACCGTATCGTCGGTGGCTACGAGAGCTTTGCCGACGAGTTCGCTACGATCCTGTCCCGCCAGCTGGATTCCTGAGCCATGGGCGCGGGTGTCATCAAGTCGGACGGTGGAAGCGGGGGCGGAACGCGACGGCGCAGGCGGTCGCGCCGCCACCCGGCCGCAATGTCGGAAATCAACGTCACACCTTTCGTGGACGTCATGCTGGTGCTGCTGATAATCTTCATGGTCGCGGCGCCGCTGCTCACAGTTGGTGTGCCGGTGGAACTGCCCAAGACCGCGGCGCAGGCTTTGCCGACGGAACAGGAAGAACCGCTGGTCGTGTCGCTGACGGCGGATGGCCGTGTGGTCATCATGACGACGGAGACGCCGGAGGCCGAACTGGTCAGCCGTCTGCGTGCTGTTGCGGCGGAACGTGCCGATGACAAGGTGTTCCTGCGTGCCGATGGTGCGATCCCTTACGAGCGCGTGATGCAGGTCATGGGCGCGCTCAACTCCGGTGGATTCTCCAATATCGGACTTGTGACCGACACCGGCGGGCCGACGCTCGACGGCGAGGACGGCTGAGGCTCGGATATGGACACCGGGGTCAAGATCTCTGGCGCGGCGCATGCGGCGCTCCTGCTGTGGATGACTGTCGGCGGCCTGTTTTCCTTTGACCGGGACGACCCGTTGGAGTTCTCCGAGGTCACCGTCGTATCCGGCGAGGAATTCGCGGCCATGATGGCCGCGGGACGGGAGGCGCCCGCCGTCACCGACAGCATCGCAAGCCCCCTTTCGCCAGAAGATGCCGAGGCCCCCGAAGTGCCCGAACCGGACACCCAGCCCGGGCAGGTTCCGCAGCCCGAGGAGACGGAGCCTGTGACCGCGGAGGCCGCGCCTTCGGTGGACGAAACCTTCGAGACACCGCAGGCCGAAGTGCAGCCGGTCGCCCCGCAGGCCCCGAGCCAGCCTGACACCCCGGATGGCGCCAGCATGGTCTTCGCCCCGGAAAACGCCCCTGCGCCACGGGCCGCACCTCGCGTCGCGCCGCAACCAGCCGAACGCCCCGAACCCGATGCCGCCGTCGCCGAAGAGGTCCGTGAGGCGACCCGTCCGGACGAGGCGCCTGCCGTCGACGCGACCCCGGTGGAGCCCGAACAGGCGACCGCGCCCGAGGAAGCCACGACCGAGATCGTGACCGAGGCAACCGAGCCTCCGGGCGGCACGGCCGTCGCGTTGGCGCCGACAGGCACGCCCCGCCCGATCCGACGCCCCGAACGGCCCGAACCCCAACCCGCAGCGCAGCCTGCCGAGACGGCACCTGACCCCGAGCCTGAAGCGCCCGGGCAGACGGAGCCGGACGCGCCGGTCGATCCCATCGCCGCCGCCGTGGCGGAGGCCGTCGCCTCCGAAACCCAGTCCGCGAGCGGTGGTGCTGGTACGGCGCCGACCGGCCCGCCGCTGACTTCCGGAGAAAAGGACGCGCTTCGGATCGGCGTTCAGCAGTGCTGGAACGTGGGCTCGTTGTCGTCCGAGGCATTGCGCACAACGGTCACCGTCTATGTCCAGATGAACGAGAACGGCACGCCCGACACCGGTACCATCCGCATGATCGACACCGACAACAGCGACGACATTGCCACCCGGCAAGCCTACGAGGCGGCACGGCGGGCAGTTATTCGCTGCGGATCGCGCGGCTTTGACCTGCCGGCCGAAAAATACTCTCACTGGCGCGAGATCGAGATGGTATTCAATCCCGAAAAAATGAGGATCAAATGATGTTCCTGCGAGCCATTGCCATTGCCATTGCCCTGGCCTGCCTGGCGCCGTTCCACGCCGCATTGGCGCAGGGCCCGCTCAGGATCGAGATCACCGAAGGTGTGATCGAACCCTTGCCTTTCGCGATCCCCCAGTTCGTCGCGGAAACCCCGCAGGCGGCCGACTTTGCCCGCGACATCAGCCGTGTGATCGCTGCCGACCTTCAGGGCACCGGCCTGTTCCGCGAAATCCCGGCGGAGGCGCATATCAGCCGGGTGAGCAGCTTCGACGCGCCGGTGGCCTATCCTGACTGGAAGGCGATCAATGCTCAGGCACTGATCACGGGGGCGGTTTCCGTCTCGGCGGATGGCCGGGCGACGGTGAAGTTCCGCCTCTACGACGTCTATGCCGGCGGCGAACTGGGCGAGGGGCTGCGGCTCGGTGGGTCCACCGGCAGCTGGCGGCGGCTTGCGCACAAGGTGGCCGACCAGGTCTATTCCCGCATCACCGGGGAGGGGGGCTATTTCGACAGTCGCGTGGTTTTCGTGGCCGAGGAAGGTCCCAAGAACAACCGTCAGAAACGGCTGGCGATCATGGATCAGGACGGTGCCAATGTGCAGTACCTGACCGACAGTTCCTCCATCGTTCTGGCGCCGCGGTTCTCGCCCACCGGCGACCGCGTACTCTACACCTCCTATGCGACGGGCATGCCGGAAATCTACATGATGCGTGTCGGCGATGTCCGGCCACAGAAGCTGACCGATGGCCAGGCCGTCATGACCTTTGCCCCGCGCTTCGGTCCGGACGGCAACACGATCGTCTACTCGGAGAGCCGCGGCGGCAACACGGATATCTTCACCAAACGGATCGGTGGCGCCCCTTCGCAACTGACCAATACCCCGTCGATCGAGACCGCGCCGAGCTATTCGCCGGATGGCTCCCAGATCGTCTTTGAAAGCGATCGCTCCGGCACGCAGCAGCTCTATGTCATGTCGGCCCGCGGAGGCGAGGCGCGGCGGATATCCTTCGGGCAAGGGCGCTATGGCACGCCGGTCTGGTCGCCGCGCGGGGACCTGATCGCCTTCACCAAGCAGAACCAGGGCCGGTTCCACATCGGCGTGATGCGCACCGACGGATCAGAGGAGCGCCTGCTGACCGCGTCGTTTCTCGACGAGGGGCCGACTTGGGCGCCGAACGGCCGGGTGATCATGTTCGCGCGGCAAAGCGCGGGAGCTGGCGGACAACCGGCGCTGTTTTCGGTGGATATCACCGGGCGCAACCTCAAGCGTATCCCGACCCCGGGGGCGGCGTCCGACCCGGCCTGGTCCCCGTTGCTGCCCTGATTGCGGCGGCCTCCGCCACAGCGATCCGGCGCGGTTCCGGGACCGGGGAGTGCACCCGTCCCACACTTGGCGGAAATCCCCGCCCATCGCGACGGCGCAACGGGTGGAACGTTTGCATATTGTGATCACGGTGCTAGGAGTTGTTGAAACGAGGCGGCAGGTAGCCACGGAGCACAAGAAAATGGCCCATCGCGCATTCACTGCAATTCTTCTCGTCGGGGCAATGGGGCTTTCTGCCTGTAGCAACGGCGGGCATTTCGGCCGCGGCGGCGACCAGTCGCCCCTTGATGGCGGTGCCTATGGCGCCGGCGCTGGGGGTGCGGCACCGGGGTCGGCACAGGATCCGACCTCCCCGGCCTATTTCCAGGCCGCCGTTGGTGACCGGGTTCTCTTCCCCGTGGATCAGTCGAGCCTGACGGTCGAGGCGCGCGCCACCCTGGATGGACAGGCCGCTTGGCTGGCCAACAACGGCGGCTACAATGCCCGCATCGAAGGCCATGCCGACGAGCAGGGCACCCGGGAATACAACCTTGCGCTCGGTGCCCGACGCGCAAACGCCGTGCAGGAATACCTGATCTCCCGCGGCATCGCCGGAGCCCGGGTCAGCACCGTGTCCTTCGGCAAGGAACGGCCATTGGAGGTCTGCTCCGAAGAGGCCTGCTATGCCAAGAACCGGCGCGCCGTTACCGTGTTGCAGCCAGCGCTGGGAAGCTGAGACTGAGGAAATTCAAATGCGCCTGACACTTTTGGCGAGCGTGGTGGCAGTCGGCCTTGCGGGGCAGGCGCCAGAGTCAGCGTGGGCACAATCCCAGGACCAGACCCTGGCCGACATTCGTCAGGAACTGTCGGTCCTCTATGTCGAGTTGCAGCAACTCAAGCGGGAACTGTCCACGACCGGCGGGGCGGCGACACTTGCGCCATCGGCATCGGTTCTGGACCGGGTCAATGTGATCGAATCCGAGTTGCAGCGCCTGACCGCGAAGTCCGAGGAACTGGAGTTCCGGATCGACCGGGTTGTTTCCGATGGCACCAACAGGGTCGGCGACCTGGAGTTTCGCTTGTGCGAACTGGAACCTGCCTGCGACATCGCGAGCCTGGGCGATACGCCCACCCTCGGCGGTGGCGTCGTCACGAAACCGGCCCCGCAGGAACCCGCTCCCGACAACGGTGCCGAACTTGCCGTGGGGGAGCAGGCAGATTTCGATCGCGCCAAGGGCGAGCTGGACCAGGGTTCCTTTCGGTCCGCCGCGGACCTCTTTGCGTCCTTCACCGAGACCTATCCGGCCGGCCCGTTGACCGCCGCGGCGCATTTCTTCGCCGGTGACGCGCTGAAGGAACTCGGTGAGACGGCACCGGCGGCACGGGCCTACCTGAACGCCTTTTCTGTGGACCCGGAAGGAGGGCAGGCGCCGCTTGCGCTGCTGCGCCTTGGCCAGAGCCTCGGACGGCTCGGTCAGGCGAACGAGGCCTGCGTGACCCTTGGCGAAGTCGGCGTGCGGTTCCCCGGCAGCGAGGCCGCATCCGAGGCGGAGGCATCCCGCACCAGCCTCGGTTGCAGCTGAGGCGCGGGCCATATGCCTGCGGAGGGCTGGCTCGCAGCCCGCTTTGCCGACACCCTTGACCGATTGCTGTCCACGCATCGCCCCGAGAGGATCGGAATCGCCGTGTCCGGGGGCAGCGATTCGACGGCGCTCCTCCACCTGACAGCCGACTGGGCCGCCGAACGCGGCATCGCCCTGCGAGCGGCTTCCGTGGATCATGGCCTTCGCCCCGAAGCCGCACAGGAAATCGAGCTTGTCCGCGCACAGGCCCGTGGTCTCGGGGTTGAGCACGCGATCCTGCGCTGGGAAGGGTGGGACGGAACCGGCAACCTTCAGGACGCAGCCCGACGGGCCCGTCGTCGGCTGTTGTGGCAATGGGCGCGCGGCCTCGACAATGTTCTCCTTGGCCACACCATGGACGATCAGGCGGAGACCGTGCTGCGCCACCTTTCACGCGGATCGGGCGTGGCTGGGTTGTCGGGGATCGCGGAGTGCAGCCTGCTGCCTGCTCCGCCGGACCTGCAAATAGAGGTCTCTGGCCTGGAGCGCACGGGAGACGGACGCAGTGTCCTCGGGCCAAATCTGGTGCGGCCCTTGCTTGGGATCCGGCGCCAGACGTTGCGAGATTGGCTCACGGCGCGGGATATCGCATGGAGCGACGACCCGTCCAACGAGGACGACCGGTTTGACCGGGTACGGGTCCGCAAGGCACTGGCGGAGGGCAACGCGCTTGGGCTCACGGTAGAGGGGCTTGCAGCGACCGCCACCCGGATGCGCCGCGCGCGAGAGGCGCTGACCCGTCGGATGGTGGCGGCGGCGAGCGACACCCTTCGGGTCGAGCAAGGCGATGTGATCCTACGGCGCGAGGCCCTTCTGTCGCTGGAGGGGGAGACCCTGTCGGGCCTACTTGCTGGTGCTCTTCGGTGGATCTCCGGCGCCGAGTACCGTCCGCGCGCCTCGGCGCTCGAATCGGCCATCGCCGACCTGCGGGAGGGACGGTCGTCGACCCTCCACGGCTGCCACCTGAACGTTGGACCGCGGGACGTGCGGTTGTGCCGGGAATGGAAGGCCGTGGCTGGCCTTCGCACCCCGTTCACCGGTGATGTGCGTTGGGACGGCCGCTGGCGGATCACCGGGCCCGAGTTGCCCGCTGCAACCGTTCAGGCACTTGGCGACGATGCCAAGGGACGCGACGGGGCGCCGTTCCACTCGCTTCGCGCCCGCCCTGCGCTCTATGTCTCTGGGCGTCTTGTCGCCGCGCCCGGCCTGGACGAAACGCCATATGCCGCTGAGGTGAGCCCACCCGGCGGCGGCTTTCTCACCTGGCTCGAAAGGGCCTGATCGCGATGGCGGAACGGCACCGGTTGGACCGCCCAATGTGCCTGCCAGTTGACGCGATGTCGGACACCCTCCCGATCGTGCCGGCTGCCAAACGGTCTACTTGGCACTGCGGGCACGAGGCGAGCCCCCTCGACACGGTCACGATTGGGTGAGGACTGCGGGGGCTGGCCTTCGCGGCAAGCGCCGCCGGGTTTGAAGGCCACGCGAATGAGCGGGATCGATCCGAAATCCCGCACGATACCTTATCGCGTTGAACCTCACGCACGATCGACTATCTTAGTGGTGACCGGCTGGCGCGCCGCGCCGGCCAAGTGAGGAGTTCTACCCCCGTGGGAAATGCCAGAAATATTGCCTTCTGGGTTGTGTTGTTCCTGTTGATCCTGGCGCTGTTCAATTTGTTCAGCGGCGGCCAGAGCACGATGGCAGCGCGCACACTCAGCTATTCCGAATTCGTCCAGCAGGTCGATGACGGCGCCGTATCCTCCGTCACGATTGACGGAGAGCGGATCCGGATTCGCGGCACGGACGGCAACATGTACTCGACTGTCCTGCCGGAAGGCGTCGACGTGACAGAACGCCTGATCGATCATGGCGTGGAGGTCACCGCAGAGCCCCAGCAGCAAAACGGCCTTCTGGCCTATGTCGGCACGCTCCTGCCGTTCATCATCCTGATCGGCATCTGGATCTTCCTGATGAACCGGATGCAGGGCGGCGGACGCGGCGGTGCGATGGGTTTCGGAAAATCCAAGGCCAAGCTGCTGACCGAGAAATCCGGCCGCGTGACCTTTGACGATGTCGCCGGCATTGACGAGGCCAAGGAAGAACTGGAGGAGATCGTCGAGTTCCTGCGCAATCCGCAGAAGTTCTCCCGCCTTGGCGGCAAGATCCCCAAGGGTGCGCTGCTTGTTGGCCCACCGGGCACCGGTAAGACGCTGTTGGCACGAGCCATTGCGGGTGAGGCGGGCGTGCCTTTCTTCACCATCTCCGGTTCCGACTTCGTTGAAATGTTCGTCGGCGTCGGCGCATCCCGTGTCCGCGACATGTTCGAACAGGCCAAGAAGAACGCGCCCTGCATCGTCTTCATCGACGAGATTGACGCCGTGGGCCGGTCCCGTGGCGTCGGCTACGGTGGCGGCAACGACGAGCGCGAGCAGACGCTGAACCAGCTTCTGGTGGAGATGGACGGTTTCGAGGCCAACGAAGGCATCATTATCGTCGCGGCCACCAACCGCCCCGACGTGCTCGACCCCGCCCTGTTGCGCCCGGGTCGTTTCGACCGGCAGGTGCAGGTGCCGAACCCCGATATCAAGGGTCGTGAGAAGATCCTTGGTGTGCATGCCCGCAAAGTCCCGCTGGGACCGGATGTGGATCTGCGCATCATTGCGCGCGGCACGCCCGGTTTCTCGGGTGCCGATCTGGCGAACCTCGTGAACGAATCCGCGCTGATGGCCGCCCGTGTCGGTCGCCGCTTCGTCACGATGGAGGATTTCGAGAACGCCAAGGACAAGGTCATGATGGGGGCGGAGCGCCGCTCCATGGTCATGACCGAGGACGAGAAGAAGCTGACCGCCTATCACGAAGCCGGTCACGCCATTGTCGGCCTGAATGTTCCGCAGCACGACCCGATCCACAAGGCGACGATCATCCCGCGCGGACGCGCACTCGGTCTGGTTCTTTCACTGCCGGAACGGGATCAGCTTTCGGTGACCTACACCAAGTACCGCTCGAAGATCGCCATGGCGATGGGCGGCAAGGTTGCCGAGGAACTGATCTTCGGAAAGGAAAACGTCACCTCCGGTGCCGCTTCAGATATCCAGCAGGTGACGAAGATCGCGCGGGCGATGGTGACGCAGTTTGGCATGTCCGACGAGCTTGGCAACATCGACTATGCCAACGAGCAGCAGTCCTACCTGGGCAATTACCAGGCGGCGGCCAATGCCTCTCCGGAGACGCAGGAGCGGATCGACGAAGAGGTGCGCCGGCTCGTGGACGAAGGGTACGAGACCGCCAAGCGGATCCTCACCGAACGTGCGCAGGATCTGGAAAACCTCGCGCAGGGCTTGCTGGAATACGAGACCCTGACCGGTCCGGAGATCCAGAAGGTGATCAACGGCGAGCCGCTCAATCGCGGCGACGACGATGACGAGGGTGTGGACAGCGGCAACTCTCCGTCGGTGACCGCGATCCCCAAGACAAAGCCGAAGCCGCCCAAGGCGGATCCGGACCCGGGCATGGAGCCCGATCCGACCGCATGAGCGAAACGCTGTCTAACGACTGGAACCCCGAAACCTACCTCAGGTTTCGGGGTTTGCGTTTGCAGCCGGCGCTGGATCTGATCGGCCGCGTCGGGCATTTGCCGGGCAGGGGCGCTGTTGTCGACCTGGGCTGCGGCACCGGGGTGGTCGGTCCGGTCCTGCGGGAGCGGTTCGCGGGGCGGAAAGTGATCGGCGTGGACCTGTCTCCGGCGATGCTAGCGCAGGCGGAGGCCATGGGGATCTATGACCATCTCGCGCAGGTCGATGCCGCCGAATGGCAAAGCGAGGCGCCACCCGCGCTCCTCTTCTCCAATGCGGCGCTGCAATGGCTGGGCGATCACGAAACACTGTTTCCCCGGTTGGTAGGACAGCTTGCGTCAGGCGGTGTGCTCGCGGTGCAGATGCCACGGCAAACAGATGGACCGTCCCATGTCCTGCTCCGGCAGGTCGCGGCGGCCCTGTTCCCCGAGCGGTTCGCCGACGCGGCGCCCAAACCTGCGGTGCTTGAACCCGCGGCCTATTTCGATCTGCTGAGCCCGTTCGGTGCCGTGACGATCTGGGAAACGATCTACCAGCAACACCTGCAACCGGCTGCCGATGGGCACCCGGTCCGGGCCTTCACACGCGCCACGGTGGCGCGTCCGATCCTTGAAAGGCTGAACGAGGAGGAGACCGGCCGTTTCCTTGCCGCCTATGATGAAGCTCTGGCTGTGTCCTATCCGCTTCGGCCGGACGGAACGGTGATTTTTCCGTTCCGTCGGCTGTTCATGGTGCTGGAGACCGGGTGACACCGGGGCAGGGCAGGTTTCCAGCGCCGGGCAGAATTCGGTCGTGGTCGGCAGCGTTAGCCCTTCCGGCGTCCCAGCGGCATCGACAGCAGGAAAATGACTGCCGCGACACAGACAATCGTCGGACCGGTGGGCGTGTCAAAGCGGAACGAGGCGCCGAGCCCGCCGAGGGCGGAGAGGATTCCCAGGGCGCCCGCCCAGAGCGCCATGGCCTCCGGCGTGCGTGCGAGGCTTCGTGCGGCGGCGGCGGGAATGACCAGCAGGGCGGAGATCAGGATCGCCCCGATGACCTTCAGCGCCACGGCCACCGTCACGGCCAGCGCCAGCGTGAGGATCATCTGTTCCCGTCGGGGATCTACACCGCTGGCGATTGCCAGATCCTCGCCCACGGTCGACAGCAGAAGCGACGACCAACGCCAGGCAACCAGGCCGGCAACGCATGCCGCCCCCCCCCAGATCACCGCGAGATCCGTGGTTGAGACAGCCAGGATGTCCCCGAAAAGGTAGCTCATGAGATCCACCCGGACACCGCTCTGGAAGGAAACGGCCACGAGGCCGAAGGCCAGCGCTGAATGGGCCAGAACCCCGAGGAGTGTGTCGGTTGCAAAGCCGCGCCCAGACAGGGTCGACACGGCTATCCCCATGACGAGCGCCGCGGCAATGACCGTGCCGTAGATCGGGACCTCAAGGGCCAGTGCGAGCGCCACGCCAAGGATGGCGGCATGGGCGGTGGCATCACCGAAATAGGCCATCCGGCGCCAGACGACGAAACAGCCCAGCGGCGCGGCGGCAAGCGCGGTGCCCACACCGGCAAGGGCCGCGCGTATCATGAAATCGTCGAGCATCAGATGGCGTGGTCCTCGTGGTGGACATCCGCATGCGGATGGTCGTGGTCGTGCCCATGGTCATGGGTGTGGCGATAGAGCGCCAGCGCGCCCTTGGTGCCGGTCCCGAAGAGCGCACGATATTCCGGGGCACTGGCGACAACTTCGGGAGTTCCCACGCAACAGACATGGCCATTGAGGCAGATCACACGGTCGGAGGCACTCATCACCACGTGCAACTCGTGGCTGACCATGACCACGGCGCAGTTCAACTCCTGCCGGACGGCCTCGATCCGTTGATAGAAGGCCGCGGACCCCTGTTGGTCCAGCCCCTGTGTCGGTTCATCGAGCATCAGCACGTCGGGCCGCTCCAGCAGGGCACGGGCGAGAAGGACCCGCTGAAACTGACCTCCGGACAGGCCGGACATCGGTCGTCCGGCGAGGTCGGGCAACCCGGCATGGTGAAGCGCGTCCGCGATTTCCGCATCGCCACGCCGCGTCGGCAGGCTGATGAAACGCGCGACCGTCAGCGGCAGCGTCGGGTCGATATGCAGTTTCTGCGGGACATAGCCGATGCGGAGCCCTTCGGCACGGTGAACCTCACCTTCGGTTGCCCTGGCCGCGCCGATCAGCGCTCGCAGCAACGTCGATTTGCCGGAGCCGTTCGGGCCGACGATGGTGACGATCTCGCCCCTCTGGATTTGCAGGTCCACGCCGTGGAGGACACAGGTGGCGCCCCTGTGGACTGCCAGCCCCCGCGCGGACAGGAGATATGGATCGGTCATGTCTGGATCAGGCCCCGGAACCGGCGGGCGCGTCGCGGCAGGGGCCGCAGCGGCCTTCGGCCTCCACGAGCACCTTGTCGATCTCGAAATCGCAGGCCCGGGCTGCCTCGATCAGCACATCGCGGCTGGGCAGGGTCACGGTCTCGGCGACCCGGTTGCAATCGCGGCAGATCAGGAAGGCGGGAATGTGGTCTTCGCCCGGATGCGCGCAGGCGACAAAGGCGTTCAGGCGTTCCACCCGATGTGCCAGCCCGTTCGCCACGAGAAAGTCCAGCGCCCGGTAGGCCGCGGGAGGTTGCGCCCCGAGCCCTTCTGCCTGAAGGCGGCTGAGGACGTCGTAGGCGCCCATCGCCTGATGCTCCTCCAGCAGGATTTCCAGCACCCGCCGTCGCACCGGCGTGAATCGAAGTCCGGCATCGGCGCACCGGGCCTCTGCCGTCGCCATCGCGTCGGATACGCAATGCTTGTGATCATGGCGCTCGAACCCCAGCGGTTCGAGGGGAGCGTCTGGCATGTTTCCTCCGAATCCTGTTGAATTGTTATAACGTATCATTTAGGACGCCGCCACCGAGAACATGAGGCTGTCCCATGATACGACTTTCCAGCGGAATATCCGCCCTGGCTCTTTCGATTTCCGCCCCCGCCTGGGCGGAGGTTCCGAACGTGGTGGCGGATTTCGCCCCGGTTCAATCGCTCGTCGCGCAAGTCATGGGCGATCTGGCAGACCCGAACGTGATCCTGCCGCCGGGCGCCTCGCCCCATTCCCACGCGATGCGTCCCTCTGAGGCAAGGGTCTTGTCGAGGGCCGATATCGTGTTCTGGGTCGGCGAGGATCTGACGCCCTGGATGGATCGCGCGCTTGAGACCCTCGCGCCCGATGCGCACAAGGTCGAGTTGCTCGAAGTGGAGGGGACGGTTCTGCGAGAGTTCCGGACCGGCGCAACGTTCGACGCCCACGACCATGAGCATGAGGGATCGGAAACAGATCACGACGACCGCGGCCACGACGATCATTCCGATCACGACGAGGGTGCCGACCACGACGACCATGCCGATCACGACAGGCACACCGGTGATGACGACCACGCTGCCGAGGCCCACCATGCCCATGATGGGCATGCACATGACCCCCATGCGTGGCTCGACCCGGAGAACGGCCGGCGGTGGCTCGCGGCCATTGCCGATACGTTGTCCGAAGCCGATCCGGAGAATGCGGACACCTATGCGGCGAACGCACAGGCAGGAATTGACGGGCTGACCGCTCTGCAGGCCGAGCTTGCCGAGGAGCTTTCCCCGATCCGGAATCTGTCCTTCGTCGTGTTCCACGATGCATTCCAGTATTTCGAGCGTCGGTTCGGCCTCAACGCGGCCGGGGCGATCACGCTGGGGGATGCTTCTGATCCCAGTGCCGCCCGGCTCACCGAGGTCCGCGACGCGATCGTGTCGCTCGATGTGACCTGTGTTGCCGCCGAACCCCAGTTCAACCCGGACCTCATCAACGCCGTCGCCGAGGGCGCGGGCGTCACAACGACTGTCCTTGACCCGGCTGGCCTGGGGCTGGAGGACGGTCCGACGCTTTATCCCGACCTGCTGCGTGGAATCGCAAGCGGGCTGCTGGCCTGCCGCTGACGGGCCGGGGCCAGAGTGCCGGGCGGAGTGGCCAGGGGATATCCCGGCCAGGTGACAATTATTTTCACTATTGCGCCGGGGACCGGAATTTCAGGGTAACCAGCGGATTTTTCTGCTGAAAATTCTGGCAGATGACCCGCGGTTTGCGCTGAAACTGCGGGCGTTCGGCGTTTTTGACGGCACCCGATTGTGGCAAGGGCATTGCCACCGGCCAGACCTGTTGTTTTAGTTCGCGGTGAAGATGCCGGAAAACAACGCATCACCAGACCAACAGGAGCTGCCTTGACCGAGACAGCAGATGGAAGCGCCAGCCCATTCGTGGAGTTTCGTGGCGTACAGAAGAGCTATGACGGCGAAACGCTCGTCGTGAAGGACCTCAACCTGAAAATGCCGAAGGGCGAGTTCCTGACGATGCTCGGACCCTCCGGTTCCGGCAAGACCACCTGCCTGATGATGCTGGCCGGCTTCGAGACCGCCACCCACGGCGAGATCCTGCTTGATCATCACCCGATCAACAACATCCCGCCGCACAAGCGGGGCATCGGCATGGTGTTCCAGAACTATGCCCTGTTCCCGCACATGACCGTGGCCGAGAACCTCGCCTTCCCTCTGGAAGTGCGGGGCATGGGAAAGTCGGAGCGTGAAGCAAAGGTCATGCGCGCCCTCGACATGGTGCAGATGGGCGCATTCGGCGCGCGCCGCCCGGCGCAGCTTTCAGGTGGCCAGAAGCAACGGATCGCACTGGCCCGCGCGCTTGTGTTCGAACCCGAACTTGTTCTCATGGACGAGCCGCTTGGAGCGCTTGACAAGCAACTGCGCGAGCACATGCAGTTCGAGATCAAGCACCTGCACGAAAACCTCGGCATCACCGTCGTTTACGTGACCCACGACCAGTCGGAAGCCCTGACCATGTCCGACCGTGTCGCGGTGTTCAACGACGGCAGGATCCAGCAGCTTGCGCCGCCCGACGAGCTCTACGAGCGGCCCCAGAACGCCTTCGTCGCCGGGTTCATCGGCGAGAACAACAAGCTGGAGGGCCGGATCGAGGAGATCCACGATAACAAGGCCCTGGTGCGGCTCAAGACAGGAGAGCTGATTGACGCCACCCCGGTGAATGTCAGCAAGCCCGGCCAGGACACGCTGGTGTCGATCCGTCCCGAAAGGGTCGAGTTCAAGCCCGACCAGTTCGACCCGGGTGCGCATACGATCGAAGCGGAGGTGCTGGAGTTCATCTACATGGGCGACACCTTCCGCACCCGGCTGCGGGTCGCTGGACAGGACGATTTTGTCATGAAGTGCCGCAACATGCTGGGGCAACGCCGCCTGTCCCCGGGGGAGAAGATCCCGATCAGCTGGCACATGCAGGACGCCAGGGCGCTGGAAGACGACAGTGCAATCTGAGTGACCACGATTGCCCAGCATACGCCCAGTCAGTGTCGGACAGGACCCCAGCCATGACAGCTTCCCTCATCCATATCGTGGTTCCCGCCAGCAGATCCTGCGGTGCGGTCGCCGGATACGGGACGCGTGGAGCCGGGCCGGCATCGGCGGCGATGCGAACAAGAGCACCAATGCACCGCCTGGGTGCTGCGGCGAGCCCGAAGACATGGCGCGATCCGGGAGACCGGGCCGCGCCCAATAGAAACGAATAGCCAACCGTCGCGCGATGAACGTGCGGCACAATCAACCTGACAGGGAGACGCAAATGAAGAAGACACTGATCCTGACGACCGCCCTCACCGGCTTCGCCTTCACCGCGAATGCGGCTGAAGTGACCATCATGAGCTGGGGCGGCGCTTACGGCAAATCGCAGGTCGAAGCCTACAACAAGCCGTTCGCCGAGCAGACCGGCGCCAAGGTCACCATGGTGGATGCCGACAACCCGGCAACGCCGATCAAGGCCCAGGTCGAGGCCGGCAACGTGACGATCGACGTCGCCGACGTCGAGTATTCCGACGCCGTTCGCCTGTGCGACGAGGGCCTGCTTGAGGAAATCGACACGTCCATGCTGCCCGACGCACCCGATGGAACCCCGGCAGCCGAAGACTTCATCGAGGGCGCCCTGACAGACTGCGCCGTGGCGAACATCGTGTGGTCCACCGTCTACGCCTACAACACGGAAAGCGTGGATGGCGAGCCGATGACCATGGCCGATTTCTTCGACCTTGAGAAGTTCCCGGGCAAGCGTGGCCTGCGCAAGGCTGCAAAGGCCAACCTGGAAATGGCGCTTGTGGCTGATGGCGTTCCGGCCGGCGAGGTCTATGACCTGCTCGAAACCGAAGAAGGTGTCGACCGAGCTTTTGCCAAGCTGGACACGATCAAGGACAGCATCGTCTGGTGGGAAGCCGGCGCCCAGCCGCCGCAGCTTCTGGCTGACGGCGAGGTCGTGATGTCCACCGCCTACAACGGCCGTATCTTCAACGCCGCCGTGGGCGAGGACCAGCCCTTCGAGATCGTCTGGGACGGCCAGATCCTCGACTTCGATCTCTTCGTGATCCCCAAGGGCGCTCCGAACCTGGAGACCGCGATGGAGTACATCAAGTTCTCCACCGACACCCAGCGTCTGGCCGACCAGGCCAAGTGGATCTCCTACGGTCCGGCCCGGAAGTCCTCCGGCGCGCTCGTCGGACTCTACCAGGATGGCGAAACCGAAATGGCGCCGCACATGCCGACCGCAGAGGCCAACCTGACGAACGCGATCGTCAACGACTTCGAGTTCTGGGCTGACCGCGACGTCGAGCTGTCCGAGCGTTTCAACGCCTGGCTCGCCAACTGATCTGCCATGCCTGCCCCGGTTTCGGCCGGGGCGGGTACCAGGAACCCGCGCCGGCCATCCTGGCCGGCGCCCCCTCCGGGATCCCCACATGTCCGACGTTGCCGATACTCCACAGGGTCAGCTGACCACCGCCGACGGAAAGCCGCTGAAGGCCGCGCTGGCGCATGCCCAGGCACACCGCAAGCGCCGCGCCTTCTTCCTCGTGCTGCCGCTGCTGCTGTTCGTGGTCATCACCTTCCTGATCCCCATCGGGCAGTTGCTGACGATGTCGGTCAACAATTCCGGCTTCTATTCTTGGAAGGATCGCGACACCGGTGGCACGGTGCCGCTGATGGTGGAACTACGTGGCTGGTTCGACGAGACCGCCGCCGGCACCGAGCCGGACGAGGCCGCCTATGCCGCGTTGGTTGACGGCCTTGCCCATGCCCGCGAAACCAAGTCCATCGGCCAGATCGGAACCCGGATCAACTACGAGGTGTCCGGCAGCCGCTCCATGTTCACGAAGTCGGCGCGCAGGGCCGCCAAGCTGGAACCGCCCTACAAGGAGGCGCTTCTCGACATCGACGAGGACTGGGCCGATCCGAAACTCTGGGGCGCGATGCGCAATGCCTCCAAGCCGGTGACCATCGACTTCTACCTCGCAGCGCTCGACCGAACACGGGATGCGGAGGGGAACATCGTCAAGGTCGACGAGGAACGCGCCGTCTACATCCTGCTGTTCAAGCGCACGCTGCTGCTGTCGGCCCTGATCACGTTCATGACCTTCCTGCTGGGTTTTCCCATCGCCCACCTGCTGGCGACCCTGCCTCTGGCCAAGTCGAACCTGCTGATGATCTTCGTCCTGCTGCCGTTCTGGACATCGCTGCTGGTGCGAACGACCTCATGGATCGTGCTCTTGCAAAGCCAGGGAGTCGTCAATGACATCTGGGTCTCGCTTGGCATCCTCGACGACGAGAACCGGCTGCAGATGATCTACAACCAGACCGGCACGATCATTGCCATGACGCATATCCTGCTGCCGTTCATGGTATTGCCGCTCTATTCGGTGATGCGTCCGATAGATCCGTCCTATGTCCGGGCCGCCCGGTCTCTGGGTGCAACATCCTGGACGGCTTTCCGCCGGGTCTACATGCCGCAGACAGTTCCGGGGATCGGTGCGGGCGGGCTGCTCGTGTTCATTCTGGCCGTGGGGTACTACATCACCCCGGCGCTTGTCGGCGGCTCCACCGGGCAGCTGATCTCGAACCTGATCGCCTTCCACATGCAGAAGTCGCTCAACTGGTCCCTCGCGGCCGCGCTTGCATCGCTTCTGCTGTTCGGTGTGCTGCTGCTCTATTGGCTCTACGACCGGTTGATCGGCATCGACAACCTCAAGCTGGGATAACGCGACATGGCCCTTCCGACATACGCCAGCCCGCTGGAAAAGATCTGGTATTACACCTACCGCGTGATCTGCGCCCTGATCTTCCTGTTCCTGATCGCACCGATCCTGATCGTGATCCCGCTCAGCTTCAACGCAGAGCCCTATTTCACCTTCACCGAGAAAATGCTGGCGCTCGACCCGACCGGCTACTCGACCCGTTGGTATGATCTGCTGCTCACCTTCGGGATGGAGAACCCTGATGTCGCGCGCGACGGGTCCTGGTGGGCGGATGTCTGGGAGAACGCCGCCTGGGTGAACGCGGCAAAGAACTCGGTGATCATCGGCTTCTTTTCCACCATCCTGGCGACGTTCCTCGGCACCTTGGCCGCGCTCGGCCTGTCACGTCCGGAGATGCCGTTCCGCCGCGCGATCATGGCGATCCTGATTTCGCCAATGATTGTACCGATCATCATTACCGCGACGGGGTTGTTCTTCTTCTACTCCGCCACCGGGCTCGCCAATTCCTACGTCGGCGTGATCATGGCGCATGCCACCCTGGGCATTCCTTTCGTGATCATCACGGTCACGGCTACGCTCGTGGGGTTCGACCAGACGCTGACACAGGCCTCGGCCTCGCTTGGGGCGAACCCGACGACGACCTTCTTCAAGATCACCATGCCGCTGATCCTGCCCGGCGTGATCTCGGGCGCGCTGTTCGCCTTTGTGACCTCCTTTGACGAGGTGGTCGTGGTCCTGTTCGTGGCTGCCCATGACCAGCAGACCATTCCGCGCCAGATGTGGAACGGTATCCGCGAGCAGATCTCGCCCGCAATCCTGTCAGTCGCAACGATCCTCGTGATCATCTCCATAGCTTTGCTGACGACGGTGGAACTGCTGCGGCGGCGCTCCGAAAGGTTGCGGGGCATGTCACCGGGATGACCCGTCGGCCGGGGCTGCACCGGGCCCCGACCATTCGCAAAGGCCGGTGTCTTCAGGGGCTGTTCCAAAACGGGCGGGCCCTTTCGCGTATTGGGACGCGGCTGTGGGATTTCGCCGCCGGGATAGCCGGCGGTCGGCTTGCTGAGGGGGGGCGCCACGGAAACGGGGATCCGCGGGGCCGAGCATCCCACGCGGTGGGAGAGCAGGCCGATCAGGGCAGAATCGCGAGCCAGCCCCAGGTTGTGAACAACGACAGCGCGGTGCCAAGCAGCACGGCGGAGGCCGCCACCCGCTTCGCAACCCCGTACATGTTGGCAAAGATATAGGCGTTGATGCCCGGGGCCATTGCCGCCGTGATGATTGCCGACCGGAAGGCAGGCACCGGCAAGTCGAACGCGCTCCCGAGGATCCACGTGATGGTCGGGTGCAGGATCAGACCGACCGAGACGATGAAGGCGATGGTGCGCAAGTCGCCCTCTGGCCGGTAGTGATAGAGCACCCCGCCGAGGCCGAAGAGTGCGGCGGGCAGGGCGGCGCGTGCCACGAGGTCGAGCGCATCGGTGAAGAAGCCGGGCAGCGGCAGCGCTGTCAGGTTGACGATCAGCCCCGCCGTAATCCCGAGTATGAGGGCATTGCTGAACATCGCGCGGAGCACGGTCCCGGGCAGGTTCCGTGCCGGCGTCCCGTTGGTGCGTGCCCGGACGATCTCCATAAGCGTGATGCCGATGCCGTAGCAGAACGGCGAGTGCATTGCGATGATGGCGAAGTTCGCCTCGAGCGCATCGGGCCCATAGGCCCGTTCGGTGATTGGCAGGCCAAGCAACAGCGAGTTCGAGAACAGGCCGCAGAACCCGATGGCGACGCTGTCCTGCCAGGGCCGGTTGAAAAGGTATCGCGCACCGAGCAACCCGACGATGAAGCCGCTCAGGGCACCGGCATAGAAGGAAAAAAGCAGTGGGACGTTGAAGTGCTGGTTCAGGTCGAGCGTCGATATCGCGCGGAACAACAATGCCGGGATGGCGAAGGACTGGCTGAACTTCATCAGCCCATCCACGCCGGCGTCGCTGAAGACCCTCTGCCAGACGGCAACATAGCCAAAAGCAATGACCACAAAGACGGGCAGGATAACAGCGAGGAGGTCGCCCATGGCTTCAGACCTTGTAGGTTATCGTCAGTCCGTCATGGGCTGGCTCTATGTGTTCGGGCGTTTCATCGGCCAGCGTCTGGTAGTCGATGTCGATATGCATGTTGGTAAGCACGGCGCGTTGGGGCGCCGCACGCTCGATCCAGGCGAGGGTTTGCGCGACATGTGCGTGGCTCGGGTGTGGGGTGTAGCGAAGCGCATCCACGATCCAGCAGTCAAGTCCTTCCAGACACTGCCAGGCCTGTTTCGGGATTTCGTTCACGTCCGGCATGTAGGCCAGGTCGCCGATGCGAAAGCCAAGGGCGTGGATATTGCCGTGCCGGACCTCGATCGGGGTCAGCGTGATCGGGCCGGCCGCGCCGTCAATGGTCACATCCCCCCGGATCATGTGCATGTCGAGGATCGGCGGGTAGTTCGACCCTTCCGGCTGCACGAAGGCATATCCGAAACGGGCGATCAATCCGTTCTGCGTCTCCGCGTCGGCCCAGACCGGCAGGCGGGCGCGACGGTTGAAGACGACCATGCGCAGGTCGTCGATCCCGTGGGTATGGTCGGCGTGGCCGTGGGTATAGACCACGGCATCCAGCATCCCCACACCTGCGGAAAGGAGCTGCCGGCGCAGATCCGGCGTGGTGTCGACAAGGACCCGTGTGGCCGCCTCGCCATCGAGACGCTCGATCAGGAGCGAGCACCGTTGACGGGTGTTGCGAGGGTTCCCGGGGTCACAGGCGCCCCAGATATTCCCGATCCGGGGGACGCCGCCGGAAGAGCCGCATCCAAGAATGGTGAAGCGCAGCTCTGCCATCAGGCGGCGGGGCTCCAGCTTGCGGCCTTGGCAAAGAGGCGGTCGAAATTGGCGGTCGTCTGCGCCGCGAAGTCTTCGTAGGAGAGGCCGTGGACCTCGGCCCCGACCTTCGCCGTGTGTGCCGTGTAGGCCGGCTCGTTGCGCTTGCCCCGGTGCGGTGGCGGCGCGAGGTAGGGGGAATCCGTTTCCACGAGTATGCGGTCCAGGGGTGCTGCGGCAAAGATCTCCCTGAGGTCCTTGCTGCGCGGGAAGGCGGCGATGCCCGACATCGAGAGGTAGAATCCCAGCCCGAGAGCGGCCTCCGCCAATGCGGCAGAGGAGCTGAAGCAGTGCATCACGCAGGAATAGGCACCGGCTGCATGTTCCTCGCCGAGGATCCGGGCCATGTCGTCATCGGCATCGCGGGCATGGATGATCAGCGGCAGGCCGGTCCGGCGGGCGGCCTCGATGTGGATACGCAGGCTCTCCTGCTGCACGGCGGCGCTTTCGGCCGTGTAGTGGTAGTCGAGCCCGGTCTCGCCGATGCCTACGAACTTCGGATGGGCGGACAGGGCCACGAGTTCGTCCACACTGGCCAGTGGCTCCTCGGCGGCGCTCATCGGATGCGTCCCGGCGGCGTAGAAGACCGGCGCATGCGACTCGGCAATCGCACGCACCTGCGGCTCCAGCCGCAACCGGGTGCAGATCGTGACCATGCGGGCGACGCCCGCTTCGGCCGCGCGAGACACGATCTCGGCATGCTGGCCATCGAAATCAGGGAAATCCAGGTGACAATGACTGTCTACAATCTGCGGTTGGGGCATGTCTGCTCGGCTCAAGCTGGCGCGGGCAATACCTCTTCGGCACCCGCATTTATCTTGAGAACCGTATCAAGCAGCAACGCGGCAGGGTCAAGGTTGACTGCCACGCCGTGGCGTGTCCTTTCGCCGAGCGCCTGTTGCAACGTCGCCCAGTGACGCGCGGCGCGGGCATCGGGGCAGAGCCGGGACAGCAGCGCGGTTTCACCCGGGGCGGCTTCGGGATCGGGCGGCCCCAGCACCCCGGAGCGGGCAAGGCGCGACAGGAACAGATCCAGCATATGCAGGACCTGTGCCATGGGCACATCGGATCCGCGCGCGCCGAGCTTGTCGGCAAAGCCCATCGCCATGGCGCGGTCGATCCGGGGGGCGCCTTCGAAGAGCCGCAGGATGGCGCCATAGACGCTGAATCCGCCCTCGTTCAACAGCCGGTGCGCCTCTCCGACGGAGCCGCCGGCAAGCGCGGTGAGCGCGGCGGTGTCCTCCGGCAGCTCGGTCCCGGCGGCGACAAGTGCCTCCTGCAAGGTTTCGGGGGCCAGCGGAGCGCAGCGGAGGGTGCGGCAACGGGAGCGAATCGTCGGCAGAAGCCGCGAGGGCTGGTGCGAGATCAGGAGCAGGAAGGCGCGGTCGGGCGGCTCCTCCAGCAGTTTCAGCACTGCGTTGGCGGCGCTGGTGTTCAACTCGTCCGCGGCGTCCACGATCACCACGCGGCGCCCGCCATCGGTTGCGGAGAGGGCGAAGAACCCTTTCAGCTTGCGCGCTTCATCGACCGTGATCTCCTGCTTCAGCCGCTTGGCGCGGTCATCCCAGGGACGGCGCAGCACGAACAGGCCCGGTTCGGAAAGGGCCTGCAACCGGCGCGCCACGGGGTGTTCGGGATCGATGTCGAGGCTTGTCGGCGGCGGCGGCGCTCCAAACAGCCCGTCGTCCTCCTGCTCCGGCGTCGCCAACAGAAAGCGCGCGATGCGCCAAGCCAGCGTTGCCTTGCCCACGCCCTGCGGTCCGGTCAGCAACCAGGCGTGATGCAGCCGTCCCGATGTAAAGGCTTCAAGAAAGCGTTCCTCCGCCTGCTCCTGGCCAAAGAGGTGCCTCGTCTCGCGCGGATGCGGCGCGCCTTCGAGCTGGTCCGGCTGCGGAAGGTCTTCGGTCTCGCTCATGGGGCAGGCACGGGATTGGGCAGGCGCGCAAGGGCGGCGCCCAGCACGTCGGCGGCCACGGCCTCGATCTCCCGTGCGCCATCGATCACGATGCAGCGCTGCGCATGTTCCCGCGCCAGTTCGAGGAAACCCGCACGCATGCGGTGCTGCAACTCCACACCGAAATCCTCGAACCGCTCTTCGGCCGTCTGGCGTCCCTTGGCGCGCGCATGGCCCAGCGAGGGATCCATGTCGACGACGAATGTGATATCCGGCTCCAGCCCGATCATCATCGCGTGCAGTGCGTCCACCTCGTGGCGCAGGTTGCCCCGGCTCATGCCTTGGTAGATCCGGCTGCTATCGGCAAAGCGGTCGCAGATCACTGTCTTTCCCGCGTTCAGGGCAGGGCGAATGCGCTTTTCGACGTGGTCTCGTCGGGCAGCGGTGAAGAGCAACAGCTCCGTCTCCGCCGACCACCTGTCCGGGTCGCCTTCGAGCACCAGCGCGCGGATTTCCTCCGCCCCTTCGGAACCGCCGGGTTCGCGTGTCAGAACCACCTCCCGTCCGGCCGCTTCCAGGGCCTCGGCCAGCAGGCGGGCCTGGGTCGACTTGCCCGACCCGTCAATTCCCTCGAAGGTGATGAACCTGCCCCGCGTCCCGGGCATCAGCGCCCCGAGGCCTGCCCGGAGGCCTGTCCGGTGACCTGTTGGAAGAGCACATAGGCAGCGGTCCGGATGCGCGGCAGAAACCCGCCCTTGGCGACGGCCGTTTCGGCGGTGAGCGGCAGTTCCTGACGTTCGAGATCCGGAAGATCGACGATCAGCGTGCCGATTTGCTGGCCCTCGGCGATGGGCGCGCGCAGCGGGGTCTCATAGGTGATTTCCGCCTCGATCTCGCCCCGCACCACGGCGGGCACCAGAAGGTCCAGGTTCTCGGGGACGACCATGCCGACGGTCCGCTCCGCGCCCATCCAGACCGGCACCTGTGCCAGGCGCGTGCCCTTTTCGGCCACGGTCTTCTGCACGAACTGGCGGAAGGCCCAGTTGACGACGCTCTCCGCCTCTTCGGCGCGTTGCGGCTCGCTGTCGAGGCCGGAAATGACAAAGATGATCCGACGCTGACCCTGCACGGCCGACCCCACGAGCCCATAGCCCGCTTCGGCGGTATGTCCGGTCTTCAGGCCATCGGCACCGATCCCGAGCGTCAACAGCGGGTTGCGGTTGCGGTGGTTGGAGGGAACCCGACCATCGTATTCAAAGGTGAGCATGGCGAAGTAGCCATAATACTCCGGAAACTCCTCGATCAGGCGCCGGGCCAGTAGCCCGAGGTCCTGCATCGACATGCGGTGGTTCGGGTGCGGCCACCCGGAGGCATTTGCGAAGGTCGAGTTGCGCAGGCCGATGGCCCGGGCGCGCTCGTTCATCAGGCGGGCGAAACCCTCCTCGGTGCCCGCGAGCCCTTCGGCGACAACCACGCAGGCATCGTTGCCGGACTGGACGATGATGCCCTTGATCAACTCCTCGACCGTGGGGCGGTCCTTTGGCGTCAGGAACATGGACGAGCCGCCCATGGCCGACGCCTTGTCGGAGACGGAGAATTTCGTGTCCAGTGTGACGCGTCCGTCGCGCAATGCCTCGAACAGCATGTTCAGCGTCATCAGCTTGGACATGGAGGCCGGCGGCAACGGGGTCTCGGCATCCTTGGACAGAAGCACCGTCCCGGTGGTCTGGTCGAGAATCCAGGCGGCGCTGGCACGGGTTTCAAAACCGGCACTGACCGCAGGCGCGGTCAGGCTGGTGGCGAGAATCAGAAAGGCGGCAAGTCTACGTATCATGCCCGTGTTCTAGCGCCTTAGCCGTTGACAGCATAGGCATCGGTGAAGCCCATGCCCTTCACTTTCTTGAGCAGAACGGAGCGATCCGACTTGCTGGTCGCGGGGCCGACGACGACGCGCCAGTATTTCTTGCCCTTCATCTCCTGTTCGAAGACCTTCGGCACCACGCCGTTCTGACGCATCGCGGTCGCTGTGTTGTTGGCGTTCTGCTCCACGGAGAAGATGCCGATCTGCACGTAGGGCTTGTCGACCGAGGTGGTTTTCTTCGGCGCCGGGGCCGATGCGGCAGGCTTGGCGGCCTGTGTCGTGCCGCCCGTGGTCTTCGGCAATTGTCCGCCGAGCGGGGCGCTGCTGACGTCGCCGGTGGCGAGCGCTTCGGTCGCAACGGTGGTGCCGACGGCAGTGGTGGCGGTTGCAGCGACCGGGATCGCGCTCTTGGGCTGCTTGTTGCGGCGGAACGGGTTCCAGCTACGCTTGGTCTTGGCCGGGGCAGCAGGGGCGGCCGTTTCGGCAGCGGCTGTGGTCGCGGCGAGGCTTTCGGTGCCGTCTCCGGTTTCAGCGGCATCGATCGCGGCGGCGGCGCCGGCAATTGTTGCATCGCCGCTCTCTGCCGGGGCTTCGGCCTCCGCGACGGCCTCGGTCTCCGCAGGTGTGATGGCTTCCTCGGGCTGTTCGGGTTCCTCGCGCCGGAGTGCCGTCACATTGAGAACCGTCGGCGAGCCCGCCAGGAGTTCCAGCGCGGCGGCGGCATCAGACGAAACCTGGATCTTGGGTCCGGGGTGTTCCCGCTCGCGCTTGAACAGGGCGCCGATGACAAATTTCCCGTTGGCCTCGTTGCGGATGATCACACGCTCGGGGTCGGTCACGTCGGGGTGGGCGACCCAGACACCACCGAGCGACGGGCGTCCGTCCCACAAGCCTTTTTCGGTAACCTGGAACACTTCCGGCGCCTCGACATCGCGCTCGACGAGCCGGGTGGAGGAGGGGCGCTCAGAAAAGGCCGTAGCTTCGGCCGAGCCGTCCGATGTGCCCGAACCACCTTCCATGCATCCCGACACAGTCAATGCCAGCGCAGATGCTCCGATAAAGAGAGTCAGCCTGATTCCGCCCATAGTTCGCCCCTTTTGTAGCGTGTTGCCCACGCTCTCAGGCCGCCGTTGCGGCCTCGCTGCTCGATTTGGCCCGATTTTGGGCCTGTTTGGGAAAGTTATACATGGTCTTGCGTGGCACGCAAAGGATTGTGCGCCGTGCCGGGCGCTATTCTGCGGGTGCTGTTTCCCGATGGCTACGATTTGTGCAATTCGATGAGCCGGGCTCATGCGCTCCGAAGGCGTTGTCCTGTCGCGAAACAGGCGATTGCCCGGGCGAGGTGCACCGCCACCGACAGCCCGCCAGGAGGTGGAAATGCACGCGCCGGCAGCAGGCCGCGTTCGGATGGCCCGTCGGCGGTGCGGCTGGCAATGGCCCGGAAAGCTGTTCGGCGGGTGGTCGGATATACCCCGCAGCGGATTGGTTTCAGAGACCTGTGATGCTGAGTGTCGATCTGTGCGCGGGGCAGGCGGACCAGCTTCAGGAAACCCGTTCGCCCCTTGTCCACGTCCGAATGGCGCGGTAGTTGGAGCCTGTTGGTGCGGTCGCTTGCCGGAGTGGTTGAACGGAGCGGTCTTGAAAACCGTCAGGCCTGAAAGGGTCTCCGGGGTTCGAATCCCCGAGCGACCGCCAACCTGCACTCCTTGCAGCCGTTCTCCGTCTTCCAGCGTTGAGTCCGCCAGGACGTTCGGTGCTCCAATAGCAGCCAATTCGCGCGCCCTCGACCGCTCCCGCTCTGCTCTTTGACCCGCATGGCATGGCCAAGGTCGGTCTGGGTTGTGGGTTGCCGACACCAATCCTGCGCCGCAGGGTCCGCAGCCCAACCGTTCAACGCGACCGCCAACCCTCACTTCGCGGCAGCGGACGCGCCTGCAGATAGTGTCGCCTGCCAGCCTGGGGTGATATCAGCCGAGCGCCTGCACCGCTTCCAGAACCTCTTCCACATGCCCCGGCACCTTGACCTTTCGCCAGATGCGGTTGATTCGCCCCTCGCCATCGATCAGGAAAGTGCTGCGTTCGATCCCGAAAAACGTCTTGCCGTACATCGATTTCTGCTTCCACACGCCATAGGCCTCGCAGATCTCGTTCTCCGCATCGGACAGCAGTGCGACGCCAAGATTGTGCTTGTCGCGGAACTTGTCGTGCTTGGCGATTGTGTCCTTGGAAATCCCGAGCACGACAGCGCCCGCAGCCACGAACTCGGCAAGCGCCTCGGTAAAGGCGAGTGCCTGCTTCGTGCAGCCCGACGTATCGTCCCTTGGATAGAAGTACAGCACCACCGGCGCCGGGCGCAGGTCGGAAAGCGTCACCGCGCCACCACCATCGCGGGGAAGCGTGAAATCGGGGGCGGCATGTCCGGTGTCGATCATGTATCTGTTATCCTCTAGTTCCATGCATTGCCTTCCGTTTTAGTGCGCAAGGCGCGAAGATAAAGGTTGCCAGGGTCGTCGAGGACGAATGTGAGCGGCAAGACATCACCGGACGTTGCGGCACCGCCGTCGCCCGGGACACCACACGACAGCAAGGGTCGCAAACCGCGGCGGGCTCGTATGGGCCCGTTGACGCCTGTCCGATGGCTTCTGTTCCTCGCATTCGATCTTCTTGTGCTGGCGCTGGTGGCGGTTGTTGTCGTGGCGGTTGTTCTCGATGGTCGCGACCTTCCCGCGCCGGGTTGGGTTGCCGAGGAGGCCGGCGCCCTTTTCTCGCGCGGGTTGGGCGGCGGACGGGCGGATGTCGGCCGGGTTTCGGTGCGGATGCACCACGCGGACCTGCCGCAGGTCCTGTTCCACGACGTGCGCCTGTCCGCTCCGGACGGAACGGAACTGGCCGGGATCCCGGAACTTGGGGTTTCGCTCGACACATCGGCGCTGGTTCAGGGGCGGGTGCAGATCGAGGCACTTCGCGTGTCCGGGGCCGAGGCGCGACTTCGTCGGGACGAGACCGGCGCTCTGGATCTCGGGTTCGGGCAAGGAGATGGGTTTGCGCAGCTTGGTTCCCTTGAGGAGGCGATCGGTGCGTTGCGTGCCACCTTTGCCCTGCAGGGGCTTGCCCCGATCCGGAGTATCGAGGTGCGCGATTTACGTGTGGTCTTTGAGGACCTTCGCGCGCAACAGGTCTGGCAGATCGAGAATGCCGCGCTCGATCTCGACCACGAGGGCGACGATCTTTCCATCGCCGTCACGGCGCCGCTGACCTTGCCCAACGATCCAGCCGGTGCCCGGCTTGCCTTGCGGCTGAGCCTCGACATGGATACCGCACAGGCCGAGCTGTCCACGCTGGTAGAGGGGGTCCCGGCAGAGGTGATCGCGACGCAGGCACCAGCCCTTTCGTGGCTGGAGCCACTGGATGCAAAGGTCTCCGGCGCGCTGATCGCGACCGCCGATGCCGCTGGCCGGATGGGGACGATCAACGGGACGTTGGAGATTGGCGAGGGCGCCTTCCAGCCCGCACAAGCCGCCAGCCCGGTCCCGTTCGACAGCGCGCGCGCCTATTTCAGCTACGACCCGGCAGAGGCCAGAGTCCGTTTCGAACAGCTCAGCCTCGACTCACCCGATGGCGGCGTGGAGGCCAGCGGACACATCACCCTGGAGGGGCTGGACAGCGGCTGGCCCAACGCGATGGTCGGCCAGTTTCAGGTCAGCGACCTGCGCGTGGACCGCGCCGGGCTCTTTCCCGAACCGGCGCGTTTCCAAGACGGTGCCGTAGACCTGCACACCACGCTCGATCCCTTCACGATCCATATCGGGCAGGCGGTCCTGAGCACCAGTTCGCAGGACCCGGCGGCCGAGGTGACCCGGCTCAGGGCCAGTGGCAAGGTGACAGCGGATGCCGACGGCTGGAACGTCATTCTGGACATGGGACTGGACCAGATCGAGAGCGAACCGTTGCTGGCACTCTGGCCTCACGAGCTTGCCCCGGGGACGCGGCGATGGGTTGCCAACAACCTGATTTCGGGGCGGGTCCACGATGCCCATGCCGGGCTGCGTTTCCGTCAGGGTGAGCGGCCGGACCTTGCGCTGACGTTCCAGTTCCGGGATGGCACTGCCATCGCCATGCCCAGCCTGCCCCCGATCGAGGGCGCCAGCGGCTATGCCTCTGTCGGGCGTCACAGCTTCGGGCTGTCCATCGACTCGGGAAGCGTTGCGGCCCCTGAAGGCGGTATTGTCGACCTGTCGGGCGCTTCGATCCGCATTTCCAACATGAACCGGTTGCCCCGTATCGCCGAAGTGCTCTGGCAATCGCGCTCCCCGGTTCATGCGGGCCTTTCGCTGCTGGACCAGCCGCCCTTCCGGTTCCTGAGCCGGGCCAACCTGCCCGTGGGGCTGGCCGAGGGCGAGGCGCAGTTGACCGGCGTCCTCCGGTTCCCGATGCAACGCAAGATCGTGCCCGGGGAGGTTGACTACGACATTGCCGGGACACTGACGGGGCTGTCGTCCGACGTGGTGGTCCCGAACAGGACACTTGTCGCCGAGCGCCTGTCCCTGCGAGCGCGGCCGACCGGACTGGAAATCCGGGGGGCGGCGTCGCTTGAGGATGTGCCAGTCGAGGGCGCCTTCACCCTTCCTCTCGGTGCTGATGTCCCGCCTGCCTTTGTCGAGGGAACCCTGGAGGTTGGCGCGCGCGCGGTTGAGAACTTCGGCATCGGCCTGCCGGAGGGGTTGGTCTCCGGGGCGGGTGAGGGACGTTTCCGCGTCGACCTGCCGAAGGGGCAATTGCCACGGTTCTCGCTGGCCTCGGATCTGCGCGGCGTCGGCCTGTCGTTGCCTGCGCTCCAGTATTCCAAGACCCGCGCTGCGACCGGCGGGCTCGATGTCGTCGGCACTCTTGGCGCAGGCGGGCAGATCGACCGGATCCTTCTCACTGCGCCGGGGCTGTCGGCGGAGGGGGCAATCACCCTGACGCCGGAAGGTGGGCTCGACCGGGCCCGGTTCTCCCGCGTGTCGCTGGGCGGTTGGCTCGATGCTCCGGTCACCCTGCGGGGGCGCGGCGCGGGGCGGGAACCCGCAGTGTCGGTCGAAGGTGGCACGGTCGACATCCGGCGCACGAGCATGGGGCCTTCCGGCGGGCGATCGGCTGGCGGCACCGGCGGTCCGCCGATTGCGTTGTCTCTTGACCGTGTGGTTGTCTCCGAAGGGCTTTCGCTTACGGCGTTCCGCGGTGAACTGACACGTGCAGGCGGCCTCTCGGGAACGTTCACTGGCCGGGTGAATGGCAAGGCCGCCGTCACCGGCACGCTGGCGCCGGGGCGGGGCGGGCGCACCGGGGTGCGTGTCCGTTCTGACAACGCCGGCGCGGTATTCAAGGCAGCGGGACTCTTTGAACAGGGCAACGGCGGCTCGATGACCCTGCTCCTCACCCCGCGCCCCGAGCCCGGGGAATATGATGGCCAACTCAAGGTCGGGAATGTGCGTGTCCGCAGCGCGTCCGGCCTTGCCGCGCTGATCAACGCGATCTCCGTCGTCGGGCTGATCGACGAGCTGAACGGCTCCGGCATCGTCTTCAACGAGATCGAGGCGCTGTTTCGCTTGACGCCATCCTATGTGCGGGTCACACGCTCCTCCGGCGTCGGGCCCTCGCTCGGCATCTCGATGGAAGGGGTCTATGACATGGTCCGCGACAGGCTGGACATGCAGGGCGTGTTCTCGCCCGTCTACATGGTAAACTCGATCGGCTCGATCTTCACCCGAAAGGGCGAGGGGCTTATCGGGGTGACCTACCGAATGCGCGGCTCCTCTGCCAACCCCTCTGTCGAAGTGAACCCGCTGTCGGCCTTCACCCCCGGCATGTTCCGGGAGATCTTCCGTGCGCCGCCGCCAATGGTCCGGGGACAGAACTGATGTTGCTGAGCGATTTCGACTTCGACCTTCCCGAGGAGCTGATCGCCACCCGGCCCGCAAACCCGCGCACTCATGCGCGTTTTCTGGTGGCTCTGGGCGCGGCGACCGAGGACGCGCAGGTCCTTGATCTGCCACGCTATCTGCGGCCCGGCGACCGGCTGGTGCTGAACAACACCAAGGTCATTCCCGCACGGTTGTCCGGGCTGCGCCGGCGGCAAGGCGAGCAGGGGCCTACCGAGGCGAGGATCGAGGTCACGCTGCTCGAACCGCAGGGCGATGGCAGCTGGCAGGCTCTGGTCAAACCGGCGAAGAAGGTGCGCGACGGCGAGGGAATCCACTTCGCGCCCGGCTTCTCGGCGACAGTGACCGGGCGTTCGGAGGGCCAACTCAACCTGTCCTTTTCACTCGACGGCGAGGATTTCGACGCGGCACTGGAAGCCGCAGGCGTCATGCCCCTTCCGCCCTATATCGCGGCCCGCCGGGCGGCGGATGCGCAGGACCGGACCGACTACCAGACGGTATTTGCGCGCCACTCCGGCGCCGTCGCGGCCCCGACCGCCAGTCTGCATTTCGACGAGGCGCTGCTGCGCGAGATCGCGTCGATGGGCGTGGATTTCACCGAGGTCACATTGCACGTCGGCGCCGGCACTTTTCTCCCGGTTAAGGTCGACGATGTTTCCAGGCACCGCATGCATTCGGAGTGGGGGGAGGTGACGGAGGCCGCGGCCGAGGACATCAACGCCACCCGGGCGGCCGGCGGCCGGATCATCCCGGTCGGCACCACGGCCTGCCGGCTGATCGAGAGCGCGGCGGCGGGCGATGGCATCGTACCGTGGCAGGGAGAGACGGATATCTTCATCCGCCCGGGCTACAGGTTTCGGATCGCCGATGGGTTGATGACGAATTTCCACCTGCCGAAGTCTACGCTCATGATGCTGGTGTCGGCGCTGATGGGGCGGGAACGGATGATGCAGATCTACGACCACGCGATCGCAGAGCGGTATCGGTTTTTCTCCTACGGGGATGCCTCTTTGTTGCTGCCAAAGGTCTGAGGAAGCGCGGATCACGTCACCATCGGATGGCCTCGGGACTGGCTAGGCGCTTGCCAGACCCGTTGCGGTTGGAACGCGACGCTTCCAACGTACGGGGAGCCTCAGGCGGCCCGGCTCGGTGCGTCACGCGGCTCAGCGGCTATTTGCACTTGGACAGGTTCACCGACTGCCCCTTGCTGTTGAGGCAGGTCCTGCCGTCGGCAGACAGCCGCAAGTTGCCGTGTTTCCCCTTGATGGTGGTCCCCTCGACACCATCCTTGCCGATGTTCACATTGGCATTGCCGCCCTTGACGGTTGCGCCCTTGACGCCGTCCTTGCCGACCTTGACGTTGGCGTTCTTGCCCTTGACCGACGCTCCTTTCACGCCCTTCTTGCCAACGTCGACATTGGCGTGGTTTCCCTTGATCGTTGCGCCCTTGATGCCGTGTTTGCCGACTTTGACGTTGATATTGTTGCCCTTGAGTTTCACATCCGCGGAGGCCGGCAGCGCGGCGAAGTGAAGGGCCGTCAGTATCAGGGCGACAGAATGCAACCGCATGAGAAACTCCAGCATGAAAGGACCTGCTCCCATAGTACACATCCGTTGGCTGTGGCGCACGCGTTTTGGTCAGCCGGTGGTATCGCCGGGATGCGCCCAACCGGCCGGTATCGACCGGTAGGACGATCACCTTTGCCCTGCGGCAAGGCTCATACCCATCCGTCCGGCAATGCGCCGGTCTCCGGCAGGTCGAGCTGGAAACGCGTTCCGCCAACCGGCGCATCGCGAAACCCCAGCGAACGATAGACCGCCTGCGCGGTTTCGTTCTCAGGGTGCGTGCCTACGGTCAGGCGCGTGCAACGTTGACGGCGCGCTTCCTCCACAGATGCGGCAATCAGCTGGCGGCCGACCCCGTGACCCCGGTGCAGGTCTTCCACAAAGAGGTGCGCGAGGTCCATGACCCGCCGCCCGAAATGCAGATGCGTGATCAGGTTGAGCGCTGCATAGCCCAGCAGGGATCCGCCGCAATGCGCGACAAGTGCGGTGGTGCAGGCGCTCGCATCGAAGATGTCGCGATCGAGTGTTGCGGGTGTGACGGTGGCCGCGTCGCCATGATGGCCCGCAAGCGAAGTGATCATGGCGATCAGGCGTGAAGCGTCACCGCGTTTCGCCTGGCGGATGGTCACCGGACCTGCGGGTTTCCGGCTGCCGGGAATGTCGATCTTGCTGTGGTTCATGTCGGTCTCCTTGGGGCGAACCGCCACGGGAAACCGGAAATGAAAAAGGCCGCCCGGGGCGGCCATTCAGACAATATCCTCCGTTCGGCCGCGACTAGTAGAAGCGAGCCCAATAAAATCGGGAGGCGGCGGAACGGTTCATGCCCAATGCAATGCGCCGATGGCCACGCCACGTCAAGCCTCAATTGGTCTATTGGACTGCGGCAGGGGGCATGGCAAAGTCCGGGCGATGGACCCGGACCGGTGCGGGACGCAGAGGAGTGCCACGGTGAGACTGCTGAGCATTGTCGGAGCGATTTTCGTCTTCGTGGTCCTGGCCGTGCTCCTTCTGCGCGACCTGCCGCCGCCGACGACCCTGACCTTCGCCGCCGGCAGCCGCGACGGTGGCTACTGGAGCGTCGCGGAACGCTACCGGGAGGAACTCGCGCGTGACGGGATCACGCTGGAGATCCTTGAAACCGGTGGCTCGATCGACAACCTTGAACTTCTGGAAGCCCGGAAGGCCGATATCGGGTTGCTTCAAGGGGGGGTTCCCGCCCGGGTGCCGGGGATCGAGGCGCTGGCCACAGTCTTTGTTGAACCCTACCTGGTTTACGTTCGCACCGACCGCGAGGTGTCCTCCAACCCCGCGCTTTGGCGTGGCCTGATCATCGCCCGCGGCAACGAGGGCTCGGGAACGCGTACCGCGGCCGATGAGCTGCTCGGAGCGCTCGACCTCATGGATCGCAACACGATGGCCGATCTCGGCGGTCGGGCGGCGACGGACGCCCTTCTTGCAGGCGACGTCGATGTGGCGATCTACGTGGCCGTTCTGGACGCGGGTTACCTTGAGCCGTTGCAGGATACCGATGCCGTCCGGTTGCTGACATTCGACCATATCGACGCGATCTCCCTTCGTCTTCCCTACAGCCGGATTGCGGTCGTTCCCTCCGGCGCAATGTCGCTCGATCCGGTGAAACCGGCTGAGACCACCCTTCAGGTCGCACTCTGGGCGCGCCTCGCCGCTGTGGAGGATCTGCACCCCGCCGTCGTCGATCGCCTGGTCCTCGCCGCGCGAAAGATCCACGGAGATGCCGACATATTCTCCCGGCAGGGACTCTTCCCGACGGCTGAGGCCGTGGACATGCCAATCGATGCCGGAGCGCTGAAACTGCTCGCCGAAGGGCAGAGCAACTTTCACGCCTGGTTGCCCTACTGGATTGCGGCGCAGATCCGGCGTGTGTTGTTGGTGATCGTGCCGCTGTTCTTCCTCGTCATCCCGATGATCCGGGCGCTGCCCGGGATTTATCGCTGGTCGATGAACCGCCGGATCTGGCGCTACTACACAGAGGTTCGGATGGTGGAAATGGACCTGGCGGTGGCGGAGGACGACGAGACGCTGCGCGGGCTCGACGCCAGGCTGATCGAGATCGACAAGCGGTTGGTGGCAATGCGGTTGCCCCCAGCTTTCCGGGGGGGCGCGTACAACGCGCGGCTTCACGTAGAGATGGTGCGCCGCCGGATCGCCGACCGTTTGGGAGAGAGCGCCGGGCCACGCAAAGCCATCGCCGGAATGGGCTTGTGATGCGCCACTGAGTGTGGTTGTCGGGCAAGGTCCCCGGGCGATCCCGGTGACGACAGCACCCGGTCCTCCGCAAGCGACATCGCGACGTCGCTGTGGGGCGCGAATGTCTTTGCCCGGGCGCGCTAGCCTCAACCCCTCAAGCAACAGGAATGCACGACATGTTTCAGGTTATCTCGGCCACCTGGGCCCTATTGTTCGGGATGCTGCTGCTGATGGTCGGCAACGGCGTACAGGGCACTTTGCTGGGGATTCGCGGCGGCATCGAGGATTTTTCGACCTTCGAGATGTCAGTGGTGATGTCGGGCTATTTCCTTGGCTTCCTCGGCGGATCGCGGCTGGCGCCGGAGATGATCCGTCGCGTTGGCCACATCCGCGTCTTCGCGGCGCTCGGCTCCTTCGTATCCGCGATCCTGATTCTCTATCCCCTCGTGGCACACCCGGTCGCATGGACCGCCGGGCGTGTGTTGATGGGCTTCTGCCTCTCCGGCGTCTATGTCACCGCCGAAAGCTGGCTGAACAATGCCGTCACCAACGAGCGGCGCGGGCAGGCGCTGTCGCTCTATGTGATGGTGCAGATGGCTGGCGTTGTCGCCGCACAGGGGTTGCTCTTGGCAGGTGACCCGTCCGGCTTCGTGCTCTTCGTGATCCCGTCGGTCCTCGTGTCGATATCTTTCGCGCCGATCCTGCTGGCGGTGCAGCCCACACCCGCGTTCGATTCAACCAAACCGATGAGCCTGCGGGCGCTCTGGGATGTCTCGCAACTCGGTTGCGTAGGTTTCTTCCTGCTCGGTGGTGTGTTTTCCGCGCTGTTCGGCATGGCCTCGGTCTATGGCTCCGAGGCCGGATTGTCGGTGCCCCAGATCTCCGGATTCATTGCATCGATCTACCTCGGGGGGATGCTGATGCAGTACCCGATCGGCTGGTTGTCCGACCGCATGGACCGCCGGTTGCTCATCCTCGCATCCGCTATCATCGGCGCGGTCGCATCCCTGTTGGCTATGACAATGGCGGACGATTTCCCCACGCTGCTGGCGGCGGCCTTTGTCATCGGGGGCACCTCCAACCCGCTCTACGCGCTTCTGCTCGCCTATGTGAACGATCACCTTGACTACGAGGATATGGCCGCCGCTTCCGGCGGGCTGATCTTCATCAACGGCATCGGCGCAATCATGGGGCCGCTGATCACCGGCTGGATGATGGGAGTGGTCGGAGCGCAGGGCTTCTTCCTGTTCCTTGTCCTGCTTTGCGTGACACTGGCGGCCTATGCCGCCTGGCGCATGACCCAGAGCGACGCCGTCCCGGTCGATGAAACCGGGAGCTACGCGCCGGTTCTGCCGACTGCATCTCCGGTTGCGGTCGAGGTCGCACAGGAGGTATTCATCGAAGCTGCACAGGAAGCGGAGGCCGAGGCGGAAGCCGAGGCCCAGGAACAGGACAACGAGAGACAGGCGGAGGACACCGCCTGAGCTTTCCGGTACAGGAGAAGACCATGCCCGACACCACTGCCCGGGAAGTTGCGCGGTTCTGGCTCGAGGACGTCGGTCCCTCGGGTTGGTACAAGGTGGACGAGGCGCTGGACGCCGAAATCCGCGACCGGTTTCTGACTGCGTGGGAGGAGGCGCATTCCGGTGACATGTTCGACTGGTGTATCTGCGCCGAGAGCATGTTCGGGTTCCTTATCCTCACCGACCAGTTCCCGCGGAACATGTTTCGGGGCGAGGCGCGGGCCTTTGCCACCGACGCGCTGGCGCGGACCGCCGCCAAAATGGCCGTGGATCGCCGGTGGGACATGGAGATCGACGAGCCCGAACGGCAGTTTTTCTACCTGCCACTGATGCATTCGGAGCGGCTGGACAATCAGGACCGGTGTATCCGCCTGATGACGGAGCGGTTGCCGGAGACCGGCGCCGAGAACCTGATCCATGCCCGTGCTCATCGGGAGATCATTCGCCGTTTCGGGCGCTTTCCCTATCGCAACGCGGCGATTGGGCGGATGACCTTGCCTGGAGAGGAGGCTTTCCTTGCCGAAGAGGGGTATGCGGCGGTGCTGAACGCGCTCAAGGCGGAAGACGACGCCTGAACGGGCGGCGGCGATGGTGCGCGACGCTTCCGATGTCCCTGACCGGGGCGTTTCAGGACGGCGCGAGCCATGATGTCGCTGCCGCGAGCCATGCAAACGGGGAATGGCAGCCTTTCTTGCCCTTTGTCGGATTTGCCCCTGCTTGGGGCTTCGCGCGTGGCTCAAATTAGTTTAACACTAAACCAGTTTACGTAGCGGAGGGCCGGAGATGGCTGCACAGACATTCGACATGATCGTGATCGGCGCCGGCCCCGGAGGCTATGTGGCGGCGATCCGGGGCGCCCAGCTGGGGCTCAAGGTGGCTTGCGTGGAGCGCGAGCACCTCGGCGGTATCTGCCTGAACTGGGGCTGTATTCCGACCAAGGCGCTGTTGCGCTCTGCCGAGGTGTTCCACTTGATGGAACGCGCTGGAGAGTTCGGCCTGAAGGCCGAGAACCTCGGCTATGACATCGATGCCGTCGTTAAGCGCTCGCGCGGGGTCGCCAAGCAGCTGTCTGGCGGGATCGGCCACCTGTTCAAGAAGAACAAGGTCACGACGATCATGGGCGAGGCGACGCTGGCCGGAAACGGCAAGGTCTCCGTCAAGACCGACAAAGGGACGGAAGAGCTGACGGCGAAGAACATCGTTCTCGCCACAGGTGCGCGGGCGCGCCAGTTGCCGGGTCTTGAAGGTGACGGCAAGCGGGTCTGGACCTACAAGGATGCGCTGCAACCGCCGCATATGCCGAAGAAGCTGTTGGTCATTGGATCGGGTGCGATCGGCATCGAGTTTGCCAGCTTTTACAACACCCTCGGCGCCGAGACGACTGTGGTCGAGGTGCTGGATCGGGTACTGCCGGTCGAGGATGCGGAGATTTCCGCCTTCGCGAAGAAGTCGTTCCAGAAGCAGGGTATGAAGATTCTGGAGAAGTCCATGGTCAAGCAACTGGACCGATCCGCCGACAAGGTGGTGGCCCACATCGAAAGCGGCGGCAAGGTTGAGAAGCACACGTTCGATACCGTGATTTCTGCCGTCGGCATTGTCGGCAATGTCGAAGGCCTGGGGCTGGAGTCGCTCGGTGTGAAAGTCGACCGGACGCATGTGGTCACCGACGAGTTCTGCCGCACCGGTGTCGATGGGCTCTATGCGATCGGTGACGTCGCGGGTGCCCCCTGGCTGGCGCACAAGGCCTCCCACGAGGGGGTCATGGTTGCCGAACTGATCGCGGGCAAGCACGCCCATCCGGTAAAGCCCGAGAGCATTGCAGGCTGCACCTATTGCAACCCGCAGGTTGCCAGCGTCGGGCTGACCGAAGCAAAGGCGAAGGAAGCGGGCCACGACGTGAAAGTCGGGAGGTTCCCCTTCATCGGCAACGGCAAGGCGATCGCGTTGGGCGAAGCGCAGGGTTTGATCAAGACGGTATTCGACGCCAAGACCGGGGAGCTTCTGGGCGCTCACATGGTTGGCGCCGAGGTGACGGAACTTATCCAGGGCTACGTGATCGGCCAGAAGCTTGAGACGACGGAACAGGATCTGATGGAGACCGTGTTCCCGCATCCTACCCTGTCAGAAATGATGCACGAAAGCGTTCTGGATGCTTTCGATCGCGTGATCCACATCTGACGCGATGCCGGTTTCCCGACGGTCTGAGGCTTGGCTGAATCCCAAGCTGCGGTCATCTCCAGAGAGGGTGGTGCATTCGGCAGGAAGCGCACTGGATCGGGCTGGCCATCAGGCCGGCCCGAGATTTCGGCAAGAATCTGGGTAAATCCGGGACGGGGGACTCTGGATATGCTACCCCGAACGGCGCGGCTGAAAGCACCATGAGGATTGTCCGTGGACAGGCAATTCACGGACAAAACGAGGTGCGAGCGGTGCGAGTGGCCGGATGTCAGGCAACGCTTGGAGAAATCTCCTCATGATGCCCGCCGATTCTGATCTCGCGGTAATTCACCGACACGTTGACGCAACCTGCATTCCCTGTGCCAAGGCAGTTCCGCGCGTCGGACCTGCCTGCCAGAAACCGGCGGTGTCGCGATGCAAAGGTCAGCTCCGCCGCCCCTTTGTGTGCGGCAAAGGTGATTCCCTTTGCAACACACTTCGCTTGGCAGGCTGAAATGTCGGAATTCTGAGCGTGGAAACTTCTCCAAACCCGTGTTTCGAGGGTCATTGTTGAAGCCGAATGTCGCCAAACAGGCTCAAATGACACATTTTTTCGGGTCTCGCCCGGTCACTGTTTGACTGCTGTAAAGGATCTGTTAACGATTTCTCAGGTGTGAATATTTTTTTATCGAGGGTGACATGAAAAGGCTTCTTCTTGCCTGCGTACTTTGCTCCCTGGGGGCAGGTGTCGCGAGTGCCGCCACCATTACGAATGGTAGCTTCGAAGCCGAGGATATCAGCCCGGATTCGTGGCGCATTCTGGGGGCGGGCAGTCCGGGTCTTCCAGGTTGGATCATCGGTGGCGATGGTGTCGATGTGAAGCACTCCGCATACTACCCGGCATCGGATGGAAACCAGTCGATCGATCTCGTGGCGTCAAGTGGATCTGGTGATATTCGCCAGGTCGTCAACGGTCTTTCCGTTGGGTCGACCTACCGCATTTCATTCGACTACGCCGCGAACCCCGCGGTTCGCAGGGGAGTGGTGATCCGGTTTGCAGCCTCGATCGGCAACTTCAGGGATGCAATCACTGTCGGTACGAACACCCTGACGCGTGGCGTGGTGAATTGGACCCCTGCCAGTTTCGATTTCACCGCAGGCAACACGTCGGAGCGGTTGCGTTTCGCGTCGCGTGCAAGCGGGAGCGCCTCCGGCGCGATGATCGACAACGTCAGCATCTCGCTGGTTCCGGTTCCGGCGGCAGGGATCCTGTTGCTGGCTGGCCTTGGTGGCCTCGCCGCGATGCGTCGCCGCAAGTCCTGAAGCGACACGGCCACAAGAGCACGAGGGCGGTCTTCGGGCCGCCTTTTTTGCATTCTGGTGTCGGCGCAGACTTATACGTTTATGATTTGTTCTCAATTTCCGATTGGAGAATCCGCCGGGCTGCCTTATCTCTGACCTATCCATCCCAGGAGGGGTCATGCCCGAACAGAAGTTCATCGAGGTGCGCGGTGCGCGCGAGCACAATCTGAAGAACATCGACGTGGACATCCCCCGCGACGAGTTGGTGGTAATCACCGGCCTGTCGGGTTCAGGGAAGTCGTCGTTGGCTTTCGACACGATCTACGCGGAAGGTCAGCGCCGCTACGTGGAGAGCCTCTCGGCCTACGCCCGCCAGTTCCTCGACATGATGGAAAAGCCGGATGTGGACCACATCTCCGGCCTGTCCCCGGCCATCTCCATCGAGCAGAAAACCACCTCAAAAAACCCGCGTTCGACCGTCGGAACCGTGACGGAGGTCTACGACTACCTCCGCCTGCTGTTCGCGCGTGTCGGAACGCCTTTCTCGCCCGCCACGGGGCTCCCGATCGAGGCCCAGCAAGTCCAGGACATGGTGGACCGGGTCATGGGCATGGAGGAGGACACGCGGGCCTACCTGCTCGCCCCGATTGTCCGGGATCGAAAGGGTGAATACCGCAAGGAGTTCCTGGAACTGCGCAAGCAGGGGTTCCAGAGGGTCAAAGTCGATGGCGCTTTCTTCGACCTCGACGAGCCTCCGACGCTGGACAAGAAGTTCCGCCACGACATCGACGTGGTCGTGGACAGGCTGGTCGTGCGAGAGGGAATGGAAACGCGGCTGGCAGACAGCTTCCGAACCGCGCTCGACCTTGCCGATGGTATCGCCATCCTCGAGACCGCGCCACGGACGGAGGACGGGGAGCCCGAACGCATCACTTTCTCCGAGAACTTTGCCTGCCCGGTCAGCGGTTTCACCATCCCGGAGATCGAGCCGCGCCTGTTTTCCTTCAACGCGCCGTTCGGTGCCTGTCCGGATTGCGACGGGCTTGGCGTGGAGTTGTTCTTCGACGAGCGTCTCGTGGTGCCCGATGCCACCCTGAAGATCGCCGATGGTGCGCTTGCGCCATGGCGAAAGGGCAAGTCACCCTATTTCCTGCAGACCATCGAGGCCATCGCCAAGCACTACGAGTTCGACAAGTCATCCCGTTGGAAGGACCTGTCGAAGAAGGTGCAGAAGGTGTTCCTCTACGGGTCCGGAGAGGAAGAAATCCAGTTCCGCTATGACGAGGGCGGGCGTGTCTACCAGGTGACGCGGAGCTTCGAAGGGGTCATCCCCAACATGGAGCGCCGCTATCGCGAGACGGATTCCAACTGGATTCGGGAAGAGTTCGAACGCTACCAGAACAATCGCTCCTGCGGGACCTGCGGCGGGTACCGCCTCAGGGCCGAGGCGCTGGCGGTCAAGATCGCGGGGTTGCACGTAGGCGAAGTCGTGAAGATGTCGATCCGCGAGGCGCTCGCCTGGATCGACACCGTGCCGGAAGCCTTGACCCAGCAAAAGAACGAGATCGCGGTGGCCATCCTGAAGGAGATCCGCGAACGACTGGGCTTCCTGAACAATGTGGGCCTGGAATATCTTACGCTCTCCCGCAACGCCGGCACGCTCAGCGGTGGCGAAAGCCAACGCATCCGGCTGGCGAGCCAGATCGGCTCGGGTCTGACGGGAGTGCTCTACGTGCTCGACGAGCCCTCCATCGGCCTGCACCAGCGCGACAACGACCGGCTGCTCGGGACGCTCAAGAACCTCCGGGATCAGGGAAACACCGTGATCGTCGTGGAGCATGACGAAGAGGCGATCCGGGAGGCGGACTTTGTTTTCGATATCGGACCGGGCGCCGGAGTGCATGGCGGTTCGGTGGTCGCGTGCGGGACGCCGGAGCAGATTGCCTCCCATGAGAATTCGGTCACGGGCGAGTATCTGAGCGGCAAACGCGAGATCTCCGTGCCGGGCGAGCGGCGCGACGGGAACGGCAAGAAAGTGACCGTGGTCAAGGCCACCGGCAACAACCTCAAGTCCGTGACAGCCGATTTTCCATTGGGGAAATTCGTCTGTGTGACAGGGGTCAGTGGCGGTGGAAAGTCGACGCTGACGATCGAGACGCTGTTCAAGACGGCCTCCATGCGACTCAACGGTGCACGGCAGACGCCGGCGCCCTGCGAGACGATCAAGGGGCTGGAGCATCTCGACAAGGTTATCGACATCGACCAGCGGCCGATTGGCCGGACGCCGCGCTCGAACCCGGCGACCTACACCGGAGCCTTCACTCCGATCCGCGACTGGTTTGCGGGCCTTCCGGAGGCCAAGGCGCGCGGGTACAAACCCGGCCGTTTCTCGTTCAACGTGAAGGGCGGCCGCTGCGAGGCCTGTCAGGGCGACGGGGTGATCAAGATCGAGATGCACTTCCTGCCGGACGTCTACGTAACCTGCGAGACCTGCGGCGGCGCGCGCTACAACCGGGAGACGTTGGAGATCCGGTTCAAGGGCAAGAGCATCGCGGATGTCCTTGATATGACGGTGGAGGATGCGCAGGACTTCTTCAAGGCCGTGCCCTCGATCCGGGAGAAGATGGATGCGCTGGTGCGGGTCGGGCTCGGCTATATCAAGGTCGGTCAGCAGGCAACAACCCTGTCTGGCGGCGAGGCGCAGCGGGTGAAGCTCAGCAAGGAACTTGCCAAGCGCTCGACCGGCCGCACGCTCTATATCCTCGATGAACCGACGACCGGTCTGCACTTCGAAGATGTGCGCAAGCTGTTGGAAGTGCTGCATGAACTGGTGGAGCAGGGCAATACGGTCGTGGTGATCGAGCACAATCTCGATGTCATCAAGACCGCAGACTGGATCATCGACATCGGCCCCGAAGGTGGCGACGGCGGTGGAACGGTTGTGGCGACAGGTACGCCGGAGGATGTGGCAGAGATCGCTGAGAGTCACACCGGGCACTACCTTGCAACGATGCTGAAACCCGGCAAGGTGGCCGCCGAATAGCAGGGACAAAGTGGCGCCACAGGCCTGTCTGACCTTGCCGAGTATGGACCCGGCGCGGTCAATTTATGTCGGCAGACGAGTGGGGCGGCCAAACGGAAGCAGGTCCTTGGGTTTGGGCTATGGTTTCCGGGCTGGCATGCGCTCCAATGTCAGGTTGATCGGGGTTTGCCCGCGAGTGCTGAAATCAACCGTTGCCCCGTCGAACTGCTACCTTGCCCATGCAACCCAGCGAAGGCGTCGGGTGCATGTCGGATAGCGGCGGGTGGGCCGCTTTCTTGTGTTCGCCAAGGGTTTTTGAACGCCGGTGGATCGAGCGGTTCGGGATGAGGTTCGCCATGGCGGTGCGACGCCGCATTGCGGCAACCCAATACCCGGCGATGCTCCCGCCCCCATGGAAGGGTTTCGCGGCGTCGTGGCGGTGAAGGCGCCGACTGTCAGTATCGAGGACAGGACCGGCGAACGCGGGCGCGCCCTCCAGACCTTCAACACAGGTTGGATGATATTCACGTTCTGGTGCCGCCGCGGGATTGGACCCCATTCCGGCAATGCACAGACCCTGGCTGAAGCGCGGAGCCCTTGATTGGCCTGCATTGGCGTCGCTCATCAAGCCTCTGCGGTTGGCAGTGGGCGACCGAATGTACCCCTCGGGCGAAATGCCGGGCGGTCAAATCGGGTTTCGGATCATGTGCAGGTTCGGAGCGGGCGGTGGTGTCGGCCTACCGTTTGCGGCGCCGCAGGGCGGCCGCGCAGCCAAAGCCGGTGAGCAGCAGCAGCGCCCCCGGCGGGAGGGGTACGGCAGAGACAGAGACGTCGTCAAGCGCCGGTCCCCAGGGGTTGGTGTCGAGGCTGAGGAAGGAAAGCTGGAGGTTCTCCGTCGGAGCCGTGAACGTGATGTCGTGGTATACCCAGCCCATGTTCGATCGGCTCGTCGTCTCGGTGTCGAAGGTGAACTCCTGGCTGGAGGCACCGATCGTCGCGCGAATGTCCTTGTAGCGGTCACCATTGTCCGGGTTTCCCGCCAGGGCGAAGCTCAGCCGGTAGGATCGGTTGACCACGAAACCCGTGAGCGTCTGGGACACGCTGCCGGCATTGCTCCCGCTCAGATCAAGCGATTGCCCGCCGTCTGCGGCCTGCCAATACCCGCCGATATGGTCGATGGAACTGCCGCCGATGGTCCAACCCGGCAGCGCGCTGCTGCCTGCGGGACGCGTCGTGAAACCGCTGCCCGCGTTTCCGAGCTCGAAACTTCCGTTCTGGACAGTGATCGCGTGGGCGGCACTGACACTCATGGCGAGGATGACGCCGAACACAAGCAGGGATTTCACTGCGCCGTACTCCTGATGTCCCGTGCGGGGAGTTCAAAGGTTGAGCCAGCATGTCCGAAGAACACGGCAAAACAAAGGCCATCGGCGGCGCGGGGTGCTGTCCGCGATCCGGGCACTGCCCCGGCGCGACAGGTCCTGCCGTATCAGCCTCGCCCGCGTTTCTCGAACCTTGGCAGCATGGCAGAGAAGTCCTTGCCCGCACCGTCCTCGGCCTCCACGAAGCGCTCGTACAGAGCGGTGGCGGCCTGGCCCATCGGCGTGTCGGCGTCGACCGCTTCGGCCGCCTGTTGCGACAGTCGCAGATCCTTCAGCATCAGGTCTGCGGCAAAACCGGGTTGATACCCGTTGTCGGCGGGAGAGTTCGGGCCGACGCCGGGGGCAGGGCAATAGGCGTTCATCGACCAGCTGTATCCGGACGAGGTGGAGACCACGTCGAACATTTTCTGACGGTCGAGACCCAGCTTGTCGGCCAGCGCGAAAGCCTCGCAGGTTCCGATCATGGTGATGCCGAGGATCATGTTGTTGCAGATCTTGGCGGCCTGGCCGGCGCCGGCATCGCCGCAATGAACGGCCTTCTGGCCCATGACATCGAACAAGGGGCTGACTTTGGCGAAGGCCTCTTCCGACCCGCCCGCCATGAAAGTCAATGTGCCGCCTGCCGCGCCACCGACACCGCCGGAAACCGGCGCGTCCACGGCCGACAACCCTGCGGTCTGCGCGGCATCGGCGACCGCCCGGGCGCTGTCGACATCGACGGTGGAGCAATCGAGATGCACGGCACCGGCGGCCATCGCCGGGTGGATCTCCGCGGCGACGGCGCGCAGGATGGCGCCATTGGGCAGCATGGTGATGACGACATCCGCGCCTGACGCCGCCTCGGCGCCACTTGTGGCGGCCGTCACGCCTTCGGGACATGGGGCGGCGAGGTCGAAGCCCGTCACCGTGTGGCCTGCCGCCGCAAGGTTGGCGGCCATCGGGCCGCCCATGTTGCCAAGTCCTATGAAACCGACCTTCATGGCGTCTCCTCCCCTGTCTTTTCGGTGTTGAATGTCAGTGCGTCGGGCCCCAGTGGCATCAGCATGGCGCTGACATCCATCGGCGACACGGTGTCGAGCGTATGGCGCCACTTCGGGGCACGGTCCTTGTCAATGATCGCCGCGCGTATCCCCTCGAGGAAATCCGCGTGCTCCATCGACCGATATGTGAAACGATATTCCAGCCCCAACGCCTGCCGGATGCCGGTGTTGTCCCCAAGACGATGCGCCATCTCCACCGCGCAGGCCATGGCCAGCGGGGAGTTTCGTTCCAGCGCCTTGAGTGCGCTCGCGGTGAACGCGGTATCCTCCGCCCGAAGCGAGCGCAGGATGTCCCCCAGCGTTTCGCCCGAGAAATGCCGATCGATTTCCGGTTGCAGTGCAGAGAGCCTCCCTTCGGGCGGCGGCGCGGCTGCGGCATCGATCAGGGTCCAGTCGCCGGTTTCCTCCAGCCGGGCGATCAGTTCCGGCCAGGCAGCGGCGGGCACGAAGTAATCCGCGAAACCTGCGAGGATGGCATCTGCGGGCCCCATGCGCGTGGCCGTCGTGCCAAGGTACTCGCCCAGCCGCCCCGGCGCATGTGCCAGCAGAAGCGAACCACCGACATCGGGGATGAGGCCGATGCCGCATTCCGGCATGGCGATCTGGCTGTTCTCGCACACCACGCGATGGGATCCGTGGCAGCCAACACCGACGCCGCCGCCCATGGTGAACCCTTGCAGGAAGGACGCAACCGGCTTCGGGAACTCGAAGAGCCGGGCGTTCATGTTGTATTCGTCGGCCCAGAACCTGCGCCCGTATTCGTAGTCGCCCGCGGTGCCCGTGGCATACATCTCCGCGATATCGCCGCCCGCGCAGAAGGCCTTTTCCCCCTCCGCGTCGATGACCAGCATGGCGATCGTGTCGTCGCGCGCCCAGTCCTTCAGGGCGGCGTCGATCTCCAGCGTCATGTCATAGGTCAGGGCGTTGAGCGCCTTGGGACGGGTCAGCGTGATCCGGCCCGTGCGACCGGCCTTGCGGATGTGGATGTCACTCATGTTTCAGCGGTTGCTCAGCATGTGGCGGGCGGTGATTACCCGCATGATCTCGTTTGTCCCTTCCAGGATCTGGTGCACGCGCAGGTCGCGCACGATCTTTTCGATACCGTAGTCGGAGAGATATCCGTAGCCGCCATGCAGCTGCAGGCACTGGTCGGCCACGCGGCTGCCGGCCTCTGTGACGAACTTCTTTGCCATGGCGCAGAACTTGGTGGCGTCGGGCTGGCCAGTGTCGAGCTTCCACGCAGCCTGGCGAAGGAAGGTTCGGGCGGCCTGAAGCTCGATTTCCATATCGGCAAGTCGGAATTGGAGGGCCTGGAACTGGTCGATCGACTGACCAAAAGCCTTGCGCTCGCCCATGTAGGTCAATGTCGCATCGAGTGCGGCCTGCGCGGCGCCCAGCGAACAGGCGGAGATGTTCAGTCGGCCGCCATCGAGCCCGGCCATGGCGTAGGAGAAGCCGCGCCCTTCCTCTCCCAGCAGGTTGCCAGCCGGAACCCGCGCGTCGTCCATCTGAACCTGTCGTGTCGGTTGGCTTTTCCACCCCATCTTCTGTTCCAGCCCGCCGTAGGTCAGCCCCTCGGTGCCATCGTCGATCACCAGCGCAGAGATGCCCTTGGGGCCGTCTGCGCCGGTGCGCGCCATGACGATGTAGGCATCGGAATAGCCTCCGCCGGAGATGAACGCCTTGGTCCCGTTCAGTGCGTAGCCGTCATTTGTGCGCTCCGCTCGTGTCTTGAGCGCGGCCGCGTCGGAGCCGGATCCGGGTTCCGTCAGGCAATACGAAAAGACCGTGTCCATCGTGAGCGCGCCGGGAAGGTAGCGGGCTTTCAGCTCTTCCGAGCCAAAGCCATCGAGCATCTTGGCGCACATGTTGTGGATCGACAGGAAGGCGGCGACGGAGGCGCAGGAGGCGCTGAGGGCCTCGAAGACAAGCGTCGCGTCGAGGCGCGACAGGCCGGATCCGCCGGAGTCCTCGGAGACATAAAGGCCGCCGAACCCCAGCTCCGCCAGCTTTGGCCAAAGCGCCTTCGGGATCGTGCCGTCGGCTTCCCACTGGGCAGCGAACGGCGCGATGTGTTCTTCGCCAAAGGCATGGGCCATGTCGTAGATGGCCACCTGTTCCTCGGTGAGCGCGAAATCCATGGGCCTCCTCCCAAAAAAGCCGTTGGAATTGAATGCACGTTCAATTTCCACGGGGAGAGGCGTTGATGCAAGGGGGATTCTTGCAAGACGGTCTGGCGGGAATGCCCCGGTGGTCAACTTTCCCCTGTGGCGAGGGCGAGCCCGTCCACCACGGCGGTGAAGGCTTCGGAGTGGCGCAGGGTGGCGGACGGGCAGATCCCGGCCGCAAGGTCGGAGACAAGTGTCATCAGGCTGGAACCACCGACGAGGATCACCGAGCCGATGTCCGCCGGCGGGGTTCCGGCGCGCCTGAGCGTTTCCCAGACGGCCCCTCGCAGCGGGGCGGCGAAATCCGCAAGTGCGGCGTTGAGACTGCCCGGCGTGATCGGGGCCGAAAGACCGCGCTCGATGAAGCCCAGCCCGATCTCGTCGCGACCGGCGGCCGAGTTGGCAGCAATCTTGCCAGCTTCCACGGCAAAGGCGAGGTCATGGCCGAGCTGCTCGTGCACCACATCGTGCAGGCGCTTCAGTTTCTCGGGCTCTACGGCATGGGCGAGCAGATCGTCCACATGGCGTTCCGTGTCCCGGGCATAGAGGAAAGCGATCTTCGCCCATGTGGCGAGTTCACGGTAAATGGCGATTGGCACCGGCAGCAGGCCGTTGCCGAAGGTGCGCCGCAACTGACCGCCATGGCCAAGTAGCGGCATTGCATGGGCCATGGAGACCTCGGTGTCGAAATCTGTGCCTCCGAGGCGGATGCCGTGGCTGGCGAGGATCTCGATGCCGCCGGTCGACTGGCGGAAGACCGAGAAATCGGAGGTGCCGCCGCCGATATCGACAATCAATCCGGTCTCTCCGGCTTCGCCCAGCCCGAGGCTTGCGCGGGCCGCGGCCTCCGGCTCGTAGAGGAAATCGACCTCCTCGAAACCGGCCGCCGCGTAACAGCCGCGCAGGTCGGTTTCGGCCTGGGCGTCGCGAGCATCGTCGGTGGAGTGAAACCGCACCGGCCGGCCGGACAGCACGCGGGTCAGGGGAACGCCGGTTTCGGCCTCTGCCCGTTCGCGAACCTGAACGAGAAAGGCGGTGACGATGTCGGCCAGCTTGCGGCGGCGACCTTCGATCAGCCGAAGCTCGTGAAACAGCGATGTGCCGAGGATCGACTTCAATGCCCGCATGTAGCGGCCTTCCTCGCCCGCGACGAGCGCCGCGCCGGCGGCAGAGCCGATCCGCATCTGGCCGCTGTCAGCCGGGAAGAAAACGGCGGTGGGCAGCGTGTCGGCGCCTGCTTCCACGGGGATGCGCCACACGGTGGATCCGTCCAGCACTGCGGCGGCGGAATTGGACGTGCCGAAATCGACGGCGAGCACGGGGTGACTCATCGCTGTGGTCCTCGGATCGGGAGCGTTTCGAAAAAGACGCCCTCGATACCGGATCACCGAAACCTGTGCAAGCCTGTCGCGGCGGTCAGATCACACGGACCTGCGTGCCGATGTCCACGCGCGGGTAGAGTTCTGCCACCATCTCGTTGTAGAGGCCGAAGCAGCCAGAGGAGGACGGGCGCCCGATCTTGCGCGTGTCATGGGTGCCGTGGATCAGGTAGGCTGGCCAGCTGAGGTACATTGCATGGGTCCCGAGCGGGTTGCCGGGCCCCGGAGGCATGAACTCCGGCAGTGAGGGATCGTTCTCGCGCATGGAGGCGGTGGGCGTCCAGGTCGGGCCGACCTTCTTGCGCACGACCTCGGTATATCCGCGGCGGGTCAATTCCTCGGTGCGCGGCACCGAAGTTGGATACAGGGCATATTGGCCGCTGGCATCCCAGAAATGCAGAGCGCGGCTGTCGACGTCGCAGACGATGGCGCCCTTGCCGAGGGTGTCGAAATGGTCCTGCCAGTTGCGGATGCGGAAGCTGGAGACATTGCGGCGCACGTTCGGGTCCGGAACCCGGTTTTCCTGCGCACGCAGGAGCGCGGGAGTGGCAAGCAACGGAAGGGCGCCGATGCCGGCGACAAGGCCACGGCGGGAGATCTTTCGGGTCATGGGTGACTGCTCTGGTTCACATTTGTTGACGGGAAAATGCCAGATCCGGATGGTACGGTAAAGCCGTCAGGGCAGGGGACACACGGGGATGTGACACGATGCGCGGAGCCGCGCCGAAGTCGTCGCGGCCCCCTCGCAGGTGCGTCGGGATCGGGCGCGGACTATTCGGTCGTCGTGGCGCCCGGACCGTCGCCGGGACGGCATGCCGCTGCGGCTCCGTTCGGTGTGAGCCGATAGATCCCGGTCGCGACGCGTTCGAACCAACCGTAGTGGTCGTCCGCCATCATGCGTGTGGCCCGTGCCACCCCCGTGGCGCGCGCAACCTCTGCGCCCTTGCTGGGGCCATGTTCGGCGAGGTGCCCAACCAGTCGAAGCGCGTCCTGTCGGTACGCGGTCACGAGGCCCTGCCGCGTGGCGCCACCGGTATTGGGGTCGCCTTCGCGCCGGGCGAATTCGCGCAGCAGGCGGCCTTTGCGGGGCATCGACTGGCGTGGCCGATAGGGGGCCGGGTCGATATGGATCTGTGTATGGCCATCGGCAAGGCGGACGGTGATGAGCCCGAGGCCCAGCCTGCGGCAGAGGGACGTGTTCGCCTTCAGTGACCGCAGGAAGGGACGGCCGCGCCCGTGTGGTACGGCGACATAGACGGCATCGGTAATCGCCTGTCGCGCGATGGCCTGATGAAAAAGGCTCAGGGAGAAGCCGGTCTTGAGCTCCACGATCACCGGCGCGTCCTCTTCAGCGCGGACGGCGACAACGTCAGCGGGACCGACCTCGCCTTTTACCTCGTAGCCCTGCGATTCCAGCAACGCCTTCACAGGGGCATAGAGGTCGGTTTCACGGAGACGTTGCGCCATCTGTCTGCTCTCGGGGAACGTTGGGCCTTGGGAAAAGCTAGGCGAGGGGCGGGCTGGCCGCCAGTGGGTTGCAGGCCCCATGCCGTGCAGCGAGCCCCTTAGGCAACGGTTGACGCCGAAGTGCATCGGTGGCGCGACAATTGCGGGTTCGAGGCGCGAGCGGAAACGGTAGGCAAAACCCTGAACGTGGCTTGACCGCGCAAAGGCTGTCGGTGTTGGCCCTGGCAGTTTTTTGGGGTCGCCAATCCGTCGAGGTCAGGCTGCGTCGGCGCCACGGGAAGCAACTCCTTTTTGCGGGGCGTTTGTCCAACCGGCGGCAAAGCCGGGGCAATCCTTCAGTGGCGGATCGCGCACCGCACGGTTCAAAGCCCGTCGTGAAACGCGTCGATCAGGTGGCGCACCACGTCGCGCGTGGCTTCATCCTCCGACTTTCCGTTTGCGATGCTGGCCTTGTGGACCCGGCGCTGGCTGTCGGAGCTGGTGCCGCGCGCGACAAGGTCGATGACGGCCTCGACCTCCTTCCGGCAACCGAGGGCCTCTGCATCCTCGCCGAGAATCTCCTGAATCTCTTCCGCGAGCACGGAGAAGGGCACAATTTCGCGCTGGCCAAAGTCGATCATGCCCTCGTTCAGCCCATAGCGTTGGGCGCGCCAGCGGTTCTCTCCGATCAGCATGTTGTCGTAGAGACGCCAGCGTTGGTTTCGGGCTGCGAGGCGCCAGAGCATTCGCGTGAAACACTGCGCCAGTGCCGCGATCGTCAATGTGTCCTCAAGCAGGGTCGGGACATCGCAGATCCGCGTCTCCAGCGTCGGAAAGCGAGACGACGGGCGCAGGTCCCACCAGACCTTCGAACTGTCCTCGATGATATCCAGATCGACCAGCACGCCTGTCATTCGTTCGAACTCGGCCCACGAGTTGAGCTGCGGAGGCAGCCCGGTCCGGGGCAGGTTGTCGAAGACGGTGAGCCGGTAGCTTGCGAGCCCCGTATCCTGACCCATCCAGAAGGGCGAAGAGGCGGAGATTGCCAGCAGGTGAGGCAGAAAGTAGCTCAGCTGGTTCATCAGGTCGATGCGTTGGGAGGGGCTTTCGATCCCCACATGCACATGCATTCCGCAGATCAGCAGCCGCCGTGCCACGCCCGCGAGCGCCTGCTCCAGTTCGTTGTAGCGGCTCTTGTCGGTGTGATGCTGAAGCTTCCAGTCCGCGAATGGGTGGCAGGAGGCTGCGATCGGCGCCATGCCGTGGCGTTTTGCACACCGTGCGACCGTCGAACGCAGCCGCTTCAACTCCTCTCTCGCGCCGGAAATGTCCTGGCAGACCTTGGTGCCGATCTCGATCTGGCATTGCAGGAACTCCGGGGAGACCTGGCCCTGCATCGCGCCCTGACACTCCTCGATCAACGCTTCGGGCGCGTTGGCGAGTTCATAGGTCTCGGCATCCACAAGGAGGTACTCCTCCTCGACCCCGAGCGTGAGCGCCGGTGCGGTCCTGACCATGACCCCCTCCATACTGACCTTCGGTCAGCGTGGCAGAGCAATGGGCTTCGCGCAAGGATCGCTCAGGTTTTTCCGAGGCTTTTCAGGATTGTCTGCTCCAGTTTCGTCAGCAGTTTGCCGTTGTCGAACCGTGCCTCGGCCGTGGCGCGGGCGGCGGCTGCCATTTCCTCCTGCCGGCCCTCCTCCAGAACCCGCGCGATCTGCGCGGTGAAGCCGTCCTCGTCCCATTCGTCCACCAGGAAGCCGTTGATGCCGTGGTCGACCGCTTCCGGGATGCCGGCGTGACGGGTGGAGATGGTGATGCAACCGCAGGCCAGCGCCTCCTGGATGGCAGTTGGCAGGCCCTCCGTATTGCCGTCGGCAGCGGTTATGGAGTGCTGGAGGAAAACCTCGATGCTGGCGAGTTTTTCGCGCACGTAGTCATGCGGCATAGACCCGGGGAAGGTGACGCGCTCGCCGAGGCCGAGGCTTCCGGCGAGTGCCATGCAGTCTTCGAGTTGCGGGCCATCGCCGATCATTTCCAGCGTGGCGTCGGGGTGGGTTTCGGTTGCCCGGGCGAAGCTCCGCAGGGTGATGAGTGGCGCCTTCTTCTCCACGAAGCGGCCGACAGCGAGGAAGCTTTGCGGGGATTTCTGCCCCGGTTGGAACAGGCGCACGTTCACGCCCGAGGGGATGACGTGGGAGTTGGGATGACTGACGCCCTTGGACGCGAGGTTATCGAGCAGGAATTGCGAGACGGAGAAGACGCCCGCGAGCTTCGGCATCAGCTTGCGATAGGCCTTCTGAATATGCTCCCGCTGGAGGTGCTTGGACGCGTCGGTGCCGCGGAAATAGGTGAAGACCGGGATACCCAGCTCGTTGCCGAGCGGGGCGACAGCCAGAGCCTGGGTGCCAAACTCGGCGAGCACGACCTCGACCCCGTTTTCGCGCCAGAAATCGGCCAGCTCCCGCTTGGCATTGCCGTAGGGCAGGCGGGACGTGCCGTGCACCAGCGTATTGCGCAGCAGCCAGTACGGGGCGGTCAACTTGTCGGTCGCGCCGGAGCCCTTGCGACGCTCGAACACCGGGCGTCCCAGCGGGTTCTCGCCATGGTAGCGGCCCGCGACGATGCAGGTCTCGCCGCCGAACAGGTGCTGGATATGGCGATTGATGAAGGTTTCGCCGTTGCGAAAGTAGTCGCCGGTCGCGATGCAGCTTTTCATGGCGTCTCCTTCGGGTGCCCGTGGCAAGGGGCTAGAGGAAATCGGCGGGCGATTCAACGGAGCGGACCGGGGAAGACGCTGCGCCGGGGATCAGCACTTCGCGTATACCCTTTCCATGGCGGCCACATGGGCCTCGACTGAAAACCGCTCGACCGCTTCGGCCCGCGCGGCCTCTGCCAATCTGCGGGCCCTGTCGGGATGGTCGAGCAGCCCCGCCGCGGCGTCGGTAAACGCGTCGAGGTCGTCCGGTGGCACCAGCACACCGGTTTCGTCATTGCGATAGATCTCGGGGTTGCCGCCATGGTCGGCGGCGATGCAGGGGGTGGCGCAGAACATTGCCTCGACCAGCGCGCGCCCGAAGGCCTCATTGACCGAAGGCGCGATGAACAGGTCGCACCCGGCGAGCCAGGGTTCGATGGGGAACTTCAACCCCATGGGGAAGACTGTCCCGGTGAGCCCCCGCGCCTCGATGGCCGCCAGCACCTCGGGGCCCATCGGCGGGCGGGCCTCGCCGAACATCGGGAAAACGCAATTGGTGTACCCGCGATCCCGCAGCGCGCCCGCAAGCTCCACGAAGAGCAACGGGCGCTTCCGCTCCGTGAAGTGAGAGACGAAACCGATGACGGCTTGTGCATCGGGCCGTCCGATCTCCGCCAGCAGCTTTTCGCGGGCCACTGCGCGGTCGGGAAGCTCGGGCAGGGTGAACGGATTGGTGACGACCTCCGCCTTGTCGCGCAGGCGCGGCGCAAGCTGCGAGCGGCAGTAGTCGGAGACCGCCACCGCGCGGGTCGCCGTGCGGGCATAGGTGCCCAACCGCTTGTTGCGCGTCGGTGTCCGCTGATGCCAGAGATGCGCCGCACCACCGAGCCGCGCGGGCAGGCCCCAAAGCTGGTGCATGCGGATGTCCTGCGTGTGCACGATGTCGATCCGCTCGTCCCGCAGTACTTTGCGCAGCGGGCCGGTGGCACGGGCAAAGACCGGGATCTGTCGGCGGAGCGAGGCCATGCTGGGCAGGGCCACGTCCGGCAGCGGGATCCACGGCATGGCGTTCTCGGCGAGGTAGTCGGCCAGCAACCCGGTCGGCTGATGGAGGCCGATGACAGGATCGTAGCGGTCGCGTGGAAGGCCGCGCACGAGGTGCAGCGCAGAGATATGGCTGCCGCCGACGGTGTCGCCAACGAAGGGCACCAGGATCCGTCGCGCGCTCATGCGGCCGGACCGAGGGGGAGGCGGTTCGCGATTTCCGCGCAGGTGGCTTTGCGAACTTCTGCATCAAAGGCCGCGTAGTCGTCCCACATCAGCGCGGCGGGCATGTCGAAGCTTTCGTCCATGAGCGCGGCAAGATAGCGTTCCAGCTTCTCTTCGCGGGCGGGGGGCATGGACAGGGCCGCGCGGATCGCTTCGGGCAGGGCACCCAGATGCTCGGCTTGCACCGCGCCCTCGCCGATCGCGAGGAAGGCCGCCGTGCCGATGACGAGTGGCGGTTTGCCGAGCATGAAGCTCTCCCAGGCAGCGGTGCCGGTGATGACGGCGGTCAGATCGGCTTTCTGGACCATCTGCAACCCGGAGTATTCCGGACCGACGAGGAAGGTGCCAGGCAGCTTCGCGATGGTCTCGTAGTAGCCCGCGGGCCGTTTGCCGAGCATCGGCAAATGCTCCTTCACCACCAGCGACATATGCGCGGGCAGGGACTTGGACAGCGCTTCGATCACCGCGATCTGGTCGATCAGGTGCGGGGTGAGCACCATGGTCGAAGCTTCCGGGGACACGTGGAGCGGGTAGAAGACGAACGGTGTCGTGACGTCCTCCATGGATGAAAACATGGAACGGTCAAGCAGACGCTCCGCCCAGAACATCTTCAGCTCCCAGAACTTGCGCCGGGCACGGATGCCGGTCTCGGGATCGGTGGACCCGATGGAGCGCAAGCCGAACTGCGCGGACTTGCGCAGCCGGCCGAGCGTGAACGATACCGGCTTTCGCCCGGTCTGAAGCGCGTCATTACGTTTCTGGTATTCGGGCATTTCGGGCTTGTCGCGGAAGGATTTCAGATGTGCGCGAGCGGCGTCGAGATCCTCGTTGGACGGCTCGTATGCACCATCGGCGAAGCGTTCGATGACCGGTCCGAGCGCATCCTGGATATTGTCGTCGACAACATAGCGGGCGCCCACCCGGGTGGGGGTGAGCTTGCGGAAAGGGATGCCGCGCGCGGTGGCAATCGCCCAGAGCGCATAGGCCGGTGCCCCAGCCACCGCGTAGCAGAAGACGACGTCGGGCGCGGTGCGGTCGAACATTGCCTCAAGATACGCATAAAGACCGGCGACATAGGCGCGCGGCGCAGTGGTCGGCGCCGCGAGAACGGTGTCGCCAATGGCGTCAGGACGCGTGGCCCCGTTGCGGACAAGGCCACGGCCGACACGACGGTCGGCGACGATCGTGCGGCTGAAGGTGCCTGCGGGGTAGCGGGCCTCCAACGCCTTCAGGACGGTCGGGTCGGGCTCACCGGCAAGCCAGCCGGATTCTTCGGCCGTGCTGGAGACAATCTCTCCGGCGAGCGGGCCGAGACCGTCTGACACCTCCTTGCGGATCTTCTCGCTGCCGGTACACAGCCCGTGGATTCGGACCGTCCCGCTGCCCGCGGCCCGCGCCCGGTCGGCCCATGCGCGGGCGGTGTCGACACCGAAGGCTGCGAACTTCGGGGCAAAGAGGAAAAGGGCCGAGCGTTCCACGCGGTTCTCCGGAAAGGGCTGTTCGCCAAGCGTTACCCGAGCGCGGCAGCGAAGCAAAGGACGGAAGGATCGGGCCGACGGGCAAAGCTCCCGCCCGGCCACCTCGCCCTTGCGGGCTCGGAGATCCGGTTGGGCCGGGCAGACCTGCGGTCTGCGGGGGCGCAGACGGCGGGCGGTTTGCCTGTGCATCTGAGGGGCAGCGGTCTCGCTTGCGGTAGTTCGAGACGCCGCCGGTTCTTTGGGATCGCCAAGACCGACGCCGGAGTGTCGGGTAGCGGTCAGGTTCACCCTGTGGAGGGAAGCTGAATCCCTTGCGGAATCCTTGACGGAACCCGATGTAAGTCGCTTGGGGAAGGCCGGTCCGTGAAACGCCGTGCCGACGGAGGAAAGCGCCCCGTGCCTCTGTATTTCCCCGCGCCAAGCGGGTAATCCCGTCCAGAGACGTCACCAGCCGGCAGAGAAGGAGCCCGCGCATGTTCCAGGACGCAACCATTCTGGTCACCGGAGGCACCGGCTCCTTCGGGCACGCCTTCGTGCCGATGACGTTGGAGCGCTACAATCCCAAAAAGGTCATCATCTTCTCGCGTGACGAGATGAAGCAATGGGAGATGGCCAAGAAGTTCCAGGGCGATCCGCGTGTCCGGTTCTTCATCGGCGACGTGCGAGATCGCGAACGGCTGTACCGCGCCCTCGACGGGGTGGATCACGTGGTCCATGCGGCAGCGACGAAGATCGTGCCGACAGCGGAATACAACCCTTTCGAGTGCATCAAGACCAATGTGAATGGAGCGATGAACCTGATCGACGCCTGTATCGACCGCAAGGTGAAGCGCGTCGTGGCGCTGTCCACCGACAAGGCATCGAGCCCGGTGAACCTCTACGGAGCGTCGAAACTGGCCTCCGACAAGCTCTTCGTGGCGGGAAATTCCTATGCCGGGGCGCGCGACTCGCGCTTCTCTGTCGTCCGATATGGAAACGTGATGGGGTCACGCGGTTCGGTCATTCCGTTCTTCCTGTCGATCCGGGACAAGGGGGTTCTGCCGATCACCGACCCGCGGATGACCCGTTTCATGATCTCGCTGGAGCAGGGGGTGGAGCTTGTCTGGCACGCCTTCGAGGACATGGAAGGCGGTGAGATCTACGTGAAGAAGATCCCGTCGATGAACGTGACAGATATTGCTCGCGTGGTCGCGCCGGAAGCGAAGCAGGAGGTCGTGGGGATCCGTCCGGGCGAGAAGGTGCACGAGCAGATGGTCGGGCTCGAAGACGCGCCACACACCTACGAATACCCCGAACACTACAAGATTCTGCCGGCAATCCACGATTGGGACAAGGATGCAGGGCGCATCAAGGATGGCGTGAAAGTCCCTGAAGACTTTGTATATTCCTCGGACAATAACACCGACTGGATGAGTGACGCCGATCTTCAGGCCTGGATCGGGGCGAACCGCGAGAAGATCGGGGCGATCTGATGATTCCATACGGACGCCAGGAGATCAGCCAGGCCGATATCGACGCGGTGACTGAGGTTCTTCGGTCCGATTTCCTGACGCAAGGGCCGGTTGTTCCGCGCTTCGAACAGGCCGTCGCGAAAAAGGTCGGCGCGGCCCACGCGGTTGCCGTGAACTCGGCCACATCGGCGCTGCATGTTGCCGTGGCGGCGCTGGACGTGGGGCCGGGGGATGTGGTCTGGACCTCTCCCGTAACCTTCGTCGCCTCGGCCAATTGCGCGCGCTACTGCGGCGCAGATGTCGATTTCGTCGATATTGATCCAGAAACTTTCAACATGTGCCCCAAAGCTTTGCGGGAAAAACTTGAAGCGACGCCCGAGGCCTCGCGACCAAAGGTCGTGATCCCTGTGCACCTGTGTGGCATGTCGACGCCAGCGGCGGAGATCGCCGCGCTCGGGCGTGAGTTCGGCTTTCGCATCATCGAAGATGCCAGCCACACGGTCGGCGGCGCCTACAAGGGGCAGCCGGTTGGCAGTTGCGCACATTCCGACATCACCGTCTTCTCCTTCCACCCGGTGAAGATCGTCACCACGGCGGAGGGCGGTCTGGCGCTGACAAACGATCCCGGCCTTGCCCAACGCATGTCGCTTCTGCGCAGCCACGGGGTCACCCGGGATCCGGCGCTGATGACCCATGAAAGTGACGGCCCGTGGTACTACCAGATGGTCGAACTGGGCTGGAACTACCGGATGACGGAGATGCAGGCGGCGCTTGGCCTGAGCCAGCTTGACCGCCTCGGCGCGTTCGTTGCGCGGCGCAACGTGTTGGCCGACAGCTACGATTCTCTGTTGTCGGGGCTGCCGGTCACGGCGCAGGCGCGGCAGGCGGAGACGCTCTCGGCCTTTCACCTCTACGTGGTTCGGCTGGATCTGTCGCAGACCGCGCCGCACCGAACCGTGTTCGAGCGCCTGCGTGATGCCGGGATCGGCGTCAACCTGCACTACATACCGGTCCATCTTCAGCCCTACTATCGCGGACTCGGTTTCGGGGACGGCGATTTCCCGGAAGCGGAGCGGTACTACGCAGAGGCAATCTCCATCCCGCTCTACCCCGGCCTGATCGAAGCCGACCAGGACCGGGTCGTGGCGTCCCTGCGCGAGGCCTTGGTCCCATGAAAGTCGCAGTCATTCCGGCGCGGGGTGGTTCCAAGCGGATCCCGCGCAAGAACGTGGCGACGTTTCACGGCCGCCCGATGATCGGATGGTCCATCGCGGCGGCGCGGGCTGCGGCCTGTTTCGACAGGATCGTTGTGTCGACCGATGATGACGAGATTGCCAGCATTGCCGAGGCCGAAGGGGCTGAAGTGCCGTTTCGCCGGCCCGCGCATCTGGCCGACGATCATGCGCCGACGGTTCCGGTGGTTGCCCAGGCGGCAGAGGCTCTGGTATTGCCACCGGATACGGCGGTGTGCTGCCTCTATGCCACGGCACCCTTTGTCCGGCCCGAGGACCTCGCGGAGGGCGCGCGGCTGCTGGGGCGTGGCGCGAGCTATGCCATGGCCGTTACCCGTTTCGGATACCCTATCCAACGTGCGCTCCGACGGGGCCGGGATGGGAGTGTCGAGATGATCGACCCCGCGAACATGCTCGTGCGCAGCCAGGACCTGGAGGAGGCCTGGCATGACGCCGGGCAGTTCTACTGGGCGCGGGCGGCGACCTGGACGGCGGGGACTCCGGTCTTCGGCCCCGGTGCGGCGGGCGTGGCACTGCCTGCCTACCGTGTGCAGGACATCGACACGCCGGAGGACTGGCGTCGGGCCGAAGTGCTCTTTGGGGCGCTGGAGGCGGGCGGATGGGACTGACCATCGGCTTCCGCTGCGACGCCTCGCTCGCCATAGGATCCGGTCATGTGATGCGTGCGCTGACGCTGGCAAATGCGTTGAGGGAACGCGGGCACCGATGCCATTTCCTGTGCCGTGACTTGCCCGGAAATCAGAACGCCCGGATTGCCGGACAGGGCTTCGCCTTGCATGTCCTCCCTGCGCCGTCGGACCCGGTGCCGGAGGGCGATCTAGCCCACTCGGACTGGCTGGGTGTCGGCTGGGAGCAGGATGCGGCAGAAAGTGCGGCACGCCTTGCCGGGATCGCGCCGGATTGGGTGGTCATGGATCACTATGCGCTGGATGCGCGCTGGCAGGCGGCCGCGGTGCCCGAGGGGGCGCGGCTGATGGTGCAGGACGACCTGCGTGACCGCCGCCACCGGGCTGACCTTTTGCTTGACCAGAACCTCGGCGTTGATCCCGGTGGCTATGACGCACTTGTCCCGGCCGGCTGCCACCGCATGATCGGGCCGCGATATGCTCTGTTGCGTCCCGATTTTGCGGGCCTGCGGCAGGCGAGCCTTTCCGCCCGCAAGGGGCGCGGACTGGGGCATGTCATGATCTCCATGGGTGGCGTCGACCTTCCCGGCGGCACGGCGCAGGTGCTGGATGGCCTGGCGCGTGCGCCACGTCCGAACGGGATGCGCGTGACAGTCGTCATGGGGCGGGCTGCCCCGGCGTTGGAGCAGGTGCGGGCGCAGGCGGCGGCGATGCCATTTCCCTGCAAGGTGCTGGTGGATGTCACGGATATGGCCACCTTGATGGAAGAGGCCGACCTTGCAATCGGCGGGACCGGCGGAACCGCGTGGGAGCGCTGCTGCATGGGCTTGCCGACCCTGTCGCTGGTGCTGGCCGACAATCAGGAGGCCGCGGCCCGGGCGTTGACCGCGGCAGGCGTGGCCCTGCCGCTGGGACGGGCCGGCGACCCGCAAGTTGCGGAGCGTTTGGCGACAGCGCTGTTTGAGCTTGGGCGCCCGGGTCGTCTCGATGCCATGTCGGAACGGTCAGCGGCACTGGTCGATGGGCGGGGTGCGGACAGGGTCGTCGCGGCGTTGGAGGCGGCACCGCTTGAGCTTCGGCCAGCAGCCATGGCCGATGCAAAGACCGTCTGGCAATGGCGCCGCGCCCTTGACCCGCGTGCCTTCCGTTCAGACGGCGAGACGCCGCTTGCCGATCACATCGCATGGTTCGAACGGGCGCTCGCGGAGAAATCGCGGGCGCTCTACATGGCCGATATCGACGGTTGCCCGGCTGCCCATCTGCGCCTCGACCGGGTCGACAACACATCGGATTGCGCGCTGGTGTCCATCCTCGTTGCCGATGCGCGGCAAGGGCAGGGTGTTGGCGCGCGGCTGCTCGACCTCGCGCGCCCGGCAGCGCGCGCTCTGGGGTATCGTGCTCTTCGTGCGGAGGTACACAGAGACAACGCGGCCTCGCGCGCGCTGTTCGAGGCTGCCGGCTACCGTGACGACTTGGCCGACGGCACCTATATGACCTATCACCTGCCGCTCGTCGTCGAGCCGACCCCCGTTGAGGACAACACCCATGGCTGAGATCAGCATCGCCGGCCGCAAGATTGGCGCTGGCCACCCGCCCTACGTCATCGCCGAGCTCTCGGCCAATCACAACGGCAAGCTGGAGACAGCTCTGGAGATCATCGACCGCGCTGCCGCCGCCGGTGCCGATGCGGTCAAGATCCAGACCTACACGGCCGACACGATCACGCTGAAGAGCGATGCGCCCGAGTTCACCATATCGGGCGGACTTTGGGACGGGCACACATTACATGACCTATACGAATGGGCCCACACACCCTGGGATTGGCATGCGGCGATGTTCAACCATGCACGCAAACGCGGCATTCCGCTCTTCAGTTCGCCTTTCGATTTTACCGCCGTGGATCTTCTCGAGGATCTTGGCGCGCCGGCCTACAAGATCGCCAGTTTCGAAGCCGTGGATCTGCCGCTCATTCGCTATGTCGCTGGTACCGGAAAGCCGATGATCATCTCCACGGGCATGGCGGATGCAGACGAGATCGCAGAGGCCGTTGCGGCAGCCCGTGACGGCGGATGCAAGGACCTCGCGATCCTGCATTGCGTGAGCGGCTACCCGGCGCCTGCCGGGGACTACAATCTGGCCACCATCCCCGACATGGCGAGCCGCTTCGGGCTGGTGACTGGCTTGTCCGACCACACGCTGGACAACACGACGGCCATTGCCTCGGTCGCGCTCGGTGCAGCGATCATCGAGAAGCACATGACACTGGATCGGGCTGGCGGCGGGCCGGACGACAGCTTCTCGCTTGAACCGCTGGAGGTCGCGGCGCTTTGCACGGGCGCTCGCACCGCGTGGGAAGCGGTCGGCAAGGTGGACTACGGCCGCAAGTCGAGCGAGACAGGCAACGTGCAGTTCCGCCGTTCGCTCTATTTCGTCCAGGATCTGCCTGCGGGCGCGGTCGTGCCCGCCGAGGCCGTGCGCAGCGTGCGTCCGGGGTATGGCGCCGCACCAAAGCACCTCGGCGACGTGATTGGGCGGCGCCTCAAGGTTGCGGTTGCCGCCAACACACCGGTTCGACTGGACGATCTGGAGGGGTAAGGGCTGCGCCCCGGTCGCGCCTCCGGTCATGGTGCGACCTGCACCGTGCTTCCTGCACGGAGTCGGTCAGCGGCGACTGGCCAACCACCAGGCCAGTGCCTCGCGCTCGGTACGCTGGATGAACGGATCCTTGCCGTCTATGTAGGCATCGGCATTGGTCGTTCCGCCCTGTGTCAGCGCCACTTTCAGATCCGAATAGGTGCGGGCAATCTCGGGATGGGCGATCAGGTAGTCTCGAAAGGCGAGGTGACGCCGGGCGTGTTCGGACCCCTGCGCGAAGGCATGCACGTGATGCGTCCGCACACCGTCCGGCGTCTCCTTGCGATAGTAGAGGCGGCCGGGAATGCCGAATGCGCCCATGGCTTCGTAGCCGAGCGCACGCATCCCGGACGTGCGGCTCGCCAGTTCGTCGAGCGCGGGCGTCTCGATCAGGATATCGATGATGGGTTTCGCCCGGATGCCGGGAATCGCGGTGCTGCCAATGTGGTGAATGCCTGATGCTGTCGGGCCGAGCGCGCGCCGCAACGCGCACGCTTCGCTCGCGAAAGCCTCCGTCCAGCGTGGGTCGTGAGGGACAATGCGTACTGGCATCGGCACAATCTGCGCTGTGTCGCTGTCCCTGTCCAGCCGCTGGCCAGCCTTGACCGCGCTGGCCCTGCATGCGACCGCAGGATAGCAACCACGGGAGCCAGCGATGCGCCTTCTCTACATCATCCGGGACCGGTCCGGCCGCAGTGTCGTGAAGAAGCTGCACCGTTGGAGCATCGGTTTCGTGGATGGGCAGGAGGGGTTCTTCGAGGCGAGCCTGCATCAGGCCTGCGATGTGACCCGCCGCACCTGGGCGGAGGTGCAGGCCATGCCCCGGGACCGGCTGAAGCGGTTCGACGCGGTGGTGGTGAACGGCAAGTCCGGCGTGCCCTGGCGGGGCGATACGGCAGACGCGCGTGTATTTGACATGTTTCCGCAGCCTGTGTCGCTGTTCATTGGCAATGCCCAGCCGGAGATCATGGGGGAGGACCCCGTCCTTGACCGTTTCAAGGTGATCTTCAAACGGGAACCCTTTGCCGATCTGGAGCGCTACGCGATCTCGGAGGCCAACCGGGCGAAGATCGTGCCCACGCACCTTTCGAACCCGATGGCGACAATGAGTTGGCGGATGCCTGCCCGCAACCGGGTGCGGCCGCTGAAGCGTTATGCGTGGGACATGCCGAAGGTGCTTGACGTGTTCTTCATCGGTACCGTGCAGAACACGCCCGAGATTCCGCGGCAGGACGTCTGGGCGAAGATCGTCGCGGCCGAGGGGGTGAACGCGGTCGGGGGGATCTTGCCAAAGACGGGGCACGACGTGCCGCCCGACCTTCTGACGGAGCAGATCGGGCGTGACCAGTACCGGGAAATCATGCTGCAGACGAAGGTGAACCTGGCGCTGGAAGGGATGGGCCCGTTTACCTTCCGCCACCTGGAACTGTTCTGGGCCGGGGCTTTTGCGCTCTCTACCCCTTCGATCCGACCCCTGCGGCTGCGCGCGCCATTGGTGGAGGATCAGGACTACGTGAGTTTCGACACGCTCGACGAGATGGTCGACAAGATCCGGTACTACGCAGCGAACGACGAGGCCCGGACCCAGATTGCCCGCAACGGGCGGGCTGCCTACGAGCGGCTGCACGACGTCGACGCCCACAGCGTGGAAATCCGGGAGGCGCTGGAGGCGTAGCCGCCGCCCGGGCGTATCTGCCACGGCGGCCGGATCGGAGCGCATCACGGTTCATCAAACAGAAAACCCGGCCACGAGGACCGGGTTTTCCCTTGGGGCGTCAGACGTAGCTTACTCCATCACAGGGATCGAGAACTCCCCACCTTCCTTGATGCCGGAGGGCCAGCGGGCAGTAACGGTCTTGGTCCGGGTATAGAACTTGAAGCTGTCCGGCCCGTGCTGGTTCAGGTCGCCGAAACCGGATTTCTTCCAACCGCCGAAGGTGTGGTAGGCCAGCGGCACCGGGATCGGGACGTTCACGCCGACCATGCCGATGTTGATACGGTTGGCGAAATCGCGGGCGGTGTCGCCGTCGCGGGTGAAGATTGCGGTTCCGTTTCCGTATTCGTGATCCATGGCGAGGCCGATGGCTTCCTCGTAGGTCTTGGCACGCACAGTGGACAGAACCGGTCCGAAGATTTCCGTCTTATAGATATCCATGTCGGGGGTGACGTGGTCGAACAGGTGGGCGCCGACGAAGAAACCGTCCTCGTAGCCCTGAAGCGAGAAGTCCCGCCCGTCGACGACCAGTTTGGCGCCCTGCTGGACACCGGTTTCGACCAGCCGGTGGATGTTCTGCTTGGCCGCGGCGGTTACAACCGGGCCGAAATCCACGTCGTCGCCCGCAGTGTACGGGCCGACCTTGAGCGCCTCGACGCGCGGCACCAGCTTTTCGATCAGGCGGTCGGCAGTCTCGTCGCCCACCGGCACGGCCACGGAGATTGCCATGCAACGCTCTCCGGCAGCGCCATAGCCGGCGCCCACCAGCGCATCGGCGGCCTGGTCCATATCGGCGTCGGGCATGATGATCATGTGGTTCTTGGCACCGCCGAAGCACTGAACGCGCTTCCCGTTGGCGCAGCCACGCGAGTAGATGTAGTGCGCGATCGGGGTGGAGCCGACGAAGCCGATGGCCTGAATGGTCTCGTTGTCGAGGATCGCGTCCACGGCTTCCTTGTCGCCATTGACGACCTGCAACAATCCGTCTGGCAGACCGGCTTCCTTCAGCAGTTCGGCCAGCATGAGCGGCACGGACGGGTCACGCTCCGACGGCTTCAGGATGAAGGCGTTGCCACATGCCAGAGCCGGACCCATCTTCCACATCGGGATCATGGCCGGGAAGTTGAATGGCGTGATGCCGGCCACGACGCCCAGCGGTTGGCGCAGGGAGTACATGTCGATGCCGGGGCCGGCGCTGTCCGTGAACTCGCCTTTGAGCAGATGAGGCGCACCGATACAGAACTCGATGACCTCGAGGCCACGCTGAACGTCGCCCTTGGCATCCACGAAGGTCTTGCCGTGCTCGCGGGAGAGTGCCTCTGCCAGCTTGTCCATGTCGCGGTTCAGAAGGGCCACGAACTTCATCATCACGCGGGCACGTTTCTGCGGGTTGGTTGCGCCCCAGGCCGGCTGTGCCGCGGCGGCCTTGGCGATTGCGGCATCGACCTCGTCCTTGCTGGCAAGCGCGACCTTGGCCTGGACCTCGCCGGTGGCGGGGTTGAATACGTCCGCGGTGCGGCCGGAGGCGCCGGCGACCAGCGCGCCGTCAATGAAATGACCGATGTCTTGCATGAGTGCTCTCCCTGAAGTGTTGCGCGCACAATAGCCTTGCGCAGATGCCCGGAGAAGCGGCAGATTGCCAAAAGGGTTTTGCATTTTTGCAAGGGGGCGCCGTGACACCAAGTTGGGACGATCTGCGCGTGTTTCTTGCCGTCGCGCGGCAGGGCAGCCTGTCGGGTGCGGGAACGGCACTGAAGCTCGATCCGGCGACCGCTGGCCGACGCATCGCGCGGCTGGAAGAGGCGCTGGGCGCGCCGCTGTTTCTGAAATCCCCGCAGGGCTACGCGCTGACCGGGGCGGGCGAACGCCTGATGCCCCATGCGGAGGAGGCGGAGCAGGCGGTAACAGTGGCCCAGGACGCGGTGCGCGGGCAGGGGGATCGGCTGAGTGGCACCGTTCGGATTGGTGCACCGGATGGTTGTGCCAACTTCCTGCTGCCACAGGTCCTTGCGCCGATTGTCGATGCCCATCCCGGTCTGGAGGTGCAGGTCGTGGCGCTGCCCCGGGTATTCAACCTGAACCGACGGGAAGCGGATATGGCCATCGGTGTCAGCGCCCCGACGGCCGGCCGCCTGACGGTTCAGAAAGTGGTCGATTACCAACTGGTCCTTGCCGCGGCCAAGACCTACTTGGCGAAGGCCGATCGCATCGCCCGGCAGGAGGATCTGCGCGGGCATCGTCTGGTTGGCTACATTCCGGAGATGATCTTCGACAAGGAACTGGACTACCTTGGAGATCTTGGCGTGGAGCGCCCGCGCATGGCGAGCAACTCCGTGGCGGTCCAGTACCACATGGTCCGGCAAGGTGCGGGCCTCGCCGTGGTGCACGATTTCGCCCTGGTGGGCGACAGCGCGATGCAGCGTGTCCTGCCGGAGGCCTTTGCGCTCAAACGGAGTTTCTACCTGATCCGCCATGCAGACGACGCCCGTGTCCGGCGGCTGTCGCAATTCTCCGATCTGCTGGTCGAGGGTATGCGGCGGCAGATGGCGAAGGTGCGGGAAGGATTGACAGATGCGGTCCCCTCGGAGGACGCTGGGTCAACGGAGACATTTCGATAACGGGAGGAGCCAATCGCATGATCGTCCAGCAGATCTTGAAGTCCAAGGGAACCGATGGGGTCATTACCATCGCACCGGGGGCGAGCGTCGAGGAGGCCTCTCAGGTGTTGTCGGAGAAGCGGATCGGGTCGGTGGTGATTTCTGCCGACGGCAAGCGCTTCGTGGGGATCCTGTCGGAGCGCGATATCGTCCGGGAACTGGGCAAGCGCGGCGCCGTCTGCATGGCGGAGAAGGTCGACGACATGATGACGGGATCGATCGAGACCTGCGAGTTGTCAGAGACCGCCGAATCGGTTCTGAGCCGGATGACAGAAGGTCGGTTCCGGCACATGCCGGTGGTCGACGACGGCGAAATGGTCGGCCTGATCACCCTTGGCGACGTTGTGAAGGCCCGCCTGACGGAGCTTGCCATGGAGAAGGATGCCCTTGAAGGAATGATCATGGGGCATTGAGCGGGTAGTCCTGCGTGACTGCGCCTTTTCGGCGCTATGCTGCCTTTCGGTGGAGACGATATCGAATACCGCGTGAGCGACCCGCGCATCCGGCGTGGCAAAATGTGGGCGCATCCTGTGGCTGCGGCAATGCGCTGCGGCGCAGAATGCGGGTGCTGTGCCTGTGTCGCTTGCAAAGAGTGGCGCAATAATGTTGCGTGGCCTGGAGCAAGGAGGGCGACCCATGCGCATTGGCCTTTACCCGGGGACGTTCGATCCCGTGACCCTGGGGCACATGGATATCATTCGGCGCGCAACAGCGCTCGTTGACCGGCTGGTGATCGGGGTTGCAATCAACCGCGACAAGGGGCCGATGTTCTCGCTGGAAGAGCGGGTGGCGATGATCGAGGCTGAATGCGCTGCGATTTCTGCCCAGACCGGGTGCGAAATAGTCGCCCACCCCTTCGAGAACCTGTTGATCGATTGCGCCCGCGATGTGGGCGCAGGGGTCATCATTCGCGGTCTGCGTGCGGTTGCCGATTTCGAGTATGAATTCCAGATGGTCGGCATGAACCGGCGCCTGAACGATTCCATCGAGACCGTGTTCCTGATGGCCGAGGCTCAGCATCAGGCAATTGCGTCCAAGCTGGTGAAGGAGATCGCGCGGCTTGGCGGCGACGTCTCGTCTTTCGTGACACCGGCGGTAAAGATGTCCCTGCACGAAAAACTCGAAGGGATCCGCGGGACCTGATCGGCCCGACACCCTTTTTCAGTGCCAGAATGCGAGCCAGTCAATCAGGTCGGCAAACCGCTTTCCGAGGAAGATGTGCAGCTCCCAGCCCATGGCGAGGTCGAGCGCGATGAGGGCTGCGACGAGAGCAGCGAGGATCATCCAGGAGCGGTGAGACATGAGCACGGATCCGGCCATAGGGCATTTTCATCCTGTGTAGTGGGTTTGCTGCGCGGGAAGAAGGCCCGGCGGGATGTGGGGGCTGTGGTCGGACCCGACGTGGCGCTTGGCCTGTGACGGCCGGACCGATAGGCTCCGGGAAGAGCAGTGCTTTTGGAGTGTTCGAGATGAGTGGATTGCTGGCCCTTCTGGACGACATTGCCGCGCTGGCAAAGGTGGCGGCGGCGTCGATCGACGACGTGGCGGGGCAGGCGGCCAAGACCACGGCAAAGGTGGCCGGCGGTGTGATCGACGACGCGGTCAAGGCCGGGGCCAAGGCCGCGGGCGCGGTCATCGATGACGCTGCAGTCACGCCAAAATACACGATGGGATTTCCGGCGGCGCGGGAGTTGCCGATTGTTGGTCGGATCGCGATGGGCTCGATCCGCAACAAGATGCTCGTGCTGTTGCCCGCGGCCTTGCTCTTGAGCACCTTTGCGCCCTGGCTGATTGCGCCGCTGCTGATGCTGGGTGGCGGATACCTCTGTTTCGAAGGCGCCGAGAAGATCCTGCATTGGATCTGGCCGCACGACACCCATGACGATCATGCGGCCGAGCCCATGGATGCGATGAGACTGGAGCAATCCCGTATCGCCGGTGCGATCAAGACCGATTTCATCCTGTCGGCGGAGATTATGACCATCGCGCTGTCGGCCATCCCGGACTCGGGGTTCGTCGAGGAGGCGTTGACGCTTGCGATTGTGGCCGTCGGGATCACGGCTCTGGTCTACGGGTCGGTGGCCCTGATCGTGAAGGCGGACGATATCGGGCTCCTGATGGCCCAGAAGGGACGGCTCGGGGTCACGCGCGCCATCGGACGTGGCATTGTGCGGGGCATGCCGGGGTTCATGAAACTCCTGACCATCGTAGGCACGGCCGCAATGCTGTGGGTCGGAGGCAGCATTATCGTACACAGTCTCGAAGTGATCGGGTTTGGTGCCATCGGGCATTGGATTCACGACGTGGCCCATGCGGTTGCGCAAGGTGTGCCCGAAGACTGGGCAGGATTTTTGGCCTGGACCACGACGGCGTTTCTGGATGGTGTGTTCGGCCTGGCAATCGGGTTGATGATCGTTCCACTGGTGACCCATGTGATCAGTCCCGTCGCCGAGATGTTCGGGTCGAAAACCTGAGGCCGGGGGCTCCCGCCACTTTCTGCCGCATCAGAGATGCGTCCCAAAGCGTTGGGCCAGGCACGCGTCCCGCGTGCCGGTGCTAGGGGTGAGCGGCTCTTTGCACGACGGGACAGTGTGTGCTTCGACCCCGGTTTGTGTTGGTGGCCGGTGGTGCACGCGAGGTGGACCCTTGCGCCATTGCGTCTGCGCACCAGCGACGGAGTTCGTGTGTTATTGCGCCGTCCCTGGATCACTAGCAGTTGGCACGGAAGGACGAGTGTTGGCATTCGAGGTGGGCGGGCAGAGAATTTGCCGATGATGGAATCCGGGCCCTGTCCGAAAAAAAAGGCCGCGCTTTGGGGCGCGGCCTTTGATACTGGAGATGGAGCGCCGGGGGCTCAGAGCAGGGCCTTGGCCTTCTTCACCGTGGCTTCTGCCGTGATGCCAAAGTGCTCGAACAAGGTGCCGGCCGGCGCGGACGCGCCGAACGTGCTCATGCCGACGAAATCGGACTTTGCGGCACGGCCACGCTCGCCCATCAGAAGTGCATCCCAACCCTGGCGCACGCCGGCCTCGATCGCCACCCGCACGTTGGTGCCGGGCAGAAGCTTCTTGCGATAGGCTTCCGATTGCTGTGCAAAAAGCTCCATGCAGGGCACAGAGATCACGCGCGTGCCGATGCCGTCCTTTTCAAGCATCTCGCGGGCTTCAAGCGCCACCGCCACTTCGGAGCCGCTGGCCATAAGAATGACCTGCCGCTTAGCCTCGGCCTCCGCAAGGATGTATGCACCTTTCGAGGTCAGGTTCTCCGCCGTATGCTCGGTGCGCACGGTCGGCAGGCCCTGGCGGGAAAGCGCGAGGACAGAAGGCGTCTTTTTCTGCTCCAGCGCGATTTGCCAGGCTTCGGCGGTCTCCACCGCGTCGGCGGGACGGAGCACCAGCGTGTTCGGCGTGGCGCGCATCAGAGCGAGGTGTTCGACGGGTTGGTGCGTCGGACCATCTTCGCCGAGACCGATGGAGTCATGTGTCATGACATAGGTCACCGGAATGCCCATCAGCGCCGCAAGCCGCATGGCCGGGCGGGCATAGTCCACGAAGCACATGAAAGTGCCGCCATAAGGGCGCACCCCGCCGTGCAACTGCATGCCGTTCATGGCCGCCGACATCCCGTGCTCGCGGATGCCATAGTAGATGTAGCGACCGGCGCGGTTGTTGTTGTCGAAAACGCCGAGATCTGCGGTCTTGGTGTTGTTCGAGCCGGTCAGGTCGGCAGATCCGCCGAGGGTCTCAGTCAGGATGGGGTTGATCACCGTCAGCGCCATCTCGGAGGCCTTGCGGGTCGCGACCTTGGGCTGATCGGCGGAGACTTTCTCCTTGTGGGCGACGATTGCCACCGACAGCGAGGCAGGCAGCTCTCCGGCCTGCGCGCGCTCGAACTCGGCCTTGGCGGACGCCTCCAGACCGGCAAGCCGGCCTTCCCACGCCTTGCGTTCGGCAGCGCCGCGTGCGCCGATGGTCTCCCAGGCGGATTTGACGTCCGCGGGAATCTCGAACGGCCCGTGGTCCCAGCCGTAGACGGCCCGGGTGTCGGCGATAAGTTGGGCGTCTGTCAGCGCCCCGTGCCCCTTGGACGTGTCCTGCGCGGCGGAGCCGAGGGCGATATGCGTCTTGCAGGCAATCATTGTCGGCAGGTCGCTCATCTTGGCGGCGGTGATGGCGCGGTCGATGGCAACCGGATCATGTCCGTCGATGGTCAGAACCTGCCAGCCGGAGGCAGCAAAGCGGGCCTGCTGGTCTGTCCTGTCGGACAGGCCGACATTGCCGTCAATGGTGATTCCGTTGTCGTCCCAGAACACGATCAGATGGCCAAGCTGCTGGCGACCGGCCAGAGCGATGGCTTCCTGACTGACACCTTCCATGAGGCAGCCGTCACCGGCGATGACATAAGTGTGGTGGTTGCAGATTTCCTCGCCCCAGACCGCGCGCAGGTGCTCTTCGGCGATGGCCATGCCTACGGCGGTCGCAATGCCCTGGCCGAGCGGACCCGTGGTCACCTCGACACCGCGGGCGTGACCGTATTCGGGGTGGCCGGCTGTGATCGAACCGAGCTGGCGGAAATTCTTCACCTGCTCAAGTGTCATGTCGGGCGAACCGGTGAGGTGCAGCAGCGAGTAGAGCAGCATGGACCCATGCCCCGCCGAAAGCACGAAGCGGTCGCGATCCGGCCACTCGGGGTTCGAAGCGTCGAACTTCAGGTGCTTCTCGTAGAGAACGGTCGCAACATCGGCCATGCCCATTGGCATGCCGGAATGGCCGGAGTTCGCAGCAGCGACGGCGTCGAGCGTCAGCGTGCGGATTGCGCAGGCCTTTCGCCAGTGATCTGGGTGGGCTTTTTTCAGGGCTGCAATTTCCAACGGAAATTCCTTTCGGTTTGCTGCGGGCCAGCGGCGGTGGCGCGTCCTCTCTCCGCCATGCGGTGTAGCAGGGGGGGCGGTAGCGTCAAGGCTCGGCGCGACGCGAGGTCGTGAACATGAAGAAGTGGTGCTAAGTGGCTGAGCATAAAGAGGGCGCATTCCCTTTTCTGCCTTGCTAAACTGTGTGCCATGCAGCGGTTGGGCGATTCGCGGCTGTGGAGCGCCAATCAAGGAAAAACGAAAAGACCTTTGGGGAGAGCGGCATGAGCGAGATTTCCGACCTGGAGAACAGGATCAGCTCGGCCATGGAGCGTATTGGGCGGGCGGTTCAGGCCTTTGAGCCGGCGTCGAACGCACCGGGCGTTCCAGCGCAGGATCTGGCCGAAGCCCGTGCGTCGGCGGAGGCAGCGCAAGCGGCGGAGGCGGAGGCCGCAACACGGGCGGAAGCTGCCGAGGCCGAGGTGAGCCGCCTTCAGGAGGCGCTGGAAGCGGAGACAACGGCCGGTGCGCAATTGCGCGAGCGGGTCAATTCGCTGAAGACGATGAAAGACCGCCAGCAGGAGCGAATTCACGAGTTGGAGACGCAATTGTACACACAGGCGGAGAGCCGAGACGCCGACCGGGCGGAACTGGACGGGTTGATCGCGGCGCTGGAGCCGCTGGTGAAGGAGCAACGCGATGCCTGAAGTGATGATTTCCATCGGTGGCAAGGAGTTCGGGGTGGCCTGCCAGGACGGGGAGGAAGAATACCTTCGCTCCGCCGCAGCCATGCTCGACCGTGAGGCGCAGGGGCTGGTGAGCCAGATTGGCCGGATGCCGGAAACGCGGATGCTGCTGATGGCCGGGCTGATGCTCGCCGACCGAACAGCCGCCTACGAGGAAAAGGTGAATTCGGTCGAAGAGCAACTCGCCCGGCAGGAGCGGTTGATCGAGGAGATGCGCGCGGCGCCGACACCGGAGCCGGAGAAGGTCGAAGTGCCCGTGATCCCGAGCTCTGTGTCCGACAACCTCGCAGAACTTGCCGCCCGCGCGGAAGCCATTGCGGCGTTGGCCGAGGAAAAAACTGCGGGCTAGGGCGCAGCGGCTTTCCCACTTGGCACTGATCCGCCGTGATCGCCTATGTCGGGACCGAAGTGTGACGTCCGGCAAGCATGCGGTTGGGCTGGTCAATCGCGGCCGGTCGTTCGATCTTTTTCGGCATTGCTCTTGGTGGGCGACAGATGTCCTGCCATCCTCATCGATTGGCTCGATATCGCGCGGCCAACCGGCTAGTTCGGTGTTCTGGGTTTCGTCTCGAAGGCGTGCAAAGGCAGGCGGGAAGGCCGATCAGGAGCGCAATTCGAGCGCCCGGCTCCCGGTTCCCGGATTTGCCGCCGATCGGTGACTACTGTGGCGGTCTCTCAAAGCAAAAAAAGGGCGCCGAAATGCGGACGCCCTTCTAGTTCGTTTACCGGTCTCGACCCGTTAGGGTCAGTTGTTTGCTTCCCGGATCTTGTCGGCGGCATCCTTGTTGTAGGTCACGCCATTGTCCTCGAAGAGTTTGTCCAATTCTCCCGAGAGCGTCATTTCCGTGATGATGTCACAACCGCCGACGAACTCCCCCTTGACATAGAGCTGCGGGATGGTCGGCCAGTCGGAGTACTCCTTAATCCCCTGACGGATCTCATCGTCGGCCAGAACATTCACGTCAGCGAAATCGACGCCCATGAAGTTCAGCACACCGGCAACGCGCTGGGAAAAGCCGCACTGCGGCGCCATCTTCGTGCCCTTCATGTAGAGAACCACGTCGTTTGCTTTCACGGTTTCGTCGATACGGGTCTTTGCGTCGCTCATCTCTGGTTTCCTCGTGTTGCGCCGAAGCGCCCTGTTTCATCTTGCTCGCGGCGGACGCTGTCCCATGTAGGCCAGCATTCCCGGTGTTGCGTTCCGCCGTCTGTCGTATCCAGTGCCACCTGCCTTCGGGGTGCCACGACCGGACCTGTGATCCTGCCTGGGCGGAACGGCGGTTTGGTGTCAAATAGGCATGGTGGGGCGCCGCGGCAATGCAAATTGCGACCTGCGTTGGGCAGGGACAACGCGATGACAGCGCCAGTGGAGGGGCCTCGTGGACTATTCCGGCGCTTTCGTGGTCAGCGCGAGGGCGTGCAATTCACCCTGGTTCCCATCCATCTTGCCCTTCAGCGCGGCATAGACAGCACGTTGCTGCTGCACCCGGTTCTGCCCGCGAAAGGATTCGTCGATCACCTCGGCTGCATAGTGGTTTCCGTCTCCCGCAAGGTCAGTGATGGTGATCCGCGCGTCCGGAAAGGCGGCACGGATGAGGTCCTCGATTTCCTGGGCCTCGATGGCCATGGGCAAGTCCTTTCTTCGTTGCGTCGGGAATCTAGGGGGCGGGTCGCGGCTCCGCAAGTGCCTTCGCCGGACAGATGCCGGGCCGGCGCGCGTTAACCTCGCCTCAAGCAAGTGGCCGTAGCCTTTGCCCAAACTACCCCGGACAGGGAAGCGGTGCCGCCGCAGGGAGCGGAAATACAGATGTTCGTACGTATCACGCCATTCAAGGTAAAGCCGGAGGCTGTCGATGGCGCGATTCACCATCTGCTACGGACCGAGGGGAACCTGAGGCGCATTGATGGCCTACTTCATCTCTCCGTGGTCGGAAATCGTTCCACCGGCCTCGGCTACGTGATCGCCTATCTTGAATCGGAAGACCATTCGGAACGCAATGTGGAGGCTGTCGCCGGCCTGTGGGGCAATTTCCTCGACGACCTGGAAGAAATCCCGAACCCTGAAACCTACGAGGCCATCTATTGCCTCGCGCAGCCCGACCGGGGCACCTTTCCAGCGGGGCCAACTCCTTCGGCAGCCATCGGGTGAGGCATGACCGGCTGGGTCGCGGGCAGGCGACGAGTGTGGCGCTGTAGTCGGCCGTGCTTCATCATCACGCGGAGGTCCGGCCATCGGGCTATGTGCTTAATGGGCAGGCGGTGGTGAGCCATGGGGCGGTGAAGGGGCACTCCGCTATCGGTATGGGTTCCATCTAGAATCTGGTTCTAGGGTCAGGACCCATAAACCTTCTTGAGCCCGTTGGACGATCGTGCTTCACGCTGCCAAACAATGGGGGCAGCATGAGCGACTACCACTGGTTGACGGAGGCGCAGATGGAGCGTCTTCGACCGCACTTTCGGAAATCTCAGGGTAGGCCCAGGGTGGATGATCGGCGGGTTCTTAGTGGGATCATCTACGTCAAGCGGAACGGTTTGCAGTGGCGCGATGCTCCGTCGGTCTA
>NZ_PVTD01000007.1 GCF_003003255.1 Aliiruegeria haliotis
CCGGGAGCCTCAGCCGCGATCTCCGTAACCTCGAACGTCTTCTCGCCACGATAATAGGCCGCCAAAATCGACATCGTTCTTTCCTTTCAGGCCGCCTTGTCCGCAGCGGCGTCGAGTTTGTCCCAATCGAAGGTCACGCCGATGCCGGGCGCATCCGGGGCAACCGCGAGGCTGTCCTCCAATACAACGGGGCGCGTGGTGTAGCGGTCGATCGGAAACGAGTGCAGTTCGACCCAGCCGGCATTGGGCTGCGCCGAGACCAGTGAAATGTGAAGTTCCTGCATGCCGTGACTGCACACCGGCACGTCATGCTGACGCGACAGCTCCGCCACTTGCAGCCAGCCGGTGACGCCCCCGCAATTGCTTGCATCGGGCTGCACGAAGGAGAGGGCCGCCTGATCGAAAGCGTATTCGAACTCGTGGATCGTGTGCAGGTTCTCGCCCATTGCCAGCGGCATGCCGGTTTCGCGGGCGATCCTGCCAAAGCCCTTGTAGTCGTCGGGGATGGTCGGCTCTTCGAACCAGAGCAGGTTGAACGGCTTGAACGCATTGGCCGCCTCGATGGCCTGATCGACGCTCATGGAGTAATTGGCATCGACCATGAAGGTGATGTCCGGCCCGATGAGGTCCCGGACGGCGGCGATGCGTTCCACGTCCTCGGCCAACGTCGGCTGGCCGATCTTGATCTTCACACCGTTGGCGCCCTTGTCCAGATACCCGCGGATCGAGTCGAGCAGCTTGGGCAAGGGGAAGTTCAGGTCGATGCCGCCAAAATAGCAGTTGCATCGGTTGGACGCCCCGCCCGCCATTTGCCAAAGCGGTTTGCCCGCGCGCTTGCAGCGTGCATCCCACAGCGCGATATCGACGGCAGAGATCGCGAAGGACGCGATCCCGCCGCGCGCCACGTAGTGGACGTGCCATTGCATCGCCTCGTAGAGCGCCTCGACATCCGCCCCTTCGCGCCCGAGCAGGAAGGGTTTGAGGTCGTGTTCGATCATGGCGAGGATCGACCAGCCGCCCTTGCCACCGGTATAGGTGTAGCCGGTGCCCTCCGAGCCGTCGTCGAAACCGATGGTCACGGTGATCAGTTCGAAGTGGAAATGGTCCCCGTGCCTGGCGTCCGTCAGCACCTCGTCCAGAGGGACGGCGAACCGCTGCGTGTGCAGCGTCGTTATCTTTGCCATGTCAGGCTCCTTGTTTCGCCCCGACGCGCGAGACGCGCGACTGCAGGAGAATGACAACGAAGAGGAAGAGGCCGCGAATGACCATCTGCCAATAGGCAGAGAAGGAGATCACGCCACGTCCGTTTTCGAAGTTGAGAATATTGAACACGAGGCCAAGCAGAAGCGCGCCCGCAACCGTCGCCGGTACCGAGCCGAGGCCGCCTGTCAGCAGCGTGCCGCCAACCACGACCGAGGCAATGGCCGAGAGCTCCCAGCCGACGCCTTCCAGCGGTTGGCCCGCGCCGAAGCCCGAAGCGAGGATCACACCCGCGAGCCCGGCGCAGCCGCCCGACAGAATGTAGACGAAGGCCTTTGCACGGTTGACGGGCAGGCCCATCATCTTGGTCGCATCCTCGCCGCCGCCGATGGCTTCGACAGTGCGCCCGATGGAGGTCTTTTCCAGCACGATCCAAAGCGCCACGGCAAGAATGGCCACGACGATGATCGACCACGGAAGGATACCGCCGACATTGTTCATCCCGAACTTGGTGAAATTCGACGTCCAGTCGACAGAAATCGTCTGTCGGCCCGAGATCACCAGTGCTCCGCCCTTGGCGCCAAGCATGGTGGCCAGCGTGGCGATGAAGGGCGGAATTCGCATGGCAATGACGAAGAACGCATTGAGCGCCCCGATTGCCATGCCCGCCAGAATGCCACCGGGAAGCGCCACCTGGATGCCGTAGGGTGACAGGTAGGCGACGCAGACCGAGGTGAAGGCCACCACCGATCCGACCGAGAGGTCGATACCGCCGGTCATGATGACGAAGCACATGCCGAGCGCGATCGCGATGAACATGGAGTTGTAGTTGAGGAAGGAGGAGATGTTGTAGGCGCCTGCGAAATTGTCGTAGCGCAGCGCGCCGAAGACAATCATCACCACCAGGGCAATCCACACGCCCATGGACTGGCCATTGCCCTGGATGTACTTGCGAAGGTCGAAAGTGTTCTGGTCGAGCATATCGTTCACTCCTTCCGGCCTTGCTGGACGTAGACGGCGAGCACGATGATGCCGGCCTTGGCAATCAGCGCCACCTCGTCGGCCACGCCGTTGGCAAGCAGGGTATATTTCACGAGCTGGATGATGACCGCGCCGAGTACGGCGCCGAAGATGGGCGCCTTGCCGCCCATCAGCAGCGTGCCGCCCACCACGGCGGAGGCGATGGCGTCAAGCTCCATGAGGTTGCCGATCCGTGCGGCGTCGGAGGCGGAGTTGATCGCCACGACGATCAGCCCGGCGATGCCCGAAAGCCCCGCCGAGATCACGTAGACGCCTGTCTTGACCCGGCGCACCGGCGTCCCCGTCAATCGCGCGGCGTTTTCGTTGCCGCCGACGGCGAGGATGCGGCGGCCATACATCGTGCGATTGACGATGTACCAGAAGACGATCGCGATCAGGAGGACAAGCCACCCCTGGAACGGCAGACCGAGGATCTTTCCGGTTCCGAGATAGGAGAACCCGGGATGGGTGAAGGTTTGCAGGTTGCCGTTGGTGAGCACCTGCGCAATCCCACGCCCCGAGATGAAGAAGATCAGCGTCGCGATGATCGGCTGCACACCTAGGTAGGCGACGAGGACCCCGTTGAAGAGCCCGCAGAGCAAGGCCACCAGGATCGGCACGATGATCGACGCCGCGAGGCCGAGCGTCGGATAGGCCTGGGCGAAGTCGCTGAGGAAAATCAGCGGCGCGAGCGCCCCCGCCACAGCCATGACCGCCCCGACCGACAGGTCGATGCCCGCGGTGGCGATGACAAGCGTCATGCCGACCGCAACGATGGCGATGGTCGCAACCTGCGAGATGTTCACGAACAGCGTCTGCATTTGCAGGAAGTTCGGCGTGATCGCGATATTGATGAGCAGCAGCACCGCCAGCGCGATCAGCCCCCCATGCTTGGTGAGTGTCTTAGCGTCGAAGCCAGCCATGGCAGGGTTCCTGCTCTTGCCCCGTGGGGTCTGCGAAATGTCGGTCATGCTGCCGCCCCGTCTTGGGTTCCGTCGGGCGATGCGTCATGCGACTGGGCGATGGCACCGATGAGGCTCTCTTCGGTGATCCCTGGATTGTGAAGCTCGCTGACGGACTTGCCGTCCTGAAGCACGATGATCCTGTCCGCGCCTTCGACCAGTTCCTCGAATTCCGAGGAGATCAGCAAGACACCGACGCCCTTCTCGACATATTCCTGAATGATCGACTGGATCTCGAATTTCGCGCCCACATCCACGCCGCGGGTGGGCTCGTCGAGGATCAGCAGGTCGGGCTCCAGCGCCAGCCAGCGCGCCAGCAGAACCTTCTGCTGGTTGCCGCCCGACAACTCGCGGATCGGCTGTTCGATGGAGGCGAGCTTGATGCCGAGCGCCTCGACGAACTTCTTGACGATTTCCTCTTCCTTGGCCCGGTCAATGGCGCCATTGCGCACCAGCCGGGGCATCAACGCGAGCGTCATGTTCTCGCGCACCGACATTTCCGGCACGATCCCTTCGGCCTTCCGGTCTTCGGTGAGGAAACCGATGCCGCTGCGGATCGCTTCGGCCGGATCCTTGAAGCCGGCCGGGTTGGCATGCGTCGCCACCGCGCCGCCGCGCAGCTTGTCCATGGCAAAGATCGCCCGCGCCGCTTCCGTGCGGCCCGAGCCGAGCAACCCGCCCAACCCCACGATCTCGCCCTTGTGGATGGACACGGAGACGTCGCGCAGGTTGCGGTCGGTGTGAAGGTTCGTGGCTTCCAGCAACAACTCGCCGCGTTCATGCGTGCCGCCACCGAGATCGGTCATGCCGGCGGCCGATATCTCTTCGGGGTCGCGCCCCAGCATGTCCGCGATCAACCCGAGCTTGGTGCTCTCTGCGATCTCGCGCACGGCGACGGTCTGGCCGTCGCGCATGATCGTGGCGCGGTCGCAGATGTGGAACAACTCGTCGAGGAAATGCGAGATGTAGATGACCGACACACCCTTGGCCTTCAGCCCGCGAACCACGCCGAACAGCGTTTCCACCTCGCGGTCATCCAGCGAGGACGTCGGCTCGTCCATGATCACCAGCCGGGAGTTGAGCGACACGGCACGGGCGATGGCGGTCAGTTGCTGGATGGCCGTGGAAAAACTGCCCAAAGGCTGCGTCACGTCGATGTCGATGCCAAAATCGGAGAGGATCTCCCGTGTGCGCCGGTGCGCCGCCTTCCAGTCGATCAGGCCAAGCTTGGTGCGCGGCTCGTACCCCATGATGACGTTTTCCGTCACCGAGCGGAGCGGCACGAGGCTCAACTCCTGGTAGATTGTCGCGATGCCGTTGTCCTGCGCTTCCCGCGGGGACAGCGCATTCCAGGGGGCATCTTCAAAGGTGATATCCCCGGAATCCTTGCGATAAACGCCAGTCAGGATCTTGATCAGGGTGGATTTTCCAGCGCCGTTCTGCCCGATGACGGCATGAACTTCGCCCGGGGCGATCTCAAGTTCTGCGGATGTGAGAGCTGCGACGCCCGCAAAGGACTTGTTGATGCCCTGCATTCTCAGGAGCGGTTGCATCAGAGGCCTTTCGCCAAAATGCGCGAGGGGCCGCCCGAAGGCAGCCCCCCGGCGGGGAGGATCAGTACGCCTCGTCGATGTGATCGGCGGCGTTCTCGGCGGTGAAGATACGGTCTTCGACCTTCACCCATGGCGGGATCTCTTCGCCAGCGGCGTATTTCTTCATCACCTCGCAGGCGAGCGGCCCGAAGAACGGCGAGGATTCCACCGTCACGCCCATCTTGCCGTCGATGATCGCCTGAAGCGCGTCGCGGGTACCGTCGATGGAAACAACCATCACGTCCTCACCCGGCTTGCGGCCGGCAAGCTCAAGCGCCTGGATCGCGCCGATGGCCATCTCGTCATTATGTGCATAGACGATGTTCACGTCCGGATGCGCCTGCAACAGTGTCTCCATGACCTGACGGCCAAGGTCACGGGCGAAATCACCGGTCTGCGAGGCGACGATCTCGAAGCGGTCATCCTGAAGGATGCGATCATCGAAGCCGGACTTGCGATCGTTCGCGGGCGAGGAACCGGTGGTGCCTTCCAGCTCGACGATGATGCCCTTGTCGCCCTCGAAGTTCTCGATCACCCATTCGGCGACGCGCTTGCCTTGATCGACGAAATCGGAACCAAGGAACGACACGTAATGCTCGCCCGCCTTGGCGACGTTCGGGTCAACCGAACGGTCGACGAGGAAGGTTGGGATACCGGCAGCCTGGGCCTTCATCACTGCGGGGATGAGCGGCTTTTCTTCGCGCGGCGGCAGGAAGAGCACATCGATTCCCTGCGCGATCATCGAGTCGACATCGGCAACCTGCTTCGCGGCGGAGCCGGCGGCGTCGGTTGCGATCAGATCCCAGTTGCAGCTCTCGGCGGTGTCATGGAACGACTTGGTTTCCGCGATCCGCCAGGGGTTGTTCGATTCCATCTGGCTGAAGCCGACCTTGTAGCGTTCTTTCTGCTCAAGCGGCGGCGGCTCGGCCATGGCCGACATGGTCGTCAGTCCCAGACCAAAAGCGATGGCCGTCCCCATCAAAATCCGACGTTTCATTGTAGTCTCCTCCTTGGTTTTGCGGCATCGGTTCGTGTCTTGCCGCGTCTTTGTTCTTCTCTAGCAGCGCTTGGACCTATGCCTTGTGGCATCCAAAGCTAATGATCATTAGCTGTCAACTAATGATTATTAGTTTCCGCTTGATTTCGCCTCCAATCGGCCCGATACAGACGGAATGGGAAAGAAAACGAAGACGACGGAACACTCCGACCCATCCGGTGTGGGCAACGTTGCGGGGCAACGGCGCGTGACGATGCAGGACGTCGCCCGAGTCGCGGGGTGTTCGCAGTCCACGGTCTCGTTCGCTCTGAACAACAACACCTCGGTCAAGATTTCCGAGCGGACGCGGCAACGCGTGCTTCAGGTTGCGAACGAACTTGGCTATCGGATCCCACCGCTTCCGGCGCTGGAGGACAGCCGCGCGCCGGGAGATGGCGCCATCGCCTTTGTGATCGACAAGATCTCGACCAGCCCGGAGGGCGTTGTCATGCTCGACGGCATCCGGCAGGTCGCGCGAACACTGGGGTCTGTCGTGATCGCTTCGGAAACCGACAATGACGCCGCGCTTGAGCCGCAGGCCCTCCAAATGCTGCTGGACATGAAAGTGCGGGCCATCATCTACGCCTGCATCTTCACGCGCCAGGTGGAACTGCCGACGATTCTGAAGAACACTGCCGTTCCGGTCGTGCTGCTCAACTGCTACGAACACGGCGGAACCCTGCCCTCCGTGGTGCCGGGCGAGATCGCCGGCGGCCATCGCGCCACCGCGCTCCTCACCGGCGCCGGACATCAGCGCATCGGGACGATCACCGGCGAAATCTTCATGGAAGCGGCGCGCGACAGGTTGCAAGGCTACCGAAACGCGCTCGCAACCGCCGACATCCCCTATGCGCCCGAACTGGTTGTCGAGGGCGACTGGTCGACCTCCGCCGGCTATCGGGGCACGCAGCGATTGCTGGGTCTGGACAAACCGCCGACCGCCATCTTCTGCCAGAACGACCGCATGGCCACCGGTTGCTACGAGGCGCTCAAGGAAACCGGACTGCGCATCCCCGAAGACATTTCGGTCGTCGGCTATGACGACGAAGAAGTTGCCCGGCACCTTTCGCCACCGCTGACCTCGCTGGTCCTGCCGAGTCGTGCGATGGGACGCTGGGCGGTCGAGCAATTGCTGAGCGAGCCGGCCGGCACACCGCAACGTCAAGGACTGGTGAAACTGGAATGCAGCCTTGTGGAACGCGCCTCCGTGGCGCCTCCGTCCGCTACGTCGATTTCCACACGCACCTGACATCCTGCCTCAGCCCCAGTTCAGATAGGTGGTCTGCTTGCGCAGGTACCCATCGAACCCGTATTTGCCGTCTTCCCCGCCAAGCCCGGATTCCTTCCAGCCGGTGTGGAACCCCTGCACCTGCTCACCATTGGCCCGGTTGAGATAGATCTCGCCGAATTTCATCGCGTATGGCGTGCGGGCAATGCGTCGGAAATCGCGCGTGAAAACGTAGGCCGAGAGGCCATAGGCGCTGTCATTGGCGAGTGTCGCCGCCTCCTCGAAGCTCGACACGGTCAGGGCGGGCACGACCGGGCCGAACACCTCGTTCTGCACCAGGGTCGAGGCGTTGTCCTTTACCCGCAGCACGGTCGGGGAATACCAGTAGCCCTTGTCGTAGGCGCCCTCGCTGAGCGGTCCGCCCGGAAGCAGCACCTCGGCGCCCTCGCCCTCTGCCGCGCCGACCATCTCGGCGATCTTGTCGACCTCGACCCGGCTCACCTTGGGGCCCATGTCCGGGTCTCCCATCGGGTCGCCGATGCTGAGCGCCTTCGACTTCGCCACGAACTTGTCGAGGAACTCCGCAGCGATCGCCTCGTGCAGGTACATCCGCTCGTTGCAGGTGCAAATCTGGCCGCAGTTGGTATAGCGCGCGACGACAGCCGCCTCGACGGCCTTGTCGATATCGGCGTCCTCCATGACGATGAAGGGCGCCTTGCCGCCCAACTCCAACCGCACCACTTTCATGGTCTCGGCGCCGGTGCGATAGATCTGCTTGCCGGCGCGCGTCGAGCCAGTCATCGTCACGAGGTCGGAGAGCGGGCTTTCGACCATCGCCTGACCCACCACGGCGCCGCGGCCCGTGACGACATTCACAACACCTCTGGGAATTCCGGCCTTCTCGGCGAGAGCACAGATGAACATTCCCGAAAGCGGGGTGATCTCGTGGGCCAGCAGCACGAAGGTATTGCCAGTGACCAGCGCCGGGCCAAGCTTGCGGGCACAGAGCGCCGCCGGGTAATTCCAGGCCGTCAATGCCAGGACCACCCCATGGGGATGACGGCGGATCTGCACCTCTTCATCGGGATTGTCCGAGGCGACGATATCACCCTCGATCTGGCGAGCGCGGCCTGCGGCGTGGCGCAGGAACATCGACACGGCACCAACCTCGCCCCGGGCCTGCCCGATCGGCTTGCCCTGTTCGAGCGTTATGATCCGGGCGAGTTCCTCCGCGCGGGCCTCGACCTCCCGCGCAAGCGCGAAAACGGCCTCGCCGCGCTTCACGGCCGGAAGCGCCGCCCAGGCCGGTTGCGCCCGTTGTGCGGCTTCAAGAGCTGCGATCGCATCTTCGGCGGTGGCGTCCGGAATGGTCGCAATGACCTCCTCGTTCGCCGGGTTGTCGACCTCGATCAGACCACCGCTTCCGGAAACCCACTCCCCGTCAACCAGCATCCTTGCGCGCAGGACCTCTCCCCGTTCCAGGGTGAACCCTTCCATGTTGCGGCTCCTTGGTCAGACCAAACTTTCCGGAACCATACGCAGGGCGCTGACGATCAGTCAAGGATTTCCGCGACAAACAGAATTTCCCCTGTATTATTGAGCGAAAGCAGTTGATACATCAGTCCCGGGTCGATACGACTTGAAGTATCATCATACCAAAGGGGCTCAAGCCGTGAACCAAGCGAGTCGCCCGCAATCCGTTGACACCGCCCCCGCGACCGGGCGGGCCTCTGACGCCATCGTCAGCCAGATCCAGCAGCGAATCCTCTCTGGCGAGCTGGCGCACAACTCTCCCCTGCCCTCGGAACGCGACCTCATGGAGCAGTTCTCCGCCAGCCGGACCGTGATCCGCGAAGCGGTCGCGGCGCTGGCCAGCCGTGGCTTTCTCGAGGCCAAGCCACGCTATCGTCCAATCGTCCGCAAGCCGGGCTACGACACGGCGCTGAACTCCGTCGGCTCCATCGTGGAACTCATGCTGCGACAGGAAGACGGTGTCAGATCGCTCTTTCAGGCCCGCGTGTTTGTAGAACGGGGCCTGGTTCGCGACGCCGCCACATCCGCCACACGCGAGGACATTGCCGCACTCAAGGACGCGCTGGCTGCCAACGAACGGGCGATCCCGGAATCCGACGCGTTCTTCGCCACCGATGTCGCCTTTCACGGTGTGCTCTACCGCATCCCGCAGAATCCACTCTTTCCAACGCTGCACGCCGCCTATGCGTCATGGCTGGCGCCGCACTGGTGCCAGATGCTGCGCTCCCCGGAGCGCAATCAGGTCAATTTCGCCAGCCACCAGGCTATCTACACGGCCATCCTCGAACGCGACCCAGATGCCGCAGAGGAGGCGCTGGTCACCCACCTGGACACCGCATGGAACCACGTGCGGGAGACATTCGGCCTCGACTGAGCGCCGAACCGGAGGAGAACGACATGGAAAGCTTTGATCACATCGTCGTCGGAGGCGGGGCGTCCGGATGCGTCGTCGCCGCCCGACTGGCGGAGGCAGGACACCGCACATTGCTACTGGAAGCGGGCCACTCACACCATCACCCCCTGCTCGACATGCCGCCGGGGATCTTCAAGCTTATCAACGGGTCGAAATACATGGTCCAGCACCAGGCGGTGCCACAGGCGCAGCTTGGCGGCCGCCAGCCCTATATCCCGCAGGGCAATGTGCTGGGCGGTGGATCGACGGTAAACGGGCAGGTCTACATGCGTGGCCGCCCGTCGGATTATGATCGTTGGGACGCGATTCTGCAGGGATCGCAGGACTACGTGCCCTGGGATTTCGAAACCTGCCTGCCGGTCTTCACCGGCATGGAGGACAACAACCGCCTGCTCAATCGATACCATGGCACCGGCGGACCGCTCAAAGTCTCCGATCCGGGTCATATCGAACCCGCCTCCCGCTGGTGGGTGCAGGCGGTGCAGGCGATGGGCGAGCCTTTCAACACCGATTTCTGCGGCGAGAGCCAGCGGGGAGCTGGCTACTATCAGTTCATGAACCGCGACGGGAAACGCTCCTCGGCGGCCTATTCCCATGTCGAGCCGCTCAGGAACAACCCGAACCTGACCGTGAAGCTGCAATCCCCGGTGCACCGCGTGGTTGTCGAGAAAGGTCGCGCGGTTGGCGTGACCTACGCAGACAAGAGCGGCGTGGTACAGGAAGTGCGCGCCGAGGGCGAAGTGATCGTGACCGCCGGCGCGTTGGTCACGCCCAAGATCCTGCTGCTTTCGGGCATTGGCGCTGCGGACCACCTGAACGAGGTCGGCGTCGACGTCGTGCATGATCTGCCGGGCGTCGGCGCAACGCTCATCGACCATGCCGAAGTGCCCATCACAGCCTATTTCAACGGGCGCCATGGCTACCACAAGCAGGGCGAAGGCTGGCGGATGCTGCTCAACGGCCTGCAATTCATGCTCTTCGGAACCGGCCGTGTCTGCTCCACCGGCGTGGAATGCGGCGCGTTCGTCAACCCGATCGACCGCGAGGCGGAACCGACCATCCAGACCTTCTGCGTCAACATGGTCTATATCGACCGGGACGCCCAGGACCTGGTCGAGAACCGGCCCGGCGTGACCGTCGCGACCTCGGTGATCCAACCCAAATCGAAGGGCTGGCTGCGGCTTGCCTCGAGCGACCCGAAAGACATGCCACTGGTGAACCCCAACATGCTGAGCCATGAAGACGACATGACGATGATGGTCGAGGGCCAGAAGTTCTTCTGCGAGGTCTTCAACCAGGACCCCCTGCGCTCGCGGATCAAGGAAGTGGTGCTACCGAGCCCGGAGACGTTGAAGTCGGATGCCGCGATTGCCGAACACTGCCGGCGATTTGCCAAGACCGGCTATCACCCCTGCTGCACCGCCCCGATGGGCCATGACAACGACCCCCTGGCCGTTCTCGACCCCCGGCTTCGGGTGCGCGGCATCGAGGGCCTGCGGGTCTGCGACATGTCGGCCACGCCCTACATCACCGCCGGCAACACCAACGCCCCGGCGATGATGATCGCAGATCGCTGCGCCGACATGATTCTCGGCAATATCTGACGGACAGGCGCTTCGCGCGACACAGACGATTCCGCATGCATCGCCCCGATGGAATTGTCGGGGGCAGGAGGTCGCACGATTTTCGCAATCCAATTTGGTTCTACCAAGAATAAGCGGATTCCTGATTTTCTCACGACCAAGGGCCATAATACCGCCGCTTTCCGCAAAAATTCTTGACTTTCGTCGCATACTTTGGGAAACCTGCGGAAGATGGTCATACCAAATGGGAGGGTGACACGCGAAAATCCGCACCGCGACATGCCTGGGAGGGTTGCGCGGTACAGCGAAGGGTTTGCCCGTCTTTCCTCCTCTCACCGGAATGGCTCCATCTCCTGAACCGACACGGCTCACAGTCCCGTCGCACCTGCCGCGGGCCGACTTTCCGGAGCATCAGCTCCGTCTCAAAGGGAGTAGAACAGTTGAAACTCGACAAACTCATCAAGGGCATCGCCGTATCGGCCATGGCCGTCGCCGCGGCCACCGTGGCCAATGCCGCCGAAACGCTGAAGTTCGCGCATGTCTACGAAGTGAACCACCCGCTTCACATCGGCGCCGAGCAGGTTGCCAAGGAGGTCGAGGAAAAGACCGAGGGCCGTGTGACGATCAAGGTTTTCCCCGCCTCGTCGCTCGGCAAGGAGCTTGAGCTTTCCGAAGGCCTCTCCCTCGGAACGGTCGACATCATCTACACCGGCATCGGTTTCGTCTCCGCGTTCTATGCCCCGATCGGCATGGCCGACTACCCGTTCACGATGCGTGGTATGGAGCACTGGCGTGCCTATCGCGACAGCGAACTGTTCAAGGAGCAGTCGGCAAAGCTGTCCGAGAACATGAACGGCAACGTCGTCGCGGCGCTCAGCTACTACGGCTCGCGTCACGTGACCTCAAACAAGCCGATCCTGACGCCCGCCGACATGGAGGGTTTGAAGATCCGCGTGCCGAACGCACCGGCCTACCTGATGTTCCCGCAGGCCACTGGCGCCAACCCGACCCCGATGGCCTTCTCCGAGGTCTACCTTGCATTGCAACAGGGCGTCGTGGACGCGCAGGAAAACCCGCTCACCACGATCCAGGCCAAGAAGTTCTACGAAGTTCAGTCGAACATCAACCTGACCAGCCACATCATGAACTCGACCCTGACACTGGTCTCCAAGATGAAGCTCGACAAGCTGTCCGAAGGCGACCGCGAGATCCTGCTTCAGGCGCTCAAGGACAATGCCGACTTCGTGACCGACACGATCGAAAAGGCTGAAGGCGAACTCGCCGGCTGGTTCGAGGAACAGGGCATCACCGTCAACGAGGTTGATCGCGGCCCGTTCATGGAAGCCGTGGCCCCCGCCCTGATGGGTGAAGGTCTGCCGTTCTCGAAGGAAGACTTCGAAGCCATGCAAGCCCTGCCCGGGAACAAGTAAATCCCGGCACATCCGCCCCCGGCACCTGCCGGGGGCGATTTCATCTGAAAGCAGGTTCCATGCAAGACACGCACGAGAATTCCCGCCCGGAGCTCGACCTGAGCGAGATGGACACCGCCAGCGAAGATATCTCGGATGTCTCCTGGCTCGATGTCCCCGTCCTGGTCATCTTTGTCGTCCTGATCCTGATCGTCGCGACGCAGTTCTTCACCCGATACGTGCTCAACAATTCGCTCGGCTGGACCGAGGAAATGGCGCGATACCTCCTTATCATGCTCGGTTTCGTGGGCTCGGTGACATGCGTCCGCAAGGGCTCGCACATCTACCTGGAATTCTTCTACCGCTACGTCCCGCGCGGCGTCATCAAGCCGATGGCCCTGCTGGTGGAGGTCATCACCGGCCTTTTCTTCGGCTATATCGGGTATCTCGGACTGGCAATGATCGAGCGCACCTCGGGGCAGAAAATGATCACCGTGCCATGGCCCAAGGCCATCATCTGGTACGTCGTCATGGCCGCCTGCGCGATGATGGTGCTCTACGTGATCCGCAATATCTACCGGCTCATCCAGACGGATGCCGACGAGGTTGCGCACAAGAAACTCGAAAACTTCTGAGGGCGGGCCCGAAATGGAACTCACCATCATGTTCGTCACCCTTGCGGTGATGCTTGTCATCGGCGTGCCGGTCGCGGTGTCTCTCGGCCTCGCATCGCTGATCTACGTGCTCATGTCCGACCTGCCCGACGTGGTGGTCTTTCACAACATGACCAACGGGATCAACTCCTTCCCGCTGCTGGCAATTCCCTTCTTCATTCTTGCTGGCCACCTGATGAACACGGCCGGCATTACCACCAAGATCTTCAGCTTTGCCCGCGCGCTCGTCGGCTGGCTTCCCGGTGGCCTCGGGCATGTGAATGTCGGCGCCTCGGTGCTCTTTGCGGGCATGTCCGGCGCGGCCGTGGCCGATGCCGGCGGGCTTGGCAATGTCGAGATCAAGGCGATGCGCGATGCGGGCTACGACACCGACTTCTCGGTGGGTGTGACGGCCGCGTCCTCCACCATCGGCCCGATCATCCCGCCATCGCTGCCACTGGTGATCTATGGCGTGATGGCCTCGGTCTCGATCGGCGAATTGTTTGCCGCCGGCCTTGTGCCCGGGTTGCTGATGGCACTGTCGCTGATGATAATGGTTGCCTGGTACGCACGGAGGCGGAACTACCCCAAGGACGACCGGTTCGAGCTTTGCCGCCTCTGGCAGACTTTCAAACAGGCCTTCCTGCCGCTTCTGACGCCGGGCATCATCATCGGCGGCATCGTCACCGGTGCCTTCACCCCGACAGAGGCCGCCGTGGCCGCCGTGTTCTACGCGCTGTTTCTTGGACTCTTCGTCTACCGCTCGCTGTCGTTGCGCCACCTGATCCGCGTGTCCATCGACACGATCGAGACGACCGCCGCTATCCTGATGATCGTGGCCGCCGCCGCCATCTTCGCCTGGATCCTGACGGCCAATCAGGTTGCCGCCATCTTGGGCGACGCATTGCTGGGCGTGACCACCAACAAGGAAATGGTGCTGCTGATCATGATGGTCATGGTGCTGTTGATCGGGCTGTTCATGGAGACCATCGCGGCGATCACCATCCTCGTGCCGGTGTTGCTGCCCATCGCGGCGCAGGTTGGCATCGACCCGGTACACCTCGGCATCATCGTCATCCTGAACCTGATGATCGGCTTGCTGACCCCACCCATCGGTATGGTCCTCTATGTGCTGGCCGAGGTCTCTGGCGTCAGCTTCGAGAAATGCGTGAAGGCAACGATGCCGTTCCTGGTGCCGCTGATCACCGTGTTGATGCTCATCGTGTTCTTCCCGAAACTGGCGCTGTTCCTGCCGGAACTTTTCTACCGCTAGGCCAGAGACAGGCGAAAAAGCGACCTGCGGGGCAAACGCCTCCGCAGGTCACCATCCACCTTCGGAAAGACGCACGATCCGGGAACGCTTGGCAGGGCCACCTGACACGAGCCCCTGACGCCCAAATAGCCACGCCTTCCAACGTATTTGGACGAAGATGCCCACCTTGTCGGCCCACGCCACACAAGCGCGGCCACAGGCCCTGCAGGGAGAGCCCGTCTCCTCCCGGCGCATCGTCTGTTTTTTTCAATCCACAAGCGGAAAGCAGGCATCCCCGCTCCCCTGACAGCCGCAACCGACATGGCGGGCGCCCAGTCTCTGCATTGCGGCCCGGACCTCCCCGACGACCTTTGGCTCCCGGATGCCGCGACAGGTCATCTCCGCGCTTTCCGGATCTCAAGATGATGGAAAGGTGGGCCAGTCACGGCCCCAAAAAGACGTCCGCGTTTCTGGCAAAGGTCGTTTCTGCGTGAGGCGCGGCGAGAACAGCGGGGATGGTCGACACCTCCATCCACCCAAGGCGGCATCTTCGATCTGCCATCGTCGCCGAACAGGATAAGCGAAGCGATCCGGGCTCAGCCACATCGCCAATTGCCAATGCGCGGCATCAACCGACCTGGACCCCACCTCGCCATACAGTGCGCACCACGGGCGTATCGCCCAGCGGGTGCACACGGACCAGATCCGCGACGCATCCCACCTCGATACGACCCCGATCAGGCAGTTTCGCCGCCGACGCAGGGGTTGAGGTGACCGTATGCACCGCCTTCGGCAGATTGCTCCAGAGCCGGGACAGGTGCCATGTGGCGGCAATCAGCAGCGAGGGAGCGTAGTCCGACGACACGATATCGAGGAGGTCCGCTTCCGCCAGATCCCGGGCCGAGACATTGCCGGAATGAGACTGGCCCCGGACGAGGTTCGGTGCGCCCATGATGATCCGGATTCCCGCGTCGCGACAAGCTTGCGCCGCCTCCAGAGTTGTCGGGAACTCCGCCAGGTCAATCCCCATATCTCTTGAGTACCGGACCTGATCGCGGGTGGTGTCGTCGTGACTGGCAAGGGTCGCCCCAAGACGCCGCGCCTCGGACACCGTGGCCGCCTCGTGGTCTGCTCCGAACCGCTCCCGGCGCTCGACCTGCTCCTTGACATGGGTGTCGAATTCGGACCGGCCCATCCCGTATTTGCCCTCCAGATACACCCGAAGCTTCGCGAGGTCGCGGAACTGCCGCTGACCCGGCGTGTGGTCCATCATGCTGACCAGACCGACGCGGTCTTCCGGGCCGAACTCGGCCAGTTCATCGACCAGCGTGTCCGAACAGATCTCGGCCCGCAGGTGGATCATGTGACGGACCCGGAACACCCCCGCGGCGTTCAGCTCCAGCAGTTCGCTGGCGACAGCGCGGGCGTATTTTCGATAGTTCGAATCCGCCTTGACCACCGACCCCAATCGCAACGCGTCGAAAACGGTCGTGATCCCGCAGGATGCCATTTCGCCATCATGCGCAAGAATGGCGCTGATATGTGGCATCTCGACCTTCGGGCGTGGCTGGATATGCCGTTCAAGGTTGTCGGTATGCAGTTCGACGAGCCCCGGGATCAGGATATCGCCCGCCGCGTCGATGGCTCCCGCCGGAACGGCATCGCCCTCCGACACGTCGACAATCCGGTCGCCCTGAACGTGAACCGCCCCGGGCATCACGCGATCTTCCAGAACGATGCGCGCATTCGCGATGCAAAGCTCGCCCTGCTCCGGGTGGGGGCTGTCATTCCTTCGGGGCGCGGCGGCAAAGGGAGAGTTCATGTCAGTGTCCCATGTTGTCATCTTGCTGTGCCGTTGGCCGGCGAATGGGTCAAGGGCACCAACGGTGCCTTCAGGTGCAGAACGTCGAGGATCCGCAGGACGGTACCGTGCACTGGTCCGTCGTTCGAGACGGTGATCACCTTGATGTCGTCCCAAGGTGCAACGATGCTGCACGCAAATCGTCGTCCGATCGCTGCCGCATCCACCCGCCCCCCGCAATGAGCCGACGCGCAAGGAGCCGTGGCGAGACCGTGAGATGCAGCACGACCAGTTCGGGAACGGTGCAGGCGGCCAGTCCGAGCGCGTTTCTGGAAAGGTTGACGAGCATCATTGAACCCATCGCCACTCTCAGCCGCACATCGCCCGGGATGCCATAGTGCAACCCATGGGCTCGCCAAGTCAGGCAGAACGCACCGGCGGCCTCGCGGCGCTCAAACTTGGGCAGACTGACGGATCCGAAATCCTCACCGCCCAGCTTCGGGACGCCGGTGATCACCCGCCACACGAGGGCAAGGTCTGGGACAGCCTCCGACAGGGCCCGCATCACGGAGTCCTTGCCGACACCGGAGGGCCCGACAACTCCGATGAGCCGACCGCTCATGCCGCCATGCCCGGCGCGAAGGCGGAGATCTCAACTCCACGGTCCGCAACCCGATCCCGCATGGCCTCATCGTGGGAAATACCCATGACTTCGCCGGGCCAGAGCGAGAGGCTGACGTCCCCGCCGCGGATTTGGTGGCCATTCCGCCGCCCGACCTTCCGAACATCGAGACGTAGCGTCACGGTCATTCATTTGCCTCCCTGGTTGGGCCGCCGCGCGCCCACTCTGCCCGGCGGCGCTCGCAATAGTCGGTGTCGCAGCATACAAACAACTGCCCGCCCGAGTCATCACCTCGTCGAGGCAGATGCCCTCCGCGCCAAAGCTCCCGAATCGATGGCGCCGGATCGTCCGCCTCGCCTGTTCGTCCACAGAAGTAGAATTGCCACTCTGTCCGGTCATTCTGCGCCCTCCGGTGCCGGAACCGCTTAGCGGTGCTGCTTGCGGAATAGTTTAGGCTCCAGTTTGAAATCGACGTAGTGGGGCGGCGTGATAGGTTCGAGGATCCCCGCCGCCTCGAAGTTGCCGGAACGGCAAAGGCTACTCTCGGCATCTTGGGCGAACGCGCCGAGGTTGGCCTCCGCCAAGCCCTTCCATCGCAACGCCCAATCCATCCACGTGCCCGGGATCGCCGTGCGCTCGCATAGCCCGATGACGAGGCCATCGCCGCGCGCGACCTGCGGCGGCTCGGTCATAGCGCCCGCAAAATGTTTGACCGTCTCGCATTCGGTGACAGTGAATTCACCTATCTCGTTGGCAAGGCTCACTTCGGGGATCTCCGTTGCGACTGCGACCTTGCCGATCCTGAGTTCGCCCATGACGGCATGGCTGCGCGCACGTCCACGTTGCGTGGAACAGGCCAGATCAAGTTTGCTCCCCGCGTCCAGCGCCTTGTCGGCGTGCGGTCCAAGCGGCGCGCGGGTCAGGCTCGCCGGGGCAGCGCGCTCCTCCTCCGCCGAGCCCATCATGCCTCCGCGGTCCGGGAACACGGTGGCATGTGAGACCAAGCCTGCCGCCTTAACCTCAAGTCTCGCTGCCATTGGAACTCCGCCTTCGGCCGCCAGTCTGAAACCTGGACTCCGGTGCGTGCCGTCGAATGGCCGCCCGGGAGCCTGCCCGCCGGGAAAAACTTTGCAGGTTGCCGAAATCCGCCATGCGCAGTGCATCCGCGACGTACCTAACGGCTCGGAACAGCCAGAACGCTGTGGGGTCGTGAGATAGGCGTAGATCGGGAGTTCCGCCTCGATCAGGTCGCCGCGAGCCCGCTTGATGGCAAGTGCCTCCAGATCCGGATCATGGAGCGAACCTTCGGCAATGCCCCGGTTGATTGCCCGCGTGGGCTGTTCGCGGGTCTGCCCTACCGAAAGCCGGGCATGAGCATTGTCGACAGCGCGTTTGCTGCAATTCACCTAAATACTCATCATCCGTTCCGAGTCGAACGGGGAAGCCTGGCGCACCGGTCGCTTTCCATGAAGATGAAGTCGAACCCGAGCGGATGCAGTGCGTGACTGGCATCGCACAGGGTGAGCCGCGCCACTCCGGCGGCGACCGAATGTGGCGCGGGTAGCGGTGATCTCGCTCAGGTTGGATGGCGATCCCTTGCCACCGATCTGGCTGCGGAGCACCGCGGGTCCGTCCACCGGCCGGTGCGGCCAGCCAATCGGCACCGGTGCCCCTGCCGCGCCGAGCGGGGTCGCGACGTGCACGACTGAGTGTCTCGCCAACAAACACACCCACTCGTTGCGTGCTTCAGCTACCCGGCTCACTATACAACTCCACCCGCCTCTATACAACTAGACAGATCATAGGGGAATCGCTCCCGGAAGGCTTTTAAAATCTTGATGCCCCGCTCCGCGAATGTGCTAACACCGCTTTGGAAGTCGATCGCCGCAACGTTGCGGTCGGCAATCGCCGACGGGCAATATCCCGAGGGCAGCCGGCTTCCGACCGAGGCAGACCTGGCGGCGCGGTTCGGGGTCAACCGTCACACCGTCCGCCATGCGCTCGCGACGCTGATAGAGGACGGGCTGGTGCACAGCCGTCGTGGTTCGGGCACCTTCGTGCTGTCGAAACCGCTGGACTATCCGCTCAGTGAGCGGGTCCGCTTCCACCGGAACCTGCGCGATGCCGGGCGCCTCCCCGGCCGCGAGATCCTCGCAATCGAGGTTCGAACGGCCACGGAGGCAGAGGCACGGCGGCTCAGCATGACACCGGGGGACGAGATCTGCGTGGCACATACGCTGTCTTTCGCAGACCACACGCCGATCGCACTGGCCGAAAGCCACTTCCCCGAGGCTCGCCACCCTGGCTTCGCGGATGCACTGCGCAGCTCACGAAGCGTCACCGATGCCTTGGCCACCGTTGGCGTTGCCGACTACCTGCGGACGGAAACACGGCTCTCCGCCACGATTGCCAACGCGACGCAGGCGTCTCATCTTCGGTTGCCCGAAGGCGCACCGCTGCTGCTGACGGAATCCCGAAGTGAATCCGATGGGGTGCCAGTGGAGTGGGGCCAAACCTGGTTTGCCAGTGACCGCGTCACGCTGACATTTGATTTCCAGCGCGATCAACTACCCTAGAGTTCGAAAGGGCCTGCGTGGGCAGACACCGGAGTTCAACGACGCCTGCTTGAAGCCCGGTGTCGTTTCTGACCCTCCGGCATGGCGGTTTGCCCCGCCGGAGTGGTGGCGACCGGACGAAAGTGCTGTTCAAGCCAGCACCCGAAGTCCGGCGCCCGATGCCCATTTGGTCTTTCCACCGGCCCACGGCTGGGCCCGGGCATCGTCGTGGCCGACAACGCCCGGACCAGCAATTGCCTGCGACGAGACCGAAGGCCTCGGACAGCCCGTCAGTGGGCGCCCAGATCCGCCTTTGTGCGGGCGGCAACGGCCAGCGCCTGAATCGGGCGCAGGTCGATCCAACCAGCTTTCTGCATCCCCTTGATTGCAGGACTTTTTTCGAGCGCGGCTTCCAGTGTCGCAGCCGGAGCCGCGATCCGAACCGAAAGGCGCACTGGCTCATGAATGGCGCGATCCCCAAGAATTGTGCTCTGGACCGACGGGCCGCCGCGCAGCGCGCCGGAGGTGCCCTCCAGGATACCGAAGCCGCCAGCCACGTTGTGCAGCAGCTTGTTGCCACTGCCGAAGGCCTGCGGAGTCACGGTCGCACCGTAGTACTGGAGGTTGATCCAGGCCGCGACACACACTGGGCCACCAAGGATCTGCGCCAGCCAACTGCCATCAGGGTCCTGCGCTGCATCGTAGTCGTGCAGGAACGCCTTGCCTCCAAGGTTCCGGCCGATGGTCGCCGATCGCGGTGCGGCGACGAACCAGCTGCACCCGGCAAGGCCCCATTCAACGCGGGTCTGCGCCCAGTCCATGCCGCGCCGAAGCAGGTCCTCCGGGTCCGGCTGCCCGGGCAGCGCGCGTGCCCGCTCTGTGCGCACAGCGTCGCCTGCCCGCGCGAGCGAGACTTCAAGCTGCTTCACGGACGGCCTGTACCGCTCGCCGAAGTAGTCCTTGTTGAAGATGGTCACCCGGTCGGCGGCCGTGTCGTGGACTGCTGCCCGGAACACGGTCTCCGCCGGAATCTCGATCCCGCGGGCGACCAGCGACTTGCGCACGGGCGTTTCATTGAGCAGTTGCGCCAGCGCCCGCGCATTTGTTGCCCCGCTGTGCCCACCACAGGCACCGCACTGGAGCAGGCCCGCCTGGGCATCGTTCTTCACATGCGCTTCGTGGCCGACGAAAACGACCATCGGCGCGAAATCCTGCGTCAAACCCATCGTGCGAAGGGCGGCTTCGGCGGCATCCGCCGCTTCGGGGGCTGTTGCTGCGAATGCCAGTTTCGGGGCCGGTCCATGGGCCTCCTCGGGCGGCAATGGCTCGGTGGATTCAGTGAACAACTTGCCGATGCGCAGTGGGCCAGCAGCCTCGACGAAGGCAAAGCTCGACACAGCCGCCCGCGAGAAGCGGGAGACGGCCCGCGCTGCCCGCCCGCGAATGCGCCGCAGCGCTTCATCTGCACGGACCTCGCGGGAATCGTGCTCAGGCTTGAGCAGAACGGGCGCGTGGCTATCGGATTCGTTGGACGCCGCAGGACGGTGTTTCAGGGTGAGGCCAAAGAACCCGGCGACACCATGGGTCCGGATGTCCGGTGCGGCCTCTTCGAGCACGCGCCGAAAGCGCTCAGAGCGGACGTCGATGCAGAACACCAGCTGTGCGGAGACTTCGGAGGCCGCGTCGACGGTCGTGTCGTCGGCCAGCAACCCGTCAAGCCGCCGCCCCGACGCAACCTCGGCCGCGCGCAGCAGGATCGCGTCGATCAGGTCGTCCGTGCCCGGCGTGACGGGCTGGCGATGCCTTTGGCAGGCCTCTCCCCATCTCTCGGCGACGGCTGTCCCAAGGTGCGCATAGAGCGCCTGTTCCCAGACCAGCCGGATAACCAGCAGTTCGCACAGGGTCGTATCACTGTCGCCTGACAGCTCTGCCTCCCAGGACAGATGGCGGGCATGCCCCGACCAGCCGCCAAGGTCCCAGAGCAACCGACGGAACACCGCCGGAGCCGTTGCCGCGTCGATCCCGAGCGCCTTGCAAGCCTCGCCCAGGGCGCGCCAGGGGTTGCGATCGGTTTGGCTGACCAGTTCCGCAAAGCCAGAGCAGCCGAGGATCTCCGGCGTGAGGTCATGCGTGGCCCAGTCCCGCCAGTCCGCCCAAGCGCTCGGACGAGGCGCCCTGCCCCACAGCGCCTGTCCCCGGTCAAAGAAGCTCTGGGCCCAGGCGCCGATACGCTCGGTCACGATCCCAGGCCAATCCCTGCCCGTGGCCGCCGCCGCCAGATCGGCAACGGTTGGGGTCGCCACCGGAGCGGGCCGTGCGTCGTCGAGGGCCGCGCGTACCGCTGACGGGGTCAACCCGGCCTCCGGCGCGGTTTCGGCGATGGCGCGCTCGATATCCGCTTCGGTGATCGAACCCCGTGCGACGCGTTGCGCATGGTGAGCGCGGTCCGGGAAGATGCGCAGACCGGCGGCGCGTTCCAACCGGGCGGCAACCAGGGCGATCGGCACGTCCGACTGGCCGTGGAAGGGATTGACCGCGACAGCCCGATCGAGCGGAAAGAGCGGCGCCATTTCGCGGGCTGCATCCTCTGCTGTTGCTGCAAAATCAACGACGTCCGGGGTGAAGTCCTCGTGATTGATGAACATCTCAGATCTCCTTGACGGGCTGCGGGGCGGTGGCGGTCGGGACGGGCGCGGTGGCCCATGATCCCACCAGCCGGTCGGTGAACGCGCTCAGGTAGAGGCCGTTGGCCAGGTGGATGCGCAATCCGCGTGCAGCCGGATGTGCCGACCAGACCGGCAACAGGGCCTGCACCACGGCCAATGTGCCAAAACTCACGAGCGTGAGCGTGATGAGCGCCCATTCCAGCGGTCCGGCAACCGGCGTAGGCGGCAGCGCGCCCTGCGTCACGGCATTGGCGACCCACTGGAACGTGAAATAGCCAGCGGCAAAGAGTGCAGAGGCACGCGCCGTCGTCACACCCAGCGCCCGCGGCGCCTCGTCGGCAAGGCCCTGCGCCACCAGGTAGGCAATGCCCGTGACCAGAATGGCGCCAAGCGCAACCGCCTGCGGCGATTTCTCGACAAGTCCGAGTGGCAGGCCCACCGCGACGTAGATCGCGAGTGCAATGCTCATTGCGCGGGCCACCGCCCGCCCGCCCGGGATGGCCACCGGGCCGAGACGACGGGCCGATTGCACGGCCTTGGCGGCATCGGCTGCGGTGAGGAAGGCATGCGACTTGTAGAGCGCGTGCGCGACAATGTGCAGAAGCGCAAGCGCGAAGAGCCCGAAGCCGCATTGGAGCACCATGAAGCCCATCTGAGAAACCGTCGACCATGCCAGCGCCGTCTTTGCGGCCGGTTGGGTCAGCATGACGATCGCACCGATCAACGCGGAGAAACCGCCGATCATCACCAGCGCAGCAAGAACGGCAGGCGCGCCCAGCAGGACGTCGGCGAACCGGATGAGGAGAAATCCGCCGGCATTGACGACACCGGCATGCAACAACGCGGACACCGGCGTCGGGGCTTCCATGACCTCGGTCAGCCAGCCATGTGCGGGCAGGAGCGCGGATTTCAGGATTGCTGCCGACGCGAGAAAGACCGTCGCGACGATGGCGGGAAGAGGCACCGTGCCGCTGCGCGCCGCATCCGTGATGGCGGCAATGTCCGAGGTGCCGTAGGCAAACACCAGCAGACCGGCCGCAGCAAGGAGCGCGGCGTCGGCACAGCGGGCGACGAGCCTCTTCTTCTGCGCGGCGCGACGGGCGCCGGGGCGCTCGGGATAGAACAGCAGCAACCGGTTCACGCCAAAGCCCGTCAACACCCAGCCGACAACCAGCTGCGCAAGATGCCCTGCGGACACAAGCAGCATGACACCGGCAAGCGTGACGCTCAGCCAGACGGTGAAGCGCGCCTCGCCGGGTTCGCCGTGCAGATGCGTGGCCGAGAACCGCAGGATGACCCAGGCCAACCCGCTTGTCAGCAGCATCATCACGACCGAGACGACGTCGAGCCGCACGGAAAGCCCCACCTCGCCGATCCCGAGCACCGGTGAGGTAACAGGACCTGTATAGGGAAGCGCCGCGGCGGCGATGGCGGACAGGCCAAATGCCAGCAATGCGCCGCGCTCCGGTCCACGCGGCGGACGTTTGGGAATACCGGTTTCAAGGGACCGTACTGCGCCAGCGGACAACACAGCCAGCGGGGCGAGCAGAAGCGTGAGGGCGGCAATCAAGGGTCGATCTCCTTCTCCGTGGGTTCCGATGGATATGGTGGACGTCGAGCCGAATAAAAAATACAATGATTGGGATGAAACGTTCTATTCAGGTGAACGATGGTCAGTCTCAACTACAACCACCTGCGCTACTTCCATGCCGTCGCACATGAGGGGAACCTGACGCGCGCGGCGGAACGATTGAACCTGTCGCAATCCGCACTCTCGACCCAGATCCGGGCGCTGGAGGCGCGGCTTGGACATGACCTCTTCGAGCGGCGGGGACGCGCGCTGCATCTGACCGAAGCAGGCCGGATCGCACTGGAGCACGCCGATGCGATCTTTGCTGCCGGACGGGACCTCGTCGACACGCTGGGGCAAACCGGGCAGGTACGGCGCGCCTTTCGGGTTGGCGCCGAAGCCACGCTGTCCCGAAATTTCCAGATGCGCTTTCTCGCGCCGCTCGTGGGGCGGGACGACACCGATCTCGTCCTCCGCTCCGGTCGACTGGGCGAGCTGCTCGAAGGGCTGCGCGCCCATGCGCTCGACGTGGTCCTTGCCACGACGCCACCTCCCGACGATGCAATTGGCCGGCTGGAGGCGCACCTGCTGTCGGAACAGGCAGTGTCCATCGTTGGCGCGGCGGAGCGCATGTCAGGCTCGCTCGCCGAGGTCCTGACTCGGGAGCCGGTTATCCTCCCCGCGCGAGGGTTCGAGATGCGGACGGGGTTCGACGCGCTGGCCAGCCGATTGGATGTGCGCTGCGAGGTCGCCGCCGAGATCGAGGATATGGCGATGATGCGGCTGATGGTTCGCGCGGACATGGGTGTCGCGCTGGTGCCGCCCGTTGTCGTCGCCGACGAACTCGCATCGGGAAGGCTGGTGGAACACGGCGAAACCACCGGCCTGACGGAACGCTTCTGGGCCGTGACCTATCCACGGCGCTTCCCCAACCCGCTGGTCCGGCAGCTGATCGATGCAAATCTGTGATCATGGCGTCGTCGCGACGGTCCGATCGCCGGTCAACTCTCCGGTGGGGGCGTCGGGCAACAGGGCGAGAAACGTGAGCGCGGCCGTCATGCCAAGGATCGCCAGCGAACCGCTCTCCGGTCGCACCAGCCGGGTGCGCGCGCGGCGCAGCACAAGCCCCCGGTTGCGGCTGCGCGGCAGGCGCGGAGGCGGCAGGGCGAGCACGGGTTCGGGCGCCGTCTGTTGCCGCAACAGGCCCAGGATTTCCCCCGGTGCAGGCGGTTCGACGCGAAGGGAGGAAACACGGCAAAGGACCATTGCACACAGTCCGAGACCCACAGCCAGAGCGACCGGCAGGACGTCTGGCAGTTTCACCACACCGGCATCGACGAAGGGAAGCGGCGCGGCGGAGAAACCGATGCCCACGAACAGGAGCAGCGCCAGCCAGGGAAAGACGACATCTTGTGGAACGTCCGGCTTCGGGGCGGTAGAGGCAAGTAGCGTCAGGGCGCGCATCATCAGCAGTGCCGTGCCGAGACTGGCACAGAACAACGCCAGTCCAAGCCACACGGCCCAGCCTTCAGGCGCCGCGGCGAACGCGGATTTGAGAGCTTCCTTCGCCTTGAAACCACCGGTCCCCGGCATTCCGGCCAGGGCCAGCGCCGGAAGACACAGCGCCAGGATGATTGCGGGTCGGGACACGCCTCGGGACGACGCCCAGACGGCGGGCACGCCCAGAAACAGCGCGGCCTTGGCGAATGCGTGGGCGGTTGCGAGCAGGATCAGGGCAGCGGCGACAAACGGCCAGCTTTCCGGGGCAGCCAGGGCAACCGCGAGGCCAAGCGCCATGAGGCTCATCTGCCCGATGCTGGAATAGGCCAGCGTCGCCTTTGCGTCCGCTTGTACCAGTCCGAGAACCGGCGCAAGAATCAGGCCGGCAAGCGCCATCGCCGCCAGAGCTGTCGCGGCAGCCGGCGAGGCGGTTTCTCCAAGCGGCAGTATGATCATCAGGCCGAAGAGGCCGGCTTTCAGCATCGCGCCAGAGAGCACCGCGCTCGCCGGAGCCGGTGCCGCCGAATGCGCGAGCGGCAGCCAGAGATGCAGTGGCACCGCACCGAGTTTCACCAGCAACCCGCCGGCGGCGAGCGCAATGGCCAGGGGGGGCACGCCATCGGACGCCATTGCCGGGAGCGCCATGCTGCCCGTGAAATAGGCTCCGATCGCCAGGCCCGCGAAAAGCGCGACCTCTCCGGCAACGGCAAAGGTGATGTACACCCTTCCGGCGAAACGCTGCGGTGCCCCGCCCCCATGCAGGACAAGCCCCCAGGAGGCGAGGCTCATCATGGAGAAGAAGCTGTAGAAAGACGCCATGTCCTGCGCGACCAGAAGACCGAAATTGCCCGTCATCGCGAGGAGGAAACACCCGAAGAAGCGGTCACGATGCCGGTCGTCGGCGAGAAGCCGCAGCGCCTGCCACCCCGCGAACCCCCAGAGCAGCGACGAGAAAAAGAGGAATGCGGCACCGGTATCGGAGAGAGAGAACTCGCTTCCGAGGAGCAGCCATTCGAGACGAACCGACAGTGGTCCGGGTGTCGCTGTCGCGGTAAGGAGCGCCGGTAACGCGGCCAGCGGCACCAGGTTTCGCGCCACGCCACGCATGGACGGCAGCACGAAAGCCAACAGCAGAACCAGGGGAGCGGCGGGGACGAGCCAGAGCGGGATAGCGATCATAGGTACTCCAGGGAAACGATGAAACGGGTCCAGCCAAGGGGGCTGAAAGGGGCGCTCGCCATCAATCCGGCGACGAGCACGAGCGCTGCGGTGGTGGCAGGTGGCACAGCCAGCATCCAGCCGATGCGCCGGGAGGCCTTGGCGCCCTCCGTCGGCGCACAGAACCATCCACGATAGAGGATCGGCAGGAAGTAGGCGGCGTTGAGCAGGCTGGATCCGGCCAGCAATGCAATAACCATCGGCTGCCCGGCATCGAGCCCCCCGGCACCGAGGTACCACTTGCTCACGAAACCGGCGAGCGGCGGGACGCCGATCATGCCGAGCGCGCCGATCGTGAAGGCGAGCATCGCGCCGGGCATGCGCTGGCCCATGCCGTCCATGGCCCGCACGGTCTTGACCCCCTGCCCTTCGGCGAAATTGCCAGCGGCGAGGAAGAGCGTGATCTTCATGATCCCCTGGTGCACGAGGTGCGCAAGGCCACCGATTGCAGCCACCGGCGAGATCAGCGCGACACCAAGCGTGATGTAGCTCACCTGGCTGACGGTGGAATAGGCAAGGCGTTTCTTCAGGTCATCTTGCGTCAGGGCGCGGAACGACCCCCAGAGGATCGTGACCGCGGCGAGCGCCGCGAGCGGCATCGCGAGCCCCATCGCCTGCAGGGTTTCGACGCCAAAGACGTCGTAGACGATGCGCATGATGCCAAACGCGCCGGCCTTCACCACTGCGACAGCGTGCAGAAGCGCGCTGACGGGCGCCGGTGCGACCATGGACAACGGCAGCCAGCCGTGAAGCGGCACCAGCGCGGCCTTTACACCCACGCCCGCGATCAGCAGCACGAAAATGGCGGTGAGCGCCAGCGGCGCCGTTTCCGGCAGATCCCCCAGCACACCGCGCGGGACGAAAGGCACCTCGCCGGCCAGCGCGTAGAGCCAGATCGTTCCCAGCGTCAGCGCCAACCCGCCGCCCAGCGTGTAGACGAGGTAGATCCGGCCAGCCCGATGCGCCTCTGACGTGCCGCGGTGCACGACCAGGGGCCATGTCGCAAGGGTCAGAAGTTCGAAGAAAACGAGGAAGGTGAAGAGGTTGCCTGCCATCGCGATGCCGACCGTCGAGGCCACGCACAGAGAGAAAAAGCCAAAGAACCGGCTCCGGTCCGTGCCACCCTCAAGATAGCCCACAGCGTAGATCGTGGTCAGCAACCAGAGGATCGACGACAGCGCCAGAAACAGAACCGCAAGCGGGTCGGCCTGCAGGTGCAGCTCCAGTCCCGGTGCGATGCTGTGCCGGAGGTCGAAGCTGTTGCCGCGCGTCACCTCAAAGGAAAGCCAGACAACCAGCGCGACCTTGACCGTCGCCGCGGCGAGGTTGACCCCGGTGCGCAGGCGCCGGGCACTCTCCGGCATCACGAGGATGATCGGCACGATACCGAGCGATGTCATCAGGATAGCAAGAGGAAGGTATTGGCTCATGCGAATGGCACCTCGAGAAGGGTAAGTGGAAGCGCAGCGGCGAGGCCGAGGAGCAGTGCCCCCGTGGCCAGTCCGAGCGCCGCGACGTCGCCGCTGCGCCATGGCAGACGCTGGGCGGTGGCAGAGACATGTGGCCCGCCACGCAGGCATCGGGACACGACCCGCGACAGATAGGCAGCCGACAGGGCGGTCCCCAGCAGGAGGAGTGCAATCCAGTGCACGGCACCCTCGTCGACAAGGCCCTCGATCAGGATCCACTTGCCAATGAAGCCCGCGGTCGGCGGCAGTCCGACAAGGCTGATTGCGGCGATGGCAAAGGCGAATTCCGCAGCGCCCGGGCGCAGTTCCTCGCGGTTCAGCCCCGATATCCGGTCATGTCCGAGCGCCTCGGCGATCCGCCCGACGGCGAGAAACATGGCCGCCTTTGCAAGCGCATGGGACAGCATCAGGAGCGCCGCCGCCGTCCAGAGCCCGTTTTGCAGCGGGTCTCCGGCGACACCGATCGCCAACGCGATCAGGCCGATCTGGGCGACGGTGGAATGGGCGACCAGGAGCTTCAGGCGCTCCGCGCGCAGCGCGTTCCAGGCGCCCCAGAGCATGCCGCCCGTACCGAGCACGGCGAGGGCGCTGCGCAGGAACTCCGCACCGGCGCCACCTTCGATGGAGAGGCGCAGCGCGAGGTACAGCGCCCCCTTCACGACAAGTGCCGAGAGCAGCGCGCTGGCAACCGGCACCGCGCTCGAATGCGCCGCCGGCATCCAGAAATGCAGCGGGAAGAGCGCGGCTTTCACCGCAAGGCCCGCAGCGATCAGAGCCAGCGCGATACGCCCGTTGCTGCTTTCGGTCAGGACAACCACGGTTTCCAGGTCCACCCGACCCGTCACCGAATAGCTCAGGGCGATGCCGAGCAATATGAGCAGGCTGCCTGCTAGCCCCGCGGTCAGGTAGTCGAATGCGGCGCGCAGGGCCATCGGGGTCCCCGCGAGCGCCGTCAGGCCGACTGCGGCCAGACCGAGGATCTCGAAGGCGACGTAGAGGTTGAACAGGTCGCCCGAGAGGAACAGGCCATTGAGCGCCCCGAGCGTCGCCATCCACAGCGGCCAGAAACCGGCGCGCCCCGGCGTGGACATCGCCTGGGCGGTGATGGCGAGGCTGACAATGGCCGTCATGGCGAGCATGACGGCGGCGAGGCCATCGCCGACAAAGGTGATCCCGAGCGGTGCGGCCCATCCGCCAATCACCTGCTCGACGGCGCCACGCGCGATGATCTCGCGGCACAGGCTCACGACGAGCAAGGCATTTGCCGCAGTGGCGACCAGCCCGAGCGATGCGGCCCGGCCGGGCACCGCAACAGTAAGTGTCGCGGCGAGGAACGGCAGCAGGACAAGAAGCGACAGCTCACTCATCGCGATCCTCCGCGATACGCTCGGCCAGAGCCAGAAGCACGGCAGTGACGCCGACAAGCACCACGATTCCGGTCAGAACGAAGGCCTGGGGAACGGCATCGGTCCCGCTGGCGCCCATGCCGGACACGAGAAGCAACATCGCAATTCCGACGGCAAGAACATTGAGCCCGAGAACGCGCATCAGCAGGTCTGCGCTGGTGGCGAGGCGAAGGAGGGCAAGACCGACGAGGCCGGCTCCGGTGGCGAGAAAGGCATATTCGGAAATCATGTCAGTGTCTTTCAGCTGGTCCAAAGAAAAGGAGGAAGAGCGTTGCGGCGATGGACAGTGTCAGGGCGCTTTCGATGGCGATGATCCAAGTCTTCGCCTCGCCCGCGGGGTAACCAAGCAACGCACCGGTCAGGACCTCGGCCGCCAGGGCCGCGAGCGCGAAGATTGCCAGCCCGGCGATGGCGAGCAGGGCCAATCCGTTCTGCCGCGTCAGCTTTGAGCCGATTACACCGCTCAGGCCGAGCGCGATCGCCCCACCCGCAAGCACGGCTCCCGCCTGGAAGGCTCCCCCCGGGGCATGCCCACCCTGCCAGAGAAGATGGCCACCGATCAGGACGGTGAGTGGCAGAAGAACACGCGCGAAGGGCTGCACCAACGGTCCGAGCGGCGCTGTGCGCGGGCGTGCCGGCGCCACCATGATGACCACCGTCAGCGCAACGAAGAGCACCGCGATTTCCAGCAGGGTGTCCCAGGCACGGAAGTTCAGCAGAACGGCCGTCACCGGGTTCTGGGCACCGCTCTCGGGCAGGTTGTCTGCGACGAGAGACGGATAGACCGGTGCCGCACCGAAGCTTGTCACGGTCCACACGATTGCACCGCTGATCGCGATGGCGAGCGCACCGGCGGCGCACCAGAGCGAAGGCGGCAGGGCCTTCGATGGCGCGCAGGGGATCCGGTGGGCACTGCGCAGGAGCAATGCGCCGGTCAAGCCCGCGCCGATGGCGGCCTCGGCCAGGGCAACATCCGGCGCCCCCAGTCTCAGCCACGAAAGTGAAACCAGCAGACCGGTCACGAGGAACCCCGACACGGCCGCGATACGATCGCGCACCCACAGGGCAAGTGCGGCACTGACGAGGATGGCAGCGGCAAGCACGACGTCAAAGACAGGCAACATCAGGCCCCCTCTTCGGCATCGGCCACGCTCGGGTTGAACTGATCGCGCGCAATTAGGTGCCCGGTCGTCGCACCGGATACCGCCACGAGCAACGTGCACAGGGCCAGGCTCAGCGTGGCGGCGACGTCCTGGACGTGAATGGCGGCGCCGATGGCAATCAGCGCGACACCGGCGGTGTCTGCCTTCGTCAGCACATGCAGCCGCGAGAGAAGATCGGGCAGGCGCCAGACACCGATCGCCGCAACGACCAGGAAGGCGGTGCCGGCAAGCATCATTGCCAGGCCGAGGGCTTCGACGAAGGCGGTCATGCGGTCCTCCGTCCGAGAGCGACGAAGGCAATGCCCGCGACAGCCGCGAGGGCCGAGAAGACGAGCGCGATGTCGAAAAACGCGGGCGCCCGTTCGGCTGCGCCGAGCAGGAGCAGCGTTGCCACCGTGCCCGTTCCGGCCAGTTGCATCGCGAGTATCCGGTCCGCCGCGCTTCGCGCACGGACAAGACGGGGCACGACGGCAACCGTCGCCAACAGTGTGATCAGGGCAAGGTACTCGGGGATCATGTATTCTCTCCTTTCAGGGAAAGACCGAAGAGGCCGGCAATACGATGCTCCAGCGCATCCAGATCGCCTTGGACGGCTTCGCCGCAGTCGAGCGCATGGACGACCAGCATTTCGCCATCCAGGCGCACGGTCAGCGTCCCGGGAAGCAGGGTGATCGTCAGGGCAAAAAGGCGGCGCGGCCGCCCTTCCGGAAGGCGGGTCCTGAGCGTCAGGCACCCCTGGTTGAGGCGGCCCGGACGCAGGCTCAGGAGACTGACGTCGACCGCGCCACGGAGCACGCCGGTAATCGCAAAGGCGGAAAGGCGCAGGGCGCCCGTGAAGGAAATTCGCGGCGAGTTCGATACCGGCAGCAGCGTCGAGGCCGCGGCACCCGCGACCGCGGTCGGCAGACCAATGACCCAGCTTGCCGGATCGTCCCAGTGCAGCACCGCCCAGGCCGCCGCCAGCATGACACCGGTGCCCAGTGCCGCACGCACTTTTCCGGTGGTCCGGTTGTCCCGGATCGGGGTCGTGTCGGGCACGATCGGGTGGTTGCCCTGCACGGCAACCACGCTCGCAAAGTCCTGTCGAACCTTCATTGGATCTCCTTGGGCAGCGTCAAACGGCGCTGTACGAGGGATCCGACATCACAACCGGCTGCCATTCGGTTGTCAGAGGGGCCCGGATCCGGGTCTCCTGTTCTGTTTCTGGGAAGATCCGGCGACAGATCGCCGGGCCTTTGGTTGATAGACGCGCGAGGACGCCTTTTCATCCCTCCGGGGGACAAAGAAAAAGAGAGCCGGCGCGATGGCCGGCCCTCAAGGTGCGGAGCAAGGAGCGAGCAGGGTTGAGGATGCTCCGCGGTATGTTGGTGAAATCAGGTCTCGTTCGTGCCTTCCGGCTCGTTGGAAACAAGGTCTGTCGCCATGTGGCGGATCGCGGCGATGGCGACGATGGTGCCGAGCACCGGAAACGCCCAGGCCGATCCCGAGGGCATTTGCCAGGCAAAGACCGGCACGAGAATGGCGAGCGCACCGCCGCCGATCAGAAGCAGGTCATCGCCTTTGCCCGGCCGCCAGACAGCTTTCGAACCGAGTGCCATCAGCGTCACCCCGATGAGATGCGCCCCAACGGCCTTCTCCGGCGAAAAGCCGATGAAGTAGGGGAGCAGGAAGGCGACCGCACCGGCGACAAGCGCGACGAGGTGCGGCCTGTGGTCGGCGTGAAAAAGTCTGGACATTGCGGTCTCCTGAAGCTGGACCTGCGCCGCACCGCGGCCGCTGCATGTACGTTGCTGATGACTGAAGAACGCTTTTCCCCGCGATTTCATCCCCAGAATTTTTCCATGGCGAACAATTGCCTGAAGTAGCCGCGGATCAAGCAAGGCGGCCCGGGCACAAGTGCCCGGGCCGCCGGGCGTGGCGATCACCCCATTGATCGCCACCGCGCGTGTTGCCCGCGCCGGAGCGGGACGGGCAACGCGGGTCAGATCCTGCTCGAAAGGTCCATCGCGATCTTCTGGACCTCGGCGGTGTCGCCCTCGCCAACAAGCGCGAAGTCGACATCGGCGGTGCGCCAGTAGCCAACCGAACGGCTTGGATAATCAACGACCTTGACCGGACCGATAGGTTCCTTTTTCGGGTGCTGCGCGAGCGTCAGGGAGTATCGCGCACCCTCCCCGTCCTCATAGATATACTGCGCCAACGGGCCTTCCTTGGTGCCGAGCAGTCGCGCACCCACCAGTTCCACTCCATAACCGCCGAGATCCGGCGCAGAGATTGGGACACCGATCTTGCCGGAGAACCAGTCTTCGACGCCATCCACGGCGGCCCCGGCAAACTCCACGGGATAGTCGGGATCTCCGGCAAAGACCTGGTGCGCGCCGACCGCTTCGGAAACATATTCCGGAACGCCGGATGTCGTGGTTGTGACCGTCGCATGCCCCCACCAGCCAAAGGCAAAGAGGGCGCATGCGGCGGCCACCTGCGCACCGGGCCGCAGCCAGCCGATGGCGGGCGTGGCGCGCCGGGGCGCAACGCGGCGAACGAGCCGGTCGGCAAGCTTGCGCTTGAGCCGTTCGGTCTGCATGTGGGCCGGCCCGGTGTCGAGCGCTTCCAGCGCTTCACCGAGCTGGAGATTTTGGCGGGACATTGCTTCGAACGCGGCGCGCACCTCCGGGTCGTCGGTCATGCGGGCCTCGAACTCGGCCGCTTCCTCCGGGCCGATTTCTCCGTCGATGTAAGCGTTCAAGGACTCGTGGACTACGTTTGTCATTTCCTCAGCCTCCTCAAACGACCAGTTTCAGTCGTTTCGATTTCAAGCCGTCGATGATTTTCCGGAGCGCAACGCGGCCCCGCCCGAGACGGCTGTAGAATGTTCCAAGCGGCAGATCGAGCGTACGCGCGGCATCGGCATAGCTCATCTCCTTCAGCGCGACGAGAACGATGGGCTGCCGCTGCGCCTCTGGCAGTTCCTGGAGCGCATCCAGCACCTGCTGCAACTCGATCCGCTTGGTCGGGTCAGTGTCTTCAATCGGTTCCGGGATCATCAGGCGCGCATCCTCGCGGACCTTGTGACGACGCCTTTCACTCACGTGGGTGTTGTGCATTATCCGGAACAGCCAGACACGAAGGTCGCTGCCAGGTTGCCACTGGTCGGCCGCGGCAATCGCCTTGGTCAGCGTTTCCTGCACAAGATCTTCGGCTGCATCGCGATTACGTGTCAGCACCATCGCGTAGCGCCTCAGACTGGCGACATACTCATCAAGGTTCCTTTCCAACTGGGCTCGCGCGTCCATGTTCTCCTGTTCTCCTGCAATCGCTTCCTGTGTCACATACGTGTGAGCCCCCGGATTCATCCCACTTTCTCCAATAAAAAATCACTCACGGCTTTGTGTGCCGTTGCGCGCGGCGGCGGGGATGAAAACGCTCGCTGTCGCGTATGTCGTGTGAAGCCACAAGGGAAAGAGCCCAGTGACCACCACGACAAGCGATACCACCGAAGCTCGCGGATCCGGGCTCGTGCCTGTTCCCGCAAGTCCGCAGACCGCGCGCTTGCGGGACAGGTCTCGTCGATCCTCCGTCCTGCGCGCCGCGCGATATATAGGGGTGGGCGTCTCGATCTGGGCCGTGGTTACCTACGGCATCCTCGGGCCGCTCAAGCACACGATCGTCACGGACCTGCCCGTCATTCCGTCGGAGGAAACAGCCGGCAGCGCGGCCGTCGCATCGGCTGCGGCGCTGATCCGCCGCGAACTGGACGTGAATGGCTGGACCCCGAATGATCCGCCCATCGCGCCAGCCGCCGTGCTCGACAACATGCCAAATTTCCAGACCGGGGTGATCGAGGCGGTCGGAAGGTTCAGCTTTGAAATGCTCGACCAGATTGCACGCACGCGCGGGTCGTCGAGCGACGACCCGGACCTGGAGCGCGCGACCGGTTTTCTGCAGTTCCCGCCCGATATCTGGATCTGGGAACCGTCACGCTCGCTCCTGCCGTCGGTGTCGTCGGAAACCCAGTACCGGCAGGGCCTTGCGGCGCTTGAAAGATACAATGCGCGCCTCGCGCGGGGGGACGCAGTCTTCGAGCAGCGCGCCGACACGCTGGCCGCAACCCTGTCCCGGATCTCTGCTGACCTCGGAGCCCAGACGGCGCAGCTCGAACGGGCCCAGGATACCGGGCGCTGGATCTTCAGCAGCCATGCCGACGACGTGTTCTATCACAACAAGGGCATGCTTCATGGCTATCACGTGCTTCTGTCGGGGCTCGGCTATGATTTCGACAGGATCATCCGCGAACGCAACCTCGGCCCGATTTGGAACCAGGTCCTCGACGGCCTTCAGCAGGGTGCCCAGTTGCGGCCACTCGTGGTGCTGAATGGTGACCGGGACCGGTCGATCTTTGCCAACCATCTTGCGCTGCAGGGCTTCTACATGAAGCGGGCAATCCTGCAGCTGGAAGAAGCGGTCAATGTCCTGGCCGTCTGACCCGCGGCCCTACCTCAGGAGACTCCCAGAATGATCAATCGACTTTTCTCGATCTTTGTCGCGCCCGAGACGGCCGCGGATGATCAGGCAGGCCGGAACAGGCTGGCCGCCCTCCGGCAAGCTTATGAAGACTGGCGCTTCGGACGCGACTTCGCTGCAATCATGGCCGCCTTCGGGCGCATGTCTGATCACCAGCTTCACATGATCGGCCTGTCTCGCGACACGCTGTTCGAGACGGTGGAGGACATGATGCTCGATGCCGAGCGCGAACGGGCACTTGGCCGCGAAGTGGCCGCGCTCCTCGAAGTATCGCCATCGGCGATGCAAATGGATGCCGAGGCAACCGTGGTGAAGAGCGACCCGGATCGCAAATTGCAAGCTGCGTAAGCCCGCGCGCAACAGGCGCAAGCAAACCCGTTCAATGAAAGGAGACAGATGTCAGTTCTGAAGCAACGCAAGCAATCGATGGAAACCAAGTTCGCCCGGGATGGCGAGTTGGAGTTTCATGCCCGGATCCGAGCCTTCCGCAGCCTCGCGGCCTGGGCCAGGAGTGAAAACGGCGGCACCTCGGCGGATGAAGAGGCATTCGTCAAGGCGTTGATCCGAGAAGACATGCGGCAACCCGGTGACGAGGCCGCGTTGGCCGTCGCCCGAGACCATCTTGGCGGGTTGGTGGAGGATGCTCGGTTGCGGGCGAAGCTGGAAGAATTCACCCGCGATGCCCGGTCAGCTGCAATGCTTGCCAAGGCAAGCTGACTGACATGTAACCCGATAAAGACGCGGCGCGCCGAAAACCCGTTTCGGCGCGCCGATCTGTTTTTGGTGTGTTCCGATCCGGAGACCGACTACGCATTTTCCCTCGCGCCGGAGCTGTGTCGACGGGCACTCCAGTCAACCACGCCGAAAGGATCAAACCCGCCCCTTCAGGACCGCAGTCCGTAGGCCGTAGGCATCTTCGCAACCTCGGGATTGATCCGACGCCAGCCACCTGGGTGCGCGCGATTGCCACTACCGATTGTGGTGACAGAACCCCGTGGAAAGCCCCTATTCGATCACCCGGAAGTTCTCCCGGTGTTCGTCGCTCAGGCTGAGACCCAGGCCCGGTTCGTTGCCGATCCGGATTTTCCCGTTTTCGGCCAGCGGCTCACCCTTGAACAGATACCAGAACAGCTCGTTTCCGATCTCCACCGGGTTGGGCGGGAAGTACTCCACGATCGGGCAGATCACCGAACTGAGCGACAGATGGAAATTGTGCATCTGCCCGGCATGGGGCACGACGGGCACGGAAAATGCCTCCGCCATCGCGATGATCTTGCGTGCCTGGCTGATGCCGCCGACACGGTTGGTGTCGAACTGGATGTAATCGATGGCGCGAGCCTCCAGCAGACGACGGAAGCCATAGATCGTGTGCTCGTGCTCGCCGGTCGCGATAGGAATGCGACTGTCGCGGCGCAACTCGGCAAAGCCTTCGACGTCATCGGCGATCAGCGGCTCCTCGACCCACCGCAGCCGGAACTCCTCCAGCCGGGGCAGCATCTGGCGGGCGTATTCGAGCGTCCAGCCCATGTAGGCTTCGAGCATCAGGTCGACGTCTTCGCCGATGGTGTCGCGCACAAGCGCGATGTTTTCGATGTTGCGGCGCATGCCCTCCGCACCATCCGCCGGTCCATAGCCAAGGCGCATCTTCACAGCCGTGAAACCTTGCTCGACATAGGTTTGGGCCTCTGCCCTCAGCCTGTCGGCGGGCTGGTTGTAGAGCTTGCTGGCATAGGCGGTCAGCTCCGGTTTCACACGTCCGCCCAGCAGGCGATGCACCGGCAGGCCGGTCAGCTTGCCCATCAGGTCCCACAACGCGATATCCACGGCGCTGATGGCGATCATCGCCGCGCCCTTGCGACCGAAAGCCATGGTCTGCCGGTACATCCGTTGCCACAGCAGCTCGACATCGAAAGGCGATGCCCCCAAGACGATCGGCGTGAGGTAGCGGTCGACAATCTCCTTGGTGACATGCGGCGCCACGGCGGCATTGCCCAGTCCCACCGCGCCGCTGCGGGTCTCGATTTCCACCACAAGCCAGGCGTGGAACGCATAGCCCCGCATCCGGTCCTCGTTGCTGGTGACGATATCGGTGGCGCTGATGCTGATCCGCTCCGGGATCGGAGCGGTCGGGCCAGTCCATTCAAAGACGCGAGTGCGCACGGCGACGATGGGATCGTCCTGAATGGCGAACACGTGGGCCGGGGTATCAATCATGGTCTTCATGGCGTTTGCCTTTTCTTGGCGAGGTCAGGCTTCAACGCGGATCGGGCTTCGGCCCAAACGCTCTGAAAGCTGGTTTCGCAAGGTGTCGATCAGCACGACGATGAAAATGACAGCGCCGGTGATGAGAGGATAGAGGTAGGGGTCGGTATCCATCAGGACCAGCCCGTTCTGAACGGTCTGCATCAGGATGGCGCCGAACACCGGGCCGAAAGCGTTGCCGCGGCCACCGAAGAGGCTTGTCCCGCCGAGCACCGCCGCGGCGATGGCCATGAACTCCTTCTCCTGCCCGAAGGTGGAGGAGGCCGCTGCGATCTGGCTCATCAGCACCACGCCGGACAGGCCGGCGAAACCACCGCAAAGGACGAAGAGCATGAAGGTCACGCGCTCCACCGGGATACCGGCCCGGCGCGCGCCCTCGGGATCGTCGCCGATGGCATAAACGGAGCGACCAAACGGCGTTCCCGACAGCAGCAGGTGCACGAAAACCAGTGACAGGCCCGCCAACAGGATCGGCACGGGGATGCCAAGGAAACTGGCACGGGACATTTCCAGCAGGTGCGGCGCGGCAAAGACCATCTTGGTATCTGAAATCCAGAGCCCCACCCCGCGCAGCAAGAACAGCATCGACAGGGTGACGATGAAGGCGGCCACGCGGACGCGCACCACAAAGAATGCGTTGATCGCCCCCAGCACGAGGCCGATGCCACATCCCGCCAGCAACCAGATCAGGACCGGCGCACCGGGCATGAATACCCCGATCAAGGCGGCTGCGACATACATCGTCGCACCGACGCTCAGGTCCACACCGGCGACCAGCAGAACAAGGCTGGCGCCGAGCGCGAGAATGGCCAGATGCGACGATTGCAGCAGGATGTTCTTTACATTTGCCCAGGTCGCGAAGCTGTCAGTGGCAGCGGAGAAGAACACCGCGACAAGCAGCATCAGGACGACCGGGACCAGATCCAGAAGGCGCGGGTTCGAAAGGCGTTGCGTGAGCGTTTTCATCAGGCGGCCTCCACGTCCGCTGCGGTTGCGCGCGCCATTATCGCGGCACGGTCGAAGCCGCCGTCCTGGCGCTCGAAGACGCCGACATTCATGCCCCGGCTCATCACCATGATCCGGTGCGACAGACCGGCAAGCTCCTCCAGTTCAGAGGAGATCAACATGACAGCCAGCCCCTGCCCCGCCAGTTCGGCGATGACACGATAGATTTCTTCCTTGGCGCCGACATCGATACCGCGGGTCGGCTCATCCAGGATGAACAATCGCGGCGCGTCGACCAGCCACTTGCCCAGAACCACCTTCTGCTGGTTTCCACCCGACAGCGACTTGGCCGGAAGGCGGACAAGGTCGCGGGCCTTGATGCGCAACCGGTGCGCGACGTCTTCGGCGTTGGAGACCTGTTGCTTGCGGTCCACCGGCACATGTGCGCCGCTGCCCGCTCCGGAGAGGTGGACCAGTTCGAGGTTCGTCGTCAGGCTCTGCGTCAGCAGGAGCCCTTCATGGCGTCGGTCTTCTGTCAGGAAGGCCATGCGTTTCGACACGCAGTCCCGCGGGGACGGATCGAACGGCGCGCCTTCGTAGGAGATCGTTCCGGTGCCGTCATGCGGGTCCAGTCCGAAAAGGATCCGCGCAAGCTCGCTGCGGCCGGAGCCCATCAGCCCGGCCACGCCCAGCACCTCGCCCGCCGCGATGGAAAAGGAGACGTCCTTCAGCACCCGTGGCTGTGTCAGCCCCTGGACTTCGATCACGGGGCGCCGCTCCCCGAGAGGCGGAACATCGGGATAGAGTTGGGAGACCGGTCGACCGACCATCGCTTCGACAATCCCGTCGCGGGTCAGGTCCCGGGTCGCGGTGCTTTTGACGGCATGGCCATCGCGCAGCACGACGATCCGATCCGACAGGCGTTGAACATCGGACAGCACGTGGCTGATATAGACAATCCCGATACCCTGCGCCTGCAGATCGGCAATCACCTCGAACAGGCGTCGGCATTCCGGTTCGGTCAGGGATGTCGTCGGCTCGTCGAAGATGATCATGCGCGGGTTCTGGGAGACGACCTTTGCGATCTCCAGCAATTGCCGCTCGCCCGGTGCCAGCGACCAGCAAGGCGCATCGGGGGACACGTCAAGCCCCACCCGCTTCAGCGCCTCGGCCGTGGCGAGACGTTTGGCGCGGTGGTTGATGAAGGGCAGCTTCTCCCACCGGCGGGGATAACGGCCGATCATCATGTTGTCGGCCACGCTCATGTTGCCGAAGATATTCAGCTCCTGGTGGATGAACCCGATCCCGGCCTCCATCGCGTCATTCGGCTGGGTGGGCACATAGGCGTCGCCGTTCAGGCGCATCTCGCCCGAATCCGGGCGCAGAATGCCGCCGATGATGTTCATGGTGGTGGATTTGCCCGATCCGTTTTCCCCGATCACGCCCAGGAACTCGCCCGCTTTGATGGCGAAACCGACATCGAACAGGACCTGCGTGCCAGAGAAACTCTTGTTGATGCCGCTGCATTCGAACAGCGGGACTGCCTTGGCATCCATCACGATTTTCCTTCTGCATAGCGGAGCCGGAGCGCATCGAGCACGGCGGCCAGCAGGATGATCGCGCCCTTGACCGACAGCACGACGAACAGCGTGAGCCCGATGAACTGCATGCCCTTGTCGATGACGGTGAGCAGCAACACACCGAGGAAGGCCGCCAGCACCGATCCGCGCCCGCCAAAGAGCGACACGCCCCCGATCACGGCAGACCCGATGATGTCCAGCAACAGGTTCTGGGACAGAACTGGCGTGCCGGTTTCAAGCCGGGCGCTGTAGATCATCGCTGACAGGCCCGCACAGGTGCCGCACAGCGTATAGGCCGACACCTGCACCGCCCGGACCGGCACGCCGGAGATCAGCGCCGCTGTCGGATTGTTGCCGATGGCGAACAACCAGCGCCCCCAGGTTGTGCGACGCAGCCCGAAATCGGCGGCGACCACGACAAGGACGGTCAGGATCAGCGCGAAGGCGATCGGGCCGATGGTGCCATAGCCGATACGGGTGAACCCCGATGGCAGGCCACCGATACTGACAGATGTCGTGTGCCAGGAGGAATAGAGCACGGCCGCCCCGGAAACGAACATCATCGTCGCCAGGGTGACGATGAAGGGCGGCATGCGAATGAAGGCGACGCAGAGACCGTTGAACAGTCCGACGAGCGCGCCGAAGAACAGAAAGCAGAAGATCCCGACCGGTACGGCCAGCGCACTGTCGGCAAGGTAGCCGCCGTTGGCCGTCATCACCGATCCGGCGATCACGCTGGTCAGACCCATCGTCGCCGTGACGGACAGGTCGATCCCGGCCACGATCATGACGAAGCTCTGGCCGATCACGGCAATCAGAAGCGGCAGAAGGCTGATGAAGATCGCCGACAAGGTGCCCGCGCCCAGAAACCCCGGCACGGCGGCGGTGACGGCGAGGGTATAGACGACCAGGAGGCCGATGACTGTGAAGGCGGGTTCGGACAGCAGGCGCGCGATCAGAACGCGATAGCCTTGCTTCCGGGGTGGTACCGTGGTGTCGGAAACCATTGAATTCTCCTTGCAACAGACGCCCGAACCTGGCGGCGTCGATGCAGCGTCGTGATATCCCGCCCGGCTTCGGGAGCGCCGGGCGGGGGTTTCGAGATCTCGGGCGTCAGCCGTTCTGGGATTTCCAGACCAGGTAGCCCCACATCTCGTCACGCTTCTCTTCGAAGTTGTACGGGGTGATGACGAACCCAGGGTCGAGCAGAAGGTCGTCGACCTCCTTGCCGTCCCACATGTCCTGAAGCGCGTTGAGCGTCAGGTCGACTTCGAAGAACACGTTCTGCACGCCCACGGCATCCAGATACCCGTCGGCGAGGCGCGCATAACCGCCTTCGTCGCCGTCGAAACCGGCAAACAGGACGTGGCCCTCTTCGCCGCGCTTGTGCCACTTGCCGGCAACCTTCAGCGCCTGTTCGATCTGCGGGTGCAGGAAGTCGGACGAGGTAACCAGGAAGTTGATGTCCGGGTTGGCCTGCAGCGCGTTGGTCAGCCCGGCAAAGGCCACATCGGCGTTCCACTCGGTGGCGATGCGGGCAACGACCTCGACCGTATCGGTGTTCTGATCGACGACATCGAAGAAACCGTCGCGGCGCGCGATCGCGTTCTGATCGCCCAGATCCCCGATCAGAAGCGCCGCCTTGTACTTGCCCCCCTGTTTCTTCGCCTCTTCGACGAGCGCCGTGACCGTGTCACGCATGATGGTGCGGTTGTCGGCCTGGACGGCCACCGATTTCGCATCGCTCTCGGCGGGCGGGCGGTTGTAGTGCACCATCGGGATGCCGGCGGCATTGGCGGCACGGATGGCCGGGATCACGGCATTGGCGTCGGTCTGCACGATCACGATGCCGTCCACGCCGCGTTCGATCATGGACTGAACCTGCTGGAACTGGCGGCTGTCGTCGAGGTTCGAGATGTTTTCCAGCATCGTCCAGCCCCGCTCGGCGATCTCGGCCTTGAAGGCGTCAAAGCTGGAGATCCAGAACGGCGACTGAAGGCTGTCAAACATGACAGCAATCGTGCGGCTTCCTTGCGCGAAGGACGCAATGGGAAGCCCTGCGGCGACCGCGCCCAGAAGGGCTGCCTTGGTGAATTCTCTCCGGTTCATGATATTCCTCCCTTGGATGTTGAAACGGTCTGGCGGTCAGGTGGCGGCGACGGGTCTTTCGGCCCGTCCGGATCCGGCGGCGCGATAGGCTGCCTCGATCACGCGCAATGTTTGCAGGTTGTCGCGCCCGGACGTCTCGGTCTCGCGGCGCGCGGAAAGACAGTCGAGCCAGTGGCGCTGGATGGCGATGACACTGTCCTGGACGACCTCCCACGGAGGCTCCATCCACGGCAGAACCTCCGGCTTGATCACTTCGCGGTGCTCACCGGCTCCCTTTCGGATGGTGACGCCGAGGTCGGGCGCGAGCACGACCGCGCCGTCTGTCCCTTCCACCGTGACGTGGAACTGCGGGAACGGGTCGCCCGGCACCGGACTGGCGTAGGAGCATTCCACAACGCCAATGGCCCCGTTTTCATGGCGCAGCAGCAGGGTCGCGGAATCCTCGCCGGTGATCCCGGGGCGGATGCTGTCAGTCTCGCAGGACACCCGCACAACATCGCCGAGCACGGAGCGGATCAGATCGACCACATGCACACCAACATCGAACAGGATGAAGCGTTCCAGATCGGCAAGGTACGGTTGACCTGCATAGATATCCCACGCCGTACGAAAGGCGACGCGTGCATAGGTCGGCCTGCCGATCTCTCCCCCGCGGACCACGTCAAGCAAGCGGCGCATCGGGGCCTGAAAACGGAAGTTTTCGTGCACCATCAGCGGTAGCCCGCGCGCTTCCATCATGGCCACGGCTTCCTCCGCCTCTTTCAGATCGAGCGACAGTGGCTTTTGAACGATGGCCGGCACGCCAGCGGCGGCGGCAGCCCGGATCAGGGCGCAATGGGTGTGCGGTGGCGTGATGATGTCCACGAAATCGACGAGGCCGCTACCGAGCATATCGTCTGCGTCCCGGAATCGCTGCACATCGTGGCCAGCGATGTCGACGGCGGCCTCGAGCCGCTCCGGGTCCGAATCGCAAATTGCGGTGACGCGGGCGCCTTCGACCTCCTGCCAGCCGCGCAGATGGTTGCCTGCAAAGAACCCGCAGCCGATGACACCAACTCGCATCAAGACCTCCCAGTCACGGGCAAACCGCCGCGCTTCGCAGCGGGAACACCCAATGTTGACGTCAACAGGTGCCAAAATGGAATTATGTTGACGTCAACAAAAATTTTGGGCTTTCTCCTGACAGACGTCCCCGGCAACAAGTTTAACGTTTACGGAGAGGGAGCACGACGTGAAGCGCAAGCCGACGATCAACGATGTGGCCCGTGTGGCCGAGGTCTCCAACATGACCGTCAGCCGGGTCGTGAACGGTCGCCCGAATGTCACCGAGGACACGCGCCGAAAGGTCCTCGATGCAATGCAGGCACTTGGATATCGTCCGAACGCCGTCGCGCAGAGCATGCGGTCCGACAGGACACGGACTATCGGGTTGCTGTTGCCGGACATTTCAAACGCGACGAACGGCTCGGTTGCCCGCGTTGTCAGCGACCGCCTGCGCGAGATGGGCTATCGGTTCCTGCTCGGCAGCACCGGGTTCAACGTCGAAGTCGAGCTTGACTACCTGAAGGACTTCCAGAGCGGCGTTGTGGATGGCATGATCCTGTTCCTCGCGAATGATCAGGATCCCCGGACCCGCGCGGCCCTGTCCGACATCTCCGTTCCGGCCGTCCTGGTCGATCGCTCACCGGGGATCGCGATGGACCGCGTGCTGTCCGAACACACGCACGCAATGACGGAAGCCGTGGAGCACCTGATCGCCCACGGACACCGGAAAATCGGGATCATCATGTCCCCGAACTCGATGCGTCCCGGCCGCAAGCGGACCGAGGCCTTCCTGGAGACGATGCGTCGCCATGGCCTACCGGTCGATCCCGCTCACGTGGTCGATACGCGCCAGACGGTCGAGGACGGCTACGCCGCCGCCATAAGGATGCTGACCGGCGATCGCCCCACGGCGCTGATCGTTGGTGCAAACCAGCAGGTTTTCGGAGCGGTGCAGGCCGTGCGGGAGCTTCGGCTGCGCATTCCGGACGACCTGTCGCTGCTCGGGGCCGACGAGAGCCAGGCGTCGGCGCTGATCCAGCCGCCGCTGACCATGATCGAACGCGACATGGAGGCCATTGGGGAAGCCGCCATCTCGACCCTGCTGGCGCGGCTGGAAACGCCCGCAGCCCCCCTGCAAACCATGACCTTGCCATCGATTCTCACCTGCCGGGCGTCCTGTGGACCGCCGCCACTGACGGGGTCGGTTCCTGCCGGCACAATCACGAAGGGTTCCCCCTCCCAATGAGCGCATCAGATCGCCCGCTTGTCATCTCTGCCCCGGAGCCACGCACTCTGGACCTGATCTTCACCGAGCCGCAGAAGCACCGCCTTTTCAAGGACTACGACGTCCACGAGACAACGGCCGAAGCGGTCGGCCAGCTTCCCGCCGAGACACTGAACCGCTGCCGCTACATCGTCGGCCAGCCGCCCCTGTCGCGGGACCTGCTAGACCGCATGCAGAACCTGCGTTGCATCTTCAATGTGGAAAGCAATCTTATCAACAACATGCCCTATGACGTGCTGTTTGCGCGCGGCATCCACGTTGTGACCACAGGCGCCGTCTTTGCCCAGCCAGTGGCGGAGATCGGGCTCGGTTTCGCTCTGTGCCTTGTGCGTGGGATCATCGACGCCGACCTCGCCTTCCGCGAAGGACGGGAGCTTTGGGGTGGCGATGGCAACGCGGCGGCACGTCTGCTGGCCGGCGGGAGGATCGGGATCATCGGTTTCGGAGACCTCGGCCGCGCGCTGTGCGGCCTGCTTGCCGGGTTCCGCGCGGACATAGTCGTGCACGACCCCTGGCTGCCGGACTCGCTTCTGCACGATGCCGGGGTAACGCCCTGCGGTCTGCCGGAACTACTGGAAAGCTCCGACATGGTGTTTGTCGTCGCCGCCGTCACCTCCGAAAACCGCGGGTTCCTGAACCGGGACGCTTTCGTCCGCATGAAGCCCGGCGCCGGGTTGATCCTGTTGAGCCGCGCCGATGTTGTCGATTTCGACGACCTGATGGAGGCCGTCGCCTCGGGCCATATCGTCGCCGCCAGCGATGTCTTCCCCGAAGAACCTCTGCCCGCCGACCACCCGGTGCGCACCCTGCCCGGCTTCCTCCGCTCTGCCCACCGCGCCGGCGCCATGGATGTTGCCTTCAAGCAGATGGGCGACATGGTTCTGGACGACATGGACCTGATCGACCGCGACCTGCCGCCGATCCGGTGCAAGCGCGCCGAGCGTGAAACCGTGTCCCGGATGCGGTCCCGGCCAGTGGAGACGAATTGAGACAGACGTGCGTCGACCGGACGTCCGGTTCAGGTCGACCCACCCGACGTCGAACCTTCCGGCGCGTGATCGCGCAGGTACAGGTCCTTCGACGGCAGGATGTGCCGAACGCACAACGATGCGAGGGCCTCCCTCTCGCCCGCGCGCGCCAGAGCGATCATCTCCCGATGCTCCGCCGCCGCCTGTTCCAGAAGCTGCGGATCATTGACCCGATAGGACCGTATCGCGTGGCTCGCCGATCCGAGTTGCCGGATGCTGTCAGCCACGAAACGATTGTCGCATTGGTCAAAGAGCAGGTCGTGAAAGGCGTTGTTGCACAGGATAACCGTCGCAAGATCGCCGTCACGGATGGCCGCCTCGTGGCGCCCGGCAAGCACCTCAAGGTCGGCGACAACCTTCTCCGCCAGTGGCAGGCGCATCCGGACGATCGCAAGCCGATGCAGGTCGGCGCGAAAGGTATACAGTTCCTCGACCTCGTCGAGGCTGTATTCCCGCACCATTGCCCCCCTGTTGGGCCGACGCTCGACAAGACCAGCGTGTTCCAGGTCCGAAAGTGCGCCGCGAACGACATGACGCTTGGCGTCGAACCGTTCCATGATCTCGTCCTCGACGAGCCTTTCGCGCGGCTTCAGACGTCCAAGAACCAGATCGAGTTCGAGGTGCTGGCGAAGCTCGTCACGCCCCGTTCCAGCGCGCCGCGCCGCTATCTGTTCTGGCTTTGCCATTTCTTCATTCCGTCTCACTTTGGCATGACAGGGCCGATGCCCGATCACAGGGGCGGGTGGGTCCCGGATGCAGCAGCGGTGCTATCATTCAGAACCCGATCGAAAAAGCTTGAAATCCGTTTGAAGGCTTCGTCGGCCTCGGACAGATCGCCGGCATAATGGATGAACCCATGCGCCATGCCGACAAAACGATCGACCTCGCAATGGACACCCTCCCGGGACAGCTCGTCCGCGAGCCACAGGCTGTCATCGCGCAACGGATCGGCATCCGCGACCAGCAAATGTGTCGGCGGCAGTCCCGAAAAATCGGCATTGCGCAGATCACCGTAGGGCGCCTTTCCCGGGCCATACATGTCCCAGAACCATCGCATCCTTTCGGTTCCAAGCCCCGCCCGGCCATCGCCCCACTCCAAATGGCTTGGCGTGTCGAAGACCCTTCGATAGCAACCGTACTGAAGGGAAAGCCCGAGCACTGGCAACGGGTTGCCTTCGTCTCTGCATCGAAGGACAGCGGCAAGCGCGAGGTTTGCGCCTGCGGAATCGCCAGACAGCAGGATGCCCGCCGGACTTGTCCGGGCGATCTCTCGCAAGGCGGCCATCGTGTCCCTCAGAGGCGTGGGAAATGGATGCTCCGGCGCGCATCGCGCATGCGGTCCAATGACCTCGCGTTCGGAGGCCAGGGCCAGACCGGCGTAAATCGAAAGGTGTGTTTCAGGATCACAGATACACCACCCTCCCCCATGCACATGGACAATCGGCGGGCTTTTCACGTCGCCGGCCGCCACCCTTCGAAGCGGGAGAATCGCACCATTCCCCCGAATCTCCCCGTCCCGAACCTCGACATGGGACCGCGCGGCGGAGTTCCAGGATGCCTTTCCGATCAACGCGTTCTCGCGCATTGTTTCGACGTCCTCCGTATCCAGATCAGGCTGACGAGCGAGTATCGCGGCCATCCCTGGCGCGAGCCCATCGGAAAACAATCCGCCACAACCTATTGAATTCAATACATACATTTGGATCTCTTATTATTATCAATAAAATTATTGACGAATTCTGCGATTTCGACAAGCCTTATGTTCAGGGCAAATGAAAGCCCATAGGGAGGACAAGATGCTCAGGACTACCGCCATGCTGGCGCTTGCCGCAGGTATTATCGGCAATGCCGCGAGTGCTCAGGAAATCACGCTCTGGTCGCATTGGGCAGACCAGGCTTCGAAGGTCGAGTTCGTGGAGAACGCGGCAAAGGCCTACGAAGAGGCCAACCCCGGCGTGACGATCAACATCAGCTGGTATCAGAAGGAGCCGCTGTACGCGGCGCTGAAGACCGCGCTGACGGCAGCTCAGGGACCGGACATTTTCTATGCCGAGTCCGACCAGACCGAATACATGCAGAATGATCTGGTGCTGGATCTTTCAGACAAGCTGAACTGGGACAACATCGAGCCGTGGGCCACCGAGGTCTGGGGCTACGAAGGCGGCGTCTACGGCTTCCCGCTGGAGGCCTGGACGGTCGAGACCTACGTCAACAACGCGGTGATGGCGGAAAACGGTATCGAAATACCGGTCGCGGGCATGGAAGGCCAGGCCTTCGTCGATGCCGTTCAGAAAATCGCCGATGCCGGCACGACGCCGCTTGCGCAGGGTGTGGGCGACCGTCCCTACCCCGGTGCATTCCTGACCCACGAAATCCTGGTCAAGAAACTCGGAACCGACGACTACCGCAGCCTGCTGAAGGGCGAAGGCGTGGCATGGTCCGACTCGCGCGTGAAAGAAGCGCTGGACTATGCCAAGCAGATCATCGACGCGAGTGCCTTCCCGGCATCCTTCTCCTCGATCAAGTTGGGCGAAGCGCACCGCTACTTCCACACCTCGCCGGGTGCCGCGATGCTCCAAATGGGGTCGTTCTACCCATCCCGCGCCTTTGCCGCGCCGGATGAGGGCGGCCAGCCGGACGGGTTCGACCTGGGCATCGTGAATGGCCCGATCCCCGATGGTGCAGCCTGCCCCGAGTGCAAGACGATCGCCGTGGGCGGCTCTTTCGTAGTGAACGCTTCCAGCGAAAACGCCGATCTCGCCGCCGGTTTCCTGAACTCGATGGCCACACCCGAGATGGGCAATGCCTGGCTCGAAGCCAATCTCGTCGGCACCGGAATCAAGTCCGATGCGTCCAAGATCACGGGCGAGAACGCCGATTATTTCCAGAAACTCGCCGCGGCCAACGAAGGCGCGAAATACACCTTCGGCATTCCTGTTCAGCAGATGCAGGGCACCCCGCGCGAGACCTTCACCCAGGTCATCAACCAGGCATTCCCCGCCGGTCTGATCGGCGTGGACGAAGCGATCTCGATGATGGAATCGGCCTACTGATCTCCTCCCGACTGTCCGGGGGCGCATGGCCGCGTCCCCGGATCCTTCAAATCCCCAAAGCCAATCCGGAGCCAGTTTCGTGACAGCGAGCACTCAGCCTGCGACCGTGGCCACCCCGCCCCGGAAGGAGCGCGACCACGCCAATCCCCGCAGCGCCATCGCGACTTTCCTGTTTCCGGCCCTGCTGATCTACGCGGCCTTCACAGCGCTGCCCGTGATGCGGACGATCTACAATTCCACGCACCTGATCGTGCCCAACAAACCCGCCGAATGGGTCGGCTTCACTCACTACATCGAACTTTGGAACGACAACATCTTCTGGAAGGCTGTCGGCAACACCCTGACGTGGGCCACTGTCGCGCCGCTCATGGAAGTGTCCATCGCCACGATCCTTGCGCTCGCGCTCTACGCCAAGGTGCCCTTCTCGCGCTTCCTGCGCGTGGCGTGGTTCACGCCGGTCCTCATGTCCTACGTTGTTGTCGGCATCCTCTGGATGTGGATCTACAACTACGACTGGGGTGCGGTGAATTCCTTTCTCCGCTGGATCGGCCTCGACGGCTGGGCGCAGCCCTGGCTGGGCCACCCGGACACCGCCCTGCCTGCGCTGATCGCCGTTACCACATGGATGTGGACCGGCTTCAACATGGTGGTGATCCTGGCCGCCATGTCCTCCCTGCCATCCGAGGTGCTGGAAGCGGCCGAACTCGACAATTGCGGCTGGTTCGGCAAGCTCTGGTTCGTCATCCTGCCGCTGATCCGCCCGACATTGCTGAACCTCATCGTGCTGAGTTTCATCGGCAAGATGAAGATCTTCGACCTTGTCTGGGTCACGACCCAAGGCAACCCGCTCTGGGCCACCGAGACCGTCTCCACCTACGTCTACAAACGCGCGTTTCAGTGGAGCACGTTCGATCTCGGCTACCCGTCCACCATCGCCGTGGTCTGGTTCGTTATCGTCATGGCCGGTGTGCTCGCCCTGACGCGGCTGTTCCGCCAGAAAGACAAGCTGGAATACTGATGCAACGCACGCTCTCCCCCTCCGGCCTGCGCATGGCGGCGCTCCTGATGTTCATCGCCATCTACACGGCCTATTCCGCCGGCCCGTTTGTCTGGGTTGCGATGATGTCGTTGCGGACAACGACCGAGATTTCGGCCGCGCCCTACGCCCTGCCGGAAACCCTCCATTTCTGGAAATTCGCCTCCGCCTGGACCGAAAGCAACTACGACACCTACTTCTTCAACTCCGTGACAATCGTGTTCTCCGCCGTGGCGATCCTGACCATCGTCGGCGGCATGGCGGCACATTGCTTTGCCCGCTACCGGTTCCGCTTCAAGGGGCTGATCTACCTGCTGATCTTCTCCACCATCATCTTCCCGCCACAGGTCACCGTGATCGGCCTTTTTCAGATCATGGTGGAATACGGGCTCTACAACAGTCGTGTCGGACTGGTGATGGTCTATGTCGCCATCCAGATGCCGGTGACGATCTACATCCTTGAATCCTTCTTTGCCCGCATCCCCAAGGACCTGTTCGATGCGGCCCGGATCGACGGGTATTCGGAATGGGCGATCTTCTGGCGCATCTCGCTGCCGGTGGCCCTCCCCGCGATTTCCACCACCATCATCCTGAACACCATTCTGCTCTGGAACGAGTTCCTCTATGCGGTGGTGCTCATCACCGAGGACGACAAGCGCACCCTGCCGCTCGGAGTGCTGCGCTTCCTCGGCGACCAGCTGGAGGATGTCGGCATGATCGCCACCGGTCTGATGATCGCCATCGTCCCCGTCGTCCTCATCTACGTCTTCTTCTCCGAACGCCTCATCCAGGGGATGACGGCCGGCGCCGTGAAATAAGGAACCCACCACATGGCAGTCGTTGCACTGGACAACATCTGCAAGAGCTACGGCGCATATTCGGCCGTGCGGGATGTCAACATCACCGTGGCCGATGGCGAGTTCATGGTGCTGCTGGGGCCCTCCGGCTGCGGCAAGTCCACGACCCTTCGGATGATCGCGGGGCTTGAGAGCATCACTTCGGGAACGCTCTCCATCGACGACGCCTGCATGAATGGCGTGCCGGCCAAGAACCGCGACATCGCGATGGTGTTCCAATCCTACGCGCTCTATCCCCACATGACCGTTCGCAACAACCTCGGCTTTGGCCTGAAACGGCGCCAGACCGACCGGGCCGTCGTGAAACGCAGGGTCGACGAGGTCGCCGCCTCCATCGGCCTGACCGAGTATCTTGACCGCAAGCCGCACGCGCTGTCGGGCGGGCAACGCCAGCGGGTTGCGCTTGGCCGCGCCATCGTGCGCGACCCGAAGGTGTTCCTGTTCGACGAACCGCTCTCCAACCTCGATGCCGCCTTGCGCGTCTCCACCCGCGCCGAACTGGTCCGCCTGCACCGGGACCTGAGCGCGACGATGATCTATGTCACCCACGATCAGGTCGAAGCGATGACCATGGGCGACCGCGTCTGCATCATGTCGGACGGCGAGGTTGCCCAGATCGGGCGCCCGATGGACGTCTATCTCAATCCCGCCTCCACTTTCGTCGCCGGTTTCCTCGGAAACCCGCCGATGAACCTGATGCCGGCGACCACGGACGAAGGTGGCATCCAGACCGGCAGCGGACGGCTCGCGCATGCGGGCTTTGCCCCCGGACGCAAGGTGACCTTTGGCATCCGGCCCGAAGACCTCACCTCGACCGACGATGCCGCCCAATCGGTGATTTCCGGCCGCGTGATCTCGCTCGAACCGCTCGGGGCCGAAACGCTGATCCATGTCGATGCCGGCGGCGACAAGCCCGTCATCGTGCGGGGCGGGCGCATTGCGGCGGCCGAGATCGACCACACGATTCACCTTTCCTGCGACCCGGCTCTTGCCCGGTTCTTTGACCCGCAAAGCGGCGTCGCCATCCAACCTGGAGTGTCCCAATGAGTTACTCGGACGTGCTGCGCGCACCCCGTTCCATCGACCGTGCCCCGGCCGAAGACATCGCCGCCTTTGCCGACGCACCCGTGGGCAACATCGTGGACGCCATTGGCCGGACCGGCGCCATGGATGCGCCGATCAAGGCAATCACACAGGCAAATCGGTTTGCCGGGTCCGCGCTGACAGTGGACGCCGGGCCGCGCGACAACCTCGCCCCCTGGGCCGCATTGCGGCTGGCGAAACCCGGTGACGTCATGGTGATCACGACCGGCGGTCACATGGCCTCGTCGGTCTGCGGCGACCTGCTCATCGGCATGGCCCGCAATGCCGGGATCGTTGCCATCGTGACGGACGGCGTCGTCCGCGACACCTCGGGCGCGAACGCGGTCGGCATCCCCGTCTTTGCCGCCGGCGTCAGCCCCAACTCACCGCAGAAGAACGGCCCCGGGGCAGTTGGCCTGCCAATCGTTGCGGGCGACGTGTCAGTCGCGGCCGGTGACATCGTCTGCGGTGACGAGGACGGCGTTGTCGTCATCCCCTCGGCGCAGATCGCCTCCGCCAAGGCAGAGCTCGCTAATGTCCGCGCAAAGGAAGCCTCGATGGAACAGGCCGTCTCCTCCGGCGCGACAGCGCCCGGCTGGCTGGCCGACCTGCCGCTCGACGACATCTTCAGCTTCACGGAGTGAACCGCATGCCCCGCCCCCTGCGCGTCTACTACAATTCCCTCGGCACGCCAGAGATGTACGCCATGATTGCCGCGCGCATGGGCGAGGGGCTGGAGCTTGTCACGCTGGACACCGATGACGATGCCGAACGCAAGGCAAAGATCGCCGAATGCGAGGTCGCCATCGTCGCCGCCAAGCCACTGACGGCCGAAGTGATCTCGGCCGCGAAAAAGCTCGAACTGGTGCATCACCAGGGCGTCGGCTACCATGATACCGTGGCAACCGATGCGCTGGCCGCGCGCGGCATCCGCCTCGCCCTGACGCCCGAAGGAACGACCATCGGCGTGGCCGAGCATACCGTCCTGCTCGCCCTCGGCGCGGCACGGCGCGCGGCCTTTGCCGATGCCGAGCTGCGACAGGGCCGCTGGCACGTTAACGCGCTGCGGCCCGTTTCCGTGGAACTCTTCGACAAGACCGTCGGCTTCATCGGCTTTGGCCGCATCGGGCAGGAGGCCGCCCGCCGCTTCGCCGCCTTTGGCACACGGCGGCTCTACCACGACCCCGCAGTGCCCGCCTCTGCCGACCTTCCGGCGGAGCCCGCCGCGTTCGACGACGTGATCGCGCAATCCGACATCCTGAGCCTGCACCTGCCGCTGTCCGATGCCACAAGTCACCTGATCTCGGCCGAGGTGATCGGGCGGATGAAACCCGAGGCCATTCTGGTCAACACCGCGCGCGGCGGCATCGTCGACGATGCCGCCCTTGCCTCGGCGCTGGCCGATGGCCGCTTGCTTGCCGCCGGGCTTGACGTGTTCGAAGGGGAGCCGATCGACCCCGACAACCCCTTCTGCGGCCTGCCCAACGTCTTTCTTACCCCGCATATCTCCGCCGGAACCCGCGACGCGCTCGGCCACAAGATGACCGCGCTCTTTGCCAATATCGACCGCTTCCGCAACGGTGATGCACTTGCCAACGAAGTCACCCTGGGCACATCCTCCGGCGCATGATCGACACACAGGCCCATATCCTCGACCCGGCCCGCTTCCCCTATCCTTCGCCCTGCCCCGGATACCGGCCCGCCCCGGACGAAATCGGCACCATCGAGATGCTGCTTCAACAGATGGACCGAACAGGCATCTCGCGTGCAGTCCTCGTGCAGCCAAGCACCTACGGCACGGACAACAGCGCCATTCTCACTGCGATGGCCGGGGCGCCCGAGCGGTTCCGCGCCGTCGTCGTTGCCCGGAACGATCCGGACGAGATCACCCGCCTCGCCCGGCAACCCGGCGTCTGCGGTGTTCGGCTCAACCTGACACACAGCCGCGAACTTCCGGCAGAGATCTCCGCGCTCCGCGACATGGCCCGCCGCATCGCGTCTACCGGGCTGCTGGTGCAGGTGCAGGGCACGCCCGAGACCCTGCCATCCTTGCTCGACGGGCTCGATGACGTGCCGGTTCTAATCGATCACTTTGGCCGGCTCGATGTATCCAATCCGGCCTCTGTCGCCGCCATATGCCGCCTCGCCGACGCGCCCGGAAACCTCCTGAAGGTGTCCGGCGGTTTCCGGCTGGCCCCTAGCGGCGACTGGCGCAACAACCTGTCGCCGTTTGAGCAGGTTATGGCGGCCTTCGGGCCTGAGCGGCTCGTCTGGGGATCGGACTGGCCCTTCATCAACCATGATGGCCCGACGCCGACCTACACGGAATGCCTCGACTGGGGGCGCGCACTTCTGCCCGATGAACGCACCGCCGATGCAACCGCTGCCACGCTCTTTGGCTGGGACAATGACGATGGCGGGTGACCTTCGCGTCGGACTGGTCGGGGCCGGCATGGTCGCCGCGTATCACATCGCCGGGTGGAGCGACTGCCCCGGCGCAACGCTTGTCGGCGTGGCTGACCCTGATCCTGCACGCGCCCGCGACCGCGCCACGGCGGCGGGCGCGCAGGCCTTCCCCTCGCTGGCTGAGATGGCAGAGATCGGACTGGATGCCGTGGACATCGTCGCGCCCGCGCCGATCCATGGCGCGTTGATCGACGAGGCGCTGTCGCATGGCCTGCACGTCAAGTGTCAGAAGCCGCTCGCCCCCGACCACGCCTCCGCCCGGCGGATCGTTGATCGTCTGCCCGATGGGGCCAGGGTCATGATCCACGAGAACTGGCGTTGGCGGCCGCAGTATCGCGCACTCAGAATGGCCATGGAGGAGGACACTCTCCAACGCCCCACGGGCTTCGAGTTCAGGGTCGAAAGCTCCGGACTGCTTCCCCGTCCCGACGGCAGCTTCCCGGCACTTGAGCGCCAACCGTTCTTTGCCGACATGCCGCGCTTCCTCGTCCTCGAACTGTTGATCCACCACCTCGACACTCTCGAATTCCTGTTCGGCCCGGTCGAGATCCACTCGGCCCGACTGGATCGTCGTTGTATGGCAATCCGCGGCGAGGACCTTGCCGTGATCACGCTCGTCGCGGGTGGTGTTCCGGGCCGGTTGATCGGGGATTTCTGCGTTCCGGGTGCGCCGCCCTTGCCGCGGGATCGACTTGCCTTGACCGGGAGTGAGGTGCCGGTTGTCGATGGATGGCGAATTGCGTTGCCCGGGCAACCGGGATGCGATTTCGACCCGGAGAAAGCCTACCAGCAGAGCTACACCGACACGATCGGACATTTCGTCGATTGCATCAGGCAGAACCGGGTGTTCGAAACCCCTGCCCAACAGGGGCTCCGGGCCCTCGACCACGTCGCTAAAATCTACGCGATCGCAGACCCGAGCCTGATCCCGGCCGCGGCGACCTGAAGCGCATGGGCGTGCGAGGCTGCATGCCGCCCGGAATGCGCGTTGCAGATCTCGGTTGCAAAAGCCGGGCCGAACCCGGTTGTCCAAGAACGAGCAGGTTCGTGGCGGATCTCGATCTCGCGATCATTCAGCAAGCTCCGCACGAGGATTCGAACCTCACGTACCGCATCGACCGCTTGCATTCTCTGCCGAAAAGTAGATCAACATTGCACAGTCTCTCAACAAGCGACGAAGGAGCAACCTAGGCGGGACACGCTAAACCACGCCCTGCCCCGTTTAACCGGCGTCTCCATAGCTCCGACTTTGGGGGATCACTACTCGCGGGCACTTCGTCATCCACGGCCACCCAAACGGACCCTGCCCAACTGAGGTTTCCGAGATGGCGCTATTAGGTCGACGATGAGATTCTCATGTAGAAAGGGGAACCATTTCTCACCGGCGGACTTACCTTTACAAAGGGACAAAGCGGAGCAGCAATGAACGAAGAGCACACCTCGTCGGCCATGGGAACGGCCGGGCTCCTTTCTGAGGGCCGGAACTGTTGGCGAAAGAGCACGGCACAGGATTTCACCCTGGTCGTCGATGGGGCTGCCTATTTCAAGGCATTGCGCCACTCCTTGTGCGAGGCACGGGATCAGGTCCTGCTGATCGGGTGGGACTTCGATTTCGAGATCGAGATGCTTCCGGGCGAGAGCGATGCTGACGGAAACGCACCGGACGGGCTGCCCAACCACGTCGGGCCGTTCCTTGAAGCGCTGGTTGACCGCGAGCCGAACCTGAGCATCTTTCTCCTCCGTTGGACCGGCTCCACCGTGTTTGCGCCCGGCCGCGTGGTGCCCGCGCTCAAGCTTGGCCTCGGAGGGTCTGACAGGATCCGGCTGGCCTTCGATGGCCGCCATCCCGTCGGCGCCTGCCACCATCAGAAGATCGTGGTCATCGATGACGCGCTCGCCTTTTGCGGTGGCATCGATGTGACCGACGCCCGCTGGGACACGCCAGACCACGCCCCCGGAAATCCACTGCGCCACCTGCGTGACGGCTCACCGGCGGCGCCCTGGCATGACGTGGCTGCGGCCGTTACCGGGCCGGTTGCATCCGATTTCGGCGACCTCGCCCGAACCCGCTGGGAGCGCGCCACCGGCGAACGTCTTTCCCCGCCGACACCGGCCGAGACGCCTGTGTGGCCGAATGGTCTCGATGTTGATTGCAGCGATGTGCCCGTCGCGATCTCAAGGACCGAACCGCCCGAACAAGACACGCCCCTGGTGTGCGAAATCGAGCGGCAGCTGCTGGATGGGATTGCCGCGGCAAAGGAGACCATCTATCTCGAAAGCCAGTATTTTGCGTCTGACACGGTGACCGACGCCTTGGAGCGGCGACTGAAGGAAACCGGCGGCCCGGACATCATCGTGATCAACCCCACACGGGCGTTCAGCGCGATAGAACACGAGGCCATGCACGAGACCCGGGCGCGGATGATTGCGCGATTGGCGGAGGCTGACCACGAGAACAGGTTTCGCATTTGGGTGCCCGTCAACACGGCGGGAGAGCCAATTTACGTTCACGCCAAGCTTTGTGTGATCGATGATATTCTGCTCCGTGTGGGTTCCAGCAACCTCAACCAGCGTTCGATGGGTTTTGATACCGAGTGCGATCTTTCGCTGGAAGGCACCACTCCCGAGATCCGGGAGACGATTTCGACGTTCCGGGATCGAATGCTGGCCGAGCATCTCGGCGTGGACCTGCCGCGATTGCAAGACAGGATCGCGCAGGAAGCCCGTGTTCTATCAGCCGTCGAAGCCCTGAATGCACCCGAAGGGCGTGGCCTCCGGCAACTGGCCGAGGGCGGCGACAGTGTCATTGCAGATGTGCTGGCGGAGACACGCCTGCTCGATCCGCGCTACGAGCAAGGCGAGGTCAAGAGCACCGGTGTCACGGCCCGCCACATGGCCATTGGAGCCCTTGGCGTACTGGCCATCGCGGCCGTCTGGTGGAATTGGCGGCAGGGCAAATAGTGGGCTACCATTGCCACATGCGCCAACGCTGCGGAACCTTTCAGGGGCTTGCGCGTTGGATCTTCGATCCGTCTGCGGACGAGCGAAGCGGCAGCTAGCGTCGTTCGCACCAACACGCGCCGACGGAGGCATCAGCCGCGGGTTTTGTACCCTGGCAAACCAAGGAGAAGGTGAATGGAATTCCTTATCGGTCTGGTCGTTCTGGTGGCTGACATCTACGCGATCATCCAGATACTTTCATCGTCGGCGACGACCGCCGCAAAGATCATCTGGACACTCGTTATTCTGTTCCTGCCGGTGCTGGGGCTGATCGTCTGGTACTTCGCGGGTCCGAAACCTGGCTCCGTTTGAATTGGAGCTGTCGATCCGAGCGTAAGACACGTCATGCGCGATGGCGACCCGTTCATCCACTTCGCACCGGTCTGACGCCGTTTGGCGCAGGATCGGTGCCCTCTTGCGGGGGCTTTCCAAGTGGCGCGTCCATCGGGCGATAAAACCTGTACGTGGCCTGAACTTGAGTACGTGCCACCGGGTTCCACACGGCAAAAAACGGGATCTAGGACCCCATGAGAAAACTGTCTCTCCTCCTTTTCTGCGCGGCGCTTCTTGCCCTGCCGGGCCTTGTTTCCGCGCAGTCGGCGTCCGAGCCGGTTCAGACGGAGAGCACAATCGAGGTCGGCACTGATGCGGTGAGTGACGCCGAGATCCGGGGACGGATCGAACGGCTGCTGCGGGAGTTCAGCGGCTATGACAAGGTGCGCGTTTCGGTCTCCGAAGGTGTGGTTACGCTCAGCGGGACAGTCATAGACAACACCGCAAAGGATCAATTGACCAAGATTGCCGACCGCGTTGCAGGTGTTGTGGCAATCAACAACAAAACCGAACTGAGCGCCTCGCTCGAAGAGCGCCTGACACCGGCCGCCGAGAGAATTGCGAACCGGGCGCGAGACCTTATGGCCAATGCGCCGATCTTTCTCGTCGCTGTCGCCGCATTCCTCGTCGTGGCAATCGGTGGTTGGTTCCTGACCTCCCGGCTTCCGGTCTGGGACAGGATCGCGCCGAACAGGTTCATTTCCGATGTCTATCGTGCAGTCGCGCGGATTGTTTTCATCGTACTTGGTGTCGTTCTGGCGCTGGACATCCTCAACGCCACCGCACTGATCGGCGCGGTGCTTGGTGCCGCCGGTGTCGTTGGCCTCGCCCTCGGTTTTGCCGTTCGTGACACGGTCGAGAATTTCATCGCCTCGATCCTGCTCAGCTTGCGGCAACCGTTTCGCCCCGACGACTTCGTGGACATTCAAGGTGATACCGGCATCGTCGCGCGCCTCACCTCTCGCGCTACCATCCTGATCTCGCCCGAAGGCAACCACATCCGCATCCCGAATGCGACCGTCTACAAGGGACGGATTGTCAATTTCACCCGCGACCCACACCGCCGTTTCGACTTTGAGCTGGGGGTCGACGCCGATGCCGACCTGGCGGCTGCTATGGCAACGGCCGTGGCTGCGCTGGAGGGTTTGTCTTTCGTGCTCAACGACCCGGCAGTCGGCGCATGGGTGGAAAAGGTCGGAGACTCCAACGTGGTCCTCATATTCACAGGCTGGGTCGATCAACGAAAGACGAGCTTTCCGAAAGCCCGCGGAGAAGCCATTCGAACCGCGAAAACGGCCTTGGAATCCGCTGGGTTTGGGTTGCCTGAACCGATTTACCGCGTGCGGCTCGACGGGCAAGCGCCAGGTGGTCCGCCCCATCACGAGGCCGCGCAAGAAAGACCGGTGCGTCCCGCCGCATCTACGGCCGATGAGACGGCGCTGCCTGCGGCATCGGACCCGGCGCGAAAGGAACACGCCCAAACCGAAGCCGCCTCCCGCGAACGCGCCCTGGGCGAAAACGAGGAAAACCTGCTCGACCCATCCCAAAAAGCGGAATGAGTTGCGGATTCCGAAATGCCGTAACTGGCTTCAAAAAAAGGTCGCGATCAATGGAACTCATGCATGAGTTCAGGGTTTTATTTCGGTAGGCAGATAATGGAGCACTGAAATGGAATATGGTATTTTCGGAATTCTGGTCCTGATCGCGGACGTCTATGCATTGTACCACGTACTGAGTTCGAGCGCATCGACCGGATCCAAGGTCCTCTGGACAGTCGTGATCCTTCTTTTGCCGGTTATCGGCTTTATCGCATGGCTCGTCGCCGGTCCGCGGTCAGGTTCCGTACAGGCTTGATCGGACCTTAAATCCCCTCTTTTGAAAAGGCACCCGAAGCAATTGCATCGGGTGCTTTTTTTGCCTGGCCAACACGAAAAACCCTCTGAATCATCCTTCTTGCCCGACTACAGAAAACCATTTTATTTCATGATCTTGTCGAGACCATAAAACAAAACCGCCAACACAAAATATTTCAAGAATCCGACAGGTCAGCGGGAACCATATCCGGGACACGGCGTTCTCTTATCACAAGCGCCGGCAAGCAGGCTGGCAGACAAACGGACAACAGATAGGAGATCACAATGAAGCGCATTATCACTGCAGCAGCCCTGACGTTTGCAACCTCTGCAACCGCCGAAATGGCGATGACAGACGACATGCTGCGAGCCCGCGACATGACAGCAGCCGACATCTACACGACCGCAACGCAGGACGGCTACAAATGGGATCTCGAAGTCGAAATGACCGGGCTTGATCCCGAATGGAACCGGATCGGCGAAATTGAAGACGTGATGTTCGACAAGGAAGGCAAAATCGCCGGTGTCGTGGCCGAGGTCGGCGGTTTTCTTGATATCGGTGACAAGCACGTGTTCATCGGGATCGACGAAGTTCGTATGATCCGCAACGGAGACGCCGACGATGCCGAACTGGTCTTCGTCACCGGCGCCACCGAGGAACAGCTGGAAGAACGTGAAGGCATCGACGAAGGGTTCTGGGAGTAATCTCCCCACTCTCTGACAATACCATTGCCCGGGCCATTGGGCCCGGGCGCGTTCCCCGATTCCAGGAGGCGACCCAAGATGACACAGCACCCCAGCAAGATCACCCCGAAATCCCCAACCGACACTACATCGGGTACCGGTTCATCCGATGCCAAGGCTGCGCGGATTGACGAAGCCATCGAGACGACCGGCGACGCCGTTAAATCCACCGCACAAGAGCTGAAATCGGGCGCGGAAGACATACTGGACAGCGCTCGGGACACCGCCGACACCACTGCGGAGCGTGTCAGCAACGCGGTCGACCGGGCATCCGACACCTTGCGTGGCGCAGCGAACAGCCTGCGCGAAGGCTCCTTGCAGGAGCGGACGTTCGGCCAGTTGGCCGCCAGCCTTGCGGACGCATCGGATGCGATCCGTGACAGGGATCTGGGCCAGTTGAGCAAGGACGTGTCCAGCTATGCGCGGAACAATCCCATTGTGTTTATCGGCGGCGCTGCCCTTCTGGGCTTCGCAGTCGCGAACATGATGAACAAGTCGCGCCAGCAGTCGTGACAGCCATGAAACAGAACACAACCACAATCGGACTGGTCACCGACATCCTGCGCCAGGCGATGCGCCTCTTCCAGCACGAGGTGGAGTTGGCGAAAGCCGAGGTCTCCGACGGTGTCACGCGCGGCGCGGTTGCCGCCGGGATGCTACTGGGTGCTGCCGTGATGGCGATGATCGCATTGAACTTGCTGGCCGGTGCGCTGGTCGGATTTCTGGTCGCGGGCGGGATGGCGACGGGTGTGGCGACATTGCTCGTCGCCGGTCTTTTCGCGGCCGGCACCGGAATCCTGTATGCTGTCGCTGTCCGCATGTTTCGCCGTGCCAGCATCGTCCCGCGTCAGGCCTTTCACAGCGTCCGTCGTGACGCAGCTATGATCAAGGAGAACGCTCGTGTCTGATATCAATGACATTCAAAGTGACATTGCCGCCGAACGGATGGCGCTGGATGCCAAGCTTTCTGCACTGGGAAACCGGCTCTCTGTCGACAACCTGGCCGACGAGGCCAAGGATCACGCCCGCGGTCTCACGGACGATCTGGTCCGACCCATCCTCGACCGGGTATTGGAAAACGTCCAGCAACGCCCTGTTGCGACCGCGATGGTCGGGGCCGGACTGAGTTGGTTAATGTCGAAGCCCGCACAGCCACAGGCAGTGGCAACCAGTGAGCATCGATCCGTCGGCACATATAACGGTCCCAAACCAGCGGAGGGCGACCCCGGTCTGGAAACAACGGTTTATGGCGCCCCGGTTCACGGCCCGTCTGATCCGCCCAGCGATGCAACTGCGGTGGAAAAGGCACAAGACGTCGCCGAGCAAGTCGCCGAACAGGGGCGTCGGAAACTCATGGAACTCCGTGGCCAAGCCCGGGAATTGCGCCGTCACATTGCCGACGGCACCGAAGAGATGAGCGACGCTGCAAGGACGCGAGTCATTGAAGCCCGGGAGAAGGCGATTGACGCGATCGACAGCACCCGCACCCAGGCCCGGCGCTCCGCCCGGAGCAGCGCAGATTTCGTGCGAGAGAACCCGGCACTTGTTGGTGGGCTTGCTCTGACCGCAGGCGCGGCCCTGGCTGGCATCCTCCTGACTCGGCGCAGCTCGGACGAGGACACCGACCGTGACGATGATCGCCGTTTCGACGCATTCGACGAAGCCGACCGCATCTATGACGAGGAAGTGGCAAGGATGCACGTGGGCACCGATCATTCCATCACGGGAGAGCTGAACGACAGTGAAAAACGACAGGACGCCGGCACGTCGAGCCCCTCGCGCTCAGCCACAAGTGACGGCTCCGTCCTGTCGAAACTCAACGATTGAGTGTGTCATGGAACGCGGCAGGCAGGAGTGGACCGGTTCTGACAACGGCAAACAAATGGGGCGATTCTGCGTTGCGGGTCGCTGCCCGCAACGCAGCGCGCCATTCTACCGTGGTAGCATTCGCTCGTCCTTCCGCACTTCCACGCACTGGCCGTACATTCCCTTGTCGGCTGGATCCACTACCGGCGGCCCGACAACTCATTTGGAGGATTCCCCACGCGTCCTCCGCGCAGTCCGGCGTGTGTCCAATTCCCATCGGGTGCCTGAGCATCGTCCCAACTTGCCTCGACCAAGGCGAATGCCAATGCCCGATCCGCAGAGATACCTCGGATGTCTTGCGTCGCCTCCATTCGGCAACGCAGGGTCGTCCGGGCAAACGAAAGGCCCCAACTCCAGGCAAAGTCCATGAAATCTGAACGCACCCCCCGCGCGCATTGGTCTGTCATCGGCCTGTTTCTGATGGCGGCAGTCTACATGCTGCACTGGGCGCACGAATTCCTCGTGCCTCTGACCGCGGCGGTGCTGGGTTTCTTCGTGGCATGGCCGCTGGACAAACGCCTGTCACGGCTCGGGATTCCCAGCGCCGTCACCGCTCTGCTTTTCACCGGTGCCGTTGCCGCAGCCATTGTCGTCGCCATCGGTGTTCTGATCACACCGTTGACAACACTGCTCACCGATTTACCGGACATGATCCGCAACGTTCAGCGCGACCTGGCTGGCGCCGGCGGCGAGGCGATGGAGCAATTGCAGGAAGCAGCCGAAACGGCAGAGGACGCGCTCAACGGCGACACCGAGGACAAGATCGAAGTCGAGGTGGCATCCGACACCACTCTCCTGTCGCGTCTCCTTGCCACGGCACCTGCCGTGTTGGGGCAGATCGCATTGTCCCTGATCCTCATGTTCTTCCTGATCGCATCCGGTTCCAAGTTCGTCAGAAGCGTCGTTCAGGCCTCCGACAATTTCTCTGACAAACGCAAATCGGTGGAGACAATCCGGGCCGTCACTGACCGCCTTGGCACCTATCTTGGCGGGATCACCGCGATCAACGCCGGGCTCGGTGTGGCCATCGGCTGCGCGATGTGGATGCTGGGCCTGCCCAATCCGATACTCTTCGGGTTCATTGCGTTTCTGTTCAACTTCGTCCCTATCCTCGGGGCGATGGCCGGAGCGGGACTTGCGGCAATGGTGGGATACAGCGAAAGCACAGACCTTGCGGTGTCGTTCTGGGTGTTCGGGACCTACATGGCGATCACCTCGATTGAAGGCCAGTTCGTCACGCCCTACCTGATTTCGGGGCGGCTCAACCTGAATCCTGCTGTCGTCTTCATCTCGGTGGCGTTCTTTGCCTGGACCTGGTCGATCATTGGCATGGTCGTCGCCGTCCCGATCCTCGTGGCTGTCAAGATCCTGCTGGACGAGAACCCGTCCACGCGGGCAATTGGACGGTTCCTCGGCGAAGGGGAGGCGATTGCATCAGAAAACCAAGACCCGACGGATTGAGTACAACCCGTGTGACCTTCAGCGGCTGACCGGTTTCACTGCCCGTTCGAACATCCCTTTCGCCCACTGGTCCGCGACCATGCCGAAGCAGTCGTGTATGCTGTCGGCAGCAATGACGCTGCCCTCTGTCAGGCGCCCCAGCATCGACATTCCCCGCGTCGTGATCCCGTCTGCGGCCACAACCTGGCCATCCGAAACGGTTTCGACCCCAGCTGTGTCGGCAAGCGCCCGGACCGCGCCCCGCCCTGCAAGCCCGCGGATCAGCTTCGAGTCGAGAGAGGAAAAGGCAGCGGAGGGGAGGACGGCATCAATCATCACGCCAGCGGTGCGCCGCCCGTCAAGCCGCCAGCCTTCCGGCACCAGTTCGATATCGGGATCGTTGGCAACGGTCAGGCGAACCAACCCTTGCTCGATTAGCGCAAGCAGCAACCGCGCATCCTCGACCGGCGGGCCGTAGGAATAACGTTTCAGCCCGGTGTCGAAGCCGACAATGGCCATACGCGTGTCAGCGCGGGCGGGTGTGTTGCGCAAGACGCGCCGCAGATCGGGCTGCCAGCCGCGCCAGATCTGGCCAACCGTGTAGCCAACCGAAGGTGGCTCGTCGCCGGCCGCGATCGCGATATCCCGGCGCAGCGCGGCGACCGGATCTTCACCGCGTTGCGTGCCCGGGTTGATGAGTTCCGTGTCAATCCACTCGGATGCATCAGATCCGCAGATGCGGGCGACCGGTTGCAGGAGTGTCTGTGCCAGATGTCGCACGGATGCGTCCGGATCCAGCGCCAGTGCCTCCGCGAGCAAACGGCGGAACGTCTCTTTCTCAGAGGCGTCCAGCGCAAAACGCGCTGCCAGTTCCGCAGTTTCGGGCTTGGGCGCTGGCGCCATTCCATCGAGGGAGAACGGCAGGATCGTGGCGGGTTCACGACCCGAAGGGATATAGCGCCCCGCATGCATGTGACCGCCGCGCCCGAGCGTCAACACGCTGATCATGTCGAGTGTCGACAGCCCGAGACCACGGATGCCAACCACCGAATCCGTCCAGTTCTCCGCCGCAGCGACAACAGCCTCTGTGGGATACGCGGCCAAGAAAGGCAGGCGATGGCGATCCGCATGCGCCCGCCAGCGCGCGATCTGCTCGTCTGGAATCGTGTCCGGCTGGCCAAGGCTGAGCAGAACCTCGTCATAGGGACCAAAGGACTTGTCCCCCGCATTGAGCACCCAGGCCCCATCGTCGCCCTTCCCCGCATACGTCACGAAATGCGGCAGGATACGCAGTCGGAAAGTGTCAGGCAGAGCTTCGCGGACAGCAGAGAACCGAGCCGAGAGATACGCGCCCAGGTGTGCCCGTGGCAGAAAACGGTTCTGGTCGTGCTCCTGCACCCATTCCTGAAACTGCGGAAAGGAAACGTTCGGCGGATCCGGGAGCTTCACATCCCGCAACGGAAGGTTCAGCAGACAACGCGGATCCTCTTCGGGGCTGAAATTCGGGCCGGCGCCCGGGTGCGGATCAGGCTCGAAAACATCCACGGAGATCGGCCCGTGTCCGTGGCGCAGAAGTGCCTCCAGAGCACCCAGGCCGCGCGGGCCGAACCCAACAATTGCCAGGCGCATACGTTACTCCCCTGCCAGTTCCGGCATACGGACGATCCGAATGCCGGCCCCGACCAATGCGTCCCGTCCACGCGCGGTAAGATCCGAGATGAACGCAAATTGATCGCGGATCTCGAACGGATATGCCCGCAGCAGCACCCGCGTTCCGCAGGACTCGTTTCGCATCACCACGACAATCGGTCGTTCCCAATCCAGAAACGGGCTGGTGAGGGCCACATCTTTCAACAGATCGGAAATGCCATCGGCACGGCGCCCCGGGTCGATCAGGAACTCGGCCACGCACATCAACGTGTTTTCACCGTTGTTGCTGTTGATGATGTTCTCGGACCAGATACGCGAATGCGGGATGGTGACCACGTCATCATCTGCCGTGCGGAGTTCGACCGCCCGCAGGCCAATCTCGATCACCTCGCCATAGTCGTCACCGATCCGGACCCAATCTCCGGACCGATACGGCTTTTCGTAGACCGCAACCAGACCCGCGAATGCGCTGGTCGCGAAGTCCTTCAGCGCGAAGCCCAGAGCCACGCCAATCGTACCGAGGATCAACACCAGGTTTTCCACGGTCACATCGAAAAGCAGCGGAATGATCAGCAAAAGGGCTGCCAGCATCAGAACAATGCGTGCAAGGGGCACTGCGTTCAGCACCATGATCCGCAGGTTGGTGGGCAGCAACTCGGCCAGTCGCGGAAGCGCGATTTTCACCAACTTGTAGAGCAAGATGAACAGGACAGCGATTGTTACGGCCTGCAGGATGTTCCAGGTCCCGAAGTCCTCGAATAGCGACCTGATCTGGTCGGCACGATCTTCCATCGCCTATACCTCCCCGACCGGAAAACCGGCCTCGCGCAGAACCCTGTGAACATGCGACGCCATGTGCGGAACGATCCTCAGGTGGCCCGTGTCGTCCATGCACAGGAACCCGCGCCGCTTCAGGGCGCGAAGAAGGCCGTAGGGCAAGGTCAAGGGCAGCACGTTCGCGATGTCCTGTGGAGCGAGCCCGCCGTGGATCAACACCGCGTGCAGCAGGAACCTGGCATCACGCGTGTGGTTCATGGGCAAGGCAGGCCAGTCATACCGATCCAGCCAGGTCACATCGGCCTCCTCGGCGCTCACATTCCGCGTGACCGAGTGTTCAAACACCTCGAGTGCAGCCCAAGGGCACCCCCAGACGTCCGCAGCCAGGTCGATCATGTAATCGTCGGCAAACTCCCCATCCTCTGTGTTCAGGATGGCAGCGCCGGACTTCACCGACTTGAAGCAATGCGCATCGTGCTCGATTGCCAGCAAGGACGCGAGAGCCGCGGCGTCCAACGGCGGGATCATGCGAACGTCCGAAACAAGGAGGTCAAGTCCGCAGATCCAATGAATGAAGCTCCACTGGATCGTGGAGCCACATAGCAGCAGCCGCGTCTTGTCCGTCTCGGCCTTTTCGCAGAACCGGCGAAGGCGCTCCAACCCGCTCGGGCTGCGCTCGCAAAGCGGATCGAGCGAAGGCAGCACCGCAAACCGCAACCTGCCATCCAACTTGCCATCCTCCAGCGTGGCATGCCCGCGCGACTCTGCCCATCGCTGGAACAGATCGCTCGGTGCACTCGGCAACGACAGGCAAGCGCACACCCGATGCGGCGTGTCTTCCTCCTCGACCCAATCCGCGAAACTGTCATCCAGAAGGCCGAAAACGTGCTCGTCCAACCGGTCGAATGTCTCCTGTCCAAAGATCGGGGACGTTACGGATTGGAGGTCATCGGGGACGAGATCGCTTTCATCTTCGCCATTGTCCAGATGCAGGTTCCGGCGCAGTCGCAGGAATGCATCGCGCACCCGGTTGGTCGCCCGTGTCTGCGGCTTTGGATAATCCGGAAACGATACCAGCGATTTCGGAAAGTGTTCCATCCTGAATTCCTATAGAACCGTGTCCGGTCAAACTCACCAAACCACCAATCTGCCTGGGGAGGGAAATGAAAAATCCCCGCAACCGGCCCGGGTTCGCCCGGCGAGGCGTCAGGTTGCTTTCCTGTCAGGCTTGCAGCGAAAAAGGGCGCCGGATGCATGCGGCATCCGGCGCCTTGGCGACGTCTCGTCGCTTGCGCAGGTCATCAGCTGTTCAGCCAGCTGTCGACCTCTTCTTTCGCTTCCTGCTTGGTCTTTCCGTATTTCTGCTGGATGTGGCCTTCAAGCTGCTCACGATCACCGTCGATCTTGTCGACTTCGTCGTCCGTCAGCTCGCCCCACTTCTCCTGGACCTTGCCTTTGAGTTGCTTCCACTCACCTTGGATCTGATCCCAGTTCATATCCTGCTCCTTTCGTGTTTCGGTTTGGTCTGTTGTGCCGGTGTTCGACATGTCATCAACGCCGCTGCCAGCATTTCGTTCCCGAATTTCTGAGGCCGCGAGTTATTCCGCGCTCTGGTTGACGCCACCACCGGTCGCGATCGCTGTCATCCGGCGGTCGCCGTCGTAGCCGGCATCGAGCATCTCGGAGAGCGTTGCCGCATCACCATCCAGATCAAGCTGGTTGGCAAAGGCCCGCAGAGTGCCATAGGCGGCGATCGCGTAGTGTGCGAGGCGCTGATATTGCGAAATGATGACAGCGTCGCGCACGTCACCTGAGGTCATCTCGGCATCAACGGCGTGAGCGCGTGCCTCCGCTACCAGACCTTCCATCCCTTTGCAGTGATGTGCATCGGGATCGATGTCGTGGCTGGCACAGAGCGAAGTCAGAGCGTCCATTCCACTCGAAATGCCATTTGACGCGTCGACCAGGGCTTCGGACAGCGCCGTGTCCCCCGCTGCGCGGCCCATTTCAACGGTAACGTCGAGCGCCTGCTTGCAGGCAGAATACGCATCTTGCAGGCCTTCGTGGTAAACATCGTGGAGTGTCTTGTCGGACATGGTGACTTCCTCTTCGTACTGTTGCGTCATTTCCGAACTCGTGATCATCCAACAGCCAGACGAACCTTTTGTTCCCCAAGCGACGGTTGCGAACCGACACGGAACCAAAGCCGCCCTCGTGCGTTGCCAAGTCACTCAGTGCCCACGACGCTGTGCTTGCCATCGCGCACCGTGGAGCGGACCAATCAATACAGGAGAAACCCATGTCCAAGACGCAAACGCGCCACCATGTCATCGAAGGCCTTAGAGGATCCGAGCAGCACCACCCGCTTAAAAACGAGCCGGGGGAAAAGGGTGATCCGGACCACAACAAGCCCGAGTCCGAGGGTGGAGACGACAAGAAAAGCACGACGGATTGACGTCCACCAAGGGCGCATTGGCACCCGGGTCAACCGGAGGTTTCGGCGACGAGCCTTCGGGCGAGAGAGAGATCTACCTTGAGAGATCGCCGCGCGACCGCAGCGCTCTCGCCAGTCAAACGGAGGACATAGCTGGGGTGCCAGGTGAGAAGAACCTGTCCCCCGTCCGGTGTCCGCTCAATAGTGCCGCGCCTCGGCGCCAGCGGCGCGTCATTGCCTGTCAGCGCAAATGCAGCCGTCGCTCCCAGAGCGACGGTCAGCCGCGGTTTGACGAACTTCCGTTCCAGATCAAGCCACCAACGACAATGCAGGACCTCATCCCGCGATGGTGTCTGATGAAGGCGCCGCTTCCCGCGCGGCGTGAATTTGAAGTGCTTCACCGCGTTCGTGAGCCAAACCGGTCCTGTGCCGACCTCGCCCATCGCCTCGGTCAACACCTTGCCAGCCGGGCCGACGAAGGGTTGCCCGGAAAGGTCCTCAGCATCTCCTGGCTGCTCTCCTACGATCATCAACGGCGCCGACGGATCGCCTCGCCCCCAGACCGTCTGTGTGGCCGCTTCGCATAGACCACACCGCCGACACACACGCGCAGCATCGGCTGCGGCCTCCAGGCTATCGACCGATCCGGGCGCGCCTTCGGCGAGCCGTTTCAGGATACCGGAAGCGCGGCTCGGTGGGGACGCAGGCTGTGCTGCGCGCATCGCGGCCACGCGCCGGTCGGCCTGCGCGAGCATTTCGGGGATCAGTTGGGTTTCGGGCATGTTCTTCCAGTATTTCTTCGGCATCTCCGACTGCATCGCCTTCAAATGAAGGCGTGCGGGATTGAAGATGTTCTGGAAATAGGTTGCCCAAAGGCTCTCGCAGGCGTCTTCGGGGACATCGGGCCGTTGCGCTGCGGGGTGAAAAGAAAGTGCACCATTCTCGAACCGGGCGACGCCAGCCGGTGTTGCGATGGTCCAGTCCATGTCCGCAAAACGCTTGGCAAAAAACGGAGTGGCGGCCTCGACGATACGGTGTTCCGGCTCGAACCACGCACCAAAACGTCGCCGGCTGGTCTCTGTTGGTAGTTCGCGAAACCGGACAAAGGCGTGCATCTTGTGGATGTCGCGCCGAACGGCCTTCGCCAGACGCTCCAGCCGACGCGTGAGCGGGTCGGCGGGGTTGGCAATTGCCCTACGGTCGCTCTGATGCCGGTGGAACGCAGAGTAGAGCAAGGCGGGCACCTCGGCCTCCTGATGGCACAGCACGCTACCCGCCAGATCGTTCAGGGGACGTGAAACCGTCGCCCGGCGCGGTCCCACTTCTCCCGGCAGCGGATCGCAAGCGAAGAGGTCGCCGCCGCCGCCAAACCGCCAGATGATGGCGTCGGGCGCAATGTCATGGCTCAGAAGCAGCCGCGTCGCGTCACGCCACCGCTCGGCGAAACCAAGTTCGGGAAGATCGATGCGGTACATCAGAACAGGCTGAGTTGCTCGGGTGGCGGCTCTAAGCGCGCTTTCAGATCGTCCGCGTCGGTCATCGCGCGAGGAGACCAATCCGGCGTCAACACAAAGGGCTTTGCCTTGCTCATCAGCGCGCCGATTTTCAGAAGGTCTCCGTAGCGGACGAGTCCGGAACGCCTGGCATTCAGAATACGGCTGACCGTTCGGGTCCCGAATCCCGGAACCCGCAGCAGAGTGTCCCGATCGGCCAGATTGACATCGACGGGAAAGACGCCTCGATTTGCCAACGCCCAGGCCAGCTTCGGGTCCACCTTCAGATCGAGGTTGCCGTCCAGCGTGGGGGCGGTGATTTCATTCACATCGAAGCCATAGAACCGCAAAAGCCAGTCCGCCTGGTACAGCCGATGCTCCCGCATCAGCGGCGGGCGGATCAGGGGCAGCGCCGCCGACGCCTCGGGGATCGGCGAAAAGGCCGAATAGTAGACACGCTTCAGATCGTAGCCGGCGTAGAGGCGGACGGAGGTGGACAGGATATCCCGGTCATTGGCCTGATCGGCACCGACGATCATCTGAGTCGACTGCCCCGCAGGCGCAAAGCGCGCAGGTCGTTTGCCAGTGTGCGTTCGCTCGCGGCTCGCATCCCTTGCCAGACGCACGTTCGCCATCGCCGCGCGGATGGTTTCTGGCTTCTTTTGCGGCGCCAATGCGCGGGTACTGGCATCCTTGGGCAGTTCGATGTTGATCGACAGCCGATCCGCAAAAAGCCCGGCCTCCTCGATAAGCTCGGGGCTCGCTTCCGGGATGGACTTGAGGTGAATGTAGCCCTTGAACCCGTGGTCCCGCCGCAACATGCGGGCGATACGGACCATGTCGGCCATCGTGTCGTCCGGGCTGCGGATAATGCCCGACGACAGGAACAGGCCCTCGATATAATTGCGCCGGTAGAACTCCAGCGTCAGCGAGACCACCTCGGCAGGCGTAAACCGCGCCCGCTCCACGCCCGACGACACCCGATTGACGCAATATGCGCAATCGAAGATGCAAAAATTTGTCATCAGGATCTTCAGAAGGCTGATGCAGCGCCCATCCGGTGTGTAGGCATGGCAAATCCCGGAACCGCCCGCGCTGCCTATGCCGCCTGAGCGGCTGTCGCGCCGGGTCGTGCCGGAGGATGCGCAGGATGCATCGTACTTGGCCGCATCCGACAGAATGGCCAGTTTGTCTTGGAGGGTTCGTCGCATGAGAACAAATATAGAACACTTGGGAGCACTGACAACCCCCCGCACACTTCGTCACCGGGATGACGCGCGGCACTTGGAGGGCCGAACGCCAGACGCAGGGCCTACCAGCAGGACCGTAGCCCCCTCAAGCCTGTTTGGCTCGGCTACGCTCGCCGTATCCTAATCCTTGTGGGGTAAGAAACCTGAGGGCTCTTCCCCGACGACGGTTGTCTGTGAGATCGCGCGTTTGACGTCCAACGCACTGAGCGGTTGTCCTTGCAGCCCAACAAATGGACCGCTTCATCAAACCCCAAATGAGCAGTCCGACTTCTGCACGATCATTTCGCCCCAGGTGGCCCGGACAGCCTTTTTGCTCCATGGAATGCCGCAAACCCGATGCTGTTCCCAGAGCGCCCCACGCCGGACGGACTCCGTGCTGGAAGTGCTACCATATTCCTCTCACGACCAACAAAAGACCCTGCGCGAACAGGGCTTCAAACTATCGATGAGCGAAGCAGCCAATCAGGCGACCGAGGCGTGAGCGCTTGACGCTCTTTCGGCAACGGAATCGGTCGCCTTGTCCGGAGATCCGGGGCGCGAGTTGACGCGGCAAGGGCAAGGAAAAAAACGGGTGGAATAAAGGGGTGGAAAGGGCTAACGCAGGTGGCTAAGGAGCCTCGAGCATGTCACCATCTTCATCGAATTCGCCACTCAGGGGAGTATGGATGACCCCATCCGGGACGGCGATCTATCGGCACATTCCCAAATGCGCGTCCTCCACGCTTGGCCAGGTATTGTATTATCTGGAACAAGGAGAGTTCGCTCCCAGAGATATTCACGAGCAGAAAGAAGGTCTGATCAAGGGAGACACCCCCGAAGGCAGTGCTCAAATCCAGGATGCCCTGAAGCGCCAGAGCGTCTTCGTTTTCACATGCGTGCGCAACCCGTACCCGAGAATCCTGAGCAGCTTTTTCGACAAGATCTGCTCCATTCAGCGTTGGGGTCGCCGGTACCGGCAACAACAACTTTCGCCGATGCTTGAGGCCTATCGCATCGATGTCGGCAGCCCTGAGAACGGCTTCGACTTCGACCAGATCGCGAGTTTCCGAAAGTATCTTCGCTTTGTGCGCGACAACGTGCTGTATCATGATCCGATGCCACCCGATTTCCATTGGGACAGGATGGCGGGTCTGGCCTCAAATGTTTCGCGGGCAGGAGGGCGCTATGACACCGTCATCAAAGTCGAGGCTCTGGGAGAAGGCGTCGAGAAAGTCCTGACGCGCGTCAAGGCACGCCATCCTCTCCAGAAGGACGAAGTGCCACGCTTCAACGAAAGTGGGGATCGCGGCCCCAAACGGGCACATCCAGTATCCGACTACTACGGTCCGGAAGAGATCGACATAATGAAGGCGGTCTTCGAAAAGGACTTCGCGATTTTCGGATATGAAGCTGAGAGCCCTGGTGGCGGTCTTGGTTCATCCGAGCTTGATATCGATGAGGTCAATCGAGCCTTGGCGGCGACACGAGCCGACAACCGCAAGCCGACACGCACCATTCCTGCCGGGTCTCTTACATCAAGCTCAGGTTCAACTGATGCAGAGCGGGTGGAACGCGCAGTAAGGTTCCGTTTCGGCGCATCCCATGATGCAAAAAAGCTTGTCATGCCCGCTGAAGTCGCAACCACTGAAGCGACACTGAAGGAGAACGTTTTTGCGTTCGATTTGGCGGACATGAAGGTTCTTCCCCTCAATCATGGCCAAAGACGCATCAATGTTCGCAGAGACAGGTTCGTTCGCGGACGGGACGGAAAGGGAGCTGCGTGGCGGGCCGCCCAAACTGCCAACGCCGCACGTGCTGCAGGTGTGACCGTGCCGCTTCTAGCCAACCTGTCCGATGGAGCAGTGTTTGATCCCAAGAGACTCGGTCCGTCTTGGCGTGACACCCCGGTGGTCCAGCATTCCCGGCGTGTGGGATCGGATGGGCTTTCCGTACTGGTGCCACTCCCCGGCTATATGGAGCCACGTGGAGAACACCTTCCCATACCGGGCTTCGATCCCGTTTCCTTTTTAGAAAAGTTCCCGAAGGCGATCTGGCGAGGAAATCCTTCGGGTCTGATCACCACAGAGAATGGCGGGCGCCGGTTTCTGCCTTGGGTGCTCAACGTGGCAAACAATTCAATACTTTCTGGCGGCAAGGCGGATTTGACAACGGTCTCCAAGTTCAGACGATTCCGCTTCCTTTCGGGTTGCGCGGACAAGCCGAGGGTCGACGCCAAGTTCATTGCCCCCGAAAGCAGGGATGGTTTCTTCGAGTCGATCGCACCCGAATTTCAATCATTCTTCGGCACACCGATGCCGCGCGAGGCGCAACTCCAATACCGCTATATCATTGCACTGGAAGGCAATGATTTCCCGACAAGCCTGTATTGGTCTCTCGGCTCCAACTCGGTAGTGTTCTGCACGCCTCGCAAATGGGAGTGCATTCTGGATGAGGCCCTGACGGCCTGGGAGCACTACGTTCCCATTGCAGAGGATGGCTCCGACGTCGAGGCGCGCATCGACTGGTGCGAAAGCAATCCGAGAGAGTGTCTGGCGATCATTGGTCGAGCCAACGCAGCGATGCGCGAAATGACCGATATTGCGCTGAGGGATGCTATCGACGCGGCCGTGTGGGAGGTCTACCAGTCGAGACTTTCCGGTGTCAGCGCCTAGCGGAGAGATTGCGGCGCCCCCCCAAAAAAACGGGCCAGTGGTTGGTCCATAAAAAGGGGGGCGGAAGATGGCTCGGAAACGGTATTCGGGCGAGGATGTTCTGAAGCTTCCGCTTAAGATTGGGCTAAAACTGACGGGCGGTGACGACGTTTGGTCGGTGTCAGCCAAGCGACTTGCGACAATGAGCCATACCCGCAGCACAGGTCCGAGCGAGTTGCCGATGGTTTGCGCCACCGGCTCAAACAGCAATTGGCGACAGCGAATGTATCAACGGTTTTGTTGGATGGGCAATTCCCAGTTGCCCGAGTTGCGCAACCTTGAAAACGAGGACGCAAGGCTGGCGAAGATCGTGACCAAATGAAAAAGGGACAAAGCTGATCAAGAAGAAAAGCCAGAACTACCATAATCCGAGGGTTCCGCTGACCGGCGGGTGATTGCAAGGCAATCACCTAAAGGGAAACGGCGGGCCAGCTTCGTGAGATCGCGATTCAAACGCGCCAGTGGTTCGCAATGTAGGAACGCCAAACCTGAAGGCTGATCGGATTGGCACCCAACTCGACGCTGTACCCGGCGGTCACGAGGATCCATTTTGAACTGTGGCTTGCCATGATCCAAGGGGCAAAGTGCTGCGGTCACTACGGATATTGCAAGGTGGCCGACCTGCTGCGAGCTGAGCGCTGGTGCGGGAACCACGTCCAAGCGAAGCGGCTCTGTGGCGAGGAACGGCTCCGGCAACCACAGCGGCATATGAGAAAACGACGCCGCTATCACAATGGCAGCTTGATCATCCGGTGCCCCTCGCCCCCCCCCAACCACGTCTAGAGCGTCGACTTCGTTTTTATTGCAAACTCAGTAGTGGGTGCGTCTACAAGATGTTGACGACAAACGACGAATACTCTCGCCAAACACTGAAAGTGAACGCGCGCACCAAGATGCGACGAGTGGAGATGTTGTACAGCTGCTCCCGACGCGCGGGAACCTTGGCGGCGACGTCCCGAAGGACATCGCCCTCCGCCTTCACGGCAAGACCTGGCAATCTCCTCGCCCGTTTTACGTCATAGCTCCGCGAGGTAGAGGCCGAAACCTATGGCAACGACGGCAATGACGGCGGCAGCAACCAAACCAGATTTCATCACATTTCTCCGTGTGCGTGTTTCATCAGGTCAAAGCGCGATCCGGCAGCAAGGTTCCACCGCCGGTCAGATTGTCACGCCGGGATCACCCGCTTTCCCATCGCCTGATGCAACACACCGGTCTGTGCAGTCTCGAGCTCAAGGGCCTCGGCCAGGTTTTGCAGGAACGTCCGCTCGTGCCCGTTCTCGGGATCGCCCACGAGCAATGCCGCGGCATAAACCTCCTTGCGCGCATCGCTTGGCGTGTCGGCCGCGATCGCTCCAGCGTCAACAGGTTCTGTCAACGCATCTTGCAACAACCGGCGCTCTTCCTGTGTCGCGTCATCGAAAAACGACATCAGCGCGGATTGCTCGGCTTCATCAATCTTTCCATCGGCCCGCGCCATCTGGACCATCGCCCGGATCATCGGTCCGGCCGTCGACGTGTCCTCGATATCATTGAAGTCGAGTTCATCCTGAAGGTTGGGGCCAGACGCAGATGGCGCCTGCCCAGCCTGTCCGCCCAGAGCGGACGCAAGGGTTGAAAACAATCCTCCGATGCTCTGCGACCCAAGCTGTCCGGTCACGCCGGCTTCACGAGCGCCAGTTGCTTCTGCAAGACCAAGCGAGCCAAGCAGGTTCCCAAGCCCATCGGTGCTGGCATCCGTTGCCCCGCCAATGCGGCCAACCATGCCACCGCGGCCACCACCCGCCGGCACCGCGTTCGCGGTCATGGAGCGTTTCAGCCCCTCGATCCCGCCGGCTGAACGGAAAAGTTCCATCCCTTTCTTGGCAGCAAAGGCGAGGGCAAGTTTCGTGATCATGCGTTTCAACGACATCGGGTGTCTCCTTGTTGTTGGAAATCGGTTGTCGGTGGCGCGGGCGTGTGGTGGCTTCCCGGGATCCGGCGTGAGGATCGGCGCACCGCCAAGGGTGGCCGTGGGGTTCTACATGGTGAACGCACCCACAACGAACGACAGGATGCGTGCCGCGGAACACCGAACACGCGACAGGTAGAACCAAAAATCTCGCCAGCGTTGATCACGTCGAGTTTCCCAAAGCAGATGGAGCAGCAGTAGGCCGCATCCCTGAGGGAACAACTTGAAGCGGCAGGAGTTGTTCCATCAACGAGGCCGGCAAAGGAAACCGAATGGACATCCTAGGCGCAGAACCGACAGCCCAAATTGGCGCGGTAGCTTTTTCCACGCATAGCCCGGGGCATACGCCGGCTTTGGTGGCTATCATCGGACCGACCTCGAAGAGGCGCGCTCGGCGGGCCCTCGCATGCGTGTGGACGGCTCCTATCTGGCGGACTGCGCCCAGCGCGGTTTCCCCGGTTGTTTCCATCAGGGCCAACCCACAGAAGAATCCGCAGAGACCAGCCCTTACAATTCGTTTGAAAGCCAAAGGGTTAAACGAAATGAAAGGCGCGAAGCAACCGGCACCACACGCCCGACTTGGAGCAATTTCCCGGCGTTCTCCGAAGTGCCGGACCTTCACGCGCCGCCCGCGTCGCCCGCACCATGCGCGCTATCGACTCGGCAGCCGTCCTGCAGCGACTGAAGAGTATCGACCACGCCAACGGCACGAGGCGGAGTGCATTGTAACACGCCAAGCCAACGTAGGGCGGGCGACCCGGACCAGAGAACGAGGACGCAAATGACCGACACCAAAATCACCCCAACGGGCCCTGTCGAAGAGGAGAAGCTTGAGCAGGCCGAACCTCTTGCCCCGCCCCTGATCTACGAGGCCGTGCGGCGCGAAGGTCTCGCTGAACTGAAGCGACCCTTTCAGGCGTTGTTCTTTTCCGGCATTGCCGCAGGGATCCTGATCAGCGCGTCGGTCCTCGGCGAAGCGATCTTTCGTACCTACCTTCCAGAGGCGCCGTGGCGACCGCTGGTCGAGAACCTCGGCTATTCGCTCGGCTTTCTGCTGGTGATCCTTGGCCGGATGCAACTTTTTACCGAGAACACCATCACGACTGTGATGCCGTTCATAGCCGGCCCATCGGTGAAGAAGGCGGCAATGGTCGCCCGGCTTTGGTCCGTGGTGCTTGGAGCGAATGTCATCGGGGCGTTCATGGCCGCCGCCATGTTCCACACCGAAGCTGTTCCCAGCAATCTGTCACCGGCGATCCGGGCGCTTTCCGAACATGCGATCGGCATTGGAGCGTGGGACAGCTTCCTTCGCGGCATCCCTGCGGGCCTCCTGATCGCAACCCTGGTCTGGATCCTCGCGCAGGGCCGAACATCGGAGTTCCTTGTCATCCTCGCAATCACATGGCTGATTGCTGCCGGCGATTTCACACACATCGTCGCAGGCTCGGTCGAGGCGGCCTACCTGCTGATCGACGGCGCCGCTTCGCTTCCGGAGGTCCTGACAGGGTTCTTCGTGCCGGTATTCCTCGGAAATGTTGTTGGCGGGACGGCTGTGTTTACCATGCTGGCCTGGGGACAGGTGAAGGAAGAGATTGCGACAGACAGCGCCGCTCGACACCGCGTGGCGCGGGCGGAATGATCGGCACTCTGCCCGCCCTCGCCCCCCCGAGGCGATGTCTGCGATGTGGGGAAACCCTCATCGCACAGGCGGCGAACCCATAGTGCCGTCAATCGAGACCACCGCTTTTCTCGATGGCTTCTATCAGCGAGGACGTGGTGAACGGGATCGGAAGGCGCACGACAGCCTGCTGTTTCGACACGGCCTTTGGGTCCGGTTCCTCCGTGACCCCTTCGATGACAACCCACTGCGCGCCCGTGTCTCCCAGTTCTTCGGTCAAGGCTCTATAGCAGGACCGGGTTCCCAGATGGCCAGCAACGACCAACCGGGGCGGCGGTGGCGAACGCATGGACGCCACAGCGTCTGAATAGGTCGCCGCAACGACGGGGGCGCAGTTTTTCCACCGGTCCGAGACGATTTCGGCGATGTCCTCCGCGATGAGTGGGGTGGACTCAACTATGAGGATCTGGTGCATTGCTCTCACACGATCAGTTGGACGATCACCTTTAGACCGCTAGCGGGACCCCGGTCTTTAACATTTGATGTAGAGGGATCATGAAAGCAGAAACTGATTGCGCCGCCTGCCCTCTTCGGAAGTTCGCGCTCTTCGAGGCGCTTGACGAAAACGATGAAGAGGCGACCCGTCGCTTCAAGGACGGAGAGCGCCGGGTCGACCCCGGCACCATCCTGATGCATGAAGGCATGGTCAGCGAGGACTTCTACACCGTGCTTTCGGGCATGGGCTTGCGGTACAAAACGACACCCGATGGCAAGAGGCAGGTGATCAACTTCGTTCTTCCGGGAGATTTCATCGGTTTGCAGTCCGGCCTGATGTCCGAGATGAAGCACTCGGTGGAAACGACGACGCGGATGCACCTCTGCCGCTTCAAGCGCTCCTCCCTTCTGCCCTTCATGCGAAACAACCCCGGCCGCGCATTCGACGTGACCTGGTTGTCTGCTGTCGAGGAAAACCTCGTGGCCGAAGCGCTGGTGTCTATCGGGCAGCAACCGGCTGCCACGCGATTGGCCTGGGCCCTGCACAGGCTCTACACCCGCATTTCCGCTGTGGGCGCGGACCTCGGGCCTGGACGGATCCCCCTGCCTTACACTCAGCAGGACATGGCCGACGCGCTTGGCCTGTCTCTGGTGCATACCAACCGTATCCTGCGGCTTTTGCAAACCGACGGGATGATCAGTTGGCGCGACAAGGTCCTGACTGTGCATGATGAGCGCGCACTCGCGAACCGGGCGGGCATGACGGCCGACATGCAGGAGACGATCCCGCGACGCCCACTGATCTGACCCGTTTGCACGGCGAACCGGCCAAGGGCTTCATCCGCCTCAGTCCGCCTGATCGCTCTCCGGGTCAACGACTGGCAGCGCCACGAAGGTCATCGAGACGCAATAGATACCGTCATCGACCGACACAACAACCCGGCCGCCAAGTTGCAACGCGAACGTCTGGATAAGACGCTGACCCAGTGAGGTTGAAGGGCTCTGGACCTGCAACTGTCGCGCCTGTGCTGCCGAAACGCTGTTTTCGATACGAACCTCGACACCACCTTCGGCATCGGTTTCGCGTAATTGATAGCGAACCCAAGGGGCCGCGCCCCCGTCGGAATCGGCATAGGACACGGCATTCGCCAAGCCTTCGATCGTGAAAAAGGCCAACGGCAGAGCCTGATCCGGCGTCAACGGCACCGAGGCCACGTCCCGTTCGATCGGAATGTCGATCCTGTCCGCCCGTTTCGGCACGACATCCGCCAACATGCGGAACACCCGCTCCAGCAGATCATCGGCACGGAGCTTTCCAATGGCATCAGTTCGGTAGAGCACCTTGTGCACAACGGCCATGCCCGCGACCCGCCGCTGGATGCCATCCAGAACGGCCATCGATTCCGCTTCCTCGATGCCCCGGGACTGCATGTTGATCAGCGACGAGATCATCTGAAGGTTGTTGGATACGCGGTGATGAACCTCTTTCAGCAGCACCTTTTGCTCAACCATTGCATTCAGCAGATCAGCCTCGTCACGGATCAGCTTCTCGGCCATTTCCGCAAACGTCGTCTCGATATAGGCCAGTTCCTGCGCGACCTTCTGCTCCGGCGGAGCAGGCAGCTCACGTACCGCTGCGAAACGGCGCATCTTGTTGGCAAGACCACGCACGCTCGCCACGACCTGCCGCTCGACGGTCAGGGTGATGAGGATGAGGCTGGCCAGCCACATGGCGAGGGCAAAGGCTGCGGGCGTGGATAGAAAGAAGCGCGGATCGAACCCTTTGGGCTCGGTCGACCAGGCCCCAACGGCAAAGAACGACCCTGCAACAACCGGAACCACCGAGTAATGCGTCATGGTCCCCGCGCCGCTCTCGGCGTCGAAGTTCTGCGCCTGCTCTCCGTCAACGGTGAGTACCTGTTGATCCTTCGGAAGCACGGAAGCGGCGTCCTCCAGCTCGAAGGACGCGGTCACCAACTCGCCGTTCGCATTGGCGGTGAAGAACCACGCACTCGCATCGCTGACCGGCGAATTGGCCATCTCCAGCACGGTTTCCCTCGGAAGTGAGACGGTCATGAAGCCCAGAAGCTCATCATTCGCGCGCCGGATCGGAGCGGTAACGATGACAACGGCCTGTTTCGACATGGGACCGTTCGCGCTCACGTCGACCCGGATGCGCGGATCTGCAAGCGCACGTTGAAAGCTCTCCGTTTGAGAGAACTCGCCGGTCTGCCCGGTTGAGGAGCAGGTCATGTTGCCTTCGGTGTCCACGGCTCCGGCGAACACATAGGCACCATCCGATCGCGAAACGAACGCCCTGAGGTGTTCCGAGCAGGCCGGCGACGATAGTCCGAATGAAGCGGCAGAAAGCGCGAGGGCCTGCGAGGCGCCAATTGCCGTGTCGACCAGCGCACGCTCAGCCTGCGCGATTTGCACCGTCTCCGCTTGCAAGGCTTCTTCGGTCCTCAGGCGCAGATCTTCCTCGATCTGCATCGACTGGAGCATTGCGATCAGGCCCAAGGGGAGCAACGCCAGCGTCAGAAGGAAGCCCAGCCTCCTCGACAAGCCCCACCGGTTCTCCACCTGCCCGGTTGTCTCGGTGTCCGTCATTGTGCACCAGCACCCGGATCGCCTTCCGGATCATCGCCGCTGGCGTTCCCGGCATGGCCGGTGGGCGGAAGCGCGACATTCCCAAGCTTGCCCAGCAATCCGAGGAACTCATCGGACATGTCTTCACACGTGTCGTCCTCGAATGCTGACCGCAAGCTCGCTTCCAATTGCGCTCTGGCCAGATTGCTGATCCTGCCCTGTCTCACGTCATGCCTCGCCCGGTCTTCCTTTCCACCAACATCGGTGAACCACCTGCTCCGGCCTGTGCAACAACCGGAAAACAAACAAGAACCGGCATTGGATGCCGGCGCGGCCAATATTTCTCTGACCTTTGCACGGAACCAACGCACAAGTTGCGCGTTAGTTCCCCGAAACAGCAATCTTTTTTGGGAAACAAAATGACGCCGCAGGATACCTCCGCTGCCGAAGCGCCACGCACCATGCGCGGGCTCATCGCCCCCCACCTGCCCTTCCTTCGTCGCTATGCCCGTGCCCTGACCGGGCAGCAGGTCAGCGGGGACAGACTGGCGGCCATGACACTCGAGGCGATCCTGGCGGAGCCCGAAGCGCTTCCTGTCGGATCTTTGTCCCAAAGGGCCGCACTGTACTACGTCTTTCACCGCATCTGGGTCAGCCTTGGCCGCCCGATGGCAGACGACACGCAGGAGAGCGACCCGCTGCGGGCACGCGCGCAGGACAAGATCGCGAAGCTCACTGAGAACACGCGGGAGGCGCTGCTGCTCCACACGGTCGAAGACTTCTCGGTCCAGGATGTCGCGGCCATCATGGAACTGACCTTAGATGAAGCCCGCCATTTGATCGAAACCGCACAAAACGAAATGCTCGGTGCCGTTGCGGGTCGGGTGATGATCATTGAGGACGAGGTATTGATTGCAATGGACCTTCAGTCCATCGTCGAAAGCCTCGGCCACACTGTCACCGGCATTGCCCGGACGAAGGATGAAGCCGTGGCGCTCGGCAAGGCCAGCGAGCCCGACCTTATCCTCGCCGACATTCGGCTGGCAGATGACTCCAGCGGTATCGACGCAGTCAACGAGCTTTTGGAAGCGTCCCCCCAGGTGCCAGTGATCTTCATCACCGCGTACCCCGAACGCCTGTTGACCGGAGAGCGCCCGGAACCCGCTTTCCTGATTGCCAAGCCGTTCAACCAACAGCAGGTCATCTCCGCCGTGGGACAGGCGATGTTCTTCGCCTCGACGGCGCCACTGCATCGGCAATCGGCTTGAAGAAGAGCGCCTCCAGAGGCCCTCGCTTCAGTGCTGGAAGTTGCCGCCAGCAAGGCTGAGCCACCCTGGATGGCGATCCGGTCGCACCCACAATGGCGACCGGAACGCCATCAGGAGCCGCTATTGCGACTGGAGCGGCACAACAGCAGACAAGGCCATTTTGCCCGATCCGTCCGTGACTTGCGCGCCATGACTGAGATAGACCAGCGCGTTTCGAGCCGGATCGGCAATTCGCGTCACCTTGAGCGACTTGAGAATGAGCGACTGGCGTTCGGAGAAAATCTTTTCCTTCCGGGGAAGGTTGGCGATGTCCTCTGACGCGATGGGACCGGTCGCAACGCAATCGATGGCGCTGTAGCTCGGGTCTTCGAACCAGTTTCCCTTCTGGAGACGATCAATCATCCCCCGGTCGAAGTACGAGACGTAGCAGGCGACTTGAGGCAGATCAGGATCCTGAACGACTTCCACGATGACGTCGTTGCCCACCCAATCCACACCCACCTCGGCCACCACATCGGCATGCGCAGACAGGGGTGTGGCAAGGGCAACAAGCAGGCTGGCGCCCTTCGCCCACTTGCCTGCACGATTGACCGCTGACGTGCGGTGCGCTTTCAGGTCAGTCGGACGGGGTTTCCTGGCGGTCATACGCGATCTCCGGTTTCGTCTGCAGTGCACCACATGGGCAAGCTCGCTTTCCCAACGCGCAACGACCCATTTCGTTCCACTATAAGCGCACTTGGACCAGCGGCGATCGCCGGCCATCCCTGCCCTTTTCCACCTGTCCTTCGGTTCTGAACGCGGTCAGTTCGCTGCGCGTCTGTCCTCGCCCCCCAGAAGGATTTCTCGCGCCGTCCATTTTCACGGCGCCGATCGTCTTGCTTTGGCAACCGTTGTGCTCCCTGCGACGAGTGGCCGGGTGCAGCATGCACTTTCCCATGAAAATGACCGGTCTCAGGTCCGTCTTGCAGACCCTCAAACGGCGCTGAGCAAGGTCAGTGGCAGGGCCAGCGCCGTGCCGAGGGCGGCAAACCCGAACAGAGCGAACACGCCGTCGCGCATGAGCAGAGAGGTCGAAAACAGCACGACCGCAAGGCCGAGGATCGACGACGAAAAGGGCACGAGTTCCAGCAACGGCATGGCGCATCCGCAAATGAGGCACAAAAGCTGGATGGTCGAGCGTCCGGCCGGCTTCATCAACAACTGGAGGCGCTCCTTGGAGTGATCGTCCAACCAATCCGCAATCGACCGGAGGCGTATCATGACCCTTTCCGCCTTGTCGCCGTCAAGTTCGCGGCGCATCAGCCATCCGGGAAGCCAAAGCGACTCGCTCTGCATCAGCATTTGTACGGCGACGAATGCGATGGCGAGGCCACAGACAGTGGCAAACCCCGGAATGCCGCTCAGCGGCGATACGACCAGCAGCGCCGGCACCAGCATCACCGGCACGAAGCAGTCTGACCCGAACGCATCCGTCACTTCGGCAAGCGAGACCGTGTTCTGCTCCGCCAGTTCGGCCACGTTGTCGACGATGCATCGCACGGGCCGGTCCACCTCCTCCAGATCGGGCGCGGAAACGGAGTTGTTGTCGGTCATGGTGATTTGCCTTTCAGAAGGTGGCCGCCTGGCGCCCGCATCGCGAATGGTGCGCTGCCTGAGCGAAAACGCGGCCTATTGGCTGCCGACCGCTTCGCCGAGGCTATCTGCCTTGACGGCACCGCGCTCGCCCATCGGCTTCTCCGGCCCGACAGTCGAATCCTTCCGTGTCTGGGCCTCCATCTCTCCGTTCAACTCGGCGCCAAGCAGGATGATGAAGGCCGAGATCCACAACCACATCAGAAGCACGATGACACCGGCCAGCGCTCCAAAGCTCTCATTGTAGCTGCCAAAGGTACTGACGTAGAAGGCGAAGCCCGCCGATCCGGCCATCCAGAGCGCGCAGGCCACGATGGCTCCGGGCGTTACCCATTCGACCCGGGCCGCCGTGCGCGACGGCCCCCAGCGATACAGCAGGGCAAGGCCGATCATGGTCAGCACGAGCATCGCGACCCACGCGAGAGCAGTGCCACCAGCTTCGGCGACGCCACCCAGATTGATCGTGGCGAGGGTCGATGGCAGGACGATTGCCACCAGCACGCCGATGATGAGGCCGATGAGCAACAGCACGGTCATCCCCAGCGTCACGGCGGTCAACAAGAAGTATCCCCTCTTCTCCTTCTCGTCGTAGGCGACGTTCAGCCCGGTGATCAGGCCCCGCACCCCGCGCGACGCGGAGTAGATAGCCAAGCCGAGACTGAAGAGAGCGGCCAGCCCAAGGCGACCGTTCTCGGCCCCGGACACCTCCTGGGCCTGGCGTGTGATGATGTCGAGCGCGTCCTGCGGCACAAGCCCTGCGAGTTGGGACAGCGTATCCACGATCTCGTCTGGCTCGACCAACAGGCCCCCGATCGCAAGCACCGCGCTGATCGCAGGAAACACCGAGAGCAGACCATAGAATGCAGCGCCGGCGGCAATCAGGGAAATGTGGTCGGCAGTGACCTCATTCTTGACCCTCAACAGGATATCCTTCCACCCGGAGCGGGGGATCTGCGTCGGGGAAGTCGCCGTGCGTCCACGTGCCATGAGGGACCTCACTCTGATTGCAAAACAAAGCTGAACGGTGGCCCGGAAGCGGGGCTCCCGGCCGAACAGCAAACGGGAAAGTGTTGGATGGATGATGCGGCGGCACAATGCACCGCGAAAGGAGCGCCGATTAGAAGAGGAAACTGATGATTGCCAATGCCACGACGACGACGCCGATGATGTAGAAAAGCCGGTGCATGCTATTTGTCTCCGTTACTGATGCTTTCCTAGACAACGGCTCGCACCGGATTTGGTTCCCACGCACGGGCCATGTTTCCGGAATCGGTGACCGTGACCGGGCTCAAAGCGTCCAGAGAATGATCCCCGTGGCCACGGCCCCGATGCTGAGGATTGCGGCAAGCAAAGCCATTCGGCGCGCCGACTGAGCTTCCGCATCATGCTCGGACATACGTTTGTGGGCCTTGCGCGACTTTCTGACCGACGCCCAGAAGATCAGGAGGGCGGACAGGACGAAAATCTCGGCAACAGCCTTCGCCAGGAGCGGATAGTCCGTGTCCTGGAAGACGGCCTTCAAACCGAGCGCCACAGCGATACAAGCCATTCCGGTGCGCATCCAACTGGCAAATGTACGCTCGTTGGCAAGGATCGTGCGGTCCTCCGCCCATGCTGTGCGTGTATCGGCCAGTTCCTCTGAGGAGGGATTCTCGGAAAGATTGGTATCGGGCATCTGCGGATCAGGTCCTTGGTTGCGCGACCGTCAATAGGTGACGCTCAGGTGATTGCCTCGGTCAACTTGCGGGATTCTGTAACCAGTTCCGCCAAACCAAAATCGAGCACAGCGTTGTGAATCGCCTCGGGGTCGTCCGCCTCTTCAACCTGCCCCAAGTCGGGAGAGACCGGCAACTCGGCGTGCTCGCCGTCGGCCAGCTTCAAGAGCGCGTCGCAGATGCCTTCCATTTTCTGGCGCGTGCCTTCGTCGGCCGTCCAGCCTTCTTCCACGGCACGGTCGATGATCACGATGGAATTGTAGACCCGTCTCAGGTGCTGGATCTGGTCGTTCGCACCCGCGATGCTTCCCAGCCGCATTTCTTCGGCTGCGGTCGCCGCCCGGTCAAACTCCTGCCGGTAACGGCGGTCTGCCTCTGCTGCCACGGTGTTGCAATTGCTAGATGACGCTTTGAGCACTTGGGCCAAACGTTCCGAGAGTGCTGCCAGCGCCGCTCGACGATGCCGCACAAATCGCGCCTTGGCGCGATCCGGCCACACTAGGATCGACACTGCAATCCCCACCCCGACACCGATCAGAATGGCAACTCCACGGTCGATGCTCACGTCGACGACGTTCTCCGGATGGCCCAAAGACAAGGCAATCGCCGCCACCGTTCCATATTGCCATGACGGCCGCACGACCGAAATGGCGTTCAGCAGGAATACCGTGGTCGCGAGTGCGGAAACGGTGCCCCAGTGGCGTGGCAACAGCCAGAGGCACAGCAGCCCGATCAGCGACCCGACGAGCGTGGCCGCGATGCGGTGCATGCCGGCCCCGACGCTTTCGTCGGTATTGGTGGACAGGATGAACACCGCAGACAGGACCGCCAGGAACTCTTCCGGCAACGCCAGGCTGCGCATCAAGATGAGGGACGTGGCGGCGGCCACCGCTCCCTGGACACCAAGACGGATCGCCTCGCTGCCTTCGTGATGCCAGCGAAATTTCTCGACTGCCTGGTTGAATACGGACCCCACGACGCGCAACGTCTCCTACCCTTTGCGGAGTGCGTCTATGAGGTCGTCCTTTGACATGTCTGAACGGCCGTCGATCTCCAACTCCTGCGCCCGCTCGTACAGCTCTTCCTTGGTCCATGCCTCGTAGGCACTGGCCGATCCGCCCTTTTGACCAGGATTCTGCCGGTCGTTCGCGTGGGCATTCGCAATTCGCGCGGCCTTCTCCTTGCTGGCTCCATCCTCGCGCAGCGCTTCATAAACGTCGTCATCCTTGACCGAGGGTCCATGATCTGATGTCACAACCGGTCTCCGCAGTTTGAACGGTGAAAAAAATGGTGGGCCGCCAGGGGTGTGGTCGGCCCACCAAGTGAGGGACATTGAGCAGGCTCGCGACGAACCGTCTCTGTCTCGTGAACGTTTCAACGGCAAATTGGTTCCACAGCTTGACTGGGAAACTGGCCAATCAGCCGAATTCGACGGTGCTCCTGTCCCGCGCAGTCCCAAGCAGATCGGCAAGGCGCGCTTCGAGCTTGTCGATGGGCTCGTTGGTCAGGTTCTTGTCGACCTCGGCCACCACTTTGTCGCGCACTTCACTGTGCAACTCGGTGCGCAGATTGCCCAGCAGCGAGGGCGCAGCGACGATCACAATTTCCTCGAAGTCACCAGCTATGGCGCGTCGATACAGAAGGTCCGCCACATCGGTCGCAAAACGTTCCTTCTCCAGTTCGTGCCAGTCGGTATCCGCGACGGCCGAGCGCTGTACGGAGGGTCCATCGTTGAAACGTCCCGGCTTGTGCGCCCCCTGCTCCCGGGTCGCTGGATTGTCCTGCGTCTCCTTGCGGACGACCTCGAAGTGGAAGTCGAATGCGTCCCCCACATTGCGCAGGAACAACGCCTTTTCGCTGTCGGCGACGAGAACCCATGTTCCGGTCATGATCGTGGTACCCATCATTGATCCTCCTCTTCGTCGCTGCGGAGCACCCGGGTCTTGCCAGCCGGGCGTTCGTTGGCGCGTTTCAATTCGTCTCGCGTACCGATGTCGCGCGGCAGACGCCCACCGGAGCGGCCCTGTTGAGAGACGCTGCCTTCTGCACCGAGGAAATCCTTGTCCTCGTCCTTTTCCTTGCTCGGGTCATAACTCCGGGATTGTTTGCTCATGGTCCTGTTCCTTTCTTTCCCTGTCGCGTTGGACACCGACGGGCGTTTGGTGTTTGAACCGCCTCGCCCGCTCGGGCGCGCAGTGCACAGGGATCGGCACCGCCTTCTTCACACCGACAACGATTGCGAGAGGGAAATGTTCCGGCAGGTAAGACCTCTAACAGATCGAGAACGCCCCAACGCGCGCCCACCCGGCAGAGGCAAAGCGTCAAAGACCATTCCACCCACGGTGGCATTCCCGTCTGAAAGCCAGGACGAACGTTGATGTGCCGTTTTTGCCAAGTGCGGCATGGAGAATGACTGCTCGGACTCGGAATCAAGCTTCTGATATTGCGTCTGAAAAATAGTTGCGGCGACTCATAACCAGTGGTCTGGAACTCGTCGCGCAGCAGGCAGAGTGACTTGGTATTCTGCCCGAACTCCCTTGTCAGTCCAGACTACTTCGCCATGGATTGCCCTCCAAAACACCGGGCCATTGTCTGAACACGAAACGGGGGACACGAGATGCCTCGACGAAGGTACCCGGATGAGGACATCTGGAAGCTGCTGCGTGAGATAGAGCTGAAACTGGCGGATGGAGATGTCGTGCGGTCGGCCTGTCGTGCGGTCGGTGTCAGTGACCCAACCTTCTACAACTTGTGTCGTCGGTTTGGCGGCATCGGCAAATACCAGCTATCGGATTTGCGCAACATGGAGAAACAGAATGCCAGGCTGAGGAGCTAACGGGAGCGTGGCCGCAGTGCGGCCGTGTAGGCCCGCAGAACAGTGGCAGAGCGAGAACTCGATAGGCTCATTCTCAAGGAAAGCCTGAACCACCAGAAGCCCAGGGTCACGCTGACCGACAGGTGATTGCGGGGCAACTACTGAGAGGGAGACGACAAGCCAGTTTCGTCAGGCCGCCATTCAAACGCGTCAGAAGCTCGCCACACCCACTGCTCGCTGACGCCGATATCCCGAGACCAACGAGCGCATCTCCACCTGCTTTCAGCTACTCGATGTCAACTCTCTCGGCGGTTTTCCGGTCCAGCGCCGCATCGCTCGCGTCAGGGTTTCCTGGTTGGCGTAGCCGAGTTCGGTTGCGAGGTCTTTGAGCAGTGGTGGCGCCGGCTCCTCCAACCTCGCAATTGCCATGCTGGCCCGTGTGCCTTCCACGAGGCCAGAGAAGCTCTTTCCTTCTTCGCGAAGACGGCGTTTGAACGTCCGACTGCTCATGTCCGCGGCAGCGGCCACAGCATCGACACTGGGCTTCGTCCGCGGCAGCATGCTGGCAAGCAAAGTAACGACATCGTCGGCCAGGCAGTTACCTAGCTTCAGAGGGGGCACGGTGGGGTCGGCGATCTCGGACGCACGTTCCCGAACGCTCTCAGGCATCAAGCAATCAGCGACCTGCCCGTCTATTGCGATATCCAACAGGCGGTCCTTGCGGCCGCCGACCCTTTCTCCGAGGAACGGTTCCAGGTGTGAAACACCCTCACTTGGATGCGGAACAAGTCCGAGTGTGGCGATGCTGGTGGGGAACCCCGTCGCCTCGCTGCAGATCATGTCCACGAGAGAGGCCACATATTGCTGGACATAGTGCAGAACCTCGTCCTCTCCGAGATTCAGTGTCCAGCCGTCATTGATAGTGATGCCGGGACCATCCGTCTGAACGGCAAAGATCTCATGGGTAGAGTGAACGGGCATGCTCTGTGAAAGCCTCCGAAACCCGGCACGCACCGTGGGGCCCATGAGGGCCGCCGCACCAATGAAGCCAATCTCGTAGCCGCCACGACCCCTTGCGATCCGCCAGGGCGTGTCGGGACCATCGGTTCTTGCAATGTCCACCAGCAACCGAACCGCGCCAGAAAGCGGAATAGGAAGAAGGGGATCCCCCGTCGATATCCACTCAAGGCCGGCGCGCGTCATGAAGGGCGCAGGATCGTGGCCGGCCTCGACCAGCCATCGGTGCATCGGTGCGATCGATGCGGCCCGGATCAATGGAATGCTCTGCGACATAAACTCTCCTCTCGTGTGGATGATTATGGCCCAGGAAGTCAAATTCAAGCCGAATACCTTGATACAAATCATGATTGCGAGATGCCGCAATTTGAAGAGTGCGGTCGATGTCCGGAGAACGGGCGCAACAACAGAGGAAACGAAGATGTTCAAACGCGATATCTTTGCAGCCGTGTTGACAGGGGCAGTTCTGCTGATGCAGACGACGCTCCCCGTCGTGGCTGAAACAGCATCCGGTGCACCGGGCGCAACCCGGGTGATCGAGGGCGCGCAACTGCCGCCGGCGCCAGGGAAGTTTGGTGGTGATATCGAGCCTCAAGCAATGAAGTCGACGCCCTGGTGGCCCCCACGCGTAGTGCCGCCCAAGGACGCGCCCAATGTCCTGTTGATCATCCTCGACGATGCCGGCTTCGGCATTCCCAGTACGTTCGGCGGCGTGATCCCGACGGACACGATGGACGCGCTGGCCAAGGAAGGTCTGAGCTACACCAACATTCACTCCACCGCGCTCTGCTCACCGACCCGCGCGGCGCTGATCACCGGGCGCAACCACCATTCGGTGGGCTTCGGCGTGATCTCGGAGCAATCGACCGGCTATCCGGGATACAACTCCATCATCCCCGACAGCAAGGCGACGATCGGGCGGATCCTGCTGGAGAACGGCTACAACACCTCGTGGTTTGGCAAAGACCACAACACGCCGGCCTTCGCGGCGAGCCAGTCCGGCCCGTTCGATCAATGGCCGACCGGCATGGGTTTCGAATATTTCTACGGTTTTGTCGGTGGGGACGCCAACCAGTGGCAGCCGAACCTGTTCCGCAACACCACCCAGATCTACCCGTTCGACGGAGATCCGGAGTGGAACCTGATCACCGGCATGGCGGATGATGCCATCGACTGGATCACGCGGATGCACCAGATCGACCCGGACAAGCCCTTCCTGGTGAAATACGCGCCGGGCGCCACCCATGCCCCGCATCACCCGACGAAGGAATGGGTCGAGAAGATCGAGAAGATGGAACTCTTCGACGACGGCTATGAAGCGCTGCGCGAGACGATCTTCGAGAACCAGAAGAAGTTGGGGCTTGTGCCCGAGGATGCGACGCTCGCCCCCTGGCCGGCAGACAAGATCAAGCCGTGGGATCAACTGACGGACGAGGAGAAGAAACTCTTCATCCGCCAGGTCGAGGTCTTTGCCGCCTATGCCGCCTATACCGATCACGAGATCGGCCGGGTTGTGCAGGCCGTCGAGGATTTGGGTGAGACCGACAATACGCTCATCATCTACATCAACGGCGACAACGGCACCTCTGCCGAAGGTGGCCCGATGGGTACGCCAAACGAGGTGGCATGGTTCAACGGCATCGCCGCGATGCCCGCCAAGACACAGATGCAGTGGTATGACGACTGGGGCACCGAGGCGACCTACAACCACATGTCCGCCGGCTGGTCCTGGGCACTCGATACGCCCTTCGACCACTTCAAGCAGAATGCCAACCGCCTGGGCGGCATCCGGCAGAACATGGTGGTCTCCTGGCCCAACGGCATCACCGACAAGGGCGGCATGCGCGACCAGTTCATGCATGTGATCGACGTCGTGCCGACCATCCTCGAGGTTGCCGGGATCGACGCGCCGCAGGAGGTTGACGGCATCATCCAGTCGCCGATCGAGGGCACGAGCTTTGCCTATACGTTCGACAAGGCGAACGCGACGGCGCCGAGCCGCCACCGGACCCAGTATTTCGAGATGATGGGCCAGTGGGCGCTCTATCACGAAGGCTGGCTGCTGAGCACCAAGGTCAACCGGATGCCATGGGAAACGCCAAAAACGCCGAACGCGGACCCGCTCAACAACCAGGTGCTGCAACTCTATGACCTGACGACGGACATGAACCAGCGCAAGGATCTTGCCAAGGATCATCCGGAGAAGGTCGAAGAGTTGAAGACGATCTTTATCGAGGAGGCGAAGAAGTACCAGGTCTTCCCGATGGATGCCTCGGTGACATCTCGCCTTGCCCAGCCGCGGCCGAACATCACCGCTGGCCGGAGCGAGTTCGTCTACACCCAGCCGATGACGGGCCTGCCGCAGGGCGACTCGCCCTCGCTGCTCAACGCGTCCTACACGATCACTGCCGAGATCGACGTGCCGGAGGGCGGCGCAGAAGGCATGATCTTGACCTCGGGCGGTCGGTTCGCGGGTTACGGCTTCTACCTGCTCAAGGGCGTGCCGGTCTTCACCTGGAACATGCTCAACCTCGAGCGCATCCAGTGGAAGGGACAAGAGGCGCTGACCCCGGGCAAGCATACTGTCGAGTTCGACTTCAAATATGACGGGCTCGGTGCGGAAACCCTCGCCTATGGCAGCACCAGCGGCCTCGGCCAGGGCGGCACCGGTACGTTGAAGGTGGACGGCAAGGAGGTCGCTTCGAAGCAGATGAAGCACACCATCCCGACGATCCTGCAATGGGACGAGGCCTTCGATGTGGGCGTGGACACGCTGACCGGCGTCTATGACACCGACTACACGCCGCCCTTCGCGCTGACCGCGAAGCTCGACAAGCTGACCATCAAGGTCGACCGGCCAAAGCTGAGCAAGGCAGACATCCAGAAGCTCGAGGAAGCCGCCCAGAAAGCGAGTGACTGAACCGAAGGGCGTCGGCCGGGCCCCATCGCCCGGCCGACGACACACTCAAAAAGCGACCAGAATCCGAACCAGGGAGGGATGTATGGCGACCAAATTGAACGGATGGAAAAGGAGCCTTTGGGTCACGGCCTTTGCCGCCGGGCTGGTGTTTTCCTGGACCAGCGGACCTGTCGAAACAATCACCGGAACCGACCTGTCCGGCAGGCTCGGTTTCGCGGTCGCCGAGGCGCGCCCGGGCGCTCGCACTGTGCGTCGCGTCGATCGGCGCACCACGCGCCGGACCGTTGCGGCGACCACCGCGTACCTCAGCACCTTGCCGGGGAATTGCCCCCAGCGGGGTCGCTATTGGTATTGCGACGGCACCTACTACGAGCAGGTAAACCATGAGGGACAAGACGTCTATGTGGTGGTGACGCCATGATCCGGATCACACAAGCCGTCCTGCGGCTGTCCGCCATATCCTGCCTTGTCCTGACCGCGCTGGTATCGACACCCGAACCGGCCGCAGCCAACGACATCATCGGTGCCTGCGAAACGGAGATTGCCACCTTCTGCGCCGCGGTCGAGCCGGGCCACGGGCGGCTCGCAGCTTGTCTCTATGCCCATGAGAACAAGCTCGATGCGGCCTGCGACAGCGCGATCGGCGATCTTGGCGACATGCTTGACTTGTTCTTCGAGGAGGTCCGTTTCCTGTCCCAGGTATGTGCCGATGACATGACCAATCTCTGCGCCGAAAGCGCCGCGGAAGCCGGCGGTCACTTCTACTGCCTGAAGGAACACCAGACGGAGCTTTCACCGGGCTGTGCAGCCGTCGTCGAACCCCTGCGTCTGATTGACGACTGAGCTGCTCACGCGCTTGCTTCCTGGTGGGGAGCAAGCCTACCAGCCGAGAGAAACCCGAAAACACGTGAGCCGAAGGTTGCTGCACCGGCGTAGCTTGGGTTGCGTCGATTGAAGGAACTGCATCACTCGGAATACGACTTTTGTTGCGGGGTACTACGCTCCGGCGCCTTGGGTGTGGCGGTGAGCGGTGAGCGGACACACACTCCCTGCGGCTGAGGCGTTTCAAGCGCCGATCACGACAGTTCTCGTCGCAGAAACGCGGCAGCCGGATCCGGTCTTTCTCGGTGCATATTGATCGCACCGGAGCAGCCGAACGGAACGGTTTAGCACCCGCTCCCCCGAACACACTGCTCGTTGAGCGAGATCGTCGTCACCAGGGCGACAGCGATGCCCCTTGAGCGTGTCGTTGTCGGGCAATCAAAGCCAGCGCGGCTGCGGAAGGATCGCACTGCGGGGGGCTGTCGGACGAGTTTGCGCCACTCTCCGAATAGTCAGTCAGCCCACCCAATATGCCGCGCTGAGTTCGCGCCCCTCGTTGGAGCGGCGAGACGGCCGGCCGGAGTCGTGGAGGGCCTACCAGCGGTCGCTCAATACAGCCCTCCCGTTCCGCATTCTCGTATCAAAGCTCTCCAAAACGTCTTCTTCTTGATAACAGACTGCCAGCGTTCATCGTTGACCTTTGCGAGAGCATCGTCGAGGTTCCTGCGCCACTGTGACCAAACATACCGGCGTTCTGCGTGTTTTCCACGAATCCTGGAAGCGAAAGTCGGGCTAAATCGCCGCTGCCGGAACTGAACGGCTTCATGACCGATCTCGATCCCGCGCTTTCGCGAAAGGCCTTCGCCGTCTCCGAATCAGAGTGGAAATCTGAAGGACAGCATCGCCACCAAGCGGGCCGTTTCCGGGCCGATCATGAGGTGCTTGCAAGGATCGCCTCTCGTTGCCCGGCAAGGCTGGCCAGCCCCTGCCCGGCCTCAAACCAAGGTCGTGTGACAACCCGACCGTCGGACTGCACGACGCCCCCCAACCGGGGGGCGCAGCAGATATCTCAGATCCCGCAGATATTGACCGAAATCCCGAGCTTCCTGGCCAGCTCGGCGCGGATTGCGAGTGCCCGGTCGGCCTCGTCTGCGCTGTTTGCGTAAACGACCTGGATGTGATTGGCACGGTGCCGCGCCATCATCTGATCCCGGCTGACGCCAGTCAGCACTCCGTGCATGACCGGCCATTCCGGAGTGGTCGAAGCGCTGCGGCGATTGGTTTCCGCTTCCGGAAGTGACACCGCCTGACCGCGGCCAATGTCCATGTGAAGAGCCCCATCTTCGACGAAAATCCGCGACCAGATGATCTCGCCCGGCTTGGCGATGCCCTTGAGCGTTCCGCCGCCATTGGGGAAGAACATCGGCGGCTGCCGCAAGCTCTCGCTTCCGGCCCAGCCTCCTACGTTGTGCGCCGGCGGAACCGCACCGGAGATCTCGAACACCCAGACAAAGTCGTCACGGTTCCCCGACCGGTCCGCATCTCCCCACCGAAGGTCATGCAAGGTCGTCTCCACTGGCTGACCAAGCGCCCGATGAACCCGGTTGATCAGGACGGCATCGAGGCCGGCGCATTCATCCACCTCATTGAAATGCACGATCGCTTCGCCCGGGCGGATCGGCTGGCCGTCCGCGTCAACGACATCGGGCCGGTCATCGTTGTTGAGCATCCCTTCCACCAGATCCGAAGCTGGCATCAGGTCTTTCAACCCCTGCTGGTACTGTATGCCTATGGCTTCGCAGCCAAACTCATCGGCCAGCCGAACAGCCGCGATATACATCCGGCATTGGTCAATCACCTGCGCCTCGGTCAGATCGGTCGCGTGATCCGGGCCGAAGTCGAACGAAAGCCCCCGCGCCTTCAGCCAGTCGAACACGGCGCGGGCTTCGACCTCGGGCACCTGTGTTGCGGCATGGAACAGCGTGGATTGTGACAGCCGTTCCTTGAACACGCCGAGCGGCATCAGAAGCTCGTCGGGGATGATGGCGTTGAACATCCCCATGCAACCTTCATCGAAAACGCCGAGGATCACCTTGTTGCGCATCAGGTCATCTGCGATGGCCGAAACGATGTTGCGATCCTCAGCGCCGAGATCGGCCCCCTCGAAGGGCCGGACATGGCTCAAGTCATGCGTGACCGAACCGGAATCCAACCACTCACGCAGACCGGCGAGGAAGAAATCGTCATCGAAATTCTCGCTCCATAGCGTGGAAAACCGCACGCCCGCCTTGATGAGCGAGCCATTGAGGTTGAGCATCCCGACCAACCCCGGCCACTGCCCGGACCAGTTTGCCACCGTCAGGATCGGCCCCTTGTGAGAGGTCAGCCCGGCGAGAACGTGGTGGGAGTATTGCCAGACCGCTTCTGCCACGATCAATGGGGCCTGCGGATCGATACCGCGAAAGACGTCCATGCCCTCGCGCTGCGAAGCGATGAAGCCGTGGCCGGCAGGCTTGATCGGGTGAGCCCGCTTCACGCTGTGGCCCATGTCCGCCAACACTTCGGTCAGCCCGTCCTCCATCGCCTTTTGCGCAGGCCAGCACATCACGTTGGCGCTTTCCCGAAGGTCGCCACTGGCGATCAGGGTAATCTCGGTCATTGTTCCGTCTCCTCGGAGTGCATGAGTTCGGCGTAGGCGGCGAAGTCGTCCTGCATCCGCCTGAACACCCGGTACTTTCTGTCGTGGTATCGGGCGATTGCGTCGCCACGCGGCCTGACGACCCGTCCCGGCCCGCTCATGGCCCGCATCGCGGCCTCAAGGCTTTCGTAGTCGCCGCCGGCCACCGCACCCAACATGGCCGAGCCGAGCAAGACGGGCTCCTGCTGGTCCGGCACGATCACGCTGACGCCACAGGCATCGGCCAACTCGCGCAGAAACAATGCGTTCTTCGCCAATCCGCCGCTGACCACCATCGTCGAGACAGGGGCACCTCGCGATGCCATTTCCTCCAGAACATGTCGGGTGCCATAGGCCAGCGCCTGAAGGGTCGCGAGGTAGTCGAGGGCAAGGTCCGTCATCCCGTGGTCGAGCGACAGCCCGCTGATTGCGCCTCGGCGTGTCGGGTCGGCCAAGGGCGCGCGGTTGCCATGAAAGTCGGGCTGGACGTGCCGTTCGGTCGTCAGAACCGTTGTCTCCTGTCCCATCTCCTCCAAGAGTTCTTGAAGGATACGGTGGATGCTCCTGCCCGACGATTTGGCCCGTTCGTGCAGTTCAGCGCTGGCGGAGTGACGCGCGATAACGGCGTCGATCAGTGCGCCGGCCGCCGATTGCCCGCCTTCCAGCGCCCAGAGGCCAGGAAGCAGCACCGAGTAATATGGCCCCCAGACGCCAGGAACGAAGACCGGGTCCGACGACAATGCGATGTGACAGGTCGATGTGCCGGCGATCACCGCCATCCGCTCGCTCAGCGCGGCGACATCGGGCTGGCAGCCAAGTGTGCCAAGTGCACCCGAATAGGCGTCGATCAATCCCGCGGCGACGGGGATACCCGCGACCAATCCCAGTTCGTCGGCCGCCTCCGATGTCAGAGACCCGATCGGTTCTTCGGGGGCGCAAAAGGCATCGCCGATTTTCGTGCGGCCTTCGCCAGTAAGATCCTCGAGGCCAATCCTCGTGAGGAAGGCGTCGTCCCACCCCTCTCCCGATTGTCCCTTGTGGGCAAGGTAGGTCCATTTGCACGTGCTCGAGCACAACGAGCGCGTCTTGCTCCCGGTGGCTCGCCACGCCAACCAATCAGGAAGGTCAAAGAACAGTCCGGCCTTCGCCCAGACATCCGGCAAGTTGCTCTTCAGCCACCGCAACTTGGGCATTTCCATTTCTGGCGAAATCGCTTTGCCGACGTAGTCCAGCACACCCGCCCCGGTTGCGTTGATCTCGTCGGCGTCACTGATAGCGCGGTGATCCATCCACAGGATGATGTCCTGCTCCGGAGCCCCATCTGGCGAGATGCTCAACGGCGCACCATCACCTTCGGAGACAACGAGGGAGCAAGTCGCGTCAAACCCGATCCCGCCAATATCTTCCGGCGCGACACCGGATTGATCCATCGCCTTGCGAACGGACGCGCAGATCGCTCGCCAGATATCGACCGAGGATTGCTGTGCGAAATCGGCGGCCGGTCGCCAGGTCCGGGTGTCGCGGGAACCGACGCCCAACAGACGCCCTTCGCTGTCAAACACGCCGGCCCGCGCGCTACCGGTGCCAACGTCGATGCCAAGATAGCAGCTCATGTCCGTCCCTCGATCCTATCCATTCGATGTATCCCCGGTCGGAGCGACCTATCGCCGGCGCATCGCTGAAAAGCGCCGGACTTACTGAAAGGCAATGCAGCCAATGGCTTGCATCCATCGGCCTCGGGATAGCCGACTTTCGAAACTGCATTTGCCTGACCTTCCGGTCCCATTCTGACGGCCACCCTTGGGCTAGCGAGCGCGGGGTGGCGCGGTTGAGCCACCAAGCTCGAGCTCCGGAACCATGAAGGCCTCGCGCGGCGGTTGGCCCGTATCCGCGCCCGGAAGGGCCAGCCGCTCCAGCAGCCACCCGGTTGCCTTGGCCGCCATTTTTGAAACCGGTTGAGCCGTGCATGTTACTCTCGGTTCGATCAGATCGCTCCAGGGAAGGTTGTCGACACTGGCCAGCGAAACGTCCTCCGGGCAACGCAGCCCAAGCGCCCGGACCGCCTTCAGGGCGCCGTGCGCGGAGGTGTTGTTCGCCGTGATGATAGCGGTGGGCGGCTCCGGTCGGTTCAGCAGATGGAGCGCCTGCGCATAAGACGGCTCTGACCGGAACTGACCATTCACCACGAGGTCATCAGGCAAGGGCAAACCCGCTTCCGACATCGTCTCCCTGATACCTTCCAGCCGTTCACGGGCGGTCCAGAGCCCCGGTGTTCCCGCGATATGAGCAATCCGGCGATGACCAAGGTCCAGCAGATGCCGGGTGAGCATTCGAACGGCGAGCCGATTGTCCAGGCCGACGTGGTCACAGGCCAATCCATCCAGATGCTGGTCGAAGGTCACGAACGTCATCGGTAGCGAGGTAAGCTCCTCCACGTACTGCGCATCATTGCCGGACGCGGTGAGGATTGCCCCGCGAATCCGCATGGACTGGAAACGCCGCAGAATCTCGCGCTCCCGGTCCGGGCTGTCATCGCTGGTCGCCGTAATGACCAGAAAACCCTGTTGCGCAGCATTTTCCTGCACCGCCCGCAAGATCGACCCGTTGTGGGGGTTGCGCATGTCACTGACCATGAACCCGATCAGCTTGTTTCTGCCGGACTTGAGGCTTTGGGCCATCGCATTTGGCGCATAGCCGATCGCTCGCGCGGCGCTCAGCACGCGCTCAAGCGTGTCAGCCGAGACCCGCTCAGGCGCACTGAACGACAGCGATGCCGTGGACTTTGCCACCCCGGCCCGCTGCGCGACATCGGAGATTGTTGCATGTTTTCCGGTTCGTCGCGTCAAACTCGGCACCTCGTAGTTACGAACCGGTTCGAAGAAAGCCGGTTCACCTTACCGCCCTGAGAGTAGGCTTCTGAAAAAATTGTAGCCAACTCATCTCGATTTGACCATAGTAAATATCGAACCGGTTCGATTGATTCGACGCGATGCCCGCAAGAAGGTCGACCGGTCCGATTCTGGGAGGAAGCAATGAAAGTACTGGGCACCGCCTGCGTTGTGTCTCTGGCAGCACTGGCCATTGGAATGCCGGCCGTCGCGGCCGACAAGGCGACGGTCAAGTTCTGGACCCTCAAGAACCCTGGCATGGCAGAATTCGCCGCAGAAGCCATAGAGGCCTTCAAGGAGAAGCGCCCCGACATCGAGGTTGTCTACGAGGACTTTCCGAACGAAGCGTACAAAACCGCGATTCAGGTTGCCTTGAATGGCTCCGAGCCGCCCGACGCGTTCTACAACTGGGTCGGCGAGGACTCTGCCCGCCTAGTGCGGGAAGGCCTGGTCATGGACGTGTCCGAATACGGCACAGAGCCGGACGGGTTCCAGTCAATTCTGAGCGACGGCTGGCTCTCGACACTGCAATATGACGGCAAGCAATACGGTGTTCCGCTGGAGGCCGTGTCCAAGTTCTTCTACTACAACACGAACTTCTTCGCCGAGCATGAGCTGAAAGTGCCGGATTCCTTCGATGGCCTGCTACAGAGCTGCCGCGATATCCGTGCGATCGACGAAGACATCGTGCCGATGCCGCTGGGCAACTCGGAACGCTGGAAGCTCAACCACTTCATCACCATGCTGAACGAACGCGTCGTTGGGCATGAGGCGGCGAACCCGGACTATGCGCTGGAGGCCGACGACGCCACGCTCTTCACCAATCCGCGGTATGTTGAGGCTCTTCAAAAGGTTCTCGACCTGCAGGAAGCTGGCTGTTTCCAGGATGCGCCGAACGCCACGTCGCCCGAGTTGACGCGCACGATGTTCGCCACCGAGGCCTCCCCGATGATCTATTGCGGGTCTTGGTGTGCCGGCATTTTCAACGGCGAAGGTTTCGAGGACTTCAAGATGTTCCGCATGCCGGAAGTCAAAGGTGGTGACGGCGCCGATGGCACCAACTTCCTGATTGTCCAAGGCTACCAGATCTCGGCCAAGAGCAAGTACCCCGAAGAGACCGTTGCCTGGCTGAGCCACCTGGTTTCTCCGGAAATGGCCGTTCGCTATGCCGAGACGATGGGCCGTGTTCCGTCCAACCCGGCGAGCCTCGACAGCTCCGATCAGCTGACGGAATCGTTCAAGTGGATCGCCAAGGACGTCTCGGAGATCACCGTTCCGATCAACGTGCTTGACGTGAAACTGGAGAACACGGTTTCCGAAGCCTACCTCGACGGCGGCGTCGAACTGCTCAACGGAACCCTTACTCCCGAGCAGGTGATGGAAAAGGTGCGGGAAACCGCGCTCAAGGCCAAGGCCAAACTTGACAAGTAACCCCATCACCTGACCCCGCGTCCGCCCAACCATCTATGGGCGGACGCATTTTCCCGGAGAAGGCTCCGTCATGTCACAGACATCCCGGCCCCGCAGTCGGAGCGGCAACCTGGCCGCCGAAAAACTGACCTACGCAGCCATGCTCACACCAGCTCTGCTGCTTCTCGCGGTCTTCGTCTTCATCCCGGTCGCGCTCGTGATCTACGGATCGCTGTTCGACTTCGGCCTGACCTCCCGCGACTGGACGTTCGTCGGCCTCGGGAACTACGTCGAGGCCTTTGGCGACGACGTTTTCTGGATCGCGCTGCGCAACAACCTCATCATCGTTATCGGTTCCATCGTCCTCCAGGTCGGCTTCGGTACGCTTCTGGCGGCGGTTCTTGACCGCGGTGTCCGGCTCGGTCGAACGTTGATGCGGACCATTATCTTTGCACCGATGGTTATTTCCAGCGTTGCCGTCGGCCTCATCTGGCTCATCATCCTCGACCCGAATGTCGGCCCACTGAATGCCGTGGTGAAGGGCGTTGGCCTGACCCCGCCAAAACTCGGCTGGCTCGGCGATCCCTCGATCTCGATCTGGGTCGTTCTCGGTATCGCCGCCTGGCAATACACCGGCTTCATGATGGTCCTGATCCTTGCCGGACTACAGGCAGTACCGAAAGACATCTACCAGGCAGCCGCACTCGACGGCGCCACCGGGCTTCGGGCCTTCTGGTACATCACCCTGCCCTCCATCCGGAACATCCTGATCGTGGCGATCCTCATCACGACGGTTGGTGGCTTCAAGGTGTTCGACCTGATCTTCGTGACGACCGGCGGCGGGCCAGCAAACTCCACGCAAGTGCTCGGTACCTACATCTACCTGCAAGCGTTCAACATCGGTGAAATGGGCTTTGCCAACGCGATCTCCGTGGTCCTGCTGCTGATCGCGGTCGGGTTGGGCTGGCTGCAACTCAAGACATCTCGGAAGGCGTGACCGGTGGAACAGCGTAGATTCAAGGCAACGTCCCTCGTCCTGTACGGTTTCACCGGACTGTGGAGCCTGATGGTCCTGATACCCATCGCCTACATGATCATGGCCGCGTTCAAGACCAAGCGTTCCATGTTCATAGACCCGATCGGATGGCCTGACGCCCTCAACTGGGAAAGCTTCGAGCGTGCCTGGGGCGTCGGTGTTGGCGGGTTCATGATCAACTCGGTCCTCGTGACATTCCTGTCAGTCGTGGTGATTGTCATCTTCTCAGGCATGGCAGCCTATGCATTGACACGAATGCCCGGGCGAAGCGGGCAGATCATTTATCTGCTGATCGTCGCCGGGTTCGCGATACCGGTACAGGCCGTGTTGGTTCCAGTGTTCCAGATCATGTCCGGAGCCGGGTTCCTGAACTCACGGCTGGCGCTGGTCCTTCCCTACGCCGCCTACGGCATCCCGTTCACAGTGATCCTGTTTTACGCTTTCTTCCTGGACTTCCCTCGCGAACTGGAAGAGGCCGCGCGTCTTGATGGATGTACCCGGTTCCAGACTTTCCTGCGGGTGATCCTGCCGCTGTCCGGCCCTGCCATCGCCAGCGCCGCGATCTTCCAATCCGTCTTCATCTGGAACGAGTTCATCCTGGCACTGCTGATCCTCACCAAGCCGGCATTCAAGACTTTGCCGGTCGGGATCCTCGAACTTCAGGGCGAATTTACGTCCGATTGGCCGGCGGTGATGGCCGGGCTCACACTCGCCACCCTGCCGCTGCTGCTGATCTTCGTTCTGGCACAGAAATACTTTGTCCGCAGCCTCGCGGGCCTGGGCAAATGACAAAGGACACACCCTCATGAGCACCGTTGAGATATCGGGCCTCGTAAAGAACTTCGGCGCGTTCCAGGCACTCAAGTCCATCGATCTTTCTATCGGAGACGGAGAGTTCGTGGTCATGGTGGGGCCATCTGGCTGTGGCAAGTCCACATTGCTACGCGCGATTGCCGGACTGGAAATGCCCGATGACGGCATGATCATGGTTGGCGACCGCGACGTGACCTTCGAAGAGCCGGCCGACCGTGGCGTAGCGATGGTCTTCCAGAACTACGCGCTCTACCCGCATATGACCGTGGCAGGGAACATGGGGTTCGGGCTGAAAATGGCCGGGATCGCGAAGGACGCCATTGCGGACGCCGTACAACGGGCCTCCGACATCCTGAGCATCGGGGATCACCTCCACAAGCAGCCCAAGGCGCTGTCTGGAGGGCAGAAACAACGCGTCGCCATCGGCCGCGCAATTACCCGGCAGCCGAAGGTGTTCCTGTTCGACGAGCCGCTCTCAAACCTCGATGCCGCGTTGCGCACGCGGATGCGTGTGGAACTGGGCCGGCTGCACAACGAACTGAATGCCACGATGATCTATGTCACGCACGATCAGACCGAAGCGATGACGATGGCCGATCGCATCGTGGTTCTGAGCAGCGGCGCCATCGAGCAGGTCGGAAGCCCGCGAGACCTTTACAACCGGCCGGGCAACCTTTTCGTGGCGGGCTTTCTCGGCTCACCGAAGATGAACGTTCTGCAAGCAACCCTGGTGTCCGCTACAGACGGCGAACTGACCGCTTCAGTTGCCGGGTTGCCCGATATCACGCGCCCGCTGGACGTGACCGAGGGCCGTGAACTGGCCGTCGGTGACAAGGTTTTGCTGGGCATACGGCCCGAGGCGCTCGGTGAAGGTGACATCAGTTTCAATCTCAAGGCACGGGTTGTCGAGAACCTTGGTCGGGAGACTCTCATCTACGGGACGCCCGAGAATTTCCGCTCTTGCGACGGCGATGCGGAAGACGGCGATATCGTCGTCCAGTATCCGCGCCAATACGATGCCGCAGCAGGGCAGACACTCACTGTCGGAATGCCCCTCGATGCCTTCTACATCTTCGACTCCGATGGACGGACCCGCAGCTTCGCCGCCGCCCACTAAACGCACATCAAGGACGTTTCCCATGCGCTACCGCCAAATCCACCTCGACTTCCACACCTCTGGAAAGATCCCCGGCATTGGCAGTCGGTTCGATCCCAAGGACTTCGCGCAGACCTACAAGAACGCTCACGTCAATGCGGTGAACCTCTTCTCCAAGTGTCACCACGGGTACTCCTACCACCCGACCGAGATCGGCGAAATGCACCCCCATCTGGAGTTTGACCTCCTGCGGGCCCAGGTCGACGCGCTGCAGGCCGAAGGGATAAAGACGCCGATCTATGTCTCGGCAGTGTGGGACGAACTGGCCGCCGCAAAGCACCCGGAATGGCGCATCGTCAGCCCGGATGGGGAGCAACCGATGTTCTATGGCGAAGAGGCCGGTGGCGGCTGGAAATTCCTCGATCTCAGTTCACCTTATGTGGACTACCTGATTTCGCAGATCGAGGAGGTGGTCCACCTGTTCCCGAACCTGGACGGGCTGTGGATAGACATTTGCTTCCAGTTGCAATCTATCAGCCCCTCGGCGCTTGCCGGGATGGCTTCCACCGGGCTCGACTTCCAGAGTGAAGCGGATCGGATCCTCTTCGCCGAGCAAACTGCCCTTGCTTTCTACGGTCGGGTTCGTGCCATCGCGGACAAGGCCGGCGTCCCAGTGTTCTTCAATCTTGGTCACCTGCGGCGGGGCAGGACCGACGTCTTGCGCCGCTATTTCTCCCACCTGGAGATCGAGTCCCTTCCGACAGGAAACTGGGGGTACGAGCATTTCCCCGTCAGTGCCCGATACATGGAACCGCTCGGAATGGAGTACCTCGGCATGACCGGTAAGTTCCACCACATGTGGGGCGAGATGGGCGGCTACAAGAAACCCGAGGCCCTGGTCTACGAGTGCGGGGCAATGCTGGCGCAAGGCGCGCGGATCTGTATCGGCGACCATCTGCACCCATCCGGCCGGATCGACCCGTCGACCTACAAGGCAATTGGCGAAGCCTACAAATGGGTCGAAGATCGTGAACCCTGGTGTGAGGGCACAGCGAACCGGGCAGAGATCGGAGTCATCAGTACAGAATCCATCGACAAACCGGCCTACGGCGATCGCCCGGAGCACCACAACGCTGCGGATGACGGGGTCGTGCGAATTCTGCTGGAGTCGAAGTTCACCTTCGATTTGCTTGATGAGGACAGCGACTACGCCCCGTACCGGCTTCTGGTATTGCCCGACCGGGTTCGCATCGATGCAGCGCTCAAGGACAAGCTGGACGCCTATCTGGCACAAGGCGGACGTCTGCTTCTGACGGGTGCCAGCGGAATCGACGGCGACACAATGCTCTATCCAGCCGGGACCGAGTGGCACGGGACATCCCCAAACAAGGGTGGAGATTTTGGCCTTCCGGTGCAGGATCTGCGCTCCAGCTTTGTCGACGAACCGCTGTTCTACTATGCACCCGCCGAGCGGTTGACCCTCACGTCCGGCAAAAGCCTCGGCGACGTCTATGAGCCGTATTTCGATCGCGGCGAGAACTTCAGCGGTCACCTGAACACGCCCTGTCAGCCCGACCCGAGCGCCTATGTCTTCGGAGCCAGAGACGGGGCCGTCACACGCCTGGCCTTCCCCGTTTTCTCCGCCTACTACCACGCAGGCGCGGTTGCGATGCTTGAGATCGCGACCCGGGCCATTGAATCCGCCCTTGGCCGAGAGCGGATGATCCGTAGCGATCTGCCCACTGGTGCCCGAGCCACATTGCGGGCACTGCCAGATGGAAAGGGAGACGTTCTTCACCTAGTATATGCAACGCCGGTCCTGCGCGGCGTGCTGCGAGAGGACAACGTGCAACCGATTCAGGACATCGTTCCGTTGAAAGACATCTCCGTCGATCTGGAAGCCCGAAACGTCACGTCCGTACGCCTTGTCCCGGAGGGAACGGCTCTAGAGTTCGACGCGACCGGGGATCGTCTTCGCTTCCGCGTACCGTTCATCCGTGCGCATCAGATGGTAGAGGTGTGCTGACCGGGGCGTCTGCAGATGAATGATCTGGGGCCGGATCCTGACCGGCCCCAGGTTCCGGCAAGCAAAAGTGTCATAACAGGCAGACACGGCGTGCATCGTGGACCAGTCAGACAGGTACAGCCCACGCAATCAGAACTGGACTGAGTTCGGAAAGTGGCGCTGTCCATTGTACCGGGCAGGTGCCACGCCGTTCAGCAAGAGCCGCCGCGGGGTTGGCCATGAAGAGGTTTCTGCCGAAGAGGCTGCGTTCCTAGTTGAGGTGTATTTGCGACTGTGGCGTGGGCGGCGGCGGATTTCTGCAGCCTTCGCACGCTCAGGAACTGGATCATAGCTCGCTCCCGTTCTCGGAGTGGAAAGTGCGAACTAAAAAACTCTGTTGCTAGACGAGCTTCCCTTCCCCAGCCAATCGTCGGTATCGAGCGATTTTGGAGCGGCACCACAGTGGCCAAGTGTGTCCTTTGCGATCGCCTCTACTCAACCCTGCTTTCAGGATCTCAATCGTCAGCAACTCATTTGTCGGCCCCGGGCGTTATTAATTTCCACCGAAGCTGTCGGCGGCAACCCGAGAATGTGAAACCTTCTCCGATCGGACGAAATGGAACGCAAGGATCCGCCTCACCGTGTCGGACGGGCAATTGGCTGGCAGGAAGTTGCGCAGAAGAAATGGTGTGGATACCGGAAGCGGCACAGGATTTGCCGAACTCGCGCAAGTGGCTGCTGTTGTCCTATCTGCGTCATGCGAGCCTTCGCCGTGCCGCGCAGATGTCGGTGTCACCTACGAGTGCGCCTCGACCTGCATGAGGAACATCTGCGACAGCTTGTTGAGAGAAAGAATGAGTTGATCCGATCGGTCCTACACAACCAGGCGGCATTCTGCGATCGAATGGAGGCGCCGAACAACCTGACGCAGTTTGCAACCATGGGGCCGTCGCGGACCCACCGAGACCAAGTTCGCCTTTAACACTGCGTCCCGCAGGAGCCCAGAGCGCTCCACCAGCGCAACCCATTGCGATTGATTGACAGTATTCCACTCGAATCTCGTTTGCCATCCACGCACTGCTTACGGTGCTACCTTGGGAGAAAGGGGCAACCTTGGCTGCCTGCGCGTCGGCCAGCCAGAAAGAGTGTCTCCTGTCACCGCTCCGCTCTTCTTGGGGGCTTTGAGCCACACCGACTCATGGCAATCATTGCTCCCGATCCTCGCTTTTGCCCGCACTCCCCATGCGAACGTCAGGATCGTTAGCTACCGTCGCGGTTCCTAATCGGCGAAGGGACTGACGCATTTCTCCTTGCGGAACAGTGCCCCGTCGACCACGACTCCCTCTGCGTTCCAACCCGAGTTCAGCAGCGAAAATGATGCCCGGAACCCGGGCGCAACGCGTCCAAGTTTCCTATGAAGGTTCAGGCAACGTGCCGGATTGGCCGTAGCCATTCGAACACAGCGGCCCAATGGTGTCTGGGCAAATCGGTGCAGGTTCCGGACCGCCTCGTTCATCGCCAGATGGGCACCAGCAAGGGTACCGTCCGGTCCGGTCAGCTTTCCGTCCAATAGATGAATAGATTTGCCATAAAGGTCGAACTCGGTTTTCCCGCCGGCGAGGGTTTGCATCGCGTCGGTCACAAGGCAGAGTCCATCCGGCAGGGAACGCGCAGCCAGTGCAAGGTTCAGGGGATGGACGTGAATACCATCGGCGATGATCCCGGCGAAACCGTGTTGTGTGCCCAGAACCTCGCCCACGATACCCGGATTGCGCCCAACCGTCTGGGACATTGCGTTGAACAGATGGGTTACACCAACCACGCCATCGGCGCGCGCGTCCGCCATCTGTTCGGCACTCGCCGCGCTGTGCCCGGCAAAAAGAACGACACCGGCCGCAGACAATTGACGGAGGTGAGGTCGATGCTGGCATTCGGGCGCCAGCGTCAGCAGGATCGGCAGATCCGCTGCCGCCTGGCAAAGGTAGGCGACATCTTCCTGGTCCAATGCACGGATATGCTCTGTGGGGTGGATCCCCGGGCGTTGCAGCGAAAAGAACGGGCCTTCGAGATGAACACCCAGAATGCCCGGTACGCCTTCGGCAATTGCCTCGCGCACAGCGTCGACTGCACGTTGGTAGTCTCGTCCGGGCGCAGTCGTGAAGGTGGGAAGAAGATACGCGGTTCCGCCGGCGCGCGCGCCTGCGGCGATCGCTCTCAGGCCGGCGACATTCGGCTCGAAGTTGAACTGGATGTCATTGGCGCCATTGATCTGCAGGTCGATAAACCCCGGCGTGACGATTTCCGCTTCGATGCACTCCGACGGCAGTCTGAAGCCGCCCCGGACCGGGCTGAGGCTCTCGATCCTGCCGGCCGCGATACGGATCAGCACATCCTTGGCCGGCACCTCAGCCTCACCGTCGTAGAGGGTTCGAGCAAACAGGTGGAAGGATCGCTGGTCAGCCATGGGACGGCTGCACGTCGATTCCATCCGGGTGGACGTATTGATAATACTCGCGGAGCGTCAGATCAGTGGCCGCGGCGGCATCGAGAACCACCGTTGCCTTGGGATGCAGTTGCAAGGCCGAGGCGGGGCAATGCGCACCAAGCGGCCCCTCGATCATTTTCCGCACCGCGTCTGCCTTGTTGCTGCCGGTCGCCAGAAGGAGGCAATCCCGCGCGTCGAGAATGGTTCCGATACCCATGGTGATGGCGTATTTCGGGGTGGCCTCCTGCCCGTCGAAGTATTGCTGGTTGGCCATCCGCGTGCTTTCCGTCAGGGTCTTCAACCGCGTCCGCGAGGCCAGGCTCGATGTGGGCTCGTTGAAACCGATATGCCCGTTCTGTCCGATGCCGAGAAGCTGGAGATCAATGCCGCCCGCGTCGCGGATCTTCGCCTCGTAGGCTGCGGATTCCGCGACGGGATCGGCCGCATCAGACGCTGGAAGAAACGTCCGGCCAACAGGGAATCCTGCGCGACCGAACAGCCGGCTGTTCATGTAACTCCGATAGGTCGCCGGGTGATCTGGTGCCAACCCCCAGTACTCATCAAGGTTGAACGTCTTGACCTCTTCCACCGGGACGCCGCTTTCCGACAATGCAAGGATCAGCCGGTCATAAACCGCTTCCATCGTTCCACCGGTCGCCAGCCCCAAGACAGACGCCGGACTTGCGGCGATCCGGTTCGACAGGATGTCGGCCACAGCCTGTTGGGCCAGTTCTGCAGAATTGTGTATCAGGACTTTCATCTGGTTTCGGTGCTCCAATCCATTGCTGCGAGCGCCCCGAGCAGCACGCCGTCCGCGCCGAGCCGGGCAGGAACGACGTATGGCCGGAACAGGGACGGCTCGGTGCCCAGATAGTGCGAGACTCTCTGCGCGTACCCCTCCGCCAGGCCAATCCCCCCGCCCAGGACAACGCGATCGATACCTAGAGTTGCGGTTAGGTTGGCGCACATCTCAGCCACCGCGGCGGCCGAGGTGTTGATGATATCCGCGGCCCAGTCGGCACCTGCGCGCCAGTGCTCGAACACCTCCCGAGCGTCCTTCACCCGATGCCCGCGCCGGTTGGCCTCTGCCGAGATGGCGCGACCGGCGGCGATGCTCTCGACCGTCCCCAGGCGCCCGCACCCACATCGTTGCGACGCGAGCCGCGATGTCGAAAATCCGATATGCCCCGACAGCCCGTTCGCGGAGCGGAGCGGCATTCCACCGATCACGAAGCCACCGCCAACTCCAGTTGAAACCGTCACATAGGCCATTGCGTCGCTGCCTTGCCCGGCCCCGAAATGGTACTCTGCAAGGGCGGCCGCCTGCGCGTCGTTGATCACTGAAACCTGCCGGTCGAATACATCCGAACCGAGTGTGCGCAGGTTCACGTCCGAAAGGTTGCTCAGGGTCTCGCTGTTGACCGCCCGCCAGATGCCACCGGCATCCACCCGCCCGGCGACGGCCATCGCGATAGGATCAGACGTTTCCAGTCCAACGTTTCGGGCGAGATCCTGCATGTCCGCAACCTGATCGGCCGTCGACGCGGCGCCGCGCGTCGGCACCTGTGCGCGAGCAACGATGTCGCCGCGTTCAATCCGCGCCGCGGCAAGTTTGGTGCCGCCCAGATCCAGCGCCACGCCAGACAGCGCGCTCCGTGAAAGAACCGTCATCGCCGGAAGCCGTCTCGCACAGCCGCGCTGAACCAACCCGCAATATGCTCGACACGCGTGATCGCACTGCCGACAGTCACGCAGTCTGCCCCTGCCTCGATAGCCTTCCGGGCAAGATCCGGAGAATTATAGCGCCCCTCGGCCATGACGAACGCGCCGAGACCGGAGAATACCTGCACGAGGGCGAGATCGGGCGCCTCCGAACCTGTGTCGGTATCGGCCGTGTAGCCCGACAGAGTGGTGCCAATGATCCCTGCGCCATTGGCAATCGCAGCCTTTGCGTCCGCGACTGTCGAGCAATCAGCCATCGCAATCCGTCCGGCGTCCGTGACTTCGCGCACGATATTCTGCCGAGCATCCGGCATCGGCCGCGAGGTTCCATCATAAGCGACGATGTCCGCCCCCGAGTCGACCAACGCAATCGCATCCGACAGGTAGGGCGTGATCCGCACGGGCGTATCCGGCAGGTCCCGCTTGACGATGCCGATGATTGGCACATCGACCGCGGCGCGCACCGCCCGGACGTTTTCTGCCCCCTCGATGCGCAGACCGCTGGCACCTCCGTTCACGGCGGCCTGCGCCATCGCGACGATGATATCCGTATGGTCCATGGGACCGCCGGTTACGGGTTGGCAGGATGCAACGAACCCGCCTTTCAGGTGTGAGAGTGTCTGCATGGTCATTGCATTAAGCTGGGCAGGCCTGTCGCCAGGATCGGGAAGGCGCAGACCAGCACCAGAACGATGAGCGGCGGGATCAACCACGGAAGAATTGCCTTGGCGAGCTTGTGGTACTCGATCTCGCCAACCTGGGCGACGACGAACAGGGCCATCCCCATGGGCGGCGTCAGCGTGGAGATCATCAGGTTCAGCACGACGATGATCCCGAAATGCACAGGATCAATCCCGAAACCGAGCGCCAGCGGGATTAGGATCGGCACCACGATCAGCAGGATCGCCAAAGATTCGATAAAGGCACCCAGCACGAAGATCATCAGGTTGATTGCGATCAGGAAGGACAGCGGGCTGTCGACAAAGTCGAGAAAGAAGCTTGCGATCTGTTGGGGGGCCTGCTCGCGGGCCAGCACGAAACCGAGCACGGAGACGCCGGCGATAATCGTGCCGATGGTGGCCGAGGTCACGGCGGTTTCATAGATCGCGTCGAAGAAACGGCGCAGCGTCAGCTCACGATAGAACACAAGGTCGATGATGATGGCGTAGAGCACGGTCACGGCCGCGGCCTCGGTGGGCGAGAACAAGCCGCTGAAGATGCCGCCGACAATGACCATCGGGGTCAGCAGTGCGGGGAAGGACTTCAGGAACAGCCGCCAGACCTCGCCCGCGCTGTGGACCGGGTCCTTCGGGTAGTTTCGCCTCTTGGCGAGCACGTAGACCATTGCCATCAACGCGCCGGCGCAGAGGAACCCGGGCACGACCCCGCCGAGAAAGAGCTTGCCGATCGAGGTGTTGGAGATCACGCCATAGAGAACCATGGTGATCGAGGGCGGCACCAGCGGACCGATCATCGAGGACGCGGCCGTGACAGAGCCGGAGAACGCGTCATCATAGCCTGCGTCGCGCATCGCCTTGATTTCCATCTTGCCCAGCCCCCCGGCATCGGCGACCGCCGAGCCAGACATGCCAGAAAAGAACAGGGACGCGAGAACGTTCACATGGCCCAGCCCCCCTGTGAAGCGCCCGACCAGCGCGCGTGCAAAGCCGAACAAGTGGTTGGTAATGCCTGCGGAGTTTAGGATTGCGGCGGCCAGCAGGAACAGCGGCACCGCGAGCATCGGAAAGGAGTTGAGCCCGTCCACCATGCGCTGCACGGCGAACGACATACCCATTCCGGTGTGATAGAAATACCCGACCGATACGAGGATCATGGCGATGCCGATCGGCACGCCACCGAAGACCATGAACAGCCAGACGGCACAGACGACGATCAGGGTCATTTGGTGCCCTCCGGGTCAAAAGCAAAGGGACGGCGATGGATCAATTGCCAGCGGATGCGGCTGGCGACACGCCAGATGATGAAGACCGCGGCAATCGGATAGGACGCGTAGAGCACGGCATCCGAGAAAGGCAGCGTCACGGATTCGTTGCTCCATGTGCGCAGGACGGTCTTGTAGCCGATCCAGAACAGGTGGCAGGTGACCGCAAGGTAGATGATGTCGATGGCGGTGAAGAGAACGAAGCGCATCCGGCCAAGAAGCAATTCGGCCAGGATCCCCATGCGAAGCTGAACATTCCGGCGCTCCGCTTCCCCCGTGGCAATGAACGCCATCCAGACCCAGATCCAGCGCGCCAGTTCCTCGGTCCAGACCGGCGCAGCGAACAGTCCCGAGCGGCCGAAGACCTGCAACAGAACCACGAAAATCAGCCCGAGAAACAACACCGTCGCGGCGTATCCCTCTATGCTGTACCTGCCATTTCCCGACATCTACCTGCTCCGGTCCTGCCTTGGGTTGAAGACGGCGCGCCATGAAACGGCGCGCCGCCCCGTGCTTTATTTCTTGAACAGGGCAGAGATGCTGCCCTCGCCGAATTCGCCCTCAAGCTCATCGTAGTAGGGCTGCATCGCATCGCGGAACGGACCGGTATCCGGGCGCGTGATGGTCAGGCCCTTGGCCTCGAAATCAGCGATCAGGCTCTCTTCCTTGTCCATCACGATCTTGTTGGCGACTTCGCCGCCCTTCATGATGGCTTCCTGCAGCCAGGCCTTTTCCTGATCCGACAGCTTGTCCCAAGTCTGCGTGCCGACCTGAATGGCCGACGAGGCAACGAAGTGGCCGGTCAGCGCGATGTGGTCCTGAACCTCGTAGAACTTCATCGCCTCGATGGTCGGCAGCGGGTTTTCCTGTGCATCGACCTGATTGGTTTGCAGCGCAAGGTAGACCTCGGCAAATGCCACGGGCGCGGGCGACGCACCGGTATTCTCAGCATAGGCGATCAGGAACGGCACGTTGGGCGTGCGCATGCGCAGGCCTTTCAAGTCCTCAAGGGAATTGATCGGCCTGTTGGCCGTGGTGTGGCGTGTGCCGAGGTACCAGACATCAAGAACCTTGACGCCCTGCTCCTGGAAGGCAGCGTCCATCTTCTGGCCGAACTCGCCTGCAATCAGCTCTTTCAGGTGGTCGAAGTCGGAGACCACGTAGGGGGCACCGATCAGCTTCAGCTCCGGAATGATGTAGCTCATGTCCGGATAGCCGGTCATCACGAGGTCGAGTTCACCGGCCTGAGCTTGCGCAACCATCGCCTTGAAATCGCCAAGGGTCGAGGACGGGAACATCTTCAGGGACATCTCGCCGCCGGAGATCTCCTGCAGCGCTTCGTCCATGGCCAACATGCCCTGGTACATCGGGGATGCTTCGTTTTCCTGCGTCCCGAATGTCAGGACGGTTTCTGCCTGCGCGGCGGCCGTCAGCATCACGCTTGCTACGACTGTCCCCAGTATCTGTTTCAACATTTCTCTCTCCTCACTGAAGTGTTGTTTCCCGCAATCGAAGAACAAGGCCGGCCTGCGCCGGTGTCCTTCAGCTACTCCCTGCCGGCACCTGCCAGCCTGGATCTGTACGATCGCATCAGGTGCTGATCGGTCAGTTCCGCCGCCTTCATCGGGTCGCCCGCGACAATGGCATCGTAAATCGCGACATGCTCGTCATAGGAAATCCGATCGGACACATTCAGCGAAGGCCTTCTCGGTCTGTTGGCGAGCATGTTGCTCACGAACATGTCGTGCAATTTCAGGATGATCGGATTGCCGACAACGGCAACGATCGCACGATGAAATGCAATGTCGCTTGCCGGGAAGCGGTCGGTGTCGATATCGGCCTCGTTCTGCTCCAAGGCCGACTTGATCTTGTGAAGCTGGATCGACGTGGCATTTGCGGCCGCGATCCGCGCAGCAGCGGCCTCGATAAACTGGCGCAATTGTTCGAGATGTGCCCCGCTCTCGGCATCCCCCAGAAGGCTGGAGATGTGGCTGGCAGCCGATGAGAGGATGCCGTCCAGGGTCGGCTGCGCAGCCCGTGGTCGGCGGCCGGTCTCAAGCTTCACATAGCCACGGCCCTGCATCAGCAGCAGGGCTTCGCGCACTGTTGGCCGAGAGGTGGCGAACTCTTCACACAACGCTCGTTCCGTTGGCAGGGGGTCGCCAGCCGGAAGTTCGCCGGAGTTGATCCGCCGCTCCAGTGCCGCCGCGATCTCAACGGCAGCGCCTTTGGTCCTGGTGGCATCCTTGTCTGTCGAGCTGAGAATCACCGGACCCCTCCAAGTCGTTGATGTTGATTTTTGGTAAAGCCAAACCGTCCTTATTGTCAAACAATACTTTACCACTTCGATTTTTTGATTTACCAGATACGCCAGATTGTTGAGTCCTGTTGGCAGGTCGTCTTGCCCGGGCTTCGAAAGTTCCGAAGGAAAATCAGATGACTAATGCACTCGCCGGAATGTACGCAGCGCTCCTCTCCGGATTCGCGGACAACGAGGATCTGGACGAGAAGCGCCAAAGAAACATCGTCGACCATGTTCTGCGTCAGGGCCTGAAGGGTCTCTATGTCGGCGGAAGCACAGGCGAGTCCGGCCTGATGAGCACCGACGAGCTGTTCGAGCAGCAAGCCGTGGTGAAAGATGCCACCAACGGCCACGAGACCAAGCTGATCGCCCATGTCGGACAGCCCTCGCTGCGGGATTCGATCCGCCTCGCCCGCAACGCCGAAAAGCTGGGATATGACGCGCTGTCAGCCCTGCCACCGCATTCCTACCGGTTCACGCCGGACGAGATTTTCCACTACTACAAGGCGCTGGCCGCCTCGACGGGCCTGCCGCTGATTATCTACGAGATTCCCGGGCGTGTGGGGCGCGAATCCTCTGTGGCCGAGCTTTCGGCTATCCTGGATCTGCCGGGCGTCGCCGGAATCAAGTTCTCCAGTATGAACCTGATGATCCTGTCGCAGCTGCGAAGCAAACACCCCGACAGCGTGATCTACTTCGGCTCGGATGAAACGTACATGACAGGCGCGATTGCGGGAGCAAATGGCGGCATCGGCTCCACGTACAACGTTCTTGGCAAACTCTATGTTGCCATGGACGAGGCCATGAGTGGCGGCCAGATCGAGCGCGTACGGGACCTTCAGGCGATTTCACGAACCTACGTCGAACGTCTGTTCGAGGTGGGTGTGATGCCCGGAATAAAACTGTCCCTGAGGCACCTCGGAGTTGATTGCGGCCCCTGCCGTGCGCCGTTCCGCATCCTGTCCGACGCAGGCCGCAAGCCTTTGATCGATTTTCTGGAACAACCGGACGTCAAACCTTGGGTTTCGTGAAGGCGCAGGAGATCTTAGGGACGCTACGGGCACTTGTCCGAGGGTCAGCTTCGCGGCCTTGGTATCCATTTGAGGGTCCTCTTCGGGATCGCCGCATCGATCCCTGATCAATCAGCGGCAGTCACCGACCAGGGAGCGGCTTCGATGCGGTCGCATGTCCTGTGTAGTCCACCAGGTTCTTCTGGCACCGCCGACATTGCAGATCCAAATCCTCACCTTTTCGGCCTTTCTCAAGTCGAGCAGAAGAAAGCGAACAGCACCAAAATCCCCGATGGGCAGGCCGACAGATCGGACATCTCTGACACCAAGTGCCAGTGCTTTCTACGTCCCCCGCTACCGGTTTCGTCGACGCCACGCCTTGAGATGTGTTCGGCCAATATCCCGGGTCTCGCGATGCTCCGGTTTGCCAGCGAGGTTGGTTGTCTCGGCCGGGTCTGTCTCCAGATCGTACAACTCGTCCAGATCGCCCATTGGGTCGTCGATGAACTTGAAACGGCCGAAACGAACCATTGCGCGCTCCCCTTCGGCCTCGCGCCGCAGAAGCGTTTTCTTGATCGCCTCGATGCCCGCTGGCGCACCGTCGTTTGCGTAGTCTTCAAACCTGTAGAGTGGACCGCCGGCGCCGTATTCCGACACGACAGATGTGCGGAACGGTTGTATCAGCGCCTCGGCCAGACCGTCGACCGCACCCAGAATGGACGGATCCGTGCCTTGTGCGGACAGCAGGAACGGCAGGATGTCGACAAGACTCACTGGCTGTTGTGCGCGAGTTCCAGCCGGCAGGATACCGGGCGCCCGCACCACCAGCGGCACCCGCGCAAGGCAGTCCGGGAAGCCCCCCCCCTTGCTCATCATGCCGAAATTGCCACCGAAATCACCATGGTCGGCACAGAAGACGACGATCGTGTTGTCGGCCTGTCCCGTATCCTCCAATGCATCGAGGATTCGGCCGAGATAGTGGTCGACCTGACGGATCATCGCAAAATAAATGCTGACACAAATGGCGAGATCTTCCTGCGCGTCGGCCGGCCATGCCAGCATTCCGTGCAGAATGCGCAATCGCTCGGGCATTTGCCCCCAATCGACGGGCCGTTCCTTGGGAAGGTCCGACAGGTCAATCCGCGCTTCATCGAACCAGCGGCGCGCAACCTCGAAGGGCGGGTGCGGGTCGGGAAAGGACACCCATGCGGCGAAGGGACGATCGGACGTGGCGATGAACTCAGCCGTGCAAGCCGCAATCGCCGGTGTCGCGTAGTGCTCTTCCGGATGGTCCGTAGTCGCATGTGGATACGGTGCGTCTGTCGCGGGCATGTTCCGGCGCATTGTATTCGCCGCATGCACCGCTCGTGCCCGATCCGGGTCCCGCTGCCATGCCTCTGCCGATTCCGGGACGCCGTAGTGCTCAACCTCGAACGCTTCGTCGAAAGCCTGTTTCTGTGCCGCGGTGAAGCAATGATCCTTTCCGATCAGCGCCGTGCGGTAGCCCATATCACGCCAGAGCGAGAAAGGGTTCGGACGATTCTCCGGAAAGCTGTCCTGATTGGTCTGGCAACCGGTGCGGGAGGGGTGGCATGCGGTCCACGTGGCGATACGTGCCGGCACGCAGAGCGGACAGGGCGTATAGGCGCAGTCATAGACCACACCTCCGGTCGCCAACCGCTCGAGAGAGGGTGTCGGCACCAGCGGGTTACCGTAGAGCGAACTCGCCTGCGCGCTCATCTGGTCAGCCATGATCACCAGGATGTTCGGCAGCGGAGTGGACACGCGCCTATCCTTTTCTGATCGATGTGTCGTTCGCATCGAAGAAGTGAACGGCGCCCTTGTCGAGGGTCAGATGTACGGCCGTTCCCTCCGGTGGCGATGTTTGGCCGTGATGGACGATCAGGCAGGGCGCACCGCCGTCCAGTTCCAGGTGGATCAGGGAATTGCCCCCGGTGTATTCACTCATGCGCAGAACCGCGGGCATGCCCCGACCGCCCGGGTCAATCGAAAGGTCTTCGGGCCGCATCCCGACTTTGACCGCGCCTTCCGGCACGCCGAGTTGCGCCGCAACCCCGGGTGGCAATTTGTCGATGTCGAAAACGTTCATTCGCGGGCTGCCGATGAACTGCGCCACGAAGAGGTTGTCGGGGCGCAGATACAGCTCTTGCGGGCTGCCGACCTGTTCGATCTGCCCGTCACGCAACACCACGATCCGGTCGGCAAGCGTCATTGCCTCGATCTGGTCGTGGGTCACATAGATCATCGTGTTGCCAAGCCGTTCGTGCAACTGCGCGATCTCGGCCCGCATGTGGACCCGCAACTCGGCATCCAGATTCGACAGCGGTTCGTCGAAGAGGAAAATCCGTGGGTTTCCGACGATGGCCCGCCCGATTGCCACACGCTGCCTCTGCCCACCGGACAATTCACGCGGGAAACGGTCCAGCAAGGCATCGAGTTTCAGGGTCGCCGAGGCATCGGCCACGCGGCTCTCGATTTCGCGCGCCGGCATCTTCCGCACCTTCAGGCCAAAGCCCATATTCTGGGCTACGGTGAGATGGGGGTAAAGCGCGTAGGACTGAAACACCATCGCCACCCCCCGGCGCGCGGGCGGCACATCGTTTACGACGCGCTCTCCGATCGAGACGGTGCCCGACGTGACGTCCTCCAGACCCGAGATCATTCGCAGCAGGGTGGACTTGCCACAGCCCGACGGACCGACGAAGACGACGAACTCGCCCTCCCGGACCTGAAGATCCACGCCGCGGATCACGTTCACGGCGCCGAAACTCTTGGCGACGTTCTGGAATTCAAGGGCCGGTAGCCTGGGGTCCGAAGTGGTCGCCTGCTGGGTGTCCATGGTTGGTCTCATCCTTTCACTCCCGACAGGGCGAAGCTTTCGATGATCTGGCGTTGTGCCAGAACGTAGATGGTCAGCACCGGCACCACGGCCAACGTCGTGGCTGCCAGTTGCAGATGCCACAGCGGCATCCCGTAGGCGTCGGTGAAGTTGGCCAGCGACAACGGCAGCGTGAACTTTTCGAGGCTCGACAGGAACACCAGTGGTTCGAGGAACAGGTTCCAGGAGAACAGGAAGGTGATGATCGCCACGGCGCCGAGCGCCGGGCGCGACATCGGCAGGGCAATCTTCCACCACACGCCAAGGCGACTGAGCCCGTCCATCGTTCCAGCCTCTTCCAGTTCCTTGGGAAGCGCGACGAAATACTGCCGCATCAGGAATGTGGCCATCACACCGTGGGAGCCGAAAGTCGGCAGCAGGATCAGCGGGGCATGTGTGTCCATCAGGCCGAGCCAGCGCACGAGGAAGAAGTTGGGAATGATGGTCACCTCTTCGGGCACCATAAGTCCGGATACCAGAAACAGCATGATCAGCCCGGCCCCGGCAAAACGCATCCGTGCAAGCGCATATCCAGCCAGCGACGCGATGATCAGGGTCAGCCCAGTCACCGAGAGCGAGATGTAGATGGAGTTGAAATAGTGCCGGGCGAAGGGTTGGTAGTTGAACACTTCGACGAAGTTTGACCAGAGGAATCTGTCCGGGATCAGGCTGGGTGCACCAAAGATCTCGGCGGCGCTCTTGAGCGAAGACGACACCATCCACAGGAACGGAAAGACGAAGGGCACCGCCACCACCAGCAGCGCGCTTGTCCAGCAGACACGAGTGATCAGGCGGATGCGTTTGTGCGATGGGCCCTTGTGGACCATTTGCGCGGCGGCGGTTTCGGTCGGGTTCATGCCCTGTCCTTCCGACGGAAGTAGACCTGCAAGAGCGTCAGGGCCATTGCGATCACGAACATGATCACCGCCAGAGCGGAGGCATAGCCGATTGCGAAGAACTCGAAGGCTTGCTGATAAATGTAGAAGGCCAGAACGAGCGTGCCGTTCTCCGGACCGCCCTCGGTCATCAGGTAAATGTGGTCGAACACCTTGAGCGAGCCGACAACGGTGACGATGGAGATGATGAGTGTTGCGGGTGCCAGAAGCGGCCATGTGATCATGCGAAAGATCTGCCAGCCCGAGGCACCCTCAAGCCGCGCCGCGGAATCATAGTCGCGCGGGATGGATTGCAGCGCGGCGATGTAGAGGATCATGTTCAACCCGACCATCTTGATCACGCGCGTCACGATGACAGCCGCCATGGCCCAGTTCGGCTCGCGCAGCCAGTTCGGCCCGTCGATCCCCATAAGAGCCAGCATTTCGTTCAACGCCCCGGCCTCGCCCTGCAAGAGGAACTTCCAGACGATGGCCCAGGCCACGGCAGAGGTGACGACGGGGGCAAAGAAGATCACCCGAAAGAACACCACCCCCCTGAAGGGGCGGTGCAGGGCCAGCGCAAGCAAGAGCGCGAGTCCCATGTTCAGCGGCACGAGGCCCGCCGCAAAGACAAGCGAGTTGCGCAGCACCCGCCAGAAATCGGGGTTGTGACGCAGTGCATCGGCATAGTTGGCATAGCCGACAAAGGTGGCCTCGCCCGTCAGCAGGTTCCATTGCAACATGGAATAGCCGATCACAGCAATCAAAGGTCCGAAGAAGAAGACGAGGAACCCGATGGTGATCGGGCTGACGAAGAGAAGCGCCGTAAGCGCTTCCCGCCGCCGGAGAGAGAGCCGGAGCATCCGGCCCTTCCCGTTGTTTACAGTCGACAGGTCTGTCATGGCGCTGGCCATTTTGCCTTCCTCAACCGAAGGGCCGGGTCAGAGATGCGGCTTGATGGCGTCGCAAACCGCGTTCAGCACGGCGCCAACATCGGCGTCCGGGCGCCACAGGCCGTCAAAACGCGGCTTCGCAGCGGCCATGATCTGCGCGAACTTCTCGTGCGAGGCCAGCACAGTCCCCGAGGAAATGGCATCGGCAACCCAGGCCATTTCCTGCTCGCTGAGCAGGGCGTTGGACGAAGTGAAGCTGTCAGACGCCAGGACCGACGCGCGGATCGGCGGGAAGAACTCAGCCATCCTGGCGGTGTTTTCCGTGTTGGTCATATGGGCCACGAATTCGGCCGCGAGCTCTGTATTCTTGCCGTTTGCAAAGGCTACGATGGCGGCTTGCCCGATGATATCGGCGCGCGATCCGTCGGCTGCGGCCGGCAGTGGCGCAATCCCCCATTCGAAACTCGCATCCTTCAGCTTCGAGGTGCGCGAGATCTGGTTGCTGGTCATCGCGGCACCGCCGGCAAAGAAATCGTCCTGCTCGCCCGGCGGTACGATGGATTTGTCGACAAAGATCATTTCATGGAGCGTCGTGACCGCCTCGACGGCCTCTGGGCTGTTCAGCAGGCACTCGCCATCGGCCCAGACATCGCCGCCATTGGCATAGATCGCCGGTTCAAGGAACTGCATGATCCGGGCATCAAAGCCCGCGCCGTCCTTGGTCTGAAAACCGAATGCCGCGTCCGATGTTGTGGCCTTGGCCGTCTCGCGGAAGGTTTCGTAGTTCCAGGTGCCAGCCTCGAAATGCTCAACCGGCGTCTTGACGCCCGCAGCTGCGAACAGGTCCTTGTTGAAGAAGGTCATGAAAGGCGACGTCGAGAACGGAATACCATAAACCGCATCATCCCTGACCCACAGGCTCTGCGCCGGCTTTGCAAGGTCGTCGTAGTCGTATCCGTCAGTCGACTTGAGGACATCGGCGACGTCCAGAAGCACACCTGCGTTGACGAAACTGGGTGCTGCGGTTTCCAGCAACCACCCCAGGTCAGGCACGTTGCCACCAGCCTGTTGCAGCGTGATCTTCTGCGTGTATTCCGAGAACGGGATCGTCTCGAACCGCACCGTGACACCCTCGTGGTTTGCAATGAAGCTGTCGGCGATCTCGTTCAGCATGTTCAGATGGGCTTCGTTGCCCGACCAGACAGTGAACCGCAGTTCCTGTGCCGTGGCCGGCGCCGCAAGTGCGGCCGCGCTCACCAGCGCCCCCGCGAGCAATCTTGCCTTGAGTTTCATGTCTTCCTCCCTTCGGTTTCCCTACCGCGAATGCGGCATCTGTCCGGCACGGTTCGTCCGCACCGGTTGGTTCAGCGTGGCGACATGTTTGCCGCCAGTGCGTCCCCGGCAGACCATCCTCCGTCCACCGGGATATTGACCCCGGTGATGTAGCCACTCTCCTCCGCGGCCAGCATCAGATAGGCCGGCACACAATCCTCCGGGGTGCCGATCCGCCCCACCGGAACCTTTGCAATGACCGTTCTCTGCACTTCGGGATCCGCCAGCGCCGCACGGCTGCGATCCGTTTCGATGGAGCCGGGCGAAACCACGTTCACCGTGATCCCGTCGCGCCCAACCTCCCGAGCCAAGGCCGCGACAGCGGTAAGCTGTGCCGACTTCAACGCGGCATAGGCCAGCGTCTCGGCGCGTGGCCGGGCGGCCATGATGCTCCCGGTTGCGATGATCCGACCCCATCCCTTTGCGCGCATGCCGGGCACAAGCGCCTGAGCAAGAGCAATTGTTGCCGTGAAGTTCGCCGCCACGTGGTTCGCAATTGACGCCTCGGACAGTTCGTTCCAATCGCACCTGCGCTCGATGGCGGCGTTGATAACGGCAATGTCGACCGGTCCCTCCGAAAGAACGGCTCGGGCAAGCGAGCCCGCCGCACCCGGCTGTGTCAGGTCGGCCTCGAGGACAGACACGGCGACACCGAGCCCGCGCGCGGCATCCGCTACTGCTTCTGCACTCTTGGAATTGGAGAAATGGTGCACCACGAGGTCCGCCCCCTGACCAGCGAACGCCAGAGCCACTGCCCGGCCGATCCCGGTATCACCCGCGGTGACCAACACGCGGCGTCCCCGATGCGACTGCGGCGTCACCAGCCATTTCCTTTCTGAACGAGCTTTTCCACCTCGACGGCGGCCAGGTCGGCGGCGGCAAAATGGTCGCGCATGGCGGTTTCCGCGGCATCCGGATCGCCGGCCTCGATAGCCTCTGCAATCGCCACATGGCGGTCGATCGTTTCCGCCCATTCGGTCGGGCCACGAGTGTTGCGGTGACTGAACACCTCTGACACCGCACGCTGGATGGACTCCAGCCCCTCCATTTGCACCCGGATCAGGAAATTCCCCGTGGCGAGAGCGATGGCATGGTGAAAGGCGACGTCAAGATCTGGAAAGTGATCGGCATCGACATCCATTGCCTCCATCCCCTTCCGCGCTTCGCGCATCGCCTCCATGCCCTCGGGATCCTGGCGTTCCGCTGCGATCCGGGCCACGCCCGGCTCGACCACCAGCCGCAACTCGTTGGCATGGCGCATGTGTTTGGGATTGGCGCGTATCGCCATGCCATAGACCCGGTCGAGGGGTCCGCCGTTCAGCCGCTTCGCCCGCGAGAGTTTCCCGTGCTGGGTGTGCACCAGCCCTGCAGAAGCCAGCGCGCGCAGAGCCTCCCGGGCGATCGGCTTGCTGACACCGAATTCGGCGCTGATCTCAGCCTCCGACGGCAGGGCGTCCCCGGGGGCGATCCGCCCCTCCAGCAACGCCATGGCGATCGCATCGGCCACCGTTTCGGCGAGCCGCCTCGGCCCCCCGGGCGCCGCGAAGGGCGTGTTCGTTCGTTTGTCGAGTATTGCCATCTGAACGCTCCGATTCCCCTCACGCTACGCTCAGCTCTCTTTCTTAGCAACTGAAATTATAAGTTGCTTAGTTACTATGTTTGACGTACCGCTTGTAGGGCCCGACCTGGCAGGAGACCGGCATGCCTCAGACAGTTGACCCCTCGGTGGACAACGGCTTTCGGATCACGGACGTAATCGCCCATCCGGTGACGCAGCGGCTGCCGCAGCCGACACACACGGCATGGGGCGTCTATGAAGAGGTCTCCATCGTTCTGGTCGAGATCCGCACCGAGGGCGGCGCGGTCGGCGTGGGGGAGTGCCTCGCGCGGTTTTCGCCGCTCGCATATGCGTCGCTCGTCGAGGATCTGCTGCGCCCGGTTCTCGTCGGCCAACCGGCCTCTCCCATCGGCCGGCACTGGCGAAACATGAGCCGAACGCTTTCCGGCCGGCAGGGTGGCGCGTTGATCGAGGCGATCTCTGGCGTCGATATCGCCCTGTGGGACCTGCTGGGAAAACAGTGCCAGCAGCCCATTTCAACGCTGCTGGGCGGTGAGGGGCGCACCCATGTGCCGGTCTACGGCGCATCCGTGCACTGGGGAGAGGATGCCAAGGCGCTGGCAGGGTTGGAGAGCCTTTTGGAAAGGGGCTTTCGCAGTATCAAGGTCAAGATCGGTGGCACCCCACGCGAAGCTGCCAGCCGCATCGCCCTCATCCGTAAGGCTGCCGGTGACGAGATCGAACTGACCGCCGATGCAAACTGGAATTTCACCCGAGCCGAAGCGATCGAGGTCGGGAATGCATTGCACGACAACGGCTATGCCTGGTTCGAGGAACCCGTGCGCCCGGACGACGAGCAGGGCTATCGCCTGCTGGCCGAGAAGCTCTCGGTGCCGCTTGCGGCCGGAGAAAGCAACTTCACCGCGCGGCAAGCCCTGCCACTGTTGCAATCGGGGGCCTTGGCCGTTTTGCAACCGGACGTGGCCCGCGCCGGGGGGATCTCGGAAACATGGCTGGCCGCGCAGCTTGCGGACACCCACGAGGCTCAGTTCGCCCCCCATGTCGGCATGTCGGGCATCGTCTGCGAAGCCGCAAGCCTCCATCTCGCGGCGGCGGCTCCCAACACGCGAGCCATGGAATGCGCGGCTACCGCCAATCGGTTCAAGTCCGATCTGGCAGACATGCGCCCAACAGTGGAACAGATGCGCGACGGTGTCGTACCGGTTCCCACTGGGCCAGGGTTGGGGATCGAGATCAACTGGGAGGCGGTCGCCGCGATGCGCCCGGAGTAACAAGACACCATGCAGGACTACACAACCGATCCCTCGATACGCATCACCGATGCCATCGCCCATCCTCTTACCCAGAAGATGCCCCGCCCCACCATTACCTCATGGGGCACCTACAGCACGGTGTCGCTGGTGCTGGTCGAGGTCCGCACCGATGCGGGGCATGTAGGTGTCGGCGAAACGCTGGCCCGGTTCGCGCCACGCGCCTATTGCGACCTGATCGAAACCGCCCTGAAACCAAGACTGGTCGGCCAATCGCCGTTCGACATCTCCGCCCATTGGCACTCTATGCGCCGAGCCCTGTCAGGCCGCTCTGGAGGCATGTTGTTCGAAGCCATCTCCGGCGTCGATATCGCACTTTGGGACATTCTTGGCAAAGCAGCAGGGCTGCCCGTCTGGGCCTTGCTTGGCGGGGTCGGCCGCAAGCAGGTCGATGTCTACGCGGCAGCGGTGAACTGGGGCGACGACGCGCAGGCCGATGCCGAGCTGGACAGCTACATCGAACGTGGCTTCTCCCGGATCAAGGTGAAGATGGCCCGCCCTGTTGATGAAGCCTGCCGGCGGATCGAGCGCATGCGCAAGCGCGCGGGCGACGGTGTCGGCCTGTGTGTCGATGCCAACTGGGCCTACGAGCTTGACGAAGCGGTGGAAGTCGGGCGCGCACTCACGGCCAATGGCTATGACTGGTTCGAAGAGCCCCTGAAACCCGAGGACGAGGCCGGCTACGAGGCGCTGCGCGCCCAATGCGGCACGCCGCTGGCCGGTGGCGAAAGCAACTACACCACCGATCAGGCTGTCCGACTGGTTGCCGGACGCACGCTTTCGGTGCTCCAGCCCGATGTCGCCCGGGCCGGCGGCATCACCGAAACCCGACGGATGGCCGATCTTGCCCAGACCTTCAACGTCGCCTATGCGCCGCATATCGGCATGTCCGGCATCGTTTGCGAGACGGCCTCCGTGCACCTCGCCGCCGCCATGCCCGCCTTCCGCGTGATGGAATGCGAATGCGACGAAAGCCCGTTCAAGACCCAACTGGCCGATCTGCCCCCCGGCTGCCTGAGGCAGAAGGGCGGACAGGTCTCTGTGCCAAAGGGCCCGGGGCTCGGGATCGAAATCGACTGGGATGCGGTACGTGCGTTGCGTGACGGCTGACCGCATCGACGACCCGTGCAAGCAGAAGGAACTGAAATGGATACTGAAACCCTTGTCACAGCGTTGCGGCGGGCAGACCCACGTCTCAGCCGCTTCAATCCGCTTTCCCGAATTTACAGTCACGACGAATTCCTCAACGGGTTCTGCGGCTGGTCGCAGCTGGTTGGCAACTACGAGGATACGCTCGACTCGATGCACCCGGGCTATGCACAGCACCTCAGCCCGATGCTATCGACGCTCGGCCATTGGGATGCAGGCTCGCATGGCCCGCTGAACGACGGCCATGCGCTCAAAATCGCCACCCGCCCGCGCCGCGGTGCGCAGAATGTCGCCCTGAAGCGTCAGACATTCAGGGAGGCCGGAAAGATCCGTTTCGAGGCCTATTTCACGTTCAAGCCCGAAGCTTGCGAACTTCAGCTTTCCGAAGCCGACGTGCGTTCGGTAGGGTTCCTGTTCGATCTTCAAAGCGGAGATACCGCGTCGAATCCCGAACGCGTCATGCCGCACCTTCGTTTCCTGAATGCGCTTGACGGAGAGCATATCCAGAAATGGCAATTCAAACGGGACACTGCGTTCCGCCCGATCGGTGACGGCACAAAGACAGTGACGCACTACCATTTGTCGCCCGAGAACTGGGAAGATCTGCCAGGTGGTGAGCAGCGACTTTGCTACAACGAGATCCCGACCAAGGTGAACTGGACCTACCTGTGTTTTGATTTCGACCTCGCGTCGATGCAGGCGCTTTCATTCCGCTGCAATGACCGTGAATTCGATCTGTCGGGGTTCGAGTCGATCCACATTCCGGCGATGAAGAACCTCTGGTGCATGCTGAATGTCTGCGTCTTTGCCGAAACCGATACTGACAAACGGGCCTTCCTCTACATGGATTCTGCCTGCATCTCCGGAGATTTCTGATGGCGACCGAGTTTACTGCAATCATCGCCCGAAACGAACCCTGGCAAGAGACGGGCGCGACGGAGCCCTACGAGGCCGGCTGGGCCCGCGAGGCCGTGATTTATGCCCGATCCCTCAAGCCAGCCAGCGGCGCCGGACTGACAGCACGCGTACAGATGTCGCCGGACGGGATACGTTGGGTGGACGAGGGCACGGTGCTTGAGATTCCGGAGGACTGCGAGACGGTGGCAATGGCCCGGGTTGCGCATTTTGGCAACTGGCTGCGGCTCTCGGCGGATCTCGGGGACGGCGGCCACTGCTGCCTGCTCTTGACATTGCACCTCAAGGATTGAGGGCGCGCCGCAGATGGCACTGCCCGAAATCGATATCCTCCCGCTGACACCGAACGCTGTCGGCGAGGGCATCCTGTGGTGTGAGCATAGCCAAAGCCTCTGGTGGGTCGATATCCGGGCGCCGAGCCTGCATCGGTTCTGGCCAGAGACTGGCCGGTCTGAGCACTGGGAGATGCCGCAGACCATCGGCTGCCTCGCCCTCACCGAGGCAACCGGGATCATCGTGGCGTTGAAGGCGGGTCTTCACCTGTTTGACCCGGAGAGCGGGGCGTTGAGCCTGCTCACGTCCCTTGCCGGCGAACCGCCCGGCAACCGGCCGAACGACGGCGCGGTCTCACGATCGGGGCGGTTCTTTGTGGGCACCATGCCGGAACACGACCGCTCGAAACCGACAGGCCAGGTCCATCGCCTCGACGGTACGGTGGCGCGGCCGCTGCTGGGTGGGCTTCACATCACCAACGGGCTCGCTTTCAGCCCGGATGATCGCACTGCCTATCTCTCCGACTCCTGGCCCGACGTTCAAACGATCTGGGCGTTCGACCACGATCCCGAGGACGGCGCGCTCTCAGGCCAGCGCCTGTTTTTCGACTGCGCGGCTACCGCCGGCAGACCCGACGGCGCATGCGTCGACACGGATGGTTGCTACTGGATGGCCGGTGTCGGCGGCAGCGAGGTTTTGCGCATCACGCCGAAGGGAGACGTCGACCGCCGCATCCCACTTCCGGTGTCAATGCCGACCAAGCCCTGCTTTGGCGGCCCGGATCTGCGGACGCTCTTCATCACCAGCATCGGCCTGAATTCCAATGCACCAAGCCCCGACGGGCGTGTCATTGCAATAGATGCAGGGTTTCAGGGGGTTCCCGAAGCTAGATGCGCAGTGCCCTGACAGGGTGGTGTCGGACCACTCGACGTTGTCTCTGCAAGGTCAGGATCGCGGTCTCCTATGCCGTGCCGAGGTGACACGACACGGCAAGGTGGACTGTACGGTTCTTTCCCGGGGGCCTTTGGCTGAGGGGGCGCTCCGCTCCGGAATTGAATGATCGAAGCCACAGGAGTGAACAGCGGCAAACGACTGGAGACTTCGCATCCGCCGGAGCCGGAGCATCGTCCACTCTCGTCGCCGGAACAACTGGTGTGAGCTTTCGACCCATTTGTTGAACAAACTGCCCGTTTACTCGCAGTTTGCCACTCCTTTCATCTTTCACGAAGCGCCGCAGGACCGCTGGTACGGGTCATGAAGTCATCCGCCCAGACGTGGCGCTTCAGCGATCTGCTGAGAAGTTTCAATGCCGCCTCTTGGTCACGAAGCTCTCAAGGACATCGCGCTCGTGGTCGACGGCCCGCCACAGGTAGTGCCGCTCTCCGTTGATCTCCACGGATAGCGCGCCGAGATACCATCGCCATTGGCACAAACGCTCCCGTTGACGCGGCTCTACCGGGTCCGGATTGCAGGCAACGGCCCGATCCGTTGCCACATGTAGCGGTCCGTTTCGTGGCTGATATCGCCCCCTCACTCATGAAGGAATTCCTTGAAGTTTCGGGGAGAAAGCGGGAACCGGATACTCATCATCACCGCGAGGCGGAGGATCTCATCGCGCGCCTTGAAGTATCCGAACGGATCGCGTTTCGTGATCCCAGGACACGCCCCTGCCCCCGGCACCGGCTCAAACAGGGTTCTACCCCCTGCCCCATCCACAACGGCCGAACCCGAAACCATGTCGGTTTCTGGAACTCGCCGTGAAGACGTTGGACGGAAGGCCGTCCATGGCAACCGGGCAGCCACACCGTCTGGCTTGGCCAGGTCGAACCCTCCCTCTGGGTTTGATGATGTCAACAGGCAGGCGCGGCCTCACGGCCTTCGGAAACCTCGACCACTGTTCCCTGAGTCTGCCGTACGTCCGGTGACTCTGTCAGGCTCCCCCGGCAATCACGCCACGCAACACGGCAAGGGCGATGCAGTGGGACACGATGATCGTCGGCCCGCCGGTATCGCGCAGCAGATCCGAATAGCAGCGCTCGACCTCCTCCAGCCGCTCTCCGTCGGGCGCAGCAAACAGAAGGGCAATGCGATTGCGTTGTTTCAGGTCCCCGTTTCCGTTTTCCTTCGCGATATTGTCGAAGGTTCACCCCTCCCACGCACCGATGTCGATCTCTCGTAGCCGCGTGTCGATGCGCGCGATGAGCCCGAGACCCTCAAGCGCGACTTCAGCCGTCCTGCGGGCACGGCCAAACGGGCTGCACAGTGCATCGAAAGCGACCACACTGCAATCCGACAACGGCATATCGTATGTCGCCGAGGATCTCGCCGACGTCCTTTGGGACAAGGGCATGGATCACGTTCGCGGCGGACCCACCACCCCCAAACGCAGGGCAAGATGAACGCTGGCATCAGACCATGAAGATCCGAGACCTTGTTGAAAACTATAGTCTACCCGGCGACCAAGAACGGCAGACCAAAGCATTCGCCGAGCACGACACCAACCACCGATACCATGAGTGTCCGGGTATCCTGACGCCCGCCCATGCCTACCACGGACGAGGCGCTCAGATCATGCGGATCTGAGAGGAGATCAAGAAACAGACCATCCAGAACCGCCGCTTGCAGCACAATAGTGCCGCCGCATGACCTCAAATCCAAAGCGAACCGGAATCCACGCTGCGAAATCGCCACCCGCTCTCCGAGAAACTCTGGAGGCGGATACGGCATCACCGCCGACCGGATGATGTCCACGCTGCCTTGAATCCTGTTGCACGGATCAGGCTTGGTGGTGTTTAGACGCCAAAAAGCAGCCCTACCCGCCCCAATGGGAATTCGTCTGACCAAACCCTATTGAGGGTTTGACCGAGCACCTGGGCCAGGGATTGCGCCTTCAGGGCATTTTCCGAGGATGATCATCCCCAGCACATCATCCTGCGACACATCTGACGTATTTGCTGTGCCGACAACCTGGCCGTTTTTCATAACCACCACGCGGTCTGCGAGGTCAAAGACATCGTGAATATCGTGGCTGATCAGGAAGATGCCGATACCTTTTGATTTCAGTTCCCGGATCAGGTCAGCAACCATCGCGGTTTCGTGTGGGCCGAGTGCCGCGGTGGGCTCGTCCATAATCAGAACATGGGCCTCGAAATGGATCGCACGGGCAATGGCAATCGTCTGTCTCTGCCCGCCCGAAAGGTCGCGGCATGGGGTGTTCAGGTTGGTGAACCGCGGATTCAGCTGGCTGATCACCTTGGCGGCGACATCCCGCATCCGTGCACTGTCCATGATGCGGAACGGGCCAACGCGCCACGCAATCTCGCGCCCCAGGAACAGGTTCGCGGTGGCATCAAGATTGTCGGCAAGCGCCAGGGTTTGGTGGATGGTTTCTATCCCGAGCTCAAACGCTTCGGCCGGGCTGGCAAGCTCCGCCGCCTTGCCATCAATATGGACGGATCCGGCGTCGCGTCTGTAGGCGCCCGCGAGCATTTTCATGAGCGTGGATTTTCCCGCTCCGTTGTGGCCCAGCACGGCGACAACTTCACCCGCGTGCAGGGTCACATCGACATCCTCGACCGCGTGAACCCCGCCGAACGCCTTGAAAACACCTCGCATTTCGACGAGCGGCTTGCCTGTTTGCGTCTCCATCATTCTTCCCCCGAGAGGTATTTGTCGGCAAAAACCGCCGCCATCAGCACAAGGCCGATTGCCACCATTCGTTGAGAGCTTGATGCACCAATCAGTACCATGCCGCTTTCAAGACTTTGTATGATCAGGGCCCCAACGACTGCGCCCGCGATCGTGCCGCGACCACCTGACAGGGATGCTCCGCCAATCACAGCGGCCGCGATGGCTGACAGTTCCAGCAATTCGCCGGTACTGGAGGTTCCCGCGTTCAACCTTGCAGTGGTCACGACGGCTGCGATGGCGCAGAGCACCCCCATGGTGATGAAAGCCACGAGAACAGTGCGTCTGGTCGGTATGCCGTTCAATCGCGCCGCGTCGATATTGCCGCCGATGGCAAAGATGTAGCGGCCGAAGGTCGTGAAGCGTGTGACAAACTCCATGAACAATACAACTGAAAGCAGCACCAAGGCGGGGATCGGCACGCCCCGGCCAATGTCGCTGCGCGGTTTCAGATAGGAGTTCATGGTGGCAACAAAGGCTGCCGCAGCGACCAGAACGAGGGCGAAACGTAGGACTTTTGCGCGGGCCTTCGAGTGGAAGCCCAAGCGTGTTTGCCGGCGATGCACGAGGATTTCTCCGAGCCCGTACAGGACCATGATCACCACGAACAGCATCCAGCTCGGACCGACGCCCAGGGCGCCATCAATGCCCCCACCGAACAGGCGATAGATCGGGTCGAAGGGGGCAAGCGTTTTGCCTTGCGCCACCTCGAAGGCCGCACCCCTGAAAATCAGCAATCCGCCGAGCGTCACCACGAAGGAAGGCACCCCGAGATAGGCAATCCAGAATCCGTGCCACGCTCCGATCAGCGCGCCCAATGCAAGCCCGATGACGACGGTAAGCGGCCAGTTCCAGGCCGCCTCCTGCGGGAAAATCTGGATCTGCAACAGCGCGATCACCATGCCCACGCAGCCCAGAACCGACCCGACGGACAGGTCAATGTTGCGGGTAACGATGACGATGGTCATGCCGCAGGCCAAAATGGCCACCACGCTGGTTTGCACCACGATATTGTAGAGGTTTCGCGCCGTCAGGAACAAGCCACCGGAAAGCAGGTGAAAGGTCACCGCAATCACAAAAAGGAGGCCGACAAGGGACAATGTGCGGACGTTGAATCCACTGTCACGCGGCGCGACGTTCATGGCAGGCGGGTCGAGGGACTCTGTGGTCATGATGCTCCCCAGCGGTTGAACGGGTCGGTTCACAGGACCGACCCGCATCAGTTCACTTGCAGGCGTCCGGTGCGTTGTCGGTCACACCCGCGCACAGATCTTCCTTGGAGATCCAGTCCGCGTCCAAAACGACATCAAGGTTGTCGCGTGTGATCGTGACAGGCGCCAGGACGGCAGCATTCTGGGCCGTCCCCTTGGGACCCTTGTCCCAGACGACTGCACCTTCGATTTCTTCAGGTGCCGTGCCACTGGCAAGCGCCGCAGCGACTTTGGCGCCGAGGCGACCGAGCTCGCGTGCGTCTTTCCATGCGGTCACAGTCTGCGAGCCCAGGGCGATCCGGTTCAGAGCAGCAATGTCTCCGTCCTGTCCAGATACGGGGATCCCTTCCAGACCGACCGACGACAGCGCGGCCACGACACCACCTGCGGTTCCATCGTTCGACGCCAGGACGGCATCGACCTTGTCGTTCACCGCGGTCAGGATGTTCTCCATGTTCTTCTGCGCGTTGTCCGGCACCCAGCCGTCAGTCCATTGCTCACCGACGATCTTGATGTCGCCATTGTCGATCAGCGGATCGATGATCTCTTTCTGACCGGTGAGAACGTAGTGAGCATATTGGTCCGTCGGGCTGCCCTTGATGATGACATAGTCACCCTTTGGCTGCACCTTGACCAGCTCGCGGGCCTGAATGCGACCCACTTCCACCGGATCGAATGCAACGTAGAACACGCCCGGATATTCAATTTGGCGCTCATAGGCGATGACCGGAATTCCCTCGGCCAAGGCACGCTCAACCGAAGGGATCACGGCCTCGGAATCCCAGGCCACAATCAACAGGGCATCGACTCCGCGTGCCAGCAGGCCATCGATGTCCGAGGCCTGGCGCTCATTCGAGCTCTGAGCGTCAGCCGTCACGAGGGTTGCACCCATTTCCTCCAGTCCGGCGCGCAACCCGCTTTCGTCGATCTTCCAGCGTTCTTCTTGGTAGTTCGCCCAGCTCATGCCAACAGTGATGTCGGCTGCCAGCGCCGGCGCAGTCAGCAAGGCGCTCATGCTCAAGCCTGCCATCAGGCTCATCAAGGTTCTGCGTTTCATCGTTCCTCTCTCCCTCTTGTTGGGCGGGTGTTCCGCCCTGGTTGACGTCAGGCGCCCGGATTGTCCTCCACGGTGCCCGCAACGTATTGGTCAAGATCGATAATTGCCCCGGTCATCATGGCTGCATCGCTTGAAGTCAGAAACGCGATCAGTCCGGCGGGATCTTCAGGAAACAGCAGGCGCCCGAAGGGTTGCCTGGCTCCAAAAGTCTCGTACCAGTCATCGGCCAAACCGTGCACTTTGGTCTGGACCTCCTGTTCTGATGGCGTCCATGTCCAGCCGAGGTTGATCCCGAAAACATGCAGGCCGTCCCGCTTCAGGGTGTTGGCCGCGCCCTTGGTCAGTGCGACAAGCGCGGCCTTGGACGCGGAGTAAGCCAGCAGGAACGGAGGCCCGCCATAGGCCAGCATGGAGCAGATATTCACGATCACCCCACCTTTCCGCATTCTCGGGGCGACCACCTGCATCAGGAAAAACGGTGCGCGAACATTCAGGCCGAAAATGCGATCGAACGCTGTGGGGTCGGTGTCCAGCAATCCCCCTCGCTCGGTCGTTCCGGCCGCGTTGATCAGGGCATCAACCCCTCCCAGTGCGTCGGCCGCTCTGGCGACCTCGTCGCACACCGCTTCGGCGTTCCGCAGATCAATGCAAAGCGTGTCCGCCTGAACGTTTTCGTTGGTCAAGCTCTCGGCGACCAACCTCAACGACTCGTCCTGCCAGTCGATCAAGAGCAGACGCGTGACCCCCTCTCGCACCAGCCTTCGCGCCGCGGCCTCGCCGATCCCCTGCGCTGCGCCGGTGACAATTGCGGTGCGATTGGTCATGCCGCCCCCTCCCGATTTCCAGCAAAATGCGGTTCTGGCCGGCCGGAAACGCCAAGGCCATCGATCACGAACAGCGAACCGCGCAACGGGCCGTCGCCTGGGTATTTCGGCAAGGGCGGCTCTGCCATCGACGTCACGAGAAGGCGATTCAGGTTCGCACCGCCAAAGGCGATACTGGTGATTTTGCACACCGGCATCTCGATCTCGCGGTCGACCGTGCCGTCCGGGGCATAGCGAAAAATGCGCCCGTCAAAGACGCCCGCAGACCAGACAAAGCCCTCGGCATCGACAGTCGCCCCGTCCGGGGCGCCGCCACGTGAGGCATCCATCTGTCTGAAAACGCGACGGTTCTCTGCGGTGCCCGTAGCAACATCGTAGTCGTAGGCGTAGATCTCGCCCTGGAAACTGTCAGCGAAATAGAGCGTGGCACCATCCGGCGACCAGCATGGGCCGTTGGAGCAGATTATTCCGTCGTCCAGTTTGGTGACAGCAAGGTCAGTACCCAACTGCCAAAGCGCGCCAGTCGGGGTTTCCTCGCCAGTATCCATGGACCCGCAAACGAAACGTCCAGCCGGGTCGACCTTTCCATCATTCATGCGGTTGCCGGGCTGATCCGGCTCGGGGTCAACGATCGGCACCAACTCTCCGCTCTCCAGGTCGAGCCATTGAAACCCGTCGCGAAGGGCCACAACGAGGGCTTCTTTCCCCGCCAACGCGATTGCGCCGATCTCGGAAGGTGTTGTCCAAGCCCGCATCTCGCCGCCTTCGGCATTGCAGCGGAACACCCTCTTGCCCAAGGCGTCCACAAAATAGAGACGCTCTGTCTTCACGTCCCAAAGCGGTCCTTCGCCAAGACGTGGTTTCACATCTGCCAGAACCGAAATCTCCATCAGAAACGCACCTCGCCCGCGCCCTTCAGGCCAAGCAGATCACGCGCCTCGTCGGGTGAGGCAATTGTCAGCCCCAATCCCGAAATGATTTCTCCAACTTTTAGAACCTGCTGCGCCGATGAGGTCGCCTTTTCACCCGGACCGGCCCACAACGAGTCCTCCAGACCAACCCGTATGTGCCCTCCCATCGCGGCAGACATCGCGGCGATCCGCAGCTGGTTTGCGCCCGCACCGAGGACAGACCATTGATAGCGATCCCCCAACAGGCGATCCGCGGTTCGGCGCATCATCTGCACGTCTTCGGGATGCCCGCCTATCCCGCCCAGAAGACCAAACACCGACTGAACGAAGAGCGGACCGGTCAGCCCCTTCAGTTTCGTCATGTGGTTCAGCGAGTAGAGGTGACCGATATCGTAGCATTCGAACTCGAACCGGGTTCCGTTCTTCCCGCCATTGTCCAGAATGAAGCCGATGTCCTCGAACGTGTTCTTGAAGATCACGTTCCGCGAATTCTCCAGATGATCCCGTTCCCATTGCTGTTCCAGATCGGGAAACCGAGCCAACATGGGGTAGAGCCCGAAGTTCATCGACCCCATGTTGAGCGACGCGAGTTCCGGCGCGTAGTGCAAGGCCGGTGCCGCCCGCTCTGACACATCCATGAAGGGGCTGCCGCCCGTTGTTATGTTGATGACGGCGCCAGTTTCCTTCAGCGCGGGCAAGATCCGGGCGAAGGCCTCAACCGATTGGTCCGGCCGCCCGGTTTCCGGGTCGCGGGCATGGACGTGCAGGATGGCTGCCCCAGCCTCCACGGCGCGCTGCCCTTCGGCAATGATCTCGTCCGGTGTCACCGGCAGATAGGGTGACATCGACGGTGTGTGGATCGCCCCGGTCAGGGCGCAACTGACGATGACTTTTCGCGACTTAGACATACGTCCCCCCATTCTTTTCTTCGTTGAAGAAGGCCGCCAACTCCGCGAGTTTCCGATCCCGCCACCCTTTCCGAGCGGCCAACTCGCACTCGGGAAGGGCATCGCGCCTGGCAGCGACAAGACGCTCGGCCAATGGGCCGGTCCAGTCGTGACGCGTCGGTCGGTCACGGCCGATTGTCCGGTAGGCTTCACCATATCGGTCGAAGAATCCTGCGATTCCTTCGGGAGCGTTCAGATCGATGGTTTCCAGCGGTCCCATGAAAGACCAGCGACGCGACAGCCCGGCGCTCATTGCCAGGTCAACATCCTCTGGCTCGGCAATTCCTTCAGCGATGAGTTTGATCGCTTCGTCCAATACGGCGCCCTGGAGCCGGTTCATGATGAAGCCTTCTGTCTCCCGGTGTGCAACCACAGGAGATTGCCCGATGCGGGTCATCAACTCTGCCGTGCGCGCAACCGTCTCTGCGGCCGTTGCAGGTGCCGGAACAATCTCTACCGCTGGAATGAGGTGTGGCGGGTTCAGCGGATGCGCAACAAGGCAGCGCGAAGCACCTGGCAAACCGTCCGATATACGGGATGGAAGGAGTGCAGATGTCGAGCTCGCAATCGGCACGCCATCCGGGGTCGCGGCATCAAGCGCGGCAGTCAGTTCGCGTTTGACTTCAATTCGTTCGGGTCCGTTTTCCTGGACATAGTCTGCAGCGCCAACCGCCTCGTCCAACGTTGCTGCCGGCTTCAAGGCGGCCAGCACTTCTTTGCTGGAACTCTGCCGCAACAGACCGAGCGAATCCAGGTCTTCCAGCTGTGCAGCAATTGCATCCAGCGCCCCTTCAACCACTCCTGGCTGAACGTCGTAGAGGTCCACCTCGCAGCCTGAGCGGGCGAAGCATATCGCCCACGAGCGCCCCACGATTCCCGCCCCGACAATGCCAATTCTCTTGGTCATGCGATCCACCTTCCGTTTCGCAATCAGAACTGTAAACGTTTCCACAAGTCAACGAGAAGTTTGTCAAAGACGGTGAGACCTTCTCTAGAAGATCAACCCGTCTTGATAATAAATGTTTTAAATTATATATTTACAGCGCGGAATACGGACACCGCTCGCTCTCGCGACCAGAACTGACTATGTAAACGTTTCCTTTTTGGTGTGTTTTTTGGGGACGAATCACGGCAGCGGAGGCATCAAGCGCACAAGGTGTCGCCTTGACCGAGCGCGGTGAGCGATTTCTTGTGGGTCGAACCGGGAGTGATGAATGGAAAACTCAGACGATACCGAAGCAGGTGATCGCTCCAGCGGTTCTGGTCAGGCGACATCGATTCACGATGTTGCAAGGATGGCTGGTGTCTCGATCGCGAGTGTTTCGAGAGCACTCAACTCGGGTACGGGCAGCGTATCCAGCGCCACCAGAGAGAAGGTTTTTGCTGCCGCCAAAGCTCTGAACTACCGTCCCAATCAGGTGGGTCGTGCACTCCGCTCGCAAATGACCAATACATTTGCGCTGATAAACTCGAACATCCAGAACAACTTCTATGCCGCCGTCGCGTGGGAGCTTGAACGGTGCCTCGCGGCAGAGAAGGCAGCCCTGCTGGTGTATACGTCAAACGAGGAGCCGGAGACGCAGGACAGATGTATCGAAGATTTGCGCGCAAGACGGGTCTCCGGTGTCTTTTTCCTGTGCGCCGTGGACAGTCCGGGACTCGAAGTCCTGATCGGCAACGATCCGGTGGTTTTCATAAACCGCCGGTTGGAAGCATGTCCGGGGTTCTCGTTCGTTGGCATCGATGATTTTGCCGCCGCCCGGGCGCAGGTCCGCTCCGGTGTGCGTCGACATCTGAGAGATATCGCGATCATTCACGGCCCCACCACTTCCGACACAAGCGCCCGGCGTCTTCGCGGAATGCTGGACGCCGCCAAAGATGCTGGCGTCGAGGTGCCGCAATCGATGATCCATGAAGCACGCCTGTCCATGGAGAGCGGCTACGATTGTGCCGGTCCAATCCTTGATCATGGCGCGGTCGACGCGGTGTTCTGTGGCAACGACCAGATCGCATATGGAGTCTATCGGCGGTGTCTTGAACGCGGGGTGCGGGTGCCGGACGATCTTCGGATCTATGGATTTGACGACAATCCGATGAACGAGTGGCTTGCACCATGGCTGAACACGGTGCGGGTCCCTCATATTGATTTGGCGAGAGTTGCGTTCGAGCAGATGCAAGTTCTGCTTTCCAGTGGCGAGAAACGTGAAGTGATATTGCCCTACGAGCTGATTCAACGTGCCTAGAGCGGCCGTCGCTTTCGGGCGTTGACTGTCAACTCGGGCACAGATCGTCACAGTGTGATCTGCAAATGCTCAGCCCCGGCAATCGTGGACTGCCCCCTGGGGTGGCCGGATCTAAAAGCCAGTGTATGTCTCTCCCCCGGTCTCACGGCATGCCGCTTTGACGCGGACGCTGGTCTATGAAGGTTCTTAAGATCCGCTGCCGATGCCCTATTGTCAGAAATGCGATGGGACGATCGGGTTCGGCTGCAACATCAGCCAGCGCAGGCTCGGCCGCCCGAAATGGACACCGGAAGACGCGCAACTGCCAGCGCCCCAAGTGGAAGCGCCTGGGGTCAAACGCGAGTGCGGGCGGCTGATCGGCAAGCGGGTGAGTGCCGGAAATGTCTGGATGGCTCTGCGCATCGCCTCGGATTTGCTGTTGCAACCGATTGGCACGGCGAATGCAGCCGTAGGGCAACTCATGGTGCAGTGTGGTGCCGGTAATTCTCGGCCCACTTAGTGGGTGACTCGGTGCTCGATTGAAGGTGCCGAGAACTCGCAGGGCTTGGTGATGGGGCGTACATGCGAGGTATCTGACGTCTATGCGGCGGCTTTCTCCCTGCAGCGAAGGTGTCAGCCCCACACGCCAGCCGGCAAAATGCTGATAACTCCGGCAACATCGAGCTGCATCCATTCGATAGACCCGAAACCACGAGAGAAATCCGGGCGTTAAAGTCGGAGAACGGAACCGACCCGATCAGCCGAATACGAGAAATGTCATCGGGGTGAACGGGGCAGTGGCGGGGATGGTTCGGTTCCAGTCTACCTGTGCGCCGAAACACCCATCCGGAACCGCGCCCGGTCGATCGCCGCGGCCAGTTCCGGCCGAAATGCGAAACGGACAAACATGCGCGGCCCGGATATCGAGAAAATGCCAGGGCGAACTGGAGAGTGCGGATTCTGGCGGATGAGCCACTCGAGTCGCGCGAGACCACGTTACGCGCCGTCTCCTGCTTGTTTGTGGTTGCCATTCGCTCGTCGTTTGGCGCCATCTCCGCGAACTGAGGAATCCTCCCCGCCAACGGAAACAGTAGGTCGCGGGACGTCCCTGCACCGAAGGCTCCCTCAATCACAAGGGCATGGTCGCGGTTTTGATTTCCCGTTACGGTCCTGGCGTCGACGTCTCGGATCTCACCCAATCGATACGATCGAGCTTTCGCCGCGCCCCCGGTTGCGAGTGTAGCGCATCCTGTTCCCGCAGATCTCGATGATCTCGCAATCCGTTGAAAGATCGTCATTGTTCAGGCGCGCTTCCCTGCAAAAGCAAGTGTCGCGCCAAACCCATTTCCCGGTCAGGCATCGCCCTTCCACCATACCGGAGATCCGTCCGTCCGAATGGAGGATGAACTCCATGCCGTCACCTTTCAGGCACTTGTCTCCAATCGCCTCGACGAACGCATTGCGTGTTTTGATCCTTGTCCAGACGGTCATGGTGTCCCTCGGAAAAAATCGGGTTCGCGCGACCGCCATTCAGACGTGCCACGACCCGTTAAAACCCCACTACAACTTCGCAACAGCTTCGGCGAACCGTACGATCTCCTCATCGGTGTTGAAATAGTGGACCGAGGCGCGGGCAAGCGCGTCGAGCCCGCGCGCACCGAGGTCGAGGCGCGCATTGGGCAGCTTCGAGACAGAGATGTTGATCTCCTGAGTTCTCAAGCGGTCCGCAATGGCGGCCGCCTTCAGGCCATCCTTGCGGAAGGTCACCAGCCCGCATCGCGTTTCTCCCTGATCGTGGACCATGACTCCGTCAATCGTGGTGAGCTCGTTGCGCAGACGGGTTGCAAGGCCTGCGACCCGCGCCTCGATCTCCGGCAGGCCAATCTGGCGGGCATAGCGAACGGCGGCCGCAAGCCCGACACGGCCTGCGACATTGGACTCCCATGTCTCGAAGCGGCGTGCACCCGCGGCCAGCTCATAGCTGTCCGGTCCCGTCCAGGTGGCCGCGTGCAAGTCGATGAAAGGCGGATCAATCCGGTCCAGAACCGCCTTCCGCACGTAGAGGAAACCGGTACCGCGCGGACCTCGCAGGTACTTGCGGCCTGTGCCGGAAAGAATGTCACAGCCGATCTTATGCACGTCCACGTCGACTTGACCGACCGACTGGCAGGCGTCGAGCAGGTAGAGTATCCCGCGCCGTCTTGCCACCTCCCCAACTGCCGCCGCCGGGTTGACCAGTCCGCCCTGCGTCGGAACGTGGGTGATCGCGATCAACTGCGTGCGCGGGGTGATCATGTCTTCCAGCGCGGCAACGGCGATCTGGCCCGATGGGTCCGAAGGGGCCACGTCAATATGGAACCCGCAACGGCCGGCCTGGTGCAGCAGGGCAAGATAGTTGGACGCGTATTCCGAGCCGTGGGTGATCACCCGGTCGCCAGGCTTCAGGTCGAGCCCATAGAATGCCATGTCCCACGCGCGGGTGGCGTTTTCCACAAAGGCGATCTCGGTCGGGTCGGCGTGCAGCAGCGCGGCAAATTCGGTGTAGAAGGCGGCAAGATCGTCAGCGGCGCGGCGTTCAGCCTCGTAGCCGCCGAAGGTCCGCTCGTCCTCAAGAACCCGTTGCATTGCCTGCCAGACCGGTTCGGGCATGAGCGAAGCGCCGGCATTGTCGAAATGCAGAACATCCTTGCACGCCGGTGTATCGGCTCGCAGACTGTCGATATCGACCATCTCTTGCTCCTTTCGAAGTACCTCGTCCGAACCTGGTGGGCTATACCCCGACCTCCCTGAACATCAGCACCCAATCCCTTCCGTGCAACGGCAAATCGCCCTTGACGATAGGTGCCCGGGCAACCTCACGGAATCCCAAACGGGTATAGAGCCGTTGGGCCGGATTGGCATCGCGCACGATCAGGCTGAGCCGGGTAAAACCCTCATACGCCGCCCGCTCCCCGACCTCGGCGATCAGGGCGGTTGCCGCTCCCTGCCCCCGCGCCTCCGGATAGGTCGCCAGCAGGTTGATGTTCCACGTCGACACGGCCTGTTGTTCGAGCGCGACCAAGGGACGGAAGACTGCCGGTATGTCGAAACCGAAGTCCGAAACGTCTTCTGGCTCCAACGGAAAGGAGACAATGGCCGCGATTACACCCGACCGGCCGAAGGCAACTTCCGCGTTGTGATAGGAAAAGCCTTTTCTTCGCTTCGCAGCACGCCGGGCGCCGGCATCGAGCACCGTCTCGCCCGGCCCGCGCATAGCCTCCCAGGTGATGCCAGTGAGGCCGTCACTTGCGATCAGCGCAAGTCTGGCTATGTCCGCCGCCTCGGAGGTCGAGGCCGGGCAGATCGTGAACTGGTTCCTGACCTGCATGAGCATGGAACGTCTCCCGATCGGGTCAATTGAGGATTACGGAGTTCCCCGGGCCGCAATAGGGCCCGGGGTATCGGGGTCACCCCCAGTTACGCGCATTCTCGGCATGGGTCCGCAGATAGGCGCCCTTGTCGAAATGCGTGTCGTAGAAGCCGGTGTCGAGCTTGTGTGCCTGCAAGTACATCAGGGTGAAGATCGCCGGCACCGTCGCCGGGAAACGCCCGAACGTCTCGTGGATGTAGTCCGCCATCGCCACCACGCAGTCGATCGCCTCTGGCCCGAACGGAGCAGCATTGGCCCGCACCATCTCGGACTTCTTGTACGGGCCACCGGTGCCACCGCTGAACGGGCCGCCGGTTCCGAACTTGCGTTCGACCACCGACATCACGGCGGCACGCATGTCGGGGAAGTGCGGCGGCACATGGCCCTCGAAATGCCCCTCCAGTCCTGTGACATGCGGCAGGATCGCGCCTTCGGGCATGTCAAACCGGAAGCCAAGGCCGGGCACGTCCGGGTCACCGCTGGCACCAAGGACACTGAACGGATTGATCCCTTCGTACATCCAGCCGCCCAGCCCGAGTGCCTGAAGCATCAGCGCACCAGCATAACACGAGGTTGACGTCTCAACGGTGACTTCGGTGATCGCCAGTTGCTCGACATAGGACAGCGGAAAAGGGTTCTCGACATCGATGATGGCGCTGTATTTTTCCATCGTCGGAATGGGCCGTCCGTTCACGTCATCGAACAGGCAGGCACCGTTCTGCACCAGGTAGCACAGCACAAGGATCATGTGTTGCGCCAGATCGGCGACCGGAATGATCAGCGTGCTGCCGGGCACGTTGGCGCACCATTCGTTGTGCATCTCCATGTGCTGCGGCACCCGCGGCGTGTTCATCCGGCCCTCGCCAAGCTTCACGATCCGTGCCCTGTGCGCGTCGAGATATGCGGCAAGGTCGATGTCCGCGCCCGGCGCGGTGACAGGCACCATGTCCCGCGTCGGCATCATGTAGGTGCCAGTGTCGTCGGTGAAAAAGATCTCAGAAGTGTGGAAGCCGGCCGCGGACGGAAAAGTCCGGCCACCCGCTGATCCTGCATAGTTGGGGATCTTCGGAGCATAGAACCGGTTGTGCGGGATCAGGTTGGACCAGCCCGTGTTGCCAGCGACCGTGGTCAGAAGCAGCATCTGTTCGGTGTCGGTCAACGGTTCCGGCGGCTCGGTTGAGCTATGAGCCAGTGGACCGTCAGGGATGGTCGCTCCCTTGGCAAAGCGACGCGACCGGCGGCCATGGATCGCTTCGATCAGCGGAAATTCTGCGGCCTCAACGAGGCCCTTCGGGAAGGCCGGAACCTTGTCGAGCATGATACGTCCCTTTCGTTTTGCGTCATTCGCGACGGCCGGAAGGCCGGTCGCATTCAACACCGCTCCGGCCCCGATCAGCGAGGCGCCGAGCAGTTTGCGGCGTGAGGTTTCAAACATTGCAGAGGTCTCCTTGAAGTCGGAGGAACCCGTCCTCCGGCGATGTCGCTAGCAGCGGTGATTGGGAACGTGTCGCCGCTGCGCATACGGGATGTCCCCTCGCGTCAGCCCTATATCGCGCAGAAGGTGGTCATCGAGATGCTGCACTTTTGCGATCGATGCGCGCCGAGTGCGTCGGGCGGCGGCGTCGCTGTGCCAGTGTCGGATATGTCGGATCATCATGGAGTCCTTTCCTGAGTTTCGCCCGTCGGGGCGTCGTTTCTGGAAAGGGTGTGCCATGGAGAGAGCGAACAGCGTTAGAATCAGAATTGACAAAATCGGGCCAAATATGCCAATTGACGTCATGCCCATTTCACAGAACGCCCGCAAACTGTCGGTCGGTCTCCTGGCCGTGCCGGAATCCTCGGCGGCGGTCATCTACGGGCTGCACGAGGTATTTTCCTGCGTCGGCACTGTCTGGCAGACCTTGACCGGGGACCGCGTTGCTAGCCGTAGAATGAATCCACGCGTCATCGGCGTGACGACCGATCCCATTCGCACGACTCTTCGAGTTCCGCTGGTGCCCGAGGGAACCTTTGCCGATCGCGCCCAGATGGACGTGGTGATCGTGCCGGACTTGTTCCTGGAGCCCGACCCCGTTCTGACAGACCGGTGGTCGGAAGCGGCGGCCTGGCTGACGGCCCAGCGCCGCCAAGGGGCGATCATCTGTTCTGTCTGCACCGGCTCGCTGTTGCTTGCGCAGGCCGGCGTTCTGGATGGGCGCGAGGCGACGACACATTGGAGTGTCTGCGGACTTTTCAAGACGCATTTCCCGGAGGTCGACCTCAAGGCGGAACGCGTGCTTGTGCCCTCCGGCAAGGAGCATGACATCGTCACCGCTGGTGGATCCGCTTCTTGGACCGACCTGTCGCTCTACCTGATCGCACGATATTGCGGCGAGGATGAGGCCCGGCGGATTGCCAAGATCTTCTTGTTCGGGGATCGCAGCCAGGGGCAGCTGCCTTTCGCAGCCATGGTCCGTCCAAGGCAGCATGAGGACGCGACGATCGCCGTGTGTCAGCAGTGGATCGCCGAGCACTACGAGACGGCCAACCCTGTCGCCGAGATGACCGCCCGCTCGGGCCTGACCGAGCGAACATTCAAGCGGCGGTTTCGCACGGCGACGGGCTACACGCCGATCGACTATGTCCAGTCACTGCGCGTTGAGGAAGCCAAACACCTGCTGGAAACCACCGACACCTCCGTCGACGACGTTTCCGAACAGGTCGGCTACGAGGACAGCGGTTCCTTCCGTCGCCTTTTCAAACGACAGGTCGGAATCCCGCCACAACAATACCGGCAGAGATACAGGGCTTGAGTGCCGATTTCTCGAAGTACTGAAACGATTGGTCGGTACGTAAATGCGAACCATTGGATTTCTCGGTGCACACGAACCAATGGCTGTGGTCGCGCCGCAGGCCGCGATGCAGGTTATTTCCGGCGATCACCGGTCGAGGCAATCCGCGACAGTACCAACATCGATCGCCCATCCGGCGGCCTCAGACTTAGATTTCCCAGTTCGCTGCGGCGCGAACGAGGCCGCCCTTCCAGGTGCATGTCGGAAGTCCGAGGCGGCGTTGTGCGATCCCGACGACTGCATGTCCCTGACATGACCCACATCAGGGCAGCCGCAGACGCCCCATCACGATCGCGTCGTTAAATCCTGTGGCTGATCGGGCGTAGCGCCTTAGCGTGCCCTCCTCCTCGAAACCGAAGGCTTCATATACACGCTGGGCCGTCGCGTTGGCCGACCACACCTTGAGTTCCAGTCGTTCCAGCCCAAGCTGGGAATCCGCCAGATCGATCACGCCGGCGATGAGTGCACGCGCCACACCTTGCCGCTGCATGTCTTCCCGCGTGGCAACCAGGTTGATTTCGCCATAATGCGCCCATCGCGGGTTCTCCGGGTGCGTGATCAGCTCTGCAAATCCCACGATCTCCTCTGTACGAAGCGCCACAAGTTGATAGCGCCCGGGCTGTGCAACGAGACGGTCGCGCGTTGTCGCCAGCGGCATGTAGGTCAGCCGCATGGTGCCCTCCGCCACATGGGGCGAAATCAGGATCGCATGAACCTGCGGTGCGTCTTCGGGTTCGGCATGTCGTAGTGTGATAGTCATCTCGATGGCTCCAGTTGCGCCGGACACCGGCGGCAATCGCCGTCCCGCCGCTTTGCTTGTCCGCAGTGACCGATTTCAGGTTCCGACCAATGCTGGTCCCCCAAAAAACCGCACGCAGAATGCTCGAACAGGAATACTGTGGATCGCTCAAGGCGGTCGGCGTCGGCCGCTACGAAGCCGCGGTACATTGTGGTTGCACTGTCGGGCAGACTGGGAGCGATCCCGGGCGTCAGCCTCTGTTCCCGGTCCCATTGGAGGCCGAGGCAATTTCGGATCGCAGTTTCTGCGGCAGCGAGTAGAGACCTCAGCCCCAACAAATCGAGCCGGTGCACCGCGGTAACGTGATTGAACGGAGGCATCGCATTGAACCCTTTGGATCGATTGCCGTGTGCCAAAGGCGGCATGTCAGGCATATCAGAGTTCCAGCATGGGCAGCAGGCCAGATTTGGCAGATGAACCTCATGTCGGACTCGCCCTGGTTGCCAGCCTTGGTCGCGGCTTTCGCGCTCAAGGTGTCGCTGGTGCTTTGCCTCGGTAGTTCGGTTGCGGGGCGGGGTTGCTCGAAACCCGGGCATCGATCTGATCCTGGTCGGGTTGATCCTGCCCGCCGGAGCAACCGGCGGGCCATCTTTGCTACTTGGGCGACGGCGCGTCGCCGAGGATGTGCAAGCTGGCATGGTCTTCGTTCACAACGATCCGGAAGGTCGCGTTCACGGCAAAAAACTCGCTGAACCCCAGCAGGGTCTGGCCGACAACGCCGTCCTGACCGGCCAGGTCGCCGCTGGCGCCGGTGATGGGGCGCGGGTTTTCCACGCCCACATCGGCCAGTTCGGTTCCCTGGGTCACGATCGTGTTCCCGTCGCCGAAATCAAAGATCTGACGGCTGACCAGCCAGACGCCGCGCTCGGTATTGCCACCTTCGCCTACGAACCAGCCATCGCAGGTCCAGGTGCCAAGCACCTTGTCGGGAAAGACAGGGCTGCCATCCTCGCGCGCACCGGCAACGTTTCCGGCCAGGGTTCCGGCGGGATAAATGTACCCCTGGGTTACGAACGGGTTGCCGTGGGCGGGCATGCCATTGTCATGAACCGGCGCCGGGGCAAAGACAAAGCGGGTGTGATCCTCGGCCACGTCAAAGGCCATAGGCGTATCCGCGGCGGCGGCGAGTGCGTTGGTTGCAATCAACGCGGCGGCGAGTGAAGTTGTTTTGAACATGGTGTTTCCTTTCGTGGAGTTTTTTTTTGGGGGGGGGAGGCAGGCATCGGGCGCCTGCGGTTTTCCTGTTAGCCGTCCGTGCAGTCTGGGACGCCGGTATCGGCCTGGAGGATCACCGAATCCGGCTGCTCCGGAGCGGGGACCGAGACCTCTCCGTCACTGGCGGCGGCGCCTGCGTGAAGTGGCAGGCTCACTGCGACCAGAACGGCGACAATCGGTGGGGCAATACGCATCAATTTGTCCTTTCCTTGTGCATTGACGGAGTTGGCGCGCGGTCCTCGGAACGCGCAGGGTGTACCGGCAGCCCGGACAGGACCGTCGTCGGGATCAGGTGAGACCGGTCAACAGCCGTTGGATCGGTCAGCGAGTTCAGGAAGCCCAGCAGGTCGTCGATCTCGCTCTCGGTGAGGACGACCGGGGCCAGGATGTTGGCCTTCGCGATGCGTTCACGCAGATGCCTGTTCGATTGAACATATGCGTCCCGCCGGTCGAAGCCTTCACGCCGTTCGGGCGCGAGTGGCTTGAAGTGCAGCGTCCAGTTGCGGCCGCGCGCTTCGATCAGGTCGTCGAGGGTCGGCAGTCTCTCCGGCCCGAGCCGGTAGACATTCAGGCTCCGGACGCTGTCCATGTGATGCCGCACGACGCCTTCAAGCGTATCGAAACTGCCCGCATGGCCCCAGGGGCCTGTCAGGGCGACATTGCGCAGCGAGGGCGTGCGGAAGGCGAAGAGATCCGCCTCGTTCCCGGTCACGTTGTAGCGGCCCTCATCCTCCAGCCGTGCCCGGAAATTCGCCACTTTCCAGTAGGTCAAGTCATTGCCGTGCCCCTTGCCCGGCCCGATCTGTGGCATGGCAATGGCGTGAAACCGGTGATCGGTGAGCAATGGGCCAACGTGGCAGGCACTGCACCCGGCCACGCCATAGAACAGGCTCGCCCCGCGCTGCGCCGTCTCGGGAAGGGCGGACAGATCGCCCGTCGCCAGGCCAGCATCGAAGGGGCTGCTGTCGGACTTGAATGCTTGCGTTTGAAAGGCCGCGAGGGCAGTGGCGGCATGGGCATAGGTGATCGGGTTGCCTTCGCGGATATCCGCGAAGGCCGCCGAGAAAGCGTCGACATAATCCGGGATCCCGGTCAGCCGCCTTGCAATTAACTCCCATGCGGTCGGCCAGTCGTGATCCGCCACGGCATCGGCCACCAGGTTTTCGCCCTTTTGGCCGGCCATCTCAACGGAAGACACCACCGGAAAGAACGCCTGGGCGGACAGCACATTGTCCAGCCCCTGTGGCAGGCGGTCATGGGCGGGGCTACGGAAACCGCCCGGCTTGCTGTCATCCACCTCGACCCGGCCGTCATGGAACAAGGACACATAGGCCCGCGCGCCGATATTGTAGAGCGGCTGGGCATTGCGCGGAACGCGACCGGTGACGGCATCGGCAGTGCGCCGGGCATGCCCTGCCCCCGTGCCACCCTCGCCGATGCCGAGCGCCAGCCCGTCGCCGGTTCCGTCAGCAGGGTGATGGCAGGTCCCGCAGGAGATATTTCGATTGCCGGACAGGATGGGGTCGAAGAACAACGACTGCCCAAGAAAAACCAGAGCCGGGTCGGGAGCCGCATCATGGAGGAAATCGCTGTCCTGCAATGGGGGCGGCAAGGCCACGCCCGCCGGCGACCCCAAGGACAGGTCCGCGAAACCGGGCCCTGATGCGCGCGGATCGTCGGCACGCGCCGAGACGGCCAGCGCAACCAGAACTGCGCCTGCTGCCGCGGGAATGGCGCAACGAAGTAACATGGTGTTTCCTTTCCACCGGGCTTTCGGGGGGGGGGGGCGGTCCGAGCCGCCCCCAGTGGCTGTCAGCTTGTGAAATGGCCGGCGATATTTTCGATGTGGCGGTGATCGGTGCCGCAACAGCCGCCCATGACCTTCAGGTTCGGCAGGATCGCGGCGAGGTCGACATGGTGATGCCCGAACTCCACCGGATCGCCAGCATCGAGGTTTTCGGCTTCGTCCAACTCTGCATGGCTCATGCGGGAGGCATTGGCGCGCACACCGCCGATCCGTTCGAGCCAGGCAGCATCGCGCTGAAGGGCGTCGTCGAAATGGCTGGGATGGGCGCAGTTGATCATGAAATAGATCGGCCCCTCATCCGTGGCTGCATCCACCTCCTCGACAAAGTCACCGATATCCTGGCCGGTGGGCAGCCGCCCGTCCGTCTCGGTCGTGAAGGCGACCACGACAGGCACGCGAGCCGTCTGTGCGGCCCGCACGATCCCGATGGCCTCGGCGGCATAGGTCATGGTCAAGGCGGTGATCATCTCCACCCCGGCGGCGGCAAGGCTTTCGACCTGCGGGCGGTGATAGGCCTCGGCCTCCTCGGCGCTCATTTCGGTGCCGACGACATAACCGTCACCGCGCGGACCGATGCAGCCGCTGACGACGATGGGCGCCTCTGCGGGCCCGGCCTCGCTGCGGATCTCCTTCAGGAATGCCACGGCGCGGGTATTGATCCGGGCCAGCGCTTCGGAGTCGAAGCCCAGCAACGCACCCCAATCGGCGCTGGCACGCCATGTTGGAGTTTCGAGGATGAAGCCAAGCCCATGCATCATTGCCACCCCGAGATGACGGCGGAAGTAGCGGCGCAGGACGGCGGTGCCTTCGCGACTCTCGAAGAGGGTAAAGGCGGCGAAATAGGGCAGGTCCAGCTTGTCGTGGAAGATCAGCGTGGTTTCGACGCCGCCATCCATCAGGAAAGTGGCGTCGGCCTCATGCGGAAGCCGCAATGTTGCAGTTTGAGGATGATCCTTCATGATGATCGCGCTCCAATTGATGTCGATGGACCGCTTTTGCCGGAGACCGCATGTTCCCGCTTGAAGATCACCTCCTGTTTTTCTCCGTTTTTTCTCCGGACGAACGGGCGGTGCGGGACGCCGTGCGATGATTTACCGCTTCGGAGATTTCCGTCTGGACACAGTCACGCAGGAATTGTCCGGCGCGGACGGGCCGATTGCCGTCGAGCCGCAGGTCTTTGCCATGCTCGTGTTTCTCATCGAGAACCGTTCGCAGGTGGTCTCCAAGGATGATCTGGTCGATGCCATTTGGGACGGACGGATCGTTTCGGACGCCACCATCTCCTCGCGGATGAACCTTGCCCGTCAGGCAGTGGGCGACAGCGGGCGGGCGCAGGCGGTCATTCGCACCTTTCCCAAGCGCGGTTTCCGCTTCGTTGCCGAAATCCTTCAGGACCCGGAGGCGATGCCCCCGGCGAGCCACGCCCCGCTGCCCCCACAGGAAACCGGCGCCTCGCTCCTCGTGCTTCCTTTCAACGATTTCTCCGCCGACGGGCCGGGGCCGCTTGCAAGGGGGCTGACCGAGGACCTGATCGTGGCGCTGTCGCGATACCGCGAACTCCGGGTGATTTCGATCAACTCCGCCCTCGTCCTTGGCGAGAACGCGTCCTTGCTGGAGAACCCGCTTGCGCAGGTGTGGGCGACCTATCTCGTTTCAGGCTCCGTCCGGCAGGCAGGCGACAGCCTGCGCGTCACAGTGCAGCTTTCTGAGAAAGCCAGCGGGGCCACGATCTGGGCCGAAGCTTTCGACCGTCTGGCCACAGACTTGTTCCGAATCCAGGACGAGATCGTAACCTCCATTGCCGGACAACTGCCCTGGCGTCTGCTCGACAGGGCCAGCCGTGACGCCGCCAGTTCCACGCCGGAGCCTCGGCTCTCCTCCCACCAGGCATTTCTGCGGGCCAGTTGGGATCTTTCCCGCGCCGATATCACCCGCAAGATTGCCGAGTTCCAGAAGATCGTTGATGACGATCCCAAACATGCCTTGGCGCAAGCGCTCCTCGGGTTCCTGATCGCCTATAGTGTCTTCGAAACCGGGCAGCAAACCGCTCAGGATCGTGCCCGCTCGCTGGACCACGCTCGCGAAGCCCTGGCACTTGGCCCTGACAATGAGCGCGTGCTGTCTCACGCGGCCATGACCTTCCTGTTTGCCGGTGAGTTCACCCGCGCGCGCCGCTACAGTGACCAGGCCATATCGATCAATCCCAACTCCACTGATTGCACCCATCTACATGCCACGATCCTTGGGGCGACCGGCGATGCGGAAGCGGCGCTGGAATGTCACCGACGCACCATGGAGCTGGACCCGCTCTTCCCGGAGGCACATTTCGAAGGGATGATCGAGGCGCATTTCCTGCTTGGCCGCTACGGAGATGCTCTTGACCTCTACGACCGCTTCTCCGAGCCGCCAAGCCATGTCCACCTCCATGCCGCACTCTGCCACGCGCTTTCCGGGAATGACGGGATGGCGGCGCAACTCACAGAGCGGTTCCTGACGCAAGCTCCTCCGGGGTTTTCCTGCCCCGTGTTTGTCGAAGCCGTGATGCGCTATCACGCCCGGGCTGAGGACCGGGATCACTGGCGGCGCGGATATCTCGCCCTGGACCTCCCGGGAGTTTCGGAGGGCAAGATTCCATCGGCGAACGCACCTACCCCCGCCGAGCCTGCGCGCGAACGGCGCGCAATCACACTGGTGGCCATTTTGCCTCCCGATCTCCCCAGAGATCCCGAGGCGTTCGAGGCACTGGCCATGCCGCTGCGCGCGCGCATTGCCGATCTTGCCGACGACCATGGCGGATTGCTCATGGCGTCATCCGGCCCCACGTCGCTCTGTGTGTTTGGTGCAGGATCTCCCATCGAACACCACACCAATGATGCTCTTTCCTTTGCCGGCGCGCTGCTTTCGGAGCCCGGTATGGATTCCCTGAAGATCGGCGTTGTTCGCGGTGACGCGATTTTCCAGAGAGACACGCTGTTTGCTGCCACCGACCACCGGGTCGTTGCACATCTCGCTGCCGGGGCGGTGGAACTTGCGCAGCAAGGGGCACAGGGTAGCATTGCATTCGATCTGCCCGTTGAGGAGGCGATGAGACCGACCTTGGATGACGGCGATCACAGCGCCGTGCCATTTGTGGCCCGCGAAACCGAACTGGCACAGCTCTTGGCCGAGCTTCGCACCGGAGGGCGTTTTGTCGGCATCGTTGGCGAGGCCGGAATTGGAAAAACTGCATTGATTCAGGCGGCGCTGGCTTCAAATGCGGCGCAGCGCTTCACTGTTCTGACGATCGACACCCGCGAGCGCAGCAAAGGCACCGCTTTCGAGCCGCTGCGCCGCCTGTTCATGAGCTGGCGGTCGGAGGGCGCCGTTCCGGGCGAACTGGCACCCACATTGCGCCATTTCGTTGATCAGCGGAACAACGACCCGACGTGGCGCGCCCTATCTCCGACTGAACGGCGCCGGAGCGTGGGAGCTCTGTTTCGCCACACGATCGACTTCTACGCCCGAAAGGGGCCATTGGTCTTGGTGCTGGAAGATCTCCATTGGATCGACCCGGAAACAGAGGCGTTGATCGGGCAGGTCATCGACGACCTGCCAGGCTCCGAGATTTCTGTGTTGGCCACGTATCGGCCTGACTATGAGAACGCCTGGGCGGGCCGCAGTTTCTTTCGCCAGATATCGCTTGGCCCGCTCGACGACGACGCCTCTCGCCAACTTCTGCACGCCCTTCTTGAGCCGTGTGGAGATGACGTGGGCGCAATAGAGGCTTTGATCTCGCGAACAGCAGGCATTCCGCTTTTCCTTGTGGAGTCGGCCCGGCATGCCGATGCCGCCGACATGGCCTCCGACCCGCCGGCGGTCCCGCCAACCGTCCGGGACATCCTTTCCGCCCGCATTCAACAGATCCCCACCGCAGCCCGGCGGAGCTTGCAATGCGCTGCCATACTGGGCACCAACTTCTCCGAAAGTCTGCTGACCAAACTTGCGGATCAAAAGGAGGAGGTCTGCGAAGAGCATCTCGCCGAGTTGCGTGCGCGGGAAATCGTCCGCCGCAACCACAACACTGCCCAGGCTGAACACCGGTTTCAACACGCGCTGCTGTACGAGGCGGCATATGCTTCCATGCTCCGCAAGGACCGGCAGGCTCTCCACCGCCGCGCACTCGATTTGCTATCCGATACCACGGACACTTCAGGCGACACCACGCCCGACCGCGCACATCATGCATTGCAGGCACAGGAGTGGCGGATTGCAGGCAATCTCTATCGGCAGGCCGGGGACAGTTTTGCCGAACTCTCCGCCTATTCCTCGGCACGAGACGCCTATACACTCGCCATCGGGGCCCTGCGAAATCTGCCCCGTGCAACTGACGTCCAGCATGAAATTGTCGACCTGCATATCCGCCTGCGCCCGGTGCTTGTTCCACTTGGTGAATACCAGGCCACGGTCGGCCATTTGGAAAAGGCAGAGCAGATCGTGCGCCAGCTTGACGATCCGTGTCTCACCGCCGCCACCCTGATCGGCAAGAGCTACCTCTTCAGCACACATGGCCGATTGGCAGCCGCAATCGCATCCGGGGAACAAGCGGTACAGGCTGCTCCGGTCGGCTCACAACAGGCGCAGGAAGCACGGCTTGCTCTCGGGCAAGCCCTCTCCATGGCGGGCGATTGGTCCCGTGCCATTGCTACAATGGAACCCACCCTGCCCTTCTGGGACGAACACCCGGATGGGCGCTTCGGCCAGACCGGCACCCGAGCGGTCTGGTGCCACGGGCATATTGCCCGCTGCCACAGGATCCACGGCAGTGTCAAACCGGCCCGGCAACATGCCGAACGTTGCCTTGAATTGGCAGAGAAAAGCCGGCGGCCTTTCGACATGATATTCGCCCGCCACCGGTTGGCCGAGGCCATACTGCTGACCGATACCGGTGACGAAGCTTTCGCATTGCTCAACAGCGCGCTTGAACTCGCCGAAGCAATCGAAGCGCCGATCCTTGAATGCTGGGTCGTGGCTGATTTCGCTCCACTTCTGATCGCGCAGGGCCAAACAGATCGCGCCGAGAAACTGTTGGCCACTCAGCGCGAAGCGGCGGAAAACCTGGAGTTGGCTCAATTTCACGCGTGGATTGTCGCCGGTCAGGCACGGCTACGTTTGGAGGCCGGTCATCTACAGCAAGCGGAAACTCTTGCGGAGGAAGCCCTTTCCGCTGCACGCAACCTCGGGGATAACTTCTTGCAAGCTGTGCTGCTGAGGGAGGTGTCGGCCAGAATCTCAGACGCACCGCACCGACTTGAGCTGGCCCTCGACATTGCCAGCAAATATGGGTTTCTAGGGGTCTCCGATCTTTGCCGTAGAGCGTTGGCCAGCCTGACCTGAAGCAAGAACCGGCCCGTGGCCTGATGCTGAACGCGCCGAGGGAACAGCACCGTCCTGTTGCAGACGTCCTCTGAGCGTTTCATTTCGTGAATCCAGTGTGGTAGCCGGAATGTATGAGCAGACCCACACCCCAATCTACAGGACCAGGAACCGGTCGGCTCACAAAGAAGCGTTCAAGCGCCGGGGCTCGCTGACGATCTGGTTCGATCCCGATCAGAGCCGGGATGCCGTGCCGACGGGCAGGCGTGGCAGCCAGCAGACCTACAGCGATACTGTCATTCAAAGCTGATTGACGATAAGGGTGCTCGCTCCGGCAGACGACCGGGTTCGTCGAGAGCCTGTTGCGGCAGGTTGGCCCTGACTGGACGGTGCGCGATTTGAGCACGCCGACTCGCCGCCAAAAGACACTTGCAGTGAACATCCCGTAGCGCGCCACCAAGGGACCATCGTACCTGCTGCCCCCCTCTCGGGCATTGCTGCGCAATACCCTGCCGGGCAGCGAACACCACGGGAATCAGGGTAGAGGGTGAAGGCGAAAGGCATGCTCAAAAGCACGGCGGTCCCAAACGGCACGTCTGGCGCAAGATCCATCTCGGGATTGATGAGAGAACATTGGAGGACCACTTCACTGGGTGAAAACCACGTCCCAAGTCCAATTCAACTCTCTGATATTGCTGTTCAATTCGGGTTGTAGGTGATGTTTTCGACTGCCGCCTTCAGGGTGTAGGCCGACAGTAGTAAAACAAAATGCAATGGCTTCAGCGACTTTTGCGGTGTGTATTGGAAGTCACAGCGTTTTTGCTCCGACATTGCAGGATACTGACCGGCTTGCGGAGGCAAACGGACAGAAACGGAGTATGTCGCTCAAGGTGGCATTGATCTGTTTCGGCAGCGAAGCCCCTCCGGTCGAACACACATTGGTGGCGGCTGATCCCAGTTTCGCAGGCAATGCGCGAGACGACACAACTGGTTTGAGCATCGCTCCTTGGTGCTGGAATGGACGCTCGTACTCACATGTCGCCAGTGACGTCGAGAATGCTTCAACGCTTCCCGGCGGCGCATGGTTCACCTTCAACGAAACCGAAGGGTGAGTTGCTGAAGCCATGGTTTTTCCACACCTGTCGCCTGATACATCGCGTGAAGAAAACGGTGAGCCGTCGCAGGGTCGCTCATGAACGGAGAGGTTCTGATTTCGCCCTTCTCCGTCTTTTCGACCGCCTCGTAGATGACTTCGTTTTCCTTGATGGTCGCCAGCACCCGGATTTCGTCCAGCGTCTCGGGGTCGATGGCCGTGGGGTCTTCGGAGAGCAGCACGAAATCCGCGAGCTTGCCTGCCTCGATCGAGCCTTTGTCCTCCTCCTCAAAATGTTGATAGGCCGGCCAGATTGTCAGCGCCTTCAGGGCGGTCATCACATCCACCCGCTGGTGCGGGCCAAGGATGTCGCCCGACCGCGTGCGGCGGGTCACGGTTGCATCGAGGATGCGCATGCTGTCTGGGAACGCGACCGGCGCATCATGGTGCGAGCCGAAGATCATGTCCCGTTCGACCAGCCAGCCGGTAGGTGAAATGTTCTCGGCGTTGACCGGGCCGACTGTATGATCGCGATGCCAGTCCCCCCAGTAAAAAGTATGCATCGGAAAGACCGACATGAAGACACCCAGCCTCTTATAGGCGTCTACCTGATCCTCCCGCAGGAACTGCCCGTGGACCAGCACGGGCCGGTTGCCCGGGTCGCCATACTCATCCTGCGCAGCTTCAAGCGCCGCGATCAACATGTCCGACGCGCCTTCGCCATTGGCATGCGTGATGATCTGGATGCCATTCTCGTAGCACCAGTTCACGGCTTCCTGCACCTGATCCATGGTCACAGCCGCATAGCCTGAGTACCCTGCCGGATAGTTCCCGACCGGGTCGTAATAGGGACGGTCACGCAGCGCGGTGAAGCCTTGCGGGGACCCGTCGATCGTCAGCTTGCAGCCGCCGACGCGAACGCCGTTGTCATAGTCCTTGGAAACGTTCTCGCCGATGTAGTCCTTCGCTTCGAGTACGTCCGGATACGCCACGACATCGATGGGAATGCGCCCTTCGCTCGCCATGGCTTTGAGGGTTTCGACATTCGCCCCGGTGGACCTGCCATCCTGCCCGGTGGTGTAGCCGAAACTCGCCCACAGCTCCGACCCGGCGACAGCAAACTCCGCGAAGGCTTCCGGCCCCAGCTGTGTCAGCAAGGGGACAAGCGCCCCGAAGAACGCATATTCTTCGAGAACCCCGTTCGGTTCGCCGTCGGAGCCGCGCCGGATCACCCCACCTGCCGGATCTTGGGTCGACGCATCGAAACCAACGACTTCGAGCGCTTTGGAATTTGCCACGCCGAGATGCCCGGACTGGTGAACAATGATGACAGGCAGGTCGCGCGAGACGGCGTCAAGGTCTTCGCGGGTTGGGTGGCGCTGTTCCGCAAGTTGAGCGTTGTCGTAACCGAAGCCGATCACCACACCGGCCTTTTCCACCGCTTCGCTATGTTTGCTGGTCCAGTCACGCAAGGTCTGCTGCAAGCTGGCAATGTCGCGGACGTCGCCGTCCGGCGGCGCAAGAAGATTTGCAGACAGGGCTTGCAAGCCCCCAAAAACCACGTGCCCGTGACTGTCGACGAAGCCCGGAACCATCGTCCGACCGTCGAGATCAAAGACGTCTGTCGCATCGCCCTGATGCGCCATCAGGTCCGCTAGTTGGCCAACGGCAAGGATCCTTCCGTCTTTAACGGCGACAGCCTCCGCGCTCGGCTCTGCGTCGTTGATGGTGAGGATCGGGCCGCCAGTATAGATGGTGTCAGCGATCTCCTCAGCGCATGCCGATCCAACCGAAAGGGCGAAGCTCGTTAGACAGGCAATTCCGAACCTTTTTCGCATCTGAGAGATACTCCATGTAAACTAAGAAAGCTGATCTATCGGGGTCTATCTATGGCGGCCCGTCAACAATCCTCGATTGCAAGACGCAGCCAGTCAAGTTTGCTCGGAGATAGCGACAAGCAGTTCTGGGGTCTTGGCCATGGAGGGACAAGAGGCTCGCTCGGTCAATTGGCCGCTTCCAACGTCCGTAGCGGTCTCCAACTCAGTAAAGAAATTGCTCGGCAACCTGCGTGGATTGCGATGCCTTCGCAAATGTGCCCCTCTTCCGCTGTACTTCCGCAAGGCGCCTTCGACCCAAACTGGACTGTCGCAGCTCAGCTTCGGGCGTTATCAAGCCAACCCGAGCTCGCCTCCAGAAGGGCAGGATGACTGCCTCTTATGTAGCACTGAGTCGATCTCACTCCGCGAGAGAGGTTGTGCGGATCTTGCTGCAAAGGGCTGTTGATGACAGGTGTTGCTCTAAAATGGGATGGTTTTGGGCAGCAACAGGAACGACGGCAAACAACTGAACATGTCGCATTCTCGAGGACCCTGCATCGTCCATTCGCGTCGTCGAAATGGAAGGTGACACTTCTCGATCCTGTTGTTCTGTCACCGATCCGCTTTCTACTGATAGCGGGTATAACTCGTTGCCAAGCGGATCGTGGCCAGCAGTCGGGCACAACCGCTTTTCTCGACGGCTTGGTACTGCATCGTACTGCAGGTAAGGCCTTTCACGTTGCGGGTTCGCCGCTCTTAGGTTGCGAGTTTCTGGCACATGCGAATGGCGGCCCGACGTAGCGGCTTCACCGCCAATCCCGTTGTTCCAGGGTTTTCGGGCTTTCCTTGATGATCAGATTGTTTAGCCAAGCGTTCGCTTCCTCAAACCTGCGCAAATGCGACCTACCCACCCCATCAAGCCGAAGCCACCTAGTATTGCTGGTGGCGGCGCTCACACCAACCGAGCGACAGCACGTCCTGAAAGCAGCACCAGCCCTCACCTTAAGATCGATCTATCGCAGCAGCTTCAGGTCGTCGTCGTCCGAACACTGTTTCCGAGCCATCTTGCATTCCCCGGTTGTGGTCCGGTCGTTGGCTCAGTTTCGGGGGGCAGTTGCTCCATGTCAGCTTTGGGCCGCATGTGCGAGCCTAGAGCTAGGCGCAGCAATGGCGGCACTGTCAGCAGCGTCAGGAAGGCGGACATGGACAGCCCTCCGACAACAACCGCGCCCAAGCCGCGGTAGAGCTCCGATCCAGCGCCAGGAAACACCACAAGCGGCAGCATTCCGAACACCGATGTCAGCGTCGACATGAAGATCGGGCGGATCCGGTTCCGGGTTGCTTCTTCAATGGCGTCGGACGGCGACATGCCTTCGTTTCGCAGGTGGTAGAGCGACTGGTGAACGATGAGGATCGCATTGTTCACGACGATGCCGACGAGGATCACAAAACCGAGCAGGGTCAGCATGTCGAGCGGTTGCGATCCGATGGTGTTCAGAACGGCCAATCCGCCGACACCGCCGGCCGCGGCCACCGGAACCGAGATCAGCACGACCAGCGGCAGCACAAAGCTCTCGAACAGGATCGCCATCACCAGGAAGACAATTACCAGGGCAACCGCGAGATTGATCTGGATGGCGTTCCAGGTCTGGGACAGCTGGTCCGCCGTTCCGGACACCGACAGTCGTACCCCGGGGGGCAGGCCGCGATCCTGCAGGGGGGCGATCACCTCCTGTTCGAGCAACTCGACGGCAGCTTCCAGAGGCAGGGCATCCGACGGGCGCACCTCCAGAGTGACTGTCCTGAGCCGCTCAAGGTGACGGATCTCGGTCGGACCGGCGGTCACCCGGACCTCTGCCAGGCCGCCAGCAGGCACGATCTGTCCGGAAGCGGTGACGACGGGAAGCGACGCGATGTCCTGGGTGCGTAGTGCGCTCTGAACCGTTGCATCGCCTTTCAGCGTCAGATCCAGCCGGCGATTTCCGACATTGATCTCGGCGACCCGGATGCCGTCGTTGTAGGCATCGACCGTGGCCGCGAAATCCTGTGTCGTAAGCCCGGCATCGGCAAGGCGAACCCGATCCGGGATCAACCGAACTTCGGGAGCTCCCAGTTCCAGACCCGGGATCGGACGGAACTGGTGCCCTTCAGAACGTGGCAGAAGCCCGGCGATGACGCCCGCAGCCTGTCCGGCGACACCGAGGATGTCCTCAAGCTCGTTGCCGGAAATGTTCAGTTCGATCGTGCGCCCACCGCCGACGCCGCGCCCGAAGAGCGACGGCTGGGTCATGAACCCGAAGGTGCCCGGCTCGGAGAAAATCGGGCGCGACAGGACCGGAATGACCTCGGCGACGCGCGCGCCATCCACCGTCGCCGCACCAACGAAACTGTTGCCGGGCGTCGCCACAAAGAAGAAGCTTTGCAGGGCGGGCGTGCCATCTGCGGTTTCGGTCGCCGGCGCGGCTTCCCACATCGGGCGGGCGACTTCCTCGATCCGTTCCGCAATCGTCTCCGTTGTCGCGAGGTTGTAGCCCGGCGGCGGGATCAGGAGACCGAACACCAGGTTTCGGTTGCCCTCCGGAAGGTACTCCAGTTTCGGAAGAAACGCCCACGCGGCAAAGGCGGCCCCGGTGCCGATCAGTATGACAAAAGTAAGCCCGATCGCGCGCACGCGCACCGTCAGGCGCACGTATTGCATCACAAGCCAGCTGAATCCTGCGGCAAGGTGGTCGACCCCCGGAACGCGACGGCTGCTTGCGCTGCTGCCTTGGAGCAGCCTGCTGGACAGGGCTGGCACGACCGTGACCGCCACCAGAAGCGACAGGATCACCGACACGGAGATGGCCACCGCGATGTCGCGGAATAGCTGGCCGGCCTCCAGTTGCATGACAAGGATCGGGATGAACACCATCACCGTGGTCAGAGCCGAGACCAGCACCGCACCCCAGACCTGCCTCGCGCCTTCGTACGCGGCCTGCCGACGGCTCATGCCCTTTTCCATCAGGCGGTAGATGTTTTCGAGCACGACGATGGCCGCATCGACGATCATGCCCACGGCAAAGGCGATACCTGCGAGCGAGATCACATTCAGCGTCCGGCCGGTGGCCGCCATCGCCACGAAGGTGGCAACGATGGAGACGGGAATGGCGAGGCTCACAACCAGCGTTGCCCGCGGCGAACGGAGGAAGATCAGGAGTACCGTGGCGGCCAGCAGCCCGCCGATCCAGATATTCTGGACCACGAGGTCGATAGCACCTTCGATATAGACTGTTTCGTCGTAGACCTGCTCCAGCGTCAATCCGGCCGCCGCCACCGGCCCGGCCTCCAGTTCGTCGAGCACGCGCTTGACCTCTTCCATCGTCGCAATAACGTTGGCGCCCTGTTCGCGCACGAGGTTGAAAGCCATGGCGGGTTCGCCGCGGAACCTCAGCTGCGCGTTGCTGTCCTTGTAGGCGAATTCCACATCGGCCACATCCATGACGCGCACGCGGCCAAGCGTGTTGCTGGCCCCTTGCGTCTCGCTCCGCAGAACCACGTTCTCAACGGCTGCGATCGTGTCGAGCCTGCCGTCCGCGCGCACCAGATAGCGGCGCTTGCCTTCCTCCACATCTCCCGCCGATACGCTGACATTCTCCGCCCGCAGGCTGTTCAGAACAGCCGGGATCGTCATGCCATAGCGCGCAAGCTCATCGGGATGGATCACGACCTGAAGTTCGCGTGCCACGCCGCCGAAGACATTCACGGTCGAGATACCGTCAATACGCTCCAGCCTCTCCTTGACCTCGTCCTCGACGAAATCACCGTATTCCGAGATCGGGCGGGCGGTGTCGTCCTTCGCGCGGACAATCACCCATGCAATCGGGCTGTCGTCCGAGCCCGACGTGTTCAACGTGGGTTCATTGGCCTCGTTGGGATACCCGCCCACGCGATCGAGCCTGTTCGACACGAGGAGCAGCACGTTGGCCATGTCGGACCCGACGGCAAACTCAAGAGTGACTTCGGCGTCACCCTGACGGGCGCGGCTGGTCATGCGCTCCAAGCCTTCGAGGCCGCGGAAGGCATCCTCCTGCGGGTTCACGATCTCGCGTTCGACCTCGGCCGGCGCTGCGCCGGGCCAGCTGGTTTCGACAACGACGATCGGCTTTCGGACGTCGGGGGCGAGCTGCACCGGAATACGTGTCAACGCCAGGGCCCCAAAAAGCACGGCCATCACCACGACCGCCAGCACAGCGATGGGGCGTTCAATCGCGAAGCGGATCGGGTCCATGGTATCAGCCCCGTCCACGCACGGTGCCTGGTACGGCGGCGGCCTCGTCGGAGACGTTCGGGGCGGTCGCAGACGCCGGGCCCAAGCTGCCCTCGTCCTCGCCGCGCTGCGTAGAGCGAGGATCCCCTGCCTCCGCAGGGCTGCGGGTCGTGGCGGGTTGGTCCTCAACGCCATCCTGGGGGCCGCCATTGAGCGGCACGATCGATTGGCCGGGGCGCAAGCGCTCGTTTCCCCGAACCACGACTTTGTCCCCGGCCTGCAGGCCCGACAACACCTCGAAACCGCCGCCGATGGCCTCTCCGATCTCAAGGGTGCGGGGCATGGCAGTTCCGTCGTCATTGACGAAGACGCTCCACCCGTCGCGAGATTGCACCAGCGCGTCTTTCGGAACGACCAGCACATCCCGAGGGGCACTTACCGGAACGTTCAGCGTGACCGTTTGCCCGACCGCGACACTGCCGATGGCGTCAGACAACTCGAACAAGACGGGCCGGGTGTGAGTGGCGGCGAACTCGGTCGGAAGAATTGCCCGAAGTGTCAGCCCCAGTGCTACGCCTGTGCCGGTTTCTCCTTCAACCGACACCTCCGGACGCAGCGCGTCAATGAGTTCCGCAGGAACATTGGCCTGTACTTCCAGCTGACCGACATCGAGTAGCGTCGCAATCTGGCTGCCCGCCGACACGTACTGGCCAACCTCTGTCGAGACCTCCAGCACCACACCATCGAAGGGTGCCGCGACCGATGCATTGCGGAAGTTGTACTGTGCGCGTGTCATGGCATTGCGGGCCGACGCAATTCGCGCTTCCGCCTCCCGCCGCAGGCCACGTGCCTCGGCCAATGCCGAGACACGGTCTTCGAGAGTTGCGTCAGAGATGTTCGCACTCGCCCGAAGGTTTTCGGCGCGGGCGAACGCCTTGACAGCGCGATCCAACCTCGCATTCGCGACTTGCAATCCAGCCTCGGCGATCATGAGTTCGGTCTGAGCGCGATCGGCCTCGATCTGGAGGAGTTCGGTATCCAATTGCGCAAGCAGGTCGCCACTTTTCACCCGGCTGCCAACGCGGACGGGGATCTCCACCGCGATCCCCGGGACGCGGGCGGCGACAGCGCTTTCCCGCTCGGCAATCACCTGTCCAAAAACTCGGGAAGTCTCCAACATTTGTTGGACCGAAACTACATCGGTCTGCACATCGGCAGGACGCCCTTGGGCCCGTGCGGCAGAGGGTTCCACGATTGCCAATGATACAAGCGCCCCAACAGCACCGATCTGAACGCAGAATCGCATTTTGCTTCCTCGAAGTAAAACCGCACTATTCTAGATACGCCGCGTAGGCTCTATTGGATCTCAACTGATGGCGCACATACGGCAAAGGTCCGAGGTTTCGGGTCGCGAAGTTGCCGTTCGAGCCGTGATGTCAGACAGAATCAAACGTCTCTAGGCAAGGACAGTTGGTCTGCCCTTTATGCTCCGCGAAGACCTCGCCACCCGGATAGCGCGGAGGCTCGGTTCTGCACATGGCCCAGCGCAGGCTGAGCGCTCAGGGCAAACCGACCCTCAATATCTCGCACCGACAGGACGAAGTGAACAACTGTTCGATTGCGTTCCTTTTTTCGAGGGTGCTCGGGTTACCTCGGCGGCTGCGGGGACCGAAGTCTCCGTCGAAGCCATGGACACGGCGATGATCTGTGAGATCTCGGATCGTTTTCCGAAGAGCCACGACGTCCGCGGCGACATGTTGGCGGATACACGGACTGAGGACCGCCAATTTTGTGCTGAGCGTGAGCGTCAACCTGCACGCTGGAGAGGGCTTCGATCCGGGTGGAGAGCTGGGTTCGGGCGGCGCCGAAATAGCCCGTGCACCCTTCGGAGTGGACCGTCAGCTCTCCGGAACAGTTTAGGTCGCCGGCCTGGAGTTACGACTGCGCTCTCCAACTGATGCGCAGGCCGCTAACATCGCCCTGGAGCCAAAGAACCGCAAGTTCGACAGATTGCTGTTCAATTTCCGCGACCAGCCGCGGGCGACGACAAACGGACCGTGTACATGCCTGCCCGGTGACATCGGCACCGCAACCGCAACTAATTGAGGCGCCGCCGTGCGCCTGTGAGGATTGGTGGCAGGCGCCGGGCTGGAACAGGGACGGATTGGTATGCGGCGGGCTGCTGCGAGAGATCGGCGTCTTTGCGGCGTTGCCAAAGCTCAAACGATTGAGAGCAAGGGCTCCAAATAGATCGACAAACTTGATGACGCACCTCCATCCCAAGATGTTCAGTGAACGGCAGCAATAGTAGCTGACACGATTGGGCCAGCCATTTACCGCAGCCGGCACAAGGATCTGGCAAAGAACGGAACAGGCATGCAGTCCGTCTCGGCGCAAGTCCGCAGCGAGCAATCAGAACGCTGAAATGAAAAGCTCTCAAGCCAGAAGCACGCCAAGATATGTGAGGCAAGCCAGCAAGAAAAGGCCACCTTCGCGCCGACTAACTGTCCAGCCGCTACGGGCAAACGCTATTGGTACAAGGGTTGAGGCACAGAGGACCCAGATGTCCAGATTGGCAATCTCTTTCGGGATAACGATCGGGTGAACGAAGACCGTAACTCCAAGAATCCCTGGTATGTTGAAGATATTGCTGCCCAATACGTTGCCCAGTGCGACGGCCCCTTCGCCCTTGCGGACTGCAATGACCGAAGTCAGGAGTTCTGGCATCGAAGTCCCTTGCAACAATGGCAAGACCAATCACCGTTTCCGAAAGCCCTGCAGCTTGAGCAAGCAAAACGGCACCGGATACCAAGAAGCGTGGACCAAGAATGGTCAATACCAAGCCTGACGCGGCGATAGACAAAGACACACCGAACGACATTTCGGGACCAACCGCGGCCTTTGCTTGGTTCTCGTAGACAACGGAAGCGGGAGTTCCACCGGGCTGCATCTCGGACCACAGCGTGAAGCCAAGATACGTCGCCAAGATCATGACAAATGCCGCTCCGATCATCGGGCAAATTCCTCCGAGCAGAACTGCGCCCAAGAAAAAATTGCAACCACAACCACCGCGCCGTCCCGCCGGAACGCCTTTTGGAACGAGATTACACTCCAAATTGAAGGGTTAAAAAACAGAGGCGTGGACGGCGGTGAACAACTGCAAGCTCCTCATTCGTCAGAAGCGCAGCATTGATCGCACTCGTCATCGAAACGGCAGGTACGAACCCTCCGCCCTGTTGTTCAACCAACGGCCAATTTGCTGGCCGTCTGCCGCTCCGGTCTCCCTCGACACGGCACCACATGACCGCAGTCCATCAGCGACGAAGAAATCCACGTGGCCATAGCGCTTCAGCGTTTTCCTTGAGTTTTCCAAGGGGGCTATCTTGTCCCGCGGCTTTGTTTCGTAGCTTTCCAGGGCCTCGCCGTCGTGATCGACCGCGCGTCACAGACAGTGACGCTCTCCGTTGTTCTTCACGATCAAATCGTCGAGGTGCCAACGCAGGTGGCTCGGCCGCGAACCTGTGACCCGGCGCTTTCAGATCTCGGCAGCAACCAACGGCTCGAACCGTTGCCACCAGTAGAAGAAAGTTAACTGCCTGATACCGACGCCCCGCTCAGGATGCAGATCCTCCACGGATTGGAGCAAAAGCAGGAAGCCGTTGTACATCATCACGCCAAAAGGATGTTCTCCTTGCCTTTGAAGAATATGAACGGACTGCATTTTGTCTTCCGCAGTCGCCAGTCAACTCGCTGCCCCGACGCAAGCGAGTTACTTCTGCCACCACCGTCCGGAATGCCGCCACAGAACACAACCAGACGCGAGTCAGTGCGCCGTTCTATCGATTCTCCCAACCCGGAAGAAGCTCGCAGCGGACATCGCCGGGTTGGACGCTGGCGACGCGCAAAAGCCTACAATTCATGGCTGGTTTGGTTCCGCGGGAGGATGCAGCCAGAATTCGCGGCATTGCTTTTGGAAGCCATACGGGGCGGCTTCCTTGAAGGGCGGGCGACATCCTCCCACGCCGCACGTACTAGGCGAGGGCGAGGCGCGGTATGGCGTTCTCGGGTGCCCTGATTTGGGACACATTGGATTGCGCCACGCCAGCCACATAGGTCTCCGCGATGCTTCGGTCGTCGCCCATGATCTGGAGCACGAACAATTCCTCGGCCAGCGTTTCCGCCCGTTCCATGCGCAGCGCCATGGCGCCGGTGGCCCGCGAGTCCAGCACCACGATATCCGCATCCGTTCCGACCTCCAGCGTGCCGATGCGATCCTGCATGCCCAGAGCCGCCGCGTTGCCGCGTGTGATCCAGTGGAAGGCCCGCAAAGGATGCAGAATCTGCCCCTGAAGCTGAAGGATCTTGTAGGCTTCATTCAGCGTTTGCAGCATGGAATAGCTGGTGCCCGCGCCAACATCGGTGGCGATACTGTTGGATATCCCACGATCCCGCAGCCCGGCATCGTCGAACAGGCCGCTGCCGAGATAGAGGTTCGAGGTCGGGCAGAAAGCCGGGTGCGCCCCGGTCTCGGCAAGGGCGTCGATCTCGCGCGGCTCCAGATGGATCGAATGACCTAAGAACGTGCGCGGGCCGAGCAGTCCGTGATTCTGATACACGTCCAGATAATCCCGGGCCTTCGGATAGAGCGACTTGGTGAAGGCGATCTCGTCGCGGTTCTCCGACAGATGGGTCTGGACGAAGCAATCGGGGTATTCTGCCACCAACGCGCCAGCCATGTCGAGTTGCTCTGGCGTGGAGGTGATGGCGAAGCGCGGAGTGATGGCATAGCGCGCCCTGCCCTTGCCATGCCAGGCATCGATCAGCGCCTTGCTGTCGTCGTATCCGGTCTGTGCGGTATCCAGCAGCGCCTCGGGCGCGTTGCGGTCCATCATCACCTTGCCGCCGATCATAGCCATATTCCGGCGCTCGGCCTCCTCGAAGAACGCATCGGCAGAGGATCTGTGAACCGAACAGAAGGCCAGCGCGGTGGTCGTGCCGTGCGCGGTCAACTGGTCATAGAAAGCGCATGCCATTGCCCGGGCATGATCGGGATCGGCGAAGCGGGTTTCCTCGGGGAACGTGTACGTGTTCAGCCAGTCCAGGAGCTGCGCGCCCCATGAGGCGATCACCTGCACCTGCGGAAAGTGAATATGCGTGTCGATGAATCCGGGCATCAACAGGTGCGGCCGGTGATCTATCAGTACGGCATCCGGCGCCTGGGCCGCGACAGTGGGAAATTCTCCGACCCCCTCGATCAGTCCATCGGCCACCAGCAGCGCGCCATCCTCGATGTAGAGATAGGCGTCGGCGTCGTCGGGGCCTGCCGGTTCTGAACGGAAGGACAGCACGCGCCCGCGCAGGAGTGTCTTGGTCATATCGATCTCTCTGGTATCTGATCATTGCAAGCGCGGGCCCGGGAGGAGCCGGACCCGCGCTGCCCCGACAGGAGGAGGGCTACTCCGCCGGTTGGGTCGGCTCGTCGACAACGACGTTGTGGTTCACCAGCTCATCGTCCCGGTGGAAGATCGGGTAGATGAACAGGAAGGCGGCCGAGATCAGGTATCCCGCCGACACACCGCTCATGACAGGCATCTGCAGCGTTCCGGCATGGATGACCCCGACCATCGACATCGCCGCCGCTGCCAGCGCGAAGCCACCGGCATTGCGGAAGTTACCGTCGATCACCGAGGCGACGATAGCGCCCCAGATCAGACCGGTCAGAATGGCGCCTTGGCTGAGCGCGAGGTGCCCCTCGAAATGCGCCCCTTGTTGCAGCAGAGCGGCGGTCAGGTCCGGATCGCCAAGCTGCGGCAGCCCGGCAACGCCTGCTGCACCGAGCGCGCCCATCAGCGAACCCCACTTGGTGATCAGGAAGGACGACACATGTGGCATCATCGCGATGCTCACCGCGGCCATATGTTCGGGCTTCACCGAATGGGCGGTGTTGGTGATCAGGCTGAGCGCGACGAACACCAGAACCGGCGCAGCAGCGGCCACGGGGATCAGGTTGTTGAGGAAGGCCAGCAGGCCAAGAAAGGCTGCTGCCGGGATCACCACGCCGACTCCGATGATATAGCCGGCATGCGCTCCCATCCGCTTGTAGGCCGGGTGGCCGATATAGGCGGTGGTCGGGAAGGGCGAGCCGAAGAGCGCGCCGATCATCGTGCCAAGGCCGTCGGTGATCTGGCATGTGGCGACCGGGTAATGGTCACCCGCAGCCTCGGCACTTTCCACGTTGTTCATCGTCTCGATGAAGTTGTAGATCTGCACCGGGACCAGGACGAGGAACAGTTCCGGATTGGCGAAAAGGTGTTGGATACCGGCGATCAGGTCACCGACATAGGGCATGGGAAGGTAGACACCGACACCATCGAAGCTGACATTTGCCTTGCCGATGGAGAAGGCGACGATCGTGCCGACGATCAGTGCCAGCAGACCGGCCGGGATGTTGTACGGAAGCCGGAACCGGCCGACGAGCCCCCACAGGATAATGATCATCGAGGCGAAGCCGACGAAAGGCTCCTCAAAGACGATCGCCAGCGGCACGCTGCCGATGAACACCAGCGCAATGCCGCAGAGCGTGCCGAGCATGCCCGCGCGCGGCGTCACGCGCTTCAGCCACGGGCCGATCACGGCCCCGAAGGCCGCGACGATACCGCCCATGAAGCCCGCGCCGATCCCGACCTGCCAGGCCAGAACGGGGTCATTGGTCGACCAGTAGATCGGCCCGATCACCCCGAACAGGTATACGAACATCACGGGCGTCGAGATGCCGTAGGGGATCGCCGTCACGTCCCGCCCGTGCCGGGCGGCAGCGCGCCGGGCAAGGCCGACATAGACCAGAATACCGGCCAGAATGGCCACGGCCGCGCCGGGCACGATCCGTCCGAAGACAATGTCGGCCGGCATCTGGAAGACGAACTGGCAGATCCCGGCCAGGACCATCAGGTTGATCAGGTTGTCAGTGAACAGCGCCCAGAAGGCGCTGAAATCGCTGCGCACAAACAGCTTGTAGGTGTACCCTTGACCGCTCATTGGCGGGCCTCCTCTGGTTGTCGGAACAAGCCGATGCCTCCTCCTCTGAGGCAATCGGCCGCCCGGTTCACATCTCCGATGCGATCGGAGCCTTCCCCCGTTCGGGGGCGTGCGCGGCAGTTTCAGAGGTCAACGCCGTGATCACTTCGGCGACGACGGTCGCTGCAATCACGGACGGCCGCTTGTCGCGGCTACCGCTTGCCCCAATGGGGCAAATGAGAGCGTCCGTCTCCACACCGTCGCAATGGCGACGGCAATAGCTGGAAAAGGACGCGCGTTTCGTGGCCGAGCCGATCATGCCGACATAGGCCGCATCGTTCCGGGCCAACGCCTCGGAGGTCAGCAGGAAATCGAGCGCGTGGTCGTGGGTGAGCACGATGAAGGCGCTTCCCGCAGGCGCGTTGCGGATCTCCGCTTCGGGCAGCGCGGTATGCCGGGTTTCGACGCCTGCGGTCACATGCCCCAATTCTTCGGCGCGTTCGTCGATCAGAAGGGGCCGGACGGGGAGGTGCTGGAACTGGTCGGCCAGCGCGCGGCCCACATGGCCGGCACCGAGGATGAACACCTGCGGCAGCATCTCACGCTCTGCGTCTGATACCTGCACGACCTGCGAACGCGCAGCACCATCCATCCACGAAAGCGCAATCTCGACCCGTCCACCGCAGCACTGGCCGATCTCCGGCCCGAGCGGCACATCCATCTGCGCGGATGCCTCGCCGCTCCGCAGAAGCCTGCGCGCATGGTCTATCGCCATGTATTCCAGTTGCCCGCCGCCTATGGTGCCGATCATCGCATCTGGCGCGACCAGCATGAAGGCCCCCTGCTCGCGCGGAGACGAACCGCGGACCCGGGTCAACTCGACCCGCATGATGTCCGCATGGTCGGCCAGGAAGGCTGAGAGGCGCGCCGGCGTCATGGGTCAGGCTTCGCTCAGGCGGTCCACCGCCATCAGGATGCGTTCCGGCGTCGCCGGCGCTTCGAGCCGGGGGCATTCGCGGTACTCGGCCACCGAGGCCACGGCCATGGACAATGCCTCCAGCACCGAAATGCCGAGCACGAAGGGTGGCTCACCCACTGCCTTGGACCGCTTGATGGTCAACTCGCGGTTCTCGGACCAGTCCGCCAACTTGACGTTGAACTCGCGCGGCCGGTCGGAGGCCAGCGGGATCTTGTAGGTGGAGGGCGCATGGGTGCGCAGACACCCCTTGTCGTCCCACCACAACTCCTCCGTGGTCAACCAGCCCATGCCCTGCACGAAAGCGCCTTCAACCTGCCCCTTGTCGAGGATCGGGTTCAGGGACTTGCCGACATCGTGGATAATGTCCGTGCGCTCCACCCGGTATTCGCCGGTCAGCGTATCAATGCTCACCTCGGAGACCGCCGCGCCATAGGCGTAGTAATAGAACGGCCGGCCGGTGCCGTTGGCCCGATCCCAGTGGATTTCTGGCGTCTTGTAGAAGCCTGCGGCCGAAAGCTGCACGCGATCCATGTAGGCCAGCTTGATGAAGGCATCGAAGCTGTAGATCTCGCCGCCCACGCGCACCTCGTTGGGCGCGAAAACCACATCCTCGGCGGGGACGCCCCATTTCTCACAGGCAAACCTGACCAGCCGGTCGCGGATCTGAACACAGGCATTCTGTGCCGCCATACCGTTCAGATCCGCACCGGAGGACGCCGCCGTTGCCGAAGTGTTCGGCACCTTTTCCGTCGTGGTCTTTGTGATCTTGATCCGGCTGACATCGATCTGGAACTCGCTCGCAACCACCTGCGAGATCTTGGTGTTGAGCCCCTGCCCCATCTCGGTGCCGCCGTGGTTCAGGTGGATCGAGCCGTCGTTGTAAATGTGGATCAGCGCGCCGGCCTGATTGTACCAGGTCGCGGTGAAGGAGATGCCGAATTTCACCGGCGTCAGCGCGATCCCCTTGCGGGTAATGCCGCCCTTTGCGTTGTGCTCCAGGATGGCGGCGCGGCGGGCCTGATAATCGGAGGTCTCTTCCAGTTCGTCCACCAGTCGGGCGATCACGTTGTCCTCTACCGTCTGGTGATAGGGCGTCACGTTCCGCTCGCCCTCGCCATAGAAGTTCAACTTGCGGATCTCCAGCGGGTCCTTGCCCAGCTTGAAGGCAATTTCCTCGACAATCCGCTCGGCCATCACCGCGCCCTGAGGCCCGCCGAAGCCCCTGAAAGCCGTGTTGGAGACGGTGTTTGTCTTCATCGGGCGGGATGTGAGCTGCACATTCGGGTAGAAGTAAGTGTTGTCGGCGTGGAACAGGGCCCGGTCGGTCACCGGCCCGCTCAAGTCCGCGCTGTAGCCGCAGCGGGCCGCGAACTGGGCATCCACCGCCTCGATCCGCCCATCGCCATCGAAGGCCACGTCGTAGTCGACAACGAAATCGTGTCGCTTGCCGGTGCTGGTCATGTCCTGATCGCGATCCGGGCGGATCTTCACCGGTCGGTTCAGCTTCTTGGCCGCCACCGCGGCCACGGCGCAGAACAGGTTCATCTGGCTTTCCTTGCCGCCGAAACCGCCCCCCATGCGCCGCACGTTCACCGTCACAGCGTTGGAGGGTACGCCAAGCACATGGGCCACCATGTGCTGCGCCTCGCTTGGGTGCTGGGTCGAGCAGTGGACCACCACGTCGTCATCCTCGCCCGGAATGGCAAAGGCGATATGGCCTTCCAGATACATGTGATCCTGGCCGCCGACCTTGAGCTGCCCGGCGATCCGGTGGGTCGCGGCGTCCAGCGCCGGGGCCACCTCGCCGCGCCTGAGCGTCAGCGGAGCGGTAACATTGGGATAGCCCGCCGCCATCGCCGCCTCGGTGTCGGTCACATGCGGCAGCACCTCGTAGTCCACTTCGCCCATCTCGGCGGCTCGGCGGGCCATATCACGGCTTTCGGCGACGACGGCAAACAGTGGCTGGCCCCAGAATTCCACCTTGTCGGTGGCAAAGACCGGTTCGTCATTGAGCCCGGTGGGGCTGATGTCGTTGCTGCCCGGAAGATCTTCGACAGTGAGCACGTCGACAACGCCTTGCGCGGCGCGCACCTTGGTGAGGTCGATGGACCGGATCCGGCCATGCGCCACGTTCGAGACGCCAAGATAGGCATGCAACGTGCCGATGGGTTCGGCAATGTCGTCGCAATACTCAGCCCGGCCGGTAACATGTTTGATGGCGGACTCGTGCTTGAGATCGGTATGCGCGGCGCCGTGGATGGTGACTTGGTCTCTCATGGCAGATCCTCCGGCTCAGGCGTGCATCAACGGCGCGGGGGCCGCGTCGACGTGATCGAGATAGAAACGGCGGAACAGGTTCTGCGCGACCCTCATCCGGTAGTCGCTGCTCGCACGCATATCCGTCAGCGGGGTGAAATCCTCCGTCAGAGCCCTGGACGCGGCCACCAGTGTTGCCTCGCTCCATGGCTGGCCAATCAGCGCGGCCTCGGCAGAGCTGGCCCGCTTCGGTGTGGCTGCCATGCCGCCAAAGGCGATCCGGGCCCCGGTGATCGTGCTTTCCTCGACGCGAAGGTTGAACGCGGCACAGACCGAGGAGATGTCTTCGTCCCGACGCTTGGAAATCTTGTAGGCGGCATGCAACCCGCCCGGCTCACGCGGGATGGCGATGCACTCGACAAACTCCGCCGGGTCCCGGTCCTGCTTGCCGTAAGCGATGAAGAAATCTTCGAGCGGCAGGTGACGACGCTCCGCGCCCTTGCGCAGGGTGATCGTGGCATCCAGCGCGATCAGGACGGGAGGCGTGTCCCCGATGGGCGATCCGTTGGCGATGTTGCCGCCGATCGTGCCCATGTTGCGCACCTGCCAGCCTGCGATGCGGTCCCAGAAGGCCGTGAGATGCGGGAAAGCCTCGCCAATCACCTGCTGGCTTTCCGTGTAGGTAACCCCTGCCCCAAGGGTGAGCGCATCGTCGGTCAGGTGAATCTCTTTGAGGTCGCGCAGATTGCCGATGAAAATTGCAGGGGAGATCCAGCGCATCATCTTCGTCACCCAGAGTCCCACATCGGTCGATCCGGCGACTATGGTCGCCCCTGGGTTGGCGGCAAGGATCTCTGCGAGATCGTCGCTGTTGGCCGGAAGGAAGGCGCGGCTGCATTTCCTGCGCACTGCAACTGTCCGGCCATCGTCCAGCGCTGTCAGTTTGGCGGCGATCTTGTTGCGCTGCGCGACGAGGAAATCGCGGGTGGGCGTACCGTAGCGGGAAACTGCCAGCGCCGCCCGGATGATCGGCTCGTAGCCGGTACAGCGGCAAAGGTTTCCCTGCACCGCGCTTTCGACCTCGGCCTCCGTGGGCGTCGGGTTCTCCATCCACAGGGCATAGAGCGACATCACGAAGCCCGGCGTGCAGAAGCCGCATTGGCTGCCGTGGTAGTCAACCATCGCCTGCTGAACGGGATGCAGGGCCCCGTCAGGGCCGACAAGATGCTCGATTGTGACAATGTGGCATCCGTCCAGCGAGGCAAGGAAGCGGATGCAGGCATTTACGGCCTCATAGCGAAGCGCGCCATTGTCGATGCGACCGACCAGAACCGTGCAGGCCCCGCAATCGCCCTCCGCACAGCCTTCCTTGGTTCCGGTCAATCGACGATCGATCCGCAGGAAGTCCAGAACGGTGTCATCGGCGCCCACGGTGTCTAACGAAACCTCGCGGTCGTTCAAAAGAAACCGGATGTCCTGTCGATATGTCATTGGGCGCCTCCAATTGTGTCCGGCAACACCGGCCCCGAAGGCTTAAGCGGAATAGCGCTTCAACAAAACGTCGATATTGGTTATGTTGTTTCTACGTTTTGTTGAAAGTTCTGCCGCCGGACATCGCTTTCAAGTTCGCCCGTTGCGGAACCAGGGTTGAAGGAGAAACCGATGCAGTATGTGGACTGCCTGAACGTGTTCGTCCGCTCTGTTGACCTTGGAAGCATCACCTCCGGTGGCCGCGATTTGCGCCTGACCCCCGCGGTTGCCAGCAAACGCATCAAGGAACTTGAAGCGCATCTTGGCGTTCGCCTGCTTAACCGAACAACCCGCTCCCTGACACCAACGGAAATCGGCAAGGTCTACTACGATCACGCAAGATCGGTCTTGGAATCCATCCGCGAGTCCGAGGCGGCGGTTGCAGGGTTTTCAAGCGCCCCGCGCGGTACGATCAGCGTTGTGGCCCCACTGGGTGTCGGCCGGCGCCTGATCGCCCCCCTCGTGCCGGAATTCGTCGCGCAGTATCCAGAAGTCAATATCCGGTTGCGCCTGTCGGATCGAAAGGTCGACATGTTGGCCGACAATCTGGACCTGGCGATTTTTCTAGGGGAGCTTCGGGATTCAAACCTGAAGTTCCGCAAGATCGCGTCATGTGAAAGAGTCCTGTGTGCATCACCAAAATACCTTGCGTCGCATGGCCACCCTAAAACTCCCGGCGATTTGCTGAGGAACGACCACAACTGCCTGCTTTTGCGTTACCCACGATCGCCTGAGTATTTCTGGACACTACAGGGTCGCGACGGTCCGGAACGCCTGGAGGTCGCGGGGAGATACGACGCAGATGACGGCGATGTCCTTACACGCTGGGCGGAAGAAGGATGGGGGATCGCCAACAAGCCACGCTTCGATGTTGCCGAGGCGCTCGCAAATGGATCGCTAGTCGAGGTTTTGCCCGACACGCCCCCCGTATCGGCGACGCTGGGCTGCCTCTACCCCCACCGACGGCTCCAGGACCCGAAAATCCGGCTGTTTCTGGATTTCGCCGTGATGAGACTGAAGGAAACCCTTTTCGCGGGGCGCCGGTAGCCAAAACAAGGTGGTGTCAGACCAATTCGCACTCAACTCTGCGAGGCAGGATCGCTGTCCTTTGGGCTGAGCAGAGTTGGCGCCACTCGTTGAGAGCGGCGGCAATGTTGGCTTTGAAGGTGACCCGACTGTAGAGGCTGCGCTTCAGGTTTGGATGGCTATTTTTCGAGGCGTGGACGGCGACAAATCTCTGCAAACACCGTGATGACCGGAACCGTTGCATCGCCCGTTCCCACCTCCGGAACGGCTGGTGCGGGTTTTCGTCCCGATTGCTCAACCAACGGCCGGTTTCTTGCAGAACTACAGCTCTCATTTCCTTCAAGGCAGCGTCGTAGACCGAAGCAAGTCCGTGACCTTGGCTACAGGCCGACCGCACCACGGCAGAGTTTTCTTGAGGCGTTTCAATGCGGCCTTCTCGTCCCGCGGCTCTGAGACGAAGCCCTCCAGAAGCTTGCTCCTGTGGTCGACTGCCCGCCACAGGTAGAGCCGCTCGCCTTTGATCTTCACGAAGATCTCGTCCAGATGCCATCGCCAGAGGCTCGATTTCATCCCATAGATCCGGCGCTTTCGGATCTCCGATGCGAACATCGGTCCGAAACGATGCCACCGATACCGGACTGTCCCGTGACCAATGGCAACCCCGCGCTCTTGCTGCGGGTCCTCCACGTTGCGGAGCGTCAGAGAGAACCAGATGTACAGCATCACCGCCAGGCGGATGACTGCTGCGCTGTTGAAAAAGCCCTTCAATGGGGCACGTTTTGCGATCTGGCGACGCTACTCAGCCCCTGCCCCGCAACAAGCCAAGTTGCTCTGACACCGCTATGGTGACAGTTTTCGGCTGGCTCGAAGCTGGTCTCGACAGATCAAGCAGAAATCCTGGGCAGGGATGTCGTTCGGTCCTCGCGGACCAAGGGGCCCCGGCATCCGCCAGCTATTTGGAGAGCATAATTCCCAATGTGCCAGACACCCCCACCTGCCGGCTTATTGCTCCGCCCAGTGGACGGACTCTGCGCGCTGTTGACGTCTCGGACAAGACACCAATCGTTACTGTGTCGGGCGCTCAGAGTCATGGCTGGGCTCGGATTGCAGCCCTCGAAGACCAGCTGTGCGATCTTGTGTATACCCAATTTAGGTCGATGTGGATGGTCAGCGACGCAATAACTGGCCAAGGTCGCGAGTCGCGGTCCGTCGGCAATCCCACTCGAACCGTATCGAACCAGTTGCCGCCTAGCATGCGTCAGAACTCATGTGGGGGCGGTTTCACTTCCGCAATCAGATACGATGGAATACGGGCCATTCTTGCCGTCATCGCTGCTTTGACGGGGTAGCCGATCGATCCTGTCGACCATTTTGGAGCCCTTGCCCAAGGGAGACACGTCGCAGACTACCCGGTATCGCGCGACCCTGCCCGAAGACCATGATGCGACGGAAAGCGGCCAAACAGTCGACCTGTTGTTCACGGTGCTGAAGTCCTACTCTACCGCGCCCGCCGAAGACCCTCTTCTTTATCTTCACGGCGGGCCTGACAGCGGAAACCACTTGGGGATCGCGTAATTCGGTGGTGTTTTCGATGCTTGGCGGTCAACGCGTGACATCGTTATCTTCGACCAGAGTGCCGCCGGTCTGTCGGCCGTGCATACAGCCCGTCAGGAGACGATCAATACGCAGATTGATGATGTTGTTCTGGGCGAATTTAGCAATATCTTCGGAGCACGCGTAACCGAAGTCCCAGCCTCGGACCGTGATCTGTCAAAATACAACACGTTGCAGAACGCCTATGACACCTCGGCGCTCATGAAAACGCAGGGCTACGATAGTTATGACATCTACGGCATCTCCGACGGCACGCAGCTCGCAATGGAAGTACTGCGCAGCGCGTCGCAGGGCGTCCGCTCGGTATTTCTGAAGGGCGTCGCACCACCATGGATCCCGCTTTGTGACACGCTGGACACCGCCATGAACAACTCCATAGAGGCTCTTGTCGCCGAATGCGCCGCCGATCCGGTGTGCGACGCTTCCTATCCCGATCTTGGAAGCGTTCTGAATGGCACTTTGAACCGCGCCACCGAAGGCACGCTGGTCGCGCATGGCGAGCCTGTTCCACCGCAGGCCGTTACGGCAATGCACTCCGGACGTGCCGAGCACAAGAGCCCGATCAGCATTGCGCCCTTCATGCCGGCCATAGTCTATGAGTTTGCCCGTGCCGAGGACGAGGCGCCGACGATCGAGATGATCTACGACTCGTCCTTCGTCCTCGAAGAAGACAAACCGGCTGACATCCGGCGCGGCGCGACGGTGAGTGATCCGGAAAGCGAAACGAATGGGGAGCTGGCGCTATCGAATGCGGATGAAGTTCTCGAAATCGAACATCAACTTGACCTGACCCTGCCGGCATTGCTGGAAGCAGTGGCGCGGGCGCGATCTCGGGCCGATGGTGGCCCTTCTTGACCGCGAGATGAGCCGTGCATCGCAGGCGCTGTTCGCCGACCTGCGAGCAAATGCCGTCCTCGCGAGGAGTTTCGCCGTGCCGGCCAGTGGTCCGCGGACGAGCGCTGAGCTGATCGCGTTTATTGACTCGCATTTCGACGGGCGACGCAGGATCGCCTCGTGGCACTGGTCGAGGCGATGTCCCCAGAGGAGATGCCGAGTTCTTTCCCACCTCCAACGCCTCGGTGAAACTGACCACCACCGGGTTCTCGGACCATGTGGATCTGTGGGTCTATGCCTGCCAGGAGGAAGTCCCCTTCAACTCGATGGAAGGCTTTCCAGTTCTGCGCGACACCTACACGTTCCCCATCGTCACGGATGTCGCGGTGTCGGGCGCGGTCGGGCAGTTTGGTATTTGCGATCTGTTCGAGCCGGTTCCGCGCGACGGTTTTCAGGAGGTGTTCTCAAGCGATGTTCCGACGCTCGCCATTGGCGGCGATTGGGACATGCCGACATCATGGGAATGGGGCGCGGAAGCGATCCGCGAGTTCATCAATGCGCAGGCGGTGGTGATCCCCGAAACCGGGCACGGATCTATCCTCTATGCGGATTGCGTGGCGGATATTGGCGTGGCGTTTACCAACGCCCCGGGCCGCAAGTTCGATGACAGTTCTGCCAGGAGCTGGAAGGTGAAGTTCTACGTCGCGCCCTCGGTGAATGCCGAAGCGGACCATCCGGCCGAGACTGCCGACGAGACCGTCGACGAAGCAACGGTCATAGTCTCCGGCACCGTGGTTCACCTCTCCTTCGATTGCAACGAGGCCGGGTCCAGCGCCGAGAAGCTGATCTGTTCCGACGCCGGGTTGGCGGAACTGGACCGTCGCCTGGCCGAGCGCTTCACCGCCGCGGTCGCGGTGGCCGGGGGGGGGGGATGCGGGTGCGGACGAGGACGTCGCCACACTTCGCGCCTATCGGCGCGGCTGGATCTCCGGCCGCGATGAATGCTGGAAATCGGACGACCTGCGCGCCTGTGTCGAGGGCGAGTACCCGCGTCGCGAGGGCCAGCTTGTCGCCGAATGGATGCTGAAAGAACCTGTTCGTGTTCAGGAATACGCCTGTGGCGAAAACCAGGCGAACGTTGTGTCGGTATTCAACTTCGACACGAGCCTGCCTTCGGTCCGGCTCGAGTACGGCGACAGCATCGATTTTGGCAGCCTGACTGACGAAGGAAACGGCCGGTACGACGGGAACCTCGGCCGGAGCTTATCCGATGACGGAAACAGCGCCTCCCTGACCTAAACAGAAGACCAGCCCCAAACCTGCGAACCGATCCGTTGATCCGGCTGTTCGCCGGACCGGACTGCCTTTCCCCATGGAGGCCAGACATGAGACGTATCGTATTGTCACTAGCGGCTGCGCATACCGTGGTGCCCCCCCTTTCGGTCGATGCCCAGTCGCGGACCGAACGAGTTCGGTTCCAGGCAGGCGCGACGGGTGCGACCGTTCCCGGCGGATTGTCGGCCGGGAATCCGTTGGCTACCTCATGGGGGCGCAATCCGGGCAGCGGATGAGCGTGTTCCTGTCGGCGAGCTATCCGTCGGCCTATTTCAACATCTATCAACCGGGCAAAGGACTGGGCGACACCGCCCTGTTCTCGGGGTCAATCGAAGGGTCGCTTTTTAACAGAGTTCTTCCCAAGTCCGGCGACTAAACAATTGCCACTTCCCTGAATCGCAATGCCGCGCGTCGTGACGGGACAGCAGACTACCAGCTTTCGGTCAGCGTTGGAGCAACAGCGTCACGTCCGCCACCGACACCGACACCGGACTATGCCGATGGCCTGGCCGGCAGTCCGGACTGGTGGCGGGTGAGTGGTGTGTCCCGTGGTGATCGCCTGAACACCCGCAAGGGACCTTCGACCAGCAAACGGGTCGTGGCGAAAGTGCCCGACGGCTATGTCCTGCGCAATCTTGGCTGCGTGCAGCGGTCGCAACGCTGTTGCGAGGTCGAAGCGCCCGGCGGCGATTTCACCGGCTGGGCCGCAGCTCGGTTCCTGACGGAATCCGGCCCTCCGCATGTGTCGAACGTCAGCACCCCGCCTCGTCGCCCCAATCCTGCCGGCGGAGTTCCTGAACTTGTCGCGCGCGATTCCGGGGAGATCTAGGTGCATTGGCAGAACGGATGCACTGTTCTCATTGCCCCCAGGGGGCGTGTCATCGCGGCGGACCATACCCGCAACAAAAGGCAGCGCCGTCACTCACGCGACGCCTTCAAAAGCTATCGCCACGAACAGGCCGAAAGCGACCACCATTCCGGACCGATCAACGCGAACGGTGGCATGGCTGCCGGCACGCGGGATTTCTGCCTTGGCGCAGCGGCAGGCCATTTCCGTGTATTGCCGAATGTGCTGAAGACCGACTGGCCGAACAACATCGGCAAGGGCTACATTATCGTCGGCACCTTCAGAGACCAGCCAACGCGCGCCTTCCGCTGTCAGTTCGGTGCACAGGGCGATTTTCACGGGGTATTCCAATGACACCCAAAAGACTTCTTCAAATTGCGCTGGTCGCGTTCATGGCCGCAGCCCTGAGTCTTGGCGCCGAGCGCGTCTGGTATGGCGGTATCTCTGAAGATGGCACATTGCAGGAGAGCCTCTTCCTGCCGCTCGGTTTTGCATTTGCCCTTTTGGCTGTCGTGGCCGTTCTCGGAGCTCTCGTTTTGAAGGCAAGAGGCGGGAGTCGGCAAACCGGCCGAAACGGCCCCAAAAGTAAACTCAGAAAGACCAAGCAAAAGGAGAAATGAGACATGAATAACCTCGTGAGAATCGGCGCGCTTGTTGCTGTCGGCGCTACCCTGGCTGGATGTGACGAGACGATGGACACCGGCGCGACCTCGACACCGCCAGCGACACTCAGCGTCGCGGACCAGGCCTGCCAGGAATCCGTGCGGGCCCAAACGAACAATCCCGATGTGGTTGTGCTGGAATCGCTGTTCTCCGAGGCCGGCACGTTGGTGACGTTGGGCGTCGGCCCGGATCGTGCGCGCTGGAGCTGTACGTCGACCAATGACGGGATTGTTCAAAACGTACAGTCGCAAGTGAACGAAGGAACTCTTTGACCCACCGAGTCATCGGGTAACGTTCGCGAAGCACGGAGCTTCGCAAAGAAAAATGCGGTCCGGCCCGTATTCATGCGGCGCCGGATTGCGTCACTTTCCCGACTGCTCCGACGGCCTGTTCCCGAAAGCCATCGTCGTTCAGAGCGCGGGGCATTGGCGGTTTGCAGAAACACTAGTCGAAGCAGCATGCAAGCCACCGGGTTGCTCAGGCGCGACAGTACGCTTGGCGGAACCGCCGCTCAAATTCCGAAAATTCGTACAATACTGCGGTTGCGGGCGCTTGCTGCAATCGGTTGAGCCAGTCCGGACGGTCTGGCACAACGATCAATCGCTAGGCGCAAGGCGTGTGGGCCCTCATGCTTGTACACGCGGACGAAGCGGACACCATGTATCGGCCCAGACGGACTCGGGTTCCCGCGTGTCCATCGACATCACCAGCACCCCGGCGAAGATCGCTACGGCAATGCCTGTCCTCTGGCGTTGGCGCGTTCCGCCAATCGAATGGCACGTTCGGCCAATGAAGCGCCGCGCCTCGGCCTATAGATTGGCTTCATCGCGACGGACCTGGCCAGAACATCAAGGCCAACTGGACCAAAGCACAGAATACAGGGGAAAGATCATGAAAGCCACGGAAGCCATCGACCATCTCGATCCGCAGAAATGGGCGGACACGCCGCCGGCAGAGCGCCTGCGCCTGCTGGAAGAGGTTCGGGAGAACATGAAGCGGTTCGGCGATGAGCTTGCCACCGCCGACAGCCGGATGAAGAACGACATCCTCGGGACGCCGCTCTACTCCGACCCGGTGTCCAAGGTTGGCACCGTGGTGCCGATGGCCAACACCGTGACCGCCGCCGTGGACCTTTATGAGGCCATCATCGAAGGCAGGATGCTGCAACCGGTCAAGGTCGAGAAGGTCGGCAACGATCTGTATGACATCTACGTCTTCCCGCAGGCCCGCAAGGACAAGCTGATCTATGCGGACCGCAAGGACCGCATCCGGGTCAAGGGCGAGCCGCGCCAGGTCAACCCGATGGACAAGCCCGCCGGGATCATCGCAGTTCTGGGGGCCGGCAATTACTCCTCATCGCTTGAGATGATGAAGGCGATCTTCTTCGAGAACTGCACTGTAGTGCACAAGCCGCACCATCTGAACGAGAAAACCGATGCCGTCTGGGCGAAGATCATGCAACCGCTGATCGACCACGGTGCGCTCAGTTTCTGCGCCTCGGATCAGGGCCGCGACCTGACGGTCGATCCGCGCCTGACCACGATATACTTCACAGGCGGGACCGGCACGGCCCAGGCAATCATGTCGGCAACCGACACGCCCCTGATCTCTGAATGCGGCGGCAACAACCCCTGCATCGTCGTGCCGGGTGATCGCCCCTGGACGAAGAAGGAGATCGAGCACCAGGCAGTGCAGATCGCCACGATGTCCAAGCTGAACGGCGGCGCGGTCTGTGGGCGTATCCAGACCCTCGTCACCTCGAAACACTGGCCGCAGCGGCAGGAGTTCCTTGACGCGCTGGCCGTGGCGCTGGAGGAAACCACGCCCGCCACCGGCATCTATTACCCCGGCTCCGACAAGGTGATCGAAGGGTTCAAGGCGGCCTATCCAGATGCGAAGGTGCTGCGGCCCGAAGGCGGCAGGCACCCCCACAGCGAGGTGCTGCTCATCACCGGGGCGGAGCCGGGCAGCTACGCCTGCACCCACGAGGCATTCACCCTTGTCATCGACGAGGTGCCGCTCGACGTGCCCGCCAAGGCCGCCGAATTCCTGCCGAAAGCCGTCGACTTCTGCAACACGCAGCTTCTTGGCACGCTCGGCAGCGCGATCCTGATCGACGAGGACACGAAGCAGGCGCATCAGGACGTTCTGGCACAGGCCGTGACGGACATTGAATATGGCGGCATCGCCATCAACACCATGCCACCCTTCATCTTTCTCAGCCCCTACCTGACCTGGGGCGGCAACGAAGAGGGCAAAGCGTTCGTTTCGGGCCACGGCAATTTCGGCAATCTACTGAACTACGAGAATGTCGAAAAGTCGATCATCGAGGCCAACTTCATGTCGGCCGGGCACATGATGAACACCAACAAGACGGCCTTCGACAACATGGCCGAGAACATGTCGCGTTTCGCGGTCGAGCCGACCTGGGGGAACCTGACCTGCCTGATGGGGGAGGCTATTCGCGACAGCTTCCGCAAGAAAGATTTCTGAACGCGGCCGCACAAGGCTGCCTCGACAAAGTAAAATCCGGAGAACTCAAATGAGCAACGAAACCATCCTCATCACCGGCTGCAGCAGCGGCATCGGCCGCCTGACCGCAACCTTCTTTCAGCAAAAAGGTTGGAACGTGATCGCCACCGTGCGGTCGAAGCCCGACGTAGACGCCGAGCTTAACGCACTCGACAATGTGCTGGTGACGACGCTGGACGTGACCAAGAAGGACACGATCGAGGCCGCCATTGCCGCTGGCATCGACCGGTTCGGCAAGATCGACGTGGTGCTGAACAATGCGGGCTACGGATCTTACGGGCTGCTGGAGGCAACGCCAGAACACAAGATGCGGATGCAGTATGAGGTCAACGTCATCGGCACGATGCTCGTGATGCAGGCGATCATCCCGCATTTCCGTGAACGTGGGGCGGGCACGATCATCAATATCTCGTCCATGGGCGGCAAGATCACCTTCCCACTTGGCACGCTCTATCACGGCTCGAAGTTTGCCGTGGAGGGGATGAGTGAGGCGCTGTCCTTCGAGATGTCGGCCATCGGGGTAAGGGTGAAACTGGTCGAGCCGGGAATGATGAAGACCAATTTCGGCGGCTCCTCCTTCGACATGAACCTCGACCCGTCGCTGACCGAATATGATGACTTCGTCGCTGGCATGACTGCGGCAATGGCGGCAGGCGGCGAAAGTGCGGGCGATCCGATCACCGTGGCCGAGACGATCTGGCAGGCGGCAACCGATGGCAGCGACCAGCTCCGCTATGTCGCCGGTGAAGATGCCGAACAGATCATCGCCGCCCGCAAGGCAATGGACGACCCCGATTATCTGGCGCTGATCCGCAGTCAGATGGGGCTTTGACTCGACCTCCGGTGGCCGGACTGACATGTCGGCCACCGGAACCGGTTGCATGTGCGAAACGCTTCCGGGCGGGCAGGACCGCGCGTATGATCCGGCCATGCAACAGGAAAGAACGGACAAATTCGTCCTCAACCCCGGGTGGCGCATTCTCTTGTCCGAAATGGGCTTGCCGATTGCCGATACGCTACGTGCCGCGCAGCTACCCCCGACACTGCTCGACAACTTGCCCACCGCGCTGGACGCCGACAGCTATTTCAGGTTCTGGCGGGCGCTTGCGGAATCGAGCGGAGATCGTGAAATCCCGCTCCTGATGACACAGGCGCTTGACGTCGAGGTGTTCTCGCCCCCGCTCTACGCAGCAGTGTGCTCACACAATCTGCGCCAGGCGGCGCGGCGGGTGGCGCGGTACAAGGCGCTGACCGGCCCGATCACCATCGACGCGGGCGACGATCCCTCCCGCCTGCGACTGGTTTGGCAATGGCCCCCGACCTTGCAGCCGCCGCTTGCGCTGTTGATGAGCGAGATTCTGTTCTGGGTCTACCTGGTGCGGAAATGCACCCGAGTTCTTGTCAACCCGGTCGAGATCTCGGTCCCTGAGCTGCCACACTCCCTCCCGCAATATCTGGATTTCATCGGCGCTCCGATCCGGCGGGCCGATGACGTGTCGGTCATTTTCGCGAGCCGCGACGCGGATATGGTTTTTGTCAGCGGAAATGACGCCATCTGGAGCGCCTTCGAGCCGAAGCTGAAGCAGGATCTCGAAGCGCTTGAGGCGAGCCATTCCACGTCAGGTCGCGTTCGCGTTGCCCTGATGCGCGCGATCCCAGCCGATACCGCAAGCGCCGCCCAGATCGCCGAGACGCTTGCCCTGACACCGCGCACACTGCAACGGCGGCTGAGCGAGGAAGGTACCAGCTTCAATCAACTGCTGAATGCGACCCGCGCGGAACTCGCCAGGCACTATCTGACCGCTTGCAACCTTCCCCTGGCAGAGATCTCTTTTCTTCTCGGCTTCAAGGAACCGAGTTCGTTCAATCGAGCCTTTCTGCGATGGACTGGGACAACACCCGAACAGTTCCGACAACAGGCCGGAAAATCGCTGTGAAGAACGGAACCGAAGGTTGAGGCCAGCCATTTTGCATCGACATGCTCTCCGTCCGAGATACGCAATCGGCAGGTCGCATTTGTGCCCACTTCGGTGCTGTCAGGCAAATTCGAACCAGTCTCCAAATGGACGGCGATCCTGTTCCTTTCATCACGCCAAATTGCCGCCACTCAACGAGAGCGCCGGCACCGTTCGTCTTGATATTGGCCCACGAGTAGAAGCTTCGCTCCGAGTTGAAATGGTTGAAGACAGAGGCGTGGACGGCAGCGAACAGTTGCAAAACTCGCATTCGCCGAAAGCGCTGCATTGCCCATTCTCGTCTTAGGAACGGTAGCTGCGAGTTCTCCGCCGGTTGCTGAGCCAACGGTCGGTTTCTTGCAGCACTGGAACGCCAAACTCCTTCAACGCCGTGCCACAAGAGCGAAGCAAATCAGTGACGATGGTCTCCGGTCGACCATAGCGGCGCATTGTTTGCTTGATGAATCTCAATGCCGCCCTTTCGTCCTGCGTCTGCGTCACGAAGCTTTCCAGGACCTCGCCTTCCTGTTCAACGGCTTGCCAAAGGTAGTGGCGTTCGCCGTTGATCTTCACGACACCTCATCCGAATGTCACTGTGGCCTGGCACGCAGTCGCTCAGCGCGTTTCTGGCGGATCTCGGACGCGACCCGTTTGGTTTTCACGGTTGTCATCCGGTCTGTCGCGGTCGCCACCGAAAGGGATCCCATCACAAAATGACTGGACGGGCTGGTCTGGGATGGGCAGGGCCAGCTCTCCTCCTCGGTGGTGCGGCGTCTCAAAGCGGAAGAGAGCGACTTTATCAGTGAAGCTGGCCGATGCACTTTTTGCCGGTACGACCAATCGAAGCGATTACCCACAGGATCCAACCGGCGATCGTCGCTTCTGGCCAGTGCGGACAGGTGTCACTGATCCCGACACTCTTGGCCACGATCGCGATCAACCCTGGGCCGAAGGCGTGGTCGCGTTAAGCCAGCGAGGCCTGGCGGCTGAGCGTTGCAATAGCGTAGGCGGCAGTCGTAGAGCAGGCCAATCGTGGCGAAGATGATCCATGGACCTCTGAGATCCTGGCCCAATACAATGGCAAGGATCAGGTGACCTGCAAGGAGATCCTGCGGGATGGGCTTGCACTCGGGCGGAGCCGCGTGTCGTTGCAAGGGAGCAACTGCGGCAGGGACGCCCACCGGATTGCACGACATCTCTGGGTTTCCACCTGAACCACATGGATTGCGCTCAGCAGGCCGTGACTGCGCGTATGCTCCCAGAGCGCATATCGGGATCGGGCCCAGAAGACCCGGAACTCGACGGACAAACAGCCCTAGTTGCCGGCTATGTGCATCCTGTGGAGCGTTAATTCTGAGATGTGCGCAGATTTCTCCGGGTCCCTAGTTCACGCAAAGATTGCCGCCATCCGCCGCCACCTTTGCCCGATCAGGCCATTTCCGTGGTTTTCCCAAAAGGAATCGACGCCAACCACGATCCTGTCTGGGTCCGGGAAATTTGGTACTGCGCAAAGAACGAAACGAAATTGCACCAGCGAGCTATGCTCGTGAAGCGATTTGCGCCGAGCCTGTCGCGATACCCGATGTACCGGATGGCGGGTAGAGCTTGCTTCAACCATTGATCTATACCGAGCAATCTCAACAACACCTTAAAGCTCGCCCAACGAGGACCAGTGCATTTTCGAGAAAAATCAGCATATCTCACCGAGTCGATGTTGACGCGCCACTAAACGAATGTCCGGTCCTCGTCACGTTCGCAGGACGATGGGTGGCGTTCGCCGCGAACCCAGCGCCTGCGGCGAATGAACGGCAAGTCGGCAAGGGAGCAGTTGGTGTGGCCCAGTTCGATCGACGGCCGCTCAGAGCCTCCGAAGGTCTGCTGAGCAGGCCAACCATCTGAAGAACGGGGCTATTCCGAACTTCGGCAATATCTGCTCTCGGAGCGACTTCCGAGCGCAGCGTACTGCGTTCGGAAGGCAACCTAGGGCCTGTTCAAGACCTCAATGAAGCCTGCAGTCTTCGTCCGATCGGGTGAACAAGAGCCGTTCGCGGCAGCCGCAGCATCCCCTGGCGTGCCGACCAAACGTGGTGCCGCAACAAGCGGTGGCGGTAAAGCGGAGGAAGCGGCCGCTTTCTTGTAGTTGATCGGCAACGGTCTCTTTCAGGGCCGTGCTTTAAGACCGGAGCATGTCCGAGACGACAATCACAGGCCGGCCGTATCCCAAGGAAATCCGCGTCGATCAGGGCAGCGAGTTCATCTCCAACGACCTCGATTTGAGAGCCTATCAAAAGGATGTCGTCCTCGACTTTTGGCGGCCCCAAAAACCAACGGACAACGCGTTCATCGAGAGCTGAATAGGCAAGCTTCCACCGGAGTGTGTGAACACGCACACTGGCGTATGAGCCATGACGATACTCGGAAAAAAGGCAGGAATGGTGTAGGGATAACAACGCTGTCCGCCCTCACAGCGCGTTCGGAAACAACCCACCGATCTCGCCGATGAATGGCTCAGACATGCAAATTGCACCCTGAGCTTCAGCCCCGGAAAGCCCCTTGCCGGGTGGTTCAAACAAGGGAGCACGTCACCACTCCCCCGCCCTACCCCATCAGCCGAAAGCCGCTTCCGTCTTTCCTGCCGCGCGCAATAGCCACGCGCGGAACCGCGTGATTTTCTGCACCTCCCCGAAGGCCGGCGGATAGACCAGCGTGTGCGCCGCCGCCACCATGTCGTAGCTCGCGTCGAATACCGGCACCAAGGTACCCTGCCGCAGCGACCGCTCGGCAAAGACCCGGCTCTCCAGCGCAATCCCCAGACCCAGCTCGGCCGCCTGCAACGACAGCAACCCGCGATCGAACCGCGGCCCGGTGATCGGCAGCGGCGCGATGTTTTTTAGCGCGAACCACTCCGCCCACTGGATCGGCGCCCGCTCGGACAGGATCAGCGGCACCGCCGCGAGCCGCTCCCGCGCCGGCAACTCCACCACCTGCGCAAGCACCTCCGGCGCGCAGAGCGGCTGGATCCGGTCCTCCATCAGCTGCACCACGCTCAGCCCGGCCCAGTCGGAATGGCCATAGCGGATCTCCACGTCGGTATCGGTGCGGAAAAAATCCACCGGCGAAGGCGAGGCATGAATGCGAAGCTCGATATCGGGGTTCTCCGCCATGAACTCGCCCATCCGTGGCAGCAGCCAACCCGGCGCGAAGCTTGGCGCGCAATGCACCGTCAGCGTGTCGCTCGCCGTGCCGCTGGACAACCGGTCGCTCGAACGCTCGATCCGGTCGAAAGCGCTCTGGATATACTGCAGGTATTCCCGCCCCGCGTCCGACAGCACCAGCCGCCGGTTGCTGCGCCGAAACAGCGCCACCCCAAGGTGCTCTTCCAGCCGTCGAAGTCGGTGACTCAGCGCTGATGGCGTCAGCGAAAGTTCCTCGGCGGCAGCAATCACCGTCCCCTTGCGGGCAATGGCCTCGAAGGCCTGAAGAGAGCGAAGAGGGGGAAGGCGACGTGACATCACTGAATTGTATTCATGTATTTGGCCAAAATCAATCATTTGTGTGATTTTCAATCATCTGTCATCTTCCGGTACAGGAGGATCGCCTATGACCACAGGCCCAAGACTGAGCAACGCCAGCCGTGCCCGCATGCAGGCCCGAGCCCGCTTCCTCGAAGACAACAAGGACAGGCTGGCAATCGACGGCGATGTCCACCCAACGCCCCCCGCGCTTGTCCCAGCCGACATGGCCGCGCGCATGGACGCAGACCCGAACTACTTCCATGGCCATCCGCTGCTCTCAGGTACATTCCTCGAGAATCTTGACCTCGCGGGGCTCGATATGGCGCTCTGCTGGCAGAACCCCTCCACCGTGATCTACACCGACGATCTCGAAACCAATACCGACGCCCTGCGCAACTCCAACGAGGCGATTGCTGCGCTGGCCGACGCCTACCCCGAGCGCGTCATCCCCGCGGGCTGGACGGATCCGAAGGCGCTCGGCGTGGCCAATGCCATCGCCATCGCCCGCCACTGCGTCGAGACCCTCGCGATGCCCGTGGTCAAGATGAACCCGGCGCAGAACGCCTACCCGATCGACGACCCGATGGTGCTGGAGACGCTCGACGAAATCGTCGCCATGGGCGCGATCCCCGCCTTCCACTTCGGCGCCGATACCGAGTTCACCCCGACAGAAGGTCTTGTCAGTGTCGCCGCGCGCCACCCCGATCACCCGGTCATTGCTGTCCACATGGGCGGTGGTGGGGCGCATTTCGTCGTCGCGGAGGAAACCTACCAGACGGCCCGCGCCGCCGGCCTGGAGAACCCCAATATCTTCTACATCCTCAGCGCCAAGCGCGACGTTCACATGGTCAGTGATCTGATCACCTACGCCGCCGCCGGCGATCCCTCCTGCCGCAACATTGCGCTCGGCAGCGATGCGCCCTATGGCGACATGCTGTTCCAGTTCTCCGGCTTCCGCGCCTTGTTCGATGCCTTCGCCGGGGCCAGCTACCCCGAACAGCGCCTGGCACAGAACCCGGCCCTGTTCGACCCGGCCACCGTCCAGGGCTTCATGGGCCGCAACATGGCAGAGCTTGTCGCCAACGCCTACGGGCGCATCGTGGAAAGGGCTGCCGCATGACAGCGGTGCTAGAGCGGACCTCAAGGGCGCTGATCGCCGTCACTGATGCACTGGTGGCGCTCATCGCAGGCGGATTCACCTGCCTGCTGATCATCGCAGTTATCTCCCGCTACGTCTTTGATTTCTCTATCGTTACCGGGGTGGAGCTCACCCGCATCGCCTTCGTCTGGAGTTGCTTTCTCGCCGCCGCAAACGCAGTGGCCCGCGCCCGGCACATCCGCGTAACAATCCTGCGGGACCTGCTCCCCGAAGGCGGTGTCGCCGCAGTGAACACCTTCGTGCGCCTGATCACGCTGGCCTTCGCCACCGCGATGATCTGGTACGGCAGCCAGCTCTGCCTGAAGGTCCTGCCCACCTACTTCCCGGCCCTGCAAATCTCACAGGTCTGGCTCTACCTCGCCCTGCCGATCTCCGGCTGCCTGATCGCCTACCACTCGCTGGCGCAGCTGATCGGCGTGACGGACACGTGGGAAACGGAGAAACCGGCATGATTCTCGCGATCGCCCTACTGTTTGCCGTCCTCACGCTGATCAGCACCCCCATCGCCATCGGCATCGGCATCTCGGTCGCAATCGGCCTTGCCGCCTTCAGCCCGTTTCCGGCGATCATCCTGTTCCAGAAGATGGTAACGGGGATCGACAGCTTTGTGCTCGTCGCCATCCCGCTGTTCATCCTGATGGGCAACCTGATGAACTCCGGCGGCATCACGGACCGGATCTTTGCTTTCATGCGGTCGATGCTCGGCCACAAACGTGCCGGGCTCGCGCAGGCCAATGTCGGCGCCTCGCTGATCTTCTCCGGCATGTCCGGCTCCGCCGTTGCCGATGCCGCCGGGCTCGGCGCGGTAGAGATCAAGGCGATGAAAGACCAGGGCTATGATGCCGGCTTCTCCGCCGCCGTGACCACAGCCTCCTCCGCCATCGGCCCGATCATCCCGCCCTCGATCCCCTTCGTGCTCTACGGCGCGATTGCCGAGGTCTCCGTTGGCCAACTCTTCATGGCAGGCATTATACCCGGCCTGCTGCTCGCCCTGTCCATCTCCCTCATGATTGCATTCATGGGCCGGGGCGAGCGTTTTCCCCGTGATGCCCGCGTGCCGTGGTCGGTGCGCTGGCATCATTTCCGCCGCGCCGCGCTGTCAATGGCCACGCCGGCCGTGGTACTCGTCGGCATCATCGGCGGCGTGTTCACGCCCACCGAGGCCGGCGCCATCGGGGCCGCCTACGCGCTTATCCTCAGCCTGCTCGTCTATCGAACCGTGCGGGTGCGGGACCTGCCCCGCATCCTCGTGGAAACGATGACAACCGCCGCCATCGTCACGTTTATCATCTCGACGGTTTCGGGCTTCTCCTGGGTGCTCGCCGTGAGCAAGGCCGGCGACGCTTTCGTGGACGGCATCACCTCGCTCACCTCGAACCCGGTGATGATCCTGCTGCTGATCAACGTCGGCCTGCTGGTGATCGGCGCGCTGATCGAGGCTGGTGCGGTGCTCATCCTGATGACGCCGATCCTGCTGCCCCTGGCTGTCACCATCGGCGTTGACCCGGTCCACTTCGGCGCGATCATGGTGCTGAACCTGATGATCGGCGTCGCCACCCCGCCCGTGGGAATGAGCCTCTTCGTTGCCTCCCACGTGGCCGACATCCCCATTGAGCGGCTGATGCGCGCCGTTCTCCCCTTTCTGGTCCCGCTGTTCGCCGCGCTCGCCATCGTCACCTATTCGCCCGGTCTGGTCATGTGGCTGCCGCGGCTCGTCTTTGCAAACTGAATGCCCCGGAGGAGTGGGGCGCACCTGAGGAGGATCCTATGAAACAAGTAACCTGCCGGCTTTTGGCCAGCGTCGCCACGGCTGCCGTTCTTTCCAGCCCCGCCCTTGCCGTAGATCTCAAGATCGGGCACGGCCACACCGAGAGCCACAGCTTCCACCTCGCCATGGAAAAGATGGCCGAACTGCTGGAAGAGAAAGCCCCCGGCGCGTTCGACGTCGAGATCTTCGCCAACGCCCAGCTTGGCTCCGAACGCGAGATGCAGGAGCAGCTCACGCTCGGCACCCTTGAGCTGACCGTGACAGGCGTGCTCGGCGTCTACGAGCCGAAACTCGCGCTTCTGGAACTGCCCTTCCTTTTCCGCGACCGCGATCACGTCCGCGCCGCGCAGGACAGCGAGGCCGTCGCCTCCCTCGTCGCCACCCTGCCGCCGAAGGGCCTGCGCCTGATCGGTTTCGTCGAAAACGGCTTCCGCAACATCACCAACAATGCCACCGCCGTGACCGCGCCGTCGGATGTCGACGGGCTGAAGATCCGCACCCCGGAAAACCAGGCCCAAATCGAGACCTTCAAGGCGCTTGGCGCTCAGCCCACGCCGATGCCCTTCTCCGAGCTCTACGCAGCGCTGCGCCAAGGCGTCGTTGATGGCCAAGAAAACCCCCTGCAGAACATCTATGACGGCAAGCTTTTCGAAGTGCAGAAGCACCTCGCGATGACCGGCCACATCTACAACTCGGCCTATATCGTCGTCTCTGAATCCTTCTACCAGGGCCTATCGGATGATGACCGCGCCGCGCTGGACGCCGCCGCCGTCGAAGCCGGCAACTGGCAGATGCAGATGCTGGCGGACAAGGACAGCGAGCTTCTGGGCAAACTGAAAGAGGCCGGTATGGAAGTGACAGAGCCCGAAAAGGCCGCCTTCCTCGACGCCACCGCCCCAGCCTACGACGTGTTCTACAGCCAGTATGGCGAGGACGCCAAGGCCTTCGTCGAAGCCGTCAAGGGAATGTAAACCCGCCCCCGGAGGTGCCCCAAACCGGGCGCCTCCCCCGGCGCCGGAGGATCATATGCCAAGCCTGCACACGTGGATCGTCTTTGTCCCCGCAGCGCTCGCGCTCGCCGTCTACCCCGGCCCGAACAACCTGCTGTCGCTCGCCACGGCCGCGCAGCAGGGCTTCCGGAAAACCGTCCTTGCCGGCGCCGGCCGGCTCGCCGCCTTCGCGCTGCTGATCGCAGCCTGCGGTATCGGCATGGGAGCACTGCTGGCCGCCTCCGAAACGTATTTCACAGTCCTGAAATGGATCGGCGGGCTCTACCTGGTCTTCCTTGGCCTGCGCATGGCGCACTCTGCATCGGGGAGCAGCGCCACGCCCGAGGCACCTTTCCTGCCGTGGTGGCAGCTCGCCCGGCAGGACTTCCTTGTCGCCCTCACCAACCCCAAGGCAATCCTCGTCTTCACCGCCTTCTTCCCGCAGTTCCTCGCCCCCACCGAGTCGATCCCACTGCAATTCGCCGTGCTCGGCGCGGCCTTCCTCGGGCTGCAACTCGTCGCCATCAGCACCTACGCTGCCGCCGGCGCACGGCTCGGCCGGTTCGTCTCTTCCGGCCCCGGCCGCACCTGGCTCAACCGCGCTACCGGGGTAACGCTGGTCTCCGCCGGGCTGATCCTCTCTACTGCCCACCGCTGAGCATGTGCTTCATCCCAACCCGTCGAAACCCCGCACTTCTGCAGGCTTGAGAAATCCCGGTTGAAGAGGTCGGGTACAATTGTCGCAGCGCTCCGATCTTCCGCTCGGCATCCGGATACGCGCCTCACATCCGGCGACTGATGGTCACCCGCAAATCCGCGTTGCTTGCCGGGATCGATCCCGCGCAGGTCCACGAATGGTATCTCGCCGTTCATGCCGACGCATTTGAATGGACCGAAGCCCCCAACACGCTTGCAGTGAACCGGTTTGCCAATGGCGGTCTTTTCGCTCTCAAGCCGTACATTTCTTCTGGTACGACATCGATCGGATGTCGGATTGCTGCGGGTCCTGCAGCCACTCGGTCGACAACAAGTTCGGGAACGAAGCCTGCCCGTTCAGCCTGCGCTACTGGCATTTCCTGGACCGTCATCGTGCCTGTATCGCGCCAAACCCCAGAAAGGGGAACATGTACCAAACCTGGGATCGTATGGGCTCGGCACGGCGCGCCGGGGTGCTGCGCGGTGCCAACCTTTTCCGTGAGCGACGGCCGGCCGGTGAGGCGGTGTGACACCCCGCTTCCCGAAATCCGTCGCACGACCTGGACGGCATGTCCCCGACAATTGACAGCCGGCTCTCCGAGGCGTCTTCCTGATGAGTCCAAGGCACCGATGAATGCCAATTCAGACTGGGGTATCATTGCACTCTCGCAGCAGCGAAGATCTCGGGGATCCGTTTCTTGACCTTGAAGAACCCCGCCGTGGCATGTGGCCAGATCGCGCGGTCCCAGTCGCGTTGAATCTCGCAAAGGGCAATGCCGTTCGCCGAGAGCCGAGCCAGTTGTGGACAGAGCCAATCACGCAATGGCCCCTGCACGATATACGGAGTTACAATCTGAACAGCCCCCGCACGGTGCACCCAATCGACGAGATCCGTCTGGGGCGTCGCATGAAGCTCTGTGGCCGTATGTCCGAGTCGGGCGGCGGTATCGTCAAGTGCAGCACGTTCGAACGCAATGACGGATTGCGCCACGGGACGACTGGACCGCAGCGAGCTTCCCGCCAGAGTGGCACGGCATCGAATATCCAGATGCGAGAGATCGTACTCCTCCACGCGGCAATCGTCCTCGGTAACGAGCAGAGCAGTTGGCGCACCGGTCTGTGGTGAATTGATCTCACGCAACGGCGACAGGGGCGGCGGACCGTGCGGCTCTTCGCCATCCAACGGTTGCACATCGGACGCCAGTTCCGAAGGTTTTGGCCGAAACCGACCCAGGCTGAATTTCTCGATGTTCCAGGCATTCGCCTCGTAAGCACGGCCGCGCGTATGCAGCCCCGCGACCCACCTCCAACCGAGTGTGTTCGAGGCGGGATCCCCGTCCAGCAAATGCCGAAGAAAAAAATCCGCCCCGACCCGCCAGGGGAGTTTCAGCGTGAAGATCCAGATCGACGCGAACCACATGCGGGCATGGTTGTGAAGGTATCCGGTTTCGACCAGTTCTCGCGCCCAGAAGTCGAAGCATTCCAGACCGGACTTGCCGGTCTCAGCTGCCGCTACAGCATCGCGCAGACCTGCGTCGCCTTGCATCTGCGACAAGTCACGAGCCAGTCTCGAACGGTAGTCCGCCCAGACAGACGGATGTCGCTCGAGCCAGCCCTTGAAGTACCCGCGCCAGATCACCTCCTGGATGAACTTCTCAGCCTGATTGGCCCCATGAGCTTCGATTGCTGCAGTGACCAGTTCCTTCTCAGTCACCAGACGCTTGCGGACGTAGGGCGACAACCGGCTGACGGCGTGGTGCTTGCCCGGCCCGGCATCGACGTTTCGGCCCTCTTCATAGTGCCTCCCCATTCGAGGACGAAACTCATCGAGCAGGTGAAGTCCGGATAGGCGGGTGCCCGGCAAGACGGCAAAGGGTTCTCTTTGAATCGGCATATCGAACGAGATGGTTCTGTCGGGCGCTGTGTCCAACTCTGACTTCGGTGCGAATAGACCAATCGTTTCGGGACGTCCGGCAGGATTGAACTATCTAGGCTGGAGACTGGAACAAGACGGGCCGAAGCGTCATGGAAACATCCGACATCAATAGCTGTACGCAAGCGACAATTGGGTCGGTCGGCGACGAACTGACCGTGTATTTCGACGGGTCGTGTCCCCTATGCGCGGCCGAAATCGGTTTTTACGCATCGCGCGACGGTGGCAACGCGTTGCGGCTAGTCGACGTTTCCCGGCCGGCGACCGAAACCGGCCCGGGTCTCCATCGGGATGACGCCATGCGCAGGTTTCATGTGCGCCGTCCGGACGGATCTCTGATGTCCGGTGCGGCCGCCTTTGCTGCAATCTGGCAGGTGCTACCCAGCTGGCGCTTCGCCGGACGTCTAGCTCGGATCTGGCCAGTCTCTTTTTTTCTCGAAACCATGTATCGGCTGTTCCTACCGCTACGTCCTGTCTTGTCCCGCCTCGCGCGGCGGAAGATGCCGTGACGTTGCTCGCCCTGCTCTCAACCGCGCTGCTCTTCGGTGGCATGGCACTCTACGCTTTCGGCTTCGCCACCTTCCTTTTCTCAAACCTGCCTGCCGGGCAGGCAGGACGGCTGTTGCGTCGCGCCTTTCCACAGTTCTACCTGTTCGTTCTGGTCTTTTCGTCCATCTCTGCGTTGCTGCTGCTGTCTTCGGACCCTATCGGCGCACTACTGCTGGGCTGCGTCGCGGCGACAGTAGTCCCCGCGCGACAGGTTTTGATTCCGGCGATCAACGAGGCCACTGACACCGGCCAGAAACGCCGATTCCAGTTCCTTCACGCACTGTCCGTTGCCGTCACTCTGGCACACATCGGTATGGCGGCGGCGGTGCTTTCCCGTTTCACATGAGAACCGCGATGACGCTTCCACCCGAGAACGTTCAGGACTACCCGAGACCACCAAGGCTTGAACTTGTGCCATATCGCATCGAGATCGCCTGCGGCGGTGAGACGATTGCCGACACGACAAGGGCTTTCAGGGTACTGGAAACGCATCACGCGCCGACCTATTACCTGCCGCCCGACGACATCCGTGCCAAGCTCTCCGGCGTGCCCGGGAGAAGCTATTGCGAGTGGAAGGGCGCCGCGCGCTATTTCAACGTGCTCACGAACGGGTTTTCCGCAAGGCGCGCCGCTTGGTGCTACCCAAACCCATCCGCAGCTTTCGCCCCGCTCGCAGGATACGTCGCATTCTATGCCAACTTGATGGAGACCTGTCGCGTCGGCGGTGCCCGGGCCACACCACAACCCGGCGGATTCTATGGCGGTTGGGTTACGCCGAACCTTTCGGGAACGGTCAAGGGGGCCCCTGGCACAGAAAACTGGTGACATGTGAAGCAGGTCCGACATGTTACACCGGAACGAGCCGAGTGTTGCTCAACAATGCCAGGGCGGTAGGATGGCGGCAAACGCCTATCGACCTCTCTACAGGAGCTTGCCGTGTCCGACCCCGTACCCAGCGAAAACGATCTGATTGCCATGCTCGAGTCCGACGAGCGGTCGATGAGCGTCGTGATCACCAATCCGGCGCTGCCCGACAACCCGATGATCTATATCAGCGAAGAGTTCGAGGAGCAGACGGGTTATGCCCCCGAAGACGTTCTGGGACAGAATTGCCGGTTCCTCCAGGGACCGGACACAGATCCGAATGCAGTCGAGGCAATTCGCGCCGCACTGAAAGCGCGAACGACCTTCACGATCGACATCCTCAACTATCGCAAATCGGGTGAAGCCTTCATGAACAGGCTCAGGATCCGCCCGCTCTTCGACGAGGATGGCAAACTGACCTACTATGTCGGGGCGCAGAACCCAGTTTAATCGATCTGGTGCCAGCACTCGGCCGGGCCGAACTCTCGCAACCTGCAACTCGACATCAATGGGTGGAGGAGCATATCGGACATCCATGGGGCGGTTCCTGCTGGGATCCTGATCGCATTTGTGAGCCCGGCGATTGCCGAGACCTACCGGGACCGGACGGTAGAGATTACGCCGGTTTCGGTACTCCACATCGAACGCCACCTCGGCAAGTGGTACGAGATTGCGCAATTTCCGAACAGTTTCGGCAAGAGATGCGAGGGTGTCACGGCCGGGTATGCACACACGGCTGACGGCAGAGGGTGTCAGCCCAGTGCGAATTCGTCTCTGCAAGATCAGTACCTTTGCCCTCTATGCCGCACCGAGCTGACGCCACTCGGCACGAGCGGCAGCGCGGTGCTTCTTGAAGCTGTCTCTTGAGGAGACGCTTCGCTCCGAGTTGCATTGTTTGAAGACAGAGGCGTGGGCGGCAGCGGACATCCTAAGACTCCGAATCCGTCGGAAGCGCTGCATCGCTCGTTCTCATCGCCGAAATGGCAGGCGCGAATTCACGCCCCTGTTGATTGGCCACCGACGCGGTTCCTGCCGATCTGCCGTCCCGATTTCCCTCAGCGCAGCACCGTACGCGCGGAGCCGGTTGGTAACGATCATTTCCGGCCGACCGTAGCACATCATTGATTTGCGAGTGAATTCGAACGCTGCCGTACTGTCGCGCGTTTTTGTAACAAAGCGCTAAAGAACCTCACCCTCGTGAACGACGGCCCAGCAAAGGTAGCGGCTTCCGCCGTTGATCTCCACGGACAACTCGTCCAGCTGCCATCGCCATTGCGGCCAAGGTGCGCGCCACCCGCGTTTAACGGCGACATCAAACGCGAAGGTTTCGAAACCGCGGGATGAAATCCAGCGCCCGCGCGTTTTCCAATCAGACCCAAGTGAATGACCGATGTCATCTCGCTGCGATCCGCGAGCAAGATCGTGCGAGGCCCGGCAAGGTCGGAGCCCGACCTCAGTAGGAGAAAAGCTGATGCATCACGACAAGACGATTTCCTTGAAGACCTATGCAAAGGCGTTTCCAGCCGAGTCCGAAGTCGAAGCCCCGGAAAAGAAGACGGGCTTCACCCTGCGTCGTTACAGGGTAACCAACTTTCGCTCCGTGGGCGATTCCGGCTATCTTGACTTGGACCATGTGACTGCGCTCATCGGTGTGAACGAGTCCGGCAAGACGAACCTTTTGTTGCCACTCTGGAAGCTGAATCCCGCAGGCGGAGGGGAGATCAAACCGACCTCGGATTTCCCCAAGGCACTCTTCGGTGCAATCCGCGCCAATCCCGGCGAGTTTCAGTTCATCTCGGCCGAGTTCGAAACCGGCGAGGACGCGGCGGAACTGGCGGAACTGGCGAAGATCCCGGTCGAGTTTGCTTCGACAGTTTGCGTGGGCCGGAACTACGATGGCGGCTACACGGTGAGCTTCCCGCACTTCCGTCCGAAGAAGTTGGAACAACGATCCGATATCCGCCCGATCCTGTCGGAGGCAAAGCAGCGGATTGCTGAAGCCGCGCCCCCTGATAGTCAGGCCGACCTCAAGGCTGCCGCACTGCAGGTCCTTGGCGAAATGGAGGATGACCTCGACGGGTTCGCCCCCCTGACGGCCAATGATCTGATCCGACTGCGCGACAAGGTAGCCGCGATCCTGCCGCAGGATCCACCGGCGACCTCGGTCATCGTGCCGGAACTGCGCTCTCTTCAAACCTCGTTGGGCAAGCGCATGGCCGCCATCCTGAAACCCGATCCGGGGCAGATCGATACTGTGCGCGACGCGGTCCTCTCGCGTATGCCCAAATTCGTCTACTATTCGAACTACGGCAATCTCGATGCCGAGATCTACCTTCCACATGTCGTCGAGAACATGGCGCGTGGCGACCTGGGTGCCAAGGAGGCTGCGAAGGCGCGCACTTTGCGGGTTTTGTTCGGTTTCGTTGGGCTTGAAGCGGAGGAAATCCTGCAACTTGGCAGGGATTTCCGGGAGATCCGCAACGAAGCCGCCGCCTTGCGCCTCGAGGAGGAGAGCAAAGCCGGGAAGTTCCTCGACTTCCTGAAGCGGGCGCGTACTCCGGAAGAAGGTCCGGATGCGCAGCTTCTGAGCGAGATTGCCGAAGCCAAAAGAACGCGGTCGATCCTCCTGCAATCGGCGAGCACGAAGCTCACCGAACGTTTTGGAAAATGGTGGAAACAGGGCGACTACCGCTTCCGCTTCGAAGCAGATGGCAACCATTTCCGCATCTGGGTCAACGACGCGCGGCGTCCGCAGGAGGTCGAACTGGAGAACCGTTCGACCGGACTACAGTGGTTCCTGAGCTTCTTCCTTGTCTTTCTTCACGAAAGCCAGGGGGCACATCGCAATGCGGTTCTGCTGCTCGACGAGCCGGGGCATTCGTTGCATCCCCTGGCGCAGCGCGATCTATCCAGCTTCTTTGACGGGCTCGCCGCAACCAACCAGATCGTCTACACCACTCATTCGCCATTCCTCGTGGATGCAGACAGGCTCGAACGCGCCCGGAAAGTGTATGTCGGGCGAGACGGATCGACCCGGGTGTCCAATGACCTGCGGTCCGAGGAAGGAACCGACACCAAGCGCGGGGCTAGCTTTGCGGTGCGTTCGGCGCTGAACATCGCTGTGGCCGAGGCGATGCTGGGTGGCGCACAGCCGGTTCTGGTGGGAAGCACGACCGACCAGACATACCTTTCCGTGCTCAAGACGTTGCTCATCGGTGCCGGGCGGTTCCAACCGCGGCGGGAGGTCGTGTTCGCCCCCGCCACCGGACAACGCGTCATGCAAGCCATGGCGGCACTGATGGCCAACGAAGATGCGGAGGTACCGCCTGTCCTGCTCGACGGAACCGATATCGGACGGGTGCAAGCCAGAAAGCTGCGCGCCTCCAGCCACTCCACCTGTCCGGATCGGGTCATCGGACTGCACGAGATCGTGGGGATGGAGCAGGCGCAAATCGAAGATCTGGTCGGGCTCGATCTCGTGGCACCGCTCGTGGACCGTATAGAACGTCGGCCGGAGCGGCTCTTCATCGACGTGGCAAGGCCCGACTTGCCACTCGTGGACCAGGTAGAGGCTTGGGCAACACAAGAACGCATCACGTTGGCATCTGACTGGCGGCTCCAACTTGCAACGCGGGTCAAGGCGCGCCTCCTTTCATCCGATTCCAGAGTCCTGCCTCAACAAACGCTGCAATTTGCGGAGCTTCTGATGAGCCGTTTGTTCCCTTTCGAAACAGAAGCAATGCAAAACCCTGAACTTTCTGCCCGTGCAGGATGAGCAAAGCAGTTTCCCTCTGGCCGCTCTTGCGGCGAGAGGGAGACGGTGCAGCTTTCTGCAAGGTCGCTCCAGAAGTCGGCTATGGCTCGGTCACTTCGCACCGATTGTTGCCCGCTGTGCGCACGATGCCCTCTCCTCAATGTCTGGTTCGAGTCGTGCTGGCCAGATTTGGCACGGTCGAAGTGCCCGGCGTCGTTCCATCATTGAATGCGGGTATCGGCGATTGCTGTGCGAGCGGCGGGACGAGGTGTGCCTGCCCCCATAACACCGGGCCATTGTCTGAACACGAAACGGGGGACACGAGATGCCTCGACGAAGGTACCCGGATGACGACATCTGGAAGCCGCTGCGTGAGATAGAGTTGAAACTGGCGGATGGAGATGTCGTGCCGACGGCATATCGTGCGGTCGGGGTCAGTGATCCAACTTACAACAACTGGCGGCGTCGGTTCGGCGGGATGGACAAGTCTCAGCTATCGGAGTTGCGCAACATGGAGAAAGAGAACGCCAGGCTGAGAAGCTCAAGGGAGCGTGGCCGCAGTGCGGCCGTGTAGGCCCGCAGAACAGTGGCAGAGCGAGAACTCGGTGGGCTCATTCTCAAGGAAAGCCTGAACCACCTGAAGCCCAGGGTCACGCTGACCGACAGGTGATTGCGGGGAAAGTACCGAGAGGGGCCCGAGCAACAAAAAAAAGTGGTGCTGTTGGACCAATTCGAACCAGTCCAAGATTGGAAAGTGGCCCTGCCCCCAATGCCGCGCAGTATCCGCGCCACTCGGCGGGATCAGCGGTGCGGTTCCTCTTGAATATGGCTCTGGAGGAGAGGGTACGCTCCGAATTGAAATGATTGAAGACGAAGGCGTGGACGGATGCAACCATCTACAGACGTCGCATTCGCCGAAACCGCTGTAGTGTCAGCTCTCGCCGTCGGAATGGCAGGTGCGAGTTCTCCTCCCGACTGTTCAGCGAACGGCCCGTTTCCTGCGGGACCGTCGCACTGATTTCTCTCAGATCGGCGCCGTAGGACCGAAGCAAATCGGTCCGAACCGATGCCACCAGAAACGGACGGATCCGTGACTGACATCGATGCACGCTCATTCAGCAGGTCCTCGACATTCCTGAGCGACGACGGGAAACGAACATAGAGCATCACCGCCAGGCGAATGATCTCCTTGCTCGTATTGAAGTATTTGAACGCGTCACGTTTTGTCATCTGGAGACCCTACCCGGCCCCTTCCCCCGCGATAGGCCAAATCCCCAAAACATCACTCGGACGAATACGAGACGTCAGCCCTTCCGAGGTGGAGTTTCGCCCGCACTGTCCCGTTGAAGGGCCAGCGGTTCGGCGAAAGTCAGTGTACGGTAGGGGAATGGAATCTCGATGCCAGCATCGTCAAGGGCGGCCTTGATGGCTAGCACCGCCGCATTCCGGGAGACGTGCTCATCGGGAGGAGCACTTTTTGCCCACCAGCGCACGAGGAAGTCGATTGAGGACGAATTGAACTCGACGGCGAACACCTGTGCGGGTTGTTCGGCGTCTGGACTGTTGATCTTTTGGATTGCGGATTCGATCACATCTTTTGCGGCGGCAGCATCTTCGCCATAGGCAACGCCAACCACGAGCGAGATGCGGCGCAACTCCGTGTCCGTCAGGATCTTGACCGGGTTCTTGAACAGATGGCTGTTCGGAACGATCACCAACTCGCCCGACCGTTTGCGTAGGAAGGTATCTCTGATCGAGATTTCCTCGACCGTCCCGCTGAGCCCTTCGCATTCAATGTCATCGCCGATCCGCATCGGCTTACGCAGCAGTATCAAGAAACCGGCGAGGAAGTTCTCAAAAATATCCTTGAAGGCCAGACCGATCGCGATGGAACCGATGCCAAGACCGGCGACCAGTTTGGTTGGGGTCAAATTGGGGAACACGACGGTGGCTGCAATCAAGAACCCTGTGATCCAGACCAAGAGACGCAGGATGCTCGCCACCGCGGCGAGAAGCGACGGTCGCGCTTTCGACCGAGTCAGCACCTTCCGGGCGATGAGGCCCGCAAATCGCGCCACGAGCAAAGTCAGCGCCAACACCAAGAGCGCCGCAAGAAAATTGGGTAGCAACGCAATGATCTCACGTGCAAAATTCGTGAGTTGCTCGCTCAGTATCCGGATGGGTTCCAAGAGGCAGTCCTGTCACTTCGAGGCTGGAATAGGGATCGCTTGTTCGTCGCGGATGAACCACTTTTTGCCTTGATATCATCCCGATGACCTAGTCCCAGCGAAAAACCAGGTGATGGTGCCAATCAGCGGATGGTTGCAGACCAATTCGAACTCGTCTCTGCAAAGGCAGGATCGCAGCCCCCAGGTCACGCCAAGCTGCCGCCACATTGCGAGAGTATCGGCACGTTTTCTTGAGGTTGGCTCACGAGTAGAAGCTCCGCTCCGAGTTGAAATGGTTGAAGACAGAGACGCAGACGGCGGCAAACAGCTGCAAACGTCGCATTCTCCGAAGGCGCTGCATTGCCCGTTCTCCTCGCCGGAACGCCAGGTGCCGGTTCTCTGCCCTTTTGTTGAGCCAGCGGCCGGATTCTTGAAGTGCTGGAGCGCCAATCTCCTTCAAGGCCGCGCCGCAAGAGCGAAGCCAATCGGTGGCGGTGGTCTCCGACCGAGCGTAGCGGCGCAGCATTTTGATAGGGAATTTCAACGCAGCTTCCGTGTCACGGGACATTGTCACGTAGCTTTCAAGTACTTCGCCCTCGTGGACGACGGCCCGCCAGAGGTAGTGCCGCTCGCCGTTGATCCTCACGAAGATCTCGTCCAGATGCCAACGCCAGTGGCTCGACCGCATACCTGTGACTCGGCGCTTTGGGATCTCGGCAGCGAGCAACGACGCGAACCAGTGCCACCAACTAGCGGGCAGTTTCGTGGCTGATATCGACGCCTCGCTCGTGAAGCAGATCCTCGACGGTTCGGAACGAAAACGGGAAACGGAACTACATAACTACACCCCGGCGGATGACTTCCGGGCTGCTGTGAAAGCCCTTGAACGGGTCACGGTTGGTCATGTTCCGACGCTACGAGGCAGCCCTCACCGCCATAACCGGAATCCTCCTGACAGGACCACCTTCCCGGCTCGTCGTGCCATTCCCACTCCTGTCAGTCCGTTCCCCCCGAGAGTGTAATACTCTCGCCTGTCATGAAGCTACACGCATCGGAGGCAAGCAGGAGCGCAGCGCCCACCATCTCCTCGGATCGGCCAGACCGACCCATCCAGTTGAGCGTCTTGCAATAGGCGTCGAAGCCCTGGGGGTCGGCGGCGCGGCGATCGGCGTGGCGCGGCGTGGCGACCATGCCCGGCGCGAGCGTGTTGAGCAGAACGTTCCTTGCCGCATAGTCGCGAGCCTGTCCCAGGATCAGGTTGTGTTGCGCGGCTTTGGTTGCGGCATAGACCGGCACCAATGGCTTCGGACGCAACTGGTTGACCGACCCGATGCTGACGACACGGCCCCAGCCACGCTCTGCCATGCGCGGCAGGCAGCATTCCAGCATATCGACCGTGGACACGAGGTTGACCGCGATCTGGAACTCCATGTCCTGCCGGGTCATGTCGCCCAAGGGTTTGTTGATCTGTGCAGACGCATTGATGACCAGAATGTCGACGGGCCCGAACTTGTCCTCTACCGTCTCGATCAACTCGCGCCCGGCGCCTTCGCCGTCCAGTGGCAGCACCACGGCCTCAGCCTGCCCGCCAGCGGCGCGGATCTTGTCTGCCGTGCGTTCGGCGCCGGCAAGCGTCGTGGCATGGGTCACCACTCTGGCGCCCGCACCGGCGAGACCTTCGGCAATTGCCTCTCCGATCCCGCGGCTTGACCCGGTGACAAGGGCCGTCCGGCCCGAAAGGTCGAATATCTCGTTCGGTGTCATGCTCGCCTCCTCACGCTGCGAGGCTTTCGGGGGCCCCGGCCCGCGCAAGCATCGCCTCGAAACGCACGAGTTCCTCAAGGCCGAATTCGGTGGGCGTGACAAAAGGCGCGCGATCATGCACCTCTTCAATCCCGGCCTGGCGCGCGAAGAGGCGTTTTCCATAGCAAAGCATGGCCGGGACAGAGCGCGACATGAAGACGATCGCCGGCAGCATTTCGGCGTGGATGCGATCGATCAGCGGCAGATTGGCAGCGCCACCCTGCTCCCAGAGCCGCCAGATCTGCATATCGCCGGCGATATAGTCGGGCGCCGGGATCAGGCCGACGCCGCCGGAACGCAGAAGAGCGGGGAACTCGATACCGCCATGGCCGCCAAAAACCTTGAAGGCGCCACCAGAACCGCGGATCACTGTCTCGATATCTATCGAGAAACCTTCGCCCTTTAGAATGCCAATATTCGGGTGCCGGCGATTCAGCTCAATCATGCTCCCGACCGACAGCGAGACGTCCAGATTGACCGGGTTGTTCTGGATCGCGACATCCACGTCGACTGCATCGGCGACCGAGCCGAAGAAATCGATCAGGTTGTCCTGCGTGATGCCCTTTATCGCCGGCGGCTGCAGGATCACGAAATCGGCGCCGGCGCGCGCGGCGGCGTGGGAAAAGGCGACCTGCCCCTTGATCGTCGGCTCGGCCACGGTGACGGCATATTGCGTTCGTCCGCCAATCAGGTCGCCCACCATCTCGACAAGATGCATGCGCTCGTTGACATCCATCTTGTGCACCTCGGTCACGAGGCCATGCACGGTGATCCCATGAACACCCATCGCAATACAGTAGTCGATCTGCCGTTTCATGGCCTCCCGGTCGAGACGACCATCTTCGCCCCAGAACGCATACATGACCGGCCAAATGCCTTTGTAATCCTTACTCATTGTCTCACGCCTCCACGACGTAGTCGAAAACTTCTTCAGTCGGCTCCACGCCCAATCCCGGCCCGGTCGGGACGGTGTAGTGCCCAGCCTCGCAGGCCATGTCGCCGGTGGTGAAGCCGAGATTCCGATCAAAGATCGAATGCTGGTACTCGTGATAGGGTACGCGTTGCAGCGCTGACGTGGCCTGAAGCGAGGCCGCCATGAAGATGCCGACAGAGATCGACGCGTGCGGGATGATCTTGATGTGGAAGGCCTGCGCCATGTGCCCGATCTGGATGAAGGGCGTGATGCCGGTATGGCCGATCTCGGGCTGAATGATGCCCATGCAGCGCGCTTCTAGCCGCGGGCGATACTCATAGACCGTCCGCCATTCCTCACCAAGCGCCAGCGGAACGCCGATCCCCTCGGAGACCCGTTTCTGCCCTTCGAGGTCTTCGGGCTGGCACGGGGCCTCGGCGAAGTAGAGGTTGTATTGCTCCAGCCGCCGGATCAGCCGGATCGCCTCGCTGGCCTCGAACTTCCAGTGCAGGTCAACCGTCAGGTCGATATCCGGACCGACCGCTTCGCGCAGCGCGGCCATCTCCTGCACGATGCCCTCGTCGGAAACGGCGGCGGCGAACTTGAAGCACTTGAAGCCCTTTTTGACAAAGTCCACCGCCAGGTCGCAACGCTCCGTGAGTGTGGCGCGCGGAAGGCCGGACACGTAAGCCGGAATGGTGTCGTGCCGCCTGCCGCCAAGCAGTTGCGAGACCGAAAGCCCGGTCAGTTTGCCGTAGAGATCCCAGATCGCGATATCGAGGCCGCCAAGAGCGTCAACATAGTACCCGCCCCAGAAGCCGCGCACGCGCATCAGGTCGTACATGTCTTCATGGATGACCATCGGCTCCGACGGGTCGCGGCCGATCAGCGTCGGGCCGACAAGGTCGTCGATGATCGCCTTGGGCGCTTCAGGCGCGGCGATGCCATAGCACTCGCCCCAGCCGACCAGCCCGCTCTCACCCGTCACCTTGATGAGCAGGGTCATGTCGGTGCTGGGATAGATCGAGCGATTGCCCTTGCGGATCAGGTAGCCCTTTTCGTTGATGAACTCCCCATCCTTGAGCGGGCCGAGATAGGGGGTTTCGCGCGGGATCGAGATGATGAAGGTTTCGATCTTTACAATGGCGTCGAGGGGGGCCTGTGGCATCGGTCTTCTTTCTTCAGTCGTCTTGCGGCGCAGGCCCCAGCGGGAACAGCGTCAGTTCGGGTGAAATCCTGTCGAGCAGCGCGTGCAACTCGCGCGCGTCGCCCGCGTCCATCTTTGGTCCGGCACCGCGCACGAAGGTATTGGCGATCACGCCCCGCCGCTTCAGCGTGCCCTTGGTCATGTGCATGCGGAAAATCGCCTGGAAGTTGAGCAGCGGCATCGACACTTCGAAGAGTCGCCGCGCCTCGTCCTCGCGACCCTCCGCCCAGGCGTTGACCAGCGCGACATGCAGATCGGCAAACTCGCTCGCGGGCATGGTGCCAAGCGATCCGCGCGCCAGTTCGTCGGTGATGTAGCGCCCGCCCGCGCCGCCGAACACACCTTCGATGGCATCTCCGGCCGCGGCCATGATCCGGGTCAGGTTCTGACCGCAAGGCATGGTTTCTTCCTTGCAGAACCGTACCTCGGGAACGGCGCGCGCGATGGCGGCAACGTCCTCGGGGGCGAGCCCCGCACCAATCGGCACCGGCGCGTTCTGCAAAAGGATCGGCAGGTCGGACCCGGCGCCAACCTCCTTGAAGAAGGCGGTATGGGCCGCGATGTCCTTGCCCAGATGCCCCGGAGCCATGACCATCGCGGCGCTGGCGCCGACGGCCTGACCTTCGGCCATGCGGTCGATGACGCCCTGGGGCGTGTCTTCGCTCGCTCCCACGATGAACGGCATCGCACCGGCGAGTTCCTCGCCGAGAAGGGCGATCAGGCGCGCCCGTTCTTCCGGGCTGAGCGTGGTAACCTCGCTTGCCACACCGGGAAAGACGCAGCCATCCGCCCCGCAGTCGCGGACGAACCCGATCAGGGATCGGAAGTCGGCCTCATCAACGGTGCCGTCGTCGCGGAACGGTGTGCAAAGTACGGGGAAAGCTCCCTTGAGTGCGCTCATTTCACTGCTCCTGCGGTGACGCCTTGAATGAAGAACCGTTGCAGGAACATGAAGCCCAGCACGACCGGGGTGGCGGCCATCAGGGAGGCGGCCATAGCGCCACCCCAGTCGGCATTGGTCTCATTGAGATAGGTCAGGAGCAGCCCCGGCGCGACGGTGCGCTTCTCATCCGAAACGATCAGGGTCAGCGAATAGAGCAGATCGTTCCAGCTCCACATGAAGCTGTAGAGGAACACGGTCACGATCGGCGGGATCGAGATCGGCAGCACGATCGTGTGGAAGATCCGCAGGTCGCTGGCGCCATCCGCCCGCGCCGCTTCGATCAACTCGTTCGGCACCTGACTGAAATAGCTGTAGATCATGTAGGTCGCGACCGGCAGGGCAAAGACGATGTAGCTGAGGATCAGGCCGAGGCGCGTGTCCAGCAGGTTCCACTCGACGAACATCGGGTAGATGGTGATCAGCAGCAGGCCAAACGGGAACATCTGCGCCGAGAGCATGAACATCATCACCGGCTTGCGGCCAAAGTAACGATACTTGGCAAAGCTGTATCCGGCATAGGTGGCCAGCGTGGCGTTGAACGTGGCCGACGAGATCGACACCAGCAGCGAGTTGCCGAGCAGCTTGGGCAACTGACCCTCGGTCAGCGCCGTGCGGTAGTGATCCAGCGTCGGCGCCTTCGGCCAGGGCGTGGGCGTGATCTGATACAGTTCGGCATCCGCTTTCAGCGATGAGGCCAGCGTCCAGTAGACCGGGAAAAACAGGAAAAAGCCGATCAGTAGGGCGATACCGATGAAGACGACCTTGGCCGTGGTGGTGCTGAGGTCAAGCATCATTCGGCTCCCTTCATCAGCTGGCGGAGGTAGAAATAGGCGGGCGGCAGGATCGTCGCGACCCAGAGCACGCCGACCGTTGCGGCCATGCCGATATCCCATTGCTCGAAGGCCCGGCGATACACCTCGACCGACAGCACGGATGTGGCGCGGACGGGTCCGCCGCCGGTCATGGCATAGATCGAGTCGAACTGTTGCAGGTTGCCGATCATGCCGAGCACGACGACGACGAGGAAAACGGGCCGCAGATGCGGGAAGATGTGGTCTTTCAGCACGTGCCAGTTGCCGGCACCATCAACGCGCGCGGCCTCGATCTGTTCGCGGTCCATGCTTTGCAGGCCCGCGAGGAAGAACGACATGAACAGCGGGATAGACAGCCACACCTTGGTCATGACGACCGCGACCATCGCGCCGGTGGGGTCGGCCAGCCAGGCGACGGGGTACTCAATCAACCCCAGTTCCTTGCCGATCGCATTCAGCAGCCCGTAGCGGGAGTTGAAGATCCAGCCATAGATAAAGGCCGAAACGGTGGCCGGCATGATCCACGGGATCAGCGACAGCCCGCGAATGGCGGTGCGCCCCTTGAAGGGCTCGTTGAGGATGATCGCCCAGGCCAGCCCGAGCGTGATCGAGAATGACGTGGTGAAGAAGACGTAGATTGCCGTCGTCACGAAGGAGGCGCGAACCGTGGGGTCGCTCAATAGCTTGCCGTAGTTCTTCAAACCGACAAAGACAGGCTCCGGGGTCGAGATCGTGTACTTGTAGAACGACATCGCCAGCGCCTGGATGAACGGCGACAGGACGATGAGGCCGAATGCCAGCAGGGCGGGCAAGAGCAGCATCACTCCGAAGCGCGCGTCGCCGGCCTTCAATCCGCCACGGCGGGCGTGGGGTGATGGGCGGAACTCGGTGCCATCTGGCAAAGATGTAGCGTCGCTCGACATGGATGCCTCGCTGTTATCGGCGGCTTGGATACGTGAAACGGTTCTGGTGCAGGTGCACCAGTAGATCGCGCGCCCCGGTGGGGCGCGCGCTGTGGTTCGGCTTATTCGGCCAGAACCCCTTCAAGACGGGACTGCATGTCGTTCGCCGCTTCTTCCGCCGTTTTCTGGCCGAGGATGGCTGCCTGGAATTCCTCGCCGATCACGGCAGAAACCTCGGCGCCCTTTTCCATCGAGGCAATCGTGTTGCGGCGCGGCGCAACCGTCGCGGCGGCCCATTCCGTCAGATAGGTGTCGGCCTTGACCTCTTCCGACTCAAGCGCAGCGTTTGTCGTCGGCAGGACGCTCTGGTTGACTGCGTAGCCAACGAGTTGCTCGTTGGACAGAAGATGCATGACCCACTGCATCGCCGGGCTGTCAGCCGCCGGCGCCTCGTCACCGAAAGCAACGATCAGGTGGCCCCAAGAAACGGAAACCGGGTCGTCGCCTGCATTCAGCACTGGCGCCTTGATCGGCTTGACGGCGGGGTCGATTTCCATATCGCGTCCGGAGAACTTGCGCGCAAAGGTGCGGGCCAGCGGGGCGTCGAGATAGAAGGCGGTTGCGCCTTGCGCGAACAGACGGCGCGCATCAGGGCGGTCGATCTCGGGCGCAGCCAGTCGCTCGCTGACGGCATCCGTCAGGAAGGACAATGCCGCAACGGCTTCGGGCGAGTTCACCGCCGGCTTGCCGTCAACCATCACATCGCCACCGAAGGTCCAGAGCCATGTGATGTAGTCGAGCACGATGGAATTGTGGTTCTTGGTGGCAAGGCCAAGCGGGACCGAGTTCGGCACGTTGTCACGCACCTGGATGAGCGCCGCTTTGAACTCTTCGACGGTCTCCGGCATCTCGGTGATGCCGGCCGCGTCCAGCACTTCCTGGTTGGCAACCCAACCGATCGTTCCGCCGATCCAGGGCAGGCCTAGCTGCTTGCCGTCGATCTCACCGGCGGCGAGGAAGCTGGCGGGGAACATCTCGGCCAGTTTGTCCTTGCCGAAGATCTCGTTGAAATCCTGCATCTCGGGGATGCCCGCGATGATCGGCAGGAGCCGGCCCTGGCTTTGCCCGACATTCGGAAGGGTCTTGGAGCGGGCGCGCAGAACGTAGTTCTTGTTCATGTCGCCCCAGGCATAACCCTGAAGGTCCACCTCGTTGCCGGTCGCTTCCTTGAAGCTGTCGGCCATGGCCGTCATTTTTTCCTTGCCGGTCTCCTCTGCGGATACCCAGTTCATGAATTCGACCGTCTCGGCCTGCACGGCCCCTGCGGTCACCGCCAGCGCTGCTATGGCACTGACCAGTCCGGTTTTGAGATGCTTCACGATTTCCTCCCGTCTGTGATTCTGAAACTCAGTTCCAAACCTACTCTACATCGCACTGCGCGGCGTTTCAAGAATTTGAAACCGAGTTCCATATAATTGTCGTCTTGCGATAGGGGCGGCGCCATTCCCGTTCATAGAATGGGTGCGGCGCCGCGGACTGGCACTCGCGCACGCGCTTGTCGCCATAGTGCCGCGCAACAACTCGCAGGTCAGCGCCTGCTCCAGTTCCCGCACAGCCTTTGCGTGACTGGGAGAACCGCTGCAGTCGAACTGCTCGCCGGTGTCCTGCTCCAGATCATAGAGCGCCATAGCGCCTTTGTATCGCACCAGCGTGTGAGTCGCGCTGCGGGCCATGACGCCATGGGAGGTCATACCGACCACGACTCGTCCATTGCTATTGCTGGCGAGCGACTGGCCGTGGGCCTGCGCTGCGGGCGGCAGCCCGGCCCAGTCGAGGAAGCTCGGGAACAGGTCCAACACGGACCGCAACTCGGTGTCGCGCCGCGCCTCCGGCGCCCGGAAATCCGTCACGACCAGCGGCACGCGAATGCTGGGCTCGTGGAAGTAGGTTTTTCCGACCAGACCGAAATCGCCAAGATAGTCGCCGTGGTCCGATGCGAAGACGACGATGGTGTTGTCGAGCCGCCCGCTATCACGTAGCGCCTGAAGAATGGTGGCAACATCCGCATCGAGCCTCTCGACCGAAGCAGCATAATGTTGACGAATCCGGAGGCTCTCGTCCTCGGTCAGAGTAGAGTAGTCCAGATCGGCCCAGCCACGACGGTAGCTGGCGACGAAATCCTCTCGGTAGCTCTGCACCTCCTCTGTCATCGGCAGAGGGCGCGGCAATGCGTCTGGATCGATTCGTCCGACTGCCGCCTTGGGCGGATCGTAAGGGCAATGTGGCCCCGGAAATCCAACCATGATGGCAAAGGGGCGCACGTCATCATATCCGCGCAGATAATCGGCCGCCTTTCCGGCAACCCAACGATCGACCTGTGCGTGGTCGGGCAGGTCATTGAAGCACGCCCCCTTCCAGCCCTGGTAGCCGCGCTGTTCGTTGCCATGCGCTTTGTGCCAGCCTCCAGCCTTCAGAAAGGCGTCATAGTCATCCTCAATGTGAACATGCCGCTTGTCCTCGGCGATGATCCGATGCCCGAAACCTTCCGTGATGTCCCAGGGGTAGAAGTGCATCTTGCCGATACCGGCCGTGTGATACCCCGCTTCCGAAAGCAGCTCCGGCCAAGTGGCAATGCCCATCTCCCGCCGGTCCGGTCGCAGCCAGTGCAGGTTGTCGATGACGCCGTTTGCATGGGCGTGCTGTCCAGTCAGCATCGAGGCGCGGGCCGGCACGCAGATCGGACTCGGCGAGACAACCGTTTCGTAGAGCACACCCTGCGCGGCCAACCCGTCAATTGCCGGAGTTTGCAGGAAGTCGGCGCCATAGGCCCCGAGAAAGTCCGGCCGAAGCTGGTCGGGAAGTATGAAGAGGATATTCGGGCGGCCGTCTTTCATGGTACTCCCTGCACGGCCCCTTCACGGCGCTACGCCGCGTTCGAGACTTTCTGCCGCCGGAGCGCCAGCCCGTCGCTGTCGAAAAGGTGGACGCTGCGCGTGGCGAAACCGACATCCACGGGATCGCCGGTCTGAATCGTGTGTTCGCCATCGAGCCGGACCATGACCGGACGTTCCAGCCCCTCGATCTCGACATAGGCGAAGGTATCGCTGCCCAGGTGCTCTGCCGTCATCACGTTGCCCCGGAGCGTGTTCTCGTCCGCAAGGCCAATTTGCATATGCTCAGGACGGATACCAACCTCGACAACCCGGCTCGCATCGATCTCGGCAGGAATGTCGATTGTGCCACCCGGTACCTGCAAGCGACCGTCGCCCTGCCCGGTCACCGGCATGAAGTTCATCTTCGGGCTTCCGATAAACCCGGCGACGAAGCGGTTTTCGGGTGCCCGGTAGAGGTCAAGCGGTGATCCGACCTGCTCGATCCGCCCCTCACTCATTACCACAATCTTGTCGGCAAGCGTCATCGCTTCAACCTGATCGTGGGTGACATAGATCATCGTCGTGCCGAGGCGCTCCTTGAGCCGGGCAAACTCCATCCGCATATCGACCCGGAGTGCGGCGTCGAGGTTCGACAGAGGTTCGTCGAAGAGGAAGATCTTGGGCTCGCGAACGATGGCTCGGCCGATGGCGACCCGCTGGCGCTGCCCGCCTGAGAGCTGGCGCGGCTTCCGGTCGAGATAGCTCTCGATCTTGAGGATCTCGGCGGCGCGCCGGACACGCTCGGCGATCAGGCCCTTGTCTTCGCCCGCGAGCTTCAGCGCGTAGCCCATGTTCTCGGCCACGGTCATATGCGGGTATAGCGCATAAGTCTGGAAAACCATCGCGATCCCGCGCTTGCTGGGCGGCACGTCGTTCACGATCTCGCCGTCGATGGCAAGCGTGCCCGCCGATACCTCATCCAACCCGCAGACCATGCGAAGCAGTGTGGATTTGCCGCAACCCGACGGGCCGACGAAAACCGTGAACTCGCCCGAACGCACGTTGAGATTGATATCCGTCAGCACTTCGACGGCTCCGTAGCGCTTGTACAGCCCCTGGATCGAAAGCTCAGTCATCAGTTCCTCCTTCGCACCCTCCCTGGCGCGATCATGTCATTCCAAAGAAGGTTTCAGCTTGCCCCTTCACGCCGGCCTCGACAGAGAGCACGCTTCCCGAGAGCGGTGCATCCGAGAGGACCTGCGACGACAGGCGAATTCGCGCGGTCGTGATGAAGAGTGTCGTGAGATCCGGCCCGCCAAATGTGCAACTGGTCGGGCGCGGCACCGGAAGCGGGATCACTCGGTCTACCATGCCGTCCGGCGTGTAGCGATTGATGCTCCAGCCATCCCAGCAGGCAACCCACACGCCGCCCTCGGCATCCACGGCCAGTCCGTCCGGCGTACCATTGTCCTCGGGCAGGGTCACAAAGACCCGGCGGTTGGAAATCGCGCCAGATTCGGTTTCAAAATCATAGGCATAGATTTCGCGCTTGGCGCTGTCGGCGAAATACATCACCCGGTCGTCAGGACTCCAGCCCATCCCATTGGACACGCTCAGGCCGCTATCCATGAGGGTCGCGCTGCCATCGGGGTCGATGCGCCACAAGTTGCCCTGTCCGGGGGCGGTGTCGATTGACAGGGAACCCAGCCAGAACCGCCCGCGACGATCGCACTTGCCATCATTGAAGCGGTTGCCCGGCCTGTCCGCTTCCGGCCGGCAGATCACGGACAGCCCGCCGGCTTCGTCCAGCAACTTGACCCCGGTTTCGGTCGCCACGACATAGCCACCCTCGGCATGCGGCACGGCACAGCCGACCAGTTCCGGCAAGGCGATGCAGTCCCGCTCCCCGCTCTTTGGATCGCCGGTGCAGAATGAGGGCGCAAGGATATCGACCCAAAGCAACCGCTGGTGCGCCTCGGACCAATGCGGCCCCTCGGCGAGGAAATCTTCTCCGGGGATGGCGAGGTTGACTGCGGAGCTTGTTGTCATGAGCGGGCGCGGATTGACCGAGATCGACATGGAAAGCTGCCCGATGTTTCCCGAGACCCTGCGAGCGGCCTCGATGACCTCACGGCCCAGAGAATGAAGTCGTTCGGCATCGAGCCGAAAGGCCGGCCCGACGATCCCGATCGCTCCGAGCGGTTCGGATCGATGGTCGAGGATGGCCGCGGCCACACCTGCGACGCCTTCGTATAACTCCTCAATGGCAATGGCATATCCGCGCGCCTTGATGATATTGAGATGCTGGTGCAGGTCTTCTTCGGTAGTGATCGTCCGCCCGGTAAACGCGGAGAGCTGCTCGGCATCGATAAGCTGGTGCCTGTCACGCATACCCAAATGCGCCGCCATGGCCTTTCCGAGGGCCGAGGCATGCAGAGCCGCGCGACTGCCTACGCCATTGGCAACCCGCACTGGCTGAGGCACATCCAGCTGGTCGATATAAAGCACTTGCGACTGGTCGAGAACACCGAGTCGGACCGCTTCTCCGGTCATGTTACTCAGCCGCGCAAGTTCCGGCGCTGCCGCCCCGCGCAGGTCGAACTGATCCCAGACCCGATGCGCCAATTCGAAGGGTTTGGCCGCGAGCCGGTAGGACTGATCACGTTCATCGACCTGGATATAGCGCTCGTCGACCAAGGTCTGCAGAATGCGATGCAAAGTGCCCTTCGGCAGGCCGGTCTTTTCCAGCAGGGTAGTGAAACGTGGCGGACGCTCCGCAGAGGCGATCATCTCGACCACAGCCAACCCTCGCGTAAGCGCTTGCATTCCCGGCTGGACGCCGGTGGATGGCACTTCGACAGTAGGGCCCGGGGTCTTCCTGTTCACGCTCGCTTCCTCAATTCCGGCTTGCTCTCCGTTCATGGATAGTTATTTTGAAACTTAGTTCCAAGTCAACCCTGACGGAGGTGGAGTCGATCCGATGCGCATCACAAAGGTCTGGCACTCCCTGATCCGTGTCCCGCTGACCGAAACCATCGAATGGGGCTCGGGTACACGCACCGGCACAACTCGACTGGTCTGCAAGATTGAGACCGATAGCGGAGTTACGGGCTGGGGCGAAACGCTTTCGCTCATCGCCGCCGTCCCGGCGGTGTTCGAGGACGTGGTGGCCAAACTCGCGATTGGTTACCCGGTCAGCGACGCGGAACGCTTTCACCGACACGTGCTGGGTGCGGGCTACTACCATCACAAGCGTGCCGCCGTCATGGCGATTGCCGCGATGGAAATGGCAATGTGGGACGCCTTCGGCAAGATCGCGGGTCAGCCGCTACATGCGCTCTGGGGCGGGCTCTGGCGCGAAGAGATAGAGGCCGCCGCCTACCTGTTCAGCGCCGATCCTGCGGCCCTGTCGGACCGGATGAAGGGATTTGCCGACAACGGCTACACCACGTTCAAGGTCAAGATCGGCTTCGATGCCGAGAGCGACATCGCGCTTGCGGCCGCGGCGCGTCAGGCTGTCGGCGCGCTGCCGATGCGCCTAGATGTCAACGGAGCGTGGACGCCAGGCACGGCCAAGCGTCAACTCAACCGGCTCGCCGACCTCGATCCGGCCTATGTCGAACAGCCACTGGAACTGGACGATTTGCAGGGCCATGCAGACCTGCGCGCCTATTCCGCCTGCCCGATTGCCCTGGACGAAAGCGCCTATACGCTGACGGATGTAGGCAATATTGCGCGGGCACGTGCGGCAGATGTGGTCCTGCTGGACCCACATCAGGCAGGCGGTCTGTGGCAGGTGATCAAGGCCGCGGCGATCTGCGAAGCCTTCGGCATTCCCGTCGGGTTGCATTCAGGCGCAGAGTTGGCCCTGTCGCAGGCGGCCTATCTACATCTCGCGGCCTGCATCCCCAACGCGTCCATCGCCATCGACACCGAGCACGCCTATCTCGGCGGCGACATTGCCGGGAATGCACCTGTGATCACGGACGGCCGGTTTACCGTTCCGACCGAGCCCGGCCTCGGGATCCACATATCTGAAGAGCGTGTCGAAACATATCGCGTCAACGAAATCTCGGGCGCCTATCTGGACCCGGCCCGAGCTGGCTGGTTCCCGGTCAAGCCGGCCTATTGATCGGCGCACTTGCCCGCAACACCCGGAAAGGACAGTGCATGCCGGGCCAATCGCAGGTCCGCTCAGGCAATCTCGCGGGGCTTGCGCTTTTTGCGACCAGCCTGTTCCTGATCTCTACTTCTGACGCGCTGGCCAAGCTCCTGACAGAGACCTTGCACCCGCTACAGGTCGTCTGGATGCGCCAATCCGGCCTTGCGATGGCGGCACTCGGCGTACTGGCCATCCGTGGACCAGGCGTGCTGCGCACGGGCTTGCCACAGTTGCAGGTCCTGCGCGGCCTCGCCGCGGCGCTTTCGGCCCTCTGTTTCATCACCGCCCTGCGCTTCGTTCCGCTGGCGGATGCCGTTGCCGTCTCGTTCGTCGCCCCCTTCCTTGTGACCGCGATGGGGGCAGCCTTTCTCGGTGAGACCGTCACGTGGCGCCGATGGGCGGCTGTGCTCGGCGGATTTACCGGCGCGCTCATCATCATCCGGCCCGGCTTTGGCGTAGTCAGCCCGGCAATCCTGCTCGTTCTGGCCGGTGCGTTCTTCCTCGCGCTGCGCCAAATTCTCGGCCGCCGGCTCGCCGCGCGGGACCCGATCTCGACCACGCTGGTCTGGACCGCGCTGACTGGCTTCGCGTTGCTGTCATGCTGCATGCCGGCGGTCTGGACCTGGCCAGACGCGCCAATATGGACAACGGGGATGTGCATTGCCGCCCTGATCGCTGCCTCCGAGTTTCTGCTCATCCAGGCCTTTGCCACGGCAGAGGCCACGGCGATTGCCCCGGCGCTCTACTCCGCGATGATTTGGGCCACCCTCTATGGCTGGTTGGTCTTCGGGCAGCTTCCCGACCTCTGGACCTGGATCGGCAGCGCGATCATTCTTGCAACGGGCTTTTACCTGATCGTCCTGGAGATGCGCGCAGGGCGCGGCTCGCGCTGAGAGCGTCACTGCACGCGGATGCCGAACAGCGCCACCGGGCAGCCCTGCCTGTTCCGCGGCCGGATCGTCAGGCGATGTATCGTCTCATCCTCCAGCAGGGCGATGCGCAGGATCGGGCTGCGATTATCCTGTATCGCAGCGATCACATTTCCATCGCATTCGACCTCGCATTCATGGACCAGAAACGGCATCACCCGGTCGGCATGGCGCATCTGGACGCTTTCCAGCGGGTGATCGAAATCGCAATCGAGATAGAGCACCAACTCGCGCGCAGAAATGCCATCTTGCCAGTCGAGCGTGATCCATGGCTCAGCGTCCGTCAACGCGGCCGCCCAGGCATTGGGTGCGGAGGTCGGCCTGGTCGGTCCGGAGACCAGCGCCGCTTTGCCAAAGGCATGAACCGGACGGTTCGCGGAAAAGGCGATGTTCTGCCCCTTCGGACGGCGCTCTGGAATCCAGAAATCGAAGCTTTCAACGCCAAGCCCTTCCGGCGCTTCCTGCCGGGAGGCCGTGCTGACCTTGTCTAGCCCGCCCTGCTTCACGCTCAGGAAGCCGGTTACACGCTGCTGTGAAAGCCCGACCGCGACATCCGGGTTTTCGAGGAGACAGAGGAATCCGTAGCAGGGTTGCTCGGTGTCGGGCAAAGCAACAACAATCTCCCCCTGTCCGGGCGCCAACGCGAACTCTTGCCTCTGCAGGACCCGCTCCGGCGTGTGGTTGCCCGGCTTCTCCGCGGCGCGGACCTCGACCGCCAAGCTCGTGGCGCGCTCGGCCCGAACAGGGATGGTGAGCGATCCGCCCTCGCCCGGCCGCATCGGCAGCATCTGGGCATAGCTGTCGCTCAACGGCCGCCAGCCGGCATCAGGCGGAAGGCCGTCCAGAAACAATTCGCTAGAAACATTCAGAGCAGCCCCAGTTGCAAGGTTGCCCACGGCCAGCGGGGCATATCCGGGAACATGGTGACCGGCCTCGGCCAGCGCCGACTTGAGCGCCGCCAGCCCATCGTCAGAGGACAGTTCCTGTGGCGCCCTGCCAAGACGCGTGCACACAGACGCCGCCGTGCCGATTGCCTGCCCGACAGCGCCAGAGGTTGCCATGACCCGCGTGCTGCCGAAAGCCACATGCGAGGCCGAAAGTAGCCGGCCATTGATAAACAGGTTCTCGATATTGCGGCTGTACATGCAGCGATAGGGAATGCCGAACACCCCCTTGGCGTGATACTGGTTGCAGCCCCCCTGCTGGGCATAAACCCCATCGGCCGGGTGCAGATCGATCGACCATCCGCCATGGGTGACGTTGTCCTCGTGCTCGACCTGATCGATGATATCGCTTTGCCGAAGCACATAGTCACCCTCGGCCCGGCGGCTTTCCCGCTTGCCGGGGATCGTGGCCACCCATTCCAGCGCGAGGTTCTCGGCCTCTGGAAACGACCCGGAATTCTTGATGTAGTTCCAGACGCCGTAGACGACCTTCTGCAACTCGCCCTTGATCTCCTCGGACTGGTGAATGGTGTCGAGCCGCCCGCCCCATTCGATCCACCAAAGCGAGCAGCCATGTTCTACGGCGTTGAAACTGCGAAAGCGCGGGATCAGCGAGGGAACGTCCTTCAGTGCAAAATCCGGGGCCACGTAGTCGATCCTATGGCCAACGTCCTTGGTGTAGAAATACATCGAATGGCCGAGCAGCTTGCCGTAGTCGTCGCCCGGCGCCATCGGCTCGTCGAACTCCGACGCCTCTTCGGACCCCATCCGATAGGCAGCACCAGACATATGCACGAGGATGCCGTCGCCGCTTGAGTCGGCAAAGAGCGCGCCTTCGACCTGATACATGGTGCTGTTCTGTGAATTGAACGCCTGCACCCGGCGGATCCGCTCGCGCTCCATCTCGACATGGAAGACCTGCGTGTTGACGAGCACGGTCAGGTTCTTCTCTCGAGCGACCCAATCCTGAAGAATCGTATCCAGGATCACTGGATTGCCGCCGGGATTGCGATATTGGTTTTCGAGCAGAACTTCGTTGACGATGCCACCCTCGCGCGCCCATCGATTGTTGTTGCCACCATGGGATGTTGCGCCAAGGATCCAGAGCCGAACCTCGCTGGAAGCGTTGCCGCCAAGCACTGGGCGGTCCTGAATCAGCACCACGCGGGAGCCGCCACGCGCCGCCGATATCGCTGCACAGACCCCCGAAAGCCCGCCGCCGACCACAACCAGATCCGCAGAAAGCTGTTCGAGGCGCAATTCGCGCGGCCCGGAGGGAGGTTCGATGATCATGGCATCCTCGCCTTTGTTGTCCCTGTCACCCCTTGCTGCATCGCAAGGGGCACATCCCGCGATCCGCGTCCGGTCGGTGATTGGGCGCTTTGCATTTGCGTCAGCAGCGCCGCTTGCCACAAATCCCAACGTCCGGAACCCCAACGGGCCACAGGTTGCAGAGATATCTGCCAAATTTTGGAACCAAGTTCCAAAGCGTATGTTTCGATACATCGATCTGAACGGAATTTCCACAACGAATTGCCCATGCCCCCGTTGACCGACGACGTATGCAATTCGTAGGTAGGTTGGGGTGCTCACCGCCAGAATCGGTGGTGTCAGACCAATTCGAACACGTCTACATGGGCAGGATCGCTTTCCCCTATGCCGCGCAGAGCTGGCGCCACTCAGTGCGAGCAGCGGCACGGTTGGCTTTGAAGATGTCCCGGCTTGAGAGGCTGCGCTCCAAGTTGAAATGGTTGTGGACCGAGGCGTGGACGGCGACAAATCTCGGCAAACTTCGTGTTGACTGGAACCGTTGCATCGCCCGTTCTCGTCGTCGAAACGGCAGATGCGAGATTTCGGCCCGATTGTTCAACCAACGGCCCGTTTCATGCAGATCTGCAACGCCTATTTCCTTCAAGGACGCGCCGTAGGACCGAAGCAAGTCAGTGACGATTGCCATAGCCCGACCGTATCGCCGCATCGTTTTCTTGAGGAATTTCAAAGCGGCCTTCTTGTCCCGCCGCTTTGTGACGAAGCTCTCAAGAAGTTCGCCCTCGTGGTCGACAGCCCGCCGCAGGTAGTGCCGCCTACCGTTGATTTTCACGAACACCTCGCCCAGGTGCCACCGCCATTGCGGTCCAGAACGCAGTCGTTCAGCACGTTTGTTGCGGATCTCGGAAGCGAAAAACGGACCAAATCTATGCCACCAGAACCGATCGGATTCATGGCCGCTATCGAGCCCGCGTTCGCGCAGCAAATCCTTGACGTTCACTAGCGAAAGCGGGAAACGGATGTAGAGCATCACCGCCAGTCGGATGATCTCACGGCTTGTCTTGAAGTATTTGAACGGGTCGCGTTTTGCCATCCGTGGACGCTACCCAGTCCCCTGCCCCGCGAAAAGCCAAGTTCAACTGACATCACCGTCAGTAGGGCGGTGAGCACTCCTTCCCTGCATGTGCATTGTCGAAGATCTAGTTCTGGAAAGCGGTCTTCTGTAGCGCTCCTTTGACCTTTCTATTCAACTGAACAGCGACCATCACGAAGACGGGGCGCACAGCAACGACGCAGCCAGTGCGGTTCGTCGAGCGCCCCGATCGATGCTCATCAGCCAAGCAGTGCCAGGAGTTCCTTGGCAGCACTGGCAGAGGACGCAGGATTCTGGCCGGTGACCAGCTTGCCGTCACGCAGGACAAAGTCGGCCCAGTCGTCGCCGCGCTCGAACTGTCCGCCATTGGCCCTCAGCATGTCCTCGACGAGGAAGGGCACCACGTTTGTAAGATCCACCGCCTCTTCTTCCGAGTTGGTGAAGCCGGTGACCCGGCGGCCCGAAACCAACGGGTTGCCGTCGGAGCCATGCGTGTGACGGAACACCGCCGGTGCATGGCACACGGCACCCACGGGGCGGCCTGCTGCTGCGAAGCCTTCGATAAGGCGCTTGCTGTCGGCGTCCTCGGCAAGATCCCACAGCGGGCCGTGCCCGCCCGGATAGAAGATCGCGTCGAAGCCGTCCTCGGTCACATCCGCGAGTTTCACCGTCGAGGCGAGGTGCTGTTGCGCGTCCTTGTCGCCCTTGAACCGGCGGGTGTCGTCCGTCTGCGCATCATCGCCGTCGCTCTTGGGATCGATCGGGGGCTGACCGCCTTTGGGTGAGGCCAGCGTGATCTCCGCGCCCGCGTCCTTGAAGACGTAGTAGGGCGCAGCGAATTCCTCCAGCCAGAAGCCGGTCTTGTGGCCGGTATCGCCGAGTTGATCGTGTGAGGTCAGAACCATCAGTATCTTCATCTTCTTACCTTTCAACCTTGGGCAACGCGGACAACCCGCTTGCCGAAATTCTCGCCTCTCAGAAGCCCCACAAAGGCCTCCGGTGCGTTTTCCAATCCGTCGATGATCTCTTCGCGGTATTTGATCTTGTTGGCGTCGATCCACGTCGACATGTCCTTGGCGAATTCAGGGTACAGATGCCCGAAATCGTCAAAGATGATAAAGCCCTGCACCTTGATCTTCTTGCGCAGTATCTGCCCCATCAGCCAGTTCATCCGATCCGGCCCGTCAGGCAGCTTTGTCGCGTTGTACTGGGAGACCAGACCGCAGACTGGTATGCGGGCATTGGCGTTCAGCAGTGGAATCACTGCATCCAGCACCTTGCCGCCGACATTCTCGAAATAGACGTCGATGCCATCCGGGGCGGCTGCGGCCAGTTGGGCGGGAAAATTGTCCGCCTTGTGATCGATGCAGGCGTCAAAGCCCAGCTCGGCCACTGCGTAGTCGCACTTGTCCTGCCCGCCTGCGACGCCGACGACGCGGCAGCCGAGCAGCTTGCCAATTTGACCGACGGTCGCGCCCACAGGACCGGTTGCAGCTGCGACCACGATGGTTTCGCCTGCCTTGGGTGCCCCGATCTGCGTTAGCCCGGCCCAGGCGGTAAAGCCGGGCATCCCGAGGATCCCCAGTGCCCAGGACGGGTGGTCTGGAGACGCGCCGAGGTTCGTCACGCCAGCGCCATCCGAAACGGCGTAATCCTGCCAGCCGTTGAAACTGAGCACGTAATCTCCGACGGCAAACCCGTCGATATCAGAGGTCACGACCTGTGCGACCGTGCCGCCGACCATGACGCCGCCGACCTCGACCGGGGCCGCGTAGGAGGGCGCATCGCTCATCCGGCCACGCATATAGGGATCCAGCGACAGGTAAACCGTGCGGAGCAGCATCTGCCCGTTCCCAGCCGTCGGAATGCTCGCCTCGGTCAGCTTCAGTGTATCCTTGGTCGGTTCGCCCTTGGGGCGTTCGGCAAGGACGAGTTGCCGATTTGTCGTCATTGTCTGTGTCATGGGATCTTTCTTTTCTATGAGCGGCTTTCAGGAAGCGCGGTGTCGTTTCGGTTTGGGGCATGCCCCGCAGGTCCTGAGCGGACCCGTCGTCCGACACCCGCGTGCAGCTATAGCGCCGAGGGCGAAACTCTTTCATTCAAGCGTTCAGGGCGCGGGGACGGCCTGTTTCGTGGCCTCCATCGTCGCCTTCAGTGGGGCATCGTCATGCGAAAGGCCGGCAACAAGGCTGGCTCCCAGCCACTGGTAATAGATCGCCCGGGCAAGACCGTAGGGGTCGTTCAGCGGCGCAATTGATCCGTCAGTTATGCCTTGCTCAAGGGTCTCCGTCAGGCTCGAGATGATGCTGCTTACGCCATCCTGCAAGATCCGGCTCATGTCCGGTGACAGGTCGGCAACCTCTGCGGACAGCTTTACCACGAGGCATCGATCCTGCAGCGAAGGGCCAATCTGTTTTGCAAGCCAGCCTTCGAAGTATCCCAGGAACCGGTCGCGCGCCGGCTGTTCCGCGTTTCCGAGAGTGTCGGCGAGCGATTCCTGATACTGGGCCACGAAATTCTCCAGAAGTGCGCAGCCGTAGGCCTCTTTCGACTGGAAGTAATGATAGAAAGACCCCTTGGGGACGTCCGCAGCCTTCAGAAGCTCGCTCAGCCCCACACCGACATAGCCCTGCCGCGCGATCAAACTGCGACCGACCTCCAGGATATGGCTGCGTGTATCTTTGGTTTGCGTATTCATCCTCCTGATCTAGGTGCGAATAGACCGGTCGTCTAGTGGCTGTGAAAAATTCCTCAATGGTTTTCGAAGGACGCGTCTGTGCCTCCGAAAGCAACGCCCCACACCAAAACCGTGGCAGCCTTGCAAGCATGGCATGAAACCGCCATTTCAGGTTTTAGCGCCTGCGGCCAATGTCCGGAATGATTGGTTGCGCCACAGCGGAATGGAGCGGCAGAGAGTGACCGCAAGGGGCCGACAGCACTATTTGATCGACCCAAGCCGACCGGCTGCTCTGTCCCGCAAGCCGGACATCGAGGTCGGAAAGCTCGCTGCGTTTTGCATGGACGGCTGCTCTTCTTCTCTGAGGCGCGGCTAGCGGTCTCGGGCGATCGCTTTGCAAAAACTGCGAGCATGAGCCGGGAAGCACTTCCGCCATGGGCTCGCTACCGTCATCTGAGGCAAACCATCAGATGGCCGCATGGTCGGCAAAGCTTCCGCTGATGCATCTCGCAGTATTTTGCAGATTGGGCTCGGTGCCGTCCTTCCGACCGGTCTCATCGAGCGGCCGCTTCAGGTCAAGGAATGTCCAAGTATCGGGCTACCATGCTGACGACAGTGAAGTCTCTAAACGTCAGGAACGACCGCTTCCAGACCGCAGGTCAAGTTCGCCTCGCTGCGCCACCGCAAGACCGCAATGAGCTCAAAGGCGACAATGCTGCACGCTGCACGAACTGGTAGTATGCGGGGCGTTCCGGACCTCCGCTGCGAGCACGAAACTTGAACCCTCGCGGGTGCAGCGGTTGGCAAGAGGGACGGACGACTGGCATTCGTCCTGGAAGCAAGATGTCCGGGCGGCCTGGTCGCAAAGCGGGCATCGCATGGGGCGCAAACAGAGTACTTTGCTGTTTCGCCGATCGTGGCCTGGAACGCTACGCCCGCGAGCGATAACGCGGATGTGACTCGGCCAATCACACTGGTTCTGTCGATACTGAATCTGAGCACGGCCAGTCGCGCACGCTCTCCGGCGGACTTCAGAAAGCGCATCACGACGCCTGGCACGGGCGCCAATGCCATCGAACCATTTAATAACAGGTAGCTCTCCAATGCAGCGCAAGAAGGCATCCGAATTCGATCCTCGGATTCTCGAACTCTATGACGGCTACGTTCATGGCAAGATGACCAAGCGTGAGTTCCTCCGAAGTTCCGGACAGTATCTCGCCGCGGGTGTTACAGCCGCAGCCGTGCTGGAGAGCCTGCAGCCCAACTACGCACTGGCGCAGCAGGTTGCCCCCGACGACCCGGCCATCGAGACGATGGCGGCCGAATACGAGAGCCCGAATGGACACGGCGTGATCAGGGGGCTGATGGCGAAGCCGGCCGGGGCGACGGGCAAGTTGCCGGCGGTTCTGGTGATCCACGAGAACCGCGGCCTCAACCCCTATATCGAAGATGTCGTGCGGCGGACGGCCAAGGCGGGCTACCTCGCCTTCGGTCCCGACGGGCTGACGCCCCTGGGTGGATATCCGGGGAATGATGATGATGGTCGGGCGATGCAGAAGGAACTCGATCGTGTGAAACTGATGGAGGATTTCTTCGCCGCCTTCGAGTTTCTCGTCGGCCACGAGAGCTCGACCGGCAAAGTCGGCGCCGTTGGCTTCTGCTATGGTGGCGGGGTCTGCAACGCACTGGCGGTGGCCTACCCGAACATGGCTGCCTCGGTTCCTTTCTACGGACGCCAGGCGGATGCGGCGGATGTGCCAGCGATTCAGGCCCCGCTGCTTCTGCACTACGGGGAGTTGGATGAACGGGTGAATGCGGGTTGGCCGGCCTACGAGGCGGCACTCAAGGAAAACGGCAAGGCCTACGAGGCCCATATCTACGACGGCGCAAACCACGGTTTCCACAATGACACCACCCCACGCTACGACGAGGCCGCGGCGACGCTCGCCTGGGAGCGCACCTTGGCTCACTTCGAAAAGCACCTGAGCTGAGTTTGGCGGGAGGTATCCGCCCCACTCACGAAACTTTGCGAGCGTTTGGGCGGGTCCGTTGTCCGCCCGAACTCGGTTTTTCCCGGCGACGTGCTTCAACGAGGTAGTTGTATCAACCCGTCAGAAACGAGAGCCGCCAATGTCCAGAACCATCGCATCGCGCCGCTCGCTTCTCGCCACGGACGGTGCCTGCGTTGCAGCAGGTCTGTGCACGGGGTCCGTTCCCGCGCAGGCGATGGCGCTCCGCTTGCTTGGCGGCGCATTCAGATCTGGGCACACACGACCGAAGGCCACGAACGCGATCCTCATAGCCACGGTGCGACTATCACCGATGCCAACGGGATCTTCCGTCTTGAGATGCCGCAGATCGTCCCCGCTTTCGGCCAGCCACACGGCCACCTTGCAGTTGATAGCGGCGAGTTCGAAGCTGTCTTCTTGCGCCCGGTGATGCGGCGTCCGAAAGATAGAAGCCAGGAAACGCATGTCGTCCTCCAGCCTGCCTGACACGGGTCCGGGCCGCTTAGATGAGCCGGGTTCGAGTTTTGCTGATCTCCGGAGCATTTGCGGCTGCCGTTACTCTGCCTCTCGCCCTTTCAGCAATGAGCCCACTTCTGGCTTGGCGCGGTCCAATTTACATCGCCGCGGGTTTCGCCGGTGTCAGCGCAATGGGCTCGTTGCTCCTGCAGCCCCTTCTGGCGGGCGGATACCTTCCCGGCTTGACCGTGCTTCAGAAACGGCGCCTGCATCGCTGGATCGGTAGCGCAGCGGCCCAAGCTTAGACCATGCTCCGGAAGCAGCCAGTCCTGAAACGCAGAAACTTCATAGCTTTCAGCGGAGTGTCTCCATGCTCGGACATTCCGCAGTTGGAAGCTGTCGCTCAGCAAGATAGGACCGATCGGCGGCATCGAGCCCAAAGGCGACGATGCTGCAGCATGGGTGAACTGGTGCTTTGCCGACCTAGTCGACATTTGAGTGTTTTGATCAGATGTCTGGTTTAAGGACTGGGAAGCGAGCAGGCGGTGCCCATTTGGCACATGTTCCGTTCTCCTGATCGAAAGGTTGTCAAAACTGTGGAGCGCATTTTTTTAGTTGCCAGAAAGGGTCTTACCCTCGCAGCAATCGGATGCTCTTCAATGTTCAAACGTACTCTATGTCTCTCCGTCCTTTTAGCGTGGCCCGCGGCAGCGGATATGTCCGACGAAGCCAATGCCTGCATTGACGAATTGCGAGCACGCTACGGCGATGTCGGCGGCGAAGTGCTGAAGCAATCAGGCAGCGAAGCTGGAACGCTTGTGGTGCTGCGCGATGGCTCGGGAGCGGAATACGAATGTGTTGTCTGGTCGGGACCCGAAGTTGCGGAACTACGGCGTGTCGACGCTGACGGCAGTGGCTCTAGCTCTGGCGATGGAACATCGGCAAGTGCAGCGTCCGGAACTCAACGCATTGAGTTCGACGCGGGTACCAGTGGAACTGCCATGACGGCAACGCTGAACCAGAATACGTCAGTTCGCTACGTTCTGGGCGCAAACGACGGACAGTTTCTGAATGTCGATGTTGGCTCTCACGGCGGAGCACTTGACTACAAAATCGAGAATCCTGATGGGTCGATGTTGCTCGATCTGATCAGTTCCGACACGCCCTACAAAGGCCAGTTGTGGCAATCGGGCGATCACGTCATCGAAATCCTCAATGCCGGCGCACAACCGGTGACGTTCGACGTCGGCATAGGGATCAACTGACACGTCAATCACCCGTGCTCGGTCCCGCGTCGACGCGGAATCGAGCAACCGTCCAAAGCAAACCTATATCGGCCAGATCAGGTTGATGACAAAAACCACAACGAAATAGGCGAGAAACCGTTTCCAGCTCCAGCGGTTCTTGTCCTCGTCACCCAGTATTCCACTTGCGCTCAATGCGATATTGGTGCCCACGAGCGCCGCGACGACGATGAGAGCGTGGATCAGATCGAAATGCATGGTCGTGCGTTCCACTGAGTTTTGCGATTGTGGGCTAACGGCACCTGATTGGTAGGCAGACCGTAAGCCCGAGTTTGGTTTGGTGGACTAGATGCGGCCCTTCTTGAACAGGTAGATGTCTCCTTTGGAATTTGCTTCGCAATTTCCATGCCGCTTTCCGGCGGAGACCTCGACGAGATAGTCGTCTCCGCCAACCTTGCGCCCGTTTGTCACGTGGATATCGCGTGGGTTGCGCCCCCAGCGGGCGGATGCTTCGCCGACGCAAGCGCGCTTGGCGAGATTGGGGAGATTATGTTTGACGTGATTGTCTTGCTTACGGTGTGCAAGGCGATGCTGCCGTTCCTGCTCTCCGGCCTCATAGCCGTCCGTATAGTTTCTGCCGCCGTCACGCGGGTCGCGCTCTGCATTGTGTAATCCGTCTCGATAGCCCCTATCAAAGGCCGCAATCTCTTCAACCTGCGTCAGGTGCTTCCCATCCTCATGGTGGTCTTCGTGGTGGGCAAGCGCTGCCGCTCCCAGAAGAACCAGCGCGCCAGCGGCCGCAGCTTTTTGTTCGTCAGTCCACTCAGCCTGGACCGGTGCAGCAACAAGCGCCGCTGCCATAGTGACCGCAAGAAAGCTGAATCTCATTGGTATCTCCATATAGCGACTTCGGTTCAGCACCCGATGCCTGCCGCAGCCTTGGTATCCGTTGCAACGGCGACTAAATCTCATCCACACAAGAAATGGAAGGCACTGTCGACTGAACCCGCTCCTCGCTTCGATCTTGCCGAAACTCTACCCAGATGAAGTGATCTTGCGCCGTTTCGTTACCCGCCGCCAACAAAGCGCTACATGCTTTCTCGGCAGATCAAAATTATCGTCGGCAACGGCTTTCGACCAACTCATAGATGCGAGATACGGCTTGATATCCGTATATACATATTGACTATGCAAAGCGCATGGTTTGCTGCGCAACGCATTGCTCGGTCGAAATCAGACCATAAGTCGTACCAACCAACTCTCGATCTAGGGACACCTTACATGAAAAAGATCACACTCCTGCTTCTCCTACCTGTTCTAGCCGCTTGTGCCGAGCCTGACATGACCTTGGAGACAGACATCTCGGAAGCAAACATCAACACTGAATGCCCGGTTGATGTATCGGAAGCTGATCGCGCCAATTACCCGGCTTGTAACTGACGTTGATCGCAGGCGGTTGGCTCGCCTCGGGCGAAGCGGAGCGCCTGCGTTCTTAGTCACGCAGACCGTGAGTTGTGGAAATTTACCGACCGGGTTGGCACTCGACCGGGTTTGGGGAGCCTGATCTGACTGGTTCAGTTTGATTGTTAGTGCATCACTGGCCTTGGTTCCATCTTGATAATGGTCTCCGGCGCTGGCGGCTTGCAGCCCAGAGGGTGCTGTCAGACAAATTCGAACCAGTCTCTGCAACGGCGGATCGCTGTCCCTTATGCCGCGCCAAGTTGACGCCACTCTGCGAGGGCGGCGGCACGGTTCTTCTTGAAGTTCGCTCGTGAGTGGAAGCTTCTCTCCGAGTTGAAATGGTTGAAGACAGAGGCGTGGATGGCGGCGAACAGCTGCAAACTTCGGATTCTCCGAAAACGCTGCATTGCCCGTTCTCGTCGTCGGAACGGCAGGTGCGAATTCTCAGCCCGGTTGTTCAGCCAACGGCCGGTTTCTTGCAGCGCCCAAGCGCCAATCGCCTTCAAGGCCGCCCCGTAAGAGCGAAGCAAATCAGTGTCGATGGTCTCCGGCCGACCGTAGCGGCGCATTGTTTTCTTGAGGAATTTCAATGCCGCCTTCTTGTTCCGCCGCTTCGTCACGAAACTTTCCAGGACCTCGCCTTCGTGATCAACCGCCCGCCAAAGATAGTAGCGTTTGCCGTTGATCTTCACGAACACCTCGTCGAGGTGCCAGCGCCACTGCGGCCAGGAACACAGCCGCTCGGCGCGTTTCTTGCGGATCTCGGAGGCGAACACCGGTCCAAACCGGTGCCACCAGAACCGAATTGACTCGTGGCTGACGTCGATGCCGCGCTCATGCAGTAGATCCTCGACGTTGCGGAGCGAAAGCGGAAAACGGACGTAGAGCATCACCGCCAGGCGGATGATCTCGCGGCTCGTCTTGAAGTATTTGAACGGGTCAGGTTTCGACATTAACGGAGGCTAGTCGGCCCCCTACCCCGCCGCAACCCAAGTTCCCCTGACATGACCCGAAGCCAGCACCCACGAAGACGCTGAGACGATCGCGGCGATCGTTGCTGGTCTGCCCGATGATCTCGGCGGGCGGTGCATGGCGATCCGTGTCGCCGAACTTGCACGCGCCGGGCTGACGCCGGACTGGATGCCCGGGGCTGTTCCGCTCTGTGTCCCTGTCGAAACCCGCTGCAACCAGCACGGCGAGCGGTCGGTCACCGTGGTCGTTGGGACCGAAAGCGTTCTCAGCCGCGGGCGATGGCGAACGGTCGATGTGCTGGCCTGTCCGGTAACCTGGAGACCGCATTCCGACCAGATTGATGGAGCGCGGCGGGCTTATGTCGACTGGTGGCAGGCGCTGGGCTGGATCCGGGACGGCCTGGCAACCTCCAGGTTGCTGAGAGAGATCGACGTCTCTGCGGAGATGCCAAAGTTCGAACCGTGGAATGTATGGGGGCCAAGTGGATTGAAATAACGTGATAGCACACATCCGGCTCAAAATGCTTGGCGAACGGCAGAAACGGGTTCGGATTTCACTGCACCTGCCGTTCGCCGCAGCCGGCGCAAGGGGCTGGTCCGCGGACAGACCCGCCTTTTGCTCTTGCGGCTTTCGCTGGTGCAGAAAATGCTCGCGCCTGCCGCGATGACTTCGCCGCGTTGCAGCCCAAGTCGTCGAACCGGTCATTCAAAGCGCCGAAATCTTACAGATCGGAAACCTCCCCTTCGCTGCAACCGGCCTCGACAAACGGGAAGCGGACTTTACGGCTGTAGGTAACAAACATTGATCGGTCCGCTCAACGCGACCAACCAGCCAATGGTCTAAAGCTTCAAAGACATCTCATGCCAAGTCATACCACCATGATCGGAGGCTGATGGCCGCAGATAGCTGTACCCAAGTTTCTCATAGAGCGGCACATGATGTTCTTTGCACATGAGGTGGATTGTTGATTTGTCCATCCGTCGCATATGCCTGACGAACTCGTCCATCAGCGCACGTGAATGGCCCCGACCTTGCACCATGGGGTCGACCACCACAGACTTGATGACGACGTTTGGTGCACCGGGGTCATGTCCGATGAGTTCTTTGAAGTCCTCGTCAGACATCTCGACCTCGTACGCGCAGCCACTATTGATAAAGCCAACGACTTCTCCGTCTACTTCAAGGATCAAAAAACCCTCAGGATAAGTCGCGATCCGTTTGGAGATTTTGGTGTGGGTCGCGGCTTCGTCACCTTCGTAGGCGGCGGTTTCGATCGCAAAGCAGGGGTCTGCATCAGCCAAATTGGCTTCACGGAAACTTCGCTCATCCATCTGGCACCAAAATTCTCAATTGTCTGACAGTGGTTTTACCATAAGAATCCAATCTTCTCCCGGTCCATCCAAATCGCCCTTTACCATGGGACGCCGAGCAAACTCCGAAAAACCGCATTTCTGATAGAGCCGGATCGCACCGACGTTTTCGTCGGCCACGACTAGCGCAAGAGTTGGGTGATGGCCGTCACGCGCGAGGGTTTCAGCCTGTTGCATCAGCACTGCCGCATGCCCCCGACTGCGATATTCGGGCAGAGTTGCGATAACGCTAAGGCACCAACTCCCTGGAACCATGTTCTCAAGCTCCACGAGAGGAACCCAAATCGGATCCACATCGTCTGTCGAAACTGGTTCGGTTGGGTGCGGTTGTCCCATGAGAACGGCCTCGACCCCGTTGCCTTGATCCAGCACGATCACAACCCAACCAGAATTCACTTGGTCAATTTGTTGCAATCGCCCCTGTTCCCAAGGGTCTCCATCCTTGCCTGCCGCTTTTGCCCATATGTTGAAGAGCAATCCTCCTGACGCCATGTCATTTAACCGCGCCACCGTACTTGCATCGTGAGGAAGGAAAGGGCGCAAAGGTGGAGCAATTGTTGCTGAAGATTCTGGTCTTTTTGGTGCTTGCATTAGGCGAGCATAGCGGACTTTCGCTAAGAGTGCACAAGCAGAGCAGTTTGGGCTCGCTGTCAGCCTTCGCCGCTCGACGCGCAAACCACGGCACTCGATCTGTCAATGACCGCTCATTGCGTGAGGTCGAACAAGATCAATGACTTGGCATGACGATCATATGACCGGTGATGATCAGCGTTCTGTCCCGGCAATGCCGCGCGAGCGTTCGGCAGCTCTGAGCCCACACTTGCCGGTCGTCGACACGACAACATCCGGCTGCTCTGCCGACATTGCGGTCATCTGACAAAAAATATCAGATGACCGGTCAAACCCCAAAGTGCCCAATGCTGCATGACCAACCGATGTCCGGTCTTGAAGAATCTCCGGCGCGTGGACCGTCGCTTTGTGTTCAGATCTCGCTAGTCAGAAAAGCACAGCTTGTTCCCATCCAGGTCTCTTACGTATGCGGAGAACCTTGGCCCACGCTGATTTGGCGCACCTTCACAGGTGCCACCGAGTTCAATGGCCAATGCGTGCATTCTCTGGACCTCTTCGTTGTCTCCAACACAAAAACCAACCATCGTGCCATTGCCATTTGTGGCGGGCTTCGTGTCAAACGGTATCGCCGCTGCAAAGGCAAAATCCTCTCCGAGCCAGTAGGTCATTCTTTCTGACGGTGCCACACACTGAAGGCCGGACTGCGAAAAAAGAGCGTCGTAGAAGGTTCTTGAGGCGTCCATGTTGTTTGTTCCGACAACAAAATAGTTCATTTTCATTGTTTGCTCTCCTTTGCGCCGACGTCGTGCCGCTTTGCATCGGTCGGTTATTTCCAGGTTGATGGGACAACGATCAGGTGGCGATCTTCGTTTGGTCTTCGTGTCCTCCTGCTCATATTGATAAATATGCCATTTTATGTCCTATTTGTTTCATGACCCGGACAAATGCGCATGACAGGCTGAGACGGATGGAACTGCTTGCGGTTCAGCTGAAGCAGGACGCCCATTGCACGGTCAAAGACCTTGCGCTTCAACACGGTGTCAGCGCGCGCACGATTGCGAGGGATCTGTCGCTCATGCGGGAACAAGGCATGCAGATCGACGCCGATCGGGGGCGCGGCGGTGGCGTGCGTCTTGACCGGAATTGGGGCGTCGGCAGGATGAACCTGTCCTATGCCGAGGCGGTCGATCTTCTCATCAGTATTGCTGTTGCAGAGCAGATGAACTCGCCAATGTTCCTGGCAAGCCTAGGGTCTGTCCAGCGGCAACTTGTGGCCTCTTTTTCGCTGGACAAGCGCAACAAGGTGAACCGCCTGAAGTCCCGCATACTGATAGGCGTGACTGCGTCAACTTACGTTCAGGCGAGCGCCAGCGCCCCACCGAAACGGGTCGTACAGGCCTTGCACCAGGCATTTATCGATCAGGAGTTGCTGCAGATACGCTACCAAAGAGAGGATGGCGAAACGTCCGAGCGGCAGATCGCACCTCACTACCTTTTGCTGAAATATCCAATTTGGTACGTCGTTGCGTTTGACGATCTCAGGCAGGGGCCAAGGACCTTTCGATGTGATCGAATGCTGTCTGCGGTCAAGACGGGAACGCATTTCAGCCTGTTGCCAAAGGAAGAATTCGGACCGTCTTTGGCGGGCGATGACCTGTCCATGTGATTGCACCGCAGATTGCGCCCGAACCGGTCAACAGTGGCCGAAACGCCACGACCGCCTTGTCCGCATTCCGGACCTTGCCGGCAACGCGTCCAATGACGGATTTGCGCAGGAAGCGGCAGGACAGGACAGTACCTTTGACCGGCGGTTCTGTCCGCGACTTGAGCCTTGAGCTCGTCGTTTCCGCTGCGGCTTGAATGAATGACTGGTTTTCCCGCCGCACGGCGGCGTAGAGGTTTACGCTGTCGCAGCGATTTCTGCGCTGCCTGCGAACATGGCGAAAATCTGAATTCACAGATTGGGCTCCTTGCCGTCGTTCTCTGCACGATGTCTCAACGGCTGCAATGCTCAGAACTAACCCATTGACAGAGCTGCCCCTCTTGACTCATACATCAATTATCGCAGGAGAACGCCCGGAGAACATCGCTCCGGGCGTTCTGCGTTAGCCCCCCTCCGAGGGTTCCTCCCGGGCGCATTTGTATGCGGGGGGGCTGAGCGCAGAAGATCGCCAGCGACAGTGGATTTCACCGGGGAATCCACCTGAGAGAATCCGGCCTAAAAAGCACAACAAAATCAGATGGATGACTTCGCGCTGGGAGTGCGGGGTGGATTGAACGAAGCCGCTACCGCGGCACTTGGGTCGCGCTGTTTGGGGATTGGTGCCCTGTCTGAGAGGATTGCGGTTGTTGACACCCGATCCACCCAGACAGGAGCACCTCCGATGAACACGTCCATCAGCCCGTTGCGGCAACGCATGATCGAGGACATGACGATCCGCAATCTGTCACCGGCAACGCAGCGATCCTACCTGTCTGCGGTGTCGAAGTTCAGCCGTTATTTTGCTCGATCCCCGGAGCAACTCGGGGTCGAGGATGTCCGGGCCTTTCAGTTGCATCTGGTCGCGGAAGGCATTTCCTGGTCATCGCTGAACCAGAAGGTCTGCGCCCTGCGGTTCTTCTACGGAGTGACACTGGGCCGATCCGAGATCCCGAGCCTGATCGCCTACGCACGGGCGCCGCGCAAGCTGCCGGAGGTTCTGTCGGCGGCAGAGGTTGTCCGCTTTCTGGAAGCGGTGCCCGAGCTGAAGATCCGCACGGCGCTGACCGCGGCCTATGCGGCGGGGCTGCGGGTGTCCGAGGTCACCGGTCTCAGGGTCACTGATATCGACAGCGGGCGCGGCGTGAT
>NZ_PVTD01000008.1 GCF_003003255.1 Aliiruegeria haliotis
CGTCTCCGTGCCGCCCGTCTGGCGCCCCGCCGTGCGCCTCAGCGCCGCCGGTGAAGGGGGTTCTACGGATACCAACCAATCCCCGCAAGTGGTTTTTTGAAGAAAAACGAATAGCGACCAAACTTTTCTACGTAATCGTTTAGTTTCAACTGGTTACAGATCAAAAAAGTTACCTCCAAGGTCGCATAAACATGACTTCCGCTAGGGCAGAAAGGACTGATCTGCGCGCGAATCCCAGTTCTCCACAGAGTCGCCCCCAGTTTCGGGCCTATTGGAGGACGGAATCGACCCGAATCCGGCTCTTTCTTCAGCTTCGAACCGGAGGAGCCGCGAAGATTCGAAGCCGCTTCGGCACGAGTCGCAACGCCAGCAGCCCCACGACACATGCGAGGTAGTAGATCGGCTCGAGCTGCCAGCCCTTGACCACCATCACGAAGTGGATGGCGGCGAGAGGGGCCAGAACATAGGTCAGCTTGTGCAGGCGTCGCCACCGGGCAGCTCCCAACTTGCGTAGCGACCAGTTGTTCGAGGTCAGCGCCAAGGGAACCATCAACAGGAACGCCGCCATGCCGATGGTGATGTAGGGCCGTTTGACTATATCTGCCCAGATCAGCGACGGGATCTGAACGTCCAGTACAAGCCAGACCAGCAGATGTGCCAGGATATAGAAGAAGGCGAGCAATCCGATTGCCCGTCGGAACTTCAACAGCCGAATGCCCGCGAACCGCTGCAACGGCGTGATGGCAAGTCCTGCAATCAGGAGCCACAGCCCCCAGAGGCCGAGTTGGTGCTCGATCGCCTTGGTCGGATCGACGCCCAGCTTGCCTTCGAGGCCCTGCCAAAGAATCCAGACAACTGGCACCGCCCCGAGTGGGTACAGTGGCCACGCGGGCACGCGCTTCAGTGCGCTGTTGATAGGGGCGGCCAGATCCATCAGAAGTGTTTCGCCAGATCCATGCCGTCGTAGAGTTCGGCGACCTCGGCCCCGTAGCCATTGAACATCAGTGTCGGAATGCGCCGTGCCCGCAGGCCTCCGCCAATGCGACGCTCCGTGGCCTGGCTCCAACGTGGATGATCCACCGACGGGTTCACGTTGGAATAGAAACCGTACTCACGGGGTTGGGTCTTGTTCCAGCTTGTCGGTGGCTCATCATCGGTCAGAGTGATACGCACGATCGATTTGATCGACTTGAAGCCGTACTTCCACGGCACCACGAGTCGGATCGGCGCCCCGTTCTGGTTCGGAATCGGCTCATCGTATAGTCCAGTGGCAAGGATAGTCAGCGGGTTCATCGCCTCGTCGAGCCGAAGCCCCTCGACATACGGCCAGTCGAGCACGCGCGAGGAGACTCCGGTCATCTCGTCCGGGCGCAGGGCCGTTTCGAAGGCGACGTATTTCGCTCCCGACTGCACGCCGACCCTGTTCAGAAGGTCGGACAATTCAAAACCGACCCAGGGGATGATCATCGACCAGCCTTCGACACATCTGAGGCGATAGATTCGCTCCTCCAGCGTTGTGCCTTTCAGGATGTCATCCATCGTCCAGGTCCCGGGCTTGTCAACCAGACCGCCGACTTCCACTTCCCAGCCATCTGTCGTCAGGCGATGTGCATTTTGCGCCGGATCGTCCTTGCCGGTACCGAACTCATAGAAGTTGTTGTAGGTGGTGATGTGCTCCAGCGTGTTGGGCTCTTCCACGGTGGAGTACCGGGACGGCTTTGCGCCCAGATTGGCCAATGCCGGGCCGGCAATCCCGCCAAGCGCCAAAGCACCGGCTCCTGCCATGATCTGCCGCCTGTTAAGCCAGGCCGATTTCGGCGTCACGTCAGACCAGTTCAGATCATTCTTCCAGCGTCCAGCCATCGGGCTCTCCTTTGCCTTTTGAAACTAGATAGTCGATCCGGGGCCTCCTGTGTTCGTTTGACACCAATTCTCACGGGATCGTTGGATCTTGTCAGAAGACCTGCTGGGTATGGCCGGCATCAAGCGGGCGCGTGAACGGGGGCACGGCCCCGCCGGGACGATAGCTCGGATAGATGTCGCTCATGGGAACAGACGAGCCATCGGCCTGCACGATCCGCACGTGCCGCCGCCGCATTTGCCTTGGTTCCCCGACACCGACGGAGTGGGCGATGGTTTCGACCTCGTGGATCAGGTTGGTGGCGTATTGTGCGACGCGTGTCTCCTTCTCCGCAACCACGAGCCCTTGCTGCAACCGCCTGTCATGCGTGGTGATGCCCGTCGGACAGGTGTTGCGGTTGCACTTGAGCGCCTGGATACATCCGAGTGAGAACATGAAGCCACGTGCGGACGTGACGAAATCCGCGCCCGCCGCCAGTGCCCAGGCCACGTCGCCGGGGTTCACCAGTTTGCCGGAGGCAATGAGCCGTATCCGCTCCTTCAAGCCGTATTCATCCCGAAGGTTGGCGATCCGCGGCAGGCTCTCCCGCACCGGCATGCCCATCAGATCGATGAGCGGCATTGGCGCGGCGCCGGTCCCGCCCTCACCGCCGTCGATCGTGATGAAATCCGGCGCCGCCTCGGGTGGCCGCTTCGACAGGCATTCGAAGAAATCCCGGAAATGTGTCGGCGAGCCGATCACGGCCTTGAACCCGACCGGCTTGCCCGTCACCTCCCGGATGTGGGCGATCATGTCGAGCAGATCGTCCCAATCGTCCACTTCGACATGACGGTTTGGGGAAATGCTGTCCTTGCCTTGCGGAATCCCCCGGATTTCCGCGATCTCGGCGCTGACTTTCGCGCCGGGCAGGATACCGCCCTTCCCCGGCTTGGCGCCCTGGCTCAGCTTGATTTCGAACATACGGACCTGTTCATGTGCCGCCGCGGCGCGCAGCTTCTCATCCGACAGCTGGCCCGCCGCGTCGCGGACACCGTACTTCGCCGTACCGATCTGGAACACGAGGTCGCAATTCCCCTCAAGATGAAAGGGCGACACCGCCCCCTCTCCGGTGTTCATCCAGATCCCTGCCCTTGCTGCGCCCCTGCTCAGTGCGCGCACCGCCGGTTTGGAGATCGCGCCGTAACTCATCCCCGAAATGTTGAAGATCGACCGGGCAAGGAACGGCTTGCGGCAATGCGGCCCGATCAGCATCGGCTCGGTACTGGCGAACTGCCCGTCCACGGGCGGGAACGCTGCGCTGACGAAGATCGGCGTTCCCACGAGGCTGATATTCCGGGTCGAACCAAAGGCTACCATGTTGCTCTCGCCTTCCGAGGCATGGTCGATCCAATCCCGTTGCGCACGGTTGAAGGGCAGTTCCTCGCGATCCATTGCAAAGAAATACTGACGGAAGAACTCGCCCAGATCGCTGAACCAGCCACGAAACCGGCCGATAACAGGGTAGTTCCGTCGAATGGCGTCCTTGGTCTGCGTCCTGTCGACAACGAAGAAGACCACCGCCGCCAACACCACCACTCCAATCACGAAAACAAAGAGCAACATCAGCATCTGAAGGGACCAGAGTGTCCATCCCATCAACTCACCCATCATCGCTGGCACCTCCCACCTGACTGTCAGGCGAAGTCTGCGAGAACCCGCAGGCTCCGACAAGCCCGCACATTGTCCGCGTCGCTTTCGGCAATCAGGCGGCGGAGGCAACGCCGCCGCCGATGACCAATGTGCAAACAGGATTGTTCGCCGCCAGCGCACCGCCCGCGGGGGTCAATGGCAAACAAAAAGAAGAAAAACCGATCCAGAGACGAACCCGTCGCGTAAACCTGACAACGTCCAAGCAGGGCGTGCCACAGATTACAGGAGACCACCATGTTCCGCAGAACGCTTCTCGCCCTCGCCGCTGCCTCCGCGCTGTCCGCTCCCGCATTTGCCGATGGGCATTCGAAGGACATCGTCGACACCGCAATCGGCGACGGCAGTTTCGACACCCTCGTGGCAGCCGTCTCGGCCGCCGGCCTCGTGGACACGCTGAAAGGTGACGGGCCGTTCACAGTCTTTGCTCCCACCGATGAGGCCTTCGCAGCCCTGCCCGCTGGCACCGTAGAAGACTTGCTGAAGCCGGAGAACAAGGATCAACTCGTCGAGATCCTCACCTATCACGTCGTGCCCGCGAAGGTGATGGCAGACGACGTCGCCGGGCAGACCGTGTCCGCGCGGACCGTGAACGGCGAAAAGCTGTTGGTCGATGGTCGCAAAGGCGTGATGATCAACGAAGCCGAAGTGGTGCAGGCCGACATCATGGCCAGCAACGGGATCATCCATGTCGTCGACAAGGTGATCCTTCCGGAAGGCTGAGCGATAGGGCATCCCCTCCGACCCTTGCTTGGCCAGGGGAGTGGCGCACCTCCCAGGCGCCTCTCCCATTTGCCCCTGCGGGGCTTCCCCCCTGCAGAGTCAAGAACCCCGCCGGTGTGTTCCGGCGGGGTTCCCCGTTTTTTGGGCCTTTCAAAGGTCGCTGGTCTGTCAGTGCACCACGGCATCCGATGGCGGGTGCCGGTTGGTCGAACCGATGTGGTCGCCCACGATCAGCCCGTCCGCGCCGGCGGTCACCTCGACGACCGTGCCGTCCATCACCTCGCCCGAAAGGATCATCTCCGCGAGCGAGTCCTGCAACGCCTTCTGGATCACCCGCTTGAGTGGGCGGGCGCCAAAGACCGGATCGTAGCCCTCGTCGGCCAGCCACTTCCTGGCCGCTTCGTCGAGTGACAGCGTGATACCGCGCCGCTCCAGCCGCCCCGAGAGCTGGCCGAGCTGGATATCCACGATCCCGTCCATGTCCTCGCGGCTGAGCCGGTCGAAGATTATGATCTCGTCCAGCCGGTTCAGGAACTCCGGTCGGAAGTGAGCCTTCACCGCATCCATCACATCCCGCCGCGCGTCCGAGGCATCCGCCCCTTCCGGCAACTGGCTCAACGATTGCGCCCCGAGGTTCGACGTCAACACGATCAGTGTCTGCTTGAAATCCACCGTGCGTCCCTGCCCGTCGGTCAACTGACCGTCATCGAGCACTTGCAGCAGCACGTTGAACACGTCCGGATGCGCCTTCTCGACCTCGTCGAACAGCACAACCTGGTAGGGACGCCGCCGCACGGCCTCTGTCAGGACACCCCCCTCGTCATAACCGACATAGCCCGGAGGGGCACCGATCAGGCGGGCAACCGAGTGCTTCTCCATGAACTCCGACATGTCGATGCGGACCATCGCGCTGTCGTCATCGAACAGGTACTCGGCCAGAGCCTTGGTCAGCTCGGTCTTGCCGACACCGGTCGGCCCGAGGAACAGGAACGAGCCCAGCGGCCGCGATTCCTCATTGAGCCCGGCCCGCGCCCGACGCACGGCGTTGGACACCGCGGTCACCGCCTGGCCCTGGCCGATCACGCGCTTGCCGATCTCCTCTTCCATCCGAAGCAGCTTCTCGCGCTCGCCCTCCAGCATCTTCGAGGTCGGAATGCCGGTCCAGCGTTCCACAACCTCGGCGATCTGCTCGGGCCGCACGGCCTCTTCGACCATCACTTCGGATTCACTATCCTCCGCCTCGGCCAGCTGCTTCTCCAGCTGCGGGATGATGCCATAGGAAAGCTCCCCGGCCTTGGCCAGATTTCCCTCGCGCTTGGCAATATCCAGTTCCGCCCGGGCCGCATCCAGTTGCTCCTTCAACTCGCGCGCGCCTTCCAGCTTGTCGCGTTCGGCCTGCCACTGCGCCGTCATCTCCGCCGATTGCTGTTGCAGGTTCGAAAGCTCCTCTTCCAGCTTCTCAAGCCGGTCGCGCGAGGCCGCGTCGTCCTCTTTCTTCAGAGCTTCCGCCTCGATCTGCATCTGCAGGATCTGACGGTCGAGCGCGTCCAGCGCCTCGGGCTTGGAATCCACCTGCATCCTCAGCCGGCTCGCCGCCTCGTCCATCAGGTCGATGGCCTTGTCCGGCAGGAAGCGGTCCGTGATGTAGCGGTGGCTCAACGTCGAAGCCGCCACCAGAGCGGAGTCAGAGATACGCACACCATGATGGAGTTCGTACTTCTCCTTGATGCCACGCAGGATGGAGATCGTGTCCTCCACCGTCGGCTCCTCGATCAGAACCGGCTGGAACCGACGGGCCAGCGCCGCGTCCTTCTCCACATGCTTGCGGTACTCGTCGAGCGTCGTCGCACCCACGCAGTGCAACTCACCACGCGCAAGAGCCGGTTTGAGCAGGTTGGAGGCGTCCATAGCACCATCCGCCTTGCCAGCGCCGACAAGCGTGTGCATCTCGTCGATGAAAAGGATGATCTCCCCCGCTGCAGCCGTCACTTCCGACAGCACGGATTTCAGCCGTTCCTCGAACTCGCCGCGATACTTCGCACCGGCAATCAGCGCGCCCATGTCGAGCGCCATCAGCTTCTTGTTGCGCAAGCTCTCCGGCACGTCACCATTGACGATCCGCAGGGCCAGGCCCTCTGCAATGGCGGTCTTGCCGACGCCGGGCTCACCGATCAGAACCGGGTTGTTCTTCGTTCGCCGAGAGAGAACCTGCATCGAGCGGCGGATTTCCTCGTCGCGGCCGATGATCGGGTCGATCTTGCCTTCCCGCGCCGCCTCAGTCAGGTCGCGCGCGAACTTCTTCAGCGCATCATAGCCTTCCTCGGCGCTCGCCGTATCGGCGGTCCGGCCCTTTCGCACATCGTTGATGGCGGTGTTTAGCCCCTGGGCGCTCACCGCCCCGGCCTCCAGCGCTTCCTTGGCACCGGACCGGACCACGGCCAGCGCGGTCAGGATCCGCTCAACGGGAACGAAACTGTCCCCGGCCTTCGTTGCGATTTTCTCGGCCTCGTCGAGCACACGCGCCATCTTCTGATCCAGATAGACCTGCGCGCCGTCTCCCGACACCTTCGGCAACTTGGCAAGCGCTGCGTCGACCGCTTCGGCCACCCGTTCCGGGGAGCCACCCGCAGCCTTGATCAGGTTGCTTGCCAACCCCTGATCGTCATCCATGAGTGCCTTCAGCAAATGCTCAGGCACCAGCCTCTGGTGCTCTTCGCGCATCGCGATGGTCTGTGCGGCCTGAAGGAATCCGCGCGACCGCTCCGTGAACTTCTCCATGTTCATCGGCTATCTCCTTTCAATAGCGCCCGCGTGGATATCGCCGCCCGCTTTTTGCAGCACGGCGAGGGTGCGAGCCTCCGCATCGATATGGGGTGGAAGAGGCGTCGCCTCAACCCATGCTGTTACAAAATTCCCACAGTCGCCCGCGCTTGACCGCCGGTGACTCCAGGCCGAGGATACCACCGACCCGCAACAGGAGGCCGGATGTCCCGCTTCGACCTGATCAGACCGCGTTCCGGATGGCGCGACATTCTCGAAGGCCAGCCGCAGCATGTTCTGATGCTTGCGCTGATGCTCTGCGGTGCTGCCTACCTGCTGGAAGGTAGCGAGAGCCAGGGGCGGTTTCTCGGCCTCGGCAGCCTTGGCTGGGCGTGGCTCTCGATCTGGCTCGCGGTTGCCCATCAGATTGTCGTCGCTCTCGGTTTCAGGCTGCAACTGCATCGCGCGGTGTTCACCCATGCGCTCGGAGACCGGGACTTCGCGGTGTGGCAGGCAATCTTCCTGCCACTACTCGTGGCGCGGCCAATCACGTTGCTGGTCACGGCTTGGCTCGACGCCGGCAGCCTCGGCGACTGGCGCGGCGTGCAGATCCTCCTTGGCTGCCTTTTGCTTGTTCCGGCCGCCTACACCATGCACTCGGTGCTGCGGCACTTCACCATTCCCCGCGCCGCAGGGGGCGACCATTTCCGCGAGAAATACCACGCCATGCCGATCGTGCGGGCCGGGGCGTTTCGCTGGACGGACAACGCAATGTACGGCATCGCCTTCCTTGGCCTCTGGGGGATCGCCCTTTTGTTTGGTTCGTGGCAGGCGCTGGTCGTCGCGCTGTTCCAGCACGCCTACATCTGGGTTCACATGTACACGGTCGAGGCACCCGACATGCGCTGGCTCTATGGACCGGGGCTTGAAGACGACGCCCGCGACGACTAGGCAGGCGCGAGCCGAATAACGGGAGTTACCTGATGTCCGATGACCGCCTGATTGTCGCCCTCGACGTGCCCAATGCCATCGCGGGGCTCGAACTCGCCGGGCAGATCGGGGATGCCGTCTCCTTCTACAAGATCGGCCTTGGTATGCTGACCGGCGGAGGGCTGGCGCTGGCCAACGAGCTCAAGGACGAGCATGGGAAGCGCATCTTCCTCGACATGAAGCTCTTCGATATCGGGGCCACGGTGGAGGCCGCGGTCCGGGGTCTGGCGCAGTTCGACCTCGACTTCCTGACCGTGCACGGGGATCCGCATGTTGTTCGGGCCGCGCAAGAAGGCAAGGGCGGCACGGGGCTGAAGATTCTCGCCGTCACGATCCTGACCTCGCTCGACCGCGACGACCTGGATGCGGGTCTTATCAAGCCCGGCGATGTCCGGGACATCGTGCTGGAGCGTGCGGTGTACGCCCTGAGAGCCGGCGCCGACGGCCTGATCGCCTCGCCGCAGGAAGCCGCACTCATCCGCGCCTTGCCCGAGGCCAAGGGCAAGCTGATCGTTACACCGGGGGTCCGTCCCGCCGGTGCCGATCTTGGTGATCAGAAACGGGTGACCACGCCGGCCCAGGCCATCGCGAACGGGGCCGACCACGTCGTCGTGGGGCGTCCGGTGTGGACCGCCACGGACCCGCGCGCCGCCGCGGAGGCGATCGTCGCGGAACTCGCCGCGACCTGACCTCGCGCACCACCGCCGCGCGCTCGCGCGTGGCCCGGCCCAACGGGAGGAGGTGCATCTTCGATGCATCGACGACGGGCGGGAGCCCCACGCCCCGAATGCCCGGTCGTCAGGTGATGCGGACGGGGCTGGACAAGTTGAAACTGTGACTTGGCAACAGGGAAGGCTGTCGGTTCGATGTCGTGAACGACTGCCGCCTAGCCGTTGATGTCGTCGTCGTAGGTCTTCACCGATCCGGTCCGGAGCCCGAAGACCTTCCGCAAGGCAAGCCAAGCCAACAGCGACAGCACGGCAAAGGCAAGCAGGGTCACCGGCAGCGACCCTTCGAGCGTGGCCTCAAGTGGCCCCCCGACCCAGACGGCCCCGCCAGTCAGAACCGCGCCTATCGCGAACCCGAGAAAGATCCAGGCGGGCACCAGTACTTCAAGGATGGCCAGCACCAGCCCGGCGACCAGCCAGACCCACCATTCCGTCCACCACATCAGCCGCGCCCCTTCAGAAGCCCGAATGCGTCGCCAAAGGCAGAAATCGCATCGGCCGGCAGCACGACCGTCTGTTTGCCTTCGCCGGCACCCAGTGCCTGCAACGCTTCGACTTGCTTCAGCGCCACCTGGTACTGCGCGGCCTCAAGCCCGTTCTCCTGGATCGCCTTCGCCACGACCGCAGTCGCATAGGCTTCCGCGTCGGCCTGAATGCGCCGCGCCTTGGCGATTTGCTCCGCCGAATAAAGCTCTGCGTCAGCCTGCAACTCGACCGCCCGTTTCTGGCCCTCGGCCTCCGTGACCTGCGCCCGGCGTGAACGCTCCGCGTTGAGCTGTTGGAGCATCGCCTCACGTGTGGCCTGATCGAGATTCACGTCCAGGATCTCCGCACGTGTCACCTCGATCCCCCAGTCATCCACCGCATCCTCGACGGATTCCTTGATCCGGCTGATCAACTGGGAGCGGTTCGACTGAACCTCGTCGAGCTCCATCTTGCCGATCTCCGCACGGACGATGCCCGCCACCGTCGTGGCGATGGCGCTGTCCACATCGCGGATCCTGTAGACCGTTCGCGCCGGATCGTTGATCCGGTAGAAGACCGATGTATCGATCTGCACCAGTACGTTGTCCTTGGTGATCGCGTCCTGGGTCGCATTGGGCAACTGGCGTTCGAGGATCGATACCCGATGCGCGACACGGTCCAGAAAGGGCACGATAAGGTTGAGCCCCGGTCCCAGCACCGAATGAAGGCGCCCGAACCGCTCGATCACGTATTTCTCGGACTGCCCGACAACCCGAACGCCAAGAAGGACGCAGATCAGGATAAAGACAGCCAGGGCGATCAGGACGATACTGCCGCCGGAGAGAGGAAGCTGGTTCATGACGGCTCCTTTGGGGATTCAGGCCGGATTGGTCGGGCTCTCTATACAGCCGGACCGCAGGTCCGAGATAGAGTAAAAGACGCTTTCCGGGAGGATGCGTCGACGCAGGCACACCTCGGCTTTGCATCCCGCGCAGCCCCCGGCCAGCAGGAACCTGACATCGCACCGAAGGCCGGATCCGCCAATGCCCAATGTCTCGACCGCGATACTTCTCCGCAGTCATAAAACTCACATATCGGAATGCTAGGCGGGCCACGACCACGTGTCCCGGGAGCATCCAAACGTGAAACCACCAACTGCCGTCGTGCTCGCGTTGGCCTGTCCGACCTCCGCACTTGCAGAAGGCGTACCGGTAGGAGAGGCGATTTACCTGGCGCACTGCATGGAATGCCATATGGCGTCGGGCGCCGGCGACGATATCGCGCCCGATATCCGTGGCATTCCTTCGAACAATCTGCGCCGCGCCATGGGCGGTCTCGAAGGGATGCCAGAATTCGATTTCTCCGACGAGGAACTTGCCGCGATCCTTGGCTATCTCAAGAGCCTTGATCGATAACTCGGAACTCTGCCCGATCAATCCCCATCGGCCGCGCTGAACCCTGTGTCGACCCCGAGGTTGGGCCCGAGATCCTGAGCCGTTTGCAATTGCAGGTAGCGCACCTTGGCCTGCAGGGATTCAACACGCACCCGGCTCTGCGGGTCCTGCACCGCCTCCGCGATTGGCTGCCCGATTGCCTCGGTGCGGGCGATGGCCTGCTCGATCACCTGCAGGATCCATGCGCGGTCGGTTTCGCGCACATCGCCTGCGAACCCTGCGGCCACGAGTTCCGCGATCCCTTCGAGTTGGGCCACGATGATCTCGTTGGTCAGGCCGGAGCGCCAGGCTTCAGCACGCCGGGGATAGCTCTTTTCGAAGGTCCCCAGCGGGCGTCCGAGCCGGCTGTCCGCAATCCGCGTCAGACCGAAATCGACAGCGGTATACAAGGTCTTCGTGAACTCTTCCGATGACAGGTAGACCGGGTTATTCGGTCCGGCGGCCCGGGCGACATCAGCCCATCCGCCCCCAGAAAACCAGGCATCGTGGATGTCCTGGGAGAACTGGTCGAGGAAACCGGACACTCCCACCAGCGCCGGGCAGGGCTCGATATCGGTATGGAGCAGCCTCTCGATCGCCGGCAGGCCCTGTGCCGCAGCGGAGCCCTGCGCAACCTTGGCGGGATCTTCCTGATCCTCGGGAGGCAGCGATTGCAGCGCCTTCAACCCGCGGCCCACGAAATTCTTCTTGTCAGGCCAGAAGTTGACCGTCAGCGCAGCGCCAAGCTGCTCGATCGGCCCGAACTGGTAGCTGTCCAGCGGCGCCCATGCCAGCCATGTCGCCCGAAGTGAGGTTTTGGCCTCTTCCTCGCTCACCGACCCGTTGCAAAAGGCAACAGAGGTTTCCGCCAACCTCGCCGCCTGATCGCGAAATGCACCGAACTGCCGCTCCAGAACGCCCAAGGATCGGCGGCGGATGGCGTCGTGATCGACCTGCCCACGGCCCGGCGCCCAGTACGGCAGGCCCAGATCTTCGTTGAAGGAATCCTCGCGGCCAACGCCATCGCGCTCTGGCGGTTCGTGGCCGCTCTGGGCCAGCGGCGCACCGGCAAGGGCAACGCAAATCGCGGCGGCGGCCGGGAACAGGGAACGAGGCATCGGATGTCTCCGGTGAGCTGACGGAAGTCGATTGGCTGGCTGCCCCTTCAGTTGCGTCGCCGGGGCGGCATGGCTCGCGCTTCAGGCACATCAGAACTGGCGCCAAAAGGCAACGTTGGAAACGCGGGAGGAGGCGGATAGACCGCCTCCTCCCTTGATGGTGTCAGGCAGGATCCGCCCGGCTTACTTCTTCCACAGCCACATGGCGTTGTTCTCGTGATTGCCCGAGTCTTCACCGATAACCACGGCACCGTCGGCCAGAACGATCAGGTTGTCCGGGTTCGACACCGACTCGAGTGGGCAGGCGTTCGGAGAGGCTTCCTTTTCGTAGCCGGAGCCGGCGACGACGGGGACCATCATGTTGGTGTCGAAACTGGCGTCGAGCGGCATTTCATAGACCACGCCGCATTTGTTCTCTGCCAGGTCGATGTCACCTTCGCCATCGGACATGGTTTTGCCGATCGAGGACATCGCCATGTACATGTACGGAACCGATCCATCCTTGGCGCTGCCGTAGTTGATGTTCACGCCCTCCATCTTGCGGAACTCGCCAGTGGCTCCCTTTGCAACGGCAGCGCGACGGGATTCGAGGAATGCCACGCGGTTGTCGGCGGCCTCTCCGGCGGCCCAGGCCGCGATCTCCTCGTCAGAGATGTAGTTGGTCTCCCCGGCCTTGAAGTCCGCGGTTCCGATGCCGTCGTAGTCACGGATCCAGCCAGCGATCTCGTCGTTGGTGCCATGCGCCAGCTCAACCCACTCGATCTTCAGGCGGGTGGTGGCGGCGTCGGCCTGCGCCTCGGCTTCCTGGGTGATTTTGGCCGCAAAAAGTGTCCCCGCCGAGAGATCATTCGCAACATCGGCGACGAACTTGAAGAAAACGACGCCCGTGCCGTCATCGGACAGGTACACGGTCTTGTTGTCCGGCATGACAACCGCGTTCTCGTGGGAGAAGCGGCCGAGGGTGAAGTGTTTCACCGGCACCGGCGTTCCGGCCGGCTCGGTGATCTCGACGATGTAGCCATAGTCGTAGGGGTTCGGGAATTTGTCGTCGCCCAGGTAGCTGGCGAGAATCTGGGTGTCTTCGTGGTACTTGTACTCGGGGTTGTTCCAATCGACCGTATCGTCGAAATAGAGCTCCTCGGAAGTCAGCGGCGTGTTCCAGGGCGACAAGGTGCCGAAGCAGTTCACCCAGGTGCCGTTTACGGCCGAGAAATCGATCATCATCAGGTCGGACGTGTCGGCGGTCCAGGTGCCATCCCCGGCGCGGGAGACCTTGACGCGGGACATGCCGCCGGGACGGTTCTCCCAGTTGGTAAACAGATAGCCTTCGCTCTCGCCGGTGGCGACATAGGCATTAAAATCCGGATCGTTGGAGACCAGGAGGTCTTCGCCGGCATTCGACTTGATCACGCCGACAATGCCCTCGTCGCCTTCCTGGATCAGGATCTGGAAATCTCCAAGCGAGGAGCGAACCACCTTCTTGTCCTCGTCGGTCGCGGCCGGGGCCAGCGGCTCGGCATCCCAGTTGACGTTGGAGATCACGCCGACGGAGGCCTTGGCGAAGGCATTGCCGATCTCCTTGTTCGGGTGCTGGGTGTTGAAAAACAGATCCGGGCCAACTTCGAACAGGCCAGTGATCTCGGCGTCGAGCGGAACCGTGGCGATCCGCTTGAAGGTTTCGGCGTGAGCCGGGGCGGTCAGGGCGCTCGAGACGAGAAGCGCGGCGGCGATGGACTTTTTCATGGTCGCTCCGTTGGCTGAGACACTACGGCTGGATTGCCGTGTGAGTCCGAACTGCCGCTCATTGACCAAAGGAATGTAACGCCGGTGTGAACCTGGCAGGCTCAATTCCAGAAACTCGTATTGCTGTCAGCGGTTTCGAATTTCTGCCGAGCGTTCAGGCATCTCGGAAAACCCATGGCCCAAGATTGCAGCGAACGCCCTGTTCCGGCCCCGGGTTCCTTCAGGACCGTGTGCCCATTTCGGTCGCCTCCGTCGCCGCACCCGAAGGACTGGGGAAGCCGGAGCACCGTGCCGACCATTGCCCCCGGCGGCCCCGAGAAGGCGACCTTTGAGGGCTGCCACTTGCTCCCTGCCGATTTGCCCCATAGGGATTCCTGCGTGAGACCCGACCGGCGCCATGCGCCGGGCCCGACAGACAAGGGAGCATGAATGCCAGGTGAGACAACCGATCCGGTGAGCCGGTTCCTTGAGGGATATGTCCCACCTGCAGGTGTGCCCGACGAGCTTCTCCAACCCGATGGCGAGGTGCGGCCGGTCTGGGCCGGCTTCATAAAGCGACTGGCTTCGATGCCACCGGAGAAGCTCGCCGCCAGGATGGCGCATGGCGACCAGTACCTGCGCGACGCGGGTGTTCACTTCCGGCGCTATGGTGCCGACGATGCCACGCGGCGGGACTGGCCACTCAGCCATATTCCTCTACTGATCAGCGAGGATGACTGGCAGGAGATCGCGGCGGCCCTAACCGAACGGGCGGACCTGCTCGAACGCATCGTGGCCGACCTCTACGGAGAGAACCGGCTGGTGTCCGAGGGGCACCTGCCCGCGGCGCTCATCGCACAGAACCCCGAATGGCTGCGCCCGCTTGTCGGCGTCAAACCCCGGTCCGGCCACTTCCTGCATTTCGTTGCATTCGATATCGGTCGCGGCCCAGAGGGGCGCTGGTGGGTCCTCGGGGACCGCACTCAGGCTCCGTCGGGCGCGGGTTTCGCTTTGGAAAACCGGATGGCGACCACGCGGATCTATTCCGACATCTTCGCAGGGGCCAACGTCACCCGGCTCGCGGCCTTCTTCCGCGCCTTTCGCGACACGCTCATGGACATGCGCGCACCGGGCGAAAGCCGCGTCGGCATCCTCACCCCCGGGCCGATGAACGAGACCTACTTCGAACACGCCTACATCGCCCGCTACCTCGGTTTTGCCCTGCTCGAAGGCGAGGACCTCGTTGTGCAGGACGGGCGGCTCATGGTGCGAACGATCAACGGACTGGGACCGATCTCCGTCCTGTGGCGGCGCCTGGATGCTGCCTGGGCCGATCCTCTGGAGCTCGAAGAAGGCTCGCGGATCGGCACGGCGGGCCTGTTGCGGACGGTACGGGACGGCAATGCAACGATGGTCAATGCGCTTGGCGCGGGCATCCTTGAAATGCGGGCGCTACAGGCTTTCATGCCGCGCCTCAGTCAGCTGCTGGACGGCAAAGCGCTGCGCATGCCCAACATCGCTACATGGTGGTGCGGTCAGAAGAGTGAACGCGATCACGTCCGCGCCAATACTGGACAGATGACGCTGAGCTCGGCGCACGCCACCGGGCTCGCCTACGAAACCGGCAACATCGACCCGCCCGAAGCGGATCTGGATGCCTGGATCACCCGGATGGGGCCGGCCATCGTCGGGCAGGAACAGGTGCGGCTCTCGACCGCGCCGGCCTTCGTCGAAGGCACCCTGCGTCCGCGCCCCATGAGCCTGCGCGTGTTCCTCGCACGTACTCGTGATGGCTGGCGGGTGATGCCGGGAGGCTTCGCCCGGATCGGCTCTTCTCCTGATTCCAACGTTCTGGCAATGCAGCAGGGCGGGCGCGTGGCGGATGTCTGGGTCATCGGTCGGCAGACGGAACCAGCGGAAACGAACCTGCCAAGGCCCGACGGCACCTTCGCCCGCACGCCGCCCGGTGCATTGCCCAGCCGTGCCGCCGACAACCTGTATTGGCTCGGGCGATATGTGGAACGATCAGAGCACCTCGTTCGCATGCTCCGCGCACACCATGCCCGGCTGGCCGAAACGGACACGCCCGAAAGCCCGCTCCTTGCACTGACCCGGCAGCATCTGGAGGTATTCGGTTGCCGGGTCGATCACCCCGTCCCCGAAGCACTGGTCCAGACGATCGGCGCGGCGGATGGCAGCGCCGGACATGTGAGCGACCGCTTTTCAGTGGACGGCACGCTCGCCCTGCGCGACCTCCACCACACGGTCCGTGCCTTCGCCGAGCGCGTCGAAACCGGCGACGACGCGGCCCGGGCCATGAGCGTGCTGCTGCGAAAGCTCAGCGGTTTCTCCGGCCTCGTGCATGACAACATGTACCGCTTCACCGGCTGGCGGTTCCTGTCGATCGGAAGGGCGCTTGAACGGGCGGCGAACATAACGTCGTGCCTTGCAACCTTCGCAGCACCGGACGCCCCGGCTGCCGGGCTCGACCTCGCCATAGAAGTCGGCGACAGCGTCATGACACACCACCGCCGCTATACTGTGGCGACCAATCGCGAAACTGTCCTCGACCTGCTGGCGTTGGACGAGTTGAACCCACGGTCCGTGCTCTGCCAGCTTGGCGACATCGAGGGGCATCTCGACCACCTGCCTGGCTCCGGCCAACACCGGCAGATGACCCCGCTCAGCCGCGCGCTGCTCAAGGCGCGCACCGACCTTGCGTTGCAGACCCCCGGGATCCTCGACACCGACATCCTTCGCCGGCTTTCGGCAGAAATCTCCGACATGTCCGACCAGCTTACGCTGGCCTACCTCAGCTAGGGGTCGCCATGCTCTACGACATCCGCCTGACCATCGGCTACAGCTACCCGGTCCCGGCCGTCGGCGGCAGACACCTGCTGCGCCTCGAACCCCTTGAGCGCCCCGGACTGCAAAAATGCCTGACCCGCCGACTCACGGTCACGCCCGAACCTGTCGAATGGCATCACCGCAGGGATTTCTTCGGCAACGACACGGTGGAGATCACGCTCGCGTCTCCTCATTCCGAATGCAGGTTCGAATCCGTGGCGCGGGTCGAGCGGCATGGTAGCGATCGCCTGCTCGACGTGTCCCCCCGCCCTGCCGACCTCGCGCGTTACATCGGGGCCGCCCGTGGCCTCGATCCGCATTCACCGCATCACTTCACCGGCCCCTCGCCCCGGATCACACCCCACGTGGAAATGACACATTGGGCGCGGCACGCCACCGCCGGTGCCGCCACAACGCTCGACACCGTTCGGGCGCTGGGAGAACGTATCCACGAGGAGTTCACCTTCGATCCGAACGCCACCGACGTGCATACCGAGGCCCTTGCCGCATTTCGCAGACGCGAGGGTGTCTGCCAGGATTTTACCCACGTGATGATCGCCTGCCTGCGGGGCGTTGGCATCCCGGCGGGCTATGTCAGCGGTTTCCTCAGGACGGTGCCGCCCGAAGGCCAGCCCCGTCTCGAAGGCGCCGACGCGATGCATGCGTGGGTCCGCGCCTGGTGCGGCCCCCAGATGGGCTGGGTCGAGTATGACCCGACCAACGCGCTCCAAGTCTCGGCAGATCACATGGTGGTCGCCTGCGGTCGTGACTACGCCGATGTCGCACCGGTTCGGGGCGTCATGCGCACCTCGGGCGAGCAGGTGACAAGGCAGTCCGTGGATGTTCTCCTGGTGAACGAGCCGGATCAGCCGGGAAGCGTCCCCGTCATCACGTAGCGCAGCATTTGCACCACTTGCTGCGGCGTCTCCGCCACCGCGAGCGCGGCTGCATCGACCTCCTTCAATGCGTGCTGGTGGTCGGGACCGTGCATCACGATCAGCGACTTGCCGAGGGCAGCCGCGTACCCGGCATCGAACGCGGCGTTCCATTGCTTGTACTTGTCGCCGAACCGCACGACGACCACATCGGCACCGTCGATCCCGCGCCGGGTGCGGATGGCGTTCAGCTTTGCGCCCTTGTGGTCGTGCCAGAACTTGTCCGGCTCCGCCCCCAGGATTGCCACGCCGCAATCGTCACTCGCGGCGTGGTCGGTCACCGGACTTTCGAACAGGACATCCAGCCCCTCGGCCCCTTCGATGATCTGTTCGCGCCAGTCCGTGTGGATCTCACCCGACAGGTAAACCTTGAGCGTCATGTTCGTCTCCTCCGTGCGCCCGGAAAGGGCGCGTTCAGGCCGGCATGGGGTGCCAGCGGCTCAGATACCACCAGATACGGCAGGCCCCGTGAAGCGCAAGGGGGGCGAAGCGAGCAATGGCAGGCAGTGCTTCGCGCCAGCCATGCAGCGCGGCCCAACGCAACACTGTCAGCACCGCTGCGGCGTAGATCCAGCGTTGCAGGGTCCAGGATGGCTTGGGTCCCATCCTGCGGACCAACTCATTGAATTGCGTCGTGGCCAGCGGAAGAAGGATCGCGAAGGCCAAACCTCCGGTCCAGAGTTCGAAGCGTGAAGCCTGCTCCAGCCGTCGCTGTATCAAAGTGTCCGCTGTGTAATGCGCCACGTGCAACGCGGTTTATCCGAAGGCCGCAACACCGAAGCACCCACAGTTTCGCCGCAACCAGCGCGGCCCACGCCACCCGGGCAGCAACAAGGTCAGCGGCGCGACGAGGATGGCGACGATCATGAAGCGCGCCGCGTGTTCTCCAGTCGGGTGCAGGAGCATATGTGCCACCCGTGGATTGCCGGCGCTGGCCAGTTCGGCGGCAATGCCTTCGGCGGGAAGGGCAAGAGCCACCCGGAGAACATGGGCAGAAAGGCGATTGCGCATATCGGCCTCGTCTGCGGGGAGCGACTTGCTCCTCGAACCATCGCGGACATCGTTCCCGTCGCTGGTACAGACGAAAAAGAGGCGCCAAGGCGCCGCTTTCCACATTTCCGGGGTGCTCGGCCTTGCGCCGATCAGAGGATGAGCACGGCGCGGCCGCACCCGCCCCTGTCTTCAGCCGCGCAGAACGCCACCCGTGGCCTTGCCAACCTTGGCGATGACCTTGGCACTTACCGCCTCGATCTCTTCCTCGGTCAGTGTTTTCACCTTGGGCTGCATCCGCACGGTGATGGCGATGGACTTCTTGCCCTCGCCCATTTGCGCCTCTGCCGTTACTCCGTGGAACTCGTCGAAAACGCGAACCTCCTCGATCAGAGTCTTGTCTGCGCCGGCTGCGGCGTTGACCAGCGTCAGCGCCTCCACCTGAGCGTCGAGCACGAAGGCAAAATCCCGCTCCACAGCCTGAAGGTCGGCCAGTGTCAACGCACCTCGGTTGGTCCCCTTCGCCTTCGGGAAGGGGATCGCTCCAAGATCGACCGAGAACGCGACGGCCGGACCTTTCACATCGAGCGCATCAAGCACCTTCGGGTGCAGCTCGCCAAAAACACCGAGCACGTTCTTCGGCCCCAGGCATATCGCGCCGGAGCGGCCCGGGTGGAACCAGGCCGGAGCATCGCGCCGGATCTGCGCCTTCGCGGGGGCACCGATGGCGGCAAGTACCGCCTCGATATCTGCCTTGGCGTCAAAGAGGTCCACGGCACGCCGTGCGCCGTGAACATCCTTGGGGCCGGAATGGCCAACCAGAACGCCAACCGCCACCTGCCGCTGTTCGTCCGGTTCGCCGCCATCAAATGCCGGACCGACCTCGAAGAGCGCAAGATCCGCGAAACCGCGCGCCTGGTTGCGCGCGGCGGCCTGCAACAGCCCCGGCAACGGAGACGGGCGCATGTGGCTCATTTCCGAGGAGATCGGGTTTTCAAGCTTCGTCGCATCGCCGCCGCCGCCAAACAGGGCAGAGGACGCTTGATCGACGAAGGAGTAGGTCACGCATTCGTTGTAGCCAAGTCCGGCGATGGTCCGTCTCGCGGCCCCCTCGCGCCGCTGGAGCGGGGTCAGAACCGGCGCCGGTACACCTGTTCCAGTACGCGGAAGCGGTTTGCCCTCAAGCTTGGTGAGCGACGCCATCCGGGCGACCTCCTCAACCAGGTCCGCCTCGCCCTGAACATCGGGGCGCCAGGTCGGAACCCGGGCCATGTCCCCCTCCAGAACGAAACCAAGCGCCTCCAGCGTCGCCCGTTGCACGGCTTCCGGGATCTCCATTCCGACGAGGCTCTCGACCCTTTTGGCGTTCAACCTGTACGCGCGGGAGACGTCCGGCACGGCACCTGCAACGATCAACTCGGATGCCTCGCCGCCGGCAGTGTCCACGATCATCCGCACGGCATGCTCCAACCCTACGGGCGTGAAGGCCGGGTCGATACCGCGTTCGAACCGGTATCGGGCATCGGAATTGATCTTCAAGGCACGACCGGCATAGGCGATCTGGATCGGATCCCAGTAAGCGCTCTCGACAAAGACGTTCACGGTCTCCTCGGTGCAGCCGGTCCCGAGCCCCCCCATGATGCCGGCAATGCTCTCAGGTCCGTTGTCGTCCGAGATCACCATCTGGCCGGGTTGAAGCGTGTATTCCTTCTCGTCCAGCGCCAGGATCACCTCGCCGCCAGCGGCCCGATGCACACGCAGATTGCCCTGTACCTTGTCCATGTCGAAGACATGGAGCGGGCGGTTGCGGTCGTAGGTGAAGAAATTCGTCACATCCACCAGGAAGCTGATCGGGCGCAGACCAATCGCTTTCAGCGCATCCTGCAACCATTGCGGCGAGGGGCCGTTCTTCACGCCCCGAATGACGCGGCCGCAGAAGACCGGGCAGCCATCCAGCGTGTCCTCGTAGATGCTGACAGAAATCGGCGCCGCGAAGCTCGCAGGTACCGGTTCAACAGGGCGGGGAATGAGCGTGCCCAGGCCACGGGCTGCCAGGTCCCGCGCGACACCCTCGACACCCAATGCATCGGGGCGGTTCGGTGTGATCGCGATCTCGATCACTGGGTCGACCTTCTCCGGCTGATTGGCGGCAAGCCAGTCGGTGAACTTCTCACCCACTTCGCCGGAGGGCAGCTCGATGATACCATCATGCTCGTCGGACAGCTCCATCTCCCGCTCCGAACACATCATGCCATGGCTTTCGATCCCGCGGATCTTGCCGACGGCGATGGTGGTGTCGATCCCCGGCACGTAGGTGCCCGGCTTTGCGACCACGACGGTGATGCCCTGACGTGCGTTCGGGGCGCCACAGATGATCTGCAGATCCCCTTCGTCCGTCTCCACGGTGCAGACGCGCAGCTTGTCGGCATCCGGGTGTTTCTCCGCAGTTTTCACCTTGCCGATGGTAAAGGCGCCGAGCCGCTCCACGGGGTTCTCTACCCCCTCGACCTCAAGCCCGAGGTCGGTCAGGGCATAAAGGATCTCGTCCAGCGTCGCCTGGGTGTCCAGGTGGTGCTTCAGCCAGGAAAGCGTGAATTTCATCGGGAAGGTCCCTACAGCATCCGAAAGTCGCGTGTCCTTAGCCGAATTGCCGCCGGGGGTGAAGGGGGCTTGCCCGGAAGGGGCTTGCAAAGCGGGCGCACAAAGGTTGCCGTTGGGTAAATAGCGTTGAACGAAGCAGAACAAAGCGCCGGGATTGTTGACGAGAATGAGGCACTTCTGCCTAGATCTCGACACATTTCCGCCCTAAGCTGGACATGTTATCGGTGGGGGCCGATTTCATGACATTGCTGCCAAGGAGAGAGCAAATGGGGGCTCTTGCTAATGTTGTCGGCGGATTGTGGAAGCCATTGGCGCTCGGACTTCTGGTCCTTGTCGCACTAGGTCTTATGTCCGACGATTCCGGTTTTGCCGCTGGAAAGTTCAATTGCTCCGGGTTCACCAACGACCCGGATCTGAATCGTATCATCTGCCAGTATCACCCGGTCCGGATCTGGAACACACCCGTGACCGAGCTTCTTCCCTTCCTCGCACCTGCGACGGAGACAGCCGCGAACTGACGGCGGCACATTGTGGTATAGGTAAATGGTTTGACACGCCCTCCTCGGGCGCAGTGTTTCGTGCGGCCTGAGGGTCGGTCGCTGCCCTACCCGAGATCCTCCACAACCCTGAACCTTTCACAGACCAGATCCATCCGCGCGTCGAAGCCACCATTGCGCTCAAAATAGGCGCGATGCCCATGCTGCCAGCCTTCGAGACTGTCGTTTTCGCCCTCAGCCAGCGCGAATCCTTCCTCCACATCGCAGAATCGCCGGATCTCGACCTCCGTCGTCTCGATCACCAAGGCGGGGAAGCCATCCCAGTCGAGGGCAATGTCGCATCGCCCAACCACAGGGAGCGCCTCTCCGTCCGTGTGGAAGTCGCGAAGCGCTCCGCAGGTCGCGCGCTTTCGCCCACTGCGGACCAATCCGATGAGCTCATCACAGAGCGCCCGGGTATCGCCAAAGGTGAAGGTCTCCGCACCGGGGAAACGCTGCTGAAGCCTCCTGATCGCCTCCCGGGCGCCCGATCCTGCCGTCTGATCCACGCCATTTCTCCACAATTGGCCCAAATTTTAGGCAGATTGTCCGCGTAGGAGTGAGGATGCACAAGTCCGAAAGGCGAATCGATGCAGAGTACGCATAGCCAAGACCCTGGTTATATGTTCCTCGCGCTGGTCATATTGATCGGCGGGCTCATCGTTGCCACCACATGGCAGACCACCCAGGCGACCGACGCCCAGAAGGGACCGGCCCGCGTCGTGACTCTTGGCCAGTCGGTCAGTCGGTGTACAACACGGAGCTTCAGTTCCGGGACGCACAAGATCGGCTGTCAGGAGGATTCACGAAGCGTCCGCCGTGGCGGCGGGGTCTTCATGCGCCCGCCGGAATAGACACAGGAAGCAACGCGAAGGGGCCGCGCGACCCCCACCGGATCAGCGGCTTACACCACCACGAATGGTAGGTACGTCCAGTGCCCCGAAACCGTAGTGCCGCAACCAGCGCAAATCGCTGTCGAAGAATGCTCGCAGGTCGGGGATGCCGTATTTCAGCATCGCAATCCGGTCGATGCCGACGCCAAAGGCAAAGCCCTGCCATTGCTCGGGATCGATACCACCGGCCTCCAGCACCTTGGGGTGCACCATCCCGGATCCCAGGACTTCGAGCCAGTCATCGCCCTCGCCGACCTTCACCGTCCCGCCTTCCCAGGAACAGCGGATGTCCACTTCCGCGGATGGCTCCGTGAAGGGGAAATGCGAGGCGCGGAAACGTGTTTCCACATGGGTTCCGAAGAACGCGGAGAAGAACTCCTCCAACGTCCACTTCAGGTTCGCCATGGAGATGTCCTTGCCGATCGCGAGCCCCTCCACCTGGTGGAACATGGGGGTGTGCGTCTGATCATAGTCGCACCGATAGACCCGACCGGGACAGATGATCCGGATCGGCGCGCCGTGCTTGAGCATCGAACGGATCTGCACCGGTGACGTGTGGGTCCGCAGAACGTTCGGCGGGCGATTGTCCCCCTCGGCACGAGCCATGTAGAACGTGTCCATCTCCGCGCGCGCGGGGTGATGGCCCGGAATGTTCAGCGCGTCGAAATTGTGCCAGTCATCCTCCACCTGTGGCCCTTCGGCCACCGCGAAGCCCATGTCGGCAAAGATCGCCGTCACCTCTTCGGTGACCTGGCTGATCGGGTGGATGGTGCCGCGGCGCGTCGGACGGGAGGGCAGCGTGACGTCAAGCCACTCCTCCTTCAGGCGCTCCTCAAGCGCGACGTCGGCAAGCGCGGCTTTCTTGGCGGCAAGGGCGGAGTTGATCTCGTCCTTCAGGGCGTTGAGCGCAGGGCCGGCGACCTTGCGCTCCTCCGGGGTCATCTTCCCCAGTTCGCGCATTTTCAGGCTCACCTCACCCTTCTTGCCCACGGCCTGCACCCGCAGCGCCTCAAGGGCACCCTCGTCGGCGGCCTCCGAAATGGCGGCGATGTATTTCTGCCTCAGCTCTTCCATGGCTGGCTCCCGTCTGTCGGTGCCGCCGCGGGAATGGCTCGACCGCGGCGAAAATCTCCGGCGAGGGCCTATCACACTGGCCCATGAAGGCAAGCCCGCGCCATGCGCCGTTCAAATGGAAAGGACCCGCGCGGCAGACGCCACGCGGGTCCCTATCCTGCGATCCGGCAACCGGATCAGGCCAGAGCGGCCTTAGCTTTTTCAACGATCGAACCGAACGCGTCGGGCTCGTTCACGGCCAGGTCGGCGAGGACCTTGCGGTCGACCTCGATGCCGGCCTTTGCCAGACCATTGATGAAGCGCGAATAGGTCAGCGCCTCGTCGTGCGAACGCACCGCGGCATTGATTCGCTGGATCCACAGAGCGCGGAACTGGCGCTTGCGGGCCTTGCGGTCGCGGGTTGCGTACTGGTTGGCCTTGTCGACAGCCTGCGTGGCAGTCTTGAAGTTCGTGGACCGGCGACCATAGTAGCCTTTTGCGGCCTTGATGATCTTCTTGTGCCGGGCGTGGGTGACGGTTCCGCCTTTGACTCGGGACATGTGTCTATCTCCTCAGCTCAGCGCGCGTACGGCATGTATTTCTTGACGATCTTGGTATCGGCCTCGGAGAGGACCGTTGTACCGCGAGCGTTGCGGATGAACTTGTTCGTCCGCTTGATCATGCCGTGGCGCTTGCCGGCCTGGGCGGTCTTGATCTTGCCGGTAGCGGTCACCTTGAAGCGTTTCTTCGCTCCGGACTTTGTCTTCATCTTGGGCATTTGCCAGCTCCTTGTTTGGATCGGTCGTTTCGTTTCGGCAGGCATGCCACTTTCGGCCCACCGCAACGACTGAAGCCGCGCCTATAGTCCGGCGCAGCCTTCTACGCAAGCGAATTCCACGAGAAAGCGCCCCCCAAACGACAGCGCCACGGCAATCTTGCAGTTGTGTGCCGCCGCGGGGCTGGTGCCCTCTCGTGCCTACCTCAGGTAGTTTCCGACGACGGAGGCGAAGACGCTCGGGATTTGCCCGAAGGAATATCCCCCCGGTTGCTTCATAACCGCGATCGCCACCAGGCCACCACCGATCATCACAAGGATCGCCGCTGCCCGTGGCGGCCGCCCTTCGGAATACGCCCCCAGCAAAGCGGGGACGGCAAGGATGCCGATAATCAGCCCAAGTATGAAGATCAGATCCGTGTCCACACCAATACCCCTCGAAGGCGCCCTGTTGGGCTGCGATTATTCGGGATCGGTGTTAAAAATCAATCTTTCGTCGCAGGGAGCCACGCGAAGGATGTTGGTGGAGCCCGGAATGTTGAAGGGAACACCTGCCACGACAACGATATTGTCCTCGGCATTGGCGAACTGCCCCGACCGCGCGGCGCGGGCTGCGGACACCACCGCCATCTTGAACCGGCTCACGTCTCCGTTGGTCATGAAGCAGTTCACACCCCAGCTCAGGCACATCCGCCGCGCTGTCCCCGTAAAGGGTGTCAGCGCCAGGATCGGCACGCGCGGACGTTCGCGGGCAGTCTTCAGCGCCGTGGTGCCGGAATGGGTAAAACAGCAGATCGCCTTCACACCCGTGTTCTCCGCGATCTCGCGGGCCGAGGAAACGATGCTGTCTGCGGTTGTGGTTCTGACCACGTCTCGCGCGGCCTCGATGATGTCGCGATACATCTGGCCCTGTTCTACCTCTTCGGCGACTGCATTCATTGTCCGCACGGCTTCGAGCGGATAGTCCCCGGCAGCAGATTCGGCAGAGAGCATCACCGCATCCGCGCCCTCGTAGATCGCGTTGGCCACGTCCGAGACCTCGGCGCGGGTCGGCACCGGGCTCTCGATCATCGATTCCAACATCTGCGTTGCAACGATCACCGGCTTGGCCGCCCTGCGTGCACCGCGAATGAGGCGCTTCTGGATCGGCGGAACGGCCTGAACGGGCAGTTCGACGCCGAGGTCGCCCCGGGCCACCATGATCCCGTCGGACACCTTGAGAATCTCGTCAAAGGCCTCGACCGCAGCGGGTTTCTCGATCTTGGAGAGTACGGCGGCGCGCCCCGCGACTAGCTCCTTGGTCTGCATCACGTCGTCAGGGCGCTGCACGAAGGACAGCGCGACCCAGTCCACGCCCAGATCGCAGACAAACTCCAGGTCCGCCTTATCCTTGCCGGACAGTGCAGCAACCGGAAGAACCACGTCGGGAACGTTCACGCCCTTGCGGTTGGAAATCGTCCCGCCTGTCACAACCACGCAATCGGCGAAATCCTCGCCGCATTTCTCCACCCGCAGGCGAATCTTGCCATCGTTGACCAGCAGCGTCGCGCCGGGCTCCAGCGCCTGGAAGATCTCAGGGTGCGGCAGGCGCACGCGGCTGGAATCGCCATCAGCTTCGTCCAGGTCCATCCGGAAGGCGGCCCCTTCCACCAGTTCCTCGGAATCGCCGGAGAACACACCCACGCGCAGCTTCGGACCTTGAAGGTCGGCGAGGATCGCAATGGGACGCCCCAGTTCCTGTTCGATCTGACGGATAATCTGGTGGCGTTCGCGAATTTCTTCGTGACTGCCGTGGCTCATGTTGAGACGGAAGACATCCGCACCGACTTCGAAGAGGCGCCGAATGGTATCGTAGTCATTCGAAGCCGGGCCCAGCGTGGCCACAATCTTCACATTGCGCAAACGTCTCATTTAGACAACCTTTCCGTATCGCGCGAAACTCGGCATTCTGTTAGCGGTAAACCCGCCAAAACGCCAGCCCGGTTCGCTCTGGTTCTTTTCTGCGAGAGGCCATACACCCTTGCGAGAGAAACATCACGACCCAATGACATATCACGCCTTTCACACCCATGGGGACGCCCGATCCAGCAGATGGTTGATCACATGCGATCATGCCACCAATACGGTTCCGCCCCGGATCAACGGTGGGACCCTGGGCTTGCCGCAGTCCGAGATGGCCCGTCATATTGCCTATGACCCGGGTGCCGCAGGCGTCGCCCACGCCATGGCGGACGCGCTGCAAGCCACTCTCATCACGTCAAATTTCTCCCGGCTGGTGATCGACCCGAATCGTGGCGAGGACGACCCGACACTGTTGATGAAGCTTTATGACGGCACGATCATACCCGGCAATCGCCACGCTGGCCCGGAGGAGTTGGAGTATCGCAAGGAGCTCTGCTACCGGCCTTACCATGCGGAGCTCGGACGGCTTGCTGCGTCACGACGCAATCCGGTCATCGTGGCCGTGCATAGCTTTACCCCGCAATTGAAAGGACGCCCTCCGCGTCCCTGGCATGTCGCGCTCCTGCATACGCCGCCAAACAACGCCCTGTCGCTCGCGATGATCCGCCGCCTGAAGGCGGAAGGTGATCTGTGCGTCGGGGACAACGAACCCTACGCCGGCCATCAGCCCGGCGACTCCATCCACAGGCACGCCCTCATGCACGGCCGTCCGCATGTGTTGATCGAGGTTCGCCAGGACCTGATCGAAACCGTGGAGCAACAGCGAGCCTGGGGGCGCCGCATGGCGCCGCATCTTGTCGCCGCGCTCGAGGATGCCAATCTCTGACCAGAAGGGAGAGACACCATGGACGATCAGACCCGCATTGAAATCGAGGCCGCCGCCTTTCGCCGGTTGCGCCAGCACCTGATGGAAGACCGCACCGACGTGCAGAACATCGACATGATGAACCTCGCCGGTTTTTGCCGGAACTGCCTGTCCCGCTGGTATCAGGAAGCCGCCAATGAGCGTGGCATCGCCATGGACAAGGCCGAAGGCCGTGAGGTCTTCTACGGCATGCCATACGACAGCTGGAGGTCGCAGTTCCAGGCGCCGGCGAGCCCGGAAAAACAAGCCGAGTTCGAAAAGGCATTCCGGGAGAATGTCGGCTCGCGCGACGAGTCCTGAAAGGCTGCTCTGGGGAATGAGGGGCGGGGGGCAATCCAGCAGCCTGTCGGTGCCCGGCGTGGTCTGGCCTGTTCGGGACCCAATACCGTGTCAGCGCTCTGCGGGTAGTTTTCAGACACTTGTTCGACCTCGACAGGCATTGCCCATGCCTTCAGTGACGCCCCTCCGGTCCGCTCTAGCGCCCCAAAACCGGAAGTGACACTGCTGTGGCTACCTGCGACAGGATTAACCTTGGGAAGGCTACGCCCACCTAGGTGTGGAAACAGTGCGCCTCCGAGTGCTCAACTGTTTCCGGCAAACCACTGTTATCCGGCAAATGTTTGACCGACAGGCCGGATTTTTGCTAAAAACGATGCGGGGGCGAAAGGAAGATCATGTTGAATCTCGTCGCTCTGGGAATCATCGCCTTCTCGATCGTGCTCGCAGCCTATGGGCTGGTGCGGGAACACGCGGGCAATCCGCTGGTGTTCCGATTTCCTTTTGCCCGTAGACCGAGCAAACCCGTCGACGTCGCTCGTCCAGGAGTCCTGATCGCGCTTGCCGGGGCGGATCCAGCAACACTCGACGGCTTCGATCCGCGCAGCGAGGCGCTTATCGTCCAACTCCCGGCCGAAGAAGTGAACGACGTGGAGTCGGGATACTTCGAGACCAGGCCGGGCTGTGACGGTGTCGGGCAGGACATACTGTTCCAGAACCGTGTTCTGGTGCATCTGCCTGACGTTCCGCCAACGCGCAAAGTTGAACTCTACATCGAGGCAATCCCCGCCTGATCCCGGCATGGAACTGCGGCGTGCGGCACGCTTTCTGCCCCCCCACCGTTTGGTATAGCGCCTTCCGGGCCGGAGGCATTTGACTGCGACCCGGCACGGCCGCCATCAGGTTGCGCCTCCCGCCGCAGGCGGGCCGCGCCCAACCGTGAGGGGAGCGCGCGCAAGCGCGGTTGCCAAACGGGCGGGAGGCCCCCGCCCTCGCAACAGCACCCCCTAAACCGGCCAGCTCAACAGCGAACGGACCACGGCCACTGACCAGCCTTTCCAATCGGCGTCCGATCAACGCATGCTCGGGTGGATCCTTTTTTTGCAATGCGCTCACCCCGGCCACACGCTTCTAGCGAAAACCGTTCGCGACAGGAGGCGGGCGGATGGCCCTTGGGTCTATCCGCCCGTCCCAGACTGGCCTATTCGGCAGCCTCCGCATAGGTCTCGACCGGCGGGCAGGTGCAAACCAGGTTTCGGTCACCAAAGACGTTGTCCACACGTCCAACCGGCGGCCAATACTTGTCGACACGGAAAGACCCCGGCGGGAAACACCCCTGCTCGCGCGGATACTTGCGATCCCACTCCGCGACCAGATCCTCCACCGTGTGGGGGGCATGGCGCAGTGGGCTGTCTTCGTAGGCAATCGTACCGGCCTCGACCTCCGCGATTTCCGAGCGGATCGACAGCATCGCATCGATGAACCGGTCCAACTCCGCCTTGGTCTCGCTTTCCGTCGGCTCGACCATCAGCGTGCCGGCCACCGGCCAGGACATGGTTGGCGCATGAAAACCGTTGTCCATCAGTCTCTTGGCAATGTCGTCCACCTGGACACCGGCCTCTGCAAAAGGACGGGTGTCAAGGATGCACTCATGCGCGACACGTCCACCAGCGCCCTTGAACAAGACGTCATACCCCGCAGACAGGCGGCTGGCGATGTAGTTCGCCGACAGGATCGCGACCTTGGTGGCCTGCGTCAGGCCGGCGCCGCCCATCAACAGGCAATAGGCCCAGCTGATCGGCAGGATGCTGGCCGACCCGTAGGGCGCAGCAGAGACCGGACCCTCGCTGCCGCCAGTCTCCGGATGGCCGGGAAGGAAAGGCTGCAAATGGGCCTTCACACCGATTGGCCCCATGCCGGGGCCACCCCCGCCATGCGGAATGCAGAAAGTCTTGTGGAGGTTCAGGTGGCTGACGTCGGATCCCAGGTCCCCCGGCTTCGCAAGGCCCACCATCGCGTTCAGGTTCGCCCCGTCGAGATAGACCTGCCCGCCGTGTTCATGGGTGATCGCGCAGACCTCGCGCACCGTGTCCTCGAAGACGCCGTGGGTCGACGGATAGGTGATCATGCAGGCCGCGAGCCGGTCGCCTGCGGCAACGGCCTTTTCGCGGAAGTCCCGCAGATCGATGTCGCCATTCTCGGCTGACTTCACCACCACGACCTTCATCCCGGCCATCGAGGCCGACGCCGGGTTGGTGCCATGCGCCGACGTCGGGATCAGGCAGATGTCGCGCGCCTCGCCATTGGCCTTGTGATAGGCGGCGATGGTCATCAGCCCGGCATACTCGCCCTGAGCGCCGGAATTCGGCTGCATGGACATAGCATCATACCCGGTGATCACGCAGAGCTTTTCCGACAGATCGGCCAGCATCTCGGCATAGCCCCCGGCCTGATCGACAGGCACGAAGGGGTGAAGCTGACCGAACTCCGGCCATGTGATCGGCATCATCTCGACTGCCGCGTTGAGCTTCATGGTGCAGGAGCCAAGCGGGATCATCGCCCTGTCCAGCGCCAGGTCCCGGTCCGCGAGGCGGCGCATGTAGCGCATCATTTCCGCCTCTGCACGGTTCAGGTGGAAGATCGGGTGGGTCAGGTACTCGCTCGTCCGCAGCAGATCCTCCGGCAACGCGACGGAATCGGGCTCACCGAAGGCCTCGGTCACGCCAAAGGCACGCCAGACCTTCTCGATGGTCTCCGGCCCGCAGGTCTCGTCGATGGAAATCCCGATCCTCGTGTCGCCAAACTGGCGCAGGTTGAGTCCCTCCGCACGAGCCGACCGCAGGATCGCACCTTGCAACGGCCCGACATCGACCGTCACCGTGTCGAAGATCCCCTCAGGCCGAACATCGAACCCCGCGTTGCGAAGCCCCTCGGCCAGCCGTACTGCCATGACATGCACGCGTTCGGCAATCGCGCGAAGCCCCTTGGGTCCGTGGAAGACGGCGTAGAAGGACGCCATAACGGCCAGCAGCGCTTGCGCGGTGCAGACATTCGAGGTCGCCTTTTCGCGCCGGATATGCTGTTCCCGCGTGGCGAGGCTCAGGCGGTAAGCCTTGTTTCCGCGCGCATCGACAGAAACCCCGACGATCCGTCCGGGCATCGAGCGTTTGAACTTGTCGAGGCAGGCCATGTAGGCGGCGTGGGGGCCGCCGTAACCCATCGGCACACCGAACCGCTGGGCGGACCCTACCGCGATATCGGCGCCCATCGCGCCCGGCTCTTTCAGCAACAACAGCGCCAGCAGGTCCGCCGCGACGATGCCCACGGCCTTGTTGGCATGAAGCGCCTCCATCTCCGGTGTGAAATCACGCAGGGCGCCGTCGGTGCCCGGGTACTGGAAGAGCGCGCCAAATACCTTGTCCGCTTCGAGGCTATCCACTGGGCCGACGATGACATCGACACCGAGCGGCTTCGCCCGGGTCTCGACAACGGCGATGGTTTGCGGATGGCAATTGTCATCGATGAAGAAGGCCGAAACCTTGGACTTGCTGACGCGTTGCGCCATCGCCATCGCCTCGGCGGCTGCCGTTGCCTCGTCCAGCAGCGAGGCGTTTGCAACTTCCAGCCCCGTCAGGTCGGAGATCATCGTCTGGTAGTTCAGCAATGCTTCCAGGCGCCCCTGGGCAATCTCCGGCTGGTAGGGCGTGTAGGCCGTGTACCAGGCGGGGTTCTCCAGGATGTTGCGCTGGATCGCCGGGGGGGTCACGGTGCCGTAGTAGCCCTGCCCGATCAGCGAGTGCAGAACCTTGTTGCGGCCAGCGACCTCCCGCATCTTCACCAGCAACTCGCCTTCTGCGAGTGGCGCCCAGTCAAGCGGCTCGGCCTGGCGAAGGGAGGCCGGAACGGTCTCGTCTACCAGCGCGTCCAGGCTTTCCGCGCCAACAGCCTCCAACATCTCCGCCATCTCCTCGGGCGACGGGCCGATGTGGCGGCGGTTGGCGAAATCATAGGGGTCATAGGCGGTTGGTTTGAAAGGCAAGGTCTGTCTCCCGGCAAGTCGGTCTGTCGCTGAAGGCCAATCTGCGGCCATGCAAACGGAAGGATGCGCCCAACCCGGCGGCGGGTCCGTGCGCGCCGCCCGAGTGTGCGGTACGGGCGCTGCACCGACGGCGCGCGCCCGGGATCACGGTCGGTCTAGCCGATCAGGTCCTTGTAGGCATCTTCGTCGAGATACCCATCGAGTTGGCTGGCGTCGTCGACCTTCACCTTGAAGAACCACGCCTCGCCCTCGGCATCCTCATTGACCTTGCCGGGGGCGTCGATGATCGCCTCGTTCACCTCGACGATCTCGCCGTCGATCGGAGCGGCAATATCGGACGCAGCCTTCACCGACTCGATCACCACGACCTCGTCGTCCTTGGAAATCTGGGTGCCGACCTCTGGCAGTTCGATGAAGACGATATCGCCAAGCTGCTCCTGGGCGTGATCGGTGATGCCGACAGTCACGACATCGCCGTCGAGGTTCAGCCATTCATGGTCTTCGGTGTATTTCATTGTCTTGCGCTCCCGGTTGGTCTGTTCAACGTTTATAGGTGGCTGGGCGGAAAGGTAGCTCGGTGACGCGCACGGGCATCCGCTTGCCGCGCACCTCCCCCCAAAGCAGCGTGTCTGTGGTCGAAAGTCGACCCGGCACATAGCCCATGGCGATGGGGTGACCGACACTCGGCCCGAAGGCGCCGGAGGTCACAATGCCCACGGGTTGCGCCGCGTCCTCGCTCTCGAACAGGGGCACGCCGTCGCGCATGGGCGCACGGCCCTCGGGCTTCAGCCCGACGCGAAGGCGGTCCACTTCGTCAGCAGACGCGGACAGTTCCGTGCCGATCCGGTCCGCGCCGGGATATCCACCCTCGCGGACGCCGCCGGGTCTGCGCGCTTTCTGGATCGCCCAGGTCAGGCTCGCCTCAACCGGGCTGGTCGTCGTGTCGATGTCATTGCCATAGAGGCACAGCCCGGCCTCAAGCCGCAGGCTGTCTCGGGCGCCGAGCCCGATGGCCTCAACCTCTTCCATCGCCAGCAACGCGCGGGCAAGAGCCTCTGCCTCCGCCTCCGGCACCGAAACCTCGTACCCGTCCTCGCCGGTGTAACCGGATCGGGACACCCAGAGATCCCCGAAGTCGCTCTCGAAAACGCCAACATCCATGAATGCCATATCGGCCACCGGCACGATCCGGGACAGCGCCGCCTCCGCCGCGGGGCCTTGCAGGGCGATCAACGCACGGTCAACAATTTCGACAACCTCGACGCCCTCGAGCCCGGCGCGCATCAACGCGATATCGGCAGCCTTGCAAGCCGCGTTCACCACGACAAACAGGTGATCGCCACGGTTGGCAACCATCAGGTCGTCTTCGATCCCGCCGTCGTCGTTGGTGAAGAACGCATAGCGCTGACGTCCCTCCTTCAGTCCGGTCAGCGCCTGCGGCGCCAGCCGCTCCAACTGGGCGGCGGCCTCGGGTCCTTTCAACAGCACCTGCCCCATGTGGCTCACATCGAAGAGCCCTGCGGCGGACCGGGTGTGGAGATGTTCCTTCATCACACCCAGCTTGTATTGCACCGGCATATCGTAGCCAGCAAATGGCACCATCCGGGCACCCAGCTCGATGTGCAGCGCATGCAGCGGTGTCGTCGCAAGATCCGTCACGGCCTTCCCTCCTTCGCGTTTCCAGCCGTCGGGAACGTCCGTCCGGCATCGAATACGGCGGCCAGTGGCCACGCGCCCGATGCCCCCTCTGTCCTTTCGCCTGAGATCGTTATCCCTTCGGCGGACGCCTGCCGCGTCTCTCTCCAGAGTCTTTTCCCCGTGCGGTCCATGAGCCTGAGAGTTTACCGGGGCGGTTGCTCCTTCGGCACCGATGTTTCCACCGGATTCTCCCGACGCGGGGTCTCCCACCGCATACCGAATGGTTTTGGATCCTTCAAGACTTGCCTTTCCCCCCTGTCGGCGGGAATGCTGCATCCATGAGAGATCGCCAGTTCTTCGGTTACGGCTCGCTCGTCAACCGGGCGACCCACAGCTATCCGGGCACCCGCCCCGCAATCCTTGGCGGGTGGCGCCGCGTCTGGGTCCACACCCACCTGCGCTCGCTCGCCTACCTTTCCGTGGAGCCTGCCGATTGCGAGATCGACGGGCTGGTTGCCGAAGTGCCCGACGGTGACTGGGCCGCGCTCGACGACCGGGAACGCGCCTATGACCGCCACCCGATCTCAACCACGCTGCATGCCTGCGGCTCGAATGCGGAGGCGCAGGTCTATGCCGTGCCGCCGTCCCACGCCGCCCTGCCCGATGTGACCCACCCGGTTCTGCTGAGCTATATCGATGTGGTCGTCCAGGGTTTCCTTGACGTCTTCGGAGAAGCCGGTGCCGATAGGTTCTTCGCGACCACGTCAGGCTGGCAAGCCCCGATCCTCAATGACCGCACCGCGCCGAGGTACTCCCGCCACCAACCGTTGACCGACTGGCAGCGCGGCTATGTGGATGCGCGACTCACGGATGTCTCGGCGCAGGTCGGCGCAGCCTAGGCGGCACAGCGCGCAGCACCCACACCGGAACGCAGCGTCGGCCGCAAAAAACGGGTCAGGCGCGCGGTTTGGCCTGCATGAGCGACATGAAATCCGCCATCTCCGGCCCGCGTGCGCGGCCAGTCAGCGCCTTGCGCAGCGGCATGAACAACCCCTTGCCCTTGCGCCCTGTCGCGTCTTTCACTGCGGCGGTCCATGCCCCCCAGCTGTTGCCGTCAAAGGGCAGATCGGGGAGCATTCCCAGCGCCGTGGCCACGAACTCCGCATCCTCGGCATCGACCAACGGTTCGGCGCCGTTCGACAGCACGTCCCACCAGCCGGCCATGTCGGCCCGCGTGGTGATGTTCTCGCGAACGACATTCCAGAACCGCTCCGCCAACTCGGCCGGGACGCCCAGCGCCGCGATCTCGTCGGCGACCGCATCAAGCGGCAGCGTGTGCAGGTGGCGGGCGGTCAGCGGAAACAGGTCCTCGGCATCGAACTTCGTGGGCGCCGCACCGAAATGCGTCAGTTCGAAACCGTCGATCAGCTCCTGGTGCGAGCTGCGCAGCTCCACCGGGTCGGACGAGCCCAGCCGTGCCATCAGGGACAGCAACGCCAGCGGCTCGACGCCCTTCTCGCGCAGATCACGCAAGGCCAGCGTACCGAGCCGCTTCGACAGCGCCTCGCCCTGCGGACCGGTCAGAAGCGAATGGTGGGCGAAGTTGGGCACCTTGCCGCCCAACGCCTCGATGATCTGGATCTGAGTGGCGGTGTTGGTCACGTGATCGGACCCGCGCACCACGTCGGTGATCCCCATTTCGGTATCGTCCACCACCGAGGCCAGGGTGTAGAGAACCTGCCCGTCGCCGCGAATCAGGACCGGATCGGACACCGAGGCCGCATCGATAGAGGTTTCCCCAAGGATGCCGTCCACCCACTCGATCCTCTCGTGGTCGAGCAGGAAACGCCAATGGCCCGAGCGCTCTGCACGGAGCGCCGCCTTTTCGCCATCCGACAGCGACAGTGCCGCGCGGTCATAGACCGGCGGCTTGCCCATGTTCAGTTGCTTCTTCCGCTTGAGGTCCAGCTCTGTTGGTGTCTCGAATGCCTCGTAGAACCGGCCCTTTTCCCGCAGGTCGTCGGCGGCAGCGGCGTAGCGGTCCAGTCGGGAGGACTGCGTTTCGACCCGATCCCAGGTCAGCCCCAGCCATTCGAGGTCTTCCTTGATGGCGTCGGCAAACTCCGGCTTCGATCGTTCCGGATCGGTGTCGTCCAACCGCAGGATGAACTGGCCGCCCGCCTTTCGCGCGATCATCCAGTTGAACAGCGCGGTGCGCAGGTTGCCCACATGCAGGTATCCTGTGGGCGATGGGGCGAAACGGGTGACGGTCATCCTTGAACTCCTTTGGCGCGCGCTCTTTCACAGGGCGGCCGACTTGTCCATATCAGGCAGTGGAACGAAAGGGCAAATCCATGAACTGGTCAGATTGCACAGCACCGGGGCTCGACGATATCGCGGCGCTTGCAGAGGAGGCACGCGAGAGCCTCCCGGCACCGTTCCATGCAGCGGCCCAACGGGTCGTGATCCGTGTGGAGGATTTCGCGACCGACGCAATGCTGGAGGATGTCGGCCTGACAGATCCCTTCGAGCTGACCGGACTCTACGACGGGATCCCGCTTACCGAGCGCTCCGTCATGCATCAGCCCCATCAACCGGACACGATCTGGCTCTTCCGTCGTGCGATCCTCGACGAGTGGCTCGCGCGCCGGGACGTCTCCCTTGGACAGCTGGTCACTCACGTCTTTGTGCATGAACTTGCGCACCATTTCGGTTGGTCGGACGCGGACATCGCTCGTATAGATCGCTGGTGGGAGTGATTTTTTTATCTTTATTTTTACCTATTTTTCCGGAAATATCGATTAATTGATCCACGTTTTGACCGCATGCGTAGTAGTGTCGAAAGTTGCAATAAGGAGATCCCGATGCCCATTTCGCTTACCCGCCGTTCCGCGCTTCTTGCCGGCGTTTCAGCCCCGGTCGCCCTTGCCGCTCCGCTGCCGAGCCTGGCCGATGGACATGGCGCAAAGACAGGGCCGATGAGCAATGCCCGCCGATTCAAGGTTGGCGCTCTGGAGGTTTCGACCCTGCTCGCCGGGACGACACCTCGCGAGGAGCCTCACAAGATCTTCGGCCTGAATGTCAGCGAAGAAGAATTCAAGAAGGCGAGCGCGGAGAACTTCATTCCGGACGACATGGCGCAATTCTATTTCACGCCGACCGTCGTCAACACCGGTTCGGAGGTCATCCTGTTCGACACCGGCCTTGCCGCTGATGGCACCTCCGCTGCCCTGGCAGAGGCCGGCTACAGCCCGGAGGATGTCACGCATGTCGTCATCACCCACATGCACGGCGACCACATCGGCGGGCTGATGAAGGATGGCACGCCCACCTTCGCCAATGCCGCCTACATCACCGGGCAGGTTGAATACGACCACTGGGCCGCCGCCGGAAACGAGCGCTTCGACGGCAACGTCAAACCTCTGGCAGAGAAGATGACCTTCCTCGGCGACGGCGACTCGGTTGCGTCCGGCATCACCGCCATGGCTGCGTTCGGCCACACGCCGGGGCACATGACCTACATGCTGGAGAGCGAGGGGAAGCAGCTGCTTATCGGCGCCGACATGACCAATCACTACGTGTGGTCGCTGGCCTATCCCGACTGGGAGGTTCGCTTCGACATGGACAAGGCAGCCGCCGCCGCAACGCGCCGCAAAGTTCTGGGCATGCTTGCCGCCGACAAGGTCCCGATGATCGGCTACCATATGCCCTTCCCGGGACTCGGCTACGTGCAGTCCCGCGATGATGGCTTCCGGTACGTTCCGGTCAGCTACCAGTTCATGTGATCCCGCGCCCGTCCGGTCACTCTGGCCGGACGGGCCATATCGCGTTCAGACCTTCAAGCCCCGCCGACACAAGGCGGGCGAGAACGACCATGTCCACATCCGCCAGCTTGTTGATGTAGAGGCAGGATTTTCCGAGCCGGTGCTTTCCCAAGTCCCTGAGAATGGGTTCGAACTCCGCGTAGCCGGGCATGATGTAGAGAACCAGGTTTGCCTTGCGCGGGGAAAATCCCGTCGCCAGGAACTGGCCCGAGTGGCCGCTGGAGTACTTGTAGGCGTAGCGCCCGTAGCCGATGATCGACTCTCCCCACATCACCGGCTCGAACCCTGTCACCTTTCGGAACATGGCGTCCAGCGCCAGCCCGTCTTCCCGACGCCGTGCAGGCTCCACCGAAGCGAGAAACGCCAGCGGATCCACATCGGTCGGTTGCGTCTTGTTCTGAGGCATCCGCACTCCTTCTTCGTCACTCCCGGACACCTTACACGATCCCGGCACCCTGCGGTGATTTCCCGCGTCCATAGCGCTTGCATCGCCCGGGCAAATGCGCAGTGTGTGCGCAAACATCGCAATCGGAGAGTCCCCGTGTCGGAAATCCTCACGATCACCCTGAATCCCGCACTCGACATGAACACGGAAGCCCAGAGAGTCATTCCGGACGTCAAGCTGCGGTGCGCCGAACCCACCGTGGATCCCGGCGGAGGTGGCATCAACGTGGCCCGCGCCATCCAGCACATGGGTGGCGAAGCGTCGGCCATCGTTGCGATCGCTGGTCACAACGGCAACCGCCTGCTGGAGCTGCTCATGGCGGAGGGCATCCCGACGATGCCGATACCCTCACCGGGGGAGACCCGTTCAAGTGTCGTGGTGAATTGCAAGGAAACCGACCTGCAGTACCGCTTCATGCTGCCCGGGCCGCCATGGAGCGAGGAACATGTCCTGAAGGCGCTGCACACGACCGTCGCCCATGCTCCGAAGGGCGGTCTGATCATCCTGTCGGGAAGCCAGCCGCCGGGCGTGCCGCTCGACTTCGAGGAGACGCTCAGTGCTGCCCTCAGCGACGCGGGCGCCCGCCTGATCGTGGACACCTCCGGCCCAGCCCTGCGGCGGATGGTGGAGGACCCCAAGTCACCGCCCTTCCTGCTGCGCTCCGACGATGAGGAAGCCGAGGGTCTGGCGGGCCGGAAACTGGAAACGCCCGCTGATACGGCGGCGTTTTCGCGCGAGCTGATCGCGCGCGGCGTCGCGCAGAATATCATCTTCGCCCGAGGCGCCGAGGGGTCTGTCCTGACCACGCCCGAAGGGTCGTGGCTTGCGACGGCCGCCAAGGTGGATGTCGTATCCAAGGTCGGCGCGGGCGACAGCTTCGTCGGTGGCTTCACGCTCTGCCTGTCGCGGGGCAATTCGATACAGGAAGCGGCCCGTTGGGGCGCCGCCGCCGCATCGGCCGCCGTCACGACTCCGGCCACGGACCTGTGCCGCGGCGAGGACGTGGAAGCGCTTCTGCCGCAGTGCAAGCTGATCGAAGTCTGAGGCCGCAGATGCAGGTCACGATCTGGCACAATCCGGCTTGCAGCAAGTCACGTGACACGCTGCGGGTGATCGAGGCGGCGGGCTACACGCCCGAGGTGATCCAGTACATGAAGGTCGGCTGGGAGCGCGACGCGCTCTCCGCCCTGCTGACAGAAGCCGGGCTGACGCCGCAAGATGCCCTGCGCTCCGCGCGTGGCCCGGCGCGGGACCTCGGCCTGCTGGATGCCGACGTCACCTCCGAACAGATCCTCGCTGCGATGGTGGCGCATCCAGTGCTGGTCGAACGCCCCCTCGTGCGGACGGAAAAGGGCACGCGGCTGTGCCGCCCGGTCGGCCGCGTGCTGGAGGTTCTTGACCATTGGCCCGAGGGACCGTTTGCACGCACCAACGGCACGATCCTGATCGACGCCCAGGGAATGCCGGTGCCGGGTGTCTGACCAGACAGCGCACAGGCGCTGAGAAAGCACCCGTCACTCACCTTCAGAAGCCACACCCAGCCCGGGCCAGCCACGCGAATTCGTTGGTCATCCGTGACAGTTCGACGGGGTAGGCCGGTGGTTCTGGAGTCAGTTCCTCCGGGCGGCGCCAATCCGACCCTTGGGGTGTGGCGGCGAAACGCTCCGCCATGGCAGGGTACTCCCTGCTCCGAAGTCCCCGCCGCTGCGCCTCTGCTACCAGCTCCCAACGCGTGGGCAGGTCCTCGACGCAAGAGCCCCGCATCAGCGGGACACGCCTCTGTTGGTGACGTGCTACAGGTACAGGACCGAGGCCACACTGAAGAAGATCAGCACGCCGAAGACATCGTTGGCGGTTGTAATGAAGATGCCGGTCGCCACCGCCGGATCCAGTTTCAGCGCCTTGAGCAGGAAGGGGATGAGCGCGCCAAACGTGCCTGCGATCACGGTGACCAGCGTCATCGAGATCAGGCAGGTCATCGCGAGCATTGGCGCCCTGTCGATGTCGATGACACTGGAGGCGAGCAAGACCAGACCCGCGACAACCGCCCCCACCAAGACCCCATTGAGGAGCGAGGCCAGCATTTCGCGCCCGAGCCGTGGCAGGAAATCTCCTTCCCAGCTCGTTCCGCGTCCGATGGCCTGAATCGACATGGTGGACGCCTGGATACCGACATTGCCAGCCGTGGCCATCACCACCGGGATGAAGCTGGCCAGGATCGCGGCACTTGTCAGCGCCTCTTCATAGGAGCCGATCACCGAGGCCGCGATGAAGGCACCAACCAGACCCCCAAGGATCCAGGGCAGGCGGCGTTTCACGATCTGCAAGGGCGGGTCGAACTCGCTCGCCTCAGGGGAAATGCCGCCCATGAGAAGCATGTCCTCTTCGGCTTCCTCCGAGGCAATCTCCCGCAGTTCCTTCGGCGTGATCCCTCCCAGCAGGACTCCGTTGGCATCGACGACGGCGATATTGTGAATGCGCTGCGCCTTGGCGATCGCCAGCACGTCTTCCTGATCGGTTTCCGACGTGACGTGGACCGAATCGGGCTGCATGATCGCGGCCACCGGCGTATCGTCCGGGTTCATGATCAGGTCGCGGCGGCGCACTGCGCCCTTCAGCCGGCCGGCATCGTCAACCACATAGACCCGTTCCAACCGATCGATTTCCTGCGCGACCGCGCGGATGTCGGCGATCACCTCCCCGACGGTGCCGCTTTCACGCGCGGTGAGGATGCCACGGCGCATGTGCGCGGCGGCATGATCCTCGTGCACTTCCAGCGCCGCCTTCAGCGCCTCGGCGTGGGGGTGCCCCTCCAGAAGGTCCAGCGCATATTCGTGTGGCAACTCGTCGAGCAGAGGAAATGCCTCGTCCGCATCCATCTTTTCGATCAGCTTGCGAAAGGTGCTGCGGGTCCGTTTCTTGGCCAGCACGGCATGCAGCTGCGGGTCGAGCTCGGCCAGAATGCGGATACCGGACTCGTCGGGCATCCATTCGAGCAGTCTGCGGGCATATTTCGACCGCAAGCGCACGAACAGCGACACCACGTCGGCGGGATGCCAGTGGCGAATGGTTGCCAGCACGCGCCTCCGGTCGCCGGCCTTGATCCACTTCTCGATCTGTTTGACGGCGGCCTTGTTCGTTGCTGCAGCAGTCTCTCCGCCCGACCCGTCCCAATGGGGCAGAACGCTGTTCTCGCTCATCGGGCCCTCCCGCATTGATCTTTCGACACAGCCTAACCATTTGCCCGTCGTCCAGCCACAGGAATGGTTCTCGCGACCTGACCCAAATGATCGCTTTCATCGCTCCGAGGGGAGCACGAGTCGGCCAGTAGATCGCCCGAGGCAGGGGCGCGTTTCAGGCCGCAGGCCTGCCGGGCCCGGCAGCGAGCAAGCGCGGCAGCGCGCCGCCGACCTGGCGGGTGCCCCCGCCCACGGATCAGTCTGCGGAAGTGTCGCGCCAGCGGTTCACGATCGGATAGCGACGGTCGAGCCAGAAAGCCCGCCGGGTCAGCCGGGCGCCGGGCGCTGCCTGGAACCGTTTGTATTCAGAGATGTAGACGAGATGCTCGACCTTTTTGGCATCCGCAAGGTCGAATCCTTCGGCCACCACGTCCGCAACGCTCTTATCCTCATCCACCAGCATTTCGAGGATCCGGTCCAGCACCGGATAGGGCGGCAGCGAATCCTCGTCCTTCTGATCCTCGCGCAGCTCTGCGGACGGCGGCTTCTCGATCACCCGGGGCGGGATCACTTCGCCCGCCGGCCCCATCATCCAGTCGCGATGATTGGCGTTGCGCCAGCGGCAGGTCTCGAAGACCCGCATCTTATAGAGATCCTTGATCGGGTTATAGCCGCCGGCCATGTCGCCATAGATCGTGGCGTAGCCAACCGCGACCTCGGACTTGTTTCCGGTTGTCAGCAGCATTTCCCCGAACTTGTTCGACAGCGCCATCAGCAGCAGACCGCGCAGGCGGGACTGGATGTTCTCTTCTGCCAGATCGGGGGGCCTGCCCTCGAACAGCGGCTCCAGCGCCGCTGTCACCGCGGCACGCGGCCCGGCGATTGGAAGGGTGTCGAGACGTGTGCCGAGGTTCCGCGCCACACCTTCGGCATCCTCCAGCGAGTGACCGGAGGTGTATTCGGACGGCAGCATCACGCACCGCACGTTCTCCGGTCCGATCGCGTCCGCCGCAATGGTGGCCACCAGCGCGGAATCGACCCCGCCGGAAAGCCCGAGCAGCACATTGGTGAACCCGGTCTTGCGCAGGTAGTCACGCAGCGATTCCACCATGACGCGATAATCCTGCTCCCACTCATCGGGCAGGTGCGCCATCTCGCCGGCCACGGCCTCCCAACCATCCGGCCCCTGAAGGAAATCCACATGTGCGATAGCTTCGTCGAAGACGGGCATCTGCACGACCAGTTTGCCATGCGGGTTCAGGACGAAGGAGCCACCGTCGAACACTTGGTCATCCTGGCCGCCAACCATGTTCAGATAGACCAGCGGCAGACCTGTCTCGACCACCCGGCTGACCATCTGTGTCATCCGGAAATCGCGCTTGCCTCGGAAATAGGGCGAACCGTTAGGCACCAGCAGGATCTCGGCGCCAGTCTCCTCAAGGGTCTCGCAGACATCGCCATGCCATGCGTCCTCGCAGATCGGTGTGCCGATGCGCGCAGCCCCGACCATGTAAGGTCCGTTCACGTCGCCGCTGGTGAACTGGCGTTTCTCGTCGAAGACATTGAAGTTCGGGAGGTGATGCTTGACGATCCGGGCGGCAACATCGCCCCCCTTAAGCACCACGTAGACATTGAACAGCTCCGCCCCCTCGTACCAGGGCAGGCCAATGCCAAGGGCGGGACCGTCGGCACATTCGGCGGCAAGTTCATGCATCACGCTCATGCAATCGGTCACGAAGGACGGCTTCATCACCAGATCCTGGCACTGGTAGCCCGCCAGGAACATTTCCGGCAGGGCCACCATGTCGGCTCCGGCGGCCTTGCCTTCGGCCCAGGCACGACGCGCCTTGGCGGCATTCTCGCGCAATGCGCCCACGGTCGGGTTCAACTGCGCCAGGGTCAGGCGGAATCGTGTCATGGGCTGGCTCCTTCGCGACAGGCCCGCGTCCGGACCCCGCGCTCTCTTAGCAGAACCGTTGGCGCATGGAAGCGCCTGCCCGCCCCCCCGGGCAAAAAGCGTTGCTCCGCCCCGAGGGGCGAATTAGGGTTGCGGCTCAAGCACAAGCGCCCGCCTGGGCCCCATTCCGGAGAGCAGACATGACCCACAAGGCTCGCGGTTACCTGATCGCCACGGCGATCTGCATGAGCCTTGCAGGCGCGGCACTGGCCCAGTCCGGAGACGTGCAGACCAAGCAATACGAGAATGGCGGGGTCTACGAAGGCACCTTCAAGGACGGGCTGCAACACGGCAAGGGCACGTACCGGCTGCCCAATGGCTACGAATACAGCGGCGACTGGGTCGAGGGCGAGATCCTCGGCCAGGGTATCGCGCGGTTCCCCGACGGTTCGGTCTACGAAGGCGCCTTTGCGAAGGGCAAGCCGAGCGGCGTCGGCAAGATCGTGTTCGCCAATGGCGGCACCTACGAAGGCGAGTGGGTCGAGGGCGAGATGACCGGCCAGGGCATTGCCAACTACGCCAACGGCGTGCGGTACGAGGGGCAGTTCACGAATGCCCTGCACGACGGTCAGGGCACCATGACCTCCCCCAACGGCTATATCTACGACGGCAGCTGGGTTGCCGGTGTCAAGGAGGGCAAGGGCACGATCACCTACCCAGATGGCGCTGTCTACGTCGGCAACCTGAGCCGCGGACAGCGCTCCGGGCAGGGCAAGCTGACCATGCCCGACGGGCTGGAGTACGAAGGGGCCTGGAAGGACGGGCAGATCAACGGCCTCGGCAAGCTCAAGCAGTCGAACGGCGACGTCTACGAAGGGCTTCTGGTCAACGGCCAGCGACAGGGCCACGGCAAGGTGACCTACGCAAATGGCGACATTTACGAAGGCGCCTTTGCAGAGGATCGCCGCCACGGTCAGGGCATTTTCCAGGGCGCCGATGGCTACCGCTACGAAGGCGACTGGCTCGAGGGCCGGATCGAGGGCAAGGGAAAGGTCACCTATCCTGACGGCTCGGTCTACGAAGGCGATTTCCTTGCGGACCTTCCTCACGGCAAGGGCAAGATCACCTACCCGGACGGCAATACCTATGACGGCGACTGGGTGGAGAGCGTGATCGAGGGCGAGGGGATCGCCACCTACGCCGACGGCCAGGTCTACGAGGGCAGTTTCGTCAATGCCCAGTACGATGGTATGGGCAGCATGACCTACCCCGATGGCTACAGCTATGTCGGCATGTGGTCCAAAGGTGTCCGCGAGGGCAAGGGCAAGGCCACCTATACCGATGGCTCAGTCTACGAGGGGAACTTCTCCGATGGCCAACGCTCCGGCCAGGGCACCCTGACGGCGCCGAGCGGCTTCACCTATACCGGCGAGTGGAAGGATGGCGAGATCGAAGGCAAGGGTATCGCCACCTATATCAACGGCGATATTTACGAAGGCACTTTCCGGGCCGGAAAACCCCAGGGCGAGGGCCTGATGCGCTACGCCACTGGCGAGGAACGCACTGGTGTCTGGGAAGATGGCCAGTTGATCGAAGCCTCCGAGCCGACGGCGTCCGCAGGCACCCAGGACGCGGAAGCCGCTGACGGACAGGCGCCGGAAGCCGACGGGACAGCGGCGGCGGGGAGCACCGAAACCTCCGGCAACTGAGGCCGTTCGTCATCGCCATTGCGTGGTCCCGCCCGAACTGCAAGCCGATCCCTTGAGGGAGAGACCCATGGCCGACACTACCATCTATCACATCCCGGTCTGTCCCTTTTCACAACGGGTCGAGATCCTGCTTGCCCTGAAGGGAATGCGGGACAGAGTCAGGTTCGAGGTCGTGGACATCACCCGGCCACGCCCTGACTGGCTTCTGGAAAAGACAGGCGGCACGACGGCCCTGCCGATACTGGAGACATCCGACGGTGCGATCCTAAAGGAGAGCCTCGTCATCCTGCGCTATATCGAGGAACTCTGGCCGACACCGGCGATCGCCCGGACGGCCCCTTACGAACGCGCGGTCGAACGGATGCTGATCGCCCGGGAAGGTGATTTCACCGCGACCGGCTATCGAATGGTCATGAACCAGGACGAGGCGAAGCGGGAGACGTTTCGCCGCCAGATGGACGAGCACTACCTGGGGTTCTCGGCCTTCCTCGCCCGCCACGCCAAAGGGGACACCTTCCTTTTTGAGGACTTCGGATTGGCCGAGGCCGTATTCACGCCAATGTTCATGCGGTTCTGGTTCCTTGAGCACTACGAGGGCTACACACTGCCAACCGGCCCCGACGCCGACCGGGTGCGGCGCTGGCACGCGGCGTGTCTCGACCACCCCAACGCCCAGCAGGTCAGCCAGAGGGAAATCGTGACACTGTACTACGATTACGCCCGGGGCGCCGGAAACGGAGCACTTCTGCCCGGCCGCGCACGGTCCAGTTTTGCCTTTGACCCGGACTGGAGCACACGTCCCGTTCCCCCCCCCGACAAGTATGGCCCCGCTGCCACGGATGCCGATCTGGGGCTTCTGTAGGGCTCAGATTCGGCCTTTCCTTTCGAGTTTTCACGCGTATAGTCTCGCCTATGTTGAACAACCGGCATATCCCTTTCGCCCCCGCGATTTCGCGGGCGCGTCCCTATGCCGGTCTTCTCCTTCTCCTTAGCCGCCTCTGAGCGTGCCGATCCGGCGCGTCCGCTCAGAGGAACTGGCAAGCGCGCCACAGGATTGAAGGACACCAAGGAACACATCATGACGAACCCACAAGACCGCGTTGTCATTTTTGACACGACCCTGCGCGACGGCGAGCAGAGCCCCGGCGCCACCATGACCCACGACGAGAAGCTGGAGATTGCCCAGATGCTCGACGAAATGGGTGTGGATATCATCGAGGCCGGATTCCCGATTGCCTCCGAAGGTGACTTTGAAGCCGTGCGCGACATCGCAGAGGTGACCAAACACTCGGTGATCTGTGGCCTGGCGCGCGCCAATTTCAAGGATATCGACCGCTGCTGGGAGGCCGTGCGCCATTCCGAACGGCCACGCATCCACACCTTCATTGGCACATCGCCACTGCACCGCGCCATTCCGAACCTGACCATGGACGAGATGGCCGACAAGATCCACGAGACCGTCACCCATGCACGCAACCTCTGCGACAATGTCCAGTGGTCGCCGATGGACGCCACCCGGACCGAGCACGACTACCTGTGCCGAGTGGTGGAGATCGCGATCAAGGCCGGCGCCACGACGATCAACATCCCCGACACTGTCGGCTACACCGCGCCACGAGAGTCAGCCGACCTGATCGCGATGCTGCTGGAGCGGGTGCCGGGCGCCGACGAGATCATTTTCGCCACCCACTGCCACAACGACCTGGGCATGGCGACCGCCAATGCGCTGGCCGCTGTGGACGCGGGTGCCCGGCAGGTCGAATGCACCATCAACGGGCTGGGCGAACGCGCGGGCAACACGGCCCTGGAAGAGGTCGTCATGGCACTCAAGGTGCGCAATGACATCATGCCCTACACCACCGGCATCGACACCACGAAGATCATGAACATCTCCCGTCGCGTGGCGGATGTGTCCGGCTTCCAGGTGCAGTTCAACAAGGCCGTGGTGGGCAAGAACGCCTTTGCCCACGAGAGCGGCATTCACCAGGACGGCATGCTGAAGAACCCGCAGAACTTCGAGATCATGCGGCCGGAGGACGTCGGGCTGTCGGCGACCAACCTCGTCATGGGCAAGCATTCGGGCCGTGCCGCACTGCGGGCCAAGCTGCATGACCTGGGGTACGATCTGGGCGACAACCAGCTGAAGGACGTGTTTGTCCGCTTCAAGGAATTGGCCGACCGCAAGAAGGAGGTCTACGACGACGACCTGATCGCGCTGATGCGCGACGCGGGATCGGAAGTCGACGACACGCTGAAGGTCCAGTTCCTGCGCGTGATCTGCGGCACCCAGGCGCCACAATCGGCCGATCTGGTGATGAGCGTCGAAGGGGTGGATCACATGGTGTCCGCCTCAGGGGACGGTCCGGTCGACGCGACCTTCAACGCAGTGAAGGAGATCTTCCCGCACAATGCGCATCTGAAGCTCTACCAGGTGCACGCGGTGACCCGTGGCACCGATGCCCAGGCCACAGTGACAGTGCGGCTGGAGGAAGACGGGCGGATCGTCACCGGCCAGTCCGCGGACACCGACACCGTCGTCGCCTCTGCCAAGGCCTATGTCGCGGCCCTGAACCGGCTGATCGTGCGTCGTCAGAAGACAGGTACGGACAAGAAGGAAATCGACTACCGCGACGTGGTACAGTGATCCGCCACAACGCCTGATGCGAAACAGACCGCGCCGCAGCCCCCTGCGGCGCGGTTTTTCGTTCCGGCTCAGGTCGCGCCGTCATCCTCGCCCGCGCCGTCGTCGCCACTGCCGAAATCTTTGGCTCCCTCCGCCGTCCCGACACCCTTTGCCGCGCCGGACGGGGCAACCGCGGCGACCGGAACCAGCGCGTCCTGATCCACCTTGAGATGCATGTCCGTCTGCGGGAACGGAATGGAGATCCCGGCGGCGTCAAAGGCCTCTTTCACCGAACGGTGCAGATCCCAGTAAACCGTCCAGTAATCCTCGCTCCGGACCCATGGCCGGACAATGAAATTGACCGAGCTGTCCGCCAGCTCGCCCACACGGATCACGGTTGCGGGGTCCTTCAGCACCATTGGATGCGCGGCAACGACCTCTTCCAAAACTCCCTGTGCCTGCTCGATCGAATCCTCGTAGCCGATGCCGAACACCAGGTCGACGCGGCGCTCCGTGGAGGCCGTGGTGTTGGTGATCACGTCGCCCCAGACCTTGGAATTCGGGATCACGATCACCTGGTTGTCCGGCGTGGTCACCGTGGTCGAAACCACGGACACCGACTGAACCGTGCCCGATGTGCCCCCCGCCGTGATGTAGTCGCCCTCGTCGAAGGGCCGGTTGAACATGATCATCAAACCTGCTGCGAGATTTCCCAGAGTGTCCTGCATGGCGAAGGCAATGATGAAGGAGGCACCACCGACAACGGCAAAGAGCGGCGTGATATCCACCCCCAGCATCGACATGACAACCATCAGCCCAATTGCAATGGTCAACCAGTAGACGACCATAGTCAGGAACGCCTGCAACAGCTTCGACAAGTCCGGCACCCGCGCAAACAACCGACGCGCATACCCCCGCACGACCCGGGCGACCAACAGCATGGCAAACAACGCAACAAGGAGCACGGATGCGTTCTTCAGCAACCCAAGCCCTCCTTCCGGTGAAACCATCCAGTTGCCGGCCATGGTGACAAGCGTTCGCAAGTCCGCCTGCTGCTTCTCTTCCAATAGGATCGCCGTCTGGTATGACCGATACCCAGTGACGACAGCTTCATCGCCACCCTTCTTTTCCAGATTGTCCACAACCGCATCAAAGCGACTGAAACCGTCGTCACGAACACGGGTCAGGTCGACGATGCTGTCCACCACATCCTGTGCCGGGGTCTGGCCACCGGTGCGGCTGGAAACTGTAGCCTCAACCACATCCTGCGTCTGCTCCTGAACGATACCCTGCCACGTTTTCGCCAGTTCGGAGAGTTGATCCACCGTCAGCGGAACAAGCCGAAGAGTGAACTCGTCCAGAGCCATGTCCATCGAATCGAGCCCGGCTGGCACCTCCGGTGCAACCTCCTCGCCCGGGGTCTCCGGCTCCGCAGGTGCCTCCGCAGTCGCCTCCGCCGGGGCCGCGGGATCGCCCTCGGTCTGGGCGTAAGCGGCAACCGGAAGAGCCAACGTTGCCAGCACCAGGCTGAAAACTCCAAATATCCGAAACACTTTCTGCATGATGTCCTCGAGTCGCAATTCCCTGAACCTACCCTCAATTCACCACCGGTATGCCGTTGCGGCAAGTCGTGATCGCCCCGACCGGGGATTCCCGCCGCGGCTTCGTTCATGAAGCAAGCAAACTGTTGATCCGTACAACCGATCCACAACCCCGCAAGACGGCGTTGCCAGGTCAGTGCCGTTTTTTTGCCAGTTGCGAAGTCGAACTCATTGCGAGCCGCACCACCGCGAGACCCCAGGCGTGTGTCCTTCCCCGGCGATGCCTATCACGCGGTCCCACTGCACGGGATGCAGGCAAACCGGCGGAGGGACGCCGATCCATGCTGCATTGACCCTTTTATACGTCGTCGGGCCCGACTATAACTCGCTCGTCCCGCGGCTAGGGGAGTCGCCGGGGCTCAATAGGCTATTGGCAAAAAAATAGAGCAGGACAACACATGGCGCTGTTTGGTGGATTGTTTTCCTCAGACATGGCAATCGACCTCGGGACGGCGAACACGCTTGTCTACGTGAAGGGCAAGGGTGTCATTCTCAACGAGCCCTCCGTTGTTGCCTATCACAACAAGAATGGCCGCAAGGAAGTGCTGGCAGTCGGGGAAGACGCGAAGATGATGCTGGGCCGCACGCCCGGCTCCATCGAGGCCATCCGCCCGATGCGCGAGGGCGTGATCGCGGATTTCGACACCGCGGAGGAGATGATCAAGCATTTCATCCGCAAGGTGCACAAGCGCACAACGTTCACCAAGCCGAAGATCATCGTCTGCGTGCCCCATGGCGCCACTCCCGTGGAGAAGCGCGCAATCCGGCAATCGGTCCTGTCCGCCGGTGCCCGACGCGCGGGCCTGATCGCGGAGCCGATCGCGGCGGCCATCGGTGCCGGCATGCCGATCACGGACCCGACGGGATCCATGGTCGTGGATATCGGCGGCGGCACGACTGAGGTGGCGGTGCTTTCGCTGGGCGACATCGTCTATGCCCGCTCCGTCCGTATTGGCGGCGACCGTATGGATGACGCGATCGTTTCCTACCTGCGCCGCCAGCAGAACATCCTTGTCGGCGACAGCACCGCGGAGCGCGTCAAGACCTCCATCGGGACCGCCCGCATGCCCGACGACGGGCGCGGTGCGTCGATGCAGATCCGTGGCCGCGACCTGCTCAACGGCGTGCCGAAGGAGACCGAAATCAACCAGGCCCAGGTGGCCGAAGCGCTGGCCGAGCCGGTGCAGGCGATCTGCGAGGCCGTGATGACGGCGCTCGAAGCCACCCCGCCGGATCTTGCCGCGGACATCGTCGACCGTGGCGTGATGCTCACCGGTGGCGGCGCGTTGCTGGGGGAACTGGACCTCGCCCTGCGTGAACAAACGGGGCTCGCAATCTCCGTGGCCGATGAGTCGCTGAATTGCGTTGCACTCGGGACCGGCAAGGCGCTGGAGTATGAAAAACAGCTGCGGCATGCGATAGACTACGACAGCTAATTCGAACACCGGACCGGAGCAGAAACGCCGGCCGGCGAGACGTGAGGCCGCGTGGCACGGAATCGAAACGCAGATGTCGACTATGTGAGCCCGGTGCGCCGCATCCTCGTGGGCGGCGTCATCCTGTTCTGCATCGCAGTATTCCTGATCTGGCGGATCGATTCCCCCCGGGTGGAGCGATTTCGCGCCAACATGATCGATCGTGTCGTGCCCGGATTCGAATGGGCCAGCGTTCCGCTCGCCCATTTCGCGGGCATGATCGACAATTTCGAATCCTACCAGCGCATCTACCAGCAGAACCGGGACCTTCGGCGCGAGTTGCAACAGATGAAAGCCTGGAAGGAGGCCGCCGTGCAGCTGGAGCAGCAGAATGCCAAGCTCCTGGCACTGAACAAGGTGCGGCTTGATCCGAAGCTCACCTCCGTCTCCGGCGTGGTCGTGGCCGATTCCGGGTCGCCCTTTCGCCAATCGGTTCTGCTCAACGTCGGAGAGCGGGACGGAATCAAGGACGGCTGGGCGACCATGGACGGGCTCGGGCTCGTCGGGCGAATCTCCGGTGTCGGGCAGAACACGTCCCGCGTGTTGCTGCTCACCGATGCGGCCAGCCGCCTGCCGGTAACGATCCAGCCATCGGGTCAGCGCGCAATCCTCGCGGGCGACAATTCTGCGGCACCTGCGATCGACTTCCTGGAGAGCCCGGACGACGTCCAGCCCGGTGACCGCGTGGTCAGCTCCGGCGACGGCGGCGTGTTCCCGTCAGGCATGCTTGTAGGCCAGTTGGCCCGCGGCCCCGACGGCCGCTTGCGCGTCTGGCTTGCCGCCGACTACGAGCGCCTGGAGTTCCTGCGCGTCCTGCGTAGCCACAAGGGAGAAGTCATTACCGATTCCAGCGGCCTGATCGTGCCGCCGCAACCCGAACCGGTGATCGAGGCCCCCGAGCCAGAGCAAGACGACGAGAGCACGGGCGATGGTTGATCCGATCACATCGCGGACCTGGGCCTACCGCGTGTTCTATGTCGCCCTGATCCTCGTTCTGGCCTTCGTGCAGTTGCTGCCGCTCGGCGCCTCGGCGGGCAAGCTGCCGGGACCGGACCTGATCGTGGCGGTCACGTTCGCCTGGGTTCTGCGGCGGCCGTCCTACGTGCCGGTACCGATCCTCGCGCCGCTCTTCCTGTTCCTCGACTTCCTGCTGCAACACCCGCCCGGGCTCGGCGCCGCGCTGATACTGGTGGGGACAGAAGTCCTGCGCGCCCGTCGCGACGTGTCGCGCAACCTGCCCTTTCCCTTCGAATGGGCCATGGTGACGGCGGTGATGGTGGCGTTGGTCGGGCTGAACCAGATTGCGCTGACCATCACGATGCTCGACCGCCCGCCATTGGGGCAGGCGATTCTTCGCGCGCTTTTTACCGCCGCGGCCTATCCATTGGTGGTGCTTGTGTCGCATTATGCATTCGGGGTTCGCGCCGCCGACCCGAACGAAGCTGACGCATTGGGGAGCCGCCTGTGAGACGCCCGCCCAAAGATACCGAAGAAAGCGCCCGCCGCATCACCCGACGTGGGCTGGTGCTTGGCGCCGGCATGCTCGGGTTCATGGGCGTACTTTCCGCCCGGATGCGCTATATGCAGGTCGATCAGGCGGAAGAGTTCCGACTTCTCGCTGAAGAGAACCGGATCAACATTCGGTTGATCCCCCCCGCGCGCGGCCTGATTTTCGACCGGACCGGCACACCCATCGCGGAGAACGTGCAGAACTATCGCATCGTGATCGTGCGCGAAGACGCCGGCGATCTCGAGGAGACCTTTGCCCGGCTGCGCGCCCTTGTGCCCCTTTCTGACGACGACGTCGAACGCGCCATGCGCGAAATCAAACGCCGAAGTCCCTTCGTGCCGGTGACAATCGCCGACCAACTGGCCTGGGAGGATGTGGCAGAGGTCGCCGTGAATGCCCCCGCGCTGCCCGGCGTGACGCCGGAGGTAGGCCTGACACGGCACTACCCTTTGACCGACGACTTTGCACATGTCGTGGGCTATGTCGGCCCGGTCTCCGACTACGACCTCTCCAAGCTGGAGAACCCCGACCCGCTGCTCCAGATCCCGAAGTTCCAGATCGGCAAGGTCGGGCTGGAGGCCAAGAGGGAGGACCAGCTGCGCGGGTCCGCGGGCACCAAACGAATCGAGGTGAACGCCGGGGGCCGCGTCATGCGCGAGCTGTCCCGACAGGAGGGCCAAAAGGGCGCCGACCTGCAATTGACGATCGATCACGGGCTGCAGAACTTCGTGAACGCCCGGCTCGTGGGCGAAAGCGCGGCTTCGGTTGTCATGGACGTGACGTCGGGTGACGTGCTGGCAATCGCCTCCGCCCCATCCTTCGACCCCAACCTTTTCGTCCGCGGCATTTCCGTGAAGGACTATCGGACGCTGACGGAGGACGATCACCGCCCGCTTGCCGACAAGTCGGTGCAGGGCACCTATCCGCCTGGCTCGACCTTCAAGATGGTGACAGCGCTGGCCGCCCACGAGGCCGGCGTCGTCACGGCGGGCGAGACGATCTACTGCGGCGGCTACAAGAAGCTTGGCACACGGCGGTTCCATTGCTGGAAGCGGGGCGGGCATGGCTATGTCGATCTCAACGACAGCCTGATGCGATCCTGCGATGTCTACTACTACGAGTTGGCAGAGCGCGTCGGGATCGAGAAGATCTCCGAGATGGCCCGCAAGCTCGGCATTGGCATCCGCCACGACCTGCCGATGTCCGCCGTCGCGGAGGGACTCGCCCCCACGAAGGCCTGGAAACAGGCTCGCCGACAGGAAAGCTGGATGGTGGGTGACAGTTTGAACGCCTCCATCGGGCAGGGTTTCGTGCTTGCCTCCCCCCTCCAACTCGCGTTGATGGCCGCCCGGATTGCGACCGGCGAAGGCATCCACCCACGGCTGGTGAAATCCATCGACTCTGTCGAGCAGCCGGTCGTGACCGACGGTCCGCTGGACCTGAGCCCCACAACGCTCTCGCAGGTGCGCAAGGCGATGTACAACGTCTCCAACTCGCGACGAGGCACCGCCTACCGGTCCCGCCTGCTGCCCGATGAGTTCAAACTCGCCGGGAAGACCGGAACCAGCCAGGTTCGCTCGGTTGTGGTCGACAACAAGAACGTGCCGTGGGAGCAGCGCGACCACGCACTCTTTGTCTGCTTTGCGCCCTACCACGATCCGAAAATCGCGGTTTCCGTGGTGGTGGAACACGGCGGCGGCGGTTCGAAAGCCGCAGCCCCGGTTGCCCGGGACATCGTCGCACGCGCCCTTCACGGAGACATTCCGCCACTGGACATCTTCCCTTCGGGCGTTCGGGCCGAGGTCGAGGAGAAATTCAACGCCATGCCGCTCCGTCGCGAAGACGGCTTCGCCAAGCCAAGCGACCGGGCCTGAAGCGCGCATGTCCTATCTAGAGTATCGCGTCCAGACCGTCCCGACCGGGATCTCCAAGATCCTCTACCTGAACTGGGGTCTGGTCCTACTCCTGACAGCAGTGTCCTCGGTCGGCTTCCTGATGCTGTACTCGGTCGCTGGCGGTTCCCTGCAACCCTGGGCCGAACCGCAGATGAAACGCTTTGCGCTTGGCATGGCGGGCATGTTCGTCATCGCAATGGTGCCGGTATACTTCTGGCGAAATGTTGCGGCCGTTGCCTATGCGGGGTCGATCGGATTGCTGCTGGCGGTGGAGCTTTTTGGCACCGTCGGCATGGGGGCGCAGCGCTGGATCGATATCGGCTTCATGCGACTCCAGCCCTCCGAACTGACCAAGATCACCCTCGTGATGTTCCTTGCCGCCTATTACGACTGGCTCGATATCAAGAAGGTCAGCCGGATCTTTTGGGTCATCCTGCCCGTTTTCTTCATCCTGTTGCCGACCTTCCTCGTGCTGCGCCAGCCCGATCTCGGCACGGCAATCCTGCTGGTGGCGGGCGGTGGTATCGTGATGTTTGCCGCCGGGGTGCACTGGGCCTATTTCGCCGCGGTCATCGGCGCAGGCATCGGCCTGATCTCGGCCGTGTTCCAGTCCCGAGGCACCACCTGGCAATTGCTCAAAGATTATCAATACCGACGGATCGACACATTCCTGGATCCTGAAAGCGACCCGCTGGGGGCCGGCTACCACATTACACAGTCGAAGATCGCCCTTGGATCTGGTGGCTGGACCGGGCGCGGTTTCATGCAGGGCACGCAATCCCGGCTGAACTTCCTGCCGGAGAAACACACCGATTTCATTTTCACCACGCTGGCGGAGGAGTTCGGCTTCGTTGGTGCGGCCTCGCTGCTCACGCTCTATGCGCTGATCATCGTCTTCTGCCTCGCTTCCGCGTTCACCAACAAGGACCGCTTCGCATCGCTGCTGACCATCGGCATCGCGGCAACCTTCTTCCTGTTCTTCGCGGTGAACATGTCCATGGTCATGGGCCTCGCTCCGGTCGTGGGTGTTCCCCTGCCGCTGGTCAGCTACGGCGGATCGGCGATGCTGGTTCTGCTCGCGGCCTTCGGGTTGGTGCAATCGGCCCACATCCATCGCCCAAGGGAACGCGCATGACGCTCAACATCCTTTTCTCCGCCCGTCCGGAGGCCTGGTTCGAATACGAAGGCCACCTCGCCCACGCGCTGGCAGAGACGGGGCTGGACGCCCGCATCTCCCCCGACCTCGGTCCCGCAGAGACGATAGATTACATCGTCTACGCGCCCTCCTCCGGCCTGTCGGACTTTACCCCGTTCAGCCGTCTCAAGGCCGTGCTCAGCCTCTGGGCCGGTGTCGAGGGGATCATTGGCAATGAGACCATTCGCGTGCCGCTCACCCGCATGGTCGATGCCGGCCTGACCGAGGGTATTGTGGAATGGGTCGTCGGACACACGCTGCGTCACCACCTGAACATCGACCACACGCTCGCGCATCAGTCCGGTGAGTGGGTCCGGCACTTCCCGCCGCTTGCCCGACACCGCCACGTGACCATTCTTGGCCTCGGTGCGCTCGGCCGGGCCTGTGCGGAGGCGCTCGCGGCCCTCAACTTCCCTGTCACCGGATGGAGCCGAAGCCCACGCGACGTCCCGGGCATCACCTGCCTGTCAGGACCGCAGGGGCTGGAGGAAGCGCTCGCTACGGCAGAGATCGTGATCCTGCTCCTGCCGCTGACACCGGGCACGGAGAACCTGCTCAACGAAGCCCATATCGGCCAGTTGCCGCAAGGAGCGGTTATCATCAACCCCGGCCGAGGCCCGCTGATCGATGACGATGCCCTGCTGGCGGCCCTCGATTCCGGACGAATTGAGCACGCCACTCTCGACGTGTTCCGTGTTGAGCCGCTGCCGCCGGATCACCGCTTCTGGGCACATCCCAAGGTCACGGTCACCCCGCATATCGCATCGGAAACGCGGGCGGAAACCGCATCACAGGTGATCGCGGAGAACATCCGCCGCAGCGAAGCCGGAGAGCGGTTCCTCCACCTGGTCGACCGGTCCCTGGGCTACTGACATCGCGAGGTCAGTGCGGACGACGGCGTCCGGAGAACCCGGAAGCCGCGTCAGATGAACGGAACGAATGGCACCCCGCAGCCAGACAACAGGGCAAGCATCGTCAGCGCACCAAGCCACCTCATGCCGCCACCTCCCGCTTCAGGATCACCGAGCCCACGGAGTAGCCGGCGCCGAAGGAGCAAATCAGCCCGATCTCGCCCGCTGCCATGTCCGCCGAATGCTGTGCAAAGGCGATGATCGAGCCTGCCGACGACGTGTTCGCGTAGTCTTGGAGGATATTCGGCTGCTCCTCCGGGGAGGGCACCCGCCCCATGACCTTCTTTCCGATGAAGTCGTTCATCGTCTTGTTTGCCTGGTGCAACCATATCCGCTTCAGGTCACCCTGCGAGACCCCTTCATCCGCCATATGCTGCGCAATGTGGTTGGAGACGAGGGGCAACACCTGTTTGAAGACCTTGCGACCCTCCTGCATGAACAGCATGTCGCGCCGGTCCTGCATGTGACCGTCGCGCGTGCGGCGCAGGAAGCCATTGTTGTTGCGGATATTGTTGGAAAACTCGGTGGCACACCGTGTCGAGAGGATGGTGAAATGGGCGCCGCGCGCGTCCTCCTCCCGCTCGATCAGGACGGCGGTGCAGACATCACCGAAAATGAAGTGGCAATCGCGGTCGCGCCATTCGAGGTGCGCCGAGCAGATCTCCGGGTTCACGACGAGCGCCTTGCGGATCGACCCGGCACGGATCATGTCCGCCGCCGCCTGGATGCCGAAGGTGGCCGAGGAACAGGCCACGTTCATATCGAAGCCGAACCCGCCGCAGCCCAGCAATTGCTGGATCTCCACCGCGATGGCCGGATAGGCCCGTTCATGGTTCGAAGCTGCACAGATCACGGCATCGACGTCGGAGGCATCGACTTGGGCCATTGCCAGCGCCTTCCGACAGGCATCCACCGCCATTTCCGCCATGATGCCGGGCTCCTCGTCGGAGCGTGCCGGCAACTGCGGGTGCATGACCTCCGGGTCCAGAATGCCGGACTTGTTCATCACGAACCGGTTCTCGATGCCGGAGGCATGGACGATGAACTCGGAGGAAGAATGGGCCATGGGCTCGATCTCGCCGGCTGCAATCGCGGCGGCGTTTTCGGCATTCATACGGTCGGCATAGGCGTTGAAGGCAACCACCAACTCGTCGTTGGTAATGACCTCCTCAGGCGTGAAGACCCCGGTTCCCGTGATCGCTGGCTGGTGCATTGAGGCGCTCCTTTCGAGTGTCCGTCAATGAACCCGCCTGCGCGGAAACGTCAAGAGGCGTGGGCCGCAGCGGATGCGGCACCGGATCTTTTGCCGTAACGAAATGGCGCGAGAAGACCTCTGCATAGCTGGCGTAGCGATAGCCGAAGTTGCGAGCAAGGAAAGCGTCCCGGCGTTCGCGAAACAGCTTTGGCAAAGCGTACCAGGGAACGCCCGGGTGCATGTGGTGCACAACGTGCAGATTGTTGTTGAGAAAGAGGAAGGCGAGAAGGCCCCGATCCTCGATGATCACCGTGCGTCCGGCGCTGTCGGCATGGGCCTGGTGTTCAAGGAAGGTCCGGATTTTCAGGATCGACAATGACGCATAGGCGGCAATGGCATAGGCCCAGAGCGGCATCGGCGACAGGGCAACCAGCCAAAGCACAAGGACCACCGCCGGGACATGCCACAGCCAGGCCACGGCAACTGCCCGGTCACCATTGCGGATCGCCATCCAGTCGCTGGACATGAAGCAGACCTGCGCCACCAATGGCCCGACAATTAGCCGGCCAAAGAGCGTGTTGTTGAACCGGAGGATTGCCTGCATCACGGCCGGCAGCCGCCCCCAGACCGCCGGGTCCATGTAGTTCGATTCCGGGTCGTCATAGGGGTCTGTGAGCGTTTCATCGCTGTGATGGGCGAGGTGTGTGTCACGAAACCGCTGATACGGGATCAGCAATGTCAGTGCGGGGGCGACGAGCAGTTCGTTCAGGCGCGGGTTCCGGAAAGGATGGCCGTGGATCATCTCGTGTTGCAGAGAGGAATGCAGCGCCCCCGCCAGCGCGGTCAGCGCGATGCCAGCGGGCAGCCAGAATACGCTCATCCAGGTGATCCCGATTCCCCAGGCCAGGTAGCACGCAAAGGCAAGAGCAAGGGTGGGCCATTCGATCGCCGGGATATGTCGCGCCATGAAGTCTCCGCTTTGCAGGGTAACAGATTGATGTCACATGCTTATGTGTACCATCGCACCGACCGCCCCAGACACGGGGGACTTCGCGACATTTTTACCAATCTGGTGACATTTTCCACTGGCCGGGACATTTGTCACCGACTGGGTTGGAGCTAGCGCAGGTGCGACAGGCGCTCGGACAATGCCTCTGCAAGCCGGTCGGGCGGCACGTCCTCCCCGAGCCAGTCCAGAAGCGGGCGAAGGCCTTCCGGGTTCTGATCGAAACTGGCGTGATCAAGCATGTAGCTCCGCTCGGGAAAGCGTTGGTGCGCCAACTCGAACCGGTGGATGGTCTCGTGGAGCATGTCGACAACGGCATCATGATCCCGGTCCTGCCACCACCCGGAATGGGACACGGCCTCCGGATCGCGGGTCAGGAAGATGATGCGGGAGTCCTCGAAATGGCGGAGGATGAAGCTGACAACGGCTTCGAACGACTCGTCGGTCATCGTGTCAGCGGTGTAGCCGATACCGCTGAATCCCGCTACACGGGTTCCCTCGGGAGGCACGAGAATGTGTTGCACGAAGCTTCGCGCCATCGACCGGGCAAACCGCTGCGGCTGGATCTCGCCCGCGCCGTACCATGGCGTCCTTGGCCCTGAATCCCCGTCCTCCAGACGTCGTTTTGTGATCCGGGCGACGCGGGCGGCTTCCACCAGAGGTTCCAGCACACCACCGTTCTGACCGCGAATGCAGGCCCCCTCGATCGCATTCAGGGCCATCATCAAGGCGGTGGAACCGGAGCGACCGTAGGTGACGACGAACACGTGCTTCATGGGGATCCTTGTGGTGGTCGAACTGCCTTGGCCCCCTGTAACACGTGCCGTCCGGATTGAAAGGCGGACAAGCTGTAACGGCAGGGTCGAGGTTTCCCATTGGCCCGGCGCCGATCCATGCTAGCAAAGCGGCAGGCAAGAAATCACGTGCGGAGGCAACATGGACCAGGTCACACAGGCCGAGACGATGGTTTTCTCGGGCTTCTTCATCGCCATCATCATTGGCGCCCTCGCCGGCTGGCTTGCGGGCAAGCTTGTTGCCGGTGGCGGGTTCGGCTTTCTGGGGAACACCATCCTCGGGATCGGTGGCGCCTTGTTGGCGAACTGGCTGCTGCCACAGATCGGACTGGACTTCGGATCCGGTTTCTTCGGATCGGTGCTGTCCGCTGCAATCGGTGCGGCGATCGTGCTCGTGGCAATCCGGATCATCAAGCGGATCTGATCTGGCCGCAGGCTTTGGGCACGCCTCTGGCCGGCCCTCTCCGCGCAGGGCCGGTTTCTCGCCCCGAGGCAGTGGCCGAGCCACGTCACAGCGCCGCCGACATCAACCGGCGCGACACCTTGGGAGGTTGGTCCTGCGGTTAGAGGCGTGACGGGGCATTCGTTGCTCGCGCCCCGAACCACTACTCCTCCTGAAGCGCCAACACCTCGATCTCGCCTTCCCGGCGGACCTTCATCGCAAGTGCCGTGGCATGGGCCGCGGCGAGCGTGGTGTAGTAGGGGATGCGATCCATCAGCGCGACGGCCCGCATCTCCCGGCTGTCCTCCACCGCCTGTGCGCCTTCGGTGGTGTTCAGCACCAGATGCACGCGCCCGTCCTTCATCACGTCAACGATGTTCGGTCGACCTTCGTAGACCTTGTTCACGACGTCGGCCGGAATGCCTTTCCCCTCCAGGAATTTCGCCGTGCCACGGGTGGCGATGATCGAGAAGCCCAGTTCGTGCAGGGTACGTCCGGTCTCTTCGAGGATCCCGGTCTTGTCGTCCGGCTTGATCGACAGGAACACGGTGCCATCCTCCGGCAATTGCGCACCGGCCCCCATCTGCGCCTTGAGGAAAGCGCGGTGGAAATTGGCATCCGAGCCCATGACCTCGCCCGTCGAGCGCATCTCCGGACCAAGGATAGTGTCCACACCCGGGAAACGGGCGAAGGGCATGACGGCTTCCTTGACGGCAAAGGTGTCGATCTGCGGATCGATGAGGTCGAACGCGTCGAGGGTCTCCCCTGCCATCAGCCGCGCGGCAATGGAGGCGATCGGCGATCCCACGGCCTTGGCCACGAAGGGCACCGTCCGCGAGGCACGCGGGTTCACCTCGATGAGGTAGATCACGTCGTCCTTGATCGCGAACTGCACATTCATCAGGCCGACCACGTTGAGCGCCAGCGCGAGCGCCTCCGATTGCCGCTTCAGCTCCGCGATCATCCCGGACGACAGCGAATACGGCGGCAGCGAACAGGCGGAATCGCCGGAATGCACCCCGGCCTCTTCGATGTGCTGCATGATCCCGGCGACGTGGACCGTCTTTCCGTCGCACAGCGCATCAACGTCGATCTCCGTGGCGCCGGACAGATAGCTGTCCAGAAGCACCGGGCTGTCGCCGGAAACGACCACGGCCTCGGAAATGTAGCGTTCCAGTTGCGCGGTATCGCGGACGATCTCCATCGCGCGCCCCCCAAGGACATAGGAGGGGCGGATGACCAGCGGGAAACCGATCTCCTCCGCGATCCGCATGGCTTCGGCATCCGAGGAAGCGATGCCATTCTTGGGCTGTTTAAGGCCCAGCTCGTTCACCAGCGCCTGGAACCGCTCGCGATCCTCGGCGAGGTCGATGGCGTCCGGCGTGGTGCCGAGGATCGGAATACCGGCCTCTTCGAGATCGTTGGCCAGGTTCAGCGGCGTCTGGCCGCCGAATTGCACGATCACCCCGTGCAGTGTGCCGTTTTCCTGCTCGACACGGAGAATTTCCATCACGTGTTCGAAGGTCAGCGGCTCGAAGTAGAGGCGGTCGGAAGTGTCGTAGTCGGTGGAGACCGTCTCCGGGTTGCAATTGACCATGATGGTCTCGTAGCCCGCCTCCGTCAGCGCGAAACAGGCGTGACAGCAGCAATAGTCGAACTCGATCCCCTGGCCGATCCGGTTCGGGCCACCCCCGAGGATGACAACCTTCTTCTTGTCGGAGGGACGTGCCTCGCACTCCGCCTCGCCCATCGCCGGCACTTCGTAGGTCGAGTACATGTACGGCGTCTGCGCCTCAAACTCGGCGGCACAGGTGTCGATGCGCTTGAACTGCGCGACCACGCCGAGGTTTTCCCGAGCCCGGCGAATGTTGGCCTCGTCCCGGCCGGTCAGCTTGGCAAGACGGGCATCGCTGAAGCCCATCATCTTGATCCCGCGCAGGCCGGCTTCGTCGAGCGGCAGGCCTTCCTTGCGGATCCGCGCTTCAGCTCCCACGATTTCGCGGATACGGGCGAGGAACCACGGATCGAAGGCGGTGATCTCCCGGATCTCCTCGTCGGAGAACCCGAAGCGCATGGAATGGGCAATCACGCGAAGGCGGTCCGGCGTCTTCTCGGACAGTGCCCGGGTCAGGGCCTTGTCGATGGCCATCTGCGCGGTCTCGTCCTTGCCGACAAGGATCTGCGGAACCAACGGGTCATCGCAATCCGACATCGTCAGCTGGTGCGGCCCGGGCATGCCATCGATATCGACCTCGTCGAAGCCGGTCAGGCCGGTTTCCATCGAGGCCAGCGCCTTTTGCAGCGACTCGTGAATCGTGCGGCCGATGGACATGGCCTCGCCCACCGACTTCATCGCGGTCGTCAGTTCCGGCTTCGATCCGGGGAACTTCTCGAACGCGAAGCGCGGGATCTTCGTCACGACATAGTCGATGGTTGGCTCGAAACTGGCCGGCGTCACCTTGGTGATGTCGTTGTCGAGCTCGTCCAGCGTGTACCCCACGGCGAGCTTCGCGGCGATCTTGGCAATCGGGAAACCTGTGGCCTTCGAGGCCAGGGCCGAAGAACGGGACACGCGCGGGTTCATCTCGATCACGACCATGCGGCCGTCGTCGGGGTTGATCGCCCATTGCACGTTGGAGCCGCCGGTCTCCACGCCGATCTCGCGCAACACGGCAATCGAACCGTTGCGCATGATCTGATATTCCTTGTCGGTCAGCGTCAGCGCTGGGGCCACGGTGATCGAGTCGCCGGTATGCACACCCATTGGATCGACGTTCTCGATTGCGCAGACGATGATCGCATTGTCCGCCCTGTCGCGAACCACCTCCATCTCGAACTCCTTCCAGCCGAGCAGGGATTCGTCGATCAGGATCTGGTTGACGGGCGAGGCGTCGAGTCCGGTCTTGCAATAGTACTCGTAATCATCGCGGTTGTAGGCCACGCCGCCGCCGGTGCCGCCCAGCGTGAAGGCCGGGCGGATGATTGCCGGCAACCCCACATGCTCCAGCGCATCGAGGCATTCCTCCATCGTGTTGGCGATGACGGCTTTGGGGTTTTCCAACCCGATGCGATCCATTGCCTCCCGGAAGAGCTTGCGGTCCTCGGCCATTTCGATGGCCTCCCGGTGGGCACCGATCAACTCGACGCCGAACTTCTCCAGCACGCCCATATCGGCCAGCGCGAGCGAGGTGTTCAGCCCGGTCTGTCCACCCATGGTAGGCAGAAGCGCATCGGGGCGCTCCTTCTCGATGATCTTGGCGACGACCTCCGGGGTGATCGGTTCAATGTAGGTGGCGTCGGCCAGCCCGGGGTCGGTCATGATCGTCGCGGGATTGGAGTTCACGAGGATGACCCGATAGCCCTCTTCGCGCAGGGCTTTGCAGGCCTGGGCGCCGGAATAGTCGAACTCGCAGGCCTGCCCGATGACGATGGGCCCTGCTCCGATGATCATGATGGACGAGATATCGGTACGTTTAGGCATGGGCGAGTCTCCGGGCAGCGGGCTATCGGCAAATTGACTGCGTTATAGACAGCGCGCCCGGCGGCGCAAGCCCTGTTGGGCGTCGTCGCCGCTAACCCTGCCAATCGCCGTCTGATCGCCGTCCCGGGGTCAGGATCGCAAAGAAAAGGCACAGCATGACTGCGACGCTGAACGACACCGACGCCAGGTCGCCGTTCCATACCTCCCGCAATCGCCAGAAAAGCCAGTTGCTCGTCAGAAGCCCGAAGATGCCAATGACCGCATAGGCCCTCGCGGGCGGCAGGAAGGCGGGAAGGGACGGCAGCAGCAGGAGCGGGAGGAGGTAGTAGTGAATCCATCCCAGCGGGCCGAACAGGTTGAGCAGCAGCGACAGGGACATCAGCCGAACCGGTAGCCGGACCGCCTCCGGCATCCGTTGTGTCCTCAGCACCATCCAGAGAACAAGAAGCGCGAACACGGCCTTGCTCGCTAAACGTGCGCCCTCCATGCCGCTTCTGATGCGGACATTGTAGCCCGACACGTCCAGCGGTGGCAGGAGCCCAAGCCAGTCGCCCAGCACAGGAAGCAGCGGCGTCACCGAATAGTTGGTCGAACTGAGAAACAGCGTGTTCTGCACCACGTCGACGGCCGCACGAAAGGCGAGGTGGAGCTCCGGCCCGATCAAAAACAGGCCAAGCCCCCCGATCACGGCACAGGTTGCGGCAAATGCTCCAAGCGCGCGCCAGTTGCGATCCAGAAGGAAGATCAGGGCGAATCCGGCCGGCGCCAGTTTGAGCATAGCGGCCAATCCAAGAATGCTCCCCGCGAGCCCGGCGCGCCCTGCCAGGTAGCGTTCGAAGGCGAGCAACGTCAGGAAAGTTACCAGGATTTGCGGCTGCATCAAAAGGAATGCAAAGGTTGAGATCAGCGATGTCAGCAGCAGGCCCGCCGACATCATCAGCCAGATCCAGAGTGCGGGCGCACGCGGTCCCGCGATCCGCCATGCAAGCCAGATCGACAAGGCGCCGAGGGTTGCCTGGAGCACGGCCACCCCGTTGAAGAAAGCCTGTGGCGACACGGAGGTTGCAATCGGAGAGATCATGGCCGCCCACAGGGGTGGATAGACGTAGGGCGTCACGAACTGATCGCCCAGACCGAAGTCCTCCATGTAGGGCGCCCAGGTCGGGGGTGAACTCCCAAAGAACCCCGGCGGGGCGTCGTAGATCAGCTCCGGTTTCCCGATTCCGTAGAAATACCCGGCCATGTAGACCGCGGAGAGATCCGCCATGAAGGTGTTCCAGACCTCCATCAGGCCGATCGCGCACACCGCGACGACTGTCAGCACGCCAGCAAGGGTTTTCGGATCGGCGCGTCCCTGCCGCACCATGGTCTGATCTAGGACCATCCTGTCCTGCCTCCGACGGTGGAATGCCGGCGCTTTCCCTGCCCGGCCTTTTCTGCTCGGGACGTAGGGTGCCGGCACCTTGACGATCCTGTCAATCGAACCGGGATGCCCTGCCGACCGCTGTGGTTTTTCCGCAGCCCGTCCCTGCCTTCCCCGCACCCATTGACCTTGCCGCGGTACACCGCATCTTTTGGTCCGGTGAAACGAGCGGGGAAAACGTGCCATGGCGCGAAGCAAGATCACGACCAGCGCGACGGCGGCATCACCTGCCCGCCTTTGGAGCGAGTTTGTGTTGTTCTTTGGCGCCGCACCTCTGACCCTGGCGCTTCTGCTTCCGCCCGACAGGATGTTTCCGATGCTGTTCGCCGTGACAGCACTCGGGATGATCCTGCTGCACATGACGCCGAGTTTTCGTTGGGCCGACCTGCTCGACGGACGGGATCGGATCCGCTGGGGTGCTGTCGTTGGCATCGGCGCGCTGGTGCTGGCCTTCGGTGTGGCCTGGCTGGCGCTTGCACGGCCCGATGACTTGTTCCAGATCGCCCGGCGGCAGCCTCTGCTGCTGGCGATGATCCTGTTGCTCTATCCGCTGGTCTCTGCCCTGCCGCAGGAAATTGTCTATCGCGCGCTCTTCTTCCGCCGCTACGCGCCGATCCTGCCACGCCGCCCGAAGGCGATGCTGCTTGCAAACGCGGCCCTCTTCTCCATGGCGCACCTGATGTACTGGTCGTGGATCGTTCTGGTCATGACCTTCCTCGGCGGGCTGGCGTTCGCCTGGGCCTACCAGGTCCGGCGCAGCTTCCCCATAGCGGTCCTTCTGCATGCGGTGGCCGGGAACGCGATCTTCCTCGTGGGCCTCGGTGCGTATTTCTATTCCGGCAACGTTGTGCGACCTTTTTGAGGCGCTTCCGCCCGGAGTCCGGCAACCACAAATGCAGCAATGAAGAACAGCATCGACAGGAATCCCAGGACGGAGAACCACCTGTTCATGCCGACACCGAAGCTGCTTTGCAGGAACACCAGAAAGGTCACGTTGGTGGGTAGAACCCCGAGTGCGAGAATCATACCGCCTCTTGTCCAGCCGAAAACGGACAGGAACGTGGGCGCGAAGGCCAATGGCGCGATGTAGTAGTAGGGCCAGCTCAACGGGCTCAGAAGTCCGAGCGCAATCATGGAAACGGGCCAGATGGAGGTGTAGAGCGCCTGCTCTCCCATCCGGCGTGTGAACCAAACCGCAGCGGCCAACGTGGCAAGGGTGAGGACGCGTGTCGCGAGTGTCCAGACTGCCGTTTTCTCGACGACAAGCCAGTAGCCGCCGGACTCCGCTGCCGCGAGCGTTTGCACCGGCACCCGCGTCATTGCGCTGTCATCCACGAGATAGGCCAGGATATTGTCGAGCCCGATCCCGAATGGTGTCTTCATCGCGGAGGCCGACACCGCGTGAACCCCGGAGAGGAACTCCAGATGGAGCGGCCACCCGGCCAACGCGATGGAGCCGAGCCCAAGGGCAGCCCCCACGATCAGGAAGGACAGGACGGCCCGATGCAACCCGGCCGCCAGGAACAGCACGATGTAAAGCGCGGGGAACAACTTGATCGCGGCGGCGATTGCGAGCGCCGTTCCGGCGGCGACCTCCCGACCAGCGCGGGCCCTCTCGATGGCAACAAGCAGCAGGAAAGCGACCAGGATCTGGGGTTGGTTTTGCTGAATTGCGATGTCGCCGACAGTCGACAGTGACAGGATGGTCCCACCCGCGATCACGTATATCAGCGGATGCAGCGGTGTCCGCACCGCGCGCCAGGCCAGCAATACCACCGCCAGGAGCAGCATCGGGTTGACGAGATTTGCCAGCGACCGGAATTGCGCAAAGCCGATAACCTCTGTCACCGGCGCCATCAGGTAGGCCCAGAGAGGCGGGTAGAGATACGGGAAGACCGTGCTCTGGTGGCCGGTTGCGGCGGCCATGTCCAACCACTCCGGCAGGGGTGGCTGCATGGTAAAGGCGTCCGGATAGCTGGAATATATCAGGTCGGGACGTTGGTCCGCTACGGCCTGCCCGGCCAGCCACAATGCGAGAAGGTCTTCGCTCGGGCGATAGAGATCCGGCAGGATTACGAAGCCCACCGCCAGAAGAACTGTCATCGCCAACGCGGCAAACGCGATGGTACGGATCGGCGTCATTACAGTCCTCCGGCCGCCCCGGCTCTCACCGTCGGCTTGAGCCAGAGACGCTAGCAGAACAGGGATTCGCCAGATATCGGCAACCATCCACACGGGGGCTGCCGGGGTGGATTGTTGCTGGCACGACACGAACTGTCGTCACGTCACGCGATAGAGATAGTCCCGTGTCAGCGGCACCGCATCCTGTCGCCGGGACAATTGCACCTGAAACACAACCTGGTTGTGATAGCGGAACGACATTTCGCTCGCGGTCAGGTAGTAGCGCCACATACGACAGAACCGCGCGTCATAGAGCGCAAGCGCTGCACCCTCGTTGGCCGCGAACCTTTCCCGCCAATGCCGAAGGGTCTCCGCGTAGTGCAGCCTCCAGACCTCGACATCAGTCGTCCAAAGCCTTTCCTTTTCGACGGCGGCCATCACTTCCGACAACGCCGGCAGGTAGCCCCCGGGAAAGATGTACTTGGATATCCACGGGCTGGTGGACCCCGGTGGCGTGTTCCGTCCGATCGTGTGTACGACCGCAATCCCGTCGACGGTCAGCCGGTCCCGGACATGGCCGAAATACTCCCGGTAGTGCGGCACACCCACGTGTTCGAACATGCCTACTGAAACAATGCGGTCGAACTCTCCCGTCACCTCCCGATAGTCCATCAGGCGGAACTCTGCCCGGTCGGCCAGCCCCGCCATCTCTGCCCGCTGCTGCGCCACCGCATGCTGTTCTCTGGACAGGGTCACACCCAGCACGTGCGCACCATGCTCGCCGGCCAGTGTCAGCGCCATGCCCCCCCAGCCGCAGCCGATGTCGAGTACGCGCATGCCCGGCTCCAACCTCAGCTTGCGGGCAATATGGGCCTTCTTCTGTGCCTGGGCCTGCTCCAGCGTGTCCTCTGGCGACCGGAAATAGGCACAGGAATACTGGCGATCCTCGTCGAGGAAGAGGTCGTAGAGCGCGCCCGACAAGTCGTAGTGGTGGGCCACGTTCTGACGCGCACGTTGCAGAGGGTTGTATTGCTGCACCCGCCGCAGGAGGCGCCGCAGACCAAGGTTCAAGCGAATGGCCCAACCGGATTTTCCCGCACCGCGGTTCATCAACAGGAGCGCCAGGAACCCGGGAAGATCGTCTCCGTCGATGGTCAGGTCCTGATCCATGTAGGCCTCCCCCAGCGCGAGATCGGGGTTCAGGATCAGACGTCGCGGGAGTGTGGGGTCGTGGAGCCAGATCGTCACTTGCGGTCCGCTCCCGTTGCCGTAGGTGCGCTCGACCACACCCGCGCCGCGAACTGTCAGCCGCCCGTCATGAACGATCCGTTCCAACAACCGATCCAGCAATCCGCTCCACATCCCGACCTTGCCTCGCGCCTGCCATGCGCCCACTGCCAACCTCCGACCAGCGAAAAGTCTGGCATCCCGGGCCCTCCTTGTCGAGGTTTTCGACCACGGGCGGCTCGAGTGCATAGCGGCCATTCCATTGTATTTCTGGAAGAAATGGATAGGTTCGCTGCACAGGAATGAATGCCATAAACCACCCGTTGAACCTCACCATCGACCTGTATCTCCAGCGTATGGAAAAGCGCGGTGCCTTCCGGGAACTTCCCGGGGAGGGAGAACCGGTGGAGCTGTCCAAGGACACGCCCTCGGTAATCAACAGGATGATGGCGGAAGCCGATGTGAAACCGGCGGCAGTCGTGCTTTACCGCAAACAGACTGACCTTCGGGCCCGGCTCACTGCGTGCATGGATCCGGCAGAATGCAAGGTCATCCAACGGGAACTTGCAGATCTGCAAACTCGCCTTGCCATCGAACTCGAAAGCCTGAATCGGTTCGGGTAGCCCCTGCGCCGGCCGACCCCCGCCCCATCCTCCTGCCACGAATGCACCGAGGGCGCCGGATTATCTGATCCGACGCCCTGCGGCAGTCTCTGCTTGATAGGCTTTTTTTAAAGACCGTGGGCTTCCAGGCTTCGCACTTCCTGTGCCTTGAACTGGTTGAAACGGGGCATGAACTTGTCCCACTCAACCGTATGTGCGTCGAACTCAGGCCCGTCGATACAGGCGTGCATCCGAACGTTCTTTCCGTCGCGCACCACCGGCACCATGCAAGCGCCACACATGCCGGTTGCATCGACCATGATCGAGTTGAGGCTCACCACCGTCGGCACGCCAAAGGGCTGCGTCAGGTCGCTCACCGCGCGCATCATCATCGGGGGACCGACGGAAATGACCTCGGCCAGCTTGCGCCCCTTGGACATATTGTTGTCCTTGAGCATCTCTTCCAACGGACCGGTCACGAAACCGGCCGTGCCGAAGCTGCCGTCATTGGTGCAGTAGATGATGTCGATCTTGTCGCCGTACTTCGCTTTCAGAAGCCCCATCCGCTCATCGTCGCCGGTCCAGAACAGGTGATCCGCGGAACGGAAGCCGATGACCATGGTCACGTGGTTGCCGATCTCCAGATGCGCCTTGGCGATAGGGTAGATCGCCGGCAATCCGACGCCGCCAGCGGCAAAGACGACGGTCTCGTCCTCGGCGTAGCGATGCACCGCGCTCGGCCGCCCGAGCGGACCGGCAATACCGGAGAAGGACTCGCCTTCCGACATGCGGTTCATCAGCTTGCTCGATGTGCCCAGCCCCTGGATCACCAGGTCGATGGTCCCGGCGTCCGCATCCCAGTCGGCCAGCGTCAACGGGATCAACTCGCCATCGTCGCTCGCCAACACCCGCACGAACTGCCCGGCACGAGCGGCCTTGGCCACCACGGGCGCGTTGATCGTCATCTCGACGATCTCCTCGGCCACCTCGGTATGCTTGAGGATAACCTGGCTTGCCTGCCCCATGGCCGTGTAGGCTTCGGCCTTCTTCACGCGCTCCCTGATCTCCTTGGCATCGAAGGGGATATCGCCAACGATCTGGCGCGCGGCCGCCTGTCCGTCGCCTGCCGCGAGGATCGCGGTTGAGCCACCCCGGGCAGCATCGCCACCGGTGTAGACATCCTTGACGGAGGTCTCCTGGCCTTCCTCGACCTCGATCGTGCCCCACTTGGAGAGCTTCAGATCCGGCTCCGCCTCGGGGATGATCGGGTTCGACTTGTTGCCGAGCGCCATGATGACCAGGTCAGCCGGCATCTCGATCACCTCGCCCGTTGGCTGTGGACGCCTGCGACCGGACGCATCCGGCTCGCCGAGTTCGTTCACATCCACGATTGCGTGAGTCACGAAATGTGTGTGGCTGTCGCCCACGAACTCCTTGGGTCCGCGCAGCTCGGAGAGGATGATCCCCTCTTCCAACGCGTGGTGAAGCTCTTCGACCCGGCAGGGCATCTCGGCCTCTGTCCGGCGGTAGACGATCTGCACCTTGCCACCCAGTCGCTTGGCGGTGCGTGCGGCATCCATCGCGGTGTTGCCCCCGCCGATGACCAGGATGTGCTTGTCCTTCACCTCCGGCAACGGTGTCTCGTACTCGGGTGACCGCCCGCGCATGAGGTTGACGCGGGTCAGGAACTCGTTCGCGGACATAACACCATTCAGGTGCTCACCGGGAACGTTCATGAAGGTCGGCAGACCTGCGCCCGAGCCGACGAAGATCTTCCAGAACCCCGCGTTCTTGAGGTCATCCAGCGTCGCCGACTTGCCGACGACGAAGTTCTTCACGAACTTGCCGCCAAGAAGGTCGATCTTCTGAACCACGTCGTCGATCAGCGAGTTCGGCAGCCGGAATTCCGGAATGCCATAGCGCAGCACGCCGCCCAGTTCATGGAACGCTTCGAACACGGTCACAGGATAGCCTTCAACCGACAGCAGATAGGCATTGATCAGCCCGGAAGGGCCGGACCCGACAACAGCGATGGGGGGTTTGTCGGCCTTCGACCAAGGGCTGATCGCGCCCTTGAACCGTTGCAGCCGGTCCGGATCGGCCAGTTTCTCGTGCTCCGGCAGATACCACTCCAGCTGACCGATCTCGATCGGGCGCTTGGTATGTTTGCACACGCCCTGGCACTGGTGTTCCTGCGGACAGACGCGGCCGGTGACGTTGGGCAATGGATTGGAGCTTTCGATCAATTCCAGCGCCTGCCGGATCTTGCCGTTGCCAATCAGGTCCAGCATCTCGGGGATGTGGATCTTCACAGGGCAGCCGCCGGCCGCCTTCGCTTCACGCTCGCGCACTTTCTCCATCAGCACGCCAAGTTCGCAGGGGCGATCCTCGCATTGCTTGTCGCGCATCACTTCGAGCCAGACGAACAGGTCCACCTCGCGCAGGGAATATCCCAGCGCGCGGTAGCCGAGGTAGCCGGTGTTCACCAGATCGAAATCCTGGCTGCGGTCCTCCGGCGGGCGCACGTAGGGCGGGATGAAGTTCTCCGCCGGCCAGCCCTTGGACAGCCCCTCGAACATCGGGTAGCGGCCCGAAAGGTGCTGGTCCAGTGCGCGAATGAACTTGCGCTTGTACTTCAACGGCAGGTCCCAGAGGAACCGCTGAAGCACCGTGCTCATGTCATCCTCCCGCAAGAGGAGGTTCCAGAGAACGCCGATGAAGCGTTCCCCGAGTTCAGGCTGCTGGAACTCCCAGGCCATTGCCTGGGTTCCATCTGCGACGAAGACATTCCTGAGCGAGCGGGGATCCGCCGCCAGATGCTTCTTCAGGACCTCGATCTGTTGCTGGAACAGCTCGTCCTGAGTTGTGGTGGCCTCGACGTTCATTTGATGATCTCCGAGTCGCAGTTCGCGGCGACCTTGGCCATGCGGGCTTGCAGCTGATCCGTCACCTCGACCTTGTCGAGCGCGCCCGGCACCATGTGCGCCACCTGCTTTGCCTCGCCATCCACGACGATCTTCGTCAGCTCGAAGAGCTCCGGTATCTCCTGATAGCAGGTCTTGCAATCGGAGCAGAGCGGCACGTCTTCGTCCCGGATGAAGGGAAGCCCTGTCGCGCTCTCCTCCACGGCCGGAGCCCCTGCCGGGGCGGGCGCGGCACTTGCCACGGGCGAGAGTGCCCCGCCAAGCCCGACCGCAGCCGGTGCGTTGGAGGCTGCGGCAAGCTCGCTCATGCCGGTGGCGATGCTGTCCATCGTCTCCTCGCGGGCGTTCACGGCCTCTTCATAGCGTTGTTGCAAGGCTGTGACTTCGGCGTGGTGTGCCGCATCAAGCTGCTCGACAGGCATGCCGGCCAGATGCTGCAACGTCCGCCATGCGCGACGGCGTTCCTCGACCAGGTGCACGACCGTGGTGCCGACCTCCAGCCGGATCAGCCGGCGGTCGTCGTCCGTGGCGTAAACGAAGGGCACCTTGCCCATCCGATCGGCCAGCGGCAGGTCGATATACTCTGTCACGGGCACGCCGACGGCGCCTTCGGCCATCGGACGGAACTGCTTCTTGAAGCGGGTTTCGTCGAAGGCGAAGTTGGCGGGCGTCAGCGGCACGTCCATGAGCTTGAGCGTACCATCCTCGACATACTCGATCGTCGTGGTGGCCCAGTCCTTCTCCACGGCGGGGTTGCCATCGAGCGAGAACCGCTCCTCGATCGTGTCGCCCGCATTCGGGTCGTGCACGAAGACCGGGCTGATCCGGGCCTCCACGGCCAGCTTGGCACGCTGGCTCGCAGCGGCATCGGCGATCCCGTGCTCCGCCTGACATGGCGTGTAGACATCGAGCAGCGCGGGCGAATCCGTGTGCTCCAGGAACTTGACCATGTTGCGCAGGAAGTGCCCGGGCACCGAGGTCGCGCTCTGCACCACGAGGACGTCGGGGTGGAAGGCCGCGATCAGGCCAAGCTCCTTGCGGTCTTCCTGTTTGCCGTGGGAGGCCGGGCCGAAGCGGCTGAGGTCGCTGTCCTGCCCGGAGAGCGACGCCGTGGAGGCTTGACCGCCGGTGTTGGAATAGACGCCCGAATTCAGTACCATCACCTTTACCGGCGTGTTCGACGCCAGCAGGCGGGACAGTGCCCCGAAGCCGATATCATAGGCCGCACCGTCACCGGAGATGTTGATCACCGTCGGCAGCAGCTTCCGCTCCTCGGTAGAGAAGTTCTGCCACTCAAAATTGCGGAAGAAGGCGTCGTCGGCGGTGTCATAGGCATCCGCCAGTTCCAGCTTCGCGGTGCGCAGCGCCTTGAAGTCGACCGTCGCCGTCGCCGTGATCCCCTCGAAGATCCCCTTGGAGAGCGCCGGGCCGTCCTGGAACAGGCTGTTCACCCAGGGATCGTTGTAGGGGTTGTAGGGGAAGGTCGAGGCATAGACAGAGCTACAGCCGGTGGCATTGGCGACCACCATCGCGGCCGGGCCGTTTCCGGTCGGTCCGCCTTCCATGAGGAAAAGACGCTTCTCCAGCACCTTGACCGCTTCGGCAATCCGATCCTTGCGCGCCGCATCGTCGACTTGCGGCAGCTTGGCTTCCAGATCGGCAACCATGCCCTCCAATTCGCGGACATGTGCCTTGCGGCGCCGGTCGTGGATGGCGTGGGTGGCCGAAACCACCTGCCGGATCGCGGTCACCTCGCCGCAACCGCGGCAGGCACCGTGTCCACCGGTAGTGGCATAGTAGGTGTCGCGGTCGAGCATCATCCGCTTGATGTCACCCTCGGGTTCGAAGGCGGATTCGATGTATTTCGAGGGCGTGTTCGGTGTCTTCGACAGGAACTCGAACTCGGCCTGAAGCTTCTTCAGAAGTGGCTCGTCCTGCTCGGCCTCGCTCAACGCGGCAGGGCCACAGACATCGATGCACTCAAGGCAGCCGGAACATTTCCACGGGTCGATGACCACGGAGAAGAGGCCACCGGACCCGGCACGCTCGGCTTCCATCGCATCGAAGAACGGACGCGTCCGGGAGACAGGCAGCAGCCCCGCCGCCTCCGCCATGCGGGCGAGGTTCTTGCGCACGACGGCACTTTCGACGTCGAGCGTCTCGACCGCCTCCGCCACCAAGGCACCAAACGGTTTGGTCTCCTTGCTTTCGCCATAGGCGGCGCGGACAGCCTCACCGACAGGCCGCACGTGATCGCGCAACACGTCCCGTTGGGCGGCCGGCATCTCGACCTCCTTGAGGGCGGTCAGCAGCAGGTCGTCGATATCGAAGACCGTCGCCGGGATCGCGGCATCCGGGCAGACCATGGTGCATTCCAGGCAACCGGTGCAAAGATCGGCATCAAGCACTGGAACATCGCGCCGGAACAGGCCTTTGTCCCGTGCGGCTGCGGTGCCGGACGGCATGAACATGCCGCTGCCGGGCAAAACAGGTGCCTCCCCGATAGTGCCTTCGCGGAAGGGCGCGGCAACCGTCTCCTCGTAGTAGCCGTGGTCGAACAGACCCGTCGGAGACGAGTCCTGCGCAATGCGGCACATGTTCGTGGAAATCTCCGGACCGAACTCGGCCACCGGATCCGTCGTCACCTCTGCGAACTCGGGTTGCGTGTAGTCCACCGTGACCGTTGCCTCGGCGCCGTCGCGGATCACGGCCATGTTGCCATCGACAACCGCCTTGCCTTTGGAACCGAACTTCTTTGCGATCTGGGTGCGGATCTTCTCCAACACCGCATCCCGGTCGGCGCCGGCCGTGATGCGCTCCACATGGCTGCAAACCGCGCCGATGAAGGCGATGCCCATCATGCGGGTTTCCAGCTCGGGTCGCGGGGCGTGCTTCTTGGCAATCGCGAAACCGTCCAGGACAAAGAAGCGGATCTTCTTTCGGACGATGAAGTCCCGCATCGCGGCCGGAAGCTCCTTCCAGACCTCAAGCGGCGACAGGCTCGATTGCAGCACGAAGGTGCCACCCTCGACCAATCCGCGCAGGGGGTTGGAATGGACGAAGACTTTGTGGTCGGGCGAGACCACGACCTCCACATCCTCCAGATCCGCGTTGGTGATCTTCACCTCTTCGGGGCTGAGCGTGATGTAGTAGTTGGTTGGCGCGCCGGACTTCTCGGAGCCGTATTTCGGTGCGGCCTTCGAGTGAAGCTTCAGGGCGTTGGCCAGAATGTCCGTCAGCAGCTTGCCGGTGGCAATGGTGCCGTATCCACCAACCGAGTGGAAACGGATGCGCAGCCCGTCTTCGGGCAGAAGCCTCGGGTTGGGCTTTGTCTCCAGCGCCATCAATTCGGTTTCAGGATAGGCCGCGCGCAGCTTGTCCTGCAATTCGGCGAGTTGCGGGCTCGGCGTCTTGGAGAAGAACTGGCTGCCAAGGTAGACAAACGGCGCGCTGCCTTCGTCCATGTTGTCGAAGGCGGCAATCAGGTGCCGCGGCTGAAGATCGTGCGCACCGAGCCCGAAAATGGCCGTGGTCAGGCGCGGCAGACGCTTCAGCGCCGGGATACCGGGGTACCGGTCCTCCTCGACATTCTCGACCGCCTTGACCAGAGCCTGGTTCACCAGCCCGGTGAGCGCCGTGACGTCGGACCGCTCCAGAACCGTCACTGCTCGCTTTCCGGCCAGCGCCTCGACAAGTTCGGCCTCCGGGAATGGCTGAAGCATCTTGATCGAGACGACCCCGACCTTGCGGCCCTGACGGCGCAGGTAGGCCGCCACAGCTTCGGCATCGTCGGTCACTGAACCGAGGCCCACCAGAACGGTTTCGGCATCGTCGCACTGGTAGGTCATCACTGGCTTGTATTCGCGGCCCGTGAGTTCGGAATACTCTTCCATCGCCTCGCGGACGAACCGGGGAACGTCACGGACGAAGTGGGTGCGGTGATCGACGGAGCCAGCCTGATAATCCGGCTGGTTCTGCACGCCGCCGGTCAGGCCCGGATTGTGCACATCCACCTGCGCAGGCACACGTTGACGGGTGCCCTTTTCATAGGCGTTGATCCACTGCCGGCGCCATTGTGCGTGCAGTTCTTCGGGCACTTTCGCGAGGGTCTGCTCGACCATCGCGCCATCGTTGTCCTGCTCGATCGCGTCTGCGTTGGCATCGAGGAAATCGATCAGCGCAACGTAGTCGTCCTGCATCATGTCCGAGCTGTGGCGCCCGAGGTAGCGCTTGAGCTGGAAGACACGGCCCTTGGCACCGAAGAGCATTTCCTGCGCCACGGTCGGGCATTTGATCCGGCCCGCCGGATCACCGAGGAACCGCTGCAGCAGTTCGTCCTCCGGCATCATCACCTCGCTCATCATGTGGGAGGTGACAAATCCGTCCATTGAGTTGGCAACCGGGATCATCGACATCGCGCTGACCTTGTAGGAGATCGCGGCGAGATCCGCGGCTTCCTGCGGGTTCGAGCCAAAGAGGATCGTGTAGCCCGACGGCAGCAGCGCATAGACATCGTCATGTCCTGCCATCACGTTGAGCGAATGGCGGGAGACGGAGCGCGCGGCCACCTGCATGACGAACCCGCCAACCTTCTTGCCGACGGTCACGTAGTGGGATTCGATGCCGTAAAGGATGCCCTGGCTCGACGACGCGTTGGAGATATACTGTCCGCCGGTCAGAGCCGCGCCCAGGGCGCCGGACTGAGCCGAGTGCTCTCCTTCAGGTTCGAAGAAGAACGGGTGTCGCCCCCAGAGGTTCACACCACCGCCGGCGCGGAAGGCCTCGTAAATCTCCGCGATCTCCGTGGAAGGCGTGATTGGATAGCCGATCACCCCTCCGCACACCTGGCCCATCACTTGGGCAATCGCCCCATTTCCGTGGATGACTGTGGCTAGCCCCGGAAACTCCGGAGGCGTCGGAAGCGTATCTTTCATGTGTCTTACCCGATTTTGGCTGCCCCCGATCTAGACGCATATGATCAGACAAAACATGCCGCTTAACCGCACACCGATGGCAAACGCCTCAAAATCGGGCGGATTGTGCACGTGCAGCAAAGGGATTTCCGAGCGCGGCCCCGGCAATTTGTCAACTTTTGCAAAGGCCTGAACGGCATTTGGCAAGCGCCCGGAAAGCCATGCAATCAGAGGAAATCCGGCATGCCGTTTTTGCACCCCTTATGGTAGCGCCAAAACTCCCGCAATGTCCTTTCGCGGGCAGATAAAATGCAGAAATATTATGCCTCTAGTCGCACAGGAATCGCGCCCCGCCCCGCCGCGTCGCTCCGGCCGGACTTGACAAACAAAACAGGCGCACGCCGGTGTCGGCGCGCGCCCGCTGTTTCGCAATCTCGCTGGCTCAAGCGTGGATGGGTCCGTCTCCGCATGCCATGGCTGCCTCGCGCACCGCTTCCGATGTGGTCGGGTGGGCGTGGCAGGTGCGTGCGAGATCCTCGGCAGATGCCCCGAACTCCATCGCGACGCAGATTTCGTGGATCATCTCGCCAGCCACCGGGCCAATGATGTGAGCGCCGAGGATCCGGTCGCTTTCCTTGTCCGCGATGATCTTCACAAAGCCCTCTGCCTGCATCATCGCCTTGGCCCGGCCATTGCCCATGAAGTTGAACTTGCCGACCTTGTAGGCGCGTCCTGCCTCCTTGAGTTGCTCTTCCGTGGCGCCGACCGACGCAACCTCCGGCGTGGTGTAGATCACACCCGGGATCAGGTTGTAGTCGATATGGGGCTTCTGTCCGGCGATCATCTCTGCCACGGCACCGCCCTCGTCTTCTGCCTTGTGGGCAAGCATTGGCCCGTCGATCACGTCACCGATGGCATAGATGCCAGGCACGTTGGTCCGGTACTGCGCATCGACCTCGATCTGGCCGCGCTTGGAGACTTTCACGCCGAGCTTGTCGAGCCCAAGGCCCTCGGTATGGGGCACGCGGCCGGTGGCGCAGAGCACGACATCGGCATCGATCTGGTGCTCGCTGTCATCCTTGCGCAGCTTGTAGCTGACCTTAGCCTTGGTCTTCAGCGTCTCGACCCTGGAGACGGCGGCACCGGTGATGATTTCCAGCCCCTGTTTCTTCAGGATCTTCTGGAAGTTGCGCGCGACCTCGCCGTCGGCGCCCGGGGTGATGCCATCCATGAACTCGATGACCGTCACATCCGAGCCAAGACGCTTGTAGACAGAGCCCAGCTCAAGGCCGATCACACCGCCGCCGACGACAACCATCTTTTTGGGAATCTTCGGCAGCTCCAGCGCACCGGTCGATGTGACGACGATCTTCTCGTCGATCTCGACCTCTGCGCCGGGGATCGATGCGGCGTCGGATCCCGATGCGATGATGATGTGCTTGGCCTCGTGGACGTCGTCGCCGACCTGGACCTTACCGGCGGCCGGGATCGAGCCCCAGCCCTTCAGCCAGTCGATCTTGTTCTTCTTGAACAGGAACTCGACACCCTTGGTGTTGGCACCGATCACACCATCCTTGTAGTCGAGCATTTTCTTCCAATCGATTTTCGCACTGGCGGTCTTGATGCCCATCTCCTCGAAATTGTGGTCGTTCTCATGAACGAGATGCGAGGCGTGCAGCAGCGCCTTGGACGGAATACAGCCAACGTTGAGACAGGTTCCTCCAAGGGTGTCACGTCCCTCGACGCATGCGGTTTTAAGGCCCAACTGGGCACAGCGGATGGCGCAGACATAGCCGCCGGGGCCGCTGCCGATTACGATGACGTCATAATTTGGCATGGTGTGTTCCTTTGCGGTTGGGGGGCGTCATATGGCGGCGTGGGAGGGGGGGGCTGTCTGCCCCCCCGGGCGCTGGCGCGCCGCCCCCCGAGGATATTTCCGGAAAGATGATTGGGCTGCCGCCCGGTTGACTACAGGTCCATCAGCAGGCGGCGCGGGTCTTCGAGCGCTTCCTTGACCTTCACAAGGAAGGTCACGGCGCCCTTGCCGTCGACGATGCGGTGATCGTAGCTGAGCGCGAGGTACATCATCGGGCGGGCGACGATCTCTCCGTTGATGACCATCGGGCGCTGCTGGATCTTGTGCATGCCGAGTATGCCCGATTGCGGCGGGTTGAGGATCGGCGAGGACATCAGCGATCCGTAGACACCGCCGTTGGAGATCGTGAAGGTGCCGCCCTGCATTTCAGCCATGGAAAGCTTGCCGTCACGGGCGCGCTTACCCTTCTCCGCGATTGCCGCCTCGATCTCCGCGAAAGACATCCGATCGGCGTCGCGAATAACCGGAACGACGAGCCCCTGCGGTGTACCGGCCGCGACGCCCATGTGGACGAACTTCTTGTAGACGATCTCGTCCCCGTCGATCTCGGCATTGACCTCTGGAACTTCCTTGAGCGCAGCGCAGCAGGCCTTGGTGAAGAAGGACATGAAGCCCAGGCGCACACCATGGCGTTTCTCGAACTCTTCCTTGTACTGGCTGCGCAGGGCCATCGTCTCCGTCATGTCCACCTCGTTGTAGGTGGTCAGGATCGCGGCGGTGTTCTGCGCGTCCTTCAAGCGGCGGGCGATGGTCGAACGCAGGCGGGTCATCTTGATCCGCTCCTCGCGAACGGCGTCTTCCGCCGGGACCGGAGCGCGGGGGGCAGCCGGCGCGGCAGGCTTCGCCGCAGGCTGCGCCAGGGCGTTGATGACATCTCCCTTCATAACGCGGCCGTCGCGGCCCGAACCCTGAACGTTCGCCGGGTCGATGCCCTTCTCTGCCATCAGCTTGCGCGCGGAGGGCGCATCGGCGACGTCCTTGCCGGCGGCTGGGGCTGTGGCGGGCGTCGGTGCTGCGGCGGCAGGCGCTGCGGTCGCGGCGGCGTCCCCGGAGGAAATCACGGCAAGCTTCGCGGTGGCATCCACGGTGCTTCCCTCGGCGGCAACGATCTCCGTCAGCACGCCGGAGGCGGGGGCAGGCACTTCGACGGACACCTTGTCCGTCTCCAGCTCGCAAAGCATCTCGTCCTGTGCCACGGCCTCTCCGACGGCTTTGAACCACGTGGAAACGGTCGCTTCCGTGACGCTCTCACCCAGGGTCGGGACCATGACGTCGACCGCGGCCCCACCGGAAGCCGCCGGGGCCGGTGCGGCCTCGGACGGGGCTTCCTTGGCGGGTGCGGGCGCGGCCCCTTCACCTGCCTGCAAGGTGGCGAGAAGGGCATCGACGCCCACTGTCTCCCCCTCCTCGGCGACAATCTCTCCGAGGACACCGGCCGCAGGTGCCGGAACCTCCACGGTTACCTTGTCGGTTTCCAGCTCGCACAGCATCTCGTCGACGGCGACGGCATCTCCCGGCTTCTTGAACCAGGTGGCAACGGTCGCCTCGGTAACGCTTTCACCCAGAGTCGGGACGCGGACTTCAATGGTCATTGCTTACTTTCCTTCAGTGGTCAGCGCTTCGTCGATGAGCGCGGCTTGCTGTGCTTTGTGCATGGAGGCCAGGCCGGTGGCTGGCGAAGCGGAAGCGGAGCGGCCGGCATAGGCCGGGCGCTTGTAGGCTGCACCGATGCGGGTGAGGACCCACTCGATATTCGGCTCGATAAAGGTCCAGGCGCCCTGGTTCTTGGGTTCCTCCTGGCACCAGACCATCTCCGCCTGCTTGAAGCGCTCCAGCTCTTTCACCAGCGAGATTGCCGGGAATGGATAGAATTGCTCGATCCGCAGCAGGTAGATGTCGTCGATCCCACGGGCATCGCGCTCTTCCAGCAGATCGTAGTAGACCTTGCCCGAACACATGACGACGCGCTTGATCTTGTCGTCCGACACCAGGTTCGTGTCAGAATTGCCCTTTTCCGCATCGTCCCAAAGAACACGGTGGAACGAGGAGCCTTCTGTGAAGTCTTCCCGGTCCGAGATGCAGAGCTTGTGCCGCAGCAGCGATTTCGGTGTCATCAGCACCAGCGGCTTGCGGAAGCTCCGGTGCAACTGACGACGCAGGATGTGGAAATAGTTCGACGGGGTCGAGACGTTGGCGACGATCCAGTTGTCCTGCCCACAGCTTTGCAGGAACCGTTCCAGGCGGGCGGAGGAGTGCTCCGGACCTTGCCCTTCGAAGCCATGCGGCAGCAGCATCACGAGCCCCGACATCCGCAGCCACTTGCTTTCACCCGAGGAGATGAACTGGTCGAACATGATCTGGGCGCCGTTGGCAAAGTCGCCGAACTGGGCCTCCCAGAGCGTGAGCGCATTCGGCTCGGCAAGCGAGTAGCCGTATTCGAAGCCGAGCACCGCGTATTCCGAGAGCATCGAGTCGATGACCTCGTACTGCGCCTGCCCCTCGCGGATATGGTTGAGCGGGTAGTATCGCTCTTCGGTTTCCTGGTTGATGAAGCCGGAATGGCGCTGTGAGAACGTCCCGCGCGTGGAATCCTGCCCCGCGAGTCGGACCGGGTAGCCCTCGGTGAGCAGCGAACCGTAGGCCAGCGCCTCCGCCGTTGCCCAGTCGAAGGCCTTGCCGGTGTCGAACATCTTCTTCTTGGCTTCAAGAAGTCGGCCAACCGTCTTGTGCAGCGGGAAGCCCTCCGGGACTGTCACCAGCGCTTTGCCGACCTCGTCGAAGGTCTCGTCGGCAATCGCCGTTTTGCCACGCTGGTACTGGTCGCCTTCCCGGTCGAGATGCGACCAGCGGCCATCGAGCCAATCCGCCTTGTTGGGCTTGAACTCCTTGCCGGCCTCGAACTCGTCGTTCAGGTGCGCCTGGAAGGCGGCCTTCATATCCTCGATCTCGCCTTCCGGGATCAGGCCATCCTTGACCAGCCGCTCCGTGTAGAGAGCCAGCGTGGTCCGGTGCTTCTTGATCCGGTTGTACATGACCGGGTTGGTGAACATGGGCTCGTCGCCCTCGTTGTGCCCGAACCGGCGGTAACAGAAGATGTCGATCACGACGTCCTTCTGGAACTTTTGTCGGAACTCGGTCGCGACCTTGGCTGCGTGCACGACGGCCTCCGGGTCGTCGCCGTTCACGTGGAAGATCGGCGCCTCCACAACCAAAGCATTGTCCGTCGGATAGGGCGAGGACCGCGAGAAGTGCGGCGCGGTGGTGAAGCCGATCTGGTTGTTGACGACGATGTGTATCGTGCCGCCGGTCCGGTGCCCCTTCAGGCCGGACAAGCCGAAACACTCCGCCACGACCCCTTGACCGGCGAAGGCGGCGTCGCCGTGCAGCAGGATCGGAATGACCGAGGTGCGCTGCGCATCGCCCTTCTGGTCCTGCTTGGCACGAGACTTGCCAAGAACCACCGGGTTCACCGCTTCGAGGTGTGACGGGTTCGCGGTGAGCGACAGGTGCACCGAGTTGCCGTCGAACTCGCGGTCGGAGGAGGCGCCGAGGTGATATTTCACATCGCCGGAGCCATCCACGTCCTCGGGCTTGAACGAGCCCCCCTGGAACTCGTTGAAGATGGCGCGGTAGGGCTTGCCCATCACGTTGGCGAGCACCGAGAGACGCCCCCGGTGCGGCATGCCGATCACGACCTCGGTCGCACCCAGCGCACCGCCGCGCTTGATGATCTGCTCCATCGCCGGGATCAGCGCCTCGCCCCCATCAAGACCGAAACGCTTGGTACCCATGTACTTGACATGCAGGAACTTCTCGAAGCCTTCCGCCTCGACCAGCTTGTTGAGGATCGCGCGACGGCCCTCGCGGGTAAACTGGATCTCCTTGCCGAAGCCCTCGATCCGCTCCTTCAGCCATGCGGCCTGTTCGGGGTCGGAAATGTGCATGTACTGCAACGCGAACGTACCGCAATAGGTGCGCTTCACGATCTCGATGATCTGGCGCATCGAGGCCATCTGGAGGCCAAGCACGTTGTCGATGAAGATCGGGCGATCCATGTCGGCATCGGTGAAACCGTAGGAGGCCGGGTCGAGCTCCGGGTGCGGGGTCTGGTCCCGCATGCCCAGCGGGTCGAGATCCGCCACCAAATGACCCCTGATCCGGTAGGCCCGGATAATCATTAGCGCGCGGATCGAGTCGAGCACGGCCCGCTTGACCTGCTCCTCCGAGACCTCGACGCCGGTTTCGGCGGCCTTGGCCTGGATCTTCTTTCCGGCGTCGGCGACTTCCTCGGTCGGCCATTCGCCCGTCAGCGCCGCGGTCAGTTCGTCAGCGACGTACCCATTGTCCCGTGCCCAGGACGGTCCGGCTGCCTCGGCACGGACTTCGCGTTCACCGTCCCCGAGCTGGCGGAAGAACTCGACCCAGGCTTCGTCGACCGATGCGGGGTCCGACGCATAGCGGGCATAGAGCTGTTCCACATATTCTGCGTTGTGCCCCTGCAGGAAGCTTGAGGCGTGGAAGATGTCGTTGGGGCTATGTTCTGTCATTCTGTGCTCCCTTGGAGACGCGGGGTCTTTCGATCTGGTCTGGCCGTTCTGCGTGCTGGGGTCGTCCGCCGCGCAACCCGGTCGGCGCGGCCGGGTTCCACGGTCTGAAACTGGTATGAACGGTTGCTGTTGTCATGTTCAATTCACTCTCTGCCTCCCGCACCGGTCCCTACAACCACAAGGCCGGCGCATAGCGGCGCGACACGCGGCGCAGGTATCCTTTCGCGCGCGACGGCAGGTCATTGTAATCCTTTCCCGATTCGGCACCGACTCCATGCATGACGGGTTGTACCCTGAACCGGGGATAGAACCGGGGGTCCCGCCCCTGGGCTTCGATATAGTCAGGGAACAGGGCCAGTTCGACCGTGTAGCTCACACCGTCAGGTGTCCCGACAACGGATTTCTTGCCAAGCAGGTAGTCCCGGTATCCCCGGGACGTGAAGGCGATGATGCGGGTATCGGCCCAGTCGTTGGTGCCCAGCAGGTTCCCGATATGGGGCACTGACCGGATATCGATGCAGAAATCCATGTCCGCGGGCGTCGTTTCTATCAGCTCGGCGATGTTCTCGATGATAAGCCGCCCGGTGACCTTCCAGTACTTCTCAGTGTCCGCGAGATCACCAAAGAACGCCTCATAGGCGCGATCGAGCATGTCGAGCTCACTGTGGCCCTTGCCATACTCCTCCGGCGTATCGGAGACAAAGCTCAGGAACTCGACCTGCTTGCCGAGGGGGTTCGCGGTCTCTGCAATCTCCCGCAGGGTGGAAAGATCGGCACCGGAGTTTTCGCAGAAGATGATACGCGACAGGGCGGACGACCGAACACCGAGGTAGAACCGCAGGGCGTCCTCATAGTCGCGACGCCGCAACCCGGGGTCTGCCCGAAGCGTCACGCCGGCACCAGCAGCCGGAACGATTGTCGCGGTCATCACGAGAGTGCTCATGCCGCGCCCTCCGCCATCGTTTGCCGGGGCGACAGCGCCGGAACGCGACACAGGATATCCTGTGCGATTCCACGAATAACGCTGGACCTTGCGAAGGTCCGCTCCTGCCAGGCCTTCAGTGTTTGCCCGATGGCTTCTGCCTCTTCCGGCCGCTCCAGCAAGTGGCAGCAGCCTGCGACAAAGCCCGTCGGGTCGTCTGCAACCGGAATGATCGGCGCAAGGTCCGCGCCGAACCCGCGAACGGACTCGGGCGTCGAGACCACAGGCCGCGCATAGGCAGCCGCCTCGATCAGCTTCACCTTGGATCCGCTGGCCTCTCGCATGGGACAGATTGCCAGCCGGGCACGTGCATATTCCGGGTCAAGCACCTCCACCGCGCCGACGATATCGACCCCCTCCAGATCCAGACCCTCGTCACGCAGGCTCTCCCAGGCGCCGACCCCGACCAGCCGCAACCGCGTCCGTGGGAAGGCCGCCCGGATGGGCTTCCAGCAGGTTTCAAGGAACCACCGCATGCCATCGCGGTTGGGCCGGTGCGCGTGGGATCCGACGAACAACAGGTCGTTGCCGGATGCGGCCCCGGGCACACCGCCCGCGCCGAATGCCAATGACGCCACATTCGGAGCGACGCTCGTCGCTGTACCGGGCAATTGCCAGATATCCTCTGACGCCGCGAACCAGACATGATCAGCCCGCGCCAGGCCCCTCTTCAGGTGCGCCCGGTGGCGCGCCAGAACGATACTGTCAAAGAGGCCCTGAAGGAATGGCACCCTGATCCTCGAGGCAAAAGCGCTGGCCAACCGCTGGTCGTCGCGGTCATCGACATCGACAAGAACCGGGACCTTGCGTTCGACATTCCCCGATATGGGACCAGCCACGGGCAGTCCGGTGGCAAGAAACACGCGCGCATACCGGTTGAGGACAGCCTCGGCACCGGTCTCGTCGACGAGGCGGCAAAGGCTCTCCTGCAATGTCGGGTCGATACCATAGCGGACACGCGGCACCAGCAGTTCGTGCATGAGGTCAAGTGTTTTGCGGATGGGACCACGCATGGGCGGGGCCACGCGATCGCTGCGCACAACCGCGACGCGATCTGCCTCCGGAAAGGCCGCGCGGAGGTCAGCGTCACTCATGTCGCCAACGCCGAGCACCGACACCGATCCGAGCTGTCCCGCGGCTTCGGCAAAGAGCCGGGAGCGCTGTCCGCCACCCGTACGCGGATCGAGACCGATGGCCGGAACCACCAGGACGATACCAGAGAGGTGTTGTCGCTCCATCACAGGATATCACCGCGTCCGTTGGTTTGTGGCAATGCCCCCCGTATCGCACGGAGGGCATGAACCTTGTCTTCGCTGCCTGCCCCGGTGCGCCACGCATTGGACACGGGGCCCGAGGCGACAGGCCGGCACAGGCCGTCAGCCGATGGCCTTGAGCACCGCCTCGCCAAGATGTGCGGGGCTTTCGGCAACAGTGATACCCGCCGAGAGCATCGCCTCGATCTTGTCTTCGGCCCCGCCCTTGCCGCCGGCAACGATTGCGCCTGCGTGGCCCATACGGCGACCCGGAGGTGCCGTTCGGCCAGCGATGAAGCCCGCGGTCGGCTTCCAGCGACCCTTCTTTTTCTCGTCGGCGAGGAACTGGGCGGCTTCCTCTTCCGCGGAGCCTCCGATCTCGCCGATCATGATGATCGACTGGGTCTCGTCATCCGCCAGGAACATCTCCAGCACGTCGATATGCTCGGTGCCCTTGATGGGGTCGCCACCGATACCGACTGCCGACGACTGGCCAAGGCCACTGTCTGACGTCTGTTTCACCGCTTCATATGTCAGCGTGCCGGAACGGGACACGACGCCAACCGAACCACGCTTGTGGATGTGGCCGGGCATGATGCCGATCTTGCAGGCATCCGGCGTGATGACACCGGGGCAGTTCGGGCCGATCAGACGGGATTTGCTGTCCATCAGCGCACGCTTCACCGTCTGCATGTCCATGACCGGAATGCCTTCGGTGATGCAGACGATCAGCTCCATCTCGGCGTCGATCGCTTCAAGGATCGAGTCGGCCGCGAAGGGGGGCGGGACATAGATCACGGTCGCATTGGCCTCGGTCCGTGCCTTGGCCTCATGGACCGAGTCGAACACCGGCAGGTCGAGGTGGGTTTGGCCACCCTTGCCCGGGGTCACGCCACCGACCATCTTCGTGCCATAGGCAATCGCCTGTTCGGAGTGGAAGGTGCCTTGCGAACCGGTGAAGCCCTGGCAGATCACCTTGGTGTTTTCATCAACGAGAACAGCCATTCTTCTTATCCTTTCACCGCTGCGACGATCTTCTTGGCGCCATCGGCCAGATCATCTGCCGCGATCACGTTCAGACCGCTCGTGGCAATGATTTCCTTGCCCTTTTCCACATTCGTACCCTCAAGGCGCACGACAAGCGGAACTTGCAGGCCCACTTCCTTGACCGCGGCGATCACGCCTTCGGCGATCACGTCGCAGCGCATGATTCCACCGAAGATGTTCACCAGGATGCCCTTCACGTTGGGATCGGAGGTGATGATCTTGAAGGCCTCGGTCACCTTTTCCTTGGTGGCGCCGCCACCAACGTCGAGGAAGTTCGCCGGCTCGGCGCCGTAGAGCTTGATGATGTCCATGGTCGCCATGGCAAGGCCCGCGCCGTTCACCATGCAGCCGATGTCACCGTCGAGGGCGATATAGTTCAGATCGAACTTGGACGCTTCGAGTTCCTTCGGATCCTCTTCGGTATCGTCGCGCAGCGCGGCCACGTCGGGGTGGCGGTAGAGCGCGTTGCCATCGAAGCCCATCTTGGCATCGAGGCACTTGAGATCGCCGCTGTCGGTCACGATCAGCGGATTGATCTCCAGCATGTCCATGTCTTTCTGCACGAACATCCGGTAGAGCGTCTTCATCAACGCAACGCACTGCTTCACCTGCGGTCCTTCGAGGCCGAGCATGAACGCGATGCGGCGCCCATGGTAGCCGTGGTAGCCGGTGGCCGGATCGACCGAGAAGGACAGGATCTTCTCGGGGGTCTCCGCGGCAACCTCCTCGATGTTCATGCCACCTTCCGTCGAGCAGACGAAGGAGATGCGCGAGGTCTGGCGGTCGATCAGCAAGGCGAGGTACAGCTCGCGCTGGATGTTGGCACCTTCCTCGATATAGACGCGGTGGACTTCCTTGCCGGCGGGGCCGGTCTGTTCGGTCACCAGCGTGCGGCCAAGCATTTTCTTGGCCTCTTCCGCAGCTTCCTCCACAGATTTGGTCAGGCGGACACCGCCTTTTTCACCGGCTTCCGGTTCCTTGAAGGACCCCTTGCCGCGACCACCTGCGTGGATCTGGGCCTTGACCACCCAGAGCGGGCCGTCGAGTTCGCCGGCGGCCGTCTTGGCCTCCTCTGCCCTGAGAACGATACGGCCGTCACTGACCGGGGCGCCGAAATCGCGAAGGAGTGCCTTCGCCTGGTATTCATGGATATTCATGAAATTGTCCCGTCTTGCTGCGATTTTGGATTGATTGGCATGTCCGGCCCCGTGAACCAAAGGTTTTCTTGCTGTTCTGCCAGGATTTCGCCGAAAATCCGACCAATGTGATCACACCGGCAAATTGTGTGATCACATTGAATGTGGTCGTTAGCGCAAACTCATCGAGCGATCAAAGAATCATCCGTCTCTCCGGGATCTGTTAACCGCTGTCGGTCATGATGCTGAACGCTGTCGAAACCCCGGCGAAGCTGGGCAATTGCGGCGTCCAATACACCTGCCAGCACACGAGGCAACCAAAAATGGAGAGCATTCAGCGATGGGCCGTGGTTGCGACCGTCATGGAGCCGACAAACCTCGTTCTGGCGTTTGCGGCGCACCACCTTGGCCTTGGTGCCTCGGAAGTTCACCTGTTCCTAGATGACCCCGGCGACCCATGTGCCAACATGCTCCGGCGCCTTCCCCGCTGCTACATCACGCGATGCGATGACTGGTACTGGTCCGAAGTTCGGAATCGAGACCGGCCGCTGCTCCAGTCCCAGAGGCAAGCAGCGAATGCCACCTGGGCCTACAACCGGACCGAGGCCGACTGGTTGCTGCACATCGATGCCGACGAGTTTCTTCAACTGGACAGGCCGCTTCCTCAGATCCTTTCCCGTCTCGGCGATGAGGTGGACTGGTTGCGCATCCCGAACCATGAGCGGGTCTGGCTCGCCGCCGAGACCCCCGTCACGATTTTTGACGGCGTGTTCCGCTCCCCTCGCCGAATGCCCGATGACGTCTACCGCCGAACTCCTCGCGGCAATGCGCGGTTCCTGCGGCGCGGGCTCGCGGGCTATCCGAATGGCAAATCCCTTTCCCGAACGGGCCGTGGGCTTCGGATCGGTGCCCACGCACCACACGCCAACACTACGGGAAACCACGCGCTGCCCGCCGGGAGAACCTCGCCCGACGCCCGCCTTCTCCATTTCGACGGCCTGACACCCCTGCACTGGGCCCTGAAGACACTTCGCTATGCAGCGGTGGACGACAGAAACATCACTGAACTGCTGCACCCCGAACGACAGGCTCAGGTACGCCATGTCCGTGACGCCTGCCACGACCTGCAAGCCGTTCTGGCCTTTCATCGGGACCTCTTTGTCCTCGACCCATTGGAAGCCGATGCCCTGCGTAGGCGCGGGGCGCTTTTCCGGTCGCGCATTGCGCCACAAAGGGACCTGGCATGGCTGCTACCGGATCATACGCCGCGTTTTGCTCCAACAGACTTTGACGAATCGCTGGACTCGAAGGGCGCAGTGCACCTGATGCAAGGAGATGGAGGATGCCTCTCCCCTTGTCCTCAGCCGGCGGTTTTCGGGTCGGCCTTGACTGCGCCAACGCCTCCACCGGGGACGATTGCCGCGCGGGCCTGATCCTTAGCTAGCGCCGGCCCACCGTCCTGCTCCGCCCGCAAGGTCGCAAAGAGGTCATAGTCGGCGCGGTAGTGCTTCTCGATCAATCTGCGTGTGGCGTGCGTCATCTGGACGTCACTGGTCCGGGCCCGGTTCGTATGGGGGACCTCGATCTCGGGACCAAGGCCGGCTTGATTTCCGATCCAGCGGCAGATCTTGTCGAGTCCGTCCTCGAGGAAAAAAACCCTGAGACCCGCCCGGAAGAACTCCGACTGCGGTCTGAAGTGGTTGTTGCCCTTGTACGGCCATCGTTTCTGGATCCAGAAGACGCCGCGCACCCATGTGTCGAAATCGATCGCCCATTCGCGGCCCATGAAAGGATAGCTGCGAGCCTTCCGACCACGAACATGCGCCCATGTGCGCAACAGGTGATTGGCCGGGTTCAGCGACCGCCCCGGCGGGCCGGCATACATGCCATAGCTGCTAACCAACCGTTCGACCGGATCACGGAAGACGATGAAACCGTGGTCGAAGAAACGGTCGGGCACGAAGCGCGTGTGCAGATCGGCATGGATATGGTCAACGGTGCATTTCGACCAGGTGGTGGCGCCGTGCCCGTCAAAGGCCGTCACGCCATGCGTGTCGAGAAACCGCTTGATGCTGGTTCCACCACATTTCGGGACATGCACGAAGAAGAACAGGTGGCCGTTGACACGTGCGATGGGCATGTTCGGCTCCGACTACGGCCACAGGACCGCAGACGTGCGATGCCATGGGGTTGGTGCCCGACGAATTGATCCCCTCGCCGCTCAAATTGTCACGGCTGTTCTCACGATGGCATTGCCCGGCCTTCCACCCATTGAGGGCCGGGCAATGCCGATATCAGTTTAGGCCAGCGACGGGTCGATGCCCTTGCACGCCTCGACCAGGCCCTTCACCGCGCCGACCGAGTTGTCGAACATGGCCTGCTCTTCCTTCGAGAGCTTGATGTCGACGACCTTCTCGACACCGCCGGCACCGATGATGGTCGGCACACCGACATAGGTGTCCTTCAGGCCCAGCTCGCCATCGCAATAGGCGGCGCAGGGCAGCAGGCGCTTCTGGTCCTTGAGGTAGGCTTCCGCCATCTCGATCGCGGAGGTCGCCGGAGCGTAGTAGGCCGAGCCGGTCTTCAGCAGACCAACGATCTCGGCGCCACCGTCACGGGTGCGCTGTACGATAGCGTCCAGCTTCTCCTGCGTGGTCCAGCCCATTGCGACCAGATCCGGCAGCGGGATGCCGCCAACGGTGGAGTAGCGCACGGAGGGCACCATGGTGTCGCCGTGGCCGCCGAGCACAAAGGCCGTGACGTCCTTCATCGAAACGTCGAACTCGACGGAGAGGAAGTGACGGAAGCGGGCCGAGTCCAGTACACCCGCCATGCCGCAGACCTTGTTGGTCGGCAGGCCGGAGAACTGCTGCAACGCCCAGACCATCGCGTCCAGCGGGTTGGTGATGCAGATCACGAAGGCGTCGGGGCAGTTGTCGCGGATGCCTTCGCCAACGGATTTCATGACCTTCAGGTTGATGCCCAGAAGATCGTCGCGGGACATGCCGGGCTTGCGCGGCACACCGGCAGTCACGATGCAGACGTCGGCACCGGCGATGTCGGCATAGTCCTGCGTGCCTTTCAGCTTGGCATCGAAGCCCTCGGACGGGCCGGACTCGGCAATATCGAGCGCCTTGCCCTCCGGGGTACCTTCGGCAATATCGAACAGGACGACGTCGCCGAGTTCCTTCATCGCGGCGAGGTGAGCAAGCGTGCCACCGATCTGACCGGCGCCGATAAGGGCAATCTTGGGTCTGGCCATTGGAGAGTTTCCCTAGGTTGGTTTCACTTCGGCGCAGTGCCTAGCCATTTGGGGGGGCTGGCGCAACCGGATGGCAGCGCGGCACAAGGCTGCACTTGCCGGGACAGGAGCGCCCTGAAGGCGGTAACACGCCGGAAAGGCGCAATTCCCGGCACTCAGGGGCCGATGGCCGCACGTCCCGCGTCCTCCGTCCCGCCGCTCCAAGTGCCGCGATCCAGTGGTTTTCTCGTTCCGAAAGCGACCGATTCTCGGGCAAAAGGCAGTTCCCTCGGGCAGAGCTGTGCGCAACAGGCTGAAGCGCGGGACAATCTCGCGTTCCTGCCAGGCGCAGCGATACCGGGACCACCCGTTGCAGGTGCGGCTTCCTTGCTAGCGTTCGCCGGATGCGAGACGCGTGGACATGGGCTTCCCCCGGAGCAATGTCACGAACGCTCCCAAAACTGTCTCGACCGCCAAGGTTGGGAACGGAATTCAGCCCTCGGCAAGGTGTTTGCGGCAACGGAAGCGCCGCCGCGCCGCACCCTCGCGCAAAATTCTTGCGCATTTCCGCAGTGCGGCATTTCATATCTTGCGCGCGCAGAAAAGGTGTGCTCTCTGCAAATCTCGAAACGACAGGAGAGAGACATGGATCTTGCCGCCCGCCCCTATCGCTCTGTGCTCTATATTCCGGGGTCGAAGGACCGTGCCCTGGTAAAGGCGAAGTCCCTTCCCGTCGATGCGATTATCTTCGACCTCGAAGATGCTGTCGCGATCGATGAGAAGGCGAATGCGCGCAGGTTGCTGGTCGAGACACTCAAATCCGGCGGTTATGGAGCGCGCGCGCAAATCGTCCGCCTCAATGGCATGGATACCGAATGGGGCCCCGACGACCTTGAGGCGGTGGTGGAGATCGGACCGCAGGCGGTCCTGTTGCCCAAGGTCGAAACGGTCGCGCAGATTGAGGCTATCACCGCAAGGCTTGATGCCGATCCGGCCTGTGTCGACACGCAGATCTGGGCCATGATGGAGACCCCCCGCGGTATTCTGAATGCAGGCGCCATCGCCGCCGCACCCCGGATGGGCGGTTTCATCATGGGCACCAACGACCTCGCCAAGGAGCTGAACTGCCGATTCCGCCCCGACCGGCTGCCCATGCAGACCGCGCTGCAGACCTGCCTGCTCGCCGCTCGGGCGGCCGGAATCATCTGTGTCGATGGTGTCTACAATGCGTTCAAGGATGACGATGGCCTGAAGGTCGAGTGTGAACAGGGGCGCGACCTTGGCATGGATGGCAAGACGCTGATCCATCCCGCCCAGATTGCCACCGCGAATGCAGCCTTTGCACCGACGGACTCGGAGATTGACCTCGCCCGCCGCCAGATCGCCGCCTTCGAGGCCGCCGAAGCGGAGGGGCTCGGTGTCGCTGTTGTCGATGGAAAAATCGTGGAGAATCTGCATATCGTGACCGCGAAGGCCACGCTGGCGAAAGCGGAGGCCATTTCTGCATTGGCCTAGGAGATCCCCATGAGCTGGCTTCTATTGATACTTGGCGTCGCACTCTGGTGGGGGGCGCATCTCTACAAACGTGTCGCCCCCGACAAACGGGCGATGATGGAGGACAACCAGGCCAAGATGATGGTCACCGGGGGCCTCGTCGCGGCGGTCGTCCTGATGGTGGTCGGCTATCGTGCCGCGCCCTTCGTGGAAATCTGGTCGCCGCCGTCTTTCCTGCGCCACATCAACAACCTGATCATTCTGATCGCGATCTACATGATGAGCCCTGCCCCGAAGAAAGGGGCACTGCTGAACGGCATGCGGCACCCGATGCTGGCCGGGTTCAGTCTCTGGGCCATCGCGCACCTGCTGGTGAACGGCGATCTTGCCGGGATCATCCTGTTCGGCGGTCTGCTCGGCTGGTCGCTGGTCACGCCGGGAATCATCAACCGTGCCGAACCCGACTGGACACCGCCCGAGGCCGGCAGCATCGCCAAGGACGCGATGTTCCTCGCCGCCAGCGTCGTCTTGTTGGTGGTTATCGGCTTCATCCACGGGTGGCTTGGCTACCCGGTCTTTGGGAGCGGACAATGAAACTCTACCGATTTCTGAGCGAGGACGACACCTCGGCCTTCTGCCACAAGGTGACAAAGGCGCTGAACGATGGCTGGCATCTCCACGGCGATCCCACCTACGCCTTCGACGCCACAAAAGGCGTCATGCGCTGCGGTCAGGCCGTGGTGAAGGACGTACCGGGAATATACAGCCCGGACATCAAACTGGGAGAACACTGAACCATGGCCAAGACCAATCCGGGCCGCTTCTTCGAGGATTACCGGCTGGGCGAGGTAATTGCGCACGCCGTGCCGCGCACCGTTTCCGGGGGAGAGCGGGCGCTGTACCACGCTCTCTACCCGGCCCGCCACGCGTTGGCATCCTCGGATGAGTTTGCCCGGGCCTGCGGTCTGCCGGTCTCTCCCATGGACGACCTGATCACGTTTCACACGGTGTTCGGAAAGACGGTTCCGGACATCTCGCTCAATGCTGTGGCCAACCTCGGCTATGCAGAGGGTCGCTTTCTGGCGCCGGTCTATCCCGGTGACACCCTGCGGTCCGAGAGCGAAGTGATCGGGTTGAAACAGAACTCGAACGGCAAGTCCGGCGTGGTCTATGTCCGCACCACTGGGCGCAACCAGGACAATCAGAGCGTGCTGGAATACGTTCGCTGGGTCATGGTCCGGAAGGGCAATCTGGATGCGCCGGCCCCGGACACGACGATTCCGGAACTGGCCGATGTGGTGTCGCCAGACGACCTGGTGCTTCCGGAGGGATTGGATTTCACCGGCTACGACTTCGCCCTCGCGGGCGAGCCGCACCGCTGGGGCGACTACACTGTGGGCGAGCGGATCGACCATGTCGATGGCGTGACGATCGAGGAAGCCGAGCACATGCTGGCCACCCGGCTCTGGCAGAACACCGCCAAGGTGCATTTCGACGCCACCTTCCGCCCGGATGGCAGGCGCCTGATCTATGGGGGTCATGTGATTTCCATGGCACGGGCGCTGAGTTTCAATGGACTTGCAAATGCATCGATGATCGTCGGGTTGAATGGCGGTGCACATGCGAATCCCTGCTTCGCGGGGGACACAATCAAGGCCTGGACGGAAGTCCTCGGCAAGGCAGAGACCTCCGCACCGGGAGTTGGCGCGCTGCGACTGCGGCTCGTCGCAACGAAGGGCGCGCCCTTCGAGTTGAAGGGGGAGGACGGGAAGTACCTCCCGGATGTGCTCCTCGACCTGGACTATTGGGCGCTTGTTCCTGTTTGACCTGCCGAACCGGCAGGCGATGGAAGCGCGTCATGCAAGCCGGGTTTCCGCGGCTAGCCCAGCCCCTCGTAGCAGCGCCGCCTGACGCCTGTGTTGTTGGCTGGGCCGAGGGCCCCTCAGAGCGCAAGTTAGGTCGTTCGCAACCACCCGCTTCGCCCTACCCCGGCTTTCGCGAATGAGCGGGACTCAGGCAAGGTGCACAAGGCTCCAAAACCCACGCACAGGATCGCAGAGCGCCCGAAAGAGATATGCACGGGACGCATGATCGGTCGACCCGGATTCGCCGACGGCATACAGCCTTCAGAGTAATATCATTACAAAACAAATCACTACGACCTATTTCGTGCGGACACCGGATCACAGTCGCCTGGCGCACACCGCCGGATTGCGCCAATAAACCGCGCCCAATGCGGCCTCATCCACGTGACACGCGCACCAGATGCATTAGGAAGAGTGCAAATGCGGGACCTGTACCGCGCCAGCAAAGGAGCCAGGCACATGACTGCTGATGTGAACCGGGGAAATCGACCTCGGTCGCCGCACCTCTCCATTTATCGTCCGCACATTCTGATGGTCAGCTCGATCCTCATCCGGATCTCGGGCAACGGACTGACGGTGGGTATTCTTCTCATGCTGTGGTGGCTTCTTGCCGCTGCCGCCGGCCCCGAGGTCTACGCGGCGCACAACGAATGGCTCACCGGCTGGTGGCTGGCCTACATCGTTTGGTTCGGCATCATCTGGGCGCTCTGGTACCACATGCTGGGCGGCATCCGTCACATTATCTGGGACGAAGCCATCGGGCTTGATCTGCCGACGGCCGAAAAACTCGGCTGGGCGCTGGTCTTCGGCTCGGTCGCTGGCACCGTCCTGACCTCGATCATCCTGCTCATTGTCTGACCCGGAGGAAGCCATGTCCTATCTGACAGATCGCAAGCGCGCCTCCGGCAAGGGCTCGATCGCCCACGGGGCCGAGCACCAGCTGGAAGTCACCACCAGTTCCTACATGATGGCCGCCCTGGTCATCCTGTTCCTGTTCTGCATCGCGCCACTCATCGGCGCCCCCTACGAAGTCGTCGTCGAAGGCCTCACCCGGCCCTTCAACATGGTCATCATGGGCCTCTTCGTGGTCTCGGCCACCTATCACTGGCGCTTCAACATCAAGAAGGTGTTCGAAGACTACGTTCCGCACGGCTTTGATTTTGCCGGTGTCATCATCACCACCGCGCTTGGCTGGTTCTTCTGCGGCCTGGGCCTCTTTGCCCTGGTCAAGATCCTGATCGCTTCCATGATCGCCGGCTAAGGCTTCGGAGAGAAAAATGTCCGCATACGAAATCACTCACCACAAATACGACGTTGTCGTCGTAGGTGCCGGTGGCGCCGGCCTTCGCGCGACCCTCGGCATGGCCGAACAGGGTCTGAAGACCGCCTGCGTCACCAAGGTGTTCCCGACCCGCTCGCACACTGTCGCCGCCCAGGGCGGCATCGCGGCCTCGCTTGGCAACATGGGCCCCGACAGCTGGCACTGGCACATGTACGACACCGTGAAGGGGTCCGACTGGCTCGGCGACACCGACGCGATGGAATACCTGGCCCGCGAGGCACCCAAGGCCGTCTACGAGCTGGAGCACTACGGTGTGCCCTTCTCGCGCACCGAAGAAGGCAAGATCTACCAGCGCCCCTTCGGCGGCCACACCACCGAGTTCGGCGAAGGCCCCCCGGTGCAGCGGACGGCTGCTGCCGCCGACAGGACCGGCCACGCCATCCTGCACACGCTCTACGGCCAGTCGATCAAGGAAGACGCCCAGTTCTTCATCGAGTACTTCGCCACGGACCTGATCATGTCCGAGGATGGTGTGTGCCAGGGTATCCTTGCCTGGAAACTCGATGACGGCACGCTTCATGCCTTCAACGCCAAGATGGTTGTCCTTGCGACTGGTGGATATGGCCGCGCCTACTTCTCCGCGACCTCGGCACATACCTGCACAGGCGACGGCAACGCCATGGTCGCCCGCCAGGGGCTTCCCCTGCAGGACATGGAGTTCGTTCAGTTCCACCCGACCGGCATCTACGGTTCGGGCTGCCTGATCACCGAGGGGGCCCGTGGCGAAGGCGGCTACCTGACCAACTCCGAAGGCGAGCGCTTCATGGAGCGCTACGCTCCGACCTACAAGGACCTCGCATCGCGCGACGTGGTTTCGCGCTGCATGACCATCGAGATCCGCGAAGGCCGAGGCGTGGGACCGAACAAGGACCACATTTCGCTGCACCTCAACCACCTGCCCCCCGAAACGCTCGCCGAGCGTCTGCCGGGCATCACCGAAAGCGCCGAGATCTTCGCCGGTGTGGACCTCACGAAAGAGCCGGTGCCGGTTCTGCCGACGGTCCACTACAACATGGGCGGCATCCCGACCAACTATTGGGGTGAAGTGCTCAACCCGACCGCCGACAATCCCGACGCAATCGCGCCGGGCCTGATGGCCGTCGGGGAAGCGGGCTGTGCCTCTGTGCACGGCGCCAATCGTCTCGGCTCCAACTCGCTGATCGACCTCGTGGTCTTCGGCCGCGCCGCCGCCATCAAGGCGGGTCAGGTGGTCGACCCCGCAGCGCCGAATCCGGAGTTGAACCAGGCGAGCCTCGACGCCGCGATCGCGACTTTCGACAAGTTCCGCTATGCCGATGGCTCGGTCACGACGGCCGATCTGCGGGACGAAATGCAGCGCACGATGCAGGCCGACGCCGCCGTCTTCCGGACCGACAAGACCCTCGCCGAGGGTGTCGAGAAGATGAAGGCGGTCGCTGCCAAGCTGGACGACGTGAAGGTCACCGACCGCTCGCTGGTCTGGAACACCGACCTGATGGAAACTCTGGAGCTGTCCAACCTGATGCCGAACGCCATGGCGACCATCGTCTCGGCCGAGGCACGCAAGGAAAGCCGCGGTGCCCACGCCCACGAGGACTACCCGGACCGCGACGACGAGAACTGGCGCAAGCACACGCTTGCGGTGGTTGACGGCCCGAATGTCGAACTCGAGTACCGTCCCGTGCACCTTGACCCGCTTACGGTCGAGGACGAAGGTGGAATCGATCTCAAGAAGATTGCACCAAAAGCGAGGGTTTACTGATGTTCAACCGGGCCAAACTTCTCACCACCGCACTTGCACTGGCTGTTGCCCTTCCGGGCGCCGCCTCCGCGCTCACCGCTGTCGAAGAACAGCGCAGCGTGATTCTGGACTGCAAGAAATCACGCGGAGTGGGCGGCGCGGCCTACCTGGAGCAACAGAAAGCCAATCCATCTTCCACGGCGATGTCGGTACAGATCGTTCCCTATGATCGTGTCACCTACATCGACGCGGATGCGATCAACGCCTGTGCGGCCCGGCGACTGGGGCTTGCCCCGGCTCAGGGCCGTTTGACCGCGAACCAACGCACGATTGTCCGGTCGATCAGGGCACCGGGCGGGTATCGCGGCATGGATTGCGGGCGAAACCCGACTATCCTTTTCAGGGGCGATCTCTATTGCCAGTGGGCGCGGCGCTGATGCGGCGCTCTCCCCGCATAACCCTCGAACCCAAGCCACGCGGCGGCCATGCTGCCGCCCGCAGAAAGCTGAGGTGACCTTATGGTTCAATTCACACTCCCCAAGAACTCGAAAGTCATGACGGGCAAGACATGGCCAAAGCCGGCCAATGCCAAGAATGTCCGGAAATTCGTGATCTATCGCTGGAATCCTGATGACGGGAAAAACCCGCAACTCGATACCTATTTCATCGATCTGGACGATTGCGGCCCGATGATTCTGGACGCACTGATCAAGATCAAGAACGAGATCGATCCGACGCTGACCTTCCGCCGCTCCTGCCGCGAAGGGATCTGCGGTTCCTGCGCGATGAACGTTAACGGGATCAACAAGCTTGCCTGTATCTGGGGCATCGACGACCAGAAGGGCGACATCAAGATCTACCCGCTGCCGCACATGCCGGTGGTGAAGGACCTGGTGCCGGACCTGACCCATTTCTATGCTCAGCATGCTTCCATCAAGCCCTGGCTGGAGACGAAGACACCCGCGCCGGAGAAGGAATGGCTGCAGTCGCCTGAAGATCGCGCCCTGCTGGACGGTCTTTACGAATGCGTGCTCTGCGCCTCCTGCTCGACCTCCTGCCCCGCCTATTGGTGGAACGGCGACCGGTATCTCGGACCGGCAGCCCTTCTGCATGCCTACCGCTGGCTCATCGACAGCCGTGACGAAGCCACGGGCGAGCGTCTGGATGACGTGGAAGATCCCTACAAGCTCTATCGCTGCCACGTGATCATGAACTGCACCCAGACCTGCCCGAAAGGCCTGAACCCGGGTGAAGCAATCGCCAAGATCCGCCTTATGGCGCAGGAACGCCTTCACTAGGCAACACGACAGTGACGACACGGAGCCCGGCCACTGGCCGGGCTTTTTCGTTGAGCCTGCCTTGGTGGACGATTGCCAGCGGTCGAAGTCTCGACCATGCTCCGGGCATCACAGCCAAACTGCCGAGCCTCTATGCAACACCCCGCCGACGCCGACGCCCGCCGCGCCATCGCTCCCGTGATCTGCTACCCGGTCGACACTTTGCCCCAGCCGGACATGCCCGCTCTCGGGAGACACCGGACCCGATTGGAGAAAACCGGCGAAGTCATCGTGCCCGCACGGGACGCGGCGTGTTTCCGGGTGCCTGCCGGGGGGGCCTTCCGGATCACTTCCATAGAGGGGCCGCAGGTTGGAGATCTGAACCTGTGGAATGCCAACGACCTGACCGAGCGTTTCTACTCCGGCAAGACAAGGGCGCTTCACGGCACCCATGTCACGACGGGCAACCGGCTTTGGTCGGGATTCCCGAAACTGCGCCCGATGGCGACAATCCTGCAGGACACTCTGGAATGGTATGGGATAGATGAGTTCGGTGGCTCTGTGCACGACGTAATCGGTACACGCTGCGATCCCTACACACACGCCCTCCTCTCGGGCGGGCATTATCACCACTGCTGCCACTCGAACCTGACCCGAGCGCTGGCGTCAGACACCGGGATGCCGCTTCAACATGCCGAAGCTCATGTCCACGACGTGCTCAACGTCTTCATGTGTACCGGGTTCACCCGTGACACGGGCCAGTACTTCATGAAGGCGAGCCCGGTCCGCCCCGGCGATTTCATCGAGTTCATCGCCGAAATTGACCTTCTCGGTGCTCTTTCGGCCTGCCCCGGCGGCGATTGCTCCTCCGAGCATTCCTCCGACGCCGCCGCGTGTCACCCGTTGAAGGTCGAGATCTTCAGCGGGCCAGCGACCGCCGACTGGACGGCGCCGGGCGCCGCCCCCTACGATCGCACGCACGGGCTCTCCGAATGAGCGATCACACAGGGGTCGGAAGGTCCCGCCCTTCTAGTGCCGCGCGGATATTGTCGAGGCAGAGCATCCCCATGTTGGTCCGCACTTCGAGTGTCGACGTGCCCATGTGCGGCAACAAAACGGCGTTGTCGAGGTCGCGCAATGCCTGCGGGACCTTGGGCTCGAACTCGTAGACATCGAGCCCCGCCCCGCCAATCCGCTTCTCCTGCAAAGCCTTGATGAGGTCGGCCTCGACCACGACATTGCCGCGGGCAATGTTCACCAGCACGCCAGTAGGTTTCATCGCCGCGATCTCTGCGGCGCCGATCAGGTGACGGGTCTGCGGGGTTGCCGGCACCGTCACGACCACGATGTCTGCCGTCGACATCAGGTCCTCGATCGTGTCGAGCTGCGTGGCAGGCAAGCCGGGGTCTTCCACCCGGGAGCGGTTGTAGAACACGATCGGCATGTCGAAACCGAAATGCGCGCGGCGGGCAACGGCCTTCCCGATCCGCCCCATCCCGACAATACCGAGCGTCTTGCCGGTCACGTGCATTCCCAGCAATTCCATCGGCCGCCAGCCTTCCCATTGACCGGACCGCACAAGCCTCTCGCCCTGTGCAGCACGCCGACAAGTCATCAGGACAAGTGTCATGCCGATGTCGGCCGTGGCATCGGTTACCGCGCCGGGAGTGTTGGAAACCGCGACACCTGCGGCCTTGGCGGCCGGTGCATCGATATGCTCGTAGCCGACACCGAAATTGGCAATGACCTTGCAACGGAAAGGGCCGGTCTCGAAGGTCTCGGCGCCGAAGGCGTCCCCGCCCATGCTGAGGATTCCGTCATAGTCATTTAGTGCCTGTCTGGCTTCACCGAGATCAAGCGGAATGCGCCCCGGGCGAACAGTCACCTCACCGAGGCGCGCAGCCTCCTCCAGAATCGCTTCGGGAAGCGTACGGGATATCAGGATACGTTTGGTCAATGCATTCGCCCTCCTACAGGGACATCTTGATCCGGGGTCAGCAACACAACCTCCCCATCCTCGTCGGGCACGCCAAGGAGAAGGACCTCCGACATGAACCGACCAATCTGGCGCGGTGGAAAGTTCACCACGCCCATCACCATTCGCCCCGCCAGCGTCTCGGGATCGTAGTGACGCGTGACCTGGGCAGAGGTCTTCTTCTCTCCGATCTCCGGCCCGAAATCGACCCAGATTTTCAACGCCGGCTTGCGCGCCTCCGGGTAGGGTTCGGCGCGCAGGACCCGTCCGACGCGAATGTCGACCTTCATAAAATCGTCGAAACTGATTTCGCTCACTTGCCCAGCTCCCGGCTCCTGTCCGCGGCGGCGCCGACCGCCTGGCACATCAGCGGCGGCAGACCGGTTTCCTCCGACATCAACACCTCAAGTGCCGCTGCCGTTGTCCCATTGGGAGACGTCACATTGATCCGAAGCTGCGCCGCGCTCTCGTCGGCCTGGGCGAGCAGTTCTCCTGCTCCGGCAACGGTTGCGCGCGCAAGCTGCATGGCAAGATCGCCGGGAAGCCCTTGAGCTTCCCCGGCGATCGCCATCGCCTCGACCATATGAAAGACATAGGCTGGCCCGGAGCCGGAGACTCCGGTCACGGCGTCCATCTGTCCCTCGTTCTCCAGCCGCACCACATCACCGACGGCGGAGAGGAAGAGTTCTGCCAGATCCATCTCGTCAGCGCCCGCGTGGTCATTGCCGATAATCGCCGTGATGCCTCGCCCGACAGCCGCGGGCGTGTTGGGCATGGCCCGAACCACGGGTGTGGCTGTACCCAAGGCCGACTCGTAGAAAGAGATCGGCGTGCCGGCAGCGACGCTCATGAACAACGTGCCGCCGCCACCCAATGCTGCGAGCCGGGGCAGCGCCTCTGCCATCATCTGCGGCTTGACTGCGACCAACACGATGGCCGGATCGTCCGGCAGATCCCCGTTCACAGAAACCCCTGTTGACGTCAGCCATTCCGACGGTGCGGGATCGATCACATGGACGGAGCTTGCGGGAAACCCGTCTGCCAGCCATCCCTGCAACATCGCAGATCCCATCTTTCCGCAGCCCAGCAGAACCAGCCCACGGGTTCGCACAGTTTCGATATCCATGGAGTACCCCTGATTATTCGGCGCGAGGTTAGAACTGCGAAGGAGCAATCGCAATGCCCGCCGAACGATGTGTTCGACGGGCATTCCTGCCTGCATGATATGCTGTTTGCGCCGGTTGGCAGACCCGGGTGTCAGGCCCGTCCGAAGGCTTCCGCGATGGCGACCTGCATCGCGTCCTTTGGCGACTGACCGCCCCAGACGACCAGCTGGAAGGCGGGATAGTAGCGCTCGGCGGCCATGACCGCAGTTCCGATCAACCGGTCTATCTGGTCCGGGCTCGCCATCTGACCCCCGGCAAGTACCAGACCATAGCGATAGGTCATCAGTTGTTGCTCCCGCCAGTAGGTGAAGGCGCCGGCCCAGCAATTGTCGTTGACCGTGTTCAGCGCCTCGTAAAGCTGACCGAGACGATCCTCCGGCGGCTCCATCTCGAATGTGCAGATCAGGCGCAGCGTCTCGTCGAAGGGCGACCAGGCCAGGGTGATCGAATAGGTCCGCCATTGCCCCTCGACCGCCATCGCGATCTGATCATCGGCGATGCGGTCAAAGTCCCAGGAATTGTCCTCCGCCAGCGCTTCGACAATGTCGATTGGATGTAGGTCTTCTGTCAGGAAGTCTTCGGATAGGGACATGCCTGGCCTCACTTCTTTCGCGCCCCGGCCAATTGACATGGCAACTAGGGCTAGGTGCCTGCTCTAGGTCCGGCGGTGCATGCCACCGTCCTTACCACATATGGTGCGGGCAAAGCGCCATGCCTGTAAAGAAGATTTTTTGTGACAAAGGCAATGCGACTCGCAAGATGTTGCGCGTTTGCGGAGATTTTGGGGCGTGACCGCGTTGGTCCGGATGGCATGATCGCCAAGGAAAAAAGGGAACGTAGCCGACTAAATTGGTGACGTTAACCAAGGTAAATCAATGATGAAGCGCCAATTTGACTCAGTTGAATTGGCGTGTCTTACCTCGGCTTTTCCACGGTCTGCTATCTCAGATCGTCCCAAATGCCGCCAACATCCGAAAAGGACGAGAATTGCTCGCGAAGCTCAGCGATATTCGGCACGTGCTCCAGGATGCTTGCGGAATTCTGGGATGTACCCGTCAGCGTCTGGTTCAACGCACTCTCATAGTCAGAGTTGGCGGAGACATCGACCCCCAGAAACTCCATCAATCCCGCGACTTTTTCTACCCCGACCGACGGGTCACCGTAGACCTCCTCGAAGAGCACCACGTGCGGGCGCTTTCCATGGGCCGAAAGTTGGCGCTTGAGCATTGCCCGCCGATTGCGTCCCGTCTCCAGAGCGCTCCGGACTTTCTCTGCTGAAATCGGCTCCAGCTTTATCCGCCCCGCGAGGATCTCAGGATAGCGCTCCTTCGCGCCGCTGGGTCCCCAGGCGCCAGTCTGCTGTGCAAGCTGCAACGACAACACCCGGTCAAGATCGTTTCGACGATCCAGGATCACGAAGCTGTAGGAGTGGTTTGCAGCCACCTCCAGCAGGGCTTTGTGAATTGGAACGGGCAGAAGATCATAGCAATGCTTAATGCAAGGACTGTCTTTCAAAGCCTCTTCCATGTCGCTCGACAGGGATTTGTGCTCGGCGTCCTGCTTAAAATTCCGCACGATCCAATGGAACGGGCGCTGCGCATTGAACGGCTCGTGATGCCATGGCTTGCGCCCGGACATCTGGGCCACAAGCGACGTCAATGACGTTCCGCCGGTTCGACGATACGTCCAGATCAGGCAGGGGTTCTTCATACGCTTCTCTTCGTTCGTCAACGTGCCCGACAGGGGCTACCGGGACTTGAGTGCGTCTTCCAGGGCATCGACACGCGCCTTCAGAGCCTCGTTCTCTTCGCGCGCCTTCTGGGCCATCGCCCGCGCCGCGTCGAATTCCTCGCGGGTGACGAAATCGCGGTCGGCCATCCAGCGGTCGATCATGGATTTGAAAGCGGTCTCCGCCTCGTCCTTCGCGCCCTGGGCCACACCCATCGCGTTGGTCATCAGCTGGGACATGTCGTCGAAAAGTCTGTTTCGGCTTTGCATGGGGTACCCGTCCGTTGCATCTGCCCACTATATGGCGCCCGAGACGGCAGGACTCAAGGTTGACTTCGCCGCAGCGACACAGGCAAGACCGGTCACGATGAAAGCCCTGATCCAATTTCCCGAACCCAGCCCGGAACTCTTCTCGATCACAATCCTCGGGATGGAGTTTGCCCTTCGGTGGTATGCGCTTGCCTATATTGGCGGGCTGTTGATCGGGTGGTGGATGATCACGCGCCTGCTGAACCGCCCGGCGCTCTGGCCCCGAGATACACCACCGATGCGCCCGGCTCAGGTCGAGGATCTGCTGACCTGGGTGATCCTCGGGGTGATCCTTGGCGGAAGGCTTGGATTCGTGCTGTTCTACAGGCCGGCATACTACCTGGCCAACCCGGCACAGATACTTGCGGTCTGGGAAGGTGGCATGGCCTTTCACGGCGGGCTCCTTGGCGTGATCGTGGCAGTCTGGCTCTATACCGGACGCCACGGGATCCCGCGCCTGGGCGCGGCCGATGCGATGGCAATTGCCACGCCGCCGGGGCTCTTCCTCGGACGGATCGCCAACTTTGTGAATGGAGAGCTTTGGGGGCGCCCCTCAGACGCGCCATGGGCGATGAAATTCCCGACCATGTGCAGCGATCCTGCCTACCAAGGCTGCGCCAGGACGGGCGAATGGTTCTACTATGGCAACGAGGTCGCGCGGCATCCGAGCCAGCTCTACGAGGCTGCGCTCGAAGGCGTGGTGCTTGGCGCGGTCTTGCTGTGGATGGCATTGGTCCGCAAGTCGCTGAAAGTGCCCGGACTGACTGCCGGTGTCTTCTTCGCAGGCTATGGCACGAGCCGATTCGTCGTCGAGTATTTCCGCCAGGCCGATCCACAGTTCATCACGCCAGAGAATCCGATCGGCTTTGTCATTGGCAGTGGTTCTGTCGGAATCACAATGGGGCAGTTCCTGTCGCTGCCCATGGTGGCCCTTGGGCTCGCATTGATCGCCATCGCACTGAGACAACGACCCGCACCCGAATGACCGCGCTCAAGCAACTCCTGATTCAACGAATTGCCGCGACGGGTCCGATGACGCTGGCCGATTTCATGGGGGAATGCCTGCTGCATCCGTCGTTTGGATACTACACCAACGAAACCGTCTTCGGGCGGCGCGGCGATTTCACCACGGCCCCGGAAATCAGCCAGATGTTCGGCGAACTCCTCGGCTTGCTGCTGGCGCAGGTCTGGATGGACCAAGGCCAACCCTCGGCGACACTGGCAGAGGTCGGGCCCGGGCGGGGGACATTGATGAGCGACGTGCTGCAGGCCACGCGCAAAGTTCCCGGGTTCGCAAAGGCCATGCAGGTGCACCTTGTGGAGGCCAGCCCACAGCTTCGGGCGCTTCAGGAGGAAGCGGTTCGAGGGTACGGCGCCAGATGGCACAACGCCCTCTCCGATCTTCCGGACGCTCCGCTTTTCCTGTTGGCCAACGAGTTCCTCGACGCCCTTCCGGTTCGGCAGTTTCGCCGGGACGGCACCGGCTGGCGAGAGTGTCTTGTCCACGCCGAAGGGGCCGACCTCCGCTTCGCGTTCTCCGAGATCGTCGACGTCCCCGCCATCGCCCACCGCCTCGTTGACACACAACCGGGAGAAATCGTCGAGTTCTGCCCCGCCCTGTCCGCCGCGATCGGCGAGATCTCGCGCCGGATTGCCCGGCACGGCGGATTGGCGGTGATCATCGACTATGGTGACTGGCGGTCCCGTGGGGATACCTTCCAGGCGGTGCAGTCGCACCAACCAGTGGACCCGCTGCTGGCGCCCGGCCAGGCCGACCTGACCGCACATGTGGATTTCGAGGCCGTCGCCCGCGCCGCGGCTATGGCCGGCGCGACCACCTCCCGAATGACCTCTCAGGGTGTTCTTCTGGAGCGGCTGGGCATAACCGCCCGCGCTCAACAGATCGCAGAAAGGCTGCCGGACAAGGAGGCGCTTGATTCGCATATCGCCGCGCATCAGCGCTTGACCCACCCGCAGGAAATGGGTTCGCTCTTCAAGACGATTGCGATCTACCGCCCCGGAACCCCGCCACCGCCAGGATTCGACCCATGACACTGGAAGTCCTGACAGCCGACATCCTGTCCCCGCTGCGGCACGGGTTCTTCACCCGGCATGGCGGCGCGTCCTCGGGTGTCTTCGAGGGCCTGAACTGCGGTCAGGGATCCTCCGATCAGGCGGAGATCGTGACCATCAACCGCGAACGCGTCGCGGCTGCCATGGGTGTTCAACTCCGAAATCTCGTGACGGTCCACCAGGTCCATTCGGCGGATGTGGTCACTGTCGACGCTCCATTGACCGAGAGCCGAAAGGCAGACGCCCTCGTGACCGCAACACCGGGTTTGGCCCTGTCGATCCTGACGGCGGATTGCCAGCCCGTTCTTTTTGCCGACCACGACGCCGGCGTGATCGGTGCGGCACATGCCGGCTGGCGCGGCGCCGTGGGCGGCGTGCTGGAAGCGACATTGGACGCGATGGAAGCCCTCGGCGCAGATCGCGCGAACACGCAGGCGGTCATCGGCCCAACGATCAGCCAGGGCGCCTACGAAGTTGGCTGGGACTTCTACGACACGTTTGCGGCCGAAGACCCCGACAACGCGCGTTTCTTTGCCAATGGCGAGGGAGAGCGGCCGATGTTCGACCTTCCGGCCTATGGCTTGCACAGGCTGCGGCGGGCCGGTGTGGGCCAGGCCACTTGGACGCGCCACTGCACTTATGCGGACCCCGGACGTTTCTATTCCTACCGTCGATCCGTGCACCGAAAGGAGGCGGATTATGGCCGCCTGATCTCGGCCATTCGGCTTTGAACCTCGCCAGCGCAGCCCCCTGACATTGGCGTGCGAGGCGCCGAGAATTGCCCGATTTTGCCTCAGACATGCCCCAATGCGCCGCCATGGTGGGTCCAAGACACGGGCCCCGACTGCGGCCAAGACAGATTGGAGAGGCACATGAAGACCAAGACACGCTGGATCGAAGCCATCATGCGGGAAGCCGAGACGCTGGAGGTTAGCCTTCCCTTTGAACGCGGCGCCGCGAGAGAGGCCATGATCGCCCGTCGCAGCGACACCGGTGCGGAGCGTATGTCGGCCTGATCCCGACACGAGCAGCAACACCGAGCGTTGCCAGGATCGCGATGGGCCACGGAGAAACACCGTGGCCTTCGTTGTTTCCGGCACGACCACACAGGCCCCGCATCAGGCTGGACCTCGATTCGCACGCGGTCCGCGATAGTGGCGGCGCGGTTCTCGCCCCGGAAACAAAACCTGCAGTGGCCGCAAGATTGACCCTCAGGAAGACGCAGAAGTCGACGGAACTTTGACAATCCGCCATCTGCGCTGACATTATCAACCGACAGAATAGTCGATCTGCGAACTGGTGGGGGCCACGGCAGATGTGACCGACCCGAAGGATCGATTACATGATGACCCCTCGCCAACCTGTCGCAGCGATCGCGACGGACCTCGCGGGCGAAACGCCCGCCACGGCAGACCGGACAGTACGCCCGGATCGGCAAACCCAGCGCGTGCAATCTCTCACCCGTCGATACGAGGTTTTGTACCTTAACGCGCTAGGCGATGTTGAGGACATGACCCGCGTGGCCCCTGCCACGCCGGTATTTGAGGATGCCTTTGCGGCGCTGGCACGCGGCACGCTCATTTCCACCGTCCACGGTCCTGTCGCTGTCGAGGATCTCCTTCCCGGCACACTTGTGGACACTGTCGAGAACGGACCTCAAATGCTGTTGTGGGTCGGTTCGATGACCGTCTATCCCGAGACCGCCGAGGTGCAGGGGGGCGAGGCGGCGCGGCTGACGCGACTCGCGACAGATGCATTCGGCCTCGGCCGCCCGATGCCCGACCTGATGCTCGGGCCACGGGCACGCGTTCTCTACCGGAACAGCCGGTGCGTTGAACTGCTCGGGACAAACCAGGCCTTCGCCCCGGCGCGTGGCTTCGTGGATGGCGTGAGCGTCATCGAGGTGGCGCCGGTTTCTCCGGTGCGCGTGTTCCACCTCGGCTTCCGAGGCCAGCAGATCCTGTTGGCCAATGGAATGGAGGTCGAGAGCTACCACCCCGGATCGCAGATCGAGGCAGTGATGGACCGCAACTCCCGGGACCTCTTCCTGAGCCTGTTCCCGCATGTAAGTGGTCTCGAGGATTTCGGACCGATGCACACGCCAAGACTGACCGCGTTTGAACTGGAGAACCTGCGGCTCGCCTAACCTCGTCCGATGTAGGGCATCTTGGTCGCCATCAGGGTCATGAACTGGACGTTCGCATGCAGCGGCAAATTGGCCATTTGCCAGACGGCATCGGCAACATGCTCCACTTCGATTGTGTCCGGCGGCGCCTGTCCGTCGGCGATCGCCTTATCGGTCACCTGTTGTAGGATCTCGGTCCGGGCGTTTCCGATGTCGATCTGTCCGCAGGCGATGTCGAAGGGGCGACCATCCAGCGAGATCTGACGGGTCAGGCCGGTGACACCATGCTTCGTGGCCGTGTAGGGCGCGGCACCCTCCCTCGGCATATAGGCCGAGATCGAGCCGTTGTTGATGATTCGCCCGCCTCCGGGATCCTGACGGCGCATCTGGCCAAAGGCAGCGCGCGCCGCGAGGAACATACCGGTCAGATTGACATCCATACAGGCCTGCCAGTCCGATACCGAGATTTCGTCGATCGACCCCAGGGGCGCAAGCATTCCGGCATTGTTGAACAGCACGTCCAGCCTGCCGGCATTCGACACAAATCGTTCCACGGCATGATCGACGGCCGCCGCATCGGTGATGTCTCCAGGCAGGATATGGGCGTTGTGCGCTCCATCCGCCACCGACTCCAAAGCTGCGCGACGCCGGGCAAAAAGCCCAACCTGCCAGCCCTCGTCCAGGAACTTCTTCGCCGTGGCCGCACCGATACCGCTCGACGCTCCGGTCATGAATATCGTCCCGCTCACCCTGGTTCCTCCTCCTGTTCCAATGACAACGCCGGGGCGGGCTTCGCCAAATCGTCAATCGACAAAGGCGCCTTGGGCTTGCCCAGCCGATACCGGGTGACCCAGAACAGCCGCTCTTCGGCACGTGTGATCGCAACGTATGCCAATCGTTTCCACAAGGGTTGCCCGGCCTCCACCCGCCCGGCCCGCGCCGCGGCATAGAGATCCGGCGCAAAGACCTGCACACTTGGCCATTGCGATCCCTGCGCCTTGTGGATCGTCACCGCGGCACCGTGGAGGAACGTTGCCCCCATACGTGCCGCATATGGGATGAAGGGTTCCTCCTCATCCGGTTTTTCGATCTTGATGATGGAAGCGGCCGAAAGCCGGGGATCCTCCGCGCCGATCACGTGGAGCCGGGAGAACCCGGCCTTGTTCCCTGCGCCAAGGTAGACCACCTGAGCGCCCTTGATGAGGCCGCGCGCCTCCAGGTCGAGTCTTTTCTTGCGGTGCTTTACCGGCAGTTCGATCCCGTCGCAGATCAGCGGCTCTCCCGGAAGCAACCCATCAGCGGGCGCCCCGTAGGCCGCCCGAAACGCACTAATCAGACGAATTCTGGTGGCATTGCGCCAAACCAGCACAGGTGACCGGGCCATCATCTCCGATTCCACCCGCTGGCCGATACGCACCCGATCGTCATCTTGTGCCGCGTCCTCGATCATGCGTTCGAACTGTTCGAACTCTAGATCCGGATCGGCCAATGCATGGGCCAGATCCAGGATCGGGTTGTCGCCGGACTGGCGGTGCACACGGTGCAAAACCATCTTCTGCGACTCGGGCAGAGTGTCGAAGACCATCGCGCCGCCGCTGTTGACCGGGGCAAGTTGCGCTGGGTCGCCGAACAGCAGCAATGTTGGGAAGATCTCCTGCAGATCCTCGAACTGTCGCTCGTCGAGCATCGAGCTTTCGTCGACAAATCCAATGTCGAGCGGCTCCTCGCGCCGCTTCCATCCAGTTATGAAATCGGACCCACGCAGCCCTGCCGCAGCCAGCGCACCGGGAATCGAACTGTGCGCTTGGTAGAATGCGTATGCCCTGTCGAGTGCCGCATCGGTCAGGCCCTCGATCTCCGGCCGATCGCCTTGTCCGGCAAGCCATTCGGCGATGTTCTCGTACTCGGGGTCGTAGACAGGCGTATATAGGATGCGGTGTATGGTCGTGGCAGGCACGCCGCGGCTTCGCAGAACGCTCGCCGCCTTGTTGGTTGGCGCCAGAATAGCCAGTGTCCGGCGGTCCTTCCGCTTGCGACCTTCCCAATCTCCGGAAACGACGTCGACACCCAGTTCCTGCAACTCTTGCGCAAGCCGCGCAAGCAGCAGAGTCTTTCCCGATCCGGCTTTGCCGACAATCGCCAGAGCCTTGTCCGTGCCACCGCCCGGCGGAAGCAGGGTTTCGTTCACGAGGTCAACACCGGATACAGCCAGAAGCTCGGATGCACGGTCCCAGGCATCTGCCTGGTCTTCGGAAAACTGGACTGCGGGTACGGCCATTTCGCGACCCTAGCCGCGCGCGAAGCGGGGCGAAAGGGAGAGGTGGCACCAAATTCGCACGCGAGGGGGCCGCCTCTCTTCCGGGTTCGCAGTTCAGGCGATGGCAGCCAGTGGCATTTCCGTCGGCGTCGTACGGTTGAACGACCTGTTGAACCAGCCAATCGAGGTCCGGCGATCAATTCCAAGGCGCCTCAATGTCGGGGCCCAGGCTTCGGGCTTCATTTCCCACAGCCCGACACCGATCCGGTCCTTGCCCTCTCCGGCGCTGCCGATCACATCGGGGTCGACATGATACAGGCGATAAATGCGCTCCATGCGCGGATCGAAGACACCGCAGAAATGCGAGAGGTGGAAGTTGTCCATCAACTCCCCACCACCGAGCACCAACGCCGCCGCAGCCCGTCGATCAGCACGCGGAGAAATGCAGAACCGGGTGCATTCCCAGATCAGAGGCGACTGGATCAGCACACCATCCGTAAGATGAGAGAAATGCTCGTTGATCATTGTCCGGCCGGTTGTCGGCAGGAAGCGCATTGATCCGCCATGGGATCCGTCTTCCAGTTCCCAGATCACATACAGCGGGTTCAGGACGTCGTATTGATCCCGCTCTTCCCCTTGGGAATTGACTGAGACCTCCCAACCGAGGCGTCGGGAGAATTGCTCAGCACGATCGAGAAACATCGTGTCGCGGAGTGTCGGATAGCGGTCGAGATTGTTTCCATATACGTAACGCAGCATGACGAGAGGCTCCTTTCCGTCAGATACGGAAAGGATTGGCGCCATATGGTTAACAGACCCCTACGATGTTTCGAGGATGTTCTGTGGATAACCTTATTTCCGTAAATTCCGTCCCGTCACTCTAGACGACGATCAATCCTCTGCTCAATGCACGCGCTACCGCATGAGTTGTGTTCATAGCTCCGAGTTTGTGACGTGCTGCCTCGATATAGACCCGCAGCGTGTGCTCGGAGATCTCCATTTCCTTCGCGGCCTGTGACCGGCTCAATCCCTTGGCGAGGTAGGTCATCGCCTCCAACTCGCGAGGCGACAGCGTCGGCACCGGGGCACTATCTCCCCCCTGCTCGAATTCCAGAGCCTTCTTGTTGAATTCATGTGCGATGATCATCAGATCGCGCATGTTCTCGTCCACAAAAACAGCCCAGACATAGTCGTCGCAATGGTCCGAAGCGGTGAACAACGCAAACTGCCCAGCCGGGCCCCGGATCGGGATGGTGAGGCCCTGGTTTCCAACGCCAAAGTTGATCGCTTCACGCAGGAAGTCCCGTGACGCACGGCTCGACCAATCCAGTTCCTTCCAATCCACGGGATTGAACCGCTGCAGGCAGCCGAGAATGACCGGATCCATACGGAGATAGTCCTTCTCGACGTAGCGATCGACCCATTCCTGGCTGTAGGTCCCGGCCCCGAACCGCTCACCGACGCTGTTGACCCAATGGTAGACGATATGGGCGACGTCGTAGTAGTCACGCAGTTGCTCGGTCGCAGCCTGCAAGTCGCCGACATCGGATGCACGCTGCACACGCTCACATAGGGATTCGAGCTTCTCCTGCATGGTCGGCCGGTTTCGGCGCACCCTTTCCGAGTTCGTATCTGTTCCGGCCGTCCGACAGATCCGCGCATTCCGCGACCGCCACCTTCTGGACGTCGTCCAGTTGCTCGGCAAGCGCATGAAGCTCATGTCGACGCGCGTAGGCGCCAAGGTCTGCAAGAACGTCCAGTATCCAAGCGTGAGTCATAGCAGAGTCTCTTCCGGGGTCATCACCAAATTTCAGCAACCACTCTAGCACGACACAGATTCCCGCAGAATTCACGGGTTCTGCCTCCCCCAAAATGGCGAGGTCACATCAGCCAGAGCGTTGATTCGCGAAGAAGACGACGTCAGGGGACGGTTTTCTGCCACTTGGCCGCCGAAAGCGAACTGCAATCGCTTTGCACGCACTGTGGCCTTCGCGCAGTCAGGCGAAAGTCCCGGGTGGTGCGACAAACGCAAAAGAAAACGCCGTCCCTCAGGCTTCGGGGGACGGCGCAGAACGTCAGCAGACTTGCTCAGCGGCCCGCTTCGAGAGCATCCTCAAAAGTCACGAGGCCGGTTGTCGGCGCCTGAACCAGCACGGCCATGTTGCCCGGCTTGTGCTCATTCCGCATCATTTTCATGTGCGCTTCCGGGATTTCGTCCCAGGAAAACACCTCGGACATGCAGGGATCGATGCGACGCTCGCACATCAGCCGGTTTGCCGCCGCGGCCTGCTTGAGATGCGCAAAATGCGAGCCCTGCAGACGTTTCTGGTGCATCCACATGTAGCGAACGTCGAAGGTGCAATTGAAGCCGGTTGTGCCCGCGCAGATCACGACCATTCCGCCCTTCTTGCAGACAAAGGTGGAAACCGGGAAAGTTGCCTCGCCGGGATGCTCGAACACCATGTCGACGTTATTGCCCTTGCCGGTAAACTCCCAGATGGCTTTGCCGAACTTGCGGGCCTCCTTGAACCAGGCAGCATACTCCGGCGTATTCACGGTCGGCAACTGGCCCCAGCAGTCGAAGTCCTTGCGGTTGATCACCCCCTTGGCGCCAAGGTCCATGACAAACTGACGCTTGTCTTCGTCCGAGATCACGCCAATGGCATTGCCGCCGGCGGCATTAATCAGCTGGATCGCGAAGGACCCGAGCCCGCCGGACGCCCCCCAGACCAGGACGTTCTGGCCCGGCTTCAGCTCATGAGGATGGTGGCCGAACAGCATCCGGTAGGCTGTGGCCAATGTCAGGGTATAGCAGGCGCTTTCTTCCCAGGTCAGGTGTTTCGGCCGCGGCAGTAGCTGTTGGGCCTGCACGCGGGTGAACTGGGCAAAGGACCCGTCGGGCGTCTCATAGCCCCAGATACGTTGACTAGGCGAATACATCGGGTCACCGCCATTGCACTCCTCGTCGTCGCCATCGTCCTGATTACAATGGATGACAACCTCGTCGCCGACCTTCCAGCTTTTAACCTTCGAGCCAACGGCCCAGACGATGCCTGACGCATCCGAGCCTGCGACATGGTACGGCGCGCCATGGCCGTCGAACGGCGAGATCGGCACCCCGAGACCAGCCCACACGCCGTTGTAGTTCACGCCTGCAGCCATCACGAGCACCAGAACCTCATGGGTATCGAGCGGCGGTGTTTCCACGACCTCGACCTGAAAGGACTTGTCCGGCTCGCCATGTCGCTCGCGCCGGATTGCCCAGGCGTACATCTTGGGCGGGACATATCCCATCGGGGGCATTTCGCCGATTTCGTAGAGCTCCTTCTCAGGGGCCTCGTATGTTGCGTGGGTCATATCATCCAGAGCCATCCAGGCCTCCCATCGTCAGTGGTGCCGCGACGCAGAATCGTCACGGTTGCACGTAGTGGATTAGATGTGGCAACGCAACTTAGCAACACCAATGGTATCATTTTTGAAATTTTATGTCCTTTCGGATGCAATTTCACGTGCTTTCGGAGCCTTATGTGCTGCTCAAAACCCCGAAAAACTGGCGCCCAGACGCGGTCGGGGGCCAATCTCCTTGGGATCGGAGCAAAATTTCTGCAATGCAGAGAATTGACAGGCGCACAATGTTTCGAATAACTCACTCGAAGCGCAATCTTGTTACTCAACCGACTCGCGAGCCAATATGTCCGACGTAAAGAAAGATCGCCCCTGGCTGTTCCGGACCTATGCCGGTCATTCAACCGCAAGGAAGTCCAACGAGCTCTACAGGTCCAATCTTGCCAAGGGTCAGACCGGCCTTTCGGTGGCGTTCGACCTGCCGACGCAGACGGGATACGACAGCGACCACACGCTCGCGCGCGGCGAAGTAGGCAAGGTCGGCGTCCCCGTTTCTCATCTCGGCGACATGCGGACCCTGTTCGACCAGATTCCGCTCGAACAGATGAACACCTCGATGACAATCAATGCCACGGCGCCATGGCTGTTGGCTCTGTATATCGCGGTTGCCGAGGAGCAGGGCGCGGACGTCGCATCGCTTCAGGGTACGGTCCAGAACGACATCATCAAGGAGTACCTTTCGAGGGGCACCTATATCTGTCCGCCGAAACCATCGCTCAAACTCATCACGGACGTTGCCGAATACTGCTACCACAACGTTCCGCGCTGGAACCCGATGAACGTCTGCTCCTATCACCTTCAGGAAGCTGGCGCGACACCCGAGCAAGAACTTGCCTTTGCGCTCGCAACGGCGCAGGCCGTTCTGGACGGGTTGAAAGACAAGGTCGAGCCGGAAGATTTTCCGAAGCTTGTCGGGCGCATTTCCTTCTTTGTGAACGCCGGCATCCGTTTCGTTACCGAGATGTGCAAAATGCGGGCCTTCGTCGACCTCTGGGACGAGATCTGCCGTGAACGCTACGGCGTCGACGACCCGAAGTACCGCCGCTTTCGCTACGGCGTACAGGTGAACTCGCTCGGACTCACCGAGCAGCAACCGGAGAATAACGTCTACCGGATCCTGATCGAGATGCTTGCGGTCACGCTTTCCAAGAAGGCCCGAGCACGCGCGGTGCAACTTCCGGCCTGGAACGAGGCGTTGGGCCTTCCCCGGCCCTGGGACCAGCAATGGTCGCTGCGCATGCAGCAAATCATGGCCTACGAAACGGACCTGCTGGAGTACGAAGATCTCTTCGACAGCAATCCGGCGGTGGAGCGCAAGGTCGAGGCCCTCAAGTCCGGTGCCCGTGCAGAGCTGGCCAACCTGGAGAGCATGGGCGGCGCGATCGACGCCATCGAATACATGAAAGCGCAATTGGTGAACTCCAATGCAGATCGCCTGAACGATATCGAGAAGGGCGACACCACTGTCGTCGGCGTGAACCGTTGGACCGATGGCGAGCCGTCGCCTCTGATGGACGAAGAAGGCGGGATCATGGTTGTCGATCCGGCCGTCGAACAGGACCAGATCCACCGGCTGAATGCCTGGCGGGCAGAACGGGACGCCGGTGCCGTAGAGGCGGCGCTCCGCGCATTGCGCGAGGCCGCACGCAATGGCGACAATGTCATGGAGCCCTCGATCAATGCAGCCAGGGCGGGCGTGACGACCGGCGAATGGGCCGGCGTCATGCGGGAGGTCTTCGGGCAGTTTCGCGGACCGACAGGTGTCGCCAGATCAGTGTCGAACAAGACCGAGGGGCTGGACGACATTCGGCAGGCCGTCGATGCGGTGTCGGACAAACTCGGGCGCAGGTTGAAGTTCCTGATGGGCAAGCCGGGGCTGGACGGTCATTCGAATGGCGCAGAGCAGATTGCCTTTCGCGCCCGCGATTGCGGCATGGATATCGATTACGCGGGAATTCGCCTCACGCCGGAGGAGATAATTTCTGCGGCGCAGAAGGACGGCGCGCATGTGATCGGCCTCTCCATCCTGTCCGGAAGCCACATGCCATTGGTTGCCGATCTGCTTGGGAAAATGCGCGCGGCTGGCCTTGGCGCTGTGCCGCTGATTGTCGGTGGGATCATTCCGGACGACGACGCCGACCGCCTCCTCGCAATGGGCGTTTCCAAGGTCTACACACCAAAAGATTTTGAATTGAATCGGATCATGATGGATATTGTTGGGCTCGCTGACCCGGAGCGCATTGCTGCTGAATAGCAGGTGACGGGCATTTGATTGCCGATCCGGATTTCCACCATTGTGTTTCTTCGGGAGCTGTGTCTTTCACTTGGCATTGCAATCTGGAGAAACGAATGGAATACGATCTCGACTCCCTTTCCCGGAAGGAGCTGCAAGCGCTTCAGAAGAAAGTCGCCAAGGCGCTGGATACGCTTGACGACCGTGAACGCGCCGCAGCACTCAAGGCCGCAAAGCAAGCCGCCGCCGCTCATGGATTTGACCTTTCCGAATTGACCGGGTCCGCCTCCGCCAAGGCGAAGGGAAAATCGCGTAGCAAAAGCCCTGCGAAATATCGCAACCCGACCAACCCGGACCAAACCTGGACGGGTCGCGGCCGGAAGCCTGAATGGTTCAAGAAGGCCGAAGAAAACGGTGTCGATCTGTCGACTTTGGAGATCTGACTTCACTGAATTGACTGCCACATCGGCAGACTGACGGGATGCAATTATGACGGTACATATTGGCGCCGAGCCAGGCCAGATCGCCGAAACGGTTTTGATGCCCGGAGACCCCTACCGGGCCAAATGGGTCGCGGAGCAATTTCTGGAGGATGCGGTCTGCGTAAATGAAGTCCGCGGCATGCTGGGCTTTACAGGCACCTGGCATGGAAATCGCGTGACAATTCACGGGTCGGGCATGGGAATGCCGAGCCTGTCGATTTATGCGAATGAGTTGATACGTGACTATGGTGCCCAAACCCTCATACGCATTGGATCGGCCGGCGCGATGCAGGAGAAGGTGCACGTTCGCGACGTGGTCCTTGCAATGACGGCCTCGACTGTCTCCACGCCCTCTCGTGGGATATTCCGAGAGCTCGGCTACGCTCCCTGTGCTGACTGGTCTCTGCTGTCTGCCGCTGCAAAGGCCGCGGAAAGCAAGGATGTCGGCGTCCATGTTGGTGGCATCTATTCTTCGGATGTCTTCTACGACGAGCGTCCGGATCTGACCGAACAGATGACCCGTCACGGTGTCCTCGCGGTAGAGATGGAAGCGGCGGAGCTCTACACGTTGGCTGCACGCTACGGGCGGCGTGCACTGGCCGTTCTTACCATTTCCGACCACCTGTTGACCGGTGATGCACTGCCCTCGGACCAGCGGGAGCGCAGTTTCGGCGACATGGTTGAGATCGCGCTGGAAGCCGCTTTCTCCTGAGACTTCGCCGGGCGGGGTTTCCCCTGCCCGGCCGACTTGCCTGACCGCGCCGCGCAAGCTAGAGCGCTGCCATGGCCAAGCTCTATTTCCACTACTCCACGATGAACGCCGGCAAGTCGACGATCTTGCTGCAAGCATCCTACAACTACCGTGAACGCGGCATGGAGACCTATCTCCTGACGGCCGGCGTCGATACACGCGCCGGTGCTGGCACGATCGGCTCCCGAATCGGCATCTCTGCCGAGGCAGACGTGTTCGGGCTCGAAGACGACCTCCTCGTGAAGATTCGTGACCGTCTGGCCAAGGGTCATGTCGCCTGCATCTTCGTCGACGAGGCTCAATTCCTGACGGACGATCAGGTCTGGCAACTTGCGCGCGCCGTTGACGACCTCAAGGTGCCGATCATGTGCTACGGGCTGCGCGTCGATTTTATGGGCCGTCTCTTCCCCGGTTCCGCGACGCTTCTCGCGCTCGCCGATGAAATGCGGGAAGTCCGAACGATCTGCCATTGTGGAAAGAAGGCGACGATGGTGGCCCGGATGGGGGCCGACGGATCGGCGCTCAAGGAAGGCGCACAGGTCCAGATCGGCGGAAACGAAACCTATGTCTCCCTGTGCAGGCGCCATTGGCGGGAAGCCATCGGGGACCTGGCGCCTACTGAGCCAGAAGCCTGAGGCCCTGCGTCACATCGCTCCTAACGGCAAGGCGCAGCGACGGCTCGTCCCCGGCCCTCAGCGCCGCCACGATCAGCCGGTGGTAGTGGGGCGCCTCCTTCCGCCGCAAACGATCATAGAGCATCCCCATCGTGGGCCCGAGTTGCAGCCAGACCGTTTCCGTCATGGCCAGCATCGCCGGCGCCTGCGCCCGCAGGTAGAGGGTTCGGTGAAACTCCAGGTTCGCGCGGATATAGGCTGGTGCATCCTGCCGCGTGTTCACCTCCACTATAGTCTGGTTGATGCTCTGGAGCCGGTCGATGAGGGCGAGGTGTGCACGTGGCAAGGCGCGGGTCGCCAGCTCCGGCTCCAGCAACGCCCGCAGCGCCGCCAGTTCTTCAATCCGCTCATTGCTGAGTTCCGGCGTGGACACGCGGCCCGAGGTCGACAGTGTCAACGCCCCTTCCGCAACAAGGCGGCGCAGTGCCTCCCGGGCAGGCGTCATGGACACGCCGAACTCGCGCCCCATGCCGCGCAGGGTCAGTGCCTGCCCTGGCATGACCTCGCCATGCATGATCCGTTGCCGCATGGTCCGGTAGAGCCGGTCGTGGGCGGCGGCGGTCGGCGCGGATTGTGGCCCGGCGCTGGCGGACGAGGATGTCAGGAACATGCCCGGATTGTGATCACGGCCGGGAACGTGGTCAATCGGTGAATCTGTAGCGGTGCAGGGTTTCGCCGTTTTCACGCAGCCAGGCGCGTCGCTCCTCGTAGCCGGGCATCAAGTTTCCGACGGCCGTCCAGAAGCGCGGACCGTGGTTCATGTGGGCGAGGTGGGCCACCTCGTGCGCGGCCACATAGACGAGCACATCCGGCGGGGCGAGGACCAACCGCCAGGAATACATGAGGGCACCATCCGCGGAGCAGGACCCCCACCGCGACCGCGTATCCCGGATCGTGAGCTTGGTGTAGGGGCGCCCGAGGATCCGGGCGTAGTGATCGGATGCTGCGGCAAGCCGGTCGCGCGCATGTGCCTTCAGCAATCCCGCAACCGCGCCCGGCACATGGCCGACCCGGCGGGAGATCTGTATGACGTCCCGCTCCTCGCAGATCCGGGTACTGTCCCCGCGCACGATTTGCATGGGCCGCCCGTCGACCGGCAGCGACGCACCGAGCTCGACGAGCACCTCGCTGGGCCGCTCCTCCAGCTGCTTGCGGATCCAGCCCTCCTTCTCGTGGACGAAAGCAAGCCCACGCGCTTGCGAAGCGCCCTGTGGCATGGTCAGCGTCACCCGCCCGTCCAGCCGCGACACCCGAAGCGAGTACCGCCGAGCCCGGGCCGAGCGCCGCAGAACCACCCGAATGGGGCGTTCTCCCGGAAGCACATGTTCGCTCATTGTCCGCCGCCCTTCCGTCGCGTCGCGTCTTTTGGTTTGACAGGCCACCGTCGTTGTGGCATCGGCCCCTTTCACGATTTGCCCACAGATGAAGGACCATCCGATGCCCAAGGAAGAATGGGGAGTCAAGCGCGTGTGCCCCACGACGGGAAAGCGGTTCTACGATCTCGGCCGGAATCCGATTGTCAGCCCCTACACGGGCGAGGTCGTGCAACTGGAAACCGGAAACAAGTCCCGTGTTCTGATCAAGGACGAGAAGGACAAGCAATCCACCGATGAGTCGGAAAAGCTCATCGAGGATGATGCCGATGTCCTTGATGATGCCGATACTGACGTGGATCTCGGGGATGATGTTCTCGATGACGACGCGGACGATGATGATGTCTCGCTCGACGAGATTGCCGACGTCGCTTCGGACGACGACGAATCCTGACGAAAGTGGGGGCTCGGGCGCGCGCCGTTCGAATGCCCCCCCGACCAAATGACCCGTTGCGCTCCGGGCCCGCTTGTGCGGGCCCTTCGCTTGCGCGGGGGCTAGCGTGACCTCACACGCACCAACGCCGTTGTCCCTGCCAGACCTCAGCGGATGTACAACCCGAGCTTGCGTGCGAACGGCCACCACCCTGTCCGATAGCACAGCGCCTTGCCAGCCGCTCCAGCTTGCTCTGCCCAAATTGACCTGAGCGAAATCCGCTATCCATCCTACGCCGACCGCCCGGCAGGCCCCGTTCAGTCGACCGCGACAAAGGGCGCCGAGTTGCCATACGTGAAAGCGACCGAAGCTACCTGCGGATTGGCGCTAAAAACGCCAAGAACGAGGAAATTTCCTCTTGAACTCCCCCCAGTCGGTGAATACACACCGCGCTACCGGGGCCATAGCTCAGTTGGGAGAGCGCTTGCATGGCATGCAAGAGGTCAGGGGTTCGACTCCCCTTGGCTCCACCAGATTTCCAGTCAAAACAGACACTTGCCCTCCGAAAGCCTGCGGATTCGGAGCCTCCGACATGGCCGAACCCGTCGATGGCCGGGCCGCCTCAAGGCGTATTGAAGATTCGTCTCCAAAGGTTGATGGCTGTCTCTATCATCACTACCCGCAACTTTGCGCGGCAATCCGATCCTTCGCTGCCATGCACCGCGGTCGGCGCGAGCAGGGCACCAATCTGTCAGGAAACCTGTAACCGGTAGCCCAAGCCGCGCATGGTGACGATGGAGACTGGCGAGCCCTCAAGGTGCTTTCGCAGACGGCCGACGTAGACCTCGATGGCGTTTTCGGAGACATCCTCATCGTAGGAGAACAGCCGGTCCACGAGCTTTGCCTTGCTGAGAATCTGATCCTGCGCCCCGAGAAACGCCTCCAGCAGACGCAACTCCTTGGCGCGCAACGTGGTCGTGCGATCGCCGACCGTCAGAGTTCCCGCCTGTGGATCAAAGGTGAGGTTGCCGATGCGACGCTGGTTCGTGACGCTGCCACCCCGCCGGCGCAGCACTGCCCTGCATCGGGCCTCCAGCTCGGAAAAGTCGAAGGGTTTGGTAAGGTAGTCGTCCGCCCCGAGGTCAAGTACCGTGACTCGGTCGGACACTTCGGAGCGCGCTGTCATCACGATAACGGGTGTTTCGTCGCGGAGACGGCGCTGCGCCTCCAGAAAGCTCCGGCCGTCGCCATCCGGCAGCATGATATCAAGCAGGATCAGGTCGTACTCGGTGGTGGCAATGAAGTCCCTTCCAGAGCCAATGTCCGGGCCGTGATCAACAACATGCCCATCGAGCGTGAGGCGCTCGATCACGGCTGAAGCCAGCTTGGCGTTGTCCTCTATCAGTAGGAATCTCACGTGCGGTTGTCCCCTGTCCGGTGCCGACACTCCAACGAGGCCTGCACGCCACCTTAGTACACGCTGTTGCGCCAATCCATCCGGGGACGCCGACCGGACCAACGTGGCGTCGCAGGGCCACGCGCCCGGACAGACTCACGCCAACGATCATTCGCTGAGGTATGCCGAACCATGTCCGTTTTTTCCCGGTGTCATGTGAGCAAGCCACCGTGGTTAGGCGACTGCTAACACTTGGCGGCTAGGCTGCCCGGGAAAAGCAGGCTGACACGCGTCGCCGTCGATCAGGATCGTGGCACGCTTGGCCGGAGAACTGGAGCGATGGATGTCCGGCAGGCGAAGGATTCGAAAACGGGCAATCATGGCCGCGTTCCTTGTCATGGCAGTGTCCCTGGTGATTGGGAACATGATCCGTGCGGCTCAGGTCGACCGGGTCGCATCCGTTGTGCAGACGTTCTCGGGTGTTTTTGTCGCCAAGATGGAAGTGCAACTGCAGGCCCGGTTTTTCATCGCCGAACTGGCGCGACAACACTGGCAACGGGCCGGGGATCACAGCGACTTCGCCACGCTGAGCACGGCGTTGACACGGCAGTTCGAGGACTTGCAGGCACTGAACTGGGTTTCCCGCGAAGGCGTCATCGAACTGGTTTCGCCTATGGACGGAAACCATGCCGCTCTTGGACTCGATCTCACCCGGCTGGATGTGCCCGCATGGGCACTGCGGAGGGCGGACGAGACCGATCGATTGCAAATCACGTCGCCCATAACGCTGGCGCAGGGTGGCCGAGGGATCGCGGCCTATGCCCCGGTACGGAGCGACAATGAGCTATCGGGCTTTATCAACCTCGCATTTCGGGTCGACCCGCTGATCGAAAGTGTCCTTGGGGAGGACGCCGCGAACACATTCAACATAGCGATCCTCGACGATTCCGATCCACTGTTCATCACCGATGTCGACGCCGCAACTTCACGCTTTGCTGTCGTGACGCCCCTGAATGTCGGCGGGCGCACCTGGACCATTTCAATCACACCAACGGCCACCGAGATCGCCAAGGCGCAGAGCAACCTTGACGAGCTTGTCTTGCTGATCGGTATGGCACTGTCGATCTCGGTGGCATTGATCCTGAACGAGGCGGCGGAGAACCGGGAGACACTGGAGAGAAGCGAGGAACGGTTTGCGCTCGCGATGAAGGGCGCATCGGACGGGCTCTTTGACATCGACTACCATTCGACGAAGGTGTTCTTCTCACCAAGATGGTTCCAGATGCTTGGCTACGCACCAAATGCCCTCCCGTCGCGGCTCTCGACTTTCGCCGAACTCCTCCATCCTGACGACATGGCACGTGTCCTGAAGACCCCCGATGAACTCTATCGGCTTCCCGGCGATGTTGTGGAGGAGGAGTTCCGACTTCGTCACAAGGACGGGCATTGGGTGGTGATCCTGTCGCGGGCTAGTATTCTAAGGCGCGCCGGAAAGGTCGGGCGGGTGGTGGGCACCCACGTCGACATCAGCGAGTTGCGGCACCAGCAGAGTGAACTGGAACGCGCCGCATGGACAGACGACCTGACCGGCCTCCGGAACCGGCGTGAGCTGACCGCGGCCTTGTCCGACCTGTCGCGGTCGGGGCTCGGCGATGGACGGCTGGCGCTGTTTCATGTTGATCTCGACAGGTTCAAGGCGGTCAACGATGCAAACGGCCACGACGCTGGCGATCATGTGCTCAGGCAGACGGCAGACAGGTTGAGTGCGCACACCTTCTTCTTTGATATCGTAGCGCGAGTTGGCGGTGACGAGTTTCTGCTGGCCAAAAGAACCGATGCCGAAAACGCCCATGTCTATGAAATGGCAACTCGGATCGTCGAGGCGATTTCACAGCCAATCGTCTATGGGGAACAGCAGCTTCTGGTTGGGGCGAGCGTCGGAATCGCCTTCGTCGAGACCGATGACACGGACAAGATCGACGAGGCGACCGCAAACGCCGACATCGCGCTGTGCACTTCGAAATCGCTGGGGCGCGGTCGCTGCGTTTTCTTTGAACCCGGAATGCGGGCCGCAGCCGTGCGGGCAGTCGAACTCGCATCAGAAATCCGCGATGGCTTGGAGGGGGACGAGTTCAAGCCGTTTTTCCAGCCACAGATCGACACTCGGACACGAGAAATCATCGGGTTCGAAGCACTCGCCCGATGGTATCACCCAAAGCGTGGCATCCTGAGTGCTGCCGATTTCGTTTCCTTTGCGGAGCGTGCCTTTCTGTTGGAAGCAATCGACGACCAGGTTTTCCAACACGCGTGCCGCGCCGTCTCCGACATTTCTGCGGCAGGCGCTGCAGAGGCAACCATCAGCGTGAACGTCTCCACGGCCCGCCTCAGCAATGCGAAACTGGTGGACAAGCTGATCGAGACATCCCGGCAGGCCGGTGTGGATCCCGATCGCATTCGCATCGAGATCCTCGAAACGACCTTGCTCAGCGAACGCACAACACACATCACCAGAAACATCTTCGATTTGGCTGATGCCGGGTTCAAGCTGGAGCTCGATGATTTCGGAACGGGGCACACTGCCATCGCCAGCCTTCGGAATTTCCCCGTGTCACGAATCAAGATCGACAAGAGCCTGATCTCGGGGGTCCAAGGCGATCCTATGCTTCAGGCCATTTCCAGCGCTGTCATTGATCTGGGCTCGAAATTGGGTATCGAAGTCTTGGCTGAAGGCGTTCAGACTGATGCCGAGCTTGCGTTTCTTGAAACGCTTGGCTGCTCCCAGGTTCAGGGCTTCCTGATCGCTCCCCCGTTGTCTATGGACGAACTGCCTGCTTGGATCGACAAATGGTACGGTCAGTCCTGCCTATTAACGCAAGAGGCATAGCGTCGGGATCGGCGGGACCTGACCCGAAACGGCTCTTTGTTCATGAAACAGCGCGATCTGGTTCCGCATGACGGCGCTCACAGAAATGTACCGCCTCCTTGAGCCAACGGGACGCTTGGTTACTTCCGTTTGACTGGGCTTCACGCGAACGGATCAGCCAGCGTCTCCCGCAGATGCCCAAGATGGATCGACGCCTGCTTTCTTCTCCAGGACACGCCACGCCCCGAGCTCGCCTGCGGACGGAAAAGGACCAAAACCACCGGTGCCGTATCATGTATCGTTCGGCGACGATGTGCGCTGTATCGGCTTTGTGTCGAACCGCCAGCCTCTTCTTGCAGACGTCATACTGGCGATACGATGGATGATCTTCGCACCCCCGAGAAGCGACCACGATGCGCAGAAATGGCTGACGCGACACGTTCGGCCGCCGGCGCCCAGGCCTTTCTCTGCCCCTGTTGAGATGCTAATCGGTGCGACCGGTCAATACGAAGGCGGACGCTTGCCCACATCCGTCGCAGCAACAAGGCCAAAGCTGCGTCGTGTTTTCGACGTTTAGCGACCGTTCCAGGAACGGTCAAGCCAGCGCTCCCACTCGAGCAAGTTGGGCAGTCAGCCGCTTCCCTCAGCCAGCATTTGCGCCTTGATCGCCAGTTCCATCACCTTGAAGCAATGTTCCTGCGGCATCGCAGTCTCCGTGCGATTCAGAATGTCGTACCTGAGTCGATCAAAATACGGCAGGCCCGCATCCGAACAGTCGATTTTCTCATACCGGTCTCCGGTCACGAGAAACAGGTGATCGGTACCGGCCGGATTTGCGATGTCCACGTATTTCCTGAGCTCGATGTACCCCTTGGTTCCAAGGATGGTCAGGCGCCCATCGCCCCAGTTCGGCAGCGCATCGGGCGTGTACCAGTCGACGCGAACATAGCCATGGGCATGGTCATTGCGCAGCACCAGTTCGCCGAAATCCTGCAACCCGGGCGTGTCCGGATTTGCATAGTTCCGCACGCAGGCAGTGGCAATTTCGGCATCGGTGGAGCCGGTGAAATAGAGGAACTGATCGATCTGATGGCTGGCAATATCGGTGAGCACGCCGCCATATGCGCCCCGGTCAAAGAACCAGTCCGGGCGCGTGGGCTTGTTCAAGCGATGTGGGCCGAAGCCGGCAGTCTGCACCACCTTCCCGATGACACCGTCGTCAACCAGTTCCGCGGCACGTGTGACGCAAGGCACTTCGAACCGCTCCGAGAAATCGACCGACCAGATCCGTCCCGTGCGCGCCTGGGCCTCGCGGAGAGCGGCAAGTTGCTCCAGCGTGGTGCAACCCGGCTTGTCGGCCATCACGTCCTTTCCGGCTTCCATCGCCTCTATGGCCAGTCCAGCGCGGCGGGCTGGAATGTCAGCAACGAGGATCAGGTCAATGTCCGGGTTGTTGAGGATTTCGTCACGATCCATGACTCGCGGCACGTTCGGGAACAACCTGGCGAACTTTTCCAGCGGTTGTGCGTCGCCGTCGTTCCACCAGCCAACGAACTCCGCACCACGCTCGATGAGGTTCCCGGCCATGCCGAAAATATGAAAGTGCTCGATGCCGAGGGCCGCGATCTTCAGGTTGCGTGTCATGACTGCTCCAGATCCGAAAGATGGATTGCGCGTTCCTGCTCGGACGAGAGCGTGAGCGCTGCGATCAGGCGATGCACCATGAGGGCATCGCGCCCGGATGCCGCAGGCGGGCGCCCCTCATCGAGGGCAGCCGCGAAATCCTCAAGAACGCCTTGATGCCACTCGTGGGTGAACGCCATCGGATCGGCACCGCCACCAGTCCCGCCAGCCTCGCCGATAACCTCGCTGCTTCCATCCTGCCAGTCGACCGTCAGTTGCCCGGACTTCAGCGTCGCCGAGCCTTTCGTGCCATGCAGGGCAATGCTCTCGGGATGACCAGGGAAACTCGCCGTGGAGGCGACGAACGAACCGGGGACACCCGTGTCGAAGACCAGCCCGGCGGTGACAAAATCCTCCGACTCCATGGAGTGCAGTTTCGTGGTTGCCGTCATCGCCTGCACCTTGCTGACCGGCCCCGTCAGCGTCAACGCGAGGTCGAGCGTATGAATCGCCTGGGAAATCATCACGCCACCGCCATCGCGGGAATAGGTGCCACGCCCCGGCTCGTCATAGTAGGCTTGAGGGCGCCACCATGGCACCGCGATCTCCACCAGTGCGAGATCACCCAATGCGCCCCGCGCCAGCAGACCCGCCATTGCCTGCGAGCTTTCGCGCATCCTGTGTTGAAAGACGATCCCCAGCGGCACGTCGGCTTCCTCGCAAAGCCGAACGATGGTTTCGGCGGCCTCCGCCGTTCGCTCTATCGGTTTCTCCATCAGCACTGGCACACGCGCCGCAACCAGCACTTGGACCAGATCGAGCCGCGCATTTGGCGGGGTACAGATATCGACAAAGTCGACCTGATCGTCGGCAACCACCGCCTCCATATTCTCAAAGACCTTCGGCGCGTCCATTCCGTGAATATCCGCGCATTTTGCGGCAAAGGCTTCGGCGCGATCCGCATTGGCGGACAGAACCCCATATAGTTCCACAGCATCAGAGGCTGCCATCGCCGCCACATGGGTATCGGCCACCATGCCGACCCCGACCAGAACGACACGCTTCATCACTCTCTCCCTTCAATCCATCCCGTCGACAGCGATTGCCCGCACGTCCATTCCGCAGAAGATATGACTGGCGTCCGAGGAAAAGGTGACATGGAGCCGCCCGTTGCCCTGCGACGGCGCCGGACCGAGACAAGACCGGAACCGTCCGTAGCGGCAACCGAACGCCCAGATAGGCATCTGCGGCACAGATTGTCGAACCTGCGCGGAACAGTGGCCACTTTGTTCAACCGTTTCCAGCTTCGTCTCTTCCCCGATGGGAGACACGTCGTTCGCGACACTTGGTCCGGAGTTCGGGGCAACAGGTTCAACAGCAGCTTTCCCCTCGTGCGACGATCGTTTTGAGGACGTCATCGGGGTCCCGCTTCCACCAAGTCTCAGCCGAGAAGATCTCGACCTCGTTCAGTCCGGTGAACCCGGCCGCCTCGACCTCGGCGCGCAAGGCCGGGATGTCGGCCACGCCATCGCCCATCATGCCGCGATCTTCCAGGATGTCCTGCGTCGGCACCAGCCAGTCGCAAATGTGAAAGGCCAGAAGGCGCTCCTTCCCGGCCCGGGCGATCTGCCGGCGGATCTCCGGATCCCACCAGATGTGATAGACGTCCAATGCTACGCCGATGCCGTCGCCAAGCCGGTCACAGATGTCCAGCGCCTGGCTGGTGGTGTTCACGCAGGCGCGGTCACCGGCATAGGCAGGGTGCAATGGTTCTATGGCGACAGGAACGCCGACACCGCGCGCATATTCCAGCGTCGCGGCCAGTCCTTCCTCCACGATTGCCCGCGCGCCGTCGATATCCTTGCTGCCAGCCGGCAATCCGCCCACGACCATCACGAGGCACTCGGCGCCAATGGCTGCCGCCTCGTCCACTGCCCGGCGATTGTCCTCCAGAACAGCCGGGGTGAGCGCGCCTTCGGCGGTGTACCAGCCGCCCCGGCAAAGCCCCGACACCTTCAGGCCCGCGTCCCGGATGGCGCGTGCCGCCGGCTCGACGCCCATTTCCTGAAGCTTGTCCCGCCACGGTGCGATGCCGCCGAGCCCATGCCGGGCACAGCCTTCGATGCATTCTGCGAGCGTCCATTGCATCTTGACGGTCGCGGTATTGAGGGAGATGCGGTCCGGTGTCAGCATTGTCACACCTCGACGCCGCGGGCAGCAAAGACCGCGCGTGTGCGCGATGCCACCATGTCGGTGTCAGCAAAGAGCCCGCAGGCGTTCGCCATGCGGATGATCTCTGCCAGATGGAGCGTCGAGCGCGCGCTTTCCTGCCCGCCGATCATCGTGAAGTGATCCTGATGGCCGCAAAGGTAGGCCATGAAGACGACGCCCGTCTTGTAGAAGCGGGTCGGGGCCTTGAAGATATGCCGCGACAGCGGAACCGTGGGGGCAAACGTGCTGTTGTAGCCCGCCATGTCCCCGCTGCCGAGTTGACCCAGCGCACGGGCCGCGACGCTTGCGATCGGGTCGAAAATGCCCAGCAACGCATGGGAGTAGCCTTGATCGTCGCCGGCAATCAGGTCGGGATAGTTGAAATCGTCGCCGGTATACATGCGCACGCCTTCCGGCAGGCGACGGCGCATGGCGATCTCCTTTTCGGCGGAAAGCAGCGAGATCTTGATCCCGTCGACCTTGGCGGAGTTGGTCTGGATGACCCCGAGTGCGGTCTCCATTGCCGCCATGTGGTCGCCCGCCCCCCAGTAGCCTTCCAGCGCTGGGTCGAACATCTCACCTAGCCAGTGCAGGATCGCCGGTTGCGTCAGACCGCCGAGAATGCGGTCGTAGACGCGGGCGTAGTCCTCGGGCCCCTTCGCCGCCTGTACCAGCGCCCGCGAGGCCATCAGGATCACGCGGGATCCGGCGGCCTCCACCGCCTCGCATTGCTGCTCGTATGCGGCAATCACCTGATCGAGCGTCACGCCCGGCCCGGGGGCAAGGTGATCGGTCCCGGCACCCGAAGCGATCACATGCCCGCCCGCCTTGGCCAGCGCCGTCGATCGCTGGATCAACTCCAGCGACGTCGGCCAGTCCATGCCCATGCCACGTTGCGCGGTGTCCATGGCCTCGGCCACGCCAAAACCCAGACCCCACAAGTATTCACGAAACGCAAGCGTGCGATCCCAATCGACGGAGCAGTCCAGCCAAGGATCGTTGTCGGCCAGCGGATCGGCCACCACATGCGCCGCGGCATAGGCGGTGCGGTTCCAGGTCGCGGCTGCGATCGGCGCGGGACCGGCAACAAGGTCGACGGCGCCACCGGGAAGGTTCAACGTGGTCATCGTCAGATCTCCAGCTCAGGAAGGTCGATCCAGCGCCGTTCGCGCCAGCTCTGGTAGCCGGCCTCGGCGAGTTGCACACCCTTGGCCCCTTCGGCCAGCGTGTAGTTCCATGGCGCATCCTCGACGACGTGGCGCAGGAACTGCTCCCACTGCACCTTGAACCCGTTGTCAAAGACCTGGTTGTCCGGCACCTCTTCCCATCCTTCGTAGAAGTCGAGCGCTTGCGGAACGTCCGGATTCCAGACCGGCTTGGGCGTATTCACGCGGGCCTGGCTGCGGCAGGAATGCAGTCCAGCCACTGCGGACCCGTGCGTGCCGTCCACGTGGAACGTCACCAGGTCGTCGCGGCGCACCCGGGTACACCAACTGGAGTTGATATGCGCCACCACGTCCCCCTCCAGCAAAAACGTTGCATAGGCTGCATCATCAGCGTCTGCGGAATACTCGGCGCCTGCCTCGTCCCAGCGGGTGGGGATATGGACCGCTCCAAGGCAGGATACGGATTTCACCGGAGCAACAACGTTGTCGAGCACATAGCGCCAGTGGCACAGCATATCGGAGATGATACCCCCGCCCTCGTCGGCACGATAGTTCCAGGAGGGCCGTTGCGCGGGCATCCAGTCGCCTTCGAAGACCCAATAGCCGAACTCTCCGCGAACCGAGAGGATGCGCCCGAAGAAGCCCGAGTCCCGCAACCGCTTCAATTTGCGCAGCCCGGGCAAATCGAGCTTGTCATGCACGATACCGTTCTTGACGCCCTTCTCCCGGGCATAGCGCGCAATGGCCACGGCCTCTTCCAGCCCCTCGGACACGGGTTTCTCGCAATAGATATGCTTCCCTGCATCAATCGCTTTGCGCAGGAGCGCCGGACGAAGCTGGGTCGACGCGGCATCGAAAAAGAGCGTGTCGTCGGGGTTCGCCAACGCGGCGTCCAGATCGGTGGTCCAGCGCTCGACCCCATGGGCAGTCGCCAGCGCCTCGATCTTGTCGGCATTGCGGCCCACGAGGATCGGATCCGGCACCAGTCGCGAACCATCGGCAAGCGCCAGTCCACCCTGATCACGAATGGCCAGAACCGAACGGATCAGGTGTTGGTTCATTCCCATGCGCCCGGTGACGCCATGCATCACGATGCCAATACGCTGCTGTCTCATGACCTGTGTCCTTCTTTAGATTCGATTGTGCGGCCGGACCTGTGCGCGGCCGGAGAAGTCTTGCTGCTGGAAGGTTTATCCACTTCCGGCATCCGGCTCAGGGCGCAGGAAACACAGCACCATCCGGCCAGCGTCCTCGGCGCGCCGCTTGAGCCAGGCATCGTCGATCGGCACGTTGAAAACGACCCGCAACGTGTACTTGTTCGAAACCGGGAAAAAGCAGAGTGAGGCAATGGTTATGTAGAGTTCGGTCGGATCCACACCGGGCCGGAACCGGCCCTCAGCAACGCCCCGGTCGAGGATTTCGCCAAGCTGTGAGATCAGCGGCGATTGTATGTCGTTGAGATCGTCGATCTCCTGAACCGTCACACCCTTGCGCAGGTTCTCGGTGTTGAGCATCGAGGTGAACCACGGCTTCGAAATGAAGTGATGCATGGTGAACGTGACCAGTTCGCGGATCGCGTCCTCGGGTGACATGTGGTCGGTATCGATGGCCCGCTCACCTTGGCGAATCTGGACATAGCTCTCCTTGAGAGCCGCCTTGTAAAGCTCTTCCTTGTCGCCGAAGTAGCTGTAGATCATGGGCTTGGAGACGCCTGCGGCCTCGGCGATCCGGTCGACCCTCGCACCGCCGTGACCCTGGGTGGCAAACTCGCTCAGCGCCGCATCGAGGATTCGCCGCTGGGTGGCGGCGGCGTCCCGGCGGGCCGGTTTTTGGTTGCCGCTCATGTGCCCCGCCTTCTGGTACCGCGCGGAACCGGGCGGAGAGCGGGCGCAAGGTCGCTGATGGCGAAGTCGCCCGCGGCAGGATTTCTACCGGTCGAGGCCCATTTCACCATCGCAAACATGTCACTCCTCCCAGCTTGCTACCAAACAGTAACTTACTATTTGGTAGATTGGAAATCGTGATCTCGTCAAGCGTTTTTGCGAACAGCAATACAGCCGTGGAACGGCGCGACCTTGGTATCAATTGCAGGGGAAGCACAGGGCACTGGGGCTGCACTGCGGGATTGGGTTTGGCTTCCCACCGCCAATCGCGACCGCCACTTGACGGAGCCCGGATGAGGAATCCTGCGGTAGGGCATTGGCGGTCGCTGCGTCCGTTTCAGCCTCAACAGCCGGACCGCGTTGCAGCCCGGCCGAAATCCTCACTCACCACGCGTTATAGGCAAGATACTTGCCCGACATCTCGACCTTGACGCGATCTCCCTTGGGATCCGGGACACGTGTCACGCTCATGTCGAAGTCGATCGCGGACATGATGCCGTCGCCGAACTCCTCATGGATCAGCGCCTTGAGCGTTGGGCCGTAGACCCCGACGATTTCGTAGAACCGATAGATACAGGGATCCGTCGGAACGGTCTGTTGCCAGACCTTGGTCGGGCTTTCCTGCAGCACGGCGACGGCCTCCTGCGGCAGGGCGAGCGCGGCGACCAGCGATTCGGCCTTGTCAGCAGGCATGGCGTTCATCCCCATCGCCGCGGAATGGGTCCAGACCGGAGACATGCCGATGCTCGCCGCAATCCCCTCCCAACTCAGCCCGGCCCGCTTCTTGGCCAAGAGGATCATCGCGGTCACATCCTCCTTCGTCATTTCACCTGCGATCATGTCCATGTCGTTGTCCTTTCCATTTGGGATCAAGCGTCTAGCGGGTAAGCAGCAGGGCAAGGCAGGCCAGCGCCAGCATCGCCGACACACCCTGCCAGAACCGCACCGGATGCCGTTCGGCAAGCGGCCGGTGGCGAGAGGACCCCGGCTCTCCCGGTTCGCGAAGCGCCGCTTCGAATTCCGATAGCGCGGCAAAGCGGCGGGTCGGGTCTGGGTGCGTTGCCCTTCTCAATGCGGCGTCGATCCAGTCGGGAACGTTGTTGCGTCCCTCGCAGGCCGAGCGATACTTCAACCGGGCGACATCCCGACGGTTGCGGACGCGCCCGACATCGGCGCCATAGGGCAACCGTCCGGTGAGCATTTCGTACGCGATCACCCCAAGCGAGAACTGATCGGAACGCGGGCCGACCGGATCGCCGGAAAAATACTCCGGCGCCGTGTATTGCAGGGTTCCGAGGATCTCCTCGCCGAGATCGGGCAGCGCCTCCTGCACCCCGGCCACACGCGTTGCGCCAAAGTCGATGATCTTCAAGGTGCCTTCGGCATCAATCATCAGGTTCTCGGGTCGCAGGTCCTGATGCAGCATCTGCTTTCGGTGAAAGGCGCGCACCCCACGGATGGCCTGGGACATGATATCGCGGAACTCCGTCAGGCTCGGGGGGCCCCCGTCGTGCATCCTCTGCCTGAGGGTCTGGCCCTCGATATACTCGTTGAGGACGTAGAGCCCGGAACGCGCCCCGGGCGCCTCTGCCGCCTTCAGCACATGGGGCGAATCGAGGCGGCGGGCGATCCATTCCTCCATCAGGAATCGCCGCAGCCAAGCAGGATCTTCCTTCGCATCTGTTGCCGGGATCTTGAGCGCGACCTTCTCACCGTCCGGTGCGGCCGCCAGGAAGATATGGCTGCGGTGATTGGTGTGGATTTGCCGCAGGATGCGGAACCCGTCGAGTACGCCGCCAACCCGGGGCAGCGGCGGTACGGACAGAGACGTGCTCTCGGCAAGGATGTCGGAGGCATCGGCGGCATGTAACGCCTCCACACGGACGATCTGGATCGACAGGTTGTCGGCACTGCCGGCGTCGAGTGCTGCGATCGCGATGGCCTCGGCGGCGGCGTCGAGCGTTTCGCTTTCGCGAACCACCTGGGTGACCTGCCGGGGCTGCCAGTGGTCGTGTACTCCATCGGTGGTCAGCACGAAGACATCACCGGCGGCGAGGTTCAGGCGGGAGTAGTCGATTTCCACTGCCGCGTCGGCCCCCATGGCACGGCCAAGGTAGCTCTCCACGGACGACAGGGTAACGCGGTGATCCTCTGTCAGTGGCTCCAGGGCCCCACCAGAGATGCGCCAGATCCGACTGTCGCCCACATGTAGAACATGTGCATGGCGTCCCTTCAGGATCAGTGCGGAGAGTGTACAGACATGGCCGCGATCCATATCGCCAATCCGCGCGGCGCGGTTCATTCCATGCAACCAGGAATTGGTCGCGGCTATCACGCGAGAGGCGGCGATTTTCACGGTCCAGGCGTCGGACGTGCAGTAATAGTCGGTGAGCAGGCTCTTGACCGCGGTTTCAGCCGCCTCGCGACTGACCGGGCTCGAGGAGATGCCGTCGGCGACGGCGAGCGTGATCCCCTTGAGCAACCGCGTCGGGCCCTCTGGCACCAGGGCTCCGATGAAGTCCTGGTTGGCGGGTTTGCGCCCGGCCGAGGTATACTGGCCGATCGTGACCGTCAGACCCGGAGAACTGGCGTTGTCGCGTGGCATCGCGATCCTCCCGACGCAAGGAAGCCCCACCCGGGGGCGGAGCTTCCGAAGCGGCGTTGATTACTCTGCGGCAACACCCACGGAATCGTCGCTCTCGACGGTACGCGGCGGCGAGGTCTTGTAGTGCGTCGAGTAGATCATGGCGCCCACGAAAGTCAGACCGCCGACAAGGTTGCCGACAACAGTCGGGATCTCGTTCCAGAGGAGATAATCCATGATTGTGAACTCACCGCCCAGCAACAGGCCCGAAGGGAAGAGGAACATGTTGACGATGGAATGCTCGAAGCCGAGGTAGAAGAAGATCAGGATCGGCATCCACATGGCGATGACCTTGCCGGACACGGAGGTCGACATCATCGCGGCGACGACGCCGGTGGAGACCATCCAGTTACACATCACGGCCCGGATGAATAGCGTCAGCATGCCGGAAGCCCCCGCTGCCGCGTAGCCGACGGTTCGCGCCTCCCCGATCACCCCGATCTTCTGACCGACTGCGTTGGGCTCGTGGCTGAAACCGGTGGTGAAAATGATGGCCATGAAGATTGCGACGGTGAAGGCCCCTGCGAAGTTGCCGACAAAGACGAGGCCCCAGTTGCGGAGCATCGCCTTCAGGTCGACCCCCGGACGTTTGTCCCAGTAGGCCAGCGGGACGAGGGTGAACACGCCGGTCAGCAGGTCGAAGCCCAGCAGGTAGAGCGTGCAGAAACCGACCGGAAACAGCAACGCGCCCACCAGGAAATTGCCCGTGTTCACCGCGACGGTGACGGCAAAGGCGGCGGCGAGCGCGAGGATCGCACCGGCCATATAGGCGCGGATCAGCGTGTCCTTGGTCGACATCAGTGCTTTCTGTTCACCGGCATCGACCATTTTGGTCGCGAACTCGGCGGGAGTTACGTAGGCCATTTTGGAGAGTCCTTTTCATTGCGTCGGGGAGCAGCCCCGTTCGATTGGGCGTCAGGTGGCCCTGGGGTTTCGGAATGCGTCCGGCGAAATGCCGGGCCGCGCGTTATCGGGCAACGTCTGGCGTTGCGACCGTGAAAATCCGGGAACATCGACACATGCGGCAGGCAGTATGCCTGCGTCCGACGCGAGGCGTCGTCGCATGGGGTGTCGTCGCAGCATCTTTGCTGCCTGAACTGGTGGGCAATCCGAACCGGGTCCTTTGCGGATCCGGCAAGGGTTTCGGAGAAGCGGACGCCGTTGTCCGACCGATAGCCCAAGTAGGAGGCGGGGGAATTCGGCCTGTCAATGCTGCAACGCAGCTTGACCAGTTCTATAGTGGCGTTCCGGCGCATTTCGCAGCCGGTTGAACGGTTTTTGTGCAACCAGCTAATTGACGAAACTGAGAGTGCACGTGAAGCGGGCAAGGCTCCGCCCCCAGTCTGGCACATCGCTTGCGGCACAACGTTGGGACGAAACAGTCGGCACTGGAGCTGATCAGGTGGCTGGCCGACCGTCCCTTCTCCAATTTGGGGTGCCGGATTTCGCACCCCACCGGGCGGGATGAGATCGCGATTCGGGGCTGTATTTCAGGCTGGGCGCGGCTATCTTCGGACCTGCGCCGATTTGATCCTCAGATTGCGGGCGCATGAACAAATTCTGCTAAAGCGGAGAAAGACGATCTTTCTTCGGAGCATCTGTCGGCGACGCCGAAGGGGGAGAGAATGCACGAACATTCCGGAAGGCGTGCTCCATTGGACGTGGATGTGACAGTCGCGGGGGTGCCGGTCTCGGACATCCAGTTTTCACGCCGGACATTCGGTGCCTGGCGGCTCTCCTTCGAGGTCCTGCTGGAATCCCGAAGAACAAGTCAGGGTATGGATCTCTGTGCCGATCTGGACCGCGCAGGTCTTGCGGTCCGGAAAGTGTCCTTTGGCAACAACGGATGCCTCCATTTGATCCTTTCCGATGACGGCTCGGCCGATCCGCACGCGATATCGGACATTTTCGATGAGCATTCAGCGGTATCGATCCTGCAGTGGACCAACATCGTCAAACGCACGGGTCGCTGAGCCCGGCGCGACACCTGCCATGGCCGACGCGGGCGGGTGTATGAATGGCACGGCGTTTTTGCCGTCACCGTACCTGTTGCAACGGGCCGACACGCCAGCGGTCCGTGCAGCAGTTCGGTCCACCGTCGCGCTGGATCCAAGGCAGGTGGCAGCACGGGACAACACCTGCCCCTTGGCAGATCGCATTTCCGGTCCGCTTGGCGAACATCAAAGGCGAGCAAGCAGGTCCGCCCGTTTCTGATCAAACTCGGCATCCGTCAGAACCCCCCTGTCCCGAAGCACCCCCAGTTTCTCCAGACTGTCGAAGATCGCGTCTCGGTCGATGGATGATGTTGGCGGTTGGGGCTGGAATTGATCCATGCGCGGTGTCTCCGGCTCGGGCAGGTCTTGCTGCGATTCCGGGGGCAGGAACACCTGAGCATGCGCCATCGCGCTCGACAGGTCGGCGCACAATGCGGCCACGCGGGCGTGGAGTCCAGTGTTGAGGATATCGCCGATCATGGTCTTGCCACCCGTCGACCATTGCCCCTTGCCGCCCAGTTCAACGAGGTCGAACTGCGCATGGGTGCCGCCGCCCTGACCCAATGCCATCAGGACATGGGTAACCGCGTCAGGGGTGAATCCAAGACGCTCGACGGCATCGTTCACGACAGCCTGCCCCACCGGGCTGAGTTGCGGCATGTGAGTGCTCCCATCCAAGATACCTGACGAACGTCCGGCTTTCGGGTCCCACTGCCTCTAACACGGTACCACGAAAGCCCACAGGGGCGTTTCCAGATGGGCGGGGCTCTGGTTGCTCCCTACGGTCTGCAGAGGTTCCATCATCAAATACGGCGCACATGCTTCAAACGCGCCGCGGGCCGAATGCAGGCTCACACGAATCGCAAGTCCAGCGTCGCCCGGTTCCAGAAGTTCTTCCGCGGCATGATCGGATCGTATTTGAAGGGTGTATGCTGTCCTTCCTGGAACCGAACGCGGCGCCGGCCCTCGGCTTCAAGATCGTTGATCGGTCGCGTCTCGTGCGCCCGGCCGCCCTCATGCGCGACGAGGTACTTCAGTCCACCAACCGCGCGGCCGGCAATCCGGTCGTAGACATCGAAGACAAGCGGTGCATGAGCAGGGATTGTCGGATGCAGCGATGACCACGGCTGCCAGCTGCGGAAGCGGACACCTGCCACGTATGTGTCCGGCCCGACCTTCTGGAGCGGCACCTCCACCTGGTTGCAGGTGATGACATAGCGACCGCCAAGGTCACCCTCGACCTTGAGTTCCACCCGTTCCAGCGAGCTGTCCACGTAGCGCGAGGTTCCGCCGCCTGTGGCCTCTTCGCCAAGGACCAGCCATGGCACGATGCCATTGCGCAGGGTCAACTTCAAACCTTCGACGGTGGTATGCCCGACTTCGCCGAAACGCATCTCGTATTGCGCGTCGTACCAGTCGGGCCGGAAGACGAAGCCATGGGCGCTTCCGAGATCGCTCAGAACCTGGTTGAAATCCTCACGGCAATAGTGCGGCAACAGGAACTTGTCGTGCAGCTCCCTGCCCCAATGGACCAGCGGCTCCGTGTAGGGTTTCTCCCAGAACCACGCCAGCAGGGCCCGCATGACAAGCGACTGCGCCATGCTCATCTGCCAGTGCGGTGGCATCTCAAACCCGCGAAACTCGACCAGTCCTAGCCGCCCGGTGGGGCCGTCGGGAGAGTACATCTTGTCGATGCAGATCTCCGCACGGTGGGTATTTCCCGTCATGTCCGTCAGCAGATGCCGCAGGATCCTGTCGGCAAGCCAAGGCATCGCCTGCCCCGCGTCCTGTATCCGCGAAAGCTCGCTCAGCGCGATCTCCATTTCATAGACCCTGTCCGACAGGCCCTCGTCGAAGCGCGGCGCCTGGCTGGTCGGACCGATGAACGTGCCCGAGAACAGGTAGGACAGCGACGGGTGCCGCTGCCAGTACCGTATGATCGATCCGACAACATCAGGCCGCCGCAGGAACGGGCTGTCGGCTGGCGTGGCGCCGCCAACAACGATATGGTTGCCGCCGCCCGAGCCGCTCAGCCGCCCGTCAACCATGAAGGAGAAGCTGTCGAGACCGCATTGCCGGGCTTCCTCGTAGAGCGCCTCATTGATTTCCTTCAGTGATTGCCAGTCCTTGGCCGGGTGGATGTTGATCTCGATCACCCCGGGGTCTGGCGTGACACGGATGACGTTGAAATTGCCATCGCGAGGCGGCTCGTAGCCTTCGATCCGGACCGGCAAGTTCATCGCCTCCGCCGTCTCCTCGACAGCTTCCACCAGGTCGAGGTATTCGTCAGACGACCCCGTGGGTGGCATGAAGACATACAGGACACCGTTGCGCGGCTCCACTGCCAGTGCCGTGCGGATGGGCATTCCCTCGACCCAATGGCTGTAGCCACCTTCCAGCCAGTCGTCCGAACTCGCGACATCGTGCAGCCAGACACCCTCGTCGAACTGCTGCGCGGGACCGGGTGCCGCATCCTGCGGGGTCTGCCGGAGCCTCTGCGCCGGTACGGGCTGCGGCGGCAAGCCGTGGCCGGAGGGCACCGGTGCTGTCGGCCGACCGGGGCCATATCCCGGCCCGAAGAAGGGAGTATCGAGGTACTCACCGGTCTCCGCTCCGGCCACGGCACCCCGACGAGGCTTGCGGCGCGGAGGCAGCTCCTTGCGCCGCCTCTGCATCGTATCGCGGAAGTATTGCTTGAACTCCTCCGACCTGGAGAGCGAATTCAGCGGCAGGCGAAATCCTGCCGGACTGTCGCCGGGCAGGAGGAAGAGCTTGTCCCGACGGGTGTTCCATTGATCGGACGTCCAACGGAAGCGGCGGCGCGAACCGGCCTGTGCCTGCGCCAGTTGGATCGGGATCACGTAGCTGACAGGATTGGCGAGCCCGTTGTTGAGCATCCGCACCAGCCGCGCCCGCTCCTGGGGGTCGTCTAGCTTGTTGTCCTCGACCGTCACGTTGTCGGGCAGCATCGCTTCCTTGCCCATGAAATGCATCGGGTCCTCATAGACGGGGTGGGCATGCCCATCCTCGCCAAGATCCAGAGCATAGAGCAGCCGTTCGGAGAAGTCTGCGGCGGTTTCATGCGTGGCGTGGCCGGTGTTCTCGCGTGCAAGGAGGTCGGCATCCGACCAGAGCGGACGCCCGTCACCACGCCAGATCAACGAATAGGCCCAGCGCGGCAGAGGTTCACCCGGATACCATTTCCCCTGCCCATGATGCAGCACCCCATGCGGCGCAAAACGATCACGCAGCCGGCGCACGAGCCTGTCGGCATAGAGTTGCTTGGTCGGCCCCACGGCTTCAGTCGTCCACTCCGCGCCATCGCGATCGATCGCGGAGACAAACGTCGGTTCCCCGCCCATGGTCAGGCGCATGTCCTGGGCCTGTATCTTCTCCTCGACGGCCTGTCCGGCGCGGTCGATCTCCGCCCATTGTTCAGGGCTCAGCGGACGCGTGACGCGCGGTGGCTCGTCTATACGTTCGACCGACATGTCGAAGCTGAAGGTCACTTCGGCCTGCTCGTGAGCCCCGGTGATCGCGGCAGCCGACGAGGGCTCGGGGGTTGCTGCCAGCGGTATGTGCCCTTCGCCCGCAAAGAGCCCGGACGTGGGGTCCATACCGACCCAACCCGCACCAGGAAGGTACACCTCGCACCATGCATGCAGGTCGGTGAAATCGTTCTCCGGTCCGGCCGGACCCTCTATCGGTTTCTGATCGGCGGTCAGCTGGATCAGGTACCCCGACACGAACCGCGCGGCGTAACCGGCATCGCGCAGCATTGCCACCATCAGCCAAGCGGAATCCCGGCACGAACCCAATGCCTTGCGAATGGTGTCAGGCGGGTTCTGAACCCCGGGCTCCATCCGGATCGCGTAGTCGATTCGGCTCGCAAGGAAGCTGTTGAGGGCGACAAGCCAGTCATTGGTTGTACCAGACTGCCGTGGTGCTTCTTCGGCAAAGGCCTGAAACGTCTTCCCGCGCCCGACTTTCCGCAGGTAGGGCCGCAGATCCTTGAGTTGCTCGCTGGTGTAGGTGAAGGGAACTTCCTGGCAATCCTCTTCGAGAAAGAAGTCGAACGGGTTGATGGCGACCATGTCGGCGACAAGATCAACGGTGACCGAAAACTTCCGCGTCGGTTTGGGAAAGACCAGCCGCGCGTGCCAGTTGGCATAGGCATCCTGTTGCCAGTTCAGAAAATGCTCCTCTGGCTCGATTCTGAGGCTGTAGCTCTTGATCGGTGTCCGACTGTGCGGAGCCGGGCGCAGGCGCACCACATGCGGTGCAAGCGTGACGGGTCGATCGTATTCGTAGGTGGTTCGGTGGCTCAACGCTACGCTAATGGACATTCAGATGCCGCGTCACTCTTGCTGGATCCCCAATAGTCAAGGAATGCTGCTTCAATCGCACCTCGTGGGCGCCTTGTCCCTGTTTGGCGGGGCGCCTCGACGCAGGTCAACACTTTTCGACGGCATCGCGGGGTTCCAGAGAGCAGCCATGCCCGCAAGATCAAAAAAAGGGCGTTTGGTCGAAGGCCACCAACGAGACTGCGGCCGACCCCGTGTGGCCGTGTCCAACGCGGCGCATGGAATCCAACAGGCGGGCGCCCTATGGTGCGGCCGAACTCCGGGTCCTGTTTGGCAATTGTGGAGGCGAACGGTAGGTACTCCTTCCTCGGGGGCGTCCCGCGAAAGGCGTTTTGGCGCATTCAATCGGCAGGTGGCACGCTGTCGTGCGAGTCTTCCCACCGGCACCGCGGCCGAGCGCAATGGCAGCTTTCTCGGTCAGCGCGCAGTCCGCGCAGCGTTCCCGAGGCATGGATATGGGCCGTCACCTCACTTCTGTAGGCGACGGCCCCATTTTTCTGACGGTTTATTCAAACGTGCGGAGATAGGCGATCACGTTGACGATATCCGCATCTTTCCTGAGACCGGCAAAGGACATCTTCCCCTTGGGGACCACGTCTTTGGGCTTGGTCAGGTAGGCGGCCATCGTGGCGTCATCCCAGGTCAACCCGCCCTCGGCGAGTTCCAGAAGGTTGTCCGAGTATTTGAAGCCCTCGACCTGCCCCGCCTGTGCATCCATGATGCCGTTCAGCATGGGCCCTACCTTGTTCTTGGCACCCTCACCAACGGCATGGCAGGCCTTGCACTTCTTGAACACCTTTTCGCCCTTGGCAGCATCGCCCTCTGCCAGCGCCGGCATCGCCAGCACAAGGCCCAATGCGGTTGCGAAACACGCAATCGAAGTCTTCATGTCGTTTCCTTTCTGTTCATTGCAAAGATCGGTTGTCCGAGTGCGGGCCGCACTATTGAGCGGCCATCGGTACCCGGGCAAGTTGGCATCTGCCCCACAAACACTGAAGCGCAGCCACCAGCCGGTCGACATCTTCCGGCGTATGTACCGGCGACGGCGTGATGCGCAGGCGTTCGGTTCCCTTGGGCACGGTCGGATAGTTGATGGGCTGTATGTAGATACCGAACTCGTCGAGAAGGGTGTCCGAAAGGAACTTGCACTTCACCGGATCGCCGACGATCACGGGAATGATGTGGCTCGGATTCGGAACATGCGGAATGCCAAGGTCATCCAGCCTGCGACGCACGTCGGCAACGATCTCCTGATGTGCGATGCGCTCGCCTGTGTTGTCCTTGAGGTGCCGGATTGACGCCGCCGCACCGGCCGCGACCGCGGGCGGCAAGGCCGTCGTGAAAATGAAACCGCTGGCAAAACTCCTGACGAAATCGCAAAGCTCTTCGGAGGCAGCGATGTACCCGCCCACAACACCGAATGCCTTGCCCAGCGTTCCCTCGATCACCGTCAACCGGTCCATGAGGCCTTCGCGCTCGGCAATACCACCACCGCGCGGCCCGTAGAGCCCGACGGCATGCACCTCGTCGAGATAGGTCATGGCGCCAAAGCGATCCGCCAGGTCGCAGATCCCGGCAATCGGGGCGATGTCCCCGTCCATAGAATAGACGCTTTCGAAGGCGATCAGCTTCGGTCGATCCGGATCCGCCGCTGCCAGTTTTGCCTCCAGGTCCTGAAGGTCGTTGTGCTTCCAGATGACCTTGTCGGCGCGGGAGTGGCGAATCCCCTCGATCATGGAGGCATGGTTCAGGCTGTCCGAAAACACGATGCAACCCGGAATCCGGGACGCCAGGGTTCCAAGCGCCGCCCAGTTGGAAACGTACCCGGATGTGAACACAAGGGCCGATTCCTTCTGGTGGAGGTCGGCCAGTTCCTGCTCCAGAAGGATATGATCATGGGTGGTGCCAGAGATGTTCCGGGTCCCGCCGGCGCCAGCGCCGCAGCGATCCAGGGCTCCGTGCATTGCGGCAATCACCTTGGGATGCTGCCCCATGCCAAGGTAGTCGTTCGAACACCAGATCGTCACGTCATCCCGGTCCGAACCCTGTGTCCGAACCGCGGCCGGAAACCCACCACGCTTGCGTTGAAGGTCGATGAAAACACGGTAGTTGCCCTCGTCCTTCAGATCGGTGAGCCGCTGCCGAAAGAATGCCTGATAGTCCATCTCGCCACCATCTTCGTTTGTCACGAGAATGCTACGGCCCGACCGGATGGGCTTACATGACAATAGTCAAGTCGCCGGCAGCCGGGTGGCGGATTGTCCTTTACCGTTCCCAAAAGCTATGATGTGTCCTGCGTCGTGATCCCGGTAGCGGCGAAAACAGCAAACATATCCAGTCTCGCTTCAGTGGCCTGAGGACGAAATCCATGACCAACGACAAACACAAAGGCATCGCCCGCGAGTCGCTGCTTCTGAAGAGCCTTCCCGCCGAGTATGTCGATAGGCTTCTCGCGATGTCGAGCTGGCACAGCTACGACCGTGGCGAAACACTCTTCCTGCACGGCGAAACCGCGCGATCGATTCACATCGTCATCAGCGGCTGGGTCAAACTGTTTCGCGTGGCCCCCAATGGCGGCGAAACCGTCGTCTCGGTCTTCACCAGGGGGGAGAGCTTCGGCGAGGCGGTTGCGTTTCGCAGTAACAAGTACCCTGTTTCGGCCGAAGCCGTCACGGCATGCGAGTTGATCCAGATCCCCACCAGCGCGCTGCTTGAAACGATGCGCAAGGACCTGGATGTGAGCGTGTCGATACTCGCCTCCACATTTGCCCACCTGCATTCGCTTGTGGATCAGCTCGAACAGCTCAAGGCCCAGACCGGCGCCCAACGGGTGGCCGAGTTCCTGCTGGAGTTCTGCGAGGGCAGTGCCGACAGCTGCGTGGTCACCCTGCCCTATGACAAGGTGCTGATTGCCGGCCGCCTTGGCATGAAGCCGGAGAGTCTGTCCCGCGCCTTTGCCAAGCTCAAGCCGATTGGGGTCACGATCAACCGGAACAGCGCGTCGATCGACAGTATCGAGGGGTTGCGTGAGTTCGCCCTGTCGGATCCCGCGAACTCGTGGAACAAGGCGCTCTGACAGGTTCTGTGCCCGCACCTGTCTGAAGCAGTCATGCGCCCGGGACGCGTGTTCTCCCGGGGCGGCAAAAGACCGATCAGGCGGCGGGCCTGCGATTACTCTTGTCGACGAAACGCACCACCGCAAGCCAGAAGCCCAGCCGCACGCTCATCGCGATCAGGGTCCGCATCTCCCAGGCTACGCCGGCGATGATCATGGCGACAAGTACGCCAAGCATAAGCGCGATCGCGACTGCAACCATGGTTGCGAGAGCGGACGCCCAGCGCCGGCGAAGCGCGATTCCGGCGCCGGCAACCATGTACGCCAGACCCGAGAGCGCGTTGAACCAGACCACGGGTAACACTATGTCCCCAGCCGCCGCGCGAACCGATTGCGGTCCCCACAGCACGGTACCGCCTGACAAGAAGGTCAAGGCGCCAAAGGCCATTGCCGCCACTCCGATCAGAATGTGCCAACGCATGTTCGTCTCCCCAATTTCACCCGGAAGAAATCTGCCCCCCCGGGCTCGTTTCAGGTCGTGACCGCAGGGATCAGGTAGAGCCCGAGCAGAAGAAGGCAGTAGATCCCCAAAACCAGGTTGAATCCTCGCCTCCATGACGGCGCCTGCCAGAGACCGAGATACCGGGACAGGATCACGCGCGCCTTCATCCAGGAGAACAGCAAAATGCCCACGCCAACTGTCGCGGGTGCCACGCCTTGGGAGACCAGCGCGGCAATGACGGTCGAGCCGCCACTCAGAAGCAGGAGCGCCAACCAGGCGCGGGTGAGCGGGTTCATTGCCACGCGGCCTCACGCAAGCAGATAGATCACGGGAAAGAGCAGCACCCAGACCAGGTCGACCATGTGCCAGAAGGCAGCGCCGACCTCGATGTTGTGCGCGTCGTCCCAGATGGCCACCAGCCCGAGAACGACGATCCCGGCGATAACATGGGCAGCGTGAAACCCGGTGAGAAGGTAGTAGAACATGAAGAACGGGTGCGTCTCAATTCCGATCCCCTGTGCCGCCTTGTCGGCATACTCCGCCCCCTTGATCCAGAGGAACACGACGCCGAGAAGCATCGCGGCACCAAGATGCCAGCGCGCCAACGCGCGCCGGCCCACTTGTCGCAGTCCCAGGGCTCGGGCCGCGAGAAAACCGCTGGTCACCAGAACCAGTGTGTTGAGCGCGGCGCCCGTGCGGTGCAGGTGATCCTGTGCCTCGGCGAAGCCGGACGGATCCGTGAGCCGCACGCCCAGAAAGGCCGCAAGCCCGGCACCGAAAACCAGCAGTTCGCTGATGATGAGCACCCACATGAGGAGTTCGCCGGGCAGCTCGTCCAGCGCACCATGCGGCTCGGCCCGGGCGGGTGTCCGTGCCATGCTCAAGCCCCGATCAGATGTCGATAGATCTGCGGCAACGCTTGCGTGAGCTTGTCAGGATCGGGCACGACTTCGAACCCGCCCCGCCCAAAGAGCCGTGGGAACCAGCTCTTCGCGGATTTGTCGATGGTGACACCAAAGACGGATTGCCCCGCGCGGCGTGCCTCGCGGACGGCCATCCGTGTATCCTCGATCCCGTGGCGCCCCTCGTAGTGGTCGAGGTCGTTCGGCTTTCCGTCCGTAATGACCAGCAGGAGCTTGCGTTTCCGGGACTGCGTCGCCAACTCCGCGCTTGCGTGGCGCATGGCCGCCCCCAACCGGGTGTAGAAGCCGGGGCGCAGGCCACCGATGCGTTCTTCGACCAGCCGCGACATGGGCTCGTCGAACCTTTTGCAGTTCTGAACATAGACCCGGTGGCGTTTGAGCGAGGAAAAGGCATTGATCGCGAAGTCGTCACCGCAGGCGTCAAGCCCCCAGGCCATCGCATCCAGAGCCTCGCGTTCGATATCGATGACAGCCCGGCCCGATACCGCGCTCTCGGTGGAGCGGGAGACGTCCAACAAGATCGACACAGCCAGATCCCGCGCCTCCGGCCGGGTCTGGGTCCAGATGCGTTGCGTGCCCTGGCCTGTTGCCCGCCAATCGACCTGCGCACGCACTGTTGCGTCCAGGTCGAGCGCGTCCCCGTCGAGATGCCCCCGTGTCGTCACCCGTCCGGGCCGCAACGCCTCGAACTGGCGTTTGACGGCCCGGATACGCCTCGCGGTGCGCGGGTCCCTCGCGTAATCCTCGAACTCCTCCCGCGCCTCCGCAGTGCTGGCCAGCACGCAGACATGGTCGGGAAGATAGGTTCCGGTTCGGACATCCCATTCCGGATAGGTCACCTTGTCGGAGAGCCGTTCGCGATCCACGTCCTCCGGCGCGAGGTCGAGATGCAGTTTCAACCGCGTCGCCGGGGCCTTCGACACTTGTCCCAAGCCGATCTCGTCCTGATCGTCGGCAGCCTTCTTGGCGTCGTCGTTGTCGTCATCATCGACCCGACGGTTGAGGTTCAGGAACTCGGCCCAGCTCAGGATCGCCTCGAACTTGTGCAGGATCAGGCTGTCAGCCCGTTCGGCCTGGTCGGCCTGTCGCCGCCGGGCCCGCAATGTCTTGTCACCCGCCTCCTCGGGTGTACCGTCGGTCTCCCGGGTTTCCACCTCGTCACCGGCGGAGAATACAACCTCCCGGAGGTCAGGCCAGAGCGGGACCGGCCGGAACGGGCGGTAGCCGCGCGGCGCGGAAATGCCGGAAAGATCGCCCGAGGTCGTGGCCTCTTGGAGGGCCTTCACCTCGGGCGAAAGGTCTGCCGTATCGCCAAGCATGTGCCGCAGGAGTTGCTCCAGACGGGCCTCGGCGACCGGCAGGGTGGGATTGGGTCTTTGGTGAAGCGTGCCCTCGCAGAGGGCGGCATAAAGATCGCGAAGCCCCGGTGCCGCTTCGAGTGCAGCGGCCACCATCTGGCCAGCCGCCTGCAGGGCGCGCAGGTCGGCGCGCAGGGGGTCTTCGTCGGCGATGCGGTCGGGCGCATGGGCCACGGCCGCCGTCAGCCAGAGGTAAAGCGCGGCATTCGCCTCCCGCGTCGGAAAGACGGCCAACTGCGCCGGCAGACGCAGGACTTCGCCATCGAAGCTGGTCCGCGGCGTCGTCTCCACCTCCGTTCCGAGGCGTCGCAGAAAACTCAGCCGGTGGCGTGAGATCTCGTCGGAGATGGGGCGCAGCTCAACCGAATGGCCGCCCCCCAATCCCCGGTATAGGACTGCCAGCCGCCCCACGACCTCGGAGAGGTCGACCGCGGCTCCATGATGCACCTCCGGCGCATCCAGGCGACTGGCAAAAGCGTGCCACAGTTTCCCGACGGTTTCTTCGGGTTCCCATGGCTCGAATTCGATCCTGCTCATCGACCGGCCTCACCCAAAGACGGCCGTGACAAGATCGAGGAGACCGCGTTTCACATCTTCATCATCGGACAGCGGCTCGATCATGGCCGCAAGAATGGCGCGTTCGACGCCCATGCCCTGCTGGATCAGGGTGGCGGCGTAGACGACCAGTCGCGTCGAGACACCCTCTTCGAGATCCTGTCCCTTGAGCGCGCGCAGCTTGCCGGCAAGCCGGACGAGCGCCCGCACTCGGTCCTCGTCGAGCCCCGTCTCTTGCGCAACAACCTGGATTTCCAGCTCAGGCTTCGGAAAGTCGAACTCGACCGAGATGAACCGTTGCCGCGTGGAGGGTTTCAACGTCTTCAGGATGTTCTGGTAGCCGGGATTGTAGGACGCCACGAGCATGAAGCCCGGCGCCGCCTCCAACTCCTCGCCGGTGCGGTCGATCGGCAGGATCCGCCGGTCGTCGGTCAGCGGGTGCAGCACCACGGTCACGTCCTTGCGCGCCTCGACCACTTCGTCGAGGTAGCAGATGGCGCCCTCTCGCACCGCACGGGTCAACGGACCGTCCACCCAGACGGTTTCGCCCCCCTTGAGCAGATAGCGCCCGATCAGGTCGGCGGCAGCCAGGTCGTCATGGCAGGCCACCGTGTAGAGCTTGCGGCCCAGCCGTTCGGCCATGTGCGATACGAAGCGGGTCTTCCCGCAGCCGGTCGGTCCTTTGAGCAGGACCGGCAGGCCGTTTTCATGAGCTGCCTCGAAGACCGCGCATTCGTCGGACTGGGGCAGGTAGAAGGGGGCATTGGCCGCCCCCTCCAGTTGATGTGTCATCGATCCATCCATCTCGATCACTCGGCCGGAACTTCGGCTGTTTCACCAGGCTCGATGACCTCCTTGCGGGGCATCCAGATGGCGTAGATGAAGAGCAATGCACCAAGCACCACGGCGAGACCGGATCCGAAGCGCATCCAGTAGAACAGCGCCAGCTGGTCCTGCACGTCCATGAAATACTCTCCGTTCACCCGCTGCAGATGGGTTTGCAGCGTACCGGCGAATGTCAGCACGAAGGTCATGAAGGTCATGCCGCCGGCCATCAGCCAGAAAGATACCATGTTGAGAACCTGGTTGTAGGGATCGCGCCCTTTCAGGATCGGCATGGCATAGGTGAAGATGGCAAGGTTCAGCGAGACATAGGCGCCGAAGAAGGCCAGGTGCCCATGGGCGGCGGTGATCTGCGTGCCGTGGGAGTAGAAGTTCACCCCGTGCAGCGTGTGCAGGAAGCCCCAGACACCGGCACCGAAGAAGGCCAGCGTGGCGCAACCGAGGCTCCACAGGAGCGCGGCCTTGTTCGGGTGATCCCGGCGCCCTTTCCAGACCATGACGAAGGCAAAGGCCATCATCGCGAAGAAGGGAACAACTTCGAGGCTGGAGAAGATCGAACCGATCCACTGCCAGTAGCCCGGCGTGCCGATCCAGTAGTAGTGGTGCCCGGTGCCGAGAATGCCGGAGAACAGCGCGGCGGCGACGATGACATAGAGCCACTTCTCGACCACCTCACGGTCTACACCCGTCAGCTTCAGCATCAGGTAAGCCAGGATCGAGGCCATGATCAGTTCCCAGACGCCTTCAACCCAAAGGTGAACGATGTACCACCAGTACATCTTGTCCAGCGAGAGGTTGTCTGGGTTGTAGAACGAGAACAGGAACAGCAGCGCCAGGCCCCAGAGCCCAAGCAAAAGGATGTTGGTGATCGCGGTCTTCTTGCCCTTCAGCACCGTCATCGTGACGTTGTAGAGGAAGATCAGCGCGGCAACGACGATGCCGGCCTTGACCCATTTGGGTTGCTCGATGAACTCGCGCCCTTCCTTGCCGAGCAGCCAGTTGCCTTCGAAAAGGTTGAACATGTAGGTCACGACCACACCAGCGGTGCCGACCACCAGGATCAGCAATTGCAGATAGGCGAGCTTGGTCGAGTGCATCTCCCGCTCTGCCTCTTCCGGGATCAGGAAGTAGGCGGCACCGAAGAAGCCACACAGCAGCCAGACGATCAGCGAGTTGGTATGCAGCATCCGCAGGATGTTGAATGGCAGCAGTTCGCTCAGGAAGTTGGGCGACACGTAGACCCAGCCCAGAACGAGGCCCATGGTCACCTGCACCGCAAAGAGCGCCATTGCGACGGCGAAGTAGGCTAGCGCGATTTTCTGTGATTGGTATTTCATATCTCTGTCCTCTCGTTCGCTCAGCCGGCGTCGTTCGGCGGCCAGTCCTGAGCGTCGATCTTGTCGGTCCAGATCAGGAAGTTGGTGAGGTCGCGGATCTCTTCGTCCGTGAGGTTGAATTGCGGCATTTGCCGACGCCCCTCGATGCCTGTCGGCATGGCTTCCATCCACCCTTTCAGGGTTTCGAAAGCGGCGTCGGGATCGTCAAGCACGCCCCAACGGGTCATCACGTTGCCGACTTCGGGGGCATAGTAGGCGCCCTCGCCGAGGATGGTATGGCAATTGATGCAGGCGTGGTGTTCCCACACGCGCTTGCCCGCCGCCACGCTCTCGTCGAGCGTGTTCACATCGGTCGAGTGATTGACGATGTAGAGGTGTGAGTGGACCGAAAGGCCCAGAAAGATGAGGATGAAGAACAATGACCCGCCATAGAAGATATTGCGGGCCATGCTTTTGGTCATGACTTCGCGCATTGCGCGCTCCTTTGCGAAGCTGCTGTGGTGCGTCGAAGATGAAAGGTGCAGAGCCGACTCGCCTTAACGAAAGTCAAGGGGAGCCGGATTCACATTGTCGGGAGGTCGCATCGGTGATTCCCGGGACTCGCTTGCCGATTTTTCGGTGGTCCAACAGCGTGAGTTCAGAATGCGAGACCGCCGTGGCTTCCCAGTGTCGCTGCCAGAACGGTCGCCAGGCTGATCGTCAGCAAGACCCAGTGCATTCTCTGGATGAGACGAAAGGTCCGTTCGGGGTGCGACTGGGCTTTCTCCACGAACCATTTGTGAAGGAAGAGTGGCTCGGCGATAAACAACATCACCGAGAAAATCACCCAGACCGCCACCATGGCATGCATCCAGAAATATGCGGGATCGGTGAACCGGTCCCAAAGGCCCCAGATGTGCACCAGATAGAAACCGGACAGGCCAACGAGTAGCGTCGTTGCCTTTGCCTGCCGGGCAAACCGACCCTCGATTTCCTCGAAGAACGCCACCCTTTCGTGCGGTTCCTTCAGGCGTCCGACAGCTGGCAGCAGCACAGTGGTGACAAACCCGACACCGCCGATCCAGAGGACGACTCCAAAGACATGGAGGGCGCGGGCAATGCTGGCTTCGTCCATCTCTCCCCCCAACCTGCGCCGGATCCTGCGCGATCCCGGTGCGCTGTGCTGTTACCAGTGGCGTGCTACTAGGCGTCCGCGCTCACACGGGGCGAAGCGACGAGCGGCCAGACGGCGATTGCATACAGGATGAATGCGGCGATCCAAAGGCCACCAGACAGCAGGACCATCGGGAAGTACAAATCGCCCGAGAACTCCGATCCGACCCACCGGACAATGGCGGCAGCGGCCAGAAGCAGGTAACCGATCGCAACCGGACACGGGGCCACCAGTTCGCGGCCGGTGTGCCCAAGGATGGCCCGGCTCATCACGGCAAGGGTCATTCCACCCACCGCCCCGATTCCAAGAACGTGCAACGCCGCGACCTCGCTCCCGATGCCAAGCAACGCCAGCCCCCAAAGCGCCAGACCGATCCCGAGCATCGCCATTCCGAGGTGAAGTGAGAACAGGATGGGTTGATCGAGAGTCCAGCGGGCCCGCCAGTTGACGAGCCTCGCCAATTGCACGAGCCCCGTGAGCACTGCCAGCCCCCCGACCAACAGATCCGGCAGGGGGAGCAGCACGACCGCGGGCAACGCGATCGCCGCGGCCATTGCGATCTTGCCAAGACCTTCATGCGTCCGTGGCCAGCTTGCTTCTGGCAACCCGGCCCGTTTCATCGCATTCCGGGTAAAGGCCGGGGTCACCCGCCCGCCCAGAACGCCAATCATCGACGCCAGGCCAACGAGGCCGGCCCGCATGCCGGTGTCCAGCGTGTCCGAACTCACCCCCATCCACTCCAGATGCACCATGAGATTGCCGACCCAGATCAGCGACAGGAAGACCACGAACAGAAGGTTCTGCGGCTTGGGGCGCTTGACCAGTTGAAGTGCAATCTTGGAAATGAGGAACGGCAGGAAAGCCAGGTCGGCAACAGCAACAAGCGTGGCCGGCAAGAGACCGGAATACCAGACCGCCACGCGTCCGGCGAACCAGACTGCGGCGGTCAGGATAACGAACGCCCGGCGCGCCGCCGGTGTGCCGGTCCAGTTCGGAACAGCTGTCAACAGGAACCCGCCCAGAGCGGCGCTGGAATAGCCAAAGATCATCTCGTGCGCGTGCCATTGATGCGGTGCCATGCCGAACGGCATCTCGCCCACCATCCCGCCGGCGTAGTGCACCCCAAGCCAGATCACCCAGACCAATCCGGCGAAGACGGCGAACGCGCCCGCGGCAAAGAAGAAGACCCTGAAACCTTCAGAGAAAAAGACACCCAGGCGTGACGTCATGGCGTTGGAGCTTTCGTTTCGCGTTTCGCCCGGGCTGCCTCGATCGCTGCTTGCCGGGCTTCTGCCGAACGGGCACGTTTGAGAAGCGTCGGACAGGTCCCGGGATCGTTGTAGATAACCTGGCACCGCAGGCAGAGAACGCATTCATTGGGGTTGATGCGACCTACACGATCGATGGCGCCCACGGTACAGCGTTCTTCGCAAAGCCGGCATTCGCGTCCGCATTGGGGCCGGCGGTGCAGCCAGTCGAAGATCTTCAGCTTGGCCGGTATCGCAAGCGCCGCGCCGAGCGGGCAGATGTAGCGACAGTAGAAACGCTCGATGAACAGTCCCGCCGCAAGCACGACCAGCACGAACAGGACAAACGGCCAGGCGCGGACCATGCGGAGCGATATCGCGGTTTTGAAGGGCTCGGCCTCGGCCAGCGAGATTGCCGCCTCCATCGAGTAGAACGACAGCGCGAGGATGGCGATGAAAAGTGTGTACTTGATCGTCCAGAGCCGTTCGTGCACGGCCTGCGGCACCGCGATCTGCCGGACGCCGAGGCGTTGGGCCAGCACGTTGGTCAACTCCTGAAGCGCGCCGAACGGGCAAAGCCAGCCGCAATAGACACCGCGCCCCCAGAACAGCAGGCCGAGCGCCACGAAGCTCCAGAGCGTGAAAATCACCGGCTCGATCAGGAAGGTCTCCCACCGGAACCCGGTCAGGAGCGACTGCAGAAAGGCCACGACCTGCACCACGGACAACTGGCCGTTGACGCCCCAGCCAAGCCAGATGAGCGTTGTTGCCAGAAAGCCGTATCGAAAGCCACGCCAGAGGCGCGGGCGGGCGACAAGCGCCTCCTGCGCAAAGAGCATCAGCGTCAGAACACCGATCATCACGCCCACTCCGACCACCGTCAGCCGCTTTGTCCGCCAGGTGGTTTGCCAGAGTGGTTCGGGAGCGGGCGGCGGTGCCAGGACATACGTCTCCGGGAGGTGGTAGTCGGCGGCCGTGACATGGGTCAGATCCGATCCGTCCGCAGAAGGCCGGGTCGCGGTGACTTCAACCCGAAAGGGAGCTACCGGGTCGAATCCGTCGCCGAGTTGAAAGATGCTGCGCTCTTTCATCTGTGGCGCGTTTTCCAGCGCAAGGCGATCGACACGGATGTAGCCTTCGTCGGTCAGCGTGTATCGCTTCTCTCCCTGGATCACGGCCAACCGGTCGAAGACATGCGACTTCTTCCAGGCCGTACCGCGGTGTGACTGGATCCCCTGCGACCCGACAAAGAGCGCCACTTCACCCGCTCCCAGCCCTCCGACGGCCCGGGTGAACAGTTTCTGACCTAGCAGGTTCTGCCCGATGGTCGGCGGATCGACAATTGCCACCCAGAGATCGAGAAAGACGCCATCGCCGGGGCTGACCGGCACCTTGGCTCCGGCAAGCGCCTCGGCGGCCTCGTTGCGAGTGGTGCGAACTTGCGCCACGGCCCCTTCCGCAACCAGCACGTCCCATTCCGTCGGCGCGAAGGACGTCCGATCGATTCGCCCGGCATCGATTGCGCCACGGGCAATGGCCAAAGTCCTGCCGGTGCGCAGTATCCCGTCGCGGATGACACCGGTCGACACCGTCGCCCGGGAAATGATGTCCGGCGCAGATTGCTCGGCCGCCTCCGCAGAGGCGCGTGGCGCGGCAAGATCCACGCCTGCAAAGGCGCCAACGAACCGCGCGATATCCTCGTCCGAAAGGCCGAGGGTCAGGATCGGCTCGGCGTGGTGCACCAGTTCTGCGGCGAGGATCTTTCCGGTCGGCGAAATGGCAACCAGCATCTCTATCGGCCGCCCGGAATACCCAACCGACCGGGCGATCTCCCAGGTCGATCCGACGTGGCCAAGCAGGATGCCGTCGGGGCCTGTGACGGTCCAGCCGGGAACATCCCCGGTGTCGCGCACGACACGCAGGTTCCCGTCGGCACCGAACAACGCGGCGGCAACGTCCGCCGAAAGCTCTGCGGCAACCGTTTCGTGCCCCAGTGGCGGCAAGTCCTGTGCCGAGGCGGTCGGGACACCGACAAGGGTCAATGCACAGGCAAGGCCGGCAAGCCACTGCACAAGGCACTCAATGCGAAGGGTATGAGCCATGCAAAGAGAGGTACGTCCGCGCTTCCTGTCGCTCCTTAACGAAAGTCAAGGCACACACGCAGATGTGATTCCACCCTCTGGTTGCCTCACCAGCCCAACGGAGACACCGTTATGACCTCGACACGAGCCATCCGCAGATCCGCGCTGCTTGTCAGCGCTGCGATGGCCCTCGGGCTTTCCGCCCTTGGAGCCGCTGCGCAGGACAAGCCAAAAGACCACGCCGACGGCCCCGCCGCCGCCTACGAACCTTCCATGACGACCCTCGGCCAGTTGCAGGTCGAGATTCCGGGTCGCAAGGAAGGCGACCCGGTGATGACAGCCGACGAATACCAGAAGGCCAACCAGATCTACTTCGAGCGTTGCGCCGGTTGCCATGGCGTGCTGCGCAAGGGCGCGACAGGCAAGCCGCTGACCACGGACATCACCCGTGAAAACGGTTTCGAATACCTGCGCGACTTCATCAACTACGGCTCGCCGGCCGGTATGCCCAACTGGGGCACCTCGGGCGACATGACCGAGGAAGAAGTCCACATGATGGCCCGGTACATCCTGCTCGACCCGGCCGCGCCGCCGGAGTTCGGCATGCCCGAGATGCGGGAGTCCTGGAACCTGATCGTGGCGCCGGAGGATCGCCCGAAAGAGAAGATGAACGACATCGACATCGACAACCTGATGTCTGTCACCCTGCGCGACTCCGGTCAGATCGCCCTGATCGACGGGGCAACATACGAAATCCACGGGATCATCGACACCGGGTATGCGGTTCACATCTCCCGCATTTCGGCCTCCGGTCGCTACCTGTTCGTGATCGGTCGCGATGCCCTGGTCAACATGATCGACCTGTGGATGGAAACCCCGGCAACGGTCGCCCAGATCAAGGTCGGCTCCGAAGCCCGCTCCATCGAGACCTCCAAGTTCGAGGGCTACGAGGACAAGTACGCGATCGCTGGTTCCTACTGGCCGCCGCAGTACGTGATCATGGACGGCGACACGCTGGAGCCGCTCAAGATCAAGTCCACCCGCGGCATGATCTACGACGAGCAGACCTTCCACCCGGAGCCCCGCGTGGCGGCCATCGTGGCCTCCCACTACAAGCCGGAGTTCATCGTCAACGTGAAGGAGACCGGCAAGATCCTGATGGTCGACTACTCGGACATCAAGAACCTGAAGGTCACCGAAATCGAAGCCGAACGCTTCCTGCATGATGGCGGGTTCGACAGCTCCAAGCGCTACTTCCTGACGGCTGCCAATGCCCGCGGCAAGGTTGCGGTCATCGACACCAAGGAAAGCGCGTTGACCGCGATCCTGGAGACGGATGGCGAGACCCCGCATCCGGGCCGCGGCGCCAACCTCAACCACCCGACCTTCGGTCCGGTCTGGGCGACCTCGCATCTCGGCGACGAGACCGTGGCGCTTATCGGTACCGATCCGGAAGGCCACCCCGATCAGGCGTGGAAAGTCGTGCAGCAGCTCTATGCGCTTGGCGGCGGCTCTCTCTTCGTGAAGTCGCACCCCGACTCGAACCACCTCTATGTCGACGCCCCGCTGAACCCGGATGCCGAGACCTCGGGTTCGATCGCGGTCTTCAAGGTGGATGAACTGACGGCCGAAGAGCCCGAGTACATCACCCTGCCGATCGTCGAATGGGCCGAGATCGCCGAAGGACAGCCCCGCGTTGTGCAAGGCGAGTTCAACAAGGAAGGCACAGAGATCTGGTTCTCCGTCTGGAACGCCAAGGATCTGGAATCGGCCATCGTTGTCGTCGACGACAAGACGCTGGAGCTGAAGCACGTGATCAAGGACGAGCGCCTGATCACGCCGACGGGCAAGTTCAACGTCTACAACACCCGGTCTGACGTCTACTGACCGAACGTTTGCCAACCAAGGGGCGGCAGCTGCCGCCCCTCACCCAAGCCAGCCATCGCACATTCGGGAGAGCGTCATGAGCAAGCAAGGCAAGGTCTACCTGATCGGAGCCGGCCCCGGAGATCCGGAGTTGCTGACAATGCGCGCGATGCGAATGCTGCAAGATGCCGACGTGGTGGTCTATGACCGACTTGTTTCCGACGACGTCCTGTCGCTCGCTCCTGACTCCGCGGAACGCATCTTCGTCGGCAAGGCTCCGAACAATCATTCAGTGCCACAGGAACAGATCAACGCCATTCTTGCCGGGCTGGCCCTGGACGGACACGTCGTCGCCCGGCTCAAGGGAGGCGACCCGCTGATTTTCGGCCGTGGTTCCGAAGAAGCCGCCCATCTTTCCGATCTCGGGATCTGCGTCGAATACGCGCCCGGGATCACCGCCGCACAGGGTGCCGCAGCCTTTTCCGGTGTTCCCCTGACCCATCGCGGCCTCGCAACAGGGGTCCGTTACGTCACGGGTCACCGCCAGGCCAATGGCTCGCTGGACCTCGACTGGAAAAGCCTTGCCAGCGAGGAAACTACGCTGGTCGTCTACATGGGCGTCGCAAACATCGGCCAGATCGCGATGCGCCTCATCGCAGAAGGCCTGCCGGAAAGCACGCCCGTCATGGCGATCGAGAATGCCACCTGCCACGATGAAAGGCGCCTGTTCTGCCGCCTCTCGACCATCGTGCCAGAGGTGCGTGAAGCAGGACTGGAAGCGCCGGTCCTCTTCGTCATTGGCCGGGTCGTGTCGCTGAGTTCCGAATGGACCGACACGAGCAATGCGACGCTGATCGCCACCCCGGAAGTGAAAGTGGCCAATGCGTAGCCTGCTTGTGCTCCTCCTTGTCGCGGGCGCGGCGCATGCCGGCGGGGCACCGGATCCCGAGGCGCTGGAACACCTTGTGAAACAGGATTGCGGATCCTGCCACGGCCTGACGCTCAAGGGCGGGCTGGGTCCGGACATCCGGCCTGAAGCGATTTCGCATTTCGATGCCGAAACCCTTTCCGAAGTCGTGCTTGACGGAATTCCCGGCACGGCAATGCCACCATGGCGTCCGCTGATGTCGGAGGCCGAAGCGGCATGGATCGCCGAATACCTTCTGACAGGAGAGCACCCATGAAACGTCTGTTCGCCCCGGTGCTGATGTCGATGGCGTCCATCGCCGCCGCAGACACAATCGTCGCCACCGGAGATCTAGGCCTTGTGGTCGAGCGGGCCGAGGGCAGTTTGCTGCTGGTTGACCAGAGCGAACGCGCCGCCATTGGCCGCATCGAGGGCTTGGGCGATCTCTCCCATGCCAGCCTCGTCTATTCACCTGACGAGCGGTTTGCATTCGTGTTCGGGCGGGATGGCGGCCTGTCAAAGGTCGATATCGTGGAGCAAGAGGTCGTGGCCCGCGTCATGCAGGCCGGGAACTCGATTGGCGGCGCCATCTCCGACGACGGTACGCTGGTCGCCGTATCCAACTACGAACCCGGCGGCGTGCGGGTCTTTGACACCGAGACGCTTGAGATGGTCGCGGATATTCCGACAGGATCCAAGACCATAGGACTTGTGGATGCCCCCGGTCGCCGCTTTGTCTTCACGACTTGGGACGAGGGCGAGACCTGGATCGCGGATTTCTCCGCGGGCGACCCGGCGATCACCAAGGTCGTGGGCATGGGCGCGAATCCCTATGATGCCCTGATCACGAGCGATGGGCGCACCTACATCACCGGCCTCTTTGGACAAGACGGGCTGACGGCGCTGGACCTCTGGGATGCCACCCCGGAACCGACCCCGGTTCTGCCGGGCTACGGCCGAGGCCAGGAAGATCTGCCGGTCTACAAGATGCCGCATCTCGAAGGTTGGGCGAAGGCCGCCGGAGAATTCGTGCTCCCGGCTGTTGGCCATCACCAGGTGCTCTGGGTCGACGCAACCACCCTTGAGGAGACCGGTCGGACGGACACCCATGGGCAGCCGGTGTTCGCCATGGCCCGCCCTGACGGGCGCCAGGTCTGGGTGAATTTCGCGCACCCGCTCAACGATACGATCCAGGTGATCGACACCGTCAGCAAGGAAATTGTCCACGAGTTCAAACCGGGGCCGGCGGTTCTCCACATGGAATTCACCCCGCGTGGGCACGAGGTCTGGATCTCGGTCAGGGACGCCGGAAAGGTGATGATCTACGACACGCAAACCTTCGAGAAGCTGCGGGAAGTCGAAGCAGACAGCCCGTCGGGCATTTTTTTCACCGCCCGCGCCCACAGGACCGGGTTGTGAAAATGGACCGCATCGCCGACCCGCTCGACAATCGCCTGCTCGACGAATGGCAGCGCGACCTGCCGCTGGAGCCTCGCCCCTTTGCACATATCGCCGCCGCGCTGGAATGCAGCGAGGAAATGGTCCTTCGACGGTTACGATTCCAGGCCAAGGAAGGACGGATTACCCGTGTCGGGGCGACCTGTGCGCCAAACACGGTATCGGCCAGCACGCTTGCGGCCGTCGCCGCTCCCTCGGACCGGATCGAGGACGTCGCCGCCATCATCGGGCGCCAGCCGGGGATCAACCATTCCTATCTTCGGGAAGATCGGTGGAACCTCTGGTTCGTGGCGACCGGACCCGATCGTGCGCATATTGACACCGCCCTGGCCGAGATTGCCTATCAGACTAGCCTGCGGGTTCTGGACGCGCCGCTGCTTCGGCCATTCAACATCGATCTCGGGTTCAGAATGACCGGCGGCTGCCGGAAACCCCGTTGCCCGCGGCCGGTCCGGGTGGACGCCATCCGCCCCGGAGATCGGGAGTTGCTGCAGGCGCTGTCGGAGGGAATGCCCATCACCGAGAGGCCCTACATGGAGATCGCAAAGCCGCTTGAACGGTCCGAAGGCGAGATCATCGACCGGATCGCGGCCTTGCAGGATGCGGGTATCATCACACGACTGGGCGTGATCGTCCGCCATCGTGCGCTTGGCTGGACGTCCAATGCCATGGTGGTCTGGGACATTCCGCCAGAGGGGGTCGATGCCGCCGGGCCGGCGCTTGCGGCCCACCCCGGGGTGACCTTGTGCTACGAGCGACGCCCGGAACCTGTGCTCTGGCCCTACAGGCTGTATTGCATGATCCACGCCAAGACCCGGAGCGATGCGATGGAGATCCTGGCCGGTGCCGCCCGACTGCCGGAGCTTGCTGGCATCCGCCACCGCGTCCTCTTCTCAAACCGCTGTTTCAAGCAGACCGGCGCGATGATCGTGCCCGAAAAAGGGGTCGCGGCATGACTACCTGTCCCGACGAGATCGACAAGTCGCTGATCAACAGGTTGCAGGACGACCTCCCTCTTGAAACGCGTCCCTTTGCAGCCATCGGGCGCGAGTTGGGCCTTTCGGAAGAGGAGGTCCTGCAACGGGTTCATCGCCTGAAGGAGGATGGAATCCTCACGCGTTTCGGACCGTTTTTCGATGCTGCAGCGCTTGGTGGGGCGTTCTGCCTCTGCGCCATGTCGGTCCCCGCGGTGCAATTCGACGCGGTCATGACCAAAGTCAATGCTCACCCCGAGGTCGCCCACAATTATGAACGCGAGCATGCGCTGAACATGTGGTTCGTGCTCGCGACAGAGAGCGCCGGGGAAATCGCCTCCGTGGCCAGACGTATCGAAGCGGAGACCGGTTTGGAGGTCCTGCTCTTTCCAAAGGAGCGTGAGTTCTTCATCGGATTCAGGGTTGCAGCATGAAACCGGACGCAATCGACAGAAAGATCATCGAGGCAACCCAATCCGGCTTGCCACTTGTCGCGGCGCCATTCGCCGCCGTAGCCGCGCAGCTCGGACTCGCCGAGCGCGAAGTGATCGATCGGATCGAAACGCTCAAGCGCGCAGGCGTGATCCGCCGGATTGCGGCTGCCCCCAACCACTACAAGCTTGGGATGACGGCCAACGGCATGTCTGTCTGGGATGTCGACGACGCGCAAGTTGACCTCCTTGGCGAGAGCATCGGGGCATTGCCCTTCGTGTCCCACTGTTACCGCCGTCCACGTGCGCTCCCCGATTGGCCCTACAACCTGTTTGCAATGGTTCATGGCCAAAGCCGCGCTGAGGTCCACGAGAAATGCGTGGAGATCGCCGGGATTCTGGGAAAGGCCTGCACACGCAACGACGTGCTGTTTTCCTCGCGGATCCTGAAGAAAACCGGTCTGCGCCTGCGCCGGAAGGAGGACTGAATGTTTCGCCTCACCGAGTACATGAAGCAACTCGTGGAACCGACCCCGGTGCGCCGCCGCGCAAACGGGCCGGTGAAGCCGGTCGTGATCTGGAACCTGACCCGGCGCTGCAACCTGCGATGCCGTCACTGCTATACTGTTTCGGCCGACGTCGATTTCCCGGGCGAACTCACCCACGAGCAGGCCATGGAAACGCTCGAAGATCTCGGTCGTTTCCGGATTCCGGCTCTGATCCTCTCTGGGGGTGAGCCGCTGGACAGAAAGGACCTGTTCGAAATCGCCGAGACCGCACGCCCCATGGTCCGGATGCTGGCGCTATCGACAAACGGGACCAAGATCCATGGGGAGAACGCGGATCGCGTGGCGGAGATCGGCTTCGACTACGTCGGCATCTCAATCGACGGGATCGGAGCGACGAATGACTGGTTCCGCGGCGTCGACGGCGCCTTCGACGACGCCCTGCGCGGCGTGCGGGAGTGCAAGAAACGGGGTATCAAGGTCGGCCTGCGGTTCACCCTGACCGAAGGGAACCACCAGCACCTGCCGGACTTGTTGAAGCTTTGCGACGACGAGGGCGTGGACAAGTTCTACCTCTCCCATCTCGTCTACGCCGGTCGTGGCGACAAGCACCGTGGCGAGGATGCGGCACACCTGCGGACCCGTGCCGCGATGGAGATGCTGTTCGACCGCGCATGGGTTGCCGCAGCCGAGGATATGCCGCTCGATATCGTGACCGGAAACAACGACGCCGATGCGGTCTTTTTCCTGAAGTGGGCGCAGCGGAATTTCGACGACGTGCGCGTGGCCCATCTGCGCCGCCATCTGGAGGCCTGGGGCGGAAACTCCTCGGGGCTTGGGGTCGCGAACATCGACACGCTCGGCAATGTGCACCCCGACACCTACTGGTCCGACTACACGATCGGCAGCGTCAAGACGGCGCGCTTCTCGGATCTGTGGACCGGCGACGATCCGATGCTGGCGCAGCTTCGCACCCGTCCACGCCCGCTCAAGGGGCGCTGCGGGGCCTGCCGTTTCAAGGAAGTTTGCGGCGGCAACACCCGCATTCGGGCCTTGCAACTCACGGGCGATCCCTGGGCCGAAGATCCCGCCTGCTATCTTGGCGATGACGAGATCGGCGTCGAGGCCGGCGATCGCCTGTCTGTCACCCCCTTCCGAGGCAAGAGCCATGATCCCGAGCATCGCTTCCTTTGACGCCGGACAGCGGCGCAGGCACCGCGCCTTCCTGTCCCGGATCAAACCATTGCTCCTTGCAAGCTGCGTGTTTCTGGCGCTCCAGCCCGTCGCAGGTGCCGCGGATCCCGCCACGGACTATCAGGAGCTTTGCGTGGAGTGCCACGGCGCATCGCGTCTGGGCGGGATTGGCCCGGCGCTCATTCCCGAAACGCTGAAACGGATGCGCGGACCAAATCTCGAGTCGGTGATCCGCGATGGCCGGGACGCGACCCAGATGCCCGCCTTCTCGGAAGAACTCGACAGCACGCGGATCGCGGAACTCGCCGCATTCCTGAAGACACCGCTGGCAGAGATCCCCCCCTGGGGAGAGGCCGAGATCACGGCCAGTCGGGAGATGGTCGAAAGCTACGCCCCCGTTGACCGGCCGATCTGGGCCTCCGACCCGATGAACATCACACTCGTGGTGGAAACAGGAGACCACCATGTGAGCGTGCTGGATGGGGACACGTTCGACGTGCTCGACCGGTTCGAGACGCCCTTTGCCGTTCACGGTGGCCCGAAATTCAGCCCCGACGGGCGCTTTGTCTTCATCATGTCCCGGGATGGCTGGGTCCAGAAATACGACCTTTGGGCCCTGGCCGAAGTTGGGCGCGTGCGCGGCGGTCTCAACAGCCGCAATATCGCCATGAGCCATGACGGGAAATGGCTGGCGCTGGCGAACTACCTTCCGATGACATTGACGATCCTCTCGACGGAGGATCTGTCCGTGGTGAAGGTCATGGATGTCGTGGCCAAGGACAAGACGCCAAGCCGCGTCTCGGCGGTCTACCAGGCACCGCAGCGCAAATCCTTCATTCTCGCCCTGAAGGACGCGGCGGAGATCTGGGAAGTGGCCACCGATCCGGACGCCGAACCAATCTACGAAGGCTTCGTGCACAGTCGCGAAAAGGACATGGTCGAGGCCATTCCCTCTTCCGAGGGCCTGTTCGCTCGACGCCGGATCGAGGTCAGCGAACCGCTCGACGATTTCTTCTTCGACGACGACTACCGCAACCTTGTCGGCGCATCCCGCGACGGCGTCCACGGTGTCGTGGTGAACCTGAACGTGGGCCGGGAGATCGCTGAACTGCCGCTCGAAGGAATGCCGCACCTCGGTTCCGGGATCAGCTGGGACCGCGACGGGCGTCGGGTCATGGCCACACCTCACCTCAAGGAAGGCAAGATCTCCGTGATCGATACAGAGACATGGGACAGGATCGCTGTAATCGAAACCGAGGGCCCGGGGTTCTTTCTGCGCAGCCACGAGAACACGCCGTATTTCTGGGCCGATGTCTTCTTCGGGCCGAACAAGGACGTGATGCATGTCATCGACAAGCAGAGCTTTGAAATCGTGAAAACCCTGCGCCCGGCCCCCGGCGCCACGGTGGCGCATGTGGAGTTCACCCGCGACGGCAGCCGCGCGCTGGTGTCGGTCTGGGAGGATGACGGCGCGGTGATTGTCTACGACGCCAACAGCCTGGAAGAACTGGAACGCTTGCCAATGCGGAAACCTTCGGGGAAATACAATGTCTGGAACAAGATTACCTTTTCAGAAGGCACAAGCCATTGAAGCGCTGATCGTTGCGCATGGTCAGCCGTCCGACCCCGGACCGGCTGAGCAAGCGTTGCGGGAGATAGCCGACAAGGTCGCGGCCATGCTTCCAGGCTGGCACGTTCAATCAGCCACGATGGCGGCCCCCGGCGAGCTCGAGCGCGTGTTAGAGCAGGCGACAGACACGCCGTTCGTCTATCCGCTCTTCATGTCAGACGGCTGGTTCACAGAAACGGCCCTGCCGGCACGGCTGGGCATCGCACGCGACCGCGTCCTGTCGCCGTTCGGCCTGTCCGCACGCCTGCCAGTCCTTGCCACGCAATCCTTGTCGTCGATCGCCCGCGATCAGGGGTGGCAGCATCAGTCTACCGAGATCCTTGTTGCCGCGCACGGATCGGCCTCAGGGCGTGAGAACCCGGCCAGCCGGACCTATCGTTTTGCCCATGCGCTTTCGCTACTGGCACCGTGGCAGCGTGTCCGCGTCGGGTTCCTCGAACAGGATCCACTGCTGTCGGCGGTCGCCGCGAATTGCGGGCACAATACGATCTGCGTTCCGTTCTTTGCAGCCGACGGGTATCATGTTGCCTGTGACATCCCCAACGACCTTCGTGCCGGTGGCTTTTCGGGCGTTATCAGCAAATCGGTCGGGCGCGCCGACTATGCCCCGACGCTCATCGCCGAGGCACTGCAAGGCGCGATTCTGGAGAATGCGGCATGACGGAAACTGATGGTCGGTGGTCGGTCGGGAAGCTCGCCGTGCTGCTCTACCCCTTTGCCGCAGCCGCTGTTGCCATCAACCTGTTCCTGCTCAGCCTGATGGGGCAGGCCATCGGGCTTCAGGCCATCTCGCCCGTGTTGTCGATCTGGCTCAGCATTCCCCTTGGCATTCCCGCCGGCTGGTTCGCGGCGAAATGGGTGCGGGGATTGATGGACGAGGCAGACGGCCGCCGGGGCGACCCGAACGAGGAATAGGCGTTCGGGACGACTGTCGCCTCGCTTAACCAATGCGGTCGTCACACAACCCGCCCGGCGTTCCGATCCCGACCGCTTTGCAGCCACCGTGCTTGCCCGGAAAGCAAGCGGATCAGACCGCCTCCCCCGCATCTAGCCTGCTCAGGAACGCCTCGGCCTCCCGAAGGATCGTATCCCGGCGCTGCGGCTCCATTCTGTCCCATGTCCGGTACATCTGCCCCATGCGGGGATTTGCGGAGAACCGGTCCCGATGGCGATCCAGGAAATGCCAGTAGAGCAGGTTGAACGGGCAAGCCCCCTCGCCCTGCTTTGTCTTCACCGAATAGTGGCACGCGCCACAGTAGTCCGACATCCTGTCGATGTAGTTGCCCGACGAGATGTAGGGTTTGGTTGCAAACAGCCCGCCATCGGCAAACTGACTCATTCCCAGCGTGTTCGGAGCCTCGACCCATTCGAACGCGTCGGCATAGACAGCCAGATACCACTCGTGAAGCTGTGACGGATCGACCCCGGCGATCAATCCGAAGTTGCCGGTAACCATGAGGCGCTGGATGTGATGGGCGTAGGCTTCCTCGCGGGTCTGCGCAACGGCCTCGGACAGGCACTTCATGTCAGTCCGGGCACCCCAGTAGAGGGCCGGCAGGTTGCGGCCATGACCAAGGCGATTGACCTGGACGTAATCTGCCCCCTCACGGAAGTAGATCCCACGCACGAACTCCCTCCAACCGATAATCTGCCGAATGAACCCCTCTACCGCGTTCAGTGGGGCATGGCCCGATTCCCAGGCCGCCTCCGCTTTCTGGCAGACGTCCAATGGGTGCAGCAGGCCGATATTCAGGTAGGCGGAAATCAAGGAATGGTAGAGGAACGGGCGGCCCGACAGCATGGCGTCCTGACAGTCACCGAAGGATGGGAGCGCCGTTTCGATGAAATGCTCAAGGACGGCCTCGGCTTCGGCATGATCCGTCGCCATGCCAAAGGGCCTGAGATCGCCGAAGTTTGCGCCGAAGCGGGATTCCACAAGATCGAGGACCTCCTCCACCACTGCGTCCGGTTCAAAGCGAAGTGGCTGTGGCAGGAAAAGGTCATCCTTTGCGGGCTTTCGATTGTCGTGGTCATAGTTCCACTTTCCGCCGGCGGGGGCGCCCTCCTCCATCAACAGCCCGGTGCGCCGCCGCATCTCGCGGTAGAAATACTCCATCCGCAACTGCTTGCGCCCGTCTGCCCAGTTTTCGAAATCGGCGTGGCTGGCGATGAAGCGGTCGTCCTCGACCATCTCGATGCCTAGCGGAACGGATTCCAGCGCCTCGATGAGGCGCCACTCGCCCGGGATCGTGGCCAGAACCCGCGTCGCCCCCGTCTCGGAGGCCCGCCGCAGGATCTCGCCCGGGATCGAGCCCGCATTTTGGGGGTCGTCAAGACGCGTGTAGGCGACCTGCCAACCGTCCCCGCGCAAACGTTCCGCGAATTTGCGCATCGCGGCGAGGACAATTGCGATTTTCTTCGGATGATGCGGGACATACTCCGCTTCGGCGCCGACTTCTGCCATCACGACGAGATCGCGCGACTTGTCTGCGCGCTGAAGCGCTGCGATTTCGGGCGTCAATTGATCCCCGAGAACGAGAACAAGCTTCACCACGGCACCTCTGCACCGGACCAATCAAAAAACCGCCCGGTCTGCTCCGGTCCGAGCCCGTCGATCACCCGAAGGAGGTTTTGTGCCGCCACCTCGGGCGACACCATGGGATGGCCGGAATAGCCTTCCGTGAAGGGCGTGGCCACGGTTCCCGGATGCAGCGACACCACGGCCGCGTCGCGGTACTTGCGCGCAATCTCGATCGCAGCCGTGTGAACGATCTGGTTGGCTGCGGCCTTTGAAGCACGGTAGGAATACCATCCCCCAAGGTCGTTGTCGCCGATCGACCCGACGCGGGCGGTCAGCACGGCCACGACCGAGTGCCCTTTGCGAGGCAGCAGGCGTGGGACATGCCGCAGCAGCAGGGCTGGACCGATGGCGTTGGCTGCCAGAACCTGTGCCATATGATCCGCCGCCACCTGGTCGAGGGATTTCTCCGGAGCGGCATCTGGCGGCGCGAGAATGCCCGTCCCGATAAACACGAGATCGAAGGGGCCGCTGAGCGCGCCCAAAACAGCCTCAACCGAGGCCGCGTCTGTCACGTCCAGCCCATCATCGCGCCGCGACAGCCCGGTCGTCTCCACGCCGCGTGCGGACAATTCGCCCGCAACGGCCGCGCCGAGCCCGCCGGATGCCCCTATGACAAGCGCCCTTTTCATCTCGCACTCCTTCGTTTCAAGCTTGGACCTAGTGCCGTCTCGGGGGAAGAAAATGAAAATTCAGTGTCTCAAGGAGGATCGAGCCGGAAGAGTGCGTCGAACGGACATGTGACTCTCAACTGCCCGGAGATGGAAGCGCGGTTTGGCAAACCAATCAACCGCGAGGCTTTTTCCGGTAGCTTCCGACGATACTTCCGATCATGACGGCTATGTAGAGCTCGCCGACGACGGCCTCCAGCCCCGCCATGGCTCGGGCGAGCGGATGCACGGGCAGGATGTCGCCGTAGCCAAGCGAGATCAGCGGACAGCACCGGGGAATTGGCCGAGGTGAAGGCGAATGGAACACCCGCAAACATCCCTCTCATCGAAATTGCGTTTCGACTGCCGGGGAGCGGATGGCCGGAAATGGCGAGTCCGGCGCAAGATTCACCTCGGGATCGACGAAGAAACGCTGGGGGTCAGGGCTGTCGAGGTCACCGGCAGCAGCGTGGGCCTCCCCTCATGGTTTGGAAGCAAACCACTGCTGGACAGGGGATTCATTGCTTGAAATTCCTGGGACAACGCATCGCGGCGCGGGACAGTGACCGCCAGGTTGCCGAACTCCAGGTCGGTATTGCCGTGATCAACGGTTATCCCACCCTCGGCACATCTGTCACTGAGGCCAAGGGATAGGTGTGTTTGGGAAAATGGGAAGTCCGGCCGTCATCGGATTTGTGCAACAGAGCCCTCTACTGGCAAAAGGGGTGAGCAAGCGGCAGGCAGCAAAAGAGTTAGGGATATCAGAGCGATCTGTATATCGGACAGTCGGTCAGTAGTACCCGACAAAAGTAATCGAAATGAAGACAATGTTATTAGCCTACTTCACCCATCATCCTCTTTAGGGATGGAAAACCTGGGTGACAAACGTGGGTGACATTCTGTCGCCGCGATTGGGAATATTGCTTAATATCATTGCCTTAAAGCACGCTTGAGCGTCTGGCGGAGAGACAGGGATTCGAACCCTGGGTGGGCTTGCACCCACAACGGTTTTCGAGACCGCCCCGTTCGACCACTCCGGCACCTCTCCGCGCTCCCGTGGTCAGGGTGGGCGCGGTTTAGTTCGCTTGGAAGCCCAGTTCAAGAGGAATCTTGGCGCCTGGATGCTGGCGTATTTCTTAGGGCTTGGCATTGAGGGGCCGAGCGCGCTACCGAGGAGAAATCGTGCAACGGAGTAGGCCATGATCCTGAAATCGATCGCCCTCGTCGTCGGTCTGGCGGTTCTGTCCGGACCGGCCACGGCTCAGGTCACCGAGGCTCCCCAGCGCTCAACGCCTGAAGAAAGGGACCGCGTCCGGCCACTGTTCGAAGCGGCGGGTCTACCCGAGTTGCTCGACGTGATCCGGAAAGAGGGTCTCACTCATGCCGAGGACCTGAAGGAGGAGCTGTTTCCCGACCGCGGCGAGGCAACCTGGCCCGCTTTCGTGTCCGCGGCCTATGATGTGGACCGCATGGCCGCGATCCTGCTGGATAACCTGGCAGCGGAGTTCGAGCCATGGCACGTGGACCCGCTGATGGATTTCTTCACGTCCGATCTCGGCGAGCGGATCGTCAGGTTGGAGGTTTCGGCGCGAGTGGCCCTGCTTGAGCCATCCGTCGAGGACGCCGCGAAGGACATATTGTCTGCGATGCGATCGACTGGGGATGCAAGACTGGGCGTGCTGGAAGACTTTGTCGCGGCGAACGACCTGTTGGAAATGAATGTCGCAAGCTCCCTGAACGCCAACTATGCCTTCTATTCCGGGCTTGCCGGTGCGGGTGTCATGGACCACTTCCCCGGCGAAGGCGAGATGGTGCAGGAAGTCTGGCGCCAGGAGCCGGAAATCCGTGCAGAGACGGAAGAATGGCTCTTTGCCTTCCTCGCAATGGCCTTCCAACCGCTGAGCGACGAGGAAATCAACACCTACTCGGAGTTGTCGCTCTCCGAAGCCGGGCGGCGGTTCAACAGAAAGCTCTTTTCAGCCTTCGACGAGCTCTTCCAGACGGTATCTTACGATCTCGGCCTGGCCGCGGGACGGTTCCTGGATGGGGAGGATCTCTGAACGGGCGAGCCCAATGTGGCACCCTGGTCGGGCACGATCCGGTGTCAGGTCCGCCGTATGGAATGCGGCGCATATCCCGACCCATGTTTTCCTTGACTTTGCGAACGAATACGCTCATACGGCGCCTTCCTGTCCGGGCAACCGTGTCAGGGTCGATATCAATACGCCCGTTCGAAGGGCGCGCTGTCCGAGGTGCCGGAATGCCGGTGCAAACACCCGATTGCGGGGGCCGAAGGAACGCGGAAGCCATGAAGGAATGACCCATGTTTGCGGTCCTCAAGACCGGCGGCAAGCAATATCGCGTCCAATCGGGCGATGTTCTGCGCGTCGAAAAGCTGGCAGCAACTGCCGGCGAAACCATTCAATTTAATGAAGTTCTGATGGTTGGCTCCACCGTGGGTGCGCCGCTCGTCGATGGTGCGGCCGTGCAGGCCGAGGTTCTCGATCAGATCAAGGGCGTCAAGACCATCAACTTCGTCAAGCGCCGCCGGAAGCACAGCTCCAAGCGGACCAAGGGCCATCGCCAGCAACTGACCCTGCTGCGGGTCACCGACATTCTCGAATCGGGCGCTGACAAGTCCGGCGTCAAGGCCGCCGTGGGCGCAGGTTCCGTTGTGACCGAAGCACCCGCTGCCAAGGCCCCCGCGGCGAAACCCGCGCCGAAGAAGGCTGCCAAGCCCGCACCGGCTGCTGAAGCGCCCGCCGCCGCCGCTGACGACCTCAAGAAGCTCTCGGGCGTTGGCCCGGCGCTGGAGAAGAAATTGCTCGCAGCCGGCATCACCTCGTTCGCGCAGATCGCTGCCTGGACCGAGGAAGATGTCGCCCGCTTCGACGAAGAGCTGTCCTTCAAGGGCCGCATCGAGCGCGAAGGCTGGGTCGAGCAGGCCAAAGAACTGGCCAACGGCTAAGCACAGGAGACAAGCGATATGGCACACAAAAAAGCAGGCGGTTCATCCCGTAACGGTCGCGACTCCGCAGGTCGCCGCCTCGGCGTCAAGAAATACGGCGGCGAATCCGTCATTCCCGGCAACATTATCGTTCGCCAGCGCGGCAACAAGTGGTGGCCGGGCGAAGGCGTAGGCCAGGGCAAGGATCACACGATCTTCGCAACAGCCGAAGGCGCCGTGACATTCCACAAGGGCCTGAAAGGGCGCACCTTCATTTCGGTGCTTCCTGACGCGGAGGCCGCCGAGTAAGCCGAACCCAACCGGGTTAACACCTTTTCAAGGGGGATCGGCGAAACAGCCGGTCCCCCTTGGCGATTCACTCAAAAGGGCACGAACATGACTGTCGCATTGCGCAACAGCCTTGAGAGCTTCGTCACGCCGCTCTGGCGCAGGCGTCGTTCCGTCGTGCGCCCGGTCTTCTGGGCGATGTTCTGGGCCACGCTCGCGCATGCCACGTGGATGGCCTTCAAAGTCGGGCAGATGCGCCTGCAACCCGATGCCATCGCCACGGGTTTTCCGGGCTTCATGTTCCGTCTCGTGATTCGGCCGCTTGAATGGCTGATGCAGTCGCTGCACGGGCAAGAACCCTCGCTGCTTCTCTTGCAGGCGGGTCTTGTGGTGATCATCTGTGGTGGGACAGACCGAATGGTACGCAACTGCACCGGCGCCTGGGGAGGGGTCCGGGACAGCAGAAATCTCTTTTCGCTTCCCAGGAGGAGGGAAACGACATGCAACTGAATTCCATTACCGGGCAGTCGGTTGTCCGGGCAGCACGTGTCACGCTACGCCCGCTTCAGAAGTCCGATATCGGTTTGCTGGAACTCTATGCAGGGGACGAACGCGTCGCCATGGGGACGCGCTCGATCCCGCACCCGCTGCCGCCCGGCGCGGTCGAAGCCTTCGTGACGCGTTCGCAGGCCGACGACCGTCGCGAAGACGTGTGGGCGATGGACGGGACTGCGGGCGGACTCGGTGAGCTGGTCGGCGTCATCTCGCTGGCCCGCATGGAGGACGCCCCCTCGAAGTCGGAGATCGGCTACTGGGTCGCGCCGCTTATGTGGAACACCGGGCTCGCTTCGGAGGCTGTTCGCGCGCTGCTCGACACCAATCCACAGGATTGCGAGACGATCTTCGCAGAGGTGTTTCAGGACAACGCCATCTCGGCGCGCGTGCTGACCAACGCGGGGTTCGAGTACCTTGGCGATGCGGAAACCTATTCAGTTGCCCGTGGCGCGAACGTCCCAACCTGGACCTACCTTCGGCGGCTTCGCTGATCCAGCGTCAACGGTACGCTCTTTTGCCTGCCGGGCGAACGCCGCCCCCTCGCGCAACGCCTTTGAATGGCGTGGCGCGAGCTTCCCTTGGCCGACGGCCCCATCGCCACTTGGAGGCACTTGCGGGACAGATTTCCGCATCTCCGGCGCCCATGGTCACCCCACCCGGTGCTGCACGGTCGATTGCGTGCCATTTCGATGCACCTGCGTGGGCGTCCCGGTTGCACACCCGGCGGCCAGGCACCACCATTTTGCGAGAGGCAGATCGGCACCGCTCGCGCATGGCCGAACTCAACTGACAGGAAACGTCGGGTTGAGCTTTTTCGGTTCTGCTTGTATCGCTCCCCAGCAAAAGGCTGTCTGCTCATGAAATTCCTCGACCTTGCAAAAGTCTACATCCGTTCGGGCGGCGGCGGCGGTGGTGCGGTCTCGTTCCGGCGGGAAAAGTATATCGAATACGGCGGACCGGACGGCGGAGACGGCGGCAAGGGCGGAGATGTCATTGCCGAGGCCGTCGACGGGCTGAACACGCTTATCGATTTCCGCTACCAGCAGCACTTCTTTGCCAAGAACGGCACGCCCGGCATGGGCAAGCAACGGACCGGTGCGGACGGAAAAGACGTAGTGTTGAGAGTCCCCGCCGGCACCGAGATCCTGGACGAGGACGAGGAGACTGTGATCGCCGACCTTGCGAAGGTTGGCGACCGCGTGGTGCTGGCCACCGGTGGCAACGGTGGCTTCGGCAACCTCCACTTCAAGACCTCCACCAATCAGGCGCCGCGCCGCGCGAACCCGGGCCAGCCGGGCATCGAGCGCACGATATGGCTGCGGTTGAAACTGATCGCGGATGCCGGCCTGCTTGGGCTGCCGAACGCCGGAAAGTCGACCTTCCTCGCCGCGACATCCAATGCTCGTCCGAAGATCGCGGATTATCCCTTTACCACGCTGCACCCGAACCTCGGCGTCGTTGGCGTCGACAACACCGAATTCGTGGTTGCCGATATCCCCGGGCTGATCGAGGGCGCGCATGAGGGTCGGGGGATCGGCGACAGGTTCCTTGGCCATGTGGAGCGATGCGCAGTCCTGCTGCACCTCGTGGACGGCACCACCGAGGATGTGGCGGGAGACTATGCGACCATCATCGGCGAGTTGGAGGCCTATGGCGGTCACCTGGCGGACAAGCCGCGTGTCACCGCGCTCAACAAGATCGACGCCCTCGATGATGAGGAACGCGCCGAGAAGATTGACGCGCTGGAGAAAGCCTCCGGCGGTCGTGTCTACGCCATGTCAGGTGTGAGCCGTGAGGGCGTGACGCCGGTCCTGCGGGCGCTCCGCTCGGAGATCGACGCGGGGCGCAAGGCGGAGCGGATTGAAGCAGAAGGCGGGGACGAGGAGCCGGGACCATGGAGCCCGTGATCGAGACCCCGTGCATTGCCCGAGCCCGCAAGCTCGTGGTGAAGATCGGCTCGGCGTTGCTGGTGGATCGCGATACGGGGCAGCTCAGGGATGAATGGCTTGCCGGGCTGGCCAGAGATGTTGCCGATGCCCGCGACCGCGGGGCGGAGATTATCCTTGTCTCTTCCGGGTCTATTGCGCTGGGACGTGCGACGCTCGGACTTGCCGCCGGCGAGTTGCCGTTGGAACAGGCGCAGGCTGCAGCGGCCGTCGGTCAGATCGAACTCGCCCGCGCCTACCGGATCGCGCTTGCGCCCTTCGGGATCAAGGCGGCACAGGTGCTCGTGACGCTGGAGGATTCCGAGGATCGCCGCCGCTATCTGAACACGCGCGCGACGCTGGCCACTTTGACCGGCCTCGGTGTCGTGCCGATCGTCAACGAAAACGACACGATCGCAACCGACGAAATCCGATTTGGCGACAACGACCGCCTTGCCGCACAGGTGGCGGTAACCGTCGGCGCCGATCAGCTTGTGCTGCTGTCGGATGTGGACGGGTTCTATTCCGCCAATCCGACGGACACCCCCGATGCGCACCGCTATGACGTCATCGACCGAATAACCCCGGAGATCGAGGCGATGGCCGGGGATGCGGGATCAGGCCTTTCCAAGGGCGGTATGAAAACCAAACTCATGGCGGCGAAGACGGCGACAAAGGCCGGATGTGCCATGGTGATTACCGAAGGCTCCGTACTTCGCCCATTGCAGGCGCTCCAGAACGGGGCGCCCTGCACCTGGTTCACCACGGAAGGCGACCCCCAGGTCGCGCGCAAGCGCTGGATTGCCTCCATGAAACCGCATGGCACGATCCGTGTGGACGCCGGCGCCGCACGGGCGCTCGACTCCGGTAAGTCGCTGCTGCCCGCCGGCGTGACCGGCGTGGACGGCGTGTTTGGCCGTGGCGAACCGGTGGAGATCATCAGCCCCTCCGGCCGAATTGGGCAGGGGCTCTGCCGCTACACCAGCGCCGAGGCAACGGCGATTGCCGGTCATCGCTCGGGCGAAATCGAGCAGATCCTCGGTTATCCAGGCCGGGCCGCGCTCGTGCATCGGGATGACATGGCGTTGTGACCCGCCCCGACTTCTTGGTAGAACGACCCGAACCCCTTTTCTCTGCCGAAAGCCCGTCATGAAAGACATCGCAGACATTCCCGCCCTCATGGCCGATATCGGCGCCAAAGCCCGCGATGCCGCGGCCACGCTCGCCTTTGCCAGCGCTGAAAGCAAGCAGGCCGCTCTCGGAGCTGCCGCCGATGCCGTCTGGTCCCGTCGCGCCGAGATCATCGCCGTCAACGAAAAGGACATGGCCTTCGGCCGCGACAAGGGATTGTCACCGGCCATGATGGATCGGCTGATGCTGGACGAGCCGCGTATTCAGGGCATCGTCGACGGGTTGCGTGCCGTGGCTGGTCAGGCCGACCCCGTGGGCGAAACGATCACCGAATGGGACATGGCTTCAGGCCTCCATATCCGCCGCGTGAGAACCCCGCTTGGCGTCGTGGGCGTGATATACGAGAGCCGCCCCAATGTGACCGCGGATGCAGGCGCGCTCTGCCTGAAGGCCGGAAATGCCGTGATCCTGCGTGGCGGATCGGAGAGCTTTCATTCCTCCGGCGCGATCCACAGCTGCCTTGCCGAGGGGCTGAGAAGCGCTGGCCTGCCCGAGGACGCCATCCAGCGTGTCCCGACTCGTGATCGCGAAGCGGTACGGGAAATGCTCCACATGACGGACACCATCGATGTCATCGTGCCGCGCGGCGGCAAGGGCCTGGTGAGCCTCGTCCAGCGCGAGGCACGGGTGCCTGTCTTTGCCCACCTCGAAGGGATCTGCCACATCTATGTCGACAAGTCCGCCGACCCGGATAAGGCCCGCAAGGTGGTGCTGAACGCAAAGACCCGGCGGACCGGAATCTGCGGAGCCGCCGAGTGCCTGCTGGTCCACAAGGACGTCGCCAGGACGCTCGGACAGCAGATCGTCGATGACCTGAAGGCGGCCGGGGTCGAGGTCCGGGCGCAGGGGCTTGACGGCTCTGCGGAGGCGACGGACGAGGATTTCGGCAAGGAATATCTCGACATGATCATCGCTGCGAAAGTGGTCGAGGACATCGACGACGCCATCGACCATATCCGCACCTACGGCTCCAGCCACACCGAAGCGATCCTCGCCGAAGATGATGCCGCCGCCGAACGCTTCTTCCAGCGGATCGACAGCGCCATCCTGATGCGCAACGCCTCGACCCAGTTCGCCGATGGTGGAGAGTTCGGCATGGGGGCGGAGATCGGCATCGCCACCGGAAAGATGCATGCGCGCGGACCGGTCGGCGCGGCGCAGCTCACGAGCTTCAAGTATCTTGTCGACGGCGACGGGACGGTTCGCCCATAGTCCCGCCGGGCTCAGAAGGCCAGGGTGACGCGGTCGTCGGCCCGTGTCGCCTGAAGGCGCCGACCGCTCTGCTTCAGCACGACCGGCAGCATGGCGAAATGCACAAGGGCGGGCGTGATGGCTTCGATACTGCCGCCCTGCAATGCCGCCCAGACCTCCGGATCGAGCTTCAGCTTCGGAGAGGTGCCCGCGACCTTCCAGCCCTCCTCATCGCGGGAAATCTCGATCTCCCCGCCGAAGGGCATTGCCGTCTCAAGGCACTGAAGCGCCAGGAAGGCGGCCTTCACATCGTCGCGGCGGCATTCAGCACCGACGGACCAGGTGATCTTGAGCCGACTGCCCTGATACATATCCTTCAGGACCGACTGGATCTCGGACCTGCCGACGCCCTGCCCCTGGCCACCATGCCCAAAGGCAATGCGGTAGAACCTGATTCGCGCATTCGCGTTGGCAACGGATTCGGAGATCAGCGACAGTTCCGGTCCGAGGTTGGCGCCCGACATCGACAGCAGTTCCACCCCGTTCCCGATGGCACCGATCGGCGAGATCAGGTCATGGCAGATGCGGGACCCGATCAAGGCCGAAAGGTCGACCGACGTTCGGGGAAGATCACTGGACATGGGAGAAGATCCTTGCAGATTGGGGAAGCATGACAGATCTCAACGCATTTCTCGAACCCGGGATGCTTGTGCGCCACCCCGACCAGCCCGACTGGGGCCTAGGGCAGGTGCAGTCGCGAATTGACCACCGCATCACCGTGAACTTCGAGCACGCGGGCAAAGTCGTCATCGATGGGCGCGTCATTGGCCTGCTTCCCGAGTACGATTAAGCGTTTGAACATCATTCATTTGGCCATTGGCACGACCGAGTTGCAACCGTAACGTGAGCCTATGGCCCGTCAACCCGCTGTAAATGGGGAGTCTTGCCAAGTGGCAGGCGACCCCCTAAAGACCCGGGCCACACCGGGGGGCCGACCCGAGCAAGGATGCCGATGACCGCTGAGGAAACCCATTTCAAGATCCGCCTGGCGAAGTCGGAACAGGATCTGCTCGCGGCACAGCGCCTGCGCTACGACGTGTTCGTGAGCGAACTCGGCGGAGACGGCGACCTGGTGGATCACGATGGCCGCTTCGAGCGCGACCAGTACGACGCGCATTACGACCACATGATCCTCGTGGACGAGCGCCGGGATGCTGCCGCGCTCGACCATGTTGTCGGAGTGTATCGGCTACTGCCGGGCACCCGTGCCGCCGAAGCCGGCGGCTTCTATTGCGCCAGCGAATACGACCTTTACGCCCTTGAGCAATCGGGGCAAAACCTACTGGAACTCGGCCGGTCCTGCGTACATGCGGACTATCGCGGCGGAACCGCTCTGGTGCATCTCTGGAAGGGGTTGGGCGACTATGTTCAGGACCACCGGATCGAGGTCCTTTTCGGCGTCGCCAGCTTTCATGGCACCGATGTGCAGGCGCTGGCCGAGCCGCTTTCCTTCCTGCATCACAACCATCTTGCGCCCGAGCCGCTTCGTGTCCGCGCTCTGCCGGAACACTTCACGTCGATGGATCTGCTTGAGGTTGACGCGATCAACCGGCCGGCCGCTGTCCGGGCGATCCCGTCGCTGATCAAGGGATACCTGCGACTGGGTGGCTATGTTGGCGATGGCGCGTTCGTGGACCGTGCCTTCAACACGACGGACGTGTGCCTCGTCCTGGACACGGCGCGCGTCAGCGAAAAACAGCTCTGGTTCTATTCCGGCCGTCGCAAATGAGCACGACCTGGCACTCGGACGACGATCCCCGATGTGAACCGCCGAAGGGCGGCGGCGCGTGGTTTCGCGTAATCCGGCGGGGGCTGCCCCTCGCGGTCGTCGTCTTCGGCTGCCTCGGGTTGCTCCTTGTTGTGCGACTGGTCGAACGCCCGATCTTCGGCCTGCGCAGACCGATCACGCCATGGATCACCCAGTTCGTCTGCATTTCGGCGCTGGCGCTTCTCGGCATCCGGCGCAGCACCGTCGGAAAGCCAATGTCCGGACACGGGGCCATCGTGTCCAACCATGTCAGCTGGCTGGACATATTTTCCCTGAATGCGCCCCAGCGGATCTACTTCGTTTCGAAGGCCGAGGTCGCGGGCTGGCCGGGCATTGGCTGGCTTGCCCGCGCCACCGGCACTGTCTTCATCAATCGCGATCGGTCGGAAGCCCGTGCACAGGCGAAGGTTTTCGAGCGGCGAATCGCAGCCGGACACAGGCTCCTGTTCTTCCCCGAGGGGACGAGCACCGACGGGATGCGCGTGCTGCCCTTCAAGCCGACGTTGTTCCAGGCATTCTTCGGCAATGGTCTTGAACCCGGTGTACGGGTCCAGCCTGTCAGCCTCGTCTACCATGCGCCCGAAGGCGAAGACCCGCGGTTCTACGGTTGGTGGGGCGACATGGAGTTCGGCGAACATCTGCTGAAGGTGCTCGCTGCGAAACGTCAGGGCCGCGTCGAGGTCATTTTCCACGAAGCGGTCGATGTGGCTGCGAGCGGTGGGCGCAAGGCGTTGGCCAGCCAATGCGAGCAGGCGGTTCGGCGTGGTGTTGGAGCCCAGCGCGATCCGGTCACTTGAGGCCTTCCAGCCACAACCCCCAGGTGGCGGTCAACGACCGCCGGACGATTGCATTCGCCGCCCTTGCCCCTGACATACCGTTTTGACTCAATGGGAACAGTCTTCGCCGCTGGCACGATTTGGAGCAAGTCCCTCTCGACGATCACAAAAGTGGATGGATGGGAGAGCCAGTGTCGGCGCGATGGCGGCCACGATCATGCAGTCGTCCAACCGGTTGGGCGCGGGCGGCTCCCTGGCGTCAATGTGGACACACGACACCCAACCGGCAACATTCCCAAACGCCCAGTTCGTTCCTCCATTGCGCGTGCAAACGAAAGCACCCCACCACCACTCGGGGGGGGGGGGGGCGGGCCGGCAAACGATCGAACGCCATCCCCAATGTCGATCATGCGCCGGCGATCAACTCCGATTGCTTGACGATCACCTCTGCCTGCTTGATCGAGGCGATGTCCACCAGGCGTCCCTTGTAGACGGTAGCCCCGGCACCTTCGGCCTTGGCCTTAGCCATCGCGGCCAAGATTTCTCGCGCCTCGGCGACGGCCTGCTCGGACGGGGTGAAGACTTCGTTGGCCAATGCCACCTGCTTGGGGTGGATGGCCCACTTGCCGACCATGCCCAGGGTGGCGGAACGTTTTGCCTGCGCGATATAGCCGTCATCGTCGGAGAAGTCGCCAAACGGCCCATCCACCGGAAGAACCCCATGGGTGCGGCATGCGGCGACGATCGCGGCCTGCGCCCAGTGCCACGGATCCGACCAGTGTTTCACGCCCTCGCGGATCATGTAGTAATCTTCCTGCGTGCCACCGATGCCGGTTGTCTGCATTCCCATAGAAGCCGCGAAATCTGCCGCACCGAGGCTCATGGCCTGCATCCGGGGCGACGCGGCAGCGATTTCCTCCACATGGGCGATGCCGGCAGCACTTTCGATGATCACTTCGAAGCTGATCGGCCTGGTCCGGCCCTTAGCTGTCTCGATGGCCGTCACCAGCGCATCCACGGCATAGATGTCACCGGCGCAGCCTACCTTCGGGATCATGATCTGGTCCAGCCGGTCGCTGGCCTGTTCCAGAAGGTCGACAACGTCGCGATACCAGTAGGGCGTGTCGAGCCCGTTGATGCGCACGGACAGGGTCTTGTTGCCCCAGTCCACGTCTCCAATGGCCTCGATGATGTTCTTGCGGGCCGCCGGCTTGTCATCCGGAGCGACGCTGTCCTCGATATCGAGGTTGATGACATCGGCTGCGCTGCTTGCCATCTTTTGGAAGATCGCCGGGCGAGAACCCGGACCAAAGAGCTGGCATCGGTTGGGGCGAGACGGGGCGGCGGGCTGGATGCGGAAGCTCATGGCGTACTCCGGTAATGATGTTTCGCAATAGGTCCCGGTTTCGCTAGAATATTGCGCGCCATCACGCAAGGATATTCTGCGCGCGCAGCATCCCGTCGCGGCGTCGCAGCGATCTCCAGTGGACAGCCAGGCTGAGTGTCAGTTCTCGCCGTTGACCGCGCCGACAGCCCCGCGCAGCGTCTCGTCAAGCCAGAGCCGCCCTGCATCGACCGAGCCAACATAGGCCTGAAGCGTCGCGGAGGTTTCCGGAACGGCGTCGCCGATGGTTCCGGCCTTCACATAAAGCACTGTGAGCAGGCCGAAGGCGAAGAAGGCAAATCCCATGCCGAAGCGGCTGCCCCGCTTGCGCTGCTCACGTTCGAAGGCAAGCACCTCTGCAATGGCATTTGCCCCGGCGGCCCCGGACATGGGGTCGAGCGTGGAATTGATCTCCTCGACATCGGGAAGCCTATCCCTACGCGAGGCGGCCTTCTGATCGAAATCAGTTGCGTAAGTGTCGCTGGGCATCACCTTGGCAGGATGGCGGCCGGTCGGCGCGACAGGGATGGCCGCTTCGAAGGAGGCCCCTTGCTGCTCCGCGCCCAACGCGTCCGGCTCAGGCTGGATCTCCATCTGCTCGGCCTCGGCATGGCGTGCGGCCCGTTCGCGCTCCGCCTCCTCGCGGAGTACGGAGAGAACGCCCTCGTCGACCCTCCGGCGCGGCGCGACACCGACCGCGGACAAGTCATCCTCGGGCTGCGGCGCCGGGGCTGGCTCGGGGTCATGCTCCGGCGCGGCGGTGCTGGCCGCAGATCGGTGCACGCTTTCCGGAACTTCCGCGACCTCAGGTTCGGCAGCCTCCGGAGCAGGGGGCGGCGAAGGTTCGGCCACGCGATCCCGCTCCGGCTCGGGCTTTGGCGCGCGCGCGGCTGACGCCCGCCCCGGTTGGCCGAGTTCTTCGGCCAGCGCCTCATCGAAATCGGGATGGGTCTGGAACCACGTGTTCCCGCAATTGGAACACTGCACGTCCCGTCCGGCTTCCGGAATGACGCGCTCGTCAACTTGATACTGGGCACCGCAGTTTGGACAGATGAGCCTCATGTCGCCCCCTCGGGCCGGGAATTGTCCCGGCATCTCGACTGTTTGCAAGTTTTGTATCAGCGGCGAAATGAAACTCAAAGAGCTAGCAAGGTGCCGCTGCCCGTTGAAACCGAACCGTTGCTCGGGCACAAGAGGGGCAAACGGCATGGACCCCACGCGTGATCGAGCTCGACAACGTCGCCTATTCCTACGGAAATGACTCCCTGTTCTCGGATGTGACCCTGCATCTGGCGCCGGGATCATTCCATTTTCTGACCGGCCCTTCGGGGTCCGGCAAATCGACCCTGCTCAAGCTCTGCTACATGGAGTTGATGCCAACCGACGGGATCATGTCGGTGTTTGGTAAGGACGTCACGACGATGGCACGCGACGACGTCGCGCGAACGCGGCGGCGCATCGGGGTCGTGCACCAGGAATGCCAGTTTCTCGATCACATGCCCCTGGCAGAGAACCTGGCCCTGCCGTTGACCGTCTCGGGCCGGGACGAAGGCGCACATGTGGACAACCTCGACGAGTTGATGGGCTGGGTTGGCCTGAGTCGGCGGGCCGAGGCCTTGCCGCCGCAGCTGTCGGGCGGCGAACGTCAGCGCGCCGCGCTCGCCCGTGCCGTGATCATGGACCCCGAAGTCCTGATCGCGGACGAACCCACCGGCAATGTCGACTGGGAAATGTCGCTCAGGCTGCTGCAACTGATGGTGGAACTGAACCGCATGGGGAAGACCATCGTGATCGCCACCCATGATCTGAACCTGATCCGGGCGGCCAAGTCGCAGGTTTCGGTCAGGGTCCTTCGGATCGCCGGTGGGAAACTGCGGCTCGCGGGGGCGGAGCTTTGAGCTGGAACGTCGTCAGTATGCTGTCGGGCGAGTCCGGCGCCGATCGCGTGGTACCGCCGACAGGCTTCACCGCGCGGCTCACCATGTTCACGGCCGCGGCCATGGCATTCCTCGCGGTTTTCGCATTGGCGTTGTCGCTGGCGACGGACCGGCTGGCCACACGCTGGTCCGATGCGCTGGCCCGCACGGCGACGGTACGGATTTCGGCACCGCCGGAACAGGTCGCCCGTCAACTTGAGGCCGCGCTCACGGTCCTTCGGACGACTCCCGGCGTGGCAGAGGCTCGCGCCCTGGAGGACGACGCACGCCGCGCCCTGCTGGAGCCCTGGTTCGGTCCGGACCTGCCCCTCGACGACTTGCAGATCCCCGAATTGATCGAGGTGATCGAGACGGAGGAGGGGTTCGACGCCGTCGGCCTTCGCGCGAGGCTTGCCGGGGAGGCCCCCGGCGCCGTGCTCGACGATCACACGCGCTGGCGGGCGCCGCTGGTGCGGGCGGCAGAACGGCTCCGCGCGCTCGGGTTGATCTCGCTGGGGCTGATCTCCGCCGCGACCGCCGCCATGATCACGCTGGCGACCCAGGCCGCCCTTGCAGCCAATTCCCAGGTGATCCAGGCCTTGCGGCTGATAGGTGCGCTTGACAGCTACATCGCCCGTGCATTCGTGCGCCGGTTCACCTTGCGGGCCCTCACCGGCGCGCTGGCCGGGACCCTGGCCGGTGTGGCCGCGGTGGCGCTCCTGCCCCGCGCGGATTCGGCCGGTGGTTTCCTGACGGGCCTGGGCTTTTCCGGGACGGGATGGGTCCTGCCGTTGATCATTCCGCCCGCCGCGGCGCTCGTCGCCTTCGCCGCGACCCGTTTCGCGGCCTTCCGGCAATTGCGGGAGACCCCCTGACATGCTGCAGTACATACGCTCGCTGATCTTCAATACCCAGATGTACCTGGTGATGGCGCTGATGGCGTGTTTCTACACGCCGATCACGCTGGTCCACCGCCCGATGGCGTTCAATGCCATCCGCACCTACTGCCGCTACGTGCGGTGGTCGGCCAGTTGGATGGTCGGTCTGCGGTCCGAAATCCGGGGCAAGGTCCCGACCGAGGAATGCCTGATCGTTTCCAAGCACCAGAGCTTCTTCGACATCATCATGATCGTCTCGGTTGTTCCGCGCCCGAAGTTCATCATGAAGGCGGAGCTGCGGTTCGTGCCCATCGTGGGCTGGTATGCAAAGTGGACCGGCTGTGTACCGGTCGACCGCGGCAAGCGTGGACAGGCCATCGAAGACATGAAACAGCGTGTCACGGACGGGCAAAGCTCCCCCGGCCAGCTGATCATCTATCCGCAGGGGACGCGTGTTGCGCCCGGGGCAAGACGCCCCTACAAGGTGGGCAGCGCCATCCTCTACCAGCAACTCGGGCAGAATTGTGTGCCGACAGCAACGAATGTCGGTGTTTTCTGGCCGCGTTTCGGAGTGCTGCGGAAACCCGGGCTTGCGGTCGTGGAGTTCCTGCCGGAGATCGCTCCGGGACAGGACAAGACCAGCTTCATGGCCGACCTTGAACAGCAGATCGAGACGGCATCCGATGCCCTGATGGCGGAAGCTGGCTTCACCATACCAGCCTAGGCTGCCTCACTCCGGTTTCAGCAACAGCAGAAGTGCGGCCATCGTGACCGCCACCCCAACCAGCACGAAACCGGATGGCACGAACTGTCCCAGCGCGACCTCCCAGCCGATGACCCAGCTTGGAACGAGGTATGTGTAGGCCATTACCTTCGCCGCCGGCAATCGCAGGGCGGCGTATTGCACCAGAACGAAGGTGATCGCGGAGCCCGCCACCGCGGTGTAGAGGACCGCGACCCAGACCACCGACGGCAGGTTCATCCAGTCCGCGCCCACGATATCGCCCCAACCATAGACCAGCAGGAGCAGCGCCCCGGCCACCAAAGTGCCGAAGCTGAAGACCATCGGCGCCTCGCCACGGTTCAGCCGGGCAACCATCGGGATGTAGGCCGCATGTGCGATGCATCCCCAGAAAAAGATCGCCTCTCCCCGACCGATCTCGAAGGCCATGAAGGCCGCCCAATCGGCCCGGAAGATCACCCAGAGCGCCCCGACCGCTCCGATCGCGAGGGCCACACCCATGCGCAACGTCATCCGCTGACCGGCAATGATGAAGCCGAAGCCGGCCGCCATGAGCGGCGTGAGCGTGAAGACCGCGGCAGAAGAGATCGGTGGCGCGGTCTTCAGCCCCTCAAACATGGTCACGAAGTAGATGGAGAACAGCCCGCCAAGGACAAGATAGCGCCAAGGCGCGCGGAAAGCGGCGTGAGGCAGCCCGATCGTGGCCAGTGCGACGCCGCCCAGAACTGCGGCGGCGATCGCAAAGCGCACGAAGTTGAGCGCGGTCGGCGCCAGCTCGTTGGCCGCCAGTCCGCCGAGGCTGAACGAGCCAGCGACAAGGGCGGAAAACAGCAGCATCGCGAAATGGCCGCGCCCTGCCTGCCCCGCGATCCGTCTTGCGCTCAAACCGCGGCCCAGTCGCGGGCCTTGGCCTTCAGGTAGTTCACAAGGGTTTGCACCTTGGCAGTCCGATGAAGATCGACATGGGTCACAAGCCAAAGGCGGCTGGTCCAATCCTCCCGCGTCGGGAGCATTTCGACGAGGTTCGGATCGCGCCGGGAATCCAGAACCGGAAGGAACCCGATCCCGGCGCCGCCGAATATCCCGTCGTTGATGGAGCGTTGCTGGGAGGCCCGGAAAACGATCTGGTCCGAGGGGACATTTTCGAACATCCAGCGGTAGAACGGCGCCCGGGTCGCGACATCGTCGGTGCAGACAAACCGATGGTTGCCCCACTCGCCTTCTGTCAGCATGCCAAAGCGTTCCACGTAGTCGCGCGTTGCATAGAGCGCCATCGGCTCGACGGAGAACGGTTGAACGATGTTGTCGGGCTGATCGGGCCGGGTGCCGGCACGGATTGCCAAGTGCGCTTCGCCGTATTCGAGCTTGAACAACCGCTGGTCGGTGAGAAACCGCACCCGGATATCGGGGTGTTCCTCCATGAACTCCACCAACAAGGGCGTGATCCGAGGTGACAGGATCGGCAGGGAGGTCACGATCAATTCGCCGGAAACGTCCGCGCCACGCCCGCGAATCCGCCCGACGAGCTGGGTGAACTGGTCCTCCGTTGCGGCGGCCACCTGCAAAAGGTCCAGCCCGGCCTCGGTCGGGGTATAACCGCGCGCATGTCGTTGAAACAACTTGGTTCCAAGCCGCGCCTCAAGCGCATCCACATGGCGGATGACGGTCGCGTGGTGCACGCCAAGTGCCTCCGCAGCGCCGGAAACCGTGCCCAGCTTGGCAACGTGAAAGGACGTCCTGATCTCGTCCCAGGTATCTACCGTCATGAACTCAAACCCGATCCGCGCATTGTGATGTGCACAACTGAACAGTTTGGTGCGGAATGACAAAGGTTTTTTTCGCCCTGTCCGTTCCCATTTCGGTGACATGAAAGCGAAACGCGGCGTTGCGCGGGATCATGCGGAACGTTGCCCCGGAGACGAAAGGTGCAACCATGCTCAGAACTCTGATGACAGTCGGGCTCATGGCGAGCCTCGCAGCACCGGCCCTGGCCGGACCGACCCAGCTCGAACGTGCTGCGGGCGTCGAACCCGGCGCATACTCAATCGCCCAGCTTGTGAAACTGAAGGCGCTCCGCACTGAGGGTGGGAAGGAGCAACAGATTGAGCGCATCCTCAATAACCCACAGGGCGATCCATTGGTCGCACGCTTGTCCACCACGGGTGGTGCCTCCCCCAGCGATTGATCTCGCATCCACCACCACACGGAGGGACGTCGGTGCCAATGGCGCCGGCGTTCCCGTGATTCATGGATCAATGCGAACGGCGGAGGTGGCTTTGGCGTCGTCAATACCCGCGCCCGTATCATCCAGTTCCGCTTCAAGGAAGCGCTCGAACGCATCAAGGTTGATTGCTTCGAACTGACCAAAGCTCTGCATCCAGATGGACGCATCGCGCAAGGCGTCGGGTTCCAGCTTGCACCATTTGAGCCGCCCGCGTTTCTCCTGCGAAATGAGCCCCGCCCGGGTCAGGATCATCAGGTGCTTGGAGACCGCAGCCAGCGACATCTCGAACGGTTCCGCCACATCGGTCACCGCCATGTCGTCTTCGAGCAACATCGTCAGGATCCGCCGGCGGGTGGGATCCGCGAGCGCGGCAAAGACGGTATCGAGGGTCGGCTGCATGAGCCGAACCTACGCGCTTGCCGCGTCATGTAAAAGTGCCATGAAACGCCCCCGCCGCGCGGGCCAATGGGGCCGGACACCTGCGATCGCCGCCTCCGTCGTGGCCGGTCAGGCTGCGGTTTCGTCGCCCTTCCGGACGCCGAAGAGGCCGGCCAAGAGGCTCCGGGCGGAGCGAGCGTGCTTGACCAGGGCCCGGGCGCGCAATTGGCTGGCCTGCCGATCGACACCGCGCAGTCCGGCCCCCTCGCTGGCAAAGATGAGTTGGATCTGTTCCACCTGTTTGTCCTCGGATGTGGGGTTCGCCTGTCTGTCGGGCGCTAGATAGGTCGCTATCGCCAGCGCGAACAGGCACCGCAGCGGTATTTCCGTGTTGCAGCCCCGGCATGACAACGCCCAGCCTGCTCCAATGCGCAAGAAACGGGTGGCGGTCCGGGCGCGGGCTTGTCATGGAGCGCGCGACGGAGGGTTGCATGGCATTCAGGGACTGGCTTTGGGTACTCGCGCTCGGCACTGGCTGGGGCGCATCATTCATGTTCAACGCAGTGCTGCTGCGGGAGGTCGGACCCTTGTCCGTGTCCTTCCTGCGCATCGCACTTGGCGCGGCTGCCTGTTGGATCTGGGTCGTGGCAACCGGCAAGACGGTGCCGTGGCGCACGGCACTGATCGGACCGTTGTTCGTGCTCGGCGCGATCAACTACGCGATCCCGCTGGCGATCTACCCGACGGCGCAGCAATACGTGACCAGCGGCGTGGCCGGGATCGTCAACGCGATGATGCCGATCATGGTGGTGATCGTTTCGCATTTCTGGCCGGGCGGAGAGAGGGCGACCCCGCTCAAGAGCCTCGGCATTCTGTTCGGCTTCGCAGGGATCGTGGTGCTGACGCTGCCGGCCTTCGAACCCGGTGCGCAGTCGGATGCCTGGCCGATCCTCTTCATGATGCTTGCACCGATCTGCTACGCGGTCGCGATGAACTACCTGCGTCGGTTCCACGGAATGGATCCCGCGATCATCGCCGCATCGGCCCTCACGGCAGGCGCCATGGCCATAGCCCCCGTGATGCTGGCCACCGAGGGTATTCCAACCGTGACAACGCCTGAGGGGCTTCTGTCCTTGCTAGGAATCGGGCCGATCCTGACAGGACTGTCCTTCATCGCGGTCTACGCCCTTGTCGGGCGGGTTGGGGCCACCAACGCCTCCACCGTGACATTCGTGGCGCCGATCTCGGCGGTGCTGCTGGGCCATTTGGTGCTGGGTGACGTCGTGGCGATGGAACACATGCTCGGGATGGCGCTGATCTTCTGCGGATTGATCGTGATCGACGGCCGCCTGATCCCTGGATTCGCCCGCACTTGAGAGCCCGTGGGAGCGGTGGCACCCGATACCGTCAACCAGATGGTTGAATTTGGACTCCGACGAGTGTTCGGCGCTAACGGTGGGTGTGAATTTCATGATGTTAATTTAATTTATAAATTAGAACACCTTATGCGATCTCGCGCTCGCAGCATAGCCGATTGACTCGGAGCGCACCTGCGGAATAGGTTGCCCCGAACTGTTGGAGGGTGGCTCCCATTGGCGGATGACAGCGAACGCGAGCGGCTGAGGCAGCTCGAGAAGAAAATCGCGGCGGCCAAAGGTGAAGACAAGAGCAGCCAGTCGACGGGGGACCTCTCTCAGGCGAATGTCGCCTGGCAGATGGTGACAGAGCTTGTGGCCGGCATCGTGATCGGCCTTGGCGTCGGATTGGGGCTGGATGCCGTCTTTGGCACGAAGCCGATCTTTCTGGTGCTGTTCATATTGCTGGGCTTCGTGGCCGGTGTGCGCGTGATGATGCGAACCGCCAGGGACGTTCAGGAGAAGCAGATGGCCAAGGCCGCTGCAGAGGAAAAGCAGGCAGCGCAAGCCGCCGGGGAAAAGAGGGACTGAGACGTGGCAGACGAAGCAGCACAGGGCGGCGGCATTTCCATCCACCCGATGGACCAGTTCAAGGTCGAACCGCTGTTCGGTGGTGACCATGTGGGCATGTTGACCCCGACCAATGTGACGCTCTGGATGGCGCTGGCCGTTCTCGCCGTGACGCTTTTGCTGGTCGTTGGCACCCGTGGCCGCGCGATCATCCCGAGCCGCGCCCAGTCGGTCGCAGAGCTTGCCTACGGTTTCGTCTACAAGATGGTCGAAGACGTGGCCGGCAAGGATGCGATCCGCTTCTTCCCCTACATCATGACCCTGTTCATGTTCATCGTGACGGCGAACTTCCTCGGCCTGTTGCCGATGTCCTTTGCCACCACGTCCCACATTGCCGTCACGGCCGTGCTGGCGATGGCGGTATTCCTGACGGTGACCATCCTCGGCTTCGTGCTCAACGGCACCAAGTTCCTCGGCCTCTTCTGGGTCAGCTCGGCGCCGCTCGCGCTGCGTCCGATCCTCGCCGTGATCGAGCTCATCTCGTACTTCGTGCGCCCGGTGAGCCACTCCATTCGTCTTGCCGGCAACATCATGGCCGGCCACGCGGTGATCAAGGTGTTCGCGGGCTTCGCCGCGATTGCCACCATCGCACCAGTCTCGATCCTGGCCATCACGGCCGTCTACGGGCTCGAGGTTCTCGTGGCCTTCATCCAGGCCTACGTCTTCACGATCCTGACCTGCGTGTACCTCAAGGACGCGCTTCACCCGTCGCACTAATCCACACGGGCGGTCAGACCCGCACACACTTACTGTTTACTTCCAATCGCAAGGAGATACGAAAATGGAAGGCGATATCGCAAGCATGGGTCAATTCATCGGCGCCGGCCTCGCAGCCATCGGCTCGGGCGCTGCTGCCATCGGTGTTGGCCACGTTGCCGGCAACTTCCTGGCGGGTGCCCTGCGCAACCCGACGGCGGCTGCCAGCCAGACCGCCACTCTCTTCATCGGTATCGCATTTGCGGAAGCCCTGGGCATTTTCTCGTTCCTGGTCGCGCTTCTGCTGATGTTCGCCGTCTAAGAGACTTCTGAGATCCTTGCCGCCAGGGGGGCGGGCCGACCCGCTCGGCCCCCTTGGTGAACTTCCAGATCCAGGAGGACAGCATGGCAGGCGACAGCCACGCAACTACAGAAGGCGCCATGGGAGCCCTGCACGATGCCGCACATGGTGGCACCGATGCGGCGCATGCGGCCAGCGAGGCCGGAATGCCGCAGCTGGACTTCTCGACCTTCCCAAACCAGATTTTCTGGCTGATCGTCACGATCCTGGCGATCTACTACATCCTGTCCAAGATCGCCCTGCCGCGCATCGCAAGCGTTCTGGCCGAGCGGAACGGGACAATCACGAATGACATCGCAGCCGCCGAAGAGCTGAAGCTGAAAGCCGTGGAAGCGGAAAAGGCTTACGAAAAAGCTCTGGCCGAGGCACGCTTCGAAGCTCAGAAGATCGCCACGGAGACCCGTGCCGTGATCAAGGAAGAGCTCGACGTTGCCACCGCCAAGGCTGATGCCGAAATCGCAGCCAAAGCGGCCGAATCCTCGGCTCGCATCGCGGAGATCCGAGACAGTGCCATGGCAAGTGTCGAGGCCGTTGCCAAGGACACCGCCACCGAGATCGTCGGTGCGTTGGGTCGCCCGGCCGATGCCGGCGCCGTTGCCGAGGCTGTGGATACCCACCTGAAGGGAGACGCCTGATGCGCAAGCTCATCCTGAGTGCCGCCCTGACCGGTGCCGCGGCCCCGGCCTTCGCAGCCTCCGGCCCCTTCTTCTCACTGGGTAACACGGACTTCATCGTCCTGATCGCCTTCCTCGTCTTCATCGGCGTGCTGGTCTACTTCAAGGTTCCCGGCATGCTGGGCGGGATGCTGGACAAACGTGCCGAGACGATCCGCAGCGAACTCGATGAGGCTCGCGCCTTGCGCGAGGAGGCCCAGACCGTTCTCGCGCAGTTCGAGCGCAAGCAGCGCGAAGTCTCCGAACAGGCCGACCTGATCGTTGCCCAGGCGAAGACGGACGCCGAGGAAGCTGCAAAGCAGGCCAAGGTGGACTTGGAGAAATCCATCGCACGCCGTCTGCAGGCCGCCGAGGACCAGATCGCCTCTGCCGAAGCCAACGCCGTCAAGGAAGTCCGCGACACCGCGATCAATGTCGCCATCGCTGCTGCTGCCGACGTCGTGGCCAAGGGCATGAACGCCAAGGACTCCGCAGCGATGATCGACGAGAGCATCAAGGTCGTCGAAGCGAAACTGCACTGATCCACACCGGATCAAGGGTTTGAATGGGCGAGGCATGGTATCCATGCCTCGCCTTTTTTGTGTTTGAAGGGGTGAGCGGAGTAGCAGGTGGCCACATCACTGCCGAGGCGGTCGCACCTGACACACCACGTCCTTCGCCACCCCGCAACCAACCCCTCCGGCCCGGCCGATATCCGCCCCGGGGCGGGGCGCTTCGTTTTCGGCAAGCTCGCTCGGTTCACACCGGGCCGATGGAAATCCGATATCGTCGGAATTGCTGCACTCCTGGCAATCAAGCGCACCTACTAGCCGATCTGACCCGGCTCGCCCGGGCTGCATCGCAAGATCTCACGGCCGCGGAGTGACATGATCCTCAGGAGGGCGCCGATGTTTCAGCGACCCGTTCAGGATCACTGGACTCACCTCCACGGGCAAGATCGGGCGTAGCACAGCGAGAGAGGTCGACAGGTGTTTTGCCAAAAAAACGCCGTGCGCCTGCCCCGCCAAAAAAAGAATCAGCGCGCGAGCGCCTCGGACACACGGGCAAGCCCCTCACGGAGGATCGTGGGATTGTTGGCATAGCCAATACGCACGTACCCCTCCATCCCCAGCGCGGACCCCGGGGTGAAGAGAACGCCGGTCTCCTTCACCAGGTCGATACAGAAGTCGCGCGAACTGACGGGAAGGTGCAGCTTCAGAAGCGCGGTGGTGCCCGACCGCGGCCGGACCCAACTGATCAGCGGTTCCCCTGCGACCCATTCATCCAGCGTGGCGAGATTCTCGCGCGTGATCGCTTGGCTGCGGGCCAGGACGGCCTCACGGTGTTCCAGCGCGATGGCGGCAAAGTGGTCGTCGATCATGCCAACGGAAATCGTGTCGTAGTCCCGATGGATGGAAACCGCCTCGATCACCTCGGGCGGGGCAGCGATCCAACCCAGGCGCAACCCGGCGAGCGAGAACGCCTTGGACATCCCGGCAGTGCCGATCCCCCGCTCGTAGACATCCGCGATCGAGGCCGTCATGCCAGAACCTTCCTGATCCGTGCCGCGATACACTTCGTCACACAGGATCCAGGCGCCGGACGCGCGCGCGATCTCGGCAATCTCCTCCAGCATGGGCCGGTCGATCAAGGCACCGGTCGGATTGTTGGGGTTGTTCATCGCGATCAGCCGCGTTTTCGGCGTCACCATGGCCCGAAGTTCATCAAGATCCGGCAGGAAGCCGTTCTCCTCTTTCAGCGTCAGGGTCTGCACATCTGCGCCGATGCTTGCGGGGATCGAGTAGTGCTGCTGATATGTCGGCACGATGGCCACCACGTGATCGCCGGCACTGACCATCGCCTTGTGCACCAGCATGTTCGCACCAATGGTGCCATGCGTGACGATGATGTTCTGCGCAGGTTGACTGTCATAGAGCGCCGAAATCGCCGCACGCAGCCTGTCGGACCCTTCGATCGCACCATATGTCATCTTCATCGAAAGCACTTCGGAGAGGTCTGTATCGTTGCGCCCCGCAAGTGTCAGCAACTCCCGGATCGTCAGGCTCTCGACGCAGGTTTCGGCAAGGTTCCACGTGCAGCGCGTCTCCCACTCGTTCATCCAGATTTCGACGCCAAAGGGTTCGATATGCATTCGGATCCGTTCTCCATCCAGGTTGCATGCGCTGTGCTCTGCCGCTGCCCTCATAGCGTTCCTTGCAGAGCAAACGGAAGGGGTACAATGGATGGCGCAGCGGAACAATCGGTGTGGCCCACGGGCAGCGGCCCTGGACGCCGCTCCAGCGGGGTGTCGAAGCACCTGCCGTCCACATATTTACCATATTTTCGGGCAAACCTGCGACAGATGACCGTGGCGCATTCCGTCTGAGGGCCCGGCGCATTGTTGCTCCGATCTCATCGCAAAACGCCGCCAAAGAGGGTAAGCAAGCAGATCGGCAGTCGATGGTTGGGACAGAAGATGATGGATGACAACGCGATGCAGGAGGACGCAACTGCTCCGGTACGGCCAATGGCGACGGACACGAGCGCGAACGACTTCGTGAAAGCGCCGGCGCAGATCACCTCGACCGTGAAGCTCGTGATCTGGGACCTTGATGAGACCTTCTGGAATGGCACTCTGTCCGAGGGCGGCATTGAGCCGGTGGAAGCCCATACTCAGATGGTCCGCACATTGGCCGACCGCGGAATCCTGTCCTCCATCTGTTCCAAGAACGACAGCGCAGCCGCCAAGGCAGAGTTGGAAGCCCTCGGCATCTGGGAGTTTTTCGTGTTCCCGCATATCGACTGGACCCCGAAGGGCCAGGCAATCGGGAATATCCTGAAGCGCGCGCAACTCCGTGCGCCGAATGTCCTTTTCCTCGACGACAATCCCATGAATCTGGAGGAAGCCGCCTTCTTCAACGAAGGGTTGCTGACCTATGACGCCCGTCAGGACCTTCTGTCCCTGTTGGACATGCCGGGCCTGCAAGGTAAGGACGATCGCGAGCACGCCCGCCTGAAGCAGTACCGGATGCTGGAGGCAAAGCAGTCCGATCAGGACGCGGGCGCACTCGACAACATCGATTTCCTGCGTCAAAGCGACATCAAGGTTGAGATCGTTGCCGACTTCGCGCCTCACATGGATCGCGTGCTGGAACTGATCAACCGCACCAACCAGTTGAACTACACCAAGAACCGGGTGGAGACCGACGAAGCGCGACAAGATCTGGAGGCATTGCTGTCCACTGTCGGCGTTCATGCCGGGCTGGTGCGCGTCTCCGACCGCTACGGCGACTACGGATTTGTCGGATTCTTCGTGACCCGGCTGCAGTTCGACCGCACAACGGTTCACCACTTCTGCTTCTCCTGCCGCACGCTCAACATGGGTGTGGAGCAGTTCATCTGGGAACGTATCGGCAGCCCGTCAATCCAGGTGAGAACGCCAGTGGCCAACCCGGTGAAGTCCTTCGACACGGTCGACTGGATCACCGAGGTCGCCTCTGCCGACAGGGCGTTCTCCGACAACAACCAGCGGTCGCTATGCCTTGTCGGCGGCTGTGACCTTCAACAAGTCAGCTTTTATTGCGGCAGCCGCCGCGCCGAGTTCGTCAACACGGAACGGGACGGCTACCTTGTCCGCTACGACGATCCCGGGTTCTTCCTCAACCCGCGTCCTCCATTGCGCAACAGCCAGGTTTTGAAGAAGTTTCCGACCTGGAGTTGGCAGGATATGGTCGACCTAGACACGGCCCTCGCCGAAAGCGACGTGATTCTGTTGTCGCTCTACTTCGCGTTGACGGGAGGCAACTTTTTCTCGTTCGGCGGAGAAAAATGGGGCGGTGAATACCTGCTCAAGGTGCCTCCGCGCACATTGCGGAAGTACATGCGCTCGGAAGAGGCGCTGTGGTTCGCCAAGGCATTCTATCACCGCCCGATGGCGGTCACCAAGGCGGCCAGTCTGGTCTACAAGAGCTTCTTGCGGGCTGCGGCTCTGTCCGGCCCAGAATCGCGGATCTTCGTGATTACCGCCGTGACAAAAACCGGCCCACAGGCCGAGCGCACGAGGGAGACACGGTCCGTCTACAACCGGATATGTGCCGACTTCTGCGCAAAGGAACCGAAAGCACAGTTGGTGGATCTCGACCACATCTTGCCGCTGGACGACATTCAGGACAGCGACCACTACACACGCGCGGGCTACTTCAGGATTGCGAAATTCGTGAACGAGACCATGGACGCACACTCCCAAAGATCGCGAACCGGCTGACCCGAAAGGTACCCGCCCGGCGCACGAAGCCCTTCACCTCCAAACTGCCCTGTTGGCATGTGTCCGGTGAACCCGGTCAGGTGATTGCGTGCAAACGATCAATGCGCGCGCCACTCCGGCATTCTTCGTCGTCAAGGCACTTGGTACAAGGCAACCGCCTCACCCGTCTGGCGGGCGATTGCATACGGACACCGAGGCACTGTCCCGCGTATGGCGGGCGATGTCTGGAGCCGCTCCGAAGGGGCATTCCGAATGCTCAACCTGCTTGAGCATTCGGGTTCAAGGTTCAAGGTTCAAGGTTCAAGGTTCAAGGATGTGCTCAGCCGAGGCTGTGCGCATCAACCTTTCCGGGCATCCCAAATGTCCTGCGGCACGATCGCACCGGGGTGGGTGATGACATCGGCTGCGAAGTTGTGGCCCGACAGCAGCGCGGCTTCGATGCTGGCGCCCTGGGCGTATTCCGTGAGGAACCCGCCCACGAAACTGTCGCCGGCCGCCGTGGTGTCGACCACCTTCTCGACGGTGCGGAAGCTGGGGAGCGTGTCGCTCCTGACGCCGATCGGGAGCGGTCCTTCGCCCCCGCGCTTCAGCGCGCCGAATGAGCAGCCATACCCTTCGATCCGCGCCAGAACCGCGGCACCGTCGGCATCGCCGAACAGGTCCATTTCGTCATCGACAGAGGGAAAAGCGATGTCGCACTTGCTCCAGGCCTTCGCCACAGCGTCCCGCGCGGTCGCTTCATCGGGCCAGAGCTTGGGGCGATAGTTGGAATCGAAAGCGACCTCTCCCCCGGCGGCACGGAAGCCATCGAGCCAGTCGAAGAAGGCATCGCGGGCCTCTGGTGACAGGATCGCAAGTGTAATCGCGCTGTAGTAGACGATATCGAAGCCTGAAAGCGCCTCGAAATCAGCCGGATTGGTGAAGAGAGTCCGCGCGGCGGAAGTCTCCCTCCAATAGGTGAAGCTTCGCTCGCCCGCAGCATCGGTCGTGATCGCATAGAGCCCCGGATTGCGGGCCGGGTTGTGCCGGATATGCGAGGTGCCGACCCCTTCGCTTTCGATGAACGCCAGCATCCTGTCGGACAGCGGATCCTGACCGACGACCGTCACGTAATCCACCGCGTAGTCCTGTGGCAATCCGCGGCGCAGGTAGATTGCTGTGTTCAGCGTATCGCCGGCATAGCCCACACGGGACTGGCCTTCCTCGGCGCCAAGCGCCAACTCGATCATTGCCTCGCCGACACAGGCGAGCTTCTTGGAGGGTTTTGACATGTCACGTCCTTTGACCACTGGGCGCCGCAGAGGCTTTGCCATCCCATTACCGTGGCAGTTCAGCGAGTGCAAAGCGACATTCTGGATTTGGTCACACCAAAACAGGCGTTCCGTCCAATGCGGCAATCAGCTTTGAACACCCCGGAGTTGCGGCCTGCCATTGGAACGCCTTCTTTGCCAGACGGTCTCTTGGCCAGCGTGGCTCCAGGGGCCATGCCGGAACGCCCCGGTCGCGCGACAGTCTTGGGCCGGGCTCGATTGGCCACGCGCCGCGCCCTCCCAAAGACGTGGTGGCGGTTCAAGGGGCGTAGGCGGAGACCGAAAACGTCGCAAGGCCAATCGAGTGCATAGCTCGGACCCGTGGCTGTGCTACTCTGGCCCGGCAACGGCTAATCTACCGGCTTCACCAAGTGAACCCCTGCAGGAGTGATATCGTGGCTGGCCACGCGTTCGGGTCCATTCCCACGTCACTGCGCGTTCTTGCGCCAGCGCTTCTTGTGCTGCTCCTGTTCGTAGCCCAGCCTGTGTCGGCACAGCAGAAAGACGACAAGGGCTTCGTCACGCAACTGCTGCAAACCCTCCTGAGCCGCAAGGATAGCGACGTCGCGATCATCGGCCTGCGCGGCGTCGCACGCGGCCCGGTTTCCATCGACCGGGTGTCCGTCACGGATGTCGAAGGCGAGTGGTTGACGATCCATGACCTGGTGATGGATTGGGACCGCGCCGCCCTTCTGCGAAAGAACGTCGTGTTCCACAGGGCGACGGCGAAGGAGCTTCACTTTCGCCGTCCTCCGGTTGCCGGCGAGGCCGATGTTCTTGACCGGGCGGAGGCACGTGGCTTCCGCCTTCCTGAACTGCCAGTCGGCTTTCACATCAGCGAACTGGCCATTCCCCGCATCCTCGCTGACGATCCTGCATTCGACGTGCCGGCAGAACTGGAACTGCTGGGGCGTACCACCATTGCCGGTGGCGACGGGCTTCTTGAACTCGAAATTTCCCGGATCGACCACCGCAATGACTACGCCGGTATCTCGGGCAGCTACGACGGGGACACCGGCGATCTCTCCGTCACGGCACGGGTGCAGGAGGACGCGGGCGGGGTCGTGTCCGAACTGCTCGGCCTGCCCGGCTCGCCCTCCATCGACCTGAGCGTCGAGGCGACCGGCACGGGCGGCGACGTGGACGCGGAATTTGACCTGCTCACCAGCGATATCGAACGCCTCTCCGGCACGTTTGTTCGCAGGGTTCTTCCGCAAGGTGGCAGCACCTTCGACCTGTCAATCGGAGGCGATCCGAGAGCCTTGTTCGAAGCGGAATTCCGGGATTTCTTCGGAGCATCGACCGAAATCCTGATGAACGGTCAACGCAACCCCGATGGCTCGATCGAGTTGGAGAGGTTGAGTGTAGAATCGGCCGAACTGCTTCTGGAGGCCGATGCCGCACTGGATCCCGATGGCCATCCGCGCGAGATCCGCATTCGTGGCCGGATCGCCGATCCCGATGGCGGGCGCGTTCTGCTGCCAGTTCCCGGACGCAGGGAAATCGATACCGCCCTGCTGACCGGCGACTACGATGCCACGCGCAGCGACAGGTGGAGCATCCGGGGAACAGTCGAAGGGTATTCGCAGGAGGATGCCGCGCTGGAGCGGATGGACTTCACCGCGAACGGCGTCGGCACCTGGGAAGAGGGCAGCGGGCGCGGGACCGCCGATATCGTGGTTGAGGTCGCCGGACTGGAGATTCCCGACACGCCCGTGGCGCGTGCGCTCGGTTCCAACGCCCGCCTCACGGCCCGGTTGGAGCGCGATGACGATACCCTGGTCGACCTGCCACAGGTGAATCTGGAAGCGGCGGGTGCTTCTGCGAGTTTGTCGGGCGACATCCAGTTCGAAGACCGCCAGTTCGTGCTGACCGGTGCGGGAGGGGTGACGGTTCCCCAGCTATCGCTGTTTGACTGGCCGGCAGGTCTCGACCTTGCGGGAACGGGCACGCTGGATGTCGGCGGCTGGGTCGATATCTTGGGGGGAGAAGCCGAGGCCAGCATCACCGGCACGCTCGACGCGTTGCAAAGTGACCGCCCGATCGTGAACAGGGTGCTGGGGCAAGAGGTCGAAGCCGATCTTTCATTCCGCAGGACCACCGAAGGCACGGAGATCGATCCGTTCACCATCCGGGCCGAGGGCATCCAAGTGACCGCCAGCGGCAGCGCCGGAACCAACCTGGGACAGGCGCAACTGGAGGTCGATCTAAGCAATGCGGCCTCGATCATCCCGCAGGTGTCCGGGCCTGCCACCTTGCGAGGGCGGCTTGAAGAGGGCCCCGAGGAGGTCTGGCAAACCGATCTGCGTCTCGACGGTCCAATCGGCGGGCGGGCGGAGCTGACGGGAACGTTGCAGGAAGCCGCCTCACGGTTGCGAATTGCTGCGACGCTACCACGAATGCCGCTGCTGCCGCCGCCATTCGACGGGGCCATTGCGGCCACCGGCCAGATCTCCCAGAACGGGGACGATTGGAGGCTCGCGCTTGGCATCGATGGCCCGGGCCCCGTAGCGTCGCAGGTCGAGGGCGCACGTCCGCACGGTGGGCCCTTGCGCGCAGACCTGACCGGGACATTTCCGTTGAACATGCTCGACGCCGCCCTCTCCCCCAACGAGATCGTCGGAACGGGACGCTTTTCGCTTGCGTTGACCGGCACCGCGGGCGCACCTCCCCGGTTGAGCGGCGGGCTGGACGTGCAGGGTGCATCGCTCGCCCTTCCGGATCTGTCGGAGCGATTGCACGACATCGGTGTGCAGGTGCGCCTGTCCGACGGCAGCATGAAGATCGCGGGATCTGCCAACGGGCAGGCGGGCGGACAGCTCCGGATGACTGGCGATGCCAACCTGGAGCAGGGTCTGCCGCTGTCGGTCACGACGGTGCTCGATGGCATCATCTTCCAGCGCTGGGACATTCTGAAGAGCCGCGTCGATGGCAGGCTGACACTTGCGGGCTCCATGACCGGCCGCAAGAGGTTGAGCGGGTCGGTAACCATCGGAGAGACCGAGCTGTACCTTTCGCCGCAACTCCTAACCGGCGGCGGAGGGGAGATTCCGAACATGCGCCACCGAAACGCATCCGCAGCCGTGCAACTCACACGGGAACGCGCGCGGCTTTCGCGAAATGGCCAGACACCGTCCGACGCTCCGCCAATCGACCTCGACATCGCAGTCTCGGTTCCCGAAACAATTCAGATCACGGGGCGCTACATCTCCGCCCGAATGGGCGGCAACCTCCGGATCGGCGGCACAGCGCAGACGCCCCGAAGTGACGGGCAGGTACGTATGCTGGACGGCAGGCTGAATCTGATGGGGCGGCGACTTGACCTGATTTCCGGTGTTGCGTGGTTGCAGGGGGATATGACCCCCTGGATTGAGCTCACCGCCCGTGGTGAGACCCGCGACATCACCTTGCGCACGACGATCTCCGGCCCGGTGACCGACCTGCGGATCGACTACACTTCACACCCATATATGCAGGACGAGGACGCAGTCTCGGTATTTCTGTTCGGGAATGCGGGCTATGGCCTCAGCGCGCTTCAACTGCTGGAAATCCTGAACGGCGCCCGGATCCTGACGAGACCGAATGCCCTGGTCCTTGGGGACGCGATCAACACGCCGGAGTCCGGGCTTGCGCCCTCTGCGACACCCCGTCCCGCCGGGAGAGACCTGCTTGCGCGGGTCAAGAGGGATGTCGAGGGGCGAACGTCGTTGGTGCTCGAGCTCGAACTCGATGAGGACTTCTCGATCCTCGGCAGAACGCGGGAAGACGGCAACACCGGAATCGGTTTCTTGTACGGGCACGACTACTAGCCGCCCGCAGGAAAGGGCTCGGCGCGGGTCCGCCGCCCCCACCTCCTCTGGCTCCAGCGTCGCTGCGAAGGCCTTGAAGAACTCGGCTGCCAGCTTCTTCGAAGTGTTCAGCACGAACCAGTTTCCCAACGCGCCGGCTTGCCGCCGACTTCCGCCTTCGCCGCAAAAGGTCGGCGGCCTCTCCGCCTCCCGATCCTCAAACGTCCCATCCGCACCGCTTGAGTTGCCGGCCAGCGAGAACCCGGTGGCCGCATTGCCCTGGTCCAGTGTCGCGTTACCATCAAACCGCCTTCACGGAGCCGATCTGGAGCACGACCTTTGCCTCCAACGCGCTGTCCGAGTGGCGGATCACATCGGATCCTTGGACTCAAGTGTCGCGGAAGCGGCTTCGACCCGATGCTGCGTGCGCATGACGGACACCAGACCAAAGAGGATCGAAAGTGCGATTTCCTCGGCCGTGATCGCGTGAAAACCGAGGCCCGCTGACACGCGTTCCTCTGCATACGTAGCGGCCTGCACCTTGGGGTGTCGCGAGCAACAGCGAAGAGCCGATCACGTCATGCCCGTCAGGTGGAATCCGACCGCCCCGCCTTCACACGTGCACCGACCGCGTCGAGCGCGCCGCGGAGCGCATCGGTGCCGCCGTTGGCGGCGAAGGTCGCAAACACCTGCTCGTTCAGCCCGCCGGGAGTGGAATGCTCCTCCCGCAACGTCGCGAAAGACGTCCCGTCTGCCTCGTTCGCGGTCAACGCAAGCCCAAGGAAGACCGGAGCGAGGTATTTCTGCGCTGTCTCCGGTTCGATCCCGCTGTCGCAAAGCCAGTCGGTCGCGGTTTCAAGAACGCCGAAGTAGGTCCCCATCAGTGAACTTGCGGTCGCGAAAGCATCGAACTCATCCAGGTTCCGGGCGCCCACCGCCGATCCCAGCGGTGCGAAGATCCGGACGCCGACGGGGTCCTCGGGATACAGCGCAGTCACACCACGGAGCGCCGCAACGGACGGCAGCGGAATCGCTCGGAAGGCGCGAAGCGGCGTGCCGACCCATTCTTCAAGGGTTTCGGCCTCGACCGTCGCGATGAGGCTGCACACATGTTGCCCTTCCGCAAACCGAAGAGGTGACAGCACGGCCTTGGCATCCTGTGGCCGCACCGCGAGCACCACGAGGTCGCTTTGGTCGACGATTTCCTGGTTTTCCGGGCAGATCCGCACACGATCGCTCGCCTTGGCAAGCCTGGCGGAGATGCTCCGGTTGCGCTCGGAAACCAGAAAGCCGGTCACATCCGATTCCGTGCGCAGGAGCCCGGAGATGATCGCCTCGGTGATCACGCCTGTCCCAATGAAACCAAGTCGCATCCTGTTCTCCCGCTGGTTGCTTCGGGGGGGAGACGAACGGGAAAGGTCCGGTCGGGTCAAGTCCTATCGTCATCGGCACGTCATGCAGTCCCGTGGCCTGGCTTGCCATCGAGAGCCGTGCGGGCCCTGGAGAGTCTGCCCCGCTCCGCGAAGGACGTGATAAGGATCGCGATGGGCAGGCCCTCGGCGAGGGCCCGCAGGGCCGACACCCATGCCTGGGTTTCCGGAGCGAATGCCGCCGCATCTTGCAGCGTCACCTCTACCATTCCTCGACTATTCGAAAGCCTGCCTCAGTGCGGGATCTCCCCACCTGAAACGCCGTCGCATCCGGCATTTCTGCCCTACGGAGGGAAACGCATTCGGCGAAAAACCGGGCGCGCGGGTTCACGTCCACAATAGAAAAAGGCCCCCGCAATCGCGGGGGCCCTTGTCTTACGATCCGGTCCGATGGACCTCAGAGTCCGGTGGACACGTCGATCGTGTTGCCCTCTTCGAGGGTCACATATGCCTTCTTGACGTCCTTGCGCTTGCCGGGCTGACCCCGGAAACGCTTGACCTTGCCCTTGGTGACGGTCGTGTTCACGGCCTTCACCTTCACACCAAACAGACCTTCGACGGCCTCCTTGATCTGCGGCTTGTTGGCATCGATGGCGACCTCGAAGACCACGGCATTCGCCTCGGAGGCCATGGTGGCCTTCTCGGTGATGATCGGCTTGCGGATCACATCATAGTATTCAGCTTTGACGCTCATTTCAGGCGAGCCTCCAGTGCTTCGACACCCGCCTTCGTGATCACGAGCGTGTCACGCTTGAGGATGTCCATGACGTTGGCACCGATCGAAGGCAGCACGTCCAGACCATCGATATTGGCAGCGGCGCGAGCGAAGTTCTCGTTCACGTCGGCACCATCGATGATCAGCGCGCGCTTCCAGCCCAGTTCCTTGACCTGCTTGGCCAGGGTCTTGGTCTTGGCTTCGTCCAGCGCGGCGGTCTCGATGACCACCAGGTTGCCGGCCGCTGCCTTGGACGACAGCGCGTGCTTCAGGCCGAGCTTGCGGACCTTCTTGGGAAGGTCGTGGGCATGGCTGCGCGGGGTCGGGCCCTTGTAGATACCACCCTTGCGGAAGATCGGCGCGTTGCGGTCACCGTGGCGTGCGCCGCCGGTGCCCTTCTGGCGATAGATCTTCTTGGTCGAGTAGCTGGTTTCCGAGCGGGTCTTGACCTTGTGGGTGCCGGCCTGCGCCTTGTTGCGCTGCCAGCGGACCACGCGGTGCAGGATGTCGGAACGCGGCTCAAGGCCGAAGACATCTTCGGACAGTTCCACGTCGCCGGCGGCCCCGCCGTCGAGCTTGATCACATCAAGTTTCATTCTTCCGCACCCCCTTCAGCAGGCGCTTCGGCCGGAGCCTCGGCGACGGCGGCAGCTTCAGCGGCCTTGATGGCAGCCGGGAACGGCACGCCTTCGGGCAGCTTTTTCTTCACGGCATCCTTGATGGTGACCCAGCCACCCTTGGAACCCGGAACGGCGCCCTTGACCATGATCAGGCCACGGTCGGCGTCGATACGAACGACTTCCAGGTTCTGGGTGGTGACACGGGCCGCGCCCATGTGACCGGCCATCTTCTTGCCTTTGAACACGCGGCCCGGGTCCTGACACTGACCGGTGGAGCCGTGCGAACGGTGGGAGATCGACACACCGTGCGAGGCGCGCAGACCGCCGAAGTTGTGCCGCTTCATGGCACCGGCGAAACCCTTACCGATCGAGGTACCCGACACGTCGACCTTCTGACCGGCCACATAGTGCTCGGCAGAAATCTCGGCGCCAACCTCAATGAGGTTCTCCGGGTCCACGCGGAACTCCGCAACCTTGCGCTTGGGCGCAACGTTGGCGGCGGCAAAGTGGCCACGCATGGCTTGCGACGTCCGCTTGGCCTTGGCCGAGCCGGCCCCGAGCTGAACGGCAGAGTAGCCGTCACGCTCGATGGTCCGCTGGTCCACGACCTGCAGATTGTCGAGTTGAAGGACGGTCACGGGAACCTGCTTTCCGTCCTCCAAGAACAGGCGGGTCATGCCCACCTTCTTGGCGATAACTCCAGAGCGCATCATTCTCATGCCCTCCTTAGTTCAGCTTGATTTCGACATCGACGCCGGCGGCCAGGTCGAGCTTCATCAGCGCGTCCACGGTCTGCGGGGTCGGGTCGACGATGTCGAGCAGACGCTTGTGGGTACGGATTTCCCACTGGTCGCGCGACTTCTTGTCAATGTGAGGGCCACGGAGAACCGTGAATTTCTCGATCTTGTTCGGCAACGGGATCGGGCCACGCACCTGGGCGCCCGTCCGCTTGGCGGTGTTGACGATTTCCTGGGTGCTGGCGTCCAGCACGCGGTAATCGAACGCCTTCAGCCGAATACGGATGTTCTGGCTTTGCATTTTCGTTCAGCCTTGTTCTCGGCATTGGGGTTGAGAGGTCGAATGCGGCTCATTCCACACCCGGCTTCGAACCCTGGGAAAGTGTGGAGCAGGCCCGAGAGCCTGCCCCGCAAAACGAATTTCGATCTTCGATTACTCGATGATCTTGGAGACGACGCCGGCGCCGACGGTGCGGCCGCCTTCACGGATGGCGAAGCGGAGCTTTTCTTCCATGGC
>NZ_PVTD01000009.1 GCF_003003255.1 Aliiruegeria haliotis
ACACAGATGAGCCTAGGTGTTGCAGCCCGTCGCGCCCGCCCGCACCCACTTCGGTGCAGGTGGCGTGAAACGATGTGAACGGAAGGGCTCCTGTGAGTGAGGGTCTGTTGCACCGTCCGGAGGTTGCCGGCGATGTGCCCACAGAAATGACTGCAAATGACCGCCGTGCGCCTTCTGCGCCGGCCATGGCCCGGAGCGGTCGGGAAGGCCTGGCACAGGCTATTCAGAACGTCGGGTCCAACGTCGTTCTCGGCATCTCCATTTCCGAGGATCCCGCCCCGCGCTGCCGCCATTGCGGTGGGCGGGAGTTTCGACAATGTCACTAAAGCTGGACAGACGATGTCCACGGGCGGCGAGGCGGGCACCGACGGGAGCAATTTGCATGACTTCCGAATCCCGATACGATCAATGTACAGAATCCCAGACACCGATCGATTTGCTGGAAAGCAAAGGGTCCGTATTGGGTAGAGTTGCGATCTGTATCGCGACACTGATTGAAAAGGACCCAAAATTGGAGCCTGTCCCCAAAAAGCCAAATGTACCTACACGCGAAGAGGCGTTGCTTAGGGTAAGGCGACTGAGTCGAAAGTTCAATTTTACCGCCGATATGGTCGGACTTGCCTCAGATTCACCTGAAAACCGGAATCGTATGCGCAACGCGTCGCTACTTGCGAAGCACAGGAGACTCACTTACGGCGACCAAAAGGGACAGGTTGATTTTCTGATCAACTCCCTCTTCAACTATGAGAAAAACGGGTTGCCCAGAGGCGGCTATTTCGTCGATCTGGCCTGTGCGGACGGGGTCAGGATAAACAACAGCCTTTTCCTTGAACGCCATTTGGGGTGGAAGGGGCTTCTGTTCGAGCCAAATCCAAGATTCAGAAAGCGTATTGAGGCGCATCGGACAAGTCCGCTTGTGACACGCTGCGTTACCGATCGGATCGGATCGGTCGAGCAGTTTCGCATTGATAATGGCATGTTGGGTGGAATCGTTTCAGACGCGACTGACAACAATCCTCGGTTCAGGGGTGAGGAATTGAAGGCCGCGGAGATCATTGAGGTTGAGACAACAACCCTGGCGCATGAGCTCGATCAAGCGGGGGCACCTTCCACGATTGATTTCTTGTCCCTTGACGTCGAAGGTGCCGAGTGGATCGTCATGCGGAAGTTTCCGTTCGACCGATACCAGTTCAAATTCATGACGATAGAACGGCCGCCACCAGAGCTGGATCTTCTTCTGGACAAGCAAGGCTACCGGCAGGTTGCGCATATGAGATCCGATGTCATTTATGCGCATGAGACCCAATTGCCCGATATCAACCTGAATCCCGCCTTGGATTTCGCCTTCACTCCACAATGCGAGGCGTAGTGTTCCTGGGGGCGCCGTCAGGGATCCTGCACAACAATTCGGCCTTGCCCAAAACAGCTCGTTCAAGACTTGACCGCAAAAAACAGCTCAATGCCTTCGCCCAAGCCTGCACGAACGTCATTCGCCTACTGGCGCTGGCGTGCACTCTCTGCGGCCCGGGCAGATGGGACATGGGGAATAGACCGTGTGGCCTCTCTGGCCGCGATTTGACCGCCAAGGGTGCTTTGCCCACTGGCGGTTGGTGGGGGCTGTGCCAGTCGAGGGCTGCGAGTGGAGGTCCCGGCACGGTGCAGGGCGGGAACCAGTGTTCGATCCGGTTGTGCCGCGTCCGTCGCGCTGCGGCGGGATCGCGGCGGCAGGGGTTCGGTCGCGGCCTATTTGAGAAGCCGGTGGGACTCGCTCATGGCTTCGATGGCATCCCAGTCCCAATCGATGCCAAGCCCCGGCGTATCGGATGGATATGCCAGCCCGGCCTCCATCCGCATCGGCTCCCGGGTAATGAGATCGAGTTGCGGAATGTACTCCAGCCAGCGCGCATTCGGGATCGCGCAGACCAGAGAGACATGCAGTTCCATCAGAAAATGGGGACATACCAGAACGTTGTGCGCCTCAGCCAGATGCGCCACCTTGAGCCACGGGGTGATGCCACCGATCCTGGCAACATCGACCTGAACGATCGACGCCGCCCCGCTCACCAGGTAGTCCTTGAACTGCGACAGAGAATACATGCTCTCGCCAACGGCAATCGGAACCGACGAAGCTCGGGCAAGCTGCACGTGGCCGGCCACGTCGTCGGCGGGCAGGGGTTCCTCGAACCAGCCTATGTCCGTTTCTGCAAGGACGGGCAGGCGCCGAAGCGCCTCCGACAGGGAGAGGCCCTGATTGGCGTCGACCATGATTTCGAAATCCGGCCCGACCGCGTCGCGCACCGCTGACAGGCGCGCGGCGTCTTCGGAGACATGCTCCTTGCCAATCTTGATCTTTGCGCCGCGGAACCCGCGTTCCTGCATCTGGAGGGCATCGGAGACGAGGTCCGATGTCGCAATATGCAGCCAGCCGCCCTCGGTCGTATACAGCGGCACGTTCTCGCGATTGCCGCCTGCCGCCTTCCACAATGGCTGTCCGTTTTTACGGCACCGCAGGTCCCAGAGCGCAGTGTCGATGGCTGCAAGCGCAAGCGACGTGATTGCACCCACCGAGGTTGCGTGGGTCAGAAACAGCAGCCTCCGCCAGATCGCGTCGATCCGGTCGGGATCCTGGCCAATCAAGGCGGGCGCGAGCGTGTTCTCCAGCAAGGCCATGATCGATGCGCCGCCGGTGCCGATCGTGTAGCTGTAGCCAGTTCCCTCGAATCCGTCACTGTCCCGGATCGTGACGATGGGGGTTTCCTGTCGTTCGAAGGACTGGATCGCATCGGACCTCCTGACCTTAGGGTCGAGGCCGACGACGCGCAGTTCGACGGATATGATCTTTGCCATGGGACATCCTAACTGATGATGGAGAGCAACCTGTCGTTGCCACCTCTCCCGCGCCGGGCGATCCGGGAGAGCGGTGCCAACCTGCGTCCATAGCGCCTGCCATGCAAGGGATGTGCCTGTACTGAAATGTCGCAGCGGCGGGGTCCAGTCATCAGGACTGGGGCAGGGGCGCGTGTCGCGGTCGCAGCTTTATCGGGAGTATGTGGTGTCGCCCGGAGCTGCTCGACCGACGGTTGTCCTGCGCGGTGTTGGCCGGGCGCTCTGGACAGCGAGTACGTCCGTCGACAGGGCTATTGAGGGGTGGCCTGCGCAGCATGGGGAGCAAGTGGCCGTTACACCTTTTCGCGCTTGCCTGGCGTTCGCCCAGCCGCTACGGGCGGCGGTCGATCAGTCCCTTGTTTGGAACAACCGGTAAAGCACGGCTGCGTTGCGCGGATCGGCCAGACAGATTTGCCGTATCCGGTCCAACATGAAGTCGAACCAGAGCGCACGGGCTTCATCAAGGTTGGTACAGGACGCCAGTTCAGGACCTGTCTCGCAGTCACAGACTATCTGCGCCTCGTTCCAATACGTGGCAATCCAGACCACCGGAATTCGATACTTCAGGGCCAGTTGCGGTATGCTGTCGGGCAGTCGGAACGTTGCACCGCGATGGGAATACGGCACCAACGCGCTGCCACGACGTCCATCACCGGCCAGCCCAACGATGTGGTTTTCGTTGATCAACCTGATGATCGTGCGTGCAGTATGTGTCGCGCTCGCGTCTCTCCGAATTGGGGTCAGCCGGTCGCCACCTTCCAAGACCTCTCGAAGGACCGGGTCGCCCCCGACGATCGATACCGGCACGTCCTGCATATGGAGATGTGCCAGTGTACCCATAAGGAATCCAGAATGGACGGTTGCCATGATCGCCGCGCGCCCCTCGGCGTCGAGCTTCCGCAATTCGGACAGGTCGGCTGGACGGATGGAACGTTGAAGTACTTCCCACGCGCCGGGTACTGCGGCGAGCCAGGAGCCCATTTCCGCGTGCTCCTCTTGCCCGCGACGGGCCTCGCGCAACCAGATCTCGCGCTGCCCATTCGGCACGTCAAGCCAATCCATGATCGGTTCCGCATTCGGAAAGCTTTGGTCGGCACCCCTTTTGCCCGGCGCATCATCTTGCCGAACCCGATCCCGGGGTGCAGTTCGGCCACGAAAGGCTGCGATCAGGTTGAGGCCTTCTTGCTCGTAACCCTCGCGCATCAGCAGCTTTGCAACGTAGTGGGCCGTCTCGTTCGATCCGATGCCACAGATAAGCTCGGGCAGGATGGACAGGAGAATGGCTCGGTCTTCCGGGCCTTCCAGTACCACGAAGCATGCTCTTAGTAGCCGGTTTGTGTGGCTGCCGGTGATGCGTGTGATCGCGGGAAGGTGCTTCAGCAAGACCGCAGTTTGGTGTGCCCGAAAACAGGTTGCTAGAAATCGGGTCCAGGCGGCGTGGAATACAGCCGGGCCGGGGGGCATGGACTCGATCAGGGTGCCAGCCTTCCCGAACTCTCCCTGGGCGGCCAATGCTGCAACCGAGTTCGCCGCGATCACGGGATCATCGGGGAAGAGTGCCCGGGCGCGGTCAACGATTCCCAGGGCCGTGGCGCGGTCGGTCTCCGCATCAATCGTGGCGGTCCATAGGCGAGCATCGGAGAGTGTCGACAGGATCTGGTCCGGAGGGCAGCCCGCGCCGCCAAGAGTAGCGTAGGCGTTTTGAGGCTGCCCCGCATCGAGGTAGGCTCTGATCAGCATGCGCCTGTTGGCCGGCGAAAGGTCTCGCTTGTCGGCTTCGGTTCGGAGTAGTCGGATCGCCTCTTCGGGTGTGCCGGATGCGATGCTAACCCGTGCCTGCAGCGAACGCCGCCGGGCATCGGGCAACGCTTCCCCCGCCGCGTCGAGTCTGCATTGGGCAAGGCCCGGGTCGCCGTCGCGGATCGCCTGAATGATCGGATCCGCGACATTGCTCGGGCGGTTGCTCACGACGTTCCCTGGGCTGCACCAGAAAGCTGGGCTTTGGCGATCTTGCCCGTTGCCGTCATCGGCATCACGTCTATCGCAACAAGTTTTCGCGGCAGCTTCCAGGAAATCAGACGTTCCTTGCACCAAGACCTGAGTTCGGAAAGGTCGGCCTCATTCGGTCCCCGGCGCGTGAAGTAGGCCACGACCACTTCGTCCAGACCTTCATGAGGTGCGCCGACAACCGCTGCCTCACCCACGGCAGGATGTGCCGCCAGTACAGCCTCGACCTCTGAAGGATAGACGGTGTGGCCGGCGGTTTTTATGATCTCCTTTGCGCGATCAATCAGCTCAAGATGCCCGTTGTCGTCCAATCGGCCGATATCGCCAGTTCGGAACCACCCTTCGTGGAAGGCCTGCGTGTTCGCGTCTTCGTTCATCCAGTATCCCGGCGTCACCACCGGGCCACGGACGAGGATTTCACCAGGCTCGCCAGGAGCAACCGGGACCATCGCCTCGTTGACGATCCGTGCCTCAATACCTTGGGCGATCTGGCCGACATAGCCACCCCGAAAGGCCGTCCGGTCAAGTGCCATGGCGAGCGGGACAGCTTCGGTCATGGCATATCCGGTCATGACCTCACATCCGAAAGTGGCGGCGAACGTGTCGGCGAGTGCCGGGTCGAGCTTCGTGCCGGCCAGCAAGACGCGCCGGAGGCTTTGGGGCCGGTGGTCCGACTTGCCAACAGCACCGAGCAGCATTCTGCCGATCATTGGAATCCCTGCCAGAAAAGTCACCTGGTCCCGCTCAATTGCTTCAAGAATAGCGTCAGGACGCGGGGCAGCCGGAATCGACAGCGTCGCCCGCGCACGGAGCGCGACGGCGATCAGAGAAACGCCATAGATATTCGAGATCGGAGCGGCCATGAGCAACGTATCACTCCGGTCGACCCGGAAGAAATCCACAACCAGCTCTTCGGCCATGGATTGAAGATTTCCCAGGGTGATCATGACGGCCTTGGGGGCACCGGTTGTCCCGGACGTATAGAGCAGCGCTGCGATGTCGTCGGAGTCCTGAGGAGCGACACGAAACTCGGATCCTGTGTCGTCCGGGACGTCCTCGGCAGTGCCAATCATGATGATGTCCGTCGCTGCCGGGCGCTCCAGTAAACCGTCCCGATCGGCAATGACCGCCTTGGCGGAGCTGCTTTGCAGGATCTGGCCAATGGCGGCCTGCGGCGCCATCGGATGCAGAGGAACCGCGCAATAGGGCGTCATCAGCGTGGCGAGAAATGCGATGGTAGCCTCAGCGGGAGATTGGCACAGGATTGCCACCCTGTCTCCGTTATCCAATCCTGCGCGCTCAAGCCTGCGGGCTATGCCATGCGCGCGACGAAGCGCTGCCGACCGAGTCATGCGTCCTGTCGGCGTGCTGATCAGATCCGACCCTTCCTCGTCATTCAGATCGTCGAGTATCGAGTTGGTGGATCGCAGCTGCGGTTTTTTCATTTTGCTTCCGTTCTCGCGCCATTGGTTAACGACGAGTCATTGCTGACCGATTGACAGGGGAAGTCAACCGCTTGCGTGAACAGTAAATGTGAACAGCCAGGAACCAGCCGGGTTTCATCCTTGTCGGAACGGAAACCGGAGGTGGGCTTTCCCGCCTTTGATACTGGTTGCGCCGTGCTCTTTGTCGCCCGAGCAACGTGCGAGTATATGCTCATTTGCCAGAAGTGATTGTGTCGTCGCGCCAGCGGTCGTTCTCCAGTCCACCGCTTGAGACGGCTCTGCGACCCTATCGTTCACGCAATTCGGGGGTGCTGGGCGGACATATGTTGCACAAATCAGCTGAAGGGATTCATGTTGCGAATCCAAGGTGGTAGCTTAGCTGCATGAGCAGTTGGAGACCTACGTCCTACACGACCAGAAACTGGCGGGACTACAACAACGCCCTGAAGCCGCGCGGTTCACTGACGATTTGCTTTGATCCCGACATTGCTTGGGAAGCCACACCCACAGGCAAGCGTGGCCGGCAGAAGACCTACAGCGATACGGCGGTGCAAACGTGCCTGACGATGAAGGTGTTGTTCGGGATGGCGCTACGCCAGACGACCGGGTTCGTCGAAAGCCTGTTGCGACTGATCGGGCTTGATTGGTCAGTGCCGAATTACAGCACGTTGAGCCGCCGCCAGAAAGCTCTGGGCGTGAACATCCCGTATCGCGGTTCGAAGGGTGCTCTGCATCTCCTGATCGACAGCACCGGGATCAAGGAAGAGGGTGAAGGTGAGTGGAATGCACGCAAGCACGGCGGCCCCAAACGCCGCATATGGCGCCAGATTCACCTGGGGATTGACGAGGAAACGCTGGAAGTCCGAGCTGTCGAAGTCACTGGCAGCAACGTGGGCGATGCGCCCATGCTGCCAGATCTGCTCGATCAGATTCCTGCGGACCAGTAGGTCGGCAGCGTCACTGCCGACGGGGCATACGACACCCGAAAGTGCCATGACGCCATCCACTGCCCGGCAGTGCATGCTTGCATGCACGAGAGGGGCGGACCGGGGTGCTGACGGGGTCATTCCGCCGCGAAAAAACGCTCGGTTCTGGAAGCCAACAACCGCCGGGGCGATAGCTCGAAACGAAGCCCTTCGCGCGGCCAAATTCCTTGGGCGGGCAATCTGGCGACGGTGGAGCGGATATCATCGAAGAAGCCGCGTCGAAACAAAGATGCACTGCGTGAAACTGCTGGGCCAACGCCTCATGTCGAGGGATTTCGACCGACAAGTCGCTGAACTCCAGGTCCGGATCGCCGTGCTCAACGGCTACACTGCTCTCGGCATACCTGTCACAGAGGCCGTGGGATAAGTCCGTCCGGGGAAAGGGGAACTCCGAACATCAGCCGAGTTGTGCAACAGAGCCGGTTGTTGGTGTCAAAGTGGAGCAGTTGTATGTCAACGACAGCGGTGTCTTTGACTTGAACGATTTTGTCCCAATCCATAGTGACCTCAGCACTCCTAAACTTCCTAAGCGCAGAGCGTGCAGGGAGATTTTTCCTAAACTTGCAACGATTTCTTAAACAATTGCCAGCGAAACCTTCGGTCGAGTTGATCTGGCGCGGGACAAGATTGTCGCGTCACAGACCATCATGAGTTCAACCGTTTCCTTGCGCCCCATTTGCGCCCGGCAGCGACTGAACGCCGAAGGCGCGCTCGCCAAATACTTGCTAACTCTTTGGAAGATTTGGCTCCGGCGGTAGGGATCGAACCTACGACCAATTGATTAACAGTCAACTGCTCTACCGCTGAGCTACGCCGGAACACGGGGCGCGTATAGCAATGCGGTTTGGGGGCGTCCAGAGGGTTTTTCAAATTTTTGCCGTGTCGGCATGTTGCGGCGAGGTGGGTGCCCGGAAATGGGCCTCGAACGCCATTTCACCAACGGGTTGCGCGAGGTTTCGTGTCGACAGATCAATGAGATGGGCGAAGACGTTGCGTTCGGCCGCGGGCAGGAGCGCGCGTGGGGTGTCCGTGTAGACGCGGGCGGTGATCTCCGGGACGGACAGTGCCGCGGCGCCCAGTTGATCGCGAATCTGTGCGTCCCGAACTCGCCTGTGCCCGATCAGCCAGTCGAGGCGGTCGGCTGGTGCTGTCACCGGGTCGCCATGGCCGGGGTAGAAAACACGGTCTGAACGTCCTCGCAGCCGTTCGCAGGAAGCCATGAAGGCCGTGAGGTCACCATCGGGGGGCGAGACCAGCGAGGACGCCCATCCCATGACGTGGTCTCCGGAGAAGAGGGCGTCCTCCCAGGCAAAGCACAAGTGGTTGGCGATATGGCCCGGCGTCCAGAGTGCCTCGACCTGCCAGCCGTCGCCGGTGACCAGCTGGCCGTCCAGCAGACGTTCGTGGGGCTGGAAGTCCATGTCGATACCTTCGCCACCTCCGGCAAGCCCTGCCGCGGCGAGGGCCGCCATCACCGGGGATCTTCCCTGCTCGTGTGTGCCGAAGGCGAGGATGGGGGCGCCGGTTGCCTCAGAGAGCGGCCGGGAGAGGGGCGAGTGGTCAAGGTGAGAGTGGGTCACCAGGATGTGGCTGATGGTTTCGCCGGGAGAGAGGGCCGCAAGGATTGCATCGAAATGGTCCTTCAGGGCGGGCCCGGGGTCGATCACGGCGACACGTCCCTCGCCGAGGATGTAGCTGTTGGTCCCGGTGTGGGTCATCGGCGACGGGTTCGGCGCCAGGATCCGGCGCAGGCCGGGTTCGAGACGGGAAAGTGCGGGCGGGGTCATTTCGGCATTTCTCTCGGCATCCTGTATCGCTAGCCTTGTGTCATGGATTTCTCCTGGCTCAAACGTTCCATGCCGCGGGGCCTCTACGGGCGGGCGGCGCTGATCCTGATCGTGCCGGTCGTGGTGCTCGTTGTCGTGGTGTCCATGGTCTTCATCCAGCGCCATTTCGAGGACGTCACGCAACAGCTCACCACCGGATTGGTTCTGGAAATGCGCGAGGTCATCGAACAGATCGAGGAGGAGCCGGACCTCGCCGCCGGTTTGGTGGCGGTTGACCCGCTGATCCAGACGCTGGGCCTCGAGGCGGGGCCGGCCGACACGCTTCTTCAGGGGGACCGGCGCGTGTTCTACGACGTCTCGGGACGCATTGTCATCGACACATTGCGCCGTGGCCTGACCGATGTGATCGCCGTGGATCTTCTGAGCTCCTCCCGCAGCGTTCGCTTGCAGGTCGGTACGCGACTGGGGCCGATCGACGTGAAGATCGAACGCAAGCGGGCCTCGGCGTCGAACCCACACCAGTTTCTGGTGCTGATGGCCTCGATCGGTTTTCTGATGACAGGGATCGCCTTTCTCTACCTTCGCAACCAGCTTCGCCCGATCACGCGGCTTGCCGATGCCGCGGAGGCCTTCGGCAAGGGGCAGGTGATGCGGTACAAACCTTCCGGCGCGCTGGAGGTTCGGGCGGCCGGGCGGGCCTTTCTCGACATGCGCGGCCGGATCGAGCGGCAAATCGAGCAACGCACGATGATGCTGTCAGGGGTGAGCCATGACATGCGGACGCCTCTGACCCGAATGAAGCTGAGCCTGTCGATGATGGAGCCTGGGCCTGAGGTCGAAGAACTGGAGCGGGACGTTGCGGACATGGAGGGGCTGATTGATGCCTTCCTCGATTTTGCCCGATCCGATCAGTTGGGCGATCCGGAACCCGTCGTCCCGGCAGAGATCGCGCAGACTGTCGTGGACAAGGCCGTGCGGGGAGGCGGGGACGTGGTGATGGAGGTGGGCGAGGCTGCGCGGGAATTGGCGGTGCTTCGGGTGCAGGCGGTGGAGCGGGCGCTGGCGAATCTCGTCGGAAACGCCTTGCGCTACGGGAACCGCGCCGAAGTGCATGTGCGCCGTACCACGAAAGCGGTGATCTTCACCGTGGAGGACGACGGTCCCGGCATCCCCCCCGAGGATCGGGAGAAGGCCATGCAACCCTTCGTTCGGCTGGATGAGGCTCGCAATCAGGACCGTGGCTCCGGTGTCGGCCTGGGATTGTCCATCGCGGGCGATATCGCACGCCGCCACGGGGGCATGCTGCGACTTGAGACAGGCGAGCGTCTGGGCGGGCTGCGGGCGGAGCTTGTGCTGGCGCAATAGCTCGGTGGGGTGTCGCTTGCGTTTGAACCCGTGATGAAACGCTCGTTGGCGCGTTTTCTGGCGAGACGTTCTTATTGCATCCCGCCCGGCGATCCCGGGGCGGATATCGACGCGGGTGAAGGCCGATGCCTTCACGGTATAGCGTGGGCGGTGCGGCAAGCTTTCCGCCAGAGGGCACCAAGCCTTTCCCACATTTGAATGGCACGATGCCGGGGAGGGGCGAAAGCGACGTGGGGGATAGGCTTGCCCCGAACAGACGTGGACAACACTCAGTGACCCGGCTAAACCAAGGCGTGAACCCGGGCGCTGGGAGCCACGGACCGGAAGGGTCCCGGACATCTGCGCCTCAAGAATCTGGAACCGAATGCACCGCAAGAGCATCATTTGCATCTGCATTCCCTGCTGACATCGTCAGGCGGGCCGGTTCCTTCATTCCCATTCGAGACCGAAGTTGCTAGACCCGCTGCGCGCAAGGCACGCGAGAGGATAGCTCATGGCCGAGATCAGGCTCTGGAACACCCGCACCCGGCAGAAGGATCTGCTGGACCCGATCGACCCGTTGAACGTGCGGATGTATGTCTGCGGGCCGACGGTCTATGACCGCGCGCACATGGGCAATGCGCGGCCCGTGATCGTGTTCGACACCTTGTTCCGACTTCTCCGGCACGTCTACGGCGCCGATCACGTGACCTACGTGCGCAATTTCACCGACGTGGATGACAAGATCAACAAACGCAGCCAGCAGAGCGGGCGGCCGATCTCCGAGATCACCGAAGAGACCATCGGCTGGTATCACGAGGACATGGACGCTTTGGGCGTGCTGCGTCCCAGCCACGAACCGCGTGCGACCGGCTATATCGGCGAGATGATCGCGATGATCGAGGGGCTGATCCGGGACGGGTTTGCCTACGAGGCCGAGGGCCACGTCCTTTTCTCGGTCGAGACTTACGCCGAGTACGGCAAGCTGTCGGGGCGGTCGGTCGATGACATGATCGCCGGCGCCCGGGTCGAGGTCGCGCCCTACAAGCGGAACGCGATGGATTTCGTGCTTTGGAAACCGTCCTCGGCGGATCTGCCCGGCTGGGACAGCCCGTGGGGCCGGGGGCGGCCGGGGTGGCACATCGAGTGCTCCGCCATGAGCCTGGCGCTGCTGGGGGAGAGTTTCGACATCCATGGCGGCGGCAATGACCTGATGTTCCCGCACCACGAGAACGAGATCGCCCAGAGCCGGTGCGCCCATCCAGAGGGCGAGTTCGCCCGGATCTGGATGCACAACGAGATGTTGCAGGTCGAAGGGAAGAAGATGTCCAAGTCGCTGGGCAACTTCTTCACCGTGCATGATGTGCTGGAGCAGGGCATTCCGGGCGAAGTGATCCGGTTCGTGTATCTCTCCACGCACTATGGCAAGCCCATGGACTGGACCGCGGAAAAGGCGCGACAGGCCCAGGAGACGCTGCGCAAGTGGCGTGGGCTCACGGCGGGCATCGAGCCCGCCGCGCCCCCCGCGCCCGAGGTGATCGAAGCGCTCAGTGACGATCTGAACACGGCGGGCGCGATTGCGGCGTTGCACAAGTTGGCCGGTGCGGGAGATGCGGCGGGGCTGAAGGCCTCCGCCGGACTGATGGGGCTGTTGCAGGACGGAATGGGGGCCTGGGCCGAAGGGCCCCGTGTGGACCTTTCAGCGCATGAGACCCGGTTGGCAGGTGCCCGCGCCGCAGCGATGGAGAGCAAGGATTTCTCGGAAGTGGATCGGCTGAAGGCGGCCTATGTGGCAGCGGGGCTCGAAGTCCGGATGAGCAAGGGCGGCGTCGAATTGCTGCCGGGGGCGGGCTTCGATGCGGCTGCACTTGAGGCGCTGAAGTGATGTTCGATGAGAGATCGGCCCGAACTACTTGCCGAACTGCCGTCATGGGGCGGGCGCTGCCCACCGTCGGGTCGGCCGACGCAACGTGGACCGTACCTGACGAGATGAAGAGAAGGGGCGCAGTATGACCAGAGAACGGCTCTACCTGTTCGATACCACGCTGCGGGACGGGCAGCAGACCCAAGGGGTGCAGTTCAGCCTTGAGGACAAGCACCAGATCGCGGCGATTCTGGACGAGCTGGGCATCGACTACATCGAGGGCGGTTGGCCGGGGGCGAACCCGACCGACAGCGATTTCTTCGAACAGGCCCCGAAGCTGAAACACGCCACATTCCTCGCGTTCGGCATGACGAAGCGGGTCGGGCGTTCGGCTGCGAATGACGAGGTTCTGGCGGGCGTGGTCAATGCGAACACCCCAGCCGTCTGCCTCGTGGGCAAGAGCCACGACTTTCACGTGACGACGGCGCTGGGCGTGAGCCTGGATGAAAACGTCGCGGCAATTGCCGATTCCATCTCTCACCTTGTCGGCGAGGGGCGCGAGGCGATGTATGACGCCGAGCATTTCTTTGACGGATACAAGGCCAACCCGGACTACGCCATCGCCTGCCTGCACGCGGCGCTGGAGGCGGGAGCCCGTTGGGTGGTACTGTGCGATACCAATGGCGGCACGCTCCCGGCTGAGGTCCACGAGATCACGAAGGCGGTGATCGCGAGCGGTATTCCCGGCGACCGGCTGGGCATTCACACCCACAACGACACCGAGAATGCAGTGGCCAATACCCTTGCGGCGGTGGATGCCGGTGCGCGGCAGGTGCAGGGAACGCTGAACGGGTTGGGGGAACGCTGCGGCAACGCCAACCTGATCTCGCTGATCCCGACGCTTCTGCTCAAGGAGCCCTATGCCAGCACGCTGGAAACCGCGGTCACCGAGGACGGGCTGGCCAGCCTGACACGTGCCAGCCGGATGATGGACGATATCCTGAACCGAGTGCCCCTTCGCTCGGCGCCCTATGTCGGCGCCTCGGCCTTTGCGCACAAGGCGGGGCTGCATGCCTCGGCCATGTTGAAGGATCCCTCGACCTACGAGCACGTGGATCCCGCATGTGTCGGCAACGCCCGGATCATTCCGATGTCGAACCAGGCGGGGCAATCCAACCTGCGCGAGCGGCTCTCCGGTGCCGGTCTGGAGGTGGAGAAAGGCGATCCGGCGCTGGGCCGGATCCTGGACCTGGTGAAACAGCGGGAAGCCGCCGGCTATACCTACGACACGGCCCAGGCCAGTTTCGAGCTGCTGGCGCGTCAGGAACTCGGCATCCTGCCACGCTTCTTCAGCATCGACCGGTATCGGGTGACGGTGGAACGGCGCAAGAACCGGCGCGGGGAAACCATCAGCCTTTCGGAGGCGGTTGTCGTGCTGTTCATCAATGGCGAGAAACGGCTTTCGGTGTCGGAATCGCTGGACGAGACCGGCTCGGACCGTGGCCCGGTCAATGCGCTGTCGCGGGCGCTGGCCAAGGACCTCGGACCTTTGCAGCCCTATATCAGCGACATGAAGCTCGTGGACTTCAAGGTGCGGATCACCAATGGTGGCACCGAGGCCGTCACGCGCGTCATCATCGACAGCGAGGACGCGTCCGGTCGGCGCTGGTCGACCGTGGGCGTCTCGCCCAACATCGTCGATGCCTCCTTCGAGGCGCTGCTGGAGGCGATCCAGTGGAAGCTGCTTCGGGATGGCGCGCCTGCCGCGTGACCGGAAGAGGGGAGCAAGGCCATGGAAGAGGAGTTCTTTGTCATTCACCGGGATCTGCCGCGCGAAGGGCCCGGCAGTCCGGAGGATGTGAACTGGGCGATCGAGGTCGCCGGCACGCATGGCGAGGCGCGTGTTCTGGATGCCGGATGCGGTCCCGGCGCGGATACGGAGGCGCTGGCAGAGGCGTTGCCGGAGGCGTGGATCGACGCGGTGGAGATGCATGGGCCCTTTGCCGAGGCCACGGCGGCGCGCTGTGCGCGGTTCGGGCCGCGGGTGAAGGCCTGGCAGGGCAGCATGGCGGAGCAGGAAGGGCCCTATGACCTGATCTGGTGTGCAGGGGCGCTGTATTTCCTCGGCGTGACCGAGGGCCTGTCGGGGTGGCGCGACTCCCTGACCCGCGCGTCCCCGGGCCGGATCGCCTTTTCGGAGCCGGTGCTCCTTGGGGGGGAGGAACCGGAGGCGGTGCGCACGTTCTGGGAGGAATACCCCGCCATCACCGAACGCGACGGGATTGCCGCGCGGGTTGCGGCGGCGGGCTATCGGATTCTGGGCGAGCGAGCGATCATCGGCCAGCCCTGGGCCAACTATTATGACCCGATGGAGCGGCGCGTCGCGATGCTCCGGCAGGGCGAGGTGACAGCGGCCATGGACGCGGCGCTGCGGGAAGCGGAGGCGGAGATTGCCGCGTGGAAGGCCGCCGCGGATCGGATTGCCTATCTGTTGATGGTGGTGGAGCCGGAATGAGCATTGCCGACTGCGCCGCGCTGGTGGAGCGGGGCGACCCGGACAGGTTTCTTGCGACCATGGCGGCCCCGGTTGCGGCACGGGCGGTGCTGTTCCCGCTCTATGCCTTCAACGTGGAGATCACCCGCATTCCCTGGGTGAGCCAGGAGGCGATGATCTGCGAAATGCGGCTTCAGTGGTGGTACGATGTCCTGGGCGAAATCGGGGCGGGCGAGCCCGCGCGGGCCCACGAGGTGGCCGCGCCGCTGACGGACGTGCTGCGGGATGCCGGGGATACGGTTGCCCCCCTGCGCGCGCTGGTCGAGGCGCGGCGTTGGGACATTTACACCGATCCCTTTGAGGATGCGGCGGCGCTGGAGGCCTATCTCGACGCCACCGGGGCCGGGTTGATGTGGTCCGCGGCCATTGGACTGGGCGCGACGTCGGTGATGGAGACTGCTGTCCGGGAGTTCGGATGGGCGGCGGCCCTGGCCAGCTATCTGCGGGCCATTCCGGAACTGGAAGCGCGGGGACGTCGCCCGCTGGTGGATGGCCGGGCCACGGCAGTGGAGGCACTTGCGCGGCAGGGGCTGGAGCGGCTGGAGCGGGCGCGCGAGACGAAGATGCCGCGGCAGATCCTGCCGGCGCTATGGGCGGGATGGCGGGCCCGAACAACCTTGAGGGCGGCTGTGCAGGATCCGCGTCGCGTTGCGGATGGCACCTTGCAGGAGAGCGAGTTTTCCCGTCGTTTCGGATTGTTCAGTCGCACGTCACTGAGGCGCTGGTAGGCCTGCCCCGCATCGACCCCGGTAGCCACCTCGGGGCAGAGGGCGGGGGCTCCCGCCCGTCGTTGACGCTGCCGCGTCGCCTCCCGTTGGGCCGGGCGCGCCTTCGGCGCGTCAGCGCCAGCCGCAGGTGTACCGCCATTGGAATGGATGGGGCAGGGCACCGTGTTGTGCGGTCGAAGGGCGCCAAACGGTCAGGGGATGCAAGCGGTTCAGTGGTTGCCCAGCATGTCTGCTCGCCCGGAAGGGTGCGGCTTGGCCCGGTGGGAAGCGGCGCTCCCAGAAGGATGCGCCGCGTCGCAAACGTGCAGCGTGATCTGTTCGATCACGGTTCGGGCACAGCCCGAGCAACGTCACCTGGGTGAACGGTGTGCCCCGCGCGCCGACCCTGGGGGCCATTGCAAGGGTGATCACTCCTGCGGGCGCAGCGTCAGCCAGATCAACGCGCCGCCAGCCAGCGCCAGGAAGGGTGCCATCGCAAGGTTGACCGATACCCAGCCCTGCGCGGCGCTGCTGCCGGAGCAGTTCATCAGCCCACCCGACACCAGCGAGGCCAGCGCGACACAGCCAAAGACCAGCATGTCGTTCATACCCTGCACGCGTCCGCGTTCTTCGGGGGCGTGGGCCCCTGCAAGCATGGTGGTTGCGCCGATGAACCCGAAGTTCCAGCCAAGCCCCAAAAGGATGAGTGCGATGAAGAAGTTCTCCAGTTCCACACCGTTGAGCGCCACGACGCCGGCACCCGCCAGGATCACAAGCCCCAGCGATATGATTGGTCTCACGCCAAAGCGTGCGATGAGGTGGCCGGTGAAGAACGACGGCGTGAACATGGCCAGCACATGGGCGGTCACAACGTAGCCGGCCGTCTGGGTGTCGTAGCCACAGCCCACGACCGCAAGCGGGGTGGACGTCATCACGAGGTTCATCAGCGCATAGGAGACCATGGCGCAAATGATCGCGACAAGGACCGTCGGATCCTGGAGCAGCTCTCGACGGCTTCGCCCCCGCGGTGCGCCCGGTCTTGGCGCGGCGGGGCGTGGGATGTCGAGGAGCAGGAACAGGAGCATCCCCACGAGATTGATGGCCGCGGCCCCGACATAGGTGCCGAAGAAGGGAACCACCCAGGCATCTGCGAGCGAGGTGCCCAGTGTCGGGCCGATGAAGGCGGAGAGAAGCCCCCCCGCGAGTACATAGGAGATCGCCTTGGGGCGGAAGCTCTCGGAGGCGGTGTCGGCTGCAGCGAAGCGGTAGAATCCCTGCGCCGACATGTAGATACCCGTGAGAAAGGACCCCGCCAGGAAGATCGTGAAGGAGTTCTCCCACAGGCCCCAGGCCGAGACCCCGGCGCCGGTCGCCCCGCCGATTGCGCCGATGAAGAAACCGGCGCGCCGGCCCAGCCGCTGCATCGCGGCCGACAGCCACGGCGCCGTGGTCATCGAGCCGATGACGATGAGCGAGATCGGCAGTGTCGCAAGGCAGGGATTGGGCGCCAGCATGCCGCCCGCGAGCCCGCCGACGGTGAAGATCATGGACATCTGGGCGCCGAGGATCGCCTGCGCTGCGACCAGCACAAGAACATTGCGGCGCGCCCGCGCATCGGATGGCGCGGAGGGAGTGGCAGGAGAGGAGAGCGGTGTATCGGTCATCGAGTTTCCCGCGTAACGACCGCGCTGCCCGGTGGCAAGGGGCGGTGCCCGGGTCTGCGGCTTTCGGTCTTGCATGGACCGGTGCCTTTCCTATCCTCGCGCCGGTCGCACGCGAAAGGGGCACAATGGAAACTGCAGGGCAGGGGAGCCGGGACATCGGCCGCATCATTCGCGGCGATGCCTGCGTGGCGGAAGGCGCGGCGTGGCTGGCGGACCGGGAGCCGCGGTTCGCCTTTGCGCTGGAGGGCACCGGCCCGCTGCCTTTGCGCCTGCGCAAGGACGGGTTCGAGGCGTTGCTGTCCGCGATCGTCAGTCAACAGGTTTCCACCGCCTCCGCCGATGCCATCTGGAACCGGCTGCGGGCCGCGCGTCTGACCGGCCCGCGCAAGGTGTTCAAGGCCACCGACGAGGAACTGCGCGCCTGTGGGCTCAGCCGTCCCAAGGTTCGCTACGCCAGGGCGCTGGCAGAGGCTCGGATCGACTACACGGCGCTACGCGACCTGCCCGAGGCTGAGGTCACGGCCATCCTGACGGAGGTGCCCGGTATCGGCCTGTGGACCGCAGAGATCTATGCGATGTTCTCGCTTGGCCGCGCCGATACCTTTGCGCCGGGCGACCTGGCGCTTCAGGAAAGTGCGAAGCTCCTGTTCGGGTTGGGGGCGCGGCCTTCGGAAAAAGCCCTGCGGAAGATGGCCGAAGCCTGGAGCCCGTGGCGTAGTGTAGCGGCGCGGATCCTCTGGGCGCACTACCGCGTGGCGACCCACCGAACGGGCATCCGCTAGGCATGCGACCCGGGGCGGCCCGCGAATCCGGCGACAGGCAGGGATAGCCCTTGCACCCCGCGACCCATGCCGCTTAGGGGTAGGCGACTGGAAAGACGACAGCAGACCGACGGGCAAGGCGAGAGGGCAGGCAGATGGCACGGGAACTCAACTCCGGGCGCAAGGGCGCGGCACAGGGCACGGCAAAGCAGGTGGTGGTGTTCGTTCACGGCTACGGTGCCGATGGCAATGACCTGCTCGGCCTTGCCGATCCGCTGATGCCGCATCTGCCCGACACCGCCTTCTATGCGCCGGACGCTCCTGAACGCTGTACCGGCAACCCGATGGGATACCAGTGGTTCCCGATCCCTTGGCTCGACGGATCCTCCGAAACGGCTGCACGGGAGGGCATGGCCGCCTCCGTCGAGGATCTGAACGCCTTTCTGGACAAGGTGCTTGCGGACGAGGGGCTGACCCCCGACCGCCTGATGCTGGTGGGGTTCAGCCAGGGCACGATGATGAGCCTTCATATCGCGCCGCGCCGCTCCGAACCATTTGCCGGTGTTGTCGGGTTCTCCGGTCGGTTGGTCGAGCCGGAGAGCCTTGCGACCGAGGCACGGGTCAAGCCGCCGGTCCTGCTGCTGCACGGCGATCAGGACGACGTGGTGCCGTTCGCCTCGCTGAAAGAGGCAGCCGACACGCTGGTCGCCGCAGAATTCGAGACCTACGCTTTCGTGATGAAGGGAACCGGACACGGGATCGCGCCCGATGGGTTGGGTCAAGCCGTGGGCTTCATGCGGATGAAGCTGGGGCTGGAGCCGGGCTGAATCGTTCGGGTCGTCGGGGGCCGCGCGGGCGGGCCACGACCCTTGCGGGGCGCGTCGGATTTGCCGGGCATTCCATGTCGTTGGTCGCACCGCGTCGGCGTTCCATGTCACGACAGAGGAATGCAGGGCGATGCGCGACGAGCGCCAGACCGCCCCGCCGATACGGTTGCGCAGAGACCCCACAATGCCGGTTCGTGTTGCCAAATCTGCCATTCACCGGCACATCCCGGCGCCGCCGGCCACGTGGCGGTATCGCGCCCGGTTTGGCCATGCGGCAATTCCTACCTTATGACGGGGGTTGTCAGGCGGAAAACGCCACATATAGTTGGTCGTAAGTTGGGGCGGGGCGTCCCGCCCTGAACCGGAGACCGGGCCGTCAGGGCGAGAGCGGAGTCGCAACATGAATGAACCTACCAGATCAGTCAGCGCGAACCGGGCCGCAGGCCTTGGTCAGCCGCTGGCATCGGGTCTGCGCAAGACGATGAGGCCGATCAGTGCCACCACCGATCGGGATGCCCCGCGGTTGACTTATCGTAGCCGCCACGAGCACCCGATCTTCCCTGTCGCGCCCCGGCGCCCCAAAGCCCTCGCCCGTGTCGAGGGCTTTTTCGTTTCTGCTGAAAGGGGGCGGGCATGACCGCCGGGCTCGAAAGCCACCGGACCTTGGTGCTGAATGCGGATATGCGTCCGCTCAGCTGGGCGCCCTTGTCGGTCTGGAACTGGCAGGATGCGCTGGTCGCAGTGCTGCAGGAACGCGTCATCCAGGTCAAAGCCTACGAAGGGGTGCAGGTGCATTCCGCCCACGACGCCTTCGAGATCCCCGCCGTGGTCGCGCTCAAAACCTTCCGGCGTCGCAAGGCGGTGTCCTTCACCCGCTACCACCTGTTTTTGCGCGACGAGTTTCGCTGCCAGTATTGTGGCGACACGTTCCGCGCCAAGGACCTCACCTTCGACCACATCGTTCCACGTTCGCGGGGCGGGGGCTCCAGCTGGAGCAATATCGTCGCTTGCTGTGCGCGGGACAACCGACGCAAGGGCAACAAGTCCCTGCGAGAGGCGGGGATGAAGCTGCTTCGCAAACCCTTCGAACCGGTTCCCGAACAGCTTGACGCGATAGCGCGCCGCATGCCCGGCGTGAAGGCCGAGCTGCATCAGAGCTGGATGGACTTCCTGTACTGGGACACGCAGCTCGAACAGGAAGACCTCGCACACTGACGCGCCGGCGAGCTGCCGCGGCGCGGCACCGGGCGGTGCCGAGGATGCAATTGTTTCAGAAATGTGACTGGCAGCTGCCGGTGGTGTTGCCGCGCGCAAACCGTTGGATTCCCGTGGCGTGTTCGACCCGCCGAAAGGTCCACGCCGAGTGAGTCGCTGGATTCCTGAAATACTTTTCAATTGATTGCAAAATACTTTTCAAAGCGTCTTGAGTACCGCGTTTGCGGTACATATGTGACGGTTTGCAAGGAAATTGATGGCACGGAGGACACGGTGCGCTGGACAAGGATTTCTGATCGGGACGGAACTGCATGGATCTATGGAGCCCGGGACGTGCGTTGCATGGCCATGGTTCGAGAGACCGGCAAAGGCCACCAGGTGGAGTTCTACGAGGGAAAGTCAGAGCCCCCCGTCGGACGGATCCTCGGTGTCTTCCCGCATCTGAAACAGGCCCGGGGCGTTGCGAGCCGCGAAGTGCGCAGAAGAGTCCATGACCTGAGAGACTGGGCGATCATCTGACGGTTTTCGATTGCATAGAAACCAATGCGCGGGGCCGGTGCGGCTGACCCCATGCTTCCGTTTTTCCGGAAGGAATTGAGATGAGTGATCTGCAATGCTGCCCGCGAGACGTGCTGAACGATCTCCATATCGCGCTGTCCGCGGTTGATCTGGATCGCTGGTCCGCGCTGGAGGCGGGGCTCACCCCGGCGGATGCCATGGCGCTGCGCCACGATATCTCGGCCTTGCGCCGAGCGCGGTGCAGGGTGGATGAAGCCATGGCCGAGGCCGACGCACCGCCTGTCGTCCTGTGCTATGCCGATGACGGGCTGGCGATCCCGCAGGATCTCAGCCCCCGGCAGATGGAGGTCCTGATCTGGATCGCGCGCGGAAAGTCCAATGACGTGATCGCCCGGATCCTGGGAATTTCCCGACATACGGTCGACACCCACGTGCGGCGGATCTTTGAGAAATTCGGCACCTGCGACCGAACCGTCGCGGCGGTGCGCGCCGTGGCTGCCGGGTTGGTCTGCGTGGAGATCTCCGCGGCGGCCTGACCCGCTAGAAGCCGTGCCTTGCCCGGAACCGTTCGAATTCGCGCGTGTCCGGCCGTTGGCCCGTATAGACTTCGACAAAGGCCGGCATGCGAGAGAGGCGCTGTTCCATCGTCTCGTCGACACGCATCGAAATGTAGCCCACCTGGGTGTAGATCACCGTCATGGCGCGCACGCGGGCCTCTTCGTCCGAATAGCCGAATCTCCGAAACATCGACGCCACGGCCCGCCGCCGTCGCAGGTCGGAGGCGTCCAGCCGCAGCTGGAGGTCAGGATCCTTGCGCGCCCAGTTCCGGATGGCGAGGTCGAGCCGCGCGTCGAACAGATCCGGTTCGACCCAGCAGTCAAAGAGGTTGAACATCGCCTCGCAGATGGTTTCGGCATAGGCTTCGCATCGGCCGACGAGGTTGCCGGTGTTGCGCTGCTCCCAGCGGCGCACCATAGCCTCAAGCAATGCCTCGCGATCCTTGAAATGCCAATAGAATCCCGTGCGGGAGAGGCCGAGCGCCTTTGCCAGCGGCATCACTTTCACCGCGTCCACGCCCTCCTTCGTCAGGATGCGGTAGGCAGCCTCCAGCCAGAGGTCCTCGGTGCCACCTTGGCGGGAGGGGACGGCTTGGTTCATGTCGTTTTCCTACCATTCCCTGACATGAGTGACAACAAACTTGACACATGTGTCGAGTCCGTGTGGAAATCGTCGGGAAAACACGATTCCCACCACGACCCGCAGAACCCATTTCGGCCTGCGGCCACCGGGGAGATCCAGATGACACCAGCCGCCGCCCCGATGATCCGGCGCTCGTCCCGCCGCGGTTCGCGTCGCAGGCAGGCGGGCGGTCCTGGTCCCAATGCGCATCTGTGCGTGCCGTATATCGCCCGGGGGATCCCGACATACGATATCCTGAGCGAGGAGAGCCTCGACCGCATCGAGACCACAGCCGAACGGATCCTGGCCGAAATCGGCGTCGAGTTCAGGGACGACCCCGAGACCGTCGCGCTGTTCCGGGCGGCAGGCGGCACGGTCACGCCGCTGACGGAGGCATCGTGGAACATCCGGTTTCCGGCAGGCATGATCCGGGAGATTCTGCGCACAGCCCCGGAGCGTTTCACGCAACTTGCCCGGAACCCGGCCAATTCCGTGGAGATCGGTGGGGATTCCATCGTTTTCGCGCCCTCCTACGGCTCTCCCTTCGTGATGGACCTCGACCGGGGGCGCCGCTACGGAACGCTGGAGGATTTCGAGAACCTGGTGAAGCTCGGCCAGTCCTCGCAATGGTTGCACCATTCCGGCGGCACAATCTGCGAACCCACCGATGTTCCGGTCAACAAGCGCCATCTGGACATGGTCTATGCCCACATCCGCTACTCCGACCGGGCCTTCCTCGGGTCGATCACCGCACCGGAACGCGCCGAGGACAGCATCGAGATGTGCCGCATCCTTTTCGGGGCCGACGTGGTGGAGCAGAACTGCGTCGTCATGGGCAATTTCAACTCCACGTCGCCCTTGGTCTGGGACGGCGTGTCGACGCGTGGCATCCGGGCCTATGCGGCGGCAGGGCAGGGGTCCATTCATCTGCCTTTCCTGCTGGGCGGCGCGGTCTCGCCGCTGACACCCGCCGGAACGGTGGCGCAGGCGCTGGCGGAAAGCGCGGTAGGATGCGCCCTGACGCAACTCGTCCGGCCGGGCGCACCGGCGGTGCTGGCCGGTTTCATCGCGTCGATGGCCATGCGGTCCGGCTCGCCGACCTTCGGCACACCGGAGCCGGCGCTGGCCTCCCTCGCGCTTGGCCAGATCGCGCGTCGCTGGAAGCTGCCGCTGCGCTGCGCCGGGAACTTCAGCACCTCGAAACTGCCCGATGCGCAGGCCATGCAACAAAGCATGATGTCGATGATGTCGGCAGTGCAGTGCGGCGCGAACTACGTGCTGCATTCCGCCGGGTTCCTCGACGGATTGCTGTCCATGTCCTATGAGAAATTCGTCCTCGATACAGATCTTTGCGGGATGCTGCACGGCTATCTCAGGGGCATGGACGTGAGCGAGGATGCTCTCGGCTTCGATGCTCTCGCCGAACTGGGCCCCGGTCAGCACCTGTTTTCCACCGCGCACACGATGCGGCACTACAAGACGGCCTATTACGACAGCGAGCTGGACGACAACCAGCCTTGGGAAACCTGGTCGGAGCAAGGCGCGGCCGACAGCATGACTCGCGCCAACGCCCGCTGGAAGGATCTGCTCGCCGCGTACGAGCCACCCGCGATCGACCCCGCAACGGATGACGCGCTGCGCGCGTTCATCGCTCGCAAGAAAGCCTCGATGGCCGACGCCTGGTACTGAAATCGCGCTGACACTGCCCCTCGGGGCCAACCGCCAGAAAGACCGAGATGTCGAACGATCCGCTCCTGCAACCCTACCAGCTCAAGCACCTGACCCTGCGCAACCGGATCATGACCACGAGCCACGAGCCGGCTTATACCGAAGACGGAATGCCAAAGGACCGTTACCGCGCCTACCACGAGGCGCGGGCAAGGGGCGGCGTGGCGCTGGCAATGACGGCCGGGTCGGCGGTGGTATCCCGCGACAGCCCGCCCGCGTTCAATAACATCCTGGCCTACAAGGACGAGGTGGTTCCGTGGATCCGGTGCCTGACAGATGCGTTACACGCGCATGGCTGCGCGGCAATGATCCAGCTCACCCACCTTGGTCGGCGAACAGGGTGGTCCAGAGGGGACTGGTTGCCCTCCATCGCGCCGGGGCCGCACTACGAACCGGCACACAAGTTCTTTCCCAAGGTGATGGAAGACTGGGATATCGCGCGGGTCGTCGCGGACTTCGCCGATGCCGCGGCGCGGATGCAGGACGGCGGCATGGACGGGATCGAACTGGAGGCCTACGGCCACCTGATCGACAATTTCTGGTCGCCGCTGACCAACACGCTCGACGGGCCATACGGCCCGCAAACGCTGGAAAGCCGGATGAAATTCAGCTTGGAAGTCATTGATGCCATTCGTAAACGCGTGGGTGACGATTTCATCGTCGGCGTTCGTTTCGAGGCCGACGAGGCGGCGGAGGGCGGGATCGATCCGCAGATGGGGCTCGCGATGGCGCGGCGGCTGCATGCCAGTGGGCAGGTCGACTTCCTGAACATCGTGCGCGGGCGCATTCACACCGATGCCGCGCTGACGGACGTGATTCCGGTACAGGGCATGCGCAACGCGCCGCATCTCGAATTCGCGGGCATGGTCCGGGAGGCGGTGGACCTGCCGATCTTCCACGCCGCAAAGATCCCGGACGTGGCCACAGCCCGGCACGCGGTGTCCGCCGGGCTGCTGGACATGGTGGGCATGACCCGCGCCCACATCGCCGATCCGTTCATCGTGCGAAAGATCGTGCAAGGACGCGAGGACGACATCCGGCCCTGTGTCGGTGCGAACTACTGTCTGGACAGGATCTATCAGGGGGGAGAGGCGCTCTGCATGCACAATGCCGCCACCGGGCGGGAACTGAGCATGCCGCAGGAGATCCCACCGGCCGCCGTACGCAAAAAGGTCGTGATCGTGGGCGCGGGCCCCGGCGGGTTGGAGGCCGCGCGTGTTGCGGCGGAACGGGGGCACGAAGTCGTTGTCTTCGAAGCCGCGCCCGAACCCGGAGGCCAGGTACGTCTGACAGCGCGGCGCGAACGCCGGCGGGAGATGATCTCCATCATCGATTGGCGCATGGCGCAATGCACGGCGCGTGATGTTCGGTTTCACTTCAATACATGGGCGGAACCGTCTGATGTAGATAGTGAAAATCCGGATATTGTCTTCGTCGCGACCGGTGGATTGCCCAATACCGAGCTTTTCGAGGAGCGTGGTTCGAACGATCTTCTCACCACGACGTGGGATATCCTGTCAGGCGATGTGGCGCCGGCGCGGTCGGTACTCGTCTATGACGAATCCGGCGACCATCCGGGGCTGATGGCGGCGCAGGTCGCTGCCGATGCCGGTGCGGAGGTGGAGATCATGTCGCCAGATCGCTCGATTGCACCCGATGTCATGGGCATGAACCTCGTGCCCTACATGCGCGCTCTGCAAGACAAAGCCGTGACCTTCACCGTGGCGCGACGGCTTCTGGCCGTGGCGCGGGACGGGAATCGGCTGAAAGTCACTATCGGTACGGATTACAGTGATTTACGGGCTGTATCGCATGTGGATCAGGTCATCGTGAACTACGGAACCCGCCCTCTGGACGAGCTCTATTTCACGCTGCGGCCGGGGTCTGTGAACCTCGGCGAGGTTGACCACGATGCGCTGGTCGAGGGACGGCCCCAGCAGGTCGTGCGCAACCCCGATGGCAGATTTCGCCTGTTCCGGATCGGCGATGCCGTGTCACCGCGGAACACTCATGCGGCGATATACGATGCCCTGCGGTTGGCGAAGGACATCTGACGCGCAGGATCGGGGCGTCTTCGGCCCGGAGGCGCGGCGTGTTGATTGTACGCCGGGAGGAAACCATTGCATCCAGCGCAGGGCATCGTTCGGACGTGGCTTCATGGGGCCCGCGCAGCCGACCGGCGCGGCAAGATGCGGCGTGGCACATGTGCCCCCGGGCAGCAGGTCGCGCCGCTGAGTGAGATTTGAGCACGAGTGCGAGCATCTCCACGCGTCAGGCTGTGCCGGAACAGGTCGCCTCAGCTGCCAGTGCGGGCAAGCCCGGTCGTGCCGTGACTGACCACGCCCGGGACGATCTCGAATGCGACCCGCGCCGCATCGGCGGCCGTTTCCAGCGCCATGAACGAAGCGCCGTCACACACCCCGCTGACAAGGCGCACAACGGACTTGCCTTGCCGGGCAAGGGCCAGAAGGTGGCGATGATCGCCGGTGCCGGGGTGGGGCGCCGCACGGTCGTCGGCCGCGAGATACATGCGCTCGGCATCGCGGCGGGCGAGTTCCAGCACGTCACGATCCACGCCGTCCCCCACCACGATCACGTCCGCTTCTTGCAGGCGATGCACGGCCCGCAGCGTCATCAGGTCCGCCTCGCCGGGCCCGGCGCCGATGACGCTGATCGCGCCCCTGTCCCGGGTATCAGGGGCGCCCCCGGAATGGATCGCAGTCTTGAGCAGCGCAGCGGCCTTGCGATCGGCGCCACGGCTGAACAGGCCACGTGGCGCGCCCGCAAACATCCAGCGCCAGAAGTGACGTCGGCGGTCATGGGGCACATGGCGGGCCACGGAGTCCCGCAACCGGCCGGCAAGACGCGCGAACTCGCCGAGACCCGGTTCCATCATCCGTTCGATATCGGTCTTCAGCAGCCGGGCAAGCACGGGCGCATTGCCCTCGGTTCCGATCGCAACGACAACCGGGTCGCGGTCGACGATGGAGGGGGTGACGGCATCGCAGAGCGCGGGCTGGTCGACGACATTGACGACCGCGCCCGCCGCCTTTGCCAGCGCGTGCATGCAGGCATCGACCGCGACACAGCCAGTGGCGACGAAGACCAGCGCCACACCGGAGAAGCTCCCGGCGGTGGGAGGTGTCGGATCATGGCGGGCCAGTCCTTTGCTGACAAGGTCCGAAAGTTCCTCGTCCAGTTCCGGTGCGAGCAGGACCAGCTCCGCCTCCGTCTTCAGGATCAGCCGCGCCTTCTGCGCCGCCTGTTCACCGCCACCGGCGACGATGACCTTCCGGCCTGCCATTTTCAGGAACATGGGGAAGGTCTTCATCGGTGTCTCCTTACGGGGTGCGGTTGCGGTTGGCCCAGATCTGCCGGGACAGCGCATCGGCTTCGGTAACGGTTTTGGCCCGGCCGCAGGTCAGAAGCGCGAGCGCGGCGGTGCCGGTCACGATGGCTTCGGCATAGGGGTCATCGAGCGCGCCGGACCAGAGCGCGGCAAGGGCATCGGGCGTGCCCGCCTCGGGACCATCGCGCAGGCGGGTGCTGGCGTCCGGCAGGAGCGGCTCGGCGGTGATGTCCCGCAAGACCCCCGTCGTGGCGCCACCGACGTGGATGGCCTTGCCGGGGTTGCGCTCGAATTCGCCACCGCCGCCCTTGATGACGGCGCTGGCGGGCTGGCCGAGCAGAAGCGCCGCTTCGGCCTGAAGGTCCCGGTAGGGCGGGTGGAAGATCCCCTGCACCGATGCGGGCGCACCCGCAGGGTTCAGCAGGCGCATGGTCGTGTTCACCGCGGAGCGCAGTCCGAGGACGTCCCGCAGCCGGATCAGTTCCAGCGCACGCGGGGAGAGAACCGACAAGGGCAGGTAGGCGATACCGTCCTTCGCGATGAGTTCAGCAGCGCTATCGAGGCTCGCGGCGCTGGCGATCCCGGTATGGGGCAAGGCGTTGGTGACCGAGGCCACGGCAGCCTGGTGCGAGTTCCAGCCGTGCAGCAGCACCGGAAGACCCGCACCGGCGACCAGGCGCGCGGAGAGCAGGAACCAAGGCAATCCGCGCGACCGGCCTGCGGCATAGCTGGGCCAGTCCAGCGCCGGGGCGTCGCCGGGCCACGCGGGCAGCGTCTCGCGGATGGCATGGACGAAGCCCGCAAGCTCGCCCGGGGTTTCGCCCCGGTAGCGCATCAGCATGAGCAGGGCGCCGACGGCTTCGGGCGCCGCGGTGCCCGCCATGATCCGGGACATGGCGTCCCGTGCTTCGTCTTCGGTGAGGGATCGCGCCCGGCTGGGGCCGCGTCCCATCGCGTGTATGTAGGGTGCGAGACTCATTCTGCGGCGACCTTTCTCGATGTTGCATCGAGAAGGGCCTGTAGTTCGGGTTTGCAGGAACCGCAATTGGTCCCAGCATTGAGTGCCGCGCCGATCTGGTCGACGCTGGCCAGTGTTTGGCCTTCGATCGCGGCCAGGATCGTGTTCACGCCGATGTCGAAACAGGCGCAGACCGTGGCGCCCGGGTCGGCGCGCTCGGCACCGGGACGACCGGAGAGGACCTCGGCTGTTGCGGGCTCTCCCAACGCGCCGGCGAGGAAGCTGCGGGAGACGCCGACCGGTTCGGGCGCGGCGAAGAGCGCGGCAACCAGTTGGCCGTCTTGCAGGAAGGCCAGGCGCGCGGTCCGGCGGGCGGGATCGATCAGGGTGATGGCCGTGGCCTCAGTCGGCAGGCCGAACAGGGCACGGGCGTCGGTTTCCCAATCCTCCGGCGTGCTGGAACAGGCCAGTTCCGCCCGCCAGCCGTTGCGACTGCGGGCGCGGGCCCAATATGTGCTTCGGGGTGTGATCTCCCTGGCGGAGACGGCAAAGCCGTACCAGGCGGCGGCGAAAGGGCGGACGTCAACGGTCGTGGCTTTGCTCTCCGGCTGGCCGGAGAAGGGGTCGGTATTGGGCGCGACAAGCGTGTCGATCCGCCCGGTCGGCGCCGTCTGCCCGGTCCAGTGCATGGGGGCAAAAACCTGCCCGGGCTGGACGCGGTCGGTGACCAGCGTGCGCAGGAGGCAGTTGCCGAAATCGCTCTCGACCTCCGCGATGGAGGCTGGCGCGAGGCCGATGCGGCGGGCATCGTCGGGGTGGATTTCCAGAAAGGGTTCGGCGATGTGCTGGCTCAGGCGCGGTGACTTGGCGGTGCGGGTCATCGTGTGCCAATGGTCCCGGACCCGCCCGGTGTTGAGCCGGAAAGGGCGATCCGCGGTGAGCTTGGACGCTGGTTGCCGGTGCTGCACCGGCCACATCCGCGCCTTGCCGTCCGACGTGTAGAACCCACCGTCTGCAAAGAACCGGCCACCTTCGCGGGTCGCGGACCGTGGCCACGTGAACGGCGCCATGGCGTCGTATTCGGCATCGGTGACCCCAGCCGTGGCAGAGATGTCGAAATCCCGGCCGAAATTGCCGGCAACACCGGAAAGGGCGGCGTATTCGCGGTAGATCTCTGCCGGGGAGGCATAATCGAACGCCGCGCCCCAGCCCATCCGCCGGCCGACGTCGGAGATGATCTCCCAGTCGTGGCGGGCGGCACCCGGCGGGGTCAGGAAGCCTCGCTGCCGGGAGATGCAGCGCTCGGAATTGGTCACCGTGCCGTCCTTTTCGCCCCAGCCGGTGGCGGGCAGCAGCACGTCGGCAAGCTCGGCCGTGTCGGTGGCGGCGGTCAGGTCGGAGACAACGACGAAATCGCACCCCGCGATGGCGGCGCGCACCGCGTCGGCCTCCGGCATGGAGACCACTGGGTTGGTGCACATGATCCAGAGCGCCTTGATGCGCCCCTCGCCAACAACACGAAACATGTCCACGGCCTTGAGCCCGGGAGCATCGGGCATCGCCGGGGCATCCCAGAAATCCTTCACGGCCACGCGATGCTCGGGGTTCTCGATATCGAGGTGGCAGGCGAGCATGTTGGCCAGCCCGCCGACCTCCCGGCCTCCCATGGCGTTGGGTTGCCCGGTGACGGAGAATGGCCCCATGCCGGGACGGCCGATCCGGCCCGTGGCGAGGTGGCAATTGAGGATTGCGGCAACCTTGTCGGTCCCGGCGGTGGATTGGTTCACACCCTGGGAATAGATCGTGACGACTTTCTCGGTTCCGGCCCAAAGGGCGAAGAACTCGGCAACTTGAGCGGCGGGGAGGCCCGTAGCTGAGAGGTCTTCTTTCTTCGCACTTTCAATAGCTTCGGAGAGGCCTCTCACGTGTTTTTCTGTGTAGGCGGCGTCGATCAGACCCTGTTCGGACAGATATGCGAGCACCCCATTGAAAAGCGCCACGTCGCCGCCCGGGGCGATGGCGAGGTGCAGGTCGGCAATGTCGGAGGTCGCTGTGTGCCGCGGGTCGATATTGACCACGCGCAGCTTCGGATTGGCCTTCCTCGCGGCGGCGAGGCGTTGGTAGAGGACCGGATGGCACCACGCGAGGTTCGAGCCGGTGAGCACGACGAGGTCGGCCCGTTCCAGGTCTTCGTAGAGGCCGGGCACGGTGTCGGTTCCGAAGGCCCGGCGGTGACCGGCCACGGAGGAGGCCATGCAGAGCCGTGAGTTCGTGTCGATATTGGCCGACCCGATGAACCCCTTCATCAGCTTGTTGGCGACGTAGTAATCCTCGGTCAGCAACTGGCCCGACACGTAGAAGGCGACGCTGTCGGGGCCGTGCCTGTCGATCGTCTTGCGGAACCGGGTGGCCACGAGATCGAGCGCATCGTTCCAGCTCGCGTCCTGCCCATGGATCCGCGGGGCGAGCAGGCGGTCGTCGAGCGAGGTGGTCTCCCCCAGGGCCGATCCCTTCGAGCAGAGCTTGCCGGCATTGGCGGGGTGGGAGAGGTCGCCGGTGATGGTCAGTCCACCGGCGCCATCCAGGATCGCGCGCACGCCACAGCCGACGCCGCAATAGGGGCAGGTGGTGCAGGTACCGCCCGGCGCGGTGTCCTGCCGGTTGGACATGGACCGGGTGGCACCGTCCATCAGGCGGCGCTCCGCCCGGCAAGCTGTTCGGCATCCATCAGGATGCGGCCATTCTCGATGCGGGCGGCGAAGGTTGCCACGCCGCCTTCGTCGGCCCCCTGCGCCACGCCGGTTTCGAGGGAGAAGACCCAGTTGTGAAGCGGGCAGGTGACAGAGGCGCCGTGCACGATGCCCTCGGAGAGTGGCCCGCCCTTGTGGGGGCAGCGGTCTTCGAGGGCGTAGACGTCGTCGTCGCCGGTGCGGAAGATGGCAACGCATCCGAAGGCCGTCTTGACCACCCGCGCGCCACGTTGCGGGATGTTGTCCAGTGGGCCGATGTCGATCCAGTTGGTCATGGGGTGGTTCGTCATGAGGCGGTTCCTTGTGGTGGTCGGGGAGGGGGCGCTGCCCCCGTCGCGGCGGGACCGCGACTCCCCCGGGATACTTGGGGAAAGATGATGGTTATTCAGCCGCTTGCAGGGTGAGGTCGGCGACGGGTTGGTAGGTATCGGCGCGGTCGCTGGCGTGTTCGGCCCAGGGATCCTTCTGGTAGACCGATTGCGAGATGGCGAAGCGGTCGATCAATGCCTGGCGTTCTTCGCGATCCTCGATGACGCGTTCCCTGACCCAGTCGAGGCCGACCTTGGCGATCCACTTGTAGGGCCGGTCGAGGTATTTCGCGTTTTCGCGGTAGAGTTGGTAGAAGGCGACGGTGATGTCGATCGCTTCCTGTTCCGAGGGGACCTGTGCCAGCGGCTCGGTTTCCTTCACATCCATGCCTGCCGCGCCGCCGACGCCGATCTGGTAGCCGGAATCCACGCAGACCACGCCGAGATCCTTGCAGGTGGCTTCGGCGCAATTGCGCGGGCAGCCGGAGACGGCGAGCTTGAACTTGTGCGGCGACCAGGCGCCCCAGAGTTTCTGTTCCAGCTTGATGCCAAGGCCGGAGCTGTCCTGGGTTCCGAAGCGGCAGTGCTCCTTGCCGACGCAGGTCTTCACGGTGCGCAGGCCCTTGGAATAGGCGTGGCCCGAGACCATGCCAGCCCGGTTCAGGTCGGCCCAGATCGCGGGCAGGTCCTCGCCCTTTACGCCCAGAAGGTCGATCCGCTGGCCTCCGGTGACATGGATTGTCGGCACGTCATACTTGTCGGCGGCATCGGCGATGGCCCGAAGCTCGTCGGAGGTGGTCATGCCGCCGAACATCCGTGGCACGACGGAGAAGGTGCCGTCGTTCTGGATGTTGGCGTGCTTGCGTTCGTTGATGAAACGTGACTGCGGATCGTCCCGGTAGTCCAGCGGCCAGTCGGCAAGCAGGTAGTAGTTGATCGCCGGGCGGCAGGTGTGGCAGCCATCCTTCGTCTTCCAGCCAAGCTCCTGCCAGACGGCTGCCTGGGATTTCAGTTCCTGGGACTTGATCAGGCGGCGGACGTCCTCGTGGCTGTGATCGGTGCAGCCGCAGATACCCTGCGCCGCGGGGATCACGAAGTCGTCGCCCAGTGTCACGCCGAGGACCTGCTCCACCAGCCCTGTGCAGGTGCCGCAGGAGCCGGAGGCCTTGGTGGTGGCGCGAATGGCGGTAAGGTCGGTCGCGCCACCCTCGATGGCGGAGACGATGTCACCCTTGGAGACGCCGTTGCAACCACAGATCTCTGCGTCAGCCGGCAAGGCTGCAACGGCCGCCATAGGGTCCAGCGGGTCGCCCCCCTGGTAGGCGGGGCCGAAGATCAGGGTTTCTCGCATTTCCGCGATGTCCTCTTCGTCCTTCATCAGGCCGAAGAACCAGTTCGCATCGGCGGTGTCGCCATACATCACCGCGCCGATGATCCGGTTGTCCTTGATCACGAGGCGCTTGTAGACGCCGCGCGCCGGATCCCGGAAGACGATGTCCTCCCGGTCGTCGCCGTCGGCGAAATCGCCGGCGGAGAAGAGATCGCAGCCGGTGACCTTGAGCTTGGTCGAGACCTCTTTGGGGACGAAGTGGGCCTCCTCGCCGACGAGTGTCTGTGCAACCACCTTGGCCTGGTCGTAGAGCGGGGCCACGAGACCGAAGACGGCGCCGTTATGTTCCACGCATTCGCCCACCGCGAGCACATCGGGGTCCGAGGTGACCATGTGATCGTCAACGTGGATTCCCCGTCCCGTCGCCAGCTCCGCTTTCTGTCCGAGCGCGGTGTTCGGACGGATTCCGACCGCCATGACGAGGATATCGCAGGGCAGTTCCGTGCCGTCCTCCAGCAGCAGGGCCTTGACCTTGCCGTCCTGCCCGAGGATTTCCTTCGAGTTGGCCGAGCACATGACCTTGATGCCCCGGTCGACCAGCGCCTTGCGCAGAAGGTAGCCCGCAGCCTCGTCCAACTGCCGCTCCATCAGGTGGCCCATGATGTGTACGACCGTGACGTCCATGCCGCGCATCTTCAGACCCGCCGCGGCCTCCAGTCCGAGCAGGCCGCCACCGATGACGACCGCCCGGGACCCGGGGGCTGCCGCCGCGTCGATCATCGTGTTGGTGTCTTCCAGGTCGCGGTAGGCGATGACGCCCTCGAGATCGTGGCCGGGCAGGGGGATGATGAACGGGTTCGATCCGGTGGCCAGCAGCAGCTTGTCATAAGCCACCGGGGCACCGTCTTCGCCGGTCACGGTCTTCGCGGTGCGGTCGATGGCGGTGACCGTTTCTCCGAAGCGGCAGGTCACGCCATGCTCTGCGTACCAGGCATCGTCGTGGGTGACGATCTCGGCGAATTCCTTTTCTCCCGAGAGCACGGGGGACAACATGATGCGGTTGTAGTTGCCACGCGGCTCGGCGTTGAACAGCGTTACGTCCCAGCCATCAGGGTCGCGGTCGAACAGGTGCTCCAGCGCTCGGCCGGAGGCCATGCCGGCGCCGATTACCACGAGTTTCCGTTTCGTGCTCATGCGTCAGCTCCTTCGCTGTAGGCGGCGTCGATCATGACGCCGGAGAGAATGGTGTAGGCCTCGATCCATGCCTCGCGGACGTCGAGGGTGAAGGCATCGCCCAGCCCGGTTTCAAGCGTGTGAAGCAGGGCGGCGCCCACGGGTTCGTACTGCGCTGCGGTCACGCCGTATTCGACGTGGTCTACTGCGAGTTTTTCGGCGACGGGCACGATCCGGTCGAGGTCGCGCAGCCCGTTGACCACGGCGCCGAGCATGGCCATCAGTTTCGTGCCCTGTTCGGAAAGGTCGCCCTTGAAGAGCGGCCGGACCTCAGGCGCGTGGGCGAACAGGTGGTCATAGAAGATCGCAGCTGCCTCGGCCTTGATCGGCACGACCCCGGCGAAACTCTGCTGGATCAGGGTGATCTGGGTATCGTTCATTTTGCGGGTTCCCGGTCGGATCAGATGTAGAGGGCGACGATGTAGGCAAGCTCGCCCTGTTGGTGGATGGGAAGCGCGATGAATGAGCTGTAGTCCGCGGGAAGGCCGGCGGTGCCGGACATCACCTGCGGCAGCCCGGAGCCGATGACCTTGCCGATTGGACCTTGCCATGCGGCGGCACGACGTTCGGTCTCGTCGCTCCAGAGCGGTCCTTCGCGGGCGCAGATCCCATCGACGAGCACGGCTTCCTTCGAGCGGCCGACGCGGGCCGAGCGCGCGTCCCAGATTTCAAAGCGGCGGGCCAGTGGCGTGCCACGGGCCGACAGCAGCGTCAGCACGAAGGTGTCATTGCCGGGAACCGGCACCGGAAGGCCGAGCCCCGTCGTCAGCCCCGCCTTTCCCGCACTTTCGGACCGGATGAACTTGTAGCCGGAGCCGAGGTCCCGCATCAGGATCGGCGTGGATGCGGCCCAGACGGCGCCGGGCAGGCCCTGACCCTTGGGGAAATGCGTGTGCCGGGACACCCATTCGAAATGCCTGGCAGAGCCATAGTAGCCATCGGCCAGCCGCAGGATGTCATCCCGGGCCTGCCAGACCTCGATCGCGCCGGTGCGCTCGGAATCGTCGGCGCAGAGCAGCACGAGGACGGCCTTGAGCGTCTCACCATCGAAGACCGGCACGGCAACCGCGCTGGTCAGGCCTGCGGCCTTCGCGGCCTCGGTCCGCTTGAAACAGGAGCCTTCGAACGCTTTCAGGACAACGGGGCGCGCGTCGGACCAGGCCTTTCCGGGCAGGCCTTCGCCGAACCCGAAGCTCTCCTGCCCGGAGGCAGCGGCGAATTCTTTCAGATCGCCGTAGTTGCCCTCGGCGAGCACCAGCCGGTCGCCTTCGGGAACCCAGACCTCGGAGACTTCCACGAAAGTGCGGGTCGGTGTGTCGAGTACAATGTCCATCATGCGGCTTCCTTGCTGTCGTCGGCCTTGTGGCCTGCCGGTGTCGGAGCCGCGCTCCGTGGCTTGGCGCCGTGTTCGTATTCTTCGAGGAAGTTCAGGACCTGCTCGCGGTAGAGGTAGTAGTCGGGATGCTCCAGCAGCGCCTTGCGGGTGCGCGGACGCGGCAGGTCGACATTGACGATGCGGCCGATGGTGGCTTGCGGGCCGTTGGTCATCATGACCACCCGATCCGCCAGCAGGATCGCCTCGTCCACGTCATGGGTGACACAGATCGCGGTGACCTTGGTGCGGGACCAAACCTCCATCAGCACTTCCTGCAACTCCCAGCGGGTGAGGCTGTCGAGCATGCCGAAGGGCTCGTCCAGCAGCAGCAGTTTGGGGCTGAGCGCAAAGGCGCGGGCGATGCCGACACGTTGCTTCATGCCGTTGGAGAGGTCGGCCGCCGCCTTGTCCATGCTGTCGCCGAGGCCGACACGCTCCAGGTAGTATTCCACGATGTCCTGACGCTCGGCGCGGGACGCGCGGGGGTAGACCTTTTCCACACCGACGGAGACGTTTTCCTTGGCGGTAAGCCAGGGGAACAGGGACGGCGACTGGAAGACCACCGCGCGTTCGGGATCGGCGCCGACGACGCCGCGGCCGTCTAGGTTGATCACTCCCTTGGAGATCTCGTTCAGGCCGGCGGCCATGGTCAGCACCGTGGACTTGCCGCAGCCGGAATGGCCGATGAGCGAGATGAACTCGCCCTTGTCGAGCTTCAGGTTGAAATCCTCGACAACGGTCAGCGGACCCTTGGGCGTCGGGTAGATCTTGTGAAGCTGGGAAAACTCCAGGTACTTGTCGATCCGCGACGAGCCCCGGGCCTCCTTCAGGGCAGCTGGCACGGTCTCGTTGTGGATCGCGGTGACATTCGGCAACTCGCGGGTTTCGGCGGCCTTTGCCTCGATCCCGGCATCCATCAGGTACTTGGTGACCTCTCCGCGCAGGCGCTTGAATTCCTCGTCATGGTTCATTTCACCCCGTTCGCGCGGGCGCGGGATGGCGACGCGGAATTCCTTGCCGAGCGTCCCGTCGGGGTTGAGCGCGACGATGCGGTCGGCCAGTACGATGGCCTCGTCCACGTCGTTGGTGATCAGCACGCAGGTCTTCTTGTCGGCTTCCCAGATGTGCTCGATCTCGTCGGCGAGGTTGGCGCGGGTCAGTGCGTCGAGCGCCGAAAGCGGCTCGTCGAGAAGCAGCAATTCGGGCGACATGGCCAGCGCGCGGGCCACGTTCACGCGTTGCCGCATACCACCGGACAGCTCGGCGGGACGGCGGGCGGCGGCATGCGAAAGGCCGACCATCTTGACGTATTTGTCGACCAGGGCGTCCTTCTCGGTCGTCTTCATCTTCGGAAAGACCGTGTCCACGGCGAGCCTGACGTTACCGGCGACCGTGAGCCACGGCATCAGCGAGTAGTTCTGGAAGATCACGCCGCGCTCCCGTCCAGGCCCGGCGATCGGCGCGCCCTTGAAGGTGACCGATCCGCTGGAGGGAAATTCGAGCCCGGCCATGAGGTTGATCAGGGTGGTCTTTCCGGTGCCGGAGAAGCCGAGGAGGACGAGGAACTCGCCGTCCTCCACGGTGAGATTGATATCCTTGAGGACATCCGTCTTCGCAGTGCCTTCGCCGAAGGATTTTGAGACGTTTTCGAACTTGAGAATGCTCATCTGGATCACCGGTTGTTGGAGAAGGTGAAGAGCGACTGGAGCGCGAACATCAGGCGATCGAGCAGGAAGCCGATGATGCCGATGGTGAAGACCGCGACCATGATCCTGGCGAGCGATTGGCTGGAGCCATTCTGGAACTCGTCCCAGACGAATTTGCCCAAGCCGGGGTTCTGCGCAAGCATCTCCGCGGCGATCAGCACCATCCAGCCGACGCCGAGGGACAGGCGCAGACCGGTGAACATCAATGGCAGGGCGGAGGGCAGCACCAGCTTGGTGATCTTCACCCGCGTGTTCATCTTGAGCACCTTGGAGACGTTCACGAGATCCTTGTCGATCGAGGCAACGCCCAGAGAGGTGTTGATCAGAGTCGGCCAGAGCGAGCAGAGCGTCACGGTGATGGCCGAGATCAGGAAGGACTTGGTGAACATGCCGTCGTTGGTCGTGTAGGTGGCCGAGACGATCATGGTCACGATCGGCAGCCAGGCCAGCGGCGAGACCGGCTTGAAGATCTGGATGATCGGGTTCAGCGCAGCTTCCCCGGCGCGGGACAGGCCCGCGACGATGCCGAGCGGGATGGCAACGGCAGAGGCGAGGAGGAAGCCGAAGAAGACGGTCTGGATCGAGGTCCAGATCTGCGCGTAGTAGGTCGGCTTGCCGGTATAGTCGCGGTGCTTGATCTTGTCGGCCTTCCCGGCGGCTTCGAGCTTCGCGTTGCGGGCCTCCTGGCGAATGTAGAAGTCTTCCTCCTTCTGCCATTCGCGCCTGGCGTCGGCGTGGAGGTTTTCGACCTGCTCCCAGACGTCCGCCGGGCCGGGAACGGCGCCGAGGGAGGTCTGGACCTTGGGCGCAAGGTTGGCCCACAGCGCCAGGAAGCAGCAGATGGCGAGGACGGGCACGCCGAGGAGCAGCCAGATTTCCTTCATCTGGGCTTTCGGGTTGTCGCCGGCCAGCGCCTTTAGAAGCGGTGTCATGAAGGACAGGCCGAGAACCTTGAACCAGGAGTCGGCCTTGTTGATTTGGGTGAACAGCCTGGCCTTGCGGGCTTCCCGTGCCTCGGCGGCGCTCAGGCTGTCGGGGTCGATGGCGGTCATGTGAAGCGGTCCTCGGTGTGATCTGCTGAGTGAGCGGATGGCGGTACGGCGCTCTTTTCCTTCGGAAAAATCGCCCCGCCCGCCATCCCGTCATGGCTGGCCCGGGAGACAGTCGGGCCAGCCGGGGAACGTGCGGCTACGCGGACGGTGGTCTGTGTGCCCGGGGGCGGGTCATCCCTGAACCTCGTTGCCGACAACGGTCTGGTCGCCCTTCAGGCCGATCGGCAGGCTGTCGAGATAGGCGTTGGGGGTACGGCCGTCGTAGGCGATGCCGTCGATGATATCCTCGGCGGGGGTCGTGGCCTTGTAGCCGTCGGTGTCGAAGTCGAACATGTCCTTGGTGGCAAGGCCGTCGTCGATGAGGCTTTCGGCTGCGGCGAGGTAGATCGCCGGCTTGTAGACGGATTTCGCGACCTCGTCGTACCAGCTGTCCGGCTTGGCCTCGGCAATCTGGCCCCAGCGGCGCATCTGGGTCAGGTACCAGACAGCGTCGGAGTAGTAAGGGTAGGTCGCGTTGTAGCGGAAGAACACGTTGAAATCGGGCACGTCGCGCGTGTCGCCCTTTTCGTACTCGAATGTGCCGGTCATGGAGTTGGCGATCACGTCGTAATCGGCGCCGACGTATTCGGAGCGCGACAGGATCTCCACGGCTTCCGGGCGGTTGGCGTTGTCGTTCGCGTCCAGCCACATGGCGGCGCGGATCAGCGCCTTGGTGATGGCGATGGTTGTCTGCGGGTTCTCTTCCTGGAAGGCAGCGGAGAGGCCAAAGACCTTTTCGGGGTTGTTCTTCCACAGTTCGTAGTCAGTGATGACCGGCACGCCGATCCCCTTGAACACCGCCTGTTGGTTCCACGGCTCACCGACGCAATAGCCATAGATCGTGCCTGCCTCCATCGTGGCGGGCATCTGCGGCGGCGGTGTGACCGAGAGCAGCACCTCGGCGTCGATCTGGCCGGTCACGTCGTCGGGCGAGTAGTAGCCCGGCTTGAGACCGCCGGCGGCAAGCCAGTAGCGCAGTTCGTAATTGTGGGTGGAGACCGGGAAGACCATGCCCATGTTGAAGGGCTTGCCCTCGTCGGCATAGGCCTCGACCACCGGCTTCAGCGCGGAGGCAGAGATCGGGTGTACCGGCTTGCCGTCTTCATGAGGGACGTGTTCTTTCATCTGCGCCCAGATCTCGTTCGACACGGTGATGCCGTTGCCGTTCAGGTCCATCGAGAAGGGGGTGATGATATGCGCCTCGGTGCCGAAGCCGATGGTCGCGGCCAGCGGCTGGCCGGCGAGCATGTGCGCCCCGTCAAGCTGCCCGTCGATCACGCCGTCGAGCAGAACCTTCCAGTTGGCCTGCGCTTCGAGCGTCACGAAGAGGCCTTCATCCTCGAAATACCCTTTCTCGTATGCCACGGCGAGGGGGGCCATGTCGGTCAGCTTGATGAATCCGAAGGTCAGTTCGTCCTTCTCAACGTCCAGCATCTCGGCGAAGGCCGGGGGAGCAAGGGCCGTGGTGGCGGCGAGAGCCAGGGTCAGGGGAGTCTTCATGTCGCAGTCTACCTCGTCGGTCGGGCGGCGCGTTTCGGGAGGAACGAAGGCGCCGGAAAAAACAAAAAAAGCCGCATGAGATTCGCTCCGCGCAGGACTGCACGGTTCGACTCAAGCGGCTTTGCTCGGATTGGCCCACGTCATCGGGGCGCTGTCTCTGGTGGGACGCCCTTGCCCCGGAGACATCTCCATTAGCGATTCCGGGGTGCCGGGGGTCAATGCTGCGCTGCAGCTTTGCCGTCGATTTTCCGGGAAATGCCGGATAGGTCACCGACGCTGCCCATTTATTGGGCGTCACTCGGCGTCTGGGTCAAAGATTTGTCCATCGAAAAACCGATCCGGTCCGAGAATCAGGCTGCCGGTCTGTGAGGCGACTTCGGTCGGGACATCCAATGCGCCCTCCAGTTTCTCCGAAGCGCCGGGCAGGTCGGCCGCGGTCGTGTCGAGGGCGGCCCGGTAGAGGTCGGTGCGAAAGACACGGCGCGCGGCCTCGCGTGCCTGTGCGCGATCAAGGCCGGTGCGGGCTGCGAGCCGCGTGGCGATCCATCCCGCCTGGCTGCGCCACGGGAAGGTAGCGGCACCGCGATGAAACTCCAGGTAGCCCTCGGCCCGGCGCTGCTCCCCTCGTGCCGAGATCATCAGGTTGCCGCTCAGCGACCGCTCCAGCAGTTCCGCCGACAGGTTGAGGTGATCCGGTCGCGAGAGGATTTCGGACGCCGTGATCCGGTTGCCGGAATCGGCCAGCCATCGCCCGGCGCGCCACATTGCCCGGATCAGCCGCGCTGCCTGGTCCGGGGCCTTTTCGGCCCAGTCGTGGCGCACCGCCAGCACCTTTTCCGGAGCGAAGGACCAGATGGCAGAGGTTGGCAGGAGCAGTTCGCCTGCGCCGTTTTCCACGGCCATGGAGCCCCAGGGGGCGCCGACGCAGAAGGCATCGAGATCGCCGGCCGCCATGGCTTCCGCCATCTGCTGGGGCGGAACCGTGTGAACATCCAGCGCCTGTGGCGCCTCAAGGCCGAGTGAGCCGAGCCAATAGTAGAGCAACTCGGCATGCATAGAGAATGGGAAGGGCACCCCGATCCGAAGACGATCTCCGGCTGCCGCGATGAGGGCGCGGCCGGCCGCCGTCGCGTCGGCAAAGCCGAAGTCGTGTCCGGCATCGCGCATCTTCCGGGCAAGTTGCATCGAGACGCCGACCGCGTTGCCGTTGACCGAGAGCACCGAGATGGCATCGAGGCGCGTCGCCATGCCGCCAAGGCCCATGGCCATGGCCACGGGGATCGGTGCGAGCATGTGGGCAGCCTCGATCTGGCCAAGCGCCACCATGTCGCGAAGGGTGGACCAGGATGGGGCCGCACGAAGGTCGACCGCCAGCCCTTCTTGCTCTGCGAAGCCGAGTTCGCGGGCAATGATCAGCGGTGCCGCATCCACCAGCGGGATGTAGCCCAGTGTGAGCCGCGTCTGGCTCATGACAGAAGGCCCGCCGCCGTCACCAGAGCCTCTGCGACCTCCGCGACCTTTCTTCCCTGGTCCATGGCCGTCTTGCGCAGGAGAGCATAGGCCGCGTCTTCGTCCAGACCGCGCGCCTTCATCAGGACGCCCTTTGCCCGGTCGATGATCTTGCGTTCTTCCAGCGCCCGCTTGGTGGCCGCAAGTTCCGCCCGCATCGCTTGAAACATGTGAAAGCGGGTGATGGCCGCATCCAGGATCGGCTTGATCCGCCCCGCTGACAGGCCGTCCACCACGTAGGCGGAGACGCCGGCCTCGATGGCGGCCCGCGTCAGCGCGTCGTCGGAGCGGTCGACGAACATGGCCACCGGGCGCTCCAGCGGAGACGAGGCCAGTGTCAGCTCCTCCAGCATATCGCGTGAGGGGTTTGCGAAGTCGACGAGGACAACATCGGGGTTGCGCTCCGAGATCCTGCGGGCAAGGCCCGATTGCTCGGAGATCACGGAGATCTCGTGGTCACCAGACGCACGCAGGCTGTCAACGATCAGGAGCGCGCGCTCGCGATCCTTTTCGACGACGACGATGGAAAGTCGATCCGACATGGCTCTCCGTTGGCTACGAAGAGCGACGTCGGACATGCGTGCGAAAGGGGCAACGGGTGCGCGGAAACTATGGTCCGGCAATGCTGCGTCTGCACAACTTCCGGGCGATAAATCGGCGATTGGTGGGTTATTGGGCGATGTCTGGAGGTGTGACGGCCCAGTTGGTCAGTTGCTCCACATCGCATTCGATCTGGGTGCCGAGATCTCCGGCGAACTGGAGAAAGTCGTCGCGCTTCGCCGACGTCACGCCCACGACGACAGGGATCTCGCGAGCGAGCGCCGTCCCAATCAGGTCGCGGAACCCGCGCCCCTCCGCTTCATGGCTGCCGAATTTGTTGACGATGAGCAGGTCGGCGCCGGCGTCGAGTTGGCCTGCCGTATGCTGAACCGCCCGCGCCAGTGCATCGGTGTCCAACCGGCAGCCGGTGGAACCGGGGCCGAGGGTCTGGGAGATGCAGATCTGAGGACCCTCGGGCAGCAGCAGCAATGTCTTGTCGCAGAGCTCGTCGCCCTCGGGTTCGCTGTTGACCTGCACGGCGCCGACGACGCGGCGCCCCTGTCCCGACACGGTTTCCGCAAGGGTCCGCAGGGTCGTGTTCATCTGCCCTGGCGTGTCCGATGTGATGTAGGCGAGGCGCATCCGGCAAACTCCTGTTGCGGCTGTGAATGGGCCTAGCACGAAACCGGGCCCGGACAGAAGTCCATGCTGGTGCCCGGGCGTCGAGCCGCTTCGGTTGGATTTTAGCGACTTGGTGGCGGTGCCAGCGCGCGATGACCGGATCCCGGGGGGAACACTTAAAGGAAAATTCACGGCTTGGGGCAAAGCTGCGCCCGGGATCGCGATGCGCCCTCGCGGGGGCCACGGCGCAGGGAAGGATGCTTGCACTTGGGGAAGCCGACCAGTTTGCAGATCAAGGCACGCAGAGGTCCCGCACTTTCCCGGCGCGCGATCGGCATTGGTGCGGCGCTATCTGGAAAGTGCCTTTTGGAGCGGTGGCCGACGGCGACGATCCCGGCGTTTTGCGTCCAGATGGCGTTCGCCATTTGCGCGCACGCACGCCACAGGGGCCGGATCCGTCCAGTTCGGATGGCCGTAGCTGAAAATGATTGGATATTCGCACGCGTTTGGATGGCCGGCTCCAATCCGTGTTCTGGGGCTGGGCGGGCTCTCTCGGCGTGGCAGCATGTTCTCCACAATGCGCGGATAATTCTGATCCGGGTATCGAGCGTGTCATGTTGGCCTCGACACGCCGACGGCTCTGGTTCGGACAAGGCTATCATTTGGTTCGGGGGGCGTGTCGGACAGGTCACGGTTGCCGACACGACCGCCCGGGAGTTCTCATGAAAAAGAAAGTTGTGATTGTCGACGATTCGAGAACGATGCGGGGTTTGATTGCACAGTGTCTCGAAACGGATGGGCGTTTCGATCTGGTTGGCCAGGCCGCGGATCCCTACGAAGCAAGGGAAATCATCAAGCGGACAGTCCCCGACGTGATCACGCTCGATGTCGAGATGCCGCGAATGGATGGGCTCACCTTTCTCGAGAAGATCATGCGGTTGCGCCCGATGCCGGTGGTGATGTTCTCGACCGAAACCCATGCCGGCAGTGTTTCCGCGGTCGAGGCGCTCTCGCTTGGCGCGGTCGATTGCCTGGGCAAACCACGCATGGGAGCGGCGGAGACCTTTCAGGAACTGGCCGAACGGGTCTTCGTCGCCGCGTCGGCCAGAGTGCAAGGGCGCGCCAACCGATTGGCCAAGCCCCCGTCTGACTACGATTGGAACGGCTCCACGGTGCTGATCGGCGCCTCCACCGGCGGTGTGGATGCGCTTGAGCGTGTCTTGTCAGGAATGCCGATAAACTGCCCTCCGATCCTGATCTCTCAACATATGCCGCAGACCTTTCTGACCAGTTTCGCGGAACGTCTGTCCGCAATGGTCGCGCCGGAGGTCGCGCTCGCCCGGGACGGCGAAAGCCTCCAGCAGGGTCAGATCAGGATCGCACCCGGAGGCGACGTCCACCTTCTTGCCGGATTGTATCGGGCTGGGGTCCAGACCCGGCTCGAAACCGGCCCCAAGTGCAACGGGCACAGGCCGTCCGTCGACGTGCTGTTCGACTCGGCGAGGACACTGGCTCCGCGTGTCGTCTCGGTTCTGTTGACGGGAATGGGTCGCGACGGCGCTGATGGCATGCTGCGATTGCGGCAAGCCGGTGCGCATACGATCGGTCAGGATCGGGAAAGCTCGGTCGTCTATGGCATGCCGCGGGTGGCGGCTGAACTGGGGGCGGTGGCGGAGACCCGGTCGCTCGACGAGGTGGCGACGGCAATTCTTGCTGCAACCTGTCGCTCGAAAAGGCGACGAACGGCGCGTCTATGCTGATTCCGGATCGCAAGGTGCTGCATGTCGGGCAGGGAGAGTACCGCATTTCATCCTGTCCGGAGACCATGATGTCGACGGTACTGGGCTCCTGTGTCTCTGCCTGTATCTGGGATCCGGCCGCGGGGATCGGTGGAATGAACCACATCCTGTTGCCGGATGGGACGTCCAGCGATCTGCAATGCACGTCACTTGGGACGAACATGATGGAGTTGCTCATAAACGGGCTGCTGCGTGAGGGGGCGGACAGGCAACGCTTCCGCGCGAAACTGTTCGGTGGCGCGCAGATGTTTGCCGGGCTTGGGAGCATCGGCACCAGAAACGCCGAATTCATCGCGGATTTCTGCCGCCATGAGGGTATCGACTGCGATGGACACAGCCTTGGTGGACAGCAGGGAAGGCGAATCCAGTTCTGGCCTGTTGGTGGCCGCGCGCGGCAGCAATTGCTGGCACGAGATGCCGTCGAGGAAGCTCTGGATGCACGGAACCCCGTATCCGCATCAGGATCGGATCTTGAGCTGTTCTAACCGCCACCCGCAGCAACCGCGACAACGACAGCACAGATCAGATCCGTGGAAGGGTTGGGGGGCGAATCGCCCAAGTGCCGACCGCGCGCGGATCGCAACCGGTGGCAAGTCACCCATGTGCCTGAAGGTGAAATGCAGCCGGTGGGTCCATATCGGCGGATGGTTCTAGAGCGTGTTGCGCTCATTCTGAGGCAGATTTCCACGCGTCTTGATCCATGATTCTCTGTCTGCAGGCCAGATTTGGGGGGAGAGGGGCAAGCCACATCCTTTGGCACTTCGCTAGCGCGTTGTTGCGTTTGTGGAGGAGGGTCATTCGCACCGGGTTGCCGCAGCTCGGTTCCGGGTTTGGGTAAAGTTCGTCAATGACATGGTGATGCTGAAGCGCGAGACGGGCGGGTTGGAGCCGAGCGCCCCAGGCAATGCTGGTGGGTATGGCAAGTTGGACCGTCTGCGGGATTGGATCGTGGCACGCATGGCTGCCAAACCGGATTTGACGCTGGATGATCTGATCCTGGAGATTGCCGATGAACACCAGATAACATCCCATCGCGTGTCGATCTGGTGGCCCCTTCGCACTCTGGGCCCGTCACACAAAAATGACCTTCAAGCCGTCGAGCAATAGCGGCCTGAGGTCCGGCACGCACGCCATGTCTGGATCACAGGGCGACAACCATTCATGGCGAACCTGTTGCCACGCGTCGGCTTCATTGGCGAGACGTCTTTGAAAACGAACATGGCCAAGATCACCGGGTGATCCTGCAAAGGTACGCGCCTGATAGATTACGCGTCCTTCGGCCACTGGAATGCCCAGACGTTCATCGCCGCATTGCGCCATGACAGGCTGGACGCGCCATGGGGCATCGACAGCGCAATGAACCGCGCAGCCTTCGAGCTTTATTCCGGGACACAGCTCGCCCCGACGCTGCAGCCAAGCGATGTGATTATCCTCGACAACCTGTCGTCCCACAAATGCCCGAAGGCCGCAGAGGCCATGCGCGCCGTCGGTGCATGGTTCTTGTTCCAGCCTCCCAACAGCCCCGATCTCAATCTCATTGAAATGGCCTTCGCCAAACTCAAGCCCCTTGTCCGGCGTCCTGCCGCGCGGACCTACGGCGACCTTTGGCGCGCCGTCGGTCACCTCTGTGATCTCTTCACTGACGGGGAATGCTGCAACTTCTTCAACGCCGCTGGCTATGAAATCAATAGAGCGCAACGTATTCTAGCAGATCGACTTAGGTAGCTATCGCGAGCGCGACGCTGCCCTTGGGAACAGCCTTGCGTGTTGGCTTGAGGCGCCGAGATCAGGGACGCGAGGGCTCGAAACGGTTTTGACCTCCCAAGCCCGCAACAGGATGCGGGCGACACTGCCTTAAGGCTACCGGGCTGTTTGGGCCTTGGCCCCCACATGGTCATGGTTCTTTTTTGGGCTGCTCGGGGAGGTCGTGAACGCCTCAAGACCGGCCGGAGCACGAGGTGCGAGTTTGCAGCTCAATGTTGGCGACTCTTGCCGGAGAGGCTTCCCGGAAATCCCGGACCGGGACAACTTCTACGACCGAAACCGGTGTGGGTAAGCGTTTTGGGGTGATGAGCCCCGAGTGATGGCGCTGGCGGCTTTCAAAGCGCTGCTCCCCTTGACTGACTTGCCGCAATACTGGCGGAGTGGCGTTCAATCACCGCCTTGGGTGTCACGGGTGGGAATTGGCTATTGCCGGGGACTTGAGAAAAGGCGTGGTGATTCGCATCCCCCCCTAGGCGGTTCAGCCGTTTCAGGTGCCTGGGAGAAGTGGCGATCCCGGCAGGATTTGAACCTGCGACCTGCCGCTTAGGAGGCGGCTGCTCTATCCAGCTGAGCTACGGGACCATCGAGTCACGACGTAGAAGAAATATGTTGGCTTGCCAAGTCTGTCTCGATGGGAGAACGCGCCCGCTGTTGGTCGGGAGAGGCATCCGGGGACGGGGGCAGTTCGACGAGGGGAACCAATGCTTGGGACGGCTGCAAGGAGGCTTCGCGCGGAACCGCCAGCAAGGGGCAACCCGACCCGCACCGCCGAACCCACCGATAGGAATGCGACTGGAAGCGGCTTCAACCCACCAAGTCATTCGCCTCCTTTCTCCGTGCCAACAGGATCGAGGGAGGCTCTCTGGCGTCCTGCAATCCAGCCGATGCCTAGACCGACATTCTGCAGTGACCACGACCTCCGCTGAGAGACATGCCCACGCCCCGGTCTGCATGTCTGCCCACGAACAGTCGGGGGGGGGTGCGTCAAAGCTCCCGCAGTGCTTGACCGGTTCTCCCAAGCGGCAGCCGAGATATGGGACGCGTCAAAGCCACCCAACGCCAGAATCGAGGAAAACTGGCGGTAGATTCGTCCGGCTTGCAATACCACCAGCATGAAGAGTACCGCGGCCCGGCAGGCGGGCAGGGCGCTTGGCCCCTTGGCTTGGGATGGTGGTAGGCCCGGCAGGACTTGAACCCGCAACCAAAGCGTTATGAGCGCTCTGCTCTAACCAATTGAGCTACAGGCCCGCCATGTGCCGTGCCTACCATGTTGCCTTGTGGCGTCAAGCCCGAGCCGTGTTCCGGGGGGCGGTCAGGGACGGCTTGGCATGGACACCGGTGGGTTGGCTTGCTACCTCGCGCTCAGAATTCCGCAATTCGAGGGGATGGCCGGTGACCGAACGCAGGAATGGACTGACCTATGCCGAGGCCGGCGTGGATATTGACGCGGGCAATGCCCTAGTGGAGCGGATCAAGCCGGCGGCGAAGTCCACCAACCGCGCCGGCGTCATGGCCGGGCTGGGTGGTTTTGGTGGGCTCTTCGACGTCAAGGCGGCCGGCTACACGGATCCGGTACTTGTTGCGGCCACCGACGGCGTGGGCACCAAGCTCAAGATCGCCATCGACACCGGTGTCGTCTCCGGCGTGGGCGTGGACCTCGTGGCGATGTGCGTCAATGACCTTGTCTGTCAGGGCGCCGAGCCGCTCTTCTTTCTCGACTACTTCGCCTGTGGATCGCTCGATGTGGAACGTGCGGCGCAAGTCGTCGAAGGGATTGCGGACGGCTGTCGTCAGGCGGGCGCGGCCCTGATCGGCGGCGAAACGGCCGAAATGCCGGGCATGTATTCCGACGAGGATTTCGACCTTGCCGGGTTTTCGGTCGGGGCGATGGAACGGGGCGCGGCCTTGCCCAACGGCGTGGTCGAAGGTGACGTCCTGCTGGGGCTGGCCTCCAACGGTGTCCATTCGAACGGCTACTCGCTGGTGCGCAAGATCGTCGAGGTCAATGGCCTCGACTGGGACGCAGCCTCGCCGTTCGGGTCCGGCACGCTGGGCCAGGCGCTGCTGGCACCGACCCGGATCTATGTTCGCCAGGCGCTGGCCGCGATCCGGTACGGCGGGGTGCACGGTTTGGCTCACATCACCGGTGGTGGCCTGACAGAGAACCTGCCGCGCGTCTTGCCCGAGGGGCTGGGTGTGCAGGTGGATCTTGGAGCGTGGACGCTTCCGCCGGTCTTCCGCTGGCTCGGCGCATCGGGCGAGCTGGAAACCTCCGAGATGCTCAAGACCTTCAACGCGGGGATCGGCATGGTGCTGGTCGTGTCGGCCGACCGGGCGCTGTCTCTGATGGAGGTGCTTCAGGACGAGGGCGAGACGGTCTACCAACTGGGCAGCGTCCTGTCCGGCGAGGGGGTCACCTACACCGGTGTGCTGAAGTGAAACGCGTCGCGATCCTGATCTCGGGCGGGGGCTCCAACATGTTGAGCCTGCTCGACAGCATGGCAGAAACCGGCCACCCCGCCACCCCGTGCCTCGTGGCGTCGAACGACCCGAACGCGGGCGGGCTGGCAAGGGCCGCTGCGCGCGGCGTGGCGACGGCGGCGCTCGACCACAAGCCCTTCGGCAAGGATCGTCCAGCTTTCGAAGCCGAACTGCAAAAGATCATTGCCGCCCATGCTGCCGATATCATCTGCCTTGCGGGCTTCATGCGGGTTTTGACGGCGGGTTTCGTGACGCCATGGTCGGGGCGGATGCTCAACATCCACCCCTCGTTGCTGCCGAAGTACCGCGGGCTGCACACCCATGCCCGTGCGCTTGAGGCCGGCGATCAGGAGGCCGGGTGTACCGTGCACGAAGTCACGCCGGAGCTTGACGACGGGCCGATCCTCGGACAGGCCCGTGTCCCGGTGGAGGCCGACGATACACCGGAAACGCTCGCCGCCCGGGTGCTGGTGCAGGAACACGTGCTCTATCCTGCCGTGCTGCGTCGGTTCGCTTCTGGCGACCGGACCCCGGTTTATTTGCCCTGAGCTTTCCATCTTCCCGCGATCAGGCTAAGACAGCCGGAACGGGCAGAAACGCCGATCCGGTAGAACACAAAAGAGCCGCCTGAATGCGTACACTTACCACGACCGACGCGCTCGCCGAATTTTGCGCGCAAGCCAAGTCCGGCGCCTATGTCACAATCGACACCGAGTTCCTGCGGGAACGCACCTACTACTCCCGGCTGTGCCTGATCCAGATCGCGTTGCCCGACGACGGGGAGGCAGTTCTGGTTGATCCGATTGCCGGTGGCGAGGGGCTGTCGCTCGACCCGCTGTACGAGCTGTTCCGGGATACCTCGGTGGTGAAGGTATTCCATGCCGCGCGACAGGATCTGGAGATTTTCTTCCACGAAGGTAATGTCTTCCCCGATCCGCTCTTCGATACCCAGGTTGCGGCGATGGTCTGTGGCTTTGGCGAGCAGGTCGGCTACGAGACGCTGGTTCGCAAGATTGCAAAGGGCAGCGTCGATAAGTCGTCCCGGTTCACCGATTGGTCGCGGCGCCCATTGTCGGAGGCGCAGCAGAGCTATGCCATCGCCGACGTCACGCATCTGCGGGTGATCTATGAATACCTCGCAGCGGAGTTGAAGCGCTCTGGGCGTCAGCATTGGGTCGAGGAGGAGCTCGGCGTTCTCACCGACCCGGCGACCTACGTGATCGAGCCGGAGAATGCGTGGAAGCGGATCAAGACCCGCACCAATTCCGGCCGGTTCCTCGCCATCGTTCGTGAACTCGCGCAATTCCGCGAGATCTATGCGCAGGGGCGCAACGTGCCGCGCAACCGTGTCTACAAGGACGATGCATTGCTGGAGCTTGCCTCCACCAAACCGCGCACCATGCAGGACCTCGGCAAGTCGCGCCTGTTGCTGCGCGATGCCCGCAAGGGACAGATCGCCGAAGGGATCCTCGAAGCCGTCGGCAACGGGCTCGACGCCCGGCCCGAGACCTTTCCGCAGCCCGACAACAGCCGTGACAAGCTGGTGGTCAATCCGGCGCTGGCGGATCTGTTGCGGGTGCTGCTGAAGGCGAAATCGGACAGCGCGGGCGTTGCGCAGAAGCTGATCGCGACATCGGCCGATCTGGACATGATCGCCGCCGGGAAACGCGAGGTACGGGCGCTCAGCGGGTGGCGCGACGAGGTTTTCGGCGCAGATGCCCTGCGGCTCTGCAATGGAGAGGTCGGGTTGGCGGCAAAGGGCGCGAAGGTCGAGGTGATCGAGCTTTGATCGCGCCTCAGCGGCGGGAACTCACCTGGTTTCGCGCGCCGACGACGGTAATCTGCCGCACGGATTGCAGCGCCTGGTCCGACAGGTAGAAGGCCGACACAACTTCCCGGCTAGCCTGGTTGACCACGGGGCGCGGTTGCCGTGGCGGAACGATCCGGAATTCGAGCCGCATCACGCCGTCCTTGGCCGCGGGCTTGCCTGCCTCCGTCTCATAGGTCGAGATCAGGTCGGCAGCATAATACCCCTGTGTTCTGGGCAGGCCGACTGCGGTTACCACCGCGCCGCCGGGCACCTTGTCCACCGTCATGGAGACCACCTGGTCAATGACCGGCCGGGGGTCGCTGTCGTCGACATAGCCCTTGCGCGGTGCAAGTGTCGGTTCGGACCGGCCGCCGCCGAACCACCCCCAGTTGCCCGGGTTGTAACGCGATTCACATCCGGCAAGCACGAGCACGGCAATCACGCCGGCGAGGATCTGAACTTTCATGTCGGGCCCCAGACACCAGGAATTCGTCCCATCCGACCTAGCCGGTTGCGGGCCGAAAGAAAAGCCCGGCCGGACACTTGGCGGCCGGGTGCGCGGGAGGCTGGACCTTCGCCGCGGATCGGACTACCTCTCGCTGCGGAGCATCAGGGAGCACCGGAATGGCAAAGGCAGCCTTCGAAGACATCGTCGAGACTTTCGAGTTCCTTGAGGATTGGGAGGATCGCTACCGGCACGTGATCGACATGGGCAAGGCGATGGATCCTCTGGAGGACAACCTGCGCGTGCCCGCGACCAAGGTGGATGGCTGCGCCAGCCAGGTCTGGCTCGTGCCGGAGATCGAGGGCGAGGGTGGGGGCGCCGTGTTCCGCTTTCGAGGCGACAGCGACGCCATGATCGTTCGGGGCCTGATCGCGGTTCTTGTTGCGCTCTATTCCGGGCTCACGGTCGAAGAGGTGCTGAAGGTGGACGCGCCCGCCGAGCTGGGCCGGCTCGGCCTCAATGATCACCTCTCCTCACAACGTTCGAACGGTCTGCGCGCCATGGTGCAACGCATCCAGGACCTTTCGGAACGCGCCGCTGCGTGAGCGCGGAGAGCACAAACCTGCGGGCCGCACGGCCCGAAGATGCCGACGGCATCAGCCGCCTCGTCATCACCACGCTCTACCGATCCAATGCGAAAGACTACCCGCCGGAGGTGCTGGCGCGTGTGGCCGAGGTCAACGCCCCGCAACGGGTGCTCGATGCGATGCGGGAGCGGTCGGTCTGGGTCGCCGTCGCCGCTGACGGAGAAATCGTCGGCACGGCCGGGGTGTGCGGTGACGTGCTGAAGTCCCTTTTCGTGCACCCGAAGGAACAGGGCAGGGGTCTTGGACGTCTGCTGCTGGGCAAGGCAATGGACGCAGCGCGCGGGGCCGGGCTGTCGGAGATGCGGCTGCAATCCTCCCTGACGGCGCTAGGGTTCTACCCCGCGGCAGGCTTCGAAGACCTTGCGGAGATTGCCGAGGGTGACGACCGCACGGTGCTCATGCGGCGATCGCTCAGGCCTCCGATACCCGCGTGAGGGCCGATGTAAGGTCGCCGTAGCCGGTGAGCCGCCGCTCGTAGGCCAGCCCCAACCGTTCCGCGCATTCTTTCGCCTCTTTCGCCAGCCCCGGGTCATCGGTCTGCGCCTGGTGCACCAGCTTGGTGTAGTGGGCGAAATAGGTGTCCCGCAGTTCCGGATACCGGTCGAGGCCCAGCGGACGCCAGACAAAGGCGTCGAACTGCCGAACGAGGAAATCGGTCAGATAGAACGCCGTGATCTCGTCCTTCGCCCGCTCCGCGAAGGCCGCGTTTCCCTCGAAGAAACTGTAGCAATGCGGGCCGGCGATCATCTCCACGCCCAGCCGTTCGCAGGCCTGCTCCAGCATCCCGCCTGTGCCGCAATCAGCATAGGCGACGAAGATCCGCTCGTAGGTGGCACGGTGCTCCGCCACCGCCGCTTCGATCCCCGGCGTGATCTTTTCGGGGTGGTTGTGGTAGATGGCGGGCAGGCAGGTCAGGTCCACGTGGTCCCATCCATTGGCAGATTTCACCGCGAGGATCTCCCGCGCGATGGCGCCACAGCCGATGATCAGCACCTTGCCCGGACCATCCTGCGGCGCAGCCAGGCCGCTGTCGGTCAGCGTGGTATCGTCGGGTGTCCGCATGGTCCTTGCGCTCTCGACCTTCGATCCGATCAGCTCTGATCGCGCCGCACGATCCAGCGGACAACCAATGCGGCCCCGGCAGTGATCGGCAGAAGCGTCCATAGCGGCGTGTCGCCCATCAATGCCGACGCGAGGAACACGCTCACGGCGGCCGCCGCGATGATGAGCAACAGAAATGGCAGGAAACGGTTCAGGGGCATGGGGTTCTCCTTGCCCATGACATAAGCTCGCGGACGGCTCTTGTCAGCCCGCAGCCATCTGGTTGTGCTTGCGCGCGATGAAATCCTTGGCGGTTTCCACGGCCACAGCCGCATCGCGGCAATACGCGTCGGCACCAATGGCGCGGCCGAATTCCTCGTTCAGCGGCGCCCCGCCCACCAGCACGATGTAGTCGTCGCGGATGCCTTGTTCGACCATCGTGTCGATGACGACCTTCATGTAGGGCATGGTGGTGGTCAGAAGTGCCGACATGCCGACGATGTCGGCTTCTTCGCGCGCCGCCGCTTCCAGGTAATTCTCCACCGGGTTGTTGATCCCCAGGTCGACCACCTCGAAACCGGCCCCTTCCATCATCATGGAGACGAGGTTCTTGCCGATGTCGTGGATGTCGCCCTTCACCGTGCCGATGACCATCTTTCCCATGCGCGGTGCGCCGGTCTCGGCCAGCAGTGGCTTCAGGATCGCCATCCCGCCTTTCATCGCATTGGCGGCAAGCAAAACTTCGGGCACGAAAAGGATGCCGTCGCGGAAATCGTTGCCGACGATCGTCATGCCCGCAACCAGGGCCTCGGTCAGCACCTTGTAGGGTTCCCAGCCGCGTTCCAGCAGGATATTCACACCCTCTTCGATCTCTTCCTTGAGACCGTCATACAGGTCGTCGTGCATCTGCAGGACAAGCTCGTCGGTTTCAAGTTCGGACAGGATGATGTCGTCTTCGTCGTCGGACATGTCAGGGCTCCTGGCAGGGCGGCGATTGCGACCGCGGGGGATTATCGTCAGGTTTTCACGGATCTGGCGGATCGGACGCGACGAATTGCGACATGCACTAATCCGCGACCGACCTCAAGCGGGAACATCGACTCGCGGCACTTGATCAAAGTTCCCGTTTTGTTCTATTGCTGGGCGCATGAAACCGATCGATCCCACCCATGTCTCGAAGGAGCGGCGGCGCGGCCGGGCGGCCATGTCGAACCGGCCCGGGCGGTTCGAACCCCATGCCCGGGAACGCGTGGACGATGGCTGGATGGGGGATCTGGAGGCGCTTGCGCCGATCCGGACCGAGACAAATGTGGAGCAGCCAAGCACGATCCTGTCCCGAAACAGCTCTCCCGATCTCGGGTTCGACCGTTCCGTCAACCCCTACAGGGGGTGCGAACATGGCTGCATCTACTGCTTTGCACGCCCCTCCCATGCCTATCTCGGGCTTTCGCCGGGACTCGACTTCGAAACCCGGCTGACGGTGAAACCCGGCGCCCCGGACCTGCTCCGGGGGGAGATTTCGCGCAAGGCCTACAGGCCGAAGCCCATCGCCTTCGGCACCAACACCGATCCCTACCAGCCCTTGGAACGCGAACACGGGATCACGCGCGGTTGCCTGCAAGTGCTGTCGGAGTTCCGGCATCCGGTCACGGTCACAACAAAGGGTACGCTGGTGGAGCGCGACGCCGACATCCTGGGAGAGATGGGGCAGGCGGGGTTGGCGCGGGTGTCGATCTCCATCACCACCCTGGATCGAGCGCTGTCCCGATCCATGGAACCCCGCGTTCCCGACCCCGCCCGCAGGCTCAGGGCGCTGGAAACCCTCGCGAAAGCCGGCTGTCCGGTGATGGTGTCCATCGCGCCGGTGGTGCCGGGGCTGACAGATCACGAGATCGAGAAGATCCTTGTCGCGGCCCGCGATGCGGGGGCGGACACGGCAACCATGATCCTGTTGCGCCTGCCGCTGGAGGTGGCGGACCTGTTCCGGGAATGGCTTGCGGAGGCGCGTCCGGAGCGCGCGGGGCGGGTCATGGCCCGCATCCGGGAGACACGCGGCGGCTCCGACTACGATGCGGAATGGGGGCGGCGCATGACTGGGGAGGGCACCTATGCCGCGATGATCTGGCAACGGTACGGCGTGGCGCTGTCCCGTCTCGGAATGGCCGGAAAGCCGAAGCATCTTCGCTGCGATCTCTTTGAGGTGCCGCTTGGGACGGCGGACCAACCGAGCCTGTTCTGAAGCCGCGCCGTCAGAGCAACATCCTGTCGAGAACGATGGTTATGAACAGTCCCAGCAACCCTAGCGCGATGCCGTATCCCGCGCCGTACTGGGCCATGTCGAGCGCCTTCCCGCCCCGCTTCCGGGCGAGGAGCACCCCGCGGACGATGCCGGCAAGAGCGAACAGGATGACGATCATGGTGGGACCTCGCGTTTTGCCCGCCACTTAGCGGTCGCCGGGGCCGGGGGCAAGGGCGGCAATCTCTCCGGCGCGGCCGCGGACGAGGTCCTCCGCCCCGAAGCCGTAGCGGGCCCATCCGAGCGCCTCTGTCCGTTCGGCACGCGCCTGCGAGAGCTGTCCCTGCATCTCCAGCGCCTCTGCCCGCATCAGCATCAGCGTCGAGAGCAGCGCGGCGTTTTCGGCGGCGCGCACTGCCGGGATACTGTCGTCGACGAAATTGATCGTGGCCCCGGCCTGTCCGGCGCTGAGCGAGAAGGCCGCGAGTTGCATCGCGACATGGGCCGACTGGATCTGGGTGTCGGGCAGGGCGTTGTAGATATTGGCCGCCTCGAGGAAGGCACCGAGCGCCAGTTCCGGTTCGTGGTGCAGCGACAGCCGCCCCAGAGCATAGAGCGAGAACGCCATGCGCGTGTCGCGCCACCCTGCGGATCGGGCCAGTTCCACCGCTCGCGCGGCGGATTTGCGTCGCTGGACGTCCGAGCCACGCGGCCCGAGCGCATCCTCGATGGCCTCGACCCAGATCCGGGGCGTGGCCGGAGAGGCCTGCGGTCCCGAGCGCTGACCGCCGGGGTTGAGCCTGGCGAGGATACCCGGCAACGCCGCCGCGACCTGGCTTTTGCCCATTCCGTTGGTCAGCGCCGGGTCATAGGTCACGCGCAGCATGAGCATGTCGAAGCCGGTCAGCACGGTGTGGAAGTTGTCGTCGTTGAAAACCGAATCCGGCAGACGGTAAAGGTCATTGAGTGGCCCGAGCGCCTGCGCGATCTCTTCGTGGAGGCAATCGCGCGCCTCCTGCGGGCTGACATCGCCCGGCAGGAAGACGGAGGCCATCTCCCGGCGCTCCAACGTCGTCCAGTCGACCTTGTCGGTGCGGCGCTCCTTGCGGAATTCCTCCCACCCGCGCACACGTGGAACCACGAAACAGGCGGCCTGCGGCACCACCCGTTGCAGATCCTTGCGGGTGAGCACTTCCACCACGAGGTTGCCCTGCTGACCGGCGCCCGCAACGCTGATCGGCACCCCGGCTTCCCGCCGAAGTCGGCTCACCAAGCGCGACAGGTCGCGTTGCAGGGTCGCGCTGGCCGGGCCGCGCAACTCGACCACCACCGGCCCGTCGTATCGTGTCAGGCGCGGCACTTCCCGCCCGCTTTCAAGCTCGAAAGTCAACTGGAGGAAGTCGCCGGCCAGCTGCGTGTTCGTCCGCACCGAGGCGCGTGGCGTCGCCGGGTTGAAGCTGCGCATGGGCGGCAGCGGGTCGCTGTAGGTGGCCGTGGCGCGGCGATGGGCCATGTCGTCAGGGGCGGAGCCGCAGGCGGCGAGTGTCAGGGCCAGCGCGGCGGCGCCGAGGGTGCGCAAGCTCATGCCCGCCTCCGGGAATACTTGATAAAGGGGGTCACGTCGGCGATCCGGTCATAGAGCTGCCGCGCCGTGTGATTGAATTCCTGTGTCAGCCAGTAGACATTCGGGCACCCTTCGGCGTCGGCGGCATCATACACTGCCTCTATCAGCGCCCGTCCGACCCCGGAGCCGCGCACCTCCGGATCGGCATAGAGGTCCTGCAGGTAGCAGACATTCTCCACCCGCCACATGTGCCGGTGAAAGAGAAAGTGCACGAGACCCACCGGATTTCCATCAACTTCGGCAAGCAAGCCCTTGTAATCGTTCGGTCCACCATGAAGCAGGCGATCGAAGGACGTGCGGTAGACCTCCTCGCTGACACTGGATTCGTAGAACGCCAGGTACCCGGTCCACAACCGGCGCCATTCCGGCTCGTCCGCGGCGCACACCGGGCGGATTGTCAGGGAAGGGGCCTGGGTCATGACGGGATCCAACTCATCTTACAAGCGTCAAGCCTAGCGGTGCAGGGACTCCACGTGAATCCCCCCGGTCCGCTGACCCGCGCGAGCGGGTGAAACCGTTGCACTCCTGCCGCGTGCCGGTTCCGCTGCCGCCGCTTGACAACCCCCTTGCCCGGCGTCATCGCTGCGCGGCCGGGCAGGAGGGCGAGGATGCAACGCAAGGATTCCATGGACACTTTCGGAGCAGTCTCCCTGATCGCCTTTTCCGGCTTTCTCGGTTTCAATCAGGTTGTCATCAAGGTCGTGAACGAAGGCTTGCAGCCGGTGTTCTGGGCCGGGCTGCGCTCGGCATTGGCGGTTTTCTGCCTGTGGGGGCTGCTGAGGCTGCGCGGCAGGCGGATCGATCTGCGCCGGGAGACAGCTCCGGCAGGCGTGCTGATCGGCCTCGCCTTCACGGCGGAGTTCATCTTTCTCTTCCTTGCGCTGGACCTCACCAGTGTCACCCGTTCCTCGGTCATCTTCTATTCCATGCCGGTCTGGCTAGCGATTGCGGCGCATTTCATGCTGCCGGGCCAACGTCTCACGCCGACCAAATGCGCCGGCTTGCTCGTGGCCTTTGCCGGGGTCGGCTGGGCGATCGTGAACCGCACCGGTCCGGCGGGCGAGGTCTCCCTCGCTGGTGACCTGTGTGCCCTGGCCGCGGCCATCAGCTGGGCGGCCATCACCTTGCTGGCCCGCGGCACCCGTCTCGCGGAGGTCGGCGCGGAGACGCAGCTCTTCTGGCAGGTTCTGGTATCGGCTCCCCTCCTTCTGCTCGTGGCGCCCTTCTTTGGCGACTTCCTGCGCGACCCGGAGCCTATCCACTGGTGGGGTCTCCTGTTTCAGGCGGCGATCGTGGTCTCTCTGGGCTTCACGGCATGGCTGTGGCTGTTGTCGATCTACCCGCCCGCCTCGGTGGCCGCCTTCAGTTTCCTGACCCCGATATTCGGCGTCAGCCTTGGCTGGTTGCTGCTGGGCGAAAGCCTCGGTCTCGGGCTGCTTGGTGCCTTGGCAATGGTCACCCTCGGCCTGATCCTGATCAATCGGCCTCCAAGGCACCGGGCGGCCTGAGAGATACACTGACCCGGTGAAACCCGTTCGGACAGGCGTTTCCGAGCGCAGGCGCCACCGTGGTCTCACGTGCCGCAGAAGGTCCGCTGAACACGTTCATCTTCTGTCGGCGGGCGCGTCAGCGCGTCATGGCACTCCGGCACATCCTCGAACGGGCGGGACAGCGCATCCACCAGCCGTGTCGCCGGGCCGAGGTCCCCGTTGACCGCTGCGGAGATTGCCTGTTCAACGCGGTGGTTGCGGGGGATCAGCGCCGGATTGGCGGCCTTGAGACGCGCGGCCAGCCCGTCCTGCGGCTCGCGTTCCAGCCGTGCGGCCCAGTCTGCTGCCCAGCCGTCGTAGGCATCCGGATCCAGGAAATGATCCCGGGCAGTGCCATCGGACAAGCCCCTGAAGGTGTTCGTGAAATCCGCTCCGCCTTCGGCCATCCGTTCCAGCAGGTTGGCGGCCAGCGCGGTGTCGCCGTCCTCGGCCGACACGAGCCCCAGCTTGGCCCGGAAAGTCGCGGTCCATCCCGCGCGCACGAGATCGCCGAACCCGTTCATGACGCTCTGCGCCGCCTCGATCGCCGCGTCCTGCTCCTCTCCGAACAGGGGGAGCAGCGCCGTGGCAAGCTGCGCGAGGTTCCATCCGAGGATCTCCGGCTGCCGGCCATAGGCGTAGCGCCCTCCATGATCGATGGAACTGTAGACGGTCGCAGGGTGGAAAGTGTCCATGAAGGCGCAGGGCCCGTAGTCGATGGTCTCGCCGGAGATCGAGGTATTGTCGGTGTTCATCACCCCGTGGATGAATCCCAGCCCCAACCATTGGCAGACCAGCGACGCCTGACGTTCCAGCACCGCGGAGAGCAGATCGAGCGGCGACCCGGCCTCCGGGTAGTGGCGGGCAACGACGTGTTCGTAGAGCTTGCGCAACCCCTCGATATCGCGGCGCGCGGCAAAGAACTGGAAGGTACCGACGCGGATGTGGCTGCTGGCCACGCGGGTCAGCACGCCTCCGGGTTCCAGTCCCTGCCGCCGGACATGCTCGCCGGTGGCAACTGCCGCGAGCGAGCGCGTGGTGGGCACACCCAGTGCCTGCATCGCCTCGGCGACGATGAACTCCCGGATCACAGGGCCGAGCGGCGCCCGTCCATCGCTGCCGGGTCGGGAGAACGCGGTGAGCCCCGATCCCTTGAGCTGGATGTCCCGCCGCCGGCCGCCCGGATCGACGATTTCACCCAGCAGCAGGGCACGTCCGTCGCCGAGTACCGGGGAGAATCCCCCGAACTGGTGTCCGGCATAGGCGAGCGCCATGGGCTCGGCTCCGGCGGGCAGGGCGTTTCCGGCCAGCACCGCGACCCCGTCGGGCGATTGCAGCGCCGCCGGGTCCAGCCCCAGCTCCGCAGCAAGGCCGAGGTTCAGCAGCAGCAGCTCAGGCGCCTTGACCGGCACCGGGTTCTGACGGACGAAGAACTGCCCCTCCAGTCGGGCGAAGCTGTTGTCGAAGGGGATGTCGAGCACTTCCCGGGGCAAGACGTCCATGAGCCCGATCTCCTGATCTGCTGTCGTTCTACCCTGATATGGCGGCGATTGGTGGCGCGACAACCGCTTCGTGCTCAGCGCCCCAGTTCGGCCGTCATCAGGCAATACCGGTCGCGCTTTGCAAATCCGAGGCGCGCATAGAGCGCCGAGACCGGGCTGTCCCGGTCGACCTCCATGTGCAGCGCCTTCACGCCCGCGTCCCGGAGCGCCGGGATCAGTGCGGAAAGCGCTTCGCTCCCCATGCCCTTGTTGCGCACGGCCGGGCGGATCCAGAACTCGTCGACAACCCCGTCGATGCCACCCAGTTCGATCGACCAGCCGAAGCTGATGGCAATGTAGCCGACCGGCGCGTTGCGCGGCCCGATAATGTAGATCACACCGAGCGGGTTGCCCTCCAACAGCGGCGCAACGCCTGCAAGGCGCGTGTCGCTGTCCATCTCTATCCCGAACTCCGTCTGGAAACTCTCGACCATGGTCAGGAGTTTGGGCAGGTCGTCCGGCTTGGCCAGGTGCAGCTTGGTCTTCATCGGCATCGATCCGGACATCAGAGCCTCCCCAGACGGTCGCTCAGAAGATCGAAGAACCCGCTGGCATCCAGATCGCCGATGAACAGGGCGTTGGGTGCACGGTCGGTGACACCCCACCAGTCGGCCACGGTCATGCCGCGCGTCAGGTCGCTCTGGGTCTCGATTTCCACGTTTATGCGGCGACCGGTGAACAGCTCCGGCTTCAGCAGCCAGGCGATGACACAGGGATCATGCAGCGGCCCGCCCGCGCCGCCGTATTTCTCGATGTCGAAGCGCTCGTAGAAATCCAGCCAGCTGCAAACCACATCGCCAACATGCGTCCCCAGCGCCTTCATCCCTTCCAGCCAGGGCGCCGTGATCAGCGCCTTGTGGGTGACATCCAGCGGCATGATCGTAATATCAATGCCGGATTTCATCACAATGTCAGCAGCTTCCGGATCGACGTAGATGTTGAACTCTGCCGCGGGCGTAACGTTTCCAACCTCGAAATACGCCCCGCCCATCAGCACGATCCCGGCGATACGCTCGGCGATGTCCGGGGCAGACATGAGCGCGGTTGCGATGTTGGTCAACGGCCCCAGCGGGCACAGCGTCACCGTGCCGGGCGGTTCGCGGCGGACGTGGTGGATGATCGCCTCGGCCGCCGACAGGCTGGCCACGGGCATTGTCGGCTCCGGCAGGTCGTAGCCATCGAGGCCGGATTTCCCATGCACGTATTCGGCGGTGACCAGCGTGCGGCGCAGCGGGGCCTCGGCGCCGTCGTGCACCGGCACGTCGGTGCGGCCGGCCAGTTCACAGATCACCCGCGCATTGCGCGACGTTCTGTGCAGCGGCACGTTCCCGGCCACGGCGGTGATTGCCAGAACTTCCAGATCCTGCGGGCTTGCAAGCGCCAGCAGAATGGCCACGGCGTCGTCCTGCCCGGGGTCAGTGTCAATGATGATCTTGCGCGGGGCCATGGGTCTCTCCGAAAGGGTCGGGGCGACCTTGACCGCAGGGGCGGTCGATGTCCAGCAGCCGAGGCGCGGAGGCGCCGCCCTGTCCGGAATTACGCCGAGCAGCTGGCTCCGCCAAGGACACAGAACTTCGCGCAATGGGGATGGTTGAGAGCCACGTCGCGTTCGGCATCGGCCAGGGTCTTGCCGAGATCGAAGGCCGAATCGTATGGCAGCAGGGTACAGGCCGCGACGCTGGGAGTGGCGGCACCTTTGTGTTTCACCACCATCCTGGAGGTGGCGCACATCACTGAACGGGGCGACTTCCCGAGGATATCCCAGCAGGCCGTGGTGATTTCCGGAACCTCCGAGGTGTCGTCCATTTCCGGGAAGATCACTGTCATTCCAGGGTCTTGTGCGTCGATGTCAAAGTCGTTCTCGGCGTAGAGACGGGCGTAGCCGGCGCGCGCGTCCTCCTCGCTCTCGCCCCAGACGCTCCGGCCCGCCACCGCCATGCGGATGCCGACATCCCGCAGCCATCGCATACCCCGGAGCGTGTGTGCGAAGCTGCCGCGGCCCCGTTCAACGTCGTGGAGCCGTTCCGACCAGTGATCGACCGAGATCCGCAAGGTGAGTTTTGCCCCGTACTCGGCTTGCAACGCGCGCAGGCCGTCGCGTACACGCGGACGCATCATGGGCAGCATAGCATTGGTCAGGATCAGAACGTCGTAGCCTCGGGCAAGGCTGCGGCGGGCCATTTCGACCATCTCGGTGTTCATGAACGGCTCGCCGCCGGTGAAGCCGATCTCGCGCACCTGCCAGCGCCGTGCCTCCAACTGGTCAAGGTATGCGCTGACCTCGTCCGCGGTCAGGTAAACAAGGGCATCGTTGGTCGGGGAGGACTCGATGTAGCAGTTCCGGCATTCGATATTGCACAGCGTGCCGGTGTTGAACCACAAGGTCTGTGGATCCGTCAGCGCGACACGGGCGCGGGGAGAGCCATCGGCTGTCAACTCCGGGTCTATGAACTTGCCGGAGTTGGCTTCACCCATGTCCTTCATGAAAAATGCCCCATGTCTTCATCGCTTTCGGTTCCGGAAACAGCTAGTCCCTGATATCACCGGAGGAAAGAGTGCAGCCGACGTCTGACAGTGTTGTGAAGGCTTGGAGTGTCGCGCTGTTTGCGCTAACAGTGGCCTCGCGCGGCTGAGCGCGGCGGAGAGCAGGAGCATGGACATGGTCGCACGCATCATTCCGGTAGAGCCATTCGATCTGGTGATTTTCGGCGGAACCGGGGATCTCGCCCGGCGAAAGATCCTCCCGGGGCTGTATCGGCGGCTTGCCGATGGGCAGATGCCGCCGGAGGCGCGGGTCATTGGCGCGGCGCGCAGTGACATGGACGACGCGGCATTCCGGGCTTTGGTGGGGGAGGCGCTGGAAGAGTTCCTGCCCGACAACGCAAAAGACCCCGAGCGGATCGCGGAGTTCCTCGAATTGCTGTCCTACGTGCGCGTGGATGCTACCGGCGAAGATGGATGGGCCGCGTTGAAGGAGCATATCCGGGAGGGCACGGTTCATGCCTTCTACTTTTCCGTCGGGCCATCGCTTTTTGGCCCTATCGCGGAGCGGCTGAAGTCGCAGGGGATCGCCGACGACAAGAGCCGGATCGTGGTCGAAAAACCCTTTGGCAAGGATCTTCAGACGGCACGTGCGCTCAATGAAAGCCTCGCGTGCCATTTCGACGAGACTCAGATCTACCGGATCGATCACTATCTCGGAAAGGAAACCGTCCAGAACCTGATGGCGGTCCGCTTCGGCAACATGCTTTTCGAGCCGCTGTGGAACAGTCGGTACGTCGACCATATCCAGATCACCGTGGCCGAAACTGTCGGTGTCGGCGGGCGTGGCGAGTATTACGACCGGTCTGGCGCGATGCGGGACATGGTTCAGAATCACCTGCTGCAGCTTCTCTGCCTGATCGCGATGGAGCCGCCGGGACGGTTCGAGGACGAGTCGGTGCGGGACGAGAAGTTGAAGGTGATCCGGGCGCTGAAGCCAGTGGCGCCGGAGGACATCGTGCGCGGCCAGTATGCCGATGGCGATGAGCCGGGCTACAAGTCGGCCGTGAACAATCCGTCGAGCAAGACCGAGAGTTTCATCGCACTTCGGCTGGGCATTGCCAACTGGCGCTGGTCCGGCACGCCGTTCTATCTGCGGACCGGCAAGCGGCTGAAGGCACGGGCCTCGGAGATCGCCGTGGTGTTCAAGGACGCGCCTCATTCCATCTTCGACGGACCTCCGGGGCAATCCAATGTGCTGTCGATCCGGCTCCAGCCGAACGAGGGCATGGAGATGGTGGTAACCATCAAGGAGCCGGGGCCGGGCGGCATGCGGCTGATCCAGGTGCCGCTCGACATGTCCTTTGCGGACGCGCTCGGCGAGCAGGCGGAGGACATCCCCGACGCCTACGAACGCCTGATCATGGATGTGATCCGCGGAAACCAGACCTTGTTCATGCGTGGTGACGAGGTGGAGGCGGCCTGGGCCTGGACCGATCCCGTGATCGAGGGCTGGGAGGATCGCGGAGCGACGCCTTCCCCCTACGAGCAGGGGAGCACCGGACCGGAGGAAGCCCTGATGCTTCTGCATCAGGACGGGCGCAGATGGAGGGAAATCAAGGCATGAAATTCATCGAGTATCCCGACCGCGATCTGATGATGATCGACCTGGCGGACAGGATTTCCAGCGAGTTGAAGAACACGTTGCTGACGCAGGATAGGGCGACGCTCTGCGTTCCGGGCGGGACGACCCCCGGGCCGGCTTTCGATTCTCTCTCGGCGTCGGTGCTGGACTGGAGCCGGGTCACCGTGCTCCTGAACGACGAACGCTGGGTGCCGGAGGATCACCCCCGGTCCAACACCCGTCTGCTGCGCGAACGGCTGCTCGTGGGGCAGGCGGCGGCGGCGAACTACCAGCCGCTGCATGCGGATACGGAAACACCGGAGGACTCGCTGGAGATGCTCGGCGCGCAGATACGCGACGTGCTTCCGATCACGGTGCTCCTGCTGGGTATGGGCGTTGACATGCATACGGCTTCGCTCTTTCCGGGGGCCGACAAGCTGGACCAGGCGCTGTCGGATGACGCTCCGGCGCTCATGGCGCTGCGGGCCGATGCCGCCGGCGAGCCGCGCATGACGCTGACCGCCCCGGTGCTGAAAGGCGCTCTATCCACCCATATCCTGATCACTGGCCCCGAAAAACGGGCGGCACTGGAGCGGGCGCGCACCTTGTCGCCTCGCGAAGCGCCGGTGAAGACGGTACTGGGTGACGCAACCGTACATTGGGCAGAATAGGGATCCCCATGTGGAATGATCTGACATCGTATCGCGCCTCGGTATCGGAGCGCTCCATTCTCTCGCTGTTCGACGATCCGGGCCGGGCGGAGACCTTCTCCGCCCGGTTCGGGGACATGCTCTTCGATTTCTCGAAGACGAATATCGACGGGCGGGCGCTGGACCTGTTGATCCGGCTCGCGGAGACGGCCGACGTGGCTGGCGCCCGGGATGCCATGTTCGCGGGTGAAAAGATCAACGAGACCGAGGGCCGCGCGGTTCTGCACACGGCCCTGCGCAACCTCGACGGCGGACCGGTGGTGGTCGATGGCACCGACGTGATGCCCGAAGTTCTCGGCACGCTCGACCGGATGGACGCCTTTGCGGAGGACGTCCGGTCGGGTCGCTTTACCGGGCAGGGGGGCAAGATCACCGACGTGGTGAACATCGGTATCGGAGGATCGGACCTTGGGCCGGTGATGGCGGTGCAGGCACTGTCGCCCTATGCCGATGGGCCACGCTGCCATTTCGTCTCCAACGTGGATGGGGCACATGTCGCCGACGTGCTGCGGCCACTGGACCCCGCGACGACGCTTGTGATTGTTGCCTCCAAGACCTTCACCACCATCGAGACGATGACCAATGCGCAGACCGTGCGGGCCTGGATGAGCGAAACGGTGAGCGATCCCGCTGCGCAGTTCGCGGCGCTTTCCTCTGCCGAGGACAAGACCGCGGCCTTTGGCATCGACTCCTCCCGCGTGTTCGGCTTCGCCGATTGGGTCGGCGGACGCTATTCCATGTGGGGTCCGATCGGTCTCAGCCTGATGATCGCCATCGGCGGCACCGCTTTCCGCGCCTTCCTGCGCGGCGCGCAATCGATGGATGTTCACTTCAAATCGGCCGACTACCGCGAAAACCTGCCGGTCCTGCTGGCGCTTGTCGGCATCTGGCACCATCAGGTCTGCGGCTACCCGACCCGCGCCGTGCTGCCGTATGAGCAGCGCCTGATCCGCCTGCCGGCCTATCTCCAGCAACTGGAGATGGAGAGCAACGGCAAGCGGGTGAACATGGACGGCGAGGATCTGGAGACGGTCTCCGGCCCGATTGTCTGGGGCGAGCCCGGCACCAACGGTCAGCACGCTTTTTACCAGTTGATCCACCAGGGCACCGGCGTTGTTCCCTGTGAGTTCATGGTCGGCGCGAAGGGGCATGAGGAAGACCTCGGCCACATGCACACCCTGCTGGTCGCCAACTGCCTCGCCCAGTCCGAGGCGCTGCTGCGGGGGCGGTCTCTGGAGGAGGCGACGGAGATCATGGCCGCGAAGGGGCTGGAAGGTGCCGAGTTGGACCGTCAGGCCCGCCACCGCGTCTTCCCCGGCAACCGCCCGTCCACGACGCTGATGTACCCGCTGCTCACCCCCGAAGTGCTGGGCCAGATCGTGGCGCTCTACGAGCACCGTGTCTTCGTGGAAGGCATCATCCTCGGCATCAACTCCTTCGACCAGTGGGGCGTTGAGCTTGGCAAGGAGCTTGCCAAGGCGCTGGAGCCGGTGCTTTCGGGCGATGAGGGCACCGAGGGCAAGGATGGCTCCACCGCGGCATTGGTGGGCTACATCAAGACGCACGGCTGATGGGCTTCAGGCGTAGCGGCGACCCGCACGCGTCTCTGCGAGAGCTAAGGTTGGCCGCTGTGCGGCCAACCCGGAGAGGCATTCAGGCGGCGACCGGCCTACGCAAGGCGATGATACCAGCGACGGCAAGACCGAGTTCCAGAACGAGGTAAAGTACTAGGATCGGGCTCGGCATCCCATCCAGGACGAGGCTCAGGGCGCGGCCGGCGGCGAGGCCGCCCATGAAGAGCACCAGCACCCAGAGGGCGGGTTTCCGCAGTTCCGGCAGGAACGCGCCGGCGATCCAGAACGCGGCATTGACCAGGTAGAGCCCCATCACTGCGCGAAACACGTGGGAGAGGTTTACTGTCTCCACCTCGATACCCAGCAGCCAGCCAAGCGAACTGGACGGCATCGCGCCATAGGACAAGGCAATCGGCACAAGTCCGATTGCAGCAACGATGAGAAGTATCCGATCGGTCATTGCCCGGCCTTCCTGTATTGGAGCGGGCGCGACATGCCCCCGGTTTCGTACCAGCCTTTCGGTCGGCCGCGCTACCGGAAAGTGCCCTTGCCAGTGGCTTCGGATCAGCCGTCCAGCGTCACCAACGCATGGCGTTTCTTGCCGGCGGAGAGTTTGACCGGGGAGGCGAGGGCCGCCGCGTCGAGCATCATGCCCGCATCGGTGAGCGGTGCGTCGTCGATCTTCGCGCCGTTGTCCGCGATCAGCCGCTTGGCTTCCTTGCCGGATTTCGCCAGACCGGAGCGCACGATGAGTTGCACGATGGAGATGCCGTCCCCAACCTCGTCGGCGGACAGCGCCAGCGTCGGCAGATCATCGCCCACGCCACCCTTCTCGAAGACCTCGCGCGCGGTCTGCTCCGCCGCAACGGCCGCCTCGGCCCCGTGCAGAAGCGTCGTCACCTCGTTTGCCAGCCGGATCTTGGCATCGTTGATTTCCGAGCCTTCCAGCGCGCCAAGCCGCTGGCATTCGTCGATCGGCAGTTCGGTGTAGAGCTTCAGGAACCGCCCGACATCCGCATCCGTCGTGTTGCGCCAGAACTGCCAGAACTCGTAGGGGGACAGCATGTCGCCATTGAGCCAGATGGCGCCGGATTGTGACTTGCCCATCTTCTTGCCGTCGGACGTGGTCAGCAACGGTGATGTCAGGCCGTAGATCTCGTGGTCCAGCACACGCCGGGTCAGGTCGATGCCATTGACGATATTGCCCCACTGGTCGGAGCCGCCCATCTGAAGCGCGCAGCCATAGCGGCGGTTCAACTCCAGGAAGTCGTAGGCCTGGAGGATCATGTAGTTGAACTCCAGGAAGCTCAGCGACTGCTCCCGGTCCAGCCGCGACTTCACGGATTCGAACGACAACATCCGGTTGACGGAGAAGTGCCGCCCGATATCACGCAGGAAATCGAGGTAGTTCAGCCCGTCCAGCCATTCGGCATTGTTGATCATCAACGCGCCGGTTGGTTCGTCCGAGTAGTCGACATAGGCCGAGAACACCCGCTTGATCCCGGCGATATTGTCGTCGATCTGATCGGGCGTCAGCAGCGGGCGTTCATCGGCACGGAAGGACGGATCGCCAACCTTCGTCGTGCCGCCGCCCATCAGCGTGATTGGCTTGTGGCCGGTCTTCTGCAACCAGCGCAGCATCATGATCTGGATCAGCGAGCCGACGTGCAGCGATTTCGCCGTGGCGTCAAAGCCGATGTAGGCCGGCACGATCCCGTTCGACATGGCTTCGTCCAGCCCCTGCATGTCGGTGCAGTCGGCCATGAATCCGCGTTCGATCATCACGCGGATGAAGTCGGATTTCGGGTGGTAGGTCATGCGTTCTCGGTCCATTCTCGGCAGTTGAGCGCCTATGTAGCGGCGCGGGCAGCCGAGGGAAAGGGCATGTTGAAAACGGGGGTGATGAAGGCGCTCGGAACCATGTCGGGCACCTCGCTCGATGGCGTGGACGCGGCCGTGATCGAAACCGACGGAATAGAGATCGCGGGCTTCGGCGATCATGCCTACAGGACCTATGCCACCGAAGAGCGCGATATCCTGCGCGCGGCGCTGGGGTGCTGGCCGGACGACCCGGGCGCTGAGGTGGCCGCGCGGCTGGTGACACGCGCACATGCCGAGTTGATGGCCGGGTTTCCAGATGCGGCCATCGCCGGGTTCCATGGCCAGACGCTGGCCCATGACCCGGCCGGACGTGGCACGCACCAGGCTGGTGACGGGGCGGCGCTGGCCCGGCAACTTGCCCTTCCCGTGGTCTGGGATTTCCGGACGGCGGATGTGCGGCTCGGCGGGCAGGGGGCACCCCTTGCGCCGGTCTATCACTTCGCATTGGCGAAGTGGATCGGGGCGGAGGCGCCGCTGGCGTTCCTGAACCTCGGCGGGGTCGGCAACCTGACCTGGGTCGACCCGTCGAAGGCGGCGCCCGAAGCGGACGGTGCCCTGCTGGCCTTCGATACCGGGCCGGCCAATGCGCCGATCAATGACCTGTTGATGCGCCGCCGTGGGCTGAGCTTCGACGAGGGCGGGGCGCTGGCGATGAAGGGCAGTGTCGCGGGCGATGTTCTGGACCGCTTTGCCGAACATCCGTATTTCTTCAGGATGCCGCCCAAATCCCTGGACCGGGATGACTTTGCGGCCCTGTCGACACAGGTCGAGGGCCTGTCGGATGCCGATGCCGCTGCAACGCTCACGGCGGCGGCGGCGGTTGCAGTCGTGCGCGGCGCGGAGCACTTTCCCGTCCCGGTCGAGCGTCTGCTGGTGACGGGCGGTGGGCGGAAGAACCCGGTGCTGATGACGATGATCGCCGAGGGCCTCGGATGCGATGTTGTCGCGGTCGAGGAGGTTGGTCTGGACGGTGACATGCTTGAGGCGCAGGCTTTTGCCTATCTTGCCGTGCGGGTGGCGCGTGGCCTGCCCACCTCCTTCCCGTCGACGACAGGCGTTGCCGCCGCGGTTGGCGGTGGAGAGATTTCCTATCCGGGAGCGACGCAATGACAGCCTGCAATCTGACGACGCTCGACGGCACGACACTGTCGCGGTTCTGTTTCGGCGCCATGCAATTCGGCGGCACGGCCGACCGGGAGGCCTCCCGCGCGATGTACGATGCCTGTCGCGCTGCCGGGATTAATTTCTTCGACACCGCCAATGTCTACACCGACGGGCTGAGCGAAACCTGGCTGGGAGAGATGGTCCGGCAGGAGCGGGAAGCGGTCTATGTTTCCAGCAAGGTTGCGGCCCGCGGCGGTTCCGGGCGGCAGAACATTCTCGCCCAGGTGGAAGAGAGTCGCCAGCGGCACGGGCTGGAGACGGTCGACGGGCTGTACCTGCACCGGTTCGATGACGCGACACCGTTGGAAGAGACATTCGAGACGCTGGCGGAACTGGTGCAGGCCGGGCAGGTGCGCCATGTCGGCGTGTCCAACTTCGCTGCCTGGCAGGTGATGAAGGCCCAATGGACCGCGAGCAGGTTCGGGCTGGAGATTACCCTGATGCAGCCGATGTACAACCTCGTGAAGCGTCAGGTCGAGGTTGAATTGCTGCCCTGCGCACAGGACCTAGACATCGCTGTTGTGCCCTATTCGCCGCTTGGTGGCGGGCTGCTGACCGGCAAGTTCGCGCGCGGCGGCTCTGGCCGAATTGCGGAAAACCCGATGTACGCGGCCCGCTACAAGTCGGCATGGATGCACGATGTCGCGCGGGAGCTTGCCGGGATCGGCGAGGAGGCCGGCGTGTCGCCTGCAACACTTGCGGTGGCCTGGGTCGCGGCGAACCCTGCGGTGGCAGCGCCGATCATCTCCGCGCGTTCGGTGGAGCAACTCGCGCCTTCGCTGGCGGCGATGGATTTCGCCCTGTCGCCGGAATTGCGCGAGCGGATCACCGCGTTGTCGCCGACCCCCGCACCGGCGACCGACCGGCTGGAAGAGGTTTAGGAGGAGAGAGCCATGAATGATGCTGTTCTCAATCGAGAGTCCGTTGCCGTCGTCACCGGCGCTGGCGCCGGGATCGGCCTCGCCATCGCGACCGGGTTCGCGAGGCTGGGCATGGCCGTTGTTGCGGTCGATATCCGTGCCGACAAGGTCGACGCCGCCGCAGCGGGGCTGCGCGCAACCGGCGCCCGGGAGGTGATGACCAGCGATGCCGACATCACCGATCCCGCCGCTCTCGCCAAGCTGGAGTCCACCGTTGCCGAACGTTTCGGCGGCACAGATGTGCTCGTGAACAACGCCGGAATCCAGCCCGGCAGCACGATGTTCGGCCCAAGAGACGCCTGGGAACGGGTCTTGCAGACCAACCTCTGGGGCGTGATCAACGGCACCCGGGCCTTCGCGCCGCGCATGTGCGCGCGGGGGCGTCCGGGGCTGATCGTGAACACCGGCTCCAAGCAAGGCATCACCACCCCTCCCGGTGATCCCGCTTACAATGTCGCCAAGGCCGGTGTGAAGGCCTATACGGAGGCGCTCGCCCACGAGCTTCGCAATACCGACGGGGCGCAGATCTCGGCGCATCTGCTGATCCCCGGCTTCGTCTTCACCGAGCTGAATGCCAGGGGACGAACCGAGAAACCCGACGGGGCCTGGACGCCGGAAGAGATGGCCGCGTTCTTCCTCGAACGGCTGCGGGCGCGGGAGTTCTATATCCTCTGTCCCGACAATGACGTGACACGGGCGATGGATGAAAAGCGCATGGCCTGGGCCATTGGCGATATCATCGAGAACCGTCCGGCATTGTCGCGCTGGCATCCGGAGTTCGCGGCAGAGTTCGAGGCCTTCATGAAAGGGTAGGGGCGCGGTTCGCGCGTGCAGGAACGGACACCGGAGACTGAAGTGCCTGTGCCGCGCTGACCGCTTGCAGTGCGTGCCCGGATGCGTTGCACGGAGGCCCGCCGGGATGACCTTTGCGTGTAATTGCCCTTTGCAGAGTGCAAACCTGCCCCAAGATGGTGTATTCCCGACAGGGAGAGGAAGGAAGTGCCATGCTGGAAAGACAGGAAAGTCTGGCGACTGTGGACCCGGTCTGGGCTCGGATCAGCCAGGAGGCCGAGGCGGCCGTTGCGGCGGAGCCGCTTCTGGGGGGGACGATCCACCAGAGTATCCTTCACCATGCGAGCTTCGAGCGGGCGCTGTCCTACCGCGTGTCGCTGAAGCTGGCGTCCGGCGAGATGTCGGAGCAGATCATCCGGGAAATCGCGGACGAGGCGATTTCCTCCGATCCCGGGATCTCAACCGCCGCGCGTGCCGATCTCGTGGCGACCTACGAACGCGACCCCGCCTGCCACCGGTTCCTGCAGCCAATCCTTTTCTTCAAGGGATACCAGGCCGTGCAGGCCTATCGCATCGGCCACTGGCTCTGGCAGCAAGGCCGCAGCGACATGGCCTACTTCCTGCAAATGCGAATCTCTGAGACCTTCGGGATCGACATTCATCCGGCGGCCCGGATCGGGCGTGGGATCATGATCGACCACGCGCATTCCATCGTGATCGGCGAAACGGCGGTCGTTGGTGACAATGTCTCCATGTTGCACGCGGTGACGCTTGGGGGGACCGGCAAGGAAGACGGCGACCGCCACCCGAAGATCGGCAACGGCGTATTGATCGGGGCGGGGGCGAAAGTCCTTGGCAATATCAGCGTCGGGCAGTGCAGCCGGATCGCGGCAGGTTCCGTCGTGCTGGAGGATGTGCCAGCGAAGACGACCGTGGCCGGGGTTCCGGCGCGGATCGTGGGCGAGGCGGGCTGCTCGCAACCCTCCGTGACCATGGACCAGTTGATCGGCACCAAGTGATCCCGGACGGGGAGGCCGCACCCCGGAATCACCCCGAACGGATTGCAACTCCCGTGCTCTCGCGTCAGATGGAACACGAGAGGCAGACGAGGTGCGCATGGGCACGTGGAACGAGTCCGGTTGGGACGAACGCTGGCGGCGGGTGCGGGATCCGTATTGGTGGATCGCCCGGGCGGAACGTCCTTTCACCTGGGCGCATCGGCGGTTTGGCCGGGCCGGGTTTGGCGAGGGCGTGCCGCGGGTGGTGTTCCTGATCAAGCTGGTGGGCCAGAGGGACGCCAGCGATTGGAATGGCGTCCGGGAGCGCCTCCAAATGACCCTCGCTTCCATCGATCGGCAGGATGGGGCGGACATTTCCACCTTCATTTGCGGGCAGGACCTGCCGGAGGGGTTGGAATGCCATCACGACCTGCACTTCATTCCGGCGCCGGAGCGGCTCAACCGCATTCAGGGCATCGACAAACACCCGAAACACCGGATAGCCGCACGGGCGATTGCCGACCGGCTGGACGGTCCTGCCTACGTTGTGTTGATCGATGCAGACGATATCGCCCATCCAGGGCTCTGTCGTTTCCTGATTGAAGACAATAATCGGCATGGATACCTGATTGATGACGGATTCATGTGGGATGTGACCGGGCCACAGGTCGTGCGGCTGTCGCAGGACGTGTCCGGCATGCCTTTCCATGAAATGTGCGGATCTTGCCTCGCGGTGGCGGTGGATCTGTCCGACACGCGGAACGCGAAGCGCATTCTGTGTACACTGCCCTTCAGCCACAAGCTTCAGGCCCGGTACCTTGCGCGGATGGGGCAGCCGGTGGATCCGGTGCCGTTCCCGGCGATGATCTACGCAGTGAACCACGACGGCAACACCAGCACGCGGCACGGGAGGGATGGCGCCCGGCAGCGGTTGTTTCGGGAGTTTGGGCTCCACCGGGCGGAGGGTGAGGCCTTGCTGCGGGATTTTGGCCTCGCGGCTCCGGATGGCGGCTGCGTCGAGCCATTGGCCTCCGAGTGACGTGAAACGGCGGGTTGTCGATCCGTATCAGCGGTGGAAGAAGACCCCTCTGACGTCGGGCTTGTCGGCTGGGGGGGCGTTTCACCTCGCTGAGATGACATGCGGGGATCGCAATCAACCTGCGCACAACTGGCCGGGCTTGCCACTAGAGACTGGTCATCGCTCCCCTTTGGAAACGGTATTGTGCAGGAATATCTAGCGTCAGCAGACAGTTGCCTTGCGGACGCAACGTCCGGCCGCGAAGAGGTGCTGAAAAAGAAAACGCGCGGACCGAAGGCCCGCGCGTTGGTGTTTCGATCCGGGAGCCGATCAGGCGAGCATGCCGAGCGGGTTCTCCAGATTGTCGACAATGGCTTGCAGAAGCTGTGCTCCGAGCGCGCCGTCGATGACCCGGTGATCGACGGACAGTGTCACCGACATCACGGTCGCGACCGTCAGCTCTCCGTCGTCGCCCACTACAGGTTTCTTCGCGCCGGCGCCAACAGCGAGGATCGCACCGTGGGGCGGGTTGATGACCGCGTCGAAATTGTCGATGCCGAACATGCCGAGGTTGGAGATCGCGAAGGTGCCACCGACATATTCATGCGGGGCAAGCTTCTTGTCGCGGGCACGCCCGGCGAGGTCCTTCATCTCCGCCGAGAGGGCCGAAAGCGACTTCATCTCAGCATCCTTCAGGACCGGCGTGAACAGGCCACCATCGACGGCCACGGCCACCGCCACGTCCGAGGGCTTGAGCTGCAGCATGCGATCGCCGGCCCAGACGCGATTGGCTTCCGGCACGGATTGCAATGCAAGCGCGCAGGCCTTGATGATGAAGTCGTTCACCGACAGTTTCGCACCGCGCGCCTCCAACTGCTTGTTCAGCGTCGCGCGGAACTTGAGCAGGGCGTCGAGCTTGATGTCGCGGCGCAGGTAGAAATGCGGGATCGTCTGCTTGGCCTCGGTGAGGCGTGCGGCGACGGTCTTGCGCATACCGTCGAGGGAGATCTCCTCGAAGTCGCGGTCGGCATAGGTCTTGAGGACCGCATCGGTCGAGGGACCGGCCGGGGCGGCTGCGGGAGCCACGGCCTTCGGAGCCTCTGCCGCCGGTGCCTTGGCAGGCGCCGCGGTCGCGTTTTCCACGTCGGCCTTCACGATCCGGCCGCGCGGGCCGGAGCCCTGGATCTGTGTCAGGTCGAGCCCCTTGTCCGCGGCGATGCGGCGGGCCAGCGGGCTGGCGAAGATCCGGGCGCCGTCGGCCGCGGCGGGCGCCGCCGGGGCAGGGGACGAGGCGGCGGGTGCCTCGGAGGCCGCTGGCGCGGCCGCCTCGTTGCCCGCGTCGGTGGCCGGGGTCTCCGACGGGGCGGCGGAGACCTCCCCGATATCGTCGGCGCTTTCGCCCTCGGCCAGCAAAACGGCAATGGGTGCGTTCACGGCGACGTTCTCGGTGCCCTCGGCCACCAGGATCTTGCCGATCACACCTTCATCCACGGCTTCGAATTCCATCGTCGCCTTGTCCGTCTCGATCTCGGCCAGCAGATCTCCGGAGGAGACTTCATCCCCCTCCTTGACCAGCCATTTTGCCAGCGTGCCTTCCTCCATGGTCGGAGACAGGGCAGGCATCAGGATTTCAGTCGGCATGTCTCGCTCCTCAGCGGTAGGTCACGGACTTGACGGCCGCGATCACCTCGTCGGTGGTCACGAGCGCAAGCTTCTCGAGGTTGGCGGCATAGGGCATGGGCACGTCCTTGCCGGTGCAGTTCACCACCGGTGCATCGAGATAGTCGAAGGCGTTTTCCATGATGTAGGCGGACAGGTGGTTGCCGATGGATGCCACCGGGAACCCTTCTTCCACCGTCACGCAGCGGTTGGTCTTCATGACCGACGCAAGCAACGTGTCATAGTCGAGCGGCCGCAGGGTCCGCAGGTCGATCACCTCGGCGGAGATGCCATCCTCGGCAAGCTTTTCGGCGGCCTCGAGCGCATATTGCATGCCGATGCCGAAGGAGACGATGGTCACGTCGTCGCCCTCGCGCCAGATGCGCGCCTTGCCGAAGGGAACAGTGTAATCCTCCAGATCCGGCACGTCGAAGGTGCGCCCGTAGAGGATCTCGTTCTCGAGGAAGATCACAGGGTTCGGATCGCGGATCGCCGACTTGAGCAGACCCTTGGCATCGGAGGCGCAATAGGGCTGCACCACCTTCAGGCCGGGGATCTGCGCATACCAGGCGGCGTAATCCTGGCTGTGCTGGGCGCCGACGCGGGCGGCGGCACCGTTCGGTCCGCGGAACACGATCGGGCAGCCCATCTGGCCGCCGGACATGTAGAGCGTCTTCGCGGCGGAGTTGATGATCTGGTCAATCGCCTGCATGGCGAAGTTGAACGTCATGAACTCCACGATCGGGCGCAGGCCGCCGAAGGCAGAGCCCACCGCGATGCCGGCAAATCCGTGCTCGGTGATCGGTGTGTCGATCACGCGCTTGGCGCCGAACTGATCCAGAAGCCCTTGGGACACCTTGTAGGCGCCCTGGTACTCGGCGACTTCCTCGCCCATCAGGTAGACGCTGTCGTCCCGGGTCATCTCCTCGGCCATCGCATCGCGCAACGCCTCGCGGACGGTCTGGGTCTTGAGCGCGGTGCCTTCCGGGTAATCGGGCTCCAGCGTGACACTTGCCACCGGCGCCGCCGGAGCAGCGGCGGCGGGCGCCGCAGCAGCAGGGGCCTCCGCGGCGGGGGCCTCGGCGGCAGCGGATCCGGCAGAGGCGACGGCCGCATCCACGTCTTCGCCTTCCTCGACCATGATTGCGATGGGGGTGTTCACGGCGACACCCTCGGTGCCGGCGGACACCAGGATCTTTCCGATGATCCCTTCGTCGACGGCTTCGAATTCCATCGTCGCCTTGTCGGTCTCGATTTCGGCCAGAATGTCACCGGAGGAGACGGTGTCACCCTCCTTGACCATCCATTTCGCCAGCGTGCCTTCCTCCATGGTCGGCGACAGGGCGGGCATCAATACTTCGGTTGCCATGTCTGTTCGTCTCCCTCAGGCGTTCTGCGGCGCCACGTCGGCGTAGATGTCGGTCCAAAGCTCTTCGAGCGCGGGTTCGGGGCTTTCCTTGGCGAACTCGGCGGACTCGTTGACGATATCCTTGATCTCCTTGTCCACGGCTTTGAGCTCGTCCTCGGTGGCGTGGTTGCCAGTCAGCAGAAGCTGGCGCACGGATTCGATCGGATCGCGCTCCTCGCGCATCTTCTGGACCTCCTCGCGGGTCCGGTACTTTGCCGGATCCGACATGGAGTGACCGCGGTAGCGGTATGTCTTGACTTCGAGGATATAAGGCCCCTTGCCGGAGCGGCAGTGGGCGACGGCCTTTTCGGAGGCGGCCTTCACGGCCAGCACGTCCATGCCGTCGACTTCCTCGCCGGGAATGCCGAAGGCGGCGCCACGCTTGTAAATCTCCTGGCTGGATGTCGAGCGTTGCTGGGCCGTGCCCATGGCATACTGGTTGTTCTCGATCACGAAAATCACCGGCAGATCCCAGAGGGCAGCCATGTTGAATGCTTCGTAGACCTGGCCCTGGTTCGCCGCGCCGTCCCCGAAATAGGTGAAGGTCACGCGACTATTGTCATTGTACTTGTCGGCGAAGGCGAGGCCGGCGCCGAGCGGCACCTGCGCGCCGACGATGCCGTGGCCACCGTAGAAATGCTTCTCCTTGGAGAACATGTGCATGGAGCCGCCCTTGCCCTTGGAATAACCGCCTTCGCGGCCCGTGAGCTCGGCCATCACACCCTTGGGGTCCATGCCGCAGGCCAGCATGTGGCCATGATCGCGGTAGGAGGTGATGCGCTTGTCGCCTTCCTCGGTCGCGGCTTCCAGACCGACCACGACGGCCTCCTGTCCGATATAGAGGTGGCAGAAGCCGCCGATGAGCCCCATGCCATAAAGTTGGCCGGCTTTTTCTTCGAAACGCCGGATCAGGAGCATGTCCCGATAGTAGCCAAGCAACTCTTCCTTGGAGACATTTGGTTTCTTGGTGGTCCGTCGCGCTGCCATTCGCAGAGCCTCCCCTCGCCGAGAAATAGTTTAACGTTGAATTATCATCTATCAGAGGGCGTTCGATGTCGCGACCAAAAAAACGCCGTAGGGGAAACAATGAATAGCAGGCATGCGGAGGGTGGGACGGTTGCGGTCACCAAAGAAAGGGTGGCGCCCTCTTTGGAGTGGTGGTTCCGGAGGGCTGGTGGTCTCGGCAACTGCATCAGGCGTCCCGTCGTTGGGACGAACCGGGCGGATGATTTGAGGTGGGGCATGCAGACCCATTCACGCCGGGGTGTTGGCATGTGTATGCGTGCTGTCTGGGACGGGTGGAGCTAGCAGAAGGCAGTGCGAAGCCAGCCGGGGTCAGCGGATCACGATCTCGTCGGTGCGTATCAGGCCCAGAACATCCCGAGCGCGCTCGTCCAGCAGGTCTAGGTCAAGGAACTCGTCGGAGAGCCGGAGGGTGAGGTTCTCCATCCGCGCCACCTGCGCCTGAAGCAATTCCCGTTCTGCGACAAGGACGCGGGACTCGGCCTCAATTTCGACACGCCGAAACAACCCGAAATCGCCCTGCACCGCCGCGAATGTGAAATACATCGCGAGCGAGAAACTCAGGGTGATGAAAAGCGCCGACTTGAAAGCCGGCCGGGATGTGGAACCACTCATGTACTCTGCCTCTGCCCACCTCTTTGCGGGTGGATGGCTCGAGTCTGTCACAGGCGACTCGCTTTGTGAATCCCGGAAATCCCCCGTTGCTGCCGTGCCGGGCGCGGCCGCGTAAAGTGAGTCGGATCGGCAACAGGTTTGCCTGAGGGGCCGCCTGATCGCGTCGGGACACCGCTGGTGTGATCGTCATCGGCCAAGGTGTCTGGTGGTAAACACATGCGACGGGACGACCGGCCATGTGCTAGGCTCCACAGATGTCGCAATCCGGGAGGACACCCACAATGTCGGAGACCATTCCACAGGATGGCTGGAAGCAGACCGGCGTCCGCGTGATCAAGGCGGGCGATCTGGATGACAATACGCCCCAGACACCGGGCATGAGCCGCGCCGCCGCGATCAACTTCGCGCGCGTCGGAGCGCAGAAGATCTGGGCGGGAACCGTTGATGTGCAACCCAATGCCAAGACGGGCGCCCATCATCACGGCCATCTGGAGAGCGTGATTTACGTCCTGCGCGGCAAGGCGCGGATGCGATGGGGAGAGCGGTTGGAGTTTACTGCCGAGGCCGAGCCCGGCGACTTCATCTATGTGCCGCCCTACGTGCCGCATCAGGAAATCAACGCATCGCCGGACGAGCCGCTGGAATGCGTGCTCGTGCGCTCCGATCAGGACCCGGTGGTCGTCAACCTGGATATCACGCCGGCCGAAGCGGTCGAGGAGGTGCTGTGGGTCGATCCGAACCATCCGGAGTGACCCCCGGACCTGGCTAGACGCAACTCGGGGCACGAAAAAAACCCCGCGCGAATGTGCGCGGGGTCGGTTTTCAAAGGGCGGGTCACCGGCAGGCGGTGGGCCGGGTCAGGCCTTTCCCTTGTAGATGTCGACCAGGTTCGAGAACAGCTGCAGGGCCTCTTCGCGCGGACGCTGGAAGGAGTTGCGGCCGATGATCGAGCCGTTGCCGCCGCCGTCGCGGATCGCGCGGGCATCGTCATAGACACTGTCGGCACCTTTCTTGGCGCCACCGGAGAAGACGACGATGCGCTTGCCGGCAAAGCAGTTGTCGACACAATGCTTCACGCGTGCGGGCAGGGTGGAGATGTCGACGCCGGTCTCTTCGTAGACCTTGCGGGCCTCGTCCTGCATGACGTGATCGGTGGTCAGCTTGATCTTGATGATGTGGGCGCCGAGCAGTGCCGCGACATGGGCGGCATAGGCGCCAACGTCGATTGCCGTCTCGCCGTCCTTGGTCACGCCTTCGCCGCGCGGGTAGGACCAGATCACGGTGGCGATGCCCTTGGATGCGGCTTCCTTCCGCATCTCGACGATCTCTTCGAACATGTTGAACATGGCGTCGGAGCCCGGGTAGATCGTGAAGCCGATCGCGGAGGCGCCGATGCGTAGTGCATCGTCGACGGAGGCGGTCACAGCCTGATCCTTGGCGGCGGTGCCGGACATCAGGGAGTTGGCCGAGTTGACCTTGAGGATCGTCGGGATCTGGCCGGCAAAGGTGTCGGCGCCGGCTTCGAGCGAGCCAAGCGGTGCGGCGTAGGCGTTCAGCCCGGCATCAACAGCCAGTTGGTAGTGGTAGTGCGGGTCGAAACCGGCGGGGTTCGGGCAGAAGGAGCGGTGCCCGCCATGTTCGAAGCCCTGGTCGACGGGCAGGATGATCATCTTGCCGGTTCCGCCCAGCTTGCCAGCCATGAGCATACGGCACAGGTTGGCCTTCACGCCGGGAGTCTCGCCTTCGTAATTGGCGAGGATCTTTTGAACGGCACGGGTGGCTTTCATGGATTCGATCCCTAATAGTTATGGATTGCACGTGCGAGGTATTTTGGACGGTTGCGCCGTGCAAGCCGGATGACGGAAAGTGGTCGCTAAGTCGCAGTTTTACCCCTCTGAAGCAATTGTTTTGCGCTCTCAGAGCCGGTTTCGAGCGTTTTTTGCGGTTCCGCTATGATCCTCTTGCAAGGCTCGGGGACCGGCCGTGGGCCTCGGCCGGACGCATCGTTGCCCGTGTGTAGCGGTTTCACGGCCGGAGGCCGAGCCGGCCGGGCAGGTCCTGTTCCACCCAGGCCTGAAGCGCGAGCGCGCTGGCGTCGTTGCGCTGCCCCTGCCACAGCTCCCGGGCCGCCGGAGAGGCGAAGCGGACGCGTTCGTCGATTTCCTCCAGGATGGCCGTGCCCTCCGGTGCGCCCGCGGCCTTTGCCAGCGATGCCCACATCGCAGCGATGGCATAGGACCGAGGCTGCCCCCGTCCGGTCATGCGTGCGCGTGCTTCGTCCAGGATCAGCGGCAGCCGGTCGAGAGCCTGCATCGGATGGGTGACATTGGCAGAGAAATCCGCCTGCAGGGACAGCACGCCTTCCAACGTCAGGTCCGCCTCCAGCCGGTCGAGCAGGTCGCTGGCGCCCGGCTGCACCGTCGCGCCTGCAAGGAGCGCCATCCTGTACGATTCCTCCGGAGCGCTGTCCTTCAACGCCCGTGCCAACGCCATCGCGGCCACCCCGTCGCCCTGTTTGGCCCGTTCGTTGAGGATTGTGGCGCCGAGCCCCTCGTCGCGTGGTGCACCCTCCCCGGTGATCAAGGCCATGCCGACCCGGCGCAGGTCCTCAGGGGACAGCTCCGATATCTCGCCCATCCGGGCTTTCTGCAACAGGTCCAGGTCGAGAAGGGCCGTGCCCGTGGCAGAGGCGGTGGCCAGGCGCGGGCGCAGGTCCGCGAAGATGACCTTGGGGTCGTCGGCGTAGAACTCGAAGTCGAGGAAGACATCCTCGCCGTCGGGTATGTCCGTCTCCAGCACCAGCTTCTGCGGCGCGGCGAGGAAAGCACCCCATGTGGCGGCCAGCGAAGAGACAAAGGCGCGCTGCTCCTCAGTCAGCGCGCTGGGGTCGCCGGCCTCGCTGTCGTCGGCGCTCTCCCTGTTCGCCTCTGCCAGCATCGAACCGACCAGCCCTTCAAGCGCGAGGGGCGCCTGTTCAGCATTTGCAAAGGGCGGTGGAACAAGGACCGAGAACCGCTCCCACGCGCCAAGGTTCTCCAGAGTTACGCGGGCTTCCGACAAGAAGAAGACGGGCAGTGGCTCTTCCATGTCGTCGCGCCCATCGAACCAGAAGTAGGGGAAATGCGCCTCCGCCCGGATTGCGGCCAGGTCGGTGGCCACAGCATCCACCGAGACCTTTGCCGCGGCGCTCGGGATGTCATAGCCGATCCGAACGGCTGCTTGCGGCAAGGCGATTTCCTGCAACCCCGCCATTTGCGCCATGGGTCGCACATCGGGAGGCAGACAGATGAGCGGCGCGGACAGGCCGTAGGCGGCCACATCGGCCCGGTAGGCGTCGGCCCGGTCAAGAGCCGATCCCTTGACGACCACCCGGCTGGCGCGGACCACGCAATCGCCGTTCGCGTCCCATTCGGGCAGGGGCCAGATTTCGAGGTCGTTCAGCGCGATCCGGCTTCCACCGAGCCAGACCGACATGCCGGAGTATTTCAAGTCGACCTGCGTGCGCAGCGCCATGATCCCGGATTGCACGACATGCTGGATCAACCGCTCCGGCCGGATCAGGTCGAGAAGCGACGGACTCTCCTGCGCCCGGGCGACAGGGGCCGCGAACGCGAGCGCGGCAACAAGCATGTTGATACGACGGGAAAATGGATAAAGGGCCGGCATGGTGTCCTCCCAACAAGGTTTCAGGAGTCCATTAGGCGGCATGTGCCCCCTCTGGATCAAGCATGGCGTCCGGGTGCGATAGCCGCGCCATCCGTCCGGCAGCGGTTGGTTGGGGCCGCGCCGTCGTGTCGTGTCCGGCCCGAGGCCCCGATCTGGCGTCTGGCTGGGTTAGGCAGGAGCCTGCCGGCACCGGTAATCCGGACGGATCCGGCGGTCGGGGTCCTGAGTGCCCGTTCTGCTGCCGTAACGCGTCCGGAAAGTGGCACCCCTCCGTTTCTTGGGCCTCAACGCTCCGGGATCAACTCGTCGAAGCGGGCGAGAAGGTCGAGGTAGTCGGGGTCGTGGTCCCAGTCGGGCAGCCCTTGCAGGATCACTTCGCGCGACAATCCCGGGTGGGCGGCAAGCCATTTGCGGCCTGCCTGGATGGCGCCCTCCCGGTCGCCCTTGAGCCAGAGCGTGCCAAACAGCATCCGATAGGCCCAGACCGCACGCGGGGCGGCGCGCAGGCCTTTCTCGATCATCGCGACCGCGGCATCGTACTCCTTGATCGAGCGCAGGCAGGCGGCACGGCCGAAGTCGATGTTGAACAGGAAGGGATCGAGCGGGCTCAGCATTTCGGCGCGGTCGAAATGCGACAGACCTTCCTCCGGCCGCGCGAGATAACAGGCGATCCAGCCCATGCGCAGCCAGCCCCAGGCGTTGTTGGGGTCGATATCCAATGCCCGCCGCGCGAGATCCTCTGCCGTCGCGTTGTCCTTCACGGCCATCGCCGCCGCTGCGCTGAGTGCGGTCAGCGAGGGCGCATGATCACCTACCAGCGGCAGGGCCGCGGCGAAATCGGCGCTGGCGGCATCGCGGGCTGTCTCGGGCTCCAGCGTCCAGAGGTAGCAGCACCGATGCGCGTGACACCAGGCCCGTTGCGCCAGCGCCGCGCCGAAATCCGGCGCCTTCGCCAACGCCGCGTCCAGCATCGCGATGGCGCGATCGTTTTCGGCCGGATCGTGGACCCAGAAGTGGGGCAGGGCGGTCAGCAGCAATTCATAGGCCGACCGGCTTTCCGGGGGCGTGTGACCGGCGCGCAGGATCTCGGCGGTGCGCAGGTTCGGGGCGAGGTGCCCGGCGACCTGCGTCGCAATCCGGTCCTGCAAGTCAAATAGGTCGTCCAGCCGGTCGTCGAAGCGCTCCGACCAGAGCGTGTAGCCATCGTGCCCCCGCACCAGTTGAACGGAGATCCGGACCCGCAGGCCGGATCGGCGAACGCTGCCCTCCAGCAGGTAGTCGGTGCCAAGCGCCTCTGCGGTTTCCGGCGCCGAAAGCACTTGCCCACGCAAAGCAAAGGCGGACTGCCGGGCGATCACGTGGAACGCCTGCACACGGCTCAGCGCACCGGTGATCTCCTCGACGACGCCTTCGGCGAACATGTCGCCCTCCTGCCCGCCGAGTTCCTCGAAGGGCAGGACCGCCAGCGAGGGCCGGTCGTGCCGTCCGCCCGCGATATCCATCGCTGGTTGGGGGGAGGTGTCGTCAAGTGCCGCCCGTCGGGTACGTAACCAGTCCTCGAATCCCTCGGACGGCAGATCGAACCCTTGCAGAAACGTGCCCGAGCCCTCGACACAGGCAATCCGGTCGGGGTGAAGCCAGACAGCCTGTCGGTCGGCGGCGATCACCCCATCCGGGAGTGTCCGCTTCAGAACCGACAATTCCTGCCGGAGCGAGGCCCGTGCCTGCGGCTCGGACCGGTCTGACCACAGCAGATCCGCCAGCGCACCGCGTTCGGCCCGTTGCCCATCCTGGTGGGACAGATAGGCAAGCATGCCCTGGCCCCTCCGGCTCACTCCGGAGAGCGGCTTGCCGTGCCGATCGGTCAGGCGAAACGGGCCTGTCAAATGAAGCGTCAGGTCGGGCATGGCGGGATGGGACCGGGCCTTTTACGATTGGAAGGGCACTTTTCACGGAATTATTACACGCGGCCAGTCAAAACGCAGCCCGGTTCTTGCGCTGCTTTCACGGCGCTCCGTCAGTGTGGTGGCATTGGTAATCCCCAAGCGGAGAACAGAGCGATGACCACAAATCAGATTTCCAGCAGCGTCCGCCAGACCGGCCAGGGCACATTTCTGTCCCGAATCGTATCTTTGTTGCGGGCGAGCCGTTGCCTCGCAAGCGATAACCACAGGATGAAATCGTTACCTTCCGATCGCCTCGACGACATGGGCATCGCTCCGCGCACCGACGCCAACGCCCGCTCCAGTGGCGAGGCCGGGCCGATCCCGCGCGCCGATCTCTGGTAGGCGGAGATTTTTTCCGAAACGCGTGGCGTCGGCATCGCGCCGGCGCCACGATTGCGAAATGGGTGCGCGTTTGCCGTCGTCCGGCGGGGATGAGCGCCTCTTTGTGGCCCGACAGTCCTCTTCCCGTTCGACGAGGCGGCGCGTTCAGCCGTGGGGCACTGCGGCCTGACTGCGGCATAGGTGCCCGGTCAGAAGACAAAATCGCCGCTGTCGAGATCGCCTGCCTTCGTGTCGTCGAACCAGATCATCACATTGGCGAATTCGACAATCGCATTGTCGCCGTCCTGGCTGATCTGCAACTGGGCGAAATCCGAGGCGCCGCTGTTGATCTGCACAACATCGCGAGAGGGATCGAAATCGTCGATCTTGTTGCGGCCGTCGCCCCTGTTGAAGACAAACGTGTCGGCGCCACCGCCGCCTTCAAGGACATCATTGCCCTTGCCTCCAACCAAGGTGTCCCGGCCACCGTTCCCTTCCAGCTTGTCATCGCCCTTGCCGCCTTTCAGGACATCGGCGCCCTTGCCGCCTTCCAGATCGTCCTGGCCGTTGCCACCGAAAAGGCTGTCATTGCCGCGGCCGCCTTCGAGGTCGTCGTTCCCGGCCTGACCGTAGAGCTTGTCGGCGCCCTGGCCGCCATCGATGTCGTCGTCGTGCGATCCGCCCTTGAGGGTGTCATTGCCGGCGCCACCGTCAAGCTCGTCCTCGCCCGCGCCGCCCAGCAGCAGGTCGTTGCCCGCCGCGCCTTGAAGATCGTCCTCTCCCGCGCCACCGTAGAGCCTGTCGTTGCCGTCATCGCCGTCGAGGCTGTCGTCGCCGGCGTCGCCATGAATCCGGTCATTTCCGCCATTGCCATCGAGGTTGTCCTCACCTTCACCGCCCTTCAGCGTGTCGAGGCCGCGCCCGCCATAGATGTCGTCGTCACCCTTGCCACCGAACAGGGTGTCGCGCCCGTTTCCCCCGAAGAGGCCATCGTCCTCGGCATTCCCGCGAAGCGTGTCGTCGCCGCCCAGTCCCTTTATGATGTCCTGTTCGGGCGTCCCGTTGAGGACGTTGTCGCCAATATCGCCGGTTATGTTCATGAGTCTCCCCCCTCAAAAAAAGTCACCTGAATTGAAGTGTATCGCCGGAAGACGGGCTGGCAATCATTCAGATGCACACGATCTCGTTGATTTTTTTTGGCCTCTCGTCGCGCAGTCAACCTGCGGTCGGGGTCCGTTGGATCGGGAGGTGCCGGTCGGATTTTGGGCAGGAAGACTGGTCCCGACGGCCCGCACCCGTTGCGCTCAAGGAAAAAAGCCCGGGTTCGCGTTCCAGTTCGATCGATCAGCCGGGAAAGGTGCCGGGGCTCGCGCACGCGGTCGGGCGCCATTGCGAAACGTATGGCGACAGACGCAGACGCCCCGCCAGAAAACTGGCGGGGCGGTGTTGTACGACGACTGGTTCGACTCGAGGTGCAGGTCGCTCGCGTTTCGAGTTTCACCCGCCAGGACGGGGTGTCAGCCGAGCGCGGCGACGCCGGGCAGTTCCTTGCCTTCCATCCATTCGAGGAAGGCGCCACCGGCGGTGGAGATATAGGTGAAGTCCTTCGCCGCCCCCGATTTGTTGAGCGCAGAGACAGTGTCGCCGCCGCCTGCCACGGTGATCAGTTTGCCGTCTGCGGTGAGGGCGGCGGCGGCCAATGCGGCGTCAAACGTGCCCTTGTGGAAGGGCTCGATCTCGAAGGCGCCAAGCGGGCCGTTCCAGATCAGCGTCTTGCACTCCGCGAACACGCCCTTGAGCGCCTCGACCGTGGCGGGGCCGGCATCGAGGATCATCTTGTCGGCGGGGCATTGATCAACGGGGAGCGTCTCGTTGGCAGCTCCGGCGGCGAACTCACCCGCGACGACGATATCGACCGGCAGGTGGATCTTGCAGCCCGTGGTTTCCGACTTGGCGAGGATCTCGCGAGCGGTGTCGGCCATGTCGCGTTCCGCCAGCGACGTGCCGATCTCGACACCCTTGGCGACGAGGAATGTGTTGGCCATGCCGCCGCCGATAACGAGGTGATCGACCTTCTCGATCAGGTTGGACAGCAGGTCCAGCTTGGTCGAGACCTTGGCGCCGCCAACAACCGCGACCACCGGGCGTTCGGGCTTGCCAAGCGCGGCTTCCAGCGCACCCAGCTCCTGCGCCATCAGGCGCCCGGCGCAGTTCGGCAACAGTTTCGCCACGCCTTCGGTCGAGGCGTGGGCCCGGTGCGCGGCAGAGAAGGCGTCATTGCAATAGAGATCGCCCAGCGAGGCCAGGAACTGGGCCATCTTCGGATCGTTGTCGGTTTCCATCGCGGTGAAACGGGTGTTCTCGACCAGCACCACCGTTCCCTCGGGCAGGGCGGCGATCTCGTCGCGGGACGGTTTCTCGATGAAGGTAACAGGCTGGCCGAGCTTTTCTTCCAGTGTAGGCACCGTGATCTTCAGCGACATCTCCGGAACGACCTGTCCCTTGGGACGCCCGAAATGGGCGAGCATGACCGGCTTGCCGCCCTTCGCCACGATGTCCTTGATCGTGGGCACGATGCGCTCGATACGGGTGGCATCGGTCACAACGCCATCCTTGACCGGCACGTTGATATCGACACGGACCAGCACGATCTTGCCTGCGAGGTCCATGTCGTCGAGGGTTTTCCAGCTCATGAGGATGCTCCTTGGTGAGAGTTGGCCCTGATCTATCGCAAGCGCCAACGCGCGCCTATGGGCTTTAGGTTTCCGCTAACGCGGTTTAGGGTCGCGCCGAACCGCGGGGGGAATACCCGCCATGCGACTCAGGAAGGACACCCAATGGCCGAGATCAAGGATCCCGAAAACACCGTCATCATCGAACTCAAGGATGGCAATGTCGTCGTCGAATTGTTGCCGGACGTGGCGCCGCAGCATTCCGCGCGGATGAAGGAACTGGCCCGCTCCGGTGCCTATGACGGCGTGGTCTTCCATCGCGTGATCGAGGGCTTCATGGCCCAGACCGGCGACGTGGAACACGGCAAGGCCGGGGGCGAGATGCGCCGCGCCGGCACCGGCGGATCCGACCTGCCGAACCTGCCGGCCGAGTTTTCCAAGCTGCCGCATGCGCGTGGAACGCTCGGTGCGGCCCGCTCGCAGAACCCGAACTCGGCCAACAGCCAGTTCTTCATCAACTTCAAGGACAACGACTTCCTCAACGGGCAGTACACCGTCTATGGCCGCGTGATCGAGGGCATGGAATTCGTCGATGCCATCACCCGTGGCGAGCCGCCCGCGAATCCCGACCAAATGATCTCGGTGAAGGTGGCCGCCGATGTCTGATGGAAAGGTATTCGCAGGCAGCATCTTCGCTGTCGGACTGGCGTTCCTCGCCGCGTTCTTCCTGTTCACCAACGCCTCGACCACTCAGGCGGTCGCGGCGGAGGACGGTGCGGGCCCGAACCTCGTGATCGAGGTCGCGGGCGAAGGGAATGGCACCATCGTCATCGACCTGTTGCCCGAAGTTGCGCCGAAGCACGTAGAGCGGCTCGTAGCGCTCGCCGAGAGCGGTGAGTACAATGACGTGGTCTTCCACCGCGTTATCGACGGTTTCATGGCGCAGACCGGTGACGTGCAATTCGGCAAGGCCGGCGGCGACACGTCGCGCGCGGGCACGGGCGCGTCGTCCATGCCCGATCTGCCGGCGGAATTCTCCGACGTTTCGTTCGAACGCGGCGTGGTTGGCATGGCCCGTTCGTCCAACCCGAACTCGGCCAACAGCCAGTTCTTCATCATGTTCGCGCCGGCGCCGCATCTGAATGGCCAGTACACCGTTCTGGGCCGTGTGGTGGAAGGCATGGACGTCGTGGATTCGATCAAGAAGGGGCGTGGTGGCAACGGCGCCGTGAGCGACCCGGACCGGATCGTCAGCGTCACCGTTCAGCCTTAACCCGACGCAGTTCCCGTACGATCAGAGGCGCGCCTGTCCGGGCGCGCCTTTTTTCATGCCGATCATGGCCGGGGCGAAGGCGGGGGGCTGTGTCAGGTGCTGCCGGATCCTGCCCGCGCAGGAGGTGCCCGCAACATACCACCCAACATTGGGTCACCGGGGGGAGTTCGCGACCGCCAGTGCGTCCATGTCGCTGCGTCCATCGCCTGACACGTTGTCCGGGGATGGCGGATTGCGGTCGCGGGTGAGGATGCATCCGGAACGCCATGCACTTCCGGTGAAATGTGCGGCCGTTGCCCCGGCGACATCGCGGGCATGGCAGCATTTCCTTCCCCGGCCCAGATGCGGGCAATGCCAGGGCCGCCTTCAGGTTCCGACCTTGCCATTCGGGCAGCAGCAGAGTGTAGCAACATCGAAATCGCCTGGCATGCAGAGCCGTCCCATATCTATGGGCCGGGGCAGGATGCCGGATAGTCCGACATCAGCCGGTTGCCGGTCGGGCCTTTGCTTTCGCCGTTGCCGGACGTGCCGCGAACGCTCCCCAGGTCGAGTTCCGTGAACTGCGGCCGCATTCTCGGCCATGGCCATTTGCGCGGTGTGATTGACGCGCGTTGCGGGCGGGTGAAATCCCGGTCCGCCCCGTTTGCGGCAGGGGGCGGGCGCCGAACGCTGCCACACGTCTCCTGAACCCTGCGTGAGCAGGGCTATCCCGGCGCGGCATTCCCTGACAGGCTTGTCCCGCCGGACAGGAAAGGAACCCCCATGCGCCTTGCCGCCCTCGCCGCCGCCGTTCTCATCTCTGCCAGCGCCGCCACCGCGGACCCGGGCGCCTGGAAGACCGAATGGCCCGACACCGATTTCACCCGTACCAATATTGCCAACTGGTCGGAGATCATGTCCGGCGGCCCCCCGAAGGACGGCATCCCGGCGCTCTCCAGCCCCGCCTTCAAACGGGTCGCCAACGAGCGCCGTATCGGCGACCGCGAGCCGGTGATCACGGTAGAGATCGATGGGGCCGACCCGCGTGCCTATCCGATCCGCTACCTGACATGGCACGAGATCGTGAATGACAGCGTCGGCGGCGTGCCGGTCGCGGTGACCTTCTGTCCGTTGTGCAATTCCGGCATCACCTTCGATCGCCGTGTCGGCGGGCGGACCCTCACTTTCGGTGTCTCCGGAAAGCTCAGGAACTCCGACATGGTGATGTACGACATGGAAACCGAAAGCTGGTGGCAGCAGGCCATCGGGACCGGCATCGTGGGCCACTACACCGGCACCGAACTCCGGCAGTTGCCGACCTGGATGGAGAGTTGGGCCGAGTTCAAGGCGCGCAATCCCGATGGGCTGGTCATGGCGGAGCCGGACTATCCGCGCGCCTACGGCCGCAACCCCTATACCAACTATGACAGTTCACAGCGCCCCTTCCTCTACAATGGAGAGATGCCGCCCCACGGCATTGCACCGCTCGCCCGCGTGGTAAAAGTTGGTGCCCGGGCGTGGCCGGTGGAGCGGCTGGCGACGGCGGGTGAAATCTCCGAAGACGGCCTGACCTTGAGCTGGCGGGCAGGGCAGGCCTCTGCGCTCGACAGCCAGAGCATCGCCAAGGGGCGGGACGTGGGAACGATCCGGGTGAAGGACGCGCAGGGCAGGGACGTGCCCCACGACGTGATGTTCGCCTTCGCCTTCCATGCCTTTCATCCCGACGGCACATGGATGCTGAAGTGACCGATGCGGGCGCCGCCGCTGCCGCGCCAAGATAGAAGGGCCGGTGCCAACGCGTGGCCCGGCCCGTTCCATCTGGAGAGATAGCATTCTGTGCGCGCGCCGTCCGTGACGGCGCCGCGCGTGTGATCAGGGGATGATCCGGCGGTATTTCGTGCCGCCCAGCGTTGCACCCGCGATTACCCCGGCCTGGGCAAAGACCAGTGCAATGATGGGCTCGGGGGTGGTCAGCGTCTCCGCCGAGAGGTTGCCGCCCTGGTCGATCCAAGCGTATTCCGCATCCGCCCCGACAGACCAGCCATGCGAGGTCCGGAAGCTTTGCAATGCCTCGGGCGTCATGAAGAACAGCGCATGGGCATATTGTTGAGCCCCGGCCTGGAAGCCGACGTTGGCCTGCAGCGCCTCGTAGTAGTCGACCGTGGTGTTCTCGATCCGGAGCGCGCCGGTGCCGTAGCTGCCGCCAACGCCGAAACCGGCCTTGGTGATCAGCGGCATGAAGAGCACGCCGGAGGATTTCTGTTCCAGCTCGGCCGTGCCGGGATAGGTGGTGAAAAGGAAGTTGCGCGTGGCGTCGACGCGTTGATCGATCCGCAGCGCGCCATTGGAGCCGACGGGGTTGGAGCACCCGGCCATTGCCGCCGTGCCGGCCGCCGCAGCCGCAAGGAACCCGCGACGGGATAGGGTGGTTTTGGAATCCATGAGTCTGTCCTGGAATCTGCCTGAATTGCCTCGGTTCCGGCGTGTTTGCCGCCGGTTGAGCCAAGTATACGTGACTGGAGCCGCCATGTCACGCTGCCGTTGGGGCAAGCGCAAGGGCCGGCGGGCTCTCGCCGCATTCGGCAGAAGACAGCAATGGTCGGCCCGCCGCTTCAGCCGTCTTTCAGCAGCCGGGCGACACGAGGGGCGAAATAGGTCAGGATGCCGTCACATCCCGCGCGTTTGAACGCCATCAGGCTTTCCAGCATCACCTTCTCGCCATCGATCCATCCGTTCTGCGCCGCGGCCTCGATCATCGCGTATTCCCCTGACACCTGGTAGGCGAAGGTCGGAGCGCCGAAGGTCTCCTTCACCCTGCGGCAGATATCGAGATAGGCCAGCCCGGGTTTCACCATGACCATGTCGGCGCCTTCCGACAGATCGCGCTCGATGAGCCGCATCGCCTCGTCGGAATTGGCCGGGTTCATCTGGTAGGTCTTCTTGTCACCTTTCAATGCCCCGCTGGCGCCGACGGCATCCCGGAAGGGACCGTAGAAGGCCGAGGCGTATTTCGCAGCATAGGACATGATCGTCACGTTGGGGTGCCGTGCCTGCTCCAGCGCCGTGCGCAACGCACCGATCCGCCCGTCCATCATGTCGGACGGGCCGAGGATGTCCGCCCCGGCCTCCGCCTGCGCCAGGCCCATTTTCACCAGCGCCTCCAGCGTCTCGTCGTTGACGATCTCACCGTCGACGACGATCCCATCGTGGCCATTGATATTGTAAGGATCGAGCGCGATGTCGGTCATCACGGCAATCTCGGGGACTTCGCGCTTGATGGCTCGGATCGCCCGGTTGGAGAGGTTTTCCGGGTTCCAGGCTTCCTCGCAGCCTTCGGTCTTCAGCGCCGGGTCGGTGTAGGGAAAAAGGCAGATCGCCGGGATTCCCAACTCGGCCGCCTCGGCCGCCGCCTTCACAGTCAGGTCGACGGAACGCCGCTGCACGCCGGGCATCGAGGGCACGTCTTCGGTCACGCCGTCACCGTCGCGGACGAAGACCGGCCAGATCAGGTCCCCCACGCCAAGGGTGGTTTCCTGTACCATCGACCGCAGGGCGGCTGAGCTTCTGGTTCGGCGGAGACGGCCGGCGGGAAAGGGGGCTTGCGTCGGGCGCATGTGCTGCCTCTTGTGTGCTCTATAGGTCGCAGTGGCGCGCAGAATGCACGTCTCCGGGCCTCTGCTCAAGCGTGACAAAGCGCGCGTGCCGCCGACAGCTTGCGCTGTGCCTCGCAGGGGGCTAGGTCATCCGACAGAGCAGTGCCCAGGCGACGGGCAGGAAGCCACGTGGAGAGGCCCACTTGCAGGACTGGTACCAGACGGCATTCGAGGTAATCGACCTGCGGTCGTTCTCGAACCTGTGGTACTGGATCGTCCTCGCGGTGGTCTGGTCCTCGTCCAGCCACTGGGTGCTCGGCGTTCCCTACGACATGGTGTCCCGCGCCCGCCGCCTCGGCGGACAGGCGGAAGAGGACCTTCACGACCTGGTGCGGATCAACGTGAACCGGATCCTCTATATCATCGACACCGCCGGCTATCTGCTCGTTGGATTCGCGTTCTTCCTCCTGACCACGCTGGCCCTCTTGGGCTTTGTTTACTGGGTGGAATTCGCGCAGGCGGTATTCCTGTTGGCCTTGCCCATGAGCGGTGTCTTCGCGCTCTCGGTTCGCACCGCGCGCCGCATCCGCGCCGCTGATGGCGAGGGGCTCTACCACATGTTGCAGGTGCATCGCTTCATCACCCAGGTGATCGGCATGGGCGCAATCTTCGTGACCGCGTTCTGGGGCATGTGGCAAAACCTGACGCTCGGGGTTCTCTGAGCCGAACGACGCGCGCCACCGTTCCGGTTGCTGGCGCGCCGCGCTAGCTGGTGCATGTGGTTTTGCACCGGGCTACACGACTGGAAACTGAACCCGTGCTGCCAGCCGGATCCCGGCTGTTTGCAATGCCGTTGCCGTCGGCAAGGCAGATCTGATCACAGCGCAGGGTCCGCGCTTTGACATCCCGGCAGAATGGGGCGCCCTGCCCATCGAGAACGCGATGCACCATGGGCCGCCCTGTGTTTGACCGCCCGGGGCGGAAGGCAAAAGGATCGCCACGCTTGCGCCTTGCGGCCACAGTTTCAGGAGCCGAATGCTCCCCGATCCGATGGTCGTCTGGCAGATGCGTCGGCCATGGAACACGTTCTCCTGACAGGCTCCCGAGTGAACGGGATCAGCCGTTGCCGTTGAATGGAAATCCTGTTTGTCCTGACCGGCTGGGTGGCCGATTGGTCTGCGACGGTATGGGCCGGGTCGCGAGTTTCGAAACGCCCGGCTGCCTGTTGCAAACCTCCAATTCGTCCTGCCCCGTTGACATCGCCACTGGCTTCAATAGGTGACAGCCATCATGAACACGCCTCAGCATATCACTGCCGGCGGGGCGCCGGAGGGATTCGACGCGCTGCTCCTCGCACGCGAACTGGAGAAGGGGACGCCGGTCGTCCACGTGGCCCGCGATGACAAGCGGCTCGCGGCGATGCGCTCTGCGCTCGCCTTCCTCGCCCCGACAGCGGTGGTGCTGGATTTTCCGGGCTGGGATTGCCTGCCCTACGACAGGGTCTCGCCAAATCCGGATGTGTCCGCCGCCCGAATGGCCACGCTCGCCGCGCTTGCCACCGGAGTGCCGGGGCCATTTGTCCTTCTGACCACCCTCAACGCCGCGACTCAGCGGGTCCCGGCCCGCGACGTGCTGCGGGAGGCGGCCTTTACCGCGCGCGTCGGCGACCGCGTGGACGAGGCCGCGCTCAAGGCATTTCTGGTCCGCATGGGGTTCTCGCAGGCGCCGACCGTCATGGAACCCGGGGATTACGCGATCCGTGGCGGCATCATCGACATTTTCCCGCCCGGACACGATGGCCCGGTGCGGCTCGATTTCTTCGGTGACGTGCTCGATGGTGCGCGCCGGTTCGACCCGGCCAACCAGCGCACGGTCGAGAAGCTTCAGGTGGTCGAGCTGGCGCCGGTCTCCGAGGTTATCCTCGACGAGGCCGCGATCACCCGTTTCCGCCAATCCTACCGGATCGAGTTCGGTGCCGCGGGCACGGACGACCCGCTCTACGAGGCCGTCAGTGCCGGTCGAAAACACGCAGGGATGGAGCATTGGCTGCCCTTCTTCCACGACCGGCTCGAGACGCTCTTCGACTACCTGCCAGACGCGACGATCCTGCTGGACGATCAGGTCGAACCGGCGCGGATCTCCCGTTGGGAGGGGATCGAGGACAGCTACGACAACCGTGTCGAGGCGATGAAATCCAAGGCGCGGATGGATTCCGTCTACAAACCCGCCCCTCCTGCCGCGCTTTATCTTGACGAGGTAGCCTGGGGAGAGGCGACCTCCGGCCACCGGGTGATGAAACTCACTGCATTGCCGCAGGCGACCGGCCCGGGCGTGATCGACGCGGGCGGTCGCATCGGGCGCAATTTCTCTCCAGAGCGTCAGCAGGAAAGTGTAAGCCTTTTCGGCGCCTTGGCGGAGCATGTGAAGGCAAAGCGACAAGTTGGACAGGTCATCGTCGCCTCCTATTCCGACGGTGCGCGGGAGCGTCTTGCCGGGCTGATGGAGGACGAGGGTGTCGTCGGCGCGACCGAGATCACCGATTTCCGCGACGTGCCCGAAGGCAAGGGCGGCCTGTTCCTCGCCGTCTGGGCGCTGGAGCACGGGTTCGAGGGGCCGCATGAAAACGGTGGCCTGACGGTCATTTCCGAACAGGACGTTCTGGGCGACCGGCTCATCCGCAAGCCGCGCAAGAAACGCCGGGCGGAGAATTTCCTGACCGAGGCGCAGTCGCTCTCTCCGGGCGATCTGGTGGTGCATGTCGACCATGGCGTCGGGCGCTACAAGGGGCTGGAGATCGTGAACGCGCTCGGTGCCGATCACGAGATGATCCACCTTGAATACGCGGAGAAGGCGCGTCTGTACCTGCCGGTGGAGAATATCGAACTGCTGAGCAAGTTCGGCCACGAGGAAGGGTTGCTGGACAAGCTCGGTGGCGGCGCCTGGCAGGCCAAGAAGGCCAAGCTGAAGGAGCGCATTCGCCAGATCGCCGACAAGCTCATGCGAATTGCCGCGGAACGGGCCTTGCGCAAGGCGCCTGTCGTGCAGCCGGAGCACCACGCCTGGGAGGAGTTCTCCGCCCGCTTCCCCTATGAGGAAACCGACGACCAGCTCAAGGCGATCGAGGATGTCCTCGAAGACCTGGAGCGCGGGATGCCGATGGATCGCCTGATCTGCGGCGACGTCGGTTTCGGCAAGACGGAGGTCGCGATGCGCGCGGCCTTCATCGCCGCAATGTCCGGCATGCAGGTCGCCGTAATCGCGCCGACCACGCTGCTGGCCCGTCAGCACGCAAACTCCTTCCGGGATCGCTTCCGGGGGTTTCCGCTCAAGGTTCGGCAGCTCTCGCGGTTTGTGACCACGAAGGAGGCGAACGAGACCCGCAAGGGGATTGCCGACGGCTCCGTCGATATCGCCATCGGCACCCACGCGTTGCTCGCGAAGCAGGTGAAATTCAAGAACCTCGGCCTGTTGATCATCGACGAGGAGCAGCATTTCGGCGTCCAGCACAAAGAGCGCCTGAAAGAGATGCGCTCCGATATCCACGTGCTGACGCTGACCGCGACGCCTATCCCGCGCACGTTGCAGATGTCGCTTTCGGGTGTGCGCGACCTGTCCATCATCGGGACGCCGCCGGTCGACCGGCTGGCAATCCGCACCTACGTGAGCGAGTTCGACAGCGTCACCATCCGGGAGGCGCTGCTGCGCGAACACTATCGCGGCGGGCAGAGCTTCTATGTCGTTCCACGAATCTCCGACCTGCCGGAGATCGAGGCGTACCTGCGCGAACAGGTGCCGGAAGTCTCCTATGTCATTGCCAACGGCCAGATGGCGGCCGGCGAGCTCGATGACAGGATGAATGCCTTCTACGATGGCAAGTTCGATGTGCTGCTGGCCACGACCATCGTGGAATCCGGCCTCGACATTCCGACCGCGAACACGATGGTGGTGCATCGCGCCGACATGTTCGGCCTCGCGCAGCTTTACCAGATCCGGGGCCGGGTGGGGCGCTCCAAGACTCGCGCCTACGCCTACCTGACCACCAAGCCGCGGGCCCGGCTCACCGACACGGCGGAAAAACGGCTGCGGGTGCTGGGATCGCTCGACAGTCTGGGCGCAGGGTTCACCCTGGCCAGCCAGGATCTCGATATCCGCGGTGCCGGCAACCTCGTGGGAGAGGAGCAATCCGGCCAGATGCGGGAGGTCGGCTACGAACTGTACCAGAGCATGCTGGAAGAGGCGATTGGCAAGATCAAGTCGGGCGAGTTTGACGGTCTGATGGACGACGATGGTCAATGGGCCCCGCAGATCAACCTCGGCGTGCCGGTGTTGATCCCGGAGGATTACGTGCCGGATCTCGACGTGCGTCTCGGCCTCTATCGCCGCCTTTCGCAGCTGTCCACCAAGGTGGAACTGGAAGGGTTCGCGGCCGAACTGATCGACCGGTTCGGCAAGCTGCCCCGAGAGGTGAACACCTTGCTGCTGGTGGTCCGCATCAAGGCGATGTGCAAGCGGGCCGGCATTGCCAAGCTCGACGGCGGGCCGAAGGGGGCAACGATCCAGTTTCACAACGACAAGTTTGCCAACCCGGCGGGGCTTGTCAGCTTCGTGCAGGCCCAGAACGGGCTGGCCAAGGTGCGGGACAACAAGATTGTCGTCCGCCGTGACTGGAAGAACAACGCCGACAAGATCAAGGGCGCCTTCGCCATTGCCCGCGACCTTGCCGAGCAGGCGCGTGCGAAACCGGTAAAGGCGAAGGTCTGAGCCCCTCTCAGCCGGTATGTCACCGGTCCGGTGGGCCCCACCTGCGCGACCTGCGCCGTCCGTCCGGACCGGCGCGCATGCTGGTCATCATCCCCGCGTTGTGCCGGGTCGGCGACACCCTTACGATCGGCACAGGCAACACTTTCCGGAAGGGTGGGGATGACCAACTTCGTTTTCATCGCGACGAGCCTTGATGGGTACATCGCCGACCGGGACGGCGGATTGGGCTGGCTCGAAGCGGTGCCCAACCCGGAAGGGGACGACGGGGGCTTTGCCGCGTTCATGGAGCACGTAGACGCGGTGGTTCTTGGGCGCGCCACCTTCGAAGCCGTCGTCGGGTTCGATGTGGGGTGGCCCTATCCGAAGCCGGGTCTGGTCCTGAGCTCGACCCTTGATGCGGTTCCTGCGGGGTTCGAGGACCATGTGCAGATCGCCCAAGGGGCGCCGGCTGAGATCGTCGCGATTGCCCGCGGCAAGGGCTACCGCGATCTCTACATTGACGGCGGCCGGACGGTGCAACGCTTCCTGGCGGACGGCCTGATTGACGAGATGATCCTCACGGAAGTGCCCGTGTTGCTTGGCGGGGGCACGCGGCTCTTCGGCCATTTGGAACGCGCCGAGGCGTTCGAGTTTCTGGGCGCGGAAGTCATTCGCGCGCAATTGCTCCAGAAACGCTATCGGCGAAAGCGACCCTAGGGATCGGGCCATCTCCATTCGCCCGATGCGCGGGCTCGAATAGTTGACGTGTCAGGGCCGTCCGTTCGGATCTGTTCCGGCGCTGTGGGGTGTCTATCCGGCCTCAGCCGGTTCGATCAGGTCCCACAGGTTGCCAAAGGCGTCTTCCCAGACTGCGACCGTGCCGTAGGGTTCCTGCCGTGGATCCTCGTGAAAGGCCACACCCGCCGCGACCATTGCGGCGTGGTCCCGGGTGAAATCATCGGTGTTCAGGAAGAAGCCAACACGACCGCCAGTCTGGTTGCCGATGGCGGCACGCTGCGCCTCGGTCTCTGCGCGGGCGAGGACCACACGGCACTGCCCGCCCGCCGGCGCCACGACCACCCAGCGTTTCCGCCCCTGGTCGATGTCCTCCAGCACATCCCATCCAAGCTTGCCCACGAAAAAGGCGATACCGTCGTCGTAGTCGGGAACGACAATGCTGACGGCGGCGAGGACTTGCATGCGCGTCAGCGACGTGTCGGGCGTGTGTCGGGCAGGGTGATCTTGGCGACCTGTTCGGCAATGGGCTCGACCGACAGCGGATGGGTCACGCTGTCATGCTGCCCGGGATCGCCGATGGGCTGCCAGGTTTCGTCCTTGTAGATCTCCAGCGCGTTGAACCCGGCCTTGTAACCCATCTTCGCCGAGCCGGGCACCCAGTAGCCGAGGTAGACATAGGGCAGGCCCGCAGCCCGCGCGATCTCGATATGGTCGAGGATCACGTAGGTGCCGAGCGACAGCTTTTGCAGGTTCGGCTCGTAGAAGCTGTAGACCATGCTCAGCCCATCCTCGAGCACATCGGTCAGACAGACCGCGGCGATATCGCTCTCGGGCCCGTCCTGTTCGGCAAGTCCGGGCATCCGGTACTCCACCACGCGGGACCGCACGGGGGTTTCCTCCACCATGGCGGCGAACTCGAAGATATCCATATCCGCCATGCCGCCATCCGCATGCCGGCTGTCCAGGTAGCGGCGAAACAGCGTATATTGCTCATCCGTCGCCCAAGGGGAGGTCGCCTCCCGCTGCATGGGCGCATTCCGGCTGAGCGTCCGCCGCTGGCTGCGAGACGGTGTGAAATCGGCCACCCGGATGCGTGCGGACAGACAGGCGGTGCAATCGGCGCAGGCCGGGCGGTAGAGCACGCTCTGCGAGCGGCGAAAGCCCTGCTTTGAAAGTGTGTCGTTCAGCACCTCGGCATGATCGCCTTGCAGCGCGGTGAACAGCTTTCGCTCCATGCGGCCCTGAAGATAGGGGCATGGTTGCGGCGCAGTTACATAGAACTGCGGAGCGAGGGGAAGAGTGTGGCGCATTCCGTTGCGACGTCCGGGGATCTTACAATTTTCCTAAACGGTAGCAGGGGCTGGCGGTCACGCCAACCCCTGCCAGAGGATCTAGGGTTCGGTCGTTCGGTATCAACGCCCGGTATACAGGGATGGCTATCGCCTGCGGTTCAACGCCGCTGTGCCGAGCGCGAGGTCATGCAAGCCCTGTGCCTTGGCCGTGGTCAGCATCAGCACTGCCGAAATGATCTGTGGCACGAGGAAGGAGACGCAAAGCGCGTAGAGCAAGGTATGGAGCAGGGCCTCTCCAAATCCGAAACGTTCGTCTCGCCATGTGCGCAACTCGATCGACACCAACCGCATGCCGAGCGTGGCCGACCCGCTGCTGATCGAGATCACCCGGTAGAGGACGCTCACGAGGACCCAGAGCGCAGGGTAGAAGAAGATGGCGGTGAAGGCCGTGAACGGCAGGACCAGCAGCGTCAGGCCGAAGATCACGAACGCGTCCACGACCCAGGCGAACAGGCGCTTGACGGGCACGTCAGCATAGAGCTCGGCGTTGTATTCCGGGTCGGGAAGGCCACGCATGGGATCGGTCATGTAGGTCATCTGTCACTCAATATGCAGCCTTGCAATGGCTGTCTGTCATGGATCGGGCATGGATCGGCGCGCGAGGGGCTCGCGCGCCGTTTCCGGGGATAGGCGCCCGAGAAACGGGCACCGGTTTTTTCGATTACGCCGGTTCGGTGGCTTCCACGGGGCCGCTGTCGCCATTGGTGGACTTGGCGGCACGTGCGCGGTCGTCCATGAATGCGTCGAATTCCGACTTGTCCTTGGCTTCGCGCAGCCGCTGAAGGAAGGCCTCGAAGGCATCCTGTTCTTCTTCCAGGCGGCGCAGCGTTTCCGACTTGTAGGCGTCGAAAGCACTGTTTCCGCTGGACTTCATCGCGGTGCGGATATGGCGGTGGTGCGCCTTGCGGGCGCTTCGGCAAGAACCGTTGAACATGCGTTTGCTCCAGATCATGTAGGCGAGAAGGGCGAGGCCAATCGGCCAGAAGAAGATGAATCCAAGGATCATGGTCGCGATCCAGGCGCCCTTTCCGCGGTCATCGAGCCAATTCTCGGCCCGGGCGAGCCAGGACGGGTTGGCGGCATGTGCGGTGGTCATCGTAATCTCCTCGTTTCGATCAATGTGAATGCTTTTCACATTACAAAGATGGGGAGGGATCCCGAGTCGGTCAATGGGTAATGTGAAAAGTTTTTACATTGTCGGGGTGAAAATTCAATAAGATACGGAAATTTATAGAATAAATGGAGTTCAGTTTGTGCTTAAATACCTAGTGGAAACAGCGTGCCAATGTTCCAAAGGATGTGGCCCAGCCGCAATCAGGGCTTGTGGTGCGTCGTGATGGCGTGCCCGGAGGCGCGCAAGGAGACGGCTATAAGACGCCGCGACAGCCCTGCCGCCAATCCGGGCGAGACCGGCGTCACCGGGCAGTGCGGAGTAGGGTCGCCGGGCTTGAGTACCGATGGAGTTCGGATCCGCGTCGCGCACCAACGATGCACAAGGGACTTGGGAACCGGGGAGGGCAGGAGCGAAACCTCCGCGTCATTCAGTGAACGTGGCGAGTTGCGCGGCCGCAAGATCCCGCAGCGTGGCCGGATCGATGCCAAACACATGGCGCGGGGTGCCGGCAGCGGCCCAGACCTGTTCGAAGTGGTTCAGTCGCGGGTCAAACCAGGCCCTGATCGGTGTCTTGTGCCCGATAGGAGACACTCCACCGATGGCAAAGCCCGTGACCTGCCGGATCCGGGCGCCATCTGCGGGATGGGTCGGTTCACCCAGCAACCCGGCGATGGCCCGGGTGCAGACACGGTTGCCGCCCGCCGTCACAAAGAGGGAAAGCGTCCCCGAGCTTTCGCCCTCCACAACTATGGACTTGGCAATCTGGTCGAGCGTGCAGCCGATAGCATCGGCCGCCGCCTGGGCGGTTCGGGTGCTGTCCGGCATCTCCCGCAGATCGAATGTCGCACCTGCACTTTCCAAAACCGTGCGGACCCGTTTCAGGCTCTTGCTCATTCCCCACCTCGTGCCTGTGGTGGTCAGACTATTCCCAAACCGCCGAAAAGCTGCAAGGCTCCGCGCAGAGGAGGCGCCATGTCACGCTCGGATCTCGAAACCATCCTGCACCATGAAAAGCAGGTCTGGGACGCACTTGCGACGGGGGACCGCGCGGCGGAGGAGCGGCTGCTTTCCGATGATTTCCTTGGCGTCTACGAGAGCGGGACCGGTGACAAGGCAGAGCATGTGGGCCAGCTCGCCGCGGGGCCGACCGTGGCGCGCTACGCGATATCGGACCCGATCCTGCGTGAGCTTGCACCGGGGCTCGTTCTGCTGGTGTACCGCGCCGACTACCTGCGGGTCGGGGCGGCGCCGGGGATGGACGAGGCGATGCGCGTGTCCTCCATCTGGCAGCGGCATGAGGACGGAGGCTGGCGAAACATCTTCTCTCAGGACACCGCCGTGGGCAGCATCCGCCCGGTCTAGGGACCCTCTGCTACATTGACCCGGGGCCGATGGCGCGCCATCAAGCGCGCATGAGTTTCGCCACTGCCATCACCCGCTCGCCCATCGCATTCGACCCACAGGCCGGTGCAGATGCCGCCGCGCCCTTCGCCAACGAGTCGCCGGAGCTGCGTGAGGTCCTCGCCGGGACCGCCGGATGCAGCCCTTTCCTGCGTGGGCTGATGGCCCTGGAACAGGAATGGCTGCAAGAGGCGCTCGCCAATGCCCCCGATGCCGTGCTGCCGCAACTGTTCGACGGGCTGCGGACGCTGTCTCCAGCGCAGTTGAAATCCGGTCTGCGCGAGGCGAAGCGCCGTGTCGCGCTCTATACCGGCCTCGCGGACCTTGCCGGGGTGTGGTCGCTCGAACAGGTCACCGGTGCGCTCACCGATTTCGCCGATCTCTCTGTCGATCTGGCCATGAAGGGTGTGCTGTCGCGGGAGATGGAGCGCGGGAAGTTCCCCGGGCAGACCGCCGAGGATTTGCCGCTGGCCGGCGGTATGGTGGCGCTCGCCATGGGCAAGATGGGGGCGGGGGAGTTGAACTATTCCTCTGATATCGACCTCATCATGCTGTTCGACGACAGCCGCTATCCCGATGGCGATTATCTCGAAGCCCGGGCGGGATTCATCAAGGCAACGCGCAAGATGACGGCGCTGCTCTCGGAGATCACAGGGGAGGGGTATGTCTGGCGCACCGATCTGCGCCTGCGACCGGACCCGTCGGTCACGCCCGTCTGCCTCTCCATGGAGGCCGCGGAACGGTACTATGAATCGGTCGGTCGAACATGGGAACGCGCGGCCCACATCAAGGCCCGTCCCTGCGCCGGCGACATCGCTGCCGGAGAGGCCTACCTGGAGCGCCTGCGTCCCTTTGTCTGGCGTCGCCACCTCGACTTCGCGGCCATTCAGGACGCCCATGACATGCGCTTGAAGATCAAGGAACACAAGGGCTTGCATGAGACAGGTGAACTGGAGGGCCGAAACCTGAAGCTTGGTCCCGGTGGCATCCGCGAGATCGAGTTCTTCACCCAGACCCGGCAGATCATCGCCGGCGGCCGCGATCCGGCGCTGCGTTCGCGCGGAACCGTGCCGGCGCTGGCGCAACTGGCCGAGGCGGGCTGGATACCGCAGGACCTTGCCGAGGATTTCACTGATAACTACCGCTACTTCCGCGAAATCGAGCATCGTGTGCAGATGGTCGCCGACGCCCGCACCCATTCGCTGCCGACCTCGACGGAGGGGTTCGACCGCATCGCAAGGATGTGCGGGCAGGGCGACACGGCCGCGTTCCGCGCCGATCTGCGCGCACGGCTGACCAGCGTGCGCGAAACGGCCGAGGGGTTCTTCGCTCCCGACGTGACCGGCAACAAGACCGCGCCGGAGATCGACGAGCCGGAGGTCGTGGAACGGTGGCGGCACTATCCCGCGCTCCGGTCCGCCCGCGCGCAGGAAATCTTCGAACGGCTCAAACCGGACCTGCTGGCGCGCCTCTACGCCGCTCCGAAGCCGGAGGAGGCCCTTTCCGCCTTTGACGGGTTCCTGTCTGGCCTACCTGCCGGTGTGCAGCTTTTCTCCATGTTCGAGGCCAACCCCAACCTGCGGGCGCTGATCGTTGACATCGCCTCCACCGCACCGGCGCTTGCCAGCTACCTGTCGCGCAATTCCCGCGTGCTGGATGCGGTGATCGGCGGGACCTTCTTCGAACCCTGGCCGGGCCGTGTCGCACTCTGTATCGAACTCGACGAGGTGCTCTCGGAAAGCGACGACTACGAGCGGCAACTGGATGCCGCGCGGCGCTGGATGAAGGAATGGCATTTCCGCGTCGGTGTCCACCATATGCGCGGGATCGTCGATTCCTCGGAGGCGGGCCGCCAGTTCGCCGATATCGCCGAGGCTGTCCTGACGGCCTTCCTGCCGGTTGTCGTCGACGAGTTCGCCCAAAAACATGGCCGCCCGCCGGGGCGGGGCGGGGTTGCGGTCGGCATGGGGTCGCTCGGCGCCGGCTGGATCAACGCGCGCTCCGACCTCGACCTGATCATGATCTATGATCCGGGCGATGCCGAAGGGTCCGACGGGCCGCGCCCGCTGCCGGTGGCGACCTACTACGCCCGCCTGACCAAGGCGATCCTGACGGCGGTGACCGCGCCGACATCCGAGGGCCGCCTCTACGAGGTCGACATGCGCCTGCGCCCGTCGGGCAAGCAGGGGCCTGTGGCGACGTCTCTGTCCGCCTTCGACAAGTACCAGCGCAACGAGGCCTGGACCTGGGAGCACCTTGCGTTGACCCGCGCCCGTCCGGTCGCCGGCAACCCGGAACTCATGGACGATATCGAGGCGGTGCGCCTCGACGTGATCGGACAAACCCGCGATGCGGCGCGGATGCTGGAAGATGTGCGGGACATGCGCCGGCGTCTTGCGGAGGCCAAGGGGCAGCAAGGTCCCCTCGACGTCAAGCGGGGTCCCGGCGGCCTGCAGGATATCGAACTGGTGGCGCAGACCGGGGCGGTGCTGGCGAAATCGCGGGCCCATCGCGTCGCGCCGCAGATCCTTGCCGCCGCGCGGTCGGGCTGGCTCACGCGGGCGGAGGCGGACGTGCTGACCCGGACCTACCGGCTGGCGCGCTCCGTGCAATCGGTGGGACGATTGCTGGTCGACGGGCCGCTCGATCCCGAGACGCTGGGGCAAGGTGCGCGGGACGTGCTGGCGCGGGAGACCGGGCAGACCGATCTTGGGGCGCTTGTGGCCCGCCTGGCCGAGAGCCGTGCCGAAGCTGCCGCTATCGTCGACACGGTACTCGAACGGGTGCCGGCGGAAACGGGGAGCCCGGCATGAAGGGAGACGCGAACGATCCGAAGGCGCTGATCCGGGAGGCCTACCGGATCGACGGGATCACGGAGGCGGAATGCCGGTCGATCTTCATGGACTGGGCATTGTCGCTGCCTGACGGGGTGGAGGCGCGGGATGTGATCCCGGAGTTGGCACGGCGCCACGCGGAGGCGGATCCCGACCACCCGATGTCGCTGGTTCTGCGCGAGGGCGCGGCGACTGCCCGCCCGCCCGCCCGTCGCGGCGGTTGGCGCGGGCGACGTGGCCGGTCCGGCGAGGATGGGCGCTAGTACGGGGTTTGGAAGGCCGGTCCGCGCGGGGGGCGATCTCGCGTGGTGCCGGGCAGGATGCGCTTGTTCTGACGGCTTGGAGACGGAGATAATAGGTAAGTTTCACTCCGCAGGGTGTTGAAATTATGTAATTTCTGCCCTTTCTTTGGAGCGTGCGACGATCCTGCGCAGTCCGACCCTTTCGCAATGATTGCCATTCATCGGCGTGCATATCGGTCTGGCGCCACGCCTTCACTCGCGCCGCCGGGGCGTTAGGTGCCAGCTGAGTTTGCTTGGATCGAACACGCCACCGGATGGCCGGACCGTGCCGCTTCGGTCACGACGTCCAACCACCTACTTGGGTTTGCTGAGGTGCCAGACCTGTTCGGAGGGATATGCCTTCGCCCAGTCTGCCGGAATGGCGAATCGGTCCTTCTGCTCGGATTCGGGGGCAAAGAGTTCGAGGTAACGCACCACCTCGAAGCCAACCTCGCCAAAGAGCCGCATCCAGCCGGAGATGGTCAGGTTGAACTCGATCCCGCCGGGATCGATCTCGACCGCTGTCCAGTCGATGGATTGCAGGCCACGGTAGGGGCGGTGCAGCACCCGTTCGGAGGGTGCGCCGCTCTCCGGCGCGGTCACCAGCGCCAGCGGGTGTGTGCCCAGAAACACAAGCTCTCCGCCAGGACGTAGCAGGCGCCAGGCTTCCCGCAGCCAGATCTGCGGATCACACCAGATCGCCGCGCCATATTCCGAAATCGCGACATCGAATGCCGCATCTGGCAGCCCCGTCGCCTCGGCATCGCCTTCCACGAAGGTGATGTCAGCCTCGTGCGCCTCTGCCAGGCGATGTGCGGTCGCGAGTTGCTCGGCAGAGATGTCGATCCCGGTCGCGCGCGCCCCGCGCCGGGCCATCCAGCCGGAAACATATCCGGTGCCGCATCCCAACTCGATCGTGTCCTTGCGGTCGAGATTGGTGGGCAGCAGCGAAAGGTCTGCTTCCGGCAGGCCCCAGATGCCCCACCTGGGGGCCTCGCAGCGCCAGAGTTGCTCGCCGAGCGCAATCCAATCGGCTGCCATGCCGTTCCAGTAGTCGCGGTTCACGGGGACATGCTGGCCGGTCATGGCTTGCCTCATCGGGTGTCATGGGGACATGAACGGTCCGCGCTGTGAGCAGACGTCCCCGGAACCTCCGGTGTACCGCACCTGTTGCAAAACGCAAAAGATCCGGCCGAGGCCGGGCCTTCCTGATGGTGCTATCCGCTTCAGCGAGCCAGCGCGGCAGCTTCCCGGGCCAGTTCCTCGATGGCGGCCCAGTCCTTGGCTTTCACCAGGTTTGCAGGGCAGACCCAGCTGCCGCCAACGCATAGCGTGTTCGACAAGCCAAGGTAATCCGGTGCATTTTTCGGCGTGACGCCACCCGTGGGGCAGAATTTCACCTGCGGGATCGGTGCGCCGATGCCCTTCAGCGCGGCGGCGCCGCCCGCTGCTTCGGCGGGGAAGAACTTTTGCACGGTGTAGCCGCGCTCAAGCAATTGCATCGATTCGGTTGCTGTGGCCGCCCCGGGAAGCAGGGGCAGGTCATTGGCTTCGCAGGCATCGAGCAGCAGGTCGGTCACGCCGGGGGACACGCCGAACAAGGCTCCGGCGGCCTTTGCGGCAGCGACGTCCGCCGGGGTGAGCAGGGTGCCTGCACCGACGACACCGCCCTCGACCTGCGCCATCTCCCGGATCGCGTCGAGCGCGACCGGTGTGCGCAGGGTCACCTCCAGCGCCGGCAGGCCGCCGGCCACGAGCGCCTCGGCAATCGGGCGGGCGTCGGCGACGTTGTCGATCACCAGAACGGGAACGACGGGGGCGAGTTGGCAGATCTCGGCAGCTTGCTTGCTGGCTTCGGCAGGGGTCATTCTAGGGTCCTCATCTTTGCCGGAACGCTGTGGTGCGACGGGGAAACGTCATGCCTCCGGCGGGGATAGTGGCTGACAGATGGTGCGCGCCGGATCCGGCGCGCGCAGGGGTGGGACGGTGTATTCTCCCGGGTCGGCGCGCTTGGTCGCACAAAACCCTTTCCGGGCGAGAGGTCAAGGGGCACAGGCGCCGCGCCCCTTGCCAGTGTGCTCAGTACAGGGAGCAGGCGCCCTCGGTGGAGGGGCCGGCATTGGCCCGGAAGGTGGCGAAGAGCTCGCGCCCGATACCGGCATGGTTGCCGCTCAGGTCGGTCTCGACGGCGGACCGGTCTGCGAAACCCTCCTCCAGCACATCGAGCGTGCCGGTCGCTGCGTCGAGCCGGATCATGTCGCCATCGCGAACCCGGGCAATCGGACCGCCGTGGGTGGCCTCCGGGCAGACGTGGATGGCGGCCGGGACCTTGCCGCTGGCGCCAGACATGCGGCCGTCGGTGACCAGCGCAACCTTGAGTCCGCGATCCTGAAGCACCGCGAGGGTCGGGGTCAGGCTGTGAAGCTCGGGCATTCCGTTGGCGCCGGGACCCTGGAACCGGACGACGACGATGGTGTCCTCCGTGAACTCCCCGGCCTTGAACGCGGCCTTGACGGACTCCTGATCGTGAAAGACCCGCGCGCGAGCCTCGATCACATGCCGCTCCGGCGCCACGGCAGAGACCTTGATGACGCCGGTGCCGAGGTTGCCATTCAACTGCTTCAACCCGCCGATGGGCTGGAACGGATCGGAGGCAGGCCGGAGGATCCTGTCGTTCTGGCTGGTGCCGGCGCCGTCTTCCCAGACAAGTGCGCCGTCCTTCAGCTTCGGCTCCCGGGTGTAGGTTGCGAGTCCTTCGCCAGCGATGGTCCGCGTGTTGGGGTGCAGGAGCCCGGCCTCAAGCAATTCGCCGATCATGTATCCCAGCCCGCCGGCCGCGTGGAAATGGTTCACGTCCGCCAGCCCGTTGGGATAGACGCGGGCCATCAGCGGGGTGACCTCCGAAATCTCCGCGAAATCCTCCAGGGTCAGCGCGATACCGGCCGTGCGGGCCATCGCGGGCAGGTGCAACACCAGGTTGGTGGACCCGCCGGTTGCCATCAGCCCGACGATCCCGTTGACGAAGGTCCGTTCATCCAGGATCTCGCCGGCGGGAGTGTAGTTGTTGCCGAGCGCGGTGATCTCGGCGGCGCGGGCGGCTCCGGCGGCTGTCAGCGCATCGCGCAGCGGCGTGTTGGGCGGCACGAAGGACGCGCCGGGCAGATGCAGACCCATGAACTCCATCAGCATCTGGTTGGAATTGGCGGTGCCGTAGAACGTGCAGGTGCCGGGGCCATGATAGGAGGCCATCTCGGCTTCCATCAGCTTCTCGCGGCCGATCTCGCCGGCGGCAAACTGCTGGCGAACCTTGGCTTTTTCGTCATTGGGCAGGCCGCTCGGCATCGGACCGGCTGGCAGGAAGACGGCCGGGATATGGGAGAACGTCGCTGCGGCCATCACCAGCCCCGGTACGATCTTGTCACAGACGCCGAGGTAGAGGGAACTGTCGAAGGTATTGTGGCTGAGCGCGACCGAGGCCGCCATGGCAATCACATCGCGCGAGAAGAGCGAGAGCTCCATTCCCGCCTGGCCCTGGGTGACGCCGTCGCACATCGCGGGCACACCACCGGCGACCTGAGCCGTCGCCCCGGCTGAGCGGGCCGCCTCCCGGATCAGGTCCGGGTAGCGTTCGAACGGCTGGTGGGCAGAGAGCATGTCGTTGTAGGCGGTGACGATGCCGATGTTGGGCGCACGTTCGGCGACCAGCGCCGCCTTGTCCTCGCCCATCGCGGCATAGGCGTGGGCCTGGTTTCCGCAAGCAAGGTGGGCGCGGGCTGGCCCCTGTTCGGCGGCCGCGTGCATCCGGTCCAGATAGGCGCGGCGGCTGTCGCGGCTGCGTTCGATGATCCTGTCGGTAACCCTGGCGATCGTGGGGTTGAGATCCATGGGACTCTCTCCTTCGCTGTTGCCCGCGCTGTATCAGGTTAGCGCTAACGTATCAATTTCTTCCTTGCCTCGACGGCCGGAGAGATCTGTTTATTGGGTTTATGTCGGATGCGCGACGGGATAGGTCAAGCGCCATGTCAGAAAACACCCCTATGCCCTCGCTGCCCGTCGTCCGATTGCGCCCGAAAGCCGATGCCCGCGCCCTGCGGCATGGCTTCCCTTGGGTCTATGGCGACGAGCTTGTCACCGATCGCCGGACCAAGGCCCTTGCGCCGGGGACGCTGGCGCTGCTCGAGGATTCGGAGCGGCGCCCGATGGGGGTTGTCGCGGTGAACACCCACTCGAAGCTCATTGCCCGGATGCTGGACCGCGATCCTGAGGCGGTGGTGGACCGGGACTGGCTGGCCGCCCGTCTGCGCCGGGCGTTGCACCTGCGGGAGCGGCTATTCGATGCGCCGTTCTACCGGCTGGTTCACGCGGAGGCGGATGGATTGCCGGGCGTGGTGATCGACCGTTTTGGAACGGCGGCGGTGATCCAGCCCAACGCGGCCTGGGCCGACGTAGTGATCGAGGATCTGGCCACCGCCGTTCAGGAGGTGACCGGGGTCGACACGATCGTCATCAACGGGACCGGCCGGGCGCGCACGCTGGAAGGCCTCGACGAAGTGACACGGCTCCACACCGGCGCCCTCGAAGGTCCGATCCGGGTGCCGATGAACGGCGCGACCTACATGGCCGACCTTCTTGGCGGGCAGAAGACCGGCCTGTTTTACGACCAGCGCCCGAACCACGCCTTTGCCGCGGGGCTGGCGCAGGGCGCGCGGGTTCTGGATGTCTTTTCCCACGTCGGCGGGTTCGGGCTGGCGTCGCTTGCTGGCGGGGCGCAGGCGGCGCTCTGCGTTGACGGATCGGCTGCGGCGCTGGAGCTGGCGGAAGCCGGGGCCGGGGCCATGGGCCTGTCCGACCGGTTCGCCACACGCAAGGGTGACGCGTTCGCCACGATGGAGGCGCTGGCCGGAGAGGGCGCGCATTTCGACGTGGTCATCTGCGACCCGCCCGCGTTCGCCCCGTCGCGAAAGGCGCTCGACGCCGGATTGCGCGCCTACGAACGCGTCGCGCGGCTCGCCGCACCGCTGGTGGCGCCGGGTGGGTTCCTCGGGCTCTGCTCCTGCTCCCATGCCGCCGACCTCACGAAATTCCGCAATGCCTCTGCACGCGGGATCGGTCGCGGCGGGCGGCGCGGGCAGCTTCTCCATACGGGCTATGCCGGCCCGGACCACCCGATGCTGCCGCAACTGGCCGAAAGCGGCTACCTCAAGGCGCTCTTCTTCCGGCTCGACGGATGAGAGTGCTGATCGACGCCTGCGTGCTCTATCCGACCGTGATGCGGGAGGTGGTGCTGGGCGTGGCCGGGCAGGGGCTGTTTACCCCTCTCTGGTCGGAGCGGCTGCTGGAGGAATGGGCCCGGGCCGCCGCCCGTCGTGGCCCGTTGGACGAGGCGCAGGCCCGGGGGGAGATCGCGGTGCTCCGCGCCAGGTGGCCAAAGGCGTCCGTCCAGCCCCGCGACGGGGATCTCAATCGCCTCTGGTTGCCGGATGAAAACGACATCCACGTTCTTGCCGCCGCCATCGCCGGCTCGGCCGACCTTCTGCTGACCCTCAACATGAAGGACTTTCCGCGTCATACGCTGACAGAAGAAGGTGTCGGTCGGGCCGACCCCGACGGTTTCCTCGTGCAACTTTGGCACGATCACCCAGCAGAGGTGAGTACCGCTGCGAACAATGTCCTCCGGCAGGCGGAGAAGATGGACGACGCGCCCCATGACATGCGCAGGTTGCTGAAAAAGGCCCGTCTGCCGCGCCTCGCGAAGGCTCTTGCAAGCTAGGCGCCGCGACGGATTGGCCGATCCACAATCGACTGGCCCGATGTTCGGAAGCTCAGCCTTCGATGCCCGGACCGGCGGCCCAGCGGGCCTCCCGCGCCTCGATCGCCGCGATCCGTTTCTCGGCGGCGGGGTGACTGAGCAGCCATGCCGGCGGCCCGCTCCCCAGACTGCCCGTCAGTTGCCCCATCTTGCCAAACAGGCTCTTCTGCGGCCCGGTTCCGATGCCGGCCTTCACCAGCAGCGCGGAGGCGTAGGCATCTGCCTCGAACTCGTCCTGCCGGCTCAACCGCGCCGCCAGAAGCGAGGTCAGACCAGCGGCCAGCATGGCACCCAATCCCGGGAGGAAACGGTTCAACAGCCCGGCAAGCGCCAGGCGCATCGCGTTCTGGCCAGAGAAATCGATCATGCGGCGCCTGGAATGCCCCAAGGCCACGTGACCAAGCTCGTGTGCGATCACGCTGGCCATTTCGTCCGCCGACACCGCGCCCTTGCGGTACTGGTCATAGAACCCGCGCGTGATGAAGATCCGCCCGTCCGGCGCCGCCAGCCCGTTGATGGGCGCAATCTCGTAGATGTTCACCCTAATCCGCTCCAGCCCGAGCGCCTCTGCCATCCGGTCGGTCAACACCTTCAGCATCGGGTCTGCCAGCTCTGTCGATTTCGCATCCAGCTCCCGTGCCGTTTTCCAGGCAGAGAACCGGTACATGACCACGCCGTAGGCGATCATCAGCAGGATCGGAGTGAGCTTCAGCATGGTTCAGATATGGGGCCACGGGCGGGGCAGGGCAAGCGGGTTCATTTCTCCAGCGCTCTTGAGAACGTCTCGGCCAGACGGGCGTCAAGTTGCCGGTGCGGCTCCGCCGAATGCCCGTAGTGCAGCTCCGCAAGGGCCGCGATGCCGTTGAACAGGACTTTCACCCCGCCGTCCTCGGTTTCGTGGAGAAACAGCTTCTGGCAGAAGGCATCAAGGCCGATGGAGGGAAAATCCGCCATCGCAACACCGCCAGGTGCAGGACCACCAAACAGCAGCAGCGTCGCGCCCGGTAGCTCCACGCCGTTGGTCGCCGCACGGGCCTGAAAATCGTGCTCGCCAAACCAGACCGTGTCGCCCTCGGCGAGGATTGTGTCCCTCAGGCGTTGCACGGTCTCGGCAAGATCGTAGGGCGAGTCCAGTTCGATGATCCCGTCGTCCTTGCCAAGACCCGCCACGGGGGCCGCTGCCGACAGGTCGGCCTGCGCGGCCAGAATTGTCTCCAGCGTGGTCTCCCAGGTTTCCAGCGCCGGGATGTCCGGCAGGCCATGGCGCAGTTGCAGGAACTCGGAACCGGTTGCGCGTATCGCAACGCTTCCGGCGGCATCGAAACTCAGGATCCGATAGGGCAGGTCGAGCCCGGCGCGGATCTCCGCTGCGAGGATCGCGCTGTCGACGGCCGCATCCGAGAAAATCTGCACGCGGGAGGGGGGCATCTCCACGCCCTCCTGTGCCGCCAGTCGTGCGTGGTCGATAGAGGCCACAGGATCGAGCCCCAGCGTCGCCACCTCGGTCGCGACCCTCTCGAAACTTGCGTCAACCGCGTCCTGGTTACTCTCCGCCTGAAGTGGAGCCGGAAGCAGCAGGGCACAGAGTGCGATCATGTGGCGCGAAATCATCTTCTCCTCCAATCCACCCGGCCCTTGCGGGTCATGTCAGGGCCTTCATCCCGCGATCGATTCCGGCCAGCGTCATCGGTACCATGCGCCCATCGAAAATCTGCCGGATCATCTCGATCGATTGAGTGTATTGCCAATGCTGCTCCGGCGTCGGATTGATCCAGAGCATGTCCGGCCATTGCTCGATCGCCCGCCGCAGCCAGACCTCTCCCGCCTCCGCGTTCCAGTGCTCGTTCGCGCCGCCGGGATGCAGGATCTCGTAGGGGCTCATCGAGGCGTCGCCGACGAAGATGCACTTGTAGTCGGGTCCGTAGGTGTTGAGCACCTCCCAGGTCGGAACCTGCTCGCTCCAGCGCCGCGTGTTGTCCCGCCAGACACCCTCGTAGATGCAATTGTGGAAATAGTAGTATTCAAGGTGCTTGAACTCCGCCCGCGCGGCTGAAAACAGCTCCTCGACCACGCGGATGAACGGATCCATCGAGCCGCCGACATCGAGGAACATCACGACCTTCACCGCGTTGTGCCGCTCGGGGCGCATCTTTACGTCGAGATAGCCATGGTCGGCGGTCGCGCGGATGGTTTCGTCGAGGTCCAGCTCCTCGTGCGCCCCGTGCCGTGCCCATTGCCGGAGCCGTTTCAACGCCACCTTGATGTTGCGCGTACCCAATTCCACCGTGTCGTCGAGATTGCGGAACTCCCGCTTGTCCCAGACCTTCACCGCCCGCTGGTGGCGGCTCTTGTCCTGGCCGATACGGATCCCTTCAGGGTTGTAGCCATAGGCGCCGAAGGGGGAGGTTCCGGCCGTTCCGATCCATTTGTTGCCGCCCTGGTGGCGGCCTTTCTGCTCTTCCAGGCGCTGCTTCAGCGTCTCCATGAGCTTGTCGAAACCGCCAAGCGCCTCGATTTCCGCCATTTCCTCGGGAGAGAGGTGTTTCTCGGCCATCTTCCGCAGCCAGTCTTCCGGAAGGTTCACCGCCTCCAGAACCTGCTCCACGCTGATCGATTCCATGCCTTCAAAGGCCGTCGCGAAGGCGCGGTCGAAGCGGTCGAGGTGCCGTTCGTCCTTCACCATGGCCGTGCGGGCGAGGTAGTAGAACCCTTCGACGTCATACGTCACCAGCCCCGCAGACATGCCTTCGAGAAACGCAAGGTATTCCCGAAGGGAGACCGGGACTCCAGCGGCGCGCAGGGCGTCGAAAAAAGGCAGGAACATCGGACCTCCGGGATCAGGCCAGTGCAGCATCTCCCCGGCGCGACGGCCCGTCAAGCACCCGAGCGCAGGTACCACGGCCGGGATTGCCGGGGGAGGGGGAGGCGCACAGGACGCGCGGGCGAAAGCTGCCTCTCGCTGCATTCCACCTCGGTCAGGGGCGCGGGAGTCCCGTCTTGGGGCAGGCGTTCAGCCGCGCCGCCGCCGGCGGGTCCGGGTTGCCGGGGCGTCACCATCGGTGCCGTCACTGGCCGAGGAATAGCCGCCGAGTTTTTCCGCGATGCCTTCCAGCGTCGGCCGTGCACCCCTCGGCTGACTCTCGAGGGCGGCGCGCATCGCGGTGAGGTGTTCGGGCGTCGTGCCGCAGCATCCGCCAATGATCTTGGCACCGGAATCCCGCGCCAGCACGGCATACTCGGCCATCAGGTCCGGCGTGCCGTCATAGTGGATGTGACCATCGACATACTTTGGGATGCCCGCATTGCCTTTCGCCACCACCGGGATCTCCGGCGCCAGCGCCGTGAACCCGAGGACCGTGCGCAGCAGGTCCGACGATCCCACCCCGCAATTGGCCCCGAAGGCCAGCGGTGCGTGATCGAGCTTGCCCACCAGGGTCACCATGTCGGCGGACGTCACGCCCATCATGGTGCGACCGGCAGTGTCGAAACTCATCGTGCCAACCCAGGGCATCTGCGCCAGAAGGCAGGCTTCGGCGGCGGCACGGTATTCCTCGGGGGCGGAGATCGTCTCCACCCAGACGACGTCGGCGCCGCCTTCTTTCATGCCCTCGGCCTGCTCGTGGAACATTTCCACCGCCAGCTCGTGGGTCAGGCTGCCCATCGGCGCCATTATCTCTCCGGTCGGTCCCATCGATCCGGCGACGATAACCGGCCGGCCGGCCTTGTCCGCCACTTCGCGCCCCAGTGCACAGCCCAACCGGTTCAACTCCCGAACACGGGACTCGGCGCTGTGAAGCTTCAGCCGGGAGGCGTTGCCACCAAAAGTATTGGTCAGGAAAATGTCGCTGCCCGCATCGACCGGCCCCTGGTAAAGAGCCCGGATCTTTTCCGGCGCGTCCGCGTTCCAAAGTTCCGGCGCATCGCCCGATTGCAGCCCCATGTTGAACAGTGTTGTGCCGGTGGCCCCATCGGCCATCAACCAGTCCCGTTCGGCCATCAGCCGGGAAAGCGCATCACTCATCGAAGCAGGTCCGTTCCTTGGTGGCCGCACCGCTTGCGACCCGATGGCTGCTGATGTCACAGGTGCCCAGCCGGTGCAATTGATTAGCAGTCATGAAGATCATGAGGCTGGCAAATGGTCGGCACGCCGGGGCAGCCATACCGCTGGGGTACCTGCGTTGGGTTTCGTTCCGCGTCAAAGGCGGTCGATTGCCTTGCGGCGCCGTGCTGGCGGATTGCCGGTCGGCGTGCGCAAGCCAATGTCGCTAAAGGCGTTCTGAACAGCGCAAGCGTGCCGCTTCCGTTGCACGGCAATCCTGTCGGGTCCACGATCAGCGATTGGCCCTGAACAGAAAAAGCGCGCAAAAACGGCGCGCTTTCCTTCTTTACTCGGCCCGAAGGGTCACAGCACCGTCACGATGCCTTCCTCGCTCGCCTTGATGCGCGCCTCGTTCAGGTAGCGCGCCATGCGCTCCCGAATCGCGTCCTCCGTGGCGAGGTCGCCGAGGTCGGCCATGAGCTTCTGCACGACCACTTCGGCCCCGGCCTCTTCCAGATCCGTGCGGATGATATCCTTGGCATAGCGGACGGCCTCTTCGGCCGATTTGCCCATCAGCGCCGCGGCCCAGAAGGCGATCCGCTTGTTGCGTGATGCCTGTGCCATGAACTCCAACCCGGCATCATGCACATACTTGGCTTCGAAGGCGGCTTCGCGTTCGTCGAACGTGGTCATGTTGCTGGTCTCCCTACCGAAAAGTCTCCTCACTCTCAATGTATGTGAGGCCCGGCGTCATTCCTAGGGGAGAACCGCCCCTGCGACCTGCCGCCCTAGTCCGCGACCCCGAAAAGCTCGGCAAGCCGGGCCGAGGCGGCCTGCTTGTCGGCCTCGGGCCGATCACCAAGCGCAATCATTCTGTTGGCCTCCCGCAATGCGGAGTCGATGTCACCGGACACCAGCGTCGCCGTCAGCGCGTCGAGCCAGGCAACCTGTTCCTCGGCGGGCAGCGTGGTCTCGACCGCCGCAACCAGCAGACTCGTGACCTCTTCTTCCCAGGACGGCTCCGACGCGGGCTGTTCGTGCGGCGACTGGGGCGGCTTCGGGGGGGCAGGCTGCTGCGGGGGTTGGGCGGCGTCCGCCGGTTGCTGCGCCAATGCTGCCGCTTTCGCGACCTCACGCAACGACGCGTTTGGCGGCACCTGCGGCGGCGGCGGAGTGTCCACCAGAACGTCCTGAAGGGCAGGGGCGCCATCGGTGCGTTGGCGATGAATCTCCGCCTGCGCCTCCGAGAGCGGCCGGCCGCCGGGATCAGACGACAGTTCGAGCACCACCGTCGTCTCGTCCCACCCCGTGAAGAGTGTCTCGGGGTCGATCCCGAGCGCCTCCAGTATGGTGGCCTGGCGCACCGGTGTCATGATGCCGGCATGGGGGGTGCCGGGCGGCGGCAAGCTGTCGGTCTCCAGCGGGTGTGGCATGCCTGCGTCGATCCCGGTCCACTCGGCCTCCGGCGCGGTGCCATCGGCACTGAAGGAGACCGCCCGGCGGGTCAGGCGACCGTCCTGGTAGACATGAAAGGCGAAGTGGGCCCCGGGGTGCCGGCTGCCGGAGTACCGGAAATAGAACAGCTCGTCGCCCGGCATCTCCGCGCTCAATCCCGCGCAGAATGCGGAGCTTTCGGCATCGCCGTCGCGGAACTCGATCAGGGACAGCCCCCCGGCGCCGAGTGGCGCGGTGATCCGGACCGGGCTTTCGGAGGTTGCGTAGCCCAGTTCGGTGACGAGAACACGCGTGAGCGGGCCGGGACTGAGCGTGCCGCGAGGCTGGATGCGCAGGTTGGAAACCGCCTCGGCCTCCGCCCGTGCCTGTGGCGCACGGCGGAACACCCGGCTGAGGAAACCGCGCCCGGCCGGGGCCGGGCTTTCGCTTGCCAGCCGCGCACGGGCCGCCGACGCACGGACCCTGCCGATCGCCTCGGCAATCTCCGCGGGCGGCCTCGCCGACACGGCAAAGTCGATAAGGGCAAAATCCTCGGTCATTCCTGCTCCACTCCACTTCCCTGCCGGGCAGTGTGCCGTCGGGGTCTTCCGCCAAGCGTCTGATGTTGCTTGCGCGGTGTCAACCGAAGCCGATGCCGCGCCGTGCTGCCAATTGCGCTGCGCTTGCGGCATTCACGGGCTTGCCTTATAGGGCAGCACGGATAATGCCCGCGGGACCCCCCCGAGACGGGCCGATGAAAGGATCCCATGGCACGTCGCAAGAAGATCTACGAAGGCAAGGCCAAGATTCTCTACGAAGGCCCCGAACCCGGGACCATCGTGCAGTATTTCAAGGACGATGCCACCGCGTTCAACGCCGAGAAACGGGACGTGGTCGAGGGCAAGGGCGTTCTGAACAACCGCCTGTGCGAGTACTTCATGTCCGGGCTGAACAACATCGGGGTACCGACGCACTTCATAAAGCGCATCAACATGCGCGAGCAACTGGTTCGTGCCGTTGAGATAATTCCGCTTGAGGTTGTCGTGAGGAACGTCGCCGCCGGCTCGATCTCCAAACGTCTTGGTATAGAGGAAGGTACGGCGCTGCCGCGTCCGATCGTGGAATTCTACTACAAGGATGACGCGCTCGGCGATCCGCTGGTCACCGAGGAGCATATCATCGCCTTCGGCTGGGCCGCGCAGCAGGATATGGACGACATGGTTGCGCTGGCGCTGCGGGTGAACGATTTCATGTCCGGGCTGATGATGGGGGTTGGCATCAAGCTGGTGGACTTCAAGATCGAGATCGGTCGGGTCTGGGAAGGCGACTACATGCGGCTCGTCGTGGCCGACGAGATCAGCCCCGATTCCTGTCGTCTGTGGGATATCGAGACCGGACAGAAGCTCGACAAGGACGTGTTCCGGCGGGATCTCGGCAGTCTGGCCGATGCCTACACCGAAGTGGCCCGGCGCCTTGGCGTCCTGCCGCAGAACGCCCCGCCGCTGGGCAAGCCGACGTTGATCAATTGAAAGCCCCTGCGCCTCGTCGTGGGGCGCGGGCGGGACGACCCGGCCCCGAGAGGGCCAGCCAAAAGGACGAGCAGATGAAAGCCACAGTCACCGTGATGCTGAAGAACGGCGTTCTGGATCCGCAGGGCGAGGCGGTGAAATCCGCGCTCGGTGCCCTGGGATTCGCAGGGGTGGACGCCGTGCGCCAGGGCAAGGTGATCGAACTGGACCTTGCGGAAGCGGACGCAACGACCGCCGAGGCCACAGTGACCGACATGTGCGAGAAGCTGCTCGCCAACACCGTGATCGAGAGCTACCGCGTCGAGATCGGTTGACCCGATGCCGGCCTCCCGACCTTTCCTCTGGCGCACCGGGCCCGATGGAAAGCGGGAGGTGTCGTGGCGGCTCCGGGTGCTGGTCTGGGTCCTGCCGGGGCTGCTTGCGGTCGCGGGTCTGCTGATGCTGGCATGGGAAGGCTATCGTCACCTCGCCAGCACACCCACCGAGGGCGAGGTCGTGCGTGTCTATGCCTGGCAGGGTGAGACGGTTTTCGACCGGGGAACAACGAATTACGGGCCGGTCTTCCGGTACATGTGGAGCGATGGCGAGATGACCGAGGCGACAAGCGGCTCCTCCAGCCCGGATTTCGATTTCGAGATCGGCTCCCGGCATGAGATCCGGTATTTCCCCGCGCGCAAGGCCAATGTCGTCCTGCCCGGCGCCCACAACTGGCTGCCCGGCCTCGTTATCCTCGCCCTTGCGGCCGTGACCGCGGTCCCGGCGTTTCTGCTCCACGTGAAGGTCCAGCGTTGGCTGGCGGGCGGCGCCGCGTGAAGGGTGCCGTTCTCAGCGCGTTTCGCGCTCCGCTGGAGATCCGCGACCTGCCGGAACCGGAGGTGCCGGAAGGCGGTGTCGTGCTTGAAGTGCTGGCGTGCGGGATCTGCCGTTCCGACTGGCATGTCTGGTCCGGAGGCGACCCGGTCGATCTGCCCCATGTCCCCGGTCACGAGTATTGCGGCGAGGTGGTCGCGGTTGGCGAAGGCGTCACCCGCTGGGCGCCCGGCGATCGGGTGATCGCGCCCTTCATTCTCGCCTGCGGCACCTGTCCGTCCTGTGCCAGCGGCCGGCAGACGATCTGCCCTGACCAGGCGCTGCCCGGCTTCACCCGCGCCGGCGCCTTTGCCCAACGCATCGCAGTTCCCTTTGCGGACGCCAACCTCGCCGCACTGCCGCCCTGGATGGACCCGGCAATCGCCGCAGCCATGGGCTGCCGGGTCACAACCGCCTGGCACGCGCTGACGGGGCGCGCGGCGCTCGCGCCCGGCGAGTGGCTGGCGATCTTCGGGGGCGGGGGGATCGGTCTCTCCGCGCTCATGCTGGGCAAGGCGCTCGGTGCGAAGGTGGTTGTTGTCGATATCGTGCCGGAGAAGCTGAACTATGCCCTGTCGCTGGGGGCGGAGGCCGTGGCCAACGCCGCTGCCACCGATGCCGCAGCGGCCGTTCGGGATATCACCGGCGGCGGCGCGGACGTGGCTGTCGAGGCGCTCGGAGTCGAGGAGACGACCGTAAGCGCCTTGAAGTCGCTCAAGAAACTAGGGCGCATGGTGCAGGTCGGAATGCCTGCGGGCGACCATGTGACCATGCCGATCCCCATGGATGCCGTTTATGCCGGGCAGCTTGCCCTTTTCGGGACCCGGGGCATGCCCTCGTGGCGCTACCCGAGCCTTCTGAACCTGATCGAGGCGCGTGGGTTGGACCTCTCGCCACTCGTCTCTCGCCGCGTCCGGCTTTCGGACGCGTCTACCGAACTCGCCGCCTTCGACGGACCCGCCGCGCCCGGCGTCGCCGTCATTACCGACCTATCGTCCTGAGGAGCCCGAAAATGCGCGCTGCCGTCGTCACCTTCCCCGGATCCAACTGCGACCGCGATCTGGCTGTCGCCTTCGAAGCCGCCGGTTTCGACGTCCACCGTGTCTGGCACAAGGATACCGCCTTGCCCGACAACCTCGATGTCATCGGCTTGCCGGGCGGCTTTTCCTTCGGTGACTACCTCCGTTGCGGGGCGATTGCCGCCAACGCGCCAATCTGCCGGGAGGTGAAGGCCTTTGCCGAGCGGGGCGGACATGTTCTCGGCATCTGTAACGGTTTCCAGGTTCTGCTGGAGACGGGGCTGCTGCCGGGCGCCCTGATGCGCAATGGCTCGCTGCATTTTGTCTGCAAACCGGTTGGTTTGCGGGTGGAGAGCGCGGCGTCGCCTTACACGGCGCCCTACGGCAAGGGGGCGGAGATCACGATCCCTGTCGCCCATCACGACGGGAACTTCCAGGCCGATGCCGACACATTGTCGATGCTCGATGCGGAGGGGCGCATCGCCTTCCGCTACGCCGAGAACCCGAATGGCTCTGCCGGGGATATCGCCGGCATCCTGTCCGAAAACCACCGTGTGCTGGGCATGATGCCCCACCCCGAACGCGCGATCGATGAAATGCATGGCGGCACCGATGGTGCGGCACTCTTTGCCGGTCTGGCGGAGGCGCTGGTCTCCGCCTGAACTGCCTTGGTGCCGACCGGAGGGTTGTGTGCGTGATGCAACCACGCCCGGCGCGGCCTCTACGCAGCATGCGTGCGGCCATTTCGCAGGGTCCTATGCCGTTTCTGCCGAAGCGTGCGATTCGCTGGAAGTTGGTGCGGTGTATGGCCAATGGCAAATGCGGCGTTGTCAGCGTGATGCCTCGCGTGGCTTTCATCTGTGTCCAGTGCCACCGAAAGGTCTTCGAAGGCGAAGGGCGACAGCAACCCGGCTGGAGGTTGTGTATCGGGCGATAGCCGCGCCCGAACGTGCCACCCGAACCGGGCAGGGCTGTCGCCGCGCCGGTTTCGCGGCGGTCTCCCTGCGGGGTGCTGCCCTGCAATGGGCGCGAGGGGCATCCCCGGAGACAGGGTCGATCTGGCGCGTGGCCGGCCATGAATTGACCGCGAGGCTTTGCCCCCGGACGATGTGGGGCCATCATGTCGCATCCGACGCCACACGCCTTGGGCTAGGTTGTTTGGAAACATATCGACCGGGGGCGCGACACGGCGCCGGTTGACCCCATCCGAGCCCGCGCGTAAACCGCGAACTAGCCCGAGACCACCCGGCGCCCGGCCGGGAAGACAAGGAGCCAAACGTGGAAGACCTCCTCAGAGAATACCTCCCCATTCTCATATTCCTGGCCATTGCCATCGTGTTCGGCCTGATCTTCGTGATCGCCGCCTGGCTGGTTGCTCCGTCGGACCCCGATCCGGAGAAACTCTCCGCTTATGAATGCGGCTTCAACGCATTCGATGACGCGCGGATGAAGTTCGACATCCGGTTCTACCTGGTCTCGATCCTGTTCATCATCTTCGACCTGGAAATCGCCTTCCTCTTCCCATGGGCGGTTGTCTTCGGCGAGATGTCCATGGCCGCATTCTGGTCGATGATGGCCTTCCTGGCCGTTCTGACCGTGGGCTTTGCCTACGAATGGAAGAAGGGAGCACTCGAATGGGAGTGATGACCGGTCCCAATACCGCTGCCGCCGACAAGGAAGCCACCGTCGCCCAGATGAACAAGGATCTGAGCGACAAGGGATTCCTCGTCACCTCGACCGCCGATATCATCAACTGGGGCCGTACCGGTTCGCTGCACTGGATGACATTCGGGCTGGCATGCTGCGCCATCGAGATGATTCACGTTTCCATGCCGCGATACGACCTGGAGCGTTTCGGGACGGCACCGCGCGCCTCTCCGCGCCAGTCGGACCTGATGATCGTCGCGGGCACGCTGACCAACAAGATGGCCCCGGCACTGCGCAAGGTCTACGACCAGATGCCGGAGCCGCGTTGGGTGATCTCCATGGGGTCCTGTGCCAATGGCGGCGGCTATTACCACTACAGCTATTCCGTGGTGCGTGGCGTGGACCGGATCGTTCCCGTGGACGTCTATATCCCGGGCTGCCCGCCGACCGCCGAGGCGCTGCTCTACGGCACGCTGCAGCTGCAACGCAAGATCCGCCGCCTGGGTACGATCACCCGCTGAGCCCCCGGGCGCAACTTCGAGGACGACGCCGACATGAGTGAAGCACTTCAGCTACTTGGTGAACATATCGCGGCCCGCCGGCCCGATTGCGTGGTCGGCTGGACGATCGAACTCGGTCAGCTGACGATCGAGGCCACCCCGGCCACCATCGTCGGCTTCATCGAATTCCTGAAGGCGGATCCGAGCTGCGACTTCAAACAGCTTATCGATATCACAGCCGTGGATCATCCGGAGCGGGATCGCCGTTTCGACGTGGTCTACCATTTCCTGTCGATGCACCAGAACCAGCGAGTCCGGGTCAAGACAGCGTTGCGCGAGGATGAGAGTATCGGCTCCATCACCGGGCTGTTTCCCAATGCGAACTGGTACGAGCGCGAAGTCTTCGACATGTTTGGCGTGCTGTTCTCCGGACATCCCGACCTGCGCCGCATCCTGACCGACTACGGCTTTCGCGGTCACCCGCTCCGCAAGGATTTCCCGACCACCGGCTATGTGGAACTGCGCTACGACGACTTGCAGAAGCGCGTGGTATACGAACCGGTGAAGCTTGTCCTCGACTACCGGCAGTTCGACTTCATGAGCCCGTGGGAGGGTGCGGAGTACATCCTTCCCGGCGACGAGAAGGCCGAGGACGGCGCCGGGGTTGCCAAATGAACAGGCCGGCTCTCGATTATGATGAGCTGTTCAAGCGTTTTCTCGACGACGGCGCGGTGCTGCCTGAAGGCAAGGAGGTTATCTTTTGTCTCGGCACGCAGAAGGCGGGCACAAGCTGGCTGTGGCACTATCTGAAGGACCACTGGGCCTGCCATGTCTTCTACCAGAAGGAATTGCATTTCTTCGATGCGCTGCACATCAACCGCAATGAGCAGGTTCACCGGATCTCCAACCGTCTCAACCGGGCGGTCGAGAAATTGCGGCAGGCCTCGCCCGAGGAATACAATCAGGCGCTGACCAACGTACGGCGCCTTGGGCATCGGCTCGACATGTACCGGGCCGGGCAGGAAGGTCGTGCGGCCTATCTCGCCAACATGATGGTTGGCTCCGGCAAGGCAAGGTACCTGTGCGACCTGACCCCCGGCTACCAATTGCTGAGCGAGGACGGGCTGCGCGACATGGCCTCCGTCGGGCGTTCGCCGCGGTTCCTCTTCATCATGCGCGACCCGGTGGCACGGTTGTGGAGCCAGGTCCGGATGAACGCTTCCGATGCGGGTGCCGAAGGCGCGGCGATGGCGCAGCGGAGCCAGGACGTGATCCGGCGGCTGCTAAAGGAGGGCGGTCCGGAGCTGAAACGGGCCGATTATCGTGGCGCGTTGGAACGGATGGACAACGTTCTTCCGGCCGATCGCACGCTGGTCCTGTTCTACGAGGACCTTTTTCAGCAGGAGACGGCGGATCGGCTTTGTGGCTTCCTTGGGATCAAGAGCCGCCCAGTGGACACCCGGGTGTTCTACGAAGGGTCCAAGGCCAATTTGCCGGAAGACCTCCGGTTGGCCTGCCGGGAGATGCTGAAGGATCAATATGACTACGTGCTGGACCGGTTTGGCGAGCGCGTGCCCGCGAAGTGGAGGGCCGGTGCCCCGGCCGCCGTGACGGGGTGACGGTGATGGACGCGGCGACGGACGCCGGATAACAGGGATATCTCGTTCGGGGGACGCCAGGTGACCGGAGGTCCGGTCCAGCCCCCCAGAGACGGACGGAGAGTGAGATGGACGGAAACAAGTTCGGCGACGCCCAGACCGGCGAGCAGAAGATCCGCAACTTCAACATCAACTTCGGGCCCCAGCACCCGGCCGCGCACGGCGTGCTGCGGATGGTTCTGGAGCTTGACGGGGAGATCGTTGAGCGGGCCGACCCGCACATCGGTCTGTTGCACCGTGGCACCGAGAAGCTGATGGAGAGCCGGACATACCTCCAGAACGCGCCCTATCTCGACCGCCTCGACTATTCCTCGCCGATGAACCAGGAGCATTCCTATTGCCTGGCGATCGAGAAGATGACCGGCGTCGAGGCCCCGCGCCGGGCGCAGCTGATCCGCGTGCTGATGGCGGAGCTGTCGCGCATCGGCAACCACACCATGAATGTCACCACGCAGGCGATGGACGTTGGGGCCCTGACCCCGCCGCTCTGGGGGTTCGAGCCCGGCCGCGAGGAGCTGTTCGTGTTCTTCGAGCGGGCTTCGGGCGCCCGGATGCACTGCAACTATTTCCGTCCGGGTGGCGTGCACCAGGACCTGACACCGAAGCTGATCGACGATATCGAGGCGTGGTGCGAACGGTTTCCAAAGGTGCTCGACGACCTCGACGGGCTGCTGACGGAGAACCGGATCTTCAAGCAGCGCAATGTCGACATTGCGGTGGTGACGGAGCAGGACGTCTATGACTGGGGCCTGACCGGCCCGATGGCGCGCTCCGCCGGGCTGGCCTGGGACCTGCGCCGCTCGCAACCCTATGACCTTTATGACGAATTCGAATTCCAGGTCCCAGTTGGCAGCAACGGCGACTGCTACGACCGCTATCTCATCCGTATGGAGGAGATGCGCCAGTCCGTGAAGATCGTGCAGCAGGCGATCGCCAAGCTGCGTGCGCCGGAAGGGCAGGGCGATGTCCTCGCCCGGGGCAAGCTTACGCCGCCGAAACGCGCCGAAATGAAAAGCTCCATGGAAGCGCTGATCCACCACTTCAAGCTCTATTCGGAGGGCTTCAAGGTGCCGGCGGGCGAATACTACATGGCAACCGAGGCGCCCAAAGGCGAATTCGGGGTCTACATCGTCGCCGATGGCACCAACAAGCCGTGGCGCGTGAAGCTGCGGGCCCCGGGTTTCACCCATCTTTCGGCCACCGATCACATCGGTCGCGGTCACCAGCTTGCCGACATGGCCGCCCTGATCGGCACGCTGGATATCGTGTTTGGCGAGGTGGACCGGTAGGATCATGCCAGCATGTTCGGGCAAGTCGGCAACTGGAGAACGTGGTGCGCATCGGCGACCTTCTGGATCGCCGTTTCGACCGTTGCCGCGGCGATCTTCGTCGCGATCCAGGCCTGGTATGCCCGGGCGCAGGTCGTGGCCGAATCCTCGTCGCGGGTGCTCGAACAACGGCTGGACATCTGCTTCGACACCGTGGATGCCGCGGGTCAGCTCGATGCAGAGTTGCGGCAGCTTGCCCGTGAGGGCATGCATGCGGACACCTGGCCGCCCCGGGTCATGGCCGGCAGTTCGGAGGAGCTCATCCGCTTCCAGACCCGCGTGCCCCCGCTCCTGTCAGAGTTGGAGAACGGGCTCATGAAGGCCGAGATCCTGGGAACGCTGGACACCCACCGGGCCTATCTGGAGCAGCAGATCTCCGGCCTGGGCGAACAGCTCCTGTCATTGAACCCGAGGCTTGCCGATGCGGCCGAGCCCCATCCGGAGGTGGAGCGCGTCTTCACCTCGCTGAGTGAATTCATCGGCGCGCAGTACCTCGTTCACGAGGGCTGCCGCACCGTCGCGCAAAGGACAATCTGATGCTCCGCCGTCTTCACCCCGATCAACCAGACAGCTTCGCCTTTACCGCCGACAACATGGCTTGGGCCGAGGCGCAGATCACCAAGTATCCGGAGGGCCGGCAGGCCAGTGCCGTGATCCCGCTGCTGTGGCGTGCGCAGGAACAAGAGGGCTGGCTGTCCCGCCCGGCGATCGAATATGTCGCCGACATGCTCGGAATGGCCCATATCCGGGCACTGGAAGTCGCGACCTTCTATTTCATGTTCCAGCTTCAGCCCGTGGGCTCGGTCGCGCATGTTCAGATTTGCGGCACGACGTCCTGCATGATCTGTGGGGCCGAAGCGCTGATCGAGGTCTGCAAGGACAAGATCGCCGCGAAACCGCATGCGCTGTCCGCCGATGGCAAGTTCAGTTGGGAAGAGGTCGAGTGCCTCGGTGCCTGTACCAATGCGCCCATGATCCAGATCGGCAAGGACTTCTACGAGGACCTGACGCCGGAGACGCTCAGCGCCATCCTCGACGACCTCGCGGCTGGCAAGGTCCCGACGCCCGGGCCGCAGAACGGCCGCATCGGCGCGGAGCCTCTCGGCGGACCGAAGGTTCTGGTCGAGGGCAGCGATACTTCGGCGCAGAATGCCTCGGTGGCACTGGCGACCTCCATCGGCGATACGATCAAGCGGATCGACGGGACCGAGGTTCCGCTGCTGAAGCCCTGGGGCGATCAGGGCGGCCGCGCGGTGGAAGCGCGTTCGGAACCGGCGCCGGAGCCACGTCCGGCGGCGGATGTCCCGGTTAACGACACCGGCGTCACCAAACAGCAAGCACCAGCCAGGAGTGCCGCAAAGCCCGAGCCGAAGCCGGCCAAGCCGGAGACGGAGGCGACGGAGACGGACGAAACAGGTACCCGCCCGGCGCGGCTCGACGACCCGCGCGACGGACAGCCCGACGATCTGAAGAAGATCAAGGGGATCGGGCCGAAACTTGAGGAAGTCTGCCACTCCCTCGGCTTCTACCACTTCGACCAGATCGCCAACTGGACCGAAGAGGAAATCGCCTGGGTCGACACCCATCTTGAAGGCTTCAAGGGGCGGGTGACCCGCGATGACTGGGTTGGCCAGGCCAAGGCGCTGGTCGAGGCTGGGACGTGACGGAGACAGCGGCAGTGAATGGTCCAAGCGATCAGGACAGGGCATTCGCCCGGCAAGGACGTATCGTGGCGCTCGTAATCGCTGCGGGAGGTCTGCTGGCGATCTTTGCCCCGTCGCTGATTGCCGTGACGGGATTGCCGCAACGCTACGAAATGTTGTTCTATTTTGCCGCCCTGGGCGCCTTCGCATGGGCTCTGGTCGTGGCTGTCGGAATGTGGCGCAACCGCCCGTCCGGCAAATAGGGATGTGAGAGGAAAGACGATGCTGCAGGACCAGGACAGGATCTTCACCAACATCTACGGGCTCAAGGACCGGTCGCTGGCCGGTGCGAAGTCGCGCGGATGCTGGGATGGCACCGCCGACATCATCAAGAAGGGCCGCGACTGGATCGTGGAGGAAATGAAGGCCTCGGGCCTGCGCGGGCGCGGTGGTGCCGGCTTCCCGACCGGGTTGAAGTGGTCCTTCATGCCCAAGGAAAGCGACGGGCGCCCGGCCTATCTGGTGGTCAACGCCGACGAATCCGAGCCCGGCACCTGCAAGGACCGCGAGATCCTGCGCCATGACCCGCACACGCTGATCGAAGGGTGCCTCATCGCGTCTTTCGCGATGAATGCCAACGTCTGCTATATCTATATCCGCGGCGAGTTCATTCGCGAACGCGAAGCGCTTCAGGCCGCCATCGACGAATGCTACGACGCTGGCCTTCTGGGCAAGAACGCTGCCGGTTCCGGTTGGGATTTCGACCTGTACCTGCATCACGGCGCCGGGGCCTATATCTGCGGCGAGGAAACCGCGCTGCTGGAAAGCCTCGAAGGCAAGAAGGGCATGCCGCGCATGAAACCGCCGTTCCCGGCGGGGGCGGGTCTCTACGGATGCCCGACAACGGTGAACAACGTCGAGTCCATTGCCGTCGTGCCGACGATCCTGCGCCGCGGCGGAAGCTGGTTCGCGGGCTTCGGGCGGCCGAACAATACCGGCACCAAGCTCTTTGCCATCTCCGGCCACGTCAACACGCCTTGCGTCGTCGAGGAAGCGATGTCGATCCCCTTCGAGGAACTGATCGAGAAGCATTGCGGCGGCATCCGGGGCGGCTGGGACAACCTGAAGGCGGTGATTCCGGGTGGTTCCTCGGTGCCGTTGCTTCCCGGCGATGTCGCGCGCGAGGCGATCATGGATTTTGACTGGCTGCGCGAGCAGCGGTCCGGCCTTGGCACCGCGGCGGTAATCGTGATGGACCAGTCGACCGACATCGTGAAGGCCATCTGGCGGCTGTCGAAATTCTACAAGCACGAAAGCTGCGGTCAGTGTACGCCCTGCCGGGAAGGCACCGGCTGGATGATGCGGGTCATGGACCGGCTGGTGAGGGGCGAGGCAGAGATCGAGGAGATCGACATGCTGCTCGACGTCAGCAAGCAGGTTGAGGGGCACACGATCTGTGCGCTCGGCGACGCCGCGGCCTGGCCGATCCAGGGCCTGATCCGTCACTTCCGCGACGAGATCGAGTACAGGATCAAGAACAAGCCGGGCATCGCCGCCGAATAGGGGCGCGGCCTTTGGCACCCGCCGAGGGTCAGTGCGCCGGATCGGGCCGGACGGTTAACGCTGTGGGCCCAACTCGGAGACAGCCGGATAGTGATGTGGCCCGCCGGCACACCCGGTGCGACACCAGCGTGATGTCGAGGGGCACCCGGCAAAGAGGGCAGGCGAGGGGAGAGCCACAATGAACACGAGTGTTGCGACGAGCTTGGCGCTTGTCGTCGCGGCGGGCACCGCGAGTGCGCAGGACAAGCAACCTGCGCCGGGCTATTTCATCGACACGATTGTTGCGACGACCACCGCGCAGAATATTGCGCTGGCCTGCCCAACCCTCAGCTTCGAGCTGCTGCGGGCGTCCCGTGTGTCGGGCAAGGTGCTGGAGCAGCTGGCAAAGGATGGCTTCGATGAAGCCAACCTCGAAGCCACGATGGAAGATCCAGCGGAGCGGATCCGCGCAGCCCAGACGGCCTTCCTTGACAAGCATGACCTTCCGAAACAGGGTGCGGAATTCGAAGCTGTTTGCGCGGCCGGCCTTGCGGAGATCGCGGAAGGCACCGAAATCGGGCTCTACCTGCTGGAGATCACGGGGGATGGTGCGATTGACCCGACCGCCGAAAAGACCGAGTAGCGGAGGCGTCAAACTCGTGTGAGCACGCGGAAATCCGCTGCGCTGCTATTGCGGTGATGGCAAAATCCTGCTGTTTCGCCGAGGTGTCGCCGTGGTGCCGTTGATTGGTCCCCTGCAAGTCCCCACCTTACCTGAACCGGTCGTTCAAAGGCTGGGGCAAAAAAAGGATACGGGGCATGTTTCGGATACTGACGATTGCTTTCGCCACGATGGCCGTGTTTGCGATGTTGTCGACCGCCAGTCAGACACTCGCCAAGAACTCGCCGTTGAAGAAGAGCGTTGAGAGCAGCGCCACCCTCTGAAAACGGGAGCAGGGCCTCGCCCCGGATGCCGCGCGCGCATACCGGAAGCGGTGGATCATTGCGCGGTCTCTCCGCAAAAGAAAAAAGCGCCCGATCCGTCGTGGTTCGGGCGCTTCGGCTTGCCGGGAGGATCAGTGCCGCTAGCGCTTGCAGATTCTCTCGTACTGGTCCTTGGTCCTGCGGTTGGCGTTCCCGGAGCTCAGATCCGGATCGTGCCGCCAGCTCGTGATCTTCGCGGCGTCATTGTTGGTCAGTTTGGCGACGCATGAATCCGGATATCCGGCCCGTGCCATATCCTTCCGCGCGCTATCCACGATATTTGACGCTTCGACGGTCGCAGCCATCGATACAAGTGTCAGTGACAATACGATCAGTCGCATGGGTCCATCCATCTTAGCCGGGTCCGCAGACAGTATATCACAGGTCGCCGAAGCCGGTGGTTTCCATTTCTACACTTCGACTTAGGCCTTCCTGCCGGGGGATCAAGCCTCGTCGGCGCATCCGTCTGTCGTCCCCGGATGTGTCGATGGATCTTCGCTCTCGCCCGGCCAACCCGCGCTGGTGATTGCCGGGCCAAAGTCGCGGCTCACGCCGGCATCACATTCCGGTGCGGCTGGGTCGCCACCGGAGGGGAACGCCTGCCCCGGGAACCTTCTCCGCGCCCCTGAATACCCCGCTTCATTCCTGTCCAGACATTTTTTTGACTGCGGCCTCGTCGCAGATTGGACTTCCGAAAAGAACTCGCTAGACAGTGACCCTAGACAGGATCCCGGAGAGCGCTCTCCCTCCGGTGGCCTTGAGGGGCGTGATCCCGAAAGAGGAGCTGGAGGCAGCGCATGAGTGACCTACGCACCATCATCATCGACGGACAGGAGGTCGAGTGCGACCCCGCGATGACCCTGATCCAGGCATGTGAAGTTGCCGGGATCGAGGTTCCGCGTTTCTGCTATCACGAGCGGCTGTCGATTGCCGGGAACTGCCGTATGTGCCTGGTGGAAGTTGTGGGCGGTCCGCCCAAGCCCGCCGCATCCTGCGCGATGCAGGTGAAAGACCTTCGCCCGGGGCGCAACGGCGAAGCGCCGGAGGTCAAGACCAACTCGCCGATGGTCAAGAAGGCCCGCGAGGGGGTGATGGAGTTCCTGCTCATCAACCACCCGCTCGACTGCCCGATCTGCGACCAGGGCGGGGAATGCGACCTGCAGGATCAGGCGATGGCCTACGGGGTGGATTTCTCCCGGTTCCGCGAGCCCAAGCGCGCCACCGAGGATCTCGATCTCGGGCCGCTGGTCGAGACCCACATGACCCGTTGCATCTCCTGTACCCGCTGCGTGCGGTTTACCACCGAGGTTGCCGGGATTGCCCAGATGGGTCAGACGGGGCGCGGCGAGGATGCAGAGATCACCTCCTACCTCAACCAGACGCTGGATTCGAACCTGCAAGGCAATATCATCGACCTCTGCCCGGTCGGGGCGCTGGTCTCCAAACCCTACAGTTTCACCGCCCGTCCGTGGGAGCTGACGAAGACCGAGACCATCGACGTGATGGATGCCATGTGCTCCAACACCCGCGTCGATACCAAGGGCCGCGAAGTGATGCGGATCATGCCGCGCAACAATGACGGCGTGAACGAGGAATGGCTCTCCGACAAGTCGCGGTTCGTTTGGGACGGGCTGCGGCGCCAGCGGCTTGACCGGCCCTTCGTTCGGGTCGATGGCAAGCTGAAACCGGCAAGCTGGGACGACGCGCTTGCCGCCGCCGCCGACGCCATGAAAGGCCGGAAGATTGCCGGTCTGGTGGGAGACCTCGTGCCGGTAGAGGCTGCCTTCGCGCTCAAGCAACTGGTCGAAGGGCAGGGGGGCAATGTCGAGTGCCGCACGGACGGCGCCCGCCTTCCGGCTGGAAACCGCGCGGCCTATGTCGGCACCGCCGCGATCGAGGACATCGACACCGCTGAGCGGATCCTGCTGATCGGCACCGATCCCAGGAGCGAGGCGCCCGTCCTCAATGCCCGTATACGCAAGGCTTGGCTGGCGGGCGGCGAGGTGGCTCTGGTCGGGCAGCCTGTTGACCTGACGTACGATTATCACCTTGTCGGAAGCGACCGCGATGCGCTCCAGCGGGTTGTGGACATGGGCGGCTCTGACGAGATTCGCGGCAAGTCCTCCGTCGTTATCGTCGGGCAGGGCGCGATCTCGGAGGCGGATGGCGAGGCGGTTCTGGCCGCCGCGCAGAAGATTTGTGCCGAGACCGACAGCAAGCTCCTGGTGCTGCACACGGCCGCCTCCCGGGTTGGCGCGATGGATGTCGGGGCTGTCACCGAGGGGGGCCGCGATGCTGCCATCGACGGGGCGGAGGTCATCTACAACCTCGGCGCCGACGAGGTCGAGATCGATCCCGGCGCATTCGTCATCTACCAGGGCAGCCACGGGGATCGTGGCGCGCACCGGGCGGACGTCATTCTGCCGGCGGCTGCATGGGTCGAGGAACAGGGCGTTTTCGTGAACACTGAAGGCCGTCCACAATTGGCACTACGGGCCAGTTTCCCGCCGGGTGAGGCAAAGGAGAACTGGGCAATTCTGCGGGCGCTGTCGGCCCGGCTGGATGCCCCGCAGCCCTGGGACACCCTCGTGCAGCTGCGTCAGGAGCTGGTTGCCGAGGTGCCGCATCTGTCACAGCTCGACAACGTTCCGGAAAACACCGGCGAGGCGCTGGAGCCGCGCGAGCTTGGCAAGGCCGAGTTCCGGCTTGCCGTGCGGGATTTCTATCTCACCAACCCGATTGCCCGGGCCTCCGAACTGATGGCGACGCTGTCGGCGCAGGCCAAGGCTCGCGCCGACGCACCGCTGGCGGCGGAGTGACCAGCGTGCGGGTGCGAACCGGGGGGGCGGCCGCGTTGCTGGCCGTGCTGGCGGCCTGCGAGGGTGGCCAGCAGGAGGTGTCGCGTTCCGACGCGCCCTTCGAGCCGGGGTATCGCGGCATAGAGACCCGCCTGCTGGATGATGACCTCGTCGGATTCGTCGTGGAAATGACGGGCGCGCGGGACAATGACGACGTCAGCGACTACGCCCGTTGTGCCGCGGCGCAATACACCCTGATCCGTGGCTACGGTTTCGCGCGACATGTGCGCACAAGAGTCGCTGTAGAGGGTGGCGTTTGGCGCGCGGATGCGGTTTACACGGTGTCGCCAGCGCTCCCTGACGGGCTGATGACGATCGACGCCGCGGCGACGGTCGAGGATTGCAACACCAGGGGCATACCTACGGTCTGAGGAAGATGAGGCACCATGGCTGAATTTCTGCAAACGAATCTCGGGATCGTCGTGCTGGTGACGGCTCAGATCCTGCTGTTCGTGATCATCCTTTTTGTATCGCTCGCCTTCCTGATGTACGCCGACCGCAAGGTGTGGGCGGCTGTCCAGATGCGCAAGGGCCCCAACGTGGTCGGCGCATTCGGTCTGCTGCAATCCTTCGCGGACTTCATCAAGTACATCGGCAAGGAAATCGTGATCCCCTCCGGCGCGGATCGTACAGTCTACCTCCTGGCGCCGATGATCTCTTTCGTGCTGGCCATGATCGCCTGGGTCGTGGTGCCCTTTGGCGACGGCTGGGAGATTGCCAATCTCAACATCGCCATCATGTATGTCTTCGCCATGTCCTCGCTGGAGGTGTACGGCGTGATCATGGGCGGTTGGGCCTCGAACTCGAAATATCCCTTCCTCGGGTCGCTGCGCTCCGCGGCCCAGATGATCTCCTACGAGGTTTCGATCGGCCTCATCATCATCGGCGTGATCATCTCCACCGGGTCGATGAACTTCACCGAAATCGTGCGCGCCCAGGACGGCCATTTCGGCTTCTTCAACTGGTACTGGCTGCCGCACCTGCCGATGGTGTTCCTGTTCTTCATCTCGGCGCTGGCCGAAACCAACCGTCCGCCCTTCGATCTTCCGGAAGCGGAATCGGAACTCGTGGCGGGATATCAGGTGGAGTATTCCTCCACGCCGTTCCTGCTCTACATGATGGGCGAGCTTGTCGCGATCGTGCTGATGTGCGCCCTGGTCACCATCCTGTTCTTCGGCGGCTGGCTGTCGCCGATCCCGGGGCTGCCCGATGGCGTCCTCTGGATGATCGCCAAGATGTGCTTCTTCTTCTTCATCTTCGCGATGGTGAAGGCGATCGTGCCGCGCTACCGCTACGACCAGCTGATGCGGATCGGCTGGAAGGTCTTCCTGCCGCTGTCGCTCGGCTGGGTGGTCGTCGTGGCGTTCCTGGCGAAATTCGAGGTTCTCGGCGGCTTCTGGGCCCGCTGGGCGATTGGAGGCTGACATGACCGCAATCGACTGGAACCGCGCTGTAAAGTACTTCCTGCTGGCCGATATCTTCAAGGGGTTCCAGCTTGGCCTGAAGTACTTCGTGGCGCCAAAGGCCACCGTGAACTACCCGCATGAAAAAGGGGAGATTTCCCCGCGGTTCCGCGGTGAACACGCGCTGCGGCGCTATCCCAATGGCGAGGAGCGCTGCATCGCGTGCAAGCTCTGCGAAGCGATCTGCCCGGCGCAGGCCATCGTGATCGACGCCGAACCCCGGGCCGACGGTTCCCGTCGGACGACCCGCTACGACATCGACATGACCAAGTGCATCTATTGCGGGTTCTGCGAGGAAGCCTGCCCCGTGGACGCGATCGTCGAGGGGCCGAATTTCGAGTTCTCCACCGAAACCCGCGAAGAGCTCTTCTACAACAAGGAAAAGCTGCTGGAGAACGGCGAGCGCTGGGAAGCCGAGATCGCCCGCAACCTCGAACTGGATGCGCCGTACCGATGAACGACTTCGCAAAGATTTTTCAAAACATGATCGAGCAAAGCCAGGAAATGGCGAAGGCGATGAACCCGGCGCTGGAGCAGTTCCAGATGCCGGATTTTGCCACGATGGTGCCGACCATGCCGAAGGAATTCATGGAGATGTCCTTCGGAAAGACGTTCAACCCGGGTGGGCTCGATGCCAAGACACGGCTCTTTGTCACGCTCGGGGCGCTGGTGGCGCAAGGGGCGCAGCTCGACGAGCAGATCAAGGTAACGGTCCGCCATGCGCTCGAAGCGGGCGCCACACCGCAGGAGATCGCCGAAGTGATCGGGCAGATGTCCGTCTTCGGCGGCGTTCCGGCAATGACGAAGGCAATGCAGCTCGCGCAGGGTGTCATTGCCGAGACAGAGGAAGGCTGATCCAGTGAGTGTATTCGACTTCACCTTTTTCCTCTTCGCCATCCCGCTGATCCTTGGCGGGATCGGGACCGTGACGGCCCGGAACCCGGTGCACGCGGTGCTCTGGATGATCCTGTCGTTCCTGTCGGGGGCCGGGCTGATGGTGCTGCTTGGCGCGGAATTCGTCGCCATGCTGCTGATCATCGTCTACGTCGGTGCCGTCATGGTGCTGTTCCTCTTCGTGGTCATGATGCTGGATGTCGATTTCGCGGAGTTGCGCGCCGGCATGGCACAGTTCCTGCCGCTGGCATTGCTGATCGGGCTGGTGCTCCTGATGCAGCTGGCGATGGCGTTCGGCACCTGGGAACTCGGCGGCGGCGTGTCGTTGCTCGATGCGCCGGCGGGAACGCCCGAGGGGGCAGGGGCACACAACACGGCCGCGCTCGGCCTGCTGCTCTATGACAAGTACTTCCTTCTTTTCCAGGTCGCGGGCCTGATCCTGCTGGTCGCCATGATCGGCGCCATCGTGCTGACCATGCGTCACCGAAAGGACATCAAGCGCCAGGATATCCTGAGCCAGATGTACCGCGATCCGGCCAAGGCCGTGGAACTGAAGGACATCAAACCGGGGCAGGGGCTCTGAGCCCTGCCTGACGATCTGGCCCGAGCGGGCCGGACACAAGACCAAGGCGCCTGACAGGGGCGTACCGCATCGCCCGAAGGGGCGCAAAGAGGACTGAGGGACCGCAAATGGTCGAACTGGAACATTTCCTGGGAGTCGCGGCGGCGCTGTTCGTGGTCGGCATCTTCGGCATCTTCCTGAACCGGAAGAATGTCATCATCATCCTGATGTCGATCGAACTGGTTCTGCTGTCGGTCAATATCAACCTCGTGGCCTTCTCGTCCTACCTCGGCGATCTGACGGGCCAGGTCTTCACGCTCTTCGTGATGACCGTCGCCGCTGCGGAAGCCGCCATCGGTCTCGCCATCCTGGTCTGCTTCTTCCGCAACCGTGGCACGATCGCGGTTGAAGACGTCAGCAACATGAAGGGCTAAGAGATCATGGCAACCATCGTCCTCTTCGCCCCGCTCATCGGCGCGATCATCTGTGGCTTCTTCTGGCGGGTCATCGGCGAGCGTGCCGGGCAGATCACCGCAACCGGCCTGCTGTTCCTGGCAATGGTCCTCAGCTGGATCATCTTCTTCACCCACGACGGGGTGACGGAGCAGATCTTCATCATGCGCTGGATCGACAGCGGCACGCTGGTGGCCGACTGGGCGATCCGGCTCGACCGGCTCACGGCCATCATGCTGATCGTTGTGACGACGGTTTCGGCCTTCGTGCACCTTTATAGCTTCGGCTACATGGCGCATGACCATGCCTTCCCGGAGAACGAGCCCTATCGGGCGCGCTTCTTCGCCTACCTGTCCTTCTTCACCTTTACCATGCTGGCGCTGGTGACCTCCGACAACCTGGTGCAGATGTTCTTCGGATGGGAGGGCGTTGGCCTCGCCTCCTACCTGCTCATCGGCTTCTACTACAAGAAAGAGAGCGCTGGCGAGGCCGCGATGAAGGCGTTCATCGTCAACCGGGTTGGTGACTTCGGTTTCGCCCTCGGGATTGCCGGGCTCTTCTTTATGGTCGACTCGGTCGCCTTCAGCGACATCTTCGCCGCCGCGCCGAAGCTGGCCGAAAGCACGGTGAGCTTCCTCTGGACCGACTGGAACGCGGCGAACCTGCTGGCCTTCCTGCTCTTCGTCGGCGCCATGGGCAAATCGGCGCAGTTCCTGCTGCACACCTGGCTTCCCGACGCAATGGAAGGCCCGACGCCTGTTTCCGCGCTGATCCACGCCGCGACCATGGTGACCGCGGGCGTGTTCCTCGTCTGCCGGATGTCGCCGCTGATCGAATACGCACCGGGGGCTGCCAATATCATCGTCTACATCGGCGCCACGACGGCCTTCTTCGCCGCAACCGTGGGCCTCGTGCAGAACGATATCAAGCGCGTGATTGCCTATTCGACCTGTTCGCAGCTCGGCTACATGTTCGTCGCCGCCGGTGTCGGCATGTACTCCGCAGCCATGTTCCACCTGCTGACGCACGCCTTCTTCAAGGCCATGCTCTTCCTCGGCGCAGGGTCCGTCATTCACGGCATGCACCACGAGCAGGACATGCGGAACTACGGCGGCCTCAAGGAGAAATTCCCGGTCACCTTCTGGATCATGATGATCGGCACGCTGGCCATCACCGGTGTCGGCATCCCGCTGACGACGATCGGCTTCGCCGGGTTCCTGTCCAAGGACGCGATCATCGAGAGCGCCTGGGCCGGTGGCACGACCGCCTCCTCCTACGGGTTCTGGATGCTGGTGATCGCCGCGCTGATGACCTCTTTCTACTCGTGGCGCCTGATGTTCATGACGTTCTTCGGAGAAGCGCGGGGCGACAAGCATACGCACGAGCACGCCCACGAAAGCCCGCGGGTGATGCTGATCCCGCTGTATGTTCTGGCGGCCGGGGCGATCTTCTCCGGCATGCTCTGGTACGGCTCCTTCTTCGGCCACACCGATCAGGTGGCGAAGTTCTACGGCATTCCGCTCGCCGGCGAGGAGATCCATGCCGAGGCGTCGATGGATGACCACACGGACGAGACCCACGCCGAGCACATGACGGACGGAACCGCCGAGGAGCATCACGGCGACGATGCCGCCACGGCCGATGCCGATGAGCATGCCACCGAAGCGGCCCATGCGGCGGCCTCCGATGACCATGGTGCTGCGGAAGGGCATAGCGATGAGCATCATGCGGCCTTTGGCGGAAAGCCCGGGGACGGCGCGATCTTCTTCGGCCCGGACAACCACATCCTGGAGGATGCGCATGCCGCACCGAAATGGGTGAAGGTCTCGCCGTTCATCGCAATGCTGCTCGGGCTCGGCCTGGCCTACCAGATGTACATGCGCCGTCCCGACTGGCCGGCGAAGCTCGCCGAGAACCAGTCCCACCTGTACAAGTTCCTGCTGAACAAGTGGTACTTCGACGAGATCTATGACGCCGTCCTCGTCAATCCCGCGCGCGCGCTCGGCCGCTTTCTGTGGAAGAAGGGCGACGGTGCGGTGATCGATGGCGGCATCAACGGGCTGGCCATGGGGATCATCCCCTATTTCACCCGGCTCGCCGGACGGGCGCAGAGCGGATACCTCTTCCACTACGCCCTCGCCATGGTGCTGGGCATCGTGATCCTTGTCTCCTGGATGACGATTGCGGGGAACTGAGAACATGGAAAACCTGATCTCGATCATCATCTTCCTGCCGCTCATCGCGGCACTGATCCTCGCCGTCTTCCTGCGGGGAGAGGACGAGGCGGCGCAGCGCAACGCGAAGTGGCTGGCGCTGATCGCCACCTCCGCGACGCTGTTCATCTCCCTGTTCCTGCTCGCCGGGTTCGACGCCTCCAACACGGAGTTCCAGTTCGTCGAGGACCGTGAGTGGCTGATGGGGCTCAAGTACAAGATGGGCGTGGACGGCATCTCGATCCTCTTCGTGATGCTCACCACCTTCCTGATGCCGATCACCATCGCCGCCTGTTGGGACGTGAAGGTGCGGGTGAAGGAGTACATGATTGCCTTCCTCGTGCTCGAGACGCTGATGCTCGGCGTCTTCACGGCGCTGGACCTCGTGCTCTTCTACCTGTTCTTCGAGGCGGGCCTGATCCCGATGTTCCTGATCATCGGCATCTGGGGCGGCAAGGACCGCATCTACGCGGCCTTCAAGTTCTTCCTCTACACCTTCCTCGGCTCGCTGCTGATGCTGGTGGCGATGATCGCCATGTACGTGGATGCCGGCACCACCGACATTCCGACGCTGATGACCCACAAGTTTGGGACAGAGACCTTCTCGCTGCTCGGCATCCAGATCGTCGGCGGCATGCAGACGCTGCTGTTCCTCGCCTTCTTCGCCTCCTTCGCGGTGAAGATGCCGATGTGGCCAGTCCATACCTGGCTGCCTGACGCTCACGTGCAGGCCCCGACCGCCGGTTCCGTCGTGCTGGCAGCGATCCTGCTGAAGATGGGGGGCTATGGCTTCCTGCGTTTCAGCTTGCCAATGTTCCCGGTGGGCTCCGATGTGATGGCGCCGCTGGTGCTCTGGATGTCGGCGATCGCCATCGTCTATGCCTCGCTGGTCGCCATGGCGCAGGAGGACATGAAGAAGCTCATTGCCTATTCTTCGGTGGCGCACATGGGCTACGTGACCATGGGCATTTTCGCGGCCAACCAGCAGGGGCTGGATGGTGCGATCTTCCAGATGATCAGCCATGGCTTCGTCTCCGGTGCGCTCTTCCTGATCGTTGGCGTGGTCTATGACCGGATGCACACGCGCGACATCGACGCCTATGGCGGGTTGATGGTCCGGATGCCGGTCTACGCCTTGATCTTCATGCTGTTCACGATGGCCAACGTGGGTCTGCCGGGCACCTCCGGCTTCGTCGGCGAGTTCCTGACGCTGATGGCAATCTTCCAGGTCAACACCTGGGTTGCGTTGGTCGCGACGGCGGGCGTGATCTTCTCCGCCTGCTACGGGCTCTGGCTCTATCGCCGGGTGATGCTGGGCCAGCTTATCAAGGAAAGCCTCAAGACCATCACCGACATGACGGGCCGCGAGAAGGCCATTTTCGCGCCGCTCATCTTCATGACGCTGCTGCTGGGTGTCTATCCGTCGCTGGTCACCGATATCATCGGCCCCTCGGTGGAAACGCTGCTCGGCCAATACGAAACCGCGCTGGCCGATTTCGAGCCTGCGACCCAAGTCGCCCAGACGGGAGGGCACTGATCGATGTCCGCTGATCTTGCAATCCTGCTGCCGGAGATATTCCTGGCCGTTTACGCCATGGTCGCACTTCTGGCCGCCGTCTGGACCGGCAAGGATGCGGTCGCACCGCTCCTGAGCTGGGTGACCGCTGCTGTCTTCCTTGCCGTCGCGATCTGGATCGCGCTGGCCGACGGCACAACCCATGTTGCCTTCAATGGCATGTTCGTGGACGACAGTTTCGCCCGCTTCGCGAAGGTGACGATCCTGTTGTCCGGCGCGCTCGTGCTGGTCCTCTCCGAAGGGTTCTTCACACGGCGCAACGCGCTGCACTTCGAATACCCGATCCTGATCTCTCTGGCGGTGGTCGGCATGATGGTCATGGTCTCCGCTGGCGACCTGATCGCGCTGTACATGGGCCTGGAACTGCAGTCCCTGTCGCTCTACGTCGTCGCCGCCATCCGCCGCGACCACGTGAAATCGACCGAGGCGGGCCTGAAGTATTTCACCCTCGGGGCGCTGTCGTCGGGGCTGCTGCTCTATGGAGCATCTCTCACCTACGGCTATGCCGGCTCCACCGAGTTCAAGGCGATCTTCGCCGCCGCCACCGACGGACATGTGGGAATCGGCCTGCTGCTCGGCCTGACCTTCCTGATTGCCGGCCTCGCGTTCAAGGTCTCCGCTGTGCCGTTCCACATGTGGACTCCGGACGTCTACGAAGGCTCGCCTACGCCGGTCACGGCCTTCTTCGCCACTGCGCCCAAGATGGCTGCCATGGCCATGTTCGCGCGCATCATGCACGACGCCTTCGGGGATGCCGTCGCCGATTGGCAGCAGATCGTGGCGTTCCTCGCCGTGCTGTCGATGTACCTCGGGTCGATCGCCGCGATCGGCCAGCGCGACATCAAACGCCTGATGGCCTATTCCTCCATTGCCCACATGGGCTTCGCGCTGGTTGGCCTTGCCGCCGGAACGGAGCAGGGCGTGCAGGCGATGCTGATCTACATGGCCATCTACGTCACCATGAACATCGGCACATTCGCCTTCATTCTGTCGATGGAGCGCAATGGCCAGCACGTGACCCGGATCGACGGGCTGAACATGCTGTCCAGCAAGGAGCCGCTGAAGGCGCTTGCGATGCTTGTGCTACTGTTTTCGCTGGCCGGAGTGCCGCCGCTGGTGGGCTTCTTCGGCAAGTTCGCCGTGCTGACCGCGGCGCTCGATGCGGGACTGGGGTGGCTTGCGGTGGCCGGTGCCGTCGCATCCGTGATCGGTGCCTACTACTACCTGCGGCTGGTTTACTTCATGTACTTCGGCTCGCCGGAGGCCGAGACCGTGGACGGTTCCATGAGCCCCGTGCAATGGACGGTGCTGATGGGCTCCGCCGCTCTCATGGTGCTGGGCGTGATCAACCTGTTCGGCGTGGACGGCATGGCCGCCACGGCCGCGGCCTCGCTCGTTGTCAACTGATCGCAGGCGGCTCGCCCGGACGGGCGCCCGCAACCCGATACTGGCCCGGGGGAGCAACCGCTCGCCCGGGCTTTCTCTTGCGCGCTGCGACCGTCAGCGACCTGTCCGGTCCTTGCGCAGGGCCAAACCCGAACCCGCTCCCGCAACATCCCTCGGAGGCTGAACATGGCCACTGATCCCTGGCCCTCGGGCTACGACCGTGTCGTCCTGGAGAGTGTTGACAGCACCATGGCGGAGGCCGGGCGCCGTGTTCCGGACATCGCTGGCCCGACGTGGATCCTCGCGAAGGAACAGACCGCCGCCCGCGGCCGGCGGGGGCGTGCATGGGTCAACCCTGCCGGGAACCTCGCGGCCACGCTGGTGATGCGCCCGGAACACGGCGCCAAGCTGGCCGCGCTGCGCAGCTTTGTCGCCTCGCTCGCGCTCTTCGACGCCTTCGTCGCGGTTACCGGTCGGGCTGAGAGCTTCTCGCTCAAGTGGCCCAACGACGTGTTGCTGAACGGCGGCAAGGTCGCCGGTATCCTGCTCGAATCGGCCGGGCAGGGGGGCGATGTGAGCTTCCTGTCCATCGGTATTGGAGTGAACCTCGCATCGGCACCGGCACAGGGCGACGTGGAGGCCGGCGCCGTCCGCCCAGTGTCGCTGTTGTCCGAGACAGGCGCCGCCGTGGATCCGGAGAGTTTCCTCGACATTCTCGCCCCCGCCTTTGCCCGGCACGAGGCGCAGTTGACGACCTATGGTTTCGCCCCGGTCCGCGAGGCCTGGCTGGCCCGCGCCGCCCGGCTCGGCGAGGTCGTCACCGCCCGCATGGCCACCGAGGAGGTGCAAGGAACGTTCGAGACCGTGGACGCCACCGGCAATATCGTTCTGCGAACGGCGCGCGGGCAACGCACCATCCCGGCCGCCGATATTTTCTTCTGAGCCGGCACATACCGGCGCCGCCCTTTCCACATTGCCGTTTGGCCAATATCCTCGCCGAGATACCCTGGACCCGGCCTAGCGCGGCCACCGATAAACAGACGAAGGCAGCCCATGCTCCTCTGCATCGATACCGGCAACACCAACACCGTCTTCTCTGTCTGGGATGGCGGAAAGTTCCTGACCACGCTGCGCACCGCGACCGAGCACCAGCGCACCGCGGACCAGTATTTCGTCTGGTTTTCGACCCTCATGGAACACCACGGTCTGGCAGTCGAGATCGACGAGGTGATCATTTCCTCAACCGTGCCCCGCGTGGTCTTCAACCTGCGTGTGCTGGCCGATCGCTATTTCGGCTGCCGTCCGCTGGTGGTGGGCAAGCCTGACTGCCTGTTGCCCCATCCGCCGCGCGTCGACCGGTCGGCGCAGGTCGGGCCGGACCGGCTGGTCAACACCGCCGGTGCCTTTGACCGGCACGGTGGCGACCTCGTGGTCGTGGATTTCGGCACCGCGACGACCTTCGACGTGGTTTCCAACGATGGTGCCTATATCGGTGGCGTGATCGCGCCGGGGGTGAACCTGAGCCTTGAGGCGCTGCACCTTGCCGCCGCCGCGCTGCCCCATGTGGACATCACCAAACCACAGCAGGTTGTGGGCACCAACACGGTGGCTTGCATGCAATCGGGGGTTTTCTGGGGCTATGTCGGTCTGGTGCGCGGGATCTGCGACCGGATTCTCGGCGAAAGAGACCGGCCGATGAAGATAATCGGTACGGGCGGGCTTGCGCCGCTGTTCTCGCAAGGCGATGTACTGTTCGACATCATCGAAGACGATCTGACGATGCACGGCCTGACGGTCATTCATCGCTACAACAAGGAAAACGGGTAAATGAGTGGTGGCGAGCGATTGATCTACCTGCCCCTGGGCGGGGCCGGCGAAGTGGGAATGAACGCTTATGTATACGGCTATGGCAAGCCGGGAAAGGAACGGCTGATCCTTGTCGATCTGGGCGTGACCTTCCCGGACATGGACAGCACGCCGGGCGTCGACCTGATCATGCCCGACATGTCCTGGCTTATCGACCGCGCCGACCAGCTTGAGGCAATCCTGATCACCCACGGGCACGAAGACCATATCGGCGGCCTTGGGCATTTCTGGAACCAGCTCCGGGTGCCGGTCTACTGCCGCAAGTTCACCGGCCACCTTGCACACCGCAAGATGGAGGAGCGCGGTGCCGACCCCGAGCAGATCTGCATTGTCGACGCCTTCCCGGAAACCATCGAGGCGGGCCCTTTCGGGCTCTCCTTCCTGCCGGTCTCGCATTCCATCCCCGAAAGCTCGGCCCTGATCATCGACACGCCGGTGGGTCGGATCGTGCACACGGGTGATTTCAAACTGGATGGCGCCCCCGTCGTCGGCGAAGCCTTCGACCCGGAGCTTTGGCATGACATCGCCGGGGACGGGGTCAAAGTGCTGACCTGCGACAGCACCAACATCGTCGTGCCGCATCCCGGGCGTTCGGAATCGACCCTTGGGCCGAACATCCGCAAGCTGGTGGCCGAGTCGAGCGGCATGGTCGTCGCGACGACCTTCGCGTCCAACGTCGCACGGGTGAAGACGCTGGCCGAGGCGGGCCGCGATGCCGGCCGCTCCGTCTGCCTGATGGGGCGCGCAATGTTGCGGATGGTCTCGGTGGCGGTGGAGACCGGGGTGCTGACCGACTTCCCGCCAGTGATTTCCCACGAGGAGGCCGAGGACATCCCGCGCGAGAACCTGATGCTGATCGTCACCGGCAGCCAGGGTGAGCGCCGCGCCGCGAGTGCGCAACTGTCCCGGGGCAAGTACCTCGGCATGAAGCTGGCCGAGGGCGACACCTTCTTGTTCTCGTCCAAGACGATCCCCGGCAACGAACGGTCGGTGTTGGGCATCGTGAACGCCTATTCGGAAATGGGTGTGAACGTGATCGACGATACGTCCAGCAGCTATCATGTCTCCGGCCATGCCAACCGCCCCGACCTTGAGGCCGTGCACGATTTGATGCGTCCGCAGATGCTGGTGCCGATGCACGGTGAACACCGGATGCTGCGGCGTCATATGGAAGTGGCGGAAGAGAAGGGAATTTCCTCCATCGTGGCGACAAATGGCACGATGCTGGATCTTACCGGCGACACCCCGCGCGTGGCCGAGCATGTGGAGACCGGGCGTGTGTATCTCGATGGGACCCAACTCATCGGTGCGCTCGACGGCGTGGTGCGCGGGCGGATCCGCATGGCGCTCAACGGTCACGTGTTGCTGACGGTGATCCTCGACGAAGAGGACGAACCGCTTGGGGACCCCTGGGCGGAGAGCATGGGCCTTGCGGAGACCGGCCGCTCCAAGGCGTCGCTGGTGGAACTGATCGAATCGGAGGCTGGCCAGTTCATGGCCCGGGCGGATGACAAGGTGCTGCTTGATGACGACAAGCTCGACGCAGGTCTGCGCCGCGTGGCGCGGCAGGTCTGCGTAGAGGAAATCGGCAAGAAGCCGGAAGTGACCGTGGTCATCTCCCGCCTGGCCTGAACCGGGTCAGCCGCCGTTGCAGCTATCGATCGCGTCGCGGTGCGCTTGCCCGGCGCGGTTGAGCTGCGCGGTGGCGGCATTCTGCCCGATGCCGGCTTTCTGGGCCATCTCGTCAGTAGCGATATTCCACGCCTCGATCAGGTTGGCGCCCGAGGCTTGCGCCTCCGCCGCGATGCCCGTCGCGCCGGCATAGAAGGCCAGCTCGTTTGGCGGCAGTGCTGTCGACACCATCTCTGTCGCGCAGGCACAGGCCTCCGCAGATGCAAGTGTCAGGCAGTTCTCGGTAATCGGATCCGCCTGTGCCGCCGTGGCGAGCAGCACGAGTGGTACAAGGGCAATCTGGTAGCGCATGAAATTCTCCCTGTTCCTTGCCCCGAGCGGAGCAAGGCAGGGCAAGCATATGGTGCGGATCCTGTGGCGACCTGGCCCTAGTGGGCCTTGGTCTCGGCGAAGCTGCGCAGGATGAAATCGGGCACGTGATCGCCCATGCCCACGACCTGACTGCCATTGGAAGACTCGCCCCGGCGGGATCTGGAGCGGGAGCGCCGCCCGCCACCTTTTTCTGCGCTCTTCTCGGGCGCGGTGTCGGCGGGCGTTTCTGCCGCGTCCTCGGTCTTCGCGCGTGGAGCCTCTTCGCGGTCCTTGCGATCGCCCCGGCGGGAGCGCCGCTCGGTCTTTGGCAGTTCGGGCGGATCCAGTCGCGGGATCTCCTGCTTCACGAGGTTCTCGATCGCGTCCAGCAACTTGCCGTCGGCCGGGACCGCAATCATGAGCGCCGTGCCCTTGCGACCCGCACGGCCTGTGCGGCCGATCCGGTGGACATAGTCCTCGGAATGGCTCGGCACGTCGAAGTTGAACACGTGGGAGACATTCGGAATGTCCAGTCCGCGTGCGGCAACGTCAGACGCCACGAGGAAGCGAATCGATCCGTCGCGGAAGCCGTCCAGCGTGCGTGTCCGATGCGACTGGTCGAGGTCGCCGTGAATCGGTTCAGCGTTCAGCCCGTGCTTTTTCAGCGACTTGGCAACGATGTCCACGTCCACCTTGCGGTTGCAGAAGATGATCGCGTTGGTGCAGTCCTCGCCCTCGCGCTTGATCATCTCGCGCAGCATGGTGCGTTTCTCGCTCGCGGTCCGGTCACGGCGCGACGGGGTGAACTGCACCAGCCCCTGCGTGATCGTCTCGGAAGTTGTCGCCTGGCGGGCAACCTCGACTTTCACCGGTGCATGGAGGAAGGTGTTGGTGATCCGCTCGATTTCCGGCGCCATGGTGGCGGAGAAGAAGAGCGTCTGTCGGGTGAAGGGCGTGAGCTGGAAGATCCGCTCGATATCCGGGATGAAGCCCATGTCGAGCATCCGGTCGGCCTCGTCCACAACCATGACCTGAACACCGGTCAACAGCAGCTTGCCGCGCTCGAAATGATCGAGAAGGCGGCCCGGCGTAGCGATCAGCACGTCAACGCCCTTGTCGATCAGCTTGTCCTGTTCGCCGAAGGACACACCGCCGATCAGCAACGCCTTGGTCAGGCGGGTGTGCTTGGCATAGATGTCGAAGTTTTCGGCGACCTGCGCGGCGAGCTCCCGCGTGGGGGCCAGCACCAGCGAGCGCGGCATGCGTGCCCGCGCCCGGCCACGGCCCAGCATCGTGATCATTGGCAGCGTAAAGCTGGCCGTCTTGCCGGTGCCGGTCTGTGCGATGCCGAGAACATCCTTGCCTTCCAGCGCCGGAGGAATGGCCCCGGCCTGGATTGGTGTGGGGGTCTCGTACCCGGTTTCCTCGATGGCTTTCAGGACCTTGGGGTCCAGACTCAAATCAGTGAACTTCGTCATGTACGTCCATTTTTGGCAGCATGGCAGCTGCGGGTATGGGACGTAACAACCTGACGCCCCGACGGCAATGAACCCACGCGGCTCGCGGGCTTAGGCCCATCTACCGCAGCAGGGGGCGAGGGTCAACTTGACCGGCAGGATCGGCAGTTTAGGGGCGGATTTCAGCAACATATGGCCTGAAAACGCGCTGAAAGCGGGGCAGCCTGCGGTGTGAGACCCCCCGGTGGCAGCGGAACGGAAAGCCCGCCCGGTACGGGACCGGGCGGGCAGGATCGGTGAATGGGGGCCTATTCCGCGGCCTTCACGACCTGGGGGTTGTTGGGATGGCCCAACCAGTTCCCATATTCGGCGTCCACCGGCTGGCCGGTGCGTTCGTCCATCTCTCCGGCGTCAAGCGTCCGCATGGTGATGCAATCCTCCACCGGGCAGACGTTCACGCACAGATTGCAGGCCACGCATTCACTGTCATCGACCTCGAAGACACGCCCTTCCTTCATCAGGATCGCCTGGTGGGAGGTGTCCTCGCAGGCGGCAAAACACCGGCCACACTTGATGCAGGCATCCTGATCGATCTGGGCCTTGGTGATGTAGTTGAGGTTCAGGTATTGCCAGTCGGTGACATTGGGAACCGCGCGCCCGGTGACGTCCGCCACAGAGGTGTAGCCCTTTTCGTCCATCCAGGCCGACAGTCCGGTGATCATTTCCTCGACGATGCGGAACCCGTAGGTCATGACGGCGGTGCAGACCTGCACGTTGCCCGCGCCGAGCGCGAGGAATTCCGCAGCATCGCGCCAGGTCGTCACGCCACCGATACCGGAGATCGGCAGACCCGCCGTTTCGGCATTGCGGGCGATCTCGGCCACCATGTTGAGCGCGATCGGCTTCACCGCCGGGCCGCAATAACCGCCATGGGTGCCCTTGCCGTCGATCATCGGCTCGGGCGCCATCGCGTCGAGATCCACCGAGGTGATGGAGTTGATCGTGTTGATCAGCGAAACCGCGTCGGCGCCACCGCGCTTCGCGGCCGCCGCCGGGTAGAGGATGTCGGTGATATTGGGCGTCAGCTTCACGATCACCGGCATCCGGGTGTTCTGCTTGCACCATCGGGTCACCATCTCGATGTATTCCGGGACCTGGCCAACGGCTGATCCCATGCCGCGCTCCGCCATGCCATGCGGGCAGCCGAAGTTCAGCTCGACACCGTCCGCGCCGGTCTCCTCGACCACCGGGAGGATCGCTTTCCAGGCGTCTTCCTCGCAGGGCACCATCAGCGATACCACCATCGCGCGGTCCGGGTAGTCACGCTTTACCGCCTTGATTTCACGCAGGTTCTGCTGGAGCGGGCGGTCGGTGATCAGCTCGATGTTGTTGAGGCCGAGCAGGCGACGGTCGCCGCCCCAGATTGCGCCGTAGCGCGGGCCGTTGACGTTGACGACCGGGGGGCCATCCTCGCCGAGGGTTTTCCAGACAACGCCTCCCCAGCCGGCCTCGAAGGCGCGGCGGACGTTATATTCCTTGTCTGTCGGCGGCGCGGAGGCCAGCCAGAACGGGTTGGGGGACTTGATGCCGACGAAGTCGCTCGCGAGATTTGCCATGTGTCGTCTCCCTTACTGTGCTGCCGTGACCGCGTCCGCGGTCCCGTCGGTGGCGGGGGATTGGGTGCCCATGAGCACCGCGTGGATGTCCTCGGCCGCGTCGCGTCCATTGGCGACGGCGGTCACCGTCAGGTCGTCGCCGCCGCTGGCGCAGTCGCCGCCAGCCCAGACGCCGGGGATGGAACTGCGTCCGTTGGCATCCGTGGTGATCTTGCCGCCGACGATCTCCAGCACGCCCGGCACACCGTCCAGCGACTGGCCGATGGCCTTGAGAACCTGGTCGGCCTTCAGCGTGAAGGTCTCGTCAGAGACTTCCAGCCCGAGCGGCCCGTCGATGGTGTAGGCAAAGGTCACGCTCTCCACGGCGTCGGTGCCCTGGAAGGACACGGGCTGCGCGTTCAGGATGATCTTCACCCCCTTGGAGGAGGCCAGCTCCTGTTCAAAACTGGAGGCGGACAGCCGGTCGCGGCCGCGCCGGTAGACCATGGTCACATGTTCGGCGCCGAGCAACTTCGATTGCACGGCGGCGTCCACCGCGGTCATTCCGCCGCCGATGACCACCACATCGCGCCCGACGGGCAGGGTAGAGAGGTCGTCAGCCTGGCGCAGGTCGGCAATGAACTGAACGGCGTCCATGACATGCGCCTTTTCCTCGCCTTCGGTGCGCAGGGCGTTCACTCCGGCGAGGCCCATTCCGAGGAAAACCGCGTCGAATTCCTCCTGGAGTTCTTCGAGTTGCAGTTGCTCGCCCAGTTTCTGGCCGTGGCGCAGGTCGATCCCGCCGATCTGCATCAGCCAGTTGACCTCCTGCTCGGCGAAATTGTTCACCGCCTTGTAGCTGGCAATGCCGTATTCGTTCAGCCCCCCGGGTTTGGGGCGGGCGTCGAAGATCACCACGTCGTGGCCTTTCATCGCCAGCCGGTGTGCGCAGGCGAGCCCGGCAGGACCGGCGCCCACGACGGCCACTCGGCGGCCGGTCGTGGCCGCGCGGGTGAAGGGATGCAGATCCTGCGCCATCATGTGGTCGGTTGCGAAACGTTGGAGATGGCCGATCTGCACCGGCTCGCCTTCGGACGTCTGGCGCACGCAGACTTCCTCGCAGAGCGTCTCCGTCGGGCAGACCCGGGCGCACATGCCGCCGAGGATGTTCTGCTCGAAGATCGTGCGCGCCGCGTTGTCGGGATTGCCGGTCTGGATCTGCCGGATGAACATCGGGATATCGATGTCGGTGGGGCAGGCCGTGATGCAGGGCGCGTCGTGACAGAAATAGCACCGGTCGGCTGCCACGGACGCCTCGTGTGCCTCGAATGGCGGGTGGAGGTCGTCGAAGTTGTTCTTGTATGCCGCCTGATCCAGCCGACCAGCGGCGACACCTGGGGTTCTCTGGGTATTCTGCATGGCACCTTCCCTGGAGACGATTTTCACCGAAAGGCTGACACAGGTGTCTTTTTTCTGTCAAACGCTTCTTTGACCAATCGGTAAAAAAATCGCGACCGGAACTGGAGAGGTTGCGTCCAAGTATTTGTAAAAACTTCTGAAAATGTGAAGGCGTGCGGAACGTTCGGGCGCGGGTCAACCGAACGGAGAGATATCGCAAGCGATCAATCCATGCGTTTTATCTGCCGGCGATTGCCTGTTTCTGCAGCAGACGGCAAATGGCGTGGTTTCCGAAAGTGGGCGCCGCGCTCCGGTGCCGGTGCCGGGATCAGCCGAAAAGCACCGCCGCGGCCTCGATCTCCGCGAGGCTGTCTCCGACGAAAGTTATGGTGTTTTTGCCGTCACCAAGGTGGTCGTAGACGACGCCGGCCTTGGTGTTCTTCAGCGCATCCTTGAACTCGGCCCGGGTTTCGGCCTCGCCGGCGCTCGTGATCTTCACGATGTCGTTCTGGAAGTCCTTGATCCGGTCCCTGCCAAAAGCCTTGCCGGAGAAGATGAACGTGTCCTTGTGCCCTCCGCCGATCAACAGGTCATTGCCGGCATTCCCATCCAACTGGTCGCGACCGCTGCCGCCATCCAGCCGGTCCTTGCCCTTGCCGCCAGTAATCTTGTCCTTGCCGGCCTCACCCTTGAAGATGTCGTTTCCGCCACCGCCCTTGATCCTGTCCTGTCCGGGGCCTGCCTTGACGACGTCCTTGCCCGCAGCGCCGCCCTGACCCGAATCCCGAAACGTGTCGCGCCCCTTGCCGAGGCTGGCCGTATCCGTGCCCCGGCCACCGATGACTATGTCGTTGCCGCTTCCGCCCAGCAGGGTATCGCGGCCGCTGCCGCCATTGAGCAGGTCGCGCCCGGCGAATCCCGACAACGTGTCGTCGCCGCCAAGGCCGAGCAGGATGTCCGCGAAGATGGTCCCGTCCAGCGTTTCTGCCCCCGCGCCGCCCGTGATTTCCGGCGGGCCATCGGGGTCCACGGAGCGGCCGAACCAGACATGATAGATGTAGCCTCCATAGGGGCCGGCGCCGGGGTCGTGTCCAACGCCGATCCCGATCGCGTTCCAGTCGTTCGAAGACCATGTACCCTTGTTCAAGATGACGTCATTGTGGCCGGCGGACCCTTTCCAGGTATCGAGCGCGGCAGAGATGCCGGAGGGGCCCGCGGTACTGATTTCGAATCCCGAGGAGGGGTAGGAGGCGCCGATACGGTTCGGGGCGTCCCACATCACGCTCGGGTTGCGGTGGTCGCTGTAGTATGGGGCGTCGCTCCAGCTGTGCAAGTTCGTTCCCGGCGCCAGGTCGAGACCCGCGCCCCAGATGTTCTCCAACGTATCGGCGACATGCCGGCCGGCAGTCACCGTGAGGTTTTCCGACAGGGGAATCGCGTCGAGCCCGTTCTCCTCCCGGTAGTCCATGATGAGATCGTAGAGCGTCAGTTCCTTCCGGCTCAGCGCATCGCCGGCCTGCGGCGTCGTCAGATTGAACGTCATGGATGAAATCCCTGTTCGTGTCGGCTGTCCCCGCGGCAAGCATACGCGCGGTGCCGGATATTCCAACGCCCCTATATGGGGCGGTCAGGGCGTGAGCAGCTTGGTGAACAGCGTGACGAGATAGCGTTCGGCCTCCGGGAAGGGATCGTCGCCCTCCGGGCCCAGAACAGTGCGGACCTGCACGTCGAAATCGGCATAGTGCTGGGTCAGCGACCAGATCGAGAAGATCAGGTGATAGGGATGCGCCGGGGCGATGCGGCCTGCGGCCATCCAGCCTGCAAGCACCGTGGCGTTCTCGTCCACAAGCGGCTTGAGTTCGTGTCCCAACACGCCGCCCAGATGTGGGCCGCCTTGCAGGATCTCGTTGGCGAAGAGCCGGCTTTCGCGCGGCATCTGCTGGCTCATCCGGAGCTTTTTGCGGACATAGCCAAGCAGCTCGTCGATGGGGTCGCCATCGGGATCGATGGCGCGGAGCGGGTCCAGCCAGACGTCCAGCAAATGGGTCAGAAGAGTCTGGTGGATCGCTTCCTTGCTCGGGAAATAATAGAGCAGGTTGGGCTTGGACAGACCGGCCGCCGTCGCAATCTCGTCAACGGTGGCGCCCCGGAACCCGCGCGCCGAAAAGACGTCGAGCGCGGCCTCGAGGATGGTCTCGTGGTTGCGCTGCTGGATTCGCGTGCGGGGGCGTGCCGGCTCAGGACGGGAGGAAGGCATGAACGCGGGGTTTCAACTGTTATCTATGGCTGGGACGAATGCGCCGGATGTGATCCGGCTCTCCCAGCCATACCCTCGGCCATTGGCCGGGTCAAATGCGAGGGGCGCCGGGTGAAGAGGGACTGACGATTCTCTACTCCGGCCATGAGGACCTGTTCGCGACAGGCGCCTGCTTTTCGTGCGATGCTCAGAAAATACACATATGCTGGCAAAGCTGAGGGGAGATCAGGCGGATGACAGTCTGCCACAGGGGCCACCTTGACTGAAAAAGGGGCCGTGCTAGCGTGATCCTGACCAAATGGTCAAATTCGGCACGCCAGCGCCCTCGTCGTGGGGGCCGCCAGCAAGGAGACGACATGGTGCCAGGGCGAGATATCGTTCAATGCGACGTCGCCCCACAACGGGCGCGAAGACCTTTTGGATCGCCTGGGGCACCCAGGGCGGGCTGCGGTGTCACATACCAGGGCACATGGCCCCTCGGCGCACGCGAAACCGTGGCGGGCCCTCGGATGTTTGCACAGGTCGTGGCCGGCCATTCCCAGACACCTTTCAGGCACGAATCAGGCCGCGGCCCGGGCAAGCGCCGGGGTATGTCCGTCCTTCAAGGGCTTGGGCAATGCTGGTCAAGGGCGATAGTCTGCGGGAGACCGACGCGCGTTTCGGAAGTGACAACACGATCCCGTGGCAGCAGGCCACGGACAGGGAAGGAACACCAATGAGTGCACCGGGCGAGAACCTCAAGATCAATGGCAGCCGGCTGTGGGACAGCCTCATGGAGATGGCAAAAATCGGGCCCGGCGTGGCGGGCGGCAACAACCGGCAGACGCTGACCGATGACGACGCCACGGGCCGCGCGCTGTTCCAGAAATGGTGCGAGGACGCCGGCATGACCATGGGGGTCGACCAGATCGGCAACATGTTTGCCTATCGCGAGGGCACCGACCCCGAGGCGTTGCCGGTCTACGCGGGATCTCACCTCGACACGCAACCGACGGGTGGCAAGTACGATGGTGTTCTCGGCGTTCTCGGCGCGCTGGAGGCAGTGCGGACGATGAACGACCTCGGGATCAGGACGAAGCACCCCATCGTTGTGGTCAACTGGACCAACGAGGAAGGCACGCGCTTTGCGCCGGCCATGCTGGCCTCGGGTGTCTTTGCCGGCAAGCACACGCTCGACTGGGCCAATGACCGTGTCGATGCCGAAGGCAAGCGGTTCGGTGACGAGTTGGAGCGGATCGGCTGGAAGGGCGACGAGGAGGTCGGCGCTCGCAAGATGCACGCCCTGTTTGAACTGCACATCGAACAGGGGCCGATCCTTGAGGCAGAGGGCAAGGATATCGGCGTCGTGACACACGGACAGGGCTTGCGCTGGATCGAGTGCACGGTGACAGGCAAGGAGAGCCACACCGGGTCGACGCCGATGCCGATGCGCCTGAACGCGGGGCGCGGTCTGGCGCTTGTGACGGAGTTGGTGCACGAGATCGCGATGAAGCATCAGCCCAATTCGGTCGGCGCGATCGGTCATATCGATGTGTATCCGAACTCTAGGAACATCATTCCCGGCAAGGTGGTCTTCACCGTCGATTTCCGCTCGCATCTGCAAGAGGTGATCGACGCGATGCTGGAGGAATTCTATGCCCGCGCGCCGAGCCTGTGCGCAGAGATCGGCGTGCAGTTCGAGAGCCAGATCGTCGGCAGCTTTGACCCGCCCGCCTTCAACGAGGAGTGCGTGCAGGCGGTGCGTTCCGCAGCCGAACGGCTGGGGTATTCGCACATGAACATCGTCTCCGGCGCCGGCCACGACGCCTGCTGGATCAACGATGTGGCGCCCACGGCAATGATCATGTGCCCCTGTGTCGACGGTCTGTCGCACAACGAGGCCGAGGAGATCAGCCCCGAGTGGGCGGCGGCGGGGGCCGATGTCCTGTTGCACGCGGTCCTGGAAACAGCGGAGATCGTGGAGTGAGGTGATAGGTCCGGGGGGCGCTTCCCCCCGGACCCCCCGGGATATTTCGGGAAAGATGATGGGGGTGGTTCAAGAGTGGATCGGTTGAGGACGGGTGTTGACGTGAAAGAGGGATCGGGAGAATCGGTGTGGTCTTGTCAGGTTTGATGATGGCGGGGTGCCAGATGCAGGACGAGGCGCCGGTGCAGATGCCCTTTCAGCCGGCGCAACAGCCCTTTCCACCCGCGGTGATGGCGGCATTGCCTGGGGATCAGGACCTGCGGCAGGTCTTTGTGAAGGACGGTTGTTACTTCTACGAACAGGGCGGGCAGATGTTGCCGGTTTCTGGCCATGCGGACAACGGCGCCAGTCCGATCTGCGTCGGGTAAGAGATTTGAAATGAGCCAGCCCGGCATCAGACCGGGGGGCTAGACAACGGGAGTATGACAATGAGCACGGTGATCAAGAACGGCACGATCGTGACTGCCGACCTGACCTACAAATCGGATGTGCTGGTAGAGGACGGCAGGATAGTTGCCATCGGCGAGGGGTTGGTGGGCGACGAGGTGCTCGATGCCACCGGCTGCTACGTGATGCCGGGGGGGATCGACCCGCATACGCATCTGGAGATGCCCTTCATGGGCACGTACTCGACAGATGATTTCGAAAGCGGCACCCGCGCGGCCCTGTCCGGCGGCACGACCATGGTTGTCGATTTCGCGCTGCCGAGCCCGGGGCAGGGTCTGCTCGACGCGATCCAGATGTGGGACAACAAGTCGACCCGCGCCAATTGCGACTATTCCTTCCACATGGCGATTACCTGGTGGGGGGAGCAGGTTTTCAACGAGATGGCGACGGTCGTCGGGCGCGGTATCAACACCTTCAAGCATTTCATGGCCTACAAAGGCGCGCTGATGGTGAATGACGATGAGCTTTATGCAAGCTTCCAGCGCTGTGCCGAGCTTGGTGCAACGCCGCTCGTTCATGCCGAGAACGGCGACGTTGTGGCCGAGCTGTCCGCCAAGCTTCTGGCCGAGGGCAACACTGGCCCGGAGGCACATGCCTATTCCCGTCCGCCACAGGTCGAGGGGGAGGCCACCAACCGCGCGATCATGATCGCCGACATGGCCGGCGCGCCGCTTTACGTCGTGCATACCTCCTGCGAGGAGAGCCACGAGGCGATCCGGCGGGCGCGGATGCAGGGCAAGCGGGTCTGGGGCGAGCCGCTGATCCAGCACTTGACGCTGGATGAGAGCGAGTATTTCGACAAGGACTGGGACCATGCCGCCCGCCGGGTCATGTCGCCGCCTTTCCGCAACAAGCAACATCAGGACTCGCTCTGGGCCGGGCTGCAATCGGGGACCCTCTCCGTTGTGGCGACGGATCATTGTGCCTTCACCACCGAGCAAAAACGCTATGGCGTTGGCGATTTCACCAAGATCCCGAATGGCACCGGCGGTCTTGAGGACCGGATGCCGATGCTCTGGACGCACGGGGTCGAGACCGGGCGCCTGACGCCGAATGAATTTGTCGCCGTAACCTCAACGAATATAGCGAAAATCCTGAACTGTTACCCGAGAAAGGGGGCGATCCTCGTGGGCGCGGATGCCGATATCGTGGTCTGGGATCCGGAGAAGACCAAGACGATCTCGGCGGGGGCGCAGCAATCCGCCATCGACTACAACGTCTTCGAGGGCAAGCAGGTGAAGGGTCTGCCGCGCTACACGCTCACCCGTGGGCAGGTTGCAATCGCGGACGGCGAGGTGAAATGCGAGGAAGGCCACGGCAAGTTCGTTGCACGTGAGCCGAACGGCACGGTGAACAAGGCGCTTTCCACCTGGAAAGAGCTGACGGCACCGCGGCCGGTGGAGCGCACGGGCATTCCGGCAAGCGGGGTCTGATGACGGCGACCGGAGATCTCGCATTGGCACCCGTCCGCCTTTTCGCCAACTGGCAACTGCTCGCGCGACGCGTGGCAATTGTCACGGCGTTCGGGTGTTTCGGGTCCAATGCGGTGCTCTGGACGGCCGCCTATCTCGACCGCTCCACGCCGTGGGATGTCTTTGGGCATGGCACAGTACCCTCGCTGATCGTGTTTATCCTCGCTGTCGGCGTCGTGGCTTCTATTTTCCTCGTTCCCGGCGTGGTACTGGTCGCGACGACGATCATTCACGCCGCGGGCCGCTGGCTGTTGCCGGTGATCGGGCCGGGCTTTGCAATGGCGGTCGGTGTGGCAGGTGCCGTGCTCCTGCTGCGCGAGCTTGGGGCGCTGTCGTTTGTTCGTGGCTCCGCGGAGTTGATGTATGCCGCCTCCGGACTGTCCTGGCCCGGTCTTGGCGTCGGCCTCCTGTCGATGCTGCTAGTCTTTGTCAGGGGGCGCCTGTGGACGCGGCGCCGCGCCTTCAAGACCCAAATACCTGAACCAACGGAGTTTTCTGGTCAGTGAACACCACCTCTCAACCAGTCATCGTTGCCGAAAAGCTCGACCTGACGTTCCAGACGAACGACGGGCCGGTGCAGGCGCTGCGCGACGTGAACCTGACGATCAACAAGGGGGATTTTGTCTCCTTCATCGGCCCGTCGGGCTGTGGCAAGACCACTTTTCTGCGGGTCGTGGCGGCGCTGGAACATCCAACGGGTGGCCAGATCAGCGTCAATGGCATGACCCCGGACGAGGCCCGAAGGGCGCGGGCCTATGGCTACGTGTTCCAGGCGGCGGGGCTGTACCCGTGGCGGACCATCGAGAAGAACATCATGCTTCCCCTTGAAATCATGGGGTATTCTAGTGACGAGCAGGCAGAGCACGTGGATCGCGTTCTGAAGATGGTGGATCTGGAGGGCTTCGGGAAGAAATACCCCTGGCAATTGTCGGGCGGGATGCAGCAGCGGGCCTCCATCGCCCGTGCGCTGGCCTTCGATGCCGGGATCCTGCTCATGGACGAGCCCTTCGGCGCGCTGGACGAGATCGTGCGCGACCATTTGAACGAGCAGCTTCTCGCGCTCTGGGACCGCACAGGCATGACTGTCGGCTTTGTCACGCACTCGATCCCGGAAGCGGTCTATCTCTCGACCCGGATCGTGGTGATGTCGCCGCGCCCCGGGCGGATCACGGATGTCATCGAGAGCACGCTGCCTCGCGAACGTCCGCTCGATATCCGCGACACTCCGGAGTTCCTCGAAATTGCCCATCGCGTGCGGGAGGGGCTTCGGGCCGGTCATGCCTATGACGATTGAGGTGCGCCATGACTGATGCGACCATGACGGCGCCAGCCCGCTCGACAGGGTTCGGGCGCGCGGTTCGCGGCACCTGGAACGCGGTCTTTCCCGTGGTTGTCGTCGTCTCCGTGATCTTTGCAATCTGGTACGCCGCCTGTGTGCCGATGAACATCAAGGCGGCCCTCGACCAGGCCGAGCGAGACGGCGTGATCGTCAACCCCGCGGGCGCGACGGCCCGCGACCGGCGCGACATGAGCGCCATCGGCCTGGCCTTCAAGAACCCCGAACAGGCCGGCGACACATTTGTGCAGGAACGGCCCCGCCTTCCGGCACCACATCAGGTGGCGCGTGAACTGTGGAAGACCACCGGCGACATGGTGCTGCGCGGAAAGGCCTTTTCCAAGCGCTCGCTGCTCTATCATGCCTGGGTCACGCTCTCTGCCACCGTGCTTGGCTTTGCCATGGGGACGGTGGGTGGCGTGGCGCTTGCGGTGGGGATCGTGCACAGCCGGGTGATGAACATGTCGGTCATGCCCTGGGCGATCGCCAGCCAGACCATCCCTATTCTCGCCATTGCGCCGATGATCATCGTGGTGCTGAATTCTATCGGCATCACCGGGCTGATCCCGAAGGCAATGATCTCGGCCTACCTGTCCTTCTTTCCGGTGACGGTGGGGATGGTGAAAGGGTTGCGCAGCCCGGATGGAATGCAACTCGATCTGCTGAAGACCTATTCGGCGTCGCAGGGCGAAACCTTCTGGAAGCTGCGGCTCCCCTCATCGATGCCGTATTTCTTTACCTCGATGAAGATCGGCATGGCGGCATCCCTGGTCGGTGCCATCGTGGGCGAGATGCCGACGGGTGCAGTGGCCGGGCTCGGCGCGCGACTGCTGGCCGGCAGCTACTACGGTCAGACGATCCAGATCTGGGCGGCGCTTTTCTCCGCTGCCATTCTGGCGGCTGTGCTGGTGGGCGTGATCGGCGCGTTGCAGCGGATGACACTGAAAAAGATGGGGATGGTACGGTGAACGGTCTGAAGAATACCTCAGGGCCGGCGGCCATGTCCCATGGGTCGTGGCGTGCCGCCAACAAGAGGAGGCGGGGTGCGATCTCCCCGGATTGCGTATGAACGAGGGTTGGATCGTAGGGGCTCTCGCGGCGCTGCTGGCGGCGTCGTATGTGAACATCCAGGTGGCGAACAGCGAGGGGCGGGACCAGGCAATCAGCCGGTTCTTCGTGCCGGTCCTGTTCGGCATTTCGCTGCTGGTGCTGTGGCAGGGGATCGTGCGCGGCTTCAACGTGCCGGGGGTGATCCTGCCCGCGCCGTCGGACATCTGGGCACGGTTCCTCGCGAGCACGTCGATCCTCTGGCAGGATTTCGTGCAGACCTTCGTGAAAGGGGCATTGTCCGGCTACGTGATGGGGGCTTTCGCGGCCTTTGCCACTGCGCTTCTGGTCGATCGCAGCGATTTCCTGCGGCGGGGGATCCTGCCGGTCGGCAACTTCATGGCGGCACTTCCGATTGTCGGGATCGCCCCGATCCTGGTGATGTGGTTCGGCTTCGACTGGCAGTCGAAGGCGGCAGTGGTGGTGGTGATGGTCTTCTTCCCGATCCTGGTGAACACGGTCGAAGGGCTGCGCGCCACCGACATGATGCAGCGGGACCTGATGCAGACCTACGCCGCCAGCTATTGGCAATCGTTGCTGAAGTTGCGGCTGCCGGCGGCGATGCCCTTCATCTTCAACGGGCTGAAGGTCGCAACGACGCTTGCCTTGATCGGCGCCATCGTTGCCGAGTTCTTTGGCTCTCCGATCCGCGGCATGGGCTTTCGGATCTCGACCGAGGTCGGCCGGCTTGCGCTGGACATGGTCTGGGCGGAGATCCTGGTGGCGGCCATCGCGGGCTCGGCGTTCTACGGGGCCGTTGCGCTGCTGGAGAGCTTCGTCACCTTCTGGCACCCCTCGCAAAGGAGGTCCCGTTGAGCGGCACCGCCACAGGGACCGGCCGGGTCATCGCCCAGCCTCCGCCCGGTGGCAGTTTCATCTCGATGGATGCGCCCGCTTTCGGCTAACATCGCCCTACCAGACAAACCAAACAAACCAACAGGAAAGACCAACAGGAGGTATCCCCATGAAGACATTTCTGATCGGCGCCGTTTCGGCGCTTGCCCTGACGTCCGCGGCCCAGGCCGCCGACGACGTCACGCTGCAACTCAAGTGGGTCACGCAGGCCCAGTTCGCTGGCTACTACGTGGCCCTCGACCAGGGGTTCTACGAGGAAGAGGGGCTCAACGTCACCATCAAGCCGGGCGGCCCGGACATCGCGCCCGCGCAGGTCATTGCCGGCGGCGGTGCCGATGTCGTGCTGGACTGGATGCCGTCGGCGCTGGCCTCCCGCGAGAAGGGCCTGCCGCTGGTGAACATCGCCCAGCCTTTCAAATCGTCTGGCATGATGCTGACCTGCTGGAAGGACACCGGCATCGAGAAGCCGGAGGACCTGAAGGACAAGACGATCGGCGTCTGGTTCTTCGGCAACGAGTATCCTTTCCTGAGCTGGATGTCCTCGCTTGGCATTCCGACCGACGGCTCCGAGGGCGGTGTGACCGTGCTCAAGCAGGGGTTCAACGTCGATCCGCTGCTGCAACGTCAGGCCGACTGCATCTCCACCATGACCTACAACGAGTACTGGCAGGTGCTTGATGCGGGTGTCACGCCAGAGGAACTGATCACCTTCAAGTACGAGGATCAGGGCGTGGCGACGCTGGAGGACGGTATCTACGTGATGGAAGAAAACCTCGCGGATCCGGAGTTCGAGGACAAGATGGTCCGGTTCGTTCGGGCGTCCATGAAGGGCTGGAAATGGGCCGAGGAAAACTCGGATGATGCGGCGATGATTGTCCTCGACAACGATGAGACCGGCGCCCAGACCGAGACTCACCAGAAGCGGATGATGGGCGAGATCGCCAAGTTGACGGCGGGGTCGAACGGTGCGCTGGACGAGGCCGACTACCAAAGGACGGTCGACACCCTGCTGGGTGGCGGCTCCGATCCGGTCATCACCAAGGAGCCGGAAGGCGCCTGGACGCACCAGATCACGGACAAGGCGCTGAACTGATCACAGCCCCGACCAATGCTGACGCCGCCCCACCAGGGGCGGCGTTTTCCGTTTCTGACCCGCGCGGGCGGGACAGCAGCAGGGATGCAAGAGGGCGGCGGCGCGAAAGGGTGAGTTTCCGTTGCAGCGCCGCCGATTGTGCCACCCATCCGTGGCGGCCGTGAAAATCGGCGGGTGTCCGTTGACGACATCGGCCAGGCCCGACCGACAGGGCGGGTGTTGTCGCGCTGGCACCGATAGCGCCCGCGTCCGCCATCTGGGAGGGCCGGCGGAGTCGCCCCGAGATCGCCGTGCCGGATCGGCAACATGTCCCCGCCGCCAAGGGGCCCCGCGCTGGAAGTCCATCGTCGGGGCGGAAACATTCGCCTATCTTGGTTCAGCCCCCGAGGCGCAATGCTCGGTCAACCAAACGAGGAACGTCATGACGGCCATCCGCGCACATATCCAGATTTCCGCTGGTGCAGTTCTGCTCGCAGCCTCCGCCGCGCACGCAGATCCGCTGACCTATGATGATGGCGCCGGCACCAGCATTCGCGGCTATGGCCAGCTCAGCCCGTTCTACGTTCAGTTCAACGACGGCGAGGAGACCTACGGAAACCTGACCGACAACTCGCATTCCAATACCCGGGTCGGGTTCTTCGTCGACAATGAACTGGGTGGCGACCAGCTCTTGCGGTTCAATTTCGAGACAGCGCTTGGTGCGCCGGCATCGTCCAAGTTCAGCCAAGACGTCGAACCCACCTGGTTCTGGGACAAGACGCGGCTGCGGAAGATCGAGCTTATCTACGAAGGCAACTTCGGCCGTCTTTCCGTCGGGCAGGGCGAAATGTCGACGGATGGTGCGAGTTCTCCCAACCTTTCGGGTACCACGATCGCCAGTTCCCGCGCCGTTGGTGACACCGCGGGCGGGTACTTCTTCCGTCTCGACGACGGCACTTTGTCGGATGTGAAGATCTCCCAGTCGCACAGGAAATGGGATGGCTCGCGGCGCCTGCGCTTGCGCTACGACACGCCAACCTTCGGGGGCAGCTCGGATGGCAAGGGCTTTTACCTGTCCGCAGCCTACGGCAAGGAAGTGCTGGCCGAGAACAACGATGACACCTACTACGACGCCGCCATCCGGCTGCAGGACACCTATGGTGACTGGTCGGTCAAGGGCAGCGCCGGGTATGGCTGGATCGAACAGACCGACAAGACATCGGAATACTGGAGCGGAGCGATCTCCACGCTGCACCTTCCGACCGGCCTCAACGCGACCATTGCGGGAGGGGGCGATCCAGATGGCGGGCAGTTCGTGTTCGGCAAGGCAGGCTGGCTCGCCGAGTTGGTTGATCCGGGTAAGACGGCATTTGGCGTCGACTACTACGAGGGCAAGGACACTGTGTACGCCGGCGCCGAATCCAGCAAATGGGGTGTTCAGGTTGTGCAGAATTTCGACGCACAGAACCTGCAGGTCTACCTCGCCTGGGAAACCTATGATTTTTCCGACGATACCGGCAACCGCTACCAAGATGCCTCGGCCACCATGGCCGGCGTTTTCTGGAAGTTCTGAGCCGCGGCACCCATTGCAGGGCAGTGGCCGGACCGGTTTCCGGACAGGGCCGCGCCAGCTTCTGTCGGGGCGCGTTCAACAGGATGGGCGGGACCGGCGGCCGATCAGGTTTGCCGGTCCAGCTTATGGGGTTCCGGCGCCATGATCAGGCGCAGCGTCTCGACCTCCGCAGCGATCTCCGGCGGTTCCGGCCGTGGATTGCGGCGCGGCGCATCGGCTGCCCGATCCACATTGTCCGAAATCGATGGTGCGGTGCCGCCCGGTTCGCCTGAGGCGGCGCGCGCGCCGTTCCCTTCCGCCTTGTCTGCGCGCCCCTCCGCAGCCTCGATCTCCCGCTGCTGATCTGCAGCCTGTTCCCGAAGGCGTTGGTTTTCTTCACGCAATTTCTTGATCGTGGCGGTGACCTCCATCGGGATTTCGGCAAACGCCCTGAGCGGTGGCGCGGGGTTGCTGCGGGGCGCCAGGAGGTCGAACTCGGATGCGGCGCGGGGGCCGCGTTCCGATGGTCGTGCCGGGATCTCCTCCGGATCGGTCGGCAGCGGTTCGATCCGTGTCACTGCAATCGGCGCGCGAACGGCGTTTGTACCCGTCGGCGAGACACCGGCCTGTTCGGCCTGTCCAGACCGTGTGGGATCCGCTGCCGGGATGCTGCCCCGCGCAGCTCCGCCATCGGGCGGCGAGCCGGACCCTGTCGTGCCGGGTCCGGGGGAATGTGGGCCGGTCTGCACAAAGGGAACCGGACCGTTGCCTACAAGAATCATTGTCGGCTCCTTCTCAGGAGCCCCCACCCGAAGCGACAGTGGCACCGGGATCTGAACAAGTTGTTAAAGCCTGTGGAGGCGGGCAGGGGAGGCGATTCCTGCCGCGGGTGCGCCGAGACCGGTGCGGAGAGTGCTGACAATGCGCTGGTCGCAACCGATTCCCGGAGAACCCCGGATCGTGGTCACGGCAACATCCACCAAGTGTGTCGCCGCGCGACCAATCCTTGTGGTGGCATTGGTTGCGATCCAATGGCCCCGGGCGGAACGGCCGTCGCAACACGGGGCGCCGATGAAAACACCCCGCCGGGGTCCCGGCGGGGTGTGGTCCGTTGATCAACGGGCGCGCGGTCCGTCGAACCGGTGGCGCCCATCCGGATCAGATCGCGAGATACTCTGCACGCAGTTCTGCGTTCTCAAGCACCTCGGCAGCCGAGCCGTCGAAGACGATGGAGCCGGTGTCGAGGATGACCGCACGGTCGGCCAGTTCCAATGCCCGGACCGCGTTCTGTTCCACGATCACCGTCGTGATGCCCTGTTCCTTGATGTGGATGAGGGTCTTCTCGATCTCGTCCACGATCACCGGGGCAAGCCCTTCGTAGGGCTCGTCCAGCAGCAGGACCTTGATGTCCCGCGCCAGAGCCCGCGCAATGGCCAGCATCTGCTGCTCGCCGCCCGACAGGGTGATCCCTTCTTGCTTGCGACGTTCCCCGAGGCGCGGGAAGAGGTCGTAGAGGCGGTCGAGCGTCCAGCCGATGGGCTCGACGATCTGGGCAAGTTGCAGGTTTTCCTCGACGGTCAGGCCGGGGATGATGGAGCGATCTTCCGGCACCAGCCCGATGCCCGCGACCGCAGCCTGATGGCTCTTCATCGTGTGCAGGTGCTTGTGGTCCAGCCAGATCTCGCCATGGGTGACCTGCGGGTCGTCCATCCGGGCGATCCCCCTCAGCGTGGTCGTCTTTCCTGCGCCGTTGCGGCCGAGCAGGGCCAGGATCTCGCCTTCGTGCACGTTGAAGGAGATGCCCTGGATGATGTAGCTCTCGCCGTAGTAGGCATGCATGTCGTAGATCGACAGGAAGGCCGGCGCGGTGGACGCCATGTTGGCATTCTTGGAAAAGTCCGGTTTGACGTTCATGTCTCAACCTCCGTCGCGGCCGGGAGTCCAGCCGCGATCGCGGGAGCCTCCGGCGGGGATATTTTCAGAAAGATGAAGGGGAGGGCGGGGCATCAGGCCGCCTCGCCGAGATAGGCTTCTCGGACCTTCGGGTTGCCACGGATGTTTTCCGGGGCGTCCTCGACGAGCGGGGTCCCCTGTGCGAGCACGGTGATCCGATCGGCCAGCGAGAAAACCACGTGCATGTCGTGCTCGATGATGCAGATCGTGATGTCGCGCTGCTCCTTGATCTCCTTCAGCAGGTCGATGGTGTTGTTGGTGTCTGCCCGCGCCATCCCGGCGGTGGGCTCGTCCAGCAACAGCAGGCGCGGTTCCTGCAACAGGCACATGGCCATCTCCAGGCGGCGCTTGTCCCCGCGGGAGAGAGAGGCGGAGTGCATGCCGATCTTGTCCTGCATGTTGACCTCTTCGAGCAGTTGCTCGGCGCGCTCGCAGATCTCCTTCTCGTTCAGCACGCTTTCAAAGGCATGCATCCGGAAGCTGCCGTCGCGCTTGGCGAAGGCGGGGATGACCATGTTTTCGAACACGGTCAGGTCCCCGAAGATCTCCGGTGTCTGGAACACGCGCGAAATCCCCATCTGGTTGATCTCGTAGGGCGTGCGGCCCAGCACCGACTGACCGTCGAACATGACCGACCCGGTGTCGGGGATCAGCTTGCCGACGAGGCAGTTCAGCAACGTGGACTTGCCTGCCCCGTTGGGGCCGATGATCGCGTGGACGGTGTTTTCGGCCACGGAGAGGTTCACGTCGCCCAGGGCCTGCAACCCGCCGAAGCGCTTGTTAACCCCTTTGACTTCAAGAATTCCCATCTTTCAGGTCTCCCTATTCCGCCACATGCGGGGTTTCTTTGGGGTGATGCTCGGGGTCCTTCGGATCCGCGGGCTTCCGGCCACGATTGCGGATGACGTTGAGCAGTCGCTGACCACCTTCGACGAGTCCACCCGGCAGGAAGGTCACGACCAGCATGAACAGGATGCCAAGCGTCAGGTGCCAGCCCTTGCCCACGAAGGGGTGAACGATGAAGACCATGAAGTCTTCCATTCCGTCGGGCATGAAGGCGAACCACTGGTGCAGCACGTTGTCGTTGATCTTCGAGAAGATGTTCTCGAAGTACTTGATGAAGCCGGCGCCCAGCACGGGGCCGATCAGCGTACCCGCACCGCCGAGGATGGTCATCAGCACCACTTCACCCGAGGCGGTCCACTGCATCCGCTCCGCGCCCGCAAGCGGGTCCATCGCGGCGAGCAGCCCACCGGCGAGGCCGGCATACATGCCCGAGATGATGAAGGCGGCCAGCGTGTAGGGCTTGGGGTTGAGGCCGGTGTAGTTGAGCCGGTTCTGGTTCGACTTCACCGCGCGCAGCATCAGGCCGAAGGGCGAGCGGAAGAGCCGGATGGACAGGTAGAAGACCACCAGCATGATCAGCGCACAGAGGTAGTAGCCGTTGTTGAAGGTGAACTCCCACCCTCCGAGCTTAAGCTCCAGGAAGTTGTCCCGCATCGCCCAGCCGAAGAGGTGAGGCACGTCAGGCAACCCGTCGCGATGGAGGATCTGCGGATCGTCTGCATAGACCTGCAGGCCGGTTTCGCCATTGGTCAGGTTGAACTTGGGGTTCGACAGGACCGAGTAGGCCAGCGCGAAGGACATCTGCGCGAAGGCGAGTGTCAGGATCGAGAAGTAGATCCCGGAGCGGCGCAGCGACACGTATCCGATCAGCACGGAGAAGATGCCCGCCACGACGACAGAGAGCGCGATGGCTGGGACGACGTTGTAGGAGAGCAGCTTGAACATCCAGACCGCGGCGTAGGACCCCACTCCCAGGAAGGCCGCATGGCCGAAGGAGAGGTAGCCGGTGAGGCCGAAGAGGATGTTGAAGCCGATGGCGAAGATCCCGAAGATCACGAAGCGCTGCATCAGGTCCGGATACCCGGCATTGAACTGTGCCATCGCGCTGTTGGTGGGGAAGGGGTTGAGCAGGAACGGGGCTGCCAGCGCCAGAATGGCGACAACGATGAGCAGCGACGTGTCCTTCTTGTTGAGTCCAAGCATGTGATTAATCCTCCATCACGCCCTTGCGGCCCATCAGGCCCCTCGGACGGGTCAGCAGAACGATGATGGCGACCAGGTAGATGATGATCTGGTTGATGCCCGGAATGGTGGTTGTGGCCCAGGTGGTGGAGGCGAAGCTCTCCAGGATACCGAGCAGGAAGCCTGCGAGAACGGCCCCCGGCAAAGAGCCCATACCGCCGACGACGACCACGACGAAGGAGAGGACAAGGAAGTCCATGCCCATGTGGTAGTTCGGGGGGTTGATCGGTCCGTACATCACCCCGGCGAGGCCGGCCACGGCGGCTGCGAGGCCGAACATGATGGTGAAGCGGCGGTCGATGTCGATGCCCAGCAGGCCAACGGTTTCCCGGTCCGCCATGCCTGCGCGCACAACCATGCCGAAGGTGGTGAATTGCAGGAAGGAGAAAACGCCACCGATGATTGCGATCGCGAAGAAGAAGTAGACCAGGCGCCAGATCGGGTAGGCAAGCTCAAGGCTTAGCGGCGCACCGATGTTCACCACCCCCAGAAGCGCATCGGGCGGCGGGGTCTGGATCGGGTTGGCACCGAAGAAATACTTGATGACTTCCTGCAGGACAATCGCCAGGCCGAAGGTCACCAGGATCTGGTCAGCATGGGGACGCTTGTAGAAGTGCTTGATCAGGCCACGCTCCATGATGAAGCCGACAGCAATCATGAAGGGGATGGCGATGAGAATCGAGAGCGGCACCGCCCAGTCGATGATGGCCCCGCCGACCTCCGGTCCGAACCAACCCTCGACGTAGGGGGTCTTGACCTTCAGCGGGTTGCCAAGGAAGTCCACCTTGGTCTCGTCGATGACCTCGTAGGACGCCGAGAGGACACGCTGGAGCGTGACGGCGCAGAAGGCGCCGAGCATGAACAGGGCGCCGTGCGCGAAGTTCACGACGCCGAGCGTGCCGAAAATGAGAGTAAGCCCGAGCGCGATCAGCGCATAGGCTGAGCCCTTGTCGAGCCCGTTCAGTATCTGGAGTAGGATCGCGTCCATAATCCCCACCTGTCAAAAGTGTCAGGGGCGCCGACGGGGAGGCTGCCCCCGGGCGGTGAGTGAATCCGGCCGCGCAGGATGCGCGGCCGGTCTGGTGTGCGTGAGTGGTTTACGCGCCGTTGTTGCACTCGCCGAGCGAGGCCTCGTCGCCACCGAACATCGGATGGTTCGGCGGGTAGGTGACCTGTGCGGCCGGGGTGACTTCGACGACTTCGAGAAGGTCGAACTCCGACTGCGGGTTTTCCTTGCCTTTCACGACCAGCACGTCCTTGAAGCACTGGTGGTCCTCGGCGCGGTAGAGCGTCTTGCCATTGCCCAGACCGTCGAACTCGAAACCTTCGAGCGCGGCGGCGACATCGCAGGGTGCGAAGGACCCGGCGCGGGTCACGGCATCGGCATAGAGCAGCGTCTGCACGTAGCAGGTGTGCGCGGCCTGGCTCGGCGGGAAGCCGTACTTTTCGCCGAAGGACTTCACGAAGGCCTTGGAGCCCTCGTCCTGCAGCGACCAGTGCCAGTTGGTCGAACCGACGATGTTCTTGATGTTCTCGCCGGCGCCGCGAGCCATGAGGCGCGAAAAGAGCGGAACGACGATCTCGAAGTTCTTGCCGTTGACTTCCTTCTCACGCAGGCCGAACTGCACCGCGTTGGTCAGCGAGTTGACCATGTTGCCGCCGTAGTGGTTCAGAACCAGCACGTCGGCGCCGGAGTTCAGAACCGGCGCGATGTAGGACGAGAAGTCCGTGGACGCGAGCGGCGTCAGCACGTTGTTCACGGTCTCCCAGCCGAGCGCCTCGGTGGCGGCGGCGATGGATTCCTGCTGCGTCCAGCCCCAGGTGTAGTCTGCCGTCAGGTGGTAGGCCTTGCGGTCGTCACCATAGAGGTTCTTCAGCACCGGGGCGAGTGCTGCGCCCGACATGTAGCCGTTGAAGAAGTGACGGAAACCGTTGGCCTTGCGGTCCTTGCCGGTGGTGTCGTTGGAGTGGGTCAGGCCTGCCATGAAGATAACGCCGGCTTCCTGGCAGAGGCCCTGCACGGCGATGGCCACACCGGAGGACGAACCGCCGGTGATCATGATGGCACCGTCCTTCTCGATCATCGACTTGGCAGACGCACGCGCGGCGTCGGACTTGGTCTGCGTGTCGCCCGTGACGTACTCGACCTTCTTGCCCATGATGCCGGTGCCGTCGAGAACCTTCGAGGAGAAGGTGTTCAGCATGCCACCGTCGCCGCCACCGTTCAGGTGCTCGACTGCCAGTTCGTAGGCGCGCAGCTCGTCGGCGCCCTCATCTGCGTAGGGTCCGGTCTGCGGGACGTTGAACCCGAGGGTGACGCTCGAGCCCGTCGGCTCGTTGGTGACGGCGTGCGCGGACGACGTAAAGATCGTCGGCAGCGCCAGACCTGCGCCGGCTGCGACGCCGGTCTTCAGCACGCCACGGCGCGTCGGAGTGAATTTCGTCATGTAGTCCTCCCAATGTTTTGTCGCGGCTGTGGTCCTCTACACGTCCGCGGTCCGGTTTCCCGAACGTGCCCAGTATCGGGGCGCTGTGGCAAACCAATCAACAACTCCTTTTCTTCAAAGGATTTTTTTGTAAAGACTTACACAATGCGATTGTATACCTTGTAAAGGAATTGTCACTGCAGTGCAGAAAGCCCTTGGGAAGGCGGGAAAAAGTTAATGGCGCGCAACTCCCTGACGGGCAGCCGTATCCGCGAAAGACGCATGTTCATGGGCCGCAAGCAGGCCGATCTGGCGCGCGCGGTGGGCATTTCTCCGTCGTATTTGAACCTGATTGAGCACAATCGGAGAAGAATCGGCGGCAAGTTGATTAACGATATTGCGCGGGAGTTAGGCGTGGAGCCTTCGGCGCTGACCGAGGGGGCGGAGGCGGCGCTGCTGGACACGCTGCGGGAGGCGGCGGCCGACCACGGAGGTGCGACGGAGGAACTCCCCCGGCTGGAGGAGTTCGTTGGCCGGTTTCCGGGCTGGGCGCGGCTGCTGGCCGATACCCGGCGGCGGTCGAGTGAACTGGAACACTCCGTCGAGATACTGTCCGACCGCATGACCCACGACCCTTTCCTGTCGACGTCGCTGCACGAGGTTATCTCCACGGTTACCGCGATCCGGTCCACGGCGACGATCCTTGCCGAAACCCGAGACATCGACGCGGAGTGGCGCGATCGTTTCCACCGAAACATGGCGGAGGATTCCGCCCGTCTTGCCGAAAGCGCCGAGGCGCTGGTGCGGTATCTCGACGAGGCCAGCTCGACTGACGTGACTGGATCGACTCCGCAGGAGGAACTGGACAACTGGTTGAAGGCACAGGACTTCCATATCGCCGAGCTCGAACGCGCCCTGCCGCTGGAGCCGGAGACGCTGATCAACCGCGCGGGAGAGCTCAAGAGCACCGCCGCCAAGGCCCTGGCGCGTGGGTTTCTCGAACGCTACCTGAAAGATGCGGGCCACATGCCGCTGAAGACCTTCGGCCAGGCCGCGGTCGATAGCGGGTTCGACCCGGCCGCCCTTGCGACCCGCTATGGTGTCGACCTCGCGGCCGTGTTTCGTCGTCTTGCATCGCTTCCGGCCGGAGATGTCGGCGGGGAGATCGGCCTGGTGTCCTGTGACGGATCGGGCACGTTGACCTTCCGCAAGCCCGTCGACGACTTTCCCTTGCCGCGCTACTCGGCGGCCTGTGCGCTCTGGCCGCTTTACATGGCGCTGTCCCGGCCGATGTCGCCGGTCCGGCGCGTGGTGGAGATGGGCGGACGGTCGCGGCGCCTTTTCGTGACCTACGCCGTCTGCCAGCCCTCCCAGCCCGCGGGGTTTGACGGCCCGCCGGTGCTGGAGGCCGCGATGCTGATCCTGCCCTTGGAAATCACGCAAATGGTCGATGCAGCGGCGGAACTGGAGGTCGGAACCTCCTGCCGGATCTGTCCGCGCCCGGCCTGCGCGGCGCGACGGGAGCCCTCGATCATGGCAGAGGCGTTTTGACACTGCCCAAGCTTCCGGCAATAGTGGAAACAGCGGCGGGAGGAGAATAACAATGACCTGCCTATCCGGGGGGGATGACGCATGGGCAAGCGTGTATTGCTGGTCGAAGATGAGCCCAACATCATCGAGGCCATTCGATTCATCCTGTCGCGGGACGGGTGGGTCGTAGACACCCATTCAGATGGTTCAACCGCCGTGGATACGGTCCTTTCGGCGGTGCCGGATGTGCTTGTCCTGGACGTGATGCTCCCGGGGAAATCCGGCTTCGATATTCTGCGCGAGTTGCGCGGGGCATCGGCAACCGCAGATCTGCCGATCCTTATGCTGACCGCGAAGGGGCAGGGGCGGGATCGCGAACTTGCCGAGCGCTACGGCGCCAACCGCTTCATGACCAAGCCATTCTCAAATTCCGAGGTTCTGGAGACCGTGAACGCCCTTCAGGCCGGTGTCACGGATCAGGCGTGAGCGGCGACGGTGAGAGCGATCGTTCCGAAGACCGCCGGAGCGGCGACGCGTCGGTGCGATGGGACGACCTGTTGCCGGAAAGCTCCGAACGCGGTGTGACGCCTGTCTTTCTCGATCGGAAGATCTACCGGCGCCGTCGGGTGATGGACGCCGCGCGACTGCTTCCGGCTTTCGGCACCGCGCTGCTGATGTTGCCGATGCTCTGGGCGCAGGATTACGGCACGGCAGCGGGCGCGATCTACCTGTTCCTGATCTGGATCCTGCTCATCGTGACCACGGCACTCATCGCGAGGCGATTGGCCGAGCCGCTGCGTGACGAGCGCAAGGAAGGCCCCTCCGCAGGTCCGTCCGGCGCCGGGCAGACGGTGCAACAAGACCGGGAAGGCTAGGCCATGTCCTTCAACCTGCTCGTGAGCGTGTCCCTTGGCTATGTCGCCCTGCTTTTCATGGTCGCGGCGCTGGCCGACCGCCGCGCCAGGCGTGTGGGCGGCGGCTGGCTGCGCTCACCGCTGGTCTACACGCTTTCGCTGTCGGTCTATTGTACGGCCTGGACCTTCTATGGTGCGGTGGGATACGCCGCGCGGTCGGGACTGGAGTTCATCACCATCTACCTCGGGCCGACTTTGGTCTTTACCGGCTGGTGGCTGTTGCTGCGAAAGCTGGTGCGGGTCGGACGCACCCAACGGATCACCTCCATCGCCGACATGATCTCCTCCCGCTACGGCAAATCGAACAGGCTCGGCGTGCTGGTCACCATCCTGGCCGTCGTTGGCACTACGCCGTATATCGCGCTGCAATTGCAGTCGGTTACCCTGTCCTTCGGCGTGTTCGCCGCGCCGGGCGCGGAATTCTGGGATCCGGCTGACCCGGCCTCCACCGGGCTCTGGGTTGCAGCGGGGCTTGCCGTTTTCACGATTCTCTTCGGCACCCGGAACCTGAATTCGAACGAGCGTCACCACGGCGTCGTCATGGCCATCGCAGTCGAGGCAGTGGTCAAGCTCGTGGCCTTGATGGCCGTCGGGTGCTTTGTCGTCTGGGGGATTGCGGACGGTCCGGCCGATATCCTGGCCCGCATCGACAATTCAGCGTTGGCGGGTTGGCAGATCAATCCGACCCGATGGGCCGGTCTGATCTTCACCTCTGCGGCGGCAATCCTCTGTCTGCCGCGCATGTTCCAGGTGCTGGTGGTCGAGAACGAGGACGAGGCGCATCTGGGTGTCGCGTCCTGGGCGTTTCCGCTTTACCTCTGCATGATGAGCCTGTTCGTGGTGCCCATTGCCGTGGTGGGGCTGGAGCACTTGCCGGAGGGCGCAAACCCCGACCTTTTCGTGCTTACCCTGCCACTCAAGGAGAATTGGAACGGGCTGGCGATGCTGGCCTTCCTAGGCGGGTTTTCTTCTGCCACATCCATGGTGATCGTCGCGGCACTGGCGCTGGCCACGATGGTTTCCAACCATGTCGTCATGCCGGTCTACCTCAACTCCCGACAGGGCGGTGCGACCATGGCCGGCGACGTCCGCGGGGTCGTGTTGCGCGCCAGGCGCTTCTCCATCGCCGCGGTGCTCGCTCTCGGCTATCTCTACTACCGTTTCTCGGGCGGCTCGGCGGCGCTGGCCTCGATTGGCCTCATCTCCTTCGTCGGAGTCAGCCAGGTGTTGCCAGCCCTTCTGGGTGGGTTGTTCTGGCGCGGCGGAACCCGTGCCGGGGCCGCGGCGGGCCTGGTCACCGGCTTCGTCGTCTGGGCCTATGTGCTGTTCCTGCCGAGTTTCGGGACCGATGGTCCCTTCAGCCCGACCATGCTCGCCGAAGGCCCCTTCGGTATCCATTGGTTACGGCCGCAGGCGCTGTTCGGCATCGACGGCATGGACCCGTTCGTACACGCGGTGTTCTGGTCGATCCTGCTCAATACCGTGGCGTTCTGCGGCGTCTCCATCCGCACCTTTCCGACACCGTTGGAGCGGCTGCAGGGCGCGCAGGTGGTCAATGTCTTCGAACACACGCTGGGCGCGCGCGGCTGGACCCGTGGCAGCGCCGAGGCTGAGGATCTTCTGATGATGGCGCAGCGCATTCTCGGCCCGTCGGATGCGCAGGCACTTTTCCAATCCGAGGCCAGCACCCAGGGGAAGCTTGGTTATCTTCCTGAAACAACGCCGGAATTTCTGGATCGATTGGAGCGGGAACTGGCCGCCAGCGTCGGCGCGGCGACCGCGCATGCGATGGTCGCGCAGATCGCCGGATCGTCGACCGTCGGGGTCGAAGACCTGATGCGCGTGGCCGACGAGGCCCAGCAGATCCTCGAATATTCCAATCGGCTGGAAGCGCAGTCGAAGGAGTTGGAGCGCACCGCGCGCAAGCTCCGGGATGCCAACCAGAAACTCACGGAGCTTTCGATTCAAAAGGACGCCTTCCTCAGCCAGATCAGCCACGAGTTGCGCACGCCCATGACCTCCGTCCGGGCCTTCTCCGAGATCCTTCGGGAGGGTGGGCTCGACGAAAGCGACCAGGGGCGCTACGCCGGGATCATCCACGACGAGGCCATCCGTCTGACCCGGTTGCTGGACGATCTTCTCGATCTTTCGGTGCTGGAGAACGCGCAGGTCAGTCTGAGCCTCGGCGCGGCCCGGCTGGGCGATCTGCTGGATCGGGCGATTGCCGCCACGGGAGCGCTTACGGAGGTCGGCCCCGATGACGGTCTCAAGGTGGCGCGCGATCCGGGCCGCGAACAGATCGAACTGGTGACCGATGCCGACAGGCTGACGCAGGTCTTTATCAATCTCATTGGAAACGCCAAGAAATACTGCGATGCTCAGGAGCCTGAGCTGCGCATTCGGGCCCGGCAAAGGGACGGGCGTGCGGTGATCGACTTCATCGACAATGGGTCGGGGATCCCGGCCCGCAGCCAGGATATCATCTTCGAGAAATTCTCCCGGTTGTCTGATCAGTCGGCCGCCGGCGGGGCTGGGTTGGGGCTGGCGATCTGCCGAGAGATCATGCTGCGGCTGGGGGGATCGATCGAGTACCTGCCAGGTCAGGGCGGGGCAGCCTTCCGGGTAACGGTGCCTTTGGCGGCCGGTCGCAGCGCGGCACAGGCGGCACAATAATCCGTCTTCCGATGGGTCGCATTAACGGTTTGCTCAGGGAATTCTGGGCAGTGTTGCCGCGAACGACCCCGCATCGGACAGGTTCCCCGGGGCCAGCAGGATGAAACACTTATGGCCGAGGCTGCGGCGCAATCGGTGTTGAGACGCATGGCAGCGGCGGGGCGAGAGAACCCGGCCGGGGGCAGGGCGATTCTGCCTGCTCGCGTGCTGTCTTCGGGCCTCAGCCGCTCCGCCGAGAACCTGCTTTCCATGGACACGTCCGTTTCAAGCTGCTCGGAACGCATTGTGTCGTTGACCGAACTGCTTGAGATTCTTCCCGAAGATGGGCTGCTGGCCATCCTCGAAGGGCCGGAGGAATCGCTAGGCCTGATGGTTCTGGATGCGCCTTTCCTGTCCGCGCTGATCGAGAAGCAGATGACCGGCGCCTTGTCGGAACGCATGCCACCGCCGCGTCGGGCAACGCGCACGGACGCCGCGCTGGCTGCCGATCTCATCGATGCCATGCTCAGGGAGTTCGAAGAACCGTTCCTCGCGCGCTCGGAGGCGTCCTGGGTGACGGGATACGCCTATTCCAGCCACCTCGAAGATCCGCGCCCGCTGGGGTTGTTGCTCGAAGATGTCGATTACCGTGTTTTCGGCCTCTCGGTTCAGGTGGAGGCGGGGATCCGCGGCGGAAGGATCGTTCTTGCCCTTCCGGCCGAAGGCCGTGGTCGCCCGGATCTGACCGCTGTGAACGAGACAACCACCGGGGACGATCCCGAGTGGGAGGACAAGCTGAAGGCTGTCGTTCTGGGCGGAGAAGTGCGCCTTGAGGCGGTGCTGCACCGGTTCCGGGTTCCGTTCGAAGAGCTTGCACGGCTGAACGTCGGTCAGGAACTTCCCTTGCCGGCGGCGCGGATCGATGGTGTCAAGCTCACCAGCGAGGAAGGGCAGGCATTCACGACCGGCCGTCTGGGGCAGAGCCATGGGCATCGGGCGGTGCGCATTGGCTCGGGCGCAGCGTTGCCATCTCCGACGCTCGATCTCGCCGATGCGCTCGCCGCTGCACCGCCCGCGACACCGGAAATCCCCTCAGCGGAGCTGCCTCCCTTGCCACTGGCAGTCTCGCCGGCCGACCACGGTTCAACAGACGCTGGAGTTGGCGCCGATTCCGACAGCGGCCTTCCGGACCACCCCGCGATGGACAGTCCTGCACCACTGGATACGCTGCCCGACCTCGGCGCCGGAGTTGCCCCGGTTGGGATTGGAGATCTGCCGCCAATTACAGACTAGAGGACGGGGGAGCGCAGGTCCGCTTCGAGTGGCCAACCTCTTCAAGGGGTGGCAACTCGCACATGCGCCATGGAGTTCTCGGCCACAACCAGTTGCCGTGTCGTTCTTCGTTTGGTGCCAAGGTCAGGCGGGAGCGGTGACAGTCGGGCAAACCGGTGCGCGGACGGTTGGGGGGCGCGAAGTCTCACCAGTTCCACGCATCCGGCAGGCGTGGGAAACGCTGTGGCGGCGCGTTCTGGCTGAGACCCGCAATCGGGAGACGGACCGGTTCCGAAGCGCGGGAGTCCACGCGCGCGGAACCTGTCTCCTTTACACAGCCCCTCTTTCGCCGAAGCCGGATGTCAGACCTTGGAAAGAGGCTCCAGGAGCGGGCGCAAGGATGCCAGCGGGTAGCCGGCACGATGTGCGGCCTCCACCAGGTCGCCTGCCGGCACATTGGCCGCCGCGCCAAACATCCAGACAATGGTGGAGCGCGTTCCGGAGGCGCAATAGGCCAGCGTGGGACCGTCCGATGTCTCGATCGCGGAGCGTTGCATCTCCACCGCCTCGGAATTTACATCCCCCTGTGGCAGCGGATTCACCACGAAATGAAGGCCTTCAGCCTCGGCGGCGCTGCGAACCGCGTCCGCGCGGACTTCGGCGACGACTTCGTAGTCCGGGCGATTGCAGATGATGGTTCGATACCCTGCCGCGGCGATCGCGCGGACATCGTCCGGCGTGATCTGCGGGGAGACAGCGTATTCGCTAGTGAGTGCGCGTATATCCATGGCTCATTGATCGGCGCGCGTGACGGGAAGGTCAAGCCGTCTTTCGGTTGACGTGGGTCAATGACAACACCCGCTCCTCCGACTAGGCTCATTCCCCGCGAGCCCGCTCGAACGAGAAGGAGGACGACAATGGTCGAGGTTCTACAGCGCAAGGCGCAACTGGAAGCCCGGCTGATCTCTCTCGAAGAGAAGCTGCGCGGGATTGATGCGGAGCTTGACTCCCACCAGTCGCGCGATTGGGAGGAGCTGGCGGTCGAGCGGGAAACCGACGAGGTTCTCGAAGGCGAGGGACTTGCGGGAAAAGCGGAGATTGCGGCAATCCATGCAGCACTCGGGCGCATCGAGGATGGCACATACGGCGAATGCGTGCAGTGCGGGGATGTCATTGCCGAAGCGCGCCTTGAACTGCTGCCGTTTACCCCGTTCTGCGCAGACTGCGCGAGGAAACTCCAAAAGTGATCACATGCGGCTCGAATTGATCGCCCCGGCTTGTGTTGACCGGCGCCGCGCTGTTTGATGGCGTCGGAACGCGGGCCGATTGCGGCCTGTGTCGGCAGGGCAGGCGATCACGGGAAGCAACATGGCACAGCAGGTGCAGGTCGAGCACATTGGCCCGGTCGCGGTGCTTGTCTTCAGCGCACCGCCGGGCAACGCTTTGTCGGCCGGTTTGTGTGCAGATATCCTTCAGTCGATGACGGCGGCGCTCCGCACGGGGTGTAAGGCGCTGGTCCTTCTGTCGGGGGGGACGGATTTCTGCGCGGATAGCCCTGCGCACGACGATACAGAGGGTGCCCCCGATCTCGCCGCGCTGTGTGGCGCGATCGAAAACGCCCCCGTGCCGGTGATCGTCGGCGTGCAAGGGCGCGCTTTCGGCGATGGGTTGGACCTCGTTCTCGCCTGTCATTTCCGGTTGGCGACAGAGGACGCACGTTTCGCCTTCCCCGATCTCGCGGCCGCGCGCCTTCCACGCGGCGGGGCGACTCAGCGCTTGCCGCGACTGCTCGGTGCCGAAGGCGCGCTGAAGGTCCTGTTGTCCGCCGATCCATTGACGGCTGAGGCGACCGCTGGCCTCGGCATGATCGACGGTGTGGCACGCGGAGATCTTGTCGAAGCGGCGGTTTCGCTGGCGCAGAAACTTGTGGCCAGAAAGGTCCCCGCGCGTCCCGCCTCGCGAGAGGCCCGGTTCCTTGAGGACAGGAAGACCTACACGGCCGCGGTCGACGCCGCCCGCCGCAACCTGTCTGGCGAGGATGTCGCCGCCGCCCGTGTGCTGGAATGTGTGGAGGCAGCGCTTGTCCTGCCGTTCGAGATGGGCATGGCGTTCGAGCAGGCCGCGGGACGGGATCTTGCGGATAGCGATGTGGCTGCGGCGCTTCGCTATGTTGCTGCGGCGGAACGCGACCTCGATGCCGAGGGTGCAGAGGACCTCCCCGAAGCTTCGGGCGCCCGCTCAATCGGCTTTTTCTGTACCGGGGATACGGGGGCGGATCTGGCTTCCAGGCTCCTGCGGGCCGGGCATTCAGTCACGCTGGCCGAGGCCGAGGACACCCGGCTTCGCGACGGGCTGTCACGGATCGGGCAGGGGCTGGCGACGGCCGTGGAAGCTGGGCACCTGACGGCGGAAGAGCGACTTGCCTGTCTGGAACTTTTGAAATCCGGTACGGCCGCCGCCGCAATTTCAGAGTGTGATGTCGCCATCGTCGGGGAGCACCGGGCGGGCCGGCCACCTTTGCGGGCGTCCGTGCGCCGGTTGGCGACGATCGTGCTTGCCGAAGACGACCTGATCGGGCCGACCGAATTTCGCAGCGTGGGCGGTGATCTTGTTCTCGTGCTGGAGGGGAATGCCACCGAAAGCCTGTTTGCGGAGATCCGCGTGGCGGCTTCGACCTTGCCGTCCGCGACCGACCTGACGCGCGCCTTAATCCGGGACATCGGCGGTCGTGCCGTCGTGTCCCGTGGGCGCGGGGTGCTGGCAACATTGCGGGCCAGGTTGTCCGATGCCGCGGATCATTTGCTGGAGGAGGGGGCAAGCCCATCGGATGTGGATGCGGCGCTCCTTGCGGCGGGTTTCGCGGAGGGCCACTACCGCGCGCGGGATCGTCGCGGTCTCGGGCATGTTGTCCGCCTGTGGCAACACGACAGCGCCCGACGCGATCCGCGCGACCGTTGCGTGCCGCTGGCGCCGCAGATCTTCGCGGAAGGGCGGCTTGGTCGCGAAACCGGGCAGGGGTATTTCGACTATCCGACGGGTATTCCCGAGGGGGTGCCGTCAGCAGAGGTCGAGCGCCTTCTGAACAAGGTCCGCGCTGAAGCGGGCGTTTACCCACGGGCTGTGACGGCGGAGGAAATCCAACGGCGGTGCCTGCTGTCGCTGTCGCTGGGCGCCCTGTTTCTCTTGGCAGAAGGATCTGTGCGCCGGCCCGAAGATATCGATCTTGCGCTTGTTCACGGGCTCGGGTTTGCCCGGCATCGCGGAGGTGTCTGCTTCATGGCGGATCGACGAGGACGGGACGCGCTCCTCCGGGAGATCGCAGGTATGCAGGCGCAGGATCGACGCTTCTGGGCAGTGCCGGAGGGTGGGGCGGAGGGCATCAAGTCCGGACGGGCAGCGGGGGCTGGCTAGGGCGGTCGTACGCGTTGGCTCAAGCCTAAGTCAGGAAGATTCCGACAATTACCATCATCAACCCGAAGGCCGACACGAACAGCGCCGCAAGGTTCCAGGTGACGGCTTTTTGCAGGCGCTGGCGCATTGCATCGTCATCCAGCCCTTCGCGACGGGCGCGAACGACGTCGAGCATGCACCAGACAAGCCCGATCAGGCCCAGGATGGATACGGAGGCGCCGATCCAGATCAGCAGGTCCATGACAGCTCCAGAAGTTGGTTTCCTCCCGGCTACCGTGATGCTTGCGCCGATGCAACTGCCCCTTGCGGCTGCTGTGCCATCCCGCTAGCAATTGGCCCTCGGCGCAGCCATCCGACGGAGGATGCTGATCCCGGCATTGTCGTGTGAACCACAGGTGCGGGTTTTGTACAGCTTTCGGGCGCGCGCCCGCTTTCCCGTCCCTTGGGGTGGTGTATGACCGGGCAAGCAAGCGGGGCCCAACGGCAGTATCCGGTCGGCAGGTGGCCCGGGGCGCAAACCAGGACGAAGATAGCAGAGGCAGACATGTCTGAAGACACCGAAATGAGCTACAAGGTGACCGCCGGGGAACTCCGCCAGTTCATCGAGCGGATCGAGCGATTGGAAGCCGAGAAGAAAGATATCGCCGACCAGATCAAGGAGGTCTTCGCCGAAAGCAAGGCGCGGGGCTACGACGTCAAGGTCATCCGGAAGGTTCTGGCGCTACGGAAACGTGACAAGGACGATATTGCCGAGGAAGAGGCGGTTCTGGAGATGTACAAAGAGGCGCTCGGAATGTCCTGATCGGCATGTAATGATTTGGATTTATTTAACCTTGTAGCCTCATGGCTGATCAGGTGGTTTCATTTGAGCCGGCCCTCGCCAAGTAGGCCCCACGAACTCCAGCGTATTTGACACCTGCCCCGGCATTTGCCGGGCCAGAAGTCATATGGCACCTGCATTCCATGCAAATCTGGATGGTCGCGCGTCGGAAACTCTCCGCGGCTGCTTGCTGCGATCAGGCCGGTGCGCTGCTTGTTGGCGAACTGAGGCTGGTTGCATGCGGCAGTCGATCCTACCAACAGGACTCGTTGAGTGGATCCCGACGTTCATACGCGCAACATTCTCTCGGAGTCCGAACGCGCGGTGCGCGTTCCAATGGACCCGCAGTTGTGCCCAAGCATCAGCAAGATCTGCAACTGACTGCCTCACGCGTCGTTCACGGCTTGAACCTCCGACCCCTAACGGTGTTGGGTCCGACCGATCAGGTGGCCACGCCGCCTTAGCACAACTGTATGCTGGTCGCGGTACGGTGTTTCTCTACAGAGGCACGTTGGTCTCCGGCGTCTCTGTGTCTTGCAACCCGCGTGTCCTGATAGGAAGCCACGGTTCCCAGATCCCACTAGAGGCAGGATGCACGAATTGCCAAGATTCAGTGCGAGTCTTTGCTCGAAGTCGGCGTGGGTACACGAGCGACCTTCACTGCTGACAAGCGCACGGATTGCCAAGCTTGCCAGTTTTTCTTGGGGTTGCACGGTAGTCCACAGGATAGTGGCAGGCGAGCGCGGGGTGCGGCTATGTCGGTTAACCGTAGTGGATTGTGTCGGTGAGATGCTCCGGAAGACTACAAACGGCACAGTTTACGGCGAACGTGATCCCAATGGAGTCGCGAAAGCGCTTGGTACGCCCTTTTTCGCCGGTCGAAACGTTTCCTTCTGAGCGGGAAAAGTATGCTCTGTCCCGAAACGGGAGCGACAAAGGCATCTTTATTCGGACGAAGGTCGCACGGGTTGCCGATCACGGCTAGGGCAAGAGCGCCATGATCGCTGCGACCGACCGGAACGCGCACCACACCGCGACCAGCATAGGTTTCAAAGTTCGGACGATCTGACAACCGCCCCGGGGGACTGTTTTCCTGGTGAAGTCGCGCAGTTGCTTGAACGGTCGAGCCAAGGGCAGCATGAGCGACAGCCGGCCGGCGATCGCAGCAATCACCGAGAGGGTCCAAGCTGCATTCTATCTGCGACAGCCAAAGCTGGCCGCTCAATTTGATCGTACCCACTGGGCCCTTGCCGGTTTTTTGGCATCGCCTACGTCGCCATAGGTCGGCAACTCCATCGGCGCGATGTGTCCTCTCAATGGTCGCAATTTACTAGTCTGGTAGCCAAATCGGTTCTGTTGCGCAAATCCGGTGAAGGATTCATTTCGTGATTCCAGCATGAAAGCTTGGGTGCATGAGCAGATCCACACCGCCAACCCACAGGGCCAGGAATTTGCCAGCCTGGCGAGCCATTGAGGGCGCCATTTGTTTGCGCCCAATGGCAAGCGAAGCGCTTAAGCGCCGAGGCCCGCCGACGACATGGTTCGATTCCAAAATGATCTGGGATGCCGTGCCAACAGGCAGGCGAGGTCACCAGCAGACCTACAGCGATACTGCCATTCAGACCTGCCTGACGATGAAGGTCGTGTTCGGCATGGCGCTCAGAAAGACGACCGACTTTGTCGAGAGCCTGTTGCGGCTCGTCGGTCTGAACTGGCGTGTGCCCGACTTCAGCATGCTGCCTCGTCGCCAAAAACGCTGGCCGTGAAATTCCCGCATCGCGGCTTCAAGGGTCCACTGAACCTGCTGATCCCCCTTCGGGCAGCACGGGCATCAAGGGCGAGGGCGAATGGCGCGCCCGCGAGCATCCCTCTCATCGAAACTGCGTTTTGACTGCCGGGCAGCGGGTGGCCCCAAACGGCGAGTCCGACGCAAGATCCATCTCGGGATCGACGAGGAAATGCCGGAGATCCGAGCTGTCGAGATCACCGGTAGTCACATCGGGGATGCGCCAATGCTACCCGACGTTATCAAACAGATCCCGGCAGGTTGCAGAACTCAAGGTCCGCAGCGCCATCCCAAACGGCTAGGGTCAGGACTCATTTTGGCAGCCAAAAGAAGACGATGGCTGCGATGCAGATGGCAGACAGGAACAGGTCTCCGCATCTTTCGTAGCGGGTGGCGATGCGGCGCCAATTCTTCAAGCGAGCAAAGGCATTCTCGATGCGGTGGCGCTTCCTGTAGAGGCGCCTGTTGTAGGATGCGGGCTTCTTTCGTTTCGCCCTGGGCGGGATGCAGGTCCGCACACCCTTGCGTTTCAGTTTGTCGCGGAACCAGTCTGCATCGTAACCTTTGTCGCCGAGCGGGCGTTTCGCCTTCGGCAGATCACCCAGCAGGACGACTGCACCCCGCGCATCGCTCATCTGGCCTGGTGACAGGAAAAACGACAGTGGGCGATCCCGACCGTCTGACACCATGTGCAGCTTGGAGTTC
>NZ_PVTD01000010.1 GCF_003003255.1 Aliiruegeria haliotis
TCTTCGGGCTTCTCTCGTTTCCCAGCCATCGCTGATCCTCCAATTTGCAGGACAATCTATCCCAGTTGGTGGACCACTCTCAGGGGGCTACTCCACCGCGGCATCGCCGAGCCACGAGCGACTAGACGACCGCCAATTGGTTGGACATACGCATTACACCAACGTGCTCTCGAGTGGGCTGAGAAGAAGGGGCAAAGGTCCCCTCGCCGCTTGAGCAAACCTGAAACACACGGTTGGAGAGGAGGGCGCGTGCCGACGAAAGAGCGTCTGCCGATGTGCTCACCTAGCCTTTCGCCGCTGCGATCAAACCAGCACCTTTAAGTGATGCCCCTAGGATGTTTCGCGCGAGACGAGCCAGTTGGGCGAAGTCGATTTTAGTGCCTTCCAACTCCCTCTGCGCCATCATTGCTAGAAGCACGCCTGCCACCAAACCAATCCAAACCGGTCCACCAACGATCATGCTCATCAGAGTGACAAGTCCACCACGCACACCACCGCCACAGAACTGACCAAACCGCTGCTGGCGATCGGCCCCCGATAGTTTCATGTTTTGATGAGCACGAGCCAACCCCACCAGTAGGACCGCTGCAGAGATCGGATTTGCAGCAACTGCGGAATAGACCGCGAGGCCACCCAGCATCTTCAGAAACGCCGCTTTGTCGGCCTCATCCCAGTTCAAAAGGACGGCGAGGCCCGGAAGGGCCGACGTGACAAACTCTTCGAGACTAAAGGTTGCGCTATCCAGAAGCCAATCCCGGGAAATCCCCACTCTTTCTGCCACGTCCACAAGGTTGGCGAGGGTATCTTGGCCAATTGAGAACAGAGGCATCCCGGCAACGGAAGACATGTCCGAAGTATAAGCCCTAAACCACCCGACAAACTCCTGAGTGAAGGTATCGTCCGGAAGAGCCGCACGGACTTTCTCAAGTGAGCCGAGGAACGAATGGCCTTCATCTGTTATTCGATGCGTGACCGCCTCAAGGTTCTCTTCCAAGAACTTTGCATCCATAGCCTTCGTGTAGACATTGCTCAGGTTATTGAAGGCATCTCCTGTCCAGTTGCCAATCTCCCGAGCCAAATCTCTGTCTGCCAGGATGGCCATTGCGTATGCCGAGCTTTTCAGGGCCGCAGCTTTTGCGCTGGCCGTACTGTCCCTGACTTTCCCGCCTACGTTGCCGAACCAATCGAAGCCGCTATTGCGGCAGACATCGCCGGAATCTTGGAAAGACATAGCCAGGTTTAATGGTGAAACCGACTGCCGTGGCGGATGGACTACTTCGTCGGCTCCGGTGGCTTGAGCGATCACCTCAAGGTACCGCATATACGCCCGCTCGTGTTCTGTGACCGGAAGGGACATGCCAACACACACCTTCTGGAAGTGCTTCTGCGCATCCGTCGTGGGCGACCGCGCCCCAAAATGGAGGTCCTGATAAAACTTAAGGTGTTTCTTGATCAGTTCCCGATCTGACGTGTCCAACTAAGCCAACATGGATCTACTCTTTTGCTTTCGTTGTAAAAAACTTACGTCGAGACCTGCCGATTCCGCTAGGCCAAAGAAGGCGAAACCCAAAAGTAGGAAGGTAGCCAAAAGCGAGTCAAAAACACAAAAAGGCTCGGCCGTTTCCGGCTAAGCCTTTGTTTTATTGGCGCGCTGGGGAGGATTCGAACCCCCGACCCCTTGATTCGTAGTCAAGTACTCTATCCAACTGAGCTACCAGCGCGTGGAGCGTTCATCTACCGGCGGTCGCCGGCGGATGCAAGAGCCAATCTCCGGAAATTCACACTTCCTCCGCATCGGCGAGGTTCACGGCCTTTGGCAGCGAAATCGTGAAGGCCGTTCCCTCCGGACCGGTACTGGCAAGATCCAGACGCCCGCCATGGCCACGGACCAGATCCGAGGAGATCGCCAGTCCGAGACCCGAGCCGCCCTTTCGGGTGCCCCCCTGAAACGGCTGGAACAGGTATTCCTGCGCTTTTGGCGGCAGCCCCGGCCCTGTGTCGGCGACCGTGATGGTCCAGCCCTCGTCGTTTTCTTCCGCCGAGACACAGATCTCCCCTTCCTGCCCGCTGGCAACAATCGCCTGCCTTGCATTGCGCACCAGGTTCGAGATCACTCTATAGAGCTGCTCCGGGTCGGCTCGCAGCGACATGCCGGCAGGGACGTCCTCGCCGAAGCTGATATCGTCGTTCGCGGTTGCAAGGCGTTCGCTTTCGACGACATCGCTGATCAGCGGGGCCAGCTGGACGTGCTGCAAACGCGGCGCGGGCTCCTCGGCCTTTCCGAAGGCAAGGGTCGATTCGCAAAGGGATACCGCGCGCGAGATGGAGTTGACCAGCTTCGGAGCTGCCCGCTGGACGGTCGGATCCTGGCTCGTCTCCATCCGGTCCGCAAAGAGCTGTGCTGTCGTCAGGATGTTCCTCAGGTCATGGCTGATCTTGGCCACGGCGCCCCCCAGTTGCGCAAGGCGTTCCTTTTGGCGCAGCGCCCCGGTCAGGTCCGTTTGCATGCTCTGCAACGCTTCCTCGGCCTCGCGCAACTCGGTGACGCTTGCCTCTGGCATGATGATGCGCCGTCCATCTTCCGGCGCCGCCGCATAGCTTTGCATCGCAGACACCAGATGGCGGATCGGCGCCACAAGGAACCCGCGCACGGTCAAGAACAGGAGCGACGCCGTGACCGCTGAGATCACCGCGGAAAGGAGCAGGATGCGAATGCCGTAGTCGACCATCGCCGTCCGCATGTCCTCCGACGTCATTGTGACCTCGATCAACAGCCCGGCCTCACGGACCGGCTCACCAATGACACGAATAACTTGCGGGTCGGGATCGAACAGGCAGGCCAACGCGTCGCGGATCAACTCCCACGGACTTGGGTCGCGCAGATCGAAGGTCGCGTGTATCGGTGCGGGGATGGGTGAGGACAGAACCAGCTGCCGCATCTCGTCGCGACGCAACACCACGTTCATGACCTCGGCATTCTCCAGAAGCTCCGATTCCAGTTCCTCGTCGATCATGTCCTCTGCGGCGAGCAGCGCGAGCGACGCAATCTGTGCCCGCTCAAGGCGTGACAGCAGGTAGTCTTCTCGGAAGCGCGCGATCGAGGGCACGAAGATCAGGACCTCCGCCAGCATGACGAAAGCAACCGTCAGCATCAGGAACCGGCCGGAGAGAGAGTTGAGGAACATTCTGTTTTCGGTGCCTTACGGGATGCGTCTCTGGATGAAGCCAACGAATTTCTTGACCCAAGGACTATCAAACAGCCGCGGCGAGAAATAGGCCCCAGCGGCCTGCTTGTTCACTTCGCCCAGCGTTGGATAGGGCAATACGGTCCCAGCGACGGCGGACATTTTCAGCTTGTTGGCCATGACCAGCGCCCAGAGACCGATCATTTCGCCCGCCTGACTGCCGACGATCGACACGCCAACCGGTCGCCCTTTCACGACCATGACCTTGATCAGCCCGGTTGTCCGCCCCTCGGCGATGGCGCGGTCGTTCTCGGCATAGGGAAAGCGGACAACCTCCAGCCGGTCGCCATGGGTCGCGCGGGCCTCGGCCTCCGTCAGCCCGATCTGCGATAGCTCGGGGTCGGTGTAGGTTGCGTGTGGGATGTGGTCGGTTCTGGTGCGCGCGGGCAGTCCAAAAAGCATGGACCGTATGATCACACCGGCATGGTAGCCGGCCACATGCGTGAACTGCGCGCCGCCGACAACATCACCGATGGCGTGGACCCGGCGGTTGCTCGTGCGCAGGTTTGCATCGACCTTGATACCACGTCGATCGACGTCGATCCCGGCTGCTTCCGCATTCAGGCGCTCCACGTTGGGGACGCGCCCGACTGCGACCAGCAGATGGCTGCCGGAAATCGGACCGGCGGAGGTCTCCACAACAACGCCGTTCGGTCGCTGCCGAACCCCCTCAGCGGCGCAGGTCTCGCGAATGTCGACGCCTTCCTCGCGCAGCCGTTGCAGGACGACCGCTCGGATCTCCGGGTCCTCGGCGCCAAGGGCTTCCATCGCCTCGACGACAGTCACCCGGCAACCGAGCCGCCGGTGTGCCTGCGCCATCTCCAGTCCGATCGGTCCACCGCCGATGACGATGAGGTGCTCGGGAGCATCACGGAGATCGAAGATGGTCTCGTTTGTCCAGAAAGGCACTTCCGAGAGGCCGTCGATAGGCGGTACGAACGGGGACGACCCCGTGGCAATGACAAACCGTCGGGCGGATATGGTGGTGTCGCCGGCCTCCACCTCGGTTTCGGAAACAAAGCTGCCGTATTCGCGAAGAACCGTCACCCCAAGGCCCTCGAAGCGTTCCTGACTGTCCACCGGCTCAATGGTCTCGATCGCCCGGCGAACATGGTCCTTGGCGGCAGTATAGCTGATCTCCGGATCGACGGGCGTCACGCCGAATGGGCGCCCCTCCCGCATTGCCTGCGCAGCCTTGCCGGCCGCCAGCAGTGCCTTGGACGGGACGCAGCCGTAGTTCAGGCAGTCGCCTCCCATCCTGTGACCTTCCAGAAGCACGACCTGCGCCCCCATCTGGCTGGCACCAGCGGCCACGGAGAGCCCACCCGAGCCGGCGCCGATCACGCAAATGTCGGTCTTGATCCGCTTCATCTCAGATATCCCGCGATGGACGAAGGGCCTTTACCAGCATCGGCAGCGCGGCAAGTGCGCATAGACCGAGGATTGGCAGGAGGACAAACGGTTCGAAGATGATCCCGAGGTCGGGTTGCTCTCCGGCTGCAAAGACCTCCCCCAGGCCGGCACCAACAGAGGTGTAGACAAGCGCGCCGGGCATGATGCCAAAGAACGTGGAGACCAGAAAACGCGGAAGCGACACGCCAACGAGGGCCGGAAGGAGGTTTGCAACAAAGAACGGAACGATGGGCACGAGCCGGATGAGGAACAGCATCTCCCACTGGTTGGCGTCGATCCCGTTCTTGATCTGGCGGATGCGCCCCTGCGAGGCGTCCATCCGCGCCGCGAGACGCTCTCCGAGGCCCCAGCGGGCCGCGAGGAAGATCACCGCCGCGCCGAGGGTGGCGCCCACGATGTTGAAGAACACGCCCGGGAACGTTCCGAAAAGGAACCCGCCCGTCAACGTGGCGGCAGTGGCGCCGGGCAGGCTGAAACCGACAATGGCGACATAGACGGCGAGGAAGACCACGAGCGTGCCGAGATAGTGGGCATCCCGAAAGGCCAGAAGCGCCTCGCGATTCGCGGCGAGCGACTCGAAACTCAGAACATCGCCCAGTGTCATCGCTCCCACGACCGCAACCGCCCCGATGAGGGCCAGAGGCAGGTAGCGCCACGCGCCGGAAGATGGCTGGTCGGTCATGTCTGTCATATTGCTGGCCCTTGACGTGCGTTCATGCAAGGAGCATGCGTCTTGTTCGCCGAACGCGACAGGGGGATCACGCTGCGTTGATCACGCGGGGCCAATATCGTGAGAATCGCGCCTCCGACGGGGATCCTTGTTACAAGGCGGGGCGCAAAGCCTCCCATCGGTGCGGAATGTTGCAGGATTCCACCGCGAGTGAATTGACTTGCCCCGAAGATCGGCTTAAGGGGCGTGCTTCGAGATATCAGAGCCTTCGAATCCATCGCCGGGTTTGGGCCGAACAAGTACAAATACGGAGACGGAGCGATGAAACGCACCTATCAGCCTTCCAACCTGGTTCGCAAGCGCCGCCACGGCTTCCGTGCGCGCATGGCCACCAAGGCCGGCCGCAAGATCCTGAACGCCCGCCGCGCCCGCGGTCGGAAGTCGCTCAGCGCATAAGGCCGGGTGGGCCGATGCTGGCCACCCTGACCAGACGCGCCGACTTTCTGGCGGCCTCCAGAGCGGGGCGTGCCGGAACCAGCGGATTCCTGTTGCAAGCGCGCAAGCGCAAGGACACCGAAGCCGATCCGACCTTGGTCCGGGTCGGCTTTACCTGTTCGAGGAAGGTCGGAAACGCGGTTGCCCGCAATCGTGCCAAGCGTCGGTTGCGGGAGATTGCCCGTGCCGTCCTGTCCACCGAGGGTCGTCCCGGTTGGGACTATGTTCTTGTCGGGCGAGCGAATGTAACAGCGGAACGTCCCTACGACGATCTGGTTCAAGACCTGCGCGAGGCGGTGGATCGGGTCCACAAGCCCCGCCCACGGAAACCATGAGCCCGGTCGCCTGGGTTTTTTCGCTGCCGATCCGGGCGTATCGCCTGATCTTCAGCCCCTGGGTCGGTTTCAACTGTCGCTATCAACCCACCTGCTCGGCCTACGCACTCGAAGCGCTTCGCAAGCACGGTGCCGTGCGCGGCGGGTGGATCGCGGCCAGACGCATTGCGCGCTGCAATCCTTGGGGTGGGTGCGGCTACGACCCGGTTCCCGGAACCGACCCCGGACACGACAGGACAGACCCGGGCCATTGACGCTACATTGGAAAAAACGCGACACCGTGGGACACGCCCGTTGGTCCCGAACGGTGATCTCACCCAGGAGCGCCCATGCTGGACGACCTCGACGACATTCATCCGCTGTTCCACGGCGCCCCCTCGACCACGGAGTTCAAGAAACTTCGCAAGCGCATTGTGCGATACGCCCGGGAGGCGATCGAGCAGTACGGAATGATCGAACGCGACGCGCGCTGGCTGGTCTGCCTGTCGGGCGGCAAGGACAGCTACACCCTGCTCGCGGCCCTGTACGAGCTGAAGTGGCGGGGACTGCTGCCGGTTGACCTGCTGGCCTGCAACCTCGATCAGGGCCAACCCGGATTTCCGGCCACGGTCCTGCCCGAGTTCCTCGAACGCATGGGCGTGCCTCACCGGATCGAGTACCAGGACACCTACTCGATTGTCATGGACAAGGTCCCGCAGGGCCGGACATTCTGCGCCCTGTGTTCCCGTCTCCGGCGTGGCAACCTGTATCGAATCGCACGGGAAGAAGGGTGTTCGGCGGTGGTCCTGGGGCACCACAGAGACGACATTCTCGAAACCTTCTTCATGAACCTCTTTCACGGCGGGCGGCTTGCGACGATGCCGCCGAAACTGGTGAACGAGGAGGGCGACCTGTTCGTCTACCGCCCCCTTGCCCATGTCGCTGAAGCCGACTGCGAACGCTTTGCCACGGCGATGAACTATCCGATCATCCCCTGCGATCTCTGCGGGTCGCAAGACGGCCTCCAAAGGCAGCAAGTCAAACAGATCCTCGACGGGTGGGAAGCCAACAGCCCGGGCCGGCGGCAGGTCATGTTCCGGGCACTGATGAATGCACGGCCGTCACATCTTCTTGACCCGAACCTGTTCGATTTCGCCGGGCTTGCGCGGGACCCTGCACAAAACGAGTAAAATTGCTCCTATTCTGCCTTTGGCCGTTAAGGCCCTGCTGACATCGATTTCCTAGCGTTCCGGCACCGGGCAATCCTGCCCTTGCAAGGAACACCACGATGTCTCGGCGTACGCTCCGTATGCGCCATGTGCGCCGCCGCCTGAACAATGCGTTCATCCGCCCCCAAACGCTCGCCTTTCTGCCGGCCCTGATGCTGGGTGGATACTGGTTCGGCGGGGAAGGTCTCTTGTTGATAACCAGCGTGACCTTCCCCGTTGTCCTGTTGCTCGGAGGTCTGCTCGAAGGTGACAGAAACCTTGAGCTGCTGGATTCGTTGACAGGATTGGCGAACCGGCAGCATTTGCTGCAGGTCCTCGGTGAACACCTCGAACACTTTGAGGGTCGTGGTCAATCCACCGTTGCGTTCGTCGTCCAGCTGGACGATTTCAGCGAAGTGTCGGAGGCGCTTGGCAGCGCCGGGACAGAGGAAATCCTGCGCCGAACAGCGGATCGGATTCACGATGTGATCCGTCCAGGCGACCTGGCGGGACGGCTGATCGAGCACCGCTTTGCACTAGTTCTCGGGCCGGTTCGTCAGGCCAACATGGAAGTCGGTCTTCGAATCGCCGAACGAATGCAGGCGGCCATAGCCGAGCCAATCAGCCTGAACGCGGGGTCCGTCTATGTCACTGCTTCGGTCGGCTTCTGCCTGGCGCGCCGCGCGCCCCAACGCACGGCCGATGCGATGCTTGAAGCCGCCGAGATCGCGATGGACGAGGCACGTCGATCCGGGCGCGGATCTGTTCGCGCGTACTCAAACGAGATGAACGATGCCGTCGTGTCGCGGAACAGCCTTTCGGAGGAGATCGGGATCGCCTTCGACGAGGGACAGATCAAGCCTTGGTTCCAACCCCAGGTATCCACTGAAACCGGGCTTGTGACCGGCTTCGAGGCCTTGGCCCGCTGGCACCACCCCGAACGCGGCATCCTCCCTCCTGCGGACTTCCTCGACGCTGTCGATGCGGCAGGGATGCTTGAGCGGCTTGGCGAGGTGATGCTCTTCAATGGCCTGTCGGCACTCCGCCTCTGGGACAAGTCAGGCTACCGTGTACCTCGCGTCGCGCTGAACTTTTCCTCGGCAGAACTGCGCAATCCGCAACTTGTCGACAAGATCCGTTGGGAACTGGATCGATTCGACCTCACGTCCGACCGGTTGATCGTCGAGATCCTGGAATCTGTGGTTGCCGATTCAAGCAACGATACGATCACCGCGAACATTGCAGCGCTGGCGACCATGGGGTGCGAAATCGATCTGGATGATTTTGGCACCGGGCACGCATCGATCGCCAATATCCGTCGGTTTGCGATCAATCGTATCAAGATCGACCGGAGTTTCGTGACCCGGGTCGATAGCGATCCCGACCAACAGAAAATGGTATCTGCGATCCTTTCCATGGCCGAACGTCTGGATCTCGATGCGGTGGCCGAAGGCGTCGAAACGCCTGGCGAGTATGCAACTCTGTCCGGCCTCGGGTGTCACCATGTCCAGGGCTTCAGCATTTCCGAACCCATGCCGCTCGAAGAGACGCTGACGTGGATGGATGAACATGCATCCAACCTGGAGAACGTACCGGGTGTGCGCCACCCCATCATCTGATCTGCGTTTCTCCCGCCTCGATAGCGACCGTGAACCGCCAACTGACAGCGATTTCGGGTGAATCTGCTTGACGTTTCTGCCCGCGCCGGTTTGAACCTGCCCGAACCTAGGATAACAAGCAGGTCGGTGATCCCCTGATGGACGATCAGAACAAGAACCTCATTCTCGCCACGGCGCTCAGCTTTCTCGTGATCCTCGTATGGTTCGTGCTGTTCCCGCCCGAAGAACCCACCGTCGCGAATGCGCCGAACGAGATGTCTGTCCCGCAAAGCGACGCGAATGGCAACGAGATCGCCACCGTGCCACAATCCGCAGAGCCGGGTGACCAGAGCGTGACCACGGCGCAACCGGCGGAAGTTGCAGATGCGCCGCGCATCTCAATCGAGACGTCGCGGCTGAACGGATCCATCTCTCTTGCCGGCGGGCGCATCGACAATCTCCTCCTGAGTGACTACCGCGAAACACTGGATCCGGATTCCGACAACGTTCGCCTCCTCCAGCAGGTCGGGAGCGGAAACTCCTACTACGCCCTGTTTGGGTGGGCACCGGGCGGAGGCCTGGAAACCACCGATGTCCCGGGCACGGACACTATGTGGACAGTGGAATCAGGCGAGACACTGACAGCAGAGGCGCCGGTGACCTTGCGCTGGGACAGCCCGTCCGGCCTCGTGTTCCGGCGCGAGATTTCGGTCGACGAAAACTACCTGTTCACCGTCACTCAATCCGTCGAGAACCCGACTGGAGAAGTTCGTCGCGCCGCCCCTTACGGCATCATTGCGCGCCACGGCCTGCCCGACCTGACCCGTTTCTTCATTCTTCACGAGGGCGTCGTGGCCATGGCCGACGACTCGCTCACGGAAACCGAGTACAAATCCTTCGCAGACTTTGACATCGACCCCGCCCTGGGCGTGCAGGCCGAGACGACCGAGGACATTCAGAACGGCTGGATCGGCTTCACGGACAAGTACTGGATGACGACACTGATTCCGCAGCCCGGGCAGACCCATAAACAGGTCCAGCTCTACCAAGCCGGTGCGGAGATCTATCAGACGCAAACCATTTTCCCGACCGCGGAGATTGCCCCCGGGCAAACGATCACGCAGACGACCCATCTGTTTGCGGGCGCCAAGGAGTGGGAAACGATCCGCGCCTATCAGAACGAGAACGGAATTGCGGGCTTTCTGGACTCGATCGACTGGGGCTGGTTCTTCTTCCTGACAAAGCCGATTTTTGCCGTACTGCATTGGCTCAACAGCGTGATCGGCAATATGGGGTGGTCGATCATCGGGCTGACGATTCTGATCAAGGGCCTCCTCTTCCCACTGGCGTACAAGTCCTACTCCTCCATGGCGAAGATGAAGGAACTGCAGCCGCAGATGGAGAAGCTCAAGGAGAACGCGGGCGACGACCGTCAGAAGATGCAAAAGGACATGATGGAGCTGTACAAGAAGGAGAAGGTAAATCCGGCATCCGGCTGCCTTCCGATTCTCCTGCAAATCCCGATCTTCTTCTCGCTCTACAAGGTGATCTTCGTCACGATCGAACTCCGCCACGCACCGTGGTTCGGCTGGATCCAGGACCTTTCGGCCCCGGACCCGTCGTCGATCTTCAACCTCTTCGGCATCCTGCCCTTTGCCGTTCCCGAACTCGGCATGTTCGAGATCATCTCGCTCGGGATCCTGCCGATCCTTCTCGGCATTTCCATGTGGATACAGCAGAAGCTGAATCCAGCGCCGACGGACCCCACCCAGCAAATGATCTTTGCCTGGATGCCCTGGATCTTCATGTTCATGCTCGGCAGCTTTGCCAGCGGCCTGGTTCTGTACTGGATCACCAACAACGTGATCACCTTCACGCAGCAGTATCTGATCATGCGCAGCCATGGCTACAAGCCGGATATCTTCGGCAACATTGCTACCAGCTTCAAACGCAAGAAAAAGGATGAAGCGTGACGGGCAGACTCGCTCACATCGTCCGCCACCCGATCAAGTCGATCGGGTGGGAACCCCTGCCGGCCGCAACTCTTGCGGCCGGTTGCGTTTTGCCGGGCGACCGGCGTTGGGCGGTCGCCCATGACGCCGCCGCCTTCGACGGCCAACCGGACGGCTGGCACGCCAAGCGGAATTTCGTCCGCGGAGTTGCCGCGCCTCAGCTGATGGCCGTCCGGGCAACCACGTCTGAAAACTCCGACACGGTGACCCTCACACATCCGAATGCACCGGTGCTGGACATCGAGCCGGATACCGAACAGGGGTCGCATGCTTTGGTCGCGTGGCTCGCGCCATTGTGGCCCGACACCCGACCCGCAGCATCCAGAATTGTCAAAACAACCGCACAGGCGATGACGGACGTGCCGGATCCGTTCGTTTCTATCCTGAACCTCTCGTCCCTGCGGGCGCTTGGGCAGCGGTTGAACCAGGATCTCTCAATCCATCGCTTCCGGGGCAACCTCTGGCTGGACGGATTCGCCCCTTGGGAGGAGTTTGACTGGATCGGCCGCAGCATTCGCATCGGTGACGCCGTGCTACGCATCGACGAGCGGATCACCCGCTGCAATGCCACGAAATACAATCCGGAGACAGGGCGCGAGGACCTCGACACCCTGGGCGCCCTTGAAGCCGGGTATGGCCACAGGGATTTCGGCGTCTACGCGACAGTGGTGGACGGTGGCCCGATCCGTATCGGAGACAGGGCGGAACCCGAATGACACTGCCAGATCCAGATGCGTTGCATCCGATGCCCGCGCACCCCCGTGTGGTTCACCTTCGGCCGCTTGCGAAAGATCGCCCGAATGTCACGGTGGGCCAGTTTGCATATTATGACGACCCCGACGACGCGACCGCTTTCTTCGATCGGAATGTCCTTCACCATCATGACTTCCTCGGCGACCACCTGACGATCGGCCGGTTTGCTGCCATCGCCAGCGGGGCTCGTATCGTTATGAACGGCGCCAATCACGACATGCTCGGCGTTTCGACCTATCCCTTTGACGTGTTCCCGGATTGGGGCAGCACCCCGGATCTCGACCGCTATCGGAAGCAGAGCCGTGGCGATACCGTGATCGGACCGGACGTATGGATCGGCGCCGAAGCGTGGATCATGCCCGGTATCACGATCGGCGCGGGTGCTATTGTTGCCAGTCGTGCGGTGGTGACCCGCGATGTCGCGCCCTACGTCATCGTGGGCGGCAACCCTGCCACATCGATTCGCCAACGGTTTGACGACGCCATGATTGCGCGTCTTCTGGAGGTCGCATGGTGGGATTGGCCGACCGATCGCATTCAGGCCAATATCGGGGCCATCCGTGGCACAGATATCGAAGCATTGGAGACGGCCCGATGACGGCATTGCCCTTCCCGCTCGTCGAAGAGCCCGATGCGCAATCTCTGGAACGCGGGCGCAAGCTCTTTGCTGGCGAGACCACGTTCCTGAAGGGCGTTGTCGCCATGGCCGGACTGCCCCCGGCTGACCGACTAGAGGTCTGCTTCGCCGGTCGTTCGAATGTGGGAAAGTCCAGCCTGATCAACGCGCTTACCGGTCACAAGGCGCTGGCACGGGCATCGAATACACCCGGCCGGACCCAGGAAATCAACTACTTCAATCTCGGCCAGGAAAGCCACTACCTGGTTGACCTGCCCGGCTACGGATTTGCCAAGGCCCCGGTGGCGGTCGTGGAGAAGTGGCAGCGCCTGCTGAAATCCTACCTCTCGGGACGGCCGACCCTGCGCCGCGCATTCGTGTTGATCGATGCGCGCCATGGGATCAAGGAGGTCGATGACGAGATCCTGACGCTCCTCGACACATCCGCCGTCCCATTTCAGGTCGTGCTGACCAAGTCGGACAAGGTGAAGGCCGGTGAGTTGCAGAAAGTGCTCGACCAGGTGCGCGGCAAGCTCCAACGGCACCCTGCCGCGTTCCCCGAACTGGTTGTCACGTCTTCGGAAAAAGGCGGCGGCATCCCCACTCTGCGCAGTATCATTGCAAATCTGGAGTAGCGGCGTGGGCCTGCGCCGCGGCACCAATGCGGATGGGCACCTTTGCCGCCTGACTCAGACGTGCTGCCCGGCGTTGACCTCGATTTCGGTTCCGGTGACATAGCTCGACGGCTGCGTGCAGAGGAAATAGATCACCTCGGCAACCTCGTCGGGCTGACCCAACCGTCGCAGCGGCAGGGTTTCGACGATTTTCTCTGTCCCCGGGGACAGGATCGACGTCTCGATTTCGCCCGGCGCGATCGCGTTCACACGCACGCCGTGCGGGCCGAAATCATGCGCCATCTCGCGCGTCAGCGCCTTCAGTGCCGCCTTGGAGGTGGCGTAGGCCGCTCCTGCGAAGGGATGCACCTGATTGCCCGCAATGGAGGTCACGTTGACGACGGCGCCACGTGCTGCTGTCAACTCCTCGATCAGGCCACGAGCCAACACAACCGGCGCGAAGAAGTTGACGTGGAACACCTTGCCCCAGCTCATCAGGTCGGTGTCGATCGTGTTCAGTCGCGATCCATCCGGACCCTTGGGAGAGATCCCCGCATTGTTCACCAGTGCGTCCAGCCGGCCGTCGACCTTTTCCTGGATTGCCCCGACAGCGTTGATCGTGTCGGCCGGGTCGGAGAGGTCCAGCTGGACATGGTTCTCCGCGCCCCCGGGCCAGGGGCATTGTGGCGCAAACGGCTGCCGCGAACAGGTGATGACCCGCCACCCTTCGTCGCTGAACTTGCGCACGGTGGCATGCCCGATACCCCGGCTTGCTCCGGTCAAAAGCAAGGTGCGCTGGCGTTTTTGTTCCGACATGTCCTGTCTCCCATCTGCCCCTTTCCAATTAGGCTTTCTCAGCGCGAACACAATCGCCCTTGGCAGCGAAGGGTTCGGAGCGTAACACCGATGCCCGATACAACCCGAGCCTGACAGATGAAGAAGCAGATGATCAATCGCGACTGGATCGCCACCGCCCGGACCCTGTCCGAGGCCCTCCCCTACCTGCAGCGCTATACCGGTGCCATCGTGGTCATCAAGTTCGGTGGTCACGCGATGGGCGACCAGGAGCAGATGCAGAGCTTTGCCCGCGATATCGTCCTGATGAACCAGGTCGGCCTGCACCCGGTGATCGTCCACGGCGGCGGACCGATGATCAACGAACTGCTCGGCAAGCTCGATATCAAGAGCGAGTTCGTGGGTGGAAAGCGCGTGACCGACGAAGCGACCATGGAGGTCGTGGAGATGGTGCTCTCCGGCCTTGTGAACAAGCGCATCGTTCAGGCTATCAATGGTCAGGGCGGGCGCGCTGTCGGCATTTCGGGCAAAGACGCGAACATGATGGTCTGCGACCCGGTGGACCCGGCCCTCGGGCTGGTGGGCCACCCCGTGGAAGTGACCCCCGACGTGATTCACCAAATGCATGGCCACGGCATCATCCCCGTCGTGGCGCCGCTCGGCGCCGGTCGGGATGGCGAGACGTTCAACGTCAATGGTGACACTGCCGCCGGCGCGATTGCCGCGGCGCTGAAGGCGGATCGCCTGCTGCTGCTGACCGATGTGGCCGGGGTCAAGGACGAGTCCGGCGAGGTCGTGACCCAACTCTCGCCGGAGCAGGTGAAAGACCTCACGGAAAAGGGCGTGATCGCCGGTGGAATGATCCCCAAGACGGAAACTGCGCTGGACGCGATCTCCGGCGGCGTCCGCGCGGTGGTCATTCTCGATGGGCGCGCGCCGAACGCCTGCCTGCTGGAACTGTTCACCGATCACGGCGCCGGATCGCTCATCCGGGACGTTCCGCGCTGACCTCTCTGGTCCGGCAAAACGAAGAGATATCGCCCGTGCGCTGCGCAAATGGGGCTTCGCAAGCGCCCGCGCCTGCGTATGATCGACCCATGGCGGCCACCGTTGCATCCCTACGGAGCCTTGAAACGCTGTCGGATATGGCGGCGCGGAGACAGCTTCGCCCACTTGGTCATCTGGCGATCACGTCGCCAGGAGCCGGCCTGCCGTGCGGAACCCGCAGCCTTGTCCTGCTTGGCCCATCCGAACCGGGGTTCTGGCCATTCCTTCAGAAAGAAAAAGAGTTTCGCGACGGTCGCCCTGATCCGCTGGATCGCTGGTCGCGTCGGGCCATTTCGGAGATCGCGTCCGACCTCGGGGCAACGCCTGTGTTCCCGTTCGACGGGCCACCCTACCTGCCTTTCCACGACTGGGCGCTCCGAACGGGGCGGTTCTGGCAGTCGCCGATCAACCTGCTGGTGCATGACGAAGCCGGCCTGCTGGTCTCGATACGCGGGGCCCTGGCCCTTCCCTGGTCATTGCAGCCCGACGCGGCCATGCCTGCTCCCTGCAAGCACTGCCGCGAAGCGCCCTGTTTGACTTCTTGTCCGGTCGATGCCTTCGGCCCCTCTGGCTACGCCGCCGAGGATTGCCGGGGCTATCTCGACACTTCGGACGGGGCCGACTGCCTGATGGCAGGGTGCCTTGCGCGACGCGCCTGCCCGATCAGCCGCGCGTACCCGCGCCGTCCCTCCCAATCCGCCTTCCACATGGCAGCCTTTCACGGAAACCGATGAAAACGCTCATTCTCCTCCGCCACGCCAAGTCCAACTGGGTCAATCCCGATCTGGAGGATATCGACCGCCCGCTGAACAAGCGCGGAAAACGCAGCGCGAAGGCGCTCGGGAAATGGGTTCGAAAGTCGCCATGGACGCCGGACAAGGTCCTTTGCTCCACGTCCCGCCGCACCCGGGAGACCTGGGAGGGCCTGTCGCTGGAGGGCACCCCGGAACTGCGCGACGACCTCTACCATGCAAGCCCCGACGCCATGCTGGACGTCATTCGAAAAACCGAAGGCGACGTGGTCATGCTGATCGCGCACAACCCGGGAATAGCCGCCCTTGCCCATGAACTGGTTGCAGAAGCACCGTCCCACTCTCGGTTTTCCGACTATCCGACGGGCTCGCTCCTGGTGGTCGAGTTCGATGTGAAGAAGCTCGGCAAGATTGCTCTCGGCAGCGGATCGGTGCGGGCATTTCTTACGCCGCACGACCTCGTCGATCAGAAATAGCTGTCACCCAAGCCGTTCGGGGAGCGTCAGTCCACGCAGGATCTCCTCCGCCGACATCGGGCGCTTGCCCTGCCGTTGTGCGCTGAGGACTTCGACCGCACCGGTGCCGCAGGCAATGACGAACCCGGACAAAACCTGCCCCGGCGTTCCACGGCCATCCGTCAGACGCGACCGCAGGAGCTTCAGGCGCTCCCCCTCGACCTCGCACCACGCCCCCGGAAAGGGTGACAGCGCACGGATCTGGCGGTCGACGTCCTCCGCAGGACGGGTCCAATCGATCCTGGCCTCGGCCTTGTCGATCTTCTCGGCATAGGTAACACCCACTTCGGGCTGAACCTCGGACGAAAGCTCCGTGATCCGGTCGAGCGCCTCGGTGATCAGACGCCCGCCCATCACCGCGAGGCGATCATGCAGATCCGCCGTGGTATCCTCCGCGCCGATCGGCGTCGCTTCCCGCAGCAAGACCGGCCCGGTGTCCAGGCCGGCCTCCATCTGCATGATGCAGATCCCGGTCTCTGCGTCACCTGCAAGGAGTGCACGGTGGATCGGGGCAGCACCGCGCCAGCGCGGCAGGAGCGAGGCGTGGATGTTCAGGCACCCGTGGATCGGCGCATCCAGAATCGTCCGCGGCAGGATCAACCCGTAGGCAACCACGACAGCAATCTCCGCACCAAGCGCCGCGAAGGCATCCTTTTCCTCCTGCGGGCGCAGCGAAACGGGATGGTGTACGTGCAGCCCGAGCGCCTCCGCGCGGGCTTGCACGGGGCTTGGGCGCGGCTTCTTCCCGCGGCCTGCCGGACGCGGCGGCTGGGTGTAGACGGCAAGGATCTCGTGGCCGGCCTCGACAAGTGCATCGAGCGCCGGCACCGAGAAATCCGGCGTTCCCATGAAGATGATTTTCATCCGCGCCCTTTCCGAGCCTTCTTCAGCAGCATCTCGCGTTTGGTGCGACTGAGGTTGTCGAAGTACATTCGTCCGTCGAGGTGATCGATCTGGTGCTGAACCGATGTGGCCCAGACACCTTCGAATAGGCGTTGCACGCGATTGCCATCCTGATCGGTGAACGCAACCTCGACCCTTGCCGGACGCTCCAGCCTGGCGTGGACGCCGGGCAGGTTCGGGCTTGCCTCGTCATGGGCGCGCATCTCGTCCGAGGCATCCACGATCACGGGATCGGCCAGCCGCACGGCTTGACCGCGCTCCTGCGAGCAATCGACAACGGCAAGCCGCAACATCACCCCGATCTGGGGTGCCGCCAGACCGAGACCGGGCATCGCCTCCATCGTGTCGATCATGTCGTCCCAGATCCCCCTGACGCTGTCCGTGATCTTGTCCACGGGCTGTGCCGCCGTGCGCAGACGCTTGTCCGGCCAGGGCACGAAGGGCCGAGGGCTCATGCAGAGTATTCCTCGATCAGCGCCAACCGGGTCTGTCGATCGACGCGGTCGAGCGTGACGATCCCATCAAGGTGATCCAGTTCATGTTGCGCACAGATCGCTGCAAAACCGGAAAGATCCTCGTCCCTCAGGGCACCATCGATCCCGGTCCAGCGCATGTGCACCTGTGCCGGGCGCTCCACTCTGGCGGAGATCCCCGGGATGGAAAGACATGCCTCACCCCTCGCCGACACCTCGGGCGACGTCCAGGTGATCTCGGGGTTGATGCAAACCACGGGATCGGGGCTGCGCTCCTTCCATGCAACGTCCATCACGAAGATCCGCAATGGCCGACCGACCTGGGGGGCTGCCAGACCACGGCCTTCGGCGGCATACATGGTCTCCAGCATGTCTTCGACGAGTTCCCGCACACCGGCATCGATTTCTGCCACGGGCTCGCAATCACGCGCCAGGATCGGGTCGGGCCATGTGACGATCTTCAGCACTCCCATTCGGCTACCCCCGTGCCCGCTCGCGCTTCAGCTTCTGCATCTTGCGGGTGATCATCTGGCGCCGAAGCGGCTTGAGATAGTCGATGAACAGGATTCCGTTCAGGTGGTCGATCTCGTGCTGCACGCAGGTCGCCCAGAGCCCGTCAAAATCCTCCTGATGCTCCGTGCCATCACGGTCGAGCCAGCGCACGCTCACCTCGGCCGGGCGTTCGATTTCCGCATATTGCTCGGGGATCGACAGGCACCCTTCCTCGTAGGTGCTCTTTTCGTCCGAGCTGGCGACAACCTCGGGGTTGAACATCGCGAGTGGACGGGCATCGCCCTCTCCTTCGCGGACACAGTCGAGCACGATCAGGCGCGTGTTCACTCCGATTTGCGGCGCCGCAAGACCAATGCCCGGGGCGTCGTACATCGTCTGCAACATATCGTCAGAGAGCGAGCGCAACTCGTCGCTGAGATCGGAAACAGGCTCACAGACCTTCTTGAGGCGCGGATCGGGATGGATGAGGATCGAACGAAGGGACATGGTTGGCATTTAGGACAAGCGTCGCCGACGTGCAACAACGGCCCTTGCCCCTGCTGGCCGGGATAGTAGCTTGCGCGGGCAAGAGAACGAGGTACCAGCATGTCCTTTGACGAAATCATCGACCGCCGCGGAAGCCATTGTGTGAAATGGGACATGATGGAGACGCTCTATGGCGTGCCCGAGGATGACGGCATCGCGATGTGGGTGGCCGATATGGATTTCCGCCCGCCGCAGAGTGTGCTGGATTCTGTGCAGCGGGCTGTCGACCACGGGATCTTTGGCTATCACGGCGACGACCGGTCTTATCGCGCCGCCATCTGCTGGTGGATGAGGGAACGCCATGGATGGGAGGTGGACCCGTCCTGGATCTTCACCACCTCCGGACTTGTGAACGGCGCGGCTGTCTGCCTGGAGAGTTTCACCCGGCGCGGCGACGGTGTCGTCCTGTTCACCCCGGTCTACCACGCCTTCGCCCGCGTGATCCGCGCCGCGGAACGGGAGGTTGTCGAATGCGAGATGGTGAAGGAGGGCGGTGTCTACGGCCTCGACATCGCGCGTTGGGACACGCAGATGACCGGCAACGAGAAGATGCTCATCCTGTGCTCGCCGCACAATCCGGGTGGTCGCGTCTGGACCCTGGACGAACTGGAACAGATCGCCGAATTCGCCAGACGCCATGACCTGCTGATCGTCTCCGACGAGGTCCATCATGATGTTGTTTATCCCGGCGCACGTCATATCCCGATGGCGACCTTGTCCGGCATCGAAGACCGGCTGGTGATGATGACCGCGCCGTCCAAGACGTTCAACATTGCCGGCGCCCATACCGGGCAGGTGATCATCGCCGATCCCGAGCTTCGGGCCGCGTTCGGCAAAAGGATGGCCGGGCTTGGGAAGTCGCCGAACTCCTTCGGGCTTTTCATGACCGAAGCTGCCTATTCGCCGGAAGGCGCTGCATGGGTGGACGAGTTGATTCCCTATCTGGACGGCAATCGGAAGCTCCTCGACAGCGCCGTGAATGCGATTCCGGGGCTGGCGTCCATGCCGATGCAATCAACCTACCTGGCCTGGGTCGATTTCTCGGGCACCGGTATGCAACGCGCCGAGTTCACCGCCCGGGTCGAGAAACAGGCCCGGATCGCGGCCAACCACGGACCGAGCTTTGGCAAGGGAGGCGACAGCTACCTGCGGTTCAACTTCGCCACGCCACGCAGCGTAGTCGAAACGGCGATGGAGCGATTGACCGCGGCCTTCGCCGATCTTCAGTGATCGGTCTCGGCCATCTTTTGACCCTCGGGGCGCTGGCAGGCCCCGCCGGTGTGGCCGGGGTCGCGCTCTGGCACCAGTTCGCATTCCCGATTCTGCCCCCCGTCGTGCTCCGTGCGGATATCGACAAGATCGTGATCGACAAGAGCGAGCGGGAGATGGTCGTCTACCGAGACGGGGAGGCGCTGAAGTCCTACACGATTGCGCTGGGTTTCTCGCCGGAGGGCGACAAGGTGCAGGAAGGCGATGGGCGGACGCCAGAGGGCACCTTTCGCATTGACCGCCGCAACGACAAGAGCAAGTTCCACCTCTCCCTCGGAATCGATTATCCGAGGCCGGAAGACCGGGCCGAGGCGCGAGAGATGGGGGTAAGCCCCGGTGGCGACATTTTCATTCATGGACAGCCCAACCGGGTGCCCGACCACATGATGATTCCCGGGGACTGGACCGCCGGATGCATGGCGGTCACCAATCCCGAGATCCAGGAATTGTTCCGCTTCACGCCGATCGGCACGATCGTGGAAATCAGGCCCTGACTACTGCCGGGTGAGATATCCGGCCGGCTCGGGGCGTTCGTGGACAAAATCGGCGGCCGGCGCCTTGTCGGTTGCGCTGGTGGAAGACTTCACCTCGAAGACCCGTTCGCCGTCCTCTTCCCGCGTCGCCACGATGAGCGCCTGGCACACGTGCTTTCCATGGTCATAGAGATCGACGAGTCCACGCAATCCCGGCGCCTCCTGCGCGTCGAGCGCGAAACCGCCCTGCCAGTGGCGCAGGATTGTGAACTCCTGACCGCCGGTCCGGACCTTCATGCGGGTCCGCCGACGCTTTGTCGCTTTCCGCGCCTGCTCCAATTCCTGCCGTACGGCCTCGGGAAGAAATTCCGACATGTCCGCCTCCGACTCCTCGCAATTGGATAGGTCCACGGCACGTTCGTCCTGTCAAGCGCATCCCGCCGAATGATCGGATTGACAGGAAAATGCGACATATCAACGATATGGCCGATTGTGCAGAAAACCGGACGTTGCCCTGCGGAGGCGCCGGTTCTTTTGGAATTCGCGGTAGCTATCTCTAGTGCGACACGAAATCGGAGAGACAACATGGGCCTTCTGGTCAACGGTAAATGGCAGGATACCTGGTACGATACGAAATCGACCGGTGGGAAGTTCGTGCGTTCTGACGCCGGGTTTCGCAACTGGATCACGAGGGACGGATCGCCCGGACCAAGCGGCAAAGGTGGCTTCAAGGCCGAAAGCGGCAGGTACCACCTCTATGTCGCCTACGCATGTCCCTGGGCGCATCGCACCTTGATCTATCGCAGCCTGAAGGGGCTCGACGAGCATATCTCCGTCTCGGTGGTCCACCCGGATATGTTGGACAACGGCTGGAGTTTTGCCACCGACTACCCCGGCACCACCGGCGACACCCTATTTGGCGCGCCGTTTCTGCACACGATCTACACGCGGGCGGTTCCGGATATCACCACCCGCGTGACCGTCCCGGTTCTTTGGGACAAGGAAAGCGAGCAGATCGTCTCCAATGAATCCTCGGAGATCATCCGCATGTTCGACGAAGCGTTCACCGAGGTGACCGGGCTATCGCCGAGCCTGCGGCCGGCCGGCCTTCGCGACCAGATCGACGACGTGAACGCGCGGCTCTATCCGGGGCTGAACAACGGTGTCTATCGCGCCGGGTTCGCGACCTCCCAATCGGCATATGACGAAGCCGTGGCAGAGGTGTTCGACACCCTCGACTGGATGGAGCGGCGTCTTGGCGCGCAACGCTACCTGGCTGGCGATGTCGCGACAGAGGCAGACTGGCGCGCTTTCACGACGCTGATCCGGTTCGACCCGGTCTACCATGCGCATTTCAAATGCTCGCGGAACCGGATTGCCGACATGCCGAACCTGTCGGGCTATCTGCGCGAACTCTACCAATGGCCTGGGATCGCGCAGACGGTGAACTTCGACCACATCCGCCGACACTATTTCCACAGCCATGAGACGATCAACCCGACCCGAATCGTGCCCATGGCTCCGATGATGGACCTCAAGGCGCCCCACGGACGGGGCCACGCATCGAGCATGGCGGCCGAGTAGCGCCAGGCGGTGCGCGTGTTACCTTGCGCCGTAGTGCTCGACCATCACGGTAAGGTCTTCCGGCGGCGTCGCCGTCTGTACATAGGCGCAAGCGTTCGGCGCATGCTGGAAGATCGAGCCATCAGAGAAGAAGGTCGTATTGGTCACGAAAATGACTTTCGCTCCGGGATGGCGGTAGGACGCGAAATCCGAAACGGCCAGCGCACTGCCTTCACCGAGGACCACGTCCAGGATAATCATGTCGATATCGATGTTTCGGAGTGCGGCGATTGCTTCCCGCTGGCCTGAGACGAGTGTCACGTCATGGTCCTGACGCTCAAGGTGCCGTTTCCAAACCCACCCCAAATTCCGGTCGCTTTCAACGATCAATACACGCATGAAGCCTCCGTGCCGCCCACACACCGGCACCGTTACCCATTCCTTAACTGCGCCCAAAACCCTAACCAAAGGTTAACGGCGTGGGCGCAGCGTTAACGAATCGGTAGAGGTTTCCTTGCCGTGCCAATCGCGGTAGGCGACAGGTCGGGACGAAAAGCGAGGAGCCCGACAATGGCGCGACAGGGACGCGACTCAGGCCAACCTACGGTGCGGGACCACGGCGGTGGGGTTGATGCGGCGGCTGCACGCTGGGGTGGAAACCGCGAGGACTGGCTTGACCTGTCGACCGGCATAAACCCGGTGCCCTTCCCGATCCCGGCGGTTTCCGCAGAGGCATGGACCGACCTTCCCGACAGGGGCGCGCGGGAGCGCCTGATCGCGGCAGCCCGGCAGTTCTGGCAGGTTCCGGAGACGCTTTCCATTCTGCCGGTTCCCGGTGCGTCGGCCGCGATATCGCGCATCCCGGCGCTGTTTCCCGACCGTCAGGTCCAGATCCCGACACCGACTTACAACGAGCATGCGGCCGGTTTCCGCGCCCATGGTTGGGAGGTCGTCGAGGGTGACGCCCCCGCCGCCGTGCGGGTGCATCCTAACAATCCCGATGGACGGCTCTGGTCGGTCGAGGACGTGCCGGAGGCGGGCCCCCTCGTGGTGGACGAGAGCTTCTGCGACCTCTGCCCGGACGAGAGCTTGCTGGGGCAGCTGGCGGATCGCCCCAATACACTGATCCTGAAGAGTTTCGGAAAGTTTTGGGGTCTTGCAGGTCTCCGCCTCGGCTTCGTGATTGGCGCACCCGGCCTGCTTTCCGCGCTGGAAGAGATGATCGGCCCCTGGGCCGTTTCCGGTCCCGCCCTGAGGATCGGCGAAAGTGCACTTGGTGACATCGCATGGGCGTCGGCCACCCGGCGTCGCGTGGCCGACGACACCATGCGCCTCGACGCCCTGCTCGCAACCGCCGGGGCACGGCTTGAAGGTGGCACCACCCTGTTCCGATTGTACGCCGTCGACGATGCCAACGCGCTGCAGAATAGGCTGGCACGGGCGCGGATCTGGTCGAGGACCTTCCCTTATTCCCGGCAGTGGATCCGGCTTGGGCTGCCGGGTACGGCCGAAGGATGGGCGCGGCTTGAAACTGCGCTGACATGATCGGGAAGGCCGCGATCCTGATGCTTGCCATGTTCCTGGACGCATCGCTCGGGGAGCCACGCTGGCTGTGGTCCCGCCTGAAGCACCCCGCCGTTGCCATGGGGGATATCGTCGGCTGGCTGGACCGGCATCTCAACCGGGGCACATACCGGCGATCGTCAGGCACCTTCGCCGTGGTCGTCCTTGCCATCGGAGCCGCTCTCTTTGGACTGCTGCTTCAGATCCTGACCCCATTCGGCCTGATCGATGTCCTGATCGTCGCGATCCTGCTGGCCCAAAGAAGCCTTGTGCAGCATGTGGCTGCGGTTGCATCGGGTTTGCGACAAGGCCTGCCAGAGGGGCGCCAAGCGGTGTCCATGATCGTGGGCCGCGATGTCGCGCAACTGGACGAGGCCGGGGTTGCTCGTGCTGCCATTGAAAGTGGGGCGGAGAATCTCTCCGACGGGGTCATTGCACCGGCTTTCTGGTTCCTGCTGGCCGGTCTGCCGGGGATATTCGTCTACAAGGCCGTGAATACCGCCGACAGCATGATCGGGCATCGCACGCCGGAATACGAGGACTTCGGCTGGGCGGCCGCGCGGCTCGACGACCTGTTGAACTGGATCCCCGCCCGGCTGACGGCCCTGCTGATCATGGCAGGTCACGGGCGGTTTGGCGGTTGGACCGCTCTGGCGCAGGACGCGCGCAAGCATCGCTCCCCCAATGCGGGCTGGCCGGAGGCCGCCATGGCGCGATGCCTTGATGTCGCCCTCTCCGGACCGCGCAGCTACGACGGCGAAATGCACGACTGTCCCCATGTTCACGCTTCGGGGAACATGACCCCCGGCGCGGAAGATATTGATCGCTGTGCCCGCGCCTTGTGGCGGAGTTGGGGTGTCATGCTGGTGGCGGTTGCCCTGCTCACCATCCTGTGACGCCTGGCGCGGCAGGATTGCTTGCCGCCCACGGAACGATCGCATATGTCGCGGAAAGTCCCGGGAGAATTACATGATCCGTCGCCACGCAATCGCCGCCGCCGCCCTCGCACTCTTGAGCGCACCGGCTCAGGCGCTGGTCCCCTGTGGGGGGGATTTTCCTACCTTCGTACAAGCGATGAAGGCAGAGGCCGTGACACTGGGCCATGAGCCCGACACGGTCGAGAGCTTCTTCCGCGCAACGCAGCCCGATCCGAAAGTCATCCGCGCGGACCGGGCGCAGGGTATCTTTCAGCTTCCGTTTATCGACTTCTCGCGCCGTTTGATCAGCCAGAGCCGGATCCAGAACGGTATTGCAAATCTGGAACGGCACGCGTCGACCTTCGAAACCGTGCAACAGACATACGGCGTTTCGCCCGGCGTGCTCCTTGCCTTCTGGGCGCTGGAGACGGATTACGGCGCGGTGCAGGGCGACTTCAACACCCTGAACGCCTTGATGACGCTCAGCCACGATTGCCGGCGCCCGGAGCTGTTTCAGCCTCAAGTATTCGCCGCCTTGTCGCTGTTTGAACGAGGTGATTTCGACCCGGCGAACACGACCGGCGCATGGGCGGGCGAGATCGGCATGGTGCAGATGCTGCCAAAAGACATCCTCGAACGTGGCGTCGATGGCGATGGTGACGGGAAGGTCCGTCTCAAGACCTCCGTGCCGGATGCGCTGCTGTCGGGCGGTGCCATGTTGCGGGACCTGGGCTGGCGCGCCAATGAACCCTGGCTGCAGGAAGTCGTTGTCCCGCAAGACCTCGACTGGTCGCAGACGGGACTTGCACATGAGAAGAGCGTGGCAGAATGGGAGGCGCTCGGTGTGCGGGCGCGGTCTGGTCAGTTGGCCGGGGGGGAGCTTCCGGCATCGGTGGTGCTGCCGCAAGGCCGCAATGGCCCCGCGTTTCTCGCCTATCCAAACTTCCATGTCTATTTCGAGTGGAACAAGAGCTTTGTCTACGTGCTTACCGCCGCCTATTTCGGCACCCGGCTCGAAGGCGCGGAGATCTATGCCGCAGGAAATCCGTCGCCTGCGCTGTCCGGCGAACAGATCCAGCTTCTTCAGCAACGGCTCGAAGCGCTCGGCCATGACGTTGGCGGAGCAGATGGTATTCTCGGGGCCAAAACCCGCGCCGCCGTTCAGGCAGAGCAACGCCGCCTTGGGCAACCGGCCGACGCCTGGCCAACGGCGGACCTCCTGAACGCTCTCTAGCGCCGCGCGGTCATCGTGTGATCGGCTCCAGCGTCTTCACGGGAAATCGCAATCCGTCTGCCGTGACCAGAACCAGGCGACCGGACGCTTCGACATAGGTGTCGCAACGGTCGAACCCGTTCTCGAAGGTCACGCAGATCCTGCTGTCGGACGCTGTTTCATAGGTCCCGACAAAGGCAGGATCATCCGGAGTGTAGCGATAGGAATAGTCACCGCTGGCGGCGTATTGCGCCGTACTGCCGTCGTAGAATGTCGCAACATGCCCCCCCAGCCGATCAACAAGATCGTTGGCCGCAAGCAGGCGGTCACTTTCTCGCACTCCTTGCGCCGCTGCCATTGCTGGAATCAGAATCAGAGCTGAAATCAAGACGCGCATTGGCCGCCCCTCCTCTCGCCATGAGGGACCAGTGCCGACCTCCGGTCCACTCACCTTTTCGAGATCAGGCGACCAGGGCCTCGGCTTTCTTGAGGTCGACGGACACCAGTTGACTGACGCCCTGTTCCTGCATCGTCACGCCAAAGAGCCGGTCCATCCGGCTCATCGTGATGGCGTGGTGAGTGATGATCAGGAAACGCGTGTCGGCGCGCTGGACCATCTCGTCAAGAAGATCGCAGAAGCGGGTGATATTGGCATCGTCCAGCGGTGCGTCGACCTCGTCCAGAACGCAAATCGGCGCCGGGTTGGCCAGGAACACTGCAAAAATCAGGGCCATTGCCGTAAGCGTCTGTTCACCGCCCGAAAGAAGCGACAGAGTGGACAGCTTCTTGCCCGGAGGCATGCACATGATCTCCAGACCGGCATCGAGCGGATCCTCGGATTCTACCAGTTCAAGGTGCGCCTGCCCGCCACCGAAAAGGTGCGTGAAGAGCAGCTTGAAGTTGCTGTTGACCTGCTCATAGGCGGTCAGAAGGCGTTCCCTGCCTTCCTTGTTCAGACTGGAGATTCCGATGCGAAGGGCGCGGATCGCCTCTTCAAGGTCATTTTTCTCCTCCACGAGTGCGGAATGCTCGGCGGATACGTCCTTGGCGTCTTCTTCTGCCCTCAGGTTGACCGCGCCAAGGGCATCACGGCTTCGTCGCAGACGCGCGATATCGCCTTCGATCACTTCCACCGCAGGCATGTTCTCGGGATCGACGTCGAGTTGCTCCAGCAGCTTCTCCGGCGTGGTCTCCTGTTCCTCCTGAATCCAGGTCGTAGCGGATTCGAGGGCATCCCGTGCGGCGTGCTCCCGCGCTTCGGACGCCGCCCTGTGCTCCCGGGCGTGGCCCGCGAACTTCTCCGCATCGCGTTCGGCGCGCTCCGCATCCCGCAGGGCCGTTTCCCCGATCGCCAGGGCATCGGCGGCCGAATTGCGACGCGCCTCTGCCGTCGCCAGCGCTTCCGTGAGCCGCTCCTTTCGTTCCAGGATGTCCTCCGGCGCCATACGCGCCTCCTCCAGAGTGTCCTGGGCTTCGGCCTTTCGGTGTTCCAGATCCCGGGTGCGGGCTTCGGCATTTTCAAGTCGGCGCCGCCAGCTGTCGATGTCCTTTGTGATCTCGGAAATGCGCCGGCTCCGGGCCTCGCCGATCCGCCGAAGCTCGTCCTGTGCAGACCGCGCGGCCATCATGTCGCGGCGAGAGCCCTCTACCAGTGCCTTGGCCGTTTCAATACTGGATCGGGCCTCGGTCAGGTCGGGCAACTCCGCCCGGACCGAACGCGCCTCTTCCAACCGCTCACGGGCAGCCTCCGATTCCTCCCGATGCCGTGACACGGCCAGATCAGCTGCCTCGAGCCGGGCCTCGGCCATGGATCTCTCGTTCTCGGCCCGGCTCAGGTTCCGGCTCGCCGTCGCGACAGCTGTGTCCGCATCCTTCCGCGCCTGACGGGCCTGACGGTCGGCTTCCGTCAGGGCCCGCAGCTCCTGGCTCAGCATATCGTGAGCTTGGCTGGCACCCGCAGCCCGCGCCGCGACCTCCTCAAGATCGCGCTTGAGTTCCACCAGCCGGTTGAGTTGCTGCAAGCGAAGCGCCGCCGCGGACGGGGCATCTTCGGCACCGGCGCGAAAACCGTCCCAACGCCAGAGGTCCCCCTCGACACTGACAAGACGCTGGCCGGGCTTGAGCAAATCCTGAAGCGCGGGCCCGTCGGTCGCGTCCACGACGCCGACCTGCGCCATGCGGCGACGGAGAACCTCGGGAACCTCCATCCGATCGGCAAGTGCATCGACCCCGTCCGGCAGCGACTGGTGCGTGTCGTAGTCCGGCAGAGCGGCCCAACCGGAGGCCGCATCACGCCCCACCGGCGGGGCGCGAAGATCATCGGCCAGTGCTGCACCGAGGGCCTTCTCGTATCCGGGATCGACCCGGAGGTGATCCAGCACCTGTTCGCCCTCGTTGGCATCCCGCTCCACAAGGCGCGCCAGTGCCGCGACCTCGGCACGCAACGCCTGCGCCTCCCCTTCCGCCGCAGACCGCTCCGCACGGGCATCGGCCTCGCGGGCGGCGCAATCGGCCCGGGCGGCATCCGCCTCCGCCAGTCCGGCCTCGGCCTCTTCGGCGGCGATCGTCGCCTCCTCCAGCGAGGCTTCCGCCCGCGCGGCCTCCTCCTCGGAGGATTGCAGAACCCCGCGCGCGTGTTCGCTGGTCTGACCGGCTTTCGCGGCCTCCTCTTCGTGACGCGTGAGTGCCTTTTCCGCGTCAGCCTCGAAACGTTCCGCTGACTGGTGCCGTGCCGCCAGCCGGGCGACATCCTCCGTTTGCTGGGCCAGCTCGCTTTCCCGCCCTTGCAGGTTCGATGCAGCAATCCGCGCCGCTTCCACCGCTGCGGCGAACTTTTCATCGTGGCCGGCGTTGGCCGCGTCCAACTCCTCGCGTTCGGCAGCGAGCCGGGCCATGGTTTCACCGGCGTCCCGGTTCAGCCCTTCTTCGCGCTCCATATCCTGCGTCATCTGGAGGATCTGTCGTTCCAGCGTGACAATGGCGTCCCGGGCGCGGGATTCCTCCTCGCCAATAGCGCCAAGCTCGACCTGCAAACGCTGCAAGACCGCAGAAGCAATCGCCTCCTCCTCGCGCAACGGCGGCAGGGCTTCGTCGGCGCTCTCGCGCAGGCTGGCAGCCTCGCGAGCCGCGCGTTCCGCCGTTGCGGCTGCGGTCACATGCTGCCGTAGCTCGTCCTGCGCGCCTTGCAGACTGTCCTTGGCCTCCCGCCAGCGGCGATAGAGCAGGAGCCCCTCGGCATGGCGCAGCTCCGCACCAATGGTACGGTAGCGCGCGGCTTGCTTGGCCTGCCGCGCGAGTTGCGCCAATTGACCAGCGAGCTGTTCGATCACGTCGTCGACCCGGGAAAGGTTCTGTTCGGCGGAGTTCAGCTTCAGTTCGGCCTCATGCCGCCGCTGGTACAGCCCCGAAATTCCGGCGGCCTCTTCGAGAATGCGGCGCCGGTTCTTTGGCTTGGCATTGATCAGTTCGCTGATCTGTCCCTGGCGGACAAGGGCCGGCGAATGGCTGCCGGTAGAGGCGTCGGCGAAGAGCATCTGAACGTCCCGCGCCCGAACGTCCCGCGTATTGGCCTTGTAAGCGGAGCCGACGTCACGCGTGATGCGCCGGACAATTTCCAGCATGTCCTGATCGTTGAACCCCGATGGCGCAAGGCGCTCCGAATTGTCGATCTGAAGGGTCACTTCGGCGAAGTTTCGTGCTGGACGGGTGGAGGCACCGGCAAAGATGACGTCCTCCATTCCGCCGCCCCGCATCGCGGTTGGGCGATTCTCCCCCATGACCCAGCGCAATGCCTCGAGGAGATTCGATTTCCCGCAGCCATTCGGACCGACAACGCCGGTCAATCCGTCCGCGATCACGAGATCGGTCGGGTCCACGAAGGACTTGAAGCCGTTGAGCCGCAGCCGGGTGAATCGCAAGGTGCCTGTCCTGTCCGAGTCTCAAGTGGTCTCTGAGTTTTGCAGGATGCGGCCAAGAGTCAAGGAATACACCCATCATCTGGCGGGAGACTGCCAGTTATCCACAAGATATGCCTGCCACACAACTCACCGGCAGGTGTCCTTCGGATGCCATCCTTTCGCAAGTGTTCGCATTTTCAGATACTTCGCATCCTCACCCCACGAAAACTGAACCGACCAGTTCAAATTCGCTTGCAAAACACCGTTGCTCAACTATCATATTCACAAATGCGAATTTAAAAGGAGACAACCATGACCACTCTCTCCCGTCCCGCGGACAGCTACTCTCCGCTCTACTTCCTCGCCTCTCTCGGGGCCGGCGGCCTCTCGGTCACTTTTTTCATGTGGCTCTTCATGTGGGTGCCGCATGCGGGCATCCCGGTTCCGACCTTCGAGCATATCTGGGCCGCACTCACCACAGGCGGCCCGCTGCAACAGGGTATGATCCTGCTGGCCTGGGCCGGCATCGCAACCTTTGTCTTCCTGAACCTGAAGTACCTCATCTGGAATCTTCGTTCCTTTGCCAGGTTCCGCAAGACCCAAGCCTTCGAGACCCTCCGCAACTCCAACGCCGAAACGACAATAACCGCTATGCCACTGGCGATGGCCATGTCCATCAACGGCCTCTTCGTGGCAGGCCTCGCCTTCGTGCCGGGGCTCTGGTCGATCGTCGAATACCTCTTTCCCCTTGCCATGGTCGCGTTCGGCCTTGTCGGGCTGCTGGCGCTCAACATCATTGGTGATTTCCTCGCCCGCGTTCTGACCAAGGGCGGTGTCTTCGACATGACAGCGAACAATTCCTTCGCCCAGCTTTTGCCCGCCTTCGCACTGTCCATGGTCGGCGTCGGATTCGCCGCGCCGGCGGCGATGAGCCACAACACGGTGACCGTTGGTATCGCGCTGGTGCTGTCGACCTTTTTCTCCGTCGCTGCGGCCGTCTACATGATCGTCGCCGCGATCACCGCATTCAACTCGATGCTGCACCATGGCACCGCCAAGGAATCCGGTCCGACACTCATGGTCATCGTCCCGATCATGACCATCCTGGCCATCACCTTCCTGCGCCAGAGCCACGGCCTGCACGCGACGTTCGAGGTGCATGGCACCCCGGCAGAGACCATGATCTTTCTCTCGCGGTTGCTGACGATCCAGGTGATCTTTCTGCTTCTCGGTGGCCTTGTGCTGCGCCGCCAGGGGTACTTTGCCGACTTCGTGCTCGGCTCGCGCACGTCGCCGGGGTCCTATGCGCTCGTCTGTCCGGGCGTCGCACTCTCTGTCATGCTTCAGTTCTGGCTGAACAAGGGTCTCGTCGCGGCCGGTGTCGTGGACAAGTTCTCGGTCGCGTTCTGGGTCGTTTCAGCCATCGCGGTTGTCGCACAATTCCTCATGATTGCGCTTGTGTTCCGCCTGAACCGGCAGCACTTCGGCAAAGGCAATCAACCCCTCGCCGTTCCCGCCGAGTAATTTCCAAAGGCCCCAAAGGCGATGCGGGCGGCTCCAAGGTCGCCCGCGTCGTGTTGTGTCACGTGTGTTTATTCGCCGACCGGTGACACGTTCGGCCTGTCTTGTCGGACGGGAAGGCAGGGGGCATGGCAGGGTTCGGTTTCCGCTGTATCCCGCCGGGGGCGGCTCTTTGCACCGTCCCGCGTTCAGATGACGCCCGAGAACCGCGGCAGGCCAGGGACTGGCTGCGGTGCAGGCCGATCTGTCATTGCAATTCTGACGTCGCAGTCTGGCGTCGGCGCGGGTGGAGGGCCGCATGTACTATCGGTTGCAGGATCTCCTCCGTGGCTTTCCGTTTCGAAGAACGCCAGCCTCCGGATGCTCTCGCCAGTCGCGGGTTGACCTAGAGATAAAGGCCCGGGTTTCGGGCCCGTTTCTTCTCCTTTTCGGCAGTCAGTCGGCGCAGGGTATGCTCCATGTTCTCGGCACCTTCCGGAACCGGTTCGGGATGTTGCTCCGGTGAGTCGGGTTCGGTGTCCGTTGCAGGCTTCGTTTCGATCCGGTCTTGAGTCATGGACATCCTCCTGGCTGCGTGCCCCGTCAGCCCGGCCGGTCTCGGCACTGCCGCGACACCGTCGCGCCTTCGCGCTGCCAGTCGGGCATACCAAATGCTGCCACGGCGGGGCATCCGGCCGAATGACTCAGGTCAAATCCGTCGGCCACGGCGCTGGAAATCGTGTCACGTCCCCTCAGACCGGATCCGGCGCACCGCAGGTGCCCGGCCCAACTGCTTTGACTGCATCTCGGATGCGGTCGAAACAGGCGGGAGCGCCTGGCCTTCGCGGGGACGCGCTTGCCGTCGAAACCCGGGCGACAATCGGCTCCGCAGCAACTCCAGCGGGTGCGCCCGAAGGGTGAGGCGCATGGAGACGTAATCTTCCACCACCTCTTCCCCTAGCGTCATGGCCGGCAAATGCGCGGCCGGTTCGTCAATCGCCTCGCCATCCAGATCGCCGGCAAAGAGCGGCAGCGGTGCGGCCCCGCGCAAGGCCTTGGCCTCCCAGAGCGCTTCCCGCCGTGCGAGCCCAAGCCCGGCAAAGGCATCCGCCTCTGCCAATGCCTCCAGCAAGGCCGGCCCGATCCCGGCGCGGCGCCAGACCTCCTCGACGCCCTGATATCCATTGCCGCGCGCCGCGGAGATCCAGGTCGCCTCCTCTTCCTTCATCGCCTTGATCTGCCGAAACCCAAGCCGCAGTGCCAACCCGCCTTGATCATCCACTTCCATCACGTTGTCCCAGAAAGACCGATTGATGCAGACCGGGTGGACTTCGACGCCATGCTGGCGGGCATCGCGGACGATCTGCGCGGGCGCATAGAAGCCCATCGGCTGTGAATTCAACAGCGCGCACGCGAAGATCCCGGGATGATGCCGTTTCAACCAGGCAGAGGCATAGACCAGAAGCGCAAAGCTCGCCGCGTGACTCTCCGGAAAACCATAGCTGCCGAACCCCTCGATCTGGCTGAAGCAGCGCGCGGCGAACTCCTCGTCATAGCCATTGGCCTTCATGCCGGACATGAACCGGTCATGGAACTCGCTGACGTTGCCGTGTTTCTTGAACGTCGCGAGCGACCGCCGCAACCGGTCCGCCTCCTCCGCCGAGAACCCCGCCCCCACGATGGCGATCTGCATCGCCTGCTCCTGGAAAAGCGGCACGCCCAGCGTCTTGGCCAGCACCTGGCCCAGTTCGTCAGACGGGAAGGTCACGTCCTCTTCCCCGTTCCGCCGGCGCAGGTAGGGATGCACCATGTCCCCCTGGATCGGGCCGGGGCGGATGATCGCCACTTCGATCACCAGGTCGTAGAAACTGCGCGGCTTCATCCGGGGCAGGAAGTTCATCTGCGCCCGGCTTTCCACCTGGAAGACCCCCAGAGAATCGGCGTCGCACAGCATGTCATAGACGGCCGGATCCTCGGGCGGCAACGTGGCGAGGCCATATTGAGCATGGTGGTGATGCTCGATCAGCGCGAAAGCCTTGCGGATTACCGTCAGCATTCCGAGCGCCAGGACATCCACCTTCAGGATACCGAGCGCGTCGATGTCATCCTTGTCCCAGGGGATGACCGTGCGGTCCTCCATCGTGGCGTTCTCGACGGGACACAACTCGTCGAGCCGTCCCTCGGTGATGATGAACCCACCCACATGTTGTGATAAGTGCCGTGGAAAGCCCTGCACCTCCCGGATCAGTTCCATGGTCCGGACCAGCCGCGGGTCGGTCGGATCGAGGCCGATTTCCCGCATGCGTTCATTTTCGGTATCCTTGAGTGAACCCCACCCCCAGATCTGGCTTGAAAGCGCGGAGAGCGTGTCCTCCGACAGCCCCATCGCACGCCCCACTTCCCGCACCGCCCGCTTGCCGCGATAGTGGATCACCGTCGCGCAAAGCCCGGCCCGATGGCGGCCGTAGCGCTCGTAAATGTGCTGGATCACCTCCTCGCGCCGCTCATGTTCGAAATCCACGTCGATGTCCGGCGGCTCGTTCCGCGCCTCCGAGACGAACCGCTCGAAGACCATGGTACCGATTTCCGGACTGACGGAGGTCACGCCGAGGCAGTAGCAGACCACCGAATTCGCGGCACTCCCCCGCCCCTGACACAGGATGTTCCGGGAGCGGGCAAAGTCGACAATGTCGTGCACAGTCAGAAAATAGGGTTCGTAGCCGAGCTTGCCGATCAGGGCGAGTTCATGCTCCAGCAGACGCTTGACCTTGTCGGGGGCGCCCGAGGGATACCGCCAACGCAGGCCCGCCCAGGCAAGGCGGGCAAGGCGCTCGCTCGCGGTCTCACCGCCGGAGATCTCACTGGGATATTCGTAGCGCAACTCGTCCAGACAGAAGGTGCAGCGCGCGGCCACCTCTTCTGCCCGGCGCAACGCGGCAGCGTGCCCTGCAAAGATTGCCCGCAGTTCGCGGGCAGAGCGGAGCCGCTGCTCCCCGTTGGCCTGTGCCAGCCGCCCCAGGTCCTCCACCCGGCAGCCTTGCCGGACAGCCGAGAGGACATCGGCCAGGCGGCGCCGGCGGCCATGGTGCATGCGGGGCAAGCCGGAGGCGATCGTCAGGATCCCGAGCCGGTTGGCAAGGCTGTCCCAGGCCCCGAACCGGGCGCTGTCCAACCCGTCATAGCACGGCGCCATCAAGAGGTGGACGGCGGAGCCAAAGCGGCGCGTCAGGCGCTGCGCCTGTGGCACCCACGATCTCGCGCCGCCCGGCCAGGGGCGTTCCTGCTCGTCAACGTCGCGCGGGTGCAGCAGCAACTCCATGCCTTCGCCCCATTCCAGCAAGTCCTCAAGCCTTAGCATGCAGGCGCCTTTCTCAGCGCGCAGCCGTCCAAGGGAAATCAGGCGGCACAGCCGTCCCCATGCAGCACGATCCCGGGGCAGTGCCGTCACCGTAAACCCATCGTCCAGAACAATGCGCGTGCCGGGGATCAGTCGTGGCACGTTGCGGATATCGAGCGATGGCGCCGGGGCAACATCATCGGGAGCCGGCGGGCCAATCGGGCCTTCCGAGGCCTCCTGCGCTGCCCGTTCGGCAACGATCCGGCCGATCTCCCGCACGCGCGCATGGGCTCGGACGATCCCCGCCACCGAATTCTCATCAGCAATCACGATGCCCGCAAGGCCAAGAAGGGCGCCACGTTCCATGTATTCTTCGGGGTGGGACGCCCCGGTGAGGAACGTGAAGTTCGACATTGCAGAGAGTTCGACCGACCGCATCTCACGCCCCTCCCCGGCCCGAAACGGCGCAGGTATTCCTTTCTCCCGCGAGTGACGAGGGAGAGTTCCAGGGGGGTTAAGCGAGCAGGCGGCATGGAACGAGTCGCGCATACCCTGCATGATATTCCCGTTTTGTTCTTGTTTGGAGTCCCGATCTCCAGAGTCCGGACCTCCCGATTCCGGTTCTCAGAGGTGGGTGCCGAGTCGAGCGACAACCTCTTCGTAGACCGCACGTTTGAAAGGCACGATGTTCTCGACAAGACTATCGACCGGCAGCCAGCGCCACTCTGAAAACTCCGGATGCTCGGTCGCGATCTGGATCTGATCATCCGTGCCCAGGAACCGCAGCAGGACCCATTTCTGCTTCTGGCCGCGATACTTGCCCTTCCAGAGCTTGCCAACCAGATGCTCCGGCAGGTCGTAGCGAACCCATCCGTCGGTTTCCGCCACGAACTCAACGAGATCGGAGGTTACACCCGTTTCTTCCCCGAGTTCTCGCAGCGCCGCATCGCGATGCGCCTCACCCTTGTCGATGCCACCCTGCGGCATCTGCCATGCAGGCGCCTCGCTGTCGAGACGCTGGCCCACGAACACCTCGTTTTCGGCATTGACCAGCATCACGCCCACGCAGGGGCGATACGGGAGATCCTTCGACTTCTTGGCCATGTTCGCATCCTCCGGCTTCGGAGTATCCTCCGTCGCACCAATCGGGGCACCTCGCAACGAAAAACCCCGCCGGTAGCACCGACGGGGTCATTCAGGTCAACCAGAACCGGATCAGAAGTCCCGGCTCTCCGGCGTGTCGACGATAAAGGTGTCGTCGATGTCACCGCCAACGACGTCATCCACCGGGGCAGCCAGGGCGGCAGCCGCTTCGGCCTCCGCCTGACGCGCCTCGATAACCTCCTGGTCGCGATCCTGCGCGATGCGGCGCACACGCTGGGTTGCACCGCCAGTACCAGCCGGGATCAGACGGCCAACGATGACGTTTTCCTTCAGGCCGACGAGTTTGTCGCGCTTGCCCTGAACCGAAGCTTCGGTGAGCACGCGGGTGGTCTCCTGGAAGGAAGCCGCCGAGATGAAGGACCGGGTCTGCAGCGAGGCCTTGGTGATCCCGAGCAGGATCGGCTCGCCCTCGGCCGGACGGCGCCCGTCCTTGATCGCCTTGTCATTGGCCGCGTCGAACTCCGACTTGTCGACGTGCTCACCCTTGAGCAGCGTCGTCTCACCAGAATCCTTGATCTCCCACTTCTGCAGCATCTGGCGAACGATCACCTCGATGTGCTTGTCGTTGATCTTCACGCCCTGCAGTCGATAGACGTCCTGGACCTCGTCGATCATGTAGTTCGCCAGCTCCTCGACACCCAGGATGGACAGGATGTCATGCGGCGCCGGGTTGCCGTCCATGATGTAGTCACCCTTCTGCACGAAGTCGCCTTCCTGCACCGGGATGTGCTTGCCCTTGGGCACCATGTACTCGGTCGGCTCAAGGCTCTCGTCGGCGGGCACGATCGAGATCCGGCGCTTGTTCTTGTAGTCGCGCCCGAACTTCACGTAGCCGTCCTGCTCCGCGATGATCGCGTGATCCTTCGGACGACGTGCCTCGAAGAGTTCGGCCACACGCGGCAGACCACCGGTGATGTCCTTCGTCTTCGCGCCTTCACGCGGGATACGTGCAACCACATCGCCGGCCTTGATCTCGGTGCTGTCTTCAACCGACAGGATGGCATCCACCGACATCGGATAGGTCACCGGGTTACCTGCCTCGTTGCGCACCGGCTCGCCCGTGGCCGGGTCGACCACGATGATTTCCGGCTTGAGGTCGTTGCCCTTCGGCGCAGACCGCCAGTCGGACACGATCTTCTGGGTCATCCCGGTGGCTTCGTCGGTGTCCTCGCGCACGGAGATACCGCTGACCAGATCCACGAACTTCGCGGTACCGGCCTTTTCGGCGATGATCGGCAAGGTGAACGGGTCCCACTCGAAGAGCTTGTCGCCACGGGCAATCGTCTGACCGTCCTTGACAAAGACCTTGGAGCCGTAGCCGACCTTGAAGGAACCACGCTCCACACCATGCTCGTCCTCGATGACGATCTGCATGTTGCGGCCCATGACAACCTGCTCACCGGAGTCATTCTCCAGAAGGTTCGGGTTACGGAAGGTGATGATGCCTTCCTGGCTGGCTTCCTGGAACGACTGCTGGCCACCCTGCGCAACGCCGCCGATGTGGAATGTCCGCATCGTCAGCTGCGTGCCGGGTTCACCGATCGACTGCGCGGCGATGATGCCGACAGCTTCACCCTGGTTGACCATCGTGCCACGGGCCAGGTCACGGCCATAGCACATGGCGCAGACGCCTTCCTCGGACTCGCAGGTCAGCGGAGAGCGCATGCGCATGCTGGCGACGCCCGACTGCTCGATCTCGTCAGCCTTGCGCTCATCGATCAACTCGTTCTCGGCAACGATAACCTCGTCGGTCCCCGGGCGCAGGACATCCTCGGCCGCGACACGACCCAGAACACGCTCCCCGAGCGACGAGACAACCTCGCCGTCGTTGACCGCCGCCTCGGCAGTGATCGCCTTGTCGGTTCCGCAGTCATGCTCGCGCACGATGCAGTCCTGAGCGACATCGACGAGACGACGGGTCAGGTAGCCGGAGTTCGCGGTCTTCAGCGCGGTGTCAGACAGACCCTTCCGCGCACCGTGGGTGGAGTTGAAGTACTCCAGCACGGTCAGGCCTTCCTTGAAGTTCGAGATGATCGGCGTCTCGATGATCTCCCCGGACGGCTTGGCCATAAGGCCACGCATGGCGCCCAGCTGTTTCATCTGGGTCACCGAGCCACGTGCCTTGGAATCGGCCATCATGTAGACCGAGTTCGGTTCCAGTTCGGCACCGTTGTCGTCCTTCCGCTTGGCGGAGATGGTGTTCATCATGGCGTCCGTGACGCGGTCGTTACACTTCGACCAGGCATCGACGACCTTGTTGTACTTCTCACCCTGGGTGATCAGGCCGTCCATGTACTGCTGTTCGAAATCCTTGACCTGTTCGCGGACGTTGTCGACGATTTCCCACTTGTTGTCGGGGATAACCATGTCGTCCTTGCCAAAGGAGATGCCGCCCTTGAAGGCCTCTTTGAAGCCCATGCCCATGATCTGGTCACAGAAGATGACCGATTCCTTCTGACCGCAATAGCGGTAGACGGTGTCGATGACCTTTTGGACTTCGCCTTTCTTGAGCAGCTTGTTCACCAGTTCGAACGGCGCTTTCGCGTTCTTGGGCAGCAGCGCGCCAAGACGGACCCGACCCGGGGTGGTCTCGAAACGCTTCAGGACTTCCTGGCCGTGCTCGTCGATCTGCGGGACGCGACACTGGATCTTGGCGTGCATGTGCACTTCACCAGCATTGAGCGCGTGCTCCACCTCTTCGATGCCACCGAAGACCATGCCTTCGCCCTTCATGCCATCGCGCATCAGCGAGACATAATAGAGGCCGAGAATCATGTCCTGCGACGGAACGATAATCGGCGCGCCGTTGGCAGGCGACAGCACGTTGTTGGTGGACATCATCAGCACGCGAGCTTCAAGCTGGGCTTCCAGCGAAAGCGGCACGTGAACAGCCATCTGGTCACCGTCGAAGTCGGCGTTGAAGGCCGAGCAGACGAGCGGGTGCAGCTGGATGGCCTTGCCTTCGATCAGCGTGGGCTCAAAGGCCTGAATACCAAGACGGTGCAGCGTGGGCGCACGGTTCAGCAGAACCGGGTGCTCGCGGATGACCTCGTCAAGGATGTCCCAAACCTCGGGACGCTCCTTCTCCACCAGCTTCTTCGCCTGTTTCACGGTGCTGGAGAGGCCCTTGGCCTCCAGTCGCGAGTAGATGAAGGGCTTGAACAGCTCCAGGGCCATCTTCTTTGGAAGGCCGCACTGATGCAGTTTCAGCTCCGGCCCCGTCACGATGACCGAGCGACCGGAGAAATCGACGCGCTTGCCGAGCAGGTTTTGCCGGAAGCGGCCCTGCTTGCCCTTGAGCATGTCGGAGAGCGATTTAAGCGGACGCTTGTTGGCACCGGTGATGACCCGGCCACGGCGGCCGTTGTCGAACAGCGCATCGACGGATTCCTGCAGCATCCGCTTTTCGTTGCGGATGATGATGTCCGGCGCGCGCAGCTCGATCAGCCGCTTGAGGCGGTTGTTCCGGTTGATCACACGGCGGTAGAGGTCGTTCAGGTCCGAGGTCGCAAACCGGCCACCATCCAGCGGCACCAGCGGGCGCAGTTCCGGCGGGATGACCGGGACGACCGTGAGGATCATCCATTCCGGGCGGTTGCCGGATTCCAGGAAGTTCTCGACGATCTTCAGCCGCTTGATGATCTTCTTGGGCTTCAGCTCACCTGTTGCTTCCTTCAGCTCCTCGCGCAGTTGCTCGGCCGTCGACTCGAGGTCGATCTGGGAGAGCATCTCACGAATTGCCTCGGCGCCGATGTTCGCCGTGAAGGCGTCCATGCCGTAGGTGTCCTGGGCGTCCATGAACTCCTCTTCGGACATCAATTGCCCGTAGGTGAGATCGGTCAGGCCCGGCTCGATGACGACGTAGTTCTCGAAATAGAGCACACGCTCAAGATCCCGAAGCGTCATGTCCAGCATCAGGCCGATGCGGGACGGGAGCGACTTCAGGAACCAGATATGCGCGACGGGCGCGGCCAGTTCGATATGGCCCATGCGCTCGCGACGCACCTTTTGCAGTGTGACTTCGACACCGCATTTTTCGCAGACGACGCCGCGATACTTCATGCGCTTGTACTTGCCGCACAGGCACTCGTAGTCCTTGATCGGGCCGAAGATCCGGGCGCAGAACAGGCCGTCGCGCTCCGGCTTGAAGGTCCGGTAGTTGATGGTCTCTGGCTTCTTGATCTCGCCATAGGACCACGAAAGGATCCGTTCCGGGCTCGCCAGCGACACCTTGATCTCGTCAAAGACCTTCGGCGGGGTGAGCGGGTTGAACGGGTTGTTGGTCAGTTCCTGGTTCATCTTCAAATCCTTGAAATGGTGCGGGAAGGGAGGAGCCGGGCGGCGATCAGGCCGCCCGATTGGGACGCGAGGCCCTTATTCCTCGCCCTCCGCATCCAGGAGTTCCATGTTCAGGCCGAGGCCACGCACTTCCTTGACGAGAACGTTGAACGATTCCGGCACGCCGGCCTCGAAGTTGTCCTCGCCCTTGACGATGCTCTCGTAGACCTTGGTCCGGCCGGCCACGTCGTCCGACTTGACCGTGAGCATCTCCTGCAGGGTGTAGGCAGCGCCGTAGGCTTCGAGCGCCCAGACCTCCATCTCCCCGAAACGCTGACCGCCGAACTGGGCCTTGCCGCCCAGCGGCTGCTGGGTGACGAGGCTGTACGGGCCAGTCGAGCGGGCGTGGATCTTGTCGTCCACCAGGTGGTGCAGCTTGAGCAGGTATTTCACGCCAACGGTGACCTGACGCGAGAACTTCTCACCGGTGCGGCCATCGTAGAGATCGGACTGACCGGACTGGCTGAAGCCTGCGCGCAGCAGCGCATCGTTGATGTCCGCTTCCTTGGCGCCGTCGAAGACCGGGGTCGCGATCGGAACGCCGCCGGTCACGTGACCCGCGGATTCGACCAGGTGGCCCTCGTCCATGCCCTCGATACCCTCGTCATAGACGTTGTCGCCATAGGCGATCTTCATGGCATCGCGGACCGGCGTCAGGTCGCCAGAACGACGGTACTCGTCCAGGGCCTCGTCAACCTTCAGACCCAGACCGCGTGCGGCCCAGCCCATGTGGGTTTCGAGAATCTGCCCGACGTTCATCCGTGACGGAACGCCAAGCGGGTTCAGAACGAAATCAACCGGGGTGCCATCGGCAAGGAACGGCATGTCTTCCATCGGAACGACCTTGGAGATCACACCCTTGTTGCCGTGACGGCCAGCCATCTTGTCGCCCGGCTGAAGCTTGCGCTTCACGGCGATGAAAACCTTGACCATCTTCATCACACCCGGCGGCAGGTCGTCGCCGCGGCGAACCTTCTCGACCTTGTCCTCGAAGCGGGCATCCAGGGCGCGTTTCTGCACCTCGAACTGCTCGTTCAGGGCCTCGACGATCTGTGCGTCGGCCTCTTCGGCCAGCGCCAGTTGCCACCACTGGCCCTTGCTGAGCGTCTCCAGCAGCTCCTCGGTGATCTCGGAGTTCGCGGCGACGCCCTTGGGACCTTTCACCGCGACCTTGCCGAGGATCATGCCCTTCAGACGCGCGTAGATGTTGCGCTCAAGGATGACGAGTTCGTCGTCCCGGTCACGGGCCAGACGCTCGACCTCTTCGCGCTCGATCTGCAGGGCGCGCTCGTCCTTGTCCACGCCATGACGGTTGAAGACACGAACTTCCACGACGGTGCCGAAATCCCCCGGCGGCAGACGCAGGGAGGTGTCACGGACATCGGAGGCCTTCTCACCGAAGATGGCGCGCAGAAGCTTCTCTTCCGGCGTCATCGGGCTTTCGCCCTTCGGAGTGATCTTGCCCACGAGGATGTCCGCCGGGCCGACTTCAGCGCCGATGTAGACGATACCGGCCTCGTCGAGGTTGCGCAGGGCTTCCTCGCCGACGTTCGGAATGTCGCGGGTGATCTCTTCAGGGCCGAGCTTCGTGTCCCGCGCGGCCACTTCGAATTCCTCGATATGCACGCTCGTGAAGACATCGTCGCGCGCGATGCGCTCGGAGATCAGGATCGAGTCCTCGTAGTTGTAGCCGTTCCAGGGCATGAACGCGACAACCACGTTCTTGCCGAGCGCCAGTTCTCCGATATCGGTGGACGGACCGTCGGCGACAACTTCGCCCTTGGACACCGTGTCACCCACTTTCACCAGCGGACGCTGGTTGATGCAGGTGTTCTGGTTCGAGCGCTGGAACTTGCGCAGACGATAGATGTCCACGCCGGGGTCGCCCGGCTCCAGGTCCTCGGTTGCACGGATAACGATACGCTGGGCATCGACCTGGTCGATGATACCGGCACGGCGCGCCTGGATGGCAGCACCGGAGTCGATGGCGACCTTTTCCTCGATGCCCGTGCCGACGAGCGGCGCCTCGGCCCGCAGAAGCGGAACCGCCTGACGCTGCATGTTCGAGCCCATCAGGGCGCGGTTTGCGTCGTCGTTTTCAAGGAACGGGATCAGCGAGGCGGCAACAGAGACCAGCTGCTTCGGCGACACGTCGATCAGATCGACACTGTCGCGTGGAGCCATGGTGTATTCGCCGGACTGGCGGGTGTTCACCAGGTCGTTCTCGAAACGACCGTCATTGTCGAGATGGGCATTGGCCTGCGCCACGGTGTGCCGCATCTCTTCGGTGGCGGACATGTAGTGGACCTCGTCGGTCACCTGCGCGTCCTTCACGACCCGGTAGGGCGTCTCGATGAAGCCGTACTTGTTGACCCGGGCAAAGGTGGCCAGAGAGTTGATCAGGCCGATGTTCGGACCTTCCGGCGTCTCGATCGGGCACATCCGGCCATAGTGGGTCGGGTGCACGTCGCGCACCTCGAAGCCCGCGCGTTCGCGAGTCAGACCGCCCGGTCCAAGCGCCGAGAGACGACGCTTGTGCGTGACCTCGGAGAGCGGGTTGGTCTGGTCCATGAACTGCGAAAGCTGCGAGGAACCGAAGAACTCGCGCACGGCCGCCGCGGCGGGCTTGGCGTTGATCAGGTCCTGCGGCATCACCGTGTCGATCTCGACCGAGGACATGCGTTCCTTGATCGCGCGCTCCATGCGGAGCAGGCCGACGCGGTACTGGTTCTCCATCAGTTCGCCGACGGAGCGGACACGACGGTTGCCGAGGTGGTCGATGTCGTCCACGTCGCCCTTGCCGTCGCGAAGCTCCACCAGCGCCTTGATGCAGGCGATGATGTCTTCCTTGCGCAGGGTCCGCTGAGTGTCCTCGGCGTCAAGCGCAAGACGCATGTTCATCTTCACCCGGCCAACAGCAGAGAGGTCATAGCGCTCGCTGTCGAAGAACAGGGTATCGAAGAGCGCAGAAGCGGCCTCTACGGTGGGCGGCTCGCCCGGGCGCATGACACGATAGATGTCCATGAGCGCGGTGTCGCGGCCCATATTCTTGTCCATTGCCATGGTGTTGCGGATGTACGGACCGACATTGACGTTGTCGATGTCGAGCACGGGGACCTCGGTGAAACCAGCGTCCATCAGCTCCTTGAGCGTGCCGCCCGTGACTTCACCGTCCTTGTCGATTTCCCAGGTCAGCTCGTCGCCGGCTTCCGCATAGATCGCGCCGGTTTCCTCGTTTATGAGGTCCTTTGCGACATAGCGACCGACAATCTGGTCGAAGGGCACCAGCAGTTCGGTGATCTCGCCGTCGTCGATGATCTTCTTGACCGCGCGCGGCGTGACTTTCTTGCCCGCTTCGCAGATGACCTCGCCCGTGCCGGCGTCAACCAGGTCGAAGGTCGGGCGGGTGCCACGCACGCGCTCCGGGAAGAACTTGGTCACCCAACCCTTGTTCTTCTCCAACCGGAAATCGACGGTATCGTAATAGGCGTCGCAGATGCCCTCCTGATCCAGACCCAGCGCATAAAGCAGGGTCGTGACGGGCAGCTTCCGGCGACGGTCGATGCGGGCGTAGACGATATCCTTGGCGTCGAACTCGAAATCGAGCCAGGAGCCGCGGTACGGGATGATGCGGCAGGCGAACAGAAGCTTGCCCGAGGAATGGGTCTTGCCCTTGTCGTGGTCGAAGAACACACCGGGCGAACGGTGCATCTGGGAGACGATCACGCGCTCGGTGCCATTCACGATGAAGGTGCCGTTGGGCGTCATCAGCGGCATGTCGCCCATGAAGACGTCCTGCTCCTTGATGTCCTTCACGGACTTGGCGCCGGTATCCTCGTCCACATCAAAGACGATCAGCCGGAGCGTGACCTTCAGCGGGGCGCTGTAGGTCATGTCACGCTGCTGACATTCCTCGACGTCGTACTTCGGCTTCTCCAGCTCGTATTTCACGAACTCGAGCACTGCCGTCTCGTTGAAATCCTTGATCGGGAACACCGACTGGAAGACACCCATGATGCCTTCGCCGTCGAGCGGCTCCAGCTGGTCGCCGGATTTCAGGAACAGGTCATAGGAAGATTTCTGAACCTCGATGAGGTTCGGCATCTCCAGAACCTCACGGATCTTACCGTAATACTTGCGGAGTCGCTTCTGGCCAAGGAAGGTCTGCGCCATGTGGTCTGTCACCTTTCGTCTGTCGCGTTTGCACATGCCGTCGGGCATCGGCTGTGCGCCGCTCACGAATGAAGGGGGTCAGGTTCCATTCCCGCCGCCGTCCCACCGGCAGCTCCCGAACCTTTGAACCGCGCCTTGGAGAAACCCCCGTAAGATCCCTCGCAGAGGGGTCTCTCCAAGACAGGTTCGGCTGGAGCCGGTTTTCACCGGCTCCAGCCTCACAAATCGTGTCGTCGCTCGAATTACTTGAGCTCGACTTCGGCGCCAGCTGCTTCCAGCTTGCCCTTGATTTCTTCGGCTTCGTCCTTGGAGCACTGCTCCTTGACGGCCTTGCCACCAGCTTCAACGAGCTCTTTGGCTTCTTTCAGGCCCAGGCCGGTGATGGCGCGGACTTCCTTGATGACGTTGATCTTCTTGTCGCCAGCGGCTTTGAGGATCACGTCAAACTCGGTCTTCTCTTCTTCAGCGGCGCCACCGGCGTCGCCAGCAGGACCGGCCATCATGACAGCGCCGCCAGCAGCGGGCTCGATGCCGTATTCGTCCTTGAGGATGGTTTTCAGTTCCTGGGCTTCCAGGAGGGTCAGGCCAACGATTTGTTCAGCCAGTGCTTTCAGATCAGCCATTGTACTGTTTCCGTTCTTTCAGATGTGTTCCAACGCGAAGTTCTTGTCTCCACGAAGGTCTCGCGATCAGGCGGCCTCGCCGCGCTCCTCGATGGTGCTGAGAATGCTCGCGACGTTCGAAGCAGGTGCGCCAATGGCCCCGGCAATGTTGGATGCAGGCGCGCCGATGCAGCCGGCGATGGAAGCAATGAGCTCCTCGCGCGACGGCATTTTCGACACAGCCTGGACACCAGCACGGTCCAGGGCGTTCTCACCCATTGCACCACCAAGGATCTGGAACTTGTCGTTTTCCTTGGCGAAGTCCTCGGCCACCTTGGCTGCTGCCACGGGGTCCTCGGAAAAGGTCAGAACGGTCATGCCCGTCAGGTAATCGCCGATGCTTTCGCAGGGCTTTCCGTCGAGGGCGATCTTGGCGAGCCTGTTCTTGGCGACGCGCACGGACGCTTCGGCGCCGCGGGCGCGAGCACGAAGATCCTGCATCTCGGCAACCGTGAGACCTTCGTAGTGGGCAACCACAACGACGCCAGAGCTTTCAAAGATCTGGCCGAGTTCGTCGACCAATTTCTCTTTCTGGGCTCTATCCACAGTTTTACTCCAAGTATGGGAGGCTTTCGCCCCCCGGCTCAAGTTTGCCAGCCGAAGCCGGCGTTCAGGTCCGTTTTACGGGGCTGCGCCAATCCGCCCGAGGAAATGCCCCCGGTCAATCTTGTCGTATCCCGTCTCAGGCAGGAATTATGGCCAACGAGCCACCCACCGTCTTGGACGAAACGCAAATCAGCGCACGACGAATCGCACGCTGACAAGCGAGTGGTCTAATTAGTTGCTAACGGAACGTTTGCCAAGCCGAAATCACACACGGTTCGTGGAGCGCAGAGGTTGCGGCCGACGGCGGCGCGATCTTGCGAGTCCCAACAGGCCCATCCCCGCGAGCAGGAAAAAAGCGGTCTGCGGCACTGGTACGGCGGCGACCCGGTGGCTGTGTGCAGGCAGATTTGCCGTCGTCAACACGGTTTGCTCGGCACCGCCACGCTGTCCGACGCTGTAGGTCTGCCCGCCGACGAAGGTTCCAGCGCCGATGGGGGTCCGCCCGCGCAGATCCGGTAGCGCAAAAGTGGTCTCGCAATCGCCGCCATAGGCGCAGCCAAGCAGGGAAAACAGCGCGGTGTTGCTGGCGATGGACAGGATTTGCCCGTTTGCGAACGCTGTTCCCCGTGGCGCGAAGTTCCCTGCAAAAAGTGACACTTCCCCAAGGACGGGCTCACCGCTCCCGAAGATTCCGTCCGTGGGGTACAGACCAACCATGTTGATCACCCAGTTCAGCGACAACTCCTCCTGCACCAGTGACACTGGCCTGCCGCCGCCCGTCCCACTGCCGGTTTCCCCGGGGATCCCATGGCTGTGATGCGGCATCTCGGCGGTGCTGAGCGACACCTGCGACTGCCCGCGCTCGGTGCCGAGCACCCGGTTTGCGAGCCCCGCCCCACGGCCTGTTCCGACAATCACGCGCCCTGCGGTGTCGGGGAGGTCGAAATCGGTCCGACAATCGCCGCCATAGGCACACCCGAGCAGGGAAAACAGGGCCTGGTTGGAGTTGATGCTCAAGGTCTGACCCTGCGCATTCAGAAAGCTCCGACCGGATGGGGAGTAGACGCCAGCATTGAACTGAATTTCGGCGATTGCGGGATCGAAACCTCCGATCACGTTCGAACCGGGGGCCGCCAAACTGCTGGAAGGAAAGATCCCGGTGACAGCGATCTCATGATTGATTGCCAACGTCGGCATCTTGACCGAGAAAGGCTGACCGCCGCCAACCGATGTGGTTGTTCTGCCCGAAGAAAAGTCATGCGTGTGGGCGGGAAGGTTGGCGTCGAGAAGCGTTCGTTGAACTGCACCGGCAGTCTGGCCCAGGCGCGTTGCACCTCCCACTCCGACCATCGCTCGCCCGCGCAGATCGGGAAGTCCGAATGTTGCCCGGCCATCGCCGCCATAGGTCGTTCCGAGCACCGAAAAAAGTGCCTGGTTGCTGGATACATCCAGCAACTGTCCCTCCGCGCGCGGCCCGTAGCCAGGGCCAGAAACTCCGGCATGCCAGCGGACTCGGCCGATTTGCCCGAACGCCCCGGTGGTCTGAACATAGGGCGTCATGGCAAGCCATGGTTGCATCACGCCAAAGGCCTGTGACTGACCGGCGATGTCAGTATCCACGGTCGCGGCACCGGAAGGGGCGGCTCCAATCGAGCCCCCGATCACAACCAGTGCGGCAAGTATCCATGAAGAACCCGATTTATGCAGCATATCCAACCTTTTAAAAATGTCTGCTCTTCGCTAGCACGGTTTGTGCGCCATTGCACCAGGAGAGTCGCGCAGTCTCAGGATTGTCGTTCCGGGCAATTGCCCGCCGCAATCAAAGCAGGGTGTACGCTCCTTGATCCGAGGTCGGCGATCCGTCCCGCCGCCTTGCCCCATCGCCGGAACCGGACGGCATTCGCGCAGGCGGCCGGAGATTGCGAAGAATACGGGATATCGGCCGGACCGTCAGCGGAGCCGCTTCAGAAGCGCCAGCGATGGCTGCCCCGTGACCGGCAGGCCAACGCTCTTCTGATAGGCGGAGATCGCGGCCTCCGTTCCTGACCCGATCACGCCATCGGGTGTGCCCGCGTCAAACCCATTGGCGTTGAGCCTGCGCTGAAGCTCCTTGCGATCATCGATGGTCATGCCCTGCGCATCCGGCGGGAAGCCGGCCTGAATCGGGGGCTTGCCGGCGATGCGATCGGCCAGATGCCCAACACCCAGCGCATAGCTCTCCGCGTTGTTGTAGCGCAGGATCACGCTGAAATTCTTGTAGACGATGAAGGCCGGTCCACGCGTGCCTTGCGGGATCAGGATCGACGAGGATCCGTGGTTCGGCACAGGCCGCCCGTTTGTGTCCGCAACGCCCATCGCGGCCCAGCTCGCCGCGCTTCGGGAGTTGCCGCGGCCGGCGAGCCCGGTGCTGAACCCGGACGGCAGGCGCACCTCCATACCCCAGGGCTGGCCACGCACCCACCCGTTGCGTTGCAGGTACGCAGCCGTGGAAGCCAGCGCGTCCGACGGATCGGAGGACCAGATATCCCGCCGCCCGTCGCCCGTGAAGTCCACGGCGAAGGCCTGGAAGGAGGTCGGGATGAACTGGGTGTGTCCCATCGCGCCGGCCCAGCTGCCGACCATCCGCTCCGGTGTGATATCCCCGCGCTGCAGGATGCGGAGCGCGGCCAGAAGCTGCTTTTCCATGAATGCGCCGCGACGGCCGTCATAGGCCAGCGTGCTCAGCGCCGAGACGATTGGGATATCCCCCATCCGGGTGCCGTACTTGCTCTCAAGTCCCCAGATTGCGGTCACGATCTCCTTGTCGACCCCGTAGCGGCCCTCGATCGCGGACAAGGTGGAATTGTACTTGCGCAGCGCCGACTTTCCCATGCTGACCCGCTCGTCGGAGGCCGCGATCGCCAGGTAATCCTCCAGGGTCCGCTTGAACTCCGTCTGGTTGCGGTCCCGCTCGATCACACCAGGGAGGTAACCCACATCGCGGAATGCCCGATCGATGGTGGCTTGCGAGATACCGCTGGCCGCCGCGCGGCCCTTGAAACTGGCCACCCAGGCATCGAAAGCAGGGTTCGGAACCGCCTTCATCCTGGTCGCGGTGGCCTGCGCATTCGCACCGCCGCCGCCACCGGAACAGGCCGTCAGACCAGTTGCCGCCAAGCCCGCCACGAAAATCCGCCGGTTTACCTGCATGTCGAAATCCCTGCGCTCGTTATGCCTGTCCCCTGCATAGCGGAGGCCCCGGAAAGCTCAAAGCACTACAGCACTCCGGGGCGCGGTTTCATGCCGGCAACGGCTCGATCAGGTCGGGGCCCGCGGCTCGGTTCGAATTAACCGCCGGATCGACCCGGTGCCAGGCCAGCGCACCGGGCTGCGCTGGCACCATCAGGCGCGCGGCCCCCTTGCCTGCCTCTCCCAGCCAGAGGGACCAATCATCGGGTGCAAGGATAACCGGCATGCGGTGGTGGATTTCCTCCAGGCCATTGCCTGCCTCGCAGGTGACGATCGCCACGGTGGTGACCGTTTCGCCATCGCGTTCCCAATCCTGCCACAGCCCCCCCATCACCACGGGAAGCCCCTCGGAGCCGTGAATGAACCACGGGAGCTTCTTGCCGTCCGTGGTGCGGGTCCACTCATAGTAGCCATCTGCGGCCACCAGACACCGTCGCCGACGGATCGCGGCACGGAACGCGGGCTTTTCCGCCACGGTTTCGGCGCGGGCATTGATCAGGAGAGGGCCGTCGTTCGGTGCCTTGTACCAATGGGGAATGAACCCCCACCGCATGGCGCGCAAGCGCCGGGTGCCGTCCTCCGACACCGCAACCGAAAGGGGGGTCGTCGGGCACACGTTGTAGCGCGCGCCCGCCGGCAGGTCATTCGACGGCACTGCATCGAACAACCGTGCCATCGCATCGACCGGCATCGTGTTCACAAGCCGTCCACACATCCAGCAACCTTACATAAGGCAGGACCGGAACGGCAACCGCTCCGACGCGTGCATCACCGCCTTTCACCAAAGGCCTGTTCAGTTGCCGTGGCTTCCCAGGTGCACTCAGGTCCCGGACTTCACCCGCGTCCAAAGTCGTGTCGCCAACCGCTGGGTCTTGTTGTCCCAGCCGTTGAACACCCAAAGCGTGTTCATCGTTTCTTCCGGCGGATAGATCGCCGGGTCGCCGATGACATCCTCCTCCAGAAACTCCTGCGCCGGAAGGTTGCCGTTGGCATAGTAGACGTAGTTGGACACCGCCGCGATGTTCTCCGGCTCCAGCATGAAGTTCAGAAATTTGTGCGCGCCTTCCGGGTTCGGTGCATCCGCCGGAATCGCCATCTGGTCGAACCACATCGCGGAGCCTTCCCTGAAAGCATGGTACGCGATCTCGACGCCATTTCCGGCCTCCTCTGCACGGTCACGCGCCTGCAATACGTCCCCCGACCAGCCGACAGCGACACAGATGTCACCATTGGCGAGCGCCGTGATGTACTCGGAGCTATGGAACTTGCGCACATGAGGTCGAACCGCCGACAGGACGGACTCGGCCTTCTCCAGCGCCGCCTTGTCGCGACTGTTGGGATCTTCGCCGGCATAGTTCAGTGCTGCCGGGATCATCTCCACCGGCGCATCGAGAAAATACACGCCGCACGCGGCCAGCTTCTCCATATTGACTGGATCGAAGATCAGCGCCAGGGAGTTCACAGGAGCATCCTCGCCAAGCGCGGCCTTCACTTTCTCCACGTTGATTCCAACGCCGGTGGTGCCCCACTGGTAATTGATGGAATAGGCGTTCTCGGGGTCGAACTGCGCCGTGCGGGACGTGATAACGCCCCACTGGTTTTCGGCGTTGGGCAATTGAGACTGGTCGAGCGGCATGAACGCTCCGGCCTGGACCTGACGGCGCAGGAAGCTGTCGGACGGCACCACGACATCGTATCCCGACCTGCCGGCCAGCAACTTCGCCTCCAGCACCTCGTTGGAGTCGAATACGTCGTAAATGACCTTGATCCCTGTTTCGGTCTCGAACTTCTCCAAGAGCGTGTCGTCGATGTAGTCAGACCAGTTGAAGACGTGAATCTCCTCGGCCATCGCGGGCACGGTCAGAAACACCAGAGTCGTGGTCAGAATCAGGGAACGGGAGTGCATGGCGATTCCTCCTGTGCGGGTCATGCCGTATGGGCGAGCCATTGCGCCCGGAGGGACACAAACGCAAGTCACGAATTTCCGGGTCGCCACCGCCAAAAGAAAGACCCCGGCGAGAATCGCCGGGGCCGTTTTCCTGCAGAGAGCATTACCGGGTTGCGATACGTCCGTCGGTATAGGGCTCGTACGGGCCGGCTTCGGCGAGGTATTCCGCCGTCACATCCGCGAGATCCGGTCCGAAGTCGTAGGCGTTCTCGGCATCGACGAACATCCCGTAGCCGTCACCGCCGCCACGTACGAAGTTGTTGGACACGAGCGAGTAGGTCGCAGCCGGATCAATCGGAACCCAACCGTCGCCATCGGCAACCATCACTTCGACGATACGTCCTTCGTTGGGCGCGACCGACGGATCCCAAGTGAACTTCAGGCCTGCGACCTGCGGGAAGCGGCCCTTGACCTCTTCGACCTGGCTCACGCCGTTCTCAAGCGCGTCGATCACCACCTGTCCGGAAACCTGGAAGGTCGAGAGCGTGTTCTGGAACGGCAGGACGGTCAGGACTTCGCCCATCGTCACCTCGCCAGCATCGATGGATGCGCGCAGGCCACCGGAGTTCGCGATGGCAATGGTCACGCCTTGATCCTTCACACGGTCCAGCATGGCGTCGGCCACCAGGTTGCCCATGGCGCATTCCTGAACCCGGCAAACTGCCCGGTCGCCCTCGATGGAGGCGGCTGCCTCGGCCACGACCTTGTTGCGAATCTCGTCGAGAGGTTTGGCCAGCTCGGCAATCCTCGCCACGACCTCCGGGTTCTCCGAAACCGAAGCATCCATGATCAACGGCTCACCCACCGCTTCCTTGATTGCACCGTCGTCATCGAAGGTGACGTTCAACTCACCCAGGAACTTGCCGTAGGCATAAGCCTGCACAATGGCCGTGTCGCCGACCATTGTAGGGTAAGGGCCCTTTGCCTTCTCGGATTCGTTCGACAGGTAGGTGTTCGAATGCCCGCCCACGATCACGTCCACGCCGGTTGTGTTCTCGGCCACCTGCTGGTCCACGACATAGCCCGAATGGCTCAGGACGATGATCTTGTTCACGCCCATTTCGGTCAGCTTGTCGACCTCCCCCTGCACCGCCTCGGACGGATCGGTGAAGGTAATGTTGGGGCCGGGGCTGGCCAGTTCGGGTGTATCCACCGGCGTCAGGCCGATCAGTCCGATCTTTTCGCCGCCGCGCTCGATCACGGTGGATTTCATGAGCGTATCGGCAAGCAACGGCTCGGCGGAAACATCTGCGTTCGACATCAGCACCGGGAAGTCGACCGCATCCATGAAGCCGCGCAAAACCTCGGGCCCATCGTCGAACTCGTGGTTGCCCACGGTCATCGCGTCATATCCGAGCTGGTTCATGAACTCGGCCGCGACCTTGCCCTTGTAGTAGGTGTAGAACAGCGTGCCCTGGAACTGGTCGCCGCCGTCGAACAGCACCGAATTGTTCGTTCTGGCGCGCGCTTCCTCGACGGCCGTGACAAGGCGCGCGGTGCCGCCGAAACACTTGCCTTCGGCGTTGTCTTCCATCGAGCACCCGGAATCGTACTTGGAGATCGGTTCGAAGCGCGAGTGGAAGTCATTGGTGTGAAGGATTGTCAGGCTGTAGTCGGCCAGGGCCGCGCCGGACGAAATCGCCACGATTGCAGCAGAGGTGAACAGGCGAGCGAGCATCTTTATCTCCCGGAATTCATTTTTTCTGCGAACACATTGTCCGCGAACGTGCTTCAGGTCAAACCCCTCGAAAGGGGCGATTGACGGACAGGTGACCACCGCGCGACCATTGCTTGACCGCGGGGACGGTTCCGGGCACATCGCAGGCATGCTTATTTTCAAGATCCTCCGCCGCTCCGAGTGGCAGGCGTTTCGCGCGGCCGGGCAGACGTCCGGCGCTCCGGTCGACCTTGCCGATGGGTTCATCCATTTCTCGACCGCCGCCCAGGTTGCCGAAACGGCCGCGAAGCACTTCGCCGGTGAAAGCGATCTGGTGCTGGTCGCCTTTGATCCCGACGCCCTGGGCGCGGCGCTGAAGTGGGAGCCTTCGCGCGGCGGCGCGCTGTTTCCCCACCTTTACCGGGATCTGCAACTGAGCGAGGTCGTCTGGGACAAGTCCCTGCCGCTCGGTGCCACTGGCCACATCTTCCCGGAGGGCGTGGTGTGAGCTGGCTGGAGCAACTGGGCATGGCGGCTTTCCGGCAAATGGACGCCGAGGCCGCACATGGGCTGGCACTGAAGGCACTCAATTCCGGCCTGACCCGACTTCCGGGACAGATCTCGTCGCCACGGTTGCGGACAACGCTTGCCGGATTTTCGCTTCCCAATCCGGTTGGATTGGCGGCCGGAATGGACAAGAACGCCGTCGCGCTTCATGCCCTGTCGCGCAGCGGCTTCGGGTTTCTCGAGGTCGGGGCCACGACCCCGCGCCCGCAGCCGGGCAATCCGAAACCGCGTCTTTTCCGCCTCAGGGAGGACCGCGCCGCGATCAATCGCTTCGGGTTCAACAACGAGGGCATGGAGGCCATGGCCACGCGCCTGTCCACGCGCCCGGCCGATGCCGTGATCGGCCTGAACCTCGGCGCGAACAAAGACAGCGTCGACCGGTCCGCCGACTTTGCAACCGTGCTTGGCAGTTGCGGGCCGATGCTCGATTTCGCGACCGTCAACGTGTCTTCTCCCAATACCGAGAACCTTCGCGATCTTCAGGGCAAAGCAGCATTGGAGGCGCTCCTGTGCGGCGTGCTGGACGTGCGTGGCGGATTGGAACGCCGCATTCCGATCTTCCTGAAGATAGCCCCGGACCTCGATGAGGGAGAGGTTGCCGACATCGCGGCCGTTGCGGCGAAGGTTCAGATAGACGGCATCATCGCCACGAACACGACGCTAGACCGTGTTGGCCTCAGAAGCGCCAACGCACGGGAAGCCGGCGGGCTGTCCGGCGCACCGCTCTTCGAGAAGTCCACGGCCGTGCTGGCGAGACTGGCCCGTGAGACCGGCGGTGCGATCCCGCTGGTCGGCGTTGGCGGCGTCGCATCAGGCGAACAGGCCTATGCCAAGATCCGGGCCGGTGCCTCTGCGGTGCAGATCTACACCGCGCTGGTCTATGGCGGCATCAGCCTGGTGGAGACCATCGTACGGGATCTGGACAGGCTGCTCGAACGCGACGGGTTCGGCTCCGTCAAGGATGCTGTCGGGGCCGATCTCTGACCGCTCAGGTCGCAGCCCGCTCCAGCGCAGGGTACCGCAACCCCAGCGTTATGCCGCGCGCCGCGAAGGAGATCATCAGCGCGGCCCACAACCCATGGTTTCCGAAGGCCGGCAGAAGCACGGCAAGCGCGGCGGCATAGATGCCGGCCGACAGGACCATCATGTTGCGCATGTCGCGCGATCGGGTCGCCCCGATGAAGATCCCGTCCAGCATCCAGGACGCCACACCGACAAGTGGCGCAGCCACCATCCACGGCAGATAGACCCTCGCCTCCGCGCGCACATCACCGGCGGTGGTCATCAGGTCGATCACCGCACCGCCGCCAAGCGCGAACAACAGCGCCAGCAGCACAACGCAGAGCACACCCCACTGGCTGGTCATCACCGCCCCTTGCCGGAGCCGGCCGGGCAGACGGGCACCCATCGCCTGCGCCACAAGGGCCTCGGCCGCGAAGGCAAATCCATCCAGCGCGAAGGCCGTAACCTCCAGAAATTGCAACAGCACCTGGTTGGCTGCCAGCGTCACGTCACCGAACCCGGCGCCAAAGAACAGGAAGGATACGAAGATCCCCTGCAACAGCAGCGAGCGGATCAGGATGTCCGTATTCACCCTCGCCATGTGGACCAGCCTGCCACGGTCAAAGACCCGAGCCTTGTCCCGCCACGCAGGGTTGCGGAACGCGTCACGGCACAGCCAGAACCCGAGGGCGGCGCCACAGGTCTCCGCGATGACCGTCGCGAGCGCCACGCCTTCAACACCCCAGTCGAAGCCGAGCACAAAGACCAGGTCGAGGACGATATTCAGGGTGTTCATGGCGACCTGGATCACCAGCACCCCGCGCGTCCTTTCCTGGGCAATCAGCCAACCGGTCAGCCCGTAGATGGATATGGCGGCCGGAGCGGACCAGATCCGGATCGACATGTAGTCACGGGCAAGGCTCTCCACCTCGGCGCTGGCAGGAGAGATCAGGAAAGCTCCGGCAAAAATGGGTCCCTGAAGGGCGATGAACACGCCTCCGGCGGCGAAAGCCAGCATCAGGGCACGGCTGAGCAGCGCCGAAACCTCGTCGGAATCGCCGGCACCATGCGCCTGCCCGACCAGACCGGTGATCCCCATCCGCAGGAAGCCCATGACCCAGTAGATGGCCGTCAGAATGATCGCACCTATACCTACCGCGCCGATCGGCGCTGCCTGTCCCATCTGGCCGATGACGCCGGTATCGACGATCCCCAGAATGGGCACCGTGGCATTGGAGAGCACGATGGGAAGTGCAACCGACAGAATCCGCCGGTGCGTGATGGGATCGACCGCCGGAACGTCAGTCACGGGCAGGCATCAGGAAGTGGCCGGTCGCCTGCGCGAAGGGTCGGTTGCGATTGTCCTGCCAGGCCTCGACATGAACGGAAGCATAGCGCCGCCCGGAGCGATTGACACGCGCCCGGGCATAGGCGTCACGCGGCAATCCCGTCCGCAGGTAATCGACGGTGAAGTCGATGGTCTTGGGCTGGCGCGGGATCGAATCGGCCGTGATTGTCGCGGGATCCACTTCGCCACGCTCGATCTCCTCCCAGAGGATGGACCAGCCAAGCCCGATTAGCGACGTCACCTCCAGGAAGGACGCCGTCACGCCCCCATGGAAGGCGGGCAGCACCGGGTTGCCGATGTGGCGGCCCGAAAAGGGCAGGATCGCGGTAAGTTCATCGCCCTTGCGGTCGAACTCGATCCCGAGAAAGGAGATATAGGGAACGCCTTTCACGAGAGCATTCAGCGCCTTGTCCCGCCGTTCCTTGATAACCTGTACAGGCTCCGGTCGCTTCGCAGTCACTTGATCGCCTCCCGCCGTTCGAAGGTGAATGCCCCGACCGCAGAGGCCACGGGCGTTCCGCCGGCCTCATCGGTAGCCGTTGCGCGAATGAAAGCGACGTTGCGGGTGATGTGATAGCATTCCGCCGTGCAGGTGATCGTCTGTCGCGGCTCCGCCGGGCGCATGTAGTCGATTCGCAGGTCGATGGTGGCGGTCACCCCCGTCCCCTCGCGCCGCGACATCACCGCCGCGCCGCTGCAGGTGTCCATCAATGCGCTGACCGCACCGCCGTGGATCACACCCGTGCGCGGGTCGCCAATCAGGGCTTCGTCATAGGGCATCGACAACGTGGCACGCCCATCGCCGAAGTCGACCACTTCCATGCCAAGCGCCGAAGAAAACGGAAGCGCCGAAATGAACTGCCGGGTCGCCTTGAGTTTGTCCATCGGTTCCGGTCTCCTGATGCAGACGCCTGTCTTATCGGTGGCAGCAGCAAGTCGCGCAAGCCCCCAAGCATGTGCAGCAGGGGGGCTTGAACATCGCTCACGCAAACCTTACCCTAAGGTCAAGAGACGACATGGAGTGATCGCCGTGGTCGAGAGCAGGCTTAGTTTCAAGGAAATGTGTGCGAAATTCGAGGTAACGCCGCGAACCCTTCGCTACTACGAATACATCGAACTTCTGCAGCCGGAAAAGGAAGGTCGCACCCGCTGGTATCACCCGCGAGAGGTGGCGCGAATGACCCTGATCCTGCGCGGTCGGCGCTGGGGATTCAGCCTCGAGGAAATCCGCCAATGGCTGCTGATCTACGAAGAACAGGGCGAGCGCCCACAGCTTGATGCGTGGATGGAACTGGCCGACAGCAAGCTCGCCGAACTCCACCGGCAAAAGGCCGAACTCGAGGAAGCGATCCTCGATTTGCAGAAAGCTCGTGACGAGACGGCCCACATACTTACGTGACGCGAACTGCGTCGTGAATCGTGCCAGAACGGCCGAACCAGATGCCGCCATAAAGGCGGCCAGCCCCCTTGAGGACCAGGAATCCTGCCGAGCGGCGTCCGGCATGCGCGGAGGGGGAAAGTATGACGCAGCGTTTCGTTTACGTTCGCGTCAAGCATTGATGTAAGAAGGCCCCGAAAGCGCCAACCGGGGTCACAACCAGGATCCGCATGACGCGGAATAGGAAAATGACCGAAGACAACGTGATGACAATCCGGGAAATGTGCGACACCTTCGAGGTGACGCCCAGGACGCTGCGCTTTTACGAGGCCAAGGAACTGCTGTTCCCGATCCGTCAGGGCACCAAGCGGCTGTTCACACGCCGCGACCGGGCCCGGCTCAAGCTGATTCTGCGTGGCAAGCGGTTCGGCTTCAGCCTAGAGGAGATCCGGCAGCTTCTCGACCTCTACAACCCGAGCGACGAGCAGGGAACCCAGCTTGCCAAGACTTATGAGCTGGCCTGCCAACGTCTGGCGGACATGGAACGACAGCGCGAAGAGCTAGATGAAGCCATCGAAGAGCTTCGAAACCGGCTTGCCTGGGGAGAAGAGCAACTCTCGGCGCTGAAGTCCAAGGAAGCCGCCGAGTAACACCTGATTCCCGAGGGAGGAAACACCGCGATGCCCAGCTACACGGCTCCTGTGAACGACATTCAATTTGTTCTGCACGCACTGCTCAAGGCCAGCGAGCAGGACATTCCCGGCTATGATGAACTGGAGGCGGACTTCACCGCGGCCGTTCTGGAAGAGGCCGGGAAGATTGCCGCGAATGTGATCGGCCCGCTCAATGCGGTCGGCGACAAGGAAGGCTGCGTGCTGGAGAACGGTGTCGTCCGCACCCCCACGGGTTTCAAGGAAGCCTTCGAACAAATGAAGGAGGGCGGCTGGACGGCCCTCGATTGCGACCCCGAATATGGCGGGCAAGGCATGCCGGTCCTGCTCGGCACAGCGGTGGGTGAGCTGTTCTCCGGCGCCAACCAGGCGTTCACGATGTACCAGGGCCTGACCCACGGCGCTTATTCGGCGATCCACGCCCACGGCACCGATGAGCAGAAGGCCAAGTGGCTGCCGAAGATGGTGTCCTGTGAATGGACGGGCACCATGAACCTGACGGAGCCACATTGTGGCACCGATCTCGGGCTCATGCGCACCAAGGCGGTTCCGCAGGAAGACGGCTCCTACAGGATCTCCGGCCAGAAGATCTTCATCTCGGCCGGTGATCACGACATGTCGGAAAACGTCGTGCACCTTGTCCTGGCGAAGATCCCGGGTGGCCCCGAGGGCATCAAGGGCGTGTCGCTCTTCATCGTGCCGAAGTTCCGCGTTGACGATGCCGGAACCATCGGTCCGCGCAACGGTGTTTCCGTCGGCAAGCTCGAAGAGAAAATGGGCATCCACGGCAACTCGACCTGCGTCATGAACTTCGACGAGGCCGAAGGCTATCTGCTCGGCACCGAGCACAAGGGCATGCGCGCGATGTTCACGATGATGAACGAGGCGCGCCTCGGCGTTGCCATGCAGGGCATGGCCCAGGCCGAGGCCGCGTACCAGAACGCGGTGATCTACGCCAAGGACCGTTTGCAGGGACGCGCCGTCACCGGCGCGGAAAACCCCGATGGTCCTGCCGATCCGCTGATCGTGCACCCCGACATCCGCCGCAACCTGATGGATCAGAAGTCCTTCGTGGAAGGCGCGCGGGCCTTCATGCTCTGGGGCGCCAACATGCTCGACAAGTCCCACCGCTCCGGCGACGCCAAGGCAGAGGGCCTGATTTCCCTGCTGACCCCGGTTCTGAAGGGGTTCCTGACCGACAAGGGCCTGGAGATGACCATCCAGGCGCAGCAGGTCTATGGCGGCCACGGCTACATCGAGGAATGGGGCATGTCGCAATTCGTCCGCGACGCGCGCATCACCCAGATCTACGAAGGCGCCAACGGTGTGCAGGCCCTTGATCTTGTCGGTCGCAAGCTGGCCACCGACGGGGGCAAGCATGTCATGGCCTTCTTCGAACTGGTGAAATCCTTCATCAAGGAGAACGGCGAGGACGAGGCGCTGAAGGCCGACTTCCTCGAACCGCTCAAGCAGGCCAGCAAGGATCTTCAGGCCGCCGGCATGTTCTTCATGCAGAACGGGATGAAGAACCCGAATGCCGCGCTTTCGGGCTCCTACGATTTCATGCACCTGTTCGGGCATGTCTGCCTCGGCCTTGTTTGGGCGCAGATGGCGAAGGCAGCGAACGAGGCCTTGGCTTCGGGCGAAGGCGATGCCAGCTTCTATGAAACGAAACTCGCCACGGGTCGCTACTACATGGCCCGCCAATTGCCCGCGACCTCCATGCACCTGGCCCGCATCCAGAGCGGTGCCGACACGGTGATGGCGCTCGACGCGGAGGCCTTCTGATCCGAAAGGACGCACATGCCCAAACGACTGCGGCTCACCCGACGCCTGAACATTGCCCTGAGCGAAGATGCCTATCGCAAGCTTCGCAAGTTCAGTGAGGAGGCGGAGGTCTCGCAGGACGAGGCGCTGTGCTTCCTGTTCGAGAACTTCGGCAGCGTCACAGACGATCAGGCGCTGCCGCACCGCCTCCGGTTGTTCAAGGCCGAGCTGGAGGATCGCAAACGCTGACCGACACCCTGGGAGGGGACATGACCATCAAGCTCTATTGTTTTGGAGAATCCGGACATAGCTACAAGGCGGCATTGGCACTGCAACTGTCGGGACTGGACTGGGAACCGGTCTATGTCGATTTTTTCGGCGGGGAGGCCCGCAGTCCCGAGTTCCGGCAGAATGTGAACGAGATGGGCGAATGCCCGGTGATGGTGGACGAAGAGGTCAGGCTCACACAGTCCGGCGTCATCATGGACTACATCTCGGAGAAGACCGGCAAGTTCGGGGGCGCAACCCGTGAAGACGCCCGCGAAGTCCTGCGCTGGATCCTTTGGGACAACCACAAGCTGTCCAGCCAGGCCGGTATGACCCGGTTCCTGATGAACTTCGTGCCCGAGGACAAGCGCCCGCAGGATGTCATCGCATTCACTCAGGCACGGCTGGGCAATGCCTACGCGATCCTCGACGGCCACCTGGCAGGGCGCGACTGGATTGTCGGGGACGGCATGACCAATGCCGACCTGACCTGCTGCAGCTACCTCTACTACCCAGAGCCCTTCGGCTTCGACCGGACGGCCCACCCGAATATCGACGCCTGGCTGGACCGGATCTCCAACCAGCCCGGATGGAAACACCCCTACGACCTGATGCCCGGCTCCCCCGCGGACCGCGCCTGAGACAAGGACAGATCATGACCGAAGCTTATATCTTTGATGCCGTGCGGTCGCCGCGCGGCAAGGGGCGCAAGGACGGCGCCCTTCATGAAGTGACCGCAGCACGGCTTTCCGCACAGATGCTGAACGCCATCAAGGACCGCAATGGCCTTGACGGGCATTTCGCCGAGGACGTGATTTGGGGCAATGCCACCCAGGTCAAGGAACAGGGCGGGTGCCTCGCACGGACAGCCGTGCTGGCCTCCGACCTGGACGAGCGCATCCCGGGCCTCTCCATCAACCGCTTCTGCGCCTCGGGCATGGAAGCCGTGAATATCGCGGCCAACCAGATCCGTGGCGGCGCCGGCGATGCCTACATCGCCGGTGGGGTCGAGATGATGGGCCGGGTGGCCATGGGGTCCGATGGGGCCGCCATCGCCGTCGACCCCTCGATCGCCATGAACACCTATTTCGTGCCGCAAGGTATCTCCGCGGATATCATCGCGACCGAATACGGTTTCAGCCGCGAGCAGGCAGATGCGCTTGCGGTGGAATCGCAGCGCCGGGCCAAGGCGGCTTGGGACGACAACCGCTTTGCCAGGTCGATCGTTCCGGTTGTCGATCAGAACGGCCTGACCATCCTCGACCATGACGAGTACATGCGTCCGGGCACCGGCCTGGAAGACCTGGCCCGACTCAATGCCTCCTTCGAGCAGATGGGCAAGGTGATGCCCGGTTTCGACAAGGTCGCACAGATGAAGTACCCGCACCTCGCGGAGATCAACCACATCCACCATGCCGGCAACTCCTCCGGCATCGTGGACGGTTCCGCCGCGGTGCTGATCGGCTCCAAGGCCTTTGGCGAAGCCAATGGCCTGACACCCCGCGCCCGCATCAGGGCCACAGCGAAGATCGGGCTCGACCCGACGATCATGCTGACCGGCCCCGTCCCTGTGACCGAAAAGATCCTCGCCGACAGCGGAATGGCAATCTCCGATTTCGACCTGTTCGAGGTCAACGAAGCCTTCGCATCGGTCGTTCTTCGCTTCCAGCAGGCCTTTGACGTCGATCCGGCGCTGGTGAACGTGAACGGCGGCTCCATCGCCATGGGGCACCCGTTGGGTGCAACCGGCGCAATCATAGTCGGGACGCTGCTCGACGAGTTGGAACGTACGGACAAGGAGGTCGGCCTCGCCACACTCTGCGTCGCTTCCGGCATGGGTGCGGCCACGATCATCGAGCGGGTCTGAGCGCCGCTGACGTCACAGGCAGGGCCGAGCAATATGCAGCGGCCGCCTCGGGAACAACGCCCCGACGGGCAAGAACAAGGAATACGCCAGATGAGCGATTTTTCCATGAAGGTCGGCGACGACGGCGTCGCTATCATTACCTGGGACACCCAGGGCAAGTCCATGAACGTGATGAGCATGCAGGGCTTTGCCGATCTCGACGCGCTGATCGACCAGGTCCTGGCCGATGACGCGATAAAGGGCGCGGTCATCACTTCGGGCAAGGAAGGCTCCTTTGCCGGTGGAATGGATCTGAACATCATCGCCAAGATGAAGGAAATGGCCGGTGACAACCCAGCCAAGGGCCTGTTTGACGGTGTGATGGGCATGCACGCGATCCTGCGGAAGATCGAGCGCGCCGGCATGGATCCCAAGACCAACAAGGGCGGAAAGCCGATTGCCTGCGCCCTGCCCGGCACCGCGCTTGGCATCGGGCTGGAAATCCCGCTGGCCTGCCACCGGATTTTTGCGGCCGACAACCCCAAGGCCAAGATCGGTCTGCCCGAAATCCTGGTCGGCATTTTCCCCGGCGCCGGCGGAACGACCCGTTTGTCCCGCAAGCTGGGCGCAATGGGCGCCTCCCCGCTGCTGTTGGAAGGCAAGCTGAACGATCCGAAGAAAGCCAAGGCCGCAGGCGTAGTCGACGAGGTCGTGTCCCCAGAGGCGCTGCTCGACACGGCGCGCGAATGGGTGCTCAGCAATCCAAAGATCGTCAAGCCCTGGGACGAGAAGGGCGAGAAGATCCCCGGCGGCGCCCCGTATCATCCGGCAGGCTTCATGACCTATGTCGGCGCCTCCGCGATGGTGAATGCAAAGACACAGGGGGTCTATCCCGCCGCCAAGGCGTTGCTCTCCGCCGTCTATGAAGGTGCGCAGGTCGATTTCGACACCGCGATCCGTATCGAGTGCCGCTGGTTCGTCAACGTGCTGATGAACCCGTCTTCTTCGGCAATGATCCGGTCGCTGTTCATCAACAAGGAAGCGCTGGAGAAAGGGGCCAACCGCCCGGCCGTGGAGGACCAGACCGTCAGGAAAGTCGGCGTCCTGGGCGCTGGAATGATGGGGGCCGGCATTGCCCTGGTGTCTGCACAGGCTGGCATTGAAGTCGTCTTGCTCGACCAGAGCCAGGAGGCCGCCGACAAGGGCAAGGCCTATACCGAGACCTTCGCCGACAAGGGGATCAAGCGCGGCAAGACCACGCCGGAGAAGAAGCAGGCGTTGCTCGACCGGATCACCGCGACCAGCGACTACGGTGCACTCAAGGGATGCGACCTGATCATCGAGGCGGTTTTCGAGGATGTTGGCGTGAAGGCCGAGGTCACGAGAAAAGTCGAAGAAGTCGTCGGCGCGGACTGCATCTTCGCCACCAACACCTCGACCCTGCCGATCACCGAACTTGCCAAGGCCAGCCAGCGCCCAGAGCAGTTCATCGGCATCCACTTCTTCTCTCCGGTAGAGAAGATGCTGCTGGTGGAGATCATCAAAGGGGCCGAAACAGGCGACCGCGCGGTGGCCAAGTCGCTCGACTACGTGCGCCAGATCCGCAAGACGCCGATCGTGGTCAATGACGAGCGGTTCTTCTACGCCAACCGCTGCATCATTCCCTACATCAACGAGGGGATCCGGATGGTGGCCGAAGGCGTCGAGCCCGCGTTGATCGAAAATGCGGCGAAACTTGTCGGCATGCCGCTCGGGCCGTTGCAACTCACCGATGAAACCTCCGTGGATCTTGGAGTGAAGATCGCGAAGGCAACGAAGGCGGCGATGGGCGATGCCTATCCGGAGAGTGGCGCCGATGACGTGCTGTTCTGGCTGTTCGACGAAGGGCGCCTTGGCCGCAAGTCCAACGCCGGCTTCTACGAGTACGACGAGAAGGGCAAGCGGACCGGCCTTTGGACGGGGTTAGCCGAGAAGTTCCCGGTGGCCGACGAGCAACCGGACCTGATCGAGGTGCAGCACCGCCTGCTCTTCGTCCAGACGCTGGAAGCCGTCCGCGCGCTTGAGGAAGGTGTGCTGGAAGACATTCGCGAAGGCGACGTCGGTGCCATCCTCGGCTGGGGCTTCGCACCGTGGTCGGGCGGCCCGTTCAGCTGGCTTGATATCCTCGGCACGCCCTACGCGGCCGAACGCACTGCCAAACTGGCCGAGACCTATGGCGAGCGGTTCGCGACACCTGCGCTGCTAAAGGAGATGGGCGACAAGGGGCAGAGCTTCTATGGCCGTTTCGGCCCAAAGGCTTCGGCTGACGCGGCCTGATCTTCAGCCATTACAAAACAAGCAAGGCGCGCCGGATCGGCGCGCTTTCATTTGTTGGGGATCAGGCCCCGGCTCAGGACAAATGGGCGGGTCGAGTCCCGGTATGGGTCTGCGCAAAGGAGCTGTCAGCGAAGTCCAGCCCCGCGACCACCGAATTGGCATCTTCGGCAGAGAGCACTGGGTAGCGCGTATTCGGCTCTGCCCACATCGCCTCTTCCACGGTTGCCGGCATGGCGATCTCGGCGGCTTCACAAATCGCTAGCGCGTTTCCTTCGATGAAGATCACCTGGTCCTGCTCGAAGCCAAGTGTGACCACGACGACGGCCTCCTCAGGAAGCACACGCCGCACACCCTGGGCTCCATCGAGCCGCATCGCCTGCACGGGTGCAAAGGGATCGCCGAGCAACTCCTCTGCAAGGTCGCTTTCGATCACCAGCGCCTGACCTGCCAGCGTCAGCAGGGGGCGGCGGTTTCCGATCATTCCGGCGGGAACGGACAGCAGCGGACGCACCGAAGCACGCGCCTTCTGGTTCATCGGATAGAGGCGGCGCGTCACACCCTTCACAACCTGCACACCGTCGTCGAAGGTCAGGACCTCGTCGCCGACGCAAAGCGCCTCGACCGGCCGCCAGCCGGTCGTGGTTGCGACGAGGGTGCCAGCAACAAGCCCACATTCCGGCGCCAGAGGCTGCGGTCCGGTGTCTTCACGGCTGTCACGCATCCCTACGGCCTCGGCTATCCAGTCCAGCATCGGTTCGTTCCCTGTCCCAACCGGGCTTTCCCGGCTTCATGGTTAACCAAGACGTAACGAACGGACCGGAATTCGGGCAAAAGGAGACTTAATTGAGGCAATGTCCCGAATTTGGGAACAATAAGACACATGGAGCTGTTGTGTTTCCAGTTTCGACGCGGATTTCGCACCCTTCGGACAACTCCCTCTCGGAATTGCGACAGAACCGGGCCGGGTCTGCACGCGATTCCCGCAATTGTTCCCGTGCGGAAGCTGGACTATCCTTGCTGAAACGAGGCGGAGCAGCCCATGACCGCGCTGAAACAGTTTTCCCGGCTGGAATGCCCGGGCGTCTGGCGCCCGTCTCCGGACGAGCAGCGCCGCGACGTCATCGTATCCTTTGGCGATACTTCGCTCGTGATCTCCGACAAGACCGGAAAAGCCCTGAGCCACTGGTCGCTCGCGGCCGCGGTGAGGATCAACCGGACCGAGACTCCAGCCATCTACACGCCCTCCGCTGAAGGCACTGAAACGCTTGAGATCGATGACGAGACCATGGTCGACGCCATCGACACCGTGCGCAATGCCATCCTGAAGTCGCGCCCCCGGAGAGGGCGGTTGCGTCTCCTACTTCTGTCCGGGGCGCTGGTCGCACTGGTTTCCGCAGCAGTCTTTTGGCTGCCCGGCGCCCTTGTTCGGCATACCCTGTCGGTTGTGCCTGAACCCACCCGGACAGAGATCGGTACAGAGCTTTTCCGGGCCATCGGCCGGGTTTCCGGAAGTCCCTGTCGCTCGCCGCGCGGCGACACAGCGCTGGCTCGTCTGCACGCACGGCTACTGGCGCCCGGGAAGGGAGGCTTGCTGATCCTCCCCGCCGGAGTGGCCGATACGGTCTCTCTGCCCGGCGGCCTCATGCTGCTCGACCGCTCGCTGGTGGAGGACCATGAAAGCCCCGACGTTGTTGCCGGCTATATTCTGGCCGAGTCCCAGCGGGCCGCGGAACGCGATCCGCTTCAGTCGCTGCTGGAGGCTGCGGGTCCGCTGGATACGCTCCGGCTGCTGACCACGGGACACCTGCCCGACGATACGATCAAGGCCTACGCGGAGACGCTTGCGGCAACCGCCCCGGCTCCGGTCTCTGAATCCGCCCTGCTGGAACGCTTCGCCAGTGCGCGCGTCACCTCGACACCCTATGCCTATGCGCGCGATGTCACGGGCGAGAGCACCCTGGGATTGATCGAGGCCGACCCGATGCGCGGCGGCGATGCCCAGACCGTGCTCGATGACGGGAACTGGGTGGCACTCCAGGGAATCTGCGGGCGGTGACGCCCCCAAAACGGCGCCGCCCCGACCGGTGTGACCGATCGGGGCGGTAGCCTGGATGAGACCTGCTTCGGGTTCTCGCTCTTCTTCTTGTTGATTACTTCCTCAGGAACGCATCGTCGAACCCCGACTTGCGCGCCTTGCGGAGAGCCCGGTGGCTCTCTGCCTCGCTTTCGAACGGCCCCGCAAGTACAATTTGCAGGGTCTCCCCGCCACGTTTCACATTCATCGCACGGACCGGAAATCCAAGCCGGTGCACCTGCGTCGCGGCCGTTTTCGCGTTAGCGCTCCGCGCGTAGCTGCCGACCTGAACGTAGATCTGTCCGGCGGCGTCCTGCTTCTGCGCCTTGGCTGCGCTGCGCGACTTGGTGGAGACACGATAGGAGTTCGGCATGACCGCAACATGCACTGGTGATTTCGGATCGACCAGCCGACGCGGGACCTCCTGCGTCCAGATCCGGTTCATCGCCGCGCGACCGGTGGCAGTCCGTTCACCCCGGTTGGGATTCAGCCGCCCGTCCTCAAAGGCGTATTTGAACCCCGCTGGCGGCTTCGGCATCGCGTAAACCTTCGGACCGGTCGATTGTGGCACGACCCGCTTCACGGTTGATGTCGTCGCCGGCTGGGCCGCCGTCCTCTGCCGCGACGTGCCAGAGGTCGTCGATCGTGCGGGCGCAGGCACGATCACAACCGGCGCTGGCGTGGGGGCAGTTTCAACTGCGGTTGCCGCGCGAAAGGTCGGCGTTTGCCCGCAGACCGGCTTGCGATCGCGGGTCACGCGCGGCACCCAGGTCACGTTGCCACCGATGCCGCCGCGCACATAGACACACCCGGCATTGTCGACAAACTGAGACCCGGCAAAGCTGGAAGGTGGGGTGTTCACCGGCGCCCCGACCGTGCGGATGGACTTCGCCTGCGCAGTCCCTGCGGCGATGACAGTCGCCAGCAGAGCCACCGAGATGACCCGGATCTTCATGGCATTCCCTACAAGATATTGGGCCGGAGGATGCAGGAACGCCCGAATCGAGTAAAGACATTTCTGGACAAGGCGATTCGTTTTTTGCGCTGCCACAGGTCCCGATTCGCGCGCGGCCGCTACTTCGTCCCGAACATCCGGTCACCTGCATCCCCGAGCCCGGGCACGATATACCCATGGTCGTTCAGGTGACTGTCAAGCGCCGCGGTGACGATCGGAACGTCTGGATGGGCTTCCTTCATCCGGGCAACGCCCTCCGGTGCGGCCAACAGGCAGAGGAAGCGGATATTGGTCGCACCCGCCTGCTTGAGCAGATCGATGGCCGCTGCCGACGAGTTTCCGGTGGCCAGCATCGGGTCGACAACGATGACGAGCCGGTCCTGCATTTCCTCGGGGACCTTGAAGTAGTACTGGACGGGTTCGAGTGTTTCCGGGTCCCGGTAGAGCCCGACGAACCCGACGCGTGCACCGGGGATCAGCTCCAGAATACCATCAAGCAGACCATTGCCCGCCCGCAGGATAGATATCAGCGCCATTTTCTTGCCCGCCAGCTTGGGGGCCGGCATGGGCTGAAGGGGTGTCTCTATCTCGACCTCCTCCAGATCCAGTTCGCGCGTCACCTCGTAGGCGATCAGCTGGGAGATTTCCCGCAGGAGTTGACGAAACTTGTGGGTCGAGGTGCCCTTGTCCCGCATGATCGTCAGCTTGTGCTGCACCAACGGGTGGTCGACGACAGTCAGGTGGTCATACATCGGCAGGCTCCAATCTCTTCAGCAGGGCGTCTCGGGTGTCGGAATCGCAAAACGCCGCCTCCGCCGCAACCCGGTTGAGCGCGGCAAAGTCGTCCTCCGACCAGCCGAACGTGTCGGCAAGCCGGTCATATTCATGCGTCATCGTGGTGTGGAAGAATGGCGGGTCATCGGTGGAGACAGTGACCTTTACCCCGGCATCGCGCAATCGGGCGATGGGGTGATCGGCCCAGGAAGGGTACACGCCGAGTGCGACATTGGAGCCTGGGCAGACCTCCAGAACGATCCCCTTCTCTGCCAGCAACTCGACGAGCGCGGGATCCTCGATCGATCGCACGCCATGGCCGATGCGTTCTACGCCAAGGTCCTCGATGCTCTCCCGTACACTGTCCGGTCCGCGAAACTCACCGGCATGGTTGGTCAGGCGCAGGCCGGCTTCCCGGGCACAGTCGAAGGCCCAGGCGAAATCGCGCGGGTGGCCGTTTCCTTCGTCGCCGCCCATACCAAGCCCGACAACCCAGTCGCCCACCGTCTCCGCAGCGCAGACCGCCGGCGCCTTTGACCGTTCCGGTCCGAAATGGCGGATCGGTGTGACGATGCCCTTCAGGATGATCCCGTCCTGGGCTTCCGCCTGTGCGGCAGCCTCGGTGATCGCGTGCAGGTATTCCCGCCAGGCGGCAAGGTCACCGCCGCCACAGAAGTCCGGCGACACAAAGGTCTCCGCATAGATCACCCCATGCGCGGCCATCTCCGCCAGGATCGTGCGGGTCAGGCGGGCATAGTCTTCCGGCGACCTCAGAACGGACGTCGCCGCTTCGTAGACGCGCAGGAAATCGACGAAGCCCGTGTAGGCGTAACCGCCGTGCTCATCGAATATGCCCGACAGGTCGACACCCTTCTCCTTCGCCAGATCCCGGACAAAGGCCGGTGGGGCACAGCCCTCAAGGTGGGTGTGCAACTCGATCTTGGGTAGTGACTTCATCAGAGGAAACTCCGCCCCGGCCCATGCGCGGGAACTTGCAGGTGAGCGGCAACGCTCGCGGCGACATCTGCAAAGGCCACGTTGCCAAGGTCGCGCGGCGGCACACCGGCACACAGGACGGGAACGCGCTCGCGGGTATGGTCGGTTCCGACCCAGGTCGGGTCATTGCCATGATCCGCCGTCAGCAGCAGCAGATCGCCGGGGCGCAATAGGTCGAGCAGACGGGCGATGCAACCGTCGAACCACTCCAGCGCCCGGGCATATCCCGAGACATCGCGGCGATGGCCGAAGAGGCTGTCGAACTCCACGAAATTAGCAAAGGTAAGGCTGCCGTCCGGCGCCTCGTCCACGAAATCGAACAGGTGCTCCATCAAGCGTTCGTCCGGCCCTGTGCGGACCTCGTCGATGCCCTGCATGGAGAAGATATCCCCGATCTTGCCGACGGCCTGCACGCGCCGTCCGGCGGCCTGCACCCAGTCGCAGAGCGTCGGGCTTGGCGGCGCGATAGCGTAGTCGTGCCGATTGGTCGTGCGTGTGAAACCCGTTTCGGGGGATCCGATGAAGGGGCGCGCGATCACCCTGCCGACCTTCATCTCATGGAGGCGCGGGGCAAGATCCTTGCACAGCGTCTGTAGCCGCTGCTCCCCGAAATGCTCTTCGTGGGCGGCAATCTGGAAAACGCTGTCGGCGGATGTATAGCAGATCGGCCAGCCGGTCCGGATATGCTCCGCGCCGAGGTCGGCAATGATCTGTGTGCCGGAGGCATGGCAATTGCCAAGGATCCCGCCGGTCCCGGCAGCCTCTGCCGCGGCACGGCTCAGCGCGTCGGGAAAACTCGGGACGGCTTTCGGGAAATAATGCCAGTTCCACGGCACCGGCACCCCTGCAAGCTCCCAGTGGCCAGACGGGGTATCCTTGCCTTGCGAGCTCTCCGTCGCCGCGCCAAAGACACCTTGCGGGGCCACGCCCAACCCCGGCGCATCCTCGCCGGATGCGATGCGGATCGCGGCGCCGAGCCCGAGACTGTCGAGCGTCGGCAGCTTCAGCGGCCCGCTGCGCCCTTCCTCGGCCCGGCCTTCGGCGCAGGCTTGCGCAATATGGACAAGCGTGTTGGCCCCTGTATCCGGTGTGCCGTCGTTGAAGAACTCGCCTGCATCCGGGGCACCGCCGCAGCCCACGGAATCCATGACGACGAGAAAAGCACGGGTCATAGGCCAATCCTCTCTTGCACGAGTTTCGCCGGCGTCGCGCCGGCTTCCGTGACCGAATAGGCGGCGCGAATTTCCGCCGCGGCGGCCTCTGCGGCATCCTCGCTGGCCGCGTGGACCCGGGCTAGTGGCCGCTGGTCAGAGACGCTCTCACCGATCCCGGCGAGCGTGTCGAACCCGACGGAAAGGTCCAGCGCATCGCTCTCGCGCAGCCGCCCGCCTCCAAGGTGGACAACCGCAGTCCCGACCATTTCCGTGTTCACGCTGGCCACGACCCCCGGCCGCGCGGGGAAAACATCCTGCACCACCGGGGCGACCGGCAGGTAGCGCCGCCAGCTGCCAACGAAATCCGCCGGACCGCCCAACGCCGCGATCATACGCTCGAATCGTTCGGCGGCTTGCCCCGACCGCATCGCCGTCTCAATCCGGCCCTCCCCGTCGCCGGGTGACCCTGCAATCCCACAGAGCGCCAACAGCGCCCCACCAAGCTCCACCGTCAGTTGCCACAATGGGTTTGAGATCGCCTCACAAGTCAGCGTCTGCATGGAGGTCGCGACCTCCAGCGCATTGCCGGCGGTCTCGATCAACGGCTGATCCATGTCGGTGATCAGCGCCCCGGTCCGGCAACCGGCACCGTTTGCCGTGGTCACCAGCGAATCCCCGAGGGCGCGCGCGCTGGCAGCATCCTTCATGAAGGCGCCGGAGCCACATTTCACGTCGAGGATCAGAGCCTCCAACCCGGCAGCGAGTTTCTTTGACAGGATCGAGGCCGTGATCAGGTCGATACTCTCGACGGTGCCGGTCACGTCCCGAATGGCATAGAGCCGCTTGTCCGACGGCGCGATGTCGGCACTCGCGCCAACGATAGCACAGCCCACATCGTTCACGATCTCGCGCAAGCGGTCCTGCGCAACGATGGCAGTGTAGCCGGGGACCGACTCCAGCTTATCCAGCGTCCCGCCCGTATGCCCGAGCCCACGTCCCGAGATCATCGGCACATAGGCCCCGCACGCCGCCAGCGCTGCGGCCAGCGGCAGGGATACGCAGTCACCGACTCCTCCGGTCGAGTGCTTGTCGACAACCGGACCGGGCATGTCCCACGCCATCACGTTGCCACTGTCGCGCATTGCGAGCGTCAGGGCCACGCGTGCATCCTCCGACAAGGGCGCGCGGCAAACCCCCATTGCGAAGGCGCCGACCTGGGCGTCCGTTACGTCGCCCGACCCGATGGCGGAACCGAACCATGCAGCTTCACGTGCGGTGGGTGTTTCACCGCGGCGGAACTTGGCGAGAATGGCCTTGGCGTCCATAGCCGGGCCTATTCCATGTGCTCGGCGCCGAACGCGCCGGGCAGCAACTCGCCGACACTCATGGTCAGCGTCTTGCCCTCGGTGGTGGCCATCGTCACGGCAACCGAGGCATCAGCGAACTCTTTCAGCTTCTGCCGGCAGCCACCGCATGGCGGGACCGGCGCCGGGCTGTCGGCGATCACCGCCACTTCGACGATTTTCCGCTCTCCAGCGGCTGCCATCGCCGCGATCGCCCCTGCCTCGGCACAAGTGCCTTCCGGATAGGCCACGTTCTCCACGTTGCACCCTGTGAAGACGGTGCCGGAGGCCGTGCGTATGGCCGCACCGACCTTGAACCGGGAATAGGGTGCATGAGCGTTGTCGCGCACCGCGCGCGCCGCGTCGATCAATGAAGTATCAGGCATGGGGCTCTCCTTTCCGGCAGTGTGTTCCCGCCGCGAAAGGTATGCAAGGGCGCGCGCCGCGTGGGATCAGACGAACTGTTCCTGGATCAACCGCTCTTCCAGCCCATGCCCCGGATCGAAGAGGATCCTGTGCCGGATATCCGGCGCACTGCGAACGATCACGGAAAGCACGTTCTTCACCGCGGATCGGCTGTCGGCTTCGGCCATGACAGGACGTTTCTCCGGCTGGAGCACGTCAAAACGAACCTCCGCCGTGCTCGGCAGCAACGCGCCCCGCCAGCGGCGCGGCCGGAAGGCAGACATGGCGGTCAGTGCCAAGACCTCCGAGCCGACCGGGACGATCGGCCCATGGGCCGAGTAGTTGTAGGCGGTGGACCCGGCAGGCGTGCTGACGAGCGCGCCGTCGGCCACCAATTCATCCATCCGCACCCGTCCGTCCACGGTGATGCGCAGCTTTGCCACCTGCGGACCGGCCCGCAACAGCGACACCTCGTTGATCGCGAGCGCATCATGGACCGAGCCATCGGCGGCAATCGCCCGCATCGACAGCGGGCTGATAACCTCTTCCTCCGCGACGTCGAGCCGTTCCGGCAGGCCTTCCACGTGAAACTCGTTCATCAGGAAGCCGACCGTGCCGCAGTTCATGCCATAGACTGGGGTATTCAGATGCTGGGTGTCGTGCAGTGTCTGCAACATGAACCCATCGCCCCCCAGCGCCACCACCAGGTCAGCATTTTCGGGATCGTGGTTGCCGTATTGCTCGGCCAATGCATCGCGGGCCGCCTGTGCAATCTCTGCCCGGCTGGCCAGAAAGGCGATGTTTTTCATGAGTCCCTCAGGGGTCGAGCGTTTCCCAACCGTCATCCCAAGCCTTCATCGGAAACGCAAGTCTCGCATATTGACGCGTATGACGCCTTTCCAGCCGTTTCCCGGCCTTTTTCCCCACCGTCACATGCGTTACATGCCCAGCAACGGAACAACGCGGCGCTGCCGCAGAGGAAGGATTTCGCACATGACTCGTGACTCTGGCTTCTTCACCGAGGCGCTTGCCTCCCGCGATCCCGAGATTGCCAAGGCGATCGGCCTCGAGCTTGGCCGCCAGCGCGACGAGATCGAGTTGATCGCATCTGAGAACATCGTCAGCCGCGCGGTTATGGAAGCCCAGGGCTCGGTTATGACCAACAAGTATGCCGAGGGCTACCCGGGGCGCCGCTACTACGGTGGCTGCCAGTTCGTCGACATCGCGGAGAACCTCGCAATCGACCGCGCAAAGGAGCTTTTCGGGTGCGACTTCGCCAATGTGCAGCCCAATTCCGGCAGCCAGGCCAACCAGGGGGCATTCACCGCGCTGATCAAGCCGGGTGACACGATCCTCGGGATGAACCTCGCCTCCGGCGGACACCTGACCCACGGCGCGCCCCCGAACCAATCCGGAAAGTGGTTCAATGCGGTGCAATACGGCGTACGTCAGCAGGACAACCTGATCGACTACGATCAGGTTCAGCAGCTTGCGACCGAGCACCAGCCCAAGCTGATCATCGCTGGCGGCTCGGCCATCCCGCGCCAGATCGACTTTGCGAAATTCCGTGAGATCGCCGACAGCGTGGGCGCCTACCTGATGGTGGACATGGCCCATTTCGCGGGCCTCGTGGCCGCGGGCGAGCACCCCTCGCCCTTCCCCCATGCCAACGTGGCCACCACCACGACGCACAAAACCCTTCGTGGCCCGCGTGGCGGCATGATCCTGACAAACGATGCAGCCATCGCCAAGAAGGTGAACTCCGCGATCTTCCCCGGAATCCAGGGTGGCCCGCTGATGCACGTGATCGCCGCCAAGGCCGTCGCCTTTGCCGAGGCGTTGCGCCCCGAGTTCAAGGCCTACCAGAAACAGGTACGCGCCAACGCCGTTGCGCTGGCGGACGAGCTGATGAAGGGCGGGCTGGATATCGTGACCGGCGGCACGGACACGCACCTGATGCTTGTCGACCTGCGTCCCAAGGGCGTGAAGGGCAACGCGACAGAGAAGGCGCTCGGCCGTGCCCATATCACGTGCAACAAGAACGGCATCCCCTTCGATCCGGAGAAGCCGACCGTGACCTCTGGCGTACGGCTCGGCACACCGGCAGGCACCACCCGCGGTTTCGGTGAAGAGGAGTTCCGGGCCGTCGGCCGCATGATCGTCGACGTCGTCGATGGGCTTGCCGCCAACGGCGAGGAAGGAAACGACGCGGTCGAAGCGAAGGTCAAGGCCGAAGCGACGGCGCTGTGCGAACGGTTCCCGGTCTACGATACGCTTTGAGCGACAATCTCAAACCCTGCGAACAAGAAGGCCGCTCACAGAGGAGCGGCCTTTTTCAGAAACCACTGCACCCCTCTGTGGGTCGCGGTTCGGCAGGGTGACGCAGATCGGTCGTGGACAGACGAGCAAGATGCCGACCCAAGAAAGGCAAACCCGTCCGGCGCCAGCGTCGGTGCAGGTTCCGCTAGTTGCCCACGCCATGCACCGAACGCTCCGCAGCACGCCGGATATGGCCGAGCAGGCCGTCGACGTCGGACCGCAGTTGCCGCGTCAGCGTGAGCATTGCCGCTCGATTTCCTTCATGGGCCAGGGCGTTGAGTTGCCGGGCGCGCACAAGCACCGTCGTGGCTCCCACGGCGCCTGACAGCGAGATCAGCACATGGCTGTGCTCCCGTGCGTCCTGCGGGTCACCGGAGGTTTCCGTCCGGGCGAGCCCGGCGGCAACATCACCAAGATCCGCCAGCAGCCCTTCCAGCAGCTCCTGCCGCCGGTCGGGGCCGGTCATATCCAGCAGATCGTCGAGCGCCGACGGCGCAATCCCGAGCGAGCGAGGATCGGACCGGGTCGGGACGGTCGCCTCGGCGGCCACCCGATGGGCGGGCGACATCAGCAACTGCTTAAGCCGGGCCTCGAATTGCGCTATTCCGGGCAGCGGCTTGGACATCACATCATCGGCGCCCGCGTGCAGAAGGGCGTCCCGACGCTCGCCTTCCAACGCCGTGATCGCAAGAAGAGGCAAGTGTTCCGACGGACCATCCTGCGAGCGGAGCCGCGCCAGCAAATCGCCCGGTTCGATATCGTCAAGGTCGGTGTCGATGACAACGCCGTCAAACGACCCGATCCTTAGGCGCGACGGCGCTGCCGCCCCGCTGATCGAGCAAAACACCTCCAGTCCGAGGTGGCCCAGCATGTGCTTGACGGTTTTCCGGTGCGGTCCTTCCGGACCGACGAGCAGGACCCGTTTCCCCGAAACCTGCGCCTGGTCATCCTGGCCGCGCGCCGGCGCGGTTCCCGCCTTTCCAGGGTCTCCTGTCGGCCCACCCGAATTTGCCCGCAACACAAGCCGAACCCCGTAGGCGCTCCCTGGGGCCCCGCGACCCAGATCGCTTGCCTCCCCGATGGCGGGAACCTTTGGGTCGGCGCTTTCGATCGAACTGGATTCGGACAGGTCGGGGTGTCCGGCCGCCCCGCCCCGAACCACAATCTCCAGTTCTCCCTTCCGATTGCCGCGGATCTGCAACAGCACGGCCGTATCGGCGACCGACAGTGCGTCGCGCAGCATTCTGCCAACCATCGGCAAAAGAACCTCCGGCACAGCATGTACACGATCAGGCAGGTGCTGGCCGATATCCGTGCGCAGTTCCATGCCGCGCCGACGTGCGGCGTCCGCCCAGACGCGGCCGACGTCCCGCATGATGGCCACGGCAATGTCCCGGGACGGCACGGCCTGTGGCGCAATGGTTTCAGCGGGGGCATCCGAACCCAATTCGTCAAGGACTTCTGCCAGTACTCGGCGCGCTTCCCGGTGCCGGAGCGCCGAGGCCGGATCGAGATCTGCCGTCCCCAATTCGGCCAAGTAGTCGCGAAGTAGCTGTAACCGCTCCCGCAGGGCTGCCCGCGAATCGGGCAGCTTGGGGTTCTTTGTGGAGTCCTGGTTCACTGGCATTCCCGGACCTGACGTGGAATTTGACCAGACATGCGCCCTTCCGAAAAGCACATCAAGGGAGTTTGCGACACAAAAAAGCCGCCCGACACATGGCCGGGCGGCTCCCGTCAGAAAGCTTGGGCCCGAGGGTTCAGCCGGCCGCCTTCGCGTAGCCCATCGCCTTGAGCGCGCCGGTGATCTCGTCAAGGATCGCCGGGTCGTCGATCGTCGCGGGCATCTTGTAGGCCTCGCCATCGGCGATCTTCTGCATGGTTCCACGCAGGATCTTGCCCGAGCGGGTCTTGGGCAAACGATCGACGACGCAGGCCAGCTTGAAGGCGGCAACCGGGCCGATCTCCCGACGCACCATGCCGACGCATTCGGTGATCACTTCTTCCGGGGAGCGTTCATGGCTGGCATTCAAGCAGAGGAAGCCAAAGGGCATCTGCCCCTTGAGCGCGTCGGCCACACCAATCACCGCGCATTCCGCGACATCGGGATGCTCGGCGAGCACTTCTTCCATGGCGCCGGTCGAGAGCCGGTGACCGGCGACGTTGATGACGTCATCGGTGCGCGACATGATATAGAGATAGCCGTCCTCGTCCTTGTAGCCCGCATCGCCGGTCTCGTAGTAGCCTGGAAAATGCTCCAGATAGGACTTCTTGAAGCGATCCTCGGCATTCCAAAGGGTTTGCAGCGTCCCCGGGGGCAGGGGCAACTTGATCGCGATGGCCCCCATGGTGCCGGGTCCTTCGACCTCGTGGCCGCCTTCGTCAAGGATATGAACCTCGTAGCCGGGCATCGGCACCGAGGGCGATCCCAGCTTGGTCGGCAGTTCCTCCACACCGATCGGGTTGGCGGCGATGGCCCAGCCGGTCTCGGTCTGCCACCAATGGTCCACGACCGGCACGCCCAGATGCTCCTGCGCCCATTTCACCGTGTCCGGATCGGCACGTTCGCCGGCAAGGAACAATGCTTGCAGGTCGTGAAGTTTGTAACGCTTGATCCACTCGCCTTTCGGATCTTCCCTCTTGATGGCGCGCAGCGCGGTGGGCGCGGTGAAGAAGCTCTTTACCCGATGGTTCTGGATGATCTTCCAGAAAACGCCGGCATGCGGCGTACCGATCGGCTTGCCCTCGAACACCAGTGTCTCCGCACCAGCCAGAAGCGGCCCGTAGCAGATGTAGGAATGGCCCACGACCCAGCCGACATCCGACGCTGCCCAAAAACGCTCACCTGGTCCGACGTTGTAGATATTCTCCATCGACCAGGTCAGCGCCACCAGGTGACCTGCAGTAGACCGCACGACACCCTTCGGCTGCCCCGTGGTGCCGGATGTGTAGAGGATGTAGGCGGGGTGATTGCCCTCGACCGGAAGGCAATCCACCGGCTTCACACCGTATTGGAAGGAATGCCATTCGAAGTCCCGCCCCTCGATCAGCTTCGCAACTTCTTGCTCGCGCTGGAACACGACGCAGAAATCGGGCTTGTGATCCGCCATGTCGATGGCTTCGTCGAGAAGCGGTTTGTAGTGCACCACGCGCCCCGGTTCGAGACCACAGGACGCCGCGATGATCGCCGTGGGCTTGGCGTCGTCGATCCGGACCGCCAGTTCGTTCGCGGCAAATCCGCCAAAGACAACGGAATGCACCGCACCGATCCGGGCACAGGCCAACATGGCTTCCACGGCCTCCGGCACCATCGGCATGTAGATGATGACCCGGTCGCCCTTTTCCACGCCGCGCATCTTGAGCGCGCCGGCGAGGCTGGCCACACGGTCGCGAAGCTCGCGATAGGTGATCCCCTTGGTCGAGTGGGTGATCGGGCTTTCATGCATGATGGCGAGATTGTCGCCACGGCCGGCTTCAACATGCCGGTCAACGGCGTTGTAGCAGGTGTTGACCAGGGCGTCGGAGAACCACTCGTACAGCGGTGCCTTCTCGTCGAACAACGCCTTGGACGGTTTCTGGAACCAATCGACTGCCTCGGCCGCTTCCATCCAGAATGCCTCCGGGTCGGCTTGCCAGGCAGCATAGATGTCGGAATAGCCCATGTGTCTCTCTCCCTCAGATCTTTGCAGGAGTTACGCAAGCAAGGTCCTTTCGCGCAAGTCTGTTGCGTGGGCACTTCGTCGCGTGTGAGCGCTAACCTCCACCGCAGCACCGAGACATGGCGCCGCACTGCAGCATCGGGGCCGGTGTTGCGCCGGAATCACCCCTGCCCGCCTTGCATCAACCGGTGTTGTGGCCCCGTAGGGATCTCACGACTGCCAGCGACGACCCCGTGGCCGCGACCACGAGGAGCAACGCCGGGACAGCAAGCAGCGCCGCATCAAGCCCGTCGGGGACGCCGGGAAGGGCGATCCCGGCAACCGCCCCAACCAGCGCCAGTGCAATCAGTGGCAAGGCAGAGATCGCGGGACGCAGGAGCCCAGACGCAGCGACGCCGCTCCGACGCCACATGGCCACCGCCCCAACCGCGATTCCAAAACCTTCTGCGAACACGGCAAGCCAGATGATCGCCCGCAGATCGCCGCTCGTGACCGCGACGAGCCAAGTCAGCGGCAACACCGAGATCCGTGCGAGGCTGGACAGCATGCCGTTTACGGAATCCGCCTTTCCAAGGCACACGACCGAGATCCCGTACCGAACCAGCCGCAATCCCTGCACGACACTGAGCCCCAACAGAAGCGGCGTGATCTCACCGTATTTTTCGCCGAAGAAGAGCGTGACGAGAGGCGCGAACACGACGAACACCGCCACCAGCACTCCGGCTCCGAGCAGGTGAACCTTCAGGACGGCATCCGCGACGGACTGAAAACGATCCTTCTCGGACTGGACGGCACCGAGTTGCGGCAAGAAGAGCGGCAGCATGCTGCGCTCCACAAGCAGTGCAGGCGCCTGGGTCAGCGAAAAGGCGAGCGAGAAGACGGCCAGTGTCTCCATGCCCAGCGCCCGTCCGACAATCATGCGCTCGCCATAGAACACTGCGTAGGTGAGCACGCCCGTCGCCATGATTGGCAGACCGAAGTCGATGCAGCGCCGGAAGATGCCCGGATCGAACCGCAGCCTGTAGGGACGGTCAGCGAGGATGTGTGAGGCGACGGCCGTCACCGTGAACCCCGTCATCATGCAGAAGACCATCACCCGGTAGTCGCCGAAAAGCCAGTAGAAGGGCAGGATCGACACCACGGACAGGATGTTCGGCAGCGCGAAAATGATCGCCATGGGACCGTACCGCATGCTCCGGCTCATGCGCTGGTAGTCGAAATGCACGAACGCGAGGATCACCTGGCACAGGGCGAGCAGGCGAAATGACCCGGTCGCTTCCGGAATGCCCATGAACCGTGCAAAAGGCGCCGCAATCAGGAGCAGCAGGAGCGCCGCCACAAAGGACCGGATGACGTGGAACGCCTGTAACCCGGCCTGCAACTCGGGGTCTTCGCCATCCTTGTTCTGGATCAGGAGTTGATGAACGCCGACCGTGGTCAACATCTCAACCAGCGCCATGCCCATCACGAGAGTTGCTGCAATGCCGAAATCCTCGACACTGACCAGCCGCGCGATCAGGATCGTGCGGACCAGCACCATCGCGGCATTCACCCCGTTTCCGGAGAAGATCAGCAGGGCGGAACGCAGCATGAGAGGGCCTGTGCGGGAGCGCCAGCCCATTTGCCGACGCAGGATTATCGCACTTTTCTGGCGGGATAGCGCCACGCGGTCAAGGCGGTGCCGCGCTTGCGCCGGCGGGCGCAGATGATGTAGGCGCCAATTGAAGCTGTCGCACCGGGCACCGGAAGCGGCGCAAAAGCGGATGGGGCACATTGGATCCGAGAGTTTCCATACTGGTGATCAGCTACAACACGCGGGAGGAAACACTCGCCGCGTTGCGATCGGTCCAGTCGGAAACCCGTCTGCCCCACGAGATCATCGTCGTGGACAATGCCTCGACCGATGGTTCGGCAGAGGCGATTGCGGAGGCTTTCCCTTGGCTCCGGCTCCTTGCCAAAAGCCACAACCTCGGTTTCGCCGCAGCAAACAATGTCGCGGCGCATGAGGCGCGCGGCGAGTATCTGCTGCTGCTGAACCCCGATACGGTAACGCGGCACAATGCGGTGGACCGGCTCGTCGCCTTTGCCGACAGCACGCCCGATGCGCGCATCTGGACCGGTCGGACGACCTTTTCGGATGGCCGGCTCAATCCCGGGTCTTGTTTTCGCCGGATGAGCCTCTGGACACTGGCATGCGGCGCAATTGGCCTGAATTCGCTGTTCCGGGGGAGCGCGATCTTCAATTCGGAACACTATGGCGGCTGGAAGCGGGACAGCGAGCGCGAGATCGATATCGCGCAAGGGTCATTCTTCCTGATCCGCAGGGAGGATTGGGAGGTGCTCGGCGGTTTCGACACGGCCTTCTTCATGTATGGCGAGGAAACCGATCTGTGTCTGCGTGCCCGAAAGCAACTGGGCGCCCGACCACGGTTTACCCCGGCTGCAGAAATCGTGCACCTCGGCGGCGCATCCGAGGCCGTCCGGTCGGACAAGATGGTGCGGCTGCTCAAGGCCAAGCAGGAGTTGATCACGCGCCATTTTCCGAAATGGCAGCAGCCGATTGCGGCCGTGTTGCTGCGTGGCTGGCCCTGGTCCCGGCAGGCGGGGCTGCGGATCGCGGCCCGGCTGACCGGCAGGGACAGCTTGAAAACGAAGGCTGCCACCTGGAAGGAGATCCACGACAGGCGGGAGGAATGGCGCGATGGATTCTCCTGACCCGACGCCCAAGATCAGCGTGATCATAGCGCACTTGAACCAGCTGGAAGACCTTGCACGCTGCCTCGAAGCGCTGGTCGGCGGCAATAGAACCGCCGATGAGATCATCGTCGTGGACAATGGATCCATCACCGATCCGGAAGAGGTCTGCCGCCGCTTCCCGTCCGTCCGTCTTTTGCGCGAGCCCACCCCCGGCCCCGGCCCGGCACGCAGCCTCGGTGCACGCGCCGCCAGTGGAACCATTCTCGCCTTCACCGACGCCGATTGCATTCCTTCACCGGGCTGGCTTGCGGCGGTGGATGCCGGGCTGCGGGCGCCGGACAGGCATTTGCTCGGGGGGGAGGTGCAGGTCGGCGTTTCCGATCCCCGCAACATGACCGCGATCGAGGCCTACGAAGCCATCTTCGGGTTTCAGGTTGAACGCTACATACGGGACATGGGCTTCACCGTGACCTGCAACCTCGCGATGCGGTCAGACGTCTTCGACGCCGTCGGTCCGTTTGGCGGGCTGGAGATCGCGGAAGATCGCGACTGGGGGCGCAGGGCAGTCCGCGCGGGGTATCACTTTGCCTTCGTTCCGGAGATGCTGGTCGTCCATCCGGCGCGGGTAACCTTCGCCCAACTCCGCGCGAAATGGGACCGCCAGATGGGGCATGATTTCGAAGAAGCCCGCAGGAGTGCCACCGGTCGGCTCGGGTTCCTGCTGAAGGCGCTGGCAATGCCGGTGTCCATCTTGGCAGCCCTTCCGCGTATCCTGACCACGCAACGGGTTTCCAGCCTTGAGAACCGCTGGCGTGCGTTTTTCACGCTGTGCCGCATTCGGCTCTACCGCGCGCTTCGCATGTTCTGGCTCCTGGCCGGGGGCGATCCGCGACACCTTTCGGGCGCCTGGAACAGGCGCTAGCGCCGGGTCTGTCGACCCATGGATTCCGGTCGTGTCTACACCCCAAGCTGCGTCTAAAACACCGGCCACATGCCGATGCTGACGCTCGACCACGCAGCGAAGACCGCCGAGCTCATCCACGGCTGGCGGGCACCCTTGGTGTGGATTTTACCCCTCCGCGCCGAGGTGCCGTTCGCCACGGTCGCGCGCCAGTTTCACCTGCCGCTGGCGTTCCCGGAACCTCTGACGGTCCTGATCGGAAAACTCGCCAATACAGGCAAGGCAACTCACACCTTCCTCGTAGCTTTCCGCCCGCATGTCTTCCGGCGAGACGGGCCGCCGACAAGCATGGCACATGGCATGTGTCCCCGGCTCCAGGCCGTGCTTCAGCGCAACGCGCTGGTCAAAGACGAAGCACTCGCCATTCCAGAGGCTCTCGGCTTCGGGAACCTCCTCGAGGTACTTCAGGATGCCACCCTTCAGATGGAACACCTCCGCCTCGCCCAGCCCCAACAGGTAGTTCGTCGACTTCTCGCAACGGATTCCGCCGGTGCAGAACATTGCGATCTTCTTGTTGTGAAAGCGGTCGCGATTGGCTTCCCACCAGTCCGGAAAATCCCGGAAACTCCGGATGCCCGGATCGACGGCGCCCTCGAACGTGCCAATGGCGACCTCATAGTCATTTCGGGTGTCGATCACCGCAACATCGGGCGCCGAGATCAGCGCATTCCACTCCTCCGCATCGACATAGCGCCCCACGGACGCTGTTGGATCGACCTGAGGCTGCCCCATGGTGACAATCTCTTGCTTGAGACGCACCTTCATGCGACCGAAGGGCATCTCCGCTGCACCGCTCTCCTTCCACTCCAGGTCCGCGCAGCCGGGAAGCGCCCGAATATGGGACAGCACCCTGGCAATCCCCTCCGCGGTTCCGGCGATGGTGCCGTTGATCCCCTCGCGGGCCAGCAGAAGGCTCCCCCTCACGCCCTGTTCTTCGCACAATGCCAGAAGCGGTGTGCGAATGGTGGAGGGGTTGTCGAAACGGGTGAAGTGATACAGGGCGGCAACTGTCAGCATGTGCTGTCACTAGGGCAGTTCACCCGACCTTCACAAGCCCCGCATTGACGCCACGGTTCCTCTTGCCTAGCCATTGCAGCAGGAGGTGCGCCATGACCGAAGCCCTGATCGTGATCGATGTCCAGAACGACTTCTGCCCGGGCGGCGCACTTGCCGTCCCCGATGGCGATACGATCGTGCCGCTCATCAACGGGATGCTCGACAGGTATCCCGTCCGGGTTCTGACACAGGATTGGCACCCGGCCGATCATGCCTCTTTCGCGTCGCAGCACGACGGCAAGGCGCCCTTCGAAATGGCGGAAATGCCCTACGGCCCACAGGTCCTCTGGCCTGACCATTGCGTTCAAGGATCGGAGGGCGCGGCCTTTCACCCCGATTTGGACGTCGATGCCGCACACATGGTGATCCGCAAGGGCTATCGCAGGGGGATCGACAGCTATTCGGCCTTTTTCGAGAATGACCATACGACACCGACCGGGCTCGAAGGATACCTTAAAACCCATGGGGTCACCGCGGTTCGGCTTGTCGGGCTGGCGACGGATTTCTGCGTGAATTACTCGGCCGTCGATGCCGCAAGGCTCGGGTTCGATGTAACGGTCGACCTTGCTGCCAGCCGCGCCATCGACCTTGACGGATCCCTGACGACCTCGCTCGACGGCATGAAGGACGCCGGGGTGAAGCTGATCGGCAGCCCGTGAAATAGGGCGTTAACCAATCAGGAAGTTTTTTCTGGTGTCGTCTGCCCGAAAGGAAAGGGCCGATGCCGGCCTGTCGGGAGCAGCATGAAGTCCAGGACGGTCGAGGCCGATCGCCAACTCAGGGAGTACCAGGCGAGCCGCACCGCCGAGGGGCGGTTTCTGTCCTATTGCCGGGGACGCTCCCGCCACTTCTGGACCCGCCAACTTCTCGTCGCCGTCCTGTTCCCACTTGTCCTCGCGATGTCCGATCTGAGGACCACCGTCCTGACGGCCATCGTCGTATTTCTGGGAGAGACTCTCGATTGCCTCGTGCTGCGGCGCTACGGGCAACGACAACACCTCGGTCCGAGCTATCCCCTGGCACAAGGTATCACGACACTGACAGGCGGGATCCAGGCACTGACCATCTGTGTCGTCATGGCGGTCGTTGTGTCCAGCGGCGGCCAGGACGCGCGATCCCTTGCCGGTGCGATCTGTATCGCCGCACTTATGGATGCCGCACTCCTGTACGGGGTTCATCGAAATGCCGCTCTCGTGCGATTGCTGATTTATGGCCTCGCGGTTCTGATGATGATCTATCAGGCTTGGCTGAGCGCCAATGGGGAACTGAACGAGGTCACCTACGATGCCGTGGCCGCATTGCTGCTGATCTATGTCGTGTGGCTTGTTGTTCGCCCTGTCCACAAGACTCGGCTTCGCCGGGAAGCGATGCAATTGGAAACGCTTCGACGCGCCCGCGACCTCGCCCATGTCAACCAGGCGCTTGAGGAATCCCGACAGACAACGAAGCAACTTGCCATGGTCGCGGAGCAAGCAAACGATGCCGTGATCATCACGACGCCCGACGGTATGATCACCTGGGTGAACCGGGCGTTTTCGGCGACAACGGGCTATACGTCGAAAGCCGCAGTCGGCCAGCATGTCACGTTCCTGAACGGCCCCGAGACATGCCCGCAAACCATCAGGGAGATTGAGGCCGCCCGCCGAAGAGGCAGTTCCTACAGAACGGAGATTGTCAGCCACGACCGGAAGGGGACCCCGATCTGGATGGAGGTCAGCCTGACGCCCGTTCTGGACAATTGCGGCCAGGTCGTGAATTTCGTCAGTGTCGAGCGCAACATCGGTGTCGCCAAGGAGCGCGAGAGGGCACTGGCCGAAGCGCGCCAGAAGGCCGAGTGGGAGGTGCAACTGCGCCACCAGTTTCTTGCTACCATGAGCCACGAGATCCGAACCCCGATGAATGGTGTCATCGGGACAGTGGACCTCCTGCTCGACACCGACCTCGATGAGAACCAGCTTTGCCTGCTGCGGACGATCACCTCCTCCGGAGAGGCGCTGCTGGATATCGTCAATGACATTCTGGACTTTTCCAAGCTGGAATCCGGCAAGCTCCAGATCACGAGCGACCCCTATTCACCCGCCGATTGCATTCGCAGCGCGGTGGAAATGGTTGCGGCCCTGGCCAAGTCCAAGGATCTTGCGCTGAACCTTGTGCTGCCAGCGAGCCTGCCGCCGTGCCTCACGGGCGATGCTGCCCGGCTACGCCAGATCCTGCTGAACCTGCTTGGCAATGCGATCAAATTCACCGAAACTGGGTCAATCGACGTCGAGGTTGCGGTCAAACTGGAGCGCTCAACCTGCCATCTGATGATCTCAGTCAACGATACCGGAGTCGGAATCCCGGCGGATCGGCTCGAGGACATATTCGTGAGCTTCCAGCAGGCGGACTCAACCGTGGCCGGGCGTTTTGGAGGCACCGGGCTGGGCCTTGCCATCTCCAGGCTGTTGACCCGGGCGATGGGTGGCGAGATCGATGTTTCTTCCTTTCCTGGCAAGGGGTCGACCTTCGTCGTCAATCTGTCCCAACCGATTGGCCAACAGGAAAATCCGCCGCAGGATCCACCGCCCCTCGTGCAGGAAGAGGATGAGTTCCGCGGCCTGCGCGTGCTCGTCGCCGAAGACAATCGCACCAACACCCTCATTCTCGAACGGATGCTGTCGCAACTGAACGTCGATCCGATCTTTGCGGTCAACGGTCGGGATGCTGTCTCGCTCTTTGATCTGCACGAGATCGACCTTGTCCTGATGGATGTACACATGCCGATCCTCGACGGGCTGGAGGCAACCCGACGGATCCGGTCGCGCGAGGCCGAGTTGCACCTTGGCCCTACGCCGATTGCAGCGCTGACGGCGAATGCGCTTCCCGAAGATCGTGAAATGTGTCTTGCGGCCGGGATGGATGGCGTGATCACGAAACCGTTTCGCAAAAAGGACATCGTTGGCGCCCTGCGACGGTACAGGAAGGATCGTTTCACCGGGTCGGAGATGCAGGAACCCGTCGTGAACCTGGCCGGGATCGGCTGACAGCGCTCTTTCAATTGGCGCATTGGACCGATACCCTGAAGGTCGTCCACCTCACGGAGACCGAGCATGGTCGATATCGCCACGCGTGTCTGGAACCACAAATGGAAGATCGATCCGATCGTCCGGTCCCTGATCGATACGGATTTCTACAAGCTTCTGATGTGTCAGTCCGTCTTTCACAACAAGCCGGATGCACGCGTCACCTTTTCGCTGATCAACCGCTCCAGTGAAATCCGCCTCGCCGATCTGATCGACGAGGGCGAGCTACGTGAACATCTCGATCATATCCGGTCGCTTTCGCTGACACGGGGTGAAAGCACCTGGCTGCGTGGCAACACCTTCTATGGCAAACGCCAGATGTTCCGCTCCGATTTCATGGAATGGTTCGAGGGCGTCCGGCTGCCGGCATACCATCTCGAAAAACGCGATGGCCAGTATGAGCTGACCTTCGAAGGGTCATGGCCAGAGGTGATGCTCTGGGAAATCCCGGCCCTGACTGTCCTGATGGAACTGCGTGGACGGGCGGTGCTCGACCGCATGGAGCGCTTCGAGATTCAGGTGCTTTATGCCCGCGCGATGACAAAGCTCTGGGAGAAACTGGAACGCCTGCGGGCGCTGCCCGACCTGCGTATCGCCGACTTCGGCACCCGGCGCCGCCATTCCTTTCTGTGGCAGGATTGGTGTGTGCAGGCGATGATCGAGGGATTGGGAGAGAGCTTCGTCGGCACTTCGAATTGCCTGATCGCCATGCGGCGGGAGGTCGAGGCCATCGGTACGAATGCGCATGAACTGCCTATGGTGTACGCCGCATTGGCCGACACGGACGAAGACCTGGCGCAGGCGCCCTATCAGGTTCTGGCCGATTGGCAGGAGGAACACGACGGCAACCTCCGGATCATTCTTCCCGACACCTACGGGACTGAGGGCTTTCTGGAACGTGCGCCGGACTGGCTGGCCGGTTGGACCGGTATCCGCATCGACAGCGGCGATCCGGCGACGGGCGCCGAAACCGCTATCGCCTGGTGGAAGTCACGCGGTGAAGATCCCCGAAAGAAGCTGGTCATCTTTTCCGACGGCCTTGACGAGGACAAGATCCTGGAGCTTCACAAGCAGTTTTCCGGCCGCGTTCGCCCCAGTTTCGGCTGGGGGACCCTGCTCACCAACGATTTCCGGGGGCTGGTCCCCGATGATGGCCTGGCGCCATTTTCGCTCGTGTGCAAAGCGGTCAAGGCGAACGGGCGACCGACCGTCAAACTGTCGGACAATCCCAACAAGTCCATGGGGCCACCGGAAGAGGTCGAGCGCTACAAACGTGTCTTTCGGGTTGGCGCGCAGACACCGATGGAGGTCGTCGTCTGATCAGGGCGCCGAGCGGCCAAGATAGATCTCCGCCAATCGAAGGGCCCGTTCGGCATAGCTGCGCTGCCGCGGATCCCCCGCCGGCGCACGTGGAACGATCCAGCCGGCGGATGCGAAACCGCGCAGCATCATGAACAGGGGAAGCGACTTTTTGGGGAACCCGGGGCGGACAGCCGCATAGCCTTCCAGCAAGGCCCGCGAGAGCGTTGGCAAATCAGGCGATGCCGCATGTTGGACCAACGCAACCCCGAGATCGTAACCGCGGTAACCCCAGCCACAATCGTCGAAATCGATCAGCCAGAGTGTCTGGCCGTCGTCGAGGACATTTTCCTGCAAGGCATCGGCATGGATCAATCCGATGTCCGGCTCTGCCAACGCCACCAGCTCGGTGCCGGCCGTGTCCTCGGCCACTTGCAGAAACCGGCGTTCGGCGCCACTCAGCGACGGGTTCGCGGCAAAGGGTCCCCAAAGCGGCGCGGCGCCAAGAAACGCGTCCCGATCCCAACTGGGCCGGCCGAAACGCTCCCCCCCCAGCCGATCCGACAGGTTGTGCAAATCTCCGAGGCATCGCCCCAGTCGCCGGTACACCATTTCACGACCAACAGACGGCACGTCCAGGATTGGGGTGGCGTCCAGCCACTCGATGACCGACACCACACGATCGTCGGCCCGGTGCGTCAGGGCACCGTTGCAGGTCGCCAGCGGGCGCGGGCACGAAAAACCAGCCTCCGACAGGGCCTGGGTCCACCGCAACTCCCCTTCGATGGCCGCGTGGCTCTGGTAGCCTGGACGGTGAAGACGCAGGGCCGCGCGACACCCGGACCGCAGACGGACCTCAAGAACAACATTCTCGCGAAACCCGACAAGGCGGGGCGCGTCGTCGCAACCGCCCCAAGCTTCCGCCGCTTCACGCGCAATCTCTATGGCGTCTTCTTCGGTCATTGCGGCATCCTCGCCAAAACCTCGCCGAGGGCCTCCACCGCGAGGTCCCCGTCCGACCGGCTGAAGGGCATCGGCGGGCGCATCTTCAGGATGTTCATCTTCCGCCCGATGCGGTTGAGCAGAATGCCACGGTCGCGCATGCCTTCCACGACGGCTTCGGCGAAATCCGTGGCGGGTGCTACGCCGTCCTCCGCAACGAACTCCATGCCAAAAAACAAGCCGTGCCCCCGGGTCTCTCCGATACGCGGATGTGACAGGTCCTGCAAACGCGCCAATGTGTAGACACCGACGTCCCGCGCGTTCTCCACCAGACCTTCGGTCTCGATCACATCCAGCGTCGCCAGACAGGCGGCGGCAGAAACAGGATTGCCTCCAAACGTGTTGAAGTAGCCGAACGCCTCGCGGAACGCGGCCATGACATCGGGGCGGGTGACGACAGCGGCGACGGGGTGGCCATTCGCCATCGGCTTGCCGAGCGTCACGACATCAGGACGGAACCCGAGGATCTCGTGGCCCCACCAGGCATCGCCAAGTCGCCCGAACCCGGGCTGCACCTCGTCGCACAGAACAAGCCCACCGGCCTTTCTGACCACTTCGACCGTCGGGTCCAGGAAGCCGGGTTCGAGACAGGGCAGCCCTTCGTTCGCGAAGGCCGGACACAGCATGAAGCCGGCAAAACCATGACCGGATGCTTCCAGTTCCTCGATGGCGCGGGCGACATTCTCAGCAAAAACCGTAGCCTGCGACCCTAAATCGCCCCCAACAGGACGCAGGGAATCGGGCGCTGGCACGAGGCGCACGTTTCCCGGGTAGCCGCCAATCGGGGGGCGCCGTGTCGATAGCTGGCTCACGAACTTGGTATTGCCGTGGTAGGTGTTGTCCGTCGCGATCAGCCCGGTCTTGCCGGTCACGGCCTCCGCCATTCGCAGGGCGATGTCGTTGGCTTCCGACCCGGTGCAGACCATGATGGCCTGGCTCAGGTCGTGGTCGAATTTGGCGCAGAGCCGCTCGATATAGTCGAGAACGCGTTCGTGCAGGTAGCGCGTGTGCGTGTTCAACTGCGATGCCTGACGCGCAATCGCCTCCACCACGGCCGGATGGCAATGGCCGACATGCGGAACGTTGTTGTAGCAATCGAGATATCGCCGGCCGTCCACATCCCAGAGCCAGACCCCCTCGCCCCGCACAATGTGAAGCGGAGTGCGATAAAACGTGGGGACATTCGGCCCCATGAGGCGCTGGCGCCTCTGCTCCAGAGATTCCATTTCGCTCAATCCTCGTCCCTGACGCGCCCACGCATGGCCTTCACCTCGCCACGCCGGCTCTTTGCGTCCATGCGCCGTTTCTTCGAACCGAGCGTCGGGCGGGTTGCAATCCGACGTTTTGGCCGATGCAACGCTTTCTCGATCAGTTCAACGAGACGCTCGCGCGCGATCTCGCGGTTTCGGGCCTGGCTCCGCGTGTCCTCGACCCGCAGGATCAGCGCGCCCTCCGACGTCCAGCGACGACCGGCGAGCCGCTTCAATCGTGCCTTCACATGTCCGGGGAGGTTTGGGCTGCGTTCGGCTTCGAACCGCAGTTCCACCGCGGTGGAGACCTTGTTGACGTTCTGCCCACCCGGGCCGGAGGACCGGCTGAACTGTTCCGTCAGCTCCCAATCCTCGATGGTGATCTCGTCATTGACCCGCAACATGCGACAGACTCCCTTCGCCCCTGAATAGGCCGAAGGGATGGCCGGGGGCCAGACCCGATAGCGGCATTGCGGGATGGCGCAGGCATGTCGCACAGGCGCATCCCGAAACGGAAAGAGCCGCCCCTGTCCGGGGCGGCTCTCCGAGTATCATGGAGGTGAGGTGTCCTGGGCCCATAAGCCCTTCAGGAAGCATACCTCGAGGGCTGCCTCAACGGCGCGCTCTCCCGATAATCCCGACACCTTTCTCCAGCATGACTCTCGACACTGGATCACCTCCTTTCGCTTGTTTCAGTTGCGATCAGAGTGACACAGAACCGATGTCTGTCAATGAATTTCGGCAGGTTTGGCCAGAATGCGCCGCACGACCATGCGGAACGGCAGCAGTGCAAGCAGCGCAAGCGACAGCTTCACGGCCCAGTCCGCCACCGCGAGCGAAACCCAGAGCGGTGCCTCCGGACCCGTTCCCAGCAACGGCAGAACCTCCTGCGCCCAGACCGGCATGTTGCCCGGTTCCACCGCGTTCAACGTGGCGGAGAAGGCGATGGTGAAGAAGATTGCAGTATCCAGCGTCGAGCCTACGAGCGTGGAGGCCAACGGCGCCCGCCACCAGCGCCCTTCCCGCAGGCGGTCGAAAATCGCCACGTCCACGAGTTGCGCGGCGAGGAAGGCCGCGCCTGACCCGAGTGCCACGCGCAGCGTCACCAGCGGACCGAACTCGCCATGAATCTGGCTGCCGATGAGCGAGCAGATCACGCCGACAACGAAGCCGAAGAACACCACGCGCCGGGCAGGCCCGGCGCCATAGATGCGGTTCATCAGGTCGGTGACCAGGAAGGCAAAAGGATAGGTCAGTGCGCCCCATGTGAGCCATTGGCCCAACAGGTGCTGCACAAGGATATTGGACGCCACCACGACGGCGGCCATGGCAAGGATGCCGGGAAGGTATTTACGTGTCATGTCAGGGTGCCCGTTTTGACAAGGTTGCGGCGACTTGCCCCGAATGGGGAGGTTCGTCGAATACAGGCTTCCGATGCGGCTGGCAAGTCAGTGCGGGAGGATCACCTCGACAACCTCGGTGCGCTGCATGGCGCTGAAATTGTCGTCGGACACCATGACGGCCCGCATATGTCCGTCCCCGTCCTGCCAGATTCCCATCCCCTCAAGGTTGCCGTGCCGGCCCAGCGGACTGCGATACAAAACCCGGCCGCGTTTGACTGGCTCTGCCCCGTCGAGATCAAAGCGGCGGATCTGAGACCGGAACCCGACGCCGACAAACTGGCGTTCAAGCAGGTAGAAACGCCCGTCTGGTCCGAAGTCGGCGCCCACGGCCTTCCAGGAGCCATCCTGTTGCAGCGCAAAGGGCCGGCGCCATTCACCGTGCTCGAAGCGCCAGACGGGAAAGACACCGTTTCGGTTCGGATACTCGGGCAGTGTCAAGATCCTGCCTTGCGGATCGACGGCAAGCGCCTCCAACCCCTTGTTACGGTGCATGCTCCGAAAGGCAGGAGCTTCGGGAAGCCTCTCGGGAGCGGCGCGCCAGTTTTCGTGGCGGCGGACCCGCTGGTAGCCTTCGTAGGAGACATGCAGGCTGCCATCAGCACCGAGGGAGACACCCTCGGCATCATTGATCGAAACCCCGGGGCGCCGGTCCGGCTTATGATCAAGGGTCCGAATCCGCCCGACACGAAGCGCATGGAGCGCACCGTCCTGGCGAAAGAGGATGCCATGGGTCACCCGCGCCCTGTCACTGACGGCCCAGAAATGGCGACCATCGGCCGAAACGTCGATCCCCGACCAGCCGCCGAACGACGACCCGGTCCCGGACCATGCCACGGCACTCACCCCCGGCGGCGCGATTGTCCGCGCCGACAGGCCGGCTGCACCGGCGACTGCAACAACGGCAGCCAGCCCGGCCAGCGCGCTCAGCGCGAGGCCAGAACCGCGCCGCATTGGTTCGGAAGATCCGCCATGGTGAAATCACGCGCATTGCGTTTCTTGGGCGCAGGCTTGGCCGGTTTCGTGGTCTTGGGAGGGTTCAGGTAGTCCGTGACCCACCATTGCAGCGTGGAATCGCACCCAGTGCCCCCCTTCGAAAGCTCCTTCACGCTGGGTTTCTGGGTGACGCAGCCGCTGGCCCCCTTCGGACATTTCAGGCGGACGTGGAAATGGTAGTTGTGGCCGTAGATCGGTCGGATCTTCTGCAACCACTTGCGATCGCTCTTCTTCGCGCTCTTGCAGAACTCGATCTTGACCGGTGGCGTGACAAAGATCCGGTCCACACGAGGATCCTTGGCGGCACGCTTCAGGATCGCTGCGTGGGCGGCCGTCCAGTTGCCGTTCACGCTCTTCTGGCTCTCCGCCCGAACGTTGATCGAGCTGATCGACTCCCGTTGCGACCGGCTGAGCCGCAGGTTGGTTGCCGGGCGCATCCAGATGTCCGCGTCGAGCCCGATCTGGTGCGATTGGTGGCCAGAAGTCATCGGCCCACCGCGCGGTTGCGAGATGTCGCCGATATAGAGGCCCTTCCAACCAATACTCGCGGCATAGGCGGAAAGGTCCTTGATGAAGTCGATCATCACCGGCTGGCCCCAGTTCCGGTTCCGCGACAGGCGCATCGCCTGCCAGGTCGGCCCGGTTTCCGGCAACTGCACATTCCCGGCCGCGCAGCCCTTGGAGTAGAACCCGATGGGTTGCGCCTTGTGCGCCGACGCATTGCTCTTGGCCCCGAACAGCTTGTTGGCTTTCTGCTGGGCAGACACCGGCAGGGCCAGGAGGCCGATCAAGCCGGCGGCGAGGATCGTTCTGGTGATGGACATACTGCTCTCTCCCGTTCGGGTTTCACCCAGTTTAACAACACAATTCCCAACAAAAAAAGGAGAATCAGCGGGGCGATACCGGCCTGTTGGCTATTGGTGAGGTCCGTCACGAGACCGATGGAGAGCGGTGCGAGGAAAGAAGTTGCTTTGCCCGCAAGGGCATAGAGCCCGAAGGCCTGCGTCGTGCGTTCGGGATCACTTTGTCGGCACATCATGGTCCGGCTCGCCGATTGCAACGCTCCGCCGGCGGCACCGATCGCGGCACCCATCACGTAGAAGGTGAGATCCGGCAAAGACGAGTCTGGCTGGACGGGAATCCCGAGCACCGAACTGCGCGAGACGAAGATCACCGCGCAACAGATCGCCGTCAGCACCAGCACACAGAACAGGATCACCGGCTTGGGTCCAAAACGATTGTCCGCCTTGCCGCCGATCCAGGCGAAGAGAGCCGCCGAGACGACCGCAATGATGCCAAAAATGCCCGTGTCGATGACCCCCCAACCCAGGACGCCCGCTGCGTAGAGACCTCCGAAGACGTAGAGCCCGTTCAGGGCGTCGCGATAGAACATGGAGGACGCAAGGAATGCGAAGAGCGACGGGGTCCGGGGCAGCGACTTCAGCGTACCACGCAGTTCCGGCCAGGCATCGCGGACGGCGTTCAGCAGCGGTTCGCCCGCATGTCCACGTGGTTCCTTAACCCAGAGAAAGAAGGGCACCATGAACACGATGTACCAGAGCGCGGTGAACGGACCGACGAAGCGGGTGCCCTCCCGGGCATCGGGATCCAGGCCCAGCGCGGGCGTGAGACCAAGCAGCGTCGTGCCCTCGGCACTCTCTGCGAAGAAGAACAGCATGATCACCAGCGCGACCAGACCGCCCACGTAGCCGAAGGCCCAGCCACTGCCGGAAATGCCGCCGATTTCGTCCGGTCCGCCAAGATCCGGCAGCATCGAATTGGTGAAGATCGTGGCAAATTCCATCCCGACGATCCCCATCGCGAAGAGGACCAGCACGAGAGTGAGGTCGAACCCGCCGGGATCGGCCAGCCAGACGCCGCCCGCGCCCAACACGTAAAGCACGGAAAACACGCGAATCCAGGCAATTCGGTGCCCGCCCTTGTCGGCCATGGCGCCGAGAAACGGCGCCAGCAGCGCGATCACCACGCCGGCGGCGCCCACCGTGTACCCCCATGCCGCCTGCGCGGCGGCACCATCGCTGAACAGTTCCTTGATGTAGGGCGCGAAGATAAAGGTGAGCAGAAGCGTATTGTACGGCTGGCTCGCCCAGTCAAAGAAGAACCAACCCCAGATGCGTTTCCGATGGGCCGCTGATGTCATGCCATGAAGTCCCCGCGCTTGGGTCTTTAGGCATCATTTTCGGCATTCGGGCAAGCCGTTGCTGCGCACCAACTCCGGCATGTGGGGCGATCAGTCGGCGATGCGAACCGTCTTGCGACGGGCTTCCGGCGTGCCGAACGTGGCCTTGTGCAGTTCGGGATTGGCACCGTAGCCGATCTGCCCCTTGAATCGAACCACGCGAGGTCCAGCCTCCGCCGTCGCGGCGGCCTGCGTTGGCGGCGGCACATCCAGTTCGGACTGCGCAGTCATGACCTGCTGCGGATAGTCATTGGGGTTCTGGCCGATGATCGTCAGGAAGGAATCTCCCAACGCAAGAACAAAGGCCTCATGCTGTTCCGGCATCACGTCGGAGCCGTACTTGATGCCGAATGCAAACACGCCGGCAAGAAGTGTCACACTGGCGGCGGATGCCTTTAGAGCGATCAGGGAAGTCATGTCTGCCTCGTATAGGATGCGCATCGTTAGCTTTTCGTAAACGCAAGGCAGGAATGAGGCACCGCGGAGGCAGCCGCGGGAAATTTCACCTGTGTATCAATGGTATCGCCATGATTTAGTCAAAGAATGGATTCATCTGCGCAACGATGACGGAGTTTTCTTCAAGCGCCCGCCGCATGAGGTCGCGTTCTTCGTCCGTGACCTCGTGACCGTCTTCGAGACGTTCCTCCAGCGTGCCGTAGCCGGTCACATCCAGCGGCGCCAGTTCGGCCTGCTTCAGGATCGCAACGGTTTCCCGCACGGCTTCAGCCTCGTCCACGCCGGACGCGTAGCACATCAGCCCGGCGCCCGTGGAGCCTTCGGGCAGGCCATCGCCATCGTGGCGGCCAACCTCAACCAGCAGCGTATAGACCTGCTGCGGGCGTTTCTTCTTTGATGTTTCGGTTTTCTTGCTCATGCCGCCGGCATAGGCGTTCCGCCCACCGCTGCCAAGCCCTCACCCCAATCGGTCGCCGGGGCGGGACTGGCCATAGCTGTCGTCAAGCACCGGCAACAGCGGCTCGGAGCTGGCGTGGCGCGGGCTCACCAGGCGTTCAGGCACCGGAACCCACGCCGGATCGGACTCATAGAGGTACCTCAACCCGGCGAGGATCGCCCGCCCGTCGCGTGGCGGAAGCGCAAGCCAGTCGCGGATCCTTTCCGGCCAGAGCGTGATTGCAAACCAGCCCTCTCCATCGGAAGTGGACAAGGCCTCCGCCAGCAGGACCGCCGCGGCAGCGCGAGCGACGTTGTCCGACCCCGCTGCCAGCGATAGCAGCGGCGCAAAGAGCAGGCTGTCCCCGGTCAATGCCTGCTGCCCGGTCCCGGCCAGCAGCGCCCGCAGATGTGGGCGCGCGAGAGTTGCGTCAACGCCACCTAGACGCGCCGCAACAGCCACCGAAAGCTCGGGTTCCTGCTCTGCCGCAAGTGACCGCAGATCCTTGAGTAGCGGTTCGAGTTCTTCCGAAAGGCGGGGAAGTTCGCTCGCATCCGCCTCGATCCGCACCCTTCCGAGGTCCGACGCAACCAGGTAGCCCTGGAATATCGCGGCTCGGTCGTGGCGGGGAAGCATGGCATATGTGTCGCGGAAAGCCTCCCAATGGCGTGACAGGTTATCCTGCCCGAGACCCATCTGAATGCGGTCGGCCAGCAGGATCGCAGTGGCGCAGGTAAATGCTGCCGCGTTCGTTTCCGGCTGCGACGCGGCGAGAAGAAGCGCATCCGGAAGCCGTGCGTCTTCCCGCCGTTCCAGCCGACAACCCTGCCGCAGGATGACCCGGGCGATGGCCTGGCGGTCGGCGCCACCCTGGCGATCGGCCGGAGGAACATGGTCCGAGATGCCCTTCAGCGCCTCTCCGGATTGCCGCCCGGCGGCGGCTCGCAGATCCATCAGGGCCTGCATTGCTCTGAAACCGAGCATGGGGACTTCGGATACCAACATATTCTTGAAAATGCCGGTAAATTTCGCCGGAATATGGGCGATGGGGCGGGTGAATGTGGGCATTTCCTGCGGTCGACCACCAGTTGGCCACCATTCGGAAACAATTGCGCCCTTTCGCCCAATCCGTGCCGGATCAACACCACATTCATTGATGTCCGCGAACAAGGCCGCACGAAATCCGCGCAGCCCGAAGTGCAGCTTTGATCCGATGGCGGCGAGGCGGCATGGATGAATGCGATCTGGCGCGCAAACAGTCTGCGCCAAAGACCTGTGGGAATCGGTGGGGCCCGTTGGGCAGGTATCGTGGACCTCTGCGCCTGCCGGATGCGCCTGAAGCGCAGGCCTCAGGGGCGCAGGACCCTGCGCCTCCGGCCTGCAGGTTCTTTCCCTTAAGGGCCCGCTATCAGTCGCGCAGCAACTCGTTGATTCCGGTTTTGGAACGCGTCTGCGCATCCACACGCTTCACGATCACCGCGCAATAGAGGTTGATTCCGTTCTTCGAAGGCATCGAGCCGGAAACGACAACCGAGTAGGGCGGCACCTCGCCATAGGTGACTTCGCCGGTGTCCCGGTCGACGATCTTGGTGGACTTGCCGATAAAGACCCCCATGCCCAGAACCGAACCTTCGCGGACAATGCAGCCCTCGACGACCTCGGAACGGGCGCCGATGAAGCAATTGTCCTCGATGATGGTCGGGCCGGCTTGCATGGGCTCCAGGACACCGCCAATGCCGACACCGCCGGACAGGTGCACGTTCTTGCCGATCTGCGCGCAGGAGCCGACGGTGGCCCAGGTATCGACCATGGTGCCTTCGTCGACATAAGCGCCAAGGTTCACGAAGGACGGCATCAACACAACGTTCGGCGCGATGAAGGCGGATTTGCGAACGATACAGTTCGGCACGGCACGGAAGCCCGCGGCGCCCCATTCATTGTCGCCCCAGCCCTTGAACTTGCTGTCAACCTTGTCCCACCAATGGCCACCCTGCGGGCCACCGTCCTGCTGCTCCATGTTCTTGACCCGGAAGCCCAGCAGCACAGCCTTCTTGGCCCATTGGTTCACATGCCAGGAGCCGTCCTCGCGCTTTTCGGCAACACGCAATCCGCCGGTGTCGAGCGCGTTGAGCGTGTCCTCGATCGCTTCCAGCGTCTCTCCACCGGTGTGGGGATTGATCGTGTCGCGGATCTCCCAGGCGGCTTCGATGGCGGCTTCGAGCTGTTGGATCGACATGGTGTGGCATTCCCTTTCGTGACGTCTCGGGCGCGTCTAGCAGATATTGGACACATTGCAACGCACCGAGCGCGGCCATTCGCGGAACGCCCAAGGCCAAGCACCGCCGTTCAGGTCCTTTGATACGCCTGCGAAATGCGATTCCGCTCAACCCTGTCGGCGGTATCAACGCATGTGCCCGGCGCGACCGGAAATGCCGTTTGCAAAGCCACCGGCGAGAGACCGGTGACAGGCCCATTCAGCCCAACGGATCGGGCGCCGGGTTCGCACCGCAGACCAGCACGGCAAGGCGCTCCCCCGGTTCGGGCACGTAGGCGCCGCTGGTCAGTGCCGCGAGCGCCGTCGCACCGGCAGGCTCGACCAGTTGGCGCAGGTCCTGCCAGAGCAGCCGGCGCGCATCCCTGATGGCATCGTCCGGCACCGTCAGGGTCGCGATGTCATGCTCACGCGCAAGGTCGTAGCAGATACGTCCGATCTTTCTGGCCCCGAGGGCGTTTGCGGCGATCCCGCTGACGTCGATCTCCGCCTCCGGACCGGACCGCAGCGCGGTGGCAAGGGTCGCACAGCCCTCCGATTCCACGGCGACAACCCGCCGCGCCCCCTGCAACCAGGCGATCGCCCCCGCAATTAGGCCACCACCGCCGACGGCAATCAGAACCGTGTCGGCCTCCAGCCCCTGCGCTTCCCATTCGCGGAGCAAGGTGCCCTGCCCTTCGACCGTCGCCGTCGCATCATAGGCGTGTACCTGCATCGCACCTGTTTCCGCTTCCCAGGCACGTGCCGCCTCCATCGCGTTGGAATAGGCACCGGGCACGACAACAAGGTCGGCCCCCGTCCGCTGGATCAGCGCGATCTTGGCCTCCCCGGCCATTTCCGGCACGTAGATCCGCGCCCGATGCCCGAGCCGCCCGGCCGCATAGGCCACCGCCGCGCCATGATTTCCGCCAGAGGCAGCCACGAGCCCCGCCGTGGGAACGGGCTGCGACAGCAATGTGTTGAAGGCGCCGCGCGCCTTGAAGCTGCCAGTGTGCTGCATCTGCTCCAGCTTCACCTCCAACGGCTGTGCCAACCCGAATGCACGGGTCCGGATCACCGGCGTCCGCAACACATGCCCCGCGATGCGCTCTGCGGCCGTGTCGATCCGCTCTTTCCAACTGTCCGTGTGCATTTGGCTTCCCTCTCCGCGCGAGGCGGTCTAGCGTCGGAAGACCGTCAAACCACAGGTGGACGCCCGATGAAAGACGATCCCTCCAACCGCTCCTTCCGAGATGCCCACGAAGATATTCGCACATGCTCCGAGGTGCCTGACACACCGCAGACCAGCTCCCCGGCATACCGCCTCGCGTATGACGATCAGGAGTTCCTGCTACGTGACCAGTTGCGCCCGGTCCGGCTGCAACTGGAATTGCTGAAGCCCGAGATCATGATGTCAGAGCAGGGCGTTGAGTCCACCATCGTCCTGTTCGGCGGTGCCCGCATCAAGCCACCGGAGGAGGCCCACGAGGCCGACACGCCGGAGATGGCCGCCATGAGCACCTACTACGAAGAAGCGCGCAGCTTCGCCCGGATCATGACAGAGCGTTCGATCGCGCAGAGCAACGGACGGGAGAACATCATCGTCACCGGCGGCGGACCCGGCGTGATGGAGGCCGGCAACCGCGGCGCGGCGGATGCCGGCGGCAAGTCCATCGGTCTCAATATCGTTTTGCCGCACGAGCAGGCGCCCAATGCCTATGTCACGCCTGAGCTCTGCTTCAACTTCCACTACTTCGGTATCCGGAAGATGCACTTCCTGATGCGAGCCGCCGCCATTGCGATCTTCCCCGGCGGCTTTGGTACCATGGACGAGCTTTTCGAAGCACTGACGCTGGTCCAGACCGGGCGGATGCGCCAGGTACCGTTTCTGCTCTTTGGACGCGCGTTCTGGGAGCGGGTCATCGACTTCGAGGCGCTGGCAGAGGTGGGCACGATCAGCCCGGAGGATCTCGACCTCTTCAAGATTGTGGAGACTGCCGAAGAAGCGGTGGCGGCCATCGATGCGTGGGAAGGCGTTGGCGTCAAACGCGGAGTCGTACCGGGACGATAGCGAGGCCACGATGCCGGGGAGAGCCAATCCTGTGCCGCCCGCAAGGCAGGCCGGAAGAATGTTGTTCGCTCCTTCGGGCCGCAGAACAGACCGTGGGACCCGGGACTGCAAGAGATGGCGCGACCTTTGCACGAGTAGTCGGGAGGTCGCCGTTAGGCTTACCCACGCGCTCCCGGGCTCAACGGTCCGGAATTGCGGAATGTGGGCGCCTTCGGTCATTCGGGGACACCCCGATCCGGACAGACACTGCAAAAAAGCGATCCGACTTCCTGATAGGGGATAGAAAAACCCTTCGGACTCCCTAAGTTCGGTTGGCAGACGCATTTTTTGCAAATGATCAAGGATAGATCTCGTGACCAACCGCATCCTTTGGGTTCTCATGGCGCTCGTCGCCATCGTCGGGGGCGTGTTCGCTCTTGCAAATCCCTTCGCCGCCTCGATTGCAGCCACTGTCATTGCCGCCTGGATGTTCATCATCATGGGCGCCATTCAGGTCTTCGCCGGGTTCCGCGCCCAGGGCACCGGCGCCAAGATCTGGTCGATCCTGCTCGGGCTGCTCTCGGTCGTGCTCGGGATCATGATCCTCGGCAAGCCGCTACAGGGCATGGTCGCACTCACCACCGTCGTTGCCGCGATGTTTCTCGCCGGCGGTGTATTCAAGGCGATCCTCTCGTTCAGCCTCGCCGACAAGCGCTTCTTCTGGATGGTGCTGTTGTCCGGCATCGCCTCCATCGTGCTCGGCGTGATGATCTTCGCCAATTTCCCGCTCTCTGCTGCGACCTCGCTCGGCATCCTGCTCGGTGTGGAACTGCTCTTTGACGGGGTGTCCGCGCTCGCGCTGGCCTTCTCCTCTGATGGTGAAGAAGCGTAGACGTCTGCGCCGGAAAGTCCTCCATCGGGAACGCCGTCCGATTGGGCGGCGTTCTCTGTTTGGTCGGGTCAGATTCCCTTCACGGACAGCCTTCGGGCCACGAGGTCAGCCCCTCGCCGGGGACTGAGCTTCGCGCGCCACCAGCGCGCGAAGATCCGATTGACGGAGATTGCCCAACACGAGAACCCGCCCCACGACCAGCGCTGGCGTGCCATGGATCCCAAAGAGCTGAGCCAAGCCCGCACTTTCGGCGAGCGCGTTCTGAACGGAGGCGCCGTACATGTCCGACAGGAGCCGGTCGGCATCGAGTCCCAGTTCGCTGGAGATTTCACGAAGGTAGGCCGCATTGGGTTGGAAGCGGCTGGACATCAACCGTGTGTGCATGGCCAGGTAGCGCCCCTGCAAACGGGCAGCAAGCGCCGCGCGGGCTCCCTCCACGGAGCCCGGTCCCAGCAGGGGCAGTTCGTGCCAGGTGATGTCGATCCCGCCTGACGAAGCCTCGGATTGCAGCAGGCGCGACACCGCGCGGCAATAGGGGCAATTGTAGTCGGAGAAAGAAGCAACCGGCACTGCGCCCTCGTCGAGCGGCTGAAACAATCGCGCGAGATCCCCCGGGGGCGGTTCGGTCGCATCCTCAAGGCCGAAGAAAGGGTCCGGCAACCGGCCCGTCACGTTGCCGGCCTTGAGCGAGTAGAACCCAGGCACCCGGGGATGCGGCGCGATATCCATCCCGTCGCCGCGTCGCCGCAAGAGACCCGAGACGGTGCCGGCCATGATCGCCCCGCCAGCAACGAGCCCCAGCGCCTTGCGCCGCGAGCTCGGCACGGTCAGCCGCCCAACCCGGCCTCGGCCGCGACCTGGGCACGGCTCTTGCGGGCGCGTTCGGTCGCGGATTTGAGCTGTCCGCAAGCCGCCATGATATCCTCGCCGCGTGGCGTGCGGATCGGGCTGGCGTATCCAGCCTTGTAGATAATATCCGCGAAGCTCTCGATCCGGTCCCAGTCGGAACGTTCATAGGGCGACCCGGGCCATTCGTTGAACGGGATCAGGTTGATCTTCGCCGGAATGCCCGCGATCAGCTTCACCAGCCTCCGTGCATCCTCGTCACTGTCATTCACGTCCTTCAACATCACGTATTCAAACGTGATCCGCTCGGAATTCGACAGCCGGGGATAGTCCCGCAACGCGGACAGCAGCGCCTCGATGTTCCACTTCTTGTTGATCGGCACCAGCTTGTCGCGCACGTCATCGGTCGTCGCGTGGAAGCTGATCGCCAGAAGGCAGCCGATCTCTTCGGCGGTCTTGGCGATCTCGGACACGATCCCGCTGGTCGAAAGCGTGATCCGGCGGCGGCTCAGGCTGATGCCCTCGCCATCCATCACGATCTGCATCGCATCCCGCACCGCATCGAAATTGTAGAGCGGTTCACCCATGCCCATCAACACGACGTTGGACAGCAGTCGCGTCTCGTCCTTCGGATGCCGCCCGGGTTCGGGCCATTCACCCAGATCGTCACGGGCCAACATGACCTGTCCGACAATCTCGCCCGCTGTAAGGTTGCGTACCAACCGTTGCGTGCCGGTGTGGCAGAAGGAGCAGGTCAGCGTGCAGCCAACCTGGCTGGAAATGCACAGCGTGCCGCGGCCCTCTTCCGGGATGTAGACCATCTCGACCTCGTGCCCTCCGGCGATCCGCAACAGGTACTTGCGCGTTCCGTCGACGCTAACCTGCCGGGACACCACTTCGGGCACCTCGATCACGAACCGTTCCGAAAGCTCCGCCCGGTATGCCTTCCCGAGGTTCGTCATCTCCTCGAAGCTGCGCACACCTTTCTGATAGATCCACTGCCAGATCTGGTCGACGCGCATCTTTGCCTTCTTTTCGGGCGTGCCGGCATCGATCAAGGTCTCTCGCAATTGCGCACGGGTAAGCCCGACGAGATTGATCCGGTCGGCTTCGGGCAGCTTGCGGGAAATGGTCACAACGTCCTGCGTGATGGGCGCGCTGGCGGTCATAGTCGTATCCTTCGGGGTTGAGGCCCCGATATACATACCCCTGCGCCGTTTTCCAAGCCCACGGAGCCGCAACCACCGCTCGGGCCGCTTGCCTCCTCATGGATCCGAACCCGGACGGGCGGCCCTAGGGATCCTCCCTCGCCGCAAGCCCCGGACGCTCAAGGGCCGGCACTCCCATCACGGTGCGCACCAGATCGAGGTACATCCCGAAAACCCGGCCCAACGCCATCGTCAACACGATCGCACTGACGACGGCCACGCCAACCTCCGACCAGCTTGCTCCGGCCATCCTCAGCAGGACAACATAGACAGGCATCTTGAAGGAGGCGAATGCCAGGGTATCGACACAGAATCGTGCCAGCCGCCCCGGGATTCCACGCATGCCCAACGCGCCGCTGAAGCGCATGACCGCGTCACGATAGAGGCCATAGGGGCGGGACGTCACCAGGTTGGCGGGGATGGCGCCAGCGCGGGTTGCGAGCACCTGCAACGGTGTCATCCCGACTATAAACAGCTCGGAACAAGCGCCGAAGAAGGTCGTGAACGTGATCATTGCGACCGTGTCGGCAAGGATACGGCGCATGATCGCCCTGCCGCTCTAGCGCGCGCAGCGTTTCTCGGCTTCTTCCATGGCGGCGGTAAATCCCATGAGCGAGAACGTGTCCGCTGTCTGTGTGCCGCGGGTCGATCGGGCGATCAACGTGGCTTCCGCGCCGCGCTTCAGGGCCGTCACCAGCTTCGCGTCATCATCGGCGGAGGCGGGCCAGGCCCACTCACCCTCCGTGAAAAGCTCGAACTTGTTGGTGCCGACTTCCACGGTCACCGTCGACCCGCCAGCGAAGGGATAGCCGCCCGTGAAGGACACCTCTCCCGCAGCGCCGGCGCCGGGGCGGAAGGTCACGAACAGGAGTATATCCCCACGCGTCACCGAGACCGGCTTGCCGTCGCGGGTGTTCACCGTTTCCTTGGGCGATGACACGCCCCAGCATTCTGTCGGGTTATCCTCGACAAACACGCTCCAGTCGGTCTTTGCGGCCACCCGGTTGCTTGACGCCTCGTCGGCGTCTTGTGCCACGAGGGGCGCTCCGGCGAAGAGAATGGAACCGGTCACAATGCCAGCTTTGATCCAAGGGGTCATTCGTGTCACAGCCTCCAGCTGCCTCTGCCTCATGTTAGCCGCTTGCGGCCCGTTGTCGGACTCTCCAAAAAGCGGATCGGATTTCAACCTGCTGCGGCACATGGTAACGCAACTGTGCCGGCCGGGTGAACCCCTTCCGGCGGAAATTTGCCGGGGAGTAGCGAGAACATGACCGCAAGCGAAATGGTGGAACTCTGGCGCGGACCGATCCGCGAATCGGTGCATCGCGGACATGCCGTGGTCTGCGACGCCTCCGGAGGCATCGTCGAAGCCTGGGGCGACGCGGGCAAGATTGTCCTGCCACGCTCCTCTGCCAAGATGATCCAGGCCCTGCCGTTGATCGAAAGCGGCGCTGCGGATGCCTTTGGACTGACGACCGAACAGCTCGCGCTGGCCTGTGCCAGCCACAACGGCGCAGCGATCCACACCGATCGAGTCAATGCCTGGCTGGCCGATCTTGGATTCGGTGACGAAGACCTGCGCTGCGGCTCGCAAGACCCCGCCGATCCGGAGGCCCACAAACACACGCTCTGCACCGGAGACGGCCCCTGCCAGGTGCACAACAACTGCTCCGGAAAGCACACCGGCTTCCTGACACTTGGCAAGCATCTCCGCACCGGCCCGGACTACATTGCGCCAGATCACCCGGTTCAACGTGCGGTTCTTGCCGCGTTCGAAGAAGTGACAGCAGAGACGTCGCCGGGATTCGGTATCGATGGCTGCTCTGCCCCAAACCACGCCTGTTCGCTCGTTGGCATCGCCCGCGCCATGGCCAGCTTCGCTGCCGCGCGCGAAGGTCAGGGCGCCCGGCAAACGGCACAGGCCCGGCTTGTGCAGGCAATGGTGGCCCATCCCGACCTTGTCGCGGGCGAGGGTCGCGCCTGCACCGAGCTCATGCGTGCCATGGGCGGTGCCGCCGCGATCAAGACCGGGGCAGAGGCCTTTTTCGTTGCGATCCTGCCCGAGCAGGGTCTCGGTGTTGCGCTGAAGATCGAAGACGGCGGCACACGGGCCGCAGATGCCGCCATCGCCGCGATCCTGGTCAAGCTTGGCGTGCTCGACCCCGCCCATCCCGCGACCACCAAGTTCCTGAATCCTCCGATTCTGAGCCGGTCAGGATTGCATGCAGGGGAGCTGCGGGCGGTTCCGGGCGTCTTTACCTGAGCGCAGCAAGGTCCGCGGCAGTGTCGACATCCTGCAAGGTGGCCGCCCGCGCCAGCCGCAAGCCGCGCAGCCGCGCGATCGTATCCGCCATGGCATGGGGCGAAGACCATCGCACGCCGTCAAGAACGCCCGAAGGCACGCTTCGGGTGCGCTTCAGCCCGATCATCCAGTAGCCCCCGTCCGGTGCCGGTCCGATCACACCGTCGCCCGCGTCAAGCGCCTGAAACCCGGACGCGATGTGCGAGCGGGTGATCCCGGGAATATCCGCACCGATGATCATTACCGGCCCGGGCGGCGCCTGCCGCAGCAACCGAACCATTCGCGCGCCGAGATCTCCCTTGCCCTGTGCGATTCGCGGCAAATGCCCGGGCCAGATCCGCGACGTGATCACTGTAACATCCGGTGACACCGCAAGGGCCAGACGCCAGCGTGGGTCCTCCAGCCGGCGGATCAGCGACATTGCCTGGCGCCGGAACCACCAGGCCGCCGGGACCATGCCGATCTCCCGCCCGAGCCGTGTCTTTACCCGCCCGGGGTGTGGCTCCTTCAGCATCACGATCAGCTGACGCTGCCTCATCCGGCGAAATACCCGGCGAGGATCCGGGAATACACCGCCTTGAGCTGACCGATCTGTGCGATCTCCACCCGCTCGTCCACCTGGTGCATGGTTTTCCCGACGAGGCCGAACTCCACAACCGGGCAGTGATCCTTGACGAAGCGCGCGTCGGACGTCCCACCCGACGTAGACAGGCCCGGCCGCACGCCGGTCTCCGCCTCAACGGCCTCGGCCACTAGCGCCGACAATGGCCCCGGCGGGGTCAGGAAACTCTCACCGGAGACCTTGACCTCCATGCCGATGTCGACGCCCGTGGCCTCCGCGACGGCACTGGCTTCCGTGCGCAGCCATTCGGTGAGCGATGCACCGCTGTGGAGGTCGTTGAACCGGATGTTGACGGTCATACGTGCTTCGGCGGGAATGACATTTGTCGCGCCATTGCCCACGTCGATCGTGGTCAGCGCGAGTGTCGACGGGTCAAAATGGTCCGTCCCGGCGTCCAGCTTGTGTGCCGACAGGCGCGCGCCAAGCTGCGCGATGGCATGAACCGGATTTCTTGCTCGGTGCGGGTAGGCAACGTGTCCCTGTTCGCCTCGCGCGGTGAACCAGGCCGAGATCGACCCGCGTCGCCCGATCTTCATCATCTCGCCCATCCGGTCCGGGCAGGTCGGCTCGCCGACGAGGCAAACGGACATGGCCTCACCATCGTCCACCATCCAGTCGAGCAGCGCCACGGTGCCGTCGGTCGCGTCGCCCTCCTCGTCCCCGGTGATGGTCAGGAGGATCGCGCCATCCGGCGGAGTCCTGCGCACGAAGTCCACCGCTGCCGCCACGAAGGCCGCGACACCGGATTTCATGTCCGTGGCGCCCCGGCCCCAAAGAAACCCGTCCTTCCGCTCTGCTCCGAACGGCGCAACGCTCCAGTTTGCCTCGTGCCCCACTGGCACGACGTCGGTGTGCCCGTTGAAGCCAAAGCTATTCTCGTGCCCTTTCGCCCCCCAGCGCGCAAAGAGGTTCGGGGTACCATTCCGATCCACCCGCGCACATTCGAAGCCCGCGCCCGAAAGCAATGCTTCGAGCAACACGAGCGCGCCGCCTTCTTCCGGCGTCACGGAGGGGCAGCGGATCAGTTCGGCTGTCAGGTCAACGGGATCGATTGGGGCGTGGGACATGGAGGCTCCGTCGGCAAGTGCCCAAACGGCCTACCCGCTTTGCCTTCAGGCCGCAATCGTGGCTGGCAAAGCATTGTCCTGCATCGGCGGCCACGGGCGGTGCGCTTCAGCGTCGATCCACGTGAGCACCCAATCGGGAAGGGGCGGGCTTTCACCAGAATGACGAATCGCAGCGGCGACCTTTTCCGTCCGCACGAGCCCGTCGCGATCGGTGATCGCCATGCGCAGAAGCCCGTGCGACGTGCATTCACCCTGCCGCCACATCGCCTGCTCGGCGTAGAAGAACTTGTCGTCCCAGCCGATCAACCGGCTGCGCAACTCGTAGCGGTCGAACATCCGGACCCGCTTGCGATACCGCATGGAGGACCCGGCAACCGTGCCGCCCCACCTGTTTGCCTTCATGATTGGAACCGCGCCGATCCGCTGGAACAGGACGACCCGGCCGAGATCGTAGAGCGTCAGCGTCCGGCCGTTGTTCAACTCCATCCAGATATCGATGTCCCAAGGCCAGCAAACATGTGTTGCGACATGCGTCCCCGTCAGCGGGAGCGGTTCGGCCTTGCGGTGGCGGAAAAGTTCCTTGACCAGGCGAAAAATGGGGTACATCGGCGGCGTCCTTTCACGCCCCCTCAACCGAATGTTTACGTTCGCGTCAATAAGAACATTGCGGCACATGGTTGCGCCGCACGGCGCCCGGCCTTACATCCTTGCGCACCAAAGCCCGGAGCCAAAAAACCGATGTTCGCGATCCTTCAAATTGTCGACCTGATTCTCAGCGTCTGTTTCTTCATCATGATCGCCCACATCATCATGAGCTGGCTGCTGAACTTCAACGTTCTGAACTACAACCAACCGATGGTGCGCGGCATCTGGGACGGCCTGACCAAGCTGCTGGAACCGGTGTACCAGCCGATCCGGCGCATCCTGCCCGACACCCGCCCATTGGACCTCGCTCCGCTGGTGGCGTTTGTCATCCTGATCGCGGCCCGCGATATCATCCTGCCGAGCCTCGCGCGCTCGTTCTACTGACAGTTGCATCCACGGATGCGGTCTTGTTCACCGATTCCCGCTGTGGGATGCTGCAGGTAACAACGAGCAGCTGAAACAACACCAACAGGTCCGGCAATGGCCGCCCCCAACCCTTCCGACCTCCTGTCGCAAGTCTTTGGCTTTGACGACTTTCGCCCCGGACAGGCGGAGATCGTGGACGCCGTCACGGCAGGGCAAAACACCCTCGCTATCATGCCCACGGGTGGCGGGAAGTCGCTGTGTTTCCAGCTTCCGGCGCTTTGCCGGGAAGGTTTGACCGTGGTGATCTCGCCGCTCATCGCGCTGATGCGTGATCAGGTCCGGGGATTGCGGGAAGCAGGGGTTGCGGCGGGCGCGCTGACATCGGGAAATACGACCGAGGAAACAGACGCCGTGTTCGACGCGCTGTCGAATGGCGGGTTGAAACTGCTCTACATGGCGCCCGAGCGACTGGCCTCCGGCGCGGCCGTCAACATGCTGCGCAGGGCGGGCGTGTCCCTCATCGCCGTGGACGAGGCACATTGCGTCTCGCAATGGGGTCACGATTTCCGCCCCGACTACCTGCGCATCGGGGAGTTGCGCCACGCGCTGAACGTGCCGCTTGCCGCCTTCACCGCCACTGCCGACGAAGAAACGCGGGCGGAGATCGTCACGCGCCTGTTTGACGGAACGCCGCCGCGGATTTTCCTGCACGGGTTCGATCGGCCAAACCTGCACCTCGCCTTCGAGGCCAAGAACTCGCCGCGAAACCAGATCCTGAACTTTGCCGCCGCACGCAAGGGCCGCTCCGGCATTGTCTATTGCGGAACCCGTGCGAAAACCGAGTCGCTGGCCCAGGCGCTGCGCCAGGCCGGGCACCTCGCGTGCCACTACCACGGTGGCATGGAGGCCGAAGAACGTCGGGATGTGGAGCATCGCTTCCAAACCGAGGACGGCCTCATTGTCGTTGCCACCGTCGCGTTTGGAATGGGCGTCGACAAACCGGATATCCGCTGGGTTGCCCATGCGGACCTGCCCAAATCCATCGAGGCCTACTACCAGGAAATTGGCCGCGCCGGGCGTGATGGTGCGCCGGCCGAAACGCTGACCCTGTTCGGCGCCGACGATATCCGCCTGCGCCGAGCCCAGATCGACGAAGGCCTTGCGCCGCCGGACCGTAAGGCTGCGGATCATGGTCGGCTCAACGCCCTGCTTGGCCTCGCCGAGGCGCTCGCATGCCGGCGGCAGGATTTGCTGAAGTACTTCGGCGAAGACGCGGAACCCTGCGGCCATTGTGACCTGTGCGACAACCCGCCGGATGTCTTCGACGCCACGACCGCCGTGCGAAAGGCGCTGTCCGCAATCCTGCGGACAGGCGAGTATTTCGGCACCGGGCACCTGACCGACATCCTGCTTGGAAACGACACCGACAAGATCCGCCAGCGCAATCATGACACCTTGCCGACGTATGGTGTCGGAAAGGAATACGACAAGCGTCAATGGCAGGCCGTCTTTCGCCAGATGATGGGTCACGACCTTGTCAGGCCCGATCCGGAACGACATGGCGCACTGCGAATGACCGAGGCGGCGCGGCCCATCCTGCGTGGAGAAGCCTCCATCACGCTTCGCCGTGACAGTGTTGCGCGCGCCAAGGATCGGCCGACCGTCAAGGCGTTGGTGAATGAAGAAGATGCACCGTTGCTCTCTGCGCTCAAGGCGAAGCGCCGTGCACTGGCCGAAGCCGCCGGCGTGCCGGCCTATGTCGTATTCACGGATCGCACCTTGATCGAAATGGCAGAAACCCGCCCCGAGGATCTCGACGAGATGGCCCGTATCGGCGGTGTCGGCGCCACCAAGCTGGAACGATACGGCGCGACTTTCCTTGAGGTTATCACCGGCGCCGGCCCCGCGACCATGCACCCGGCGCGCCGTGCGCTGGCCGGAAGGGCGGGCGGCGCATTGTTTGATCGGTTGCAGGCGATCCAGGTCGACCTTGCCCGTGGACCCGACGGAATCGAGCGATATCTGAGTTGCGCACACGCCACCTTGCGCCATATTGCCGAGCGTCGCCCGGCCTCGCTTGAGGACATGGCCCGGATTCCGGGCATGGGGGCGCAAAAGGTGGAACGGTTCGGCCCGGCCTTTCTTGACGTGCTCGCGGAAGCGTCCTGACGGCCTAAGGGAAGGGAAAACACATGCTCGTCGTCATTTCGCCCGCCAAGCGTCTCGACTGGTCGGAGACCGGGGACCTTCCCACCACGCAACCCGATTTGCTGGAGGAAGCGAACCGGCTCGCGGTTACCGCGCGGCGGCTCTCTGGACCGAAGTTGCAGGCCCTCATGGGGATCAGTGCCGACCTCGCCAAGCTCAACCGTCAGCGGTTTGCCGCCTTCGCCGAAACGCCCGATCCGCCAGTGACCCGCCCCGCCGCATTTGCCTTTGCCGGCGATACCTATGCCGGCCTGGAGGCAAGAACGCTCGATGCCGAGGAACTGGCGTATGCGCAGCGTCACCTCCGGATACTCTCCGGTCTCTACGGCGTGCTGCGACCACTTGACGATATTCAGGCCTATCGTCTGGAAATGGGGAGTCGACTGAAGACACGGCGTGGCGCAACGCTCTACGACTTCTGGGGCGACCGCCTGTCGAAGTCCTTGAACGAGACCGCTGAAGAGGTTGGCACCCGGACGCTCGTCAACTGTGCAAGCCAGGAGTATTTCGGGGCCGTGGATCAGCGAGCGCTCAAGCTCCGCGTGATCACCCCCACCTTCCTTGAGGACCGTCCCGGCGGACCGAAGATCGTCAGTTTCTGGGCGAAAAAGGCGCGGGGTGCCATGGCGCGGTTCGTGGTTCAGAATCGGGTGAGCGACCCGGACGGCCTGCGGGATTTCACAGCCGGTGGCTATGCCTGGGATGCAAGCCGTTCGGAGCCGGACCGGCCTGTGTTCCTGCGCAGCGAGGCTGCGGCGGCCTGAGCCACCGCCCGGGCTGCGGTTCAGGCGATTTCGGGCTCACCGACTGCTGCAATCATCGAGTGGTGACGGATTCGCAACCAGCGCCGGGCAAGCGGCACTGTGGGGTGTTCACCGCGAAACGGATGCAAGCTCGTTTCGAACTGATCCGTCCCGCTGCCGCGCCTCGTACTGGCCGACCGGGCTGGCTTTTCTCCGGTCGTGGGCGGGCCACTCGATGGGCTGCAGACCACGTCTATTGTGCCGCTCTCCGGGTTCGTTCGCCAGATGCGCTTGCGGCCATCCGGGCTCTTCGCAGGCCATCACTGCAGTTCCGAAGCTGTCATTCAACGGCAGACGCAATCCCTATTACGGGTGGCCTGCAATCCCTTGGACAATGGGTCAGGATCATATCCAGAATGTCCTCCTTGCGGAGTGGCTTTGACAGGTAGAGGTCAAGTCCCGCTGCGAGGATCTCCTCCTTGTCCCCCGACATCGCGTGGGCTGTCATCGCGACGATCGGAACGCGACCTCCCCGGACGTTCTGTGCACGGATGGCGGCGGTCGCCTGCTTGCCATCCATTTCCGGCATGGAAATATCCATGAATATCAGGTCCGGTTGGAAGCTGCGGTAGGTTTCCACTGCCTCGCGCCCGTTCGAAACGAACAAAAGTTCAATATCCAATGCCTTGACGATTTTGCCGAACACGAACTGGTTGGTCCGGTTGTCTTCCGCGGCCAGCACTCGCATCTGGCGTGGGACCGGTAGTGCACCTGAAGCACGTACCGAGGGCGCAGCATCATCCGGGCCTGACGCCAATAGAGGAACAGGGTGTGCTCGGCGCGAGGCGAACGACAGAATCCCGCCGGGGGCTTGCACCTGTGGAGCATTCTGTTCTCCAGAGCGGTCGCCCACCTTGGCGGCTGGCGCGCTCTCCGGCGTGTGCGGTATCACCGCCGGCTCCGGATGGATGGTGCTCTGTGGGCACGCCCCAGAGAGCCCGGGGATCGCCTGATCCGGCGACGTGTTGGTCGCGACCGGACGGGACCGGGCATTCTCCGGAGAGAGATCCGGCCCGGCGTCGGGCAGGGACGTCCGCTGCCGCATACCGGCCACGGCAGCCGCAGGATGCTCCCGCGCGAGATCGGCCAGGGTTCTGAGCAAATCGCTGCGAAGTATGGGACGGGCCAGGGTCGCGTCCACAAAGGTGCGGGCATCCGTGGCGGCCGCCTGCCTTGCATCGGCGCAGAGCAGGACCGTCGCGGACACCAGACCCTGGCTGCGCAGGTCATTCGCCAACTCCGTGCCGGTGATGTCCGGCAAGCTCTCGTCGATCAACAGGATTTGCGGCGACGGGTCTGCTGCGATCTCCCGAAGCGCATCATGTCCGTTCAGAACGCAGCGCACATCCAACCCGAGTTGGCGAAGCTGCTTGGACAGGATGTCCTTGTCCAGATCGCCACCGCCGACCATCATCGCGCGAACCTGCTTTGGCACGAGCTCCCGCAGGGACGGTCGCTCATTCTCCGCACAGGGAAGCGTTACGGAGAATCCGAAACAGGCACCCCGCCCCATTTCCGACTCAACCCAGATCTCCCCCCCCATGAGCTCGACGATTTCGCGGCTGATGGCCAAACCGAGGCCAGACCCCTCGAAACTGCGGTTCTTCCCTTGCTCGACCTGGGCGAACTTGTCGAAGATATGCTCCTGCACGTCGTTGGCGATGCCGATGCCCGTGTCCTCCACGTTCACGTGCACCTTCCAGTCGCTATCCTCCAATTCGAGCCCGGTGATGCGGATCAGCACATAGCCGTCGAACGTGAACTTCACAGCGTTGCCGATCAGGTTTGTCAGCACCTGCCGCAACCGGCCGGGGTCACCGACCAGTTTCGTCGGCAGAAACAGGTCGTAGTCCACATGCAGCTCCAGCCCCTTGTCGCGGACCATCGGCGCCACGAGGGTCAACACCTCGTGCAGCATCAGCTCCAAATCGAAAGGTTCCGGGCGCAACGCCATTTGCTCCGCTTCCAGCCTGGAGAAATCGAGCACGTCGTTGATGATCGCCAGCAACGCCTCGCCCGAGCTTCGGATCGTCTTCAGGTACAACCGCTGCTCCGGCTCCTGCGTCCCCTCCAGCAACAGGTCGGTCATCGCGACCACGCCGTTCATCGGGGTGCGCACTTCGTGGCTCATGTTGGCGAGGAACGCCGATTTTGCGCGATTTGCGGCCTCGGCCCGATAACTGGCCTGACGCAACTCCTCCTCCCGGGCCATCATGTCGGAGATATCGACCGCAAGGCACACCATGTCGCCATCGCGGGAGCGGCGATCATGAAACCGGTAGTATTGACCGTTCCAGAGTTGCACTGTCATGTCCGGGATCGGCTCCTGATCCCAACGGTCAAGCATGCTGGCAATCCACGCACTCGGCGCTGCGTTACCAAGGTCGAAAATCCCCTCCTCCGCCGCAAGGCGCAGCACGTCGAGGTAGCCGGTGCCGGGTTGAATCAGGTCCGAGTAGTCGAACAGCGACAGCCAGGCGGTGTTGGCGGCAATCAGTTTCTCCTGCCGGTCAAAAACCGCGAACCCGTCGGTGATCGTTTCGACTGAATCCCACAACCTTCGCTCTACAATCTCCACTTGCCGTTCCGCGGCTGCCAGTTCCTGTCGCGTGCGGGCGTTGGTTGTCTTCAGTGTCTCCGCCTCGTGGCGGACCACGCGAACCTCCTCGCGTTGCTCCACGATCTGATCGGTGAGTTTCAAGGCATGTTGCGACAGCTTTCGGTTCGCCTCGAACAGCTCCCTGCTCTTGAGCTCCAGCAGGCGTTCGGCAGCGAGTCGCGCGCGGCGTTCAGCGGCAAGCTTGTCGGTTAGGTTCATCTCTATCGGCACTCCCCGCGGGGCGGGACAAGCTGGCGTCCCTTCGCGCTCAACATGCCGCCACTTGGTGAACAGACGTTTAACCAAGGTCCGCCAAAGACCGGGGAATCGTTGCGCTGAAGGGGGCCGGCATGGCACCTTGGAGGGGTCGATTGATTGACGGAGTATTTTGATGCGTCGTGTATTGTTCCGCTTGCTCGCCTTTGGTCTGCCCCTTGCCATCTCCCTTTCGGCAAGCGCCCAGCCGCAGGATGGCTCAGTCCCCGAACGCAGGCTCGTCGTGGAGCGCGACACGGATTTCTTCGGCGCCGATCTCAGGTCGATCTTCGACACCACCTACGAGGCCTGCAAAACCGCCTGCCTGACAGATCCGTCCTGCGGTGCCTTCACCTTCAATACCCGTTCCAACAGTTGTTTTCCGAAACAGGAGATGACCCGGCGCGAGCCCTACGAGGGTGCCCTTTCCGCGTTGGTTTTGCGTACACCGCCAGAAGTGATGCAGCGTGCGGCGATCCGCGCCGGGGAGTTGGATTTCCTGCGGCCGAGCGACCTCGAACAGGCCCGCAAGGAGGCCGAGGACCTGCCGCGCCGTCACCTTGCCGGTGGTTGGTCGCTGGAGGATTTGACGCGCGGTGGCACCGAGGCACGTTCCCGCGGCGATCACGCCGTGGCCCTGCGATGGATTGGTGCCGTGATTGTCCTTGCCGACACATCCGGCAGCTGGCTCGACTATGCGGATTCGGCGCTCCTTGCCGAAGGCGAGAACGGCAGCCAGACCCGTAACTTGCGCGCCCGCGCCCTGCCCGCCGCGATCAACGCCTACCTGCGTGCGGTCGACCCGCCGGCGCAGGCCCGGGCATTGACCCTGATGGCCCGCGCGCTGGAGGATGCCCGGCGCGGGCGCGACATGCTCTCCGCACTCCGGCTGGCCAATCAACTCGGACCGACGCCGGAGATCGCCGGCATGCTCTCCGACGCCATCGGCAAATACGGTTTCCGCATCACCGAGCATCGCGTCGACAGCGAGACCGCCGTGCCCCGGATCTGCGTGACCTTTTCCGAAAAACTCGCCGAGGGAATCGACTTCGAGCCCTATGTCCAGTTGCCCGGACAGAGCTTTGCGGTCGACGCCTCCGGTTCCGATCTCTGCATCGACGGGGTCGAACATGGGCGCCGCTATCAGGTGACCTTCCGGGCCGGCCTGCCCGCAGCCTCCGGCGAAGGGATGGTGAAGGACGTGCCGCTCGCGCTCTACGTGCGGGACCGCGCGCCCGCCGTGCGTTTCCCGGGTCGCGCCTACGTGTTGCCCAGAACACCGGACGCCGCGCTTCCGATCGTCACGGTAAACCTCTCCGAAGTGGACCTGACACTTTCCCGGATCTCGGATCGCAGCGTGGTCTCCATGATCCAGCAGGACCTGTTCGGACGCCCGCTTTCCCACTGGGAAGAACAACAGTTCAAGAACAGCACAGCCGAAGAAGTCTGGAGCGGCACCGGAAGCATGGAGCCGACGCTGAACCGCGACGTCACGACCCTGTTGCCGATGCAGGATGCAATCGCCGAACTGCCGGCCGGGCTCTATGCCCTGCAAGCGCGCATCCACGGTGCCGACCCTTATGACGTGCCCTCCGCGACCCAGTGGTTCGTCATCTCCGACATCGGGCTGGCGAGCATGAGCGGCGCCGATGGCCTGCATGTCTTTGCCCGCAGCCTGGGTTCTGCCGCGCCGTTGGAAGGGCTGGAAGTCGCGCTAATCTCCCGCTCCAACCGCGTCCTCGATACCGCGACAACCGATGCGCGGGGCTATGCCGCCTTCGCACCCGGGCTGACACTGGGACGGGGCGGGTCCGCACCTGCGTTGGTGACGGCGACAATGGGGGAGGACGACATGGGTTTCCTGGCCCTGACCGACCCGGCGTTCGACCTGTCCGACCGGGGTGTGGAAGGGCGGCCTGCCGCCGGCCCGGTCGATGTCTTCCTCGCGACAGACCGTGGCGCCTATCGAGCCGGCGAGGTCATCCACGCCACGGCCCTGGCGCGTGACGGGACCGCCACCGCAATTCCCGGGCTGCCGCTTACCGCTATCCTGACCCGGCCTGACGGCGTCGAGTATTCCCGCCATACCAGCGCGGATGACCGGGCCGGTGGCCACGTCTTTGCGATGCCCGTCGGCGGGTCCGTCCCGCGCGGCACATGGAAACTGGCTGTACATGCCGATCCGGACGCCCCGGCGCTGGCGACCCGTTCGCTGCTGGTGGAGGATTTCCTGCCCGAACGGATCGACGTGGACCTTGCCCTTGCCGACGCACCCATCCGCCTCGGCGACACGCCGACGCTCGATATCACGGCGCGATATCTCTTTGGTGCGCCGGGCGGCGACCTTCCCGTCGAGGGAGAGGTCCTGTTGCGCGCGGCGGAGGGGCTGGCGGATTGGCCCGGCTATCGTTTCGGCCGTCACGACGAGCCCTTCGATCCGCGGTTCGCGGCCATTGATACCAGCCGCACCGATGACAAAGGCCTGGCGCAAATCGACCTCGACCTGCCGGAGGTGCCCGATCCGGCCCGGCCACTTGAACTGCGCGTGACAACCCGCGTGTCCGAAGGCTCCGGGCGTCCGGTCGAACGCCGACTGACCCGTGCCATGGCCCCCTCGGACCCGCTCATCGGGATCAGGCCGATGTTCGACGGCGTGGTTCCGGAAGGTACGGAAGCCAGCTTCCAGATTGCGGGGATAGGCCCCGAGGGCGCCGCCACCCCGATGCGGGTGAAGTGGACGATGAACCGTGTGGAGACGCGCTACCAGTGGTATTCCAACTACGGCAGTTGGGACTGGGAGCCGGTCACCCGGCGCGAGCGCATTGCGACCGGCGAGCTTTCCCTCGGCACGGGCCCGAGCCCGCTCTCCGCTCCGGTGGACTGGGGTCAGTATGAACTGGTTGTAGAGCGGATCGACGGCCCATACGCCGCCAGCTCAACCGACTTCTACGCCGGATGGTACGCTCCTGCCGACGCCTCCGCTTCCCCCGACTTGCTGGAAGTTTCACTGGACAAGGTGGCCTATCGCCCGGGCGAGACGGCACAACTCCGCATTGTCCCGCGTGAGGCAGGCAAGGCACTCGTGACCGTTGCCTCCAACAGGTTGATCGACATGCAGGCACTGGAACTGCCGGAAGGGGAAACTATCGTGTCCCTGCCTGTCACGGACGCCTGGGGCGCGGGAGCCTATGTCACGGCCACGTTGATCCAGCCGATGGACGCGGACCGGGGACGCAACCCGACCCGTTCCCTTGGGCTTGTCCATGCGCAGGTCGATCCGGGCCCGGCAAAACTCTTGGCACATTTTGACGTCCCCGATGCCGCGGCCCCGCGCGCAGCCCTCGATGTGGTGCTCAGGGTCGAAGGCGTCGCACCGGGTGAGACAGCCTTCGCCACAATCGCCGCAGTCGATCAGGGGATCCTGAACCTGACCGGTTTCGAGCCACCGGACGCCTCCCGGCATTTCTTCGGCCAGCGACGCCTCGGCATGGAGTTGCGCGACATCTACGGTCGGCTGATCGATGGCCAGACCGGAGCACGGGGCGAGATCCGGTCCGGCGGCGACGCTGCCTCCGAGATGCGGATGGAAAGCCCGCCGCCGACCGAGGAACTGGTGGCCTTCTTCTCCGGTCCGTTGACGATCGGTGAGGACGGCATAGCGCGTACATCCTTCGACCTGCCCGCGTTCAACGGGCAGGTGAAGCTGATGGCCGTGGTATGGTCGGCCGACGCAGTTGGAGAAGCCTCCACTGACGTGCTCGTACGCGATCCGGTGGTGCTCTCCGCGTCAGTTCCGCGCTTTCTTACGCCCGGCGATACCTCTCGCCTGCGGCTGGAAATGGTCCACGCGACCGGCCCTGCGGGCGACATGGCAGTCTCCGCCAGTGGAAGTGGTCTCACGTTGAACACGGCGGCCCTGGCCGATGCGATCCCGCTCACCGAACAGGGAAAGGCCACGCTCTCCCTGCCCCTGCGAGCCGACACGCCCGGGCTCGCACAGATCGATATCTCCGTGACCACGCCGGATGGCAGGGCCCTGACCAAGACCCTGAAGATCCCGGTACAGGTGAACGACCCGGAGATTTCCACCACTGCCCGTTTCACGCTGGCCGCGGGTGACAGCTTTACCCTGTCGCGCGATGTCTTTGCCGGGCTTCGGCCCGGGACGGGCACCGCAACGCTCGCCCTCGGGCTGCTTGGCACGCTCGACGGGCCCGGCCTGCTTACCGCGCTCGACCGCTATCCCTATGGCTGCACGGAACAGGTGACCTCACAGGCGCTGCCGTTGCTCTACCATGATCAGGTCGCTTCCGTGATTGGGCTCGACAGTGCCGATCGGATCGCCGAGCGGATTGACGGCGCTATCGACAAGGTCCTGTCGCGGCAGAAACCCGGGGGTGGTTTTGGCCTCTGGGGCGCGCATGGCGGCGACTTCTGGCTCGACGCCTATGTGACGGACTTCCTGTCGCGCGCCCGCGCGCAGGGCCATACCGTCCCGCAGCAAGCCTTTGCACAGGCAATGGACAACCTGCGGAATCAACTCAACTACGCCGCGGATTTCGATGAAGGCGGAGAGGACGTCGCCTATGCGCTGATGGTGCTCGCCCGCGAAGGTGCCGCGCCAATGGGCGACCTGCGCTACTATGCCGACGTGAAAGGCGACGCCTTCGCCACACCAATGGCCGCAGCCCAGATCGGTTCCGCACTGGCCATGTATGGCGACCAGCGCCGCGCTGACGCCATGTTCTCCCGCGCCGCCCGGAAGCTCCTGAACCGGCTTGGGGATGAGACCGAACAGGTCTGGCGGGCCGACTACGGCACCAACCTGCGCGACAGCGCCGCCGTCCTCGCACTCGCCGCCCAGGCGGGCAGCGACGTGGTCGACCGCGCCACGCTGGTGGAACGTGTCGCCTCCCCCACCCGTGACCGCTCCACGCAGGAAGCAACCTGGACCCTGCTCGCCGCCCATGCGTTGACCGAAACGCCGGACGGCTCGGGCTTCCTCGTTGACGGCCAGCCGGCCACCGGCCCATTGGTCCGCGTGCTGGAGGACGATACCGCCGCCCGGGCGATCACCGTGACCAACGACACCGGGCGCGACGCCCCGTTGACGCTCACCACCTTCGGCGTGCCCACCATTCCGCCGGACCGCCAATCCTACGGCTACGCGCTGGAGCGGCGCTACTTCACGATGGAGGGCGAGAATGCCGATCCGAGCGCCGTGCCGCAGGGAACGCGCCTTGTGACGGTCCTCTCCGTCACGCCGTTCGCCTACAGCGAGGCGCGGCTGATGATCGACGACCCGCTCCCGGCGGGGTTCGAGATCGACAATCCAAGCCTGCTGCGCAGCGGTGACATCAAGGCACTCGACTGGCTCAAGACGACCGAGACGCAGACTGCGGAGTTTCGTCAGGACCGTTTCCTCGCCGCTGTCGACTGGCGCTCGAAGGAGAGCTTCAACGTCGCCTACATCGTTCGCGCCGTGTCACCGGGCAGCTATCACCACCCGGCGGCCTCTGTCGCGGACATGTACCGGCCCCAGTTCCGCGCCAGCACGGACTCCGGCCGCGTGAGCGTCTTCGAGTGAGCCGCTACGGGCTCTTTCTTGTCGCGGCCCTGCTGTTTGCAGGGGCCGCCAGCCGCGATGCCTTCGACCGGTGGGTCGCGGCGACGGTCCTGCCGGTCCTGATCACCGAGACCTCGGTGGAGGTGCTGGACCGGGAAGGCCGCCTGTTGCGGGCCTTCACCGTCGCCGACGGCCGCTGGCGGCTGGCAACGCGGGAGGGCGGCGTCGACCCGCTGCTCCCCCAGATGTTGATTGCCTACGAAGACAAGCGGTTCCATCGCCACAACGGCGTCGACTGGATCGCGATGGCGCGTGCCGCCGGCCTCGCCCTGCGATATGGCCGTGTGGTCTCGGGCGGCTCCACGCTCACCATGCAGGTCGCCCGTCTCCTGGAGGACAGTGGAACCGGCCAGATGGCTGGCAAGATCCGGCAGATGCGCGTGGCCCTTGCGCTGGAACGGCAGGTCTCCAAGGCAAAGATCCTGTCCCTCTACTTCGACAATGCGCCCTATGGCGGCAACCTCGAAGGGGTTCGCGCGGCGACGCTGGCCTATTTCGGCAAGGAACCGCGCCGCCTGACGCCTGCGGAGGCCGCCCTGCTGGTTGCATTGCCGCAAGCGCCCAGTTCCCGCCGCCCCGACCGACATGCCGAGGCGGCGACCATCGCCCGGGATCGCGTGCTCGACCGTATGGTCGGCGCAGGGGTTCTGACCGATGACAAGGCCAACGCGGCCCGTTTGCGCCCCGTCTCGCCGGATCGGCGCCCGTTTCCGGCCTTCGCCCCGCACCTTGCCGAGCGGCTCCAGCAGGACAATCCGCTGCGCAACGTCCACCTGACCAGCATCGACCGCGACCTTCAAGCTGGTCTGGAACGGTTGGCCAGAGAGGCCGTGTCGGATGCCGGAGACCGCCTGTCCGCGGCGATCATGGTGGCCGACCACCGGACCGGCGAGGTGCTCGCCACCGTTGGCTCCGCCGGCTACCTCTCGGAGATCCGTGGCGGCTGGGTGGACATGACCCGCGCCTTGCGCTCTCCCGGATCGACCCTCAAGCCGCTTGTCTACGGACTGGCTTTCGATGCCGGCCTCGCCCATCCCGAGACGCTGGTAGACGACCGCCCGAGCCTCTTCGGCGACTACGCTCCCACGAATTTTGACGGCGCCTTCCGCGGTACGCTTCAGGTTCGCCGAGCCTTGCAGCTCTCGCTCAACATCCCGGTCGTTGCGCTGACCGACGCGCTCGGTCCCGCGCGCCTGCTCAGCGGTCTGCGTCGCGCGGGCACCACTCCCACCCTCCCCGGAGGTGTGCCGGGTCTTGCGGTCGCATTGGGCGGTGTCGGCATGTCGCTGGAGGATCTGATGCGCCTTTATGGCGGGATTGCTCGCGGGGGCATGGCCATGCCGCTCTCCTACGGCGAGCCGGCCGCGGCCTCGCAAAAGCGCATCCTTTCGCCAGAAGCAGCATGGCAAGTCGGGCATATCCTCGCCGGAATTGCTCCGCCACCACACGCAGCCCGGCTACGGCTGGCCTACAAGACCGGCACAAGCTACGGCCACCGCGATGCCTGGGCGCTTGGCTACGACGGCCGCCACGTTGCCGGTGTCTGGATCGGCCGCCCTGACGGCACAGCCGTCCCCGGCGCGTTCGGTGGCGATCTCGCTGCCCCGATCCTTTTCCGGTCCTTCGCCTATCTCAAACCCGAGGAGGACCAGCTTCCACCACCACCGGATGGCGTCCTTCTGCTGGCGACGTCCGAACTCCCGCAGCCGCTCCAGCGCTTCCGGTCCCGTACCGCCGCCTTCGAAACCGCCCCGGACGCCCCACGGCTGGCCTTTCCACCCGATGGCGCACAGGTCGAGGCGCCCGATGGCCTCACTCTCAAGGTTCATGGCGGCGTGCCGCCTTTCACTTGGCTTATCGACGGCGCGCCCGCCGTGTTGCGGACACGAACCCGCGAAGCGTGGGTCGAGACGCCGGGTCCCGGCTATCACGCACTGTCGGTGATCGACGCACGAGGGCAGTCGGCCCGGGCCCATGTCCGGTTGATCAACTAACTCCGGCCAGATGCCCGCGACCCGGGCCACGCCCTAAAGTTAGGCAGCCCGGTCCAGCGGTGTGTGTCAGATACGCTCGATGGCAAGCGCAATACCTTGTCCGCCGCCGATACACATTGTGATCAGGGCCCGTTTCCCGCCGATCCGTTCCAGCTCATGCAGCGCCTTCACGGTGATGAGTGCGCCCGTAGCACCGACCGGATGGCCAAGCGCCACTGCACCGCCATTGGGGTTCACCTTCGCCGGATCGAGTCCCAGCGCCCGGTTCACCGCGATGGCCTGCGCCGCGAACGCCTCGTTCGACTCGATGACGTCGAAATCTCCCACCGACAGCCCCGTGCGGGCACAAAGCGCCTCGACGGCCGGAACCGGTCCGATTCCCATCACCTCCGGTCGAACGCCGGAATGCGCGTATCCAAGTAGCCGCGCACGCGGCGTCAGGCCGGCCGCGTCCGCTGCGTCGGCCCTGCCCAGCACAAGAGCCGCCGCGCCGTCGTTGATGCCGCTGGCGTTGCCTGCCGTCACGGTGCCGTCCCGCTGGAAGGCGGGACGCAAGCCGGCGAGTTTCTCCAACGACGTCGCCTTGGGATGCTCGTCGGTGTCGAACTGCACCACCCGGCGCTTCACCTTCACCTCGACAGGCACGATCTGGCTCTTGAAGCGCCCCTCCGCGATTGCGCGCGCGGCGCGTTCCTGGCTCTCCACGGCGAAGGCGTCCTGGTCTTCCCGGCTCACTCCGTGCTCTGCGGCGACATTCTCCGCCGTGACACCCATGTGACCGGTCCCGAACGGGCAAGTCAGCGCCCCGAGCATCATATCCTGGGCACCGGCATCGCCCATCTTCTGACCCCAGCGGGCGGAGGGCAAGATGTAGGGCGACCGGCTCATGCACTCCGCCCCGCCCGCAAGCGCAAAATCCGCATCGCCCAGTGCCAGCGCCTGCGCCGCCGACACAATCGCCTGCGCCCCGGAACCACAAAGCCGGTTCACGTTCATCGCCGGAACGGTGTCGGGAACGCCCGCCTGCATCGCCGCGACGCGGCTCAGGTACATGTCGCGCGGCTCGGTGTTGATGATATGGCCATAGACCACTGTGCCCACCTGCTCCGGCGCAACACCCGATCGCGCGAGGGCCTCCCTTGCCACGATGGCCCCGAGATCGATTGGTGCCGTGCCCGCCAGCGATCCGCCAAACGTGCCAACTGCGGTCCGCGCGCCGCCAAGAATCACGATGTCCTGCATGAATGCCTCCCTGTTTCCGTGCCAAGCCTACAGCAGCGACCGCCCTGCCACCGCAGAGACGTCACGTCGCATGTCCGTGGCCTCTCAGCCCATCGCGTCACCTAGAAGCGAGAGACCTGCGGAGAACGCCTCGGCCCGATCGCCCAGCCGCGCCAGAAGCTCTGACTGGTAGGCATCGGCCATCGCGGAAAGCTCGGTCATCATCGCCTCCCCGGACGGTGTAAGCGACAACCGAACCAGCCGTCCGTCTGTCGGGTGCTCTTCCTTGCGCACGTGCCCGGAAGCCTCCAGCCGACTTGCCGCCCGGCTGACGCGGCTCTTGTCCATATCGACCTGTTGGTGGATCTCCCGCACGCTGGAGGGGCCCGCATTGGCAAGATGTGCCACCACCCGCCACTCCTGCCGCCCGATTCCGAACCTTTCGTGATAGCGCGCCGAAAACTCCCTGCTCACCTGCCCGGCAAGGACGGCAAGACGGAACGGCAGGAAATCATCAAGATCGAAATCGTCCACGGCGCACGCTCCTTCAATCGCCCGTTCTACCTGCGTCCTCGCACAGAAATCGTCAACCCGCGTCGTATTGGGACTATGATCCTCGCCGTCGGCTTCCAATATGGAAGACAACGAGAGGAGCGCCCATGACCCCCGAATTCGCCCAGCACCTGGCCGACACCCTCGCAGAGATCGACGCGGCCGGATTGATGAAACACGAACGCCCCATCGCCTCCCCGCAAGGTGGACATGTGAATGTCGGTGGGCGGGAGATGCTCAACCTGTGCGCCAACAACTACCTCGGGCTTGCAGATCACCCGAAGCTCGTGGCCGCCGCAAAGGCCTCGCTCGACGATGACGGATACGGCATGGCATCGGTCCGCTTCATCTGCGGCACCAAGCCGATGCACCGCGAACTGGAGCAGGCCCTGGCGAGGTTCCTTGGCAAGGATGACGCGATCCTCTTTGCCGCCTGTTTCGACGCTAATGGCGGGCTTTTTGAACCGCTGCTCGGCCCGGAGGATGCCATCATCTCCGATGCACTCAACCACGCTTCCATCATCGACGGGGTGCGACTGTGCAAGGCGCGGCGCTACCGCTACGCAAATTCGGACATGGACGCCCTGGAAACGCAGCTGAGATCTGCCCGCGCCGACGGTGTGCGTCACATCATGATTGCCACCGATGGTGTTTTCTCTATGGATGGCTATCTCGCAAAGCTTCCGGAGATCACATCGCTCGCGGAGGCCTACGACGCACTCGTCATGGTCGACGACTGCCATGCGACCGGTTTCATGGGACCGCAAGGGCGCGGGATGCCACATCACCACGGCGTCTCCGACAAGGTCGATGTTGTGACGGGCACCTTGGGAAAGGCGCTCGGCGGGGCCATCGGCGGCTACATCGCCGGACCGCAGGCGGTGGTCGACCTGTTGCGGCAGCGCGCGCGTCCTTACCTTTTCTCCAACTCGCTTCCACCCTCGGTCGTTGCAGCCGGGCTGGAGGCACTGAAGATCGTCGAAAACGGCGATGCGTTGCGTTCCCGGCTGTTCGAGAATGCCGCCTACTGGCGCACGGGCCTGACCGATCTGGGCTTCGAGTTGCTTCCGGGCGAACACCCGATCATCCCCGTCATGCTCGGCGATGCACGGCTGTCTCAGGACATGGCGGCGCGCCTCTACGATCATGGCGTTTATGTCGCCGGGTTCTTCTTCCCGGTGGTCCCCAAGGGCACCGCCCGAATTCGCACCCAGATGAACGCCGCACTGACCCGCGCCGACCTGGATCGCGCGCTGGAAGCATTCGGCAAGGCAGGCCGAGAAACGGGGGTTCTGGCATGAGCAACACGATGAAGGCCCTGGTGAAGGCCGAGCCGGCCATCGGACTTGAGATGCAGCATATCCCGGTGCCGGAGATCGGCCCAGATGACGTGCTGATCCGGATCAACAAGACCGGGATCTGCGGCACCGATATCCATATCTGGAACTGGGACGAATGGGCCCAGCGCACGGTACCGGTGCCGCTCGTGACGGGTCACGAGTTCGCCGGAGAAATCGTGGAAATCGGCCGCCGCGTCGAGGATCTGCATGTTGGTCAACGCTGCTCGGGTGAAGGACACCTGATCGGCCATCACTCACGCCAGTCGCGTGCCGGCAAGTTTCACCTCGACCCGGAGACGAAGGGGGTCGGCGTCAACGTGCCCGGTGCCTTCGCCGAGTACCTCTGCCTGCCAGCCTTCAACGTGGTGCCGCTGCCCGATGACATCCCCGATGACATCGGCGCCATCCTCGACCCGCTCGGCAACGCGGTGCACACGGCACTGAGCTTCGACCTCGTCGGAGAAGACGTGCTGATCACCGGAGCCGGTCCCATTGGTATCATGGCCGCCGCCATCGCGCGGCACGTCGGTGCCCGACATGTCGCGATCACGGACATCAACCCCGCTCGGCTGGCCCTTGCGACCCAAGTCGCCGACGTGCGCCCCGTGAATGTGATGGAAGAGGACCTGAAGGATGTGATGGCCGCATTTGGCATGACGCAGGGCTTCGATATCGGGCTGGAGATGTCCGGAAATCAAACTGCGCTCGACCAGATGGTCGAGTCGCTCACCATGGGTGGCCGCATCGCGTTGCTCGGCATTCCGCCGGGCAAGTCTCCGGTTGACTGGTCGCGGATCGTCTTCAAGGCGATCACCATCAAGGGTGTGTATGGCAGGGAGATCTTCGAGACATGGTACAAGATGATTGCCATGCTCCAGAACGGGCTGGACGTGAGCAACGTGATCACCCACCGCTTCAACGTCGATGATTTTGTTCAGGGGTTTGAAACGATGCGCGGCGGCGCTTCGGGAAAAGTCGTCCTCGACTGGACGTGAGGCGGCAACGCCGTCCACCATCGCCCGAGCCGCGGCGCCTGATACCATGCTCCGATACCGTCTTGACCAGCTCACGAACATGCCTGCCAAATCGCATGGCGATCCCCACGGAAGGATGAGGCGAGCAATCCACCGCGCTGCGGAGCCGCAGGCACAGGAGACGCACGTTCAGAAAGCGGAGGTAGTGCAAAAGATCGCCGATTGCGGCACGCCCGCGGAGAAATGAAATCCGATGGCTCACGCCGTTTCGCTACCGAGTTTTCCGCACTCACACCGCCACGCTGGCCGGCGGATTTGACATCAGATTTCTTCGCGACCGGGAACTTTGAATTCGGAGGGTTTGGGAAGAATGCGCCGCCATCCGCTCCAAAAAAACCAAAGGGCTCAGGCGTATCCGCCTAAGCCCTTGATTCGAATGGTGAGCCGTACAGGATTCGAACCTGTGACCCACTGATTAAAAGTCAGTTGCTCTACCAACTGAGCTAACGGCCCATCCGAGGCCCGCTGATTAGAAAAAGCGGCAAGCGCGGTCAACCCCAAAAAACCACCATGCTCTTTATTTGTTTGGAGGGTACGCGTATATGCGGCTGAGCATGAACACCCAAGCTACCATAGACGCGCTGCCCTTCATGAAAATGCACGGGCTTGGCAACGACTTCGTGGTCATCGACCAGCGAGGCGCGCCCCGAATCGTGTCGGAGTGCATTGCCAGGGCACTTGGCGATCGTCAGCGTGGCGTCGGATTCGATCAGTTGGCAATCATCACCGATGACGACACCGCCGATGCCGCATTGGTTTTCTACAACGCCGACGGCTCGCTGTCGTCCACATGCGGGAATGCAACACGCTGCGTCGCGCGCCACCTGATGGATCTGTCGGGGGCCACCTCAGTCCTGCTGAGGACGGAACGCGGCGTGTTGAGATGTGCCGATGCCGGGAACGGGTTGACGACCGTCAACATGGGCGCTCCGCTGCTCGGCTGGGATCAGGTTCCCTTGTCCGAAGCGATGGATACCCTTGAGTTACCGATAGACGGCGCGCCGACGGCTACCGGTATGGGCAATCCGCATTGCACCTTTTTCGTCGACGACGTCGATGCCATTGACCTCGCCAGTTTCGGGGCAACACACGAATGCCACCCGCTGTTTCCTGAACGGACCAACGTGCAGATCGCCCATATGATCGGGGAGGATCACCTCCGCATGCGGGTTTGGGAGAGAGGCACGGGCATCACACTCGCGTCAGGTTCGTCGTCCTGCGCAACGGCTGTTGCCGCGGCGCGGCGCGGTCTGACCGGGAGGTCCGTGACCATTGAACTGGATGGTGGCACGCTGCGGATCGACTGGACCGCGGAAGGCGTATTGATGACCGGCCCGACCGCGCATGTCTTTGACGGCGTGCTGACGCCAGCATTCCTGGAGAGCCTTTGAAATGGACGGTGTCCCTCCTGTGACACGGCCGCCGGTGTTTGCGACACTTGGGTGCCGGCTGAACGCCTACGAGACCGAGGCGATGAAGGAACTGTCCGCAGCGGCAGGGATCGAGAACGCCGTGGTGGTCAATACCTGCGCGGTGACCGCCGAAGCGGTCCGCAAGGCGCGCCAGGAAATCAGGCGCCTGCGTCGGGACAATCCGAATGCGACTCTGATCGTCACGGGGTGCGCTGCCCAGACCGAGCCAGAGACGTTCGCCGCCATGGATGAGGTGGACCGGGTTATCGGCAACAGTGCGAAGATGCAGCCAGAGACATGGAAGGCCATGTCCGGACCCGATTTCATTGGATCCACCGAGAAGGTCCAGGTTGACGACATCATGTCGGTCAAGGAGACCGCCGGGCACCTGATCGATGGCTTTGGCACGCGATCGCGGGCCTATGTCCAGGTGCAGAACGGCTGCGACCATAGATGCACCTTCTGCATCATCCCCTTCGGGCGCGGCAACTCCCGGTCTGTTCCGGCAGGGGTGGTGGTGGACCAGATCAAGCGGCTCGTGGCTCGCGGCTACAACGAGGTTGTGCTGACCGGCGTGGACCTCACAAGCTGGGGAGCGGATCTGCCGGCTGAACCGAAACTCGGCGATCTGGTCATGCGTATCCTCAAGCTCGTACCCGACCTGCCACGGCTCAGAATCTCGTCGATCGATTCCATCGAGGCCGATCCCGCCCTGATGCAGGCCATCGCGACCGAATCCCGCCTGATGCCTCATCTGCACCTGTCCCTTCAGGCGGGCGACAACATGGTACTGAAGCGCATGAAACGGCGGCACAGCCGTGAAGATGCGATCAGGTTTTGCGAGGACGCCCGGCGCCTGCGCCCGGATCTCACATTCGGTGCAGACATCATCGCCGGGTTCCCCACGGAGACGGAGGAAATGTTCGCGAACTCGCTGGCAATGGTGGAGGAGTGCGACCTGACCTGGCTTCATGTCTTCCCCTACAGCCCACGAAAGGGCACGCCGGCGGCGCGGATGCCGCAGGTCCACGGCGGGGTGATACGTGAGCGGGCTGCCCGTCTGCGCACCGCAGGAGAAGTGCAGGTGCGCCGTCACCTCGGCGCCCAACTCGGGCAGCGGCACGCAATCCTGATGGAGAACTCGCGCATGGGCCGGACTGAGCAGTTCACCGAAGTGCGCTTCGAGACCGACCAGCCCGAAAGCCAGATTGTGCAGGCCGTGATCCGCGGGCATGACGGGACACATCTTCTGACCTGACAGCGGCAATCGAACTTATGCACCCCAATCCAGCCTTCCGTACGACAACGCAGAATGGGAACCTTCAATTCGCGCGCGAACGCGGGTTCGGGCAACTCACGGTGGCGAAGGACGGCTTGCCACTGGTTGCGCATGTCCCCTTCGCGCTGACCGATAGCGGCGATGCCGCGGATCTGCACCTCGTGCGGTCGAATCCGGTTGCCCGGGCATTAACCGAACCGACACCGGCATTGATCGCCATATCTGGACCCGACAGCTACATCTCGCCGGACTGGTACGGCATCGACGACCAGGTTCCGACCTGGAACTATGTCGCTGTGCATCTCCGGGGTACGCTGATCCCGCTTCCGCAGGAGGATCTTCGCAAGTCGCTGGACCGGTTGTCGCTGGCGTTCGAGGCACGCCTTGAGCCGAAGCCGGCCTGGACGGCCGCCAAGATGCCTGCGGATCTCCTCGACCGGTTGATGCGCAGCATTCGGCCCTTCAGGTTCGAGATCGAGACGGTAGATGGCACCTGGAAGCTCACCCAGAACAAGGTCCCCGAGGCACGAATGGCCGCAGCGGACCATGTCGACGCCTACGGAATCGGGCAGGAGACCCGCCTTCTGGCCGCATTGATGCGCGGGGCCTCCGAATAGGGACTTCGCAAGGCCCCGACGCCAGCCTATCGTTCCGGGACCATCTCAGGAGGCTTCATGAAGCTCTATCACGCGCCCGCGTCGCCCTTTGTCCGCAAGGTCATGGTAACATTGCATGAAACCGGTCAACTCGAAGACGTCGAGGTGATCTCGGCCACAGGGACGCCGGTGGATTCCGCCCGGATGCCGACCTCCGAAAACCCGCTTGGCAAGATCCCGACGCTGGTGCGCCCTTCCGGCCCGGCGCTCTTCGACAGCCGGGTGATCTGCCGCTATCTTGATGCGCGGGCACACGGCGGGCTCTACCCTGAATCTCGGATCTGGGACGTGTTGACGCTAGAGGCGCTGGCGGACGGGATCATGGAAGCGGCTGTGCTCATGGTCTACGAATCCCGCTGCCGACCGGAAGAGAAGGTTCACGATTTCTGGGTCGAGGGGCAATGGGCCAAGATCGGACGCGGGTTGGACGCGCTCGAAACACGATGGGTCAGCCACCTCGCCGGACCGCTCGACATGGGTCAGATCGCGGTCGGCTGCGCCCTGTCCTATCTCGATTTCCGCCACTCCGACCGCCAGTGGCGGCAGGGGCGGGATGCCGTTGCCGCATGGGAAGTCCGCTTTGCCGAACGCCCGGCCATGTTGGCAACGCAGCCGGCGTAGCTCGTGCAGCGGGGTCCTAGAAACTGTAGGTGACACCGATGTTGAGCGCATTGGTGATCACGTCTGTCTTCATGTTGCCGCCATTTTCAAGCTCGATGTCGTTCCAGGACATGGTCCCCTTGTACTCCCCGAAGACCGACCATGCCTCGGTGAATGCGTAGGAGACGCCGCCGGCCAGCATCACCGCCGGACCGGTTACCTGGTATTCGAAGGTCTTGCTGTCGCCGCGCTGGACGTCGACATGCGGCATCGCAAAACCGACACCGCCGCCGGCATAGGGCGTGAGCTTGCCTTGCGCCCACTGGCCCGGCCACCGATAGAACACGTTGGCGGTAAAGATGTTCAGCCCGTCCGTCAGTTCGAGATCGTCGAATCCGTTGTCTACCTGGGTTTCGTCCGAGGCATAGACCTTGGCATGGTTGAACTCGAGCCCGTAGCCAATGTTCTGCGACCTCCACCAGGTCGCGCGAAGCCCGTAGTAGGGCGGCATGGCCGACGACTTTCCTTCCCACTCAGCGAGGAAGTTGAAACTGTTGGTCCCGTCGTCTCCTTTCACCCGAGAATGCGGGGCCTCCTGGTAGCCCGTGTAGACACTGATGGCGACCTCGGCGCTCGCCGGGAGGGAGAGCGCGACCGAGGCGAGTGCGGCGGGAAGGATTCGTTTCATTGCATTTCTCCGTTTCAGACCGAGTCGCGACCTGTTGTTTCGCGACCTATCACAGAGTCAGAACCGATCCAGAGGGCCTCTCGCTGCGCTGCCGAAACACGCGGAGTGTTGCCGCTGCGTCTCGCCCGTGCAAAATTGACGCGGTTTCAAGGGAATTGCGACACCCGGTCGCAGATGTGCGGGAATGTCGGCTGGACTGACCCAAACCATCCCTCTACTTACCTTTTCAGATCGGCTGCACGAAAGTGGAGCCAGTTATGCAATTGACGAATGCCAAGCCAGGAAAGGGAGATTCCTCGTGTCCCAAGCAGAAGAGCACGACGGCACCCGTCGCGACTTTCTCTACTACGCCACCGCGGGCGCCGGCGCCGTGGCGACCGGCGCAGCAGTCTGGCCCATGATCAACCAGATGAACCCTTCGGCCGATGTCCAGGCGCTGAGCTCGATCCGGGTCGATGTCAGCTCGATCGAAGTCGGAACCCAGATCACCGTCAAGTGGCGCGGCAAGCCCGTTTTCGTTCGCCGCCGCTCGGAAGGTGAGATTGAGGCTGCCCGCTCGGTGGATCTGGGCGATCTGCCCGACAAGGACGCTCGCAACGACAACAAGGCCGGTGACGCCTCCGACACCAACCGCACGCTCGACGAGGCAGGCGAGTGGTTGGTGATGATGGGGGTCTGTACCCATCTCGGCTGCGTGCCACTCAACGACGCCGGCGATTATGTCGGCCCCGACGGTATCGGCGGCTGGTTCTGCCCGTGCCACGGATCTCACTATGACACCTCCGGGCGCATTCGTCGCGGCCCGGCACCCGAGAACCTGCCGGTTCCGGTTGCCGTGTTCGAAGACGAAACTACCGTCAAGCTCGGATAAGGGAGGACACCCATGGCTGGAATTCCCCACGACCACTACGAGCCGAAAACCGGCGCGGAAAAGTGGGTCGAGAGCCGCCTCGGCATCATCGGCCTGATCTACGACACAATGATGATCCCCACACCCAAGAACCTGAACTGGATGTGGATCTGGGGCATCATCCTGGCCTTCTGCCTTGGTTTGCAGATTGTCACGGGCATCATTCTCGTGATGCACTACACTCCGCATGTCGACATGGCCTTTGCCTCGATCGAGCACATCATGCGCAACGTGAACGGCGGACACTTTCTGCGCTACCTGCACATGAACGGCGCCTCGCTCTTCTTCCTCGCCGTCTACCTGCATATCTTCCGCGGCCTCTACTACGGCTCCTACAAGGCCCCGCGCGAGATCACGTGGATCGTCGGCATGCTCATCTACCTGATGATGATGGGCACGGCCTTCATGGGCTACGTTCTTCCCTGGGGACAAATGTCCTTCTGGGGTGCGACCGTGATCACCGGCCTGTTCGGCGCGATCCCGTGGATCGGCGAGAGCATCCAGACCTGGCTGCTCGGCGGCCCGGCGGTGGACAACGCCACGCTCAACCGCTTCTTCTCGCTGCACTACCTGCTGCCCTTCGTCATTGCCGCCCTGGTGATCGTCCATATCTGGGCGTTCCACACCACGGGCAACGGCAACCCGACGGGCGTTGAGGTTCGCCGCGGCTCCAAGGAAGAAGCCAAGAAGGACACCGTGACCTTCTGGCCCTACTTCGTGATCAAGGACTTCTTTGCCCTGGCGCTGATCCTTGTGGTCTTCTTCGCTGTCACGGGCTGGATGCCGAACTACCTCGGCCACCCGGACAACTACATCGAGGCCAACCCGCTGGTGACACCCGCGCATATCGTGCCTGAATGGTACTTCCTGCCGTTCTACGCGATCCTGCGTGCCTTCACTGCGGATGTCTGGGTCGTGATGTTCACCGAGTGGATCACCTTTGGCATCGTGGACGCGAAGTTCTTCGGCGTGATCGCCATGTTCGGTGCCATTGTTGTCATGGCCCTGGTGCCCTGGCTCGACACGAGCCGTGTTCGCTCGGGCCGCTACCGCCCGATGTTCCGGTGGTGGTACGCGATCTTCGCGGTCAACTTCGTGGTCCTGACCTGGGTCGGTGCCATGCCGGCGGAAGGGATCTATCCCTACATCGCGCTCATCGGCGCAGCCTACTGGTTTGCCTACTTCCTGGTGATCCTGCCGCTGCTCGGCGTGCTCGAGAAGCCCGAAGAGCTTCCCGAGACCATCGAGGCCGACTTCAACGCACACTATGGCAAGCCCAAGGGCGATGCCGCGGCCACCCCGGCCGAGTGAACGGAAGGATCGTTTTGACATGATCAAGCAAATCGCACTCTCTGCGGCCACGGCCCTCGCCATCTCGGGCGGGGCAGCCCTGGCAGCCGGTGGCGAAAGCCATATCCATGACGTGCAGTTCTCCTTCGAGGGACCGTTCGGCGCCTACGACCAGATGCAGCTTCAGCGTGGCCTACAGGTCTACACCGAGGTCTGCGCAGCCTGTCATGGTCTGAAGTACGTGCCGATCCGGACGCTGGCTGACGAGGGTGGTCCGCAACTGCCCGAGGACCAGGTGCGCGCCTACGCGGCCCAGATGGAGATCTTCGATCCCGAACTGGACGACTATCGCCCGCGCGTGGAAACGGACCACTTCCCCGAGAACAACGACGCCGGCGCACCGGACCTCAGCCTGATGGCCAAGGCCCGCGCCGGGTTCCACGGACCCTATGGCACCGGCCTCAGCCAGTTGTTCAACGGCATGGGCGGGGCGGAGTATATCGCGTCGCTCCTGACGGGGTACACCGGCAAGGAGAAGGAAGAGGCTGGCAGCATCTTCTACGAGAACACCGCCTTCCCCGGCGGCTGGATCTCGATGGCACCGCCGCTTTATGGTGAGGATGTGGAATATGCCGATGGCCATTCCAACAGCATCCACCACGAGTCCGAGGACGTTGCTGCCTTCCTGATGTGGGCTGCCGAGCCGAAGATGATGGCGCGGAAGCAAACCGGCCTGATCTCGGTTATCTTCCTCACCGTGCTCACCGTTCTGCTCTACGCAACCAACAAGCGACTGTGGAAACCCATCAAGAAAGCCGCGAAGGAGGCATAGGCCCCTTCCCGGCTGTGAGAGAAATGGACGGCGCCTCCGTGGGGCGCCGTCTTTTTTTGTTTGTCAGATATCAAGAACCCGACAACCCGGCAGTATTCCCAATAACCGGCAGTACTGATCCGGCTCTGCTTCAAACATCCCTTGTCCCCCGCAGGAAATAGTAAGCAACGTTGTGCGCCTGGACGTATGCCACGGTCCACTGCTTTCTGCTGCCCGGGATCGACGCCCAGGACACGCACTTTTGAGGAAGGTCGAGCTCTCTCGCTGAGCCGAACAAGGTGTTGAGCGCCTTGGGATACACGCTGAGAGGGTCGGCAACGTTGTAATTGGCCGCCCACAACGCAGGTTTCCCCACGCTGGACTACCAAGCTGCAGGTATCGCGATGTGGACTGTTGCGGGAGACATCAGACAAAAGCATGAAACAGCAATCTGCTAGGACGTCGCCTCGGCCAACCGAGCCAGAATCCCTTGTTCCGATGAACCAGATGTCGCCGATGCACTGACAGTCAAACCGGGCCGTCCGATAGGGGCAGGCCACCTGGCTTTTCTCGCCGATGGATTTGCGCCGTTCTTGCCCACAGTTCTCCGCAACTAGCACATTTCTTTGCGCGACTTCGGCTCCCACTCAACCAGTGCAGGAAACCAGGGGCCCCGGCATGATTTCTGGCGGGGCACTGCAAGTATGACCTGCAAATTGGGTCGTCGAATGCAACTCGTTGCCCGAGTGTGGCGCCGGAACGAAGGCGACAGAGGGAGCAATGCGATAGTCGTGCCCTTTTCGGTCGTCTCGAGTGCCTATGCCCGCTGGCAAACTTGCTTTCCTCTGCCAATGTGGACCCGACGAGCGAGGTTGAAAAGATGTCCGAAGAGATCAAGTCTGCATTCGAAGCAGCCGCTGACCATTTTGGTGCGAACTCTCTTTCCTTTTGGGATTACATCGGCAGACGCACAATTGACCTTGCCCAACTCAGCCGAGGTGGAAACGTTCTGGACGTGGGCTGCGGAAGCGGGGCGTCGGCACTACCTGCCGCAGAAATCGTAGGCCCATCGGGGCACGTTGTGGCCATTGACTTTTCCACTGGCCTCATTTCGCTAGGACAGGAGAAGGCTATCGCTCGAGGACTCCGGAACATCGACTTCCTGTGCCAGGACATGACGGCGCTCGACTATCCGGAAAACTCGTTCGATGCCGTCGTCAGTGCTCTGTCCATCTTCTTCGTCGACGACATGGAGATGCAGATCCGCAAGTTTTGGTCTGTGTTGAAACCAGAGGGCGTTCTCGCAGTGACTTGCTGGGGGCCCGACGTGCTGGAACCTGCGATGTCTGCATGGTCCGAAATCGTCCGGGATGTTCGACCTGATCTGCTCTCGGAACCGTCTCCTGGGGATCGGATTTCCAATCGCGACGAACTGGCCGCACTCTTCCGAGACGGCGGAGCCGGCGATCCGGTTGTGGTAGAAGAACCCGGTTTCCACGACATCGCTCATCCGGCGGACTGGTGGGAGATCGTCATGGGCACAGGGCTCCGCGGGGTGATGGAGGAACTATCGGAAGACGAAATCAACGACGTGAAGTCCCGCACACTGGCCTGGGCCACACATTCGAAACTCTCCAAGGTTGAGTTAAACGTCTTGTATGGGCGTTCAAAAAAGTCCTTGGAGCGATGATGGAGGTTTTGTGGGTGCCGGCAATTCCCATTGGAGGCGGCGCCGGTTGGCTTTGGCCTGAACCGTGAAAGAAATCGCGCACAAGAACCGGACATGCTACTCCACCCGCGAGCGTAGAGCCGAAAACATGCGCCCTCGAGACGGCAGAGCAACGCAGATGTATTGAAACGCTTTAAGTGGAAGGCCTGTGCCAATGAAAATCTTGATTGGAGCGCTTCTGGGTGGAGCCATCGTCTTTGCCGTGGTCTTTTTCATGAAGCAGCCGGAACCCACTCCCGAGGAGCGGCTTGACGAGGCGGCGCAGCAAGCGGGAGAAGCTGCGAAAGACGCAGTGGATGCGCTGAAAGATGCTGCGAACGACGCGACCGGTGCGTTGGCAGATGACCTCAGCAAGTCGGCGGATGAGATCTCCAAACAGCTCGAAATGGCCAGTGCAGACCTGTCGGAACGGATAGCCAGTTCTTCGTCGGCTGCGCGTGGCGAACTTGACAAAATGATGGCGGATTGGAAGGCAACTGGCATCCTGACCGAGAGCGGCATGGACTTCGACAAGGCCAAGGAAGCGATCAATAGAAGCGAACTACCAGAGGACGCCAAGTCCCAGATAGCACTTGTATTGGATTTTCTGGACACGGCTCCGGGGGCTTTCGACGCTCGACTCAGAGAAGTGGAAGAGGCCGTTCGGCAATAGATCTCCCCCACTATTAAGGACCTTGATCGCCACAGGACCTGGCGACACAACGGCCTTTGCAAACCCTTCCAACGGGATCTTGATACTCCCTAGCGCATCGCCAGTTCGCCAACCTGAGACGCCAAGGCGGAAATGATCGCTTGAGCGGAGACGGTTGAGCGGCCATATCCAAGTCGGCCCGCCATCGAAGCGCAACGTTTCGTTTCCCGAGTCAGCAATTGATCTGACGCGCCCACCAATTTGCTCGGCCCTCTCGAGGACAGAAACAACTCTGCCTGCTTCTTGCAAAATCAGGGCAGCCGTCAGACCCGCGATGCCAGCGCCGACTATGACAATCCCGGTCTCGTGCACGAATCTACTCTTTCTCGAATGCAACGCCTTCAGACAAGCGTCACCTGCAAGTTATTAGCAATGCTTCGTTCAGGAAATGCATAGCAGATTTGACCATTTCACTGCTTGTTCAGAACAGCGTCAAGCTTAGGTCTATGACCAAGGAGAGCGCTAACACATCGACCCGAAGCGCTTTCAACCGCCAATCCGGAGAGGGCTCCGGACAATCTGAGGATACCGAAAATGGCCTATGTTTCTGCCGCCCCCCGCGCCGACTTCAACGTCAACACCAGCTGGTTCACCGCTCTGATCAAAAGCGCCAAGCTTCGAGTCGAGCGCGCGCGTGCCTATCGCCGCACCTACGACGAGCTTTCGATGATGTCTGAACGGGAACTGGCCGATATCAACCTCAGCAGCCTGGATATCCGCGACGTGGCCCGCGAAGCCGCAGCCCGCATCGAGTAACAGCTTTTCAATTCCGAAGCCCCTCCTCCTCCCTGGGTTTCCGGAACAGGCGGCGGCATCCTCCTCCCTGGTGTCGCCGTTTCTTTGTTTAAGGGTATGGGGCCATAATCAAGCGGGGCCCGCACTTCCAGCGGACATGTGGACGACCGTTCGGTATTCCCGCTTTCTGGCTACCGCTCCTATGCTGACCAGACTGCCTACTTGCATCTGAAACGCTTTCGTGGCCGGAACTAACCATCTGTAGGGGTGCCCATAGTGTTGCGCGGCTTTCATTGATTTCATTGGGGAATTTTGACAGTTCCAGCCCAAAGTTTTGCGCCGTTCTTGCCCATAGTTTTGCGCATCTCGCCCATAGTTCTACGCGGGTGAACTGCCCACTCAACCTGCGCGCGAGGTCGGACGTTCCCGAGCGATTCTTGGCTGGCTTCTGCAAGTATGAAGTGCACTTTGAACTGCAAAGTGCAACCTTTGCATGAGCGACAAGGTCTCCATTCGGCATATCCCGAGTGGTCGCCGATCACTGTCGACAAAGGAGGACTCGATGGGCCGCCAAGCGCAGCTGTCTCACGACCTCGACCGACATGAGCACGCGATCCTGAAGAGCTTCACCAACCTCGTCCGGAAGTGGTCTCGTCCGGATTTAGTCTGAGGATCGCGTAGTTCAGGCAAGCCGCGACTGAAACCCAGATGAGATACGGGATCATCAGGATGCCAGACAGCAGATCAATCTGGAGGAACGCGATAGTCGTTGCTGCGACGGTCGCCAACAGGAACAAGATGATCCAAAGCCCCGCTCGCATTCTATGCAGCCCGAAAAAGACTGGAGTCCAAAGTGTGTTGAGCGTGATCTGGAGCGCCCACAGCGCCAAGGCAAGTCCGCCATCCTCCGCGATGGCGACGCGAGCAGCTGCCCAGGACATTAGCAAGTAGATAGCCGTCCACATCACAGAGAACAGCCAGGATGGCGGCGTCCAAGAGGGCTTGCGAAGGTTGCGATACCATTCACCCGGCGCGAACAGCGCACCAGTTGACCCCGCTGCCACGCACGCTGCCAGAAAGATCAAGAACAGTAGAATTGTCATACTCCGCCTCGCTCCGCTGAGCTGGTTGTTCGTTTTTCGCTAAGTCTAGAAGATCCCGATCTCGGCCAGGGACACATCCGCCTTATGGTCCCTGCCGTATGCAACAAGCCCGATTGAACGGATAGTCTCAGGCGACACGCGCTTGGGCAACAAACGCCCTGACGTTTCGAAGGCGGCCCAGGGTAGGCGGACTTCAGTCCAATCAGGCCCACTATCGAAACCCGCCTGGTAGTATTGCCAGGAGAGCCTTGTGGAACGCGTCCTAAGGTGAATGAAATAGCGCTCACCATTTCCGCGTACCTTCAGCACCAACCCGGCAGCGTCCGTCTCGACGATGTCGATCATGGTGCGGACCTGGATGAAGCCGCCTCGGTTTTCGGTGCTGACCTCTCCTGTCAGCCGGATGAAGTCCTGGCCATCGTCGCTACCGAAACTGGATTGACCTTGGGACACCCCCCCCATGACGCTATCTGCAACGTAGGTCCATGGCAGATCCGACGCGGTCTTCATTTGCACAGTCATGGCCGTTTCACCTGCCGCGATGGTCGCGCCAACCGTGAAGATTGTCGCGAGAATGGTGTTCCTTATCATCTTCCGAGACCTTGTCGTTTTCCCCAACACGAAATGTAGTCCGATCCGGTGGTCTGGCCCATACTTAGGAAAGTGACCCCTCAAGTCTGGAGGGCCCTGTCACCTGGTGATCGACAGAACCAGATTCGACCCAAGCCGCTCTAGCGGGTGTCGAGAAGTCGGTTCGCCGTTGCCTCGCCAGACACAAGTGCTCCCTCGATCAGTCCGGGGCTAATCTCGGCGGTTTCCGAGGCAGCGAACCACAATCGATTGCCGAGATGCCCTTGCCGCAGCACCTCGGGGCCGACCTCGGGGTGTTCCGGAGGCTCCTCCAAATCCAACCGGCTGCAAATCAACGGCTCCGTAGCCCAATCCTGTATGATCAGATCTTGCGGCTGAGCAGCCTCGGAGCCGAAGCAGCGGACCAGTTGTTCAACGATGGCTGTTCGAAGTGCACTTGGGTCCCGCCGACGATCCATGGGAGGCCACCCCACGAAACCGAACAACGCACCCGACGCCGCATGTTCAGGAGAATGATCGTGGACTTCGACCAAGGGTCCAATCCGACTGGCCACCCGACCTGAAAGCCCCCGCTCCCGCCAGAAGGGCGTCTTGAAGAGTATGACGGCTTTGGCTTGCTGCGCCATCCAGGTTGAGGTTCGACGCATAAGGTCAAGCGACTCTCGTTCGATTGCGTCGATCCTGATCTGTTCCGCGATCATCCTGAGAGGTACGGCGAGGACGACTTTGGCGCAGCTGATCGTTTCTCCGTCTTGTAGGTGAACGTGTAGGCCATCATTCGTGTTTTCGAGAGCGACGACCCGTGCATTGAACTTTTGGGTTTCAGGATGGAGTCTGTCTTTGAGCGCCTCCACGATTGCGGATGGACCTCCGGACAGTCGAGAAATACCGTCCTGTCCCGGAAGGTGCTGACGTACCACTTCCGGTCCGAAACCATCAAGTACAGCCTCGCCGTCTTCAAATTGCGCAAAAGGTCGGATGGATAATTCTTCAAGCCAGCGCTGAACGTGTGGTTGCCATCTCGGCCACACCCAAGTCGGTCCAGTGTCGAAACGCGCGGTTCCGTCCACCCCCCCTGCAACCGAACGAACCCGACCGCCCGACCTATTCGCGCCTTCAAGAAGGGCGACGCGCTTTCCTGCGCGTTGCAGGCAGAGGGTTGCGGTAAGGCCCGCGATTCCAGCCCCAACGACGACAATTTCTGTTTCTTGCAAGATCCTGCTCTCTGGCGACAGGGACGCCATCTATTTGGCGTTCTTTGCAAGCTAGCGCCAAAGCATCGTGCAGGGAATGCATATCGGGTCTGAGCTACTGGTCCCTTGTTGGGAACGGCTGGGAGCATACATCAATGACCAACGAGAGCGCTAACAATGAGACCCCAAGCGCTTTCAAACGCTGATCCGGACAGGGTTCCGGACATTCTGAGGATACCGAAAATGGCCTACGTTTCTGCCACACCCAGCGCCGAGTTCCACGTTAGCACCGGTTGGCTCCGCTCCTTGATCGACAGCGTCAATCTTCGCATCGAACGCGAGCGCGCTTACCGCCGGACCTATGACGAGTTGTCGATGATGTCTGAACGGGAACTGGCCGATATCAACCTCAGCAGTCTGGACATCCGCGACGTGGCCTGTGAAGCGGCAGCCCGCATTCACTAACAGTTCTATCATTCCGAAGCCCCTCCTCCTCCCTCGGTTTCCGGAACAGACGGCGACACCCCCCTCCCTGGTGTCGCCGTTTTTTTCGGAATGAACTCCGGTCAGGCTGAGTTGAGCCATTCCCTTACCTCAGCGACGTCGGCATCGACGATGAACTATTATCGATACTCAATGAGCGCGCGAGGTTCGTTGGTAGACAGAGGTGCAAGGCGTTTTCGAACGCTTGGTGTCTCGGACTGATGCTAGTTCATACTCAAAAGAACCTGGATGTCGCGCCGATTGAGACGTCCTAGCAATGTGCGTTCCTCGACGTTGAGATCTGCGCCATCGGCAATGTAGTTCATTAGTTCCAGTGCGATTTCAGTGGTCGGTCGATAGTAAAAATCGGGGCTAGATCGGCTAAGCTCGGAAACCATTCGACTGAGCAGCCTCTTCTGCCGCTCCGAGTCCAGGTCTTTCCTTTTGTCTTGCAGCATCGCTTCAGGCCCCGGAAATTGAAAAACATGTCGTTGTCGGAAAGGTAGCACCTGCATCGATCCCGTCCATTCGGTGGCCAAGCCCGGAAGCCTGCTTCGTCATGCGACCGTCCTTTACGGCCTCCGGGTCAGCACATCTGACAATCAGCTTGCCGCGCGGTTCCAGACCCATCCTCGAACAGACGGCTTCCGAGGAACTGACGAGGCTCACCAACCTCGACGAACTGATACCCTGGAGTTACGCTGCTCAGGCGGCATAACCGGCGACGCTTCGTCCGCGCCGGAGCGCCGTCGCCAGACTGTCACGCCAGAGTGTTGAGCGACAAAAGGCATGACTTTCGAAAAACCGTCATGGATAGACATCAAACAGATCATTTCCGGATGGTCGGACAAGCAGTTGGTCGGTCTCGTTCAGGACTTGTATCGCCTGTGTCCGGAAAACGCGGCATTCCTGAACGCTCGATTGCTACAACAGTCGACGCCGAAGCAAAAGCTGGCGCCCTACAAGAAGCGCATTCGTGCTGCTGTCAGTCCGAAGGAACCCTGGAAGCAAAAGGTTCGTCTTTCCGAGGGTCGCAAAGCGATCAGCGATTTCAAAAAGGCGAATGGCAACGTCCGAGACGTGCTGACGTTGATGACCTACTATGTCCAATGTGGGAACGACTTTACGTTGGAGTTCGGTGATATCGACGAACGTTTCTACGACAGCATGTGCACGATGGTCAGGCAGATCACAGACCGCCTGTTGAAGGAACAAGATCATCAAATTGTGGATGAAATCCTTCCTTCTCTGGAGAAGGAATTCAAACGAATCGATGGGCAGATGGGTTGGGGATACCCAGACGAGTTCGGTGATTGCCTTGAAGAGTTGAGGGACGCGTTCGAACGGGAGCCCTGATGTGCATTAACTCGCAAAAGTAGATGAAGTTGGGTCGCGGCGTTGTCACAAGCCGACCAAGTCCAATACTCCGTAAGGCATGAACTCCAGATTTCGATATAGATCAGCCTGCCGCAGCCGGGTATGTGAACAGGGTGAGGTGAACGATATTGAACCCGAAATGAAAGAATACGGCACTGCGCAACCCGCCTCCTAACTGGTACGCCAGACCGTAGGCCAGTCCAGCAACAGTGGCAAAAACGACCAAGACTATCCCGCCGCTCAGATGGGCTAAACCAAACAAAGCGCTTGTGACTACAATCGCGGTCCAGATGCCCAGCCGGGCAGCCAGTTCACGTTGCAGATACCCTCGAAAGAAAGCTTCTTCGGGAAGGCAGGTCAGAAGCAGGTTGCCGACAATGAAAACCGGCAGCCATTCGGGGATGCTGGGTTCCCAACGGACTGTCTGAGTTAAGACAGCAAGCGCGAATAGGCCACCAAGCAGAAGAAGTCCCGCTGCCACAAATCTTTTGTCGGCTCGGGTCGGAGTTAGCAGAAGCTCCGGCAGGGCAAACAGCAACACGAAAAACGCGAACGGCTTTTCGAGCCCTATGCTGTAGCTGAATGGAACGCTTGCAGGTCCGGTTTGGACATCGATGGCGATGGGCATGCGTTCGACACCGGAAATCATTTCTAGGCCGAAGATGAAGCACAGCAGGATAAGCAGGATGTGCTTCAATGGAACGAACCCCTTCGGCAGTCGAGGCAGCCATGCGGCAATACCAAGGCATACCGAGAACAGAAGAATGGAAATCGGGCTGAGAAATCCAAACCACCAACCCAGACACGCCGTCATCGCCAAAAACGGCAAGGCCAGGATCCTGTGCCCCGCCCATCCAATCGCCAATGCAATCGTTAAGGGAAGCCAGGTCAGGATCTCCGGCCAGACAGTGGACATGGCGTTCAATTTGGGGCTCCAGTTGTTGCAACACTGGCGGCACTCGGGACTTCAATCTAAACCGAACTTGATGGGGTAGTTCGAATGAAAATGACACAGCTTGGCTCCGATGGGCCGCAAATCTCGCAGTTTGGGATTGGGGCGATGTCATTCGCAGGTCTCTACGGAGACGCAACTGTCGAGGAAAGCCACGCGGTGTTGGATGCGTGTCGCTATGCAGGTGTCACCCACATCGATACGGCGAATGTCTATGGAAACGGGCGCTCCGAAGAACTCATCGGCAGATGGTTCGGCGCCAACCCCGGCGTCAGAGACGAGGTGGTCCTGGCCACAAAGGCGGGCATCACAAGAGATCCCGAGCGTCGTTTCAATAACGATCCCGACCATCTGGAGATGTCACTGGATGAAAGCCTCGAACGACTTGGGGTCGATCATGTCGACATTTTCTATGTCCATCGCTACGACCGCACCCATAGCCCCGAAGACGTCGGCGGGACGCTGAAGCGTCTGATCGATAAAGGGAAGACAAGGGCCGTTGGCTTCTCCGAAATTGCCCCAAGCACGCTTCGACGCGCGGCCACGGAATGCCCGATTGCGGCGGTTCAGTCGGAGTATTCGCTTTCAACACGCGCACCCGAACTGGGTCTGATCCAGACCTGCGCCGAGCGTGGGACAACGCTTGTGGCGTTTTCACCTGTTGGCCGAGCATTTCTCACGGATGCTCCGTTCAGCTACGAGCGTGCACAATCCATGGCCTTCACGAAGTCCAATCCGCGCTTTGTCGAACCGAATTACGGCGCCAACATCGCTGCAACCGACCGGTTTCGGAGTCTTGCAGCAGACATGGGTGAACCCGCTGCTGCATTGGCCATCGCGTGGCTCATCGCTCAAGGGGATCACGTTTTGCCCATCCCCGGCACCAAGAACACAAACCATCTTGCCGAGTTGCTTCGCGGGACGGAACTCAATCTCTCGAAGGAAGATCGTCAACGCATTGACGAGGTTCTTCCGGTCGGATGGGCACACGGCGACCGTTACACCCAATCGCAGTGGGAAGGTCCGGAGCGGTATTGCTGACGGCTGTGACGGACCAACGACCATCAGGAGAAAGATATGGAATGGCCTATTGCAGTCGTCGGAGTCGCGGCGATCATTGCTTACTTTGTTTTTGACAGCTGGAGAAGCAAAGCGAAACCTTCGAGAGAACGTTCAAAGCTCGAAACACCCGCGAACCGCACGGCACTCGGGTCGATCTTTCCAACCAAGCCGCGTGCTGACATTCGAGAAGTGACACCGGAAGATGTCTCGAAAAGACATCCGGCGGCAGCTGCAACAGATGATCAGCGCTCTGCTCCGGAACGGAAATAAACCACCATGTCTTGCGATGCCAGAAACACAGCAGGCGCGATGTAAACTGTTGGCCGGTTGCTTTCTACCGGGATGTTTTCAGGCGGTGCAGATCTTGGTCTCGGTTTGCGGCAGAAGTTGCGTTGGGGGCGATGGAAAACTTTGTCCCGGACCTGCGCCACAGGTAATCTCTTTAAGAAAAATTACCTTTCTCATCACACTTAGCCTGGACCCATTCGCCAATAGTGAGACCGCTGCATATGCCAAGCATTCGCTTCGTCCATACATCCGACCTTCACCTCGGCAAGCGGTTTGGCACGATGCCCGATACGATCCGCAGTCGTCTGGTCGAAGCACGCCACGAGGTCATCGCACGGATTGCGGACGTTGCCCGGTCCAACGGCGCAAGCCATGTCTTGGTGGCCGGAGATACGTTCGACACGGAAACACCATCGGACAATGTTCGCGTCCAGGCACTGGCAGCGATGGGATCCGATCCGAACCTGACCTGGTGTATCATTCCCGGCAACCACGACAGCCTCGCCGCCGAAACCCTTTGGGAACGTGTGGAGGCAGATGCACCTCCAAATGTCCGAGTGCTGTCGAAACCGTAGCCAGTCGAAATCGCTCCCCAGGTCTTCCTACTCCCCGCACCGCTTCCGCATCGCTTTCCGGGTCGCGACTTGACCGATTGGATGCCCGGAGCTGCAACACCTGAAGGTGCGCTTCGGATTGGCCTGGCGCATGGCCGAGTTCAGAGTTTTCACGAGGACGCGGATACGCGGGACATCATTCCCCCGGATCGTGCGGCCAGTGCGGGATTGGACTATCTCGCACTCGGCGATTGGCACGGGGCCCTGACCGTAGACCCGCGCACACAATACTCTGGAACACCTGAGCGAGATCGGTTCAAGCACAACGGTCCGGGAACCTGCCTTGTGGTGACACTCGATGGTGGAGTTCCCCATGTCGAAACTGTCGACACCGGTCGTTTCGACTGGCAGGATGTGGACCTGAACTTCACCCCGGATGCCGACGTCAACACCGCTTTGTCCGGTCATGTTCCGCAGGATGCTGCCAAACGCAGAGACCTGCTCCTGACAGTCAGAACCAATGGCACGCTTCGTCTGCCCGAGAAGGGCGCGTTGATCGCTTCGGGCAAGTCCGTTGCCGACAGTTTCGGCCTGTTCCGCTTGCTCACGGATGATCTTTCGACCGAGGTTGAGGCTGGCGATCTGGATGCCATTGCGACAGGCGGTGCCTTGCGAAGCGCAGCGGACGCTCTCCGCATCGAAGCGGAGAATGAGACCGCCAGCGAAGATGACCGACAGATCGCGGCGAGGGCGCTCGACCGGCTTTGGAATCTTTCCCAGGAGGATGTGTGATGCAGATCCATTCCGTCCGCCTAGATAATGTTCGCCGTTTCACAGGTCCCGTGGAAATCACCAATATCGGCCCCGGTCTCAATGTGCTTTCCGCACATAACGAGCATGGCAAATCGACGATCTTCGATGCGCTTCATGCGGCGTTCTTCCTGGACCGGAAATCCATGCGCGCCGATGTTGCCTCCCTGATCCCGCATTCTGGCGGCGATCCGGAGGTGACCATTTCATTCTCGACGGCAGCAGGTCGCTGGAAACTCCTGAAACGCTGGAGCCGCGCAGCGAGCCGGAAGGAGGTCAAACTCTGGAAGGACGACGTACTTGTCGGCCAGGAGGATCAGGCAGAGGCGATGCTCGCAGACATCCTGAAGGCCCCCAAGGCAGGTGGTCCGGCGGGCCTTCTTTGGGTCCGCCAGGGTCTCGTGGGCCTGGAGGAGAAGGGCGATGAGCAGAACGTGCGTCGGGACCTTCTGTCTTCGGTCACAGGCGAGGTAGAAGCCATGACCGGCGGACGCCGGATGGATGCGATCCGCGCCAGTGTGAAGGATTCGCTTTCTCGCTATCTCACGAGCACCGGGCGCCCGAAAAAGGACGGCGATCTGGCGCAAGCGCAGGAGAACCTCCAGGAACTGGAAGAACGCCATGCGGGTTTGCAGTCTGCCGTCAGAGACCTGGGCAATGACCTCGGAGAGCGTCGGCGCCTTCGCCGCGAACTGGAAGAGATAGAGGACCCGAAAGAGAAGGATCGAAGGGCAGCCACTCTCAGGGAGGCAGAGGCCGCACTGGCAGATGCCGAGCGTGCTGCGGAAATACTCCATGGTGCGCGGGAAACAGAGGCACGGGCCAAGGCCCAGGCGGATGGTGCGAAGGAACGGCTTGATCGGCTGACGAAAGCAATCGCCGAACGCAATTTAGCGGAAGAGGCCCTGCAAACTGCCCAGAAATCGGCGGAGCTGGCACAAGACCGGCTGTCAGCCGCCGATACCTTCTTTTCTGAAGCGACCAGTGCACAAAAGGCGGCGAACGAAGCCGCTGAATCCGCACGTGCGGTGTCAAAGGCCGCAACTCGAGCGCAGCTCGCTGCGACGTCCCAATCGCGCCGGACCGAACTCCAGAACAAGCTGTCTGCTGCCGAGGCCGCACGCGCCGAACTGGAGAAGGCAAAAGCGGATGTCGCATTGGGACCCAACCAGAAGGCGGTCGAACGGGTCAGGGAGCTTTCGCAAGCTGTCGAGGTTGCGCGCATCAGTGCTGAGTCTTCGGCGCCCTCCATCACTCTGTCCTACACAGGTGATGGCCGCGTGCGCAAAGGTAGTGAACCGTTGCAGGAGGCCACCCGAATAGCCTTGCCAGACGGCGCGGAGCTGGACCTCGACGGGATTGGGCGCATGGTGGTGCAACCTGGCGCCGGGTCCCTCACCGATGCGGTGTCGAAAGCCGAGACGAACCTGTCTGCTGCATTGGACGCCGCTGGTTATGGAAACCGGGCATCTCTGGACGAGGCCGCCAAACTTCGGGTTGCGGCGGAGGATCGCGTTCGCAATGCAACAGCCAACCTCAAGGCAGCGGCACCGGATGGCATTGAAGCGCTTCAAACCCTGATCGCCGCAATTCCCGAGCATGCCGAAAGCGACGTTAACCTGCCGACTGTCGCCGAGGCCGAGGAGGCCGAAGGCGCAGCCGTTGATGCCTTGTCAGACGCGAACGTAGAGCTGGAGCGAGCGCGCACCGCGAAGGATCTCGCACATCAGGAGACAACACGTGCGTCGGCGGAGCTTTCGGCGGCAATGGAACGACAAACCCGCGCCACGCAGAATTTAGAAGGCATTTCCGATCCTGAGGCGGATGCCGCATCACTGGAGGTCGAAGTAACAGGGCTTCGGGCAGAGTTGACGAAAGCCACCGAGGATCGCGTCGTTCTGGAAGCCGATGCTCCCGACGCATCGGCTTTGAAGATCACGCGGGACCGCGCGAAAACTGCCATCGAGAACTCCCGCATAAGGGTCGAAGACATACGTGTTCGACTGGCGGAACTGGACACGCGCATTCGCGCGTCGGCGTCGGATGCTGTCGAAGAGGAGCTGGCTGACGTTGAAGAGAAGCGCGGGCAGGCGCAAGCATCCCTGTTGGCTGTCGAAACCGAAGTCGCCGTTCTCAGCAAACTCCTCGAAGCTCTGGATGCGGCACGGGAAGAGGCCCGCGAACGCTATGTCGAGCCGGTGCTGAGCGAGTTGCGTCCTCTGATCGACCTGCTGTGGCCAGAGGCCGAACTTCAGATCGACGCCGAAACTGTCATGCCGACCAAACTTGTGCGGCGTGGCACCGAAGAAGATTTCGACGTGCTTTCCGGTGGAACCCGCGAACAGATCGCGCTTCTCGTTCGCTTGGCGTTTGCCCAGATGCTGGCCAAAGACGGCAGATCGGCTCCGGTCATTCTTGATGATGCTATCGTCTACACAGACGATGAACGCATCGAGACAATGTTCGACACCCTCAACCGTCAGGCGCTGGACTTCCAGGTTATCGTGTTTTCCTGCCGCCAGCGCGCATTCAGGGATCTTGGCGGAACTCAGTTAACCATTGAAGCGGCTTCGTAATATGGATTGCAGGTCCGCCGTGATTGCTGCGCGATCTCGTCCCAGGAGGGGCCAAGAGGAGAACCGCTATGAGTAACTGGGGAGCATCAGCTCTGCTTTTCGTTCCGCTTGTGGTGGCGTTCGTCGGTCCGGTGAAATCTGACGCTGACGGTCCTGACAACTTCAGCGTCATCGACGTGGCGGCGGACGACGTACTGAACTTGCGAACAGGGCCATCTGCGGAGCATCCGCAGATCGGTGAACTACCGCATGATGCAGGCGGCGTTGCCAACCTCGGTTGCATAGGCGGCCTCACTTTTGAGGAGTGGTCTGAAGCGTCGAATGAGGTGCGAGAGGCCGGTCTCTCAAAGGAATGGTGCCTGGTAGGATTTGATCGCCTCGTCGGCTGGTCGTCCGGACGATACCTGGGTGAAGGCTCCTACGAAGACGGATTTCGGGCGGGCGCGATCCTCTGTGACTTGCAGGGTTCGGAGTGGCGCGCGACGGGGATCGGAGAACGTCCGGTTGACGAGGAGTTGATCGTGCGGTTTGGGTCGGATGGGCGCCTCGGAGGAAGCGGAGGTTGCAGTCAGATGACGGGGTCGTTTGAACGTGATCGGGACGAGATCTCCATCGGGCCAATCGCTACTACCCGCAAATTCTGAGCTGACAACATCATGCAAGCCGAAGCTGCATTCATTGGTCTGTTGGAGAGTGCGGTGCTGGTCTCTGCTCATCACCTGGTCATGGTCTTGCTGAACGAGGAGTACGAGATACTTGCGCAGGTTGCGAGAACTGACTGGGACTAGCATGGGCCTCCGTAGAGATCTCGACGCAGCCCATCTCAAATCACACATCACCAGGAAAAACCCGATGACGGATATACAAAAGTCGAAACAGGATCGAGATCATGTTTCGACGCCAGAAGGACCGGAGGCGGGTTGCGAGAATCCGTTTGGGAACATATTCGAGCTCTACAGCCATTCGTATGAGCTGACCCACTCAGCAGGGGCGTACCAAGACTAGGTCGCTGCCCGTCTCGGGCTCAATACACCGGTACAACAAGCCAACACCAATTCAGAAGGTTGCAATTAATGAAAGTCTTGATCGGAGCGATCATCGGCGGGGCAATAGTGTTTGCCTTGTTTTTCTTCATGAACCAGCCTGAGCCGACACCCGAAGAACGGCTTGAAGAAGCTGCGCAGCAGGCCGGGGACGCCGCCAAAGATGCCGCCGACGCTCTCAAGGACGCCGCTAACAAGGCAACTGGTGCACTGGCGGAGGACTTGAGCAAGTCGGCAGAAGAGATTGCCAGTCAACTCGAAGCCGCCAGCGCCGATCTGTCCGAGCGGATCTCGAGCTCATCGAGCGAAGCACAAGCTGCTTTGGACAAGATGATGTCGGACTGGAAAGCAACCGGTATCCTGACCGACGACGGCATCGACTTCGACAAGGCAAACGAGACCGTGGCAAGCAGCGATTTGTCAGACGAGGCCAAGTCTCAAGTGGCGTTCGTTCTGAACTTCCTCAAGACGGCACCGGGTGCATTTGATGCACGCGTGAAGGAGGTCGAGGGCGCATTGCCAGAGTAGTGCCCGAACTGCCAAATGTGGAACCAGAACCGCCTTGATTGTGGACACTCGGCACATTGAGAGCCTAACGACAGTGAACCCTTGTCACTTTCGCTTGCGAGGGTAATTCTGTTGCGTGGAACTTCTGACTTGATTTGAGGGACGACTCAGCCTTGGCGGTGGAGAACGGGCGTCCGCCCCCCAAAAACCTAAGTCTTGGCAGTCGGAACCGGTGAAAGTGCTTCGCGGAGAGGGTCTTGGGATTGTCGGTCTTGACGCATAACGCAGTCCGCACCAGGGAACTGATCAACGATCTGTCGCGAAAGGGCTACCCAACTTCACAGCTGTTGGCGGACGCTGGTATTCGTCCCCAAGAACTGGAGAGCACGGAGCCTTTTTTGCCATTCGAGAAGATCGCTGCGATCTGGGAAGCCTCAGCCGAAATGACGGGCGACGACCTTCTGGGTTTTCGGCGCGGCCAGACCTCGGACATGCGGCTCGGCGGTTTGATCACCTATTTTGGAATGGCCTCCCCAACGCTTGCAGACTTGATCCGAAACGTTGCGCGATATCGGCGCGTGTTCAGCGATGCAATCGAACTGGATACTTCGGATCTGGACAGCCGTGGCATCCTGACTTGGCATTTTCGCGTTCCGACTTTGACGCGGCACCGGCAGAACCTTGAGTTCAACTCAGCAAGTCTGACCACAGCTGCACGTAAGCTAACCGGGCGAGACCTGCACCCGCTGGAAGTGACCTTTAACCATCCGCGCAATGAACATGTGCAGGATTTCGACCGGTTCTTCGGTTGTGCAGTGGCATTCGGCGCAGAGCGAAACATGATCCGGTTCCGCGACAGAGATCTCGAGCTCCCGCTATTAACTGCCGATGACCGGCTGCATGATATTCTTCAGAACTACTGCGAAGAGATCCTTAGGAGGAAACGAGACGCTCCATCCAACCTGGTTTCGCAAGTTGAACGTCTGGCGATAGACCGTTTGACGAATGGCACAGCAACGCAGGATGCTATTGCCAATGAACTTGCGATGAGCAAACGAACCCTTGCACGGCGGCTGGCGGAAGAAGGGACGAAGTTCCAGTTGGTGATCGAGAATCTGCGACAGGCTCTCGCGCGTGACTACATAAAGGATAGCGACCTTTCATTGACCGAAATCGCCTTCCTGTTGGGATACCGAGATGCCAGTTCCTTCAGCACCGCTTTCAGACGATGGACAGGCAAGACGCCAAGCCAAATGCGGGCGGAAGAAGGAAGCTAAATGTAACTCTTCGCAGAAACGCTTCAGAGAAATCGGCGCGCGGGGCAACCGGTGATGACACAACACGTACCCATTCACTTTGCCAGAACCACCGCGCGCCGGGAGGATGCGGCGATAAACCAGCCGCGCCCAGAACGGGTATCGATACGCCTCCACTCTCAGACGCCGATAACCGTCGACAATCAATTGGTACTGAGATGCTCCGGTTAACTTATTCGATTGCCGTGAGGACAGGAGTCGCGCGCTTGAGCGACGTTTGAGTTTCCTCGATTGTCCCGTGCCAACGGGACTTCAGCAATCGGTGGGTGAGTGTATCTCCCGGCCATGGCTGAGAAACAATGCGATTGGCGGGACCGTGATCTCGCCCGGATGAACTTCTGGGAGCTTCGTGCACTCTACGTCCGACTGCTGGTTTCTGGCGCGACCAGTTCGGACGAGCAAACCTACCTCAAAGACATCGGCTTCCGTCTGGATGACATGTATGGAACGGCTTGGCGCCTGGGGAAAGAACCCGTTTTTCATTAGCGTGCGAAGTCAAGGAAGCCAGAGATGACACCCAAAACGGCAGGTTCGACGCTAAGCGACGTCAGTCCCGAAAGCTGGGTACGCGGGAACAGACGCCAACAACGCTTTGAGCCAAGTCACTCGATAGATCGAGTGTTTCAGGCGGAATCAATAGAAGCCCATCCTTCAAAATGTAGCGAACGGTTGGGGCTACGGACGCTAGGTTGACAAGAAACTGGTCCGGCACCTTGCTATTCGACAGCGCGATCTCAACAATATGCAGAGAATAACGAGGGCCCATTCGGACGCTACGAGAGACGATTGGATTGGATCGATCTACGAACCGTCTCCGTTCCTCTACGGTGGCCACACTACCGCTCTTCATGCCGCTTTCAATGCACCAGTGGAAATCAGGCCAGCATTGATTCCTTTGATCGCTGCAACGGTCCTGTCAGTAGTGCCGAGACGCTCGAAGGCGCGACGCAAGTGCGTATCAACTGTATGCGGTGAGATCCCGAGAATGCTGGCAACTACGGAGTTCGATTTACCAAGAGCCACCCACGACAGGATCTCCTTCTGCCGGGCACTGAGATCGTTTGGGGCCAAGAGCGGCACCGGAGGTTCTTCCGGTTCGTCCAAGGCAGTGATGGCCGAGTTGATGGCAGCAGAGATACGGGTTGCCAACTCTCGGTCGAGTTTCACCGGTCGGATCGACTTCTGCGGTCCCGCATAACTAGCCACTTCATCGGGTGCGATCCCGAGAGAGCGCAATTCCGAGAGCAGCTTGTCGAGTTCGATTTGCAGGTGTTTGGCTGTCAACGTGCTGCTCCCAATGCTTCCGTAGACCAGGTCAACTACCTGGGCTGTTGGACTTGAGATGATGCGGCGAAGGACGTTTGACTTTGGATGTCTCGCCAGAATGGTTTGCGCGTGTGCCAAATCACCGTCGACTAGCGTTCCTGGTCTGGATCGCGCCACGAACGGATTGCGACAAGTATGTCCTTGAGATCGGCAAGTTCTCTCCTTCACAGGAAATTTGACTGGGGAGGCAATGCCTCTATCTTGAAGCGGACATTCTCTTTGGTTGGTTTGCCAGGTGGCTGCGATGCCAAACTACCTTGGTTCAAGCGCTGGATGTCTCGACAAACTGCGAAACAGAAACCAGAACTGCGGAGCGGTTTGAACGTACCGTAGTTGGTGCAGCTAGATGCATCGAAACACTGTCACGGTCCGGATGAATTGGATCCATCGTCTCCGCTTACGCCCTTCTTGGCGATGCGTGCACCAGCCTTCATCACTTCCCAGGCCCCGCTGCCCGACCGCTTCAAGTTGGACGCGATACCCCCCGCCGTGGCTTCCCTTCGCGCTCTATTCCTTTGGGTTTTCAAACCATCGGCGTAAAGCCCGATCAAGGCACGGCGAACCGGTGCGATGTTCCAGGAGATTGCGCCAGTCGAGGCCGGGATCGGTCTCTGGATCTCCAACTCTTTTGCGGCGGCGTTGCACGCGTTTTCGAACGCTTCCCGCACGTCGCGTGGCAGTTCGTGTTCGGCGTAGGGCCAGTTTGGGGCAAGTTTGTCCATGAATGTGAGTACGAACAGAACTGGCGGTTCGAGGCGTTCCGGTTCGTTTTCGAAGTGTCCGTGGAACAGGGCCAGCGCAATCCTGTCAATTTCCCGGCTCGGCCTGTTCGCTCTCAAAACCCAGACAACGATGTCGGCGTCTGCCGCCTCAACTGCCACCCGCCTCGAAACCTTTGTGCTGCCATCCAGGCCGGGCGTGTCGAGGATTCGGAAGCTCGCGTCTTCGATGAGAACCTCGTGGATCGTTGGCGCATCCGTCGTCGGCAGAACATCGACTTCGGCAATGTCTTCGCCGGTCAGTGCATTGATCAGGCTCGACTTACCCGAACTGATCTGACCGACAAATGCCACTCTCAGCGCGCTGTCGGGGCGAGCCAGACGACGCCTGTCCCCTGCGATCTCCTGAAGTTGGATTTCAAGTAGTTCCTGGTCGGACAGCCGGAGGTTGTCCGAATACAAATCCACGGCGACCTGGCCAACGACTTCGAAGAGAGCTCGCTGCATTTCGAGCTGAAGCTCCCTGGAGACCGAAACCAAAAGATAGTCCTGTGAAGACTTCCACACCTCGCTGATCACGCCATGCACCGGGTTCGTCAGGAACCGTTGACCCCGCCACAGAAAGGTACCGATCTTAGATGCGTTTTTCACGGACTGTCGGTTTCGCCATGCCTGTGCCGGGCGGTACAGGGAAATCGCATCAATATAAGGAACATGCTTCTTGAGGATGCGCCGGTATCGGCTTGGGACCTGTTCGGTGAACAGAAGAAACTCTGGAAGTGTCGCGTCAAAGCAATCCCTTCGAGAGTCTTCGAATTGCCTTGCTGCCGTCTCTATGACAGAGGCAGCGAGGTCCTGGGCGGCGCCCACATCCTCAATTGGGTCAACCAGCTTTTCCGCGATATGGGCGCATACGGCTTCGTAGGCCGTCTTCTGGCGGTCATTCCACTCTGGATCCGGAGCAACTTGCAGCTCCGTCAGATCTGCTGAAGGCTGAGGTGTATCATCTGTACTCTGAGCTCCGAGAGCCCGGTGGATTATCGCCACAAGGACCACGAAGCCAGCTAGCGTTGCGACGAAGGACAGCAGCAGCCCGTTTTCTCTTAGCCAAACCCATCCCAATACGAATACCGCCAGAAGAGGGAGCCCCACGCCGACAATGGCCAGGACAACCTCGGCTTTCAGGAGAAGCTCCCTAATCCTTCTGCGCTGTCTCATGCTCCGCACCTCTGAGTGCCGTCTGGAATACGGCCTTTAGCTCTTCGTGAGTAACCTCCTCGTTCTGAACGCTCTTGAACAGGTAGTAGGCAGCCGCCCGCCCCAATGCGTAGGTCGTCGAAAAACTGATTGCAGCAGCGGATGCGGCGCCAATTGTCTGGCCCCATCCGGGCACAAGCTTGGCGGCCTGACGAACTCCCAGACTCGCAGTGAACCGAAGCACTGTGCTTGCGCCAAGTGTGCCTGCGAAGCTCAAGGTCATCTTTCGGCTCCACTCCGTTCCGTAGAGTTTGCCGAGGCTTCGAAGCATAGTGCCCTGGATAGCCGGGACACCAATGAGCCCCACAGCCGGTGCAACGTCGACAGCGCCTGCTGCGGTCGCGAATTTCAGGATTGTCGGTCTGACAGCCTTGAACGCCTCGGATTCAGCGTCGCGACCGTCTTCTCGCAACTTGGAGTATGCGACCAGTGGGAGCCATCGTGCGAGCAGGTCGAGGACTTCGCTCGTATCAGGGTCCTTTCCGAGCGAGGTCTGGGCCGATGGAAGGTCCGTCCTGGCGGCTTTCTCAAAAGTCGTCTGATTGGACAAGCGCGCTCGCTGTCTTTCCTGTTCGCTATCGATCAGGTCTGCTCCGGTGTGGACCACCCCGACTGGCGTCTCGGGACTCGCTGCCAGAATGTCCGTCAATACCTCGGCGATTTCTCCCTGCACCGGATCATCCTTGCGCGCGACAACCAGGAGGGCATGGCTTCGTCCTGCACATTGCGCGATTTCCTCGCGCGGATCGTATCCAACCTCGCCAAGGCCGCGTGTGTCCAGGAATCTAATCAGCGGGCTATTGATCGGGTAGTCATAGGCAACCGATTGCTTCGTACAAGAAACATACCCGTTTCCGATCTCGAGCGTATCGACTCCAGTGAGCTCGCTGATCAAAGAGGTCTTTCCTGCTCCGGTTTTCCCGAGCAGCCAAATAACTGGCCGTACAGACTGGACCGCCTCCCAGATGTCCTCATCCGACTTCGAGGACCCAGCCGAAGACCCTGATTTCCAATTGGAGAAGTCGAACTCCACAGCCAATCCGCTCCTTGTTGCATTGGAGGAAGCCTACGCCCTTGGGATTGGTGCAAACAAGACGACCCAACGATAAGATGCTCAGAGCGCCCACTTCGCGCCCTTTGCTAGAGAGAGAGGTGTGGTAGCGGTAGCTGTCCGTTTGATCTGGACTCTCTATGGCATTGGGTTGTGACTTAAACTGCGACGAGCTGGTTCATCAGGGCTTCGGCACCGTCAGAACCGTCAGCCCATGACCAATCAGACACCACATCGCCCGCCGCGCCGAGCGTCAACCATATCCGCCCGACTTCCTCACCATTGCGCCCCACATCGTAGTATGTGCGATTGGTCTTTGCAGTGGCGGCTTGGATTTCTGCGCGGTCGCGGGTCCAGTCGCTGGTCGCTTCGTTTTCCTCGCCAGAACCGACCCGGATAAACAGGTCGTCGTGCTTGAGAACAGCAGAGATGAGGCGATTGAGACGCATCCCCTCTGCGAAAGCGACGTGAGCAGGAAAAGAGCCGACTGCCATTGGATAGTCCTTTCACGAGGTTATCGACACTAGGCCACGGCAGCGCGCAAGAGCAACCTGAAGATGTAGCTTGCAGTTGACCGCTCTGTCGGAATTCAGCTTGGTCGAACACCTTAGTTGATCTGCGGCATCCAACGCGGCACGTATTCTAGCCGAGCAGAATCAACATTCCGGCACGGATGTATGTGGTTTGCCCGAAGTCCATTCCATAGTGATAGAGTTCATGAGGGATGGTAGCACGCGACCCATCTGTTGAAGGAAAAGGAAACGGTTAGGGAACCAGAGGTGTCAGGGGAGATCAGATCCGCGTTTGAGGCTGCTGCTGACCACTTTGAAGCAGATTCTCTCTCATTTTGGGATCGCATCGGACGGCGCACGATCAGTCTGGCCCGAATTGGCAATGGCGCAACCGTCCTGGATGCAGGATGCGGAAGTGGGGCATCGGCATTTCCAGCCGCAGAAGCAGTCGGTTCTAGCGGACGGGTTGTTGCCATCGACTTGTCTGAGCCACTTCTGGCGCTGGGAAGAGAAAAGGTTGCAAAGAATGGCCTCCAGAATCTCGAGTTCCTGTGCAGAGATATGACTTCGCTCGACTATCCGGAACAGTCCTTCGACGCGGTCGTCAGCTCCCTGTCGATCTTCTTTGTAGAAGACATGGATGCTCAGGTTCGCAGATTCTGGTCTCTGCTCAGACCGGGTGGCACACTTGCGGTGACTTGCTGGGGGCAGAACGTACTCGAACCGGCGATGTCGGAATGGTCGGCCATTGTCAGAAAAGAGCGTCCCGATCTGCTCTCTGAGCACTCTCCTGGGGATCGTGTCTCCAGCAAGAACGACCTAGAGACTCTGCTCCGAAATGGTGGAGCTGAGCAGGCGGTCGTGACCGAGGAACCGGGCTTTCACAAATTGAGCCACCCCACTGGTTGGTGGGATATCGTCATGGGCTCCGGAATGCGGGGCGTCATGGAAGAGATGACGCCAGACCAATTCGAACGCGTGAAGTCTCGAACGATGGATTGGGCTGTGCGATCAGAAGTCACCGCCTTGGAGCTCAATGTCCTTTACGGGCGATCAATAAAGCCCACCGAGGAATGGCAAGGAGCTGATCGCGACTGTGAGAACAGATCGCATATGATCACGCCGCGAACGCGATTGTTATCTCCGAACGCGCCGGGCCTTCTTCGGTGAACTCTGCGCGGATCAGGTTTTTGTCGGCGCAACCCGAAAGGTGAATCCATAGACCGCACCCGATGTCGATGAAGTGCATCATCAAGTCAGCTGGTCGATCCAGATACGTGAAAGACGCGAGCTCGCGCTTGATCAGTTCATCATAGTGGGGACGGCGATGCCCGTCGTGCCAAGAGATTTCCAACAATGTCTGCGTTCCGTATTTCGGGATCTGATCTACGTTGATCTCTGTTGCAGCAGGATCAGCGAGTAGGTGGGGGTGCAGGCCCGAAAATTTAAGTCACGCAATCGCGGGAGGGCTCTTCATTTGATCACTTCGCCGAGAGGCGCGAAACTTGAAATCGATGCCACATGCCTGATGTAGGCGTACATGAGAGACCTGATCCGACCCGGTCGATTACTGGCGAGTTCTGAAATACAGTGGTCTCTGAAATCGCGGGCCAACACACGAAAGCGTTCAACAGATCATGGCAGTACCAGACGCCCAAGCGCTGCCGACCGGCCCCTTTCGTTTCATCGCGCTCGACGTTGAGACCTCCTGCGGCGACAGCGGCAGCATCTGCCAGATCGGCCTGGCTTGTGTAAGTAATGACAACCGGATCGAGACCTGGGCCAGCTACGTTGACCCCGAACAGCGGTTTGCCGCCTTCAACGTTCAGCTGCACGGAATTGGCCCGGATACGGTGGCGGGGGCGCCTACATTTCCCGAGATCTGGGAGTTTCTACGCCCATTCCTAAGCATGCATCACCTGGTGCAGCACAGTAACTTCGACAGAAAGGCCATTGCTGCGGCCTGCAAGGTCTACTGCCTTCCGCCACCCGATCTGAGTTGGAGCGACAGCGTGAGAATAGCGCGGCAGGCATGGCCGGAGTTCAAGGGCCACGGAGGGCACGGGCTGGGACACCTAAAGACTGCCCTCGGTCTTGAATTCACCCACCACGACGCTGGCGAAGATGCACGGGCAGCAGCACAGGTCGTTCTGAAGGCTGAGAACCGCCTCGAACTGTGTTTCGAGCAAATCGCAGAAACGAGCCGAAAGGCGCAGATGTCCTTTCCGCTATAGATCGCCCTGCGTGGGTGCGTGTCCTGGCTCCAACATTTCTGATCTGTCGAGCCGTTGTTGCTCCGTCTAGGGCCTAGAGCTCATTCAACTGGTCGCGAATGCACCTGCTGAAGCTTCTGACAGCTAGCATGAACTTGCTGGATCGCTCAGCCTACTCTGCATCTTCGAACGGCAGTAGGTCCCCGAGGTCGAACTGCGGCGCCTCGGCATCGTACTCCGCCGTGACGAAGCCGGGCATATCGCTGCCGGTGACCAGTACCCCGGTTCTATCGTCCAACTTCAGATAATGGAAGCCGAGATTTGACGCATCACCCAAGCCAGGAAGCGCTCGGATTTCGACCTCGATTTGTTTCTCAATCAAAGGTCGTGCAAGACCATCGGCCCAGACAACGGTCACGTCGCAGCAGTTGTCGCTACCGTTTGCTTCGTGATCATCCAGAATTGCTTGAATTGTGTCGTCGTTCACACCAGTCCCCGCTCGCACGGCCCGCCTCGTATTCAGCCGCGCCGATTTACCCGTATATTCCCGTTTGATTATCGACGGTGGCCGCCCGTTACACGTCGCGCAGGCGCGCCACCGCGTAAGCGTCAGAGACGTTCCATTTCCTCGAAAATCCTGACCATCGCATAGGTGTCTAGCCTGCAATACTCCAGCATTGCCTCGCTAAGCTCGTCTTTCTCGACGCCATCCTTCATGCTGATGAACCGAGCCCATGACTCCATGGCATCGGTTCCACTGGCGACGTCCATGCCCTCGTAGGTGAGGTCGGGCGCCAATACGGGCAAGATCTTCTTTATCGACGTCGAACCACCAAAGGCGATGTCGACGTAGCCTTCCTTGAACAGGTCTTCGAGATCGAGCGTGCGGTCGATCAAGTTGCTCAGAAACGCTGCCTTTTCTGGGTAGAGACCCGCCATACTCCGATTCTGTGTATTCTCGAAAGCGGCATGCCAGGACACGACGCTTCCGACTCCGCCAATGTGTCGTTCCATGTGCTCGATCAGAGCCAGTGGCATAGCGGGCAACTCCGCCAAGTATTCAACATGTTCCAACTCGATGTCGTCTGGCTTTCGCTTGATATGCAAAGAGTATTGAAACGGAATAGGAGCTTGCGGGCGGGCACCGTCAACGAGGGGGATGGCGGAACTGTAGGTCTCGTAGTCAAGAAAGTAGATCGGGTACTCAGCCCTCGAGTAGAACGCCGCGATCTCTGCATGATCGATAACAGGTGACCGCGATTGAGCTGCCCGTAAAACTGGCGCCTGTCTGTCGGTGACTTCGTCAAGGCCAATCACATCAAGGTCGAAGCGCTCCTCGGCGACAAACCTTTGTAGCTTGGACTTGCTGATCCTCGGAAGGCTGTAGATTGACGGCTTTGGGATGTCTGGGTTGAAATAGTCGAAGCAGTCGCAGTGGTTACCCTTGGAGAGATTGAGGCAATCGCACGATGTCTCATCGATTTCGTGGCGACCCAACAGCTCGAGCATGCTGTCGATTTCGGAGCGGGCCGTGGCCTCGATTTCGCTGACGTCCTGTGTCACATCGGCAAAGACCAGCAATTGCTCCGGATCGATTTCCCCGTCCCGCACGTAGTCTCTGTTGAGATGAACGATGAAGACCCTGGCGACTCTTGCTCCAGCCTCTTCAGCAGCGATCTTCTGAAACGCGACATCCTTGATCTGGTTGTGTTGGCCACCTGTCTTGACGCTTGTCGATGATTTAACTTCGTACAGGTTGATGGTGCCGTTTCCGTTGTCGCGGGTGAAATCCGCCCGCGCGTAGAGGCCACGATCCGCTTGGAATGCCGATTGGAAGGAAAAGGCCGTCGCATCCGGTCGAGATGCGATCAGGTCTTTGACAAAACCTTCAACCTCGTAGCCCTCAGCAGCGATTTTTTTCGCGTAGTCCGAGAACTCACCATGCGGGTAGACCTCTGGCTTGAGTTTCAGCAGCCAAAGCGACTTTGGGCATCTCAGGAAGTTCATGAAGTCGGTCTGTGAGACTTGCAACTAGTAGACCTCACTCGGCTAAGTTGTGGCTTAGCGGCGATGCGACGGTTGCGGGTAGGGTCTCAGCTTCAATAGAAATGAGAGGAGCCTACGCAACTGCCCGCCTGGCTAACTATCCAAAGAAGATGGCACGCTCGCAAAGGATTTTCCGCTTCTTTAACCCTAGGTCCCAAATGCAAAGGACTGGAGGGGGCAATGATCCCGTTGAAGGTCCGCCTCGTACATGAAGCTATCGAACGACATTTCGTCTTCCTAAGATGTCCACTCGCCGCGAAAGGGAACGATCCTTGGCTAGATTTAACCCCCACCACAAATCCGCTCCAGTTTACGAAGCCGCCGAGATCTGGCGGGATAAATGCCTTCGCTTGGACGGATCCCTCTTTGCCGAAGGAAAGGAGCTTTGGTCCAGGCCAGTATTTAACGAGCTAGATCAGCATTTTGTTCAGAATCTCGACGAAGGCGAGGGTAACTTTTTTGAGAAACTGGAAGTCCAGTTGTCGGAGGCGTCGCCTGAGTGCAAGCAGCTGATGGCTGAAGTTCGTTGGGTCTTGATGGTCTTTCCAGCTCGGATTTCACCACAGACGAAACGGCGCTCTGTCGAGCGCATCTGGAACTGGTCGGGGGAAGCACTGGATTCAAGCCATCCTCTGTTGTCCGATGAGACCTTTGACGGTCTGGGAGCCACCGGTGCCGCTTACAACACGCAGCAATGGCGGGAGATCGTCTTCCTTGTCGCTGCAATGCAAGATTTCAAGGCGCGTGATCAACAGGATCGGGATAGACTCCTCGGCGATCCATGGGTTTTTGCTTCTTGGTTGAATGACATTCCGGAGGGCAAGAATCGTCAACTTCGCCATATTTTGGCGAACCTTGTGTTTCCCGATACTTTTGAACGGATCAGTTCGACGCGGGACAAGCATCGCATCCTATCAACTTTTGAGAGCATTTCTCCAAAGTCAGTTCGGAAGATGCCCCTAGTAGACGTAGATCGGGGCTTGTTTGGCCTTCGGGAACGACTTGAGAGCGAGACGGGACTACATCTCGACTACTACCAGCAAGGCATGGTTTCTAAGTGGCGGACGCCAAAGGCGGACACCCGGAACGAACTCTCCCCACCAGGTTCCGCTGATCTAACTGAACCGCTCGATACACAGCCTCTCAATACAATCCTATACGGGCCTCCTGGGACCGGCAAAACTTATGAAACTGCTCGCCTCGCTGTCCAAATCTGCGACGGGTCAGCGCCAACTGAGCGTTCCGCGATCATGGCGCGCTACACGGAACTTACTCGTGAAAAACGCATTGAGTTTGTGACCTTTCATCAGAGCTACAGCTACGAGGAGTTCGTTGAAGGACTCCGGCCAGAGAATGGAAGCGCTGAAGATGGCGAGGCTGAAGGCGGCACCTCAGGCTTTCGCCTCGAACCTAGACCAGGCGTTCTGAAACGCATCGCGGAGCGAGCACGGCATAGACCAGCAACCACGAGTGGCACCTCGGACTACTCCAATCGGCGGGTCTTCAAGGTTTCTCTCGGTCAGGCTTGGAGTCCGGAAGACGAACCAATTCGAAGAGAGGCCTACGAGAAAGGGTTCGTTTCTCTCGGATGGGGCGGTCGGATTGATTGGTCCGATCCCAAGTACGCTGACGTGAGTGCGATTCAGAATCGTTGGCGAGAGGAACCAGGCGAGCAGGATGCCAACAAGCTGAACGCAAACATCGAGATGATCAACCAGCTACGCAACTCGATGCGAACAGGGGACATCGTCGTAGCAAGTCAGGGAAATCTCCGCGCTCGTGCTGTCGGCGTCATCACCGGCGAATACACTTTTGATGCCGATGGATTGCACCCGCATCGGCGACCTGTGGAGTGGCGGTGGATCTCCGATGACGAGAGCGGGATTGAAGTCGACGATCTCTACCAAAGCAAGTTTTCGCAGCGTTCAGTTTACCAACTTGTTCCGGACAAGATCCATTGGAACACTCTCGCCGCATACCTCGATCCTGCTGCGTCTGACATTCCCAACCCAGCCCATGTTCTGATCATCGATGAGATCAACAGAGCGAATATCTCGAAGGTTCTGGGCGAGTTGATAACTCTACTGGAAGAGGACAAACGCAAAGGTGCGCCGAACGAGTTGACAGTTACCCTACCGTATTCTGGTGAAGCCTTCTCTCTCCCAGGCAACCTTCACATCGTAGGAACGATGAACACAGCGGACCGGTCCATTGCACTTCTGGACACGGCACTGCGTCGCCGGTTTCGCTTCAAGGAACTGCCACCGAAGCCGTCAATCCTCGGCGATACTATCGTCGAAGACATACCACTGGAGGCGTTGCTGAATGCAATCAACAGCCGTCTAGAGTGGTTTCTGGGATCTGACCATCTGATCGGTCATGGATACTTCACTGGCGTCGAGGATATCGAACAGTTGGATTCTGTCATGGCCCACAAGATCGTTCCATTGCTGAAGGAGTACTTCCACGAAGACTTAAGAAGCGTTCGATCCGTTCTCGGTGGCGGCGACGGCTTTATTGGTCGAAAGAAAATCGTCCCACCGCCGGGAATGGCCGAGGGATACGAAGAGGAACGCTACAGGTTCGTGGATTCCTACTTGGTGTCCGGGCAGTATGGACCGGAGGCCTACGAGGAGTTAATTGGCTCCGCTTCCTCTGATGACGAAGTCATCGCAGAATGAGCCTGGGAGCGGTCCGGAGTGCCATGGTCTGTCAGGAATGGCAGACCATTCCGATTGGAGCTCAGGGCCTTTCCAAGGAAGAGGCCGATGGTTTTCTCAAGCAAGCAGGCAAAGCTGCTCGGAACTTAAGGCTGCCAGAGGGAAGTATTCTGACTCAAGTCCCCGATGGACTACGTGCGGGGCAAGTCTGCGGAGTGATGACCTTCAAGGGGCGGTCCGTGGAAATCCTTCCCAAAATCGACGGAACGAATATCGAATGTCGCCAATCTCTGATCAGGATGCTCTCCGTCGCACATGAATTGCGGATCTCCGATGGCGAGATGGCCCGGTTGCAGGTTCAGAAGCGGGACATCCTGGAGCTGCTGATAGCACTCTTTTCCAAGCGCCTGGCCCAAAACATGAAGAGTGGGCTTCAGCGGCTGTACTCGCAGCATGAAGATGAACTGCCTCAGCTGCGTGGTGCCTTAGATATCCGAAGGCAGTTGACCCGGCGTCCCACTGCACCAACGCGGCTGCATTGTCGGTTCGACGAGTTGTCGGAAAACACGCCCTTGAATAGGCTTCTGAAGGCAACTGTACGTCGTCTCTTGGGCATCACGAAACGCTACGACACGCTGCACACCCTTCAGATCATCCTGGATGGCTTCAAAGCGGTTGGAGAATCCAAGCGTCCTTTGGATGAACGGATCATCCACGACAGAAGTATGGCGACGTACGCCAATTTGATACCGCTTGCGAGGCTTTTGTTAGCAGGAAACTGGCAAAACACGACCTCAGGAAAGGTCACTGGAACTTCGCTGCTCTTTCCGATGAACAACCTCTTCGAAGCCTACGTTGGGGCAAGAGCAAAGCAGGTTCTGAGAGGAGATATCGTTAGGACACAACATGCCCGTCACCACGTGTTGCAGAACAACCTGTTTCGGACGATCCCGGACATCGTTGTCGAGAGTTCAAATCGCCCGGCAATCGTTGACACCAAGTGGAAGAAACTCGACCCTACTGATCCCGTCAAACTCGGCGTCGCGCAATCTGATGTCTACCAGATGCTTGCCTACGGGCATGTCTATTCTGCCCATGGTGCGACACCTCGTTTGATACTTCTTTATCCGCATCACGCGGGTCTTGGTGCAGTAGAAGGCATTCAGAGAGCCTGGAAAATAACCGGTTCAAATATCCCCCTCGACGTCGCCACCGTGGACATATCCAAGAGGCGCAGTCCCGAGCGTTGGAAGTCGTTCTTCGATGCGATCTTGCATTCTTCTGAATCGAACAACTAGCGTTCTGCGAGAGAGTTAGTCGAATGACTTCCGGAGAACACGACATTTCGCCATGTCTAATTATTGACATGTCGCTATGTCGCCTTTATCTACGGTCGGCATGAATGAAAATGGACTCACACTCGAAGAGATTAGCGAACGCTGCGGCGTCGAGCCCAGGACCCTACGATCCTGGATCAGCGAGGGCCTGTTGGCACCTCCGTACAAGCCGGGTCGCGGCGCTCGCTACCCGGAAATCAACGCCGTCCGCGCGCTGGCCGTACGGGCGCTGAAGGACGTTCACGGGCAATCGCTGGCCGATATCCGCAAGCAGTTGATGCTGGCAGACGAGGCCCAGATCCGGGATTGGGCGGCGGAAGTGCCCACTCCTGGAGCTCAGACCTCCACTGCACGGGAATACCTTTCCCGGATCCGTAGAACGGCGGGTTTGGAAGAACCGTCACGATCCGTTTCACGCAGCTTTCCGAAACGGTCTCGAAAGGATCCAGAAGGTGAAGTTTCGCTTGGACCCTCGTTTTCGATGCCCCCCCCCGCCGTAGAGGACTCAGTTGGTGAGCCGGACCTTTTCGACAAGAAGGCAGCCATGTTGCGCCGCCGGATCAGGGGACGGGACTCTGCGCAACTGGCCAACATCGAGCGTTTGTTGGCCGCTTTGGAAGCCGAGGTGCGGTCCCTGCCACCAAGGAAATCCCGCGCCCAGTTCTGGAACCGCATCGGCGTGACCCCGGACATCGAGCTTTCGGTTCGTGGTGAGCTGAACCCGCGAGAACGCGCGATGTTTGAACAGCTCGCGGACCTGATCCGTACGATCTTGACCACAGGAGGAGCAGATAATGAAAAAGACCGCTGAACTGAAACTGACCGCCACCTTTGACCGCGATCTCGTCTGGGAACGAGGCGGCTCGGTTCGTTACCTCGTGGTAACTCTGGAAGGGCGCAAGCCTGAGAAAGAGAAGATTGAAGAACGGAAACCCCTCAACATTGCCCTGGTGATCGACGCCAGTGGCTCGATGAGCGGCGGCAAGCTTGAAGCGGCGAAGGATGCGGCGCGCGGCCTGATTTCCCGGATGAATGAAGGTGATCGGATTTCGCTCGTGTCCTTTGCCGACGACGTCATCACCCATGTCGATGCCGTCTCAGTCACGCCTGAAGCAATCCGGGAGATTGACAACGAACTCATGCGCCTGCAAACGCGCGGTTGCACCAACCTTTCCGAGGGTTGGTTCACGGGAGTCGATTGCGCCGGTCGCGTCGCAGAGCGCGATCCGGAAATGCGGGCTCGCGTGATCATCCTCAGCGATGGACATGCCAATCGTGGCATCTCCAATGCGATGGAACTGGCGGAACACGCAGGACAACTCCGGACACGTGGCGTCATCACTTCGACCCTCGGAATCGGTGATGGCTACGATGAACAACTGCTTCAGGGTATCGCGGAACACGGTGGCGGTCGGATGCACGACGCGGAACTGGCCGATGAGATCTCCTCCGTTCTGCTCGGTGAACTCGGCGAGGTCCTTGAAGCTGCCGCAGAAGAAACCATTCTTCGGATTGACGCCCCGTCTGGTGTACGGGTCGAGGCATTTGGACTCGCCCAGCCCAGCCGAAGCCTGGATGGTCTGAGCATGATGATTGGTGCTCTGTCCGACGGTATCGCGCGAGACATCGTCTTGAAGGTGACTTGTCCGGCAGGCGAGCCTGGCTCCGACCTAAACTTCCCGCTTTTCGCCGAAGGCACATGCGCCGAAACGGGCAGAGGCCTTCGTACCGATCCAGCCACGATTGGATTGAGTTTCGCGACCGCAGTTCAGAATGACCGGCAACAACCCGAGGAAGGCATCGTCCGTCATGTTGCCTCGGCATGGCACGCACATATTCTGCGCCAGTCCTCGCGCCTCAATCGCGATGCGGCTCGGGAAGAAGCCGAACGCTTCGTGACCGAGGAACTGCGCTTTTTCGAGCGCTATGTTGGCGGACACGGATTCGCCCGGCAGATGGTTCGGGAAATCCGCATGATCCGGGATCGGATTGGCCATCGCTGGAGCGAGCGCACCCGCAAAGAGATGTCCCTTCACGCTGTGCAATCGGTGGCACGCCGGGCTGATTTCCGAGGCTCCGCGAAGATGTCCTTCGCTGAACACCTGAAACGTGAAGATCGTCCCCGGCGCTGAGCGACCTAAGAATGCAGCGCTCGGAAAAACGAGCGCTGCGATTTTTAGTGATCGTCTTCAGAAAGCCAATTTGCCCAGAGGCACCTTGGAAAGGCCAAGGGTCCTCCTCAGCCCCAAGGTCCGTCGCTTGGTTTCCTGACCGTCCTTTCCCATGGTGCGTTTGCTCCGCCGGAAGGTACACTTCCCGCCATCGCGCGCAACGCTGCCACTCTGTTGGCGGTCGATGGGTGCGTGGCAAAGAGGCTGTCTCGCTTGTGGGCATGAAGCGGATTGATGATGAACATATGCGCCGACCCTGGGTTCCGCTCTGCCGCATCGTTGTCAATCCGAGAGGCCCCGACCTGGATCCGTTCCAGCGCGTCGGCCAGCCAGATTGGATTGCCACAGATCTCGGCTCCAGCCTTGTCGGCTGCGTATTCCCGTGTTCGGCTGATCGCCATTTGAACCAAACCGGCGGCCAACGGCGCCAG
>NZ_PVTD01000011.1 GCF_003003255.1 Aliiruegeria haliotis
CAAATCTCCTGAACCTGACCGGCTTAGGAGTTGGATATAGGGACGGTTCCGTCCCTCGAAAACTCCCCGCGATCCTGGCGGCGAAGACTTTGACCAGCCTTGGGGTTACCGAAAGAGCTCTCGAAACAGCAAAAAAAGGAAACCCTACATTTAGTGACGCGGTTGCTTGGCGACCTCCGCATCAGTGTCCAGTGTCAGAGCCGAATGCCAAAGTGGTGTCTTGATGAAGTGCCTCTCGCGCCATCGTCCTGTCTGGCCGGTTTCAACTCGTGCCAGAAGACCGATCCAGGTGAGAGGGCGAAGCACACCGGTGAAGAACACACTCTCGGCGTGGATCGCATCGATGCCTTTGCCACCGGGTTTGCCGTAGAAAACCTCAAAGAGTTCGCTGCCCGAAACGACGTTCTCGGTTTCGACATTCAAGACATTCAGCCAGATGTCCCAGCTACCGACCGGGCTGTCGCCAAAGCGGTCCGTCCAGGAGTGGTCGACATGCATCAGGTAGAAGGGCGTGATCACGCCGAAAAGCTTCCCTCGAGATTGGAACAACTCCGTTCCGGCGCGCGTCGCTCGAAAGGTGCCCTTGTAATGCCGCGCCAGCTTCAGTTCGAGATACAGATAGTGCAGGAGTTCCAGCGGCAGAACGTCGGCCTCGTTCAGTACCTTGTTAACACGTAGCAGCTCAGCCTCGGTGTGACCCGGCCAATCGATCTCTCGTACCGCCCAGGTCACGAACTCCCTCTTGAAAGCCTTCGTCTGCGTCAGGCCGATTGATCCGTGCTCGGTCATGTACCGAAAGATTGCCTCGGCGCCGCGCAGAAGAGGCGAGTGCCCCAGATCAGGGTGGTCGTCTGGGATGCTCTTGAACTCGATCACTCTAAGGCCTTCCCATCTCAGTTCCCATGCTCAACGAAAGCCCTAGCGTGCTACACGGTCGCAACGGAAGATTCTTGTGCAGTCTTTTTTCGCTGCCTGGCAACCCTGGTTAGCCTACCGGAGCTCGGGCTTGTGGGTCACCGCCTTGACCTCTCGAGCTTCTTGATCACGTCTTCCCTATCGGGAGGCGCCCACTCATCCGGTGCCCGCGATGATGGCCAACGAGGTAAATCTCTGGCTGGCGTCTGGTGCGAGAAATTCCGCTCACAGGTCGAATGGCAAAACAGCGGCCATCGATCCCGGTCGCCGCATCTCGAATCTGTATGGTGCATCGCGAGGGGAGCACCACAGTTTACGCAGTAGCATCGGACATTGATCATCGGAGCTGCCATGAAGGTGAGCGATTTCCCGAGAGTGCTCGTCGTCTTGCGCAAACGTTTAGACGACCCAGAAATCCCCGCAAGCCCACCCTTCCCGGTCCTCCACCGTTCAATCCTACCTCCACATCGTCAGTTTGATCCGTACACCACCAGCACAGGCGTTTGGCGGGTTCCCGTCCCGTCTGGGCTCCATAATGTCCGCACCGCTGGCACTTGGGCTCGCCATGAGCGTCATTTGGAATGTATTTGTTGATGCGCGCGACACCTCTTTCAATCATCGCCGGACGAACGCAACTCACGCACAACGTCAGCCATTCAACGCGGACATTCTTGGGATAGGCTGCATTCTGGCAGCGCTGGCAGGTCTCAGCTTTCATGAATCCCATCCTTCTGGCGAGCCCGATCCTTCCAATCGCTCCGGATCGGCACCGCGACCACAATCTTGGGATCGGTTTCGACCCACTTGATCAGGGTCAGCATTTCCTGCTCGTGGAGCCAGTGTTTATCGGCGTCCCTGCCTGCACCTTCGAAGACCCAGCCATTGGTGAGAACATGTTCAAGAGAGGCCGAACCATGGCCGTGAACTTCTACCTCGTAGCGGTCCTCGCTCAGGTAGAGACGGATCAACCTTTCATGATGGATGAGCCTGCTAGCCATCGTCATCGTTCAGATGTTTCATGAGATCGTCACCACGCACGATCTTGACGCCATCGGGGGTGTGGAACCGGATGCTGATGCTTGCGAATGCCTCTGGCGGTGGCTCCACCTCGTCCATGGCACGCGATGCCTCATCCATCACGCGAAACTGATCGTCTTCGCACTCGAACTCGGTGGTCTCTTCGCCCCAATTCTCGGTCCAAGTGACCCTGTAGCGAAAGTGGGAGCCTTCACCCTTGCCAAGTTTTTTGATGACAACCCGGTCAGTCATCGCTTTCACTTCCACGCAGGAGCGCAGCCGCTTGTTCAGCGGCCATCAGGTCCTCCAGCGTCAACCGAGGCTCGGCGATCTCCTTGGGATCCGCTGCATCAACGGCATCCGCTGCGGCCCTCAGGCATGCTGCGAGGCCAGCCTGTCGGACATGGTAGAACTGGAGGAGATCCCGGCGGCCATGTCGGCTCGCGATCCCCAGCTGATACAGAGTCGCACCGTCATCGCGCTGTTCGCTCATGTTCTGGACAAAAACAGCCATATCTTACCTCACTAAAATGCTTCGGTTTTCGTGTCGCTCACACTCAATCTGCCCCCGAATGCACAAGCCGGACACAGCTTGTCGTCGATGCCTCTCACGAACTGGACGACTTAGCCGCAGGTCGAGCACATGACGCACCTTCAAGCGCCAGAATTGAGGCCCTTCGCCCACACAGGCGGCTTGGAAACTTCAATCTTGAAACCAGAGTAGACGGGGAAATTCGAGGACATGTTGAGCTCCTCCAAGAATGGTAGGAGTGCAGGGACTCGAACCCTGAGCCACACAGTAATCTGCTGCTAGTAGGAGGTATAAGCTCCGCGCCGCACCTTGCCACTCCCCAACGAACTGACGATGTCAGTTGGGTATCGAGTGCCGGTACTGGGTGCGCGTGTAAGCCATGCTTTTAGACATAGGCCCGTGAACCGCTTGCGTCAATAGGGATGAAAGTCGCCGCAAAGATGGGCGTATAAGTACATGTTTTCAGATACTTACGGATTTCGACGTTGTCTGAAGGGCGTCCAGGCAGGTATCGCCTGGCATCAGCACCGAGCGTGACACTGATCCAACCTCATCGTTATCGACTGGAGGCCACGCAGAAGGCAGACAAACTCCATGGTCCATGTGGTCAATCGAGGTTCGATTGCACAGATTTCCCGTCTGCATTCCAAAAACACTTTGGAACTAGTTTCAAATCGTTGCATTATCAACCTCCCTGCGAAACTCCACTATTTGGCCCTTGATGATTCCAACTCTCCTGAACTCAAATGCAGAGATCAGCAGGTAATAATGTCATCCATGCCTTCCTGATTTCACCTCCTCTCATCGTGCCGGACAGTCTCCCATCGACAGACTGAACGTAGCAGTTCCGCCGCCAAAAAGCAATTAACCCACTGTTCTTGAATACTATTCTTGAATTTCACAAAATAAAAAAGTCCAAGCCAATTGAATTAGGCTCCGCCTAATTCAATTGCGCACCGATTTGAAGAATAGTTTATCCATGCGACAAGAATAGTGGCTCGAAATTGTGCCGATTTTTTGGTCACCGCCCCTTACCGCTCAATAGGCTTGGAAGAGTCGATCCATGCTCAACTGATTCGCCAGATTCGCACTCCCAAGATGCGCAACATTAAGTAGAGAAGCGATGGGACACGTAACATCGACTGAGTATTTCAGCTAGTTTTGCGAACAACAAAACGAAAGGCCGAATGCGAAACTTTGAGGCAAAACTGTTTCCAAATGGACGGACTTCCAAGTGGCGCAACTGGGTATTTTTGAGGGGCAGAATGCAAGTGATGCAAACACGACACATCCCACATGACATTCAGATTTCCCGAGAACAACCAAAAAACATGGGGCTTCATGCCCTCATCCCTCGTGTGTCGGTGGTGTGCTTCATGAAAAACGCACGCCACTTCACATTTTGCCTTGCGTTCTGCAATTGGATCGAGTGATAAAGAATGCCATGTTGAAGACAACGGCTCATATCCGCCTGATTGGCACCGTCTAACACACCGCCCCGCGCGGTCTGTTTCGGTGACTGCTTCTACGTTTCAGCTTTGCAAGCCCGACCTTCAGACCGCTCACATCCTCTCGGTAGAGCGCTTTTGTCAATGCAATCAAGTCGATCCAGAAAAGAAAACTCATGCCACCCTTGGGTGAGATGGGTTCCCGCATGGTCGGATCATGTCTCCGGCAACCCAGATCCTTTCCTCACAAAAATAGCTGTCTGAAGTCAGCAGCTTGGGCGTTCGATTAGTACGGATATCTTCCGTCTGTTGGCGAGCGTCTATCTCTTTCGCGCTCTTCGGCTGCGTTTTCGTTGCCGTGCGCCCGGACAATGTGAGGATAGTGGAACTTCTGTGTCTGATGGAATGATCGCCCACGACGAGTGGAATTACTCGCCACCCAAACTGGCAAAAATGCCAATCATTGAATTAGGCAGCATTAAAGGTGTGTTGCCATTTGATGGCGTAAGAAACCCCGGATCCCGGAGTTCAACCTCACACAAAGTCTGGTTTGGCTACAGAACTCCGGCAAACGATTGGCAAATCCAACTGGGGATTTGTGAAAGTGCCGCAGAATTTGCGGTAGCTCTCGAAGCCCTGATGTCGCCGAACATCTATGATGTCAAGTTTCAGCCGATGACTGTGCGGTTCGCCTTGGACGGGAAGCAGCGGCACTACACCCACGATCTCCTTGTAGTTTATAAATGCGGATTTCGTCAGCTGATCTTCGTTAGGAACGGGAAGAGCCTGAAGAAGCCGAAAACCCAGCGCGAGATTGATGCCATCTTCAAGGCCACAACCGCGCATCAGGCTGACGGTCTGATTGTCGTTAATGCCTCCGACTACTCACGACAGCGACGTGAGAACCTGTTTCGGATGCACCAACTGCTTCAAGAGGACGACCCGGAAGCGGATGAACTGGTTCTTTCCACGGCCAGGGGCCTCAAGACGCTTTGGCAAATGAAAGATATCTTCCCTCACGTTGACCTGGATCCGTGGAGGGTGTTTCGAGCGTGCTACCGTCTTGTCGCGCTCAAACATCTCAAGGCCGATCTGGACAATGTGTTGCTTGAGACCTCGCGGATCGAGGTGGCGGCATGAAACTCGAGCCCAAGTACAGATTTGAGAACGGAACCGGGATTGCCTTCGGCAACCAAAACCTCGTGCTCCACGCCATGAACGAGCAAGGGTATGAGTTCGCGGATTCCGAGACCGGCGAGGTGTCGGTTACGTCATTCTCCAAGTTCGCTAAGCTTCTGCAATCTCGTCAGATGCGTGTCACGGATACGAGCGGGCTGGCGTCAAGTGTGGTGGAACTACGCTTGGGAAGTCTGAAGATTGCGGAGCAATTGGCGGCGCCGCAGCGCGAGAATGGTGAGTTCCATTTCGCAATTTGTTCTGCCGCTGCGGCACTTCGAACCCACTTGCGCCATGAACGTGGGAATCCCAGTCTTCAGATGACTGAGCCCCTGCTAAACTTGGCCGGAAACCGGCAATTTATCTGCAATCTCGCCAGTGACATCTTCGGCAAGAAGGTACGCTTATCGCCTGCTCGCGGCGGGAATAATAGCGATTGGGTGCTGTACAAGGGGCGTACGCTCCTGAAGTACCTCAAACTGTTTGACGCGCTTGGAGTTGACGAGGACGCCATTGCCGCCCTGAGCACTCGGGAACATTTGAAGGGCAATCGAATCCCACGGATCGATATCAAGCTTCTGGAACTCATGACCCGAGCTTGGGAGGAAATCGGGCTTGATCTGAAATGCACCGCTCCGGCCAACGTGCATAGGCACCTCACGACACTCGTTCACGAGCTCAACAAGATCCGTAAAACGAACGAGCTAAGGCCTCTTATCGTTCCGTCTCAAAAGACGCTGAAGGCACATCGAGACAACTTGCTTAGTCCAACGGAGTACCTCGTTGCTACCAAGGGTGAAAAACACGCCCGCAACAAGAGGGGCCGAGGAAGCACAGATTTTCGGGCCTTGATGCCCGGAGAGCTTGTCGAAATCGATGAGTGCAAGCTGTCAACGGTTTCTTCTGCCAAAGAAATTGGCCTTTGGGCGAGCCTGACAGACAAACAGAAACAGCGTCTCGAGGAAATCGACAAGGAAATTCGGGATCGCCTTACGCTGCTTGTCATGATCGATGTTGCCTCAAGAATGCCGTTGGCCTGGATCCTGAGCGATCAGCCGAAGGCTGAAGCAACACTCGCACTTCTGAGAATGGCAACCCGCGACAAGACAAAAGAAAAGATCAAGTTTGGCTGTAGCGGCAACCCAGCTCCAGCGATGGGGTTGGGGAACATCAAGAGTGACAATGGCACCGGGCTCAGGAACGAGGCGGTTATCAGTAGTGCCGTTGGAGTGGGGTCGGCGTACACAGCAGTCAAAACCTATTCTCCAATTGACAAAACATACGTAGAGCGAGTGTTCGGGACTTGCGAGTCAGTTTTGATCAAGTTGCTCCACGGGTACACGGGGCGCAAAGCCGGAGAACTTCCCGGATATGATGCGAAAGCCAACGGTGTTCTGAGCACCGAAGAACTCTACGACATCCTGACGCGCTTTTTCATCGACGAGTATCCTTCGATGCGACACCACGGTGTTGGAATGGGAGGACGCCGTCCGGTTGAGGTACTCAAAGAACTCAACAATACGCGCGGTTTGTTTCGACCCATCTGCGAAGATCTACGCAGAAGGCACCTTGGTTGGAAGAGAGAGGTCAAGCCCAACGATGAAGGTGTCCGCGTGTTCGGAGGTATCTACTACAACTCCGATGAGTTTCAGCGTGAAATCGATAAACACCCGAAAGAAAGAGTTTCGGTCTTCGTCGATCCTGATGACGTGTCTGAGGCCACAGTCACCATTCCGGGCGTCGAACAGGTGTTCAGGCTTCCGCTACAGGTGACCGCCTTCAGGGACATGACTCTTCCGGAGGTTCTCGACCTGGTTCAAGCGTATCGCCGCGAACACCCCAATGTCACCGAGATCCATGAAGACCGCCTCGCCACAGTGCGCCGTGAGAGGCACACCCAACTTCTCCAGATTGGCGTCGAGAACAAATTGCCGCGCAGCTATTCGACCTTTGAGGAGGTCATCGCCAAGGCAGATGTCGTTTTTGCTGGCTCTCGTGTTGTTCCGAATCCCGAACCAACCGGGTCAGTGCGACCCGGAGAAATTGGCCCAGGCGTGAGCGGGCCCGGCGTTCTGTCCCTTAGGGAGGCTGCCCAGGATCAGGGAAATCCGGATGACCATCCGACGAGTGCTTCGCCTGAAGTTTCGCGCGCCGAAGCCGAAGTGCCTAGGCCGGTCGTTACGGATGATCGCTCGTCGGATGATGCACGCAACCCAAAACGCTCTGTGCCTAACAAACATCGGCCACTTGGACGGCCCAAAACTAAAGGTAGTTTCAAATGAACTTCATCAACCCAGAGAAGATCGCAATCGCAGCCAAGCTCAATCAAGCACATTTCGAATTTCCTCGCGCAGACACCCTGAAGCAGGCGTTTCAAAGGTGCGTGGAAGAACGCTACATGTGCCAAGAAATCAATGGCATGGAAGCGCGCGGCTTGGTCGTAACCGGTGCATCTCGCGTTGGAAAGACGCGCGAGCTGAAGAAACTGATCAGCGACTTCAATGAGAGCAAAACGCCCATGCCAGATGGGCGTCCAGCAAAGATTGTGAGTTGTTTGCTTGCCGGGCGTGTGACCTTCAAAGACCTTGCGCTCAGGACACTGACAGCGCTTCAATACGACCCCCAAAGGTCCCGAACCCAAGAGTACCTCTGGGAGCGAGTTCTTGATCAGGCCAAAGGCCAAGGCGTCATTGGCATCCACTATGATGAGTGCCAACACGTTTTCATCGAGGGCGCCAAGTCAAACCCGATCTTCCTGGACAGCTTCAAATCCATGATGAAGGAGCCGCGCTGGCCGCTGATGATGATCCTGTCCGGCGTACCATCGTTGTCAAAACATGTACGTTCCTACGAGCAGCTCGACAAACTGGTTGACCCGGTGCATTTCAGCGAGATCAAGCTCAAGCGCGATGAAGACCTGCTCGTCGCACTCTTGTACGGCTACGCCGATCAGGTCGAAATCGACATTGAGGGACTTGTTACTCGAGATTTCCTGGCCCGTCTCGATCATGCTTGCGCCAATAGGTGGGGGCTCGTGATCGAGCTTCTGATCGGCACCTTGATTGCGGCAAAACTGGAGCGAAAGAGCTGCCTGACGAAAGACGATTTCGTGGAGCAGTTTGCACTTCGGTCAGGTGTTCCTGCAAGCTACTCACCATTCGTCGTTGCGGATTTCGAGAAGGCTTACGATCCACGGGTGTTGTTTGAGCTTTGTGAGTAGCCAAGCCGCTTTCAACAGAACGAACAAATGAAAATGGACCCGCCATTTCGTGGCGGGTTTTTCTTTGATCGTCGCATGCACGCTTATGCTTCCGTGATGCATGCTTATGATGACGTGGCTTTCCAGCATAGCCGCAACACGCTGTTAATAAACAATTTATTCCGATGAAATTTCGGACTAACACGTGATTCGCGCACGCTTATGCCCAATTGGCACTTCCGGATCAAAGATCCAAAGAAAATCGATGCCCTTACCGGGCGTTGATTTTGACACCCTCCCGTCCCGGCCAGACTGTGACACAATCCTCGCCAAACCAGCCTGCCGCACGTCCCTATGGACGCCCCAATCGGCGCCATCGACCTGTGGGTCCCTACCTGATCCGCCGGGGCGTGGTCTTCTGCTTCCGCAGGATGCCTACCCAACATCATATCAAAAAACTGCGAAAAAACCTGTGCCTCTCGCTGCGAACCCCTCTGCACGCGGAGGCGATAAAAAGGGCCGGCCGGCTCCTCCTCGCCTAAAATCGCGAAGAGGCAAAAGTGATGCAAGATCTGAACAATCAGGCGCTGACAGCAGAAGAGGCCGCCGTGATCCTTGGCGACATGCTCCGACGTGACCTCGCGCGGATCGTACACGACAAGGACACCGCACAGATCCGAACGGACCAGATTATTGACAGGCCCATCGGAGCCCCGAATGCCGGTCCGACCGCATCCGTCGCGTGGCGCTACGCGGCGCAATGATTTCACCCAGGTCGAGAGATCGGCAGTCAACACAACAACTGCCATTGGCGCCGCACTTTGGGTCGGGACACATAGCCAAACGCCGGTGGTGCTCGTCACACCGAGACGAGGCGGGCCGCTGTCGGGTCGAAACCCACATGCACCGTGTCGCCCTTGCGGAAGGGTGCGGCGTCGGGCACCGTGACCGCGAAGATCTCGCCAAGAGCCGTGCTGAGCGTGTATTGCACCTGATTGCCGAGATAGGCCGCATAGCTCACCTCGGCGGGCAAGGTGTCAGCCGCAGCCTCGCGGGTCAGCCTCAACTGGTGCGGGCGCAGCACGAGATTGGCCTGTCCGGTGCTCGCGAAAGCCGTAGGCAACTCCAGGCGGCGTCCGTCGATCACGATATCGACGGTCTCGCCGGCGCGCGCCACCTCGACCGGAAGCAGGTTCGCGTCGCCGATGAAATCGGCAATGAACGCCGAGTTCGGGCGCTCATACAGATCGGCGGGGGTGCCTTCTTGCGCAATTTCCGCGTTCTTCATCACGATGATACGATCGGAAACGGCCATGGCTTCTTCCTGATCGTGGGTAACATAGATCGCGGTGAGGTTCAGGCGCTGCTGGATTTCGCGGATCTCCTCGCGGACGTGCCGGCGCAGCTTGGCGTCCAGATTGGAGAGCGGTTCGTCCAGCAGAAGCACTTCCGGTTCCAGAACAATCGCGCGCGCTACGGCCACGCGCTGCTGTTGCCCGCCGGACAGTTCGGATGGCAGGCGGTCGCCGAAGCCCTCCAACCCGACCATCGCCAGACCCTCCTCAACCCGCGGGCGGATCTCACTCTTGGGTGCGCGTTTTACCGTGAGGCCGTAGCCGACGTTCTCCGCCACGGTCATGTGTGGAAACAAGGCGTAGGATTGAAACACCATCGAAACCCTTCGGTAGGTCGCAGACAGGTGGGTCACGTCCTCGTCCCCAATGAATATGTGGCCTGACGTCGGCGCCTCCAGCCCGGCCACGAGCCTCAGCGTCGTCGTCTTGCCGCATCCGGACGGCCCCAGAAGCGTCACCAGCGTGCCCGGAGCGATATCCAGATCGAGGGGCTTCAGGGCGACAACGTCGTCAAAGTGCTTCGTGACGCCTTCAAATCGAACGGATCCCTTGGTCATGGGGCTCTCCTAGTGGGCTTCGACGCGATCTGCGCGACGCAGGGTGCGCCGGCCGATCACGAGTTGCATGGCGATGATGACGGTGAGCATCGTGACGATCAGCACCGAGGCATAGGCAATGGCGATGCCGTATTCGCCGTTTTCAACGCGACCGACGATGAAGCTGGTGGCCATGTTGTGGCGCGCGGAAACAAGGAAGATCACCGCAGACACGGACGTGATCGCGCGCACGAAACTGTAGGTCAGCGCAGCGAGGATGGCGGGCCCCATCAGCGGCAGGATCACCCGTCGCAATGTCGTTGCGGAGTTTGCGCCGAGCATGATCGAAGCCTCGTCGAGCGACTTGTCGAGCTGGCTCATCGCAGCGATGCCGCCGCGCACGCCCACCGGCATGTTGCGGAAGATGAACACGATGATCAGGATCAGGCCGGTGCCGGTCAGCTCGATCGGCGGGAAGTTGAACGCCATGATATAGGCCACGCCGATTACGGTACCGGGGATCGCGAAGGAGAGCATGGTCGAGAACTCGAAGGCGTCCTTGCCGGTGAACTTCTGACGCACCAGCAGATATGCCGTGGCCAGCCCCACCGCGGCCGTAAGCGGCGCGGCGATGGCCGAGATCGTCAAGGTCGTGAAATAGCTGTCCCAGGCAGCGCCCGTGAAGTGCACCCCGTTCCGCACCACGATCTTGAAGCCGCGCAGGTAGTGCTCGAACGTGAATGTGTGGTCGTACCCCCAGAGCTTCACGAACGAGCCAAAGATGATAAGCGCATAAAGCACCATGGTGAAAAACGCCCAAGGCAGTGCCAGAAGGTAGGCCGTCCACCGCAGCGCAGGGTTCAGCGCGGCATGCCGGCCGGAATCGGCCTTTCCGGTAACGGTCGCGTAGTTCTTCTTGCCCACCCAGAAACGTTGCGCGAGGAAGGCCGACAGCGTGAAGGTCAGCAGCGTGATCGACAGGATCGCCGCCTGCGCCGGATCGGCGATAGTGCCGACGATGGCGAAATAGATCTCGGTCGAGAGCACGTTGAAGTTGCCGCCAAGGACCAGCGGGTTGCCGAAATCGGCAATCGACTCGATGAAACCGAGCAGGAAGGCATTGGCAAGACCCGGGCGCATCAACGGGAACGAGACATAGCGGAATGTTTGCCAGCGGTTGGCGTCAAGCGTCTGGCTCGCCTCCTCCATGGAGGGGCTGACGCCCTCGACGACGCCGATGAGCACGAGGAAAGCAATGGGCGTGAATGACAGCATCTGGGCCAGCCAGACACCATGGAACCCATAGAGCCAGCGGGTCTTTTCCCAACCGAAGGCCCAGGAGAAAAACTCGGTAATGGTGCCCGCGCGGCCGAACAGAAGGATCAGTGCGAGGCCGATGACAAATGGCGGCGTGATGATCGGCAATACCGTCAGAACGCGCAGCAGTTTCTTTGCCCGGAAATCGGTCCGGGTGAAGATCAACGCGAACATCAGGCCCATGAGCGTGGTGCCCGCGGCGGTGGAGAGACCAAGCAGGAAGGAGTTGATGGCCGGCCCGCAACTTCCGCCGCCGGTGATGCAGCCAATGCCCCAGATGGACGACGAAAGGAACCGCGGCAGGAACTCACCGAAACCGAGGCCCGCGCCCCCTTTCAGCTCGAAGGCCCGCACGAGAATGAAGGTGAGTGGAAAAAACACGAAGATCGCAACGAGCGCGACAATGGCTCCGACGAGGCCAGTGACAAAAGCGTCGCCCCGTCCCTTGCCAAGTCCGGAGATGCCCGTTGTGGCGATGAAGAGAAGGGCTGCGGCGGTTACGAAGGCACCGCCGCCAATGCCCGGATTGTCGGCGTCCCAAAGCCCGTAGCGGGTCCCGACCAGAAGGGCTTGCCCGATCAGCAACGCGAGCCCGGCAGTGCCAGACACGAACAGCCCACGCGCGGTCGCAAGCTGCGTTCGTGCGAATGCCAACGAAAGGGCCGCACCGACGAAGCCAATTGCGGGCAACCAGAGCCATGGCTTGCCGTTCAGCGCCGCGTCGATCGCCGATATGTGCGTCCCAGACCTGTCGACGAGCCAGCCAAACCGCCAGAACCCGTTCTCCGTCAGGTACCAAGGCAGCAGGGCCCAGCCAATCACGCCCACAACGAGCCAGAACACCGCAACGCGTCTCATGCCGCCACTCCCCAATAGGTCCGGCCCCGCGCGCGGCGGGGCCGGTCATATCATGCACGTCTGAGGATCACTCCTGGACGACGCCGCCGGCGCCTTTCACTTCCGCTTCCCACCGATCAAGCAGGCGCGCACGGGTTTCGGATGCACCGTAGGTCGCGAAGTCGTAGTCGATCAGCTTCACCGCCGCCATGTCGGGGGCATCCGGGTCAGTCGACGCATCCGGGTTCGACGGGATGTTGTAGACGCCAACCTCAAGTCCGGCGGATTGGGCGGGAGCAGAGATCACGTACTCAACCCACTTCTTGGCGGACTCCATGTTCGGCGTGCCCTTGATGATGGACACTGCACCCACCTCGTATCCGGTGCCTTCACAGGGCGCGACGATTTCCACCGGGAAACCCTGTTTCTTGAGGTTCACCATGTCGTGCATGAAGCCGATGCCAATGGTGTTTTCACCACGCGCGGTGGCCTTGCCCGGCGCCGAGCCCGACTTGGTGTACTGGTTCACGTTCTTGCCAATCTCGGCCAGAAGCTTGAAGCCCTCGTCCTCGCCGAACAGCTGTACGAGCGTCGCCAACTCGGTATAGGCCGTGCCCGACGATTTCGGGTTCGCAACCTGAATCTCTCCCTCGTATTCGGGCTTGGCAAGGTCGCGCCAGCAGGCAGGGGGTTCAAGCCCCTTCTCGGCAAGGATCTCGGTGTTGTAGATGATGCCGAGCAGGCCAACGTGCACACCAACGGCCTTGCCGCCGGACATTTCGGTCATGCTCTGCGACCAGCCGAGTTGGCCGGACACGTCAACGCCCGACGGAACCGTCAGGTCTTCGGCTGCGGCGATCAGGTGCGGATCGCCCGTGCCGCCCCACCAGACATCGACCTTGGGATTTCCGGCTTCGGCGCGGATCTGCGCGAGCGTCTCGCCGGTCGACTTGCGCACGATGGCAACGTCAATGCCGGTATCGATCTGGAAATTCTGCGCCATCAGATCGCACCAGGACTGTTCGTTCGAGCAGACCACGTTGAGCGACTGAGCCATCGCGGCGGATGCGCCGAGGCTTGCCGTCAGCACCACGGCGCCGAGTGTGAATGTCTTGTACATGTAATCCTCCCAGATTTGCCGCGCGGTCCTCCACCGCATGGTCGCGGAAAGTGTGGCATCAAGCAGAACGCCAAGCGAGCGATGTGAGCGTTATCAGCGCGCGTTTCGGCTGTTTTTTGATGAACAATGTTACAAACCCGGCCAAAGAGGATGACGTTTACCCCTGTCAGGGCGCATGTTGGCCACCAGATCGTCGAGCGCAGGGGAGGCGCGTGAGACAGATGACGGACCCCAAGGACAGACGACCCGTGGTTGCGGTGATCGATGATGACGCCAACCTTCGGCGGACCGTCACGGCATTGCTGCACGACAGCGGATTCGAGGCCGTCCCGCTGGCCGACGGCGCCGCCTTTCATGCGCGCGGACCGAAGCCCGGGGTTGATCTTGCACTGATCGACCTGAGACTGGCGAACGAGAATGGATTGGAGCTTGCGCAGGCCCTGCGTCGGCGACACGGACTTCCCATCGTGATGCTTACCGGCCGTGGTGATGAAACCGACCGGATCGAAGGGCTCGAAACCGGTGCCGACGACTACATGATGAAGCCGTTCAACCCGCGCGAGTTGATTGCCCGAATTCGTGCCGTCCTGAGACGCGCCGGCCATCCCGGCATGGTGTCACCCGACCGCGATGACGCGCATCAAATTGCGTTCGGCGGGCTACGACTGGATCTGGAGCGGCGGGATCTTGTCGCCGCCAATGGCACCGAGATCGCGCTGACCAATGCCGAATACAGGATTCTGCAATACCTGGTTCTGAACCCGGGCCGCGTGATTCCACGCCCGGAACTCATGGCCGAGCTTGGCGCGGATCTGAACCACTACGGCGACCGAACGATCGACGTGTTGATCCTGCGGCTTCGGCGCAAGATCGAGCCCGTGCCCTCAAAACCCGTCCATCTGCAAACTCGACGCGGCCAGGGCTACATTTTCCTGACTGGCTCCTCGCCATGAAACGCATCTCTGTTCGCGCACGTCTGCTTTTCGCGCTTGCCGCCCTGACCCTTGCGACCTTCCTTGTCGGAGCAATAGCGTGGGCGGTCCTTGAACGCACGACGTCCCGCGTCGACAGGTTGCATGGCGATACGCTTTCTTCGGTCGACGCTGCAATGACCCTCTCGCGACAAGCCGCCGCGATCGCCACGAACGCCCCCTACCTGCTTCTCCTCGACAGCCCGTTCCGCATTGCACAGGAGGGCGAGGAAACAGTCACAGTGATAGACGAGATTGCCGCAGGGCTGGCCGAAGGGGACCCGCTTGCCGAAACACTCGCCGACATGCGGACGGCGACGCTCGAAATGGTCTCCGATATGCAGGCGCGAGCTGGCTATCGCGATCAGACACTTCGCACCAATGCGACCCTGGCAAAGGCCGAACGACGCTTCGCCCAACTGGCGGCGAGTACCGATACCCCGCTTGCGGAGCGGCAGGACTGGTTCGCGCTCCAAAGGCTTGCGGATGCCTTGCTTGGCGCGGGTCGGGCGGAGAACCTGATCGGGGTCGGTGAGTTTCAGCGCTCCTATCACCACTTGCGACGGGTCGCCAACACGGACGGGATGCGGGAGGGTCACGACGATCTGGCTGAACTCAGGACGCTTGCAGAAGGGCGGGAGGGCCTGTTCGAGTTGCGCAGGCTGGAACTCATGCACCAGATCGGCGCACAGGGAGCGCTGGTGCGGGTTCGGCTGGGCGCGGCGGCAGTTATCGCCCACGCCGAAGCGGTGACCGCCGGTGCGCAGACCGCAATCGCCGCCGAGCGGGCCGAAACCACCAGCGCAATCGCGCTCCGCAAAAGCACGATCCTGGTGGTTGTCCTTGCGTCGGCCGCTCTCGCATTGTCAGCCGCGCTCTATGTCTCCGGCTATGTCACTGGCAACCTGCGCGCCGTTTCGGATGGGATGATGCGTCTGGCCGCTGGCGACCGTTCCCTTCGACTTTCCCGCGGCGAAGGGGCCGGCGACGAGATCGGTAAGCTGTTCCACGCTTTCCGGACCTTTCGGGCGAATGCGATCCGGCTTGACCGCTCGAACCGGCGTCTCGCAGAACGCAACGCCCTGTTCGAGAAGATGATGAGCGGCATCACCGATGGGGTCGCGATCCTGTCGGATACCGGCACAATCATTGCGCGGAATGATCGGCTTGCGCAGGTGCTCCGGCTCGACCCGGCCATGGATATCAAACGTGTTGGGCTCGATGAACTGGTCGCTAAGGGGGGCTGGAAGGAGACACCCGGCCCGACCGGAATCCAGATGCTGGCGACGGACGACGGCCACTTTGCCGTGCGCCGCGAAAGCCCGTTGCCGGGGGGCGGCGCCGTTGTGCTGATTGCCGATATTACGGAGCAGCGCCAGATCGATGACCGGATGCAGCAAATCCGCAGGATCGAGGCTCTCGGAAAGGTCACGGGCGAGGTCGCACACGATTTTGGCAATATCCTGTCGACTATCAACGGCAGCCTCCACCTGATGGAAACGGCGTCGCCCGATGTTCAACGAGAGCTCGTGGGCTCGATTGCGAACGCCGCCGAGATCGGGACCGCACTGGTGCAGCGCCTGCTTGCCTTCGCCCGTCGACAGAAGCTCATGCCAGAGGTGGTGGAACTCAACGCGCTGATCGAGGGTATGGCCGACCTCGTGGCGATGGCACTCCGCGAGGAGATCCATCTTGAAACCCGGGTAGCGCCCGAAGCCATAGACGTTTGCGTTGACCCCGGGCAGCTTGAAAGCGCCTTGCTCAACCTCTGCCTCAACTCCGCACAAGCGATTGACGGCGCCGGGGCGATCACGATTTCGGTCGCCACGGATGGTGATCGCGCGGTGATCGAGGTGTCCGATACCGGATGCGGGATGAGCGCCGAGACTGTCGAGCATGCGATGGAACCATTCTACACCGCGCGCGCCGATGGCACCGGCACGGGGCTCGGGTTCGCCATGGTCTACGGCTTCATCAGCCAGTCCGGTGGCGAGGTCCAGATCCTCTCCGCACCCGGTGCGGGAACAACGGTTCGAATGTCCCTTCCCCGGGCCAACCCCGTTATCTCGCCGGGCGTTCATTGGGATCGCGTGCTGATCGTCGAGGACGACCCCAAAGACCTCGCGGCGGCCCGGGCAATCCTGAAAGACCACGCGGCACGAATTGTCGAGGAAACGACGACCGACGGCGCCCTTGCCCGGCTTGATGCGCAATCCTTCGACCTTGTCGTCTCCGACCTCTCGCTCGGCGGCAGCCCGGGTGGATGGCGCATTGCGTCCGCGGCTTTGTCGTCGGGGGCAGCGCGCTCGGTCGCGATCGTTTCCGGTCGGTTGCCGGCGACAACGCCCTTCAACGGGCAATATGGTGCGTCGCTCGTGACCCTCACCAAGCCATTCGACATTGCGACCCTCCATGCTGCACTCGGAAAGGACACCACACATGACCGCGCATGACGCGAAGGCGGTGATCTTCGATTGTGACGGCACGCTGGCGCTTACGGCGAACCTGCATTTTGACGCCTTCAATGCCGCGCTCGCCCGACAAGGCGCACACATGAATCGTGAGTGGTATGATGCACGCAAAGGCCTCGACCGGAACGACCTGATCACCGAGTTCTCGGCTCAACACGCAATCGAGCTGGACCGAGCCCGCATCGTTGCCGACAGCCGGGCGATCACTGTGGAACGCGCCGCGCACAGCGCGGTGGAGAACCCGCCGGTCGCAAATCTGGCAAGACGGCTGAAGGGCACGGTGCCGATCGCGGTCGGCTCGAATGCGGAGACCGACGTGGTCCGCGCAATCTTGCGTGGAGCAATGCTCGACCAGCTGTTCGACGTGGTGGTCACGGTTGTCGAGGCACTCCATCCAAAGCCGTCTCCGGCGATATTCCTTCTCGCCGCAGAACGGCTCGCCGTTGCCCCGAATGAGTGCCTGGTACTGGAAGATTCGGAGCAGGGTATCGAGGCCGCAATCGCTGCCGGAATGAACGTGCTGGACGTACGGCTTCCCGAAACCCTATCGCGGATCGACACCTGGTAGAAACGCTCACGCGACGCGGGGCTAGGCGTCGTTTGCTCTTTGCCGAGCCGTGAGGCTATCGGTGTGGGTCCTGACCCCGGGGCTGCGCGCGACGGGCACAGTGGGGGTTCCCCGGGCCGAAAAACCAAGCATCCGGGCGGCCATCCGCACCACTCGGGTCGCGCATCGTGTCGAGATATCGCCCCTTGAGCTCACATCTGCCTGGCGCTCTGGGAATTGTCACGCGATCGGTACCTGCCGCGCGACACCGCCGATGGCTTCACGCCTGCGCGACGCGTGGGGTTTTCATCGGCTCCGATTGCAGGATGGCCTGGATCATCCTGTGCATCAGGTCTCGCTTGAGAGGTTCGTGCTGCGGATCGTTCCACAGGTTGCGCACTTCGCCGGGATCCGTTTGCAGATCGAAGATTTCACCATGCCCTCCTTCCCGGTAGACCGAGATCTTGTACCGCGCATCAACATAGGTGGTGACGTGCGGCATTGCCGGATTGTGGCGGTTCTCGCAAAGCGCATGGTTGCGTGGCGCCACCTCATTCCCTTGCCAACAACCCACCTGCGATACGCCTTGCAGATCATCGGGCGCCCGTCCCGTTGCGGCCTCCAGGAAGGTCGGTGTCAGATCCAGCAAGCTCTGGATGTCGTCGCTCACGCGGCCGGCGGGCACCTTCGAGGGCCAGCGCACGATGAACGGGACTTTCAGCATGTCCTCGTAGTGGAATGGTCCCTTGGCAACCAGCCCGTGCTGGCCAAGGAAGTGGCCGTGATCGGTGGTGAACACGACCAGCGTGTTGTCGGCGATCCCAAGCTCATCCAGACGGTTGAGGATGCGGCCGACCTCCCTGTCGAGAAAGGACATCATGCCATAGTAGGTCGCCATGTCCTTCTTCAGGTCGTCCTCCGGATACAGGTGGCTCGCACAGCCATGCGCCTCATGCGGATCGTGCCAGCCGTCAAAATCCGGCGCTTCCTGCTGCGTTTTCGCGAAATGCGGAGCGTTTCGATCATGCTCCCCCGCTGTGAGCCTGCCGGGTTCCATATCGTCCGGATCGTACATCGACGCCCAGGGCTCCGGCACAGTGTACGGCGGATGAGGGTCGGGGAAGGACGTCCAGAGGAAGAACGGCTGCCCGGCCGCGGCTTTCTCGTCGATGAACGCGCAGCTGCGTTCGCCAATCCAGGTCGTGTAGTGATACTCCTGCGGTAGGTCCCAGCTTCTCCCCTTGCGCGCCCAATACGGTGCGCCCGGGGCCATCTCCGGCGCTTTCGTTGCAGTGTCGCCGGGAACCGGCTGGAAATACTCCTTCCAGTCCTTCAATCCCTTGTCTTCCATCCACGCGGCGTAGTGCTCGCCGACATGTGGCTCGTCGGCGTGATTGCGGCACAGCTCGATATGGTCGAAGCCGAAATAGGGACCGTTGAAGCCACGCCAGAAATCGAGGTCGCGCAGGATCGGCTGTTTTTCGAGCGAATCCCCGGCCAGCGGTTGGAAATGCGCCTTGCCGATCAGCGCGCAGGTATACCCTTCAGCCCCAAGCTTCTCACCAACCGTCGGCACATCTTTCGGCAGACCGCAGCCAATGGTCCAGGCGCCGTGCTGGCTCGGGTACAGGCCGGTGATGATCGAGGCTCGGGACGGCGTGCAGGTCGGAGCCGGACAATAGGCGCGGTCGAAACGGGTTCCCTCGCGGCAGAGCCGGTCCAGGTTCGGCGTGCGGATCCTCGGGTTGATGGTCCCGAGCGCCGTGAAGTGCTGCTGGTCCGTGGTGATGAGCAGGATATTGGGGCGATCAGGCATCCGATTAACCTTTCACGGCGCCGGCGAGGCCATTGATGAAATAGCGCTGCAAGAGGATGAACAGCACCACGATGGGGACAATGGAGATGGTCGCGGCAGCGGCCATGCCGGTCCAGTCGATGAACTGCTCGCCCTTGAAGGCGTAGATGCCAACAGAGAGGGTGCGGATGGCCGGGTTGGCGAGCGTGACAACCAGCGGCAGCAGGAAGTCGTTCCAGGCGTGCAGCACCTGCATGATGACGACCGTCACGACCATCGGGCGCGCAAGCGGCAGCATGACGTACCAGAAGATCCTCAGGAAGCTCACGCCGTCTACTCGCGCGGCCTCCTCCAGTTCGCGCGGAAGCTGCGCGAAATAGCCTGCGAACAGCACGACGAAGATCACCATCGCATGGCCCGACGTGGCGATGGTCAACCCGAAGAGGTTCGACGACAACCCAAGACGCGACAGCAGCTCGAAGACCGGGATGATGGTGAACCCCTGCGGGATGAACACTGTCGCCACGAAAGCAAAGAAGATGACATTTCGGCCTGGAAAGCGGTAGCGCCCGAGCACGTAGCCCAGCATCGAGGTGCAGGTTGTCACGATCACCACCGAACCGACGGTCACGATCAACGTGTTGAAGAAGTAGCTGCCCATGTGCGCCTCGGTCCAGGCGCGGGCGTAGTTCTCGACAGCCCAGCCCTGCGGGATAAGGCCGGGATTGGAGAACATCTCTGCATTGGACTTGAGCGAGGTCGAGATCATCCAGACGAAGGGATAGATCCATATCAGGCAAATGACGGTCAGGAAGGCCGAGACAAGCCCGATCCGCCAGTTGGCGCGATGGTCGCCAAAGACGATGCGGAGCGGAGACAGACGCGATCTCATGAGCGGATCTCCTTGGCGCCGGCACGGGCACGTCGCGTGGCAATGGCCTGCCCGATGGTCAGCGACAGGACGACGAAGCCGAAGAACACGCCCGCCGCCGCCGCATAGCCGAGCCGCGGAATAGAGCCGTCGCCGGTCGCGAATGCGGTTCGATAGATAAAGATCTCCATCACCTCGGAGGCGAAGAACGGCCCGCCATTGGTCATCGACATGATCAGCGGGAAGACATTGAGCGCCCCCACCGCCGAGATGAGCGTGATCGCCACGGCGAAGGGCAGCACGATGGGCAGCACGATGTACCAGACCAGCTTCGCGCCCCGGCACCGATCGAGCTTGGCGCTGTCATAGACATCGTCGGGCACGGTCTGAAGCGCGGCGAGCCAGTAGATCATGGTGATTCCGAGCCACTTCCAGACATAGACGCCAATCACCGAGGGCATCACGGTGTCGGTGCTGCCGAGGAAATCCACCGGCCGGGTGATGATCCCGAGATCGAGAAGCAGCCCGTTGACCGGCCCGTTGAAGGGCGAAAGCAGGAAGGTCCAGATGATGCCGATCACCGCCACGGGCGTGACCACGGGCAGGAAGATCATGGTCCGGAACCATGTCGACATCTTCAGAAGTTGGTTGTTGAGCAGCACCGCGAGCACGAGCGAGATGGTCATCTGCAACGGCACCGTGCCCAGCAGGAAGATCAGCGAGCGGCGGAAGGCATCCCAGAAGATCGGGTCGGAGAAGAGCTTCACGAAGTTCCCGAAACCGACGAAGACCTTGTCCGAATTGAAGCCGGACCAGTCGTGCAGCGCGTAGTAGCACGCCGCGAATATCGGGTAGAACACGAACATGCCCCCCAGGATCAGTCCCGGGAGAAGCATGAGGTAGTGATACCTGTATCGGTGCAGTGTCTCGAACACCTGCCAAACCTCGCGTGTTTTGGGATGGGGCCGCCCTGACAGGAGGAGGCGGGCGGCCCCTTTCAGCCGATCAATAGTCGGCAGCTCCGAAATCTTCGTCCGGATTCCAGTTCGAGAAGACGAGATCGGCCCGATCCACCGCGGCGCCGTCTGCCTTGGCCTTGGCAAAGGCGGCGTCGAGCGCGGTGTTGTAGCGATCCTTGAGCGCCTTCATCTCCTGTGCGACGCCTGTCAACTCGCCGGCGACCAGCCCCTGCACGGTGCGGGCAAAGTTCACCTCGGGTGCCTGGAAGGCCCCGATTACCTTGCCCAGTTCGGAATTTCCGACCACAGGGTTCGGTCCGACGCGGATCACCTCGTTGAAGTGTTGCAAAATCGCCTTTGAACGGTGGGACATATCTGCCCCGTCCAGCGCCTCGGGGAAGATCGGCGGATCCCCCGCGCCCACTATGTTCGCCCAGGCAGTCTGCCCCTCGACCGTGCCGAGGTAGTGGAAGATATCACCGGCGATCGGGCCAAGATCCGACCCCTTGAACAGCCACATAGTGTTCGGCGCGAGCGCTCCCTGACCGATGGTGAGCTTGCCGGTGGGGCCTTCATCGGGCACCGGCCCGGAGGAGACGCCGAAGTCGAACTCGGGGTTCTGGCCTTCCCAGCCGCCAATGTTCCATGGGCCTTGCAGGATCATGCCCGCGGCACCCTGAGGCATGAAGGCGCGCGCTTGCGGAGCGTTCATTGACATGATGCCGGGGAAGACGGACCCGTCCGATTGCATGGCGATCAGCAGTTCGATTGCGGCGATATACTGGTCGCTGTCGAAGACGTAGTCGCCGGTGCGGAAATCGATATCCGCCTCGATCACGCTGTCGCCGCCGGCAGACGCCCCGGCCATCCGGCCCATGTTGCGCACGGTCTGGCTCCAACGGCCAAGCTGGTTGCCGCCGATGATGAAGCCGAAATAGCGGCCTTGCCCAGCCTCGGTGATCTTCTTCGCCGCCTCGCGGAAATCGCTCCAGGAAAGCGGCTTGTCTTCGGGATCAAAGCCCGCCGCTTCCATGTACGCCTTGTTGTAGAGCAGATGGGTGCCGTAGCGCTTGTTCGAGGTGAAGGGCAGGCCATATGTCTTGCCGTCGAACTCGTTGATGCCCGGCAGGAAGGCACCGGCGGGGAAGCCGGCCTTCCACTCCGCGATGTTCGGGATGAAATCGTCATAGGGCTGAACCCAGCCCTGCGCCACGGCATCTGCCGGATTCACGTTCTGCGGCAGGGCAAAGACATCGTGGGCAGAGTTGTTGCGCACACCAAGCGGCACAACCTGCGCGATCTCGTTCCAGGGCAGCGCGTCATAGACGACCTCGATACCGCGATCCTTGGCATAGTCCGCGAAGAACTTCTTGTAGAACACTGCCTTCTGGTCGCCGGAATCGATCCAGCGAAAGGTTGCGCCATTGGGTATTTCGTTGATTGCGGCCGGAACGGACTGCGCACGGGCACGCCCCGCTCCCATTGCCGAAACGGCCAGTCCTGCGGTTGTTCCCAGTACAAATGCGCGGCGCGACAGGCCGCCGCTGGATTGTGTCTTCATGATCTCCTCCCAGATCTGACTCAGAGCGAGTCGTGGATTTCCTCGACACAGACCCTTGCCGTTTCGTGCAATAAATGGAAATTGACATTTTTTTGTTTTCGATAGATTTTTCTGATCGATGCTGGACAATCTGGACTTCCTGAGGCGTTTTGCGGCCGTTGCCGAACATGGCACCATCCACCGGGCGGCCGAGGTTGTCGGCATTTCGCAACCAGCCCTTACGCGCTCCATCAAACTGCTGGAGGAGCAGGTCGGGGCAGCCCTTTTTGAACGTCGGTCTCGCGGCGTCCACCTGACGCCATTGGGCGAACGTGTACTGGCCCAGGCCCGCCACCTGATCCGGGAAAGCCAGCTGGCAGAGACCGAGATCCTATCCTATCGCGAGGGTGAGCAGGGAACCTTCCGGATCTCCGCCGCCCCCGTCTGGATGACGGCGATCCTACCCCAGGTCGTGGCGCAGTTGCATCGGCAGTTCCCCTCTCTCGCCATCCAGTTGGAAGCCGCCAACTACAGCGAGGCCCTTCCGAAACTCGCGAATGCCGAATGCGATGCGTTCTTCGGTGGATTCCAGAGGATCGAGGCCTTGCAATCGTTCCTCGTCCGCCGCCCCTTGTTCCATTCCCATCTCCAGATACTCGTCCGAAAAGGGCATCCGATTTTTTTCCATGATGGCATCACCCCCGACCATCTGCTGGAGTATCAATGGGTCTCTTTCCAAAGCGATGGCGCCTATCTGGACGCCGCCCGTCAGGCGGTCCAGGCTCGAACCGGCAAATCCATCACCGCAGCGGTGCAGTGCGACTCCATGCTGACGGCGTTGGAGCTTCTGCGCCAGGGGGATTATCTCGCCCTCCTTCCCTCCAGCTTCCTGTTTTCCACCTATGGCGACGGGCTGACAGCGGTTCACTCCGGGCTCGACACCATCGTTTTCGAATCCGGACCCATCTTTCGCCGCAGCCTGCTGTCGAATTCCGCCTTCACGCGATTGCTTGAGCTGGCCGAGAACCGGGCCAAGGTTCTGGGGTTGCTGTCATGAATGAAGCACCGACGGGCGCATCATAGACGCCACTTCGGTTTTTGACCGTCGGCACCCCGTGTTGCACGACGGCGGAACTAAGGATCTGAGATCAGTTTTTCGTTCTTGATACCAGCGTGACCCCCTCAAAAAATCCAGCACGGGTGACACGAAAAGAACCGGCGGAACACTAGCCAGGCCCCGCAGTCAGCCAGAGCTGCGGATGATGAGTTCGGCCGGAAGAGACACGGTCTTGTGATCCTCCGTCTGGCCCCGGGACAGCAGTTCGGCGGTGCATCGTGCGAGGTCGTCAACCGGAAGCGACACCGTGGAGATGCCGCCCTGTATCCACTCGTAGAAAGAGGGATCGCCATATCCGATGAATGCCAGCCCTTCGGGAAAGTTCACGCCGTGGCGCAGGCACGTCTCCAGCGCGCCATTCGAGATCTCGAAGCCACCGCAAACCAGAGCCGTCGCGGCCTCAGGGCCATGCAATATCCGACCGGCGCTGCGCCGACCCATCTCGAAGGATGGCGGTGACGTCTGAACAAGTTCGGGCAACGGTTCCATCCCGTTGCGCCGCATGGCGTTGCGGAATGCCGAAAGGCGTTCGCGACCGGATGACAGGGCCGTATGCGCCCCGATATAGGCAATGCGATCATGCCCGTTGGCAGCGAGACGATCCACGGCGGCGCCGATTGCGGTGACATCTTCGAGCAGAAGGCAGGCGGCCTCTGGAAGCCCGGTCCGCTGTCGGATCAACTGGACCACCTGCATGTCCTCCAGATACCTGTTCGTCACCACGTCCGGTTCGCCGGGGGCCGGGACAAGCACAACGCTGTCGGCCTGAACCTCGCGGAGGCGAAGCAGGGCATGCGCCTCACGTTTCTGATCGTCGTTGGTCAGGTGAGTGATGACCTGGATTCCATGCGGCTCGCAGGCCAGCGCAAGGGCGTTCGCGAACCGGGCATAGAATTCGTTGACGATGTTCGGCAGCAGCAACCCGATAATCCCGGTCGCGTCTCCGCGCATGGCCGTCGCGGCCGCGCTCTTGACGTAGCCAAGCTCCCTTGCCCTTTCGAGAATGGCCTTGCGTGTTTCCGCCCGCACACTCGGGTGGTTGGTCAGCGCCCGGGAAACGGTCATGTGTGAAATGCCGAGGTCCTGCGCGATAGACTTGATCGTGACCCTCTGTGCCAATGCGGCCCCTCCCGTCGGTTCCAGTCTCCTGACATTCTCTCGAAGCGCTGTCTTGACAGTATAAGCACCTAAACCATATCTGTTCACGTGAACAAAGAAAAGATGACGCGGGGCAATGTCGCAAGACCTGGCAGAACGATGCGCTGAACTTGTCGCGGAACTGGGGTTGGCAAACCCCGGAACGGATGTCCGGATTCGCCCCCTCACAGGCGGGGTGGCGTCCGACATTGCCGTCGTAGAAACCGAGCAGCGCGACGTGGTTGTGAAGTTTGCGCTGGCGAAGCTCAAGGTCGCCGAGGATTGGTTCGCACCGGTGCATCGCAACAGGGCAGAATACGCCTGGTTGAAGTTCGCGCACGACACTTGCCCGGCGAATGCGCCGAAGATCTTTGGCCGCTCCGAGGCTCTGCAGGGTTTCGCCATGGAGCTCCTGAAGGGCGAACACGTCTATCTGTGGAAGGATCGCCTGCTGTCTGGAGCCGCGCCGGATGGGGAGGCTGCAAAGGTTGGCGGCTTGCTCGGCCGTCTCCACGCAGTGTCCTCCCGCACGGATTTCGACCGATCCGCATTTCGCAACCGCGATGATTTTCATGCCTTGCGACTGGAGCCCTACCTGTCCTTCACGGCGGGTCGGCATCCGGATCTTGCAATGCGCATCAACGGGCTGGCCGAGGCGCTTCATGGCTCCGATCAGGTTCTGGTGCATGGCGATGTCAGCCCCAAGAACATCCTCGTCCGCGATGGCACGCCGATCCTTCTGGATGCCGAATGCGCCACGATGGGCGATGCGAGCTTCGATCTTGCGTTCTGCCTCAACCACCTCGTGTTGAAGGCGCTTCACATGCCTACCAACCGCGATGCCCTGTGCGCGGAGGCCCAGTCGCTCTGGAATGCCTATGCTCCGCATGTCTGCTGGGAGGCGGCTGCCGATCTGGAGGCGCGCACGGTCGCGCTCCTGCCGGCGCTGATGCTCGCGCGTGTAGACGGAAAATCGCCGGTCGAATACCTGGACGAGACCGGGCGGCGCAGGGTGCGGACCCTCTCGCGACCGCTGATTGCGGAGCCCGCGGCGACGATTTCGGACTTCATCGATATCCTCAAGAAACAAGCGAGACACCAATGAGCAGCGAAATCGCCTCCGTCGAGGCGCTTCGGGTCTGGGACAGCCGCGGCAACCCAACCGTCGAAGTGGCCATCACCACCGCAAGTGGGGCGCAGGGGCGAGCCATTGCCCCGGCGGGCGCGTCACGTGGCAGCCGGGAGGCACTGGACCTGCGCGACGGCGGCTCGAAGCTCGGCGGCATGGATGTTCGCAAAGCCGTGGCCAATGTGAACGAGGTCATTGCACCCAAACTGATCGGCATGGATGTGAACGACCAGCGCGGCATCGACGACACCATGATCGCGCTGGATGGGACGCCGCTGAAGTCGACCCTTGGCGGCAACGCCGTTGTGGCGAGTTCCCTGGCGGTGATGCATACGGCGGCAGCGGCCGAGGGCGTTCCCCTTTGGGCGCACCTGGCGAAGAAGTACGAGCGGCAGCCGTCGATACCGCTGCCCGAGATCCAGATCTTTGGTGGTGGGGCTCATGCCTCGCAGCGGATCGACATCCAGGACTTCATGGTCATGGTGCCGGGCGCCTCGGATTTCGAAGAGGTCATGGAGGTCACCAGCGAGATCTTCCGCGCTGCGGGGTCGCTAATGACCCAACGGGGTGGTGCCGTTGGCGTGGCGGACGAAGGTGGCTGGTGGCCGTCGTTTCAGACCAATGAAGAAGGGCTGGAACTGCTGGTGGAGGCCATCGAACTGGCCGGCGAGACGCCCGGCGACCGGGTGGTCATTTCGCTCGACATCGCGGCCTCAGAATTCGCATCGAACGGCAAGTACCGCCTCGGCCTCGAAGATCGCGACCTGAGCTCCGACCAGATGATCGCCCTGCTGGGCAAATGGATCGACACCTATCCCATCGCCTCCATCGAGGACCCGTTGGACGAGGACGACCGCGAAGGGACCATTGCCTTCACACAGGAATTCGGCGACCGGATCCAGATCATCGGCGACGACTACATCACCACCAGCGAGACGATGTTGCGCAAGGCCGCCGGTGAGGGGGCCTGCAACGCGGTGCTGGTCAAGGTAAACCAGGCCGGCACCGTGTCCGAGATGCTCGACACCTTCATGGCGGCCGAGGACTTGGGCTATCGCAACGTGATCTCCGCACGCTCCGGCGAAACGGAGGACGTGTCGATCACGCATATGTCCGCCGGGCTCGGCGGGGGGCAATTGAAGGTCGGGTCCTTCACCCGCTCCGAACGGATGGTAAAATGGAATGAATGCCTCCGCTTGCAAAACGCGCCCGGCATGGGCGGTTTCGCGGCCGGGGAGAGCCTCGCCAACACCTGGTGGGGCAAGAAAGGACAGCAAAGATGAAACTGATGCGTTTCGGCGACCGCTACGGCGCCAAGACACCCTGCATTCTGGATGCCGACGGCACGCCGCGCGACGTCTCCTCCATCGTCGGCGACTTCGGGCCGCGGACCATGTCACCCGAACTGCTGGCGAAACTGAAGGCCGCCGATCTGTCGGCGCTTCCGACCGTCGACACAGCCGGCAAGCGCATCGCGCCCCCGGTGGCGCAGCCCTTCAATATCTGGTGCGTCGGGCTGAACTACTCGGATCACGCGGAAGAAGCCGGGATGGCGATCCCGGATGAGCCGATCCTCTTCAACAAGTCCTCGGCGACGTATTGCGGACCCAATGACAACCTCCTGTACTCGCCGAAGATGACCAAGCTCGACTGGGAGGTCGAACTGGGCATCATCATCGGCAAGCCGACACTCGGTATCGCGAAGGAACAGGCGATGGATCACGTCGCCGGTTTCGTGCTGGTCAACGACGTGTCCGAACGCGCCTGGCAGTTGGAGCGTGGCGGGCAGTGGGTCAAGGGCAAGTCCTTCCCGAACTTCTGCCCCACCGGACCATGGCTCGTATCGCCGGACGAGTTCGAAGACGTGCAGAACCTCAACCTCTGGCTCGACGTCAACGGCCAGCGGATGCAATCCGGATCGACGGCAAAGATGATCTTCGACGTGGAGACCATCGTCTCCTACATGAGCGAGTTCTGCCAGCTTGAGCCGGGTGACCTGATCTGCACTGGCACGCCCCCGGGTGTGGGCGCTGGAATGACCCCGCAAACCTGGCTTCAGGTCGGTGACACATGCGAGCTCGGAGCCGACGGGCTTGGCACCCAGCGGCAGGACGTCGTTGCCCTCGCGGACCGAACGCAGTGAATTCGGACCGCCTCACTTGCACGGGCAACGTCACTCCCGGCCGATGCAAGAGCATCGGCCCGGCAGGTGTCGAGCGGCCGTTGCAGGAAGGCGACCCGCGGGCCTCCACCCGCTCCGCATCGAAGACCGCCGTGCTCGGTATGATCCGGTCGCGCGGCAGGGAACATGTGAGGAATGCAATCGTAGCGGATGCGCTCGCGCCGGCGGCGCGCGCGTTTGTCCGAACAGGACACGCTGGAAGCTTCAACCTAAGACGCTCCGGGACCCCGCGTGCCCGGTTCATTTTGGTCGAGGAGGTCGTCGGGTTGTGTTCCGAGGAGAACTCCCGTGCCACGGGAGCCGTATTCGACTTTTCCAGCCGCCGCGCCACACACTGAGGAGACCACAATGGCAGAGCCTTCAAGCACGAGATTGGCAGGCAAGGTGGCGGTCGTAACCGCCGCGGGCCAAGGGATAGGCCGCGCCGTTGCGGAACGCCTGCTGGCCGAAGGCGCAGAGGTCCATGCCTCGGATCTGAATCCCGAGACCATCGCGACGTTGGATGGGTGTGCCACCGAGGTTCTGGACGCAACCGATGCCCGCGCCGTCGATGCCTATTTCGGGCGCTTCGCACGGATTGATGTGCTGGTGCACGCAGTGGGCTATGTTCACCAGGGCACGATCGAGGAGTGTAGCCCGGACGACTGGCGACGCAGTATGTCGATCACGCTGGACAGCGCCTACCATGTGCTGGGCGCCGCTGTACCCAAGATGAAAGCGCACGGCGGAAGTATCGTCACGATCGCGTCGGTCGCGTCCTCGCTCAAGGGGTTCCCGAAACGTGCCGCCTATTGCGCTGCCAAGGGCGGCGTGATCGGGCTGACCAAGGCGATGGCGGCGGACTACGTCCCGCAGGGCATTCGCTGCAACGCCGTCTGCCCCGGCGTGGTGGATTCTCCGTCACTTCAGGAACGGATCGGGGAGTTGGCGGAGCAGATGGGCAGCCGCGACGAGGCGCTGAGGTTCTTCATCGATCGACAGCCTTCTGGCCGCTTCGCCGCTCCGGAGGAGATCGCGGGCCTTTGCGCCTATCTTGCAAGCGACGACAGCGCATTTGTCACGGGACAGACACTCAACATCGATGGTGGAATCACCATCTGACCAACGGCGCGGAGCAAAGGCCGGGCCAGTGGGAGCGGTTGACGCGTAGATAGGGACGGGTCAGTCGATCGGCCCGACAACACGAAGAAACCCAACCGCAGGTCGTTGCCGCGATCCGTCGTTTTCTCGCAGTTGCCACGCAGATTTTTCGACCAGATTCCGAGTACTTGGATCGAGGACGTACAAGGGGCGAATTGCCCCTGCCCTCACAAGGTTAGGCGATTCCGGCGCTACCGAACGGAGCCGCCCGTGCATTGGGAATGCGGTAGGGGCAGGTGTCAGAGCCAAGTGCGAGACTGAAACCATGTCCGAGCGTATTTCAGGAGACGACCCTGCTTGCCGTTCTTCCGTGCCGGCTGACGCTTCATTGCCGCTTGCTGCCATGTTTGCTGATTATCGCCCCGCCGTCTGCCTCTACGCTTCGGGCGCTCGGAGTGGCGTGAGAGCGACAGGAAGTTGCTCGCCAACGCGTACAATCCTGGGCAACATCTTTTACAATAAATGGTTGAATTGGTCGGAGTGAGAGGATTCGAACCTCCGACCCCTGCCTCCCGAAGACAGTGCTCTACCAGGCTGAGCTACACTCCGACCGTGACGCAGGCGATTACAGAACCCGGCCGGGAAAGACAAGGGCCAGCGGTCACCCTTTCGTCGGATTGTCCAGTTTTTTTGCGGGCTCGCCATTTCGACGGAGAAAGCTGCCGGCGCGCAGGAATGTGCCGGTCTCGTGGCGGGTGCGCGTTCGCAGGACCGGGCGATTGGACACGCTGCTGGTCCGGCTCTCCCGCATCAGGATGTATATGCCGCTGCTGATGATCACGCCGGCGCCTACAATGGTCGGCAGATCCGGTCGTTCACCGAAAAAGATCATCCCGTAGAAGGTCGCCCAAAGGATTTGAGAATACTGCATCGGTGCGACGATCACTGCTTCTCCGGTCTTGTACGCGGCGATAACGCCAAGCGTGGCGCAAAATGCCAGCACTGCAACTGCGGCCTGCGCGGCAAAGTCGATCCCGGAGGGCGGGATGTACACGAAAGGCAGGATTGCGCCCATCACGATCACATTCGCGACCATGGGGTAGAGGAGGAAAACCACGCTGCGTTCCGCATGGCCGACCTTGCGCACGATCACCGAGGCCAGCGCGCCACTGAAGGCCGCGATCAGGGCTGCCGCATGTCCGAGCGTCAGTTCCGCAGCACCCGGACGCAGCACAATCAACACACCGATCAAGCCCGCGAGGACTGCGATTGCCCGGTGGATGCCGACTTTCTCGCCCAAAAGCGGGATGGACAGCAGCGTGATCACCAACGGCATCGCGAAAATGATGGCGTAGAACTGCGCCAGCGGCAGCGTGGTGACGGCATAGAAACCGCAGGCACCTGTCACCATGACGGCGAAGGTGCGCGTTGCGGTCCAGCCCGGATGGCGCGGCCGAAGGTTTGCGTCCGTGTTGTCGTGCATCAGCATCAGCGTTGCGAGCGGAAAGCCCAGCAAGACGCTGAAGAAGACGATCTGAAACGTCGAATAGGTACCGCCGAGGTATTTGACCACGACGTCATGTGTTGAGAACAGGCCGAAGGCCAACAGCCCGAAGAAGGCGGCTTTGGTGTTTGCGTGCATGGGAACGGTCCCGACTCTCGTCAACCGGGGAATAACCTACCGTTACTGCCGTTCAAGCGCCGTGAAAAGAGGGCGTGGCGGGAAATCGCCGGTGGCCCTCGGACACCATTCGCAATGCTGTGCCGGTTTGCCAGCGCAAGGCCTGCGCAATGGGTGTGCGGCCCCCGCGATCCACGGGGGCCGCATGGGAACTACAGAGAGGCGTCGAGTGCCGCGATGATGGCGTCGCCCATTTCGGCGGTGGAGGCCGGGGTGTCGCCTTCGGCCTGCATCAGGTCAGCCGTGCGCACGCCCTGGGCCAGTACCTGCTCCACTGCGGCTTCCAGCCGGTCTGCTTCAGCGCCGAGGTCGAAGGAATAGCGCAGCGCCATGGCAAAGCTGAGGATACAGGCGGTCGGGTTGGCCTTGCCCTGCCCTGCGATGTCCGGAGCGGAGCCATGCACCGGCTCGTAGAGCGCCTTGGGGCGGCCATTGGCCATCGGGGCACCAAGGCTGGCGGACGGCAACATGCCGAGCGAACCGGTCAGCATGGCCGCCACATCGGAGAGCAGATCTCCAAAGAGGTTGTCGGTGACGATCACGTCGAACTGCTTGGGCCAGCGGCAGAGCTGCATTCCGCCCGCGTCGGCATACATGTGCGACAGCTCGACGTCTGGGTATTCCTCGTCGTGCACCTTCTGGACGACCTCCCGCCACAGGATCCCCGACTCCATCACGTTGGCCTTCTCCATGGAGCAGACCCTGTTGTCCCGGCGCTTGGCCAGTTCGAAGGCGGAGCGTGCGACGCGTGCAATCTCGCTCTCGGTGTAGCGCTGGGTGTTGATGCCCACGCGCTCGTTGCCTTCCGTCATGATGCCCCGGGGTTCACCGAAATAGACGCCGGAGGTCAGCTCGCGGACGATCATGATGTCGAGACCGGACACCACGTCGCGCTTGAGAGAGGAGAAATCCGCCAGCGCGTCGAAACATTGCGCGGGGCGCAGGTTGGAGAAAAGGTCCATCTCCTTGCGCAGGCGCAGCAGGCCGCGTTCCGGTTTCACCGAGAAGTCGAGATCGTCATACTGCGGGCCGCCAACTGCGCCGAGCAGAACCGCATCGACTTGCTGGGCCTTCTCCATCGTCTCGTCGGACAGCGGCACGCCATGGGCGTCGTAGGCCGCGCCTCCAACGAGATCCTCGGAAACGTCAAAGGCCAGATCGCGTTTTGCGCCGAACCAGTCGATGACCTTGCGAACCTCGGCCATGACTTCGGGGCCGATGCCGTCGCCGGGAAGGATCAGGAGGGAGGGGGTGCTCATCGTCTTGTGTCCTTGCAGGAAATGTCCCAGCGGGGTTACCCGCGCCCGCCTGAGGGGTCAAGAACCCCGGTACATCCGCAATCGCATCCGCCTCCGGTCGTTGCCGCGGTGACGCCCAACAACTGCCGGGGCAGGAGTGATCCCTTGCCGCAATGGACCGCAGGACCACTACGGCAGGCGGAGATCGACCCAGACCAGCCTGTGGCGGGAGGCAGCCTCAACCAACTCCAGCCCCACGCCCCCGGACGGCCAGAAAACCCCGGCATCAACGACCTCGACATCCCGGGAAGGAAGGACATAGTCCACGCGCAGGTTGCCCGGCCCATTGTCCTCCGGCTCCGACCAATCGGCGGTGTCGAGTCCCGGATCGCCTTCGTGGCCACGGCTTTGCGCAACGGCGCCACCGTCGCTGCGCGGACGGGCATCCTGCAGGCGCGGGTGAGAAAGAAGCTCAGTGATCTGCCGGTGCAGCCCCTCGCCGTCCTGTGGATCGAGATTGGCCTTGCCCAGAACGACCAGCGGACCGTCGGCTCTCACACCCATGGCGCCATCGAGAACGCGCGCCCAGAGGGCGATCTCATCTGCATTGCGCAGCCCGTTTCGATCTTCCGTCCCGTCAAACACCGGCGGCGTCGCCGCAAAGGCCAGAAGCGTCAAAGTGGCCCCGTCTGGCAAGCTGACTGGCACCATCAGATGCGTCGTGGAGGAGAGGCGCTGTACCTCCTCTACAGCCACGGAGAGGAATGGCCCGGCATCGGTGAAGGGCAATCGCGCGCCGGGGAGATCCCTCCACAGCAATCCCGAGAAATCGACCACCCCGGTCTCGTGCAGGGGAAACCTGCTGAGAAGCGCAACCCCGCCCTGCCCCGCAAAGCGCCCGTAGCCTTGCGCGTCGCGCGGCTCACCCAAGCGACCGTTCCGGTCCAGATCGAGCCCAGTCGCCTGCCCTGCATTGGGCCGGGCACTAAAGGCATAGGGATAGTCGACCCCGCTTTCCGACAGGACGCGCGCAAAGGCCTCCAGCGCGGCCCGCCCGTGATCGTAGTCGAAATCGGTCAGAAGCACGACGTCGGGCCGAACCGTGGCAATGACATCGGCAACGGCGGATATCTGTGGATCCTGCCCTTTCAGGATATCACGCAACAGAAGGCCCGGACCCTTTCGAGACAACTCGGTGGAGAATGTCGCGACGCGGATCGTCTCGGGCCCGGCAGACGCAATCGTCGCGAGCAACGTCAGTACAGCCGAGAAAAGGAGCGTCAGGCGGCGAGAATAGCCTCTGCGTCCGGCACCTCGGCGCGGCGACGCTTGAGCAGGATCATGTCTGCGATCCGCGCCATCGCAATGCCGCGCATGAACAGGCTGAGAGGCAGAAACGCCCATAGCGACACCATCCAGATCATTGTCTGCGGTTCGGTCGCCATGGCATTTCCGAATAGGTCCGCCGCAGCCTTGCCGATCGCCGGGATCAGGAATGGCAGCAGAAACCCTAATGCAAGGTTAACGCGTGCATCGCGATTTAGCCGGTCGACAACGTCGCCTCCGGCCGTCGGGTCAAAAGTCGGCAGGTTGATCCAGACATTGAAGGCGCCCGATTTGGCGGGCCAGTTCTTCAATTTCAGGATGAGGTAGAAGAAGGTAATCGCCAGCAGGCCGATCAGGTAGGCCATCCCGGCCGCAGTCCGGGTCATGGAGACGGCCTCAGCCGATGCCCCTTCCGGAAGCCCGAGGATAACAAGGCGAACCGGCGAATACGGGAAGTCCAGGGCGTGGCCGATCACCAGACCGACGGCTTCAATGAAGAGCGTCAGGCCATTGGGATCGGTCTGTCCGCGCGCGATGATCGCCAGAACGAAAACGGTCAGGAACAAGGACATGTACCGGATCCGGTTGAATGGCGGCGCATCCCGGAACTCGATCAGGCTGGGATAGACGGATACGTAGTCGAAAAAGGTGAGGCCGGCGCAAGCCAGCGCGATCAGGACAACGATCTGCGTCGTGTCAACGCTGACCGAAGGCAGCAGAAGCGACGGAGTTGCCACCAGAACGGCAACGAGTATGGCGCGCACCCCTGCGCTAGTCATCTTGCTCAGCACGACCCGATCCCCTTGTTCCGGTCGGTCGCGATACGATGCCGCGGCCTTTTTCCGGACACTGCCCGCCGGGCTCGACGGATTGCCACATTTCTGCCCAATTTAGTGCCCGCTTTCCCCTAACCCCTCAAGTCTCGGTTAAGGTTAACAAAAACATTCGGGCCGTTTTGCGGGAGAACTGGTGCGCCTTTGCATCAAGAATAAGGACAAAAAGTGGCCGCCGCGGAAGCAAGCCCAAGATATGGTGGCATCCGCACGACCACCCCCAAGCAGGCGATATCACCCGGGTGCGAAACGCGTTCGTTGCGGTGTCATGGTCGATTCAGACTGCCGATTTCCCAACATGTCGCGCAGCTCGAGCCATGTTTCCTTCGGGTGATTGGAGTTTTGTTGTGGGTGCGGCACAGTCGGCAGCGGAGTTTTCTTGGTTCTGTCAGGAGAGAGTAAAACCGCATGGCCACCCGTGCGCTGCGTCGGCTTGGTGGCTTACAAACAGCCAAGCTGGTCGGCCAGGGAGCACAGATCCGATCGCGATGTTGCCCGAACTGGGCTCAAACTGTTTGACGATTCTCAGCGTTCGACTCGAAGCGGCTACGACGATGTTGGGGGATTCGGTCCGATGAGGGTAGCGACGGGCCGCGCAGGTCACGAACGGCCTTTCCCCACCACCGCCGGCCGGAGCTTACAGAACGATGGACCGCTGAAGCGTCCGGAAGGGCGGTTCGACCGCCCCTCCGGGTTTTCAGCGCATCACACCCAGGGGCGCGACTGTGCTGCGGCTTCCTCGAAAGAGTCGATGGACGCGACCTTTTCCATGGTCAAGCCGATATCGTCGAGACCATTCAGCAGGCAGTGCTTCTTGAAGGCATCCACTTCAAAGGAGATCGAACCGCCGTCCGGACCGGTGATGGTCTGGTTTTCCAGGTCGACCGTGATGATGGCGTTCGAGCCACGCTCTGCGTCATCCATCAACTTGTCGACCTCCGCCTGCGGCAGGACAATCGGCAGGATGCCGTTCTTGAAACAGTTGTTGAAGAAGATGTCGGCGAAACTCGGCGCGATGACGCACCGGATGCCGAAATCCTTGATCGCCCAGGGTGCGTGTTCGCGCGAGGAACCACAGCCGAAGTTCTCACCGCAGACGAGGATCTCCGCGTTCCGGTAGGCGGGCTTGTTGAGCACAAAGTCCGGCACTTCCTTGCCCTCGGAATCGAAACGCATTTCGTCGAAGAGGTTCACGCCCAGACCGGAACGCTTGATCGTCTTCAGGAATTGCTTGGGAATAATCATGTCCGTGTCGACATTGATCAGCGGCAGGGGGGCGGCAATGCCGGTCAGGGTGGTGAATTTGTCCATTGTCTGGCTCCTCGGAAGAGGCGTCCGGAGCAGGTCCGGATAGCTTTTTTGAAGTCGGAGACGGCCCAGCGGGCCGCCGGTCAAGTCATGGCGGAAGCGTCAGATATCGTCGGAATAGGCGCGCAGAAAGAGCCCCAGAACAACGAGGGCCAAGCCGTTGAACAACAGCTCGAGTCCCAGAAGGATGCCCAAAAGCTTCGTCGAGGCCTCGGCGAAGTTGGCAAAGATGTACCCTGCCAGCAGGATCGAGAGCGCCCCGGAGAGCAGCATCATCCAGAAGAACCCTGTTTCACGCATACGGAATGCCCAGAACAGGCGCAGGATACCGGCCGAGCCGATGAACAGCGTAACCACCAGCGTCAGCGACAACGTCCCTTCGAACGGATTTCGCACGAAGGAAACGCCGAGGATCACCACCAGCAGTCCGATCATGACCGAGAGGAACTTGTTCAGGGGGGTGTCGTCAGTCAAGCCGACAACTGCCTGAATTCCACCGGCCAGGATCAGCAGCGACCCGGTCACGACCGCGATGGCAAGCGACACGGCGACGGCATTGCCGAGCGCAAGAATGCCGAACAGCACGGAGAGAAGTCCGATCATCATCCATCTTGCCCACTCGCTCATGTCACCATGTCTTCCATGTTGCGCCGCAGAATCCCTTGATCCTTACATCACTTCCCGCACGTCTGTCAGCCTTCCTGTGATGGCGGCTGCGGCTGCCATGGCCGGGCTCATCAAGTGGGTGCGCCCCTTGAAACCCTGCCGCCCCTCGAAGTTCCGGTTCGAAGTCGAGGCACAGCGCTCCTGTGGCGCGAGTTGGTCCGGGTTCATGGCAAGGCACATCGAACAGCCGGCCATACGCCACTCGAACCCCGCGTCCTCGAAGATCTCGGCAAGGCCTTCTTCTTCGGCCTGCGCCCGGACGAGGCCCGAGCCGGGTACAACCATCCCGCGGACGCCTTGGGCGATTTTCTTGCCTTTCACGATCTCTGCTGCAGCGCGCAGGTCCTCGATCCGTCCGTTCGTGCAGGAACCGATGAAGACAGCGTCGATCGGCACTTCGGAAAGCGGGGTGCCCGGTGTCAGGCCCATGTACTCCAGCGAGCGGCGGGCCGCGTCGACCTTGCCGCCCTCGAAATCTTCCGGCGCCGGAACAGTATCGGTGATTGGCAGCACATCTTCGGGCGAGGTGCCCCATGTCACGACCGGCGCGATGTCCTCGCCCCTGATGGTCACGACCTTGTCGAACTCGGCGCCTTCATCGGTGTAGAGCGTTTTCCACCAGTTCAGCGCAGCCTCCCATTGGGCGCCTTTCGGCGCATGCGGGCGCCCTTTCACGTACTCAAAGGTGGTTTCATCCGGAGCGATCAGTCCGGCACGCGCGCCGCCCTCGATTGCCATGTTGCAAACCGTCATGCGCCCTTCCATGGACAGGTCGCGAATCGCTTCGCCGCAATACTCGATCACGTAGCCGGTTCCGCCGGCGGTTCCGGTCTCACCGATCACCGCGAGCGTGATGTCCTTCGCGGTCACTCCCGGACGCAGCTTGCCGGTGATCTCGACCTTCATGTTGCGGGACTTCTTCTGGATCAGCGTCTGGGTGGCCAGGACGTGCTCGACCTCGGAGGTGCCGATGCCATGGGCCAGTGCACCGAACGCGCCGTGGGTCGCGGTGTGGCTGTCGCCACAGACCACCGTCATACCCGGAAGGGTCCAGCCCTGCTCCGGGCCGACAATGTGAACGATGCCCTGACGGATATCGTCAACCGGGTAGTAGTTGATGCCGAAATCCTTGGCGTTCTTGTCGAGCGCCTCGACCTGGATCCGGCTCTCCTCGTTCTTGATCCCCTGCTCGCGATCTGTCGTGGTCGGAACATTGTGGTCCGGCACGGCGATGGTTTTTTCGGGTGCGCGCACCGGCCGGCCGGCCATACGCAGGCCTTCGAATGCCTGCGGGCTGGTCACTTCGTGCACGAGGTGGCGGTCAATGTAGAGCAGACAGGTGCCATCCTCGGCCTCATGGGCAACGTGGGCATCCCAGATCTTGTCATACAGGGTCTTGGGGGCGGTCATTTTGGTCTCCCGACTCGGGTAATGAAGTGGACATGGGAAAGCGAGCGTCGCGCGAGGCAACGCCGAGGGCGGCTCATAGGCGGCCGGTGACCCTCTGGGTCAGACCGTGAAAACGCCAGGGCAGGCGTGCGTGGTCATCCATGTCGAACTTTCTTGCCATCGGTGCCCGATACCCCAGCCGGGCCTGTCCTGCAAGATACTCCGCGCCGGGGAAAGAACGCCGCAGGGGTTGACGTGGAGGCCCAAAGCGCTTTTATCCCCCTTTCGTCATCCCGACACATGAAAACCAAGGAGTGGCCTTCGATGAGACGGCTCTACAGGAACGTTCACATTGCGATGATTGCGGCGCTTCTGCTTGTCGCCGTCGCATTCGAGGCGAGCGCCGTCCACGGGACCGATCTGGCACATGAGCGCGCGGATCGGGTCCTCATCCATGTTGGACCGCAATAATCATGGGCGCTGTTGCCCACAAACCATGCACCGAACCCGTGGCGGAACCGCCCACGGGCGTCGTCGTTGAGCCGTCACACATCCGATGCTATCGTGGGGTCACGTCCAGCGTCGGGGCTCAGACGACGCGCAACCAGGAGGGCAATGTCCTGTCTCACCATGCGGAGGCCGCCACGCAAACGGCGGCAGAAGAGGCATCCATGACGATGCCGAACGAGTTCGCAACCGCCGCGAAGGCCACGTTGCTGGAACGCATCCTTTCCTCTCTCGAAGAAGACAAGGCCGAGGAGATCGTGACCATCGATCTGCGGGGCAAGTCGGAAATGGCGGATCACATGGTGGTTTGCTCCGGCCGCTCGTCGCGTCAGGTCGCCTCCATCTCAGACAAGCTTGTCGAGCGCGTGAAGGCCGATTTCGGTATTTTCAGCAAGGTCGAGGGCAAGGACACCGGCGACTGGGTCCTGATCGACACCGGCGACGTGATCGTCCACGTGTTCCGCCCCGAAGTCCGCGAGTTCTACCAGCTCGAAAAGATGTGGCTGTCGGTCGGCGGCACTGACAAGGCCGGCACACAGGCCTGATGCGGCTTCACATTGTGGCCGTGGGACGCCTGCGGTCCGGCTCCGAATCCGAGTTGATCTCGGACTACCGCCAGCGGGCGGAACGGACCGGACGGCCTCTCGGCATTTCCTCCGTTTCCGTTCTGGAAGTGGATGAGCGCAAGGGTGGCAGCAAGGCCGGCGAGGCCGCGCTGCTGGCAAAGGCGCTTCCACGCGGCGCGACTGTCGTCGCCATGGACGAGCGTGGAAAGGTCATGACTTCCCCCGATTTTGCACAGCGGATCGCCGGATGGCGGGACACAGGCACGCAGGACCTCGCCTTTGTCGTTGGCGGGGCCGACGGGCTGGATCCCGGCTTCGTCCGGCAGGCCGACATGGCCCTCTCCTTCGGGAAGATGGTCTGGCCGCACATGTTGGCGCGGGTGATGCTGACCGAACAGATCTACCGCGCCGCCTCGATCCTCGCCGGCACACCGTATCACCGGGTTTGACCGGAAGAAGGCCGACCCTCGCCACCCCAGAATGCCGACGCTGGGATGAACTCCCTTCCGTATCGGCTGGAAATGCCGCACAAGGGTGCGCGGCCTTCCGAGCGGTGCGTCGCTTCTCTGTGGACAAGCCAACCGAAGCGGCGCGACGTGGACACCCTGTTCTTCCTGGCCTCCAAGATCATCTGGAGCGCATTGAAACCCGAAAGCTGGATCCTGCTCGCGGTCGGGATCACATGCCTCATGGTCTGGCGGAACCGCCTCCGTTCGGCGCGGATCTGGGCAAGCTGTTCGCTCCTGCTGATCCTCGCAATCGGTTATTTTCCGATCGGCGGCTGGCTCGTCGCCCCGCTGGAGCACCGGTTCCCCCCAACACCCGACCTGGTGAAGGTGGACGGCATCATCATGCTTGGCGGCGCGGAACAATGGCCACGCCACAACCGACCACAGGCGCATGACGGGGCGGAACGGTTCATGGACACGATGTACCTGGCCAACCGGTTCCCGGATGCAAAGGTGCTGTTCACCGGCGGGTCGGCGTCTCTGTCGAACCTCGAGATCGAATCTGCCCCGAACGCAGAGTCGCCACGGATCTTCTTCGACGACATGGGGCTGGCGGAGGATCGCCTGTACCTTGAGCGCGCGTCGCGCAACACCGCGGAGAATGCGGCCTTCAGCCTCGACCTGATGGCACCGCAAACGGGCGAGACCTGGGTCCTCGTCACCTCCGCCTTCCACATGCCACGCGCCTACCGCACCTTTGAACGGGCGGGTTGGCCCGGACTGATCGCCTGGCCTGTCGATTTTCGTCAGGATTGGCGGCCCATCTCGGGCTGGGACCTCGCCCAGAACCTCTACCAGCTCAATCTCGTGATGAAGGAGTACATCGGCCTTGTGGCCTATGGCGTCACCGGACGTTGATCCAAAGCCATGCAGCCTGCGAAACCGCGACTTGAGCCCCCTGCGACGCGGTTGCTGTTCCAAATGAGCGCTAACGCCACTAGGAAAGCAGCAACCAAGGAGACCTCCCCATGAGCACACCGAAACCTGTCGTTCTCTGCATCCTTGACGGCTGGGGCATCGGCACCCGCCCCCCGAAGGAAGAAGGCAATTCGCCGGTTCTCGCAAAGACTCCCACATACGACCGCCTGATGGCCGAATGCCCGACCTCGACGCTGATCACCTTTGGCAACGACGTCGGTCTGCCCACCGGCCAGATGGGCAATTCGGAAGTCGGCCACACCAATATCGGCGCCGGGCGCGTCGTGGCTATGGACCTCGGCCAGATCGACCTCGCGATCGAGGAAGGCTCCTTCGCCTCGCGCGACGCCTTGCAGGCGTTCATTGCCCGGATGAAGGAAACCGGTGGCACGGCCCATCTCTCCGGTCTCGTGTCCCCGGGCGGCGTGCACTCGCACCAGAACCATATTGTCGCCGCAGCCAGAGTCATCGCCGAAGCTGGCGTTCCGGTGCAGGTCATCGCCCTGACCGACGGCCGCGACGTGCCGCCGAAATCCGCCGCCGGACAAGTTGCACAATTCGAGGACGACCTGCCCGAAGGCGCGAGGATCGGTGGCGTCGTGGGCCGCTACTACGCGATGGATCGCGACAACCGATGGGAACGCGTGCAAAAGGGATTCGACCTCTTTGTGTCCGGCACAGCGGACTTCGAGGCAGAAAGCGGTGCCGCCGCTTGTTCCGCCGCCTACGAGCGTGGTGAAACCGACGAGTTCATCCTGCCGACCCGAGTCGCCGGCTACGTGCAGCCGAAAGATGGCGACGGCCTTCTGTTTCTGAACTTCCGCGCCGACCGCGCCCGAGAGATCCTGAAGGCACTCGCTGAACCGGGGTTCTCGGAGTTCGACGCCTCCGCCCGCCCGGATTGGGGGGCGATTTGCGGCATGGTGGAGTATTCCGACCAGCACAACGAATACATGGACGTGATTTTCCCGGCGCAGGAAATCGTCAACACCCTTGGTGAATGGGTCTCCAAGCAGGGCAAGACGCAGTTCCGCCTGGCCGAAACGGAAAAGTATCCCCATGTCACGTTCTTCCTGAACGGCGGCGTGGAGACACCCTACGAGGGGGAAGATCGGTTCATGCCCAAATCTCCGAAGGTCGCCACCTACGACCTCCAGCCGGAGATGTCGGCGCCGGAAGTGACCGAGAAATTCGTGGAAGCGATCGAGGCCGGCTACGACCTGATCGTGACGAACTACGCCAACCCCGACATGGTCGGGCACACCGGCATCCTCGAAGCCGCGATGGCGGCCTGCGAAGCTGTAGACACCGGGCTCGGCAAGGTGGTGGCCGCGCTGGAAAAGGTCGGCGGCGCCATGATCGTCATCGCCGACCATGGCAATTGCGAAACCATGTTCGCCGAGGACGGTGGCCCGCACACTGCCCACACCACCAACCTCGTGCCCGTGATCCTCTTCAACGGTCCGGAGGGCGCAACGCTCAGGGAAGGCAGGCTGGCCGACGTGGCGCCGTCAATCCTCGACCTCATGGGCGTCGAGCAGCCCGAGGAGATGACCGGCGTGAGCCTGATCGAGAAATGATCCGCGCCGGGCTGGTTGCCGCATCACTGCTGCTGGCCGGTCCGGGCGTTGCCGAGACCGCCCCGGCGGCTTTGGCCAACGAAGCGGCCTCCCACCTGAAAGAGGCCGCGGACGGTCTGGAGCGCGCCGGTGGTGCGCGCGACCGTGTGCGTGCATTGACCGAGACGGTGCAGGCCTACGAACAAGGACTGTCCGCCTTGCGCTCGGCAATGCGCCAGGCAAATCACGAAGAACGTGTGCTGTCGGCACAGCTTTCCGCCCGCGACGAAGAGATCTCCCAGCTGCTGGGTGTTCTGACGTCGATGGGGCGTTCTCCTGCGCCCTTGCTGCTGCTGCACCCCTCCGGCCCGCTTGGCACGGCGCGCTCCGGCATGATGCTCTCCGAAATCGCCCCCGAGGTGCAGGCGGAGGCGCGCGCGCTGCGGGCCGAGCTAGAGAAGCTGGCCGAATTGCGCGCCCTTCAACAGAATGCCGGCGCGGCACTTGCCGACGGGCTGCGTGGCGCACAGGAGGCACGCACCGCCCTTTCCCAGGCGATGGCAGCCCGCACCGACCTGCCCCGGCGCTTCGCTGCGGATCCTGCGCGCATGGCCGCGTTGATCGCCACGGCGGAGTCGCTCTCCGCCTTCGCCGAGGGGCTGGCAGATGTCCCGCCGCCCGACCAACCGACGATGGATTTCACCGCCCGCAAGGGTCGGCTGCCACTGCCGGTGTCCGGCATCCTTCTGCGAGGCTTCAACGAACCCGACGCCGCTGGAATCGCGCGCCCCGGCCTGCTGCTCGCCACCCGTCCCGGTGCGTTGGTCACGGCACCGGCAGAGGCGACGATCCGCTATGTAGGGCCGTTGCTCGACTACGGAAACGTGATCATCCTTGAGCCCTCATCAGGCATTCTTCTGGTGCTTGCCGGACTAGGTGGCGTCTATGGTACGGAGGGAGAAGTCGTTCTCGCCGGACAGGCGCTCGGATTCATGGGGGGGCAGGAACCGCGGGCGGAAAATGCCGAGTTCCTGGCCGAACCCGCAGAGAGTGGTGGCGCCGAACGCAGTGAAACGCTTTATATGGAGCTGAGAGAGGGCGAGAGCCCGGTGGACCCCTCAGAGTGGTTTGCCGCGACACAGGGATAACAAGGAAAACGAGGACCGCATGAAGAAGTTCGTCATGGCCGCCATTGGCGGTGTTCTGGCTGGCGGGGTGGTGACCACGCAGGTCGCCGGGCCGCTGATCGCTCAGGAAGCGGCGAAGAACAGCTCCATCTACGAGCAACTCGACCTGTTCGGGGACATTTTTGAGCGGATCCGCGCCCAATATGTCGAGGAAGTGGACGAGTCCGAGCTGATCGAGGCCGCGATCAACGGCATGTTGATCTCGCTCGATCCGCATTCCAGCTACCTGTCGCCCGATGATGCCGACGACATGCGCGTGCAGACGCGCGGCGAATTCGGCGGCCTCGGCATCGAGGTCACGCAGGAGGAAGGCTTCGTGAAGGTCGTTTCTCCCATCGACGACACGCCGGCCGACGAGGCGGGCATCGAGGCGGGCGACTTCATCACTCATGTGGACGGCGAAAGCGTCCTTGGGCTGACGCTGGACGAGGCAGTGGACATGATGCGCGGCCCGGTGGGCTCCGAGATCATCATAACCGTCGTGCGTGAAGGTGCGGACGAGCCATTTGACGTCACCATCATCCGCGACACGATCAAGCTGACCGCGGTGCGCACGCGCACACAGGGCGATTCAGTCGTGCTTCGTGTGACCACCTTCAACGACCAGACCTTTCCCAACCTCGAGGCCACGTTGAAAGAGGCCGTCGAGGAAATCGGAGGCATGGACAGCGTCAACGGGTTCGTGCTCGATCTGCGCAACAACCCGGGCGGGCTTCTGACGCAGGCGATCAAGGTATCGGATGCCTTCCTCGACAAGGGAGAGATCGTCTCCACCCGCGGCCGGAACCCACAGGACGGCGACCGCTACAACGCCACCGAAGGCGACCTTGCCGAGGGCAAGCCGATCGTCGTGCTGATCAACGGTGGCTCGGCGTCCGCTTCGGAGATCGTCGCGGGTGCGCTGCAGGACCACCGCCGCGCCATCGTCGTGGGCACCAAGAGCTTCGGCAAGGGATCGGTGCAGACGGTCATGCCGCTCAAGGGTGATGGCGCGATGCGCCTGACAACCGCGCGCTACTACACGCCCTCGGGCCGGTCTATCCAGGCGCTCGGGGTCTCCCCCGACATCGTGGTGGAGCAGCCCCGCCGTTCGCCGAACGAGGAGGAGGAAGAGGACGACACCGCAACCAACCGCTTCTCCCGCTCCGAAGCAGACCTGCGCGGCTCCCTCGACAACGACAGCCTTTCCGAAGACGAGCGTCGCCAGATCGAGGAAGATCGCAAGAAGGCCGAGGACGCCGCCGCGTTGCGCGAAGAGGATTATCAACTGGCCTATGCCATCGATATCCTCACCGGCCTGACCGCCCTTGATCCGAGCGAGTAGGCGCCGCCTCTGAAACGAAGTGAGGGCCGGTCGGAGCCAATCCGTCCGGCCCTTTTTTTGGCCAAGAGGGCAGGTCCGCGATGGCCGACATGGCCACCCCTGCTCGGTATGGTTGCAACCAGCAGGCGTGGTTTTGCTCTACCCGAGAAGGCAGCGCAAACCGCGCACTCTGCGAACGCGGCCGGCTTTTGCAGCCACACGGGACCCGAAGCTTCGGTGCACCCTCGGGGGACCGCCCCATATCGTCAGACCACTGGACTCAGGTGTGTGCAGCACTGGACGTCCGGCACAGCCCAACGGACAGGGGCATTGCCGGGATGCTAATCCATCCGGGCCGGATCCCGAACACCTAGGGCTTGCGGAACTGGTAGGCGCGACGCTTTCCCGGATTGGCTCGCAGTCCGTCGATCATGTCACGCAAACGCTGCTCCAGCCCCCAGTCGGAGAAACTCCGCGCGGCGACTTCGAGATGCGCGACAAGCTCACTATCGGAAAGATGGGCCGTGCGTGCAGTCGCCAGCGCCTCCCGGTCCGGCGCCTCGGTGCACAGGAAGACGACCGTGTCTCTTGGCGCGTAGGCAAGCGGTGTGAAATGCACCGGCATGCGTTCCATCTGGACCGGCACCCACGGCTGGCTCCAGTGGAGAAAGTCCTGTTGGACAATCAACGAACGGCCTGGAACGAGGTAGGGAAAGAACGCCTCCGCCATGCGGTCCATGGTCTCCGCCGCTTTTGATGCATCCATCACCAGGATCTCGATCGGCCCACCCTCCCAACTCATCTGGTCGATCTCACCCCGGTGGAAGTGGATCGCATCGCCCCACGGTGCCAAAAGGTCACGTGCCAACGGCAGGATGTCGTTCCCCTCGAAAGGCGACAGCCCCTGCTTGTAGAGGATCGACTGTTTGACGTCCTCGTCGGCGGTAAAGCGGTCATAGGCGTGGATCGCGGATACGAGCCCGGCAATGCGATGCCCCTCGGCCAGCCGTGCCGTGGATCCGCCCGCAAAACACCCGAGATCGACAATCGCCCCCGCGCCGTCCGCCCAGAAGGCGGTAAGCCAATGGTAGAGCTTTTGCTCTTCGAGGCTCAGCATGGTCGGCACCGAGCGCGCGCGCCCGAGGCTGCGGTCCATCAGGCGTCGCCAGGGGGCATGGCGGATCGCCTCGGTCTTGGTGTCGAATCTTTGTTCCATGGCCGCGGCATAGCAGAGCACACCCTGCCAAACCATCGGCGTCGCACGGCCGCGCCGTCCGGCCCACGGGAAGGTGAGCCGATTTCCTGTGCCCGGGCGCCGGAAGAACGACGACAATCGCAGGACGCGCCGATAGAATGGTGCCCGGACTCAAGAAAACAGGACAACGCCTCGTGCTCCTTCGTGCCCTCGTGATTGCTGCGCTACTCCATTTGTCGACCGATGCCGCGCTGGCGCAGAGTCGCGCGGTAATCGAGGGTCAGTTCCGTGGCTGGCTGGAGCAAGACATCTGGCCGCGTGCTCGGGCCAAGGGGGTCTCTCGATCCACATTCGAGCGTGCATTCGACGGCGTCGCCCTGAACTGGGACCTGCCCGATCTGGTTCCGCCGGGTACAACCGCGAAGACTCCGAAACGGCAACGTCAGGCCGAGTTCAGCACACCGGCCAAGTACTTCAGTCGCGGCGCAATCGATGGCGCAACCTCCGTCGGGCGGCGGATGGCCAATCGTCACGCTGCGACACTCGCCGCCGTGGAGCGGCAAACGGGCGTGCCGGGGCGGATCATCCTTGCGATCTGGGGACGGGAAAGCGGCTATGGGCGGGTCAAGATCCCGCACAACGTGTTCGAGGTGCTCGGCACCAAGGGGTTCATGAGCACCCGCGCGACCTACTTCTCCGACGAACTCGTGGCGGCTCTGCAAATCGCCGAAGCCGGACACGCACCCGGCCGAACCATGAAGAGCAGTTGGGCCGGCGCACTCGGGCAGCCGCAGTTCATGCCGTCGAACTTCCTCGAATACGCCGTGGACGGAAGCGGCGATGGCAAGGCGGATATCTGGGGCTCCGAGGCCGACACAATCGCCTCGATCGGCAACTACCTCGCGCGCCACGGCTGGGTCAGCGGGCGCGACTGGGGCTTCGAGGTGACTGTGCCCGAGAGTGTTTCCTGCACGTTGGAGGGCCCTGATCAGGGGATGCCTATCACGGACTGGGAAGCGATGGGGATCACCCGGGTCTCCGGCCGGCCGTTTCCGGATCATGAACGTAGGGGCGAAGGCTACCTCCTGATGCCGGCCGGGCGGTTTGGTCCCGCCTTTATCGTCACGCCAAACTTCTATGTCCTGAAGGACTACAACACCAGCGACCTCTATGCGCTCTTCGTGGGGCACATCGGCGATCGCATCCAGTATGGCGTGGGCGATTTCCAAGGCCGTTGGGGCAAGGTCGGCGGGCTCTATCGCTCGGACGTGGCAGCGATGCAGGCCGCGCTTGTGGCGCAGGGACATGACGTCGGGGGGGTGGACGGGCTGCCCGGCTACAAGACCCGACGCTCCATCGGACGGTGGCAGGAAGCGACGGGACAACAAGCCACCTGCTTCCCGACGGCACAGATGAAGTCCGCGCGGAAACCCTGAGCCGCCTCACGGCACGACCACTCGGTCTCCCAGCATCAGGCGCGCGGCAATCCAGAACAGGTGATCGCGGCGAAATGCGATGCAGCCCTCGGTCGGGTGGCGCGGCTTTCGCCAGACGTGGAGGAATATAGCCGACCCCCGGCCCGGAACGGCGTCCGGGTAGTTCCAGTCGCTGACAAGTACGAGGTCGTAGAGCGGGTCGGCGCGACGCAGTTTTTCGTGGCCGAAGGGATGTGGTGCGCGAACGCGATGATTGTAGGCTGGGTCGCGACTATCGTCGGACCACAGGTCGCGCGGCCCGATGGGTTGCGCCCATCCTGCGGGGCACGGGATCCTGTCCGGGCGGTACAGCATCCCGACGACACGGTGAACGCCGCGCGGCGTGGCGCCGTCTCCCTCGCGCTTGTCGGGCAGGACACCACCGCGCCCGATGGCCGCCGGAAAGCGATGCCCGGCGAACCGGACGCCCATCGGTGTCAGCACCATGTCACGCGGGCTTTCGCCCGGTATCACAGCAGATGCCCGGACTTGGCCGCCTTGGTCGCCAGGTAAGCCGCGTTCTCGTCCGTCTTGCCGACCTGCAACGGCACGCGTTCGGTCACGGCGATGCCCTGAGCCCGCATCATCGCGATCTTGGCCGGGTTGTTGGTCATCAGCCGGACAGAAGAAAATCCCAGTTCCCTCAGCAGAGCCGCACCGATGCGGAAATCCCGCTCGTCATCTTCGAAGCCGAGCCGATGGTTGGCCTCCACCGTGTCAAACCCGAGATCCTGAAGCGCGTAGGCCCGCATCTTGTTGGCAAGCCCGATCCCGCGCCCTTCCTGGTTGAGGTAGAGCAGGATCCCCGCTCCATCCTTGCCCATGGCGCCAAGGGCACCGCGCAACTGTGGGCCGCAATCGCATTTCAACGACCCCAGCAGGTCGCCGGTAAAACAGGCGGAATGCAGGCGCGCCAGCACCGGCTCGGTACGGTCGGGCTGACCGATTTCCACCGCGTAGTGCTCCTCGCCCCCATCATCGGGTCGAAACACGTGCAACCGCCCGGCGCGGGCCAGCACCATCGGCAGGCGGGCAGAAACGACCTCGTTGTAGCCGGCGGCGTCCTTCGGCGCGGCATCGGTCGCAAGATCCAGACAGGTGAGCCGCTGTGCCGCCGCCCTTTCGGGATCCTCCAGCGGACAGACCAGCATTGCCGGCAGCAGGCGGGCCTCCTTTGCCAAGGCGATCGCCTCGCGATGAAACGTGACATCACCGCCTCGCTCGGTCCGGAACGGTCCTTTCATCGGGGTCGTCAGGTCGTCGGCCGGATCGGCAACCGATTGCGCCCAACGGAGTGTCGCGGCTTTCGGCAACTCGATCCGGGCCAGATCGCCGTCATAGGCGCGCGCCTTGAGCGTCTCTGCCCGGCGCGCGGTGATGGCCAACACGGCACCATCAATCGCGCCGAGGGCCGCGAAACGCCCCTCCGACAGGCACTCGACCGCCACGACAAGGGCTGCGGCACCGTCGCGGTACAGGCAGACCGGCACGCCCATTCGAAGGTCCGAGCGGGCGCGGGCGCGACGTTCTGCGGGATTCGGGGCAAGTGTCATGGGCCTCTCCGATGTCAGGCCTTCGCGTTACCATGTAACAATTCCGGTCGGAAGCTGAAACAATTCCCGTGATCGTCACACATGGGCGTGAGATCATTGCAGCATTTCTTGTCGAAACGGAGAGCCGGGCGCATCTGGAACGCAAGCAACGGAGACGCAACCATGGGAAATCTTAAAAAACTTCTTCTTGTCGACGATGACGAGGATCTGCGCGAGGCCCTGAGCGAGCAACTCGTGATGACCGAGGATTTCGATGTCTTCGAGGCAGGCAGCGGCACAGAGGCGATGGAGAAGGTCAAGGCGGGCCTGTACGATCTTGTCATACTGGACGTGGGCCTGCCCGATACGGACGGTCGCGAGCTTTGCCGGTTGATGCGAAAGCAGGGCGTGAAATGCCCGGTGCTCATGCTGACAGGCCATGACAGTGACGCGGACACGATCCTTGGCCTCGACGCCGGCGCAAACGACTATGTCACCAAGCCTTTCAAGTTCCCGGTCTTGCTGGCACGTATCCGCGCCCAGCTTCGCCAGCACGAGCAGTCGGAAGATGCCGTTTTCCAGCTCGGGCCTTACACGTTCAAGCCGTCGATGAAGCTTCTGGTGACGGAAGACGACCGCAAGATCCGCCTGACCGAGAAGGAAACCAACATCCTCAAGTTCCTGTACCGGGCGACCGAAGGTGTCGTTGCCCGGGACGTGCTTCTGCACGAGGTCTGGGGCTACAACGCCGGTGTGACCACCCATACGCTGGAGACGCACATCTATCGCCTGCGGCAGAAAATCGAGCCGGATCCGTCGAATGCACGCCTGCTGGTGACGGAATCGGGCGGATACAGGCTTGTCGCCTGAGGTATTCCATACTCGGGGACCCGGCTTACGTTGTGTTAACCTCGTTGTATGAACATCCCCTTGTCGCGCCGGGGTAATGGCGCGGCATCCTCCCTGTTGGACTGGGCCGGGCTTTGCGCCCGGCCCTTTTTTCCTCCCCGCCGCGTGTTCCTCCCGCGCCGCGCTTCGCGGTTGAGCCCGGCGCCCCCCGCCGCTAGGGTCCGCCAACCCTCAGCCGGAGCCGCGTCATGCCCTTCACCCTCGCCACATGGAACATCAACTCGGTCCGCCTGCGGGCTGGCCTCGTCGCCCGCCTGCTGCAGGAGGAAGCGCCCGACATCCTATGCCTCCAGGAATGCAAGAGCCCGGTGGACAAGATCCCCGCTGAGGTTTTTGCCGAGCTGGGATATACCCACATGGTTGCGCGCGGTCAGAAGGGCTACAATGGCGTCGCCATCCTGTCGAAGCTGCCCGTCGAGGATGTCGGCGACAAGGATTTCGCAAGCCTCGGCCACGCCCGACACGTCGCCGCACGGCTTGAGAATGGAACGGTCATCCACAACTTTTACGTCCCTGCCGGTGGCGACAAACCGGATAGGACGATCAACGAGAAGTTTGGCCAGAAGCTCGACTACCTGACGGAGATGCGCGACTGGTTCCGCGCCGAGACGCCCCGGAAGGCCATCCTCGTGGGGGATCTCAATATCGCACCGCGAGAGGACGACGTCTGGAACCACAAGCAATTGCTCAAGGTTGTCAGCCACACTCCGATCGAGGTCGAGCACCTTGCGGAGACGCAGGATGCAGGCGGTTGGGTGGATGTCACGCGCGCGGATATCCCGGAGGGGAACCTCTATAGCTGGTGGTCCTACCGCTCGCCCGACTGGAACGCTGCCGACAAGGGCCGCCGGCTTGATCACATCTGGGCGACGCCAGACATTGCCGGTGCCGCCCATTCGAGCCGCATCCTGCGCGATGTGCGCGGATGGGAGCAGCCCTCCGATCATGCCCCGGTCTTTGCCAATTTCGATCTCTGAGCGCCCTCCCCTTGCAAGGTGAGGAACGATGGGCCATCTAACGCCCAACCAAGACTTGAGGAGCCACCTGATGCTGGAATTCGGCCAGAGCCCGTCCGCCCCCGCCGCCGACCTGATCAAGGACGGCAACGAAGCCACTTTCATGGCAGATGTCGTCGAAGCCTCGCAGGAGGTGCCGATCATCGTCGATTTCTGGGCCACCTGGTGCGGCCCCTGCAAGACGCTCGGCCCGATGCTGGAACAGGCCGTCACCGAGGCCAAGGGCAAGGTGAAGATGGTGAAGATCGACGTCGATCAAAACCAGCGGCTTGCGCAGATGCTGGCCCAACAGGGCCTGCCGCTGCAATCGATCCCAACCGTTGTCGCCTTTCACCAGGGGCAGGTTGCGGACATGTTCCAGGGCGCGCTGCCCCAGTCCGAGCTCAAGGCCTTTGTCGATCGCGTGGCCGCCCTTGCCGGAGACGACGGGCTCGGCGAAGCCATCGAGGCGGCGGAAGCCATGCTTGCCGAAGGTGCCGCTGTCGACGCCGCGCAGACCTTCGCGGCGATCCTCGGCGAGGAGCCCAACAACGCTGCCGCCTATGGAGGTCTCGTACGGGCCCACCTGGCGCTCGACGACACGGATCAGGCGGCGGCGCTTTTGGACAACGCCCCGGCCGAGATCGCCGGGTCTCCGGAGGTCGAGGCCGCGCGGGCCCAACTGGAGTTGGCTAAACAGGCCGCCGATGCCGGTCCGCTGGCCGAGTTGCGCGCCGCCGTGGAGGCCGATCCGGCCAATCATCAGGCGCGTTTCGATCTGGCCACCGCACTGCATGCCGCTGGCGAGGTGGAGGCCGCCATCGACGAGTTGCTGGAGCTTTTCCGGCGCGACCGGGAATGGAACGACGCCGCCGCGAAGACGCAGTTGTTCACGATTTTCGACAGCCTGAAGCCGACGGATCCGCTGGTTCTGAACGGTCGCCGCAAACTCAGCTCGATGATATTTGCCTGACGCCGGGTTCCGGCTAGGTTAGCAGCATGATCACAACTTCCGATCTGCCGGACACCATTCCGCTGTTCCCACTTCCCGGCGCGCTGCTCCTGCCGCGTGCCCGGTTGCCACTGCATATCTTCGAGCCACGTTACCTCGCGATGCTCGATGATACCCTGAAAACCTCGCACCGGCTGATCGGCATGGTGCAACCCCGGGAGGTCCCCGATGGCGAGGCGGATCGCCTGCATTCGATCGGCTGCGCCGGGCGGTTGACTGCCTTCTCGGAGACCGAAGACGGGCGCTACATGATCACCCTCTCCGGTGTGTCCCGCTTTCGGATCAAGAAGGAGATCGAAGGTTTCACCCCTTATGTCCGCGCCGACGTGGACTGGGGCGGTTTCGACCGCGACATGGGTGGGCCCGAACAGGACCCGTTCTTTCGCAGGGAGCCCTTCCTCGACCTGCTTGGCCGCTTTTTTGAGGCCCGCGCCCTGTCAACCGATTGGGACAGCCTGAAGGAAGCCGATGACGAGTTGCTGATCAACTCGCTCTCCATGCTCTGCCCCTTCGAGGTCGGCGACAAGCAGGCACTTCTGGAAGCGCCAAGCCTGGCCAATCGTCGCGAAACCCTCGTGGCTCTGCTCGAGTTCGCACTGCACACGGGCGAGGATGGCACGGAGGTGCTGCAATGAACGGGACACCGGAAAGCCACTCCCCCGCACATGACCGCAAGATGCTGGAGGCGCTGGTCTGCCCACAGACCCGGACCGTGCTCAGCTATGACGCCGACAGGCAGGAGTTGATCAGCCGTGCGGCCCGGCTCGCCTACCCGATCCGCAACGGGATACCGATCATGCTCGTGGACGAGGCGCGCCAGCTCGACTGACCTGCCCCGTCAGGCAGGGCGCCCTTTCAACAGGTTCGGAATGTCGCCGGAGACCCCGGCCGCCTCGCGGATGAAACGGCGCCGAAGGCCGGGCATGGCGTCAATGACCCCCATGCCAAGGCTGCGACCGAACCGAAGGAGCGGGTTGTCGTTTGAAAACAACCTGTTCACGGCATCCATAGCGAGGGCAAGAGCCGCCCTGTCGAAACTGCGCCACTGGCGATACCGGTCGAGGACCAGCAGCGAGCCGATATCCTCTCCGCGACGCCGCGCCTCCGCCAGAACCTGTGTCAGTGTCGCGACATCAGCCAACCCCTGGTTGAACCCCTGACCGGCAATCGGATGCACACCCTGAGCCGCATCGCCGATCAGGGCGATCCGCGGTTTCACCGTGTGATTGGCCATTGTCAGGTTCAGCGGATAGCTGAAACGCTTGCCCGCGAGCTTGATCTCGCCAAGGAAATCCCCGAACCGCGGACGCAGGGCATCCAGAAACCCCTCGTCATCAAGGGCGGCGATATGCCTGGCCTGCGTAGGATCCTCGCTCCAGACGATGGAGCTGCGATTTCCCGGCAAGGGCAGGATTGCCAACGGACCGTTTGGCATGAAGAACTGGTGAGCCGTGCCATTGTGGGGCAATTCATGCTCCACGGCACAAACCAAGGCCGTCTGGTCATAGTCCCACCCGGTGCGCTGGATGCCGGCGCGCATCCCGACGCCGCTCTGCCGTCCGTCCGCGCCAACCAGCTGCGCACCGGTCAGGACGTCGCCCGAGGCCAGCGTCACCGAGGCGCCCACCCCCGTGATCTCCTGCGCCACGACCGTTTCCTCGGACCGTTGCTCGATCAACGGGTTGGCGTCGATTGCATCCAGCAGGGCACCGCGCAGGTAGCGGTCCTCCAGCAGGTAGCCCATCACGCCCTCGTCGATTTCACCATGGTCGAAGTGCATCGCGAAGGGCCAGACCGGCCCCTGTCCGGCGCGGCCGTCGCTGGTGACAATGTGCAGGATCGGTTGAGCGTGCTCCGCCACTTTCTGCCAGATCCCGAGCGCCCCCAGAAGCCTTTGCGACGCCAGTGCAAGCGCGTAGGATCGTCCGTCGAACCCCTCATCTGCCCGTTTCGCGGTGGAGAGCCTGTCAATCACGATGGAGCGCAGCCCGGCCTGCGCGCAGGCAAGGGCGAGCGACGGTCCGTTCAGGCCGCCGCCAACGATCAGGATATCGGTGTCGTGTGTCATTGCCGACAGACATACCCTGAAAGCCGGGATTGTCCATGCGCTGTCCGGCCGCTACCGTCCACTCCGGGCAATTTTCCGGAGGATCGCATGGACGCGTGGCTGACAATGAGTGCAGGGGACCTGGGGCGCGGTATCAACTCGGGAGAGATCGACCCGGTCGCGCTGACGGAATGCTACCTCGACGCCATCGAAGCCCATGAATTCACGCCGCGAATCTACGCCCGTATGACCCGCGACCGGGCGCTGTCCGAAGCAGGCGCAGCGGCCAAACGTGCCCGGCTGGGACTGCGCTTATCGCTGCTCGACGGGGTCCCCATCAGCTGGAAGGACCTCTTCGACACTGCCGGTGTCGAGACCGAGGCCGGCTCCGCACTCTTGCAGGGGCGCAAACCGGAGACCGACGCCGAGGTGCTGCGGAACGCAACCCAGGCCGGCCTCGTATGCCTGGGCAAGACCCATATGACAGAGCTGGCCTTTTCCGGGCTGGGTCTGAACCCGGTCACCGCGACGCCCCCCTGCGTCAATGACCATGCCGCCGCCCCGGGTGGCTCGTCCTCCGGGGCGGCCACATCCGTGGCCTTCGGACTGGCGGTCGCCGGGATCGGGTCGGACACAGGCGGATCGGTGCGCGTGCCCTCGGCTTGGAATGACCTGGTGGGTCTCAAGACAACCTCCGGGCGGCTGTCGCTGCAGGGTGTGGTGCCGCTCTGCGCCCGGTTTGACACGGTCGGGCCCCTGTGCCGAACCGTCGAGGATGCTGCACTGATGCTCGCCGCGCTTGAGGGGAGCCGTACCGCCGATTTGCGGGGGGCATCACTTCAACGCACGAAGCTGGCCATCCTGACAACCACCGCGATGGAGGATGTGCGCAAGGCACCTCTGGCGGGGTTCCGTCGCGCCACCGAGGCCCTCGCAGCCGCCGGAGCGACGGTGGAGGAAATCGCCGTGCCGGAAATCGCAGAGGCGATGGCCCTCTCGCCCATCCTCTTCGCGTCAGAGGCCTACGGTACCTGGAAGGCCGAAATCGAGGCGCAACCCGATCTGATGCACGCAGCCGTTCGGGAGCGGTTCCGGGGCGGAAAGGACTTCACGGCTTCGGATTACGTGGCCGCGTGGCAGACCCTCGATCGTCTGCGGGCACGCTACCTGGCGGAGACTGCGGCCTACGACGCCGTGCTGGTGCCGACCTGTCCGATAATGCCACCCGACGCCGCCCGCCTGGACCGGGATCCCGATTTCTTTGTTACCGAGAACCTGATGACCCTTCGGAACACCCGGATCGGCAACCTGATGGGGCTGTGCGGTTTGACCCTTCCAACCGGTGTGGCTTCAACCGGCCTGATGATGCTGGGCGCCCCGATGGCGGAGGAGCGGCTGTTGCGGCTCGGCGCCGCCGCTGAGGCTGCGCTCAAGGGGTGAAACGCCGGCATTCTCACCCGGAAGGGCAGTTTTCATTTCTGTCAAGGGTTTGTGAGGCGAAATTCAACACTCGGGGTATTGGCTGAAATGCCACAAGCCCCCCTCCGGGTCAGACAATTTCTGGACCCGGGAGGGCGGTGTAGCTAGTCTGTATGCAAACGGGGCGAAACGACCCCGACCCTGAGGCAGTACAGATTTAGCGAGCGCATGACGTTCCCCGAGCGGTTTTCGAACCTACCTGAATACGCGTTTCCGCGCCTGCGGAAACTGCTGGCCGCATCCGAACCGGGCGGCGAGGTCATCAACATGACCATTGGCGAGCCACGCCATGCCATGCCCGATTTCGTCGGTGATGTGATCGCGGCGAATATCGACGAGTTCGCCAAGTATCCCCCCAACGACGGCACGCCGGAACTGCGCGCAGCTATCGCCGAATGGATCGGGCGGCGCTTCGACGTGACGGTCGATCCCGAGACCCAGGTGATGACACTGAACGGGACACGCGAGGGGCTGTTCAACGCGGCCATAGCCCTCTGCCCGGAGCAAAAGAACGGGGAGCGGCCGGCGATCCTCATTCCCAATCCCTTCTACCAGGTCTATGCGGTGGCCGCGGTGACGGCCTTCGCCGACCCGGTCTTCGTGCCGGCCACAGCCGAAACCGGCTTCCTGCCCGACTATGCCTCCCTGCCCCGCGACGTGCTCGACCGCACCGCTATTGCCTTTCTCTGTTCACCGTCGAACCCGCAAGGAGCGGTGGCCGACCGGGCGTATTGGGAACAGCTGATCGCCCTGGCGGAGACGCACGATTTCCAGATCTTTGCCGACGAATGCTATTCGGAGATCTACCGCACCACGCTGCCGCCCGGCGGGTTGGAGATGGCCCGGGCCGTCGGCGCCGATCCGGAGCGCGTGGTCATTTTCCACTCTCTGTCCAAACGTTCGAACCTGCCGGGGCTGCGCTCCGGCTTCGTCGCCAGCGGGCCGGAGAGCATGAAGCGCCTGCGCCAGTTGCGGGCCTATTCCGGGGCACCCCTGCCGCTGCCACTTCAACGCGTGGCCGAACGCGCCTGGGCGGACGAGGACCACGTGGCCGCTTCGCTGAAGATCTACCAGCAGAAATTCCGTCTCGCCGACGAGATCCTTGCCGGGGTTCCCGGCTACCAGGGGCCGGAAGGCGGCTTTTTTCTCTGGCTGCCGGTGACGGACGGAGAACAGGCCGCCCGAACCCTCTACGAGAAAACCGGTGTCCGGGTTCTGCCCGGCGCCTACCTGAGCCGCGATGTGAATGGAGAGAACCCCGGAAAGGGCTACATCCGCGTCGCGATGGTGTCCGATATGGATGAGTTGCAGCGCGGGCTGAGGCAGCTGCGCGCATGCCTGTACGAGCAATAAGGACAACAAGATCCGATGGCATACCAGACACGACAGCGTGACCCCCTTCTCGACAGTTCCATGCAGGAAGCGATCGAGAAACGTGGGCGGGAACTGATCGGCATCGCCCTGCTGGCACTGGCCGCGGCAATCGTCGCCATGCTCGCCAGCTACACTCCGCAGGACCCGTCCTTCTTCTCGGCGACCGACGCGCCGGTGCAGAACATGCTCGGCAAGTTCGGGGCGTCCTTTTCCGCCCCGCTGTTCATCGTGGTGGGTTTCGGAAGCTGGGTTCTGGCGCTGGTGGCACTTGCCTGGGGGCTGCGTCTGGTCCTTCACAGCGGCAGCGAGCGGGCAATCGGGCGGGTGATCTTCGCTCCGATCGCGGTGGCCGTTTCCGCGGTCTACGCCTCCACCATCGTGCCCACCTCGGACTGGACTCACAGCTTCGGCCTCGGCGGGCTCTTTGGCGACACCGTTCTGGGCGCGATCCTGAACGTGCTGCCGATTTCCGCGAGCTTCGGCGTCAGGCTTCTGGCGGTCCCGATCTGGGTCGCGTCGATCGCGTCCATCCTCTACGTAACAGGCTTCACCTCCGAAGAACTGCGAAAGGCTGGCCGTTTCGTGCTCGTTGGGGTGGTATTGCTTTATGCCGGTTTGCTGCGCGGCGCCGGGATCGGCCTTGCCGGAACTGCGCTTGCCGCCAAGGGACTTGCCAACAAGACCGCCGATGCGAAGGCTCGGCGGAGCGAGGTTCGTTCCACTGCTCGGGTTTCCGACCCGGAGGACGACACCGACATGGACATCGTGATCGACGATGACCCCGCGATCGCTGCCCCGGCGGAGACAACCCGGCGCGACACCGTCGGCGGCGGGTTGCTTGCATCCGTCGGCTCGCTGGTGCGCCGCCCAGCCGTCACCCCTGACGTTGTCTCGGCAGACAGCCCCGACCACCTCGACTCGCCAGAGAGCGAGACCACCGAAGCCCCCGGCGAGGACCGCATCAAGGCCCGGATTGCCGACGCCATTCGCGTCCGAGCACGCGGCACCACGGCCGCCCGTTCCGCCAGCGGTTTCGCCCGCGCCGAACCGCCCGTCGTACGTGCCCGCAAACCTGACCCGCTGATCCTGAAGGTTCCCGGCGCCGTTCCCTCCGCCCCGATGGCTCAAGTCGATGACATGCAGCCCATTCCTGCTTCGCAGATCCAGCCCACCACCCCGCAGCCCGAGGACCAGGTGGCGCAGGACCCGGCGCCCCGCCCCGGTCCAACTGGCATCGCCGGGCCGCAGGTTGCCCCGCAGATCCATGAACGCGGCACACCGGTTGCCACCATCGAGGAGCCGCGGGCCGTGGTGCAACACCCGCCGCGCAAGGCGCCGCAGCCGTCCCGACAGGCGAAGGCCGAGGCGCAGCCTGCCCTGGCTTTCGAGCCTTCGGAAGCCGCCGTATACGAGACCCCGCCGCTGTCCTTGCTGACCAGCCCGACCTCCATCGAGCGGCACGTCCTCTCCGACGAGGCGCTGGAAGAAAATGCACGCATGCTTGAAAACGTGCTCGACGACTACGGCGTGAAGGGTGAGATCGTCTCTGTCCGCCCCGGCCCCGTCGTCACCATGTACGAGCTGGAGCCGGCCCCCGGCCTCAAGGCGAGCCGCGTCATCGGGTTGGCGGACGATATCGCCCGCTCCATGTCGGCGCTTTCGGCGCGCGTCTCCACCGTTCCGGGCCGCTCGGTGATCGGTATCGAACTGCCCAATGCGAACCGCGAAATGGTCGTGCTGCGCGAGATCCTGTCGTCCAAGGACTTCGGCGATGCCAAGTTCCGCCTGCCACTTGCGCTCGGCAAGGATATCGGCGGCGCACCGGTGGTCGCCAACCTCGCCAAGATGCCCCACCTCCTGATTGCGGGCACCACCGGTTCCGGCAAATCGGTCGGCATCAACACGATGATCCTGTCGCTGCTCTATCGGCTGAGCCCGGAGGAATGCCGCCTGATCATGATCGACCCGAAAATGCTGGAGCTGTCGGTCTATGACGGGATCCCGCACCTGCTTTCGCCGGTCGTTACCGACCCCAAGAAGGCCGTCGTGGCGCTCAAGTGGGTGGTCGGCGAGATGGAGGACCGCTACCGCAAGATGTCCAAGATGGGCGTGCGGAACATCGAGGGCTACAACGGTCGTGTCCGCGAGGCACTGGGCAAGAACGAGATGTTCTCTCGCACCGTGCAGACAGGCTTCGACGACGAAACCGGCGAGCCCGTCTTCGAGACGGAGGAGTTCGCTCCGGAGATCTTGCCGTTCATCGTCGTCGTGGTGGACGAGATGGCAGACCTGATGATGGTCGCCGGCAAGGAGATCGAGGCCTGCATCCAGCGCCTCGCACAGATGGCGCGGGCTTCCGGCATACACCTGATCATGGCCACGCAGCGCCCCTCCGTGGACGTCATTACCGGTACGATCAAGGCAAACTTCCCGACCCGCATTTCCTTCCAGGTGACCTCCAAGGTCGACAGCCGCACGATCCTGGGCGAGATGGGCGCCGAACAACTGCTCGGCATGGGCGACATGCTCTACATGGCAGGCGGCTCCAAGGTTACGCGCGTGCACGGCCCGTTCGTCTCCGACGAGGAGGTCGAGGAGATCGTGAACCACCTAAAGGCCTTCGGCCCGCCGGAATACATCGGTGGCGTCGTCGACGGACCGGACGACGAGAAGGAGAGCGACATCGACCTCGTGCTCGGCCTTGGCGGGAATACCGACGGCGAAGACGCGCTGTATGACCAGGCGGTGCAAATTGTCATCAAGGACCGCAAATGCTCCACCTCCTACATCCAGCGCAAGCTGGCCATCGGTTACAACAAGGCCGCGCGCCTCGTTGAACAGATGGAAGAACAGGGCCTAGTGAGTGCCTCCAACCACGTCGGCAAGCGCGAGATCCTAGTCCCCGAACAGGACTGACGGCAGCATTCGCACGACAATGGATCGCCCGGTTCCGGATATCCCGGGGCCGGGCGATGTCCTTTCCGAAGCACGGAAACCGTTCTGCTCCTACTGAAGCCCGGGGGCCGGACACCGGCCGCCGTTTGGTGCCCTGCCCCCCCTGTGCTACGATTTGCAGATAGTGCGAGTCTTGTCGAGGAGAGGTCATGCCGGTTGTCAGGGATATTCGGGCCATTCTTGCTTATCATGAGGATGAGCAGAACCGCTGGAACGCCAACGAAGACCTCGGCACATCGGCATTCGTCGCCTATCGCTTTGCCACCAATGCTGAAATCGGGCCCTTGGAAAGCAGCTCACGCAACCAGTACAATGGCGACTTCCGCGTCTTCACCCCGAAGGAAAAGGCCGCCTTCAGGGAGGCCGTCAAGGTCTTCGAGAAGGCCGCCGGCATTCGCCTTGTCGAGACCGCAAACACGGCCGCAAAGGTCGTCGCCTTCGGCGCGGACCTGAATGCCATGAACCCGGCCGGCTACGCTTATGTGCCGTTCATCAACACCGGCACGGGGACCTTTGACGATCCGATCGACCAGTCGCTGCACTACGTGATCAACATGGCCCCCAACGATTTGGCCACGAACAAGGGGTTCCGGACGGTCCTGCACGAGTTGGGCCATTCTCTCGGCCTCAGCCACCCGTTCGAGGCGCCATTCACGCTGGCAAGCAACCTCGACAATACCGACAACACTGTCATGTCCTATACTCACACGCCGGTCACCGGGCGCCAGCTCGCACCGATGGACATCGAGGCGATGCGGCATCTCTACGGTCCGTCCAGCGATCTCAAGGGCTGGACCTACAGTATCAAGAAAGGCGTCTTCAAGGCGACGGGGACCAAGGCGGACGAGGAGGTTGTCGGCCTGCTGCACTTCAAGAACAACATCAAGGGCGGGGCCGGCAAGGACCTCATTGTTGGCTGGGAAAAACGCGACATCCTCGACGGCGGCGGTGGAAACGACACGCTCAAGGGGGCCCGCGGGAACGACCTGCTCAAGGGCGGCGCCGGCAACGATACCCTCCTCGGGGACGAGAATGATCCCGACAGGCAGCTTGATTTCGGCGACACGCTGCTCGGCGGTGGCGGCAAGGACAAGCTGCGCGGGATGGACGGCAACGACATCCTGAAAGGGGGCAAGGGCAACGACATGCTCTGGGGCGACCAGAGCGACAACTGGTGGATCAACGACGACAAGCTCTACGGCGGCGGCGGGAACGACCAGTTGTGGGGGGGTGTCGGGGACGACACGCTGAAAGGCGAGCGTGGCAGAGACAAGCTCTATGGCGGTGATCAGTCGGACAAACTGATTGGTGGCGGCGGAAACGACCGGTTGGATGGCGGCAAGCACAACGATACGTTGTCTGGTGGGGCTGGCCCGGACATCGTGAAAGGCGGCGCCGGCCGCGACACGATTTCGGGCGGTGGCGGCGCGGATATCCTGGTCGGCGACGATGGCCCCAAGGGCAAGGCGACGGCCGAAAAGGACACCTTCGTCTTTACCCGGGCGGACCGTGGCGCGCGAGACAAGATCACGGATTTCGATCTCCGGCTCGACGCGATCGATGTCTCGGCAGCCGGGTTTGCGTCCGGTGATCTTCAGGTGAAGAAGGTAAACGGCAATGTGCTTCTCAGTTTCGACGGCGGCAGCCTGGAAATCGTCCTGCAGGGCATCAGGAAGGCCCAAGTGGACGCTTTGAGTGATTTCGAACTCTTTGCCTGAGCCACTCCCCGCCGTGGCAAAGGCGGTCACCTCTATGTGAGCCGCTTCGGGGTGGCGCGACACCTCGAGAAGCCCTAGGCATTTGACATGATCAGAACTCTCATCCTTTCGCTGGCGCTCGGGATTGCCCTGGCCAGCCCGGCAACCGCCCAAAAACTCTCTCTGGGGGCGTTGTCCAACTACCTCAATTCCTTCCAGACCGCCGCTGGCGAGTTCACGCAAGTGAACGCCGACGGAACGATCTCGACTGGAACGATTTTCATCAAGCGGCCCGGTCGGGTGCGGTTCGAATACAATCCGCCGGACAACTCGCTGGTGATGGCAGGTGGCGGGCAGGTCGCTGTGTTCGATTCCAAGTCGAATACCGGGCCGGAACAGTTTCCTCTCAAGCAGACGCCGCTGAACCTGATCTTGCAGAAGAACGTCGATCTGACCCGTGCCCGCATGGTCGTGGGGCATTCCAGCGACGGCAAGAGCACGACCGTCGTCGCACAGGATCCGGAACGGCCGGAACTGGGCACGATCCAGCTCGTTTTCACGAGCAACCCGACGGAGTTGCGCCAATGGGTCATCACCGACGGTGGCGGCGAGAGGACAACGGTGATCCTCGGTCAACTCGAAAAGGGTGTGTCGCTTGGGTCGAGGATGTTCAATATCCCACACGAAACCGCAGCACGCTCACGGTGACAGCATCCGGGACGCTAGAAGGAAACGCCGGGCACGCCCGGCGTTTCGGTCCCTAGGCGCCAGACTAGCGCTTCCCGCAGGATCTTAGCTGACGGTCGTACATGACCGCCCTGTCGCCCACGCGGCTGGAGACGCTGACGAGCCACCCCTTGGCGCGATAGCTTCCACGCGCGTAGCCGGTCCAGCCTTCGTGATAGGCGAGGTACTGACGCCGGGCATCCGACAACGGGATGCCATTGCGCCGCTTCGTCTCGTTCATGTACCAGCCCATGAAATCGGTGGCGTCGCGGATCTTGTCCCGCTTGGCCCCGCGGTTGCCCGTTGACGTGCGGTAGTGATCCCAGGTCCCGTCAAGAGCCTGACTGTAGCCAAAGGCCGAACTCTGGCGCCCCATCGGGATCACGCCAAGCTGCCATTGCAGTGGCGTGCGAGCGTCGCCGTCAAACTTGCTTTCCTGGTGCATCACCGCCATCTGGACCGGGACCGGGACACCCCATTTCTTCTCGGTCTTCTTCATCGCCCGAAGGTACTTCGGCCGTTGCTTGACGATACTGCATGCATTGTCGAGGTTGCTCGGGGAAACCTTGTTGCCCCCGCCACACCCGGCAAGCAACATCAGGACGCACACCGCGCTGAGAAATCGGATCATCCGCCTGTCCAATCGTTTTTTTGGTCTGCTCGTTTTCTTTCAGTCTAGTTCAATTGCGTCTCGGGGGAAACGGTCAACCGTTCACATTCAGACCAGCAGCGCCAGCGCGATCGGCAGCGTCACCACGGCAAGAAGGGTGGAGGTTACCACAAGCCCGGCCACCTGCTCCGCGCCGGCATCGTATTTCTCCGCAAGCAGGTAGGAGGTGACGGGGACGGGCGTGATCATCTGCACGACCAGAACCGCGAAGGGCACCTCCGGCAGGCCAAGCGCCAGACCGGCCGCGACACCAGCCGCCGCGCAGATCAACACCCGCACAGCCGACAGCCCGAACCCCGCCAGAAGCTGCCCCGGGTGCAGGCGGCCGACGGCAACCCCCAGAGTCAGCAGCATCAATGGGATCGCCATCTGCCCCAGCAAGTCGAGCGAGTTGGTCAGCCAACCGGGCGTGGACCACCCCATGGCAAGAAAAAGAGCGCCGAGGACGGTGGCGATGACCATCGGTTCGCGCAACACCCGTGCGGGATTGCTGGCGCCCGACACGATCAGCAAGCCGATCGTGAACAGCCCGATCGTGGTCACGGCCAGCACCGCCACGCCATAGGAGAGCCCGTCGGTCCCGAATGCAAAAAGCGCCAGCGGCAGGCCGAGGTTTCCGGTGTTTCCGAACACCATGGGGGCAAGGTAGGTGCGCCGCTCGAGCTTCAGAACCAGACAGAGACCGAACAGCGCGACGGCAATCAGCGCGTAGGCCAGAACGGAGGCAATCGCGATCCCGGAAAGCACGACCGGGTCGATCTGCGAAGATTGCAGCGCGGTGAATATCAGGCAGGGCACTGCAAGGGTCATCGCAAGCCGCGTGATGAAGGCGACGGGGTAGTCCCAACCGAGGCGGGTCCAGGTGAAACCGAGTGCTCCCAGGAGGAAAACCGGCGCCACGATTTCAATCACTGTCAGGATGAGGTTCACAGACTGTTTCCCATGTTTTCCGGCCTGTCGCATGGACTCAAAGGCCCTCAGGGCTTAGGCAAGAAGTGTGGGGACTGCAATTATGTTAAAAAGTCAGGCTAAATATCATCTTGGTCAGGTGCTCCGACATCGGAAGCATCCGTTTCGTGGTGTCGTATTTGATGTGGACGCCATGTTCTCTAATACGGACGAATGGTACAATGCCATTCCGGAAGACAGCCGGCCAGTCAAGGAACAGCCGTTCTATCACCTGCTGGCCGAGAACGATCAGAGCTACTACGTAGCCTACGTTTCCGAGCAAAACCTCGTACCGGACGTCTCTGGCGAGCCCGTGGATCATCCCGATCTGCCCGACCTTTTCGGGGAGTTCGAGGACGGTGTCTATCCGCTGCATTTCCAGTTGAACTGACCCTGCCGGGCCATACTGGATGACCTGTTTCGGGGGGCTCCCGCCCCTCTGGCACGGCCTGTCGGCCGAGCGAGAGCGTTGGGTCGGGCGCGCTTCGCGCGTGCGCCCGTGGCAATTGGTCCTCAGTATCCGACTGCCTGCCCATCCTTGCGAGGGTCAGAGCCGGCGATCAGCACACCGGTCGTCGGATCGATCCGGATGGCCTGAGCGCCCCCGATCCCGGTGTCCGGGCGAACAACGCGGTGGCCCAGGCCCGACAGTTGCGCCTGCACATCCGGCCCGTATCCGCTCTCAAGCGATAGCACGCCATCGAAGGCAAAGCTGCGCGGGCTGTCGATGGCGTGCTGTGGATCCATGCCAAAATCCACCACGTTGCTGACAAAGCGCGCGTGGCCATTGGGCTGGTACTGTCCCCCCATGACCCCGAACGGCATGAGAACCTTGCCCCCCTGGCGCAACATTCCGGGAATGATCGTATGCAATGGGCGCTTGCCCGGGCCGTACTCGTTGGGGTGCCCCTCGGCCAGGGTGAACCCGGCGCCGCGGTTCTGGAGCAGGATACCATAGGTCGGGGAGGCGATCCCGGAGCCGAAACTGTGGAAGATCGAATAGATGAGCGACACCGCCATGCGATCCTCATCGACGACAGTGATATAGATCGTGTCGCGGTGGACGGCCTCGGTCAGGGGGGGGGCGGCCTCCATTGCCTTACCCGGATCGATAAGCGCCGCGAGGTCGCGCGCGAGATCGGGGTCCAGCAATCGATCCGGGTTGGACATGAACTCCGGGTCGGCAATGAATCGGTTGCGCGCGTCATAAGCAAGCTTTGCGGCCTCCGCCTCGATATGCGCGCGCTCGGCGCCATGGGGATCCATCGCCGAGATGTCAAAAGCCTTCAGGATGTTCAGCAACAGGATGGCCGTGGCACCCTGCCCGTTGGGAGGGTGCTCCACGACCTCGATATCGCCATAGGACCCGCTGATCGGCGTCGCCCAGTCGGCGCGGTGGTTGGCGAAATCCTCTTCGGTGTGAACGCCTCCGAGTTCATTCAGTGCGGCCACCATGTCCGCTGCAATTTCACCGGTGTAGAAGGCTTGCGGTCCCGCCTCGGCAATCGCGCGAAGCACCGTCGCCTGCCCCGGCGAGCGAAAGACCTGACCGACCCCGGGCGCATTCCCCGACAGAAGGTAGTGCTCCCTGCCTGCGCCCTGCAGGTTGCCCACGGCGGCTTGCCAATCGTGTGCGACCCGCGGCGCCACGGGGACACCACGTTCGGCGTAGTCGATTGCCGGCGCGAGGCTCGCGGCAAGGCCCAGCCGGCCCAATCGTTGCGACAGTTCGGCAAACCCAGCGATTGCACCGGGGATGGTGACGGCTTCGGGCGAGAAGAGCGGGACGGAATCCAGCCCACGTCCACGAAGCGCCTGCGCGGAGGCCGCCGCCGGAGCGCGTCCCGATCCATTGAGCGCAAGGACGTCTCCACCATCCGGAGGGGACACCAGCACAAAGCAATCCCCGCCGATCCCCGTCATCTGCGGCTCACAGATTCCAAGCAACACGGCGCCTGCAATTGCTGCATCCACCGCATTGCCGCCATTGCGAAGGATGTCAATTGCGGCCGATGCTGCCAGCGGATGCGACGTTGCGCACATTCCCCGCTCGGAAAGGACCGGGGATCGACCCGGGGTCTGGAAATCTCGCATGTTTTTCTCCCTGTCGACACTGGATATCGTGCCGATCCGGGGAAGCCAATGCTGGTGGAGGGAAGTATGTGATCCTCGGCGCCATGCACTGGGTGGGGGCTAATACGCACAGCGCCGAGGGAAGCCTAGTGCAGCTACACAGCCATTTTGAGTTTCGAGTCTGTCGGCACAGTGGTTCGATTGCGGCAATCGTGAGGCACAACCGAACCTACGCGGTCCGGTTGCGACATATGCAGAACGACACATGGTTCTGGCCGTTGGAGCGGACATAGCCGAGTTCGCAGGTCAGGTCCTGGATTAGAGTCCAGCCAAATCCGCCCTCGGGCAAATCCTCCAGATCCACGTTGAAATCGTGCCGGTGCACGGGTGGCGGAGCAAGTCCCGGCAGCGCTAGACCGTCATCGACAACATGGCAGGACAGGGAATCATCTAGGATATCAACACGAAGGCAGATGCTGCGACCGGGTTGGCCAAGGTAGGCGTGTTCCACCACGTTGTTCATGAGTTCGGCGAGGACAACCTCGGTGCTCTCGATCTCTCTCGGACAGGCTCCCCTTTCGGCCAGAGCCCGCGTCGTCCGTTTCAGCGCGTTTCGAACGCTTTCCGCGGTGCTGTCGATCCGTTCCTCGATTCGGGACCGATGTGACATCCACTTCGCCTCACCCGTGCGAGCGATCAATCGCCCCGTACAGCACTTGCCTGACGCCTCTCCTGGACGGCTTGAGGAGGTAGTCTCTCCCGGGTCGTCTTGGCCGGGCCCTTCGTGTCGGCCATGGCGCCCCATCAGGCGGCGCTGTCTCCCGCGCCAAGCGCGGTCTCCACCGTGTCATGGATGGTGAATACCGTATCCATTCGGGTGAGTCGAAACACCTTCGAAACCTTGGACGACAGGCCGGATAGCTCCAAAGTCCTTGACTTACCGAGCATTTTCATCGTTGCAACGACGGCACCCAACCCGGATGAATCGAGGAAATCGACAGCGGCGAAGTTCAGGACGACCCGCCTTGGCTCGTCGCCGCAAACCTCCCGCATCCGGTCCTTGAACTGAATTGCGCAGGCCGCGTCAATTCGTGAGGTCCCCACATCCACCCGCAACGTATCGCCGTGGCGAAAAGCCTTCAGTTCCATTTGCCACTCCCTGGCGCATTCGGCATGTCCAGACGCTGGACGAAAAAGCTTACCATTCGGTATGCGTTGGGGCAGATGAGGGAGGATCATATGAAAGACGTCGTGATTTCGGGCGCCAGCCGCACGCCCATGGGTGGATTCCAGGGAGTGTTTTCGGACCTGGGCGCCCCGGCGCTCGGAGCAAGCGCCATCCGCGCGGCGCTGGAAGGCGCGGGCGTGATCACCGCGGACGAGGTCCTGATGGGCTGCGTACTGCCGGCGGGACAGGGCCAGGCTCCGGCGCGGCAGGCAGGGTTCGGCGCGGGGCTCGGGGAGGAGGTCCCCGCCACGACGCTCAACAAGATGTGCGGCTCCGGGATGAAGGCAGCGATGATCGCCTTCGACCAGATCGCCCTCGGGCAGTCGGATGTGATCGTGGCCGGCGGAATGGAGAGCATGACCAATGCGCCCTACCTGTTGCCGAAGATGCGCGGCGGCGCCCGGATCGGGCATCAGGAGGTGCAGGACTCGATGTTCCTCGACGGGCTTGAGGACGCCTATGACAAGGGGCGCCTGATGGGCACCTTCGCTGAGGATTGCGCCGAGCGGTTCCAGTTCACCCGCGAAGCCCAGGACGAATACGCACTTGGTTCGCTGGCGAATGCGCTTGAGGCACAGAAATCCGGGGCCTTCACGGCAGAGATCTCGGCGGTCACCCTGCGCGGACGGAAGAGCGATGTGGTGGTGACAGAGGACGAGCAACCCGGCAACGCGCGTCCGGAGAAGATCCCGCATCTGAAACCCGCGTTCCGCAAGGACGGAACCGTGACACCGGCCAATGCCTCGTCGATCTCCGATGGTGCGGCGGCCCTGGTCATGGCTTCGGCCGACAGCGGTTTGCCGGTGCGCGCACGTGTGCTGGGGCATGCCTCCCACGCGCAGGCACCGGGGTGGTTCACCACCGCACCGGTGCCCGCGGCCCGCAAACTGCTTACCCGGATCGGATGGTCGGTCGAGGACGTTGACCTCTGGGAGGTGAACGAGGCTTTTGCCGTTGTGCCTATGGCGTTCATGCGCGAAATGGGGATCGCCCGCGACAGGATGAACGTGAACGGTGGCGCCTGCGCGCTTGGCCACCCTATCGGAGCCTCGGGCGCCAGGATCATGGTCACGCTCCTGAATGCGCTGGAGGTGCGGGGCCTGAAGCGCGGGGTCGCGGCCATTTGCATCGGGGGCGGCGAAGGCACGGCGATTGCAATCGAAAGGCCATAGGGAATGGTGAACTACACCGAACTGGAAAAGGTCATCCTCGCCCTGACGGCGGGGGAGACGGACGAGGTGGCGCTCATGGCGACGCTCGCCTGCGAAATCCACCACGCGGATCACAGGTTCGACTGGACCGGCTTCTACCGCGTGGTGGCGCCGGACCTTTTGAAGATCGGCCCCTACCAGGGCGGACATGGCTGCCTTGTCATTCCCTTCGCGCGTGGCGTGTGTGGCGCGGCGGCCCGAACGGGAGAAGTGCAACTGGTCGACGATGTGGATGCCTTTCCCGGCCATATCGCCTGCGCCTCCTCCACCCGATCCGAACTTGTGTTGCCGGTCCGGAATGCCGCGGGTGAGGTGATCGGAGTGCTCGATATCGACAGCGACCAGCCGGCGGCATTCACAGAAGACGATGCGCAATCTTTGTCGCGGATCCTGGAGAAAGTGTTCGGCAATGTCGGGTGACGCTCTTCGGGGGAGCCGCCTTTGTGGGGCGGCCTCTTTCGCGGTCAGGGGTAAGGTTGAGGGGCCCGGGATCTGCCATTGCTCGCAATGCCGCAAGCAATCCGGCCACGTCTGGGCCTCTGCCTTCGCTCCGGCGTCGCGTGTCGAAATCACCGGAGAGGTCCGCTGGTTTGCCTCCAGCGATACGGCACGGCGGGGGGTCTGCCCGCATTGCGGATCCTTCCTGTTCTGGCGGCACACAGCGGAGGACACGATCTCGTTTTCCCTTGGTGTGCTTGACGGGCCGACGGGATTGACGCTGGAGAAGCACATCTTCGCACGCGACAAGGGCGACTACTACGAGATCGCGGACGGTCTCTCTCAGAGCACGTGAGCAGCGAATATGCCCCTCCGACAGCGCCGCTGGTCGTCCTTCACCGGGACGACCACCTGCTTGTCGTGGACAAGCCCGCCGGTCTCCTGTCGGTTCCGGGCAAGGGGGCGCACCTCTCGGACTGCCTTCTGAGCCGGCTAGAAGCGGTCGATGCCGCCACATTGCTGGTGCACCGCCTGGATCGGGACACGTCCGGTGTCATGGTCTTTGCACGGACCAAACTGGCCCAGCGCCACCTGGGGTTGCAGTTCGAGCGGCGACACACGTCAAAAACCTATATCGCGCGCATCACCGGCCACCCGGACACCGATGGCGGCCAGATCGACCTGCCCCTCATCGCCGACTGGCCGAACCGGCCAAGGCAAATGGTCGACTTTGAGCGTGGGAAACCAGCGCGAACCGGCTGGCGAGTGCTGGAGCGCGAGCCACGCAGCACCAGAGTCGAGCTGACACCGGAAACCGGGCGGAGCCATCAGCTGCGGGTTCACATGGCGGAGCTTGGACACCCGATCCTCGGGGATCCGCTCTATGCCGAGGGTGAGGCACGCGCAGCGGCCCGCATGATGCTGCATGCCGAGACGCTGACCATTCGCCATCCCGATGGCGGTGCTCCAACGACGTTCAGAACCGCCTGTCCCTTCTGACGGCTGCGGTGACGCAGAGCACGCCCGAAAAACACACGCCCCGGGAGTGCCCTTCGACAGCGGAGCGACTAGTCCGCCGGCCAGCCGCCCACGGCCACGACCTCAAGGAAATCGTCGAGTCCAAACTCACCGCCTTCGCGGCCATTGCCGGATTGCTTGATCCCCCCGAATGGCGCGATCTGAGCGCGGCTGGCGCCGTTGATCTCCACCATCCCGGCGCGTAGCTGCCGCGCCATGCGGATCATCCTGTCTCTGTCCTGCGTCTGGGCATAGTTGGTCAGACCGTACGGGGTGTCGTTGGCCAGCCGGACAGCCTCTTCCTCGGTGTCGAAGGGCGTGATCGACAGGACGGGACCGAAGATCTCCTCCCGGTAGATCGTCATGTCGGGAGTCACATCGGCAAAGACGGTGGGCTTGGCAAAATAGCCGCGGTTCAACCCGTCGGGCCGACCAGTTCCGCCCGCAACCAGACGGGCGCCCTCGTCGATTCCCGTCTGGATCATGCCCTGCACCTTGTCCCATTGCATCTGGCTCACAAGCGGACCGATGTGGCGGCCATCGTCATGGGCACTGGAGACCCTGGTGGCCTCCGCCTCGGCCGCCGCGATCTCCACCGCTTGATCGTAGCTGGAGCGCTCCACCAGCATGCGGGTCGGCGCGTTGCAGGACTGACCGGTGTTCTGCATGCAGTGCCGCACGCCCCGTTCCACGGCCTTGTCATCGGCATCCGCGAACACGAGGTTCGCCCCCTTGCCGCCGAGTTCCAGGCAAACCCGCTTGACGGTATCGGCGGCAGCCTTGGAAATCAGGATCCCGGCACGGGTAGAGCCGGTAAAGCTCACCATGTCCACGCCCGGATGCGCCGAAAGCTGGCTGCCAACGCCCGCACCATCGCCGTTGACCATGTTGAAGACCCCCGCCGGAACGCCAGCCTCGTCCATGATCTCCGTCCACACGACGGAGGACAGGGGCGCGATCTCGGAGGGTTTCAACACCATGGTGCACCCCGCCAGAAGCGCCGGAATCACCTTCAGGGACACCTGGTTCATCGGCCAGTTCCACGGTGTGATCATCGCGACCGTACCGATCGGGGACATGATGATACGGTCGTTCGGGGCGCCATCGAGCTTGCGCACGAAGGCATAGTCGCGCGCCACCTTCAGGAAGCCCTCGATATGCCAGGCTCCGGCGCCAACCTGGTTGTTGCGGGACATCCGTATCGGGGCGCCCATCTCCAGCGTCATGGCCTGCGCGAGGTCTTCGGAGCGGGACTTGTAGACCTCAAGGATCCGCTCCACCAACGCGATCCGCTCCGCGGGGTCGGACTGCGACCATGAAAGGAACGCGGCATTTGCCGCCAACACTGCAGCATCAGTATCCGCCTCGCCCCCGAGCGAGATCACGGCCACCTCTTCCTCCGTAGAAGGGTCGATGACCGGAAGATCGTGCGGCGACACCGGGTCAACCCAGCTGCCGTTGATATAGAACTGGCGTTTTTCGATCATTTTCCGGAGGTCCTTCCCGTCGCATTTTGCGACACACTGTCACCACGCCGAAACCGCCGCAAGATGGGGATTGCGTTCCTAAGTCTGGGATATATCTAAAGCACGGGTCGCCCCCTCAGCACCCAGCACACTGACAGATTTCATCAAGGAGACCCACATGGGCCTGCGTATCAACGATGTCGTTCCGGATCTGAAATTCAAGACCAGCCAGGGCGAAATCGCGTCCTTCCACGACTGGATCGGCGACAGCTGGGCAATCCTCTTCTCGCACCCGAAGGATTTCACGCCGGTCTGCACAACCGAGTTCGGCGCCGTCGCTCAACTGGCCGAGGAGTGGCAGAAGCGCGGGACCAAGGTCATCGGCCTTTCGGTCGACGGTGTTGAAGAGCACAAAGAGTGGATCAAGGACATCGAGACATACGCAGAGGCGCCGGTTCCCTTCCCGATTATCGCCGACGAGGACCTGGAGGCGTCCAAGGCCTTCGACATGCTGCCGGCCGAAGCCTACCTTCCGGACGGCCGCACGGCCAACGACAGCGCCTCCGTGCGTTCGGTCTTCATCATCGGACCGGACAAGCAACTGAAGCTCACAATGACCTACCCTATGTCGGTTGGCCGCAACTTCGGCGAGGTGCTGCGGGCGCTTGATGCGCTGCAATGCACCTCCAACGTGCCGATCGCGACTCCGGCGAACTGGACCATGGGTCAGGACGTGATCGCGGCCCTGTCGCTCGACGACGACGCCGCACGGGCGAAGTTCGGGGAGTTCGACGCCGTTCTGCCTTATCTGCGCAAGGTCAAGACACCGGCCTGACGCCTCTGAATCGACAAGACGACGAATGCGGGCCCTGCCACCAGCGGGGCTCGCTTTCTTGTCCGGTGCTGGCAACTGCCGAATTGCCACACCTCCGACATGCGCGCGAACATTTGATCCACCATCGAGTACGCGCGCTTGTCCCGCGGAAAAGGCCATGCAAGGCTTCTGTCCAGATTAGCCAGGAACCATTGTGTCATGACCAGCCGCCGTGCATTCATCGCCACCTTTGCAGCCACGCTCTGCGCCCCCGCCATTTCTCGGGCCCAGGTTCAGAAGACCTACAAGCTGGACAAGAAGTACCAGGCCAAGGTGGTGAAGCTGCGTCCAGGCTACACACCGGGCGATATCCATATAGAGACCAAGCGGCATCTTCTCTACCTCATGCTCCCCGACGACCAGGCAATTCGATATGGCGTTGCGGTTGGCGAAGAAGGCCGGAACATGTCCGGTGAAGCCTACATCGGGCGTAAGGCCGAATGGCCAAGCTGGACGCCGACGGCGAACATGATCCGCCGCGAGCCCGAACTCTATGGTCCGATGGCGGGCGGCATGCCGGGCGGTCCGGACAACCCTCTGGGCGCACGAGCGCTGTACCTTTACCGAAACGGAAAGGACACGCGGTACCGAATCCACGGTACACCGCAACCTTGGACCATCGGGCGCTCGGTCTCCTCCGGATGTATCCGGATGCTGAACGACCACGTGATCGACCTCTATCAACGGGTGCCGATCGGCGCCCGTGTGATCATCTATACCTGAGCTTTCGGCCTTGGAGCGTCAGTAGACAACGACCTTCGTACCCGTCGGGACATCCGGGTAGAGTTGGGAAACATGGGTATTCGTCAGCCGAATGCAGCCTGACGAGAAGGAGCGCCCGATGGTCCAGGGCTGTGGCGTCCCATGGATCCGGTAGTATGTGTCGCGGCCACCCTGGTAGAGATAGAGCGCGCGCGCACCGAGCGGGTTCCGCTCATGTCCGCCCGGCAGGCCACCACTGTATTTCGCGTAGATCTGCGGCTCCAGGCGGATCATGTTCGCCGTGGGCGTCCAGCTTGGCCATTCGGCCTTGCGCCCGACATAGGCCGTTCCCTTGAAATTGCGCCCGGCCGCGCCGACGGCAATGCCGTATCGCATCGCCTTGCCCTTGCCGAGCGTCCAGAACAGGAAGTGCTTCTCCGGAAAGACGTGGATCTCCCCCGCGGGTGTAGCATCGCCCACAGACACTTTCTGCGGCATGTACTTGCGCGGGATCCTGACTTTCTTGGTGGAGGTGGCAAACGCCGGGACCGGAAGCGTGGTTGCGGTGGCGGCAGTTGCGGCAAGAAGGAAGTGGCGACGTGTGACCATTCGTGACTGCTCCCGTGGTCAATTGTATTTTGTGGCGCTTCCTTACAGGAAACCGGCCAAAATGCGTAGCAATTGGGCAGAGCCTGGATGTCTGAACCGCGAAGTGTTGCGCTTCTACCCCGTACGAACAGGCGCAGTACGCACAGGGTTTTCCGAACGCGCGACACTTTTCCGTCGCGCCCGCCGGTGCCGCTGCCACGCTTGACCCGATGGACGCAATCGCTAGGGTGCCGACGATTCAACGCGATACCCGGGAGGCTCTCATGGCCCAACGCCTTCATCTCGTCTTTGGCGGCGAACTCGTCGATCCGTCAAAGACCCAGTTCAAGGATGTGGACGACATCCATATCGTTGGCATGTTCCCTGACTATGCCTCGGCCCATGACGCCTGGAAATCCGAGGCACAGCGGACGGTCGACAACGCCCACATGCGCTATTTCATTGCACATATCCACCGTCTGCGCGACGAGGAAACGGAAGCCTCGTCGACAGAGGAACTCGGCTGAGCCGGACTTGGACGCGCTGACCTTCACAAGACTGAAGGCCCGTTTCAATGCGTCTCATCTCAATCACCGGATCAAGTCTCAATCCGGCGACAACGAGGACGCGATACGGGAAGCGGGCGAGCGCCTCGGCCGCGCCTCCCTGCCGCGTCCTGACGGGGCGCTGGCATGGATACATGCACCCGACGGTCTGGATTGCCGGTGCCTTGACGACCTCCTTGAACGGCTCGAAACGCAGCTCGATCCGATCCACGTGTTGATAACCGCGCCGCGACGTCTCGACACTCAGGTTCTCGGCGATGACGCGCGCATCATTCAGCATTTTCCACCGGAGGACATGCCAGGCCCGATCGCTCGGTTCCTCGATCACTGGCGCCCCGATGTCGGCATATGGCTCGACCGGGCTGACAAACCACTGCTGCTCGATGGTGCCGCGAGATATGGCATGACCCTGTTTCTGCAAAACGCGAGCGCGCCACGGGATCACCATCCCCGGGCGCGTAACCTCGAACGACACCTGTTCGGACTGTTCGAGCGTGTCCTCGCTGTCAACTCGACGGAGGCCGAAAAGATCCGGACGTTGGGAGCCATCCCCGCCCGGATCGAGACAACCGGCCCGCTGCGTCCCATCTCACACCCGCCGGATTGCAACGAGTCCGAACGCGAGGCCCTTGCCGCGGCCATCGATACCCGGCCGGTCTGGATGGCGGCCATGCCGGATCCGCGGGAGCTCGACGCAATACTGGTGGCCCACGGGCAGGTCCGCCGAACGGCACATCGGTCACTGCTGCTGATTGTCCCGCGCGACGATGCCGAGGGCCCTGCAATGGTGCAGGACTTGCGGAACCGGGGCTGGCAGGTTGCAAGCCGCGAACTCGACATCGAACCCGACCCGAACACCGACATCTTCGTCGCCGATTGCCTTGAGGAGATCGGCCTGTTCTACAGCCTGTCGCCAGTGTCCTTCCTTGGCGGATCGCTTCTTGGAGCGGAGATCCCGGACCCGATGGCTCCTGCGAGCCTCGGGTCTGCCATGATCGCCGGCCCCACCATGGGCACAAACGCGGACGCCATCCGGCGCCTGCGCGCAGCCGATGCCTGCCTCCGTATCGCCCGCCCCGAAGAGCTGGGCGACGCGGTGATCGATCTGCTTTCACCCGATCGCGCGGCGACCCTGGCGTTGCACGGCTGGGATGTCGCCTCCGAAGGCAGCCAGGTCCTCGACCGCCTTTCCGCCCTGATATGTGCGTCGCTAAGGGACAGTTTCGCGTGATGCGGGCGCCGCGCTTCTGGGATACCCCGGCCGACGAACCGGCCCTTTCTGCAAGACTGCTGAGTCCGCTTGGCAGGCTCTATGCCGCAGCGACGGCACGCCGGCTGGCCGGTGGCACGCCGTACCGATCGGACGTTCCGGTGATCTGTATCGGCAACCTCAACGCAGGCGGGACGGGCAAGACACCAACCGTGATAGCTCTTGCCCAACGTCTCGGCGAGGGAACCCAGGTGGTCAGCAGAGGGCACGGCGGATCGCTGGAGGGACCGGTTCGGGTGGACGCCGCCGCTCATACCGCCGAACAGGTTGGCGACGAGCCGCTGCTGATTGCGGCCTTTGCTCCGGTCTGGGTTGCCCGGGACCGCGCCGCGGGCGTGCGGGCGGCAGCGTCTGCCGGGGCGGCTCGAATCCTGCTCGACGACGGGTTCCAGAACCCCTCCGTTCACAAGGACCTCTCGGTTATCGTGGCCGACGCGCGGCTCGGTTTCGGAAATGGGCGCTGCATTCCCGCCGGTCCCCTGCGCGAGCCCGTCCACGTCGGGCTTGCCCGCGCCGATATCGTGCTGAGCATCGGCGATCCGGCAATGCAGGCGCGTTTCAGGAGCAACTGGTCCCCGCCAATCGCCGAAGCGGGCTTGCCGCATGTGACCGGCCAGCTCCAGCCGCTCCAGACGGGGATGGACTGGAGCGGGCTGCCGGCGCTGGCCTTTGCCGGGATCGGCTATCCGGAAAAGTTCTTTGCCACCCTGCGTGCCCTCGGCGTGGATCTGAAGCGCACCGAAGCCCTCGACGACCACCAACCGTTGACCCCTGCCCTCGTGACCCGCCTGCAGAACGAGGCAAAGCTGCTCGGTGCCCAACTGGTCACAACGGAAAAGGACGCCGTGCGGATGCCGGCGCCCTTCAGACGGCAGGTGCTCACGGTCCCCGTCAGGTTGGAACTCGACGACTGGAACCCACTGGACAGCTTGCTTGACAGGCTGCCCTGAGGGGTCTTCTACTCGCCGAGCTTCTCGTCCAGCACCTTGGAGAAGTCGGCATAGTTCATGTTCGAGTACTTCTCGCCATTGATCACGAAGCTCGGCGTTGCGGAGATGTCGTGCTCCTTCGCGTTGCCCTCGTACCAGGCGACCAGGTCCTGGGCCATTTCGGCATCCTGAAGGCAGGCATTCACCTGCTCGTTGGACAACCCTGCGGTGCGTCCGATCTTGCGCAGGTTGTCAGCGATCTGGGCAGGCTCACCCGAGGCCCAGGCGCTGATATCCTTGAAGAGCAGGTCGGAAATGCCAAAGTAGCGCATCGGATCGCAGCGGGCGACCATCGATGCCCAGAGCCCGTAGCGGTCGAAGTAGACATCGCGGTGCACGAACTTGATCTTGCCGGTGTCGATGTAGTCCTTCTTGATATCCTTCAGGACAGTCTGGCTGAAATTGGCGCAATGGCCGCAGGTGAAGGAGGCGTATTCGATCACCTCGACCTTGGCGTCCGGGTTGCCCAGCACCATTTCCTGAATGGCCTCGGCATGGGCCGCGCCGACGAAGGACGGGAAGGTCGACTGACCGGGCTGGCTTTGGGAAAAGCCGATACCGACAGCCGCGATCGCGGCCAGAACAGCCAGGGTGAAAGAACGCTTCATTCGGGTTACTCCGCTGATTTCTTGGAATTTCTGAGGACTTCTGCGCCGAGATCGGCCAATGCCTTGCGCAGACCTTCGTCTTGCACATCGACAGCCATGATCTCGGCCTGTTTCTTGATTTCCCGGTCCGGCGGCCGGTGTTCGGGCACGGGAGCGGGGCCGAACTCGGCCTGCCCCTCCGCAAAGCCGGTGGGCGCGGTCTGGGTGAAACGAATGCGGGTGATGGCACTGTAGCCATAGCAGGCGTTGATCTTCTCCCGCAGTCGCGGTTCCTGCATCTGCAACATCGGCGCCTGTGCGCCTGTGGTCAGCACCGTCAGGGTCGCGCCAAAGCTGCCGCGTGCGTAGCTGACGTTGACGGGTCGGGACACCGCCGCCACGTCGGCACCGACGATCTCTCCCCAATGGGTCAAAAGGCGCGTCTCGGCAAAGCCGCGTGTCTCGCTGGCCTTGCGAATGCGCTGCGCCAGCAGGCTCGACGTCCGCTCGAAGCCCCGCCTGCGGCGGGCGGGCTGTTTTTGATCCGCGGGCTGCTTTGCCATGCCTGACATTTCCTTCGTTGCGCCCTATCTTACCCGCTGGTTCGGCGGGAACCATAGGGCGCGAGTGCCGGGGAATAAACAATGCGTGACGTCACATCGGCGCAATCTGCGCTTCTGGACTGGTATGATGCCCATGCTCGGGTGATGCCGTGGCGGGTAGGCCCTGCCGAACGCCGCGCAGGCATTGTCCCGGATCCCTATCGCGTCTGGCTGTCCGAGGTCATGCTTCAGCAAACAACCGTTGCAGCGGTGCGGGAGAAATACCTCCGGTTTACCGCACTCTGGCCACGGGTTGAGGACCTCGCCGCGGAGGAAGATGCCACCGTGATGGCGGAATGGGCCGGCCTCGGCTACTACGCCCGGGCCCGCAACCTGTTGAAATGCGCCCGCGTGGTGGCGGTCGAACACAGCGGCGTTTTCCCAGACACGCGCGACGCCCTGCTTGGGCTGCCGGGCATTGGCCCCTACACCGCCGCCGCAATTGCCGCCATTGCGTTCGACCGACCGGAAACCGTTGTCGACGGCAACGTCGAACGCGTCGTGTCCCGCCTCTATGACATCCACACCCCGCTTCCGGAGGCCAAACCCGAACTCACCTCTGTGGCCGAAGCGTTGACTCCGACCCAGCGCCCCGGCGATCACGCCCAGGCCATGATGGACCTTGGCGCCACGATCTGCACCCCCCGCAGACCGGCCTGCGGGATCTGCCCGCTGATCGCTGAATGTGCCGCACGCGTTGCCGGCACTGCGGCCGATCTGCCGAAGAAGTCGCCCAAAACGGCCAAGCCGACCCGGCTCGGCATCGCCTATGTCGCGCAGCGCGAGGATGGCGCCGTACTGCTGGAGACGCGCCCGCCCCGCGGATTGCTCGGCGGGATGCTGGGGTGGCCGGGCACCGAATGGAACGACGCTCCCGTTGCTGCTCCGCCTCTGGAGGCCGACTGGCAGCAGGTCCCGGGCGAGGTGCGCCACACCTTCACCCATTTCCACCTCCGGCTCGCTCTCCAGGTCGCTGTCGTCCCGGCAGACACCCAAACCACGCGCGGCGGTTTCCATGGCCGGGCTGACTTTCGCCCTGCCGCCCTGCCTACCGTGATGCGAAAGGCCTGGGACCTTGCGTCCAGCGCCTTGCCACCCCTTTGAAGTGGCCGACAATTGAGAATAGGCTGCGGCCCGTGATCCACCACTCGAAAGCACCACGATGATCCCGGCCTCGCAGATCGCCCGTTTCCAATCCGCTGCGCCATTCTGGCTGTCGCTCCTGATGATTCCACTCGCATGGCTGTCGGCGACCCGGGGCGGACCATGGGTATTCGCCTTGCCGCTTTTCTCCTGGGGGCTGTTCTCCTTGCTGGACACTCTGACCGGCCTCTACGAGGAGAATGCCGACCTGGAGACAACGGAGGATCAGCTCTTCTGGTATCGGCTCATCACGATTGTCTGGTTCCCGATCCAGGTCGGCGTGCTTGGCTGGCTCATCTGGTACGTGCCGGGCGCCGAGCACCTGAGCTGGCCGGAAAAGCTCATGGTGTTTTTCGGCATGGGGGTCGTCTCCGGAACCACGGGAATAGTCTATTCCCATGAACTCATGCATCAGTCCGACAAGCTTGAACGCTGGCTGGGCGATCTGCTGATGGCCTCGGTACTCTACGGCCACTTCCGGTCAGAGCACCTGCTGGTGCACCACCGCTATGTCGGCACGCCGCGCGATGCCGTCACCGCCCGCTACAACGAGGGGTTCCATCGCTTCTTCGCCCGAGTTCTGCGACAGAGCCATTCCTCTGCCTTTGCCGCCGAGAAGACGATGCTCGCCCGCAAGGACCTGCCCTGGCACCACCGCTCCAACCCGTTCTGGCGGTACTGGACACTGGAGATCGCCTTCCTCCTGGCGGCCTTGGCGATCGGTGGCTGGGCCGGGTTGGCGCTCTTTCTCTGGCAAGCCTTCGTCGCGATCTGGCAACTGGAGCTTGTGAACTACGTCGAACACTACGGGCTGACACGGAAGCATCTCGGCGAAGGCCGGTACGAGCATGTCCTACCGCGCCACAGTTGGAACGCCACCCACCGCGCGTCCAACTGGCTTCTCATCAACCTGCAGCGTCACTCCGACCATCACTACAAGCCCAGACGCCGGTTCCCCCTTCTACAGACCTATCCCAAGGACGAGGCGCCACAGCTTCCTCATGGCTACCCTGTGATGACCTTCCTCGCCATGATCCCACCGCTCTGGCGGCGGCGCATGAACCCGCGCGTCCGCGCATGGCGCAGGCAGTTCTATCCCGAGATCGACGATTGGACGCCCTACAAACAGGCCACCAATCCACTGCCACGCTAGAGGGGCACTGTTGCAGGGACCGGCCTAGAACGGGCGCAACACCTTATGGCCGGGCTCCACCTCGTCATAGACGGAAGGCGCCGGCTCGTAGTCCAGCGGGAAGACCGGCGACGGGATCGGCTTGAAATTGAGCTCATGCTCCTTCTTGCGCTTGCGCGGGTCGGCCACAGGAACGGCCGAGAGAAGCGAGCGGGTGTACTCATGCTGCGGGTTCTCGAAGATCTGCTGCCGCGACCCGATCTCCACGATACGGCCAAGGTACATTACGCCGACCATGTGGCTCACGCGTTCCACCACGGCCATGTCATGGGATATAAAGAGCAGCGATATCCCAAGCTCTGCCTGAAGCTCGATCAGCAGGTTGAGCACCTGTGCCTGGATCGACACATCCAGCGCGGAGACGGCCTCGTCGGCAATGATCAACTTCGGCCGGAGCGCGAGCGCGCGGGCGATTGCCACCCTCTGACGCTGCCCGCCCGACAACTCGTGCGGGAACCGGTTGAGAAAACTGCGTGGCAACTCCACCCGGTCGAAAAGCTCGGACACCTTGTCCTGCAACTGCCTGCGGCCCTTCGCGAGACCGAAGTTCAACAATGGCTCGGCGACCTGGTCGACAAGCCGCATCTGCGGATTCAGGGAGGCAAACGGGTCCTGGAACACCATCTGCATCTCCGCGCGAGCCTGGCGCAACTCGCTTTCCGGCATCGCCAGGATGTCCTGACCGTCGAGCCAGACCTCCCCGGCCTGCGGCTCCACCAGACGCAGGATCGACCGACCGCAGGAGGATTTCCCACAGCCCGACTCACCGACCAGCGACAGGGTTTCCCCTGCGTTCAATGTGAAGGAGACGTCCTCGACCGCGTGAACATTCGCGACGGTCCGGCGAAACAACCCGCCCTTGACCGGGAACCGCGTCATCAGGTTGCGCACTTCCAGAAGCGGCTTGGCCGCCCCTTCGGTATGTGGCTTCGTCTCCACCGGGTCCTGCCCGAGGATCGCAAGCGGTTCCGGACGAGCTTTGCCAGTCATCCCGCCCAGCTTCGGCACGGCGGCCAGAAGCGCCTGGGTATAAGGATGCTGCGGCGCCTCGAATATCTGCTCGACCGGACCTTCCTCGACCTTGTTGCCCTGGTACATGACCACCACACGATCGGCGACCTGGGCAACCACGGCCATGTCGTGGGTGATGAACAAGACCGCGGTACCGGTCTCGCGCTTCAACCGGTCGATCAGCGCCAAGATCTCCGCCTGGATTGTCACGTCGAGCGCCGTCGTCGGCTCGTCCGCGATCAATAGCCGCGGCTCGCAAGCCAGCGCCATCGCGATCATCACGCGCTGCCGCATGCCGCCTGACAACTCGTGCGGGTACTGGGTCAGGCGCCTCTCCGGCTCGGGAATGCGCACCCGCCGCAGCAGCTCCAGCGCCTGTGCCCTCGCCTCCGACCGGCTCAGCGCCTTGTGCACCCGCAGCCCTTCGGTGAGCTGCCGCTCGATGGTGAATACCGGGTTGAGTGCCGACATCGGCTCCTGGAAGATCATTGCGATCTCGTTGCCGCGGATCGTCCGCATCAGGTCGCTGCCTGCCTCCGCGACGTTTTCCACGTCCCCCGACGGGCGGGCGAAATTCAGCGTGCCATTGGCGATCCGCCCACCGCCGAACTCGACCAGACGCATCAGCGAAAGGGAGGTGATCGACTTGCCCGACCCGCTTTCCCCGACCACGCAAACGGTCTCGCCTGCGGCGATGTGGAACGACACGTCCTCGACACCGACAACAAGCCCGTCGTTGGTATCGAACTCAACGCGGAGATTCTCAATGGAAACGAGTGTATCGTCGAGCATGGTCTCTCCTTTTGGTCGCCCCGATCCTGGCGGGCGCATGCCAGGGTTGCGAGGGCGGGCGGGCCGATGCGCCTGCGCGAGGTCCGCCTGCCCGAAATTCAGTCAACTACCACGGTAGGTCGAATAGCCATATGGCGACAAGAGCAGCGGCACGTGGTAGTGGTCGTCCGCCGCCATGCCAAACCGAATTGGAACCTCGTCCAGAAACAGCGGTTCATCGCCCCCCTGCCCCGTCCGCCGCAAGTAGTCCCCGGCATGGAAGATCAACTCGTAGGTTCCGGTTTGAAACCTGTCTTCGGACAAAATCGCCGCTTCCGTCCGGCCATCCGCATTGGTGACCGCTTCCGCGATCTTGCGGTGCGAATTTCCCGTGACACGGTAGAGCGTGATCGCAATCCCCTCGGCGGGCCGGCCCAAGGCGGTGTCCAGGACATGCGTCGTCAGATACCCTGCCATTGCCATCTCCCTCCGGACGGTTCCAAGTCGCGATTCCGCTCCATGAAGGCGGGAAAGCGCCGCGATCGCAAGACATGACTTGGCGCCACCGAGCAGAAACGGCGTCCCCATGGCCCGGCGGCGCGAGGATCGCCCTGCAAATCGTGCCGAACGACGAAGAAGGCAGCGGGATTACCTGCCGCTTCGCCACGCGGCGTCCAGAGCCTTCGCCCATTCGGAGATGGGCACGAAGCAAGCAGCCCAGGCGGGAATACCCAACGTTCATCCAAAAACCCGGTACGGCGGGCTCACGCCGCTCCATGCTCCCGGTCTCTTTGCTGCGGTCGTCCGGATCGCAATAGTGTTCACCATGAGGTATTCACCTATCCCGATCCTTGGAACGCCTTGCTCGACGGCCCACAAAAAAAGGGGCGCAGCCCGCCCCTTTCTTGGTTTCAGCAAATGCACTGCCGGTCGCAGGCGCGCCCGGCAACTCCTGCTAGTTTCCGTAGGCCACCGATGGCAACCATGTGGTCAGGGCCGGGTATTGGAACACGATCAGCAGGCCCAGCAACTGAAGCAGCACGAACGGAACCACTCCCTTGTAGATGTGCGCCAAGGTGACACCCGGCGGGCAGACTCCTTTCAGATAGAAAAGGGCAAAGCCCACCGGTGGCGTCAGGAATGACGTCTGCAACGTCACCGCGACCAGGATGGCAAACCAGACGACAGATGGATCACGGACCACGTCATAGCCCGGCACCGCCAGTTCCAGCCCCTGAATGATCGGCAGCATCAGCGGCATGATGATGATGGTGATCTCGATCCAGTCGAGCAGGAAGCCCAGCAGGAAGACGATGAACAGGATGAACACCACGATCATGTATGGGTTCTGGAACGTGGAGAGCACGAGGTCCTGCACGATCTCGTCACCACCGTAGCGGCGCAGGATGAACGCGAAGAAGTTGGCCGCCAGGAAGATCCCCACGATGTAGCCGGACGTGTTGAGCGTCGACCGACTCACTTCCTTCAGGACCTTGTAGTTCAGCTTCCCGTTGAAGAGCGCAAGCAATGTGGCGCCGAAGGCTCCAAGGCCGGAGGCCTCGGTGGGCGTCGCGAACCCCGCGAAAATCGACCCGAGCACCAGCAGGATCAGGAACATCGGCGGCACGACCGCCAGCAGCACTTCCTTCACCACCGGCCAGCCGACATGTTCGGATTTCTCCGGCGCCGGCATCGAGCCGGGAGAGATCAGGCCATAGATCACGATGAAGACGATGTAGAGCGCACCAAGGATCAACCCGGGGAACAGCGCCCCCATGAATAGGTCGCCAAGCGAAATAGCCAGCTGATCCGACATGATCACGAGCATGATCGATGGTGGTATCAGGATGCCAAGCGTTCCGGCCGATGCAATGGTTCCGGTGGCGATCGGCTTGGAGTAGTTCTGCGCCATCATCGAGGGCAAGGCCATCACGCCCAGCAGCGTCACCGAGGCCCCGATCACACCGGTCGATGCGGCCAGGATGATCCCGATCAGCAGCACGGTCAGCGACAGCCCCCCCTTGAGGCCGCCAAAGAGCTTCTGCATCGACTGCATCATCCGCTGTGCGACGCCGGACTGGTCCAGCATGAGCCCCATGAAGATGAACATCGGCAACGCCACCAGAACAGGGTTCTTGACGGTGGATCCAAAGATCCGCCCCGATAGTGCAGCGAGCTTTCGGTAGTCGATACCGACACGGTCGAACTCGATGATCTCCTTGAACATCGAGCGGTGCGGATCGAGGAAGATCTCGGCGATCAGCACGAAGATCAGGCTGACCCCGACAAGCGCGTAGGCAACCGGGATGCCCCGGAACAGGAAGAAGATGAAGACGAGGAACATCGCCGCCACGGCAAGCTCATTGAGCGACAGCACATGGCCGATGACTTCAAGAATGCCCATGTGTCAGGCCTCCCCACGGTCGCGCAACCGCGCGATACCGATCATGAGAATGGTCAGCACCAGGGAGATGATGACGGTATATTCGATTTCCTGCGTGCCGATCTCGACCTCGCCAAAAACGGGTTGCTTGGTGATTGCGCGGTCCTTCACCTCATCGGGCGAGGTTGTCAGGCGCGTGAACCACCAAAGCGCGTAGAAGACGCAGAGATTCACGGCGTACATCGTCGACGGGAAGGCATAGAGCAGGCGCTTCCAGCGAACCGGTTTCGTCAGCCGTTTCAGCAACCGGATGTAGGCCGACCATGTGGCTATGGCGATCAGGATGAACGCAAGGTTCATCAGGATCTTCAGGATCCATAGGTTGTGCAGGCCGTTCGGGCTGTCCGATCCCTCTCCGGCTGCAACCGAGGAGATCGCATAGTGCAGCGTCAGGTCCCAGCACAGGATGACAAAGGGCAGGAACAGCCAGACGAGACCGAATATCTCGATCCGTGTCTGCTTGTCCGGCTTGTAATTGTCGAAAAGGATATCGACCCGCACGTGGCTGTTGGTCGTGACCGCGTAGGCCACGCCGGTCAGCACCGCGATGCCGTAAAGCCACCACTGTAGGTCGTCGAGCCAGGCCTGGTTCATGCCCGACGCGCGCAGAACGACCTGGGAGCAGATCGCGACCATTAGGATCGGGAACAGCCAGGCGACGACATTGGAAATGCCGACAACGAGCCGGTCGCCCCTGTTGTGTTCGGCGCGGCCAATCTCGCCCGGATCGTACAAGGCAACGACGGCGTCTTCCGGTTCCGACATGAGAATCTCTCGATTTCGATGGAGTGATTGATGTGGTCGCCAAAGGGCGGTCCACACCGCAGGCGGGACAGGGCCTGTCGGCCCTGCCCCGGTATCGTGTCAGCCGTGCATCAGTTGCGCGGACGCGGCAGGTAGATCGTGTCGCCCCAGACCTTGTAGCCGGCGCGGAACTCCTGAAGGTCATCCCAGACCTCCTTGAAGTAGGCGTCTTCGGCAGCCAGCTCGGCGGCAACTTCGTTCCAGGCACCCTCGAACGTGGCGAGCTGCTCGGGCGTCCAGGACTTAATCGTCACGCCGTTGTTCTCTGCATTGTCCACCATCGCGGCGAAGTTCTTGGCTTCACCCTCGGCGTAGTTGGTGGTGATGTTGGCCAGACAGGCAACCTCGATCTGCTTCTGGGCGCGCTCGTCCAGACCTTCCCAGACGTCCTTGTTGACCAGCAATTCGAACATCGTCGCAGGCTGGTGCCAGCCCGGGAAGTAGTTGTACTTGGCAATCTGGTGGAAACCGAGCCGCGCATCGATCAGCGGCATGGAGAACTCAGTCGCGTCGATGGCGCCGCGTTCCAGGGCCGGGAAGATGTCGCCGCCCGCCAGCAGGGAGGTCGAAACGCCAAGACGTTGCATGACTTCGGCACCCAGGCCGAAGAAGCGCATGTTCAGACCCTCCAGGTCTTCCAGCGAACCGATTTCATTCTTGAACCAGCCGGACGTCTCCGGAGCGATGATGCCGCAGGGCGTGACGTGAACGTCGTAGCCGTTGTCGTCATACATTTTCTGGAACAGGGCATGGCCATCGTCATAGAGCATCCATGCAAGGAACTCGCCGGCTTCCGGACCGAAGGGAACGGCCGCGAAAAGCGACGCGGCGGTGATCTTGCCCTGCCAGTATCCGGAGGTCGTGTAGGCGGCATCGACCGAACCGTTGGAAACGGCGTCGAGCGCTTCGAGGGTCGGCACAAGCTCGCCGGGATCGAAATGCTCGAACTCGACCGCCTCGGAGATGCCGTTGATCTTCTCCACGAAGTCGATGGCCGCGGTGCCCAGAATCGGCAGGTTCTTCCCGAAGGCCGAGGTCATTTCGAGCGTTTCCTGCGCGCTCGCCGCGCCGGATACCGCCATGGATGCGCCGGCCACAAGGCCGAAGAGTTTAGTGTTCATGTTGTCCTCCCAAAGTTTCCCGGTATTGGTTCATTATTATTACCAATAGCGGCATTTCTGCCCGTCCCTCGGACAGAATTTCAATACCCACAAACACGGAGCAACCTCTTTCGGGTCACTATGGCCAATGCCTGTGGACAAAATCCTCCCTTTTCGAAATGCCCGATCGGGCACTTTCTCCCGGTTTGCATGGTCCTCGCATGGGGCCACATGTCAACACCCGTCGGCGACTGCACCACTGATTCGGGCCGTTCAGATATGCCTGAGACCGTGGCGGCGCAGCAGATCGGTGATCAGAACGCGCGCCTGACGACGGTGATCGCGGTGCAATTGGCCAGCGGCCTCGGCATCACACCGCAGGATCGCATCGCAGACCGCCCGGTGCGCCGCGTTTGAATCCGACGGCGCCGGACGCAACCAGAGCGTGACGGCACGAGCGCGCCGCACCTGGTCGCTGTACATGTCGAAGATCATCTCCGCGCGCTTGTTGTGTCCAAGCAGGATCAGCGCCCTGTGAAACGCCTCGTCGGCTGCGGCCCAGGCCTCCCGGTCCTCGGCCTCAAGGGCAGCGTCCATTTGGGCCATTGCCTCTTCAAGCGCCCGAACCTCTTCCGCGGAATGACCGGCATCGGCCGCCTTCTCGGCGCACATACCCTCGATCTCCGTCAGGATCTCGTAGATTTCCTCCATATCCTCCGGAGAGATCGGCGTGATCCGGACGCCGTGCCGCGGCCGGACTTCCAGCAGCCCCTGGCTCTCGAGCCGCAGGGCCGCTTCCCGAACAGGCGTCCGCGACATGCCGAGGATCTCGGCCAGTTCGGCTTCGAGATAGGTCGATCCCGGCATCAGGTCCCCGGCAAAGATCATCTCTCGCAGGGTGTCCTGTGCCTTGGCTGTGTTCGACTTCGGTCGCGGCGCGTCGCTCATGGGCTCACATCCTGTCTGCTCCCGGCCTGGTCGGAAGCGTATATTGCCTCCTCCATCTCGATGACCTTCAGGTAGTCACGGGCACGGTTCTCCAGCTCTCCTTCGCCCCTCATGAACTTGGCGACATGATCGCAGAGCATGAAGACGCAGTCACCGCCAAAGGGATGCCCGACATAGGGCTCCATCAGCACCGTTTCCTCCATCGCATGAAACTTCCGCAACCAGACGGAGCCATCGCCATGCAGACTCAGCGTCCCTTCGGTGCCCTCGATCAACCCTTCACCCATTGTCATCCTGTGATTCTCGGCCTTGTGGTCCAGCAATCGGTTGCCATCGAAGATCGACCGTACCCCGTTGCCGTGATCGAAGAGAATATAGCCTGCATCCTCTCCCGCAATGACCGGGTTCATTTTTCTGAGATCGGCATAGACCGAGTGTACGGGCCCCATCAGGTACCGGAACGTGTCCACCCAATGCACCGCGGTCTCCCGCACCAGGAACTTCTCCATGGTCTGGAAATAGGGCTGGCGGTCCAGATAGGCCTCCGGCCCTTGCCCGTCTCCGGGCCGCAGCCGGAAGGTGCATTGCAGGACCGTGCCGATATCGCCACGGTCCATTGCCGCTTTCATCACCCGGTACCAGGGCTGCCAGCGGAAATTCTCATGCACCACGAGGTTGGCGCCCGCCGCCTCGGCGACCTCGGTCACCTCGATCGCCTCTTCGTGGCTGGTGCAGAAGGGCTTCTGGCACACGATCATACGGCAACCGGCGTCGATCGCGTCCTGAACGGCCTGCTTGTGGGTCGGCGGGTTGGTCGCGATGTCCACGATATCGGGCACACCGGCCGTCTCGAACAGCTCTACAAGACTGCCAAACGCGGGAAACCCCGTTGCCTCGGCCTTGGCCACCGTCCGGTTCGCCACGCCAATCAACGTCACGTCGTCCATTCGGTCCCAGGCTTCGTGGTGGAACCCCGCGAAGTATCCAGCGCCGAGAACGGCTGCGGTCATGGCCATGGTAATTTCCCTCTTGATGCGGCTTGCGTATTTATCAACGCATACGTAAAGTATTGCAAGCCCCGCTGGCGGGGCAGCCTGTCGAGGGAGGAACCGGCATGTTCGCAGTCACCGTCATCTTCCGCACCGCACCGGGCGCGATGGAAGCCTTCCTGCCCCTGATGCGCGCCAACGCGGCCACGTCGCTAGCGGAAGAACCGGGGTGCCGGGTCTTTGATGTCTGCACCGACCCGTCGCGACCGGACGAGGTCTTCCTCTACGAGATCTACGATAGCGAGGAGGCGTTTCAAATCCACCTGAAATCCGCGCATTTCCTCGAATTCGATGCGAGTGTCGCGGCGATGGTGGTGAAGAAAACCGTCGCGACCTATCGGGAGGTTGCCCGATGACCTGGCAGGTTCACGCGGTCAAATACGCAGATCGAAACGCCCGGACGCGGGCCGATTCCTTCATGTTCGACGACGATCACGCGGCGCCGCACGCAATGGACTACTTCATGTGGATCCTCCAGGACGGTGCGCGGACGATCCTTGTCGACACCGGCTACGATGCGGATGAAGGCGCACGGCGGGATCGCCCGATCCGGCTCGACCCGCGGGAGGCGCTCGCGCCGCTGGGCATTCGGCCAGAGGAGATCGACACGCTCATCGTCACCCACCTGCACTACGACCATGCGGGCGGGTTGCACCTCTTTCCCAACGCGACCCTCCACCTGCAGGAGGCGGAGATGGCCTATGCCACCGGTCCCTGCATGTGCCACCGCGCGCTCAACCATCCATTCACCGCCGAGCATGTCTGCGAGGCGGTCAAAAGGGTCTATGCCGGCCGCGTGGTTTTCTACGACGATTTCGGCGAGGTCGCGCCGGGCGTCACCGTCCACAGGATCGGGGGCCACTCGCGCGGTTTGCAGGCCGTGCGGGTCGATACCGAGGCTGGAACGATGTGCCTCGCCTCCGACGCCGCGCACTACTATGAGAATGCCTTTGCCGGAAAGCTGTTCCCCATCGTCGCGGATGCGGAGGACATGTTGCGCGGTTTCGACCGGATCATCTCTCTCGCATCCCACAAGGGGCTGCTCATTCCGGGGCACGACCCGCTCGTGCGGGAGCTGTTTCCCTGCCATGATCAGGCCGAGTGGATTCACCGGCTGGACCTGGGACCAATGAAGGAGTTGCCGTTTTGAAACTGGGTGTCATCGCAGACGACTTTACCGGCGCATCCGACATCGCGCTGGCATTGGCCGAAGGGGGCATGGCCACGGTGCAATACGGCGGCCTGCCCGACGGCCCTGCCGACAAAGACGTACAAGCCGGCGTGATTGCCCTGAAGTGCCGCACGATCCTGCCGAAAACGGCCGTCGAACAGACCTGCGCCGCCGCCGACTGGCTGTTGGCTCAGGGCGCCGAGCAGATCATCTACAAGGTCTGTTCCACCTTCGACTCGACCAGGGAGGGCAATATCGGGCCGGTCGCCCAGGCGCTCGCCGAGAAGCTGGGCGAGACAGCGGTGCTGGTCTGTCCAGCCTTTCCGGAGAACGGGCGCTCGGTCTACCAGGGCCATCTCTTCGTTGCCGACACGCTGTTGTCGGACAGCGGGATGCGGAACCATCCCCTGACGCCAATGACCGACCCCGATCTGCGGCGCTGGCTTGCCCACCAGACAAGCTGGCCCGTGGCGCACCTTCCGGCGGCGACGGTGTTTCAAGGGGCCGGTGCAGCACGTGCCGCACTTGCGACCCACGCCCGCGCGATGGTCATCGGGGATGCCATCAGGGACGAGGACCTGCGCACGCTGGGTGCGGCCGCCAAGGGACGCCGGCTGCTGGTCGGAGGCTCGGGCATCGCGCTTGGACTGCCGGCGAACTGGGACATCGCGCCCGCACCGATCCCGTGGGACGGAGAAGCCGGCCCCGGCGTCGTGCTTTCGGGGTCCTGCTCGGTGGCGACACGCGGCCAGGTGGAGACCTATTCGGCCAAGGCGGCTACGTGGGAGATCACGGCGGAAGCCGCCATGGCGGGCAACATCGATATCGACGAGGTCTCCGAATGGGTGCTGGCGCAGGACACGGCGCCGCTGATCTACTCCTCCGCCGATCCGAAAAAGGTCTCTGCCGCCCAGAAACGCTTTGGACGGGAAGAATCTGCGGAGGCCATCGAGACGCTTTTCGCCCGACTTGCCGCGAGGCTGGCCGAAAAGGGCATCGGTCGGATCGTGACCGCGGGCGGTGAGACCTCCGGCGCGGTCACGCAGGCGCTAGGCGCTGACCGGCTTCGCATCGGCCCGCGCATCGCCGCGGGTGTGCCGGCCTTGAGGGTGGACGGCCGACCGTTGGTCCTCGCGCTCAAATCCGGGAATTTCGGTGGCCCGGACTTTTTCGCCGAAGCCCTGACGCTTCTGAAAGGCTGAGAGATGACGGAGGAAACCCGCGCTCGAGAGGACATCGCCCGCTTTGCAAAGTCGATCTTCGATCGTGGGCTGACTGGCGGTTCCTCCGGCAATATCTCCATGAGGCTTTCCGATGGCACGGTGCTCGTGACCCCAACGGGCTCCTCGATGGGCAATCTCGACCCGGCGCGGATCAGTCATCTGGACGAACGGTGGACCTTGCTGTCCGGCGATGCGCCGACCAAGGAGATCCCACTTCACTCCGCGTTCTACGAGACGCGCAGCCGGACTGGCGCCGTTGTGCACCTGCACTCCAGCCATTCCGTCGCCCTGTCGGTCCTGCCGGACACGAATCCGGACAATGTCCTGCCTCCGCTCACGGCCTATTCGATCATGCGGCTCGGAAAGGTGAAACTTCTGCCCTATTTCATGCCCGGCGATCCGGCCATGGGCGATGCTGTCCGCGGACTCGCGGGGAAACGCTCCGCCGTCCTGCTGGCCAACCATGGACCCGTCGTGGCCGGCAAGGACCTCGATGCGGCCGTCTACGCCATGGAGGAACTGGAAGAGACTGCGAAGCTCGCCCTCCTGACCCGTGGAATGAACCCGGTGATGCTGAGCGGGGCGCAAATCGGTTCGCTCGTCCGGAAATACGACGTCGAATGGGTCGATTGACTGCGGTCGTTTAGCCCGCGCCCGATCCGCCGTCCCCTCCGTGCACGCCTGACGACACCTGATAGCGCCAACCCTTTCGGGACTTCCCACCGAGTCGCCGGCTTGAGTTGTCATTTTTTGCAACACGTCGATTACAAATGTTGCACTTCAGGCTTGAACGCACACCTGCGTGGCAGCGTCATACTGACACTCTCCGGTCGCACGCCGCGCTTCTGCCATCCGGCGGGGATCGCGGACGCAACGGATTAAGGCGCTGTTTTCAAGTTGATTTCACTTCAGTCTGGTTGCAAAGGCAGAAAAATCGCCTGCGCATGGCCCGACACGCGCCCGCCTGCCGCACCGACCGATTGGCGTTGAATTTGTCACCTCGGTCGGTATGAATCCGGCGAGGTTGGAGTTTGGAAGCGCGCTGCGCCTCATTCCGGACCGCGCGGCGCTGAAACCGACCGGTCAAACCGCAACGCATCTATTGGGAGGATGCTCATGCTACGCAATGCTCTTACACTGGGACTCGGAATCGCTGCCTTCGCCGCAGGCACCGGGCTTTTTGCCGATGCCGCACAGGCCGAGTATCCCGAGCGCCCGATCACCTGGGTTGTGCCGTGGGGCGCAGGCGGCGGAACCGACGCCACCAGCCGGATGCTCGCCGGACTTATGGAAAAGGAACTCGGCGTGCCCGTAAACGTCGTCAACCGGGACGGTGGTTCGGGTGTTGTCGGGCATTCGGCGATCGCGACCGCCGAACCCGACGGCTACACCATCGGCACCGTGACAGTCGAAATCGCGATGATGAAGCATGCAGGTCTGACCGACCTGGACTACACCGGCTACACGCCGCTCGGCCTGTACAACGCCGACCCGGCCGCCTTCCACGTTGCGGCCGATTCCGAGTTCGACACCATTTCGGACTTTCTCGAGGCCGCCAAGGCCGAACCGGGCAAGATGAAGTCTTCGGGCACCGGTCAGGGCGGTATCTGGCACCTCGCCATGGCCGGCCTGCTGGTCGAGGGCGGGCTCGGCGCCGATGCTGTGCCTTGGGTGCCTTCCAAGGGGTCGGCCGCAGGCTTGCAGGATCTGGTCTCGGGCGGTGTGGACATCGTCTCCTGCTCCTATCCCGAAGCCGTCTCGCTGGTCTCCGCCGGCAAGGTGAAGTCGCTGGCCGTGATGAGCGAAGAGCCGCTGGCCGATGCGCCGGATGTGCCGACCGTCAAGGGTGAAACCGGCATTGACCTCATGATCGCCACCTGGCGCGGCGTGGCCGGCCCGGCAGGCCTTCCGGAGGACGCGACCGCCAAGCTGTCTGCCGCGCTCGAAGCGGCCTGGAATTCGGAAGAGTTCACCGGTTTCATGGCTGAGCGTGGTTTTGGTAAAGTCTGGATGGACGGCCCGACCTATGGCCAGTTCATGGCCGACGCTGATGCAGCCAACGGCTCCGTGATGGAAGCCGCAGGACTGTCGAAGTAAGCGATCGGGCGCGCCGCCCCCTGCTCGGGTCGGCGCGTCTCCCTTCCCCTCTCCCCCCAGAACGGAGGGCGAGCGGCGAACGCCCCTGCCGGACCGCGCCCGCACGCTAGCGGATCTCCGGCGCGGATCCGGGCAATCACTGGAGATGACATGAAGATCAGTGACCGCCTCACAGGCTGCTTTCTGCTGGTGTTCGCCACGGCCATCCTGTTCGAAGCCAGCAGTTTTCCGGTGATCCCGGGCCAATCGATCGGGTCCGCCCTGCTGCCCAACATCGTGGCCATCGGCCTGATCGGCTGCGCGATCATCCTCATCGTTTCCGACCTCGTCGGCTCACCGCGTCCAAGGCTGGCAGAGGCGGGCGACTGGATCACCGATCCCCGGCGCCTGCTTCGCGTGGGCATCGTGTTGCTGGGAACGGCGAGTTTCATCCCCTTCATGGACGTGATCGGATTCCCCGTTCTCAGTATCACTGTCCTGTTGGCCTTCCTTCTGTCGCTTCGGGTGGACATCCTCACCGCGATCCTCGTCTCCGTGACGGCGTCGCTGGCGATCCACACGCTTTTCAGCAAGGTCTTTCTCGTGCCCCTGCCATGGGGCGTCCTGCAATCCATCGCCTGGTAGGTCGCGACCATGGACAACCTGATCAACGCATTCGCCCTCGTCGCAGATCCCTCTGTTCTCGGCGTCATCCTCGGCGCTTCGATCTTCGGCCTCTTCGTGGGGGCGATCCCGGGACTCTCGGCCACCATGGCCACGGCGCTGCTGGTGCCGCTCACCTTTTTCATGGAGCCGCTTCCGGCCATCGCCGCCATCGTGAGTTCCGTCGCCATGGCGATCTTCGCCGGCGACATCCCCGGCGCCATGCTCCGTATCCCTGGCACGCCGGCCTCGGCAGCCTATGTCGACGATGCCTACCAGATGACGCTGCGCGGACAGGCAGAGCGGGCGCTCGGCATCGGCCTTGTCAGTTCCGTCTTCGGCGGGCTGGTCGGCGCTGTCATCCTGACCACCGGCGCACCGTTCCTGGCGGAATTCGCTTTCCAGTTCAGTACCGTCGAGTATTTCTGGCTCGCCTGCCTCGGGTTGAGCTGCTCGGTCATCATCTCACGCGGTTCCCCCGTCAAGGGATTGGTGGCGCTGCTGATCGGACTGTTCATCTCCACCATCGGCATCGACGTGACGGGCGGGCACCCGCGGTTCACGTTCGGCTCGATCGACCTCATGGGCGGCGTCAGCTTCATCCCCGCGATGATCGGCATGTTCGCCATGACCGAGATCCTGCGCTTCGCCATGGCAAAGCAGCACAACACCGCCTCGGTGCCGAAGTCGAGCTCATCGGTCTATGGCGGCCAATGGCAGATGATGCGCCGGAACAAGGGCAACCTGGCTCGCGGCAGCCTTATCGGGACCGTGGTCGGCATCCTGCCCGGAGCCGGTTCCGACATCGCCGCCTGGGTCTCCTATGCCATGGCCAAGAAGTTCTCGCGCACGCCGGAGAAGTTCGGCACCGGCCATGACGAGGGGCTGGCCGCCGCAGGGTCGGCCAACAACTCGTCCCTGAGCGGCGTCTGGATCCCGGCACTCGTCTTCGGCATCCCCGGCGATTCCGTGACCGCCATCGCTATCGGCGTTCTCTTCATGAAAGGGATCACGCCCGGCCCGATGGTCTTTGCAACCCAGGCTGACCTGACCTACGCGATCTTCCTGACCTTCTTTGTCGCCAACATCCTGCTGCTGTTCCTGGGGTATTTTGCGATCCGCGGCGCCCGCTACGTGGTGCAGACACCGGCCCGGCTGCTGATGCCGATCATCCTCCTGTTCTGCATAGTCGGCTCTTTCGCGATCACCAACAGCGTCTTTGGCATCGCCATCATGCTGGTGCTGGGGATCATCGGCTTCCTGATGGAGGAGAACGGCTTTCCCATCGCCCCCACCATCCTCGGGATCGTGATCGGCCCGATGCTGGAGGACAATTTCATGGCCAGCGTCATCAAGGCCGACGGCAACATCATCGGCTTTTTCGACCGCCCGGTGGCCGGAACGCTTGGCGCCATCACCGTCCTGATCTGGACCGTGCCACTGATCTCGATGGCCATACGGGCCATTCTCCGGCGCTGGACCACGGCCGAGGCACAGGACCCGCGCAGCTGAATGCCGGCGCATCGCGCGGTGGTACCAGCGCCGGCATCAGCCCCACTGCTGGTGCCGACGCCCCCGTTCCCCGAAACGACACGGCAGGCAGACGCCGCCCTTCCCGGACAACGACAAAGGAGTGACCGATGCTGACAATCAAACGGCTGGACCTTGACGACGCACGAATGCTGATCGACGGCGCCAGAGCCAAGGCCGAAGAGATCGGCGTGCCGATGGCAATTGCCGTCACGGATGAAAGCTGCAACCTGATCGCCTTCGAGCGGATGGACGGGAGCAAGCCGCCGGGGACGCAATTCGCCATCGACAAGGCCTTTACCGCAACGGGCACCTGGAAAGGGACGCACGAACTGCGCGAGGCCTGCCAGCCGGGCCAGCCGGCCTATGGCATCACCGCCTCCCATGGTGGCCGGATGGTCGTGCTCACCGGGGGGCTGCCGATCGTCGTCGAAGGCAACGTCGTGGGCGGCATTGGTGTCAGCTCGGGCTCCCCCGATCAGGACCTCGCGGTGGCCGAGGCTGGCATTGCCGCGCTGTTCGGGACGACCTGACCGCGCGCTGTCACGTGCACCGGAACGCGCCAGCGGTGGCCAGCCTGCCGGACGGCCGTCGTCGGTGACCCGATCTGGCGCCTGATCTCAGATGCGTGCGACGGCCGCACGACATCTGTGCGGGTGCTGCCCTCGTTGCTGGCAAGACAGTCGCAAGATGACACACGTCCCGCGCGGCTCCGACCCCAATCGCAATGGGGTGTACGCGTGTAAGAGCGACCGCGTTTTGCAACCGCTTTTCTTTCCGCGCCGATCGGTGACCCAGGTTTCCGATCCGATGCACGCGTGGCTGCAATCGCAGATCGGGGCGACCACACGGGGGTTGTCATACGATTGGCATTCCCGTAGGTCCGGCGGCGGGACACCTCTCCCCAACGAGAGGCAGATATCTGGAAGGATACCAGCAATGGCAAACTCCGCTCCGGCCACGCGGCCGGTCAATCCGCGTTTTTCCTCTGGCCCCTGTGCCAAACCCCCTACATTTTCGCTCGATGTCCTGAAGGATGCTGCCCTCGGCCGTTCGCACCGTGCCGCCATCGGCAAGGCCAAGCTCAAGGATGCCATCGAGACGACTCGCGAAATCCTCGGCATCCCCGCCGACTACCGCATCGGCATCGTGCCCGCCTCCGACACCGGTGCGATGGAAATGGCCATGTGGTCGCTTCTGGGCGCGCGCCCTGTCGAGATGCTCGCCTGGGAGAGCTTTGGCTCGGGCTGGGTGACCGACGTGGTCAAGCAACTCAAGCTCGACGCCGTGGTCAAGACGGCTGATTACGGCGAGATCGTGGACTTCGGGTCGGTCGATTTCGACCGCGACGTCGTCTTCACCTGGAATGGCACCACCTCCGGCGTCCGCCTGCCCAACGGCGACGCGATCCCCGCCGACCGGGCCGGTCTGACCCTTTGCGACGCCACTTCCGCCGCCTTCGCGGTGGACCTGCCCTGGGACAAGCTCGATGTCGCCACCTTCTCCTGGCAGAAGGTGCTGGGTGGTGAAGCCGCACATGGCATGCTGATCCTGTCGCCACGCGCGGTCGAGCGGCTGGAGAGCTACACCCCGGCCTGGCCCTTGCCGAAGATTTTCCGCCTGACCAAGGGCGGCAAGCTGATCGAGGGGATTTTCTCCGGCGCCACGATCAACACCCCCTCCATGCTCGCGGTCGAGGATTATCTCTACGCGCTGGAATGGGCAAAGTCGGTCGGCGGCCTACAGGGCATGATCGCCCGGGCGGACGCCAATACCGCCGTGATCGAACGCTTCGTGGCCGACAATGACTGGATCGATTTCCTCGCCGCCGACCAGGCAATCAGGTCGAACACCTCCGTCTGCCTGAAGTTCACGGATAATCGCATTGCCGATGGCGCCGCGTTCGCCAAATCCGTGGCAAAGCGCCTGGACTCCGAAGGCGTTGCGCTCGATATCGGCGCCTATCGCGATGCCCCGGCGGGCCTGCGCATCTGGTGCGGTGCGACCGTGGAGACATCCGATCTCGAGGCCCTCGTGCCATGGCTTGTCTGGGCCTTCGAAGCAGAGATCGAAGCCCAGCTGGCCAACGCCTGATCCATTGCGCGGCCTCCACACCGGAGGCCGGCTCACCCAGATTTCAAAAACGTCCGCCAAAGGAGCTTCCAATGGCCCCCAAAGTTCTCGTCTCCGACAAGCTGTCGGAAACCGCCGTCCAGATCTTCCGCGACAACGGCATCGAAGTGGATTTCCTGCCGACCCTCGGCAAGGAAAAGGACAAGTTGCTCGAACTCATCCACAACTACGACGGCCTCGCAATTCGCTCGGCAACCAAGGTGACCGAAAAGCTGCTGGAACGTGCCGACAACCTGAAGGTCGTCGGACGCGCCGGGATCGGCGTCGACAATGTCGATATCCCCGCAGCATCCAAAAAAGGCGTGATCGTCATGAACACGCCCTATGGCAACATGATCACCACCGCCGAGCACGCCATCGCCATGATGTTCGCGGTCGCGCGCCAGATCCCCGAAGCCTCCGCCTCCACCCACGCCGGCAAGTGGGAGAAATCCCGGTTCATGGGTTCGGAGCTTACCGGCAAGACCCTGGGCGTGATTGGCGCAGGCAATATCGGTGGCATCGTTTGCGAACGTGGTGTCGGCCTGCGGATGAAGGTTATCGCCTATGATCCGTTCCTCTCCGACGAGCGCGCCGCGAAGCTGAACGTGACAAAGGTGGAGCTGGACGAACTGCTGCAACGGGCCGATTTCATTACCTTGCATGTGCCGTTCACCGAGAAGACCGCGAACATCCTCAGCCGCGAGAACCTTGCCAAGACCAAGAAGGGCGTTCGGATCGTCAACTGTGCACGCGGCGGCCTGGTCGACGAGGAAGCACTGGCAGAAATGCTGAAATCCGGTCACGTGGCCGGTGCCGCCTTCGACGTGTTCGCCAAGGAACCGGCCACCGATAACCCCCTCTTCAACCTGCCCAACGTGGTCTGCACCCCGCACCTTGGCGCCTCCACCACCGAGGCACAGGAAAACGTGGCGCTTCAGGTGGCCGAGCAGATGTCGGCCTATCTCAACACCGGTGCCGTCGAGAATGCGCTCAACATGCCGTCAGTGACGGCGGAGGAAGCGAAGGTCATGGGGCCGTGGCTGAAGCTGGCGGAGCACCTGGGGGCCTTCATTGGCCAGATGACCGACGAGCCGATCAAGGCGATCAACATCCTTTATGACGGCAAGGTCGCCGAGATGAACCTCGACGCGCTCGGCTGCTCTGCCATTGCCGGTGTAATGGCGGCGTCGAACCCCGACGTGAACCTTGTCTCCGCGCCTGTTCAGGCAGCGGAACGCGGCATCCAGATTTCCCGCACGACACAGGCGAAATCGGGCGTCTTCGACAGTTTCGTCAAGCTGACCGTCGTCACCGACACCCGCGAGCGCTCCATCGCGGGAACCGTGTTCTCCGACGGCAAGCCGCGCTTCATCCAGATCAAGGGCATCACGATCGACGCAGAGATCGGCGCCAACATGCTCTACACGACCAACGAGGACGTGCCAGGCATCATCGGCACCCTTGGCCAGACCATGGGCGCGAACGGCGTCAACATCGCGAACTTCACGCTGGGCCGCTCCGAGCCGGGCAAGGACGCGATTGCCCTTCTCTATGTGGATGCCCCGGTCAAGCCGGCCGTGATCGACAAGCTCAAGGAAACCGGCATGTTCCGCAATGTCAGCCCATTGGCGTTCAACGTCGCCTGACCCGCCGGACATCGCAAAAGGAAGCCCGCGAACCGGGAAACGGTTCGCGGGCTTTTTTTGGTTTCTGATTGTCGGACGTGGATCAGCTGGCCACCAGTCCGCGGGACCGGAAGATGTCGCGTGCCGCCTCGGCTTCATCGCGCGTCGGGGTTGGTGTGTCGCGCAGCTTGTACTCCAGACCGAGCTGATCCCACTTGGATGTGCCCATCTGGTGGAACGGCAGGACCTCCACCATTTCCACCGCATCGCCATAGCTCTGCACGAGGTCGGCCATGCCCTTGACCTCCTCGGGCGCGTCGCTCCAGCCGGGCACCAGCACGTAGCGGATCCGCATCTGCTTGCCCAGGCGCAGCAGGCGCTGTGCGAAATCGAGGGTCGGCTGCAAAGGCTGCGACGTCAGTTCGAGGTAGCGCTCGGGATTGATATGCTTGATGTCGAGCATCACCAGGTCAATTGGGTCGAACCAGTCGTCCTCGACGTTTCCGTGCAGAAAACCCTGCGTGTCCAGCGCAATATGCAGCCCCCAGGCATCCTTGATCGCCTTCGCAGCTGCGCCGACGAAGGGGGCCTGCATCATCGGCTCGCCGCCTGAAAACGTGACCCCGCCCGCGAACCTGAGGAAGTTGGCGTATTTGCCAACCTCGGAGAGCATGTCTTCAAGCTCCACCGGCCGACCGTTGTGCAGCTTCCAGGTGTCGGGGTTGTGGCAGTAGAGGCAGCGGAACTGGCATCCCGCCATGAAGAACACGAACCGCATCCCCGGCCCGTCGACGGCGGCGCCGGTTTCCACGGAATGCAGGTAGCCGTGGCAATCCACATTCTGGATACTGTCGAGCACCTCTTGGGGGATGGGGAGGGAATATGCCATGCGCGGATTCAAACGGGGCGCCCGAAAGCGCCCCCGCCCTTGCTCTTGTCTTACATTGCGTTGTGGAACGTGCGGCTGATCACGTCGAGTTGCTGCTCTCGGGTCAGCTTCACGAAGTTCACGGCATAGCCGGAGACGCGGACCGTCAGCTGCGGGTGCTCCTCTGGGTGATCCATCGCGTGCAGCAGCGTTTCGCGGCCAAGCATGTTGATGTTCACATGGAACCCGCCGGCATCGATATAGCCGTCGAGGACATTCGCAAGGTTTCGCACCTGCTCCCCCTCGGTGTGGCCCATCGAGTCCGGGGTGGCCGATGCAGTCCAGCTGATGCCGTCCTTGGCGTAGTCGTAGGGTAGCTTTGCAACGCTGGCACCAGCAGCGACGAAACCGTTCTTGTCACGGCCGTTCATCGGGTTGGCGCCGGGCGCAAAAGGTTCGCCAGCCTCGCGGCCGTCCGGGGTCGCGCCGGTCTTCTTGCCATAGACCACGTTGGACGTGATCGTCAGCACCGATTGCGTGGGCATCGAGTTGCGGTAGAAGTGCGGTTGGGCGGCGACCTTCTCCATGAATGCCTGTGTCAGCCAGACGGCGATCTCGTCGACACGGTCGTCGTTGTTGCCGAAGGCCGGGTAGTCGCCCGCGATCTCATAGTTGACGGCCAGGCCATCCTCGTTGCGCAGAACCTTGACGGTCGAATACTTGATCGCTGCCAGAGAATCCGCCGCGATCGACAGGCCCGCGATACCGCACGCCATGGTGCGCAGGATTTCGCGGTCATGCAGCGCCATCTCGATCCGCTCGTAGGCGTATTTGTCGTGCATGTAGTGGATACAGTTCAGCGCCTTGACGTAGGTCTTTGCCAGCCAGTCCATCGCCTTGTCGAACTTGGCGACGACTTCGTCATAGTCCAGCACATCCGCCGTAATCGGCTCGAGGCCGGGAGCGATCATCGTGCCGGACTTCTCGTCCACACCGCCGTTGATCGCATAGAGTAGAGCCTTTGCGAGGTTGGCGCGGGCGCCGAAGAACTGCATCTGCTTGCCGATCGCCATGGCCGAGACGCAGCAGGCAATGCCGTAATCGTCCCCCCATTTGGCACGCATCAGGTCATCGTTCTCGTACTGGATCGCGGACGTGTCCTTCGACACCTTGGCGCAGAAATCCTTGAAACCGCGTGGCAGGTCGACAGACCACAGCACCGTCAGGTTCGGCTCCGGCGCCGGGCCGAGGTTATAGAGGGTGTGAAGCATCCGCATGGCGTTCTTGGTCACCAGCGTGCGGCCATCGGTGCCCATGCCACCCAGCGCCTCGGTCACCCAGGTTGGATCGCCGGAGAAAAGCTCATCGTAATCCGGGGTGCGCAGGAAGCGAACGATCCGAAGCTTGATGACCATGTCGTCCATCATCTCCTGGGCTTCGCTCTCGGTCAGAACACCGCGTTCGAAGTCCCGCTCGATATAGATGTCGAGGAAGGTCGAGATCCGACCGATCGACATCGCGGCGCCGTTCTGTTCCTTAACGGCGGCGAGATATGCCAGGTAGGTAAACTGGATCGCTTCGCGTGCGGAACCGGCGGGCCTCGACATGTCGATGCCGTACTTCATGCCCATCTCACGCAACTCGTCCAACGCACGGTATTGCTCCATGAGCTCTTCGCGATCGCGCAGGACGTCTTCGCTGAAAACCGCGTCGTCAAGCTGGTGATGCTCACGCAGCTTCTCTTCCTTGAGGGCATCGATGCCGTAGAGCGCCACGCGGCGATAGTCGCCGATGATCCGCCCGCGACCATAGGCATCCGGAAGGCCGGTGATCACGCCCGACTTGCGACAGGCGATGATGTCGGGGGAATAGACGTCAAAAACACCCTGGTTGTGGCTCTTGCGATACTTGGTCCAGACCTCATGCACGGTGGCGTCGGTGTCGAACCCGTAGGCTTTCAGCCCGTTTTCGACCATGCGCAACCCACCGTTCGGCATGATGGCGCGCTTGAGCGGGGCATCGGTCTGAAGCCCGACAATAATTTCAAGCTCCTTGTTGATGTAGCCGGCGTCATGAGCCGTGATCGACGAGGGCTTGTCTGCGGAGACATCGAGAACGCCAACTTCACGTTCTTTCTTGAGCAGGACCGACAGTTCTTCCCAGAGCGCCTTCGTCCGGTCGGTTGGCCCGGCCAGGAAACTGTCGTCACCCTCGTAGGGCGTGTAGTTTTCCTGAATGAAACCGCGCACGTCGATTGTGGTGCGCCAGGTACCGGCCGAAAAGCCGTCCCACGGATCTTTGAGCGGAGAATGGGTCATGACGTTCATTTGCAGCTCCTGCAATCGGATGGCGCGGGAGGGAGGGGCCCCGCGGACAGAATTCGGTAGCAACGGGATCGGGTCAACGCCGTGCGGCAGTCTGGTTCCGATCCCGGAGAGATCGTGGCTCGATCCCCCTGCTGTGCTTCAATATGGCCTTTCTCCTTCTACAATCAATTGGCCCGCCAAGTGCAGAAATTTGGAAAATTATTCAAAAACAATTGCTTGCCTGTGGGCCATTTTCGGCAATGCGCTGGAAGCATGAGTAACGAAGTGTCACGCATAGGTCGGAATGCGATCAGATCGTGCGCAACGAACGGATATTGCTCTTGCCGCGGGCGCTGCGACGCATTGTGTCAAGGCGGGACCTTACGTCAACTTGCCGCCAGCTTCGCCCATTCGAGCGGCGAAATCGGCGACGAGCCGCTTCAGCCCGGCGTGCTTCAACCGCGCGAGTGCCTGTTCCGGCGTGACCCACAGGCGGTGCCGGTGGTTCTCGTCCCAGGCATCGTCATCAAGGATCCGCGTAACGCGCATCGCATAGGTCGTCACCATACAGGTGGCGCCCCATTTTGCGACGTCGAAGCGCCCCAACGGCGTCTCTTCCACCTCTCCGAAGATGCCGGCCTCTTCCTCCGCTTCCCGGGCGGCGGAGGCCTGTGCAGAGGCGCCCGGTTCGTGAATGCCCTTGGGCACGACCCAGTGGTTGCGCTTGCTTGAGGTGATGACGAGGATCTGCAACCTGCCATCGGCGAACCGATATGGCACGACAGCGGATTGCCGATAGTAATAGGCTGGTCTGTCGCGCCATTCTGTCCCCCCCGGCCCCGGAAAGGGAAATCTCTTCGGCAAGTCCTGCTGCCGAACGAACCGAAGATCCTGCGCGGCGGCCATTCCAAGGCCCTCAGCACCGTCGGAAAGCAGGAGGTGAACAAGCGTACCGGACTTGAGGTCCAGCCGGCTCCGCCTGTCGCCGGTCAGGTGCCGCACAAGACCCTCCAGCCCCGCCCGGTGCCCCACAAGCATGAGCGGCGCGCTACTCGCACCAAACCTTTCGCCCAGCAGCGCCAGGTGCGCGTCGGCCCTGTCCGGCCCAAGCCGATCGTCCAGCACAATGCCCCCTGCCCCGACACCTGCCGCCTTGAGGGTTTTCTGGGCGGTGACAAACGCCCGTTCCGCCGGAGAGCTGATCACCACAGTGGGCAGCAGCCCGTTCCCAGCCAGCCAGACCCCGATCCGTTGCGCCTGTCGCTTGCCGCGATCCTTCAGCGGTCGCGCCAGATCCGGCCCCGCGTGACCGGAAACGGCCTTGCCGTGCCGCAGAAGAAGAAGATCCCGGGGCATCATCCGCCCTTCGTGTTGTGAATCGCCCTGACCGCCACACTATACCCGCCGCCCGGAGGTTCGCCATTGCGGGCGCGGGCCTTGTCTGACACGCTGATGCGCGAAACGTCGGGACCTGCCATGAATCTGTTCCGTTTCCCGACCAGAACAGACCGGACCATGCCCGAACGCCGCTTTCAAGCTCCCATCCGTCCGACCGTCCGGGCCGTCATCCGGCGGGATGATCGGATCCTGGTTCAGGTAAAGCAGAAGCCCGGTTCAACGCCCTACCTGACACTGCCGGGTGGTAAGCAGGAGCCGGGAGAGACGCTGGTGGAATGCCTGAAACGGGAGTGCCTTGAGGAGATCGCCGCCCAAGTAAAGGTTGGACCACTCCTCCATGTTGCGGAGGTCTTCAAGCCCAAGGTCGACGGAGTGCGCCACCAGCTTGAGGTGCTCTTTGCCTGCGATCTGGTGGGGCGATACACGCCACGGATGGGACCGCGGCCGGACCCGTCCCAGATTGCCACCGAATGGGTGTCTCTGTCCGCGCGGGCCACGGAATTCAGACCCGGGTTCGCAAAGGCGCTCACAACACCAAGCGCCCCCCAATACCTGGGGGTGTTCGATGGCTAGGCTGCCCCGCGCAATCGGAGAAAACTTGCATTTCCTCTGCGCTGAGCTCGACGGCCAGCTTGCCGGCCTGCAATCCTATTTCGAGGCGCCGGCCACAGGTGTCGCCCAGAAGGTAATCCTGCGGGCCGGGTATTCGGACAACCTCCGCGCCCGGGTGCACAACGCGAGCCAACGGGGACTTTCCGCGCGCAAACTTGGCCAGTCTCAGCGCATGTTGCTACAGAACATGGACATGGTCGGGCGGAACCTCGACATGATCAGCCGCCTTGCCCGCCGCAGCCTGATCCATGCCGAAGACGTCCAGCGCAAGGAAATGCTGCGCCCCGAGGTCTATCCCAAGGCCATCAAGAGTGTACGGCGTTCCATTGCCGATATTCTGCCCGCAATCGAGGCCTCCGAAAGCAAGCTCGCCGTGGCAATCGGACAGAGCAAGGGGCGGCTGGACGACCTCTATGACCAGGTCTTTCGCACCTACACGCGCGACATGCGCAAGTCGAAACAGACCGAGGACCTTGCCAACAGCCTGCTTGCCGCCAACGAGCTGCGCCGCATGGGCGACGCGCTGCAAAGCATATCCGAGGGGATCCTTTCGGTGAACATCGGCCAGTCGGTGCAGTTCGAACGGTACTTCACCCTGCGCAGCATTCTCTCCAGGACAGACGCCAACAACGACGATCTGGAACTCGAACCGCTGGCCGAAACCCGGTCCGGCGGCGCAATCTCATCCGTGAAGTCGCGCAACGAGTCCGTCGACGCGGTCTTCAAGGATGGTGCCTTGCAAAAGGTCCGGGAAGAACGCGCCGGGGTGAAATCCTGGCATTCGATCTATCCCGGCCTCGCGCCAAAGATCCTCTCCTATGAGAAACGTGGCCAGTCCGCAGCACTGCTGATCGAACACCTCCCCGGGAGAACCTTCGAGCATATCCTGCTCAACGAGAGCGACCTGCACGTTTCGGAAGCGCAACGGGCGCTCACGAAAACACTTCGTGACATCTGGAAACGCACCCGCACCGACGAGCCGGCCGACATGGGCTCGATGGTGCAGCTCGCCCGGCGCATGAAAGACGTTCGCCGGGTGCATCCGGATTTTGGCGCTGGCGCGAGCCAACTCGGCGAGGTGGATCTGCCGTCGTTCGACACGCTGGTCGCCCGCGCCAACAAGCGAGAGCGCGCCCTCAAGGCGCCTTTCTCGGTGCACATCCACGGCGACTTCAACCTCGACAACGTGATCTACGACCCGGTCGAGAAAAAGATCCGCTTCATCGACCTGCATCGCTCCCGCTACATGGACTATGTGCAAGACGTCTCGGTCTTCATGGTGTCCAACTACCGGTTGCAGATCCAGGATGGCCCGATCCGCAGCCGGATCGCCGGCGTGGTGTGCGACTTTCATGGCATGGTGGCGAAATTCGCGCGCAGCCAGAAGGACAGGACTTTCGAATACCGGCTGGCGCTCGGACTGGCGCGCAGCTTCGCCACCTCGACCCGGTTCATCTTTGACAGGGCCCATGCACGGCGCATGTTCCTACGGTCCCGGTTCCTGCTGGAGCAGGCGCTCAGCTGCCCGCCGGGCAAGGAAGAGCGTTTCAAACTGCCGATCAGGGAGCTGTTCAGTGACTGAACTGAAGATCGGGGTGGTTGGTATCCCCGGCAAATGGTCCACCGAAGCACTGGCCGACGCGGTGGAGGCACGCACGGGGTTCCGGCTTGTGATCGACATGGGGCGGGTCACCATGGACCTCGCCAACGGGGCGTTGCATTATGAGGGCACGAACCTCTGCACGCTCGACGCGCTTATCGTCAAGAAGATCCACGAGGTCTACAGCCCCCACGTTCTTGACCGGCTGGAGATGTTGCGATTTGCCGAAACGCGCGGGGTGAGGTTGTTTTCGCGACCCGAGGCGATCCTGCGGCTGATCGACCGGCTTGCCTGCACGGTCTCTTTGACAGCAGCCGGGATGCCAATGCCCCCGACCCGCGTGACCGAAGATCCGGCAGCCGCCCTTCAGGCCGCGAAGGACTTTGGCACTGCCGTTTTCAAGCCGCTCTATTCCACCAAGGCGCGGGGGATGACCCTGATCGAAGGCACAAATCCGGATGCCACGGCGCAGATCGCTCGTTTCGCGGCCGTAAACCCGGTGATGTATATCCAGCAAAAGGCCGACCTCTCGGGGCAGGACCTCGGGATGGTTTTCCTCGGTGGCGAGTATGTCTGCACCTACGCCCGCGTTTCCCAGAGCGACACCTGGAACACCACGATCCATTCGGGTGGCAGATATGAAGCGTACGAGCCTGACCCAGAGTTGATAGATTTGGCGCGGCGGGCGCAGGCGCCGTTCGGATTGACCTTCACGACGGTCGATGTCGCTCTTACGGCGGACGGCCCAATCGTGTTCGAGGTTTCCGCGTTCGGAGGGTATCGCGGGGTCAGGGAAGGCTGCGGGCTCGATGCGGCAGCCCTGGTGACCGATCACGTGATCGCGGAGGTAACCCGATGACACCGCGAACCGTTGCCGAAATCCTCGCGCGGCTCGACCTGTCGCCACTCCACACGACCGTGCCGCTTTTCCTCGAAGTGGGCCATCTCCGTGCCGAGATCCGGTGCAACGAGCCTCTGCGCAGCGAGCTGGAGGTGTATTTTGCCGACGTCCTTGCTGCTCCCGGGACCGTCAACACGACGGTCGAAGTGCTGGACGGGCAACAGCTCGATCCGGCGCCGCGCTTTGTCGATTGGGCGCGGGAACCGGGAAAGGCAGGCCGGAAGGACGCGATACTGGACCTCTGCAACGCCCGATTGATCCACAAGGTCCGCACCGGCGTGACCTTCCTGCAGAGCGCGGATCGGGCCATCGCCTTTGGACCGACAGCACAAAACCCAAATCAAGTCATTAATTTCGTCAACACGCAGTTGCTGAACATCTGCCAGCGCGACGGTTGGCAGATCTGCCATGCGGCAGCGGCTACGAACGGCACCCGGACACTGGCCATCGCCGGCCTGTCCGGGGGAGGAAAATCCACGGCGGTCCTGCATATGATGGACCGGCCGGCGGTCTCCTTCGTGACCAACGACAGGCTGCTGGTACGTGCGGGAACACCGGTGCCAGAGGGGCTCGGCATTGCCAAGATGCCGCGTATCAACCCCGGAACGATCCTGCACAATCCCCGCCTCCACCCTCTCCTGAGCGCGACCCGACGCGCAGCGCTCGACGCTCTGCCAAGCGAAGAGCTTTGGCACCTGGAAGAGAAGTATGACCTCCCGATCCGGCGCATCTATGGGGCCGACCGCATCCGCCTTTCCGCTCCGCTCACCCATATCTGGGTGCTGAACTGGGCGCGGAATGGCGACACCCCCACGCGGATCTCCCCGGTTCTGCTGGAAGAACGCCCCGATCTTCTTGCCGCGATCATGAAGAGCCCCGGGCCCTTCTACCAGAAACCGGACGGCCGGTTCCTTCGCGACATCGAGCAGCCAGAACCCGAGGCCTACCTGTCGGCGCTCGCAGGGGTTGCCGTCTCGGAGGTCACCGGAGGGATCGATTTCGATGCGCTCCAACATGCGGGCGCAGGCGTGTTCGGGAGCTGACAGGACCGCGCATGGCGCCGCCGGCACCCGCTGTGGACCCCGCCAAAGGCCTGCGCAACCGGTCGGTTTCGTGTCGGATCCGCATGCCGGTCGTGACAGCGCCCCTGTCGCGGCGCGGGTAGTCCGGCGACAACTGGTTCAGATCCTTTCCGAAGCAGGCCGCCCCGTACCTCGTGCCGAACGCGATCCGGAAGGCGATGAGACAGCGTCGAACACTGATCCGCGCATTCTGGTTGCCGCATTGGATCACTGCCATTGCTCCAAGGGTGAATCGAAAAGGAAAATCCGCGAGTTTCCTGCCGGAGACAGGACCGGCGTCGCGAACCGCCGCTCTCGCGAGGAGGTGCGCTTGCACCCTTTGGCGCTCTGCTTCGACTCCGTGTCCAACCTGCCGCGCTCGGCGTAGCGCGCTGCGCGAGGCACGCTTGCCACGGTCTCGGCACAAGCAACACTGACTGTCAGATACTGACCACGAAGTATTTGCCCCACCTCTGGGGGAAGCGTGACGCCGGGCCGCACATGCCGACAGTACGGTGGCTTGACGGGGATCGGCACTGGGGCCACGCTCGCATTTCCATGCGGGGCTGTCTTTTGACGATCCCCGCGCCAAGCACTTCAGCCCCAAGCGGCACATCTGGGAGGCAGATCCGGCGTGAAAACTGACGGCAAGTTCCGGCACGAATCCCTGCAATCGCGAAAGACGATCAAGGCACTTCTGGAATCGATCACCAAGGGGCTCGGCAAGGGTGAGTTGACGCTTTCGGACGAGGACGGCGCGATCACTCTGGAACCCGACGGGCTCTTGACACTGCGCATCCGGGCAGAGCGCGCCGAAGGCAATTGCCGACTGGACCTGCGCGTCACGTGGAGCGAGGACGCGGATCCCCCCAAGAGCAAGGGCGCGCCGAAAATCAGCTGACCGAAGCGCAGCGACTCCATCCTACCCCATGAGCGCCCGCACCTCCGGCAAAGTGGGCGCGGAGCTGGAAGCGCCCGCTTTCGTCGTCGACAACGCACCACAGGCCGCGGCGAAGCGGATCGCATCGCCCATGCTCGCCCCATCGTTCAGCGCGTAGGCCAGACCGCCGTTGAAGCAGTCGCCGGCCGCGACGGTGTCGATGCTCTCGACCTCGAATGGCGGAATGAACCCTCCGCCGTCGGCATCCTGGTAGCAGACCCCGGCCGCGCCGAGCTTGACCACCGCCGCGTGGACACCTGCGGCGCGCATCATCGCCGCCGCGCGCGCGGCATCTTCCGGGGTCCGGGGACGCAACCCGACCAGCAGTTCGGTCTCCGTTTCATTGGGCGTCACGACATCGACTCGCGCCAGAATCTCTGGTGGCAGCCCCCCGTCCGGTGCTGGCGCCGGGTCGAGGATCACACGCCCGCCATGCGCGCGGACAATGTCGGCAGCCGCAAGACCGGCCTCCAGCGGAATCTCCAGTTGCAGCAGCAAGACCGAGGTCGCCTCGAACACGTCACGCGCACGCTCCACGTCACTGACGTCTATGGCCATGTTTGCCCCGCCAACGACGGTGATGCAGTTCTGGGCCTCGGCATCGACGCCGATCACGGCGATGCCGGTCTCCACACCCGCGTCGGTGCGAATGTCGCCGGTGGATAGCCCTGCACCGGACAGGTCGGCCAGCGCCCGCTGGCCGAAGGTATCCTCCCCGACGCGCCCCACAAGGCGTGTCTGCGCCCCGAGGCGCGCGGCGGCGACGGCCTGGTTGCAGCCCTTGCCACCAAGCCCGATCGCATAGCGATCCCCGTGGAGCGTCTCACCCGGGCGTGGCAGGCGCGTGGCATAGGTCGTCAGGTCGATATTGATGCTGCCGAATACAGTGATCGTCATGGCACCTCGCGGTGGTTGGCGCACGGGGGCCGCACGGCGTCTAGCGCACGGATTCCCGCACGACGAGTTCGGGTTTCTTCTGGATGACATCGGGCAGGCCAATGCCGGACTCGAGGTTCCGGATCAGGATCTCCGCCGCCTCAAGACCGAGATTGAACCCGGGTTGCCGGATCGTGGTCAGGCCCGGCTGCAGGTAGGAGGCGATTTCGAGATCGTCGTATCCTATGATGGAAATGTCGCCGGGAACGGCCAGGCCTTCTTCCGCCACGGCCTTGTAGGCGCCCATTGCCATGAGGTCGTTGAAGGCAAAAAGCGCATCCGGCAGAGCGCCACGTTCGATCAACGCCCGCATGGCCTCGTACCCACCGCGGGCGGACAGCTCGCCGGCCGCCACCAATCCCGGGTCCAGCGAAAGGCCGGCCTGCGCGAGCCCATCGCGGAAGCCAGAAAGGCGGTCGTCCGACCGTGTGTGCCTCTCTGGGCCGGACAGGCAACCGATCCGGCGGTGCCCCCGCCCGGCGAGGTACTCGGCCGCCAACCGGCCGCCGAGGATGGAATCGTCGCCAATGGCGCAGGCATGCGGCATCGGGTCGGAATCCAGAACCGCGCGCGGCAGGTTCGTAAGCCGGTCCAGTTCCGACTGAAAATCGGGGTCGCGGTTGACCGTCATGACCACCAGCGCGTCGATGCGTTTCTGCATCAGCGTCTTGAGGTAGCTTCGCTGCCGCCCCGGCTGATCGCCGGCATTGCACAGGATCAGGCTGTAGCCGGCCTGAAAACACCCCTCCTCGACGCCGCTGACGATCTCCGCAAAAAACGGGTTGGTGCTGGAGGTGACAAGCATGCCGATGGTTCGGGTGCGATTGCTCTTGAGCGCACGCGCGAGGTAGCTGGGCTCGTAGCCGAGGTCATCGACTGCCTTCTCCACCGCGGAGCGCGTGTCGGGCGCCACGAAGCGTGTCTTGTTGATGACATGCGAGACCGTAGAGACGGAAACGCCCGCAGCCTTTGCGACATCCTTGATACTGACCATGTCATCCCGCTTTCGGTGCGGGGAAGCAACCGTGCCGCTCCCCCGCATTCACTTGAGTATTGGAGCTTACTTCTGGATCAGCTGCAGGGGAACCGGTGTGTACTCCGGAACCTCTTCGCCTTTCAGGATCTTGTCGGCGGTCTCGACGCCGAGCGCACCGATCATTCCGGCCTGCTGGGCCACGGTCGCCAACATGGTGCCCTCGTTCACGGCTGCAACAGCGTCATCGGTGCCGTCGAAGCCTATCACGAGGATGTCGCGTTTCGCGGACTCGATGGCCTTGATCGCACCAAGCGCCATCTCGTCATTGTGGGCAAAGACCACGTCGACCTCAGGCTGCGCCTGCAGGATGTTCTCCATGACGTTGAGCCCCTTGGTACGGTCGAAATCGGCCGCCTGGGAGGCGACGATTTCCAGCCCGTCGACGGCGTCAATTCCCTTGTTGAATCCCTCGCCCCGATCACGGGCTGCGGAGGTACCGGGCACACCCTGCAATTCCACGACCTTGCCGGCGCCCGACAGAGTGGTGTTCACCAGTTCGGCAGCCATCTCGCCGCCCTGCACGTTGTCTGAAGCGACGTGGGAGACCACTTCACCGCCCGAGGCACCCCGGTCGAGTGTCACCACCGGCACATCCTTGCGGTTGGCGGCCCGAATGGCACTGCGCACGGCGTCAGAATCAGTGGGGTTGATCATCAGGAGCTTGACGTCCTTGTTGAGCACGTCTTCGACGGCAGCCAGTTCCTTGGCCGGATCGTTCTGGCTGTCGAGCACGAGCAGCTCGTAGCCCAGTTCGGAGGCCTTGCCTTCGGCGCCTTCCTTAAGGGTCACGAAGAACGGGTTGTTCAGGGTCGATACCACCAGTGCCAGCGTATCCGCAGCAAAGGTCGGGGCGGTGGTGCCGAGAAGCATCGCAGTGGCGGTTGCCAGGCCAAGCAGCTTTTTCATGACATTTCTCCTCCAGGTCATGGTCGTATGGGGTTTATTTCGAGGTAGCCTTGCTGCGGCCATCGAGGACCACGGCAAGCAGGATGACAGCGCCCTTTGCAATCATCTGGTAGTAGGACGAGACATCCATGATGTTCAGCGCGTTGTTGAGCACGCCGATGATGAGGGCACCGATCAGGGTGCCCGTTATTCGCCCGCGCCCACCGGCAAGCGAGGTCCCGCCGAGCACGACAGCGGCGATCGCGTCAAGCTCGTAGGCCAGGCCGGCCGTGGGCTGGGCGGATTCGAGGCGGGCCGTCAGGATGATGCCCGCAAGTGCCGAGAGCGCACCGGAAATGGCGTAGACGATCACCTTCACCCGCGCGACGTTGACCCCGGCCAGCAAGGCGACCTGCTCGTTGCCCCCGATGGCATAGACGTAACGGCCAAGTCGGGTGAAGTTCAGCACGTACCAACAGACGAGGAATGCAAGCGCGGCGATGATGACCGGGATCGGAATGCCCGCCACATAGCCGCCCCCCACCTCGTAGAAACTGTTGGCAACGTCGAAGTTCCCCGTCGAGATCGGGCGCCCATCGGTGTAGACCAGCACCAGCCCGCGCACCATGGTCATGGCGACCAGCGTTGCGATGAAGGCCTGAACCCCGAAGAAGGCAACGATACTGCCCGACGCCGCGCCCAGCGCCGCGCCGATGACGATCGTGGTCAGCAACGCGACGATGAGTGGCGTGTCGGCCGCGATCATCGAGGCACAGACCGCACCGGCGAAGGCCAGGATCGAACCGACAGAGAGGTCGATACCCGCCGTGAGGATCACAAACGTCATCCCCATGGCGATGACCGCGTTGATCGAGGTTTGCCGAAGGATGTTCAGCAGGTTGTCGACGGTCAGGAAACTCGGCGAATAGAGCGATACCGCTGCCATCAGCACGATCAGGCCGATCAGCGGGATGTTCTCCGTGGCGAATTGCTTTACTTTCATTTCGCTGTTTCCTCCGGGAAATCGACCGTCAGGTGTTTGCTGGTTGGCGTTCCGCCCGTGACGGCGCCGGGGGCGCTCGCCTTCGAACCCACTGCCTGTTCAACGGTGGACGGGGTATGTGTGGTGAAACCTGGTGGTGTGAACCGGTCGGGATTCATGGCGCAACGCCCTCCGTCAAACCGGCGACCGTACAGCGCATGATCTCCTCCTGATCGGCCTCGTCACGGGCGAAGCTGCCGGTCAGCAACCCGTTCGACATGACCAGGATGCGGTCGGAGATCCCGAGGAGTTCCGGCATGTCCGAGGACATCAGCAGGATACAGAGCCCCTGCGCCTTCAACTCGTTGATGAGCGTGTAGATCTCCCGCTTTGCGCCCACATCGACCCCCCGCGTCGGCTCATCGAGGATCAGGATGCGCGGTTGCGGCACCAGCGACTTGGCAATGGATACCTTTTGCTGATTCCCCCCCGATAGCTGGGAGACGATGGCATCGATCCCATGGGTCTTGATCGAGAACGCGTTGATGTACTCGGTGATTTCCCTGCGCTCGGTGCGTTTGTCGATGTGCCCGGTCTTTCCGGTAAACCGGAATAGTCCCGTCAGCGCCATGTTCTGCCGCAGCCCGTGCGCCTGGATCAGCCCTTCGAGCTTGCGATCCTCGGTGACGTATCCGATGCCGGCGAGCACGCCGGAGCGAGGCGTGCGCAATCGCATCTCCTGCCCGTCGATCTCGATGCGCCCGGATTTGGCGGGGTTGGCGCCATAGATCGCCTTTCCAAGCTCCGTGCGCCCTGCCCCCACCAGCCCTGCGAAACCGACGACCTCTCCGGCCCGGGCCTCGAACGAGACCTCCCGAACACCCCTGGCAACCAGATTCTCCACCTTCAGCCGGACATCGGCCGGCGCGGCAGGCATATACGGGTATTGGTCGGAAAGCTCGCGCCCCACCATGTGACGGATCAGGCCATCCTCGTCGATCTCGCTGACCGGCCCCTGGTGAATCATCGCGCCATCCCGCAGAACCGCAACGTCATCGCACATCGCGAAAATCTCACCCAACCTGTGGGAAATGAAGACAAGTCCCTTCCCCTCGGCGCGGAGGTGATCGACCACATCGAAGAGGATCTTCGTCTCAACATCGGTGAGCGAGTCCGTCGGCTCGTCCATGATGATCACTTCGGCATTCATCGAGAGCGCGCGGGCGATCTCCACCATCTGTTGCTGGGCAATGGAGAGCTTTCCGGTCTCCGTTCGCGGGTCGATGTCCTGCTTGAGCTGTTTCAGCCAATGGCGGGAATCGCGCTCGATCTGCCCCCAAAGGATGCGCCCCGTGCCATCCACCGGTTCGCGCCCGAGGAAGATGTTCTCGCCGACACTAAGCGCAGGCAGCAGGTTGAGCTCCTGGTGAATCATGCCGATTCCGGCATCCATGGATTGGCGCGCATTGGTGAAGCGAACATCCTCGCCGCGATAGCGCATCGTTCCGGCATCGCGCCCGTAGATCCCGGTGATGATCTTCATCAGCGTCGATTTTCCGGCGCCGTTCTCCCCGGCGAGGGCCACGACGCGTCCGGCCTCGACGGTGAAGTCGACACCTTTCAGAACCTGCACCGCGCCGAATGCTTTGTCGACCGACCGCAGTTCGAGAAGAGCTGTCATCGCACGTCCTTTCCCGTCATCCGAAGGTCACGCCGGAATGAAGAATGATGTTGGCATAGGGGGTCACGTCGCCTGTCCGGACCACGGCACGGCTCCGGGCCGTCTGCACCTTGAAGGTTTCGTGCGGCACATGATCGATCGCAATCGTGTTCCCCTGCAAGTCCTGTAGCGCGGCAAGCAGGTTCCGGATCTGCTCGTAGAGGGCCGGCTGCGTGTCCCGAAGCTCCTCAGCGACGGTCACACGTTCCACGAAGAGTTCCCCCGTCGTGGCTTCCAGCACGTCAAGGAATGCCGGCAATCCCTGCGTGACGGCCAGATCGATGCGCTCGGGCCCTGCGGGAATGGGCAGGCCGGCGTCACCGATGCACAGGGTATCCGTGTGGCCCATAAGGGCAACGGCGCGGGCAATAGGGGCGTTCAGCAGAACAGCCTTTCGCATGATCTCCTCCATCATGTGGCTGCGATTCGTCTATGATCCTACGCCTGCGAAAACGTTTGCGCAAAGGTTTTCTATTCCCTTGTCGTTGCTTTGTTGACGCAGGGGGCGCTGGTGCCCCGGCTGTGCCTGCAATCGTTCACGGCCCTTTCGGCGTTGGCGGACACGGGGTAGATTGCCCCATGCCCAGCCTCTGTCGCGATTGCCTGAAGGACTTTGACAACGGTGCGCGTTGCCCACTCTGCGGCTCACCGCGAGTGGTGTCGCATCCGGAGTTGTTCGCGCTGTCGATCGCCCACATGGATTGCGATGCCTTCTACGCCTCGGTCGAAAAACGCGATGATCCGAGCCTTGCCGACAAGCCGGTGATCGTTGGCGGGGGAAAGCGTGGCGTGGTCTCTACCTGTTGCTACGTGGCGCGCACCTACGGCGTGCGATCCGCCATGCCAATGTTCAAGGCGCTGAAGCTCTGCCCCGATGCGGTCGTGATCAAGCCGCGCGGGAAGGCCTATGTGGAGGCATCGCGGGCGATCCGGGCGATGATGGAGGAGATGACGCCGTCGATCGAGCCATTGTCGCTCGACGAGGCTTTTCTGGACCTGACGGGGACCGCCCGCCTTCACCATGCGCCGCCTGCTGTCATGCTGGCACGGCTGCTCCAACGAATGGAGGAGGAACTGGGGCTGTCCGGTTCCGTTGGCCTCAGCCACAACAAGTTCCTCGCAAAGGTCGCATCCGATCTCGACAAGCCGCGCGGCTTCTCGGTGATCGGAAAGGCGGAGACAGAGGACTTCCTGCGCGACAAGCCCGTGCGGATGATCTGGGGTGTGGGGGAGGCCTTCCAGGAGTCTCTCTCCCGCAGCGGCATTCGCACATTCGACGATCTGCGCCGCTGGGACCGCAAGGAACTTCACGCCCGCTTCGGCGCCTCGGGCGAGCGGCTGTGGCACCTGGCCCGCGGGGAGGATCACCGAAGGGTTCACCGAAATGCACCGGTGAAGTCGATCTCCAATGAAACCACCTTCTTCGAGGACACCTCGGACCCTGACATTCTCGATGGGCACCTCTGGCGCCTGTCCGAGAAGGTCACCGACCGCGCGAAGGCCAAGGGGATCGCCGGGCGCGTGGTCGTGCTCAAGCTAAAGCGGGCCGACCATTCGCTGATCAGCCGACGAAAATCGCTGGAGGACGCCACCCAGATCGCCGATCGGCTCTATCGGACGGCGCGGGGGCTTTTTGACCAGGTCGAGGAAACGGCACCCTACCGTCTGATCGGGGTTGGCCTGTCGGACCTCGTGCCCGACAGCGCCGCTGACCTGTCGGGCGACCTGCTGGACCCGCAAGCAGGCAAGAGGGCAAAGGTGGAGCGCGCCAGCGACGCGATACGGGAGAGGTTTGGCTCGGATGCAATTCTCAAGGGGCGGGCACTTCGCTAGCCGCAGCAGCGTCCGACCGTCATGTGCAGTCAGCTTTGCCACGCGCAAGAACGCGGCCCGCCAGGTTTCCTCGAAAGGTCAGTCGTTTACACCAATGGAAAGGCTTTTCCGCCGGCGCTATCGGATCGCGGCGGTCATCCGTGCACGGTGGCAAGAGATGTCCAGCGAACAGGCACCGGCTTCGCGAAGGTGCGCGCGCAGCAGGACATCCCGTCCGAGCCAGGAAATTCCCGCCCCTTCCGGCTCCCGTGTGGCGCCGATCTCTTCTGCGAAGTGATCCACCAGCGCAAGAATAGCGTCATGTGCCGCCTCTCCCGTCGCCGGCCGGCCGCCTGCGCGCAAGGGAACGATATAGATATCGCGGATATCGAGATCATGCTGGGCCGATCGCACCTTGTCCGGCTCCACCCACACCTGGATCGACATTTGCCCGGAGCCGTATTCCATCCGGCCCTTCGCGGCATCGAAGGTCAGGACACTGTCGCGCTGCAATCCCCAGCCGACGCGCCGCCGCTCCGCGCATGCGATCAGCAGCCGGCCAATCCCGACGCCGGCTTCCCCGATACCGGGATGCACGATGCCCGGCACCAACCCGAGGGCCGGCTCCACAACGACGCCCTCGACGCCGGCGTCCGACGACACGCCCCAGCGGATTGCGGCGCTGGCATCCCCGTAGGTGATAGCTTCCTCCCCGAACGCCGCCGCGGCTTCGTCGGCACCGAAGATCGCAGCGCCGGATTGGAGTGCGCCCTGCAGGGCATTTCGATAGGGTCCACTTTCGCCGAGCCGTGTGACCCGGTGAGTGATGTGATCGCGCAGGCGGGTTTCGACCACGATCTGCCGGGCTGTCGACACCTGGAGCAGCGCGGCGGACCCTGTATTGCCCCTGGTGTCTGGACGGTGAGTGACGACCGGCTCTGACACCCTTCGAAAGCTGACCTCGACCGGCTCGGGCTGCAGGGGCGCCATTGCATTGCACCCGGCGATTGCGACGGTGCCGTGACCCGCTTTCGGTGGAAAGACGGGCCGCGCGAGAACGCCGGGAAGGGGTGAGGAACCCTTGCGAAAGCTTGCGTCCGGCGCCTTGGCGGGATCTGCCCCAAACCCGGCCGCGACCGGCGTCGAAGGTAGATCGTTGCGGGGCTCACGCACAGCTTCGACATGCGGTGGCGTCCCCGCTGGCTGCCGCACGTCCTCGACAGCAAGCGACAGCAGGAAATTGTGCATCGACAACCGCTCCTGCGCGTCGCGATACACAAGCGAAACCCTGGGCCGGCGGCGCAATGTCAGGGTCACCCGTCGCCCGTTGCGTGGGTCGCGTACGCTGGCCTCCTCCCGGTCATAGACCCTGGGGTCGCCCAGAGCGAGACGCTGCCACAGCTCGTGCAGGGCATAGGCCCCGAAGACATCGCGCGGCATATCCGCAGGGGTCCGGAAGGCGCCTGGTCGGTTCGGCCGCAGCCGTTTCTTCCCGGCCCCGGGCCTCGCCTTGCCCCGCATCAGGTCGAACCGGTCGCCATCGTCGAGGTAGGACACGCGAATGTTCGAGAGCGCCCCCTCCGCGGGGCCCTGCACGGCGTGTTTCATATCGACGACGACCAGACCGGTCTCCCCGATCACTTCGGCAATACCGTTTCGCACGAGAATGCCGGTGTTCTCGTCGATCCCGAATCCGAACCGTTGTCCCGTCAGCCGGACACCCGCCACGAGCCGCCCGATCCGGGCGCGTTCAATGAAATGCTGATCGATCAGGCCCAAAGGGAAAAAGCCGAGTCCCGGACCGACGGAAATTCCGGGTGTGTCCGGATCATCCACCGGCCCGATGGTCAGCGCATCGAGCGAGGAACCGCCGAGCAGCATCGGGTCCGATTGCATTGCCGCGCCGGCCGAGGAGCCGGCGATCAGCCCCCCCCTCGCATTGAGGGCACGCAGTGCTGCAAGAACCGGCGTCTCCCGTCCGTCCCGGATCAGGCTTTGCGTGATACGCAACTGGTCGCCGCCGGTGAAATAGACACCGCCGCATTGGGCCACGCGTGCCACCAGCCCCGGATCAAAGGCCATCCGATCGCTGTTTTCCAGCGTCAGATCGACATATTCCGCCGACGTGCCACGCTGGCGGAGATCCTCCACCATGCCCATGCCGACTTCCTCGGGAAAGCCTGAAGCGGTCGCAAAGACCAGCACATTGCCGCCGGAATGGTCATGGATCGCCTGAAAAAGCCGGTGGTTGTCGTCTTCGAAACGGCCACCGATGATGAGCAGCGGGCCAGTTGCCCAGCGCTCCACCTTCGCCAATCTCGTTGCCCGACGTGCCATGTCGCTGGCCATGCTCCCTGCGCCTTCGCGGCTGCCGGATTCGCCATCGCCGGTCATGCCTGATCCGGCGGACTCTCACCTGACCGGGCGCGGAATGGCAACACCCCGCGACCCGTTTGGCGCACGCAGCCCTGCCCGCGTGGCAGAGGCGTCGCGCTGCCTTCAGCCAGTGGCGACAAGCCGGACGCCGCGATCATCACTGACCAACTTGTAGCCCTCCGGCACATCGAAGCCCTGCACCTCCGCCATCTGCTCAGGCGGCACGGGCTGCGGTGCTTCTTTTGGCTGGAAATAGATGATCTTTTTCCAGGACCGGGTGATGCCATCACAGAAGATCAGCACGAGGTCATGCGGCCGCGCCATTTCCAGCGCGGTTTGCACCGATTGCTCTTCCTCGGGCACGATCTGGATCTGCGCTTCGGGTACGCCCGCCTCCATCAGCGTGGCTTTCAACATTTCCGGCACCTCGGTGGCCGTGCGCCCGCGTGGATTGTCGTCGCTGTGACAGATATAGTGGTCGAACCGGCCCGCCGCCTTCATGGCGATAGCGTGGATGTCCTCGTCGCGCCGATCTCCGGGACAGGTCAGACAGACGATGCGCTTGCCCATCGGTTGCAGCCGGTCCACGAGATCCACCATCGCGCCCACGGCTGCCTCGTTGTGTCCGTAGTCGAGGATCACCCGGAAACCGTGCTCGTCAAAGACGTTCATCCGGCCGGGACTCTGGTAGAAGGAGCTGTCGAAGGTGCGCAACCCATTGCGGATCTGGTCCAGCGTCAATCCCATCGAATACGCCATGGCAGCGGCGAACATGGCGTTCTGCACGTTGTGCGTGGCCTTGCCCTCCAGCGTCGCGGGAATGAGATGGGTCCAGATCAGCTGGATCTGCTGGCCATGGTCGTAGATGACGATCTGGTCGCCATTGAGCCCATGCTCCAGCACCACCGCGTGCTTTCCCAGATTGATATGCTGGCGCACGAGGGGATGACCGGGATCCATCGTGACATAGCAGATCCGCTCGGCCGGAGTGTGATCTGCCATCTTGAGGGTCTGAATGTCGTCGGCATTGAGAACAGCGACCTCCTTGGCCACCTCCACCACCAACCGTTTGACCTCGGCCAACTCCTCCACCGTTTCCACACCGCCAAGCCCAAGGTGGTCGGACGTGACGTTCAGAACGGCGCCCACATCGCAATGGGAGTAGCCCAGACCGGCGCGCACGATGCCGCCACGCGCGGTCTCCAGCACTGCCATGTCGACGGTAGGGTCCCGCAACACCATGGACGCCGCCGTCGGCCCGGTCATGTCCCCCCTCACGGTCATGTTGCCGTCGATGTAAACCGCGTCGGTTGAGGTGTTCCCGACCATGTGGCCCGCCATCTTCAGGACATGCGCCAGCATCCGCGCCGTCGTCGTCTTTCCGTTGGTGCCGGTCAGGGCGGCCACGGGAATGCGGCTCGGCGCGCCCTCTGGGAAGAGCATGTCCATGATCGCACCGCCCACATCGCGCGGCTCGCCCTCGCTGGGCGATATATGCATCCGCAATCCCGGTCCGGCATTGATCTCGCAGATCGCACCGCCGGTCTCCCGGTAGCTTTGAGTAATATCGGTGGTCAGGAAATCCACGCCCCCGATATCCAGACCAACGGCAAGGATGGCACGTTCCGCCATCAGCCGGTTGTCGGGGTGGATCACATCGGTGACGTCGATCGCGGAACCGCCGGTTGAGAGGTTTGCGGTTCTGCGGAGGTAGACCACTTCCCCGTCGGGCGGGACACTTTCCTGCGTGTATCCCTTGTCCTCCAGCAGCTTGTCCGCCGTATCATCGAGTTCCAGCAGGGTGAGCATGTTCTCATGGCCCCGCCCCCGCCGGGGATCCTCGTTCACCACATCGACAAGTTGCCTGATCGTGCTGGCCCCATCGCCCACGACATGGCCAGGCATCCGCTTGGCCGCTGCCACCAGCTTGCCATCGACCACCAGCAGCCGGTGGTCGTCCCCGGGGATCATGCTTTCGACCACGACGCCGCTGCCCTCCGCCTCGGCGATCGCATAGGCCTCCATGGCCTCTTCCTCGGTCTGCACGTTCACGACCACGCCGCGACCGTGGTTGCCGTCAACTGGCTTGACCACGACCGGAAAGCCGATCCGGTCGGCAAGGTCGGCGGCATCCTCCGGATCGCGGGCGAAGCGCTGGTCGGGCACCGGCAGGCCCAGATCGCCCAACAGCCGCATGCAGAGTTCCTTGTCCGCCGCAATCTCGACCGCGATCTGGGAGGTCTGGCTCGACAGCGCCGCCTCGATCCGTTTCTGATATTTGCCCTGCCCCACCATGATCATGCTGGCGTGGTTCATGCGCACCCAGGGAATGTCTCGCTCCTCGGCGGCCCGGACCAGTGCCAACGCCGATGGCCCCAACGCACGGCGATCAGCGTAGTATCGGAAGTCCTCCAGCATCTCCTCGATGCCGTCTTCGCTGGTCTCGTCATCGGGCGCGATCAGGTCCAGGATCAGGTCGCGTGCAACGTCGCCCGCCTCCAGCCCGATTTCTTCCGATTCATAGCCCAAAAGTACCTCGACCTCGTCGTCATGCGTCGACGGCCGGACGAAAGCAGTGGTGGCCGGGGCGCCGGCGTGGATCTGCAACGCCAGTGCAACCTGCCCCATCAACTCACCGAGCGAGCAATCAGGCGCCGAGCGCGCACGTTCGAGGAATGGCGTTCCGTCTTCCGCAACCGCGTGCTCCAGTGGCGGTACATATTTCAGGAGCGGCGCGATCACCTCGTCTGCATAGTCCGCGACCGGCCTTCCGGCCCGCCGGTGCAGATCGACGGTCAGACGGATCAAAGGCTGTTTGGAGTAGATGTTCGGCCCGACGTAAACGGCAGTATTGACGATCTGCATGCGGTCTCCCCGGTGGCGTCCCGGCCGCGGCATGGGCGGGATGGTCAATTGCATTGGTAGCGCGCCCCCCGGCATACGGGAAAGTTTTTCTGTTCCCGGAGAAGCTATTGCTTCCAAATCAGGGCGGAAAGGCGGGGTTGTGCGTGCGGGAGAGGCTTGACCGCGATGACACCTGTGCCAAGAGAGACCATCGCCCAGGCAGCAACACACCGAGTCGCACCATGCCCCCCATCGACACACCGGACACTCCCATGGCACCGAAGCCGTCACCCGCCGCACGCGAAGAGTTTGCCCTGCCGCAGGTCGCGTCCGGAACCAGCCGCGCGCTGAGCGTCCAGCGCTTTGGCTTGCCCGGCGCACGCCCGAAGGCCTACCTTCAGGCCGGACTGCACGCCGACGAGTTGCCGGGGATGCTGGCGCTAAGGGAGCTTGCGCAGAGCCTGCGCGCGGCCGCAGAACGCGGGGAGATCCTTGGCGAAGTCATCGTTGTCCCCGTCGCGAACCCGATCGGGTTCGCCCAGCATCACTACGCGCACTTGCAGGGACGCTACGAAACCGGCAGCGCGGGCAATTTCAATCGTGGCTATCCCGACCTGGCAGCGGCTGTCGCGGCGCGCATCGATGGCAAGCTCGGACCGGATGCGGACGCCAACGTGGCGACGATCCGGACGGCGATGTCGGACAGTCTCGACGAAATGGCACCGGAGAGTGAACTGGAGGTCCTGCGTCATCGGCTGCTTGCCCTTGCGCATGACGCCGACATCATGCTCGACCTGCACGCCGACAATCAGGCGCAGGTCCACCTGTATACCGGAACGCCACTGTGGCCCGACGCGCGCGATCTGGCGGCTGAGATCGACGCCCGGGCCGTCTTGCTGGCAGAAATCTCGGGCGGGAACCCGTTTGACGAGGCCTGTAGCGGCCCGTGGTGGTCGCTGGCTGCGGCCAATCCTAACCACCCCATTCCGCCAGCCTGCCTTGCCGCGACAGTGGAGCTGCGCTCCAACAACGATGTCGACGAAACACTCGCCCGGGACGACGCGGCGGCGCTCTACCGGTTTCTGGTTCGCCGTGGCGTCGTGGCGGGAGACGCCGGCGCGTTGCCACGGCTGCATTGTGAGGCGACCGATCTGACCGCGATGCAGCAGGTGAAAGCCCCCGTGGCCGGGCTAGTCGTCTACAAGGCCCAGCTTGGCGACGTCGTTCGCGCCGATCAGGTGGTGGCCGAAATCGTCGACCCGCTGGGCGATGTTACCGAGGTCCGGGCCCGCACCGAAGGTTGCCTGTTTTCCCGCCACGACCAACCCGTCGCCTGGCCGGGCAAGATCATCGGCAAGATCGCCGGCACCGCCCCGTTGCCGGATCGCAAGGGCAAGCTGCTGTCCGATTGAGCCCTAGACGGAGTTGCGCACGATGTAGACCGAACAAGTGGCATAGCGCGCAACCCGTGCCGCGTTCGGGCCGATCACGAAATCGGTAATCCCGGGTTTGTGCGCCCCGATCACGATAAGGGAGACATCAAGTTCCTTCGCTGTTTCGAGGACACCGTCATAGACATTCCCGACCCGCACGATGTGCCGGGTCTCCCGGTCGTGTCCGACGGTTTCGGCAATGAACGTGTGCAGAGCGGTGCGCGCTTCCTGAACCATCTTGTGGGTATGGTCTTCCGGAAAGAAGCTGCCCACGAAGCTCGAATGGTAGTCCGGCAGGACCGTCACGACGGCGAGCGTCGCCTTGTCGAGATCGGCGAGTTGCCGGGCGCGTTTAAGAACCCGGGCCTGATCCTCCGGATGGGTGAGATCGATCGATGCGAGAACCGTGCTGGTCATGCCGTGGCCTCCTCTGCGTCCAGTCTGTCCTTTCTGCGGCGTTGCAGGAAAGCGACCCCGCCCAGCAACAGCAGCGCCGGGATATAGAAGATTTCCTGAGGCGGTCGGTCGGCCGGCACCTCGATCTCCACGACCTCCCAGTCGAAATCGATCTTGAGCTGTTCGGCAGGGCCGCCAAATCCGAGGTTGTCGACAAAGGTCTTGCCGTCCTCCTCGCGGAACTCGATGCCGGCGCTGTCCATCAGGCGGGTTGCGCCATCCGGTCCGGTCGGCCCCAGCGGCAGAAGGTAGCGCGCGTCGATGGGATCGCCCTCAAGGCTTTCGCCGACCATCCGCACCCGCAAAGTGGCCCCGTCCGGGCTCGCCTCGGCGAGTTGGTACATCTCTGTTGCGGGACGGGTTTCGAACTCCGCAACCATCTGGTTGAGGAAGAAATCCGGCCTGAACAGGGTGAAGGCGCAGAAGATCAGAAGGACGCTCTCGTAGACGCGTGACCGAGTGATGAAATACCCCATCGTCCCGGCGGCGAAGAGCAGCATCGCAATCAGCGCCACGATGAAAACGAAGATGGCCTGAACCGGGCCAACATCAATCAGCAACAGGTCGGTGTTGAAGATGAACAGGAATGGCAGGAGCGCGGTCCGGATCGAGTAGAAGAAGGCCTGGAAGCCGGTTTTCAGCGGGTCGCCCTTCGAGATCGCCGCCGCCGCAAAGGACGCAAGTCCCACGGGTGGCGTCACATCCGCCATGATCCCGAAGTAGAAACAGAACATGTGAACCGCCACGAGCGGCACGATCAGTCCCGATTGCGCGCCAAGCTCGACCACCACACCCGCCATCAGAGAAGAGACGACGATGTAGTTCGCCGTGGTGGGCAAGCCCATCCCGAGAATGATAGAGATGACCGCCACGAAGAACAGCATCAACAGAAGGTTGCCGCCAGACAGGAACTCAACGAACTCCGCCATCACCTGACCGATGCCAGTCAACGTGACCGAACCGACGATAATGCCAGCGACACCCATCGCGGCGGCAAGGCCGATCATGTTGCGCGCGCCGGCAATCATGCCCTCCGCGGCCTCCGAAAGACCATGCAGGAAGGCATCGCCGATGGAGCCGTTCCGACGGAAGAACGCCTTGAGCGGATCCTGTGTAAGCAGGATCATCAGCATGAAGCAGGACGACCAGAAGGCCGACAGCCCCGGCGATTTCCGCTCGATCATCAACAGGTACATCAGCAGCAGGATCGGCAGGATGTAATGCAGACCCGTCTTCAGGATGACCCTTGCAGGCGGTAGGTTCTGCATCGACTCGAGGCTGGTGTCGAGGTCCTCCCGCTGCGCCGCGAAGCGCACCGAGGCGACATATGCAGCCAACAGCAAGGCGACCAGAACCGGAGTGGACATCGGGCCGATCACGTTGTCGGCCAGCGCCACGATCTGCCCGGCCAGGAACAGGGTTCCGCCGGCGATGACGATGGAGACGCAGATGGTGAAGATGGCACCGAGGATGAACTTCACATTGCCCGTCGTCGACGTGCCTTTCATGCCCATCTTCAGCGCTTCGAGGTGCACGATATAGACCAGCGCAACATAGGAGATCGCCGCGGGCACAATCGCCGTCTTGACGACCTCGACATAGGAAATGCCGACATACTCGGTCATCAGGAAGGCCACGGCCCCCATGACCGGCGGCGTCAACACGCCATTGATCGAGGACGACACCTCGACCGCGCCGGCCTTGTTGGGTCCAAAGCCGACCTTCTTCATGAGCGGAATGGTGAAAGTGCCGGTGGTGACGACGTTGGCGATGGAGGAGCCGGAGATCAGCCCCGTTGCGGCGGAGGCGATGACCGCGGCTTTTGCCGGGCCGCCACGAAGGTGTCCCAATGCAGAGAACGCGAGTTGCAGGAAGTAGTTGCCCGCACCCGCCTGGTTCAGCAGGGCGCCGAACAGCACAAAGAGGAAAACGAACCCGGAGGAGACACCGAGCGCCACGCCGAAGACACCTTCGGTGGTCAGCATCAGGTGGCTCATGGCCTTCTGGAAGGAGGCGCCTTTCCAACGCACGACATCGGGCAGCCATTCCGAAGAGCCGAAAAAGACATAGGCAAGGAAGAACAGCGCCACCCCCATGAGCGGGAAGCCGAGCGACCGACGGGCCGCTTCAAGGAGCAGCACCATGCCGATCCCCGCCATGACGAGGTCGACCGTGTTCGGGACCCCCGTCCGGGCGGAAATCCCGGAGTAGTCCCAGGCAAGGTAGGAGGCAGTTGCGGCGCCGAGCAATGCAATGCCCCATGTCAGCAAGGGAATGCGATTGCGTGGGCTGGAACGGAACGCCGGGAAGGCGACAAAGGCAAGGAAGACAGCAAAGCCGAGGTGGATTGCGCGGGTCTGGGTGTCGTTCCAGACACCGAACCCGAGAATGAACGGCAGCGGCGAAGCGATCCAGAGTTGGTACAGCGCCCAGATCAGCGGTGTGTACCACAGAACTTTCCGCGAGAAGGTATCGTCGGGAATGCGTGCCCCGGTGTCTGCTTCCGCGAGAATGTCGTCGAGGTTGGAATCTTCGACCTGTGCCGTCCCGGCACCATTCGGCTGGTCTGCGCTCATGCTTGGCCCCCCTTCATCGGCTTGAAGTCTGCAGGTTGGAAACCGCACCCACCGGGGGCGGATGCGGTCCTGTCAGGATAGGGGACGGATTACATCCAGCCGCGTTCCTTGTAATACTTCACCGCGCCCGGGTGCAGGTCAGCCGTCAGGCCGTCCTTGATCATTTCCTCTTCCTTGAGGTTGGCAAAGGCCGGGTGCAGCTTCTTGAAGGCATCGAAGTTCTCGAACACGGCCGAAACGACGGCATAGACGATTTCATCGGAAGCCTGCGCCGAGGTCACGATGGTGGCCTTCGGGCCCCAGGAGGCGATGTCGTCGTCGTTGCCCGGGTACATGCCGCCCGGGATCGTGGCCGCCGCGTATGCAGTGTTCTCGGCCAGCAGCTTGTCGATACCTTCGCCGGCCAGCGGAACGATGTCCACGTCGCAGGTCGAGGTGGCTTCCTGCGAGGAGCCATTGGGCAGACCAGCGGCCCAGATGGTGACGTCGATCTTGCCATCACAGAGCGCTGCGGCCTGTTCGGAGGACTTCAGCTCCGCGGCGAGCGCGAAGTCACCGGCCGACAGACCTTCGTACTTCATCAGCGTCTCGGCCAGAACGCGGGTTCCGGACCCCGGGTTGCCGATGTTGACTTTCTTGCCTTTCATGTCCGCGGTGCTGGCGACGCCAGCATCGGCACGGGCCATGACGTGCAGCGGCTCCGGGTGAACCGAGAACAGCGAACGGAGGTCGGCGTAGGGGCCATCCTCTTCGAACTGGTCGGTGCCTTCGATCGACTTGACCTGAACGTCCGATTGGATAACGCCGAAGTCCAGCTCGCCCTGACGAATGGTGCGGGCGTTGTAGACGGAGCCGCCGGTCGACTCGACCGAGCAGCGGATGCCGTGCTCCTTGCGACCTTTGTTCACCAGACGACAGATGGCGCCGCCAGTCGGGTAGTAGACGCCGGTCACACCACCGGTGCCGATGGTAATGAAGGTCTGATCCTGAGCCATGGCGCCACCGGCGCTGAGGCTGGCGGCGAGCAAGGCGCCGGCGAAGATCGAGGATTTACGCATTGGAGATTCTCCCATCTGTTGGAACATCCAGTTTTTTTTGGCCGTTTGGTTCGGCTGAGGCAAACTAGTCTGGACTCAAGATAACACACAAGAAAATCGTTAGTTTTTTTTCGGCTTCCAATAAGCGGCATGCGCCTTTCGCACCGCCTCGTAGGACTTGATTCGCTCTGCGGTCTCCTCTCCGCCACGGTGGAGCAGCACCGAAAGCACTCCTTCGAGCACTGCGGCGATCCCCGAGTAGCAGGCAAAATGGTGGGTGCTGATCGCCGAAACCGGCATCGATATCTCGGGGCGAAGGTCCGGGAAAGAGATTTCCGAATCGGAGACAAGGATCAGCGCCACGCCTCGAGACTGCGCAAATCGGCAGGTATCGACGGTCTCTCGGGAATACGGGGTCGTCATGATGGCGACCAGGACGTCCCCCTCGCCGGCTTCGTTCAATTCGTCCACCGCACTGCCGACATGGCGCGGAATGAGGTCCAGAGAAGGCAATGCCATCCTGCCGACATAGTGGAAATAGTAGGCCATCGCGTAGCTTGCCCGGGTTCCGGTCACGAACGCCTTGCGCGCAGAGAACAGGACCTCTGCCACCCGGTCGAGCGTGTCCGGCGATTGCCGTTCGAGGGACCGTTGAACGATCGCCAGAGAGTTCAGCGCGGCCTCGGCCTGGATCCTGCCGGTGTCTCCCGTGTCGGGAAGTTCTGCCAGCCACCCCGGCAAGTCGACAAACTCCGCGCTGGACACCAGCGCATGACGAAACGGGTCGCGCAGGGCGTCATAGCTCTCGAAACCCAGTTGCCGGGCCGTACGGACAAGCGTGTAGGTGCTGACACCGGCCTTCTGTGCGGTCTGCCGGACAGTATCGAGCCCAAACTCAGCCGGGTTGTCCAGAATGTACTTCGCAACCGTCCGCATTCTTGGCGTGAACCCTTCCAACCCCTCCTTGAGTCTTGAAATCGTTTTGGTTTTCAACGTCGGGTCCATGGCGACCACTCCCGGGACTGCTCAGACAAATGCAAAACATCTGTTTTATCGAGGAGGCATTGACCACATTTGTGTTTCACCGTTCTACTCGTGTCAATTCTCTTCCCTGCCGGGCCAACTTGCAGCCACCGGCACGACACCGAAGGACCCTCCGATGCCCAGCCCGCTCCCCGCATTTGCACCCGTTGTCGTGATCGGCGGCGGCATCATGGGATGCTCCACGCTCTATCACCTGGCACAGATGGGTGTGACGGACGCCATCCTGCTGGAGCGGAACAAGCTGACCTCGGGTACCACGTGGCATTCCGCGGCACAGGTGCGGGCGTTGCGACACTCGCGCAACCTCACACGGATGATCCAGTATTCGGTCGACCTCTATGCCAGGCTCGAAGAAGAGACAGGCCAGAGCGTCGGTTGGATCCAGCGCGGCTCCCTCTCGATAGCCGCCAACGAGGACCGCCTCACGCATGTCCGACGGCAGGAGGCGCTCGCCCATGCATACGGAATCGATGCCTGGTCGATCACGGCCGGTGAAGCGAAGGAACGCTGGCCGATGATGAATGCGGACGACGTGCTGGGCGCTGTCTGGTCACCCGACGATGGACGCGTGTCCCCGTCCGACGTCTGCGCGGCGTTGGTAAAAGGGGCGCGGCAAAGGGGCGCGACCATCTTCGAGGACACCGGTGTGACCGGCATCCTGACAGAGAATGGTCGTGTGAGAGGCGTCGAGACCGATCGGGGCGTGGTAATGTGTGACGCGATCGCGGTCTGCACGGGCCTCTGGTCACGTGAGATCGGTCAGATGGCCGGAACGGATATCCCCGCCCAAGCCTGCGAGCACTTCTATCTGCTGACACGGCCGGTCGATGGGGTAACGCAGCACCTGCCGACCCTTTCGGACCACGACAGTCACCTCTACTGCCGCGACGAGAGCGGCGGTTTCCTCGTCGGCTGCTTCGAACCCATGGGCAAGGCCGTGCCGCCGGGCGTGCTGGACGAAACGTTCGAGTTTGCGCTGCTGCCGGAGGACTGGGATCACTTCGAGCCTATGATGATGAACGCGCTGCACCGGATCCCGGCGCTGGAAACGGCCGAGGTCCGGATGCTGCTGAACGGGCCGGAGAGCTTCACGCCGGACGGGATGTTCATGCTCGGCGAAACAGCGGAAACCCGCGGGCTGTTCCTTGGATGTGGACTGAACTCGGTCGGCATCGCCGCCGGTGGCGGCGCGGGCATGAACCTCGCCCATTGCATCATTCACGGCCACACCGCCTATGACCTCTCCGAAGCGGACGCCAAACGGTTCGCCCCGGTCTACAACACGCTCGACCATCTCATGGCGCGCGCGCCAGAGATCCTTGGCACCCATTACGAGATTGCCTACCCCGGCCGCCAGCTGGCAACGGCGCGGAACCTGCGCGCATTGCCGCTCGACGCCGAGCACCGCAAGGCCGGCGCGCATTTCGGGCAGGTCTACGGCTGGGAACGCCCGCTCTATTTCAACAAGTCGGCTGAACCGAAGATGACCTTCGGCAATCCGGACTGGTTCGAGAACGTTCGGGCCGAGGTCATGGCCGCCCATGAGAAGGCCGCGATCTTCGACGCGTCGCCCTTTGGCAAGATCGAGGTGACGGGACCCGACGCTGCCACTTTCCTTGAGCATGTCTGTGCATCCAGAATGGACAAGCAGCCCGGCACCGCGATCTACACCGCGATCCTCAATGAGCGGGGCACCTATGAGAGCGACATCACGGCCCACAGGATTGCAGAAGACCACTATCGACTTTTTGTCGGTACCGACGCCATTCGCCGCGACTTCGCATGGTTCAAGCGCCATTCAGCGGGGTACGCAGTCACGCTCACAGACAGCACCGAGGCCTATGCCGTGCTCGGGCTGATGGGCCCGGACAGCGCGCGCATTGCCGTGGAGGTTGGGGCGACTTCCTTAATTGACCTGGGGTATTTCAAGCTCGGCGAAGCCAGTGTTGCCGGCCGTCATGTCCGCGCGGTGCGCATGTCTTATGTCGGCGAGGCAGGGTGGGAGATGACCTGCAAGGCCGAAGAAGCCGCGACGATCTACGCCGCGCTGACAATCGCCGGCGCGGTGCCTGCCGGCATGTACGCCCAGACATCGATGCGGATCGAGAAGGGTTTTGCCGCCATGGGGCACGAGCTTGACGGCGACCTGACGCCAGTCGAGGCCGGACTGGCGATGATGTGCTCGAAGAAGAAGCGCTTTATCGGCTCCGATGCCGTCAATGCACGGCGCGAGGCGGGCAAGCAGACCCTGGCGACGCTGATCATCGAGGACGAGAGGGCAGTGCCTTTGGGCCACGAACCGATCTATCTCGGCGACAGGATCGTGGGCCACACCACGTCTGCCGCCTTCGGCCACCGGATCGGCAAACCGGTCGCGCTGGCCCATGTCCACCTCGACGAGATCGATGGCGCGGAGGTCACCATCGACATCGCCAGGGAGACTTTTTCAGGCAGCCTTCAACTCGCACCGGCCTTCGATCCGACCGGCAGCCGCATGAAGGCGTGAGTCCGGTGTTCCCCCAAGGGCGCAGGTGGCACACCGTTCCGGGCTGGCCGCATGGGGTTTTCCGTAACGCCCTGAGACAGCAAGTGGCCTTGACCTGCTGCGTCCGGCGCTGGAAGGTCAGGCCATGGTCCTGATCCCCTGCGGCGGAGACCGAGACAAACGCCTGGGGCCGCGCGATACCGTCGGGTGCGGCAGCAAAACCCGCACCGGATTCGAGACCGCCTTTGATACATCGGATGGTTTTCTGGCCGCCGAGAGAAGCGCCGCGCAGGCACAGCATATCGGGCCAGAGCGCCCGTCCCGGATAAGAAAAGAGGGCCTGAAATGAGCCACGTGTTCCCACGCCACACCAAGGTGCAGCCCCCCGTCGCCGTTGCAGGCGAAGGATGCTACCTGATCGATTCCACCGGCAAGCGGTATTTCGACGGTTCTGGGGGCGCGGCGGTGTCCTGCCTCGGCCACGGCGATCCGGAGATCATCGCGGCCGTTCAGGAGCAAGCCGGAAAGCTGGCCTTCGCCCACACCGGCTTTTTCACATCCGAGCCGGCAGAAGCGCTCGCCGACAAACTTGCGGCTCTGGCGCCCGGCAATCTTGACCGGGTCTACCTTGTTTCCGGCGGTTCCGAAGCCACCGAGGCCGCGATCAAGCTTGCCCGCCAGTATCACGTCGAACGTGGCGAGACGCAGCGGCGCCACGTCATTGCACGCAAGCAAAGCTACCATGGCAACACGCTTGGCGCCCTGGCCGCGGGCGGAAACGCCTGGCGCCGGGAACAGTTTGCACCGCTACTGGTCGACTTCAGCCACATCTCGCCCTGCTATGAGTACGTCCTGCGCCGCGACGACGAGAGCGCTTGTGACTATGGACAGAGGGCCGCCCAGGAACTCGAAGACGAGATCCTCCGGCTCGGAGAGGACAGCGTGATTGCCTTCATGGCGGAGCCCGTTGTCGGCGCGACATCAGGTGCGGTTCCGGCGGTGGAGGGCTATTTCGAACGCATCCGCGAGATCTGCGATCGCTACGGCGTCCTTCTCATTCTCGACGAGGTCATGTGTGGCATGGGACGAACCGGCCATCTCTTCGCATGCAACCATGATGGGGTGGTGCCGGATATCCTGTGTATCGCCAAGGGGCTCGGCGCCGGCTACCAGCCGATCGGTGCGATGCTCTGCACGGCCGAGATCTATTCCACGATCGAGAACGGTTCGGGGTTCTTCCAGCATGGGCATACCTACCTGGGCCACCCGGTGGCCGCCGCCGCCGGTCTCGCCGTGCTGACCGCCATCGAGGAAAGAAACCTCGTAGGTCGCGTCCGGGCAAAGGGAGACGCCCTCGACGCCGCGCTTCGGGAGGCCTTCGGCCAGCACCCGAATGTCGGCGACATCCGCGGGCGCGGGTTGTTCCGCGGGATCGAACTGGTCTCGGATCGGGAAACCAAGACTCCGTTCGACCCATCGCATCGCCTCGCCGCAACGATAAAGAAAGCGGCCTTCGCGGAAGGCCTCGTCTGCTATCCGATGTCAGGCACCCGCGATGGCCGCGTTGGCGATCACATCCTGCTTGCACCGCCATTCATCATCGAGGACGCCCAGATCGACGAGGTTGTGGGGAAACTCACGCGGGCAATCGCGCAATCCCTGCCAAAGGGCTCAACCGGCCGCCGTCAGCGCCCAGGCTGACCACAGGATCACACCCGCCGACTGGCTTCCACTGTCGGGGCCGAAAATCCACGACGCGCCGGGGCGAACAGAAGCCGACAGCCGCTGGCCTCACGCACAGGTTCATTGCGCGCTCCCGGACGGCGGCGAACGAGCCGTTCTGACCCGCCCTTCGTCACCCTCCACCTCGGCTCTGACCATGGGTTATTTCCGAGCGGTCTTTCGAACAGCGCCGACATCGGACGTTCGCTTCACCAGCCCCCGGACAATCAACACCAACAGAAGTCCTCCGGCGCCGACGAGCGCCAGGTGCAAGGGAGACGACAGGATATGACGCGCCTCCGTTGCGAGGGACATACCGCCGTGGTCGCCACTATGCGCGATCGCCGCAGATGGGAGCACGAATGCCGAAAATGCGATTGGCCTGATCATGGGATTTCCTCCGTTGGTGAGTTTTGGTGAACGCGGCTAGCCGCCAATCAGAACGGCAATAGACACCGTCGCCAGACTGCTGAGCGTGACCAACCGGTACAGGCTTTCCCTTTGGGGATCGAACAACACGCCACCAATCCAGGTGCCGGCCATGAAAGCAGGCGCCAGGGTGGCCGCACGTAAAAGGATGTCGGGTCCGATCATTCCCTGCATTGCAAGGTTCAAGAGGGCAAATGACGTGGTCGCGAGAAACAGGCCGGTCAGGGAGGCACGCGCGGCACCCGCATCGAGATTTGTGGACAGGACGAAGGCGACGGCTGGCGGTCCCCCCATGCCCGTCCACCCGACCAGAAGACCCACGATGGCCCCCGCCGCTGCCGAGGTCGCCCGGGTGATCGGGCCGCGATACCGCCAGCCTGCTGCCAGGACGACGGCAAACAGCATCACCAGAACCGCAATCATGCGTCGGCTCAGGTCCGGGTCGAGCCAGGCCAGAAGCCCGACGCCAAGCGGAATGGTGGCAAGGGCCAGGATCCCCATGGGAAGGATCAGACTGCAGCAGATATGCCGCCGGATCCGCGGCAGCAACAGGAGCCCGGCGACAAGATCCATGAACAGGCCAATCGGGACCGCCGCCCGCACATCGTCGAAGAGAGCGAAGGCCGGCACGATCATCATGACCGCGCCGAAGCCGGTGAACCCCCGCAACAGGCCGGCGATGAAAACCACGCCGAGCGACAGCGCCAGCTGAAAGTGCATTTCCATCGCTGCCGGTCCCTTCGGCGTTCAGACGTCAGGCGTTGCGGTGCAAGTGCACACCGACGCCGCCCGAGAAGGCCTCTGGCGTGCAGAGGATCTTCGGGTTCTTGCCGACATAGTTCTCGGCTTCCGCCATCGCTTGCTCGAACGTGCTTCGAGGCTGAAGCCCCATGCCGCGAGCAAATCCCGGCGCGCGGCCCCCCACCAGATAGATGGCCGAGGTCCAGAGGTGGGCGGCGCTGCCGCCCGAGATCATCGACATGGCATGGAACGGGTGATAGGTGAAATCGTTCGAATACCGGTAGCGGTAGCCGGTATCCATCGACAAGGTGTAGGCGTCCTCGGACTCTAGGAACTCGCGCGGCGTGTTGTACGCCTGAAGGGCCTGGTAGGTTTCCGCATAGGACGGGAACCAGAGTTCGTTGAACCAGCCGTCGCACTGCGCCGCCGCGATCACGACGCAGCCCGGGCGCAAGGCATTCCAGCAACGGGACAACTGGCCCGCGATCGCGAGGTTCATCAGGATCGGGTTGGTGCCCATGCCGGGGCCATAGTGGAAGTCGCGCGGCAGACCGATCACCAGCACATCCGCCGGTTCGGCCATATCCTCCAGCACGACGTTCGTCCGCTTGCCGGCCAGCGGCCAGGTGGCCTTTTCAACCTCCTCGAGAGTTCCGGCCTTTACATCCAGGATCTGCGAGTGCTGGCCAAGCACCGCATCGACTTCGAAGAAGGTCTTCCCGATCCGGGCTTCGATGGTTTGCCCGATGGATTTGAACTGGTCGCGCATGCGGGATTTGGGCGAGGCACCCATCCAGTCCTTGCGATGCATGGTTTGCGGCACATGGTGCGAGGCGATGGATTTCCAGCCCGCCAGTCCGGTGACCAGCATCTTGTAGCCGCCGGAGTAACCGCCGTATGGATTTCCTGCACAATGGCCGACCATGATCGGAATGTCGGCCTCGGCCATGATCCGGTTGGTTTGGACGATGTTGCCCATCTCGTCATTGCCAAGTTCGAGCAGGTTGGCGCCTTCGGCATCGTGGTTGATCAGCCGGTCCGGCCAGAACTGGTCGACGATCTTCTTGCCGAGATAACCGTACCATTCCTGAAGCGTATTCTGCCGGTGCAGGCCCATGGCGCAGATCAGAGTGATGTCCTCGATCCGGCAGCCACCGGCCAGCAGATCCTCGACAATCATCGGGATCGAGACCTTGCGGTGCGCGGTCGCGTGTGCGCCGCCCTTCACCCGGTCGGGAAAGGCAATCACCGCCGTCTTGCCCGGCCCTGCCATGTCCTTCAACGGCGGCAGGCCAAGCGGGTTGTCCAGAGCCTTCCGGGTGGCCTCATAGGGGTCAACGCAGGGCGGATCCTGATAGGTTTCGCCATAGCGCACGATGGTTGCCGTATCAGGCAGTTCCACCTGCATGTGCCCTTCGCCATAATCCAAACGGACCTGCTGCATGGCCTTGCTCCCTTCCACAGTTTTTAGGTGGCTGTCGTGTTACAGGTCGAGCTTCGCGCAACGCTGCCAGATCCGCTCGACCATCATGTCCTTGGCTTGCGCGAAATAGGCCTGGAAGTGATCGCTGGCCTGATGCGCCTTGAAGGAGTCTTCGCTGTCGTATTCTTCAACGAATCCAAAAGTATCCTCTGCCTCGTTGTCTTTGTAGACGTCGAAGCGCAGGCATCCGGGCTCGGTGTCGCGGCTCATGCGCTGGTTCTCGCGGATCAGGGGCAAGAACGCCTCCGTACTTCCCGGCTTCAGCTTCAGCTTCACGATCAGGGTGAAATTGGACATGAGATCCTCCTCGGAATTAACTTGGTATCTGGCGAGATGCCTTCAGGATCCGCAGCGCCGCACAGGCGGCGCCGTATCCGTTGTCGATGTTGCAGACGACGACCCCCGACGCGCAGGAGCTGAGGCAGGCATGCAGAGCGGTGTCACCCCCGCGGGCGGCTCCGTATCCGGTGGATGTGGGCACTGCGATCACAGCGCCCGGAACCAATCCGCCGACCACGGTCGGCAGCGCCGCATCCATACCGGCAACGGCGATGATAATCGGGTGGCGAGACAGGTCATCGACCCGATCCAGCAGGCGCCACAACCCGGCCACGCCCACGTCGAAGATGACTGTCGGATCAACGCCGTTGAAGTTCAGGGTACGCACGGCCTCCATCGCGGGGCCCGCATCCGAGGTTCCGGCCGCAACGACGGCAACCATGTCCCGCACCGGCTCATCGCATTCCGTATCGAACCGAAGAAACGCTGTACGGGATACCGGATCGTAGTCCAGCATATCGCGGAGGTCCGCGGTCAGTTCCGCATGGCTGTCCACATTCAGATGGGTCAGCAACATCGGATGCCGGCGTGCAACCACCATTTCCAATGCCGCGTTGATCTGCGCAACGCTTTTCTGGGCACAGAAGATCGCTTCTCCGATCCCCTGCCGTTTGTCCCGGCCATAGTCGAGATTGAACTGGTCAGCGGCGTTCATGGGGCGGGCCTCACGAAGGCACTGCCACGCCGGTAGGGGGCGACAGACACCGGGGTTTCCGAAATCTCCGGAAAGGCGGCCCGGAGGGTGGCGACAAGGTCGTTTCGGCCACAGGTGTCGAGTTGCTCCAGCGCGGTGCTGTCCAACTCAACGACCCAACCATCGTGACGATGGCGGAAACGGATGTCAGCCAGTTCCCGCTCTTCCCTGAACCAGCTCTCGACCCGGTCGATCAGGAGAAGATGCTCTGGCTCCACACGGAGCCCTGTCTCGACCCGGGAGGCGAGACAGGGCGTGGCCGGGAGGACAGCCACATCGCCAAGCCCGAGACTCCGGGCCAGGCGGCGAACGTCATTCTTGGCGAACCCCACATCGACATAGGGATGCCGCACCCGGTTCTCGGATGCTGCCGTCAATCCGGGCCGGAAATCCGTCAGATCGTCCGAGTTCGTACCGGACAGGACCACCCCGTCGGCAATCCGGTGGAGAGTTCTGTAGAGGTTCGTCTTGCAGAAGTAGCAACGATTGACCGGGTTGGAGCGATACCGCTCGTCGGCAAACTCGCCGGCATCGACCACTTCAAGCCGCCAACCCTCCTGCCGGGCCAGATCGCGCACGCGTTCGGTGGCTGCTTTCGGCACGGCCGGGGACACCGCATGCACCATTTTGACCGCCTCGCGGCCGAGCGTTCGGTGGGCGAAAGTGGCCAAAGTGAGCGAATCCACGCCGCCAGACAACGCCACGGCGGCTCGGCCGTAGGTTGCAAGCACCCCTTTCAATGCTCGTTGCCTCTCCGCAAACACATCGGAAACAATCCGGTTCATTGGGTCGCTCCTGCTGCACGCGCGTTGGACTCCGCGAGCAATCGCTGCCGCTGCCGGTTCGAGACACCCCTGATGTCATGAAGGTGATCCGCCTCGGCCTTGGCAGAGGGACCCGACGGGCGGTTCGCCATCTTGACCGGCGTGCCATCAACGTCGAGCATTTCCCGCGCGACAAGTCTGCGGCCAAGGATCTGGCGGCGCACACCAAGCGTGGTTGTCTCGTCAAGAATGGCGTCGCAGATCGCGTCGGCGCGCTCCGGTTCCGCCAGCACTTGCACTGCTGCCGCCATCCGCCCCTTTTTCCCGAACACCGGCCACTGGCAGACGTCGATCACGCCGTCCTCGGCCCGGATGTGCTCGATCGCGGTGGCAAGGTCTTCACCGGTCTGATCGTCGATCTCGCAACGCAGGACCGTGACCCGATCGGCCTGCACCTGTGTTTCAGCGTTCTGGTAAAGGCAGGCCCGCAGGATATTGCTGCGCCGATCCAGCTTCCGTGTGCCGAAACCGGCCCCGGAGCCCAGGAGCGTCAAGGCAGCAGGGTCCGCGTCCTGGGACGGGTTGAGGAACTTCAGGATGGCAGCCCCGGTCGGCGTGACACGCTCCCCGGTCTCACCGTCATCGAACAGGACAAATCCGGTCAGCAACTCCATTGTCGCTGGCGTCGGCACCGGCAGGTAGCCATGCGCGGTCCTTGCGAGGCCACGCCCACGGGGCAATTGGCCGATGGTCCAGCGGCAGGGCGAGAGAGCCGTGACGAGCGTTGCCGCAGCGAGAATGTCGGCAATCGAGTCTAGATTGCCAACTTCGTGAAAGCTGACATCCTCGGTCGCCACGCCATGCACCTTTGCCTCGGCCTCGGCCAGCAGTTCGAAAATGGCGATGGCCACATCCCGTACGTCTGCGTTCAGCGGCGATTGCTCAAGGCTGCGACGAATATCCCGCCAGCTGTTGTGGCTGTGGTCGCCATGGGCATGGTGGCCATGTCCGTGCGAACCCCGGCATGCCCCGTTCACCTTGCCGTCGTGGCTGTGCTCGCGGCTGGCGTCGGGGTGCTCTGCTTCGACGATAAAACGCGCACCTGTCAAAACGCCATCGGTGTGGGGCAACGGGCAAATCCGGTGTCCTGAGCCCAGGGACATCGCGGCGAGCTGCGCCTCGACCTCGGGCCACAATTCGGGGCACGCATCGAGGAGAGCTGCGGCGAACATGTCGCCTGCGACGCCACCCAGGGCGTCGAGGTGGATCACGTCCACTGCTTTGGGAAATGGCCGTCGCGAGGTGTCCCGTTTGGTCTGGTTACGGCTCATTCGATGTCGCTCCCGCAGCGCGCCGCCATCGTCCGTGCGCGGAGTTCGAGGTAGCGCGCATGGGCTTTTTCGAACGCGGCCACGTCCCCGGCGTCGGGGTCGATGACCTCTTTCACCGGGTTCACCCGGTCGAGGTCCACCCCATCCGCACCGAGGGCCCGGAACGCCATCAGGGCCGCTCCGATCGCGGCGCAGTCATGGTGTTTCCGGCATGTCACCGGCAGACCAAAGGCCGCCGCGCGCATTCGGTTCCAGTAGACCGAGCGACTTCCACCGCCGGCAAGAGCGAACCCGTCAAGAAAATCCACCCCACGGCCAAGGAGGCTGGCAGCATGTCGGGTTTCGTGGGTTATGCCCCGCACCGCCGCGCGAGCGAGTTGACCGGCGTCGGTGCGATAGGTCAATCCAGCGATCAATCCCGATGCCGCCGTATCGAAATCCGGCGCACCGGTCGTCCCCAACGTGGGAACAAATATGGTATCGTCGCGATCGTCCGCAGGACCAGCGTCGAGCAACTCACCCGGATCGTCACGTCCCAGCAGCCCGCATAACCAGAACAGCACCTGCCCACCATTCAGGTTGGGGACGGGGGAGACCCAGACATCCTCGTCAACCGGATAGGTCGGCACACCTTCACGCAGGCTCGCCTTGGGCGTCACGACGGTCAGGCTCTCGACGGTTCCGCTGGACCACATCGGGAAGTGCTCTCCGGCCCCTGCGCCGACAGAGGCAAGGTACTGGTCATGTCCGCCACTGACGACGCGTGCACCGCGCGGCAGGCCAAAGCGGGAGGTACTCAGCTGTCCGACCTCCGTACCGGGCAGTGCAATCCGCGACAGCAACGACGGATCGACCCCGGCAACGCCGGCCTGGCTGTCAGACCATGCCAACTTGCGACGATCCAGCAGGCCGGAACGTGCGGCCTGTGACAGAGCTGTTGCCGGTTCGACCCCAAGAGCCCGATGCACGATTTCTTCAAGGGTGCAGAAACCCGTGATTCGTCCAGAAATCCCGGTGTTGCGGAGGTGCACCCGCATGGCATGCACGCTCCACATGTCACGCAGGGGCAAGCCTGTCGTATCCACGAAATCGAGCGCTGCATCTGCCTCGTCCCAGACCCGGCACTCCCCGGATAGACGTGTGTCCGCAGTCAGCATTGCAGGCGCCAGCGGCGTACCGTCCTGATCGACGGGAACGATTGCCTCGCCGACACTTGTGATGGCGACCGCATCGATTGGCGACGGCGACTGGGCTACGGCGTCTTCGATCAGGCCTGCGACGCGGTCCGCAAGAAGGGATGCATCAAGCTCGACTGTCCCGCCGTCCCCATGTCGGGGGAGATAGGACACTCGCGACACCGCGGCGATTGCGCCATCGTCGTTCAGCACAAGCCCCTTGGCGCCCGAAGACCCGATATCCAACCCGAGAACGGCCATCCCCTTGCCTCAGCCCGCGGCTGCAACAGGCGCGGCACCGTAGCCGGCGGCGAGATAGGGTTTGTTGCGCAGGGCGCCCAGATCCGCGCCGAGCATGCGCATGTCGAGGATCATGCGCGCCGCGTCGTTGACCACGAAGGCCCGGTGCGTCGCCTGGTCGAGACTGTCGGCTCCGACAAAGAGCCCGTGCCCGCGCACCAGAACCGCTGGCACGTCGGCCAGCATGGGAGCAAGCGCATCGCAAAGCTCCTGCGAGGCAGAGGCATTTGCGACCTCCAGAACGGGAACGTGGCTGGGCAGTGCGCCGTGCCCTTCAATCTGCAGGGGCAGGATGACGTCCTCGATCAGGGCCAAAGAGTTGGCCGCGCAGGGATGGCAATGCACCACAGCCCGGTGATCGGAGGCTTCGTAGATCGCCTTGTGAACCATGAACTCCCGCGACAATTGGGAGGTGTCGCCGGAACCATCCTCGGTGGCCCAGATCACATCGTCCTTGCGGGTGATATGGCCCATGCTGCGCGTGCGCGTCACCCAGTATCCGCCCGGTCCGCGTACGCTCAGATTGCCCGAGTGGCTGTTGTTCAGCCCGCCCTGAAACAAGGCGCCACCGTTGCGCTGGAATGCGTCCAACAGCGGTTCCGACAGCGTCTCTGTTTCGATATAACCCCAACCGGCCATCTCTATTTTCTCCTGATTTCGTTTTCGGCGAGCACGCCGGATGCGGCGAGCGCCGCCATGGGATCACGCGGCAGGCCACGCTCCTCCCGCCATTCTTCCAGTATCGGGCGCACATCGGTCCAAAAGGCCGATTGCAGCACCTCTTCGGAAGCGACCGTGTCATGGTTCTCCTGCGCCTCGGCCAGCGCCGCGCGATCCACAAGCAGCGCCTTCAGCCACAACTCCTGCACGCGGCACACCGATTGCACCGTCGCCATCAGCGGCGATTTGGTGGTGTGGTGTTGATCGAACCCGAACCGGATGTCCTCGTGCATCCCCGAAGCGGCAAGCTCACAGAAGGACAGGAACATCATGTAGGGGTTGATCGCCCCCACCGTCAGATCGTCATCGGCGTTCAGGCGGTCGTTGATATGCAGCGCACCCAGACGCTTGCGTCGCATCAGTAGCGCCAGAATTGCGGGAATGTTGACACCCTGTGCGTGATGCCCGAAGTCGACCAGCACCGTGCAGTTCTCGCCGGCGGTTTCGGCCAGCATCAGGGCGGTGCCCCAGTCGGGAATATCGGTATAGTAGGGCGCGGGCTCGAAGAGCTTGTACTCCAGCAGGAACTGCAAGCCGTCGGGCACTTGCCCCGAAATCTGCGCCAGTTCGTTCGCGAGATCTTCGTAGCGTCGGGCAATATCGGCCTGCCCGGGATAGTGCAGCCCGTCCGGCAACCACAGGGACAACGCGGTCGCGCCCAGTGTATCGGCATGTTCGAGGCAGCGTGTCACAAGGTCCCGCGCCGTGGCCCGGATCCCGGCATCGCTGTTGGTGAGGGATCCGAAACGGAACCTGTTGTCCCGAGACAGGTTCGGGCACAGCGATCCGATGCGAATACCGGCCTCATCACAGGCTGCGCGAAGGTTCGCCGGGGTTTCGTCGACCAGATCAACAAGCGTGTTGATAGCCACTTCGGGTGTGACCCCGGTCAGCCGGTGGACCAGGCCCGCGTCGGCAATCTTTTCGAGGGGCGTGCGCGCGGCTCCGGCGGATGCGTGAATGTGAAAGCGGCTGCCCGTTGCGGTGAAACACCAGCCTGCGGTCTCGATCGGGCGCGCCCAGAACGCATCCTTCACCTCGGTAGGTAGTGTGCCCCCTGCTTGGGGGGGCACATGTTTTTGGGCACTCGCGCTCATTCCGGCAGACCGTTCTGGGCTGCTTCGATGTAGGGCGCGCCGTTGACGAAGTTCTCCGACGGAATCGGCTCTTCGAGGTTACCGATCAGCATCAGCTGCTTGTTCACGCCCGCCATCCAGCGATCCACGGTGCCATCGGTGAAGGCACTGGCGATCTGGTCGGCCGTGAAATACTCGGTGTTCTCGATTGCGAGTTCCACCGAAAGCGGGCTCAGATCAAAGGCCTTGGCGGCCATTTGGGCTGCTTCATCCCGGTTCTCCGCCCGCCAGTCGGTTGCCTTTTGCAGAGCCCAAAGCGCCCGATGCAGCAGTTCCGCCTCATCCTCGACGAAGCCTGGGTTGGCGATCCACATTCCCGGCCAGACATAGTCAGGATAGAAATCGCGGCCGGAGCTCAGGATCTTGGTGTTCGCCTTGTCGGAAATCTCGGCGTTGAAGGGCGACCAAAGGGCTGCGGCCGGTGCCTGCTTGGAAATCATCGCGCTGACGATGGTTGCCGGGCTTCCGCCCAGTTCCTCGATGTCGTCGGGCGAGAGGCCTGCCTGCTCAAGCGCGAGGTACAGAAGGATCTGCGACCCCGAGCTGCGTGGCGCCATCACGGTCTGGCCTTTCAGGTCAGCGATCGTTTCGATTCCGCTGTCGGGTTGGACCAGCACCTGGTCCGAGTAGGTCACGTTGTCGAAACCGACGAGCGTCGCGACGCCCTTCATGATCGTCGGCATCGGCCCAAGACCGACATAGGACATGTTGAGCTGACCCGAGGCAAGCGCGGCAACGGCCGGTGCGCCGGCCGTGAACCGTTGCAGTTCGGCGGTGATGCCGGCCTCTTCAAAGAACCCCATTTCCTGGGCAATGGTCACGGTACCACCGCTCCAGATGTCCGGGAAATAACCGATGGAAACCGTCGGCAGGTCGTTGGCGGATGCGCCTCCGGCAAGTCCAACCGCGACCAATGCGGCCGAAACAAGTGCTTTCATTTTCTTTCCTCCTCGTTGAAATGGGTCGTTCTTCAGGCCGCCGCGTTGTGCTGGGCTTCAATGAGCTGCCATGCCTGCGCCTTCATCTCCGTGAACTGTTCGGTGAACCGGATTTCCGGCGTGCGCGGATAGGGGATATCGACCTTGATGTCAGCGACGATCGTTCCCGGCCGCTTGCTCATCACCAGCACCCGGGAAGCCAGGTAAAAGGCCTCGTCCAGATCGTGCGTGATGAACATCACCGTCTGACCGAGTTGCTGCCAGCTTTTCAGAAGGTCGTCCTGCAACACCGCACGTGTCTGGGCATCAAGCGCGCCAAACGGCTCATCCATAAGCAGGACTTCCGGCTCGACGGCATAGGCTCGGGCAATCGCGGTGCGTTGCTTCATCCCGCCGGAAAGCTGGCGCGGATACAGGTCTTCGGAACCTGACAACCCCACGAGATCGATATGGTGCTGGGCGATCCGTCGCCGCTCTGCCCGCGGCACACCCTTCATGCGCAAGCCGAAGTCGATGTTGCCGAGAACGGTCTTCCAGGGCATGAGCGCGAATTCCTGAAAGATCACACCCCGCGCTGGCGACGGGCCCTTGACGATTTCGCCGCCCACGTCGATCTCGCCCTCCCGCGGCAGGACAAGCCCAGCGACCATGTTCATCAACGTGGTCTTTCCGCAGCCGGACGGGCCAAGGACACAGACGAACTCTCCGGCGTCGATCTCCAGCGAAGTTGGCTCCAGCACCGGCACTTCGGATTTCGTCGGGCCAAATCCGTGCGCGACATTGCGAATGCTGATGGATTTGGTCATGGGATCAGTCCTTCCACGGGGTCAGGCGGGATTGGGCGTAGAGAAGGCCACGGTCCATCAGCACGCCGATGATGCCGATGGTCAGGATGCCCACGAGGATGTCCGGAACCCGGAAGTTCTCCTGAGACGACATGATCATGTAGCCAAGCCCCTTCGACGAGGCGATCAGTTCAGCCGCCACAAGGCTGCCCCAGGCATTCGCCAGCCCCTGACGCATGCCAACCAGGATGTAGGGAAAGGTCGCCGGAACCACGACCTCTGCAAAGATCGACGTCTCCTTGGCGCCGAGCACTCGCGCCGCGCGGACCAGGACCGGGTCAACCTCCCAGACACCCTGGTAGACGGCGACGACGATCGCTAGGAAAGCCGCGAGAGCAATAACGAATATCCGCGCCGGCTCACCGATGCCGAGGTAGATAATAAGAAGCGGAATCAACGCAATAGGCGGTATGACACGCATGAACTGGACATATGGCTCTGCGAACCGGCGCACCGCCGGATACCATCCAAGAAGAAAACCGAACGGAATGGCGAGCACCGTTGCAATCGCGAAACCGACGAAAACCCGGTAAAGGCTCGCCCAGAGGTTTTCGAAGAGCGCACCGCTCAGGATGTTCTTCCATGCGGCCTCAGCAATATCACCAACGCCCGGAGCGATAAGCGGTTGGTCGACCATGATCGACAGCCCCTGCCAGGCCAACGCGGCAGCGACGATCGCGACAACAGTGGCAACCCACTGGGACTCATAAAGCGACTTCATCAGACCCAGGGCCTCGCCACCTCTATCCACCGATGCACTAAGTCTGTCATCAAGCCGCCTCTCCCTGCTTGTTCAACTCGACCGAGGACGCCCTGCTGGCGCTTCCGTCGCCCGGTTGGTTGCAAGGTATTATACATAGAACCTTTGTCAAGCAAAAAGCCGCGCCACGATCGCCGAGGGGGACTGTTTTGCAAAGTCGGGATGGTGTGGTGTTGGCGCGCCCGGAGCACGCCAGAGCGGTTGCGCCAGGCATGCACAATCGCCCCGGCTGCACGCTGGCACCAAATGCCCACGCCCCAAAAGGCTACTAGAAATCGACGATCAGGGACGCCGGGCTGGCCCGGCTTCAGTCATTGCTCGAAATGGATATGGAACGAAATGAAGGAACTCGGGTATTTGATTCGGGCAGCATAAAAAACATCGCCACTCGTATCCCGGAATGTCCGGTTGACGTCGGCGATGGGTGAATTGACATCGACCTTGAGCAAGCGCGCATCCTGCACATCCGCAGAGGCAATCGCCAGTGTCTGGTCGGCCGATGACATTTCGATCGAAAGCTCGGCCAGCACCTCAACGGCGATCCGGTGCCGAAAATCGTCCGGCGCCAGCGAATAGACATCGTTTCGAACGAACACATCCACCAGCGAGAAGGGCATTTTTCCCTTGCTGTGGATGCGGCGGAAGAAGGTGAACCTCTCCTTCAGTTGCACCGGGTCGACGCCGTCAAACTTCGGCACGGAGGGCGAATCCTCCAGATTGGTGGAAATGATCTCCGCCTCGCCCCCTCTGACAAGCGCCGTGAGGGTGTCGAGCTTCGCACTCATCCGAAACACTTCATGCGGGGCGACCGGACGGTCATTGACAAAAGTCCCGCGCCCAGACCCTCTTTCGATCAATCCCTCAGATTCAAGGATGTCCATGGCCTGTCGAACGGTCACCCTGGACACGCCCATCTCAAGCGTCAGGTCGTTGAGCGTCGGGAGCCGTTCGCCCGACTTGAAGGACCCGTCCAGAATGCGGCTTCTCAGGATTGCAGCCAGCTCCACATAAAGTGGCACCGCTTTCCGGCGCAGATTCTTCAGATCGGCCACGACAAACATCCCAAGTAAAATACCTTACCACCTTACACGCGGAAGACACATCGGGGAAGCCCGAAACCACGTGGAAGGGCGCGTGCCGAAAATGGTCAAGGATTTCACGGCACGAAGTCACCAAGCCGGAAACCCGGGAAACCGCCCTGCCCTGCGCAACCGCGTGCCGCTGCGGGCGCCCGCAGAACGCCCCCGGAAAGCTCAGATATCCGCCTCGGTGGTGGTGCGGCGACCAATCCTGAACGCGCGGTCAAGATCGGGCGACAGCTCCATGCCGAGACCCGGCCCCGGCGGAACGGAGATCATTCCGTCTCTGACCTCCGGAAGTGCCGTGACAAGATCGCGGTACCAGGTCTTGTAGAAGGCGCGCACGCTTTCCTGAACAAGCGCATTCGGCGCGTTCAACGACAGATGCGTGCTTGCCCCCAGAACCACGGGCCCAGTACAATCATGCGGCGCAACGGGCAAATGCCAGGCTTCGGCCATGGCGGCGATCTTTCGCGCTTCGCTCAGCCCGCCGCACCAGGACAGGTCCAGCATGATGACGCCGGCAGCATCCGTTTCGAGAAGATCGCGGAACGCCCAACGACCTCCCAGCGTCTCACTTGCGCAGATCGGCGCCTGGCTGACCTCGGCATAGCGCTTCAGGCTGCCGAGACTGTCCATCCGTATCGGGTCCTCGTGCCAGAATGTCTTGAACGCGGCCAGCTCGCGAGCGATCTGCATCGCGGGCAGCAACTGCCACATCGAGTGGAATTCAACCATGATATCCATCCGGTCACCCACGGCGGTCCGGATCTTCTCGAAAGGCAGCAATGCCTTCTTCATGTCTTCGGCCGAGATGTAGTGCCCGCGACTCTTTTCGGCGGCCATGTCGAAGGGCCAGATCTTCATCGCGGTGATGCCTTCGGCCAGAAGAGACTCGGCCAACTCGTCGGCGCGGTTCAGAAACCCGTTGAGATCGTCGAAATCCTCGGTCGCGCCGAGCCCGAAATTCCCGGATTGCTGCCCGGAGGCGTTCTTTATGTACTCGACACCAGCGCAGGTGTTGTAGGTGCGGATCTCCTGGCGGGTAAAGCCCCCAAGAAGCTGCGCAACAGGTTGCCCAACCGCCTTGCCGAACAGGTCCCACAGAGCGATATCGAATGCGGAATTGCCGCGCATCTCCACCCCGGTGGAGCGAAACCCGAGATAGCCAACGAGATCGGCCGACAGCAGATCGATTTGCAGCGGATCGCGTCCGATCACGCGCGGCGCAACATATTCGTGCAGATATGCCTCCACCGCCTGGGCAACAAAAAAGGTCTCGCCCAACCCCTTCAGGCCTTCGTCCGTATGGACCTCCAGCCAGAGCAGATTCGGCCGCTCCTCGATCCGAATGGTCTCGATCGCAGTAATCTTCATGTCGTTTCCCCGGAATGGATACCGACCGACGGCATCGGCCGGCGGCGTGTGGACTGGCGTGGAACGAGTTTGGTCCCGAGAATTACCGGCGGCGGAGCCGCCTCTCCCTCCGGATCCAGGGCCGCATTGATCATCTGGACTGATTGCAGGCCGACCTCATATCGTGGGGTCGCAATTGTCGTCAGCGACGGATTCACTTCGGCGCTGATATCGAGGTCATTGTAACCGCAGACGCCCAATGCTTCCGGCACGCGGATATTGCGGCGCGCGGCCTCGAAGAGAGCCCCTGTCGCAAGGTCATCGTTGTTGCAAAACAGCGAATCCGTGTCCGGCGCCTGGGCCAGAAGGTCGCTGAACAACTGCGCGCCAAGCCCTACCGACGAATGCAGCGGAGTCGAGACCACCCGCGCGGGTTCAAAGATCCCAAGCTGCTGCGCTTCCTCCGTGAAACCGGCCAACCGTACCCGCGAGCGGGGATCCATGCGTGCAGTCAGAATACCCGGGCGACGATACCCCATGTCGTGCAGATGCCGAACGGCTGCCTTCGCGCCCTCGAAATGGGAAAACCCGACGAGCCGATCAACGGGCTTGTCGGTCACATCCATGATCTGGACCACTGGACAGCTGGACGCTTCCAGCATCTTTCTCCCCGCCTCGGTATGATTCACGCCCGCCACGATCAGACCGGCAGGCCGCTGCTGAAGAAAGGTCCGAATCAAGTTCTCTTCCTTGCTCGGGCTGTAGCGAGAGTTCCCGATCTGCACCGTAAGGCGCGTCTCTTCTATCGCATCGTAGACGCCCTTGAGCACATCCGTGAACACGGAGTTGGTCAACGAGGGAATCACGAGCCCGACCACGTTGCTGCGCTTCGACGCCAGTGCCGAGGCCGCCATGTCTGGCACATAGCCGAGGTCATCGATGGCGCGAAGAATTCGTACCCGTGTATCTTCCGAGACCCGTTCCGGGTTCCGGATGCAGCGGGACACGGTGATTGCGCTAACCTTGGCGAGCCGCGCAACATCGCTCAGCGTGACCCGGGAGGAATCCCTTTTTTTGCTGCCCATTCCTCCTCCGAAGCCAATTGTCGCACGGTTTGAACTTGACGTGTGACAGCGCTGTCATTACCGCTACGCACACTTTGCGTCAAGCGCGCGAACGATCGCGTGCAGATTGGGAGGATCATCTATGCTCAAAACTACTCATCTGGCCCTTGGTACGGTTCTGCTCGGCCTCGGGCTTGCCAGTTCCGCCATGGCGCAGGACTTCGCACTGAAGTTCCAGTCGTCGGACCCGGCTGGCAACGCCAACTTCATCCTCCAGCAGGAATGGACCAAGATGGTCGCCGACAAGACCGGCGGACAGGTCACGGTGGAGCTGCTGCCTGTGGGATCGATCGTGGCTCACAACGAAACGCAGGACGCGATTGCCGCGGGCATCATCGATGGGCACATCACCGACACGTCCTATTTTGCCGGCAAGGATCCGGCTTTCGGCCTGATTGCAAACCCTGTCGGGGCATGGTCGTCGCCGGACGAGATGTTCGGGTTCATGTACGACGGCGGCGGCAAGGAACTGATGAACGAGATCCTGGAGCCCTATGGGCTGCACTTCATCGGCCCGACCACGCCCGGGCTCGAAGCCTTCCTGTCCAAGAAGCCGCTCGACGGCGTCGACGACCTAAAGGGCCTGAAGCTGCGCGCACCTGAAGGCATGGTGCAAAAGGTCTTCCAGGCAGCGGGCGCCGCACCTGTGAACCTCCCCGGCTCCGAAGTCTTCACCGCACTGGACAAGGGCGTCATCGACGCGGCCGACTATTCGGTCTTCTCGACAAACAACGACCAGGGCATGCACGATGTGGCGACCCATCCGGTCTTCCCGGGCTTCCACTCCATGCCGCTTGTCGAGATCTCGATCAACAAGGCCAAGTGGGATGCAATGTCGCCCGAACTGCAAGCGGCACTTGAAGAGACGGTAAAGGAATTCGCCCAAATGCAGGTCGCGACGCTCGCAGAGCGTGACATGACCGCCGTCGAGGCCGCCAAGGCAGGCGGCAAGGTCACCGTGCACGACTGGCCGGCGGAAGAACGCGCCAAGTTCCGTGGCATCGCCACCGGCGAATGGGAAAAAGCCGCGTCCGCATCTCCGGCGTCCCAAAAGGTGTATGACACGCTCGTCGCCTACCTGAAGAGCGCCGGCCTTCTGAACTGATCCCGTATGCTCCTTTGCCCCGCCGACCGTTGCGTCGGCGGGGCACACATTCCCCCAGGAGAAAGAGATGTCGGACCCCAATATCCCCAAGGATTCCGTGACGCCGACCGAACCCGTCGAACCATCGGACGAGGCGATTCCCGAGGCGGGCCTGCTCGGTCGGGTGATCAACAGCTTCGGTATCCTCTTTGCGCTCGGCATTCTTGCGTCGGCCTTCATCCTGATGATCGAAGTCGTCATGCGGTACGGCTTCAACGCACCGACCTTCTGGGCTCACGAAACCGTGATTTTCATCAATGCCTGTGCATTCGTATTCGGTGGCCTCTACGTCGTCGCCCGCAATGGCCACATCCGCGTCGTCCTGATCTACAACCACCTTTCTGGTGGTCTGCGCCGGGCCTTCGACGTGGGCATTTCCATCACATGCCTTGTCGCCACGATCTTCTTTGGCTGGGCTGCCTGGGCCGTACTCGTGCGTGCCGTTTGGACCCCCACCGGGGAGCTCAGACTGGAAACCAGCGGCAGCGCCTGGAACCCGCCGACACCGGGAATGCTCAAGATTTTCCTGTTCGTCATTCTCGTCATGATGGCGGTTCAGTTCGCCGTTCTGACCGTCAACTACTTCAGAAAGCCCGGACGCTAAGCCATGGAATTCCTGTCGCTTCTCCCCGAATTCAAGTCCATGGGCATCGAGTGGGGCACGCTCGTGATGTTCGCGATGCTGTTCGGCCTCTTGCTCACCGGGATGCCGCTGGCGTTCGTAACCCTGCTCGTTGCGCTGATCTTCGCACTGGCGTGGTTCGGCCCGATGTCGGTGCCGCTGATCACCTCGCGGATCTTCAGTTTCGTCAATTCCTTCGTTTTCGTCTCGGTGCCGATGTTCGTGCTGATGGCGGCAATCCTCGACAAATCAGGTATCGCGCGCGACCTCTTCGACGCCATGCGCCTGATCGGGGGCCGGTTGCGCGGTGGTGTGGCGGTACAGACGCTGCTAGTCGCGGTCGTGCTTGCGGCCATGTCCGGGATCATCGGCGGCGAGGTTGTGCTGCTCGGCCTGCTCGCGCTGCCTCAGATGCTTCGGCTGGGCTATGACCGGCGCCTTGCCATCGGCGTCTGTTGCGCTGGCGGCGCGCTCGGCACCATGGTGCCCCCCTCCATCGTGCTCATCATCTATGGCCTGACTGCCAGTGTCTCGATCGGCGACCTGTTTACGGCAGCCTTCATCCCGGGGTTCATGCTCGCCTCCTTCTACGTCGCCTATGTGCTGGTTCGTGCCTATCTCAACCCGGAAATCGCCCCCATTCCCGAAGCCAGACATGTGCCGCGGGCCGAAAAGCTTCGCTTGCTCAAGGGCCTGCTGCTACCGATCATGGTCGTGGTCTTCGTGCTCGGCTCGATCTATGGCGGCATTGCCTCCGTGACCGAAGCCTCGGCGGTTGGCGTGGGGGGCGTGATCCTGTCCACCATCATCCGCGGCGAGTTCTCAACCCAGCTTCTGGTCGACGCTGCCAAACGGACGCTCTCCACTGTCGGGATGATCGTCTGGATCGGCATCGGCGCCTCGGCCCTCGTGGGCGTGTTCAACCTGATGGGCGGTATAAACTTCGTCTCCAGCCTGATCACCGGCGTGTCCGAGAACCCGACGGTCATCGTGCTCTTGATGATGCTGATCCTCTTCGTGCTCGGCATGTTCCTCGACTGGGTGGGCATCGCCTTGCTCACCATGCCGATCTTCGTGCCCATCGTCCGCCAGCTTGGACTGGACCCGGTCTGGTTCGGTGTCGTGTTCGCGATGAACATGCAGGTCAGCTTCCTTTCGCCGCCCTTTGGCCCGGCGGCCTTCTACCTGAAGTCAGTGACGCCAGACGACATCACCCTGGGCGAGATCTTCCGCTCCTTGCTGCCGTTCATTTGCCTTCAAATTCTGGCCCTGGCGCTCCTGATCGCTTTCCCCGGGCTCACTCAAATCCTGCGAGGCTAACCCAATGTCCAACAAGAAACCCGACCTTCGGTCCCGCAAGTGGTTCGACAATCCCGACGATCTGGAGATGACGGCGCTCTACCTCGAACGCTACCTAAATTATGGGCTGACCATCGATGAACTGCGGTCCGGAAAGCCGATCATCGCCATTGCGCAAACCGGGAGCGACCTGAGCCCGTGCAACAGGCATCACCTGGAACTCACCAAGCGCGTTCGCGATGGCATTATCGCATCCGGCGGCGTGCCGTTGGAAGTTCCGGTGCACCCAATTCAGGAGACCGGGAAGCGGCCCACGGCGATGCTCGACCGCAACCTCGCCTATCTGAGCCTCGTGGAGACGTTGTTCGGCTATCCGCTCGACGGCGTGGTGCTGAACATCGGTTGCGACAAGACCACGCCGGCGCTGCTCATGGCAGCGGCGACGGTGGGAATCCCGGCCATTGCATTCTCTGTCGGACCTATGCTCAACGGCTACTACCATGGCAGCCGTGCGGGCTCCGGCACGGTTATCTGGGCTGCCCGGCAGGACCTCGCCGCCGGCAAAATCACCGCAGACGAGTTTCTGGACATCGCAGCCTCGTCGGCGCCCAGCGTCGGCTATTGCAACACCATGGGCACCGCCAGCACGATGAACAGTCTGGCGGAGGCGCTTGGCATGCAACTTGTCGGGTCGGCCGCGATCCCAGCGCCCTACCGCGAACGCGGCCAGATGGCTTTCGAGACCGGTCGTCGCATCGTCGACATGGTGCACGAGGATCTGGTTCCCGACCGCGTGATGACTCGTAAGTCGTTCGAGAACGCGATCGTGGTCTGCTCCGCACTCGGCGGATCGACGAACGCTCCGATACACCTCAACGCCATCGCCGCCCACTTGGGCCTGCCCCTGACAAATTCAGATTGGGAGACGTTCGGCTACGAAATTCCGCTGCTGGTCAACTTGCAACCGGTGGGCAAGTACCTCGGTGAGGATTTCCATCACGCTGGTGGTGTTCCTGCCGTGGTGGCCGAACTGCTGCGCAAGGATCTGCTGCCGCACCCGGATGCCCTGACCGTCGAGGGCAAGACCGTGGCCGAGCTTTATGCCGACTTCGCGATCCTGACTCCGGACGTCATCCGCACCACCGACGACCCGATCCTCGAACGCGCCGGATTCCTGAATCTGGGTGGCAACCTCTTCGACAGCGCCATTATGAAAACTTCGGCAATCGATGACGAGTTCCGCGGTCGCTACCTTGAGAATCCCGAGGACCCGATGGCCTTCGAAGGGCCGGCGGCCGTGTTCGACGGACCGGAGGACTTCCACAAGCGGATCGATGATCCTGCACTTGGCTTGACCGAAGCCTCCATTCTGGTGATGCGCGGCGCCGGTCCCATCGGCTATCCGGGCGGTGCCGAAGTGGTAAACATGCGCCCGCCCTCCTACCTTATCAAGAAGGGTGTGCACGCGCTGCCTTGTATCGGTGACGGAAGGCAATCCGGCACCTCCGGCTCGGCCTCTATCCTGAACGCATCGCCCGAGGCCGCGGCCGGTGGCGGACTGGCCCTGCTGCGCGATGGTGATGTGATCCGCGTCGATCTCAAGTCCCGCAAGGTCGATGCCAAGGTTGCACAGGACGAATGGGACGCACGGCGCACAGAACTCGACGCGCTGCTCGCAACGCTCACACCGGAAAGCCAAAGCCCGTGGCAGGCACTGTTCCGCGAAAAGGTCCGCCCCTTTGCCGAGGGAATGGTCCTGGACAACGCCACGGACTATCGGTCCATTGCCCGGAAAACCTTGCCACGTAACAACCACTAAGCCGACAGACCGAAAGCCGGCGCCCCCCGACAGCCGAGTGTGCCGCTTGGCTAGCGGCTTCGAACGTTTGTCTTCGTAGTCAAGGCCGGCCCCGGCGGCCTCATCATCGATGCCGGCAGTGCCGTCGTCCTGGATACCGGGCGGCGGATGTGGCTGAAGACCGGGGCGCCATCGGCACCTTGGGCGGCGGGAACCGGGCTCACTGGGACCGGGCGACCCACAATCTGGATTGCGGTAAGTGGCCGACACGATGGGCAAACTTGCACACCGCGGATGGGAAAACGCGCCAGACAATTCGTGGAAAACGGTGCCCAATATCATCGAATATGTCGACACGCAGTTCATCCTTGAGATCTACTGCCTACCGCATCGGGATGCCGGTCGCGTCCGGTGGCGAGGATTTCACCGCTAGAACCAAGGCCCGTTGAAATCCACTCTCGTGGAGATCGTGGCCGAGTCCTCCGCCGCGACCGTCCCGACCACCGGACAACCGTTCCGTCGCCTTACGGAACACAAGCCCTGCCGACAATATGCACCCTGCTCAGCAAAGCGATACTGATCGCATATTACTCGTCAAACGGAGCAGGCGGCACAGGAACCTGATCTAGCGATCCACGCATGAAAACACGATCAGGCTCAGCCCGTTCAGAGATCCACTGTGCATGCCGGCGTGCTGGAGTGATGATTGAACGCGGCACCGCCTGACTAACCCACACCCGCGGGATGATCGAAGCGTCCGTGTGGGATATTCGCAGCGAACAGAATCGACAGCGAGTTCGGCGCAATACGTCTGCTGGTAAATCGGGAACTCCCATTCGGAAGGTAAGCTCGAACGCCTCGTGGTCAGCTTCCTCTGCCGCTATGTGGCCCGGCACCGGTTGCCTTTTGGTGCCATTTCAAAGGCTTGAACCCCTGAAGAAATCCCATCGGCGAAACGGATATTTCGCCTTTTCGATCCTATGCTTGCCCCGCTATACGGGTCGGCGGAGACGTGGCCAAGTGGTCGAAGGCGCTCCCCTGCTAAGGGGGCGCCTCCTTCTTTTATTGTATTGTTTTTCAACATTTTATCGGACCTCCAATCTGACATTGACCATATATTGCCTATAGTCCCAATCGGTCTTCAGAAGCTCGTCGCCGATGTCGGCTGGGGTGAGCTTTGCATAGCGAAGGGCCGTCCTGGTGTTGTTCCATCCACCGAGTTGCATGAGACGGTTCAGGTCGCCCGTCTGCGCGTTATACTAGGTTGCAAAAGTGTGCCGACAGGTTGTCGGCGTCACATCGGCATCAAGTTCTGCGGCCACCCGAATGACGTCAAACTTCTTCTCGAGGAAACGTGTCGGCTCTTGGAGTTCCAAGAAGCTCCGTCCATCGGGCATACGGAAGGCCGACCCTTCAGTTTCGAGATTTGACAACTAGGACAGGCTTTCTCAACCACAGTAACGAGGCGGCGGCGGTACTTGTTCTTGGTCCCTTTGATCCGAATCTGTCGAGTAGTCGGGTAGAAATGGCTCGCATCAATACCAAAGGCTTCCTTCGGTCCGGGGCTCGCACCAATCATGACAGCAATAATTTGCCGTATTCGACGCTGCTGGTCCCAAGATCCGACGACGCTCTCCAAGCTGGCCGTCTCCTGCAACCTGCCGCCTCGTCGGGGAGCAAAAACCGCTCACGCCGCCGATCGTCGCGTCGCACTGGGGAGGATCCGAGTTGCTGATTGATTGCGGCGTGCGCTGGTCCGACGAACTCACGTCCAACAGTTTCCAAGGACCCATTGGGGAAGTGTTTCCTACCGGCCTTCCAGAAAGATTCCTTGGATATCTTGCTGACCGGGACGGCCTCGAAATGCTCCAGTGCATTCGCCAGTTTTCTGCGTTGTTCCTCGGAAGCGTCGTAGTTGCGTACAGCCTCCGCGAAAATGACATCGCCGTCTTCAGATGTCTTGGCGAGAAGTTCGTTCAGTAGCTGGCGATAACGAAGTTCGGCAGCCGGGCCCGTTACCTTTTGTTTCTTCGAGTCACGGATTCCCAAGCGCCAGCGATGACGTCTGCCTGATTCGTAGAAATCGCATACCCAGTCGCCCTGCGTTTCGCTCCACTTTGGTGCATAATTCGTGAGCAACGGTCTATTTCTCCTCTTAGCGCGTGCAACTGCTGCTCGCCGAATGAAAGTATAATTCCATTCCTCGAAACAAACTTGTCACTGCAATCGACGTGTTTCAGACAATCTGTGAGTATTCTGCGCGACATATTCAGTTCACTTGCGGCCTGGTCGGCATTCAGTGGGTAGCGAAAACCCTGCGATGAGCGGTTGCTTGTTGATTTTGGGGGCATTTTTAGTCGTTCTCGGAGGCGATCCGCGACGAGGTCCAAGATCTCCACAAGCAAACTCACGAAGAATGAATGCGGTGACCATGGGTCAACCTTTCTCGGCATTTTGCCTCCGCAGCATTTCGCATTGGCGTACTGCACATTCCGACGGATATCACTTCGTCGGCCACTGTTTTCCAGCGGAGTTAGGTCGCGACAAATCAACAAACCCTATGGGCGTTCACGCTGATCAAGGCGGCAAAGACTTCGCGCTTCGACCCAATAGCTTATTGCCGCGGCGCTATTTCATGAAAATGTACTAGGAGTGCCGAGTTCACGAAGCCAAGATGCGACTCGGCTGCTGGATAGAAGGAAGGGTCCAATTTTGTTCCCTAGGGTCAGGACTCATTTTGGCAGCCAAAAGAAGACGATGACTGCGATGCAGATGGCAGACAGGAACAGGTCTCCGCATCTTTCGTAGCGGGTGGCGATGCGGCGCCAATTCTTCAAGCGAGCAAAGGCATTCTCG
>NZ_PVTD01000012.1 GCF_003003255.1 Aliiruegeria haliotis
ACACAGATGAGCCTAGGTGTTGCAGCCCGTCGCGCCCGCCCGCACCCACTTCGGTGCAGGTGGCGTGAAACGATGTGAACGGAAGGGCTCCTGTGGTGTATCGGCGACTGACATGAACGAAACGACTGGAAAATACCGCGCTCCCGCCCTTGAGAAGGGTCTGGATGTGGTGGAGCTCCTAAGCGAGCAGGAAGAGGCTCTTTCCAAGAAGGAGATCTCTGAGAAGCTCGGTCTTTCGGTCAACGAGCTGTTCCGAATGCTCTACGTCCTCGAAGAGCGTGGGTTCATCGCCGCCGATCAGGACACCGGCAAGTTCCGGCTGACCCTTAAGACCTTCGAGCTTTCGAACCGACACCCGCCGCTTGAACGCTTGCTGACAGCTGCCAGCACCGAATTGCAGGAACTTGCGGACAAGACCCAGCAATCCTGTCACATCACGGTCCTGCACGAAGGCTCCATGGTCGTCGTAGCGAAGCAGGACAGCCCGTACAAGATGGGCTTCACCATTCGGCTGAGTGCGCGCGTTGACGTGCACGGTTCGGGGTCCGGCCTTGCGTACCTCGCATTTCAGGACGATCGTCAGGCACACGCCATCCTGGAAGGCACCAACGCAACAACCGAGCAAAAGCAGGTCGCCCTAAGTCAGCTGGAGAAGATCCGGCGGCAGGGGTACTTTGTTGGTGCCAGCCCGCAGATCAGCGGTGTTACCAACATCAGCTACCCGCTCTTCAACTCGAAGCAGAAGGTCGAGGCGGTTCTGACGATGCCTTTCCTGACTCTCAACTCGGACAGCCTACACCACCAGGTCGTCAGTTTCGAAGACTCCCGGAGAGCTGTCGGGCAAACAGCCGAGACGCTCATCGCCGCGATTGGCGGCGTGTATCCCTCAGACATCTAGTAAAACGCGCCCTCAACGCATGACCTGACAGTTGATTGACGCCGCCACCTTCCTCGGTGGCGGCGTCACTTCGTTCGTATGGGCACGCGATGAGTCGTCCATCTCCGTGCCTGAACGTTTTGTATTCATATATGAACTTAACTCGGTAGAGTCCTGCCAAACCAGCTACATTTTCGGATTCAACTTGGCGATTTTTTGCACTTGAGCCGATGCCGGTGCGTTGATTTTCTGCATGTTTTCAAATTTTTGCTAGTCGCGCCCGCATTTCTGAGCAGAACGCTCTCCCCCAATCCCATTTCATACTTGACTGGGTGCTTTCATTTGTGAATTGTAGTATTCAGCCAGCCAACGATCCTGGCAAGCGCAACGGAGACGCAAATGGCGACTGAAAGAAAACAATACGTCTACACGATCGAGGATCTGCCCCTGACGCCGATCGTCGAAGATCAGGGGATCAGCACCCGGTTCCTTCTGGGTGACAACCTCATGGTAAGTTTCATCGAAAACCCGCCGGGCGCGACCTTCCCGATCCATCAGCATGAATGTGAGCAGATCATGATCATGACCGAGGGCAGCGAAGAGCACGAGATCGACGGAAAGATCTATCCGATGAAGGCTGGCGATGTCGCGGTACATCCCTCCAACGTCCCGCATGGCGGCAAGTCCGAGACCGGCATGAAGGCGATTGATATCTTCGCGCCGCACCGTCCGGAACACCTTGCGAAGATGAAACAGTACGGAACCCTGCCGAACGAGGACGGCACCTACCCGGAAAAGAACAACCTGGCGGACTAGGCGCCAGTCCAAGTGCGGACCGCGGTCTGCACACGTATTCTGGAATGCAATGGGAGGAAACTATGAGCATTCTGTCGAAAACCCTGAAACTCGCCGCCTGCAGCACGGCACTGACGGTTCTGGCCGCAAGCGCGGGCCTTGCCGAGATCACGCTGAAGCTCGGACACTATGCCGAGACGGATCACCCGGCACATGTCGCGGCCCAGCAGATGGCCGACAATGTCGCCGAGCGGACCGACGGAGAGGTCAAGATCGAGATCTTCCCCGCCAACCAGCTGGGCGCCCCCAACGACGTGCTTGAGCAGAACGTGCTTGGCGCAATCGACATGTCGCTGCCGACCCAAGGCCACCTATCCCGCTACTCTCAGAAGTTCGCGACCGTGATGACGCCGTTCGCCTTCCGCGACCGGGAGCACGTCTACGAAGTGCTTGACGGTCCGTTCCTGGATTGGGCCGGCCCGGACCTTGAGGAGCAGGGTCTCGTCTATTTGTCCAACTGGGACTGGGGTTTCCGCAACATCACCAACGGTGTGCGCCCGGTCAACACCCCGGACGACGTCAAGGGGCTGAAGCTGCGGACGCCACCGGAAATCCAGCTGCAATCGGCCATGTCGGCTCTGGGCGCCAACGTGACCCAGATGGCTTTCAACGAACTGTACCTGGCGCTGCGTCAGGGTGTCGTGGATGGCCAGGAGAACCCGCTGTCGGTGATCTATCACCACAAGATCTATGAAGTGCAGGACAACCTGGCGATCACCCAGCACGTCTATAACTCCATGGTCAGCGTTGTTTCCAAGGCAACCTGGGACAAGCTGACCCCCGAGCAGCAGCAGATCCTCAAGGAAGAGAGCGCCGCGGCCGGAAACCTGATGCGCGAGAAGATGACCGCAGAAGATGCCAGCCTGATCGAGAAACTGGAAGAAATGGGCATGAAGGTCACCTATCCTGACCGCGCCGAGTTCCAGAAACTGATGGGTCCCGCGCACAAGGCTATCGGGGACTATGCCGGCGAAGAGAACATGAAGACCTTCCTCGACATGCTCTGACACATGTGCGCCCGGCCGGAGTTCCTGCCGGGCGCATTCCTGTTTTCCGGGAGTAAACGATGTCTGCCGCGCTGATTTTCACCGGTCTGATTTTCCTGATCATGATGGGCGTCCCCATCGCGATCGCACTCGGGGCCGTCTCGCTGGTGGCAATGAGTGACAATCTTCCCGCTCTCGGCCTGATGGCGCAGCGGATGTACTCCTCCACGACCGGGTTCACGCTGCTGGCAATCCCGTTCTTCATCCTTGCCGGGAACCTGATGAATACCGGCGGCATCACCGAAAAGATCTTCCGGTTCGCAAAGGCCAGCGTCAGCCACTACTGGGGCGGCCTGGGGCAGGTGAACATCTTCGCCTCGATGATCTTCTCCGGCATGTCCGGCGCAGCGGTCGCCGACGCGGCCGGCCTTGGCAAGATCGAGGTCAAGGCAATGGTGGACGACGGCTATGACCCCGAGTTTGCCGGGGCTGTCACCGCGGCCTCATCGACCATCGGCCCCGTGGTGCCGCCCTCCATCCCCTTCGTGATCTACGGGTCGCTGACAGGGGTTTCGGTGGGCAAGCTGTTCCTCGCAGGCATGGTGCCGGGCGTCCTGATGGCCATTGCCATGGCGGTCGCGGTCAACCTGATCTCCCGCAAGCGCAACTATCCGCGTCGCCCCAAGGCCGGCTACGGCGAGTGGTGGGCGAGCTTCAAGGACGCCATCCTCGCGTTGCTGACCCCGATCATCATCATCGGCGGCATCCTTGGCGGATGGTTCACGCCGACCGAAGCCGCGGTCATCGCCTGTATCTATGCGCTGCTCCTCAGCACCTTCGTCTACAGGGAACTGACGTGGAAGAAGCTGCTCCATATTCTCGAAGACACGCTGCTGCACACCGTCCGCGTCATGTTCATCATGGCAACCGCCGGCTTCTTCGGCTGGGTGCTGACGCTGAACCAGGTGCCGCAAACGCTTGTCTCCGGGCTGACGACAATCACGCAATCCCCGGCACTGCTGATGCTGATCATGATCGGTGTCCTGCTGATCCTCGGCATGTTCCTTGAGGGAATTGCGGTCATCCTGATCTGTGTGCCGATCTTCATCCCCGTGGTGAACCTGATCGGGATGGACCCGATACAGTTCGGCGTCGTGATGATCCTGGCATCGATGATCGGCCTGCTCAGCCCGCCTGTCGGCATGTGCCTCTACGCGGTTGCATCCATCAGCAACGTGAAGGTGACCGCCCTCAGCAAGGAGGTCCTGCCCTATATCCTCGGGATCTTCATCGTTCTGCTTATGGTGGCCTTTATCCCCGCGATCTCCCTCACCGCCACCTACCTGATCGAGTGATGCCATGACGAATGCAATTCTCAAGCTGGACAGCTGGATCTGCAAATCCCTTAGTGCGATGGCGGTCGGCCTGCTGTGTCTTCTGTTCTTCCTGATGTCCCTCAACGTGATCGCGCGCTTCGCGCCCGTCTTCTCGATGGGGTGGTTCGACGAGATCGTGGAGCTTTCCTTCGCCTGGACGATCTTTGCCACTGCCGCCGTGCTCTGGCGCAAGAAGGCGCATCCGTCGATCGACATCCTCGAAATGATGCTGGACGGACGCCGCGCCAAGTACCTTGTGCTGATCTTCATCGAGGTAGTGAACATCATCTTCCTCGCGGCATTCACCTACTACGGCTACTCACTTGTGGAGAAAGCTGCCGCCGCCTCGCCGATCTTCCAGATCCCGCGAAAGGTCTTCTACGTCGTGTTGCCGGTCACCGGCGCCTACATGACGACCGTTTCCCTGTTCTTCCTCTGCGATCATGTCCGCAAGCTTCTTGCGCCGCCGGCGCCGGGCGATGCGACCTGACGTCCATTTTCAAACCGAAAGGCACCCAGTCATGACAAAGATCCTCATCACGGGCGCGAGCACCGGCATCGGGGCCGAAACCGCGCGCCTTCTGGCACCGGGCAATGAGCTCTTCCTCGTCTACAACCGCTCCGTGGATGCGGCCAAGGCGCTTGGCACAGAGGTCGAGGCTCTCGGAGGCACGGCCCACCTGCTGCAAAGCGACATCACCAGCGAGATCGCCTGCATCGAACTATTCCGGCAGCTGGGCGAGCTGACCGACAGCCTCGATGTGCTGGTCAACAATGCTGGCGGGCTGGTGCGGCGCCAGCCGGTTGATGCGCTCCAGTGGAACCTGATGGAAGAGATCTACGCTCTCAACGTCTTTTCCCTGATGAAGGTTACGTCCCTGGCGATCCCGCTTCTCAGGAAGGGAACCGGTGCCTCGATCGTGAATATCACGTCCATCGCTTCCCGGCACGGCGCGGCGGGCGCAACGATCTATGGCAGCGCCAAGGGCGCGGTGGATTCGCTGACACGCGGCTGGGCCAAGGAGCTGGCCCCGGCGATCCGCGTGAACTCGGTTTCTCCCGGCGTCATCGTCACCCCGTTCCACGACAAGGTTTCAACCCCAGAACAGATGGGTGCCTGGGCGGAGGGCAACCCGCTGGGTCGCAACGGTCAGCCCGAGCATATCGCATCGGCCATCAAGTTCGCCATCGACAACGATTTCCTCAATGGTGAGAGCATCGACATCAACGGTGGTCTCCTTATGCGCTGAACAGCGCAAACGGCCGCCGGCATTTTCCCTCCCCGGGCCGGCGGCCAGCTCCTTTCAACCTGCTCAAAATCGGAAACTGGCAATGACTGAAGCGTCTGCCGGGTCGAATGCGCGCGACCTGATTTACAACAATATCGACAGGATCATGGCCAATGCCCAGCGTTTCCGTGCCGAAGGGTCGGTCTCGCTGGACCATTTGCTCGACGACGACTTCATGGCAAAGCACAGCCGGCTGCCTTCCCTCGCGGAGATGTTCGCACTGGCCGGAGAAGCGGAAGTGTCCGAACAGGCCCTGGCGAGGATCCCCGACGACCTCTGGGACCGGATCGTGCGCGAGACGTCGGACTTCGCGACCTGGCCAGAGATGTTCTCGGCCGCTTCGCAAGACCTCGTCCGGCGTCGCCTGCTTGAGGGCTGCGCCCCCTGACAGCCGGGTTTTCGAACGGCCGGGAATCGCTTGACCCGGCCTGTCCGCTCCCATAAGAGAGCGCATCCGCCGAGCCCCGGATTCGTCCGGGGCTTTGGCTTTGTTCGCAAGAACGCACAACCGGGGACCTCAGCCGAGGGCCCTTTACCCAGGCCGAAAGGCCCATACATAGCGGGGCCCAAAGTCCCGCAAAGCTAACGGAAGACAGAAAGCATGGCACTCAAGTCGTACAAGCCGACGACGCCGGGCCAGCGCGGGCTGGTGCTGATCGACCGTTCGGAGCTGTGGAAAGGACGTCCTGTCAAGTCCCTCACCGAGGGTTTGACCAAGAAGGGCGGCCGGAACAACACCGGACGTATCACCGCACGACGCCGCGGTGGCGGGGCGAAACGCCTCTACCGGATCGTCGATTTCAAGCGCAACAAGTTCGACATGTCGGCAACCGTCGAGCGGATCGAGTATGATCCGAACCGGACCGCCTTCATTGCGCTGATCAAGTATGAAGATGGCGAGCAGGCCTACATCCTCGCGCCGCAGCGACTCGCTGTTGGTGACAAGGTTGTGGCCGGCAAGAAAGTGGACGTGAAGCCGGGCAACACGATGCCGTTCTCGGGCATGCCCATCGGTACCATCATCCACAACATCGAGCTGAAGCCCGGCAAGGGCGGTCAGATCGCGCGCGCCGCGGGCACCTACGCCCAGTTTGTCGGCCGTGACGGTGGGTACGCACAGATCCGCCTGTCCTCGGGCGAACTGCGCATGGTCCGCCAGGAATGCCTGGCCACCATCGGTGCCGTGTCCAACCCGGACAACAGCAACCAGAACCTCGGCAAGGCTGGCCGCACCCGTCACATGGGCAAGCGCCCGTCCGTGCGTGGTGTTGTCATGAACCCGATCGACCACCCGCACGGTGGTGGTGAGGGCCGCACCTCCGGTGGTCGTCACCCGGTCACCCCGTGGGGCAAGCCGACCAAGGGTGCGCGCACCCGTAACACCAACAAGGCGTCGCAGAAGCTGATCATCCGCTCGCGTCACGCCAAGAAGAAGGGTCGCTGATAGATGTCGCGTTCCGTTTGGAAAGGTCCCTTCGTCGACAGCTACGTGTTGAAGAAGGCCGAAAAAGCTCGTGAGTCGGGCCGCAACGAGGTCATCAAGATCTGGTCGCGCCGCTCCACCATCCTGCCGCAGTTCGTTGGTCTCACCTTTGGTGTGTACAACGGCCAGAAGCACATTCCGGTCAACGTGTCCGAGGACATGATCGGCCAGAAATTCGGCGAATACGCTCCGACCCGGACCTACTATGGTCACGCGGCGGACAAGAAAGCCAAGAGGAAGTAATCCACCATGGGCAAGGAAAAGAATCCCCGCCGCGTGGCGGAGAACGAGGCGATGGCCAAGGTGCGCATGCTCCGGACCTCCCCTCAGAAGCTGAACCTGGTTGCGGCGATGATCCGCGGCAAGAAGGTCGAGAAGGCCCTGACGGACCTGACCTTCTCCAAGCGCCGGATTGCCGAGGATGTGAAGAAGTGCCTTCAGTCCGCGATCGCCAATGCCGAGAACAACCACAACCTGGATGTTGACGAGCTGATCGTCGCCGAAGCCTGGGTTGGCAAGAACCTGACCATGAAGCGCGGTCGCCCCCGGGCCCGCGGTCGCTATGGCCGGATCACCAAGCCGTTCGCTGAACTGACCATCAAGGTCCGCCAGGTCGAGGAGCAAGCCTAATGGGTCATAAAGTAAATCCGATCGGCATGCGCCTGCAGGTGAACCGCACCTGGGACAGCCGCTGGTACGCCGATACCAAGGACTACGGGAACCTGCTTCTCGAAGATATCGCGATCCGCGAATTCATCGAGACCGAGTGCAAGCAGGCAGGCGTTTCGAAGATCATCATCGAGCGCCCCCACAAGAAGTGCCGGATCACCATCCACACGGCGCGCCCCGGTGTCATCATCGGCAAGAAGGGTGCGGACATCGAGGGGCTTCGCAGGAAGCTGGCCAAGATGACCGACAGCGAAGTGCACCTCAACATCGTTGAAGTACGCAAGCCCGAGCTTGATGCGGCGCTTGTTGCCGAGTCCATCGCGCAGCAGCTTGAGCGTCGTGTGTCGTTCCGTCGTGCCATGAAGCGTGCGGTGCAGAACTCCATGCGTATGGGTGCCTTGGGTATCCGCGTGAACGTCGCCGGTCGTCTGGGCGGCGCCGAGATCGCTCGGACGGAGTGGTACCGCGAGGGCCGCGTGCCCCTGCACACGCTGCGTGCCGACATCGACTATGCAACCCGCAAGGGTGTGACGCCCTACGGCATCATCGGTATCAAGGTCTGGATCTTCAAGGGTGAGATCATGGAGCATGACCCGTCTGCTCGTGATCGTCGCGCGCAGGAGCTTCAGGATGGTCCCGCCCCGCGTGGCGCCGGCGGTGGCCGTCGCGACCGTGACCGCTAAGGAGTAGAATGAAATGCTGCAACCGAAGCGCACGAAGTTTCGCAAGATGCACAAGGGCCGGATCCGTGGCGAAGCCAAGGGTGGTTCCGACCTGAACTTTGGCCACTACGGCCTGAAGGCCATCCAGCCGGAGCGCATCACTGCCCGTCAGATCGAAGCCGCACGTCGTGCCATGACGCGTCACATGAAGCGTCAGGGCCGTGTCTGGATCCGGATCTTCCCGGATACTCCGGTTACCTCCAAGCCCACCGAAGTCCGGATGGGTAAAGGTAAGGGCTCGGTCGATTTCTGGGCCGCCAAGGTCAAGCCTGGTCGCGTGATGTTCGAGATCGACGGTGTGACCGACGCCGTGGCCCGCGAGGCCCTGCGTCTGGCCGCGATGAAGCTGCCGATCAAGACTCGGATCGTTGTCCGCGAGGACTGGTAAGCCGTGAGCAACCGGTAGGTCGGCAGGCACGATGCCTTGCCCCTGCACGGTAGAGAATCTGGAACCTTCCGCCTCCCCGGCGGGAGGTTCCTTCGTTTTCAGCTTTTGCCTGTGGGCAGGTGGAACCGCGGGGGCGACTCGTGACCACGGCTCAACCGTGGTCACGCTCCCACTTCACAATGCTTGACCTACACTCCTGGCGCTCCAGTTCACACGTTGCCAAGCATGGGCCCTGTTGGGAAATGGACACCTGGAACCGGCCAACAAGTCAGTCATTCACGGGATGTTGCCAACGCACTACCCGTACGGTCAGAATGCAGGCTGCCACCCTCAACCAGCACAAGGACTTTCAGGGATGAGAGACATCGGCCCACCCAAGTCCGCTGGATGTCGTGTGCTCCATGCCTGACATGTCGATACTGCGCCTCAAGCAATTGGCTGAGGTTCTGAAGCGCGAGCCAGCGGCAGAGCAGGTCCTCATTCCGATCCTGAGATCCGTTGGCGTGTCCACGACGATGCTCGCAGATCCGAGGTGTCGGATTTCCTATCGCCAGGAGGCTGGATTCGTCCGCCGCGTTTGTGACGCTCTTGAGGATCCGCTGTGTGTTTCCCGTGCGGCTCTTTCCATTTGCGAAGCCGACAACCTGGTGGCCTACGTCGCCCGAAGCTGTGAAACCCTGGAACAGGCTATCGTTCTTGCGTCGCGGTACCTGCCGTTGGCTGATTCCGACGCAATCCTGAAAATGACAACGATCGGCGATGGCGCTTTGGTCTCGGTTCACAACCGCACGGGCATAATGGACACGGAGTACCGCCATCGGGAATTCCTTCTCTTTTTGCTTCTCGCCCGAATGCGCCAGTTCGCGCGAACCAACGTCACACCTGTCCACATGACACTCAGGCACGATGTTCGGGGCCACAAAGCCGGGTTGGAGAGGTTGGCGGGATGTCCTGTCCATGTCGAACAGCAGGCGAACGGTTTGATGCTCTCCCGAGCCGCTCTCGATCTGCCTATCCCGACCGCAGATCCGGAACTGCACGTCTATCTCAAACAGCACGGCGACCTACTGCTGAGCGACCGCGCCGGTATCAGCTTTGCAGTGTCGGATCAGGTGGAGGCGGAATTGCAGCAGAGCCTGCCGGGCAAGCTCCCAACATCCGATGCCATCGCGAAAAGGATCGGTATGAGCCGACGGAACATGGCCCGGAAACTCAAGGAAGAACATCGCTCGTACAGGTCAATCCTCGACGATGTCCGGCAGAACCTGGCTAAAACGATGATGCGTGATGCCTACAGCCTGTCGGAAATCGCGTTCCTGCTGGACTATGCCGATCAATCCGGCTTCTCGACCGCATTCAAACGCTGGACGGGGCGGACGCCCACGGAGTATCGGGCCACGCAAGGCGAGTAGCACATTGCCGCCCCGGCTGAGTCCTCTCGGGGTCAAATCAGGTCCGCTGCACCACCTGATACGCCATTTGGGAAGTGCGCCCACGGTTTCCCCACCACATGCTTTTCTTCACATGACCAACGATGAGCCCTCTTGTTTGCCATTGGTCTGTGCCCATGCCCTCCTCCAGGAGGGTGCCGTGGTCAGGCCGCCGTTCTGAGATCGGGATCCTCGATCTTGTCGCCGGTATCCATTTGAACAACGCTGGCACTCGGTGCGTTGCCGGACAGCGAGATGCTCAGGTGACTTTCGAGCGTGAAATAGGCCCGTAGAAGGCGGAAGGCGACATAGTGCGGCAATCCCAGAATGGTATCGGCTCGTCCCGCAAGCCCGGCACTGAGCACGGCCATCAGGAACGGTGCCCCCAATGCGACAGCCAAGACACTCTGGACCGTGGGTATTGATACGGTGAAGCTCCCGGCAAGCAGTGACAGCCCACCGAAAAGGAAAAGAGGTATCATCATGGCCCTCCGACCGGAGTTCAGCAGCATATAGGGGAGCACGATCTTTCCCCGAACCAGGGAAGACCGCGCGCGAAAGATGCTCCGGTTTCTGGACGACACATGGTAGATCGACCGAAACCAACGCATCCGTTGCTCTCGCATGTGGCGATGGGATTGCGGCACTTCGGAGACATACCCGATCTCGGGATCCACGATCAGGGTGTAGCCCATTTCTCCAATGCGCAGAGACATGTCGGTGTCTTCGCCGTTCATCCCTCCGACAAACCCACCCAATCTGCGGACCACCTCTGTTCGGTAGGCCGAGAACATGCCGGGCACCCCGACGACCGCCCCGACGGCTGAGAGTGCCACGGAATAGAAGCCGTGCTTGACCAATACCTCCACCGCGCGCGCTCGGTCGAAGAACGAGTTTCCCGAAACATCCGGCATACCGCCGACAACGCCGACGCGAGATGTCGCGAAGTACGCCATGGAGCGACGGATGGCGGTCTCGTCGACCTGGGTGTCAGCATCGATGCGGATAACGAACTCCGTCGCGGTTGCGGCCAGCGCGGCGTTCAGTGCGGCGGATTTTCCCGGCTCGACGACATCAATGACGGACCCGCGGACAAAGCGGCACCGGACGAGCGCGGCCACGGCAAGTTGTCGGGTTCGGTCGGTTGAGTTGTTGTTGGCAACGATGATTTGGAGGTCGTCGGGGTATTGGCTTCCGGCCCGGTCGATTGCCTCGATGGTTCGGCCAATGACGTATTCCTCGTTGTGGGCCGGGATGATCACCGTCACCGGCGCGGCAAAGGACGGGACCTTCTTCCTCGCAAGCTGCACACGCCCAATCAGGTAGAGCGTACCATAGAACAGGCTCAGGAACAGAAAGACGCCCGGACCGATCCCACCCAATAGAGCGTGCTTGCGAAGCCATGTGACAACCATGGGATCATGCCGTGCGACCAGGAATGTGCCGATTGCAGCCGTAAACATGACCACGGTGAGGAGCGCCACCCCAACGCTTGCTTGCCTCCGCTTGTGTTCTGTCTGAACCTGTTCCGGCATGGCCGCGTGCCCAAGAAGCACACGCGCGAATATCGCAAATCCCGCAAGTCCCGACAGGATCTCCAGAACGTGGAGGTTGGGAAGTGTGCCGAAGTAACTGGTCACCGCCCAGGCTGCGCCGTCGATGGCAATCCACGTCAGGAGCAGGCCCACAAGAATACGCGCTCCGATCCCGGACCGCTCGCGCCATGTCCCCTGTGCAAAGGTCGCGAAGGCAAACGTGAAGGAGAGCAGGAAGATCCGCAGCGAAACACTGTGATAGCCGCTGGTCGGCACAAGGACGTAGTCCCCTGATGGGAAGGCACCGGCCAACATGGGGAGTTTTGATACGAGGACCAACTGACCGTAGGCAAGCACCGAAAACAGCACCAACAGCAATGGCGCTCGATATACGGGAACCGGTCCGGACAACCGCCTCGGTTGCGAGTCCACCGACCAGAAGTCGGTCTTGTTCGCCAATGATGCGTCAAATTCCGGGTGTGCATCCAGGTCGACGACCTGTGCTTTGCCAAGGTTGGCCATGGAATATCCATCTGAATGGGATTGCCGGCGGCCGTCCTGCCGCCAGCCAAAGGGTTTGGTCACGCCACGGTTGCAATCCCGAGAGACGGGGCAGCATCAGCCGGCAACACGCCCGGATTGCGATCCCTGGTCCACGTTACCATCGCCGGAACAGCATCGGTCCGGGATCGATGTGCGAATCTCTGCGCAATTTCAACGGTTTCATCCATCAGGCCGTTCTCCAGCGTGGTGGGGTTCAGGCCGAGATCCAGGAAGCTCTTGTTGGAAACCTCGAGCCCATTCTCGGCGGCCTCGTTGCGGGGATTGTCGACCATCGCCACCTCGACACCTGTGAGGCCCGATACCAGTTCAGCCAGATCGCGGATCCTGTGGGTCTCGGTCATCTGATTTCGGATCATCACGCGCCCATTTCGTTCAGGCGGGTTTTCGACCGCGAGGGCAATGCAACCAACCGTATCCTGCAAGTGGATAAATGCGCGGGTCTGCCCGCCCGTGCCATGAACTGTCAGCGGGTGGCCCACGGCGGCTTGCATGAGGAACCGGTTCAGAACAGTTCCATAGTCGCCATCGTAGTCAAACCGGTTGATCAACCGTTCATCGCGCCGGGTTTCCTCGGTCTGCGTGCCCCAGACGATACCCTGATGAAGGTCGGTAACACGGACACGGTCGTTCCTCGCGTAGAACTGGAACAGAAGTTGATCCATCGACTTTGTCATATGGTAGACGCTGCCGGGATTGGTCGGATAGAGGATCTGTCGCTTGTGAACGACGTTGTGTTCGCCCGGAACCAGAATGTCGAGGTAGCCTTCGGGGATCGTCAGCCCTGAGGAATCATATCCATAGACGCCCATCGTCCCCAGGTGGACGATGTGCGGATCCAGCCCGAGCTCGACGACGGCGGACAACAGGTTGTGCGTTCCGCTGACATTGTTGTCGACTGTGTAGCGTTTGTGTTTGACGCTCCGCATGGAGTAAGGCGCGGCGCGTTGCTCGGCAAAATGGATGACCGTTTCCGGCCGATACCGGGCCAGGGCATCTGCCAGCGCTTCGGGATCACGGGCAACATCCACCTGTTCGAAGGTGATGGGGCGACCGCCGGATTCCGCCCAGGCGGACAACCGGTCGTTCATGCTGGCAATCGGGGTCAGACTTTCGGTGCCGAGTTCCCTGTCAATTTCGCGGCGCGACAGGTTGTCGAGAATGACAACGTCGTGCCCCTTCGCCGCCAAGTGCAGGGATGTCGGCCAACCGCAGAAACCGTCGCCACCAACCACCACGATACACGCCATGTCTTTCACTCCTGTTGCCTTGCTTCACAGCAGGAGATGGTGGGCGCTTGTCATGCTTCCTTTTGAATTTGTGCCATAGGTTTGCTAATTTGTGCCAATCGTTAATATCAGAAGATCCAGCGCACTCCGGCCAGAATAGCCTTGCCGTCTTTGAACTCCGCATTTGGCTCGGAGTACTGATAGGGCCTGTAGGTCGCATAGAGGTCGAGTTTGTGTTTCGACACTTTCTGAACCACGGTGAAGCCTTGAGATCTGCTCTCACCGCCAGCGGTTCGGATGCCCCGACCATCGTAGTAATCTACCGAGAATGCTGTCGGCCCGAGGTCCGAGAGCTTCTTGAGGTAGCCTGCCTTCAAATAAGTGTAGCTTCCTTGGCCATCCACTTCCGCGCCGGCTGCGATGGTCAGGTTTAGACCTGTTGGTCGATGCAGAACCGAACCGGACCCAATTACTGCGTTGCTCCGCTCCTCCAGCGTGCGATACGCAACACCGAAGCGAGTGCGAAAATCGCCGTGATCACCGCGATACCTCAGGGACGCATCGGCATAGCTGGACTCGTCGGTATCGCTCAAGACTTCTCTGCCGGCAGCAGCCGAAAATGAAAAGCCGGAGAAACTGGGGCTAACGTAGCCGATCCGCAAGCGACGACTGCTACCAAGCGTCTTGAAAACACTCTGAATCTTGATATTCGACAGCGACCCATCGCCAAACCTCAAGTATTGGCCGCCAGCTACATCCTGAACCGCAGCCCCGGCGACAACAGTTGTCAGGGAAAGGTCCTGACCCGTCACGCCATCCGACGCCATTGCGCCCTGCCCGACGAAAACACGTCCGAACGTGTCATTGCCGAAAGAGATCTCCAGTTTTCGCAACTCGGTCTTGTCGAAAGAATACCCTGCGTCATTCGGGTCAAGGATACTAACGCGTCGCGTCTCGCGTTTCCGCATCGCAAGTTCTACACGACTTCCAATGTTCCAACCATTGTCCAGGTCCGCCGAATAGGTCGCCCCGATACGCGACACCGACTTTGAGTTGTCGACGAAGTGGTAGCGCTCCGTTGCGACGCCGTCATCGTATTGCAGTGAGCCCCTGTTGATTTGCCCATAAAACGCAAAGGTATCGCCATTCGCGCGGACATACCGTGGAGCCGCGAAGAAAGCCTCGTTGTCTGGCCATTCCCAAGATTGCGCTTGTGCGGTTTCCATATCCACGACGCAGGACACGAACAACGTCACCACCAAGGCAAACATATACCCAGATCCGCGCGTGACGATGCTTCGATTCTTCGTGCCATTCCGCTTTGGCTCGACACGCTCCGCTCCGCAATCCTGGTCGGCCCCGGCGGTCGAAGCTGAGTTCGTAGAGTGTTGTTCCATTCCGATCAGGGACTCCCCCACACACCTTCAAGCCGCAAGATTGCGCTTTGTAGATCCAATCTTGCAACGCAAGAATCCCTGCCGAAAGTGGGTTTCCGCGCAGAGTTCCATTTTGGCACAACGGGTTGTTGCGGAGCCCGAAATCAGACTCGACCTCAAGGGTACTCACCGAGTTGCGCTAGGTTCACTGTTCTTCACGCCAGCGAGGCGTCAGTCCGAGTGATGACCGCCATTTGGTTCATGGAGATCGATCCCGCCCCGCAACACGATGCCAAGCCCACCCGGAACCCTTGCCTATTTGTCGGAATCAGTTGACAGCAAACACGAAGTTCAGTCGGCCGACAACGGGACTGCTTGGCGTCGGTGAATCCTAAGCGCAGCTTGCTCCCGCGATGTGGCACGGTCGGTTCGTTCCGGCGACCAGTTTCAGACGGCGGCGATTGTCGCATGTACGGCCCTTTTCCAGGCCTCGTATCGAGCATCGCGATCGTGATCGGCCATGTCCGGCTCGAACCGCCGGTCCCGTGACCATCTCTCTGCGAAAGCCTGCTGGTCGGGATAGAGCCCGGCTTCCATGCCCGCGAGCCAGGCCGCGCCCAGCGCAGTGGTCTCCAGGATGCCCGGACGATCGACCGGCGCGCCAATGATATCGGACAGGAACTGCATGCCCCAGTCGCTTGCCGTCATGCCGCCGTCGACCCGAAGTACAGCTTCACGTGTCTCTGCCGGCCAGTCGGCCTGCATGGCCTCGAGGAGGTCTCGAGTCTGGTAGCCGACACTTTCCAAAGCCGCCCGCGCCAACTCGGCCGGTCCGGTATTCCGGGTCAGGCCGAAAATCGCCCCCCGGCAATCGGCATTCCAATAGGGCGCCCCGAGACCAGTGAAAGCGGGCACGAGGATCACGTTTTGCGCGGTGTCCGCCTGTTCGGCCAGCGGCTGGCTTTCGGGTGCCGAGGATATGATCTTCAACCCGTCCCGGAGCCACTGGATCACGGCGCCCGCAATGAAGATCGAACCTTCAAGGGCATAGGTTGGCTTGCCGCCCAGCTGATAGGCGATCGTCGTCAGCAGGCGGCTTCCCGATGCGACCGGGGTATCGCCAGTGTTCAATAGCGCAAAACAGCCTGTGCCATAGGTCGATTTCATCATGCCCGGTTCAAAGCATGCCTGACCGATGGTGGCAGCTTGCTGGTCACCAGCCACGCCAAGTATGGGTACCGCTTCTCCCAGCAGGTCGGTCTCCCCGAAGTCGGCAGCACAATCGCGCACGTCCGGAAGCATGCCGACGGGAATGTCCAGAAGATCGCAGATTGAGCGCGACCAACCGCCCTTGTGGATGTCGTAGAGGAGAGTGCGCGCCGCATTTGTGGCATCCGTGGCATGAACCGTGCCGCCAGTGAGCTTCCAGATCAGGAAACAGTCCACGGTGCCAAACAGCAGCTCACCCGACTCTGCACGCGCCCGGGCCCCGTCGACATTGTCGAGAATCCACTTCAGCTTGGTGCCGGAGAAATAGGGATCGAGCAGCAAGCCGGTCTTGCCGACCACCATGGGTTCATGCCCGGCTGCACGGAGTGTCTCGCAGGTGTCGGATGTGCGACGGTCCTGCCAGACTATCGCATTGCAGACCGGCTCGCCGGTTGCGCGATCCCACACCAGCGTGGTTTCCCGCTGGTTCGTGATCCCTATCGCCACAACGTCAGAAGCTTTCAGCCCGGCTTGCGCAATGACCGCAGTGCAGGTCCGTTCGACGGTGCCCCAGAGGTCCGCCGGGTCGTGCTCAACCCAACCCGAAGCCGGGAAGTGCTGCGGAAACTCCTCCTGCTCTGTCGCGACGATCTGCATGTCACGATTGAAGAGAATGGCCCGGCTGGATGTCGTGCCCTGGTCTATCGCAAGAATGTGGGTCATGGCTCTGCCCGTTGGTACGTGTCATGGCGACGGCCTGTCGCCGGGATGTGCTGTCTCTTGCGGTCAATGCGGCCGGGTGACCGCACGCCGCGATTGCGGGAACGCCCGATCAGGCGGCATCGGCCTCCTTCGCGCCCTGCATGAAGCGGTCGAGCGCCTCGGCCTGCTCGTCACTGAGGCGCAATCCCAACTTGGACCGCCGCCAAAGAACATCGGCTGCGGTTAGGGCATATTCCCGATCCATCAGCCAGCGCACCTCGCGCTCTGTCAAGTTGTATCCGAATGCCTGCCCGAGGCCAGCCGCATCCTTCGCATCCCCCAGAACCTGCGGTACTTCCGTGCCGTAGGCCCGCACCAGCCGACGCGCCCAAACGGCATCGAGGAAGGGATACTCGGCCGTCGTCCGGTCGATCAGCGACTGCACGCCGTTCACCGGGAAATCTCCGCCTGGTAGTGGAGCGCCCGCAGTCCATCGGCCGGTTCCGCCAGGGATATGGGCCGCCACCTTCTCCATCGCCGCTTCTGCCAACTTGCGGTAGGTCGTGATCTTTCCGCCAAAAACGTTGAGCAAGGGCGCACCGCCATTCGATGTATCGACCCGCAGCACGTAGTCCCGGGTTGCGGCCGTGGCTGACTTCGCCCCATCATCATACAGCGGCCGAACGCCTGAATAGGTCCAGACAACGTCTTCCGCCGGGATCGGTGTCTTGAAATAGCTCGATGCCAGAGCAAGGAGGTACGCTTTCTCCTCTTCGGTGCAGACCGGCGGGTTGTCGGCGCTGTCATGCTCCATGTCCGTTGTCCCGATCAGGGTGAAATCGGATTCGTAGGGGATCGCAAAGATGATGCGCCCATCGGTGCCCTGAAAGAAGTAGCACTTGTCGTGGTCATAGAGCTTCTTCGTCACGATGTGGCTTCCACGGACAAGGCGGACGCTCTCCGTCGTGTCGACATGGGTGACGTTGTCGAGAACATCCTTTACCCAAGGGCCCGCGGCATTGATGAGCATGGAGGCCTGCACAACACGCTCCGCGCCGGTGCGCCTGTCCTCCAGAGTGACCTCCCAGACATCGCCTGAGCGGAGTGCGCGTGTGACCTTCGTCCGCACGTTGATCTGCGCGCCGCGCACCGCCGCGTCGCGGGCGTTCAGAACGACGAGCCGGGAATCCTCGACCCAGCAGTCGGAATACTCGTAAGCCTTGGCGAAAGTGTCGTTCAGCGGTGCACCGACCGGATCGGTCCGGAGATCGATCGAGGAGGTGCCAGGCAGGATTTTCCGACCACCAAGGGTGTCGTACATCATCAGGCCGGTTCTGATCATCCACGACGGCCTCTGCCCTTTGGTCCAGGGCATGGTCCAACCAAGCAGCCGGGAGGCGGGGGTTTGCCCGTCGAAGCGCATCTCGGGATGGTAGGGGAGGACAAAACGCATGGGCCAGCTGATGTGGGGCATCGCCCGCAGCAGTACCTCGCGTTCGATCAGCGCTTCGCGCACCAGACGCACCTCGAAATACTCGAGGTAGCGCAGGCCGCCGTGGAAGAGTTTGGTGGATGCCGACGACGTGGCGGAGGCCAGATCGTTCATTTCGGCCAGCCCGACCTTGAGCCCCCGTCCGGCGGCATCACGGGCAATGCCGCAGCCGTTGATTCCACCGCCGATGATGAACAGGTCGAAAATTTCAGTGGTCGCAGTGCTCTCGGTCATGTCGGAGTCCAGTCCGGTATCGAGTCTTTCCGCGATTTGACCACACTGGCCACGCGGCGGTCAATCGCTTGTGCTCGATTTTGTGCGAATTAGGGCGATTTGGTCGCGCATTCATGCGCGGATCTGCGAAAACGGCGCTGACGCGGCGAAAATGGGTTGCATATGCCCATTGGTCTTTTCAAATCGATCAATATCGAACATGGTTCGGCATGGCTTACAGTTTCCGACAAACCGACATTCTCGCGCTGGCACGCCAAGAGGGCAAAGTGACGGTCGAAGACCTCGCCGAGCGCTTCAGCGTCTCTCTCCAGACCATCCGCCGCGACCTGACGGAACTGGCGGAAAGTGGCCAGTTGGAACGTGTCCACGGTGGCGCAATGCTGCCTTCCGGCGTGTCCAATATCGGATACGAGGATCGGCGTGATCTGCATTCCGAGGCCAAGGGTGACATCGCAACGCGCTGTGCGGAAGCAATCCCGAACGATTGCTCTGTCTTCCTGAACATCGGCACCACGACAGAGGCCGTTGCCCGCGCGCTCCTCCGCCATCGAAACCTGATGGTGATCACCAACAATATCAATGTCGCGAATATCCTGGTGGCCAATCCCGACTGCGAGATCCTTGTGGCCGGCGGGAAGCTCCGGCGTTCCGATGGCGGATTGGTTGGAGCGCTGACCTCTCGCGTGATCGAGCAATTCAAGGTTGATCACGCGGTGATCGGCTGCTCCGCGCTCGATCTTGATGGCGATCTTCTCGATTTCGATATCCAGGAGGTGAGCGTGTCGAAGAGTATCCTACAGCAGGCGCGCTCAACCTTCCTCGTGGCGGATGCGTCAAAGTTCCAACGCACTGCGCCCGTCCGGATTGCTTCCCTGTCCGAGATCGACACCTTTTTCACCGACCACCCGCTGCCCCATGCACTGGCCAGCCGCTGTGCGGATTGGGGCACCCGGGTCAGCCTGCACTGAGGCTCAGAGCATGCGGATCACGTCCTTGTTGATGGCAAGCACATAGCCCTTGCGGGCGATGTTTCGTACCAGCAGTTCACTGACCATCTGGTTGCCGAGTGAATCCCTAAGGCGCTTGATGCGTGTCGCGCCAGCTGCTTCCTCGCAATCCTCGGCCCGCTTGCCTTGAATGGTACCTTCCAGCTCCGCTCCGGTCAGGATTTCCTCGTCCATGCGCGCCTCTGCCAACACCGCGAGCGTCTCGATCGCGGCCTCTGTCAGCTTGAATTCCATGTTGTTGATCAGGACCAGCCGTTCCTCGCGGCTGATGATCAGGTCGTTGACCTGAATTCCCTGCCGCTCGATCTCGCCCATGCGCCGGTTCAGAACCATGATCATCACCAACAGGACAAGTGCCGCAATCAGCAGCGCCGTCGAAAGGACCAGCAGGACGAAGATGATCTGACGATAGCTTTGCAGCACATCCGAAAAAGTGGTCCCACTCTCCGCAAGGATCTCCAGCAACTTGATCTCTGCCTCGGAGGTCAGGCCGTCGTTTTCGACAAAGATCCGCTCGACCCGCGCATTGAAGGCACCGGCATCAGGGAGGTTCAGAAACAGGAGCGCCGCGGCTCCCGCGAGAATCGTGACGATACCGGCAATACCCAGGGCCACCACCCGGCCCCCGGCGCGGCGGGTCTCAATAACGGAGATAGAACTTTCCGGCACTCTTCTTCCTTTCCTGCAACCCGGCCTCGTCGAACACACCAAGCACATTCAGCAACGTCCAGCCATCGGCGGCGATCCGTTTGGGGATCTGCTTTTTCGCGGCCGCCTTCGTACAGGCATTTCCGTTCAGCGCGATCACGCCGTAGTGCAGTCGAAGGGGGTCGTCCCGCTTCGCCTTGTAGTCTGAATAGCAGGCCGCCGTAGCGGGTGCAGCCAGCAAGCTCAGCGTGACCGCGAGGGTCGGGAGGGGGATCAGGAGTCTCATGCCGAGACACTGTGTGGAAACGCCCGGATATTCAATAACCGCACGGTCTTGCGGGACGTGTCATTCGATAGCGAGCCGCCGATATTGCCCGATTCCGGGGACCGGGGTGAGAGATGGGGCATGCCGCTCGTGGCGACACGGATCACGGGCACCCAGACAGACACCCGAAAGGATGCACCCATGTTCAAGACCCTCTCCGCTGCCGCTCTGTCGTCGACCCTGGCGCTTGCCGGTTTTGCCACCCCGGCTCATGCCGATCAGGAAGACATCGCGCGCTTTATCATCGGCACCGGGCTGCTGGCGATCCTGTCGAAGGCGATCGAGGAAACGCGCGATGACGATCGCCGCATGCAGTACGTGAACCCTTCGCTCTCCGGCGCCCCGATCATCTATGGCCAGCCGCAGTACCAGCAGCCTGTCATCATCCAGCAGCCTCAACCGCAGCCGAAAGTCGTGCACAAGCACATCACCCAGGTTGTCCGGCAACCGACCCGCGTGATCGAGCACCATACCGAGATCGTGAAGAAGCCGACGAAGAAGGTCATCCACAAACAGAAGGTGACGAAACCCCGCAAGGTCGAAATTCTCAGGGATCTTCCGAGTGCGTGCGCCAAGACCATGAAGACACGTGGCGGCAATCGGACATTTTTGACCCAGGGCTGCCTGGAGAGAAGCGGCATTCGCACCACGACACTCCCGGCACAATGCGGGCGGGTGCTGGACATGCCGGGCAAGGCGCGGGACCGGAGGGGTTGGAACCGCAAGTGCCTCAAGCAGGAGGGATACCGCATTCGCTGAGATGGCAGCAGGTGGCACCGACCGTTGTGTCGGTGCCCTGTCGGCAGGGCGCGGCGTCCGGGATCCAGATGTGACGCCGCGCGGGGCGGGAGGATGAGGCCTCCCGCCCCTTTCCGCTTGCGCATCCCGGCCCATCGGGATGGGGTAGCGCCATGCAACCTGACCTTTCCTTCGAGATCGCCGCCTGGGAGCGTGGTGCACGCTGTGTCGCCGGGACCGACGAGGTCGGGCGCGGCCCGTTGGCGGGACCGGTCACCGCCGCAGCGGTCATCCTCGATCCGGACAACATTCCCGACGGCCTCAATGACAGCAAGAAGCTCACACCGGCCCGGCGCGAAGCTCTCGCGGCACGTTTGATCGATTGCGCACGCTGCACTGTCGTCCATGCCACGGTGGAGCAGATCGACCAGATGAACATCTTGCGCGCCTCGCATTGGGCCATGGCGCAAGCTCTACGAGACCTTTGCGTATCTCCAACACTGGCGCCCGACCATGTGCTCGTCGACGGCAACCGGATGCCCGCCGAGTTGCCCTGCCCGGGTGAGTGCGTGGTCAAGGGCGACGCGAAATCCCTGTCAATCGCGGCCGCCTCGATCGTCGCGAAAGTGGCGCGTGATCGCATCATGGTGGATTTGGCGCAACAGCATCCCGGCTACGGCTGGGACCGAAACGCCGGATACCCCACGCCGGAGCACAGAGAGGCGCTCCGAAATCTTGGGGTGACCCCACATCATAGACGTTCCTTCGCACCGGTGCGCAATATCTTGTATCAAGAGAATTCATCAACCCTTTGATTCAATAAAGAATTTGACGACGAATCGGCTTTGACTCATTCTGTCCACAACACGACGTCCGAAAAAACGGGACGCGGGGACAGAGGCAGACATGACAAAGACGACCACGAAGGTAGCGCAAAAGTCGCTGCCGCTGAACACGATCCTTGCCGGCGATTGCATTGAAGAGATGCGCAAGCTTCCCGAAGCTTCCATCGATCTCATCTTCGCCGACCCGCCCTACAATCTGCAGTTGAAGGGCACGTTGCACCGGCCCGACAATTCTCTGGTGGATGCGGTGGACGACGAGTGGGACAGCTTCTCTTCCTTCGGGGCATATGACCTGTTCACGGAGCTCTGGCTCAAGGAGGCGCGGCGCCTCCTGAAGCCCAATGGGGCGATCTGGGTGATTGGCTCCTACCACAACATTTTCCGCGTCGGCGCGAAGTTGCAGGATGCCGGGTTCTGGATTCTCAACGACGTGGTCTGGCGCAAGTCCAACCCGATGCCGAACTTCCGCGGGATGCGGCTCACCAACGCGCACGAGACAATGATCTGGGCCGGTAAGTCCGAGGAAAGCAAGTACACCTTCAACTACGAGGCACTGAAGGCGCTCAACGAAGGGGTACAGATGCGATCCGACTGGGTGCTTCCGATCTGCAACGGCAACGAGCGCCTCAAGGATGCAAAGGGCGACAAGGCCCACCCGACGCAGAAACCAGAGAGCCTGCTGCACCGCGTTCTCATCGGGTCCACGAACCCCGGCGACGTCGTGCTCGACCCGTTCTTCGGGACCGGAACCACCGGCGCTGTCGCCAAGATGCTTGGCCGGGACTTCATCGGGATCGAACGCGAGAAGGACTACCGGACGGTCGCCGAGGCCCGCATTGCCAATATCCGCCGGCTGGATTCCGACGCGCTGAAGGTCACCACGTCCAAACGTGCGGAGCCGCGTGTGCCCTTCGGTCAGTTGGTCGAGCGTGGCATGTTGCGCCCGGGCGAGCCGCTGTTCTCCATGAACGGGCGGCACAAGGCAAAGGTTCGCGCAGATGGCACGCTGATCGCCAATGACACCAAGGGATCGATCCACCAGGTCGGCGCGGCACTCGAAGGCGCGCCCTCCTGTAACGGCTGGACGTATTGGTGCTTCAAGCAGGACGGCAAACCGGTGCCGATCGATATCCTGCGCCAGCAGATCCGCGCCGAAATGCAGGCGCGCCCCTCCTGAATTCAAAAGTTACCGCCGGTGCCTGTGGCCTGACACTACAGCACCAGACTGCCCCGCCTTTTCCAAGGCGGGGCCCTTTTTTTGGTGGCCGTGGCGATGTCCGTCGCAAGGCTCAGCCCGTCGCCTTGTCCTCTTCCAGCGCCTGCAAGCGCCGCTCCATGGCATCGAATTTCGCCTGAATGTCGTTGGCCGGTACGAACTCGCTCCCGATGTCCTTCATGGCCGCATGCAGCCGCGATTCCAGCGCAACGAGCCGGGCTTCGATCTCGTCCACGGCGAGATAGCTTTCGCCATCTACTTCGAAGCTGCGCAACTGGCGTTCGAGCAGCGAAAACCGAGAGTGAATTTCCTTCGCGGGCACATATTCCGCGGCCTTGTCATCGTCGATGAGCGCACGGAGCGCGGAGCGAAACCCGGGACCGCCGGTCCTGATCCGTCCGATCACGTCCCGCACAAGCTGCTCATGCTCGTATTCAATACGCAGGTTGATGGCCTTCGTGGCCGCCTTCTGGTGTGGCATGACGATTTGGGACTCCCGGAGCAAGGCTGAACGCATTGATTCAATAGCATTCGGATAGCAAAACGCAAGTATTTCCAATCAACCGCGCAGGCGTACTGCGGTCTGCTCCGGTTCCGGCTGGGTCTCCGTCGGGTGACCACCGGGGCGCAGGTAGATGAACCAGTAGAGCATCCCGACCAGCAAACCGCCGCCAATGATATTGCCGATCGTGACCGGTATCAGGTTGTTCAGGAGGAAGTTTGCCCAGGTAAGGTCGGCAAATTTGGCGGGGCTGGCGCCCGCTGCGGTCCAGAACTCCGGCCCAGCGGTCTGAACGGTGAAAATCGCCATCGGGATCTGGAACATGTTGGCGATACAGTGCTCGAACCCGGCGGCTACGAACATGGCGACCGGAAGAACGACGGCGAGCAGCTTGTCCGTCACCGAACGGGCGGAAAACGTCATCCAGACCGCGAGGCAGACCATGACATTGCACATAATGCCCAGCGCCACGGCCTGGGAGAACGTGTGGTGAAGCTTGTGCTGGGCGATAGTCAGGTAGTTCAGTCCCAACGCGCCCTGCCCGAACTCGTAGTGTTTGGCCATCTGCATGAGGAAGACCAGCCCCATCGCGCCGAGGAAGTTCCCCGCATACACGATTACCCAGTTGCGGGTCAGCTGTGGCCAGGAGATCTTCCCGCTTGCTTTCGCCACCACGGTCAGCACCGTGCTGGTAAACAGCTCTCCGCCGTTCACGACGACCAGCATCAACCCGAGGCTGAAAGCCAGCCCCCCGAGCATACGGTTAACTCCCCAGCCGATGTCGCCGTTTCCGGTGGTAACCACGGTGTAGAACACGAAGGCGATGCCGATGAAGGCTCCGGCCGTGATTGCGAGGATGAAGGAGGACAGCGGGGCCTTTGTGGCCTTGGCAACGCCGATATCCTCGGCCTTGCGGGCCATCTCCGCCGGCAACAGTGCAGTGAAGTGATCGTCTGACATTCCTGTACACCCGTGGTTCAAGGTTGCGCGGCTTCGGTGCACAACGGCTATACCATCTCGGGGCGATCATTTCGGGCATGTGGCCCCGCGAGTCGAGAAAAAACCCCACAAGGCCGCGTCCCGCGCTGCGAATGGCTGCCGGATCAGGGCCGGCAATTCCCGCATGACCGGTCCTGCGGAGCATGCTAGTCCAAGGGAAAGCCAGAGGCCGTCAGAGCAAATTCCAACCGTGTCCGCACCGACAGAAATCCAACCCGGCGGGCTGCCGCGCCGCCTGCCGCACATCGAGACCGACACCAGTCTCTCGATCGTGATTGTCCTGTTCCTGCTGTCGATCGTCGTACCGGTTCTCTTCAATATCGGACCGGTGGTCATGAGCGGGACACGTGCCGTGCTCCTGCTGGCGATGGTTCCGCTCACGATCAATTTGCTGATGGGGCGGTATGGGCGGATCCTGCCGACCGACGTTCTCTTCTTCCTGTTCTCGATCTGGATCTTCGTGGCGCTGTTGGTGAACAACCCCGATCAGGCGATCCAGTCCGGCGGGGGTACCATGGTAGATTACATGGGCGCCTACCTGCTCGGGCGATGCCTTGTCCGCACCGTGGAGCAATTCGAAGCTGTCGTGAAAGTCGTCGTGATCGGCACGGTCCTGACCTTGCCGCTCGCGATCTATCAAGGTGTGACGGACGACGCGCTCATCCCCGAACTGATCACCCGCACCACGGGCCTGCAAAGCTATGGCGACCGCGTCGCCGACCAACGCCTTGGGTTCTATCGCTCCTCTGTCGTCTTCAGCAAATCGATCCACTACGGCTTTTGCGCGGCAATCGTGTTTTCCTTGTGCTTTTCCGGGCTGAAGGGCGTGATCGGCACCTTCTGGCGCCTGCTGCTGTCTCTCGCCATTTGCGCCTGCGTGTTCTTCTCCCTGTCCAGTGCCGCACTCCTAATGCTCGTGACGCAGATCGGAGTGTTCACATGGTCGGCTCTGAACCGGAACTGGAAGTACAAATGGTACCTCCTCCTCGGGCTCGTCGTGCTCGCCTACGTGGCGGTCGATCTGGCCTCCAACCGGACACCGCTGCGAGTCTTCGTTCACTACGCGACCCTGAACAGCGAGACCGGCTACTACCGGATCTCGACCAACAACGCGGTCATGGAGAACATTTACGCCAACCCGGTGTTCGGGATCGGGCTGAACGACTGGGTTCGTCCGATCTGGATGTTCTCCGGAAGCGTTGACAACCTATGGCTACTGGTCGCCCTTCAATACGGGATCCCCGGCTTTGCGCTTTTCGTCTGCGGGTATGCGCTCGCCTATTTCGGTGTTCTTCGCCGCATTTCGACGGCGCCGGCGGCCATCAAACGTGCGGGCTTTGCCTGGTTGGTCGGGTTTGGAGCCGCGACGCTGGCCTTCTTCACCGCGCATATCTGGGCATCGGCGGCATCGTTCATCTTTTTCCTTTTCGGATCAGCCATGTTCATTGCCCAGATGCCATTGCCGAAGGCCCAGACACCCGCAACAACACGGTCTGGCAGCGCGCAACCGGAGCCAAGGGCCAACGCCCCGCAGCGACAGAGCCCGGCGGCTGTAGAAGAGATCGCGCAGACCGGCGACGGCGAATCCGAAGGTATCTGCTACACGCGTTTTCCGGTCACGCCGCGGGGGGAGTGACACGCGCGCGCCCGCGACGCAGGCACGACCGTCGCAGCCGGATCCAATCAGGCGTAGATGTGGATCGGCGTCCCGATCCGGACCATGGAGTAAATGTCCTCCATCTCCCTGTCCTTCACGGCGATACAGCCAGCGGTCCAGTCCTTGCCCTTCTTGCTGTCCTTGTTTCGCCACCCGTGGATGAAGATATCTCCGCCCGGATCGCGTCCTTGTGCCCGCGCAAAGGCGACATCGCGGGAGTTGGGGTACGAAATCCCCAACGACAGGTGGTAGGAACTGCGCGGATTTCGGCGGTCGATGTAATACGTGCCTTCCGGCGTCTTTCCGTCACCACGGAACTGCTTCGGGCCCTCCGCACGGAAACCAAGGTGGACATCGTACGCATCCAGCAGGTCCCTGTTGTTGAACAGGTACAACCGCCGACGTTGCTTGACGATCATCACACGTGTGACTTCGGGTCCTTCGTACTTCTTGAACTTGCTCGAACATGCCGACAGCGCGACCGCCGCGCCGCCAACAAGCAGCGTTCTTCTCGGAACGTTCATGCCTGCTGTGCCCCTTACTCGTTTTGCCAAGTCATACCTCAAATCGGAGTGAAAATGAAGCAGTCCCGGGTGCTCACATCTTCGTGTCCTTCGAGCCTGTCACCGGGTTTTCGGCCAGAATCCGCCGATCCATGTCTTGCAACCGGCGCTCGATCTTCTCCAAACGCGTCAGGACCTCGTCGCGGTAGGCATCGGTATTGGCGTTGTCCTCCTCGTGATGCGCGTCCTGCATCGAGTTCACGATCAGACCGACGAGCAGGTTCACCACGGCGAAGGTCGTCATCAGGATGAAGGGTACGAAGAACAACCAGGCCTGTGGGTGCTGCTCCATGACCGGACGGACAATCCCCATCGACCAGGATTCCAGCGTCATGATCTGGAACAGCGAATAGGCCGATCTCCCGAGACTGCCGAACCACTCCGGGAAATCCGGGCCGTAGAGTTTCGTCGTCATCACAGCGCCGATGTAGAAGCAAAGCCCCATCAGCAGGAACACCGATCCCATGCCCGGCAGCGCTGCGATGAACCCCTCCACCACCCGTCGCAGTCTTGGCAGCGCAGAGATCACCCTCAGGATCCGGAGAATCCGCAACGCTCGCAGGACAGACAACGTGTGGGCTGCCGGCATCAGGGCGATGCTGACGATCAGAAAGTCGAAGACGTTCCAGGGATCACGAAAGAACCGCAGCCCGTAGGCCACGAACTTCAACGCGATCTCGATCACGAAGACGCTCAGGCAGGCGAAATCAAGCGCAATGACCACGGGGCCGACGCGATCCATCACCGCCGGATAGGTCTCAAGGCCCAGCAGGATAGCGTTGAAGATGATGACGCCGATGACGAAGTTTCGCGTGCTCGGTCGCTCAAGCCAGGTTCTGAGAGTTTGTTGCACGATCTGCCCTTTGGTCTTGCTCTCACAGGGATATTGCCGCGTGTCAGGCAAGCTGCAAGCTCGACATGCGGCGACCAGCGAAACTGGTCTACGACATCGACCCAATCGAGCGTGAATCCGGCCTGCACCAGCCGCGCCGCATCCCGTGCGAAGGTCGCCGGATTGCAGGACACCGCCGCAACGCGTCGAACGTCGGACCGGGCGATCTCCTCGGTCTGAGCCTCCGCACCCGCGCGCGGCGGGTCGATCACGACGGCCTCGAAACGTTTCAGCTCATCCGGCAACAGCGGACGGCGGAACAGGTCGCGTGTTTCGACGGTGACTGCCTTCAATCCCTGCGCCTGACGCCATCCGGCCTCAAGCGCAGCCGTCAGGTCCTCCAGCCCTTCAACCGCGTGCACTTCCGCGCGCCGGGCAAGCGGCAGCGCAAAGGTCCCGCACCCCGCAAAGAGGTCGAGCACATGGCCCCCATCTCCAACGGCCTCCAGAACTGACCGGCGCAGGGCGCCCTCTCCTTCTGCCGTGGCTTGCAGGAACGCCCCGGGGGGCGGAACCACGGCGATGCCGTCGAAACGGACACGTGGCGGGATCCGTTGGGCGATGACCTCATCCTCCCACGTCAACCGCGCGAGACCTTCCGACTCCACGAGGCCGGCCATTTCCATGCGAAGTGCGGCGTCCAGCGGTTTGCCGCCACTCACATGGATGTCCGGCCCGTCCTCGGTCAGCGTCACCGTCAGCGATATCTCGCCCTTCCGGGAGGCTCCCGCGCGCGTCAACCTGTCGAGGGCAGGTCGGGTCGCAAGGATCTCCGGGTGAACAAGCTGGCATTCAGGCACATCGACAAGGGTGTCCGAGGCGCGGCCGTGAAACCCCACCAGAGCACCCTTCTTTGTCCTCCGCCCGGAAAAGGTTGCGCGACGGCGGGAGCGGGGTGGCGATGTATGAATGCCCCGGATGGGCGCCGTCAGCCCTTGCGCTTCGAGGGCCTGGCGCACGATCTCCCGCTTCCAGTCGGAAACGAAATCTTCGCGCGCATGTTGCACGAGGCATCCCCCGCACCCCTTGTAGTGGCGACACACCGGCGAGACGCGCAACTCCGATGGCCGCAGGATGCGCGGTGCCGCGAGGCGGCCATCGGTGATAACACCTTCGACGACCTCTCCGGGCAAGCCGCCGTTCACAAAGACCGGACCCTCCGCGATCCCGTCACCGCGGTGGCCGAGCCTGAGGATTTCGAGGGTCTGCGGGTCTGCGTCACTCATGGCCGTACCACCCGCTTAAGGGCACCCTTGCTGCTGCACCATCCCCGCATGTCGCGGATCCGAGCGGTATCCCGCAATGAGCCGCCCCGGACAAGCCCCGCTATTCCGCCGCCTCCGGGATATTCAGGAAGCCGCCCGATTGCAGGTTCCAATAGCGGGCATAGAGACCGCCGTGCGCCAGCAACTCGGCATGGGTCCCCTCCTCCGCGATCCGTCCCTGGTCCAGCACCACAATCCGGTCCATCCGGGAGATGGTCGAGAGCCGGTGCGCGATCGCCAGCACGGTCTTGCCCTCCATCACCCGCTCCAGCGCCACCTGGATCTGTGCCTCTACCTCGGAATCCAATGCGGAGGTCGCTTCATCCAGGACAAGGATCGGCGCATCCTTCAGGATGGCCCGCGCGAGCGCGATCCGTTGCCGTTGTCCCCCCGACAGACGCACGCCGCGTTCGCCAAGATGGGCATCATATCCGGTGCGCCCCTGAAAGTCCTTGAGGTCAAGGATGAACTCATGTGCTTCCGCCCGTCTGGCGGCCTCGATCATCTCTTTCTCGCTGGCATCCGGCCGGCCATAGAGCAGGTTGTCGCGGGCGGAGCGGTTGAACATCTCCGTCTCCTGGGAAACCATTCCGATCTGGCGACGCAGGCTCTCCTGTGTCACGTCGCGCAGATCCGCGTCATCGATCCTCACGGCACCGGACTCGGTGTCATGCAGGCGCAGAAGCAAGGCGACCAGGGTCGACTTGCCAGCACCCGACGCTCCCACGAGGCCCACCTTTTCGCCCGGTGCGAGCCGCAGCGTGATCCCGTCGATCCCACCGGAGCCACGCCCGTAAGTGAAGGACACCTCGTCAAACCGAACTTCGCCCCGCACCACGTCAAGCGTGTCGGCATCGGGGCCGTCGGTCAGGTCATGTGGCCGCGCAAGGGTTCGCGCACCGTCCTCCACTTCACCGATGTTGGCGTAGATCGTCATCAGGGTGAAACTGACCCAGCCTGTCATCTGGGCGATCCGAATGGAAATCGTCCCCGCCGCCGCAATGTCCCCCGCGCTCGCGATCCCGTTCGACCAGAGCAACAGCGTGCCGCCGATCAGCAGAACGGGCAGTATCCCGGCCAGCGTCATCAGCACCGTCCGAAAAACGGAGGAGAGCGTGCCGAACTCGATAAACCGCTCGCGGTAAGTCGCCATCGCATCCAGCGCAGCGCGATCCTCCCGGCCAGCATGGGCAAAGAGCTTTACCGTCTTGATATTGGTGATCGTGTCGACGATCTGCCCGGAGACCATTGTCCGTGCCCCGGCACGCGCCTTGGAACGCACCCGGACACGTGGCATGAAGAAACTGATGATCGCAACATAGCCCACGAGCCAGATCGACAACGCCATCGCCACCCGCCAGTCGATCGCCGTCAGCATCAGGGCCGCGCCAATCAACGAGGCAAGAGCGAAGAAGACGACGTTGATGACCTCCGCGACCACATCGGTGACGGCACGGGCGGTCTGCATTTGCTTCTGCGCGATGCGGCCGGCGAAGTCGTTGTCGAAGAAGGTCACGGATTGACCAAGCGTCCAGCGGTGCAGACGGGCCTGAACCAGCGGCATGACGTTGGGTTGAACTGCAATCGTGTTGGCCGCGGACGACAGACCGAAGGCGATCGGCCGCAAGACCACGAAGAAAACAAGCGCGCCAAGCAGCATCCAGCCATGGTCGGAGAAGAAAGTGTCCGGCCCGCTGTCGAGCGCGGAGTCGATGATACGGCCCAACAGCAGCGCGGAAACGACTTCCAGCAGCCCGACAAAAGCCGACAACATCCCCGCCGCAAGCAGGACCGGGAACGAGCCTTTCAACGCCCAGCGCATGAACGCCAGAAGACCAGACGGTGGCGCCCCTTCGGCCTGCGCGAAGGGATCGAGAAGCGCGGCGATCTTCATGCGTCCTCCGTGGTGCCGGCCTCCAGGCCGATGAATCCGCCCGATTGCCGCTCCCAGAACCGGGCATAGAGCCCGCCGCGTTTCAGGAGGTCTTCGTGGGTCCCCTGTTCAACGATATGCCCCTCGTCGAGGACAAGAATGCGATCCATTCGGGCGATGGTGGACAGCCGGTGCGCAATGGCGATCACCGTCTTGCCCTCCATCACGCCGTAGAGCGTATCCTGGATCGCGGCCTCGATCTCGGAATCGAGCGCCGAAGTCGCCTCGTCCAGCACAAGTATCGGCGCGTCCTTCAGGATCACACGTGCCAGCGCAATCCTCTGCCGCTGGCCACCCGACAGCTTCACCCCGCGTTCACCGACCTTGGCGGCATAGCCCGTGTTACCCTCCTGGTCCGTCAGTTCCGCGATAAATTCGCTCGCCGCGGCGCGATCGGCGGCGGCCATCATCTCCACCCGGGTCGCCTCGGGACGACCGTAGAGGATGTTCTCCTCGATGGAGCGGTGCAGCAGCGCATTGTCCTGCTGCACCATGCCGATTTGCAGGCGAAGGCTGTCCTGCGTGACCCGTGTCACGTCCTGCCCGTCGATCAGGATGCGCCCCGCCTCCGGGTCGTAGAACCGTAGCAGGAGCTTCACCAGGGTGGACTTGCCAGCACCCGAACGCCCGATCAGCCCGACCTTTTCCCCCGGCCGGATGGTCAGGGACAGGCTGTCGAGCCCACCGGCGCCGCGGCCATAGTGATGGCTGACCCCTTCAAACTCGACCTGCCCGGCGCGAAGCTCAAGATCGGGAGCGTCGGGTGCATCCACGAGCGTGATCGGCTGGGCGATGGTTTCCATCCCCTCCGCCACGATCCCGAGGTTGCGAAAGAAGGACGACACCGCCCACATGATCCAGCCGGTCATGGCGTTGAGCCGCAACGAAAGCGCCGTCGCCGCCGCCACGACACCGACCGTGGCCGTACCCTGTACCCAGAGCGCGACGCACATTCCCACCACGCCGACGATCAACACGCCATTCAGAAGCGTCAGCGCGATATCCATAACGCTGTAGATCCGCATCTCCTTCTGGAATGTGCTGCGGGTCCGGTCGATGGCCTCCTTGGCATAGGCGACCTCCCGGTCATGGTGGGCGAACATCTTGACCGAATGGATGTTCGTGTAGCTGTCGACGACCCGCCCGGTCACGGCACTGCGGGCGTCCGACGCGGCCTTCGACGCCGGTCCGATACGTGTGATGGTCCAGCGCAGGAGCGCGAGATAGAGCGCGAACCAGATCACGAGGGGAACCGCCAGACGCGGATCCGCCTGTGCCAGCAGAACAGCCGCGCCTATCAGGTAGGCCAGCGCGAAACTCAGCGCGTCGAAGACCTGAAACATGGATTCGCCTGCCGCCGGGGGCGTCTGCATGATCCGGTTCGCGATTCGACCGGCAAAATCGTTCTCGAACCATCCCACCGACTGGCGCAGGACCTGCCGATGCGAGCGCCAGCGGATCAAGGTGCCGAAGTTCGGCAGCAGGGCGTTGTTGAGCACCAGCACATCCAGTGCCTGCAGGGCCGGTCGCAACAACAGGATGAACAAAGCGATCCCGATGAGCTCCGCACCGTAGCGGTCCCAGACCTCTGCTGGCGCACCTTCGGACAGGATGTCGACGACACGGCCCATATAGTGAATGAGCCCGATTTCGACCGCCGCCACGATGACAGACAACGTGCCGGCAACCAGGAACAGCCGCTTGAACGGCTGCGAATAGGCCCACAGAAAGGGCCACAGCCGCTGTGGCGGCGTGTCGGTCTCCTCATACGGCGTATAAGGGTCGATCAGGTTTTCGAAGTATCGGAACACGGGCGAGCAATCTCACAGACCTGCAATGGTCCAGATGTAACTCGCCCGTGTTACAGGAAAACCATCGCGGCGGAAAGCGCCAGCGCCGCTGCCATTGTGCCGTTGAACAGGGTCCAGGCGCGCGGCGTGGTCAGAAGGAACGTCAGGAGCGACCCGGCGAAGGACCAGAAGAGGCAGACGAACAGGTTGATTCCCGAGAACGCCGAGGCCATGCGGAGCGCCTCTCCGGTCGGTGACAACCCGGCCGAAAACCCGGCGGAGGCGGCGACGGCGATTGCCCAGACCTTGGGATTAACCCATTGAAACAAAACTGCCTCGTGAAATCGAAACGGCCGGTCCGCTTCCGACAGGACCTGCGCGCGGGCAGCGTGAAGCAGCTTCCACGCCATCCACAGAATCCATCCCGCCGCGGCGACCTTGAGAAGCAGCGTCAGCCAGGGCTGCGCGAGGAGCAGTGCACCAAGCCCGAAAGCCGTGAGCCCGCTGGTGATCCCGACGCCAAAAGCCACGCCAAGCACATGGGGCAATGTGCGCAGAAACCCGAACCGCGCCCCCGAACTCGTCAGCAGGATCACGTTCGGACCTGGCGAAAAGAGCCCGGCAAACACGAAGGCGTACAGTGGATCCAGCACAAACCCGGTCAAGACAGCAACTGTGCCCGCGACAACTGGAATCCCGAAGCGATCCAGCGGTTTTCGAGTGTTTTCAAGGTGCGGCCAATCTCCGCCCCGGTCACCTCGGGCATCAGGTCGCGGGCACTGACCGGAAAGCGTGCCTCGGACCCGGCCTCGACCGCTTGCAGATCAGCCGGGGACACGGTGACACCCATCAAAGCATCACGCAGGATCAAGGACGCCCGCCCATCGTCACGGCCCAGCCGATATCCGGTTTCGCCCGGCCCCATTTCGGATCGCGCGGCGCTACCGATGTCCTGCAACCTGCGGGAATCGCGCCGACTGAGGCGCAGCCGCGTGGAGACATCCTGCGCCCCCAGCGCGGCAAGACGCAACATGGCGTCCGGTTCCAGGCCCAGGTGCTCCTCGTGGTGAACCACGATCGGCAAGGCAGTGACATCCGATCCCGTCAGTATCGCATTCAACACCCCGGTTGTGGCCATGACGGACACGGACCGCGACGGGTCAGGCGCCGCCAGGAGCTTTCGGATCTCCGCCCCGATCCGTTCCGCGGAAATCTGCGCCAGCCCGGTCGAGTTTCGTCCACAGGCGTCCAATGCATCTGCATCGAAGCCGAGGTCGGGATCCCCGTACCATGCCGAAAACCGAAAAAAGCGCAGGATTCGCAAGTAGTCCTCCCGCACGCGTTCGTCGGCATCCCCCACAAATCGCACCCTGCGCGCCCGAATGTCGGGCAATCCATCAAGCGGATCGATCACCGTTCCCCGGCGGTCACAATAGACCGCGTTCATGGTGAAATCACGCCTGCGCGCGTCGGCCGCAACGTCCCGGGCAAACTCGACGACAGCCCTGCGACCGTCCGTTTCCACGTCCTTCCTGAACGTCGTGATCTCGAAGGGTTCGCCATCCGCGACAACAGTCAACGTGCCATGATCGATACCCGTCGGCACGACCTTCAGGCCTGCGGCCTCCATGATCTCCGCCACCTGTTCGGGGCGGGCATCGGTCGAAAGGTCGTGATCCGAAACCGGCTCGCCCAGAAGCGAGTTCCGCACGCAACCCCCGACAAAGAGGGCTTGAAATCCACCCTCCTCCAGCAACGTGCAAACGCGTTGCACGGCCGGAACAGCGAGCCATGGCGCACGGAGGTGGAACATCAGCCCATCCTGTCGGCCAGGCCACGCAGAATGCGCGCGGTGGCCCCCCAGATGTAGTAGGGACCGTGCGGCACTGTGTAGAACCGGCGCCATTCACCGCGCCAGCGTCGCCGTTCAATCGAGAAACGGGCCGGATCGGTCACCAGATCCAGCGGGACGGTGAAGACCTCTGCCACTTCACCGGGCTCCGGCACAGGTTCGAAAGGGCCGCGCAGCATCCCGACAATGGGCGTCACATTGAAGCCGGTCACTGTTTCGTGGCTGGGCATGCATCCGACGATCTCCACATTCGAGTCGGGCAATGCGATCTCTTCACGGGCCTCCCGCAGGGCAGTCGCAGCGAGGTCCGTATCGCCCTCATCCTTCTTGCCGCCCGGAAAGGCGACCTGCCCGGGATGGTGCTTCAACCTGGACGAACGCTTCGTAAGATAGACCCGGACGCCCCGCGGTTCGATCGATACGGCAACAAGCACCGCCGCATCGCGCAGTTTCCGGTTCGGCGGCAATACGGTGCCCGGATTCAGATCGAAATCCGACGACGGCGCCCCCTTTCCGGCGAGCGCCGCAGCCAAGCGCGTTTTTAGGTCCTCACGTGCTGTCACCCGGCGCCTCCCCGGCCTCGAAGCCGAGTGTTTTCGGGTCCAGCGTGTAGTGCGCCCCGCAGAACTGGCAATCTGCGGTCACTGTTCCTTCCGGTGTCGTCATGTGACCGATATCCCTTGCCGAGTAGATCGACAGCGATTGGCGCACCTTTGCTTCCGAACAGGTGCACCCGAACTCCACCCTCAACGGGTCGAAGACGCGTGGCTCGTCCTCGTGGAACAGACGCACAAGCAGTTCCGTCGGCTGCACACGGGGACCGACCAACTCCAGCTCCTCGACGGTCTCGAGAAGGACGTTGGCGCGCTCCCAGTTCTCGCTTTCCTCACCCTCAAGAATATCCTCGGCGCTGAGCAGACGCTCCTCGCCGCTCTCAGTCTCCGTCGAAACCGATGGCGAGGCCTTGGGCATCGTCTGCAACATCACGCCACCAGCACGCCAACCGCTTCCATGCTCGTCCGTGGAGTGGCCGAAGCTGAGTTCGAACCGGGTCGGCAATTGCTCGGATTGGGCAAAGTAGGTCTGCGCACAGGCGGTCAGGCTGCCGCCGGCAATCGGGGTGATCCCCTGATAGGGCGTCGTGCCCTTGCCCTGGTCGATGAGGATCGCGAAATACCCGTTCCCGACAAGGTCGAAAGGCTTGCCATCCAGCGGGCGTTCCTTGTCGAAGCTGGCATAAGCACGGATCCGTGCCGGCCCGCCCTCTTCCGTTGGCGCGTGGTAGTCGGTGGCGATCAGCCGGGCGGGGCCGTCGCCGCGCACCTGCAGCGACAGCTTCCAACGCAGCTTCACCGTTTGCCCGATCAGAGCCGTCAGCAACGCCATCTCTGCAACGAGGGCTTCGATCGCGGGTGGGTAGTCGTGCTGTGACAGCACCTGGTCCAGCACGCCGTCAAGCCGGGCGATCCGGCCGCGGATATCGGAACGGTCAAGCTGGAAGGGCAGGACGGTGTCGTCCCACGCGATTTTGGATCCAAGAGTCATGGGGTTTCCTTGAGCGCCTGTGGCTGGCATATCGCAGCCATGTAGGTACGGCAATCCACCATGGGAAGGGGCAAGTATGATCCGCAGGGTGGGAGAGCCTGTGAAATCGGGGAAGCGGTACCGCTTGCGACCCGGGGTCTATGGCATTCTGGAGCGCGACGGCCTGGTGTTGCTGACCCATCAGGCGGAACCGATTCCCGAGTTGCAATTGCCCGGTGGCGGCGTCGATCCGGGCGAACAGCCGGTCGCCGCGCTTCACCGGGAGGTCTACGAGGAAACCGGCTGGACGATGCGCTGTCGCAAGCGGCTCGGCGCATTCAGACGTTTCACCTACATGCCTGACTACGACATCTGGGCCGAGAAGCTCTGCGCGGTCTACCTATGCCGCCCGGGACGTCGCATTGGCGCCGTACCGGAGCCGCACCACATGCCTGTCTGGCTGCCAGTGCGTGATGCCGCGGAGACATTGGGCAATGCCGGTGACAGGTTGTTCCTGCGGCGCCTGCTCGCCTGATCCGTGTTAGTCAAGATTTCGCTTTTCGCCCCCGAACTCGAACAGAACGGCGGAAATATCGTCGGACAGTTCCGTGTCGCCGGTGAATCTGGACAGGTCCCAGGTCAAAGCGTCAAGGAAGTCGTGCGATCCAAGGGATGCATTGCGCTGCATGATGTCGCGAAGCCCTTCCAGTTCCAGCATCTCACCGCTCGCGTCTTCGCACTCTGTCACGCCATCGGAGACAATGAACAGGCGGTCTCCCTCCTGTAGCGTGGCCGTGACAGTCTCGAATTGCGCATCGGGCAACAAGCCTACTGGCATACCGCCTTCGCCGATAAATTCCACCTCGCCATTGGCGCGCTGCACTGCGGGATAGGGGTGCCCTGCCTGGACCATTGAAATCTCTCCCGAGACGAGATCGACATCGGCAAAGAGAAGCGTGAAATAGGTCTCGGTATCCATCTCCGTCAGGATCAGGCTGTTGAGTTCGGCGGCAACCTTGTGCGGCGGATGGGCATCGTAGATCCCGTATTCACCCTCATAGAGGGCCACGTTCTGATCCGGCGACGTTCCCGACAGGAACCCGGCAAGTCGGGCTGTCATCAGGGCCGAGGCCACCCCATGCCCAGAGACATCGATCGCAAAGAGCGCCACCCGCCGCGCGTTGATCGGAAAGAACCCCACCAAGTCGCCACCGACATGCCCGCTTGGCCGCAACAGAAGGGAAACATGGGATTCCCCGAAGCTGCGGTATCTCTCCTTAACCAGGGATTGTTGCAACTTGCGGGCTTCGACCAGGTCACTTTCCAGCGAATTGTAGAGTGTTTGCAGCTCCTGAAGGGTCGACGTCAACAACCGGTTCTTGCTGACAAGTTCGCCCTCCATCTGAAGGACACGTTCGCCCGCATTCAGGCGTGCGCGGAGCTCGTCGCCACTGACGGGTTTCGTAAGAAAATCATCCGCGCCCGCATCAAGACCATGCGCGACCTCGACTGCTTCGGACTTGGACGTCAAGAGAATGAAATAACCGTAGGAGTCCCGATCCATCCCCCTGAAGGCCTGGCAGAATTCGGGTCCATCCATACCGGGCATCATCCAGTCGCTGATCACGAAATCCGGTTCGACACTGGCGCAGAGTTCCAGCGCCTCGGGACCGGAACCTGCCTCCAGGACGTCGTACCCCCATCGCCGGAGCGACGTGCACAGGATTCGGCGTTGCAATCGACTGTCGTCGACAATCAGAACCCTGCGTTGGGTCGGGTCGTTCCGCCGTTGCTGCTGATGCTGGTCCCTGTCGGCCGATGTACCCAATTCGCCCTCGGCGCTGTTCAAACAATTCGGGGACCAGCCTTCGCACAGCTCGATTAACGCCGAATGAACTCACACATGTTCGGTGCGGCTAAGTGGATGTTAAGGTTCGCCGCATAGCTATCGGTTGCGGGCCACGACTGCGGAGCCAATGAGGACCAACACATGATCGATTGGAAACGTGTCTGCGAGTTGCGTGAGGAGATCGGGCCGGACGAGTTCGACGAGGTGGTCGACCTCTTCATTGAGGAAGTCGAGATGGTCATGAACCGTTTGCGCACAGATCCAAGACCAGGACTCTACGTTGAGGATCTTCACTTCCTGAAGGGTTGCGCAATGAACATTGGCTTCAAGCTCCTGGCGCGAAACTGCCTGACCGGCGAGGGTATTGCTGCCGGGGGCAATCCGGAACGGGTCGACATTGCCGGAATCATCGAATGCTACGAGACCTCCAAGCAAGCGTTCCTGGAAGGAGTCGAAGGCGGTCTGGCTGCATGAGGGCGGAACCTAGATCACGAACTCGGCCATGGTCTCGTTGGTGGTGATGTCATTGTATACAAAGCCTTGCGCATCCAGACGGGCAAACAAGGCCGCGAAGTTTGCGGCATGGGTGGTCTCGATCCCCAGAAGCACAGATCCGAAGTTGCGGGCCGACTTCTTCATGTATTCGAAGCGGGCGATATCGTCCTCTGGTCCGAGTAGATCCAGGAAGTCGCGCAATGCGCCAGGGCGCTGTGGGAGGCGCAGAATGATGTATTTCTTGACCCCCGAATAGCGTTGCGCCCGCTCTTTCACCTCTGGAAGACGTTCAAAGTCGAAATTCCCGCCAGAGGTCACACATACGATCCGGCGTCCCCGGATCTGGTTGGCGAGGTCTGACAGAGCATCCACGGACAGTGCTCCGGCGGGTTCCAGAACGATCCCCTCGACGTTCAGCAACTCGAGAATTGTCGTGCAGATGCGATCTTCGGGCGCCTTGAGCACATCGGCCGGCGCGACGTGGGAGAGGGCCTCGAACGGCAGATTTCCAATGCGGGCAACAGCAGCCCCGTCGACGAAACTGTTGACCTCGGCAAGGGTTTCCGGCGCGCCGGCAGCGACGGCGGCCGCCAGGCTCGCCCCACCTTCCGGCTCGACATATCGAAGTCCGACCATCGGCGCCGTCTGGGAAAGATAGCGTGTCACCCCACCCGACAGCCCACCGCCACCGACCGGCAGGATGACCATGTCCGGTGGGTCGATTTCATCAAGTATCTCGACCATGACCGATGCCTGACCTTCGATGACGTCCGCGTCATCGAAAGGCGAAAGGAAATGACCTCCCTCGGCCGTGCACCACGCCTTCGCCTCTGCCAGCGTATCGTCGAAATAGTCTCCGGTCAGGCGGATCTCGATCGCATCTCCGCCAAAGGTACGCGTCTTCTGGATTTTCTGCTGGGGCGTGGTGACCGGCATGAACACAACACCGCGAACTCCAAAGTGGCGACACACATAGGCAACGCCCTGCGCGTGATTGCCTGCGCTTGCACATACAAACAGACCCTGTTCCGGATCGTCGGCCAGCACCTTCCGCATTGCGTTGAAGGCGCCTCGCAGCTTGTAGGACCGCACAGGCGCCAGATCCTCGCGTTTCAGGTAGATCTCGGCGTCGAACCGTTCGGACAGGAAGTCATTTCGCTGCAACGGTGTCGGCGGAAACAGCTTCCGCATCTCGACGGTGGCGGCACGGGCCTTTCGGGAGAAATCGGTCATGACTTCATCTGACCCAGCTTTGCCCGACACGCAATACCACGGCAGGGGTTGCGCCTCCGATACCGTCGTCACCTTTTCCTGCAAGTACAGCGCCCTTCCGGTTGGCTTCGGGCGCCGATCCGTTTCGGCACTATCCTCCCCAACATGCGGCCATTCGCGGTTTTGCGCGTCCTTGCCCTGCCCCCCAAAAGGCGATATCGCGCCGGAAACCAACGAGACAAGGGGAACCAGCATGACGTCGCCCAAGAAAGTGGTGCTTGCCTATTCGGGCGGCCTCGATACGTCGATCATCCTGAAGTGGTTGCAGGTGGAATATGGCTGCGAGGTCGTGACATTCACCGCCGATCTCGGGCAGGGCGAGGAACTGGAGCCCGCCCGCAAGAAGGCCGAGATGCTCGGCATCAATCCCGACAACATCTTTATCGAGGATCTGCGCGAAGAATTCGTGCGCGATTTCGTGTTCCCGATGTTCCGCGCCAATGCGCAGTACGAGGGTCTGTACCTGCTGGGCACGGCGATTGCACGTCCGCTGATCTCCAAGCGACTGGTCGAGATTGCCGCCGAAACCGGCGCCGATGCGGTTTCTCACGGGGCCACGGGCAAGGGCAACGACCAGGTCCGTTTCGAGCTTTCAGCTTATGCGCTCAATCCCGAGATCACCACGATCGCGCCCTGGCGTGAGTGGGACCTGGGATCCCGGACGCGCCTTCTGGAGTTTGCCGAACAGCACCAGATCCCGATCGCCAAGGACAAGCGCGGCGAGGCTCCCTTCTCCGTAGACGCGAACCTTCTGCACACCTCCTCCGAAGGCAAGATCCTGGAAGACCCGGCCCAGGAAGCGCCCGATTATGTCTACCAGCGGACGGTTCATCCCGAAGATGCGCCCAACGAACCCGAATACGTCGAGATCGATTTTGAACAGGGTGATGCGGTTGGCCTCAACGGCGAGCGCATGAGCCCGGCCACGATCCTGACCAAGCTGAATGACTATGGCCGCAAGCACGGTATCGGCCGTCTGGACCTGGTCGAGGGTCGTTTCGTCGGCATGAAGTCCCGTGGCATCTACGAAACCCCGGGCGGCACGATTCTGCTCGACGCGCATCGCGCCATCGAGTCGATCACCATGGACCGTATGGCCATCCACCTTAAGGATGAGATCATGCCGAAATACGCGGAACTCATCTACAACGGCTTCTGGTTCAGCCCGGAACGGGAGATGCTTCAGGCGCTGATCGACAAGAGCCAGGAACACGTGACCGGCACCGTTCGCATGAAGCTCTACAAGGGTCTGGCGCGTTGCGTCGCCCGCTGGTCCGACCATTCCCTCTATTCGGAGGAACAGGTGACCTTCGAAGAGGACATGGGCGCCTATGACCAGTCGGACGCGCAGGGCTTCATCCAGCTCCAGGGTTTGCGCCTGCGCCTGCTGGCCAACCGGAACCGAAAGTTCCAATAAGTCCATCCGGTTGACCCGACGCGGGGCCGCCCTCTAGGGGGCGGTCCTTTTCGTTTCGCGGCAACGCAGCGTTATCCTTGCCGGGCGGTCGGCCCGCTTCTACCGCTTGGCCGGCAAAGAAGGAGCGCATGCATGGAACTCGCCGCAATTGCCCGGAAAATCCAGAAGGGTCTCGACACCAGCGATTTCACGGACAGCCTGAAATTCGATTGTAGCCCGGCAGGCACGATCACGCTCGCCGATGGGCAGGCAACGCTCGCCGATGGTCCGGCCGCCTGCACACTCAAGATGAGTGCTGACAACCTTGAAAAGCTGATCATGGGAAAGCTGAACCCGATGACAGCCGTGGCGCTGGGAAAGATCAAGGTTTCCGGAAATCCGGCCGTTGCGATGAAGCTCGGTCAGCTCCTGAAAGCATGACGGGCGCCGGTCAGTCGAGCCGGAGCCTCCGCTCTGCCAACCGCTGATAGTGCGGAAGCGCGGCATCCAGCACATGGCGCAAATGCTCCGGGACCTCTGGCAGCGGCCCTTCCAGCCCGGCGAACCCCATGCTCTTCCAGACGGCCCCATACCAATGCGGCGCCCAGACACCGTCGCATTCTTGTCCGCCCGCAGACCACCGGAGCATGGCCGGATCGAAGGCAAGCCCGATTTCGTCGCAAAGCCTGCGCAGCATCCCGTCCGGGTTCGCGCGGATATCATTGCTGTCGATCACCACGGCCTTGCCCTGCATCCGCCGCACATGGTCGAACAGATCGGTTTGCTGCCAGAACCCGATATCATCGAGCGTCGGGTTCTCTCGCTTCGCGCTGTATGAGGCGATGACACGCGCCGGGTGACGGATAAGAAACACGTTCACCACGTCGCGCATCCACCCGCGCGGAAAGCCAGGCACCATATGTTGCGTCATGTGTTTCTGGTAGAAATGCGCCTTGCCATCCGGCACCGCGCCCAACAGCCGTGATACCACGACGTCGGGATCCTGTGGTTGCACAGCAAGGATTTCTGCCCGCATCGGGTGATCGAGCCCGGTCGCGGCAAGGTAGGCTGCGTAAAAGGGCTCATCCACGGCAGCGAAGTCGCCGCGATTGGCGAAGGCGTACATCAGGGCCGTTGAGAGGTTGCGCGGCCCGGACCACATTGCAATCCTCATGTCGCGGCGTCCCGGGCAACCAGAGCCTTGTACAGGTCCCTGATGCGCATCGTCATCGGGCCAAGCTCACCAGTGCCGATCTGCCGACCGTCAATCGCGGCCACCGGGGTTTGCGCGCCAAACGTGCCGGTCAGGAAGGCTTCATCGGCGCCGTAGGTCTCCACCAGCGAGTAGTTCCGTTCGAACACCGGAATTCCTTCCGCTCGGCAGATATCGATCACCTTCTGGCGGGTGATGCCGTTCATGCAGTAGTCCCCGGTCGAGGTCCAAACCTCTCCCTTTCGGACGATGAAAAAGTTGCAGGCGTTGGTCGTGTTCACGAATCCATTCACATCCAGCATCAGCGCCTCGTCCGCGCCAGCTTTCTCCGCGGCGATACAGGCAAGAATGCAGTTCAGCTTGGAGTGAGAGTTCAGCTTGGGGTCCTGGCTCATTGGCAGGCCCCGGATATGCGGAACGGTTGCAAGCCGGATCGGGCGCGGCAGCGATGGTGTGGAGTGCTCCATGATGATTGTGACCGTCGGCCCCTGCTGCGACAAGGACGGGTGTTGGAACGGCCGCGTCTTGACCCCGCGCGTCACCATCAGGCGGGCGTGGGCATCACTCGTCATTCCGTTGGCCGCCCGCGTCGCTTCCAGCGCCGCGACCACGCCGGCCTTATCCATCCCGATATCGAGGTCAATGGCCTTGGCTGCCTCGAACAGCCGATCCATGTGCTCGCCCAGAAAGGCCCAGTGCCCGTCGTAGAGCCGCAAGCCTTCCCACACACCGTCCCCCAGCATGAACCCGCTGTCATAGACGGAGACGAGCGCCTCTTTCTTCGGCACGATCCGGCCGTTCAGGTAAATGAGAATGGCGTCGTTCCGAGTATCCTCAGCCGCCTGGTGCGTGGAGATCTGGTCAGTTTTCTGCGTCATGCGCGCGACCCTAAATCCGCCATGAATGGAGGAAAAGCCCGAAACATGACTCACCTGTGCGTGACCTCACGCGTGGGTGAATTGCAGGTGACGTCCGGCTGCCCGCATGGTGATTTCAACGAAGTGGAGAGCATCATGCAAGCCATCATGGACAATATCCGACCGACCGTTCTGGCGATTGCAATCGCGCTCGGTCTGGGCGTTCACTGCAGTGAAGCGAATGCCGCACCTAGCGAGACTGCAGTCTTTGCCGGCGGTTGCTTCTGGTGCGTGGAGTCGGATTTCGAGAGCGTTCCGGGCGTGATCGAGGCCGAGTCCGGCTACACCGGTGGCACTGTCGCCAATCCCAGCTACAAGCAGGTCGTTGGCGGCGGGACCGGCCACTACGAAGCCGTCCGCATCACCTACGACCCCGGGAAAGTCAGCTACGAGACCCTCGTCGACCTGTTTTTTCGCTCGGTTGATCCGACAGACGACGGCGGACAATTCTGCGACCGTGGCCACAGTTACACCACGGCGATTTTCGCCACACCATCGCAGGAAGCCGCCGCCAGAGCCGGAAAATCAAACGCCCAGGCGGCGCTGGGCGAGACGATCGTCACTCCCATCCGTGCGGCCGGGCCCTTCTACCTCGCGGAAGAGTACCATCAGGATTACTACAAGAAGAATGATCTGGTGTTGACGCGGTTTGGTCCAACATCGAAAGCGAAGGCATACAAACGCTACCGTGATGCCTGCGGCCGCGACGACCGTGTGCGGCAACTCTGGGGTGCAGACGCACCGTTTGCGGGAAGCTGACCGCGCGTCCACCGCTGGCCGGCAGATTCCCTCGCCCTGGGTAGCAAGGCAGCTTGTGGCCCAAAGGCCGCGCCTCACGTGGTTTCCGAGATACCCTCGAGGAAACACCGTACGTCTTTGAGGGCCGGAATGGCCTCTGATGTGCCGTCCTTTGTGGCCTTGAGGGCGGCTGCTGCGATGGCGAGTTCCATGCATTCGGCGATCGGGGAGCCCTGGTCGCGCAAGGCGCAGAAAAACCCGGCAAACGTATCCCGGGCCCCGGTGGTGTCGAGCGCCTCCACGCTTGGTGCCGATACCTTGAGCGTCTCGCCGGACTTGAGATCGTACCAGGTCGCGCCCTTCACCGCATCGACGACGACCAACTCCGGCACCGGAAGCGCGGTGACCTCGACGGCCAACGCGGCGGCGATCTGCTCCGCCTCCCCTGGCTTCAGGATCAGAAGGTCCACGTAGCCCAGAACCTCGCGCACAGCCGTGAGATCGAATGGCGCGGCCAGGTAGACGACCCGCATCCCACGTTTCCGCGCCTTGCGTGCGGCCAACAACTGGGCGTTGGTTTCGTTCTGCATTAATAGCGTGTCACCCTGGGCGACCTTTGCCAACGCGGCCTTCACATCGCCATCGTCAATCATTCGATTGGTGCCGGGGTAGATCACGATCCGGTTTTCGCCATCGGGCGTGACGAAGATCATCGCGTGACCTGTCGGCGCCGCGATTTCAATCGACACATGGGTGACGTCCACGCCCATCGACTTCATCTGCTCGACCGCCCAGACGCCCTCGCCACCGACCGCGCCCACATGATGCACGACGGATCCGGCGCGCGCGGCGGCGACGGACTGGTTCGCACCCTTGCCGCCCAGCCCGGACCGGCATTGCAGTGCCGCCAGGGTTTCGCCGTTCACGGGAAACCGTGTCACCTTGTAGAACCAATCCGTGTTGATGGAACCGAGGTTGTAGATTGCCATGGGCTATCCGATCTTGCAGGCCGCAATTGCCGCCATGTGGAGGATGTCGCTCACCGTCGCCCCGGTGTGACAGATCTGGATCTGCGTGCCGACGCCGGCAAGAATTGGACCGATCACCGTTGCCCCCGACATCTCCTGTAGGAGCTTCACCGAGATCGACGCCGAATGGCGGGCCGGCACGACAAGGATGTTGGCGGGGCCTGACAGGCGGCAGAACGGGTAGGCCGCCATCTGCTCACGGTTCAGCGCAACATCGACTGTCATCTCGCCATCATACTCGAAATCCACGCCGCGCCGATCGAGGACCTGTGGCGCCATATGCATCTTGGTCGCCCGCTCGGAGACCGGGTAGCCGAAGGTCGAGAAACTGGCAAAGGCAACCCGCGGCTCCAGCCCGATCCCCCGGGCAACCCGCGCGGCTGCTTCCGCGATGTCGGCCAAATCCTCCTCGTCGGGCCATTCATGCACGAGCGTGTCGGCGACCAGAACCACCCGGCCCTTGTGCAGCACGGCCGTCACACCCACGGCGCCATCCTCGGCAGAGGCAGGAAACACCCGGTTGATCTGGTGCAGAACATGCGCCGATTTGCGAGTCACCCCAGTGACAAGGCCATCCCCATGACCGTGGGCCAGCATCAATGCGGAAAAGACGTGCCGGTCGCGTGCCGCCATCCGGTAGATGTCCGACGTGTCAAACCCCTTGCGCTGCAAACGTTCATACAGATACGCGGTATAGGATTCGAGGTGCCGCGTGTTCGCGGCATTCACGACCTCCAGTTCGCGATAAGCCTCGCCCATGCCGGCATCCTCGAGCTTCTGCTTGACGCCCGCCTCGCGTCCAACCACCAACGCCTTTCCGAACCCCTGACGTTGATAGGCCACCGCGGCGCGCAATACGCGTGCATCGTCCCCCTCGGCAAAGATCATCCGCGCCTGTGCCGCCTTGGCCCGGGCCGAGATCGACGACAGGATCGAGGCCGTCGGGTCCATCCGCTCTCGCAAACGCTGTTCGTAGCCCTCCAGATCGACGATCGGCTTGCGGGCAACGCCGGTGTTCATCCCCGCAAGAGCGACGGCAGGCGGCACCCGGTAGATCAGCCGCGGATCGAAAGGTGTCGGGATGATGTAGTCACGGCCAAAGTGCAGCTTCCGCCCGTAGGCCATCGCGACTTCGTCCGGCACATCTTCGCGCGCCAACTCGGCGAGCGCTTCGGCGCAGGCCAGTTTCATCTCGTCATTGATCGCCCGGGCGTGGATGTCGAGAGCCCCGCGGAACAGGTAGGGAAATCCGAGAACGTTGTTGACCTGATTGGGATAGTCCGACCGACCGGTGGCAACGATGGCGTCGCTGCGAACCTCGTGGGCTTCCTCCGGCGTAATCTCCGGATCGGGATTCGCCATCGCGAAGATCACTGGATCGTCGTTCATCGAGGCCACCATCTCAGGTGATACGGCGCCCTTCGCGGACACACCAAGGAAAACATCGGCGCCCTTCATCGCCTCTTCCAGCGTACGGTCGTCGGTCCGGGCCGCATGAGCGGACTTCCATTGGTTCATCCCCTCCTTCCGGCCCTGGTAGATAACACCCTTGGTGTCGCAAACGATGCAATTGTCGTGCTTTGCGCCCATTGCCTTGACCAGCTCGATGCAGGCAATTCCCGCAGCCCCCGCCCCATTCAGGACGAACTTGCAATCCTCGATTTTCTTGCCCGTCAGGTGAAGCGCGTTGATCAGGCCCGCCGCGCAGATCACGGCCGTTCCGTGCTGGTCGTCGTGGAAGACGGGAATGTCCATCAACTCCTTGAGCCGTTGCTCGATGATGAAACACTCCGGCGCCTTGATGTCCTCCAGGTTGATGCCACCGAACGCCGGGCCCAGCAGCTTCACCGCATTGATGAACTCATCCGCATCCTGCGTGTCCAGTTCGATATCGATGGAGTTCACGTCGGCGAACCGCTTGAACAGAACGGCCTTGCCCTCCATCACCGGCTTGGACGCCAGCGCCCCAAGGTTGCCCAGCCCCAGGATTGCGGAACCGTTGGAGATCACGGCAACCGTGTTGCCCTTCGTTGTGTAGTCATAGGCGGATTCCGGATTCTCCGCGATCGCTTCCACGGGCACAGCGACACCCGGCGAGTAGGCAAGCGACAGGTCCCGCTGGGTGGTCATCGGCTTGGTGGCAACGACCTCGAACTTGCCCGGCTGAGGATCCTGGTGATAGTGGAGCGCCTCTTCGGACGTGATTTTATTCTTGCTCATGGCCAGCCTCGCCTCCCCGGATCTTGCTGTTGTGATTCAGGAATTAGACCTCTCGGACGCAAAAAGCGAAACCGCCGATTGACGCGGGGAGGACGCTGCGGCAATGCGCAGTTTCTACATGGTGCGAGAAGCTGTGGATGAATCCCGGATCCGCCTTCAAAGCGGGCGCACACTGGCCTAAGCTGTGCCGAACGTGAAATACCATATGAGGGGGCAGCCGTGACCGTCACGCCGATGATGGCACAATATCTGGAGATCAAGGCAGGCCACCCGGAGGCCCTGCTGTTCTACCGGATGGGCGATTTCTACGAGATGTTCTTCGATGATGCGGTGGCTGCCGCCGAAGCGCTCGATATTGCCCTGACCAAGCGCGGCAAACACGCGGGCGAGGATATCCCCATGTGCGGTGTGCCCGTTCACGCCGCCGAAGGGTACCTGCTGACGTTGATCCGAAAGGGATTCCGGGTCGCGGTCTGCGAACAGATGGAGGATCCGGCTGAGGCCAAGAAGCGCGGCTCCAAGGCGGTCGTGCGGCGCGAGGTTGTACGCCTCGTCACGCCTGGAACCTTGACCGAAGACTCCCTGCTGGAGGCGCGGCGCAACAATTTCCTCTGCGCCTATGCACAGGTGCGGGATGCAGGTGCGCTGGCGACTGTCGATATCTCCACCGGAGAGTTGCGTGTCGGGCCCTGTCCGCTGGTGAAGCTGGGACCGGAACTGGCGCGACTGGCCCCGCGGGAAGTGTTGGTGTCGGAGGTCGAGGCCAACGCACTCGACGACGTTGTGTCGGAGGCCGGGGCCGCGTTGACCCCGGTATCGCGGGCAAGCTTTGACAGCGCCGGTGCAAAGGTGCGCCTTCAGGACGTCTTTGGCGTTGCCGGGCTGGACGGCTTCGGAGCTTTCGAACGCGCGGAGCTGGGCGCGCTTGGGGCGGTGGTGGCCTATCTCGAACTGACCCAGAAGGGGAAACTGCCCCTCCTCCGTACTCCGCAGCGCGAGAGCACCGGTACGGTCATGCAGATCGATGCCGCCACGCGACGAAACCTGGAGCTCACATCGAGCCTGTCCGGCGGAAAGGACGGCTCGTTACTGTCCGCCATTGACAGGACAGTCACCGCCGGCGGCGGGCGGTTGCTGACGCAGCGTATTTCGAGCCCCTCCTGCGATACACACGTTATCCAGTCGCGGCTCGATGCGGTCGGCCTGTTTGTCGAGGACATCTCTGCCTGTGAAACCCTGCGTGGTGCATTGCGGAAAGTGCCCGACATGGACCGTGCCTTGTCCCGGCTGTCGCTCGAACGCGGCGGGCCAAGGGATTTGGCCGCGATCCGCTCCGGCTTGGAGCAGGCCGAACAGATCGTCGGGTCACTTTCCGGATTGCCCGGAGTGCGGATACTGGACGTCTTCCTGAACGACTTGAAGGGTCACGATGCACTGGTCGATTCTCTCGACAATGCGTTGGTGGCCGAGCCGCCTCTCATGGTGCGGGACGGTGGTTTCGTGGCCAGCGGCTATGACGATGAACTGGACGAGGTTCGCACGCTCCGGGACGAAGGGCGCAGCGTTGTTGCCTCCTTGCAGGCGCAATATGCCGAGCTGACTGGGATCTCGTCGATTAAAGTTAAACATAACAATGTCTTGGGGTATTTCGTCGAGGCGACGGCCACCCATGCGGAGAAGATGCTCTCCGCACCGCTGTCAGAGACTTTCATTCATCGACAGACCACTGCCAATGCCGTCCGCTTCACCACGGTGGAGCTGTCCGACCTTGAAACGCGCATTCTCAATGCCGGAAACCGGGCGCTGGAAATCGAACGAAGGATCTTTGACGCGCTGCGCGCCACTGTGCTGGACGCAGCCGGAGCCGTCGGCACTGCTGCACGGGCGCTTGCCGAGCTCGACGTGGCATCTGCCTTCGCCGATCTGGCGAGGAGCGAGGATTGGTGCCGCCCAACGGTGGACGAAAGCCGTGACTTCCACATCGAGGAAGGCCGGCACCCGGTTGTCGAGCGGGCCCTGAAACAGGACGGTAAATCCTTCGTTGCCAATGAATGCCAGCTGTCGGCGGAAAGCGAGAACGCCCATGTGCGGCTGCTCACCGGTCCGAACATGGCCGGTAAATCGACCTACCTCCGCCAAAACGCGCTGATCGCGCTGCTGGCGCAGTCCGGCAGTTTCGTGCCGGCACGAACTGCAACCATCGGCCTAGTGAGCAGCCTTTTCAGTAGGGTCGGCGCGTCGGACGATCTGGCGCGTGGGCGATCGACCTTCATGGTCGAGATGGTGGAGACCGCCACGATCCTCAACCAGGCGGACGCGCGCAGTCTCGTCATCCTTGACGAAATCGGTCGCGGCACCGCCACCTATGACGGTCTTTCCATCGCATGGGCGACGCTGGAACACCTGCACGCGGTCAATCGCTGCCGGGCGCTCTTTGCCACGCATTATCACGAGTTGACCACGCTGGCCGCCAAGCTGAATGGTGTCGACAACGCGACGGTTGCTGTCAAGGAATGGGAGGGAGAGGTGATCTTCCTGCACGAGGTTCGCGACGGCGCCGCCGACAGGTCGTACGGTGTGCAGGTGGCGCGGCTCGCCGGGCTTCCCACTTCGGTGGTTGAACGCGCCCGCGTGGTGCTTGATCAGCTGGAGAAAGGTGACCGTGAGGGCGGCAAGCGCCAACTGGCGCTGATCGACGACCTTCCCTTGTTCTCGGCCGTGCCGCCCGCCCCGGAACGCCCCGCCAACGCGCCGGATGCATTGACGGAGAAACTCGATGCCATCCTTCCAGACGAACTCACGCCGCGGGAAGCCCTCGGTCTGATCTATGAACTGAAGTCGCTGGCTGCCCCACAGAAATAGGGGCAGCCCGCAGACTGCCCCCCAACTCTCTCATCGTGACCGTTTTCCGCGATCAGCCCGCAGGCGTCGAGGAAACCCCAACCTGCGCCGGACGTAGCAGTCGGTCATGCAGCAAGAAACCTTCTGTCATGACCTGAATGATGTCACCCGCCACGGTGTTGGGCACCGGGGCTTCGAACATCGCCTGGTGGATCTGCGGATCGAACTTGTCACCAACCTCCGGCTTTACAACGGTAATTCCGTGCTTGGAGAAAACGTTCGTCAGCTCGCGCAGGGTGAGTTCGACGCCCTCGATCATCGCGGCCGACTGGGCTTTCTGCTCCTCGGTCACAGTCTCCAGGGCACGGCTCAGGTTGTCGTAGACCGGTAGCATATCCCGCGCCAGCTTGGAGCCGCCATATTGTTCTGCCTCGCGACGATCCCGTTCGCTGCGCTTGCGGGAGTTTTCGGCATCGGCAAGCGCGCGCATGAACCGATCGCGAAAATCATCCCGCTCTGCCCGCAATGTCTCGACTTCGTCGTCCATCGCGAGCGGATCGCCCTCGAACGCGTCGGCGTCTTCGGCCAGACCCTCGATCGAGATCCCCTCGACCGGATCTTCCGCCACTTCATCTTTCTTCGTTTCCGCCATCGTACCCTTCAACTCCGGTCCGATATCATCCTGCCCAGCAGCTGCGCGGTATAGTCCACGATGGGCACGATGCGTCCATAATTCAGTCGCGTGGGTCCGATCACACCGACGGCCCCCACGATCTTTCGATCAGCGTTCATATATGGAGAAATGACCAGAGAGGAACCCGAAAGTGAAAAAAGCTTGTTCTCGGAGCCGATAAAAATCCTCACCCCTTCCCCTTCGTCGGTCAACTCCAGAAACTCGGCGATATCCCGCTTGCGCTCCAGATCGTCGAAGAGAGTGCGGATGCGGTCCAGATCTTCTGGCGCTGCGCCCTCCTCCAACAGGTTTGCCCGACCTCGGACGATGAGGCGCTCATTCGACCCACCCTCGTCAGCCCAGGTCGCCAAACCGCCCTCCACCAGGTCCCGAGCAAGGGAATCGATCTCCTGCCGGCGCTGTGAGATCTCCGTGCTGATCTTGCGGCGAAGCTCCGCGATGGTGAGACCCTCCGCCAGCGAATTCAGGAAGTTGGCGGCCTCCCGCAGGGAGGACGGTGTCTGTCCCGGGGGTGGGGTGAAAACGCGGTTCTCGACCTGCCCATCGGCAAAGACCAGTACGACAAGCGCCCGATCCGCCGCGAGCTGGACGAACTCGATGTGCTTGATCGGCGCCTCGTGCTTAGGCGCGAGGACAAGGCTGGCAACCTGGGTGGCGCCGGAAAGGGCCGACCCGACACGTGTCATCAGGCCACTGATGTCCGCTTCGCTTCCGCTGACCATCGCATCCAGACGTTCCCTGTCGTCGGTGTTCAGATCACGCACTTCCAGCAGGCCGTCCACGAACATCCGCAGCCCCTGTTGCGTCGGGATACGACCAGCGGACACATGGGGGGAATCCAGCAGGCCGAGGTACTCAAGGTCCTGCATTACGTTCCGGATCGTTGCCGCCGAAACTTTCTCCGACATCGTCCGGGTCAATGTCCGCGAGCCGACCGGATCCCCACTGCTCAGGTAGCCTTCGACGACCCTGCGAAAGACCTCGCGGGATCGCTCATTCATTTGGTCGAGAATTCTTGCGCTGTCGCTCATGGGGCCCTGCCGTCGGCTGAGTTCGCAGATCGGACCCGAATAAACGAAGGATCGCGGCGCGGGTCAATCGGGCTTGCATCACGACAGCGACAACGCCAAGACGGAAGCAACCAATATGGAGAACACCCCATGCGCCCTTCCGGCCGCCAGACGAACGAAATGCGCCCCATTCAGATTGAAACCGGAGTGACCCGGCACGCCGAGGGATCCTGCCTGATCAAGTGCGGGGATACCCACGTGCTGTGCACGGCGAGTATCGACGAACGCGTGCCGCCCTTCCTCAAGAATTCGGGTCTGGGCTGGGTGACTGCGGAATACGGCATGCTGCCGCGTGCAACGCACAGCCGGATGAACCGCGAAGCCAAGCGTGGCCAGTCCGGCCGCACACAGGAAATCCAACGGCTGATCGGTCGGGCGCTTCGTGCCGGCGTGGACCGAGTGGCCCTCGGCGAACGTCAGATAGTGGTCGACTGCGATGTGATTCAGGCGGATGGCGGCACCCGCTGTGCATCCATCACCGGAGGCTGGGTCGCGCTGCGGCTGGCCGTGAACAAGTTGATGAAGGCCGGAGACGTCCTGAGCGATCCGATCACGGATCACGTGGCGGCAGTCAGTTGCGGAATCTACGCAGGTCAGCCTGTAGTCGATCTGGACTATCCCGAAGACAGCGAGGCCGGGACCGATGCGAATTTCGTCATGACCGGACGCGGGCGAATGATCGAGGTGCAAGCCTCCGCCGAGGGTGCAACCTTCGGACGGGACGAGTTGACGACATTGATCGACCTTGCCGAGGGTGGCGTTGCGGAGTTGGTCGCCGCACAGAAAGCCGCGCTGGAGGGCTGACGATGCGCAAGTTCGACGGTGGCGAGCTGGTGATTGCCTCTCACAATTCCGGCAAGGTCCGCGAAATCGGGAAGTTGCTGGAACCGTTTGGAGTTGCAGTAAAATCTGCCGGTGACCTGAACCTCCCGGAGCCTGAGGAAACCGAGGATACCTTTGTCGGGAATGCCCGTATCAAGGCCCATGCGGCCGCCAGGGCCAGCGGCCTCCCGGCCCTCTCGGACGACAGTGGACTGAGTGTCGACGCCCTGGATGGCGCGCCGGGCGTCTACACGGCCGACTGGGCGGAGACCGGCAACGGACGCGACTTCGTCATGGCAATGACAAAGGTCTGGGAAAAATGCGAAGCGCTCGGCGCCACGGAACCGAGAACGGCCCAGTTCAACTGCACTCTGTGCCTCGCCTGGCCGGATGGACATGACGAGGTGTTCGAGGGCGTGGTTCAAGGGCAGCTCGTCTGGCCGATGCGTGGAACCAACGGGTTTGGCTTCGACCCTGTCTTTCTGCCCATCGGCGAATCTGAGACCTTCGGAGAGATGGACCCTGCCCGCAAGCATGACATGAGCCATCGTGCCGACGCCTTCGCCAAACTGGTTGCCGGGTCCTTTGCCGGTCGCTGACTGGCAGAACGCGGGCTTCGGGCTCTATTTGCACTGGCCGTTCTGCCAGTCGAAATGCCCCTATTGCGACTTCAATTCGCACGTATGGGCGGAGATCGATCAGCGGCGTTGGCGCAATGCCTATGTCGCCGAAATCGAGAAGGCTGGCACGCTGACCACCGGGCGCAAGCTCGACACCGTCTATTTCGGCGGAGGAACACCGAGCCTGATGGATCCGGATTCTGTCGCGGACATACTGGACGCGATCCTCCGCACCTGGCCGGTGTCCAATGACTGGGAGGTCACGCTCGAGGCCAACCCGTCGTCCGTGGAGGCTGGACGGTTTTCGGGGTATCGGCAGGCTGGCATCAATCGGGTGTCTCTCGGCGTGCAATCCTTGCGGGACGATGATCTGCGGCGGCTTGGACGGCTGCACAGCGCGAAGGAAGCTCGGACCGCCTATGATATCGCACGGTCGACTTTCGAACGCGTGAGCTTTGACCTGATCTACGCCCGGCAGGATCAATCCATGGAGGAATGGTCCAGTGAATTGTCGATGGCGCTCGATCTCGCAATCGACCACTTGTCGCTCTACCAATTGACCATCGAACCCGGTACCGCCTTTGGCGACCGTTTCGCAAGAGGCCGCCTTCCCGGTTTGCCGGACGAAGACCTGTCCGCCGACATGTATGACTACACCGTCCAAACCTGTGCCGAACGAGGGTTGCACCGCTACGAAGTCTCCAATTTCGCGCGCCCGGGTTCCGAGAGTGAACACAATATGTTGTATTGGTCTGGTGGCGACTACCTAGGTATAGGGCCCGGCGCTCATGGACGCTTGACCACGGACCATGGTCGACATGCGACTGTCTGCCCATCTTCACCGGCGTCCTGGTTGGCCAGTGTCGAAGCAGGAGAAAGCTCCTACTCCACCTTTGATCCTCTGACTGGTCAGGAGACGGCAGAAGAATACCTTATGATGGGCTTGCGGTTGGTCGATGGCATCTCGATGTCACGTCTGACCGGAATGTGGGCGGATGACGGGATGAACGACCGGATCGCGGCAATGATCTCGGCAGGCTTTCTTGATCTTGCCGCCGACAGGCTATGGGCAACGGATCGTGGTCTCGCGATCCTCAATGCGGTGCTGAGAGAGGTTTTGGCAGGATGAGCGTGCGGATATTGTGGGGCGTTGGTGGGGCCACGTCGCTCAGCCTCGGTGCCGTCGGCATCGTGCTACCGCTGTTGCCCACGGTGCCTTTCCTCATCCTCGCTGCATTCTGCTTTTCGCGGTCATCCGACCAGCTGCACGACTGGCTGGTAAATCACGAAACGCTTGGGCCGCCAATTCGGGACTGGCAGGAGTATGGCGCGATCTCCAGACGTGGTAAGTTACTGGCAACGCTGTCAATTTCTGCCGTCTTCTGCCTGTCCTTGGTCCTTGGCGTCAAAGACTGGGTTCTGGTGCTTCAAGCTATTGTGCTGACCGCCGTTCTGACCTTCATATGGTCTCGTCCAGAGGGCTAGACGTCAGCAACTGACACAATGCATCCAGTTGATCCAGGTTCTTGTACCGGAGTGTCACCCTACCCGTTCCGTCCGAGTCCGAGTGATCAATGGAAACCTTCATACGAAGGTTCGCAGCCAGATCCTGTTCCAGAGAACGCGTATCTGCATCCTTCTCAGTTCGCCCGCGCGTTCTCCTTGTTGTCGGGGCATCCCCTGAATTGGCCCGTTTTACCAATGCCTCGGTTTCACGAACGGAGAGGTTCTTGGCAACAACCTGCTTTGCGAGGGCGCCGGGGTCCTCCGCAGTGATCAATGCACGCGCATGGCCGGCGGTCAGTTTCCCGCCCCGAAGGAGGAGTTGAACCTCACCGGGCAGACTCAGCAACCGCATCACATTGGCAATGTGGCTGCGGCTCTTGCCGAGCGCTTGCGCGAGTTGTTCCTGGGTATGTCCAAAGCGATCAATAAGCTGACGGTACCCGAGGGCCTCTTCGACAGCATTGAGGTCCGCGCGCTGGATGTTCTCGATAATCGCGATTTCAAGAACTTCTGTATCGTTCAGGTCCCGCTGAAGGATCGGCACCTCGTGGAGCTGGGCCATCTGGGCCGCGCGCCATCTCCGTTCTCCGGCAACGATTTCGAATTGTCCCTCGACACGCGGACTGGCGCGAACGATCAGCGGTTGCAGGATGCCTTTGACGCGGATGGAATCCGCCAGCTCGGTCAGGGCCTCCTTCGAAAAGTCCTTGCGCGGCTGATCCGGATTTGCCTCCAATCGCTCGATCGGAATCATCCGATCCGCAGGATTGTCGCCCGTGCCACCGGATTTCGGTGCCGGTTCATCCAGCGAAACATCCGCCATAAGCGCAGACAGACCGCGCCCCAAGCCTCTGGATTTCTTGTTTTTCTTTTCCATTCTGCTCTCCCTACCGTAGCCCGGCAAGATCGCGTGCGATCATTTCCTCGGCCAACGCCTTGTACGCCACGCTTCCTTTCGAAAGGGGATCATAGTCCAATACCGATTGGGAATAGCTCGGCGCTTCGCTGACGCGAACGTTCCTGGGAACACGCGTCTCGAAAACCAGATCCCCGAGCGCCTCCCGTGCGTCGGCCTCCACCTGTTGAGACAGGTTGTTGCGACCGTCGTACATGGTGAGGACCACGCCTTCGATCCGAAGGTTCGGGTTCGCCGTCTGCCGTACCTCACGGAGTGTCAGCATCAACTGAGATAGACCTTCCAGCGCGAAGAACTCACTTTGAAGGGGAACGAGGACGGAATGCGCCGCCACCATTGCGTTCACTGTCAGAAGGTTCAACGACGGTGGGCAATCAATGAGGATAAACTCAAGCTTCTGTTCCATCACGGCTGGCTGGCGCAATGCGTCATGAAGCAAAAAGCTCCGGCGTTCATTCGACACGAGCTCAATATCAGCGGAGCTCAGATCCGTCGTGGCCGGCGCGATGAGCAGATTTTCGACACTGGTCGGATGGATGACGTCTGCAAGCGGAGCATCCTCCAGCAGCAAATCAAAGGTCGTGTGCCGACGATCATGCGCTTCGATCCCCAGCCCGGTCGACGCATTCCCCTGCGGATCGAGATCCGCAATCAGCGTTCGGTGACCGGCCTTCGCCAGGGCAGCTCCCAGATTGATGGCAGTTGTTGTTTTGCCCACGCCGCCCTTCTGGTTGGCAACGGCGATGATCTTTGGTTCGGACCGGTAAAGGTCAGTCACGCTGGATGTCCCCAACTACAAGAATAGTGGCCTTTGGGTCGGTTATACTGGGCTTCTTCACAAGCTTGAAGCGCCAGTTGGCCTGTGCTTGGAGAACTTCCTCTTCGCTACGGGACCCCTTTGGAAACAGGCATGTTCCAGTCGTTAAAAGGTGTCTGTCCGCAAACTGAAGCAACTTTTCCAGAGGTGCGAGCGCCCTTGCAGAGAGGATATCCGCTTCCTGTGGCTTCAGGTCTTCTATCCGTTTCGTCGCAACCGTGGCCTGAACACCGGTCTCACGGATGACCGTCATCAGGAAGGTTGCCTTCCGTTTGTCGGATTCCACAAAGGTAAACCGGAGGTTGGGCGCAATTTCGGCCGCAAGAACGGCACAGACCAGACCCGGGAACCCCCCTCCCGTGCCCAGATCCAACCAATGGCCGACGTCCGATGGCCGGGCCAGAAACACCTGGGCGGAGTCCACGATATGTCGCGTCCAACTATCGTCCAGCGACCCCGCGGACACCAGATTGATTGCTGGGTTCCACTTTCGAAGCAAGTCGTGGTGATGACCAAGCCGATCAAGTGTTTCACGTGAAACATCCAGACCCACCACGCGTTGAAAACTGTCGATCGGGTTACGCACGTCGCCGCTCCGCCTTGCGGAGATGGGCAAGAATTAGCGTCAGGGCGGCCGGGGTCATCCCGTCAATTCGACCGGCCTGCGCCAAGGTTCTGGGTTGAACGCGTGCCAGCTTTGACCGTAGCTCGGCCGACAACCCCTCCAGTGACTCGTACAAAAAGTCCGCTGGTATCGGCCTTTCTTCATCCCGCTTCAGAAGGGCAACATCTTTCTTCTGGCGTTCGATATAGGACTCGTAGATTGCGTCCCGGCCCACCTGCACCAGTATTTTCGGAGATATCGCATCAACGCCCGGTAGAATTGTTGCCAAGGTCCCTGCGTCGGCATTCGGAAGCGCCAAAGCCTCCAGCCCATTTCGCTTGGGACCGTCCGCATTTACGCGGACACCAAGAGCATTCAGCTCGCGAGACGACACACTCGCCGACGACAAGAACGCCTTCGCATCCTGGATTTCGGCCATCTTTCTTTCGAATACGGCGCGACGGCTCTCCCCGACAACTCCCAGTTCAAGTCCGATCGGAGTCAATCTCTGATCCGCATTGTCCGCGCGCAGAGAAAGGCGGAACTCGGCCCGGGACGTGAACATGCGATAGGGCTCCGCAACCCCCTGTGTCACAAGATCGTCAATCATCACGCCGATATAGCTCGTATCACGGGCGAATACTGCCGGTTCCAGACCCTGAGTACGGCGTGCCGCGTTCACGCCCGCAACCAATCCCTGCGCCGCTGCCTCCTCATATCCGGTGGTTCCGTTGATCTGCCCAGCGAGGTACAGCCCATCAAGAGCCTTCACCCGCAAGCTGGCATCCAGGTTCCTCGGATCGAGGTAGTCATACTCGATTGCGTAGCCAGGCTGCTGGATTTGCACGTTTTCCAGGCCGGCGATCGATCTCACATAGGCTTCCTGAACGTCCTCGGGCAATGACGTGCTGATACCATTCGGGTAGACTGTTGCGACCGTAAGGCCCTCCGGTTCAAGGAAGATCTGATGCGAGTCCTTGTCGGCAAACCGCACCACCTTGTCTTCGATCGACGGGCAATACCGCGGGCCGACACCTTCGATGTGACCGCCATACATCGCCGACCTGCCCAGATTGTCGCGAATGATCTGGTGCGTCTTTTCGTTGGTATGCGTGATCCCACAGGGAATCTGCCGCGCGGAGACTTCGGTCGACAGAAACGAGAAAAGCTCCGGATCCTCGTCTCCGGGTTGCTCGGCGAGAACGCTCCAGTCGATTGTGTTTCCATCCAGGCGCGGAGGCGTACCGGTTTTGAGACGCCCCATCGCCAAACCAAGCTCACCCATCTGCCTCGCCAACAAGTTGGACGGGTCGTCTCCCATACGGCCCGCGGCATACGACCGGTCGCCGATGTGAACCACGCCATTCAGAAAAGTCCCCGTGGTCAGGACCACGGCCCGGGCTGCAACAAAGGCTCCATCCGCCATGGAGATTCCTGCAATCCTGTTCGATTCGATTACAAGGCCAGCGACTTCGCCCAGCAACACTTGCAGACCATCAATGCCCTCTATCTCGCGGCGCATCGCAGCTCGATACAGCTTCCGATCCGCCTGTGCTCGGGGACCTTGCACCGCCGGACCCTTCCGGCGATTGAGTAGCCGATATTGGATCCCGGCCTGGTCTGTCACCCGCCCCATCAATCCATCAAGTGCGTCGATTTCCCGAACGAGGTGGCCCTTGCCCAATCCACCAATCGCCGGATTGCAGGACATCGTTCCAAGATCATCGAGTTTCAACGTGACCAGCGCCGTGCGTGCGCCGGCACGAGCGGCTGCGGCCGCGGCATCACAGCCGGCGTGTCCACCACCAACGACAATGACATCAAACTCATGTTTCACGTGAAACATCCTCACTTCCCAATGCAAAACGATCCGAAGATCTCGCCCAGCACATCTTCAACGCCAATCCGGCCAACGAGCGAATCCGTCGCACGGACAGCGACACGAATATTCTCTGCGATCAATTCCGCCATTCCCATACCATGAAACAGCTCTTCGCGGGCCAACTCCAGCGCGTGACTCGCCCGGCCTAGTGCATCGGCGTGCCGCAACCGTGTCGCCGTCTGTGCAACGCCCATGCGCCCCCGCAACTCGTTCTCGACCACTTCCAATAGCCGCCCGATCCCTTTGCCCGTCTTTCCCGATACGGCAAGGCCATCACCAACGACGCCGAGGTCGGCCTTCCCGGACACGACAATATCACCTTTCCGCTGCTCCACGCCAAACAGGTCATTGCCCATGAAAATCCGGAGATCCGCCTCCCCCGCCCTCTGCATCGCACGTTCCACGCCCAGAGACTCGATCTGGTCGTCGGTCTCCCGCAATCCGGCTGTATCCAGAAAGGTAACGGGCAAACCCGACACATCCAGCCTGACCTCGATCACATCCCGGGTCGTGCCTGCAATCTCGGACGTGATTGCCGCCTCTCGACCGGAAAGGCGATTCAGAAGCGTTGATTTTCCGGCATTCGGCGGCCCAACGATAGCAACCTCGAAGCCATGGCGAAGCTGTTCTGCCGTTGCGACACCGGCGGCTTCTTCCGAGAACTCATGTATTAACGAATCCAGCAGCGCTTCTACGTCCGGCGTCACATCCACCGGAACTTCTTCATCCGCAAAGTCTATCGTTACCTCAACCAGAGCCAGAGCACGAAGCAACTGCGCCCGCCAAGCTTCAACCTTGTCGCCGAGGCTTCCGGTAAAGACCCGCATAGCCTGCTGCCTCTGCGCCTCTGTTTCGGCATCTACAAGGTCGGCGAGCCCCTCAACCTGCGCCAGGTCCATCTTGTCGTTTTCGAGAGCCCGGCGCGTGAACTCCCCGGCCTCCGCCAAACGAAACCCGGAAATGGAACTCAATGCCCGGATCAACCGGGATACAACAGCCACGCTTCCATGGACCTGAAATTCGACCGAACGCTCGCCCGTGAAGCTTGCTCCGACATCAAATGCCAGCACCAAGGCCTGATCGATGACATCGCCGGCATCCACAAGCGAGCGCAAGCTCGCCATCCGGATCGGTGGGACGCCGCCACACAGCCGATCACAGCTTTTCCAGGCTTCGGGGCCAGAGACACGTACCACAGCGACCCCGGCGCGGCCGGGCGCCGTCGCCAGGGCGAATATGGTATCCATGCTATGCTCCGTCGTGGGAACGCCCTAGGTGTTCATCGAGTCGAAAAATTCGGCGTTGCTCTTGGTCTGTTTCAACTTCGAGATCAGGAACTCGATCGCATCCGTGGTGCCCATCGGGTTCAGGATCCGGCGCAGCACGAAGGTTTTTTGAAGATCGCGCGGGTCGACCAGAAGATCTTCCTTACGCGTACCGGACTTCAGAATGTCCATCGCCGGGAAAACCCGCTTGTCCGCGACTTTCCGGTCCAGAACGATTTCCGAGTTACCCGTTCCCTTGAACTCTTCGAAGATAACCTCGTCCATCCGGCTTCCGGTATCGATCAGCGCGGTTGCAATGATCGTGAGAGATCCGCCCTCCTCGATATTCCGGGCGGCACCAAAGAACCGCTTTGGCCGCTGGAGGGCGTTCGCATCCACACCACCGGTCAAAACCTTGCCCGATGACGGAACAACCGTGTTGAAGGCTCTACCAAGTCTTGTGATGGAGTCGAGAAGGATCACAACATCTCGTTTATGTTCAATCAGCCGCTTAGCCTTCTCGATGACCATTTCCGAAACAGCAACGTGCCGCGTCGCGGGTTCGTCAAAGGTCGACGAAATGACCTCGCCCTTCACGCTCCGCTGCATGTCCGTCACTTCTTCCGGCCGTTCGTCGATCAGCAGGACGATCAAGTAGCACTCGGGGTGATTCCGTTCGATGGAATGCGCGATGTTTTGCAGCAGCACGGTTTTGCCGGTTCGCGGCGGCGCCACGATCAGGCAACGCTGACCCTTCCCGATGGGGGCCACCAGGTCGATGATCCGTGCGGAACGATCCTTGATGGTCGGATCGTCGATCTCCATGTTCAGGCGCTCATCAGGGTACAACGGCGTCAAGTTGTCGAAATTGACCTTGTGGCGGGCCTTCTCCGGCTCCTCGAAGTTGATTTCCGAGGCATTCATCAGCGCGAAGTACCGCTCGTTCTCCCGCGGTGCCTGGATGACGCCTGCAACCGTGTCACCGGTACGCAGGGCGTACTGACGGATCATCTCAGGCGAGACATAGATGTCATCAGGACCTGGCAGGTAGTTCGCCTCCGGAGAGCGCAGAAAGCCGAACCCATCCTGCATCACCTCAAGAACGCCATCTCCGGAGATTTCCCAACCGTCTTCGGCGCGCTCCTTGAGGATGGCGAACATCATGTCGCCCTTCCGCATCGTGGAGGCGTTATCGATCTCCAGCTCCTCAGCCATCGCCAGGAGATCCTTCGGGCTCTGCGCCTTCAGTTCGGAGAGAGACAGGGACAATTCGGACATGCGTGCGTACTTCCTGAGCCGGGACCGGCTGCGGTATCATATGTGAACGGAAAGACCTGGCAGGACAGCCATTGGGCAGACCACCTAAAGGCTCCGCGCCGCGGAGTCAATTCCCACCGGCGCGATCCTGCCGGATCAGAACTTCACGATGACAGAGAACACGATGATCAACATCAACACCGTCGGCACTTCGTTCATGATGCGGTAGGTCCTGCCGGAGAGGCTGAACCGCCCCTCAACGAAGTCGTGCCGGTGCTTTGCCAGCCACATGTGAAACCAGGTCATGGCACCAACCGCCAGAAGCTTCGTATAGGGCCACACTGCGCTCCAGTCGACGATACCCGGCGTCAGCAGCAGCAATACCCCAAAGACCCAACTGGCGATCATGGCGGGGTTCATGATCAGCTTCAGAAGCTTGCGCTCCATCATCTGGAAAACACCGTCCATCTCTGTGCCAGCAACCGTTTGCTCCGTGTGATGCACGTAGAGCCTTGGGAGATAGAACAGCCCAGCCATCCAGCTCATAACAGAAACCACGTGGAGAGCCTTGGTCCAGAGATAGGCATTCGCCAGCCAATCCATGATCATTGCATTCTCCGGAATATATTTCGTCGCTTTGCTCTCTAAATAATAAATAAGAAAAGAAAAGAGGTAGTGGTTGTAGTAGGGGCTGTGGATTTGTGGATTACGTGGTTTTGCACCGGAATCCACACAGGTGGATATCGTTCCACCGAGTTGGGCCGATTTCTGGGTATTGTAGGTGAAAGTCTCTTTTTTACAATACGTTATTCACTTCCAACCGGTGTGCATGGTTGTGGATAACTGACCTGAAACGGCACGCCAAGCAAGCTATCCCGAACACACAGGTTCGGGTCGTCCACTTGGGATGGAACATGTCCTTGCGGTGCGGAAAGGGTGCCGGTACCGATGATGCACGGTTCAGTCCCTTTTGGGTCACATCGCGCCAAGGTTTCACACACCGGGTTTTCCACAAGGATACGCACATGAGCACCGATTTCGTACTCGCGTCCGGATCATCTGTCCGTGCAGACCTGCTGCGAAACGCGTGCGTTCCCTTCCGAGTGGAGACCGCGAGAATCGACGAAGATGCCCTGCGCGCTGCGCTCGAGCTTGAGGACACTTCACCCCGGGACATGTCCGATCTTCTGGCGGAAGCCAAGGCGGCAAAGGTGGCGGCAAAGAACCCCGATGCAATGGTTCTCGGGTGTGACCAGGTCCTTGAGTTCCGCGGGCAGACATTGACCAAACCGCACGATCCGGACCAGGCAATGGCCCAACTCGCCAGCCTTGCCAGCCAGACGCACGATCTCTATTCCGCCGCTGTGCTATTCGACCATGGACGTCCGGTGTGGCGACATATCGGGCGTGTTCGCATGACCATGCGCTCCCTTTCTCAGGAATACATCAAATCCTATGTAGATCGGAACTGGGACGAGATCCGTCATTGCGTAGGTGCATATATGCTGGAACGCGAAGGCGCCCGTTTGTTTTCAGGCATCGATGGCGACTACTTTTCGGTTCTGGGGCTTCCGTTGTTGCAGCTTCTGGATCATCTTGCCGAAAGGGGAGTGATTGAGACATGACAAGCAGGATTCCACTGGCCGGCGTGATCGGCTCGCCGATCAACCATTCGTTGTCGCCCCGGCTTCATGGGCACTGGCTGCGGAGCGCCGGAATAGTTGGCCACTACATTCCCATGGATATAACGGCCGAGGACTTGCCAGAGATCATCCGCACCCTGCCCCGCATGGGCTTTGTCGGTGTGAATGTCACGATTCCGCACAAGGAATCCGCCCTCAACCTCGCCAACCTTGTGACCGACCGCGCGGCGTTGATCGGTGCCGCCAACACTTTGATTTTCCATGAGGATGGCCGTGTTCATGCTGACAACACGGATGGCTACGGCTTTCTGGCAAATCTGCGCCAGAACGCACCCGGCTGGGATGCACGGACCGGCCCTGCCGCAGTCATTGGCGCCGGCGGCGCGGCGCGGGCTGTCGTCACCGCGCTGCTGGAGGCCGGTGCTCCGGTCATTCGGGTGACCAATCGAACCCGTCCGAGAGCAGAGGCATTGCGATCCGAGTTCGGGCCCAAGATCATTGTGCACGATTGGGCAAAGGCCGGAGACATGCTTGCGGGTGCCGCGACCGTGGTCAACACCACTTCGCTTGGTATGGCCGGCAAGCCGGAGTTCAACGTGTCACTTCGGCAGCTCGAAGCCGATGCGGTCGTGAACGACCTGGTTTACGTACCGCTGGAAACCCCCTTTCTTCAGGAGGCTGCCGCCAAGGGCTGCCGTGTCGTCGATGGGCTTGGCATGTTGCTCCACCAGGGCGCGCCCGGGTTCGAACGTTGGTTCGGGGTTCGCCCGGTCATTGATGACGACCTGCGCGCGGCGGTGCTGTCCGGATGACTTCGCCTTTCAAGATTGGCCTGACCGGATCCATCGGGATGGGCAAATCCACGACCGCTGCAATGTTCGAGGACGAAGGAATTCCGGTCTGGGATGCTGATGCCGCTGTTCATCGCCTCTATGCGCCCGGCGGCAAGGCGGTCGAGCCCATGCGTGCGCTTTATCCTGCAGCCATTGTTGACGGATCCGTGAGTCGCCATCGGCTGAAGGAATGGATCTCCGGCGACAACTCGGCACTGAAACGCATCGAGTCGATCGTTCACCCGCTTGTGGGCGAAGACCGGACACAGTTCATCGCAGAGACCAAGGCGCCGATCGTCCTGTTCGATATCCCTCTGCTCTTCGAGACTGGCGCGGCCAAAACGATGGACATGACGATCGTCGTCTCCGCTTCCGCGACAGAACAACGCCGACGTGTCATGGCGCGCCCTGGAATGACGGCGGAGCAGTTCCTGCGCATACTGGCGCAGCAGCTACCCGATGCCGAGAAGCGTGCCCGTGCTGACGTTGTCATAGATACATCTACCTTGGACGGGGCACGGGAGCAGGTACGAGAGGTTCTCGAAAGGATCAGGAACGATGCGTGAAATCGTGATGGACACGGAGACCACGGGTCTCGACCCCTTCGACGGGCACCGGATTGTCGAGATCGGTGGCGTGGAACTGGACAATCATGTTCCGACCGGCCGCACCTACCACCAATACATCAACCCGAAGCGCGACATGCCGACGGAGGCCTTTGACGTGCACGGGATCTCGGCGGAGTTCCTTGCGGACAAACCTGTTTTCGAGGCCATTGCGCAGGGTTTTCTGGACTTCGTAGGGGACGCGATCCTCGTCATCCACAACGCACCCTTCGACATGAAGTTCCTGAACGCCGAACTCGACTGGGCCGGGTTCCCGAAGCTGCCCGGAAACCAGGCGCTCGATACCCTTGCAATGGCGCGCAAGCGGTTCCCGGGGTCGCCCTCGTCGCTGGACGCGCTCTGCCGCCGCTTCGGGATCGACAATTCCAACCGGGTCCTTCACGGCGCGCTTCTCGACTCCGAGATTCTGGCGGATGTCTACCTGGAGTTGATCGGCGGCCGTCAGCCTGACTTTGCGCTGGCCAACGCTGGCGCCGCGTCTTCGGGTGGTCCAGCAATCAACTGGCGTGCCGCACCGCGGGCCACACCGCTGCCTTCCCGGATCACCAATGCGGAACGCGAAGCGCATGGCAAATTGGTGGAAAGTCTCGGAGAAGACGCGCTCTGGAAGGCTTTCACAGGCTAATCGATGACGAACCTTAAAAAAGGCCTCCGGCAGAAATGCGGGAGGCCTTCTTGGTCTGAAGGTGGAGAAGGATCAGGCGTCGGCCTGCGCTTTTCCAGCTTGCTCAGCTTGCGCACGGCGGATGAGTTCCTGCCGGTACAGCGCCATGAAGTCCACGGTATCGAGGTTCAACGGCGGGAAGCCACCATCGCGTGTCACATCGGAAACGATGCGGCGAATGAAGGGGAACAGCATCCGGGGGCATTCGATCAGCAGGAACGGGTGCAGTTGCTCTTCCGTGACGTTCTCGATCAGGAAGATCCCGGCGTATTCCAGCTCCATGAGGAACAACGGCGACTTGTCCTCGGTCTTGTTGCGGGACTCGACCTTGAACTTGGCAATCACCTCGTACTGGTTCTCGGCGGTGCGCTTTTTAGCGTCGAGGTTCACCTGAACCTGCACGTCCGGCTGGACCTCGCCAGTCACGCCCTTCTGCGCGACGATGTTCTCGAAGGACAGGTCGCGGATATACTGACCCAAGACCTGCATCTTGATTTGCGCGGCCTGCTGGGCCGCACCTTCGGCAGCGCCGTTCTCGTTGGTGGGGGTGTCGGACATCTGTATCTCCCGGATCAAAAGAATTTGCTCTTGATGCGGGGCATATCATCCCGTCGCGTCAGTCTCAATCCTGCGTCCAGCCCGACGGGCCGGTGGTCCGGCGCGGCGCCGGCTTGATCTCTTCGAAGTCACCGTCGATCACGTCTCCGCGTTTCGGGTGTGACTGCCGGGGCCCGGTCTGGAACCCGCCCATCGAAACAGAGGACTGCATGACGACACGGCTCCTGATCCAGCGGAACATCGCCTCCCGAACCTTCGGTACCAGAAGAAGGAAGCCGACGGCATCCGTGAAGAAGCCCGGAGTCAACAGGAGCGCACCGGAAAAGAGGATCATCGCCCCATGGGCAAGCGGTTCGGTGGGGTCATTCAACTCGTTGAAAGAGCTTTGAACCTTCATCAGGACGTCACGGCCCTGCTGGCGGACCATTGTCGTGCCGATGACAGCGGTCAGGACCACGATTGCAAGCGTCCAGCCGAGGCCGAGAATCCCGCCAAGCTGGATGAAAAGTGCGATCTCGATCAGCGGGACCGCTATGAACAGCAGCAACAGGGGCATCACTCTCCTCCAACGGGGCGGTGTTTGTGGACTTGTCTTCCACGCTCGCTTACATAAGTGCGGTGTAGACGGGAAACCATCCCCCCGAAGAATATTGAAGAGGGCATAAATGAGTGCTGCCGTGATCCAGCTCCTGGTTTTGGCCGGGATCGCTATATTCCTGATCCTGCGGCTTCGGTCCGTCCTCGGTACGCGGGAAGGATTCGAAAAACCGCCCCTCGCCGCGAACGAAAGTCCGAGCGACCGGTCAGCCGGACAGCGTGATTTCGAGGTGATTGACGGCGGCGTCGATCACGATATCACCGATCATGCCGAGGAAGGCAGCGCCGCTGCCGAGGCCCTTGCCGAAATGAAGCGCGCCGAGCCGGGTTTCAGCGTCAGCGAGTTCCTGCAGGGCGCTCGCGGAGCCTACGAGATGATCCTCATGGGCTTCGAGCATGGCGATCTGGACCAGGTCGCGCCCTTCCTGTCGCCGGACGTTTTCGAGGCATTTTCGACCGTTCTGGACGAGCGTGAGGCACAGGGCCTTCTGGTCGATGCGAATTTCGTCGGTGTCCGCGAGCTTTCACTTCAGGACGCCGCGTTCGACGCCGAAACGGCTACCGGTGAGATCACCGTTCGGTTCCAGGGCGAGTTGACCTCCGTGGTCCGCAATACCGCCGGCGAGATCGTCGAGGGCAATGCCAACGAAATCAAACGTCAGCGCGACGTCTGGACCTTTGCCCGCAAAATGGGCACCGGCGATCCGAACTGGCAACTGGTCGCAACGGGTGGTTAATTGGCCCTCCGAAGCGCCGTGGCGGCGCTCGCGGGTCTGGTGATGGCGGCTTCGGCCGCAGCCGAGCCACCGGCGCGACTACTGTCTTTTGACGAACTCGATGGTTGGGCCGCGGATGATCACGACGCGGCCCTGTCCGTTTTCGTGAAAACATGCGATATCCTGAAGGATCCCGATTGGGCGCCGATCTGCGAGGTTGCCCGCAATCAATCCGGGGGGCGCGCCTTCTTCGAGCTCTTCTTCCGGCCGGTGCAGGTCGGGGACGAGCCGGCTCTCTTCACAGGCTATTTCGAACCCGAGCTGTCTGGCTCGCTCACGCGAACCGCTCGCTACCGATATCCGCTGTACTCTCGTCCGAAGGACATGCCGAAGGGCCAGCCTTTCGCCACACGTGCGGAAATCGAGGCTGGCTTGCTGGCGGGCCGTGGCCTTGAGATCGTTTGGGTCGACGACCCCGTCGAGAGATTTTTTCTTCAGATTCAAGGGTCAGGGCGCGTTCGTCTTCCCGATGGGCAAGTTGTTCGGGTAGGTTACGGCGGCAACAATGGCCACCCTTACCGCTCCGTCGGCAAGGAAATGGTTCGGCGCGGGATCTATGCCGCTCACCAGGTTTCGGCCCAGGTCATCAAGAACTGGGTGCGCCGGAACCCGGTCGAAGGGCTGAAGTTGCTGCACCACAACCCGTCCTTTGTCTTTTTTCGGAAGGTCACGGCGGTTCCGGCCGACAAGGGTCCGATCGGCGCGATGAACCGGTCGGTCACCCCTGAACGGACCATCGCGGTCGATCCTGCCTTCACGCCGCTTGGTGCGCCGGTCTGGATCGAAAAGGGTGGCTCGGATCCGATCCGGCGGCTCACCATCGCGCAGGATACCGGTTCGGCCATCAAGGGACCGCAACGGGCCGATATCTTCTACGGAACCGGGGACGCCGCGGGGCGTGCGGCCGGAAAGATCAAGGATCCCGGCCGGATGGTCGTCCTGCTCCCGATCCAGCGTGCCTTTGCGCTCGCCACCGAGGAGTGAGCGCTGATGACCCGCAAGCGTCATCCCCGTACCCTCTCCGAGGACGATCTTTCGCTTTGGCAACAGGTCGCCCGAACCGCACGCCCGTTGAAACCGACGACCATCCTGGCCAAACCGGGACACACTCTGCCGGATGCAGACCCGGCGCCGATCGATCCACCACCGAAGCAACCTGCCCGCACCATTCCCGCCTTCCGGGTTGGAGAGGCCGCCCGCTATGACCATTCCAAGGGTCACAACCTGACCCCCACCCTTGAGGCGCAGTTGACTGCGCAGCATGTCCAGATGGATCGCAAGACCTTCGGCAAGATGAAGAAGGGAAAGATCCGCCCGGACCGCAAGATCGACCTGCATGGCATGTCGCTGGCCCAGGCGCACCCGGCGCTGACGCGTTTCATCCTTGGGGCGCAGGCGGACGGGTGTCGTCTCGTTCTGGTCGTTACCGGAAAGGGCAAGGTCCGCGATGACCCCGGGCCGATCCCGACGCCGCGCGGTGTGCTGCGCAACCAGGTTCCGTCCTGGCTTTCCCTACCACCGCTTGGCAGCGTGGTGCTGCAGGTGACCGACGCTCATATCAGCCACGGCGGCTCGGGTGCCTACTACGTCTATCTTCGCCGACATCCCGGCAGGCGGGGTCGCTGACAGGTCAGGTCGATACCAGCTTTCGCGCGCGCTCAAGCGCCACGAAGACGAGGATCGCGACCAGCACGAAGTATACCCCGAACAGGACCATCTGCGTCTCGAACCCCAGCCCGGCGTCGATCCCGAACCCGGTCAGGACAGGCCCGACCGCAGAGCCGAGGACCATGATCGCCGAGGCCATCGCCTTGATCGAACCGAGGTGACGGGTGCCGTAGAACTCTGCCCAGAATGCGTTCGGCAAGGTCGAGTTGGCGCCGGCACTCAAGCCGATGAGCGCCATTCCGACGGCTGTCGCGGCGACGCCCGAAGTGGTGCCCAGAACCAGGAAACCAACCGCAATCGGCAATGGCACGAGGGGCAGGAGGCGCGCGGTGCCGAAACGGTCAAGCGCCAGCCCGCTGGTCACCATCATGATGACGGACGCGGCGGTAAACACCGGGAACAGCGCCACAATCGAGAGATGTGCGATCCCCTTGATCTCCGCGAGATGCACCTGCTGAAAGAACAGCGCCGTGACGAAACTCGATGGGCCCAACAGCAACGGCACCATGCACCAGAACAGCCAGTGCCGGACCACTTCGGGACGCGTCCACTGGCGTCCGGCCATGCCTGTTCCCGACATGACATCCGGGTTGTCGCCCGGTGTCCGTTCCTTCCGGAGCAGCGCCAGTAGCACCGGGAGCGCGAGCAGGATCATCACGGCGGCCAGAACCCACAGACCTCTCCAGGCGAAGACCCCGAGCAATGCGACAAACGCCAGCGGCAAGATGCTCTCACCGAGCGTGACGCCGAGGGATGCAACCGAAAGGGCCTTGCCCCGTGTTGCGACGAACCAGCGGCCCATGGCGACGATGGCAATGTGGGTGGTCATCCCCTGCCCGGCGAAGCGGAGCGCGAAGATCACCAGCGGCAACGCCCAGGCGCCCGGCACGGCGGCCATCGCCAGACATGCCACTGCAAAGAACGGCAGTATCACCTGCGCCAGTTCCCGCACGCGATACCTGTCGGTCAGTGTGCCGGCCCAGACCATCACCATCGCGGAGGCCAACGTGCCCATGGAGTACATCGCGCCCCAGTCGCCGTGGCTCAGCCCGAACTCCGACCGGATTTCGCCGGCAAAGATCGAGATGAAGAAGGTCTGACCATAGCTGGAACTGAGCGTCAGCAGGAAACCGGCCGCCAGCCACGCGGCGTTTACTCTCAGAAACTCGATAGTGTTGCGCATCTACTGGCCCGTATGTTGGATCTGCGCCGGGTCGAGCAGGACGGCCGTAGCGTTTTGAACTGCGATGATCGTGCCGGGGATCAACCCGGCCTGTGCAGATGCACCACTCTGAAAGGCATCCGCCATTTTCTGCCGGTTCTCTGACAGTTTTATCAGAGTTGGGGAACTGACCACAGTCATGTGGACGTTGCGGGTGTCGCGAAATTCACTCACGTCCAGCACGACGATGTCATGTTGTGCGATCGGTTCCACGGTCTCAAGGTTGCCTACGCGCCGATCGTGGCCGGTCACCTGCGCGGACACGCGCAACGCCCTGTCCCGGCTGGAGGTGAAGACCAGAAACGGCTGTGGCAACTCACCGATATCGTCGATGACCGCATTGAAGACATCGACGTCCATGTCCGGTGCCATCAGCGCCACGCCATTGATCCGGTCCCATGCGGCGCCGCGACCAGAAAGCGACATCTGTCGCAATGTCTCCAGGGTCACCTGCGAGCCGAGGGAGTGGGCCAACAGGATGATGCTCTGCGCACCGGCGGCAGCGGTTTCCTCGATGAGGTCCTGAAGTCCTCGGCGCGCATAGAGCACGCTGTCGCGGTCATGGGGGTATCCAATTGCGGTGCCGCTGGAGGGCCAGGCGTAGTGGACCGGCAAGGCATCAATAGGCAGATCCTGTTTCATCTGCGCGGTCCGGAACACCCCGTCGGCCAGCGTATTGTTGTAGCCGTGGATGAAGATGAAGACTTCGCCGTTCCAGTCCGGGTTCTGTCGCAATTTCCGGGTGATGGCGGCCCGGTATCCCTGGTCGCTCAGCGGCTGGAGCCTGCGGGTCATGAAATGCCGGGACGGATCGTCACCGATCTCGACACGGCCAACCTCATGTCGCGGTGGAACAGAGACAGCGACTTCCGCGAAACTGATCCTGTCGCGCTTGCTGGGGTGGTAGAGCCCGTCCGGTGTTTTCGCCCGGGTTGTACCCACCAGGACGTTGACCGTCGAACCAGTATCCTCCGGCACCTCCCTAGGGCGGATGTCGGCATGTGGCGTGCACGCACACAGGAGGGCGACCAGCCCGCAGTGGATCAACACGCGCGGTATCATGCTGTCCCTCTACTCCGATCGGGGACCATGTACCATGACCGACCATGCGGCGTCCGGTCTCGCTCTCACCACGACCGGGTTTCGCACACGCGCCTAGGCACATTGTGGTGTCCCGCCGGGGCGGAAAGGACCCTGATTGCTGGCACCGGCCCAGGACCGGATGATATCAGAGGACGTAGCGGCTCAGGTCGGCCGACTTGGCCAGTTCGCCGAGGTTTTCCTCCACGAATGCCGCATCGACGATCACCGATTGCCCGGCGCGGTCCGGCGCGGCGAAGCTCAACTCCTCGAATACGCGCTCCATCACCGTGTACAGCCGCCGCGCACCGATGTTCTCGACCGATTGGTTCACCTCGGCGGCCATGCGGGCAAGCGCGGCAATCCCATCTTCCGTGAAATCGACAGTCACCTGTTCGGTTCCCATCAATGCCGTGTACTGGCGGGTCAGTGCGTTGTCGGTTTCCGTCAGGATGCGGACAAAATCGCCTTCGGTCAGGGCACGCAGCTCCACCCGGATCGGCAGACGGCCCTGCAACTCCGGCAAGAGATCGGATGGTTTGGCAATGTGGAATGCGCCCGATGCGATAAACAGGATGTGGTCGGTCTTCACCGGGCCATGCTTGGTAGAGACGGTCGTGCCCTCTATCAGCGGCAGCAGGTCGCGCTGCACACCCTCCCGGCTGACGTCACCGCCCCGTGCTTCCTGGCGCGCACAGACCTTGTCGATCTCGTCGAGGAAGACGATTCCGTTTTCCTGAACGGCTTCCAGCGCGGCCTTGGTCACTGCTTCGTCATCGAGCAGCTTGTCGGCCTCCTCGCCGATCAGCACGTCGTAGCTGTCGGCGACGGTCAGCTTCCGCTTTACCGTGCGGCCACCGAATGCCTTGCCGAAGATGCTTCCCAAATCCATCGCGCCCATGTTGGCGCCCGGCTGACCGGGGATCTCGAACATCGGCATCGAAGGTGCCGAGTCTGCAACCTCCAGTTCGATCACCGTATCGTCCAGTTCGCCACGCTTGAGCTTCTGGCGGAACATCTCCCGGGTCTGCTCCCGCGCGTCGGAGCCGGCAATGGCTTCGACCACGCGATCTTCGGCGTTGCGGTAGGCCTTGGCCTTGACCTCGTCACGCATGTAGTCGCGGGTCTGCTGGATCGCGGCGTCTACCAGATCGCGCACGATCTGCTCCACGTCGCGGCCGACGTAGCCGACTTCCGTGAATTTCGTCGCTTCGACCTTGATGAAGGGCGCGCGGGCAAGCTTCGCAAGGCGACGGCTGATTTCGGTCTTGCCGACACCGGTCGGGCCGATCATCAGGATGTTCTTCGGATAGACCTCGTCGCGCAGGTCGGCATCCAGTTGCTTGCGGCGCCAGCGATTGCGAAGCGCCACGGCCACGGCGCGCTTGGCGTCCCTTTGGCCGATGATGAAACGGTCGAGTTCCGAGACGATTTCCCGGGGCGTCAGGTCGGTCATGTTTGTCTGCCCTTCGTGGCAATGTTCCGGCCTAGGTAATCATGTTGACGCGGGACGCAACCGCACCGGGCAAATTTCGGTCTCAAGAAACCGGTCGCCCCGTCCGGTCTTTCGCGATAAGCACGGTCAATGACCACCCCTGACTTCGAAATCTTCCTCGTGTGCGCGCCCGGGCTTGAGACCGTGATGGCGGAGGAAGCGGCCGTGCTTGGCTTCTCTCCCACGGAAATCCTCGCCGGTGGCGTCCAAATCCGGGGCAATTGGCCGGACGTCTGGCGCGCCAACCTGGAGCTTCGGGGCGCCACGCGCGTGCTGGCGCGCATCGGGTCGTTCCGGGCGTTCCACCTGGCCCAGCTCGACAAGCGGGCGCGGAAGTTTCCCTGGGCCGAAACCTTGCGCGCCGATGTTCCGGTCCGGGTGGAGGTCACGTGCAGGAAATCGAAGATCTACCACAAGGGCGCCGCTGCCCAACGGATCGAACGCGCCCTGTCGGAGTCTCTGGGCGTCTCAATCGCGGAGGATGCACCCGTCCAGCTCAAGGTTCGGATCGAGGATGACCTATGCACATTCTCCGTCGATACCTCCGGCGCTTCGCTGCACAAACGCGGCCACAAGGCGGCCGTGGGAAAAGCGCCCATGCGGGAAACAATGGCCGCCGCGTTCCTGCGAAAATGTGGCTATGACGGCACCGAGCCGGTGCTTGATCCGATGTGTGGTTCCGGCACATTCGTGATCGAGGCTGCGGAGATCGCCGCGGGCCTGCAACCCGGTCGCGCACGGGACTTCGCTTTCGAGCACCTCTCGACCCATGATGCGTCTTCTCTCGCGGCGCTGCGCCGGACGGTCGGCACGCCAACGGATGTCCGGTTTCACGGCTCCGACCGCGATGCCGGTGCCATCCGCATGAGCGAGGCGAACGCGGATCGCGCCGGTGTGGCCGACTGGACGCGGTTTCAGACCTGTCCGGCAAGCGAGATCAAGCGGCCCGACGGTCCGCCCGGCCTCGTGATCGTCAACCCGCCTTACGGTGCCCGTATCGGCAACCGCAAACCGCTCTTCGCCCTTCACGACAGTCTTGGTCGTGCGCTCAAAGACCGGTTTTCAGGCTGGCGCGTGGGGATCGTCACCTCTGACAAGGGGCTGGCGAAGTCGACCGGATTGCCTTTCCGGCCGGTGGATCCGCCGGTGGCCCATGGTGGGCTGAAGGTCACGTTGTTCCAGACGGATCCCCTGCCCTAGCGGCCGATCTGTACGGTGATCACCGGAGCTGCCCCCAAGGCGGCAGTCGATCCTTTCCGGGGAAGCTCGGCAAGCCGGACATGATGCCACCGCGAAGCCGTTCCCACTGCGCACCGAGCAGCACCAGTCCCAGCCCGAGCCCCAGTACGGCAAGACCGGCCTGGCGCTCCAGGATGATGACGGCGAGAGCGACCACATACCCGACACCGGCCACCAGGAACGACCGCCTGTCGATCACGATGGCAAAAAGCGCCATCAGGCAGAGGAACGCAATCAACGCTGCCTGTGCTGCGGGGGTGTCCACCTCCAGCAAGGTCAGCGCCACGGTGTTGACGATGGCAGGTGCGGAAATGACATGCAGCCAGAAACCCGCCTGTGACCGACGCGTGATCCGGTGAGGATCACCCATGTCGAACCACAGCGCCACGGCTGTACCGATCACCCCCAGCGCGATAGTCAGCACCGCGTAGGGCCCTTCGTTCGTCAGGTGGAAGAAATCGGCGGCAGTTGGCCACCCTGCCCCGCCAAGCACGAGCATCGAACCAGTCGTGACAAAGACCCCCAGCCCGATAAGGGCCATGGTGAACGGCACCCGGAACCAGAAGTAGTGGAGGATAAACAGTGCCGTCGTCAGCCCGGACGCAAAAGCGACACGCACATGAAACGCCAGGCCCAATTGCCAGCCAAGCGTCATGCCCAGTTGCAGCGCGCCAACGCCGAACATCATCACCAGCGCAATGGATGGTGCCACCATCCGCCGCTTGAGCGTGAAATAGGTCGACAACCATGCGGAGACCGCCAACGTGATCAGCGCATAGATCCCGCCGGTCGACCCGCTGTTGCCAAGCTCTGCAAGTGTTGACAGCCCGCTTACCACCATCCAGCCGGTGAACAGCACCCCAAGCCCGACAACGATGAAGATCTCGTTGAAACCACGGAACAACTCGAAGGGCTCGTCCAGCCCATCCATGTTCTCGCGTACGCCGTGCCGTTGCTCCGCCAATGCGAGAATGGAGGCTGCCTGGGCCTCCGAGATCATCCCGGAGCGGACGGCGGCGCGTATATCGTCGCGATCCAGGTTCATGCTTTGATGGTTTCGACCGTCAGGTTGCCATTGGTATAGACACAGATGTCCGATGCGATCGCCATTGCCTTGCGTGCGATCTCCTCCGCGCCCATGTCGCTGTCGATCATGCCGCGCGCAGCCGCCAGCGCAAAATTGCCGCCAGAGCCGATGGCTGCGATCCCGTGCTCGGGTTCAAGCACGTCCCCTGCCCCGGTGATCACCAGCAGCTCCGTGCCATCCGTGACGATCAGCATCGCTTCGAGCTTCTGCAGGTATTTGTCCGTGCGCCAATCCTTGGCCAGTTCCACGGCAGCGCGGGCAAGCTGCCCCGGCGTAGCCTCAAGCTTCGTTTCAAGCCGCTCCAGCAGCGTGAAGGCATCCGCGGTAGAGCCGGCGAACCCGCAGACGACATCCTCCCCGCCCGGACTCAGGCGCCGCACCTTGCGCGCGGTTCCCTTGATCACGGTCTGTCCGAGGCTCACCTGACCGTCACCGGCCACGACAACCTCGCCGTCTTTCTTCACACCGATGATCGTCGTCCCGTGCCAGCCGGGAAAATCACTGTCGGCCATGTCTGCCTCCATCTTGGTCGAACCCTATATGGCCCCGCCCCCGGCGCCACACAACCGCATGGGCAAGGGTCCATGAAAAAGGGCGCCTGCAGGCGCCCTTCATTTCTTTTGACCGAACCTCGCAATCCGTGCGGCTACGGGGTCGGACGAGATATCGAGAGATCAGATCGACTCGTCGATCCAGGCTTTCAGCGCGGCCTTCGGCGCGGCGCCGATCTTGTTGGAGACGACCTGCCCATCCTTGAACAGGAACAAGGCCGGGATGCCACGCACGCCCATGGCGGCGGGCGAGTTCGGGTTCTCGTCGACATTCACCTTGGCGATCTTGATCTTGTCGCCATATTCCACGGCAAGCTCCTCCAGAGCCGGGCCGATCTGCTTGCAGGGTCCGCACCACTCGGCCCAGAAATCCACCACAACCGGGACGTCCGACTGCTTGACGTCAGCATCAAAGCTGTCGTCGGTCACTGCAAAAGTTGCCATTGCTTTCTCCTTCGCATCACGCGTTGGAGCGGAACGTAAGGACGGCCCCGGCGGGCGTCAAGGCGCGCTGGCTCCGCTCACCGCGTCGTGCACAAGATCGTCAGGCAGCGGCATCAGGGTGGCGTTCCGGGTCCACAGTATTGCCGTTTCGACGCGCTTGCCGGGGTAAATCCGTTTCAGCGCAGCGGCATAGGCCCCCATCTGGCGCAGCAGGCCAAGCGGGGTTTGCGCCGGGGTCGCGGGCACGGTTGCGTTGGTTTTGATATCGACGGCCAGAACGGCATCCGACGTGACGACAAGACGGTCAATGGTTCCGAAGATCTGCCTGCCGCCGAGCTCCTGCAGGTCGGCCGTTATGCCGACTTCCGCAAGTGTGCCGGGTGCGAACAGCGAGGCGAGGTCCGGGGATTGCAGGATCCGACGGGCCTCTGCCAGCAACCCCGGGATCACCGTTGGTTCAACCTCCCCATCCAGGATACCCGGGGCAAGATCATCCCACTTTTCAATTGGATAGGTCGGAAGGTGCTCCAACAAGGCGTGCAACCGGGTGCCACGCAGCATCGCCTCCTCCTCCGACAGACCTGCCTCGCCGGGCAAGGCCTTGGCGCCGCCAAGATCAGAGGGCGAGAGCGGCCCCACCGGTCGATCCGGCGTTTCCGCTGGTGTTGCGATCCAGGACGGCAGCGATCGTGCGATCGTCTCAACCGGCGCGACGGCGTCGGGCCGGCTGCCGGTTGTCCATTGTGGTGATTGCAGCCGCAGACCGGTCTCTGCCACATCAAATCCGGGGAATGCCTGTTCGCGTGCGTCCAGTGACCTGAGGCCTCGCTCCACCTGTTCATACCAACTGTCACCGGCGCGGCTGAACTTGCCCGCCGCAGCAACAACCAACCATTGCTCGGCCCGGGTCATCGCAACATAGAGCAGCCGTTGCGCCTCTTCCTGCCGTTTCTCGATTGCGGCCTGTTTGAGCGCCCGCACACCGTCCGGCAGATCGGCATTTGCACCGGACCAGAGCGGCGTGCCGTCTGGACCCGGCAGCAGGTCGCCCTTGAACTCGTGCGGCGCCTTTCGATGCGCGGTGTCCGGCAGAAAGACAATCGGGCTCTCCAATCCCTTTGCGCCATGCACCGTCATGACGCGCACCTTTGATCCGCGCCCCTCCGCGCGCCGCTTTACCTTGATTTCCGTACCTTCCATGCGGGCAAGGAACCCGGTGAGGCTCGGTGTTTCGGCCTGTTCATATGCCAACGCTTGTGCGAGCAGCGCATCGATCCCGTCCGAGGCTTCCTCCCCAAGCCGGGCGACAAGGCGACGCCGTCCATCCTGTTCGGTCAGCAACCGTTCCAGAAGGTCGTACGGGCGCAGGAAGTCGGCCTCGTTTCGCAACTGCCGCAACGCGGAATGGGTTTCCGGATACTCGGCTTTTCGCCGGCGCAATGCCTGCCACAGGTACTCGCCGTCGCCCCGCTCCGTCGCGAGGTCAAACAGTTCCGCCTCTGACCAGCCGAAGAGCGGTGAGCGCAAGATCTCCGCCAGTGACAGGTCGTCCTCGGGCATTGCGAGGAAAGAGAGCGCGGACCGCAGGTCACGTACGGCCAGTTCCTCGCCAAGCTTCAACACGTCGGCCCCGGCGACGTTCAACTCCTGCGTCTTCAACGCCCGAATGATCTCGTGGAACAGAACGCCCCGGCTCTGGACGAGGATCAGCACATCGCCCTCATGGATCGCGCGCGGCGCAAATGCGCCGCCGACTTGTTCCCACAGGAAGCCATGGTCGACCATCTCGCGAACCTGTGCCGCGATCCGGCGGGCGAGCGTCACGGTGTGGTGTTCGTCGCTCACCTGGTCCACAGGGTCGTACCATTCCCCACGTTCCGGTTTCTCGCCCGGTTCGATCAAGGGCCACAGATCCACGCGCCCCGGCATTTCCGCCTTGAAGGCGATGTGGCTGACCGCGTCGCCCATGCCTTTCGTGTTTGCCTCGAACGTGAAGTCCACGGCGCTCAGGATGCGCTCCGAGGAGCGGAAGGAATACTGGAGCTCCAGTTGCTGCAACCCGAGGCCAAGGTGCCCCAGACGTTCGGAAAAGCTGTCGCGCATGCGGGTGAAACCTTCCGGGTCGGCCCCCTGGAAGGAGTAGATCGACTGTTTCAGGTCACCCACCACGAAGATCGTGCGTTCTCCCGCTTCGGCGCTGCCCTTGCCGGCGGTGAACTCGCGGCTGAGGTGCTCGATCACCCGCCACTGCAGCGGGCTGGTGTCCTGCGCCTCGTCCACAAGGATATGGTCGATACCGCCGTCGAGCTTGTAGAGGACCCATTCCGCCACGCCGGGGCGGGCCAGAAGCTGCTCCGCCTTCTGGATCTGGTCGTCGAAATCGAGCCACCCGCCTGCGTCCTTCCGGGCGGCGTATTCCGGCAGAAACGCAGCAGCGAAACCGTGCAGGATCAGCGTTCGACGCGCGGCTTCCAGCGCAAGGAACTCCTGCCGTGCGCATGCGACGGCCTCGGCCATTGCGTCGAAATCATCGGCAAGCGGCCCAAGGTTTTCCCGCGCCTTCTTTGTGATCGCCGTCGCCTTCGGCTGGTGCATGTTTTCGCCGGAGGCATAGAGGCAACGCTTTGCCAGCAGGTCGAATGCTGCATGGCTCATTCCGCCGGCAAGGATCTGCCGCAGGTCAGCGGCCAAAACGACCATTGTCTTCGATTCCATCGCCAGAAGGTCGGCGATCTGGCCAAACGTGCCGGGTTCCAAAGCGGCGTCGAGGTCAGCGAGGATGTCGTCGGCGGTCCGACCCGGGATCAGGCCGAACTGTCGATAGACCTTGTCCGGATCCGGCGGCTTTGGAAGCCTATCGCGGTTCGCGGCAATCTCCGAGGCAAGCCCGGTGAGATCCGGGTCACTCACGAGCGCCGCCATCTTGGCAAAAAGCTCCGGCTGGGCGGACGCGATACTGTCGAGTACCTGGGACTGGAGGCTCGCGGTGGCCTCCTCGTCGAGCTCGCGGAAGCCGGGGCTTACGCCGGCCTCAAGCGGGAACCGGCGCAGGATTCCGGCACAGAAGGAGTGGATCGTCTGGATTTTAAGCCCGCCCGGCGTCTCGATGGCGCGGGCAAACAGGCGACGGGCTTTCGCAAGGGTATCGGCATCGGGGGCAGCCTCGACCCCGAGCTGCGCGAGGGTGCTGCGGAGGTCGTCATCATCGAGCATCGACCACTCGCCGAGCCGGCCGAACAAGCGGTTCTGCATCTCGCTTGCGGCGGCCTTGGTGTAGGTCAGACACAGGATGTTCTGCGGTGAGACATCCGCCAGCAGCATGCGCGCCACACGGTCGGTCAGCACCCGGGTCTTGCCGGAGCCCGCGTTCGCCGACAGCCAGGTCGAGGCCACCGGATCGGCGGCACGGATCTGGCGCAGGGTAGCATCGTCGAATTGGGGTGCGCTCATTCGCTGTCCTCCGGACCGACGCGGATCGTGACGGCGTCATCCGTCAGGTCCCATTCGCCATAGCGCGACAACTGGTCGAACTCGCCCTCGAACCGAGTGGTTTCGGCCGCACGCAGGGAGGTGTACCCCTTCGCGCGCCGCCCGTAGCCGCGGATCAGGTCGTGCAGCCGTTCCCATGTGACATCGGGCAGGCGCCCGTCGTCATCTTCCAGCTTGATCTCTCTGTCCTTCGAGGTGCCCAACGAAATATACCCCATGCTGATTGTTGGGGCAGAGGGCAGGCCCGTGAACGCGTCCCGCTCCAGCATCGCCGCCTCCAGGGGGAGTTGCTTTTCGAAGTGCTTCACCTGGTCAGGGCTCGGTGGGCTACCGGACTTGTAATCGTACACGGCATAGGTCCCGTCGGTGCGCCTGTCGATCCGGTCCGGGCGTGCCGTGAGTTGAAAATCCAGACCGGTCAGCGTCAGCCAACCCTTGTCCTCGGTCAGCACCGGGTCGCCGTCGCGCAGGCGGGCGATCTCGCCCTCGATCAGGCGGGGGGCAATGGCCATCAGCCGCGCGTGCCACAGTGCCTGCATTGCCGACTGGGGCGTTGCTTCGCGTAGCCGGCCCCAGCCAATCTCTGACAGGATATGAATTGCCTTTTCAGGATCGTCCCGCCACTCGGTCCGCCGCGCGAGGAAGTCCTCCATAATCCGATGCAACGCTGTCCCGCGCAAGCGGGCGTCGGGGAGTGGTTGCAGAGGATCGAGTTTTCGAAGCCGAAGGATTCGACCGGCATAGACCGCGTAGGGATCGCGGATGAGCCGGGTGACCCCGGTGACTGGCAACTCCCGGGGTCGCAGCACAAGCGGCGGGGAGGGCGATGGTCGCGGGGCAGGGGACTGCGTGGTCTCTGGCAGTTCCATATCCGCGAAGCGCCGCGTCCAGACGGCCCCACGTTCAAGCATCGCGGCGTGCGCCGCCTCCCCGGTCGGCCCGAGCCCGCGCAGCAGGTTTTGAAGGCGGTTCACCCATCGCGAGGGGACCGTTTCCGCATCCTCGTTGCGAATTGCCCGGGTCAGCAGCACCTCCGGGGCCGCAACTGCAATCTGGAAATCATGGGCGGAGAGGCCGATCCGACGGTCGGGAAGCAGCAAGCCGACCGTCGCCCGCATCTGCCGATTGAGCCAGGTGTCGGGCGCCGGCAGATCCGGCCAGGTCCCGTCGTTGAGGCTCGCGAGGATGGCAAGATCGGCGCCTTGCACGCGCGCTTCCAGCGTGCCCCAGACCATAACGCCGGGATGCGGACGCGTCGGGTCCTGCACGGAAAAGGCGCTCAGGTGGCTGGACAACAGGGCGCCGTAGTCACGATCGTTCAGCACGCCACCGCGTGTTCCGATCGCCAGCAACTCATCCATTGCCCTGCGGGCCTCCCGGCCGGGGGCTTCCTCCCACAGGCCGCCGCTGCCGGACGACAACCCGCCGGCGAGTGTTTCCGCCAGTTCGAGATGCCGCGCAGCATGCTCGCCAACGCTGAGGTCGCGACCCCGCTCGACCGCCGACAGGAGCGTTGCCAGCCATTGCGCCCAGTGCTGGCGCCCATCCTCAACCCGGCTTTTCTCGGCCCATGCCCGCAGATCGTCGGGTTCGGGCACGGCAATCGCCCGGCGCCGAAGGTGAAGTTCCAGCTCTCGCGTCCACCGCAGATGCGGGCCACGCCTGTCCGGCGAAGAGGCCGTGAGAGGATGCTTCAGAAGCACCAGCAGTTCGGACAGCGAAGGGGCGGCGTCGCGCAGCGTGGCGACATGCCGAAGAAACCGCCCGGCCGCGGTTTGCGCCAATGGCTCGCCGGCGCTGTCGTCCGGTTCGATATTCCAACGCCGCAGGGCCGCCGCCACCTGTCGCGTCAACATCCGGTCGGGGGTGATCAGCGCGGCGGTCTGTCCATCCTCCACCGCCTGTCGCAAACGCAACGCGATGGCGCCGGCTTCGGTCCGCTGGTTTGGTGCCTCGATCAGGCTCATGTCGCGGGTCGCGCGGTCGGGATCATGCAGCGCGCGGCCTTCGCACCGCCACTGGTCAGTCACCGGCGCAGGACGAAGAGCAAGCGAAATCAGAGTGTTGCGGTCGGCATTCGGAGGTTTCTCATCGGACCATCGGACCACGTCCCGTGGTGTGAGGCCAAGTTCGTCCAGAATTGGCAGAAACCGGTATTGCGGGTGGTCCTCACCCGAAAGCGCGCCCCGCAGAGCCTTCCACGCGTGGTCGGGCATGTCAAAATCGTAGCCCGGAAACACAACATGCCCTTCCGGGAGTCGGGCAACCGCTTCCAGCAGCAGCCGGGTCGCCCCACGCGAGCCGGTGGAACCGGCGACGACAACGGGACCGGCTGGCGGCGAAACCTCCCAGGTCTTGCAAAGTGCCTTGATGACCAGCCGGCGTCTGGCCTCGGACCCCGGCAATCTGCTGGCATCCTGCGCGAGGTAGTCGAAGGCGGCCTCCACCACGGCGCGCCCTATCTTCCAGTGATCCGCGAACTCGCCCACGTCTAACCCGGCCAGCCGATCCGGCAAAACACCCTCCCCGTGCATTTCGTCGATCAGGCCTGCCAGGCTGTCGGCGAGGTCGAAAACCGCGCTACGTGGGGCGAGTTCCGGGTTGCGGTCGATCAACTGCACAAGCAACTGCGCCAGTTCCAGCTTAAGCTGGAGCGGCGACAACGCCGCCGGGATTTCGGGAAACGCACCCTGTGGCGCAGGGTCCGGGATCAGCCGGATGCTGGGAAGCAGACGTGGAGGCCCCTCCGCGAACAAGGTCTTGAACCTGCGCGCCATCCGTCCGCTGTTGACGAAGACCGTCGTGTGCGCCCAGTCAGCAGGATCCCGCCCCGCCAGTCGCCGTTCAAGTCCGGATATGACGGCCTTTGGATAGTCGACGCCCGGTGGGAGCCCAAAGATCCTGGCCGGTCGCGGGTCAGCCATTTGCGACCTCGGCCAGCATGGTTTCGGCCAGTTCGATCCCTTCCGGGCGGCCCACGTCGCACCACATTCCGTCGTGCGAGATACCGAACAGGCGTCCTCTCGCAAGCATCCTGTCCCACAACTGGTTCAGCGAGAACGAGTCGTCCTTGATATCCCAGAGGTCGTCGGTCTTGAGGATCTGGGCTCCCGTGTAGATGTTCGCCGGACCGCGGCGGATCGGCCCTCCCTCGTCATGCTGGAAGTCGCCCCGCCCAAAATGCCCCCGGGCTGCATGTGGCGCTACCGTCAACACGAGCCCGTCCATGCGTGCCGGATCCCAGGTTTCCGCGAGTTGAATCAAGGGGTTGCGGCCCGTCCAGGCGTAATCCGTGTTCAACGTGAAGACAGGGTCCGGCCCGAGCAGCGGCAGGGCATTGCGCAGCCCGCCCCCGGTTTCGAGGATCTTGGACACCTCTCGAGAAATGGCGATATCCTCGCGATCCGCCAGATGTGCCTCGATCTGCTCGGCGAGGTAATGGGTGTTGACGACCTTCCGAGTCACGCCGGCGGCGTCGACAACGTCGAGCGCATGGTCCAGCAGCGAGCGACCGGCGACCTCCAGCAAGGGCTTGGGACGGCAGCGGGTCAGCCCCCGCATCCGGGTTCCGAACCCGGCGGCAAAGAGCATTACGGCATCGGGACGGTTCCGCATAGGTCCTTGAGACTCCTCAGTCGGTCGGGTGTTGGCTCGGGAAGGGTGTCCTGCACGAACCGCTGCAATGATGCCAGTGCAGGGTGTGTCAGATCCTGCTGCAAATAGGCCCAGACCCGAGGGATCAGGTCGACGTAGTGCCCTTTGCCAAAATGCATGGAGAGCCGCGCAAAAACACCCAGAATCCGTAGGTTGCGCTGGGCTGCCAGCGTGGCGCAGGCCCGCTCGAAAGGTTCGATGTCAAATCCCGCGCTTTTTGCGAAGTGGCGTGTCAGTTCGTGCCGCAGATCGGGCGACACGTTCCGGCGGGCATCTCGCAGGAGGGACACGAGGTCGTAGGCCGGATGCCCCGCGAAAGCATCCTGAAAGTCGAGAAGTCCGATCCGGGCGGACCCGGTACGATCTGGAAGCCAGATCAGGTTCTCCGCGTGGAAATCCCGCAGAGCCAGTACTTTGGGAGCGTCCTCAAGGCTCGCGAGTGCGGTCAACGTCAAATCCGCAAGCTGTTCGGTGTCCGATGATCGGGGTATGGCGCCCATTCCGGTCGCGTACCAACTGATCGCGAGGTCCGTCGCCTTGGCCATGGTGGACGGTCCGAATTCTGGCAGCGAACCAGGCAATGGGTGGCGTTGAAGCTCAAGGAGGGTCTCGACAACATGGCCATAGAGTGGCGCTTCAAGATCGGGTTTGCGCTCAATCAGGCGGGCAAGAATGGCGTCCCCGAGGTCCTCCATCAGGATCAGGCCGTTGGGTCGGTCGACAGCATGAATTTGCGGGGCAGAAAGGCCGATCCTGGACAGATGGGCGGCAACTCGCACGAAAGGATCGATCCGCTCACCGGTATCCGGCGGAGCGTCCATCAGAACATAGGTCCCACCGTTTGTAGCGGTGAGGCGCTCGTATCGCCGACCCGAGGCGTCGCCTGCCAAAGGCGCCCGCTGGGTGGTGAAGCAGCCGTTCAGCCGAAGAAACTCCTCAATGGAATCGTCCCGGGTCATGCGGACGCTCCGGGTTGGCTGGCTGGCTCGGACACGATCGGTTCCCAGCGTTCGTCGGTCGCCGAGAGAGTTGCTGTGCGTCCGGTGGCCTCGACATCGAGGTGAATGGACAACGCGTCCGCCGGGCAATCGGAGCCGAGCCGGTCCGGCCATTCGATGAGACAGATGGCATCCTCGAAAGCCGTATCCAACCCGAGTTCAAAAGCCTCGTCGGGCATTGTCAGTCGATAGAGGTCGGCGTGCCAGATTTCGACTCCGGTCAGGGAGTAGGTCTGGACAAGTGTGTAGGTCGGGGAAGGAACGTCCTCTACCGGACGCCTGTCGAGCGCCATGCGTTCCTGAATGATGGCGCGGGCAAGGTGACTTTTGCCTGCGCCGATACTGCCCGAAAGAAGGACGGTGTCGCCCGCGACCAGAAGCTGTGCAAGATCCCTTCCCAACGTTGCCGTCGCATCGGCATCGAGCAGGTGGATTTGCTTTTGCATCGGAGAGGCGGCGTGGTGGATCATGCGCGCAGCCTAGCTATCCTGAGCCGGCCCGCAACCCGTGCCGTCGCGCCTGTGGATAGGGGGTCAGCCCGCTTTCGCCGGGATATTTGCCCAGACTTTGGTGGAGAATGGACGCGCCTCTTCTCTGAGGGAGAAATTGACGATGGTGGAATGGCCGGATGCTGGCGTGAACCGCGCGTAGAGTTTTCGTCCGGACTTCAGGCGAAGATCACCGGTCCACTCGGCGCGCTCGCCGGTGTCGCCGACGAAATCACGCAGGTCGCCCCAGACCGGGCTCGGCTCGCAAAAGTCCTTCCAGACTCCGATGGCGTCAAGAATGCTGGTGCCACTGCCGTTCGAGCTATTCCAAAGATCGCTGTAGGCTTTGTTGGACATGATCAGCTGCCCACCCGAAGAGAAGACGGCGATTGCATCATCAAGGCAGTCGAATACCGACTGGTTGAGTTCAATCTCGGCGCGAAACGTCCGGGTCAGGGAAATCTCTGCGCTGATGTCTTCGAACAGAAAGGCAATGGCCCCGTTTGGATGGGGGCGGCCCGTCACCCGATAGGTCTGACCAGACGGCAGCGACCAGACCTCCTGATGGGTACCCGACGATGCGGCGGTTTCCATCGCGAGGATCTGTTGGCGCCAGGTCTTGTAATCCTTGGGCTCCGGCATCCTCTGTTTTTCCCGCAGTTTGTCGAGAAACTCGAACAATCCAGGCCGTGCGCTGAGAAACTGCGGCTCCAGCGACGACAGATCCATGAGGGCCGGGTTGAAAAGGGCAAGCCGCCGTTCCCGATCAAATACCGCCAGCCCGGTCGGTAGATGCGCGAATGTCTTCGTGAGCGTCTGGACGAACTCCCTCAGCGAAGCTTCTGCGCGGACCAGCTTGTCGGCAGGAAGGGCAAAGACCAGCGTGTCCTCACCCTGCGACTCGTCGTAGGTGTCGAACCAGATCGGCTCTTCCTCTCCCTGGATGGAGACCGAGAGCCGCCGTGGGGGTTCCGATGGGTCCATGCCGATGGGCCTGTCCGGGAACACCCGCGGGAGCGGCCATCCGACAGAGTCCTCGTCGGCAACGACGCGGTTCACGAGGTCTACATAGGCGCCATTGGCCCACCGGACTGCCCCGCATCCATCTTCTTTCCAGACAAGAATTGGCGCGTCGTCCACGACGCTCCGCAACGTCGCAAGCTCTTCGGTCAGCGCCGCCCGGCTGAAATGGTCGCCATCGCCCGTATGTCCTCTTTCGGGGCCTTCGCGAAAGATGATCCTTGCCAGCCCGTTGCGCCATTCGGCTTCAATCTGATAGCCGGTCCCTTCCTCTTCGAGCAGGATCTTCTGCCTGTCTGCAAGAGCCAGGATTTCATCGCAGAATTCCGGGAAACGCCGTTCGGCAATGGCCGCGATCCTGCCCCAGTCGTCGAGAAACCCGGGGCCGGAGTCTAGCATGGCCTGCGCATCGCGCGTGGAATCCACGACCTCCCGATCACGGAGCAGGAAGACGACAGCTTCGTCCATGTCTTCCACCGGGGTCCAGGAGATCCGGCGTGGGGGCTGAAAGTACCCCATGATCAGGAGCGCCAACAGCGCCGTACCAAGCGACGACGCCACCATGACAACCCCCAATGTCAGATCGAAGGTTTGCATTTTCGCGGAGGGCCTTTTGACAGTCTTTTCGGCCAGACCCTTGCAGATGAATGGTTAAGTCGGCGTTAACTGGGGGCGTCAGCGAACAGGGATCCGGATATTTTCTCCCAACCCATCTTCGCCACCTTCGGCCGAGATCTCGTCACGGTTCCAAACCACCTCGACAATTGCACCGCACCGCTCCGGGCGCTCCGCCTCCGTCAGGAAGGGATCCGAGCCATTCGCGAAGGTCAATGTCCCGCCCGATCGTTCCAGCAATGTCTTCGCGATAAACAGACCGAGCCCCATACCCTCGTATTCCGGCCGCTTGTTCCGCTCTGCCTCGCTTTTCCTGATCCGGATGAAGGGGTCACCGATACGCCCCAGGGCCTGTGCAGGAAAGCCCCGCCCGTCGTCAGATATCCGGATCGAGATCCTCTGGTCCGTCCATTCTGCATCCACCCAGACATTTCCGACAGCAAAGTCCACGGCATTCTGGACCAGGTTTCGCAGACCATGAATGATCTCCGGGCGGCGTTGGATCGCCGGTTGCTGGCTGCTTCCACCCATCGCAGGGGCGACGGTGAAGTGGATTTCCTTGCCCCTGTCCTGATGCGGTTCCGCGGCCTCCCGGATCACCGTGTCCAGCGGTGCCTGGTGCAGGTGCAGATCATCCTTGCCCGCACGTCCCATGCCGCGAAGGATGTCGCGACATCGGTCGGCCTGTTCCCGGATCAAGGCGGCGTCCTGCCGAAGATCCTCGTCATCGTCGAGCTCCTCGATCAACTCGGAACTCACCAGCTTGATTGTCGCCAAGGGTGTTCCCAACTCATGTGCGGCTGCGGCCACAACGCCGCCGAGATCGGTGAGTTTTTGCTCTCGCGCGAGCGCCATTTGCGTGGCCACGAGGGCTTCGGACATCGTGTGTATCTCATTGGCGACCCGCCTTGCATACAGCGCAAGAAAGCTGATCCCGATCACGATTGCGGCCCAGAAGCCCAGAAGGAACACGCGAGGAAGAAAGTAGGCAAAGCCATCGGTCGTCTGAAGCGGAATGAAGAAGAAGCTCAAAAGCGTAACGAGGAGTACAGCCATGCCTCCGATGAAGAGTGTGGCATGTAGCCTGAGCGCCGTGGCCGCAATCGTGACCGGTGCAAGAATCAGCAGTGCAAAGGGATTGTTGAGCCCCCCGGTCAGGTAGAGCAGGAAGCTGAGTTGCGCGACGTCGAACACAAGTGTCAGCAGAGTTTCGTTTTCCGAAAGCCGCTTGTTCTGTGGATACACGAAAATGGCCATCAGATTGGCGACAACCGCGACACCGACCGCCATCAGGCACAGCCCGAGTTCCAGTTTCAGATTGAAAATGACAACGGCGCCGACCAAGGCAGCCAGCTGGCCGACGATGGCCACCCAGCGCAAGTAGATCATTGTTCGCAAACGGACCCAGTGACTTCTCGACATTCCGTCAAAAACCGGAAAAGATGTATCTGACATGCGCATTCCCTGTAGCGACGAGATCGTGATGGCCGGACCCGGATCAGGCCATTGATATCCGGCGCCGGGGGTGGCAGCAAACCGACAGTTCCAGAGTTCGGAGAGAAGACATGAAGACCGGTACACTTGCCATCATCGCCGGGGGTGCAACTGTTGCACTTGTTGCCGGGACGTATCTGTTCGTTTCTGGAGGTGCGGGCGATGATCGCTTTGCGGAGTGCAGGAACGGTGCTGTTGCCGGAGGCACCGAAGCAATCGGCGGTCCGCTGGAGCTGGTGAGCGAAACGGGCGAGACCGTGACCGAGAAAGAGATCTTCACCCGTCCGTCCCTGCTCTATTTCGGTTACACCTTCTGCCCGGATGTCTGCCCGCTCGATACGGTCCGCAACGCGGAGGCTGTCGACGTGCTCAAGGAGCGTGGCTACGATGTTCAGCCGGTCTTCGTTTCGGTCGACTGGCAGCGGGATGACGCGCAGTCGATGGAGGATTTCACATACAACATCCACCCCGACATGCTGGGCCTGACGGGGTCCGAGGCGCAAATCCGGGCGGCTTCCAAAGCCTATCGCACTTATTTCAAGGTGCAGGAGGCAGACGACGAATACTTCCTGATCGACCATTCCACGTTCACCTACCTTGTTCTTCCCGAGGAAGGCTTCGTGGACTTCTTCCGCCGGGAGCTGATGGCGGACCAGTTGGCGGACCAGGTGCAGTGCTTTCTCGACAAGGGATAGCGTGACGTTGCAATCGGGTCACTTACGTGGCGCAAGCGTTTGACGCTGCGGCGAACTGACACTAGTGTCCGTTCGGCAAATTGAATGTTTCCGGAGGACGCCGAGTGGTTGAGCGCGAGCTGCAGGATATCGGTGAGGACAAGTCGCTTCTGATCGTTGATGACGATGAGCCATTCCTGCGCCGTCTGGCCCGGGCGATGGAGAAACGCGGGTTTGAACCCGAGATGGCGCAGTCGGTGGCCGCGGGAAAGGCCGTTGCGACGGCCCGCCCACCTGCCTACGCGGTCGTGGACCTTCGGCTCGAAGACGGCAATGGCCTTGATGTTGTTGAATTGCTTCGGGAAAAACGCCCCGATGCGCGGATCGTCGTGCTCACTGGCTACGGTGCTATCGCCACGGCCGTGGCTGCAGTGAAAATCGGTGCGACGGACTACTTGTCAAAGCCGGCCGATGCCAACGATGTCACGGCGGCTCTCCTGGCAAATGGCGACGCACTGCCGCCCCCGCCGGAAAACCCCATGTCTGCCGACCGTGTTCGCTGGGAACACATCCAGCGGGTCTATGAGCTTTGCGATCGAAACGTCAGCGAAACGGCACGACGTCTCAACATGCACCGCCGTACATTGCAGCGCATTCTCGCCAAGAGAAGCCCGAGATAGCGCATGCGCTTTTTACGGCAGCTGTTCGAGCAACCGGTCCTCGTGGCCGGTTGTCTTGTTTTAGCCGCTTGCAGTACAGGCGCTCCCGACATCAGTCCGGGCTCTGGGCAGGGCAACGCTGCCCCGGGCGCGACACCGGTTTTCACGAACCAGGGGATCGATGTTGGCACAACCGGCCTTGAGATCGATTTCGGCCGCACGGAACCCGGAGCGATCAAGGCGTTGTCGAAACTGATTGGCCGCGCACCAGCGACAGTTGCACCAGCCTGTTCAGGATTGCGCGCGGCTCGCTGGGCGGACGGCACCACGATGTATTTCGAAGAACGCCGGTACGATCCTGCGGCATTCGTTGGGTGGAGTACGTCCGACGGCAGTGCCGGTCGGACCTGTGGAACATAGCGCTCCATGGGCATTGGGTCTCTTCGGCCCGCCAGCCTGTGGGATGCCAGGTGTTCGAGGCCCGAAGCCTCGCCTGCCATAGTCTGATCGCGGTGCCCGCAGGAAGGGGCTGAAGACCGGAACGCCCGCACTACGACGGCTGCGACACCACACGCAAGTAGGGCAGCACTGCTTCGAAGTCGCCATGTTGAGTGCGCGCCTCCTCATCGGATACCGCTGGAACAACAATGACATCTCCGCCCTGTGTCCAGTTCGCCGGTGTCGAAACCTTGTGGGTCCAGGTCAGTTGCACGGAATCGATCACGCGCAACAACTCGTCGAAACTGCGGCCGGTCGTCATGGGGTAGGAGAGTTGAAGTTTGATCTTCTTGTCAGGGCCGATCAGGAACACCGTCCGGACGGTCTGGTTGTCCATTGCCGTGCGCCCTTCGAAACTGTCCCCAGCCTCCGCTCCGAGCATGTCATATAGCTTGGCAATCCTGAGGTCGGGGTCGCCGATCATCGGGTAGTTCACCGATTGGCCGGTCGCCTCCGCGATGTCATCCTTCCAGCGAAGATGATCTTCAACCGGATCGACAGAGATGCCGATAATCTTGCAATTGCGCTTGTCGAACTCTTCCTTGAGGCCCGCCATAGCCCCGAGTTCGGTGGTGCAGACAGGTGTGAAATCCTTGGGGTGGGAGAACATCACGGCCCAGCCGTCTCCGATCCAGTCGTGAAAAGATATCTGGCCTTCGGTCGTGTCGGCAGTGAAATCCGGAGCCGTATCGTTGATCCTCAGCGACATTTCCGTGTCCTCCCGCGCATAATGTTGGAAGGCGAAATAGTACCACCGGAGTGAAGTGTCACAAAATCACTATACTGCGCGCCGGTCGCGGCGTGGATCTCCGATGTGGCCCTCAACTGACCCAAGGCACGCATCGGAGTTTGGCAATCCACGGTCACCGCGACCCAAGGAAACGCTTCATGGACAGTCAGCCGAGCGCCGCAAGCAGTTCGGCGTGTCTTGCCGTATAGGCGTCGCGGACATCCTTTGGCGGCCGCAAGTGGATCCGCAGCCCGTCGATGATCTCCGGTTTCGGTCTTCCAAAAAACTTGTTCGATTCGGCGACCGAGAATCCGGCAATCTGCGTCGCTTCCAGCCAGGCGGATATCCGGTCCGCCCGTTTGATCTGCTTCTTGATCGTGACAGGGATCTGGGCAGGAAGGCCAAAGCGGATGTGTATGGCCGCTGACAGGCGGTCGTCCAGCGCGCCGTAGTTGGGGCCGACCGCTGCTTTCACGGGCGAGATCATGTCGCCAATCACGTATTCCGGTGCATCGTGGAGCAGCGCAGCGAGGAGCCACTTTGCTGGCGCATCAGGTTGCAGCCGACGAAAAAGCTCCTCGACCAGCAAGGAATGTTCCGCCACCGAATACGCGAAATCGCCCATTGTCTGGCCGTTCCAACGCGCGACGAAAGCAAGCCCGTGCGCAATATCCTCAACCTCGATGTCCATCGGGGTGGGGTCCAGAAGATCCAGCCGACGGCCGGAGAGCATGCGTTGCCAGGCGCGGGGGGCTTTAGCCATTGTGAATCGCTCGGGTTGCTTGTTTGTTCCGTCTGACTATCGGATGTGACCCTCGGTGTGTAGGGCGGAAATCGGGTGCGCTGCCGGGGAATCCTCCGAGCGGCGACCGGAGCGGGCCTTGTCGCAGCCGCTTGACGCCGCTATGTGACCGCGCAACAGCATTTCCATTCGCAAGGAGCGCAGTATGGCGCAGGACTATATCGTCAAGGACATCTCGCTCGCGGAGTTCGGCCGCAAGGAACTGGACATCGCCGAAACAGAGATGCCAGGCCTGATGGCGCTGCGCGAGGAATATGGCGAGGCCAAACCGCTCAAGGGCGCCCGGATCGTCGGCTCGCTTCACATGACAATCCAGACCGCGGTTCTTATTGAAACGCTGGTGAAACTCGGTGCCGACGTGCGGTGGGCCTCTTGCAACATCTTCTCCACGCAGGACCATGCCGCGGCCGCCATCGCAGCGGGCGGTACGCCTGTCTTCGCGGTCAAGGGTCAGTCGCTGGAGGAGCACTGGGACTACCTTGATCGTTCTTTCCAGTTTCCGGAGGGCGCGAACCTCATTCTCGACGATGGCGGTGACGCGACGCTGTACGTCCTGCTCGGCGCCCGTGCCGAGGCCGGCGAAGACGTTCTCGGTGTGCCCGGCTCCGAAGAGGAAGAAGTCATCTTCAACCAGATCCGCAAACGCATGGCGGAAAGCCCGGGCTGGTTCACGAGGACCCGTGATGCGATCAAGGGTGTGTCCGAAGAGACCACTACCGGTGTCCATCGCCTCTACGACCTCCACAAGAAGGGCCAGCTGCCCTTCCCGGCGATCAATGTGAACGACAGCGTCACCAAGTCCAAGTTCGACAACAAGTACGGCTGCAAGGAATCTCTGGTGGATGGCATCCGTCGCGCCACCGATACGATGATGGCCGGCAAGACCGCGGTTGTCTGCGGCTACGGCGATGTGGGCAAGGGCTCGGCGGCCTCGCTGCGCGGTGCCGGGGCCCGGGTGAAAGTGACCGAGATCGACCCGATCTGCGCGCTTCAGGCCGCCATGGACGGGTTCGAAGTGGTGCGGCTGGAGGATGCGGTCGCAACCGCGGATATCTTCATCACAACCACGGGCAACAAGGACGTGATCCGGCTCGAGCACATGCGCGAGATGAAGGACATGGCGATCGTCGGCAACATCGGCCACTTCGACAACGAGATCCAGGTTGCCTCATTGCGCAACATGAAGTGGACCAACATCAAGGACCAGGTGGATATGATCGAGATGCCGAATGGCAATCGTATGATCCTGCTGTCCGAAGGACGTCTGCTGAACCTGGGCAATGCTACCGGCCACCCGAGCTTCGTGATGTCGGCCAGTTTCACCAATCAGGTTCTGGCGCAGATGGAGCTTTGGACGAACGCTGGCGCCTACGGCAACGAAGTCATCATCCTGCCCAAGCACCTCGACGAGAAGGTGGCACGGCTGCATCTGGAGCGGATTGGCGTTCGCTTGTCCGAGCTGAACCCGGAGCAGGCCGACTACATTGGTGTGACCGTCGAAGGGCCGTTCAAGCCCGAACACTACCGCTACTGACTATCGCGCGACGACACGCGCGTCTGTGCGGGCCCGCCGGGATCTCCGGCGGGCTCGTTCTGTTTGAGCAATGGACCGGCTTGCGCAACGGTTCTGATCTCGCGTGCGGAGTCCAGCCAACCGGGCACCAGGTTGCGGGCCGCATGTGGGCTCAGGTGGTCGTCGTCGAAGTAGAGCGGACGCTCTCCATCAAGGATCCTGCATTTCGTCGAGCAGAGAACGTCAGACGGGCGAACAAGTCGGGCATCATGTCGGATCGCGGCTGTCAGGAGGAGTGCATCAGCTCTGGCACTGCGGACATCGAACGCCGCGCGGCTTGGCGGCGCTGGCATCTGGGTGCCCGCAAATCGGGATCGGGCCAGTGCCTTCGGGACGTGGAAACCGATTTCTGGCACACTTCCGATCAGGATGACTTCCCGACCACTGGTCCTTAGCCACCGCAGTGTATTCGACAAGCCATGCGCGACCGCACGGGCGTTGCCTACGGGGTGACCGGGTTCCCCGTCGATCGACAGAAGTGCGAGGGCACCCGCTTCTCCCGCCGGTCGCGTGCCTTCCACAAGAAGCGGCCACCGCGCAACGAGGATAACCGTGCGGATCTCGGTATGGGCTTCCAGATAGTCCTGTACGGAATGGTTATGCGCAGCGCACGCCGAACCGTCCGACCCATCGAGGCGTGCGACACCAAGCAGCGGCGCGCAGGCATTCCGGACCATGGCAACGCCGCCTTGGCCAAAGCTCTCCAACCAGTCGGATACCCCGGGAAGCATGGCACCTGCATGGGAATCTCCCCAGACCAACACCTCCGGCGGCTGTTGTTGCGCGCCGATGGGGCAGGGGATGTGGCCAGGCCCGGGACTGCGGCACCTGATGTCTATCTCGCCCCGGGCCGTCGCGTGCGCGTGGACTTGCAAGACGTCGGGCGGAACACGATTGGCGAATCCGTCCGTGCTGGAAACCAAGAGGGCCATGCAAATGAGCAATGCCGCGCTGGACGTCGCGGCGGTGAAGACCTTGGGGCGGGAGATATTGCGCAATGCGCCCTGTCGCCGAAACGGACGTTCGACGAAGCGCCAGCTTCCCCAAGCCATGGCACACGACACTGCAGTGCAAAGAATAGCGGTTCCGACTGGCAATTCTGCCTGCCCGGCGATCAGCCGAGCCGTCACAAGAACAGGCCAGTGCCAGAGGTAGAGCGAATAGGAGATCAACCCGATGAAAACCAGCCCGCGGTATGAGAGTAGCCTGCCGACAACGGTCTGCCCCACAGCCCCAGCCCAGATTACCAAAGCAGCGCCAACACAAGGGGCGAGGGCGGCTACGCCGGGAAAGGGCGTGGATCCGGAGAACAACACCACGCTTCCGCAGATCAGACATAGGCCGAGCACGGCAGCCGCATGGCGGGACGACCGGGTAGCGCGCTCCGGCGCAGGATAGAGTGCGAGGAGGGCGCCAATCCCGAGTTCCCAAGCACGGGTCGGCGCCAGGTAGAACCCTGCCACAGATTCATGCCGCAGGGCCCACACCGAGAGAGCGAAGGACGAAAGGGTAAGCACCGCAATGGTGGCGCCCCACTTCCGGCGCGGCCATCGGGCGACAGCCATCAACAACAGCGGGTACAGGAGGTAGAACTGCTCCTCCACCGCGAGCGACCAGGTATGAAGGAGGGGTTCGAAAGCAACAGAGGCATGGAAGTAGTCGCCGGTGCCTAGCCAGAACCAGACATTGGAGACAAAGAGCAGTGTCGCCGTCGTGGACTGGGCGAGTGCGGTGTATTCCGCGGGAAGAAGCAGAAACCACCCACCGAGGAGACATGCAGCGAGCACCACGAAGAGCGCCGGTAGGATGCGACGCGCGCGTCGCTCATAGAAGGCGGCGAGCGACAGGCGTTCCTCAGCGATCTCTCGCAACAGGATCTGCGAAATCAGATAGCCGGAGATCACGAAGAAAACGTCGACGCCGACATATCCGCCGGGCACCCCGGGAAGGCCGGCATGGTTCAGCACAACGGACAGGACGGCCACGGCGCGAAGTCCGTCGATATCCTTCCGATACCCGCTCGCCATTTCGTTGGTCCTTCCGCCCCGGCCGAGCGCCGGGCAAGTTTCACCTGTCTCCGTTGAAGCGTACCCTTGGTTAAGGCGGCGTTAATCGCTGTCAGCAGGGAAGCTGTTGTGCAAGGTTGCCGAGCATGGCTGCAACACGGGGCTTTCAGGAGCCAGCCCGAGACTTCGCACCAGTGCGGACGGGTCCCACTGGCATGCGTGCGGTGGCGGCAATAGCTCCATCCACAGTATTGCAGGGTCGATGAGTTCCGGGTTTTCTGACGGCGCTGGCGCCGAGCGACAGCCGATCTGCCGCATGTTGCTCCGCAACAATGCACATGCAGCAAGCGGCAAGCCGGTGTGCGCAACGGTGGGTGGTAGTCGGCGGCTGAAATCATATATCCTGCCTGAAACTCTGCAAGCACCGGCGGACATCACCCCCGGTGAAGACATTCTTGCGATCCATAACCGCGCTGGACAGCTCATATGCCCTCAAAAAAGGTACTTTTCCTCGCCTCCGCCAATCGCGAAGCCGGCCTGACCTCCATGGCTCTGGGTCTGGCCCGGGCCCTGCAACGTGAGGGACTGAGAGTCGCCTTCTCGAAGCCGGTCGGGCAATCGCCGCTCGGTTTGAGCGAAATAACCGACCCGTCGAGTGCCTTCGCACGGGATCTGTGCGACTTGCCAGTCACACGGTCGCTGTCTTTCACACGCGCCACGGAGTTTGTCGCGGCGGGCGACATCGACGGCCTGATGGACGAAGTCGTCGATCTGCTGGACGAGTTGGACGGCGACTATGATGTCCTCGTTGTCGAAGGGCTGGTCTCGGTCGAGACCGACACCCTCGCCCTACCGGTGAACGCGGCCATGTGTCGGGCACTCGGCGCCGACCTGATTCCTGTGGTTAATGCGTCCCGGCCGTCGGCAAATGACATGGGCGGCCTCGTTCGACGGGTCGCGCGCCAGTTTGGGAGCGGAGAAGAGTCAACCGACCTCGACGGGATCTATGCCGGCGTTCTTGTCAACAAGGTCCCCGAAGGCACCAACCCGGACGCGTTGCGTCAGGCCATGCAAGCCGATCTCGGTCCCGATCTGCCAATTCTGGGATCGATCCCCTTCGATCCGAGCCTTTATGCGCCGCGACTTCAGGAAATGGTCGATGCTATGGGCCTGAGCGTGGAAAACGCTGGTGCCATGGCGGCCGGACGGGTGACCGAAGTGGTGGTGGCAGCACGATCCGTGGAGTTGGTGTTGCCTTGCCTCGTTCCCGGCGCATTGCTTGTCACACCGGGCGACCGGGCCGACATATGCCTGGCGGCCTCGCTTGCCTTCCTGAATGGCACCCGGCTGGCTGGTTTGCTGCTGACATGTGGCAGCCGTCCGGACGAGTTCGTGAGTGAAATCATGCGGCCAGCCTTGGAGGCTGGCCTTCCGATTTTCCTATCCAATAACGACACCTATCAGGCCGCCGCTCAGCTTGCGCAACTGGACTGCCATGTCAGCGCCGACGACCGTCACCAGATGGAGCGGGTGATTGGCTTCATTGCCGACCGGATAGACGTCTCTTCGTTGATGTCCCGGATTGGGGAGACTGTCCGTCCGCTTCTGTCGCCGCCCGCATTTCGTCACCAACTGGTGTTGTTGTCCCGCGCGGCCGGGAAACGGATCGTTCTGCCCGAGGGCGAAGAGCCGCGCACCATCGAAGCCGCGATCAAATGCGCCGAAAAGCAGATCGCGCAGTGCGTTCTCCTTGGTGATCCGGAGGAGATCGTGGGCAAGATCTCCAAGCTCGGCCTCACGCAGCCGCCAAATCTGGAAATCGTCGACCCGGCGAGTGTCCGCGCGCGCTATGTCGCGCCAATGGTGGAGTTACGAAAGCACAAGGGACTGCCGCCGGAGCTTGCTGCGGAGCAACTGGAGGACACGGTAGTGCTTGGCACCATGATGGTGACCGAAGGCGATGTGGACGGGCTGGTGTCCGGTGCGGTTCACACCACCGCCGACACCGTGCGCCCGGCGCTGCAATTGATCCGGACCAACCCCGGGGCCAAGATCGTTTCCAGTGTGTTCTTCATGCTGATGCCGACCGAGGTGCTGATATATGGCGATTGTGCCATCAATCCCGACCCTTCAGCCGAAGAACTTGCAACCATTGCGATTCAGTCGGCCGAGACGGCAAGCGCCTTCGGGATCGAGCCGCGCGTTGCGATGATCTCCTATTCGACGGGCGGCTCGGGCATTGGCTCCGACGTGGAGAAAGTGCGGGATGCGACCCGGTTGGCACAGGCATTGAGGCCGGATCTGCTGATTGATGGTCCGCTGCAATATGATGCCGCCTCGGTCCAAAGTGTCGGCCAGCAGAAGGCACCCGACAGCGCCGTAGCGGGCAGGGCCAACGTTTTCATCTTCCCGGATCTCAACACTGGCAACACCACCTACAAGGCAGTGCAGCGATCTGCCGGTGTGGTCAGCGTGGGCCCGATGCTTCAGGGGCTTCGAAAGCCTGTGAACGACCTTTCGCGCGGGGCGTTGGTCGAGGACATCGTCTACACGATTGCCCTGACAGCCATACAGGCCGTCGCGCCCGAAACGTCAGTTGTTTCTGATGGTAAGGCGGTCTGATCGCGAGCCACGCTCGGGTCGGGTGCGGGCAATCCATCGATACTCGGAATGCCGCCTCCCTGCGGTGCAATCGCTCACCGGCCGGGTTTGCCTCGGCAAGTAGCCGTCATCGCAGCCGAACGGCGGAGAAGCTGCCCAGCAGGCCACATCACAACCGGGCTCCTGTGTCGGTTGATCGCTAGTTGCTGCCTGCAACATCGGGAACGAACGTCTGATCGCCGATCGGCGGCCTGACATACCCGGCGCTGTCCTGTCTTGGCGGAAGCTCGATGGGTTTTGGCGTGAGGTCTTCATAGGGAATCAGGCTGAGCAGGTGGCTGATGCAATTGATCCGCGCCCGCTTCTTGTTGTCTGCCTCCACCACGTACCACGGTGCCTGCTTGATGTCGGTGTGCGCGAACATCATGTCTTTCGCCTTCGAGTACTCGACCCAGCGCTTTCGCGACTCGATGTCCATGGGAGAGAGCTTCCAGCGCTTCGTCTTGTCCTGGATTCTTGCCTGAAACCGGCGTTCCTGTTCGTCGTCACTGACCGAGAACCAATACTTGATCAGGATGATGCCGGAGCGCACCAGCATCCTTTCGAACTCGGGGCAGGATCGCAGGAACTCTTCGTATTCCTCTGCCGTGCAGAAGCCCATGACGCGTTCCACGCCCGCCCGATTGTACCAGGACCGGTCGAACAAGACCATTTCCCCGGCTGTCGGAAGGTGCTGTGCGTAGCGCTGGAAGTACCATTGGTGGCGTTCGCGCTCGGTGGGCGTGGACAGGGCGACAACGCGGCATATCCGCGGGTTGAGGCTCTGGGTGATCCGTTTGATCACGCCACCTTTCCCAGCCGCATCGCGCCCTTCAAAAATGACGACGACCTTCAGGCCGCGTTGCTTGATCCATTCCTGGAGCTTGGTGAGCTCGATCTGCAGGTCGGCGAGACGTTTCTCGTATTCCTTTCGACCGAGCTTCGGCGTGTCGCCGGCCGGGGTGTCACCTGTTGCCATCTTTTCCGAAGCTGCGGACATTTGCGATCCCCTGAGTGTTCTTGCTCGTATTTTTTTTTGGCGCGCTGCCTATCTTCAATGTATAGCAGATTGGCGGCGGGCTGTAGCTTGCGGCCGACGGCGACACGGAGACGCAGTGATGTCGGTGGAAGGTGTTTGGACACTCGAAGTCTACGGCCCGTTTGGTTGGGACAATCGTGGTGTATTTGTCCTTGATCGCGGGCGCATTCTGGGCGGCGACAACCGGCAATATACAGTTGGCGACTATCAACTCGCGAACGCCGACTTCTCCGCCAACCTGAACGTGCACTACTATGGTCCGCCAAGGACCGACTTCGGCGAAGCACGGGAGCAGTTCGACACCGTGATAGCCGGAAAGCTGTCTGAAGGCGTCATCGAGGGGTCAATCGGCCGGCGCGACCGACCGCAGTTCGACCTTCAGATCCGCCTCACCAAAAGAATGGAGCTTCCGGACTAGGTTCGCACCACGGCATTCCATTCTGAATATCCCCGGTTCAGAGCCGGGCGGCGGTCTCCTACAGGTTTTCTTTCAGCAAGATATTGATCCTCGTGCTTTCCGCGGACGGAACCACGTTCCGGTTGTCGGATCGTGCGCGGAGGATCTCGACAGCGCTGTTCACAAGGTGCCGCGGATTCTGAGCGATGACCGCGTCGACAAGTCCATCCCGGAGCGCAATCTCCGTGAAGGGCGTGCGTTCATGGGCGATCACAACCAAGTCGGCCGCATTTCCCAGACGCCGGACAGCCTCAAGCGGAACGCGTGCTTCGGAGTTCAGGATGTAGGCTCCGACAATGTTGTCCTGATTTTGCAAGGACCGTTCGATGATGGCATTGGTCCGATCCTGCTGCCCGCGTGTCTCAAGTGTCGGAAGCGCGAGCAGCTCTGGGTAGTCGCTCGTAATCACGGCGTCGAACCCGTTTCGCCGTTCCAGACTGTCCCTCGCGTGCATGGTTTCGGCAACGACCATGATCTTTCCTGGCTGACCGCCGAGAAACCGGCCCATCAACCGCCCCGCTGTGGCGCCAGCCGCGAAGTTGTCAATACCGACAAAGGCGTCACCCGCTTCCGTCGGGTGCCCCGAGACGATGGAAACCGTACCGATTCCCCGTTCGGCGACCCGTATCATTGCATCGCGCACCTGCGGGGACTCAGGGGCCATGATCGCGAGCCCTTCCGTCTCCTTTTGGGAGACCGCTCCGAGGATGTCGGCGGTTGCCTGTGGGTCGTCCGCCGGGATTCGCAGGATGCGGGCCGAGACCATGTCGGCGGTCATCGCGTCGTCGATCTCCCGAATCACGTCTTCCAGTTGGGCCAGGAACTGGTCGCCGGTCTCCGGAAGAAGGAACAGAAAGCGATAGCTTTTGCTGCGCGCCAGATTTGCGGCAGAGACGTTCCGGACAAAGCCAATCTTTTCAATGGCCTTTTGCACCTTTTCGACTGTTCGCTTCTGCACGCCGGGCCGCTTGTTCAGGACCCTGTCAACGGTTGCCAGGCTGACGCCGGCCTCCCTTGCAATGTCCTTTGTCGTTGGCCGCATGCGCGTGATCCGATCCCGTCCTGAGGTCCCTGTCCTTGCCATTCTTATCAAGGAGTTTCAATTCGATGCAACATTTCTGAGGCACGTACCTCAGAAAGTTCTTGAAATGATGTACGTACCTCAAATACCGTCGTGGCATGAAAATTGCGCCCGGAGGACTTGGCGCGAACAAATGGGAGGAAGTCATGAAAGCGAGACATCTCGTTTCTTCTGCAGTCGCAGCCATAGTCGCTGGAAGCGGGTCCGTTATGGCCGAGGATCTGACCCTTTGCTGGGCGTCCTGGGACCCGGCAAATGCCCTGATCGAGCTGAGCAAGGACTTCGAGGAACAATCCGGACATTCAATGAGCTTCGAGTTCGTGCCCTGGCCGAACTTCGCCGACCGGATGCTCAACGAACTGAATTCCGGCGGCAAGCTTTGCGACCTTATGATCGGCGACAGCCAGTGGATCGGCGGCGGCGCGGAGAATGGGCACTACATCAAGCTGAACGATTTCTTCGAGGCCGAGGGAATCACCATGGACGACTTCATTCCGGCAACGGTCACCGGCTATTCGGAATGGCCCAAGGGGACGCCGAACTACTGGGCGCTTCCTGCCTTTGGCGATGTCGTCGGCTGGACGTATCGCAAGGACTGGTTCGCCAAGCCAGAGCTCCAGGCCGCATTCAAGGAAGCTTACGGGCGGGACCTCGCCGTGCCGACAACGCTCGCCGAACTCAAGGATATCGCCGAGTTCTTCCAGGGCCGCGAGGTTGACGGGACCAAGGTCTACGGCGCGGCGATCTACACCGAGCGGGGCTCGGAAGGCATCACGATGGGCGTGACCAACGCGCTTTACAACTACGGTTTCGAATATACCAACCCCGACAAACCCTACGATCTCGAAGGGTACGTGAATTCCGATGCCGCGGTGGAAGGGCTCGAATTCTACAAGGCTCTTTATGATTGCTGCACGCCACCGGGAAGCTCCAACTGGTACATGAGCGAAAACATCGATGCCTACAAATCCGGGCAGGTGGCCATGCAGATGAACTTCGCCTTCATCTGGCCGGGCGTGAACGCCGATGCCAATGTGGGCGGAGACAAGTCGGGCTACTTCGCGAACCCGAAGGGCCCCGGCGGGCAGTTCGCCCAGCTTGGCGGGCAGGGGATCTCCGTGGTGGCCTATTCCGACAAACAGGACGCGGCGCTTGAATACATCAAGTGGTTCGCCCAGCCCGAAATCCAGTCCACGTGGTGGGAACTCGGCGGCTACTCGGCTCTCAAGGCCGTGGTCGAGGATCCGGGCTTTGCCACCAGCCAGCCCTACGCACAGACTTTCCTCGACTCGATGGCGATCGTGAAGGACTTCTGGGCCGAGCCGGTCTATGCCGAGCTTCTTCTGGCGATGCAGGACCGGGTCCATGACTACGTGATTGCCGGGAACGGCACCGCGAAAGAAGCGCTTGACGGTCTTGTCGAGGACTGGACAGAGGTCTTCGAAGACGAAGGCAAGATGTAAGCGCACCACCGGCGTCCGTTGTCTCCCTCGACGGCGCCATCCCTCCGGTCGGTGATCCTTGCCCCGACCGGAGCCCCACTTCCCGAACCGAAGCCAAACCATCAATCGGGCGCCTGCCCGACACGATCGGCTCTTGCCTGTCGAAAGGTACGAACATGGTGACCTCAACGCTCGAACGTGCAGCCGAAGCGACCCCACCGGGCGCGGCGCGGCGCATCAAGGGCCTCTCGGACCGGGCCATCGCCTGGATCTTTGTCGCTCCGTCGATCTTCCTGCTGCTGGCGGTGAACATCTTCCCGCTGATCTGGACGATCAATCTCAGCTTCACGAACTTCAAGGCCAACCGGAACCGGGAGGTCGAGTATATCGGCCTGCGCAACTACGAGCGCATCCTGACCGACGCCGACACATGGGCCACGATGCAGGCCACGGCGCATTTCCTGTTCTGGACCATCGCGGTTCAGGTGCTGATCGGCTTCACGCTGGCCTATCTGATCAACAAGAAGTTCAAGGGCAACGACATGTGGACCACCATCATCGTGCTTCCGATGATGCTGTCCCCGGCGGTTGTCGGCAACTTCTGGACCTTCCTCTATCAGCCGCAAATCGGGCTCTTCAACTACGTGGTCGCCTTCTTCACCGGCGCCGACGCGTCGAGTTTCTCGATGATCGGTGAAGTGGCGCTGGCGCCTTGGGCGATCGTGATCGTCGACACCTGGATGTGGACGCCCTTTGTCATGCTGATCTGTCTGGCCGGGCTGCGCTCGATCCCTGAAAGCATCTACGAGGCGGCCGAATGTGACCGGGCCAGCAAGTGGCGGCAGTTCTGGACGATCACCATCCCCATGGTGCTGCCCTTCTTGATGCTGGCCGTTCTGTTCCGCGGCATCGAGAACTTCAAAATGTTCGACCTGGTGGTGCAACTCACCGGCGGCGGGCCGGGCAACACGACCACCCTGACCTCGATCGACCTCAAGCGTGAAGCCTTCGAGAAGTGGCGGACCGGCTATGCCTCCGCCTATGCCGTGATCCTCTTCGTCACCGTCTTCGGCTTGGCCTCGATCTACGTGAAGGCCCTCAACAAGGTGAAAGAAAGATGACCTATTCCGTCACCGAACCATCCGACCGCCAGAAGTGGATCGCCGGGTTCCTTGTCATCGGCTACGCCCTGATCACCCTGATGCCGCTCTTGTGGATCATCGCCACCGGCTTCAAATCCCCGGCGGATGCCATCGCCTATCCCCCCAAGGTGCTCTTCGAGCCGACGCTGGAGGGCTATGTGAACCTTTTCACGACGCGGACCCGCGTCACCGAGGAAACGCTGGCCTCCCTAGGCGAGCCGACCACCTGGTATGACCGCATCGTGCGCCAATATGACATGATCATTGCCGGGCCGTCCCGCTATGGCGAGCGGTTCCTGAACTCGGTGATCATCGGCTTCGGTTCGACCTTCCTGTCGGTCTTCCTCGGCACGATCGCGGCCTATGCCTTCTCTCGCTTCCGGGTGCCGCTGAAGGACGACCTGCTGTTCTTCATCCTGTCCACCCGGATGATGCCGCCGATTGCTGTTGCGATCCCGATCTTCCTGATGTTCCGCCAGCTGGGGCTGAACGACACCCATGCCGGGATGATCCTGCTCTACACGGCGGTCAACCTGTCGCTCTCGGTCTGGTTGATCCACGGATTCATCGAAGAGATTCCGATCGAATACGAGGAAGCTGCGCTGATCGACGGCTACACGCGGTTCCAGGCTTTCTACAAGGTTGTGCTGCCGCAAGCCGCCACCGGCATCGCCTCCACCGCGATCTTCTGCCTGATCTTTGCCTGGAACGAATACGCCTTTGCCGTGTTGCTGACCTCCGGCACTGCGCAGACCGCACCGCCCTTCATCCCGACGATCATCGGTGTCGGCGGGCAGGACTGGCCGGCCGTAGCCGCGGGCGCAACGATCTTCCTAGTGCCGGTCATGGTCTTCACCATCCTTCTACGCAAGCACCTGCTGCGTGGGATCACCTTCGGAGCGGTACGCAAATGACCAACTTTATCAATGGCCTGCTGCGACTTCGTCGTGGCCCGTGGGAGATGGTGGCCTCGATCCTCATCGCGTTGGGTGTATTCATGCTGATGCAGCCCTTCGCGCTGAGCCTCTTCACCTACTCCTTCCTCGTAACCCTGGTCGGCACGGTGATGTTCATCGTCGTCAGCCACTTCCCGGAGTAACAGATGGCGCAGATCATCGTTCAGAACGTCCGCAAGGAGTTTGGCGCCTTCACGGCTGTCCAGTCCTCCTCTTTCACCATCGAGGATGGCGAGTTCTTCATGCTGCTCGGGCCCTCGGGTTGCGGCAAGACAACCACCCTGCGGATGATCGCCGGGCTGGAACTGCCGACCAGCGGCGAGATCATAATCGACGGAGAGGAAGTGTCGCAAAAGCCCGCCTCCAAACGGGACATCGCCTTTGTCTTCCAGATGTTCGCGCTCTATCCGCACATGAACGTGCGCAAGAACATCTCCTATCCGCTGATCAGTCAGGGAATGCCCAAGGCCGAGGTGAAGAAGAAGGTCGAGGAGGTAGCGCAGATCCTCGGGATCGAGAAGATCCTGAACCGCCCCGTCGGCGGCCTCTCGGGCGGGGATCGGCAGCGCGTTGCCCTCGGCCGGGCCATCGTGCGCGATCCGAAATGCTTCCTGATGGACGAGCCGCTTGGCGCGCTCGACGCGGAGTTCCGCGAACACATGTCTGAAGAACTGCGCGCCCTGCACGACCGCATGCGGGCCACGACCATCTACGTCACCCATGACCAGCTCGAAGCGATGCAGATGGGCGACAAGATTGTGGTGATGAACCACGGCGTGGTCGAGCAATTCGGCGTGCCGCAGGACATCTACGACTGGCCCGCCACCATGTTCGTGGCCGACTTCATCGGTTCGCCGTCGATGAACTTCCTTCGCTTCCACGGCATGGTTGGCGGTGGTCAGGACGCGGTTGAGCTGAATGGTTCGCGGATTGCGGTTCCTGTGTCCCGCGACGGGGCCAAGGGCGATTTGGCCCTTGGCATTCGCCCCGAACACATCCGGCTGTCCGACGCCTCGGGATATCGCGGCGAGGTTCTGGCCACCGAATATCTCGGCACCAATCAGGTGATCACGATCAACACCGCCAACGGAGACATCAAGGCGCGCGTGCCGTCGACCCAGTCTGTTCAGGTGGGCGAAAAGGTCGGGTTGGAGTTCGACCCCCGGGCGGTGACGCTCTTCGACACCGAGTCCGGCCGCGCCCTCTTGTCCGAAGCCAATGAAAGGGTCCTGTCCCATGGCTGAAGTCACCCTGAAAAACATCACCAGGAGTTTCGGGCCCGACGTCGCACTTGACGACGTGTCGATGACCGTGCCGGATGGCTCTTTCGTGGTCCTGCTCGGGCCGACAGGCGCGGGGAAGACCACGACCCTGCGCATGGTCTCCGGCCTCGATGTGCCCGACAGCGGAGAAATCTACATCGGCGACACGCCGATGAACGGTCTCACACCGGCGCAGCGCAATGTGGCCATGGTGTTCCAGCAATACTCGCTCTACCCGCATATGACGGTGCGCGAGAACCTCGAATTCCCCCTGAAATCGCCGCTACTGAACACGCCGCCGGACCAGATTCAGCGCAAAGTCGGTGAAGTGGCCGAAGTCCTGCAAATCTCTCACAAGCTCGACAACAAGGCGACGGCGTTGTCGGGCGGCGAGATGCAGCGGGTGTCGATCGGGCGGGCATTGGTACGTAATCCGGCCGTTTACCTGATGGATGAGCCGCTGTCGTCTCTGGACGCGAAACTGCGCTCGGACCTGCGGATAGAGTTGAAAGGCATTCAGGCCGATTCCGGCGCCACGCTGCTCTATGTGACCCATGATCAGATCGAAGCGATGACGATGGCGACCCATGTGGGCGTGCTCGATCACGGGCGGCTGGTCCAGTTTGGCACACCGCGGGAGATCTACGAGGATCCGGTCAGCGTCTATGCAGCATCCCGGCTGGGACAGCCGCGGATCAACATCGTTCCGGCCGATCTGTTCGGAACCGCGCCGTCCGGTGCCGCGAGCATGGGGCTGCGGCCGGAACAGATCCGTCAGGGCGCTGGGCAGGAGAGTCTTGTGACCCGGGTCGAGCACCTTGGCGATCAGACCCGCCTGCACCTGTTTTTCCGTGAGCATGACCTGATCACGGTGACAGATCCCCACACCGCTCTGAAATCCGGCGACATCGTCCAGATCGAGCCACATCAACCATTCTATTTCAACGCCGACGGCGCGCGTATAGCATGAAGGAAAACAACGTGACCCACTTCATGAACACAAAAGAAGAAATCGTAACCGAAGCCATCGATGGGGTTCTGGCCGCATCCGGTGAAACGCTCGCCCGGCTGGACGGCTATCCACATATCCGCGTGGTCGTTCGCAAGGACTGGGACAAATCCAGGGTCGCGCTGGTATCCGGCGGCGGTTCTGGCCACGAACCGGCCCATGCGGGGTTCGTGGGAGAGGGGATGCTGACGGCGGCGGTCTGCGGGGATGTCTTCGCATCTCCCTCGGTCGACGCGGTCCTCGCGGGGATCCTGGCGGTGACCGGGCCGGCGGGCTGCCTGCTGATCGTCAAGAACTACACCGGCGACCGCCTGAACTTTGGCCTTGCCGCCGAACGGGCCCGCACTTTCGGACTGAAGGTGAACATGGTGATCGTCGATGACGACATCGCACTGCCAGATCTGCCTCAATCGCGCGGGGTGGCCGGGACGCTCTTCGTGCACAAGATCGCGGGAACGCTGGCCGAAAACGGGGCCGACCTCGATACGGTGACGGACATGGCGCGGAAGGTGATCGCGCGGGCCAAGACCATCGGCATGTCGCTCGATACCTGCCAGATTCCCGGCGCGCCCAAGGAAGAGCGCATCGGAAAGGGCATGGCAGAGCTTGGGCTCGGCATTCATGGCGAGGCCGGCGTGGAGCAGATCCCGTTCGAAAGCGTCGGCCAGGCGATGGATCGCGTGACCGAACGCATGGCCGCCGCTATGGAAGATGGCCCGCATGTCGCGTTGCTGAACAACCTCGGCGCGACCTCGGTTCTCGAAATGTCGGTGCTTGCAAACGAGCTGAACCGCTCCCGGATCGGCAAGCAGGTGACGTTTCTGATCGGGCCGGCGCCGATGATGACGTCGCTCGACATGCATGGGTTCTCGCTCTCGGTTCTGCCTGCGGAGGCAGATTTCGTGGATGCCTTGCGAAAGGGTGTTCCGATGCCGGCGTGGCCTGGCTGTGCGCCCGTGGTGGAACAGACGGTCTTTGACCTGCCGGACGGGTTGAGCCCGATCCGCCCGATCCCGTCGGCACATCCGCAGACCGAAGCCTTCCTGACCCGCTGTTGCAAGATCCTCATTGCTTCCGAGGATGACCTGAACGCGCTGGATGCGAAATCCGGCGACGGGGACACGGGATCGACGCTCGCCGGTGCGGCACGCGCCCTGATTTCCGCCATGGACCGGCTTCCGCTCGCGGATCACACGCAGCTCTACCGGGCCATCGGGCAGGAACTCAGCCAGACCATGGGAGGGTCCTCCGGTGTCTTGCTGGCGATCTTCTTCGCCGCGGCCGGTGATGCTGCCTCGGGCGGAATGAACATGCGGGACGCTCTTCGTATCGGCCTCACGCGGATGCAGGAGGTCGGTGGCGCGCAACTGGGTGACCGAACGATGGTGGATGCCCTCCACCCTGCGTTGGAGCAGCTTGAACAGGGGCTGGGTGCGGCAGCGATCGCAGCGCGTTCAGGTGCGAGTCTCACGGCGGAACTGGTCAAGGCAAAGGCCGGGCGCGCCTCCTATCTCAGTGCCGAGCAACTTGCGGGCCATGTCGACCCCGGGGCCGAAGCGGTGGCGCGGTTGTTTGAACAGATAGGCTAGGACCTCCCCTGTACAGGGTCGGGATCGGTTTCGGACGACGTCCCGGACCGATTTCGACCCCCCGCCGGGATCGCAGTGGTGCGGCGCATCGCGCAACCGACCGTCCCGCCCTTGAATTCGTCCGAGTTTCGCTGGCAACGTCGCGCCCAACGGTCGCTTGCCAGGGAGCCACGTCGATGCGTCTCAAGGATTGCCACAACTTCCATGACTTCCGGCGCCTTGCGCGGCGGCGGCTGCCGAGCCCGATCTTCAACTACATCGACGGAGGCGCCGACGATGAAGTGACTTTGGTCGGGAACACCAGTGCCTTCGATCAGTGCGATCTGTTGCCGTCGGTTTTGGCCGGCGTGTCCGATGTCGACATGTCGGTGACGGTCATGGGCCAGAAGCTCGACATGCCGGTCTTCTGTTCACCGACCGCCCTACAGCGTCTGTTTCATCACGAGGGCGAGCGCGCCGTGGCGGCAGCGGCAGAGAAATTCGGAACCATGTTCGGCGTTTCGTCGCTTGGGACCGTGTCGATCGAAGAGTTGCGGGAGAAGCACAGCAATCCGCAGGTCTACCAGTTCTACTTCCATCGCGACCGGGGCCTGAACGCGGCAATGATGCAGCGCGCCAAGGAGGCCGGCGTCGAGGTAATGATGCTGACCGTGGACAGTATCACCGGCGGCAACAGAGAACGCGACCTGCGAACAGGTTTCACGATCCCGTTTCGGCTTACCCTCGCCGGCATGATCCAGTTTGCGATCAAGCCGATGTGGGGAATCAACCATGTCACCCACGAGTCCTTCCGCCTGCCGCAACTCGACGAACACGTGGACATGGGCAGCGGAACCAGTTCGATCGGCGGGTATTTCACGGAGATGCTCGACCCGTCGATGAACTGGGACGACGTGGCCGAGATGGTCCGCAACTGGGACGGGCAGTTCTGCCTGAAAGGTGTCATGACCGTAGAGGACGCCCGCCGAGCCGCTGAGATCGGTTGCACAGGAATCGTCCTGTCCAACCACGGCGGGCGGCAGCTCGACGGCTCGCGAGCGCCATTCGACCAACTGGCCGAGGTCGTCGATGCTGTTGGCGACCGGCTCGACGTGATGATGGACAGCGGTATTCAGCGCGGCACACACGTACTCAAGGCCCTGTCGCTCGGCGCGAAGGCCGTCGGTGTTGGCCGTCACTATCTCTACCCGCTTGCCGCGGCCGGGCAGCCGGGTGTGGAACGTGCACTCGGCCTGCTCCGTAGCGAGATCGAACGCGACATGAAGCTCATGGGGGTGACCCGGGTCGACCAGTTGGGCCGACACAACCTGCGGCTCAGAGGTTCTGGCCTGACGTCGATTGCAGTGGCGGGCGAAGCATCCTGACCAGCGTCGCGACGGCCGATTACCTTCGCGAACCTGCCGCCGACGGCTGCCCCCACGATGGGCGGCGTGCTTCAGGCGCATTCCCTTCCGGGTCGCCGTGGGAGCGGTGCAACTCCTTGCAATAGTGCCGGAAACCCCACGCTGGTTACTGATTGAGCCACCGGCCCGCCGCGCCCTCAGAGGGTGTTGGCGAAAGCGCCGAGCCGCTTGTAGTCGCCGTAGATCCCGTCAAAGATCGCGTGTGCCTGCGGATCCGGCCGGAAGGTCTTTTCGACCGGACTCAGCATGGCTGACTTGGCGGCGCCGATGTCTGAGTGAACTCCGGCTGCGGTGGCCGCAAAGATCGCAGCACCGCGCGCGCAGGCCTGGTCGGATTCGATCACGTCGATTTCGCGGTTCAGGACGTCCGCACAAACCTGACTGATGAGGTCCGACTTTCGGGCGATACCACCGATCCCGGCAATGCTCTTTACCGGGATGCCTTCATCCACAAACCGTTCCACGATGGCGCGGGTGCCAAATGCGGCCGCCTCCACGAGCGCCCGATAAAGCGATGGCGCGGTACTGCCCAAGTGCAGGCCAGACATCATCGCGCGCACCTTCTGGTTCGCGTCGGGGGTGCGGCGGCCATTGAGCCAGTCCAACGCGCGTTCGCCAAGCGCACCCGGCGGCAGCTCCTTCGCCTCGGCTTCGAGCGCCGGCAGCAGCGAACCCTTCTGGCCCGTCCCGTTCCGGCCCCATTGCAGGATGCTCTCGAACCACGCGAAAGCATCCCCGAAGGAGGATTGTCCGGCTTCGAACCCGATGTATCCGGGCACGACACTGCCGGGAACCTGGCCGCAAATCCCCTTGACCAGCGTGCCCCCAACTTCATCGGGCGGCGCAATGAGGATATCGCAGGTCGACGTCCCCATGACACGCACAAGCGTGTAGGGTTCGATGCCCGCGCCCACCGCGCCCATGTGGCAATCGAATGCGCCGACGGCGACCGGGATGCCCGCGTCGATTCCGAAGCGGCCGGCCCATTCCAGCGACAGCCGCCCGGCCTGCTGATCGGAGGTGCGCGTTTCCGTGTAGAGGGGGGTCGCGAGGTTGCCGAGGCATGGATCCAGCGCGGTGAGCCACTCCCGGCTCGGCAATCCGTTCCAGTCGGGGTGCCAGAGTGCCTTGTGCCCGGCAGCACACCGGCTACGAACGATTTTCGAGGCGTCATCCACACCGGTCAAAAGCGCAGGGATATAGTCGCAAAGCTCTACCCAGCTGGCTGCAGCCCGGAATACCGTGGGGTTGGCCCGACCGATCTTCAGGATCTTGGCCCAGTACCATTCCGACGAGTAGATGCCACCGACGTACCGGATGTAGTCCTCGTGATCGCCACGCGCGCAGAGCGTGTTGATCTCTTCGGCCTCGGCAACTGCGGTGTGGTCTTTCCACAGGATGCACATCGCATCGGGATCAGTGGTGAACCCATCCTTGAGCGCCAGTGCCGTGCCGTCCGCAGCCACGGGGAGCGGTGACGAACCGGTCGTGTCGACACCGATGCCCGCGATACGTGGCGCCGGATCCTTGCATTTCGCGAGGGCGCCGCGCACGGCCGACACCAGCGCCTCCAGGTAGTCCGCCGGATGCTGCCGATACTGCTGATGCGCCGGGTTGCAGAAGCGGCCCTCCGCCCAGCGGGGATACTCGGCCACGCTTGAAGCCAGTTCGTATCCATCGGACGCGCGGACGACGACCGCGCGCACGGAATCGGAACCGAAGTCCAGCCCAAGTACGCATGTGTTGCCTGAATCAACCATTCCGTCTCTCCCCGTTTAACGCGATTCGGTGCGGCATCCCTATGGACAATTCACTTGGGCCGCCCGACGTCATCTCTTTCCCATTTCCGCCGGCTTCTTTAGATTATTGAGCAACCAAAGGTCGAACAATGCAGCATAGAGTTGGAGACATGGACGAAAGATCTGATTTTGATCCGTCACAAGACCCGCAGGTCAATCGGATCATTTCCAAGCTTGCCTATTCGTCCTCACCCCCCGAAGACGACGCCGAGGTCGCCTCGCTTTTTCCCGGATTCCGGTTCGATGTGCGGCTTGTTGCGGGCATCACGCCGATCGAAAAGGACGGGCCGCTGGATTTCTTCGTCGATCGCCCGAACGGTATGCGCGGGTGGATCGTGAATCTGACCGTCGATGGCACCGGGCAGGTCTTTGATGGCGACACCGGGTTCACTGTCGGGCCGGGCGACCTGTTGATGTTTCCGCCGGAAGCGCGACATTTCTACGGCCGGGCAGAGGGGTCGCAGAAGTGGTGGCACCGGTGGATTTACTTCCAGCCGCGTGCATTCTGGAAACCCTGGCTGGATTGGAGCACGCAGGTTGATGGAGTGCACCTGTTGCGGCACCGTGACGAAGGCAAGTTCTCGGAGATCTTTCGTCTGTTCGTGGGGGTCGATCGCTGGTCTCATCGCGATGACGCACTCTCCCTCGACCTCGCCTTCAACCGGCTGGAACACATCCTGCTGTCCTGCGCGCGGCTCGACCGGGATGCGCGCAATTCGCCGGAGGTGGTGGACGAACGGGTGCTGGCTGCCTGCACGCTGATCTCACAGGATCTTGCACGCCCCATCGGGGTGCGGGAGGTTGCCGACCACGTCTGCCTGTCGCCCTCACGTCTTTCGTCGCTGTTTCGCAAATTCATGGGTGTCGGAGTCGTTCAGTGGCGCGACGCGCAACGGGTGCAATACGCGATGCAGATGCTGCGGATCAGCAACGTGCCGATCAAGTCGCTCAGCCAGATGGTCGGCTATGACGATCCGCTCTATTTCTCGCGCGTTTTCAGCCGTCACACCGGGATGAGCCCGCGTCATTTTCGGGAACGCCACACCGAAATCCTGCCGACACTGCAAACGGAAATGGCGGCAACCGATGTATCCGGTCTGCCGCCATCCCTGGCTGAGTGAGCAATCCTGGCAACGTCAGGCCCGGAAGCCGCCTGACAGATGCCAGAAGACTTCGTTCATGCGAAGATCCTGCTTGAACCGCGGCAGCGAGGTGTCCGCATCGATGAGCGCCAGTTCCATATCCGCCATCGTCGCGAAGTCTTCCAGCATCTCCGCCGTCACATCGTAGCTATAGGCGGTGTGGTGCGCGCCGCCGGCGAGGATCCAGGCGCGGCAGGCGGTCTTGAAGTCCGGCTGGCATTCCCACACGGCACGGGCGACCGGCAGTTTCGGCAGGTCCGGGTGGTCAACGGCTGTCACCGTGTTAGCGATCATCCGGAAACGGTTGCCCATATCCACGAAACACGCATTGATCGCCGGCCCCTTGCGGGCGTTGAAGACGAGCCGCACCGGGTCGTCTTTGCCGCCGATACCCAGCGCGTGGATTTCCACCCGTGGCTTTGCGTCGGCGATACTCGGACAGACCTCCAGCATGTGCGAGCCCAGCACGCGCTCCGCACCCGGCGTCATGTCGTAGGTATAATCCTCCATGAAGGAGCAGGCCCCTGTCAGCCCATGGCCCATGACCTTCATCGCCCGCACCAGCGCCGGGGTCTTCCAATCGCCTTCGCCGGCAAACCCGTAGCCCTGCGCCATCAACCGCTGTGAGGCGATGCCGGGAAGCTGCGACAGCCCGTGCAGATCCTCGAAGGTGTGGGTGAAGCCCTTGAAACCTCCTTCGTGGAGAAAGGCGCCGATCCCAAGCTCCTGTTTGGCGTTGTACAAAAGGGCATCGTGGTGCTCACCACCGGGGGCAAGAACCGGGTCGACGTCATAGAGGTCGGCATATTCGGTCGCGAGGTCCGCAATCTCGGCGTCGGGGACCTGCGCCATGCGGTCGGCCAGGTCCATGATTCCGTAACCATCGACCGAGAAGCCAAAGGCCATTTCGGCACCGACCTTGTCACCTTCGGTCACGGCGACGTAGCGCATGTTGTCCCCAAACCGGCAGAACCGCGCACCCTGCCAATCATCCCAGGCCCGGGCCGCCCGCATCCACGTGTCGATCTGTTGCTGTACCTCGCCATCGGACCAGTGTCCCGCGACGACCTTTCGCGGCAACCTCAGGCGCGTGTGCATGAAACCCGCCTCCCGGTCGCCGTGCGCCGACTGGTGCAGGTTCATGTAATCCATGTCGATCGCGTCCCACGGAAGCGCGGCGCTGACTTGAGTGTGCAGATGCAGAACCGGCTTGGTGAGTTGGGAAAGGCCACGGATCCACATCTTGGCCGGCGAGAACGTGTGCATCCACAGGATCACGCCGCCACATTCCTCGTCCGCCGATGCCTCCCGGCAGATCCTCGCGATCTCGTCAGACGTTGTCCCGACACCGGCGAAATGCACGGGGAGCGACAGGCGACCATCCGCGGCAAGCCCCTCGGCCACGCTCCGCGCGCCATCGGCAACCTGGGCCAACGCCTCGGGCCCGTAGAGATGCTGCGAGCCGCACACGAACCATATCTTCAGTGGGTTCAGTCCGATCATTTCCGTGCCTTTCCTTGGATATCGACAGGGGCGTAAGCCGCTGTAATTAAATCACTTCTGGCCATACCAGGCATTGGCGCCGTGCTTGCGCTGGTAGTGGTAGTCGAGCACGTGGTCCTCCAGTGGCGGCAACCCGCCACAGGCGATGCGCGTGACCGTTGCCATCTCGGCGCATTTCTCCAGAACCACTGCATTGTGTACGGCGTCATCGGGCGTCTTGCCCCAGGCAAAGGGGCCGTGCCCGGCCAACAGCACCATCGGTTGAGCCATCGGGTCGCGCCCTTCGAAGGCGCGGACGATATTCACACCGGTCTCTCCCTCGTAGTCCCGGGATACCTGCTCCGGTGTGAGCGGGTCGGTGCAGGGGATCGGCCCTGCGCAATAGTCGGCCTGCGTCGTGCCAAGACAGGGGATTTCCATCCGCGCCTGTGCCCAGCCGACCGCATGTGTGGAATGGGTGTGCACGACGCCTCCGATTTCGGGAAATGCCCGATAGAGCGTCGTGTGGGTCCGGGTGTCGGAGGAGGGTTTCTTGCTGCCCCAGACCACCTCGTTGTCGAGTGTGACGACAACCATATCGTCTGCCTGCATCTCCGCGTAGGACACGCCGGAGGGTTTGATCACCACCAGCCCCGCCTCGCGGTCAATGCCGCTGACATTGCCCCAAGTGTAGACGACCACGCCGCGCCGGTTCAATTCCAGGTTGGCTTCGAATACGGCGTGGCGAAGGTCGCGCAACATGCCAGCATCTCCCAATGGAGTGGCGATCTGTTCAGATGCCAGGTCGGTTTGAAGGTGCGGCCGGAGGCTTTTCGGCACTCCGGCCGGCAGTTTCGTGAGTGGTGCCCGGTCGCCGATGGCGGCCCGGATCTGGCATTTTGGGCCTTATCCGGCCTTCTTCTTGTTGTAGACGTCGAAGATCACCGCGGCCAAAAGCACCAGGCCCTTGATGACTTGCTGGTAGTCGATGCCCACCGACATGATCGACATGCCGTTGTTCATGACCCCCATCAGGAAGGCGCCGATCACCGCACCGACCACTGTGCCGACACCGCCGGACATCGACGCGCCGCCGATGAACACCGCCGCGATCACATCCAGTTCGAAGGCGACGCCGGCCTTGGGTGATGCGGAGTTGAGCCGTGCCGCAAAGACCAGCCCGGCCAGGGCGGCAAGGAAGCCCATGTTGGCGAAGGCGAGAAAGGTCAGCTTTTGTGTGTTGACCCCGGACAACCGCGCGGCCTTTTCGTTGCCGCCGAGCGCATAGATGCGTCGGCCCATCGTCGTCCGCGACGTGAAGAAACTGTAGACGGCAATCAGGATCGCCATCACGATCAGCACGTTGGGCAGGCCACGATAACCTGCCATCAGCATCGTGAAGTAGTTGATGGCAAACAGGATCAGGCCGTTTTGCAGGATGAAGACCGAAAGCGGTTCCTCGGCGTCAGCGATCCGAAGCTGCGCCCGGCGGTTCCTCAGATTGGCGTAGACAAGGTACAGGCTGATCGCACCGCCGAGAAGAAGCGTCAGACCATGCGTGCCTTCCATGCCGGTCAGGTCGGGGATGAAGCCGGAGCTGAGCTTCTGGAAGCTCTTGGGGAACGGTCCGATCGACTGCCCTTGCAGCAATGCCAGCGTCAATCCACGGAACACCAGCATACCGGCGAGCGTGACGATGAAGGCCGGGATCTTGTGGTAGGCGACCCAGTAGCCCTGCATCGCGCCGATGGCGATACCGGCCAGCAGACAGATCACTACGGAAATGAAGACCGGTATTTCCCATGAGACGATCAGCACCGCCGCCAAGGCGCCGATGAAACCGACGACCGAGCCGACGGACAGGTCGATATGCCCCGCCACGATGACCAGCAGCATGCCGATGGCCATGATCACGATATAGCTGTTTTGCAGCACGAGGTTGGTGATGTTGAGCGGCTTCATGAGGATGCCGTCGGTCATGATCTGGAAGGAGACCATGACGACGATCAGCGCGAGTAGCAGCCCGTATTCGCGCATGTTGGCCTTGATGTAGCTGCCGATGGTGGTTTTGGTCTCTGCTTCGGTCACCGAAGCCGGGGCGTTGGCCGTTTGTTGCATCTTTTCACCCATCGCTCTTGACGATCATGGTCATGATCTTTTCCTGGGAAGCCTCGGAGGCGGGCAGTTCGCCCACGATCCGACCTTCGTTCATCACGTAAATCCGGTCGCACATTCCCAGCAGTTCCGGCATCTCCGAGGAGATGAAGACAATGCCTTTGCCCTCGGCCGCCAGCTCGTTGATGATCGTGTAGATCTCGAACTTGGCATTCACATCGATGCCGCGGGTCGGTTCGTCGAGGATCAGCACTTCGGGATGGGCGTTCAGCCACTTGCCGAGCACGACTTTCTGCTGGTTGCCGCCTGAAAGGTTCACGACGTCCTGCAGCATCGACGAGCAACGGATGTTGAGCTTGCCGATGTACTCGCGGCTTACCTGCCGCTCGGCATGTTCATCAAGCACGACCCCGTTCGACACATCGTCGAGATTGGCCAGGGTCAGGTTGTGCTTGATGGAATTCTCGAGAACCAGACCGTATTCCTTCCGGTCTTCGGTCACGTAGGCAATGCCGAGTTCGACCGCCTTGTTGATGTCGGAGACATCGACGGCCTGCCCCTTCAGGCGCACTTCGCCGGAGATCTTCTGGCCGTAGGAGCGGCCGAAAACGCTCATCGCCAACTCGGTCCGTCCGGCTCCCATCAATCCGGCGATGCCGACGATCTCACCGGCGCGGACGTTGAGATTCACGTCACGGATCAGGTGCCGGTCGCTGTGCAGGTGGTGATAGACGTTCCAGTCGGACACCTCCATCATCATCCCGCCGATCTCGGCGTCGCGTGGGGGGAAGCGGTTTGTCAGCTCTCGCCCGACCATGTCCTTGATGATCAGGTTTTCCACTTCCGGCGACTTGTCGCAGGGGAAGCTCCGCACCGTCTTGCCGTCGCGCAGCACGGTGATCGTGTCGGCGACCTGCGCAACCTCGTTCAGTTTGTGCGAGATCAGGATAGACGTGATCCCCTGCCGCTTGAACTCCAGCATCAACTCGAGCAGCGCCTGGCTGTCGGTCTCGTTCAGCGACGAGGTGGGCTCGTCGAGGATCAGAAGTTCGACCTCTTTCGACAGCGCCTTGGCGATCTCCACCAATTGCTGTTTTCCGGTGCCGAGATTGGTGATTTTCGTGGTCGTGGCCTCGCTCAGGCCAACCTTCGCCAGGAGTTCCGCGGCGCGGCGGTGCGCCTCGTTCCAGTCGATGATGCCCTTTGTGGCCGTCTCATTGCCGAGAAAGATGTTCTCGGCGATGGAGAGCAGCGGCACCAGAGCCAGCTCCTGGTGGATGATGATGATGCCCTTTTCTTCGCTGTCTGCGATCCGGGCAAATTTCTGGGGCGCACCCCGGTACAGAATATCCCCCTCGAACTGGTTGTGCGGATAGACCCCGCTCAACACTTTCATCAGGGTGGATTTGCCGGCGCCGTTTTCGCCGACGAGCGCGTGGATTTCACCTTCCTCCACAGTGAGGTTGACGTCACTCAGGGCTTTGACCCCCGGGAACGTCTTGGTGATGTTGCGCATTTCCAGAATGGCGGTCATGGGGCTCCTCCGTGAACCGGAGATCTTATTGGTGTTGTTTTCGGGAAAACCGGGGCGGCGAGAGTTTCGCCACCCCGACGGGAGGGACCCTTACTTGATCTGGTCTTCGGTGTAGTAGCCACTACCCAGAAGCACGTCTTCCCAGTTGCTCGCATCGACCGGAACCGGCTTCAGCAGGAAGGACGGCACGACCTTGACGCCGTTATCGTAGGTTTCGGTGTCGTTGATCTCGGGCTCGCCACCCTTGAGAAGCGCATCGACCATGCCGACGGTGACGCGGGCCAGTTCTCGGGTGTCCTTGAACACGGTCGAGTATTGCTCGCCGGAAAGGATCGCCTTGACGGACTGAACCTCGGCGTCCTGCCCGGTCACGATCGGCATCGCCAGGTCGCCGGAGCCGTAGCCAACACCCTTCACGGAGGAAAGGATCCCGATGGACAGGCCATCATAGGGCGACAGGACGCCGTGCAGGGTTGCGTCGGTGTAGAAAGCGGACAGCAGGTTATCCATGCGGGCCTGCGCCACGGCGCCGTCCCAACGCAGAGTGCCGACCTTGTCCATGCCCATCTGACCGGACACGATGTTGATCTTGCCCTCGTCGATCAGCGGCTGGAGGACCGACATCGCGCCGTCATAGAAGAAGTAGGCGTTGTTGTCGTCCGGCGAGCCGCCGAAGACTTCCACGTTCCAAACATCTTCATCCGGGAACCGCTCTTTCAGGCCATCGACAAGCGATGTGCCCTGAATGACGCCAACCTGGAAGTTGTCGAATGTGGCGTAGTAATCGACGTCGCCCGAGTCGCGGATCAGGCGGTCATAGGCAACGATCTTGATGCCGGATGCGGCGGCGTTTTCGAGGGCGGCCGACAGGGTCGTGCCATCGATGGCGCCGATGACGAGGACATTGACGCCCTTGAGCATCATGGTCTCGATCTGGCGAAGCTGGTTCGCAATATCGTCTTCGGCGTATTGCAGGTCGGTCTTGTAGCCGGCTTCCTCGAACTGCGCGACCATGCTGTTGCCGTCCGTAATCCAGCGCTCGGACGACTTCGTCGGCATGGAGATACCGACATAGTTACCGTCTGCAGCAAGGCTGCCCGACGCGCCGGCCACCGCGGTCAACGCACTGATCGCCAGTGCCGTTGTCCAGTTCTTGATTCCACGCATGTGATCCTCCCATTTTCGCGCACACCCGATGCGCCTTGAAGTTGACGAACCTGCGGGCCGTCGCGAGTTCATGAGGCAATTCAGCGATATGGATGATAAACGTCCGAATTCCGGTATTCTTCACCCGTCCTGCGACCGACATTCGGCACAGTGCGCTCCCAAGATGAACTGGCTGCTGTAAACTCCCTCGAAACGGCTCCACCGAACTTGGGATCCAAAACTCTTCGAGCTTTGTCCTCCTTCGAAAACCTTGCGTTCAATCCGGGTGACTTGGAATATGTCATTCACCCGAAGATATGGACGATTCTGCTGTGGAAAGGCGATGGATGGCGTGGACACACTCGTCCTTCGCCCCCGACAACAGACGTGTTGGCGTACTCCGGCGGTGCAGGACGACCAGTGGCTAAACCAGGTCTCTCGAGTCATCTGGAACGCAGGAAATTGCTCTGCTGATCGACGCGTTCCGGACCGCGTTTGCGCCGTGGGCCTTGCCGCCGAAAGATGCGACGTTTGGAAATCTGGCCAAGGTCGCTCGACCCGATGTGCCAAACAGGATTTCGCGTGTCGTGCTGCCGGAGGCATGTGGTGTGTGCGGACAGTGCACGCGACTGAGTGGTCAGCAATCGCAGGCGGTCCGGCTCTTTCAAAAACGTCAGACGGGCGTATACCTCGTCAGCTTCGATTTGGAACTGGCAAACAGGTACATTCCGTTCTGATTCTGACTTGATGCGGGCGCCGGTAGCGTTTAAACGAGCGGCGGTCCGCCTCAATAGCTCAGCTGGTAGAGCAGGTCCTTCGTAAGGACAAGGTCGGGGGTTCGAGTCCCTCTTGAGGCACCACTTCCCTCTTTTCCGCGACCCTGCTGGATCGGACGTCTCCGTTGTCCCTAGCCGTATCGCGAGACGAAAACGGCGCCGGGTGCGACCGGCGCCGTTCGTGTGGGGCTTCGTGCTGAAACCGGACCTCTACTTCCGAATTTCTTCGGCTTGCGCCTCCACGACTTCCGCGGCTTCGGCGGTGGCCTGGGGTTGAACCGCATCGACTGGCGCGGGCTCATGGGGCTCCGGCACATCGGTTTCGGCCTCGGTCTTGGTTTCGGCTTCCGGTTCCATTTCGGGTTCAGGTGCCTTGGCCTTCTCGCCAACGATGAGCGGGAGCATTTCGCTGCCCGTCGGAAGGCTCAGTTCAGACTTGGGCAACTCCTTCCAGGCAAGCGTGTCGAATCCGCCGCAATGGGAGCAGACCGGCTGCCATGTGGGTTCCGTCTTCTGGCAATTGTCGCAGACCCACTGCGGTCCGCGAGGGGCGGTGACGGCGCGCGTCAGCCAACCCCGCACGACTGCGTCGTCCGCACCTTCGCCGCGTTCGATTGCGGCCATGATCGACAGCGAACGCGCTGTCGGGTCGCTGTTCGGCAGATCGCCAAGCGCGCGGCGCGCTTCCGGGAAATCTTCGGCCGCGATATTGAGTTCCGCCAGCAGCATCCTGGTTTCCGGGTGATCCGGGTTGATCTTCGTGAGATCGCCAAAGCGTTTCAGACGCGCTTTCGGGTCTTCGTTGGGCTCAATCTCTGCGAAGGCCATCGCCAGTTCCGGATGTGGTGTGACATCCCAGGTTTTCTTCAATACCCGGGCAGCATAGCGCGGCTTGCCTTTCTCGATGTATCCGCGGGCCGCCATGATGGAGGCGGGAACGAGATCCGGCGACAGCTTGTTGGCTTCGATCGCGGCTTCGCGTGCGTCGATGGACTTGCCAGCGTCGAGCACATCCTTGGCCTCGGACAACGCCAGAACCGCGTCGCGCCGGCGATGGACGTCGCGGGGCAGGGTGCCCGTGCGCAGCTTGGTGCCGAGTGTCTTGCGAGCCCCAGTCCAGTCGTGGTGCTCCGCCTGTAGCTTGAGCAGCGTGTCTTGCACCTCTTCGTGCTTCGGCTTGAGAGCGAAGGCCTTCTCCGCCAGCAGGAGCGCAGTGTCGGTATCCCCTTCGGAGAGCTTCTGCTTCATGATCCCGCGGATGCCGACAAAGCGTGCCCTGTCGTCCTTCAGCAGTTTCTTGTAGCTTTCTTCCGCTTTCTTCCGATCCCCCATGGATTCCGCAGCCTGCGCGGTGATCACGTTGGTGATGGTTGGGTTCCCAAGGTATTTCTCCGCCTTGGCGGCTTGGTTCATGGCCTGACGTCCTTCGCCGGCTGCCAGAGCCATGAGAGATTCGGTCAGCGCCTTGTATCCCCGACGCTCCCGATTTCGGTCGAAGTATCGTGACAGGGCGGTTTCATCCCCGAGCAGGAAGCGCAGGAACGCGACAAGCAGACTGACGATCTTGAACACCAGCCAAATGGCGACAAGAGCGGCGAGCGCCAGCAGGACCGCCTGGAGTGGACCGAGGTTCAGCTCCACCGAACCGACGGAGACGACCACGGAGGGTCCGGTTTCCATGACATATCCGGCGCCGACGGTCAGACCGACGACCACCGCGACAAACAACAGGATCTTTACAAGAGACCAAAGCATCGGTGGTGTCCTCAGTTGGCTGCCAGGCTGGCGGCGAGTTCATCTGCAGCGGCGACGGCGTCGGCGCGCGTGGTGGCAAGCGCGATCCAGTCGGCCATATGGGTCTGGCCGTCCTCGGGAAGCGCGGACAGCTCCGCAACGGCATCCCTCAGGCGCCCCTCGGCTACGGCGGCTTCCGCGCGGCTGAGAATCGCGTCCGGGTCGTCGCCTTCCTTGGGAGCAAGGGAGCGGATGCCGAGCTGGGTCCGGAGGAACGTCTTCGTGCGATCCTCCACACCCGAGCCGGAATTTGCACGCAGCGACGCATCGAGGGCATCGCGTGCGGCCGGCGGGAAGGCTGCGAGGAGTTCAGGAAGCGTCGGCACGCCATCGGCGGCATTCGCGGTAAGTGCTGCCGGGACATCGATGCCATCAAGCCGTGGCAAGCTGTCCGTAAAGCCGGCGCCGGATTCAAGCGCCGCCTGAATATCGACAAGCGCCTGGGCACGCGCCGCGCGTTCTGCCTTCTCCGCCGCTGCGGCGGCTTCGGCCTCGGCCTTTTCCTGCGCGGCGGTTGAATCCTCGGCAGCCTTCGTGACAGCGGCTTCCGCTGCGGCCTTTGTCTCGGCCACAAGGGCCTCCACATCGGACATCTGGGCTTCGACCGCCGCTTTCAGGGCGGCAAACTCGCGGCCATACGCCTCCACGGCTGCAACAGAGGCCGGGTCTGGCGCGTCCGCGATGGGACGTTTCTCCAGCGCGTCCAATCGACCGGCAAATCCCTCCACGGCAGTGAGCCGGGAGTCGAGGGAGGCAGTCGCTTCCAGGCTAGCGCGCAACTCATCCAGTGCCGCGCCAGTCTCGGATTGCAATGCCGCAAGATTGCTGCTGCTGGCAGCTTCCGCCAACTGGCCCCGAAGTGCCTGAAGGTCGGTCTGAAGCGTTGCGATTGTCTCGGTCTGGCTGGCGACCTGTTCTGACAGCTCGCCGTCCTGGCCCCAGGGAAGCATGTTCTCCGGGATGATATAGGGCACCGCGAAGGCCACTCCGAGGGCGGCGACAAGGCCGCCGAGGAACCCGGATCCAAACCCGCTACGCTTCTCAACCACGACCGTTTCCTTCGGCGGAGCAACGGGGGCTGGAACCGGTTGTGGCTCCGGTGAAGTCTCTTCTGCTGCGGGTTCAGAAACCGTCTCCGGGGTGTCGTCGGCATTTCCGGGCACGCCATCGAGCGTCTCCAGGTCGGCCACGTCCTCCTCGTAGACAGAGCTGTCATCAAGCGCGGACAGATCCTCGGCGCCGGCAATGACCTCGTCCGGTGCCGTCGGTGGCGTGTCAGGCTCCGTAGTACCCAGATCCGGCGCTACGGTGCTGTCCTCGTCCCCGTCGACACGTTCGCCTGTCTCATCCTCCGAAGGGACGTCGTCCAGGATTTCGGCATCCTCGACCCCATCAGCCTCCTCAATCTGCGCGTCCGTCGCGCCGTGGGAGACAGTTTCGTCTTCGGAAGTTTGCGGTTCGGCGACCACATCCTCCTCGGAACGTTTTGTGTCGTCGGATGCCGTGTCGGACTTTTTCGTTTCGGCCACTGGAAATTACCCCCGAATCTCGGCACGTGCTGAATGGCAGCTACCGGAGTGGAACTTAACTTGGGTGGTGTCATGCCTCAAGCGGACGGAACTGCGTCAAACAGCCTGCCCACCGCGACAATGATACCAGAAGAATCCGGAGTGGGTGCGATTTCCAGCGACTCGCCGGGCCGCTGGCTCCAGTGCTCCGCGGCGGCGGGGCTGATTGCTGCGATGTGGATCCTGGCAATCCGTTGTCCGACCTGCGTGGCGAGCAGCCTGAGGCTCCGTGGTGAAAACACCGGTGCGACGATGTTGATGGGCGCGGCAATGGCGCTCTCCGCCTCGTCGGTGAGGGGTTGCTCCTGTTGGTCGTAGACCTCTTGAGCGACCGCCCGAAGGCCCGACTTCCGAAGGCGGTCGACGAGGTCCCCGCGCCGGTGACGACCGCAAAGGTGGACCAACTTGCCGTCCGGAGCAGCGCCTTCGATCAGGTTTCCCAGTGTCGTTGCGTCCTGCGCCTGCGCCCGCACATCGAGCCCGGCCGCCTTCGCCGCGCTTGCCGTGGCCGGTCCGACACACCATGCCTTGCGCCCGACAAGGCCATTGTGCCCTTCGATGGCGGCGATCGCATTTTGCGAGGTCAGGATCAACTCGACACCGGGCTCCGGCAGTTCGGGCGCTGGAAGCAGGGCAATGCGCATGACCGGGGAGACAATCACCTGTCCGAAATCACCCTTCGCCTTCAGTTCGCCAAGAAACCGTTCGGATGCCGCGCGAGGGCGGGTCAGCAGGAGGGTGGTCTCGGAGCGGTTCACATTCGGTGCCTGCGCAGTTATTTGGGCGAGGTATTCCTAGCCCCACGAGCCCACTCCGTGCAACAGCCCGCCGAACAGACAAGACCGATCACCCTGTTGGGGATCGAGAGCAGTTGTGACGACACCGCCGCCGCAATTGTTCGCGCCAATGGTTCACGCGGCGAGATCCTGTCGAATGTTGTCTCCGGTCAAACCGATCTGCACGCAGCTTTCGGTGGCGTTGTCCCAGAGATCGCCGCACGGGCACATGCAGAGAAGATCGACCTGATGGTGGAGGCGGCGTTGGCGGAGGCAGGCGTCTCTCTTGGTGATCTGGACGGGATTGCGGTGACGGCCGGGCCGGGGCTCATTGGAGGTGTCCTGTCCGGTGTCATGTGCGCCAAGGGCTTGGCCATGGGGTCCGGCCTGCCGTTGATCGGCGTGAACCACCTTGCAGGGCATGCGCTGACACCGCGCCTGACCGACGGGCTGGCGTTTCCCTACCTGATGCTGCTGGTCTCTGGCGGGCATTGCCAGTTTCTTGTCGTCGAGAGCGCGGACCGGTTTCATCGCCTTGGCTCCACGATCGACGACGCGCCCGGAGAGGCGTTCGACAAGACGGCCAAATTGCTGGCACTTCCGCAACCCGGAGGTCCGAACGTCGAACGCGAGGCCGAATCCGGCAATCCGAAGGCCTTTGCCCTCCCACGCCCGCTGCTTGACCGTCCGGGATGTGACATGTCGTTTTCCGGCCTGAAGACCGCGTTGCTGCGCGCCCGCGACGGATTGATAGAGCGTGACGGCGGCTTGCGCCGTGGCGACCGGGCCGACCTCTGCGCTTCCTTCCAGGCTGCGGTCGCAGATGTATTGACCGCCAAAGGCCGGCGGGCCATCGCGGCGTATCTCGAACGGGAACCGGCAGAGCCGGTGCTTGCCGTTGCCGGCGGTGTCGCGGCCAATGCCACGATTCGCCATCAACTCCAGACACTCTGCGCAGAGACCGGCCTGCGGTTCACCGCCCCGCCGCTGGCGCTTTGCACTGACAACGCCGCGATGATTGCATGGGCAGGGATCGAGATCGCACGGTTGGGGCATGTCGATGGCATGGACCTTGCCGCGCGACCGCGTTGGCCACTCGATACCCGGCAGACCGGGATACTGGGGTCGGGCAAGAAAGGCGCAAAGGCCTGAAACGACCGTTCGCGCTGTTGTCCGGAAAAAGCCCCATCCTTGCTTGCCATGTGCGCCCTGCCGCGGGATTGTGCAGCAACCCGAGACCAAGGAGACCAATATGCTCGTCGCACTCATCGCCAAGGACAAACAGGGCGCGTTGCAGACCCGCCTGGACAATCGCCCCGCCCATGTGGAGTACCTGAAATCCAGCACCATGGTCTCGCAGGCCGGACCGCTTCTTGATGCGAATGGAGAGATGTGCGGCTCGCTCGTGATCCTTGATGTCGAGGACATGGCGGAGGCGCAGGAGTGGGTGGATGCGGACCCCTACGGAAAGGCGGGCCTGTTCGAAAGCGTGGAACTTGTTCCATGGAACCGGGTGATCGGCTGATGGCGTTCTGGCTGTTCAAATCCGAACCGTCGACCTGGTCCTGGGATGACCAGGTTGCAAAGGGAGAGGAAGGCGAGGAGTGGGATGGCGTGCGGAACTACCAGGCGCGCAACAACATGCGGTTGATGAGGGCTGGCGACCGCGGCTTCTTCTACCATTCTCAAAAGGAAAAGGCCGTGGTGGGCATCGTCGAAGTCTGCGCGGAATCGCATCAGGACAGCACCACCGAAGACGCGCGCTGGGATTGCGTGGATATCCGCGCGGTGGCCCCCCTTGCGCGCCCCGTAACGCTGGCCGAAATCAAGGAGCATCCTGATCTGGCAGAGATGGCGCTGGTGAAGAACACCCGATTGTCCGTGCAGCCGGTATCCGAGGCTGAATGGGCGATCATCTGTGAACTGGGCGGCATTGCCCCCTGACCCTACCGGAGGATATTCATGGGACTTCTGTCGGTTTTGGTCGCTGGGGCGGCCGCATGGGTTTTCGGAGCACTCTGGTACAGCGTGTTGTCGCAACGCTGGCTGGAAGCGGCAGAATTGGGTGAAGGCGACATCGATCCTGCCAACCCGATCCCCTACATCATCAGTTTCCTGTGCGCGGTGCTGGTGGCCGGGATGACGCGGCATATCCTCGTCGGCTCGGGTGTCGAGACTCTGGGCGGTGGCTTTGTCTCCGGGCTCGGCCTTGGCCTTTTCATCGCAACGCCGTGGATCGTGACGAACTACCTCTACAGCCAACGCAAGCCCGCCCTGATTGTCATCGATGGGGGCTATGCCACGCTTGGCTGTGCGATCATCGGTGCGGTCCTGATGTTCTTTTGACCCGATAGGTTTTCAAGACGTGCCAAGGCGGAAGCCGGAAACATGATCAGCGATCAAGTTGCCCGTGTTGCGCAGTCACTCCGACGGCCGCGATCGTGCAATATGCTGCAACGGCCGGAGCGCCGTGGACAGTGAAGCGGTCCATTCGACTGGTGTTTTGGAGAATGCCTGTTCGGCTATCGCGCTGTCTCGCTCCAGTTCGGGACCCCGTGATTGGGTCCGACCGGATCGAGTTGCTTCAATCATGGACGCGTTGCTGGCTGCCGAGAGAGACAGCAAAAACCTAGTCCTGAAGAAAAGATGGAGGGTTCCCCCCGGAACCCTCCATCACCCCACGTGCCCTTGGTTGCACCACACGCGTGTATGAGAAATCCGGGGTCGTCCTGACCCGCACCAATGGCATACTTGACACCCCGGATTCGTTCAACTCCGGAGTGTCAGGCATTTGATCCAAATGGAAAAGATACTGCGGGCGCTACCTGTAGACAGAGTCCTTCCCGAAGTGTTTGGTGAGCAGGTAGTAAACAACCGCACGGTACTTGTTGCGCTCGGACTTGCCGTAGGTCTCGATGACTTTCTGGATGCCTTCCATCAGCTCCGGGCCATCAGCGAGGCCAAGCTTCTTGATCAGGAAATTCTCCTTCACAGTCTCCAGCTCGGAATCCTGGCTGGATGCCACGGTCGATGCATCTTCGTTGTAGATTGACGGACCACAACCAATCGTGACCTTGGTCAGAAGATCCAGGTCGGGTTCGACGCCGCACTTGGTCTTCAGATCGTCGGCGTATTTTGCAATGAGTTCGTCACGCTTGCTCATGGTTTCTCCCTTTTCAACGCATCAAGTAAATGCAGCAGGCCCTTCCCGCCAGTGACACGACGTTAACCGCCAGATCCCCGTTGAAAAAGAAAAATCCGGCCGGGCATGACCGCTTGACATGGGTGCAGGCGCGAATGGCCAATCCGGCCGGAGGGACGCCCCGCACTCCGGAAATTGGCAACCGGTTCGCTGAAGGGCGGCTGAACTCAACCGTCCTGTGGGAGATTGAAAACTCGATTGGGGTGCAACTCTCCGCCACGGTAGATCCCGATGGCGACGGGTTTGCCCTGGTAGCTGGCCCAGGCGGTGTCCCCGTATTCGACATTGGCTGCCGACAGGACCATGCCGGGATTTCCGTTCCTCAGCCGCGCGGCCCCTTCCGGGGTGCAGGGCAGGCAGGGAAGATCCACGAGCGATGCCTCCAGCGGGCGCAGATAGCTGTCGAGGTCCGGAGTGCGCGCCAGAGTTTCGATGGTCTTGTAGTCAAGTGCGTCCCCGATCTCGAACGGACCGGACCAAACGCGGCGCAGCGCCGTGACGTGGGCGTGACATCCAAGAGCGTCTCCAAGGTCCCGTGCGATAGAGCGGACATAGCCACCTTTTCCGCAGATCATCTCCAGCGTGGCGTGGTCCGTGTCGGCTCGTTCCACCAGATCCAGACTGTCAACATAGAGAGGGCGCGCAGCGATCTCGAAGTCCTCGTCGTCACGCGCCAGAGCATAGGCGCGTTCGCCGTCGATCTTCACTGCCGAGTACTTCGGTGGAACCTGCTGTATGTCGCCGACAAAAGCGGGCAGAGCCGATGCGATCTCGGCATCCGACGGCCGCGCATCGCTTGTTGCGATCACCTCGCCCTCGGCGTCGTCGGTATTGGTCGCCTGGCCGAACCGTACGGTAAACCGGTAGGCCTTGAGCGCCTCGGTGACGAAAGGAATGGTCTTCGTGGCCTCGCCTAGTGCGACGGCCAGCAATCCGGTCGCCGCTGGATCGAGCGTTCCGGAATGTCCGGCTTTCTTTGCCTCGAACGCCCAGCGAACCTTGTTGACGACAGCCGTCGATGTGAGTCCCGCGGGCTTGTCCAGGATGACCCAACCGGAAATGTCCCGCCCCTTGCGTCTGCGCGCCATGATTCAACCCTCTGGTGACAAGGGCGGCGGGGTAGCGCGTGTGGGCAGCCACGTCAACGCTCAGCTGCGCGCGCGGATCGATCTGGAGCTGGGGGATGGATGTGTTGTCCGGCACTGCCTACTGGGTGGGGGCTGTAATTGACAGTGCCGGACAGAGCCTAAGCTCATCACACAATTGATGAATGACCCCCGGACGTGGCGCGGTTGAGGGCGAACCGAGGAAACTTGGTGGTCAAGATACGGCAAAATTACGGCGAGGGTTGATTTGCCGGAAGGGACGACTCAGAGTTGGGAGCATGAACATGCAGCCTCCGACCCCGCTTCCTGTCAGCCGCGTGCCGGAACAGGTGGCATTCGATCGCCGCGAGCTGAGCGTCATTCTTTCGCTCTATGGACGTATGGTAGCCGCCGGAGAATGGCGTGATTACGGTATCTCCTGCTTGCGGGAAGTGGCCGTTTTCTCTGTTTTCCGACGCACCGCCGAGACGCCACTTTATCGGATCGAGAAACGCCCCAAGCTCCGAAACCGGCAGGGAATGTACGCAATGATCGGGATGGACGGGCAGGTGCTCAAACGTGGCCACGACCTCAGGGCGGTGCTGCGCGGGCTTGAGCGAAAGCTGATCCGGCCCGTGGATTGATATCCTACCCCGGCCGGCGGTGTGCTAGTACCGGGCCCGTTTCCTTCGCGATCCGGTCGATGGCCTCCCGGAGACCTTCGTAGGAAACGGCCATGTGGTAGGCGTTGGCGTGGATAATCCGATCGGGGGACACTGCCATGGCCACGTGCCCCGTCCAGAACAAAAGATCCCCGCGACGGACTTCCGAACCGACCTCCCTTTCCTGCCCGACGCTCGCGCCTTGAAGGTCGCTGTCGCCGGGACAGGGATGTCCGCAGGCGAGAATTGCCGCCTGTACAAGTCCAGAGCAGTCGATTCCCATTCGCGAGTTCCCACCCCAGAGATAGGGCGTGCCGAGGTACCGTTCGGCGATTGCTACGGGGTCGGTTTCTGTATGGTCGACCGGGATGATGTGGCCTGCGGGAACAAAGGACCCGGTGTCGGTTTCTGCATAATTGCCTGTCACGCCAGTGATTTTGAGCATCGAACCGTGGGAGAGCCATCCGACCTCATGTGTCTTGAGGTCAGGCTTCGGGTAGAGATGCGTCGAAGGCGCGATCACGCGATGCGTTGGCGTTCGGGGAGGAGTCAGGGCGGTCGCATCGGCGTAGCCGACATAGCCATCCTTTAGAGATTGCAGGAAGGCATGGCCATCCCGCTCCTCCAGCACGCGTACACGATCCCCGTAGATCAATTGCCGGTCGCGCGGCCCCTCGGGGCGTCGCAACAGGTCGATGACCGGTTCGGCTACCTGCCGGACCATTCCTCTGACGTAGGTCGGAGCCTCGACGACATCGCGCAGTTCTTCGGCCGCGACGTGTTCATTTGCGGGTGTCAGGCGCGGATCGCTCATAGGTACAGAACCTCCGGCAGGGCTTGCAGGATGGCACGGGCACCCTGTCCGACGCCTCCCACCGGACGTGCCGGGGCGGCCGTGGGCTGCCAGCCATAGATGTCGAAATGCGCGTAGGACCGAGCCCCCTCGGCAAACCTGCGCAGGAACAGCGCCGCCGTGATGGACCCGGCAAACCCACCCTTGGGCGCGTTGTCGAGATCGGCGATCATCGGCTCGATCATCTTCTCGTAGGGGGTATGGAAGGGCATGCGCCAGACCGGGTCGGCGACCTGCTCCGCCGCGTTCGCGAGCGTTGATGCGAACACGCCATTGTCGGTGTAAAACGGCGCGATGTCGGGCCCAACTGCAACCCGGGCCGCCCCGGTCAGCGTCGCCATGGAGATCAACATGTCTGGATCTTCTTCCACCGCAAGTGCCAAGGCATCGGCGAGGACCAACCGGCCTTCGGCATCGGTGTTGTTGATTTCGACCGTCAGACCCTTGCGCGACGTCAGAACGTCCTGCGGTCGGAACGCGTTGCCGGAGACGCTGTTCTCAACGGCAGGGATCAGGACCCGCAGCCGCAGGTCCAGCCGGAGAGACATGATCATCCGGGCCAGTCCAAGCACCGTCGCAGCGCCGCCCATGTCCTTTTTCATCAGCCCCATGGATGCCCCTGGCTTCAGGTTGAGGCCACCGGTGTCAAAACAGACACCTTTGCCAACAAGCGTAAGGGTCGGGCCGGTGTCGCCCCATCTCATGTCGATCAGTCGCGGCGCGCGGGGAGAGGCGCGGCCGACGGCGTGGATCATGGGGAAATTCTCGGCCAGGAGAGTGTCGCCGAGCGTTACCTCGCAGGTGGCGCCAAACTCGACGGCCAGATCGCGGACGGTGGCTTCGAGTTCTTCGGGCCCCATGTCGCTGGAAGGTGTGTTGATCAAGTCGCGTGTCAGGGCCTCGCCCTCGGCGATCGCATTCACGCGGTCTGTGTCAAGGAAATCTGGAGGCAGAAGCCATGACGATGCCTGCGCGCCCTCTTTGTAGCGATCGAAACGATAGTTGGTCAGCGCCCAGCCAAGGCACTCCTCCTCCGCGACCTGTGCCGGAAGCTCGGTCGCGAGGCTGTAGTGACCGGGTGGAAGTGTTCTGGCGGCCAGGGCCAGATGGAATCGTCCCCGTGCACGGGAGTCCCTGTCGCCATACCCGGCCACGGCAAGCGGGCCGTTGTCATCGGGGACGAGCGCGGCCTCGCCAAGTGCGCCGGTGAATGCAATGCGATCCAGCCATGAACGGACCGTCTGAGATTGGCCCGCCTTCCAGTCAGCGAAGCGATCCCTTTCCACGACGTGCAAGGGAATTGGATCTGACGCGTCGGTTCGGGGCAGCAGGGGCATGACAGTGCTCTTTCCGTGGATCGATTGCCGCGCAGCCTAGCGTTTGTCCAACTGCCCGCAAGAGGGTCAGATGCTGAGATCCCGCATATCCCAAATCGCGGTGAGGGACTTGTCGCCGATCCGTTCCAGCCGGCACAGGGTCGCGGCGATGGCGACCGGGTCCTGCTGTGACGCGCAATCGCACACATCGCTGGATACCTGGGCCAGCGTCGCCATGCCGACCTGATCGGCGATACCAACCAGGCTGTGGGACATTTTCGCCAATTCGCCATGACGTCCCGCACGGTGCAGTGGCGCAAGGTCGGACAGTCGCACCGCCAGTTCCTCCATCGCGCGACAGATCACGTTCTCCGCGCCGGCCGCGCCGAGTTGGCTGTAGAGCGCCTGCAGCTTGCTCGAGTCGAGCCGCACCTGCTCATCGTGACAAAGGGTTGCTATATGGGCCACCTGATACCTCGCATCTTTTCACCGCCCACCCCGACGGTCGCTCGGATCATTCAGGGACTGATTGAACAAAGGGTTATGGGTGGCCGTCAGTTTGCCCTCGAATTTCGCTAAATGCCGCCGTAGATTTCAGCGACGTCTGATGGGAGCGCGACAATGTCCGAGAGCAAAAAAGAGATTCACGCACGGGCGCTGCCGCCCTACCTGGTGACGAGGTATCGTGGGTGGAAGGCCACCACTTATTCGAACAACAAGATCTGGTACCGGCGCCTGGCGGAAGATGGGCAGCACCCTCGCATCATGGCAATTGCCTGCTGCGATAGCCGGGTGAACGTGAACGATATCTTCAGCGCCGAAACGGGCGATATCTTTCTCCACCGGAACATTGCCAACATCGTTCCGCCCTACTTGCCGGATGGCGACCCGCACGGCACCTCGGCCGCGCTGGAATACGCGGTGAGGGTGTTGAAGGTCGCCCATGTGGTGGTGGTTGGTCACTCCGACTGTGGTGGCGTGAAAGGATGTCACGAAATGTGCAGTGGCAATGCGCCCGAGCTGGAAGCCAAGGAGAGCTTCGTGGGCCGCTGGTTGCAGATCCTGCGCCCGGGCCACGAGCGTGTCGCCCACATCGAGGACGAGAAGGCACTGCTCAAGGAACTGGAAAAGCAGACCGTGGTGGTGTCATTGGAAAACCTGTGGGAGTTTCCCTTCGTGCGAGAAGCGATCGAAGCGGAACGGCTGTCGCTGCACGGTCTTTGGGTCGATATCGGAGCCGGCACGCTGGAACACTACCTGCCGGAGATCGGCGGATTCGCACCTATTTGACCGTCACGGCGACGTGCCTGGGCGCAATCACGCGTCGGGCATGTTCTTTCGGTAAAGCGGTGGCGGTGCAATCAGCGATATGTCTTCGGAGATGGCGGCTCGCAAGGCGGCCTGTCGGGCCGCCAAGGCCTTGGCGCGCCGCCGTTGACGCCAGCGCAAACCCGCTCCAAATCCGAACCAGGGAACTGCCACACGAATTCTGGGCGCGGCCCCTGCCTTGTGTTGACGCAACATATTACCTCCCCCGGAATAGTCGCACAATCAATCGCGCTAGTGTGGGAGATTCTTACCCCCGTCATAAGTCCCGGGATTACGGGACCCCTCTGGCTTGCGGGATGAGGGCATTTGAGTCAATAAAATTTAGGATATCGGCTATGTGACCCAGCGGAACCTGGGCCGATTTGCAACCAATCAGTGTGGTTTGGCGCGGCGGTGAGGCCGCCGCGCCGACCGAATCAACCCTTCTTGAGGATCCGATTTCCGAGCAATTCGGCGATCTGCACGGCGTTCAAAGCGGCGCCTTTCCGCAGATTGTCGGAGACACACCAGAGGTTCAGGCCGTTGTCGAGCGTCGAATCCTGGCGGATACGGCTGATATAGGTCGCGTATTCACCGACCGACTCGATCGGTGTGGCGTAGCCACCGTCCTCGCGCTTGTCGATGACCATGATACCCGGCGCTTCGCGCAGGATATCCCGTGCTTCGTCCTCATCGAGGAAGTCCTCGAACTCGATGTTCACGGCCTCCGAGTGACCGACGAAAACGGGCACCCTTACACAGGTCGTCGTCAGCTTGATCGATGGATCGACGATCTTCTTCGTCTCCGCCACCATCTTCCATTCTTCCTTGGTCGAGCCGTCTTCCATGAAGACGTCGATATGGGGAATGACGTTGAAGGCAATCTGCTTCTGGAATGTGGACGGCTCGACTTCCTGACCCGGCACATACATGCCCTTGGTCTGGTCCCAGAGTTCGTCAATGCCATCCTTGCCCGCGCCGGACACCGATTGGTAGGTGCTGACCACGACGCGCTTGATCCGTGCACGATCGTGGAGCGGCTTCAGCGCCACCACCAATTGCGCGGTTGAGCAGTTGGGGTTCGCGATGATCATCCGGTTGCGGTAGTGCTCGACCGCGTCGGGGTTCACCTCCGGAACGATCAGCGGAATATCCGGCTCGTAGCGATAGAGCGAAGAGTTGTCGATCACGACGCAGCCGGCGTCGGCAGCCTTGGGCGCGTAAACCTTCGTGGCACTGGCACCAATGGCGAAGAGCGCGATGTCCCAGCCCTCGAAGTCGAAGGTGTCCAGGTCCTGGGTCTTGATAGTCTTGTCGCCAAAGCTGACTTCGGTGCCGAGAGACTTTCGGCTCGCGAGGGCGGCAATCTCATCAACCGGAAACTGGCGCTCGGCCAGGATGTTCAGCATTTCGCGGCCCACGTTCCCCGTGGCACCAGCGATAACGACACGATAACCCATCGGTCCTTCTCCTATTGTGTGCGCGGGCCTCTTAGCAGCGGGGTTCCCTAGGCGAAAGGCGTTTCTGCGGTGCGGCCAAGTCGGACAATGTGGCGGCGGACTCGCGGCAGGCGTTCAGGATGCCCGCCGGATGAAATGTTGGACATCTTTTACACGCGCCCGCGCGCGCGTACGCATGTGAGATGCCCTGACATGCTGGAACGAAACCGTGGACGCCCACGTCAGGGTCGGTTGAACCGATTCCGCCCGTTCAAACCTGAAACGACTCGCGAGTCTCGGGTCGGAGCACCTGATTCCAACCCGGATTCGCTTGATTCGAGGACTAAACACGCGGAATTCACGGGTGGACGCAGGGGAAAGCAAACGTTTTCGCAGAAAAAAGTCTAACCTAAATATCTGAAATAAAACCATAAAAATGAAAACTAGAAAAAAGTCCCGGTTTTATGTCGGAAACCACTTGCGGGGATTGGTTGGTATCCGTAGAACCCCCTTCACCGGCGGCGCTGAGGCGCACGGCGGGGCGCCAGACGGGCGGCACGGAGACG
>NZ_PVTD01000013.1 GCF_003003255.1 Aliiruegeria haliotis
CATGTGCTCTTGCCACAAATCGCGGCTTTCCCAGTTTTCATAGAAAGTGAAATGGGCGGGGTTCTCATTGTCCTGGTGCAGGTCGTAGTTGATGCACCCCTTTTCGCCGCGGGTGATCGGGATGAGCTTTAAAAGCTCGGCTTTCACGAGGTCGATCTTGTCGTCATTCGCATGGATGTTTGCGACGATGGTCAGCTTGGTCATGGTATGTTCCTTCGCGTTTGAACACTGTGCATCTAACCTAGCCGCTTGCCCCTACCGGATAAACGGCCTAGAAACGGGCATACAATCCGGAAAATCCGTTCAATGTTGATCGACAATATTCGCCTGTTCCAGGTAATCGCGGTGAAGGGAAGCCTTGTTGCCGCCGCCCGCGAAGTCGGGCTGTCGAGTACCACCGTGTCGGAACGACTCGCCGCATTGGAGGCGCACTACGGCGTTGTGCTATTCAATCGTACCACACGCTCGCTCAGCCTGACAGAAGAAGGGCGGACCTTGCTCGACGGTGCAAAGTCGGTGCTGGCCGAGATCGAAGATCTTGAAACGTGCATCAGGCATGGCGCGGATACGCTTTCGGGGCCGATCCGCATCAGTGCTCCGGTCGACCTTGGGCGCAGTATTGTGTCCGACATTGTCGAGCGATTTTCACAAAACCATCCCGCGATTTCGGTCGAGTTGTCCTTGTTTGACGGCTATGTCGATATCGTGGGGCAGGGATTTGATCTGGCCTTGCGGTTCGGTTCGATCTCCGACAGTTCTTTGCGGACCCGCAGGATCGGTAGCTATCGTCGTATCGTGTGCGCCGCGCAATCCTACCTGGAACAACATGGCACTCCGCAAACACCAGCTGATCTGACAGGCCACAACTGTCTGATCATGAGGTTCGGCAGCAGCCTGGATAACGTATGGCGCTTCGGAACCGGCGCGTCGGCACAGGAGGTTACGGTGCGGGGCGACAAAGTCGTCAATGATGGCTATCTGGTACGCCGCTGGGCTTTGGCAGGCCATGGCATCATTCTGAAATCCGAGCTTGATGTCAGAATAGACTTGTCAGCTGGCCGGTTGGTGGCCCTTCTTGAAGATTTCGCCGCGGCTCCGAATCCACTACAAGTCATGTTCCCGCCGGGTCGCGCTCAACCTCGCCGTGTTGGCGCCCTCGCAGACGCTCTTCGCGAAGGGTTCCGAGACTTCGAAAAGAATGCAAGTCGCGCTTGAATGATTAGAAAAACATGGCAGGCAGCAGGTCTTGTTGCCTACAGTACGGTTTGGCTTGAACAGCCCCTTGCATCGTGGGCGCCTACTACGTGAAACTTGCGGCAATAGGGCCATGATGCACGTCGAGAATTCATTGATGAGCTCTTGCACAAAACAGCTCATCAGACCACGGTGCTGGCCCCACCCACAATATCAGTCAAGACCTTATCTAAGTGTTAAGGGACCACCACATTCACCATCATCTCTCTAACGCCAAAGCGGCATCGACGAATTCTCTGGCGCGTTGCGCAACGTCTTCTATGGAATACTCTGGCTTGAAGAGAGCAGAACCAAGCCCGAATGCATTGGCTCCGGCTCGTCGATATTGGGTCATCCGGTCCGCAGTTATCCCACCAACAGCGACAAGCTGAGCACCTTTTGGCAGGACAGCGCGCATTGCTGTCACTGCCGACGGCGGGATCATTTCCGCAGGGAAAAGCTTCAAGGTTCCAGCTCCGATTTCAAGTGCCGCAAAGGCTTCACTGGGTGTCAATACACCTGGACACCAGGTAAGGCCCTTCGCCACCGCTGCAGAACCAAGAGCTGGGTTCATGTTCGGAGCTACGATTACGCGACCGCCTGCATCAGCCACCGAATACATATCACGTTCCGAAAGAACAGTTCCAGCTCCAACCAGTACCGTGTCCCCGAACCGCCGGGCGATCCGTTCGATGGATTCCAGTGGTGAGGGCGAATTGAGAGGCACCTCGATGACCCGAAATCCCGCTTCGACAAGCGTCTCGGCGGTCTCGATCGCTCGTTCGGGCTTAAGGCCGCGAAGTATGGCGATCAACGGCGCTTTTGCGAGTGCTACAGAAAGCTCACACATTGACTATCTCCGCTGCCCGCGCAATCAAATAGTGTCCATGCGCTACTGTGTCCTCTGAGAGGCGTTGGCTCGTTTTGCCGGCGATTTTTAACGCTGTCTCGTATCGGTCCGCTAGATCACAGCGGCCGACGATTGTAATGGTTTCATTTGTGTCGCCCCGAATTTGCGCAGCCTTGACCTCCGCGCCGATCAACATACCAGACAGAAAATCGGCGACAGCATTTCCCGCCATGCGACCCAGCAAAGGCAATGTCCGGACACGAAACAAATCGTGCAGGAGGTACGACTCTCTGGCAAGACCACACGAGACGCCCTGAGCAAATCCTTCAGGGTCGAATGGTCCGTCTCCAATCAAGGTACCCAGAATTGTGTGTCCTTTCAAGGCAGCGAAGACTTCGCCGGTCATGTAGGTTGCAAAGTCCTCTATCCTGCCTGCAGATACACGAACCCATTTACTATGAGTGCCTGGCATGACGAATATCCCGTCGGACATGCCAAATGCCTGCGCCCCGATGATTTGGGTTTCCTCTCCGCGCATGACATCCGCACCCGAAGCGTGATCTATGACAGCCCCGGTGATGAAATGTATATTCATCCGGCTTTCAGTATGGTGGGGAACAAGGCTTTGCGCCAGGCCGACAGTACCGAGCGGAAGTCGGGAGTAGGGTGTCTCAACCCAGCCATTGCGACTTGTGATCATCCCGGAGGCCAAGACCGGAAGCCCTCCGTAGGTGCTCCAACAGGCGATGAGCTGGTTCAGGACACTATCGAATGCACGATCCGGGACACTCGTAATGCCGCGTGACGATGCCACCTTATCCAATACCTCGCCGCCTGCACCAATCAGATAGGCTCGCAACGACGTGGTGCCCCAGTCAATGCCGATTAGCGCTGGTTCTGGTGAGATTTGTGACAAAGCCTTCGCTTCATGACCCTCGTCCCCATGCGAATGATGTTTGCGTGGCGTGGTGGGTCTGAAACTGGGAATTGGGTGGTTCATGTATTAAGACCTCTCAATATGCAAGCTCAGGCAGGAAGGTGGCGATCGCCGGGATCATGATGATCAGGACCAGGGTGATCACCTCCACCTGCAGAAACCACCAAATCCCGCCGAAGATCTCTCGCAGGGAGAAGGAGGGCACCACGCCTTTTAGCACGAAAGCGTTCAGGCCGACGGGCGGGGTGATCAGACCGATCTCCAGCGTCTTGACGATCACGATCGCCAGCCAGATCGGATGCGCCCCCAGCGCCACCAGCGGCGGCACGAAGATCGGCACCGTCAGGAACATTACAGACACCGGATCCACCATGCAGCCGAGCACCAAGAGCAACAGCACATAGATGCAGACGATCCCCATCATCGGCATATCAAGCGAAAGGATGAACTGCGATACCGCGCCGGAGGCCCCGCTGACCGCCAGATAGGACGAGAAGATCAGCGCACCAACGAGGATGATGAAGATCACCGAAGTCGTTTGTGCGGTGTCCAGAAACACCTCCCGCAGCATCCCGAAGGACAGCCGCCCGCGCAGCAGCGCGATCAGGAAAGCGCCCACGGCCCCGATGGCCCCGGCTTCCGTCGGCGTGATGATCCCGGCGTAGATCCCGCCGATCACGACGCCACCAAGGGCCAGAAAGCTCCAGACGCCCTTGAGCGAGTGCATCCGCTCCTCGATGGAGGCTTTCGGCAGCGCGGGGGCCAGCTCCGGGTTCCGGCTGACGCGAATGTAAATCATGACCAGATAGGCGAAGGCGGTAAGCAGGCCCGGAATGATGCCCGCGATCAGCAGCTTCGGGATCGATTCCCGCGCGATGATCCCGTAGACGATCAGGTTGATGCTGGGCGGGATCATCCCCGCCAGCGTGCCCACGGTGGCCACGCAGCCGGCAGCCAGCTTGCGGTTGACCTTCAGGCTCAGCATTTCGGGGATCGCGACGCGCCCAAAGACGGCAGTGGAGGATGTGGTCGAACCCGAACAGGCGGCGAAGGCAACGGCGGCGACGGTGGTTGCGAACACGACGCTGCCCTTCATATGCCCCAGCCAGGCGCGGGCGGCGCGGTAGATGTCCTGCGTGATCCCGGCCTTGGCGGCCACATGGCCCATGAGCAGGAACAGCGGCACGGCGCTTAAGGCGTAGCCTGATCCGATGTCAAACAGCCGCCCGCCGATGGTGTCGAGCGTGATCGTCGTGCCGCGGATGAAGGCAAAGCCCATTGCACCGGAAAGCAGCAAAGAGATGCCCACCGGCACACGCATGACCATCAGCAGGGCCACCGTCCCGAGCACGAGCGGAATTTGGAAGGTCTCGATCATCAGTTTGTCTCTTCTACGGCGGCGCCTTCGGGCGCGCCTTCGGCGGCGGCGGCTTCTTCGAGCAGCACGTCGTTCTTGATCAGGTCGATCAGCTGGATGAGGAAGCGGGTAGAGAACAGCGCCAGCCCGACGGGGATCCCGGCGCGCGCCCACCATGTCTTGACCTCGATGATGCCCAGAACGGTGTCGCCCATCACATAGGCGCTGAAGGCCGAAACGCCGCTTGTCCAGGTGAGGGCCCCAAAGAACAGGCAGGCGATGAGCAGATAGAGCCCCTCGACGATCTTCTTGGCGCGGTGGGGCATGTGGTCATACAGGATGCCCACGGTGATATGGGCGTCGCGGCGTTGGGAAAAGCCAAGCCCGAGGTAGATCAGGTAGACGAACATCAGGCTCACATATTCATAGGAGCCCGGCACGCTGATCCGGAAAAGCGCTCTTGCGAACACTTCGAGCACGGTGATCGACATCATCGTCGCCACGGCCATGGCAGAGACATAGCAGGCGATTTCTTCCAGCTTTCTCTGCAAAAGTAAGGCATTGCTTGCAAACGTTGCCATCGACGCATCCCCTCTCAAGGCCCCAGCCCCGATCCCATACCGCATTTCGCAGCCAGTCCCGAGTGTGCTGAGCCTTGCCGAATATCCTGGTGTTTCTTGTGATGTCTTCGTGGTGTTGCGCCACCCGCGCCTTCTTTGGCTTTGGCGGGCGGCGCATCTGGTGGTCTGAAGATAGCGCGAGGCTCAAATGCTCGCGATGTCAGCCACCGTGTTTGCTCAGGATTGCGCGGAAGTCGTCCAGCACAGCCTGACCGGGCAGGCCCTCGGCCTCACGGGCATCAGCCCAGTGCTGCCAGGCGGCATCGCGCACCGCGTCCATCTTGGCCTGCTCGGCGGGCTCCAGATTGACGATCTCGGTCTGCTCCATCAGGGCCGCGCGCGCCTCGACTTCTTCGGCCTCCAGAAGCGTGCGGGCTTTCTCGACGGTCTCGTTGCCGACCTGCTCCATGATCGCTTGAACGTCAGCGGGAAGCGCGTTCCAGGTGTCAAGGTTGATGGAAACCGGCATCGGGAAGTAGAACCAGTCCACGTTGTCCCAGTAGCTGAAGATCTCGCCGAAGCCGAAGGCATAGGCATCCGCCGGTGCGCCGATGATGGCGGCCGTCACCACCTTGCGCTCGGCAGCGGCGGGCAGCTCGCCCCACGGGATACCGTACACGGTGATGCCCAGCTCTTTCAGGATCTCAGCCGCACCGCCATGGGCGCGCACCTTGGCGGCCTTCAGATCGTCGATCGTGCGGATCGGGTCATGGGAAAGCAGCTGGATCGAGCCCCACTGGCCCGGAAACAGGTACTTCTGATTCATCGCGGTGAATTCGGCTTCCACCGCCGGAGTCTTGAACATCTCGTGGCCAGCCTGCGCGTGGGCCATCGGGTTGTCCGTCATGAAGGGCAGCGAGGTCACGTTAGCCAGCGGGAAGAGGCCCGGATTGTACACGGGGGAGAACTCGCCCATGTCAAAGGCACCGACCTTGATGTTCTCCGGTTGGCCCGACAGCTTGCCCAGCGGGCCGCCGAAGATCCGGGTGAATTCGACCCTTCCTTCGGTGCGTTTCTCCACCTCGTCCATGAACCAGCGCGTGGCAAGGTTCGACGGGCCAACTCCGGCATAGGCGTGGTACTTGAGGTTGATTTCCTCGGCCACTGACAGCGTCGGCGCGGCCAGCGATGCGGCTGCCGCCAATGCGCCGGCGCAGAGTGTCTTGATCAGTTTCATGTCAGGTCTCCTCCCTGGGGTCGTTCAGTATGGGTGACGATGTTTCGTCGTTTGGAAAGGGGCCCTTGGGGCAACCGGTACGCTCCCTTCGTGCGGAGGCCTGTGGGCTTGGTTTTCCTGTTGCTTAATCTGAAGGCAGTGGCTCTGGTCGGATACGGGGGATCACGCCCGGAAACTGCGGAAGCCCGCAGCCTCCGCGGGGCACATCCGCAAACCCGCTCACTTGCGCACCCAGCTTTCGCGGATCTCGCATCCGGCGCGGCGCAACAGGACGGAAACAGGGCATTTTTCCCCGGTGATCCGCTGCAGTTCGGCGATCTCGGCATCACTGGCGTCAGTGTCCAGAACCACGCGCAATTCGATCACCGGGAAGGGGGTGCCGATCTCGGCCTTGCCAAACACCCCCCGCGTATCGAAATGGCCGCAGATCTCAAGCTCCATGCCGCGCAGCTTGATCTTCAGAAGCCCCGCCACGTAGTTGGCGATCACATTGGTGCAGCCAAGGAAGGACGAAAGCATCGTCTCCAGTGGCGTGGCGAAGAGGTTGGTGCCGCCGCGCTCCGGCGGCTCGTCGGTCGTGACCACCTTGCCGCGCGCCACCATCTCGGTGCGGGCATGGGTGATCGCGTGGCCTTTCACGTCGATCTTGAACAGGTCTGGCATCACGTGCGCCATGTGTCTCTCCTTGTTTGGCAGGGCGGCCCTGCGGCTGGGGGCGTGCGTTCCGGCAACGGATCTCGGGTTGCACAAGCGGGAGGCTACACGCCACGAAACCCGTTGCCGAAAGGCCGGGCGGTTGCCCGCCCACCCCTTGCGCGCTCAGAACAGCGGCAAGCCCGGTGTCTTGACCTTGATGCGATAAAGCGCGGTGGATGAGGTGAAGTAGAGATCCGTCAGATCCGCGCCGCCCCATGCGAAATTCGCGGTGAACTCGGCCATGCGGATCACGCCCAGCGTCTCGCCCTCCGGCGTGATCACATGAACCCCGCCCGGCCCGGTGCAATAGACATTGCCCTTGCTGTCGATCTTCATGCCGTCCGGGTGGCCCTCGCCTTCGCCTTCCGTCACCTCGACCCAGACATCGCCGCCCGTCGCCGCGCCGTCCTGGGCAATGTCGAAGCGGCGGATATGCTTGCGCTCGGTGTCGTTCACGTAAAGCTGCTTGTGATCCAGCGAGAAGCACAGCCCATTGGGCTGCGCGAAATCATCGGCTAGCCGAGTGATCGCCTTGCCATCGGGCGTCACGCAGTAAACCCCCTGTGCCCCCATCTGGAGCGGCCGCTCGACGCCGAAATACTCCATCCGCCCGTAGGTCGGATCGGTGAAATAGATCAGCCCGTCCCGGCGCACGACGATGTCGTTGGGGCTGTTCAGCTCCTTGCCGTCGTAATGGGTGGCCAGCGTGGTAAGGCTGCCGTCCGCTTCGGTCCGTGTCACCGAGCTCGTGGCGTGCTGACAGGTCAGCATCCGCCCCTCGGCGTCATAGGTGTTGCCGTTGCCCATGTGGCTGGGCTTGCGGAAGGGCGCGACCTTGCCGTCCGCGCCAAGGCGGTAGAGCGTGTTGCCGGGAATGTCGGAGAAGGTGAGATGCTGCGCGACCGGGTGCCAGATCGGGCCTTCGGTGAACAGGAAGCCCCCGGCCACGATCTCCAGTGCCGCATCGGCATCGACGATCTCGTGCATCCCCGCCTTGCGGATCTCGATGCTCATGCCCCGGCCCTCAGTTCCTTCACGCGCGCGCCGCCCGCGAACCAATCGGTTTCATCGACCTCCTCGAAGGTGACCCAGACGTTCTCCTTCGGAATGCCCACCGCCTCGGCGATGGAGTCGGTAACCGCGCTCTGCACCTTGTCCTTGATGCCCTCCGGGTCATGTTCGATCACTTGTTTCACGATGCGGATATTGACGAATGGCATCGGCGCCCTCCCTTGGCCTCAAAGCTGCGCGGCCCCGGATGCGTGGCCGCCTTGTCCTGTGTCTAAGCCTCGGGAGGGGGGGTGGTCTGCGGCGAGTCGCGCAGGAATTTCGCGGAGACGCACGGCAGATTTGCGGGAACCCGCAAAAGGCGCTCGGGCGGGCCTTCAGCCTTGGTGGCGGCCGATCCAGACGCGCAGGTTTTCTTCTTCCTTGCGCAGGGCATCGGCGTTCAGGATCCCCCGCGCGAAGGCGAGCGAGATCGCCCGCGTGCGGGAATTATAGGTCGGCCCCCACTCGCCAGAGGGGATATCGCCCTTGTCCAACCCCAGCTTCTGGTAGAGGTGCTGCAACCGGCTCTGCGCGCCCCGCAAGGAAACATTCCGCCGCGCGGCCATGGCCTTGTCCGTCAGGCCAAGGCAGAGATCCACCAGCGCTTCATACTCAAGCTCGCTCAGGCCCTGCAGCCTGTCGCCCGCGCGCTGCTGCACCACGCGCACTTCGCGATCGATCACGCATTGCTCGGCGATGAACACCCCCTGCAGCGCCAGCTTCAGCTGCTCCGCAGGGGCGGATTTCAGCACGTAGCCATAGACAGCCGCACTGGGCACGATCTTGGTGATGCCGCGAATGTAGGCTTCCTCGGTGTAGTTCGACCAGAAGAGGATCTTGGTGTCGGGCTTCTTCGCCCAGATCGTTTTGGCCACCTCTACACCGGTGGCGCGCGGCATCTGCAGATCCAGCACCACGGAATCATACGCGCCGGCGTCAAAGGCGGTGATCGCCCTCTCGCCATCCTCGGCCAGGGTCAGCGCCTCCAGTTCCGCAAGCGTGTTGCGCGCGACCTTCTCAAGGAAATCGCGGTGGAGCTTGTCGTCCTCTGCAATCAACAGACGCATGCCTGGCCTTTCCGTTTCAGCGTTCAGAGTCACACCGGCAGCCCGTCGCCAGCCGACATTGGCACGCTGATTTCCACACGCGTGCCTTTCGGCGCCGGCAGCCGCTCGAAGCGCACGGTCGCCGATATCAGATCGGCCCGCGTCTTGATATTGCTGATGCCTCGGTTTGACAGAAGATCGGCTTCCGCGATCCCGGTGCCGCTGTCATCAATCTGCACCACCATCCTGTCGCCATGCTGGGCAATCAGCACATCGATGCAATCGCAATCGGCATGTTTCAACGCGTTGTTCACCGCCTCCTGCACGATACGATACATCGCCGTGCGCACCGTGTCCTGCAGCGTGTCCATCTGGTCGTCGGTCTCGTCCTGCACCGTCATTTCGATGCTGCGGCGCATGTGCTTCTGACAGCGCAGCAGATGCGCCTCGACGGCCTCCGCGAAACCGAACATCTGCAACACGCCCGGCTTCATGTTCTCGACGATCCCCCGCACCTCGTCGAGGCAGTGATCCAGCTCTTCCTGCAGAAGGTCGATCTCCTTCTGGGCCGCCGCCGAGCCGCCGTCGATGCGCGACAGCCGCCGACGGATCCGGGCCAGATCGGCCAGCGTCTGATCGTGCAGATCCATGCCAAGGCGCTGCCGTTCACGCTCCATGCCCTCGGTCAGCCGCAGCGCACCCAGCCGCAGGGCCGCCTCCCGCCCGTTGGCCTCAAGCTCCGCCATCGCTGCCTCCTTGGCCTCTTTGCCGCGTTCCAGCGCGAACAGATAGGCCGCCACCAGATCCGCCGCGCCCTGCGCGAGCCCTACCAGTTCTGCGTTGTAGAAATCGATCCGGTGGCTGGAAATTGCAACCGATCCGATCAGCACCCCCTGCACACGCAGGGGCACAACAATACGGCTATGCAAATTGGCGTCAAACAGCGGCTTGCTGTCAGAGCCGTCGAAATGCAGCCGTTCATCGGTCCAGGCGTCGCCCGTCAGGATGAAGGGCGTATTGCCCAGCAGCACGTCGCGGATTGGGCTTTCAGCGGTTGGCTTGGCGGGGTTCTGCGTATGGCTCCAAGAGGTATGCATCCGCGCCTCGTAGCAGATCTGCGTGCCCGAGGGGTGCAGCAGCACGATGTCCAGATGGTCATGGGCGATCAGCGCCCGCAGGCGGCTGGCAAAGACTTCCAGCACCAGTTCGTAGTCCGTTTTGCCGGCAATGGCCTGCGCGATCGACAGGTAGCACTCCAGAGCCTCTTCCGCGTTTGGCATAGATGCAATAAATCCTTCGCCCGCTTTTGAGCACGGAATGTATACTGTTTCCTGATTCACTTGAAACCTCTTGTGAAACGCGCGCTTTACAAGTTGGGCTAGTGACGCACTAAACGGCACCTTGCCACCCCACCAACTACTTTGGAACAAAGTCTTGAATGTCGGTTCGCTTCCAAGGTGAGAACAGTAAAGCCCGCACTTACCGTGCGGGTTTCCGCACGATATGTGGATCGAAAGCGGCGTGGGGGCGCCTGACGGATCAGCTCAGCGATCTAAGCTTGGGTAACTGTATTGCCGTTCTGACAATGGGTCTTGAAAAGGTCCCTACAGAAGTAGCGTGGAGGTAAATCCAAACCTCCTACCCGATCATCGTGAGTAGAAAGCGAAACTCGCTGCGGAGAAAGAAACTAGGTGGATTGAATATAACTTCTCGCGACGATTCTATGGTTTCGCAATGTCAGTCAACGTATTACGCCAGTATCTATGCCGCTCTGAGGTTTGATTACGAGTGTGCCAAATCAATGCCAAATCCAAACCATTCTGCTTCCATGGTGGCGATACGCTCGAGAGGTCAGGCGGTGCGAGCGGGGCAGGGAGGGTGGCGATAAGTGGCGTACCTCGGATCATGGCGAGCGCTGAGTCAAAATCGGCCACTTGCATCGCAACTTTACGTTTGCGGCCAAGTTTTGCAAGGCGGCGATCAATGTCAAAGCCTGCATCCGGCCCAAAGCCAACCCGCACATGGGCGCGCGCGCAGAACGCATCCAAGTCGTTTTCTTCTAAGGGATGCTTGGGATCAAAGAAAACAACATCCTTGGTCGAAAAAAGGTGCCGCCGCATCAACCCGTCACCCTCAGCAACCTTAGGCGGCATGATGGCCGCGTCCAAACTGCCGTCACGCAACTGGTCGATTACTTGATGGGCCGATCCAGTGGAGCGTAATTCGATGCTTAGATTGGGAGCGACTTTGATGGCATGTTCGATCAGCGGCTTGATCAAGAGCGCGCGTTCCACCGCAGTCGTTGCGATGCGTAGAACTCCGTGGTCGTTCTCCGGCACGTAAATCTGCGGTTCAAAAATTGCCTGTAGCTGCGCAAGGGCCGCTTCGGCAGCGGGAAATAACTCCTTTGCACGCTCGGTTGCCACAACGCCGTTGCCCTGGCGCACAAACAGAGGATCGCCCGTGCGCTTGCGCAAAAGTTCCAGCCAATAACTGACTGTGGATTGGTTCATATCCAGCATCTTCGCGGCACCGGATAGCGAGCCAGCTTGTTGAATCGTCAGCAGGATTTGAAGCTGCTGGCCGTCGATTGCAAGGTAATCAGAATTTTCCATAGTTCAAATCAACTTCATCGGATTTCCCGAAATCATAGCGCGCGTTAAACCGTCGGGCAACGGCTTCAACATCTAGGACATCACAATGAAACTTTACGGACACCCGCTGTCAGGCAACACCCACCGCGTTCAGGCTTTGCTTGAGCTTCTTGGCGCTGAGTATGAATACGTCACCGTTGATTTGAAAACCGGTGCTCATAAAGCCCCTGAATTTTTGGCTATGAACCCATTGGGTCAGGTGCCTGTTCTGACTGACGGCGATCTGGTGCTGCGGGATTCCACTGCGATCATGACTTACATCGCTGGCAAGTTTGATGAGGCAGGCCAGTGGTTCCCAAAAGACGTCACAAAACGCGCGCAGGTGCAGGAGTGGCTTTCCACGGCGGTCAATGAAATCCAGAACGGTCCATTCCTTGTGCGTGCGATCAAACTCTTCGGAGCGCCTGCGGATTTGGAAACTGTGACGGCGAAAACCGACGCGCTGTTCAAAGCTCTGTTTGAACCTCATCTGTCAAAACAAGAATGGCTGGTCGGTGACAGTGCGACAGCGGCTGATGTGGCGTGTTACGCCTATATCGCGCGCGTCACAGAGGGTGGTTATGACCTCTCTGCATATCCTGCGATCTGCAAATGGATTGAGCGTGTTGAGGCCATTGAAGGTCTGCCAAACATGGTGCGTATCGAAGACTTGATGGCGGGATAACCCTGTTTCTCGGGGTCGCTTTGGGCGGCCCCTTCGGTCCTTTGGCGGAGAATAATCATGGCATTGACAGGTTGGGATAAAGACGTTTCCCCGTATCACTCTGGGGAAATTGCGCTGCACCGTCGTCTGGGACGGGAAGCGAAGCAGGAAAAGATGGGTCGGTTCATTCACCGCCCTTATATGCCTGATCAGCACCGAGAGTTCTTTGCGCAGCTGCCGTTTTTCATAGCGGGAAGTGTTGACCAAGACGGTTGGCCTTGGGCGTCGATCCTGTTTGGCAAACCTGGATTTGTGTCGACACCTGATGACCGGACATTGCAAATTGCCGCGCTGTCTGTGGATGGGGACCCGTTTTTGGAAAACGCAGGCGAAGATGCGCCTGTAAGCTTTGTGGGCATTGAGTTGCCAACCCGCCGTCGCAATCGCGTCAACGGCGTCGTGCGCTCTGCGAAAGATGGCGTGGCCGTCGTGGATGTGGTGCAGTCCTACGGGAACTGCCCGCAGTATATCCACACGCGCGAGTTGGAATTTCACCGCGATCCAAAAGCTCCGGTTGATATCAAGCGTGAGGCTTTTGACAGATTTGATGATGCATCACGCGCGGTGATTTCAAAGGCCACAACCTTCTTTGTTGCAAGCCATAACCCGTATGATGATCAACGCGTGAATGGTGGCGTCGACGTCAATCACCGAGGCGGAAATCCGGGGTTTGTGAAGATCGACGGGAATACGCTGACGATCCCCGATTTCATCGGCAACTTTGCCTTTAATACTCTGGGCAACTTCATGGTGAACCCGAAGGCGGGATTGTTGTTCATCGACTTTGAAACCGGCGATCTGATTCAGCTTGTCGGACGCGCCGAACTGTTGCTGGACAAAGACGACGACATTGCCGCTTTCCAAGGAGCAGAGCGCGCATGGCGCTTCCATCTGGATCACGGACATCGTCTTGTGGGGGCATCTCCACTGACTTTCGCTCCAGGGGAGGCGTCTCCGAACACAAAACTTACCGGGGATTGGCAGCAGGCCCAAGAACGGTTGGCCGCAGAAAAGAGCCGCAATGATTGGCGCGCGTTTCGCGTGGTCAAAGTCGAAGATGAAAGCAGCGTGATCCGCTCTTTCTATCTGGCACCAGAAGATGGTGCCGCGACTGTAAGGCCCAAACCCGGACAATACCTGACGATCAAAACGCAACCTGAAGGAGCGGAGCGCCCGGTTATTCGGACCTATACACTGTCTTCTGCGCCATCTGATCCGCACTATCGCATTTCAGTGAAACGCGAAGATGCGCGCGGGGACCGGCCGGCGGGGATTGTTTCCAGCCATCTGCACACGACCCTGAATGAAGGCGATCTAATCGAAGCGCGAGCGCCAAAAGGGCAGTTCGTGTTGGATACGTCTGAGGCGCGGGCGGCTGTTCTGATAGGGGCAGGGGTGGGGATCACCCCGATGATTTCGATGGTGCGGCAGGCGGTGTCTGACGGGTTCACTCGTCGCTATCTGCGCCCGTTGACTGTCATCCATGCGGCCGCCAGTACTGCGGAGCGTGCTTTTGTTGGTGAGTTCAGCAAGCTTCAGAGAGAGACAGAGGGGAAGTTGCGCTACCTTTCTCTGATCGAAAACCCTGCCGAAGGTGAGGAAGCGGGTCGCGAATTTCATGTTGAAGGCCGTTTAAGCGCGGAGATACTTCAAAGTGTGTTGCCTTTGGCAGACTATGATTTCTTCCTTTGCGGTCCTCCGACCTTCATGCAGGCGGCTTATGACATTTTGATTTTGCTTGGGGTGCGCGATGGGCGCATTCGGGCGGAAGCCTTTGGGCCTGCGTCGTTGAAGCGGAAAGTGGAGATCGTGGACCAACCCGCGCAGAAAGAGCCAGCGCAGGCCGAGGTTCGCTTTGTCAGCCAGCCCACGGCGAAGACGTGGACGCCAGCGGACGGCACTCTTTTGGAGTTTGCCGAAACACAGAGGCTGACCCCGAACTTTGGTTGCCGCAGCGGTTCCTGTGGAAGCTGCTCAACCAAAATTAGATCCGGTGCGGTGAGCTACCGCAATCAACCGGAATTTCCGACCGAAGCCGGGGAGGCGCTGATCTGTTGCGCTGTGCCGGCTGATGACACGACCCCACTTGAACTCGATCTCTAATCAAGGAGTTAAGACATGACGACGCTTTCACGCCGTTCCTTCATCTGCACGAGCCTTGCCGGCATGGCTGCGGCAATCGCAACACCCGGTTTTGCATCCGGCACTCTAGACTTTGGCAAGGGTACATTGGTTGCTTTGTCCGATGGGTCGTTGACCGTACCGGGTCAAATGTGGCTAGGCGCAAGCGAGGCGGAGCAAGCTGAGCTGGGCGGCAAAGTTAAAATTGGCGCAAACGTATTCTTGGTTCGCCAAAATGACCGCATCATTCTCATCGATGGCGGTGCCGGTAATGGTGACTTTGTGACACAACGTTTTGATGATCTGGGCCGTTTGCCTGCGGCTTTGGCGGATGCGGGCATTGCGCCATCTGACATCACTGACATTGTCATCACACACATGCATATCGACCACTCTGGTGGCTTGATCGCAAATGGCAAACCAGCCTTTGAAAACGCGACGATCCACATCGACCAAGCGGAGTGGGGGTTCTGGACACGCGAAGGTTTTGCAGAACAAGCGCCAGAAGATTTCCGTCCAATGGTCATCGAAATTCAGAACATCGCTAAGATCATTGGTCACCAGATTGAGACCCATGACGGCACCAAAGATTTTGGCAACGGTTTGCGTGCAGTTCGCACATATGGTCACACACCGGGTCACAACAGCTTGGAGCTGGATCTGGGTGATGAGAAGCTTCTCATCATGGGGGACATTGTTGTGTCTGACAGCATCCACTTCAAAAACCCAAATGTGGGCTGGGCGCTGGATGGTATTCCTGAAGTTGCCATTCAGACTCGTCATCAGGTGCTTGGCCGTGCCGCAGATAAAGGCCTCGTGATTGCCGGAAGCCACCTGACTGCACCAGGTCTGGGTCGCGTTAAACGCGCAGGCGATGCTTATGAATTCCAGCCGCTGTAACGACGGCACTTGCGGGCCGGGCGTGTCCCGGCCTGCTACCAAGACTTAGTGAGACAGGATCATCTTTACGCGGTGGTCTAGGTCACGGCTGAGGTCTTCTGCGCTCCAACCAGCACGTCCGCGGAACATATACGCTCGTGATCATTACAACGCATGGCTGTGTGTGCCAGAGATAGGGCATCGTGGGACCAAGGTTCTAAATCTGCATACGATCGTGGATCCGTACACCAACAACTATTTACTAGCTGGGGTCCAGATTCATTGGCTTTCGCAGCCAGAACAAAACGGTTTCGTCGATTGTGATCATCTTATTCTCAGCCCTCTTGTATGCCTCCGGCGGAGGCCGTCCGACGAGATTACGGTGCTGGTAATAAGCCCGACCTTTTGGCCGACCAAAAGTTCAGACCTGAGATCGAAGTCCTTTCCGCCGTTGACGCTCCGCGCCGGCAGCAATGGAGCGATGTAGGTAAAATCCGGATCGTGGAGGAAAGCTTTGTGGGGCATCGCCAAGTCGCAGCGACAGCGCAGCGGCATGGTGTATCGCGCTCTCCTTTGACGATATGGCGGCGGCAATACCGGGACGTGGAACTTTGCGACGAGACCTCACCGGCATTTATCCCGTTGACGCTTTCGCCAGGGACGCCCGTGCCAACACCAGTCGCACAGTCTGGAGCCGACGATGTCCAGCTCGAAATCGTACTGAGCAACGGGCGTCGGCTCTTTGTCCCCTCCACAGTGGACCCCGAGATGCTGCCGGGCTTCTTCCGGTGCTGGAGGAGTGATGATCGCCTTCCCGGCGGGGGTACGCGTTTGGATCGCTGTCGGAGTGACCGACATGTGGCGCGGCATGAACACCCTGGCTCTGACTGTTCAGCAGGGTCTTGGGCGCGACCCGCATGCTCGTGAAATTTTCTGTTTCCGAAAGCGCAAGGGCGACCTGGTCAAACTGCTTTGGCACGATGGTGTCGGCATGTCGCTCTATACCAAACGGCTAGAAGCGGGGAAGTTCATCTGGCCAACCAGCGGGACCAGCGAAGCGGTGCAGATCTCGGCTGCCCAGCTCGGATATTTGCTGGAGGGGATCGACTGAGGTAATCCGCGCTGGACACAACGCCCCGCAAAGGCGGGATAAATTGGCCTCATCAGCCCCATTTTTATAGGTTTTGCGGTGCGTACGTATTAGGGTTCGGCGATCTCAGATGGCGTCCGTTGCGGATAGGGGCGGAGTCCTGCGCTAAGGGATTATTGGGGTGATTCTGGGTCATCTATACTCGCCGGTGATCAGTATGTGCGCCCATCCGAGCGGGGAGGCATGTGATATCAGGTCTTCTGGATCGTAAACTCCGGCTCTCCTGCGTTTGGCGATGATTTGACCGAGCTGATCTGTGTTCCAATAAATGATGAGCGCGGCCACGAGGTTCAGCCCGGCTCGGCGGTCATCCTGATCTCGGCTGGAACGGTCACGGATTTCACCCTGGCGATCGATGCGCAGGGCGTTTTTCAGAGCGTCGTACGCTTCACCTTTGTTCAACCCAATCTGAGCACGACGCTGCAATTCAGTATCGGTGAGCCATCGCGCGATGAAGACGGTGCTCTCAATACGCCCGACCTCGCGCAACCCCACAGCCAGTGCATTCTGGCGCGGATAAGATGATCATCGAATCGGCCGTAGGGATGGTCGGCAACGGGCGGGTGAAGCCCTCAATGTAAATCAAACCAATGGCCCAGCCGATTTCGAACAAGCCGACCAAAAGCAGGAACACCCATCCCAACTCTATCCCCTATGCTATGGTGATTTCGGGCTTTGCGCGCTGGAACATCCCGAACAGGTCGCGCGGATCGTCGGGATCTGCGATCATGTCGAGGCGGGTAAAGAAGGGCGTGCCCCGGATCGCCCTGGCGACATAGCGCAGGGCGCTGAAATCCTCGATGGCGAAGCCTACGCTGTCGAACAGGGTGACCTGCTGGTCATCGTTGCGGCCCTGCGCCTGACCGGTGATCACTTGCCAAAGCTCGGTAACAGCGTGATCGGGGTCCAGCTGCTGGATTTCGCCTTCGATCCGCGTCTGGGGCGGGTATTCGACAAAGATCGACGACCGCAGCAGGATGTCACGATGCAGTTCCGTCTTTCCGGGGCAGTCGCCGCCGATGGCGTTGATGTGCACGCCGCTGCCCACCATGTTATCGGTCAGGATCGTGGCATACTGCTTGTCAGCGGTGCAGGTCGTGATGATCTGAGCGCCTTCGATCGCCTCCTCGCCAGAACGACATTCGACCACTTTCAAACCGCTCTGCGCCAGGTTCGCCGCACAGCGCGCGGTGGCCGAAGGGTCGATGTCAAAGAGCCTCACGGTATCGACACCGCAGACGGCCTTGAAGGCAAGGCACTGGAATTCCGACTGCGCACCGTTGCCGATCATGGCCATGGTCCGCGCTGATCTGGGCGCAAGATGCTTTGCGGCCATGGCGCTGGTCGCGGCCGTCCGCAGCGCGGTCAGAAGAGTCATTTCGCTCAGCAATTTCGGATAGCCTGACTCGACATCCGCCAAGAGGCCAAAGGCCGTCACCGTCTGCAAGCCTTCGGCGGTGTTCTTGGGGTGACCGTTGACATACTTGAAGCCGTAGGTCTGCCCGTCCGAGGTCGGCATCAGCTCGATCACGCCCACATCGGAATGGCTGGCGACGCGTGGGGTTTTGTCGAACAGAGGCCAGCGGCGGAAATCGGCTTCAATCTCGGCAGCCAGGTCGATCAGCACCTTTTCGACGCCGATGTGATGAACCAGACCCATCATGTGCTCAACGGAGACAAAGGGAACATAGGCAAGTTTCGAGGGTAGGGGGGACATGGGGTTTCCTCAGGCCGTTTGTGGGGTGCGGGCGCTCAGATGCAGCCCGGCAATCATGCAGCGGACGGATCCGCCCGCGTGTTCGATAGTAGGAATATCCAGCGGTAGCAGGGACACATGGCTCTCCAGCGTTTCGCGTTGTTCGGCATCGAGCGACCGCAGCGCCCGCGACGACAGCGCCAGAACCAGCCCCTCTCGCCCCTGCAACTCGATTGCATTGCCCGCAAAATCTGCGATCTGGGCATGGCTCAGTTCGATGATGTCACGTTCGCCACGGCGGAGCCGTTCGGCCACCTCGCGGCGGCGCGGTGCATCGGGAATGGAGTCGAGCCCGATCATCGCGAAATCGGTGCCGATGCACATCAGAACATTGGTGTGATAGATCGGCTTGCCATTTGCATCGACGGCATCAAAGACCACCGGTTCATAGTTGAAATGGGTGCAAAACCGCTCCAGCAGGATCTCGCTAGTCCGTTTCGACCGAGCGGCATAAGCGACCCGCTCCAGGTGGTCGATGACCATGGCGCCGGTGCCTTCGAGGAAGAGGTTGTCCTGTTCCAGCCCGGAATAGTCGATGATGTCCTGCACGCGGTAGTCACGCTTGAGCATCTCCAGCACATCCTGTCGCCGTTCGCCCCGACGGTTTGGCGAATACATCGGGTAGACAGCGACGTGCCCTCCGGTATGGGTAGAAAACCAGTTGTTCGGAAAGACTGAATCCGGGGTGTCGGTGCCCTCGTCCTCGAACAGGTGAACATGCACACCGACAGCCTGCAATGCCTCGGCGGCGCGGGTGACTTCGGCATGGGCGGCTTGTGCCATGGATGCGGCATCGCTGGCGGTATGCGTCTGGAAATGGTTGTCGAGTGCGGTTTCCGCGTTCGGGGTGAAATGGTGCGGGCGTATCATCACGACCGAGGTCGGGGCCTGAAGCGAGGAACGGGGCATGGGGCGAGGCTTTCCTGTGCAAAACTGTTCCCAAAACCTATCCGGCCGGGTTGACGAATTGCATTGCCAAGATGATAGTTTTGCGAAAACAAATTGCACAAATTGCTTACACGGGATGTGAGAGTTGCTATGCACGTCTACGACGATCTCGACCGCAGGCTGATCACTCTTCTGCGCGAAGACGGGCGGGCGCCCGTATCCAAGCTGGCGACAATCCTCGACGTGTCCCGGGCAACGGTACAGGCGCGGATCGACCGGTTGCTGGACAGTGGCGCAGTGCTGGGCTTCACCATCCGCGCCCGCGAGGACAGCGGACCGCAGGGCGTGCGGGCGATCATGATGATCGAAGTCTCGGGCCAGTCGACGACGCAGGTGATCCGCTCTTTGCGCGGTATTCCGGCTCTGCATCAGCTGCATTCTACCAATGGCAACTGGGACCTCGTCGCACAGCTCAGCGCTGAAAGCCTGGCAGATTTCGACCGGGTGCTGCGCGAGGTGCGCGGCATCCCAGGCATCACCAACAGCGAAACCTCGATCCTGCTGAGTTCGGTCTAGGTGTGTCATAAGCGAGCGTCCGGTCTCATGTCCGGTAGCCTGGCCACTATCAACCCCGAGACGAAGATGATGGCGATGCCGATCCAGCTGGTTGCATCCATCGCGATGCCCCACAGGGCCAGGCCCCAGAAGGCCGCGAAAACAAGGAAAGAATATTCGTATACGGCAACCCGAGCAGGTCTACCGATCCGATAGGCTTGCGCGATCAGCGTCACGGCAATCACCGCGCCCGCCGCCTGAAACAGGGTCAGCCACAGGAAACGGAACGTCACCGGTGCCCACGGACGCGTCAGGAATGTCTCGCCCGGAGCAAGCATCGTGACGCAGACCATTCCAAGGCTGAACAATCCGATGGTGGCAAAGACGCCAAGCGCCAGTGCCACGGGGCTTTCCTGTGCACAGATCTCGCGCGTCAGGAGCATTCCGAAGCCGTAAAGCGCCCCCGCCGCGAGGGGCAGGACAGTCATGACTGACAGCGCCGCCGCGTCGGGCCGCAGGACCAGCAGCGCCCCACCAAAGCCGCCAAGGACGGCCAGCACATGCAAGCCGCCGATCCGGGCGCCGAACACCATTGAGGACAGGAGCAACACCCAGATCGGGGCGCTGAAGAGACCCGCACCCGCCTGAGCCACCGGCATCGTCCCAAGCGAGGCAAAGTAAAACAGAAGACCTGCCGATACTGCGGCACTTCGCAGGGCAAGCCGCCCCCAGTGTTTCGGTCGCACCGAAACACGCAGGGCGCGCCCCAGCAATAACAGGAGCGGCAGCGCGAAAAGCGTGCGGAAGATCTGGAACTGCCACAGCCCGGCCTCCTCGGCGACCGATGCGACGAAGGTGTCGATCAGACTGAGGATCGCAGAGGCTGCCAGCGCCAGAGCCGCTGCCTGAAGTTTGGTATTTGCCGTCATGGTCTCTTGGCTCGGGAAATCAGGTCGCCGCTTTTCCGTCCATTGCGGCCAGAACTTCGTCCAGCGATCGGATGGCGCCATGTTGCAGGTATTCCATCGCGTTCAGCGAGGCCTGATGTGCCGCAAGGCTGGAACCTGCGACGCAATCCTCGATCACCCGGCAGAAGTAATCGCCCTGATGCCCGTCCACGAATGTGTAATGCACGCAGACATCGGTAAGCCCGCCGGTGAGCAGCAGGGTGTCGACCTTGAGACCGCGTAGCAGGATTTCCAGGTCGGTACCGTAGAAGGCCGAATAGCGGCGTTTCTGGATCTTGTAGTCATCGGGGCGGATGCCGAGTTCGTCGCTGGCCAACTCGGTCAGCGGATTGCTGTCGAGGCAGTGGACATCCTCGTCGCCGTCGGTTTCGCGGCCCATGTCCACCAGGTCAGCCCGGTGGATCTCCTGGATGAAGATGACGGGAACGCCGACCTCGCGCGCGCGGTCGATTGCGATTTTGGTGCGCGCCATGCGGTCCGCATAGTCTGGCATATGCGCGATGGAACGCTTGTCATCCGGGATCGGCGCAAAGGTCGATTTCTGGATGTCGATGACTATCAGGGCGGCTTTACCCTCGATCAGGGCGCGTTTGTTGGGTTTGCCGTTCAGCATGGTAGTTTCTCCGTCAGGACGATTTGCTTGTATCGGCCCCAAGCAGTTGGGGCAGGTTTCCGAACCGCGCGATCAGGGAAAAGACCAGCGCGGAAATTGCGAGGAAGGTAATGGCCCCGACGGCCATGGTCGGGGTGAACCCGTTCCGCAGCGAGTTGAAGATCTGCACCGTTACGGTCGAGTATCCCGAGGCCGAGACGAAGAAGATCACGATGAACTCGTTGAAGCTGAGCACGAGCGCAAAGAAGAATCCCGATGCGGTAAAGGGCATCATTTGCGGCAGGATGATGGTGCGAAAGGCCGTGGTCTCGCTCGCGCCCATGGTCGCGGCCGCATCCAGATGGGCACGGTCGATGGATTGTAGCCCGATCGACAGCGTGGTCAGTGGCAGGGCCAGGAACAGGATCGTATGGCTGAGAATACCGGACCACAGGTCGCCAAGCGCACCCAAATATCCCCAGAAGAACACCAGCCCGACACCGAAGACGATGGGCGGCAAAGCAAAGGGCATCGATGCCAGGCCTGCGACAAGCTTTGAGGCTCGGCTGTTGCGGCGCCAAAGAGCGTAAGCGATCGGCCATGCAGTCAGCACAGCGAGCGCCGCGCTGGAGAAGGCCACGACGAAGGAGGTTTGCAGCGAACGGACCCAGATTTCTTCGATCAGGAAGAACTCGGCAAAGCGGGCGAGTGTAGGGTCTTCGGGCGGGAAGAACATCGTGCGCCCGCCATTCAATGCCGCAAGGCAGACGACAAGAATCGGAAAGATGATCCAGAGCGCGGCAAATCCCATGAAGGCGCGTGCAAGGAGTTTTCCCATCTCAGTGACCTCCGGTCTTGGCAGACAGGAAGCGCTGTCCGATAACCAGAACCGCTGCGGCTGTCAGCAGGAGCACCACCGCCTGCGCGGATCCGAAGGGTGCGTTCAGCGTCGATCCCCGCACCGCCTCGTAGACCGAGATGGACAGCGTGTGCTTCGACGGATCGGCAAAGACGGCGATGGTGACGTAGGCACCCAGCAGGAACACGAAGAGCAAGAGTACGGCGCCCACCAGCGGCGTCCGGACCATCGGCATGACCACTGTGCGGACGACCGTGAAGGGGCTGGCGCCCATGGTGCGGGCGGCCTCGACGACCTCGCGTTCGATTTTCGAGATCGGCGGATAGAGCAGGATCACAGCGTAGGGCCAAACCAGATAGGTCAGCGTCAGGATTGTGGCGAATTCGCTGGGCTTGAAACGCACGTTGCGCGGCGTCGCCAGCCCCCATTCGCGCAAAAGATCCAGGCCGCCATTTTCTTTCAGCCAATCGGTCAGCCCCGTTTCCTGGAACACCATCGGCAAGCCAGAACGGTTCGACATCAGGATGTCCCAACCCATGACGATGAAGACTTCGGAGAAGGTCAGGCTGCACAGGAAGAAGACGAGCCAGACCGTTTGCGCCCGGCGCGAGCCCCGCGTCATCAGCCAGACAAATGGGAAGGCGGTGGCAACAGCGAGGATTGCGGCAACAAGCGCATACCATACCGAATACCAGAGGTATTTGAGGTACAAGAGCGACACACTGTCGGGATAATCGGTGCCGACGAAGAAGCGGCGGTAGTTGGTCAGCTCGAAACCCCAGACCCACGCCGCGCCCTCGACCTTGTGGCCAAAGCTGATCGCGAAGACCAGTAGGAACGGCACGACGGCCAAGACCAGAACCGCGGCGACATGCAGCACGCCAATGCCCCTGAGGACGGAGCGCTGTGGAAGGGTGGACGCGGTCATGCTGCCTTGCTCTCGATTGCCGGCAGCAGGTGCAGGGTGTCGGCGGGAAATTCCACATGCACGCGGTCGCCGATGCGGACGGTTTCATGGAAGCTGCCGGGGATCTCCGCCGTGACGTGTCCGGCCGGTGTATCAAGATGAACCTCGCGCGCCACGCCTTCGTCGCGCACGAATGTCACCGTGCCGGGAAGGCCGTTCGCGGCCGGTACGCTATCGGACAGGCGCACCGCTTCGGGGCGGCAGAAGAGGGTCACCGCACGGCCCGCGCCAAAGCCGCCGTGATCGGCGACGGCAAACTCGGTGTCACCCAGACGGACGCCGCGCTCGGTCGACAGACCTTGCAGCAGATTGGCATTGCCGATGAAGGAGGCGACAAAGGCGTTGGCGGGTCGATGGTAGATTTCCTGGGGGGTGCCGACCTGTTCCACGCGGCCATGGCTCATCACTACGATCCGGTCGGCCATGGTCATCGCCTCGCGCTGGTCATGGGTGACGACAATTGTGGTGATGCCAAGCCGCTGCTGCAAGAGCCGCAACTCCATCTGCATGTCATTGCGCAGCTTGGCGTCCAGTGCGGACATTGGTTCGTCGAGCAGGAATATTTCGGGCTCCTGCGCCAGCGCGCGCGCGATTGCCACCCGCTGACGCTGACCGCCGGACAATTCGCCGACCCTGTTCTGCCCCTTGTCGCCGAGCTGCACCAAGTCCAGCAATTCTTGAGCCCTTGCCCGTCGGGTCGCAGCATCTACCCCGGCAATGCGCAGACTGTAGGACACGTTGCGCGCCACGTTCAGGTGAGGAAAAAGCGCAAAAGACTGGAACACCATGCCGAACTTGCGTTTTTCTGCCGGCAGTGGCGCGATGTCTTGCCCGTTCAGCAGAATGCGTCCCTTCGTCGGGCCTTCCAGACCGGCGATCATCCGCAAGAGCGTGGTCTTCCCGCAGCCGGAGGGGCCGAGAAGCGCCGTTAGTTTTCCCGCCTCGAATGTCAGGTTCGCGCCCTGCACGGCGACGAAGCTGCCAAACTCCTTGCGGACATCTTCGAGAATAAGATCAGACACTTCCTCGGCCCCCTTCATCCGCATCAGGCCTGAGAGACCATGCGGTCCCAGGCTTCGTTGATGAAGGTCTCGTCATCCAGGTAGACCTCGTAGGGCACATGGATGGCGGGTGTTCCGGTCACGGCGGCCAGTTCGTCACCCGACAGTCCGGTCGACGCAGCATCGACGACCGGGGCGGTGCCGATCATGCGCGACATGATCGCCTGCGTTTCCGGCTGGCAGGAGAAGGCCATGAATTCATAGGCTTCGTCCTGCTTGTCCGAGCCTTGCGCCAGCGTCCAGGAATTGAAGTCGATCACGTTGCCCTCGCGCGGGAAGATCGACTTGACCGGGTGGCCATCGGCGGCCATCAGCCCCGCGACGTCGTGGAAATACATTCCACCCACCACGTCGAAATTCTTCAACGCCTGTTCCATCTGGCTTTCGCCAGTGTACCACAGCGCGACGTTCTGGTGCAGTTCGGCAGCCTTCTCAACGGCGGCGATGATACCGTCGTGGGTCCGCAGCGCGTCGGTGCCGCCCAGGAAGGTTGCGGCGACCACCTCGAGGAAGTGGAAGTTAACACTCTTGGGTAGGCCGAGGCTGGCCTCGAAACGGCTCGAGTCCCAGAAATCCGCCCAGCTGCTCGGTTCTTCGGTGATCTCGTCGGTATTGATGACCATCGAGTAGAAGAAGCTCAGCGCACCGACGCCAAGTAGACTGTCACCCTGGCGAGAAAGGAAGCTCTCGCCTACATTGTCGATGCTCGCGATCCGGCCGGGGTCGATCGGCGCAAGGATGCCGCCAAGGCGCCCCGCCTTGATAATGTTCACCGGCGTGTGCATCGACAGATCAGCGGGGATGTTCCCGGCGGACAGAGCCTGGCTCATTGTCTGCAGCCAACTGGTCGAGTCCGGCTGCGTGACGCTCTCCACGGCGATACCCGTGGCTTCGGTAAACACGGGGTAGACGTGCTGTTTCAGGCTGTCTTCGAAGTAGCCGCCATAGGATCCGATCTTGATCAACCGGCTCTGTGCGATAGCCGGCGCGGCAAGCATGCCGGTGCCGGCAAGAACGCCAACGCTTGCGGAGGTCTTCAGAAGTTTGCGACGGGTGATGGATGTGGTCATGTCGTTTTCCCTTGTTGCTGAAGTCGCTTGGTTCGGTTGGTCCGAGTTCTGGAGCTTCAGAAAATGGTAAGGTGCGCGGGTTGCGAGACAAAACGCGAAGATCTGGCGCTCAGCGTCGTTTTCCGCTACGCTGAGGCATGACCCGTTCACTTCGCCACCTGAACTCCTTGCGCGCCTTCGAGGCCGCCGCCAGACATTCGAGCTTTGCCAAGGCGGCAAGCGAACTGAACGTCAGCCACAGCGTCGTCAGCCAGCACGTAAAGAACCTCGAAGAGTGGTTCGGTGCCGACCTGTTTTCCCGGTATGGCAACCGGGTAGAACTGACTGCGACAGGACGGGCCCTGATGCCGCAGGTGGCGAGCGGGCTGCAGACGCTGACCGACGCCTGTGAAGCGATCCTTCGCAAGTCGCAATCTGGAGCGGTCATCGTTAGTGCCGAACCCGCCTTGGCCTCGCTCTGGCTTCGCAAGCACATCACCGAGTTCTGCGCGCTTTATCCTAGGATCGAGGTGGACTTGCGCCCCGCGTGGACACCGGAACGGATCACAGACGGTCAGGCTGACATGATCATCCACTTTGCCACCCGATTGCCCGCTAGCGGGGTTGAGAAGACCGACCTGTTTCCGATCGACGGCTACCCCGCGGCAACGCCCCAAGTTGTGAACAGGCTTATGAATGCGAGCGGCACTGTCGACTGGTCCAGGGCCGCGCTGGTGCACGACAATGGACGGGAGACCTGGCACAAGTGGTTTGCTGCGAACGAACCTGAAGGCGATGCTTGGCGAACCGGGCGAGTTTATTCCGACTTGTCTCTTGCGATTGATGCGGCCGTGGACGGCGAAGGTGTGATCCTAGCGGATGACATCCTGTGCAGGCAGGAAATGGCGTCCAACCGGCTCGTCCCTTTGGACGGACGCTTGGTGCGCTGCGTTTGGTATCAGGTTGCCCTGCCGCGAAACGCCGCTCGAAAACCCGCCGCCGAAACACTGCGCAACTGGTTGCTGGACAAGACACATGCGCTGCGGGATTGAATGATCGTTGAGGCATGGATGTCTGGTGTTCACATTGGCAGGATTAAGTTGATAGCGTGCAGCTTGGCGGTCAAAGTTCACCGAGGGTATTTTCAGGTTGATGAAGGTTGCCCAAACGTGGAGACACGTAGATAAAGTGAACATTCCTGAGCGTTTATTCAGCATAAGCTTCACTGTCGGATCCTGACATCTGCCGGAGCTATCGCAGCACCAAAGTTTGGCAAGTAAAGCTACCTGGATATCTCCCCAGCCAGCACCGCTCGTCCGTGCACCGCCAAGGTTGCTGAAAACCTCTGACTGAACCGCCCCGGTTTTGCCGGAGACTGTTGAGTTCGTATTTCAAGCTGCGATTTTGTCTGACTTCAAGGCTTCTTCGTATTTCTCCTCGGCTTCGATTGGCGTGATGTATCCGAGCGGCGCAAGCAGGCGTTCCTTGTTGAACCAACCGACCCATTGCAGGGTTTCCCACTCAACCTGATCTTTGGACTTCCATGGCCCCATCCGATTAATGACCTCTTTTTTGAACAGGCCGATGATCGTCTCGGCCAGAGCGTTCTGCGCATTCAAATGATCCCCCGGATCATTTGATCCGCTGCGCGGACCTGCTTGAACTCGTAGCTGTCGCCGACACTGCCGACGGAAGGCTCCAGCCCGGCATCTGCCAGCCGTTCTGAGTATCTGATCGAAACGTATTGGGCGGTTTCAACCGATCGTCGCAACACCTTCGATCATATCCTTTTTGAGCAGCCGGTCGAGAGCCTCTGCTGGTGTTTGCCAATCGAGTGTTTTGCGAAGGCGCGTGTTTAGAGCGTTGGCAACGGCGCTTAACTCGTCAGCACCATGCTTGCTGAGATCAATGCCCTTTGGGAAGTACTGGCGGAGCAAACCGTTGGTGTTCTCATTACTGCCGCGCTGCCATGGGCTTTGAGGATCGCAGAAGTAGATCTCGAGACCTGTGTCAATCCGCAGCTGCGCGTGTTGGGCCATTTCGGCACCTTGATCCCAGGTCAGCGAGCGACGCAATTGAGCAGGCAGGCTACTGATCGTCTCGGTGATGGCATCGCGGACGGCTTCGGCACCGTGACCGGCGAGGGCTGGTCCGTTCTTGACTGGTTTGCCTGTACCGTGTCCCTTCATGCGTGGCAGGTGCAGGAGCATGGTGAAGCGGGTCGTGCGTTCGACCAGCGTGCCGATCGCTGAGCTGCCGAGGCCGAGAATGAGGTCTCCCTCCCAATGACCAGGAACCGCTCTGTCGCTGATCTCTGCTGGGCGGTCGCTGATCATCAACACAATATCCGTCTCATGCTGCTTAACCCAGATGCGAAGGCTGTCCCGACTATATCCAACTTTCTGAGAGATCGACAGAATTGCCGCCGATCTACTCGCGTATTCGCTCTCGTGATCCAGAACCATCCGCACCGCTCTGGCGCGTAGTTCCTCTGGATAACGTGTTCCGTTCTTTGTCTTTCCCATGACCCAGTATCCTTACTTCTGGGTCTCCGGCAAACAAGGGGCGGTTCAGACATCAAAGCCAGACAGATTCATCTTGAACCCGATCCACCAAATGCCGGGACTAGGACGTGTTGACAAAAGGGATTCACAGGGCGCGCTGATCGTGATTCAAGCTGGTATCTGCGATGGAGACCAGCTTGGCACGAGACCTGATGTCGGACGAGGAATGGGCGTTCTTTGAGCGTTTCATCCGGACAGTCCGCGCCCCGAACGGGCGCAAACCTTCCAACCACCGCCTTGTTCTTGATGGGATTTTCTGGATCGCGCGCACAGGCTCTCCCTGGCGCGATCTGCCGGAAGAGTTCGGCAAGTGGTCAAGTGTCTACCGCCAGTTCCGACGTTGGACGCTGGCGGGGCTCTGGGAGCAGATCATGGACGCCCTGAACGAAAGCGGCGTGGTCCCGCACGCACTGCAAATGATCGACAGCACCGTGGTTCGCGCCCATCATCAGGTAGCGGGCGCAAAAGGGGGACTCCGCAACAGGGTTTTGGCCGTTCGCGTGGCGGCTTCTCGACCAAGATCCATCTCCTCGTCAATGCAGCAGGGCTGCCCATGAGGACCGAGATCACAGCGGGGCAAACCTCCGACTATCTCGGCTTCGATCTGGTCATGGTCGACAATTTGCCGACACCGAGTGTTCTGCTGGCCGACCGAGGCTATGACGCTGACAGCATTCGGGAAACCATGGACAAACGGGATGTCCTACCGGTCATTCCGATGCGCAAGTCGCGCAAAAAGCGCGTTGGCGTGGACCGATCACTATACCGGCTGCGCAACCTGGTCGAACGGTGCTTCAACAAGCTGAAGAACGCCCGCCGCGTCGCCACCCGCTACGACAAGACTGCGGAGAGCTTCCTCGGCTTCATCGACATCACGTCAATACGCCTTTGGGTGCGCCATTTGTCAACATGACCTAAACACCTATACGGTGACAGGTATTTTCCAAAAGAATTTGGTATCAAAGAAAATTGGAACGTTCGAAACTGCCGTCTATTTCTGCCAATATATCCACAAACCGAACGTGAGCGCCACAATATGAAAAAGCTTGCCGACGTTACTCACTTTGTATCTACACGTGTCCTTCTGAAGTCACGTGGGGCCATGCCGGAAAATTCGCGGAACGCTGCATTGAAAGCTGAGAGTGAACTATACCCCACATCCCCGGCTATTCGCAGCACTTGCAAATCTGTACCGACAAGCAGATCAACTGCCCGGATCATCCTTAAGCGTCTGTGTACTTGGGACCAGGACATGCCGACCTCTTCTGCCATATGACGGGCAAGCGAGCGTTCAGAAGCGCCCGCGACGGCGGCAACATTTGCAAATGAAAGCGGTTCGGCAAGATGCGCCTCTGTATATGCGATCGCGTTGCGAACCGCGGAACTGCGCCCCTCTGGCTGCCACAGATCGGATGGCAGCGCAGCGATTTCGGCACAGTGATCCATCAAGGCGCGGAAAAACGGTTCGGCCGTCGGGTCTGTCGACGCCTGCGTGGGCCCCCAGCGGCGTGAATGTTGAATCATTGTTCGCGCCATCTCGCTCATGGTAAAAATTAGCGTACGAGTTGGCATGGCAGAGGCAAAACCAGGCTCAAGCAGCACCGAGCACGAAGTCATCGGTCGATTCACGATCACGTCAACGGGAGTTTTGGCCGGTATCCATGCCGCAAAGGCGGGCGGCAACGTCCAGCGCCGCCCGTCTACTCTTATGCGGATCGCACCCTCTACTGCGTACAGCAAATAGTCTCTGTCGAATTGAACCGTCTTTTTCGGCTGAGGCTCAAAGCTGCGGTGAAAGCAATAGGCAGGTGCATCGGTCATTGAACAGTTAGCCGTCTACAGAGGCAACGGTCGTGATGGGTGGTGCCGTCATCATCGGCTTTAGCGACTTACCAATTTCGGCGAAGGCGGCTGATCCACGGTAGGCGTCGAATTGTTCCATCGATGCCCATTTCTGAACGATCACGATTGAGGCGGCATCATTCGACGAATAGATGGTGTAAGTTTGGCAGCCAGCCATTGCACAGACAGCTTGTGCAGATGCCTCGAAGGCGGCAATGGCGTTGTCGAGCGTCTCGGCAGAGAACTTTGCTTCAACAGTTATGAGTTTCATTGGTTTCTTCCTTGAACTTTCTGGCTAGAACCAATCCCTACGTGTGATTTTCTTTGGCGTCTCGCGCCGCTCTGCCAAGTACTGGCGCGAAGCGGCCAACCAGATAATGTCTCAGTATCGTGAACGTAGGCTGCATCGCCCAGCAGGACGACGCAGCCTACGTTGGCCATCTGAGGCAACTAGGTCAATTGCCGATTGCAACGCGGTTTGGCGAGATCGCGCGGGAATATGGCAGGCCGACGAAAGATTTGCTGGGTCAGATTGTGGCATGTCAAACCCTTAAACCTGGCTCGGACTTGAGACATCGAGAGAAACCTATGATGGACGCATTTATCTTTTCCAAGGTCACCGGCATTCCCGCGTTGGTCACAAAAGGGTCGCTGGTGGTTCTGACGGCCCATGCGGGCATTCGGCGCTGGTCAACTTGTATGCTTTTCAGCGGTGGCAGATTGCTATTCCTTGTCGCTGGTGACCCGCTTCTTGGATCAGAGCGTGTGGCATGACTGGTCGTGTTTTTGGCCAAGGACCTTCGGCCTATGATGCAGCTGCATCATGGTGGTCCGAGCGTCTCTCTGTTCTTAAGTATCCTGAAGCTTACAGTGGCCTTTGTCATACTGCGCTTAATGGTCATTTGCTTAGTCGCGTCGTTGATATTGGGACAGGAGGTGGAGACCTTGCGCGTGCGGCCATTGGCGCCTGTCCGTCAATTGAAACTTTGCATCTTGTTGATACCAGTGCCCGAATGCTTGAAGCGGCACAGGCTGCGCTGCGAAGTGTGGACGGCCCTGATGTTACAGTTGAGCAAACGGATATGGAGTTGCTACAGCCGTGCCGTTCGTTTGACATCGCGCTGGCTGGACATGTAATCGAGCATGCCTCTGATCCGGTTTTGGCGCTGCGCCAACTGGCAGGTTTGGTGCGGCCCGGCGGTGTCCTTCTGTTGGTTGTAAGCCGCCCGCACATCTGCCAGTTTCCTATCTGGCTTCGTTGGCGGCACCGCTGGTTCTCTGAAACGCAGATGCGACGCATGACCAAAGAAGCGATGCTTGGTGCGGTTGACTGTATGCCATTAGCCGCAGGTGTTCCGGCGCGGACAAGCCGTGGCTACCTCATCGCGGTCCCATAGGTGCAGACATTCGAGAGAACCCATTGTTGGTTGGGAACGGCGGCAAGGCAAAACTGTCTTTAAATGCACGCGGACCCTACTTTCACACCCCAACCTGCAGATTTCATAATATTAACATAAACTTCATTATGCGCCGCTATACTTAATGTTGCGATAATATATGATCGTATGTATGCTGGGCTCCTGTCACGGAGGCTCCTTAGCATGCACCATTTACTCAAGAATCTCCTCCCCTCGATCGCTGTCGCTTTGACTGTGACAAGTTTTGCGCTGCCGATACCTGCGCGCGCGCAGACTTACCCGATCGATTGCGCGATACTCTTGTGTCTGTCTGGCGGTTGGCCAGCTTCAGTACCATGCGCCCGGGCTCGCGCCGAATTCATCCGGCGGATTACGCCTTGGCCGGTGGAACCGCCGCTGCAAATCTGGCGTTGTCCTATGGGCGCCTCCTATGAGAGCGATCAGCTGTCAAACAACGCTGGCCGCATCTTTGATGTCGTGTACCGGCCCGACAACCGCCGACCGCTCCAATCATTACTAGTCGACGATCTCGTACCAATCGACGAGGCACTTCGGCTCGTCCAGAATCGCGCGGACATCGATATCAGCGGACCTGAGTTCAACTTCGTGCGGTCTATTCGCGTGTTCGATGTCAGGTATGCACGACAGCACGAGTCCGGGCGCGATGGGGATTGCAATCGCAGCGCAATCGTGGTCCTCGGCACCTACGGGACCCAAGGGGATTTCTCCTGGCAACGATCTTCCACAACTGCCCTGCCCGAGGCCCATGTGGGACTTGAACGTTGGGGCCAGAATTGTCCGGGTATCTACCACCGATCTGTCTTCGTCGATTGGCGTGACTATGAGGGCAACTACGGCTTCGAACAGGTGAATTACTGACAAGACTAAGTGACGCACCACGCTAGAGACAAAAGATTGCAGAAAAAACTGTGTGGCGCTGCAGGTCGTCGTTGAAGTTCGCCATGTCGCAACAAAGACAAAGCCAGTAGAAATGTTGTCGGGAGGTTCCACAACGACCCCAACGCACTAGGTTTAAACAATGAACGAATGGCCGCTTCAACGGATTTCCGCAACCCAGTCCCTCAGCGGGTGCCTGATGTTGCGAGTTTGAGTCCGGCATAGAGAAAAAAGCATCCGAGGGTCGCTTCTATCCAACCCCGAAAGCACTCATAGGCTCTGCGGATCGGGTTGGAAGAAAGGAGCAGCGCATATCCAACATGTCCCACAAACGAGATCGCGAACGCTCCTCCGATAAAAAGTAGCAAGGCCGAACTGGGCGCGTTCCCGACACCGCCGAGGTACCGATATCGCAATGCCGATGAATGACCGATCCAGCGAAAGGCAAGCTTGAAGACTTGAAGCTTCGTTGCCAAACACAGTTCATGAAACATCAGCATGCAAAATCCAACTTGAGCGTTTTGAAACTGGCCGAAATGAGCCGCGTACAACTAGCTGCACTGGCCTCATTGCAGGTTGCGCGAGATCAGGAAGATCTTGGGGGCACGTTCAAGGCGTCAGTGAACGAATGGAAAAACGCAGATGCCGATCAGATTCTGGGGCTGGCATTCTACCTTGGATCGGATCCTGTCGGTATCGTCCTTCTCAAACGATTTGCGCTTTCGCCTTCTTGGGTGCCGGATGAGGCCATCTCTCTTCATGGCCTGAAAATCGGGAAGGAGTTTCAGGGGCGCGGCTTGGGGCGAGAAGCCTTTGGATTGGCAATCGAAGCGGCGAAAGCGTATTGGCCATCTGCCAGACAACTTGTGCTGGCGGTAGATGCTGGCAATGAGCCCGCCCTCTCCGTCTATAAGGGGGCTGGAATGCGCGACAGCGGACCGATCTTCAAAGGCCGTATCGGGTATGAGCACCGGTTGGAGTTGGATCTCAAAACATAATCCCAGTCGGTTTGCCGCGTCAGACCTTCTTGCGTCGTTTCGTCAGAACCAGTCCGCCTCCGACAATCAGGGCCGCCCCCAAAACGGTACGCGTTGCGGGGATCTCCGTAAAAACGATAAAGCCAATGATCGCGCTCCCAACCAATTCCAGGTAGACCAGCGGCGACAGCGTCGATGCATCGGCCAAGCGAAACGCCAGGATCGTCAGCATGTGGCTAAAAACCGAGAAGAGTCCAATCACCGCGAATAGCCAAAGCATCTCGGTTTGAGGCGGTGACACTGTCGCCATAGCTTGCGGCGTCAGCAGCAGAGTTCCCACGACACATTGAAATGTAAGGACCTTGATCGGGTCGCTGCCCAAAGACGCTTGTCGCGTCGTGACCAGATAAAGCGCAAAGAAAACGCCTGCGCCAAAGGCCAGAAGTAGGCCAACGTCCACGTCACTCGTTGGGCGTAAGACGACGAGCGAACCGGCGAACCCAAGTGCAAGGCTCAGCGCCTTCCGGCGTGTCATGGCCTCTCGAAGGACCAAGACAGACAGAGCAACAGCAACCACGGGTCCAGCGAAATAGGCGCTTACGGCCTGGGCGATCGGAATGCGCGCAAGTGCCAGGAAATAGAGTGTCATTGCACTGACAAGAAATATGGTCCGCAACAGATGTACAGGTCGGCCTTCAGTCGGAAGAATGGCGCGCCCATGCAGCCAAAAGGCGAGCGGCAAGACGAAGAGAGACGCTGACGCATAGCGTGCCCATGCAATGAAGAGCGGTGAATGCTCCGTGCTCAGGTATTTCGCCGTTCCGTCGACGATGGGAACAGTCAGCATCGCAATGGACATCAACAAGATGCCGCGACCGGATGGGTGCGTTGAATTAGTGGTCACAGCAAACAACTCTCGTGATGATCAAGTTTTTGATTTTGTGAGAAACGGCATATCGGCAGCCCGATCCCGACCAAATCGTATTCGAATGCATTTTCGCCTACCGCGCCATATTGAACTTCCAGACCATGGGGTAAGGCACCTCGCGCTGCATTCGCGCTTGCACGGCATAATGGCCTTTTGCAGTCAGCTCTTCAGCTCGATTTCAACAAAGATCATGGGGTTTGCGCCACGATGAACCACGTTGTGTTCGACGCCTTCTGAGCGGCAATAGGCTTCGCCAGCCGGGACATCGACTTCGCGGCTGGTGTCTCCGGGTTCTTCGAGGTGAAATTCGCAGTCCGTGATTGCCGTCACAACGTAATCGTGGCCATGAACATGCCAGCCCGTCTCTGCACCGGGTGCGAAGCTGAATCGTGTTACCCTCACACGCTCATCATCTACGAGCACCTTGGCTGTCGCCTTCGGTCTGTTCATTTTACTGATCCTATCTCCACACCGGTTTTTCAATTTCCAGCTTGCCGTGACCCACGTGCTTCAAGCGTCGCGCAAGGTTTTCAACCCAAGCATGAACGCCGCACCGATCAGAAAGACGCTGCCCAGCCGATGCACGAACGCGGTCGCTCTTCCCTTGAGACGGGCGGCAATCCAGCCGGCACTGGCGCCGTAGGTGCTGAGGAAGGTTCCATCGACAATCAGATAAGTGACCGAGAGCAGCACGAACTGAGGCACGAAAGGCTGGCTAGGGTCGATGAACTGCGGAAAGAGCGCTGCAAAGAACACCACCGCCTTGGGGTTCGCGGCAGAGGTAAAGAACCCCTGGCCCCATAGCGCGCGGCGGGATGCGCTGCGCGCCGCACCCATGTCCGACTTGGCATGATCCGCCTGCCGCCACATGCGCATGCCCATCCAGAGCAGGTAGCCGACGCCAAGCCATTTCACGATTTCCAACGCGTGCTGCGAGGCAACAAGGATCGCCGCAAGACCCAGTCCCGCCGCAAGCATCTGCAATGCGTTCGCGGTCAGGTCGCCCGCTGCGGTGGCAAGCGCGGGCCTGAACCCATGGGTCATGCTGTTCGACAGCATCAAAAGGTGGCTCGGCCCCGGTGTGATCATAAAGGCCAACACCGTGGCAAGATAGGTGAGCCAGATTTCAAAGCTCATAATTCGGCTCCCTTTTGTTTGGCAACGGTGCCTTGGTGTTTCTCCACTCTTATTGAATAGAGCACCCCGAACAAGACGGCCGCGCCCCCAATCACGGTCGCTGTCGAAGGGATCTCAAAGAAGACCAGAAACGCCAGAAGCGGGGCCAGGGGCGTTTCCAAGGCACTGATCAGCGCGGTTTGGCCGGAAGGCACGCGCTTGGCCCCTTCGGCCAAGGTCACCGATGCGATGGCAAAGAGCAGACCGAACGCCGCAAGGATCGCAATCTCAAAAGGGGCGGTTTGCAAAGGCTGCCCAAAAATGAAGGACGGTGGCAGCAGGAACAGGGATTGCATCACCGAAGGGCCAGCCCCCGGCGTTTCGGGGTACACACGGTAGATCACCATGATCGTCGCCATGACCAGCGTCATCACCAGAGCCAGCCCATCACCGATCAGGTTGAGACTTCCGATTGACCCCGACACGATTACACCGACACCCGCTATCGCGAGCAATGCTCCGATCAGCGTGCGTCGCGTGATCCGCTCGCCGATCGCCACCCAAGCCATAACCGCGGCAAGCAGGGGGGCAGCGGCGTAAATCAGGGCGACATTGGCAATAGACGTCAGCTTGAAAGCGGGAATGAAGGCGGCCGCCCCCACTGCACCGATGACGCCCACGGCCCAACCTGCTCTGCCCATCTTACCGAACTGCGCGCGAAGCGACCCTTGCTGGAGTGTCCAGGCGGTCGTGAACAGCGCGGCGAACAGGCCACGCCAGAAGATCACCGCCCACGCCCCGGCCACCACACCCTTGGTGAAGATCCCCGCTGTGCTGTAGGTAAGCGCCGCGGCGATCAACAGGATGACCCCCGTGGCATAATCGGATCGTTTGGAGGTCATTTTGAGTCCTGGTGAATCAGTTTTTCTGCGCGACGCATCAACAGAATGAAGGCTAGAGCTAACTATTCTCATTAAACGCTTTTTGACAAACCAGATATTCCGCCATTATACAGTAGAATTTCTAAGGTATTATCTTATGCATCGACTCCCACCCCTGAATGCTCTGCGCGCCTTCGAAGCCGCCGCCCGTCATCTCAGCTTCAAAGAGGCCGCACAGGAATTGAACGTCACGCCCGGAGCCGTGAGCCAGCAGGTGAAGTCACTTGAGGATTGGCTGGGAACCAAGCTTTTTCACCGCCTCACGCGCGCCCTGACTCTGACACCGGCGGGACAGGCGGCCTTGCCGGACTTGACAGAGGGCTTTGACAGGCTCTCCATGGCTGTTGACCGGATGGCCCGGCACAGCGAAGGGGCCGAGTTGAGCGTAAGCGTCAGCCTGTCTTTCGGTGCTTTGTGGTTGGTGCCGCGTCTAGACAGGTTTCGCGCCCTTCACCCAGAGATAGAGATACGGATCGATGGAACGGACAAGCGCGTCGACATAGCACGGGGCGAAGCGGATGTCGCGATACGCTACGGGCCCGGCGGTTATCGCGATGTTCGTGTCGATACGCTTTTCCCCCAGTTCAATGCTCCGGTCTGCAGCCCCGCGTTGATCGAAGGCACTGCACCGCTGAAAACACCACAGGACCTGTCACATCACACGCTTTTGCACATCGACTGGAAGGATGCCGAGGCAAGCTGGCGCATGTGGTTGCTCGCGGCCAACGCTGCCAGCGTCGACAGCACCAAAGGCCCGCGCTTTTCCGAGGAAAGCATGGCGGTGCAGGCAGCGATTGATGGTCATGGCGTCGCCTTGGTCGGCGACAAGCTGGTAAGCGATCATATCGCTGCGGGCCGGCTGATATATCCTTTCGGGGCTGAGCACCGCACACCACTGACCTTTGCCTATTTTGTTTTGACGAGGCATTCGGACGACGTGTCATCGAACGTCGCTTGTTTCAGAGATTGGCTACTCGCCGAAGCAGATCCTGAATTGGAAAGAGCCGCTCTATGACGCTTTCAGGCTCGTAGCAGGACCGCATGATGGCCACTTCAAATGTGAAACCTACCTCACGCATACTGGGGCTTCTGATCGGAAGGAAAACGCGATGCATTACAACCTAGGCAAGGCCGAACTCGATCACATCTTTCTGATCGTTCGAGATGAAGCTCAGGCGCGTTCCATGATGGACCAAGCCGGATTGCGGGTGAACTACAGCCGCGTACACCCAGGGCAGGGAACACGGAACATCTGTGCCTGTCTCGACGATGTTTTTATTGAACTGCTCTGGTCCGACGGCAGTGAGGTCTCTCAAGCGACAAGGCAAGTCATACTGAATGATCGATGCAACGGCCTCGGGTCTCCGGTGGGGATTTCTTGGCGGGGGAAATCGCCGATCGACGCCTCTGACGGCGGCACGGTTCCTTATTTCGCCCCCTTTCTTCCGGCAGGTGTCAGTATCCCAGTGGCATCGAAGAGCCTGGACCTGGCTTTACCATTCGTCTTTCAAACCCCAGGCGGCACGCCACCGATCGAGCGAACAGATGGGTTGGTCGGGGACCGTCAATCGCCTGAGTTGGCGACGCTCGGAAAGTGTAAACTGTTGGTCCGAGACCCGAAGCACATTCGGGACTTCTTAGCACCATTTGAAAAGATTGAGGTCCAAGAAGGAGCTCCCTCCATGCAGTTTGAATTGTTGCGACCTGACGGGTCAATCGGAAGAGTCTTTAGCTGGGCTCTATCTGAACGTGTACAGCCAAGTGGCGCATAAGTGACTGGTCCGATCCAAGGTTCGACAGTCGCCATCAATAAAACAGTCAACCTTGTTATCAATGTAAATCGCCCCTTCCGATCTGCGTGAGCGCGTCGAAGTCAATTTCCTGTTTCTGTTCGGCAGTGAGATCCGGTCGGATTTCCGACACCGGCTGAGGCCCGTAGACGTCCCACATCACCGCATGCGCGCCTGTCGTCCATCGATACACCCAACCAACAATGCTGCAACCATCGGTCCCGATCAGATTGGCGATCGCGACGCCCTCACCTTTATCATCGTTCACTGTTTACTGACTTCCTGCACTGTGGCGCTGAATTTGCGGCATGGTGTCATAAGGCGCTTACTCGCGCCGCAGGCCGCACGTAGTGGATGTTGGCTAACTGCTCTTTGTTGAGGAGCTCACTTCACATGGGCACGCACGCAGCGGCACGTCCCAAAATTTCTTTTCTGTCAAATTCTATGGTCGGGCTCCGTGGCGGCTTCAACGATCGCCAGAACCTCGAACGGGTCAAAACCGATGGCACGCGCCAGAACGACCAGCTCGACAACGTCGACCCGGCGCTGGCCGCTCTCAAGGCGGGCAATGAGGGATTGGTGGCATCTGAGCCTATCTGCCAACTCTTTCTGACCAAGGCCCGCTTGAACACGGGCGTCGACCAACGCCCGACAAAGTGCCACCTGTCCCTTGCTTCTGATTGTTTTTGCCACGCGTCACATACCTTTTGTGACGTCGCTAGCGGATGAAATCTGTTATCTAAAAAGTAGATATTTAAGGGTGTTATCGGCGTCTGGTTTCCATGGGCTGCAAATCTGATGCATGCCCAGAGGCCCATCAATCCCCCACCAGCTCCAGAAACCGCCCGTAATCCTGGCTGACTTCGCGGGCTTCCTCAAGAGCACGCGCACGCTCCTGCTCGAGGCAGCGGAAGTAGTCCTGAATGTCGGTGATGTAGACCTCAAAGTCCCGCCGGATGATGTCGGCATAATCCCTGGCCGCTTGCGAATCGCTTGGCACGAAAGGACGGGATGGCGCGAAGCAGGATTCCGCCAAAACCGGCCCGGGAATGCAGATCAGAAGGGCCATAGCTTGCAATGGGAGCAGGCATGTCAACCTAGGGTTTCTCAAACCTGTTATCTCCTTGATCGCGGACACTGGCCGTGACTAGTGTTTGCGTGACTTAACTACAGCCAAAGCACGATATTACATCTTGCGGTTGATAATATACTATCGTAACTCTGGGCTTCAAGTGGGAATGCCCGGGCGTTGCGCGTTTGAAGAAAGCGTGAGCCGGGCCATGAACTGGGACATCGAAGCACCAAATGTGGTTACGGAAGCACGTTTCCGCGAACTCGTGGAAAGTGGCTATAACGCTGAAATCCTGTGTCAGGAGTCGGCACACAAGAAGGGCCCCAGCTACTATGGGGTCTGGATCATGCGTGTGGTCTCTGACGAGGGCGTGGAGAAGCTGCTGGTCACGGCCCGTACCCGAACGACTTACAACGACATCAAGATCCGCGAGTTCAAAACCATCACGGGCGTGGTGTCCTTCCTCATCGGGATCGGCTTCTCCCATGCCGATGTTCCGCTCGAAGAAGGCCAGCGGACAACACACAAGCTGGCTGCGCCCGACAAAGGCGGCAGCAAGTAGCCTTCTTCTTTTCTGGTATCTCGCGGGACCAGCCACAGCCCAGATGGTGCTGGTCATGGAGAGCGATGGCTCTCTGACCCCGTCCCGCTCCCAGGACAGCTTTGCTCGCAACTACAATGACGGCATCGGCCAGGGGTCGGCGGCTGATGAGCTGGCAATCCTCGATGAAGATGAACCAGCCGTTGAACCTGACGCGTTGCGTTTTGCAGCCCTTGCTCGGCCTGCCCCACTGCCTCGCGCCGATGTTCTGACGGCCATCGAGGCCACCGCGCTTCGTTATTCCGGACATCCCGGCCTGCGCCGCGCCGACCTCTCTGTTCGGGATTGGCTGACCCTCTACCGCGCCAATATCGAGATTGAGAGCGCTTATCGGCAAGATGCGGTCTCGAGTGCAGGTGCCATCGGCCTTGGTCAGTTGATGCCAGCGACGGCGCGCGACCTCGGTGTCGATCCGCGTGATCCGATGCAGAACCTCGACGGCTCCGCCCGCTACCTCGCGATGATGTTGGAGACATTTGGTGATCCGCGTCTTGCGCTGGCCGCCTACAACGCCGGACCCGATGCGGTCCGACAGTATGCCGGCATTCCCCCCTACAGAGAAACCCAGAGCCACGTGACCCGTGTCATGGCCGTCGTGGCCCGATTGGAAGGATCAAATTCATGAAGCACATATCTAACCTGTTTATTGCGTCGCTCGCGCTCTTCCTGCTCGTCGCAGAGCCTGCGCTTGCTCAAAGCATCGATCTCTCCCCGATCCAGAGCTTGTTGCAGGGCATTGTCGATGCGCTGACCGGTCCGCTTGGCGTTGTCATCGCGACGCTGGCCGTGCTGGGCGTCTTCCTGAGCTGGTTCTTCAATATCATCGACCTGCGCCAGGCGCTCTGGGTGCTGGTCGGCATCGCCGGCGTCGCAGCTGCCCCCACGATTGTCGCGGCGGTCTTTGCCGGTGGCTGAGCGCTCGCCCCTCTTTCTGGGTCTCGTGCGGCCGCCGAAGCTTCTGGGCCTGCCCATCATGTACGCGATGGTCTGGCTCTTTGGCTCGGTGCTCCTCTTCGTCTGGGTCCAGCACATCGCAGTATTGGGCGTGGCCGCCCTGCTCTATCCCGTACTTTGGAAGGCTGCGGACTGGGACCCGCGTTTCATCGACGTGATGATGACAGCGCTGCAAGAGACGCCGCCCACGCGGAACCGCAGCATTCACGGCGGGGACAGCTATGCCCCGTGATGCTGCCCTTGATCTCCGCACAATGACGCCGGACTGGTATGCCCGCGAAACCCGCCTCGCGCATATGCTGCCTTACGTCAGCCTGGTCGATGACCGCACCGTGCGCACGCGGGTGAACGAGCTCTTCCAGTGTATCCGGCTCGACGGGGTCAACAGCTACACGACCGATGACGCCTATCTCGACAAGGTGACGGCGCTCTTTGCCCGGATCATCGCGCAGCTGGGGCCTGAGTTCAGCTACTACGTCCACAAGGTCTCCAAGGCGATCACGCCGGACCTCGAACCCGTGCGTGAGGACAGTTTTGCGGGCGAGGTGGACCGTCTCTGGCGCACGAAACTCGAGACCAGCGGCCTGCGCGACAAAACCTTGACGCTCACCGTCATTCATCGCCCGCCTCCAAAAAGCGTCCTGCCGTTCCTGAACCGCAGCGCGCCGGGTCGTCTCAAGGAGGCCACCGAAAAGCGCCTGCGCCGTCTGGGCGAGGCCGTGAACGTGTTCCTGTCAGGCCTGACGGAGCTGAACCCGCGTGTACTCACGGCCAAAAGCGGCGAACTCATCGGCTTTCTGGGGGCCCTCAACATTGGCCAGGAACTGCCGCTCTATCCGGCAAACACCTTCGGCTTTCTGTCCTTCAACGTCGCCAACACGCGCGTGACGTTTCAAGGGGATCACTTCGAGCTTTCCGAAGGCGTCGTGGGCCACCGCTACGGCAAGAGCTTCACCATCGGGGAATACTCGGAAGGCACCTCCTGCACCATGTTCGACATGCTGAACCTGCCTGTCGACATGATCGTCACCCATTCCTTCACGCCGATCAATTCCAACCTCATGGCGGGGCGGATCAAGCGGCAAAAGCGCCAGATGCAGGCGAGCCAGGACGCGGCCCTGTCGCTCATGGAAGCGCTCGATATCGCCGCCGATGATCTCGAGGCCAAGCGCCAGAGCTTTGGCGAGCACCACATGGTCGTGACGATCTTCTGCGATACGATCGATGAGCTGCAGACGCTCAGCGCCGAGATCGTGAACGCCGCCGCCGCCGAAGGCGTGAAGATGATCGGCGAGCGGGTTGCGGCCAAGGCGCATTACCTCAGTCAACATCCCGGCAACCAGCCCAAGCGCGTGCGCGCCAGCGCGATCACCAATCGCAACTTCGCTGACTTCGCAGCGTTTCACCGAACGCAGCTTGGCAAGCCTCCTGGGAAGACCCCCTGGGGCCGGGTCATCACCTATCTGCCGACCCCCGAACAGAGCGCCTACCGGTTTTCCTATCACGAGCAAGGCTCGCCCGACAAAGAACCGACCAGCGGGCATACGCTGATCATGGGACGACCCGGGTCAGGCAAGTCGGTCCTCTCGGCCTTCCTCATGACGCAAGCTCGTCGAGCAGGGGCGCGGATCTTCGTCTTCGACTACCGTCTCGGTATGGAGATGGCGGTCCGCGCCAATGGCGGGCGCTACGCGTCTTTGAAAGCCGGACAACCCACCGGCCTAAACCCGCTCTGGACCGAGACCGATGCGCGCGGCACCGCCTGGCTCTCGGACTGGCTCGCCACCCTGCTCTACCGTGCCGACAAGCCGCTGACACCGGCACAGACCAACCGCATCCAGGAAGTCGTGCGGCAGAACGCGCAGGCCACAAACCCGGCCCTGCGGAACTGGCGGGATTTCGCGTCGCTCTTTGTGTCCACCGATGATGGCGGCGATCTTCACCAACGCCTGCTCGAATGGACGGAAGACGGCCGCTACGGCTGGATCTTTGGCCAGACCCTGGAAGACACCTTCTCGCTCGAAGGCGATGTGGTGGGTTTCGATCTCACCGGCATTCTCGACAGCGAGGCCGAGAAGGAACGCATGGCGGTCCTCTCCTATCTCTTCCGCCGGGTTGAGCGCGAGATCGAGGATCGTCGCCCCACAATCATCGTGATCGACGAGGCCTGGAAGGCGCTCGACAACGCGTATTTCGCCGAGCGGCTGTCGAACTGGCTGGTGACCGCGCGCAAACAAAACACTGTCGCGGTGATGATGACGCAATATGCAAGCCAACTCGAACGCACCCGGACCGGCAAGACCATCGTCGAAGCCGTTCCGACGCAGATCCTGCTCCCGAACATCCGCGCCCATGCCGCCGACTACGCGATGCTGAACCTTTATGAGAAGGAACTCGACGTGCTTCTCAACACCGGCAGCGACAGCCGCCTTGCTCTCATCCGCGATGATCAGGGCTCCATCGTCGTCGATGCCGATCTGAGTGCTCTCGGACCCAATCTCACCATCCTCGGCGGCATGGAAAAAGGCGAAGCGCTCGTCGGTGCCGATTACCGCGACCGCCCTGATTTCTGGAGGCTTTCATGACCCGTATTCTTTTAGCTGTGGCAGCGCTCGGCGCGCTGGCCTCCTGCGCCCAGTACCAGGAACCGCAGGCCAATTGCTTCACCTTCCTGGCCTCGACGGCACCCACAGCACCTGATTGCACCTTCTCGCCCCTCGGCGCACCGGAGGGCGACGTTGAAGTCTAGCCTGCCCCATATCCTCGTGCTTTGCCTGCTGCCCGGTCTTGCCCTATCCCAAGGTGTGCCGACCAATGACAGCGGGCTGACCGCGCGCGATATCGTCGAGACCGGCGATCGCGAGGCTGACTTGGCCGTTCAGGCGGACAAGCTTGCCGTGCGTGAACTCATTGCCGAGATCGAACGCGAACAGTTGGAAACCCTGCAACGCATCCTCGATGCCCAGACCAGCTTCGGCGGTCAGGGCCTGCCCGCGATGATTTCAGAGCTGGAAAACGGAAGCGGCGATCCAGTCCGTTCCGTCGAAGCGGTCTACGGCAATGCCGACATCGACCCCAATCCCGGCGGCGCACAGATGTTCGGGGATGCGGCAGAAAACATCGAGCAGCTCATCATCCGCGTGGCTCAGGAGACCAGCGGCTTTGCGGGCGTGGGCCGCGCGGGCCTCTCCCCGGTTCAATGGCGCGCACTCCTACAGGCGCTCATCTGGCAGGAAAGCCGCTTCACCATCGGCGCGCGCTCGCCTGTCGGGGCCTTCGGCCTCACCCAGATCATGCCCGGCACGGCCAGCGATCTCGGCATCAACCCGGAATACTACGACAGCCCCTACCTGCAGGTGCATGGCGGCGCGCGCTATCTCGCGACCCAGCTCAATACCTTCGATGGCAACATCATCAACGCGCTCGCGGCCTATAATGCCGGGCCCGGCCGGGTCTTTGAATATGGCGGTGTCCCGCCCTTTGCCGAGACCCAGCACTACGTCCAGGTCATTCCTGAACGCTACAATCTCTATCTGAGCCGCATCGGTGGGATCGAAGCGCTCGGCACGATCGATCCGGCGCTTCTAGCCAATGCCAACCTCTCGATCACCGGGCATGGCGCGGCCTTCTATGGCAACAACTCACCTGCCGCGATCCGGCAGGCTGCTCTGCGGATTGCGGATATCGTCGAGCGAATTTCCGAGACCGAAGACGTTCAGGAGAGCGTCGCGCTCAACACCTATGCTCGCGCCGAACTCGTACGCCTCGTCGCCGCCCGCATCCGGCTTCAGGCGGCGCGGACCCGTGTCCTGAGCGCAGAAGAATTGGCGCAGGCCAGCGCCCGCATGGCCGAGGGCGCATTCATGGAATTTACGATCAGGGAGATAGACTGATGAGAGACTTACTCGTGAGGACGGCCTTGGCCACGACGCTTGGGATCGGTTTGTATGTCGGCACCCTGTCCCCTGCCCTGTCACAGGGCGTACCCGTCGTCGACACCCAGAACATCGCGCAAAACATCCAGCAGCTCCGGCAGATGATCGAAGACGAGATCCTGCAAAACGAGCAGCTGACGCAGCTCCGCGAACAGCTTGCGACACTCACGGACCAACTCGCGGAGCTGCAAAGAACCTATGAAGCACTTACCCGCCTTGCCGAGCTTCCCGAGATCATCCGCACCGAGATGGAGGACGAGCTGAACGGCCTGCTCGATCAGGAGTTCGGCGATATCCTCGCCACCATCGAGGCCATCAAGACGGGTGATTTCTCCGGCCTGTCCGGCTCCGGTGCGGGCGAGATCGAAACCCAGATGGACCGGGTGCTGGCCGATCTCGGATTTGACGACGACACCCTCTCGGAAATGGCCACCAGCGGAAATCCTGGGGCCAATCGTGTGGCGACGCAAGCCACGACCGGCGCGCTCGTCTCGGCAGCTGCCCAGAACAGTTATGAAGACGCGGGCCAATCGCTGGAACGCGTCGACCGCCTCGTCGGGCTGATCGATGACATGGACGAACTGAAGGAAAGTATCGACCTCAACACGCGGGTGACGGCGGAGCTGGCAATTGCCCTTGTCGCCATGTGGCAGCTCGAAGCGGTGCAGACCGTGGGCGACGGCACAGGCGGCGTGATCGATGCCGCAACCATCGCCGAGGAGCAGCGGTTTATGGACTTCACGCTGCCCGAGTTGCGGGCAGACTGATCAAGGGTTGTGACAGGTGGCGAGTGAACAAGAAATCATCGAAGAAGAGCTGGTCTATGGTGCGCTGCGCCGCGAACGGCTCTGGCAACGCCTTGGCCTGATGGGCCTTGTCTTCGGTGTCATCGGCTGTCTGAGCGCCGCGGCTGTCTCGATCCTCGATGTCGACCCGCCCCCCGTCGTTGTCCCCTATGATCCCGCCACCGGCTTTGCACTCCCCGAAGCCTCGGTCGGCGCCTCCTCGGTGACCGCCAACCAGGCGATCATCGAGGCGGAGGTGTTCCGCTATGTGACCGACCGCGAGGTCTACAACCAGCTCGACAACGATCTGCGCATCCGCAGCGTTCTGCGCCGCTCGGACGGAGCTGCCGAGAGCGGGCTGCGCCAGATCTGGAACAGCGCCAACGAGAATTATCCGCCGACGGTCTATGGCCCCAATGCCCGGCTCGACGTGGAAATACTCAGCATCAACCGGATCGGAACCAACCGCGCCACGGTCCGCCTGCGCAAGCGCCTGACCTCCATCAATGGCGTCCAAACCGGGCTTTTCACCGCCACGCTTCTCTTCGAGTTCCGCCCCGAGACTCGCCGCTCCATCGATGAGGTCTGGACCAATCCTTTTGGTTTTACGGTCCTCGAGTATTCCGTCCGCTCCGACAGATTGGAGAATTAGTTTGCTTAAGAAGGCCCTCGTAACAATTGTGCTTGTGCTGCTGCCCGGCCTCGCCTTCGCCGAGGCCATCCCGCGCGGTGGCCCCAATGACAACCGGGTGCGCTTGGCCACCTACGAGGAAGGTCAGGTCTATCGCCTCAATGTCTCGTTGACCCATGTGACCACCGTTGAGTTCGGCGAAGGCGAAAGCATCCGCTCGATCATTGCGGGCGACACGGAAGGCTTCGAGATCGACGGCGTGCCCGGCGGTCAGGCCTTCGCGATCAAGCCTGTGGCGCGCGGAGTGCATACCAATGTGACCGTCTACACGAACAGGCGCAGTTATTACTTCAACGTCCAGGAGACCCGCAGCCCGACCTTCTACGTGGTGCAGTTCCGCTACCCCGAAGACAATACGCGGCCCACACGTGCCATCGCGGCCCAAGCGCCGAACTATAATTACGGTGCCAGCGCGCGGACCGAGTTCACCCCCACCCGTGTCTGGGATGACGGGACGTTCACGTATTTCGAATTTCCGCGGAACGCGCCGGTGCCTGCGATCTTCCGCTACGCCAATGGCCGTGAGCGCACGGTCAACACGCAAGCCACCGAGGACGGCGTGATCCGGGTTTCAGGCGTGAACCGACAATGGGTGCTGCGGATCGGGGAGGTGGTGGTCTGCATCGAGGCCACACCACCTGCGGGGGTGGGCTCATGAGCGATACTGGAAACGCGGACCTCGAAAAGCGCCTCGCCGCTCTCGAGCAAGGCAAAGGCGCGAGCTCACCCCCTGCCCCACGGCGCTCACCGCTGCTCGCATTGGTCGTCGTCCTCGTGATCGGCGCAGGCGGCTCCCTACTCTATCTCATGTCCCAACCCGAGGAAGAGGAGGCGCTGCCCACGGCCACGCCGGACGTGTTCCAAAACGAGGGCGACGGGTTCGGCGCCATCGAAACCCTCCCTCCACCCGAGCCAGAGGTGGTGTTGGTCGCACCGGAACCAGCAGAACCGAATGCCGAGCTTCTGGCGCAGCTCGCAGCCCTTCAGGCCCAGATCGAGGAATTGCGCAACGCGCCCGAACCCGTCGTCGAGGAAGACACGGCTGCGGCCGAGGCCATCGACGCGCTGACCGCACAGATCGCCGGCTTGCAAGCCGCATCCGAGGCCGCGCAACAGCAGTTCCGGGATGAACTCACAGCGCGCGATCGCGAACTGGAGCAACTCCGCATGGACCTCGAACTCGCGCAGCTCGAGGCCAACCGACCGCTGCCCGCACCCATTGGGCCCACCGAGGACGAGTTGCGGGCGCGGGAAGAAGAGCGGCTGCGGCGCGAGGAGGAAGCAAGACGTCTCGCGGAACTCGAGCGCCGCGCGGCCGAGGAACGCGCCTTCCAGGACCGCCGCATCACCTCGCCCACCATCGCTTTTGGCGGTGCCTCCGGAGCGAATGAAACGGCATTGACAGAGCGCACCTTCGGCGAGGTGACGGATTTCGTGCTGAACGGCGCGTTGCCCACGTCGGTGACGCAAGCCGAGGTCATCGCCAATCCCTCCAACACCATTATCCAGGGCACGATGATCCAGGCCGTGATGGAAACCGCCCTCGACAGTTCCCTGCCCGGCCAAACCCGGGCCGTTGTTTCCGAAGACGTGTTCAGTTTCGATGGCGCGCGCCTCCTGATCCCACGCGGGTCCCGTCTGATCGGACGCTATCGCTCGGGCGTCGATATCGCACAGCGCCGGGTCACCATCGCCTGGGACCGGATCATCCTGCCCGATAATCAGACCGTCCAGATCAGCTCCTTCGGGGGTGATGAGTTGGGTCGCTCAGGTGTGACCGGCTTTGTCGATACGCGCTTTGATGAGCGTTTCGGTTCGGCGGCGTTGATTTCTCTGATCTCAGCGGCCCCAAGCGCCGCCGCTGCCAATGTGCAAGACGAGACCGCAGCGGATGTGCTCGAAGACGTGGGCGATGATCTGGCCGATGCCACGGACAGCGTCATAGGCGATTACCTCTCCATCGGACCGGTCATCTATGTCGACCAGGGCGCCCGCGTCACCGTCATGGTCGACCGCGATCTGGAGATATTCTGAGCCCATGTCGCTGAGCTATCTCGAAACCTCGCTCGACCGGATCGACGCCGCCGCACGCGACGATGTCATCGAGATCTGCATCAACCCCGATGGCAGCTGCTGGGGTGAGTTTCAGGGCGATCACTTCATGCGAAAGCTGGACCAGGCGTTGACCGCAACCGAAGTGAAAGACCTCGGCAACCAGATCGCCTCCTCTGCCAACACCACGATGAGCAAGGACCGCCCCATCGTCTCGGTCTCGATCACTTACAAGGGCCGTCCGATCCGCGCACAGGTCATCACCCCGCCTGCCGTGCTCTCGGCCATGTCGATCAGCCTTCGGTTCTTCTCGAGCCTGCCGCTCGAGGGAATTGCGCTTGATTTCCTTTTTGGCAAGGAACGCAAACTCGAAGAACTCCGCCTCGAGAAAACCCGGAAATTGCGCGAGGTCGTAGCGGCGGGCGTGATCGACGATGCCCTCGCCTTCTGCGTCGAGAACAAGCTCAACATGATCGTCTCGGGTGGCACCTCCACCGGCAAGACCGTCGCCGCGCGCAAGATCCTCTCGCACGTGCCATCAGAGGAACGCATCGTCACCATCGAGGAAGCCGCCGAGCTTCTGCCGACCCAGCCCAATGCCGTGACCCTCATCGCCAATCGCGATGCGGAGTTCCAGACCGCCGATGTGCTGCTCACCGCAACGTTGCGCATGCGCCCCGACCGGATCATCCTGGGCGAGGTGCGCGGCAAGGAAGCCATGACCTTCCTCGAAGCCATCAACACGGGCCATGGCGGCTCCATGACAACGCTTCACGCCGAAACCCCGCAACTTGCCGTGCAGCGTCTGGCAATCGCCGCACTCAAAACCGAAATCCCGATGACCTATGCCGACATGATCCAGTACATCGAGAACTCCATCGACGTGATCATCCAGGCCGGTCGCCACGACGGCAAACGCGGCATCACCGAATTCTATCTCCCCGGCGCAGACCAGATCGGAGCTTCCCAATGAAGACCTTTGAATATGAAATCCTCAGTTTCCCCATGACCCGTAAGACCAGCCTCGCTGACATGCAGGCCAGCCTGAATGCCAAAGGTGCAGAAGGCTGGGAGGTCGTGTCGATCAGCTCCTCGGAATTCGCCAACGTGGGACACACTGTCTTCCTGAAGCGCGAGACCACACCCGCCGGAGCCACGGCATGAGGCAGGCGGGCTGTACCCTCGTACTGACTACGCTGGTCCTGGGCCTGACGTCGGCACCCGGCTTCGCTGAGCGCAATCTCGTGCCGACCCTCGAGCGCAGTTTCGACGTCTGTCCAGACCGGCCCGCTGAACCCATGTGGATGCAGGAGATCCCCCTGCGCCAAGCCTATCAGCGCGTGTTGGTACAGGATATCTACCGCGCCCAAAACCTCGAGCGCATCGTCGAGAGCGGCAACTGCGATTGCGAGACCCGCTTCCCATCTTGGGGCGCGGCCGAGGAGGTGTTTCGTGAGCGCCACGCCAGTGACGAACGCTGGGAGATGCTGGAAGCTTCCGACTCCTATAACCGGCGCGCCAACGAAGTTCGCCTTGAGGCCAAAGCCATCTGCGAAGCCGCAGGCAATTGGTAAGGCTGATCCCCGATGAGCGTCGTCACCTATTTCGTTGAAACCTCCCAGGGCTATCTCGACACCGCCGCAGAAACCCAGTTCGGGTCCGTTGCGGCAACGGTCGGCACGCTTCTGGTGCTGGGAACAACACTGGTGGTAATCCTCGTCTTCCTGAACATGATCTACCAATACAAGGCGATGGACGGCCGCACGGCCTTCTGGCTCGCGGTCAAGATCGGGTTGATCGGGATATTCGCGACCAACTGGGTGCAGTTCAACGCCCTCTCCTCCGCCATCCTGGCCGGCATCGACAGCATTGCGGGGGCGCTTGTCGCCTCGGTCGGTGGCGGAACCCCGGGTCCCTCTGGCACGTTCGCGGAAGAATTCGACCGGTTGATCGCCGAGTTGGGGGACTATTTGAACGCCGCTGGTTCCGAGTTGAACTGGATGGCCGGCGCCATGCTCGACATTGTCGGGGTCCTCTTGCTCTCGATTCTCGGCGGACTCGCAGCCTTCATACTCGTGGCCTCGCGTTTGATGATCGCACTTCTGATCGGGATCGCTCCAGTCATGATTTTCCTGACCCTCTTCGAAGTGACCAAGGATTACTTCGCGCGCTGGCTTTCGGCGCTGGTTTCCTTCGCGCTCTACCCCATCGTCGTCGCCGGCGTGTTCGCAACAATCACTGGCGTCTCTTCCGCTCTGATTGGTGAGCTTGGCGACCCGGAAGGGGCATCAAATATCGGTGCGCTCATTCCGTTCTTCATGATGGTCCTCATGGCCAAGGGCTTCATCATCGCCACGCCGTTTATCGTCCGTGCGATCTCGGGAAACATCATGATGCCCGCCCTCTCCGGTGGCCTTGGTGGCGGCTATAGCTTCGCCCGCGCTGCAATGGGCAGCCAGCAGGCCTACAACCGCTATCTGATCGGCGGTGCCAGTGGCGCCGAATACGCAGCCCTCAGGGCGCGGCAGTTTTTTGGTGTGCAGCAGATGCCAGTGCGGCAAGGCATGGGACAGACAGGTCAGGCAAGCGGCACTGGGTCACCGGGGGCCGGGTCTCAAATGCTGGCGCAACTGGCCCGGTTGGGAAGGCTGGGGCGACGATGATGACGTTTTGTTTTGCAAGGCCGCTGAGCCATGGATGAACGAGGGTCCCATAAACATTCACCAGTAAAAACGGTACCATTGGAGCTGGTGCAAACAATCCTACGTTCAGCAGTCAATAGAAGATCTGTCGGGCTTGAAGAGGCAATACGGGTTCTGGATTGCGATGCACATCACGCCAACCGCGTCTTGCGCCAAATGGCCGAGGCTGGGTACTTGGAGCCTGCCGACATCCTTGACGGTTTGTTTTATTGGCAGCTAACGCCGAACGGAACTCGCCTGGCACTGGAACCCAAGCGAAAGCGCATCGGGCGCGATAAGGTTCAGATCATCATTTCTGAACTTCTTGCTCGGGCCAAGGTCATCAACAGCGATCCGAACCGCCTGCAACGTATCACATTGAAACTGTTCGGCAGCGCGCTTGAGGAGCGTTTCGACTACGGGGACGTAGATGTTTCGATTGCGTATATGCGGCGCCAACTCGGCGATATCGAACGAGAGCGCATCGAAAACAGACTGAAAGCCCGTCAAAGCAAGTCAGACCGCCAATCCTTTCACGGACGTCTCATGGGGGCGGAACGTCAGGATACGCGCGAGATCATGGCGTTCCTGAAAAAGGGTCTGCCACATCTTTCGCTCATGAATGATGATCCTATGGACCTCGGGACACCGTATCTTTGGCTGGTCGACCACGACGTGAAGACAGACAGACCAATTGATGTTTCCGACGATATCGTTCGACCCAACCGGCCTTCGATCCTCGACCAACACCCGAGAAAATCCCTACCGACCATCACACTGCTTGAAGCACGACACAGAACCATTTCTGCGAGTACCAAAGTTGCGATTGATGACATGCAAATAGGTTTGGAGGACGCAGCCGCGCTCGAGGAACAAATGTGGTCTCCAAAGGTCACGCGCGAAGGCGCTTTCGTTGCTAATGACATCAGAAGTGAGAAGCGGGTCAAATTCGCCGGGTTTCAGCATTTATGTTCGATCTGGAAAAAAGACCTAGGCGGCGTAGCGATGTTGAAGGAAGCCCTCGACTGGTGCGATGAACATAAGGTTTGGGTCAGAGACCTATTCCCGAGAGTTTCAATCCAACGGTCCGACCGGACACATATCATACGCCTCGGGTGGGGCCATGACCTGATCTATTTCAATGTCGGTAGCAAATCGACAACTGGGAGCCTGTTGCCTCGAAATCGAACACGCGTTTCCAAAATTGACTTGGCCGGAGCCTATGCGGTCGGCAGGGCACTTTCGAAAATGTATGACGAAAGTAGGTCCGCGAAAATGCCTTGGTTCAGCGCCGAAATCTTGCTTCCCCTGGTGGAGGTTGAAAAGCTCCCGGATTTCCCGCGGCTGCATGAAGCTGGCGCGTTCAAAGAAGGCGCCTTTCAAGGCCTGCGGGAGGTCACCTTCTTCTGAGCTCGGATCACGCGCCCTACTCCGCACGAACCTGTTTCAATAGAGAAGCACGCCTAATTGCCCGGCTCCACCTTGACGATCAACTGGCGTTGGCTGTCGTACCTGTACTCGTGCAACCTGCGTTCCTGAATGAGCTGAACGGCTTGGCTCACATGCTCAGGGAGCACGTAGAACCATTCTCGAGGATGGACCGCCTTGCCAAACCGGTCCGTGATCACAAGACCCTGCGGACGCGCTGCATCAAAAAAGCGATGCAAAAGGTCTTCGACCTTCATGCGCTCCAGATTGTGCAACTCGTAGGTGGCGACAATCTCTACAGGCGCGAGCAGGAATGTTGGGTCGTTCTTCGCATCAGCAATACGCCTCCGGACTTCCTGACTGGTCACACCGACCTTGTGCAGGATCCTTGACACTTCTGCGATTTCCGGGGCTGTCGACAGGCTTCGCGCCACATACACTGTGCCGGTGACCGCCATGCTATCCTGATCCCATTCCGGATCGAGCCGCCCAAACCCGGCTCTTTCGACAATCCGTGCGGTCTTATCCGCTGCGAGCGCTTTGCGGAATGACGATGATAGGGGATCATTCTCCATGCCATTGGAAAAGATGATCCGTAAACGGTGATCCGGCTTACCGCTCCTGCGCGACAGTTCTGTTTTTTCGGCGACATAGACAAGGAGGCCGCGATGAATGAAGAAATCGCCTTCATAGACCGTGATCTCAACATTGTCCTGAACCGGGAGAACCTTTCGATCTCCGGACTCGAGCTTCGACTGCATCTCGGCAAAGCCGTCTTCGAAATGTTCGAAATCCGGACACGGGAACATGTCAGCCCGGTGGTCAGGCAACTGACGCTCTGAGGCTGGCGTCACGTTTCGGATGTTGAGAACTGCATCGTGCACGTCCAAGTCATCATCGCCGAAGATGTCGTCGAGGCTGGCCGGAACTTCCTCGTCGGCAACTTCTTCGCGCCAATCGGGCTCAGGCTCAGCCGGAGACTCCGTTTCGGGAATGGTTGCGGTCGATACCACTGGATGGCCATGCCCAAGCAGCCGGTTCCGGTCTGCCGCCATCATCGCAGCCGATGGACTGGTCCGAATTGAACGCCAGATTGTCCCGAGTTTCATCTCCTCGAGGTCCAAGCTGTTGTCGTCCGGAATCCGACCGTTCGACTCGTAGAAAGCATTCACCTGCGAGACGATCTCGGCGTTTCGAGCATCTGGTGTTGCCGCCGCGCCGCGGTTTGTTTCCTTAATGTCGAGAAGCCCGAATTCATCCGGCTCTTCGAAGATTTCATCGAGGGATCGGTAGCGCGGCATAGGGCTCAGGTTCCCGACTGAGCCGCTCGCTGGCGTTCGGCCTTTTTCGTCTTGATGTATGCGTGAGCCTCCGCAAGGCGCTTCTCCAATGGATCGGCCGAATGCGGGTTGGGTTCGCGGCCTTCCTGCGCCCGAAACCGCTTGATGCGCGGCCACAGCGTCAGAGCTTCTTTTTCGGTCATCTGGATGCGCTGTGAAATCATCGCGTCCTGGATCGTCTTCAAGAGTGGCGTGTCGAAGGCACGCGAGGCGACGTCGAAACCTTCCTTAAACGGGTTCACGCTGTCGATCAGGTCGATATCCAGTTCGCGCACGTTCACGAACCGTTTCACCATGTTCATCAGCGACAGGTTTTCCGACGGCTCAGCATCGTACTCTTCGCCTTCTTCAGCAAACCCGCCATCTTGCGATGCGCGTTTTGCCATGCCGATCAGGTTCATCCGCGCTGCGAGGTCCTGACGCACAGATTCTGTTTCGTCATCGGACAGGTTTTCGTAGGTCGTCTCGATGATATCCGTCAGCACCATCTGAGTGGCGACTTCCGGGGCCACATCATCCGCGACAACGCGCCGGTCCATTGCTTGGCAAGCCTTGGCCACGAGTTCGTTCATGTCGTTTTCGACAATCGCACGGGCGCGGGCCGTAGGCGGCTCCATTAAGCCCTTGATCCCGATATGCACAGTGCCGTCTTTCATCGTTTCCACAGGCGCGCGGATATCCCCGTCTTCTCGGCGATAGAATTTGAAGTTGGGTGCCAGCACCTGCTCCATCAGCATCGCACCCGAGATTGCCTTGAGCATGTCGTTGACCGCGTCGGCGACGACTGTTGTTTCCACACCGGGCTCGGCGACCAGGTTGGTGAACTGGGCATGGGGCTTTCCAGGTGCATCACGGGTGGCCCGGCCGATGATCTGGACGATCTCCGTTAGCGAATTCCGATAGCCGATGGTCAGCGCGTGTTCGCACCACGGCCAGTCAAACCCTTCTTTGGCCATGCCGAGGGCGATGATGATATCGACCTTGGCCTTATCCGCTTCGTCGTCTCGCTTGCCATTAGGACCCTTCGTCTCTTCCTGCAACGCGGCCTTGATGCCGTCGCGCCCGTCACCGTCATCCACGAGGTCGGCGATCTTGAGAACCTTGCCGTCCGAGGCGCGTTTCACCAGGTCGAACCCGGTGTCCGGATCCCGGCCAACGTGTTCACCGATGGCGCCCATGATCAAACCGACCTCATCGTGCTTTTCTCCGAACGCTTCGGCCGAACCGCGATGCGGGATATGGATGATCGTTTTCCGGTCGGTGTCGAGCACATCGGGGATCGCCGAGATATACCGCCCCCGATAGAACGAATAAGAAATCCCCAGCGACTTCAGGTGCTCGTATCCCTCAAGCTGCTCATAGTAGCTATAGGTGATGGACTTGAACCGCGCCTCATCCTCGGGCCGCAGGACTGGCACGCTGTCTCCCCGGAAATAGGACCCGGTCATCGCCATCATGTGGGCTTTCTCGCGGGCCAGCAATTTGCGGAGGATCTCACCCAGACGGTTGTCATCCGCCGCTGCAACGTGATGGAACTCATCGACCGCGATCAGGAAATCGTCAAACGCCTCCACACCGCGTGCCTTCTCGATCGCGTCGAAGGCAAAGCGGAACGTCGCATGGGTGCAGACGATCACACGGGCGTCGCTGTCCATGAAGGCTTCGAACGCTTTCACCTTCTGAGACTTCGCCATGCCGTCTTCGCCAGACAGGCAAAGGTTCCATTGCGGCTCCACGTGCCAATCGGCCCAGAAACCGTACGAGGTCAGGTCGGTCGAGCGGAAGGAACTGCCGATAGAGGTTTCGGGCACCGCCACAACCACCTTCTTCACGCCCTGGTTTTCGAGCTTGTCGAGCGCCAGGAACATCAAGGCACGGGACTTGCCCGCCGCCGGTGGCGCCTTCAACAGCAGGAACTGTGCGGCGCGCGCCTCATAGACGCGGGCCTGCATCGGGCGCTGGCCGAGGCTGTTCGTCTTGGAGTCTGCGCCGGAATGGCCATAGGTCATACGCACAAGATCAACCATTACTCTTTACCATTCTTTTGGGGGCCTCTTCCTTCTTCAGCTTCTCGATCCGGGCAGCATAGAGCTTGAACAGCCGCTCAAGTCGTTCGGTATCGTTGCGAAACGGACGCCCGATATACATCGTCTCGAGCAGTTCGTCATTCTGGCGGTGAACCTCACGCAGGTCGTCCGGCATGTCGTCTGGGTCGTACAGCTGCGCGATGGTCTTGGGGTGGTGCATGTATCGGGTCTTGAGGATCGCGCGTGCGGACGCGTTCAGTGCTTCCAGCTGATCCTCGGTGAAACGCGGTATTGGGAAAACGTGCCAGCACAAGGTGCTACTGTAGCGGAAATCATTCTTCATACGCCCGCTGACGGTACTCACCCAACACCATTGAAGCTTAGATGCCAAGATCGCAAAACACCAATCAGGGGGGTCAAAGATGATCTGACAATCTGCCGAGGCAACAACATCACTGCCGACCAACTCAACCGGTAGATAAGGTCTGCGAGAGGAAGATGTTCGCGGCATTAAGATAGCTGATTTCTTCGGCACGCCTTTGCCCGTTATTTGACCAAACCGATGGGGCACAGCGGCTGCGTCTCGAGTTACTTGTGCATCGCTTTCGGACCTAAACTTGGCTACCGCATCTAGTCGTTTCGCCAAGGGAGGAAAGCGTCGCACATCGTCCAGTTCATTGGTCTCCGCCCACAGGCAATAACGGACCAATCCTTGAGCTACTTCCCTGGCACCCATGTAACGGCGAATAAATGGCGCGGCTTCAGGATGCTCCGAAACAAGTTGGTTTCTTTCTGTTTCCGAGAAAATCAAATTGCCTTCGTCACGCGCTATACTGCCAACATCCATTTTTGGAAGCGGGAAAATTGGCCGACCCTTCTGTGCAACCGTTACGTCGGGTGCATCGAGAAGATAGCCATTGATGTTGTTGGCATCCTTACGAAGTTCGCCATCAAAGATGATAGACTGTCCGGTTCTTGATGATGAGATGCCGACTACCACGCATGAAACCGCCGCATTCTTTGCAGCATTGTTGGACCACATGAAAGGTCGATGGGCGAAATGAATTCTGATCCCCTCACGCAAGACTTCGGGCCATAGAATATTGACCGTCACTCCTTGAGCAATCGAATTGGTCGAAACCAATGCGCCCGCTCCAGCGCGGCCGCGAATATAGTCAGCAGCCTTGATGAACCAACAGATCACCAAATCGAGGCGTTCAAAACTTTTCAGCCGGTCAGCCAACAGGAAGCGCATGTCTTCTGATTGCGCTGGCGTCCTCGAGTTGAAACCGACAAATGGCGGATTCCCCGCAATAAAGACCTCCTCATTTTCCCCCGGCGGCGGGCAAACCCCCTCCCAATCCAATCGCAGTGCATTGTCGCAAACGATGTTCCCGCCATCTCGCAGGGGTAGGGCCGGGGCCGTGTTCCCAAACATCTCGCCGAAGCGCGCATTGGCCTGATACTCGGCGATGAAAAGCGCCAGCTTAGCCGTCTCTGCCGCGAAATCCGTGATCTCGATGCCGTAGAAATTCGCCAGTCGCACGCCAGAGAACATCTGCGCCGATGCCCCGCCATCAAGCTGCGCCAGACGCTCCAGCACGCGCATCTCGCGCGCTCGAAGCTCCCGATAGGCGACAACAAGGAAGTTGCCCGATCCACAGGCCGGGTCAAATACCCGGATACCCTCGATCCGTTTCAGCACGCGCGCCTGCGCCTTTCGGCTATCGCCGGCCTTCTCGATCTGCTCATCCAGATCATCAAGAAACAGCGGCCCCAGCACCTTGAGGATATTCGGCACCGAGGTGTAGTGCATCCCCAGTTCGGACCGTTTGTCCGGATCGGCGACCGACTGGATCATGGACCCGAAGATATCCGGGTTGATCTCTTGCCAATCGAGCTGGCAGGCGTCCTGAAGGTAGCGATAGGCACCGCGGTCGAATTTGGGCACATCCAGTGTATCGGCGAAAAGCCCGCCGTTCACATAGGGAAAGGCATCGGCCCAAGCCGGCAGGTTCTGACGCTGGCCCTTTGGCAGGTTCATCGCGGCGAAGGCCGACGCGATGCAGGACTGCGCTTCTTCCCCTTTGTCGCCAGCATGGGTGAAGATGAGACGCGAAAACAGGTTGTTATCAAAGATACCCACGTCTTCCGCAAACATGCAGAAGATCAACCGCGTCATCAGCTGGTTCAGGTCATGCCGCCGTTCCGGTGTCTTCCAGTCCGGGTTTTTCTTGAGAAGCGCATCATAGAGCTTGGCCAGTCGCCCCGCCGCCTTGACGTCGACCTCGTTCTCCTCCGCCGCCTTGTAGCGCGACATGCCAGCCGCTGGCAGGAAGAACCCGAAGTGATGATGCAGGTCGGCGAACTTGATATGCAAGCTGTCGCCCGATGCGACATGTTCGGCGGACAGGTCAACGCCGTCGGTTGCCAGAAGGATCGCCGGTTTGTGGGTAGTGGTCTTCTTGTCCGACCGGATCATCGACAGGCCCTGGTCCACCGCTCCCGGTTCGGTCACCATGGCATAGAACTTGCGGTTCATCAGGACCGCGCCGGGCACCTTCGATTTGTTGATCGTCCCACTGCGTAGCTTTGAAACCGTGGCTTGCGGACTTCCCATGGCGGCGGCGAACGCAAACGGGAACTCGCCGCCGTCGAACGGGCGAGCGGCGATTTCTTCCAAGGCGTCTGCGATTTCTGTCGGGTTCATTTAGGGTCCGTCGGTAAACTCATACGAATGCTACAGAAATTTTGGGGCGATGACGATAGCGACCGACGCCTTTGACAGCCCAATTCGGCTATCGCCAATGAAAAAACGTGCGTTGATACTACGCAGCCATTTGAGCCAATCGGAAATCACTGGCGATTTTGGTCCAGTGCAACATTGTGCGGCAACCATCGACAATGTCGCAAATGAATGATCGGCACCCCGGCCCTGAGGCTAAGCTGAAGAAAGTGACATCTTTAATCGGCCGGACATGACATCAATCACCACAGCCCCTTCAACTGCCGATGCCCACAAGTACGGTGTGCTCTTCGTTTTTGCGGCGGGTGTGCTGTGGTCGACGGTCGGCCTCGGTATTCGCCTGATCGAAGACGCCGTCGTGTGGCAGATACTGCTCTACCGGTCGATCAGCCTGTCGCTGTTTCTCTACGTGCTTATCCGCGTGCGGTCTGGCGAAAGCCCATTTGTTCAGATCCGCCGCATAGGCTTTCCGGCTATCGTGGCGGGCCTGTCGCTGGTTGCAGCCTATTCCGGCGGCATCTATGCGATCCAGAACACTTCGGTCGCAAATGCCATGCTTCTGTTTGCAACCGCACCATTTATGGCAGCAGTGCTTGGAAAGATCGTGTTGCGGGAGCCCGTCCGCGTGGCAACCTGGATAGCGATCGCCGTCGCTATCGGCGGGATCGGGATCATGGTCGCGGACAAGTCCGGAGGCGTCGCCCTAAAGGGCAGCCTCGCCGCGCTTGGATCAGCCTTCGGTTTTGCTGTCTTCACCGTGGCGCTGCGATGGGGGCGCACAGGAGAAATGCTGCCAGCGGTGTTCCTGTCTGGCCTCTTCGCGATCGTCATTACTTCGGCCATATGCTTGGGCCTCGGGCTCTCCTTCGTGCTGAGCCCCAGTGATGGCGGCATTGCAATGGGCATGGGGATATTCCAGGTCGGCGCAGGGCTGATCCTCTACACACTGGGCTCGCGCAGCCTCCCCGCGGCAGAACTCGCCCTGTTGTCCTTAGCCGAAGTGCTACTCGGACCACTCTGGGTCTGGCTGTTTCTGGGGGAAACCGCGACTGCGAACACTCTGATCGGAGGTGCTGTTCTGCTCGCGGCCATTGTGGGCAATGCGCTTTCGGGCAAGCGAAGGAAACCACCGCCAATCACGGCTCCTTAGAACCGCAACCGGCCCTGAGCCGCCGTTGCTCGCCCTGAACTCAGCCGTATAGCGGGTGCCTCATAGCGGTCATGCGTAGATCACTCAGCATGATCGTTCGTCTCATTTCTGTACCGCTTGCAACGCGCCTGACTACAGGAAAAGCAGTTTTCATTCGAAAGTACGATGAATCCGTCGACACGCGTTCCCTACCGCTCGAGTAACTCCGTGCCAATGCCAGTTGGCACGCGGACGCAAACTAAGGCTCAAAGGTCGTTCAGCCCGAGGTCTTGGGCGAGAGACTCGGCCTCGTCCATGTCCACTGCAATGACGAAGCGGTCACCCTTAATGCCTTCAGCGATATTGACGGAGCGTACCAGTCTTCCATTGACCCGGATGTCGAGTGTGCCGCCAACAGATGCCTTGGTGAATGCCGTCAGGGCCGCAGCAGCGCCTGGGGCCAATCTCAACTCGACAAGAGCCCGATCATCCAAATCAGCGCGCATTTCGCCACCGACAACTTCCTGCGCCGTTATCACAATCGGTCCAAGCTGAAGCGGCGGCGTTGCCCTTTCGACGACGCAAATTGGATGGTCGCCGGGGTTCCGACCACCGCCCAGATCAAAGCACCGGTCAAGATAGGTGGCTTTTTGGATCTCGGAACCAGCCCAGAACACCGCGCCAACCGCAACGAGTACGGTGCCGATCACTGCAATTCGCTTTGAGGGCATCGGCTTGCTCCGTCTGCGTAGCCGCGTCAGGCGACGGCAAGACCCGTGTCTGGCGGCTTGACCTGTAACATAAAAACCTATGCCATGACGGAATGTCATAAGCAAAAACACAGATTGGGAAGTTTGAAATGGGGTTTGCGCAATCGATAAAGGTCTGCCTCTCGAAATACGTCGTCTTTTCAGGGCGGGCGACACGTTCGGAATACTGGTGGTTCGTGCTTTTCGTCATCTTGTGCAACATCGTTTTTTCGATCCTCGACAGGGCGGTTTTCGGCACTAACCCCGAAACCGGCGAAGGCACGAGTGTCTTTAACCCCCTATTTCAACTCGCGGTTTTCTTGCCGATGCTTGCTGCTGGATGGCGCCGACTGCACGACACCGGACGCCCGGGGTGGTACCTTCTACTACCAATGGCGTTGGGGTTTGCGACCATGATTGCGCTTCTGAGCGGTGTTGCGGTCTTCTCCGTACTAGAGGGCGGCGTAGACGATCCGGAGGTTCTGCGCGGCCCAGCAGCGTTTCTTGGTGTAACCGGGATGATCGTAGTCTGGGTGCTGCAATTGGTTCTGACGGTCATGATGATCTGGTGGCTGACCCGGCCGTCCGAGGAAGGGGCCAACGCCTACGGACCACCGGCAGCGTGACTGACTTGTCAGATTGGCTTTTGAGATTTGAAGGGAAACCGAATGAAACGAAAGATATTCTTGGGCCTTGCGGTGGCCTGCGCCGTCGCCTCGCCAGTCCTTGCAGAATGGACTTTCGTTGCCGGACCGACGGCAAATGCGTTCATCCAATCCAGTGATTCCACGCTGGAACTCCAATGCGACCGCATTCGCTTTGCGCCCGCGGGCCACGAGGACAGCGAGGACTTAGTGGCCAAGCAGGGACTGTCGATCCGTTTCATGCAGGACGGAACGACCGAAGTTGGTGCTTTCCAGGTCGGGCAGAACAACGCCAGCGTTCAGATCGTTGACAACTACCCGGTCGAGATCTCGTTCAACAACGCGGAGGACTACGGTTTCGTTCTGGATCAGTTGGCGGCAAATGCCTCGGTCAACCTTTCTATGGTCGATCAGGACATCACCTATGGAATCTTCGACCTCGCGGGGTCCAGTGCAGCCATCAAGTCACTCCGATCTGCGTGTGGCGGAGCGGCACAGGAGACGGCGAGCACCGAGGCTCCGGAGGGTGCGGTCTATTGTGGTGGCGGTGCCGTGAAACGCCAGATTGAATACGTGATCCTCGACACCCCGGATGGCGAATGGGATGCAGTGCTGACGGTGAACGGCGAGGTGACGCGTGCCATGACGGCCTACAGTTTCTTTGGCAATGCGGCAGCACCGAAGGGGTTCGTCGTCGCGCTCCTTGGCGAGGATCGATCGGAAACGCTTGTGTTCAGCAATGGTGCCAAGGACTGGCTGGAATACGGGGACTACCAGTATGAGAAGTGCAACTGATGCCCTGGCATGACGTGAAGCCACAATGCAGGGGAGCCAAAGCCTTGAGGTTTCTCGGGGTTTGGGCCGCATTCTGGCTTGCTTTGATCACACCGGCATCGTCCGCTGATGATTCCGACCTCCCCGCCCCACTGCAGGAAAAAGTCGAGGCCGCCCAGCAGGCTTGCGCCGAGTTCGACAATGGCGCCTTCTATCTCGAATGGGAGGCCGTTGACCGGGTCGATCTGGATGGCGACCTGTACCCCGACTGGGTGCTGAACGAGCGCGGCTTCTCCTGCTCAACGGCGGCTTCTCTTTACTGTGGTACGGGGGGATGCATGTCTCATTTCCTCGTGGAAGATGTCCTTAGTTCCCTGTTGAACCAGGGTTGGGGCTTGGCGGATCTCGGGCCGAACAAGGTTCTTCTGGCGGATGTTCACGGCTCGCAATGCGGCGGTATCAACCCGACGCCATGTATGACTGCCAGCACATGGGACAGCGACGAGAAGCAATGGCGAACGACTGCCGCTGAGTGGGAGTGACCCGCGTGGGAAGACCGATCGACCGCTCTGAATCGTTTTGCACCAGCCCGCGCTATGGCCAATGGAGTAAACGCACGCGAGAAAGCTGGCGCTCATCTCACTCGTATTGCTGGGCCTGGGCCTTGCGTTATGGGCAGGATATGCGGTTCTTCACCCGCCGATATCTGACGATCTGCAGGGTCCGTGGGTTCGGAAAAAATCAACGCGACGTTCTAGTGAAAGTGGTTAGGACGAGTTGGGCGTCGATCTCATATTTGTTGCTTTCCAAAAAAAGTCTTCCACGGCATGCTGTGCGTCTACAGGCATTCTAAAACCTAGAATTCTCCGATGCTGAACATTCTGATCTTGAGTTCTGTTGTCCTCGTTGCGTCGCTACTGATCTGGCCGAGGGTTGCGAATGCGAGGCTTTGGCGGGCCACTGTTACGCCGCTGGCCTCGATCATCGGGAGCGGGTTCCTCGTTCTCGGACCCATCCTCGATGTGAGTTTCGGTGCCTATGCGCCCCTCGCCATGTTGGGTCTTTGCATCGTGGCGTGGGGGTTCGGTGACGCGATCCGTTTCAACATCTTGGACCTCGATCGTCGGCCGGACAGAGGTCGACCGGTCGCGCAGTTGGAGGCGCTGGCTTCAGCGAGCCTTGCTTTCGCTTTCTTTGTTTCCGTGGCTTACTACCTAAACCTTTTTGGGGCATTTGGTGTCAGCCTGACCAGCGTCGATGACAGCTATCATGCCCGATTGCTGACAACCTCGATGTTTGTCCTGATCCTTGTCGTGGGCTGGACGCGTGGGTTTTCTGCGCTTGAGCGGATGGAACAGGTTACGGTTGGCCTGAAACTGTCCATTATTGCCGGTCTCATCGTCGGGCTTGCTATCTTCTTTGGTAACAAGGCCGGTGAGGGAACGCTGCAGTTCAAACAGGCTTCAGTCACCGGAATCAAAGCGGTTCTCCTGCTCGCAGGTTTGATCGTTACAGTGCAGGGCTTCGAGACTTCGCGATATCTAGGCACGACGTACGACGCTGCGACACGGGTTCGTTCAATGCGGTGGGCCCAGATCATCGCAAGTCTGATCTACCTGGTCTATATCGGGTTGCTCAGCTACTCGATCGACGCAGGTGGGATAACACTCAACGAAACGGCGATCATCGACCTGATGTCTGTCGTCGCTCCAATTCTACCGTTGCTGCTTGTGGCAGCCGCGCTGAGCGCGCAGTTCAGTGCCGCGGTGGCAGATACAAGTGGATCTGGTGGGTTGATCTCCGAGATCTCACGAGGTCGTGTCCCCGAGAAGCTAGGATATGCCCTCTTGGTATCGGTTGGGCTCCTGCTGACCTGGAGTTTGGATATTTTCCAGATCATCTCGTATGCGTCCAGGGCCTTTGCTCTGTACTACGCAATCCAGGCAGGCATTGCTGCGCATGCTGCATTTTCGACAGAACGTCCGTTGAGAGGGGCTATATACCTTGTTTTATGTGCTCTTGCCTTGGCCATCACAGGGTTCGGGACGTCAGTTGAGTGAAGACAGTCCCATAACAGCGTCTTGTCGAGCGTAGCGTCCGCTTGTTGTCTTTGCCGGTTGCTGCGCTATCGTTTGGCCGCCAGCGCGCAAGAAAAATGGTGCGCCGATGAAGCGGTGATTATCCTTTGAGATTCCGGGCCTAAGGCACAGAGCAAACATGGAGAGACATTATGAGCATTGAGATTGATTCGGTTTCGAACGTCGCCACCGTTACGCCTGACAAACGCCTGACCGAAGCGGATATCAAAGAGCTTAAGCAAAGAATCGACGATTACATCAATGAACAGGATAAGGTACCTAACCTTGTCGTGCAGGCCAATGAAGCGCCCATCTGGGAAGATGTGGCTGCGATGTCGTCGCATATCGCGTTCGTCAAACAGCACCACCAGCTGGTGAAGAAGGTCGCGATTGTCAGCGATAGTGCCTTCATTTCGATGGCTCGCCCGCTCGTGGATGTGTTTACCGCGGCAAAGGTCAGGCATTTCGGGACCGATGCGTTGGATGATGCAGCGAACTGGGCCGCGATGGAAGATGATCATCCCGGAGAGGTCATTCTCCTCGACGGCTTTCCGCGGGATGTTCTCGCCGTCCGAATGGCTGGAATCATCACGTCTCGCGACTACTCCGAGACCTTTGTGCCGGCGATCAACGCGGCAAAGAAGGAGCATGGCAAGGTCAAGCTGTTCTGTGTCCTCGACCAGTATTTTGATGGTTACTCCGCCGGGGCCGCATGGGATGACATGCGACTGGGTTTCACCGATTTCTCGACCTTTTCGAAGGTGGCGATCGTCACCGATGTTGAGTGGATCAGAAAGGGGGCGAAGTTCTTCGGCGGTTTGTCGCCCGCGGAGGTGATGGTTTTCAATCTCGACGACATGGACGCCGCCACCTCCTGGATCAAGACTTGATCTGCGCCCTTTGTGGACTGACTGAACGCACGCGGCACCACCTCGACCCGATAGCGCCGGTGCGAACTAACGGACCGGTTAACTCTGCCGGGACAAGCTCGGATCCGTAGGGCAAGACAGCCGGGACCAGCCCAAGGCCAAACTATCCCGATTGCCGATATGGCCAGAGCGATCTTCGTGACCAGTTGATCCGTTGGCGCCTGCTATCGTTGGCGCGACGGATCAGTGCTAAACTCCTTGGAAGAAAGCAGCGCCGGTGCCGCGAGGTTCGCTCGGTATATCGCCACGATGCCGCGCGATGTCGTCACGGGACGATCGGTTGGAAACCTTTTCATTCAGACCTCGATTGCACTGCCGCTGGTGCCGTACGAAACAACTCGACCCAATCATGTAGCCTTACCGCGATCGTGAGGACAACGGCTCGAGGTTCGTTCGCATCTTTGGCATTCCATGACATTTCTGCGCCAACTCCTTCCCGACACGTCTGATTTCCGGAACCATTCGAGCACCGGTCTTGCTTGCTCTTTTCGGATTTTGATTTGACCGGCACCCGACCCTGATATTTCATTGGGAGGATTGCGAGCAGATAGCGGACATTGGAGGCCGTGTAGCGAGATGCTGGTCCAACTGCCCGACACCATAGTGATCTTTGGGTCCTACTTTCCGGCATGGATTTTCTGCCTCATCGCCGGGGGAATCCTTCCGGTGGCCGGCCATGTTGCGCTGCACCGATCCGGCATTATTGCCGCGGTGCCATTCCTGCCCGTTTTCTATGTTCTGCTCTGGCTCTGCGGCAGTCTTGCCCTGTGGCTTGCATTCTTTGGTCGAGGGTAGCCTTGCTTGAACCTGACATCACCAAGGGCCAACGATGGGCAGGGCGCGCGATCTTCGCAGTTGCTGCCGGAGTGTCGCTGGTCCTGACCGTCATCGTGCTGATGCAGGTCGACCGCCGTCCCGGCACCAATGATGCCTCGGTCGGCGCGGAAGTGATCCATGTCACCGCCGGGGTTCCCGGAAAGATCCGGGATCTTGCCGTCGCCGAGAATGACGCGGTCGAAGCGGGGGCCCCGCTGTTCGCTCTAGAGGACACCGCCTACAGGCTGCAGCGCGATCAGGCAGCGGCGCAGATCGAGGCAGCTCGTGCAGCGCTTGCCGATGCCGAACGCACGGCCCGCGCCACGGCACAGAATGCAGGTTCAGCGGCGGACGAGATTAACCGGGCAGAACAGAATCTTGCTCTTGCCGAGGCCACAGTCGCCCGGCTCGAACCCCTCGCCGCAGATGGGATCGCTTCGAAGCAATCTTTGGACGAGGCGCGAACTGCTGCTGCGGATGCCCGGGTTTCTTTAGATGTCGCGCGAAAATCCGCCACGGCGGCGGAAGAGCTTGTCACCAATACCGATGCAATTGCCGCCGAGCTTCGCGCAGCCGAGGCGCTTCTGGCCTCGGCGGAACACACGCTTGCACAAACCAAGGTCGTTGCGCCCGTTGCGGGCTTTGTGACCGGCCTGCAGGCCGGAGTAGGAACCTGGGTGCTGCCGGAACAGCCCGCCCTTGCGTTGATCGATCGGGACAGCTGGCATATCGAGGCTTTTTTCCGCGAAACTGACATTGCGGCGATTGAGCCCGGCATGGCGGCGCGCGTTCGGGTGCTATCCCATTCCGGAACGGTCTTGACCGGCAGGGTGGACTCCGTCGGACGCGGTGTTCAGACCACCGACTCGCTTGAGTTGCAGGGAGTTCTTCCCATTGTCCCCCGCTCCACAGACTGGGTGCGCCTCGCGCGCCGGTTCCCTGTCCGGATCACACTCGATCCGCCTTTGCCATCATTCCTGCGTCTCGGCGCCTCGGCCAGCGTCACGATTGGCGACAGGGAATGACGTCCGGCGACCGAATGCGGCGCGCCGTGCTCATCGCGCTAGGATGCGGCCTGGTCGTTGTCGTCTCCAAATCACTGAGCCTTCCCGAAACTGCCCTGTCGGCATATCTCGTTCTCTTCGCGGCGCGCTCAGAAGCCGTTGAGACCATGGCCGTCGCTTTCGGACTGACCCTTGCGGCCCTTGCGGCGATCCTGCTGGCGATTATGCTTGTCATGGCGACAGCGGGATCACCGATCCTTCGCGTCATCGCGATGTTCTCGGTTGCTTTCGGGGCGATGTATCTCGCCCGCAGCACGCCGGCCGGTATCGTTGCCGCGACCATCGGCATGGCGATATTCGAAGTGCTTAGCGTACTCGACTATCTCGCCTATCCCGACCTGCTGCTGCGGGGATTGTTCTGGCTGATGACCGTTGTTCTTGTGCCGATGGCTGTGCTGTTCGTCGGCGCCGCGCTGTTCGGGCGCAGCGCCCGGAGGCTTCTCTCGCAGGCCTATGAGCGGAGGCTCGCGGCGATCGGTCAAGCCATGGTCATACGCGACGGAGCCGCGTTTTCCGACTGCCAGCGGCTCCTATTGTCCGATGCCGCTGAGGTGACCCGGCTGCGGGAGGTTGCCGGCCGGACCGGGCAACTTGACGCGCGCGCTGCTGCGCGGTCCCGGACGGTCGAAGCCGCCTCGGCCCGGCTTCTGGCGGATTGCGCAGCAGGGAACCCGCCGCCGAACACCGACGCGAACCGCGCCGCGCTGGCGTTGGAAACCAACCTGGGGGAAGCGGACCCACGCCTTGCCGCGTTAGCCGGGCAATTGACGGATGGGGAGGAGCGTGCGGCCCCGATGGAGGCCGACAGGACCGACGCTGTGCGTTTTGCCATCAAGGCCACGCTCTCGATTGCCATATGCTATGCGATCTTCCTCGTGCTCGGCTGGCCGGCAATCCACACGATCACGATCACCGCTTTCCTCATCAGCCTCGGGTCTGCTGGCGAAACCCTGCACAAGGCGGCCTTGCGCATTTCCGGCTGCCTGCTCGGAGCGGTGATCGCCAACCTGTGCCTGTTGCTGATCGTCCCTAACCTGCAAGGGATTGGCGGGCTCGCGGTGTTGACCTTCATGGTAACGCTCCCTGCCGCCTGGCTGGCCTGCGGCCCGGAGCGCACCGCTTACGCCGGCTTGCAGGTTGCGCTGGTTTTTTTCCTTGTGGTTCTGAACTCGCCCGGGCCGGATGTCGATTTTGCAATTGCCTGGGGTCGGATCGTCGGAATCCTGCTTGGCAACCTGGTGGTGGCCGTGGTCTTTCTGTCCCTTTGGCCGAGCTCGATCAGTAACACGGTCGCTCGTTCTCTCGACCGGGCAGCAGAGGCGATAGATGCGGCCTCGCAAGCCAAGACCGCCGGTCAATCCGGAGTGGCAGTGAATGCCGCCGCAGCAGCGATCGCAGCGGCTCGCGATACCCTGTTCACGCTACGCTTCGAGCCAAATTCGCGCAGCGCGTTCTCCGTGCTGGCATCGCGCGCAGACATGCTTCAACATTCCCTCCTGAACGGAAACCGCTCCGAGAGTGTGAGGAAGAACCATTGAACTGCCTCAAATGCGTTGCGATGGGTCTGGCCCTGCTCGTGATTGCCGCGTGTGGCGACACGTCAGCGGAGCGGGATATCGGGCGCGCGGACCGACAGATTCCGGACGATCCGGCTCAAACTTCCGCCGACACCGCTCGGCTGGCAGAGCTTGCAGCGTCCGCTCCTGACGCACCGCGATTTGAAGCGGGTCGGAGCTATGACCTGCCTGCCCTGATTGATCTGGCCCAGTCCCGCAATCCGGCAACACGCGAAGCGTGGCTGGCGGCGCGAGAGGCCGGGCGGCAGTCCGGGATCGTCGGAAGCGCGCTGCTGCCAGTGATTACGGCGGCAGCGGTGGCAGGGCGTCAGTCGACCAACACCAGCCTTCCCTTACCGCTGATTGGAGATGTGCCGGGGTCTGTTGAAACCAGCGGCGAGGCCGTCGCGCTGACGGCCACATGGCTGCTCTATGATTTCGGGGAAAACGCTGCCAGGCAACGGGCCGCGACCAGCTTGTCGCGTGTGTCCGAGATCGCCTTTAACACCGTCCATCGACAGCTGATTTTCGACGTCAGCGCGGCTTATCACTCCCGGCTAGCAGCGCTGAAAAAGGTCGCAGCTTCGAGAGAGGCACGAACCCGTTCGGCCGATCTGGTCCGGGCCGCGGAGCGGCGTTTTGAGCAGGGAAGCGGCACCACCGTCGAGGTTGCTCAAGCCCGCCAACTGGATGCCCAGACACGCCTCGTCGAAGAGGCTGCAAACGGCGAGGCGCGTGCTGCGGCGGTGAACCTGGCCGCTTTGATCAACGTGCCACCATCGACAGGAATCCGCCTGAAACCTCCCGGCGCCGGCCTGCCCTCCGCGACCGACAAGACGCTGGAGCGGGTACTTGATCAGGCCTTCGCCCGTCGGAGCGATGTTCGTGCGGCTCTCGCTCAGGTTGACGCCGCGCAAGCCAGCCTTGATGCGACAGTGGCGTCCTATCGGCCCAAAGTGTTCAGCGGCGGATATACCTCCGCCGGGGACGGCCGGGTCGACTTGAATGGCCTTGCACCAATCGGTTTGAACACTGCCGGGTCAAGCGGCCTGTTTATTGGCGTGTCGGTCCCGATCGTTGATGGCGGCCTGCGAGAGAAGCGCCTTGCCGCTGCGCGCGACCGACTGGAACGCAGCCGGGCTGGAGTCGAGGTGGCACGACTGTCTGCCACCCGTGAGATTGCGCTTTCCTACGAGACCCTGAGAACTGCCCTCGCCCTCTATCCGGCGACCCGCGCGCTGACCGATGCAGCACGTACGACCGCAGACGCAGCCAAGGAAGCCTATTCCGGCGGCATCGGTACAATCTCCGATGCCGGTGTGGCGGAACTGGGCTTGTATGCTGCGAAGGAGGCTCTTGCCGATGCAGAGCGCGACGCAAGAGTGGCTGCGGCGGCTCTTGCGCTGGCGACAGGAAACTGAACGCCGCTCTCTCGCAAATCGCGCTCCGGCGCGACACAAAGGCCGAAGGCTCATTCTGGACAGACTGACTTCACGACAGGATCATCGAGAAGTATCCGCCTATCAAAGCGAGGACGGTGGTGATCGCGTAGGTGACCGGGTATGCGACGGCCGCGATAGAGCTTCGAGACTGATCAACGATCGCGTTGAGTCCGGGCGTGCTGTTGCGAGCCCCTGTGGCCGCACCGTCCGCAATGACGGCGTTCAACCCAAACATCCTGATACCGACCCAAAACGCTATCAGAGGTGGGAGCAAGGCGGCGGTGATACCTATCAGGGCAAGCCATAGTGCCGTGTCTCCAGCCAGCGCAGTCACCACCTTTGGGCCTACATTCGCCGATAGCACTGCGACGAAGGCATTGAGCCCGAAATCCTGAAGGAAGTTCCGAGCGCCTTCGTGAACCGGCCCGCCGAAAGACGGGTTTCGGCTACGCATGTAGCTGACAAAGATGCCCATGAGGATGCAACCAGCCGAAGTTCCCAAGGCAATCGGAATCCCACCGATATGCATCGTCAACGTGCCCACGACGTAGCCAATGAACATGGCGAGGGCGAGATAGAAGATCTCCGATTTCATCGTCGGCAGGACTGGTTGCCCGCCAAGGCCCTGGGCAACCTTCTGGATGCTGGCATTCGTGCCGGTCAACCGGACGGTGTCGCCAAAACGGATTTCGCTGTCAGGGCCAAGGGGCAACTCGTGGCCGCCCCGAAACAGAGCTTCGACAACAACACCTCCGTTTATCGCCGCAGTCAGTTCACCGACGGTCCGACCGGACGTCGAGTGCGAGCCGACATGGATATCCGCGACAACCAACGGCACCCGGCGAGCCTCAGGTGTGTCCACCTCCGGACCAATCACCGTTCCCTCCGTGAAGATCAGGTCATGGACATCGGCACGAACTGTTACGATGTCGCCCTCTGTCAGTATCGGGTCCGAGGTGACATCGACGGGCTTCTCATTCCGTAACAGGTGTACGATGGGCATGGACGGATAAGCCGTTTCGATTTCGCTTACACACCTGCCCACCAACTCGTGGTGGGTCAGGCGGAACGCGCGAACATCGTAAGGTGAAAAGCCGAACGTCAGAGCATCCGGCGACCCCGGCGCTGGATGAATGTCTCCTCCGCTGAATTCCCGTTCGGCGCTTTGGGCGTCTGCCACCGGATCATGGCCGAAAATCTGGGGGAGGTACCGTATCAACAGGATTATGCCGACACTCGAAAGCACGTAGCTGATCGCATAAGCGCCGGCCATGTTGGCGCCGATCTGTTCCGGGCTGATACCGGGAGGTGGCACGTAGGCGCCGCTATCGATGGCGTTTTGTCCAACCCCAAGAATGGCCGTAATTGTGTAACTGCCAGAAATAAGGCCCGTGGCGTAACCTGGCTCCAGCCCAGCCAGCCACGCACCGGCCATGCAGATGATCCAGTTCAGGGACCAGACGATGATTCCGATAGCAACAAAGGCAAGCCCTCCACTGCGCAACCCGGCAAAGAACTGCGGCCCTACGCGCAAGCCCAAAGCGTACATGAACAGTAGCAGAAAGAAGGACGACAGCACTCCCGGAATGGAATACGTGATGCCGAAGGCCGATTGAGCAATTACGGAGACAACAATCCCCGACAGGAGTGTTCCGGCTGTCGTACCAAGGGAAACACCGCGAAGGCTAAGCCGCCCGATTAATGAGCCTAGCGCCATCGCCAGCAGGATAAAGGCAATCGGCTGATTGCCAAGGTATTGAAACACCCCATGCAACCCTGCCTCCGTCACGGGCTCTATCCGGTCGAAAACCTGTCCGACCACCTTCCCGGCGCCACCGACGGTCTCCGCATCTTGCGCCATCGCGAGTGCCGGCACCAAAGCCAGAGCGATCACTCCAATGAAGTACAGCAGTTTGCTCATTGCACGTTTCCCATGCTCGGTTCGGAGCCTTAATGGTGGTATGAGGTCGCTTCGTCGGCACCAAGCGGATTGGCGACGGGGTGGCTCCTGAAATGGTCAAGTGCGCGTTCTATGTCTTCAAGCAACAGGCTGATCAGATCACGGCTAACGCCGTGGCGGATCAAGGCACGCTGCACCACAAGGTCTTCGCGATGCGCGGGCATTGAATAGGCAGGCACCTGCCACCCCCTTGCACGCAACTTGTCGGCGAGGTCGTAGAGCGAACAGCCGATGTTGGCATCGTCGTTCAGTGTCCATGCGACGGCGGGAATCCCCTTGGTCCGGTCGCCGTCATAGATGATGCGAAACGGTCCCATCTTGGCCAGTTCCGCCGCGAGAAACTCGGCGGTGTCGTAGCACGCCGACTGGACCTTTGTGTATCCTTCACGACCCAAACGCAGGAAGTTGTAGTATTGCGCAACGATTTGTCCGCCAGGCCGCGAGAAATTCAGCGCGAAGGTCGGCATGTTGCCGCCAAGATAGTTCACATTGAAAATCAGGTCTTCGGGCAGGTCCGCAGCACCGCGCCAGACAATCCAACCAACCCCGAGCGGCGCCAATCCGAACTTGTGACCTGACGCATTGATTGATTTGACGCGTGGAAGGCGGAAATCCCACTCCATCTCAGGTTGACAAAACGGCGCCAGAAACGCGCCGCTCGCCCCGTCAACATGAATGGGGACGTCCAACCCGGTTTCGTCCTGAAGGCGGTCAAGTGCGTCCGAAATGGCCTTCACATCTTCGTATTGACACGTGAACGTCACGCCGAGAGTTGGCACAACGCCAATAGTGTTCTCGTCCACACGCTTTAGAACCTCTTCTGGAGACATCAGGAGACGTCCGTTCTCCATTGGGATCTCGCGCAACTCGACGTCAAAATAGCGCGCAAATTTGTGCCAGCAGATCTGCACCGGACCGCAGATCATATTGGGTTTGTCGACAGGTTTTCCTTGCGCTTCGCGCCTATTTCTCCAAGCAAACTTGAGGGCAAGGCCGCCCAGCATAGCAGCTTCGGACGATCCGGTTGTCGAAGTGCCCATGGTGTTGATGGCATCCGGAGCATTCCAAAGGTCGGCAAGGATGTGCACGCATCTCGCTTCGATTTCCGCCGACTGAGGATACTCATCCTTGTCGATCATATTCTTGTCGATGCACTCGTTCATAAGACGGTGCACCTCGTCGTCCAGCCAAGTCTGGCAAAACGTCGCCAGGTTTTGGCGAGAGTTCCCGTCGAGCATTAATTCGTCATGAACAATAGAATAGGCGTGTTCCCGGTTCTGCTCGTCATCGGGGAGCCGATACTTTGGAACGGCAACTGAAAGGTCGCGCGACGCGTAAATGTCGTCCTCAAGTTCCGATCTGATGTCTTCCCGCGAGTGCAAAGCCATTGTTCTAACCTCCCATAAAACGCATTTATCGATCGACGTAGCGCCTTTTGACCAAAAGGGCAACAACGTGTGGATGTACGTTTGCGTCCGATGAACCCTCTTGCGCACGAAGCACCGCTGCATCAGGCATATTGATTATCTCGACATCCCTCCAACTGTCGAAGTTGGCTGTAAAACGCTGCAAGTTAGAAACCAGACCGAAAGGCGTCGGAGATTTCGGTTCGTTCCGATCCGGTTCAATCAAGCCGCTCTATTCTTTCAGATCCGCCGACTTGCCGGAAAGTAATTCGGAGTTTTACCTAACCTTCGCTCCGCAGAACGAAGTGTGATCCGCCGCGAAATACCCGTCCGCCGCCCGGTTTTTCCCCTGCAACTCGACGATATCTCCGTCGCCTAGCGCTATCATGGTCTGCAGCCAGAGCGACGTGGCCTCGGAGACATGGGCGCCGGAGTTCTCGCCAAAGGAACCCCTGATTTCGTTTGAGCCGTTCTGCACCAGCCGCCCGCGAATTCAGGAGGATGTGTTGGAGTTGAACCGGCTTGGGAACGACTAGCGGAAGGATTTGGCTCGTCGGCAAACCCAAATTCGGTGGGTGAGACGGACATTCGCACCGAACGCGGCGAACGTCCGCACTCCGCCCTCCCTGACAGACAGGCGATGCCTACCACCCTATCGAGCAACCAGTTTTTCACCATCCTCCACTCGCAGCATCGCCTCCATATCGTCCAAGCCATCGACGGCGGAGCGCATCTGCGCCTCATCATCCACGCCCACTGTCTCGGCACCCGCAACCTGGCTCCCAAAATCCATCTCTATCTGGCGCTGCTCTCCGGCAACAACAGCTTGAACGACAGGCGCTGTCTTCTTTGGGGTGATGTGTGTCTGCCCCGATGGTCGTCTGCCAGCGGGTTCGCGCCCCATATCCACATCGGCTTCAGACCCACGGAACTCGTCCGATGGCGGCGTCATCGGCATGGCGCGCATACTCAGCGGCAGCGTGCCCTGCGGCCCACTTCCCCCCGGCTCCGGAAACGGCAACTCGCCAGTCTGCGCCGCGTGGATCGCCTTGAACAGCCGATCGTCGAAGTACTGGATTCGCTTCGCACGGACGGGCATTTGGGCATCGATCACCATGACGATCTCGTCGAGCGGCAGGCGGCGCGCCTCGTCTTCGGGGAGCAAGGAGCTTTCTTCGGTCCGTGTGGATTGGCTACGGCCCTCGAATGGGTTCTTGCCGATGGATTGAGATCGCGTGACGACGGTTTTCGTGGTCTTGCCGACCGCCTTGCTCAGCTCCTCGACGGTCTTCTCATCCGAGGGCGTGAGATAGAGTTTCACGCCCGCGTTACCCTGCAGGGCGCGGCGGGTGTTCTCGCCATAGATTTCATCGAGGGCGGGGATGGTTTGGGTGACCACGGCCAGATGGCCACGATAGGTCCGCAGGGTTTCGATGCTCTCGACCACGATGGGCATCTTGCCCAAACGATTGAACTCGTCGAGCATGATCATCACCGGCCAGGGTTCATCCGGCCCGGGGTCCTTTTCCTGCATGGCCGAGAGGAGATCCGAGAAGAAGAGGCGGATCAGCGGCGCGAGCGGTTTCACCATCAGCGGCTGGACCACGAGATAGACCGAGAAGGGTTTCTTGCGGATCGTCCGGAAATCAAAGTCCGACACCGCCGTCGCCTCGTCGATCGCAGGGTTCTGCCATTGGTCGAGTCCCGAGGTCATCAGGAGCGAAACGTAGGATGTCAGCGTGTCGTTGTTGGTCGAGGCGAGCCGCGTGAAGATCAGCTTGGCGGCCCTGTTGTCGACCTCATGGCCGCGCGCGAAGTATTCCTTCTGCTTGTTCCCGCCCGAGGCGGCGATGCGATAGATCTCGCCCAGGGTCGGACGTTTGCGCTGGAACGCCAAAAGCCCGGCCGCCACAAAGAGATCAATCCCGCCCTTGAGTAGGCCCTGCACCCGGTCATTGTCGCTTTGCAGGAAGAGCGTCGCCAGAAGCTGCAATTCCATTTGCTGGCGCGCGGGGTCTTTCAGTTCAAAGATGCGCAGGAGCGGGTTGTAGCGATGCGTGCGCCTGCCCTCCCAATCGGTGGGGGCAAAGCGATAGACCTTGTCGCCCTGGGCCGCGCGGTGGCGGGCCGTGGCCTCGAAACACTCGCCCTTCACATCGAGTGTCACGGCAGAGCCTTGCCAGGTCAGCAAGTTCGGAATGACAAAGCCCGTGGTCTTGCCGCGGCCCGTGGGCGCCACGATCAGCGCGTGCGGGAAGACTTTCGAGCAAATGTAATTGGCGCGGGAGCCCGGCGGCCCGAGCTTGCCGAGGATGAACCCGGTCCCGGGTGCTCCGAAAAACCCATTGGCCTTCATCTCGCGCGCGGTCTGCCAATGGGTCTGGCCAAAGCGTGTCAGGGCGGACCCCGACAGGGCGAGGCTCAGCATGAGGCCGGCAGCGGCGAAGCTGCCGATGATCAGGTGGATGAGTTGCGCATCCTCCGGGCGGCGATCGAGGATCGCCAGATAGTTCTGCGCGATATAGGCAAAGTCGATCTCGGCCCCGAAGCCGAGATCCTGGTAGGTCAGCACCGCCGAGGCAATGGTATAGCCCATGGCGGCAGTCACCAACGTGACGAGAAGCACACCGGTCGCGATCCGCGTCTTTCCCATGGCGGCGCTCAATGGACCTGACCCCTCTCGGTCTCGCCATCCACGTCCGCGGCGCGGTGTTTTTCATATTCGGTGTCGGCGAGATCATCGACCACCTGACGCAGGGCCTCCGTGTTGGCCGTCGCGGCATCCGATTGCAGATAGACCTTGGCGACATAGAGCCGGTCGAGCCGGTCCTCGAGCACCTTGTCGAGCGCATCGGCATCGCCGGATGTAAGCCGGTCAAGTTGGCGGTCATCCAGCACCCGCGCGATCTCCTCGCGGAAAGCGTCCCGCTCCGCCTCGGTCTCGAAGGGCGCGGACAACTCCCCCGCCCGCTCATGGTCCAGAACACGCGCAATCTCGTCTGCAAGGCGGTCGGCACGGTCAGACTGCGGCGCAGTTTCACCGCGGGCTGCGAGGAGTGCGGCGCGCGTGCCAGACCCAAGCCCGTCGTGCATCTCGGTTTCGCGGCGGACCTGATTGATGGCCTCCGTGTCGCGTATCTCGACGACGGCGGCATAGGTCGCGCCGAGCCCACGGGCGAGGTGGGACGGCATGTCCGGATAGCGCGCGCGCAAGTCATCCGTGACAGCATCCGCAACGGACGTGCGGAGGTCGCGTGCCTCCATGATCCGGTCGACCTCGCGGGTGATCTCGCTGGCGCGGGCCGCATCGGTGATGGTCTCCCTGTAAGGCTCAGACCGGTCGATCACATCGCCAGGGCGTGCGAGCAGCTCCGGGTGTGCGTCGAGATACGCGCGCTGCTCCGCCTCGATCCGGCGCTCTGCCTTTGAGACCACTTCCCACTCCCGGTCCTCGATCTGCTGTGTTGTCAAACCCTCGGCGCGCATCTCCTGACGGATTGTTCCTTCCATCGCCCGCACCGCGCCCTCATGATAATGGAACCGCTCGCTGACCGGTTCCGCTTCCATGATGCCATCCCGGCGCAGCACGTTCTCGCGCTCCAAGAGCGTGCCAAGTTCCACATGCACATCATTGAGTATGTCGCGCGCCTGTTCCAGATCGGCGCGGCGTTCGAGGTTCAGATCGCGCGCCTCGGCCACCTTGGAGAGATCATTGGCGATCCATTGATGCTCGAGCGCGGCGCTCGAGGCCCCGGTCTCGATCCGGGCCACCACTTCCGATGTGCTGATCCCGGTGCCCCGTAGTGCGGTGTCTATGCGCGACCGCAAGTCCGGCTCGGCCAGACGGTCCAGCCGGCTGGTGTCGATGTTCGCCTCGGAATAGATCCCGCCCTCCGAGGGGGCCTCTGACAGCGTGGATGATCGCAAACCAAGTGGCTGCATGTGCTGGACCTGCGTCTGGATCTCGATGAGGCGTTTTTCCAGCACGGGACGTTCCGCGTCAGACTTCTCAGCGATCATGCCCTGCACCCGCGCGAGCTTCTCGGCATAGAGGCTTCTCAGATCCTCGAAACTTTGATCCTCGGCCATATACACATCTCCTGTTCGGTCCACCTGCCCGCCGCGCGCCAGCACTTCGCCCGCGCGGAAGAGGGCTGCGGCAATATCCTCGCGGGCTTCACGCGAAGCCTCCGCGGCAAGCGAGTGATAGACAGTTCTGGTGTTGGCGATCTCCGCCAGCGTCCGCGTCAGGTCCTGCCCCACACGCTCCCGCTCAACAGGCGCGCGGCCCTCTTCTTTCGCAGCGTAGACCTCGCTTGTGCGGGCCGGGTAATGCACAACCCCGCGATCCACCCGCCGCGTGGCTTCCAGGCGCACACCGTACTTCTCGGCCTCCTCGACCATGGCGAGGCGGAAGTCGTCATAGTTGAAGCGATGGTTGCGCCCCAGAAAAAAGAACTCGCCTTCCTGCGAGCGGCGGTTCAGCACCAGATGCGCATGCGGGTGATCGCGGTCCTCATGCACCGCGATGATGTAGTCGAAATGCCCCTCATCGGTCTGGAAGAACCGCTCGGCCACGTCCGTCGCGATGTCGCGCACATCCTCCCCGCGCGTGCCGATGGGGAAGGACATGAGCATGTGTGTGGTCTGGCCCAGCTTGGGCTTGAAGCCCGCATCCCACCGTTTGGCAAAGCGCTCGGTCAGGTCCTTGATGTCACCCGCCTCGAGCTTCGTCTTGCCATCCAGAAACCCACTGCTGTCCACGATATGGGTCGACTTAGTGGTGAGGTAATCGAGCTGGTTTGAGAGCTGCGATTTGGTATGCGTACCCCCGCCCCGGATCGCCTTGAAGACCGCCGGACGGTGCCCGGCCGCCGCGCGCACAAGCTGGCTCTGCTTGGCCACGTGCAGCCCCTGCATCGAGCCCCGGACGCGGCTCCAGCCGTCCCGGAAGACCTCGCCCGTGACGGCGTGGACGGCATCATTCAGCCGCATGGGCAAACTCCCTCAGCGCGGCCGTGGCCTGCAGTTGTATCGCGTCCCGACGGCGGCGCAGAAGCAGATCGATCTCGTCCGCAGAATCCAGGATGAACCGCGCCAACCCGCGCATCTGGGCAAGGCGCAATTCGGTGAACTCGGCACGCGTGCCCCCCGCGGCCCCCTTCCCCATCCGGTTGGCCCGCGTCATCTGCTTGGCGATCTGCGCGACCCCATTGCCGACCTCGTGCAGTGAAGCGCGGTAGCGCGCCATCTCTGCCGCCATCTGCGCGTCCGGGACAAACACGCCACCCGCCGCCTGAATGAGCCGCCGCAACCCCTCGGCCCGGCTCTCGATCCCCGCCTTCGCCAACACCTCGTCGAGCGCCGCCAGCTCCGCAGCCGTGACCTTCACACTGACTGCTGAGACCGGGATCGCAGCATCGGTCTGGCGCTCGGCATCGGCTTTCAAGACGTAGCGCACGGCCCGCGATGTGACCTCGAAACGCTCGGCCAGCTCGGCCGTCGACACACCCTCCGCGGCCTCGCGGACGATCTGCATCTTCTCGATCTCTGTCAGGCGTTTTGTTCGGGACATGCGGAAGAAAGACCCCCTATTTCCTGCCACCTTCCACCAAGGCTGCCCCTACCTTACGATAATATACCTAGCTGTCAATTATATACTTACGTCGCCTTCAGTCTCAGGCAGCCTTGGTGTCCGCTTCACGCCGCGGCCCGCAGGGACGCGGCTCTGCCGCCTTCACCACCGGGCGACCCACCTGTCCTAGGGGTCCCGTCCACCAGCCCCGCCCGAGGGTCTGGCCGAACACGCATGTGTTCGGACGGAACCGCGGGCGGGCGCAAACCCCACCGACAGGGCGGACAGGCAGGGTCAAGGAGGGCCAGATTTGGCTTGCCAAATCTCTGCCGCAAAAACCGAGAGGCCCTGGCCTGCCGGTTTTTGTGGATGGCCCCCTTGAGGCTGACTGGCCGGTCTGTCGCGGCCTGATCATTTCGGGCGGAGTGCGTCCGTTGAACGCGCAGGGACCGGCATCCCTGGAACAGGGATCGGGCCGCCCCAAGATCGTCCTGGGGCGGCCCATCCTCGTCAGAGGATTTAGTCCTGGGGATCTTTCGCGCTCGGTGGGAACATCACCAACTCCGAGACCGCGACCGGGAAGTCGAGCTTGAGGCTGAAGAACTCCGAGCCGTCCCCGTTGCGGGTGTTGCGGAACATCGCGCCGACACGTTGGAAGCGGGTGCGCTCCTGGCCATCGGTATCGGTGAACTTGACGGGGACGGTGGCGACGTAGTGGTTGGTCATTTGGGTTACTCCTTGTTGCGATGGGGATCACCCGGCACGGGGGCAAGAGGCCCGGTCGCAAGCGCAAATGCGGAGGGTCCGCGGCTCCGCCGTGGAAGCCGTATTTGTGCTTGCCGGAGCGCAAGCGCAGGGCACGATTGGGCCGACCCCGTGCGATCCACATCTATGAGCAAAAAGGAGTGATCCGGATGACCCTTGCCATCACGTCGACGCCACCATCCGCGTCTTCGTCCCGCCAAGCCTGGCCGGGGTGCTGACGAAGCCCGCCCGCGTGGGTGCGATGTTCCGAAAGACGCCCCGAGGGACGTGCAGGTCTTCAGCCTCAAGTGCGACATCTCGATCTCTCGCGTCTTGTGTTGCTAAGGATGTGCGTGAGGTGCGCACCATTCCGAGCCCATACCGATGCGGATGGACCGCACTCTGACGGACCGGGTAGAGGGATAACGGTACTGGACGCCGCAGACTGCCGATCACGCGTGACCGATCGCACGCACCATGAGACATGACGAAAGGGCCGCCCGAAGGCGACCCTCTCAATTCACGTCTCGGCAGTTTTCTTCGCCGGGTCCGCAACCCGCATGACCGTCAGACCTTTCGCTTCCGCCTTTTGCCCGAGGTTCAATGCGACCCCGTTGCCACCGAAGAGCACAACCCCAGTCGCCGCGAACTTGTCGTCCAGCATTTCGTCGTTGCACTTGAACGGTGCCGCCCGCCCGTGCGCGGACCAGCGCGGATCGAAGCGCGCCTGTGCTATCCCGCGTGCTCGGGCCCAGCGAGCTGCGATCATCTCGGCTCCATGCTTGCCGCCTTTGTGGCAGATGAAGATGTCCTGATTGCGGTTCTGCTTGATGCGGTCGCGAACCTTGTCGAGCGTGTTGAAGATCACATCGACATCGGTCCAGTCGGTGGCGCCTGAGACGATCAAGGGCACCCCCTCGACTTTCGACTTCTCGGCGGTTTCACGGTCGTGCTGCTCCAGCAGTTGCCGCGCCTCGAAGACCGCCCCGGTCTCTTGCGCCCGGACGCTTGCGCGCGACCCGGCTGCCGGGATGAAGCCGTGGCCCGTCTCGATCTCGTAGCATTCCGCCGCCGCCTCGCTCATCACCTCGATGGCGCCGACGATCTCGCGCAGCTGCACAAAGCGCGCCTGCGCCTCTTCGAGCGCGGTCTCGGCGATCTCCGATCCGTCGTGGGATTTTGCCAGCGCGCCGATCTTGTCGGCGGTGCGGTCGACCTCCTTGCCGAGTGCCACCTTGCGCCGCTGCAGGATCGTGGCGAGCCCATGGGCCAGCGGTTCGATTTCGGCTTCGAGCCCGGTCCCGCGCAGCTGCCCGAGCAAAGCCTCGAAGCTTTCGCGGATGATGCGGTCGGTCAGGACGTGATCTTCCGGGATCGGCAGCTGCGCGTCCTTCTCGGTCAGTCCGAAAAGCTCGATGGTCTCGTAGGTATTTGCGGTGTCGTAAGCCATGTCTGTTCTCCAGTGTTCGGTTGCAAGGCCACCACGTGAGTGTGGGGGCATGGCCGAATGCCTGGTTTCCGAATCTGCCCGGGTCAGGGACGGCGCAGCCGCCGGCTTGCCGGGCGCAAAAGTTTTCCGTGCACAACACCCGAGACACGCGCACCCTCACGGACGGGACTGCCCAATGCCACAAACTCTGCCCTCGCCAAAAAGTTTTGCGATCCTTGACGCGGGCTGATTTGGGGGCCATCCGGAGGATATGCTTCCGCGCTCATGTGTGTGTGTTTTGACGGTAGGTTTGCCCGACCCGAGCAGGCAAACGGCCAGACCGGACGCGGGAGACGGATGAAGCGGCGGGATCGTTTTGGCCTCGGGCCAAAACAGACCAGAGCGCAATCCGGCGGAGCGGCCGGGGAGGGACGTGCTCGCGAGGCGGGCAAACCGGGACGCCAAGCGCAACGCCGCGGTGAGGCCGCATGGCCGAATGCGCGACGGACCGAAGGGCCGTTCTCCCCTGCGACACGCGAAGCCGAGCAGGGGAGGCCGCAAGGCTAAAGCGAAGAAGAGCTTCGCAACATTTTCCTTCCAGCAAGCTGAATAAACAAGCTAGTATCTCGCAAGGCGCCTATTGATTTCCCTAATGGGAAGTCTGCATCTCGGGTGATCACGAACCGCCTCGAGGCCCGACTTGAGGAGGACGGTCGAACAAACCTCGTGACGTTCCATTTCATCGAAGACCCACAGGACGCCGTGCATCGCGATTTCTTGGCGCTCCGCCTCAACCCTGAGTGCTCCGTCTCCGGTAAGGAGAACCCAACCCCTCTCAGCCGCGAGGCAAAATGCAAAGACATCTGGCGTCGATAGCATAGCTTTCGCCCGCTTAAGCTCAGTCGCGCGTGCAGTTTCTTCCGGCGTGAGCTCTTCCACTCTTAGTCCCAGATCGATCAGATCAGGGCCCATCCAGTCGAGAAGTTCCGCTTCATAAAGAATATCTGGAACAACAAAATCATAGGGGAGGTCAAAGAGCCTCGCTGTCAGCGAGGCTCTCTCGATGTCGATCAGGACGGAGGTATCAGAAACAAGAACTTGCACACAGCGACTATGCCATGTGGTCCAAACGTTCTTCCAGTTCTTTTACTCGTATTTCGAGAAGCTCAGCCGCACGAGACAACCCAATCAACCCCTCGGAGAGGGCACGAAAACACAACCTTTGAAAGCGGTCCGGTTCTTCTCGGTCCCAAGGAATGGAATTCGGCTCCTCGAACGGCTCATCCCGCCAACCTCGTTGCTTATAGACCTTGAAAAGGCGCGCAAATGTTGCCTGGTTGATGATCTCCAAATCCTTGCATCGATACGTCAGCGCTTGAATGCTGACGCCAAACCGATCCTTCAGACTAATGAGCTCACCAATGCTTATGTCCGTTCTGCGGGCACCAATCTCCTGCCGTAGCACTTCTGCCGGAACGAGGAACGCACCAGCAAATCGATTTGCGGCGCGTTCTGAATCGCACCCTTCGGCGACCTTAAGAACCATGTGGCCCAGTTCGTGAGCTAAACTGAAGCGCTTCCGTTCAGACCAGGTCTTCTTCTTGATCATGATCACCCGCGCGGAGTGATGCTCTTTTCGACGGACTTTGGCCGCAAGGCCATCGATACGATCAACGTCCAGAGACAACACCTTGATCCCGTGCTCCTCGAGGAGTTCGGCAAGCATTGGAATCGGGTCATGACCAAGCTGCCAAGAGGCACGCATGTTTCGAGCCGCGTCCTCTGCATCACGAACATCGGTCACCCAGTAGGGCGCTTCGTGCGGGGCATCCCACTCCTGGCTCGAAAGATTCAGCAAGCTTTCGACAGCCAGGTACTTTTCAACCATATTGAGCGTCTTGGCTTCGATCGTCGCGATCTCCTTGGCCGACGAGCTGGCTGACTTGCGAAACTCTACGCCCTCCAACTCAAGCTCGTCATCGCTCAGTAGGAAATCCACAGAGACCTCGAGTGCTCGGGCAAGACTCAGCAGCACGCCCGATCCGGGCATGTCTTCATTGCGCTCGTACTTGCCTATGGCTTGAGCGGACACCTTGTTATCCATGGCATCGGAAAGTGCACGGAGCGAAAGGCCAGATGCCGCCCGGGCTCCTTTGAGTCTCTTGCCAATCATAGCGTCCTCCCAGTGGGTGGTTTACATTTCACCCATACGATTGATATTTTGTAAACTACAACGCTTGAAAGCGCGGCTTTTTGTCCCTATTCTGTAACACGAGGCCAAACGGAAGGCAAATTTGTAAACCGCCCAATCGCCCCAAGAGGCGCTAGAGAGGCAAAGAAGCGAGGAAGCAGTCATGAACGCGCCATTTGCGGGCGACTTGCCAAAAGGAATTCAGAAGATCACGGCGCTGCCGGACCCCGGCCTGGCAGAACTTTGGGACTCAATCATCGTCGAAGCCGAGATGAAGGAGCACCTGCTCTCTCAGGCGGTTCTGAATTTCACTATGCGACCAAAGATGAGCCGAGCCGTGTTGCCGCTCCATGGCGTTATCCTCTTAGTTGGCGCGCCAGGGACAGGCAAAACGTCACTTGCAAGAGGCTTGGCCAACCGGACAGCAGCGGCTTTCAAGGGAGGCAACTTCCAACTGGTCGAGGTTGAAGCGCATGGCCTGACGAGTTCCGCAATGGGGAAAACGCAGCGGGCGGTTTCCGACCTCTTCGCGCAGACCCTTTCAGAGCTTGCCAATGCAGGCCCAACGATTGTGCTGCTAGATGAGGTGGAAACACTTGCGGTCGACCGGTCCAGGCTCAGTCTCGATGCCAACCCAGTCGACATTCATCGAGCCACGGACGCCGTTCTGGTTCAGCTTGACCTGCTGGCAGAATCCCACAAAAACCTGCTGTTTGTGGCGACCAGTAACTACCCGGAAGCGGTGGACGATGCCTTCGTTTCCCGATGCGATCTGGTTCTTGAAGTCCCCCTTCCTGCAAAGGAAGCCTGCAAGACCATTTTGCGGGAATGTCTGTTGGGGCTAGGCAGCACGTATCCTGAGGTAGAAGAGCTTACCAGAGACCGTAGCTTCGATACCTGTGCCGGCGAATTCGTCGGCCTTGACGGAAGGGCGATCCGAAAAACCGTTGCAAACGCGCTCGCCTCGAACACTCAGGTGGCCCTGAATCCTGGTTCGTTAACACTGTCGCAGTTGGCAGCAGCCGCGAAATCAGCCCAAACCAACAAAAAAGCAAATCGGGGGAAGTGATGCCGACCGTAACCCGCCGAACATTCCGGAGCTCTCCGCATCGCGACGCCTTCGCGACATGGGCCGCCATCAGCGCCTTGCTCACCCGGACAAATACCGGAGCGCAGCAAGAACTCGGCAGTGTCGCTGGTATTGCAAGCAGCATAATTGCGGACAAAGCCTGCGAAAACTCGCCAATCATTGTCAGCTGTGAGGGACCGCAGACGCGCATTTACTGTCTATACGATGACGATGCGATCGATGGGTCGGACGTGAACGAAGACGTTCTCGGGTTTGACCCGTTAAAAGGTGATTGGTCGATTTCGCTGCCCTGTGAGCCCGATGACCTCGGTTGGGTTCAATCGAGTTTGAAACAGAAAAGTGAGCGCATCACAGCCCGCGACAAAAACGAAACCAAAAAGCAAGATACCGCCAACAATTCGCAGGGTGCTACGCTCGAAATTGATCTTGAGGGGTTGTTGAAACCATGACATCGGTCATCACATATTCCCGCACCCAGTCTGTCACCTATGTGGCTGATAACATCCTCAAGAGCCTCAAAGACATTATCCGTCTGAGTGGCATGGACCCGGCGAATTTCGTGAATGACACGGAAATCAACATGCGCGGCATTAAGGTATGGTTGGAGAGCGAAGACCTCGAGAAGATCACACTGGAGATATACGATCCGGCATCCAATAATTTGATCCTGCGTTGGGACATTGACGTGGCCTACAGTTGGTCTGCTGGAGATGGAAACTTCTGGACGGACACCGATCAACTCCGTTGGGCAATTCGCAAAGCGGGCGTGGCACCGGCAAGCGCCAAGTATGACCTCCTTCTACGTACAAAGCCTGGACGACCTGATGTCCCTGGTTGGTACCGAACCACTGCTCGCTCTACGGACGGTATGGTTCGTCAAAGCCTTGGCTCCACCATCGAACACAATGGTCTGGGAGCGACTGCATCGTATTGGAGGCAGGCATCATGATTTCACTCCCGGACGCATTCAAGAAGTTCAAAAGCCGACTGGAGTTGAACGAGAGTGAGCGGCAGAACGCATCCAAGCGGCAGAAGGAAGTTCGCGAGCACCTGGATAAAGCCTTTCAGATCGACCGTAGCTTTTTGACTGGAAGCTATGCCCGCTGGACCAAGTCCAAACCACTCAAGGATGTCGATATCTTCTTCGTTCTTGGAAAGGACGAGGACCACTATCGAGACAAACACCCTGACAAGATACTGACCGCGTTCTACGATAAGTTGATTGACGTTTATGGAAGCAGCGCCGTCAAGAAACAGGGACGCTCCGTAGGTGTAGATTTCGGTGTTGTTGTCGATTCAGACGACAACACAGACTACCGGGTTGTAAGCGTGGATGCCGTGCCCGCATTCGCAAACGGAGACGACTACGAGATCCCCAACAACACAACCGGGAAGTGGATGGGAACAAATCCCGAAATCCATGCACAGAAGGCTGTTGCGGCCCACCAAGCCTATGGCAATGAGTGGAAAGGCCTAGTGCGCATGGTGAAGTACTGGAACCAAAACGTCCGCCATGGAGAAAAACCTATCAAGCCATCCTTTCTGATCGAGGTCATGGCGATGGAGTGTCTACATGGCGGGTGGGGCGGCTCACACGATCGCGAAATCCAAGCATTCTTCGCTACGTTGCGCGACCGAATTCACGAGGATTGGCCAGATCCGGCCGGGCTCGGGTCTTCTGTCAGCGATCGAATGGACGCGGCGATGGTAACACGCGCCCAGACAATTCTGGATCAAGCGAACCGCGACATCGCTGCCGCAATCCACTTGGCGCGCCAGGGCAAGAACGGGGACGCTCTGAAAGCGTGGCGCTCTTTCTTCGGGCCAAAATTCCCGCTGTCTTAGAAGGAAAAACCAATGGCTGAGTGGTCTCTATCACTGCTTCTATCGTCGTTGCACGAGGATATTCAGCATCGGCTGTCGACAGCGCGGAAGTCCTTCAAGCATCCGGGTACAAAAGGCGATGCAAGCGAAGCCATTTGGATTGATTTGCTCGCCCAGTACCTGCCCGAAAGATATCAGGTTGCGAGCGCGCACGTCGTCGATAGCACTGGGAATTTCAGCGACCAGATTGATGCTGTCGTTTTTGACCGCCAGTACTCGCCTTTTATTTTCACGTACGAGAAGCAACTCATTGTCCCGGCTGAGAGTGTTTATGCCGTTTTCGAGGCCAAGCAGACGGCAGACGCAAATCTTGTCAAATATGCTCAAGACAAGGTCGCATCAGTCAGAAGCTTGCATCGGACCAGTCTACCGATCCCACACGCTGGTGGGGTCTATCCACCAAAACAACTCATTCCTATTATTGGTGGTCTTCTGACCTTCGAGAGCGAGTGGAAGCCTCCTTTGGGAGCATCTTTCGAGAAGGTACTCAACGAAGGCGCTGGCGATAGACGGTTGGACATCGGGTGTGTAGCGTCCCACGGGCATTTCCTGTTCGACCAAGAGGGCGAATATGACCTTGTCGAGGGGTCGAAACCGGCAACAGCCTTCTTGTTTGCGCTGATCTCACGCCTCCAGTTCAGCGGCACCGTACCAATGATTGATATCGATGCCTATGGAGATTGGCTGACCAAATAGTAGCCGTAGAGTTAATATTTATTTTGGCATGCCTTCCAACGCCACAAAAACCCTGCCTAACGGGTAGAGCAATCATATACCCAAACAAACACGCCAAAAGGGGAACCGTGATCCCACGGTTCCCCTTTGTGTTCAGATCGTCCTCCCCTCGCGCGCCAATTAGGCGACCAGCGAGAGCCCCGCGCCGGCGTCCTGCGGCTGATCACCGCTGTCGATGAACGGGATGATCGAGAAGGTCTGCCCGCCGCGCTGTTCTTCGTTCTGCACGGCGTTGACGCGCAGGTCGCCATCGGGCGTGTTGATCAGCAGCGACAGGTAGTCATTGCCCGTGCGGCTGCTTTTCGCCATCCACGCCGAACCGACGCGGATCGGCGTGCCCCGGGGCGAGCTGACCTCGATCCGGTAATCCGGGTGGGTCTCCTCGGATTTGTAGCTGTTCTCGATCAACATGAACTCCAGATCGAACATCATGTTGGCGATATAACCGGTGAAGGCGTTGTCAGCGTCCATGGCGGTCAGCTCACCCGAGATCGAGCCGGATTTCATCAGGCCGTTCGAGACCAGCGGGATGATCTCGAATTCGCCGCTTTGGGTCGCGCGCGCTTCTTTCGTCTGCACCGCGTTGACCCGGAAGGGGCCCAAGCCGACATCGATCTGCATCGAGATGTAGGGGTTGCCGCTGGTATTGCCGGTCTCGTTCCAGGCCGTGCCGATGCGCACCTTGCGGCCTGATTTGTTGACTGCCGTCACGTCAAAATCCGGGCTGCGTTCGGACATCTTGGCCCGCGCCTCCAACTGGATGGCGATGTCAAAGCGCGTCGAGTGGATCATGCCGGTGTACTGAGCGGCTGCGGTCTCGACATTGCGGGTGAGGGTTCCTGCGAACATGGGATGGTTCCTTTTGGATTAGCCGGTGCCTGACGTTCTTGCCAACGCATCCGGGATTGCTTTCTCGACCCCTCTTGGGATCACAAATCAGAAAGCTCGCTTTCCTTTCAGCCCTGCCCACGGGTCAGAGCTGCCGTCCGAGTGGGAATGCCCCCGCGCCTCCGGGTGCCACGCACCTCCCCTGCCCGTCTGGTCTTGATTGGCTGCCCGGATTTTCCGCGCAGTCCTCCGATCGCGCGATGAAGAACTCCGCCTCTTTTCCGTTCAACCCGTGCCCGCCCCGGTCGGTCAGACCGATGCAGCTACCGTTCGGCACATAGGTGATGAGGTACTGACCAAGCCGGTCCTTGTGGACAACGTAGCCGGTATTGGCCCAATGCACGGTCTGGCCGGCATCGACGGCGGCCTTGATTTCATCGAGTGTCATGCGAACCTCCTTACGAAGAATGGTGGGGAAACGACGCAAGAAACCCGGTCGTCCAACCGGGCTTCCATGCAGCATTTGTTCGGCAAACGGCCGAGTGCTGTCAGGCACCTTGCGTGGCTTGCGTCGCGTGCGCCGCCATCCAATCCTTCAGGCCAAGAACCGTTCTTCCGGCGGCGACCTCGGAGGCCCAGGCAACCCTTGGGTCGCCGGAGGGCTCGGAGCCGACATGCCGGTTGATATGGCCATTGGCCATCCATGGCTCGGGTTGAATCCGTCGCAGCCAGTCCGCCATGCTCGGGATGCGGCCCTGACAGTCTTCGCGGACATGCTGCTCGCCGATCCAGCGCACGGGAATGTCCCGACCTGCGCTATTGGTCAGGGTCAAGCCGAAGACACGTTCGGCCTCAAAAAGGCCTTGAGCGTGGTGGCGCATGGCTCGGTGCGTGAAGAGCGCGAGATGCTCTTTCGAGGCGTCAAACCAATCGTGCACAGACTGATAGTCAGATGGCACCCCGCCGAATTTCCGGGCAGAGCTTTCGGCATGATGAAGCGGATGCGCCATATCAAAGCCCCTCGTCATAGCTGTGCGCGCATTCGACATAGCGGTCCGCGTGATCTAGCGTGATGCTGTCGGCTGCGATGTCCCAGGTCAGCGTGCCATAGCCGCCCTCATTGTTCTCGAACCCCGGGTGATGGTGATAGGCGAGCGACCAGGCAAAATCGCCAACTTCTGTGACAAGCGCCTCCGGCAGTTTGACCTCCGCAGGCTGCACAGTCACATTCTCAACATTGCCGGAGTCGCCATAACCTTCGTATTCGGCAGTGACCTCGCTGATGCCAAGCGCGCGCAATTGCGCGATCAGCTCCGCTCGGGATGCCTTCAAGGTGGTTTCGCGCTCTGCACGCCACTGAGCCGCCAGTGCGGCATAATCGATCTGGGGATTGGTCATGGGCCTGTCCTCTTGTCTGGAGTTGGGGGGCCGGGCTTGGCATTGGTCTGCCAGCGCCCGGAAAGCGCAGACCGGTCAAATCCCGATCCACGCCGCCCGACCCAAAGCCCTCTTTCACTTTTCAGGCGGCTTGTTCTGCAGCTCTAGCGGCTCCCTGCCCAACGATCCGGGCCAGAATGCTTCCCGCGTCGATCCCGTCCCCATGCGGCAGGAACACCCGCAACTGGAAGGCGATGATCTCGGTGAAGCAGCCGAGGGCCTTGAGGCCGTCCATCATGCCCTTGTCGGCGCCGCCCAACTCAAGGCGCATCTCGCCTGCGACCCGGCGACGGGTCAGGGTCAGACCCCGGCCCAGATCGACCGGCGCCGTGGTGCCAAGGGCCACGTTCAAAATCTCCTGCGGTGTTTGCGGATTGGAGACGAGGAAGCGGGCGCGCAGCGCGGCCGCCCCTTCTTCGCTCAGCGTGCGCCCGATCATGGCGGTCGCCCCATCGGGCGTGACCCTGTAGATGCGTTCATTCGTGGTCGGAATATCCTTCCAGATCGGCAGCAGCAGCCCGGTCAGCAGGTAGAGCTTGGTCGTGGTGGTTTTTGGCAGGGACGCAGCCTCGGCATCCCAAATTCCTGCAAACTCGGGCCTTCCGATGTCTTCCCAGGCCGAGGACTCGAAGCGCGTCTCTTCGAGGTAGCTGGAGCCATTGGGCCGCACCGCCTTGCGCATCAGCGTTACAATGTCCTCGTCATACATCTGCATGGGGCGCGCCGAGATGAGCGCCGCGCGGCCGGAGGCGCGATTAACCATCGGCAGCTTATCCGGATTGCGCGATATGGCCTCTTCGGCCCCAAGAACGTGGACCGGGTCGGTGACCTCCAGCCCGATGATCCGCGTCACGGCGCCGGATTTCGGGCAGGTCCAGAGATCCTCGGTGGAGACCTGCTCGATCTTTTCGCCGCGCAGGGTTTCGACGCCGAGATCGAGCGTGCCCGCCGCCCGCGCGCGTTCGGTCTGATCAGCGATCCGGCGCATGAACTCGCCAAAGAGCGCGTTCTGCATGTGGATGGGCAGGGCAAGCACCCGATTCAGAAACCGCTGGATCGGGGGAAGCTCCTCGAGAAGCACCCCGTCCTTGTCGATCAGCCGCAGGGCTGTCCAGTCGGTGAAACTCTCGTAGCTCATCGCCTCGGCGCGCCCGGCGGCAAGATCGGCGAAATACCCGCGCAGCGCCGCCCGCGCGATCGGGCTTTCGAGATTGTCCTCCTCGCGGAACATGCCCTGCGAGCCGGTTTCGCGCTGGCCCTTGGTCAGGGCCCCCAGCTGGTCGAGGCGCTTGGCAATCGTCGAGGTGAAGCGCTTCTCGCCATGCACGTCCGAAGTGCAGACCCGAAAGAACGGTGCGCTGACCTGGGCCGAGCGATGCGTGCGGCCCAGCCCCTGGATGGCCGCATCGGCGCGCCAACCGGGCTCCAGCAGGTAGTGCCGCCGCCGTTTCTGGTTCTTCGCGGTTTGCGCCGCATGGTAGGATCGGCCCGTGCCGCCTGCATCGGAGAAGATCAGGATATTCTTCTCACCATCCATGAAGGCTTGGGTCTCGGAGGAATTGCTGCTGGGGCTGCGCTTTTCGATGAAGAGATGACCATCCGCGGCCTTGAGGGGCCGGATGGACCGCCCCGTGACCTCGGCGACAGCCTCGTCGCCAAAGGCCCAGAGGATCTGATCGAGCGCCGAGGGGATCGGAGCGAGCGTCATCAACTCCATCATGGCCGCATCGCGCAGGGCGAGCGCCTCCCGCGAGACCACCAGCGCACCGGTCTCGTCCCTGAGCGGCTCGGCCACCATGTTGCCGTCGATTTCCACGAGCTTTTGCGCATGGGTCGGGAAGGCCTGTTCGAGGTAGCCCAGAACATAGTCGCGCGGCGTCAAGGCACCCTCGACGAGCTCGTCTTCCAGGTCCATCGTTTCAAGCCGGCGTTTCAGCAGGCTCTCGCCTGTCGAAACCACCTGGATGACGCAGGCGTTGCCCGCCGCGAGGTCATCCTCGATGGCGCCGATGATGGTCGGGGCTTTCATGCCCATCAGGAGATGGTTGAAGAAGCGCTGCTTGGTGCTTTCAAACCGGGACTTGGCCGAGGCGCGTGCGGCCGAGGCATTGGTCTCCCCCGAGGCATCGTTGACACCGGTTGCCGTCAGTGCCGCCTCGAGATTGTGGTGAATCGTCCGAAATGCGCCCGCATAGGCGTCGTAGATCTCGATCTGCGCCGGGGTCAGCGCGTGTTCTAGAACATCATATTCCACCCCATCGAAGCTGAGGGCACGGGCCGTGTAGAGGCCGAGCGTCTTGAGATCGCGCGCGACCACCTCCATGGCGGCGACACCGCCGGCTTCCATCGCAGAAACGAAGCTCTCGCGGCTTGGGAAGGGGTATTCGGGACCCTGCCCCCAGAGCCCCAGCCGCGCGGCATAGGCGAGGTTGTGCACGCTCGTGGCACCCGTGGCCGAGATGTAAAAGACGCGAGCCCGGGGTGCCGCCAGTTGCAGCCGCAGGCCAGCAAGGCCCTGCTGGGAGGGTTTGCCCCCCCTGCCCTGCTCGGACCCGGCCGCGTTCTGCATGGCATGGGCTTCGTCGAAAGCCAGAACACCATCGAACCCCGCGCCCATCCAGTCGAGGACCTGGCTCAGCCGCGAGGTGCCGCATTTGCCCGCCGAACGCAGCGTGGCGTAGGTGACGAATAGGATGCCGTCGCCCATGGGGATGGGCTGATCCGGTTTCCATTTCGAGAGCGGCTGGATGTCGGCGGGCGAGCCACCGAGATCAGTCCAGTCGCGGATCGCGTCCTCGATGAGCGTGGCGGATTTGGAGACCCAGACGGCCTTACGGCGTCCGGCGAGCCATCCCGCGAGGATCAGCCCCGCACATTCGCGCCCCTTGCCGCACCCGGTGCCGTCGCCGAGGAAATAGCCGAGGCGATAGGCCCGTGCATCCGGGTTATCATCGGCGCGCGTCAGCTTGGTCTGGTCGTCATCGATGGTAAACCGACCGGGCAGATCACGCCCATGGGCATCATGCGCCATGATGATGGTCTCGAGCTGCGCCTCGGAGAGATGTCCCTCCTCGATGAGCTTGGCGGGCAGACGCAATTCTGAACTGGCCGCGCCAGAGGGCATGGGCGGCGCGACAGAGGCCATGGCGATACTTTCGACAAGCGGCGTTGGATGCTCCTGCGCACCCGGGATCTCGATCCGCTGCGGACGGTAGCGCGCATAGATGTCCGAGACGGGCGTGTTGTCGCGCGGAGCCTCAAGACTTGTGAAGCTTAGCGGGATGGCAGCATTGGCGCGGGGTTTGGAGGCGGCGACTGTGGCAACTGGGCGCTTGCGCGTGACAGGTACTGGACCGACCGATCGCGCATGAGGGTTTGTCGCCGCCCGTTGGGCGGGGCGCTTCTCAGGCCGGCTTGCGGCCACGGCGTCGACAAAGGGAAGGGCTTCCTCCAGATCCTGAACCCTGGCGCGGATCATCTCGCCGTCGTCCTGCACCTTGTTGAAGACCATGAGCTGGGTTTCGACAGAGGTGCCGAGCTTGCGGTAGACCTGCCCCGGCATCGTCAACGCCAGTCGCGGCGTCAGGAGGCCGCAGGCGCGGGACCAATGCGCGGCATCGCGTTCGGGTGTGAATCCCGGCGGCATGATCGCCACCAGCCGCCCGCCGGGTGCCAGACGCTTTGCAGCCGCAATGAGATGCTTGGCGGCGATGTGCTTGTCCCGGGAGCAGTCGACCGAGGAGGCGAAGGGCGGATTCATCACCACGACGTCGGGTAGAACCGGCGTCTGCAGCAGATCATCGATATGCTCGCCGTCATGGCCTGTGACCTCGCCGCCGAAAACCGCGCGCAGGAGGCGCTGGCGAAAGGGGTCGATCTCGTTGAGCAGAAGCGTGGCACCGGCCCGGGCGGCGAAAGCAGCCAGGGCACCGGTGCCAGCCGAGGGCTCCAGCACGGTCTCGCCCTTGCGGATCGCTGCGGCCCGCACCGCCATGGTCGCGAATGCCAGCGGTGTGGAAAACTGCTGCAGCCGGATCTGCTGCTCGGAGCGGCGGGTTTCCGTCAGGAGCCGTGAGGCAAGCAGCCTTGCCGCGGCGATGTCACCTGCCGCGCCGTCGCCGCGCAGCAGCATTTGGACGGCAGCGGCCTGCATCAGGTCATAGGCCATGCGCCAGTCCCAGGCACCCCCGGCATCGCTGCCATGAAACGTCTCGCGCATGATGCGCGCCAGCGCTGAACTGCGCAGGGGTTGGTGGTGGATCTCTCTGCCGATAAGCGCTAGCGCAGAGGCGAGATCGGCTTCGGAGATTGCGAGAGCCGGGTTGGCCGTTCTGGGTTTGGACATGGGGATTTTCCTTTGGATCAGGGTCTGAGTTCCAAAGGACAAAAAGCCCGCTCTACACTTTTTGGGGTTTCCGCCGAAAGCTATGACGGAGGTTGGGCAACGAGAGTGAGTGCAGAATTTCAGATCACGAGCGCGACCCGCCCTTGTCGGAATCAAAGGCTAAGTCACGCAGCCGATCGGCAAACAATTTTTTGACAGAAGAAGCGGCGGCAACCCACCAAAACACCCCGAAACGCACGAAGGTACCAGGTAAGAACAGAACGCACTGTTCAAGACTGTTGGCGGCGCTTCTCATCAATCACCGCCTGCACAAGGTTCATCACGTTGGAATGCGGTGTCGCGGCCTGCTGGTCATTCAGTGCCTCCTTCACCTTGGACCGAAACCAGGCATCATGGGACGTCATCTCACCGGTCACGGCGATGGTCCTCGAGGCGCCTATCCAGAAGCTCGCCTAGGTCTCTCGGCATAGCTGCAACGCTCAGAGCGACCCGAGATCGGCGGTAGGGAGAATGGACCTTGGACAGATTGACTTTGTCGCAAGCCTGTTTGCGGTCTGAAGGCTGTTTCAACTCGGATTCCCCGTTCACGCGATGATCGAACGTTACAGCAAAACTTCCCGGACGATAAGACTCTTGAGATCTCTACATTATGGGGATGACCAAAACATCTGCGCACAGACGCCCCTTCACACCATTGCCGACGTTGGGGCGGGATGCCGCGAAGGTCTCAAACGAGCCCAGACTCACCGATGCTGCGGGGCGCGCGAATGTCGGCTTTCGTCCGGCGCGTCGCACCATGATGGAGTTAGTCAGCTTCCACCAAGTCACTCCGGGCATCGCGGATGATCATCCACGACGAATGCAGGAAAAGCCCCGCGATCGCGAACGCGACGATCAGGTCGGGCCATGCACTGCCAAGCCACGCGACCAGCCCGGCGGCGATGACCACGGCGAGGTTGCCGATGGCGTCGTTGCGAGAGAACAGCCAGACGGCTCGCATATTGGCATCACCCTTGCGGTGCTTTAGCAGCGGCAGCACCGCGAGGATGTTTACGATCAGCGCACCTACCGCGAAGGCTCCCATCAACCCGGCTTCTGGCGTGGTCTGGTTGAGGACACGCCAGAGCGTGCTGCCGACAACGCCAAGGCCCAGAAGGCCCAGAAACACGCCTTGGATCATCGCCGACCGCGCCCGCCATGTCAGGCTCCAGCCGATGGCGAGCAGGCCCAGAAACGTGATCGCACCATCGCCCAGAAAATCGAGCGCGTCTGCCTTCAGCGCCTGCGAACCGGACAGGAACCCGCCGAACATTTCGACCACGCCGTATCCGAGATTGAGCGCGACCACGATCCAGAGCGCGCGGCGATAGCTCGGGTCCTTGTAGGCCGGATCGGACGATGTATCGCCGTCCTCGATCTTCTCGAAACCGTAGCCGGTCGCGTCGAGCGCGGGCCGCACTTTCGGCAGATCGCCGTCCGCGATCCGCAATGTCATGATGTGGGTGGCGGCGGACACTTTCACGTCGCCTTCGGCCACGCCCGCAGACCGGGCCGCGCGCTCGATCTCGGCGGCATCTTTCGCGCAGTCCATGCCTTGCACCCGCATTCGGATCGGGGAGGAGGCTGTCGCCAACTTGCTGTTATCGGGCTGGCTCATGTGCGATCCTTTTTGTGGTGGCGGGCGAAAAGGTACGCTGCTAACGTATCAGTGGATAATGATATGACAGCGCAAAACATTCAAGACGATCTTTCGGCACCCGATACACTGGAACTGCGGGCAAAGCTCTTCCGGGGCCTAAGCGATCCCAGCCGTCTGATGATCCTCGATGCGCTGGTGTCGGACGAACGCAACGTGCAGGAAATCGTCGGGCATACGGGTTTGGGTCAGCCCAACGTCTCGAACCATCTGCGCTGTCTGCTGGAATGCGGGCTGGTCAGTCGCCGCAGCAAAGGCCGCTTCGTTCGGTATCGTCTGGCGGACAGGCGGGTCGCCGATCTCATCCGTGATGCAGATCAGCTACTTGCCTCGACAGCCAACGGAGTTGATGCCTGCCAAAGCTATACGGACTAACCGGCGCGACCTGCTGCAATGTCCTATCGGTGCGCCAAACCTGAAGCAGCCATCTGCGCATCCGCAGCGAATGCACCCTTTGTCCGCATCTTACCAGTTCGCACACGATGCAGCGAACGGCAGGTGTACGGATAGGGAGGGACTTCTGAGAATTTCATCGTACCAGCCATATGACACACCAATGTCGCCTATTTCACTTGGCCCAAGTATGACGGCGATTGAAACGCATAATGCCCACTCACTGGCAGCCTTAGCGTGGGATTCCGCCCCTCTGGCATTCGACCCCACTTACCGATCGGGCGCCGCTTCAAGAGACGTCTCGAACCGCTTGTCCGCCGCCGCAGATTCTTTCAAGAGCGCGTCGAAATTGTCAGGTGGGTTGCCATCTTCCAGCATCCCTTTGAACGTCGCATAGGCATCCGTCTTGCTGCCATAGGCGCGCAGGGTCTTGTCGTCGTTCACCCATGCCACCACGATGACCTTCGCATCGCTGTTGAACCGGTAGAACAGCCGATACTGCTGGAAGAATTTCGCCCGGAACCAGTGCTTGCGGTGATCGCCGAGTGTGCCGCCTTGCCGGAAGGCGGCGGCACCCGGATCTGCAGGTATGGCCTCGGTGACCAGCTTGAAGATGGCGGCCAGCCGTTTCGTCGGGTTTTTCTTGTGCCAGGTCTTGGGATCGCGAGCCTTACGCGCCTCTACCTCCTCGACCAGCCCTTCGAGCTGGTCCAGAAAGAGTGGGTGCGCATAAATCGACCATCCATTCACGACAAGGGGCGCTTGGGCGGGCACGCTATCGCCGCTCATTCATCCTCGAGCGATAGCGGCGCATCGAGATCGACATCAACGTCTCCGACCAGTGCTGCAAGACGGTCATGCAAAGCCCCATCGAAAGCCCGAATGCGGTCCGGATGCGCCTTGATATCGGCCTCGACAAAATCGAGAAAGGCTCCGAGCACGGGATCTTCCTCGTCGCTGCGCACGGGCTCGATATAGACCCTGCCACTCGGCTCGGTGCAGTAACGAATCTGGTCGCCCTTGCCCAGCTTGAGCTGTTTGCGCACACCCGCCGGCACGGTCGTCTGATACCGATCCGTGAGTTTCGAGACATCTTGTGCGAGGGCTGTCATGGCAGTCTCCTGAAGAAAAGGGGCTTTGCTGCCCGCGATAGGTAATGCATTTGCATTGCCTTGTCAAGACAAGCCGCAGCATCTGCTGTCGCCGGGCAGGTCGATGAACCGTCCGGCGCAGGACCTAATTTCGCCCCGCCAGGAACTCCGCCAGCACCGGGCTAGCCGCACCTTTCGTGGAGCTGAGCAGCTCCGAGCCCGCAAGCGAGGCCTTCGACAGGCGTACGAGCCCACCAGTTTCCTCGATGCGGTAGCAGCGGCGCTTTTGCCGCCCACGCCTGTAGTGGGTCGCGGTGACAATCTGGCAGGTACTGCCATCGGTGAGCGTCACAGGGGTGGCGAGCTTGATCTTGTCGCCTTCCTCGTAGTCCGGGATCGCAGCCCAGTCCTGGCAGCGCTGGCGCCAGGCATGAGCATAGCTGTCTGGGTCTTTCAGCTCGGACAGCAGGGCCAATAGGCTCAGTGGCGCGCGGGATTCGACCGGTCCCGCGCTTTCCTCCATGTCCTTGTAGCCCCAGCAGCCGTCATCATATCGGGTAAGGAATACGGCGGCGAAAGTGATGGAGCCATCCGCATCGGTGACATAGGTCGTGTCTTCGACAGGGGTGCCGTCGATATTTGTGACCTTTGCCGCCGCGTACCAAGTCGAACCCACCTTGCAGGCTTTGACCAGTTCCGTCTTGCGCCTTTCGCCCTCGAAGGTGCACAGCCGAGCAATCTCCGCTTTCTCATCCGCGTAGGTCTGGACGCGGCCGTCGGTGTAGAAGAGCCAACCCATCACGCCGCCCTCCGGTCATCGATTTCCATCAGCGCATCGAGCGGCACGCGGTAGGGCTGCATGGCGTCAAAATCCTCGCAATTGCCACAGTTCTGCACGATCGCAAAGGTGTCGCAGGCATCCTTGAGGATGACCCTGAAGGTGCCACCGAGGCCCGAGGGCACTTCGTAGGTCCCGCCGATGAGATAGTCCGAGGCCCGGCGCACGAAGACGCGGATGCTGTGGCCATCGGTGGCGAGCCGGATGGCCCCTCGCCCCCGGTCGATGAGCACCTGCACGTCATCCAGGATGTCGGTGTAAAACTGGCCGGTCAGATCGCGAAACGCCATGCGGCGCTGCGCCATCCAGTCGGTGTCCCGAAACGGGTTCATGCCGTCGGCGAAGGCGAAGGAGGGATCGGCCTGCTCGGTGGTAACGATACGGGTGGTCGTGCCATCGATGCCGTTTGAGCGCAGATGCACACCATTGCCGACGATGAGGATCAGGGCCGGCCTGTCCACGGGCCCGTTCCAGTTGGGCAGGAAGGTCTTGCAGGCACGCGCATGTGCGATTTGCGCCGCAACAGCGGAGGCAGAGAACTTGAGAATAGCCATGGGGATGTCTTTCTGTTCGGTTTGGAAGGGTCGACCCGCGCGGGCGGCATGGTCCACGCGCGGGTCGCGTGAGGACTCAGGCCGCTTGCGCGATGTCGCCGTCAGGCTCCGGGGTTTCCGCCGCGGGCTCCGCCTCATCACAGGCGACACCGGCTGTCTGCATCATGGGCGGGCACCAGGCGGCCACGGCAGCGCGCTGCGCGTCCGTGAGCGTGGCGAAGGGCTCGGCGAAGAGCTTGTCACAAAAGGCGACGATCTCCTTCTTGCTCGACGAGGCCAGCGTCACCGCCTCCTGGGCGAGACCCAGATCCTCGCCGAGGATCTTCAGGAGCCAGGCCTTCTTGAAGCGGTTGAAGAGGGCCGCATTCGGCGTCCAGTGGGCGCGAATGTCGGGCATGATCTCGATCTCGAATGCATGCATCAGGCTGTCGCGCTGGCGGTCCCGCGTGAAGCAGGATTGCGTCGTGCTGGCGGTCGCATAGGCCACGAGCTTGGCCTTCTCGCCGGCGTCCAGCGCGCGAAACGCCGCGAACTGTTCGGCAGGGGAACGGGTGTCATCGAGCCAGGAGAGGTCCAGCGCATCATGCGCCGCCGCCACCTGCTCAAGCGAGGTCTCGTCGATCTCGTCCATCTTGGCATGGCTGCGGTATTCCTTGCGGGCATCGATCTTGATCGCCTGCGTGACACTCATGCCGCTGGCCAGAACATCACTGACCAGCTTGAAGAGCGTCAGATCGAGCGTAGCTTCCGGATGCAGCGCCATCGCGGCCCCAAGCGCCATGGCTCGCTCGGTCTTGAGGTCCTCAGCCAGTGAGGCCGGGTAGGTGATTTCGCCGGCGTCTGGGGCCTCCTCCCCGGTCGGGCTAGCCGAGGAGCCGCGCGCGCCCTCCTTTTTGACGGTGTCTTCCGGGCGGACGAGGCCAACATGGAGGGTCACCTGCCCGCCCGACCAGGACGCGATTACCCCAGACCGCGCGAGGTCCTCGGCGCTGTAGGCCTCCTGCAGGTCGCGGGCTTCCTCTTCCAAGGCGTCCACGCGCTCGTAAAGCGCGTTGTAGGCACCGTCCTCGAGCCCCTCATCCTCCATCTCGAGCTGCAGTTTCTCAAGCTCGGCGGTGATCTCATCGATGCGCTTTTGCGCAGCCTCATCAGGCTCGATCGGGCCGGGATAAACGCGGCCGTAGTCGGCCATGGTCGCGTAGTCATAGCGCACCATCGCATCGGCCCAGCCAAAGCCCAGCTTTATGCGGGCCTCTTCGGCGGCGGCACCGAGCTTCTCGAGCAGGATGGTCTCGACCAGTGCTGCATCCTCAAGCACGGAATGCTCTTCCAGAAGGTCAGCCGCGACAGCACCGCCCCGCGCCTCGTAGTCCGCGCGCACAAAGGCCCCAATATCATCGCTGACCTGCACGCCGCGGGATTTGAGGGCCTGACGGACGGTGTAGGCCTGCAGATAACCGCCGTCCTTAGTGAGAGCCTCGAAGACCTCGCGCTGCGCCTCCTGGCTCGGATGCTCGGCGAAGGCCTTCATCGCGTCGAGCGTGATCACCTTGCCCCGGGCCGCGGCGCGGATGTCGGGGTGGATCAGGCCATAGCGCAAGCGGCCTTTCACGGCGGCGACGGTCGTGCCGAATGTCTTCGCGATGGTCTCGGGCGTCTGGCCGTCGACCTCCATCATCCGCGCGAAAGCCTCGAACTCGTCAATGGCGTTCATCGGCGCCTGGGTAATGTTCTCGGCGAGCGACAGCGCCGTGGTGACGTCGCACTCCTCAGGGACAAGGCGACAGTCGACCTTGGTTTTCGCAGTGAACCCCTTGGTGGCCTTGTCGGCGATCAGCTCCTTCAGCGCGGCATGGCGCCGGCCACCGGCGAGGACAGCGTATTTGCCGTCAAGCTTCTGGACCAGGAGCGGCTGGAGCAGGCCCAGCACAGCGATGCTGGCCTTCAGATACGCGATGTTCTCGGGGTCATAAGTTTCCGGCGCGTTGCTGCGCACGTTGGCTGGATGCGGGACCAGATCGCCGATGGCGACGGTGAGAGGGGCAAAGCTTGCGGTCATGGGATATCCTTCCAGGTGGGTGAGATGCGGCCCGCGCGCTCACGCGCGTGACCAATCCCCGGCTTCAGGGATCACCAAGACAAAAGGCCCACTTTCCCTTTGAGGGGTCAGTGGGCCTTGAGTTTTCAGATCGACACTTTGGGAAGCCCTCCTACCCTACCAGTCACGCGCCAGCATGATGGTCAGCACGCGCATGGTTGTGGCAGGATTGTCCGGGGTCTCGGCCCCGTAGCGGAAATCCGAATCTGCCTCATAGAGATCGATTTTCCAGAACACGGTCTCGCCCCGGATCTCGACCGCGCCAAAATCGTCCCATCCCTCGGGATCATTCTCAGGCTCGAATGTATCGAACGCACCGGTGGCCTTCACCGCCTCGGCCATGAAGCCGTCACCGGCCTCCATAAGCGAGCGGGTGACATGCATTCGGCCCTGGGTGGGCTGCGCGGGCGCCACTCCAAGGCACGCGAGCTTGCGAAACGCGTCGTTCTGCGCTGCGATCACACTCGGATCTGGACTGTCTGGCTGGGGTTGAACGGTCATGGACATGGGGATCTCCTTTGAGAAGTTGAAACACCCTTCCCAAAGCCTGCTTTTCCTTTTCCGGCTGGTGGTAGGACCGAGGTGGAAGGGCCTCTACCCGAACAACCTCATGGGTCGGTAATTCGGATTGGGGATGGTTTCGATCCAGCCACCCTGGTCCTTGATGGTCTCGAGCGCTGCCGAGAGCGGATACGCGCCCTCGGACAAGCTCCACCAATAGGCACCGTGTTTGAAGGTGATGATCTTGCGGCGACCGTCTTTGAAGCAGGCCACCCGTAGCGTCTTGGGTTCCTTGCGTGACATGCGAGTCTCCGTACTCCGTGTGGTCAGGCGGCCTCGGCGCTGCTCCCTGCCCTGCCCGCCTCCGATCTGGCAATCAGATAGTCGCAGGCCCGCTGCGCGTCCGCGGCGTGCTTGAAGATCGCACCCTTGTCCGACCGAAGAACGCGCAACCAGTTGTGGAGGTAGGCGGCATTCATCTCGAGCGTATGGGCCGTGAAGCCGAGTGTCTGACCCAAAAAAACCGAGGTCAGTTCGGCGACGATCTCTTCGCGGGCATAGGCCGTGTTGCCAAACTTCGAGAGCCCGAAATCGCGGTTCAGTCGATGGGGGGCTTTCGTGGCATGGGCCAGCTCATGCGCCCAGACCCCGTAGAAATTGCGCGGGTCCTGGAACCGCGTGATGGACGGCATGTAGACCTTGTCCACGGGCGGCAAATAGTACGCCTCCGTGCCCGTGAAGACGGTCGTGATGTCGATGGCATCGAAAAACGCCTGCATGTGCGGGATGGGCTCGGACGGCGGATGCTCGGGCGCGGGCTCCGGGTCTGGGAAGAAGCTGTCGGGCAGGCCATCGATCTGGCAGGCATTGAACACGCGGTAGGATTTCTGGAAGCGGAAGATGCGGGCTTCCTCGGAGCGATCATCGCCATCGCTGCGGTCGTCCTCGCCGCCCGCGTCTTTCCGGCTTTGGCCGTAATAGACGACGACAGAGGATTTCTCGCCCTTGCGGACCTTTGCGTCCAACGCATTGGCTTGCGGCAGCGTCATCCAGAAGGGAGAGCTGTGGCCCGCCATCACGGTCCGCATCGTCAGCAGGAAGTTGTTCACCCCTTGGTAGGGTTCTCCGCCCACGCGCAGGGGACGAGAGCTGCCACCTGCGGTCCATGGCTTGCGCCACGGCAGGACGCCGCGCTCGATGATGCGGATGATTTCGTTTGTGATGACCTCGGAGGCATCGAATTTGGGCGTGCGGGACCGGGCCATGGCTGGCCTCCTTTCGAGTGTTGGTGAGAGGGAATGGTGATCAGGTTGACTGGCGGGGGCGCGGATCGTTGACGATCCTCGCGCCGAGCCGCTCGACCATGTCGATGTAGGTGGTCAGCGAGACAGACTGGCCGGCACCTGAATGGTCAGCGTCAACCGATCTGCCTCGTGTCACACGGGGCAGGTTCGCGAAGCCGATGCCATCGGTGACGGGTCGGATATCGATGAAGGGCGTCCCGAGTGCGACCGCGAGGGCGGCCAAGGGAAAGCGCTCGATCGGCGCGAAGGTCGACACGGTGGTCCAACCGAGATGGAGGAATGTCCCACCATCCCCGCAGATTACATGGGCATTCGGCAATGTCGCCGCCTGCCTGAGATAGCCGAGATCACGCAAGACAGTCTCGCGTTCGAGCTGCCGCGCCCGCGCCGACTGGCCAGTTCGGCGCAGCTCTCTATGCCGCCACCAGGAGGCGGCGGTTGTGCGGAGCACGCGCAAGACACCTGTTTCCATTAGAATGCCCTTCATTAGGAAAGACAGACCGGAATCCGGTCCGGACCCATCCGAGGGACCCCAAAGGCCCTCATCCGTCAGTCACAAAACCCGAAGGACACTTTTACTTTTCAGCAGCCAACTGGTCCGGGGTAACGGCCGAGGGTCCGACACCACCGCGGACCCCAGTGACGGCATGCAGTAAGTGGCGGTTTCGATCCAAGATCGGCAAGCCATATCGGCAACTCCGGCCCGACTGCTGCAGTCTTTCTCATATTATCAATAGCTTATCTGACGTTCTCGATCGGCAAAAGCGCTCCAACGGTGACCTCTCAGGCCCAAAGATCAGGATTTGCTTCGTTCAGAGCACTGCAGCGTTACGGATAAGCACGGGAAACGAAGGCGCAGCGCCTCCTGTCAGCTTGAATTTCAGCGATGTTGCCGCTATATACCGTCAGTATCACCGTAGGAGCATAGATCATGCACATCACGAACTTTGCTGAAGCTGGGCAATTCGAACCGCGCAAGATCGCCGCGGTGCTACGCACATCAGCAGAAGAGATCGCATTGACCGTCGGCTTGGGCAAAGACGCGTTGCAGAGGCGAGCCCGCATCGGTTCGGACAAGACGCAGCGCCGCCTGCGCGAATTGGTAGAGGTGCTGAACAAAGTTGAGCCCCGCTTCGGCTCGGAACTGATGGCCTATGCATGGTACCGGTCAGAGCCCCTGCCCGGCTTTGATGGCCGGACAGCCATGCAGCTGGTGCAGGAAGGCAAAGCTCAGCAAGTTCTGGAATACATCGATGCGGTCGATGCGGGCGTCTTTGCCTGATGCCGCTGAAAGATGGACGCTACACAGGGCCACTCTATCGCGCCCTGAACCCGGTCTATGCGCGTGAACCTCTGTCCGGACGAGGCGCTGAACTCTATGGAGGGCGCTTTAACGCCAAGGGCACCCCTGCCCTCTACACCTCGCTGGATCCCGCGACCGCTCTTAGAGAAGCCAACCAGGTAGGCAGCCTGCAACCCACGATCCTGGTGTCCTACAAAGCCGACCTTGGGCCTATTTTCGATACCCGCGATCAGGACAAGCTCGAACGGTATGGTGTGACCGAGGCGATGCTTGCCGACTCTGCATGGCGCATGAAGATGCTCGATGGCCAATTGGTACCGACACAGGAGCTAGCACGCGCCCTTATAGCAGATCGGTTTGCGGGGCTTCTGATCCAAAGCTTTGCGAAGGGTGCGTCATCAACGGACTTCAACATCGTCCTGTGGGCCTGGACTGCCAACAAGGGTTCTTTGGAAGTGGTGGATGACGAAAAGCGGCTGTCGCGCATGTGAGTTGTGAGACTTGGTGCCGGATCTGTCCACCGCGGTGGACATCGGCGGGTCGGAGGTACATGGATTGACTGTGTAGTATCGCCCTAGTGGAATTTGGCTCTGTCGCTTTGATGCATGTGGCGAGACCGCGCGTCATTGGACTAGTTGATGGCCAGACGTCCACCGCGGTGGACACTAGGCGGTTTGCATAGCAGTTTTGGATAGACGCTTGATCAAAGCCACTGGATCAAACTGGTCTTGACGTTGGCCCAAGGTGATACTGTGAAAGTACGCTCCAAAATCCCTGATGCGTTGTCCAAGTTGTAGCATGATGAAGATCGCGCATGACGCTTTCTGAGCTCCTACTGCATTCTTGGCTTTCTCAAATGTTTCTGGGTGAATCCCCATCATGGGTGCAAGAGTTCGAGCATGGTTTTCAATGTCCAACCAGTCTCTAAGTCTCTCTGTGGAGAACGATGTCGCTTGATCGCAGACTGAGGTTAGCAAGTCTGGTTTCAGAGCTTCATTGCCTGTGTTGCTATCTAAATCTTTTTTTTCTTCTTCAGACATAGATTGGTGCCGGACAGTTTGTCCGTCATTGGCGGGCAACTCCACAGTTTCTGGTGGGTTATCTGGGGTATACAAAGTCTGGCATTCTTTGTCCGTGTCGGCGAGCAGCGCGTGGTATTCGGTAAGGCTCAGCTTCCTGCGTAGAGCTCTCCGTGCGTGGTTGATGAATGTGTTGCTGGGATCATGCTCTTCCAAATGGGCGAGCTTTGTCAGGATCTGTTTGCGGACAAATATCCGATCCCGCCGGTTATTTTCCATCTCATGTGCGATGGCGATAAGCTCGCTCGCACGTTGGAGGAGGGGGGTTAGAGACAGTCCATAGCTGATGCATTCCCCGCTGGATGAGCGAACGCGGTAGCGCTTTCTGTTCGAGCTGTCATTGCGTTTGATGAACCCGAGTTCGACGAAGCGGTTGATGTGCCTGCGGAGTGTCCGTTCGTCGATTCCGCCGACGCGCTGGCAAATCGAGTCGTTGGACGCGAAAACCGTTTCGCCATGGCCGGGCTTCAAGAAACTAAGCATGGCTTGAAGTGTTTGGATATGGCCAGGACGCAGACCGAATACGCTACGTGCATCTCTTAGTGCCCTGAAGATGGTCCAGATGTCGGTTTCAGCCGCAGAAATTGAGCCGCGTGATGCATCAGCATCAGCGGTTCTGATCGATAGTTTTGTAAATGCCATGGTTTCTTCACGACGACCGTTCGGCCCACAACTTCCCAGTCTCTTCCCGAGATTTCGCTCAGAAAAAGGCAATAAAAACCCGTCCACCGAATCGGTGACTCTTGACCGGTTTGCTGGAGGTTGCTACATCATGAGTGCTAATCGAATGATGAGGGCTCTCCAGGGGAAACTTTGGGGGGCTCTTTTCTTTCTGGTCTTCGCTTTTCTCCTCTGCTCGAGTTACTCTGTGTGGCTCGGGGCTTAGGACCCAGAGCCGCTCTCATTCCGCCACTGTTCGAAGAGCTTCAAAAGCGCTGCCTCCGCGCGCTCTTCGATCCATTGGCCGAATTCTGGGTTGTCCTTCTTGGTGATCTTGATAGCGATCGTTTTCTGGTCGACTGTCAGCGTTCCCACAGAGCTACCGTCCCCATCTTTGACAACGGACGTTAGGCTGCGGTTGGCTTGCTTCTTGTCGCTACGCGCCTTGTTCGAGCAAGCCGAGTAGACTGCCTGAAACTTATCCGCGCTTGGAGTGTCGTCGGGCAGGGCGGCGATCACCTCTTTGGCTGTGTTCACCAGATCTATCTTTTTCGACAAAGCGGCCAGGTCACCCCATTGCCGTCGTCCGATGCCATGTGCCGGCCCGATCAGCTGTACAAGCCCTTCTGGCAGTTGCTCTATGACGACGCGATGATTGGACACGCCCTGCCGTGTCAAGCCGAGAGCATCCTGAATGACGTTTGGCTTGTAACCTGATTCCTGCATCTCTTTGATAAAAAGAGATTTCTCAATGAAAGACGGGTCTAGTCGGAGGTTGTTCTCTTGGCCCTGTGCGATCAGAGATGCGTCGTCATCCAGGCTTCGAACGATCGCCTTGACCGTTCCGCCGACCATGCGGATCGCTGCGAGCCTGCGTCGTCCGTAGATGATACGGTATCTGTCCGGTTGCGCTGATGGACGGACCATAATTGGTACTTGTTGCCCATGCTTGCGAATGCTTTCGGCCAACTCATCAATACTGGAATCCTCCAGCACCAACCGATCGCGCAGACCATCCATGTCAATCTGATCGGGCTCGATGTCACGGATCGAATTCGCGGTAATCTCGCGCAAAGAGTCGCGCAATCCGCCAACAGATCCTGGCAGTTTTGCTGCTTTTGGCGGGGTAGGGGAGGGGGCCGCGCTCTCCTTCTCGTCCTTTGGAGGCTGATTGAAGATATTTCGGGCCATCAGCGACGCCCCCATGCCATTTGGATTGTCTGTTCCAACTCATCTCCAACGCCATTCACGCTGGTCAGAGCGCGATCAATCGTTTTTCTAATGAATTGGCTCGGATCAACTTCGTAGACGGTTTGCTGGGTCATACCGGCGTCCGAGATTGCTGTAGATTTCAGCATTGGCTCAGTCATGACCTGTCCGGCCAAGATCGATCTCAGGTAGCCCGCCATCTGGGTCTGAGGCCCGTCCGACGGCTCGTATCTCGTGATCAAGAACTTTACGAAGTCCCATGTAACGCGCCTGCCAATGGCTTCTTCGACAGCCTTTACCGTTTCCGAAGCAAGTTTCAGGAACTGGCTCATTGAAGCAATGTCGAGCATGCCAGGCACGACCGTTACTAGGAGTCCCGTCGAGGCTGCCAACGCCGTTAGGGTCAGAAAGCCAAGTTGAGGTGGGCAGTCGATCAGAACGATGTCGTAATTCGCCTCTACTTCCTCAAGCGCTAAGGCAAGACGCTCCGCAAATATGGGTTGCACCCGGCGGGCGAGGGCGTTTGCCGTCTCAGTTTCGTATTCCGAGAGCATCAGGCCCGCTGGGACCATATCGAGCTTATGGAAGTAGGTTTTTTGGATGACGGCTGAGAGCGGAACTTGTTCCTCATATCTCAGGGCATCATAGATTGTGCCGCCTTCGGCGAACTCGAGCTCTGGCCGAAAGCCGAAAAAGGTGGTCAAACTTGCCTGCGGATCGAGATCCAAGACCAACACTCGGTAACCTCGCAAAGCATACCGTTGTGCAAGATGGATCGTTGCTGTTGTTTTTGACGATCCGCCTTTGAAATTGACGACAGATATCACCTGGAGACGATCGCCTTCACGTCGACCGGGGCGGTAGCTTTCTGCGTTCTTTCCGGTGCGCCCCAGAATGTCGCGCAGCTTATCGATCTCTTGGGCTGTGTAGAACCGGTGTCCGCGGTTGTCTGTATGAACTTCCGGGAAGCTGCCGTCCTTGTGCCGGTTGCGCAGGTTAGATGTGCTAACGCGCAGGAGGCTGGCAACTTCGGTAGAACTGAATCGGCGCAGGGACTTTCGTTCTTCGGGCTCGAAAGCGATCTTCATCTGGCGATCCAAAGATTCAGCCAGATTGTCGGCAAATGCTCCGATGTCGGAAGAGCCTATGCCTTGCGCGTATCCAACGTTACGATCATCCATGTCCTGCCGCCCACTCTCGGCCTCTGTTGAGGCTCTTGGTCATTCTGACGGTGTACAGCGCGACTGACGCGTTTTACCGTCAGAATGGGAATGCCACGATCAAGTGAGTCCGGCAAGAAGAATCTAGATGTAGTGTGAAAGTTATCCACAGCACCAATACGTACAGTCACATCAAGATAACTGCAAGTTGTTGATTTTATGGTGATAAATCCAAAAGACCGTGCTTCAAGCCATTCATGGGGATTGTTTGGATGGTATTGGCTAAACCCATGCAACCAATGGCACAATTGACCTTCTGACGGTGTTTAGAGCGATAGATTCAGCTGTTTGAGCCTCTGCTAGTTACAGTTGGGAGTGAGCCGATTCTGATGAAATTAGGCCAAGCCGCTCCGCTCGTTCGAGCAACATTTTGACCGAAGACGGCTGCCAGCTGGCACGACCTCGAGGGGTCCGTTCGCGCATCGACTCTAGCCGATCGCAGATCGCCTGCAGCGTGATTTCGGGGTCCGCGCCTTTGATCGCTGCGACGATGGCCGGCAGGCGGTCATCGGTTTCGCGGCGTCCGGCGCGGCCAAGCACCTCGGCAGGAAGGAACCCGTCGCGCACATATGCCTTCACAGCGCGGAGCAGTCGGCCTTGTGTCCAATGGTGATCTGGGGGCAGGGGGGCATTGATAATTCGCAGCACGTCTTCCCAAGCCATATCGGGGCGCAGGCGGCGCACATGAGGCACCCAATCCTGCGCGGTCTCGTTCAGGCGTTCCATATAGCCGTCCTGCCGTGCCAGCCGCACCTTGCGCAGCGCGGCGGGATCCTTGGCGCGTAGCCCTGGGTTGCCGCCTACGCGCCCTTTGGCGCGCGCAGAGGCAAGCCCGGCCTTTGTGCGCTCGCGGATCAGAGCGCGTTCGAACTCAGCCGCAGCGCCCAGAACCTGCAACGTGAACTTGCCCTGGGGCGAGGCAGTGTCGATCGGGTCCTGGAGCGAGCGGAAGAACGCCCCCTTTCCCTCCAGTCTTTCGATCACCTCCAGCAAGTGCGACAGAGATCGCGCAAGCCGGTCGATCCGCACAACGACCAGCGTATCGCCGCTCTGGACGCGTTCGAGCACGCGTGCCAGCACCGGTCGCGCGCGATTGCCGCCCGAGGCGTGCTCTTCAAAGATCTCGGCGCATCCCGCAGACTGCAGGGCCTCAGACTGGGGCAGGGGGGTCTGATCCTCTGTGGAAACACGGGCGTAGCCTATCAGGGGCATGAAAACGGGCCGTTTGCAATTTTATGTATCATCAATAAACGACCGTTTGTAAACGAATGCAAGTAGGCGCTCTCTCGTCGTGCTCTTCCAAAAACCCTTGGTTTCCTTGCGCTGAGCGCGATCTGAGAGGTTCCGCCGGCAGTCGCGTGCACGTACTATATAAAGGGCGCAGGCAGCGGCCACAAAAAATGCTTGGGTAATGTGCAAAAGATCATTATTTTGCACATATGAAGACGCAAGCCTCTACTTTGAATGATGATTACGACAACCCCCTCATCACCATTGAGGAGGATGAAGAGGCTCACGAAGACGATCTCTGGTTCCTGCCTGGGCCACTCGAAGAAGAACCGGATGATTTGCCTCCCGGGCCCCGTGCGGAACCGCCCGACACCGCTGTCGTCCATGACTGGGCAAAGGCAGAGGGGCTTCACGTTGCGCGGCTGGCATGCGTGGCTGGACGCCTGGGTGCTCTGGATGACCGGCTGCTGCGCGGCCCGGAAGGCTGGCGGCATCGGCTTGCTTTAATCGAGGCGGCGGATCTTAGCTGGTTCGCAGGGGACCGGGTGAGTTCTGATCGTCTGGCGCTCTGGATATCGATGCGGCTCTCGGGCGCTCAGGATGACCCAAATGCCTTGGCAAGAGTTGGATGGGCTGTTCGGCGCCTGACAGGCGGTCCTGGACCGAACGCTGACCTGGCCGCCTTCCTTGATCGCCGCGATCCCGAGAACATTGAAGACAGCGCTGAGCGTTTCGAAGATCGCGCGGGCGGATGGCTGGACGTAGTGACAGCCGCAGCCGAGCTCCACCCAATCACGCGGGCTTGCATGGGCTTTCATCTCTGGAGCTTAGCGGGCCTCGGCGGGCACGGAGACCGGATCGAAGCCGCCGTAACCGCGTCCAGAATAGCAGCCAGCGATGGAAGCGGCGCCGTCTTCGCACCGCTGGCCATGGGCGGGGCGGGGGGGCTGCGTGTTTCGGGCTTGCCACCCGAACGTTTGGCCCGCTGGTTGGATGGAATGAACAGCGCGATTCTAACGGCAATGCGGACACTTGACGATATTGAATCGTGGTCCAAGCGGGCAGAGAGCATTATGGCGCACTTGTCTGGCCGCACACCAACAGCCTTGCGTCGGGTTTTCAAGGAATGGCCCCTGGTTTCCGCCCCAATGGCTGAGGCCATGACCGGCGCCAGTCGCGCCGCCGTTCAGCGCAATCTGGCGTGGATGGAGGCAAGCGGTTTGATCCGCGAAGTGACCGGGCAGGGGCGGTTCAGAATGTGGCACATAGACAACTGAGCCCTCTTGACCGACAGATATCATAACAAGAGACAGCCTCAGCGACAGCGTTGGTGCGCTCTCCTGAGATCTTCTGGACAGGCCCATCTGTTCTTGTGGAGTTCTCACTGGGTCGTCTAAGCGCCCTTTCGACGCAAGATAATATCTGCACAATATCTCAGCAAAGGGATCAGATTGTCGTCTTCGTTGGTCCCGGAGCGGCAGGTCAATGACATTACCCGCTCGCGTCGGCCCGACTCTCCGGCCCAAATGTCTCGAAGTAAATGTTGGCCAGGGGAACGCCGGCAGTTTCCAGATCACGCTGGAGACCCGCGAGGAACGCGGCAGGGCCGCAGAGCATGTAGCGGGCATCGGGGCCAGCACCGAGGTCAAGAAGGCTTTCGGCGGTGATCCGGCCCTTGACGTCGTAATCCTGACCCTGGCGGTCTTCGGCGCCGGGCTGGCTGTAGAACACCAGTTGGCGCAGCTTCGGGCTTGCTTCGATCAACCCGTTCACCTCCTTGCGCAGGGCATGGGCCGCGCCGTTGCGGGCACCGTGGACGTACCAGACATCGCGGTCCTGCTGGCTGACATTGGCCCAGAGTGCCGACAACATCGGTGTCAGGCCGACACCCGCACTGACCAGCACCAGCGGGCAGTTGGAACAGGGCACGACAAAGTCGCCCGAAGGTTTCTGAGCCTCGATGATGCTGCCCTCGCGGGTGTCGTCATGGAGGAACCGGGACACTAGGCCCTTGTCCTCGCGTTTGATGCTGAGACGGTAGAAGCGGCGCTCCTGTGGGGGGCCGGACAGAGAATAGGACCGCTTCGACGTGCCGCGCTGGCCGGGGATCTGCACCTCGATGGGCAGGTGCTGTCCGGCCTCGAACGGATCGAGCGGGCGGTCATCGGCGGGGATCAGGTAGAATGACGTGATATCGTCGCTTTCGCGGACCTTCTTGGCGATCTTCAGGCGCCGCGACAGGTGATCCATCTTGGCCCACCTGAGCGGCACGGCTCCGGGGCGGTCGATCACGGCGTCGATCTCGACCAGGATCATGCGCCAGGCGTCGGGGTCATGTGACCCCTTGGGCGACCAGTCGATGGTGGCGCGTCCGCTTATGTGCAAAAGGCCGCCGGTTTCGAAGTCGATGAACAGAAGGCCTACATGTGGGTCCGCGACGATATTGCCGATGGTGTTGAAGAAGTTGTTGCCGGCGTAGTCGGGGATCAGCAGCCGTGTGGGACTGGCGGCACGGACAAAGCCGGGCGCGCCGCCCCTGTGGCTGGCGTCATAGCCGCGAGCGGCGCCTTCCGCCTTCGGATGGCCAGAGCCGATGAACAAGGTGTCGGCGGCGTGGATGCGGGCGATCTGATTTTCGTTCAGCGCGTCCGAACGCGCGGCGGGGCCGGGTATGGTTTCCTCCCGGGTGACGGCGCGTTCGTGGATATATTGCGGGCAATTGCCAAAGGTCTGGCGGATGTCGATGGCGTAGCCGTTGCCTTCGGGTCGGACATGCCCGCTGAAGCGGTTGCGGCGTCGGGTGGCCAGCTGGATGCCCAGAACGCCGATGTCGGTGCCCGCGTCAAAGGCGGCAGCAAGCGGATCATCGGCACCAAGGACGGTGTCGAGGCTGACGTGACGCGGATCAGGCGAGGTGGCAAAGCCGTCCGGGCCTTCCACCAGCGTGACCCAGGTTTGTCCCGACCTATCTGCACCCGAGACAACGAGGAAGGGCAAGGACGTATGAAACTCGCGATGCTGCTCGGGCAGGTGGTCGCGGATAAATCCGCCAACCAATGTGGCCATGTCGCCCACGCCGACACGTTCCTGCGCCGCGCGCTCGCCTTCGTGGAAGGGATTGAGAATCTCGGTCGTGGTCATGGCGTCTCTCCAATCAGGGCGCGCCAGGGAGGGAGGGGCCCCGGCGCGAAAGTGCATCAGGCCAGTTCGGGGATGGGCGACTTGGCCATGGGCACGAAGTTCGGCTGTGCCTCGATCCGGGACAGCCAGGCGCGGACATTCGGATAGGGGGCAAGGTCCACGCCGCCCTCAGGCGCATGGGCGATATAGCTGTAGCCCGCCACATCGGCGATGGTGATCGTGTCCGTGCCAAGCCAGTCGCGATCCGCCAGATGCGCTTCCATCACCTTGAAGAGGTCATGCGCCTTGGCGAGGGCGGCGCCATGATCGTGGCCGGTGCCGAAGACCTTGACCAGACGCGCTGCACAGGGCCCGGCATAGATGTTGTCAGCTGCGACTGTCAGCCAGCGCTGCACCTCGGCGGCGTCTTTCGGGTCTGACGGCATCCAATGCGAGCCTTTGGCATAGGTTTGAACCAGATAGATCAGGATCGCGTTGCTGTCGGCCAGTGTGTAGCCGCCATCGTCAATCGCTGGAACCAGACCGAAGGGACTGATCTTCAGATACTCGGGCGCCTTGTGCGCACCGTTGGCCATGTCGAGGTCGATGGTCTCGTAGGGCAGGCCCAGAAAGGCCAGCATCAGTTCGACCCGGTGACAGTGGCCGGATTTGGGATTGCGGTAGAGTTTAACCGGGGTGGTCATCGGTCCAGTCCTTTTGAGATGAAATTACAGGCCCAGGGCGGTGAGACCGGGGTGATCGTCAGGGCGACGGCCCAGAGGCCAGTGGAACAGGCGCTCGGCCTCGGTGATCGGCTTTTCGTTGATCGAGGCATGGCGATGCGCCATCAGGCCATTCTCGTCGAATTCCCAGTCCTCGTTGCCATAGGCGCAGAACCAGTGGCCGCTATCGTCGTGGTATTCATAGGCGTATCGCACTGCGATACGGTTTCCCGCGAAGGCCCAAAGCTCCTTGATCAGCCGATAGTCCAATTCCTTGTTCCATTTGCGGGTCAGGAATTCCTCGATTTCCTTGCGGCCCTTGGGAAACTCGGCGCGGTTGCGCCACTGGCTATCGGGCGTATAGGCCCGCGCCACCTTGGCAGGATTGCGCCCGTTCCAGCCGTCTTCGGCCAGACGCACCTTTTGCCGGGCGGCTTCCTCGGTGAAGGGCGGTAGCGGGGGGCGAGGGGCTTCGATGGTCATCGGGCACGTCCTTGTAATGGGTTGACCACAAAGTAGCCTCTGTAATAATCTGAAAGAATAGAGAAAAAGTGAAAGTCACTATTCCGAAAATTGGAATAAAACTATGGATCGCATCCAGATGCTCGAGGTCTTTGTCGCTGTCGCCGAGGCGCAGAGTTTTGCCGGCGGCGCACGGTCCACAGGCCTTAGCCCTCCCTCGGTTACACGTGGCGTCAATGAGCTGGAGGAGCGGTTGGGCGCGCGGCTGTTCACGCGCACCACGCGCATCGTTCGCCTGACAGATGTGGGGCGGGCCTATCTGGCAGAAGTACGCGGCATCCTTGCGGATCTGACTTCGGCGGATGCGCTGGCTTCCGGCGCGGCCGCGCGGCCCACAGGCCATTTGCGCATTACAGCCCCGGTTGAGTTCGGACGGATCTTGATCGCTCCGATCCTAGCGGAATTCTTAGATCACTATCCTGATGTATCTGCCGATTTGGTGACCGTCGATCGTGTGGTGAACCTGGTAGAAGAAGGGATCGACGTCGCCTTGCGGATTGGTGATTTGCCTCCATCCGGTCTTGTGGCACTACGTATCGGTCATGTGCGGCGAGTCGTCTGTGCATCCCCGGTTTATCTACAACAAAATGGGATCCCCAAAGTCCCTGCCGACTTGGCACATCACAAGATCGTCTCCATTGCCGGTGTCACGCCAAACACAGAATGGCGGTTCGGAGAGACACAGGAGCAAACGGTCCGGCTAAAGCCCCGTCTGGCAGTGTCGAACGTAGGCGCTGGTCTGGAGCTGGCACGGTGGGGATGGGGGATCACGCGGGCCTTGTCTTATCAGGTGGGACCGGATCTGCAGGCTGGTACCCTGCAAACAATGCTGGAAAGCTATGAGCCCGCCCGCCTGCCCGTCCATCTTGTCCATCAGGAAGGGCGGCGTGTGCCTGCAAAGCTGCGCTGCTTTTTGGATTTTGCCCGCGACAGGCTGCGGGGAATGGCAGTCTTGAACGGCTGAGACCCGTCGAGAGACGCGCTGTACGATAGGGCCACAGATAGCGAGGCGCCCACGAGTGGCGCAGCACACGAATCGCATTCGTGAGGCCAGCAAAGTCAACCAATTGATTTCTAATAGCTTCCATCTGTTTGACAATACGCAGTCGAAACAATAATGAATATTCATTATCAATCAGGGGTGCCAAATGACGACCTTGACCAACTTCTTCGCAGCTGCCGGACTTGCAGCCATCACGATCGCTGCCCCGGCATTCGCCGAGCAAAGCAATGCCGGATCGCTGGCGCAGGCGGAAAGCCTGACGGACAATACGCTCAAAGCCTTTGCCTATGACTGGTATGCGCGCTTTGACAATGGCGCTTCGATCGAGGCGCTTGCACCCAATCTGCCTGACTCGTTCGAGTTCGTTTATCCGCAAGCCACGGTCACATCGCTGGACGCCTTTGCGCCACTGCATCAGGCCGCACAGGAGGGCACGGTCGCCAGTGCCCATGACATCGAAGAAATCTATGTACATCCCACCTTCGAAGACGACCTGTTCGAGATCGTCACGCCCCACACCTATCTGATCGCGCGCAAGGATGGCACATTCGGTAACATCGACATCGTCAGCCGTATGCGCGTGCGCCTCGGCCTAGTGACAGATCGTGATCCGGAAGGGGCCCTGCCAAAGATTGAGAATTACGTCGTGATGTTTGAAGGCGCGGCTGACGATGACGTTTCAGAACAGATTGCAGCCAACCGCATTGGTGACATCTCTGACAACGATGTAAAATCCTTTGTTCATCAGTGGTTTGCTGCCGCCGATGCAAGGGACGCCGATGCGATGATTGCGCGGACGTCTGTCGGCGCCCTGAACATCAATCTGCTGGGGACCGAGATTGCTTCTGCGGATGATTTGCGGACCTATCTGGAGGCAAACAGCGCCGCGCAAATCTGGGCAGCTCACCAGCCGCATAATATCTCGATCCGCCATACCAAGGAGGGCTTTGCTGTTCGGTTTATCGTCCATTTCGAAGGAGAGATCGAAGGCGTGGGTCCGATGCGGCTGACCAATGTCACCAATTGGCTGCTGATCGAAGAAGATGGCGAGCTGCGCTTGCGCGACTATACGCTGACAATCCTCTGAAATGGAGACCGGCCGATGCCCCGATTGACCAAAGATCAAACCTATCAAAAGCTGCGCCGTGCCGTGATCGACGAGGCGGTAGCCAAAGGGTTCGCGGCCACCGGTGTCGCGGGTGTGGTCAAACGCGCCAAAGTGTCGGCCGGCACAGTCTATGTCCATTTCGCGGACAAGGACGACATGCTGCGCAGTATCTACATGGAGACCAAGGCTGCTTTCCATGAGGCAGTGACGGCCCCCCGGGACATGACGGATACCAAAGCCATGATCCGAGCCATGTGGGATGCAATGTTCGACTTTGTGAGGGAAGATCCCAAGAGCTTCCTGTTTTTGGAATACGGAAGCACTGCCGGAATCCTGACCGATGACCAGAAGGCCATCACGGATAGCTATGCGAGAGAGATCGCAGCAATGTTCCAGCGCGGCGTCGATAGCGGCGTTTTGGCCAAACTGGACACCCATTTATTGTCGCTACTGCTGGTCGCCCCCGCGCTCCAACTGGCTCGTAGTGCCGCGCTGAATGACCAACCCCCGACAGACGAGATCGTGCAACTGACCTTTGAACGGGTCTGGCTGTCGATCGCAAATACCTGAAAACCGAAAGGAAAAATCGTGACGAAAGTCGTATTGATCACCGGTACCTCAACTGGTCTCGGCGTGTCGATCGCCGTGCAGGCAGCGCAAGCCGGACATACCGTTTATGCCACCATGCGCAATCTGGACAAGCGCAGCACGTTGGAAGCCGCAGCGGTAAATGCAGGTGTCGCCCTAAAGCTATTGTCGCTGGACGTGCAGGATACCGCCAGTGTCAACGCTGCCGTGGATAAGATCGTGGCGGAAGAGGGTAGAATTGACGTTTTGGTCAACAACGCAGGCATGGGCTATGCCCGTAGCCTGGAACAGGCGGATGAAGCAGACATCGCCCGCATTCTCGACATCAACTACATGGGCGTCGTGCGTTGTATCAAGGCGGTCATGCCGCACATGCGCAAGGCCCGTGCCGGGCATGTTATCAACATCACTTCGGTTGGTGGTCTGGTTGGACAGCCCTTTAACGAGGTATATTGCGGTGCGAAGTTTGCTGTCGAAGGACTGACCGAAGCGATGGCAAGCTACATCACTCCGTCCTTCGGTATCGAATTCACCGCGATTGAACCGGGTGGCATCGCCTCGGAATTTGCAAATACGGTCTTGCAGCAAATCGCCGAAACCGGCGGCATGCTCGATGATGAGTATCTGCCGATACTGCAGAAATATGTGGCCGGATCGCAAGAGCGGCAGGGTGGTGATGTCTACCAGACTGCGGACCAAGTCGCCGAAGTTGTGATCCGCGAAATGCAGTCAGACGCACCGGCGCTGCGTACGCGCACATCGGTCTGGGGCGAGGAATTCACCAAGCTCAAGACCGGGCTCGACCCGGATGGTCGCAAGCTGCAGCGCGCTGTAACCGAGCAGATTCTGGGCTAGGCGATGATTTTTTGGCTCTCCAGCTGCGTACTTTGCGCATTCCTTGCTCTGAGCGCTGCGAGCTATTTGTTTCATCAGCCGACCATCCAAGGCATCCGGGAGCTCGGGCTGCCGGACTATCTGCGGGTGCAGCTAGCCGTACTGAAGTTTCTGGCAATCCCGGCGCTGATTGCGCCGGGAATGCCGGACATGCTACGGGAATGGGCCTACGCTGCTGTCGCATTGTTCCTGATCACTGCGATTGTCGCGCATGCAGCCCATCGTGACCCGTTCTTCTACCACGTGATCAACTTGGCGCTGATCGGGGTTCTTATTGTTTCCCGGCTGCATAGCGGTCTGTAAATAAAGCAGAAACAGCGACATAATCGGCGCTGTCGCATGAATGCTGCACTTGCGGGATTCGAGACGTGAACCCCGCAAGTGCATGGCCTGAGCTGAGCACGCCAGAACCCATCCACTTCCGCAAGACGATAAAGCTGAATACGCAAACCCAAACGGCAGGCGCTCATTGTGAATGAGAAACCGGCCGGGGAGTAGGTCGTTTGGACTGAGGTCAACCTTCAGGATTTGCCAGTACTGATTTCACGTTTTTATCTATGTCGCGCGCAAGCTGTTCATCAGAGAAGCCCGCGCGTGCCCGAAAGACCATCCCCTGTCGTAAATCGAACATCAGTTTAGCTCGATCCGCACATGGAAAGTTTTTTGGCAATTTGCCGAGTGACACCTCCTGCTCAAAGCGGGCCGCGATGCGTTTGTCAGTCGAAGCAATTGCATCTCGGAGCAACTCAGCGGTGCCCTCAACATGTCCGGCACTTGTTGCAACGCAGGAGACAAGAAAACAGCCCTTAGCGCCGCTGGCATGGTGAGTTGAATAGTCGATGACAGCTTCAAAGAAGGCACGAACGGCCTGTTCTATTTCAGGTATCGATTCCAGCGCGACCAAGGGCGTGCATGCGTCATTCGATGCATAGCTGTTTATTGCTTCCAAGTAGAGGCCGTGCTTGTCACCGAACTCTGCATAGAGACTTGGGCTGTTGATACCCATCTCATCCGTCAGCAACTTCATCGATGCACCTTCGTAGCCCTGTTTCCAAAATACGGCGATAGCTTTGGTGAGGGCTTCGTTTCGGTCGAAACCTTTCGGTCGTCCAATTTTTTTTGTATTGCTCATTACAAAACCATTGACGTTGCGAATGTGGTGATTTTATAACGATCATAACAAAATGCAAGGGCAAGAAGATGTCATCACGAAAAACACCTGCCGGATCACAGTTTCCAGCAACCACAGTTTCCAAGTTGGGCGGGGGCGAGCTTCAGCTCGGAACCCCACAAGAAGGTCATGACTGGCAAATGGTCGTCGTTTATCGCGGCAAGCATTGCCCCATGTGCACCAGCTACTTGAAGGAGTTGGAAGCTCTGCTACCCGAATTCCACGCTCTAGGAGTAGACGTCGTTGCAGTTTCCGCTGATCCTGAAGCCAAGGCGACAGATCAGATTGCACTCATACAGCCGAGCTATCCAGTAGGCTATGATCTAAGCCTGGATCAGATGCACCAACTCGGGCTCTATGTGTCAGACCCTCGGTCAGCTGCCGAGACAGATCGCCCGTTTGCAGAACCGGGTATCTTTGTCATCAATGGCAACGGGCAAGTCCAGGTCACAGATATCTCGAACGCTCCGTTTTCGCGGCCAGACTTGAAGACCCTGCTCAATGGTCTTCGGTTCATCCGAAATCCCGAGAACAACTACCCAATTCGTGGAACACGCGCCGCCTAAGGCCCATTTCCCTCCCTCTCAACAATTCCATACGCCAAACCGAAAGGACAAGCCCATGCGTTTGAAATCCGCTCTGTCTACATTTGCCGCCGTCGCCTCTCTGGCGATTCCTGCTTTTGCTGAAACCGCTGCGCAAAGCGCTGCACGTGACAGCTTGATCGCTTTCAATGACCGCTTCAATGAACTGGCTGCATCACATGATGCTGAGGGTCTGGTCGCCCTTTATGACGAAAACACCTTCTGGATCGCTCCAGCGACCCCTCCAGCCCAAGGTCGTGATGGTGTTCCTTTGCAAACCATCACTTTCATGAGCGAGAATAAAGGCGACCTGTCGCATACGATTGAAGACTTATTTATTTCTGACGATGGTACCCAAGCGGTGATGAAAGGCGTGACACGCGCCTCGGTAGAAAGCCAGGGCTTTCGGCTTGAGGGGTCCTACATTTACGTCCTCGAGCGCGAGAACGCAGATGCTCCGTGGCGGATCCTGTTGGATATGTTCAGCAACTACGCCGCCGAATAATCAATGGCCAAAACCTCCCAAAACCATTTGATCCTAAAAGGAGCACAACAATGGCAATGACCGAAGACCATGTAAACGCCACCGCCGTCAAGGAAGCACTGGACGGACTAATCCACGGCGTCTCAGGGCACTCTTTTGAGGTGCTGGACAACCTATATCACCGCGACATGCAGACTTATGTTCTACTGAACGATGGCACTCTGATGCGCAACGACAAGAACGGGTTCATGGCGTTCATTAAGAACAACATGGGCGTGCTGAAAGATGATAATCCTTGGGTGAAATATCACTTGGTCGAAGCTGACGACACGCATGGCCATATTGTGGTGAGTCGTAAAAACGACGCGACAGGGCGATATCAGCTCATCTCACTTAGTATTGACTTCGTGCTTGAGGATGGCCGTTGGCAGATCACCCGCGAAATCATCATGACGCGGAACGAAGCAGTGGACGCTTAGCTTCATCACTGATGGTTCTGGTCAAGTCGATCAGCGCTGAGCGTTCCACCTTCGCGCAATCGCTGTTCGACTTCCTACAGGTGTCTGATTGGACACTTCAAATGGTTCTCCGCCCTCAGGCCCGACTACGCTTAGTCATTGTCATTGCCTGCGAAATCAACATGGACGTGATTGCCGTCCGGATCTCGCAAATGAAACTGAACGAGCCCAACGCCTTCCAGTTCAAGGCGCTCATAGTGATGTTTGCGTTCGTTTAGTTTGGATTCGAACGTGTCCTTGCCGGTTGCGGTCAGGGCAAAGTGTTCGAGTTTTAAATTCTGTTCGGACCCAACTGCCGGGTCGCCATCATGTCCAACCAAATGGATGACTGCGTCCCCGTCCGTGTAGAGCCATGCGCCCGGGAATGGAAAGACCGGGCGCGGGCCGGTGCGCAGGCCCAGTATCTCTTCATACCACGCCACCATCTTGTCCAGTCGCGTGGTTTGAATGTTGACGTGATCGAGCCTGCGCACCTGCATCTTAGAAGCCTTCCAGCGTAATCTTGCCTTTGGCCTTGCCGCTTTCAATCAAGGCATGAGCGCGTTTAAGGTTCGCGGCATTGATCACCCCAAAGCTCTCGGTGGCAGTGGACCGGATCTTACCCGTATCAATCAGGCCTGCCACGGTATCGAGGATGTCGCCCTGGCGAGAGATATCTTCGGTGGTGAACAGGGACCGCGTGAACATCAGTTCCCAGTGGATCGAAACGGCTTTGCCTTTGAACGGCATGATGTCAAAGCCTTTGGGGTCGTCGATGAGGCCGAACCGACCCTGCGGCGCGATGAATGCAGCGACTTGCGGCACATATGTGTCGGAATAATTGGTCGAGAACACAAAGGCGGGCGCACCGAGACCTAGTGCTTCGATTTGTTCAGGCAGCGGTCTGGAATGGTCGATGACATAGTGCGCACCAAGCTCTTTCACCCAGTTCTGTGTTTCGGGACGCGAGGCCGTTGCGATGATAGTCAGATCGGTCTGTTCACGCAGAAGCTGAATGGCGATGGAACCCACGCCGCCAGCGCCGCCGATGATGACGATGGCATGGGCCGCACCAGGCACCGGATCGGTCACCTTGAGCCTGTCAAAGATCATCTCTTGGGCGGTCAGGGTCGTAAGCGGCAGCGCGGCCGCAGCGGCTTTGTCGATTGACTTGGGCGCATGGCCCACAATACGGGCGTCGACCAGATGGTACTCCGAATTGGTGCCGGGGCGATTGATCGCGCCCGCGTACCAGACTGTGTCGCCGGCCTTGAATCGCGTGACCTGATCGCCGGTCTCAACGACCTCGCCTACGGCATCCCAGCCGAGGACAACAGGCGTTTCGCCTTCTGCTTGGCGGCTCGCGCGGACCTTTGTATCGACGGGATTGACCGAAACGGCCGCGACCTTGACCAAGATATCATAGCCGGTTGCCGTGGGTTTGGCGATGTCCAGATCAAGCAGCGCGTCGTCGCGATCAATGGAGCCTGGTGTCGTGTAGCCAATGGCTTTCATGAGTTTTGTCCTTTCAGACCTAGATCAATGCTCTAACCGACCTGTTGCTGCGACGGTAAGGTGATACTTCCAACTGTCTCAGGAAATTCTGTAAGATCCTGACCGTGATAGGCCAGTCCTGAGGTGTCATGCGTCAGGGAAATGTAAGCCGCCGCCTAGTATGGCGGCGGAAGACGCGTTCAAGGTTTCACAGTCAGAATGAAATAGCGATTATCGCTGCCGTCCTCGCCCATGTTCAGGGCCGGGTGCGTGTGCAACTGATTGGCGATGATGTACATCGTGCCATTGGGCGCAAAGGCAAAGCCGTCGGGCCAGCTCAGCAGCGTATCGTCCTGAGCGAAAACCTCAAAGCTGTCAGCCGTGGACACGGTCACCGCGTTGCGCGTCACGTCGCCCGAGAATACCCGACCCTCACCGTCAACGATGAAACCGTCATTGGGGCCTTTTTCTCCGTAGCGATCAATCTGTTTGAGCAGGGCCTCGTCATCAAGACTGTCATCGGCCAGCGCGGCGGCGGGGATTCGCAGGATATCGTGGCCGTTCATGGTGCCGAAATAAACATGTTCGAACGAGGGATCGATCGAGATCGCATTCATCGACAGATGCCAGGGCTGCGGGTTGCCTTCACCGTCTTTAAAGCCGACCAGTGCGCCATCAATCACCACGTCTTTGTCCGACGGCATCAGGGCCTCGGCACCTTCCAGAACGCGGCGGGCCGCGCCGGTTTCCAGGTCAATCACCACAAAGGCCGGCTTCAAATCGCTGGACGGTGCCGTGAAGGTCATGTCAGCGATGTAGATCTTGCCCCGCGCCTCATCGAGTACGAAATCCTGCAGGAACGAGATCGACGTCAACACATCGGCAGGAATGTCGATTGTCTTGTGCAGAGCGTCACTCTGCGTGTCCCAGGCAACAAGCTTTGGCCCGGTGGTTTCGCTGCCCATGTCCAGAATCCAGACCACGCCATTGGCGTCCGTTTTGATCCCGATCGTTGCCGCAATGCCCACATCGCCGGTCTCTGGTCCGTCGGCCCAGTCCTGCGTCGGAAAAGGAATCTTGGTGCCATCGCCCAGCACCTCGACCACGCGGAGCGTAGGACCGTCTAGCGGCTGTTGGGTGATAATCACCCGATTGTCGGGCGTCACAGTGATATTGCCGGGGCGGGTGTCGGTTATTTCGGCAAATGTAGTCAGCGGGTTGTTCGCAAGGGCAGGGCCAGCAAGCGAGATTGTCAAGGCAATCGCGGACGCGAGACGCTTGGTCGTGACGCTTGCTTGAGCGGTGCTAGGAATGTGAATGGTCATGTTTCGGTTCCATCTTATCTTTAGCCAGAGGGCAACTGGTAAACGTGCGCGCAGGCGTGGGGCTTTGGGGACGTGCAGGCGGGGCTGTTCAGGCGCGGCTCGGTTTGCCCCACAGGCGGCGCAGCCACGCACGCAGGTCAATCGCCATCTGCGCGGACCCGGCATTCCGAATAGCCGTCAGGTCCCTCGCATGCAGTGTTGATACTGACTCTCGATTTGCTGGCATATTACGCCCTCCTAGAGACGATATTGCCCGGATCAACCGATCTTGGTCATTTCGTTGAGGGTGAACAGGGCGACAGCGCCGTTGGTCGCTTCCATGTATGCCGCCAGATGCGGGGCGTTCATGTGCTCTTGCCACAAATCGCGGCTTTCCCAGTTTTCATAGAAAGTGAAATGGGCGGGGTTCTCATTGTCCTGGTGCAGGTCGTAGTTGATGC
>NZ_PVTD01000014.1 GCF_003003255.1 Aliiruegeria haliotis
ATACAGGCCACCCGCGCCAGAAACCCTTGTTCCGATGGACCAGAGGCCAACGATGTACTAACAATCAAACCGGACCACCCATTGGGGGCACGCCAAACTCCCCGCTGGTTGCGTGCCGGACTGCTTTGGAGGGAGTCGTCCGCAGGGTCGTTGGTCTCAGGTCAAAACCGACCACATCCTCGGAAGCAATCCTGTACCATCAATTCAGTTTTTGGCGGGCTCTTTGGCGGGTTGACTTCGGCGCTTAGAAATTAATCTAAATAATTCAATATTATATGGCGGACTTCGTCTCCGCCACTTGCCTTTGGATGACGGTTCTCTCGATCCGGCTGATGTCGGATTTCTTCGTTGTCTTAAAGGTTTATGCGGGAGCGGCCATTCACCGCTCCCAGCGCGACAGTGCCTGAAAGCGTTCTCTCCGGGCCAACATTCTCTGGACCTGTTGTCTTCTCCAGCTTGGTGCATTTCCCGTAAAATATTGAGATTATTTGTATTTGCTCGGTGGTGACCTGAGCATTTTGATTCTGGTGGCGTCCGTTCAAGAGGGGACAGAAGCCAATCATTCGTAGCTAGTGAAGGGCATCATTTCGAGCAAGTCCCTTTGATCTGCACCGCCCGCAATCCTGAAACCGTAAGTAGCCGCCGTTGAGTCGAGTAACTAGTTGCAAGGAGCAAAGCTGCAAGCTGGAACCAATGACGCGTCGGCTAACTGCGCACAGCCGCTAGTGCAGGGTCAAAGGCAGTCGCCGGAACGCGGACCGGACCCGCCCGAAGCCGGTGCAGCGAAACTCGCCTCAGAGCGGCTGCGAAGTTTAGGAGCCAGTCGCGGCTGTGCGACACGCTTTCCCGGAAGCGGTCATTCAAATTTATCATGATCGCCAAAGTCCGAACCTGCCGTTCGCCCCGCGGTTGTCGGGCGTCTCAGTTGCCGACTCCGCGGTCATTTGACGGAAACGCTCGGATGTCCACGTGTGAGCCCATACCGGAAGTACCATGGCTCTGGTGTTCGCAGATGCAGCAACCCGATCCACCGAGCCGTAAGCTGCGCCGCAGAATGAAAAGCCGCCGTTCGCACCGACCGCAGCGAGATTCACAGCACGGATGTCTCACTTGCGGACTTTCCGGACCTGCGACCGAATGCCCTGAATGAGCATGAACGGTACTGAGCAGCCATTCGTGTGATCTCCAAGGAGCTGTGTGTGAGCCCGAGCATTCCTTCGGTGGATCATGCAACATCCATCAGAGTGCACGAGAACAGGATCGTTCTGTTCGGGACTTCTATGGCCGACAACTTGACAGTTTGCGGGCGGATCTGGAACGATCAGCGTTGACCACTACCAGGGCCATCGAGAACAGCAGGCGGCCCGGCAATGAAAGAAATACCGAGACTTTTTCAATTTCGGGACTCGAGAAACAGACATGGCCAGCGCTTTGAGAAACTCCATATTTGGCACCGCATTTCTGGTCGCACTTGCGACTGTAGCAAACGGGCAAACTTTCGACCTTGTCATCAACAATGGCCGTGTCATTGATCCCGAGACGGGGTTCGATGCGATTGCTCACGTTGGCATCGCAGATGGCGAGATCGTGGAGATTGCGCAGTCGCAGCTCGAGGGCGAACGGGTTGTCGATGCCTCCGGATTGATCGTGGCACCTGGCTTCATCGATCTGCATTCTCATTCGGTTGTGGACCTCCCTGCCAACCGATTGCAGGCGTTCGACGGGGTAACGACGGCGTTGGAGATGGAATCGGGCGTACTTCCGATCGCGGATTGGTATGCCGCCGTCGAGGCAGAGGGGCGAGCAACCAACTTCGGCGCCACCGCGTCGTGGTCTTTCGCGAGGATTGCCACGATGGTACCCGAAATGCCGCCGGTGGAACCCACCGCAGCGTGGTATCAGGGCGCATTCAAGTATCCGCGCTGGACCGTGGATGTGACGACGGACGAGGAGCTTGACCAGATCGTCGCCCTGATCCAGCAAGGGTTGAACGATGGTGCGCTTGGGATCGGGGTCAACTCCGGCTACGTCCCTGGCGTGGGAGGCAAGGAGTTGCTCCGGGTCTGGGAAACGGCGGCCGCAAACGGCGTGCCAGTCAGCACGCATATGCGGAACTGGTCTCAGGCTGATCCGCTCAGTTCGCTGGAGGGGTTGGCAATGGTTCTTGGGCTTTCCGCGACGTCCGGTGCGCGGACCAATATCTGCCACCTGCATTCCACCAACTTGCATGACACGTTGAAAGCCGCCTACATGGTCGACAAGGCCCGCAGCATCGGCATCGACGTGCACACCGAGGTCTATCCGTACGGCATTGCCTCCATGCCGATTGCCTCGGCTGTGCTATTGCAGGCCGGCGAGGCGTTCCGTGCGCGCATGGGCATCGATTTCGATTCCGTGCGCCTGATCGCCAAGGGGCGCTGGATCGAGGACGAAGCCGACATGCGGGCAGAGCAAGACGCCGATCCCGGCCAGTTCATCATAATGCGGTACCTCGACGAGGAAGATGCGACTGACGCTGATATTCTACGCAAAGTGACTGCACTTCCCTGGATCGCAATCGCGTCGGACTCCATTCCCTACACTTTGCCCGACGGCACGCCGGTCACTGGCGAGACCTGGCCGATGCCGGACAATGCATTCTCGAACCCGCGTAGCGCCGGGACCTATGGAAAGTTCTTGCGCGCTTGGGTCCGTGAGGACGGGCTGCTGGACTGGCCAGAGGCGATTGCCAAGGTGTCGTTAATCCCGGCGCAACTCTTCGATGGGCAGGTTCCTGCGATGGAACGCAAGGGACGCCTTCAAGTGGGCATGGATGCCGACATTACCGTGTTCGACCCCGAAACGATTGGCGACCGCGCAACCATCGAGCGGCCATTCGAAACGACGCAGGGCATAGAGTACCTGATCGTGAATGGCATCGCGGTGATCAGCGGCGGCGAGATGGACACAGACGTTCTCCCCGGACAGCCAATCCGGAACTGACCTTTCGAAGATCCCCAAAAGTGAAACGGGTAGGAACTCGATGATGGATCGCCAACGCTTTTCGGTCCTTGCGGGAGTGCTCGGGGCACTGATGGCAACAACCTCAACGGCACAGGATCGAACACCGATCGAAGACTTCATACAGAATGGTTTCCCGCTGGAACTGGCTCAGGAGGCCCTTTCGGCGGATCTTCCGCACTTGCTTTCAGGCGGCGACACGGCTGTCTACTTCAACTTCGACGCGTCCGAGTTCCTTCCGACCGCCGTGCTTCCGCGCAGGGTGCCAACCATGGCTCTGGGAGAACACCCGATGCCCGAAACAGGCGGCATCAAGGTCGAGACCTAGAATTTCGGACCCCTAAGTCTCGACGAGTTCCTCGCGCAGCCCGGCAGCAATGCTCAAGGTTATCTCGTCGTGCATCGCGGGGACGTTGTCTATGAAGACTATCCGCGCATGAATGCATCGGATCATCATGTCTGGATGTCGTCGGCAAAGCCGACGGCTTAACGGCTGATCGAATTGTTGATCGACGACGGAAAGATCGACGATAGCAACCGCATTTGCCCCCTCCGAACAGCATGAGGTCGGTGGCGACCTCGAGTGCTCCCGATTCCAGATCGACAACAAGGACATTGCCATGGTCGAAGCGCGATATCGGACCTGCGTAGAAGTCCGAGACCAGCGTTCCGGTCAAGGCCTGACCGGCAAAACTCGTGAGAAACGGAAACCCATCAGTCGAGGAGCTGCGCCAGACGGCGATCTCACCCGGCGACGGAACGGCATATGTGGCGATGAGCGGATGATGTAGAGACTGCCCCTCGGTGTGCTGGGGAAAATCGAGAATGGTGACCTCGGGTGTACCAAAGACCACCGGGCGTTCCGGGGAGCTCGGCCGTCGCGCACCGGGCGGGACGGCACCGATATCCTTGTCCTGACGTATGGGCTCAAGGCTGCGGTCGTCGCGATCGTCCATTGAGACCAGACGGTATTCGATACTGCGGCCAGCATGCTTCAGTGCCACCACGTCGGCCGGATCGTCGTGCTGTTCATCGCAAGCTTGTTGTCCACCCCGAGCTGAAGGCCGCTGTCGAGGAGGCGCTCAGGTCAGGCTGGTCACCCGGGCAGATCGCAAATCGAATGCGCCTGAAGAACCACCAAGCCCGTATCAGCCATGAAACCATCTACCGGTTTGCCTATTCGAAGGAAGGTCGGGACGAAGCTTTTTTGCCGCCACCTGCCCGGGCATCGAAGACGCCGTCGCCCGCGAGGATACCGCTGACATCATCGAACCCAGGTCTTGGAGAGCCAAAGCCTGTCACGCAGGCCTGAGCGAGTCGCCAAGCGCACCAAGTTCGGTCATTGGGAATGCAATCTGATGATGTTCCGCAAGGAGCGCGGCAAGAAAAATGCTACATCTTTGGTCAAACGGCTCAGCCGCTACACCGTCGTCCTGCGCAACGAGGATGGCCAATCGAAACCGATCATGGAGACACTGATCAACGGGCTGGCTCCCCTGCCCTCGGAAGCCCGCCAGTCGATCATCTTCGACCGGGGCACCGAGTTCTCCGCGTGGCGACGGATGAGAGACGGCATCGGAGCCGACAGTTGGTTCTGCGATCCGCAGGCACCGTGGCAGAAGGGAACCGTCGAGAACACCACAAACAGGCTCCGACGGTATCTGCCTCGATCAACCGGACCGATGACGCTGACAAATCGATATTTGCGGTCGATTTGCAATCGCCTCTATGCCACCCCGCGCAAATGCCTCGGATACCGGACACCCGCCGAGGCCTTCGAGCGCAACCTGCCGGCGATCAGGAACAGACTGGAGTGGAAAGAGAAATCAAAAACTGCACTTCAGTGTGAGTTCACAGGGTGATCTTCGGCCCTTTGGGCAGTGTTCTTTTCGCAAGCAAGAAAGAATGTGCACATCTTCCGGTGAGGTCGAATTTCTCCTTCTCAGGTTTTGAAATCGAAGGGTGAGAGACCTAGCTTTTGGTTCAAGACGGATTTCAACAAAGAATGGAGACCCCTCATGTCACAGGACAACACAAACTCTCGCGAAGGCTTCGACATAACCGAACGCACAACACCGATCTCCAAGGCGAAGGAGCCGCTGCCCCTCGACGAGGCGCGCGCGATCCGCGAGCGCTTCAGCGTGCCGAACTGGCAATCGGCCGGGGATGATGGCGTTTACATCAACCTGCATTTCCCCTCGTTCCATCCCACCGACGTGGTGATGCCCACCCACGCCCCGCGCGCACTGGAGCGGAACATTCATCCGGACCTGCCGAACATGACCTATTCCCACGCTGATGGGTCGCAGTCGGATACGCTGGACGGCTATGTGAACGGCGACAACCGCACGCAGGCGGTGATGATGGCCCACAAGGGCAAGGTGGTTTACGAGGCCTATCCGGGCATGAACCCGACCGACTATCACATCTGGATGTCGACCTCGAAAACCGTTGTCGGAACCCTGTGCATGATGCTGGTGCGTGACGGTCTGATGGATCTTGAAGCCCCGGTCACCAAATACGCCACGCAGCTTGCGGGCTCGCCTTGGGACAATGTCTCTCTGCGCAATGCTCTGAACATGTCATCCGGCCTTGATATTGAGGAAACCACCGAGGCGTTCCTTGATCCGACCAGCTGGATCGAGCAGTTTTTTGCCTCGCTGTTCGGCGACAACGACAACGACTGGATCCAGATCCTGCGGGATGCGAAGCCCATTGAAGGCGAAAAGCCCGGCGATCTATTCCGCTATTCGACCGCGATCACGCAGGTTCTTGTTCTGGCATCGGAAACCGCGTCGAACCTCAAGTTCGCTGACCTGTTCAATCAGCGCATCTGGTCCAAGATCGGCGCATATGCTCCTTTCATGGTTGGTTTGGCCGCGGACGGAACCGCGGTCGGCGGCGGCATGAACATGACCACACCCGAGGACATGCTGCGCTATGCGATGATCTATACGCCCAGCTGGAACGTCGTTTCCGAAGAGCCAGTCATCGACGACGAACTGCTGAAGAACATCCAGACGCTGGGCGATCCGGCGGCCTACAAGGGCTGTATCGAAGAGCAGTATCACCCGCAGTGGTTCGGCGAAGGCGGCGAGCGCAACTCGGCTCAATGGGACTGTGTGTTTGCCGACGGCGCGATGTTCAAGCATGGCAACATGCACCAGGGTATCTATGTCGACCCTGCGCGGGACTTCTGTGCCATGACCTTCTCGACCACGCCCAACGACCGGCCGGACTATACCCCCGGTTACCTGCGCGCAGCGGCGAAATTGTTGGCGGGCGGATAAGAGCCTGGCGGAGAGCTTCGGACAGGAAGGGATTGGCCTTTCGATAACCCCGCCCCGATGCTCTTCGACACTTGCCAAAAAATGGGTCGAACCTCGTGCCAATGCGGTTCGGCCCGACCATCTGCAAATTGAAGTGAAATAAAGCGTTTCTGGGCCTGATCTCAACTTGGAGGCCGTCCGGAACGTGGTCACGCAGTAGCAGTTCGCTGCCTGGATTGCGTGATGATTTGACAGAAAGAGAGAGTTGAAAATGCCTGGCACCTCACTTCGCGCTGCTTTGGCGGCCACAGCCATTTCACTGGCCCCAATTGCATCGACTGCCTGTACATTCATCACTCTGGAAGGCGCGGACGGGACTGTCGTTACGGCGCGCACCATGGAATGGGGAAGCTTTGACCTGAAGCCCCGGATGACCTTTGTGAAAGCGGGGCAGGAGTTGACCGCGATGGACATGCCCGATGGCAAGCCCGGCGCGACATGGACATCAAAGTATGACTTTCTGGGTGTCAGCCTGTTGGAGCAGCCTTTCTTTGGCGATGGGATGAATTCCGAAGGCCTCAATGTCTCGCTGCTCTATCTGCCGGGATTTGCCGAATACGAAGACTACGACCCGAGCAACGCGGAACGATCTGTTGCGCCGCCGGATGTGACGGGTTTCCTGCTGAGCCAGTTTGCAACCGTGGACGAGGTTCGCGCGGCGCTGGCCGATTTCCATGTAGTTCCGGTGGTGACACCGGAGCTGGGCATTGCGGCACCGGTGCATTTTTCGATTACCGACCCGAGCGGTGCTCAGATCATCATCGAATGGGTCAATGGTGTGTTGAACGTGCATGACGAAACCCTTGGCGTCATGACCAACTCTCCCCCCTACGACTGGCATGTCGCCAACGCGCGCAACTATATCAACCTGCGTGCGGTGGACTGGCCCGCGGTGTCGGCAAACGGGCTGGATCTTGCGCCCATTGGCTATGGAACCGGCATGATTGGCCTGCCCGGAGATTTCACTCCGCCCTCGCGCTTTATCCGTGCGTTGGCTTGGACCCAGACATCGCGCCCGACCGATGGCGGCGTGGATACGATCCATGAAGCGATGCGTATCCTGGCAAATTTCCAGCTTCCCATGGAAGCATCCGGCGAACAGGCCAACCCGGCCGAGCTTGAAACTCTGAAATATGGCGGAACGCAATACACGGTGTCTTATGATTTGCGGAACCTGACGGCGTATTTCCAGACGAGTGACAACCCAATGGTGCGCAGCGTGTCATTGCCCGACTTTGATTTCGGCGCAATCGACGCCCCCCTGAGCATTCCGATGCGCGTTCCCGACACGCCGTTCGCCCAAGACGTCACGCCTTGATTTCGGCGCGCTTGGTCGAGCGATGGTGACTCGGTCCGAGCGGCGCGGATCGGATGGCCGGCGCCAGATCTCCAGCGAGCCACAACCTGCCCAAACGGGCAATATTACCGCAATGAATCGAAACGGATCCAGGAAAGGAAACGACACAATGGCGAAGAATGAACTGACAATTGTGGGCGAATCTGGTGCAGGCAAGCTCTATGAAAAGAACGGCTTTCTGGTGCCTGTGCTGACGGGCACGTCGCTTGAGATGGGCGAGCAATACGGCGCGATGATGGTCGAGTACATGCAGAAAGCCTATGACACGCTGGTGCAGCCATGGCGCGACAAGGGCATCATCACGGATGAGGACATGCAGGTCTGGACCGAACGGTCCTACGCGACCTTTTCGGCGCGGAACCGTTTGTTTTATGACGGCGTTGCCAAGGGGTCTGGCTGGCCGCTCGAAAAGATCGGCATTCTCGACAATATCATGGAGTTCGGCGTCTACGAATCCAAGATGCTGAGTTCGTTTGCCGGGTGCACCTCGATCTTTGCATGGGGTGACTATACCGCCGACGGAAAGATGTATTCCGGCCGCAACCAGGACTGGGCGGAGGCTTATCTCGACTTTCCGCAGGTGATGACGATCCGCAAGCCCACCGACGGGTCGTACAAATACGCGACCATGGGGTGGCCGGGGATCTACTTCACCCTGACCGCCATGAACGAGCATGGCGCCTATCTGGACATTCACGACGCAACAGCCATGGCCGGATCAATCGTCTACATGGACCGGCAACCCATCACGTCAATCCTGAGCGATGTCGTGTCCGAGTGCAAATCCGTCAAGGCGATGATCCACCGGTTCAACACGATCATGCCAAGCACGTCGCTGATCCTGTCTTTGGCGGATGAGAATGGCGCGGCGTCGATAGAGCTTTCTGGTCCGGCCGGTGGGCGGGTCCGTGCACCGGACGGCGAGTCCTTCGTAACGGTCAACTCGTTCCTGAACGAGGATTGGGGGATCGGCATTCGCGATACCGCGACCCATTCGCTTGTGCGCGGCACAAACATGCAGGCACGGATGAGCGAGCATGAAGGCAAGATCGATGCGTCCGTGACCCGCGACGTCATGGATATCAAGCTTTATGCCGCTGACGGCAGCTTGTTGCCGAACGGAGGTTGCACGAAGCCGATCAACCAGGACGACGACGTTACGGTGTATCAGGTGGTGTCCAATGTGAACGACCGCGAAGTGTGGCTCAAGGTGCCGGTGCCGCATCACTTCGCCGACTGGACCCATTTCGACCTCAAGGCACTTTGGGACTGACACTGCATTGAAAGAAACTGACTGGGGGCAAGCCGTTCTGCCCATGCTTCAGGCCGCCGGATGATATCGCCATCAACTCAGGGTTGCGGCGGCTCTTTCGGCCAGCGATGCAGGCGAATGCCCCCTGTCTTCAAGCCATGGTGAAATCTCAACTGTACTTCGTCAAAGGTATGATCGCGCGTGTCACGGTCGATGTGTTCGACAAGCATCGCACCCTCGCCCTGCCAGGTGTCGAACTGCTTTCTCGGCACTTTTTGCGATATCCTTGCCCAAGCCCCAGAATCCTGAACTGACAGATGCACCAAATACACTTCATCTCACGAGACTTCCAAGCGAAGCACCACCGTGCCGAGGCTTGCGTCTTTGCGCCGCCTAGGGAGAGCACCTGAATGACAATCGAGGATCGGTCACAGGAGAGGATTGACCAAGACGAACTTCGCAATCTGCTGCGCGAACTCAGCCAACTTCTCATGTCGTGGAGTTGGGAGGGGGTCGTCGGCTACGAAGAGATCGTTTCGGGCGTCGCGCGCACTTACGGCTACGAAGATGTGACAGTGGCGATGGATGCCCAGATGGCGATCATCGAACTGGCCGGTGAAGTTTCTGTCGTCAAGACGGAGCTTCCGGGCGTACCACCGCTGGCTTACACTCAGGAATTGAAATGCCTGCTTGCAGATATCTTTGACAGAAAGCTGTCGGTCGAGGATGCGCGCGCGGCAATTCGTGACCTGGCCGACAAGAAGCCGCCGCGGTCGAATTTTGTCGTATGGCTTGGTGCGATTACCCTTGCTGTTGGCCTCGCGATCGAGTGCGTGGGGACGTGGGAAGGCATCTTCTTTGGAGCCGTGACCGCCACCCTGACCGGGCTTTGTTTCGTGTTGGCAAGCCAAAACGAAGGTTTCGCAAAGATCGGACCGCTGGTGGGAACCTTCGCAAGTGGGGCAGTTGTCATGATTGCCTACAACTTCGGCTGGACCATGGCATCGCCCGGCCTCTTGCTGATACCGGCCACCTTTGTTTTCATTCCAGGGGACTCTATCAGTGTTCAGGCATATGAACTTGCGGAAGGTCGCTGGTCTGCAGGTGTACAGCGGTTCTTTTACAGTCTCATGGTTCTCGTATTGATGGTCATTGGCGGGTTCTTCGCCACTGTCGTGACCGGAACGCCGGTGGCAGAGCTATTCCCCGGCGAGCCCGCTGATCTTTTCCCGTGGTGGGCAACCTACATCGGACGGGCGATCATCCTCGCCGGGATCATGCTGGCCTTTCACATGACGATGCAACAGTTCTGGCGGGCCTTGGCCGTGCTTTGGGCAGTGACGGTCGTGGGTCAGGTAACGGCAGGCCTCTGGGGGTCGTTCGCCGGCACCCTGATGGCGACCACGTTCGGCATGGCGCTAAGCCTTTGTATCGCTCGCCACGCCCGGTCCATCCCGACCTTTGTCTTGATGGTGCCAGTCGTGTTCGCCCTCTCACCCGGCACACATGGTTTGCGGCAGCTTGAAACATGGGTTTCGGGTCAGCAAATCAATGGTGTCAACGATTTGTGGACACTTGGCGGAGTGCTTCTTTCGATTGGTATCGGCATGGTTCTGGGGCGCGTAATTGCGGGACGGTGGCATTGGATGGCGAACTGGCCGAAATTGGCTGGACAGAATTAGCAGCCGGTAGCAGTTTGGACCTGTCGCGGGATTGTGCCGCTCCCTTGATCATGACCCTCTCCCCGAAGAGTCCGCGTTTCCAGGGTAGCTCTGTTCAGGTTTTGGTCCTCTTTTTAGCCGTTGGTGATACTCCCACGGTGTGAGGCCGTCGAGGCTCGAATGTGGGCGGTGGTGGTTGTAGCCATCGCGCTTGCCGCAATCAATTGGCGGGCATGGCGCAGGTTGGTGAACAGGTGCTCGCTCAGGCACTTGTCCCTCTGACGGCCATTGAAGCTTTCCACGAAGCCGTTCTGCATCGGTTTGCCGGCGTGATGTCGTGCCATTCGAACTTCCGCTCCTCTTGCCAATTGAGGATTGCGGTGCCGCGATGGTGACCGGCCGGGTTCGTGGCTGTCTCGAATGTTGGCCCACAAGCCACGAATGCTGGTCGCCATCGCGCTGGCCAATAGTGAGCGGTGCAGCGCCACCGGTCCGAGCGCAACGCGAACGGCTCGGATGGTCTGGGCCATGCTCTCGCGCCACGAGGACTACCGAGATCCGGCCGGCGCGGTCTGTTGACCGCAAGCACCGGAGCGTCGGCGATGTGAGGAGGAGCACGACCAGCATGGGCAAATGATCGACCAGATCCGGAACGGGAAAGCCAGTGGCGTCCAACGATCACGAGCTCGTAGTTTTGATCTGGACCCCGGTCCGCACATCACCATACCGGCCCGCGGCATGTCATGGCCGCACCTGAGAGGCCTGAAACATGACCACACCCGATCACATGCTCACAAGGTCAGAAAACTCTTGCATCGAAGGGGGCTTCCAAACATGCACGCCGATTGACAATCGGGATCAGGAAAACCAAACGTCGTTCTTGAGCCCCAGGTGTTTGATCCCAGGTTTTGGTGGTGCGATCCGTTCTTTGGAATGGAAGGAAACCCTATGGGACAAGTACGTCATGGCTGCGCCACGACCACGCACGCCGTCAGAGCAGCAATACAGCGTTCGCAGGCTTCGACCACGGAGTTGAGACGGGAACTCGGCATCAATCGCGCGCGCCCTTGCAATCGCAAGATCAAACGGGCCGACCTCGATGTTTGCTTGTTGCATCTGTGGCGCCTCCCTGTTGGTCGCTCATACCGGCGCGTCCACGATCGGTTGTGATCCTGCGAACCGCTGCGGGAACACTCTCTCACTCAAGAAATTCCAATAGTTGACGAGATCTAATTCAGGCTTTCATGACGAAAATCCTGGCAAAAAACCTGGCAGCCGCAAATTGTCCGATCAAGCTCGAACGGCGCTGTCGTGGCGGATCTCGACGTCGCGGCCTCTTCCGAGGTCCCGTTCGATGTTCAAACCACCAGATTGACCTCGGCGTGCGGCGTGACATGCCTGATTGCAGCTGCGCCGCGACCCGTTTGCGCGCAGTCACCTTCGATTTCCGGAGAAACCGGCTATCCCGTCAGGTCGATGGACACGGGCGCCCAACTCGATCGTATGGCGCAGGGTTTCAGACGGCAACTCGCCAAACTGCGCCTTGTATTCCCGCGCGAAACGACCTCCGGATGTATAGCCAAATTGGAGGGCCGCATCTTTCACTGACCGAGGTGGAGCGGGGCGGTACAGAAGGCATTCGCGCACGGCGGTCAGCCGGCGGTATTGTACAAATTGCCAGGGCGGATGGCCAAATACCTCGTTAAATGCCTCGTGCAACTGGCTTTTGCCGATCCCGGCGGCGTCACATAGCCGGGCGATACTCAGTTCTTCAGGTGTTATCTTGTTGATCACATCACGTGCCGCACGTACTTGATCCACCGCGCGTCGGTTGTGGGCGCATCGGGCTTGCCGGATAAAATCCGCATCCAGAAACCACTGTGCCACCGCTGAAAAAAAACGTGCCTCCGAGGGGCGATCCAAGACCGCGTGGGCTGGGTCTGTGGCATCGGTTTGTGCCTGTGCGAACACATGCGCACAAAGGACAGAATAGCCGCAAAGCGCTTCGGGCTTGAGCTGCAGCATCCTGTGGCCGCGCGGTAGTTCAAAATGCGGCACCCCGCAAAGTTGCGCCAACGTCGATTGAAACACTGCGCGACTCAGCGCAATGAACAGAACGTTACGGTCCGTGCTTTGGGTGGACCACTCCTCCCTGCCATCCAGGAAATACGCATCGCCTGGATGGCCGACAAAGCCGTTTAGCTTGTATTCTCCGTACCACTTCAGAGGAACCGTAAGTCCAACCCAATCGGCGTCCCCAAAGACGCAAGACGCTGATTCTGGCCCCCAATTAACATGCTCTACCACGCAGTCGCGGCCCCAGACATACGCTGCTTTTACGGCCAGTTCACCAACTCCAAACTGCGTGAGTTCATATTCCCTCACCGGCATTTGGCGCAGATGATCGGTGTAACTGCCAACGCGTCGCAGGCTCAACTGCAGGCTCCTCCCGGGCATCCCGTCTAAGGGTCCGTTTCATCTCAAGTATAAATAGAACCCGTTTCGAACCACAAGTCGGGACCCAAAGCTTCCGGCAGGTGACCTTGACCGAGCTTGATCGGACATCTAAGCGGTTTCTGTTTTGGCCTTGATGAACTTGCGCAATGAGCGCCCTCTCAGGTCAAAGTGCGGTGGTTATCAATGTAGTCCTCGAGCCATCTATCCAGCAAGGGCAGTGCGGTCTCGGCGTCGGGCGCCGGATTGACGCGAACCTGGTCGCGCTTGAGCGTCTTGACCAAGGCTTCGGACGGGCCTTTCGACTACGGGTCCTTCACCCGTATGAAGCAGGGCTTCAGTTCGAACTGTCGAGCAAGGATAGGCCCGCACGAACAGCATCCGGCTGTGGCAGAGGCGGACATGGGCGACCTTAGCCGTCGTCTTGACGCCACCAAGAATCACGATCTCATGACACCGGTCGAACTGGTAGGCTTCGCCGGGATCAATGCTCAGCGGCACTTTGGCAGAGGTTGGCGCTTCCTGCGTGGCCTTCGACCAGTCGGCCGCATACCGCCGAACGGCATCATAGCCGCCGCCGTAGCCGCGGTTGCGCAACTCCTGGTAGACCCGGACGAGCGTCAGCCGTTCCCGTTTCGGTCGACCGGTGTTCGCGGCCAGCTCCGAACGCCAGGGATCGATCTTCGGGCGGGGGCTGTGTGGTGCGGTCATAAGTGAACTCTGTGGCACCAGAACGGATCACTTTGCGCACGGTGTTCCGCGACGCTCGAAGCTCGTGGCAAATCTGCTTGTTCGATTTGCCATCGATGAAATGCGCACATCTGATCTTCGCAATAGTCTCCACGAACAACATCCCCAGACTCCTCTCTCATGCTTTTGAGGGAGCTTCTGATCACGCTCGTCAGGGGGGGCAAAATTGGGGTCTGTCGCAGATTTGGTGTAGGGTTACGTGCGATGGCGCTATATTTAGTCAGGTTTTGGCGGGGTTTGCTGATGGATTCATGGAATTTACGACAGGGCTTTGTACCTAAAGCGTTTCGACAAAAGTTTGAATCGTAAGGATTCCGCTGAGGTTTGTTTTGTGATTCACCCTGTTTGGGAGGATCCTGTCATGTCGGACCACTACTCAAGGAACTCCGGGATCGCTTTGCGCGATTGATCGAGGAAGGGCTGACACGGAGGGAAGCCTGCCGGCGCCTTCGTGTTTCTGCGGCGACGGGAGCACGGTGGGCGCGCCAGATCCGGAGTGCAGGTGAAGCTGTTGTCTCTCCGATGGGGCGTCCTGCAGGAACCGGCAAACTGGCCGCACATGTCAGGTTCAGGTCGCGGATCGCTGGCATCTCCTTGAGAACGTCAGCGCGGCTTTTCTTTTGGCGGTCCAGCGGAGCATTCCTTCGATCCGCAAGGCCATCGGGGCGGCGACCCTGAACCCAGCTATTCTTACGGCGGCGGAAAGGCTGCGATACGAAGGCTTTCAGCGCCGTCAGGCGGCCAACCGGATGGTTCGGCAGATGGCCGACGAGGGTGTTCCCATCAAATGGATCGTCCGCGCGACTGGCCTGAGCTGTGGACTGGTCCGGCGGATCGTGCGTGGCGAGCGCGAGGATGTGTTCCGTCTTCGTCAGAGCAGTCTAACGCCCTGCCTTTCGCGCCTGGAACGGGAATGGGCGGGTGGCTGCCGCAGCGGCGCCGAACTCTGACGCAGCCTTCGGAATGCGGGCTTTGGTGGCAGCCTTCAGGTGGTCGGGGAATGGGCCACACGCCAACGCCAGGCGGAACGTGCCAATCCGTCGCTCTCCGGAAAATCGCCCTCGGCGCGCAAGATCGCCCGTCTCATGACAGCGGCAAGAGATCATCTGCACATGGCCGACGCGATCCGCATCACCCGCGTGGAAGCTGCCATCCCGGCTCTCTCAAGCGCCCGGGCATTGACCGACTGGTTCACCCGCATGGTTCGAAACGGCGAGCAGCAGGCACTGATACCCTGGCTGGAGGCGGCTGAAACCGGCATGCTTGCCTCCTCCGCCCGAGGCTTGCATACGGACCACGCGGCTTTGGCAGCGGCACTGACCGAGCCCTGGTCGAACCGCCAGACCAAGGGACAGATCAATCGCCAGAAAACGCCGAAACGCCAGATGTATGGCCGAGCGAATATGGACATGCTCAAAGCCCGGATCATTGACCTGTGTGAGAGAAACGACGGGAAGTTACACCGAAACCGAGTCAGATCCAAATTTGCTGGCCGATCCACACTCGCGTCGATCATCGCGGTATTTTCTTCACTGTGTTCGGCGGCAAACCCAGTCATTATCCTCGCGAAAACGCCCTTGTCACTCCACCGCTTACAGCGGTTGTACAAGGTCTCGTGCGGACCGAATTCCGCAGGAACATCCCGCCGAAGTAAGCCATTGCAGTTGATGAAGATAATTCCGCTCGGAACGCGCCGATCGTCGACGCGGGGCTTGCCATGTGACTTGGGAAAGTAGGGCTCAAGCCACGCCATCTGCGCCTCGGTAGGCCAGAAGAGATCAGACATGTCACCGCTCGTATTCCAAACGCTGAATCACGCGGACCGACGGAAATCAATGGGCCCTGACCTTAAGGACGGCCTCGTCCGAATACCGTTTCCGAGCCATCTTCCACCCCCCTTCGTTGTTCAAACAATGGCTCAGTTTTTGGGGGCAGTCGCAACCAATGCACTGTCAGGTCGGCCGGGTGGGTGAAGTCCCCGTCGCGGAGCACCCGTCGCCTGAACTGACGCAGGCGACATGAACGGACAAAGCGCTTTTCATTCCGTAGCCTTGCAGGCAGAGTGTTCGCCATAGAAACAAGTGCAGAAAAGCCAACGATGGACGAAACTGCGGCGCCACCTGAACCCGCAAGAGACGACGCCGGGGAAACCGAAACATCGCCGCCCGCCTCAGACTCGCGGCCGACACTCGACAAGGCCGATTTCGACAGGGTCACGTCCTTCATCATTCAGCTCGGCGCCGCCGCAAGAACATATGGGGCCGGCAGCCCCCAATTGGCGGCCTACATGCACAGACTGCGCCAAGTGGCGAATATCGATGCCCATCATTTGTTCACCACATCATACATCTGGCATATCTTCTGCTATCCCGGAGAGGTTTGGCAATTCGGATATCTCGACAGAGTCATTGGGAAAAGTTTCAACCTCGGCAAACTCGCCAAGTTGAGCGCCGTTGTGGATCAGGTCTGCGAACTCGAGATAACGCTTGCCGCCGCGTTCAAGGAACTCAAGCAACTGGCAGCCGATCCTGACGACTACAATCCGTGGATCGTCGCCATCGGATATTTCTCTTCCGCGGCTGGCTTTGCCGTCATCCTGAACACGACTTTTTTCGCCGCGGCATTGAGTGGCTTGCTCAGCCTCGTCGTATTTGCGCTCACCCTGCTCACGGCCGGCTCGAAATGGATCACCGACACGTTTGAGTTCCTCTCTGCATTGGTTGTCGGCGCGCTGGCCTGTCTGGTCGCCGTGTATCTGCCCGAAGTGGACTATGTGTCGGTGGCTCTCGCTGGAATTGTCGTCCTGATCCCGGGCTATACCCTGACCGTGGGGGTCGGCGAGCTTATGGACCGGCAGATTTTGACCGGGTCCGAGGGCCTCGTCAAAGGGTTGTTGACGGCAGTCCAGCTTGTGTTCGGCGCTTCGATCGGCGCGACCTTTGTTGCCTGGGTGTTCGGCCATCCTATCGAGGCTACTGCCGTAGAGTACTCAACCAGTTTGCTGTTGATCTCGGCTGCAATCCTTACATTTGGACTGGCGCTTGTGTTCCAGGTCAGCCCTCGCGATTTGCTTTGGGCGATCACTGGTGGCGTCATTGCCTATTCTGGCACGCAAATTGGTGCTGTATGGGGCGACTGGCAGGGGCCGTTTATCGGGTCTTTGTTGTTGGCGCTGTTCGGGGCGCTCTATTCCGTGTTGACGAGGCGGCCGGCGATTGTCGTGAACCTGACGGCGATCATGGTGCTTGTCCCCGGTGCGTCTGCGATTTTGGGCATGAGCCTGGTACGAGAGGGCGGCGTTGCCGAGGGTCTTGATGTGGAATTGAATGCCGTCATGACGATTTTTGCCATCGTCGCCGGCCAGATCATCGCGAACACGCTTCTTGCGACTCGCGAACACCGGTAATGCGGCAATTGCACCTTGGCGCCACGTTGTCGGAGGTCCCGGTCCCAGGTCTCGTCGCGCCTGCCTGGGATGTTCAGCCCCATCAACGGCCTTGGACATCCAATCGCTTTCGTTCGCCCGGCAAAGCTGGAAACGAAGATGGCGTCCGGACGACCGAGTATCTCTGCGGCGCTATCACCAGACTGGGAGTAAGCGTTTTGGTCTCGTCACCTCTTGTGAAAGGTCTGTTCTGTGTCACGTTGGTTGCCGTGGATCACACGGCTTTGTCTGGATCAGCCCGCACTTCTGCGCGAGGCGTTTGAAGAACCCGGACCTGCAAAGGAATTTTGAGGAAATACCATGAGCGAGACCACGTCTTCAAAACTGCTTCTGGCCGGGCTTGTTTCCGTCGGCGGTATGATCCTCATGATCATCGGGTCGATCGCGCTTTTTGGTGAAAGCGCCGAGGACGGCCCCCTTCAAGTGGCGATGATGTTCGGCCTGTCGATTGCGATGCTCTCGGCCCGGTCGCTTGGCTTCACGATGGAAGAGCTTTCCGCAGCTATGAGCGCCAGCATCAACTCTGCCCTGGGCACAATCTTTGTCCTGCTGGCGATTGGCGCGTTGATTGGCGCGCTGTTCGTGTCCGGTACGATTGCTGCGGTGATCTACTACGGCGCGCAGATCGGCACGCCGCATATCCTTTATCTCCTTGTTCTGGTGATCGCCACGGTGCTTGCCACCGCGATTGGCAGTTCCTTCACCACGATTGCGGCGGTCGGCCTTCCGTTCGTTGCCCTCGCTCCGGCGATGGAGGTTTCGCCGGTGGTGACTGCCGCAGCAGCCGTGTGCGGAGCGTTTGCCGGTGACGCGTTGGGCCGGATATCAGATACCTTCATCCTGACATCGACCCTCGTAGGTGCCGACACGAAGGCGCACCAGAAGACGCTTATGCGTGTGTTGCTGCCCGGATGGGTGGCCAGCGCCGTCCTGTTCACCTATCTTGGCTTTCAACACGGAGGATCCGGCAGCTTTGACCCCGCGCCGGTAAATGACCTGATTGAAACCCGCTTTCTGGTGTCGCCTCTGGCATTCCTGCCGCTTGTGATTGTCCTTGTCCTGTCGGTCCGGACCACGGCCTTTCTGTCCATCATGGCCGGTGCGGTGTCAGCGATCATCCTTGCAGGTTTTCAGCAATCAGAAATGATCAGTCAAACTTTGGCGGACGACTCGCTTGGCCGCTTTGCCCAATGGTTCAAGATTTCGCTGATCTCGCTTGGGACGGGGTTCGAACTGAACAGCGGCGACGCGATGATGGACAAGACCTTTTCCGGTGGAGGCGTCGTGTCGATGCTGACGACGGTCTGGTTGATCCTTGTGGCCGCAGCGTTCGGCGCGGTTGTCGACCACTCCGGCATGTTGCAACGGTTGCTGAAGTCACTGCTGAATTGGGCCGACAGGGCCTCGCGGGTCATTGCCGCGTCTGCCATCACCTCGGTCGGGCTCAATGCGGCGACGGCCGATCCGTATATGTCGATCATTCTGGGAACGAACACCTATCGCCAGAAGTTCATGCAATTCCGACTGCAACCCAAGATCCAATCCGTGTCTGTTGCTGCCTCGGGAACGATCGCATCGCCGCTGATCCCGTGGAATGTGCATGGGGCCTATGCCGGAGGTACACTGGGTGTCGGGGTCCTTTCCTATGCGCCTTACGCGCTGCTTTTGTGGGCCACTCCGCTGGTTCTCATCTTCCTCGGATTTATCAAGTTCAATCAGGACGTGATCCCCGGGTCAGAAAGCCCACAGGACGTTTACGGCAACAAACCCGAAAAGCTCCCCGAGCGGCGCACGTCCGTATAGCCGTATTCTGCCCGCAAAAGGCGCGGACGATCAACGCGACGCTTGCCGAAAACCGAGCGTTCGGCCGGACGATGTAATCCGGGGTTCTCTGACTTCACCGTCGTGAACCTAGGGAACGATCGCGAACAGAATGAAGCCGGTCAAAATGAACGTAAGGCTCGACACCCCGCCGGGCAAACCGAAGGCGACCGCAGGCACAGAACTCTTGGCGTCCTTGCAGACCTCCGAGATGGCCACGCCGGTCATAACGCCGGTCGTCGCACCGGCATTCTCGGCGACGTTCAGACGCAACACGAAGTGACCGAAGAAGAAGGTCGACAATGTGCATACGGTCGTAACCAAAACCCCTGCGAACACGAGGTCTAGGCCAAAGGCCTGAAGCGTTGCGATGAAGGAGCCCCCCGCACCGATGGCGACAGCGGCAATGAACAGGGAAATTCCGAGGTCGGTGAGAGCCGATGCCGCAGGCGCAGAGACCGACCCCACGCGGGGGCTGCGCGTGCGCAGCCAGCCAAGTACCGCGCCGCCGACCATTGCGCCCATGGCCGAGCCCCCCAGCGGCGGAATGTCGATGCCACCGACCGTGACGGTAATCGTGCCAAGCGCCGCGAAGATGGCCAAAAAGAAGGACATCATCATCAAGTCGGTCGTCATCTCGTCTTCGACCCTGTAGCCGACTTCCTGGGCGAAGGCATCCACGGCACGCGCAGTGCCAAAGACCAGCAGGACATCGCCCTTGATCAGGTCAAAGTCTGTTTCGTTGTCGATGGGCATTTCATTGCCAAGGCGCACGACGCGCTCAAGGCTGAGGCCATAGCCGTGATTGTTGAACAGGTCAGACAGACTTTTGTCCACATGTGCTTCGTTGGTCACGACAAGTTCTGCCGAGGCCATGTCAATCGCCAAGGCTTCCGTATCGGACACTTCCGGGCCAAGGGTTTCGTTGCCCCGCAGGAGCAATTCGGTGGGAGCAAGGAAGGTAAGCAGATCGCCCTTTTCAAGCACCAGGTCATCGCGGACGGCAATCACGTCGCCGTTGCGGATAACCTGTTCAAGAGACGGCATCGCGCCGCCTTCGCGTCTTGCCACGACATTTGATACCAGCTCGCCCGCGGTGCGACCTATGTACTTTGGCAGTTCCAGACGCCAGGCGCGAACCGAGGGGGCAATACGTTTTTGGGTGGGACCGCTGCCTTGATCCAGTTTGGCCGCCTCGACAGCAATGTCCGCGCCCACAAGCTTGGGGCAAATCTTGATCAGGATGATCAGACCGAACGTGCCGTAGAGGTATGTGATCGCGTATGCGCTGGCCAGAGTATTGCCCGCCTCGGATGTGTTCATCCCCTCAGGGAGCGGGATCGATCCGCCCAGCACCGCACCCTGCGCTGCTGCGAGAACCGCGGATGTCGTCACCGAACCAGCCATCAGGCCACCCGCCACGACATTCGAGAAGCCGAAGAAAACCGAGATGAAATAGACCGACGCACCGGCAACAATGGCGCAGAAAATGCACATTATCAGATATTTGACAGCCGATGGGCTAGAGAGCACACGGACAAGCGCGGGACCCACGGATGCCCCGAGTACAAACAAATACAAGGTAAACGCCAATCCCTTGATGATCTCCGGAACCTCGAACTGTGCCAGTCCTACGATCAGGCCAACAATCAGAATACCGGTTGTCGGACCAAGCCCGATCCCCGCGATTTTTAGCCGGCCAACCAGGTACCCGAGGCCAATGACCAAAAACAGCAGGATGACGATATTTGCCTGCATGTATGCGACAATGGCTTGCATAAGTGCCTCCGAGATCGTGTCACTAAAAAGGACGATGTAGCAGCTCCGACGGGAACGGTCTCGACCACTAGCGGGAGCTTCATCGCCCTTGGCTAGACCAATGGATTTTGGACAGCAAACAAAACTCCTGTGACCTGCTGCGGCACCGGAAGATTTGCACACCGATAGATGGTGATGGCCGGAGAATGCCCTTCAAAATGACTTGGCGAATGACCATAAACTTAACGAAGATTGATTTTTTGGACAGCTTGACGCAATGAACTCCGCAAGAACCAGATCGGCGCTGAAACTCGCCCTGGCGATGGTGCTGGCGTACTGGATTGCCCTGTCGATGGACTGGGCAAACCCGTATTGGGCCGGGATCTCGATCATTGCTTGTTCGCTGACGACTCTGGGCGAGTCGATGCACAAAGGCCTGTTGCGCCTGGGTGGAACCTTTATCGCGATTGCTGCCGCGATCATACTGATTGCGGCTCTTGGGCAGGAGAGGTGGCTGTTCATCGCCGCCGTCGGCCTTTGGCTGGCGTTCTGCGTCTATCGTATGTTTGGCACGTCGCAATGGTACTTGTGGGCCGCGGCAGGTTTCGTGCTGCCTGTTCTCGTGGTCGGCAGCGGCGGTATACCTGTGAACAGTTTCGAAGTGGTCGTCCTGCGTGCGCAGCAGACGGTTCTTGGCGTGATCTGCTATACTCTGGTCTATTCACTGTTGTGGCCGACCAGCAGTCGCAGGCAGTTTGAGAACGGGGTGGCTCAGGCGATTGCGCTGAAACGCCGCTTTATCTCCGCGACGCTCGATACACTGAATGGCCAACCCACGCAGGAGGACATTCCCGAACTGCGCATGCAGCTTGCGCAGGGACATGCGAGCGTTCAGGCCATGTTGGATGGCGCGGTTCTGGACAGTTACTGGATCTGGGAAAGGCAGCTGGTCTGGAAGAGCTTCCTGAGCGACATGGTCCTTTTGGACCGCGAGCTTCAGCGGCTGTACCTGAATGCCGGAGATATCCAGAACCCGCAAAACACCGACGGTTTCACCGTTCTTTGCGATGCTCTTCGGGAAGTTGACCAGCGTCTTTCGGATGTTGAGAAGATCCTTCAGGGGGACGCGCCGCGAGAAGAGATGCGCCTCATAAAACTGCCTGATCCAAGAATGCCCGACTCATCGGACAGCCATTTCCAAAAGGCGGCCACCTCGGCGACGGCGCACAACCTAGAGCTTGTGCTTGAACTGGGCCAATCTCTGATCGAGAAAATCGTCAACCTAACCGACATCGGAACGCAGCAACCGGTTTTGAATGCCTCTGCGAAGAGCGAAGCGCACCCGACCTACCTGAACCCCGAGATGTGGATCGCGGTGCTGCGTGTCCAGGCCATCTTCCTTGCGATCATGTGTTGCGTGCTCTTTATCCCAGGTTTTCCGAACCCCTCGCTTGTCATCTGTATTGGCATATCGCTGGCGATGAACCTCGCGTTGAAACCAGAGGTGTCGGTTTCCTTTGTCATGGTGCTCGCAACGGTGCTGATGGTTGTTGTCGGGGCGATTCACATGGTCCTCTTGCCAACCCTGACGCAGTTCTGGGAGCTGGCTATCCTGTTGTTCGTGGTGATGTTCGTCGGAGCTTATTTTACCTCGCGCCCGGAACAGATGATCCTACGCAGTATCATTCTGATCATGTTTCTGGTCGGTTTGCAGATCGACAACCAACAAAGCTACAGCTTCCTGTTCTTCGCGACTGTCGTCATTGGCCTGTTCTGTATCCTGACCGTCGTCCAGATGACCCGCTATTTCCCGATTTCACTTCGCCCGGAGGACCGGATTGAAGCCCTCATCAAACGGTTTTTCCGTAGCTCTGAGTATGTCGTGCGCCATAGCCTTTCCTATGACAGCCCGCCTCCGGGGTGGGTAGACCGGATATTGCTGGCCTACCATAAGGCGGAAATCGACACCATTCCGACCAAGCTGGTGCCCTGGATATCGGTCCTGCCTGAGGGCGCGCTGAGGAGCATGAACAAACCGGATGCTTTTAAGGTTGCCGCAAGCCTGGAGGCCCTCAGCAGCAAGGTGCTGGAGTTCACGGATATCCGTCGATTGACGCAAGCGGAGGCAATGCAACGGGGCGGCGGCGACGAGATGCGGCACTGGCGGCTGGCGGTCGCGGATGTCATGTCAGAGATCGTCCGCGATCCAGGCGCGATCGAGCCGCAGGACCTCGAGACAAGATTGAGAACAGCTATGGCGCGGCTTGAAACCACGGTGGAGAACACCTTGAACGATGCAAAAGACGCGTCGCTTGAGCCATCTGACTACAACCATATGTATCGCCTGCTTGGAGCGTATCGCGGCGTGTCCGAGGAGTTGCTGGGCTATTCCCGCCAGGCCTTGAACATCAAATGGCCAGACCTGAGGGAGTCTCGATTTTAATGCAGCTTAGGATCGTCAGCGTGAATTTCTCCTCGATCAGTGACAGGCTGGTCATACCGATCCGTCTGGGTCTCTGTGCGTTTGGTTCGACATCTCGAAGGAACCGTTGCGCTTGGTCCAAATCCCAAATCACAGAGCCTCGCAACTCGCTTCAAAACGGTGCACGTACATGAAAGTGAACATCAAAATTCTCGTTTCTGCTGCAATTCTTGCTGTGGCGGCTGCATTCGTGCTTCTGAAATACTCCAACTACGTCACCAATCCCTGGACGCGGAATGGCCAGGTGCGTGCGAATGTGCTGGAGGTCGCCCCCCGTGTATCTGGCCCGATCATCAACTTGCCGATCCGTGACAACCAATATGTAGAAGCCGGCGACCTGCTGTTTGAAATCGACCCCCGCACGTTCAAGTCCGCGCTTGAACAAGCGCAGGCAAAATTCGATGAAACGGTCGAAAAGCTTGCTTCGCTGGACAAGCAGATCGACGCCGCCCGGGCCAGCGTGAAACAATATGAAACCTTGATCACGCAGGCAGAGTCGCAATTGCTCTCGGCCGAGGCGCAGGAGACCGAGGCAGAACAGCAATATGATCGCGCCCTGGTTCTTGTTGAGCGCGGGCGCCTTCCAGAAGCGCAATTTGACGGCTATCAGCGCGATCTGAACGTGGCACTCGCCAATGTCGATCAGGCGCGAAGCGCCGTCCTTCAGGCCAAAGCTGCCTATGCTCAGGCCCAAGCCTCTTTGGGAAGCGCCATTGCAAGCCGCGGCGCCCGCGGCGAAGAGAACTCGCAATTCAGGGAAGCAAATGCGGCCCTTGAAACTGCGCGTCTCAACCTTGAGTTCACGCAGGTTCGCGCGGCGGTCAGCGGACACATCACCAACCTGACTTTACGTCTGGGTAGTCAAGCTGTCGCCAACCAGCCAATTCTCGCACTGATCGACGACAACAGCTTCTGGGTCGATGCGTATTTCCGCGAAAGCTATGTCAGCGAGATCAAGCCGGGCAACCGTGCGGCGATCACGCTCATGTCACACCCCGACATCGTCATTCCGGGTGTTGTCGATAGTGTCGGGCGCGGTATCGCCAAGGGAGAAGGTAGCACTGGTGTCAACCTGCTGCCCAATGTCAGCCCGACCTTTGAATGGATCCGACTGGCACAGCGCATTCCGGTGCGCATTGAACTGGGCGAGGTACCGGAAGATATCGATCTTTTGGTTGGGACCACCGCGTCTGTCCTTGTTATGTCAAAGACCGATACTTCGGATGAAGAAACCGATTTGCCGCCACCAGCGCCCTCGATATTGCGCTAATCGCCGCCGTGAGGTGGCTGTGTTAGGATTTGTGAACTCACCGGCGACCCGGCTCTCACTGAAGGTGTCCCATGCTTCCAGTACCCCGCGAATTCAACCTGTTCGGCGTATATCTTTCGCCGATGCTTATCAGCATGGTTCTCGCCGTCGTGCTTGCGATTATCACGGTTCGGGCTTTGAACAAGTACCGGCTATCGCGCTTCATAGCGCAACCCGGGCTGGTCTTTGTGGCAATCGTCCTGATCTATGCGTCGTTGATCGGCACCTTTGTCATTCCGGCGTAATGGTCGTGCGCGCCGTTGCCGGGGTTGAGACTGCCCCTAGGTGTTTGGTCCCGGTGTGTGGTGGGTTGGATCGACATTAAAACTGTCTGGGGCGGTCTCAGAAGGAACCCAGTTGGCGGTTATGATGTACGTGCGCTTCCCGCTGTCGCTCCGGAACGTCGAGGATCTGCTGCATGAGCGAGGCATCGACATCAGCCATGAACCCGTTCGGTTCTGGTGGAACCGGTCCGGGCAAATGCTCGCCGCCGAGATCCGCAAGAAACGGGCCGAGCGACTGCGTTTCTGGCCTCAGTGGCGGTGGCTATTTGGATGAGGTGTTCGTGAAGATCAACGGCGAACGGCACTACCTTTGGCGGGCTGTTGACCACGAAGGCGAGGTCCTGGAAAGCTTCGTGACGAAGACGCGGGACAAGAAAGCTGCACAAAAAACTCCTGAAGAAAACGATGCGGCGATACGGCAGGCCTGAGGCCATCGTCTCTGATTTTCTTCGGTCTTTCGGTGCGGCCTTGAAGGCGATCGGCGCCGAGCAACTACAAGAAACTGGCCAATGACTGAACAACCGGGCGGAGAATTCTCATTTGCCGTTCCGACGACGAGAAAGGGCCCCTCTCGTGGTTTGCTGGCAAACCACTGCCGGGCAGCGGATGCAACGCTTCCGGTGGATGCGAAGTCTGCAGGTATTCGCCGCAATCCACGCCTCTGTCCACAACCACTTCGACCAGGAAGGCCACTTCTATTCACGACAGAATTTCAAGCACAACCGCGCCGCTGCTCTCGCTGAGTGGCGCGGTCTCTGCGCGGCATACGCGACAGCTATCATGCCCTTGTAGAGACGCGCTCGAACCCGTCTGACAGCACCCAGTATAGTCCTTGGGTCCTGCCCCTATGGGAGCCGCTGCTGACGTTGGTCAAGCGGGATCGAAAGCGATACGACCTTGGCCACCAACTCGCTCTTGCTGGAAACGCCGAGCTTTTCATAGCTGTGCTTCAAATAGGTCCGCACGGTCTGCTCGGTGAGAACCGTTTCCCTGGCTATATCCTTGATGTTCATCCCGGCAATTATGCGCCGAACCACTTTCGCTTCGGCCGGTGTGAGCGAGAATGCACGGACCAACGCCTCCTTCTGGATCGGCTCGGTCGGCGAGGGGACGAGCAACGCGAGAAACTCGGCATCCTCCTTGTCTGATGTTAACGCACTCAACGGAACAATGTAGAGCGGCACCACCTCACGGGTGTTCCGACTGACCGCCACGACGTGGTAGCGCCTCTTCTGCGCTGTCGACGAGGCCCGGTACTCGGTCACGGCCTGATCGATCATTGAACGCACAATCGCACCACGGGTCGCGCCGCGCCTCTCATTGGGCCGACCGGTCGCTGCCAGGTTTCCCCTGTTTCGGGTATTCTCGTAGACGATCCGACCATTCCGATCGACGATCACACACTGCAAAGCCAGCGCAGAGATCAGTTTTCCAATTGCGCGGCGCTCTTCCTCAAGGTTTCTCCAACGTGCCGCGCAGGCCGCCTGTGTCCCGAGGAACGAAAGCAGGTTCTCAACTCCCGCGAAGCCGAAGCCGCCAATTGCCTTCCGGTCAAGAACGAGGCCGCCGGACAGCACCTGTCCGGTTTCAACGGGGTGAACAAATACCAAAAGAGGATCTTCGCTGGCATTATCAACATCATCCACGACGGCACCGTCAGGTTGAAGCCAGGCCGTGGATGTGCGCTCGAGCCTTCCACGGTTCCAGAGACCGTTCAGAATGGCTTCGAAACCGGTGAAGCGCTTCGCAATATTGCCCTTCTCACCCAGCTTCAGATTGAGCTGCCGGTGCTGATCCGTCAGGATCAACGACCAAGCCTCTGCGCGCATTACTTTCGAAAGAGTGCTATCAATTACCGTCCCCCAGAATGGCTCCAAGGCAACAAACATCTGCCGGCCCCCCTATCAAAACACACCACTCGAAACGACTTCTGGCCGTTCAATGAACTTGCGAAAATCGTTCCGTACTTGAACCGGACAGCGCAAAAAACGCGCCGGCTGTTCTCCTATTCGTCTAACAACCCTGTCTTCAACGTGATTGTCCTTGCGTCACTCTGCAACTTTTTTTTGCTGAAAGTCAGATTATTTCTTCGCGACCCTCGCCAAAGCATTGAAGTTACTGGAATTCAAAAATCCTGTTCTGTGAAGATTCTTTCTCGTTGCGGTGATGCGACCAGTATGCTCGTCCAGCCAAGTGACCGAATCGCATAGTGCACGGCAATTCTTCGGAGCGGTTGCGACACCACATCATCACTGGAGGTTCAGGCAACACCAAGTGCGTTCGGGCGGGTCGATTTGACCCTGAAACACGTACAGCGATCGAGGCTTATGCCAGGGCGAGTCGCGAGTATTGCAGTGTCCCCCGAGGTGTTCGCATCGAAAAAAGGCGCCCCGTTGGGGCGCCTTCCATGATGTTTGGTTTGAGGCGATCAGCCGATGTAGTCCTCGCCGCCACCAACGTACCAGGACTTGTCCCAGTCACCGGTGTTGCCGATGTCAACAAACACATCGTTGAGGCAAACCGGCCCGCTGGCGTCGGAATAGGCGGTATCCTGCATCAGGCTACCTGCGGCGCTGTTGATCGTGCCGACATTCTCGCCGTAGACGAAGACGTCGAAGATCTGCTTGTCATCGCCGAAGTACCAATGGCTCTTGTCATCCTGCCAGGCGCCACCTTCCCGATAGCTCTGATCGCTGTAGCCGATCATGCGAACACGATCGTCGCTCAGCGCAATCACCGACATGTGGGTCAACTCGGAGACGCACTTGAAGTCGATGGTGTCGAGATCGAAGAAGTCCTGGGTGAAGTCCTGGATCAGGTTCCGACCAAGGTCCTCAACACGACCACGCTCGTCATCGAACTTGAAGGTGTCATCGCCACTGCCGCCAACACCGATGTCAGTACCAGCACCGTAGAAGAGGGTGTCGTTGCCGTCACCGCCCATCACGATATCGTCGCCATCCTGACCCGCAAGAACGTCATCACCGTCTTCACCGCGGAGAATGTCGTCATCGTCGCCGCCAAGTACAACGTCGTCGCCGTCACCGGCCCAGACCCTGTCATCGCCGTCGCCAGCTTTGACCTTGTCATCGCCGTCGCCGGCCCAGACGCGATCATTGCCTTCATCGGCGCAGATTTCGTCGTCGCCACCGTTGGTCCAGATCCGGTCATTGCCTTCGCCGCCGACCACCTTGTCGTCGCCTTCGCCGGTCGTGATGCGGTCGTTGCCGTCACCGCCGTCGACCTGGTTGTCGCCATCTCCAGCATCGATGGTGTCCCGGGCGTCCTGGCCAAAGATGGTGTCGTCGCCGTCACCGGAGTTGATGGTATCGCGATCGGGACCCCGACGGTCAGTATTTCCGGCGTTGTTGCCGAAGATCAGATTGTCGCCATCTCCAGCATTAATGACGTCGTTGCCATTTCCGCCTTCGATGCAATCGTCGCCATCGCCCACACCCGGGGCCGCTCCAGCTTCATCGCCGAAGATCCGGTCGTTGTCGTCGCCACCGTTGATCTGATCGTCGCCAGCGCCGCCAATAATTACATCGACACCGCCTTCACCGAGGATAACATCATCGCCGTCCTGGCCTCTGAGAACGTCGCCATCAGCGCCGCCATTGATCAGGTCGTTACCACCGCCTCCGAAGAGGAAGTCGGAACCACCGTAGCCCCAGAGCTCGTCTTCGTAGGTTCCACCGATGGCACGATCACGGCCTTCGCCGCCAAAGAAGCAAAGGTGCGCCGGGTAGCCATCAATCACGCTATAGGGAATGTCGCGATCGCTGATGTCGCCGTAACGAATGAGCCATGCCGGAAAATTGAAAAGAACGGATTGCGTTCCGTCAACGGCCTCAACCTTGACCAGATTCCGCTCGTCGGCGGTGTTCGCGCGCCGGTCGTCAAGCCCCATGCGCCACGCCGTCAGATCGGTGTTTTCCGCAACGCGTGCGTGTGTCAGCGGCCCCTCACGGAACGGCGGCAACGGTTTGCTGTAGTCTTCGAGAACGTCAGCCTTCAAATCTGGCTGGATCCATTCCACCTCATCGAAATCACAAATTCTCAGGCGTGGTGTGCAATGATACGTCATTAGTTCCTCTCCCCCCAAAGGCTTGAAACCTCTAGGCTATCTACTTTGATAACGCAGCAATCTGGCAAATTGTGTGCCGGATTAAGAAAACGTTAACGGAGGCGGAGAGGCCCAAACCATCCCCATTTGGGGATAGACAACAGGTTAAGGCCGTGGATTTGCCACAAAATGGTCGCAAAGCTCTCGGTCAAACTCAGGAATTCAGGCCGCACAAGCACTTATGTGCCGAGATCGCCCGCTCACGGATTGCTGCAAGAAAAGCACGGTTTGAAACAATGCCATCCCGGCGAAGCAAGTGTGGCCCTGGGGGCAACAATGGGCCTGCCTCACAACGATTTCTGACCCGTTCCGTCGCAGTTTTGGCGACGCTCACGGTGTTGTTCACGGTACAGTTCGATTCTCTGCAAGCCTCATCCCGTGGCAGTGAGCCCGTTGAACCATGAACAGGACGCATGTTGGGTCGGTAGGAACATGGGCTTCATGTGCCCTGCGGAAACTCGGCGTCAGCACCTTACCACTGCAGACGACATCCAACGATGCTTCAGCTGTCTAGGATAGTGGGTAGTTGAGCAACTCCAGTTCCGGGCGAAGGTGTTGCACCAGCGCCTCCTGGCAATCACGACTCAACGACCTGTGCATTCCGTGTGTTCCGGCCGTGCCATGCCCACGGAGAGCCTTGCTGTTTTCAATCCTGATCTCGAGGTTCGCCGCGATCTTTTCGACGTCCGGTGGCTCCGGAAAATAGTCCGCCAAGCAGTCCACTACAGTCTCGACAAGCCGGTGGCGTTGGAATTCGCTTCCTTCGAAGAAGTCCTCGTATCGCAGAACGGCCATGCCCTTCTCGATCATGGGCCGGTAGCAGTTCACGATCCTCCTCGCGAAGGCAATCGACTCATCCGAGGTGATGAACTCCTCCCGCTGCATATTCTCCGTCTTCTCCCGCAGCTTCATGATATCCGCCCCGGCGGCACCCGATACCACGTGTTTGGCGACGGCGGAGTATTGCGAAATGAGCACGTCCCTTGGATCCCGCACGAGCAACACGGCCGCGGCGACATGGTCAAATCGTGTCGCATAGCCATGGGGAACTTCACGAAAACCATAGTAGATGTATCCACCGAGATCAGCGATCCGGTCGAGGGCGTGGAATGCATCGTCAAGGAATAGTGTGTTGCGGGAGTAGTCCACCGGGTCGATGAGCGATACGCCGGCATCGTCGAGCGCCCGCACGATGTTATAGGCGGTGAATGGAGTGACGGCAGCGATCGACTCGACAATGGCCTCCATGAGCGAACTGCCGGCCCGGTACATGTTGAATATGTACAGGCTCTGCACATGGATCCTGGAACGCGGCAGCAACAAGCGCGTTTTTACTTCGAACTCCATGTGCGAATAGTCTGCCATCCGGTTGGTCCCCCGCCTGTGCGTTTTCTCATCGGTTACCGACGCCTGTTGACCGGTGGGAGATCGGCCCGCCGCACGCACCAAACCCGAGCGCCCCGTCCCGACGCTTTGAAAATGTACCCTATCAAGTCGCACCCACAATGCCAGATTTGGTCGGTCGTCGTGGACCTGAAAAGGCGTAAGCGCCAGACCCATACCGGTTGCTCCCGCGCATGTCCCCAAGCGACCTGCCCGCCAAGTCTGGTGGCTGCGTCGACACGGCCACGCAGTCTGGGTTTGGCGGGCGTCAAAGGAATGCGGTCAATCTGCTGAGTGCGCTGCCATTGCAAGCTAGCCGAGGCTTCGAAGAAACCTGCGAGACGGGTTCAATCAAACCTGCCGAGTTCAACCAGCGATGGATGAAAGGGTCTCCGGCGCGCTGCGCAGGCCATAGGAAGCGGGGGTCAGCATCAATCGCGCATCGCCCAGTGCCAGTTGAAAATCCGATTTCGGCAATTCGACGATGAGCGTCTGGTAGGCTTCGTCTCGCTCCGAAACTTCATAGTGCCGGATGGTGTGCATGAGCGTTTGCACCTGCGCAACCTCCGAACTCGGCAGCGGAGAATGCAGTACGACGTCCTTCGAATATCCGTCATACCCTGACCGGATGAATACGGGAAGATTGGCTACCTCAGACGATTGCAGATCGGCGATGAGAGTAACCACGTCACCGGGGGTCAGGCGCGCAATACCCAACCCGATGTTCAGTGTAACCCAACGTGGCTCTCCATTCACCTTGCTGTCGATGGCAATGAGTTCACCGGGACGGGCGTCGATCGTGGCAGATACATCGCCATTGTCTATGTCCCAGCTAAGATAGACCTCAGGTACGATAGGCGTTTCATTTTGCGCAGAGAACTTGAGCACCAGATTTCGGAGGGTGTTGAATACGGCCTCGCCTGACGTCTCGATAGGGTGTGTCAATTCAGGTCCCCGTGTCCCGCGTGTTCTGTCCCTGAATGCCCCACGACACCCCGGCTTGTCCAGCGCAACGACAAGGTGCCGTCTATTGGCCGAAGAGCCGTCCGGTTTGCCTTGACACGGCAATCAATGTATCCGGCATTCTCGCCACAAGCGTTTTTCACTGCATGCGGGTTCGCCGTCCTATGCCCAATGACCCCACACACCTGACCGGTCAGCCCTTCCTGTTCATCGACGCACAGCATGGTTTGTGTAACCGGCTCCGGGCCATGGCGTCCGCGGCATCCATTGCCGAGGCGACCGGGCGAGAACTCGTGGTGATCTGGCGCCCGGATCACCACTGCGATTGCCTGATCCACGACCTGTTGGACTACCGTGGGTTGGTTGTTTCCGAGGACAAACCTGCGGACGTGTTTCGCGAAGGTGCCTGGCGGGTCTACAACTACATGGAGATCGAACCCGGGGCAGCATTCCAGGCTCCGATCCTGGCCGATGATGATGCGGAGCCGGGCGGCGACGTCTACATTCGCTCGGCATACACACTCAACAGTCCCTACCAGGACTTCTCTGTCGAGGACCGGTTCCTCGACGACCTTGTTGCCGCAGAGCCGGTTATGGAACTCGTGAACCGGGTGCGTCACCCCAGTTCCGTGGCCGCTCACATCCGGACGGCGACAGGCCCGGCCTTCGATCATCTGAGCTTTGAGGCGCCGGGAAACTGGCCGCCAGAGCGGCATCAAGAACTGGTTGAATGCCGCCAGAAGAGCGATGCTGAACGCTTCGTACAGCGATTGGATACACTCGTCGCAGAGGGACAGGCAGACTCCATTTTCCTTGCTGCAGACCTGCCGTCGACCTATCAGCGATTTTATCAACACTTCGGAGACCGCGTGACGTCACTGCGCCGAACCGATTTCGATCGCTCTACAGTTCAATTGCAATATGCGATGGCAGACCTGCTTTTGCTCACCTCCGCGGATCGGTTTCTTGGCAGCTACGGAAGCTCATTCACTGACGTGGCTCAACGTCTGGCCCTCCCCGGGCGCGCATTCGAGAAGTGCGGCGTGGACTTCTAGTTCATTGGGACATGCTGCCATGTACAGCACGCCGGTCGCGCCATGCGCGCTGTGTCTTTTCCGTGTCAAAGATCGTAGCCGAAGAATGCCCCGGTCTCACGAAACAGATCATTGAGTTTCCCGATTGTCTCCGGTTGCAGCTTCTCCCTGTGATCGCCCGGCGTACCCTTCCGAATATGCTTTGTCGGATCCTCTTTCTCTGGTCGGATGTCCGCTTTCTCGGCCACGCGGTTGATGATTTCCTGATCGACGTCCAACCCCAGATGGTCGAATACTTCGCCAAGGAAGGTCTTCTTGTCGAAATAGACATCCTCGTAGCGCCGCAGAAGCCCTTGATCGAAATCCAGACCCGTTCGATAGCCTTCGAACTTTGCCTTCAACTGACCAGCCGATTGAAGAACATATTCGTCAAGTTCCAGGTTCTCGTTCCTCGCCATGTTCTGAATGAACTTCTGCGCGTTCTTTTCGGGCACACGATGGCTGCCCTTTTTGCTGCCCCACGAAAAGTACTGGGACACAAGCGCATCTCGAGGATCACGCACCAGCAGGACGAAGCGGCACTTTTTCAAGCCGACCTCTGGCGAGGACAGAAGCCGCGGCAGATTGCGGAAACCGTAGTATAGGATGCGCCTCTGAAATGCCGGCAGCAACTCTTCATCCGATTGCCAGGCTCCGCCCAGGTAACCGGCGTTGAACAGGATATCGGGAACTGAGATTGCAGGAATACTCGCCTCCTTGCAGACCTCTCCGATCATCGAATGCATCATCGTGCTTCCGCACTTGTGGATCGAGAATGCAAAACACGGCTCGAACGAGGCATCCTCGGACGGCAGGGCATCGAAAACCTCTTCATAGGCCATTACACATTCACTTCTGTTGATTGGATATGCCTCTTGCCCATTCCGACCGCACCGCAAGAAAAGCGCTGTTCGGGAGCAAGCACTTGGGAACAGAGAAAATTGCGTCGGATCCGATCTTCCGGCGAACTCTTCAGAGCGCCCAAGGTGTTGCTCGCCAATACCCGGCCCATATGTTCACGCCCAGTGTTGGCCGCTCCGACCGCTTGCGGCGTCGACTGCACCTTCTTGATGAACCAAACCTTCAAGACTATTCGGGGTCTTGTTGCGGGGTTTCGTCGGTGAGGCCGTCGGAGGTGGCCGTCGTCGTGCCGGAGGGGTTGAGACGTTCGATCTCAGCCTGCAATGCCTCCCGAAGCGCCTTTTGCTCCGCGGCCTGAGCGCGCGCGCTCCTGGCATCTTCAAGTAGCGCCATCCCCAGGACCGCTTCACGCATCTTGGACTCTCGCCACAGGGTATTGAGCTGGGTTCGTACCACGTCTGTCATCGCCACCTGAATGTAATGGTCCGCAGTCTCCCCCTTCAAGCGTTCGACTTCCTCCTCAAGCTCGCGGATGACGTTCATGGTCTGGCCAAGGCTGTCGCGCAGCAAACCGATCTCGGCGGTCTGTTCTGACGCCTGAGGGGTGGTTATCTGCGGCTGTCCACCGTCAGCGGTTGCAGTGAGATCCGACTTTTGCCCTGTCCGTGCCGCCCATTCGGAATCGAGGATCCTGAAGTCCGGTTCCGGCAGGTCCACCGAGGGTTTCAAACGCGCGTTCAACTCTGCAGCCAGCCTGCGTGCCTTCGGGTGGCGCGCCAGGATCGCCGAAGCTAGAAACTGCGCCATCTGCCCGGCTGTCGCGGGCATTTCGACACCGCCCGCCGGTGGACACGACAAACCAAATTCGGCGGAGAGCACGGTCCAGTTCCGACCCTCGCCGCGCAGCAGACCGGAGGACTCGATCACAACAACCTGTTCGCCTGCCTCCACAAGCAAGGCCAACGTGTCCCGGGTCTTGGCCATCCACTGCTCAATGGCTTCACCGGGAAGAGCGCTGCCTTGCAGGGCGGATGCAACGGCGACACAGGGGGCTGCAACCGGGAGGAGAACTTTCCGATCCTGCCGGTGCGCGAGCGCCTCTGTCAGGTCCGGGTAAACGACCGCACCGGGCGCGGAACGCATCAGCAATTCCGCAACGGGGGACTCCCGGTCAGACACGACAATCAATCCGGAATCTGCTGCGCAAGTCCCTTCGCCGGGGCCTTTGGAGAATTGTCTTTCCATCTTGTTCATTGCTTGGAGCCGTCTCTGCGCGTCTCGGTCGCCGACGTCATATCATTCCTCTGCACCCTCTTTACCCATCGGAGCACATTCCGGGTTTACATGCCATAGCGGAACAGAACCGTCGGGCCATCATGTTACCTAAAACCGCACCGGGCCACGGAGGCCATACCACGCCGATATCGGCCAGCTATCCAACAGGTCTACGCGCACGACGTGCAGACGGCGCACACAGGCGATGGATACCATTCGCACCGGGTAGACATCAATCTGGCGGATACCTACGGTTTCGAGCATGAAGCTGGCGACGCGTCGGGATTCCGAAAAAAGGTAGCACGTGACACCACCAGACACACACCACCGCGCCTCGGACACAGACCATGGCGATACCCGGCTGGCCTGCGTGGCGATCCCGGTGGTGGCCCGCGACGTTGGCCCACCGCTGCGGCAACTGTTTGCCTTGTGGTCTGATCCCCGGTTTAGCCCACGCGCCATGGCGGAGACACCGCGTCCGCACTTGCTGCTTGTGGTCAACAATGCCCCCGAAGCGGTGCTGGCAGAGGCCCGGCGGATTTTCGATACCCATCCAGAGTTGCAGCGGAGCTTCGCGGGGTTCTCGGCTGTCAGCGCCGGATTGCGCGGCGACAAGGACATTTATGAGCGGGATCCGCACTCCCCTAAAGGCGCCTATGGAGCGCGGGCCGGCCCGAATTTCCTATTTCTGAGCACACTTCGGGAAGCCGCACCGTTCAGCGGCTTCACCCTGCAGGTCGAGTTGGACTGTTTGCCAGTGCAAGCTGGCTGGATCGAGGCCACTCAACGTGTGATCGATAGGCACCCCAGCGCCTGGGTCATCGGTTCGATCTACGCCGGGAGCGATGCACTCCATCCGGACATTCAGTCCCATATGAACGGCAACGCGATCTATCGCACAGGATCTGCACGGTTCCAGGCATTCCTGTCAGAAGTCTGGTTGCCGAGACTGATACGCCATTCCGCCACACGCCGCTATCTGGCCTACGATTGTTGGTGGTCTCTGGAGCGGTACCTCGCCGGTCCGACCGAAGAAAACGGCGCCTGGCAAGAGGCCTGGACGATTTTTCAGGCCTACGACTGCTTCTTTCAGAACGATCCATTCATGGTCAACCTCCTAGTGTCCGAGGCACAGGTTGAGGACTATCGAACAGTCTTCGACAAGTTTACCATGCTCGGCCGCATGCCCGTTTTCTTTCACGGGCAGCCGATGAACACCCTGCGCGAGCAACTGCTCCATCACACGGACGACAGCATCCTCGACGGCATTGCGCGGCTGTCAGGCGCCCCGCCGGCGAATAGCCCCGTGCTGCAATTGGCTCGGGCACCGGAGGTCGACCCGTCCGTCACACCGGAGAACGCCCACGGCTGGCTTGAACGGCTGGCGCAGCGAATTGACACGCAGGATGCCGGAAACGCGGCAATGCTGCTGAACGTGCTATCGGCTCAGGCCTTGCTGATGCCGGCCGACCTGAGCCGAAGGCTGACGCCCGGATCCCGGTTGGGGAGTTCTGCCGCCCAAGCAAAAGCAGCCTTGGGAACATCTCACGATGCTGTGCGCCATTTCGACAGCGTTCTCGCCTTGATCAAGGGCGAACAGGACGCCACCGCTGTTGCGCTGCACTCAGGCGATCGCAATCAGGCAGATGGCCGTCGACACGACGTGCATTTGGCAACCTGACCTTAGCGGACCGGCATCTGCGCAGTGCGACATGGTGCGACTGCCACCCGGATCATGGCCCTTCGGCTTCGTCTGAATGTCGGCCAATGTACCACGAGTCGAGTCCCGTTCTCTGAGTCGTGCGACAACCTGACAAAGCACATGGAACGCCGTGGCAATCCATACTAGCGTCCGCGACAACAGGAACGGCTCTATGCAGGAGAGACGACGATGGTTGAACCGCTTTCCATTTCCTTTGATGTCAACGGGGGCACGCACAAAATCACGCTGCCCGAGCCGGGCAATCAGGAGACCCGAAGCGTTTTCATTCTTGGACTGCCAAAAGGTGGCAGCACTCTGCTGAATCGTCTCATGCAGCCATTGTGCAAACATGCCGGGCTGGCGCCGTTCAACCTGCCCGCCACCATGCGGAACTTGGGATTGAAGCCTGATCGATGGCCAGAGGGCTCGAACGATCTCTATCTGGAGACAGGCTACGCCTATGTCGGCTATCGCGGTTGGCCCCAGCCCGGTGGCATCCCTGCATTTGCCTCCGGGCGCACCGTGTTTCTGGTGCGCGACCCGAGAGACATGCTGGTATCGCTGTATTTCTCACAGGCATTCAGCCACACCCCGCCGGGACAGGAAGCCGACGAGGGGCTGGCGAAGGAGTTCGAACGCCAGCGCAGCGAGGCGCAACAACAAGAGCTGAACGATTTCGCACTCGAGAATGCGCCAAGGTTGAGCAAGATCTATCAGGCGGATTTCGAGAAAGTGGACGCCATCGAGCACCGCGTGTGGCGCTATGAGGACGTGATCTTCGAAAAACTGACCTGGGTAGACGAGATGCTGAAGTACCTCGATCTCGACGTGTCCGCGAATCGTGTCGCGGCGATCGTGCAGCGAAACGATGTCCGTCCCGAAGCAGAGAACCCCAGCGACCATATCCGCCGCGTCTCCCCCGGAGACCACCGGGACAAGCTCAAGTCGGAAACGATTGCTCGGCTGAACGACGTGTTCGCGGACTTCCTCGCACGATACGGCTACAGGCAAGCGACCTGACGGACGCGCCGCATGGCCGACCACGCGCCCGAGTTCGACAGGACACTCTCGGAGGCGAACCGTCGCCCCGCCCCCCGCCGAGGCAGCGGGCGCGCAGGAGTTCCCCCCCCCGACCACTCCAACGTACCAGCCGGCTGGGTGAAACCTGGTGTGTGGTGCTACTTCAAGTCCTCCAAGAACAACTGCCCCTTGCGACGAGAGCCGACAACTGGCGCTGACGCGTGGAAGGTCTTCAGGACATCAATGCAATCCGAACCTTCTCGGAAGACCAGCTCTGGATTGATTGCGGTGTAGGGCACGGGCGCCTTGTCGCTGGCCAGTTCCCGGTATCTGAGGCCATAGGCCGCCATGTCCTGCGCGACGAAACCCTTTCGAATCCACGTGTCGTCGGCGTCGGCTATGACATCAGTCACCGCACGGCAAACCATGCTGACCCTGCTGATTCCACTGGCGCTCGGCCTTGTAAAAAGCAGGTCAATCGGCTTGAGGCGCACCATGTGTGCAAAATACTCGTAGCACGCCAGCGATACCTGGAAATAGTTCGAACCCTGATAGTATCGTCCGCCAGCGTTGAACTGCATGACAAACTCGTCGGACACATAGACCGACGACTCGATCACCGCGATCCCACCGTCCCGGAGTGTGCTTCGCGCCACGGCGAACCCCACGAGGGGATCAATCATGTGGTACAGAACACCGGCAAAAATGACGACATCGAATGCTGGAACCTCGCGCTCGTTCAACGCCTGTTTCAGCTGGTGCATTTCGAGCGAGTGATAGTAGTCAATATCGACACCATAGGATGACTGAACGATGGCCAGTCGATCGCTCAGATCGAGACGATCGTATGCGGCGACATAGCTTGCCCCCTGGCGCGCCATCAAGACCGGTGCCACGGCTTCCTGGGTGCCGATGTCGAGGCAACGGGCGCCTTCGAGATCCATATTGGCGATCACCTCGCGTGTCATACCAAGGGTGCCACGCACACGACCTCCTGACATGACGCCCGGAGCGACCTCGATCTCGTAGTACCAATCCTTCAACTGCTCGCTATCCATTGTCCAACAACTTCCTCAAATGCTCATTTGCGTAGGCTGCGACTGACGTTCCGGCGAAGGAGGCATCGCGGCCATCCACACCCTAGTTGACCCATTCGACGCGGGCCAGCCCCACAAATCGGGCCATCCGGTCAAGTTCCGCCCGCAGTTTCTCACGCCGGGCAGCGGACCATGCGATGCCCGGTTCCTCCCAGAGGTTCAACACCATCAGAACCGAGGCCTTGCGATCCGCCTTGACCTCGATCCGCCCGACAAACCGGTGCCCTTCCAGCAGCGGGAACACGTAGTAGCCCCAGATCCGCCGGGCGGCGGGGACGAACATTTCCACCCTGTAGTCAAAGCCGAAAAATCTCTGCAGGCGCTGGCGATCACGGATCACCGGATCAAAAGGGTTCAGGATGCGCAGGCGGGAGGTCGGGGTTCCGGCGGCCTCAATCCGTGTCTCGATATCGGCGGGCGCAATGGCTTTCACCCATCCGCGCTGCGCGGTCTCGATCTCGACCGGCCGCAGGGACTCCATCGCGCCTTCGACCCAGGTCTTCGCCTCGTCAAGGCTGACGGCATCCCAGAATCGCTGGATATCGCCCGGGGATCCGAACCCCATCCGATCCAGGGCCGCCCGGCAAAGCCAGTCCACCTGTTCTTCATCGGATAGTCGCGCCGTGCGGAGAGCTTCGGGAAAGACGCGTTCCGCAAGATCATAGTACTTCGTGAAGTTGACGCGGTGGCAGGTGGCAAGGTCTCCGCAATACCACATGTAGTCGAGCGCCAGCTTGTGCGGCGGGCGCGACCACATCTCCCGCTTGCCCGTGACCTCGGTGTCGAAAGCCTTGGTCGAAAGCGCGCCTTCTTGCCGGATGCGAGCCCGGATCGCGTCGCGACCCTCCCTGTCCAACATGCCGCGATACCAGTTGGAGCGATCGAGCTTGGCCCGCATCCGGTCGAACTGGCGCTGCCACATCGGCAGGAACTCCATCGGCAAGACGCTTGCGTCATGGGTGAAGTGTTCGAACACACCCCGGTCCCGGGCGAGCAGACGGTCCAGCATCGGTTCCCGGTAGTTTTGGTTCCGGCTCCACAGAATGTGGTGGTGGGCACGCGAGACGACCTGGATGGAGTCCAACTGGACGAACCCCAACTGCCGTATGATACCGGCCACATCAAGCGGCCCGGTCGGCGTCTGGCTCAACCCCTGTGACGAGAGCCAAAGGTGGCGTGCGTCCCGATTTCCGATCCGTAGTACCTGCACCCGCATCACCTCACCGTTGCCAGAAACTTCAATGAACGGTGTCGCTCTCGGAATGTCCAATCCGTTTCCTGCTGCTCCGTCGATGCTGTGCACGCAGGACCCATGTCTGTCGGGCATGAGGGAAATCTTGATATTGGGCGTTTCGGCAGCGTTTTTGTGGTGGTATTACCGCGAGAATCCCCGGGAGACGCGACTCCCGGCCCCAAGAGCCAGAAATCGAGCACTGAGGAAAGAAATGTCTGTCAGCTCCGACGCAATCACACGAATCCACCAGATCACCGCGGAGCTTGAAAAGGCTCGCGAGGAAGTCAGTGGATCGCTCGCCACCCCCGCCTGCGATGGTGGCGCCAAGGATATCGAGCGCAGCCGGCTCGAAGACCTGCACCGGCGGGTAACGGGAGCGCTCTCGGCGCTGCATGGCGAGGCCCGCGACTACTGAGCGGCTCCTCCCGCGGTTGTTCTCCGAGCAATCGCGCGGTCTGAAACCCAAAGAAAAGGGCCACCCGGATCACCGGGCGGCCCTTCTTTTTTCTATGGTTCGGATCTTACTCGAAGGTGCTCAGGTACGCGATGACGTTCGCGATGTCCTCTTCCTTCTTGAGCCCGGCAAACGACATCTTGCCTTTCGGGATCACGTCTTTCGGCTTGGTGAGGTAGGCAGCGAGAGTTTCGTTGTCCCAGGTCAGGCCACCCTCGGCCAGTTCCAGAAGGTTGGCGGAGTACTTGAAGCCCTCGACCTTGCCAGCTGGTGCACCGATGATGCCATTCAGCATAGGCCCAACCTTGTTCTTCGCTTTCTCACCGACCGCGTGGCAAGCCTTGCACTTGTTGAAAACCTTCTTGCCGGCGTCCGCATCCCCTTCGGCGAAAGCGGGCGCCGCGAGCGTCACACCAAGGGCGGTGACAAGGCAGGTCAGAACAGTCTTCATTGGATTTCCTTTCATTTCAGATGGAGGTTCTCACGCAAAGGTGACGCTCAATCAGGAGCCACCGCCCTGCGCTCGTTTGTGGAGCGTGAAACCGGGCCGCCTGTTCCGACGCCTCGCGCGGAACGTGTGTCGCGTTGGTTCTGCGATTCTGCCCGGGGCTTCATGCATATCTCGTGGCACCGACATGGCTGTCGGACTTGCTGGAGGATCGTTTCGCGTGGAACACTAGCATGATTCCCGAGGATGGCCATTGCGGATTGCGGCCCGGGACCAAGCCGCGACGGAAGAAACGGACATTCGCTCCCGACCTGATCACTTGGGTCCGCGGCAAGAATGAAGCCAACGGTCACCGCCGTGGCAAACGGGGGGGGGCGCTTTGGCGGGGCCGGGTTATTCGAAGGGATGCGGACCTTTTCATGGCAGGGCATGGAGCCGCTGCAAACCTGCTCCGCAGATTGAGAGGCACGGCATGAGAGCCCATGAGAAAACGTCCCTACGCCGCGTCGGCGGTCTGGCAGTGCTCGCTTTTCTGGTGCTCCACCTCGGTCTGTCGATGGCCTGGTGGCATGCTCTGGCGCTTACCGCTGTTGCCGGCCTCGCTACCATACGGTTGACCCGGCGCAGAATTCCTCGCGGGGCACAGGACGAGCACGGCCATATCCGGGCGGAGGCTAAACTCAAGGACGCCGCCGACCGGTTGGCGACCGCCACACGCAAGGCCCCTCTGGCGACCGCCGGCGAGATCTCCCGACTGGCGACGGGCCTCACCTCAATTCGCCGCGCGGTGCTTGCCGATCCCGGGATTGGCGACGCCTTGCACGGTTTTATCGCGGCAGCCTTGCCCGGCATCGTCACAATGGTGGAGACCTACGTGGCCTTTTCCGCGCGGATCGGTGGCGACAGCGACGTGCCACTACACGATCTGGCCGGTCGGATCCGCATGTCCGCCACTCTTGTGGGACGTCTTGAAGGTGCCTGCCTCAGGAACGACCTGAGTGAAGTTGCTGCACTGTCGAGCCAGGCCGGCGCGGCATACACTTGACACGGCACTGAGGGCTTGGCCGGGCAAGTCACGGCTAGGCAGCCGTCAGCAACCGCAACGCAAGGATCAGTGAGACACCGATCAATAGCGGCTTGATCAGGTTCGCCCCCTTGCGCATCGCCAGTTGCGCGCCGGTACGGGCCCCGACAACCTGCGCGGCGGCCATGAAGAGCCCCGTAATCCACCAGATTTCTCCGAACTAGGCGAAGAACACCAGGGCGCCAAGGTTGGAGGCAAGGTTCAGGAGCTTGGTATGGGCCGTGGCTTTCAGGATGCCCTGCCCGGCCAGCACAACGAAGGCCAGCATGAAAAAACTTCCCGTTCCCGGACCAAGCAGACCGTCGTAAAAAGCGACCGCAGGAACCGCCGTAAGCGTGAAGACCAGCGGCGCGACCCGCGCATGGCGATCGAGATCGCTGAGTCCCGGACGCAGGGCAAAGAACACGGCGATGGCGATCAGGAGCCAGGGCAGGATATCCCGCACGCCCTCGGTTGGCAGCCGGGTGATCAGCATTGCACCAGCCATCGACGCAAAAAAGGCCAGCAGCGCGGCCCAGCGTTGGCTCCATGGGTTCACATGTCCCGCCCGGGCATAGGATACCGCCGCCGTCGCCGCCCCGAAGGCGCCCTGAAGCTTGTTGGTGCTGAGCGCCTCGACAGGCGATGCCCCCGCCATGAGCATTACCGGAAGCGCGATCAGACCACCGCCACCGGCAATTGAATCCACGAAACCGGCCGCGAAGGCCGCGAGGATCAGGAGCGCGAGAAGCTCGACAGAGACCTCAAGCACCGACGAAATCGTCCGACGAATAGCCTTGCAGGAACAAGAGCGCGGTCAGGTCGCCATGGTTGACCCGGATATCGCATTGGGCCGCGACGCTGGGCTTGGCGTGCAACGCGACCCCGGCCCCGGCCAAGTCCAGCATTCCGAGGTCATTTGCCCCATCGCCCACGGCCAGCACGTCTGCCGGGGTGATGCCGAGCCGTGCGGTGATCTCTTGCAACGCCGCCACCTTCGCCTCACGCCCAAGGATAGGATCCGCAGCGCGCCCGGTCAGGGCGCCATCTTCGCTCAGCAGCGTGTTCGCCCGGTGCTCGTCAAAACCCAGTTCCTCTGCGACCGAGGTCGTGAACGCCGTGAACCCACCGGAGACCAGTGCCGCGTAGCCGCCATTGGCCTTCATCGTGGCAATCAGTTGCTTGCCACCGGGAGTGCAGGTGATGCGCTCTGCCAGGACCTTGTCGATCACGTCGACAGGCAAGCCCTTCAGCAGGCCGACCCGCTCCCGCAGGGCGCCCTCGAAATCCAGCTCCCCGTTCATGGCACGGGCAGTAATCTCCTTCACCCGAGCACCGACTCCGGCCTCGTCCGCCAATTCGTCGATACATTCCTGCCCAATCATCGTGCTGTCCATGTCGGCCAGCAGCATTGCCTTCTTCCGCCCGGCCGATGGCTGCACCACGAGATCGACGCCCATCGCCTGCATGTCGTCCCAGACCTGCCAGCGGTCGGACGGCACCTCCGCCACGTCGAACTCCGCCGCGACATCCGGCATCAGCCATTGGGCATCGCCTCCGCCCCAGGCGTTGCGAAGAGCCTCCACCGCTGCGGCTTCGAGGCGGGGCGTTGCTGGATTGGTGAGGAGCGTGACGACGTACATGGGGCCTCCGGGCGCGGATTGGTCGGGGCGCTTGAAACAGGCGGGGCGGGCCTTTGCAAGCCCGCCCCATGTCTGTCGATCGGAATCGCGGCCTAGTAGTCGCGCTCGAAATAGATACCGATGGAACTGTCGCCCTTTGAATCGGCGGTCCCTTTCACCGTGAAGTTCTTCGACACATCGACATTGACGTCGAACTCGGTATCTCCGTCGCTGCCTGCAACGAATTCCGTATAGATATTGTCGCTGATGTACTTGCCCGCCCGCACCTCGGTTTCGCCGTCATCCGTGGTGGCCAGGTCCAGATCGTCGAGGCCGAGGCCCTGGCGCACGCCCCCCAGAAGGCCCGGGCCGCCCTTGCCCGCAAGTGTCGCCAGCGCACTCGCCATCTGCACGGCCTGCAAGGCCGAAAGGTCGGTCACGCTCTTGCCGAAGAGGAAGCGCGCCAGCACCTCATCATCCGGCAGATCCGGAACAGACGCCAGGTCGAATTTGGGGTCATCCACCGGCCCGGTAATCCTGGCAAGAAACTCGAACTCGTTGCGTTTGGAGGTGGCTGTCAGGTCAAGATAGGGCTGCAACCCGCCGGCCATGGAGACGGTGCCATCATCCATCTCCAGCCGCTGCCCGAGGATATCGAGACGGCCACGGATCACTTCGACCTCTCCCACCGGGTTGGGGTTGGCCGTGGTGCCGGTGACGACGACGGTGCCGCCAAGCTCGGTGTCGAGCCCACGGCCGCGGATGAAGATCTGCTCCGGAGCACTGACGATGATGTCGAGCCCATAGACCGGCCCACCGACACCTCCGCCACCTCCACCTTCGGCGTTCTTCTTCTCGTCTTCGACCAACCCAGCCCGTTCACGGGTAAGGTGTACGGCCCCCGGCTCGTTGATGTGGCGCATGTTGGGGATCGCCCCCCCGAAACCAAGCCCGCCGTCGGGGACGCGGATCTCCGTCCGACCGACGTTGATCTTGCCCTCGACATTCGCGCCCCCAAGGAGCGGTCCGACGATCGTGGCACCACCGCTGAGAGAGGTCCGGTAGAGCAGAGGATCGGTCAGCACGAAATCGTCGAGCGACGCGGTGAGGTCGGCATTGAAACCTCCGGCAAGCTGTACGGTGCCGTTGGCGCCCACACTGCCGCCCGCCGGACCGTTGGCGGAGACATCGAGCTGCACATTCTCACCGTTCAATCCGACCTGCACGGTAATCCCGTTCAGAGTCTGTTGAAACTCCGGCAAGCTGAGTTGGGCACCGTTCACGGACACTGTGCCGTTCACGGCCTGGAGGGATGGCGCTCCGTTCACGGAGATATCGAAATTCGCCGTTCCAAGGATCGAGTTCGGCGCGAGAGCGCGGTTCGCCAGCCCCAGCGGTGCCGCGCCCGCAGCCTGTACGTTCACAGTCGAGAAATCGGCTGCAACTGTTCCGCTCACGTTGCTGGACACGCCCTGCGGGCCGTTGGTCGCCAGTTCAAGCGCATAGCCGTCCGCCTGTTGAGCAACCGAACCGGAGGCATTGAAACTGCCGCTCACGCCCGGGGCAAAGGGCGACACCGACGGGATGGAGACGGTCAGATCGACGGCCGTATTGTCCACCCCGACCGTTCCGGCGATCTGCGCGGTGCTGTCATAGGGCCCGCCTGCGTCAAGATCGACGTCCCAGGGGCCCTCCCCGGCTTCCGCCGCCGTCCCCTTGAGCGAAACAGGGCCGGTCAGGCCGGGTGCAACCGGAGCGATATCGGGCAGGCTCGCCTCGAATTGCAGTGCGCTCTTGCCGCCGCCATAGGTGCCGCCCGCAGTGATCGCGCTGGAATAGGGTCCCTTGGCATCGACATCGAGCCCCCAGCTGCCATCCTCGGCCTGCCTGGCACTCGCCGCAGCCGAAACGCTGCCCCTGTGCCCGGGCACCAGCGGCGCAATGTCGGGCACCGCGATGTTCAGCGCCACGTCGGTGCCTGTTGCGCCAACGGCACCAGCCACGTCCGCCTCGGCGCCGTAAGGGCCGTCGACATCCAGGTCGACATCCCAGCGGCCATCGCCGATCTCCGATGCGGTCCCCTTGGCGTCCAGTGGCCCCCTTAGCTGGGGCACGAGCGGCGAGAGGTCGGGCACCGAGATATCCAGCACCAGATCGCTCTTGCCGCCGCCAACCACACCGTCAACGGTCGCGGCACCATCGAGGGGACCGCCCGCGTCGAAGTCGATTTTCCAGAGGCCGTCGCCATTGTCGATCGCCGTTCCCTCGGCCTTGAATGGTCCGGTGAGGCCGGGAACGAGCGGCGAGACATCGGGCAACCCCGCGCTCAGCGTCACTTCGCCGGGACCGCCGCCCATGGAGCCATCAAGGTCCAGCGCCGCGTCGTAGGGTCCTGTGCCATCCAGCATGAACTGCCAGGCACCGGCGTCTCCCTGTGCGACATTTCCTTGCAGGTCTACCGCCCCGGTGTGGCCCGGCACAAGCGGGGCGATGTCCGGCAGGGACAGTGCAAGGGCCACGTCGGTGGCGTTTGGCGCGTAGACGCCCTCCACGTTCGCGGCAACATCATAGGGTCCGTCGGCATCGAGATCCAAGGACCATGCTCCGGCCTCAGCTTCGGCCGCGGTGCCCACGATCTTCACCGACCCCTCATGGCCGGGCACCAGTGGCGATATATCGGGAAGCGCCACGTCGAGCGCCAGATCAGAGGCTCCCGCGCCATAGATCCCTTCGACCGCCGCCGTGAGCTCATAGGGTCCGAGCACATCGAGATCCAAAGCCCACTTTCCGGTTTCGTCCGTCTCCGCCGCTGTGCCGGTGACCTTCACCGGGCCTTCGTGACCCTCCACGAGCGGAGATATGTCCGGCATGGCGAGGTCCAGCGCGACATCGCTTTCTCCGGGCTTCACGCGACCGGAGACATTGCCGGACAGATCGTAGGGGCCGTCAAGATCGACACCGACGTTCCAATCTCCCGGCGCCTGCTCTCGCGCCTGTCCTTCTATGGTCAGCGCGCCTTCGTGGCCAGGCATCACCAGCCCGACATCCGTCAGAGCAGCCTTCAGAGCGAGGTCGGAGGTCCCTCCGCCGACCCGACCTTCGGCATCGGCTGTCACGCCCTTGCTTCGCAACTCGAACGTGTCAAGCACGGTGCCCTCGGTGTCCCGCCGCACAGCCGTATGCACGGTCACCGGATCGGCGAGCAACCGGTCGGCTGTCTCCTGACCGATCGACAGGCCCTGCCCCTCAAGGTTGAGAGAGATCGCGAAGATCCCACCCAGTGGATCCCCCCGGCCAAAAAGGTCCGCGGTCACTTCACCGGTCAGGTCCTGGCCCGAAATTGCCGAGAACCGGGACAGGTCACGAGCTTGCACACGCCCCTCGCCGGAAACCTTCACACTGCGGTCCTGAATCCGGACATCGCCCAGAACCGACACGCCGTAGTCGGCGCCATCGGCATAGAGGCGCGTGATCTCCAGCGCACCGCCCTGTTGCCAGCCCAGCGCAACACCACCGGACACCGCATCGCCCACCGCCTGCGTCATCGCATCGTCGGCCAGCGCCAGCCCATCCACATCGAATATCAGGTCGGCGGTGATCGCGGCTCCACCTTCGGTCTTGATCATGCCGACGCCGTTCAATGCCACGGTTTCGGCCTCGAAACCTTCCATCTGGGGCGCCTCGACCACGGCATCGAGCGTCCATTGTTCGCCCTGGCTCGCATCGAACGCGGCATCGAGTGTAACCTTCTGCAGGAAGCTGCCCGGCCCCGAGACCGGCAGACGCACCGGCGCGCCACTCGGATCGGCCAACTCGCCGTTCAGGGCAAAAGCCGTGGGCAGGCCATCGGCGCCGAGACTCAGGTTGCCGTCCAGCGACAGGCTCTCTGCCGCGATGGTCAGTTCCGGCAGCTCCAGCGCCCCATCGGCGGCGCGCGACCCACTGGTCTTCAGCCGGATGTCCTCGCCAAAGAAGTCGTGAAACTCCGGTGGCAGCATCGGCGTGATGTCCCCGCCGATCTCCGCCGCGAAATCCGTTGCGCCCTCGCCCGAACCCTTCAACGTGACCCGGCCGGTCACCCGGTCTTCGCCATCGGTGCGCAGCCCGATATCCGCTGCGAAATCCGACAGCGGACCCTGGCCTTCGATATCGAGGCCGAGCGACGGGTTGCCGGGCACATTGATCAGCGAGGAAACCAGCCCTCCCGGCTCTTCCTCCAACTCGACATCCAGCGCAAGGACCCGGGTGTCGTTGACGAAGCTACCGACGATCGCGATTCGGTCGTCTGGGCCGTCGGTTCGCACCGTGCGTAGCTCCACGTTGCCCTCCCCACCGGCGAGGATCACCGTGCCATCCAGCTCGAGTTCGGCCGCCTGGCCCAACACCGCTTCGCCAAGCTCGGCGCGTTCGATGGCAAACTTGTTCACCCTGATCGCAACGGGAAGTTCCGGAAGCGAGAAACCGGTCGCCTCGGCCTTCGGCGCCTTTGGGGCGTCCTCGGCCTCAGGGTCGGAAATGGGCAGCCGCGCAACGATCAATTCGCCCGCCGACAACTCCTCGACCGAAAGGTTGCCGCGCAGCATGGCCGCGCGGTTCCAGTCCAACACGACATCGCGCAGCGTCAGCCAGACGCCCTCGCTGTCGGCGATGGTCATCTCCTGCATGGTCGCATTGCCCGCGAGCAGGCCTTCGAACCCGGTGATGTTCACCTCTCGCCCGCCACCAGAGAGCGAATCCTGCAAGAAGCGCTGAATCATGCCGCCACCGTCATCCTGCGCGGCGACCGGCGTACCAAGCGGAACAAGCGCAGTTGTCAGGGTGGCAAGAAAGGCAACAGAGCGAAGCGTTTGCATTAGAATGCCTGTCCGATCCCGATGTAGAGTTGAACCTTCTCGGCGTCGTCAGGACCGCCGTCGACAGGGGTGGCGATGTCGACCCGGATCGGCCCGAAACCCGTCTTGTAGCGCACACCGATGCCCGCACCGCTCATCCAGCGGCCCGAACCGTCATAGAATTCCTCGGCGCCGACATAGCCCGCGTCGTAGAAACCGACGACGCCAAGGTTGCCACGCACATAGCTGCGGACTTCGCCCGACAGGGCAACGTAGGACCGGCCGCCGATGATCGTTCCGTCGATCTCTCCGGTTCCGAGCGACTGGTAGGGCTGACCGCGAACCGAGCCGCCGCCACCGGCGAAGAACAGGTAGTCCTGCGGCGCGTCCGGGATCTCGGGTCCGAACAGGCTGCCATATTGAACCCGGGCCGCCAGGACCGTGTTCCGCGCCTCACCAAGGCCGTAATAGTACCGCCCGTCGATTTCCAGCAATCCGCCGGTTTCCATGTTCTCGATGCCGGTAAACGGCCGGAGTTCGGTGTCGAGGTAGAAGCCCTTGGTGGCATCGAACTCGTCGTCCCGCTTGTCCCATTCCAGCGCGAACGGAAAGGAGACCATCGAATACTCACGTTCGCCGAAGGCATCCTCTACTTCGGAGGCGCGGAAATCGATGCCTGCGGCGAGTTCCAACTCATCGGAGATGTGCCAGGCAATACCCCCGCCGACCTCGACCGTGGTCGCAATGTACCCGGGTTCGTCCTCGTGTTCGATGTAACCACGCAACAGCGCATCCACGTCATGATGGAAGGTTGCCGGTCTGCGGAATAGGCCACCCACACGGTAGTCGACGCCATTGTTCTCCGCCGTGGTTCCGATATTCTCGATATCCAGTTCGAACCGCAGGTTTTCCGCCCCGCCGAACAGGTTGCGGTGCATCCAGTAGGCATTGATCCGCCCACCTTCCTGGCTGGAGATCTCGGCGCCGAAACCCAGTCTGCGCCGCTTCTCTTCCAGCACGTCGGTTTCGATGGTGATCTGATCGCCCGGACCGACCGCTTCGGCTTCTCTCATCGACACGGAACGGAAAGCGCCGGATCGGCGCAGGCGTTCCGCCGCATCGTTCAGCTCATCGGGGCTGAATGTCTCTCCGGTCGGCACGCCTGCTATGGCAACGATCCTTTCGGCCCGCACACGCTGGTTGCCGCGCACGACCATCTCTCCGAACCGGAGCTTTGGTCCCGGATCCACGGTCAGCCGCGACGCAATCGTCGACGTTGCGTGGTCGCCGACGATATCCTCGTCCGCCAGAAAGACCTTCGCATGTCCGGCGTCGCGCCAGGCGATGGCAGCGGTTTTTGCGGCGTCGCCGATCAGACCGGACTTGGCCACCTCCCCACGCTTGTATCCCTCCGGCAACTCGGTTTCCGGCGCCAGCGGCTTCACGCTCGCCTCGGAGAACTTGAACTCCGGCCCGGGCTGGACGGTGATCACGGCATTGCGGATCGTCGACGGCGGGCTCAGTGGCGAAATGTCGGCGGCTTCCCGGCCATCCAGTTTGACGCTGATCACGCCGCTGTAGCGCCCCTCCCCGTAGAGGACCGAGATCAGGCGCTTGTATTCGGCCCGTGCCGTGGCCAACGTGTCCGATGCATCAGGCGGCGGCGGAACTTCCCCGGGCTCGCGGCGCCACGGCGTGTACCATTTCGGCTGTGCGGCTTCGACCGCGGCGGTCCGCTCGTCCAGCGCCCTTTTCAGAAGCGACGAGTTCTCCAGCTTGGCCTTCAGCGCATCATCCACGCCGGGAGCGTTCAAGGTCACCGAGTCCAATGCAAACGCTGGACCGGCAGCGAGGCCGATAGCGGCAGCCGCGACAAGGCGCAGCAGGGGGGAAGCTGTATGTGACATCACCGCTATCACTAACTTGCGGCAGGATTGTTTCCAAACCTCGCCTCCGGCCCTTCGCGGCTTTGCGGGTGCGTTGTTACAACGACGCTACACTTGCATCGGACTTTCCTACGCACCCCTCCGATTGCGATCATCACGTCCCGCTTCGACGCGTTCCGGACCTCCGGCGTCTGACTGTCTATCCGGCGGCACCGATGGCTCCATTAAAATTTATATTTCTCAATAACTTGGCAAGATTCACGCCGATTCCACCCGCGCCAGATTCCCCTCTGGCGACCGGGGTTTTGCGCAGCGGGATGGGTGGATCGGCAATGTCTGGGCACTCTTCCGCCAAGCATGGGCTGAATCCCGCCGATTGGCATGGAGCGCCGGCGGCGGGCACTGTCCAGGAACGAGCAAGTGTTCGCGCCGAAACGGGCGCAGTCGGGCAGTGCGCCCGGGCGCGCGGAGATTGGCAACCCAGGCAACGGCATCCGTTAAGTTTTTTCCAGCGTGGAAACATGGGCCGGGAATCGGCGTCCGTTCTCCGGGTCTCAGCGACAAGTCCATTTCAGGCGCGGACACTCAAACTGCACGGACCCACGGCAATCACTGTCCCCGTCCACGCCTGTGTTGGCCACACGGTTCGCCGGTGTGTCTGGCAGAGTGTCCGAAGCGACCGCGTTACGGTCTCGCCAAGGCACCGTACCGGACGTAAGTTCGGGATATGCCCGGACGATTGTTTCTTTGCCGTGACCGCGCGGACCTGGCTGCGTCTTGCGGCGTGCCCAAGAGCGCGGTTCCCCACGTGCCAGCCCGCCGAAACATCGCCCCAGGGCAGGACGTGCTGGTCCTGACCGGAGACGCCATCGTTCCAATGCGTTGGGGGATCATCCCCGTCGGGCGGAAGAATGCACGCGGTCGCCCTGTGATGGAGACCATCGTAAACGCCCGGTCGGAAACCCTGTTTGACAAATCCGCCTTCGCGGGCACGGGGCGGGCGTTGCTGCTCGCGGACGGTTGGTACGAATGGACCGGAAAGCGCGGGCGCAAGACGCCATGGCGCATCCGCCCCCGCGACGGATCGTTACTCCCCTTCGCGGCCATCACGGATACGTGGATCGCCCCGGACAACCGGGAGGTCCACCAGGTGGCCCCGCTTACCTGCGCACCAAATGGCGATGTCGCCCCCTACCATGACCGCATGGGTGTGCTGCTTGCTACCGGGCACTGGCAGGTATGGCTGGATGCCCCGCCGGAGCAGGTCCGGGAGCTTTTTCGCCCCGCACCCGACGGGTCCATGCATATTGAGCCCGCGGACGACGTCGACTGGACCGCACCCTGAGACAGACGATGGACTTCCGGTTGGCGGCATCCGCGCCACCCGGCCGGAGCAAGGCTCGCAGACCTGTCCATTTGCCCCACCCCGGCCTATTGTGCGACCGCAGCATTTGCGCCACGATCCCGACAGCCAAGCATCAGAACCGGGGGGCTGACCATGGCCGGATACACATTGACCGTTGCGCAGCAAAAGGGCGGCTCCGGAAAGACCACCGTCGCCGTGAACCTTGCCGTACACCTTCTGGCGCAGGGGCACAGCGTTGCCGTGCTCGACACCGATCCGCAAGGCTCGCTCGGCCGCTGGTTCATGACCCGGCATGAAGCCACCGGCGGCGAACCGGGCATGGAGTTCTCGACCGCCTCCGCCTGGGGTGTTGGATATGAGTGCGACAAGCTGAAGAAAACCAATGACTTCGTGATCGTCGACACGCCCCCGAAGGCCGACAGCGACTTGCGGCCAGCGCTGCGGGAGGCCGACCTCGTGATTGTGCCGGTCTCTGCCAGCCAGCTCGATATCTGGGCGACGGAAGCCGTGCTCGAACTCGTGGACCGCACGCGCAGACCCGCACTGACGGTTCTCAACCGGGCCCGCGCCGGAACGCGCCTCGCAGGAGAGATCACCGACCAGATGGGTGACCTCGACGCTCCGGTCGCCGAAACCGTCCTTGGCAATCGCGTGGTCTATGCCGAAGCGCTCGGTCTGGGCTTTGGCGTCACCGAACGACAGCGGACGAGCGCCGCCGCCAGCGAAATTGCCGCGCTCGCGGAAGAAATCGTGGCACTTCTGGAGGCTTGAAGCGGGGTGTCAGTGCGATTGGGCGCGAAACACCATTTCCCGGCCCGTGTCGTCCGTCAAAATCAGCACCGGTCCGCTGACCTCGACAAGGTGCGCGGCTTGAAGGGCCTCCAGGTACCCTTGCTCCGCGGCCATGTCCGGGCACATCCTGCGGGTCGCGTTCGGCTGGGCAACCTCTATCCAGGGATAAACAAGGCTCTGGGCAGCGCTGAAGTCATTGCACGGACCCTGCCCGACCACGCGGCCGCGCTCGGGGAATCGGATGGTCGCAGGCCATTCAACCGGCGCGCCGTGCATCTCCTCCAACCGATACGTCGCCTCGCGATTCGCATAGCCCGATATCGTTTCGTCTGCACATCCGGCGACCAGCGCCACCCCCACCAGAACCGTGAACCGCATCCGCTCCTCCGCCGTGACACCCCAAGGGTCGTGTCCAGGGACGTCGGAGGCAAGCCAAAAAGGACAACGCATCCGCGCGCATGGACGACTTGCCTGCCCCCGCACAAGCTGCACCATGCACAACTGCGGAGCTTGAAGGATCTTTGATGGAAAACACCTGGCTTGCCCACGCCAAGCGCCTGCAGGCGCTCGCCGCAACCGGACTGCACTACAGCCGCGACCCGTTCGATATCGAACGGTTCGAGGAGATCGACGACATCGCACGCGACATGATTGCCCGGCTGGCCGATACGCCGGTGGAGCGCCTGTCGGGACTTCCCGAGCCGCAGGAAGGCTATGCCACGCCGAAGATCGACATTCGCGCCGCCGTGATCCGCAACGACCGGATCCTGCTGGTGCGGGAAAAGCGCGATGGCAAATGGACCATGCCTGGCGGCTTTGCCGACATCGGACTGACAGCGTCCGATTGCGCGGTAAAAGAGACCTGGGAGGAAGCCACCCTGCCTGTCCGGGTACTGAAGCTCTACGAGTTGCGCCACAGGGCGAAGCAACCCGGTGCCCCTGACTACCGTGATTTCTACAAGTTCTTCTTTCTGTGCGAGGCGGACGATGCAACCGAGCCCGCGCCCGGCCCCGAAACCTCCGGCGCCGCGTTCTATCTGCCGGACGCCCTTCCGGAGATGTCGCTGGGACGCTCCGGCCCGCAGGATGTGGACCGCGCATTCGTCCACTGGAGGGACCGGGACCGGCCCACGGACTGGGACTAGTCGCCGTTCACCATCTGCCTGAAGTGATCCGCAAGGTGCCGTTTTCCATGCCGCTCGCCCACCATGTCGGCCCCCATGGCGCTCAGGAAAAACCGCGCCGGTCCGCTGACATGTGCTGGCGTCACATAGGGCAGGATCGCCAAGACAGCCCGGCGCAGCCCGTCCGGCAAGCGGGTCAGCCGCATTGGTCGTTCGAGAGTGTCGAACGCGAGCCGGGCCAGTTCTTCGTGGGTGAAGACGTCTGGACCGCCCACGGGCAGTTCCACGCGCCCCGCCTCGATGGCGTCCGCTGCGGCGCTGGCGAGGTCCGCCCCATGGATCGGGTTCAGCCGTCGCTGGCCGTCGCCAAAGATCCAGACACGCCCGCCCCGTGCCATGTTCAGGAAATCCTCCATGTCGGAGAAAAACCCCGAAGGGCAGATCACGGTCGCGGCGATATCCGTCTGCCGGAGACGCTCGACAAAGGCCTGTTTTGCCTCGACCAGCGAGACGCCTCGCATTGTCTGTGCATTCAGAACATGTACGTAGGCAAAACGGCCCACGCCTGATGCGCATGCCGCATCCAACAGGTTGGCGTTGGCCTGGTAGTCCACGTCGCGATAGCTCAACCCGTCCCTTTGCCGCGTGATCCCCAGCGCAGAAACCACAAGGTCCGCACCCGCCATAACGCCGAGCGTCTCCGCCCGGGTTGGTTGCACTTCGACGAGCGTCCCGCCGAGACCACTCTTGGCGGCTTTCACCCTGTCCCGGACCAGCGCGCGGACCTGCCAACCCCGGTCAAGGTATTCCCGCACGAGATGCCGACCGAGGTATCCGGTCGCGCCGGCGATACAAACGGTTTTCACGGCAATATCCTTTTCTGACTGCTTGGTCATTTATAGCATTTTCGACTGCCCGGCCAATCAGGAAAATGACCACTGCGTCAGTGACCACTTGGTCAGGAATAACCGTTGCGCTACAATGCGCTGAAGGGAGCGAGATGCATGCCGAAGATCGTGGACAAGGAAAACATGAGGGGGCGTATCCTTGATGCCGCGCTGAAGGTCTTCGCCCGGACGGGATACCACGCTGCCACCATGGCAGATGTCGCGGCGGAACTGGGCGTCGCCAAGGGCACGCTCTATCTCTACTTCCGAAGCCGGGAAGCCCTGGCCGAAGCCATGGTAGAGCGGCACTTCAGCGATCTGGAGGCACGGATTTCAAACGACCCGCGATGCGAGACGTTGCAATCCTTCGCGGAACAGATCGCGCGCACGATGGATGTGCCTGCCGATCAGGCGCAGTTCGTGCCAATCTTCTTTGAGGTCTTTGGACCCAGTTTCGGCTCGGACGCCTTTGCGCAGAAGGTCGCGGCATTCTTCGAGCGTCTCGGCAAACACTACGCCGGACAGATCGCCCACCTTCAGGCCCGTGGCGAAGTCGGACCGGAGCATGACGCCGATCTGCTGGGGCGGGCACTGGCCAGCATGGTGGACGGAATGATCCTGCACAGGGGCCTGTTTGCCATCCCGGAGAACCGCAACAAGGGATTGATTGTCAGCGCCGTGGCCGCGCTGGTGCTGGGGCTGCGTCCGGAGACATCCGGCTAGCTCTTGAACGGCGCCATGCCCATTCGGGCCAGTTCGTCGGCACGCTCGTTCTCCGGGTGGCCGGCATGGCCCTTCACCCATTCCCATCGCACCTCGTGGCGCGCCTGCGCCGCGTCGAGGCGCTTCCACAACTCCTCGTTCTTCACCGGCTTCCTGGCGGCCGTCTTCCAGCCGTTCCGTTTCCAGCCGTGAATCCACCCCGTCACACCGTTCTTCACATAGGCGCTGTCGGTGACGACGGTGATCGTGCTGGACCTTTTCAGGCTCTCCAACGCATTGATTGCAGCGAGCAACTCCATGCGATTGTTGGTGGTCTGCGCCTCACCGCCACTGAGCTCCCGTTCTTTGACGACATCGTCCCCCTCCTTCGCCTGAAGGAGAGCGCCCCAGCCACCCGGGCCGGGATTCCCGGAGCAGGCTCCGTCGGTATAGGCATAGAGTTCGGTCATGACCGGGCGGATACGTCAGGTGGGGGCGACGGGCAAGGGGGAAGCCACCGCATGCAGGATGATCCAGGGATCGAGCTTGCCCGCGAAGCCTTTGTCCTCGCCGAACTCGCGCTCGAACACCTCGAAACCGGCAGCTTCAAGCATCCCGACGAGCTCCTCTTCGCCATAGTAGCTGTAAAACCGCCCGAGGCTGTCAGCGCCCTCCCCCTCACCGGACTTCATCGCAACCATGAAACGGCCGCCCGCCTTCAACGCTGTGCGGATCGCCGCCAGATGGCGGGGGAATGCCTTTCGCGGTGCATGCAGCAGGCTGAAATGCGCCCAGACACCGTCATAGATCTCGGCCCCGGTGATGTCATCGAAGGTGCCAACCCGCACCGAAACGCCGTAGCGTTCCAGCGCCAGAGCGGCCATGGCTTCGGATGCATCCAGCGCATCGGCTTTCAGACCACGCGCCATCATGCGCGCCGCGGCATTGCCCGGTCCACAGCCGAGGTCCAGAACCCGACCGCCTTCAGGCATGGCGTCGATGAATGCTTCCAGACGCGGATAGGGCTTGTCGCTCGTCAGCCTATCCGCATAGTCCGTTGCACCGGTGTCATAGACCTCGATTGTCTTGCGATCGGCCATCACCCGAACACCACAACGCCGAGGCAGAGCACCACGACCGCAGTCAGCGGAACCCTGAGTGTCATCCACCAGGAAGGCGCCAGACCGTTTCGCCAGAAGAACCAGTCGATCCCGAGCACGCCAAGGAAACCGGCGATCAGGTATCCGGCAGAACTCACCGGCCCCGTGCCCGTGAACAGGAATGCCCAGATTGCCGGGATCACGGAGAGAGCATAGCCAAGGCTCGCCACTTCGCCATCCGCCCGCGTTGCCATGCCCCACAGCACGCCCGACATGAAGGCGAGGATGATCGTACCGTAGTAAAGCAGGATGTAGGGCGCCACGAAGCGCGGCCCTGCGAGGCTCAATGTCAGGTCCTGCAACGCAGGCGAATACCGCGTGAGAACACCCCACAGGAAGGGGATGAGACCGGCCAGCCCCAGCAACAGCGCCGTTCGGGGAACCCCGGTCATGCCCGCTCCAGCGCCAGCCGTGCGCCAAGCGCGGCAAAGATTGCCGCGAAGGACCGATTGAACCAGCGCATCGCCCGCTCACTGGACAGGATCATGTCCCGTGCCGAGGCCGCGAAAGCCCCATAGAGCACGAAGACCGCGAAGGTCATGATCATGAACACAGCTCCCAGCAGCAACATCTCGGCCGTTGCGCTCTCTGGCGCGCCAGAAAGGAACGGCGGCAGAAGGGCAAGGAAGAAGATCGATAGCTTCGGGTTCAGGATATTGATCAATGCGCCCCGCCGGGTGATGGCCCAGGGCTCAGGTGCCTTGCGGTCGGCAGAGATCCGAAGCGCACCGCCCCCGCGCAGCGCCTGCCACGCCAGCCAGAGCAGGTAAGCCACACCGGCGAACTTGACCAACTGGAACAGCAGCGCCGAGGTATGCAGTACCGCAGCCAGCCCCAACACGGCCGCTGCAAGGTGAGGCACAATTCCGAAGGTGCAGCCCAGCGCGGCCCAGAAGGCCGCTCTCCGCCCCTGCCCCAACCCGATGGCCAGAGTGTAGACGACACCTGTGCCGGGCGCGACGACCACGACAAAGGCGGTCAACAGGAACTGGAGCGAGATCATGCCGGCACCCGCAGCACACGCGGCACCTTGAACTCCACCCGCTCCACGGCGGTCTCCACCTGCTCTACCTCCACGTCGAAGCGTTCGGAGAAAGCCTCGATGACCTCTCGCACCAGAACTTCAGGCGCCGATGCCCCGGCCGTGACACCGAGCGCCGAAATCCCCTCCAGCGCCCGCCAGTCGATGTCGCCGGCCCGTTGGACCAGTTGCGAATAGTCACATCCGGCCTTCGCCCCGACCTCGACCAGCCTGCGGGAGTTCGAGGAGTTCGGCGCCCCGATGACGAGGATCGCGTCCACCTTGGGCGCCATTGCCTTCACCGCCTCCTGACGATTGGTGGTCGCATAGCAAATGTCTTCCTTGTGGGGGCCGACAATCGCCGGGAACCGCGCCTTCAACGCGGCCACCACACCGGCCGTGTCGTCGATCGACAGCGTCGTCTGGGTGACATAGGCCAGCCGGTCAGGGTCCCGCACTTCGAGCCCCGGCACATCGTCGGTGGTCTCGACCAGCAAGACGTCACCGTCCGGCAATTGCCCCATCGTGCCGATGGTCTCCGGGTGGCCGGCGTGGCCGATCATCACGATCTGCAGCCCGTCGGCCGCATGACGCTCCGCTTCGATATGGACCTTTGAAACCAACGGGCAGGTCGCATCGACGTAGACCATTTCCCGCGCCTCCGCAGCAGCCGGAACGGATTTCGGCACGCCATGGGCGGAGAAGATCACCGGGCGGTCCGGCGGGCATTCATCAAGCTCCTCGACGAACACGGCGCCCATTTCGCGCAACCCATCCACGACAAACTTGTTGTGCACGATCTCATGGCGCACGAAAACCGGCGCGCCCCACTTTTCCAGCGCCATCTCCACGATCTTGATCGCCCTGTCGACGCCGGCACAGAAGCCGCGCGGCGCGGCAAGGTAGATTTTCAAAGGTGCTTTGCTCATCATCGGCCTCCGGGCCTCAGACCTAAGCCCCGCGGCTCCATGCGTCCAGCGCAGAAATGTGGCCTTTTGCGACCGACAAACCCACATTCACGGCCGCCAAACGCAAACGGCCCACCAAGTGGCGGGCCGTTGAATGGAACTCCGGGAGGGTGTTACTCCCGCTCAAACTCCGCAGAGCGCTCGACCGGCTCGGGACGCGGTTCGCGCGGCGGGCGACCGATCACGTCCTTCAGCTCATCGAGTTCGATGAAGTTGTCCGCCTGCCGGCGCAGTTCGTCGGCGATCATGGGCGGCTGGCTGCGAATCGTCGAAACCACGGAAACCCGAACGCCTTGCCGTTGCAGGCTCTCAACCAGGGGACGGAAATCTCCATCACCCGAGAACAACACGACGTGATCGACATGTGGGGCCAGTTCCATGGCATCGACGGTCAGTTCGATATCCATGTTGCCCTTCACCTTCCGGCGACCCTGGCTGTCGATGTACTCCTTGGCCGGCTTGGTCACCATGGTGAAGCCGTTATAGTGAAGCCAGTCCACCAGAGGCCGGATCGGCGAGTAGTCATCGTTTTCCAGCAACGCGGTGTAGTAGAACGCACGCAACAGCTTCCCCCGTCGCATGAATTCCTGGCGAAGCAGCTTGTAGTCGATGTCGAAACCGAGTGCCTTGGCGGCGGCGTACAGATTCGAACCGTCGATGAAGAGCGCGAGCCTTTCATCCCTGTAGAACATGAAATTTCCTTTCGGTATATGCTGCCCGGATCTTGAGTGGTTGAGTGGACGCCCGGTGCAGTAGTCGAAAAATAAGGATTTCCTTGCGTGCCGCAAGATATAACACGTCACAAATCCGATACAAAGGCTCTGGTTGCGCTGGGGTCGAACCTTGCGGGACCCGCAGGGCCACCAGCGCTGACCTTGAGGACGGCCATTGACGAAATCGTTTGCGCGGACGTTGAAGTGCTGGCCGCAAGCCGTATATTTGCAACGCCCTGCATGCCTGCTGGCGCCGGTCCGGACTACGCCAATGCTGCCGTCCTTCTGCGGACACGGCTCACCGCATCGGCGCTTCTGTCGCACCTCCACGAGATCGAAAACCGCCACGAACGCACACGGCAGCAGCGTTGGGGCGCAAGAACGCTCGATCTGGACCTGCTCGACCATGGCCTTAAGGTCGTGCCGGACATCGACGTATGGCAGCACTGGTACGACCTGCCGACCGAGCAGCAGCGAACCATCGCGCCGGATCGTCTCGTGCTGCCACATCCGCGCATCCAGGATCGCGCTTTCGTTCTTGTGCCACTCCTCGACATTTGCCCCGACTGGATCCATCCCGTTCTGGGGCGGAGCGTCCGCGAAATGTGCGCTGCCTTGACCGAGGCCGACCTTACCGGGATATTGCCAAAAGAGCCGCCCGAATCCCTTGCGCTTTCTGACAAGGGGCGATAAGGAACGCTTTCCCTACCCTGGCAGGACTGGAGTTTCCGATGGCCCGCGTGACGGTCGAAGACTGCGTTGACAAGGTTCCGAACCGCTTCGAGCTGGTGATGCTCGCCGCCCACCGGGCGCGCGAAATCTCTGCCGGTTCGCAGATCACCGTGGACCGCGACAATGACAAGAACCCCGTCGTCTCGCTGCGCGAGATCGCGGAGGAGACCCAGCAGGCCGACGATCTGCGCGAGCGAATGATCGAGGCGAACCAGACCCAGATCGAGGTCGACGAGCCGGAAGAGGATTCCATGGCACTGCTCATGGGCGCCGAAACCCCGGACAAGCCGCAGACCGACGACATGGACGAGGAAAAGCTGCTTCGTGCGCTGATGGAAGCGCAGGAGCCGAAGTAAACACCCCAAGTGTGAGAGTAGCCAGCGCGCATGATTGACGTCGAAGACCTCGTCGCGCTGGTCACTGCCTACAACCCGCGCAGCAACATCGACAAGATCCGGGAGGCCTATGCCTTCGGTGAGGAGATGCATCGCGGGCAGATGCGCCAGTCCGGCGAGCCGTACTTCACGCATCCTGTCGCCGTTGCGGCCCTGCTGACCGAGCAGCGCCTCGACGATGCGACCATCATCACGGCGCTTCTGCACGACACCATCGAGGACACCCGCGCCAGCTACTCCGACGTCGAAGCACGCTTCGGCAAGGATGTCGCGGAACTCGTGGACGGTGTTACCAAGCTGACGAACCTGCAACTCTCCTCCTCGGAGACAAAACAGGCCGAGAACTTCCGCAAGCTGCTGATGGCAATGTCGCGCGACCTGCGCGTGATCCTGGTGAAACTCGCCGACCGTCTGCACAACATGCGGACGATCAAGTACCAGAAGCCGGAAAAGCAGGCCCAAAAGTCCCGCGAGACGATGGAAATCTATGCCCCGCTCGCCGGCCGGATGGGCATGCAGTGGATGCGCGACGAGCTGGAGGACCTTGCCTTCAGGGTCCTCAACCCGGAGGGCCGCAGCTCCATCATCCGGCGCTTCATCACGCTCCAGCGCGAGACCGGCGACGTCATCCACAAGATCACGCACGACATTCGCTACGAGCTGGACAAGGGCGGTATCGAAGCCGAGGTTTTCGGCCGGGCAAAGAAACCCTACTCGATCTGGCGCAAGATGCAGGAAAAGGGTATGGGGTTCTCCCGTCTCTCCGACATCTATGGCTTCCGCGTCATTACCCGGAGCGACCAGGATTGCTACCGTGTGCTTGGAGCCATTCACCAGCGTTGGAAAGCGGTGCCGGGCCGGTTCAAGGACTACATCAGCCAGCCCAAGTCCAACGGCTACCGTTCCATTCACACCACCGTGTCGGGACGTGACGGCAAGCAGGTCGAAGTGCAGATCCGCACCCGTCAGATGCATGAAGTCGCCGAGTCCGGTGTTGCCGCGCACTGGTCCTACCGCGATGGCGTGCGGGCGGAAAACCCCTTTGCCGTCGATCCGGCGGAGTGGATCAACACACTCTCGGAACGGTTCAACGAAAGCGACAACGAGGAGTTCCTCGAGCACATGAAGCTCGAGATGTATTCCGACCAGGTTTTCTGCTTCACCCCCAAGGGCGACGTGATCAAGCTGCCCAAGGGCGCCACGCCGCTGGACTATGCCTACGGGATTCACACCCGCATCGGCGACAGCTGCGTCGGCGCCAAGATCGACGGGGTCCGGGTTCCGCTCTGGACGCGTCTGAAGAATGGCCAGTCGGTGGAGATCATTACCGCCGAGGGCCAGCGCCCGCAGGCCACCTGGCTCGACATCGTGGTTACCGGGCGGGCGAAATCCGCCATTCGCCGGTCGCTGCGGGAAGAAAACCGCGAACGCTACATCAAGCTTGGATCCGAACTTGCCCGCGTGGCCTTCGACCATGTTGGCAAGAAGGCGACCGACAAGGCGTTGATCACCGCGGCGCGGCAGATGGGCCTGAGTGATCGCGATGCCTTGCTGGCCCGCCTCGGCTCGGCGGAACTGTCCGCGCGTGATGTCGTGTCCACGCTCTATCCCGAACTTGCCTCGCGCGAGGGCGAAGAGGTCGAAAAGGGCCGCGCCGTTCTTGGTCTCGCCCCCGACCAGACGCCCTCCCGCGGCACCTGTTGCCAGCCGGTCCCAGGAGAACGTATCGTTGGCATCACCTATCGCGGCCAGGGCGTGGTGGTGCATGCGATCGACTGCCCTAACCTTGTGGAACTGGAGGACCAGCCGGACCGCTGGGTGGACCTGCACTGGCATACAGGGCTTCACCCGGCCATCTACTCGGTGACACTTCAGCTTACGATCTCGAATGACGCCGGGGTACTGGGGCGAATCTGCACATTGATTGGCGAGCAGAAGGCCAATATCTCCGATCTGCACTTTGTTGACCGGAAGCCGGACTATTATCGCCTCGAACTGGACGTAGACCTGCGGGATGTAGAGCACCTTCACATGGTCATGACCGCGCTTGAGGCAGATAGCGACGTGGCCGAGGTGGCAAGGGTGCGCGACACCGAACAGAAGCCATAGGGCTGGAGTACGATTGGGGGTCTTGAAGCGTGGTCTTCAAGCGACGGGATAAACGGAACTGGCTGCAAGTCGTGGCCGAGAGCCTTTGGCCGCGCGGCGGCTGGGGGCGTGCCGCGATCTACGTCAAACACCGCATCCGCCGCCTGCCCGACAAGCCACACCGGATCGCACGTGGCATCTTCTGTGGCGTCTTCGTCTCCTTTACGCCCTTCTACGGGCTGCATTTCCTGACTGCTTTCCTCGTCGCCAAGGCGATTGGGGGCAATATGCTTGCCGCCCTTCTGGCCACGTTCTTCGGCAATCCGGTCACGTTCCCCTTCATCGCCGCGATCGCCCTCAAGACCGGGTACTGGCTGCTGGGTCTCGACGTCTCGCCCGAGATTCGGGGACACTTGCAGGAACAGATCAACTCCGGCGAATTCGCGGAAGAGATGAACTCCAACCTTATGACGAAGTTCTCGGGTGCATTTGCCGACCTGTGGACCAACTTCAAGGCATTGTTTACCGAGGACATTGCCAACTGGGACCGGCTGGGCATTTTCTACGATCAGGTGTTCTTGCCGTTTCTCGTGGGCGGCATCCTGCCCGGGCTGATCACGGGGCTGGTTGCCTATCACGTCACCCTGCCACTGATCACAGCCTACCAGAACCGCCGCCAGTCGCAGCTCAAGCGAAAGCTGTCGGACATGCGCAAGGCCAGCAAGGCAAAGATCAGCGACACCGGAGCAAAGCGCCCATCTGCCGTCGCGGGCAAGTGAACTCCACGACGGCGAGCTTGGGTCAGAGCTTCAGCAGAATGCGAAGGCGGTCAAGCGGGACAAGACGGTATTCGGATTCATCCACGGGCGTCTTCACCATCGTGGCCATTAACTGGATCGCCCTCATGAACAGCGAGCGGATCGTAGAAAGTGGCAGCCAATCCGTTCTAAACGGTGTTGCCGAATTCCATGCCCGTCCTTGGGAGCATCAGTCTGGCAGCTTCAACCCGACCGCTCCGACCGTGCAAACCGGGCCGAGCAATTCACTCGCGAGCGGCAATCTGCAATCCGGCGGGCCTTCTTTGGGCCCCCAAAACAAGGAAGGACCGGAACGCTGACTGCGCGCCGGTCCTTCGTGTTCCATTCTGATCAAATCAGGTGAACTTGTTGTCCCGCGGGAATCCGTAGGGTGGGTTCTTCCCGACACTCGCCCGCTTTCCGATATAGGGGGAGAGATCCTTCTCGTGCCGGGTCTGGCCATTCGGCATCGACCACTTGAGGCCAAGTTCCGCATTGAACGTGGTCAGGTCCGACAAACCGCCATCAAGCTCCAGCATCCCCTGGCGCCCCCGGCTCTGGTTGTACTTCTGGATCCGAACCCCCTTGCCCCGGGTCATTTCCGGCAGTTCCTCGACCGGGAAGATCAGGAACTTCCGGTTCTTGGAGATCACGGCGACATGGTCGCCCTCGACCGGCTTGCAGATCACTGCCGAGACCTCGCCCTTCACGTTGAGCACCTGCTTGCCTGCCCGGGTCTGCGCCAGCACCTCGTCGGACGGAACGACGAACCCGTCGCCGGCCGACGACGCCACCAGCAGCCGCTGACCGGAGCGGTGGATCATCAGGTCGACGATCTCCACCTCGTTGGGCAGGTCGACCATCAATCGCAACGGCTCGCCCATGCCCCGCCCACCGGGCAACTGGCTGGCTGACAGGGTGTAGAACCGACCGTTGGACCCGAAGACGAGCAGGCGATCGGTCGTCTCCGCATGGAACAGGAACCGCCCCTCGTCGCCATCCTTGAACTTGAGCTCCTGATCCAGAGAGATGTGGCCTTTCATGGCCCGGATCCACCCCATCTTCGAGCAGACGACCGTGATCGGCTCTTTGTCGATCATCGCCTCGAGCGGCACTTCGGCCACCTCGACCGCCTGGGAGAAGCCCGTCCGACGCTCTCCACCCGCGACTTTTTTGCCGAACTTGGCTCGAACCTCGCGGAGTTCTTCGCCGATCCGGCCCCACTGGAGCGCCTCGTCATCCAGAAGATCCTGAAGGTTGGCGCGCTCCTCCATCAGTTTTTCCTGCTCGGCGACGAGTTCCAGCTCCTCAAGCTTGCGCAGGCTGCGCAAACGCATGTTCAGGATTGCCTCGGCCTGAACCTCGGAGAGTGTCCCCTCCTCGTCCGGCGCAAGCGGCGCAGGCGGAACGTAGTCGCCCTCCGACATCGCGCGGGCGAACTCCTGCCCCCAGCGCTCCCGCATCAACGCATCCTTGGGCGCGTCGTCATAGCGAATGATGTCTATCACGCGATCGAGGTTCAGAAACGCGATGATGAACCCTTCGAGCACCTCCAGCCGGTGGTCGATCTTCTCCATCCGGTGCTCCGACCGGCGGACCAGAACCTCGCGGCGGTGATCGAGGAATGCGCGCAGCACCTCCTTGAGCGAACAGACCTTCGGTGTCCGCCCATCGATCAGAACGTTCATGTTCATGGAGAAGCGCGTCTCCAGATCCGAGTTCCGGAACAGCATGTTCATCAGCACGTCGGCGTCGACATTGCGGGACCGCGGTTCCAGCACAATGCGGATGTCCTCCGCCGACTCGTCCCGCACATCCGCGAGAATCGGCACTTTCTTGGACTGGATCAGCTCGGCGATCTTCTCGATCAGCCTGGATTTCTGCACCTGGTAGGGGATTTCGGTCACAACGACCTGCCACTGGCCGCGCCCGATCTCCTCGATCTCCCAGCGGCTGCGCAGGCGGAACGCCCCTCGACCAGTGCGATAGGCGTCCGCGATGTTCTCCGGCGGCTCGACGATCACACCACCGGTCGGGAAGTCCGGCCCGGGGATGTAGTTCAGCAAGGTCTCGTCGCGGGCATCCGGCGTCTTGATCAGGTGCAGACAGGCCTGGATCAACTCATCAAGGTTGTGCGGAGGGATATTCGTCGCCATCCCCACCGCGATACCGCTGGCGCCATTGGCCAGAAGATTCGGAAAGGAGGCCGGAAGTACCTCGGGCTCGGTGAGCGTGCCGTCGTAGTTTTCCCGGAAGTTGACCGAATCCTCGGCGAGCCCTTCCAGCAATGCCTCCGATGCGCTGGTCAGCCGAGCTTCGGTGTAACGAGAGGCCGCAGGGTTGTCGCCGTCGATGTTGCCGAAATTCCCCTGACCGTCGACCAGCGGGTAGCGGATCACGAAATCCTGCGCCAGACGGGCCATCGCATCATAGATCGCGGCATCGCCGTGCGGGTGATAATTGCCCATGACGTCGCCGGAAATCTTTGCCGATTTCCGGAAGGCACCGGTGGCCGTCAGCCGCAACTCCCGCATCGCGTAGAGGATACGGCGGTGCACCGGCTTCAACCCGTCCCGCGCATCAGGCAGGGCCCTGTGCATGATAGTGGACAGGGCGTATTGCAAATATCGCTCGCCAAGCGCCCTGCGGAGCGGCTCGGCAATGGCTGCGGGCTCGGTGTCGGGATCTTCTGCGTCGTCCGTCATGCCAAGCTGTGTAGCCAAGCCGATTCCCCGGAACAAGCGGTTCCGACGGGTCTTTGCGCTTTGAAAAAGCACTCTCCCGCGTTCCACGCATGGTATATTGGTGCCATCGTAGTCGATTCCTTTTTGGTTTGGGTGGAGTTTTCAGATGCTTGGTCGGTACCTCGCTGGAACATTGTTGATCCTTGGCGCCGCCATGATTGTCGCGCCAGAGGCGCCAAAGCGCGAAAAGGTGGCAGATTCTCCAGCATCGAGCGACCCGAGTCCGCAGAAAACGATGGCCGTGGCGTCCCGGCCCCTTCCTGCGCCTGAGGCCGAGGTCGAAGCGGAGACCCAGATCGCACGCGAGAGCGAAGCGCTTCGCGGCGGCGTGGAGGAGGCCGTTGTAGCAGCCTTGCAGCTTGATCTGGTCGAGGACGCCGCAGAGCCTGACGAGCCGCTCACCGAGACGGCTTCGACAAAGTCCGCCGAAGGTGTCTTCGATGGCATGAGCCTGCTCGGCCTGGCATCGCGCACGACACTCGGGACTGCAGCAGCTATCGACAGCGGCCAGATTCTGACCGTCACCGGGAACCGCGTGAACGTGCGGTCCGGTCCTTCGACCCAATACCGCGTCGTCGGTTCTGTCGTGCTGGGCGATGAGGTCGAACTCGTCTCCTTCGAGGACGACGGCTGGGCACGGGTTCGTATGGGCGGCGGTGACACCGGGTACATGTCGCGGCAGTTCCTCAGCGGCTCCAACGACGGCTAGCTCGCTTTCCGCACGGACGCGGCACGATCTCGGCACAACATTCGTGCCACAGGCAACGCCGCCTCGACAACCCGCGACACCCCAATGGGCGCGACGGCAGTTCGCTTTGGCAAAGATCGCACCCCAGGCCGCTCCTCGAGGGAAACTCAAGCCCTACAGCATGCGTATCCCGGATTCCGTTCGCCCGTGATGGTGAACGCGTCCAATGCATGGACGACATGGGGTGTCCAGTGCTTCACCCCGCAGCGTCACACGCCCATCTCGCTGGACCCGCATCTGTTCGCTCGGGACAGAGCCTGCATCGGCACATGAACCCGGCTGGCACCTTGCGCTTCCGAACCGCCTGCGCGATCACGGGCAAAAAGCAGGCAAGGCGAGCAAATGGCACAGAAATCGATCCTCATCACAGGGTGTTCCTCCGGCATCGGGTACGCCGTTGCCCATGGGCTGAAGGACGCCGGCTGGCGTGTCTTCGCGACCTGCCGCAATCCGGACGACGTGGAGCGCCTGACAGGCGAAGGGCTTGAGAGCTTCTGCCTGGATCTGACTGACACGGGCTCAATCACAGCGGCCGTCGCCGAGACCATCACCCGCACCGGTGGCACTCTGGACGCGCTCTACAGCAATGCCGCCATCGCCTTGCCCGGAGCCGTGGAGGACCTGCCCACGGACGGGATGCGCGCGGTCTTCGAGACAAACCTGTTCGGCCTGCACGAACTCACCCGACAGGTGATCCCGGTCATGCGGGCGCAGGGACACGGGCGCATCGTGCAGTGCTCCTCAGTCCTCGGGCTGGTGCCGATGAAATGGCGTGGCAGCTATGTCGCCTCGAAATATGCGCTGGAAGGGCTCACGGATGTGCTGCGGCTCGAAATGGCGGACACACCGATCAAGGTCATCCTCGTCGAGCCCGGGCCCGTGACCTCAAGGCTCCGGATCAACTCGATCCCGCATTTCGAGCGCTGGATCGACTGGAAGGCCTCTCCCCGCGCCGCGCAATACGAGCGGAGCCTGCTCGACCGGCTCTATACCGACACCGGACCGGATCGGTTTGAAGTGCCTCCCGAAGCGGTCACCGAGAAAATCCTTGCCGCACTTGCGTCGGAAAATCCCGCCCCGCGCTACTTTGTGACGAAGCCGACGTATATCATGAACGTGCTGCGGCGGATCCTGACAACCCGCGCCCTCGACCGGGTGATCCAGAAAGGGTGATATCGACGGCGGAAGGGCTTCGCAAACCGCCGCCGCCGGGCTATGTCAGTCCCCAGCCAAGGGAGAATCCATGCTGTCCGACCCGCTTTTCCTGCTCGCCGGCGCCGCCGTGCTGGTTGTGCTCGTCATCCTGATGACCGGTATCGGCGGTTTCGCCCGTGGCGGAGACTTCAATCGAAAGCACGCCAACAGGATCATGCGCTACCGCATCTATGCCCAGTTCGTGGCCGTGGTGCTCATCGTCGTGATCGCCTGGCTGCGCTCCGGGAGCTGACATGGTTGTCCTGAACAAGATCTACACCCGCACCGGCGACGCCGGGGACACGGCACTTGGCAATGGCACCCGCGTGGCCAAGCATTCCGCCCGCGTCAACGCCTATGGCACGGTGGACGAATGCAACGCCACGCTCGGCATGGCCCGTCTGCATGCGACCGGCGAAATGAACACGCGCCTGGCTGCTATCCAGAACGACCTTTTTGATCTGGGCGCCGACCTGTGCCGACCGGACATGGAAAAGGACGCAGAGGCCGAGTATCCTCCGCTGCGCATCACCTCCGCCCAGGTCGAGCGCCTGGAAGCGGAAATCGACGAGATGAACGAAGCCCTTTCGCCGCTGCGAAGCTTCATCCTGCCCGGAGGCTCGGCGCTGTCCGCCCACCTTCATCTCTGCCGTACGGTGTCCCGCCGTGCCGAACGACTTGCGGTGGAACTCTCGACCATGGAAACGGTGAACCGGGCGGCCGTGAAATACCTTAACCGCCTGTCGGACTGGTTCTTCGTCGCCGCCCGCGTGGCAAATGACAACGGCGCCAGCGATGTGCTGTGGGTACCGGGCGCGAACCGCTAGCTACCAAGAACTTCGCCAGTTCCGCGTGAGCGGGCAGTTTCTCCACTCGAAGGGACAAGGGGGGCGCTGCTGTAGCGTTCCCACCTCCACCTCAGCGATATCCAGCGCCGTGCGCACCTGCCGGGTCACGTCGGACCGACCTTTTCTATGGGCTTCGGCACAGATTCGGCACAGGGCCTCCCCGATCTCCACCCCTGCGTCTCGTTGGCTCAAGGCATATCCCCGCTTGCCGTTTCAAGGATTCTGTCCCGACCAGGCCGCTTGTCTGCAACCATCTGGGCAAGCACCCTTGCCATTGCATCTGCTGTGCGGTCGAATCCCATCGCCCGTGCACGCAGCATGGCCGCCTGAAGGGCCTGGATTTCTTCTGGGCACTGTTCACGCACAGGAAACATCCTCAGGATCAGGAATATCGCCATGTCTGGCGACTCTAGGTTAACAAACGATTAAGCCCCCCTATTGGGTGGGCTAGCGTTCGGCCAATGCCAAGGACAGGGCGAGTGCCAGAAACACCGTGCCCGCAACACGATTCAGCACGGTTTGCGCCATCACAGAGCGCCGCAGGAAGCTTCCCAGTGAACCCGCGGTCAGCGCCACGGCGCCGAAAACCAGCAACGTCATGCAGACAAAGACCACACCAAGCAGGCCCAATTGCTTCACCACGTTGCCGGCCGCCGGGTCGACAAACTGCGGAAGGAAGGCGAGAAAGAAGATCGCCACCTTTGGGTTGGTGAGGTTCATCACCACACCGAGCAGGTACAGCTTCGCAGGTGACACACGTCCATTGCCCTGCGCCGACAGAATCGCACTTCCAGCCCGGAATGCGCCCCAGGCGAGGTACAGGAGGTAGGCAACGCCGGCTGTCTTCAGTGCCGTGAACGCCGCCGGCGAAGCCTGAAGTACCGCCGCGACACCGAATGCCACCAGCAACGTGTGCACGAGCACGCCCGTGCAAAGCCCCATCGTGACGGCCAGCCCCGCCCTGCGCCCATGCAGCGCCGATTGGGTCAGCACGAAGATGTTGTCTGGCCCCGGCGCCATCGCCAGAAGCGCTGTCGTCGCGGCAAAAGCCATCAGAATATCTGACGGTATCATCGAGCCTCCTGCCCTTCGGGATCGGCACACCGGAGCAGATCGGGCGCGGCGTGGCAATGGTGCAACCCGTCGACGTCGAATTCCCGCTGAGCATCCGATGCCCACGCCCGCGACAAAATACGCGGCGTCGCAGGCCCACCGCGCGTCGTTTTTTTGCTGTTGCGGCGAGGAGCGCTCCGCTAAGCGTAGTGCCGATGAACACTCGGTGAAACCGCCGGCGGCCTGCCGGCCCCAATGGAGACACGCTGATGAAGGTCCTTGTACCGGTCAAGCGCGTGATCGACTACAATGTGAAGGTCCGCGTGAAGGCGGACGGTAGCGGCGTCGATCTTGCCAATGTGAAGATGTCGATGAACCCCTTTGACGAGATCGCTGTCGAAGAGGCCATTCGCCTGAAGGAAGCCGGGAAGGCCGACGA
>NZ_PVTD01000015.1 GCF_003003255.1 Aliiruegeria haliotis
CCCGCCCAGGGCGAAACGAAAGAAGCCCGCATCCTACAACAGGCGCCTCTACAGGAAGCGCCACCGCATCGAGAATGCCTTTGCTCGCTTGAAGACTTGGCGCCGCATCGCCACCCGCTACGACAGATGCGGAGACCTGTTCCCGTCTGCCATCTGCATCGCAGCCATCGTCTTCTTTTGGCTGCCAAAATGAGTCCTGACCCTAGTTCGCCAGGCGGGCTTTCGGATCTTTCAGCTTGCGTCGGTATTCTGTCGGAGACAGGCCCACTTCTTTCTTGAAAGCCTTGCAGAAGTAATTTGCATCACTGAACGAAAGGTCGAGTGCGACATTGCCGATCGGAAGATCGCTGCCGCCCAAAAGCTCCTTGGCCCGGGTGATGCGCTGCTCTCTGATATAGGAGACGAAAGTGGCGTCCATTTCCTTTCGGAATAGCCGGCTCAGGTAGCACGGGCTGATATGGGCAAAGTTCGCCGCACCCTCGAGGGTGACCCGCTTATGAAGGTTGCGCTCGATGAAGTTCAATACATCCTGAACATGGTCCGATGTGCGCGCACCACCCTGGCCCTTCACCTGGAAAAGTTGGTCGACGACCTGGAAGGCAAGCTCCTGCACCTGGAAATGGCTTTGGATGTCAAGATTCTGGTCCAGGAGATGCCGGATGCTCCCGGCAAGTTCGGGCGTCACCTCCAGACCACGGGATTGCAGGCTGTCTGTCAGAGCATCGAACAGGTCTCGCACAGCGCGATGCAAAGGCGCCCCTTCCGTGCCGAAAATATCCTGCAAGTGGCTGCGCGCCATCGAGAGGCAGTCGCGGTAGCGGTTCTCGTCGGCCAGTCGCGCAAACTCGTCGGTCGCCTTGCGAGCTTCCTGTTCTTGCCGCGGCGCGGCGTCGCCAATGCAGGCCGTCACGGCACTCAGAAGTTCCGCGGTTCTGATCGGCTTGAGCAAAAAATTGTCGGCCTTTAAGTGAATCGCCTCTTTCATGATGTCGAAATGGTCATAGGCGGTAAGGATGATGACGCGCGTCGGAAGCCCGCGGTCGCGGATGATCTGGATGATCTCCAGACCGTTCGGACGCGGAATGCGAATATCCACCAACATAAGGTCGATATGCGTCGTCTCGATCAGTCTGACCGCCTCGGCTCCATTGCGCGCCTCGCCGACGACCCTTACGCCGTCATGCTTTTCTTCGAGGATTTTTCGCAGCGCCCTGCGCTCCAGTTCCTCGTCCTCGACGATCACGACATCGAACATTTTCTGTCTCTCGTTTCCTGTTCGCATGTCCGGTCGGTAAAGCTCATACGGCCCCCGGATCAAAGTCGACCGGAAGCCGCAGACGAACAAGCGTTCCCTTGCCGTCGCGATAGGGGCTCACGATCTCAAGCCCATGATCCTCGCCGTAGTAATGACGCAACCGGCTATCGATGTTGCTGATGCCAATGCTGCGGCGCTTTCCGTCGCCCGCGGTTCCAGCCAGTGCCTGCATCTTGCGTTCGTGCGTGATGCCTTCACCGTTGTCGCTGATATCCACGACGACATCCGATCCCGTCAAATTCGCCGAAATCTCTATCAGACCGTCGCTTTCGCAAGGCTCGATGGCATAGTTGATGCAATTCTCGACAATCGGTTGCAGCGCCATGAAAGGACAGGACACATCGCAGACCTCATCCGGAAACGCGATCTTGAAGGTAAAACGATCCCCAAGGCGAACCTGCAGCAGATAGAGATAGTTTTTTACGTGCTCCAGTTCGGTGCCGAGCGACACGAAGGGCGATCCGCTCTTGCGAAGGATATACCGCATCATGTCGGCGAAGGCATGAACCGTCGATTCCGTCTGCTCGGCATCCTCGACGAGGGCCAGCCTGCCGATCGTGTTGAGGACGTTGAACAGGAAATGCGGGTTGACCTGGTATGAAAGCGCCTGAAGTTCCGCCTCCCGGAGAGAGCTTTCCAGTTCTGCCCGAAGCTTGGATTCCTCCATCAGTTTCAGCTGGTTACGATAAAGTTCCTCGGAGATTGTCTTGTTGTAGCTCTCTTCCACGATATAGGAGGCGAAGTAGTGGAGCGAATAGGCCGCCGCGCGCAGCTGTTCGTAGGTGATCTCGCCGGTCTGCCCAAAGAGACCAAGCAGTTCCTTGTTCTCTCGCCAGGCCTGCTCTGTCGGGAACAGCCCGGAGAGGTCCATCAGATTGGGCATCGTTTCGCCGGGCGCCAGTTTCACTTGTCCACAGGTTGCCGCTCCCAGATATTCGCCGCGGATCGAAATCGGCGCGGAAAAATCCATCAGCCCGCAATGGCATTTGTAGATTGACGGCTCACCAGTCGACAGTGCCGCCTGACCGCCGACCGCATCACAATGGAAACACCGTTGCTGCCACTCGGGGTGCTTTCGGATCGCATTGCAAAAGGAACTGAACCCGCTCGGCTTGGTGATCGGTTCGCCCTTCGGGTCGACGATCACCATAGCAACGCCGACGGCCGTGCTGAAATTGTCCTGAATTTTCTGAAGCGTCTCGACGCTCATCAGGTCTTCCAGCTTGCGCCGACGCGCCTTCTTCGCAAGCAGGTCATCGCCCATGAGCGCGAAATCGGGATCTGCCGGCGCGCGTGGCTCCAAAGCGGGAGGACTCAGTGGCAGGCTCTGCGCAGCTCCTTGGTCCGATCCGTCCGTTCCCATGCGAAATCCTCCACTTCGCGCCCAAAATGACCGTAGCTCGCGGTCTTGCCGAAGATCGGACGTTGAAGATCCAGGGCTTCAATCATCCCGGATACGGACAGAGGGAAGATCTGGCGGATAGCCCGCTCCAGTGAGTCCGTATCGACATCGCTGTCGGCCGGGACCCTAACACCAATCATCTCGGGGGTGAATTGCCCGATTGCGAAGGCAAGCGAAACTTCGCAACTGGGCGCAAGCCCTGCGGCAACCACGTTTTTGGCAATGTATCGCGCCATATAGGCCGCTGTGCGATCGACCTTGGTCGGATCCTTGCCCGAGAAGGCGCCGCCACCGTGCCGCCCGATGCCGCCATAGGTATCGACCATGATCTTGCGTCCGGTCAGTCCGGTATCCGCCGCCGGTCCTCCGTCCACGAAACGTCCGGTTGGGTTGATCAGCACCCGCGTATCGTGACGCAGCCAAGGCCCAAGCACCGGGACCAGCACGTGCTCGATCACCCCGCGCAACATCTTCTCCCGGGGAATGTTCGGATCGTGCTGGCAGGACAATACGAGACTCGTGAGTTCGACCGGTCGGCCGGCATCGTCGTTGCGAAAGGTGACCTGCGCCTTGCCGTCCGGACGCAGCCAGGGCAGTTGCCCGCCATGGCGCAGTGCCGCCAGCGTTTCAGTCAAGCGGTGCGCATAGTGGATCGCCGACGGCATGCAGGAGGGGGTTTCGTCACAGGCATACCCATAGAAGATCCCCTGATCGCCGGCGCCGAGCGCCTCATTGTTGTCGGCACCATCGACACCTTGCGCGATATCGGGAGATTGCGCCTGCAAGTCTCTCAGGATGAAGCAATTATCGGCATCGAAGCCGAGCGCGGGGTCGCTATAGCCGATCCTTCGCAGCACCGACCGCACGACAGGTGGAATGTCCACCCGCGCCGTCGATGTGACCTCTCCTGCGACATGCAGCGTGTTGCCCGACGCAAGTACTTCAACGGCCACGCGCGCCGTCGGATCCTGCGCCAGATAGGCGTCAAGAATGGCATCCGAGATCTGGTCGCAGACCTTGTCAGGATGGCCTTCGGTTACCGATTCCGAGCTCACATAGGTCATCGCCTTCGCCTCCCGACCGGATTTCTGTGTCAACCGCCGACCACGCAGGTCAGCCCTTTGGCCTCAACCAATGTCACGAATGGCGCCATGTCCGCCGGTTTCAGATCGGGCACGCCGTTCATCGGATAGTCCTGGCCGAGCAGCGCGTATTTGTTCTCGCCATAGCTGTGGTAGGGCAGCAGGTGCACCGTATCGACGCCGGGCATGTAGGTGGCGAAGGTGCTGATATTGTCGATGGCCTGCGCGTTGTCATTGACACCGGGCACGACCGGAACCCGCACCACTGTATGAGAAAGCGTCGCAATGCGTAGCGCGTTTTCAAGGATGATCCGGTTGTCGACACCTGTATTGGCGCGGTGTACGTCGGGATCAATGGATTTCAGGTCCATAAGAACGGTATCGACATGCGGGATCACATCGGCGACCGTTTCGGGCGAGGCGCAGCCGGTGGTTTCCATTGCCGTGTTCCAGCCCTCCGTGTGGCAGGCCTTGAGCAACTCGCGGGCAAACTCGCCCTGCATCAACGGCTCGCCCCCCGAAAGCGTCACCCCGCCACCCGACCGCCGGTAGTGGGTCGCGTCCCGGCGTAGCACCTGCATTACCTGCTCGACGCTCATCCGCTTGCCGGCAAGCGTCAGCGCATCGGTCGGGCAGACCTCCACGCACTTGCCGCACTTGATGCATGCGTCCCGGTCGACGAAACCCGGGTTTGCTCTCGAAAGCGCCTGCACGGGGCAAACCGGCTGGCAGGCGCCGCATTTGATGCAGCTGGCATCGCGATAAAACAGATCCGGCTCTAGGGACTGCGATTCCGGGTTGGAACACCATTTGCAACGCAACGGACAGCCCTTGAGAAAGACGATGGTGCGCACGCCGGGCCCGTCATGCAGAGAATAACGCTGGATGTCGAAGACGATGCCTTCGCAGTCGAAATCGGGGGTGCTCATCGGTTTTCCTTGTCTTTTCTTGTTCTTTGGCTGCGCATTGCTGCGGGTGTTCGGTCAAAAAACGGTTGGCTGCCCGGCCTCGATGGCCTCCATCGCCGCTCTCACGGCAGATGTTTCACCAAGCACGGCGAGGGTCGTGGTGGTCTGCGGGCAGGTTCCGTTGAGTTCGACGGTGAAGACATCGGCAGCCTTCTCCGCCACATCGGCAAAATAGAAGAGATCGGGCACCGAGGTCTGCACCAGCCCCATGGCGGACACCGGATGCGCCTCCACCCATTTGCGCACCTGCGGCGAGACCCGCCGCTGGAGCATGTCCATGACGCCATTCTGGGGAGAATTGATGATGCGTGCATTCATTGTGGCTCTCCCGTCTCAGCGCACGTTCAGCGCTTCGACCATCACGCAGCGGCGCTTGCGAGCGAAGGAGCGGGCAGAGGTCAGCCCCTCGCCGGTCGGTCCGGCAATGGTGAAGGTTCCGAAACCTTCGCCGCCGACACCGATCCCGGCATAGGACGGGCCATTCTTGACGAAGATCGTGGTCTGGATGAGCTTGGCCATCCTGGTCAGCTTCCGAACATTGGTCGAATGCATCATCGCCGTGTGCCGGTTGCCACCCTCGAGCGCGACGGCGAGGTCGATCGCCTCATCGACATTCGCGGCACGGACCACCGGCAGGATCGGCATCATTAGTTCCTCGACGGCAAAGGGGTGATCCTTGCCGGTCTCGACGAGGATCACCTTCGTATCGTCACCGGCGGAAATCCCAACTTCCCTGAGCAGATGCACCGCACTCTTGCCGACGCAATCGGTGGCCAGGCCGCCATTTTCGTTCAGAACCCGTTCTTCCAGGCGCGCAATCACCGCCGGGTCGGAGATCAGCATCGCACCGCATTTCTGCATTTGCTTGATAAGGTAATCGGCCACCTGATCGACGACGATCAACTCCTTCTCGGCGATACAGGGCAGGTTGTTGTCAAAACCGCAGCCGTTGATGATGTCTTGCGCCGCCTTGTCAAGATCGGCTGTCTCGTCCACCACGACGGGCGGATTGCCAGCGCCCGCGCCGATGGCCTTCTTGCCGCTGGACATGACCGTCTTGACGATGCCTGGGCCGCCTGTGGCAACCAGCATCCGCACCAGCGGGTGAGACATCATCGCGTTGGTGTTCTCGATCGAGGGTTTCTGCACCGTCACGATCAGGTTTTCCGGGGCGCCAAGCGCGGCAAGCTTGCGGTTCAGCAGCTTGATCAGCAACAGCGATACCCTGGCGGCGCGCGGGTGGACGCTGAATACGACAGAGTTGCCCGCGGCAAGCATCCCGATAGCGTTGCAAATGATCGTCTCGGTCGGGTTGGTCGTGGGCGTGATAGCGCCGATCACGCCGAATGGCGAGTATTCCACCAACGTCAGCCCACCATCGCCACTCTGCGCGCCGGTGCTCAGATCTTCCACGCCGGGTGATTTCTCGGCGGCGAGCCGGTTCTTGATCACCTTGTGGGCCGCGTTGCCCATGCCCGTCTCGTCGGCCGCCATGCGGGAGATCCGGTTGAGGATCGCGGGGTCCAACGCGACCGCGCGAATGCCATCGACGAAGTTTCGCCGGGCTTCCATCGAGCAGAAGAGATATTGTTGTTGCGCAGCATGGGCGGCCTCGACCGCAGCGGTCATGGTGTCGAACACACCGTCACCGAGCGCGGTGAAACCTGTCTCGGAGAGCGCTTCGATATCCTCTGCAACGGTTTCCGCAGCCGGGAGTTCCTGGGGATCCAGCTTCTGGCTGAGCGCGCGGACGACGAGATCACTCACCATGGTATCGGTCGTGTCGTCCCCGGTCTTGGCCTTCGTCCAGCAGCAGCGCTTAGATCCCGGCACATAATCGGGCGTTGCACCCTTGGCTGCATCATCCTGGATCCCGGCTAGCAAATCGGCGACCAGTTCTGCCGCGAGCCCCGAGGAAGTTTCGGCGGGTTGTGCAGCCTGGGGGGTCGCCGGGGCGCTCCCAAAGCCGGCAAGGACCCGATCCACGGTGTTGGTGATTTCTGCGTCTTTCATCATCTCTTCTCCGTCTTCGGGCCTGGGCCCGCCTGTTCGAATGCTTCGCCCAGGGCATGCCGGGCAATCTCCATATCTTCATTCACGCTTCCGCCGCTGATGCCGATGGCACCGCACAGCCGGCCCTTTCGGGCAAAGGGGATGCCACCGCCAAAGACCACCACACGTCCACCCAGATTGGCCTCCACGCCAAAGAGCATCTGGCCGGGTGCGGCCAGTTGGCCGAGCGCGTCCGTTCCCATGCGGAAGGCCGCCGCCGTCCATGCCTTGTCCGTGGCAAGCTGGGCCGAGGCCGGAAGGATGTTCGCCATACTGTGAAACAGGATCTGGCGACCTTCCCGATCGGCCACGGACACCGCGACCGGCACGCCGATAACGCGCGCATGCTCCTCGGCCCGGGCCGCGATCCTACAAGCCTCGGACAGCGTGACATCTCCGGAATCCGAATACAGTGACGCGAGTGCTTCACCGAGAAGCCGGTCAATGATCGCTGCCGTCTGCATCACGCCCTCCTCCTTGCCCCGCTCAATGCGTCTCGACCGTGTCCACGATGCCGACGATGCTGGCATCCGCGACCGACCCGTCGAGCGATTCCGTCATCCGTGCCGCGCTGCTGGTGGTCACGATGACGATCTCGCCATGCCCTGCACCAACTGTGTCGACAGCAATCTCTGTGAAGCCGTCAGGCTCCGTTTTCTCGTTGAGCCGGGCCACGATCAGCAGTTTCGAGCCCGAGAGGCTCTGGTCCTTGCTGGTGGACACCACGGTTCCGATAACGCGTCCCAGATGCATCTTCCTCTCCTCACTCCCGCACGAGCTGAACGCTGCGCGCCCGCAATTCTTCCGCCGCCAGCGGTGTGACCAGCACGTTCCTGGCAAGGCGAAGTGTGTCTGACGCGACGGTCTTCGCCTCGTTCCAACCAAAGACCCGCCGCTCGGCACGTTCGACCGGTGTGGACGGAACAACCGGCGCTGGCATTGCCGAGCCAGACACGGCTTCGGCCAAGCGCGAAGCCCAGACAAATTCGACACCGAAGGCTTCAAGTCGCTCCAATTGCCCGGCCAGCATGGATTGATAGGCGGGCGTGCCGCCAAGGCCGCGCGCCAGCCGTTCCCGATTCGCCGGGCAGCATCCGTCACGTGCGGCGATGACCCGCTTGCCGCGCTCCAAGGCGCCAGACAGCAGCCCCGGCAATGCGCTATCGGCCAACCCGCCGGCCACGCGCGCCGCCAATGGCAGGCTCAGGGCCGGGACCAGCACCAACGCATGACGCATCAGGCAGGCCTCGATCTCTTCAGGCGACAGCGCGGCATCGCTTGGCACCAAGGGTTCAACCCCGCCGGCCAGCCCGCGCAACTGCTCGGCGCCGATCAGCCCACCGGCACACGTGCTACGCCAGATCTCCAGCCGCCAGCCCCTGGCCGCAAGCTGCGCCATCGAGGCGGTCGCCCCGCGCAGGCCCAGATCCGTTCCCGACAGCAACACGAGCGCCGAACGCGCGCGTATCCGCAGCCGCTCCACGATGCGGTCCGAGAGCAGATCCAGCAGCGCCTTCTGCACCAACAGGTCGAGATCCGGGCGGTCAGACATTTCAGGCCGCCTCTGGATACATGGCGATGCCCAGCGGCGTGACCAGCAGCGGCTCTGCCGGTTTAACCACTTGCTTGCCAGTCTGGTTGGCGAAAACGTCCTTGAACTCGCTGAAGGCGCAGGCGCCGCCGACCACATGGATTGTGATGATCTCGGGGTAGTCGACCAGCACGCTGTTGACGATAGAGGCCATCTTGTCGACCACAGGCCGCACCAACGCGAAAACATCGCGTTCGCTGTCGGAATCGAGCTTTTCCGCTTCTGCTTCGGCAAAGGAGATGCGCTTGGCCCCGGCCAGAACCAGCGTCATATGGGTACCCCCGGTCGCCTCGTCGAAGGAGGCCAGCACCTCGCCGCCCCGCAACACGCTGATCCCCGTGGTCCCGCCGCCCACATCGACAACGGCTCCGTCCCGCAACCCAAGAAAACGGGCGGCAGCGGTGGGTTCGTCAACGATCTCGGCCAGTTCAAAGTCGGCCGCCTCGACCACGTTTCCGATTGCCTTGGAACTCCCCGGATGGATACCCGGCGGGATCGCGGCGGCGGCGCGGGTCAGTGGCCGGCCGAGACGCGCCTCCAACTCTTCCTTCATGTTTCGAACCGCGTGAACGGCGCCCATGTAGTCGACCACGATGCCGTCCCGAACGACGCTGGAGCGGTGGGTGATCCCGGCAACGGGGCGGTTCTGGGCGTCAAGCACGGACAGGACGAGATTTGCCGTGCCAAGGTCGACTCCTACCTTCAGCGGCCCGTCCGCCCATTGCTCAACCGGGGCTGTGGAGCGGAACCGGATCAACCCGGCGAATTCGCGCAATGTCAGCTCGGTGTTCATGGATCGCTCTCCCGTCTCAGGCCCTGACGATCCGAACACGGTCGTCGTTCTTCAGGCCCAGCCCGTTGGCTTCCTCCACGTCGATATGCAGCTCCAATGTCGATGCTTCGGCGGTCCGGATGGCTACGTGGTGCAGCACGCCACCGCGCTCGCCCTCGGCCAGCACATCGACCTCTTCACCATTGACCAGGCCGAGCCTGGCGGCAGTCTCGGGCAGCATGTGGATATGACGCTGGGCGATGATCAGCCCGCTTTCCGTTTTCACCACCCCGTGCGGGCCGACAATCTCGACGCCTGGCGTATTCTCCAACTCGCCGGACATTCGCATCGGCGGGTGGATGCCGAGCACGAAGCCATCGGCCTTTGAAATCTCGACCTGCGTTTCCTTGCGCAGGGGGCCGAGAACACGCACCTTGCCGATCTCGCCCTTGGGGCCACGCAGGATGACGGTTTCCTCGGCCGCATACTGGCCGGGTTGCTTGGACGCCTTCTTGCGGGTCAGCACCGCGCCCGGGCCAAACAGCGCGTCCATGTCTTGCCGGGACAGGTGAATGTGACGGTTCGAAACGCCAACCGGAACCAATGCGGGATCTGTTCCGCTGCTGTCACCCGTTGCGGCTTGAACAGCGGCCGCGCGGCCCTGTTCGAGCAATTCGGCGACGATCCGGTCAATCAGGCTGTCTGTGGCTGCCATCTTCCTGTCCTGTGTCTCTTGTTTTCTTGGATCCGGATGGTTGGTCCGGCCGCCATGGAACCAATCCACGGCGGCCGACCCTTCTCAATGAGCGGTCGTTGCCGGTTTGCGGGGCTGCCGCGCCGGCGTCTTCTTGACCTCTTCGGTCTTTTTGGCCGGGGCGGCCTCGGTCGCCGGTTTGGCGGCGGTCGGGGCCGCAGCTTTTTCCGGTGCCTTTTCGGGAACCGGCTCGGGCTTGGGCGCTTCGGCCGGTTTGGCTTCGGCTTTCGGCTCAGGATCGGCCGGGCGGCCGATTGTGTCGACGCTGCCCACCAGCCCGTCGATCCCCTCGCCGGGCCGCGCGATGACCTTGGTGGCAATGACCCGGTTGACCCGGCTCGCGGCCATCTCTCCGGCAGCAACAGCTGCCTTCATCGCGCCGACCTCGCCCTGCAGCTTGACGGTCATCATGCCACCGCCCTTTGCTGACTCGTAGCCCACCAGCTCGACGTTCGCCGCTTTCACCGCCGCATCCGCGGCTTCGACGGCGGCGACAAGTCCGACGGTTTCGATCAATCCCAGACTTTGCTGTGACATGATGGTTCTCCTTGCTCAGCCGATCAGATGTAGGGCGTGGTCGAGGACACCAGAGGTGCCGCATCGAGCGTGCCCAGGAGCTGCTTTCCGACATCGCGCGCCGCCTGGATCGACTGGCGAACGGCACCGGAATCCCCGCTGAAGGTGAAGATCACCTCGTTGGAGAAGCTCGTGCCCTTGGCAGGCGAGGCATAGCCCACCGCCTCGACCGTCGCGGCCTTGGCTGCGGTATCGGCCAGCATGACGCCGATGGCCGCCGGGGCGCCGACGGTAATGCCGAAAGCCTGCCCGACCGGAGCGCCAAACGCCTTGTTCAGCGCGAAACTGGCGCGGGCGGTGTACTGGAACTCCAGGTGTCCGGCCGGCGAGCCATAGACATCGCCAAAGGTGCGTTCCAGTTCGCTCAGCGTGACCTCGACCGCGCGGCGGGCGTCAGAGACGTCCTGTGCACCGAAGAGGATCAGGCAGCCATGCCCGGCCCCGCCTTCGGTGTCGCGGGCCAGTTCGATCAGCACAACCTCGCTGTTGGTGGCCTTCACCGCCTCATCAGCGGCGAAGATGTGCGGGCCGGCACCGGTGCGGGCGCCGACGATACCGATCGAGCGGTATTTCTTGTCGATGCCCATCTGCTCATGCAGCAGCGGGTCGACATTGGCGATCACCATTCCGATGGTGCTGCCGATTGCGGTGCCCACGAATTCGGTCAGCGTACATTGTGCTGCCGGTTTGGCGGGCGCCGCGGGAGCCTCGGCCACAGGCGCGGCCGGGGCTGCCGGGGCGGCGGCATCGCCACCCATCTTGCGGAGAACGTCCCCCATCAATTGTTCGACAAGATCGTCTTTCATGACCGATCCTCCTTTGTTTCTCTGGGATTACTCGGCTGCCACGGCGGCGGGATGCGGAAGGATCCGCTCCACTTCGGTGTGCGGCCGCGGGATGACATGGACCGAGGCCACGGTGCCAACCTTCTCGGCAGCGACCGCGCCGGCATCAGTGGCGGCCTTCACCGCACCGACATCGCCGCGAACCATCACGGTGACGAGGCCGGAGCCGATCTTCTCATAGCCGACCATGGTCACGTTGGCCGATTTCACCATGGCGTCCGCCGCTTCGATCGCGCCGACCAGACCTTTGGTTTCGACCATTCCCAGTGCTTCCTGTTGCATCGTATTCTCCTTGCTCACGATGTTCCGATTGTCAGTAAGTTGCTGTTTCGTCTTTGGGTTTCCTGCGTTGGCTCATCCTCCCTCACTCCTGTCCGACCAACCTGGCGAGCAGGGCATCCAGCTCGGCATGTATCGGTTTGCGTGGGTTGCTGGCCGTGCAGGCATCGGCCAGGGCTGCCGCGGCGATCTCGGACCGTCGGCGGCTGAATTCTGTCAAATCGCACGCCATCGCCCGGAGCGAAGTGGGCATACGAAGTTGCCTGTTGAGCGTCTTGATCTCGCGGATCAGCGCGCAGACACCGGCCCGGGTGCTGGGCACATCGAGCCCGAGGTGACGGGCGAGGCGGGCGTAACGTTGTGCGGTCGCGGGGTGTTCGGCATTCCAGGCGATCACGACAGGCAACAGCAGCGCATTGGTGCGGCCATGCACAAGGTGCAGCGTCGCGCCAAGCGCATGGGCCAAGCCGTGGTTGATCCCGAGGCCCGCAGCCGTGAATGCCAACCCGGCAAGGCAGGAGCTTTGATGCATCGCATCGCGCGCTTCCATGTCATCACCATTGTTGTAAGCGCGAGGCAGATAGGTGAATGCGAGGTCTAGCGCCTTCTCGGCACAGGCATCGCTGAAATGGGTGGCGCCGGTCGAGACAATCGCCTCGATGGCATGGGTGATCACGTCCATGCCTGTATCGGCGGTTACGGATGCAGGCGCAGTGCGGACCAGCTCGGGGTCGAGCAGGGCGATGTCCGGAACGAGATCATTGGAAATCAGTGGGAACTTTCGGCCGCGTTCCGGGTCGGAGACGACTGAGAAAGCCGTGACTTCGGATCCGGTGCCGCTCGTGGTCGGAATGGCGACGAGGCGGATCTGTCGCTCCGGCGCCATTTCCCGAAGGATTGCCAGCATCGCCTTGGCCGCGTCGATGGGCGAGCCGCCGCCGAGGCCGATCAGCACGTCCGGCTCGAAGGCTCCGAACTGTCGGGCACCGGCGGAGACCGTCTCAAGCGGGCTTTCGGGAACGGCGTTGGCAAAGACCTCGACGGCGCATCCGTCGAGAAAGCCGCGCACCCGGTCCAGCGCTCCAGAGGAGGCCATGAAGGCATCGGTCACGATCCCGACCCGCTGACCGCGGAAATCGTGCAGGCGCTCCAGCAATCCTGGGCCGAAGACGATTTCAGTCTTTGGAAAGAAGCTATTGTAGCGGGTCATCTGGTTTCCTGTGCGGGCCTGTTCGGGCCTGTGTGTGATCGGGTTTCGGTGTGTCGGTGGACGCGACCACCAACGGCCAAGTGAGGGGAGGCAGCCGTTGGTGTCGCGACCGTGGAGGCCCCGCAGGTTTGAGAACCTGCGGGATCCCTTGGGAGGATCAGAACTTCTGTTCTGTGCGGCTGATGATGTCGTCCTGCACTTCCTTGGCGAGCACGACGAACTGAGCGCTGTAGCCGGCCACGCGGACAACGAGGTCCTTGTGTGCATCCGGGTTCTTCTGCGCTTCGATCAGCGTGTCCCGATCGATCACGTTGAACTGCACATGCATGCCCTTGTGATCGAAGTAGGAGCGCACCAGCGAGGCAAAGTTCTGCAGACCTGAATCTCCTTCGAGTGCGGAGGGCAGGAACTTCTGGTTGTAGAGCGTTCCGTTGGAGGCAATGAAGTGGTCGAGCTTGGCCACCGAGTTGGCAGCTGCCGTCGGCCCGTTCACGTCCTTGCCCTGACGCGGCGAGACACCATCGGCGAGCGGCGCCTTGGCCGGGCGGCCATCGGGCAGCGCCGAGACATCCTTGCCGAAGAGCACGTTGGCCGAGACCGGGTAGATGCCGGCCTGGAACTGACCACCGCGCGGGTTGGTGTATTTCTCCACCTCCTTGCAGTAGGTCTGCGCGCAGCGACGGGCGATGAGGTCGACGGCGTCGATGTCGTTGCCGAAAGCCGGGGCGCTGTCGAGCAACCGCTGGATCTGGGCAAATTTCGACGTATCTGCCGGGCCGCCCGTGTCGTTGGCCAGCGTGGCGTAGACCTCGTTCTTCAGCGTCGCCACATCGGTGGAGCCACTATGGGCCAACACCTTCTGGACAGCGGCGTAGACACGCTCCTCGGTCATGTCACCTTTCATTGCCGCCGCGGGGTTCGCCTCGCCCACGGCCATGCCAAAGTTGGCATCCAGAGCCTCCTTCAACTCGGCGATGGAGATCTTCTTGTCGTCAAAGACGAACTTCTTCATCGCGTAGACCGAGTCGCCGGTGTCGGCGACACCGAAAGCCTGTGGGCCGGTGAAATTGTAGATCGCACCACCTTCCTGCACCGACATGCCGCGTCCCATGCAATCGTCGACCATGGCCGACTGGAAGGGCAGCGGGGCGCGCTCGGCATGGGCGAGGTCGACACAGTTGTCGGCTTCGACCAGGTAACGGACGAAATACGACATCTGGGCCTGGTAGGCTTCGTAGAAATCGTCGATCGACGCCCACTCGGTCATCGGCTTGGTCACCGGACCGAGCTGCTGATCGCCAACCTTGCCGGCGTTCATGGTGATTTCCATCACCTTGGCAACGTTGAAGAAAGCGGCGTCATGCCAGCCTTCGGTCTTGTGGATTGCCTGCGGCTCCACGCAACCGACGATCCCGTAGTCGCGGGCATCTTCAAGCGAGACACCACGGTTTTGCAGCGATGGGATAATCACCTCGTCATTGTAGACCGCCGGCACACCAAGCCCGAGCCGCACCACTTCGGCGGCGCGATAGAGGAAGGCATCCGGAGAGCCCTGCCAGACACGGATCGAGAAGGACGGCGCGGGCAGACGGACATGGCTAACCGCCTCCATACACATGTAGGAAACCTCGTTGGTGGCATCGAGCCCGTCCGGGGTCTGGCCGCCGACGCAGAGGTTCTGGAACACCGCGTAACCGGCAAAAGCCTGGGCCGAAACCTCGTCGCGAGTCTTGTTCACGTCGTTCAGCTTAATCCAGATACAGTCGATCAGTTCCTGCGCGAAGGCGCGGTCAATGCTGCTGTCGGCCTGAAGGAACGGGTTCATGTACTGGTCGAACCGGCCCGGAGAGATCGAGTGACCGCTGGATTCGATCTGCAACATGCACTGAACGAACCACATCGCCTGGCAAGCTTCCCAGAAGGTCCGGGCACCGTGCTCGGGCACACGGGTACAGTTCTTGGCGATCTGTTCCAACTCCGCCTTGCGGGTCGGGTTGCTTTCGGCTTCCGCCAGTTCGGCGGCCTTGGCGGCATAACGATGAGCGAAGTTGATCGCGGCGCTGTAGCTGACGATGACCGCGTTGTAGAATTGCTCCTTGCGGATCGAAGCCGGGTCCATGGGATCGAGCTTCTCAAGCTCCATCACGGCATCGGCGATGACACCTCGGAAACCTTCGTCGAGGATCTTGCCATAGTCGACGCAGACATGGCCGACGCCACCGTAGAAGTAGTTACCGACCGTGAAGACACCGGCTGCCTGGCAATCCTTGGCTTCCTTGGACATGTAGGACGACGCGAGATCGCTCGTGGTCTTGCCGGGCCAGTATTTGAAGGCCTCGTGCAGTTCGGCGGCGGTTTCCTTCGGGATCTCGAACGGGTCGGCCACGCGATTCGCCATGGTGTCGAACTCGGCCTCAACCCAGTCGAAGGAGAATTCCGGGCAGATCTCGGTCGAACGCGGGTTCTTGGTGATGGAGCCGACGATCAGTTCATCGTCGCGGATCGTCACCGGAAGCTCGTTGAAGATCTTCTCGGCCGCCTTGGCGCGCCGTGTGATCGCAGGCAGGCCTTCGCTTGCCTTGAAAGCTTCGGTGACCAGCACTGCGCGCTCGGACTCCACATGGGGCCGCGCGTTGAGGATCTGGTCCTTCAGACGCTTGATGCGGTCTGTCGGTTGGGAAAATCCCTTCTCAATCATGGTTTCCTCCAGGCGATTTGCCATTTTCTCAGGTCAGGGTTTCAGGTGCGATGCGCTGCACGAAGCCGCGCAGCAGTTCGGGGTGCCCCGGCCAGGCCGGGGAGGTCACAAGGTTGCCGTCGGTGACGGCCTGCTCGGGCGCGACCTCAACGAACTGGCCGCCAACGGCGGTGATTTCAGGAGCCACTGCCGGATAGGCGGTGAGCCGGCGCCCTTGCAGGATGCCAGCGGCGGCAAGGATCTGTGCGCCATGGCAGATCGCAGCGACGGGGCGTGCATCGGCGTCGAAGGCGCGCACGATATCGAGCACCCGCTGGTCAAGCCGCAGATACTCGCAGGCCCGCCCACCGGCGATATAGAGCCCCGCATAATCGTTCGGCTCCACCATCCCGAAGTCGGCAGTCAACCGAAACAGGTGGCCCGGTTTCTCGCTGTATGTCTGGTCGCCTTCGAAATCATGGATCGCCGTCTTGACGACATCGCCCTTGCGTTTACCGGGGCAAACGGCATCGACGTCCATTCCCAGCATGATCATCGCCTGAAACGGCACCATCACTTCATAATCTTCGGAATAGTCTCCGACGATCATCAATATGCGGGCTGGTTTCGAGCAGGTCATTTGGGACTCGGTTACGATGGTATTTTCGACCTCGTATAAGCTGATCCCAAAAGCCGACTTCCTCAACGCGAGGAAATTGACAAACGAAGGGAAAAAATTGCCAAGCAGTCAGAATCAATCTAATCGCCCGTTTTGAAAGGATTTTTCCAAAAGGTCCTGAAAACCGGGCGTTGTGGTCGAGGACAAGCCGTTTCCGAACGGGTAAAAATTTGCACTCGGCACGTGCGTTTTTTTGCCATTTATCCGACCGTGAGTACTACGATGCACCTGCCTCCGGTGACGGACAAACGCTCCATCGGAAATGCTGAAGCCATTTTCCACATATATATCAATATTATAGAGGGAAACTGTCTACCTTATGCGGATGGAAGCCCGGACCGAAGGAGGCAGACAAGAATCCCCCAATCTTTGGCAAGTCCGTCTCGTTGACGGTGCAATTCACTGCTCTGTAAGTTCCGTCACCAGCGCCCCCTGATCGGAGGCTATTCGTCACCACCAGACCATGGCGACGAGAGTCGGAAATTCACCTTGGAAATTTCATTTCCGAGAGCGAATTCCCTTTGGCTGAAATGATCGGTCCAATGCGACGGCGCAAGAAAAACGAGGAGCGGCAGAATTCCAGAAACCTCCGGAACTGTCGGAAACGGAAGAGAGGATGAAATGACTGCTATTGGACTACTCGCCGCCTTTGGCGCGGGAATTTTCGGCGCCGCGATCGGCGCGTTGCCCGCCTTCGCCTTCGTTGGCCTTCTGACACTTTTTGGCGTAGGCATCCAACTCGCGATTGCGCCTGAGGCCACCGACTTCTTCAATATCCCCTTCGGCGTCTTCGGCCCGCATGTCGGCGGCTTCGCTTCGGGCGTCGCCGCAGCAGCCTATGCCGCCAAGAAGGGCAAGCTCGACAGCGGCCGCAACATTGTCACCGCCGGCATGGGCCTAAACGCACCCGACGTGCTGCTGGTCGGGGGTATTTTCGGCATTCTCGGCTATGTCATCATCTTCTTCATCGCCAGGATCCCCGGCTTCGGCGACGGGCTGACCTGGACCGACTATCCCGGCATCACGGTGGTGATCTCCGGCTTCATCGCGCGGTTCCTATGGGGGAGCTGCGGCTTCTGCGGCAAGGCAGAAGAAGGGCGGAAGTTCTTCCAGCCCACCGACGCTACCAAGTGGTTGGCCTTCCAGAGTGATTTCGGGCAGCTCACCATGATTGGGCTGGGCGGCGGGCTTATCGCCGGCTGGCTCGGCGTTACCTATGGTACGCCCGGCGCATTGTTGGCCTTCGGTGTCTCGGCCGCCAGCTTGATGTTCCTCACCGTCGGCGTGCTGACGCCGGTGACCCACCACATCACCCTGCCCGCCGCCATCGTCGGCGCCGCCTCCGGCAGCCTGATCTGGGCCGCGTTGGCCGGTTTGCTCTGCGCGTTTCTGGGTGAGTTCTTCGCACGCGCCTTCCTCGACCATGGCGACACCCATATCGACCCGCCGGCCTGCACAATCGCTGCCAGCACCATGTTGTTCAACTTCCTGACGGCCATCGGGATGTGGGCTGCACTGCCGATGCCGGTCTGACGCGCCATCGAGGTCAACTGTGCGGACAAGCCCACGGCAGTTGATCGGACTTCAACAGACCGGCGCGGTCAGACGCGTCGGTCTTGCTTTTCCAGAGAAACCTTCATGATCCTCACTATCAACTGCGGCAGTTCGAGCCTGAAATACAAGCTTTATCCTTCCGACCTCTCAGACGTTCTGGCACAGGGATTGATCGAACGGATCAGCGCTGCGAATGCGTCGTGTTCCCACGAGGCGCGCGGGCAGAAGGTCAGGTTGACCCCGAACCTTCTCGACCAGTTGTCAGCATTCGAGCTGATGGTTTCCAACCGGACCGACCCCGAGATCGGCGTGATCGCCAGCCTGGAGGCCGTGACGGGCATCGGGCATCGCCTGGTTCACGGGGGGACCGAGTTCACCGGATCGATCGTCGTTGGAAATGACGCGATGGAGCGGCTTCGCAAATGCGCATGGCTCGCGCCGCTTCACAATCCGGCCTGCATTGCCGGTATCGATTTGGCACGCGATCTTATTCCCAATGCCCCGAATGTCGCGGTGTTTGACACCGCGTTCCATCAGACCCTTCCAGCCAAGGCACATACATACGCCTTGCCCTACGAGCTTTGCACCGATCACGGCATTCGGCGCTTTGGCTTCCACGGGATCTCCTGCCAATTCGTTAGTCGTGTTGCCGCCCAGGTCCTCAGCCGGCCGATCGAGGATCTCTCCATGGTGGTCTGTCACCTTGGCAACGGCGTCACGATCGACGCCGTTCAGGGCGGGCGCTCGGTCGATACAAGTCTCGGCTTCGGCACGTTCAGCGGCATCCCTATGGGCACGCGGTCCGGCGACTTCGATCCGGCCATTGTCTTTCACCTGGTGAAGACGCTCGGCATGTCGATCGAGGACGTGGAGAAGATGTGCTACACGCAAAGCGGGCTGCTGGGCTTATCCGGCCTGAGCAACGACATGCGCGAAATACTGGCGGCCGCCTCCAACGGAGACACGCGATGCAGCCTAGCGTTGGACAGTTTCGTGTACAGTATCCGCAAAACCATCGGGGCCTACGCCGCGGCGATGAACGGGCTGGACGTGTTGGTGTTCACCGCCGGAATCGGGGAGAACAGCGCGACGATCAGATCGCGCATCTGCTCCCGCCTGGGCGTTCTGGGCATCGCAATCGACGAGCGGACCAACGAGATCGCCGGCCCTGAGCTTCCCAATATCACCGCCGCAGACGCAAGCGTGACGACCCTCGTCATCCCCACGGACGAGGAAAGGATGATTGCCACTGAAGTCCGCACCCTGATGTCCCGCCACCAATCGGCGGCATGAGGCGCGCTCCGGCGCGCCCATCGGGACCAAGACCCCATCAGGCCTACAGGCCGACCGTTTGCAGGCCATACACCCCGGCCCTGCACCGGAATGAAACCACAGGAGACACAAATGCCACGAATGATCCTCAACGAAACCGCATATTTCGGCGCTGGAACACGCTCGGAACTCGTAGCGGAGGTCCAGCGGCGCAACTACAATAAGGCCCTTATCGTCACCGACAAGGTTCTGGTCGAGGCCGGCATCGTCAGCAAGGTCACCGATCTGATGGATGAGGCCGGCCTGACCTACGAGATCTTCGACGAAGTCATGCCAAACCCTACCATCGAATGCGCCTTGGGCGGGATCGAGGCATTCAAGGCGGCGCAAGCCGATTACCTTGTCGCCATAGGCGGCGGTTCGCCGCAGGATGCCTGCAAGGCGATCGGGATCGTGATCGCGAACCCCGAGTTCGCCGATATCCGCTCGCTCGAAGGCGTGGCGGACACCAGGAACGCAAGTGTGCCGATCATTGCCCTGGGCACCACCGCGGGCACAGCGGCCGAGGTGACGATCAACTACGTGATCACCGATCTGGAAAATCGCCGCAAGTTCGTCTGCGTGGATCCGCATGACATCCCGCAGGTGGCGATCATCGACAGCGAGTTGATGGCATCCATGCCAAAGGCGCTGAAAGCCGCCACCGGGATGGATGCGCTGACCCATGCCATCGAGGGCTACATCACCCAGGCGGCCTGGGAATTGACGGATGCGTTGCACCTCAAGGCCATCGAGATCATCTCCCGGTCGCTACGCGCCTCCGTCGCGGGTGACCCCGAAGGCGTAGAAGGCATGGCGCTCGGCCAGTACGTCGCCGGCATGGGGTTCTCCAACGTCGGTCTCGGCCTGGTTCACGGCATGGCACACCCACTGGGCGCCTTCTACGATACGCCGCATGGTGTGGCCAATGCGATCCTTCTTCCGACCGTCATGACCTACAATGCCGGTTACACCGATGAAAAGTACCGTGACATCGCACGGGCGATGGGCGTCACTGGTGTCGATTCCCTGACGCTGGCCGAAGCGCGCAAAGCGGCGGTGGACGCGGTGCAGCAGCTTTCCACCGACGTGGGCATTCCGACAAAGCTCACCGAGGTGGGCGTTCTCGCACACGACGTCGATGCGCTCTCGGACTCCGCGATGGCCGACGTTTGCACCGGCGGCAATCCGCGCCCGGCCACGCTTGAAGACGTCAAGGCGCTCTATCGCGCGCTGCTCTGAGCCACGGCTCCCTCCTTCGAAACGTTCCATCGTACCGTGCCGCATTCCGCGTGTTGGGACATGCCACAAGACAGCCTGTCGCAGCAACTGCGGCAGGCCTTTAAGGGACAAGAAGGTGGTGTCAGACAAATTCGAACCAGTCTCTGCAACGGCGGATCGCTGTCCCTTATGCCGCGCCAAGTTGACGCCACTCTGCGAGGGCGGCGGCACGGTTCTTCTTGAAGTTCGCTCGTGAGTGGAAGCTTCTCTCCGAGTTGAAATGGTTGAAGACAGAGGCGTGGATGGCGGCGAACAGCTGCAAACTTCGGATTCTCCGAAAACGCTGCATTGCCCGTTCTCGTCGTCGGAACGGCAGGTGCGAATTCTCAGCCCGGTTGTTCAGCCAACGGCCGGTTTCTTGCAGCGCCCAAGCGCCAATCGCCTTCAAGACCGCCCCGTAAGAGCGAAGCAAATCAGTGACGATGGTCTCCGGCCGACCGTAGGGGCGCATTGTTTTCTTGAGGAATCTCAATGCCGCCTTCTTGTCCCGCCTCTTCGTCACGAAACTTTCCAAAACCTCGCCTTCGTGGTCGACGGCCCGCCAAAGGTAGTGGTGCTCGCCGTTGATCTTCACCAACATCTCGTCCAGATGCCAGCGCCACTGCGGTCCGGAACGCAGTCGCTCAGCGCGTTTCTGGCGGATCTCAGACGCGAACATCGGCCCGAACCGATGCCACCAGAAACGGACGGATTCATGGCTGACATCGACGCCACGCTCGTGCAATAGGTCCTCTGATTTTCGGAGCGACAGCGGGAAGCGAACGTAGAGCATCACAGCCAGGCGGATGATCTCGCGGTTCGTCTTGAAGCACTTGAACGGGTCACGTTTTGCCATCTGGGAACGCTACTCAGCCCCCTGCCCCGCCAAAAAACCAAGTTGCTCTGACAAGACCCCAGCATGGTCAAACCGGTCTCGTTGAGAGCCGCCGCGACCTCCCGGGCCGGGACGTCAAAGGGCCAGTGGCATTCGACCGCGTCGAACCCGGCGGATTTCGCGGCACGGATCGCCTCGGGCAGAGCGCGTTCGATCCAGAGGAATCCCAGATTGGCGGAAAACCGGGTCATGTCAGTCTTCCCACTCGACATTGAACGTGCGGACCAGCCCGCCGATCTCGGCCTCGGAGAGCATGTTCGGGTGAAGCCCCCGGGTCAGGATGGCGAGTTTTGCTGTCTCTTCGAGTTCTTCCATCGCATAGCAGGCCGCCTCGATATCCTTGCCCGCGACGACCGGACCATGATGGGCCAGAACTACCGCGCTGCGCTTGCCCGCAAGTCCGCGGATCGCGTCGCCCATCGCAGGATCCCCGGGCATGAAATAGGGCAGCAGCTTCACCTTGCCGAGCTTCATGATGCCATAGGCGGTGAGCGGCGGAAGCATGTTGTCCGGGTCGGTCTCGGGCAGCATCGACAGCGCGACCGAATGGGTCGAATGGAGATGCACCACTGCACCGGTCTGCGCAGGCCGCGTCTCATAGAACGCCGCGTGCAACGCCACCTCCTTGGTGGGTTTGTCGCCATCGACATGCCGCTGGTTCTGATCGAGCACCGAAAGCCGGGCCGGGTCGAGCCGGCCGAAACAGCTTCCGGTCGGCGTAACCAGCAGGCGGCCATCTTCCATCCGGGCCGAGATGTTGCCGCTGGCGCCGGGGGTCAGACCGCGGTCGTAGAGCGATTTGGCAAACAGGCAGACCTGTTCGCGCAGGCGGGCCTCGGCGCTCATGTCATCGCCTTGAGCCTGGCCAGCGCCTCGGCGAAGAAGCCCTCGGAACCGAAATTGCCAGATTTCAGCGTCATGGCAATCTGCCGCCCGCCGGACATGCACCAGGTCCACGGCACGCCGGGGGCGATCTCCTCGCCGACCTCCATCGCGGTCACACCGAGCGCCTTGGTCACCGCGCCGGAAGTCTCGCCACCGGCAATGACGAAACGGCGGGTACCGCCGTCGCGCGCATCGACCGCGAGCTGCGCCAACGCCGCCTCGACCAGCGCGCCGGCCCTGGCGCCGCCAAGCTCTGCCTGTACCCGCGCCACCTCGTCCGGTTCGGCGGTGGCAAAGACGATCTTGGCGGTATCGGCAGGTTGCGCGGCAAGCCACTCCCGGGCGAGCTGAACACCATCGGCAGCCAGCGCCAGCGGATCGAGCTTGAAAGCCGCCGCCTGCGGCAGGAAGGCGGCCACCTGCGCCCGCGTCATCGCCGAACAACTGCCCGAGAGCACGATGGCGCCCGGTCCGACCTGCGGCGGCGCGGCGCGTTTCGCCGCCTCGGTGATGAGGCCCTCGCGCAGGTAGATGGCAGGGAGCGGCATGGCGACGGCGCTGCCGCCGGTCATCAAGGGCATGTCGCGGCAGGCCTCGGCGATGACCTGAAGATCCGCGTCGGCCACCGCATCCACCACCACATGGGACACGCCCTCGGCGGCGAGCATGTCGAGCCGCGCCTTCAGCGCCTCGGCCCCGCGGGCAACGGTCAGCCGGTTGACCAGCCCCACCGCGCCTGTCACCTGCGGCGTCAGCAGGCGCATCAGGTTGCTATCCCGCATCGGCGTCAGCGGGTGATCCTTCATCGGGCTCTCGGCCAGCGGCAGTTCGCCGACGAAAAGGTTGCCCATGAAGATCGACCGGCCATTTTCGGGGAACGCGGGGCAATAGATCGTCTGACTCGCGCCAAGATCGGCCATCAGCGCTTCGGCCACCGGGCCGATATTGCCGTCGGCCGTGCTGTCGAATGTCGAACAATACTTCCAGAAATACCGCCGCGCTCCGGCCCGTTTCAGCCAGTCCAGCGCCGCGCAGGTCTCGGCCACCGCCTCGTCCACGGGTTCCGTGCGGCATTTGAGCGCGATCACCTCGATCCCCGCCAGGTCACACGCCTCTGGCGCCGTGTCAGGAACCCCCATCCGCAAGGAGACTCGCACACCGCTCCGCGCCAGCAATCCTGCAAGATCCGTAGCCCCGGTGAAGTCGTCTGCGACGCAGCCCAATTCGACGCCCATACCGTTGTCTCCTGTGCTGTGGCGGTTCAAACCTCTTTCGCCCGGAAAAACTACCTCAGATGGGCTTCCACTCTCCCAAGCCCCTCGATATCTCCTCGCAACACGGTTCCTGCCGGTAAGAGGGTCATCGGATGAAGCGAGCCTGTGATCAGGGTCTGACCCGCACGGATTCCGCCGCAGTGATCGCCCAATATGTCATACAACAACCTTAGCGCCGCTATTGCCGAACCGCCGGGAACGCTGCCATCGTTCTCGAGAAGAACAGCGTCCCCACAGGCCATGCTGGCCGACACACTGTCAAAATCGCTGCCATCCCATCCGTTGATCGGCGTGCCGAGGATCAATGCGTGGTTAATACCCAAATCTGACAGTTTGACGAACGGGTCGGCCGCGAGCGGCCCGGCGATCCGGCTATCAACCAGCTCGATGACGGGCCGAGGACGGAAAAAGGCCTCGGGTCGCGCGGGGAACCCGTCCTCGGGGAGATCCTGAAGTATCTCGAATCCCACTTCCAGTTCGACGCCAAGCGTATCGTTGACCTCGTGCCGTGATCCGCTGGCAAACACCCGGCTTGCGAGTATCGGAGCAATGGCAGGTGGTTGGTCGCCTTTTGGCGGAGCAATCTTGAAGCCGCCAACCGGTCCGAGCCGGAAGGAAACCTTTTGCTGCACCGCCCAGGCATCTGCGTGCGTGGTCGGGATTGGGCCCGCCGGCTCGAACCGCGTCCCTGTCTCCAGAGCGCGGATCAGTGCATCTGTGTAACTTTGCAAATTTCTCGTCCTTGAGTCATTCCCAGCCATCGCCCGAACAGCGATTGCAAGGCGCTTGCCGCTGTCTGTCCACAGTCAAGCGGCCGCTTCGACCGTGATGCCCGCGCGGGCCATGATCTCGATCAGGGCATCGTCGATCTCACCCGGGGCAACCCGACAGGGCGCGCGGGAGGGGCCAACCTGCTCACCCTGGAGGGCAGCGGAGCGTTTGGTTACAGTACCGGGATTCCCGTAAGCCAGCATGTCGCGCAGAATGCCGACCGCCTCCTGATGCGCCCGTGCCTCCTCGACCCGGCCATCACGATAGGCCTTGACGATGCCGTAGACATGAGCCGGTGCCACATTGGAGAATCCGGACACGAACCCTTCCAGCCCCAACTCCAGACCGGCAAGGATCAATCCGTCGGAACCTGTCATGGTCTGGATGCCGGGTTGGGCAGCGAACCCCTTGACCTTGTCCAGCTTGCCGGAGCTGTCCTTGATGGCCGCGATGTTCTCGTGCTTCGCCAAGCGCCCCACGGTCTCGGCCTCCAGGTCGTTTCGCGCCTTGCCGGGGATGTTGTAGAGCACCAGAGGCAGGGCGGAAGCGTCGGCAACCGCCTCGAAATACTCCGCCATGCCCTCCTGCGTGACATCGACGAAATAGGGCGTCAGCATGGAGACCGCATCCACCCCGACCTCTGCATAGGCGCGGGTCAGCTCCGCGGTGTCGGCCACCGCACCGAAGGCAGTGCCAGCGATGACCTTGCTGCCGCGGGCGGCACTCACGGTGGCCTCTGCCACCTCCACCAACTCCGCCCGGCTCAGGGCGTAGAACTCGCCGTTGGTGCCGCCGCAGAAGATGCCACCTGCCCCGGCATCGAGATGGCGGGCGACCTGTTCGGCCATGGCGCCGGGGTCGAAAGACCCGTCTTGCTGCATCGGGGTGACGATGGCGGGGATGACGCCTTTGAACATGTCAGTCTCCTTGGGTGACCGGAACGGGTTTCGCGCGCAGGCCGCGACTGAAAAGGCACCAGCCCATCAGCCCGACCAGCCCGGCGCACAGAGCGAACCAGAGAACACTGTCGCTCGGCTGGATTATGATGGCAAAGCTCAACGCTCCGAAAGCGATCCGTTCGGGCAGCCACAGAACCCGGCCCAGCCAGTTCTGCAGGAACACGGACCAGCTGAACGTGGCGATGATCATGCCGATGAAGGCCACCGCGACGCTCATCGTTCCTGCCTGACCAAGGATCGCCTCGTCGCGGATGAACCCGAAGGGGATCACGAACATCACCAGCCCGTAGAAGAAGGCGAGCATGCCGGTCTTGAGGATGTTGCCGCCGGACAAGCCAGCCGCCGCGTAGGCTGTCAGGGCCACCGGAGGTGTCACCATCGAAAGCACGCAATAGTAAAGGATGAAGTAGTGCGCGGAGAGAGTCGGCACGTCGAGCGCCGTCAGGGCCGGCACGAACAGCACCGAGCCAACGATATAGGCCGCGACCGTCGGCATCCCCATGCCCATGATGATGCAGCCGAAGATGATCAAAACCAGCGACAGGAACAGGTTGCCGTCCCCCAGTTGCGACAGCACACCGACGAATTTCAGCACCAGCGAGGACTGGATGGCGATAGCCATGACGATCCCCACCGATGTACAGGCCACTGCGATCTCCGCCGCTTGTCGGCCGGAAATCGGCATCATCCAGGCCAGATCCTTGAGAGCCGGACGCGTATGCGCACGCAGGAACGGTGCGGCCAGGGCAACAGCGATGCCGATGATCGCGGCGTAGTTGGCAGAGTAGCCGGCAAAAAGAGCGATGATGAGGGAGATCGGCCCGGCCAGAAGGTGCAGGCGCGGCCCAAGCGGCGGCACTTCGCGTTCCACCCGCTTTAACGCCCCGAGCTTTCTCGCCCGCAGGTCGATGGTCATGAACAAGGCGAAGTAGAAACCGATCGCCGGAATGAGGCCGGCCATTGCCACCTCGATATAGGGGCGGCCAAGGATCTGAGCCATGACAAACGCAGCCGTGCCCATGATCGGCGGCATCAACTGTCCGCCGGAGGACGAGATCGCTTCGGTAGCCGCCGCCTGTTCAGGGGTCAGCCCGCCGCGCCGCATCAGCGGAATGGTCAGCACCCCGGTTGTAGTAACGTTTGCCACTGCCGAGCCTGAGACGGTGCCGAACATCGCCGAGCCGATGACCGCGGATTTCGCGGCACCGCCGACCATGCGACCGGTAATCCGGAAGGCAAGGTCAATAAAGACTGCGCCACCGCCAGTCATGGTGAAGATCGCACCGAACACCACGAAGAAGGTGATGACATTGAGGCCGACCTGCGCTGGCACATCGAAGATGCCATTTGTCTGCATCGACAGGATGTCCGTCGCCTCGTCTACCGAGAAGCCGGAGAAGGACAGCGCACCTGGAAACCAGTTGCCAAAGAAGGCGTAGAAAAGAAATACCACCAGCAGGATCAGCAGAACCAGCCCGACCTGCCGCCGCACCGCCTCCAGCAGCACGATCGTTCCCGCAAAGAAGGCCAGCTTGTCGGTGAAGAACACTTCGTCGATATACTGCATACGGGTTTGCAACCTGATCGCCTCGCTCGCGTAGTGGGCGCAAAGCGCGAGGCAGGTCGCCACCATGATCCAATCCAGTACGTCCAGCAGCCGCGGCGGGATCGTACTGCCGGCGAACCAGGCCGAACTATGCATCGGTTTGGCCAGCAGAACGATGGCCACCGTGACATAGACATGGAACGGGATGATGGCCATCTGCTCGATCGGGCGGAAGAAGTTCCACAATACCGCAGTCACATAGGCACAACACAAACCCGTCAGGACGACACCGCGCAGGCTGCGCAAATCCATACGGTCATCGAGCGGTGAGGAGATATCCTCGTGGGCATTGGGATTGGCGGTGTCGACCATGATGCGATCAGTCCTTTTCTTCGGGCCGGATGTTGTCGACCTGTCCGTAGATGAACATGGCGTCGATGTAGCCGCCTTCTTCGTATTCGAAGACATGCCACTCATTCTCCGGGAAGTGCAGCAGCGTACCGCCGGTCAGCGCACGCTTACCGTCGGCGCAGTCGTCGGTGGTGCCAAAGCGGACCCAGCCCCCCTTGCTTTCGAGGATATACACACATTCCTCGGCATGGCGATGCGGCGACATCGGGCCGTAATCACCACAGTAGCGGCCAAAGGCCACTGTCATTTCACCGCTCACGATAGGGCCATCCTTGCCGGTCGCCTTGTAAACGACACGCCCGGGCAAGACGTTGGCGGGAAGCGACTTCACTTCAACCACATCCATGGAACTCTCCTGATGTTTTGGTGGCAAGAAAACGGCCCGGCCAGATGGCCGGACCGCTTCGGGAGGGGTGGGTTATTTCAGCCAGCCGCGTTCGCGGTAATAGCGCTCGGCACCGGGATGCAGCGGCACAACGTGGTAGTCGGGCTGAATGAAGGCCTCGGGATCCCAGGTCGCGAAGGCTTGGTTGGCTGCGGCCAACTCATCCTGGTTCTCGATGATCGCCTTGGTGACCTGATAGACGACTTCCTCGTCCACATCCTTGTTGACGATCATGTCGTTGAGGGCGGCCGGGGCGGTGTAGTCGGCATCTTGTCCGTCATAGGATCCCGCCGGCATCGTGGCGGCAACGTAGCCCACATCCTTCATCGCCGCGAGATCGCTTTCCGACCAGGTCAGGAAGGTCATCGGCTCGGCCAACATCACCTCGGTCAGATCCGGGTTGCCGATCGGCCCTTGCGTGAAGATGCCGTTGGCAAAGCCGTCCTGAACCCGCTGGCCCATCTGCGACGACGGCACCTGCACGACGTGGCCGGCGTCACGGTGAGCATCGAGATCCGTACCTTGTGATTTCAGATAGAGGTCGAGCACGACGGGATTGATGGAGCCGGTCGGTTCAACGAGAACCTTGACCGGATCGTCGCCTGTGAGCGCGGCGGCAACTGTGTCGGCGCCAGACTTCTCAACATACTCGCTTGCGCCAGCAGCAACCAGGTAGGCAACCTGCATGCCGGAGAAGACTAGGCGGTTGTTTTCCTGTTTCTTGCCTTCGAAGTCGAGAATGCCAGCGGCGCCCCAAGCCACCGGAAGGCCATTGGCAAAGCCGAAGTCAGTCTTGCCCATCGACGTGGCGGCCGTGTTGGCGACCGACCCGCCGCGCGGGATGATCTCGATATCGAGATCGGTGGCCTTTTCAATAACTGCCTCAAACAGACCCGCATAGAGATAGATGCTCGAACCCGGTTCCTCTGCCTGCATCTTGATCGTTTCCGCTGTCAGGCTCGTCGCCGCCAGCATGGCCGCGGCAGCAACACCCAGACCGATAGTCGAACGCATCATCATCGTTTCCTCCCTTGAGATCATCATAAGTTGCACGCCACATCTATCGTCATCCGAACATATGTGTCAACCAAAATGAATTATTTTCATTTTTGGCATGCCAATTGGGCGATAAGTGGTGTGCAACTCGTACTTCACAAATAGAAACGGGCAGGCTATTATTCTGGCATGCCAATTGATCCAGTGACCACCGATACCGTCCAGAACGGCCCCCTCCGCCCCTCTCGCGTTCTCGCTGAGCGGATCGAGACAGAAATACTTCCGCATGTCGCAGTTGGAGAACGCCTGCCGACCGAGCGGGATCTTTCGGACAAGTTCGGCGTTGGCCGGACGATCGTCCGCGAGGCCCTCCTGGTGCTTGAGCTCAGCGACCTGATCGTGACCCGAAAGGGCTCAGGTTCCATCAAGCTGAAGTCCAAGGCACACACATCCGCCGCCACTCCCCTCGCCGAGCCCGAGATCGGTCCCTTCGAGTTGATCCAAGCGCGCCTGACCATCGAAGGCGCCGTTGCCGCGCTGGCCGCCAACGTCGCCACCGCGACGGACCTGCGGCGCATGAAGACCTCGCTGGAAGAGCACACAAGCATCCTGCAAGGCCCTTTGACTGACGAAACCTTTCACAAGGTTATGGATGTAGACAGCCGGTTTCATCTCGAAATCGCGGAAAGCACGCATAACCTCGCCCTGATCCGAAGCGTCGACTTCGTGCGCCGCTATGTCGGCAAGACCCGCGAGTGGGAAGTGTTCCTGGAAATCTACGAGCGTGACCGGGACCAACTCGAACTTGCTCTGGAGGAACACAGAACGATCTTGGAAAAACTGATGGCGCGGGATGCCCCGGGGGCGCAAACTGCAATGCGTGCCCACATATTCCGCAAATGGGGCGGCTTACGTGGCGAGCTTGAAGCGCGCGGCATGCCTCTCGATACGCGGCTCTTCGAAATCACCGTCGAGATCTGATTGGTCGCGCATCAGCGTAGTAAGAGTATGGCTTCTTTGATCGCCGATCAGAGTCGGATTCCAAGGTCAGCTGATCAGTTCGGGAGAATATTTCAATCCTAAAGATGCGCTTCGTGGTGATCAACATGGCGCACCGTCACGGTACGATCACTCAACCAATCCTAGCGCATCCCAACAGCGAAGGTGCAACGGAACCTTTGATTCCCAATGCTCCTACTGGTGGACTCTTAGAACGTTGATGTGGCGTTGATGTAAAACGCGACATCAATTACCCGATCGGCCGAGGTCGAATTCAAGTCTTTGATATTGTGTTGAATTTACGATTGCAGGGCTCGATACCGATGATACTTGCTTGGTTTGGTGTACACCAATGATTGCTCAATGAGGCAGTCCCGTCACCCGACCAAATCACTCAGATGACTGAGCCGAGCCCAAAGGCGACGATGCTGCAGCATGGGTGAACTGGTGCTTTGCGGACATTCCCGACCTTCGGCCAATCGCTCGGACACGCGAGAACGGCCCTAAACTGTCGTTCGCGGTTAGGTTTCGAACGTCTGGTTGGACGGCAACAGCCCGGCCGAACCTTGGAGGTCGTGGAGCAGCATCAATCGGAATAGCGGTTTCGCTTCAGATCAATCGCATGCATCGAATGGCAATGCTACAAGGAGACCTCCGATCCGAACACGGTAACAGACCCCTTTCTTCGGATCAGTTTGTCGGCGAATAGAAGATCGGTGATCCCCAGGCCCGCTCCTGGATAACCGCCGGAACATCTTCCAGAAGAGGCCGGTTGTTGCGCACAGCATCATAGGTCGACCAGCGCGGGGTCGGGATTTCGAGCACTCGGGCATAATAGAAGGCAATGGCCTGCGGGTCGTAGTCGTCATCCGTCCAGCTTCCCATCAGCGCGGGCGCTCCGATATCGTTGGTGAACATGGCCGTTTCGAGATCCACCGTGTTGCCTACCGGTGGAAGCTTGCCGGTGGCCGGATCGATATCTCGTCCCGAGGACCAGACAACGTCGATGATCTTCTCGTTGGTATCACCGTACTCATCGACCCACCCCTTGATAATCTGGATTCGGTCCAGATTTGCGCCCATCGGATCCTTCTCTGCATGGACAGTGAAGGTCGGCGCCGCAATGAGCGGTGGCATGTTGCCCCCCATGTGGGTCCCGAGCAGGTAACCCTCCTGAGCCATCGCCAACGGGTCCGCCGGATCGGACAGCCCGACGCCGCCGAACATGCGGATCTTGATACGCGGACCGGAGGTGGCAAAGGTCTCACGCCGCTTCATGGCGTCCCAGATCGCGGCACGGGTGTTCTCCGTGGCCCAGACGCCAGCGAGAGATCCGATCGAGAGGTCCTTGCCGTCGATCCATCCGGCCACGCTGCCTGTGCGACGGCGTTCGACACTACCGTCCTCGGGCCCATGCGCACCGATGAAACTGTCCTCGGCGACCGCCGACATCATGCCGTTGTGGTTGTCCGTCCCGCCGATGAAACCGTATTTGAATGGGTTCACGCCAAGCGTGAACTCGTATCCAATCCCGTCAATCAGCCCGCCACGGACAAAATCGCGTTGGTGGAAGATGCGGCCGGAATTCTTCTGGATCGAATCCGCATTCTCGAATCCGGCGAACTCGTCGGCAGCCCAGAACTTGCGGTGCACCTCGGAGTTGCCCTTCACCTGCATCATCTCGATCAATGGCTCGTAGGCCTGCCGGGTACGGGCGTATTCGAGATCCATCGCCTCACCGAAGCTGTCACTGCTTGGGAACATCCGGCCTTTCGAGGCATTGGAGTTGTGGGGGATTGCGAGCAGCCGCCGTCCCTCGGCCTCTTGCGTCTTCATCCAGGCCCAGAGGTTCTCCTCTTCGTTGATGTCAATGTAACTCGGCACGCTGGCGGGCACGTTGTTGTCACGGAAGAGCACATTGCGATGCAAGTTGGCGCCATTGGGAGCGGCCGACCATTCAAAGCCGATCAGCGCGGTGAAAGTGCCGGGGTCATTCGCCTGCTCGGCAGCCTCGACAATCACCTGCCACGCCGACTTCGACGTCTCTGGTCCGGCGAAGAAGGGCGGATGCTGAGGAGTCGCTGAGCGGTTCGAAGAGACGACGTACTTGATGAACCATTGCTGGCGCTCCTCCAGGCTTTCCAGCCCGCGAAGCGCGACGAGATCCTCGTTGTCGTGACCTGGTGCGTCCTCGAACAGGGTCGAATACATCTCGCCGAGATACTCCGCGTGATCTGTGACAGCAGCGAAATCGAGCGGTCGCTTGTGCTGAGCGGTCGTGCCGTCCGGCAAGGTCACCGGCTCACCCCGCGCGAAGGCAAGGCTATCCGCCGGCATCAGGCGGGTCCCACCAATGAAGGCGTCGAGCGAAAAAGCCGTGTGCAGGTGGGTCTCGCCGAAATAGGCGTTTCGCAACGGGTTGGGCTCGGCAACGGCGAGGCTCGCCGTAGCAATCATCGCAACGGTCGAAAAAAGGTGTATGCGCATCAACTCAATCCTTTGTTGCGGTGTGCCACATTGGAGAAGAATAGGCCCGTTCCTGGGTTATCATTTTGGCTTCGTTGGGCATTTCGACGCCAAAACGTACGGCGTCATAGGCTGTCCAACGCGGCGTCGGGATCTCGATGACGCGGGCATAGTAGAACGCGCTCCGGGCAGGATCCCAGTCGGGATCTTTCCAGACGGTGCCCAGTTCGGACGCCCCGATGGTATTGGTCCAGGCCGGGATCGACAGGTCGACCGTATTCCCGACTGGTGGGAGCATGCCGTCGGCTCCCGGCACGCGTTCATCGGACCAGGCAACGTCATACACCCGTTCATGCTGCTCCCCGTTTTCGTCGAGCCACCCCTTCACGATCTGGATTCGGTCCAGGTTCGCGCCCATCGGATCGCGCAGCGCATAGACCAGGAAGGAAGGCGCTCCCTCGCCGGCCGGCAGGTCTGCACCCATGGGCACGCCCTTGGTGTAGCCAACCAGAGCAAGGTCGCGACGGAGTGCGTCCGTCGCTTCGAATAACCGTCCGCCAAAGAAGCGGACCCGAATCCGCGGCCCGGTGGTAGCATAGCTCTCGCGGCGTTTCATGCCGTCCCAGATCGCCCCGCGCGTGTTGCTTTCAGCCCAAACCGCCGTAAGGCCGCCGGTGATGTATTGATGGGACATGAGCGCGGTCGACCCATCGGCAAAGGTCTTGGATACGTGATCGGCGCGGTGCGGGCTCGGCTCGTAGGCCGTGAACTTGCCATAGAAATTGTCATTCTCCGGCGCGGTCAGCCCGGTATGGGTGTCAGAGGCGCCGACAAGACCGAACTTGAAAGGGTTCACTCCCAGCTCGGATTCCAGTGCAAGGCCACGTCCGAGGCCGGAGCGAACATACTCGCCTGGTAGCATGTCGGGTGTCTTCATTTCGGAGGCGTCAAGATTGCCGTAATCCCAGGTCTCGAAATCCGCAAACGCGTCATCGGGAGAGAGCATCGGATGCGCCTCTCCGTCGCCCTTGATCTGGGTCGCCTCATAGAGCGGTTCCCATTTCTGACGGGCTTCTGCGTAAGCTGCATCGAGTTGGGCCCCGTCGGCAAAGTCATCCTTCAGAGAGAACATCCAGCCATTTGACAGATTTCCGTTATGGGGGATGGCCAGTACGTTGCCGCCGGTCAGTTCCTCGTAGTTCTCCATCCAGGCCCAGAGGTCGCGCGGGTTAGGCGAGCCGATTGGAGGCGTCGTGGTATAGGGTACTATCTGACCGGCGCGTTCCGGCCCACCGCGGAAAATGACATTGCGGTGCAGGTTGTTGCCTTGCACCAGCGAGGTCCATTCATAGGCGATGAATGTGGTGAACTGCCCGGGATCGTTAAACTCCTCCGCCGAGGCGATGATGTCGTCCCAGACCCGGGCATATGCGGGGTTGCCGGGTTGGTAGTTCAACGCTGGGGAGACCTCGCCCTGCGCGAAGGCCGCCACGAGTTCCTGCGCCGCTCGCATGGCGGTCTCGCCGCCGGCATTGAATTTTTCATTGAAATAGCGCCCCTGTTCGTCGGCCATTATATTCGGAGCACCGCCAATGATATCGGTAATTGCCCCCATAGCATCAGAGTGATCCGTGATCATGAAGAAGTCGAGCGGCCGGGATAGCTTCACCGGTTGGCCTGTGTTCGAGGTCACCTGATCACCCCGGGCAAAGCGATAGGCATCGCGGGGCATGAGACGCGTACCGCCGCCGCCGGCGTCCCCGGACAGTCCGGTATGCACATGAGTGTCGCCGAAGAAGACTTGGGTGGGATAGGACCGGTCTGCATAAGGCGAATAGGGCCGACCGGCCGGTCCGTTCAGCCCCTCGGGATCTATCGCATCCTGGGCGGAGCCGAGACCTGCTGTAGAGGCCAGAACTGTGACGAGTAGAAATCGTAAAAACATCAAAGCCGAAACTCCTGTCTTGTTCAATCCTAAGAAGGTAGCACGGCGATGTCCTTTTCGTTGCATCGCTTTGTCCGACTGACCGAAGGCAATGAAGGCGGGCAGGCTGCGAACGGACGAAATGATCTAGAAACCGGCAAAACGGGATTCTTCGTATTTACCGGATAGTAGAGTGCATGTTCGGGACAACCATGCCTTTCTTGAAAGAGAGTTCGTCTTAAAGGTCTCACAGGGCTCAAAACACGAACCCGAGCGTCAGCCAAGCCTTGTCGCTCTCGAAGCGTCGTCGCGCACCGCTCTCGACGATATACTTGGCCTTCACGTTCATTGGTGTGTTTCCGATCATCGTGGACCATGTCCAGATCGGTCCGATCCCATAGACCTCCGCCTGCAGGCTGTCTGCCCCGGTCACCGTGCGCATGTTCTCTGCGCCCGCACCGCTGTCATCATCAAGCTGGCGATAGGCATTACCGGTCACGCCGACAGCCATCTTGTTCGAGAAATGCTGCATCACCGTCCCCTCGAAATGGGCTTCGGGCGCGCTCTGATACTCGGTGGCTTCGTTCTTTGCGCTGAAGGTCACACCAAGCGAACCAGTAGGTTCCATCCCCTTCATCGGATCAAACCAGGTCAAGGACCAGGTCGGGTCGAATGCGAAACGGTTCTTGCCGGTGCTGAGCACGTCGATGTTGCGCCCCTGAACATCGATCGAGGCAGTGTCATAGGCACCAGTCGGCAGGAAGAACTGCAAAGCCAAGGTCTGGTGCAGGTTGCCTTTTGTCCAACCAAAGATTGGCGCGATTGTGATGTCGGAAAACGAGTTTTGCTGGTCACTGAGCCCGCCCGTAAACCCACTCGCGATCTCGCCGTTGAGATCCATACTGGACCATACAAAGGGGATGTTCAGATTGAGTCCGACGCGCGCGCCGGCCAGTGACGCGTCGAACACGCGCGTCGCATTGAACTTGTAAAGCGTGACGTCCAGAGACGGGTTTTCCAGAATGGCGCCCCCCATGGACACACTCGGCGCCGAACCGCTGAAATGCACGAAATCATTGTTGATGTAAGTCCCCGTCGGAGGCAGCACGCCCGCCATGCTGTCGCGGCTGCCGAGAAGGTAGGTCTAAAGTCCTCCCTCGACAGCATACGCTTGCTGCCCGCAAATCGATGACAATAGAATGATTGCAGCTATCCGAGAGCAACTGTTGGTCACCTCTGACGCCTCTGATTTCTTTGATTCCCGACGAGGGAACCTGTCCACGCATGAGTTATCTAACATAGAGTCCCGCAATAATCTGTCGTCCGAGCGTCAATGGGGGAAGGGTGCATTTCGACAAAACTGGAGATACGCGGGGCCTTTGTCGAGAAACACAACGTATAGCCACATTCTAGGAGTCAAAGCGGTCACTCGTTGACTAAATGGCGAACTTCCGCCTTCCGCCCATCTAAACTGATCGTGCGAACGGCCGCTACCGAGCGCAAGCCGTCATCCGAGAGTTTCCATCAGATGTCTCCAAGGTCGGCATAGCTTCCGTTCGAACAGGCCGCAGCATTCGGGACTCTGGGCTCACAGCCGACTTGCGGCAGCGCAGAGCGCTGCACTTGAAATGCCCTCTGAGAGCGGACATCGGCGCCGTGTAGGTTATTCTCGATCTTCAATCAGTTAACCCGATCAGCGGACCTTCGACGGCTGAAAGCGGGCGCCGGTCGAAAAGGCCCGGAATGACGGTACCGAGCCTGAAGCCGACTTCGGAACAGAGCGTGGAAATTCACAGCAAGGGCGGAAAGCTGTCGCTCGCGGAGAAATGAGGCCATGATCGGCGATCTCTTAGTCCACGATCTCTCGCAGGACAGTGCCCGAAGCGCCGCTTGGTTGTGTCGTGGTGAATATGTCCGCCAGTGTCACGGCTACATCTGTCGTCGCAACCCTGCGAGTGATCCGCTTTGCTTCGATGCCGGGTCCGGCGAAGATGATTGGCACGTGGGTGTCATAGCGCCATGGCGATCCGTGCATGACCGCGATTGCGCCCGGATCGAGCAGGAAGGAGTACGGTGATTGCACCACGTAAACGTCACCGGATCGGGCCGGATGGAAGTTCCGCCGGATCGGCGCCTCCAGGAAGTCCCCGCGCTGCTCGGGGAACGGCACGCTTGGCATCGCCATGGCGATACCGGGTTGCGCGTTGAGCCGGTCGACGATCAGCCGCTCGATCACGCGGGTCTCGGCCCCGGCTGCGGCAATCGCCTCGTGGTCCAGATAGATATATGGCCGGAAGAACGCCTTGATGGCATCCTGCACACCAAGCTCGGCCGCAATCTGGGCGTTCAGACTGTCCTCCAGCGCCGTGTGTCCGTTCCGCGCGGTCTCCATGCCCAGGTCGATCATGTGTTCCGGCATCTCCGGCATGCCGTGATCCGCCGACAGCACGTAGAGCACCTTGTCCGCGCCGATCTCAGCATCGAGAAAGGCAAAGAGATCGGCGAGGGTGCGGTCGAGGGTTCGAACCATCTCCTCGTTCTCGAGGCTCGACGGGCCGAAGAAATGGTTGGTTGCATCCACGCCAGAGAAACTCAGTCCGAGAAAGTCCACCGCGTCATCCTTGCCGAGCGTCTCGCCGAGAACCGCGGCCTTGCCGAAGGAGGCCGTGAGCTGATCTCCGAGCGGGCTCAGCAGGACCTGCGTGTAATAGAGGCCGTCCTCGGGAGCGCCATAGGGATGCGGAAAGCTGCGCCCGAAGCCCTTGAGATCGGTCTCGTAGGGCCGGTCGTCATTGTCGGCCAGCAGATAGCTGTCGATGGGGTCGCTCAGCGTCCATTCGGTCCCGATCGCGGCATCGGCGGGACGGTCCGCGTTCCACGCGATCACCCAGTCCGGATAGGCATCGTAGTAATAGCTGCTGGTCTGGAAGGCCCCGGTCTCCGTCGCCATCCAGAAGGCCTTGCCCACATGGCCGGCCATGGCAACCGCCGAGCGATCCTTGCCGGAAATGCCGATGATCTTCGACTGGCCATTATTCGATTTGTAGAGCTCGTCTCCGAAGGTCGTGGCGAGGAGATTTGCCGGCGACCGGCCGGAGGTGGCCGCGGCGGCTTGCGTGGGATCAAGCTGGTCGCCATCGCCGTCAAAGCCGGGCACCGGCAGGGTCACATGTTCGGGATCTTCGATGTTGTAACCCAGACGCCCGTCGGAGCGGTTGTACCAGGCGTTGCCGATCATCCCGTGCTCGGAGGGATGGGCGCCGGTGGCAAGGGTGGCATGACCGACAATCGTCTCGGTATTGGCATGAAGGTGATGGGCATCGGTGTACCAGACGCCGCCTTCCATCAGGCGGCGGAAGCCATCGGGGCCGAAACTGCTTTCATAGCGGCTCAGGAGATCTCCGCGCAGACCATCGACCGTGATCTGGACGATCAGCGTGATGTCCCTAGCATGGGCCGCGGGGGCGAAGATCGTCCCTGCCACGAGGGATGCCGCGAGAAGTGATCTGAACATGAGCCGGGTGTCCCTTTCTGAACGAGACGCGGCCGAGGAACCGGCCGCGTCGGTATGCGTCTGTGTCGGGAGATATTGCGCCGCTCGGGCGGCGCCACGTCTTTTCGAGGCTGCTACTGCCAGGAGGTGAAAACCTCTCGCGCCAGCTCGCTTTCCGGACGCAGGTTCTCGATGCCTTCATAGGGCATGCCCGTGCCAAGCGGCAGATGCGGGTATTTCGCGATCATCTTCTGGTGCCGCTTGACCATGTCCTGGAAGGAGGCTCCGGACCAGAGCGCATTCCCGATCTGGGCATGTTCCTCGCGCGGGTCGCGCAGGATGTTGTAGACGGGTGCGGCCGCCCCGGGCACGCCGGGCGCAGGCAGGTGCATCTTGAACTCCTGCTTCACGACCGAGCGCATGATCGCCCCTTCGTAGACATACACATAGTCGCGCCGCGAGTTGCCCTCACCTTCGAGCAGCAGGGGCGTCTGGTCGACCCCGTCGATGATCCGATCCCGCGGGATGTAATCCATCGCGTTGCCGATCCGCGCGAAGGTCGTGAACAGGTCCGACACATGCACGATGTCGCCCACGGCGCTGTCCGGTGCGAGCACGCCCGGCCAGCGGATGAAGGCATCCGTGCGCACGCCGCCTTCGAGATGCTGTGTCTTGCCCCCCCGGTAGATCAGCTGGTTCAACCCCGACGTGCCCTCGTAGTGATACATCAACCCGTTATCGGCCATCAGCATGACGATGGTGTTGTCGGCCTCGCCAGTCTCGTCGAGCCTGGCCAGGAGATCGCCGATCCAGCTGTCCAGGAGCTGCAGCTTGTCGGCATGGAAGCCGCCATTTCGGGAGATGGCCTGTTCGGGATAGGCGAAGTTCAGCGGGTAGAGCGGCCAGTATTGCAGGAAGAACGGTTCGTCTTCCGCGGCCAGACGGTCGAGCTGTTCGAGGATCTGGCGCTGGTAGCGCTCGTTCATTTCCTCGTACTTGGCCTGTGTCCATTCCTCGCCCGGCTCCATGTCCACCTCGCGGGCCATGCCCCCGGCTTCGGCTTCGACACCCGTGACAAGGCCGTAGGGCCGGAAGCGTTCGTCCAGCCCGAACTGGTTCGACTGGCCGGACAGATGGTAGCCCAGCATGTTGTTGGCGTCCTTGGCCTCCCGGATCATCAGGCTGAGCTGCACCTGCTGGTGCAGCGGGAAGGCCGCCCAGTCGAACCCCTGGTTGTGCGGATAGGCCTGCTCGATATCGCCCTGGTGCCACTTGCCAACATGGGCGGTGTTGTAGCCGGCCTGCTTCAACACTTCCGCAAGGGTCACCTCCTCGGCCGGCAGGCCCTCACCGACAAGCGCAACCTTCACCTCCTCGACCCCGGCGCGAATGGGGTGCCGCCCGGTCAGGAAGGCCGTGCGGGTCGGGGTGCAGGACGGTTCGGTGTACATGCGCATCAGGGACAGGCCGTCCTGCGCAAGCTGGTTGATGTTCGGCGTGTCGATCCCGGTGACGTAGTTGAGCTTTCGGCTGCCCATCTGGCCGAAGCTGACATCGTCGATCAGGATGTAGAGGATGTTCGGAGGCTTGCCACCATTGGCCTCCCAGATCTCGTTCAGGCGCCCATCGATCCGTTCATCCTGTTCAGCCCAGGCCTCCCCGAACTGCGCTTCGAGATATCGGTATTCGCCATCGCGGATGATTTCCCCCTCCTGCGCGAGAGCTGGAGCCGTGGCCAGCACGCAGAGTGCTGCCAATGACAGAGTTTTCTTCATGGCATTTCCTTCTTTAACTGGGATCACGTGTCAGTCTCGTCCGCTTGCAACCCGCGCGCGATCAACTCATGGCACGCGCCCGATATCGATTTGTCCTGTGCGGCGGCATAGTCGCCAAGCTCTTGCCGCTCGCCAATCGTCAGAAACGTGACCACTCGTACTGTCCGGGCAGTGTCAGGTGGGAGCGGAGGCCTGCCTCCAACCCGTCGATGGTCACATCTTTCAGCCAGTGTTCAATTCCTGTGTCGCGAGTTATCCTTGCCGGAAAACTACCTGTGCGGGAAAATGGACCACATCAAAAAACAGCCAACTGCTGCCGGGACGCTCCCGAACGACACCGTCGAGATGTGCCTTGCCGATCCGAACCTGCTCGACCGGGTGTCCACCTGGAGTCTCGATTTCCGGCAGCTCGAACCGGGTCCCATGACAACCAGGATCCGGCTTCGGCAGGGGCGTGTCCTGAACCTTCTGGAGATCGCGATGGACCGTGCTGTCCATCAAACCGGACTGGCCCCGCCCGGGACGGTTTCATTCGGAATCCCCCTCAGCGAAGGCATCAACCATTGGCACAATCGGCATCCGGACCCGGACGGGCTGTTGTCGTTCGGCACGACAGATGGCTTCGAGGGGGTGAGCAACGCCTCTTTTCAGGGGCTGACCCTGTCCGTGGATCAGTCAGCAATTGAGGCGCTGTGCGCGTCCCTCGGTGTCCCTTTTCCGACCTCCTTGGCTGCTGGAGGCGTGGTGGCCGACACTGCCGGACATGCGTCCTTGCCTTCTATAACCCGAAAGGTCCTCGCCTATCTGGACGGTGGATCCCCGTCATGTCGGAACACTGAGGAAGAGATCCTCGCGGCTATGCTGAACACTTGCGCGTCGCACCGATCAATCACCGATCGCAGCACAGCGCACGCAAGGGCGCGCGCGCTTCGAGTTGCATTGGAGTTCATGGAGCAAAGCGCAGAGGAAAATCCACCTCTCAGCCTGATCTGCGAGACTGCAGCGGTTTCCGAACGTACCTTGAACCGTGCCTTCAATGAACGCTTCGGCGTCGGCCCGAAGGCGTATCTACTGCGATTGAGACTGGGGAGGGTGCATCAGGACCTCTTGCGACACGATCCAGCAGAGTTGGTTTCGTGTATCGCAAACCGTTGGGGTTTTTGGCACATGGGCCAGTTTGCAAAGGACTACCAGGCCCACTTTGGAAAGCTGCCCTCGGACACGCTCCGCCAAACCACGACCCATAGACCAGTCTAAGACCTGCCTCCCGCCGTCGTACGGGTGACGAAGCAGCGATCGACCACTTGCTCGGCTCTTGTCCAGATGCGCATCGGCGGAAAAGTTGTCACTTGCCGACGGCACCCACCCTCTGTCCGGTTCCACATACAAAACGAATTTTATCTTTTACCCGCCAAGCTGCAGAGCATTCGGTTGCGATCAAAGGGCGGGTCTTGGCCGTTTGTGCTCGTTTGCAGCCGGCGTCAGAAAGTCAGGTTTTTTGCGCAACTCAGACATCTGGCGCAGGTACAGCGAACGACCGGCTTCGAGATAAGCTAATGTGGCGGCGTTCAATGGCCGCTTTCGGGAAATCGCACTGCACTGCCGCGACGTAGTCCGAGATTTGATGGGCGCGCGGCCCCATAATTCGCTGCGTCAGCATCAGGCTGCTTAGTCCGCATGAGAGACACCCGATGCGCGCGCGGCGAACGACTGGTTCAGATTCGGAGCTATGCGACCCGGCTCAATGACCGGTTTGCGGAACTCGTGCTGCGGTGCCGCGCCGATCCCTGCATCTCGGGTGCCACGCGGACGCAGATTTCACTGCACCAGCATCAGGCGGCTTCGCCCGGGGAACACCCATTCAAAGTCCACGCTTCGAAGGTCGACTTCTTGCAGAAACGGCCGATTGGGACCGCCGATCCGCGCGTTTGGGCGCGAAGGTCGGCTTTCGCAAGAAGCTGACCTTAAATAGAATTGGCTCTAGTCCCGAGTTGCGGACGTTTCTGCCGCTCACCTTACCCACCCCGTCAGGCCGCTTCCTGCGCAAAGCGGACACTATGCCTGAAGTACGTTTCGTCCGGTTGTGGAGTATTGGCAACGGGCTCAGTCTGGAACTCCCACTGCTCTTAGAGCATGGCACAGCAACAGCGACGTGGACTCCCAAGCCAACCAGTTTTCAGTTAGACTTTGCCATTGCAGGATCTGGAAATCGGGGTATTCCGCCAAGAATCGTTTGGCTGAGGATTTCGCGTCATCCAAGCGGCCCAGTTCATACTGACAAGTAATTAGGCACATCTGCAAGAATGCGTTGGACGGATGTTTAGCAAGACCCTGCCTTGAGGCATTCAGGCACTCGGCGTATTTCCCTTCAACTAGCAGTGCCTTGCAGATTGCCATGTCGCATCGGAAGCTCTGCGGATCGTCAGGTGACAAGTTGAGCGAGGTGTTGGCATAGGAAATCGCTCTATCTGGATCGCCGTGGTAGGACTCCATCAGTGCTAGGCTGGCCCATGCCCAGGCAAAACTCGGACATTGCCTTGTCGAGTCCTCAAGTAGCGAAATCGCGCGTCTTGCCTGATCGCTCATGAAACCGATGACATAACCTGCGTATGCCCCCGTCTCGGCGTCAACGTCAGGGTTCACAAGAGCTGCCTCAGCAAGACGCAGCGAGTGCCTTCGCTGTTCGTTGGTTGGCGACGCGAAGCGCCAGCCGATGAGTGTTGTGCACCAAGCACGGACTGCCATCGCACGGCCATAGTCCGGCGCCCGAGCGATGGCTGCATCCAGCAGTTCGATCGCGGCCTGAATGTCCTGTCCGTTCAGTGCTGCTCTCGCTCTCAAGTAGAGATCGTATGCGGTTTGGTCGCGCGGCGGCTTACGGCTTGATCGCCGAATTTCGGCACGCTGGATCTCAGACCCGATCCGACCTGCCGTCTCGGCGGCGATATCGTCCTGAAGTCGGAAAACTTCTCCAAGATCGGTTTCGTAGCGGCTCGCCCAGATTTGGATGGCATCGTTGGTGTCTACAAGGCGAACCGTCACGCGGACCCGGCCTTCTGCACGGCGGATGCTGCCTTCGAGAATGTAGCGCACGCCCAACTCTTCTCCGACCTGACGGGGATCGAATTCTCGATCACGGTATCGAAATGAGGAATTCCGGGCGATCACAAAAACCCACGGTACAAACGATAGCGCGGTAATGATCTCTTCGCTCAATCCATCCGCGAAATAATCTTCTTGAGCGCTACTCGACATGTTGGTGAACGGAAGGACAGCGATCGAGGGCCGGTTGAAATAGTCGCGACGGTCAATGGAACCAATAAGCTCAATGCCACCAATGTACTTGTACCCCTGCCCACGGACCGTTTCGATAAATCTTGGTCGTTTTGGGTCGTCGTCGAGAGCCTGCCGGATGTCATGGACGTATTCCTTTACCAACCCCTCGGTTACTGCGAGATCGGCCCAAATCTCGTCCAGTATCGTTTCCTTCGTCATCACGCGATTGGGATATCGCACCAACAGGTTCAGCAGCTTTGTCGCTTTGGAGCCGAGTTGGATCGGTCGTTCGCCTTTCCACAGGCGCCCGTCAGATAGATCGAACCGAATTTTTTCCCTGTTTGTCATGACTATGGCCGCACTGAACTGGCTACTCTTTGATAGTATCACACCCGACGGTCCGGCGCGCCGATTGTCAGCCTTCCGAATGTCTGCATCTCAACGAAGGCGATATGGATAGATGAAAAGCCCATCCAGTCTCGTGCAGGGTCTAGAAGTTCAGGACCATCCACACGAATCCACAATAATTCCACCTGCATCCAACGACAGCGGCAAACCTCGGGTCCAGAATAGGGCCAGGCTTCTCGGGGTTTCTGAGTGGCCATCACTCAAAGGAGAAAATGATGTCCCGATTGAAATTGACGGCAGCGTTCGTTCTTTTCGCATTGAGTGCGCCGCTCCAGGCCCAAGTATTTGAGCGACCGGAGCCCAAGGTCGGCTTCGCTTATCCGGATGAGTACTGCACGAACCGTGGTGTTCGCGTCGATGTCCATGGCTTCGCGTGCCTCAGAGTCGACGGAGGATCATTCTTGGCTAAGTGCGAAATCTCCCTCAATAATCCAGTCTGGCGCGCTACGGGAGAGTCCTGCGAGCCGGATCCGAACTCTGAGAGTCACTCAGTACTCCCAAACTGAGACTATCAGTTGACGCTTTCATTGGCGGGGCCCCTGTAGAGCCGGCCCATTCCAACGCAAAGTACATGATTTCACTTCAATACGTGAGGAGGAAATGTTGCGAGTAGCAATGTCAGCAGCAGTTGCTCTTGTTTCGGCCAGTGCGACCGCGGACTCACAACCATACGAACGCTTCGCTTCTCAAACGGGAGTCGGTCAGCCGCACTACCACTGCAAAATCAAGGACTCCAGGGCAAGAATCCAGGATTCTGCCTGCCTAGCCAACGGAAGGCCATTCTTCGAGGCTAACCACGACAATCCACTCAACAGTTCAGCATGGCACGGGTTCGGGAGATCTCAGAGCGCAAGCGCCACAGGTGACCGCGGCAATCATACCCTTCCCCGACGAATGGTGTTGCCCGTGGTCGAGATCCGCGACGTTTTCGAACCATACGCTTCGTATTGCCGCCGTTATCCAGGCCACTGCGATCTGTCCGGCGCGGGTGTTTTGGAACTCAATCCGGATTCAATTCGCTCCCTAGAATTAGCTAATTCGAGTGTCAACCTTGCGATCAACATCGGCGCCAGCGATAGAGATCTTTACGGTCATGAAGATTATTGGGAATACCCATCGCGCGGGATAGGCGATTGTGAGGACATCGCTTTATTCAAGAGGGAACACTTGGTTCGGTTGGGAATACCACGTGGTGCAATGACAATTGCCCTTGTCCATCATCGGAAAGAATTGTTTCCGCATGCGGTCTTGATGATCGAAACCACAAAGGGCACCTATTTACTCGACAACTTGGAAAACGAAGTCGTTCTCTGGTACGAAGCGCCTTACAACTTCGAGGCCCGCGAAAGAGCGGGTGGCTCTTGGGAACGGTATGATCAGAGAATCTGGAAGTACGAGTAAGGATATTGCCGGCCCAACCAAGCTACGGAATGGTTTGGGAACAGATATTTGCAGACATCCAACAAGAACTCTCAAATGTATGAAAGATCGGCGAAACTGCCGATTGTCTAAACCGCGGCATTGGTCAATATGGGCTCTGAACAGACGCTGCGTCCAGATGTAAGGAGCGTCCGGTCAGGGATGGCGGACGATTGCTGTCGCCCGCCAAAGCCTCAAATGTCTATCTTTTCGGCGATGCTCAGCTCGTCATCGAGCTCGACACCGAGGTGTCTGACTGTGCTGTCCACCTTGGTGTGCCCAAGCAGGGGTGCTGTCAGACAAATTCGAACCGGTCTCTACAAGGGCAGGATCGCTGCCCCTTATGCCGCGCAGAGACCGCGCCACTCGGCAAGAGCGGCGGCACGGTTGAACTTGAAATTCTGTCGTGAGTAAAGGTGGCGCTCCTGGTTGAAATGATTGTGGACCGAGGCGTGGACGGAAACGAATATCTGCAAACTTCGCATACGACGGAAGCGCTGCATTGCCCGTTCTCGTCGTCGGAATGGCAGGTGTGAGTTCTCCGCCCTGTTGTTGAGCCAGCGGCCAGTTTCCTGCCGATCAGCCGCGCCGACCTCCTTCAACGCCGCTCCGTAGGACCGGAGCTTGTCCGTTACGAAAACATGCGGTCGACCATTGCGCTTCATTGATTTCTTTAGGAATTTCAATGCAGCCTTCTTGTTCCGCCGCTTCGTCACGAAGCTCTCGAGCACCTCGCCCTCGTGATCGACGGCCCGCCAGAGGTAGTGCCGCTCGCCATTGATCTTCACGAAAACCTCGTCCAGATGCCACTGCCATTGCGGCCAAGCCCGCATCCGTTCGGCGCGCTTTCGACGGATCTCGGCTGCGAACACCGGGCCGAACCGGTTCCACCAGAAACAAACGGATTCGTGGCTGACCTCGATCCCGCGCTCGTGCAGCAGATCTTCGACATTCCGAAGTGACAGAGGGAAGCGAACGTACATCATGACCGCAAGGCGGATGATCTCCTCGCTCGTCTTGAAATACTTAAACGGGTCGCGTTTCGTCATCCGGAGACGCTACTCAGCCCCCTGCCCCGCCGCAAACCGGTTTGCTCTGACATGACCTCTGCCTTTGTTAGTTCTTGCCCTTGTGTCAACGAATCCTGAGGTGGAACGTGCGTAAGAGCGATTGCTCAAAGGATTTGCGCGAAGGAAGGCATTTCGGATGAACGGATTGCAAAGCCATAGACTTCTGACATTCTGTCAGTTGTACTGACGCCATGTCAGAAATGCAGATCGCCGATTCTACTAACCCAACGGTTAGACCCATGCCGCCAAGCAAGGCTGCGATGACGCGGTCTGCCATTCTTGATGCCGGGTCCGATTTCCTAAGGACACGTCCGTTTCGCGATCTCACCGTCGGCCTTCTCATGGCCGGTACGGAGTACAGCCGCCCAACATTCTATCTCTATTTCAACGATCTCCATGGACTGATGGAGACTCTCCTGGGCGAGGTGAAGGGCGAAATCGTAGACGGTGCCCGAGCTTGGCTTTCCAATGAGGGCAATGCGATTTCCGGACTTCAGCAGAGTCTCGCGGCACTGGTCGAAGTTGCCCATGAGCACGGCACAATCCTCAAGGCGGTCGCGGATGCAGCGCCCAGCGATGCGCGGCTCGAACGTGTCTGGGATACATTCCTCGCATCCTTCGATGAAGTTGTTTCGGCCCGTATCGCACAGGACCAGGCGGCTGGTCTCACCCCAGAATTCGATCCGCTTCCGGTAGCTCGTGCCCTGAACAGAATGGACGCCGGCGTCCTCATTCAGGCGTTTGGTTCTGTCGAGAAGGCCGAGAAAGACAAGGTGCTTTCGGCGATCATGCGGATTTGGCTCTCGACGCTTTATCCGTTTGACGCGACAGCGTCGCTTGAACGGATCGGGGACTAAGCATCCCCCAATGGCAAAAGAGGAAGCTTGGTATCAAGCCAATCAACGAAAGGGAGGAATACAAATGGCGTTTGCAAGATCACTGGCCGCTGCGGCCGGTTTTGCCACTATCACGGGGGGGCTCTGGGTCGCGCCACTGACGGCGCAGGAAGTGCCAACCATGGAGATGACGACAGAAATCCCAGAGGGTGTGACAACACCCGACAACCTGCAGACGCGGGTGGGCGAATTGAATTTCTTCGACGGTGTGCCCGATGTGGAGTCTGCGCAGAAGATTTACAACCTGCTGGACTTTACCCACGCCTATCAGGCCGTGCTCGACGGCACCAAGATCGCCTCGATGCAGGCGATGCGAAACGGCATTCTGGAATTCGGCCCTGCCAACACCACGGCGATCCTGTTCGAAGGGCTGATGGATTCCAAGGCGCTGTTCCTGACAGCGAACACCACCAGCGTCTACATGACGGCGTGGCTGGAGATGGGCGACGAGCCCATGGTGATCGAGACGCCGCCGAATGTGCTCGGCTTTCTCAACGATGCGTGGTTCCGCTATGTCGTCGATTTCGGCAACCTCGGGCCGGATGAAGGACAAGGCGGAAAGTTCCTGATCCTGCCCCCCGGCTACGAGGGCGACGTGCCAGAGGGATATCACGTTGCCCAGTCGAACACCTATGGCAACTGGGTGCTGTGGCGCGGCTATCAGGAAAACGGGACAACCGAAAAGGCGGTCTCGCAGACGAAAGAAATGTTCAAGATGTATCCGCTGTCGCAGGCGGATAATCCCCCGGAGATGAACTTCGTCAACGTTTCTGGCGAGTTGTTCAACACGATCCACCGGATGGACACCGAGATCTTCGAAGAGATCAACGCAGTTATCCAGCGCGAGCCGCTAATCGGCGAGCGGCCCGAACTGCTGGGCCACCTTGCCGCCATCGGGATCAAGAAAGGGGAAGAGTTCGCACCGGATTCCCGTATGCAGCCGATCCTCGAAGCGGCAGCCGCCGCCGGTGCGGTGACGGTCAAGACACTGATCTCCAAGCCGCGCGACGAACGCTTCTACTGGTACCCGGGCGAAAGCTATTGGCAGACGGCTTTTCCGGGAGGCGCCTATACCTGGGAACTGGACGGTGTGACGCTGCACGACATCCGCGCGGCCTTCCACTTCTATGCCACCGGCATCACCCCGGCGATGGCCCTGAAGAAGGTCGGCAAGGGCTCGCAATATGCCTTTACCTACCGCGACTCGAACGGCAACCCGCTGGATGGCGCAAAGACCTACCGCGTCCACGTTCCGGCGGATGTGCCGGCCAAGGACTTCTGGTCCTTCACGCTTTATGACAACCAGACCCGTTCGATGCTGCAGACCGACGCCCAGTTCCCGGCGATCGGCAGCAACGATACCGGTCTCGCACAGAACGAGGACGGCTCCTACGACATCTACTTCGCGCCGGAAGCACCCGAGGGCAAGGAGAGCAACTGGGTCCAAACGGTGCCCGGCAAGGGCTGGAACACAATCTTCCGGCTCTACGGCCCGCTGGAGCCGTGGTTCGAGCAGACGTGGCGTCCGGGTGACATCGAGCTGATCAGCTTTGCGTCAACCGGTGAAGAATGCTCTTGCGAGTAGTCAGTACCTGACCTTCGCGCACATTGGCTTGGGCGGTGTCTCAATGGCGGCGCCCAAGCTTGGTTTACCTGAATGCGGGCATCCGAGCATGAGCATCAAATGGCGCAAGGTCGGCAAAGCTGCCTCTGGCGCGATCCGCAGCATTTGGAACTATGGGCTCGTCGCTGGCGTTCGCTGCGTCTGGGACCAAGGTCCGCCGTCGGGATAGGCGTGCCAACGAACTCATGCCGCATCCGCGAAATCAACAAGTGGCCCCAACGGCAGCACTGCGCAGGAGGCGGTCGGTCGGTGTGGATGAATGGACCGGCGGCTTTGCCGACTATGGGGACATCTGACGAAAAGGCTCAGATGTCCGCTGTGCGCGAAGCGTGTCGGTAAGAAGTTGAGCAACGTCATGGCCCGAAAGTTACCCCCGTGGTATTTTTCCACCGCTCATTTCGCCCGGCCGTTCTTCGTTGCGGTGGGGGCGGCAATTGTTCGGTAGGCAGTCGTGCGAGGAGTTGGATTATGTCGTTTCTATCTACATCCGCCGTTGCGATTACATTCTTCCTTTTCCTTGGATCGCAAGTCTCAGGCCTTGAGGAACTCCCGTTCGACCATTTGGTTGTGGAGGCACGGATCGAGAAGCCGTCCAACTTGTTGTCCTACGGTCATGGTGCTCTTTGGGCCGTGTCCCGTTTTGAAATAGTCAGGATTGATCCAATAAACTTGCGCGAAGTGCGCCCAATAGTCGGGACAATGACTTCATATCCGGCTTTCGGGATTGGCGAAGGAGCCGCCTGGGTCGCGCAGGTCAAGGATGGGACGCTCTACAAGCTGGATGGCAGGTCCGGCGACCTGCTTCTCTCGGTCCGGGTTAATGCGTCCTACGCGCAAAGCGGTCTTGCCTTCGGCGACAACGCTGTCTGGTTGCTGACACTGGGAGACAATCAGGCGTTGGCGAGGGTTCTTTCTGCTTTTGACGTCGAAACCGGCAACGTGCGTAGCCGTCTTGATCTTCCAGCGCAGGGTTTCGGCGTCTCATATGCCAACGGCAACGTGTGGGTGACATCCCAGTCGGGAAATGAATTGTACCGTGTAGACCCCGCCGCCAACGCTATCCTTTCCACGATCCCGCTTCGCGACCGGCCCGGCCCCGTTGCCGTGGGCGGCGATAGTGTTTGGGTTCTCAATCTCGGCGACGGCACGGTTCAGAGAGTTGACGCAACAACGGGTGTTGTCACTGCAACGATAGAAACTCCCCTTCCGCGAGCAGACAGCCATATTGCGTTCGGAGGTGGGTATCTGTGGATCACACCCGACAAAAAATCGCCCCTGATACAGATCGATCCAAACACCAATGAGGTTCTTCGGAGCTACCACGGCGCATTTCCAACTGGCTTGGATTTTGGTGATGGCGCGATTTGGGTGAGCGAACGGAACCACATTTTGCGCCTTGTGCCACCGGAGTAGACCCCCTGCCCAACCGCAGTCTCAAGATCCCGTTCATGCTCGCGGATCCGTGGCAGATCTCAATTGGCTTGTTAGTTGCTGGTGCTCAGCCCGCAATCGGTAGCGGCCTTTGGGGATGTCCAACCCCTCCTGATTGCGTCGGCTCTTTCCTTGATCTTTGGATGGCTACCGCCGTCATGGTCAATCAGGTTTCGGGATACTGACAGGGCATCATTGAGCGAAACGCCCAACACACGAAGACCTGCACCCGCAAACGCATCCGCTTCCAATTCTGCCCACGGCCCGCAGACTTGGTCCAGATGGTCGCAATGGTGGTGTCCAAGTTCATGGAGTATCGCAAAGGCCGCTCCGGGTTTGCCGAATTGGCTATCGATGTTCCTGTCAAAAAGAACGACCCTCCGGCCTTCGCACGCACCCGCCATAGCATTGTGCCCAATGTTCACCAGCATCGGGACCACGTCGCAATCTTCGGCTTCGATCTCCAGTGCCTCACATGCAGTCCGAATGAGTTGCCGGTATCTTCTTGGTGCAGGTTGTACTTCGAAGAAATCTGTTCTGTAGAACACCACAAGCTTGCCATCTGGCGTTTCGAAACACTGGTTGATCACACCCGCGCCTCCGCTCGGATCTTGAACACATGGCGCGGAATAGTTCGGTGTTTGCCGGGTCTCGATTTCTTGTCCGATGACCTTGCCATCGAGAGTTGAAGTTAAGTCAACTAGAGAGACAACTGATGCGGAGGCCAGCAACCGACCAAATCTGCAGATGCTCATCGTTGCTCCTCCTTCAACCAAAGCCCTCCCAACCTGGCCGTATCCCCTTCATCGGAAGCAACCGTCGCCGAGACGAAAAGAGAGATCGTCAAAACAATGGTTTCTAGGGCACGCCACATCTCCTCCTCCTTTCTCTACGTCGAAGATTGTCGATGCGGGGCCAAGGTTACCGAGATTGCATATCGGTCGCCATGACATCGCTCAACGCGAGTTCCCCACATTCGCGAAACCGGACCTTGCCCAAATCAGGATCAACGACCGCTTTGCGCAATTAGCGGACGTCATGTCGTCTCTGGATTGCCCCGACGCGGGGACATATCCCGAAAGTCGAGTTTGCCGACGGTTCGGTCATCTGAGCGTTTTGATCGGATGTCGGCTATGAAGTCCAATTGAAGGTGGGTCGCTTGAGGCGCGTCAAGGCAGGATTGCCCGACGTGGTGTAACATTTTGGCGTTCACGACAGCTATGCGGAGGCCACAATGAGACAGTTATTCAAGATTGTAGCGTTGAGCGCGTCTACGATCCTGTTGGCAACGGCGACGTTTGCTACCGGAGGAGGATATTCGGAAGTCACGGATAAGGCGTCTTTCGAGGAGAAATTTGTTGGTGTGAAGATCATGGACCCAGAGGACGACGCGAACTATTTCGTTGTTCGAGATGACGGGTCAATCGAAGGTGTCTGGAACGGCAAGGAACTAAAGGGCGAATGGCGTTGGGAAGACACCTACTTCTGCCGTTCGCTATCTGCACCGCGACCAGCCCCCGAAGATTGCCAATCTTGGTCGATCTCAGAGGGAAAGGCCCGTCTGGTTCGCAATCGCGGTGACGGCGACGAAACCATCTACGCGCTCGGCAAGTGACGAGAAGGCCAGACATTGTCCGCAATCTGCCCAACGGCCGGACCGCGCAGATTGCGGTCTGTTAAAGCGGGCGAATGGACCGTCTGGTTTGCCGACGTTGCGGTCATCTGACTAGATTGCTCGAGCGTCGGGTCCGAACGGACACTGACGAGCACTGCGGCCGAAAAACGACCGTGTCGTGGATACCGACCGCTGATCGCTTCGCATAAACGCTCACGGCAAAGACATGCAACGCGTCCGCGTCGCTCAGTGCATTTGCGCGGCAATCAACCTAGCCATTGCAAGCCACACTCCGCGTCTACTTCTGGATCGATTTTAGATAGTAGACGAGCGACAGGATGCGTCCGCTGGCAACCATTCCAGCCGTCTCTCCGCGCTGGCTGGTCGCCGAAGATTGAAAACGCTCACCCCAGATGGGCATCGCACTTCCGTGTGCCCGCACTCCATCACGGCCATCAATCGTCGTCAGAACCGCTTCGTAAGGGAAGTCGCCGTCATTTCCTTGCGACAGCTCCAACAGACTTGGGGTGGAAATACTCAGGAGGTCCGCAAGGGGACCGTCGCCCAATGCACTCTCGCCATGACAACCGGCGCAAGCGACAAGATACTCCTGCTTGCCAAGCTCAACCACTCGCTCTTGTGCAAGCACCACCGCCGGTACGAGCAAAGTGCAAAGCCCTGCGATGAAAGAAATCAGTTTGTTCATGTTCAACTCCTTCCAAACTGAAACAGGTAGTGGAATTATCGCACTAGAAAGACGGAACTGTCGCTGAGCTATATCAAGCCAAAGTTGCCGTCGAACTGGCTGGCCTTCACCAAAACGGACATTGCCCAAGTAAACGCCAACGACCGCAAAGCGCAGACAGCTGCCACCAACGGAAGGGCTATGCACGGCTACGGGGCCCGTACAGCCGTCGCTGGCCGAACAGAGGTGATGCGACATCGACAAATGTCTGCAATCGGAACTCCTCGCCTACTCAAAACGATTCGATGTAGTTCGCAGTTGAGTCCGATTCCGGCCGTGGTCCGGCGCGTGGAGAGCTGACTGGCGGTGTGTGCTGCGAATGCCACAGTGCAAGACCGTTGCAGATGCTTCCACAGTGCTTCCACGAGAATACCAACGCAGGAGCGCGGAACCGTTCTAGAAACACTATATAGCTGATTTTAGGTATTTTTCTTGGTTGCGGGGGTAGGATTTGAACCTACGACCTTCAGGTTATGAGCCGATAATACAACGATTCCAATACGTTAGTGAAATCAGGCGCTTAGCTGGTAAGCCTTTGATTTCGCAAATTTCCTTTCCCGGCGCTGGGCGGCGTTGGACGATTTCCGGGTGCACCGGACGGAGAAAAACGGCGTATGCGGGTTGATGTGGCGTTGAGTTGACCATGGCAAGATGGCGATCAATGCAATCAGTTCGGCCAAATGTTGCGTCGTTTATTGGGGGATGCGGTCACACTTTGCAGTTGTGGCCATTCCTGCGACGAGAGCGCCTTCAAAGCGATGGCCTGGAGGCCGAAACGTGGAGAATTTTCGGATCAAGAGACGTTCCGTTTCGCCGGTGAAACAAACCCTGACGAAATGGCCGAATTTCCGGAGGGATCGAATGCTCCCTTGCACATCTTCAGATCGGAACGCATGATCAGCCCGAAGAGGCGAGACTGTTGAATAACCTACATAAATCTACGGACCGGCAAAGTGCTGTTCGGCTACTAGCCTGCATAGACGCAGGTGGCCACGAGCCGCTTCACGGCCAATGGGATCCGGAAGTTGTCGCCGTGCTCGAGGGGCAAGCGCGTCTGCAGGCATTCGACTTTTGGATGCGGTATCCGGATTACCTCGCGAACGAACTGCTCGATGAGTTCGAAGGTGGCGGCGGGAACGATCTGATCGAGATCGCAAAAAAAATCTTTGACGATCGGGAACCAGACCTGAGACATCTGCCGATGGTTCGCTATCATTTCGGAGCCTTCGAGCCACTCGACAACGCGCTGGCGATCCTCCGAGCTGGTGATCTTATTCGCATCAGGCGGACAGGTCAGCCAGGCCATGTGCGGCAACATATCTACCTTCTCACGCAAAAAGGGCGTTCCGCGATGGCAGAATTGGCGGCGGCGGCACCGGAACTCGCGTGGTATCGTGAGCGGGCGAAACTCGTTGCGCGTGTCGCCGGCAGGCTAGGAGGCACAGCCTTAAAAGATCGTCAGTACCTCCAGGAAGAGTACGCCGAGACCGACCTGTCGCGCCCGATTCAGCCGATAGCTGAGCGCGTAAAGAAGCGGTTGAGTGACCTGTTAGAGGAGAGCAGCTGATGAGTGGAAGCTGGCTGGAAGAGATCTCCGCCAAGACAAACCTAACGCTCGAGCAGGCCAGTGTTCGGCTTCATCGGTGGGGGGTTGTTCCTGATCGACCGGCCCGTCCCGCCCGGTCAATCGTGATAGAGCGTATTGCCTTTTCAGGCGAAAAGAAGGGCAAGACGACGGGAACAATCGACTTCGAATGGGCCGATGTCGGCCCCGGGGTTTGGGCCGTCACTAGCGATCGCAACTTGGTCGGCAAGTCCACGGTGTTGGAGGTCGTGCTGTGGTGCCTCAGAGGCTCGCCCAAGAACCTTCAAGCCGATGTGCGTGGCTGGCTAGCCAAGGTTCGCTTGGATTTTGCAGTAGACGATGAAAGTTACCGAGTCGCTTTCGAATTGAAGGATGATCGGCCTGTTGGAAGGCTTGAGCGTCGCGCACCGAACGGCACGTATCACCAGCTCGACGAATTCGCTTCAGATGATGGTTTCGAACTCGTTGTATCGCGTTTCATGATGGACGCGCTCGATCTCGACCCATTGCCAGCCATGCAGGGTCGCGACGGGGAGAAGGAGGTGGTTCAGCATGGATGGGCCGCGCTCTCAAATGCGTTTTATTTCGGAGGTGACCACAAGATTCTTCTGGGAGATACGTCCATGGCTGGGCTCCCAGCCAGAATGCTCCAGATGTATATCGGGCTACCATGGGCCAGCACGAAAACCTTCGTTGCCACTGCCAGCAAGGAGATCGAGCAGAAGCGCGCAAAGGCAGAGAAGGCGCTGGAGCGTTCGAGATCGGAGGCGCAGGTGGCCCGCGCGCGCCTGGAGGCGGAACTGGCTGCAGCGCAAAAAAACCTAGCGGACCTGCCTTCGGAGACGACTTCGGCTGAGGCCCTGAACAAGGCCGGCGAGGCCGTTGCGGAGGCGACGCGCCGGATGTCGGAGTTGCAGGCTCGTGCAGCGGACGTCGAAGCTGATGCAGATCGTGTGCGCCGTGTCGCGATGGATGACGAGCGCGCCGTACGGGATCTTCGTGAAACGATCGTGGCCACCCAGTTCTTCAACGGATTGAACCCGGAGTGCTGCCCCCGGTGCGAAACCCATGTTACGAAAGCCCGAGTAAGGGCGGAGACAACAGAACTCGTCTGCTCACTGTGCGCCGAGAGTATTCCGGAGGATCGCTTCGAAGACTTAAGCGAGACGCTCCACGAAGCGGAAGCCCGTGCAGTCGCTTCGAAGGCTCCGCTGACCGTGCAGCAGAGGATGCAAGAGCCTCCAAAACAGCTGCTCAAATTGCGACGAGATCACTCACGGATGCGCGAACATCCCTAGATGAGGCGACAAAAGGAGCGGATTTCTCCGCGCGCCGGAAAGCCGAATTGACCGTCGCCCGCCTTGAAGGCGCGCTTGAAGAGCGAAGCGCAATCCCTGAGGAATCCGAGGCTCATCCAGATGCCGCGCTGATTAAGGCGGCGGTGAAGGAAACCGAAAAGGCCTACAAGGCTGGGCGGACGGATATTCTCAATGCACTGAATGACGAGATCTTTCTTCTCGGCCGGCGATTGGGCATCGAAGCTTTGGAAAAGGTCGAGTTGAATAGCAATAGCTCTCTTAGAGTTTGGAAAGGGGGAGCCGCCACGTCCTTCTCCAGCGTGACGGCCGGGGAACGTCTAAGACTTCGTCTTGCGACTGCGATCGCACTTCTGCGAGTCGGGCGTCAGATGGGAATTGGTCGCCATCCGGGTTTGCTGATCATCGACTCACCTGCATCTGAGGAAGTGAACGAACTCAACCTTCAAGCGCTTCTAGGCGAACTTCGCATTATTGCCAAAGATACGGAGGGGCTTCAGGTATTCGTGGCTAGCGCGAACCCAGACGAGATTGTGCAGGCGCTTGGCCAAGAGTGCTGCCGCATTGCCCGAGGCGAGAGCTATGTGTGGTAGCCACCTTCGCCGGCGGTCCAAATGAGTGTGACCGCCGCACTCGAGGCGAGCTTGCGAGCCAGACAGGTACCAACTCTGGTCGAATTGGGTGGCGTTCCCGCGATCCTCGCCGATCGGGACGCCATCATTGATAGTCCGTTTTTCGACATTCTGTTGCAGAGCATTGGTGCCGGGGGATCCGAAGATCACGCAGCCCTGCTCGATTTTGTGATCGACGGGTTTCTGGCGCAACAAAAGCCACTCGTCTTCCGAGACGCGGTGAACTCTCTCCTCGCCAATCGCGACCTGCGACAGATCACACGCCCGAAACTTGTAGGTGCGCTGCAAGCTCGGATCGATGGCAAAGCCATGGACGACCAGGCGTTGCTGGCCGCATTCGCGTTGGAGGGCCTGTTTCAACTGGCGTTGGATGACGATAGCACGCGATGGCGTACGCTCATTGTCTTGAATGACTTGCAGAGCGATGATCCAGGCATCTTCGTGCGACATGCGGCGAAAATTGCCGGGGTAGCGTACCATCACTGGAGAGAAACAAGCCTTCGCGATGCGTTGGTTCGTCTTCAGGCGAATGACGAGGCAGAGGATGAGGCGACTTTCGAACTGGCGATGATTGCCTTCGCGGATGCCTTGAATGGCCACACCGAGGCTGATGTCGGCACAGGCATGCGCGAGGCACGCGGGCTCTTCAAGAGTGTCTTGCGCCGCAATCCAGCTCGGCTTGACGCCTCAATATACGTTGCCGTCATCGACGTGGTCCTCGCCTTCACTACGAAAGTGAGCGGAGGGCTTGGAGTTCATGTGGAAACCCTCGGTCGATTGCTCGCGGAGCGGCATGATCAGCTTGGAATGGGCGACGTTCCGGGTTGGTTGGAGCCGCGTGTTGATCGCGAAGTCGAATGGTGGCAGCTCCTTTGTGTGATGCGATCGGTGGCTTCCAGCATCTGCCGACCAAGTTGGCTTAACGCCGGTCGCGTGATGGAGCAGGTCCTTGCGGTGTATGACGCCGAACAAACGATCGCCGTCGGCGGAGGATTGAATATCCTATTTGCACCGAAGATCGAAGCGGCCTTCATCCGAGAACGAGGACTCGCGGGTCACCTCCATGAACTTCTGGCCGACAGCGAATGGGCTCCCGAATATCGCCCAATTGCTGAGAAGCTTTGTGAACGAATTGCGCTCAGCGCCGCAGGAGATCCACCATCGCGACTAGAGTGGGAGGGTGGCAATTTCCCGCGGCTCAGCGCCATCCTCCAAGATTCTGACGCTTCGAGCCGCATTCCAGACGATATGGCCGTCGTTCTGGAGAGGTCTCTTGCCGACAAAAATGCTGCGGAAAGCGGGAAGCACCTGCCGGACGTCCAGAAGATCTGCAAGCGAATCTCTGGGGATTTCGTCGACGCAATCGACTACCGAGGCGAAATTAAGCATGCCTACGACCAACTCATTCGGCAGGTTGTTGTCTTCTGCGAGGATAGGCAGCATGCCGACTTGGCGCAACTCGGCGAGCGGGGAGCTTACCTTCGAAGTGCAGACGCTGTGGAAAACGATCTGCAGCGTGATCTGAGAGAATGGCTTCGCGGAAACATGTCGCCGGTGAAGGTTCTTCCGGAGGTGCCCGGAATCGCCGCAGGGCGGTCAGATCTTTATGTGGACTTCGGAAATACACAATTCATCATAGAGTTGAAACGACACTTTGGAGCGGTCGATGCTGACGTGGCCCGTACCTACCGGGCACAGGCGGTTGCCTACCAGGCCACTGGGCCGAAGCTAGGGGTGCTCGGGATCCTCGAACTCGCCGAACGCCCTGGTCCTCCCCCGAGCCTGACCGAATGTGTATGGACAGAGGCCTATGTACCTGAAGGCAGTCATCTCACCCGTCATCTCGTTGTCTTTCGAGTGCCAGGGATGCTGAAGACGCCATCCAGACTTAAGTAGCCGTCACCAACTAACACGACCACTGTACCGGGTGGCGCGCCCTCGTCCCCTTTCCGCCACCCTGCGCCACCCCGCCACCCCTTGCTTTGTGCATCACTTGATATCGGCGCGAATCTACGCGTCATGTCAGAGACAAAGGAGGCGAGTTGCATGGTCAACCGACTGCGATTGAATGAGAAAGCCGTTCGGGATGCCGAACCGGCAGTGGGGCGGGACTACCAGATCTTCGACACAGAGGTTCGCGGGTTCGCGGTCTGCGTCTACCGCTCAGGGAGTCGGGCGTTCACGCTGGACTACCGCCATGCCGGTCGGCAGCGGCGGATGACGATCGGGCGTTGGCCAGAATGGTCGACAACTGCGGCGCGGGAGCGGGCAAAGGACCTGCGGCGGGAGATCGACGCCGGGTCGGACCCGCTCGCCCAGCGCGAACTGGGACGCGAGGCGCCGCGGTTTCAGGATCTGATCGACCGCTATGTCGAGGTGCACCTGCCGAACCTGGCGCCGACCAACGCCTCGGACCAAAAGTCGATGCTGAAGAAGCTGGTGGCCCCCGACTGGGGCAACCGGCTTGTGACCGAGATCACGCCCTACGATGTCGAGAAGCTGTTGAACAAGATCGCCGCCGGTCGGTCGCGGCCTTCCAAGACAAAACCCAACAACCGGGCCCGCAAGCTGCAGGGGTCGAAACCCACGCCGATCCGGGCCAATCGGACCGGTGAAGTGCTGCGGAAGATGTTCACCTATGCCCAGAGCTGGGGTTGGAGGGAGGACAATCCGGCCTCTGGCTTTCGCCGCCGTATCGAGAACCCGCGCGAGCGGTTCCTGAGCCAGCAGGAGATCCGCAAGCTGGCTGCAGTGCTCGATGCCGCCGAAGATCGCCGCGCAGCCGACATTATCCGGATGTGCATGCTGACGGGCGCCCGGGTTGGTGAGGTCCGGCAGGCACGGTTCGAGCATTTCAATCTCGAGCACCTGAGTTGGTCGAAGCCGGCCAGCATGACCAAGCAGCGCAAGATCCACCGCCTGCCGATCTCGGATGAAGCGGCGGCCATCGTGCGCCAGCGCCAGATGCTGGTGCCCCGTGGGAGCCCATGGTTGTTCCCCGGGGACGTGCCGGGCCAGCCAGTGCAGGAAATCCGTCGGTTCTGGATCCACATCCAGAAGGAGGTGAACATCCCAGACGTTCGCATCCACGACCTGCGCCACACGTTCGCTTCTCTGCTGGTCAGTGGCGGCGCCTCGCTGGAAATGATCGGCAAGCTGTTGGGGCACAGCCAGGTGCAGACAACTCAGCGCTATGCCCACCTGATGGACTCGCCGCTGCGCGCCGGTGTCGATGCTGTGGCAAGCGCCTTCCGGCCGCGGCCGAAGCTGGTGCATGACGCCGAGGAGGAGGCACGGAGGACGGGTTGATCCCGTCCGCGTTGCTACCCGGCTCCGTCAGGCAGATGTGCGCAGCATTTTCCAGGCAGGACTGAGGCGCCGTCGGATCGTCCTTTCATCCGAGACGTCCCCACTCTCGGTATTCATGGCAAACCATTCCTGAATCCGGCCGATCCACTCCGCCTGGGTCGCCGGGACGCCTTGTTCATGGACCGTCAGGATCTCGGCAAGGAATGCGTCGTCCCAGTTGTATCTCGGACTCGCTCCGATGTTAGCTGCTGGGCGGCGCAGCAGGTCATGCTGGTCTTCGAACCGCTGAACGTCCTCGCCTCGGATCATCAGGTCGGCCAGCATCACCTCGATCCCGTCTTCGGGATCCGTAATGAGGCACCAATCAGCTTCCCCGGCAGCTCGAACGCTCTTCACCCTTCCACTTGGAAGAGAAGTCTCGTACCGGCGGAACATAAGCAGGATATCGGCCACCGACACGGAGACGAAGCCGGCGAGCGTTCTTGTTTCACAAAGCGCCCAACGAATTCCCGTCACTACGTCGAAATAGCCAACAGACGCCCAACCGGCGATGTCCGCCAGTGCGCAGTCCCAACGTGCCGTGACTTCGTTCAGGGAATAAAATGCTCTCCGGGGTAGTGCCATGCTCCGCTCCTTCGTCAGACACACGTAGTCGGCCCGGAAAAAACCTGGGCAGGTGCGGTGTCCACATTGTTTTGGGGCCAGCCCGCTCGCGTCCTTGTCCATCGCCGGATTGCGCAGCCTGTTCGAGATCTGGCTGAGCTGGAATTCAGCGCCGCCATCGCGATTCTGCAAGCCAACTTCGCTGGGGATATCGTCGACTTTGTTCTTGACCTGTTCCGCAACTGGTCATTGCCAATGGCTTACGCCCGGACTGCGGCCTCACGTCGCCCCAGCGCTCCGCCCGTTAACAAAGGTTAACGAATTCAATAGATCGCACGCCTCCAGTCCGCGGGCGCTTCCCCGCCATCCGGACAAATCCGCGCTCCCTTTTAACATGGTTTGCCCGGTCCGAGGGATGTCGCTGCCGGGCGTCCGCGCGTGTCCCCGGGTGCAAAAACGCGTTTTCGCCAGAACCTCAACAAAACAAGGGGTGGCACAGGGGTGGCGCTTCAATGCCACCTTGCGCCACCCCGCCACCCTGTCGATCTGCCATCGGTGTTTCACGTCGTTCGACGGCGCTGGGCAGCATTCACAGGTGCGTAAATCCTGAAGCTCGACCCCGCCCGGCCCGCATTTGGACCTCCCATGTCGGGCAGCCACCACAGCGAACGGCCTCAAACAGGCTCTTTCGCCCGAAGATCAAGAAAACAAGGGGTGGCAAGGGGGCGGCGTTCCAATGCCACCCTGCGCCACCCCGCCACCCCTGCTGATCTGTTTTCGCTGTTTCACGCCATCCGCCCACGCCGGGCGGCAAACAGGAGGACAGCAATGCTTCAGCAATCAAACAACACGGAAAAGGCAAATCCGAGGGTGCTTTCAGGCTGGATCAGCCGCGGAGAGCTCGCCACCGAACTTGGGGTGTGCGTCGATACGCTTGGGCGCTGGGAAGCCCGTCGGACAGGGCCGCCCTGCGTGCGCGCGGGCCGAAAGGTGCTCTACCGCCGGGCGGTCGTTCAGCGTTGGCTCGAGAACCAGGAAACCCCGCCGACCAGCAAGAAGCGGGGGCGGAAATGATGCGGGCCGCGTCACTGCGCCGCCAGCCGTACGCCCAGCGCCGCGAGGATCCGTCTCCAGCCTGGGCGGTATGGCGCGACGCCCGCCTGCGGGAAGCACTCGATGTTGCCGCTGATGTCGCCCATCACCGGGAAAGCCCCGTCCTGTTGGCCTATCGGGTCATCCAGGCGAATAGCGCGGAGCGCATCGACCGGATCAGGGCGCATGTGTTCGCAACCCTCCTGCAAAAGAAACTGGAGGGGCGGCTATGACGAAGCGCTGTCATCCCGAGGCCGACACCCAGCGCGCCATCGTGCACGCCCTGCGAGTCGTTCTGCCCCACGGTTCCATCGTGCACCACTCGGCGAATGAGGTGACTTCCGGCAACCGAAGCGCTCGATCCCGCCAGGCGATCCTCCAGGGCATGGGCGTTCATCGTGGCTTTGCCGATCTAATCGTCCTCTCCGGCGGCCGGGTGCTGTTCCTTGAGGTCAAGAGCCAGACCGGGCGCCTCAGCCCGGCACAGGCGGATTTTCGGGATGTCGTTCGCGACCAGGGCTTCGCATGGGCCCTGGTGCGGTCGGTCGACGATGCGCTGGGCGCGCTGGCCGAGCACGGGTTCACAGCAAGGGCGAAACCACCCTGCGTGCAATTTCGATCCAGGAGGGTCGCGCGATGAGCCACAATGCCACCAACTGGGCCATTCAACAGCGCGGGCTGAAACCCACTACCAGGATCGTGCTTTGGCATCTGTGCGATCGGCACAATCCCGATTTCGGCTGCTTCCCCTCCCAGCACCAGCTGGCGCATGACTGCGAGATCAGCCGATCAACCCTGAACGTGCATCTCGATCGGCTTGAGACAGCCGGTCTGATCCGTCGGGTGACCTGTTTCGATCCGGTCACCCAGCGCCGCAGGCCAACACGGTACTTCCTCGGGTTTGAAGCACCGCCCTCGCCGGAGAAAACAGACCCATGTCCGGAAACCGGAGACGGGCTTGAAGGGCTGGAAACACCATCCGCCCCAGCAGGTGAATGTCGGCCAAAAACGGTGGATGCGGCAATGCCATGTCCGGATATCGGACACGGAGCCATGTCCGATTTTTGCGCAGAGCCATGTCCGGAAAAAGACCAAAGCCGTGTCCGGAATCTGGACAATAACCCTGTAAGGGAACCTTTAAGTAAACCAGTAAAGGAGGAGGAGGACGCGCAGGCGCGCGATGCCATTTTCGATGAGTTTTTTGGGAAGCTGCTCGGGGCGCTGGGTTTCACTCCGGAAAGCGCGCTTCCGGGCTGGTGGCAAGGCTGGCCAGCCCGCGAACATGTGCGCCGCTGGCGCGACGACCTCCGTCTGAGCGAAAGCAAGATCCTCGAAGTTGCGGCCGCCACCCGCCGTGACCATCCCGCCCCGCCGGACGGCCCCAAAGCGCTGGACCGTGCGATGGAGCGAGCCTCGGCCCCGACGTCGTCGAAAGCAGGGAAACGCAGAAAGCGCGTGGCCGCCCCACCACCCACCGAGGATGAGCTGGCTGGCTTCTATGCCGACATGGTCAACGCCGATGGCTACCTGCCGCCCAGCGCCATCTCCAGCCGGGTGTGCGAGATGCTGCTCGTCCGCGGACTGGTGACACCAGAACGGCTCCGGATGCGGGGTGTGCTATGACCGTCCATTCCCGTTTCAATCGCAACAGCGCCGGGACCAGACGAGCGCTGGGCGTGCAGGCGCTCCTAGAATGGGCCTTCCGGGTCGAAAAGGCACAGCTGGAGCTCCCCATGCCGCCCGACGAGGTCAGCGAAGGTCACGGCTTCGGCCTCGAATACGTCCTGCTCCAGCGTGCACAACTCGGGTGCCAGGTTGACGGTGGTCGCTACAAGCCGGAGGCCAGCACCCACGAGGATGCCGAAACCATCGCGGCGATCGTCGGGGGGCTGCCAGATGATCTAGGCGGCCGGCGCATGGCTATCCGCATCGCCGAACTCGCCCGCGCCGGGCTGACACCGGACTGGATTCCCTGCGCTGTCCCGCGCTGCGTTCCGGTAGAAACCCGGCGCAATCAGCATGGCGAGCGGTCCGTCAATGTTGTTGTCGCCACCGAGCGTGTTCTCTACCGGGGCCGCTGGCGGACCGTCGATGTGCTGGCCTGTCCGGTGAGGTGGGTGCCGCATCCGGATCAGATCGAGGGAGCGAGACGGGCCTACGTGGATTGGTGGTGGGCGCTGGGCTGGATCCGGGACGGGTTGGCAACCTCCAGGTTGCTGAGAGAGATCGACGTCTCTGCGGCGATGCCAAAGTTCGAACCGTGGAATGTTCGAGGGCCAAGTGGATCGACGCAACGTAAGGTCATGCACCCGGCCAAAATGGGTCGGTAAACGGCCGCAATGGGTTCGGACTCGATTGGAGCAGCCGTTCGCTGCAGCCGGCACAAGGGAACGGTCAGCGGACACTGCGGACTTTTGCAGGCGCAGCGGGTGCAGGTGCAGAGTGCCGAAGATGATGCTCGCTATTGCGGCACCGAGATTTCGGCGGCGCAGCGACTGTCCCGGGACCAGCCATTCGATGGTGTCAGCGTCGGTCGAATCAAAACCTCCCATTCGCTGCGGTCGGGGTCAACAATCGAGATGGGGAACCGATCTGCCGTACAAGGACCCCATCCCGAAGGGCATATCTTTCCGCGCCCCAGACCTTCTTGTACCGCGATAAATTCGCACGGGTTTTCGAGCCTTCAATCTGATGTTGTGGAGTTGGCATCAGCAGGTCGGCACGACGGCGCCAAAGGACGTGACGCAAGCACTCAAGGCGCGCGGAGGGTTTCTCTCAAGGCAGACACCGCGGCTTGCAGGTCGTTCTCAAGGTTCGGAACGAAAGTCTGACGAACCGCAAGATTCAACGCTTCGTCTGCAGCGGTTTCTTCCGAGTTCACGGGGCCCGAAAGGCGTTCAAATTCTTCGAAGGCCTGAAGAATCTGCAGCGGCTCGCGCAGGATACCCTGAACGGTCATGCTGATCGACATGTGCTCGACCTGGTTGTTGTTCTCAGGCGGGCCGACATATCGTGGCGCAAAACCAGACACTCCCCAGATCGCAGAATTATCCTGGGCCATTCCGGTGTCATATTGCCAGATGGTCCCGACATGAAACCGCTGGGCGAAGCCGTGATTGAACAGCTTGATATGTGTCAGGGGGTTGCGGCGCGACGATCCGACGACGAGCTGCTGCCAAAGATAAAGAGCGGCCTGCTCCTTGCTGCGGATGTGCTCGGATGTCTCAAGCATGTGTTCCCGCGGCACCTCGTCGATCAGTCTGATGGCTGGCTCGAACAAATCCAGGGCCGTGTCGAGAGCTGTATCGTCAGCACCGGGTTCGGAAACCTTGAAAGCGTGGAAACGGGTATAGGCGACGCCGAGAGCGTCGATATATGGTCGGCCTTCAGTCGATGCGAGCGCAGCAACAACCCGATATGGCGTCCAACCATCGACGCGCATCTGGTCCGTCTCCACATCCCAGAAGGTTGACGGGATCTGGCGACCCGCCCCCTTGGTCCGGAACGCCAGTGCATTGAGATGCTCCGCGTAGTTCAGCAATTGGTCTACTGTTACCTCTCCCGCATCCAGGCGGGTGAGGTGTCCTGAGGTTGCAATGTCGCCGAGCAGTGGCTCCGCGCTCAGACCGGCATCTGTCAAAGCCCGCTCCACCCTGCTGCGGGGCGGAACAGGCGTTGACGGCGCGTCGTCAGCATCAAGCGCGATCGAGCGCCCATCCAATCGTCGCTCCGGCATCCCGAAGAACAGGAACCGAACCTGCGGAACAGACAGCAGGGTGATGACAAGGACCACGCCTATCAGCAGAGCCGCCCATTTCAATGATCCCATGTCCCGGCCATCCCTGCGATGGGTTGTCTAGTCGGTAAGAGCATCGAAACCGGTGGTATCGACATCGGCGACTGCTTCTTTTGCAATAGCGTCATAGTCTGTCGCCTTCTTAGCCTCCTCCGAGGCTTCCGCAGCAAGTGCAGCCGAGGCACCGACAGTCGCGGCCGTTCGTACCTCATCTTCGGTGGCGCCACATCCCCACAGGGTGATGAGCCCGAATGCAGAAACCGCCAAAAGGGGCAGTCGCAGTCCGCGCGATTGTTTTCGGTCGTTCACGGCCACAGCAACAGTAGATCCATCGCGCAGCTTCATTTGGTATAATCCTCGAATCCTTCAACATTGCCGCTGATGACCGTGCAGTTGCCAGCGGCCTGAACAGTCGGCTGATCCCAGTTCACATTCCAGTTGACCACGATTTTGTCGCCATTCTCCGAGCCCGGAAAGACCGATATCGCCGCATTCGGCAGGTCCTTGAATTCCGGTACATCCCAGATGTAGTCGTGACAGGCTTTAAGGGCGTTGGTTGTCTGCCGGTCGAAGGCCTGAGCCGCGCTGGCGGCAATGATGAGGCCGAGGCATAGTCCGATTTGTTTGAACATGGGTGTTTCCGATTATCCTGGTTGCACGATTCGATTGGGAGGTCGCTTGAAGGTACGTTCCAGCGACCAAAAGGCAAGTCGTGCCGGACAGGTTCGTGTCTATCGACAGAGGCCGTCATCCGGATCAGAGAAAGCGATCATTGCATCTGGTCGACCTGACGCCTTTGCCAACGGAACCACCCCGCGAGGGCGATCAACCCCAGAATCGGTTCAAAGTGGCGCAACAAGAAGCCGAAGACCTGCACGAAGGCGCCACTTGTCGTGGGGTCTGCCGCTGTGCCGAAGGTATCACCAATCAAGGCATGGTTCATGGTAACCACGAAATCCCATAGCGCATGCAAAAGCACCCCGGGCCAGACCGATCGCGTGCGGAGGGCAATTGCACCATAGAGGATGCCAGAGAGCCCGGCGTGGATAACCTGTGGATGGGTTGCTGCCAGGCTTTGCCCGTTGATCCAGTTAACGTAGTGACTGATTCCGAAGACGAATGAGGACGCAAAAAGCGCTGCCACGGGGCCGATGCGGAGCTCAAATCCATGCAGCAGTATGCCGCGAAACAGAACCTCCTCGAAAACTCCAACGAAGAGAACAAGGAGCAGAATCGATTGCGGGAGGCCGCTGGAGATCAGGGCAGAGAAGTCGGCTTCGCCCTGACTGGCGATAAGAACGGCCGCGCCGAACATAACAAGCGTGATCATCGTCGGGACCAAAACGTACCAGAATCCGCTCCATGCCGGACGCGATGTTAGCCTTGCCTGCCTCGCCCAACCAAGAAGGAACACAATCGCAACGGCAGAGGCCGCAAGCAGGATCTCGGTGACCAATTGATCGATCGGAGCCTGTTGTGGAGACCGGGAGGGATCGCCGCCGAAAGCCTGAGACGACCGTATCGCCGGCGCCGCGAGGATGGTGAAATAACCCGCAACGACAACCAGCGAAGTGGCGATGGGGCGACTGGTGAAGAACTGTCTCATGCCAAACGCTCCTTGGTGCTCAGCTTCTCAAGCGGGCAGGATGGCTTGCAGAGCACTTGAAGAACAGCCCGAAACTGAAATGGCGATCTCTTATGCCGGCGAGCTTTCCATAGCATCGCTGAGAACAGTGTTCGCCCGCCTTGTTGAATGTTGTGTTCGGAAGCGAATTCGAACTGTACTCGCAATCTCTGACATAACCGGCTCCAATGTGGATTGCGACCAACCCACATTGGCACATCAGACGCCGTCGGACGTGGTTACAGCATCAGAGCCGAAAGGACATCGCATCCTATACGGAGCTGGAGATACTGCGGGCGCAAACGGTGTATTCCAGTTGAGCACGAGTCGGGCTCCCTGCCATCGTTCTCTGCACGATGTCTCAACGGCCGCAATGCTCTGAACCAACCCATTGACAGACCTGCCCCTCTTGACTCATACATCCATCATCGCAGGAGAACGCCCGGGGAACAAACTTCCGGGCGTACTGCGTTAGCCCCCCTCCCATGGTTCCTCCCAGGCCTCGTTTGTATACGGGGGGGCTGAGCGCGGGATTTCGCTAGCAACACTGGATTCCACCGGGGAATCCACCCGGAATCCACCTGAAGGCACCCGGACTCAAAAAAACAACAAAATCAGACGGATGGCTTTGCGCTTGGCGTTGGAGGTGGATTGAACGAAGCCGCTACCGCGGCACTTGGGTCGCGCTGTTTGGGGATTGGTGCCCTGTCTGAGAGGATTGCGGTTGTTGACACCCGATC
>NZ_PVTD01000016.1 GCF_003003255.1 Aliiruegeria haliotis
GCAGGCATGAAGGATTCCAAGGTCATCGTCGCAATCAACAAGGACGAAGAGGCCCCGATCTTCCAGGTCGCAGACTACGGACTCGTCGCCGATCTGCACGCCGCAATGCCCGAACTCACCGCTTGCTTCTAGGAATCCCACATGATCCTGCTTCCGAAGAACGACGCTGAAACCTACGCGCAACTTGCCGATACCGTCCGCGACTTCGCCGACGGCGAAATCCGCCCCATCACCGAAGAACTGGACCGATCCTCCGCCTTTCCACGCGATCTTTACCGGTCGATGGGCGCGCTTGGACTGTTTGGCATCACAGTCCCTGACACTCTGGGCGGTGCGGGCATGGACGCGCTGGCCTATTCCATCGTCATGGAGGAGCTTGCCCGTGGCTATGCCTCCGTTGCCGATCAGTGCGGTGTGATCGAGTTGATCGGCACCTTGCTGTCGCGATACGGAAGCTCCGAACAGCAAGCGCGCTACCTGAAGCCCGTTCTGAGTGCCGAGACAATCATCGCCTATTGCATCACCGAGGAAGAGGCCGGGTCCGACGTGGCCGGGATCCGCAGCACCGCCACCAAAACCGACGATGGCTGGGTGCTGAACGGCTCTAAGCTGTGGATCCACAACGCGCCCGTGGCCGACCTTGGTTTTGTCCTGGCGCGCACCGATCCCGACGCCGGGCACCGGGGGATGAGCATCTTCATCGTCGATCTGCACAGCGAGGGCGTTGAACGCGGCCCCAAGGAACACAAGCTCGGCCAACGCTCAAGCCAGATCGGCGCCCTGAAGTTCAACGATGTGAAGCTGCCGGAGGACGCCCTGCTGGGCGAGTTGAACCGGGGCTTCTACATCATGATGAGCGTGCTGGAGAAAGGCCGCGTGGGCATTGCCGCGCTCGCGACTGGGATCGCGCAAGCAGGGCTCGAAGCCGCGCTGGACTATGCCCAACAGCGCAAGCAGTTCGGGAAGGCAATCATCGACAACCAGGGACTGCAATGGCTGCTGGCCGACATGGCCAAGGACATCGCCGCCGCCCGCGCACTGGTGCGCGATGCCGCGTTGCGGCTGGACAACGGGCAAACTGCCGGCAAGGCCTGCTCGATTGCCAAGTGCTTTGCCGCCGACATGTGCGTGGCCCAGACATCAAACGCGCTGCAGGTGTTCGGCGGGTCGGGCTACATCCAGGGCTTTGAAGTAGAACGGCTCTACCGCGACGCCAAGATCACCCAGATTTATGAAGGCACCAACCAGATCCAACGCACGATCATCGGTCGCGAGTTGGTTCGGCACGGCGCCCGCTGATTGTCACACAGGGAGGACACACAGATGAAAAACGCATTCGTGACCGGCTCCAGCCGGGGCATTGGCCACGGCATTGCGCTGGCGCTGGCCGACAAGGGGTTCAACGTTGCCGTAAATGGGCTGAGTGAAAGCGACGCCATGGCCGATACCTGCACCGCGATCGAGGCAAAGGGAGTGCGGGCGGTGAAAGTGCCGGGCGATGTGAGCAACCCGGAAAATCACGCCGCGCTGCTGGACCGCGCCGAAGACCTGCTGGGCGGGCCGCTCTGCGCCCTGGTGAACAACGCCGGTGTCGGCCCATTGCGCAAGGCCGACATTCTCGAAACCGAGGCGGACAGCTGGGACCACGTGATGGAGAAGAACGCCAAGGCGGTTTTCTTCCTCACCCAGACCTTTGCCAACCGCCTGCTGGCCCGCGAGCGTTCGGCAGACCTGCCGTGGACCATCACCAACATCACCTCTGTCAGCGCCTTTGCGTCATCCATCGACAAGGCGGAGTACTGCGTCTCCAAGGCGGCAGCCGGCATGGTCACGAAGGCGTTCGCGCAGCGGCTGGCACCCGAAGGCATTCAGGTGTTCGACATTCAGCCCGGCATCATCGAGACCGACCTGTCCCGCCCGGTGCTGGAAACCTATGGCAAGATGATCGAGGATCACGGGATCACACTGGTCCCACGCTTCGGGCAGCCTGACGAGGTCGGGAAAGCTGCCGCAGCGGCGGCGAATGGCGAGATGCCGTACTGTGTCGGTCAGGCCATCCGCCCAGATGGTGGCCTGACCCTGCAAAGGCTCTGAGCCAAACACCGTGCCTTCGAGCGCGGCGCGGGCGGTCCGCGCTGTGCCTTTCCCTTGCTACAGCTCCAAGTCGCGCTGGATGGTATGCGGCGTCACACCGGACGTCTGCGTACTGCTCTGGCGCTGGATCGCCGGTTGCAATCACGCCAGAAGACTCTCCGCCATGCCGCCTCACACAGGCTGTGTTCGGCATCGCCTAGGCAACCTGAGTCTGAAATCCGGCGCTGTCATCGCTGTTGACCTTGACGGTTGCACATGCCCGCTCCGCCGACGTCGAGGGCACGAACGCGGTGAGGACCGCTTTCTGCATGGCATCAATCACCTGACCGACGAACCCAACCCTTGGGCTGCACGTGGTTCGCCGCCGCGCGATTGCAAACAGAACCGATCCCGGCCGTGGCCTGACGAACCGGCGAGGCTACCCTCCGGCATCAACGAATGTCCCTGCGGCACCAGACTGACACTGCACGCCGAAACCACTGCGTGCCGGGCAGCGTTTACGGCGCAGGTGTCGCCTCGTCAGCTTCCGTGAGCCTCCCGCACGAGGTCGGCGGCCTTCTCCGCAATCATGATCGTCGCGGCATTGGTATTGGATGAAATGAGCGTCGGCATCACGGAGGCATCGACCACGCGAAGCCCGTCTATTCCGCGGAACCGCAGCGAGGTGTCGAGCACCGCATCGTCGTCGATTCCCATTCGGCAGGTGCCGACCGGGTGGTAGTCTGTCTTGGAATGGTTGCAGGCGTAGTCGAAATAATCCTGATCCGTGGTCACTTCTGGCCCCGGCAGGCGCTCGGCCTTGACGAAGGGTTTCAGCGGTTCCTGAGCCATGATCTCCCGCGCCAGTTTCAGCCCACGGATGGACATTTCACGGTCGTATGGGTCCTGCCAATAATTCGGGTCGATCAGGGGGGCTGCGGCCGGGTCGTCCGAAGCAAGGCGCACCGTCCCGCGGGAGCGCGGCCGCATGTAAGCGGAGTTCAGCGTCACGCCACCATTGGGCATGGCCTCCACACCCGCCTCGATGCCCGAGCCCAGCCCGAGATGGAACTGGATGTCCGGCGAGCGCGCATCCGGGTCGGCATACCAGAAGCCCCCCGTTTCAAACAAACTGGACGCCACCGGCCCCTTGCGCGTCAGCAGGTATTGCAACCCGGCCACCACTGACATGTGGGGCTTCGAATAGCGGTCATAGGTATGCGGGCCGGTGCATTCAGCAATCAGGAACAGGTCGATATGGTCCTGCAGGTTCGATCCCACGCCCGGCTGATCGAACACCACCGGAATGCCAAGCTCTCCAAGGTGATCCGCCGGCCCGATCCCCGACAGCATCAGCAAGCGCGGGCTGCCGATGGTGCCCGAGGAAAGGATCACCTCGGCCTCGGCCCGGATCACGCCCTCCCCGGCCAGTTCAACGCCGATCGCCCGCCCCTTCTCTACGACGATCCGCGTCACCTGTGCGCCGGTACGTATCGTCATGTTCGGCCGTTTGCGCGCCGGGTTCAGGAAGGCAACCGATGTAGAGCAGCGACGCACGTTCCTCTGGGTCAGTTGATAATACCCAACGCCATCCTGAGACGCTCCGGTCAGGTCGTGGTTGCGCGGGATGCCCAATTTCCCGGCTGCCTCGAAATAGGCTTCGCAGATCGGGAGCGGCGCTGAAGGTTGACTGACACCCAACGGGCCCCCTTTTCCATGGTAGCGATCTTCGAAGGTATCGTTGTCCTCGGACTTCCGGAAATACGGCAGCACGTCGTCATAGCCCCAGCCCGCGCACCCCATCTGCCGCCACTCGTCATAGTCCAGCGCATTGCCGCGCGTGTAGATCTGCGCGTTGATCGTGGAGCCGCCGCCCAGCACCCTGGCCTGGGTATAGGGGATCACCATGTCGTTCATGTGCTTCTGCGGCACCGTGCTCCAACCCCAGCTGCCGATGCCCTTGGTCATCTTCGCGAATCCTGCCGGCAGGTGATAAAGCGGATGCCGGTCGCGCGCGCCCGCCTCCAGAAGCAGAACCCGGGTGTCTGGGTGTTCCGTCAGGCGCGCCGCCATGACGGATCCTGCCGAACCGCCACCCACGATGATGAAGTCATATTGTATCGTCATGGCCAGTCTCCAGTTTTCGCGGATCTCAATGGCGCTCCCGCGCGCGATCGCTCGGGTGGAACTCAATCACCGCGAGCGGTTTCCGATAGATCGGTGGGTCGCGCCGCGCGAATGATGCGCCCGCCCCTCCGAACGGGTTCCGACCACCGTGGCCTGCAATGGCCCCGATGTCCGAGCGGCTCGGGCTGACAGGACCAACTCCGGCGCCAGCAACCCGGCCCTGACTGCCGAAAGCGGACGTCTGGACGGCGGTCGGCGGCTTTTCAGCCATGCGCTGGATGCGCGAGGGCCCCACCGACCTCCATGTCCGGCGCTCGGCTGCGCCATCCGGGCGGGCCATCCGGTCGGCACTTAGGCTTCGCCACATCTGGTGCACCGGTGAAGGACCTTGAGGTATCTGGATTTCAACATGCTGGTCATCGCGGCGTCGGCCGAGGCCGTTGTCGACGTCCTCCCAAGGGAACCACACATTCCAATCACCTCCATCTGGGATCGTTTCGTCGCGAGCGATGCCGGGTCAGCTTCCCCGAACCCAGGGCGAACGGGTCTGGCCGATCCGCATGGCGAGGGTCTTTACCTCCAGAAACTCATCGAGCCCGTATGGTCCGATCTCCCGCCCCTGTCCGGATTGCTTCATGCCCCCGAAGGTCATTTCCGGGAAGCCGTCCATCCAGCTGTTTGTCCAGACCGTGCCCGCCTGCGCACGTCGTGCGAAATCGAGACAGGTGTGCACATCGTCGCTCCAGATCCCGGCCGACAACCCGTAGGTCGCATCGTTCACGATGGCCAGCGCCTCATCCAGCGTCCGGAACGTCAGGACCGAGAGCACCGGGCCAAAGACCTCTTCGCGGGCAATCGGCATGTCGGGTGTCACACCGACCACAACCGTCGGCTGGTAGAACTGCCCGTCGGCGCCCGGCACCGTCAGCGATCCGCCGCCAAGGCAGATCCGCGCGCCCGCAGCCTCCGCCTCGCGGACATATCCGTCGATCTTCGCCTGATGCTCCGGCGTGACGATGGCGCCGACCTGCGTGTCCGGGTCGAGCGGATCGCCAAAGGCGACCCTGCGCGACAGCGCCACAACATTCTCGACAAAGGTCTCCGCGATGTCCTCGTGCACGATGATCCGGCTGCTGGAGTTGCAGCATTCACCGGCGTTGAAATAGACGCCAAAGGTCACGGCATCCGCCGCGCCGTCCAGATCGGCGTTGGGGAATATCACCTGCGGGTTCTTGCCGCCAAGCTCCAGCGCGACCTTCTTTAGTGTGCCGGCAGCGGTGGCGGAGATCGTCTTGCCGACCGCCGTGGAGCCGGTGAAGGTCACCATGTCGACCTCTGGATGCTCCGACATGCGGCTGCCCACCGGCTGACCGTAGCCCAGCACGATGTTCACCACCCCGGCGGGAATCCCGGCCTCGATCAACAACTCGCCCATGCGCACCGTCGTGGTCGGCGTCATCTCCGACGGTTTGATGACGCAAGTGCAGCCCGCCGCCAGCGCAAATGGCAGCTTCTGGCTCAGGATCCAGAACGGGAAATTCCATGGCGTGATGATCGAAACAACACCGATAGGCTCCTTCAGGATCACGCCCAGCATGTCCTCGCCCAGCGTGTTGTGGCTGTCGCCCTTCATCGTCCGCGCGAGCGAGGCCGCATAACGCCACAGGTCCCCTGCCCCGCCGACCTCTCCGCGCGACTGCGTGATGGGCTTGCCGCTTTCCAGCGTCTCCCATCGGGCAATCTCGTCGATGTTGGCTTCGATCAGGTCGGCCACTTTCAGCAGGATCGTCGCCCGCTCCTTGCCCGATATCCGGCTCCAGAGACCGGCGTCGAATGCCTTGCGGGCGGCCTCGATGGCGGCATCCGTTTCGGCCAGACCACCCTTGGCGGACTGGCTGACCAGGATTCCGTGCGCCGGGGAATGACGCTCGAACGTCGCGCGATCCGCACTCTCGACCCACTCACCGTCGATCAGGTGACGCCCCCGGAATGGTTCGACCGGAAGTGGCCTGTCCGCGGCGGCGATTACTGTGAGCTCGGTCATGGTCAGGTTCCCGGGAACTTGGGCTTTCGTTTTTCGGCGAAGGCGGACACGCCCTCGGCACGGTCTTCGGTGGCGGCAATCGCGGCCGCCCCGATGGCTTCGACCATCGCGCCACGGTCTTCGCCCTGCGCAGCATGGATCATGGATTTCGTGATCTCCACCGCCCGCGGCGACAGGCGCCCTGCCCGCTCGGCCATCTTGAGCGCCACCGCGCGCACGTCCTCGGCAACCTCGGCCACCAAACCAACCTGCAAGGCGCGCTCGGCCCCGATCCGACGCCCGAACAGCGCCATTTCCTTGAGCACGGGCTCGGGAACGAGCCGCGCAAGGCGCTGTGTGCCGGACCATCCGGGCACGATGCCCACACCGGTCTCCGGCAGGGCAAGCGTCGCGTGGGGGGCCATGACGCGCACGTCACAGGCCGCCGCAAGCTCCAGCCCGCCGCCAAAGGCATGGCCATTCAGTACGGCAATGGTCGGCTTGGAGAGCCGCGCCAGCCGGTCGAACACCCGATGCCCGTCGCGCACCCAATGCCGCGCAAACTCCGAAGGCGACAACGCCCCCCATGCCAGAATATCCGCCCCGGTGCAGAACGCACGCTCCCCTGTTGCCGTGACCAGCACACAGGAAACATCCGTCCGGCGCTCGATCTCTTCGAGATGCTGCCCAAGCTGCTCCACCATACCTGCGGTAAAGGCGTTCATCTTGTCCGGGTTGTCGAGCCGCAGCTCGGCGGTGGGCCCGGTGACACTCAGAATGACATTGCTCATGGCGCCCACCCCATCGGCCCGGTGGAGAGCAACGCAAGCGGCGCCGTCGTGGCATTCTCCGCGATCTGGATACGGCCCTCGGAGGCGCCGACGATATCAGCCTGCGGATCAATCCCCGGCATGATCTCGACCGCAACCGGCCCGCTCTCGGTCAGGCGCATCACGCAGCGTTCGGTGACATAGAGGATCTCTTGCCCCAGCTCCCGCGCCCGACGACCCGAAAAGGTGACATGCTCGACCTTCTCGACCATCTTGGTGAACTTGCCCGGCTGGCGCACATGGATGCCCTGGTCCGACAGCTCGATCCCGGCCCCCGCCTCGAACCAGCCGGAGAAAACGATCTTGCGCCCATGCGAGGTGATATCGACAAAGCCGCCGCAGCCCGCCGTGAGGTACGGCTTCTTGCCCAGCTTCGACACGTTGACGTTGCCCTCCACGTCCACCTCCATGAACGACAGGAAGGCCACGTCGAACCCCCCGCCCTGGAAGAAGGTGAACTGGTTAGGAGCGGGCACAAAGGCATCGGCGTTGGAGGCGCAACCGAATGCGAATCCCGTGAGTGGCATGCCGCCGACCGCTCCCTGTTCAATGGCCCATGTCACCGCCCTTTCATGCCCTTCTTCCAGAAGAACACGCGGGACCATGGCGCTTATTCCAAAGCCGAGATTGGCCGTCATCCCGGCCTGCAGCTCCATCGCGGCACGTCGGGCAATCACCTTCTCCACACCGTGTTCCGGAATGGTGAAGCTGGACCACGGGCGCATGACCTGCCCGGAGATCGCCGGATCGTAGATCGTCTCGCAGGTCTGTTTCTGGTCCGGGTCGATCACGACGACATCAACAAGGTGGCCGGGCACCCGAACGTCATGCGGACGCAAGGAGCCAGCCGCCGTGACCTGCTGCACCTGCGCAATCACCAGCCCGCCGTTGTTGCGGGTGGCAATCGCCTGCTCCAGCCCGCCCAGATAGGCGCCTTCGTATTCGTATGTCAGGTTGCCCCGCTCATCCGCAGTCGTCGCCCGCAACAGGCAGACATCCGGGGCGATATTGGGGAAATGCAGCCAGGTGTGCCCACCGAACTCCGCGCGATGCACGATCGGAGCCGCCGCCGCGCGCGCATTCATCGCGCAGCCCTCGCGAACCGGATCGACGAACGTGTCCAGACCAACCTGTGTCAACACCCCGGGGCGGCCCGCAGCCGCATCCCGGTGCATGTCGAATACGATCCCGGACGGGACATTGTAGGCCGCAACCCGGTCCTCGACGATCATCTTCCAGATCTCGGGCATCGGCAGGCTCGACGGGCCGGACGGGAAGGATCCGGCAATGACCCGTTCGAGCAATCCGTCCCGCGCGATGTGGTCGATGCCCTTCACACCGTACATGTCGCCAGCGCCAATAGGGTGCAGCGTGGTCAGCCCGCGCGGATGTCCCTCGGCCTCGAACCGCTCCCCGATCCTTCGCAGCAGCAGATCCGGACAGCCCAGCGCCGAGGAAGACGACACCGTCACGACAGCGCGATCAGGAATACGCCTCACGGCCTCTTCAGCAGTTTTTGTCTTGCTCATCGATCAGCCTCGGCATTCGGACTCCGTCAAACGAGCCCCATTTCGGAGCCATCATCAGGAACGCGTCTAGTTGCTCCAAGTTTTAGTAGAACGTTTAACCTTCGGTCAACCTAATTCGCTTTGCCACGCCAGGTTGATGGCGCGACAAAAGCCCTCAATCGTTGCCCGCGGGCCCTTTTTCATAGATCTGGCCGGTCAACCAATCTGGCCAGTCCCGCTCGAAGGCGGGCTTTTGGCTTGGGTCAAAGCGACGGTTCTCACGTTCCGATATTCGGATCTCTTCACCGTCCAGACGAACGTGGATCTGATTGGACTTGTGGCTCTCACGCTCGCGGCGGAACCGGTACTGCTCCAGCACCCCCTGTGGCGTGTCTGGCAAGCACTCGCCGTCGGGATCGCAAATCGCCCGCGCCCCACGGCTGCCACCGCCATTCCGAATGAAATGGTCGAGCGCGGCGAGAACCGCTTCCGACGCCAGGGCCATTTGCTGCCACTGAATGGCGCGCGGCACCTCCGCGGCGCGGTGATAGGCCATCCCCGCCCCCCGGATCTCCGCATTCAACGCCTGTGCCTCCGCAAGTGCCTCCGCCACATCCCCGGGCGTGCACAGAATTCCCGCCTTGTCGCTCATCCGCGCCTGCACGCTCTCGCGCACAATGTCCGGATCAGGCGCTCCTTCCGTGCGGAGGAACCCATTCAGCCAATCCACGGCATCCCGCAAGGGAGCTTCGAAGGCGGGTTCGGCCCCGCGCGTCGCCTCTGCGCTGCCCGCGATATGCTCCGCAACCCGCGTGCCAAACACCTGTCCGGCATTCAGCGCCGACCCTCCGGGTCGCGTCACGCCGTGCGTTCCCGCCGCCTCTCCAACAGCATAGCACCCCGGCAGCGAGCTTCGGCCCCAGATGTCGACAGCGACACCGCCGTTCATGTGCTGGTTGTTGACCGCGAACTCCAGCGGTTCGACGGCGATGTCGATCTTGTATCGGCGGTACAACTCGATCGCGAGCGGGTTCATGTGCCGCAGCCTGTCGATCGGCATGTCCTGATTGGCGCCGGCCCGCCGCAGGTAGTGCGTGACGTCCTCGTCCAGCCGGTCGAGGCTGAACGGAAGGTCGCCATCCACCGGCTCCGGGTTTCGGTTGAAGTTCATATAGACCGTGCGGCCTGCACTGGTTTCCCGGTGAATCGCAAGGTCGACAAGGCTGGAGCCGAAGTCCAGCATCCGGGTCGCGTGGAATGGCCACTGGTACCCCTTGCGGAACACATTGGACGCCAGTTCCTGTGTCGTGCGGTAGTATTTTGCCAGGAAGTTGTGTTCCTTTCCCTCCACATCCACCGAATAGATGTAGGGCATTGTCTGCACATAGGTGCCGGAGAGGTTCCACGGGAAGCCTTCGCGCCGCGTGCCTATGCCGAACTGGCTTTCGGTGATGTTCACCAGGTCCACCCCGGCTTCAAGCGCGAGGCCAAGAGAGCCGAAACAGCCGTTGGGGAACACGCTGTCGCGATACAGCTCCCCCGGCCCGCCGGCGGCCAGCACGATCAGCGGGCACTGGAACACGGCCAGCCCGAACGGGTTCGTCTCGCTCCGCTCCCGCGCCCGGATCGTCAGGATGCCACAGACCTTGCGGCCTTTGCCTTCGCCGTCGGTCAGGATGCGGATCGCCGTGGTCTGATTGTAGAACGGAACCTCAAGCCGCAGCGCCTCTTCGGCCAGAACCTTGACCATCAGGCGCGACGTGCGCGGCCCGCAGCTTGTCGCGCGGCCGACCTCGTCGTGATCAGTCTGATACCGCAGGATTGCGCCGGTCTCGGCCTGCGGCAACGGCAACCCCATGAACTGCAACGACCCCATCGCCCGCTGCGATCCAACTGCCTCGATATAGGCCGTGTCCTCGTCCATCGCGCCACCGGCCCGGAGCGACTCGGCCATGGCAAGGAAGTTGTCCCCCTGATCCGCGGTATTGGCCGTATGGAGCGTCTGCTTGTCCGAGCCGGAACAGGCGGACGTGCCGCCCCACGCGCTCTGGCTGATGATCGTGACATCCACGTCGCGGCGTTTCATCTCCACTGCCGCGCGCAGGCCCGCCGCACCGCTCCCCACAACGACACAATCAGCCCTGAAGACAGGGATTTTTACCGCACCGGCCTCAACGACCGCGTCCGACGGCGGTTCCGGCGCCAGCTTGGGCATCTTGACATCTGTCAGCGCGTCCAGAATGTCCTGAGGAACGTTGATGGTCATGTGCACTCTCCATTCATGGCCTGGGGCTGCGTTCGGGCCGACGACGACAATGGGCATTCGGAGCCATCCCGACCGATGTGCCGATCATGGTGCGCCCGGCCACGGAGTCGGTCCCGCCCGCTCAGGATCCTGTGGAATCCTCCACTATTGGGTTTCAAATCGCAGGTCAATCGGTTAACCAATATGGAAACGTCGTGAAACATTCCGGGCTGATGACAGCACGGGGCAAGCATAGGCCGGTTTCGGAATGGCGGAACGTCCTTCCGGGGCGTAGTTTCGGCACAACGCGGCAGGATCGAAGCAGGGAAACCACCTCGCCGGGCACGCCTGCCTGATACCCATTCCGGAACCACAAGGACATGTGAAAATGAACGCCTCGACCCCAATGCCAACCCAGGAAGAGTTGGAACGACAGGAAGAAACGCTGGTCTTGTCCCGTTTCGACGAGACCACCGCCGTCGCGCTTGGCAATGCGCTGGTCGCAGAGGCATCCGCGCAAGCGGCGCCGGTCGTGGTCAACATTCGCACGGCGGACCGAACGCTGTTTCACGCAGCCCTGCCCGGAAGCGCGCCGGACAACGATCACTGGGCGCGGCGCAAGAGCAATATCGTCCTGCGCAAGCACCAGTCCTCGATGCTGGTCGGCATTCTGTTCGAGGCCCAGGGTAAATCCGTTGGCCCCGACTTTGGCTTCGACCCGCTGGAGTTCGCCGCGCATGGGGGCAGCTTCCCGATCCGCGTCGCCGGTGTCGGTGTCGTCGGCGCAGTCACCGTTTCCGGCCTTGCGTCGGAAGACGACCACGCCATGATCGTTCGCGTGCTCGGCAAAATGCTGTGAAAAGGAATCCGACCATGGACAGCGCCCCCTTCGCCATCGGCGAAACCCACCGGTTCAGGAAAACCGTCTCCGAATCCGACGTCTACCAGTTCGCCGGGATCACGGGTGACTTGTCGCCCAACCATGTCGACGAAGACATGATGTCGAACACGCCTTTCGGCGGCAGGATCGCCCATGGCGCGCTGACCATCGGGTACATGTCGACCTGCTCGTCCAAGGCCTGCGAAGGGCGCATCGGCGGCGACTACGGCACCCCGGTGTCGCTCGGCTATGACCGCATCCGCTTCGTCGCGCCCGTTATGCTGGGGGACACCATTGAAGTCACATATGTGCTGGCGGCCTATGACCCTGACAAGCGCCGCTCGACTTCCGACGTGACGGTGACCAACCAGCGCGGCAAGACAGTCGCCGTCGCAACGCACATCATGACCTGGGTGCCCGACTAGCGGCATTCTAGATATTTGCGGGGATTTCCGATCTCGCGGGAGGCGTTCGACCGGACGCTGACAGTGGCGTGCCCCACGTTTCCACCGGCCATTTCTGACTGGAGGATTGAAGCGGCCTAGCGATCCAGGCGTGGCCTCTGCTGTCGGGTGCAAAATCGCCCCATATCGCCATGCCTGTCTTCGGTCGAAAGGGGGCGGAGCGCTATAGGGTGTGCGTTGGTGGCGATCACTCTCCCGGAAATCCGTAGCCCTAGCCCCACCTATGGCTGGACCTGACGGCAGGTTGTCTTCGGACCCCGCAACATCGCCTGCCATTTGATCGCATTCCCATCAGGTCGCGGCAATTTTCAATCTTTCCCGAAAGGAGTTGCTTCCCGATGGCGGGTGGTGGCCATACGCAAACGCAACGATACTGGGAGGCCAGAACCCAGAGGAGCCTCCATGCCACCGAGCTACTACGCCCCCACGGGAGGGCATCCCGGCCAGGACCAACTGCTGACCGATCGGGCTGTCTTCACGGATGCCTATGCGGTTATTCCCAAGGGCACGATGCGGGATATCGTGACAAGCTTTCTGCCGTTCTGGGAAAAGACACGGCTCTGGGTCTTGTCGCGGCCATTGAGCGGGTTTGCCGAGACCTTCTCGCAATACATCATGGAAGTCGCGCCGGGCGGCGGGTCGGACCGTCCGGAAACCGATCCGATGGCCGAAGGTGTGCTGTTCGTGGTGGAGGGGTCGGCGGTGCTGTCTGTTGATGGCGCGGAACACGTGCTTGCGCCGGGCGGCTATGCCTTTCTGCCTGCCGGAACGGACTGGGCCCTGCACAATACGGGCAGCGACATGCTGCGCTTCCACTGGATCCGCAAAGCCTATGAGCCGGTGCCCGGCCTGCCCCATCCCGATGTTCTGATCACCAATGAAAACGACATCGCCCCAACACCGATGCCCGGCACGGATGGCAAATGGGCCACCACCCGGTTCGTCGATCCGGCGGACCTGCGCCATGACATGCATGTCACGATCGTGACCTTCCAGCCGGGCGCGGTGATCCCCTTTGCCGAAACCCATGTGATGGAGCACGGGCTCTACGTTCTGGAAGGTAAGGCGGTGTACCGGCTCAATCAGGATTGGGTGGAAGTGGAGGCCGGAGATTACATGTGGCTGCGCGCTTTTTGCCCGCAGGCTTGTTATGCAGGCGGGCCAGGCAAGTTCCGGTATCTGCTATACAAGGACGTGAACCGCCATATGGCCCTGCGCCCGCCCGGCACGCTGTCTCACCAATCCACGTCGAGCGTCAGGCCGGCGGCAGAATAGCACTGCCGCCGATTGCGTCAGTCAGGTTTTTCGCGGCGGTCAGAACGGCCGCGCTCAGAGCCGGGATCTGCTCCGGGCTGACCCGAGAGGTCGGCCCGGACACCGAAATTCCCGCCACGGCCTCGTTGTGAACGTCAAAGATCGGCGCAGCAATGCAACGCATGCCGAGGTTACGCTCTTCCCCGTCAAGGGCGAAGCCGCGCTGGCGGGTCGCTTCCAGATCTTCCAACAACTCGTCCCGCCCGGTCAGTGTGAATTCGGTGAAGCGCTCCAACGGCGCCGCATTCAGAAACCGTTCGATACGGTCGGGTGCCATCTGCGCCAGCAACGCCTTGCCGATGCCGGAGGCGTGCAGCCGCGACAGCGTGCCAGGCGGAAAGAACGCGCGGATGCTAGCGTGGGTTTCCACCTGGCTGACAAACAGCACGCGGCCGTTTTGCTCAATCCCCAGATTGGCGGTTTCGCCGGTGTCTTCCATCAATTGGCGCAGTACCGGCCGCGCCCGATCCACAAGGCTGGTGCGCCGCAGGAACCGTGCGCCAATCACGAAGGCGCGGGGGCCGATGTACCAAACCTGGCTGGTCGGATCGAACTCCACCAACTTGCGCCCTTCCAGGGTGATCAGGATGCGATAGATCGTGGCCGGGGCCTGATCCATCTCAGCCGCAAGCTCCGACAGGGCCCTGCCCTGCGTGGTGCTGAGATATTCGAACACCTCCATCGCTCGATCCAGCGACTTGATCGTGTTCTGTGGCGTCTTGTCGTGGAAATCACGGGGCCGCCCACGCGATTTTCGGATCGCCCGCCCCCCATTATTCGGTGATTTCATAAGATGCGCCCTACTTTTCAAGAAAATCAAATTCACGATATGAAAAATTCAACCACTTGACAACACGTTACTTTTTGAGTTCACCCGAAATCTGAAAGGCGATTTCAAAAAAGTATCGCGATCCGTTGGCCGCCCCTAGTGTCGGGAACAGCCCCATAGGAGACCACCATGAGCTTCCAGAATCCCGTCTTCATTCCCGGCCCGACAAACATGCCCGAGGCCGTGCGCCAGGCCTGCTACATGCCGACAATCGACCACCGCTCCCCGACCTTCGGCAAGATCCTGCATCCCTGCCTTGATGGCGTGCGCAAGGTTCTGAAGTCTGACAGCGCACATATCTTCATTTTCCCCTCCACCGGCACCGGCGGCTGGGAAACCGCGCTGACCAACACGCTGAGCAAGGGCGACAAGGTTCTGGCGGCGCGCAACGGCATGTTCTCGCATCGCTGGATCGACATGTGCCAGCGCCACGGGCTGGACATGCAGATCGTGGAAAGCCCGTGGGGCAACGGCCTGCCGGCGGATCACTACGAAGAGATCCTGCGCGCCGACACCGGCCACAAGATCAAGGTTGTGCTGGCCACACACAACGAAACCGCGACCGGCGTGAAATCCGATATCGCCGCCGTGCGCCGCGCGCTGGATGCCGCCGGGCACCCCGCGATGCTGTTTGTCGATGGCGTGTCGTCCATCGCCTCGATGGATTTCCGCTTTGACGAATGGGGCGTGGATGTTGCCGTGACCGGCAGCCAGAAGGGTTTCATGCTGCCCGCCGGTCTGGCCATCGTCGGCTTCTCGGATCGCGCCGTGGCGGCCTCGAAAACCGCCGAATTGCCGCGCACCTTCTTCGATATCAAGGACATGCAGAACGGCTACAACGCCAGCGCCTTCCCCTACACGCCCCCCGTCGGGCTGATGAACGGGCTGAAGCTGTCGCTGGACATGCTGCTGTCGGAAGGGCTGGAAAACGTTTTTGCCCGGCATCATCGCATCGCCGAAGGGGTTCGCGCCGCTGTGCGTGCCTGGGGGCTGGAGCTGTGCGCCACCTCGCCCGATGTCTACTCTGATACGGTCAGCGCCATCCGCACGCCGGAAGGTTTCAACGCAACCGATATCGTCACCCATGCCGCCGACACCTTTGGCGTTGCCTTCGGCGTTGGCCTGGGCGAGGTGGCCGGCAGGGTGTTCCGCATCGGCCATCTGGGCAGCCTGACCGACGTGATGACCCTCAGCGGGCTGGGCGCGGCGGAGATGTGTATGGCCGATCTTGGACTGAACATTCCGCTTGGCTCGGGCGTTGCGGCCGCGCAGGAATACTATCGCTCGCACCCGTCGGCCGCGCTCAAATCCGCTGCCTGAGGAACCTGCCAAGATGTATATCCCAACCTATCAGGACATGCTGGACGCCCACGAGCGGATCAGGCCCCATATAAACCGGACGCCGGTGCGCACATCGGCCTATCTGAACGAGCTGACCGGCGCCCAGCTGTTCTTCAAATGCGAGAACTTTCAGGAGCCCGGCGCCTTCAAGGTGCGGGGCGCTTCCAATGCCGTGTTCGGGCTGAGCGATGAACAGGCGGAAAAGGGCGTTGCTACTCATTCGTCGGGCAACCACGCCTCGTGCCTGAGCTATGCCGCCAACCGCCGGGGCATCCCCTGCAACGTTGTGATGCCGCGCACGGCCCCGCAGGCCAAGAAAGACACGGTGCGCCGCTATGGCGGCAAGATCACCGAATGCGCGCCCTCGACCTCGTCGCGCGAGGAAGCATTTGCCCGTGTTCAGGCCGAAACGGGCGGCGATTTCGTGCATCCCTATAACGACCCGCGCGTTATCGCCGGGCAAGGCACCTGCGCCCGCGAGTTCATGGAGCAGACCGACGGGCTGGACATCGTGGTGGTCCCGATCGGCGGTGGTGGGATGATTTCGGGCACCTGCCTGACGCTGGCCCATCAGGCGCCGGAAACGCAGATCATCGCGGCCGAGCCCGAACAAGCCGACGATGCGTATCGTAGCTTCAAGGCCGGGCACATCATTGCCGACGACGCACCGAAAACCATCGCCGACGGGCTGCTGGTGCCGTTGAAAGATCTGACATGGCATTTCGTTTCCAACCACGTCACGGATATCCTGACAGCCTCGGAAGGCGAGATCGTCGACGCGATGAAGCTCACCTGGAAACATCTGCGGATCGTCATGGAGGCCAGCTCCTCGGTGCCCCTGGCGACCATTCTGCAAAACAAGGACCGGTTCGCGGGCAAGCGGGTCGGGATCATCATCACCGGCGGCAATGTCGATCTCGACCGCCTGCCATGGATCAAGTGAAGGACACTCAAGCCATGAACACACATGTGGATTTCCAAGACCTCGACGTTGGCTTCGACGTTCCCGCCCTGCCTGGCATGGACGAGGCCGACATTCAAACGCCCTGCCTGGTCCTCGATCTCGATGCGCTGGAGCGCAACGTGAAGAAGATGGGCGATTTCGCAAAGGCCGCCGGGATGCGCCACCGTAGCCACGGCAAGATGCACAAATCAGTCGATGTGCAAAAGTTGCAGGAATCGCTGGGCGGCGCCTGTGGTGTGTGCTGCCAGAAGGTGTCGGAGGCGGAAGTTTTCGCCCGCGGGGGCATCAAGGACATTCTGGTGTCCAATCAGGTGACGCAACCGACCAAGATCAAGCGATTGGCCAACCTGCCCAGGCTTGGCGCCCGCACGATCTGTTGTGTGGACGATCTGGCCAATGTGGCCGCGCTGTCTGCCGGTGCCGTCGCGGCCGGAACGAAGATCGAATGCCTTGTGGAGATCGATTGCGGCGCCGGGCGCTGCGGCGTCACCACCACGCCGCAGGTTGTCGAGATCGCAAAGGCTATCGACGCCGCCGAAAACCTGACCTTTTCCGGCATTCAGGCCTATCAGGGCGCGATGCAGCACCTCGACAGCTACGAGGACCGCAAAGGCAAAACACAGATCGCCATCGACATGGTGGTCGACGCGGTGGAGGCGCTGAAGGCCGAGGGGCTGGAATGCGACATCGTCGGCGGCGGCGGCACCGGCAGCTATTACTTCGAAAGCGCGTCGAACGTGTTCAACGAGCTGCAATGCGGCTCCTACGCTTTCATGGATGCCGACTACGGCCGCATCCTCGACAAGGACGGCAAGCGCATCGACGATGGCGAATGGGAGAACGCGCTGTTCATCCTGACGTCCGTCATGTCCCACGCCAAGGCCGACAAGGCGATTGTGGATGCCGGGCTGAAGGCGCAATCGGTCGACAGCGGTTTGCCAACCGTATTCGGCCGCGACGACGTTGACTACGTCAAGTGCTCCGACGAACACGGCGTGGTGATGGACCCGACCGGCGCGCTGAAGGTGAACGACAGGCTGCGCCTTGTACCCGGCCATTGCGATCCGACCTGTAACGTCCACGATTGGTATGTGGGGGTGCGGGGCGGCAAGGTTGAAACCCTGTGGCCGGTCTCGGCCCGCGGCAAAGCCTACTGATCCCCAAACATCCGGCAGCCTTGCTGCAAAAACGACTGTCCGCGCGCCAGCCAAGCTGAGCGCCGCGCGCGGACCTTTGCCTGAAGGAACTCCCCCATGCTGATCGTCCCCGAACGCGAAATTGGCAATCTGATGACCCGCGCCGCCGCCTTTGACGCGGTGGAGGGCGTGTTTGCCGCCATGGCATCGAAAAATGCCTATAACTTCCCGGTCGTCCGCGAGGCTATCGGCTACGAGGATGCGCTCTACGGGTTCAAGGGCGGCTTTGATCGCGCGGGCAAGACGCTGGGCCTGAAGGCCGGTGGCTACTGGCCAAACAACCTGGAAAAGTTCGATCTGATCAACCACCAATCCACCGTGTTCCTGTTCGATCCGGACACCGGCCGGGTGAAGGCCATCGTGGGCGGCAACCTGTTGACCGCGCTGCGCACCGCCGCGGCGTCTTCGGTGTCGATCAAGCATCTGGCGCGTGAGGACGCGAAGGTGCTTGGCATGATCGGCGCCGGCCATCAGGCCACCTTCCAGCTGCGCGCGGCGCTTGAGCAGCGCAGCTTCGAAAAGGTTGTCGGCTGGAACTACCACCCGGAGATGCTGCCCAATATCGAGAAGGTGGCGGCAGAGGCCGGGTTGCCCTTCGAGGCGGCCCAACTGGACAGGCTGGGGCAGGAGGCGGATGTGGTGATCTCGATCACCTCCGCCTTTGCGCCCTCGCTGATGGCCGATCACGTCTCGCCCGGCACGCATATCGCCTGCATGGGCACCGACACCAAGGGCAAGCAGGAGCTAGACGCCGCCCTGCTGCCCCGCGCCACCGTGTTCACCGACGAGGTGGCCCAATCCGTCAGCATTGGCGAGGCGCAGCACGCGGTGGCCCAGGGGTTGATCGCCCAAAGCGACGTGCAGCAGATCGGCGCGGTTATCAACGGCACCCATCCGGGGCGGACGTCGGCCGAGGAAATCACACTGTTCGACGGCACCGGCGTGGGCCTGCAGGATCTGGCGGTTGCTGCCAGCGTGGTTGACCTTGCCGTGCAACAGGGCATCGCGATCGAAGTTGATTTCTGATGCACCCGGCCCCGATCACCCGGCCGCGGTTTGGCCAATGCACGCCCGCCTGCGCAGGAGCGACCATCTGATGAAAGTGGCAATCAACGGGTTCGGGCGGATCGGGCGCACCGTTCTGCGGCAGATCCTGTCGCGGCCCGACACCGCAGACATCGAAGTAACCGCCATCAACGACATCGCGGCGTTGGAAACCTGCGCTTACCTGTTTCAATACGACAGCGTCTTTGGCCCCTACCCTTCCCGGGTTGAAGCGGATGGCGCCTGCCTGACGGTTGGCGACAGGCGCATCCCGTTTTCCGGAGCATCCAACCTTGCAACGCTTGATCTGGCTGGAACCGATGTTGTGCTGGAATGCACCGGCCGGGTGGACAGCCGCGAGATCGCCAAACGCGGGCTGGCCGCAGGGGCGCGGGCGGTTCTGGTGTCTGGCCCGTCGGGTTTCGTGGATGCCACTGCCGTATTCGGCGCCGGCGCGGACGTGCCGGACACCGCAAGCATCGTGTCCAATTCGTCCTGCACAACCAACGCCATCGCGCCGCTGCTGCAAGCCATTGATGCCACATTCGGAATCGAGCGCGCGCATGTGACGACCATTCATTGCTACACTGGCAGCCAGCCCATCGTGGACGGGCCGCGCAGCGATCTGGCGCGGGGGCGGGCCGGTGCGGAATCGATGGTGCCAACCATGACCAGCGCGGCAGACGACCTGTCAAAGGTTCTGCCGTCGATCGGGCCGCGCACAAGCGTTGCGGCGGTGCGGGTGCCCTGCCTCAGCGTCTCGGCCATCGACGCAACATTGCAACTGACCCGCCCGCCGGGGGCCGACATCCGGCGCCGGTTGCGCGAGATCGCGGCGCGTTCGCCCGTTCTTGGCCTGACCGAAGATCCCTGCGTTTCTCGCGACATGCGCGAACGGCCAGAGTCGCTGATCCTCGCCTTGCCGGAAACGATTGTCCAGCAGGACAGCCAGCTGCGGTTGCTCGGCTGGTACGACAACGAATGGGGCTTTTCGGCACGGATGATCGACATGGCGCGGAGGCTTTGCGCGCGCCGCTAGGGAATTTGGGAGAGGGGACCATGGCCACAAACACGGACAACGCGGCAGCCGAAAGGCAGGCGGCGCTCGACTATCACGAGTTTCCGCGGCCCGGAAAGCTGGAAATCCGCCCGACAAAACCTATGGCCACCGGCCGGGATCTGGCACGCGCCTATTCACCGGGCGTGGCCGAGGCCTGCACGGAAATTGCCGCCAATGGCCTTGATGCGGTGCGCTACACGGCCAAGGGTAATCTGGTTGGCGTGGTCTCGAATGGCACGGCGGTGCTGGGGCTGGGAAACATAGGCGCGCAGGCGTCGAAGCCGGTGATGGAAGGCAAGGCGATCCTGTTCAAGAAATTCGCCGGGCTGGATTGCTTTGACATCGAGGTCAACGAAGCCGACCCCGAAGCGCTGGCCGATCTGGTGTGCCGTTTGGAACCCACCTTCGGCGCGATCAACCTGGAGGATATCAAGGCCCCCGATTGTTTCACCGTCGAACGGATCTGCCGCGAGCGGATGAACATCCCGGTGTTTCACGACGATCAGCACGGCACGGCGATCGTCGTTGCGGCGGCGGCCAGCAACGCGCTGCGGCTGGCGGGCAAGCGGCCGAAGGACATTCGCGTGGTTGGCCTTGGCGCCGGTGCCGCGGGCATCGCCTGCCACACGATGCTACGCAAGATGGGAGTGCCCTCCGCCGCGATCACCCTCTTTGACAAGGACGGCGTGCTGCATGATGGCCGGACAGACCTGTGCCCCGAGCAGATGGCCTTTGCCTCGGCCCGCAAGGGCACAACCCTGGCGGAGGCGCTGAAGGGGGCCGATCTGTTCCTTGGCCTCTCGGGCCCCGGCCTTCTGCCCGCCGATCTGGTGCGCAGCATGGCGCCGAAACCGATCATCTTCGCGCTGGCCAACCCGGTGCCCGAGATCATGCCCGACGCGGCGCAGGCGGCCGCACCGGGCGCCATGATCGCAACCGGGCGTTCCGATTTTCCCAATCAGGTCAACAACGTGCTGTGCTTTCCGTTCATCTTCCGGGGGGCGCTGGACGTGGCCGCGCGCGACATCAACGACGAGATGAAACTGGCCTGTGTCGAAGCCGTCGCCGCGCTGGCCCGGGCAACCACCTCTGCCGAAGTGGGCGAAGCCTATCAGGGCGAGCAGTTGACCTTCGGGCCGGATTACCTGATCCCGAAACCCTTCGATCCGCGCCTGTTGCCAACCATTGCGCTAGCGGTAGCCCGGGCGGCGATGCAAACCGGCGTGGCCCAGAAGCAGATTGACCTGGACGAATACAGGCAATCGCTGGAAGCGCAGGTGTTCAAGTCGTCGCTGATCATGCGGCGGGTGTTCGACGCCGCCCGCCAGAAGGATGCGCGGATCGTCTTTGCCGAGGGCGAGGACGAGCGCGTGATCCGCACGGCGCAGGCCATGATCGAGGAAACCGGCGATTTTCCCATCCTTGTCGGACGACCGGACGTGATCCAGACCCGGCTGGACCGGGCCGGCCTGAAAATCCGCACCGATCAGGATTTCGCCATCGTCAATCCCGAGAACGACCCGCGATACAACGACTACTGGCAGTTCTATCATCACCACCTGGAACGCCGCGGCGTGACCCCGGATCTGGCCCGCGCGATCATGCGCACGAACAGCACCGCAATCGCCGCTGTCATGGTGGCACGAGGTGAGGCCGACAGCATGATCTGCGGCACCTTCGGCCAATACCTCTGGCACCTCAAATACGTGCAGCAGGTCCTTGCCACGCAGCAGCTGAAACCCACCGCCGCGCTTTCTCTGACAATTCTGGAGAACGGGCCCCTGTTCGTGGCCGACACCCATATCAATACCGAGCAAACGGCCGAAACACTTGCCGACACGGTGATTTCCGCCGCCCGTCATGTCCGGCGTTTTGGCATCGAGCCGAAAATTGCCCTGTGTTCGGGCTCGCAGTTCGGCAACAGGGACTGCGCCTCCGGCCGGGTGATGCGCGGCGCGCTGGAGCGGCTGAACATCGCGAACGCCGATTTCGTTTACGAAGGCGAGATGCACACGGATGCGGCGCTGGACCCGGAACTGCGAAACCGCCTGTTCCCGGGTAACCGTCTGACCGGGCGGGCCAACGTTCTGGTTTACGCCAACACCGACGCCGCCGGCGCCGCGCGCAACCTGCTGAAATGCGAGGCAGGCGGGCTCGAAGTGGGCCCGATCCTGATGGGCATGGGCAACAAGGCCCATATCGTCACCCCCGGCGTCACCGTGCGCGGGCTGTTGAATGTCGCGGCGCTCGCCGGGTCGGACGTGTCCAGCTACGGCTGATCGTATCGGCCATTCCCCACCTCATCAAACCCCGAAAACCTCACCCGACATTTGGAGGAGCAAATATGTCGACCATGGAGATGACCGACGCGGTCAATGAGCAACTGCCGCCAGGAAAGCTTTTTACCCTTGGATTACAACACGTTCTGGTAATGTACGCCGGTGCCATCGCGGTACCGCTGATCGTTGGCCGGGTGCTGAAACTGAACCCCGAGCAGGTGGCCTTCCTGATCTCGGCTGACCTGTTCGTTTGCGGCGTGGTCACCATCATCCAGTCGCTGGGCGCCTCGAAATGGTTTGGCATCAAGCTGCCGGTGATGATGGGCGTGACCTTTGCCTCCGTTGGCCCGATGGTGTCGATTGCCGTGGCCAATCCGGGAACCGAAGGCGCGCGGATGATCTTTGGCGCCATCATCGGCGCGGGCCTGATTGCGATGCTGATCGCCCCGCTGATCAGCCGGATGCTGCGGTTCTTTCCACCTGTAGTGACTGGCACGATCATTCTTGTCATCGGCGTCACGCTGATGCGGGTTGGGATCAACTGGATCTTCGGCCTGCCCTTCGGCCCGACCGCGCCAAAGATCGTCGATCCGGCGCATCTGGCCTGGCTCGATGAGGTCAAGGCGCTGCTTGCCGCCGGCACCATTCCCGAGATCCCCGAGGGCCTCAAGGTTGCCCCGAGCGTCGACAACGTGAAATACGCCTCGCCCGTCAACATGCTGATTTCAGGCGTTGTTCTGACCACCATCGTGGTGATCATGAAGTTCACCACCGGCTTCTTATCCAACATCTCTGTGCTGATCGGCATCATCGTCGGCGCGATTGTCGCCGCCCTGCTGGGCATGATGCATTTCGACGGTGTCAGCCACGCAGGCTGGTTCGCGCTGATCACGCCCTTCCGCTTCGGGCTGCCAATCTTCGATCCGATAATGATCCTGACGATGACGCTGGTGATGATCGTGGTGATGATCGAATCCACTGGCATGTTCCTGGCGCTCGGCGAAATGTGCGGCAAGAAGATCGAACGCCCGTCGCTTTCCGCCGGCCTGCGCACCGATGGCCTTGGCACCGTGATCGGCGGACTGTTCAACACCTTCCCCTACACCTCGTTCAGCCAGAACGTGGGCCTTGTGGGCGTCACCGGCATTCGCTCGCGTTTTGTGTGTGTGGCCGGGGGGGCGATCATGATCGTGCTTGGGCTGGTGCCCAAGATGGGCGCGCTGGTCGAAGCGCTTCCGGTTGCCGTTCTGGGCGGCGCAGGGCTGGTGATGTTCGGCATGGTCGCCGCCACGGGCGTGCGGATCCTTGGCGCGGTGGATTTCAAGGACAACCGGTTCAACGGGTTGATCGTGGCAATTTCGCTGGGCCTGGGGATGATCCCGCTGATCGCGCCGAATTTCACCATGTGGCTGCCGCATTCGATCGAACCGCTGATCCATTCGGGCATCCTTCTGGCGGCGATCTCTGCCGTGGGCCTGAACCTGATCCTGAACGGCGCGAAAGAGATCACCGAAGAAGAGTTGCGCGAGGCGGCCAAGCAATCCGACGGTGGCCACTGATATCCCCGCTTCGGGGCCGCCAAAGGGCGGCCTCGGGCATTAAAACTGCGGGGAAGGGCATCGGCCGTTCCCCGTTTTCGTGTGTCACCCCTGCCCCGGGCCGAGGATTACCCGATACGACCCTGCGTGCCAGCGCCCGTCAGCCCGCCACCAACCGCCAGAAAAACACCGCGCTCATCCCGAAGCCAATCACCGCCACAAAGGCCCGCACGCACCAGGCCGGCACCGCACGGGCGATCGGCGCGCCGGCATAGCCGCCGACAGAGGCCGCGACCATCATCACGATCGCCTGCGGCCATTCAACGATGCCCGCCACGGAAAATGTCAGCACGGAAATCGAGGACAAAACGAAGGACAATCCGGTCTTCAACCCGTTCATACTGTGGATCGAGGTCATTCCCCACAGCGAGAACAGTGCCAGCAGCACGATCCCGAGCCCACCGTTGAAATAGCCGCCATAAACGCTGACCGCGAACAACCCGACCGCTCCTTCCGGCGTCACATCCCGCGCGTGCCGCGCCGCCCAACTGCGAATTTCGGCGCCAAACAGGAACACGAGCGTCGCGAACAGCAACAGGAACGGAACAACCGCGCTGAACGCCTCGTTCGAGGACACCAGCAGCAGCAGCGAGCCCACAAGCCCGCCGGCCAGCGTGATCCCAGCCAGACGCAGCAGGGCGCGCCGCTCGAACGTGGCCATGTCCTCCCGGAACCCCAGCGCGCCGCCAAGGTAGCCGGGGAACACGGCAACGGTGCTTGTTGCATTGGCCACCACGGGCGGCAGGCCGGTGAACACCAGAGCTGGAAAGGTCAGGAACGTGCCGCCCCCCGCGATGGTGTTCACGATCCCTGCTCCGAAGGCGGCAACGAACAGCAGGATGTAGTCGATCATTCGTAGCCTCGAATCTGGTCTGACGTTGCCATCGGTCCCGTCGGGGCTTGCCCCAGTTTTCCCGGTTGTCGCAACCAGAACGGAACCGCCACGGGGGGGGGGCCTCCGGGGGCAGCAATGCGCAACAAGCTGCGGCGCCTTTGCTCGCTCGTCCGGGGGCATGCGGTCTGTGATGCTGCATTCGAGCAACTCCACCGCGGCGATGACCCTTCCCGAGAGCATCGGGCGCGGATGGTTTTCTGACACCGCGCAGTCGAGGCAAAACGGCAGGCTGGCACCGGTGGCGCCGATATGTTGAAGGCCCTTTTCGCGCAGGACCCGCGAGCGGTCTGGGCCGTCGCGACTGACCACGTCCCTCACAGCATTCTGCCCCCCGGGTTCGATCAGGTCGGTGCCGCACGCTTTGGAGATATTTGCACGTGTGCGAATTGGCGAAACCACACGACATCGCCGGACAGTTCACTCGCGGCGTCGCCTGTGCCTGCTTCAGGATCGGCACTCAAAGATTGGTGTCTGCCGACAGGATGGGCCGTCGAAGGCCGTCACCCCGGCGCCGAGTGGCCGGTGCCGGGGTGCCTTTTCAGGTCACACGTGGCTGTCCTTGACCAGTTCGCCCTCGGCATGGCCGGCATGGCCGCCCGAGACCTCTTCGGTGGCTTCGTCCGACAGCTCTTCCGGCAGGATGAGGTTCAGGACGATGGCGATCAACGCCGCCGGCAGCAGGCCGCTGGTCATCAGGATGCGCAACGTGTCCGGCAGGTATTGCACGGCCTTTGGCTCCAATTGCAGGCCAAGCCCGATCGACAGCGCGATGGCGAAGATCACCATGTTGCGGCGGTTCCAGCGCACGTCCGACAGCATCGAGATACCGGCGGCCACCACCATGCCGAACATCACGATCACGCCGCCGCCCAGCACCTCGATGGGGATGGTGCGGATCACGGCACCCACTTTCGGCACCAGCCCGCACAGGATCAGGAACAGCGCGCCGATGGTCACCACATGCCGGCTCATCACGCCGGTCATGGCGATCAGGCCCACGTTCTGGCTGAAGGATGTGTTCGGAAACCCGCCGAAGATCCCGGCCACGGCGGTGCCCACACCGTCGGCATAGGTTGCGCCGGTGATCTCCGCTTCCGTGGCTTCGCGGCCCGCGCCGCCCTTCGTGATCCCTGACACGTCGCCCACGGTTTCAACCGCCGAGACAAAGGCCATGAGGCAGAAGCCGACAATCGCCGCCACGCTCATTTCGAAGCCGTATTTGAACGGAACCGGGAAAGAGACGGTTGCGGCACGGCTCCAGCTGGTTGCAATGCCCTCGACCGTGATCATGCCGACCATCATCGCATAAAGGTAGCCGACCAGGATGCCGATCACGACCGCCGAAACCGCCAGCATGCCCCGCGCGTAGAACTTCAGGCCCAGAGTCACAAAGACCACGATCAGCGCCGCCGACCAGTTCAGGAGCGAGCCATACTCAGGTTTGTCCATTGCGGGAACACCGCCCGCCGCATACTGGATGCCGACCTTGACCAGCGCGAGGCCGATCATCGTCACCACAAGACCCGTCACCAGCGGAGGCAGGGCAAAGCGGATCTTGCCGATAAACGTTGCAATGAAGGCATGGAACAGGCCGCCGATCACAACGCCGCCGAACAGCGCTGGCAGCGCCTCGACGCCCTTGCCCGCTACCAGCGGGATCATGATCGGAATGAAGGCAAAGCTGGTGCCCTGCACGATCGGCAGCCGGGCACCAACCGGCCCCAGCCCGATGGTCTGAAACAGCGTCGCGATGCCGGCAAACAGCATCGACATCTGGATCAGGTATGTCATGTCCGGGAAACCCTGTGCCCCGGCGTCAGACCCGAAGCCAAACCCGGCCGCCCCGGAAATGATGATCGCCGGCGTTACGTTCGAGACGAACATGGCCAAAACGTGCTGAATTCCCAGAGGAACGGCGCGTTGAATCGCTGGCATGTAATTTGGATCCCGGAGCTGCTCCGGAGTTCCGATGGATGTGTCTGCCATAGTGGTTGTCCTCCCCTGACCGACAAGTATGTGCTGACCCATCGCCAGCAGCGCGCTTCAGTGTTCGATGATGTACGGCTCGCTGAACCAGTGTTCTTCAAGGTTGTCGCCCGCGCCGATCCGATCCACGACAGCAAAAAGCCCGGGCTCCGCCAGCGGCGTAAGAACGCCGTGCCATGTGCCCCGGTGAAAGTTGATCGCCTGCCCCTGTGCCGTCAGAAACGCCCGTGGCGACACCGGCACACCGGCGTCATCGGCCGCAACAACCACCAGGAACGGGTCGGCAGACATCGGCACGAACGCCTGGCTGCCGGCGGGGTGCCGCTCGACCATTTTCAGCTGGAGCGGCAAGGTTTCCCGCTCGCCCCGGAAAATGCTGATCCCGGCCCGCCCGTCCGAGAAATCCAGCCGCGCCCTGTCGTGAAAGCGGCCGCATTTTCCCCGGTTGATCCACTTGTCCGGCGTTCCCGATGCCTCCAGCAGATCGCCATAGGGGGCGAAGGCATCGGCAGTAAGCGCCTCGATCTTCACCACACGGGTCACGACGGCAGGTTCTCCATCAGCCGCAGTTCGGCGATCCGCTCCACTTGCCGGCAGGCTTCGGCAAACTCGGTGTCCCTGTCGTGCTGAATGCGGCGCTCGAAGGCGTCCATGATGCTTGCCTTGGTGTTGTCCCGCACCGCGATGATGAAGGGAAAGCCAAATTTCGATGTGTAGGCGTCGTTCAGACGGGTAAAGGCCGTGCGTTCGTCGTCGGTCAGTTCGTCCAGTCCGACAGATGCCTGTTCCGCCGTCGATTCCGCCGTGAGGCGCTTGGCCGCGGCCAGCTTTCCGGCAAGATCCGGGTGCGCCGTCAGCACGCCAAGGCGCTGGTCTTCGCTGGCGCTGCGGAACACCCGCGCCAGCGCCTGATGCACGCCCCGAGCGGTGTCATGGGTTGGCCCAAGTTCCAGCGCATGGGCGCCTTCTGCTATCCACGGGCTGTGCTCGAAGATGCCACCGAACTCGGCGACAAAGGTGTCACGGTCCATCTCGGAGGGGCGAGAGAACGACACTGGCGGATTCTCCCTGGCCCAGTGCTCGGCAATCTGAAGGCGGGTGGCGAACCAGACGCCATCGTGCCCCATGAAATGCTCCAGCACCCGCTTCAGCGCAGCGGCCCGGCCCGGCCGGCCAATCAGGCGGCAATGCAGCCCAATGGACATCATCTTCGGCGCTCCGGCCACGCCTTCGGCATAGAGCGTGTCGAAACTGTCCTTGAGATAACTTTCGAATTGATCGCCATTACTAAAGCCCGCCTGGATCGCAAAACGCATGTCATTGCAGTCCAGTGTGTAAGGCACCATCAGCTGATCCTTGCCACCGGCCCGAACCCAATACGGCAAATCGTCGGCATAGCTGTCTGAAATATATTCAAAATTTCCGACCTCTGCTGCCAAATCTACCGTATTCAGAGAGCAGCGCCCGGTGTACCAGCCGCGCGGCGCCGCGCCGGTGGCCTCGGTGTGCAGCCGGATCGCTTCGGCAATCTGGGCGCGTTCCTCGTCCTCGGGCATGTCCTTGTGTTCGACCCACTTCAGGCCGTGACTGGCGATCTCCCAGCCCGATGCTTTCATCGCCGCTACCTGCTCCGGCGCCCGCGCCAGCGCTGTCGCCACGCCGTAGACCGTTATCGGCAAGTCGCCCAAAAGGCGATGCACCCGCCAAAACCCGGCGCGCGCGCCGTATTCATAGATCGATTCCATGTTCCAGTGGCGTTGCCCCGGCCAGGGCTGCGCGCCGGTGATCTCGGACAGAAACGCCTCCGAGGCCGGATCGCCGTGGAGAATATTGTTCTCTCCGCCTTCTTCATAGTTCAGCACGATTTGCACGGCGATCTTCGCGCCGTTCGGCCAATTGGCTGCCGGGGGCGTGGGGCCGTATCCGGTCAGATCACGGGGGTAGCGAGTCACGGTTCTTCCTCTCAGGTTGCCAACCACAATATTCCAAAACAATCACAAGAATTATCAAAATTTCCAGAAAGGAGTATCTTGCCCGCCGTGCTTTGCGAACCGCAAGCAGACACGCCATAACCCCCGCAAACGAGAGGAGACCGACCCGTGACTGGATATCTGACAACCCATGTGCTCGACACGGCCCGCGGCTGCCCCGCCGAGGGTCTGAAGATCGACCTCTTCCGGATCGACGGTGACACCCGCCAGCACCTCAAGACCGTGGTAACCAACAACGATGGCCGCACCGACGCGCAGATCCTGCCGGCCGAACAGTTTGAAACCGGGGTCTATGAACTGGTGTTCCATGCCGGCGCCTATCTTGATGCAATCGGAACGCCGCCGGAGAGCCCGCGGTTCCTCGATGTCATCCCGTTGCGGTTCGGCATGTCGGAGGCGTCGCATTATCACGTCCCGCTATTGCTCTCGCCGTTCGGATATTCCACCTATCGCGGCAGCTGAGCCTGTAGCGAGCTGTCCCGCACCACATCGCCGATCCGGCCAACGACATATTCCATGAACAGCCGGGTTTTCGGATCTTGCCGCCGACGATGGGTGTAAAGACACGCCATCTGGATTGGTTCCGGGGGGGTGCCCGTTGCCACGGGCACAAGCCGGCCCGCCGCGATATGGTCGGCCACCTCGAACACCGGTTTCATCGCGATGCCCTGCCCCGAAAGCGCCCAGTCAGTCAGCACATCACCATCGTCGGATTCGTACCGCCCGGACACACGGAAGCGCCGCGGGCCCTCGGCTGTCATGAGCCGCCATTGAAACTCTTGCGCGCCGGGAAAACGCAGGCTCAGGCATTCGTGCCCCTTCGACACCAGCTCTTCCCCCGTGGCCGGGTTGCCGCGCGCCGCCACATAGGCCGGTGAGGCGCAGAGTACACGTTCCACATCGGCGATCTTGCGAATGCGCAGATTGCTGTCTTCCGGCTGGCCGAGGAAGAACGCAAGGTCCAGTCCCTCTGTCGTCAGGTCCACCTTGCGATCCGTCAGCCGCAGCCTGACCTGTACCTCGGGATATTCACCCAGGAAGCCGGGAACCTGCGGCGCGATCAGCCGACGCCCAACCCCAAGCGGCGCTGCGACATACAGCGAGCCCCGCGGATTGTCGGTGATGTCGACGATCTGCGCCTCTGCGCTTTCCACCGATTCAAGGATCTCGCAGGCCCCGCCGTAAAAGGCCTTGCCTTGCTCTGTCGGGGTCAGGCTGCGTGTGGTGCGCTGAAACAGACGCACGCCAAGGTGGCTTTCCAGCTGAGAGATCCGGGACGACGTGACCGCCGGTGATATCCTCAAATCCCGCCCGGCCGCCGACATGCTGCCAAGTTCGTAGACACGGACGAATGTGCGAATGTTGTCCAGGTACGACATTGTTTCGATTTTTTTGATACAGCTTGGCGTCTTGCGACAATACACGAATAATTATAGCTCGCCTAGGGTGCATGAGAACTCGAATCTAGGGAGGTTGCCTTGTACGACTTGGCATTGTTCTGGGACTGGATCGCCTTCGCGGTTCGTTGGCTCCACGTAATCACAGCGATGGCCTGGATCGGCGCGTCGTTCTATTTCATCGCGCTCGACCTGATGCTGAAACCCAACCCCGCCCTGCCCGATGGCGCCTATGGCGAGGAATGGGAAGTGCATGGCGGCGGGTTCTATCATACCGTCAAGTACCTCGTCGCGCCGGCGGAGATGCCCGAGCACCTGACCTGGCACAAATGGCAAAGCTACACCACGTGGTTGTCGGGCGCGGCGCTTCTGATGATCGTCTACTGGCTGGGCGGCGAGCTGTTCCTGATCGACCCCACGAAGGTCGCCATGCCGCTGTGGCTGGGCATCCTGATCTCCGGTGGATCGCTCACCATCGGCTGGCTGGCCTATGACCAGCTCTGCAAATCAAAGCTGGGCGAAACGCCCACAAAGCTGATGCTGATCCTGTTTGGAATCCTCGTGATCATGGCCTGGGGCTACAACCAGATCTTCACCGGCCGCGCCGCACTACTGCATCTCGGCGCCTTCACCGCCACGATCATGACAGCCAACGTGTTCTTCATCATCATGCCGAACCAGCGCATCGTGGTGCAGGATCTGAAGGAAGGCCGCACGCCGGATGCGAAATACGGCAAGATCGCCAAGCTGCGCTCGACCCACAACAACTACCTCACGTTGCCGGTGATCTTCCTGATGCTGAGCAACCACTACCCGCTCGCCTTCGGCACGCAATATGCCTGGGTCATCGCCAGCCTGATCTTCCTGACCGGCGTCACCATCCGCCACTACTTCAACACCATGCACAAGACCGGCAAGGGCCCGATCTGGACATGGTTCGCCACCGTGGGCCTGTTCCTGCTGATCGTGTTGCTGTCCACAATCCCCGTTGCCGACACCTATGAACAGGCTGAAACCCGCGCCCTCACACCCTATGAGCAAAAGTTCGCTTCGGCCGCGCATTTCGAGGACGCCTATGACACGGTGTTCAGCTATTGCTCGATGTGCCACGCCCGCGAACCGGGCTGGGAGGGGATCATCGCCCCGCCCAAGGGGGTCGTTCTGGAAACCGAAAGCGACGTGGCCCGCCACGCAGAACAGATCTTCCTGCATGCCGGGGCCAGCAACGCAATGCCTCCGCCCAATGCGGTCGAGATGGATCGGGAGTCCCGCAACATAATTGTCGCCTGGTATCGCGCCGGAAAGGCCAACTGAAACCCGTGGCCGCGAAAGAGAAAACCATGCACCTTGGGTTGATCGGATACGGCAGCATCGCGCACTCACTGATCGGGATGCTGCCGGCCGACCGCGTGCCCCGTGTCACCGTTCTGGTCCGGCCCGCCTCTCTCGACAAAGCCAAACACGACGCACCGCCCACAGGCTCTGGTCCGGCGGTGCAAGTCGTTTCAACGCTGGAGGGTCTGCTGGCCGCCCGCACCGGCGTAGTCGTCGAATGCGCGGGGCACGCCGCAGTGGCTCGCTTCGGCGCCGACATCCTTCGCCGCGGCATCCCCTTCATTCCGGCATCCCTCGGCGCCTTAGCCGATGCGGATCTGCACGAGAACATGCTGCAAGCCGCCCGCACCGGCGGCGCCCGCCTCACCATCCCCGCCGGGGCCATTGGCGGGCTCGACCTGTTGCAGGCATTGGCGCTGAACGGGCCGCCGCGCGTTACCTATCGCGGCATCAAGCCACCCGCCGCGTGGAAAGGCTCGCCCGCAGACGCGATTGTCGACCTCGACGCGCTGGCCACACGCACAGTCTTCTTCTCCGGCACGGGCCGGGAAGCGGCCTCTGCCTACCCGAAGAATGCCAATGTGGTGGCCGCGATCGCCTTGTCCGGCGGCGGTTTCGACCACATGAAGGTGGAACTCGTCGCAGACCCCGAAGCGCGGGCAAACAGCCACAGCTACGAGGTGATCTCGCCGATCTGCACCTACACCATCGAGATCGCCAATTCGCCAAACCCCGCGAATCCGCGGACCTCGATGACCACCGTGGCCAGCCTGCTGCTCGAAATCCTCAGACACGATCCCCAGGAACCCCTGTAGCGCTACCCGGCCCTCACCCCGACACACACCCGGGTCAACGCATCGGCTGCCCCGGTGCTACGGAATTGCCGGAGTGTTGGCAGGCGTTGTCGGGGCGACGGATCGGCCCACGTTTCATGCATGCTCAATCAGAGGACAGCGAGCGCGGTGCCGGGCTGCGGCCACTTCGAAGGTCGCGAAACGGCGGATCCAATGCTGACGTCGGCGCCATTGATCCGCGCTCAAGAACGATGGGCCTATGCTGCACCGGGCTCTGGCGATCCGGCTCTTTCCTGCGTTGAAGAGGACACAGCCACCGACAGACAGGCGCGGTCAGAGAGCCCCCTGCAACTGGTGCGGACGTGCGAGACGCGGTTCCGACCGCGCTCGGTACACCATTCATGAAAGCTGCGGGTTGATGCCTCGCAGGATGGGGACGTCCGGCGGTCGCCTGGCTCGAGCAACAGTTCCGGCTGTCTACACAACCGGGGCTCTCTCCGGATCGACACTGCGTCGGACGGCCCGAAACACGATAACCGCTGCAAGCAAAGCGACCACGGCAAGGATCGTGGCGCTGATGGGCCGTTGCAGAAAGATCCACATTCCATCGTCGGAGATTAGCAGAGAGCGACGGAAGTTTGCCTCGCAGATCGGCCCGAGGATCGCGCCCATGACAATGGGGGCCAGCGGGTAGTCAGCGCGGCGCAGGAAATAGCCGACGATTCCGAAACCGAACATCACCCAGAGGTCGAAGACCGCGGACTGGATGGCAAAGACACCAACGGTGGAGAGCAGCATGACTGCCGGGATCAGAAACGCCTTTCGTAGCCTCAGGACGGACACGAAAACGGGTGTCAGCACCACGCCGAGGACGAGCAGGAACAGGTTCGACGACATATAGGCGAGGAAGATACCGCCGGCGACATCCGCATTGTATTCAAACAGTTCCGGACCAGGGAAGAAGCCGAGCAGGAACAGCGCTGCCATCAGGACGGCGGTAGAACCGTCACCGGGAATACCGAGCGACAGGGTTGGAATCAGCGCACCCCCGCAGCAGGCATTATTGGCGGACTCCGTCGCGACAACGCCCCCTTCCGCACCCTCGCCATAGACCTCGCCACGCTTGGGACGAGCCTTGGCAATGGCATAGGCTGTGAAGGCGCTGATGACACCACCGGCCCCCGGCAGTGCTCCGAACGTGCTGCCGAGCAGGCTCGACCGCACGAGGTTGGGCACATGCCGGGACACGATCCCGAGCGCCCTGAACGGTGCGCGGACTGGAGGGATGTCGGGCTTGGTCAGGAAGCTGCCGCCACGGATCTGGTAGATGACCTCGGAGATTCCGAACAGACCGACCACGATGGCGACGATGTGGAAGCCGTTGTACAGGTTGTGCGTGCCGAAGGTGAAGCGATAGGCATTGGTGAAATCATCGGTGCCGATGGTGGCGAGCAGGAGGCCGAACGCACCCGTGATGAACCCTTTCACAGCGGATTCCCGGGCCACGACCACGATTGCCATCAACCCCAGTAAGGTCATGGCAAAGTATTCCGGAGGTGCAAAACTCAACGCGAACTCCGCGAGGAAGGGCGAAAAGAAGATCAGCACTGCCCCGCCGATCAGCCCGCCGATTGCCGAGGCCGAGATGGCGATGCCAATCGCGTCCTGTGCCCTTCCGTTCCGGGCCATCGGGTAGCCGTCGAGAAGGGTCGCGGCCGCCAGCGGTGTACCGGGAATGCGCAGCAGGATCGCGGAAATCGCCCCGCCGCAGGAGCCGCCGACATATACAGCGATCAGCAGGCCCATTCCCGCGACGGGTTCCAGGTGGAAAGCCACAGGCAAAAGCAGGATGATCCCCATCAGCGGGCCGAGGCCGGGCAAGACGCCGATCATCAATCCCAGGAAGCAGCCAGCCGCCGTGAGAAAAACCGTGAGGGGTGATAGAAACAGGCTGGCGCCAGTGGTCAGAAGTTCCATTCTCTCCTCTCAGACGGGCAAGGCGATGCCAAAGATGCCGACGGGCAGCACGACGTTCAGAAGCACCTCGAAAACGAAGGCGGTTGCCAGCGACAAAGCGAGCGCGAAGGCCGCCGCCTGCACGAGCCGAACGCCAAACATCATAAGGATGGCGAAGATGAAGGCCGGAGTGGTGATGTGATAGCCAAGTACGGGCAGCGCCAGCAGGTATCCTGCAAGACCCACCACCGAGGCGACCGGCATCCAGGCCGGCGCATTCGCTGCGTCGTCACGGGATTTGCCCGCCGGTAGCCCCCGCAGGGTCGCGAGCAGAACCGATCCGAGGTGCCAAAGTGCGAGAACTCCAAGAAGCGCCGCCACGATCTGCGGGTAGAGCGCTGCGTTTGTCATCGCGTCGCCCGATGCGACGTCCTGCTCGGCGAGCGAGGTTCGGCTCTGCTGGACCACGACAATGGGCGGGACCAGCAGAGCGAGGGCAACGCCGATTTCGATCCAGTCGGGAGGTCTGGTATCTGACATCGGCGTTTCCCTTTTCTCCGCGCGCTACTTCAGCGCGTCGAGTTGCTCTTTTTCCCAGGCGATGGCGTCGATCCCGCTCTGCAGTTGCTCTGCAACCGGGGCGACAATCTCGTCATACTGGTCCGGAGAGTAGCCGAGCGGAACGAAACCCACATTTAGGATCTTTTCCTTCACCTCGGGGTCATTCACCGCCGCGCCCATCGCGGTGCGCAGTTTTTCCACAACATCCTCTGGCGTGCCCTTTTTGACCAGCCACCAGTTCCAGCCCATCGGTGCAAGGCCGGACATGCCCAGATCGACACCAAAATCCATCACACGTGGCGCGCCGTCATAGACTTCGGAGGCGGCGTCCAGTTCGGAGAGAACCGCGATCACCTTCAGGTGGTCCTTGTTGGTCTTGTAGAAGCCGGGATTTGAAGTCAGGAAGTCGAGCACGCCTCCGCGCAGATCCTTCACGCCATCCTGCATCTCCGGATAGGGAACCGGCTTGGCAACGATGTTGGAGGTCTGCATGACCTTGGCCAGAACCATATGCGGAAGGTTGCCGGTGCCACCGGTGGTGTAGCGCATCTTGCCCGGGTTCTCCTGGGCGTATTTCACAAAGCCCTCGAAATCATCGAAGCGGTCTTCGTCAGCACGAACCACGATGGCAAAGGCGTTCGAGGTGCCCGACCAGAGCGGGACGAAGTCCTTGTAGGTCCAGTCGGCCTTGCCAAGCAGCGGCTGAAGCACCAGCGGCGCAACATATCCGTCGAACAGCGTGTAGCCGTCAGCGGGGCGCTCCATCGCCGTCTTGAACGCCTTGGTTCCGGCCGCGCCGGGCGTCGAGACAACCGAGACGTTCACGCCCAGCTCATCGCCCATGGCATCGGCTATGATCTGGCTCACGCCCATCGTCGCGCCGGGGCCCCAGGGATAGATGTCCTCGATATTGCGCTCCGGGAACTCCGCCATCGCCGATTGCGCGACGGCGAAGGTTGATACGGCCGCAGCGGCCAAAATTGTCAGTGGTTTACGCATATGCACTCCTCCCATGCGTGGTTCGCTTCGGCATGGACAGCCCATACCAGTCATAGACACTTTGTGGCGTGTCGTGGTCGGCCAGCGTTTGCTCGATGAAGTGGCGAAGTTGCGCCGTGACAAGTTCATCCTTGATCGGGTTTTTCTGACCCGGGTCGGCAACGAGGTCATAGAGCCTTGTGCCGATATCGCCGAAGCCTTTGCCATCGTTCATCGGCACACGCTTGGCATCCTTCAGCGCCGCATAGCTGACCAGCGGCACACCCTTGGTGAAGTCGAAGGGCGGCACCAGTTCGGCTGTAGCGAGCTCCTCAGCGGTGAAGTATTCGGTCATGTGAGCGGGAACGAGCGTGTGTTCTCGCAGCCCGTCCCGCTCGACATCGTCCGGGTATAGATACATCACATGTGTGCCGTCGGTGACACCGATGGCACCGCCAAAGATACCGAAGATTGCCGAAGCCCGTCCGCATGCAGCGTTGCCATTGGCGACCCGTGCGAGGTCGATGGAACGTGCCTCCGGCGGTGGGGCGATGCCGTGCAGACCGAGCAGGGTTGGCATCAGATCTGTCGACTGGGTCAGCGCATCAACCTTGCGTCCACCCGGCTCGGGATGGCGCGGATCGTGGATCATCAGCGGGATGTGCGAGATCTCTTCGAAATAGGGCATCCGGCACTTGCCCCACCAATCCTGTTCGCCGAGCAGGAATCCATGATCCGTGGTCAGGACTAGGGCAGTGTCCTTCCACATGTCATGTTCATCGAAATAGTCGAGCAGCTTGCCGAAATAGTGGTCGCACATCGCCACCAGCGCACAGTAGTTGGCCCGGATCGCATCGATTTCTGCGTCGCTCTCGACCACTTTGTCGTAGTGTGGCCAGTCGAGGATCTTGCCGGTGTAGCGCGTTTCTTCGGTATGGAAACGTTCGGGCGCGAAGAAGGGTTCGTGCGGATCGAAGCATTCCAGCATCATCATCCAGTCTTCCGATCCGCGATTCAGGTCGAGAAACTCGAAGGCGCTGTTGAAGCACTTGACCGCCGGGAAATCCTCCTCGGTTTTAATGAATTGCCGGTTGATCGCGTAGTTCAGGCGCTTCGGGGCACGTTCGAAATCGTAGTGCTTCTCGGAAAAGGTCTCGCGGATATGGTCCATCGGCGGTTCGACCAGCGGTTTCCATGGATCGTATTCTTGGCCACGATGAAACTCGTAGCTGCTGAAGCGAGTGTGAAAGCCGCTGCCGCCATCCTCCATGTAATGCAGGTGATCGGTGATCAGATGCGTATAGACGCCCTTTGCCCGCAGCATTTCCGAGAAGGAATTGTCATAGGGCTCCAGCGGCCCCCAGCTGCGGTGCATGAAATTGAGCCGACCCGTGTGCATGTCGCGTCTCGCCGGCATGCAGGGCATCGAACCGACATAGTGCTTGGAAAAGCGGGCCGACCTTGCGGCAAACCTGTCGAAGTTGGGCGTGGCAACGGCCGTGCCACCATAGCATTGCAGCGCGAGGCGATTCAGGCTGTCAAACAGAACGAAAACAGTACGCATTCGAGTCCTCCGTGGCGACAGCATCTGCTTGCATTGCGATAAAATCTAATTGAAAATTGTCATATCGTGATAACTACAGGTAATCACCGATCATGTTTCATCCGTTCTACTCGCGCCCAATGGTGTTGTTTCAGGCAATTTACGAGACTGGCAGTTTGCGAAAGGCCGCCGAGACGGTCGGACTGACGCAGCCGGCCCTCACCAAGAGCCTGCAGCAACTCGAGGAGCAACTCGAAGCCGCACTCTTTGTCCGAACACCGAAAGGAATGGTGCCGACCGAGGCGGGCGATGCGCTTTACCGGTATGCCTACAACCTCAAGAAAAGTGCGGAATACGCACAGTTGGAAATCGCAGGGCTGGAGACGGGAGAACGCGGGCTGCTGCGTATTGGCGGCGGAGTAACCTGGGCAACGACCGTGCTGCCCAAGGTTCTGAGCAACATGCGCTACGAGTTTCCCGACCTTGCATTGGACCTGGTGACAGGGATCACTGACCAACTCTGGCAACAGCTTGAGAACGGTCGCATCGACATCATGATTGCCGCCGAAGGGCACAATGTCCCGCTGGACCCCGAGTTCGTGACAATCCCGCTAGCCCGAGTGCCCATGACCGCTGTCGCAAGTGTCGACCATGTTCTTGCGCAAGGCGGGCCCTTGCCTGTAAGCCGGCTTCTCGATCACGACTGGTCAGGCTTCTACGAAGACGATGCGCTTATCCAGCGCGCCCAGTTCCACCTTGGCAAATTCGGGCTGCAACCGCCTGCATTTGTCCTCCGCTCCAACTCTTTCACAGCATTGATGCAAATGGTTCGTCTGTCGGGATCCATAGCAATCATCAGCGACATCCTGGTCGAACAGGCCGAATTGATGGGGATTTGCAGGATACCGCTGGACGCGCCGCTCTGGTCGCTTCAGACCAATATCCTGCTTCGGCGATCAGCCCTCTCACTCAAGTCCATTCAGCGTTGCATCGAGATCACGCGAATGGCGATCTCCCACCATCGCCCGGAATACCTGATCTCGTGAAACCGGGAGAGGTCTGCCGGTGGCAGAGGCATGCAAATCGACTGATGCCCCGAGTGTTCGTTGATGGACCCGGTTGCGAGTGTTCCAGATCGGGAGTTCGGCGACCCGCCGGTCGAAACCCATCGACACGAAGTGTTCGCAGAGGAGTTTCACACAGGCGTTGTTCGTCCCGAAGCCGTGTCGCCAGTACGATCGGCCGTCCGGTCGCATTCATGTGGGCCATGTCTGAATAGAGTTTCCGCCGCCGGTGAGAGCATGTTGAGCGCGACGATCTAACGAGCGTGGTTGCACCTGCGGATACCTTGTCGGCAATGATTTTTGCCCGTCAGATCGCCATGAGTTCCATGACGTTCAGCCCCCCGGACTGAAGGCGGTTGAATCGTCCGCTGACTCCGTTCCCCCATGCACCGCCCGACAGGCGCATTCAGGCGTGCGCCGGGTCGGGCGCTCTCTACGAAACCAAGCGCGGCAGGGCCTTCCCGGTGGGAATGTCAAACGCGTGCAGCAGGGGTGTCGGCAAGGTGGCTTGCACGCGATCCCCTGCCCTTGAATGCCCCGTACCGCCAACGCGCGCCGTCAGACGGCATCCTTCAATGTCGAGATTGAGCAGCGCATCCGCACCGAGCAATTCCGCGAGACGGACCTCTGCCTCGAAGGAACCCCCGTTCGCACCGGTCTCCGCGTGCGGTGTGATTACGACGTGTTCGGGCCGGATTCCGAGACGTATCTCCGAGCGGTCCCCCAAGGAGAATGGCAGAGACTCGAACCTCAACCCGCCTTCGGTGGAAGACCAACCGCCGCCGGCGCCACGCCGCAGGTCGATGAAGTTCATCGACGGGCTGCCGATGAAGCCTGCCACAAACTCGTCGGCCGGACTGTCATAGACCTCGCGCGGAGAGCCGACCTGCGCAACGACGCCGCCGTTCATGATGACGATCCGGTCGGCCAGCGTCATCGCCTCGATCTGGTCGTGGGTGACGTAGATCGAGGTCACACCGAGGCTGTCGTGCAACTCCTGCAACTCCATCCGCATCTTGACCCGGAGCTTGGCGTCAAGGTTCGAGAGCGGCTCGTCGAACAGGAACACCTTCGGCGTGCGGACAATGGCGCGGCCGATTGCGACGCGCTGGCGCTGGCCGCCCGAAAGCGCGGCCGGCTTGCGTTCGAGATACTCGGTCAGGCCGAGCATTTCAGCGGTGCGTCCGACACGATCTCTGATCTCCTCCACCGGCACCTTTTGAAGCTTGAGCGCCATGGCCATGTTGTCGAAAACCGTCTTGTGCGGATAGAGCGCGTAGTTCTGGAACACCATGGCCACGCCGCGGTCCTTGGGATCCACATCGTTCATCCGCGTGCCGCTGATCGTGAGGTCGCCGGTGGTGATGCTCTCCAGCCCGGCGATCATCCGCAGCGTGGTGGACTTGCCGCAGCCGGACGGGCCGAGCAGCACCAGGAACTCGCCATCCTCGATGGTCAGATCGAACTCCTGAACGGCCTCGACCGCGCCATAGGATTTGCCGATGCGTTCCAGTTTCACTTCGGTCATTGGGTCTGTCTCACTTTCCGGTGCCAGCGGTCAGCCCGCCGACGATCTGTTTCTGGAAGATGGCCGTGATCACAAGGATCGGCACGATGGCGATGACGGTGGCGGTCGAGATCGTCTCCCAGGGGAAGGCGTATTCACCCGGGTAGAGCGAGATCCCCACCGGCGCGGTGCGCATGGCGTTTTGCGTCATCAGCACAAGCGCCAGCGGGAATTCGTTCCAGGAGTGGATGAAGACGATCAGGCCGGTGGCCACGAAGCCTGGCCACGAGAGCGGGATCACGATGGACCAGAAGATGCGGAAGAACCCCATCCCATCCATCCGCGCGGCTTCCTCGATCTCTTTCGGCAGCGTCGCAAAATAGCTCGCCAGCATCCAGACCGAGAAGGGCAGGAACAGCCCGGTATGGGCAATGATCAGGCCGGTATAGGTGTTGAGCAGGCCAAGGTTCAGGAAGGTCTGGAACAGCGACGGCAGCAGCGAGACCGGCGGGAACATCGACACCGCGAGGATGAACACCATCAGCACGCCGGCGCGCCGCATCCCGAGCCGGGAGAGCGCATAGCCCGCCATGCCGCCCAGCGACAGTGAGACGATGGTGGTGCCAAGCCCGACGATTAAGCTGTTGAGCACGTACAGCAGCAGCTCCGGCGACTTGGTGAAGATGTCGATATAGTTCTGGAAGGTCACCGGCGCGGGCAGGTATTGCGGCGGCCATGCATAGATGCCGGCGGTGGTCTTGATCGATGTCAGGATCAGCCAGATGATCGGCAGGAATGAGATCACCGAGGCTATGATGGCCAGCGTGTAGAGGCCGATGCGAGGGCGGTTCCTGGTCATCGGCTCAATCCTTGTTTCTCAGGGTGAGGATGTAGATCAGGCTCATGGCGAAGATCACGAGGAACTGGACGACGACAATCGCCGCGCCGAAGTTGAACTCGATGAAGTCGAACATGACCTTGTAGGCATAGAGCGAGAGGCTTTCCGTGGCCGTAACCGGCCCGCCGTCGGTCAGGTTGAAGGGCAGTTCAAAGGTGCGCAGCGCATCCATCGAGCGGATGATCAGCGCGACGAGGATCGGCCCCTTGAGCAGCGGCAGCGTGATCTCGCGGAACTCCTGCCAGCGGGTCATGCCGTCCATCCGACCGGCCTCGTAGAGCTCTCGCGGAATGGATTGCAGGCCGGCCAGGATGATGAGCGCCATGAAAGACGAGGTTTTCCACACGGCAACGACGACCATGGACAGCATCGCCAGCGTCTCGTCGCCGAGCCAGTTGATCGGCCGGTCGACGACGCCCGATTGAAGGGCGACGGCGTTGAACAGGCCGTAGTCGGTGTTGTACATCCAGCGCCACATCAGCGTGTTGAGCGCCGTCGGCAGCGCCCATGGGAAGAGCACCGCGAGGCGCGCGATCCCTTTTCCGCGGAAGCTCTCGTTCAGAAGCACCGCAAGACCGATCCCCATGATCAGTTCGAGCGGGATCGACAAAGCGGTGAAGGTCAGCGTCACACCAAGCGCGTTCCAAAACCGCTCGGTCTGGGCCAGCGCCGCATAGTGCTTGAGACCAACAAACTGGTAGGGCTCGGAGCCATCGAGGCTCGACGTGCCGAAACTCAGGACGATGGACTGAAGGATCGGGTAGACGAGGATCGCCGTGATCACCAGCAAGGTGGGGGTCACGAAGGCCATACCGGTCAGGTGGCGGCGCCGATCGAGCGGAGAGGTGACGCTGGTGGTCATGTCATGCCTGTCGGTTGGAGAGGTTCCCGGCGGCATGGTGGACCGCCGGGACTTGCCTGTCGGGAGGTCGCGGCCGTCAGTCGGCCAGGACTGCCTCAATTTCCGCCTGGGCGTCGTTCAGCGCGTCTTCGACGGTTTTCTGGCGATGCAGCGCATTGGTGACGGCGAGCTGCATGATCTCGGACACCTTGGGATAGTTGCTGCCCGTGCCGGCCGACGGACGCACCACGCCCAGATCATAGTTCTTGCCGAACTTGGCGAGCACTTCCGCTTCTGACATTTTCGGATCGTCATAGACGGCCGGGATCGTCGGCGCACGGTTGTCTTCGACGGCGGCAGTGAGTTGCTGCTCGTAGGCGGTGAAGTGGGTGAGGAATTCCGCAGCGGCTTCCTTGTTTTCCGAGTTTGGATTGATGCCAAGGAACCATCCGCCCATCGTGGTGGTGTTGGCGTCTTCGTTGCCCTCAAAATACGGGATGCGCGCGAAGTCGAACTTGCCGGCCACGGGGCTGTCATCAGCGCTCAGCGGCGCATGGACAAAGCCCTGCACCATCAGGAAGGCGGCGCGGCCCTGCTGGAACAGCGTGCGGGCATCATCCGGCCGCATGTTCAGGATCGAATCCGGCGCATAACGGTGCTCGTGCAACAGGTCGACCATGTATTGCGTGGCCGCGATATTGGCAGGCGAGTTGACGGCAACATTGCCGTCGGCATCATAGAAGCCGCCGCCATTGCCATTGGTGAAGGCCAGCCAGTTCATGAACAGACCCTCGATCTTGGCCCACATGGACACGAAGCCGTAGAACTGCGGGTTCTTCTCGCCCTCGGTGATGGTTTTCGATGCTTCCAGCACTTCTTCCCACGTTTTGGGCACGTCCAGCCCGTACTTCTCAAGCAGGTCGCTGCGATAGAAGAAGTGGATGCCGTCCGTGTAGAGCGGCAGGGCATGCACCTTGCCGTCCACGGTCGATGCCGTGAGCAGCGACGGGTTAAAAGCGGCGATGGTCTCGTCCGCCAGCAGGCCGCCCAGCGGCTCAAGCCAGCCCCGCTGGGCAAACTCACCAGCCCAGATCACGTCCAGCGCATAGACATCGGGCGTCGGGCTCTTGGCGGACAGGCCGGTAACATAAAGCTTGCGGGTCTCTCCCGGGACGTCGGAAACCTTGTTCCACTCGATGCTGACATCCGGGTTCACCTCGGCATATCGAGCGAGATTGCGTTCGACTGCCGGGCCGTAGCCCCGCGAGCCGATCGACAGGACAAGGTCCTCGGCCATGGCCGGAACCGCGGTCAGCATGGCCGCCGTGGCCAATGCGATTGCTGTTGGTTTCATAGTCTCCTCCCTACTGAAACTCTGGTGTCTTTCACGATCAGCCGGTGTCCACCGCCAGATCCGCGTTCTGTTCGATACGATTCTTCTGTTCCGTCAGCAGCGCCCGGATCTCGGCCACATGCGCGGCTTCGTCCCGCACGGGCATCGCGCCCTCGGCCACTGTCAAAAGGCACGACAGCGCCCCGGCCTTGTCGTGGATGGCCATGCAAAAGCGGCGGATACCTTTCGAATTCCCCATCATGTCGAACTGCATGTCCTTCCGATCCACGGCGGCGATCAGGTCGCGCGCACCGTCCGGATCCAACTGCTCGCGGTTGACCCCGGCGGTGTAAAAGGCGTGCATGTCCCAGTTCTTCTCCAAGTCGGGCACCGGCACATGGGCCAGCGCCAGCCGCGAGATGGAATCCAGTTCGTAGGATGTCCGGGTGAAACCGGGAAAGGCTCGCAGGCGGATCACCTGCTCGGAATGCTGCTCGACGATGTGCCACAACATGTTCTGACCGCTGAGAACAACAATCTCGGAGGCCGCGATGAGATTCCGGGACAGCTCTGAACACGCAATGGCAAGTTGCTCGGGGTCGAGCGTTGGATGGGTGAGCCGACGCTCGAATATGAAGTTCGCCTGCAACTTGCGCTGTGCCGTGCGGTGAACCAGCCCGAGGTCCTGCAACTCGGTGAGGATCCGATAGCCCGTGGATGCGGGCAAACCAGAGCGTTCGACAACCTCCTGAGAGGTCATCCCGCCTTCGGCATCACCGGCGCCGGAGACCCGCAGGGCCTCCAGTATCGCCACCACTCTCTTGACCGATCCGGACATTCTTGAATCCCATATTTAAAGTTGTTACTACCATATATGGGAATTGCGTCAACACATCTGACGCCAGCCAGACGACCCGGGGAGCCGCAGATGAGACCTAACATCCTGTTTATCATGTCAGATGATCACGCCTCGAAGGCTATCTCGGCCTATGGGCACGGATTGAACCACACGCCCAATCTCGACCGAATCGCCAACGAGGGGATGCGGCTCGATCATTGCTACGTAACGAACTCGATCTGCACGCCAAGCCGTGCCTCGATCCTCACCGGCACCTATAACCATGTGAACGGCGTCACCACGCTGGACACCCATATCGACAACCGCTGGCCCAATGTCGCCAAACATCTGCGCCGCGATGGCTACCAGACGGCCATGATCGGCAAATGGCATCTGGGCGAGGGCAAGCCGCACGAGCCGACAGGGTTCGACTTCTGGTCGGTCGTGCCCGGACAGGGCGTCTATTTCGACCCGGTGATGATCGAGATGGGCGAGGAAACCGTGGAGCCGGGCTATGCCACCGACGTCATCACCGACAAGAGCCTGAACTGGCTGGAAAACCGTGACAAGGATCGCCCCTTTTTCCTGATGTGCCACCACAAGGCGCCGCATCGTCCCTTCGAGCCGCATCCGCGCGACCGAGACATGTTTGAGGGGCAGGACATCAAGGTGCCGGAAACCTACAACGACACCTACGAGAACCGCGCCCGCGCTGCCGAAGCCGCGAAAATGCGCGTGCGGATGGACATGACCTACACCGATCTTGGCCTTGTCCAGCCCGAGGGCGGCTCCGAAGTGGGCGAGTTGAGCGTGCCCTATTGGAGCACCCGCCGCGTGCCGCATCCGGACGATCCGCGCGGTCTGGTGCTGATCGACAAGCACACGGGCGAAAACTTCACCTTCGAGACCGAAGAGGAACTGGCGCTCTTCAAGTACCAACGGTATCTGAAGCGCTACCTCGCAACCATCCACGCCATCGACGAGAACGTGGGCCGGATGCTGGACTGGCTGGACGAACAGGGCCTCGCAGAAAACACCATCGTCATCTACACCTCCGATCAGGGCTTTTTCCTTGGCGACCACGGCTGGTTCGACAAGCGGTTCATGTACGAGGAATCGCTCCAGATGCCCTTCCTGATCCGTTATCCCGACGGCATCCGCCCCGGCAGCACCTGCACCGACATTGCCACCAATGTCGATTTCGCGCCGACCTTTCTCGACTACGCCGGGTTGCCGATGCCGTCCTACATGCAGGGCCGCTCGATGCGCCCGATCCTCGAACAGGAGGCGCCGGAGGATTGGCCCGATGCCGCTTATCACCGGTACTGGATGCACAAGGACGAGCATCACAACGCCTGGGCGCATTACGGGCTGCGCACCCATCGCTACAAGCTGATCTACTGGTACAATTCGGACCTCGGTCAGCCCGGTGCGCATGGCCCCGACGAGCCACCGGAATGGGAGTTGTTCGATTGCGAGAAGGACCCGCTGGAGCTTCTCAACGTTGCCTGCGATCCGGCCTACTCGGAGGTCTTTGCCGACATGTTGGCCCGTCTGGACGCGCGCATGGCCGAGATTGGTGACGTGCCAGAGCATGACAGTGCCGCCGCTCTTGCAGAGCACTGCGGCGCGTGAACGAGATCGCCGACACCTTCCGGCCGCTTCCGGATCTGCCGAGACCGGCCCGGGAGCGTCTGCCGTCGCTGGTGGGAGACCTGCGCCAGCTGGCCCATACCCGCCGGATCGTCCTCGCGGACGGTCCCGACAGCGGCCAGAAGCTGATCGAGATGTCGACCGGCGGCGGGCTGGATCTGACGATCAAGGAAACCGGCGCCTTCGACATTGCATCGGTCCGGTTCAGGGGGCTGCCCGTCGGCTGGCGGCACCCGTCGGGCGACGTCGGCAACGCCGAACGGGCGCTGACCGGATTTCTGGTGACCTGTGGGCTGGAGAACGTCCGCGCGCCGCGAAACGGCCTGCCCAAACACGGTACGCTCGCGCTGTCGCCCGCGCGGCTGCTGGGGCTGGGCGAGGATTGGGATGCCGCCCGGCCGGAGCTATTTGCCGAAGGCGAAGTGACCCGCCCGCATCCCGGCGGCGGCGTCCTGCGGCTGCACCGCCGGATCGCGGCCCCCATCGGCGGCACCGCCCTGACGATCACCGACACGATCCGCAGTATCGGCGCGGCGCCGGCGGAGATGTTTATTCTCTACCATGCCAATTTCGGCTTCCCGCTCGCCGCCCCGGGCTGCACCGTGACGCTCGGCGAGGCCACCATCGAACAGCTCGGCGAAGCGCTGTTCGGTACCGCCCCCGGCGCGCCGCGATGCCATGCCAACACGACCGGCCAGCGCGTGACAATTGCCCGGCCGCCGCGCGGCGACTGGCCGGGGCTGACCGTGTCCATGGATGTCTCCGCGGACACCCTGCCCTGGCTCCAGATCTGGCGCGATCCGCGCCGCAGGCGCAATATCCTTGCTGTCGAGCCATGCAACTGCGGCCTCGCCGCCGATGGCACCAGCCTGTCCGGCACCCTGCTCGCCCCCGGCGAAACCTGGAAATCCAGCCTCCATTTCCAGTTCCGGCACCCCTGAGCCGACGCAACCAGGTGGCCCACATGCGCACCGTTTTCCTCTTGTTCGACAGCCTCAACCGCCACATGCTCGGCCCCAATGGCGGCACGCAGATCGAGACGCCCAATTTCGACCGGCTGGCAGAGCGCTGCGCAACTCTCGACAGGCACTATGTCGGTTCCATGCCCTGCATGCCGGCGCGCCGCGACATTTTCACCGGCAGGCTGGGCTTCCTGCACCGCTCCTGGGGCCCGATCGAGCCGTTCGATATCTGCTTCACCGAGACCCTGTTTCGCGAAAAGGGCACGTACTCGCACCTTGCGACCGACCATTTTCGCTACTGGGAAGACGGCGGCGCGACCTACCATTCGCGCTACGACAGCTACGACCTCATTCGTGGGCAAGAAGGCGATCCTTGGGTGCCCGTCGTGGAGCCGGACACAGACGACCTTCAGGCCCGGTTCCACCCGATCCAGTATGCCGACGTTCGACGGCGCTACAAACGCCAGAACATGCTCAACCGAGAGCGGATCATAGCCGCGAAGGATTTCCCCTCCAAGCGGACGATAGACGCCGGCCTGGCCTTCATTGACCGCAACAAGAGCGCCGACAACTGGTTCCTCCAGATCGAGTGTTTCGACCCGCACGAGCCCTTCCATGCCCCACAGAAGTACCGCGACAGGAGCCGTTCGGACTGGGACAGTGCGATCCTCGACTGGCCCCGCTACGGCCGGCTCGAAGACAGCCCCGCCGAGAATGCCAAACTGCGAGCGAACTACGAAGCCTCGATCCGCCACTGCGATGCGCTTCTGGGCGATCTGCTCGACCGGTTCGACGCGGAGAACCTCTGGCAGGACACTGCGCTCGTCGCCACCACCGATCACGGCTTCCTGCTCGGGGAGCACGAGTTCTGGGCCAAGAACCGGATGCATCTTTATGAGGAGATTGCTCATATTCCGCTGTTCCTGCACGATCCACGCAGACCCACGCCCGGCCAGCGCGTCGATGCGCTGACCCAGACGCCCGACCTCTGCGCGACCTTCCTCGACCTCTTCGACGGGCCGCCGCCGGACACAGAGGCGCGCTCGCTCCTGCCGATGCTCGATGGGGCTCCGGGGCACAAGACAGTCATCTTCGGCTATTTCGGCGGGCCGGTGAACATCACCGATGGACGGTATACCTATTTCCGCGGCGTGATCGACGAGGAGTGCGGGCAGTTCCAACACACGCTGATGCCGACGCATATCTTCGATTTCTTCTCGCGGCACGAGCTTTCCGCGGCCAGCCTGTACGGCCCCCTGCCCTTTACCGATGGCGTCCCGGTTCTCAGGGTCCCGGTGCGGTCGGATTCGGCGATGTTCAACACCTATGGCCCCGGTGCGCACGTGGAAACGGATACGAGGCTCTACGATCTCGCCACCGATCCGCAACAGATCCAGCCCATCGACGCCCCCGAGATCGAAGCCCGGCTGGTTGCGGATCTCGCCCATTGGTTCAACGACCTGAGCGCCCCGGAGGAACAGTTCCGCCGATATGGAATGTCGTCGCATGTTGGGTGAACGAGCGGTTTCTGACGGTTCAGTTCGGCGTTCTGTGACCTCCCGATCCGGCGAGTTTGCGGCCCGTGCATCAAAACAACCCGTTTCCTTGAAAAACGAGGGCATCGCTCTCTTCAAACGAAACCGCACGACAGGGCAGCTTGCCTTCTGGGGGCTAAATGTGTCTGTTGTTCAAGGGAAAAACGACAACGGATCATGCCGCGCTGCGATACAAAGGCACTTCCGAACGGCACCCACATTCTGGAGGTGTTCCAGACGGAAATGCCTTTCTCGGTCCGCGAGCGTCCGCGGTCTTAAAACGGGCGGCGTGCATTGCGCCGTGAAACTGGAAACCCACGTGTGATGCCACCCGAGTCCGGCAGAGATCCAGAATGAGAGCCCTCCGCGCCACGCTTGCACTGGCAGGTGTTGGTCTTCTGCTTCTTGATGTTCTTGCCGGAACGCGGTTTGCGCCAATCAGCGCCGCGCTGTTCACGCTGCTCGTGGCCCTGAGCTTTTTTAAGTTGAACCGCATCGCGCGCGTGTTTTTTCTGTCGGCGGTTGTGGTCTGCACCGCGGAGATGGCCACAGGGGCCATACCGGCAAACCTGCTGGCAGCCATCTTTCCCGCCGCATTCCTGCTTGTCAGCGGCAGCCTGCGCACGGCCGCTAGCCACGATCCCGCTATCAATGCTCTCGGCCAGGCGTTGTCGCAGGCACGCCCAAACCGGCAGTTCGCGGTTGTTTCGCTCAGCACGGGCCTGTTGGCAGTGGTGTTTCTGAACGGGGCCTTGCAGTTTGTCTCCGGTACCTTCGCCCGCAAGGTCACGGCGCCGTTGCCGGAACGGCTTACGATAGCGCGAACGATCATTTCGGGGTTCGCTCTCAACCCGATCCTGTCGCCGCTTGCGATCCCGTCGGTGGTCATCACCAGCATGCTACCGGCTGTCTCATGGCTGGATTTGGCGCCCTACCTTCTTGGATGCGGGTTGGCGGTCTGGCTTGCCGGGCGTTTGCAGATATGGATGACGGATCAAAATCTGCGCCCCCATGCCGGGAATGCTCAGAGCCAAGCAGCCCGCCCCAACCCATCGCTGAAATTCGACGCAAGCCTGCTGACCGGAACGGGCCTCATCCTGGCGCCGATCCTTGCTACCATCGCGCTTGCCGTGGTGTTCGAAATGCCCCCGAGTCGCGCCGCCTTCACATGTATCTTCGCGACGTCACTGGTCTGGCCAGTGTGGCGCCTGCGACGGCCCGACCTCGTTTCAGAAGGGTATTCCGTCTCGATAAACGAGGCCACGATTCTGGGGTCCTCGCTTGTTCTCGGAAGCTTGTTGCTGACTCATTTCCCGCCCGAGTGGAGCGATATGGCAACCGGACTCCTCTCCAAGTCTGGCGGCCTGGCGCCAGCACTCATCCTTCTATTCCTGGTCTCCGTCGGGTTCATTGGCGTGCAGCCGGCAATCGCCTTCCTGCTCGCCTACCCGGTGGTGGGTCCCTACGTTTCCACGTTGGGAGCAGATGCGCCGCCGATCTACGCAGCGCTGATACTCGGCTGGGCGCTCAACTCCCTGTGCTCGCCGATCGGGCTGCCGGTCATGATCGTGTGCAGTGCCTTCTCGATCCGGTCACTTGCCTTCACGATCACCCATGGCTGGGTGGTCCTGCTACTGGGAGCGTTCGGTGGCGCCCTGTCACTCCTGTTGGTCTCGGCATTCGTCGGGTAGGTGCCCCACCGTTTCACCATTGGAGGATCTCAGAAGGCAAGCGATACGTCCGCCATTCCCGGCCATACTTCTCCAGCAGAGGCAAACTCGCCCCGCCCTGTCAGTAGGCCAGTCAAGCAACAGAGAATATCGCGGTTCCTGTCAGGCTCTCTCCGCCCGAAAGCACACGGGTGCCTGTTCCCGGAACACCGGTTTCTTGAAGATTGAAGGCATTGATCGTATGGCTGATCGGCTCGATGCAAAAGAACGGCAGACCAGGGACGACATGAAACAGGATACGGTCCAGTGCACCGGTGGCCGATACGGTCAAGGCGCGCCCATGTTCCGGCCATTGGATTGCGGCCTTCCGATCCCACTGATCGAGGCAGTGGGTGAAGCGATTGGCGGGAAGGTCACGGAAATCGCTGTAGTCGAGATCTTCGGACGCGGGCTCCATCGCCAGCGGGATCAGGTCTTCCGGAGCGGGCCACCAAGCGCCAACCCCCATCTTCACGAGCGGGTTTCCAATGCGCGGGAAATAGGGGTGAAGCCCGATCCCTCCTGGCATTGGATCCGGTCCGGTATTTGTCAGATTGAAATCAATTGTCAGCGCGGTGTCAGTCAGCGAAATCGACTGGCGCGCGCGGTAGGGAAAGGGCCATGTTCCGTGGCCCGGTCTGTGATCGAATGTGATTGTGACATGGGATAGCCCCTGGTCGGCGACATCCCACTCCGCGAGGTGGCCGTCACCGTGCATGGCATGCGGCGGACATTGCGGATGGGCAGCAAGCGGATAGTTCCGGCCCCGGTAGTTCAACTGCCCGTCGCGCAACCGGTTCGAGAATGGCACCAGCGGATAGCACCCGGCTTTCTGCGGCGCCTGCCGGTCCATCGGCGCAGCAGGATCGGTTGGAAGGAACCAGTCCCACGTTCCCTGCGCATCGATGGTCGAAAAGCGAAGAATTCGCCCGCCGTACTCCGGCCGCACCGTTGCCGATAGTTGCCCGGCGCGCAGTTCGATGTTGCCCGAGCCATATTTCAAGGGGATGGCTCCTGCGCCGAGGCGTTGGCCGCCTTCCAGCGTGTGCGGATCGTCCAGAGGATCGAGCCCAGTGTCAGGACCATGAACATCAGCGCGATCGGTTGCGTAAAGAGCGGCCAGACATCGCCATATTGCCCCAGCATCTTGCGGAAGTTGCCTTCGATCAGCGGGCCAAGAACGAAGCCGAGCACAAGTGGCGCGAGCGGATAGCGCATGCGTTCGAGGATATAGCCAAGACAGCCGAAGCCGCACATCACGAGGATGTCGAAGACGCGGTTGTTGGTGGAGTAGACGCCCGTCGCCGCCAGAACGAACAGCAGCGGCAGCAGGATCTCCTTGGGGAGTTCCATCACCTTTGCCAGCGGCCGCATGAAGGCCAGCAACACGAACATCATGAAGAACGCGCCGAGGAACACGGTGAGGTAGATCGCGTAGAGCACCTCCGGGTAGCTCATGAAGAGCCGCGGGCCTGGCTCCAGGCCGTGGATCATCAGCCCCCCGATCAGAACCGCCGTCGCCGGATCACCGGGGATGCCGAGCGTCAGCATGATGATGAGTGCCCCGCCGATCGCAGCATTGTTGGCGGTTTCGGAGGCGACGATGCCAGGTATGTGGCCGGTGCCAAACTTCTCGCCTTCCTTGGAGGCGTTCTTGGCCTGAGCATAGCTGATGAGCCCCGCGGTGGCGCCGCCAACCGCTGGGATCACGCCAATCACTGTGCCGATCAGCCCCGACCGCAGGTAGTTCCCGAGGTTCTGGCGAATGGACGTCAGGCTCGGCAAAATGCTCTCGATTGAGATGGCCTTGACCTTCTTCGCGCTTTTCATGTTTGCGACCTCGACCATGATCTGGGAGACCGCGAAAAGTCCCATCAGGGCAGGCAGAAAGGTGAAGCCGCCGAGGAACATGTCCGAGCCGAAATTGAAGCGCGGCACGCCGTCTTCCTCGGAAATCCCGAACGTCGCCAGCAACACGCCGAGCATGCCGGTCAGCAACCCCTTGGCCATCGATGAGCCGGACACGGCAGAGATTGCCGTGAGCGCGAAGACACAGACGGCGACATATTCCGCGAAGTGGAACTTCAGAGCGAAGGCCGCAAGGAGTGGCGCGGAGAAGATCAGAATGATGCCGGAGATGATCGTGCCAAAGAAGGAGGCCACAACCGCATTGCTGATAGCTTGCCCGGCCTTACCCTGGGTGGCCATCGGAAAGCCGTCTAGCAAGGTGGCCACCGAAGCGGGTGTGCCGGGCAATCGGATCAGGATGGCCGTCAGGCAGCCGCCCGAGACGCTGCCGATATAGACGGCGACCAACAGCGCCATGCCGGTCTCCGGCAACATCGTGAAGGTAAAGGGTATAAGGATGGCAATGGCCATCGTCGCGCCCATGCCGGGGATGATGCCGATGATGATACCGCCGGCGACCCCCAGAAAGACGATGAGGATATTGAACGGGTCGAGGACACGTGACAGCGCTTCCAGGAGAACCGCGGAGTCGAAACCGATCATTTCACCCATCTGTTACTCTCCGAAGGCTTCGAGGACGCCGCCGGGAAACTCGACCAGCAGACCGTAGTGAAAAACGATGTAGATTGCGGCGGTTCCCAGCACCGCCGACAGCGCCGCGACGGTTAGGCCACGGCGATCCGTGGATCCCAGATAGGCGGTAAAGACAAAGACGAAGAGTGGCGTCAGCACCAGATATCCGACGCTTCTCAACAGGAAGTAGTACGCCAGCCCGCCCGCCAGAAAAACGAATGAACGACCGCAGAAGGTGACCTCTTCCCCCGGCTCGAGCGTGCCCTTCCAGACCATGAAAAGTGCGAGAACGCCCAACCCAATCAGGACCAGCCGGGGCCAGAAGGCGACGCCGAGCTGCTCCCAGTCTGTCGAGGGGAAACTGTAGGTCTCCAGATACAGGAAAGCACCCACGAGGATGACGACGATTGCCAGAGCCCTGTCCGGCGCTGTAAGCCAGTTCTTCATTCCGCGCTCCCCGACTGACGTGTCGCCGGCCGGGGCGCCTTTGGTCTTCCCCCGGCCGACACTGCTACACGGTTCCTAGAAACCGAGGTTCTTGCCGGTTTCCAACGTTTCGGCGCGGATCTTGTCCATCGCCTTTACGGTGTCTTCGGTACCCAGGTAGTCGAAGGCAAAGCTCACGTTTGCGATTGCTTCCTGGTACTCCGCATCATCCGCCAACGCGGCGATGGCATCCGAGATGACCTTGACGCGCTCGGGATCCATACCCTTGGGCCCGATCACGGCATAGGTGTTCGCCGCCACAACGTCCGCGCCATAATCGCGCGCGATGGGCAGGTCCTCGAAGCCGGGGATGGTCAGGCGCTCGGGCGCGAACACCGCCAGGATCCTGAGCTGGTCGGCCCGGTGCTGACCGATGGTGCCAGGAAGAGGCTCGATCCCGGCAGCGACGTGTTCGCCGAGAACCGCGGCCTTCTTTTTCTGCCCTGCGCCAACGTTGACAAGCTGTACGTCAATGCCAAGCGCGTCGCGGATCTGCCCCGAAACGAAGTGTGCCGGCGTACCATAGCCCATGGCGATGCCGAGTTGACCCGGATTTGCCTTCGCGTCGTTGGCGAAGTCTTCCAGCGTTTCGTATTTGCCGCCTTCTCCCTTGGCGAACATGGTGACATACATCGCGCCCCATTGGGAAATCGGCTCAAACTGCTCGTGCGTCAGTTGGTGCTTGCCAGTGGACTCGCCGACAGCCATGGAATTGACCCACATCGACAACGTGTAGCCGTCATTGCGCGCCTGTTTCAGCTCGTTCCAGGCCAGCGCACCGCCGGCACCGTCGACGTTGACGACTGCGATGTTGGTATCGAGGATCGGGCCAAGATGCTTGGCCAGAATCCGGCAGACAACGTCGGATGCGCCGCCCGGTCCGTAGGGCACGATGAACTTGATCGGCTTTTCGGGGTAGTCCGCAAGGGCTCCCATTGCCGAGCCCATTGCCAGTATGGCGGCAAGTCCCAGGGTCTTTAGCGTCTTCTTCATGTCGGTTCTCCTCCCATGTCATGATGAAGTCTTTCGGCACGCATGGTTGCGCACCGCCGTGAGTGGTCAGAAGTCGTCGTAGGTCAGCTCCAACCCGAGGCCGGGTTTCTCCAGCGGCGCAACATGGCCATCCTTCACGTCGAAAGCGCCCTCCGGAGCCATGTCGAACAGCCATTGCTGGATCTGGTGAAACTCGACCGACTCGCAATTGGGCAGCGATGCGGCCATGTGGATGCTGGCAGACATCAGCACGCAGCTTCCGGCGGCGTGCAGCGTGAAGGGCACGTGCCAGGCCTCGGCCAGTGCCGCGATGCGCCGCGCTTCGCTGATGCCGCCGCAGATGCTGAGATCGGCTTGCGCAAAAGACACCGCGCCGGTTTCAAGGTAGCGCCGGAATGCATCGACACCGAAGATGTTCTCGCAGCCCGCCAGCGGGGCTGGTCCGCTCTGATTGATCCGCGCCATACCGTCAACAGAGCGCGGAGAGACCGGTGCCTCGAACCAGTAGAGATCGTAGGGCGCCATCGCCCGCTGGTACCGCAGTGCCTCGGTCGTGGTGAGCATGTAATTTGCGTCGATCATGAAACGGGCGTCCGGGCCAATCGCTTCCCGGACAGCCGCCACCCGCTGCACGTCCACCGCAAGCGGCCCGCCGGCGACCTTGATCTTGGCGCCGGTAAATCCTTGCGACAGCCAGCCCGCGACTTCCCGCCCCTGATCCTCCGGTGTCTTTCCATCCGCGTAGAGTCCGGCGCTGGCGTAGGTGTAGACCTTGTCGCGCGACGCCCCGAGCGCCTTGTAGAGCGGCTGCCCCATGGCGCGGGCGACCAGATCCCACAGCGCCATGTTCACCGCGCTCATCGCCGCGCCGACGATGCCACGGCGGTTGCTCTCTTCCGTGCGGGACATCACATCCGACCAGATTGCCTCAAGAAAGAACGGGTCCTGCCCGACAACCATCGGCTTGATGTCGTCCTCCCAGATCGAGACAAGCGCCTCCGGGCTGCCGAACTCCGTCCAGGCCTCACCGACACCAAGTAGCCCGGTGTCGGATTCGAGGAACACCAGCGCCACGGTCTTCTTGGTCATCGCGCGCCGGGCGTTCTTGACCCCAGGGGGGAAGTCGCGCCGGACCAGCCGGCAGACCATTTTGGTGATCCTCATGCCGCGGTTTCCTCCTGCATCTCCGCCGCGAGCTCGACGAGGTCGAACCGCCGATACGCCTCGGCTGGCGCGTCATGGTCCGCCATCAGCCGCACCATCGATCGCAGCAGCCGCGCCTCGACCTCCGGATCGTCAACGGGCATCGTCTGACCCGGGTCGCTCTGGAGGTCGTAGAGAACCGTGTGGCAATCCTCGATCGTCGCACCTTTCAGGAGCCCGTCCGCAGCGCCCATGTTGGACGGCAACCGCAAGAGCCGCACGCCCTTGGAGAATGCGAAGGGCCCGGCGAGTTCAGCACCATCGAACTCCCTGACCGCAAAACGCGAGCGCAAATGCGTCGGCATCAGCGTGTACTCGAACAGTTCCTGTTCCGGGATGGAGTTGGGATAGCGGAAATAGGTGTAGCGCCCGTCGGTGATGTTAAGCGCCGCGCCGAACATGCCAAAGAGGCATGCCTCGCGACCCGGCACATCCTCGCGCAGCACGTTCAGAAGCGAGGCGCCCTGCACATCCGCCGGGACGGGCTGGCCGAATGTGTCGAGGATCGTCGGCATCACGTCCATAGTCTGGGTCAGCGCAGACCGCCGCGTGCCGGCTTGGTCGGCAAAATCCGGGTGGTGGAGGAACAGTGGTATGTGGCTGATTTCCTCGTAGAACGGCATCCGGTTCTTGCCGAACCAGTCATGCTCGCCAATCAGGAAGCCATGGTCCGAAGTCACGATGAGCGCCGTGTCCTTCCAAAGATCATGTTCATCAAAATAGTCCAGCAGCCGCCCGAGGTTTTCGTCACACATGGCGATGAGTGCTGCGTAGTTGGCCCGCATCTCGGCCACTTCCTCCGGCGCCTCATCGCTTAGGCGATCATAGCGGGGGCAGTCGAGGATCGGCCCGTCATATCCCGTTGGATAGTCCTTGCGGAAGCGCTCGGGTGCGGTGAATGGCTCGTGCGGGTCGTAGCACTCGACCTGAAGGAACCAGTTGTCGGCCATGCGGTTCCGGTTGAGGAAGTCGATTGCCCCATCGAGCACCCGCACCAGCGGATAGTCCGGTTCCTCCTGGATCCTGGTACGATTTGAATAGTTTATGAGTTTTGAGTTGCCATTCCGGAATTCATCAAACTGAATTCGGCTATACTGCGCGCGCCAATCCTCCTTGGGGATTTCCACCATCGGCACCCAGCCATCCTTTTCCTGCCCGCGAACGAACTCGTAGGAGTTGAACCGCTGGTGGTAGCAGACACCCCCATCCTCCCAGTAGTGGTAGTGATCGGTCACAAGGTGGGTGTAGGTTCCGCTGCTGCGCAGGATCTCGGCATAGGAATCGTCAAAGGGTTCCAGCGGACCCCAGCTCCGATGCAGGAAGTTCAACCGTCCTGTGTGCATGTCGCGCCGGGCCGGAATGCAGGGCATAGAACCGACATAGTGGGTATCGAAGGTTACGGACCGCCGTGCGAGTCTGTCGAAGTTTGGCGTGCGAACCGACTGGAATCCATACGCGCCCAGCGAGTGGCGGGACAGGGAGTCCATCAAAAAGAAGACCGTACGCACAATTCCCCTCCCGCTTTTTCTCCGCATCCGACCTGCACCGGCCAATGCGCCCGCCCCAACCCGGCATATACCCTGAAGACGCAACCCACCTGGCCTAACCAATGTCGTTGCGACCCTCGGTCAGACCCGAAGTGTCGCACCTTCTCTTGCATATTGGACAAACCAATTCAAGAAAAAACGGACCAATATGAAAAAATTGGTTCATTTGGACAGACCAGTTGAGCGCTGACGACGATTGGTTTATCTTTCCGGGAGCCCCTGAGAGAGGAACGCCCCCGGTGGAAGAGCTTCGCAAGGATGGCAGTCGGTTGTTTCTCACCGTTGCCGAGCAGATAAAAAACAGAATCGACACAGGCGAATTTGCCCCCGGCGAGCGGCTTCCATCGGAGCGTGAACTGGTCAAACAGCATGGCGTCAGCCGCGGTGTGGTCCGCGAAGCGCTGGTGTCCCTGCAACTCCGTGGCGTCGTGGACATTCGTGTCGGGTCTGGCGCCTATGTGACCGAGGCAAAAGCTCGCGCCAACGTGGGCGTCGACCTCGACCTGGACGACTGGACCTCCGAGCCATTTGATCTGATCGCGGTACGGAAGGTCGTCGAATGTGCTGCCGTTCGCCTTGCCGCGCTCACCGCCACGGATGCGGAGATCAGCTTGATTGGGGAGGCCGTGGACGGCATGAAGCGGGAACAGCGCCCGTTCGTCAGAAGGCATACCTTCGATCGCCAGTTTCACGTTACAATTGCCGAGAGCACTCACAATCCGTACTACGCCCTGCTGATCAACGCGTTCTGGGATCGTTGGTTCCGGTTGCTGGACGACGCGCCCAGCAGGCTCGCTCGGCAGCCGGAGAACCGCGATGCTGCGATCAAAGATCACGAGGTCATTTACCAGTGCCTGCGCATGCGAGATGGCGACGGTGCAGCGATCGCCATGGAACGCCACCTGGAACGCGTAAAGTGGCTATTTTCGCCAGTCGAGAAAGAACCCACAAAAGGGAGCGAGCGGTTCCCCAGTTCAGTGTCATCGCCGTGAGGCTGAACTGAACCTGGTTCTTCCTTGCCGCTCCCGAAGAGCGCTTCGCGTGGGTTTGAGGTACGGTGCCTCCGACGACATAGAGCGCTGGCCGCATCCCTGACACCCGGTTCATGCGGATCGTCAATGCGCCTTGCGACCTTCATCTTCCTCCATGAGCGGCAGGCGTCGACCCCGCGCACAGTTCAGGCTCAAGCCCCATTCGCAGATCCGTCCCTCGTGGCCACTTTCACGAACAAAGGCGGGTAACCCCAGCGAAAGTAGATTCTACCGCGAGATCCGGCTTTGTTTCACAAATGAGTTGAGGGATTCATCTTGCGAATCCAGCATGATAACTCGAGCACATGAGCAGTTGGGCCCCTACGAAGTACAAGACCTCGAACTGGTCGGCTTACAATGTCAGCTTGAAGCGACGTGGGTTGCTATCAATCTGGTTTGAACCCCAGATGGTCAGAATACCGCCGCCGACGGGCAAACGCGGTCGGCGGCAACATTTCAGTGATGCCGCGATCCAAACCTGCCTGACGATGAAGGTGTTGTTCGGCCTGACGATCCGGCAGACGACAGGCTTCATTGAGAGCTTGCTGAAGTTGGTCGGGTTGGGCCGGGAGGTGCCGGATTTCAGCACCCTTTGCCGCCGTCAGAAGACGCTGAACGTAAACCTGCCGTATCGTGGTGGGACTGGCCCTCTGAACCTTCTGATCGACAGCACGGGGATCAAG
>NZ_PVTD01000017.1 GCF_003003255.1 Aliiruegeria haliotis
TGACAACATCGATCTTGAACGCTCCCGTCGAACCAAAAACCTCAAAACTCTCCCAATTCCCTTCAGAATTCCGACGCTCAAGCTGTACAAAACCATCCTGCGGATCCACGTCCAGCGTCCCGGACTTGGCCCAGTGAGGGAATGCATCGGTTACAAGCGCGGTCGACTGCCAATCGCTCATCAGATTCTCCTTTGTTTGCTCTCGTTGATCCCGGCAGGCAGTAGAACCGCCGGGTAGGGGCAAGGCGAGCCGTCCGAAACAGAAGATATCTCCCGAAAGTGGAAGAACACCTGTGCCGCAGGGCTTCGCAAAAACATGCAAAACGGAAAATCCGACAAAAAACTCAAAGAAATGCAGCCGAACCAAACTCCCCGTTAATGAAAACGAAACCACCAAGGAAACCTTATCGTAGATCATTGAAAGCAAATGGCTGCAGCCAGGTCGTCTGCAAGTTCCCACTCCAAGAACGACGTGCCTTCCATTTTGGAAGCACATAGCAGACACAGTGTTCGGAAAGGTTGAGACCCTCAGATGTCAGGATCTGTTCTAGTGCCGATAGCGCACCAGTTCGGGGAACCGTCGATCTATCGGTAAAAAGCTATTGAAAGGTTTTGGAATCGAGAAGGCCACGCAAGTAGTCACCATAAAATGTCTTGCTGAAGAACGCCGCACGATCAAGGAGTTGTTGGTTTGATATCCAGCCCTTCCGCCATGCAATTTCCTCCAGAGAACCCATCTGCAGCCCCTGCCGCTCCGTCAGGGTCCGGACGAAGTTCCCCGCATCCAATAGCGACCCGTGCGTTCCGGTGTCGAGCCAGGCAAAGCCCCGACCCATCAGTTTGACGTCGAGTTGACCGCCCTGAAGGTAGATCTCAAGTAGAGAGGCGATCTCCAGTTCACCCCTCCCTGAGGGACGGAGCGACTTGGCTCGCTCTGGCGCCAGTGCATCGAGAAAGTACAAACCGGTGACCGCATATTTTGAAGGTGCGGTTTCGGGCTTTTCCACGATCCCTGTGACGATGCCATCAGAGAAACTCACGACCCCATATCGCTCCGGATCGGACACTTGATATGCGAAGATCGTGCCGCCCTCCGACTTTTGATCCGCATCGGCAAGATTCTCAGGAAGTCCATGGCCAAAAAAGATATTGTCGCCGAGGATCAGCGCGGAAGGGCTGCCATCAAGAAACGACTCCGCAAGTATAAACGCTTGCGCAAGTCCGTCCGGCGTTGGTTGCTCGATCCAGGTCAGTTCCAGTCCAAACTGGCTGCCATCGCCCAGCAGGCGTTGAAATTGCGGCTGGTCGATGGGGGTCGTGATGATCGCTATCTCTCGAATACCCGCCAGCATCAGGACGCTGAGCGGATAGAACACCATGGGTTTGTCGTAAATCGGAAGTAATTGCTTGGAAACGGCCATGGTGATCGGGTAGAGCCGCGTTCCCGATCCGCCGGCGAGGACAATACCTTTTCGTTTCATCGCCTTTTCCTAATCTGGTGCTATGGGCGCAACGGAACTTTCGCCCGGACAGGCCACCCGGTGGCAGCCGCTTGCACTCAGGATACCTGAATGATGCATGAGGCTTCGCGGCAACCTACCGCCCTCCGGAGTCGATAAACGACTCGATGCGGTGCAGCAATGTTGCATAGGATGGATTGAGAGACGCGGTTGCGCCTTCCAATGATGGGCAATGAACCAGTTTTTCCAGGTCATCTTCGTCCCAGGCGATGTGTATGCCAGGCAAGGCCTCGAAGTGTTGTGCGGTTGCAACCTGATGGTCGTTTCGGTGCTCGCCGTTGGAGTGTCGGCGGGGGAAGATGATCAGAGGTTTGCCGATTTTTTTTGCCGTCAGGATGGTACCTATGCCGGCGTGGCCGACGACCACTCGCGACCGCTCAAACGTTCCTTCGTATTCGGAGGGCGGAATCGTCTCGAGCGTTTCCATGAACTTGTAGCCCTGACGCTGGGGACCAGTTTGCGCGAGAACGGGCTCCTTGGTTCGCGCCGCGATGCCATCCATTGCGGTCAGCAGCCGCGGAAACGGAAGTTGCATTCCGATCGTGACCAAGATCACAGAACGGCTCCTGCGAATTCCGCGTCGCTGAGTTCGGCGACGTCTTCCCATTGGGTCAGCCAGAGGTCGGCCACGCGGCGTGCCTGTTTGCCGGACATGGACATTTCCTTCGCGTTGGCGACAGAGTCGACCCAGATTGTTCGTGCGCCCCAGAAGCGCCCCGCAGCGAGCGCCATGACCCCAGGGAGCGCACCTGTCGAGATCACGATGGCCGGCCGGACCCGACGGACAAGCCGAACGATCGCAAACGCTGTGGTTGCGGCTTCCAGTTTCCTGTTGCGGTTGCAGTCTGGGATAAGCGTCGCGGGCTCTGCACCAAATTCCTCCGCAAGACCCGGAAGCGTTGTCGCGAAGTGAATGTCATGATGAGCGAATGCGGGGCGCAGCATCATCAGTTGCTGCCAGTGCCCACCTGCGGAGGCGATAGCGAGCACTTTTTTTGTCTGCCGTCCAGATGAGGCTTCGCCCGATGCCTGCGGCGCAGCTTTGGTATCCGTCATGATGTGCAGTGCCGTTCCTGGGCCGTCCCGCTCTTGCCCTTGTCTGGTTCTTTTTTTGGTCGCGATGCTACGCCGACGAGTAGACGTACCAGAACGGTTAGCATGGCTTGGATTACCTCTGCCATAGTGTTTTGAAGCAAGTGTCGACTAGCCGGAAATAAACCGCACTTCTCCCCGGTCTATACATGCCGCAGTCAGTCGGTTTGTCCTCCAGGCACCGGTGTCGAGGGCTATATACCCGGCCTCTGCCGATGGTTCGGGGACGACCGTGTGACCGTGCACCACCCACGCCCCATCCCACCGCGCGCGAGGTTGCCGAGGGGGGCGTGCCCACAAGAGTGTACCTTCCTCCTGCTGTTCCATGGGGAGGTCCGGGTCTGTCAGCGCATGGACGGTCACCACGTTGCCGGACTGCCACCACAAAGGGAGCTTGCCGAGCCAATCAAGGAGGTCGTCGCCGGCCTCGATACGGATTCGGTCCGCGATTTCGCTCAGTCTGGCATTGGTGGATTTTGCCGTGACGTGCCCGACCCCAAAGCTCTCCACTGTTTCCTGCCCCCCAATAGTCAACCACCGGCCCGTTGCGACACTGGGCATGTGCATGAAGTCGAGCAACATACGGTCATGATTTCCAAGCAGGCAGTGCACATTTGCCGGGCCCTGTTGTTGCTGAAAGTGCATCAACCGACGCAGCACAGCATGGCTTTCAGGACCGCGATCAACGTAGTCGCCCAGGAACACGATGTCGGCGCTGCGATTGCCCCGGTCATCTTCGATGGCTGCAAGCACCCCGTCGAGAAGATCCAGGCGACCGTGAATGTCACCGACGGCGTATAGCCTGCGGTCCGGCTCAGGTGGCTGTATCCCTGCGTCGGTTGATTTTGCGAGAAGGCGTCGTATCCAGCTCATCGAATGCGGCTCGTTCGTTTCTGAATGACTGCGGTCAGCCAACCGGCGGCAAACCCGCCAAGATGTGTTTCCCAGGCGACCCGACCGGCGAAAGCGATGAAGAGGATCACGTTCATCAGGATCAGGACGATCAGGATCCGGCGTGTGGCCCGTATCGAAGACCGGGTGTTGGGGCGCGACAGCCAGATCCAGGCGACAATGGCGCCTGCGAGTCCGAACAGCCCGCCCGATGCGCCGACCATCGGAGTGCTCGCATCCCCCAGCGCTGCGTAGAACGCCCCGCCAAGAACGACGGAAAGTGCGTAGATCGCGAAGAAACCGGTGGGTCCTGCACGATCCTGCACCGTCATTCCGAGGGAGGCCAGGGTGATCATGTTGAATACGAGATGAACCACGCCACCGTGCAGGAAACTGTAGGTCGCGAACATCAGCCATGGCTGGCTTGGGTAGTTCGCATGCCAGTTGTGCAGAAGACCGGGCCAGAAGGCACCGTATTCATAGGCGATGGCGCGCAAGCGCGTCCCGCCAAAGACCCCGAGGTCACCGAGGAGGAGAATTGCCTCGATGACGCTGCACAGCAGGATGAGCAGCAAGACAATCGGGTAGGTCCGCGGGAAGGACAACGACGATGAAAGGGTCGGTCGCAACATTGGCAATTGAATGACCCCTCTCCCCGAACGATGCAAGCAAAGAGCGTCGGCAGGCCTATTCGGGTACGAAGCGCGGCAATTTCAGAAGGGCCTGGCTCATGAAGTCCTGCAACCGTTTGTCGGCTGCTTCCTCGGTTTCGTCTGGTGCAATTCGGGTTATGAAACGCACCAGCGCACCATCGGTGCGGCCGGTGGTCAGGCTGTCGACGACGACGCTGGCCTTGGCGGCGAAGTCATTGGTCATGCGCTTTCCACGCTGCTCGAACCAGTAATACACCAGCTGTCGGTTCAGGCCTTTCTCGATCACCGCCCGGTTCAGGGTGAAGGTTCCGTACGGAGTGTCGGGAAACGAGACCTCCCTCGGCGCAATCCCGAACACTTCCCATCCGCCCGTTGGCAGGCAAACCTCGGGGGAGTGGATCCCGAAGCCTTCGGTCTGGCTTTCGTAGTAGGCGACGAACATGCCGACGGTTTCGCGCGTTCCGGCCTTTGCGAAGGTCGCATTGACGTAGTCGTCAGCGGCGAGAATGGCCTCGATGTCCGGCGTCAGTTGCGCCCGAATGCCCGACCAGTTTTCGATACGGTTTGGAAAGACGGCAAACCCATCGCGATCCACCAGAGTTGCTTCGCCCGGTTGGATACTGGTCCAGGCGAGGCTGGCACCGGCCGTCAGAAGACAGGCCGCAATCAGCGCTTTGAACGTCCGGATCGAGAAGATCCTCATGAGAATCCCGCCGAACCCCTCGAAGTCGAGATCGATTGCATCGGCAAGTGGCAGGGGGGCGGGGGTCAGTCGTTGAAGGCAGATGGCAAGCAGGAACAGGATGCCCACGCACAACAGGAAGATTACCCAGCCTTCGAAGAAGTGTATGAACCCCTCAGCCTGCTGGATCCCGTAGCTGTTCACCAGCACGCCGACGATCCCGATGCGGACGGAGTTCATGAAGACGGTGAGTGGCGCGGCCGAGAGGAGCAGGACTGCCTTGTGCCAGAACGGGCCACGGTAGAGGATCGAGAACAGGTAGGAGAAGCTCAATATCGGGAACAGGTAGCGCAACCCGGAGCAGGCTTCGGCAACCTGCAGCTTGTACACGCCCAGGTCGATGACATTGCCTTCCAGATAGACTGGAACACCCGCCGTGCGAACGAACCAGACGCCCAGTTCGGAGGAAACGCCCTGAAGGAAGATCGTCAGTTTCCAGTACAGGAATTGTGGCAGCGGCAGCATGAAGATCAGGTGAAAGACCGGCAACTGGTGGCGAATTCCGCGCTTCCAGCCGAAGAAGGTCAGGACGACGCCGCTGACCCAGAAGATGAAGGCATAGGTCACGATATCCGGGATGCGCGCCAGATTTCCCAGTACCGCAAGGAACAAGGCGGCGGCCAGCACCAACAGCCCGGGGCCGCGGTCGTTGATATCCTTGGGCAATGGCTCGCTGAGGCGCATCTCCCGAAGGAAGAGGTACAGCGAGATCAGGGGAATGAGCGGGCCGTGGCTGTATTCCGGCGTCGACCAGGCGTTCGCGAGGGACACGAAGCCGATCCAGAAAATCGGAACCGACGCGAGCAGCAGACCGGCGAACCAGAGAAAGCCGGTTGAAAACGTTCCGGATGTGTCCGCCGAAGATGCGGTTGGGCTCGTCATGCTCAGAGAATCCTCGGCCTGTCCCGTTTTTGTCCTGGCCCACTACGGGCGGAAGGTGAAGTTCCGGTCAAGGGTGGCAAAGAACACGTTCTCGGCAATCAATTCGTCTACCCGATCGAACGCGTAGTTATGTGTGTAGCCTGCGCGGATCCGCCAATCTTCGTTGATCTCCCTGTAGAGGCTTGCCGAGAAATCCGCCCTTTCCCGGTTCTCGCCGCCATCATCCAGCGGATCCGAGGAATAGAGACCGAGAGACAGCTCCATTCCGGTCAGTTGCGTGAGTTCCTGCGCGTAGTTGACGTTCAACCGGCTGTCGACCGTATCCTCGTCGTCATCGTTCGTGCGGACCGCGCTTCTGAACACAACTTGCAATGCCGACGTCTTGTAGTCGCGGGTCCAGTCTATGCTCCCGACCGGAGTTACGGTTCCGGAAGACGTCCGCGTGGCGCCGATCGTCAGGTCGACACTGCCGTGGATGAGGTCCAGTGCGCGTCCGAAGGACAGGTCGGTCTGAACGCCCGTGCTCTCCAGGCGGCTGCGGAGGCGTGTGCGGAGATTGCCGTTCTTCATGTCCTGGGTCAGGCGCAGATCGAGCGTGGGTTCGTGTCTTTCGGTGGTCACACGTTCGCTGCCGACGGTCTGTGTCAACGCGTTGGATTCGTACCGGGCCGCGCCATAGAAAGCGAGGCGCGGATTGAGTTCCACGTTTATGCCCAAGCCAACACCTTTGCGAATTTCGTCGGACTTCAGATCCTCGATATCGTCCCGGTCATAGTAGTCCAGAACACCGAACAGTTGCGCAGTCCGCGTGGCGGCCAACTCAAGTCGACCATTGAAAAGAAGCGTGTCGCGATCAGTGAGGTCCGGGTCTGTCGTGTCCTGGTAGCGGGTTTGCCGGAACTGCAGCGTAGCCTCCGAAGTCGTCGGCGTTCCGTTGCCTCCGGCCAGTGTCGCCGCAAACCGAAGGTCGCGTCGCGTTCCCTGGTCTACAATCAGGTCCCGGCCTGTCTGAGGTTGGAACTTCCGGTCAAAACGGTTCTCGCTTTGCCGGTAGCTCAACTCTGTTTCGAGGTTTGCGTTATACCCCTGCCGGTCATAGCTCACCTGGAAGAACGGGTTGAGGAAGCCTCCGTTTTCACCGTCGTCCTCGCCGTATTCGCCAAGCTCCAGCGTCGTCCCTGCCTCTGCGGAAAACTGCTCGCTACGGGTTTCCGACGCGTATCCGAGCGTTGCATCGGTCCGCCACAGGTAGGTGTTCCCGGTCGGGTTCTCCAACGCGTCGTAGTTGTCCGAGAAGTAGTAGCCGGTGCTCAGGTCGAAGAACCCCTCCGTTGCACTCTCGGTTGTGGTCTGAGCGCTCGCGAAAGTGGCCAAGCACCCTGCGATCGCGCCGAGGCAAGCCTTCTGCCCCAGGAACTCTCTACGACCTGTGCGCATACATCACTCGAACAAGCGCCGTTCCGGGACAAGCACGACATCGCCCTCGATCAGGCGAGGATCGGCGTTTATCTGGGCGCCCTGGGCGATCGCCTTGTAGTTGATCTTGTATAGTTTCTGACGGCCGGAGGCCTTATCCTGCCTACGAAGCTGCAGGCGTTTCTTGGCCGCGTATTTCGTGAAACCACCGCTCTGAGACAGCAACTGGAGCAGCGTCGTTCCGCCGAGCACGGTCTTGGGGCCGGGGTCGTTCACCTCGCCAACGAGATAGACCACGAAGGTGTCGTCGCTCAACTCGACGGGTTTTTCCGGTGCCAGGCCCACAACCGAGACAAAGACCGTCGGTTTGACTGCGAAGTTGCTGGCGATACTTGAGGCAATGGTCTGTTCCACCTGGTCGGTGGTTCGCCCACCAGCCTTGACGGATCCAGCCATGGGGAAGCTGAAGCGGCCATCAGGCAATACCAGTGCGTTGCGGTTGAGCGATGAATCCTCGAGAATCTCGATCGCCAGGGTGTCTCCGGACTGGATCTGGTAGGAACCCTGTGCCGCAGCTGCGCACAGGCTTATGAAAAGCGCAATCGCACCCAGCGCCAATCTCGCAATCATTCTGCCGTCCTCACGTTTCTTGTTTGTTTTGGCACGGTCAGTAGCCGCACCTTTGCCTGTTGCCCAATTTTGGACAAACTATAGCAGGTGGCGGCGGCAGGGGAAGCGCGGCACCGTCGTCAAGGTGTACAGCAGTTGGAATTATTGGGACTGTAGCATTTTGACCTTTTCCCGGGCGTCGTCGAACGCCGGGCGCGGATCATCGCGGGCCACGTCCAGCGTCTTCTGGAACTGTTCGAGCGCCTTGGCGTTTTGTTCGAGCGCCATGTAGGTCAGCGCAAGGTGATACTGAACCAGCGGGTCCTCGGGCAGCCCTTTGGCCGCGGGCTCCAGATGCCGCAATGCGTCGTCGAACTCTCCACGCCGGTAGGCGATCCAGCCGTAGGTGTCCTGATAGGGCGGCAGGTCGGTCTCCCGAAGCCGGCGTGCAATCCGATAGGCCCGCTCGAGGCTTTCATCATCCTGTCGGACCGTGCTCAGCAGGCTGGCGAGATTGTTGGCAACCAGCACGCTACCTGTGTTGCGCTCGTAGAGGGTCTCGTAGATGTCTATCGCGGCGTCGAATTCGCGGTTGCGCTCATGTATCGTGGCCTGCGCCCAGAGCAGTTGCGGGCTGCCCGGGACTGCGGTCAGCCCGTCCGCGACAGCCTGTTCGGCCTCTTCGCTTCGACCCGTCATGTTGAGGATTCGGACCAGTTCCATCCAGGCCCTGTCAAACCCGGGGTTTTCTGCCAGCAGGTCGCGGTACGTCGTCTCGGCCGCGGAGAAATCGCCGCCGGCAACATCGACTGCGGCCGAAAGGTAGCGAAGGGTCGGGTCGTTGGGAGCCTGGGAGAGCAGATCGTCGACATGCTCGCGCGCCGCGTCCGTGTTTCCCTGTGCGATGTGTGACCGCAGGATCTCGACAGACGTGCCCAGCTGACCGCCTTGCTCCTCGGCAAGGCCTTCAAGGAAAGCAATTGCGGCATCGCCCTGTTGACGGACCCTGAGAATGGCCAGACGGATCTGGTCGGCGGTTGCCTTGCTCCCCGGAGTGTCCAGATCTCTCAGAGTATTTTCCACCTGTTCCGCGCGCGGCCAGTCTTCCATACGGACATAGAGCATCCCGAGTTCGGCCAGTAGTTCAGGGTGGTTGGGGGCGAGGCGGAGGGAGTCGATCAACACTGTCTCAGCCGGGATGAAGCGGCTGTTTGCGATCAGGTGGCGTGCCTGCGCAAGAGATTCCGCCGGCGCATTGTTCGATGCGGCCGTGGCGAGTGAGAGTGTCTCCGCCGCAAGGTCGCGGTCTCCATTCCTCAGATGCGCCTGGGCCATCAGGCTGAGGACGGGGACGTTGTCCGGATCCTGGTCGAGGGCGGTGCGAAGGTCGAGAATTGCCTGGTCGGCCCGGTCGGAACGAATGAGCCATTCGGCACGCATCCGAAGCGCATCGACCATCGTGGGATCGTTTTCCAGCACACCTTCAATCTGCGAGCGCGCACCGACCTCATTGCCGGTCTTGAGCAGCATTTCGGCGAGGGCAACCTTGATGCGATTGGTCTGCTCACCGTCTTCAGCCCCTGTCAGTACGTTTTCGACCTCGGCAATCGCTTCGTCTGTCTGGCCATTCTCGAACTTGATCGTGGCGGTCAGCGTCCTGAAATAGTCGTCGTTGGTCCCTTCTTCGACGAAGCTCTCGGCCTGCTTCAGCGCGGCGTCGGAGCCCTTCGTGGCCGCCAGATAGAGAACGAGGGCAGTGCGGTTCTCGTCGTTTGCGACGTCATGCACGATTCGCCCACGGAGGAAATCCTCCGCTTTCTGGGTCTGGCCTTCGGAGGAGTACAGGCGGACCAGCGCGGTCGACAGGCTTGCCTCGTCGGGAAACTGCTCGATCATCTGGAGCAGGGCCTGTTCCATGCCGTCGCGGTCTCCGGCCCGACCGAGTGCCTGGAGGCGGAGCTGGTGGAACTGCCTGTTGGTTGGAATGAGCGCAAGGGCTTCATTGATTTCGACCAGCGCCGCCTCGTTCTCTCCGTCCAGCAGCAGATTGTCGATGATAATGGCGCGATTGACCTCGTTGTCGGGTATCTCGGCCTTCAGGGCCGCGGCCTCCTCGGCGACCGCGCGTCGCGCGTCGGCATCCTGCGCCTGAACCGCTGCACGGTATTTTAGCACCAGGCGCAGGGCGTCGACCTCGGGGCCGGTCGCGCCGAGGTCGTCCAGTTCTGCTACCTTGTCTTCTACCAGAACCCATTCGTTGAAATTGATTGCGATCTCGGCGATTGCGACATGGGACGAGATGTCGTCGGGATACTGCTCGACCAGCAAGCGGTAGTGGGAGATTGCCTCAACCGGGTCGTCAATCTCGCGGAGGTGGTCGGCGTATAATGTCCGCGCCTCCCTGTGTTTCCCATTCAGCTTGAACACGTTGCGGAGCTCGACATAGGCGCGTTCGACGTCGCCTTGTTCCATGAGTTCCAAGGCGTTCTGGAAATGCTCTTCTGCGCGGTCCTCGGCACTGTCGCAGGCCGCAAGAGTAACCGTCGCGCAAAGCAAAATTGCCGCATTGCGCAACCGACGCACGCTCTTGAAGTTCATTCTCGATCTCCCTCTTTCAGTTCCCTCTACCACAGCTGGAAGGCAATTCCAGTGGGGCGGAACGTCGAGAGAGGAGGCGGGGGAACACTGCTGTCAGTACCCGGTTGCCCGGATCACCACAGTTACTGTCCGAAGCAGAATGCCAATGTCGGCACCAAGCGACAGGGTTTCACTGTAGCGCGTGTCATAAGTCGCGCGGCTGGCGAACTCGGCCTCGTTGCGGGCCGAGATTTGCCATGGGCCAGTCAGACCGGGGCGAACGTCGTAGTAGGCGGATCCGGGGTAGAGAGGCATCTGACTCTCCATCATCGGGCGCGGACCGACGAGGGACATATCACCAACGAGGACATTCCAGAGTTGCGGAAGCTCGTCGAGGGATGTCTTGCGCAGAAAGCGTCCGACCCATGTGACCCTCGGATCGTGGCGCAGTTTCTGCGTCCGCTCCCATTCCCGTGCGGCTGCGGGATCCAGATCAAGATGTGCCTCAAGCCGCGCTTCGGCGTCGGGTACCATCGTTCTGAGTTTCAGCATGCGGAACACTTTCCCGTCCTTTCCGATCCGCTTTTGGACAAAGACAGGATTGGCACGATCCAGGGCGATGCACGCGGCCAGCACGGTCACCACGGGGAGTACAAGCGGGAGCGCCAGCAACACCAGGGCAAGATCGATCAGCCGTTTTCCGCACTGGCGGTAGAGGCTGTTCGGAACACTGTCGATGGAGGCACCAATGGAGGACGCTATCTGGACGTCCGTTGCGGGGAATTTGGCCTGGAGGGTCACTTGGTCCTGCCGCCTCATGTGTTGCGCGCGCGGGGGTTCCGTCGGCTTGTTTCCTGGACCGGCACGCTTAGGAGTGGCCGATACCGCTTAAGGTTTGATTAAGGCTGTCACGGGTTTGTGGCGGGATTGAGGGATGCGCCGGGCAATATGTTGCAGTGTTGCCTTTCCCTCGGTGGGCTGGCCATTGCTCCCCTTGTCTACGACACGTAAACCGCCAATGATGCAGCCGGCGGCGACGACGGTCTGCCGGAACGAATAGGCCGGGGCGTTGCTGTCGGGATCAGATGATCCCCGGCGATCTGCGGTCGGCGAAGAGCAGGAGGCAGAAAGTGCCAAGGTTCACATCGGGTCGGACATCGTGACTGCCAGCGACATGTATCTCGATTTCTTCGGCCTTACAGAAAGGCCTTTCAGCCTGGTACCGGATCCGGATTTCCTGTTCTGGTCGGACCGGCACAGGGCGGCTTTCGCGATTCTGGAATACGGAATCGTGACCCGGTCCCCGATCACCGTGCTGACGGGGGAGATCGGCGTGGGCAAGACCACGCTCCTGCAGCACATGCTGCATGTGATCGAGGAAAACACGACCGTTGGCCTGATATCGAATGCGCAGGGTGGGCGTGGCGAGCTGGCGCGCTGGGTACTCAATGCGCTGTCAGTCAAGGTCGAACGGGGCGCCGACTATGTAGACATGTATCAGGCCCTTCAGGATCACCTCGTCGATGAGTACACCGAGGGGCGCCGCGTGGCATTGGTCATCGACGAAGCCCAGAACCTGTCGGTCGAGGCGCTGGAAGAACTGCGCCTGATGACCAACATCAACTCGGGCAAGGACGAGTTGCTGCAACTGATCCTTGTAGGGCAGCCGGAGTTGCGTAGCCGCATCATGCGGCCGGAGCTCCAGCAATTCGCCCAGCGAGTGGTTGCGGCCTATCACCTTGGCGCCCTGAGCGCGGAAGCGACGGCAGATTACATCTGTCACCGCATTCGCCATGCCGGTGGCAATGATGTTGTGTTCAAGCCGGAAGCCCTGGTCGAGATCCACCGCCACACGGGCGGTATACCGCGGCTGATCAACAAGCTCGCGGAGTTCTGCCTTGTCTACGGTGCGTTGAGCGAGGAGTCCCCGATCAGTGCAGAAACGGTTCGGCAGGTTGTTGGCGACGGCGTCTTCATTACCGGGTTCGGCGCCGGCGAAAGGGTTGCTGAATGAACAAGGGTCTGGGGCATTTCGTCGACGCATTCATGCGTCGATTGCCACTGTTTTTTGTGGTCGCGGGGGGCATCACCGCGATGATGCTGTTTCTGGCCATCTACTTGCCGACCCAATACCAGGCGCGTTCGATGCTGCTCGTTGAGTCTGCGCAGATCCCGGGCGACCTTGCGGCTTCAACCGTACAGCTCGACCCGAACGAGCAACTTGAGATCATGCAGCAGCGGCTGATGACGCGAAAGAACCTGATCGGGATTGCACGGGAGTTCGAAGTCTACGAGGACATCACGGATATGACCCCCGACGCGATCGTCGAACAGATGCGAAAGGACGCACGGTTCAAGGCAACCAGCGGGCGCGATCGTGCGACCTTGCTGGAGATCAGGTTCCTCGCCCGGTCAGCGCCGATCTCGGCAGAGGTGGTGAATGAGTTCGTCACCCGGATCCTGTCCGAGAGCGCCCGGACCAGAATGCGGATGGCCGAAGGAACGCAGGATTTCTTCGAGCAGGAGGTCGAGCGGCTTCAAGGCGAGATTGATCGGCAAAGTAAGCTCATTCAGGAGTTTCAGACCAGCAATGTCGACGCCCTGCCAGATAGTCTTGGCTACCGGCTGCAACGGCAATCGAGCCTGGAGGAACGGCTCGCGTCGATCTCGCGCAACATATCTCTGCTGGAGGAGCAACGCGAACGTGTCCTCGCAGTGTACGAGCGCACCGGCACCGTTGGTGGCGACAGCCTGCAATTGTCTCCGGAGCAGCGGGAACTTCGCCAACTGGAGGAAAGCCTTCGGGCCGCTCTCAGCGTCTATTCCGAAGAAAACCCGCGCGTGAAGATCTTGCAATCGCAGGTCGCGGCCCTCCGCGCGCAACTCGGCGCCGCAAGTGACGAAGATGGCGAGGCTGAAGGCGACGCGATCCTTGAGTTGCAACTGACGGAGATCGACTCGCAGGTTGCCTATCTCAAGGAACAATATGTGCTTGGCGAGGCGGAGTTGAAGAAACTCCAGGACACAATCAGCCGCACCCCCAACAACACCGTTGAATTGAATGCGCTCGAACGGGACTACAAGATCCTTCAGGACCAGCACAACAGAGCGCTGGATCGCCTGTCGGCCGCCGTCACCGGCGAACGGATCGAGTTGCTTTCGAAAGGTGAGCGCATCACGGTGATCGAACAGGCCACTGCGCCGACCGAACCGCACAGCCCAAATCGACCGCTGATAGCTGGCGGTGGCCTGGCGCTTGGAATTGCCGCTGGCATTGGGTTGATCATTCTTCTGGAAGTGCTGGACAAGTCGGTTCGCTACCCCCGCGACCTTACGAGTGCGCTGGGAATCACTCCCCTGGCCACCGTGCCTTACATCACAACCCGTGGAGAGAGGGTTTCCGGTGGGCTGCGCCGGCTGATCATCTTGCTGCTCGTTGTCGCCGGGGTTCCGGCAATCCTGTATTATGTTCACTATGCCTATCTTCCGCTCGATCTGCTCGGTGAACGATTGCTGGACAAGCTTGATGTTTGATCCGGTGATAGGTGTCCTGCCCGTGGAGTATTCTTGATGGAAAAACTACAGGCCGCGTTGGCGAAGGCCCGCGAGAAAAGAGAAAGCCTGGGCGTAGATACGACGCGCGGAGTAAAGTCACACCGGGCATCTACCGACCATGAGATCGCCGATCGTTGGAGTTCGATCCGGCGTATCGACGTGAGTGAGCGCAAGAAGGAACGTGGGCGGCTTGTATCATTGAACAGCAACAAGGATGCCGCGGCCTTTGACGTTCTCAGGACCAAGGTGCTCAAGATCACTGCGGCCAATGGGTGGCGACGTATTGCCGTCACCTCTCCGGCCCCCGGTTCGGGCAAGACGACAACATCGATCAACCTTGCAGTGTCGCTCTCCCGCCAGCCGGATCTCCGGATCATGCTGATGGACCTGGACATGCGCCGTCCGGCGTTGGCGAAGGCACTGGGGCAACGGGAACAGCACAGCGTGGAGGATTTCCTCAATGGTCGCGCCGACTTTCCCGACATTGCCCGCCGCCTGTCCAGCAACCTAATCCTGGCGATGAACCACAAGCCATATCGCGAAGCATCGGACTTGTTTCTGCGCGAGCAAACGGCTCAGGCGCTTGATCGGGTCGAAGCCGACTACCAGCCGGACTACATGGTCTTCGACATGCCGCCGATGCTGGTGAATGACGACACGGCAGCCTTTCTAGGGAATGTCGACTGTGTCCTGATGATCGCCGAAGCCGGTGTGACGACAATAGATCAGATTGATGCGTGCGAGCGTGAGTTGGCCAGTCAGACAAATGTCCTTGGTGTCGTTCTGAACAAATGCCGCCCGGGGCGGGGCAGCAATGGCTACTATTATGACTATGGATACTAGGCACGTCCTCATCACGCCGGTGTAAAGGATCCCTTCATACGCCACTGATACGACTGGAGACGGGTGTATAGCGAGGTGGTGAAATGAGCGTTGGGTCCAACGCGCCAGTCATCATCAAGCGGAAGAAGGTCGTCTCGGGCGACGGGCATCATGGTGGTGCCTGGAAGGTCGCCTATGCGGATTTCGTAACGGCAATGATGGCCTTCTTCATGCTGATGTGGCTGCTGAACGCGACAACGGAAAAGCAAAGGAAGGGGATTGCTGACTATTTCAGTCCCACCATTCCCATAAACCGGGTTTCCGGTGGCGGAGATGGCAGTTTCGGAGGCGATAGCGTCTTCACCGAAGACACGTTGGCGCAAAACGGGATCGGTGCAACGAGTCTGCGGGCTGCGCCGCAGAAGGCAGGTTCGGTCGGCTTCAAGGATGGCGACAAGCTCCGCGAACTCGAACAGATCCTGCTCGGCTCGGGGGGCGAAGTGCTGGCGTCGGAAAACGCGCTGCGCCATTTCGTGACCCGTGTGACCGACGAGGGGTTGGTCGTGGAGCTGTTCGCGCTTGAGGGGGAGCCATTGTTCGTCCCTGGCTCCGACACCCCGACCGTTCTGCTCATCGAACTGGTGTCGGTTGTTGCGAGGGTCTTTGCATTGGCGACGAATTCCGTCGCGATAGAGGGGCACAGCCGTTCTCACGCCGTGGTTCTCAAGCAGAACCCGGTTTGGGACAGATCCGTTGAACGGGCGGAAATCGTTCGGGAAATGATGATCGAAACGCTTACTCCGGAGCGGATTGACCGGATCGTCGGGCACGCCGATCGGAAGCCCGCAGTCTCCAACCCGATGGCGATGAGGAATGATCGTCTGGAAGTTGTTCTTTTGCGGTCCGATGTCTAGCGGGAAGCAAATCCGGAAAATTTTATATGTTAGTGGGGCCTTAAGTCGGCTGTCCCCATAGTGCTGCCAATTCGAGGTCGCAGCACAGAAAGGCGCCCCCATGACCATTTCCTCCTCGTTGAACGCAGGAGTCGCTGGCCTTGCAGCCAATGCGACTCAGCTGGCGACGATTTCGGACAACATCGCCAACTCCTCCACCTACGGGTACAAAAGGGCGGAGGCGGACTTTCATTCCATGGTGATCGACGGTGGCAGCGGGTCATATTCCGCGGGTGGTGTACGTGTAACCACAAACCGATTGATCGATCAGAGCGGTGCTTTGGTCACGACATCCAACTCCACGGACCTTGCAGTGAGGGGCGACGGTTTCCTTCCGGTAACGACGGAATCGGATGTCGGAACCGAGAATGGTGAGGAAGCAATGTACCTCACCACGACAGGGTCCTTTCGGACCGATGAGGACGGTATCCTGAAGACAGAAAGTGGTCTCGTATTGATGGGCTGGCCGGCCGAGGCTGATGGTACCGTGCCTGACTTCCCGCGCGACACTTCCGATGGCCTGGAACCGGTCCAGATCAATGTGAACCAGTTTGCGGGCGAACCGACGGAGAACATATCGCTCGGGGTGAATCTGCCCGCAACAGAGACCGAATATGGTGGCGCAGGTGCCCCGCTTACACTTCCAATCGAATACTATGACAATCTGGGGACGTCCCAGTCATTGACGATTACCTTTACTCCCAATGTCTCGGCGACAGTGGGCGACGCAACCAATGCCTGGAGCATGTCGATCGCGGATTCCGCAACGCCGGGAGAGGTCATTGCTGCCTATGATCTCACTTTTGCGGAGGACCGCGATTATGGTGGAACGCTGGAAAGCGCGACCCGCGATGCCGCCACCGAGACGATCGACGACCTCGATGCAACAAAGGCATCCAGCTACGACTCGACGACTGGCATCCTGACCGTCTTCGTCGATGGCGGGCCAATCGATATCGACATTGGCGCGCAGTATGACTCCGCCGGCATGACGCAGCTTTCCGACAGCTTTGCGCCCACCTCGATTTCCAAGGATGGCTCGCCGGTTGGCAACATGACGTCCGTGGAAGTGGATGCCAACGGCTATGTTATCGCGAATTTCGACATCGGGATCTCGCGGGTCGTCTACCAGATTCCGCTTGTATCCATGTCCAATCCGAACGGTTTGACTGCACTGGACAATCAGACCTACCAGATCTCTGACGAGAGCGGCAGCTTCTACCTCTGGGACGCTGGTGATGGCGCGACGGGCGACATCGTGAGCTATGCATTGGAAGAGTCGTCGGTCGATGTGGCAAACGAGCTGACCAATCTCATTCAAACTCAGAGGGCATACTCGTCGAATGCAAAAGTCATTCAGACCGTCGATGAGATGCTTCAGGAAACCACCAATATCAAGCGATGACATGGTGACTGATGTGAGGACCAGGCAGTGACCCTGACCAGCTCGCTCTCGATTGCAATGTCCGGGCTAACCGCCGCGTCACGGGCCGCGGAGGTTGTTTCGGCCAATGTCGCAAATGCGATGACGCCGGGCTATGCCCGCCGTGAAATCGCTCTTTCGTCGCAATCCGTGGGAGATGTCGGGGCCGGCGTGCAGGTCGACGGTGTCACACGGATTGTCAATGAACGTGCCCTTGCCGATCAACGGAATGCGAGGGCCAGCCTTTCCAACAACTCTGCGCTGGCCGATGCATGGTTGGCGGTGGAAAAATCGGTGGGTTTGCCGACAGAGCCAGGCTCTCTCGCCGATCACCTTAACGCGCTCGAAGCCTCGCTCATTCAGGCAGCAAGCCGGCCTGATGAGGTCTCCCGATTGGACGAGGTTGCCTTGAAAGCGGTGGGTCTGACAGACAAGATCAACGCGATATCAGACGATTTTCAACAGATGCGAATGGATGCGGACGCGGACATCGCCATGATGGTGGAAAGTTTGAACGCAAAGCTCTCACAAGTTGAAACCTTGAATTGGCAGATCTTCCGCGCCGGGAATAGCGGACAAGACGCTTCCGGCCTTCAGGATCAACGCCAAACCCTTGTTGGGGAGATTGCCGAGTTCGTACCAGTGACGCAGGTCCCGCGCGATGGCGGCCAGATCGCACTGTTCACACCCGGAGGTGCGGTGCTCCTCGATGGGCCAGCCGCAGAATTCGAATTCTCCGCGAGCTCGATGATCACCGCTGAGATGTCCCTCGGGGGTGGCACGCTTTCCGGATTGGTACTGAACGGGCATAGCCTGGCTGTGGGCAGCGCGTATGACCCAATCGCGGGTGGAACACTCGCAGCGGCATTCAGCATACGTGATGAGATAGCCACGGAGCCCCAATCAAGCCTTGATGCGTTCGCGAGAGATCTGATCGAGCGGTTTCAGGACAGTGGATTGGACCCTACCCTGAGTACGGGATCGGCCGGAGTGTTCACTGATGGGGGGGTCCGTTTCACCGGTCCGGACGACACCGGGCTGTCTTCAGATATTTCGGTGAACGATCTCGTGCACCCTGAGGCGATAGCAGAGAATTGGCGCTTGCGCAGCGGGCTGGCCTCGGTTTCCGCGGGCGAAGTCGGGGATGCGACGCTCTTGACGGCAATGGCCGAGCGTCTTGGTGAGGCATCCGTCGTCTCGTCTGGTCCCTCAATGGGATTATCCAGGTCGACATTCTCACTGGCATCCGACTTTCTGTCGATAGTTTCAACCAAGTCCCAACTCGCCATCGATCAGCAAGCATTCGACGCCTCGAGGTTGCAAGTGCTTGAATATGAAGCCTCGCAAGATGGTGTCGACACCGACGATGAAATGCAGAAACTCCTGTTGGTCGAGCAAAGCTACGCTGCAAATGCACGCGTTATCCAGACGCTCGACGAACTGATGCAGCAAATATTGCAGATCTGATCATGGCAATTCTATCCATAGGCGATTTGGCGAGCAGCAACTGGCTGCGAAATCAGAATTCGAGGTTGAAGGCGGAGTCGAATACTCTGGTTCAGGAACTCTCGACCGGGCAAACGTCTTCCGTGAGTTCAACTGTTGGCGGAAACTTCCGGGAGTTGGCAGCATTTGAGCATTCCCTGTCACGTCTGGATGCTCTTGCGAATGCAGTCGATGAAACCGCGGGGTTCGCAAATGCAACGCAATCAGCTCTCGCAACACTTCAGGCCTCAATCCATCCGTGGTCGGTCGAGTTGGCCAATGCTGCTAACACAGGAAGTCCGGCACTGGTCGCTGCCATGTCAAGCGAGGCGAATAGTCAGTTCGAGGCGGCGGTCAGCCGGTTGAACACAACATACGCCGGGAGGGGAGTATTCACTGGCGCCGATACCGATGTCTCTGCATTGTCAAACGCCGGAGCGATCCTGGATTCTCTAGAGGCCGCCGTGGCAGCCGAAACATCCGCATCCGGAGTGCGAGATGTCTTTGATGCCTGGTTTGCGATCGGAGGAGGTTTCGACACGATTGCGTACACAGGATCCACGAACCCTGTATCGCCAATGGTAGTTGGGAACTCTCAACTGCTAGACCTGTCTGTCTCTGCAAACGATCCAGAGATTAAAGATCTTCTCAAAGGGATTGCTATGGTCGCGCTGTTGGATCGAGGCATCTTGGCTGGACAGCCATCAGCTCAGGAAGCGCTGATTGGAATGGCCGGAGATGCTCTGCTGACCGCAAACGATGAACTGATCGTCACCATGGCAAATGTGGGGCAGGCGCAGGAGACCATTGAAGAGAGCAAAGTAGAGATGGCGTCGGAAATGGCCTCGCTGGAGTTGGCAAGGTCCAGCATCCTGTCAATCGATCCGTTTGACAGTGCAACCCAGTTGCAAGAGGTCCAGAACCAATTGGAGACTCTGTTCGCTGTGACCGCCCGTGTGTCGCAACTGAGCTTGGTGGATTTCCTTTGATGCGGTCACTGACTAGGCTAGTGCTTTTAGGTTTGATCCTGGCAACCCAAGCCGTCTCGGGACCGGTACGCATCAAGGATTTAGTGGAATTTGACGGTGTTCGGGGAAACGATCTGGTGGGCTACGGATTGGTGGTCGGCTTGAACGGGACCGGCGATGGCATCAGGAACGCACCTTTCACCGAAGAGATAATGTCGAACATGCTCGAAAGGTTGGGGGTCAACGTTACAGGTGAGCAGTTTCGGCCAAAGAACGTTGCCGCGGTATTCGTGACAGCGACGCTGCCTCCGTTCTCTCGGTCTGGTGGCAGAATTGACGTGACCGTGTCAGCAATCGGCGACGCCAAGAGTTTGCTCGGGGGAACACTGGTGATGACTCCCCTCACTGCGGCCGACGGACAGATCTATGCTGTTGGGCAGGGAACAGTTATTGCCGGCGGGGCGCAGGCTGAGGGTGATGCTGCAAGTGTGGTAACCGGTGTTCCGACAGCCGGCACCATTCCGGCTGGCGCACGTGTGGAGCGAGAGATCGACTTCGATTTCGGGTCATTGGACAGGCTACGCCTGGCTCTCCGAAACCCCGATTTCACAACGGCTGGCAGGATCGAAACAGCGATCAATTCAGCTTTTGGGCGAACTGTTGCGCGCATGCTGGATTCGGGAACTGTCGAGTTCGACGTCTTGGCGACGAGGCTTGGCTCGCCTGCTCGGGCTGTTGGTCGAATAGAGAACATACGGGTCGAGCCTGAGCGAAAAGCTCGGGTCGTCGTGGATCAAAGATCCGGAACCATTGTAATGGGCGATGACGTGCGGATTTCCAAGGTGGCTGTTTCCCAAGGAAACCTGACTCTTCGTATCGAAGAAACACCAATGGCGGTCCAACCCAACCCGTTCGCGCCGGGAGAAACTGTTGTTCTTCCCCGCACGACGGCTCAGATCGAGGAGGAACCGGGCATTGGGCTTGCCGAGGTTGACGGTGGCACGTCACTTGCCGAGGTCGTGGCGGGGCTGAATGCTTTGGGCGTGGCGCCAAGGGATTTGATTGACATACTCAAGAGCATAAAAGCTGCTGGTGCCTTGCACGCTGAGTTTATTGTGAATTGATTGGATCGCAATCAAAGGTGTTTCCCCGTCCGAGCGCGTATCAAGTCAGCCGAGAAGTCTGCGGGCGATAACTTGAGCCTGGATCTCTGCGGCGCCTTCGAAAATGTTGAGAATTCGGGCGTCGCACAGAACCCGGCTGATCGCGTATTCCTGAGCAAATCCATTGCCTCCATGGATCTGAAGGCCATTGTCGGCAGCAGCCCAGGCCACTCGTGCCCCAAGGAGTTTTGCCATGCCGGCCTCGAGGTCGCAGCGGTGATCGTGATCTTTCTCCCAGGCGGCGAAGTAGGTCAGCTGACGCGCAACCATGATCTCTACGGCCATCATGGCGAGCTTTCCAGAGACGCGCGGGAAAGCGATCAATGCCTTTCCAAACTGCTTGCGATCCAGTGAGTACTGCATAGCGATGTCGAGAGCCGATTGCGCGACCCCGATCGCCCTTGCCGCTGTCTGAATGCGCGCGGCTTCGAAGGTTTGCATGAGTTGCTTGAATCCCTGACCTTCGACACCGCCCAGAAGGTTTTCGCCCTTCACGCAGAACCCGTCGAAACCCAGTTCATACTCTTTCATGCCACGATAACCGAGAACCTCGATCTCGCCGCCCGTCATACCTTCGGTTGGGAACGGTTCTTCATCCGTACCCGGCGTCTTTGCCGCCAGGAACATTGAGAGGCCCCGATGGTCCGAGGTTTCGGGATCCGTACGTGCGAGCAGAGTCATCATATGGGTTCGCGCGGCATGCGTGATCCACGTCTTGTTGCCCGTTACGATGTAGTCACCCTTGTCGTCCTGCACTGCGCGGGTCCGCAAACTGCCAAGATCGGAGCCAGTGTTTGGCTCTGTGAATACGGCCGTGGGCAGGATCTCGGCGCTGGCGATCTTCGGGAGCCACTGGGATTTCTGCTCCTCGGTTCCACCACAGAGGATCAACTCGGCGGCTATCTCGGAGCGCGTGCCGAGTGAGCCGACGCCGATGTATCCGCGGGAAAGCTCCTCGGAAACCACGACCATCGATGCCTTGGACAGCCCGAAACCACCGAACTCCTCCGGTATCGTCAACCCGAAGACACCCATCTCCGCCAGCTCTTCGATGACCTCCATGGGAATGAGTTCATCCCTGAGATGCCATTCCTGCGCATAGGGCTCCACCCGTTCCACCGCATAGCGGCGGAACTGTTCGCGGATCATCTCCAACTCGTCCTCCAGACCCGTCGCGCCAAAGGTGACATTTGCGGCCTGTTCCTGCATGAGCTCGACGAGCCTTGTGCGGGCGCGCTGGCTGTTTCCGTTTTGGCAGAGCGCTGAAATCTCGGGGGTTGCGAAGGTCGCAAGGTCTTCCATAGCGTCCAGGCCCATGTCCCGGACGCGAATGATCTCGCCCTGGCTCATCGGGATTCCACCCTGGATCTGCAACAGATACTCTCCGAACGCGATCTGGTGGAGCAATTGCTCGATCTCACCGAATTTACCCTGCGCCTCCAGTCTTTCCGCCCAGGCCTGCATCTGCCGCAAGGACTGCGCATAGGTCGCGAGCCACGCCAACGCATGTGCTGCCGTCTGGTTTTCCTCGAGCAAGGCGCCGGAGACCCGACCGCCCTCCAGAACACGGGCACGCACGGTGTCGATTGCCTTGGACAGCAACGCATCAACCGGGGCGATTGACGCCTTGGTGAGCGACAGCAGCTCGTCGAGAAGCGGGGCCTCGACCTCTTTCATGGGCAGGTCCTGTCCATCATGCGGCATGTCCCGAATCCTCCAATTGCAGTTGCGAACCGGGATAGGCTGTTTGCAGTTGCAGCGCAACTTAATTTCAATATGACGCGCAAATAGCTTTAAATGTGTCGCGTGAAATTTGACTGTGCAGCGCGTCGAGAGTTCCGGTATGGCCGAGGAATGGAACAACTCGTGCAACTCGGCGGCCTCTCCGCGGGTCACCTCGTCCTCGCCATTGGGGTGACGCTGATCGCATCCTTCGTGAAGGGAGCCGTTGGTTTCGCGATGCCAATGATCATGGTTTCGGGACTGGCGTCTTTCCTGTCCCCGGAATTGGCGCTGGCGGCCCTGATCCTGCCCACTCTGGTCACGAACTACCAGCAAGCGTTTCGGGATGGATTCGCGGCTGCCTGGAGGGCCATCCGTGCGCGCCGCGTCTTCCTTTCCGTCGGTGCGGTGTGCCTTGTCGCATCGGCGCAATTGGTGACAGTGCTTGACGAACGGGTTCTTTTTGCCCTGATCGGCGTCCCGATTGTCCTCTTCGGAGTGGTTCAACTTGTCGGAGTCGATATCTCCATTTCAGAAGGGCGACGCCTGCCAGTCGAGGTGGCGCTTGCGGCGTGTGCAGGGGTGGTCGGTGGGGTGTCAGGAGTCTGGGGACCACCGCTTGTGTTGTTGCTCACGGCCATGGGTACGCCAAAGGCGGAGCAGGTGCGGACGCAGGGAGTCGCTTTCGGCCTCGGCGCGGCGCTGCTTACGATGACGCATCTTCAGACCGGGGTGTTGAATGCAAGCACGGTTCCGCTTTCGGCCGCGATGGTTGTGCCGGCGCTGATCGGGATGCGGATTGGGCAAAAGGTTCATGACCGGTTGGACCAGCGGAAGTTCAGAAATGCCACACTGGTGGTATTGGTCGTTGCCGGGGCCAATCTTTTGCGGCGGGCGATGGAATGAAAACTATCCCCGTCCTATGTCTTCGCGCGCGACTGCGACGGATTTGATGATCGCGTAGCAATCGGCGCCTGGCTCCAGCCCCAGAGCGACGACTGATCGTCGCGTGATCCGTGCGAGCAGCCGGTCGGTGCCCGTTTCGACTTGGACGATTGCGCCAGGACCGTCACCAAGGCGGAGAGCGCAGACCCGGGCGGGAAGGATGTTGAGGGCCGATAGGCCTTTGGGAGCCTCTCGCGACAGGATGACATCATGCGCGGCAATTCGGACGCGGAGAGAGCGGCCTGGCGCGGCACTGACCGCGGGGAGGAGCAGGGTGCCAGCGGAAGTTTGCAACTCGCTCAGCCCGTCGTCGTGGTGGCGGATGACAGTGGCGGCAAGGATGGCGCCGGCCTCCCTCGGGCCGATCGCGGGCACCATCTGGGGGTCCGACAGGATTTCGGACGCCGGACCAAGTTTCAGGACCTTCCCACGTTCGAGGAGCACAACGGTCGTGGCGAGCCGTGCGACCTCGGAGGGGGCGTGGCTGACATAGAGGATGGGCAAGCCGCTATTGTCCCGCAGCCGTTCGAGGTGGGGCAGGATCTCTTCGCGGCGTGCTGGATCGAGGGCGGCCAGCGGCTCGTCGAGCAGTAGCAGCCGGGGACGCGACAGCAAGGCCCGCCCGATGGCCACGCGCTGCTTTTCGCCACCGGACAGGGTGCCGGGATAGCGATGGAGGTAGTCGGAGAGCCCCAGGAGGTCGACTACCCGATCCTCCTCCGCAGGGTCACGGACACCGGCGAGGTTTGCGCCGTAGCGGAGGTTCTTCAGCACAGTCATATGCGGGAACAGGCGTCCGTCCTGAAAGACATAGCCAACGCGGCGGTTCCGGGGCGGGGTCCAGAAACCCCGATCGCTGTCTTCGAGCAGTGCGTCGTCGATGCTGATCCGTCCGGAATCGGGTTTCAGCAGGCCTGCAACGGCTTGCACGATCGTTGTCTTGCCGGCGCCGGAATGTCCAAAGAGCGCAGTGACACCCGGCGGTGTCGTGAAGTCGACGTCGAGTTCGAACTCGGACTGGGCGTGGCGGAGGCGAATGGAAAGCGTCATCGCGTGCCCATCCTGCGCGCTGCGCGCCGGGCCAGGACCTCCGAAGCCACGAGAGCCCCCATTGCGATCGCCACCGAGATCAGCACGAGGCGAATGGCCGTGCCCTCTGCGCCGGGCACCTGAAGGAAGGCATAGACAGCCGAGGGCAGTGTCTGTGTGCGGCCCGGGATGTTGGAAACAAAGGTGATCGTGGCGCCGAATTCTCCCATCGCCTTGGCGAAGGCGAGGATGCTGCCGGTAAGGATGCCGGGGAGCATCAGCGGCAGGGTGATCGTGAGGAAAACGCGGATGGACGAGGCGCCCAGCGTGGCGGCGGCCTGCTCCAGCCCGGGATCCATGGCTTCAACCGAGAGCCGGATCGCACGAACCATCAGTGGAAAGGCCATGATCGCGGCCGCCAATGCCGCGCCGGTCCAGTTGAAAGCGAACGAAATCCCGAAGGTGGCCTCAAGGAACGCGCCCACGGGGCCCTGACGGCCGAATGTGAGCAGGAGAAGGTAGCCGGTGACAACCGGGGGCAGGATCAGGGGCAGGTGAACGATGCCGTTCAGGGCCTGCCGTCCGGGAAACTCCCAGCGAGCGAGCGCGTAGGCCACGAAGATCCCGATGGGGAGGCTTGCGGCCGTCGCGCAGAGCGAGACGCGCAGGGAAAGTGCGACGGCCTGCCAGGCGTCCGGTTCAAGCCCCAGCATACGATTACTCTCCCGTAGCGGGTTGGTTGAACCCGTGATCAAGGAAAATTGCGGTTGCGGAGGGGCTTGCCAGGTGATGCCAGAGGTCTCGGGCGCTCTCGCCTGCGCCTTCGATCAGGGCAAGCGGATAGTTGATGGGCGGATGGCTGTCAGCGGGAAACTCCGCGATGACGTGGACCCGCGGTTCGGCTTGCGCATCGGTCGCGTAAACGATCCCGAATGGGGCGGCCCCCGTGGCGACGAGGGCGAGAGCGGCGCGGACGTTGTCGGTCTGGACCACCTGGGGAGCGAGAGAGTCCCAGGCGTCCAGCTTGCGCAGCGCCGCCTTGCCATAGATCCCTGCGGGCACGGCGTCGACAAGCGCCATGGCGATGGGCGCCTCGCCCGGGATCCTGGCGATGGCGCCCTCAAGGTCAGTGGGCTGTGCGATTGTGGAGGAAATGAGAACGAGCCGGTTGGACAGCAAGTCGATCCGTCCTCCCGGTTCGAGCAGGCCACCGCGATCCAGTTGGTCCATCCAGGCCGTGTTGGCCGACAGGAACAACTCGGCCGGGGCGCCGGCCTCGATCTGTCGCGCGAGCACGGAGCTTCCGGCAAAAGAAATCTCCGCGCGCGTCCCGGTTTCCCGGGTCCAGTCCTCCACGACTTCCTCAAGGGCCTCCTTCAGGCTTGCGGCCGCAAACACAAGATGATCCCCTGCCCAAGCGGGCGCGGGCAGGAGCAAAGGTGCCAGGGCAAGGGCCAGAAGGGTGACGAGGTTCGGCAAACGCGCTCCGCAGATGGTCGTTGCGATCTTGGTCTTGTGCTGGTGCGGGCGCAAGGGGCGAGCGCAGTCAATCGTTGCGTGGAACGTGGCCCGGCGCCGATTCATGCGCCGGGCCATTTCGATTTGCTCAAGGTGGGTGACGCGCAGGTCGGGCGCCAGGATGCCCGTGGTCAGCCGATCGCGACAGCTTTGATGTCGTCCGACACATAAGGCATGTACTGCTCGAAATTCTCCCTGAACATCGTGACCAGTTTGGCCGCCTGCGCATCATAGGCGTCCTTGTCCTTCCAGGTGCTCCGCGGGTGCAGCAAGTCGGTTTCGATGCCCGGCACCTCCACGGGCACCTCGAAGCCGAAATTCGGATCCATTTGGAAGGCAACCGTTTTGAGCGTGCCATCGAGTGCGGCCGAGAGCAGCGCCCGCGTGGCCTTGATCGGCATTCGCGCACCCTCGCCGTAGGCGCCACCCGACCAGCCCGTGTTGACGAGCCAGCAGCAGGAGTTGTTCTCGGCGATCTTCCTTTTCAGCAAATCGCCGTAGACTTCCGGGCGACGCGGCATGAAGGGTGCCCCGAAGCAGGTCGAGAATGTCGGCTGAGGTTCGGTGATGCCTCGCTCTGTGCCCGCCACCTTGGAGGTGAAGCCGGACAGGAAGTGGTACATGGCCTGTTCCGGCGACAATCGCGCGATGGGAGGCAGGACGCCGAAGGCATCGCAGGTCAGCATGATGACGTTCTTCGGGTTCCCGCCGAGTGACGTGCTGGAGGCGTTCGGGATCGAGGTCAGCGGGTAGGCACAGCGCATGTTGGCCGTCAGGCTGTCGTCGTCATAATCGAGCTTCAGCGTTTCCGTGTCATAGACCATGTTCTCGATCACGGTGCCGAACATGGAGGTCGTGGCATAGATCTCCGGCTCGGCTTCCTGTGACAGATTGATCGTCTTGGCGTAGCAGCCCCCTTCGAAGTTGAAGATCCCGCGATCAGACCAGCCATGTTCGTCATCGCCGATCAGGATGCGGTCGGGATCTGCGGAAAGCGTTGTCTTGCCAGTGCCCGAGAGGCCGAAAAAGACGGCGCTTTCTTGGGGGTTGCCCTTGGCATGGTTGGCGGAGCAGTGCATCGCCATCACGTCCTGTGCCGGATACAGGTAGTTGAGGATCGTGAAAGCGCCCTTCTTGTTCTCGCCAGCGTATTCGGTGCCGCCGATCAGGATCATCTTGTCCTCGAAATTCAGGGCGATGACAGTTTCCGTGCGGCAGCCATGCCGTGCGGGGTTGGCCTTGAAGGACGGGCAATTCACGATGGTCCAGTCCGGCACGAAGCTGTCGAGTTCCACGCGGGCGGGGCGGCGAAGCATGTGGCGCATGAAAACACCGTGCCAGGCGAACTCGTTGACCATCCGGAACGACACACGCAGGTTCTTGTCTGCGCCGCCATAGAGATCGGAGACGTAGTAGTTGCGCCCCTTCATGTGTTCGAACATGTCGGCCTTCAGCGCATTCCAGCCATCCTGCGCCATGGCGGTGTTGTTTTCCCACCATACCGTGTCCTCGGAGGCGGCGTTCCTGACGACGTGCTTATCCTTCGGCGACCGGCCAGTGAACTCTCCAGTAGAAACCAGGAAAGTGCCGCCAAGGCCGAGCTTCCCTTCGCCATTCTTGAGTGCCTCCGTCATCAGGTTCGGCACGATGTAGTTGTAGAACACGTTGCCGAGGCCGGTAATGCCCTGATCCTCCAGGCGCATCGCCGGGTTCACACGTCCAGTTGTCATTTGTTCGCTCCTAAGAACCGCCAACGCGGTCGTCCTGTTCCTGTCCATTCGGCTGGCGGCGCGGCACCTGCCCACTCGGGCCAAATCTGCCCGGTACGGCTCGTATAGCATCGCGAATTTGATCCGGGGGTGCGACAAGAGCCGACTGTTAGCGAGAACATCTCGCCCGCCTTGTCGGCCGCGCAAAAAAAAGAGGCGGCCGAAGCCGCCTCTCTCACATCTTGTCGCTACGAGATCACTCGGGATGCTCGTGCGCCAGTTCCCAATGGTCCGGGGAGCGCCATACGCGCGAGCGAAGCAGTTCACGCTCGAAGATGAACTCCTTCGGCAGCCGGTCGAAGAACTTGTCGAACTGCTCCTCGTGTGCGCGCGCTTCGGCCGTACCCGCTTCCCGATCGACGCTCATCAGTTCGTAGAAGGTCTCGGACGGGAACTCGAGGCCATCCCAATGGATGTCTTCGTGGCGCGGCATCCAGCCAATCGGGCTTTCGACCGCATTTCCGCGACCGTGGACACGATCGACGATCCACTTCAGCACGCGCATGTTCTCACCGAAGCCCGGCCAGATGAACTTGCCGTTGTCGTCCTTGCGGAACCAGTTGACGCGGAACATCCGCGGCGGGTTGGACACGCGACGGCCAACGTTCAGCCAGTGGCTGAAGTAGTCGGCCATGTTGTAGCCGCAGAAGGGCAGCATTGCCATCGGGTCGCGGCGCATGGCGGAAACGCCAATGGCAGCAGCGGTGGCTTCGGAGCCCATGGTGGCGGCAAGGTAGACGCCGTGCGACCAGTTGAAGGCCTGGTAGACCAGCGGCATGTCCTGGGACATCCGGCCACCGAAGACGAAGCCGTCGATCTCGACACCTGCCGGATCTTCCCAGGCGGGGTCGATGGACGGGCAGTTGGCAGCCGGCGCCGTGAAGCGGGCGTTCGGGTGCGCGGCCGGGGTCTCGCTTTCGGGAGTCCAGTCGTTGCCTTTCCAGTCGATCAGGTGCGCGGGCTTCTCTTTCGTCATGCCTTCCCACCACACGTCGCCGTCATCGGTGAGCGCGCAGTTGGTGTAGATGACGTCCTTCTGAATCGTGTCCATGGCGATGGGGTTGGTTGCGCGGTTCGTGCCCGGGGCAACGCCGAAGAAGCCGGCCTCGGGGTTGATCGCGCGCAGTTCGCCCTCGGGACCCTTCTTGATCCAGGCGATGTCGTCACCGACCGTCGAGACTTTCCAGCCCTCGAAGCCTTTCGGCGGCAGCAGCATGGCCAGGTTGGTCTTGCCGCAGGCGCTCGGGAAGGCGGCGCCAAGGTAGGTCTTTTCGCCTTCGGGCGATTCCAGCCCCATGATCAGCATATGCTCGGCGAGCCAGCCTTCGTCGCGGGCCATGACGGAGGCGATGCGCAGGGCAAGGCACTTCTTGCCGAGCAGCGCGTTGCCGCCGTAGCCGGACCCGTAGGACCAGATCTCGTAGGTCTCAGGGAAGTGGACGATATACTTGTTCTCGATATCGCTTTCACAGGGCCACGGAACATCGGCCTCGCCTTCGGCCAGCGGGGCGCCGACAGAGTGCATGCAGGGGATGAAGAAGCCGTCGTCGCCGAGCGAGTCGAGCACTTCCTGACCCATGCGGGTCATGATGCGCATGTTGGTGACAACGTAGGGGCTGTCGGAGATCTCGACGCCGATCTTGGAGATCGGGGAGCCGATCGGACCCATGGAGAAGGGTATGACGTACATCGTACGGCCCTTCATGCAGCCTTCGAACTTCTCGTTCAGGATGCCGCGCATTTCGGTCGGGTCGTACCAGTTGTTGGTCGGGCCTGCGTCGCCCTTGCTGTTGGAGCAGATGAAGGTCCGGTTCTCGACCCGGCCCACGTCGGAGGGGTGGGAGCGGGCGAGGTAGCTGTTCGGGCGTTTTTCCTCGTTGAGGCGGATGAACGTACCGCCATCAACCATCAGCTGGCAGAGCTCGTCATATTCTTCCTGGGAACCGTTGCACCAAACGACCTGGTCGGGCTTGCAGAGCGCCTGCATCTTCTCGACCCATTTGATCAGTCTGGCGTTGGTGGTTGGAGCTTGCATGCTTTCCTCCTGGGATTGCGGTAACTGTGCTCATTTGCGCTCCGGCTGACGAGCCCTCGTGCCATGTCGAGAGTGGGCCGATCGGAGTACTGTTCGTGGAGGTCATATACCACCTGCGGAACGCATTTGAAGCGCCACCACAGCCGTTTGTTAGCGCCACCATGTCGCTGTTTCCGCCCGTGAATGACGGGTTCTCGCCCTGCGCATGACCCAAGGGAACATCTGCATGGCACCCATGTTCCCAGGTGCATGCTTGGGAGTGATGCAAATTAGCCATTCGTTTCCGAAATAGGTGTCATGTGTGCCCAGCCACATGCCCGATTCGCAGTTCGTTGTTGATTCCAAGGGCTGGAAACAGGAAAATGTCTAAAAAATTGGACAATGAGCAGTACGAGGATCACGCCAATGTCGCGCATCGCGCTTGTGGACGACGACAGAAACATCCTCACCTCGGTTTCGATGACCCTTGAGGCCGAGGGTTTCGAGGTGGAAACCTACAATGACGGGCAATCGGCGCTGGATGCGTTCAATCGCAAGCTGCCCGACATGGCGGTTCTGGATATAAAGATGCCCCGGATGGATGGCATGGACCTGCTGCAACGCCTGCGGCAGAAAACGTCCATGCCCGTCATTTTCCTGACGTCCAAGGACGACGAGATCGACGAGGTTCTCGGGCTGCGGATGGGCGCCGACGACTACGTAAAGAAACCCTTTTCGCAACGGCTTCTGGTTGAGCGGATCCGCGCGTTGCTGCGGCGCCAGGAGGTGATCTCCGCTGACGAGGCCGGCGAGCCGGAAACGGCACAGGTCCTCACGCGCGGGGAATTGATCATGGATCCGCTGCGCCATTCCGTGAGTTGGAAGGGCAAGGACGTGACCTTGACCGTGACGGAGTTCCTGCTGTTGCAGGCCCTCGCCCAGCGTCCGGGGTTCGTCAAGAGCCGCGATCAGTTGATGGATGTCGCCTACGACGACCAGGTCTATGTCGACGACCGCACCATCGACAGCCACATCAAGCGGCTGCGCAAGAAGATGCGCACGGTGGATTCCGACTTCTCGGCAATCGAGACGCTATATGGCATTGGGTACCGGTATAACGAGGAGTGACCCTCAAACCCGGAAGGGAGAGCGACGCGTGCGCGACGCCCGTCAGGAAATGGTCAACGACGACGTGGTTCTGGGTGACGACTGGGTCGTCCCGGAAACCTCTGACGTGGACGTTCGCCGCAAGCGGGAACGCCGCGGCTACCTGACGCTCAATCGGTCTCCGCTTGCGCGCAAGATCATCACCTTCAATCTGATCGGCCTGCTGATCCTCGTTGGCGGGGTTTTCTATCTGAACCCGTTCCGCGACAGTCTGGCAACGCAGCGCGTGAACTCCCTTCACCTCGAAGCGGCGCTGATTGCCGATCTCTTCGAACTCCAGATCCCGGAGAATGCCCCGTTCAGCCTGTCCGGTCGCGATGGCGTCGACCCACAGGCGACGATCGACCGCCTGAGCCTGTCGCGCGGTGTGGAGGTCTATGTCTTTGATGCCGCTGGCAATCGGGTCGCGCACCGAACCGGCCCGAACCTGCACCTGTCGCTGTCGGATGGAAGCAATGTCATCACCGACCTGCTAAACACGATCTGGCTGGGCGTCTCCCGGGTCTTCACGCCGACGGGGCCGGACCTTGAGGGCGCGGATGGTGAAGTGCTGGCCAGTGCGCTTGTTGCCGAAACCACTGTCGACGTCCGCCCGATGAAGACGGGTACCGATGCGAATGGCGAGGTGTTGTTCTCCGTTGCGTCACCGATCACGCGTGCCGGGGATCTGGTTGGTGTCGTTGCGCTGGCGTCTGCTGCGGGCGAGATCGATACGCTGGTCCGAAACGAGCGGGAGCAGGTATTGCAAATGTTCGTCATCGCAATCCTTGTGTCCATCGGCTTGAGCCTCGTGCTCGCCTCCACGATTGCAAATCCGCTTTCCGATCTCGCGGCGGCTGCAGAAATCGGGCGCGACAGGAATGCGCGCAAGATGACGCCGGGACGGGTCAGAATCCCCGACCTGACCGGTCGTCCCGACGAGATTGGCCGCCTTTCGGGTGCGTTGCGCGGTATGGTGGCTGCGCTCTATGACAGGATTGATGCGAACGAGCAGTTCGCCGCAGATGTTGCCCACGAGATCAAGAACCCGCTGGCGTCCCTGCGCTCGGCCGTCGGCACGATGCGCGTGGCCAAACGGGAGGATCAACGCGAGAAACTCCTTAATGTGATCGATCACGACGTCCGTCGTCTGGATCGCCTTGTCAGCGACATCTCGAACGCGTCCCGGCTTGACAGCGAGCTTGTCAAGGAAGACGAGGAGCGGTTCGATCTGGTCAAGATGATGACCAACCTCACGCAGTTTCTGGGCGAGGATGCCAATGCCAAGGGGGTCGAGTTCATCACCGACCTGCCGCGCCAACCGATCGAGGTGTTCGGGCTGGAGGCGCGGCTGGCACAGGTTTTCGTCAACCTGATCACCAATGCCGTGTCCTTCTGCGAAGATGGTGATGCGGTTCGGGTCTGGGTTCGGAAACGGGAGAACAGGGTGCTGGTCGTGGTCGAAGACACCGGTCCCGGCATCCCGGAGCAGGCGCTGACCAAGATCTTCAACCGGTTCTATTCCGAGCGCCCAGTCGGCCAGTTCGGCGATCATTCCGGGCTTGGTCTGGCGATTTCCAAGCAGATCGTCGAGGCGCATGGCGGTGTTATCTGGGCAGAGAACATTCGTCCGACCGATGCCGACATCACGTCAGAACCCCTGGGAGCGCGGTTCGTCGTCGGCCTGCCGGTGTGAGTGCCGAACGGGAGGGGTCGTGATGTCCACCGACCCGCCAACAAGCGTCATCCTCCACGCCAGCACCGTGGCTCTCGGCGATGGCGGGCTGCTGATTCTCGGACCTTCGGGGGCAGGGAAATCCTCCCTTGCTTTGGACCTGATCGCTCTCGGCGCCGAGCTTGTGGCAGATGATCGCACACATGTGCGCACCAGCAACGGCGAACTCGTGGCCACGGCGCCGGAGAGCATCGCAGGGCGGATCGAAGCCAGACATGTCGGGCTGTTGACGATACCCTTCCGGACGAATGTCCCCCTCGCGCTTGCAATCGATCTCGGGCAGCCTGAACCCGAGCGATTGCCGCCGCGCCGCACGACGGAGATCCTTGGCGTCCCGTTGACCATGCTTTACCGTCCGCCGGGCAGACTTCCTGCCAGCGCCCTCCTCCAATGCCTTCTGCACAGAAGAACCGATCCATGAGTGAACTCAGCGACGACGAGCGGGACACCCCGCGCACCGGAACGCGGACCGTCCTCGTAACCGGGCCGTCCGGTGCCGGTCGAAGCACGGCCATCCGGGCGCTGGAAGATCTTGGCTATGAAGTCATCGACAACCTGCCGCTCTCGCTTGTGCCGCCATTGCTGGAAGGCCCGCCGCACGGAAAGGCGCTTGCACTCGGCATCGACACGCGAAACCGGGATTTCTCGACTGCTGCGTTTCTGGAACTGATCGACCGCCTCGACTCCCGCGGTGTCGAGTTACTGTACCTCGATTGCGCAGCGGATGTTCTGTTGCGACGCTACTCTGAAACGCGGCGTCGCCACCCGATGGCCCCTGCCGACAGTCCGGCAGTCGGCATCGCGCGTGAGTTTGATCTGTTGAAACCGATACAGGTCCGGGCTGAGATCCTGATCGATACTTCCGATCTAACAATTCACGACCTTCGGGCCGAGATCGATCGGTGGTTCGGTGGCTCGCCTGAACACCGGCTTGCGCTGTCGGTGCACTCCTTTTCCTACAAGCGAGGGCTGTCGCGCGGGCTCGACATGGTCTTCGATGTCCGCTTCCTGAGAAATCCCTACTGGGAACCCGCGCTCCGGCAAAAGGACGGCCAATCGCCGGACGTGGCGAGCTATGTCGGGCAGGACCCGCGCTATGATGCGTTCTTCGATCAGGTCCTGAAACTTACCCAATTGCTGCTTCCGGCCTATGTTGAAGAGGGTAAATCATACCTCTCGATCGGTTTCGGCTGTACCGGAGGGCAACATCGTTCGGTCACGCTTGCTGAACACCTCGGGAATACGCTTGCGGAGGCCGGTTGGCAGGTGTCAATTAGGCATCGTGAACTGGAGCGACGAGCCGCATCGAGCGGCAGCGCAGCGCAAGCGAGGAAATAGCGTGATCGGCATCGTCATCGTCGCGCATGGTGGTCTGGCAAATGAATACCTTGCCGCGGTCGAGCATGTGGTCGGCAAGCAGGTCGGCATGCGCGCGATCACGATCGCACCCGAACATGACAGGACGTTGAAACAGGCCGAAATCCTCGAAGCCGCAGATGCGGTGGACGTGGGGGACGGCGTAGTCGTGGTGACGGACATGTTTGGCGGCTCGCCCTCAAACCTCTCGCTGCGGGCCTGCAACCAGAGCAATCGGCGGATCCTCTACGGCGCAAATCTGCCGATGCTGGTCAAGCTCGCGAAGTCCCGGCAAATGCCCGTGTCAGACGCGGTGCAGAGCGCGCTGCAAGCAGGGCGCAAGTACATCAACAGTTTCGATGGAAACGGCAGGGCATAGAGCTGCATGAACAATTCCACCACGCAGACACTCGAAATCATTAACGAGAAGGGGCTACACGCACGCGCGTCGGCCAAGTTCGTGGAGATGGTGGAGAGTTTTGACGCGACGGCAAATGTCTCCAAGGATGGTCTCGACGCCGCAGGTGACAGCATCATGGGCCTTTTGATGTTGGCAGCCTCACGGGGAACCTCTATTGAGGTTCAAACCAGTGGCCGCCAGGCACAGGAGCTTGCACGGGCACTGGCAGAGCTCGTCGCCGACAAGTTCGGTGAGGGGATGTAAGGCGAACCGGCGAAGGATCCAGTTGGTTTGGTGGAATCGACCCAGCATAGACCGGTGATGATGCACCGGCCGCCCCACCGAGATCTTGTCGGGCAGGGGGACGGCCAGAATCTTGCCGATCAACCGTATGACCGCCGTAGGCTGTCCTACGCCAACACCTTTGAGAACCCTCTTCAGGTTGGTGCCATCCACGCAATGGAGTTTCTGACGGGCAAGATGCGGCTTTTGCGTCTTATCCGGAAGTTCGAAGCGATGGGGGTCCCGCACGGTCAACCCTTCTGGGAACAGGCGCTTGGAGTTATGGGCATCAAGCTCACGACCCCTCAGTCGCAGATTGACAACATCCCCGAAGACGGGCCGCTGGTGATCGTGGCCAATCACCCCCACGGGCTTGTGGACGGGATGGTCCTGGCGGAGCTGATCGGTCGGCGGCGAACTGACTACAAGATCCTGACCCGGTCCCTGCTGACGGGCGTCGGTGAAATTGACCAGTTCATGATTCCCGTGCCGTTCCCGCACGAAGAAGACGCCTTGCAGAAGAACCTCGAAATGCGTCGCACAGCGATGGACCACCTGAAGGCAGGGGGATGCATTGTGCTCTTCCCATCGGGAGTGGTCGCCTCGTCTGACACGCTTCTGGGGCCGGTGATCGAACGGGAATGGAACCCGTTCACAGCGAAGATGATCCAGCGGTCCGGTGCCTCCGTCCTTCCGATCTTCTTCCCGGGGAGCAACTCGCGGTGGTATCAGATGGCGAACCGGGTGTCGGCCACTCTGCGTCAGGGGTTGCTGCTCTACGAGGTTGTGCACTCGCTCAACAAGCCACAAGCGCCCGCCGTGGGCGAGGTCTTTGATCGCGAAGAGATTGCCTCCTGGTCGTCAAATCCGCGCGGGTTCATGGCCTGGCTGCGAGAGCAGACGCTCTCTTTGAAGAACCTCTGAGATCGTCGCTGGCCCGACAGGCATGGGCTGAACGGGTTCAGAGCTTCGCAAGTGTCCCCATTCGATCGATCCCGCCACGGTGACGGGATCCGAACTGTACGGTTTCACGGGATGGTCGGCCGGGTGCCAGTTGCGACCGACGCCTGTGGTCAGCGCGTCGGTACGGGCGTCTCGCCACGATAGTCATAGAAGCCACGGCCTGACTTCCGCCCCAGCCAGCCGGCCTCGACATATTTGGTCAGCAGCGGGCAGGGCCGGTATTTCGTGTCTGCGAGGCCGTCGTAGAGCACGTTCATGATCGCAAGGCAGGTATCGAGTCCGATGAAATCCGCCAGTTCCAGCGGCCCCATCGGATGCGCGGCACCCAGCTTCAGCGCCGTGTCGATGGACCGAACATTGCCGACGCCTTCGTAGAGCGTGTAGACCGCCTCGTTGATCATCGGCAGCAGGATTCGGTTGACGATGAAGGCCGGGAAATCTTCGGCGCTGGCCGCGGTTTTCCCAAGGCTGTCGACCACTTGCAGCATCGTCTGGTAGGTCTCTTCGTCCGTGGCAATGCCGCGGATCAGTTCTACCAGTTTCATCACCGGCACCGGGTTCATGAAATGCAGCCCCATGAAACGCTCGGGGCGATCGGTGCGGCTGGCCAGACGAGTGATCGAGATCGAGGAGGTGTTGGACGTCAGGATCGTTTCCGGTTTGAGATGCGGTTGCAGATCCTCGAAGATCGCCGTCTTGATCGTTTCCCGTTCGGTGGCAGCCTCGACGATAAGGTCCGAGGGTCCGATGTCGGTCACTTGCAGCGTGGTGCGGATGCGGGACATCGCGTCGTCTCGGGTTTCGGCGGTGATCTTTTCCTTGGTGACCTGGCGGTCCATGTTCTTGCGAATGGTCGCGAGGCCCCGATCGAGTGAGTCCTGGCTGATATCGGTCAGCGTCACATCGTATCCCGCGAGCGAGAAGACATGCGCGATGCCGTTGCCCATCTGCCCTGCGCCGACGATTCCTACAGTCTTGATACCCATGTTCCCACCTTCCGTGGATGCTGCATTTGCACGGACCCTATTCTGCATGTGCGAAGTATTCCAGCGAACTTGGTCACGCCCGATTGCTATAAATCGTCTCAACCTTCCTGTTTAGCCATTTGGCAAGACCGGGGGCGCAATCTGGCGTTGGGTGAGTCGAAAATGAGGTGGTGGGATGTCGTTCGAGCATCCGGGCGTTGGCGCCCTTGACTATTCTTTGTGCCGGTATGGTGTGTCCAGGTTGCACTTCCGGGGGCCTCTAAAGGACCTCGAGGTGCCGTATTGCGCCTTCATTGGCGGAAACGAGACCTACGGGCGTTTCATTGAGAAACCATTTCCGGAACTCGTGGAGGCTGCGACAGGCACGGCCTGCGTGAATCTCGGCTGCCTGAATGCCGGGGTCGATGTTTTTCTGAATGACAGCGGGGCAATGTCGGTTGCCGATGGCGCTTCGGTGACCGTTGTGCAGGTTCTGGGCGCCCAGAACATGTCGAACCGCTTCTACAGCGTGCATCCGCGGCGCAATGATCGTTTCGTGGCGGCTTCGGCCTTGATGCGGGCGGTCTTCCGCGATGTGGACTTCACGGATTTTTCTTTCAACCGGCACATGTTGCAGTCGCTTGCGAAGCGCGGGCCGGATCGGTTCCGGCTGGTCGTCGACGAATTGAAGGCGGCTTGGCTTGCGCGGATGAAACTCCTCCTTGGCCGGATCCAGAACAAGGTTGTCCTGCTCTACATGGCGGATCATCCACCGGAGGAGACGGCCAGTGAGGTCGGTGGCGCCCTTCGGGACCCGCTCTTCGTGGACCGGGCGATGATCGACGCTTTGCGCCCGCACGCCGCCGAGACGCTGGAGGTCGTTTGGGCACGCGAAGATGGCGCGTCCCTGGAGGGCAAGGTGTTTTCGGAGCTGGAGGCACCTGCGGCAGCGGAAACCCCGGGAGGGGCGGTGCATCGGGCGGCTGCGGTTGCCTTGGAGCCGGTGCTGGCGCGGATGGTCGCGATGTGATGCTTGCACAGGCCGAGAATTGAAAAAAGGGCCCGCCGTTGCGCGGGCCCTCTGCACTATCGTGGTGTGGGGCGTCCGGTTGTGGTTGCGACAGCAAGTCCGGCGCCAGGCGCCCCCCGGGACGTCAGACCTTTTCAGTGAGCTCAGGTACGGCCGCGAAGAGATCGGCGACGAGTCCGTAGTCTGCGACCTGGAAGATCGGGGCCTCTTCGTCCTTGTTGATTGCGACGATGACCTTGGAATCCTTCATGCCTGC
>NZ_PVTD01000018.1 GCF_003003255.1 Aliiruegeria haliotis
GGAAACAGACCACACTCTGGCAGATTGCCAACCGCGATCAGGATGCCGAGACTGTGCACGGCACCCAGAAGCCGGTCGAATGCATGCGCCGGCCGATCCTCAACAATTCCGATCCCGGACAGGCGGTCTACGAGCCGTTCATGGGATCCGGTACGACGCTGATCGCGGCCGAGACCACCAACCGGACCTGCCTCGGTGTCGAGCTCAACCCGGCCTATGTCGATGTCGCGGTAGAGCGCTGGCAAGCCTTCACCGGCAAGGATGCGGTGCACGAAGTGAGCGGCGTCAGCTTTTCGGAGCTGCAGGCGGAAAGGGTCGAAGCAAACAAATGAATGGCCGCGACATCGCGGCCATCATGACCTCCGAGGGCGCCTGTCGGCGCTGGCGCTGAATCAGGAACCGGCGATCCGGTAGACCCTGCCGCGCTCGGGCTCCGCCGTTGCCTCCACGGTGAGTCCGAGCTTCTTGCGCAGCGTGCCGGAGATCGCACCGCGAACGCTGTGCGCCTGCCAGCCGGTGGCCTCGGAGATCTCTGCGATGGTGGCGCCGCCCGGCGCGGAGAGCATCTCGATCAGGCCGGCCTGCTTGGTTCCTGCACGCGGTACGCTGGGCCCGGTCTCAAGCGGCTCCGGGTTCCGCCGGTCCAGCCGGGTACGGATCTCGGCCGGCGAGAGCTCGACCGCTGCAAGCCCGGCTTCGGTGGCGATCAGCGTCAAGCCGTGACCATCGCCGGTCTCCCGCCAGAGCGTCTCGCCGCGGGTGATGTTGGCATCGACCTCCTCGAGGAAGCCGAGCTCCATGATCCTGGTCACCGCCTTCTTCGCCGCGGCTCCGTGCAGGCCCTTCGGCAGCGGCATGGCCAGCGCGTCGTTCCGTGCGGCGGCGAGTTCGAGAATGCGGATCTGGGTGTCGGTGAGCTCGGACATGATGGGCTCCGTGGATGCGGACCTGCGGGATGCAGGCCCTCCTACGAGGCCGGGGCCCGGTGGGCGGGCCCCGCTCGGGTGCGGGACCGTGACAGGCTGAGATCCAATATGGATCAGGTTCGCTCTGATGCGAACGAGCATCAACGATAATCAAAGCAATATCATGACTTTAATCTTGCTAAGGATCCCCCATGCAGGGCATGACCGAACAGGACTACGCCACTCATGCCGGCATATCGCGGGGCGCGATCCAGAAAGCGAAGCGCACCGGCCGTCTGACGCTTTTCGCGGATGGCTCAATCGATGCGGCAGCCTCGGACGCCCGCCGCGCGGAGACGACCGATCCGGATCAGCAACGGCGATCGGTGAGCGACAATGCCCTCTCGGGACCCGGCGAGTCCTCCTCGTATCTCAAGGCCCGGACGGCGCTCACGGTCTACCAGGCGCAGGAACGGCAGATCGCGATCCGGAAGAAGAAAGGTGCGCTGGTCGACCCCGCCCGGGCCGAGGCGCTGGTGTTCCGTCTCGCCCGGCAGGAGCGCGATGCCTGGGTGACCTGGCCGGCGCGGGTGGCGGCGCTGATCGCGGCGCAGGTCTCGGCCGAATGCGAGAGCGCCTCCCGTGCATCACCCGCAATCGAAACCGCGATCATGCAGACGGTGCTGGAAGCCGTCCCCAACGCAACGGCTGCGCGAGCGAGCTGCGGGTTTCAATAGGAAAACGGTCGGTCTTCCGACGACTTCACAGTCCGGCGCCTCCATAAGCGCTCTGCTGATCCCGGCGGCGTCTGTGGATCGCTCATCTGGTCGCTGTTCTGGCCGTCACGCCCTGTCGGGTTGGCCGAAGAACGCGGCTCCTTTCCAGAGCAACCTTCTTGCTAGATGTGTGCATGAACGACGGACACCGCGTGATCAAGGACAGAGCGGGCGAAATCGGTCTGATCCACCTCATCTTTCGTCGGGGCAAGTGCGGCATCGTCATGGGCAAGGGTGCCAACCTTCAGTACACGCCCCTCCATGACTGTACCCCAGACACCGATATCCTTGATCGCCATCGCCTCGATCGTCAGCGGATTGTCGTCGAGGACGGTGAAATTGGCCAGCTTGCCCGGTTCGATGCTGCCGCGCTCATGCTCCAAACGGTGTGCATAGGCCGCATTCAGGGTCACCGCCTTCAGGGCCTGCTCGCGAGACGCGCGTTGATCTTCGCCCGCAACCCGTCCCGACGAGGTGACCCGATTGACGGCGCACCACATCAGGAACAGCGGGTCGCCTGGCGCCATTGGCATGTCCGAATGCAGAGAATAGGAGATGCCCGCCCGCTCCACATCGCCCAACCGCACCATCGCGTCGGCGCGTTCGGGCCCAAGGCCCACTTCACCGTACTTGTCCGCCAACGCACGCACATAATAGGGATTGGCGCTGACGATCGCACCGAGTTGCTTGATGCGCTCCACCTGATCGGCTCCGCTGACGGCGAAATGGACGACCACGGTACGGTGGTCATGACGTGGATTGCGACGCATGTTGAGTTCCAGAGCGTTCAGCACACGGTCCAGCCCCGCATCGCCGTTGACGTGGATATGGATCTGATAGCCCGCGTCCCAGTAGACGCGGAAGCCGCGCAGGAACTTGTCCTCGTCCATCATCCAGACGCCGTCGTGGCCGTCGAGGAACGGTTCGCGCACCCGCATCGCCAGCGAATAGATCGCACCATCGGCAAAAAGCTTGGCGCTGCCCTCGGCCAGTTCGGTCATGCCGCCATACCACGCCGCCAGTTTCTCGGTCTCTGCCACCACTTGTGCATCGTCGTCGTACTTGCCGATCAGGCTCTTGCCGTCGGCCATGAACGACCAGCGGAACGGCATCGTGGGTGCGGACATCACCGAGTTGACGATACCCTGGATCTCCTTGGAGAGGATGCCGCCCGGCTCGTTGCCGAAGGTCACGCCCTTGGCATGCATGTAGTCGCGCATGATTCCAAGACCCGCGCGGAACTTGCCGGGGTTGATGACCATCGGCGCGATGAGCGGCAGAACGGCAAACAGGCCCTGCTCGTAGAAATGGCCCTCAGCGAGGTTGGACTGCGCGCGGGCGGACGGCGACCAGCTTTCCATCGCCTCCTCCGTCACCCCGCCGACATTGAGCGCGGCGCTGTTCAAGTGGAACTCGTGGCAGGACCTTGCCCAGACGATGATCGGACGGGTCGTGCTGACACCATCGAGTTCGTCGCGCGTCAACTCTCCATAGAAATAGCTGTGGTAGCCCCAGGACAACAGCGGCTCCGCCGGGTCTTCCATCGCGTCGCTTGCGGCCTTCAGTCGGGTCAGGAAGTCCGCCTTGTCCTTGACCGCAGGCACGGTTCCGCCGGGCAAGGTCCAATCCTCAATGGCAAGGATCTCGGACGACATGGTCAGTCCCGCCAGCACGGGATGGTCGTGCTGGGCGATGAAGCCGGGCACGATGACATGGTCCGCAAAGGTCGTGTCGATGGTGTGGGGCTGATCGCCGAGAGCCCTAACCAAATCCTCCGCCGTACCCACTCCAAGGATGCGTTCATTTACTACGGCCACGGCCGTTGCCGTGGGGCGCTCCGGATCGAGCGTGACGATCTCCCGCGCGGTATAGATCGTCGCGTCAGGGCTGGTTGCCATCGCACTACCGATATCGCTAAGGGAACTTTGTGCAATTGCGCCGCGGCCAAGAGAGGTCAGGCATGTTGCGCCCAGCAATGCTGCCCGAAGAACGCTGCGCCGTGTCGTCAGTGTCATCTCTCATCTCCTGTAGATTTGGCGGCCCGGCTGTCTCAAACTGTGCCGATCATATCCTTGGTCAAATCCGCGGGGCGTGACACCCCCATTTGCTGCATTGTCACCTGCAGCTCGGCATCCAGCAATTGCATCACCCGCTCCACGCCCGCCTGGCCAAACGCCGTCAGGCCCCAGATATATGGGCGCCCGACACAGACCATGTCCGCCCCCATGCAAAGCGCCTTGACGATATCCGAGCCGCGCCGGAAGCCGGAATCAACGATGACAGGGATGGCACCGTCAACCTGCTCCGTGATGGCCGGATGCGCGTCGATGGACGCAAACCCGGATTCATCGGCCCGCCCGCCGTGATTGGAGACCGCCATGCCATCAAAGCCGCGGCCCTCTTCGATGGCGGCATCCTCTGGCGTCATCAGGCCCTTGACCACGACCTTCATGCTGGTTTTCTCGCGCAGGCGCTCCAGACTGTCCCACGTCATCGCCGGGTCCATCGGGTTGGAAACGCCCGAGAGGTCGAAATCCCGGTACATCGGCATGAACCGCACACGTTCCTCCACCGTGGTGGCGCCGTGGCACTGCTTGCAGTCCCTCGTATCGGTTCTGCGCAGGATGTTCCTGGTTTCCAGAACGCGCTTTCTGACGAGGTCGACCGTCACCACCAGCAGCGGGCAGCCGGCATCTCTGCCGCGCGAATGGGTTGCTCGGCGAGCGCGGCGGAATCGCTGGCGCATAGTTGGAACCAGACGGGCCGCCCACGCGCCGCGTTGACCTGATCCAGTGGTGTGTTCGTCTGCGTCGACAGGATCTGGAGGTGATTGCCGCTTTGAGCGGCGCGCGCGACGGCCGCCACTGCCTCGCGGTTGAACACTAGTTGCAAGCCCACCGGCGCGATCCCGACAGGTGAGGCAAATTCCTCTCCGAACAGCGAAACCGAGATGTCCGTCCCGCCAACCCCCACGAGGCGACGCGGTCGCAGATGGTAGTGCCCGAATTCGTCCCGGTTCGCACGGAGCGTTTCCTCGCCGCCAACGCCGGAGGCCAGGAATCCGTAGTGGGCCGGCGGCAGCCACCGCTTGGCATTGGCTTAGAAATCAAAAATATTGACTGCTTCCTCCGGAGACGCGATCACCCTATCGACCAGATCCAGCCACATCTTGTCGCCGGGCAGATCTTCGGCGTGTTGGATCAACTCTGCCAGCGCCGGCGGCGCCGACGGTCACCAACGGCGATGCCGACAGAAACCATAGAAACATGCGTCTGTTCAATGCCGTGCTGTGATCGGGATTCGTTGCCATCCTTGACATCCCTCTAACTCAAACCATCGGCTGGTTCAGACCCCCGCAATAGCCTGACACCCATGTGTCAAATGTTCCCGCCGCGCCCCCGAAAGTGCCACGAAACACGACCCGGAGAAACGGCTGTTTGGCGGTGATCCGCGGCCTCGGATGTGCCGCGCGTCAGTTTCAGCGCGGGATAAGGAGGGTGACACTGGCACGAATGCCCGTCCCCTCGGGGCCACTGGGTCCGGACTCGGCCCAATGACGTGCACCAAGCTGAAAGCTCACCGGCTTAGAGCTTGTCCAGCCCGATTTTCTATGGGCCACTTCTGATTGGAGTTTCGGAAACCGGCGGACGCATTCCGAGCGCCTCATGCAGGCGGATATGGTTGTCGGAGTTAATCTGCAACGGCACGCTTCTGAACGCCGCCAGCGGGATGTTGAGAGTCCTTGGGAGATCTACTGCCTGAGCCCCCTATGCGAAGGCGGGATTGGTGAACAGGGACATCAGCAAGGGAAGTGCAAAAAAACACTATGACACATAGGTAAGACGTGCTGCCTGTGATGCCCTCGCCCAGAGTGCTGCACTGCCGGGTGACGTCGGAACTGGAAATGCCTTGGCCGGCAAATTCCTCATGGTTGCTTTCCTTTCAGGTCACTACGGCCGGTGGAAAAGCAGACGAGCCGTTTAGCGAATACCCGGGAGAAGATCCACCGATGCTTGCGCATCCGATGCGCGAAGCGGACGGCGTGGCCTACTCGGAAAGCGTGTTCTTGTAGATCTCTCCGTCCTTCATGATGATCCGAAGGTTGTCGGTATCTCCAAGAACGCCCACACCGTCGAGCGGGTTGCCATCAACCAATAGCAGATCGGCATAGGCGCCTTCGGCCACGACACCAAGATCGCCGTCCTGGTAGGGGTTGCGTGGTCCGCTCAGTTTCAGCAGCTCGCTGGTATTGCCGGTGGCCATCTTGAGGATCTCGTAGGGCGTGAACCATTTCTCCAGCCGCTCAAGCTGTTCTGTCGTTCCGGTCAGGCCCTCGACCGGGTTCATGACCGTATCGGTGCCGTGGGTCACCTTGAGGTCCGGAAACTCCTTCATCCACTCATAGACCTGCGCGGTGCCCTTGCAGATGATCGCCTGCTTGGCGTTCTGCGCGGCATTGAAGTGCGGTTCCTCGCACAGGGTAAAGGGCTGGTAGCTGAGCCAGATACCCTCTTTGGCCATGCGCTCGACTGTGGCGCGATCCAGAAGTTGACCGTGCTCGATCACTTTCACGCCTGCGTCGATGGCGATGTTGACTGCCCGAGGCGTGTAGCCATGCACGGTCACATAGGTGCCCCAGTTCTCGGCGGCATCGACGGCGGCCTTGATCTCGTCATAGCTAAACTGGGTCGTGTCGATCGGGTCGGTGGGAGAGGAAACCCCACCGCCGATAGCAAGCTTGAGTTGCGAGGCCCCGAGCCGCAAGTTTTCGCGTGCGGCGGCCAGCACCCGGTCCGGCCCGTCCACCATGTAGGTGGTATATCGCGACCAATAGGGCACTTCATCGGTCAGCGAGGGATTTGCTTCCCCACGCGCCCGGAAATCGAAATGGCCGCTGGTCTGGGTGATGAAGGCGCCCGAGGGATAGACCCGCGGCCCGGGGATCAGCCCTTCATCAATCGCGCGCTTCAGTGTGAAGGTTTCGCCGCCCATATCGCGGACGGTCGTGATACCTTGATCGAGAACCTGCTCTGCCGCCACTGCCGAGCGGATCGTCAGATACCCCGGCAGTTCGGTCATGATGTCCGGCACGCTGATGTTGCCGATGGCCAGATGAATGTGGCTGTCGATGATCCCCGGCATCAGCGTGCGGCCGCCGCCATCGATGACCGTCGCCCCGTCCACGTCCAGCGCATCGGTCGAGATCGTTGTGATCAGATTGCCCTCGACCAGAACACTCGCGTTCTCGATCCGTGCCTCGTTGAGGCCGTCAAAGACATGCACATTGGTGAACAGGGTCCGCGCAGGATCGTCCTGCGCCAGAACGGCAGATGCACAGACCAATAGCGCAAGAGTTGCCGGGAAAGGGTTCATTTTCTGGTCCTCGCAAATGGTTGGCCTGTTCGGCCTGTCGAAACTGTAATGTCTTGTGTCGTCAGGAGCATTGCTGGCGGATGTCCGAGGCCATGAGCCTGTTCCTCTGCACTTCAGCCAAAACAACCACGCGCCGAATGACGTCTCGAGCCCGAATTGAGCACTTCGAATTCTAACTCTAAGGTCTGCTGCGTTGGCAGTCGACGCCTGTCCTCCCGTCTGACGTCCGCTTGGTTCACCTTTTTCCGAATGGATACATCAAGAAAAGCACACGGGAGACAGACCCAGTCGTCGTCCCCCGGGTGCCGGATCAATGCAGGCTCACGACGCCTTCTCGAAGACCTTGCGAAGCTCCTCATCGCTGGTTTTCGACAGCGAGGTCTGGATGATCTTGCCGCTGCCCGCGAAATCCTTGAGCCGTTCCAGAACCTTGTCGCCAGTAACCTCGCGTACGAGCACGAACAGGGCCGCACCGCCGGGCTTGAGATCCTCGCCGACGCTCTTCATGAAACCGTCGTCGATCCCGAGATCGGTGAGATATCCCGAAAGCGCCCCGGTGCCTGCACCAACGGCCATGCCAAGCAGCGGATTGAGGAACAGCAACCCGATCAGCATGCCCCAGAAGCTGCCGCCGACGGCGCCTGCCGCTGTCAGGTTGGTCGCCTGGTGCAGCTTGACCTTTCCGTCATCTTCCCGGGTGACAACAACAATGTCATCCATCGCGATGAGATACTCTTTCTGAAGTTCAGCCAGCCGCGCGCGAACGTCGTAGGCCTTGCCCGGATCATCGAAAGAGATTGCAATCAGATCTGCCATTTTTATTCCATTTCCAGCAGTGTGTTGAAGGTGTCTTGGTCATTCGGGAGTTCCTGCATGGCCATCCCGATCATGGTCAGGCTTGCCCCGTTCGAGAGCATGTGCAGTCCGAGCAGGATTCCCAATAGTTCGAGCGTCGCACCCGGAGACGTCAGCACGACGATAGCGAGGATCAGGGACAGCACCCCTGCGCCCATCAACGGCCAGAAGACCGGGTCGCCCTTGGCGCGAAACGCACAGGTGATCTGCACTGCGCCGCTCGTTGCCAGCAGAACCAGCAAAAGGGATGACAGCGAGATGATGCCGGCAAGCGGGTAGGACAGGAAAGACCAGCCGAGGAGCAACGTCATCAGGCCGATGCCCCATGTCATCAGGCGGTTTCCCGTTCCGTCCGACCAGAAGCCGAGAGCAATCTGCAGCATACCGCCGAGGATCAGAAGCATGCCCGTGACGGTGACAACAGCCACGGATGCAACAGTTGCGTTGACCAGTATGAAAACGCTCAAAGCCATTAGCACAAGGCCGAGCCAGAAGTGTTTCGTGGAGGAGTTAAGTGTCATGGTAAGTCTCGTGTTCTGGTTTGGCGTCGATCGGTTGGGCGCGGTCGACGCCAAACTGGTTCTCCGTCAGCTTCCGGCCAACAGCTTTGCCGCCGCGCGCAGGTAACCCGGCGTGTAGTCAGGCCGTTCGTTCGGCGTGGTCGAGAAGGTCATCGCACAGAAGTCACGCTCCGGGTCGGCATAGATGCCCTGGTGCATGTTGCCGTGCTTGAACATGGCGCCATCGGCGAACACGCAATCCCACTGGGCGCAGTTGCGCTGGCCGCTCTCGCCGAACCATTGCGCGTGATACTGCTGTTCGGTGCTGCCCTCATAGGCCGCCGGATCGCCGAGGGTCTGGATCCGGCGCAGCAGATCATCCGTAATCACCTGTTCGGTCGACACGGCGTTCCAGCTTGGCGTGAAGATCATGGCATAGCGCAGCATGTCCTCGGGTGTTGTCATATTCAGCCCGCCGCCCACGGCTGTGCCGTCCGAGGCGAGACCCACCATGTATTGCTGCTTTGCACCGATCTTTGAGTAGATCCGATCATTGAAGAGATCGGCGTATTTCAGATTGGAGGCGTGCTGCAGTGCCAGAACGAGCGCCTGCGTGATCGCGGTGGAATAGCGGAAGCGATCGCCGGGTTGTTCACCCTCCAGCGGTTCAGCCGCGCGCATGATGTCGATCCATTCCGTTCCTTCGCCCGAAAAGAGCGTGCCAAAGTACTGCTCGATCCAGCTTTCGGGATCAGAGAACGCTTCAGTGGTTTCCTCAATGTCGAGGCCTGACGCCATATTCATCGCGTTGAGCACGGACACGTTGTCCCACGCGGTGCCTTCCAACTCCTTGGCGTATTTCGTGATCGGCTCGTCAAAATCGAGAAGACCCTCACGTTCCAGTATCACACCCAGTGTGCCCACGCAGGTTTTCGACGCCGACATCCAGATGTGATAATCCCACGGATTCATGCCCGGGAAGGCCTCGTACACGACCTTGCCCTTGTGGGCCATCATCACCGCCTGCGTGCGGTTGTCGCCATAGACGTAATTGTCCAGAGATTCCGATTGTGAGCCATCCTCCATGGTGAATGTCATGTCCGGTAGTTCCGGGCGGATGTCGCGCTCCAGTTCCCGCACCGGGTGGCTGGGCATGACCACGTCCGTCGGGTTGAAGGACGGGAAGTGCATGTTGACGTAGACGCCGTCATCCCCGGCCGATTGCCAGTTGGGGACACTGAACCGCTCCCGGATGCCTTGCACCACATCGAACGGCAGCGGCTCCTTGGCCTTGGAGATCGGCGTTGTGCGCTCCGTGATGGGTTGGATGACCACCTTGGACGCCGCGTCGCTCGACTGTGCCGCGGCACGCGCCGGGACGAGGCTGCCGGCAGCGCCGCCGCCCAGGACCCCCATGGCGGTCATGCCGACACCACCCATGAGGACTTGCCGGCGACCGACTCCGGACGGGGCTTTCGCGGCTTTCAGCTTGTCTGCCTTCGTCATGTTTTCTTCCTTTCAAATGCATGTTGGGTGCCCCGCCTGATCCCCGGAGATCGAGGTAGGCAGGGCCGGTTGTGGACACGTTAATCGCGGCCGTTATAAGTGTTTCGGGATCGCCCGGATACTCAGTCGAACAGGTCGGACGTCGCGATCGGTCGCAGGTAGCGGTGGAAGGAATCGTCGGGCACGTTGGTCGAGAAGAACGCGATGACCAGATCCTTGTCCGGGGAGACGTAGAGGGCCTGTGACTGCAACCCGGCTTTCCACATGTCCCCGTCGGGCCAGATGGCATCCCACTGGCGGGCGTTCGAGATCATGGTGTCGTCATTCAGACGATCCAGAAAGGCCGGACCATCAAAACCGTTCATGTAGAACTCGTGGCCGCGCACACCGTCCCGGATCCGGGCGAGAATCTCGGGCGTCACCACCTGCTCGGTCGCTGTCTTGTCCCAGCTCGGGGTATACAGCATGCCGAACCGCGCCAGCACACGAAGGCGGCTGGAAACGACGCCATGCGCCGCGGCCGTTCCATCGGGCGACATATGGACCATCAGCGGGCCCTCGGCGCCGACCTTCGACCAGACGTACTTATCCAGAAGTTGCGCCCAGGGCTCCTGACCGACCGCCTCGGCGATCAGCACCAGCATCTCTGTCGTGGGCGATCCGTATTCGAACTTCTCCCCCGGATTGCGCACCGATTCCGCGTCCATCAGCACTTCGGGCACGGTTTCATTGCGCCGGTTGTACTGAAAACCGAACTCGGCGTTGAAGGTCCGGATCGCGATCGAATCTGGATCGGCGCGGGTTTCGTCGTTCTCCTCGGAATTCATGCCCGGGGTCATGTCCAGGATGTCGATCACCTTAATGTCGGCCCAGTCGGTCGCAGCCCAGTCGGGCATCAGTTCGCCAACGGTCTGCTGATCGGTTATCTTGCCTTCCTCGATTAGCTTGTCGATCACGAGGCTGGTCAGCGGCTTGGCCGTGGACATCCACAGATGCGCGTCCCATGGGTTGAGGGCGGGGTACTCCTCGAACACCACCTTGCCTTCGTGGATGACAATGATCCCCTTGGCGTAGCTGCCGGGATGCACCAGCCAGTCATTCAGGCTCAGCGTGCCGAAGTTCTTGGTATCGGCGGTGATCTCGCCGATCTCGGGCATGATGTTCTCTTCCAGCGGCATCACTGGCACCTGCACCGGCAAATGCGCGGTGTTGTGCAACTCGGATGTGCGCTGCGACCACCAGACCGAAGTGTCGCCGCCCTTCAGCAGTTCAGGGATGTTGAATTGCGAGCGGTAGCTCTCGACCTGTTCCAGCGTGAAGCCGTCCTTGAACTCCGCGACCGGTGTGCGGTCCGGGTCCTCTTGCGCGAACGCACCCGCTGCGAAAAATGCGCAGGAAGCGACCCCTGAAAAACGGGTTATCCTTCTGCTATACATTGTTATTTCCTCTCTTGAGATGTCAAATTGGAACTGGGAAGCCGGTCGACAAGACCTGCCCCCGTCGATTTTCCAGAACGTCACCCGGACCCGCAGGCTGACCCGCACAAGGGCAAATGTTGTTGGATTTCCGGGGCGGACATAGATCGCGCAAGCGTCGATCCGGAAGGTGTCTATCTCGCCAACTTTGCAGGAAGTCTCGACGCAGACTGGTGTTGTGTCGGTCGAACCAGACTGGGTGTATCGGCCCTCACTTGCGATGGGGTGGTCATCGAAATCAACTGATCCGCAGCCTACCCGGCGAGCGGGAAGTACCGCGATTGCATGTTCGCGTTGCGTCGAGTTCATCTCTGTGGCTTTCCGATTTTGGCCCCGTTCAACACCCCGATAGATCGGCATCCGATCCCTCGACGTAAACGTTGCAACATGTTACAAACGGCGTTTCACGGCACTTTGCAAAAAGCCCTGCGGCCTCTGCGCCGAAAGCGGCAGCGTTTCAAAAAATAGAGAAGAAACATGCCATTAGAGCAGAACAACAGCTCAGAGGGCGGGCAGACCGATGCCATTCTGCAAGCGCTCGTGGCGCTTCTTGCGCATAGCAGCTTTGAAGCAAACGCAAACCGTCGCCGGCTTCTGCGCTTCGTCGTGGAAGAGCATCTGGACGGTCGCGGGCATTTGTTGAAGGGCACGTATATCGCCCAGAACGTGTTTGGCCGCGGCGAAGACTTCGATGCGAACGAAGATGCCATTGTCCGGATCGAAGCCCGCCGGCTGCGCGCGAATCTCGACAGCTACTACCAAGGGCCGGGGCGCGACGCGCCGATCCGTTTTTCCATTCCGAAAGGCGGGTATCGTCCGCAGATCGATTTCACCACGCCAGCCCCGGAACCAGAACCGCAGCCGGAGCCAAAGCCAGAAGAACCAGCCAGTCCGCCAAGCGTTGACCCTGTTTCAGATCCGCCGCGCAAGCGCTTTTTGCGGCCCGTTCTCCTTGGCCTCGTGCTTGCGTCCGTCGCGCTCTTTGCGGTGGTTCTGGGAATCCAGAATGTGCGGGATGGACAGCCTCCCGCGGTCGAGATCGCCAATCCTGCCGAACGGCCTCGGGTGATCGTGCGTCCCTTCGTGAGCCTCGGACAATCCGGGTCCGATGACGTGTACGCGATCGGACTGACCCATCAGGTGATCCACGATCTGAGGCAGTTCCCGGACATTCGCGTGCACTCGGTTGACGACAGTTTCGGGACAGACGACCAACTCGACGGTGGGCCAGACGAACAGGCGCCCCTGTTTCGCACCGAAGGCAGTGTCGGCATCATTGGGGACGAATACGTCGTTCGCGTCCAGCTTCTGGATTCGAACAGGATGGTGATCTGGAGTGGCACCTACGAACGAAAAGTTTCGCCGCAAGAGCTGATCGAGGTGCAAAAAGAGATTGCCAACAGAATTGCCGAGCATCTTGGCCAGCCCTACGGTGCCATCCGCGACGCCCAGACCAAAGGCCTGGCCGATCTGTCAGGCATCAAGATGACGAGCTATGGCTGTGTTCTTCGGGGGTATGAGTATCGCCGCACACTGCAGTCGGAGCTTTATCGCGACGTGCGTGATTGTCTTGAAACGGCCGTTCAGGACGATTCTGCCTATGCCGAAGCCTGGGGCCTCTTGGCGATGCTCCGCCAGGATGCAGAGCTTTACAATTTCGAACCTGACGTAGCGCCAGAGGAAGCCAAGCGCCTCGTGCGGGAAGCCGCGGAGACCGCGATTTCGCTCGATCCCGCGAATGTGCCGGGGCTGAAGGCGCTTTCCACCCACGCGCACTACGAAGGACTCTTTGAGGAGTCGCAGGATCTCGCGCGGCGGCTGGTTGAGTACCGGCCGAATGACCCCGATGCCGTTTTTCAACTCGGTTGGTTGTTTGCGGTACGCGGGCGGTTCGAAGAGGGCATGCCCTATGTCTGGGATGCCGTGCACTTGTCGGTCCAGGTCCCGCCGCGCTACTTCCACGTCATCGCGATGGACCATCTGATGCGCGACGAGTATCAGGAGATGCTTGCGGCAGCCCAGCAGGCCGTGCGGGACGATTCGAGCGCCAGCCATTCCCTCATGGCGATCGCGCAAGGGGCATTGGGGCAAATGGGTGCCGCACAGGACTCTCTCGCCCGTATGGCCGAGAGATATGCGCCGACGGCCGAGGACCCTGCCACCGTTTTTGGATTGCACACGGTAGCGCCAGAGGTGATCGACAAGATCGTGCAGGGGCTCCGCAACGCGGGCTGGAACCCGTCCTGACCGCTTCCGGAAGATTGCGCTATTGAACCGCAGGCAAACTCAGGAAATCGGCGATGTCACGCGTCGCCTGATCTCGCAGATCTGCGTCGAGCTTCAGGCTCGACAACACCGACCGCTCGCGCTGGTCGAATCCGTGGTCCGCGCCTGCAAGCACCACGGAGGTGACGCTCGCGCCGCCTTGTCTCAATGTCGCGGCGGCTTCAAGGCAATTCGGCGTGCTGACGATGCTGTCATTCTCGGCCAGGATCATCAGCAACGGCGGCCGATCCGGCCAGGAAATCGCATCCGCACCGTTGAGAGCGCCACAATACGGGTACAGCACGACCAGCGCTGAAACATGCGCCAACAGCATGTCCGGCTCCGACGGCCATTGCGTCAGTCCGGGCGGCACCTCGCCCGTAAGCGCCAGCCCGACGAACTCCATCGCCGTCCAGCCGCCGTGGGACGCCCCCAGAAGCACCACGTCGTCCGTGACGTCCTCCATCTCCGCGAGCGCGTCGAGTGCGACGGCTATGTCGCCCGCCCGCTCTGCGCCCGGCAGCGCCTGGCCGGCACAGACCAACCGCCAGCTTTCCAAATGGTCAAAGCCGCGCGGCGCGTGGCTGTCGAGGATCAGGCCGAGAACGTCTGCTGTCGCTTCGGCATGCCCCGAAACAGACGGAAGCGCAGCGTGTCGAACACCCATTGCAACGCCCGGCCAATCGCGACGACGACCACGAAGATGACGACCGCCACCAAGATGATCTGCAGCGTGTTGAACTTTCGGCAGATGGCGGGGCGGTCCGGCTGCGGATCGAGTTCTGCCAGTCGTCTGCCCTCGGGAAGCCCAGCCAAGCAGTGCCAGCACCGGCACGGCGACCACCGCGTGAGCCATCGTCGCGGCCCGTCCGATGAGACGCGGCAGTTCTATCGCGCACCATCCAACCAGCAGGAGTAGGCCAGTCATGTATCCATTTCCCGTGACCAGCCCGCACAGGATACCCTGCAACAGTCAGTCGTGCGGGATCGGCAACGGTGTCAGCGCGGCGGCGCAGAAGGCCAAGCCAGGAAGCAGCGGAAATACGGCCAGCCGCAAGCCCCGCTTCCGATGCATCTCGGGGGAGCGACGGAATTCAGGCCGCGGCGGTGGGGCGCTTCGATTGTTAGACACATTTCTCATTGTGATACGGTCCCAACCCCCGAAGCACCGGCCCGGCCCAATTTGCAATCCTCGAATCCGCCGTAACCGGTGTCCACCCAATCCGTGCCCCCGAGCGACGCAACGGCGGAACAATCTGCAAATATCCGCACCGGGATCCCATTGAGCCAGTATTCCGCAATGATCCAGCGCGCTCTGGCACCTCGAACTAAGCCCAGACAGGTCGAAATAGTGTCGTCACAGGTGTTTCCCCGAAAGGAGCCTGCTGTGCTGCCACTTGGACTGACCATCCTTCGCTTGCTGAAAGCGATTGCCCGATCCTGGAGCGTTCCGTCGTTTCGCGCCGGTTTCGCGCTTGCCATCCTGATCCTGTTCTCGGGAACCGTTTTTAACCAGGGCGCAGAGGGTTGGTCGTGGGTCGACTCGCTCTACTTCAGCGCCACGACGATTTCGACTGTTGGACTGGGCGACCTGTCTCCGCAGACCGAGTTGGGGAAGGTCTTCACCGTCGTCTACATCTTTGTCGGAGTCGGTGTTTTCGTCGCGCTTTTTTGCGCAATTCGCTCGGGCATTGATCAACCAGGAAAGCGATGGGGGATCGAAGGAAGATTGACCAACCGCGCGTAGGCTGGGTCTGGGAAATTGAATTGCAACCCGCGCGGCACGGTTATCCTAGGGCGGGTACGGTGAGGCGTGCTCGTCGTCGGGCGCGCCGCTTTCGAGGAAACCAAGGTCTCCATCGCTGGACAACAGAACCGCCATCCAGCGCATGCTCGGTATCTCGGCGCAGACAACCAGAGCCACAACCATCATCGGCGTTGACAGGAATGCGCCGATGCCACCCCAGAGCGTGCCCCAGAAGGTCAGCGATACCATCACCATGAACGTGCTGAGATTGAGGGATTTTCCCTGCATGGCCGGAGTTATCAGGTTGCTGATGAACTGGTCCGCGCCGCCGTACCCCAACAGCACGATCAGAAACGGGGTGAAGCTGTCAAACTGAAGCAACGCCAGCGATGCAGGTAGGAATACCCCGATGAACGCGCCGATATTTGGGATAAACCCGACGACGAACACGATCACCGCCAGCAACTCTGCGAAGTCCAGCCCAACCCAGCGGAAGATCAGGTAGGCGACCGTGCCGCTCATGGCGCTGGTCACCGCGTTCACCCACATGTAGCCTTTGACGCCCTCGGCGATGCGGTTCATCACGCGTTTGGTGCGCACGGCGCCCTCTGCCGTTGCCGAGAACCGAGGCAGTTTTGCCACCCAGGCGGCCCGCTCGGAAATCAGAAAGGCGAGGTAGAGCACGATCAGAACGACCATCGAGACACCGCCGCCCAGTTGACCAAGGATCGCCGCAACCAGATTGCCCAGATCAAGCCGTTCAACGACGCTTCCAAGACCCTCCGCAAGGCGCCCACCGAATACCGAGTTCAGCTGTGCATGAATGTCGGCCAGCCGCTCTTCGTATCGGGGCATGGCCTCGACAAGTTCGTCCGCCGTGCCCGACACGGCCGTCCCGAGGAACAGAAATGCAAAGATCACGATGAAACCGGCCAGGATATTGGCCAGCCAGCGCGGCGGCGATCGGCCGAACACTCGTAACGAGCAGATCCGGTCCACAATCGCCGATGACAGGATGAAGATAAGGCCAGTGACCGCCAGCGGGATCAGAAAGTCGCGGCCAAACCAAAGGAAACCGACCACGACCGGCGCCGACATAAGGATCAGAAACCAACTCGGGCTGGAGGCAACAGACATGCCCGTGGGGTCACTATCGGACATGCGGGATACCTTCGTTCAAAAATGGCCATTCGCGACAAGGCTGACCGGATTGCTGCGATCCTACAGGGATGCTCGCTCCGATCAAGGCGAGGGCGGCAGGGCCGTCATTCAACTCACGGAAAACGCGGCTGAGATCGCATGTCGCGACACATTCATTCGCGAAATGGCAACCCGTGGAGATTTTTTTCCGGTCGGTCGTCGCCCGGCTGACGCTGAATGCGTAAGAAAGCGACCAAATCCTTGCCAGAATGATCCAACGATCAGGCACGTTGGAAAGTGTCACTGGTCTGACCTTGCTCGGCGGAGTGAATGCGCGGGCCATCGAATCCGCCCCGGCGTCTGGGAGATTGGAGTGCCCCTACTGAACTGGTCCACCGCCATGTTTAGGAAACGGAGGACAACAGATGGCGAACAAACGACATTGGAGCGCGTTCCGCCATCGGTCCGAGGAATGCCCGGAACCCAGAGGAAATAGCTCAGGAGCTGCGGCAGGTTGATGTCCTTGTCGGGCAAGGAGCGGCGCGTGTTGATGCAATCCGCCAGGTGCGCATCACGGAGCAGGCATACTATCGCTGGCGCAAGCAGTATGGCGGAATGGGAACCGACCAACTTAAGAAGCTCAAGCGTCTCCAGAAGTGAGCCTGTGAACGCCATCGGTTCGAGTGAGCAGGCGAACAACGAACGGCTTCGAAAGGCCGTCTCGGACCTGACGCTGGACAAACTCTTTTTGAAGGAGGCGGCACGGGGAAGTGAAGGGCGTCCCGGAAACATGCCTGTGGGATGTTTCACCCCTGAACGGGCGGAGCCCTGAGCCCCGCTCGTCGCCGAGCCTGCATCGAACTGATCCGCAGCGAGTTGAAGTGCAAGTCCATTGCGGTGCCATTGGTTCAAGCCCAATGGACGGCGAGCGTCGGATCTGCCGGACGCTCGGGCAACATCGCTCGTCACAACGGCAACGTCCACGGGGCCGGAAGGACGAGAACCGGCTGGTTGCCGACATGATTGAGCTGGCGAGGCAATACAGCAGCTAGGGCTACCGGCGTGTGGCCGTGCTGCTGCGAGATGCAAGCTGGCCCCTCTCGGCGATGCTCGCACCGCCTGTCGGCAACGGGTCAGCGATGGCCGGATCGAACGGCCGTGGCGGCGAGAGCGCGGAGGATCAGGAAAGGGTCTGGGCGACCGTTTGCCCGCCAAGCCTGAAGGAACCACCGAAACAACCGAAGAGAGGCAGGCTTTGGCGCCCCACTTACGGGGGCACTCCGCAGTCCAGCAGCAACGAGTGACTGGCTCGAGGAGGCCAGTCACTCACCTTTCGTCTGCATGTGACGCGAGCTACGTGGGATTGTATAGTCGGCATTGAAAAAGATGTCGCGCCAGGGTCAACGTCAAAGGGCCGGGCGGACGTAGTTCAGGATCGACGTCATCCGGATCATGACCTTTCGGATCACATGTGTCGGCACGACGCTTTCAGTATAGATTGCAGTCGTTCCCGCAGTCCCCGGCGAAATCGCCGCGAGTTGGTCCGGGTCGTCGAGGACGATCCTGACCAGGAACGGCTCGCTCCGAATACGTCCGGGCTGGGCCGCGGTACCTGACACAATTGCCTGCCCCTGCGACGCGACGTCCAGAACGGTCTCCACCTTCCCGGGCAAGACAACCCCCGGCAATGTCTTGAAGGTCAGTTCAGCCGGCTGCCCGGGTTCGAGGTGGCGCAGATAGATCTGGTGCACTTCAGCCAACACCGTCCTCTCGGAGGTATCCACGAAGACCATCGAGGGTGCGAAAGGCAGGCTGGTGACGCGTTGTCCCTCTGCCAGCGCCAGGTTGGTCACGAACCCGTCGGACGGTGCGCGCACTGTCGTCTGATCCAGGTTCCACTCTGCGAGTTCCAGAGCCGCAGTTGCCTCGGCAAGCTTGGCGACGACTCCGTCCTCTGTCAGTGCGCCGATCTCGGTTTCTGCCCGGGAAACGGCAGACATCATCTGGGCTACGGTTCCTTGCGCGGCATCCAGGTCAGTTTGGCGTCGCTCCAGACGGTTTTGCGAGATCGTGCCGTTTTCGACAAGTTTCGTGTCATCGTCGAACCGCAGCTGCGCAAGATCTCTGCGTGCTTCAGCCTGACTCAATTGTGCCATTGCGGAGTTGAGAGCATCCTTGTCCTGAAGGACCTGCGCCTCGACGCGCGCTTTGGTTGCTTTTGCCTGAGCCACGGCAATCTTGAAGGGCTCGGGATCGATCTGGAACAACACGTCGCCCTTATTAAGAGGAGTGTTTGGTTCAACCGCAATGTCCACCACCTGGCCGCCGACATTGGGCACGACCTGAACCGCGCGGGTAACGACATTGACCGGTCCGGAGGGGGCGCCCCATTGCATCGGGATGAAAAGAAAGATGAACAGAACCGTCATCCAGACAACGGTCGAAAGCCAGGTTGCCTTGGTGTTGGGAAGAACCTTCAGCTTGATGAGAACGAACAGGAGCGCGACGTAGACTAGGGTCATGAAGACAATCATGATGATACTCCTTCTCCGGAATTGGGTTTGGGGTCGACCGTGGCGCCGGCAAGCAGTGGCGGACGGGAGAACGCCCAGATCAGGGCCAACGGCCAGAAGACACCGCCTGTGAGGGCACCGAACCAACCCGCGACAGTGATGGCTTCACGTTGAGGGTGGTCACGTTGGGTAGCGATCTTGCCCGGCAGCATGGCCAGTGCAATGAATCCTGCGATCAGCGTGATCGCAAGAACGATCAGAACGATCCACGCGAAGATATCCAATCCGCTCATTTCAAGTTCTCCATGGTCTGGGAGAGGTCGTGCGAGCTGCGGTTCCTGCAGCCTTGATGCTCTGTGCATCCAGGGTTTTCACACTCGGCCTCCCTCAATTGCATTTCTCCTTCGCAGCGCATCCCCCGTCCTGGACGGAAGCATTCTCGAAGGGGGTTTCCGGCCATAGCTCGGGGGAGCATCTTGGGCCTTGCAGCGGAAATAGCGCCGAACATGCGCTGGTAATTGATAGCCGCCGCCAGAGCCTTGATAGTTCAGGACATGGCCCACGCCTTGCGGCGGACCAGCAGGGGATCTCTGCGTGTCTGGTGTCCGGGGCTCGTCAAAAGCTGTGGCAAACCACATCACGAACGTGGTTACTGACTACGAACGGACCGCATCCCGGTTGCTTTGAAACCAGCCCTGACCGGCCGGTCAGGCGCCATGGTTTCGGAAGTGCTTTGGGGTTTTTCCCGTCCAGCGTTTGAACGCGTGATTGAACCCGCTGACTTCGGAGTAACCCAGCCGATAGGCGATTTCCGGCAGGCTAAGGCCACTGTCCCTGAGCAGCGACAGGGCCAGGGTCAGGCGGAGGTTGTCCACGATCTCATTGAAGGTGGTGCCGTCCTCGCCAAGCCGGCGGCTCAGCGTCCTGCCGCTCATGCCAAGTTCCGCGGCAATGATGTCAAGCTTTGCCTGATCGCTCCGCAACCGCACCGCGGCGAGCCGTTCGACTTCCAGCACCAGTGATTTCTGTTTCGGTACCGTCTGAAGACTTTCAAGATCTCGATCGGCCTGGTCCTGGAGGATGGCCAGAAGCCGTTCGTCCGATGTCCGGATCGGCAGGTTGATCTGACCAGGATTGAACCGGATAAAGGATTCCGCTTCCCCGAAGCTGACAGGGCCGCCAAAGAAACGTTCGAACTCGCCGAGTTTCGCGCTTCGCGGATGGGAGAACGCAACATGTGCCGGACGGATGTTCATCCCGGTGATCTGCCGAAGTGTGGCGATGAAGTTGGTGCCGATGAACTCCTGAAACTGGCGCATGTCCACCGATGCAGGTGCGTTCAGGCGCCAGAACAGAAGGCCGTCCTGCCGCAATCGGTCGGTCCGCATGGCTGCCGACTCGGTATACAGGACGCTGTATTTCTGAACATTTTTCAGCGCCTCGTGGACGGTCGCGGACGCCAGCCCGACATAGCCGAGTTTTCCGGCCTCACCGGCTTCCCGTGACTGTCCGAAATGGAACCCGAGCAGATCGTCTCCGGTTTCAGCTGCGGCCTCCCGGAAAAAGGCCGCCGTCCGATCAATCGGCAGGCGTGCGGTTTCCTCCTGAATGTCCTTGGGGTCCACCGATGCCCTGGCCAGCAGCTTGCCAACATTGACGCCCTTTTTGCGAAGGTGCGCGGCAAGGCTGTTGAGGCCAATCACCGAATGTAGCGGAGATGCTTCCATGAGTTGAAGGTGCCTGTCGCCGTATCCCGAAACGAGTCGATCGGCGGTCACTATCAAGACAGTGGCGGCAATTATCAATTCCGAAGAAACAGGCCCGTCTATCTCAGTGGTCACGGAGACACAGAGTCTCCACCTGACAAATGAGAGCGAGACGGAAGATGGAAAAGTTTGTTGCAGTTGTCTTCGACACAGAAGAGCAGGTCTACGAGGGTGCAGAGGCTCTTCGCTCCCTGCATCGGGCCGGCGATGTAACCGTTTATGCGGGAACGATCCTGGCAAAAGCCAGCGATGGTAGCACACGCATCCTGCAGAGCCGCAGCGACGGCCCGATAGGCACCGTCGTCGGAACGACCCTTGGTGCGTTGATCGGTGTTCTTGCCGGTCCGGCGGCCATCGCCTCCGGAGCCGCGGTCGCCGGAACGGCCGCAGCCGCCAATGCGGTTGCTGGCGGCATGGTACTTGGCGGCACAACCGGTGGGCTCTTTGGCCTCTACCGCGACCTCTGGGCGAGTGGCGTGGACCTGAACTTCCTCGAAGAGGTTTCGTTCGAGCTGCGCCCCGGCAAGTATTGCCTTCTCGCGTCACTGGAAGAGCTGTGGACAACGCCGCTCGACGTGAGAATGCATGAACATGGGGGTGTCGTGTTCCGCAAGGCGCGTATCGATGTGATGGACGAACACTGGGACGCGGAAGTGCGTGCGCTGAATGAAGAACTCGACGAGTTGGAAAACGAGCTCCAACAGGCGCATGAGGGGAACAAGGCCGCCATCAAGGCCAAGATCAAGGCGACCCGGGACCGGCTCCATCGCCAGAAGACCCAAATAAATGCCCGCATCGACGAGCTGGATGCCGAAATGAACGAGCGCCTTCTGGCCATGAACGAACAGATGGTCAATGCCAACGAGCAGGTCCTCAACAAGTACCTTGAGCGCCAGGACCAGATCACGGCCGATTATCACAAGCGCAAGGACGCGCTCTCGCGGTCTGCCAATATCGCCCGCGCCGTGCTCGCCGACTGAAACATCGCAAGCCGCCGGATGCGTCACAATCCTGCCCGTCGCAATGCACACCAGCCGAGAGCCGGGAAGTTGCGACGGCGACGCATCGGTATCCCGACAAAAAGGACATGGGAAAATGTTGCAACGCAATCGGATTGCTGACCTCGGAAAGGTTCTGACGGATCTTCAGAACAAGTGTGACGAGCAGCGCCTGCAGATCCACCTGGCTTCGAAGGAAGCCGAGGACGAGTGGAAGGACCTGGTCGCGGCCTGGGACAGGTTTCTGTCCCGTGCGCAGTTCGACAAGAGCGCCGAAGAGGTGGGCGAAGCGGGTCGCCAACTCAGCCTCAAGATGAAAGCCGCCTACGACCGTACGCATTCGGCCTTGTAGGTGAAACTGGCATCGGTCTTGCAAAGTTTGCCGAAAGTCAGGGCCATGCTACCTCACAGTTCGTTTGGCGCGAACAGGCAAGGCCGCTTTTCGTTTGGCAACGCTGCCCGGCTCTTGCCCCAACAAACGGAACCGATGTGAACACATCTGGTTCGGAATGCCTCGATCGAGGTTCAGTTCAGGAGAAAGAAACATGAAACCCAAGGTAACAGCAGTTCTTGCCTGCCTGGCGATTGCCGGCACCGGGCAAGTCTCTGCACAAGAAACCGTTGCGGACGGTTGGGACCGGTCGGTCCTGCCGATCCCGATGACCGAGTTCAGTGGCCATGTGGCCCTGAGGACAGAGGAGTCGCAACTGGACTTTCCGCGACAGGTGACGGCACCGGAAGGCGCGCCGAACATCCTGCTGATCATGCCCGACGATGTGGGCTTTGGTGCGCCGACGGCCTTTGGCGGCCCTGTCCCGACGGAGGCCTATGACAGGCTGGCCGAGGACGGGCTTCGGTTCACCCGCATGCACACCACCGCGCTGTGTTCGCCGACCCGTTCGGCGCTGATCACCGGGCGCAACCACCACTCCAATTCCACCGGCGTCATCATGGAGATCGCGACCGGCTTCCCGGGCTACAACTCCCTGATGCCGAAAGAGAACGGCTCCATTGCCGAGATCCTCAAGGGTAACGGCTACAACACCGCCTGGTACGGCAAGAACCACAATGTGCCGGACTGGCAATCCAGCCAGGCCGGGCCCTTCGATCTCTGGCCCACCGGCCTTGGCTTCGAGCAGTTCTTCGGCTTCCTCGGCGGCGATACCAGCCAGTTCACCCCGGCGATCTTTGAAGGCACCAAGCCGGTCGAGCCGCCAAACACTCCCGATTACCACCTCGACGAGGACATGGCGGACCGGGCGATCAACTACATCCGCGAACAGAACGCCCTGGCCCCCGAGAAGCCCTTCTTCGTTTACTACGCGCCGGGCACATCCCACGCACCGCACCATGCGCCGCAGGAATGGATCGACAAGTTCGACGGCCAGTTCGACATGGGCTGGGATGCGATGCGCGAACAGATCCATGCCAACATGATCGCCGAAGGCATCATCCCCGAAGGCACACCGCTGACACCGCGCCCCGAGCAACTCCGCGCCTGGGACTCGCTGAATGATCAGCAGAAAGAGCTCTATGCGCGGATGATGGAGGTCTATGCCGGTTCGCTGGCGCATATGGACTACCAGATCAACCGTATCCTCGACGCCATCGAGGAAACCGGCGAGATGGACAACACGCTGGTGATCTACCTGATGGGCGACAACGGTGCGAGCGCTGAAGGCAGCCCCGATGGATTGTTGAACGAGATGACCTTCTTCAACAACATCCAGGTGCCCTTCGAAGACACCTACGCACGGATGGACGAGTTGGGCGGCCCGAACACCTTCGGCCACTTCCCCTCAGCCTGGGCCCACGCCATGAACACGCCGTTCCAGTGGACCAAGCAGATCGCCAGCCACTTTGGCGGCACCCGCAACGGGATGGTCATCTCCTGGCCGGCCGGAATCGAGGGCAAGGGCGAGATCCGCGACCAGTTCCACCATGTGATCGACATCATGCCGACCATCCTTGAGGCCACCGGCCTGCCGGCTCCGCAATCGATCAATGGCGTGGCGCAATCGCCGATCGAAGGCACCAGCATGATGTATGCGTTCAACGATGCCGACGCCCCGTCGACCCGTCGCACGCAGTACTTCGAGATGCTGGGCCACCGCGCCATCTACAATGACGGGTGGGTTGCTGCCACCACGCCGCCGGAAGCCCCCTGGCTCAGCGTGACCAAGCCGAGTGACGTGATCAGCGACTGGGAGTGGGAACTCTACAATGTTGCCGAGGACTTCTCGCAATCGAAGAACCTGGCCGACGAATATCCTGAAAAGCTGGAAGAAATGCAGCTGCTCTTCTACGGCGAAGCAACGAAGTACAACGCCCTGCCGATCGACAACACGAAAGTGCCGCGTCTGGACGTTTCCCTTCGCCCCAGCCTGACCATGGGTCGTGACAGCTTCACCTACTATGACAACATGAAGCGTATCCCCGAAGGCACCGCGCCCGACTTCAAGAACAAGTCGCACACGATCACCGCGACCATCGAAATCGACGACGGCGACAATGACGGGATGCTCGTCACACAAGGCGGACGTTTCGGTGGCTGGGCGCTCTACGTGCTCAATGGCAAACCGGTCTACACCTACAATGTTGCAAACCTCGAACGGTACAACATCGTCGGTGACGAACTGGCCCCGGGCAAGCACGTGATCCGCTACGAGTTCGATTATGACGGCGGCGGCGCCGGCAAGGGTGGCAATGGCAAGCTCTATGTCGACGACACACTGGTTGCCGAAGGCCGGATCGAGCGCACGATGGGCTACCGCATCTCGCTTGACGAAACCTTCGACATCGGCTCCGACGCCGGCGAACCGGTGAGCGAGGACTACCACGTCCCGTTCGACTTCCCCGGCACGCTCGAAAAGGTCGAGGTCAAGCTGGACCTCGGAAACTAAGAAAAACCAACGGGCCGACAGGAAACACATCCTGTCGGCCCGGATCCAACTCGTCGCATGGTGTCCGAGGACCGAGTTGTGAAGTCCCCACCACCGACCACGACCAAAGATGGCCGAAGACGGCAAACGCGGCCGACGTGCCATGGTATCTGGCGCTATCTTCTGCTGCCGCGGTTGCAAGACGAAATTCCCTTTTGATAGATTCCAAAAACGCAGCCAGTGGCACCGCCTTCCGCCATGGTGCAGGCTGCGCGGAGGCCAGACGGCACAAAACAACCCCCCATCTGTCAGGAATTTCGGCGCAGCCGAGGTTGCGTCAAGCGGTCCCCGCAAACACTGTAGCAAGAAGGCAAAACAGCAGTTCACATCACCTCCGGGCGATGCGAACGCCCCCGCCCCGCAAGCAGGAAAGAAAGCCATGGCCCGACAGACACCCGACTCCCTGCGCTGGTTCGCATTGCTTGCCGTCACGGCCGCGGTCTCGCTGATGTTCCTAGACACGGTTCAGACCTTCCTCGTGGCCCTGGTGATGGCCGCCATCGCCGCGGGGCTCTCAGCCCCTCTGCAGGCCCGGATGATGATCATCACGCGGCGGCGGCCGGGCCTTGCCGCCGCGCTGACAATCGCGATCGTGGGGATCGCGGTGGTGGCCCCCCTGCTCGGCATCATCTGGCTGGCCGCTTCTCAGGCCGAAGGGCTGGTGGAAGAGGCGGACGCACTGTTGAAGCAGGTTGAGGCGATCTCGCCGGACGACCCGCTGCCCGACTGGGTGCCGTTCCGCGAGGAACTCGGGCGCAACTCTGCCCAGATCACGGCCAAGTTCGGCGAGTTCGCGAGCGCCGCGGGTGGCTTCCTTGTCTCGATGCTGACCGACATGACGCGCGGCACGGTGAAGTTTTTCCTCGACCTCTTCATCTTCTTCTACGCGGTCTTCTGCTTCCTCCAGATGAAGACCTCGATCATCACGCTGATCCTCAGCTATTCGGGCCTTCCCGAACCGACACAACGCAGTCTTGCCAAGCGCATGATCTCGGTCAGCCGGGCAACGATCAAGGGCACCCTGCTGATCGGCGTAGCGCAGGGCGCGCTTGGTGGGCTGGGCTTCTGGGCGGTCGGTATCGAGGGCGCGGCCTTCTGGGGCGTGGTAATGGCGGTGCTCTCGGTCATCCCGGGGCTGGGACCGCTCCTGGTTGTCTTTTGCGGGATGGTCTGGCTCTTTTCGCAGGGCGAGATCACCTATGCCATCGGCCTTGCTGCCTGGGGCTTCGGCGTCGTCGGCACCATCGACAACATTCTCCGGCCCATCCTCGTCGGCCGCGATGCAGCGATGGCCGATATCATGATCCTGATCTCGACGCTGGGCGGGCTTGCCGTCTTCGGCGCCTCTGGGCTGGTTCTCGGGCCGGTGATCGCGGGCATTTTCGTGACGCTCTGGGACACGGTCCGGGACGCCAGTCGCAATGGGCTTGCCCCGGCCCCCCAGGTCGCCGATGAAACTCCGGAACCCGAGCGGCTCGATCCGCCGAGCCCGGAGCCGGGCGACGACCTCACGCTGTTGGGCGAGGACATGGCCGAAGAGCTTCGGGAATTGCGGCGCCAGAAACGCGAGCGCGACGCCCGCAAGCAGGCGGAAAGCCCCGAGGGATAGGGCGCGGGGGCGATTGGCTTACAGCAATGGCGCAAAGAGCCGGGCGACAGGAGCGCCCAGCCGAATCTTCGCGGGCTGCTCGACGAGCAGCGTCTCCAGCAGGAAGCATTTCTCGAAATCGGCCTCCAGCATGGCTGCCACATCGCGGGCAGCGCGGCTGTCGAACAGGATTGCGGTCGCCTCGAAGTTGAGCCGACAGGAGCGGTTGTCGAGATTGGTCGTGCCGACCGAGGCGATGCACTCATCCACGACAAGGACTTTCTGGTGCATGAAGCCGGAGTCGTAGCGCCAGATCTGCACGCCTGCCTCGACCAACTCGTCGAAATAGGCAAAGGCCGCGAGCCAGGGGATGGTGTGGTCGATCACCTCCGGCACCATGATCCGCACATCCACGCCCCGCATCGCGGCGAGCTTGAGAGCGGTCATGATATCGGTCTCTGGCACGAAATAGGGCGAGGCGATCCAGAGCCGGTCCTTCGCCGCAGAAATCGCGGCGCAGAAATAGATGCTGCCGGTCTCCTGAACATCCGCCGGTCCTGTCGCCATGATCAGGCCGTCCATATTGGCCTCGGCCCGCCCGGAGTCCCAATTCAGCGACTCGACCAGGACCTCTTCGTTCGCCCAGTACCAGTCCTCGGCGAAGACAAGCTGGAGCTGCGAGACGATCGGCCCCTTCAGGGTGCAATGGGTGTCCCGCCAGGCGCCGAATTTCGGATCGCGCCCCATATATTCGTCGCCGACATTGAAACCGCCGGTCAGGCCCAGCGTCCCGTCCACGACGACCGTCTTGCGGTGGTTGCGGAAATTGATCTGGAACCGGGTCTTGGGACCGCGGATCGCGTTCTGATCCATGATATGCACGCCCCCTTCCCGAAGCCGGTCGAGGTAGGATTCTGGAAGCTTGACGCACCCGACGGCGTCATAGAGCAGCCGAACGGTTACGCCTCGCTCCATCGCCGCCAAGAGCCGCGCCTGGAACGCCCTTCCAAGCTCGTCATCATGGACGATGTAGAACTGCGCCAGCACGTAATCCTGCGCCGCGTCGATGGCGGCGAAAAGGGCGTCGAAGGCGGCCTCTCCGTCGACCAGGAGTTGCATGTCATTGCCCGACAGGACGGGCACCTCCGCCGCCTTCTCGAACCCGCCATAACCAAGCGCCTTGCGGTCGCCATGCGCGGGGTGCTGTTCGGCGTGCCGGGCGACACCCGCGATCACCTCCTCGCTTTCGCGCCGCGCTACAATGTGGTTGCGCACCCGGCTGTTGCCGAGAAACAGAAATGCCGGCACGGCGATATAAGGTGCCGCGATCAGGAACACCACCCAAGCAACCGAGCCCTGCGGGGTGCGGGCGCTGCGGATCGCCCGAAAGGCAAAGACAATCGCGACGATCTGCAGCGCGACGAGGGCCAGGACGAGGAGAGAGGGCATGACTTGGGCTCCTTCGCACATTCAGGCGGCCAAGCAGTCCGATGGCGCTTGCCGTTCCCAACACTCCGCCAACCTTCATGATCTGGCGCCCCCTCGCAAGATACAGTTGATTGCCCTTAGGCTTGAGCATGACGGAACCGAACCGCAGGGAGTGCCTAGAACGAAAATGCGACCGCTCCGCACGATCCTGACCGCACTCTGGCAGGCCTGGCTTCGCTTCGACACCGATAACGGATGGGCCAAGGCCAGCCATGTTGCCATGTCGATGATGCTCGCGCTCTTCCCCTTCTGCATCTTCACATTGTCGCTGGCGGGGCAGTTCAGTTCGGAGCTGCGGATCGACGACCTGATCGAGTTCGTCTACGGCGCCTGGCCCGATCAGGTCGCCGAACCGATCTCCCGCGAGGTGCGCGCGGTACTGGCGCAAAGCGGCACCGGAAAGACCGCCTTCGGGGCGATCCTGGCGATCTTCTTTGCCTCCAATGGCGTCGATGCCGTGCGCAGCGTGGTGACCGATGCCTTCCAGGACAAGGACCCCCGCCCCGTCTGTCGGCAGCGCGCCCTCTGCGTGATCTTCGTGGTCGCAGGTGCCTTTCTCATGGCGATCGTGGGGGGCGTTGTGATCGGCCTGCCCGCCTATGCCGGAGAGCCCTCCGTCGGCGCGGAAGGCTCGCGGTTTGGCTTCCTGCTCGGCGAAACACTGCACAACGCCGTCACAATGGCGCTTCTGTTACTCACGGTATTCGCCTGCCACGCTTGGCTTCAGGGCGTCCACCATCCCGCCCGCGAAGTCCTCCCCGGTCTCTTGCTGACCCTCGTCCTGTGGATCTTCGCCGGATATGGGTTTTCGCTATGTTTTAGCCATTTCAGCTCCTACAGCCTGACCTATGCCGGCCTGGCCGGAATCATGGCCGCGCTGGTCTTCCTCTACCTGATGGCCGCGATCTTCGTCCTGTGCGCAGAGTTCAACGGGCGGCTTCGCGCAATCGCTCTCGCACCCGGAAACAGGGTTGTATGATCCGGCCTGCTCCTCGGAAAACGCAGCCCGATGTTGGCGGTGTCGAAACCTGATGCCAACCTGAGAAGATTGAAGACCAATCCGGCGGTCAATTGATTGGCAAAGGCGCTTTCGGCGCCAACTCCATAGCCGTTCACATATCTCAGCCGAAAACAGACCATACACAGGCCGGACGCGATCTGGCATCCGGCCTGAAGATACGGCAACCCTTGGCGCCTGCGCTTGAGTCCATCCCACAGGGTTCCGGAATGAACGAGACTTCGGCCGAACCAACCCCAATTCAACAAGGCCTTGCGAATGGCTTGCCGGCAGAAGAAAGGCCGTGCCTCTCGCCGCGTGTTCCAGCCGTGCAAGGCCGTCGAGAAAATCGTGATGGTTCTTCAACATCTCGGAACCGGTGTTCTGCACGCACTTGGCAATCGCCGCGACGGCGGGGATCCTCGGCTCCATGTCCGGCGGCCCGATAGCCATGTATCGCGACCTCTGGATGTCGGGCATGATAGTCGGTGTGGCCGACGCGGTCTCGACCGAGCTTGTGCCGGGAAAGAGCTGCCTTGTCGCCTCCATCGACGAGGTCTGGACCACTCCGCTGGATATGCAGATGAAAGAGCTCGGCCGCACACAATATCGCAAGCGGCGGTTCGATGTTGAGGACGACCAGATCCTGTCCGCGGTCGACAAGGCGAAAGAGAGTTTCCAGAAGCGCAACTTGGGGCTGACCACCGATGACAACGGGCGCAAGGCCAGGCTTCAGAAGGTTTCCAGCCTTGCAGCCGAGGCGTTGCTGTAACAGGCTTTGATGCGGCCCGGTGGCGGGCCACATTACACTAGGATGGGCTTGCCTTGGAAACACCAGATATCGTGGAATACGCCGATCACCTGACCTCGCCCTACCGGGCCTGGCTTGCGCGCATGGACGCGGAGACTCTGGCAATATCACTGGGACTCTGCGTTCTGGTCATTCTCTTGCGGCGGCCTCTCGCGTCAACGCTTGTCCGCTTGATCCGCTGGACCTTGAAGAGCCTCTCCATCGAAATGTCGGGCGAAATGAAGGACGAGGCCGACAAGTTCATGCGCATCCTGCTGGTCACGGGGGTGTTGCTTTTGACCTCCGAGGCGCTCTCCCCTCCGGAGGTCGCGGGCGGGTTCTTCCGTCAGATCCTGATCTCGGTGCTTGTTCTGGCGATTTTCGCGGCCTGGTACCGGCTGGTCGAACCGATGATTTCCTTGATCCGCCCCGGCAAGATCACCGGGGTCCAGCTGGACACGTCCTGGATGGTGCGCCTGGGGCAGTTCGTTGTGGTGCTGATGTCGATCACGGCCTTCCTGGAGGTATGGAACATCGACATCTCCAGCGCCCTGACCGGCGTCGGCGTGCTTGGCGCCGGCCTCGCCATAGCCTCGCAGGATTTCATCCGCAATCTGATCGCCGGTATGAACAACATGAGCGAAAAGCGTTTTGAGACCGGCGACTGGATTGCCGTCGATGGAGGCGTCGAAGGGACGGTCACGCGGGTGGATGTCCGCTCCACGACGGTCATGGGGTTCGACCATGTGCCCCACTATGTTCCCAACAGCGAGCTCTCCAACGCCACCGTTCTAAACAAGAGCCGCATGGACCACCGCCGGGCCTTCTGGACCATCGGCCTCGTGCTGGACGCCAGCGACGAGCAGATCCGGCAGGTCTGCGACGACGTACAAAAGCACCTGCGCGAGAGCGGAGATTTCGTCGTGGCAGACGACTTTCCGCTGATCGTCTGCCCTATTGGCCTGTCCGACAGCGCCATCGAGATCCGCATCCTCGGGTTCACCCGGACAAAGGACTACGAACCCTACCTGGAGGCCTGCGGCCGTCTTGTCTCCGCCTTGCGCAGTGCCCTGAAGGCGGCAGGAACGGAACTGGCCTACCCGACCCGATCCATTCAAATCGCCCCACCACAGTCCGCCGAACACAATCCCACGTGGATGCCCGACGCCCCCTGAGGAGACGACACGCACCATTCGAAATTCTGCATGTCCTTGCGCCTGATGGCCACGATTGCAGCCAGCGCTCTGTTTCTATCGGGCAAGACAAACCATGCCCCGATCTGCGAACTGACACCGCCCGCGGGGAGCTTCGAAGAGGAAAGCGCTGTCGCAGCCCGGAAACACGCGCAGATCCTAACGAAGGTCCATGGCGCCTATGACAACCCGTATCTGTCCTCCTATGTGACCAGGGTCGGCGAACGGGTGGCAAAGGCATCCCGCATGCCGGACTAGGCCCTTCACAATCACGGTCATGAACTCGCCGGTGGTGAATGTCTTCACCGTTGGAGGCAGCTACCGCCCTGCCTTTTCACGTGACGGCGGCGATCGCAGGCCGTTCCGTTGGAGGCTGGTATCTCCGGGAGATGGCGCATCGTGGAACCTGGCCGCACCATCGATTTCGCGGCGACATACGCGTGAGAAAGCCGTCTGTCTACGCGTGCGGACGTCAGACAAGCGCAGTCTCTAACGGAACTGCAGGTTGATCGCGGCATAGACCTGGAAGTCGGGCTGGCCATCACCGCGATGCGCAACGGACCATTGCGGTTCGACGAAGAAGTTCGCCGTGGTCTTGCCGAATTGCGCGACCTTGCCCAGGCGCAGGCCGAGTGGGACGTTGTAATTGTCATTGCTGAAATTGTAGGTCCAGATCGGCGCGCCACCCGTGTACCAGCCTTCGCCCAACTGGTAGAAACCGAAGGGCTGGAAGGCGCCGAGGCTCGGCCGCTCCCGGCCTTCTGGCGTGTCGCCGACGCCCGCGCGATAGGTCAACAGATAGCCATACTGGAATTTCGGCGAGCGTCCATCGAAGAACACGTTGGCGATGCCCAATTGCCACTGATCGGCGCCGAGCCGATCGTCGGTGGCGGTCGGCGCAACGATCTGCGGTCCAATGCCGAAGCTGACACCCGGAGGCGTGTCGAACTGGTAGGCGAAAAAGACATCGACATCCCCGATGCCGCTCACCTCGGAAAATCCTTCGCCGACCGGGAAGCTGTTATAGGGCAAGGAGGCCCTCATCAGCCAGTTCGTGTCACCTATGCTCAACGGCTTTGCGAACCGCAGCACCATCTGGTTGCCGTCCACATCGTCAGGAAGGCCCGTGAAGCGGTCGATGTAATAGTTCTGGATATTGAAGGCGGTCACATTTGCCAGCGGGTTGTTGGCATCGGCGTTTGCCGAGGCCGCACTCTCGAGGGTCTCGGCGGCACCCCGATCCTGTGCCGAAGCAGGTGCTGCGATCATGGCCAGAAGCATCGCGACGACGCCAAGCGCCCCAGTTCGATCGGAGATTGATACAAGTCTCATGTCTATCCTCTTTCTACCGCCGCACTGCCACGGCCCGGTCATTCTTGGGGCGCGTCCTGAAAGGCCCAGCCGCGCCTTGCGGACGCGCCACCTGTGGTCAGGCAGGCCCTAGCCGCCCGCTTCCATGTTGCATTTCCGAGCCGCTTCAATCGCCTTCTTGGTGCCGTCGAGGCTCACGATCCATGCATAGGTCTCTTCGGGATAGACGATCATTTCCTTCTGGTTCATCACATCGTCCACGAAGTTCGGGTTGTCGGTCAGAAGGTATCCGCCGACATAACCGTCAGCGAGGTTTTTCGTCTTGCCGCGCGCATCGGCCGAATAGAGATTGCCGCCCAGCGACAGGATGATCTCTTGCTTCTTCTTGACGTCGGCATCCTTGGTGAAGACGCCGAAATAGCCGAACTCGTGATCCTTGGTCAGGCCCATCTGGATGACACCGCCATTCTCGAAGACCCGCTCGGTCAGGCAGGTATTTCGGCCCTCATCCACCATAACCTTCCAGTCGCCCTCTTCCCCCCACATGCGGAAGGTGGAGTCTGTCGACGGCAGGACATCGGAGGCCATGGCGACCTGGCCTGCAAACAGCCCAGCAAGTGCGACCGTAGCGAAATACTTGGTCTTGAACATTCTTGTTTCCTTTCTGGATCAAGTGCTCCTGTACTGTCGGGTCAGGATCTCAACCCTCGCCCTCGGCGAGCGCCTCGTTGATCCTGGCGTCGATATCGGCCGTCGGACTCGAGGTGACAACCTCGCCACCGAACTCGGAAAGGCGTTCGAGCACCTTGTCCGGCGCGCCGGTGCGGCCCATGATAAACAGAATGGCCTTGTCCGCGTCCAGCGCATGCGAGGTTTTCTCCATCATCTCGTCGAAATTCCCGACGTCCGACATCAACCCGCTCATCGCACCACCGGCCGCGCCACCAGCGGCCCCGGCCACACTCAGTGCGGCAAAGACGGTGCCGGTGCCGGCCGTGAACACACCGGCCAGCATCCCGACCGGGACGCCCCACCAAGCGCCACCCAGAGCGCCCGCGGCAGCCAGGTTCACCGACTGGTCGAGCTTGATTTCTCCGTCCTGCCGACAACCGACAACGGAGTCTTTCAGCTGGACCATCTGCTCCCTTGCCATGGTGAATAGCTCTTCACGCGTCTTGTTGGCGGGATAGTAGCTGTTCATCATGTTTCCGACGAGATTCATGGTTGCATTTCTTTCGGTTCAATCGTGGGGCGATCGGGTGTCGTTCTGTCAGTCGATTGCGTAAAGAAACGCAGGAGGCGCCTTCTGGGCTCCATTCGTTGCTTGGAATGCCCCCTTGGGTGGCCCATTTTGAAAGCTAGTGCATGACCGGCCTCAGGTCTATCGGGATGACGCTTTCGGGTGCCGGTGGTCGGTATCCCAGCAGGAACAACCTGAGCTCTTCGGACTAGGCTCAAGGCACGTTCCTGTTTCATGGCCGAAACATGACGCCTGCGGTCAACGCGCTGCGAACTATGCTGTCCTCGCCAATCAACTCATTGGCGGCGAATCGCAATTTTCTGTTCGGCCTTCCCTCTATCTCGGAGGCATGGAGGCGCGATGGCCCGAACAGATACAAGGTCAGAAACCCTCTCGCAGAAACAGTGTCAGAAAAGGCTCGCGGGCGAACGCCCATCCGGGTCCCAAGATCGAAGGAAGAGAACCATGAACCTCGTTGCCCTGATGATGGATGATGTCGAAACTGCACGGAAAGCTCGTGACGAACTGGCGAACATGTCCCGCGACAGCCTTGTCCGCCTTGAAGATGCCGTTGTCGCCTACAAAGACACGAACGGCGACGTGAAGCTCGACCAGGCCGTTAACCTGACCGCCACCGGCGCGCTTGGCGGGGCCTGGTGGGGATTGTTCCTCGGAGCGGTCTTCGGGCTGGTCGCCGGAGTGCCCGCGGCCATGCTCGCCGGTGCGGCCGGTGGCGCGGCCGGAGGCGCCCTGGGCGGCGCGTTCTCCGATGCGGGCGTGTCGGATGAGATGATGAAGGAAACCAGCGCCGCTCTGGATGACGGAAAGGCGATCCTTTTCGTCCTCGGCCGGACGGAAGCCCCGGAGAAGGTTGCCGAACGCCTCCGCACCTACGGAGGCACCGTGGTGACATCGAACCTACCCAAGGAAATAGACGAAAAGATCAATAACGCACTCAAGAAAGCTGCCTGACTCTATCCTGCGCTCGCCCCCCAGGTGGCACAGGCACCACTCCCGGCCTGTTTAGCTCCCCCATGAGCATCATGGGGCGAGATGGGATAGAGACGCATTGCGGTGGCCTCTCGGATTTCACTCATCACGACTGTCCGCCGCAACGCCAGCATTGACCCGGTGTTCCATTTTTTTGAGGCACCGGGTCGTGCTTTGCGCCATGTCGCGTGTCCATGTCGAAGTAGCCCGCGAGCCCTATCCGCAATTGACCGAGCGCGATTTCGGATTGGATGTCTGAAAACAGGGTTTGTGTTGATAGGTTCAAATCAGAAGCGTATGGTCAGGACCTATTAACCTTCTTGAGCCCGTTGGACGATCGTGCTTCACGCTGCCAAACAATGGGGGCAGCATGAGCGACTACCACTGGTTGACGGAGGCGCAGATGGA
>NZ_PVTD01000019.1 GCF_003003255.1 Aliiruegeria haliotis
TCTTCGGGCTTCTCTCGTTTCCCAGCCATCGCTGATCCTCCAATTTGCAGGACAATCTATCCCAGTTGGTGGACCACTCTCAGGGGGCTACTCCAACGTCGCCCAGCACCGAGATAGGAAATTCGAGAAATCAAAGGCTTATCACGTAAGCGGCTGAATATGCTCGCTTATTGGAATCGCTGGATTATCGGCTCATAACCTGAAGGTCGTAGGTTCAAATCCTACCCCCGCAACCAGAAATCCTACACGATATCAAAGACTTGAAGTCGGCCTCGGCCGATCAAGTTTTTGATGTCGCGTTTTACATCAACGCCACATCAACGTTTGACGAGTCCACTAGATGGAACTCAGGGAAGCGATAGCTCCGGCGAATAAACTTCCGGTCGCTCATTCTGCCTTGTTGAGGTCATTCAGTGCTTCTGCGTTTCGACTACTCTCTATCTGTCCTGGAACTCAAGCCGGGCGACACATTGAGTATGCCTACTTTCCCACTTGGCATTTGGGCACGCCCTGAACTGGGCACGGAAGTTTCCAGTGTTGCTATCGCCGAAACATGGAATTTTTTAATCATATCTTTGGCTTGGTAGGATTGCCGAGGCGAATGCATGCGAACGTTTTGCCCTCGTCATGACGAGTAGAAGTCGGTCCACTTCCTCTGTCAATCTCGCCTGATTTTGATCTCCCGTACGTCTGGTCTAACTGGATCGCCCGCGCTCCAAGGACCTATGTGGCAACGATCCTTCGAGCACTTATTGACAGAAATCTGATAGCTGATATATCAGATAGTCATGCAGATTCGCTCGCCAGATATCCACATCGATGCCGACACAGATCTGGGCGAATGCCCGATCTGGGATGAAACCACGGAAACCCTATCCTGGATTGATCTCCACAGGGGCCTGCTCTGCCGTTCAGCCGGCGACGCCGGGCAGATCGACACGGTGCCGCTTCCAAAGCGGATCGGTGCGTTCGGCCTCAGGCGCAATTCTGGTGAAGTCCTCGGCCTTGAGGATGGGTTCTACCTGCGTTCTGCAGAAACCGGGAATGTCGACCTCATCGCCGAAATCGAACCCGATCTACCAACGACCCGACTGAATGATGGGCGTATCGCTCCCGACGGTTCGTTCATTTGTGGCGGTATGGACGAAGCCGATCCACAGAAACCCATCTCTTCTGTCTATCGGCTGGACGGTTCAGGTGCAGTGACGACAGTTATCAGCGACGTCTATTGCGCCAATGCACTTTGCTTCAGCCCTGATGGCGGCACCATGTATTTCACAAACATGGCGACGCGAACTCTTGTTGCCTATGAGTACGTGGTCGGCACAGGTCCGGTCGGTGCGCCTCGATTGATCGCCGAACTTGCAGCGGGCAGCGGCCTGTACGACGGAGCCGCGGTTGACGAGACGGGTGCGATCTGGGTGGCTGTCTGGGGCGGGCGCCGCCTCCTCCGCTACACTCCGGATGGCTCTCTAGATCAGCAAGTGGAAATGCCGGTCACCAATCCGACATGCTGCGTGTTTGGTGGGGCAGATTTCAAGACACTGTTCATCACGACCGCCCAGTTCGGGCTCACAAAAGAGCAACGCGCGAAAGAGCCGCTCGCGGGCGCAATTCTGTCGATAGACCTGCCGGTTGGTGGCCTGCCTGAGCACCGGTTCGAGGGGTAAGAAATGTTCAATCAACAATCCCTGGCAGAGCAGGTTCAGCAGTTTCTCCGCGACCAGATCATTTCCGGTGAAATCGAGCCGGGTGAGCGGATTGACCCCAAGGCGCTGGCTAAGGATCACGCCATCAGCCCGATGCCGGTCCGCGATGCCATGCGGATGCTGGATCAGGAAGGGTTTCTCGAGGTCTCGCCCCGCCGCGGCGTCTTCGTCGCCCAGATGACCCGGATCGACCTGAAGGAGATCTTCGAGCTGCGAATCGCGCTGGAATGCATGGCCGTGCGCCTGTCAGTCACGCGGATTCCCGAAGCCGAGGCCGCCAGCACCCTTGCGGCCTATTGTGAGCTTGGGCGGCTTCCTAACGGCGACGAGCGCAATGCGCGGCTCAGCGAAGTCGACAACCTAGTTCACAGTGTGTGCATTAAACATTGCGGCAATTCGCGTCTGATCCGTCAGATGCACAATCTTCAGGACATGATCCGCTGGGCGCAGTCGACGACCATCCAATACCTGAAAGAGCCGTTCGAGACGACGTTGCCCGAACACATTCGAATTTGCGAGGCGCTCGTCCAGCGCAACGGCCCGGAAGCCGAAGCTGCAATGGAAAGCCACCTCAGCACGACATCCCAGCGGATACAGGACCACCTGATCCGGCTCGAACAGAAAGGCGGAGAACAATGAATGTGCTGACACAAGCGGCATCCCACACATCCCTCAAGATCGAACGGGTCGACACGTTCATCTTGCAGCTGCCGCTCGCCGACCAGACTTTCTATTCGTCGCAAGCAGCCTTTCCGATCCGGAACTCGCTGCTGGTGCGGATCACTGCCGAGGGTGGTCTCGTTGGTTGGGGCGAAGGTGGGCAATACGGACCAGCAGAGCCGGTCGCGGCCTGCATCGACCATGTGCTGGCCCCCAAGATTCTCGGCAAGCCCGTGTCCTCGCCCATCAAGACCAGCGAGGAACTTTACGCCTTCAGCCGGGACTTCGGCCAGAAGGGCACCTATGTCGAAGCGCTGTCGGCCATCGACATCGCGCTTTGGGACCTCTGGGGGCAAGTGTTGGGCGTTCCGGTTAGCGAACTGCTTGGAGGTGCCTTCCGATCCGAGGTCACGGCCTATGCCACCGGATGCTACTATCCGGAAAGCTTCAAGAACTACGACGCCCTGCTTGAAGCGTTGGAAGCAGAGGCTTCCACCTATGCCTCTGCCGGGTTCTCGGCTCTCAAGGTTAAAATCGGCCTGCTGAGCGTCGAACAAGATGCGGAGCGGCTGGCGGTCGTGCGCAATGCAATCGGACCGGACAAGAAGATCCTTGTCGATGCGAACCATGCCTACAATGCCGCGACCGCGATCCGAATGGCGCGGGAACTGGAGCGTTTCGACGTCCGGTTCTTCGAGGAGCCGGTGGTGCCTGAAGATCGGGCCGGTTACCGCCGCGTGCGCGACGCGACCGACGTTCCGATAGCTGGTGGCGAAGCGGAATTCACGAGGTTCGGCTTCCGTGATCTGTTCGTAGGCGAATGTATCGACATTGCGCAGCCCGATGTCTGCTGCTGCGGCGGTTTCTCCGAATATCTGAAAATCCAGGCACTAGCCTCGACATTCGGCGTTCGGGTCATCCCGCATGTCTGGGGGTCCGGTGTCGCTGTTGCGGCCGCCTTGCAGGCCATCGCGACCATCCCACCGCTGCCACATACTGCCAATCCCGTGGCACTCCAGAACGAACCGGTCGTTGAATACGACCGCAAGCACAACCCGCTTCGGGACGACCTGCTGGAAAGCAACTTCTCCCTGAAAGACGGCCGCCTGGCCGTGCCGACAGGCCCGGGCCTCGGCGTCACGGTCGACGAAGACGTTCTGAACAAGTTCGCGAAGAAGGTGTCAAAATGAGCTTTGAAGGAAAGAAAATCGTCATCACCGGAGCCGCAATGGGCATCGGTGCCGAGATCGCGCTCGACCTCGTGGGGCGCGGCGCGGAAGTGGCGCTCGGGGATTTTTCACCGCTCAAAAAGACCGTGGCCCGGATTGCCGAAGCGGGTGGGAAATGCCACGCGTTGAAGCTTGACGTGACCGACGAGAACGCCGTCAGGTCCTTCGCATCCGATGCCGCCGCCGCGCTCGGAACCGTCGATGGTCTTGTGAACAACGCCGGCAGCAATGGCGAATGCCAGCTGGTCGAGGACATGCCGCTGGCGGCGTGGAACAAGACGATTTCCACGAACCTGACCGGCACGATGCTCGTCACGCGGGAGTTCATTCCTGCGTTGAAGCAAGCCGGCGGCAATGTCGTCAATGTCGCCAGCAATGTCGCGCGACGCGGCCTGCCCTACCGGGCCGATTACGTCTGCTCGAAATGGGGCTTACTTGGCCTGACCCAGACCCTCGCGCTGGAACTGGCCGAAAGCGGCGTGCGTGTGAACGCGATCTGCCCAGGCCCGGTCGAGGGCGAACGTATCGAGCAGCTTGTCGCAAACCACGCCAAGGCCGAGGGCCGCAGCTTTGAAGAGATGCGCGCCGACTGGGTGTCCGGGTCGCCGATGAAACGCTTCATCCAGACTTCGGAGGTGACCTCTGTCGTCGCCTTCCTGCTCGACGAGGCCACGTCATCCGCGATGACCGGGCAGGCACTCAACATCACCGCCGGAATGATCATGACCTGATCTTTGAAAAGACGTCTCAAACAGCTCTGGGAGGAAACATCATGAGCAAAATCGGACTTTCAATCGCAGCAGCCGTGTCGGCACTGGCACTGACAAGCGGCACCGCCGCCTTCGCAGAGGGCAAAGGCCTCGTCGCCTTCTCGCAGGCCGATATGGCCAATGAATGGCGCGTGATGAACACCAAGGAAATGGAGCAGGCCTTCAAGGAAGCCGGCTACGATTTCGTCTGGGCCAATGCGAATGCAGACCCGGCCAAGCAGCTTGCCGATATCGAAGACCTTCTGTCACGCAAGCCTGACCTTCTGGTCGTGGCACCGATCGAATTTGAACCGCTCGCCCCCGTGCCGCGCCTGGCCGAGGAAGCCGACACTGACCTGATCGTTGTCGACCGCGCCCTTCCCGGCGAACCGGGCACCGGCAAGTGGATCTCGCTGGTCACGATTGACTTCGTCGATACCGGCGTGCGCGTCGCCGAAGACGCCGTCGAGCAACTCACCGAGAAGTACGGCGAACCAAAGGGCAAGCTGTTGCACGTTACCGGCAACACGGGCGCATCGCCGGTGATTGACGAGCAGACGGGCCTCGACCAGGTTTTCGATCAGTACGAAAACATCGAGATCGTCGGCACCTGTGACGGTCGCTATGCCCGCGAAACTGGCCGGAGCTGCACCGAAGACCTGCTGCAGGCCTTCAGCAAGGGTGACGTCGACGGCATCATCTTTGACAATGATGACATGATGATGGGCGGACTGAGCGCCATTTCCTCCCAAGGCCGCGACGAGTTGCGCGGTTGGCTCTGGGGCAAGGATGGCACGGTCGAAGGCCTTCAGGCGGTTCTTGATGGTGACATGACATTCACCGTGCAGACCCCGCCGTTCTTCGGTGGCAAGGCTCTGGAAGTCTGGGAAGCCGCGAAAGCCGGAAACGATGTCGCGCCGGTTCAGTATGTCGACAAAGAAAGCTTCGACAACGACACCGATGCACAGATGAAGCGCGTCGAAGAGCGCATCGAAGAACTAAAAGCCCTCGGCGTCGGCTGCTGTTGACCGAGCGCTAGCACCACCCGTCGGGCCGCCAATATGTGCGGCCCGACACCCTTCGAACATACCTGGATCCGGGAGGCACCATGCCGGACGCCGTCGCGACCCTCAGAAATATATGCAAGACCTATCCGGGGGTGAAAGCGCTCGACAACGTGTCGCTCGCTGTGCGCCCCGGTGAAGTTTTATGTCTGCTCGGCGAGAATGGCGCCGGGAAATCCACCCTAATGCGCTGCCTGACAGGGGCCGAAATGCCCGACAGCGGCGAGATCGTCATCGACGGCACAGCGTACACAGCCTTGAGCGCCACCGATGGGCACGCGCTCGGCATCGGAATGATCTACCAGGAAAGCAGCCTCGTTCCGGCGATGAGCGTTGCCGAGAACATCTTTCTTGGCCACGAGCCGTCGAGCGGTGGCATGGTCAATCGCCGGGATCTTGAGGCGCGGGCGGTCGAGTTGATGCAGCGCTTCGATCTGCGCTTTCCGCCAGACCTGCCTGTGCGCAAGCTCGGACCGGCGCAGCAGCAACTGGTCCAGATTCTCAAGGCCCTGTCGCGCGACCTGCGTATCCTAGTGATGGACGAGCCGACCGCTGCCCTGACCCAGCGGGAAATCGAGCACCTGTTCGAACTGGTCCGCACGTTCCGCAAAGACGGCATCGCAATCATCTATATCTCGCACCGGTTGGAGGAAATCCTCGAAATCGGCGACCGCGCCGTGATCCTGCGAGATGGCGCCTTTGCCGCCGAGCGAAAGATATCCGAGACCACTGAAGCGCAGTTGATCGCCGACATGGTCGGCCGCAATCTCGATGGGAAGGTCAGCAAGAAGTCCCACACCGGAGACAAGGTTGTCCTTTCAGTGGAAGGGCTTTCTTCCAAGGGGCTGTTCTCGGACGTTTCGTTCGATCTGCGCGAAGGCGAGGTGCTTGGTCTGTCCGGGCTCGTTGGCGCAGGCCGGTCCGATCTGTTGTCCTGCCTGTTCGGAGCCACGCGCCGCAGCGCCGGCACGGTGCGCATGGATGGCGCCGAGATCCATCCGAAATCCCCGCGCGAGGCGATTGCCCATGGCATGGGGCTCGTGCCCGAGGAACGGCGCGCGGACGGGTTGGTGCTTGACCGCTCGGTGGCCGAAAACATGGCCTATCCGCAACTCGATCGCTTTGTCGGCCCGAGTGGGCTACGCTGGTCGAAGCTGAAAGCGATGTCCAGCCAGATCTCAGAGCGGATGCGCCTGCGCACGCCCAGCCAGGACCAGCGGGTTGGCCTGCTGTCCGGTGGCAACCAGCAAAAGATCGTCATTGGAAAGTGGATCGCGGCGGGCGCCCGTGTGCTGCTGCTGGATGAGCCGACCCGTGGAATCGACGTCAACGCAAAGCGCGAAATCTACGGGCTGATCGAGGAACTGACCGCGACGGGCGTCTCCGTCATCCTGGTCTCGTCCGAACTGCCCGAGGTGCTCGGCCTGAGCGATCGCATCGCTGTCATGTCCGCCGGACAGATGGTTGCGATACTCGACAGGGACGAGGCCACACAGATCAACATCATGGAACACGCGTTTTCCCGCGTGTCAGCCGGAAACGGAGGCATTGCGGCATGAGTATGAACCCTTCTCCGGCGATGACAGGGCATGGCTTCAACTGGCGCACATTCGTGGGGCAGAACGACGCCTACCTCGCCCTGATCGTCCTGATCGTGATCGGCGGACTGATCAGCCCGGAATTCCTGACCACGCTGAACCTGAAGAACCTGCTCAGCCAGTCGGCCGTTCTGGGCATTCTGGCGGCGGCGCAGTTCATGGTGATCCTGATTGCCGGGTTTGACCTTTCGGTGGCGGCCGTCATGGCGTTGTCGTCGGTCGTGTTCGCGCAATTCGCCCCCATCGGGCTCGCCCCCGCGGCCGTACTGGCTGTCCTGTCGGGGCTGGGCTGCGGTGCGATCACGGGTGCATTCGTGACATTGGGGCGGGTGCAGCCGCTGATCGCAACACTGGCAATGCTTGGCATTGCGCGTGGCTTTGCCTTCACCGTTTCCGAAAAGAGCCTGCTCGTCGACAGCCCGCTCGTGGTTGCCATGTCGAAAAGCTGGGGCATCATCTCTGTGCCGATGGTGATCTGGTTGGTCATCGCGGCTCTGCTTTCCGTGTTCCTTTACCGCTCCCGGTTCGGGCTGCACTGCCTAGCCATTGGTGGGCGGGAACAGACAGCCGCACTCGCCGGTGTGCCTGTCCAGCGGACCAAGTTTCTCGTCTACGTGGCGGCCGGTGGGCTGAGCGCGCTGGCGGGGATTGTCCTAGTCATCCGGACGCAATCGGGCGTGCCCCATGTCGGCAATGGCTGGGAACTGGCCAGCATTGCGGCAGTCGTTCTGGGCGGGACGGCTCTCTTCGGTGGCGAGGGCCAGCTGCCCAAGGCCATGGCCGGCGTGCTGATCTACCAGACTATCGCCAACTTGATGAACCAGGTCGGCCTGAACCCGTATTATCAGGACATTGTTCGCGCGATCATCATCCTCGCCGTTGTCGGCGTCGGGATCTTCCGGGTCAGGCAGAGTGAGCGGCGCGTCAATCGCGCCGAAATCGGAGAAACAGAATGACGGACGCCACCGTGACCCCCAGCATCATGAACCCTCGTCCCATGCTCCGGAAATTCGGTCTGCCCGCTCTCCTTCTGGGGTTCGTGCTGCTCGCAACGCTTCTCTCTGGTGGCAAGTTCATCCAGCCGGACAACCTGTCGGTCATCCTGTTCCAGTCCTCGATCGTCGGGGTTCTGGTCATAGGCATCACCTTCGTGATGCTGACCGGCGGCATCGACCTGTCGATTGTCGGGATCATGGTTCTGTCAGCCATCCTTATGGGGGCTGCCGGGTCCGAGCGACAGCAGATGATGTTGCTCAACGACATCGTGCCCTATGTCGGCCCGTTCTGGGCGTTGGTGATGGCGCTCGTCGTAGCGGCGCTGCTCGGCTTCCTGAACGGTGTCATTTCGATCCGCTTCGGCATTCCTTCGTTCATTGTCACTCTGGCGATGGGGCTCATGCTAGCGGGCGTGGCGCTGATGGTGACCGGCGGCTCGCCGATTTACTACCCGCCGGACTTCTACGAAGTCTTTGGCGAAACCCGGATCTTCGGCATCGTCGCCCCGGTCTATGCCTTCCTCGGGCTTGCTGTATTGTGCTGGTGGGTGCTGAAATCAACTCGCTTCGGCGTGTCCATCTACGCACTTGGCGGCAATCCGCACGCCTCGCAGCTTTCGGGTATCCCGGTCGTCCGCTACCAGATCCTCGCCTTTACGATCTGCGGACTAGTCGCAGGGATCGCAGGGGGCCTGTTCCTGTCCCGCACCGGGTTCGTGGCGCCGAGTTCCGGCGGCGACCTTCTGCTTGGGACGATTGCCGCGGTCGTGGTTGGCGGTGTCAGCCTTTCCGGCGGGAAGGGGTCGATTGTCGGGGCCGTTGTTGGCGTGCTGTTCCTGTCCAGCCTCAGCAATCTCATGAACATCCTGCTGATCTCTCCGCATATCCAGGACGCTATCAGCGGGTTTTTCATACTCGGAGCGATCACGCTCTCGAACCGGCTCGAAAGCTGAAACCCGCCGCACGAACCAAAATCAAAGAGAGGCTCCTATGCTGATCGGTCTCAACCCAATCTTGTCACCCGACCTGCTACATGTACTTGCGTCTATGGGTCATGGCGATGAAATCGTCATCGTGGATTCCAACTACCCGGCACACTCTTGCGGAAAACGTGTGGTGCGCCTCGACGGTGTGTCCGGACCGGAGGTCGTGGAAGCGGTCTTGTCCGTAATGCCGCTCGACAGCTTTGTCGACGACCCCGCGCTCTCCATGGAATACGCAGACGATCCAGAGTTCATTCCAGAGGTTCTCCACGACTACCAGAAGGTAATCAATGATACCGCAGATGCTGCGGCTAGGATCGCCCGGATCGATCGGTTTGCCTTCTATGATCGCTCCAGGTTGGCGTCGGCGGTCATTCAGACCGGCGAACGGAGGATCTATGGCAACCTTATCCTGAAGAAAGGTGTAGTTCTGGCTCGCTCGTCATAGCACATTCCGACGAAATCTGTCGCCGCTTTAGGGTAGATCACATGAGCGACGGTCGATTTTGGTGGACACGACATCGAAACACCGGGGTACGGAACGCGGCCACGGGCCTCGCCCAATACGCTGGGCCACTTCGACATAGAATGCGTTTCCACATCTCTATGGGTCATATTTTTATCCCACCTTCTCCCCCCAAAAGGACGTTATGTCCGCCGCAAAATACCCATCCTGCGCGCGGAAATACCCCTGCAGCTCGACGGTATCGCCCGCCGTCAGCGGCACCATCGTCTGCAGCCAGAGTGCCGTCGCCTCCGACACATGCGCGCCGGAGATCTCACCGAATGACCCGCGGATCTCGGTTGTGCCGTTCTGGACGAGCCGCCCCCTCATGCGGGCCGAGGTGCTGGCGTTGACCTTGTACATAAGCGTCGCGCCAAAAAGGTAGGTGCCAACCGCCGTTGACACTTGCGGCCGGCCGCAGCGTGTTCACCTATTCCGGCGAGCTGACGGGCACACCCAATGGCGATGCACCGAGCGTGCTTGCGACCTCCTACAATTTCAAGGCAGAGATCGACGTCCCGAAAGCAGGTGCCGACGGAATGATCGTGACGCAGGGGGGGCGCTTCGCGGGCTACGGCTTCTATGTGCTCAAGGGCAAGCCGATCTTCACCTGGAACCTCGTCGATCTCAAGCGGCAGAAATGGCAAGGCGACGAGGTGCTTTCCCCGGGCAAACACACGCTTGAGTTCGACTTCAGATACGATGGTCTTGGTGCAACCACTTTGGCCTATGGCTCCCCCAGCGGCCTTGGTCAGAGCGGCACCGGCGTTCTCAAGGTCGACGGCAAGGTCGTCTCTACACAGAAGATGGAGAAGACAATTCCCATGACGCTGCAATGGGACGAGAACTTCGACATCGGTGCCGACACCGGCACGCCGGTGGACGACCGGGACTACGAGGTTCCGTTCCGGTTCAACGGCCGGCTCGACAAACTCACTCTGACAATCGACCGACCCAAGCTCTCACCGGAGGACATCAAGAAGCTCGAAGCCATGCTGCATGGGAATTCGGCAAGCGAATAGCCCGCTGATTTGACTGAATGGTCGCGAATATCAAGGCAGTTCCGACAGGAGCAGCCCCGCGCGATTGTCCAGAAACACGCCGCCGTTTGTCTGGAGTACCGGAAATCCCAGAAATGGCGGCGTAACGTTCGGATCATCGGCTCAATGTGCTGTCTCCGGCAATCGCCGACAGATCCACGAAGGGCGGACTGACCGCGCTGCCGTCACTCGGCTCGCGAAAATGCCGTGGCACGCACGATTGGCAGAATTGCGAAATCCGCGTTGAAGCGTGATCCGATCCCGTTAAACTCTCTTCTGGGCCGGAAGCGCCAATTGAACGCTGGGAGGCGAGCAACAGATGTCCTCCTTACGGCCGACCGCCTCGTTTGAGAGCGTGTCGCGATCAATCGGATTCACATATTCGACCGTCAACCCGAGGCAGTGTTCGCGTGAGCGAATGCGTTCGGGTCGACGGGTGAATTCAATAAAACGCGACATGCTCTAGGCCCGCACATCCGCGGAGTTGGTACTGGAAACGGCCCTCATTCGCGTGGTGGCGTGCCTATGGTGTCGAGGTAGTGCTGCAGGCCCAACCGGGCATTGACAAAGATCCGCTCCGGGCCAAGCGCTTCGGTGAAGCCGGACGCTTGCATCGAGGCCGCAACGGACGGGTTCAGACCGGCGATCCACAGGGACAGGCCCGATCGCGCGATGCGCTTCTCCCCGTCGGTCAGCATCCTCAGCGCGGTGTACTCAATGTCGAAGACCCGGCTGAAATCAAGCAGTACCACGCGCGGGTCATGCTCTGCGATCAGCGCGCGGATGCGGTCTCCCGTCCCCTGGGCGTTGGCAAAGAACAGCCGCCCCTCGGGCCGGAGGATCAGGATCCCGTCGAATGTCTCGTCCTGGGGATGATCGGGTGACACCGGTCGCAGGATGTCGGTGCCGCGTTTGCGCCCGATGACGTCCAGTCGCGGATGCGCGGCCTGCGCCGACAGGCCGATGAGCGACAGAACGATGGCAACGAGAATGCCCTGCAGCGTTCCGAAAACGAGTACGCCCAGAAAGGCGGCGAAGGCCCAGAGAAACTCCATCTTCCGGACCCCGCGGATCATCGCGAATTCGGCCGGCTGGATCAACGTGACCGAGTAGACGATTACGATGGCGGCGAGGACCGCCATTGGAAGAAGCCCGAGCAGCGGCGCCAGCACCAGCATGGTCGCTGCTGCCGCGGCCGCGGTGACCAGCGAGGCGACTTGGCTGCGACCTCCGACCGCGCGGACAACGGCCGTTTGCGACGTGCCGCCGCCGGCCGGCATGGCACCGAAAAAGGCACCGGCAAGGTTGGCGCCGCCGGTGGCGACGAGTTCCCGGTCCGGGCGGATGGGCGGATCGTCCTGAGTGGCAAAGGCCCTGCTCGCGGCGATGGTCTCGGTGAAACTCATCAGCGCGATGCCGATGGCAGCGGGTGCCATCTGAAATGCCAGAGCCGGCGTTGGCAGGGTCAGCGACGGGAGCGCGCGCGGGATCTCGCCCACGATCTCGACCCCCGCGCCGTCCAGCCCAACCAGGAAGGAGAGCGCGATGCCGCCGCCGACAACCAGAAGCGGCGCTGGCGAATGTGGCCGAAGGCGTTCCATCCCGACCAGCAGCAGCAGGGTGCTCACGCCGATCGCAAGCGTCAGCGCCGATGTCTCCGGCAGGTGCCGGAACAGGCTGAGGACGTCCCGAAAAAAGCCCTCTTTTTCGATGTGGAAACCGAACAGCTTCGGCACCTGATCAAACACGATGACCAGCCCGATGCCCGCCTTGAAACCTGTCAGAACCGGCAGCGAGATGAAATCCGCAACATGCCCCAGCCGAAGCAGCGATGCCGCGATCAGCAGGGCACCGGTGAGGAAGGTCAGCGTCGCGGTGGCGGTGATCAGCAGTCCCGGGTCGCCATCCGGCACCGCAAGCGCCAGCTGGGTTGCGACAAGGATGGCCAGCGTCGATGTGGAACTGACGCTGAGAACCCGCGAGGAACCAAGAAAGGCATAGATGATCATCGGAACGAAGGCGGTGTAGAGACCGACGATCACCGGCAGGCCCGCCACCGTCGCATAGGCCATCGCCTTCGGAAGCACGACAGCGGCGGCGGTCAGTCCGGCTAGAAGATCCGGGCGCAGGTTGCCGTCGGACGGACGCCATGCAGTGTTCCGCCGTGCATCTTTCACCATCTTCGTTCTCCTTCTGTCACGGTGCGGGGTCTCCGGTCTCCGGCGATCAGATAGACGCGGCAGGCTTGAAGGCGGAAATCTCGATGCCGCCGTTTCGCACCGTGCAGCTATGCGCATTCGGCAGTTCGTTCCAGACGCCCCTTGTCGACCCGAGCGGTTCGGAAACGACCAGCTTCGTCCGGTCGTCGATTTCCCGGAATATCGGGTTCTGCGGGTATCTCCAGCGAAGCGTCGCCGGATCGGATGAATAGAACAGCGTGCGCGACCGACCGGAACTCGCGTATCGGAAGGCCCAAAGCGCGCGGCCGTCTCCAACCGCGACCGTCATCTGCAGCGGATGCGCGATGGCGTGACCCTGTCCGACCTGCTCGATGAAGCCGACCGCCCTGGCGACGGCGGCGGGTGGATTCCGTTCCAGCCCGAAGGTCAGGGCGAGGTAGAAAAACAGTTCTGAATCGGTAGACCCCTCGATTTCGGGGTACAGGTCCGGGGCGACGGCGAGCACCAATTCCCGTTTCACCTTCTGAAAGTCGGAGATCGCCCCGTTGTGCATCCATAGCCATTTCCCGTACCGGAATGGGTGGCAGTTCGTCTGCTGGACGGCCGTACCTGTGGATGCGCGGACATGGGCGAAGACCATTTCGGACCGGATCTGCCGCGAAAGCTCTGCCAGGTTCGGATCGTTCCAGGCCGGGCGCGTGGTCCGGTAAAGAGCCGGCATCTGGCCCTCTCCGTACCATCCGACGCCGAAACCGTCGCCATTGGTCGCATGCGCGCCGAGGCGGGCGTTCAGGCTCTGATCGATCAGCGAATGCTCGGGTTCGAGAAGCATCCGCTCCAGCAGGAGCGGCGATCCGGAATAGGCAAGCCATCGGCACATCTCTGTCTCCTATCCTTCCGGTTTGGCGAAGGCCTCCGGAAACCTCACGCCATCAGGATGACGATGACGCTTCCCCAGAGCGTCGCCAGAACCTGGGCAACCGGATAGGTCGGCGCATAGCCAAGCACCGGCAAGGGGCTGTCTGCCCGTGTCTGGACTGCGGCCATGGCTGCGGTTGCGGTCTGGCTGCCGGCGATCCCGCCCAGCAGCAGGACAGGGTTCATCCGCAACACGAAATGGCCGAAGGCAAGCCCGGCAAACAGCGGCAGGATCGCCACGATGAAACCGCCAATCGGCAGCATCACTCCGACCTCTTCGATGGCTGGCGCGAGTTGCGGGGCGGCCTGCAGGCCGACCATGGCAATGAAGGAGGCCAGCCCGAAGGTCGTCATCAGTGTCACCGCGCCATTGGGAATGCGCCCGAAGAACGGGAAGCGACTGCTCAGGTAGCCGGTGAGAAGCCCCGCCAGCAACACGCCGACGCTTGTTCCCAGCGTGACCTCCACGCCAAGGATGGAAAACCGCAGCAGCGTGCCCAGCAATCCGCCAAAGAAGATCATCAAGCCCAGAACGACGAAATCCGTGGCCGGCGTCGGGGACAATTCGCGCCCGAAATGTGCCGAGGCGCGGTCCAGCATGGTGGCCGGGCCGATGAGGTCGATGACATCGCCCGCCTGCAGCCGGATGCCCGGAGCCACCGGAATCCGGCTCTCGCCGCGCAGGATCGTGCGCAGATAGACCCCGCGCGCCCAGTCTGTGACGCCGAGGTCGCGCAGGTCCCGCTCCAGCACGTCGCGGTTGGTCACGACGATCCGGGCCTGCCGGTAGGGGATGTCGAGAAGGGCGGCGTCGTCCACTTCCTCGGCGCTCTTCGACAGAACCTCGATGACATTTTCCTGTCGCCCACTGATCGCCAGGACATCTCCGGCTTCGAAGCGCAGATCGGGTGCGGCTTCCAGGATCTCGCCATCTCGTCGCAGGCGCAGCACGAAGAGACGCCGGTCGGCGACCTCTCGTTCGACCTCGGCGAGCAGGCGGCCAATGATCCGCGACTCCGGCGGGGTCCGGTAGGCGCGGAACTGAAACTGCCGGTATCCCGAGACGATGTTGGGGTTTTCGTCCTCGATCCCGAGGCTTTCGGCAAGGGCTGCGGCCTCGTCCTTCAGATTGATCCGCAGCAGTTTCGGGCCGAGATAGCTGCAGAACCAGATCGCGACAGTATAGCCCACCACGTAGCAGATCGCATATCCGACCGCGACATGGGCGGTGAGCTTCTCGGTTTCCTCCGCGCCGAGCCCCAGCAGCGTGACCGCCTCGCTCGCCGAGCCGATGGCAGAGCTTTGGGTGACGGCGCCGGCAAAAAGCCCGCCCGAAAACCCCGGATCGAGCTGCATCAGGCGGGCCATCGCAAAGGCGGCCAGCAGGCCAGTCGTGGCAACGACGGTGGCCAGCAGGATCGGCTGAATACCGGTGCGACGCAGGGCCTGCAGGAATTGCGGCCCGGCGGAATACCCGATACCGAACAGGAACAGCAGGAACAGGTAGGACTTGGCCATTCCCGCGACCGGGATCTCGGCCAGCTGACCGATCACGAGGCCGGCAAAGAGCGATCCGGCGACCGGCCCGAGAGAGAAGTCGCCAATCCGGATGCTTCCCAGAAGATAGCCCACGGCAATGGTCCCGAAGACCGCCAGTTCGGGGAAACCGGCAAGAAATTCCGTGACTCCAGACATGTCAGTTTCCTCCCTCCTGCGAGCAATCACACCACGCGCGGTCTCCCCCGCATGGTGTCAGCGGTGGTGCCGGCCCGGCGTCGTGGCGACCTCAATTCGCGACGTTCTCGTCGCAATAGCCGTCGCCGTCTTCGTCCGGGCAGGTGTAGACTACAGTGTCATCATCGCTGGCGATGGCGGCTCCGACTCCGGCCCCGACAACGGCCCCACGGACAAAGTCGTCCTCAATCAGGTGATCGCGGTCGTCATCCACATCAACGTCAATATCGACGTCGCGGTCTGGCCGGTTCTGGGCCCGTTCCTGTCCCTGTGAATAGCCGCCGGGTTGACGGGATGGCGCTGCGCTGCCGCGGGGGGCTCCTCCACCTGCACGGCCGCCGCCACGCTCACCGCCACGAGCAAGGCGCACTTCTTCTGATGTGCCCGAGGCAGTTGCGCGGGGAAAAGCGCCTACCAGGGTTTCAAGATCGACGACAACGCCGAAAGCGGGGGCTGCGCCGACCGCGTGGTCGTCCGGGGCCACCGCGGCCTGCGAAGGGATCGCCGCAAGTGCCAGTACTGCGGTAAATGCTCTGAGCCCTGCCATTACATTTCCACCCGCAGCCTGTAGTCTTCCCGGATTCCCTGCCATTGTTCGAGCAAGGCCGTGCAGTCCAGATTGTCCACCGGTTGGCCGGACCCGTATCCGACCGAGGCCGCATAGACAAAAGCAAGATCCGAGCCGACATCCTGCAGGATCAGATCAAAAAGCTGCGTTGCCTCTTCGCGGAACACGTCCTTGTCCTCCGCTTCCGCGCAGACAAAGGCGTTGCCGATCGCGATGCCGGTCTGTCGGATCCGGTTCTCCATCTGTTCGCGGTCCGGCGCTTCGGCCAAAGCCGGCGCAAGGCCAGCCAGCGCAACGCACCCCACGGCCATTGCAAGTGTTTTCAGGTTCATGATCATTCCTCCTTCGTGCTGCAGTGACGGTGCCCGGAGGGGGCGCCGCCATCGGATCCCGCGTGGTTCATGGCGACGAGAGCCACTCTCTGGCGGCGATGGCGTCAGCTTCGTCAAAGAACCGGTTCTCGGCATTCAGGAACCGTCCCATCAGCCGCTGCGCCATGTGTTGCCACCTCTTGTTTCCGACGACCGCCACCCGATCCGGTAGCGCGGCATGCTCGCGCGCGAGGCTGAAGTGCGCCGCCAGCGCCGAAACGCCTTGCCAGCCGGTGAACTCGGTGAGGTCGAGCAACAGGCGAAAGCCATCGCGGTCGCGTATCCGCGCATCGAGGTCGCCTTCGGCCTGTTTGTAGGCGTCCGGGTCGATGTCCCCCAGCAGGCGCACCTGAATGCAGGGGCCTCCCAGATCGATGATGTGGATGGCTCCGAGCGACTCGCGCAACCAGCGACGGGCCGCTTCGATGTCCGCCAGCAGAAAGACCTGCGCGGGACATGGCAGCAATGGCGACGCGAGTCGGATCGACGTGCGCAGCCAGCCGGTGTCCGTGACCATTGCGATGCGGTCAAACCCTTTCCAGTGTGACAGGCCAAGCTTGGTGTCGGCCCAGACGGCGCCGAGATCGAAACCTTTGAAATCGTCTCCTGCGATGACCAGCATCCGGATACTGTCATGGTCTTGCAGGGCGCTTTCGATGGCCGGAACCAAGGTGTCCTCATAGTCCGCGCCGGCAATCTCGCCGGACATGCGGACCTCGATCGGCCCACCGTCGGTTCCCGTGTCTATCGTGATCATTGTGTTCGTCTCCGGTTTTAGCGTCAGAACGGGTTGTCGGCACCGATATGAACCCGCGCGAGCGCGGCTTTTCCAACCCGGCGGATGGCGAGGACGAAAGCGGCGGTCCGCAGGTCGGTCCCGTATTCTGTCGCCACCTCGCGCACGGCGCGGTACGAGGCACTCATCCGCTTGTCGAGCTCCGCGTTCACCCGGGCCTCGTCCCACCGGAATTGCTGGACGTTCTGCGTCCACTCGAAATAGCTGACGGTCACGCCGCCGGCATTGGCGAGGATGTCCGGTATGACGAGGATGCCGCGCGCGTTCAGGATCTCGTCCGCTTCGGGCGTGGTTGGGGCATTGGCGCCCTCGACGACAATGGTTGCCTTTACCTCGGAAGCGTTGTCTGCGTTGATCGCGTCTTCCAGCGCCGCCGGCACCAATATATTGACCTCCCAGGAAACGATCTTGCTGCTTTCGAAGGCGTCGCCGCCGGGGAAGCCCGCAACGCCGCGATGCTCGGCAACCCAGGCTGCCAGCGCCTCGACATCCAGCCCCTCCGGCCGGGAGACACCACCGGTATGATCGGCCACCGCCACGATCCTAGCGCCGCGGGCTGCGATCAGGCGCGCGGCATTGCTGCCGACATTGCCGAACCCCTGGACGGCGACCGTCACGTCCGAATACGCCTTGCCTTGCTCTGTCAGTGCCTCGGCCAGAACTTCCATCACCCCACGCCCGGTGGCTGCGGCCCGGCCTTCTGAACCAAACAGGTCCACCGGCTTGCCGGTCACCACGCCGGGCGAGAAGCCGGCGTATTGGGAGTATTCGTGCATGATCCAGCCCATCACCTCGGCATTGGTGTTCACGTCGGGGGCCGGGATGTCTGTCGTCGGGCCGATGACCTCCTTCATCTCCTGCACGAAACGGGTGGTGACCTGGAACAGGTCTTTGCGGGACATTTTCATCGGATCGCAGTTGATGCCGCCCTTGGCGCCGCCGAACGGAATGTCCACGACCGCCGTCTTCCATGTCATCAGGTTGGCGAGCGCGGCGGCATGGTCTTCGTCCATCGAGGGGTGGAACCGCAGCCCGCCCTTCATCGGCCCGCGCGCATTGTTGTGCTGCACTCGGTAGCCTTCGTAGTTCTGCAGCCGTCCGTCCTCGCCTTCGATCACGATCTTGACCTTTACGATCCGCTTCGGGGCGAGCAGGATGGTTCGGATCTTGTCGGACAGGCCGAGCATATCAGCCGCCTTGTTGAAATATGTGTGGCCGTGTTCAAGCATGGTCTTCTCCCCATGAATCATGGGCGATCCGCCCGTCTATTTGGGCGCATCGCCCGTCTTCCCGACCCAGTGCCGCGCAATCCGGGCAACCGGCCCGCGCACAAGCAGGTAGGGCAGAAAGCCGATCGCGATGGCGATCAGCAGAGCCTCCCCCGGATAGAGCGCGCGGAGGAACCAGAGCTGGTAGGCGACATCGAGCAGCAACGCGAAGATCACCACCCGTGCCGGCGCGCGAAACGCCTCGCGCCACGCCTGGCGCCGGTCCTCCGCTGACCCGGCCAGTTGCAGGCCGAACGGAGGCCGGCCGCCGCGGGCATCCCGAAGACCATCGCGCACCGCCATCAGGGCGGCCATCGCCGGCTGGACGGCCAGCCGAAAGGCAAGCGGGCCATCGGGCCGTTCGGCGAGGTTCTCGATTGCTCTCGCGGCGGCATCCTCCAGAGCCATCGGCAGGCCTTCCTCCGTCTCTTGTCACTCCAGCACACCGTGGTGAAACCGCGACAGCATTCCGCCCGAGACCACGCTGGCCTCGAAACCCTTCTGCCGCAGCATTCGCGTGGCGTAATAGGCGCGCTGACCGGAGCGGCAGATCACCATGATCTCGCGGTCCTTCGGCAACTCGCCCAGACGGTCGCGCAGCTGGCCGACCGGAATGTGCGTGGCGCCATCGACGCATTCGACCGCCAGTTCCGGCGTTTCCCGTACATCGAGCAGGAAGGCGCTTTTCGTCTCGTCCCAGTGCCGCAGCGGCATGTCGCCCCCCAGAACCCCGGCGGCAACCATTCCGGCGAAATTGACCGGGTCTTTGGCGCTGCCGAATTGCGGCGCATAGCAAAGCTCGGCCTCTTCCAGATCGTAGATCGTCGCACCCAGCTGCAAGGCCATGGCCAGAGTGCTGATACGTTTGTCGACCCCGTCGAGACCAAGTGCCTGGACCCCGAGCAAACGACCGTCCGAGGCACGGAACAGCACCTTCATCGCGATTGGCGCGGCGCCGGGGTAATAACCCGCGTGGGAGTTCGGATAGAGGTAGATCTTGCGGTAATCCGTATCGCCGCGGCGCTGCAGCGTCTTCTCGCTCGCCCCGGTCCAGGCGGCCGTCCCGCCGAAAAGCCCGATCACGGAGGTGCCCTGCGTGCCCCGGAACGTCGCGTTCCGTCCCGCGATTACATCGGCCGCGATCCGCCCCTGACGATTGGCCGGCCCGGCGAGCGCAACAAGGCTCCACTCGTCGGTCACGAAATCGCGCACCTCGACGGCGTCGCCTACGGCGAAGATATCGGGATCGGAAGTGCACATGTGGGCGTCGGTGCGGATGCCGCCCCGCTCACCGATCTCGACCCCGGCCGATTGTGCCAGGGCCGTATCCGGGCGCACGCCGAGCGACAGGATCACGATGTCGGCGGGGTGCACCGCGCCCGATAGCGTCGTCACCTCGAGCCCGCCAGCGGCAGCTTTGGCAAAACTTGCAACGCCATCTCCAAGGGCCAGCCGCACGCCGTGACGTTCAAGGTGGGCTTCGGCGATCTGCGCCATTTCGCGGTCCATCGGCATCAGGATCTGGTTGGCCATCTCGACCACCGTCACGTCGAAGCCGCGGTGCACGAGGTTCTCGGCCATCTCAAGGCCAATGAACCCGCCGCCAACGACGACGGCCCGGGTTTTCGGGCGCGCGGTCTGGAAGCCGGAGTACTTGTGCATTCCCGCAAGGAATTGCGAGCCCTTCTCGATCCAGCCGCGAACGGCCCGGGCGTCGGGCACCGTCCGCATCTCGAAGATCCCGGGCAGGTCGATGCCGGGGATCGGCGGGCGCAACGACCGTGCGCCCGGCGACAGAACAAGCCTGTCATAGGTCTCGGTCAAGACCTCGCCGCTCCTGGTATCGCGCAACTCGACGGTCTTGGCCGCAGCGTCGACCGATACCGCCTCGCAGTTCACCCGCGCGTCGATATTGAACTGGGTTCGGAACAGCTCCGCGCTGGCCACCAGCAGGTCGCCCTCCTTCGGGATCACGTCCCCGGTGTGATAGGGCAGGCCACAATTGGCGTAGGACATGTAGGGGCCACGTTCGACCAGGACGATCTCGGCCGCTTCATCCAGCCTGCGCAACCGCGCCGCGCACGATGCTCCTCCGGCGACTCCGCCAATGATGACAACCTTCATGGGTTTTCTTCCCTCGCTTGGTTTCCAGTTTGGCACCGTCAGCCGGTGGCTTTGGGGGCCCAGTTCAGGAACAGGCCGACATCTCCGGGCATCCCGCCCGGGAAGTTGATGATCATCGCCTTGAGCTTGTATCCCTGCGGCTTGGCGTACTCGACGTAACGTTCGTAGAGTTCCCGCGCCTTGCCCTGAAGGGTCTCGGGCCAATCCGGTTCGGCATTGTTGATGGCGCGCCCGCTATCGGTGCAAAGATCGGACGAAAAGGAATAGACCATCGCTTCGAACTGACCGTTCTTGACAGCATTCTGAACCATCCGCCGGATGACTTTGCGCTCATCCTCAGTCACGTGGCTGCTCAGAAATTCGGCCGCGAACGCGGCTTTCCTGTCTTTCTCGGCGGCGATGGCTTTCTCCTTCGCCTCCATCTCCTCCATCTTCTTTTCCAGAAGCGCCATTCGCAGGTCCGCCGCGCTTGGCACCGGAGCGTTGGGGTCCTTGAGATCATTGCCTGACATCGGGTGTCCTCCTTCACGGGGTGGCGGTCGGCAGGTGACTGCGCCGGGCGTATCGATCATCCGGATCGGGTGCAGTTGTTCAGGACATGTCCACGATACATGTCCACGATTGCAGGCCCGAGATCCGAAGCGGATTCGGACGGCATGCGACAGCCGGTCGTTTCGGAGATGCCGACCTCCTCGAATAAAGGATTTCAGCCGGTTGGGCAGTAAACAAGGAAGGTCATGTAGACTACATCCCGGGCAGGGGGAGGCTACATCCCGACAGGGCGGCAATAGGAGGTTTCAAGGCAAGGCCACCGGCGAGAGCGTTGAAAGACCCGCTTCCCGAAGGGCGGCCACGACCTGGGTTGCCAGGTGTTCGTCGACGTTTCGGGCAATGAGGTCTTCGTGAACGATCCGGCCATACTCCGGATTGATCGACAGCATGCGATCTATCGCGCTGCAGGCTTCGGTGTCACGCCCCAATCTGACAAGGGCGATGGCCTTCATCATCGGGCTGAAAATCACATCCGGCGCATGGATACGCTTCGCTTCCGACAGGGCCTCTTCGTATCGCCCGTTCACGAAATGATAGAGGCACAGGCCGATCCGATATGTACCGGGTTGAGCCGCATTGCGCGCAAACGACTTCTCCAGCAGTGGCACCGCGCGGTCCCAGTCGCACCGCAAAGCCAGCCGAAGGCCAAGATCGGCCATGATTTCGGTGGCGTTCGGGTTGAGTTTCAACCCCGTCTCGAATGCCGCCATGGCCGCTTCGACGTCGTTCTGGAACCAGTAGATCAGCGCCAGCGCATGGAAGCCGCGACTGGACCGGGGCGCAAGCACGATGGCGCGCTCCGCCAACGCCTCGGCGCGCTTCAGTGGGTCCGGCACTTCGGTCGCAAGGGGAAACCCGAACCGGTAGGCGTCGACATAGCAAAGCGCCAGACAGGCATGGGCCTCGGCGAATGCCGGTTCTCGTTTGACCGTATCTTCGAGGCATGCCGTAACACCGGCATGATCCTCGCGGCGCAAAGCCCTGAAATACTCGTAGTACCGTGTCACGCAATCACAGGACACGAAATCTGCCGGCGAAGTCCCGTCCAGATCCTTGATCTTGTTGCTGAAAATGACACCGTAGGGTTGAGCGAGAACGCGAACCACACGATCGGCGACAAGATCCCGGATCGCAACGATCTTGTCCGGTTGCAACGCGCTTTCAAACTGATCTGCCCAGAGCACGCGACCGTCCTCGCATTGTACCAGCATCGCCTCGACAACGAGGTTCTCCGCACCGATAATCGCGCCCCCCTTCAGAATGAAGTCGGTGCCTAGACCATCAAGGATCGACTGCCTGTCGGCGGCATTTCGCAGGCTTTCGACGGTATCGGCACCGTAGACGAATAGATCCGAGAACCTGGACAGGGCAACCACGATGTGACGGGTCAGGCCACTTGCAAACCCGGGATAGTCAGACAGGCCCCCCTCGCACTCAAAGGGTTCGACCAGGATCGACGGCATCTGAATCGCAACGCCCTCGCTCCTCCCGCCCGCGTCCCGCCCGAGAGTTGCTGGTTCCGGCGGTTCCACCCTTTTGAAACTCGGAGCATAGGTGCCCTTCGGAATCGATATCCGAAGCGGAGTCTTTTTCCCGCCGAGCAGGTAGTATCGCTCCATGGAACGGCGCAACCGGCGCGCAGCGATGCGGACCACAGGATCGCTTTGCGGATCGAACGTGTCGGGCCGGCTGAAAACAGAGACGCCGACAGAATATGCCTTGATGCGCTCCGCGCGCCCGCCAAGGCTTTCCTCTACAACATAGCGCAAAAAGTCCCGCTCTCTGACCGGAGCGTCAAAGTCATCGGAGCCGAGCAAGCGGTCAAGCTCTGCACGAATCTCTTCCGCTGCTGGCTGGTCGCGGTCAGGTTTCATTTGGGCCCGGGAACGGTTTTCGCGGTGTTCTGGATGGGATCACATTGAAACAATTACGTTTCCAGAACAAGTCTCTGTCCGAACCGGAACGTTCGACCTCTCGCCACATGGTGTAGCCTACACAGATATCCTCACGTCGATAGACCAACTCGGCGAGCATCCTTGGGCCTGTTTGCGAAAGCGGAAGGGGAGGCCGTGCGGTGCCCGACGATTATTTGCCGACCAAGGTGCTACAGACGGTTCTGGAACAGGACGTGGGGGACGGCGCCGTGATACGGCGCCTGTTCATCGGGGACGAGTCGTTCAGATCCGCCTGCGAAGATTTCGTTCTCGCCAGCGAAATGCTTCTCCGGTTCGAGTCTGTGACCGATGGCTCCAGACAGGCTGAGGTTGCCGATTACCGAGATATGAAGGCCACTTTGCTCGACGAATTGCGGCACATCATTGGGCAATCGAAGGTCCCGGGCGCTACCGGCGGGCCGCTATCGTGAGCGCGCTTGATGATCGCCCCGGTTTCGCCGCGCTCCTCTGTGGCTGCGAGATTGCGGCCCGGAAATCGCACGCAAACCTTGATGGAGGGCAGGCATGACAGACACGGCCACAAAAGAAAACGAAACGGACTCGGGCATCGACACGGATGCGGTGTTGAAAGATCTTGAAGCCGGCATGGATAATAACCCCGTCAAGTCTCTGGATGGGGCCGCAGAATCGGGCCTATCGACCGAACTGCCGGAGGAACTCCCGTCTGACATCCTGGAACCGGATTCAAAACTGCTTCTGCCCGGTTCTTCGGAGACCGACATCGATTCCGATACCGTCCTGAAAGAGCTGGAGAACAGCATGGATGAACATCCGGTGCGGCCGATCGACAGCAATAACGGTCAGGTGCAACCGGAGGGTTCTTTCGTGCCAAACGACTTGCTCGACGCACCCGGATCGAATGTCGAAAACGATGGCGACCTGGGGGGCGATCAGAGCGCTATTGAGGTTGATGCGCCAGCGTTCACGCTAGCGCGCCACGTCGTTGCCGCACCTGAAGCCGCACACGGCAGTATCACGGTCGCGTCCCCCGGCCCCGAGTTCATGGCCCCCGGCGAACTGGTCCCGATGGGCGAGATCGATGTCCTGTCAACCGTGCTTGCGGTCGTCCTGCTGAACATGGTCGTGCCGGCCTTCCCGGCCAAATTGCCGGAATTCGAAACGACCGGGAGCCGGTGCTCAGGGGCGCCTGATCAGTACAACCGGAACTCCTGAACCAAGGTCCGGCTCGGCCGGCGAGAAAAGCCGAAAGCGGGTTCAACCAATACGGAAGGCTGACATGACAGATACGTCAACCGGTCAAAGCATCGATACAGATTCCATATTGAAAGAGCTCGATTCCGGTTTGGATGACCGGGGCGCTGAAGGCCCTGATGACGGCAAGGTCGACCTTGAGGCAGACCCTGAAAAAACATCCGAGTCGGCGCTGCCTGTGGCCGAAGCCACAGCACCACCTGAACGCCCCGCACCCCAGCAGGAAGACCCCGCTGGTACGCCGGAACAGGCTGTACCAGCAACTGAAAGTACCACCAGTGACGTGATTGACCCCTCGACTGGGGAGCCGCAAATCGCGCCGGAAACAGCAGAGCAGACATTTCCCAGTAAAGTACCGACTGACCAGGCGGACTCGCCGACATCACCGTCCGACAGCACACAATCGCCCTCCGAAGAGCCTGCGGACGCTGTCCGGCCGCAAGCCAATGACGGCCACACCGACGCAACGGGCGCGCTGGCGTCGGAACCGGAATCCTCTCGGTCCGACCCGGCGGCATCACCTCAACCCGAGGCCACGCAAGCCCAAGCGGCAGAAGAGATTTCCGGCGCAGCGGTTCCTGTCGATGCAACGCCGCATACATCGGAAGCCGAAGGGGCTGCTACTGCGGATACTGCCGGCATCATCGAAAAGACCTCCGACGGAGAAGGAGACACGCCTGCCAGTGAGCAGGATTCCGCCCCTTCCCAGGCATCCGAGCCTTCCGGCGATGCACCTGCACCCGCGAGCGCCGCTGCGTCGGAAGCCACAGGCGAAGTGCCTGCGCAAGCGACTACTGCTGCACCGGAGGCTTCGGGCGCAGAGCACGGTGCCGGCGATGCTGCGGCCGAAGCTGCCGCGGCGGGTGGGCAATTCGACCTGCATGACGTGCATTTGCCCTACTACATGACGCCATTTGGCGAATCCGACATACTTTTCACCATCATCGTCGTCTTCATCCTGCTTGCCGTGTTTCTGCTCGGCCTATTCTATTTCAAGCTGCACTCTCTGCCGGAGAAAATGGCGCACGATACCGCCCAGTTCCAGCTTGTCGCGATCCTGGCGCTGCTGGCCCTGTTCACCCACAACAACTTGTTCTGGATCTTCGCGATCCTGCTGGCAGCGATCAAACTCCCCGATTTCATCACGCCGGTCCTCACGATGGCGAAGTCGCAGGAGCGTGTGGCGATCCTGCTTAGTGAAATCCACGCGGCGCAAACGCTGGCCGCCGCCGCGCCAGAAGTCGGCGCCGTCACACAAGAGATCGACGCCCGAACCGACACCCCTTCCGACCATACTGGCCCGCGGGCAGAAGGAGGCTGATCGATGCTGGAACTCATCCTTTGCTCGATGCTCACGATCCTGCCGGACTATCTCTTTCGTCGCTTTGGGCAGGGAAAACGCTTCGGGCGTGAGATCACGCTGTTTACGGTCTGGTACGAGCTCCGTTATGGCCTGACCGGCTGCATGATCCTGACGATCTCGCTCATTACGGTGGTGTTCTACTATCATCCATCCACGACGAACGTGAGTTCGTTCTTCCGAACCGTGAGTGTCCTTCCCGAACGTGTCGGCCGGGTGAAGGAGGTGCAGGTTCAAAACAACATGACGATCGAGGTTGGCGACGTGATCTTCACGCTCGAAGACGACGAACAAATCGCGGACAGGGACACCGCCATCGCCAGGGTCGACGAGACCAAGGCACATTTCAAACTGGTCGAGGATGAACTGGCCGCCGCGCAGGGTACCATCGATCAGGCTTTGGGCAACCTCGAACAGGCCCACGAGGAACTCGCGGTGCAGCAGCAACTCCTTCAGCAAGGCAGCGCTGCAGTTGCCAAGCGCGAAGTCGAGAGGCTGGAGAATCTCGTTCAGAGCAACGCGGGCGCCCTTGCGACGGCCGAGGCCAACTACAAGGCTATCGAAACGAAGAAGACGGTTCTGCTTCCGGCGCAACTGGTCACGGCCGAGGCTGAACTATACGAGGCGGAACGCGCGCTGGCGCAATCAACCGTCTATGCCAGCATCTCCGGGGAGGTGCAGCAATTCGCCTTGCAACCGGGCGACCTCGTGACCCCACTGATGCGTCCGGCCGGTATCCTTGTGCCGCCCGACGTCAACCAGGACCGGTTTTTGGCCGGGTTCGATCAGGTCTCCACGCAAGTCCTCAAAACCGGCATGGTGGCTGAACTCACCTGTCGTTCCAACCCCTTCGTTATCATTCCCATGGTGATCGTGGAGGTACAGGATTTCCTTCCTTCCGGACAATTCCAACCATCGGACCAACTTCAGGACATCCAGGATCGGGCGCGTCCGGGGACCGTTATGGTCACGATGGTTCCTGTCGCCGAAGGCAGCGTCGACGCGATCCCACGCGGCTCGAAATGTGTTGCCAACGCCTATACCTACAACCACGAGCGCCTTGCAAACGAGGATCTGCCTCTGGGTGAGTTCCTCTTCTTGCACCTCGTGGACACGGTCGGGCTCGTACATGCTCTCATTCTTCGGATCCAGGTGTTGCTCATGCCGGTCCAAACGCTCGTATTGTCGGGGCATTAAGGTTCAAAACGGCTTCCTAGCACCGGCCACAAATAGGCGAATGCTTCGCGCGCCAGATGTCGAGACCGCGCCATGGTTCGGGCAGTCGGCCTGATCGCTGCGCAAGCCAGCGGCAATGCCAGCCCGGTTGGAATTTGACATATGAAAGGAGACACGATCATGAGATTTGCCAACCTTGCAGTCGGGATCGCGGGGCTGTTGATATTGCTCGATGCGCCGGCGATGTCACCCGTTCCGGGAGCGTCTCAGTCACCGACGAAACAGACGGAGCTGATCGGTTCGTTCCTCAGCACTCAAAACCGAAGCGAATGCGTCGGTCGCGGCGAAAACTGTGCCGGCCGCACCTGCTGCGACGGTCGGTATTGCAAAGAAAACGGCGGCGGAGAAAGCCTCTGTCGTTGATCTGCCGTTTTGGTTGACATCCGTATGAACCGAAACTCAGGCAGGGGCCATCAATTCAAGAGTTGTGTACGAATAGAAACGGGATTCGGGAAACCTTTCCCAACAAAACGAAGTACACGCAAACCGAACTCGATAACGTTTTTTTTGATCCAAACAGCTCTCCCGCCCGGTTGAACTTCAGGTTCCAGATATAAACAGATTTCTCCCCGGCGACCTTGGAATAAATCGTTTGTGAGTCCCATGTATCCTCTTGGTCGTCTTCTATTGATCGCCAAGCTTGCCAGCCCGCTGCAAGGGCTGCTTTCGCCGCCGTGGCCGCCGAACGAATTCCGGAGAAACCCCAAGCCGCACCCGCGAATGTCTGGCGTCCAGTCCCCGCACATTCAATGCGGACAGAATTCAAGGATCGATCAACCAGAAAGGAAAACAGATGATTGATACGAGCTTTGATGCTGGCAATGCATTGCTGACTGCAACTGGACACGGCAAAATCACCCATGCCGATTATCAGGACCATCTGATACCAGCCATGGATTTGGCGGTGCAATCGGTAGGCGAGGTCAAGCTGCGCTACATATTCGCGGACGACTACGAAGGGTTAAGTTCCCCGGCAGCATTGGACGATGCGCGGCTTGGAGTGGCGCATCTGAAAGATTTCAGGCGGATCGGCGTGGTCGCCGATCAAGCCCGGATCCGCAATGTGGTCAGCCCATTCACCATTTTCATGCCGGCCGAAGTTCGTACCTTCGCTTTCGCCGATCTTGCTATGGCTGAAGCCTGGATCCGGGAAGCCTGACACCGCAACATGGCACAAACCAACGCCTTGTTTCGGTCAGATCGATGCTTTGCAGCGAGGACTGTTTCCTTTGCCGCGACGATGGCAACAGCGCCCGTTGCCGATTGAGTCGGCAAGATCGGCCTGAGCGGGGACCTGTCGGGCAAACGGATCAACGACCGATGTGGATGCGCGGTGGTGGCGATTTCTAAGGGAGTGAAACTGGCGCCTTCGGGTGAGAACGAGGCGAGCAGATTGGCTTATTCCGGGACCGTCAAGTCCGGATCGGGCCGCATGCCTCGGCGCCAGGACCGCAGGATGTCGTCGGCGCTGTCCAGGCCTTGAGGTAGGAGCTCCTCTCGCCCGGTCCGGAGAGGGCTGTCTCGCCCACCGAGCGGCGTCGCTGATCCGGATCGGTCGTTTCGGCCAGTCGGGCATCGAGGCCGCGGCATCGATCGAGCCATCGGCGAAGAGCACCAGCCGCCCGGTGCGTTTCGCTTTCTGGATTGCTCCACGGAAGAGCCCGGTATGGGCCGCGTAGTCCCGTTCGCTCGTGCCCTGCATCGATCGACCTAGAATCTAATTAAAGCAATGATATTGCTTCGATTATCGTTGATTGATCACGCTGCCAGAGCGATTCTGATTGCAACGAAAGAGATCAGCATCGGGAACCAGCCATGAAGACCCGCCGCCAACAGAACGAGGCCGAAGCCCTGAGCGCCTTCATTGCCACGAAAGCCAAAATCGACGAGATGCTGAGTCGCCTGCAGGCCCTGAGCGACGAACATTTCAACACCCATCCCGAAGAAGCCAGCTGGGGCGATGTCGGCACGCCGCAGCACCATGCCGCCCGGTTGCACGAGATCACCGACAGCGCCTTCCACGAGGGCGAACACGCCGAATAGGCAGGCGACTTCCCCGCTGGCCCGGAGCGTGTGCCCGATCAGGACGCGCCGACCGGGCCCCGGCCTTGTAGGAGGGTCTGCATTCCGCCGGCCCGCATCCACGGAGCCCAGCATGCCCGACCTCACTGACACCCAGATCCGCATTCTGGACCTCGCCGCCGCCCGCGCCGATGCGCTGGCCATGCCGCTGCCGAAAGGCCTGCACGGCGCCGCTGCTAGGAAGGCCGTCGCCAGGATGACCGAACTCGGCTTCCTCGAGGAAGTCGATGCCAACATCGACCAGGGTGTGGCGTTCTGGCGCGAGACCGGTGACGGTCACGGCACGACGCTGATCGCCACTGAGGCCGGGCTCGCAGCGATCGGATTGTCGCCTGCCGAGATCCGAACCCGCCTGAACCGGCGAAACCCGGAGCCGACCGAACCCACGCCCAGCGCGCCGCGCGCCAGCACCAAGCAGGCCCGGCTGATCGAGATGCTCTCCGCACCGGGCGGCGCGACCATCGCCGAGATATCCGAGACCACCGGCTGGCAGGCGCATACGGTTCGCGGCGCGATTTCCGGCACGCTGCGCAAGAAGCTCGGGCTGGCCGTGGTGGCAACGGCCGAGCCCGAGCGCGGCAGGGTCTACCGGATCGCCGGCTCCTGACCCGCCGCTAACTCACCGATCATGATGGCCGCGATCCCGCGGCCATTCATTTGTTTGCTACGACCCTTTCCGCCTGCAGCTCCGACCAGCTGGCGCCGGTTTCCTCGTGCACCGCGTCCTTGCCCGTGAAAGCGCTGCCAGCGCTCCACCGCCACATCGACATAGGCCGGGTTGAACTCGACGCCGAGGCAGATCCGATTGGTGGTCTCGGCCGCGATCAGCGTCGTGCCAGACCCCATGAAGGGCTCAAAGACCGCCTGTCCGGGATCGGAATTGTTGAGGATCGGGCGGCGCATGCATTCGACCGACTTCTGTGTGCCGTGCACGGTCTCGACGTCTTGATCGCGGTTGGCGATCTGCCAGAGCGTGATCTGTTTCCGGTCCCCGGCCCCGTGCCCCTTGCCGGTCTTCCGCACGGCATACCAGCAGGGTTCGTGCTGCCAGTGATAATCGCCCCGGCTCAGCACCAGCCGGGAAATAGCGCCCAGGCCTCGCGCCAGTCGGCCCGGTCGTCGTTCTGAACCTTGCTGGTCCGGCGCGTGGCGGTCGCGCCTGTCTTGTTCCGCCAGGACGGATCATAGGCCACGCCATAGGGCGGATCGGTGACCATCAGCATCGGCTTGACCGAGCCGAGCACTCGCCCAACCACATCTACCGATGTGCTGTCGCCGCAGATCAGCCGATGGTTCCCGAGCTGCCAGAGGTCGCCCTCGACAGTGACCGGGGTGGCCGGCGGTTCTGGAACATCCTCCTCGCCCTCCGAGGCGCCATCGTCGGCGTCCTTCGGATCCCGAAGCAGCGCATCGAGATCCTCGTCGTCGAAGCCCAGCAATGAGAGGTCGAAATCCTCGGCGAGAAGACCGGAGATCTCCTCGCGCAGGATCTCCTCGTCCCACTCGCCCAGCTCGGTCAGCCGGTTGTCGGCGATCCGGTAGGCGCGCCGCTCCGCCTCGTCGAGATGCGAGAGCCGGATGACCGGCACCTCTTTCAGGCCGAGCATCGAGGCTGCCAGCACCCAACCGTGGTCGGCGATCAGTTCGCCGTCGTCGGCCACCATGCAGGGAACCGTCCAGCCGAACTCCGCCGTGCTGGCGGCGATCTTCGCGACCTGGTCCTGACCGTGCATCTTCGCGTTGCCGGCATAGGGACGCAGCCTTTCGACCGGCCAAGCCTCGATCCGGTCGGGGGAGAATACCAGCTCCATTCGGATGTCCGTTCTGTGTCGTTGCCGGGGTGGATTCCCCGGGTGGATTCCGGTCGATGGATTCCGCCACCTGGAGTCCGCAGGTGGATTTTACAGTTTTGGTCAAGAATCTGGAGGGTTCCGTGAGGTCCGCGTGCGTGAGATCGACGCCAAGTGGTGTCGCGGACCTCATTGAAGCCGGATTGAACGAAGCTGCGGGGT
>NZ_PVTD01000020.1 GCF_003003255.1 Aliiruegeria haliotis
GGCGCCGCATCGCCACCCGCTACGAAAGATGCGGAGACCTGTTCCTGTCTGCCATCTGCATCGCAGCCATCGTCTTCTTTTGGCTGCCAAAATGATTCCTGACCCTAGTCTTGCCGACGCCTTTTGTCGAATGGCAACAGGTGGCGGTTTCGGCACCCGCAAGCTGCATACGAACGCCGAAGAGGTCCTGTTCGACGTGACCCGCCCCTGCCTGCTGAACGGCATCCCGGATCTCGCCAGCCGTGCCGATCTGGCCGACCGGGCGATCATCGTGCACCTGCCGGTGATATCTGGCAGCGAGCGGCGTTTTGAACGGGAACTTTGGGACGATTTCGATCAGGCGGCCCCGGCGATCCTTGGCGCACTTTTGAATGGCGTGAGTTGTGCCATGGCCAACCTCGAAGCGGTCACCTTGACCGAACGGCCCCGCCTCGCCGATTTCGCCCGCTGGATCACCGCAGCCGAGACGTCATTCGGATGGGCGCAAGGGAGCTTCCTTGAGACCTATGCGGAGAACCGCAACCGGGCGACGCTCGCGGCCATCGAGAGCAATCCGGTGGCGGAAGCGACCCTCGCACTGGCCCGCGCCGAGACCACTTGGGGGGGAACGGCAACGGAACTGCACGCCATGCTCAGGAACCGCTTTCCCCTCACATGTGCCGACGCCATGACCTTCCCCAAAGATGCGGCCCGCCTCGCCTCCGACCTCCGCCGGGTGCAACCGCTGCTTCGGAACCAGGGCATATCCCTCACTTTCGCGCGCCATGGCAAGGAAGGTGTCCGCCAGATCGTGTTGGAATGCGCATGATCGCCGTCAGTACTGTCAGCACCGTCAGCCCAATCTCGCAGGCTGACGGTGCTGACGGTGGATTTGGTGTCCTGCTGCAGTTCGTGGCGGGAGAAAGACCAGATTGGTGAAACGACAGGTTCTTGCGCATTCCTGCCCTTTGTTGAGACTCACGACGTCGTCGGCGCAGAGCGAACTCAAGCGACGCTATCGGCCCACAGCCGCCCTTCGCGTATGTCGCAGAGAACGGCTGCAGAGAGCCCATTCTGCGATTTTCTGCGGGTTGCATCGAAGGCAGCTTTTTCCAGTACCTGACATTCGCCGCGAGTGCGAAATCGCTACCGCCGATCTTGTCGTATCGGTAAACGCGGGCGGACACCCGTCACTCGCTGCGGATATCGCCAAAGTCTGTTGGCGGTTATCCATTCTGCTCCCGTCGAACGCAGATACCTCGTGCGGTCGATTGATGATACGCGGTCCGCCTTCCATAGACTGCGTTTACATGCGTTTCGCTGGCATTGTCGTACTGTCGGGAACACTGGCCGAGAAAGCTGTTTTACGGATACAGTCGTGTTCGGTTGAGGGGGCACACGTCCAGCCGGCCCCAGAGTTGGAGTTTTTCATGGCGGGGCCAACATTGATCGCCAGTCTGGTGGCGTCCTTCGTCGATTTCGCCGTGAACCGTGGTGTGAGCGAGGCGTCCCTGCTTCATGCCAGCGGGATTTCCAATGCAGAGTTGCGCGACCCGGATGGACGCATTCCGGCGGATGCCTATCTTGCGCTGATCGACGCCGCTGTTGCCGCCACCGGGGACACCGGCCTGGCGATGCGCCATGCTGCCGAGACGAGTATCGACAGGGTTTCGATCGTTGGCTTGATCGTCGAGGCGGCCGGCCCGCTCGACGCCGCCATTCGGCATCTGAACAGGTATACGCGGATCATCGCGGACCTTCCGGTTGCTGGCGGAGCGGACCGGTTCGAGCTGCGTCAGGAAGGTGCCGCACTCTGGCTCATCGACCATTTTCCCGGCGCCGATGTCGCCCCGGTGGGGATCGAGGAAACTTTCGCCAACCTGATCGTGGGCTTCCGGAAGGCTGCGCCGGGACGGGAGTTCGCCCTGGAGGTGCAGGTAAGTTTCCCCCCGCCGGCGCACCGAGCGCTATTTGAAGAGATTTTCCGGGCACCGGTGCAGTTCGAAGCCGGGCGAAACGCCATCCATCTGAACCCGGGCTGGCTGGAGGAAAACACACTTGTTCCGCAGCCCTATACCTTCGGTCTGTTCACCCGCCACGCCGACATCTTGCTGGCAGAACTCGAATGCGCCGAGACGACACGCGCGCGGCTCGAGGCTCAGATCCTGTCGGAACTGCACAAGGGCTCGCTTTCAATGGACAACGTGGCGCGGGACCTCGGGATGAGCCGGCAGACGCTCTATCGGCGCCTCAAGGACGAGAACGCGACCTTCGCCGAGGTTCATGACGACCTGCGCCAGAAAATGGCGCGCGACTACCTGACCGCCAAGAGGATCTCGGTCAACGAGGCGGCCTACCTGCTGGGGTTCTCCGAGGCATCCTCCTTCGTGCGCGCCTTCAAGCGTTGGACCGGCTTGAGTCCGGCCGCCTACCGGGAAGCCCACGAAACATAGTCGAGGCTGCCGATTGGCACGAAGTGTCAATTGCATGATGCGCCCGGTCATGCCGGCACGTATCGCGAAGCGGTATACTTTCAGCACATCACGTGTGGCAGCGAGTCCTTCGCCGAACCGAAACGTCGAAGCGCTGCGGCTGCCCGTTAGAAAACCTCGCCGTCACAATCCCCAGGGCGGCCCGGTTTCCGTCCAATTGGAGACACGCCCATGTCTGATCTGCTTCACCTCCGTCGTCACCGGTTCGACACCCTCAATTCTCTGCTGGCGGGCGATTTCCGAAAGAAAGTTTCGGACAGGAGCATCGAGAGCATCCACTTAAGGCGCGATATCGGTCTGCCCGATACGCCTGAACGGCAGATCTCTCTCAGCTTCGAAGCGCCGTTGGTCGGGCTGCGCCGGTAGCCCCGGCGCGGCCCCGGCGGTCCCGAGCATGAAAGGAACGCCCATGCACACCGTTTTCGTCGCAGGCGCGACCGGGTATCTCGGACGCCATCTCTGTGCCGAGTTCAGCCGACGGGGCAGCTATGTCATAGCGCTGGTGCGCGATGCGGGTCGCACGCAGGACCTTTGTGCCGACAGTCTCGTGGAGGCCCAGGCGACCCGGCCCGAGACGCTCAAGGATGTCATGGCTGGCGCCGACATCGTGGTGTCGGCACTTGGTATCACTCGGCAGGCGGATGGGCTGAGCTATCGCGATGTCGACTACCGGGCCAATCTGAACCTGCTGCGGCAGGCGGAACAATCCGGTGTCGCGCGGTTCGCCTATGTCCACGTCCTGAACGCGGATCGCATGTCGCATGTCCCGCTCGTCGCCGCGAAGGCAGAATTCGTACGCGCGCTTCAGGCATCCTCCATCGCCCCCACGGTGATTGCCCCGTCGGGGTTCTTTTCAGACATGGGGGATTTCTTTGCGATGGCCAAATCCGGCCGGGCCTGGCTCTTCGGGGATGGCGGGTTCAGGATCAACCCGATCCACGGTGCCGATCTTGCGACCGCCACCGCCGATGCCATTGACGCCGGGGAGCCCTGGCTTGATGTCGGCGGGCCCGAGACCTTCAGCCATGTCCAGGTTGCCGAACTGGCCTTCGACACCCTCGGACGACCCGCAAAAATCACTCGCCTGCCGGACGGGCTGCGCCGTCTGACATTGCGTGTCCTGCCCTGGGTCACGCCGCGTCGGATATCCGGGCCAGCGCAGTTTTTCCTCAACGCGATGTCCATGGACATGGTCGGCGTGCCCCGCGGCAACCACCGCCTTGCCGATCACTTCCAAGCACTCTCGAACGAAAAGCCGGCCAGCCGGCCGATGGGAAACAGGACGACGAAAGAAAGCTGACACCAATGCCCTGCTCACACGGGTATCCGCGCCCGACACCCAGTTTCACATGTCCATCAAGACGCATTTGGGAGGATTGCAGATGGCCGATGACCAAACCGGACTCTCCGGCACAACCACAATGCCCGGACGCTCGATCACCGCTCTGAGAGTTTTCCGCTCCGGCTCCGCCGAACAGCACAAGGAACACCGGTATGGCAGCCCGCTTCCGCAGCTCTGGTGGGTTTTCTTTGGTCGAAGTTGGGTGCCGCTGCCGCTTCAGTTCTTCCTGATCCAGCACCACAAGGGGCCGATCATCTTCGATACGGGTATCGACCCGGCCATCGTGACCGACAAGAGCTATATTCGCGAGGCTGTCGGGCGTTTCCTGCTGCCGCGGATCTTCCGCCTTCATCTCAATGAGAGAGATCGGGTCGACCATGTTCTTGCAGATGCAGGCATCGCTGCCAGCGATATTCGCACCGCGATCATCTCGCACCTTCATTTCGATCATGTCGGGGGAATTGCGCAGATCCCGCAGGCCGATCTGCTGGTGAGCGACCGGGAATGGGCCATGCTGTCGGAGCCGCATCCGGAACGGGAATGGATACTGCGCGAGCATATCGACCTGCCGACCGCGAAATGGCGGCAGATCTCGTTCACGCCAAGCGACGATCCGCTGTTTGAGGGATTTGGCGGTATCTACGATGTCGAGGGCGACGGCTCCATGATCCTGCTGCCGACACCCGGGCATACGCCGGGATCTATATCCCTGCTGATCCGGCAGGAAGGCTGGACGCCAATCCTTCTTGTCGCCGATCTCACCTACGAGACCGCCCTGCTGGAAGCGGACCAGGTGCCAGGCACCGGAGACAAGAAAACTCTTCTGGCCTCCTTCGCGAAAGTCCGAAGGTTGAAGGAACGACTGCCGGAGCTGGAAATCGTGGCCTCGCATGATCTTGAGGCGCGCGAGGCTATCGAGCGCGCCACCCGTCCCACAGCCGAAAGGGGAGAAGGTGCGACATGACACACGCAGGAACAGACAGTTGGGACGCCATCGTCATCGGGTCGGGAATGGGTGGAATGGCTGCGGCAGCCGCCTTGAGCAGGGTCGGTCACAGGGTTCTCCTTCTTGAGAAACACCAAACGCTGGGTGGACTCACACACAGCTTCTCCCGGGACGGTTTCTCATGGGATGTCGGCCTCCACTACCTGGGCCATATGGCCCCGGGCGACCGGGAACGTGGGCTTCTGGATTGGTTGTGCGACAGGCCGATGGAGTTCGTTTCCCTGGGAACCATCTACGACACGGTTCATATCGGATCATCGGAGCCTTTGTCGCTTTCACGTCCCTATGAAGCGCAGGAAATGGACCTCACGGATCGCTTCCCCGACCAGGCAGACGCGATCGAAGCCTGGACACATGCCTTGCGCGAGGGAAAGGACGCCGCGATGGCGATGTTCCCGACCCGCGCGATGCCGGAGATCGCCGGTAACCTCCTCGATTGGTGGAACCGTCGCGCCATCTCGAAGTGGACTGCCAGAACAACGCAAGAGGTCATCGACGACATCACGGATCATCCCGAGCTTGCCGCTGTCATGGCTGCCCAATGGGGCGATCACGGTGGACGCCCGAGCAAGGCGAGCTTTGCCATGCACGCACTGGTCGCCGGGTACTACCTTCACAGCGGGTCCTGGTTTCCAGTGGGCGGGGGCGCGGCCTTCGCAAGGCACATCATTCCCACGATCACCAGGAACGGGGGGGAAGCCCGCAGTGGCGTGCGCGTGGCGGAAGTGCTCGTCGAAGGCGACGAGGTTGTCGGCGTCCGAACGGGCGACGGGGAAAACATCCAGTCGAAGGTCGTGATTTCCGACATCGGCGCTCGGGAGACCGTCGATACGCTGTTGCCCGCGGGTCTTGCCGACCAGGAATGGGCTTCCGAGATCCGTGCCTTGCCGTCGAGCGTTGCCCATTTCACCATGTTCCTCGGCCTTGAAGGCGATATCGAGGCGGCGGGGGCCACCCGGGCGAACCACTGGATCTACCCGACGGGAGACGTCGATGTCCTCTGGACCGACGCGCCCGATGGGCGACCGCCCCACCTGACGCTGTCCTTCGGGTCGCTCAAGGATCCGGCGCATGACCCGGGTCCGCGCCAGAGACACACAGCACAGATCCTGGTCTGGGCGGAGTGGTCGCAGGTTGCCCGCTGGGCAGAACACCCCGCCGGCACCCGAGGCGATGACTATGCGGACTTCAAGGCGAGGGCCGAAGCAACGCTGATGGCAGAGCTCGAGCGGCACTTCCCCGCCCTGGCCAAGCTCGTAGTGTTCAAGGACCTGGCGACGCCGCTGTCGACCGTCAACTTCACCGGGCATCGCAAGGGCGCGTTCTACGGCCTCGATGTCACGCCGCAGCGCATGATGTGCGACGCGCTCAGGGCAAGAACGCCGATTCCGGGTCTCTACCTCGCGGGTCAGGATGTGGCGAGCCCCGGGATCCCGGGTGCGCTTTGGGGCGGCTTGTTGTCGGCCGCGAGTGTGGATTCGAAGGTGTTTCGCCATTTCCGCGGGTGAGCGGCCAAACCCTACCTACCACATTCGTGACGGGCCTTAAGCAAAGGAGCAATCCAGTGCATTGGTTTTTAATCTCCATCGGGGTCGGCATCGAGATCCTCGCCAGCGCCGCGCTCAAGCTTTCGGACGGCTTCACCAGGATCGGTTATGCCAGCCTGACCCTGGCGTGCTTTGGCGCGGCATTCTATGTCATGTCGCTGGTCGTCCGGACCATGCCCCTGGGCATCGCCTATTCCGTGTGGGCCGGTGGCGGCATTGCGGGTGTCGTGCTGATGGGGGCGGTGGTGTTCGGTCAGACGCTCGACGCCTACGCCTATCTCGGAATTGGCTTGATCCTTGCCGGGGTCGTCGTGCTGAACGCGCTATCGACAGCCACCAGCGGCTAGCAAGTGCGGGCTTCACTTTGTAGGGCCGATGCTAGAGGGTGTCCGTCAGTTCGAAGCTCATGCCGGCATGTTTGGTGATCCTGTCCCGCAACAGCCCGCCCATCGCGGCTGCCGGGGTCCAGAAACGACCGCCCACCGAAATCCCGTCCTGATCTTCCGCAAGACACAGCGCCGCTTCGGTCAGCATCAGGGTGGTGGACCGCACGCCCGGGTCGCCCTGCCCTGTGACCCGGGCCTTGAGGATCGTGCCATTGGGCATTTCTCCGACAAGAACGATCTCGTAAGAGCCGGTCTCTCGAACTTCCTTGCTTGGCCCTTCGCCGGACTTCGGCAGCATGTTTCGCTGAAGGAAACCGCGAGTTGCAGGGATCGCCATGGCAGTCAGGAACAGCCGCCCGAACAGCATGCTGCTCATGGCTGCCCACCAGCCACCGATACCGCTTCGGGTCAGGCCGGTTTCTTCGTAGCGAAAGTCGCGGCCGTAGGGGTACCCCATTATCGCGTTCGTCCGCCGCACGACCTTGGAGTTCATCGGTCCCATGAAGTAGGGTTTGGTCCAAGCTTGCATGTCGGCATCCCAGGTCACCCTGACAGGCATCATGCGGTCCGGTCCGTCCGGGCCTTCGCGTTCGCCGTCGGGGCAGAGCGCATATGGGTCTGCTGACAGCCGGTCGAAATCCGGGTCTGACTCGCGCAGCCGCATGGCGTTGAGGAAACTCGCGGCTGTACCCCCGCTGAAGCCGCCCTTCAGGCGCGTCACCCGTGTTGCAACGCGTTTGCACGGCCCGCCAAAACGCGCCAGTGCCGCATCCTGCAGGAACTGTACCCCCAGATCGGACGGGATCGAGTCGTGCCCGCAGGAATGCACGATCCGGGCGCCCGTTTCGCGTGCCTTTTCCTCATGCGCGTCGATCATTGCACGCATCCATTGCGGCTCGGCCGTCAGGTCACAATACTGCGTGCCGTTCTCCACACAGGCTGCGACCAGCTCGCTTCCATAAAGCGCGAACGGTCCGGCCGTTGATGCAATCACCCGCGCTCGGGCAGCCATCTCTGCCATGAAGGCGGTGTCGTGGCTGTCTCCGACAAGAACTGGGAGAGGGGTGCCCCCCTTCGGCAGATCGTGGCGCAGGGCCTCCAGTTTTTCCCGGTTGCGCCCGCCAATTGCCAGCCTGAGGCGGCGATCATCACATCGTCTCGCCAGATGCCGGGCGGCCCGGCGGCCCGTGGCCCCGGTTGCCCCCCACAACACGATGTCAAACGCACGCTCCGTCATTGCGCCGGAACCATCCGCTAGGTGCCTTCGTTGTGTCTGTCAGCTTCCGAACACCGGAGTTCGTCCTCGGTCAATGCATCAAGGATGGTGTTTTTCCCACCCGACCGGAAAACCCGAATTCCATGAAGCACGACAGCCAGCCCCCACCCCATCATCGGCCAGATGGACCAGAGTGTTTCCGGCGCCGTGAGCACGTTGATCACCACCAGCAGCACCATGACAGCGACATAAACCCCGGCATGAACGAAAAAACCGTATTTCGCCTCGGCGCGCTGTCTGGCAAGCGCATATTTCCTTGTCTGTGTCATCGTCGCCTCCTCCAGCTCAGCGATACGATCAGTTTTGAACCTACCAGAAATCGCAATTGTTGGTCTTGAGCGAGATCATTGGGCAGCCGCCAAATCCAGGTGCCTGTCTATTTGCTTCAAGAATTCGCTCCTGCCGGGCTGCGGCTTAGCGGACCTCCGATGCTCTTGTTGTGAAGGTCGGTTTCGGGCCGCATGTGCGCTCAGAATTCTTGCTGCAGCTGCGAAAGGCGGCTCCTGCCCGAGGTCTGGTCTACGCAGTCAACGGACCCTCAGCCGCTAATCACGAAAGGCAGAAACGTCCGCTGAATTTCCGTTGCAGCAACGCGCGGCGAAGGTCCGGTAGCCGCCCTTCATTCCAGCCCCTGGATAACCCGAAGCCTGCTTAATTCATCTGCAGCGAATGGCGGGAACTGGGAAGAGCTGGCATTTGCCTCTTCCCGAAATTCGACGCTGCCACTGATGCGCATCACTTGAAAAGGCCTATTTTAGCTTGCCAACATCGGGTTTCTGCCTGACCAGATTGTCACCACGTGGTTTGTTTCAATTGTCGGGCTTCGTCAGATCATCCACTCGAACCCGGTTTCCTTTTCCGAAAGCGTCCAGAGCCGTTCCATGGCCGGCTTCTCACAGGCGTGGGGGTGCAGCGTGCCCTTGCCGACCGGGCCGACGAACTCCATGCGGCCGGTGGGGCCATAGAGGGCACGGGCCTCCAGACCATTTTCGGTCGCGCACATGACCTCCGGCCAGGAGCCCTTCTCGGCCGATTGCGTGATCGGCAGCTTGGTCATGATCCAGAACATCACCCGCGTCGCCAGGTTGCCGCTGGTGGTGATGAGTGAGGTGCGCGACGAGCCGGGGTGGCAGACATAGACTTCGACATTGGTGTTGCCCGCCGCCTCGAGCCGATCCTGCAGCTCGTAGGCGAACATCATTTGCGCCAGCTTGCTCTGCGAATAGGTCTTGTTCTGGTGGTAGTTTTTGTCCCAGTTCATGTCGTCGAACTGGATAGCCTTGATCCCCATGTTGTAGCCAAGGCTGGAGACGACCACGATCCGGCCCTTCGACGCCTCGATCCGCTCGAAAAGCAGTCCGCAGAGCAGGAAATGCCCATAATGGTTCGTGCCGAGCATGCTCTCGAAACCGTCCTCGGTAAACTGCTGCGTCGGCACCTGTGCGATAGCAGCGTTACAGATGAGCGCGTCGATCTGCGGAACCGTCTCCAGCACCTCCGCCGCGGCTTCCCGAACGCTGGCGAGCGAGGCGAGGTCCATGCGGACGAAGGAGACCTCGGCATTCGCGCCGAGTTCCTTCTTCAACTCGGCGACGGCGGCTTGCGACTTATCGGCCGAGCGGTTCAGCATGACCACCTTTGCGCCCTTGGTCAGAAGCGTCCGCGCCGCCTGGAACCCGGCCCCGCCATTGGCGCCGGTGATAAGGTAGGTCTTGCCGGAAAGGTTGCCGAGGCGTTCCGGCGTCCAGCCGTTCGGTCCGAATGTCGTGTCTGCCATTTGAATTCTCCTGCCAGCGCTGGCTGGCCGTTCCGATGTGGAATGTTTTGTTGTCTTGGGAGTGAAATAGAGCCCGACATCGATCAAAAACAGGCGAATACCTCTCTAATACATGCCTATTCGTATCTACTGGGTTGAAAGGTGCATCCTCCCGGCTTTAGTCCAGGAACATGAGCAAGCAACAGATCAAACACATCCTTGAAAACCGGATCAGCGAGGACGGCGCGGTGGAAACCGGGATCAAGGGCGTGCAGCTCTTCCGGGTAACCGAAGAAATCCGCTGCGCTCCCGCGGTCTACGAACCCTGCGTGGTCGCCGTCGTGAGCGGGTCAAAGGAGGCGATACTTGACGGAGAAAGGTATCGGTACGACAGCTCGCGATACATGTGCTGTCCCATGTCGATGCCGGTGGAGGCGGGCACGCCCGACGCGTCACCTGAAACGCCTCTGTTGGGTGTGCTGATCTCCTTGAACACGCGGGCAATGACCGAGTTGGCCATCGAGATGGAAAACGCGACCGGCGCAATCCGAATGCCCAAAGGCGGCCCGATCCCGCAGGGGCTTGCCCTTTCCCATTGGGACCCTGCCTTTACCGACGCACTCCTGCGGCTTCTGCAAGTGCTCGACAGCTCAACGGACAGGGCTGTCCTCGGGGAGGGTCGGCTGCGGGAACTGTACTACGCCGTCCTGAAAGGCGAAGCAGGAGAGGCCGCACGGCGCGCCTTTGGTGTAGGCAATGAGATCGCGCGGACCATCGAATTCCTGTCCGACCGCCTGAACGAGCCTGTCACGATCGATGATATGGCCGAACAGGTCGGGATGAGCCGGGCCGTCTTCCACCGAAAGTTCAAACAGGCGACCACGATGTCGCCGATCCAGTTCGTGAAATCGATGCGGCTGAACAACGCCGCGATGCGGATCGCCGGCGGCATGACCGTGAACGAGGCGGCGATGGACGTGGGTTATGTCAGCACCTCCCAGTTCAGCCGGGAAATCAAACGCATGTATGGCCAGTCGCCCAGACACTGGAGTCAATCCTTGGAAATACCGCACGAATTGAACTAACGGCTGAGTCGCATTGGTCGCAGCCACTTCGCTCGCGCATTATCTGCGACCTATCGAGTGCTCTCGTTTGTCGACAATCTATACTTGAACTCACCCATGATGGTGACAGTAGCCCCAACAAGCCGCCGTTGGCGAACCTTGCGGCGAATGACTGGTTCCCGCCCTCTTCACCGATACCGTTTCTCAAGAATTTGATCTTTCGCGCACGCTTCGAGCGTCCGGTAGGTCGATAAACCTGACAAGCCCTCTTCGAGCGTGGCTCTTCCGATAACCCAGGTGGGTAGTGGCGCACCTGATCGACCAACAAGATCCGAGTCGTGCACCGGCTCGGGACGCTGTACGTGCCCCCGGTTCGGCGTCGGGCAAGAAACGCCACATCGAACGTAGCACCAGCGTAGCACCGCACAATCGGGCCGACATGCCATGCGCCGCTAAGACATATGTATGTATTTGTTTTTTTGTGATTATCTTGGTTGCGGGGGCTGCATTTAGTCAAGGACCTACACATCCAGAACTCAGAATGGAAGTGTAGTTTTTTCTTGGGGAACCGCATCGCTCGCAAAGTTATCGCCGAGTTGAACGACCGCAATCTCAACATTCTGTCGTACAGAGCGGATGGTCCAAGAGATGATTTGGAAATGCAGAAATCTGCAAGGACGGCGGTTTGCGGTCATTCTGCACAAATGCGAGAAACCCGCGGCGAAAAGGCGAAAGCGGACTTTCAATTCGGGCTGCCAAGCCCAAATCTGAACCCACCATTCGCCGCACCGAACTGGGAAGATGCGGACAAAGTGTGAATTCGCTGCGTCAGCGCTCTTGGTCGATTTGGCGCGCCTTTCGGACCTTCAATTTGCGTTGCACCAAGACTGCAATCTGCAGCAGCTACCCAGTTAATCCAGCGGAAAAACGTGTCCCTTGCTCCGTGGGATCGGAGGGCGATGCATATGCCAACGCTATGTGTGAGAGGTCCTTGGTACAGCTCGAATGCAGTCTTCTCGACAGGCTCGCGCTCCGAACCAAGGTCGAGGCCCGCATTGCGACCTCCGAATTCATCGAGGGATGGTACAATCCCGGCCGCCGGCACTCGGCTCAGGGATCCCTCGCCACCGACCATTTTTGGAGTGCTCTCTGGAAGCTTGAAAGCCCTAGCCCACAAAGGTCCACGAAACCTCGGAAACCCCACTCCGACTCTTTGCCGTCCCTTTCGCGCGAGGCTTACCAATCAGCCCGGGCTACCTGAGTGCCAGTTCAAGAACGGACGTGTAGTATTCGTGGATCGAACGGCAAAGTGCCAGGTCCACCAGATCAGCAGGGCTTGAAGCGGTGCACGTACCAGCAGGTACAACGGGCCCCAGCGATGTCCGCCCATTCCTGTCTGGTTGAAGGCTGCGTAGATGTTGGCGGGAAAGAAGGCGATGAGAACTGCTATCGCCATCAGTCCTGCCAGGCGACGGCTGACGGGAAACAGGATCCCGAGCGCGATCGCGTATTCCGGAACACCCGTCGCGAGGACCAGCGATCTGGCGAACGGCACGAAAGGTGGCAACATCTGGGTCATCGCCTCGGTCTGGGCGTAGTGACCGAGGCCGAAGAAAGCGAATGCGAGCGCGATTCCCAGCACGCCGCCGAACCGCGCCTTCTCAGCTCCCCCGATGACCCATGAGGCGAGAACAGGGAGAAGAAGTAGGCAAAGGATGATGATCGGCGTTGTCATGGGAGAGTTTCCTGATTTGGGTTTAATCAGTGGTTGTTAAGGCCTACGGCTGGAACTCAGCTGAACCGGAAGAGCTTCGCGGCGAGACCTGCGACGGCGAGGCAGGCAACCGCCAACGCGGCGAAGTGTGGAATCGTGGTGGCTGGAGCGTCGCCGAAGCTCACCAGCCGGTGCATGGCATCCATCGTCCAGCCGGCAGGAACAGCCAGTTGCAGTGTTTGCATCCAAGCCGGTGTGACCTCGATCGGCCACCAGGCGCCGCCGAGCGCGGCCATGACCATTGTCAGAAGCATCCCCAGGCCCACGACCTCGCCTTGAGACCTGCCGATCGATCCGACCAGAAGGCCGAGAGACGCGCAAAACGCAGCCCAGCCGAGGAGGACCGCAAGGATCGCGGGCAGCGACGGCCCCCAATCCATGCCGAACAGGAGGGTGCCGACACACATCGCGAAGCCGATCTGCGCCAAAGCCAGCAGCATTCGGCCGAGCCACTTGCCTGCCACAATCTCGCGTCGGGAGAGTGGCGCGGAGGCCAGCCGCCGGAGTATCCCTTGCTCGCGTTCCATCAGCAGCAACACACCGCCGGACGTCAGCAGGACAAGCATCGTGAACATCACGAGGATGCCGGGTATCGTCTGTTCGAATCCCGATGGCACGCGGCCCAGCCGGCCAGCCGCCTCGACCTCGACGGTCAAGGCCCGCGCTTCGTCCGCGAAAGCGGCAATGGTGGATGCATCGTCCCCCCGTGCAGCGACGGCGGCCAGTTCCGCCTGGAGCCTCAGCGCCGCGCGGTGCAGCCGCAGCACCTCGAACTCGGTCGTCGGCGTAGGGTTGCCTGCAAGATACGTGGCGGTCACCGGACCATCGGCGCCGTCCCAAGGCGCCGACAGGCGCAAGATAGGCGCGTCCTCACCCGCCTCGGCGCGGACAAAGCCGCCCTCGGACAGGAGTTCGAGGAACCGCTCCGTTGCCGGATCAGCCTCGAACGGGGCCTCAACAACGATCTCCGAGCCCGTCATCATCGCGCCGAATCCACCGGCGGTCATATTGCCGATGAAGAAGAAGAACACCGGTGGCATGAGAACGAGCCAGAGAAGCGTTGCACGGTCCCTGAGGGCAAAGCGCACGTCGGCATTCGCGATGAACCAGATATTGGCGAGAGTGTGTTTCATAGTGTCCTCCGGTCAGCGGGTTGCAAAGCCAGCCCGCAAGCGCCAGGCGGTCGCGGCGGTCATGGCCAGAGTGGCGGCAACGGAAATGCCAAGGATCGGGACAAACGCGGCCAGTTCGCCGGTGCCGATCAGGTGTGCTTTCAGGGGCTCCAGCATCATCCCGTTGGGCGTCAGGCGGCCGAAAGTGGCGAGGAAGTCCGGCATGCTCTCCAGCGGAAAGAAGCTCCCGCCTACGAGCAGCAGCGGGAAGAACACCAGCGATGAGAACAGGGCGGCTGCCTTTCGCGTTGGGGCGAGCACCTGAATGAGCGAGGCGAGGGCCGACAGCATGAGACCGGCAAGCGTCAGCCATGCCAGCGTGAGCGGCAGGCTCCCCCAATCGAGATCCAGCACCGTGAAGCCCAAGAGGCCAAGGGGGAGGATCACGAGCACCAGGGCGAATGAGGACGACACGACGCGCGCCAGCAGGAAGGTTCCAAGCGGCGCAATGGTGCTCCGCAGCCGACGGAGCGTGCCCATCTCGCGTTCCTGCCACAGGTCTTCCGCCAGTCCCTGGGCGGCTAAGATGACCGACATCATCAGAAGGCCCGGGAAAAACAGCATGGTGAAGCTCGCCTCGCGAGCGCCGTCGGTCGTTTCGACGGCGATCTCGATAGGCGCTTCCGTCAGAAGCGGAAGGGCGCGGAAAAGCTTGGTTGCCGTTCCGCTGGCCAGCGTGCCAATGGCCGCCGCCGTCTCCGGCCCTGCGCCGTCTTCCGCATCCGAGATCAGCTCGCCCATGGTGTCCAGTTCCGGGCCAAACGCCAATTGTGCGTAGCTGCCGAAATCAGCGATCAGGCCGGTCAGTTCCTCTGCCATCTCCGGAAAAATCTGCTGCAATGGATTGACCACCAACCGTAGCGCCTGCGGCTCGGAGGCGAGATAGGCCGTCTGAAATCCGCTGGGGATGACCAGCATCGCCGAGGCGGCGCCTTCGTCGAGCATCGCCCTGCCCGACACGGTGGCCACGGGCTCCAGGATCAGGAGATCACCCAGTTCCTCGCGCGCCAGCATGTCGATGAGCGTTCCGGACAGGAACGAGCCGTCGTCGTCCGCGATCAGGAGATGGACTTTCGGCGTCTCGCCGTCCGACCCGCCCATGACCGCGGAAAGAAGACTTCCGACCAGCAGGGGCACACCGATCCAGATGGCCACGGACCATGGCTGTACGGCGATCCTTTGAAGGTTCTTCAGACCGGATGCGATGAGAAATGTCATGGATCAGGCCCTCAGCTCGGCGCCAGTGAGTTTCAGGAACAAGCTTTCGAGGTTCGGTCGCCGCACGACCGTCTCACGGACCTCGGCACCGGCCTTGGAGAGCGCGTCGAGAAGCCGGGCGAGCCGCGCGGGGCCATCCTCTGTCTCCAGCGTCAGGCGGTCGACGTCTGCTTGCAGAATGGCAACGCCTTCTGGCAGCACGTCGTTAAGCGCAAGATCCGGACCGAAGGCTCCTGTGAGTGTGATGATGTCGCGTTCGCCGACCTGAGCACGCAGCTGAGCCAGCGTGCCCTCGGCGATCTTGCGGCCCTTGTCGACGATTGCGATGCGGTCACAGAGCGATTCCGCCTCTTCCATGTGATGCGTGGTGTAGAGGACGCTCGCGCCGCGCACGATCTGTGCCCGCACCATGTCGAACAGGCGTTCCCGCGATTGTGGGTCGACCCCGACAGTGGGTTCGTCGAGCAGCAGGACATCCGGCTCTTGCACGATCCCGCAGCCAAAGTTCAGCCGGCGCTTCATACCGCCCGAAAAATCTTTCGGCTTGTCCCAGCCGCGATCCACGAGACCGATGACTTCGAGAACGTCGGCCACCCGCTCGGCCAGTTTGGCGCCCCGCAGACCATAGGCCGCGCCCCAGTAGCGCAGGTTCTGAACGACCGAGATATCCTCGTAGATCGCCAGTTCCTGAGGCACGATGCCGAGGCGGGCCTTGGCTGCGCGGGGGCCCCGGATGAGGTCGTGCCCAGAGATCGCGATCTGTCCGGAGCTAGGCGGGATCAGGCCGGAGATGCAGCCGATCGTCGTTGACTTGCCTGCACCGTTGGGGCCGAGCAGGCCGAAGACCTCGCCGGGCTGCATCGTGAAACTGATGTCATCGACGGCAGTGAAGCTGCCGAATTGCTTTGAAAGTGCGTTGACTTCGATCATGGGGACAATCCTCCCGGTCAGTTGGCGTTGGTGAGTGGGATGCGCAGGGACAAGCCGTCGGGCGGTAAGGTGAAGGCGGCCCTGTCGAACGCAGGCGGGCCGAAACGCGCCCGCGCGCCATTGGAGAACGCAAACGCCTCAATGGGGATGCGCAAGGAGCCGGTATCGAGCACGCCATTGCCGTTCGCGTCGTGGATGACCGCGATCCCGTAGCGGCCGGGTGTCAGGTCGAAACTCGCGGTGGCGATGCCCGGCCCGGTGATGGCAATTGTTCGGCTCGCGACGGGTGTTTGCATCCAATTGTCGGCAGCATCGAATACCGACAGGAGGATCTGGCCAGCGGCCGGTGTGGCACCGCTTATCGTGATGTCGAGATCGGCGGCATGAGTCTCTGCGGCAAGTCCCGCGACGATTGCGGCTGTCAGGAGGATGGGTCGTAGCATAGATGGGGTCCTCCGATCAGGCGATTGCGACGGATGCGAATGGCCTTCGCCATGCCGCGATGCCGACGGCCACCAGCGATGCCCCGAACGCTGCAGCGGTGACGCGCGCGGTCATGAGCCCTCCGAGCGGGCTGAGACCGATGCCGAAGGCGAGGGACGAGACGATCAGGGCGAGCGCGACCGGGCGCGGGATCACCTCTCCGCGCATCCATCCCCAACCGAGCAATGCGTAGCCCGCAACGGTAAGCGCCCCGGCGAGCGGAAAGAAAACCGCAACCGGCCCCATGGCGTCGCCCGCTCCGTGTTCCATGATAACCTGGCTGTAGTTGGCGGCCAGGAATGGCGCGATCAGCACTTCGTAGTAGTTGAGCCCGAAGATGAGCTGCATCCCGAAGAACAGCAGGATGTAACCGGCAAGACCCCGTCCGCCCGCCCGCGCCGCACTGATTCCGTAGAGCGCGGTTGTACCAAGCAGTCCGAGCGCCAGAGACAGAGCGAAGAGCGCGTGGATCACAATCCAGAACGGCGCCGCGATGGTCTCAGGCGTCATGTGATGTGGGTGTGCGACATAGGAATAGCCGAGCGCGGCACCGCTGACGATCATGCCAGCGGCGCCTGCACGGGTGATGGCGGAAATGTTCATGGGACGGGTCCTTTCGAATTCGGAGGACGGGATCACATCACCCAAGCGAGGGCGGCCAGATCCAGAGCGGCGCAGGGGCCGCGACCCAGACGAGGATGATGGCGAGCGACTTGTAGAGGCAGAGGTTCTGCATGGGATCGGTCCTTTCAGATGAGCCCGAGAGCGACGGCGATGGTGGAGGCGAAGAAGACGGGGTAGCCGATCAGGAATGCGATCTGCGCATTGCGGATCAGGCAGCGCCCAACCGGATCTTCGGTATGGATCTTGAAGAACTGGCCGAAGATCCCATCGGACGCGAGCGCCAGGCAGAAGATCGCGAGGAAGAGGACTGTCGCGACCTCGGCGGCGAAGACGATGAGATGCATAGCGTGGCTCCTTTCGGGTGTCAGCATGTGGTGCTGCACCCAAAAGCGACCGAATTGCCGATTCCCGGTAGCGATCCTTCGCGGAGCCCTTGTTTTCTTCGCAAATGCCTACGTCGCTGCAGTTCACGTTTCGCGAACTGCGTCAGAAATGCGGACGTTTGGAGTAGTGTTTGGTCAAGCGCTCGGATGATCCGGCGCTATGCTGAAGTCCGTCAGGTGCTAGCAGAAAACACGAGCAGGACGAGACCGATGAGCGCCCAGATCAGAATGACTGGGAGAACGACCCAGTACTGACCCTCTCTAGGCAAGGTCCACGCGCCTTTACCTCTGGCAGCGCTGACGGACCAGAGGCAGGCTATGGGCCAATAAGCTGTGACCCCGAGCGCCGCCGCGAGGGCAACGACCGCCCACGCCTGACCTGTGGCGTGGGCCCCGAGCGCCACTCCCAGCAGCGGCGCGTAGAAGACGAGGTCCGCACCAGCGTAGCCCTTGAAGAAGGCGACACCAACTTCAGTGATGTTTTCGGCTGGTTCTTGGGTCCCTATTCTGACACCGAGCGCGTAGCTGAATGCGGCGCTGCATTGTGCGACCACCAGATAGACGAACAACACCCAGCCGGGGATCTGGATGATCCAGAAGCCTATTCCGCTCATATGTGGCACTCTGGTTTCATAGCGTTTGCGCTCATAGCCAGCCTTCTTCGCGCAGCGTCTTCTCGAAAGACCGTCCCACTGGGATCTGGGTGCCATCGACCGCGATCAGTGTCTTCTTGTGGCGCTCGCGCCGGACATCGCGTATCGCATCGCGAGCAACCCACCAGGACCGATGGACCTGCATGCCGTCCGTCTCCGCGAGGTCGGCTGCCGCATCGCCCATACGGTACAGCGTGAGGCCATCGCCTTCGTCTGTATGCACCCGCAGATAGTGGTCCTCCATCTGCATGTACTGGATGCGCCCATTCAACCCTTCGGGACGGCGCTTCAGTCGCCCGATGGTCGGAATGGCGTTTGCGGCGTCGCTCTGTTCCTGTTCTGCGCGAACCTCCTCTTCGGGGCGCGCGACCGTGAGAATAGGCCAACGCTCCACCAGTGTGTATTGCACCAGGGAGAAGACGAGATTGATCACGGTCACGTTCAGATAGCTCATCCACGGCGGTGGTAGGCCGCCTTCGGGATTAACGATCGTCAGCATCAGCCAGCGCACCTCGAAGGTCAGCGGCACGGCCCCGATGAAGGTCTGCGCCAGAAGAAGAGCCCAGCCGGGCCAGGCTTCCGCCCGGAAGGACGCGCGCACCCCGCGCGAGATCAGCAACATCTGCAGCCAGCCGGCCGTGATCGCGAGGGTCCAGAAGATGCCGACATCGACAAGCCGGTCCGTGTCGTCCTTGGCCACCCAGATCATGAAGGCCGAGGTCGCCAGAATCGCGATGACGTACCGCGCTGTCAGTGAGGGCTGTCTGCCCACCGCCGCTCCTTTGCGCTGCTGCAATTGACGTTTCGTGAACGGTAGCACCGCAGCGTTTGGCGAAACAAGCTTGGCCTTTGCGCAGGAATTGCTGCGCCGCGACCCGTGCTCCGGTTTCTGGAGGGCATGACCCAGGAACACACATATCCCCGAGCCGCCCGGAAACACCTTTCTTCTCTCTGCGGCGCCATTCTTCTTGTCGTAGCGTCGTCGAGCGCCGTTTGGGCGGATGACCTGACCATTTCGGTCGAAGGTTTCTCCGACGACCTAGGGCAAGCCGTTGTCGAGGTCTTTGGCTCCGCCGAGACGTTTCGCGACGGCAAACCGGATGCGGTGTTGACCGCACGGATCGTTGCCCGCGAAGCGACTGTCACGCTGGACGGCTTCGAGGGCACCTATGCCCTTCGCGCCTATCACGACCGCAACCTGAGCGGTTCACTTGAGACCTTGCTGCCGGGCATCGCGCTGGAGCCTTCGGGCTACTCACAGGGCGTTTGGTCCGAGGTGGTTCGGCCTGATTGGGTCCTGGTTTCGTCCACATCGGATATCGAACCGCAGGAGCAGCTGATCCGGCTACGCACCAACGCTTTCGTCGCGTTTGCACAGATGCTCACCGTCGGACTGCCCGGGCTGCTTGCGGTCTTCGTCGGGCTTGCCCTGGTGCGCTGGCTTCGCGGCACACCCCGACCTTCCCGCAGAACTGGAGACGCTTCCCATGAATGATCGCCACACCGTCCGTCTGCCTGTCCTGTTCATCTTTGTGACGCTCACCCTGAATTCCATGGGCGTGGGCTTGATCCTGCCGGTGATGCCGGACCTGATCCGCGAGGTGACCGGCGGCGACATCGCCGCGGCCGCGGCCTGGGGCGGCATTCTGGCCACCTGTTACGCCGTCATGCAGTTCCTGTTTGCGCCGGCGGTTGGTGCGTTGTCAGACCGGTTCGGGCGGCGTCCGGTGTTGCTGGTCTCGCTGGCGGTGATGGCTGCCGACTATGTCGTTCTCGCTCTGGCGGGCTCCATCTGGCTCCTGTTCGCGGCCCGTCTTGTCGGGGGGATCACCTCGGCAACCCAATCCACCGCCTTGGCGCTGATCTCCGATCTCTCCAGGCCCGAGGACAAGGCCAAAAACTTCGGACTGCTCGGTGCAGCCTTCGGGATTGGTTTCGTTCTGGGCCCGGTCATCGGCGGTCTGCTCGCCGAGTTCGGCACCCGCGCGCCGTTCTGGGCCGCAGCGGGCCTGGCCAGCGTGAACCTCGTCTTCGGCGCAAGCGTCCTGAAGGAGACGGTCACAGACGCGATCCGGCGCCCCTTTGTCCTGAGCCGCGCCAACCCCTTCGCCGTCTTCGCCAAGTTGCGCGAGATGCCGGGCCTCCTGCCGATCCTGACGCTGTTCTTCCTCTACGAATTCGCCTTTCTCGTGTTCCCCTCAACCTGGGCATATTTCACACAAGAGCGTTTTGGCTGGGGTGCGGCAACCGTCGGCCTGTCGCTCGCGACCTTCGGGATTGCCATGGCCGTCGTTCAGGGCGGGTTGATCGGGATTGTCCTGAAGCGCCTCGGCGAAGCACGGACAATCGTCTGGGGGTTCATTTTCAACGCTCTCGCCTTCGGACTTGTAGCCATCGTCGCAAGCGGCACGGTCGTCATGCTTCTCGCACCACTCTCCGCGCTTGGCGCGGTGGTCACCCCGGCGCTTCAGGGGCGCATGGCCAATGCCGTCGCCGATGACAGCCAGGGCGAGCTTCAGGGCCTTCTGGCCTCGGTTCGGGCCGTCGCCATGATCTTCTCACCATTCGTGATGACGCAGACCTTCAGCGCGTTCAGCGGTGCCGATGCCATCGCAAACATTCCGGGCGCGGCCTTCCTTCTGGCCATGGGTCTGATGATCGTTGCGCTCGTCATCAACGCATCGCTCTGCCGGACAGAACCTTCCACCCAATCCGCATGACATCCAAACCTTGAAAGGACACCCGCCATGCTCGGCGTCAAGAAACCCTCCATTGCCCGTGACATCCCCGACTGGGTGCCGATCGTCGCGACCATTGCCATACTTGCATTGATCGGAGGCTCGATCATTTCGATCACGGTCTTCGTCAAGGTTCTGACCGGGGCGCTGACGGCCGTGTTCGCTTATCTCGCGGTCTGCTTCGCCTGCCACGCGGTCGCGATGATCTGCGACGTGCTCGTCGGCCTAGGCTCGATCTTCCAAAGCTGGCGCTGATCGGGAGAGCGGATCATGGACACGATTTCGACCGAGAAGCTTCATGGCATTCTGGAACGCGGGGACCCCGTGGTGCGTCGTCCAAGCGTGTATGGGCCGCGGCCATCTCGGCGCAACTTGAACGGCGGCTTTGGTCGCCATTGCTGACATCGGAAACGTCCGCGGCATCCGTCACTTTGGGGCTCGATGCGGTCGTTCTGGCCCGGTTCGGCCGAAGACTGCTTCCAGCCAAGGAAGGTCCGCTTGTCAGGCCAACCGACTGCAAACAGAGAAATACCTGAACTGCGGCAATGTCTGCTCTCGGAACGGATTTCAAAGGCGGTCCGCTGTGCCGCCGCAAGGCAGCTACAAGCCCAAAGGCGACTTCAGCTGATGCCGCGGCATTGGTCAAAACGGACCGGAAACAGTCATTCGCCCCGGCCACAGCTAACCTGCTTCCAGAGCACTATCGGTCGTTCGGATTGCAGGTCTTTCGAGCGTTCGGAGTCCGCAGCGTGGCTGACCATAGGGCGCCCTTCCATTCCAAAAAATTGGATCGAACCATCAAAACCTGGGATCGAACACCTAAAGCCCTGGCAAAGGAACTGCAGCCGTGACTACTGGCGCGAGTGGCAACTAACGAAAGGATATCCGGCAGTGTTCTCGCAAATGGAAGGGAAAACCCGGTTATAGTCTGACCAGGACGTCGGCCTCAAGTGCTGTCTGAGTGACAAGCCTTGCATTGGTGATATCTTTTCGCCTCGCTCGATTGCGCGCCTGCCCTCTCGTAAGACCATGTGCCAACCATCTCTCCATGAGACGTTGCTCCAACTCCGGCTCTGGAACGACCAGCCGGATGGAGACATCCCACCATTTGACCAGATCTCGCCGATCCTCCGCGTCGTGGAGAAGGTAATTCCCTTCCACAACGACGGTTTCGCATTCAGCCAAAACGACTCCGGCGCCGGCGATCGCGATATCCTGCGCGCGATCGAAGAGCGGGTAGTAGACTTCACCGCCCTCGGCCAGCGCCTCGACTAGTCGGTTCACCCCCCTCACGTCGAACGTCTCCGGGGCCCCTTTTCGGTCAAGCAGGCCGCGGGAGACGAGGATGCGATTGTCGAGATGAAACCCGTCCATGAGAACTGCGACCGAAGAACTCCCGGCGGTGGTCAACCGATCGGCAAGTTCGAGAGACAGCGTGGACTTTCCGGATGCCGGCGGGCCGGCCAGGGCAACAAGCCGGCGCCCGTGGGCCGGAGTCGTCGACAGGATACGGTCCGTCAACGCCCCGGCGGATTAGGAAACCCCGTTCACGCGGCGTCTCTCTCGGGGGGGTCCTTTGCGCCAGTCATGAAGGCTACGGCGTCGGACATCGTGTAGTCCTTCGGATCGACCGTGCAAAGCCGCTTTCCGAGGCGGTGGATGTGAATCCGGTCGGCGACCTCGAACACATGCGGCATGTTGTGGCTGATCAGGATGATTGGGATCCCCCGCGCCTTGACGTCCTGGATCAGCTCAAGCACCCGGCGGCTTTCCTTGACCCCGAGAGCTGCGGTCGGCTCGTCCATGATGATGAACTTCGTGGCAAAGGCCGCTGCGCGTGCCACGGCGACTCCTTGGCGCTGGCCGCCGGACAGGGTCTCGACCGGTTGGTTGATGGATTGCACCGTCATCAGCCCGAGTTCGGTGAGCTTGTCGCGGGCGAAGGTTTCCATCTTTTTCCTGTCCAGCATGTGGAAATACTTGCCCCTCCAGCCGTCCTTGCGGATCTCGCGGCCCATGAACATGTTGTCTGCGATGGAGAGGGCTGGGGAGAGCGCGAGCGTCTGGTAGACGATCTCGATCCCCATCTCCCGCGCCTCGATCGGCGAGGTGAAGTTGACTGGCTGGCCCTCGATGAGGATCTCGCCCTCGTCGGGGGTGACTGCGCCGCAGATCGCCTTGACGATGGAGGACTTGCCGGCGCCGTTGTCCCCGATCACAGCGAGGATCTCTCCGTGGCGCAGTTCGAAGTCCGAGTGGTCGATCGCAGTCACGTGGCCGTAGCGCTTGACGATATTGCGACCCTGTACGATTGGTGTTTGATCGATCATTACGCAGAGACCCTTCTGATCCATTGGTCGATGGCGACCGCGATGATGATGAGCCAGCCGATGGCGAAGACTTGCCAGAGCACGTCCACGCCGGCCATCCGCAGGCCGGACTGGAAGACGCCGACGATCAGCGCGCCGAAGAGCGCCCCCATGATCGAGCCACGTCCACCGAAGAGGGAAATGCCACCGATGACGACAGCCGTGATCGATTGCAGGTTCCCTTCGTAGAAGGACTGCGGAGAGATCGAGCCGACCCGGCCGATCGAGGCCCAGGCGGCGACGGCGCAGACGAAACCAGCCAGCATGTAGACGGAGATCAGGACCCGGTCGGTGCGGATACCCGAAAGCTCCGCGGCTTCCTTGTCGTCCCCGATGGCGTAGACATGGCGCCCCCAAGGGGTCTTGTTGAGCATATACCACAGGACGACGAAGACGATGACCATCAGCAACGATCCGAAGGTGATCCGGGCGCCGGCCAGGTCGATCGTGTTGCCGAAGAATTTTAGGAAAGGTGCATGCTCGTCGATGTCGGTGCCCCTAATGGACTGGGCCCCCGAGAGCCACAGAAGGAGCGCGTAGAAGATCGACCATGTGCCCAGCGTCGTGATGAAGGGCGGCAACTTCACCTTGGTGATCAGCAAGCCGTTGAACATCCCGGCCGCGGCCCCTCCGGCAAATCCGACGAGGATCGCGATGCCGCTGGGAACGCCCATGTAGACGGCGAGGTTGCCCATGATCACGGACATCAGCACCATGATTGCGGCGACGCTGAGGTCGATGCCGGCGGTGATGATGATCATGGATTGTGCTGCGGCCAGTATACCGATGATCGAGACCTGTTGCAGGATCAGGCTAAGGTTGAAGGCCGAAAAGAACTTGCCCCCGGCGATCAGTCCGAACGCGATCAGGCTTATTGCCAGCACGATGACCGGAACGAGCGTCGGGTTGTCGTGCAGGATGTGCTGCACCCTGTCGAGGGGCGAGTGGCGGTTGGTCTCGAACTCAGCGACCTTGGCCTCGCTCCGGTCCAGCGTTCTTTCGAAGTCCTGGCCCGTCCGGACCGGTTCGGTTGAGTCTGACATGGATATCTCCCCCTGCCTGAGCATAGCGCAGACAGGTTTGTGTTTCATGCTCCGGGAATGGGACTGGCAGCGACGCGCACGGCGTCACTGCCTTAGGAGGTCAGGCTGAGTCAGCCCCAGCACTTCCCGAGACCGTCCGCGGACGAGAGCGAAGGAATGCCGTCGACGGGCTGGTCGGTGATCAGTTCGACGCCTGTGTTGTAGAAGTCGAGCCCTTCGGTATTCTCGGGTTTCGCCCCGGTCTCCGCGAAGTTCTTGATCGCCTCGATACCCTTGGAGGCCATCAGGAGAGGGAACTGCATGGAGGTCGCGCCGATAATGCCGGCCTCGACATCTTTCACGCCCGGGCAGCCTCCGTCGACCGAGACAATCAGCACGCCCTCTTCCTTGCCGGCGGCCTTGAGGGCCTCGTAGGCGCCCGCTGCTGCGGGTTCGTTGATCGTGTAGACGACGTTGATGTCCGGATCGACCTGCAGAAGGTTCTCCATCGCGGTCCTGCCGCCGTCGGGCGAGCCATCGGTCACATCGTTGCCAACAATGCGCGGGTCATCCTCGTCGCCGATGTCCTTGGGGTCCTTTACGTCGATGCCGAAGCCTGTCAGGAAGCCCTGGTCGCGCTGATAGTCTACCGAGACCTCCGAGGCGTTGAGGTCCAGAAGCGCGATCTTGGCGTTCGCGGCCTGGTCGCCAAGCGTTGCAGCGGCCCACTGGCCAATCAGTTCGCCGGCCTTGAAATTGTCGGTGGCGAAAGTGGCGTCGGCCGCATCGGCGGGCTCGAACTGCGTATCGAGGGCGATGACCAGGGCACCGGCATCCCGGGCTTGAGTGATGACCGGCACGAGGGCGCGGCTGTCGGTGGGTGTGATCAGGATCCCCTTGGCACCGGCCGCGATGCAGGATTCCACTGCCGCGACCTGGGTTTCGACGTCGCCGTCGTACTTTCCGGCAAAGGCGGAAAGCTCGATACCGGCTTCTTCGGCGGCCGCGGTCGCGCCTTCCTTCATCTTGACGAAGAAGGGGTTGGTGTCGGTCTTGGTGATTAGGCAGGCGGTGGTCTCGGCATAGGCGCTTCCAACCATTGCGATAGTGGCAAACGCAGACGTGGTAATTAGTTTTTTCATTGGTTCCTCCCGCGAAACTCGCTTCATCGTCTGGATCGGGCTCCTCCCAGACCCAGGCCCGCAACCTCCGAACGGCTGCAGGTCTGGCCCTAAAAGGCCCGATTCTGTTGGTCCTGTCAATTAGTTTGTAAACTTTACTTATTAATGATTGTTCGATACCTTTCCATTGTTAAGGGAGGGACCTATGGTCGGGCCCATGGACGGAGCAAGTATCACTGAACGACGCGCAGGTGTGAACCAAAGCGGGATACGCGACTATAATGAGCGCCTTATCCTGTCGCTTCTTCAGCGCCTCGATGCGGTGTCCGGTGCAGATCTCTCCCGGCGCACGGGCTTGTCCCGACCGACCGTCTCGACAATCCTTCGAAAGCTGGAAGACGACGGCCTCGTCCGGCGCGGCGATCCGATCCGCGGCAAGATCGGTAAACCGTCGATCCCAATTGAACTGGACCCGAACGGCGTCTTCTCGCTCGGACTGAAGGTTGGGCGCAGAAGTGCGGATCTGCTGTTGATCGACTTCATGGGGGAAGTGAAACGGCAGATCCACACATCCTACGAGTATCCTCTCCCGGATGCGGTCTTCGGTTTCCTCCAGGAAGGGCTGGAGTCTCTACTCGGAGACCTGCCGCGGGATCTTCGCGACCGGGTCTGCGGCATCGGCATCGGCACGCCGTTCGAGCTTTGGAAATGGAGCAATCTCGTCGGGCCCGCATCGGAGAAGTTCCGGTCATGGAAGGACGTGAACTTCGCAGGTGAGGTCTCGCGCTTCACCGACCTGCCGGTTTTCGTCGTCAACGATGCGACGGCCGCCTGCCATGCCGAGCACCTTTACGGTCGGGGGAAGGAGTTCCGAGACTACGCCTACTTCTTCATCGGCTCCTTCATCGGGGGCGGCGTGGCGCTGAATGGGACGGTGTTCGAGGGCAACCAGGGAAATGCCGGTGCCCTCGGGTCTATTCGGAGCACCGGGCCGCTCGGCGAGAGCCAGCAGCTGATCGACGTGGCTTCCCTCCACTTGTTGGAGGCAAGGCTGATCGAAGCCGGCATCGACCCCCAACACATGTGGCGCCTTCCCCAGGACTGGAGCTCCATTGCGCGTTACGTGAACCCCTGGATCGGGGAGACTGCACAGGAGCTTGCCAAGGCTTCGCTGTCTGTATGTTCCGTCATCGATTTCGAAACCGTCCTGATCGATGGCGCCTTCCCCAAGGACGTCAGAGATGAACTCGTCGAAAGGGTCAGCCGTTACCTCGTCCACCAGGACAAGCGGGGATTGATCGCGCCACGTATCGAGGCGGGGAGCGTCGGGGAAAACGCCAGAGGCATCGGCGCGGCGAGCAGCCCCATCTTCAGCCAGTTCTTGCTAAACACCAATGCAGGTCTCTCGGCGATATGAGAGTGGTGCTGGATTTTCCGATTGTTTCGATCAAGATCCAGAAATACGTCGCCGGCCAAGGTTTGGGGTTTCAACACATCGACAAGTGGATCTGGATGTCTCCGTTGCGAAAGACTCGTTGGCGGACAATGTTGCACTTCCGAAGTATCGTGTCCGTAAGAAGTTCCGCTTTGCGCAGTGAGCGGCACCGTCATCAACTGCCGCTAACGGCAGCAATGTCCGCAACCCGGTCATAGACCGCCCGATCCTCGCTGCGCCTAAGACGAACGGCCGCTTTCTTGGCTGCAGCGCAGCTTGGTTCGCGGATCGGACCGGGCGATCAGTTCGTGGTTGAAGCGAAGGAAGCGATTTCTATCAAGCCGCCTTGGGGTCAACTCGGCCATCTGGGTCTAATTGTCGGATAACCGCAGTGACGGCAAATCTTCCGGTCCGTTAACACATCCCGTCAGGCTGCTTCCTGCGCAAGTTGCCGGTCATCCAGTCCGGTTGTCTCGCAAGCGGAGAAATTCATTGTGTAATACGACGTACCAAATGGCCGCCACCCGACGTCGATGCAGCTAGTGGCAGGAAGGACCCAAAGCCGACCATTGCCGCCCCAAAGCACGGAAGTTAGACGGGCAAGACCATGTGATAGTGAGTTCCCACGCTGTAGTTGTTCTCAAGTTCTGGAACTCGAGTTTCCACGGCAACCTGCATTCCAATCCTCTCATAAAACTGAACAGCGTCATTCTCCGCGGCAACGTCCAAGCAAATTCGCTTGCACCCGGCGTCCCGTGCCTTCGCCTCGGCGACATCAACCAGTCGTCGCCCGACACCCATGCGTCGTGCGTTTTTTGGAAACCGCCAGATCAAAGACGAAGTAGGACCCATCCAGCCCGTGCGGAAATAGCTGCGCCATGAGGTCGAAGGCGTGGTCAAGGTGCTTTCGGAACGCAGGGCTTTCGTTTTGCCCTTGTCGTCCACGGGTACGGACGAAGTGCTCGTCAAACTCTTCAAGCGTGTGGGTGACGAGGACGCCGAGGATCTCCTCTCCCTGCATGGCGAGCGTGGTTTGCTTGTGGCAAACAATGCCTTGGACCTCCGGCCAATCGTAAGCAAAGACACGTCTCCAACGCTCCTCAGATCCAAACAGAAATTTCATCAGAGGAGGGTCAACAGTCCAGATTAGATCGGCGACTGGCTCCGGCGGTTGATTGGCCTTCGCTGGAAGAATAGACAATTCCATTGCTGAACGACCCTCTCGATGCTTGGCTCCCTGTCTCACCATGCACCATTCCGATACGAGTTTCCAAACCGGAGACATTTGCATTGCGCCAACGGGCACATCTCTTGAACGGCTGAGTGTCCGCTTCGTCCAAGTCCGTTTTTTTGACCTTGATGCAGGGTGTCTCGAATCTCCGGTTCCCACTTCTCTGACCAGATGCCGGAAGCGGACGGCAAGAAATGCTGCACTTGCTGCGAAGGTCCGCAAAGTCGGCAAAGCCGCCGGTCCATTCATCCACACCGACCGACCGCCTCCTGCGCATTGCGGTCAGTGGTCGACTTCGAGCGACCGGCCGAGATGCGAGGTAACTCCCTTTTGCTCGTGCAGCGAAGCTTGCGTCCACCAGATCGCCAAGTCCCGAAATCAGTCGCGGCGATGAAGCAAAGCTTGCCGTAAGCGGTCGTTGAACACGGCTAAAATGGCTCGAAACCAGACCGGTCGTTCGTTGCGGGCGCGACAGACGTCTCACTAGCGGACATTGCTGCCATTTGCCTTATCAATTCCAATGGCCGGTCTTGCACTTTGTATTTTTTGAGCGCGATAGCGACAATCACATTGCACTGGAATGGACACGCTTCACTGATAGCGCCCTCGCCATGCCGCTGGCGACGTTCCGAAACAGTTTTTGAAGGCGCGTGAGAATGCGGCTTCGGTGCCGTAGCATGACTTGATGGCAATCTTGGCAATACTATCTGACGTCCTTCGTAAGTCTTGCGAAGCGAGAAATAGTCGGCAATGACGCAAGTATTGCATAGGCGACATGTCGAGCTTGCTCTTAAAGTTGGCTGACAGGGAACTCTTTGATTGGCCGGACTCGGTTGCGAGCTTCGCCAATGTCCAGTTTTTTCGCGGGTTCCTGTGAATGTGTGCCAGACAATTTGATAACCCCTTGTCTTGAATGGCAGCCATCCAGCCTACAGCTTTGGTTGGTGCCTCCAAAATCTGCCTCCGCAACACTTCAAGCAAAGCGACTTCCGTTAGCCGTTCAAGCACCTGAGGGCTACCGATCTGCGGCTGGTCAACCTCGTTGACGATCTGCACGATGATCGCGGCCAGCCAGTCGTCGGCATCACCTTTCCGCGACTGGGTACTAACATGCACACGCTCCGGAAGATGCGGAGACCTGTTCCTGTCTGCCATCTGCATCGCAGCAACTGTCATCTTTTGGCTGCCAAAATGAGTCCTGACCCTAAGAGACAGACTTGAAGTCGATAGCCGCAGATGTCAGTTAAGCAGCTAGGAATCTTGAAATTGCAGCCTCCTGCACTTCAGGGTTGCGACAATCCAGGATCTCGAAGCATCGACAATGGTAGCAACTTTGGTAGCAACTTTGGTAGCAACTTTCGCGGAGGGTCCACTTTGTACGGCTATGCGTTCCGTCTTCTACGCCTCTATTGGCGTCCCATTCTGGCAGCATCGGCACTTCTGTTTGCGCTCGAACTCAAAGTAGCTAGCCCACCGTATCTCAATATGATTCCCAATATAGTGGCGTTTGGTTATTTGGCCTTCTACTTCTACGTTTCCTTGCTGACGGGTAATGCTGTCGAAATGTGGAAAAAGTCGGAGACGAAGGTTCCGATGCGAATTCAGTACTGGCTCGCGTACCTGTTTCCGGTTGTTACTGCTTTTGCCATTTTGGGCGCATTCGGATTACTTGTCGGACATCTCCTCCCGCGGGAGTCTGCGGTCATCTCGGCTCTTTTTCTATCATTTACTACCCTCCCTATACTGGTTTGCTTGCTTGGAACCATGATTCCCGCTGCAGTTCTCGGTTTACCTATAGGATTGTCGGTAACGTTGAATAGGGCGCGAAGCACATTCTGGTTTATCATGGTGCGTCTTGTGGCCGGTCCAGGCGTATGCTTGATCGGCTTGGCTCTGTTGGCAATGCAACTAAACCACTACGGGCTAATCAAGAATGTACCAGGGAACGCATCGGATCCTTTAGTTTGCGACGTTGCTTGGGGTGTTGGAACCAATATTTTTGATTTTTTTGTTGGCGCGCTGGTCGCCTCGATACTGTCGATGGCCTACCTCCGATCTGAGGAAAATCGCAATCCAGTTCTGCCGCCTAAGTCAACTCTTCCTGTCTCCAAGGAAAAGAAGGGGCGCTAGAAGACAATGTGGTTTTGCGATCCACACGCAAGAGCCAAAACCCTTGGTGCGGACAAGATCTATATCCGTAGGTTCTGGTTTGTGGTCCTTTGTTTTTGGGTATGAAACTTCTTTTTGTTGCACTACCCAGATGCGTCTCGGTTCTTCAACCCACGTTTCAAGGTAAGTGTACTGTTGGAATTTTCCATTCCATGCGTACTCATTTGGAAGGGAATCTCCGCCCTTAAAAACCGCTCAAAGGGAAAGAGGGATAGAGATGGATCTCAACTTCGGTCAGCTCAACGAAGACGGCGAACTCGAAATATACGGTGATATCGCGGCGGTGAGCCAAGCGACTACAGGTGTCGTTTCTACCCGATATGGCGATATGGTTGGGCATTTTGTCGACTTGACCATGAGTACGCTACAGGAATTGTCAGATGGAGGGATAACTACTAGGGTCAGGACCCATAAACCTTCTTGAGCCCGTTGGACGATCGTGCTTCACGCTGCCAAACAATGGGGGCAGCATGAGCGACTACCACTGGTT
>NZ_PVTD01000021.1 GCF_003003255.1 Aliiruegeria haliotis
ACCGTCCAGCCGAACTTCGCCATGCTGGCCGCGATCTTCGCGACCTGGTCCTCGCCGTGCATCTTCGCGTTCCCGGCATAGGGGCGCAGCCGGTCAACCGGCCAGGTCTCGATCCGGTCGGGGGAGAATACCAGGTCCATTCGAGTGTCCGTTCAGCGTGGTTTCCGGGGTGGATTCCCCGGTGAAATCCACTGTCGCTGGCGATCTTCTGCGCTCAGCCCCCCCGCATACACATGCGTCCAGGAGGAACCTTCGGAGGGGGCTAACGCAGAACGCCCGGAGCGATGTTCACCGGACGTTCTCCTGCGATGGTTGATGCATGAGTCAAGAGGCGCAGCTCTGTCACTAGGTTAGTTCCGACCATTGCAGCCGTTGAGACAGCGTGCAGACAACGACGGCAAGGAGCCCAGACTTCCTGTTCCGACATACAATGACATCCGGCGCTTTGCCGGCCTTGCGCTCATTCTCTGCGGCGCAGGTTTTCTGCCGTGCCCACTGGAAAACCACCGACCTAGAACCGGACCGGACGTTCGCGGCACCTCGCACCAAGTGCAGTTCAGCCGACAACGCGGTCATTCGCTGCGCCTGTAGCTTTATCATATCCGAAATTCGGGTACGGCCGTCACTCGCCTGTGCTGTACCAGATTGGCGACGTATAGGCCCGGTCTTGCGTGGTTGCCGGGACGGTATCAGGCAAAGGAATATCAAAGAATGCCGCATCGTAGGTCGTCCAGCGCGGTTTCGGGATCTCGATGACCCGGACATAGTAGAACGCGTTCTCAGTCGGATCGAAATCCGGATCGGTCCAGATACCGTCGAGCGCGACGGCACCGATGGTGTTGGTGTAGGTCGCATTCTCGATATCAACGGTGTTGCCGACAGGCTCACGCGCGCGGCCGTCTTCGCCGATCACACGATCCCCCGACACCGCGATGTCAAAAACGCGCTCGAACGTTTCTCCGCTGGCATCGATCCAGCCCTTGATCACCTGCACTCGGTCGAGATTGGCGCCGTCAGGATCGCGCAGCGCCCGCACCATGATGCTGGGTGCGGCACCATCCGGAGCATTGGTCAGATCGCCACCCATCGGAACCCCGCGCGAATAACCTTCAGAGACAAAATCAGGAGCGCCGAGATCGGCCTCGGTAAAGTCCCAACCGCCAAAGATGCGCACGCGGATACGCGAGCCGGTGGTCGCATAGGCTTCCTTGCGCTTCAGTGCTCCGTGAACTTCACGGCGGGTGTTTTCACGAGCCCAGACTGCCGTAAGGCCTGCCGCCGATTCCTGTTCGGTCAGAATGCGCAGGGCCGGATCATCTGCCGGGATCACGTCAACCCCATGCCGTTTGGGCGATGGTTCGGTGTGCTGGTACTTACCGAAGTAGTTGTCCTCGCGCGTCGTCGGCAGTGCGGTATGGGAGTCGGTCGTGCCATAGAGCCCGAACTTGAATGGGTTCACGCCAATCTCACGCTCGACTTCGAGGCCAACCTTGAGCGCTGAACGGGCATACTCATACCGCAGCATCTCGGGTGTCTTGGGGACCGTTCCTGAGATATTTCCAACGTCCCAGCTTTCGAAATCCGCGAACTCGTCGTCCGGCGACAGCAGCGGATGCGTTTCCTCGTCGCCCTTGATTTGGGTCATCTCGTGCATTGGTTCCCACCGATTGCGCTTTGCTGCGTACTCGGCGTCCATCGGTGAACCATCGAACTTGGTCGGAGCGAACATCAGCCCGTTGGACACGTTGGCATTGTGCGGAACCGCGATGACGTTGCCGCCGGTCTGCGCCTCATATCCGGCAAGATAGTCCCAGAGCAGTTCGGGGTCGGCCCCATCGAAGAAGCTGAAAGGACGAGTTTGGGACGTGCGCTCGGCGCCATCACCAAAGACGATAACACGGTGCAGGTTGTCGCCCTGCGGTGTGAAAGTCCATTCGAAGCCGGAGAGCGCCGTGAACGTACCGGGATCGTTGTAGAGATCCACGGTTTCGACGATGTCGAGCCAGATATCTCCGTCAAGGTCCAGCCCCGCTGTCGGATCCCGACCTTCGACCGTGCCAATCTGAATGATCTCGCCAAAGGCTTTCATGCGGCCTTCTTGTCCGGAGTTAAACAAATCGTGGATCCGACGGCCCCATTCGTCCCCAAGCAGGCGCGGGTCAGAGCCACGAACGGCGGTGGCAATCCCCAGCATCTCGGCGTGTTCGGTGATGGCGAGGAAGTCGAGCGGGCGGACGAGTTGCACCGGCTGGCCGGTATTGGAAAGGATCTTTTCGCCTCGCGCGACGCGGAAGGCATCGTGCATGGTCAGGTTCGTCCCGATAAGGCCAGCGTCGAAGGAAATCTCGGTATGAAAATGCAGATCACCAAAGAGTACCTGGTCCGGATAGGCACGACCGGCAAACGGCGAATAGACGTCTGACCTGTCCACAGTCTCCGGAGAGACATTGCCCTCAAACGCGGCCGCGCTGGACGCTATCATGCCTATGCAAAGCCCGATGGCGGATGTCGTGTATGTCAATGACCTTGGCTTCAGCATCATCTTCCTCCCGTGATAAATGCTTGCAACTGTCGACTTCCGGGAGCCGAGGCTCCCCTAGTTCTGCGGCGTCCATGGTTCCGGGGCACCAAAAGGAACTGGTGGTTCCATGACCAGGGATTGCTGGAACTTGACGATCTCCCCGAAGACCGGCGGGAAGACCCACGAGGCCGCGAAGCCCTGTGGTACGAGATCGAACTCTTCCTTCGGGTCCGTGATCAGGTTGTAAATCTGCGGCACGTTGAGCGTCTGGGGCGGGTGTAGGGCATGCCTTTGCTCGATTAGATGGACTTTCCAGTTCCGCCATTTGTACGCAAACATGTCATCGCCATTGTATGCCGGAAATCCTTCTCTCGCCGATGCCTCGGTTTGGCCGGTCAGGTGGGGAAGTTGATCGACACCATCGATGATGCGGTCCTGTGGAACGTCGAGTCCTGCGGCAGTCGCCAGTGTGGGCAACAGATCAACGGTGTGAATGATCTCATTGCTCTTTGACCCAGCTTCGATTTGCCCGGGCCAGCGCATGAGGAAGGGCACGCGCAGAGAGCCTTCCATCGCTGTGAAATAGTGCCCGCTCCAGTACCCGGAGGTGCCGTACCAAGGCTCGACCACTTCAGGTCCATTGTCGCTTGTCCAGATCACGATGGTGTTGTCGCGTATGCCCAGGTCATCAATGGCATCAAGTATGCGCCCGGCTTGGTGGTCGATTTCGACATGCACGTCCGCATACGGGCCGTGCCCGGTCACGCCGTCAAATTCCGGATGCGGCAGCGACGGCAGGTGTGGTTGCGTATAGGGGATGAAGTTGAAGAAGGGTTTGCCTACTTCGACTTGACGGCCCATGAAGTCGATCGCTTTTTCGGTGAGCTCCGTATCGATCAGCCGCCGGGTTTCCAGATCGAAGGGCTTGACCTCGTTGATCTCGCCGTCGCGGACAGATTGCTGGATATGCGGGACCGGCAGGATGCTCTGGTCAAATCCGATCTGGGTCGAGTATTCGGACTCATCTGTCGTGTTGAGGATGCCGTAGAACTCATCGAAACCCTGGTCGGTCGGGAAGCGTCCCGGGATGTCACCCAGATGCCATTTTCCAAACATCGCAGTTGCGTAGCCTGCATCCGAGAACATTTCGGCCAGGGTTTTCTCCCAGTTTGTCAGGCCGTACGGGACACCCCACACCACCTGAGTGGTCCCGGATCTTATGGGATGACGGCCACTCATGAAGGCGGACCTGCTCGGCACGCATTGCGGCTCGACATTGAAATTCAAAACTGCATCCCTTCGGCTGCGAGCTCGTCCAGACGTGGCGTGGGTGCACCGCGAAGTACACCGCCACCATGGACACCGAGTTCCCCCCAACCGGTGTTGTCGACCATCATCACGACGACGTTGGGCCGCTCTGACTGCGCGAAGGCAACAGAGGCGCCGATGGTCATCAGCAGTGTTGCAAGAAGTGGTAGTTTCATCCCCGGCATTTTTCCCTCCCTGGACCGCCGCATCCCTGATGCTTGTACAGTTTCTAAATTGGGTCAATTGACCTATTTGGGTCCAAACATCTTTTTCAGACTGACAGACCGATTGCGGTGCGGCGTCACAAGGGTGGTGAATGGGCAATAGCGTCCAAAGTTACACTTCCCCAGGGTAGTGGAACTGCTCCAGCACTACATCTCCCGACGGCCGGTTGCCCTGTCATCTTCCGGCATGCCTCACGGTGCCCGGACCGAACGCAGGATTCTCGACGCGGCCTATACGCTCTTTGTCACAGCGCCGGCTGACGAGTTTACGATGCGCAATTTGGCTCGCGTTTTGGACATCCGGATGGGAAACCTGACGTATCACTACAAAACCAAATCTGACCTGGTCGAGGCTCTGGTTCGGGATCGCATGGCGACCTATTCCGGAGACATCCTGGACTTACTTCAGATCACGGGTACCTCGCCGCAGGATGCGCTGAACAAGACAATCGCCTATCTTGTCCGGGACTTGCACAATCCTGAAATTGCGTTTTTTCCGCAGCTTTGGGCCCGGGCGCTGCACGATCCTGTCGCCGAAGGGATGATGGATGAAATCCACGAGATTGAACGTCAATTCATCGCTGGTCTGGTGCGCGCCACTCGGCCGGATTGGGGCCGGCACAGGTGTGACGCTTTGGCATGGCACATCACAGCTTCAATCGAATGGTTAACCATTTTCATCGGGCAGAACCGCAGATCGGGAGGAATCGACGTAGCTCCAGAAGAAGAAATTGTCAGCAACCTTTACAAAACCGTGTGAAGGCGCAGCTGCTGTTGATCAGCCCCACATAGTGCTCTGGGCTACCGCCCTCCGGCCCCGGAAACCATCGTCCAGATGGACCGAAGGCCAGTCATGCACCAACAATCAGATTGGACCACTCAAGTGGGGCTGATCAGGACCATGACGAAGACGCGCCGGTTTCGGCCTCGCGAAGCTGGGCCGACCTGGTAGAGGCACAGCGTAGCTGCCAACGTCGTCCTCGCCGCCCCAAGCTGGTCCAAAGGTGTAAGGAGTTTTCGTGCGGATCGCCGCTGACGCGGGCTAGACCATGTCGTAAATCCCTAATCAGTTGTTGGGGCGCGTAAAGACAACGCTGCCACTAGATTGGTGGCCCGAGGTTGTTGCCGTTCGTTGGCTTGATGACTTGCGGGACGCTCGCCGGGCGCGACCGTGCGGTATGTCAACAAGTGGACGTAATCCTAAATCCAGTACTACGCAGGATGCAGCCAAAAAGCAGAATCGCTAGGTCAGCCTCGTCCGCTCGCCCGACATTTCTTCAAACGCGCCGCATGGCGGCCCTAGGTCCATTCTGGGGATTTCTGGCCATGGGCGAAAGGCACATTCTTGAAGGTGTAGTCCTTGCAGCCCTCAGGCTTCAGGCTTGCGAGCAACGGCACTGATGAACAGAATTGCTCCGTAGAAAGCGCCCACGCGTGCCCGGCGTTCTGCTTCGGCTTTAAATCCCTCTGCCATAGACGCTCCGAACTCACCCTCGGCATGTCCTGCATCTATCCCTCGAGCCAACAGCGACAGAAGGTAGTCCGGCTTGGACGTTTGAACAAAACCATGGGCTCGCGTTTGTGGCGGCTCGAAGCCGGCGTCCTTCATCAGTCCTGGCAGGCGCCTCATTATGTAGAGGTCGTGAATGAAGTTTCGCTGCGCTGCGACCATTGCGGCCTGCAGCGGATCGCCTTCAAAAAGAGCTACGGTATTCGTTGCATAGTCGCCATCGAAGACCGCAAGCGTCCCGCCCGGTTTCAGTACCCGAAACGCTTCCCGCAGCGCGCCCAACGGGTCGGGCAGGTGAGAATAGACCGTGTGCGCCACAACGATATCAAAACGCCCGTCCGCCTGCGCTGTCGAGATGGCATCACCGGATTTGAAACTGACCTCCGGCTGCTTTCTGAAGCGCTCGCGCGCCCGGTCCAACAACCCGTCGGCGGGATCGATACCCAGCAAGTTTCCCGGACACATCGCCTTGAGAAGCATCTCAGTACTTGCTCCGTTGCCACACCCGATTTCCAGGACGTCTTTGCCGGGTTTGGGAAGGCGCCCCATGTAATCAGCGCAAATTTCCTGCATGTTTGGATCGTTGATCCGGTCATCCATTGACGTTGCAATAGCGTCCAGCACTGCGTCGGGTTGGTCGGCGATGCTCAGATATAGATCACTCATCTCCTGGCTCCTTGATAGTGGTCGATGCATCAACCAACCCCAGAAGGTCATGCAGCACACCCAGAAGCGGATCGGCCTCCAACTTGTAAAACACCCAATTCTTGATCTTCTTCGAGGTCACCAATCCCGCGTCTGAGAGGATTCGCATATGTTCTGTGACCGCTGGTTGGCTAATCCCCATCTTTTTTGTGATGAAGCCCACGCAGACACCGTCGGTGACCAGGTCGCCGTCCCGTTGCGGTGGAAAATGCGCTCTTGGGTTCGCCAGCCAACTGACAATCGTCAGGCGGCGGGGGTTCGAAATTGCTCGTAGAATGCACGAAGCTGACTCGATCCGGTTCAAAACTCAAGGCTTCCCCTATATAGGAATATGCCTATATATTTCGATTGGCGTTGGCAAGGCCAAGGCAATTGGCGACGAACTGGGGTCAGAATGGCGGCAAAGATTGGCATTGTCGGAGGGGTCGGCTGGCCCGGTACAATCGCCTACTATGAATCGCTCTGCCGCCAAGCGCGCCCTTTGGGTTCTCTCGGAAGCCCTCACATTTCGATCGAGTCACTGGATATGGCTTGTACGATCGCTGCCCGAGGCCATCCTGGTGACGAACGCAGCTGGCGAACCTTCGACAGGATATTTGTCGATGCCCTGAACCGCCTCGCCCAAGCAGGTTGCGATCTGGCAGCGATTGCCAGCGTGACACCTCATTCGCGGATAGCATCTATCGCCGCAGAATCTCCGATTCCCCTGGTCAATATCGTCGATGCTGTGGCACGACAGCTGGCAATCGAAATGCCAGAAACAGTCCTCGTGCTTGGAACCGGCGTTACGATGCGAAGCACGATCTTTGACACGGTCATTCAAGCGACAGGATGCACCAGAATTGCGACCACTGAGCAGCAGTTGACTGAGTTCTCCAACCTGCTGGAGAAATACTTCTACCAGAACCGTGGTGCAGAGGGGCGCACAGAGTTGTTGCGTTTTGTTCGGTCATTGACAAGTGAATGTGGACCGACCTTGACGATACTCGCGTGCACCGACCTAACACCTGCCTTTCCTGAAATTGGCGAAACGGCCTTGTTCGCCGCTGGGGGCATTCGTTTTCTGGATGCCACTCACGCACATGTTGGCGCAATTCTGGATGCTGCAAACGCCTAGGCGCATGCCAATGGCTCGAACCACATAAAGCTCGGCACTGGACGATGCTGCTGAACGCTGACCGTTCTTGACGTGTGCACACGCCAGAAATTGGCTGTGGCAGCGCGGACCTGGATGGGGTCGGAAGTCTTTTTCGGGCTGTTTCGCCGGAATGGCAAACCCGAGCCTGTCCAAAGCGACTTGCGAACGGATTGCGCCGTGGGTTCGAGTGTCGGTGGGCGGCGGCCCAGAGTGTGCGTCGACGGTCGCACAAGGTTGGCTCCAGCAGGGTCGCTTCGGGCCAACTCGGATCTGTCCCGGGTGCTCTGTGGGAGTGGTTTCAGCGAAAGATCCAATGGCATATCGCGCGGGGAGATCCTGAATGCCGAATAGCTCACAACCACCAATCACGTTCAGATCGTCACGGCTGCAAGCTCAGTCATTTCAATCTCATAGGCCCGCACCAGACCCTCAGCACGGTGCCACCAGTCCCGGAAGCGTTGTTCAGACGCGGTCTATGGAAAGGTCGGTGGCCATCGTGGCATGTGCATCTGCGAGGGACGTTAGCCCGCCAGTTCCGCCCGAAGCCGTGGCGGCGACGGCCCCGCAGGCGTTTCCGAGCGCCAACCGGTCCGACAGCGTCGCGCCACCGAGGCGTGCCTTCAGATATCCCGCGTTGAAAGCATCGCCCGCGCCGGTCGTGTCCACGACGGAGATGGCGAAGCCCGGGTGTGACTGGCGCTCGCCGTCTATCGAGCTTGCGATCGAGCCTGCGCCTCCACGTTTCAAGGCGATTTCCGCGGCCCCGTGACCGTGGAGGATGTCCAGCCCATCGTTGATATCGGAAGTTCTAGTGACACCCTGGAGCTCGACAAGATTGGGGAAGATCACATCGGTCTTTGGCAGCACTGCAGACAGTTCTTCGAGATCCCACCTGCCGCTGGTATCCCAGCCCAGATCAAGCGAGGTTGTGCATCCATTTCTCCTCGCTTCGGCGAACAGGGTTGGCAGCGCCGGACGAAGGCCATCCTGAAGGAAGTAGGAGCCGACATGGATATGCCGGGCGCTGGCCAGTTGCGAAGTGTCGATATCCTGCGGGCCAAACACCGCCATCGTGCCGGCCCGGGTCAGCAGCATGCGGTCATGGGCATAGGAAATGGACACCGTGATGCCGGTGGCGTGATCCTTGCTGATCCGCACGCCACCAGTATCAACCCCTTCGCGCTCCAGCGCCGCCGTGCAGAAGCGACCGTGATCGTCGTCTCCCACAAGACCGGCAAAGGCGGTTCTCAGCCCGAGACGCTGCATCAACACGCAGGCGATGGCGGTGGAACTCCCGAGCGTCAGCACCTCGTCGGTGAAGGTCTGCTCGGTGCCAAGTACCGGACCCTCGGCGGCGATACCGGACAGGACGAGGTCCGGGTTCAGCTCGCCAATGGCCAGAACATCGAAGGGGCGCGCCATGATCAGAACACCACGACCTTGGAGAGGTTGGTGGGGGCGTTCGGCTCGCAGCCGAGCCGCATGGCGGTCGCGAAGGCGAAGATCTGCGCTGGAAGGATACTCAGCGCGGCTGCCTGTCCGGCCGAAAGCACGCCGCTACCCGCTACTGTCAGGTCGGCGACATCCGCATAGGCCGCCGCGTCCTGTCCGACGACGATCACTGCCGCACCGAGATCCTTGACGTCGCGCGCCAGCGACAGGCCATGCTCACGATCGCTAAGGGCGAAGATCACCACCGCCGTCTTGTCGTCGGCACAGGCCTTGGGGCCGTGGCGATAGTCGAGGCTGTGATAGGCCTCGCTGGTGGAGATCGACATTTCCTGGATCTTCAGTGCCGCTTCCAGAGCCAGCGGGTAGTCGGGGCCGGAGGCAAGGAAGACGAAGCGATTGAACTCACGCGCGTTTGCGGCTTTCGTGATCGCGTCGGCCTGATTGGCGAGAAGCGCGGCGCCTTGCTCGGGCAACTGGGCGAGGGCCTTGTGATCTTCCGCAGTGCCCGACAACCATTGCACGGCCACCAGCATCGACGTGAAGCTGCGCAGCATGACCAGCCCGTCTTCGTAGCCTTCGGGCAGATGCAAGCCATGGTCGCTGACCCGCAGCAGGTCCGACCCTTCGGTGCAGCTGACGCCCAGAGTGACGAAACCGGCGTCGCTCAGTTTCTTCTCGGCGAGGATCAACTCGCTGGACTTGCCGGAGCGGGACAGGCCGATGGCCAGCCGCCGTGTGTCGCTCTCCCGTGTTTCCCACGGATCAAGCAGAACTTCGCAGGACGGCACCGCGCGGGCGGCACGGCCACGCCGACGCATCCAGTCGGCAAGCGCCAGCGCAAGGTAATAGGACGTGCCCGAGCCAAGCAGCAGGATTTCGTCGAAATCGTCCAACGAGACGGGAAGCTTAAGCGCGCCGGATAGCAGACGTGCGATCAGCGCCCTCTGGGCGTCTGGCTGGGATGTGAGTTCGCTCCAGGTGACTTCGCCACTCATTGCGGGGCTCCAATCGTATTAGGGAGGGGGGTATTCATGGGATTCAGCGGCGGCTTGCCGTCCAGAACGGCCAGCGCATTGCGCACGGCCGTCACGGCGGCATCGGACATCGCACCGTGGGTCAGCCCGGCCAGATGCGGCGTCAGAACGGTGTTTTCCAGCGCAAACAGCGGGCTTTCGGCCAGCGGTTCGGTTTCAAACACATCGAGCGCAGCCCCCGCGATGCGGTTTTCGGCCAAGGCTTGGGTCAACGCGGCTTCGTCCACCAACTCGCCACGAGCGATGTTGACGAAAAAGGCCGAAGGTTTCATGCGTGCGATCTGCTCTGCGCCAATCATCCCGCGGGTTGACGGGTTCAGCGAAGCATAGAGGCTGACAACATCGGCACGGGCCATCACGTCATCGAGCGGCAGGTATTCGATGCCAAGCTCCGCACCAATCCCGGGATCGGGTGTGCGGGTGTGGCAGAGGATCTTCATCCCGAACGCATGCGCCCGGCGCGCGGCGGCGCGGCCGATCTGGCCGAGGCCGACCATGCCGAAGGTCGCTCCATAGAGGTCCATGCTGCCACCGACGGCGGCGGCCCAACGTCCGGCGCGGATCTCCTGATCGCCTTTGCGGATCTGCCGGGTGATGGCGATCATCAGGCCGATTGAGAATTCCGCGCATTGCTCTGCGTTGACGCCGCGCACGTTGGTGACGGCGATACCGCGCTCGGCTGCGGCGTTGAGGTCGATATTGTCCGTTCCGGATGTGTGCAGGGCAATCACGCGGGCGTTTCGCGCCAGCGCAAGCGCCTCGGCATCCGTTTCCATCACGCGGCCCATGACGATGGCATCCGCCTCGGCCAGCGCTGTGTTCCCTTCGGCGGCAAGCGTCCGGAACGGCACCAGGTCGTCGACGAAGCTGAGCGCGTGTCCGGAGGTCTCAAGTGCCTCCATCGCCTTGGGCAGATCGCGCAGGGAATCGGAAATCACAAGGATCTTCATTGCGTGTCAGCCTCAGTTGACCCGGCGCCCGTCGGCGCCGAAGAAATGCCCGTGTGTCAGGTCAGGTGTCAGCCAGACATCGTCGCCGGCCTTGAGCGACAACCGCTCCTTGGTGACGATCGTGATCTCCTGCCCGTTTTTATCGGCGAAGAGCATGGTTTCGGACCCCGTGGCCTCCAGCGATACGACCTTGGCGGGGAACGCCCCCTCCGACGGCGTCGCAGCGGCAATGACCGCATCCGGGCGCAGACCCATCGTCATCTCGCTTTCACCGGCGACTCCTTGCGGAAGCGGGGCTGCAAAATCCTCGAAGATGCGGATCGTGCCGTCGGCGGCATCGCCGGTGAACATGTTCATCGCGGGCGAGCCGATGAAGGTCGCGACGAATGTGTTGGCTGGCGTGTCGTAGAGTTCGAGCGGTGCGCCGACCTGCTCCACGATCCCGGCGCGCAGGACAACGATCTTGTCGGCCATGGTCATGGCCTCGATCTGGTCGTGGGTGACATAGATCGAAGTGGCGGACAGCCGTTGCTGGAGGTCGCGGATCTCGGAGCGCATCTTGACCCGAAGCGCTGCATCGAGGTTCGATAGCGGTTCGTCGAACAGAAACACTTTCGGATTGCGCACAATGGCCCGTCCGGTGGCGACACGCTGACGCTGGCCGCCGGAAAGCTCCTTGGGATAGCGGTCGAGGTACTCCATCAGGCCAAGCGGTTCCGCGGCGGCTTCGACCTGTTTGCGAATCTCGGCCTTGGAGATCTTCGCAAGGCGCAGGGCAAACCCCATGTTCTCGGCCACGGTCATATGCGGGTACAGCGCGTAGTTCTGGAACACCATGGCGATGTCCCTGTCCTTTGGCGGGACATGGTTGATGCGCCGGTTGTCGATCGCCACGTCGCCCGAAGTCACCTCTTCAAGCCCGGCAATCATCCGCAGCAAGGTGGACTTGCCGCAGCCGGACGGCCCGACAAGGATCACGAATTCGCCGTCCTCGATGTCAACGGAGACGCCCTTGATGACATCGACGGAGCCGAAGGATTTTGTCACGTCTCTGAGCTTTACAGTCGCCATTACTGGGTTCCCTCCGGGTCATGTCGTGTCGAGGCTTGGAAATACGGGGTGAGCGCGCGGCGGATATGGGCAATCGCCACGTCCGGAACGGTCGGGGCTAGGTGCCCGCGCGAGATTGCATCGGCATCCTCGGGCAGGAACTGGCCGACCAGCGGGAGCGGCCATATCCGCATGGCGAGGTTGGCCTCAAGCCGTTGTACGGCCGCGTCGACTTCCGGCACCGTCCAGTAGTACCGAAGACGGTCCGACCAGCTGAAATGGCGCAGCCAGGCCTGCGTAGCGGCCTCTCCGCCGTAGTGGCTCTCCCAATACACCGGGTTTGCCAGCATCGCCGCTTCCATCGCCGCCCGCAGGCCGGAGCGATTTGCCGCCGGCGTGATCTCCGCTTCGATCAGCTCCAGCGCATAGAGCGCCTCTCGCAGGGCGAATGTGGCGGCGGGGCCGACCTTGAGGATGGCGAAATGCCCGGCAACAAGCGCCTTGTAGGCTTCGGGCAGTTGATAGTCGGTCGAATGCGCTTCGTAGACCAGCCCGCCGAGCCCGGCCGCCGCATCGGTCAACCCGCGCGCCTTTTCAGGCGCGAAATGCTCCATCGTGTCGTTGCCGAAATCCAGACCCGGCTGCACGACGATTCCAGCCACGCGTTGGAACGCCTCTGACAGCCCGGCAGTGGCGAAGGCATCGGCGTGGGTCTGCCATGTTGCGCTTGCCGCTTCGGGCGTGGTGGGCACGATCTCGTGCCCTTCTCCCATGCCGCCGGGCGCGGGCACCTCGGTACCGATCACGTAAAAGGGCTTCGACTGTCCGTTTGCAGCCTCAGCCGCCGCGCAGAGCCGCGCGGCACGGTCCGCGATTGTCTGTTCGGGAAGGATCTCGGGATCGTCCCCACAGCGCATCGAGCAATCGAGGTGGATCTTGGCAAAGCCTGCCTCGACATAAAGCGCAACCATCGCTTCGGCCCGCGCCATCGCCTCTTCGGCGGGCAACGCCTTCCAGGGCTGTGGGCCAAGATGATCGCCACCGAGGAGCAACCGGCCTTCCGGCAAGTCTGCATCGCGCGCGGCGGCGCGTGCACGGTCCGCGAAATCCGCCGGCTTCATGCCGGTGTAGCCGCCCTCCTGGTTGACCTGATTGCAGGTCGCCTCGATCAGCGCCACCTGGCCGTGGTCGCGCGCGAGTTCTGCCGATGCCCGCAGGACAAGCGGATGTGCACTGCACACACTGGTCAGGGCCTGCGGTTCGCCGGAGAGATTGCGTTGCAACACCTTGAGTGCGGCCGAGGGTGCGTCGTGTCGAGAAGCCTTGGTCATTTGAAGCGGGTCCGCCTTGTTGTCCAGAATACCTTATCCAAAAGCAATCAAAAGTAAACACCAGTGTGAACGGTTATGCTTGTTTTTTGTTCGGAGCGGTGACAGGATTGCGCAACGACACCGCAATCCGGGGGACAGACCCATGCCCGACAGCCCAAAGACCCGACGCTCTGAAATTTGGTACGGAGGTCGCGGGAAATCCGCCTTCATGCATCGCAGCTGGATGAAGAACCAGGGCATGCCGGAGGACAGCTTCGATGGGCGTCCGGTGATCGGGATCTGCAACACCTGGTCGGAGCTGACCCCCTGCAACGCACACTTTCGCGATCTTGCCGAACGCATCAAGCGCGGCGTGTTCGAGGCCGGGGGCTTTCCGGTGGAGTTTCCGGTTCTGTCAGTGAGCGAATCCCAGTTCCGGCCTACCGCGATGCTGTTCCGCAATCTGGCCGCGATGGATGTGGAAGAGACGATTCGTGCCGCGCCGCTGGACGGCGTGGTGCTGATGGTTGGTTGTGACAAGACCACCCCGTCGCTGATGATGGGCGCGGCCAGCTGTGACCTGCCGACGATCGTCGTCTCTGGCGGGCCGATGCTGAACGGTCGCCTGCGGGGTGATCAGATCGGGTCGGGAACGGCCGTCTGGCAATTGCACGAAGACTACAAGGCAGGGCGGATCAGCGATGACGTGATGGACGAGGCCGAACAGGGCCAGTCGCGCTCACCCGGTTTCTGCATGACGATGGGCACGGCCTCGACAATGGCGAGCCTTGTCGAGGCGCTCGGCGCCGCCCTGCCTGAAAACGCCGCCATCCCAGCGGTGGATTCCCGCCGCAACAAGTTGGCGCAGCATTCGGGACGGCGGATCGTAGAGATGGTGGAGCAGGATCTGCGCATGTCGAAGATTCTGACCCGCGAGGCTTTCGAGAATGCCATCCGTGCCAATGGCGCCATTGGCGGGTCGACCAATGCCGTGATCCACCTGATCGCGCTGGCCCGCCGCATTGGCGTCGATCTCAGCCTTGAGGATTGGGACAAGCTTGGTCGCGATATTCCCGCCGTGGTGGACCTTATGCCATCCGGTCGTTTCCTGATGGAGGACTTCTATTATGCCGGCGGCCTGCCGGTTGTCCTGCGGATGCTCGGCGAGCAGGGCTTACTGAACCGCGACGCGCTGACGGTGAATGGGCGCAGCCTGTGGGACAACGTCAAAGACGCAGAATGCTACAACCGGGAGGTCATCCGCCCGTGGGATGCGCCGCTGGCCGCGCAGGGGGGAATCGCGGTTTTGCGTGGCAACCTCGCGCCGCGTGGAGCGGTCTTGAAGCCGTCGGCTGCTTCTCCCGAATTGTTCACTCATCGCGGCCGTGCCGTCGTCTTTGACACGATCGAAGACTACCATGCCCGCATCAACGACCCCGATCTCGAGATCGACGCAAGCTCGATCATGGTGCTGCGCAACTGCGGCCCCAAGGGCTACCCGGGCATGGCGGAGGTCGGCAACATGGGCCTTCCGCCCAAGCTGCTCGAACAGGGCGTGCGCGACATGGTGCGGATCTCTGACGCGCGCATGTCCGGCACAGCCTACGGCACCGTCGTTTTGCATATCGCGCCGGAAGCGGCGGATGGCGGCCCGCTGGGGTTGGTCCGCGAGGGCGACATGATCGAGCTGGATGTCGCCGAACGCCGGTTGCATCTGGACGTCTCCGACGAGGAGCTTGAGCGCCGCCGTGTGGAATGGAGCGCGCCGGACATGCCGGAGGTCAGCACATGGCGCCGGATCTATCGCCAGCACGTCACCCAGGCGGATGAGGGCTGCGACCTCGATTTGCACCCCGGGCGACACGACCTGGAGGTTCCGCGGCCGAGCCACTGAAACGCGCTCGGAAAAATCGCTCAAAATCGATCAAACAAATGTTGATTTGTGACCGTTGCGTGCTACACTGACGTCAGGATCCAGGAATCTCACGACCGCATCCAAACCGGGCCGAAGGGCCCGGGGACCATTCAAGGGAGAACCAGCATGACCACTACCTCGCATCGTCGGACGGCGCTTGTCGCGGCGCTTCTTGCCAGCAGCGCACTGGCCGCACCGGCGCAGGCGGCTGACAAGACGATCACCATCGCCACGCATTACAATCAGGAACAGATGGCGCCGCTTCTGGCCTGCTTCGACCAGTATGAAGCCGAGAACCCTGGCACCGAGATCGTCTTTCAGCAGGCCAGCTATCGCGACTTCCTGCAAACGATCATGACGGCCCGCGTGGGCGGTACCTCCCCGGACATCTACAACATCTACTCGATCTGGGCGCCGCAGCTGGCCGATGCCGGTACGCTGGCAGAGCCGCCCGCCGACATCGCCGAGTTCGTAAACGCCAACTACGGCGAAGGCACCGTGGGCGCGGCGACGATCAATGGCACGCTCTATGGCATTCCGACCGAGCTTTCGGTTTACCAGCTGTTCTACAACAAGAAAATCCTGGCTGAGGCTGGCTATGACGCACCGCCCGCCACATGGGACGAACTGGCCGAAATTGCCGCAAAGGTCACCAAGAAGAACGATCAGGGCAACATCACCGTCGCCGGCTATACCTACGGTCCGTCGGTCGCCAATGCCGTGCATGTCTTCTACAGCCAGATGTTCGCCGCCGGCGTTGCCCCCTATTCGGACGATTTCCGCAAGACGAACTTCCTCGACCCGGAAGCGATCAGGATCGTCGAGCGTCAGGGCAAGCTCTTTGCCGACGGCTCGACCTCAAACTCCGTGACCACCGACGACTTCGCGGCCAACGGCGCGGCGATGGCGATCATGGCCAACTGGCAGAAATCGTCGATGATGGACGCCTTCGGCGACGAATTCGAAAACACTGTCGGCATCGCGCCCATCCCGCATGATGGCGGCGATCCGGGCACGATGCTCTATTCCTTCTTCTGGGCCGTGGACTCCGCCTCCAAGCATCCGGAAGAAAGCTGGGCGCTTTTGGAGTGGCTCAACAGCCAGCGTGACGGCGGGCTTTCCTGTACCGGCCAGATGCTGAACGACCTCGGTGCGCTGACCGGCAACCTGGGCGACCTCGAAGCCATGGAGACCGACGACAGCTTCACCAAGCCCTTCGTGGACGCCATCGAATCCGGCGCGGCCAAGAGCCAGCCGAACATCTGGCAGGCCTCCGAGAACGACCGCATCCTGCGCAGCTACATCGAGAAGGTCTGGGCCGGACAGATGTCGGCCGAAGATGCCCTGTCCGCCGCGGATGCCGAAGTGACCGCAATCCTCGCCGAACAGGATTACTGATCCTCCCGGATGCCCGGATCCCTGCCGGGCACACCCACCGGGGCCGGACCGCAAGGCCCGGCCCCGCTATACAGGAGAGCAGAACGTGACAGATCAATCCGCCCCCCTCCCGAGAGACGAGTTTTTCGACGATGCCGAACCGCTGACGCTGGGCCAGCGCATCTCCTCAAAGGCGGTCGCACCCTGGCTCTTCCTGTCACCGATGCTGGCCTTCGGCGTGATCTTCTTCATCCTGCCGATCCTGTTCGCCGCCTATATCAGCCTGACCAAGTGGAACAGCCTGACGTCGCCGCGCTTCATCGGCCTGAAGAATTATGAGTACCTGCTGACGGTGGACCCGAAGTTCTGGGACACCTTCTGGAACACGATCTATTTCGCCGCCGGAACGCTGACCATCGGCATCCCGCTGGCGCTCGTTCTGGCCTATGCCTTCACCCGCGCTTACGGGCAGGCTTTCTGGCGTTCGATCTACTGGCTGCCGATGATCACCAACGTGGTGGCCGTCGCCTACATCTGGAAATTCCTGCTCGATGACAGCTTCGGGCTGGTCAACATGGCGCTCGGCAAGCTCGGCTTGCCCGGGCCGGGATGGCTGACCGATCCGAACTTTGCCATGCTCTCGGTGATCCTGGTGTTTGTCTGGATGCAGCTTGGCCACAACATGCTGCTGTTCTCCGCCGGCCTCGCCAATATCGATGAGAGCTACTACGAGGCCGCGCGCCTTGACGGTGCCGGCGAAACCCAGCTTTTCCTGCGCATCACCGTGCCGCTGCTGAAACCCACGATCCTCTTCGTGCTGATCACCAACTTCATCACCGGGCTGAGTTATTTCACCCTGATGCTGGTGCTGACCGAGGGCGGGCCAGTCGGTTCGACCAATGTCACGGCGCTCTACATGTACAAGATGGCCTTCGAGGACCTGCGCATGGGGCGCGCCTCTGCCGTCGCCTATATCCTCTTCGCCTTCATCCTCGTCGTCACCCTGATCCAGCTGCGCATCTTCCGTCGCGGCGGGGTCGAGGCTCACTGAAGGAATCCTGTCATGGCAATCGTACAATCCCGCAGTCGTTCCGCCATCGCCTGGCAGATCACGAAGTATTCGCTGCTGAGCATTGGCGCCATCATCATGGTCGTGCCCTTCATCGACATGTTTCTGGGCGCCCTGCGCACCCCTGCCGAACGGCTCGCCCGTCCGCCGGTCTACTGGCCGCAGGACCCGCAATGGATCAACTTCAAGCGGGTGTTCACCGAGACGCCGGCGCTGATCTGGTTCAAGAACTCGATCTTCATCACCTTGTCGGTGACCTTCATCCAGCTTCTGACCAGTTCGATGGCGGGCTATGCACTGGCAAAGTACAAGTTCCGGGGCTCCAACCTGCTGTTCCGTGGCGTGCTGGGCGCGCAGATGTTCCCCTTCTTCCTGTTCATCATCCCCATCTTCTTCATCCTGCGGTACTTCCCGCTGGCAGGCGGCAACTCTCTGTTCGGGCAGGGCGGCTCGGGCTTCCTGAACACCTATGTCGCCATCATCCTGCCCTTTGCGATCACCTGGTACGGCATCTTCCTGATGCGGCAGTTCTTCATGGGGGTGCCGGATGAACTTCTGGATGCGGCCCGCCTCGATGGTGCGGGAGAGTTCAAGATCTTCTTCATCATCGTGCTGCCGCTTGTGCTGCCGGGGCTGGCGACGCTGGGGATCTTCGTCTTCGTCTACCAGTGGAACGAGGTGATCTGGACCATGACCGTCACCCGAACCGCGCCGGATTTGCAAACCCTGCCCGTGGGGATCTACCTGCTGCGCGGCGCCTTTACCGAGGAAGCGACGCAATCGCTGCAACAGGCGGCTGTCGCGGTGTCGATCATCCCGGTCATGGTGGCCTTCCTTCTGCTGCAACGTTTCTATGTCCGCGGTCTGACCGCCGGATCCGTCAAGGGATAACGACATGACCACGAATGCATTTCTGCCCGACGACCTGTCGGCCGAGATGGATCGGCTTGGGCGCCGGAAATACGCCGAGATCGGTGTGCCGATGTACCTGGTGCTCGAAGACCTGACGGGCAACCCAGCCGAAAAGGGTAGCCACGATGGCGATACACAGCTTGCAGTGGCCTTCTCGGAGGCAATCTCTCGGGTCGAGGCCGAAAAGGGTGATATCGAGGTCGCCGACATTGCCCGCGTCATCGAGGTTCTGGCCGACCGCACGTTCCTTGACCGCCCCTTCTCGGAGCTTTCGGACGAGGAAAGCCCCGAGACATGACCCTGCTGCTGTCGAAGCCCGGTGCGGATGTTGCCCGGGATCTCGCGGGGGGCTACGCGGCGGGCCGCACCCTGCGGCTAATGAACTACCACTCCACCCCTCGCGTGCGAGAGCCGGAATACACCCGGCAACTGGCGGAACTGGCGCCACGCTACAGCCCGTTCCGCAAGGACGACCTGGACCGCTGGCCCCAGGGGCCAGCCTCGCCAAAGAACAAGCCGTGGCTGATGCCCATCCTGTTCGAAGGTTTCCGCGACAATTACGATGTGATCCTGCCGCTGCTTGAGGATGCCGGTTTCACAGCTTGGTTCTTCGTGCCCCCGCATTTCCTGAACGTGCCGGTGGCCGAGCAGCGCGGTTTCGCCGAGGCCCATCGCCTCCACTACCTGCGCGACGAATACCCAGGCGAGCGGATCACCATGACTTGGGCCGAGGCACGGGACGCCGCTGCGCGCGGGCATGTCTTTGCCTGCCATTCCCGCAACCACACGGCGCTCGACAGAGACACGCCAGACGATGTGCTGCACGAAGAGATCTTCACCGGCAAGCAAGAGATGGAGGATGGCCTTGGCCTACCGGTCGACATCTTCTGCTGGCTGCACGGTGCCGATGTCGGCATCAACCCCCGCGCCGATGACATGCTGCGCGCGGCGGGCTTTCGCTACCTGTTTTCCAACTTCCGGCTTCAGAGGTTGCAATGAGCCACGCTGACGATTTCGCCCGCGGCCCCGTTCTGCGCGTGGTCAACTACCACAATACGCCGTTCGCCGGGGCCGACCAGTTCGACCGGGAATTCGCCGCGCTGTCGAAGCGTTTCGCCCCCGTGCGCGAGGCCGATCTGGACGTATGGCTCGACACCGGCCGCTGGCCCCATGACCGCCCCGGCGTGATCCCGGCCTTCTATAACGGCTATCGGAACAATTTCGACGTTGCCCGGCCACTGTTGGAGAAACACGGGCTCGTCGGCTGGTTCTTTGCCGTGACCGCCTATTCATCCTGCCCGGTAGAGGATCAACCGGCCTTCACCGCCACCCGCACGCTGGCGACGGTGGACGACGACTACGACGACCCGCGCACTGCGCTTTCCTGGGACGAACTGCGCAGCCTCGACGGCCCGCACGTCGTTGCCAGCCATACGCGCAATCACACCCGCGTCGCGCTGGACGATGCCGCGAAGCTCGAAGACGAAATCGTCGGCGCGCAAGAGGATTTCGCCCGCGAACTCGGACACAAGGTCCGCAGCTTTGCCTGGCTGTTCGGCGGTCGCTATGGCGAAAACCCGATGGCCGATGCGGCTGTCGATCGTGCGGGCTACGACTTCCTGTTTTCCAACTTCAACGTGCAGCGTCTGCGGCGTGGCTGACCCTTGGCCCGCGCTCGTTCCCGAACTGGCCGTGACCGATTGGAAGGTTAGCCGGGATTTCTATCGCGATGCCCTCGGCTTTACCGTCGCCTACGAGCGACCGGACGAAGGGTTCGCCTGCCTCCGATCGGGAGACGCCGTTTTGATGGTCGACCAGATCGGTCTGGGGCGGACCTTTGTGCCCGCGCCGTTTGAGGCTCCGCTGGGCCGGGGTATCAATCTCCAGATCCGGGTTGCCCGGCTTGGGCCGATCCTCGGCGCGATTGGACAGGCCGGTATCGCGCCGTTCCTACCTCTGGAAGAAAACTGGTAACGCGTCGGAGAAACGGAAGAAGGCAACCGCCAGATCGTCGTGAGCGATCCGGACGGCTACCTTATACGTCTCTTCGAAGACCTAGGCTCGCGCCCGATCAGGCCGTAACGACGAGTAGCTGTGCATCCGCAGTCGCCGTCAACTCGGCCATTTCGCCAGCCTGCAACGCCAGTGTTTGACCGGCATTCACCGCTTTGTCAGCGACGCGGATCGACCCTTTGGCAACGTGGCACAGAGTTTCCGCGGCCCCGCCCAGAGGCAAAGACGCCCCCACCGCGCAGTTGACCGACCGGAAGGCGAGTTTCTCGGCCAGACCTTCGCTCGCCGGTCCTTCGACAGCCTGACACGGAACGCGCCCTTCGGCTTCGGCGCGCGAGTAGGCGACGAGCGTTTCGGTCTGCGGTGTCAGCCGATAGGCGTGATCCGGCGTCATGTAGAGCGCACGGGCCGGACCTTCGCGCGACAGCTCGGCGTCAACGGGATGCGCGCCAGTGATCGACAGGCCAATCTTTCCGTTGACCGGCACAACGAACACCTCGTCGATCTCGCTTTCGCCTTCGATCGTTGGCCCCGGTTGGAACCTGTAGATCCGAAGCGATTTCAACGTTTTGAAACCAGTCACGCTTTCGTCGATATCCACCGGGCGGGGGCATGGCCCCACGCCCGGCAGGTCGATCATGCGGGTGTCATCCTTGTCGATGATCTGCATTTCTTTCCCTCACTTCGCAAATTGCGGCAGGAACTCCGCATGGGCGGCGAGCAGGTCGTCGGCCAGCTTCGCAGCGGCATCGGTCGTGCCGACGGACCCGTCGGCGATCATCGCCTCGATCATCTTGTCGCGGGAGCCTTCAACGGCGGCCTCGACAGTGATTTCCACGGCGGAGATCTTCGAGCATAGCTTGGCGATGAGTGCCGGCGGCAGGTCATCCGCCCGCAGCGGTGCAAAGCTGTTGCCGATGGCCGCCGCGTTGCATTCCAGCACCGCGTCTTTCGGCAGGTAGGGGGCCGCGCCGTCGTTCGGAAGGTTGACCGAGAACACTTCGCGCCGGTCGTAGAGCAGCGAATGCATCATCTCCAGAAGCTGTTCGCTCTCACCGGGCACGTTCTCGTAGTAGCTCTTGGGCAGCGGGTCGGGCGAATTGGCGATCGCAAGCATCTCGTCGTACCACACATCGCCAAGCCCGATGCGCTCGTCGATCGGGAAGGCTTCGACGCCCAGTGTGTGGCCGTGATAGGCGCCGCCGGGGAAGCGTTCAGGGTAGAATTCGACCGCGTGCCGGTCCATCGCGCAGGGGAAGATCGAGTAATTGCGGAACATGCCCCAGGAGAACGGATCGTCCGCCCAACGTGGTGCGCGGCCTTCGACGATGTTGTCCCAGATCTTCTTTCCGGCCAGTTCCTCTGCCAGCCCGGCTTCCTGTTCGTCCAGCTTGGCCTGGAACAGCGGGATGGCATCCTTGCCCTCGTGGCGCAGGCGGGTCAGGAACGTCAGGTGGTTGAGGCCGATGCCGTAGGAGCTGATCGAGCCTTCTTCCAGCCCGAGGAACTTCGCCAGCACACCTTCGACGTGATGGACGCCGTGGCAGAGCCCGACGACCGGAACGCCGGTTTCCTTGCGGATCGCGCGGCAGATCGAGGTCATCGGGTTGGAATAGTTGAAGAAATGCGCATCCGGGCAAAGCTCTTCGATGTCGCGGGCGATGTCGATCATTTGCGGGATCATGCGCATGGCGCGGCTGATGCCGCCGGGCATCGCGGTGTCGCCCACGGGTTGATAGATGCCATGCTTGCGCGGGATCTCGATATCCGTCTGCCAGCCCTTGCGGCCGCCAACAGCAATCGTGGTGACGACGAAATGGGCCCCCTTGAGGACGTCACGCCGGTCGGTCGTGGCTGTCACCGGGATGTCGGCCTGCTTGGCGACCAGCATCTTGCCCACAAGCTTGTTCACCGCGTCGAGCGTAACCGGGTCGATATCGACCAGGGCGATCTCCCAGAGATGCGCCTCGCCGGCAAGAATTATGTCGGCCACCAGCCGCTGCGTGAAGACCGTGCTGCCAGCACCGATCAGGACCAGTTTCAATCGGGACATGGGTTCCTCCGAAAATGAATCACCGGCACAGCTCTCCGCCGTGCATTCGTGGCCAAGATAGCAATAAACGATCAAAAGTCCATACAATGATGATTGTTTTTGAGTGCTTTTCGTGACACTATGTGCCATGATCAAGGTGTTCGATTGATGCTGGTTGCAATGCCGGATAGCGTCCACCGACCTAAAAAGAACGAGACGGAACATGATCCGCGCCGAAAGACACGAACGCATTCTCGCTGAACTGGCCCGCAAGGGGGCGGTCAGCGCCCAGGAGCTTTCCGGCCTGTTGGGCGCATCGCTCGCCACGATCCGGCGCGACATTTCCGAACTGGACCAGAACGGCTCCCTGCTTCGCACTCACGGTGGTGCTTCGCTGCCCAAACGGCGCGAAGAGCTTCCCTATGACGCCAAGATGATGTCCTTCCTGCCGGAGAAGCGCCGGATCGGTGCGGCAGCGGCGAGCGATCTTGAGGAAGGCAGCGTTGTGGGGATGGGCGGCGGCACCACCGTGTTGCAGATGTTGCCAGCGTTGCGCCACAAGACCCTCAAGCTGGTCACGACCGCGATCAATATTGCCATGGACCTGCGCGATACCCGCAGCATCGAGGTGACGTTGACGGGGGGAGTCCTGCGACGGCGCACGGCCGAGACCGTTGGCCATATCGCCGAACGCACGCTTCGTGACCTCAACATCGATGTGACGGTGATCGGCGTTGACGGGCTGCACATCGACAAGGGGCTGACGACCTATGACTCGTCTGAAGCCTACGTGAACCGGGTGATGGCCGAACAGGCGCGCGAGGTCTGGGTTGTGGCCGACAATTCCAAGATCGGCGAGGTGTTCCCGGCCAATATCATCCCGGTCGAGAACGTCACGCGGATCTATACCGATACCGATGTCGACGACGCCACAGCGCAGCCCTTCCTCGATCGCGGCATAGACCTGCGACGGGTCTGATCGCCTAGCGCCCGCCGCTGACGGGAAGGATCGCGCCGGTCACGTAGCTCGCCCCATCCGACAGCAGCCAGACCACGGCTTCGGCCACTTCCTCCGCGGTTCCAGCCCGCTTCAGCGGCACGGTGTCTGCCAATGCCTGCACCCGGTCCGGACGACCGGCATCGGCGTGGATCTCCGTGTCGATGAGGCCCGGACGCACGGCGTTCACCCGGATGCCCGCCGGGCCGACCTCCCTGGCAAGACCGATGGTCATGGATTCCATCGCGCCTTTGGACGCCGCGTAATCGACGAACTCGTTCGGCGCACCGAGCGGCGCGGCCATGGACGAGATATTGACGATGGCGCCGCCCCTCCCGGCCCGCAACATACGTTGAACGGCAAGCCGCGTTGCCACGAAGCTTCCCGTTGCATTGACGCGCAGGACACGCTCCCAACGGTCGGTCGGGATGTCGGCCAATGTGGTTGCCGACTCCAGGATACCGGCATTGTTGACCAGCCCACCGACGTGCCCGAACGCGGCATCGGCCTGCTCGAAGAGGGCGACGATATCCGCCTCGCAGCCGATGTCGCCCTGAACAGCCAAGGCTCGGGCGCCTGTGGCTTCGATCTCACGCACCACCTCGGCGGCCTGGGTCGCGCCGGTGCGATAGTTGACCACCACGTCCCAGCCGTCCCGGGCCGCGCGGCGGCAGATCGCGGCGCCAATGCCACGCGATCCGCCAGTCACGATCAATGCGCCCCGGCTCTTGCGCCCGGTCATGCCCCGGCGCCTTCGGCCTTCACCAGATCCAGCGCAACGTCGATCAGCATGTCTTCCTGACCGCCGACCAGCTTGCGCCGCCCGGCTTCAACAAGGATGCGACGGGTGTCGAGTCCGTGCGCCTGCGCCGCACGCTCCGCATGGCGAAGGAAGGACGAGTAAACACCGGCATAGCCGACCGACAGCGTCTCTCGGTCCACCCGCACAGGGCGATCCTGCAACGGTCGCACAAGGTCTTCGGCGGCATCCTGCAGCGCGAAGAGGTCACAGCCATGCGTATAGCCCATGCCGTCCACGGCTGCGATGAAGGCCTCCAGCGGGCAGTTCCCGGCCCCCGCACCCATTCCAGCCAGCGAGGCATCGACGCGCCGCGCCCCGGCTTCGACCGCGACGATCGAGTTCGCAACACCCAGCGACAGGTTCTCGTGCGCGTGAATGCCGATCTGCGTCTCCGGCTTCAGCGCGGCCCGATAGGCCTCGACCCGCGCGCGCACACCATCCATCCGAAGCGCCCCGGCGCTGTCGGTGATATAGACGCACTGCGCGCCGTAGCTCTCCATCAGGCGGGCCTGTTCGGCGACGGCCGCAGGCGGCGACATGTGGTTCATCATCAGGAAGCCGGAGACGTCCAGCCCCATGTCGCGCGCGGCGGCGATATGCTGTGCGGTCACGTCGGCCTCGGTGCAATGGGCCGCAACGCGGACCGATTTCACGCCCAGATCGGCGGCGCGGCGTAGATCCTCGACGGTTCCAATTCCCGGCAGGAGCAGGGTCGTCAGCACGGCATTCTTGCAGACCTTTGCGGCTTCGCCGATCCAGGCGGCATCGGTTTCGCGCCCGAACCCATAGGTGAAGGAACTGCCAGACAGTCCGTCGCCGTGGGAGACCTCGATGGCATCCACCCCGGCAGCGTCCAACGCCGCCGCGATCTCGCGCACCTGCCCGAGATCATATTGGTGCCGCATGGCGTGCATCCCGTCGCGCAGGGTCACGTCCTGAATGTAAAGCTGCTTGTCGTCCATCACACCGCCTCCTTCAGGTCTGCCACCAGCCGCTCAGCGGTCGAGAGCGCCGCAGACGTCATGATATCCAGGTTGCCGGCATAGCGCGGCAGGTGATGCCCCGCACCTTCGACTTCCAGCAGGGCTGTCACCTTCAACCCTTCGGGCGCACCATCGAACAGGCCCGCAGCGACGGGTTCGATCTGCACCTCGTGCTTCAGCCGGTAGCCCGGCACGTGCTTCTGCACTTCCGACACCATATTGGCGATCGAAGCGCGGATGGCCGTTGGGTCGGCCGTGTCGCAAAGGCAGATTACGGTATCGCGCATCATCAACGGCGGTTCGGCCGGGTTCAGAACGATAATCGCCTTGCCCTTCTTCGCACCGCCCACGATCTCCAGTCCGCGCGACGTCGTTTCGGTGAACTCGTCGATATTGGCCCGCGTGCCCGGCCCGGCGGATTTCGACGCGATGGAGGCGACGATTTCGGCATAGTGAACCGGAGCCACGCGGCTGATCGCGGCAACAACCGGGATCGTGGCCTGGCCTCCGCAGGTCACCATGTTGACCACGGGTTCATTCATGTGGGCCTCAAGGTTCACCGTGGGCACCACATAGGGACCAACCGCGGCAGGGGTCAGGTCCACAACCCTCAGGTTCGCCCCTGCCAACGCGTCCAGATTGGCGCGGTGCGCACCGGCGCTTGTTGCGTCGAAGACAACGCGGATTTCCGGGAAGCAATCCAGAGCCTTAAGCCCGGCGACACCTTCATGCGTGGTTTCGACGCCAAGTCGCCGCGCCGCAGCCAGCCCTTCAGAGTCCGGATCGATCCCAACCAGAGCCGACAGTTCCAGCACATCCGACTTTCGCAAGATCTTCACCATCAGATCGGTGCCGATGTGGCCCGACCCAATGACGGCTGCTTTTACCTTCATCGCGGTGCGCTCCTGTGGTGTTTGGTTTCGGATGAATGAGTATCAATCAAAGTAGTTCAGATCAATGATTGAATTTGATCGCATCAAATAACTCCGCGGCCCTGAGCGGCGACTCTGTTGTCAGGGAGGTTGGGCAATAGTTGGGCAGGGGGGAAGCGCCCTCAATGATATTCGCTTCAGTACCCTTGGTAGTTTAGACGATCCATGCAGGACACACAGAAAGCACGACTTGGTTTCGAACTCGTGGTGTTGGAACTTCGCAGAAAACTCGGCGGAGTGAGCACTGAAGCCTGTTGCCGGCGGCAAGACAAACTGGGTGTTCACCGGTCCCGAAGGCGATGGAAACGCTATGGCCATGACCTTCGCCCCTGATCGACGCTGCCAAGATGGACGTGATCGATCCGCGATCTTTGCTGAACCGGGCTTTCGGTTGCGTCGCCGAGTACAAGATCGATCGAAACAACGCGTAGGGGCCTTGCAGTTCGGCTGCGGCCGCAGCGAAATCAGACGCGAGCGGCTGGCCCCAGCGCATTTTAACCAAAGGGCCGCCTCCAAGAACCGGTCACCCACATTGGAACGCCTCTGCTTGCAGCATTCGACCCAAAAACAGACCAGCTAAAGGCGGAGTACGACGCGGATGGAGGCATTGTATGGAGAGCTTCGTCGCTCGACCACTCCCGGTGCATACCCGACATATGGCGAGATGCCATCCTTGCCGGACGCAGCAAGTGCCGGCGGCCGGTGATTGCCTCAAACCGTCGTCGCCGACCAGTGGCGATGAACAACCCCATCGTAACCTTCTTGCTCTTGGGCTTGACCGCGGCCAGAGGTCGGGGCCAGCTCGCCGCGTCGTTTCCGCTTAAAACAGACTTGCGACCACCTGTTGGCGCCTGTTCGCCGTGACCGATAGCACCCCCAACTCAGTCATTTGAAGGGCCGTCAATCCGTGGTTCAGCCCGCTCTCCAGCGCGTTGATTGTCGTGATTGCATCGAACCCAGCGGCGATGTCCAACGCTGCAGCGGAGATTACCTTTGGCTCTGCACCCTGTTCGAACCTGATTGCCGCGACTTCATCCGCCAAGAGCACTACGAAATCACCACCGTCAGGCAAAAGCGGCTGTACGGTCTCGTCCAGCTTCACCGCCGCATCCTGAATCCAGTTTATGGACCATCGATGGTAGTCGAGCCCGTTTGACGGGTTCTCGAACACCCGCGCCCGCATCGCACCGTCCTGGCGCGCGGCAAGGTCGGCGTCGTAGACCGCCTTGGCTTCAGGCACGCGCGAGAAAAGGGCAGCCCAAAGCAGGGGGTTGCCGCAGGCCAGCACCGGTGTGGCGCCGACCAATGAAACGGCCAGAGAGATTGGTACCAGGAACCTCATCGATCTATTCCTCGCGATGATCGTAAGTCAGTGTTCCGTTCATGATCGTGAATAGCACCTCGACCTCGGAAATGTCGTTTGGATCGATGTCGTAGAGGTTTTTCTCAAGCACAACGATGTCGGCCTTCTTGCCAACCTCGAGGCTGCCGATCTGGTCTGACAGACCCATGCCATAGGCCGCATTGATCGTTTGCGCCCGGAGCGCCTGATCCACGGTGAGCTTCGCATCTTCCCCGCCAAGTGGTGGCACGTCTTTGCGGCCATCCAGCGTTCTGGTGACCGCGTATTCGATGTTGGCCAGAGGACGGTACTCGGAGACGTAGCCGGATGCCGGCCAGTCCGACCCCAGCGAGAATGTCCCACCGGCTTGGATCACCTGTGCGGCGGGAAATGTCGCCTGAACCCGTTCCGGACCCAGCCGGTCGGTGGCGATTGTCTGGGCCAACGGATCGTACGTCATCCACGCACCAGTGGTGTCATAGATCACGCCGAGTTCAGCGAAGCGTGCGCGATCGTCGGGGTGGACCGATTGCCCATGGGTGATCTTATGACGGCGTTCGCGAGGCGGGTTCGTCGCAATGGCGGCCTCAATAGCATCCAAAAGGTAGCGCACGGCCTGATCACCCCAGCAGTGGCAGGTCACGTTGATCCCGGCGGCATCGGCACGGATCACCGTGTCTTCGACGACTTGGTATGGGATGATTGGTTCCGGGACGATGTCGGGACGATCTGTGTAGGGATCGACATAGAGGGCGTTCCACTTGTCGTCGCCACCATCCATGTTGACCTTGAGATAGCGCGCCTGAACCAGCTCTGTATCGTATTTCTCCCGTATCTCCATCAGCGCGGGAAGCGGATCAAAACTGCCATCGTTCCAATAGTACGACCCGACGACCCGGAGCGGCAGCTTCCCGGCTTCTTCGAACTCAAGAAGCATCTCGAAGCCTTCGTCTTGTCCCATGCCCTGAATGCCGTGATCATGGGCAGCGGTAATGCCGGCGGCCGCAAACCGCTCCATCCAGTCCGCAACGCCGGGGGCCATGAACTCGGGCGTAGGATCAATCAACGCCGAGAGCACTTGCATCTGTGCCGGGATCTCGACGATCCAGCCGGTTGGATTTCCGTCTTCATCACGTTCAAAGAATGAGAAGCCCGGCGCGGTGTCCGGGGTGTCCTTGTCGATCCCGGCCACCTCCAGTGCCTTGGAGTTCACCCAAGCGCCGTGCGCATCAATCGTCCAGAAATAAACGGGCCGTTCGGATTCGATCTCGTCCAGCATTGCGGCCGTCGGATTGCCGTCAGTCCAAGGATTGAAGCGAACCCCGTAGCCCAGAATGACTTCGGCGTCGTTGGTCTCGACTTCCTTGCGAATGCGCGCGAACAGCTCTTCCTTGTCGTCGGTCTGAAGATCAACTCCCAGCATGATCAGGCCGCCGGCAACCGGGTGGCTGTGGCCATCCACAAAGCCGGGAAGGATCATGTTGCCTTCCAGATTGAAGACCTCGGTTCCCATGCCGATGACGTTGCCGAGCCCCTCTGCGTCGCCCACGTAGATGATTTCGCCATCTTCTATGCCGATGGCCTCAGCCACAGTGCTCTCCGCGTCCATGGTGTGGATCTGGCCGTTGATCAGGGCCCAGTCGGCCGTTGGATTTTCACGCCCTGTCTGTGCCCACGCCACTGTCCCGACGAGCAGGGCCGAGCTTATGCCTGCAATAATAGCTTTCATAGCGGAACTCCCAAAACTGAACTTGTTGGTGATAGCCTACGTCGGAAACCGATTTACGGGCAATCACGACTTGGTTTACTGCTGGTGGCGCCGCGAGGCTTTGTTGCACAAATCGGGGTGTTACCGCACTTCCCCCATCCCCAGACGGACTTGCCCTACGGCCTCTGTGAGAGGTATGCCAAGAGCGGTGTAGCGGTTTAGCACGGCGATGCGGATTTGGATCTCCGCGACCTTCCGGTCGAAGTCCCGCGCCATGCCCCGCCCGGCAACACATTCGCAGAA
>NZ_PVTD01000022.1 GCF_003003255.1 Aliiruegeria haliotis
TGACAACATCGATCTTGAACGCTCCCGTCGAACCAAAAACCTCAAAACTCTCCCAATTCCCTTCAGAATTCCGACGCTCAAGCTGTACAAAACCACGCCTCCGTCGCATGATCCAAATCCGTTATTGAGAGTTGGCGACTTTGTTCCTCGATGTCTGACCCTATTAGGGGCAAGCTCGTTCGTAAGCGTTGCAAGTAGCCCCCAATTTTCTTCGATATTCGCCCGCGCCAACCCCGCCTATATTGGCGCTACGCGCCAATATGGGAACGGTGATGCTCCTTGTGCCGGGTTTATTGGGTTTGGCCTGCGTCCGAATCCTAAGTGAGCAGGATCAAAGGTGCTCTTTGGCCCACTTGTATGGGTTCACACGTTCTGAAACGCCGATTTTCCGAAACGCCCCTTGCAGTCGCTTCTTAACGGCTGCTTGGGTGGTCCCCAATAACAGTGCGATTTCACCACTAATTCTTCTCGGCGTAAGCGCTGCAATTGCTTCGGCCTGCTTAAGGGTCAAGCCTTCAGAAAGCACCGGTCGCTTCCCAACTCCTATTACCGAATGCGCCTTTTTCTCGATAATCCTGCGAGACTCGTGGGGGAGTTGCTGCATCTGGGTGCTTTGAGGAAACTGTCCTACCATACCCATCACGCCCTGAAGGTACGATATCTCGCGCCTAGTCAACCGAGTTGAAAGACTAGGGTCAGGACCCATAAACCTTCTTGAGCCCGTTGGACGATCGTGATTCACGCTGCCAAACAATGGGGGCAGCATGAGCGACTACTACTGGTTGACGGAGGCGCAGATGGAGCGTCTTCGACCGCACTTTCCGAAATCGCGGGGTAAGCCCAGGGTGGATGATCGACAGCACCCACATGAAGGCCCACCGCACAGCGGCAAGCCTCTCAAAAGGGGGATCAAACCGAGGGCCATCGGGTGCACCAAGGGCGGGTTGAACTCCAAGCTGCACATGGTGTCAGACGGTCGGGGTCGCCCACTGTCGTTTTTCTGTCGTCAGGCCAGATGAGCGATGCGCGGGGTGCAGTCGTCCTGCTGGGTGATCTGCCGAAGGCGAAACGCCTGTTCGGCGACAAAGGTTACGATGCAGACTGGTTCCGTGCCGAACTGAAACGCAAAGGTGTGCGGACCTGCATCCCGCCCAGGGCGAAAAGAAAGAAGCCCGCATCCTACAACAGGCGCCTCTACAGGAAGCGCCACCGCATCGAGAATGCCTTCGCTCGCTTGAAGAATTGGCGCCGCATCGCCACCCGCTACGACAGATGCGGAGACCTGTTCCCGTCTGCCATCTGCATCGCAGCCATCGTCTTCTTTTGGCTGCCAAAATGAGTCCTGACCCTAATACCCGGGTCCGGAATTCTCTGCTCTTCGATACGACCTACCCGAAACGTTGGAAAACCAAACTCCTAATCGCGCAGTGCCATCTTGACCGATAGTTAGCCGATTTGCAGGGCTCAATTGGGTTCCGACATCCTGCGCAGGAAAGGATGTCTTTGATGTACCCATGGCTGAAAATGTTTCATTGATATGGCCGCGTCGTCAGATTGTGTACGGTGTTTTAACCCGACGACTCGTCTGGTAGCTTGTGTCGACTCTGGTGCGAGCAAGAATTTCAAGGATCACCACTCGAAAGGAGGACAAGCGCGGTGTATTGGGAGTTTACAATTCCGAATCCTCTAGCGATCTGAGATTTGAGAAGAAATAGTTGATTTAGATCATCCCTTGTCTCCTCACTTTGGAACTGGGAGACCTCGCCGCTACCAAACATCGCTGTGGCCTGATCACGGAGCATCCTGAGTTGATCTTCTAGGTCGAGGGTCGAGAACGAGTGGGGCAAACCGAACGCGATTTCGAAATAGGCCCTCAGTGGCCCGGAAGCCATGACCGAATACCACTTTGCATCATCGCTTAGCGGGGACTCTGCGAGCGCAGACAATTCCCTCTGACCATTCAACGCAATTCTGTAGCTTTCGTCTTGCTCCCCAACGCTGATTTCAAACCGCTGAGTTTGATACGCTGCAACAATACGATCAGAGAATCCTGGTTTGGTCGTGTTGGCCTTCCCATCGCCAAACCCAAAAGCCTCGCTGAAGGCAAAGAAAGCTTTGTTGGAGAGCTTTTTTGCAAGCGATTCGTCTGCGGTCGTTCCGTCTTCGAGCACCTTTCGAATGAAGTAGGTGTTGTCGATTTCCTCGTGCAGGCCGAATGCTCCGAGGGCTACTTCCAAGAGACGACGATCGGAGACGAGCTCTTCTGCCGAATTGATTTTGGAAATGTTTTCCACGAAGTAGGTTGTTTTGGTCTTAACGACAGGGGAGTTCGAATAGGCCTCTGTCTGGCGTTCAATGGTGTTTTGAAGAAGCACCCACCCGGCATATCCACCCAGTGGCAAAACCGGCTGGAAGCTCACGATGGGCTAGCAACCAGCAGGCGCTCCTCCCTTGGCAGGAGGCCGCGAAGGGCTCTCAATGCTTGGTAGTGTTGCTTGTCGAGTACAGCAGATGTCGCGGTGTTTAGTTTGGTTTGGCTGTCGTCATCGGTGAGTACTTGACTCAATTGCTCTATACCACGCAACAATTGCAGCTTGGCTTCCTTCGGGTCGGCATCGCCAGATAGAACGAGTTGGGCAATGTAACAGACTCTTCGGACCGGTGTCGTGACTTCTTCCGGATGAATCGCGTCACGGAGGCGAAGGATATTCGCATGCGGCGACACAATGCTCAAACGACTGCGGCGTTCACCGTTTTCAATGACGGCACCGTTGATAAGGACACGCTCCTTCGGCGCCAATTTCAAGACGAGACCAGTCATTCTACGGCCCCCTCCGGTGCTAATCCCCTCATGATCGATGTGTTGATTTCCACAAGGATCTCAACGGTCGCTTCACCCTTTAGCACCTTGCGACTGTGCTGGTCGACGAACCTGGACAGGTAGAAAACCCGTGCCCGAACCATTTCCGGAAGGCTATTTCCACGATCCGCTACATCAGCACCTAGTGTTGTCCAGAGCTTACGGTTCTCGTGAATTGCCTGCGCCAGTGATGCAAAGTTCCCGGTGAGTGGAACCTCGGCGACCTTCAAACTCTGAGTCACGCGTGCGATGGCGTCGTATTCTGTACCGCGATTGGTTCGAACGGGTGCGGCAGCAAACCCGTAGGCTCTTTGAGCCAGTTCGACAGCGTTCACGAAAGATCCTTCCGGAAATTACTGGTCAATCGTATTGCGAGGCGAAGGCAAGACTTGCCAACTATGAACTGGGGCGCCCGATGTATGAGCGCCCCAGGGGATCGACTACTGGAACAACGACAGTACCGACTGCGGCGATGAGTTCGCGATCGAAAGCGATTGGATGCCGAGTTGCTGCTGCACCTGAAGGGCTTGCAGTTTGGCCGAAGCCTCCTCCATGTCTGCATCCACCATTGCGCCAATACCTGCTGTCAGCGAGTCTGTCAGATTGCTGATAAACTCGGCCTGTGTCTCTATCCGCCCTTGCACTGAGCCGAAGGCGGCGGCTGCGTCAACCGCGGTGTCAATGAGAGTGTCGATGGCGGCGAGTGCGCCAGATGCGTCGCTCGTCACGTCGATTGACGCCATGGTGCTGAGGCCGCCAGAACCGGCGTTCTGGAAGGTGCCGGCAATGTTGATCGTTTCGCCGGTGCTGTTGGTGATCGTGATCCGATCTGAATCCGTGGTTGCGTCGTAGTCCACACTGATGCCGGCAATGCCTGCATCCTCAATGGCTTTCTTGACGTTGATCGCAATTGTCTCGTCCTTCGACGTGGCAGCTGCATCTTCCGCAGTCACGGTATACGAAATTGAGGAATCTCCGATCCGGAGATTGATCTGATCACCTTCAGCGAGTACATCGCCATCAAACTCGATGTCCGCGGTTCCGGCGTCCGCTACGCTAGTGGCAAATGCCGCTCCTGCCGCGGGGGCACCGGTCGTGTTCGTATTGAACACGTTCTTCGCAGTATAGCCAGATGTTCCCAGGTTCTGCTCAGCCACAGTAATGGAGGATGCCGTGACGTTGCCGCTCGAATCCCGATCCAACGATGAGAGAATCGAAGCGCCACCGCCGGCACCGTCCACAAGGTTGAGACCATTGAACTGAGCTGCGCTGACCACGGAATTGATCTGGCTCTCCAGTGCGTCAATGTCGGACTGGATCTTGGTCAGGTCGACGTTGTCCTCCTGAGCGGCAACGATTTTACCCTTCATCTCGGTCAAGAGGTCGGTAACGGTTTCTGCGGCCTGGCTTGCAACAGCCACCGTTGATTCACCGAGCGACAAGCTGTCCGAAATGGCTTTGAAGCCATTGACGTCCGATTCCATTACTTTGGAAATCGCCCAGACTGCCGAGTTGTCCTTGGCGCTGGAAACAGTTTTGCCCGTCGAGATCTCGCTTTGAACCTGGTTGAGATTGGCGTTGATACCCTTGAGAGTTTGCAGGGCGACCATCGAACTGGTATTTGTGAGGATACTTGTCATATTCCTGAAGTCCTTCGTATGCGGCGCATTTCGCCGGAATCATTGCCGCCGACGCCAATCGGCGGCCCTTGCGGCCTTCTGCACCGTGCGAACGCCAAACAAGCGTATCGCGCCACTCCTATTGAAGTGCACCAACAAGATTGCCTGAATCCACTAAGAGAATCCTAAAACTCAGTGGCATTGAATTTGGCATTTGAAGCAAATGCCATTCTTCAAGCACGGCGGGTGACGCTTGCTTCAGCGTGCCGAAGGTCTTTGACCGTCCCATTGCCAGTGTATGTCTCGAAATGGCCGGAGGCCCTGCGCACATCTTCGATACGTGCGCGAGCAGATCGTATCCCTCGCAAGCAAGCCGCAAGTAGTTCCTGGTTCCGACTTGCCTGCGCCCGCAGTGCTTCGACCTGTTCGGGTGTCACCCCAGATACCTGAGAAAGTGCCCGAAGGCTTGCTTCCATTTCCGTCGATAGCGAACCCAACTTATCGAGTTTTCCGGATATGGTAGCCTCTCGTTGACAGTGAAGAATGCCGCTCAACTTCGCAGTTCCCTCATCGGGCTCCATGGGCCATCCCCTTCAATGATTCAAAAATTGCTTCGGCCATCCCAATTCCGCCCGCACGAACGACTTCTGCGGCTTGGGCGTTTCGTAGAAAGCTTGAGAATTGTTCTTCGCCGATTCCTCCACCAAGAGCTTCGGGGGCTTTCCCCAAACCGGTGCACTTTAACATTTCCGAAAGGAAGCTCGCTTCCAACTCCTCGGCCACCTCCCGAAGGCGTGTATTGGCGCTTGGGATCCGACTTTGTGATATTTGCCAGATGGGAACTTCAATTCCGTGCATCCGAATACTCCAAGACTTCGAAAACTCTCCTCACTTTAACGGACTTGGGGTAAAGGATCCGTAACCCATTGAAGTCAATCTGGCGACACTCTTGGAAAAACCCACCGGGGTTGGCATGCACGGTTTTCAGCAAATCTCTCCTATTCCGCTCGACGCACTTGGAAGCCAGGCAACTGAGCAATCGACTGCGCGGGCTCCTGGAAGCGCACCGAAAGGTGGGTTGTCAAAGTCCTTTCATCTGCTTGTTCCTCTTGACATGCGGCCAACTCGCTCGGCTACGGCAGCCGGTTTTTCTCTTCCTTTGGCCTGCCAACTTGGAGTTCAGATCCCGAACGTGATTGGGCCACCACTGGGGACGACCCTCCCCAACATGTCCCAATCTGTGGCGTTGGGTGTACAGATCGAGCAGTTTTCGGAAATCCAGCCGTCTTTGGCCGATGGCGTTCTTATCGTGGCCGAAGCAGCTAGGAACGCCACGCTAATTCATGGCGGGGAGCACTTAGAAACGCCTGTGTCTGGCGCGACGCCATTGGAAGGCGCAGATGGAGCCATTGGCAATCCGGTCGGTAGGCAGGACAGGCTTGTTCCGATCCATCCGCACCATGATGCTTCAGGAGCAGTGCTTTCCGGAGCCCGCAAGAACCACCCGGTTGCGCCGGTGGATGGGATTGCCAACGAGATTGGAGCGCACGTACCACCGGCACAAACAGATAGCTTTGCTTTTGGCCAGTTGGAAGAACGTTCTCAAGTAGAGGGTGGAGGGCGTGAACGAGTCCTTGACGATATCGATTCCCGTATGGAGTCGTCGATTTCGCAGGGCGGAACTTCACCACCAGTCCTTTCCAATGAAGGAACAGAGTTCGCGGGGCAGGCAGGTCAGATCGCAAAAGTCGGAACACCCAATGGCGTCGACTCATCAGGTCTCCGAACGTCGGAGGCAACGTCCGTGTCGGTTGGCAACCCCCGGGAGGAAAGGTATCGTTCAGAGAACGGCAATTCCCGAGGAAAAGACCCGCACCAAAGCTGGTTTCCGCGGGTCGTGCCAAACGGTCTCCAGCGGCGCATGTCGATATCCTATGAAGCTGGCACGTCATCCGAAAATCGCTCGTTGGGGCAGATGGTGTCAGTCGGTTCGGCCGTTGAAGCAAATGACCCACCATCAATGCACACCGCTGCAGATCCTCTACTGCATGGAGAGGAAGCCCTTTCCGGTGAAGTGAGACACCGGAGGGAGAACCCCGATAGTCGTTCGACCCCAAACTCCGAGCAAAGAGTGCCTCTGTCAGATGCCCGAAGCAACCGTGGGTCCACTGCCGTATCGAGCCCTCTTGGGCCGCAGGCGACGATCTCTTCGCAGCCAACGCATAGTACCCCACCTCAACGAATGGCAGCAGACCGCCTCGTGGCATTCGCTGAGCACGCAGTTGAACGAGAAGGGACTGCCACCGGCTACGTAGGTCGGCCGATTGGACAGGGGTTAGCACCTGACACTCATGGCAACGTTCCGTATTTGTTACAAGGATCAAATTGGAAGTATCAGGGCCCAGGTCGATCTGGCGTTGTTTCGGATATGCCAAGGCGCACATCCAGCCATACGGATTCGCCGATCCCGGCGACTGACACCAAAGCCGTGCGCAACAAAAGTCCGCAAGAAGTCTTGCCAACTGACATTGGTTCGAATCCCGGTGGATTGACCAAACCTGTCGTTGGAGAAGGCGCTTCGGCAAGTTCGGAGAGAGCTAAGGTCAGCGACGATGTGGAACCTGCAAAGCCGCTGAAACAGCAACTTGAGAACCAACACGACGACAGCCAGTCAGCGACCCATTCGGGCGAGTTCAACACAAGGAAGAAAAGGGGCCACCGTGTCGATGAAACGGCCGCACCGCCATCTCCGGCCGCTAGAAAAACTGGCACGGATTCCGTCGTGTCGATGGGTACACCCCAACTGCTTGTGGCCAATTCTGTGGAGGTCGCGACGCAACAAAGGACTTCAGTTTTTGAATGGCCTTCCGGAGGATCAACGGACGTTCAGCTTGTGGCATCAGATCTGTCTGCCTCCACTTCTGCCAGCGGCTCCAGGGGCGCGACAGGGGTGCCGTATGGGGCGGAATCCATGCGCAACATCGCTCCGCAAATTGTGGAAGCGCTCCAGCACCAGCATCGCGGAATCTTGGAGATCCGCCTCAACCCGGAAGAGCTTGGCCGTCTCCAGATCACTTTCGCAAACAGTGATAGCGGGATGCAAATTGTGATCAATCCCGAACGCTCAGAGACAATTGACCTCGTGAGGCGAAATCTCGACGTTTTGTCAAATGAGCTCAAAGATCTGGGGTTTGAGGGCTTTTCGCTGGAGTTGGGCCATTCCGGTGCGCAGGATACACCCGACGAAGATGGTGATGAAGTCCGGACGATGAGCCGCTTTCAAGGAAGCGACGACTACGCGTCTTCGCACGACGCCCACATGGAATCGAACGGCTCTACCGGTCTCCGCGCCGGTTTGGATTTGCGGGTATAGGGGCAGAGATGGATACGACTAGTGCAACAACGGCGACGACTGGCACCGTGGTCCCGGCATCTCCCGGAAAGGGTGTCATCTCCTCCGACTTCAATACGTTCCTGACGATGTTGACAGTTCAATTGGAGAATCAAGACCCACTGAACCCGATGGATTCGTCGGAATACGCCGTTCAACTTGCGACATTCTCGAGCGTCGAGCAGCAGGCCATGACCAATGATCTGCTTACCGAGATGCTCGCCAGAGATACCTCCAGCGACCTGTCCGAATTGGCGCGTTGGATCGGCAATTCCGTTCGCGTGCAAGTTGACCCGGTGTTTGAGGGCAGCCCCATCCTGATCTCGCCCACTCCCCAACCCGGTGCCGCGCAATCCGAACTCATCGTCCGGGACGATGCCGGCACGATTCGGAATCGGCTGAATATCTCCAGCGGAGGAGAGTTGGTCGAGTGGAGCGGCGTTGATGAGAGTGGTTCGCCCCTATCCTGGGGGCAATACTCGCTTGAAGTCGTCAGCTATGATTCCGCAGGGAGCGAGATGAGCTCACATGCACCGGAGGTCTATGCCGAAGTTCAGGAAGCGCGCTCCTCGGAGAGCGGTATCCAACTGGTGCTCAAAGGTGGCATGAAAGTCGACTCGCTTGCCGTCAGCGCAGTCCGATCAGGCGGCGAGTGACCACACTTTCAAAGCAGGTCAAATACCCAGATGAATCCAATAGCGATTGTCGCACCCGATAGAAACCAGAGCATAGGTTTCGTTGGGGCGCGGCGCGGCTCTTCTGACGCGTTCAACGCCTGTGCAGCTAGCGCGTTTTCTGCGATCTGTGGCAGCCGAGGGCCGAAACGGGACAACACGCGTACCGTATCCGCCAGATCCTTCAGCAGCGCACGCGGGCCAATGCTGTCGCGCAGATACTGCTCCACGACCGGGCGTGCCACATCCCACATGTTGATGCTGGGATAGATGGAACGCGATACTCCCTCAACGACCACCATGGTTCGTTGTAGGTGAATCAGTTCCATCCGGGTCTCCATGCCAAAGCGCTCGGTGACTTCGAACAAGTAGGTAAGAACCCGGCCAATGGAGATGTCCCCGGCAGACATGCCGAAAATCGGCTCACCGACGACCCGCAACGCACTGGCAAACTCATCGATATCGCGATCGGCGGGCACATACCCAGCCTCGAAATGCACTTCCGCGACGCGGCGATAGTCTTTCTTGATGAAACCGAAAATGATCTCGGCGTAGACCCTACGCGTGTAGTCGTCGAGCCGCCCCATGATCCCGAAATCCAGGGCGATGATGTCGCCATTTGCCGCGATCTTGATGTTTCCCTGATGCATGTCGGCGTGGAAAAAACCGTCCCGCAGCGCATGTTCCAGAAAACGTGCCAGCAACCGTTCGCCAACGATCTTGCGATCGATTCCAGCCTCGTCGAGCTTGTCGAGGTCGTTTGCGGATATGCCTTCTGCCCAATCGAGCGTCATGACCCGGCGGGAGGACAACGCCCAGTGCATTTCTGGGACAATGAAGCCTTCGTCATCCGCCGTGGATGCATGGAACTCTGCGGCGGAAGCCGACTCGAGGCGCAGGTCAAGCTCACCGCGAACCGACCCCTCGAAATGCTTGATCACATCGCGGGGGTGCAGTCGCCGGGATGAGGGTGACAATGTCTCGATCATCCAGGCCGCCAGGTAGAATGCGTCGAAATCCCTCCGGAACTCCGCCTCCACATCTGGTCGCAGAACCTTCACGGCGACCTCTTGACCGGTCGTTGCGAGGCGGGCGCGGTGGACCTGGGCGATGGAGGCGGCGGCGACCGGTTCGGAAAACTCGCTGAAGACGTCGTCGACCTTGATTTCCAGCTCCCGTTCAATGGATTCGACCGCGACGGACCGGGGAAAGGGAGGCATCCGATCCTGCAGGACCTTGAGTTGCCGCGACAGGTCTTCCCCAACCACATCGGGGCGGGTCGAAAGGATCTGACCAAACTTGACGTATGCAGGCCCCATCGCAGACAGCGCCCGCAAGAGCGGAGGCAGGTTGGGGTCGCCCTTCTTGCCAAGCCATGCAAACGGCCATCCGAGAGTCCGGGCGGCCACGCGGATGGCGGTCGGAGCATTGAAAGCTTCGAGGACGACGCTCATTGCGCCAGTCCGTTCCAGCGTTGCGCCCGTGCGAATCAGGCGCCAGATGTTGTGAGGGCCACGCAAGGCGTCAGAGCTTCCATCCGGAGTGCAGGGCGACGACGCCCATGGACATGTTGCGGTATTTGACCTGTTCGAAACCGGCGGTCCGGATCATTGCTGCAAACCGCTCTTGATCCGGGAATTTCCGGATGGACTCGACGAGGTACTGATAGCTGTCGCGATCGTTTGCCACCACCTGCCCCATCACCGGAATGAGGTTGTAGGAGTAGCGGTCATAGGCCCATTGCATCGCCGGATTGGGCAATTGCGAAAACTCGAGCGTCATCAATCGACCGCCCGGTCGCAGCACGCGGAAAGCTTCGGAGAGCGAATCCTCGATGCGCGTGACGTTGCGGGTTCCGAACGAATTGGTCACCACGTCGAAGGTGTTGTCTTCGAACGGCAGGTCCATGGCGTCGCCGACAACCCAGTCCAGACGCTCGGCAAGACGTTCGGCGTCAGCGCGCTTTCGTCCCTCGACCAGCATGTCCTCGGTCATGTCACAAACGACGGCGGTTGCGTCGGGCGCACGACGCAGAAAGCGGAAGGCGATATCCCCGGTCCCGCCCGCAACATCGAGCAGTCGTTGCCCGGGTCGAGGCGCCAGCCAATCCATCATCGCGTCCTTCCAGACCCGGTGAACGCCTCCGCTCATCAGGTCGTTCATGACGTCGTATCGCGAGGCAACAGAGGAGAAAACGCCGTGTACGAGGCCCTTCTTGTCGTCCTCGGGTACGGTGCGTTCGCCGAAATGGGTTGTTTTGGTAGAGTCGTCGCTCATGGGACTTGCTCCCGGTCATATTCCTCCCTCCTTATAGGGCGCTGCCGGGGGGTTACAATCCGCCCTCCGCAAGAGTGCGGCGAAGGGAGACAGCAATGCCCGAACTTCCAGAAGTGGAAACGGTCCGCCTGGGACTCGAACCGGTCATGGCCGGCCACAGGCTCGAGCGGGTGCAGGTTCGCCGACCGGATCTGCGCTGGCCATTTCCTGACCGCATGCAGGAGCGACTGACAGGCCGGGAGGTGCTGTGTTTGCGGCGACGATCGAAGTACATCCTTGTCGATCTCGACGGTGGAGAGACGCTGCTGATCCACCTCGGGATGTCTGGTCGCGTGACGATTTTCGGACAGGTCCCGGGCGTTTTCCACCAACAGATCCGGGCCCTGGAAAAACATGACCACGTTGTCTTCGACCTCTCCAGCGGAGCCCGTGTCACCTTCAACGACGCGCGCAGGTTCGGCGCGATGGATCTCCTGGAGACCGAGTCGGCAGAGAGGCACCCCTTGCTGGCGGCGTTGGGTCCAGAGCCCCTCGACAATTCATTCGACGCGCCGTATCTCTTCGAGGCACTGCGCCGCAGGCGTTCGCCGATCAAGGCGGGCTTGCTCGACCAACGCGTGGTGGCGGGTCTTGGCAACATCTACGTCTGCGAGGTCCTTCACCGCAGCGGGGTCGCCCCGACACGCAATTGCAACAGAATTGCCGAAAAATGCGTCAGTTCGCTGGTGCCTACGATTCGGGACGTATTGACCGAGGCCATTGCCGCCGGAGGATCCAGCCTGCGCGACCACCGTCGGGCCAACGGGGATCTCGGGTATTTTCAACACGCTTTTCAGGTATATGGCCGGGAGGGCGCAACCTGCCTTGTGCCCGGATGTGGCGGTACGATCGAGCGCATCGTGCAATCGGGGCGCTCGACCTTCTACTGTCCGCAGTGTCAAAGATAGCTTGATCACCGCAATGACGGTGATAACCCTTTCGTCCTGAGAAACCACCGAAAGGCTCGGCCGCATGGCTTTCGAGACACTGATCGTCGAAGTAACCGATCACATCTGCCTCATCCGACTGAACCGTCCCGAAGCATTGAACGCTCTCAATGCCCAGCTTCTCGGGGAGTTGGGACAGGCGCTGCAAGACGCCGAGGACAACGACAAGATTCGTTGCATCGTGCTGACCGGCTCGGAAAAGGCATTCGCCGCCGGCGCGGATATCTCCGAGATGTCCGACAAGAGCTTCGTGGAGGTTTTCAGCTCCGACCTGTTCGGCGAGGATGCCGAGAAGATTCTCCGCATTCGGAAGCCGATCATCGGCGCCGTCGCCGGATACGCGCTTGGTGGCGGCTGCGAGCTTGCCATGATGTGCGACTTCATCATCGCGGCGGATAGCGCCAAGTTCGGGCAACCCGAGATCAACCTCGGTGTGGTCGCCGGCCTCGGCGGAACGCAGCGTCTCACTCGATTCGTCGGCAAGTCCAAATCCATGGACATGCACCTCACCGGACGCTTCATGGATGCTGAAGAGGCGGAACGTGCCGGCCTGGTATCCCGTGTCGTTCCGGCAAAAAAGCTGATCGAAGAAGCGATGAGTGCAGCCGGAAAGATCTCGCGGAAATCCGCGCTGAGCGTCATGGCTGTCAAGGAAGCCGTGAACCGCAGCTACGAAGTACCATTGCGCGAAGGTCTCCTGTTCGAACGGCGTCTGTTCCATGCGCTCTTTGCCACCGAAGATCAGAAGGAAGGTATGGGAGCGTTCCTGGAGAAACGGGAAGCACAGTTCCGCGACAAGTAATCGACGCTTTTGCGGTTGACTCAGGGACGCAAGCCGCTTAGAGACGCGGCTTCAAGAACGCAATCACCGAAATTCGGAACCCGATCACATGGCTAACACGCCCCAGTCCAAGAAGCGCGCCCGCCAGAACGAACGGCGCTATGCCGTCAACAAGGCACGTCGCTCCCGCATCCGCACGTTCCTGCGGAGCGTTGAAGAGGCAATTGCCTCCGGGGACAAGGAAGCCGCATTCGCAGCCCTGCGCGCCGCTCAGCCTGAGCTGATGCGTGGCGTCACCAAGGGCGTTCTTCACAAGAACACCGCGTCGCGGAAAATGTCCCGCCTGTCGTCTCGCGTGAAGGCCCTCGGCGCCTGATACGACGACACATTCAGTTCAAAGAAAGCACGCCCCTCAGGGCGTGCTTTTTTTGATTCCTGACGATCGGCCCCCTTCGGGCGTTTTTGCCGCGCTCCGGGATTCGTTTTCCCAAAGACTGAGTCAAGTTCGAAGATCAGTTGCGTCATCTCCAACGCAGTTGCTAGCTTGTCGATGCGATTCACATCGTCCGGGGGGACATGGATCGATCACGCAGCGCCTATCGTTTTTGGGGAAGAACGGTTCGCGCAATACGTGAAAAGATCGGCCTTTCGTTCAATCGGCCCTGGGCCGGAGGGGCGAAGTGGGCGTCGATTGCGCGGTTCGCCGTTGCAGCCGGGGCCCCATGTCCAAAACACGAAACCGACCTCATCGCCGGGGTAGACATGGCGAAAGGTCCGTGTGGAAGCGATTCCGCATGGGTGACGGCGCGATCCGTCAGGTTTCTGCGTGTTCCCTCCGAGCGATGCAACCCGCAGAAAACGCGGCACGATTGCGGTTGGGACAGGCCGAACGTGACCGTCTGAAGAACAAAAAAGACGGATCGGAATAGGGCAAAATGACTGACGACACCTGGGGACGTGTTCGAGAAGATCTTCGCAAGGCAGTGGGCAAGAATAACTACGTTACCTGGATCGAGCCGCTGGAATTCGCCACGCTGGAAAACGGTGTGGCGCACTTCCGGGCACCGACCAATTTCATCGGCAACTGGGTATCCCGCAACTATGGCGACCAGATTGCGATGCATATGTCGCGCAATGGCACGCCGGTGCAGCGCATAGAGTTCAGTGTCGGCGCGGCGGTGCGTGAGGCCTTGGCAGCCTCATCCGTGCAACCGAACTCCGTATCTGCCGGTGGCAGCAACGCCCCTTCGCCTGCGCCCCGACCGCAATCGAAAGGCGCCTCGGACATGCCGGGCGCCCCGCTGGACAAGCGCTTCACCTTTGACAGTTTTGTCGTTGGCAAGCCGAATGAGCTTGCGCATGCGGCGGCCCGCCGGGTTGCCGAAGGCGGCCCAGTCAGCTTCAACCCGCTGTTCCTCTATGGTGGTGTTGGACTCGGCAAGACTCACCTGATGCATGCGATTGCCTGGCAGTTGCAGACCGATCGTCCGGACCTGAAGGTCGTCTACCTTTCCGCAGAACAGTTCATGTACCGGTTTGTGCAGGCGCTGCGGGAAAACGGCACGATGCAGTTCAAGGAGATGTTCCGTTCTGTCGATGTCCTGATGGTGGACGATGTCCAGTTCATTGCCGGCAAGGATGGCACGCAAGAAGAGTTCTTTCACACGTTCAACGCGCTCGTGGACCAGCACAAGCAGATCATCATCTCCGCCGACCGTGCCCCGGTGGAAATCAAGAAGCTCGAAGACCGCATCGCGTCGCGTCTTCAGTCCGGCCTCGTGGTCGATCTTCATCCGACAGACTACGAGCTGCGCCTCGGCATTCTTCAGCATAAGGTCGATCAGTACCGGGAAACCTATCCTGGCCTGGTCATCAAGGACGGCGTGCTTGAGTTTCTCGCACACCGGATCTCCACAAACGTCCGTGTTCTGGAAGGCGCTTTGACCAAGCTCTTCGCCTTTGGCTCCCTTGTTGGCCGCGAGATCACGCTGGAGCTGACCCAGGATTGCCTTGCCGATGTGCTGCGAGCCTCCGACCGGAAGGTCACCGTGGAGGAGATCCAGCGCAAGGTCTCGGAGCATTACAACATGCGCCTGAGTGACATGATCGGCCCCAAGCGGCATCGCACCATCGCGCGCCCGCGCCAGATGGCAATGTATCTCTCCAAGCAACTTACCTCACGCTCTCTTCCTGAGATCGGGCGCCGTTTCGGTGGCCGGGATCACACCACGGTCATGCACGCAGTGCGCCGGATCGAGGAATTGAAGGCCGTGGACAACCAGATCGCGGAGGATCTGGAATTGCTCCGCCGCATGCTTGAGGCCTGAAAGCCACAAATCGAGCGTTACCCATTCGTTCCCCCCCTTCCGTGGCCAATAGGCCCTTGTGCGGCAGGGGGAACGCGATAGGGTGACGATCCCGGGCAAATTGGGAGCGGTTGCATGAAAATCAGCATCGAACGCGGCACCTTGCTGAAAGCAGTGTCCAAGGCGCAATCGGTTGTCGAGCGCCGCAACACCATCCCGATTCTGGCCAATGTCCTGATCGAAGCCGAAGGCGACACGGTCAGCTTCCGGGCGACTGATCTCGACATCGAAGTCGTGGACAAAGTCTCCGCACAGGTCGAAAGAGCGGGCGCAACCACGGTGTCGGCGGTGACCCTGCACGAGATCGTCCGGAAGCTTCCCGACGGTGCCCTTGTTCGCCTCACCGATGACGGCGCGAGTGGGCGGCTGACGGTCGATGCCGGGCGGTCGAACTTCACGCTAGCGACCTTGCCCAAGGAAGATTTCCCGGTGATGGCAAGCGCCGAGTACGGCGCGAACTTCACCGCATCGGCGCCGGTGCTTCGGCGCCTCTTTGACAAGTCGAAGTTTGCGATTTCCACCGAAGAGACGCGGTACTACCTCAACGGTGTCTACATGCATGTCGCCGATGGCGAGTCCGGCAAGGTCCTGCGGTGCGTCGCCACCGACGGCCACCGTCTGGCGCGGATCGACGCTGACCTTCCTGCCGGAGCCGAGGTGATGCCCGGCGTGATCGTGCCGCGCAAGACCGTGGGGGAGCTTCGCAAGCTGCTTGACGACGATGAGGCAGAGATTGCGGTTTCCGTCTCCGAGACCAAGGTGCGCTTTGCCACGCCAGAAATCACCCTGACCTCCAAGGTCATCGACGGGACCTTCCCCGATTACGCCCGGGTGATCCCGGTTGGCAATCCGCGTAAGATGGAAGTGGATGCATCCGAGTTCGCCAAGGCTGTTGATCGCGTGGCGACCGTGTCCTCCGAACGCAGCCGCGCGGTTAAGCTGGCGCTCGACGAGGATCGGCTGGTGTTGTCCGTCAACGCACCTGACAGCGGCGCCGCAGAAGAAGAACTCTCGGTTGCCTATGGCGACGAACGTCTGGAGATCGGCTTCAACGCGAAGTACCTTCTGGAGATCGCCAGCCAGGTGGATCGCGAAAACGCGGTGTTCATGTTCAATTCGTCAGGCGATCCGACGTTGATGCGCGAAGGGTCTGATACCAGCGCGGTCTACGTCGTCATGCCGATGCGCGTGTGATGCTGCACGTGCCGGGGTTTCTTTCCTCCGGCGGGCTGGTTCCCGAACAGAAGATTCCCGGGCCATGACGGAGTTGTTCGTCAGGTCATTGGCTTTGTCCCATTTTCGGTCACACAAGGCGGCGCGGATCGAGCTCGACGCGCGTCCGGTTGCGGTTCATGGGCCAAACGGCTCGGGGAAAACCAATCTGCTGGAGGCGGTCTCGCTGCTATCACCCGGCCGAGGCCTGCGCCGGGCATCCGCCGAAGAGATGGGCCGACGCCCAGAAGCAATCGGCTGGAAGATTGTTGCCGGGTTCAGCGCGCTCGGTCAGGAGCACGAGGTTGTCACCTGGTCCGACGCCGGTGCAGCGCGTCAGGTGCAGCTTGACGAAAAGGCCACTCCGCAGCTGGCACTCGGGAAGCTCGTTCGAATTGTCTGGCTGGTTCCGGCGATGGACCGCCTCTGGATCGAAGGGGCAGAAGGGCGCCGCCGTTTCCTTGATCGGATCGCATTGAGTTTCGAGCCAAGCCATGGAGAGGCCGTGCTGGGCTATGAGAAGGCAATGCGAGAACGGAACCGGTTGCTGAAGGACCAGGTCCGGGACAGCGGCTGGTACCGGGCGCTTGAGGCCCGCATGGCTCAGACGGGTTCGCAGATCCAGGCCAACCGGCAAGCAGCCCTTGACCGGATCGCCACTGCACAAGTCGGCGCACAGACAGCTTTTCCCGCCGCCGAACTGGCCCTGACCGGACCGGAGAGTGGCGCGGACCCGCAGGGGGAAGCGGCGTTGCAACTGGCGTTTGACGAGGGGCGCGACCGGGATCTGGCGGCAGGCCGGACATTGGTAGGCCCGCATCGTGCCGATCTCGCTGCGATCTATGCAGCAAAGGGGATTTCCGCGCGGCATTGCTCGACCGGAGAGCAGAAGGCGCTCCTGCTGTCCTTGATCCTGTCCAATGCCCGAGCTCTGGCAACGGATTTCGGTGCGCCGCCGTTGTTGTTGCTCGACGAGATTTCAGCACATCTCGATGCGGGACGCCGGGCCGCGCTCTATGACGAAATCACCGGTTTGAAGGCTCAGGCCTGGATGACGGGAACAGGGGCGGAGTTGTTTGCGGAGATGGGCGATGGGGTGCAGATGGTCGAGGTTGTCGAACAGCACGGGACATCGTTGGTGAGGAAACCCGAAACGTGACCATCTCCATTGCAGATCTCGCGCTCTATGCCGGTGCGTTGCTGATCCTTTTCCTGACTCCCGGGCCGGTCTGGGTTGCCTTGATCGCCCGCGCAATCGCGGGGGGATTTGCGGCGGCCTGGCCATTGGCGCTTGGGGTCGTGATCGGAGATGCGATCTGGCCACTGTTGGCGATCTACGGCTTGTCATGGGTCACGAGTCAGTACGCCGGCGTCATGATTGCGCTGCAATGGGTCGCCGTCGGGTTTTTCCTGTCTCTCGGTATCGGACTGATCCGGAACGCCGGCCATGAGATCGGGAGCGACAGCCGCTTGACCCGGCCCGGTATTTGGGCCGGTTTCCTCGCGGGTCTTGCCGCAATCCTGGGCAATCCCAAGGCTATCCTGTTCTACATGGGCGTGCTTCCGGGGTTCTTCGATCTGAGCATCGTGACGCCGGCAGATACGGCCGCGATCGTGGGAGCCTCGATCATTGTTCCGCTCTTCGGCAATCTTGTGCTGGCGGCGTTCGTGGACCGTGCCCGGCGGGTGCTGTCCTCTCCGGATGCGCTGCGGAGGATGAACCTGACGGCGGGTTGGATGCTGATTGCCGTGGGCGCAATCATCGGGATTTCGTGACGCCGATTCTTGTGGCATCGACGTGACAATGCCCCGTCGACACCGTATAAACTCGCAAAGTTCTAGAGGAAGGGCCGCATGGCAGACGAAGCGCACACGCCGGAAGAGTATGGCGCAGATTCCATCAAGGTTCTCAAGGGCCTGGAAGCTGTACGGAAGCGGCCCGGGATGTACATCGGCGATACCGACGATGGCTCGGGTCTGCATCACATGGTGTACGAGGTGGTGGACAATGGCATCGACGAGGCCCTTGCGGGTCACGCCGATTTCGTAAGTGTCACGATCCATGGCGATGACAGCGTTTCGGTGCGCGACAACGGTCGCGGTATCCCGGTCGATATCCACCCCGAAGAAGGCGTGAGTGCAGCCGAGGTCATCATGACCCAGCTCCATGCCGGCGGTAAATTCGACAGCAATTCCTACAAGGTTTCGGGCGGGTTGCACGGCGTCGGCGTGTCCGTGGTGAATGCTCTTTCCGATTGGCTGGACCTTCGGATCTGGCGGGACGGCAAGGAGTACTACGCACGTTTCGAGCAAGGTGAATGTGTCGAGCACTTGCGCGAAGTGGGCGATGCGGAGGGGGAGAAGGGGACCGAGGTGACCTTCATGGCCTCCACGGGCACGTTCTCGAACCTCGACTACTCTTTCAAGACGCTGGAGAACCGCTTGCGCGAGCTGGCGTTCCTGAACTCCGGCGTGAGGATCATCCTGCGGGACGAACGCCCGGCCGAGCCGCTCGAGGCCGATATGGCCTATGAAGGGGGTGTCCGCGAATTTGTGAAGTTCATCGATCGGCACAAGTCGGCGGCGATGGAAGAGCCGATCTACATGACCGGTGAGCGCGACGGGATCGGCGTGGAAATCGCCATGTGGTGGAACGACAGCTACCATGAAACCGTTTTGCCCTTCACCAACAACATCCCGCAGCGCGATGGCGGCACGCACCTCGCCGGTTTCCGGGGCGCGTTGACGCGAACGATCAACCTGTATGCGGGGTCGTCGGGTATTGCGAAACGGGAGAAAGTGAACTTCACCGGGGATGACGCCCGCGAGGGCCTGACCTGCGTGTTGTCGGTGAAGGTGCCGGACCCGAAGTTTTCAAGCCAGACCAAGGACAAGCTCGTCAGCTCTGAAGTCCGTCCCTCTGTCGAGGGGCTCGTGAACGAGAAGCTGGGAGAGTGGTTCGAGGAGCATCCGAACCAGGCCAAGCTGATCGTCGGCAAGATCATCGAGGCCGCCCTCGCCCGGGAGGCCGCACGCAAGGCGCGGGAATTGACGCGTCGCAAGACCGCCATGGACGTCGCCAGCTTGCCGGGCAAGCTCGCCGACTGCCAGGAAAAGGACCCGGCGAAGTCCGAGATCTTCCTGGTGGAGGGAGACTCCGCCGGGGGGTCCGCAAAACAGGGTCGCGCGCGTCAGAACCAGGCTGTCCTGCCCCTGCGGGGCAAGATCCTGAACGTGGAGCGGGCACGCTTCGATCGTATGCTCTCCAGCCAGGAAATCGGCACTTTGATCACCGCGCTCGGCACCGGAATCGGGCGCGACGAATTTGATATTTCGAAGCTGCGCTACCACAAGATCGTCATCATGACAGATGCGGATGTCGATGGCGCGCACATTCGGACGCTGCTGTTGACGTTCTTTTTCCGCCAGATGCCCGAGATCATCGAGCATGGAAATCTCTACATTGCGCAGCCGCCGCTCTTCAAAGTGTCGCGGGGAAAGTCGGAAGTCTACCTGAAGGATCAGTCCGCGCTTGACGACTACCTGATCGAGATGGGGATCGAAGGGGCGCGGCTGAAACTGGGGTCGGGCGAAGAAATCGTGGCCCAGGACCTCTTGCGCGTGGTTCAGGAAGCCCGGCACGTACGGCGCATGCTGCGATCCTTTCCCACGCACTATCCGCAACATATCCTGGAACAGGCAGCGATTGCCGGGGCCTTTTTGCCCGGACAGGTCGATGTGGATCTACAGGGAACCGCAGATCGCGTTGCAAGACGTCTGGACGCCGTTTCGGTCGAGTACGAACGCGGCTGGCAGGGCCGGCCGACACAGGACAAGGGCATTCGCCTGACCCGTTCCGTTCGTGGCGTGGAAGAAGTCCGAAGGCTGGACGGTCCGGTACTTCGCTCAGGCGAGGCAAAGCGCCTCGGAGAACACACAGGAGCGTTGCAGGAGATCTACGGCGAGACGGCGGTGTTGTTGCGCCGGGACAAGGAGATCCCCGTTCATGGCCCCTTGGATCTGCTCAAGGCAGTACTCGAAGAAGGTGAGAAGGGTTTGAGCCTGCAGCGGTACAAGGGCCTGGGCGAGATGAACCCAGATCAGTTGTGGGAGACGACGCTCGATCCGGAAGCGCGGACCCTTCTGCAGGTACGCATCGAGGATCTGGGAGAGGCCGATGACATCTTCACGAAACTGATGGGTGATGTCGTCGAACCACGCCGGGAATTCATCCAGAACAACGCCCTGAGCGTTGAGAACCTAGACGCCTAGATGGTTGTAGGGTTTCCTTTTATGCTGTTTCTGGGGCTCTTTCGGTAACCCCAAGGCCGGTCAAAGTCTTCGCCGCCAGGATCGCGGGGAGTTTTCGAGGGACGGAACCGTCCCTATATCCAACTCCTAAGCCGGTCAGGTTCAGGAGATTTG
>NZ_PVTD01000023.1 GCF_003003255.1 Aliiruegeria haliotis
ACATTTGCAGCTCATCATGCACGAGTTAGGCTTCTACTATCCGAAGAACCAGAATTTACCAGGACGGGGCTTGGGGGGTATGCTGGTGTCCTTGCTCACCTGAACCAGCTCAAGCCACGCAACGGTGTATTTCGCAAAGAATACTCGCCTGATGGCGTTCCAGAAAATGGTAGTGATCCTCGGAAATATTTCAGTGGTGAGAACGCTGGCAGGATTGACGCGATTACCGCACAGCTTAACCAATGGCAGCAAGAGGGTACGTTATCCGAAACAGAAAACTCACTTCTGCGGCATGACCTCGTTCTTGCAAGTAATCGGGTTGCAAATATCGCCGGTACATATGGCCACCACCGATCCAAGTGGGGAACTTCAGCTTTAGCATCACTTGAGCTACGGCCAACAACCCTCCTGAACGGGCACCGAACTGATCACATTGTTCATCAAGGACCGGCTGAGACGGTTGCACCGTTGATTGAAGCTGACCTCTGCTACATTGATCCGCCATATATGAAGCGGCAATACGCAGCAAACTACCACATCATCGAGACAATCGCGCGTGGAGACTCGCCAGAAGCGGTTGGTGTTAGCGGACTTAGGCCCTGGCGTGATCAGTACTCAGACTTTTGCTCCAAGGTGAAAATCAGAGATGCTTTTCGTATGATCTTCAACTCTGCGCAGTGCGACCAGTTCATGATTAGTTACAGTGAAGACGGCTTGTTGACTGAAGAACAACTCACCGAGCTATTTTCGGAGGTTGGAACGGTTTCGCTTCAGAAAATCCCTTTCGCGCGCTTCAGGAGTAACGCTGGAGGGCAGGGCGGCACGGTGATGGAATACCTCTTTCACATCAAGCGATAGTGCCTCCAGCATCCGCGATGACTTTGGCATGCTCTGGTCGCCAGGTGATCGTGAAACTCTCTCCGTTGATCGTAAAATCAAGCTTATCGTTCACAATTTTGGCGAGGTCGATGCCTTCAACACCGGCGTAATGCAACATCCGATGGATATGAGCGCTTATCACCACCAGGTTTGTTGGGTTGTCGGCACCGCCTTCTCCCAACGGCACTAGGTGATGAACCTCCAAATATGGTTCGCCATTGACCTTGGAAAAGATGAAATCGTCCCCAGTAATCTGACATGTTTTATAAAGCCGCTTCAGATCACGAACTGCTTTCTGATTCCGCTTAAAAGTTTCAATGACTTTTTGTGTTTTTTCCGCCGCCTCAGGAGGAGCATCATCTTTGAACAGGTCCTCTGCTAACTCCTCTTCGGACTTGCTAGGTTTCTTTCCGTAGGTTTGTTTTGCAGGCTTCCCTGCGGCATCTAGGCCTTTGTCAGCATCAGATTGTCCGAAGGAATTTAGTCTGAACGGGTTTTCTAGGCTTGAAGTATCTAAGGCGAGCGGTGTGCCAAATACAATCTTTCCAGCAGGCTCTACCAACATCGGCTGTAGGCGAAAATCTTTCTCAGCAGCCTCTTCAATCTGTTCTGTTCTAAGCCAACCCGCCCAGTGTTCGCCCCCCACAGTTCTTAGTAAAAAAACACGTACACCTTTTGATGTTGCAACAACGCTTGGATGTTTCGAGCTTTCCGCTTCATCTGATAGGCTCGGGAAACCACCATGATCAGGATGCCACGCAAGAACTCTGTTGCCGCTATCGCTAAAGAGTTTTTGAGACCTAATGTTCACGCTTTGCAGCCGCCGCTGACCTATATCGACGTTCTGTGAACCAAGGTTTCCTAAGCTGTGCACCTCAACGTGCCAAACAGGCCACTTCGAACTTTCATCTGGCGCAATCCCATCAAAAAAATCCTGCCAGTCTGCAAGTGTTACTTTTCCAACCGGAAAATCGATATATCCTTGTTTGCCACCCTCATCACCTGGTTGCGGCTTGCGATTGATGTGAAAAAAGTCAGCCGGGGTAATCTGTCTAAAAATAAGCTCTGATACTTGTTCCACTGTCAGCCTTTGCCTCAATCACGCGAACTGAGTCGCTGTTAATGATCGGGACATTACATCGGATAGTACCCATCCGTCATCTAGGCTCGCCGAACCGTCCGTTCACTTACCTTGAACAGCCGCGCGATCTCCGAGACCGGACGGTGTTCTTGGTCCCGCATATGTCGCACCTCGTCCTTCTGGGCCGTGGAAAGGGCAGGGGGCCTACCACCAATACGACCGCGCTCACGAGCTGAAGCTAACCCCTCCCTAGTCCGTTCGGAAATCCGCTCTCGCTCAAACTGGGCGATGGACGCGAAGACATGAAATACAAGACGGCCTGCCGGCGTCGTCGTGTCGATGTCCTCGGCTAAGGACCGAAAGCCGGCACCGCGCGCCTGGATCGTCTCCACGATCTCCAAAAGGTCTTTCAGGGACCGTGCCAGGCGGTCGTATTTGGTGACAGTCACAACATCGCCGCCACGGAGCTGATCTAGCATCCTGTCCAGTTCAGGACGTTCGCGCTTCGATCCGCTGATTTTGTCGGCAAACAGCTTGCCAGCTCCAGCCGCTGTCAGGGCGTCGGATTGAACATCGAGGTTCTGTTCGTCAGTGCTGACACGGGCGTATCCAATAATCATGCTGTGATCTGGTCAGAAACGTAGGGTTTTGTCCAGATCACTACAAACGCTGCTTCTGGAAATTCTCAAAGTGAAAGCTGAGGCTTTTTTGGGAAACCTCGTCCGAAACGATCCCGCCACGGAGGTTTAGGTAATCTGAAGATTCAATGCGGTCTGAAACCTCAATTTCTCTGGTCTCGGGATTAATGGAAATAAGATGCGCGTCAAAGAGCTTGTGAATATCGCTCCTAAGCAAAAGTCCATTCTCTTGCTTGTCCCGATCGGCAAACCGCTCCGCATACGGAATGATGTGGGCGGCTTCCAAAACCGAAACTTCGTTCGTACCAGTGATTGCGCAGCGTTTCGGGCGCTTGCGCAAGAGGGCCTGCCGGAACGCGCCCTGGTATCGCCGCAAGACCACTTGGCGCAGGGCCGTAGTGTCTTCGATTTTCTCAAGATTCAGGGGATCGTGCGGGTCCGGGTTCAAGTTCTCATATTCTGCGATCTTGTGGGCCTTTTCCCGGACAGCGGAAAGAAGCGAGTCCACGTCGATACTCGAAATCGGCCAAATGCGGCTATGGCGGCTGGCGTCGATCCTTGAAATGAAGGTCCCATCATCTTTGTGCGCTTCCAAGAGTTCCTTCCCAATGGGGCGCTCAAAGAAAACCGCGTCAAGCACCTGGGCGCGGCGATCCAACTGCATCGGACCGAACTCGACCACAGCAGTTAATCCGCGACCACGCTCGCCGTCCTTCTCCTGTTCATGTAACCACACGAGACTCCGGAACCCTTTGGTCAGAATTTCGTCGGCATAGCTATTATCTTTATGAAGCTCGGGAAGATGAGCATACCGAGCGACCCAGCTTTCAATTGAGGGCTGAATTCCGTGTTCTTTGAAAAGTTCGATTGAGCGGGATTTAGCGAAGAATTGAATGTCCTGCCGCCGGAACTGGTCCACCTTGCTCGCGCCGAGCTTCAACCGTTCCTGCGCTGCGGCAATCACGTCCGGGGTGAACCGATCAGGGTATTTGAGCACCAAGGCTTCATAGCTCTGATCCGAGTCAACCTCTTCGAACCCGGCAGAAGCATTCAAAACCCGGCTTGAAATCACCGACTCCGGCCCCAAGGTCTTGATGTCGCGCGGTTCATACCCAAGACCCGCCCGCTGGCCTTGGCTGCGCTTGACCTCCTGCCAGTGTTCGTAGACTCGGGCCAGATCGTTTTCTAACGGGTCGACGCTGCCCCTTAGGTTTTTCATGACTTCGGACATATGACTTCCAGCATTCAGCCCTTCGGGGCAGGTTTCTCAGGATTTCGGCAAACCTAAACAAATGCAAAAGAAAATCCACACTCATGGGGCGTCGTTCAAATAGCAGAGATGAACAACGACCAGAGTTGAAGCGGTCGTCGCGGTGGCAGATCGGGAGCAGCAGGCAAAAACCTGCCAAAACTCTTTGAGTTTTGCCGTAGGTTTTTGTCCAGCCTATGTGTCTGATCTCACTTGAGCCCGAGCGGACCGGCAGAAACGACCGTTTTAGACCAATACGAGATGTAGCGTGTATGGCGCGCTTAGGAAAATTTTCATCTACCATAACTCACTGCCACCGTATTTTGTCATAATCAACGCCCTGCAATACGCGACCCAACACACTTTCTGAATCTGTGAGATGAATGATTAGGTGATCCATGCTTCTCGTGAGGGGGATCATCAGCCAGTTCAAGGCATAGACACGACGCTCGGCTGCCAGCTTTTCCTCAAAAGCCGCCTTCGAGAAAAGAAATCCAAAGTCAGTTTTGAGATCGTCGCGCAACCCCTCAATATCGATATCCGGTTTTGCGGTGGCATGATCATAGAACTGATCCAGCCCCATACACAGGGTCGTCCATCCCTCCATGCCACGACAGCTTTGGTACAGCACAGCGCGTAGAGCGCTTTGTCGACTTGGATACTCACGGTTCTTCCGCGTTTCCCAATCGTAGCCCCTCCAATAGTCTCCGTGCGATTTTTCTTGGGCCCGCTCAAACAAGTTGCAGTAATTTGTCCCTGGTGTCGCGTCCTTTGGCGGAAGACACATCAACGCATCCACAGGACGCATCTTCGGCTGGGTCACCAAATCTTCCCCTAGCAGGTCCAAAGCGCGCTGGATCGCACGATATGGCTGCGGTTCCACAAGAACGGTAATACGCCCACCCGCCATAGCTTGATCGGGCTCAACATCCCAATCCGGCACCTCCAGCGCACGCGCGACATCATTTATCGTGTCGCAAGTCGCTGCCTTCGTACGTCGAGATGTGCGAAGGGGTACGATCCGGTTCTTGGAAATATCTCCGCGATCCCAATCGCAACGGGATCGGTCTACGAATTGATCCACTCCATCAGCCACGATAACGCGCCCCGGACCAAAGACATCATACATCAGATCGCGATGTTCAGTGGTCCAATCCTGTCCCTCATCGACCAGAAGATAGTCATAGGGTGGAGGGAACTTCTCTCGGTAAACGCTGATGTCTGACCAAGTCTTCGCCTTGCCTTGGCGTTGATCACAGTGGCAATTCTTTCCAGACACCTTGTTGGCGCAGCATGGCACCGCCTCCTTCAGAAAGGGATCCGGATGCCGCAAGGCACGAAGGAACAGCGCCTCACGCTCCTCCAGCTCGCCGTATAGCTTGCTTACTCTACTGACTGCATCTCCGCCAAAGGCCAAGCCGAACAACTCATGCATAAGCATCCAACGCGTCTCCACCTCAGGCACAGGAGAAATGTCCTCGTGACGATCACGAATGATCGTCATAGCCCGAGCCATGTCCGAGATCAGGCCGTGATTATAAGTCACGATCCGCGTTCTCTCTCCTTGCCTGGCCAGATGGATGGCCATCTGAATCAGCGCAAAGGTCTTTCCTGTGCCAGCTCTACCACGGAACATTAAAAGCCCACTTCCCATTTTCCGGATATAGGCCTGCTTGTCCGCGTCAAACCGTTTTTGGGTCAGCGCGTTAACTCGCCGCAAATCAAGTCGAGTAGGCTCCACTCTGTCCGTTAATGCCTTCACCAGGCTTTCGTAGCTGTGGTGCTTACCGTCCTGGTAAGCAGGAACAAGAGTCTGAACCTTGCGCTGCGCAGGATTCACCTCGAAACCATCAATCAACCGAGCCCAAGTCAAATCCGCGCGAAAGATACCCGAGCGTCCATTCGGCAGTTCGGGAAGAGCGTCCGAGGGGACGCGAGGCAACCAAAGCACAGATTGCACATATGTCTTGTTGCGCCGTGCTTTGCCCGCATACGAAAACTGCTGGAAATCTTTTAGTGCCCAAACCTGCGCATCCGCCTGCGAGGTCGCATCATGCCATCCATCGTCATACTTGACCTCCAAATGCGTTCCATGAAGCCTTACATCGTCAGGAGAGTGATTTTTGATTTCGACGCAGGCCACAAAAGACTGCACGGGAACACCTTTAGTCGTGTAAAACATCTCTTTCGCTGCTCGATTGTCTTCAAACACCAGTACACAATCGATTTCACGACCTTTTGCGAAGACCTGGGGAATAATAGCAAGCCGTACCCTCGGATCATCTAAGTCTGGTGCGCTAATTTGCAAACTGCGTTTCAAACGTTCTGCATTCATGGATTCCGAGGTCTTCTCGGGACCAAGTATTTCAATCGTCATTTCACTCTGCCTCTAGCCTCGAAATATTGTTATCTGGACCTGTCTCAACCTTCAAAATCAGCCAAAAGTGGATGGATGACTCCCTTATTCATGAGCACCCCGTTTAGGTTCTTTTTTAGAGAAAAAGAGCTTGTCTCTAATTTGTTTCTCAAATCCGTTCTCCACCTCGATCACATCCGCCTTCTGCAAGATGTCCAATGCACATCCAGGCTGAAGCATCTGGCTTTGTTTCAGCGCCTCTTCTGCTGCATCCAAGATCGCACCGGCATGCGTGGCCGAGGAAACCGCGTATGCGGCCAACCGCGATGAGAGTTCCTCGGCAACCACCGCAGAAGGCGTCTTTCCAACAAGAGCTGAAACAAGGTCGAGCATTGATGCGACCTTCTCGCCTGGGCGCACATTGACCATCGTGTAGTCTTCTGCTCGGATTTCAGCCTGCGTCTCTCCGATTTCCTCGATCACCTTTGACAGGATGCCACGGCTCATTTTTTTATTCCTTTCAGCTTGTTGCTGAGACCGATGAATGCCTCGCTGTTAAATTGGTTTTCAGGAGCGCTTGGGTGATCGCTAGGCTGTTGCTCATTACGATCATTGAACTCCAAAATATTGCGCAAAATGTGGTGGAAGTCTGATCCAAGCGCATCAAGAACCCACGACTGCGCAAGGTCGTCGTAATTTGCCTGTTCGTCAGCGGCCACCGCTAGGAGCGCCCGTGCGTCATCATCCTGAACGCTCATCAGTTCATCGCGCAGAAAGTCATGTAGAAGTCTGTTGATCAGTACTGACCGGGATACGCCTTCCTGTTCGGCCAGTGCATCAAACAAGAGGACGTCATGCTGCTTGATCCGGATATTGAACTTGCGGTCACTCTTGAGCTTTCCAGAAGAACTCTGATCCGAGGCTTCTGGAAGCATCTCTTGCTTAACCCGTAACGTGAACTCTCCGTCCAGTACCGAACCCTGATTGACAGAAAAGGACCTTACATTCTGATCACTCATGACCGAACCCTCTTCGTGTTCGGATAAACTGTGATCAAGGTGTCACCATCTACAACAACCGACGCACCACCCCGCCGTGCGAGCCGCTCCAGCATTTTCAGTTCATCACGCTTCTGCCGAAGCAAAGGCTCGATAGCCCTCTTTGGCAGTTCGAGACGGTCTCCCCGAGTGTTCCACTCCCCTACCTCCAAGATAGTCCCGACCATTTCTTCAGAGATGCCGCGCTGGCGCATCCGGTCTTCCATATGCCTTGTATGCATGATCAAACTCCTTAGCCAAACATTGCTCCTGTTATAGTAGCCAAATTATGGCTATGTCAACAATGTATTTTCTGGCTTACTCCTTCACTCCACAAGTGCTGCGCAGTCTTTCGTCAAAAACGATAGTTGCCGGGCATCTCATGCCCGTCCGCGCGAAGCGCCGGGCCTGTCGGCGGTTGGCCTTTAGGTTGCCCGCCGACAGGTCACCCTGAAACCACCCTCGACCCGGATCACGCCAGAACGCAAAAGGCCCCCGCCTGCTGACGGGGGCCTAGATCATTTCAGCGGTGCGGGCTGTTACTCAGCCGCCATCCGCTCGGCCTGCACGGTTCGGTCCATGATGTAATCCACGGCTTTCTGCGCCTCGGACGCGGCCCGGAAAATCGCACGGTTGTCTTCCTTCATCGCCTCAAGCCATCCTTCGACATAGGCCGCGCTCTGGTCGAATTCAGGCTCCACCCCGATCTGCGCACACAACATGCAGTTTCCGATTTCCGCGACCAGCTCCTCGAACGCATAGGCCTTGCGGTCATTGAACCGGCCTAAGCGGTCCAGCCGCTTTGTTGCACCTGTCCAGTGAATTGTCTCATGGGCCAAGGTGCCAAAATACCCAGCCGCCCGATAAAACGTGCCAATCGGCGGCATATGAATGCGGTCGGTCTTGATGTTGTAATAGGCGCGTGGCTCCTCGGTCACGTCGATCTGCGCACCGGTTGCGGCAAAGAACGCCTCCAGTTCGGGATCGGCCACGGTGCCAAGATCACGGGGCGGATCGGGCAGGATATAGAACTCAGCGGGCAAGCCCTCGATCTGGTCGGCGTTGAACACGCGATAGGCCTTGGCATAGGGGATTTGGCGTTCCTCGCCGTTCTCGTCCTCGCGCTCGACGGTGCCGTATTTCACGACGGTCGCGGATTTCTCGCCCTTGCGGACATGGCCACCAAGCTGCTTGGCTTGGTTGAACGTCATCCAACGGGCTGAGCTGTAATCCTTGTCCGTAGCCGTGGCCCAAAGCATCAGGATATTGATGCCCCGATAGGCTTCGCCATTGAACCGTTCCGGCAAGCTGGCTGATCCCCCGCCGCCGGTCCACGGCTTGCGCCAGGGCGGCGTTCCCGCCTCGATCTGCGCGACAATCTGATTGGTGACATGGGTGTAAACGTCAAACTTCTCTTTGGTCATTTGTGACCCTCCTTCGCGTGAGGCAGGCCGGGTCTGTTTTCCTTTCCGCCAATGGGCGGGCCTTCCTGTTCTGGTCTTTGGAATGCCCATGCATTCCGAAGGGCAGAGCAGGTAAGGGCAAAGCCCGTCCTGCGGCCTGGCGGGGCCGTGACAACCGGGTGGAGGGCGTGAATTTGGGAGGGAACCGCGCGCCTGCGCGTGGGAGGAACCGGGATTCTCGACCGGAACCGACGCCCTAGGGCGGCGCTTGCCGGTTTTCTCGGACCTGCCAGGATGGCAGGCGGATCAATAGGATTAAGAAACTGTCGGGGCTGGGGTGAGCGGGCGTCAGCCCGTCGATCCCCTGCCCTGTCTATCGCTCAAAGCGAGACCGGCACATTGCCGGGATCACGAGGTTCTATAGCTACTTTGCAGGCGTCAACGGAAGTGAAAGACGGTCATAATCTTTTCAAAGTCTTAGGGTAGTGCTCCCAAACAGGAGTTTCAAATGACAGCCGATGTATTAGGCCCAGACAACGCATTTTGGATTGATGGCGAATGGCTTGGCTGGGATAGCATTATCGACCCAGAGGAAACCAAATACAGCCGCCTCGCTGAACTTGAGCGCGAGGCTGAACTGCGCCTCAAATATCCAAACGCTGACCCAACTTTGGTTCCTTACTTTCAGGACCTGCTGACGCTTGCAGAGGCCTACTTTTGCGACACTGGACAGCACCTCAGCGTCTACGGCGACATTGGTGAGCTTTTTGGTGCGATCATGTATGGAATCAAACTCCACAAGAACCATGCCCAAGGCTCCGATGGTAGATTAGGCAACGACTTTGTTGAGATCAAAACCATCTCGCCAGTTAACAGCAAAGAAAAGACCAAGGTGCGTCTCGACAGGCATTTCAGTAAACTGCTCGTCGTGAAGATTGACGATGACTTTGAAGTGTCGGGACGTCTCGTGAAGCGGGCCAACTTGCCAAAAAGAGCGGGCAACAATCTCCGGCTATCATGGGCAAACATGCCTGATGCCACCTAACCCCATAATTTCTTACGTGGCGGGCTTGGCCTTTCCATCGACCGGAATGGCACACCCGCCATCGTCGCAGCCAAGGGGCGGTTTTTAGATTCATGCAATTCCAATAATATACTATTGAATGCACTGCTGGATTCCGCCACAAAGAGACAATCTCTCTTTTTTCAGTGTGTGCGATGAACCTGACAACCGACCTTGAGCCAAACGTGATCACTGAACAAGGCCTACGCGAGCTTGCCGAGAAGGGGCATATGGTCGAAGTGTTGTGCCAGGCCGACCCGGAACGCAAAGGACCGAGCTGGTACGGTCTTTGGATCATGCGGACTGTGGGGGCTGACGGTAAGGAGAAGCTCCTTGTGACTGCAAGAACGCGCCTGACGCAAAACGCGATCAAGGTACGCGAGTTCAAGACAGCGACCGGTGTGATTTCGTTCCTGGTCGGGGCTGGGTTCTCTCAGGCAAGCATCCCCATGAAGAACGGGGAAAAGACCTCACACCGCCTTGTCAGTGACTGAGGCCGGGATCACGGTCTATCTCCCTGTCGATCTCGCGGTCGTTCTCGACTTCCTGATCCTTCTCCTGGTCGCGCCCGTCCTCGATCTCCAGCTTTTCGCGCGGCTTGTTTAGCACGTCCTTCAGGCGCTCGTTCACAGATGGTTTGCGCTCTTCGCGTCCAGTCTCCTCGCCAAGCTCAGGATCACTGTGACCGTCCAGCTTGTGCACCGCCGCCTGGCCATCCCGCCCGGCGTCCTTATCCATGATCTCCTTCAGGCGGTCCCGCGCGTAATTGCGGCCCTTGAATTGTTCTTCGTCACTCTGCCCACCACGGTCTTGTCCGCGATCCGTAATCCGCGCCAACCGCTCACGAACATCATCTGTGACACGGCCCTTGGATGTCGCCGCCCTGAGCGCGGCTAGACCGGCGGACACACGCCCCTGCCCGGCGTCCCGCTCGACCCCGTAGATTTCACGCGCAATCCCGACGCGCTCGCGCATCTCGCGGAACGCAGCGCGGGCCTGACGCGCGGCATGGACCACGGCCCCGCGCTCGGTGACGGGTTTGTATTCCCGACCCTCGCGCTCCGCCGCTGCCTTTTCGCGCCGCTCCATCGAGTTTGCCGCCGGTCCCAGCTTCAGTTCCGGGTCGCGATCCAGCTCCTCGGCGGACAGCGTGTCCCCGCGTTCCTGCGCTGCTTCGCGCTGCTTCTCTAGGGATCGGTGATCGACGCGCTCTACCTCGCCGACGCGCTCAAGCGCCCGGTTCTGCAACTCGGCCCAGACGCCACGCATCTGCTCGATCTCGACACCGCCGGTCTTTGCGGAATCCAGCACCCGCGTCTTGGCCGTGAAGCCCTCGGGTTCCAGCTTTCGGGTGCTGGTCAGGACGTGGGCGTGATGGTTGCGCTGATCACCTTCACGGTGCGGTGCATGGATCGCCACGTCCACGGCGACACCGTATCGGCTGACCAGCTCCTCGGCGAACTCACGGGTGATCTGCGACCTGTCCTCGGCGCTGATCTCTGACGGCAGAGCCAGCTCCCACTCGCGGGCGGTGACCGAGTTGCGGCGGGTCTCGCTGGCCTCGGCTTCATTCCAGAGTTTGGAGCGGTCCTGCGCCCAGGCCGGGGCATTCTCGGGGGCGACAATGAACGTCTCCTCGATGCCCTGCTTGCGGGTGTAGTCGTGCACACGACCCTCCCGCTGGCACTCGATGCGCTCGCCCGCGCGGTAGGCACCGGCTGCCGTTGCGGTGCGTCCGGCAGACCGTTTGATCGTCTTCACGGAGAGGTGGTAGCTGGCCATCAGCGCAACCCGTGCCTGAGACGCGAACGCCGCCGACAAGCGCCGCTGCTGACCCCGGCAAATGCTCCAACATTGGCCGTCCGGTCAGCTGTTTTTTGCCCTCCGGTCCCAGAGGTGCCAACGGGCACCCCGATCTGGCGCGCGGGCCTGCGGGGAAAAGACAGCCTAGGCGAAAATGCCCGAAGGGTGGTTGAGGCGCGGGCTTGCCTGTCATCTGCCCCCAGATCCCCAGCTTCGTGGGGAGCGGGATATGGGGACAGATGACAGGCGGTTTGCCGGGGGCAAACCCGGCGCGGATCGGCACCGTCAGGTCCGACGATCCGCGCCTCTCGGAACGGAGACGCCAGCGGCAGACCGGCCCCCACCATGGGGCATCGGTCGAGACGTTGGTGCGAGGGTTCGGGATGCGCTCCAACCGCCAAGGTTGGTCCTAGAGGGTTTGGGAGAGGCGATGCCGTCTCCCATTTCGATGCGCTCCGCATCGAAGGGGTCTGCCATCGGCTGGGGCTTTGCCCCGGAGAGATCGCACGCAAAGCTCGGAACCGCAGGTGAAGAGTTTGCATAAGTGCGCCCTTGTCCTTTACAGGCCTACGGGTAATCTCTACCCTCTGTAGTTGTAAGTCAAATCTTTCCACCTGCAAATCTGAAAGTGGACCCCCGCGATATGGCAGAGACCGAGCTCGAACGGGCAGAGAAACGATACGCCCAGGCCAAGGCGCGGCTCCAGGGTCTCAAGAACCGGGAAGCGACCAGGCAGCGCAAATTGGACACAAGGCGCAAGGTGATCCTCGGCGGGGCGCTGCTCGATCTGGCAGAGCGGGATTCCAGTGCTGCTGCGATGCTAGATCGGCTCGTGCGTAACCTTGCCCGTGAACAGGATCGCAAGGCCTTCGCGGACTGGTCTGTGCCATCGGCTCCCCCTGCCCCCGATATTGACGGTACGTCCTGATGCGGGGTTTGTTCCACGTCTTTGACATTCTGTTCCGGTTCTTCGGTCGCTTGATCTTCACCCCCATCCTGTTGGGCTGGATGATCGGGGCCGTCCTGTTCGGTGCGATGCTCGGATCACTTGTTGCAACGCCGTTCATCTTCGCCTTCTACGATCAACAGCCGGGCGAAAGCGCATGGCAATGGCTGGTGTTTGGTCCGTTCATTTTCATCGGTGGCGTCTTTGGGTTTCAGTATTGGCGCAAGACCTCCGGGGCTGATGCTTACTTCGGACTGACCGGCGACAGTCATGGCTCGGCCCGCTTTGCCAGCCGCAAGGAGATGAAGAAGCTTCAGGGTGAAGATGGCCTCCTGATCGGGCGCAACCCGCACACGGGGCGGCTGCTGCGCTATGACGGTCCCGCTCATCTGATCACCCTCGCCCCGACACGGGCCGGGAAAGGTGTGGGCACCGTCATCCCGAACCTTCTGGGCGTGGATCGTTCGGTGTTGGTCATCGACCCCAAGGGCGAGAATGCCCGGATTGCCGGAGACGCGCGGCGGCGGCTTGGCACAACCCACGTCCTCGATCCATTTGAGGTCAGCGGCCAACCCTCGGCCTGCTACAACCCGCTCGACCGGCTGACACCGGACAGCCTCGATCTGGGCGAGGATGCGGCCTCCCTGACAGAGGCGCTTGTGATGGACCCGCCGGGACAGGTAACGGAAGCGCATTGGAACGAGGAAGCCAAAGCCATCCTCGGCGGGTTGATCATGTTCTGCGTCTGTCACGAGGACCGCGACCGGCGCACCCTGGCCACCGTCCGCGAATATCTCACCCTGCCACCGGAAAAGCTCCGCGCCCTGCTGGAGCTGATGCAGGACAGCGATGCGGCGGGCGGGCTGATCGCCCGCGCCGCCAACAGGTTTCTGGGCAAGGCGGATCGCGAAGCAGCCTCCGTCCTGTCGAACGCGCAGCGCCACACCCATTTCCTCGACAGCCCACGTATCGCCAAGGTCACATCGCGGTCGGATTTTCACTTTGCGGACCTGCGCCACCGGATCACCTCGGTATTTCTGGTGCTGCCCCCCAACCGTATGGATGCCTACAGCCGCTGGCTGCGCCTTCTGGTCTCTCAGGCGCTTCAGGACATCGCACGGGACGCAGAAGCCTCTGTGGGCGCTCAGGGCGCTTCTCAGCGCCTCAAGGCCCCTGCCCTCTTCCTGTTGGACGAATTTGCCGCTCTGGGCCGTCTGGAGGCCGTGGAGCGCGCCATGGGGTTGATGGCGGGCTATGGATTGCAGCTCTGGCCGATCCTGCAGGACATGAGCCAGCTCAGGGACCTCTATGGCGAACGCGCGGGCACCTTCATCGCCAATGCCGGGGTGCAACAGGTCTTCGGCGTGAACGATTTTGAAACGGCCAAATGGCTGAGCCAGATGATCGGCCAGGAAACCACCGGGTTCCAGACCGACAGCTATAAGCCCGGCGACAATCCCAGCTTCTCTAATAACCTTACGGGCCGCGATCTGCTGACCCCGGATGAAATCATGCAGATGCCGCCTGACTTGCAGCTTCTGCGCGTCCAGGGCCAGCCCTCCGCCTTGGCGCAAAAGCTGCGCTACTACGCCGACCCCGAGTTCAAGGGGCTGTTCGTCCCGCAGGACCAGTGATCCGAAGGATGACCCGCTATGACTGACACGCCTGACCCTGACCAACCCAAGTTCCCTGCCCTCTCCGATGCAGAGCTGCGCGAAACCCTCGATCTGATGGCCACGGCGGTCGCAAGCATGTCCAACCGGATCGACGGCCTAACGACAGTTGCAAACAAGCAGATTGAAGTCTCGACCGAAGCGCGGATCGCTGCGTTCGCCGCCAGGGAACAGACCAACCCGGAAAAATATGGCGAGCTGATTGGTCGGACTGTCGATGGTGGTATTGCTGACAGCCTCAAGCGCTTGAACAAAGCGGCTGGGGTTCTGCTCGACAGCGCTGAAAGATCAAGCGCATCGTTTCAGGAAACCACGACACAACATTCGAACACGCTGCGTCTTATTCAAGAACTGCGTGAAAAACAGCAGAGCGACAGGCGCTGGCTTCCATGGGTCGGTCTGGGCGGTGTCGTTCTGGCTGTGGTGCTGACGGTTGCGCTTCCTCGTTTCTTAGCCAGCAACGCTGCAACCTGCGTTGTCCTTGGGGCTTCGTGGACGACGACAACAACGGGTGTCGATGCCTGTGTGTTCTATCGGGAGTGAGCTGAAGCATAGCGTTTGTGAACCGCATGGCTGCTGAGGCTGTGTGTTATATATGTGTTATTAAAGGTGTTACGAGAATCGGCATTTCTTCAAGCTGTTGATATTGCTTTTTGAATCACCCCCAATCTGAGCTGCTGGTGTGTAGAGTATCGAAGAATGGTGGGTAGACTATCGAAGAAAGGTGTGTAGAGTATCGAAGAATATTCGCGTCTGGTGGGCAGACTGTCGAAGAATGGTGGGTAGACTATCGAATAATGGCACGGCCTCGTAGAAGAACAGCTTTGCTCCCGCAGCGGCACACAGAGCCGGACCTGTTCGTGTGCGATATCCTCGATGCAACACCTAAGAGCGACAGGGCTTCAATGGAGCATCCCCTGTTCTCGCTATCGGTCAAGAAGGACATGGCCGCTTTCGAATATGAACAGGGAAATGTCAAAGTGAAGATCACGCCAGCGGCAGAAGAAGGCCGGGCAAACGTCTTCGACAGAGATATTTTGATCTATGTTTTGAGTCAGCTGATGGCAGCAAAGAATGAAGGCCAGGAAATCGGTCGCCGTGTCCGCATCTCGGCCCATGATTTGCTAAAGGCAACTAACCGGCACACGACTGGACAGGCCTACGCAACTTTGCGCCGCGCCCTCACCCGCCTCCAGTTCACCCAGATCGAAACGAATATCCATGATCACGGTGTCGGGGAATGGCGGTCGATCTCATTCATCACTGATGCCAAGATAGTCAAAGAAGATTCTACTGGCCGTCTTCTCAGTGTGGAGCTGGAGATGGGTGATTGGCTCGTAAAAGCAATTGAAAACAAGAATGTACTGACATTGCACAAGGCGTATTTTCAGCTTCGAAAGCCTCTGGAGCGCCGTCTGTACGAGCTCGCACGGAAACATTGCGGCAAGCAGGATGTTTGGCGGATTGGTCTCGATAAGTTGCAACACAAGACTGGCTCCACATCCACATCAAAGGAGTTCAAGCGGTTGGTAAAGGCAATCTGCAAAGCTGATGCGGATCAGTCCCACATGCCGGACTACAGTTTTAAGCTGTTGCATGACGTACTGGAGGTTTCACCAAAACCCGAATTTCTCGACGTCTACGGCGACAGTCCTGCTCTCGCTTCGGACATAACGGTCCGCTTGTCTTCGGCAGCATATGAACAGGCACGTGACGCTGCCCCAACATGGGATGTCTATTTCCTTGAACAGGAATGGCGAATGTGGATGAGCGAGCCGCCTCGGCATCCTGACGGCGCTTTCGTAGGGTTCTGCAGAAAGTGGTATGAGCGTAAAGGCAAGGCCCCTTAACACATAACAGATATATGTTATCAGTTATCAGGTAATAGTTATGTGTTGACTGTTATCTGTTAAGCGATATGGTGTGAGAAAAATTGAGGGCAGAACATGACGCAGGTTATCAGCGTAGTGCAGGAAAAAGGTGGGGCTGGCAAAACAACGCTCCTGACCGCTATCGCCAGTCTGATGGTCGAAGACGGTGCAAAGATCGCGGTGATCGACACCGATCCACAGAAGCATTTGGAAGCCTGGGCCAAGAAGGATCAAACCAGCCTTGATTGGCTCTATGAAGAAGATGATGAAAAACTTATCCCAACCGTCAAAGCACTAAAAAAAGCTGATCCAGCTTACGATGCAATCTTCGTGGACACGGCAGGATTCAAATCCGCCATGTCTATGCATGCAATCGCCGCTGCAAACCTGATTTTGATCCCCTCAAAGGCCAATGAAGCTGACGCTAAGGGTGCGAAGCGGACATTCTCTCATGTGCAAAGCGTCGCGGAAACCATGGAAAAAGAAATTCCAGCACTTGTCGTAATGATGGATGTGGACATGCACACCAACATCACACAGGCGATTACTGATGCGCTGGACGCCCAGAATGTGCCACGTCTCAACGCCGTGTGCGCACATCGTACTGGATTCAAGGAAATGACCTCGACGGGCCAATCACCACAAGGTTCGGCCAGGCGGTCAGCACAATCAGTCTTGGCGGATTTGCAGGGCAGGGGCTTAATCAGCTTTTACAGGAGTGGTTCATGGCCAAAGTCAGCGTAAACCTCGATGACGACCTCGATAGCGAGGACGGCGCTCGTAAGCTTAAGGAACTGGCTGCGCCTCTTCCCAGTGTAAGCAAAGCCAAGACCTCCGCGCTGAAGGATGCACCACGCGTCCAATTCTCATTTACGAACGTACCGAAACCAATAAAGGAAGCGTTCGCGGCGGAAGCTAAGAAACGGCGAATTACTCAAAAAGAGTTGCTGTATGAGTGTCTTCGATCTGGCGGCATTGACATACCCGCCAATGAGGAAATTGATGGTCGCAGGCGATAACACATAACAGTTATCTACTAGTCAGTTATGAGATGAACCAAATCGCAAAGATTTGGCAAATATACAAAGAGAATGCGCTCTCAAGCGGTCACCTTGAGACAAACAGAGCAGGGGAATAAGCATGCTGATTACTAAGCTAGAAAGGCGCACTGAAGACGCCGCGATTAGCCTTCCTGTTAGCTTTGAGAAAGGGCAAGTTTATACACCTAGGTTCTTGGCAACGTGGGTCGCGGTTCTCTTAAAAGAGCACCTCGGAGAACAGTGGTCAGGTGACTTAGTTGATCCTGCATGCGGCGATGGTGAACTTTTGGACGCTGCTTTTGAACAGCTTCCAGCCGCAAAACTCTTTGGAATGGACATTGACGCCGAAGCTTCGCAGGCCGCTCAGACACGTTTAGGTGGGTCAGCAGTCATCAAAACTGAAGACATGCTGCTATCGCCATCTGTCAAGAAACGTCGCCAAAGCTTCAATCCCGGTGCTGTGATCTCCAATCCACCTTGGGGCGCTGATACGCTTCATTCTACCGGGCGCCTAAGAACACTGGGGTATAGCCTCGCAAATGGGCAATTCGATAGCTGGTCTCTATTTGTCGAGATGTCTTTGAAAGCCTTAGAAGGTGAGGGAATGGCCGTCTTTATTCTTCCCGACGCCATTTTCTCCCCTGAACACGCCTCCACAAGGTCATTTATCGCTGAGAACTACACTGTCGAGATGATAGCACGACTTGGGGAGGGGATCTTCAAAGGCGTCTACCGAGGTACGACAGTTCTTCTAGTGCGAAAAAGCAAACCAAAGCTTACTCATGTTGTTGAGGTATTCCGGCTTTCAAAGACGCAACGTGCAGCGGTGCTATCTGGCGATCTTGACCTACAGGACGCGCGGAAAAACAGCAGTCATCAAGTTAGGCAAAGCCGTTTCTTGTCTGACCGCGGATGCCGTTGGGACATTGATGTTCGCAAGTCTGACCAGAATTTGTTGAGTAGAATCGAAGCGTCCGGCGGGAGCTGGACTGATCTAGTAGTTTCAGGACGAGGTGTAGAACTCTCCAAACGCGGCCTGGTCAAGGTTTGTAGGAACTGTGCTTACGTCACTCCCGCCCCCACGCGTCCCAGAGAGGTGACCTGCCAAGGCTGTGGTCTGGTCGCTCATTCTGAACAGATGGCGACACAGCAAATTGTTGACACCGACACGAAGAAACAACCTGGGTTTATGCCGCTCATCGTTGGCGAAGACATTGGGCGCTACGCACTGTCTTGTTCCCGCCAAATCAAACTCAACGTGCCTGGTATCAACTACAAGAGCCATGAGCTTTATTCTCAGGAAAGGCTGCTTGTCAGAAAAACAGGTGTTGGCCTCAAGGCTACAGTGACAAAAAAAACAGCGGCTTCCAATCAGGTCGTCTTCCACTATGTGCCACTAACAAAAGAGCTCAACTTCTTCCTCTACTATGTCTTGGGAGTTCTGTCGTCCCGCGTAATGTTTGCATATCACCTCAGGAAATCTGGTGAGAACGAGTGGCGTTCTCACCCCTACGTGACACCGAAGACCCTGAAAGAACTGCCTATTCCAGCACCTAAGAGCGGGACTCAATCGTGGCGGCAGGCCGTTGAAATAGCCAGCCGTGTCAAAAGGCATGTCCGCAACGGTGGCAGAAATAGGAAGCTTGATCTTGAGATCGAAGGGCTTGTTGCTGGCCTCTATGACCTCAATCACTCTGATCTTGATTGGGTTAAGCAGGTGATCTGTGAGGCGCAGAGTCTTGAGCCAATGCGTGCTCTAAGCAAGTTTGATAGCCAGTCGATTAAGATCGAGATGGTGCCTTAAGAACCATGTCATACCGCTATATTGGAAATAAAACCCGGCTTCTGCCGATCCTCTTGGATTCATTTAAGACTGTTGTGAAAGATGGAGCCACCGTCGCTGACATTATGTGCGGTACTGCCGCTGTTTCCGAGGCTTTAAGGACGGCCGACTACCGCGTCATCGCTTCGGATATGATGACATTTGCAGCTCATCATGCACGAGTTAGGCTTCTACTATCCGAAGAACCAGAATTTACCAGGACGGGGCTTGGGGGGTATGCTGGTGTCCTTGC
>NZ_PVTD01000024.1 GCF_003003255.1 Aliiruegeria haliotis
TTCTGCGAATGTGTTGCCGGGCGGGGCATGGCGCGGGACTTCGACCGGAAGGTCGCGGAGATCCAAATCCGCATCGCCGTGCTAAACCGCTACACACTTCTTGGTATACCCGTCACAGCGCCCGCAGGATAAGTCCATCCGGGCTAAGGGGAAGAACGCTCTTCACCCGATTTGGGCAACAAAGCCACTCTATCCGACAGCAAAGCCGGAAACCATTCGCAGACAGTTCCGGGTGCCGATCCGGGCTGTTCAGGATTTCGCGGCTGGGTGGCGAAAGGAGAAGACTGTCGACACTCGGCGGGTCCGTTGGCTCTCCCCGGAGGAGGCAGAGCGGTTATTGTCCGCGGCTTCTCGCCCCGTGACTTCCGGACTGCGCGACCCAATCCGACATACTCTCCGGAAGATCGCCTTCAAGCTGAGAACCGGTGCTGGCCCGGCCGAGACGATGTCGCTCGAGGTCAAAGGCCGGCACCCGGATACGCGAGAATGGTGGCTACCCGGCACAAAGTCCGTTTTTAGAGCGCGGCTCGTGCTTCTGCCAGTAAGGTCGGCCAGGTTGATAGGCGAGCTTCCCCAAACTGATCGGGCGTTTCTCGCCCCGAACGGCCAGCCTTACGCAATGAGGCAAAATGGGGGAGCAGATGGCTGAGGCGTTCAACAAGATCCGGAGAGCCGCTGGTCTGGTGAATGATGTCGTTCCCTACACGTTGCGGCACACCTGGGCGACCTGGTTTTACGCGCAGACCAAAGACTGGGGCGACCTCCTCGACCAAGGAGGCTGGAACCGCTCCGACACCGCCAATAGATACCGGAAGATTGCGCCCGCAGATCTTGGAAATCGTCTGCTCGCCCATGGTTGGGATTATCGGCGATCCGCGGGTCCTCCGGTTCGGGTTGGGGAACTCGTGTCGATTCAGGACTGAACAGGCCGACCCGATCATTCGGCCCAAAACACCACTATCCTTGGGTCTCGAGTAAGTATTCCTGCACTCGTGCGCTTTGGGCTTGGGGATATGGGTCGTGTTCTCAAGTCACGGCTCAACACGCTCCGTAGGGGTCTATTGGCGACATGCGAATGGACACCGCCTCGACGAGCGGTGTCGGAAAAAAAATTCCGGATCCCCATCACCGTATGGTGTCAAAAGCGCTCTGACGGACTTCGGCAAGTCATTTCTCTCGACGGTCAGGCCTTGGTAGGTGTGTCATCTAAGTCCGATTGGATTCTTTCTATCGTGGCGGCAGTTGCACGGAAGTGCACCTCCATCGCTGCGATTGCGGCCTCGCTGTCGCGTGAGATGATCGCATCCGCGACCATCTTGTGGCGCTTGAAGGTCTGGTCCGGGTCGCGCACGTTGCGCTGATCGTGCAAGACGCGGATCGTATCCTCGATCACACCCTGAAGCGACGTCATGAGGTATGGCATCATCTGGTTTCCGGATGCCTTCGCGATCAGATGGTGAAAAGCGGCGTCCTGCTTGATCCACGCCTCCTTGTCATATCGCGACTCGAAGAGAGTATCGATGATTTCGGACAACTCCTCGCATTGTTCGTCCGAAATGTTCTGGGCCGCCAGGCCGGCGCAGCCGGATTCCAGAATCCGGCGGATATCGACGATGTCGATGACGTTGCGCTTCACGTTGCCGGAGACGAAGCGGAAGAATTGCGAGAGCACCTCGGCGCGCGGCGTGCCGACGGTCGTCTGGCGCCCCTGGCGCATATTGACCACGCCAAAGACAGAGAGGTGGCGCAGCGCGTCATGCACGGTTGTCTTTGAAACCCCGTAGGCCTCGGCCAGTTCCGCCTCCGAGGGAAGCACGTCCCCCGGCGAAAGCTCTTGCGAGATAATCTGTTCGGTCAGGTTCTCCAGAACGACCTCATAGAGCTTTTGCCGGGCTGCCTTGATTGGTGTTGCGACCTTGAATGCCATGGCCTGAGCTACTCCATCCTGATGCCGAGCGCCTCGGCCATCCCTTTGATGTATCCAACCGCGAACAGACGCCCCTGGATTTCGTAGCCCACAGTCGTGCTGAGATTGAGCGCGCCGCCCTCGGAGCCTGCGTATTCGCCTTCCATGTTTGGCACGTGGTCCGGTCGTATCAACCCGTCGAAGCCTACCTCATGGTACAGTCTAAGTAGTTCGACCATGTCATGCGGGCCGTCGTCGTGGAAGGTCTCGATGAAATCTTCTGCCGTGCCCTTGATGTCCCGGAAGTGGACGAAGGCGATATTCGGCGCAAACTCACGGATGAGCGGCTCGATCGGCTCGCCCATGAGCATGAAGTTGGACTGGCAGAAGGTGATCTTGTTGCTTGGGGACCGGGCGTAGTCCCGTGCGCGGCGGAACCCGTCGGGACTGTTGAATATCCGCCCGATGCCACGAACGGCCGGGATCGGCGGATCGTCCGGATGCGCGGCCATCACCACGCCGGCTTTCTCCGCCACCGGGAGGACACGGTCCATGAAGTAGGTCCAGTTCTCCCAGACCTTCTCCGCCGAGACCTCGCCGAACTCAGGCAGGGGCCCTGTCTCTGCATCGGCGAGCCGGAAGGCGCTGGCCATCGCGCCGCCACGGACGGGCACCGCGACGGCGGTCCGGAACCAGCCGACGGCGCCCATGAAGTTGTAGCAGAGCAGGTGAATGCCCGCCTTGCCCATGTTTTCCAGCATCTGGCAGTAGCGGGCGATATCCTCATCCCGCCCGGGGAGGCCGAGCTTGATGCGGTTCATGTCCATCTGGTCGCCTTCGAGCGCGGAAATCGTGAACCCGGCGGCCTCGAATCGCGCCTTGGATCGCAGCAGTGAGTCCATGTTCCAGATCGGATCGTCGCCGGTCAGTTCCGGGGCGAGTTTTGCAACCGCATGGTTGATTCCGATCTGGCGCGACAGTTTCCACTTGTGGTCCCCGGGCTTCGGGGCCGGCGGAAGGAGCAATCCGAGTTTCATGTGACGAGACCTGTGTCGTTTCATGGTCGGATAGAGACTGCACTGGTCGGTCTCATCCGATTGGCCGCACCCTATCAGCAGACGTTGGAATTGACAACTTATATGGTAAGTTGTAGGTCGGATTCAACTTACATGGTAAGTGGTAGGCGCGGGGAGCGGTTTCGTCTGGGAAATCGGTAGCCTTTCCACTGGAGCGCCAGGGCAAGCAAAGAGGAATCCGGCGATGGTCGCAGTAATCACACGCAAGCCGATGGAAGAGATCGTCAAGGAGTTCGATCAGTTCTACACCGGGCTGGTCTATGACGTTCTGGAGGAGATGGGGTATCCGCACCAGGCGCTTTCGCCCGAGATCGCCGCGATTGCGCCGGGGATGACGGTCGCCGGACCGGCCTTCACGGTGCAGATGGTCAACGATCCGACCTCCGATCCGGACCTGCGCCAGAAGCGCATCAACATGTTCAAGGAGATGACCTACCCCTGCGTCGATATCCGCGACACCTCCTTCGACGAGCGCGTGGCGGCCTATGGCGAGATGAATGCGACGCTGGCCGCGAAATACGGCTGCGTCGGCGCGGTTGTTGATGGCGGCACGCGCGACTCGCAGCACCTGATCGACCGTGGCTTCCCGGTTTTTGCGCGGTTCAAGACGCCCGTCGAGGCGCTCGGACGCATCAGCTACAAGGCCTGGCAGACACCAATCGCCGTGCGCGGGGCGATCACCTCGACCGTGACGGTCAACCCCGGCGACTTCATCTTCGGCGACGTGGATGGCGTGATCTCCATCCCGAAAGACATCCTCGGGAAGGTCATCGAGAAGTGCCAGAAGATGGTCAACACCGAGAACTGCGCCCGTGACGAGTTCAAGGTCGGTGACCCGGAAGAAGTCTACAACAAGTACGGCCGGCTCTGAGCCGGAGGGATCATCATGGCGAATTTTATGGATGACACACTGCTTCTCAACAGCAAGACCGCGGTTCGGCTGTTCGAAGATCACGCCAAGGCATGTCCGGTTCTGGACTTTCACTGCCACCTCGACCCGGTCTGGATCGCGGATGACACGCAGTTCGACGATGTGGTCGATGCGTGGCTGACCTATGACCCGTACAAGTGGCGCGCGATGCGGATCAATGGCATCGCCGAAGAGCGGATCACCGGGAACGCCTCCAAGGCGGACAAGTTTGCCGCCTGGGCCGAGACCTTGCCGAGGCTTGCGGGCAACCCGCTGTTCCACTGGTCCTACATGGAGCTGAAGCAGTTCTTTGGTGTCGAGGCGCTGCTGACACCGGAAACGGCCGACGCCATCCACGCAAAGTGCAATGAGCGCCTGTCCCAGCCGGGCATGAGTGCTCGCGGAATCCTGAGCCAGTTGAACGTCGAGATGGTCTGTACCTCTGACGACCTGCTGGACAGCCTTGATGCGCACCGCAGGGCCGTCGGTCAGACTGCGCCGGGTGTTCTTCCATCTCTGCGCGCCGACTCGGTGGTTGCCATTGACAGCGGGACCTATGCCGAGTGGCTTAAAAAACTGGGCAAGTCTGTGGGCTTTGCCGTCGAGAGCCTTGATGATCTGGAGCGAGCGGTTTCTGCTCGGCTCGACGTGTTCGACGCGCTTGGCTGTTGCGTGGCCGATCTGGGGCTTGACCGGGCGGCTTTTGTCGAAACGCCGCGCGCGGAGGCCTCCGGCCTGCTGGACCGGCTACTGTCGGGCGAAAACCTCGACGCGGCCGGAGCCCTTGCGCTGAAAAGCTGGCTGATTGCCTTCCTCGGGACGGAATACGCTCGCCGGAACTGGGTGATGCAGCTGCATGTCGGCGCGCATCGCTACACCAGCAGCCGACTGCGGGAGCTTGTCGGGGCTGCGGGCGGGTTTGCCTGCATGGGGCCTTCGGTGGACATCATCGCCATTTGCAGTCTGCTCGATCATCTGGAATCGCAGGGGAGCCTGCCACGGACGATCCTTTTCAACCTGAACCCGACCGACACGGCGATGTTCGCCTCTGTCACCGGCTCTTTCGTGGAGGATGGTGTGCCGGGCAAGGTCCAGTACGGGCCGGCCTGGTGGTACAACGACCACGAACCCGGCATGCGCAACCATCTGGAAGTGCTGGCATCGACCGGCGTTCTGGGGCGGTTCATCGGCATGACAACGGATTCGCGTTCGGTCCTGTCCTATGTCCGCCACGAGTATTTCCGCCGGATCCTGTGCGACACGGTCGGCACCTGGGTCGAGGCGGGCAAGCTGCCCGGCGATGCCCGCCATGCGGGCCAACTCATCGAAGATATCTGCGTCAACAATGCCCGTTCCTGGTTGAACGGATAAGGAGGAGCGATCCATGAGATCGGACAAACTCAAAGGTAAGGTCGCCGTCGTTACCGGAGCCGCTGGCACGCTGTGCTCGGCCATGGCCCGTGATCTGGCCGCACAAGGCTGCGCCGTCGCGCTGGCCAACCGGACCGAAGCCACGGCTGCGGCACTGGCGAAGGAACTGACCGAGGGTGGCGCAAAGGCCATCCCGCTGGCGATGGATGTGACAGATATCGACGCCGTGTCCGCAGCCGCCGCGCAGGTGCGCGAAGAGTTGGGTTCCTGCGATATCCTGATCAACGGCGCGGGTGGCAACCAGATGGACGCCATCACCACGGTCAACGAATACCAGCCCGAAGAACTCACCGGCGAGAACCCGGACCTGCGCGGTTTTTTCAATCTCGACATGACCGCCTTCCGCAGCGTGGCCGACATCAACCTGATGGGCACCGTCATCCCGAGCCATGCCTTTGGCCGGGACATGGCGAAGGCCGGCGGCGGCGCGATCGTCAATATCGCCTCGATGAACACCTACCGTCCGCTGTCGCGCGTTGCGGCCTATGCTTCGGCCAAGGCCGGTGTCTCCAGCTTCACGCAGTGGCTCGCGGCCTATCTCGCCCCGGCCAATATCCGCGTGAATGCCATCGCGCCGGGGTTCTTCCTGAATGACCGCAGCCGCCAGCGGCTGACCAACCCGGACGGGACGCTTCAGGAACGCGGGCAGAACATCATCAACCACACACCCATGGCTCGCTTCGGCGAGGCAGAAGAACTCGTCGGCTGCATGAACTGGCTGATCGACGATACCCAATCCGGATTTGTGACCGGTATCACCGTCCCGGTGGACGGCGGGTTCCTGTCCAGTTCCGGTCTCTGACGACCCATGCTTCAAACCTTAGCACTTGTTGGGAGGACAACATGACGAAGCTTACCTCAATCCTTGGCGCGATCGCGCTTGTCGGCTCCGTGGCCACAGCGGCCACTGCAGCAGATGTGACCCTGCGCTACAGCTACCAGAACCCGCCGAGCCACCCGCTGGGTCAGGCCGCCGAGAAATTCGCCGAAGCCGTGAAAGAAAAGAGCAACGGCGAGATCGAAGTTGCGCTGTTCCCCGGCGGCCAGCTGGGTGGCCCGAAGGACCTGCTGCAGAACCTGCAGATGGGCGTTCTGGACATGACGATGGCCAAGCCCGGTGTGCTTGGCGACATGGGCGCACCCAAGCTCAACATCCTGAGCATGCCCTACATCTTCACCGACTCCGAGCATCAGGGCAAAGTCCTGTTTGGCCCGATCGGCGAGGAACTGCTCGGTGAGCTGGACCAGATCAACCTCGCCGGTGTCGGCTTCTTTGTTGACAGCCCGCGCCACTTCTTCTTCCGCGACAAGCCTGTCGAGGAAGTTCCGGACATGGCCGGTCTGAAGATGCGCTCCATGACCGGCAAGATCTTCGTCGACATGATGAAGTCTTTCGACACCTCGCCCACGCCGATGCCGTTTGGTGAGCTCTACCTCGCCCTGCAATCGGGTGTTGTCGATGGCGCCGACCAGCCGCTGACCGGCTACTATGCCAACAAGTTCCATGAAGTGTCCAAGCACGTGATCCTGGACGGCCACGATGCGTCGCCGACCATGATCCTGATGTCGAAGATGTCCTGGGACAAGCTGACCGACAGCCAGAAACAGGCCGTCCGCGAAGCCCACAAGATCGCCGCCGACTTCTTCCTCGAGAACGAGACGAAGATGAACGCCGAGATCATCGACACGCTGACCGAGAAAGGCATCACCGTCGTGCCGGTCGAGGACAAGACCCCGTGGATCGCGGCCGTGCAGCCGATGTACGACGAGTACGCCGATCTCTTCGGTGACCTTGTCGAGCGCATCCGCGCCGTCGAGTAATCCCCGGCTCCGCCATTCCGGCGGAACGGTTCTGGTGCCCGGTCCACGCGGGTCGGGCACCGCATTACGGAGGGATCACCGTGCTGACCGCGTTCTTCCAACGCTTCTGCGATATCCTGTTCACCGCAACGAGCGCGCTCTGCCGCATCTTGTTGCTGGTGATGGCGATCGACATTCTTAACCTCGTCTTCGGGCGCTATGTGCTGAGCAAGTCTCCCATGTGGGGCGAAGACCTGGCCATCCTGTGCCTCGTCTGGTTCTCATTGCTGAGCGTCGCGCTTGCAATCAGGGACGGGCAACATATGCGGGTCGTGCTGCTTATCAACGCCTTCCCCGCAAAGCTCCGGCATAGCACGGAGATCATCAACCACGTCCTCGCGATCGGCTTCTCGATCCTGATGGTCGTCAAGGGCATCGACCTGTGCCTGTTGAACCTCAACAACACCATGTCCGGGCTCGGGATTTCAACCTTCTGGCTGTTCCTCGCAATGCCCCTCTCCGGCGCGCTCTGCCTCGTTGCGCTGCTTGAAATCACGAAAGAACAACTATGGTCACCGACCCAGTAGCCTCTGCGATCCTGATCGGATCCTTCGTCGGGATGCTGCTTCTCGGCACCCGAATCTTCCTCGCCATGGGAATCTCTGCAGTGGTGACGCTGTGGTACATGGGCGTCCCGCTCATGGTCGTCTTCCAGAAGATCGTGAACGGCGTCTCCTCCTTCTCCTTCTTGGCCATTCCCTTCTTCATCATGGCCGGCGACATCATGACCGCCGGGGGCATCTCCGACAGGATCATCCGCCTGTCGAAGGCGCTGATCGGCTGGATCCGCGGCGGGCTTGCGATGGTCAACATCATGGCCAGTATGTTCTTCGGCGGCATCTCCGGCTCGCCGGTGGCAGACGTCTCTTCGCTCGGCGCGGTGCTCATCCCGATGATGGACAAGGAAGGGTACGACCGGGACTTCTCCACCACGGTCACCATGTCCAGCGCCGTGCAGGGCCTGCTCGTCCCGCCCAGCCACAACATGATCATCTTCGCGATGGCGGCCGGCAGCGTCTCCATCAGCGGGCTGTTCATGGGCGGGCTGATCCCGGGCGTGTTCCTCGGCCTGGCGCTGATGATCTATTGCTACATGGTGTCGTTGAAGCGGAACTACCCGGTCAGCAACACCTTCAGCGTCGGTGAGTTGTTCGACTCGTTCTTCTCGGCCTTCTGGGGCCTGCTCACCGTCTTCATAATCGTCTTCGGCGTGCTGACCGGCGTGTTCACGGCGACGGAATCTTCCTCCATGGCGGTTCTCTGGGCCGCGATCGTGACCTTCTTCATCTACCGGCAGATGACGATCAAGGAATTCTGGAACGTCTTGGGGCGCACGCTCCAGCCGCTCTCCCAGATCATGATCATCATCGGCTGCGCCGGCGCGTTCGGCTGGGTCGTGACATGGTTGAAGATCCCCGAATACCTAGTCAACAACCTCTTCGCGTTCGTGGACTCCAAGATCGCGTTCCTGATCATGGCGAACCTTTTGATGCTGTTCCTCGGTACGCTCGTGGGGATGTCCGCACAGATCCTGATCCTGACGCCGATCATGCTGCCGTTCCTTGACAAGTTCGACATCAGCTACATCCACTTCGGTGTGATCATGATCTTCAACCTCGGGATCGGCCTCATCACGCCACCTGTGGGTGGGGTCCTGTTCGTCGGCAGCGCGGTTTCCAAACTGCCCATCGAGAAGCTGTCCAAGAGCATGTTGCCCTTCTACGGCGTCATGGTCTTGGCCCTGTTGGTCATCACCTATGTCCCTGACCTGACGCTGTTCCTGCCGCGTCTGATGGGGCTTGAGCCATAAGGCCACCTCCCGGGGGGGAGCCACGTTAGCTCTGCAAGAGCATCGTGGCTCCTCCCACCCATGTTTCCGGTCTCAAGCGAGAATTCAACCGATGAGTTTCCTCGTCGCCATAGCGCCAATCGCGCTCCTCATCTTCCTGATGACGAAGCGCAACAGCACGCCGTCGCACGTCGCGCTGCCGATTGCTGCGCTGCTGGTCTACGCGGTGCAGCTGGTCTGGTTCGAGGCCGATCCGAACCTTGTCAATGCGACGGTCGTCAAGGGCCTGCTGACAGCCTGGACGCCAATCCTGATCGTCTGGGGTGCGATCTTCATGTTCCGCACGATGGAGGTCACGGGTGCGATGGACGTGGTACGGAACTGGCTCAACGGGGTCAGCACAAACTGCGTGGCACAGCTGATGATCATCGGCTGGGCGTTTTCCTTCCTGATCGAAGGGGCGAGCGGCTTCGGAACCCCGGCGGCGCTGGCAGCACCGATCCTCGTGGGCCTCGGCTTCCCGGCGCTCAAGGTCGCCCTGTTCTGCCTCGTGATGAACTCGGTGCCAGTATCTTTCGGCGCTGTCGGAACACCGATCTGGTTCGGTCTCGGCGGGCTCGGGCTTTCGGAGTCAGATCTACTTGAGATCGGCGCCCAGACGGCCCTGATCCATATGGCCGCTGCGCTTATCGTCCCGGTGATCGCGCTGCTCTTCGTGGTTGGCTGGCGGGAGGTGCGGGCCAACCTGGGGTATGTCTATCTCTCGATCATCGCCTGTGTTGTCCCATACCTGCTCATCGCGCAGGTCTCCTACGAATTCCCGGCGCTGATCGGCGGGGCATTTGGCACAGTCGCTTCGGTCTGGCTCGCGGGCCGCGGGATCGGGCTTTCGCGGGAGGGCAATCCGCCCTCCGAGCGCGCGCGGCTGCCCATGCCAGACCTGCTCAAGGCCACGTTCCCGCTCTGGGGCGCGGTGGCGATCCTGATTGTCACCCGCATCGAGCCGTTGGGGCTGAAGGGCTTCCTGACGGATGCGACGCCGGTTCTGGAAGCCGATCTCGGCTCCGTTGGCCATGTTGCCACCAGCGCGTCGCTTGTTCTGTCGCTCAACCACATCTTCGCGGCGAACATCAACTGGGCGGTCCAACTGCTCTACATCCCCGCCTTCCTGCCCTTCTTCGCCGTCTCCTGCCTCGCATTTCTCTTGTACCGGACGCCAGCAGGCCAGATCCGCGAGATAGCAGCGGACTCACATGCCCGAATGAAGAACCCAATCATCGCACTGTCTGCCGCATTGGTCATGGTGCAGCTGCTGCTGGCCGGCGGTGACACGTCGCTCGTCGTGCTGATCGGAACCTCCTTTTCCGAGGTGATCGGAGCGCAGTGGATCTATTGCGCAGCGCTGCTCGGCGCACTCGGTTCCTTCTTCTCTGGCTCGGCAACCATCTCGAGCCTGACCTTCGGCGGAGTGCAGGACTCCATTGCGGCATCCCTCGACCTCGACCGCACGCTGATACTCAGCCTGCAATCGGTGGGCGGGGCCATGGGCAACATGGTCTGCATCAACAACATCGTCGCCGTCTGCACCATCCTCGGGATCAGCAACCAGGAAGGCGACATCCTCAAACGAACCATCGTCCCCATGGGTGCCTATGCCGCCATCGCCGCCGCGGCGGGCGCCATGCTGTGAGGGGACGACACGAACAACCCGAACACGCTGTCGGCGACAGCAACAAACAAGGAGACAAGCCATGACTTCGAATACAAGCCTTCAAAAAGAAGCCGAGATGATGGAGCTCGAAAAGCTCATCCGGGCGCATGAAGAACTCGAACAGGTCGATTTGGGCATTCCCGACGAGGAAGTACTGGAACGCTTCGGCAAGATCTATACTGGCGCAATCAGCGACGTGTTGCGCGAGCACGTTCTGCTCGACCAGGCCCTCCCGCCCGAACTGATGCCGCTGCGCGATGGGCAGAAGATGGTCGGTTTCGCCTTCACGGTCAAAAGCGCCTCGAACACACGGGTGACAGGTGAGCTGACCTATCGCACCGAGATGTTGGACGAGATGACCCCGAACTCGATCGTGATGTGGGATACGACGGGCGATATGGATTCGACCGCCTGGGGCGGCGTCATGACGGCAAATGCCGTCGGTCGCGGCGTGGTCGGCGCGGTCATTGACGGAGGCATCCGCGACATCGACCAGATCCGCGAGAAGGCCTTCCCGATCTTCTACCGTTACCGCAGCCCCAATGGCAGCCTCGGTCGTTGCCTGATCTCGCATTTCCAGACGATGATACGGATCGGTCGTACCGAGATCCGCCCGGGCGACATTATCGTTGGCGACGCCGACGGTGTCATCGTTGTACCGCGCAAGATTGCGATTTCCGTTCTGGAACGCGCCGAACAGATCCTCGAAAACGAAAAACAGATCTTCGAGTGGGTCGAAGAGGGGCAAACGGTTCAGGAGATCACCGCCAAGGGCGGGTATTTCTGAAACAACCGTGATCGGATCAATGTAGAAGCGCCGTACCAACGGCGCTTCATTTCCGACAACGTTAGGCCTCTACGTTTTACCGACAGAAAACTTGAACGCTTGAGCGAGTTGAGGGCTCCGCGGCGGGCGCGCTTGACCATTCCGAAACCGATCAATACCAAATGATGTGGTCCCCCAAATCGTCTCCGACAAGAAGAAATACTCTGGGCTGATGCCGTCGGGGATGAGACGCCTGCGGGAGATCGAACAGGAGAACGTGCGACTGAAGAAGATCGTGGCGGATCTGCCTCTGGACAAGGAGATGCTTCAGGACGTCATAAAGCGAAAGCTTTTGGGCCTGCCCGGAAGAGGACGCTGATCGACGAGATGCGGGCAGATTGGAAGGTGTCGATCCGCCGAGCCTGTGCGGTGCTCCGGTACGATCCCAGGACCTACCGCGACAAATGCGCTCGATCCGGCCAGGCCGCGTTGGAACAGCGTATCAGGGAGATTTGCCAGACACGCATTCGGTTTGGATGCCGGCGCGTGTATGTGCTGCTGCGTCGAGAGGGCTGGGAGGTCAACGCCAAGAAGACCTATCGCATCTACAAGGAGTTGGACATGCAGCTCAGAATGAAGACGCCGAAGTGTCCGTCATCAAATGAAGTGTGCCAACTGAGCTGATCTTGGTTTGGAGGATCTGGTTCATCGGTTTCGATACTCAGCTCGCAGCCGAATGCACGACCCCTCGTTTAGGTGAGGCTTTCCGAACGCCTCCCTCGATTTGGTTGTTTTGGCGGCACCTTCAGCCATTCTCGCCGCCACAATCGTTTCTGCCCCGTACCATGGCGAAGCTTGCCGCCGCGCTGCTGGCGGACCGGCAATGCGACACCGTAGGCCAGTTTACATATCTGCAAGCCTCTGCTTTCGAAATGCTGCCCTAATAGTTGTCAATGAGCGTTCTGGTGCTGGACGGACGCAAATCCGAGACCAAATTAATGGCCGGACCTAGGGTCAGGACCCATAAACCTTCTTGAGCCCGTTGGACGATCGTGCTTCACGCTGCCAAACAATGGGGGCAGCATGAGCGACTACCACTGGTT
>NZ_PVTD01000025.1 GCF_003003255.1 Aliiruegeria haliotis
TCTTCGGGCTTCTCTCGTTTCCCAGCCATCGCTGATCCTCCAATTTGCAGGACAATCTATCCCAGTTGGTGGACCACTCTCAGGGGGCTACTCCACCTTACGAAGGCGAAGATGACGACAATGAAGAAGCCAAGAAGATTGATGTCTTGAATGATGGGATTGCGCTGTTGAGAGAGGCCGTCGAAGAGATGCGGTCCACGAAGGCAGAGATCCTGTTGTTGAGTGACCAACGGGACGGCACCGACGGATAGCACTGCTATCGTATCAGTTTCTTCGCAGAGGACGTCACCTCCTAACCCTATGAAATGTCAAATTTCTGCCAGCTTCCTTGTCTAAACGGCAGCATGAACCGTTTCGGAAATGGGAATGATCATGTTCATTGCTGCTGCTCTCCTACTTTTGCTCGCCGTTGTTGCTATATTTGCTTCTCTACTAGGGATCATCTATCCCTTCGCTCCGTTCAGAACTCGGAACAGGGCGGCTAAGACGCTGGCGGTTTCAGTTGCAGGTGGGATATTTGCGCTTTTCCTTCCCATTATGTCGCTTGGATGGGAAGGGAGCGAAGGCAAGTCCGGCACTGTTCCGAGCGCACCATTAGTGAGAAACGATGTTGGTGAGGGAAAGGTCGACAGTTCCCAAGCACAGTCAAACTTCCAGCATGACGACGCAACTATATCGACGCAGAGCGATCTAGAGCCGGAGCCTTTTGACTATGACGAACACCTAGCGGAGACCAAATCGCTAATCGCCGACGGAGATTGGAAAGCGGCCCGCACCCACATCGATGCGCTTTCGGCAGAAAACCTTATGTTGGCCCCAACGGACGAAGCAGACATCGAGGCACTAGCACTAAGTATTGTTCGGCCACTTCCAGCAAGCGATACAAGGGGCAATCTAGATGGCTATCAGTTTCTTTCTGCACTGGTGCCATCTGACGAAACCTACTCGGCTAAGACGTCGAAGTACCGCCGCGCCCTAGCAAATAGGGCTGGCGAAGGTCAGAGCGCCTCGACTGCGAGTGATCATGTACTACAGAAGAACGCCCACGAGCTTGTTTGGGGGTGGGGACCCAAAAAGGTCGTGGTTAAGGAAGGAAACCTTGCGGTAGTTCTGCCGCTGGCACGCATCACACCTTTGATCCAGAATGCCGTAATCGCCCATGGCCTTTGCAGCCATTCGTTCACTGAGTTTAACCTGGACGGGCTGAAGTCGATTGTGATCCTGAACCAAACCGCATCCCAAGGATTTGTGTACGAGAAAGGTGTACAGGACTGCGCGTCCCTCATGGATGCTCCGTCCGACGAACTCGAATGGAGGATAGCCGCCTACACCCACTGGTACTAGGATGGTTCGGAAATGGCGGGCGGGCGACGACGCCGAATGAGCCGCGCCAGTTGCGCGGGATCGTCAACGATCATATCCGTCACAACGTCCAGTGTCGGTTCCGACACTTCCGCTCGCACCTCCGACAACAGATCGTCATAGGTCTCCCTCTCATCGACAACTTCAACCGTTTTGTCCCCAGCATCCGGTTCTGACATGAATTGGAGCAGCATCTTCTGCAGAGTGCGAATGCCTTCCTCCCCGTTGTCGCCCCCGAACTCGCCGTAGCTTTTTGCCTCCATCGGCCTATCCCCAGCGCGACCATAGAAGCCGATCCGTTCACCGATCCGGGCGAAATGGTTCTCGGTCTGGATGATCAAGTTGAGGCAGGCTCGTTTGCTTGTTTCGTCTTGCGCAGCCTCAAACCTATCCCACGCCTCGCCACGTGCTCGCCTCAGCGACGACAGGCTTTCCATGATGAAGTCGCGAGGCTGCATCGCCACGGCCTCGTGGCGGAGTTCTTCCAACAGACGCTTCCGCCAGCGATAGGCCGTGTCGACAGAGATGCCGAATTCGCTGGCGATTGCAGCACCTGAACGGTTTTGCATCACCATCGGGTGCAGATGCTCGCGGACGATCTCCCATTGCTGTTCGGACCGAAGCCGCCCCATGTTGCGGACATGATTTGCCGGAGTTGGTGGCAGGATGTCGCCTTCAGTTGCAACCTTGGATTGCTCCGAAGCGCTGGGCGTGTTCGCCACGTTGGTGGGTTGCGTTTCATCGGGTTGGTCGGTCATCGTCGTCGGTCCTCAGGTGAGTTTTAGGGGCGAATTTCCGGCACAAACCGGCACTAACCTGAGCAAAAGGGTGAAGGCTCGGAGAGTGGGGATCGCATTTCGTGCAACTGGTTGCAGCATTTTCGTGGCAGTCGGGCTGCCAGATCAGAACCACCGCGCGGAGAGAAAGCCGTAGAGCAGGAAAATCGGCCAAAAAAGCATGAAGCTGGCCTTCAAGATTACGCCCGCCAACGTCCAATTGTGAAACTGAGCCAGAGTAAACCGGGCGCTTTCACGCTCCGCGTCTCGACACGCGTGGTATGCATTGCGGATCAACTCCGAGATAACGATGCGACTGAAGCAAAACTGGCCAGCGCCAAGGTAGGATGCTGCAAGAAGCAGAACGAGGATGTTCATTCGGGTGTCTCCGTGTTTTGACCGGGGTGTCTTTTGAGGATTTCGCGGATGTCGGTGTGTTCCGGTGTGCCCGGTTCCGAGAAAAGGTGATTGTGCAGATGGAGAGTGCGCCAGTCGTTGCGCATTGCAGCCGCGCTGGCGGAGGTCTCCAAGAACAATGACAGTTCCGGGCAGTCGGATGGAGCCGCGGGGTAGCCAAACCGGAAATCCAGTAATGTGCGCCAGATCTCGACAGGGAAGTCATTGATGAAAGGGTTCAGGCGGGCAAAAAGCTCGTTGTCCCGAACCATGTGCTGATGGTTTTTCAGGATGTGGCGGCATTGGGCTTCATCGGCGACATCGGCTGCATTCAGGCGGCGCTCCAACCGGTGGCAAGCGTCGTCAGAGATACCGATGTGTTCACGCGAGGGGGCGAAGAGGTAACCCAGGAACGACAGAGGGGTGTTGTCGGCGAACTCGGGTTCACACAGCGCAAGCGGACCAGCCGGACATCGCTCGAAGTGAGCGACCAAGGTATTGACCATCTCCCGGCTACCAGCGGGTGTCCGCGCCGCGACGACCAAGTTATCGGCGAAGATCATGACCCGCGCATCGTCTCGCGAAGGAATGCCGTTCAGCAACCAAGCGAGAATGATGCTGGACGCCGGGGAGCCTTGCATAAGTCCCTTCGGTCCGCTTGCCTCGTGTGATATTACATGACCACGGTAAGAGGGGTAATCACGATAGACCGGCGAAGTCGCGTGATTGTCTCTATGAATGGCCTCTAGGTTACGGATGTCTAGTGCTTGGCGGGTTACCTCCTCTGGTATGGGCAGTTGATACAGGGCGTCCGGATCGATGCTCTGGAAGCAATCGACGATGTCAGTCTGAGCGAGGTAGACATATCCGGTGTTCTGGAGCACCTTCAGGGCGCGTGCCAAATCATCCCGGCTGGCGCCTGAGACACCGAACAGGGTCGCGTCCCCGACGAACTGTTGCTTGATGACTTCGGCCACCATGTAGTGGACCGCTTTCAGTTCCGGCGGAAGGATGCAAATGGGGCGCTGGGTGCCATTGGGCTTGCGTTTGAAATGCCACTCAATAGGCAGATAATCGGTGGCCCATGCGTTGATACGGCTCTGGAGGGCGACGATTGTTTCACGGTCGGTCTCGCCGCCCAGCGCCTTAAGGGCGGCAACCATCTTGACCTGAGGATTGCGCAGGAAGTTGCGGACAACCGGGTTCAACCGTTTTCCGGATGCAGTTGCCATAGCAATGGCATGCGCCAACTTCCGGTAGGTCGCATAGGCGCGGCCATGTTCCCGGCGCCACTCCCGGTCCGTATGGGGAGTTGCAACTCGTTGCATCTGGAGGTGCTGGGCGCTTTGGCCGGAAGACATGTCGGCGTTCCTGCGTTTGGAGGCTTGGGTTTCTGATCGGCTTAATGGCCTTTGGGGCGGGGGCTGGGCGGTGTCAGCGGCCTCTGACAGGCTCTTCTGGTGTGGTTGATGTGTGGGTGGGAAGGCGGCGCCCTATGCGGCTCTGTGAGCGCCTGTCGAGAGGCAAAAGGAGGTCGGCAGTTCGCCGTCGCCTTAGGTCTCCGGGTGCCCCTCCGGCTCGGCAGACATCGGCGGAAACGGAAAACATGTGAGACACGCCAGAAAAGCCTGCAAGCTGCGAAGAGTGACCTCGTTCTCAAGGCCCAAGCGACGGGTTTCGGGGGACAGGTTCTCCCCATCGTCCGAGTAAAGCTCAACGGAAATTGCATCGGCCTGCATCGCCAAAAGACAGCCGTAGCGAACAATCATCTTCTCCAGCGAAGGGCGAAGCGCTTCAAGCTCGGCCAACAACTGGGTTTCGTTGCTAGGATGGGTATCGTTGGGGTTCATTCTTGATCTCCTTTGATCAAAGAGGTTGTGCGAGAGAGGTGTCCCGCGGGTGTCGTGCCCGCGGAACATGACAGGATGGGTTCAGCGGGTTTCGGTCTGGACGTTGGCGGAGAGAGCGCCGGAGTTGATCGGTTCGAACGTGAACTTGCACTCGAAGCGGGTTTCCGTCTTACGGGCGTTCACACGGTAATCGACGGCATCAACGGCGTTCTGTTCGAGGTACTCCTTAGTGTCCGCGGAAACCGGGACCGGCTCGCCTTCCTCGAACACGATGGCCCCTGGCTGATTGGGGTTGGCCTCGTTCGGGGTGAGCAGTGTGTAACGCCCTTTGGTCAGCGTCGCATTGAACTCGGGTTTGGGAATAAACTTGGTGTTCGCCATGGCTGTTGTCTCTTTCGGCTAGTTCTTCGACAGGCCACCGAAGGCCTGCGACACGGGGTTGTCCTGAGGGTCGGAAGGCTGAGACGGATCACCAAGCGACACGCCGATGGTGCGCTCAATCTTCTTGCGGCGCTCCGTCCGGCCATCTGCCGATTTGGCATTTTTTGCTTCCGAGCCGTCCGTGCTCGTGGGATCAACGCCAAGAGCGCTGGCAGTCTTCCCGCGCTGGGTGCCGCGAGGATTGTTCGACTGGGTGTCCAGACTTTTTGAGTTTTTCTTCTCAGTATCAGCGGGCAGGCCCCAGCGCTTCTTCAGCGAGACGCAGTTCTCCTGTCCGCTGCAACGAGTTGCATCGGTGATCTTCATTGGATTGCTCCTAGGTTGTGTTGAACTTCAGGTGTTGGTGGGCGCCACTAAGTAGTCCGGCAGCGCTCAAACCAGTCGTTGATTTCAGCCTTCTTCCAGCGGGTGCAGCGCCGCGAGATGTTGAAGGGCTTCGGGAAGTCGGGGAGACTACGGTTCCAGTACCAGACAGTGCCGACGGTCACGCCAAACCACTCAGCGATTTGGTCAGCGCTGACCACAGTGTCGTAAGCGGTCGAATGCGCAGTGTCGGGCGGAATGGCGGTTTCGGCGGCGCTGCCAAAGTGTTCCTTGGCAAATTCTTTCATGCATCCTCTCCTCAGTCTGATTGCAACCCAAAGGTGCGTCTGCTTGGGCGCAGTTATATGTGACTAAGGTAGCGAGAGAGAGCAGGCCGTTCGATTGGCAAACCAACTAAGGTTTTGGTTCTATGCCCAAATCCATCCAACTAACGGCGTCTTGGTAAGCCGGAAGCTTTTCCGCAAGCCGACGTGCGGCCAGATCAACATCATCTCGTGCAGCCGGATCATCATCAGCATTTGCTTTGCTGAACGGTTTCGCGTCTGCGCACCTTTCAAGGGCATCCGCCAGGACCTCCCAAGGCAGAACCTCCCGAATGAGTGTGCCGTGAGGGTTGCCATCCTTTGGATTGATCCGTGCCGCCTTCTTTGCCTGTTCAGTGGCTTTGTTTAAGATGTCTTCTTCCACTCCGGCGCATTCAGCCAGCCAGAACATCAAAGGACTGCACTTCAATCGGCTCCAAACGCCCTTCGCGTCTACCCGTGAGGGGTCGTTTCCCTTCAATCTCTGCTGGTAGCATTGCCATGCCATCCAGCCGAGCCAGTGTTCGCGCTGCGAACGATACCACTTGTTGTGAAAGCCGGTTCCGATCTTGATTTCTTGCTCAAGTTGGGTGGTTGCTGGTGGGTGCTCAGGAAACCCCGCGATGAACTGGATCAACTCTAAAAGACTGACCGTCTCATTCCGCAATGCTCTAACTTCCTTCCATACTTCGTCCCTGTAAGACCGAACGATACGGTCGCGCACGCCCGGTCGTGAATTTGCGTTCGTTCTGTCAGAGGGGCTTGACGCGCGTGACAACTCGTTCGCGATCCAAGACAACTCAGGCCGTTTGGTGCGTTCACCAAAGATCATGTACGTATGGGCGAGGCGCTGAACGTTCTCCGCGAACAGTCTTGAGGACTTTTTCGGGGAAACGCCGCAAGCAATGTCTTGGATTACCTTGTAGTGGTCGGCAACAATCTGGCTGAGACTGAGCGTGCCCTTCCCGGCGTAGCCCTCGGGCCTGCGAAGCAGCATGTCCCCGCCAGCATATGGAGCGACCTTGTCCCATATGAGTAGAAGTTCCTCGAACTCCTCTTTCGATCTGGCGAAATCTAAACGGGGCGACTCACGGACCCGCCAATTCTTGGGGTCGACGAATGGAAAATCCCGCCGAAGCGGATCGGCCTCCGCAAACGACAGTGCATCGTGCTTGCTATCGACAATGATCGGCGCGGGACTTGGGTCGCAGTCCCAAAGAAGGTCTTCCAAATCTAGATCGTTTGCTTCGCCAAGCTTCACCGTAGATCCATCCTGCCACAGCCGGCATTCCAAAGGCCCTTTGTCGGTCGATTGCGGCCAGATCATTCGTTGAAGGATTGAAAATGCTATCCCACGGCACACCGCCTCTTTGTCCGGGGTTGGCCAATGTGTGGTGGCTTCCTCTCCCGGAAGTGAGGGCTTTGAGAAGTTTCCGCGGCGGGAGCGCTCCGGTTCAAACTCCGGCGATGCTTCCTCGTACAACTTCGAAAAAACGTCACGTAGATAGTAGAAACCTTTGGGTGGCTTCTCACTGCCTCGACCCCCATCTGCAACCCGTTGCACTAAACGCTCCCCGCAAAGCTGACGACATTGCTATCGGTCACCGACCCGTTCACGAAGTCAGCCCATGCCTGCATCATTGTCCGGCGCTTCTCAACCATGTCGCCCCGCCGATATGCGGCTTCCACGGCGTTAGAAACTTTGTGCGCAAGAGCAACTTCGGCCATGTCGCCGGGAAACCCGGTCCGTTCAGCCACCCAGTCCCGGAAGGTACTGCGCAGCCCGTGAGGCACAGCAGGGCGACCAGAAACTCGGTCCACATACCCAGCGCCGCCGGTCTTCAAATCAGCTTCGTGCAGCCGTTTCATGGCCGCGCTAAGCGTCATATCTGAGAGTTTGCCTCCGCGCGGCGCAGGGAACACAAGCTCCGATGCCTCAAACCGGGGTACACTGGCTAGGAAGTCCAACGCGCCGCTGGACAAGGGAACACGATGCTCGCGCTCTTTCTTCATTCGTTGGGCAGGGATGGTCCATATGCCTTTTTCAAGGTCAATCTCTTCCCAAAGTGCTCCGCGCACTTCCTGAGAGCGAGTGGCCGTGAGCAAGGCGAACTCCAAGGCGTACCGGCCCATACCGTCCATCGCCCGCACTCCGGCAAGCCAGCGCTGCACGTCGTCCAGTTGCAGGGCCGGGTGGTTCTCTTCCTTGGCCACTCGGTTGGGAGCGGGCAAGAGTTCTTTCAGGTTTCCGGCCCAGCGCGCCGGGTTGTCTCCGGAACGGTGACCAGTAACTGTCGCCCAACTCAGCACAGCCTCAATACGGCCCCTAAGACGAGACGCCGTTTCCGTCTTGTCCAGCCAGATTGGCTGAAGCACACGAAGAACGTCCTGAACGGCAATGTCTTGCACCAGCATGGAGCCAAGCTCCGGAATGGCATAGGTCTGGAGCGTGTTCCGCCACTGCTGACGGTGCTTCGGGTTCTTGTATTGGTCCAGTTTGGCGTTCAGGTACTTGTCTACTGCATCGGCGAAAGTCAGCCCTCGGCGCTGGGCGGCAACGAGAGCCGCCTTCCTTGCTTTGCGCTCTTCGGTTGGGTCAACTCCTTCGCGGATCTTGTCCTTCAAGTCTCGCGCCCGATCCCGTGCAGTGGCTACTGAGACTTCTGGGAAACCGCCAAGCCCAAACTCGCGGCGTTTCACGCCGACCTTTGTTCGGAGTAACCACGATCTGCCGCCGTTAGGCGTGATTTGAAGCATCAACCCTGCGACACCGCCCACCGCAACGGTGTGATTTGTGCCCTTACCGGGGTTCTGAAGGCGCTTCACCTCAAGCGCAGACATCTCTTTGGCGACCTTTGGCATCAAAAAAACCCCTCATCTTACCCGCCAAAAGTACCCATATTCAATCACATTCACAACACGCCAATCGCACAACATACTGTTCGCGAAGCGTGGAAGATGCTGAATTTTTTGGTATAAATCACCCTCAACATCATCAGTTCAGGTGTTGAGGTGGCGGAGACGAAGGGATTCGAACCCTCGAGACGGTTTCCCGCCTACTCCCTTAGCAGGGGAGCGCCTTCGACCACTCGGCCACGTCTCCGTTGGCCGGTATATCTGCGCAAGCATAGGATATACAAGGGGAAAATGCCAACTCCCAATTGAGTCGCCGCTGGGGCCACAAACCCTTGAAATGGCACCGAAAGGCACCCTATGGCACCCGGTTTGGGTAAGATCTGGGCAACGAAATTCGATCAGACGGCCAGAAATTTCAGCCCTCCAAGCGAAACCTGCCGCCGATAGCCTACACATTACGTCGCAGTTTCACGGCCGATTCTGCCCGCTTCTATCCGAGGCAGGTGCACCCATCATGGCCGTTTTCGGCCTCCCGGGCCGGCCAGCGTTTCCGTCCGCACAGGGACGAGCCGCCCCCCTTTACACCAAGGAGGAGCGGCCATGATCTTTCCCGTTGCCCTTTTGGGCACCCCGGCAGCCCCCCTGAGAACTGCCAGCGAAACGCGGCGCCTCGCGCTGGCACTCCAGCGTCGGCCGATCCCGCTACTCGCCAAGAAACATCTCGAAGCCCGATAGAATGTCGGTCCTGACAGCGTCCGAAAGACACTCCGCCTCTGGTACGGGCTTTTCGTGCTGGACCTCGTCAATGGTGATCGGGAATTGGATCGCTCGGTATTGGTGCAACCGGTCCATTTGCACGACGTCGTCGAGGCGTGTAGTGGCGGCAAACTCGGGATGAGATGCGACCCGCAGACAAGGCGAGACAGGATTAATATCGTCACCATTTTCTGGAATGGCTGAAACCTGGTTTCAAGGCTTCGATCGACGAGAATTTCTTTAGGTCGATAGCTCTCAAGCGAAAGAAAGGCTTCGAAACCGAGGGAAAGAAAAAGCGGCGCCGGAGTTGCCTGGATTTCATTCGGGATGAGGCTTCGTTGCACAAATGAGTTGAGGGATTCATCTTGCGAATCCAGCATGATTGCTCGAGCACATGAGCAGTTGGGCCCCTACAAAGTACAAGACCACGAACTGGTCGGCTTACAATGTCAGCCTGAAGCGACGTGGGTCGCTATCAATCTCGCTTGATCCCCAGATGGTCTGGACACCGCCGCCGACGGGCAGACGCGGTCGACGGCAACAATTCAGTGACGCCGCGATCCAGGCCTGCCTGACGCTAAGGTGTTGTTCGGCCTGACGCTCCGGCAGACGACAGGCTTCGTTGAGAGCTTGCTGAAGTTGGTCGGGTTGGGCCGGGAGGTGCCGGATTTCAGCTCCCTTTGCCGCCGTCAGAAGACGCTGAACGTAAACCTGCCGTATCGTGGTGGGACTGGCCCTCTGAACCTTCTGATCGACAGCACGGGGATCAAG
>NZ_PVTD01000026.1 GCF_003003255.1 Aliiruegeria haliotis
TCTTCGGGCTTCTCTCGTTTCCCAGCCATCGCTGATCCTCCAATTTGCAGGACAATCTATCCCAGTTGGTGGACCACTCTCAGGGGGCTACTCCACTATCGCCATCGGTCCTACGACTGCTCGAAAGCTTCGAGATGGAGGAGGTTCATGCTGCCGTGAAAACTGCCCTCCAAATGGGCACCATCAGCTTCGATGCCGTGAAACACCTGGTGCTGTGCCGGATCGAACGGCGGCCACCGAGGCTCGATCTGGATGTTTACCCGTACCAGCCGCGCACCCAAGTGCAGACGACATCTCCAGCCAGCTACATGTGCCTGACAACCGGCGGCGCGACATGACGGAAGCGCAGCAGATCGTGCTGAACCACCAGCTCAAGAAGCTGAAGCTGCCGACCATCCTGAGGGAATACGATAAGCAGGCCCAGCTCTGTGCTGCCGAGGCGCGTGACCACGTCCAGTTCCGTCAGACTTCTTAAGGCCAACAGCTCAATCCGCGTCGTCCTTGGGTTTGCTGAGGTTCTCAGCCGCTTGGTTGAAGAACCTCTCGATAGTAGCCTTCATTGATGGCCGTGTCGTTGCTGAGCGCTTGTGGCTGATGGCCATCTCCTCAATAACCTTTGCGCTGAATTCTCTTCCATCTTCGTCGTTGTTGTTCATTTTTCTCTCCGTTGCCTATGTTTCTTGTTCGCCGACGTAGTGACCGAGCTCAACCCCAAACAGCGACGAGTGCAAAGACGCCACCGCTTGTCACTCGCCTGGGCAACCGGGATCAACTTGATCTCCCTGTAGGCGGCCATTCACACCCGCCAGGAGGTCCGAACGTCGTGCGTGGAGGTCGGAGAACTTCGCTCGAGTGCGTCCTTGAAGGATGCAGGCATGGACGCATCTACCCGAAACGTACACTCAATGCTGACGTGCCCAGCCACTAGTAGGCGTTGTCAGGGCATCAAGTTGATCAGGATTACGCCACCAGTCTCCGACTTCCTTTCGACGAAGTCACAGGGTCCTCGGCGGGAACAATGCTCATCACCCCTCGGGCCAATACCCACCACGCGTAGATCGGCCCAAGCAGGACGGCAAAGGTCAATCTCTTGGCAAGTAGAACACCGCCTGAAGGAACGATCTCAACCACAGCCCTGGTGAACTGTTCTTGTGTAATCCGACTGCGAGAATAGGCCGCTACAAAGGGCCAAAGTGCGACGAGAACTGCGGCGCCACCGCCGACCGCAGCCGCTTCCGCCCAGTCGGCAGCGCCAGTGATCTCGGAGAGCATGCGATCAAAATTCTCCTCGGTGACCTCTTCAAGGTCCGCATTGGAAATGATGCTTGCCTGAACCAATTCGTTTGCATCGAAATCCTCGCCGACTTCGGAAGTCACGATAATGGGAATGTCCGGATATCGAATCAACGTATCCTCGATGTAGGCTGGGCTGTCCGTGGCCTTGATCTGAACCTCGATTTGATCACCGGTCTGCACATTCGTGAAGACAATGTCTGAGCCGGGATGATTGAAGTCCTCATTGAGCTTCCCTGACATGGGCTCATCATGCCATCCAACACCGTCCCAGCCTTCACTGGATTCTACCAACAGCTCGAACATGCGCCCACGCACAAGGGCTTCCATCCCGCGAAGTGCTTCGACATCCACCTCGCCGCCAATTCCATGCAGGAAGTTCTGTCTGAAATACTCTGCGATTTGCTGGTCGGATGCGCTTTCCAGGGTAGAGTTGGTGTCTCGAACTGCTTGCAGGAATATTTGGGACAACGGTTCCTGCAACTGATCCGGCTGGTTGGCCAGAAGGTGAGCAAACGCCCCCCAAACGAAGATGTCGCCGCGCATGGTAACCTTCGAGAAGACTTGGTCACCGGTCATCCATGCTTTCAGCCGCCTCGCGGTTTCCACGTAGGTGTCCTTGTCGAAGCCCTTTCGGACTATGCCCCACTGGTAGCGCACCAGTTCTTTCGTTCGCTTCCAGACAGTGCCGAACAATCTCTTTGGAACGACAAAGGAGCCTGTGGCTTTCGCCTCGTCAAACCCAACCCAGAAGATCACGCCTATGAGGGAGGTTGCGAAGAGTTCGGCCATTGCGGTCGCAGGAAGAAAGCCCACCAAAGCAAACAGCGAAAAGAAGAAGCCGAGAACTTGGCGGAAGCCTTCCAAGATCAGGAGGGCCGTCCCGGCTGCCAGACCGACGTATTTCGCGACGTCCGCCGGGCCATCAATCTTGATGCCTGTCCGCTGTGCGATGCGAACGGCCATATAAACCTCGAGCGCAATCGAAACTGCGACGCCAATTCCCATCTTGCCCGGAAGCCCTGCCATCACGGCATTGGCAACCGCGATCTGTGAGATTAACTGCCGGATCTCAGCGTCTTTCGACGGGGCGCTGTCCTGCCACAACTCCTTGATTGGCTCAAAGACATAGGAAGCAACGCGCTTGTTGCGAAACAACGTATCGACCCGCGTCCAGTTTTCTGACAACCAATCGGACGCTTGGCGTATCGCCTCGTCACTGCGGACGTTCTGGAACTGCTTCAATAACGCCGAGAAATAGTCCTTTTTGAACATTGGCTGCGGGCGTCATCGTTTTGACAGTTTTCGGTAAACGCCCGGATTTTCATCCATATCCTTGAGCGCTGCCTTCAGGATTTCATCCTGTTTTTCTTTCAGAAACAAATCCTTTGCGCTGCGACCACTAAGAAGCGCTTTGGCCATTTCGCGGGCCTCAGCGGTTCTCTTTTCTTTGTCGTCAGCCATCTCTTGTCTCCTTAACGAGTTCCAACAGCTCTCTGTACCACATTCCGTATGCCGACTCGTGCCAGCGATCCCGTCCGGCCTCGATGTTCAGCGCCATCTGTGCCAGTATTTCTGGTTCCTGTGAACATCGATAGTGCATCCAGTCGAACAGGTCGACACGGTCCCCAATTGGGCCAACCGGAGGATTGCTGGTACTTTTTATGTCAGACCTTTTGGTTCTCGTGATGGTGCTCTGGCGCAGGCAGCTTGTTCCCGGTTACACAACATCTAGCGACTGATTGTAATGCCCGCCCTCGCTGCGGTGACATCGAGATCCGCAAGTAGGGACGGGTGCCTCGAGACGTACCTCGTATCGGTGACGTCCAGATCGTCGACACCAATGCGATCCTCAAACAACATCATCACAAGTGCAGAGCTGTCTCTCACCGATGACCAGATCATCCCGTGTGCATCAGGGTTATGGAATGCCCCCACTGAAGTGGCCCAGCAACTGGGGTAGGTTTACCCCTCATATTGGAGGACCAGGAGATGGCTGGGAAACGAGAGAAGCCCGAGGACATCGTCTCGAAGCTGCGGCAGGTTGATGTGCTTGTCGGGCAAGGCATGGCCCGCGTTGATGCGATCCGCGAGATTCGCATCTCCTACGTGTCTTGGTTCATTTGAGGCGACCCTATACTTGTCGCGATGCGTCTGCCGGATCCCTCGGGATTTTGCGGATATGTGGAGATGATTGGGAGCATGTCATGGACAAAGCCGTCGGCTTCTACTGGACCTTACCGGTCAAATGGGCGGGGTTCACGTCTATTTCCCCAAATGCCGACGAAGCGGCAGGACAAAGCGAGACAGTACGTTTTCAGGTTGAACTGGTTCGGCGATATGCGCGTGATCACGCCCTAGAGCTTGTCCACGAGGAAGTGTTCCTTGAGATCGATCCAGACAGAGGTAGCGAGGCCATCTTCGAGCCATTGAGAAAGCTCGAAAGGCTTTGTCAGGAGCAGGATGCCGTCCTGCTAATTGTCGATTTCACAGTTGTTCAACGTTGGCGCGAGCATAGCTCCCTAAACGAGTGGTCGCGAAGGACCGGGATATCCATCGAACGTGTTTCCGCCGAAAAGGTCTTGTCTGCTGGCCGGACCTTCGATCCGCACACCCACTTTTCAGAATGACGACGGCGTCAGGACAAGTGGATGGAAGAGAAGCCATTGCGCCGAGAAATGGCTCGCGGACGGGCGCTTGAACTCAAGCGGGATGGGGTAAGCGCTACAAAGATCGCCATTGCTTTGAACACCGAGGGCCTCCGATCTCCGAATGGACAGTCATGGACTGAATCAAACGTTCGGGCACTATTGAAGTAGGAAGCTGAGCACCGAAAAAGCTCGCTTGGCACCAGGGAATACGTCGGTCTGGCGACTCTATTTTTGATCAGATATCATGGACTTATCGCCACACCGAAAAGTCGAGCCATAATGAACGTCGAGCATAGTACAGTGGATGGTGTCCCAAGCATTGCGGGCTTTCTTTCGGAATCCCAGTGGAAGCACGCGTTGTTCACAACCTATGCCTTGAGCCTCAGCTACTTTGAGTCAGAAGTATTGCGACCTCTCATCGGTCAGGGCTGTGACGACATTTGGCTTGTGAGCGACGCGCAAGGCTACCGGTCGTCGCTGCTTGAAAGACGTTCAATGCGGGTTGGACAGGAGTACCGGATTGTTCCGGTCGGGCTGCCGCATGGCGTGTTCCATCCGAAGTGCATCTACCTCTGTTCGGATGACGAACACCTTCTTCTGGTTGGCAGCGGCAACGTGACGTTCGGCGGGCACGGGAGAAACACAGAGGTCTTCGAAGCGCTGGTCCCGGAACAACACGCGACCGCCTTCAGCGATTTCGCCGACTTCCTGATAGCTCTGGGTTCCTCGCCAGACGTTAAGATCGCAAAACGGGATTGGATCGACGACTTCGCCGAACGGGCAATACAAGCTGCGAACGGCGGCGGAGACGCGGACTACAATCCCGTGCGGCTAATTCATCCACTTGAACAAACGGCTGTCGAACAGATCTCTACGATTGCCAACCCGTTAGGACCATGCCGCGAGGCCAGAGTTTTGTCCCCCTATCATGATCCAGATGGTTTAGCTGTAAGGACTCTGTTGGATGTCGTTGAGGCCGGAAATGGTGTGATCGCTGTTACGAGTGAGAATTCTAGCCCATTTCCTTTCGCTGTGACTGGAACCTGGGCGCGCAGCGTTGTTGCCAAGAAGCCAACCATCGACTTAACCCGATTTGTCCATGCGAAATGGATTGAACTCGAGTTTGAGGAAGAGACCATCCTGCTTACGGGAAGCTTCAATGCTACCCGCAAGGCCCTAACAACCACCGACAACGTCGAACTCGGTGTGCTCCGTCATCTGGCCAGAGATGACGAGACATTGGGATGGTCGACTTGCGACGTTCCTGAGTTTGAACCCGCGCACCGCCTGCCCTCCGGCCTTGGGAACACCGAGATCGTCCATGCGTCCTTTGATCGCCACGACGTGGGGCATCTCAAAGGACAGGTCTTGAGCCTGCAAACTGTCACTGGCGATTGGTCCTATCGTGTGGTGCAGGCCGACGGTGGTTCCTATTCAGATCTTGTGACTCTGGATGAAGAAGGTGCTTTCGAAATCAAGGATCCGGGCCTCGAAGCCTTCTCCGAAATGCCCGCACTGCAAATCGTTTTGAACAGGGAGGACCGAGAGGCGCGTGGATGGATTCACAATGAGATGCTGCTCAGCGTCGGATCAAGAAGGCGGCTTACCGCTGGCGCGATGAGCCGATTGATGCGGCGCGAGGGTAGCGACGACGACATCCAGGCTTTGCTCGACTACCTGAGCGTTGCCGCTGACAAGCACCTGCGGGTTTTCGATCTGACCGTTTCGAGGCAAGCCGGACATCTCAAGGATCCATCTGACGCGAACACGCAAGTTGTGCGGGTCGATTTGGACGATTTGGCGCCACTGCATGAACTCCCCGACAATCTAGCAGCAATGCCTGGCATCGCGGCTAGTTCAGGCGATCAATTTGAGACTGCCCTAGTCCGTCTGAGGCGAATGCTTCTCGGGCACGGCAGCTACCGCAATGTCCCCTCCCAGGCCGCTCAGTCTACAGCGCATCTTGCTGAAGACGAAACGGAGGCAATCGAGCCTCCCGATACAGATCAGGACGCCTACAGGCTGGGACTGACAGATTTCGAGCAGGCAATCTCGGACATGATCGACGATTGTGCCGATCATCCGGATAACTTGCCTGGGCTGCTCACAATGCAGTTCGAAATTGGCATGTGGATGCGAATTCATCGACTGGGCGATCCCGATGGTGCCTATGAGTTTCTTGGGAACTGGCTCAGGCGAACCAGCCACCTGACAACAGTCTACCTGGACCAAGTGACATCTCTATCGCAGCACTTCGTTACCGGTGTTGCGGTTCGCGCCGCATTGGCCAAAGAAGATTATGATCCACAGTTCCTGGTCTCGCTGCACGACGATCTGGAGAAGTTCTTCGGCGGCCCAGTCGACAACGTTGTTGCGATCCAGTCGTTGATTGAGGATTCCGACTCGGGTTTTGCAGCGGCGCTCTCTCCCAAGGGTGCAGAGATAGAACTGCGGCCAGCGTTAACAAAAGTGTTGGCGACTCCCACCCGGCGCCAGCAACTGGAAGAAGCGCTGACTCTAAGAGACAATGGCGAAAACGTTCCTGACACGTGGGAGGTGTTCCAATCGGCGAGTGGGAAAAAGCTACATCAGTCGATGCATCGCGACGGCTGGCAAAGGCGTGTCAAAGCGACGGTCCCAGACTACCATGGCTGCATTTTCTGCTTTGCAAAGTTCCCTGTTCAGGAGCTATCCGTGTTTCATCGTGAACGGATCGGCCACTGTGTCCAGTGCAGGAAGTTTACCCTGGACCTAAACCCATGACGATCCAAATTCCGGACAAACCCTTCTTTCTACCTCCTCACGCTGGCGAAAACAGCGGCGTGGACTTCCTTGGTTTGCGCCAGACAAACCTCGACATGATGGCGGAGATGATCCCTTCGCTGAACAATGTCACAGACTACATCCGACCTTTCTCGCTACTGTGCTGGGTTTATTGGAAGTTCTACGAGTTGTGTGCCGAAAATGGTGTTGAAGTTCCGACCAGCGAGGAACTCAATCAGTTTCGGGAGCGGATTGAGGTATTGTTCACCTGGGGTGCGAGGCTGCACGAGACCAGCGGACGAATTCCAGGAACAGGCGCTGCGCCGCCAGAGGCGACTGCTTCTGGTGAAGTTCCCCTGACATTCAAGGCCTGGAAGCGGGTGCAAAGCAGTACCAGCTTGATCGCGGCACTCTGGTATGGACCGGCGTCCAAAACTGTCACCGGCCTTGGATTTCTGATGCCGGTTCCGGGAAGCCCCGGTTTTTTCAGAGTTGTCGGCACAGGAATTGAACTCGCGGAAGCCCTCGATTCCCGTCTCCGGGAAAACGACCAAACCTATCGTCATCTCTTGTCGACGCTGTCGCCGGTTCTGGCCAGCGAAGCTGATGCAATCGCATTGTGGGAGCTTTGGAGCCCGGAGCAGACTACGCCGGGAGAGCAGCAAGCGTTCGCTTCTGCGCTTTACTCCGCCAACAGCCTTGGCAGCACCGACAGTCTACTAAGCCGGAGGAGCACAACACTCGCGTTGGCCCTGCACCACCTTGGTGGCAGTTCAGCGCCCCTGCCTGCGCGGGATATCCGACGCGGCATGGCTCTCTCGATTGCCTCGGACGGCGCGACATACGATGTGCCCGATGAACTCAAAGATGCGCGAGACTGCTGGCTGACGCTTCAAATGAGGCAGTTGCAGCGTCTGTCTCTCGAAAGCCTTCTATCCTGGTGCGAGGCTTGCATGTTGGGCGAAAGGATCCACGACACATCCGCCATGGCGCAGCTTTTCGAAGAAGCATGGGACGGTTCAGGCGGCGGATTTCAAGACAAAAGGACCGTCGATTCAGCGATCAAGGCAATCGAAGGAGAGGCTGACGGTGCCGACGCTTTCGTGTCTGCCATCAACGAAGGAAGAGTACCCGATCCTTTTCTCCTCATAGAGGAGATTTCGGCGCAGATGCGTGATGGCGACCGAAACTATGTCACGAACTCTTTCCTCGGATTGCTGCTGTGCGCCGCCTACGCCGGACTGATCGGAAAAGACGAGCCTATGATAAACATGGGTGGCAGCAGCAGATTGTCGCTTGCCAATCTGCGCATACGGTTGGTCGGACTGGATACTTCGTCGATGCGAGAAGCGTTCCAGTATGTACTTGAAGCCTTGGTAATCAGTCAGCACTTCGCCACAGCCGTGAACCGGTTCGACGGACAGAACCAGCGATTAAGGCTGACTATTGAAGAAACTGGACTCGAAGCCCTGGTGTCTCAACCCTGGCATCCATCAGTAACAGAAGACCGTTTGCCTACGCTGCTGTCACTTGCCGCTCAGGCGGGGTTGCTGACCCGTACGCAGGACAGTCGTTTCGCCGCCAAACCGCAGTGAAGTTGGTAAGTAGATGGAGGGCACAAAGGTCTAGCGGTATCAGTCTCTCAAGTTGACGGCACTCGATCATTGCAGGGACGCACGGCAGCCCGTCGTGAGACTCGAAGCGACTAAATCTTCCTTAACCCCAAGGTCCGTCGCTTGGTTTCCTGACCGTCCTTTCCCATGGTGCGTTTGCTCCGCCGGAAGGTACACTTCCCGCCATCGCTCGCAACGCTGCCACTCTGTTGGCGGTCGATGGGTGCGTGGCAAAGAGGCTGTCTCGCTTGTGGGCATGAAGCGGATTGATGATGAACAAATGCGCCGACCCTGGGTTCCTCTCTGCCGCATCATTGTCGATCCGAGATGCACCGACCTGAATCCGTTCCAGCGCGTCGGCCAGCCAGATCGGATTGCCACAGATCTCGGCTCCAGCCTTGTCGGCTGCGTATTCCCGTGTTCGGCTGATCGCCATTTGAACCAAACCGGCGGCCAACGGCGCCAG
>NZ_PVTD01000027.1:2500-6564 GCF_003003255.1 Aliiruegeria haliotis
AGCAATTTTGTCCAAGTCAAGTACACTAACCGGGTTCGATCCGCACGGATCGAACCAAAAGTTCCATGTCTTCGGATGTGGAGCGGGAAATGTATGACTTCTGATCGGAAAGTGAGGCGCTGGTCGAACCAGCCTGGCGCCATGAGGTGAGAGCCTTGCTCTTTCTGGATCAGATCAAGCGCGAAAAGGGCGTTTGGTGGATGCCTTGGCAGCAAGAGGCGATGAAGGACGTGATACTCTGCGATAAGTCCTGGGGAGCTGAGAATAAGCTTTGATCCAGGAATTTCCGAATGGGGCAACCCACCTGACAGACTGTTATTGTTTGCACTGCAATCAATAATGGGCTGAACCAGGTACTTTGAGGCTGAATACATAGGCTTCAAAGAGCAAACCCGGGGAACTGAAACATCTAAGTACCCGGAGGAAAGGAAATCAACAGATACTCCCCTAGTAGCGGCGAGCGAACGGGGACCAGCCGAGCGATGATTGTGACAAGAACATGCTGGAAAGCATGGCCATAGTGGGTGACAGCCCCGTATTGGAAGCAAGATTCGACGTATTAAGTAGGGCGGGACACGTGAAATCCTGTCTGAACATGGGGGGACCACCCTCTAAGGCTAAGTACTCCTTGCTGACCGATAGCGAACCAGTACCGTGAGGGAAAGGTGAAAAGCACCCCGACGAGGGGAGTGAAACAGTTTCTGAAACCGGACGCCTACAAGCAGTCGGAGGGACTTCGGGTCCTGACGGCGTACCTTTTGTATAATGGGTCATCGACTTGGTCTCACATGCAAGCTTAAGCCGATAGGTGTAGGCGTAGCGAAAGCGAGTCTTAATAGGGCGTCGAGTATGTGGGATCAGACCCGAAACCGAGTGATCTAGGCATGACCAGGTTGAAGGTGCAGTAACATGCACTGGAGGACCGAACCCACACCTGTTGAAAAAGGTCGGGATGAGTTGTGCCTAGGGGTGAAAGGCCAATCAAACTCGGAGATAGCTGGTTCTCCGCGAAATCTATTTAGGTAGAGCGTCGCACGAATACCCTCGGGGGTAGAGCACTGGATGGGTAATGGGGTCCCACAGACTTACTGATCCTAACCAAACTCCGAATACCGAGGAGTACTATGCGGCAGACACACTGCGGGTGCTAACGCCCGTAGTGGAGAGGGAAACAACCCTGACCTCCAGCTAAGGCCCCTAATTCATGGCTAAGTGGGAAAGCAGGTGGGACGACCAAAACAACCAGGAGGTTGGCTTAGAAGCAGCCATCCTTTAAAGATAGCGTAACAGCTCACTGGTCTAATCAAGTTGTCCTGCGGCGAAGATGTATCGGGGCTCAAGCCATGAGCCGAAGCTGAGGACTGCGTATGCAGTGGTAGCGGAGCGTAGTGTGATATAACACCAATCCTCCTTAGCGATCCTCGGATCGCATTGGAGGATAGGGTGTTGTCTGTGAAGCCGGCCTGTGAGGGATCCGGTGGAGAGATCACTAGCGAGAATGATGACATGAGTAGCGACAAACAGGGTGAGAGACCCTGTCGCCGAAAGTCCAAGGGTTCCTGCTTAAAGCTAATCTGAGCAGGGTAAGCCGGCCCCTAAGTCGAGGCAGAAATGCGTAGACGATGGGAACTAGGTTAATATTCCTAGGCCAGGAGGATGTGACGGATCTCGAAGATTGTTCGACCTTATCGGATTGGTCGGGCCGTTGAGAGGTTCCTGGAAATAGCCCTCCATCAGACCGTACCCTAAACCAACACAGGTGGACTGGTAGAGAATACCAAGGCGCTTGAGAGAACGATGTTGAAGGAACTCGGCAAAATACCTCCGTAAGTTCGCGAGAAGGAGGCCCGGGTTCAAGGCAACTTGGATCCGGGGGCACAAACCAGGGGGTGGCGACTGTTTACTAAAAACACAGGGCTCTGCGAAGTCGCAAGACGACGTATAGGGTCTGACGCCTGCCCGGTGCCTGAAGGTTAAAAGGAGGAGTGAGAGCTCCGAATTGAAGCCCAGGTAAACGGCGGCCGTAACTATAACGGTCCTAAGGTAGCGAAATTCCTTGTCGGGTAAGTTCCGACCTGCACGAATGGCGTAACGACTTCCCCGCTGTCTCCAACATCGACTCAGCGAAATTGAATTGCCTGTCAAGATGCAGGCTTCCCGCGGTTAGACGGAAAGACCCCGTGCACCTTTACTACAGCTTCACACTGGCATTAGGCCGAACATGTGCAGGATAGGTGGTAGGCTTCGAACCAGGGACGCCAGTTCCTGGGGAGCCTCCCTTGAGATACCACCCTTGTTCTGCTTGATGTCTAACCGCGGTCCGTTATCCGGATCCGGGACCCTGTGTGGCGGGTAGTTTGACTGGGGCGGTCGCCTCCTAAAGCGTAACGGAGGCGCGCGACGGTTGGCTCAGAGCGGTCGGAAATCGCTCGTTGAGTGCAATGGCAGAAGCCAGCCTGACTGCGAGACTGACAAGTCGAGCAGAGACGAAAGTCGGCCATAGTGATCCGGTGGTCCCGAGTGGAAGGGCCATCGCTCAACGGATAAAAGGTACGCCGGGGATAACAGGCTGATGGTGCCCAAGAGTCCATATCGACGGCACCGTTTGGCACCTCGATGTCGGCTCATCTCATCCTGGGGCTGGAGCAGGTCCCAAGGGTACGGCTGTTCGCCGTTTAAAGAGGTACGTGAGCTGGGTTTAGAACGTCGTGAGACAGTTCGGTCCCTATCTGCCGTGGGTGTAGGATACTTGAGAGGAGTTGCCCCTAGTACGAGAGGACCGGGGTGAACGATCCACTGGTGTACCAGTTGTTCCGCCAGGAGCAGTGCTGGGTAGCTATGATCGGAAAGGATAACCGCTGAAGGCATCTAAGCGGGAAGCCCCCCTCAAAACAAGGTATCCCTGAGGGCCGAGGTAGACCACCTCGTCGATAGGCCGGAGATGTAAGCGCAGCAATGCGTTCAGTTGACCGGTACTAATTGCCCGATAGGCTTGATTTGATCCAGTAACAGCAAGGTTCAGACCGATCGCGAAAGCAATCGAGACGACCGGAGTTTACGGAAAATCAGAAGTCACACCGACTTGGACCTGATGTTGCTTGAGTTTTTCCTCGGTTTGGTGGTCATAGCGCGAGTGAAACACCCGATCCCATCCCGAACTCGGTCGTTAAGCACCGTAGCGCCAATGGTACTGCGTCTTAAGACGTGGGAGAGTAGGTCACCGCCAAACCTAGAAAAAACTCAAGAACTCTCAATACGATACGAAACGCAGAAACGCCCCCGGACTTCAACGTCCGGGGGCGTTTCTGTGTTCGGAACCAAACTCAACTGTGACCGAAACCAAGCATCATCGACCTGCCGACAGGTGCCCCCAGCAGGACTTCCGTCAACTCGATCCCGTAGATGCCAACAGGACCGGCCGTCATTGATGTGAACCGGTCAGGGAACGAGAACTGCACATCGCAACGCGTGGTCCCCGAAGGCGCAGGTCCAATCGTCCGCATTTGCGATCCTCCCGTCCATCCGTCGGGAAAAAGATCCCTGTCCGGATCGGCAGCAATCTCGTCTCCGGAGGATTCCCGGAACCCAACCGAAATCGAAACCGGAACCTCATTGCTCCCCAACAACTCCAGATCGCAATCAACTCCAATGAATGCGCCGGCGCGTGTGCCAACTGAAAGAACGAGTGGACCGCCCGATGCTCCGAAAACCATCGCGCCACCTTCACCAGTCTCCTGCCACGTGAGAGACGTCGGAAGAGGTGCCAGAAAATCCGCCGATCGATCCATATCAAACCGCGCGGAATACAACGTCCGGCGGCTCGCCCTGGACCCCTCCACGCCATCACCCTGCCCGGAGAGGGCGATGGCCATTGGCGTCGAGAGCAAACTCGAGATCCCGTACATCAGCTGGCCCACGTCCAGCGGAACATCGCCCCAGAGGTGGCCGAAATCCGCAACGACGGGGTGTTGACAACATCGATCTTGAACGCTCCCGTCGAACCAAAAACCTCAAAACTCTCCCAATTCCCTTCAGAATTCCGACGCTCAAGCTGTACAAAACCA
>NZ_PVTD01000028.1 GCF_003003255.1 Aliiruegeria haliotis
ATACAGGCCACCCGCGCCAGAAACCCTTGTTCCGATGGACCAGAGGCCAACGATGTACTAACAATCAAACCGGACCACCCATTGGGGGCACGCCAAGCGATGGACTACATGCCCAATGGCCCGATCACTACGCTTGCCAACCCATCGATGTACTTGCCGCTCCCTGAAGTCATCCGTCTAGGCAAGGATGTCCTTCGCGGACTCGAGTACCTTCATGGGCATGACTTCTATCACAACGACATCAAGCCCGAAAACGTACTTATCGGCGCGCAGGGCCAAGGCATGTTGACTGACTACGGCATTGTGGGAGTCACGCAGGGGGGGGCTCCAATACCTGCCCCGATGTTCTACAAGATCCATGCCGCTCCTGAGGTGCACACGTCGAGCGGGATCACGGCGCAGACTGATGTATTTCAAGCGGGCCTTACCTTGTTCCGCATCGCCGTAGGGCTCAACGATCTTCGTCAAAAGTTCAGCGCACTCGGCGAGCAATCTTACTATGATGCGGTGGCACAAGCTCAGCTCATCTCCGTATCAGATTTTCCTACTTTTGTGCCTTCACGTCTGCGAAGAATTATTCTGAAGGCGACACATCCCGATTTGAATGAAAGATATGGATCGGCTCTCGAAATGCGTCGGGAGCTAGAGAAACTCAACTACCCAGGTTTCTGGACGGTCGACGCAAGCGGTGACTTCATCGGCTTCAATGGGGCGTACATCTACCGAATTGCTGAAACCAAGAAGGCAGGGAATGCATATGACGTGACTGCCTTTAGGCGAAGCAAAAAAACTGGCCGTGAAACCCGCGTTTCGAAGTTCTGCCAATGCAACCTAAGCAGTGCAGTTGCGAAGCGAGAGGTCGCAAAGTTCATCAAAGCAGTGGTGGAGGGACTATGAGTTCTCAAGGATTCAATCCGGCTGAAAAGTTCCAATCCCAGATACCGGCGATCCAGACGCTGGTTGCGCTAGGGTTCAAACCACTGTCACAGACGAACGTGGATCAATTGCGGGGGAAAACCCGCAGCGTGATCCTCGACGACATCGTTGTGGAGCAGATGCTGAAGCTCAACAGCTACAGTTATCGCGGCAAGAGCTATGCTTTTGACCTGGAGGACGCCCATGAGGCGCTGCGCCGTCTCAAACCGACCCCTGACAAGCTGAAGGGGCTGAGGGGCACAAATCAGGACATCTATGATCTCTTGGTTCTGGGCACGACGATCTCAAAAGCCATCGAGGGCGACAGCAAGAGCTATTCCTTCAAGTACATCGACTGGGAGACGCCCGAGAACAACGTTTTCCATGTGACGGCGGAGATGAGTGTCGAGCGGACAGCCAGCACCTCTACGCGGCGCTGCGATATTGTCTGCTTCGTGAACGGCATCCCCTTCATTGTCATCGAGAACAAGCGTCCCACGGAGACGTTAAGGAAGGCCGATAGCCAGCTGATCGGATATCAGAACGAAGACAACATCCCGCAGCTCTTTCACTATGCGCAGTTGCTCATGAGCATGAAGCGGCGGGAAGCCCGCTTTGCCACCGTGGGCACGCCGCGCAAGTTCTGGCAAATCTGGCGCGATGAAGAGGATCAGGATGCAGATATCTCTGCAACGATCAACCGCCCTCTAGCGGCGGATGAAAAGACCGCTGTTTTCTCCGGCGACATGGCCGATGCGCACGTCTTCTTCGAAGAGCTGGCAGCGGGAGGGGAGCGGTCGATCAGTGAGCAGGATCGAGCCATCTACGCAATGTGCCGCCCGGAGCGCCTCCTCGACCTTGTGCGCCGTTTCACGGTTTTCGATGGCGGAGTGCGAAAGATCGCTCGCCATCAGCAATTCTTCAGTATCCGAACCGCGCTCGCGCGCCTGAAAGGCTTCGATCTGGAAGGTCGCCGCAAGGGAGGTGTGATATGGCACACGCAGGGCTCGGGAAAGAGCCTAACAATGGTGATGCTTGGACGAGCACTTGCCCTCGATAAGGGCGTAAGGAATCCCCGCATCCTGATCGTCACGGATCGTGATGACCTCGACAAACAGATCAAGGGCACGTTCAAGTCCTGCGATCTTGAACCCGTTCGAGCGGCCACAGGGGCAAACCTAATCGAGCTGATCAAGAACCGGACACCTTTGGTCACGACGATCATCAACAAGTTCGATACCGCCATGAAGGCGGACAACTTCAAGGACGACAGCGCCGACATCTTCGTTCTGGTCGATGAGAGTCACCGCAGCCAGACAGGCCGCTATGGCGGGCACGGCAAGTTTGCCTTGAAGATGCGACGTATCTTGCCAAATGCCTGCTACCTCGGCTTCACCGGCACACCGCTCTTGAAGAAGGACAAGAACACCCTCGATACGTTCGGTGGGCTCATCCACAAGTATACGATTGATCAGGCTGTTAAAGACGAGGCCGTTGTCCCATTGCTCTATGAAGGGCGCTTGGTCGAACAGCAGGTGAGTGGCGATGTCGTCGATACCTGGTTTGACAAAATCAGCGAGGGACTGACGGAGAAACAGAAAGCCGATCTGAAGCGAAAGTTCTCGCGCATGGATGCTCTGTCAAAGACGAGCCAAGCCATCCGCGCCAAGGCATTCGATATCTCCGAACACTTTCGCCAGTATTGGCAGGGCACCGGCTTCAAAGCGCAACTGGTAGCCCCGTCAAAGGCAGCTGCCGTGCGCTTCAAGGAGGTGCTCGACGAGATAGGCCATGTGACGAGCGAGATTATCATCTCTGCCCCCGACGACAAGGAAGGTAACGAGGAAGTCGATCAGGATTCCAAGGACTTGGTGCGCAAGTTCTGGGACAAGATGATGGCCAAGCATAAGACCGAAGACGAATACAACCGCCAGATCATCGACGCCTTCAAGGGCTCCGGCGATCCCGAAATTCTGATCGTCGTCTCGAAACTTCTGACCGGCTTTGATGCTCCACGCAACACGGTACTCTACGTATGTAAGCCGTTGCGGGAACATAATCTTCTTCAAGCCATTGCCCGCGTAAACCGTCTCTACGAGGACGATGACAAGGAGAAGCAATTCGGCTTCATCGTTGATTATGAAGGGTTGCTTGGTGAACTCGATACGGCACTGACGACCTATAGCGCTTTTGAAGGTTTCGACGGCGAGGATGTTGCAGGATCGTTGCACGATATCCGGGAGGAAATCCGCAGGCTGCCGCAGCTGCACGACCAGCTGTGGGATGTCTTCAAGGAGGTTCGCAACAAGAAGGATATGGAGCAGTTCGAGCAGCTCCTGGCTGACGACGCGAAACGGGAAGGCTTCTATACCCGTCTGAAGGACTATGGCCGCTGTCTGCACATCTCGCTTTCCTCCGAGAAGCTCTATGACGTGTTCGACGAGGCGGCGGTTGCCAACTTCACGAAGGATTGGAAAGCCTTCTCGGAGCTGAAGCGCTCGGTTCAGCTACGCTACCAAGAAACAGTCGATGTGAAGGAGTTCGAGCCCAAGATTCAGAAATTGCTCGACGATCATGTCACCGCGAAACCTGCCGAGGTCATCATTGACCTGGTGAACATTAACGATCCTGACGCCTTGAACGCCGTGATCGAAGAAGAGGGTACGACTGCCGCCTCCAAGGCGGATCGTATTGCAAGTGCCACCAAACGCACGATCACGGAAAAGATGGAGGAAGACCCTTCCTTCTACAGGCAGTTCTCCGAGATGCTGACAGAGACGATCCGCGACTACCGCGAAAAGCGGATTTCTGAGAAGGACTACCTTAAGACGGTCGTGGACTTGGCGGGGCGCGTTGCGCGCCGCGATCATGGTCGTGAAATGCCCGAAAGCATCAAGGGAGACACGGACGCTCAGGCCGTCTTCGGTGTGCTTGAGCCGATCCTGAAGGAGATCAATGGCGGCGTTGAAGATACTGTGACAGCCGATGTCGCGCAGTCGATCATCGGGATCGTCAAGGATCACCACATCGTCGATGTCTGGTCGAACGAAATGGCGCAGAACAACATGCGCAACGCAATCGACGACTATTTCTTCGACGTCGTGCGCGACGAGAAAGGCATCGACATTCCCCTCGACCTTCTCGACGACATCGAGCTGCGGATCATGGATATCGCGCGGGCGAGGTTCCCCGGATGAGTGCTGAGGTTCTTGAGGCACGCTTCGGCAGTGAAACGATCCGTTTTTCTGTCGTGAGGCGGGTTCGCAAAACCCTGTCCATAAGCGTCTTGCCTGACCAGCAGGTCGAGGTTGTCGCGCCCGAGGACGCGAGCTCTGAACGTATCGTCGAGAAGGTGCGCAAACGCGCGCCTTGGATATGCAAGCAGCTTCGCTACTACGACCAATTCCAGCCTAAAACGCCGGAACGTCGCTATATCGGCGGCGAGACCCACTTGTACTTGGGTCGCCAGTACAAACTCAAGGTGATCCCCGGCATACAGAACAGCGTCAAGATGCAGCGCGGTCAACTGATGGTTTGGAGCACGAAGCCAGATCGAGCCGCTCACACCCGTGAGCTAGTACGAGACTGGATGTTGCAGCGTGCCCAGATCAAGTTCGCGGAACGGCTGGACATCTGCCGAGGCCGTTTTCCAGACCCCGAGAAAGTCATTCCGAACAGTATCATCATTCGCGAGTTGAAATCTCGATGGGGTTCAATGACTGGCCGGAAGAATTTAGTGATCAATCGTGTTCTTATCAGTGCCTCCACAGAGGCGATAGATTATGTGATTACCCACGAACTGTGCCATGTCGGCCACCCTCACCACGGCCCTGCCTTCTTCGATCTTTTGGGGCGCGTCATGCCGGATTGGGAGAAACGCAAACTCAAGCTCGAGCGGCAGATGGCTTGATACTGCAAGAAAACTAAGAGTTTTGCGTTCCAGTGCGCTCAACGTACTAGTTCGTTAGATCCCAGAGTAGTGTTCGCAGTTCATGCATTTCATGTAGCCTCCCCTGCGATCCTCCAATTGCGGATTTGCCCGCCGTTCACTCGTCGCCGAGTTGCGACGCGACGCTGGTGGACCGACATGCGGACCTTCGGCATATTGGTGAAGTCACTCCAAACCGACCATAATCGTTCGCGCATGCTGCCCAAGCTTCTCCCACTTCGTACCACACCCAAACACAGGGAAACGGTCCCGTCGTTTCTATCTCGCATGGCGGCGATGAATGGGGTGAGTGCGACTGACTTCGCTTTGGATATGGGATTCTCGATCAAGAAGATCGTTTCTTTGGACGAAGATGCTTTGAACGACCTCGCTACATGCGGTGGACTCACTGGTGCTCAACTCGAAGAGCTCGTCTCCTGGACCGGGCGAAGTATCGGCGAAGTAAGAATGACATTTCGGGATGAAGTGTTTGTCACTCGCGCAGTTAGGAACCCCATAATCCGAGGCTGCCCTGTATGTCTACGTGAAGATGTTGAGGAAGCTGAATCCAATAGTGCCAATCCGCTAACTCAAATGACGATGCGGGGAGACTGGTGGCGTGCCCCCAATGGGTGGTCCGGTTTGATTGTTAGTACATCGTTGGCCTCTGGTCCATCGGAACAAGGGTTTCTGGCGCGGGTGGCCTGTAT
>NZ_PVTD01000029.1 GCF_003003255.1 Aliiruegeria haliotis
GCGGCCTGAAAGGAAAGAACGATGTCGATTTTGGCGGCCTATTATCGTGGCGAGAAGACGTTCGAGGTTACGGAGATCGCGGCTGAGGCTCCCGGTTCAGGGCAGGTTCAGATCGAGGTTGCGTATTGCGGCATCTGCGGCACGGATCTGCATGCCTATCTGGGCCACATGGATGCGCGCGTCGGTTTCGAGCGGATCCTCGGGCACGAGATGTCCGGGGTGGTCAAGTCGGTTGGCGAGGGTGTGGAGGGCTGGGCGCCGGGCGACCGGATCGTGGTACGTCCTCTCGATCACTGCGGCGATTGCCCGGCCTGCAACCGCGGCCATCAGCATATCTGCCACAACCTCAAGTTCATCGGCCTGGACAGCCAGGGCGCGATGCAGCAGCTCTGGAACGTTCCGGCGCATACGCTGCACAGGCTGCCCGAGAATGTGACCCTGCGCGACGCGGCGCTGATCGAGCCTCTGGCCGTGGCCTGCCACGACGTGCGGATGGCGAAGGTGGCGCAAGGCGAGGACGTGCTGGTGATCGGCGGCGGCCCGATCGGCATGCTCGTGGCGATGGTGGCCAAGGCCGCGGGCGGCAAGGTGACGATATCGGAGATCAACGAGAACCGCCTGGCGCTGGCCCGGAAGCTGGGCTTCGAGACCATCAACCCCAAGGAGGTCGATGCGGCCGCCGAGGTGTTGAAGAAGACCGGCGACAAGGGCGCCGACGTGATCTTCGAGGTCTCCGGCGTGCAGCCGGGCGTGGACCTGATGACCGACGCCGGCGCCACCCGCGCGCGCATCGTCATGGTGGCCATCCACGCGACGAAACCGCAGGTGGACCTGTTCCGCTTCTTCTGGCGCGAGCTGCAGCTGATCGGCGTGCGGGTCTACGAGCCGGAGGATTACGACAAGGCCATCGCCTCGATCGCCGCCGGCGAGATCGACGCCGATGCGATGATCACCGACATCCGCCCGCTCGAGAAGATCGGCGAGGCGTTTGCGGAGCTGACGTCCAATCCGAACGCAATGAAATCCCTCCTGAAAATCAACGGATAACCACAATGACTGACCTGAGCATGTTCGACCTTTCGGGCAAGACCGCCCTGGTGACCGGCGCCAAGCGCGGCATCGGCAAGGGCATGGCGCTCGGCCTGGCGCAGGCTGGCGCCGACATCATCGGCGTCTCGGCATCGCTGGAGAGCGAGGGCTCTGCGGTGGGCGAGGAGGTCAAGGCGCTGGGGCGGAGCTTCAAGGGCTACTCCTGCGACTTCTCGGACCGCGCCGCGGTCACGGCCTTCGCCGCGCAGGTGCAGGAAGAGAACCCGCCGATCGACATCCTGATCAACAACGCGGGCACGATCATGCGCAAGCCCGCGGCCGAGCATCCCGACGAGTGGTGGGACAAGGTGATCGAGGTGAACCTGAGCGCGCAATTCGTGCTGACGCGCGAGATCGGCCGCTCGATGCTTGAGCGCGGCGCGGGCAAGATCATCTTCACCGCCTCGCTGCTGACCTTCCAGGGCGGCATCACGGTGCCGGGCTACGCGGCCTCGAAGGGCGGCATCGGCCAGCTCGTGATGGCTTTCGCGAACGAGTGGGCCGGCAAGGGCGTGAACGTGAACGCGATCGCGCCGGGCTACATCGCGACCGACAACACGCAGGCGCTGCAGGACGATCCGGAACGCTCCGAGGCGATCCTGGGCCGGATCCCGGCGGGCCGCTGGGGCAAACCGGAAGACTTCGCCGGCCCGGCCGTCTTCCTGTCCTCCGACGCCTCCACCTACGTCAACGGCGCGATCCTGCTCGTCGACGGTGGATGGATGGGCCGCTGAGCCCCGACACCACCCAAAACAGACGGGCCGCCAATCCGGCGGCCCGTCTGGCCAGGTGCGCACGGGGGCGACGCCAGGCAACACTCATCCGGCACTCCCGGAGCCTTTCCAGCCGGGCGGGGTTGCCGACGGCACACAGATGAGCCTAGGTGTTGCAGCCCGTCGCGCCCGCCCGCACCCACTTCGGTGCAGGTGGCGTGAAACGATGTGAACGGAAGGGCTCCTGTG
>NZ_PVTD01000030.1 GCF_003003255.1 Aliiruegeria haliotis
GAATCTGGAGGGTTCCGTGAGGTCCGCGTGCGTGAGATCGACGCCAAGTGGTGTCGCGGACCTCATTGAAGCCGGATTGAACGAAGCTGCGGGGTGTTTTGGCGCTATGGGGATTATGGCCTCGGCGCAGGCCTCGGGTGGTGGGCGCGACGGCGGATGCGGCGGCGAATAGCGCATTTTGGGCTGCCGGCAGGGTTGGCATCAGCCTGCCGGGGCCGTCGCAGCGGGTAGGTCTGGTGGCCGATCGTCGCTCGCGTCGGCTGGAGCCGGGGCGACCAGGTCACCGGCCCGCAGGCCGTCTGGCCGGTCCTCGTGGAGGCCGACCGCCGATCGCGAGGCATTGGTCTGTCTCGGGTGTTCATGAGCTGTCGTTCCAGAAAGGTCGACGTGGCGGTGCCTGGCCATGATACCAGACGGCCAGCGTCACCATCTGCCGACCGCAGCAGGGACAAGGGCGCGGAACCGGTGTCGCCTTCATTGCCGGCTCGGGGCGGACTGTCATCTCCTGCGTCCGGGCGGCCAGCAATGTCCGGCAGGCCGCAAGGCGGGTGACGCGATGGCCGTTGGCGAGAAAGCCGTAATGTCGGATGCGGTGAACGCCGTCCGGCAGGGTGTGCAGAAGGAAGCGCCGGATGAACTCTCCGGCATCGAGGGTCATCCGCCTCGGTCGGCGGCCATGTCGGTAGTCGCGCCAGCGGAACGTCACCTTGCCATCCTCCATGCCGATCAGGCGGGAATTGGCGATGGCGACGCGGTGGGTGTAGCGGCTCAGGTAGGCCAGCACCTGTTCCGGTCCGCCGAAGGGCGGCTTGGCGTAGACCACCCAGTCGCGGTTCCGGGCCGTGGTCAGCAGCCGGGCAAAGGCCTTCGGTTCGGCCAGTTCGGCAATCTCGCCGAAGAACTGCAGCTGTCCGGCCTCGAAGGCGGCGCGCAGCGCCTGCAGAAACAGTCGCCGGAACAGCCGCGACAGCACCCGGACCGGCAGGAAGAAGCCGGGCCGGCAGGCGATCCAGCGGCTGCCGTCGGGCGACGGCCCGCCACCCGGTACGATACAGTGGAGGTGGGGATGGTAGCTCAGGGTCTGGCCCCAACTGTGCAGCACCGCGATGAGGCCGATCCCGGCGCCGAGATGTTTTGGGTCTGCGGAGATGATGCGAAGGGTGTCCGCAGCTGTCCGGAACAGGATGCCATAGACGACCTTCTTGTTCTGAAAGGCAATGGCTGCAATCTCGGCGGGCAGCGTGAAGACCACATGGAAATAGGGCACCGGCAACAGGTCGCCCGCCCGCGCTTCCAGCCAGTCGCGCGCAGCCGCACCCTGACACTTCGGGCAATGCCGGTTGCGGCAGGAATTATAGGCGACACGGACCGTGCCGCAGGCCCGGCAGCCCTCGACATGGCCGCCAAGCGCAGCTGTTCTGCACAGCTCGATCGCGCTCATCACCCGGCGCTCGACACGGCCCAGATGACCGTCATGGGCCTGCCGCCACGCCTCGCCATGGCGACGGAAGATATCCGCCACCTCCAGTCCCGGCATGTCGGATCCGCGTCAGTGCGGTGGCGCCGCCCCGATACCGAGCCGGTCGAACGGGCTCTGCGTGCTTGTGATCAGCCGGTTCGACACCGCAGTATAGCGCGCCGTGCTCGACAGGTGGCTGTGCCCGAGCAGCGCCTGGATGACGCGGATATCGGTGCCGTTCTCCAGCAGGTGGGTGGCAAAGGAATGCCGAAGCGTGTGCACACTCACCTGCTTGCCGATCCTGGCGGCGATGCGGGCCTCACGGCAGGCAGCATGCAGAACCGTGGCGCTGATCCGGCTGCACTCATCCCGGCCGGGAAACAGCCAGTCCTTCGGCCGCGCCTGCCGCCAGTAGTCCCGCAAGATATGCAGAAGCTGCGCCGACAGCATCACCTGGCGATCCTTGCCGCCCTTGCCATTGCGGACCCGGATCACGCCGCGCCCGCTGTCGATATCAGTGACCCTGAGACCGGTGACCTCGGACACCCGCAGCCCCGCCGCATAGGCCGCGGTCAGCGCCGTGCG
>NZ_PVTD01000031.1 GCF_003003255.1 Aliiruegeria haliotis
GTCGATCTTGCCAATGTGAAGATGTCGATGAACCCCTTTGACGAGATCGCTGTCGAAGAGGCCATTCGCCTGAAGGAAGCCGGGAAGGCCGACGAGATCGTCGCGGTCTCCATCGGCGTCAAGCAGTCCCAGGAAACCCTGCGCACCGCGTTGGCGATGGGCGCCGACCGTGCGATCCTGGTCGAGGCCGCTGACGATGTGCACACGGACATCGAGCCGCTCGCCGTGGCGAAGATCCTCAAGGGGATTGTCGAGGAGGAGCAGCCCGGGCTGGTGCTCTGTGGCAAGCAGGCCATCGACAACGACCTGAACGCCACCGGCCAGATGCTCGCTGCATTGCTTGGCTGGGCCCAGGGCACCTTTGCCTCCGCCCTGGACGTGGACGGCGACAGCGCCAACGTCACCCGCGAGGTCGATGGCGGTCTTCAGACTATCAAGGTCAAGCTGCCCGCCATCGTCACCGTGGACCTGCGGCTGAACGAGCCGCGCTACGCTTCGTTGCCGAACATCATGAAGGCGAAGAAGAAGCCGCTGGATGTCAAGACGCCCGCCGATTACGGCGTCGATGTCACGCCGCGCCTGGAGATCGTGAAGACCTCCGAACCGGAGGCCCGCAAGGCGGGTGTGATCGTTGGCTCGGTCGACGAGCTGGTGGCGAAACTCAAGGACGAAGCGGGGGTTCTGTGATGGCTGTTCTACTTCTTGCCGAAGTGCATGGCGGCGAGCTTTCCGTCGATGCGACCGCGAAGGCCGTGACAGCGGCCGGCGCATTGGGGGATGTCACCGTTCTCTGCGCCGCGGCTGCCTGCGGCGGGGCGGCCGAAGCCGCTGCCGGGATCGATGGCGTGGCAAAGGTCCTCTGCGCAGACGACCCGGCCTACGGCAACATGCTGGCCGAGCCCCTGGCCGACCTGATCGTGTCGCTGGCCGGCGACTATTCCCACATCGTGGCGCCCGCGACCGCATCCGCCAAGAACGTGCTGCCCCGCGTGGCCGCGCTTCTGGACGTGATGGTCATCTCCGACATCACCGCCGTCGTCGACGCCGACACGTTTGAGCGCCCGATCTATGCCGGCAACGCAATCCAGACCGTGAAATCCGCCGACGCCACGAAAGTCGTCTCCATCCGGACCGCGAATTTCGACGCCGCTGGCGCGGGGGGGGCCGCCGCTGTCGAGACCATCACGGCTGCCGGCAACCCGGGCCTGTCCGAATGGGTCGAGGACAAGGTCGCCGAGTCCGACCGCCCGGAGCTGACCTCCGCTGGCGTGGTCGTGTCCGGTGGTCGCGGCGTCGGCTCCGAGGAAGACTTCAAGATGATCGAAGCGCTGGCCGACAAGCTCGGCGCCGCGGTCGGCGCCTCGCGGGCCGCCGTCGATTCCGGCTACGCCCCGAACGACTGGCAGGTTGGCCAGACGGGCAAGGTCGTCGCCCCGGATCTCTACATCGCCGTGGGCATCTCCGGCGCCATCCAGCACCTCGCAGGCATGAAGGATTCCAAGGTCATCGTCGCAATCAACAAGGACGAAGAGGCCCCGATCTTCCAGGTCGCAGACTACGGACTCGTCGCCGATCT
>NZ_PVTD01000032.1 GCF_003003255.1 Aliiruegeria haliotis
TGGAGTAGCCCCCTGAGAGTGGTCCACCAACTGGGATAGATTGTCCTGCAAATTGGAGGATCAGCGATGGCTGGGAAACGAGAGAAGCCCGAAGATATAGTATCGAAACTTCGGCAAGTTGAGGTTCTGCAAGGACAAGGCGCGACGGTTGGCGAGGCTGTCCGCCAGATCGGCATAACGCAGCAAACGTTCTATCGATGGCGGAAGCTCTATGGCGGAATGGGCCGGTCACAGCTCGCACGCCTGAAAGAGCTTGAGAAAGAGAACCAGCGGCTGCGCCGCGCGGTGTCTGATCTGACGCTGGACAAGCTCATTCTGACCGAGGCGGCAAAGGGAAACTTCTGAGCCCTTCACGTCGCCGCAAGTGCATCGACCATGTGCGGCAGGAGCTTGGCGTATCAGAGCGCCGTGCCTGCCGCACGCTCGGTCAGCATCGATCCACGCAGCGCAAGGTTCCGCAAGGCCGTGCAGATGAAGGGCGTCTGACAGACGACATCATCGAACTGGCCGACAAATACGGGCGCTACGGTTATCGGATGGTGACCGGCTTGCTGAACAACGCAGGTTGGTGCGTCAACCACAAGCGGGTCGAGCGTATCTGGCGGCGTGAAGGGCTGAAGGTTCCACAGAAACAGAAGAAAAAGGGGCGTCTCTGGATGAATGATGGATCATGTGTTCGCCTCAGGCCGGAGCGGCCAAACCACGTCTGGTCCTATGACTTCGTTCAGGATCGCACCCACGACGGTCGGGTCTATCGGACGCTCAACATCATCGATGAATACACCAGGGAGGCGCTCATGATCCGCGTGGATCGCAAGCTCAACTCGACCGATGTGCTGGATGCGCTGACCGACTTGCTCATCCTTCGCGGTCCGCCGGAATACATCAGGTCTGACAATGGCCCGGAGTTCATTGCGCAGAAAGTGCGGGACTGGATCGCAGCCGTCGGCGCCAAGACCACCTACATCGAGCCAGGCTCACCTTGGGAAAACGGATACTGCGAAAGCTTCAACGCCCGTTTCCGGGACGAACTGCTCAACGGCGAAATCTTCTACAGCCTGCGGGAAGCTCAAATCCTGATCGAGCAGTGGCGCGTTCACTACAACACCGTCAGGCCGCACAGCGCACTGGGATACAGGCCACCCGCGCCAGAAACCCTTGTTCCGATGGACCAGAGGCCAACGATGTACTAACAATCAAACCGGACCACCCATTGGGGGCACGCCA
>NZ_PVTD01000033.1 GCF_003003255.1 Aliiruegeria haliotis
CATGGCAAAGGAAAAGTTTGACCGCAGCAAGCCGCATATGAACATCGGCACGATCGGTCACGTTGACCACGGCAAGACGACGTTGACGGCCGCGATCACGAAGTATTTCGGTGACTTTCAGGCTTATGACCAGATTGACGGTGCGCCTGAAGAGAAGGCCCGTGGCATCACGATCTCGACCGCGCACGTGGAATACGAGACGGAAAACCGTCACTACGCGCACGTCGACTGCCCCGGCCACGCCGACTATGTGAAGAACATGATCACCGGTGCTGCTCAGATGGACGGCGCGATCCTGGTGGTGTCGGCTGCTGACGGCCCGATGCCGCAGACCCGCGAGCACATCCTGCTCGGTCGCCAGGTCGGCATTCCCTACATGACCGTGTTCATGAACAAGGTTGACCAGGTCGACGACGAGGAGCTGCTGGAGCTCGTCGAGATGGAAATCCGCGAGCTGCTGACCGACTACGAGTACCCCGGCGACGACATTCCGATCGTTGCGGGTTCGGCGCTGGCGGCTCTGGAAGGCAAGTCCCCGGAGATCGGCGAAGAGAAGATCCGCGAGCTTCTGGCCGCTGTCGACGAGTACATCCCGACCCCGGCCCGCGCCGTGGACCAGCCGTTCCTGATGCCGATCGAGGACGTGTTCTCGATTTCCGGCCGTGGTACGGTTGTGACCGGTCGTGTCGAGCGTGGCGTGATCAACGTCGGCGACGAGATCGAGATCGTCGGCATCCGCGACACCTCCAAGACGACCTGCACCGGTGTGGAAATGTTCCGCAAGCTGCTGGATCGTGGTGAGGCCGGCGACAACATCGGCGCGCTGCTGCGTGGTATCGACCGTGAAGGCGTCGAGCGTGGCCAGGTTCTCTGCAAGCCGGGCTCGGTGACGCCGCACACCAAGTTCGAGGCCGAGGCCTACATCCTGACCAAGGAAGAGGGTGGCCGTCACACGCCGTTCTTCGCCAACTACCGTCCGCAGTTCTACTTCCGCACGACGGACGTGACCGGCACGGTGACGCTGGCCGAGGGCACCGAGATGGTGATGCCGGGCGACAACGTCTCCTTCAAGGTCGAGCTGATCGCCCCGATCGCCATGGAAGAAAAGCTCCGCTTCGCCATCCGTGAAGGCGGCCGCACCGTCGGCGCCGGCGTCGTCTCCAAGATCATCGAGTAATCGAAGATCGA